>CAVQWB010000063.1:0-11361 GCA_963717225.1 uncultured Acidobacteriaceae bacterium | reverse complement strand
TAAACGTTCGCCTCATGAGATTAGTTTCGCGAACGAGCTGCCTGCCACAAAATACTAAAGGAAAAAGCGAAATCGCTGACGAGAAGGGTCGCGGCCGGTGCCGAAGCCCCTCATTTATAAAGGACTGCAGTCCACGAGCGCCATTTCTACAACTAACGGGTTACCCCGCCAAAAGCTCGTGGGTCTAGTCTGGAAGACCCTAGCCAGCCGACGTCGGCCAGCAAAGTGACGCGGCATTGGTGCATCCTGAGCCGAACTATCGAACTATGCCCGAACTAGGCCTCTTGCTGTTGCCGGGCGGTTACGGAGAGTTACTTATGTAACCGATGTTGATCCAGCTGTGGCGCCCGCCGAGGCGGATTTTCTGAGGTGCGCATAATTGATTGGCAAAGCTTTCTGCAGCGTCGGGAATATATCGTTTAGAGCCTGTCAAGCAAGGACCGGTCGATACAGCCGAGGCGTATCCATATTGCTTCACTTACCGAACAAAGCAAAAGCGCAGGGGCTAAAGCCCTCGTCCTGGTGGCCCTTTTCGGCACGACTGAAGTCGTGCCCTGATACAAAACCTAAATGCAGATCTCACGCAGGGGCTTAAAGCCCTCATTTTTTTGGACTTTGACGGCCCGACTAAAGTCGTGCCCTGATACAAAGCATCAGGGCGGTGACTCACGAAAAATTCGCGCATTGCACTGCTTCCGATTTATCCATCCTGTTTTGAAATGTCGAAACTCCAGGTACGGGGTGAAGCCCATACCCTTCAGGAAAGAAAGACGCGATTCAGAGTCTGTGTGAGAACCGAAAGGAAGCCGCAGATCTCTCCACGGCACGCCCCACGGCAGGCCGGGGCAGGCGGGACAGGTCCACTCCGCTGACGCTCCAGTCCCACGGCACGCCGGGGCCGGACATGGTAAGAATCAATCTGTCGAATTCAACCGGCGGGTGGCCTCCGGAGAGAGCAAAGCCAGAGATAAAGTGCAGACTCTGAGAGTACTTACCAAAGTACTAACGGCAACTCTCCTCGTTCCACCTCATCGAGTCCCTCCCCCGAAAGAATCGATGAAATGTTCCGCGGAGAATCGCCGCTTGTTGATGAGCATAGCGGTTCCACAGAAATAAGCTATGGTTCTTGAGTAACAGAAAGGCAAATTGTAGTAACCGTTTAAAGTAACCCGCAAAGGTTTCTTCGAAGTTTCGATCGGTTTTAGTGGGTCATGGCGTAAACGACGTAGTTCACACCTAGCCGCATTCCGAGGTCAGAAAACTTCAGCGGATACTGGGGTCTGTCTGACCACTCCCAGGAATCACCGATATCTGAATTCAGAGAGATGGCGACCATGACCCGCCCTTTGTCGTCGTAAATGCCCTGCCAGCGCGCAACCCGCCCGTCTTTTTTGTAACCCGTATCCAGGTGCTCCGCGCCCGTGATGCGGTAGCGATCGTCCAGATCGAAGACGGTGTGGAAGATGGGATCGTCGTTCGGGATATCCACGATCGGGCGCTCGGGAAACACCACCTTCATGGTCTTCTCGAAATACGCCTGTTCCTCGGATCCATGGAAATCGTCGGCCATGAAGAATCCCCCGCGGAGCAGATAGTCACGAAGCTTCTTCGCCTGGGGCTCCGTCAGGCCCCACTCCCCGACCTGGACGGCATAGAGCCAGGGCCAGTTGTAAATCTCATCCCCATCGTCCAGGTTGACGGACTGTTCTACCGAGCGCGCGTCGACCCGGGTCAAACGCCTCACCGCCTGCGCTAACGCACGGTCCGCGCGAGGGTAATCCTGGGTCCAAAGAGAGAGTCCCTGCCGCCAGTCGCCCTGAAATCTGGGATAGTAGCCATCCAGCGGGCCGGGGGGATACATCAGCCGGGCGAAGGCCCATTCCGCCGGCCGACGCCAGTCGTGGGGCAAAGGCATAGATTCGCCATATTCGACGGAAGGGTACTGGCGAAAGGGACGTTGTGCATACAGTGCGCCAAGCAAGGTCAGGGCGAAAGCAAGCGCGCAGCCCGATCGCCACAAAACCTGCTTGCCGGTCACTTGAAACCGCCGACAATGGCGCCAAAGAAAAAGACTGACGCGACCGCTACGGCGACCACACCCCACCAGCCAACGAGCAAAACATTTTTTACCCAGGGAAGCAACTCCGCGGGGGCATCCTCGGAAGAACCCCCGGTAAGCCAGCGGAGCCGGAATTGCTCCAAGGCCCACACCAACCGGTTGCACTCCTGCTGCGCAAATCCGGGTTCCGGTTTCTCTCCGCTTCCCCGTGCGCGGTCAGAACCCCCCTGCTGCACGGCACGCTGCGCGGCCTGCCGCCTCGCCCATTCCCGCTTGCCCAGGCGCCAAGCCAGCGCCACTTCCGCCGAGGGCGCCGGACGCCGCGGGAACTTCCTCTCGTACGCGTCGATTGCCGATTGAATCTCCAGCATGTCCGTCGGTCTGAGAGTCATTGCACACCTTCCTTCTCCCGGGTTCAACGTGAGCACTCTCTATATAGATGAGCGCTCTTTAATAATGGTAATAGTCCTTCCCGCCAAAGGCGAGGTTCCCCTACATGGAGTCCTGCGGATTAGACTGCCGATGCTGAATCTGGTAACTGCACGAAAGATAGGGCAGGTGCGGATTTCGAAAGAAACAGCAGGTCCAATACGCTACGCTCGGTCGAAAAACATTTCTATGAAAGGTCCGCGGAACTGCAGATCCCTCCGTCGGGATGACAAAGGGGAGAGCGGTCCACGGCACGCCGGGACAGGTTGCTGGACAGAGCGCGGTTTTCAGTACCTTGGGTGGGCCGCAGGCCCATGACTCCTAGTGAAATGTTACTGTTCTGTGGGCCACTTTCCCAGTAGTCTCGGAGGGATCAATTCGTCGAGAAGGAGAAGACCTGTGACTCATGCCAGACGTGCCAACAGCGCGGCGCTTTTGTTTGTGGTCGCCATCTGCCTACCACTCAGCCTGAAGAATGCAGTTGCTCAGTTTCCGCCAAACCAGCCTCAGTCTGGGGCCTTTACGGGCGCGTGGTGTGCCCAGGGAGACCCCACGAAGCATGCCTCGATCAGCAATAACGGAGCCTTTCTTACATTAACCAATGAAAACGGCGATACTTCGCCGGGACAGTTCCAGGGACAGTCCGGTATCGTCGCCCCGGGATGGCAATTCGTGAGCGGCACGCTTAGCCCGGACGGCAACCAAATCAACTGGTCGAACGGTACCTTTTGGGCCAGATGTAACGGAGGCGGCGGAGGCGGCCATAATCGGCTCAATCTGACCGGTACGTGGTATGCACAAGGAAATCGCTCCCAGTCCTGCAACATCCGGCAACGCGGCAACAACCTACAGTTGAGCAACGAACAAGGTAGTAATGCGAGCGGCCAGATGAACGGAAAACGCACCCTGACGACCAACTGGAATGGGACCAACATTGGGGGAACGGTCACGGCGAATGGCAACCGTATCAACTGGGACAACGGAACCTATTGGACGCGCTTCCGCGTCTACGGATCGCAGAACAACTGAGAGACACCCGCCAGCTATGGAAGGTTTACGCTTTAACCCTCGCCAGCTTCGTCACGCGTCCGGATTGATTCCAGTCGGATACGTAGATATTGGCTTCCTGATCGATGTGGCATCCGTGGGCCGCACTAAAGTTGGTGAGTGCGATATCGCCGGGAACCAGTTTGTAATTTGCCCACTGGTCCTTGTGCGGGTTGTCGCCCAGAAAGGCGACCGGCACATTGTCCTTGTCCAGGACGGTAACGCGCCCCTCCAACTCAGAAACAACGGCGTAGTCACCCCAGAAACTCACCTGGCAGGGACGGCGCATGTGGAACGTGACGTTACTCACAAACTTGCCGTCAAAATCGTAGTGACTAAGACGACGGTTCTCGCGGTCGCACACCAGTAACAGTGGCTGATCGTAACGGGTGTCCACCGCCAACCCATGGCTGCAGTCACACATGCCATCTGCCTTTCCCTTGCCTGAATAGGCCGCCTGATAGTTGCCCGCCTTATCGAACTTGAAGATGCGCGAGTCACCGTAGCCATTGGCAATGAAAATGGAACCATCCGGTCCCGGCACCGCGGCAGTCAGGCGCCACTCATTCGGCGCGTGAAATCCTGCTTCATTCGGAGCAGTGATCTTCTGCACCACCGTTCCATCAGTCTTCAACTTGACGAACAGCCAGTTCTCTTTGGGCGTTCCTTTCTGGACGGTCACGTAAAAATACTCTTCGTTGTTTTCGTTCGCGTAGGTGAGGGAATGGACTTCCGGATATTGGTTGGCGATGGTTCTGATTAGCTTGCCGTCGCGGTCATAAACCAATACCCCGGTTACGCTCTGCGTGCTGACGTAGAGAAGTCCGGCTTTGTCGGTGGCGATACCGCCATGAGTGCCGCCGAACATTTTTCCTGCCGGCAATTGCCCCCAGTTCGAAACCACACGATAGGTCCATTCGCCATTGCCAGTCTGAAGCTGTGGTGAGTCCAAGGAACGCTCCTCCGATCTTGTCTCCGCGTGCAGCTGGGGGCCCAGGAAGGTCCCCAACGTCGCGACACCTGTTAACGCACAAAATTCTCGACGGTTCATGGTTCTTGCCTCGCGATCGATGGGGGCTGCGCCGGCGTGTTGTAGAGATAAAGATGGCGCAGGTTTTTCATCGACGTGAGGGGAGCAATCGCCGCCTGGGTCACCTGGGTCCCACTCAGGTTGAGGTAGCTCAACTGCGGCAATTGCGCCAGCGCGGTCAAACCGGTTCCAGTGACGGCCGTTCCCTCCAAATGGATGGCCCGCAGATGAGGGAACTTCCCCAGTGTCGCGAAGCAGCCATCAGTGACCGCGGTTCGCCCTAGTTCCGCCTCTACGATGTATGGCGCAAAACGCACCAAGCCTGCAAGTTGGGCGTCGCCGAATTTCTGCCCGGCATCGACGGTATTCAATATGAGACCA
Organism: uncultured Acidobacteriaceae bacterium; assembly: GCA_963717225.1. Taxonomy (GTDB): domain Bacteria; phylum Acidobacteriota; class Terriglobia; order Terriglobales; family Acidobacteriaceae; genus PALSA-350. Next base: position 6,415 of record CAVQWB010000063.1, on the reverse strand, counting down.
TCCCCCAGGTTCCTGGACACCGGCACAAGTGTAACTCCTGCTGCCTTTGCCGTCTGCGAGATTTCTCCCATCATCTTGCTATAATCTCCCACCTGCGGCAGAGGCTCCTCTTTGAATGGCTCAGGCACGTCGATGCCGGCGAGGGACTTCACCTCCTGAGACGCTCCCTGAAGGATCCAAGCCCGAATCCATGCGATCTCCTCCGGTTTTAAGGGTGGCTTCCCTTCTGAAGGCATGAATTTCTTATGGCCGGTGGGGAGGGTAATGCGCTGGAACAAAATGCTCCTATCGGGCTTCCCAGGGATGATCACGGCACCCTCTTTCCCGCCTCTCATGAGCCGGTCATAGGTATCCAGGCGAAGACCACCTTTGACCTTTTGCTCCCCGTGACAGACCACGCAGTTGCCATCGAAAATTGGATAGAGGTGCCGTGCATAAAAGGAATCAGGGAAATCGAAGGCTTTCGCCTGCACCGTCCCCATACCACCCAAACGCTTCAGTGGTTGCGGAAGGTATTCCGTCAGGTACTTATCGCCGTGAGTGAGCGAGCCGCCCTGGTGCGCCGTCCACGCCAGCAAGAGCAGCACCCCAGCCAGCATATAAGGATAAAATCCACGCAACCCGCCGGTCGCCCCACGGAGCAACACACAACCCAGCACGCCGATGGTGAGCGCGATGGCTCCCCACATATGGCGTGAAACACCCGCCCCTGCCTCTCCGCTCCCGTACGCGAGCAAATAACCCAGGGTCACGGCCAGCAGGCAACTGAGTAGGCTTAACGACAGAACGAACACCGCCGCCTCATGCAAGGCGGGGCGAACTCTACCCGCAACTTCCAGCAGGGGAACAAGCAGGATCAATCCGATGGGCAGATGCACTACCAGGGGATGGAACCGTCCCAGGAACTGCTGCCAGTCCGCATGCGCCTTCCCATCCAGCCTGAAGACGAAAGGCAGAAGCAGCAGGCTAACACTCACCAACAAAGACGCGACCCAGATCAGCTTGATGCCCTGGCCTTTAACTCGAATCATCATGCAAGCAGACTGGTGACTACGCTCGCAGGAGTGGTGCCGGTCAACTTCTGATCCAATCCCTGAAATTTATAAGTAAGTTTGTTGTGGTCGATTCCCAGGCAATGCAGGACGGTTGCATTGAAATCCCGAACCGGCACCGGGTCTTTCACTACGTTGTAGCTGTACTCATCCGTCTCTCCATGTGTGATTCCGGGCCTGACGCCGCCCCCTGCCATCCAGGTGGTAAAGCAGCGCGGATGGTGATCACGGCCATAGTTATCGGGCGTCAGCCCACCCTGACTGTAGACGGTGCGTCCAAATTCGCCACCCCAGATGACCAGCGTATCGTCGAGCAAACCGCGCTGTTTCAGATCGGTGATCAGAGCGTAGGTTGGGCGATCGGTTTCCTGGCACAAAACGGGCAATAGGCCGGTGACATTCGCGTGAACATCCCAGCCGCGCTTATAAATCTGGGTAAAGCGCACCCCACGCTCTGCCATGCGACGCGCCATGAGGCAGTTATAGGCATAGGTTCCCGGCTCCTTGGCGTCAGGGCCATAGAGATCCCAAGTGGACTGAGGCTCGCGGCTCATGTCGGTCAGCTCCGGCACGGAGGCTTGCATCCGGTACGCCATTTCGTATTGCGAGATGCGCGAATTGGTTTCAGGATCGCCCAGCTCCTGATACGTCTGGTGATTGATCTCGTTCACAGCATCGAGCATCTTGCGGCGTACATCTCGATTAACGCCCTTGGGGTCACTCAGGTATAGAACGGGATCGCCCGCAGAACGCAGGCCCACACCAGCGTACTCAGAGGAAAGAAAGCCACTGCTCCACAAACGCGAGGAGACCGGCTGATTATTTTCCTTGGTGTTCAGCTTGCTCAGCAGAACCATGAACGTGGGCAGGTTGTCGTTCATACTGCCCAGGCCGTAGGAAAGCCAGGCGCCAAGACACGGTTTTCCGGCGTTCATGTTGCCCGTGTTCAACAGCATGATGGCCGGCTCGTGGTTGATGGCGTCGGTATTGGTGGACTTGATGATGGTAAGGTCATCGACCATGCGGGCCGTGTAGGGCAGAATATCGCTCACCCAGGCACCCGACTTGCCGTACTGCTTAAATGCCCAATGGGAAGGCGCGATCGGAAAGCGCGCCTGGCCGGCCGTCATGCCTGTGAGCTGTTGCGCCCCGCGAACCGAGTCGGGGATGTCTTTGTCATAGAGCTGAGCTAGCTTCGGTTTGTAGTCGAGCAGGTCCATTTGCGGTGGACCACCCGACATGAACAGGTAAATTGCCCGTTTTGCTTTGGGAGCAAAGTTGGGCAGCCGGAGGCTCTGCGGAGAGGGCACGACATTTGCGGCATGCGCATCACCGGTAAATATCCGGTCGCCTGCGAGGCTTGCCAACGCCGCCCAGCCGAGCACCTTTCCCGCTTTTCCTAAGAAGTGCCGGCGGGTCTCGAGCTCAGCCCATTCCGCCTTTATGCCCTTCGCGATGGGAAGGTCCATGATGGTTGGACCGTTGTCAGGATCGGTGCAAAGCGGATGTTGCTTCACGGTGTTTCTCTCCTTCGGCGTTACTTGTTCAAGCTCTCATCAAGGTTCAGCACTTCACTCACAACCATGGTCCATGCGGCGAGTTCGGGCGCAGGAATCGCCGCATCGCGAGGCTTCTCGCCGACCGCAACCAGGTCGTGCGCTGCAGCGGGGTCCGTCGCGTAGTGTTGCTCCATCTGGTTGAGCGATTGCTCCAGCACCGATGCCATTCGCGGGGATGGGTCATGGGAAAGCACCAGCTCACTGAGATATTGGATCCGTTGCTCCGGCTGCTTGCCTCCCTGCCTGATCAAACGCTCGGCTAGCGCTCGCGACGCCTCTACCCATTGGGGATCATTCATGGTTACTAATGCCTGAAGCGGCGTATCTGTGCGCTGGCGGCGGGTGCAGGCTGTGTCGCGCGTGGGGGCATCGAAGGCCTCCATATTGGGCGGCATCGCCATGCGCTTCCAATAGGTGTAGAGACTGCGCCGGTAAAGCGCGTCGCCATGGTCCTGCTTGTACCTGGTTGTGTCGCTGGTTGGATAGCCGACCGACTCCCACACATTGTCTGGTTGATAGGGCTTCACGCTCGGGCCGCCGATCTTGTTGACCAGCAATCCGCTGGACTGGAGAGCGATGTCACGTAGCATCTCGGCATCCATACGGAAACGGGGGCCGTGAGCGAGCAGAAGATTCTTCGGATCGCGGGTCATCTGGTCGGGCGTTGCTTTCGCACTCTGACGATAGGCGGCGGACATCACCATTAGCTTGTACATATGCTTCATGTCCCAGCCGCTCTCGCGGAATTCCACCGCCAGCCAGTCGAGCAATTCGGGATGCGAGGGACGCTGGCCCATGATGCCAAAGTCTTCGGTGGTCTCTACGAGGCCGGCGCCGAAGAGCTCATTCCACATACGATTGACGGTGACGCGCGCGGTCAAAGGGTTTTCCGGACTGACGGTCCAGTCGGCGAGCGCCAGGCGGTTGTGCGGCATACCCGCAGGCAAAGGTGGCAGAAAATGCGGGGTGTTAGCCTCGACTCTTTGCGTGCGCGCGGTGTAGATCCCGCGAGTCAAAACATCTGCGTAGGCCACGGACGGTTTCTCTTCCGCCACCAGCGAAACTTCGCCCCCCTCGGAAAGCTTGTCGAGTTCGGCATCCAGCTGTTGGATCTGACTTTCGACTGCCTTCGCAGACTCATCCACATTGGCGAAATAAAACTGGGTTACCGCGTGCCACTGATCGCGATTCCACTGGCTCGCCGGTCTGCTGGTAATTTCCGCAACGTAGTCTTCGAACGGGAGCCTCTTCGCCTCTTCTGTGGTCAATGATCGCGCATAGATACGGATGTCCTGGTAGCGCGTATCGCGAGCTGGTTGTTCATCGGGAGATTCCCTCCCCAGTTGCAGCGGCGCCGCGGTGCGCATGCTTTTGCGGGCGAGTGTGTCGGAAATTGTTTTAGTGGCAACCGGCGCTCCGTTCACGTACAGCTTGACGCCTGCCGCCTTGCCCGATCCATCGTAGGTAAAGAAAAGGTGGTCCCACTTACCGTTGGTAGGCAGGGGCGTCACGGCCGCGACCTTGATAGCACGCATCGGGGTCTTGTCCTTGGGGATGACGACCTTCGGCGCCTCGACTTTTTTAACGTCCTTCTCCGACTTATCCTTCTTGGACTTATCCTTCTTAGGTTTATCCGGAGCCGGTTGCTCCTTGGGCGCCTGGTCTGCCAGCTCGACGCTGATGATGCCGTTATCCGCGGCCAGGACCCAGCCTCGATAATGTTGGGTTGCATCCATCTTCGAGATCAGCGCCCCCGACACTTTCGATGAAGTGAAGTTCGGCGCGGAGCGCAACATGAACCAGCCGCCGCTGGAAAAAGGCTGGTCCCATTCGAAGTCACCGATCTGTCCCAGGTCTACCCGGGTGCTGGTGTCCATGCGGAAATCCGGCCACAGCCAGGTTGTTTCCCCCCACTGCGGCTTGAACTTTCCAATGGGAAAGCTCTTAGGGTTGGCGTTCGGCGCACTGTTCTTCAGCACCTCGCCGCCGCCTTCATCGAGCCGGAGGCGAAGCTGCATCTTATCGGTCGAGACAGGCTGCGCGGGATTCTGCTTCGATTCTAACCAGTGCTGAATCAATTCCCGGTGTTGTACGCGCGAAGCATCCAACTGCTCCTGCAGCTCCGCCCGTTTCTCCAATGTCCGGTTATAGGCCTCCATATTTTGCGGCTTTGGGATCCGAACCACGGGCGCCCAATTCGGCTTATCGCCATTGAAGGGCTGCTCGTTGATGTTGTTGAAGAAAGCGCTTAGCTGATAAAAGTCCTTCTGCGTCGTGGGATCATATTTGTGATCGTGGCAGACTGCGCAACCCACCGTTAGCCCCAGAAATGCGGCTCCATAGGCCTCCGTCCGCTCTCGCGCGATGTTGACGCGCAGCTCTTCTGGGATGGTTCCACCTTCATTGCTGCTGACTCCGGAGCGGACGTAGCCGCTGGCAATGATCTGGTCAAGGTTGCGTGGCGGCAGCAGGTCGCCCGCAATTTGCTCCTTGGCAAACTGATCGAACGGCTTGTTGGTATTAAAGGCTTTGATCAGATAGTCGCGATACGCCCAAATGTAACGGCTGTTGTCGAAGTGCAGCCCGTAGGTATCGGCATAGCGCGCGTAATCGAGCCAGTAACGCGCCCGCTGTTCGCCGAAGGCTGGGCTCGCAAGCAGGCGATCGACCAGATGCTCGTACGCCTGGGGCGAAGAGTCCTGGACAAAATGATTCACTTCTTCGGGCGTCGGTAACAGACCCGTCAGATCGAGCGTCACCCGGCGGATGAGGGTGTGCCTGTCAGCCTCAGGAGAGGGATGCAGGCCTTCCTTGGCGAGCCGTCGCAGGATAAATGCGTCGATGGGGTTCTTCTCCCAGCCTGCAGCCTGCACTTGCGGCACCGCGGGACGAACCGGCTTTTCAAATGCCCAGTGGGGCCGGTAGTGTGCACCCTCCGCCACCCATTGCTTGAGAATCGCAATCTCCGCAGGCTTCATCGGCTTGGCTTTGTTTTGCGCCGACTGCGGCATCAGATAATGCGGATCCTTAGATTCGATCCTGCGGATTAATTCGCTCCTATCCGGATGACCGGGCACGATAGCATCCGGCTTTCCAGGCCGCTTCTTGAAGGCAGACTCCTCCAAGTCAAGGCGCAGATTAGCCTTCCGCATTTCCGGATCGGGGCCATGACAAGCGAAGCAGTTGCTGGCCAGGATCGGCTGCACATCCTGGTTAAAGTCAGATGTTCCCGCGACTGCGAAACGCCGGGATGAGTGGCTCGGCAGCCCGCCACGGCTGCCAACAAGGCAACCGCGATCACCACGGAGGGCGTCGTGCGGAAGTGCGCGCGCCTGAAAACGGACATCATTGGGGCCAATTGGAAGGTCTCCGTCACTTCGGCGACGTAGGGAGGTCGAACTAATAACGCTAGTCTCGGGTTGCAACAGCTGTCAACGATACGTTTTCGTCGCGATGAGGCTTACTCGTGCCAATCTTCCGGTTCGGCTGTAAACTACTGATATAACAGTGCTTTTATCAGTCCCACCAGGGGCGGCCCACAATCTGCCTCAGGACCAAGCCGGAAGCAGACCGGCACTTCGCAGGTATAGTGTTGCTGATGCCGATTTTCGGCTATCGACAAGGATGAATTATGGTCAATCGTCGTGAATTTATCGATTCATTAGCGGTAGGAGCGGCGGGGCTGGCTATCCGGGCCAACGCCAAGAGTTACGGACAGATTCTCGGCTCCAATAGCCGCCTCAACTTTGCGGTGATTGGCCTTAACAGCCGCGGTTACGCGCACCTGTCAGCGCTACAGGCTAA
>CAVQWB010000062.1:0-90541 GCA_963717225.1 uncultured Acidobacteriaceae bacterium | reverse complement strand
CGTTGTTGATCACGCGGCCGGTGTGATATTGCGCGGTGAACTGGTGAATTTGGAGATTCGCGTCGGCGACGTAATTCCCATACGTCGCCCAGCCGCCATGGCATCCAGGGCGAAGCGGTTCGGCCTGAATCGGCGAATGATAATAAGCAGACCCGCCATATAAAAAACGACCCAGCACACTGTCGGCCAGCCACAGCGCGGAAAAAATATCGGTCATGTAGTTCGAGAGGTTGTAGGTCACCGCGCTCTCTGTGTTCATCGAAGACGCCTTTCGGGTAAGCCATCCTGCCGAAACACATCGAGGCAATTTCGCGTTGATTCGGGGCTCCCGATAGAGATCCGCCCAGTTCACCGAGCAGGGATCGAACGGATAATGTTCAAACGAGACAAAGGCGAGATCCTGAATATGATTGTGAGACTTTAGATGATCCAGAAACCTCCCAAACCAGGACGTACGGTTCTCCGCATCCGGCCAAACCGAGACATCTTGGTTGATGCCCTGAAACACGGGACCACCCAGCTTGGTCTCCGGAGCCACCTTATCAATTGCGTCGGCAAATAAGATGTAAAGCGCCGCGTAGTCTTCCGGCATCATGTACTGGCCGTCGCATTCTTCCCCCATTTCAGCCCCGGCGACCGGGTATCCGCGCTTTTTCCAGTCCAAGCAATCTGGTGGGCGGCATCTTCAGGCGTGCTGAAGAGGACGGCGACGGGAATCATCGCCGGCAAATTGTTGGTGATGCCGCTGGTGAAGAAAAGGTCGAGACCCGTCTGATCGCCGCGCTTGCTCAGATCCGTAGCCGAGTGATACGGATCGGTCGAGGAGCAGTAGGTTGGGGTCTGCGTGGCATCCGGCGAGTGTCGTACAAGATCGACGAAGGTGCCGTCGTCGAGGAGCATGCCGGCGTACACCTGGTGGATCGCATAGCCCACTCCATGCCGCACATCGCCGGTTCCGTGTGGTCCCGCCTGATTCGACGATTGCGTCATCGCCACACGAATCCATCGCGTCGTAACCGGCTGTTGGGCAAGATTTAGCGTCGCGGTGCCGCCTTTGCCATCGCGCACGATGCCATTGGGAAAACTGTTCCAGCGTCCATTTGCCTGCTGGCCGACGCCCAGGCCTTCCCCGGTCAATTATTTCACCTGCTAATTCATAGGGTCAACGCCGGTCCAATACTGCACCTCATACACCCGCGCGCTCGGCTCGCACCAATCGATGCACCAGGCATTCATCTGCTGGGGAGTGAGCAAATCCAGGATGATCCATTGCGGATGCAGCGCGTCGTCTTCGCCGGTAAATGCCTTGGTGAGATAGGGGTTACTCTTCCAAAACGTTGCCGGGTCTCCGTCTGCGGACCTCCCGGAGCCGTTCGACGCGCCTCCATCTGCCGTCGTGCCGCGATGCGGCAGCGGGTACGCGAATGAATCGTGGATCAACTCGGTGGGGTCCGCGTCTCCGATAAAGTACCCCCTCTGATGCGCAGAGTCGCTCCACGTTCCCTTGCTGTTCCAGTGCCATGCCTCGATGGCAAGCTCTGTGTGGTTGCGATAAGTGATCGGTCCCCAACCCGCCGCGAGCCATTGCCGGACCATTTCTGGCGTGTAAATCTTTTGGATCACCTCGATCGACAAGTCATCCATCGAAGAACCCAGATTTCTATCCGGATCGAAGCTGTTCACCGCTTTGCTGCTCGTATCTATGCGTAGCAGTGCGGCGTGCGATACCGCTGGACCGGTGCCTTGACCAAGCGCTGCAACAGTTCCACGGCTGGAAACCATTGACAGCGCTGCGGCCCCGGCTGCCTGGCCGAGGAACTTCCGCCGCGAAATTCCTTGCGGGCGGTCTTGCTTCGGTGAATTCAATCGGCGCCCCACTCCCACATCTCCCCTCTACGAAACTCGTTCTCCTCTTCGCGCCCAACCGTCATCGGTAGAGCAGTCTACTGAGATCGCAGGCTGCCGCGAAGCACGATGATGGATGCCTTCGGAAGTTCATAAAGCGTATCCGGACCGTCAGCCATCACCGTCGATTGAGAGGCGGGGCCGTCCGGATCCCTGTATCCGTTTTCGCGAGCACGGCCGAAAGCGGCAGCAGCATCGCCCACTTGCCCATCACCGGCTCCTTGCGCGGAAGGTCGCGCAGCTTCGGCCACGGGAGGCGGATCGGGATGCCATTGGTACTCGCCCGAGCCAAAAACAATGCGATCCACGGTTCCCGTGAAAAAGCGCGTTTGCTTGGTCACCGGATCATCGAACGCAACTCGCACGGAATGGTCATGATTTTCGTCTTTGTTGACCAGCATGATCGACCATTGCCCATCCGGCCGTTCCACTGGGTACGCGGTGATTACCTCTTTACCATTTCCGTCCAGAATGTTGCCCCTCGCTCTAAACAGCTTATGGATCTTATCCACCGGCAGCACCCATTCCTGCGTAATCACCTGAGTAGCCGGGTCTTGCACGAAAAGGGAAGCGTGGTTTTGGTCATCTACAGAAAGAAAGCCGCGCTCCCCTCGGCCGGGCGAGGCAATGTAGTGGAAGTAATAAGTGCCCGCTGCGCCCGCGGTCATCATGGCGCCCACGTAATCTGCCAGCCAAAGACCGCTCTTGACGGTATTCGGGCTTCCGTCCCCGAGGTCGTTGCCTTCTGTCATAAAGAAAGGAATATTCGCTGGAAGGCCATTATCTTTCCATGCTTGCACCACACGATTCACCCACTCCGGCTCCATGTCGAGCGAGTCCCAGTCGCCGCAAAGATGTGTTCCCATACAGGGGTCATGCTCAAATGAGAAAAAGGTAAAGTCCTTGAGCGCATTGTGCGCTCTCAGGTAGTCGGTGAATCTTCCCAAAAATGACACCCGTCCGTTGCCGTCTGCCCACGAATCCACGTCGGCCAGCATTGCCTTTTTCAAAGGGTGGACCACCGAGACGCGCTTGCGGAACGAGCTTGTGAATCGCTCGCGCAAATTGAATGTAGAGCGCGGCATAATCCTCAGGCAGCATGCGTTGGCCGTCCGCTTCCTCCCCCCATTTCGATCCACGAGATCGGATACTTTCGTTTGTACAAATAAGCAATCTCATTCGTCTTCTGGAGTCGCGTAAAGCATGGCGATCGGAACCATCGTGGGTAGGCCGCGCGTTACGCCCGAGTGGAAGAAGAAATCGAATCCGATCTGGTCGCCTCTGCCGTAGTCCAAATCGGTTGCGGAGTGCCACGGATCCACGGACGACGGCCAGGTGATGGTCTGCCGCCGGCTCGGCATGTGCGCCACAATATCCTTGAATTGCCCGTCGGCCGGCAGCGTACCAAGGTAGAGCTCGTTGATCGCGTATCCCATGCAATTGCGCTTATCCTGCGCTCCATGCGTGTCGCAGGTGTTGGACGAGTGCTCCATCCAGATCCGCAGGTATTGCACGGAAATCATCCAATTGGCGAGCTTCAGCGTAGATGTTCCGCCGCTTCCGTGCAGCACCGTGCCCAGGGGGAAGGTTTGCCATGTGCCCTTATTAATTCCCGCGTAAAAAGGCGGCACGTCACCGGTCCAGAACTGCACATAAAAGCGCGTGGCATAAGGATTCGCCCAGTCAATTCGGATCGCATTGATATCGACTTTAGCGCCTAAGTCGACCATCACCCATTGTGGGTGCAATAGAGTCATCTTCGCCGGTGAACGCCTTGGTTAGGTAAGGATTGCTCTTCCAATATGTGTCTGGGTCGCCGTCGGTCATTCGAGACCAGCCGATACCGTCCCCCAGGGTCGCTCCGCGGTGGGGCAGCGGATAGGCCCATGAATGCACAATCTGCTGGCTGGTTGGCTCCGCGCTGCCGGCGAAATAACCTTCTTTCTTCGCTGGATTGCTCCATGTGCCGTGCGGGTTCCAGTGCCACGCCTCGATCTGCAACTCCGTATTTTGCCGGTACGAGACCGTCCCCCACCCGGCTCCCCAGAAGATCCTTCAGCACGGGATCGGTCAGCACCCATGTTGTATGCTTTTCGATCGCCTCCTGGGTTATCCCGCCACGCTGCCGGTCAACGGCTCCTCCCAGCGCCCGCAGTGGGCTGAATGAATTCGCCAGGTGAGAGGTATCTACGATGATTTGCTCGTTCTGTTGTGCCCCCGCCATGCGCACGACGCTTAGCAGTACGAGCAGGAGGATAGCGAGAGAAATTTTCCTCGCTGCTGTCATGGCAACGCCTTCGCCGTTCTTCGGCCCGTACATGCTAAAAGGTTTCACAAATGACGTAGAGCAACAAAAGGCACCCTACGCAGGCGTTCCGCTAAAGAACGCCTGCGCGTCGCTGCTCTCACCACGTCACCGTATTTGGAAAACGCATTAGAAGGTGAACCGCGCCTCGAAGCTCATCTGCCGCGGGACATTGGCCTGATTCGTGATTTGCCCGAAGCCCGCTTGGTCGCCGTCATTCGGCTGCTGACCGAAATTCTCCGGCGCCCAGAAAGACATTCGGATATCCGAACTGCACCGAATTGGTGAGGTTGTAAGCGGAGGCTCGAACCTGCAAATCCCTTTGCTCGCCGAACTTAAAGTGCTTTTGGAGCGACAGATCCAGATTGCGCGCTCCGTTGGCGCGAATTCCGGGAAGAATGGGTCCAGCGGTCCCCGGCGCGAACAGATTTGTCGGCTCCGTCATACACGAGTAATTGAACCATTCGTTGATGTTTTTCAGCGCCTTGGCTCCGCAATTCCCCGAGATGTCGGGACGCTGGTTAAACCACGGATTCAGCGTGCCGTTGGGGGTCGCGATCGGCTGGCCGTCACCCAACGTTGTCACCGTACTCACCGTCCATCCGCCGAACGCCCGGTCAGTCCACCCGCTGAGATTCACGGCGCGCTTGGCCCCAATCGGCAGGTCGTAGGAAAGCTCCCAGGTGAAAAAGAGCGCGATGTCCTGCGTGCTCAGGCCTCGCTCCAGGTTCAGGTTCTGGAAGTCCTGCGGCGCCGCATAGTTGTTGCCGCTGAATGCCAGTGAACCTGAATTGTCGTTAGTGATCAGCTTGCCCCAGGTAAACGAAGCCAGCGTGGTAAAGCCGCGGCTCCGGCGCTTCTCCAGCTTCGCTTGCAGCGAGTGATAAATGGAGTCTCCTAATGTGTCGCCCCAGTCCAGGACTCCGCTTCCACCTTGATTTCCAATACCAAAAGAGAACTGCGGATATTTCTCCAGCATCACCCACTGCGGGACCTGGGTCGCACCATACCACGGCGCGTTGGGGTCCGTAATTGCGTTCGTATAGGGAAAGGGAACCATATTTAACAGACTGTCCTGATTTTGCGCCAGGGTCTGCAACGAAAGCGCGTTCAGGTCGGGGTCGTTGTTGCCGAACGTTAGGCGCAGCCCGCGGCTTCCCACCCACGCGGCGGACAGAACCGTTTCGTGAGGAAACTGGTACTGGACGCCGAAGTTGAAGTTGTACGTCGTCATGTCTGGCGCGTGACGGGGCACGAAATTCACCCCGATACCCACGTTGGTAGCCGTTCCCAGAGAGCCCTTGGTGGGCGCTATGATGCCGTTGGGAAAAGGATTCGAAAGCGTGTTCACGGGCACGAGATAGGTGTCAGACGAATCCGGCATCGATCCCAGCCAGGTGGTTTCGGCCAGATACGAATCGTCGTTGAACTGATTGATCGACGCCATGTGCACGCTGGGCCCATATGAGATGCCAAACCCGCCGCGAATCACAGCGTTTTTCAGTATCCGGTAGGTCAGGCCGAAGCGCGGAGCGAAATTGTGCCAGTTTGTCACATACGGGCTGCGAAACGAACCGTTGGAAAAAACCTCACCGCCCGTCAGACTTCTACCATTGAGGAGTAGGCGACCGTCGGGTCAAAGTACTCCATCCGGTTAAAGTGTTTGTCGCTCCCGGAAAAACATCCAGCGCAGGCCGGCGTTGATGGTCAGCTTGGTGGTCGGGTGCCAATCGTCCTGGATGAACAGCGCGCTATACGGGCTGCTGTTGGCGCCGAATATGTCGGTCGTCCAGTTCGGCTGGTTTTGGTTGAAGGAGCCGACTCCCATGAGGAAGGAAGCGAATGCATCGCCATTGCCGGCGCCCCCGCCCGCCACTCCGTTGTTCGAGGTCGCGTCAGGGTTAAACTCGTAGTAGCCGTCAGGCGTCAACGTTTGCCCGACGTTCAGGAACTGCTTCTGGAAGTCCCATCCGAAGCTGAGCGAATGCCTGCCCAGCACTTTGTTCAGCGTCGCGCTGAAATCATAGTTCGTGACCGCGAACTTGAACACCGCATACGGAGCCGTGCCTAGTCCGCATACGCCGCCGGCCCAGAGCGAATTGCATCCACCGCCGCTGTTGAACGACATGTACGGAATGCCCGGAAGTACGGACGAGGATGCCAGCGAGGAGGAGAAGCCGAGAGTGGTCATGTCGAAGCCCGATTGGCCCTGCGGCTCCGTCTTTGTAGTGCCGCGTAGCGGAAGCACGCACTTGCAATACGGTGTTCGAGGACATTGTCCAGTCGTATCCGATCAGCACGTTGGCATCATGATCGAGCCCGGTTGCCGCCGAGTAGAAATTGTTGTGGAAAAAGTTCGGAGAGTTATCGTTCTCGCGATGAATCGAAACCCGTCCGAACAGGTGTTGGGCGTCGCTGATATTGTTGTCCAGCCGGATGTCAAATCTCGGTCGGTTTCGGGATGCGCCCGGCTGCGAAAAAGTTATTCATGTGGTATTGCCCCACCCCGGCCCCCGTCGGTGAAGGCCAGTATTGAAGGTACTTCTGCGATGGGTTAATTGCGGGAATCATATTGTTCGGAACCGCTTGCGGGCAGGGACTGGGCGCGCCATCGGGACAATTTGTGCCGAAATTGGAGGGGTTGTAAATGGAACCCCGGGATCCCCTGAGAAATCGCCGGTCTTTTCCGCAGCCGTGGGCACCGTGGTAGTCGGCTGCGACGCCGAGGCCTGCTTGGTGCCCTCATAATCGGCAAAGAAGAAAACCTTGTCTTTCTTGATCGGACCGCCCACCGACCGGCCAACTTGGTAGCGATGGAAGTCCGGAAGCGGAACCCCATTCAATTTGTTGAAGTAGTCGTTCTTAGCCAGGCCGTCCGGCCGGAGCCACACAAACCCGTCCCCGTGGAAACTGTCTGTCCCGCTCTTGCTCACCAGGCTGATTACCCCCGCCGCTCCCGTCTGAACACTGGCCGGGGTGGTGTTTAGCTCCATGCGGAACTCTTCGATCGAATCCATCGGGGGCTCCAGCGCCGGGATCACCACGCCCTGGTTATTTTCGCCAATCGTCAGCGGACTCCCGTCTAAGTAAGTAGTAGATGGTCCCTTGCTGGGCTCCATTGATGGAGAAAATCGAGACCTGATCGCGTCGAATCGATCGAGGTGATATTGCCGTCTTGTGGAATCACCCCCGGACTAAGCAATGCCAATTGAAAACGTCGCGCTGCACCAACGGGATTCGCTCGATACACCTTGCTGATCAACTGGCCCGTTGTGCTGTTGGTGGTCGCCGTAATGTCGTCGGCGGCTGAGACTGTGACTGTCTCGGTCCGCGACCCCGGCCTGAGGGTGACGTTGATGATTTCAGCCTGGTCCACCGAAATGGTGATCTGGTCCTGCACTGCCGTCTGAAAGCCGGTTTGACCGACTTCCAGACGATAGGAGCCAGGAATCAAGCTAACGAACGAATACAGTCCCGAGGCCGACGTTTTGCCTTTTAAGGCCACGCCGGTATCAATGTTGGTGAGCGTCACCGATGCCCCGGCCATCGCCGCCCCCGATGTATCCGTTGTCAATCCGCGCAGCGACCCCCTGCCGGCGACCTGCGCCGCAAGATTGGCCGCCCATACTGTCGCCAGGATGGCGCCCAGTCCAAACCGCAAAAAAGTCAACCTCATGGTTGCCTCCCCTCCAGGAATAAAGTTGCCGGACAATCCACGCTTCCTGTGCGGTTAACCCCTTTGCGGTGTCTGACATCGGCTTCTTCATCTAACTTTGTCTGAAAAGCCTTCGTCGCACCTTTCCTCCGGAGTTCCCCTTCCGAGCGTGTCAATAAAGTCCCTTAGAAGTAGCACTGTGATCACAATCCGGATAGCTTGTAACGGTTCCGCACCGATTCGATCAGGATTGAATCGTCCGGAAACTTGGAGCTTGCACTCCTCGGAGGCGCTATTTAAACTTAGCTTCCAAAGTCACAACGGTGTTCGGCTCCATTTTTCCGTGGGTTTGTCATGGAACGCTGTGTGGATCTAGGTGTAAGGCCCGACGTCGCTCGAGCAGAACTCGAGCGCATCCTCGCGAGCCCGGAATTCAAAGCCAGCAAGCGCTGCCAGGATTTCCTGCAGTTCGTGGTCGAACACGCGCTGACCGGCTTGTCCGAGGACTTGAAGGAACGCACCATCGGCATTGAATTTTTCGGCCGGCTTCCGTCATACAACACCGGCACCGACGGAATTGTCAGGATTAACGCCAGCGAAGTACGGAAGCGCCTCGCAATCTACTACGCCCATTCTGCCCTCTGCAGTGAATGCCGCATAACACTACCCACGGGAAGCTACGTCCCCCTATTCGAAAAGCCGGCCAGGACGACCGCAGAAGTCAACCTTCCCCAAGTCCTGCAGCCCACTGCTCTGAGCCCAGTGGAATCATTTCGTGCGGGATCGACCGTGACGCCCGGTACATTGCCTCGCCCCAAGGTCCGGCGAAGAATTCTAGTGTTAGTGGTGGTTGTTCTGGCTATTTCGGCTTTGCCTGTTCAATGGCTTTACGCATATTATTCCCAGACAGTCGTTGACCAATTCTGGCAACCGATGTTTCAGGGTAGGACACCGATGATGATTGTCCCCGGCTACGTACCCGCATACGATCCCGCGGCCAATCCTCCAAACGGCCGGTTCACTTTGATGAGCGATCAGTATGTCGGTGGTGGGGACCCCGTGGCCGCCGTCGAAATCTCCTCTATGCTCGCGCGCCTCGATCGTCCATTCAATCTGCGCTTGAGCACCGGTGTCTCGCTGACGACCTCCGCAATACTCCTACGGTTCTGATTGGATACTCGAGACTCAGTGGGAAGACGTAACCAGGAAATTCCGTTTCTAAGTGGACGACGGCAGTCACGGGATGATCCGGGATTACGGCAAGCCCACAGAGTGGTATCCGCACGATGAGACGCCGGAACATCATACTAACGAAGATTACGGTGTGATCTCGCGGGCGTTCGATCCAGAAACCCATGCCATGCTTATCCTGGTCAGCGGCTGCATGCAATACGGCACCGAAGGCACCGCGAGACTGATCACCAACCCGGAGCTTCTCACCGCCGCTCTTCGCAACGCGCCGAAAGACTGGCAGAAGAAGAACCTGCAACTGGTCATTCAGTTCAACGTGGTAGCTAACTCGCCGGCTTCTTCCCGGGTGGTTGCCTCTCATTATTGGTAGCGGCGCGCTTTGGTCGTTTCTCAACTTCATCGCAATCCATCCCGGCGCCGGACTGCTGATCCGGGCCGCTGGCACTCAAACGTGGCCGCGGCCCATGTTGGATTCAGATCGCCCGAATAAGGCCGAGTTGCTGGAGCGCCGTCACTCCATCATCCAGACCGATCTCCTCCGCGATCTTGCCATTCTCGATTCGCAATACGGTCGTTCCCGTGAACCGCATTTTCCGGCCGGTCGCAGCTGGAAGAGATCCAGCCAGGAAGTCCTCGAAGGCTGGTCCCGTGTGTGTGCCACCGCCTTCCCAGCGGCCGACCACATAGTCGCCCTCAGCGATGAGATCGGCGGCACCCAAAACTTTAGATTGGGGAACGCTTCACGGAAGCCGGACATGAATGCCTTGATATCCTCCCGGCCCCGGCGCGGTGCGTGCAACGAATAAATCCACGCCGGCCTTCAGGAGCAAGCGTTCAATGAAATTCGAAGGCAAGAAGCGGAGTGCCCCTCAATCAACTTCCCGCTACTTTGTATGTAACGAAGACCGGAAAGGGGTTCCCATGAGTAGGTGGAGAAGAAACGAAGAACTCGCGGAAACCACGACCAAACGCTTACCCGCAACTCTCGAAAGGAGCACTTTTATGAGTACTCATTTTTATGACGTGTTGGGATCGACCCCCACGAAGTTCCGCTGGGGCAAACCAGATACGGATATCTTCTTTGCAATTGGCGAATGTTCCTTGGGGTCGATCCTTGTCGCTCAGAGCGCGCGCGGTGTTTGTTCCATCTGCTCGGCGAAGACCCAGCACTGCTGGCACGGGATCTTCAGGATCGGTTCCCGGGCGCAAACCTGATTGGCCATGAGAACGACGAGCTGGTCGCGAAGGTGGCCGCCCTGGTGGAGAAACCAGGCGCGGGCTTTGCGCTGCCTCTCGACATTCGGGGTACCGTTTTCCAGCAGCGTGTTTGGCAAGCATTGCAGCAGATACCACCTGGATCGACGGCAACCTATAAGAACCTTGCCAACCAAATTGGAATGCCTGGCGCGGTCCGGGCGGTCGCACAAGCCTGCGCCGCGAATGCGTTGGCGGTGGTCATCCCGTGCCATCGCGTAGTTAGGACCGATGGTTCGCTCTCTGGTTATCGCTGGGGAGTTGAGCGGAAACGTGCGCTTCTCGAAAGAGAGGCGCACGCATGACAATCGTATCTGAGGAAATGGCTATGACAACCCGTGAGGGACCTTCCTATCCGGTTGCAGCGCAACCCGCCATTGCACGCGCAGAAGCTCTCGATTGGCAGTCGATTGGGCAAGGCCTGGACGAACAAGGAAGCGCGATGCTTCCCGGCGTCCTTTCTCCGCAAGAGTGCCGGGCACTCGCCGGCCTGTATCCCGAGGATGACCTGTTTCGCAGCCGCGTTGTCATGGGACGGCACGGCTTTGGGCGCGGCGAGTACAAATACTTCAACTATCCCCTCCCCGATATCATTCAAGGGCTTCGGACCGCGCTCTATCGCCGGCTTGCCCCTGTCGCGAACCAATGGAACATCGCCATGGGTATGGCTGTTCGTTATCCCTGTGAACACGCCGATTATCTCCAACGATGCCATGATGCCGGTCAGCTTCGCCCGACTCCCCTGCTTCTCCAGTATGGAGAAGGCGATTACAATTGCCTTCACCAGGATCTTTACGGGGAGCACGTTTTTCCCATACAGGTGGCCTTGCTGCTTTCTGCGCCTGAAAGGGACTTCACCGGCGGCGAATTCGTGCTCACTGAACAGCGTCCGCGGATGCAATCGCGGCCGGAGGTGGTACCGCTACGGCAAGGTGATGGCGTAGCGTTCGCAGTCCATCATCGTCCGGTTCAGGGAACGCGCGGTACCTATCGGGTTAACCTGCGGCATGGCGTTAGCCGCCTGCGCTCGGGGAAGCGTCACACAATCGGCATTATCTTCCATGACGCAACCTAGTGGCCTGTAACAGCTGATTCAGGAGTAGAACCAAATCTGCCGAAAATGCGCGACCCTTCTATGGGTTAACTACGCAAGATAGGACGGGCTTTAACCCCTGAGGGCATCTTTTGTGTTCGCTTGAGCGGCCCTCAGCGGCTGAAGCCGATTCATCTTGACTGCTAAACGTACGGCCTAAAGGCATCGTTTTGTTTCTTTTATGTACGGGCTGAAGCCTGTGCCCTTCAAAGAGGGAAGACGTAGCCCAGGGGCTAAAGCCCTCATCAGACCCAACCATTGCGGCACGGCTGAAGCCGTGCCCTGATACAAAGCATGAGCGCGGTGACTTGGATTGGGTTCTCACGCACACTCTAAAGGCCGTACCCTTCAAAAAGCGAGTTCTCACACACCCTCTTTAGCCCCTGCGGCTCTACCAAATCAGCTGTTGCGGTCCACTAGCAAGGGTGATGACCATGGCTCGCTTCGAGCAAATTATTCATACCTCAAGGCCACCATTGGATCAACGCGCATTGCCTTCCGTGCCGGGAGGCAGCACGCCGCGATCGCGACGGCGCCCAAGATTAACGCCAATCCCGCGAAGGTAACAGGATCGGTTGCACTCACGCCATAGAGCAGCTTCGTCATCAACCGCGTCAGCGCGAGCGCGCCCGCGATCCCGAAACAAACACCCATGAGAGCCAGACGCGTTCCCTGCCACAGGATGAGGCGTAACACGTCGTTGCGGCGTGCACCCAGCGCCATGCGGATGCCAATCTCCTGCGTGCGCTGTCCAACGACATAAGCAATCACGCCATAGATGCCCACACTGGCTAGAACCAGCGCCAGGGCAGCGAACCCGCCCAGCAGAATCATCGCAAACCGCCGCGCAGCCAGCGAGTCGGAGATCAGGCTCTCCATGGTCTGAACGCCATAGATCACTTGCTGACTGCCGATCAGCCGGTTGGTGTGTCGAACGGAATCCAAAATCCCGGACGAGCTTCCTTCATAACGCAGCATCACCGCCGAACCTGATGGTGTCATCGCTACAAAATTGTCCGGCATCTGCATGCAGGGGAGATAGAGCTGAGCTCGCAAGGAATGTGTGTCGTCCAGATCGAGCCCCCACTGCTTGACGTGGCCCACAACGCCGACGACCTCCAATTTCGCGTCAGAATTGTTCAGGACGATGCGTTGGCCGATCGGGTCCTTGCCGGGGAAAAATTTCCGGGCAAATACGTCATCGATCACAACCACATGCGGAGAATGCTCGTCGTCCTGTGCAGTAAAGAAACGACCGCGTTGGAGCGCCGTGCCCATCACTTTTAGATAGCTCGGTCCAACGATATAGTCCACTGCCCAGCTCATGTCGTTTTCATTTGCCGGTTTTGGGTGGCCATCGAGCCAGAACAGCTGTTCATCGTCGGAGCCCATGGGAACCGCGCCCCACGTTTGCGAAACAGCCTTCACTCCTGGGGTCGATGTCAGGTTGTCATCGATTTCGCGAAAGGCGGCGCGAATCTTTTCCGGGGATGCGTTCATCATCGACGGTGGCAGATTCAACCCAAAGCTCAGAACGTTGTGCGGATTAAACCCCGGATCCACGCTCCAAAGTCGCGTGAGGCTACGCACCATGAGTCCTGCCCCGATCAACAACACCAGGGCAATCGCCATTTCGACCACAACAAAGATGCTCTGTGCGCGATGTTTCCCGCTCGTGCCGCGCCCAGCGTCCTTGAGCGCTGTATGTGGATTAGCTTGTGAGGTCTTTAGTGCCGGCGCCAGACCGAAAAGGGTACCTGCCAGCAGCGAAACGATCATAGTGAAAGCGAGGACGCGGAAATCCATGCCGATTTCTTCTGCGCGGGGTAGGGCTCTGGGCAAGAGTTTTAGCGCTGCCTGCGTGCCCCAGGCTGCAAGAAGCAATCCGATTCCACCCCCTGCGGCCCCCAGCAGAACGCTTTCGGTGAGTAGTTGGCGGATGACCCGATTGCGGCTTGCGCCCAGCGCAATGCGGACCGCGAATTCACGGTTCCGGGCAGATGATCTCGCCATCAGAAGGCTGGCGACATTCACGCAGACAATGAGGAGTACAAAGCCAACCGCGACCAGAAGTACGAGCAGAAATGGCCGAACTTCCCCGATCATTTGTTCTTTCAACGGAAGGAGGCTCGCGCTGATACCGCGGTCGGCGTCGGGGAAAGCGGCTGCGAGGTTGCGCGTGACTTCATCCATATCGGCCCGGGCCTGGGCAATCGTGACCCCCGGCTTGAGCCGTCCGAACCCGTGGATCCCCAGACCCGCATCACGCTTCATGAGTAAGGAGTTGTTCCACTGGCGGATTGGAGCATAAACATCCTGCTCATGAAAACTCGGCGTGAGCAAATGGAACCTCGCCGGGACTACGCCGACGATGGTGTAATCCTTTCCGTCGAGGGTAACGCTCTTGCCCAGAACATCTTTGGCGGCATCGAATTTTCGGCGCCACAAACCCTCGCTGATGAGAGCAACCGGCCCCGCGCCTGGAAGTTCTTCGGATTGCGTAAACGTGCGTCCAAGAATGGGATTGACTCCCAGCAGCGGGAAAAAGTCTGCGGTCACAAACTCCGCCTTTACCTGCTCGGCTTCGCCTTTTCCGGTGAGACTGAAGGCGTAACGACGCGCAACCGCCATCGACGAAAACGTGCGGTTGTCCCTCTGCCAATCGAGAAAATTCGGATATGAGATCGAGCCTTGTTCGAAATTCGGTTTGCTTTCGTTCAACGCTACCAGCCGGTCAGGCTGGGGGAATGGCAACGGGTTCAACAACACGCCATTCACGATCGAGAAGATGGCCGTGTTGCCTCCAATTCCAAGCGCCAGTGTCGTCAGCGCTACGGCCGTAAAGCCCGGATTCTTGCGCAACATCCGCAGCCCGAATCGGATATCGCTCCACAATGTTTCCAGGACCGGTTGACTGCGGCGCTGCTGGTAATTCTCTTTGACCTGTTGCATGCCACCCAGCTTGATCAACGCCTGCCGCCGCGCTTCTTCGGCACTCATGCCCAGGCGAAGATTGTCGTCGACGTGCGCCAGGATGTGGCTTTCCATCTCCTCTGCGAATTCGCGGCTGCCTTGCTCTTTGCGGAAGAGACCGGCACATCGCAACAACCAGGCGCGCAGGCGTCTCATAAGTGCTCCTCACAGGAGACATCCATGTCCCCTATTGGTTAACAATAGGAATAGATGAAAGCTCTATTGGATGTCAACAGGAACGTTCTATTCGTTTCTCAAGGCTTGGCTGGGATCAACCGAGGCAGCGCGGCGCGCGGGCATAACGGCCGCGAGCGCCGCTGCGCACAGAAGCAACACCAGGCTTCCGCCGATAGCCAACGGGTCCAGAGCCGGTGTCTGGTACAGCAGACTGCGAACCCAACGAAGCGCTACGAACGCCACTGTGAGCCCCACGCTTGCACCCAGAAGAACGGGATACGCGGCCTGGCGCAGCACCAGCTGCATGAGCGCGGCTTTCCCTGAACCCAATGCAATGCGAATGCCGAACTCCTGCTGGCGCAACGAAACCGAGTAAGCCAACACTCCGTACACACCCAAAAGCGCCAACAGCAATGCGGCCACGCCGAAAGTCGTCAACACGAGCGCCTGGAACCGCTCAGCAGCAACCGACTCGCCAACTTGTTCCTCCATCGACTTGAGTGTGGGAATGGCTACCTGCGGATCGATACCCCATAAGACCCGGCGCATCCCAGGAACCAGTGCATCGCTCGGCTGGGAGCTGCGCACCAGGAACGATAGCGTCCACGGTGTATAGGCCCAGTAGGGCATGTAGATCATGGCGGCGTTGTCCTTCAGGCCGTTGATGCGTGTGTCGGCGACCACTCCAACTACGGTAATGGGATGTTGGTCATCGGGAACGATGGAATCGATTTTTCGACCAATTGGATTCTCACCGGGAAAGGCATCGCGTGCCGTTCTTTCCGAGATCAGCGCGACATAGGGATTGGCACGGTCGGCAGCGGTAAGATTGCGCCCGGCGACAAGCGAAATCTGCATAGTTGCCAGATAGTTCTGGTTAATCCAACGGACGTTTACCGGTGGCTGCTGAGCCTCTGGCACGGGATGATCCGGGCGCGTCAGGTTGTCAACCCAAGTTTCGCCGGTCAGCGGCGTCGCACTGGTGAGCGTCACCGACTGAACGCCCGGCAGCTGCGCAAAGGCCGCGAGCGCACGATCGGCAAAGGCCAATTTCATCGTCTTAACATTGGGCGAGGCATCGTCGTACTGCGGCGTGAACAGGTCCACTTGCGCCAGTGTGACGTGGCTCGAATCAAATCCGCGATTCTGCCGCAATAAGTGGGCGAAACTCCGCAGCACCAGGGAAGTGACGATCAGCAGGACGACGGTGCAAGCCACCTCCGTTGCCACCAGCAGGCTTCGCGTGTGGCGGCCCTCTCGAGTATTGGCAGCCCGCGACGAATTTGCCTGCAGCGCCGCCTGGGGGTGCACGCGAAGCGAGCGCAGCGCGGGCAGAATGCCGAACAACATTGCGGCAGCAATAGACACTCCGGCGGCAAAAAGCAGCACCGGCAGGTTCACCTGCACTTCATGCAGGCGTGGGACGTTCCCCGGGGCCAGCGAGACAAGAAGCCGCACACCGCTGAACGCCAGTACCACTCCGGCCGCGCCTCCGGCGAGGGCGAGCACCAGGCTTTCGGCGAGTCGAGCCATCACCAGTTGACCCTTGCTCGCACCCAGGGCGGCACGAACCGCCGTTTCGCGCTCGGCGGCTACGGCACGCGCCAGCTGCAAATTCGCGAGGTTCACGCACGCGATCAGCAGCACGCCGCCCACTGCCGCAAACATCAGCCAGAGTGCGCCGCTGATGCCCGAAGTGACGTCGCTGGCGAAGGGACTGAGAGAGATTCCGAGATGAATCGGCAGACGGGCTGAAATTGTGTATGCATGCTGAAGGCCTTCTAACTCGGCTCGCGCATGCGCCAGGGTCACACCGGGCTTGAGCCGCGCAATCACTTTGTAGTTGAAGCTACCATCGTCTTTGTTGAGATCCCGGTCGCTCGGTACCAGCGGTAGGACGATCGTGGTCTCCAGAGTTCCCGCGGCTTCTTGAAACGCGATCTTCGGCGCCATCGCAATCAGCGGAAGGTGCATGCCGGGCGGCAACACGCCAATAACCGTGGACGGCTCACCGCCTATCCGCAGTGTTTGTCCAATCACCTCGGGATTGCCTTGAAAAAAGGTCTGCCAGCCCTGATAACTCAGCAACACAACCTTTGCCGCGCCCTTTTCAGCATCCTGAGCCACAAAGTCCCGGCCCAGCATTGGCTGCACGCCGAGAATGCGGAGAAAGCTCGGCGAAGTAACAATCGCGCCCACAATGCGGGGCCGATCTCCATTTGGAGAGACACTCAATCCAGGCTGATGGAAGATGGCCGCATCCTCGATCGTCTTAGAATCCTTTTTCAGGCGCAAATAATGCCGGTAATTATCGGGCACAATGGCTGTCTGACCGCGCACCTCCTCTTCGACTTCACGCAGGACGGCCAGTCGATCTGGGTCCCGGAAGGCAAACGGCTTGAGCAGAACCGTATTCACCACGCTGAAAACGGAGGTAACGGCGCCGATGCCCAGAGCCATGGTCAGGAGCGCGGTAAGCGTAAATCCCGGCGACCTGCGCAAGGAGCGAAGGCTCAATCGAAGATTCAGAAGCAGGGCGCGCATGGTATTCCCTTTGTACACTGACCTGTATTGAATAGGCACGTCTATCGCCAAATCGTCTAGGTAATAGGAGCAATGTTTTCAGTCAATTGTTGCCCTTGGCTTCACCAGGGACAATTCCCGTTGTTCGGAATCGAGAGCGGCTGTTCGTAAGTGAACAGTGCGGGTCTCTCTAAGTGGGTCTGCTCAGGGGTTCGGTTATTACTTTTGGGAACCTAATTGCTCTGCCTTGCGTATTCAATCCAGGAGCTGCTTACCAGGAGATATCGATGCGCAAATTAGTCCTCGGATGTTTCTTCGCCTTGCTCTTTACGGCCACCCTTCCGGCGCAGTCTTTCACCACCGCTCCGTGCGATAGCGACCAAGGCAACACCAACAATAACTGGTTCTTTGGCCATCAGGATCGCGTTTGCGAACTGCGGCGCACTACGCTGCCACTTATCAATGGGCAGCTGAGTGTCTCCGGAGAGAACGGCGGCATCGAAGTGATTGGCGAAGAACGCCGTGACATTGCCTTAGAGGCGCGGGTCATTGTGCAGGATGCAAGCCGCGAAAGTGCGGAGTCGATCCTACGCGAGATAAAGATCGTCACGACTGGCACCATCCACGCCGAAGGACCACACACCTGGGGCTGGTCCCACGGCAACTGGTCTGTCAACTACCGTCTGCACGTGCCCCGCCATGTCGGCGCCGAGCTCCACACCCGTAACGGTGGCATTGAACTTACAAACGTCGATGGCGTGATTAATGCTGATACGACGAACGGAGGTCTCACCCTCGATGCTCTGGGGGGAGAAGTACACGCCACTACCGTCAATGGCGGCTTGCAGGTGAAGCTTGACGGAACGCAGTGGAAGGGAGGGGGCCTCTTCGCAAAGTCGACGAACGGCGGCATCTCCGTGAAGGCTCCAGATAATTATTCCGCACATCTGATGGCAGAGACCGTAAACGGCGGCATCTCGATAGGCTTCCCGATCACCGTTCAGGGCAAGATTCGTAATTCCATCGACACCAACATCGGCCAGGGCGGCGCAACGCTTCAGTTCCGGACTGTAAACGGCGGCGTCACGATCCATCGAGAGTAGCCTGACCTGGCCCAGCAATACTGGGACGCTCGTAAGAAATTCCATTTCGGCACCGAGACCAAAGGATGCCATCACACGATTTATTACTTCGGCAACCACTTTCGAAGGCAGTGACATTCATTTGCCTTCAGATTGGGATTTGGCAACGTTGCCAAATAAGTCCTTTGTTTCATGAAGATGCTCAAGGTGCTCAAGTAATTTATTTGAGCATCTTGCCTGGTTGAGCGGCGGGTACTAATCCTCCGGAGGGGGCAAAGTCCACCACCAGGCACCTGATTTTCCGTCTTTGGAGCTACGAACGCCGATATCGAATTTAGCGCGGCGCAGTGTGGCGATGCAGACACCATCGCGCTCGGCGGCTACCTCGATGGAGCCCTGGGTCTGGCTGCCAGGTTGCAGGCAGTCACGCAGCCATTGGGCAGCAAACTTGCGCTTGGGCAGACCGGCGCCGGTGGGACGGGCGGCGAGGAGATCGTCCGGGGTGAGGTTGCTGAGCCCCGTCCAGTGGAAATTGCCGGCTTCTCCAATCCGGTAATCGAGCGGCGGAGCCAGCGGCCCAAGGTTCGATTTGACGTGCAGCAGAGCGGTTTGCGCGGGTGCGTCGGGGGAGCTGCCGACGAGAAACTCGGTGCGGAGAGCGGCGGAGCAGTCCATGGATGCCCGACCTCGATGGGCAGGCCTGCCGGCGGTAGGTTTGGCGAGGTGGCGAATGAGGAGAATGCAGCAGCGGTGAAGCTCCGCCAGGCGGGCGAGACGATCGAGAAGAGGGCGCGTTTGCGAAGCGCGATCGCGGTCAAGCTCCGGGCCCAGAGACCGTCCCAGGGATCGAGGATCACGAGGTGGGGCTGGGTTTTCTGGAGCGCGTCGTCAAGATCGCGGAGAGCGGAGTCAGGCGAGGACATGGAACTCGCATAGACGGCTCTACGCAGGATGACCAGGCGCGCGGGATCACCGTGGAGGCCGGCGAAGCGAGGTTGAATGACTTGCGCGGCAGGGTGTTCCGCCGAGGCGTAAAGGACGGTGGCTGGTTTGAGCTTTTCGCGGGTGAACGGGTCGCGGCCACGTGTCAGCGCCGCCGCGATGGCGAGGGCGACCCAAGTCTTTCCTGATCCTGGCTCCCCGGAAAGCATCGCTAACGTACCGGCGGCGAGCCTGTGCTGCCAAAGCCATTCGACGGGTTGGGGCTGGAGGTCGGCGAGGTAAACGATATCTGTGCCGGTTACGGTTGCATCTGCATCCGCGGACAACGGTGGTGGCGTGTAAGGCGGGAGTGCATCGTTCATCAGGGTTTGCTGTGGGATCATCGCTTGCTCCGGAGTGGAAGGCGCCGTTTGGCATAAGAATTTGGTCTTATGACCGACAGTAATACGCTCGGGAGCCGCCGTCCATGAGCCTGGAGAATAATCATGTGGAAGAGGGGGTAGTAAACTCGTGATTACTCCCTACTGTTCACGGATAACTAAGTAGTTATCGAATGCTGCGAAACTAACGTCCTGCCGGCAGGTTGAGCTGCCCGAACGCTGCCCGAAGCCCGAATTGAGAGGAGAGTAGAGCCGCAGGGGCTAAAGCCCTCTCATTTGCTGCTTTGAGCGGCACGACTGAAGTCGTGCCCTGATACAAAGCGTGCCCTGAGATCGGCACGAAATAGACTGACTCGGACATTAGTTTTGCAGGCATCCATAGCCCCAGTTTTTTGGCAACGATCAGACATATCGGTAGCGCTACCATTGCGCATAACGTGCCGCCGAGAGATGATCGCAAGCCTGATACTTTGTGGACAGTTAACCCTCTTCGACAATTGCCATCGCTGTCGCATGCTCAGCCGTAGCTTTGCTGTTCCATTGAATCGCGAGCTTCTGCCATTGCAAGCTGTCGTCCTCGGACCGGTAGACCATTCCCTCAGTTGAACAATAGAAAACTCCGGGCTCGGAAGAACTCGCAGCCATTACGAGGATCCGCAAGCCTTGCGGTTCGGGGAGTCCTTTTCGTACCGGTCTCCAAGCTCGGGAGCCGCCGTCCATGAGCCTGGAGAATAATCATGTGGAAGAACGCGTAGTAAACTCGTGATTACTCCCTACTGTTCACGGATAACTAAGTAGTTATCGAATGCTGCGAAACTAACGTCCTGCCGGCAGGTTGAACTGCCCGAACGCTGCCCGAAGCCCGAATTGAGAGGAGAGTAGAGCCGCAGGGGCTAAAGCCCTCTCATTTGCTGCTTTGAGCGGCACGACTGAAGTCGTGCCCTGATACAAAGCGTGCCCTGAGATCGGCTCGAAATAGACTGACTCGGACATTAGTTTTGCAGGCATCCATAGCCCCAGTTTTTTGGCAACGATCCGACATATCGGTACCGCTACCATTGCGCATGACGTGCCGCCGAGAGATGATCGCAAGCTTGCTATTTTGTGGACAGTTAAGCCTCTTCGACAATGGCCATCCCTGTCGCATGCTCAGCCGTAGCTTTGCTGTTCCATTGAACCGCGAGCTTCTGCCATTGCAGGCCGTCGTCCTCGGACCGGTAGACCATTCCCTCAGTTGAACAATAGAAAACTCCGGGCTCGGAAGAACTCGCAGCCACTACGGGGATCCGCAAGCCTTGCGGTTCGGGGAGTCCTATTCGTACCGGTCTCCAAGCATCGCTTCCGGTGCGGCGATCGAGGATGGAGTTGGCCGACTCTTTATAGTGCGCTCCATATGCGCTCTTCGAAGTGGACAGCAAGAGAGTCTTTGCATCTGCAAGGCTGATGGCGATGCTCCAGCAGTACTGATTTTGCCCTGCGAGGCGCAGCAGCGATCACCACATTGCTTCCGAAACGAGGTGACCGTCCCCGGGTTACCCCCCAAGTAGTTATCGAATGCTGCGAAACTAACGTCCTGCCGGCAGGTTGAGCTGCCCGAACGCTGCCCGAAGCCCGAATTGAGAGGAGAGTAGAGCCGCAGGGGCTAAAGCCCTCTCATTTGCTGCTTTGAGCGGCACGACTGAAGTCGTGCCCTGATACAAAGCGTGCCCTGAGATCGGCTCGAAATAGACTGACTCGGACATTAGTTTTGCAGGCATCCATAGCCCCAGTTTTTTGGCAACGATCCGACATATCGGTACCGCTACCATTGCGCATGACGCGCCGCCGAGAGATGATCGCAAGCTTGCTATTTTGTGGACAGTTAAGCCTCTTCGACAATGGCCATCCCTGTCGCATGCTCAGCCGTAGCTTTGCTGTTCCATTGAACCGCGAGCTTCTGCCATTGCAGGCCGTCGTCCTCGGACCGGTAGACCATTCCCTCAGTTGAACAATAGAAAACTCCGGGCTCGGAAGAACTCGCAGCCACTACGGGGTCCGCAAGCCTCGCGGTTCGGGGAGTCCTTTTCGTACCGGTCTCCAAGCATCGCTTCCGGTGCGGCGATCGAGGATGGAGTTGGCCGACTCTTTATAGTGCGCTCCATATGCGCTCTTCGAAGTGGACAGCAAGAGAGTCTTTGCATCTGCAAGGCTGATGGCGATGCTCCAGCAGTACTGATTTTGCCCTGCGAGGCGCAGCAGCGATCACCACATTGCTTCCGAAACGAGGTGACCGTCCCCGACACCCCGACACGCGGCCCGACACGCCGACCGCGATAGCAAGACCGACCCCACAGCAGCAACGACTGCACACAGCACTACCGCGCTAACCGTCCATAAGACCCATCTACTCATCTTTCCTCCAAGGCAGGAGTTTCGTTACCAGACGGAGCTGACACTTTTGGACGAAGCTGGTCGTCTGGAAGATGCGGGACGCATCCTGCCTATGAGGATTCACCGGAACCATTTTGGTTTGGCCCGTAGGCGTCCATTAGCCTCGCGATCATCACGGCGATGTACAACACCGCCAGAACGGATTCGATCATGGACACCGATCGGACCTGCGGCGAAGCGGGCGCAATGCCGGCCGCACCGGCCGTAGTCATGCTTCCAAAGCTGAAATAAATGAAATCGAAACCCATAGGAACAGGATGCAGATTACTCGCCGGATCCAGATAGAAAGCATGGGGTTGGATGATGGCAAGGATGGCGTAGAGCTTTGCAAAGGAAAATCCAATGAGGAGATAAATGCAGACCGCGCCATAAATCGTCTCCGCCTCCGGCCTTTCGCGCACAAAAACGCGGCGAAAGATAACTCCGATCGTGAAAACGTCAAATGCGAAGCTGAGCAAGACGTTGAGGACCGACGCGGGCACCATCGTGGGCCGAAAAACGATTGTGTGCGCCACGATAGTAGGAACCGCAAGAATCAGACCGATGACGATGAGACCTTTCCGGAAACTTACCGCGTATACGCACATCAGCGTGACGGCGGCGCTCACCAGCCGGAACACGTAATAGCGCGCGCCGGTATCACCCATGTATGGGTATAGAGCGAGGTATGCGAGCAGAAACAGAAATAACAGAAAGAACTTGTGCCCGGTGACAGGCTGGACCCGTCGCACAGACTTTTCGCCCGTAGTTATCGACACCAAAGCCATCGCAGGTAAATAAAAGCCGGTGACAGACGGAATGGAATCCAGGTTAAACGAGGATAACTCAACATGTCACGATTCCATCCCGTCACTCGATTTCATCTCGGACGCTTCGTCATCTCCTGCGAAGTTCCCGTCTCCGCGTCTGCGCGCCAGGCAGAACCATGCTTTGGCCCCGTGAGCGCGGAACTCGGCACCGCGGAGTTCCAAAATTTCCAAGGCGGGCTCGATCGCCAGAGCGACGTCCCGGGCCGAGCGGCGCGGCGGACCGAAGTCGCGTGGAGGGCCTTCCGTGCTGCCGATGAGGCTAAGCCAGAGGCCGCCCGGGGCCAGGATCGCCGCGACCTGTGCGGCAAAACGCGCGCGCTCCTCCTCTTCGTCGAAAACATGGAAGCAGCCGCGATCGAAGACAAAAGGGAAGGGAGCCCCGGGCGGCGAGGCCAAGAGAAAGTCCAAGGTGCGGAAACGGCAACCGAGATTGCGGCCATTCAACTTTGCCGTGGCTCGTTCGATCGCGTGCGGCGCGACGTCGATCCCCAGGACGTCGAATCCGCGTTCCGCGAGCCAAAGGGCATTCGTCCCTGTCCCCGCGCCAATCTCGAGCGTCCGGGTGGGCCGAACGCGACCCGCCGTGACGAAGTCGACCAGTAGCGGCTCCGGCTCACCCGTGTCCCAGGGAAGCTCTCCCGCGGCGTAGCTCTCATTCCAGCAACGGTGCGCCATCAACCCCTAAGTGTAGCGCCCAACCGGCACTCCCAGCCACCCGTCATCACTCAAATCGATCTCGTGGACGAGAACGACAGATCATTCACCCAGTTGAACAATAGAAAACTCCGCGCTCGGAAGAACTCGCAGCCACTACGAGGATCCGCAAGCCTTGCGGGTCAGGGAGTCCTTTTCGTACCGGTTTCCAGGCATCGCTTCCGCTGCGGCGATCGTGTGCTCCGTATGCGCTGTTCGCAGTGAACAGCAAGAGAGTCTTTGCATCTGCAGGGCTGATGGCGACGCTCCAGCAGTACTGATGCTCTGACCTGGATTTCTCACGACCCGTTCTGCAAACGAGCCCGGGTGCCCCATATCTGCCCGGTTTTGGCAGATGTGGGATTCCACAAACCTCGACCCCCTGAGTGTCCAAGGCGTAGAGGACTATGGACAGCAGGATCTGTTGCTGGTAGAGAGTGAGCGGTAAACAGCCGCGGAATCCCACATCTGCCAAAACCGGGCAGATATGGGGCACCCGTCATTGGCTAGGGGTAAAAATCTCACTATCGGCAGCGGTCGGTTACCCAGGGGTCTGTGAGAAATTCGGGTAAGTTGGTGCCAGCTGCAAGTCGATGTGTCTTCGTGACTCCGGCAAAACATCTGTACACGAGCTATTTTGAAGCGCTGCTCGACATGGATGCCGCGGTTGGCGGTTCTGTGCGATTCAGCGTGTCGTAGAGCGGTTGCGCCTGGCTTAACTCCGGATTTTCTTCTGCGACCGAGACAGCGAGAATGCGGATCTTATCGTTGTCAGGCAAAGTGAGCGTCCGTGTGCCTTGGGGCATCGGGATCGAATATGCAAAAAGGTACGAGTATTGATACGGCTGGTTCAGTCCATCTGCCGTGTGGTGATGGGACGCGTACCATCCGAGGCTGGCGGGCTTAACGTAGCCGGGCTGAAGACCCACGTAGTCCTCGGGATAACGAGGCGACGGTGCACGTAGCTCCCGCTGTTGCTCATCGGCGGGTGGCCACGGGGCGTGATGCGCGGAGATAGCCCAATTACGGTCGTCCTGGTTCCTGAAGATGCGGGTATCCCACTGGCCGATGAATCCGCTCCAATCCTCAATATTCAAATTCGCGGTTTTGGCGCCCACCCGAAAAGCCGCGGTCTGGTCCCCATCTGCCGAAGCGGCCAGAAGGTACACCCGGTTGAAGTGCCCGGCAGGCAAAGGGATCGCTTGACCTTTGGCGACCACTGCATCGGGCATTCCGGTTTTTGCCGGCGCCAGCTGGAACTCGACGCCGTGATAAGCGATTGCGGCAGGCAGCATTTCGGCCGGTATCGCGTTGCCTTTGCCGTCGAAGCCACCACCGGGCGTCCTGGTGTCATCATTGGTGGCTGCGGCAAAGTCGTACTTAAGCGCAACGGGCTGAGAATGAATGGCGGCCAGCTTTGCCGCCGGTGCACCAAGGCGCAAGGCATAAGTGCGCGGTTGATACGCGGTGAAGGACGTGACCAACTCCCCATTGATAAGGTTCGCGGGCTCTTGTTGCTCTTGTTGCTCTTGTTGTTCCTGAGCATTGACTTCGCGGGCGGCGACTATGGGCCCGGCGAAGGAGACGCGCACTTTTTGCGCTGGATGGCCGTCGAGCTCGACCATGCGGAGGATGACCTCGTCACTGGCTTCCGCTTTCTTGAGAGCGAGCACACGAATTCTGGAATTGCTGATATGAAACAGGGAAAAGGTTTTGCCCAGCGATCCGGCATGTTCTGTGCTTTGGAAGGCGATCAGTGGATCGCTGAGGCGATACCCTTGCCAGTCGGTTTGCGCCTGGGCCCAGCCGCCGGCGTGGCCCGCCAGCCCGAATAGGAATTCGTGGTGACCCCAGTCCTGGTTTGCCTGGTCGGTATACCCCTGCGGGCGTCCATTGGTTGAGGGCTGCATTCCGGGCGAGCGCAAAAGTGTTAACCGGATTGTATGATCATTCGGCTTGTCGGAGCCGTTCTTGTATTCGGTCAGGATGGTCGCTCCGAAGCTGCCGCTCTTGTCGGTGAGATCGATCCAGCGATGGGAGGCGACTTCGAACTGACGCTCTTGGGCGTTGGGCCGCTCAATGGTGCCCACATCCCAGTTGTAAGTGGCGTCTTCGTTCGCTGCGCTGAGAGGGAAGGCTACTTTGAGATTGGCAGCCAGGGTTTGCCAGTCGATCGCATTGCCGAATTCCACTCGATTGCCTGCATCGCCTGCTGAAAGGCTAATCGTCTGGACGAATTTGGAGTTTTCCGCCTGGCGTGTCACTTCCAGGGATACCCGGACGGGCCCATTTTCCTTGATGCGAATCTGCGCCGGACCACTCACGTAGGCGCGGGGTGGCGCCTGCTCCTGATCAAAATCCATATTCCATGCCGGATATTGTTTGGGCCTATCCGTCGAGATGGCGAGCCGGATAGGCGCCGATAGCAGTTCCTTACCAAGGCCTTTGTCATAGATGCTGGAAACATCGCCGTCCTGGTTAAGCTGCACGCGATAATGGGCATTTTCCAGGGAAGATCGAGTCACTTTGAGGGTTTTGTTAGCTGCTGAGTTTTCCGCCGGCACCAGGTGATAGACGGCATATCCGACGGACGGCGCTTTAGCCAGGAACAGCACCCGTCCACCTTCGAGTTGGGCTTCGAGTTGGGCCGGCGCCTCCTTTCCGTCGGGACCGTACACCCGAACGGCTTTGGGCATGCCACCGGGAAACGCGACGTGGGCTTCAACCATGTCTTCGCGAGCGATATCGAGCGGGTTGTACACCACAATGGGAGTTCCCTTGCCCTGGGTGTCCATGTCTGAAGCGATCGCCTCAGTGGCGCTGGTCAGCACGCCGGCGAACTGGTTGGCCGCGATATTGTCGTCATTCCAGGAGTACTGATAGGCGCGCGGAGTTGCGGTACCGGCCGCAAGGTCGTGAAAATGTCCAGCGAGTTCCAGCGTCCAGGCGTCGTTCAACCGTTGCTGGGGATAAGGCCGTCCGCCCATCCATGCGGCCGCCACCGAAGCCTTTTCTGCAGCGTCGGCGAGGAGCTCATTCTTGAGGATCATGCGCTTGTGGTAAGCCTCAGAAGTCAGCGACCCGGCGGAGTGGTTGATCAGCTCCAGATCGCCCTTGTACTGTGGCATGCGTGAGGTCATATCGGGCTTGATGTCGTTGAACATCTGATCGGCTGTCGACTCGACCACATGGACCGGGCCTTCCCCTACGCTCACCATTGGCCCCTGCGGTTCGGAACCTGGCTGATCCTGCTGGCCGAATGCGCTAGGAGGAGGAGGCAGTACCGTCTCGCTCCTGGTGACGATGGCTTCCAATAGCCGGACTGTCGACTCCCGGGCGGCGCCGCCAACGTCCCCAGTGCCGACATAGTGATAGTCGGCGAAGACGCCGGTGACGTGGCCATCCAGATCGATTCGCTTGACCCAATCCTGTTCCCACTCCCTGGGCCGTTCCAGGGAACGCAGTTGCCCCGGCGTAAGTTTCGCCTTCTGCTCGCTGGTCAATTGGGGCCGGGGCGGCGGTGGTCCGGGTTCCTGGCTGAGATCGGTGTAGACGCTGCTGCCGTACCCACCGGGGTTCAAGGCCGCGATTACGCTTTTTCCGTCCGGACCAACCCAAAGGCCAACGTTGAACGGAATTCCTTCGGGGGTGTGTTCAGGCGAATCAGGACCGCCGATTTGGGGCGCCGGCTGCCAGGCTGCGCTGAGCTTCTGGGTGGAGAAGCCCTTCAGGCCAGCGTGCGCGAGGATGCTGGGCAAAGAGGCGGGGAATCCAAAGCAGTCGGGCAGCATGAACTCGGTGCTCGCCTTGCCGAAATCCTTGCGGTAGTACTCGTTCCCGTAAAGGATCTGGCGAAAGATTCCTTCCGCGCTGGGCAGATTGACATCGCCTTCCTCTACCGAGGAGCCGGCGGGAAACCAGCGGCCTGCCGCGACGTATTGCGTCAGCCTGGCGTAGTCGTCCGGGAAGTACTCCTTCATCAGGCGGTAGCGGTTGGAGCCAGTCCAGTTGAAGACGTAGTGAGGATACTTGTCGATGTAGCCGAAGTTCACCCGCATGGTCTTCAGCAGATATTCGCTGATGGTTTGCGGCATTTCCCAGCGCCACTGCGTATCGAGGTGTGCGTACGGCACCACATACAAGGTGGGGTCTTTGGTGATATCCGGGGCCTTCATGGTCTGCCCGTTGACTGAGCAAGAGAATATAAGGGTTGTTAGTCCGGATGCGAGCCAAGTGAGTCGTCGCCGCCCACCGAAATTAAATACGGTGCAGGACAAACGCGCATAGCGTTCGGATTGCATATTTTTCTCCACTTCGCCGCCCACGGAAGCTGATCGAGCGCAGCGTCGTGTTTGCCCGGGGATTACGTTCAATCGACCTCTAGCTTAAAAGGTATACCGCAGGGAGAGCTGGAGTGTTCTCGGGTTGCCCACGGATTTCTGCGTAACTTCGCCAAACTGGGGTGAGGTTGGGTTCAGTTGCAGACCTCCCGACTGGCCGGAGGGAGCTGACGGTCCGTTTGACGCCCAATTAGGATGATTGACAAAATTATAAGCTTCAGCGCGAAACTCGACTCCGGTCCTTTCATTGATTGCGAACTTCTTAAACAAGTTGAGATTCCAATTCTGAAGACCGGGCTGATAGATCTCGTCCCGGATACCATACTGCAAGTTGAACGTGCCCGCCGGGGGCTGGGTGAATATCGGCTGTCCGTTGCCGTTTATCGGGTTGAAATATTTGGCGTTCGTTCCAAACTTCTTAGGCATCGACGGAGTCCCGTTTCTCACCCAGAACTGACCCTCGGTGGTATTGCCGCCGCAGCCGAAGCTTCCCACTTCTCCTACTCCAGCGTAGTCGTTGCTGCCCCCTCCCACTCCGCAGGGGGTGCCACTTTGAAATTGGGTGTTGCCGCTGAGCGTCCAGCCGCCGGCCAGTTTACCAACCAGCGTCTGCTGTGACCTAAAGAACGGCAGCTGGTAGAGATAGTTCACAATAAAGATGTTGCGGGTATCCCACTCCGAGGGTCCCCAGAGATTGTTGGAGTACGCGGTATAGGGCATGATGTCCCGGTAGTTCGAGCTATTGTCGAGGCTCTTCGACCAGGTGTAACTAACGCCGGCAAAAAAGCCTGATGTGAAGCGCCGGTTCCACGAAGCCTGTAACGAGTCGTACAAGGCACTCCCGTTGCTTTGCTCCTGCTGGATCGCAGAGTAGCCCTTATAGGGGCGAAGATAGTTCGCGGTCGTGCCAGGATTTGCTTGCAGAGCGCCGGGCGCCGGTTGATTGATGTCGAACACCCTCCAATTGTGCAGCCCACGGGCTCCCACGTAGCCGATTGACATGACCGAGTTGAATGGAAGCTGCCGCTCGACCGTGAGGTTCCAATTCCACCGCGTGGGAGGCACCAGGTTCTTGGCCAGAGAGGTGATCGTAAGGGCGGCGTTGAGGGCCGGCGTTATGGAGGCGCCTGGATTATCCACCGAGACATTGTTCACGGTGAGAAATGGCTGGAAGGGTGGATTGCCACCGGGAAAGATATTGTCTAAAAGTCCCATGCGCGTGACGAATTCGCCGCCCGCCGCCCGGATGACGGTCTTGTCGTCGAGCTGATAAGCGATGCCCAGGCGGGGCTGAAACTGGTGTGTCGTATTGACGTACCCTTTCGAAAATTGCGGCGCGAACAGGCCGGTGCAGGGCTGGCCGGCGCAGGCGTTGTTAGCCGGGTTGGCGGCCGGGACACGATTGCCTTGAAGGGCGGAACCGGGGAATTTACTAATTCCGGGATTCACCATGCCGTTGTAGGGGTTGCCCGTTCCCAGGACGACGTAGCCGGTTTTTGTGACCGTGGGAGCCTGCGCTGGATTGTATGATCCGGGATCAAAGTAGTCGGAATTGCCCCACAACGGGTAAAAAGGAACGGTAGAGGTTATCCGAAAACCGTAATCGAGGTGCAGCTTGGGGTTCACCTGCCAGGCATCCTGGACGAATTCCTCGTACATTTGCCCGCGCCAGGCGGTATAGGATTTCGGACCTATCTCGGTGTAGCTGTCAGCCAGACCAAGCGCGAGGTTGGCGATACCCACACCCGAGGTGGCGCCCAACCCACTCCGGCTGTCGCTAAAGACGAAGCTTCCATTCTGGTTGTTGCTGCCGCCAGGCACCGTGGAGACATTGATCTGGTCGTTGTCGTTCTCCCCGGACAACTCAAAGAAGAAGCCCACTTTGAAGGTGTGATTTCTCCACACCTTGGTCACGCTGTCAGAAGCGGAATAGATTGGGCCGGAGGAATGGGATGGATAGGGCCCGCCGGCCAAGCCATAGAAATTCGGAATAGTGACGGTGGGAATCTTATTCGGAGCGGCTTTACCTCCGGGCAGGATATAAGGGTAATCGATCCCCAGCGTCTGCCGGTTGAACCCGGGGAGCGCAGTGTTTACCGGGATGTAGACATCATCGATGCTGAGGCTTGCCCGGGCCTCGTTGATCAAAGATGAGTTGATGGTCCAGGTCCAGCCCAGTGCGTTGGTTTGGTTCGGCCGGTTGAAATACTTGCCCGTCAACCCTGACCCCTGGTCGAACGGCTGGTACTCGAAATAGGTAGCGTCCGCGCGCCTGAACTCGATGTGGTGGTTCTCGTTAGGGAGGTAGTCTACGTTGATGTGTTCCTTCCGCTGGTTGATCGGGTGTCCGGCCTGCGCTATCCAGTTGTTAGTTCCAGATAGATATCCTGGTGTGGGACCTGGGTACGCGTTCAGGATGGCGAGGCCGTTGGGACTCAGCCGAGACGCTGGGATAACGTTGTTCGTGAAGGGCACGCAGGTAGAGGCGCCTTTCACCGGGCAAGTCGCCGGATCATAGATAATGGTCTTGCTGTACCAGGGAGTCGACCCCAACAGTTCGCTGAAATCGCCTTGACGCATCAGCGCGGTTGGTACGGCCTGCGGTTGTGTATCGGAAAAACGGTACCGGAACCATTCTTCGCCGACGAACCAAAAGAATTTTTGCCTCAGCTTCTCTGTGAACCCTACCTTAGGAATCCAAACCGGGCCGCCCACGACAAATCCGAAGTCGTTATAAACAAATGGCGCGGGGAACCTGGTTGTGGAGCTCTGGTTGCGGGTCCACGTATTGGCGTTCATGGCCGAATTGCGGAGGTATTCGAATAACGCGCCGTGAAACTCTGAGCCTCCGCTCTTGGTTACCATCCGTACTTGCCCGCCGGCTGCGCTGCCGTATTCCGGCGCGTAATTGGCGGTAAGCACCTGTATTTCCTGCACCGCATCAACGCTGGGGACGCCGATGAGCGCGCCATTGCCGCGGGTGCGGACTGCCGGAGCGCTATCAAAAGTCACAGCGGTGTCTTGGGTGCGGGCTCCATTAATCTCGAAGGGGTTCGAGCCACCGACGAAGGAGTTGAAGTCCCCCAGGGAGGAGCTAGCGCGAACGCCCGGCAAAAGCTGGGCCATGTAGATGGGGCTTCGGCCATTGAGCTCCTGATCTTGAACCTGCTGTCCGTTGACCTCGCTCTGTACTGCACCCGATTGGGTCTGCAAGACAGAGGCGGTCCCGGTTACTTCTACAGTCTGCGTCGATGCACCGACTGCGAGGTCGGCATCGAGGGAGATCGTGCTATTCGAATCAAGCTTGTTGTGGCTGCTGGTGTAGGTCTTAAACCCGGTCGCCTCGGTCGTCATAATGTAGTAGGCGGGCGGCAGGCTGGGAATCACGTAATGACCTTGCGCATCTGAGGAAACGGTGTGCGACTCGCCTGTTCCCTCGTTCTTGATGGTGACTTTGGCGTTGGGCACCACCGCTCCAGACTGATCTTTAACAAATCCGACGATCGTACCCACATCGGATTGAGCAAAGGCGGCAACAGAAAAGAATATCGAAATGGAAACAAGGAGCGCCGCACAACGATAGATAACTCTCGCGTCGATAACTCTGCTCAGCGCGGACGATCCGCCAACCATGCAAATTTGCGGACGCACTTTATCTGTGACAGTTGTGACTCGTTTTGTTGACGGTAGATGAACAAATCGTGACACCGCCGGACCGCTCGCATCCATCGCTGGAAACATTCCATTCGCTGACATGACAGGCCTCTCAAGAAAAAACTTCAATGGGCCCAATGTTGGCTCTTCTACAGCGCGATTTGGAAGGGGTCTACCCTGTGTTTACACCGAGAGTTGACGAGGTGAACCGGGCCAACCTGAAGTTCTCCCGGAATGTGTAGCCGAGCTGGAAAATTCCGTAGACCCAAAAACAACTTTCATCGGGACAATAACTTAGGAAGTTTTACCGTTTGTTGGTTTGGATCTGTTAACCTTCCGTGCGTGGACGCTACGAACCAAAGCGACGTCTCACAACCAGAGTTCGAGGCAGCGTCGAAAGACGGCGCAACCAACCCCAATTTGCCAGCCGCCTCCGCATGGAAATCTGTTTTTAATTTGGCTACCGAGCCACGCTGGCAGCTGGCCCAGCGCATCGTAGCCAGCCGCAGCTTTGCCAAGTCGGCGTTACTGTCCCGCTTCCTCCTCTACGTGTGTGAGCGCGAAATTACCGGAAAGACCACCGAGATCAGCGAACACCAGATTGGTGTTCACGTCTTTGGCCGGCGCCCAGGCTACCACCCGGGAGAAGACAACATCGTAAGGAACTACGCCCGTCAGCTGCGCCATCGCCTGGACCAATATTTCCTGGAGGAGGGCAGAGGAGAAGAGCTTCGCCTCAGCATTCCCCGCGGCAAATACGTTCCTGTCTATTCCCGCAATCACTTTCAGGAGCGCCCGCTGCTGGTGGTAACGGAGACCGAAACGGATAGCGGCGGCGTTTTGGAAACCCTCGCGCCTGCCGCGCCCGCAGCGATCTCTGTGCAGCCCGCACGTCGTGGTCGCTGGCTTGTTCCTGTTGTGTGCTTTTTGCTGTCACTCGCCGGTCTGGCAATTGCCTGGACGCTTGGGCATCGCGCTTCCGCGCATTCTGAAGACCCGTCGCATCCATTGTGGGCGCAGCTCTTCGACAAGAGCCACCAGACACTCATTGTGCCTTCCGACGATGGAATCGTCATGATTCAGAATCTGACCGGCCATCTGGTTCCTTTGTCGGAATACATCAATCGCGATTACTTATCTCTCAAAAGCCCTTACAACATTGACGAACAGAACATGAAAGACCTGGACGCCCAGCGTTACACGAATGTTACAGATCTGAACGCAGTGATGAGGTTCTCACACCTTCCCGAAGCCAGCGACGGCCAGCTCACTGTTCGTTATGCGCGCGAGCTTCACATGGAAGACCTCAAAGATGCAAATGTCATTCTTCTGGGATCCAGCTTTTCCAACCCCTGGGCGGAGCTCTTCGAGAAAACACTCAACTTCGAGTTCGAATACCAGCCCCATCCGAACGCATCGCAGATTGTGAACAGGCACCCCCGGGCAGGAGAACTTCCGGTTTACAAGAATGATGCAACCGGGCCATCCCATCGCACCTATGCACTCATCGGACTTGTTCCCAATCTCAACAACACAGGATGGATCCTTCTGGTGGAAGGACAGACCATGGCGGGAACGCAGGCGGCAGCCGACACTCTTTTCAACCGGGACGTGATGGGGCCGGTTCTTTCGCAGGTCGGGAATGCAGACGGTTCTCTTAGCCCCTTCGAGCTCCTGATCGAGACCAGGAGCTTCGGCTCGGATTCACCTCAGGCCAGCATCGTCGCGACCAGGGTGTATAAGAAACAGTCCTGACACAGCGGGTTCAGCCGGTTGATCCGTTTCTGGATTGGGCCAGCACCGCAGAAACGTTCTGACACATGGCAAGGGGGCCATCCAGCTTGCTCATGAAGAGATCCGCGTACGCTGCGTCCTCAGGTATCTCATTTACTGCAGAAATCAAAATGACCGGCAACTTGGGGTTCCGTGTCTTAATTTGGCGTGCAAGCTCCGCCCCGGTTAATCCAGGCATTAGATGGTCCGATAGGACAAGATCAATCGGGTGAAGGGGGAGAAGATCCAAGGCCTGTTGACCGGAACTTGCGGTCAACACCGAGAACCCTTCGCTTTCAAGCACGAGCTTCCGGACGGCCAGCTGATTCTCTTCGTCGTCTACACACAAGATGAGATCTCTTTTGCACATCCAGGCTCCTTGATCGTTTGTCGGTGTACCTAGCTTGATGATGCGCTCGATACAAGGTGCGACTCAGACATCTGCGGGGACCCAGACCTGGGGATGAAAACCGAGAACGCCGTGATGTGCCCGCGAGGCAGTTTCATACTCCGAAACCGGATAATGCCCTGATACTTCTGAACGATACCCTTACTGATCCAAAGACCTAAACCAGTGCCCTTGGTCGATTTTGTGGTAAAGAATGGTTCGAACAGTTGCTTTGCATCTTCGGGGCGAATTCCTGAACCGGTATCGCAAATAAACACTCGGACCCCCTCACGCTGCTGACCCTTCTCAACAGCCTCGGCGACTCGAATACGGAGCCGGCCGCCTTCAGGCATAGCTTGGATTGCGTTTCCAATAAGGTTGAGAAACACCTGCTTTAGTTCACCCGGAAAGCCTAGAACCGGGCCATCGCCGCCGTACTCTTTCTCCAGAATAATCCCGTAGCGTTCCAACAGACGTGTCTGCAGCGCCAGAATGTCATTGAGGATCTCCGAGATCGAAACCGGTACTGCTTCCTTTGATTCACGATAAAAGCTCAGTGTCTGCCGGGTGATATGGGTGACTCTTGTCAACTCCTCGTCGGCAATCCTGGTGTAAGTCCGGGCAGCATCGTCCAGGGTCGGATGGTGCTGTAGCAGATAAAAGGCATTCCTGATCGCCTCCAGGGGGTTGTTAATTTCATGTGCGATGATTCCGGCGACCCTTCCCATCGCGGCGAGTTTTTCGGCCTTGCGCAGCGCTTCCTCGGCTTGCAATTGCGCCGTTATATCCCGGCTGATTTCCAATATGGCAGGACGCGTAGCCCCGCCATCAATTTGTAGAACCTGACGGCTGGCCACCACCACTTCGCGGCCGTCTTTCGTAAACTGAACCAGATTCCCTTCCCACCTTCCGCCTCTCACGATGACAGACTCTATTTCTTCAGCCGGGCTGGGAAGCTTAGTACGCAATATTTGATGAACATTTTTACCCAAAACTTCCTGCCGGTTCCAACCATAGAATGCTTCTGCACCGGAGTTCCAAAACTGAAGTACGCCATCCAGGTCGCGCACCATGATGGCCTCGGTGGCGAGATCGAGTAGGTCTGCGCGCTGGCGCAGTTGATTCTCGCTCTCTCTCAGTTCCGCCGTTCTTGTCAAGACCCGCTGTTCCAGCTCACGATTCAACGATTCCAACTCTCGTGCTTTTCGATGCAACTCGGCGAACACGCTGACTTTGGCCCGCAACAGTTCAGGGACCACCGGAACCGAGATGTAATCCATCGCCCCGCGTTTGTAGCCTTGCAGCCTGTCAAAATCAGTCAAATGGACGCCAGAAATGAAGATAATCGCGATCTTTTGGAAGCGTGGATGTTGGCGGATCATATCCGCCAGCTGGAATCCATCCAGTTCAGGCATGCTCACGTCCATAAGGACAACGGCGATGTCCATCTTCAGCAGGAGATCCAGCGCTTCTCTCCCGGAAGATGCTTTGACCAGGTTTTCTCCCAGTTCACCCAGGATAGCTTCATAGGTCAGCAGCTTTCCCGGCTGATCGTCCACCATCAGGATGTTAACCTTCGGTTCCATCGTCGTGCTCTCCCTACGGAAAAGCTCAATGCAAACAAGTTTGACGGCTTCTCAGTGGTTGCTATCTGTGCAGCCAGATGCGCAGCGCGGATAGCAGTTGCTCGGTATTAACGGGCTTTGCCAGATACTCGGAAGCGCCCGCCTCAAGACACTTTTCGCGGTCGCCCTTCATTGCTTTGGCGGTCAGCGCAATAATAGGCAGCCGCCGGAACAAGCCGTTCTGCCGCATCACCTGCATGGTTTCGTATCCATCCATCTCCGGCATCATGATATCCATCAGAACAATCGCCATGTCGGGAGTGGACTCGAGGATGGCGATGGCTTCCCTGCCGGTTCCGGCGGTCAGCACTGTCATCCCACGGCGCTCCAAAACGCTGCTGAGGGCGAAAATATTCCGCACGTCGTCGTCGACCACCAGCACTTTCTTTCCGATGAGCGCTTCGTCGGAGCGATGCAACCGGTCGAGCATATTCTGCTTTTCCGGGGGCAAATTCGCGATCACCCGATGGAGGAATAAAGCTGTCTCGTCCAGGAGCCGTTCGGGCGACTCGACCCCTTTTACCACCACACTGCGGGCCAGAGTCCGCAGCTGGGCATCTTCTGTGGGAGACAACTCCTTCCCTGTAAACACGACCACCGGCACATCGCCGAGCGATGGAGTTTCGCGCAATTGCTCCAGCACCTGGAAGCCGGACATATCCGGCAAACGGAGGTCAAGCACAACGCAATCGAAGGGCTGTTCGCGCAGCAGATCGAGTGCCTCACCGCCGCTGGTGACTACGGTGACATCGATGTCGTCATAGCCGAGCAGCTCCCGAATGCTGAGTTGCTCCGCGGGGTTGTCCTCCACGATCAACAATCGCTTGCGTTCGAGCGCCGCGTATTCCTTGATCCTGACAAACGCCGCGTCTATTTCTTCGGCCGTAGCGGGTTTCATCACCGAGGCAAAGGCCCCACGCGCCAACCCGTGCCGGCGATCCTCATCGACCGTGAGTATCTGTACCGGAATATGACGCGTCTCGGGATCCTGTTTCAAGTGATTAAGCACGGTCCAGCCCAGCATGTCGGGCAGAAAGACATCCAATGAGATGGCTGTTGGGTGAAACTCGCGGGCCAAGGCAAGCCCCTCCGCGCCACGCATCGCCAGAAGTACTTTGAAGCCGCTGTCGCGCGACAGATCGCACAGGAGACGCGCGTAGTGCGGATCATCTTCGACGAGAAGCAGAATCGCATCCCCCGGTACGAGATTTTCACGATCGTCGGATATCCGTTCGACCGGCAATTCCAGAACGCTCGTGCTCAATAACTGCGTGCTCGACCCAGATGGTGAGGCTTTGGCTTCCAACGTAGCAACGCTGGATCCAGAGGGGCCCATATAGGTTTGCGGCAGGTAGAGTGTGAACACACTTCCCTGTCCAGGTACGCTCCGCAGTCGAATCTCGCCACCCAGCAAGCTGGCCAGCTCACGGCTGATGGCCAACCCCAGACCCGTGCCGCCGTACTTGCGACTCGTCCCAGCATCCGCCTGTTGAAACGCCTCGAAGATAATCCGTTGTTTTTCAAACGGAATACCAATGCCCGTATCGGCAACCTCGAAGGAGACCACCGATGCGGCCCGGCTGAGGATCGGGTGTTCCTCACTCCATCCCTTCTCGGATATCGAAACTGAGAGACGTACACTGCCTTGGTCGGTGAATTTGAATGCATTCGACAGCAGATTCTTGAGCACCTGTTGCAGACGCTTGGAGTCGGTCACAAAACTGCGCGGCAGATGCGCACCGGTACTTACCTCGAAACCAAGCCGCCGGTTCTCGGCCTCGTGACGGAAGGGCCGTCCAATCGCCTCCAGCAGGCCGGCGAAGGCGACTTCCTCCGCCTCCACCGAGACTGTGCCGGATTCGATCTTGGAAAGATCCAGGATATCGGTGATCAGAGTGAGTAAATCCGTCCCCGCCCCGTGGATGGTGCGGGCAAATTCTACCTGTTTCGAGGTGAGATTGCCTCCCGGATTGTCGCTGAGCTGTTGGCCTAAAACCAGGATGCTGTTCAGCGGCGTACGCAGTTCATGCGACATGTTTGCCAGGAATTCCGATTTATATTTGGAGGTCAGCGCCAACTCCTTGGCCTTGCCCTCCAGTGCGCCGCGGGCCTGCTCGATCTCCTGGTTCTTGCGTTCCACCTCGACGTTCTGCTCCGCCAGCTGCTGCGCCTTCTGCGCCAGCTGTTCGTTCGTCTGCTGCAGCTCCTTCTGTTGCGTCTGCAATTCCGTCGCCAATTGCTGCGATTGTTTCAGCAGCCCTTCGGTCTGCATCGTTGCCTCGATGCTGTTGAGCACGATCCCGATACTGGTCGTCAATTGCTCCAGAAACGCGAGTTGCGAAGCGGTGAAGGTGCTAAGCGAGGCCAGCTCGATGACCGCCTTCACCCGGTCCTCAAAGAGGACAGGGAGAACAATTACGTTGCGCGGGATTGCTTCGAACAAGCCCGATCGGATGGAAATGGTGTTCGGTGGCACGTCGGTGATCACCATCCGCCTTTTTTCTTGAGCGCACTGCCCTACCAGTCCTTCGCCGATCCTCAGCCTTCGCAGATGTACGTCATT
Organism: uncultured Acidobacteriaceae bacterium; assembly: GCA_963717225.1. Lineage (GTDB taxonomy): Bacteria > Acidobacteriota > Terriglobia > Terriglobales > Acidobacteriaceae > PALSA-350. The sequence goes on along the minus strand of CAVQWB010000062.1, from coordinate 52,786 downwards.
GCCCTCATCGGCAAAAGCGGAAAGCGGTACCATGGCCGCCTCTTCTTCATTGTGCATCTGGTAGATAACGCCCTGCTGTGCATTGACCAACAATGCCAGTTCCGACAGCAGCGTCCTTCCCACGGTCGACAAATCACGCTGCCCCTGCAACATGCCGGTGAACCGCGCAAGGTTGGTCTTGAGCCAGTCTTGCTCGGTGTTCCGCTCCGTGGTAAGACGCAGGTTATTGATCATGGTGTTGATGTTGTCTTTCAACTCCGCGACCTCACCGCTGGCCTCCACCTGGATAGAACGGGTCAGATCGCCCTTCGTCACGGCGGTAGCAACCTCAGCAATGGCGCGCACCTGATTGGTCAGGTTGTCGGCCAGAAGATTCACATTCCCCGTGAGATCTTTCCACGTACCCGCGGCGCCCGGCACGTTCGCCTGGCCGCCCAGGCGGCCTTCTACGCCGACTTCGCGGGCCACCGTAGTTACCTGGTCGGCAAAGGTTGCCAGCGTATCGGTCATATTGTTGATGGTCTCCGCCAATGCGGCAACTTCGCCCTTGGCATTCACCGTCAGCTTCTGAGTCAGCACTCCATTTGCAACCGCGGTTACTACCTTAACGATACCGCGCACCTGCTCGGTCAGGTTGGCAGCCATCACATTCACATTGTCCGTCAGGTCCTTCCACGTCCCGGCCACGCCGGGGACTTCCGCCTGCCCGCCCAGCTTGCCGTCAGTACCTACTTCGCGGGCCACGCGGGTCACTTCCGCGGCGAAGGCATTGAGCTGGTCGACCATGGTGTTGATGGTGTTCTTCAGCTCAAGGATTTCGCCTTTTACATCCACGGTGATCTTGCGCGACAAATCACCGCGGGCCACGGCGGTGGTCACTTCCGCAATATTTCGTACCTGCCCGGTCAGATTGCCGGCCATGGCGTTCACGGAATCAGTAAGATCCTTCCACGTGCCAGCCACCCCCTGCACGTTGGCCTGGCCACCCAGCCTTCCCTCGCTCCCTACTTCGCGCGCCACGCGGGTTACTTCCGCGGCAAAGGAGCGCAGCTGTTCCACCATGGTGTTGAGGGTTTCCTTGAGCTGCAGAATCTCGCCCCGGACATCCACGGTGATCTTCTTGGAGAGATCACCGTTGGCGATGGCTGTTGCCACTTCGGCAATATTGCGTACCTGGCCGGTCAGGTTGCTGGCCATGAAATTTACATTGTCCGTCAAATCCTTCCATGTACCACCCACGCCGGGTACCTGTGCCTGGCCCCCTAACTTCCCTTCCGTACCGACCTCGCGCGCGACGCGCGTCACTTCCCCGGCAAACGCGTTGAGCTGATCGACCATGGTGTTGATGGTGTTTTTCAGCTCCAGGATTTCGCCTCTCACATCCACGGTAATCTTGCGCGATAGATCGCCGCGTGCCACGGCAGTCGTCACTTCCGCGATGTTGCGCACCTGGCCAGTCAAATTTCCGGCCATCGAATTCACAGAATCGGTAAGATCCTTCCACGTGCCGGCAACCCCGGGAACGTTGGCTTGCCCACCCAGGCGCCCTTCGCTGCCCACTTCGCGCGCGACGCGGGTTACCTCGCCAGCGAATGCGTTGAGCTGATCGACCATCGTGTTGATGGTTTCTTTGAGGAGGAGAATTTCCCCGCTCACATTCACTGTGATTTTTTTGGAAAGATCGCCGCTGGCGATAGCAGTCGATACTTCTGCGATGTTACGGACCTGGCCAGTCAGGTTGCTGGCCATCGAATTGACAGAATCGGTGAGGTCCTTCCACGTGCCACCCACGCCGGGTACCTGGGCCTGGCCTCCGAGTTTTCCGTCAGTGCCCACTTCGCGGGCTACGCGCGTGACTTCAGAAGCGAATGCCCGCAACTGGTCCACCATGGTGTTGATGGTGTCTTTCAGTTCGAGAATTTCGCCCTTCACGTCCACGGTGATCTTGCGCGACAAATCGCCGCGCGCCACGGCGGTGGCCACTTCCGCGATGTTACGCACCTGGCCAGTCAGGTTGCTGGCCATAAAGTTCACGTTGTCGGTGAGATCCTTCCAGGTACCGGCAACTCCGAGCACCTGCGCCTGTCCGCCCAGCTTTCCTTCGGTGCCGACTTCACGCGCTACGCGCGTAACCTCACCAGCAAAGCCGTTCAGCTGGTCCACCATGGTGTTGATGGTGTTCTTAAGCTCGAGGATTTCGCCTTTAACATCCACGGTAATCTTGCGCGACAAATCGCCGCGTGCCACCGCCGTGGTCACCTCCGCAATATTACGCACCTGGCCGGTCAGGTTGCCGGCCATCGAGTTGACGGAATCCGTAAGGTCTTTCCAGGTGCCGGCGACGCCGGGCACGTTCGCCTGTCCGCCCAGGCGGCCTTCACTGCCCACCTCTCGGGCTACGCGCGTAACCTCACCGGCGAACCGGTTCAGCTGATCCACCATGGTGTTGAGGGTCTCTTTCAGCTGCAGGATCTCACCGCGCACATCCACGGTGATTTTGCTGGAGAGATCGCCACTGGCAATGGCTGTGGCCACTTCTGCGATGTTGCGTACCTGGCCGGTCAGATTGCTGGCCATGAAATTTACGTTGTCGGTAAGATCCTTCCAGGTTCCGCCCACGCCCGGCACTTGCGCCTGACCACCTAACTTGCCTTCCGTGCCCACCTCGCGCGCCACGCGCGTCACTTCCCCGGCAAAGGCGTTCAACTGGTCCACCATGGTGTTGATGGTGTCTTTCAGCTCGAGAATTTCACCCTTAACGTCTACCGTGATCTTGCGCGACAAATCGCCACGCGCCACTGCCGTGGTTACTTCAGCGATATTGCGTACCTGGGCTGTCAGGTTGCCGGCCATTGCGTTGACGGAGTCGGTCAGATCCTTCCAGGTGCCCGCCACACCCGGTACCACGGCCTGGCCTCCGAGCTTTCCGTCCGTGCCCACCTCGCGCGCTACACGCGTCACCTCCGACGCGAAAGAGCGCAACTGGTCCACCATGGTGTTGATCGCTTCTTTTAGCTGCAGGATTTCGCCGCGGACGTCTACCGTAATCTTGCGCGACAAATCGCCGCTGGCAACAGCGGTAGCAACCTCGGCAATATTGCGCACCTGTCCGGTCAGGTTGCTGGCCATCGAATTAACTGAGTCGGTGAGGTCCTTCCACGTTCCGGCGACTCCCGGCACCTGCGCCTGACCGCCGAGTTTGCCGTCGGTGCCCACCTCTCGTGCTACACGCGTTACCTCCGAAGTGAACACGCTTAGCTGCTGGATCATGGTGTTTACGATCTCTGCAGAACGGAAGAATTCCCCTTCGAGCGGCCGGCCGTCGACGTCGAGTCGCACGGTTTGTGCCAGGTTGCCCTGGGCCACTGCCGCAATTGCCCGAGTGACCTCCGTTGTCGGCCGGAGGAGATCTTCCACCAACGTATTCACGGAAACTTCCATTTCGCCCCACGCGCCTCTCGATTCGTAGAACCGCGTGCGCTCCCTTGTCCTGCCCTCCTTGCCGACCACCTGGCCGACCCGTCTAAGTTCCTTAGCCATCTGCTGATTGGCTGCGATAATCTCGTTAAACGTATCTGCGATTTTTCCCGGCAGTCCGATCCAGGAACCAGGCAACCTAACGGAGAAGTTTCCATCCCGCACGGCTTGCAGCTTGGCCAGGATCACATCCAGGTGGGCGTCGGCATGCTCAACAACGGCAGTTATATTCCCATTCTTTTCGCTGTTCTTCGGGCTTCTTGACGGACCGCCGTTAGCACTCGCAACCGCGTTGCGCTCCTCGCTTTTCTTCATATCTCTCCTGAACCAGCGACGGCTTAAGTTGTTCTGTACTTCGATTGAACTCAATCTGAGGATCGAATGCAATCGGGCCGTGGAATCGATTCGCGCTCAAAACATGGAGCCATAAGATCGCATGCAATCTGGCCGTTGGATCGATTCGCTCTTAAAACATGGAGCTATAAACTTCACCTCCATGAGATTAGTTTCGCGAATGGAATTGCCTGCCACAAAATATTAAAGGAAAAGCGGAAATCGCTAACGAGAAGGCTCTCGGCCGGTAGCCCCCTCATTTAGGACACCGTTGCACTCCACGAACGCCATTGCTACAACTAACGGGTTATCCCTGAGAGCTCGTGGTCCTCCTGGAAAACGCTAGCCGGTCGACCTCAAGGGCAGGCACAGTGACGCCGTATTGGGGTCCTGCAGCCGAAGGTGGCCTCGGATGATTTGCCGGACGATTAGGGAGAGTACTTATGTAACCTCGGAATTGTTGATCACCGGCAGAGGAGCTCCGTGGTTGGAGGGAGACTGCTCGACGAAACAGGTGCGTGATATGCGTGATATGCGTGGTAAGTCGCCCTTGCGTTTGACCCTGGTTGGCCAGATCGTCGCTGCGACCCCCCAATCGACCTCTAACCCCCGCAAAGTGGATGAACCTGCTTTTCTCTTCCGGTTCTCACACCCCTGAAAGCCCTCAACAGCCCTTGCTTTTACGGTGATTGGGCGAACCAGAATCTGTCGCAGCTGGTACTGTTAGCTACGACGGTAATACGGGTAAGGTCCTTGTGTCCATGGCCTGAGCAAATAAAGCTGTGGAAAAAGGGTGCTGGAACTACTGGGATGGTTATGCTGCTTAGGACTGTCATGCGGTGAGATCCCTATCTTGAGCGTTTTGACGTTCGCCTGGTGGCGGAACACCTGGATGGATAAGCTGGATAACATGACGCTGCAGTCCGCGGGCCATCAGTGGAAGTCGCTGAGCGTGCCCAGGAATCAATCTCTGGAATTTAACTGCCGGGCGTCCTCTGAGAGCAAAGCCAGAAATAAAGTACAGGCTCTGGGGAACTAGAATCGGCATTTTCGCCTGTTCGGCCCAGCCGATTAGGCCAGGATTTAATCCATTGATAGGAAGTGCCTATCATATGGAATTGACAAACCTTCGCTATTTCACAGCGGTTTCCGGGAAAGGTATCGGGAGGCTTAGAGGCACCTGTAAATTAAGGCCCAGCCTTCGATCAGCGAGGCCATATCCTATATTGAGAGCGAGGTCGGCATCAAGCTTTTTTCGCGGGACGGTCGCGTGGCTCGGCTTACTCCTGAAGGGCAGGCTTCGATTAAGAACAAATCAAAACGCTCGCGCAGGCAGTAAGCGATCCATTGCAACTGCACAGCGTGCGGCCAAGGGGGAGATTGGACACAGACTGGGAATTGGTTTCATCGGATTTGCCACCTCTGGATTCCTCCCGGACCTGCTGCGTAAATACAAAGCCCGGCATCCAGGGGTCGCGCTGCGTCTTGAAGAAAAATGCGCCAAGCGGACAGGACATCGCGTTTGATCGAGGAGAGATCGACATCGGATTTACGCGTCCGCCTTCAGCCCACCGCCGCTCATCTTATGAGTCGCGCCTAATCTTTCGCGAACCCCTGGTCGTAGCTCTCCCCCGAGCCCGCAAGATTAGCCGCGAAGCGCATCCGCATCGCAGATCTCGCCAGCGAGCGCTTCGTTATCTTTCAGCGGACCAGTTCCCCTGAGTCTTCGACCCTTTCGTCCAGGACTGTAACGACAAGCTTCTCGCCCCGTTTACACAATAGCTCAACAATCTGCACTCAGGTACTCTCTACCGTCGAAGCCCATTAAGGGGTTGCCATTTTTACGGCATCCGCTCGTAATTTGCGCGCAGACAACATCTCCTTTTTCCGCCTGCGGCCTGACGACGTTCGCATCGACGTTGTCGCTGCATGGAAGAAGAAGGAACCTTTGATGGCCCGTCAAATCGTGCCTCGAACTGCTCGACGAAGCACTGGCGGTGATTCGACAGAAAATTCGCGTATTGACATAACTTTCTTAGAGATTTGTAGCTCCTATCCTCTGATTTGAAATTACGACGAATCTCTATCACCCCGTCGTGACTCTCTTATGGGTGTAGTCCCAGCCATAAGGAGGCTGACAATGGGAAGCAATCAGAAAACAGTCATCGTAACAGGAGGATCGCAAGGCATTGGAGCGGGCGTGGTGCAGGCTTTCCTTAATCTCGTGGCTACAATGTCGTAGCCAACTCACGTAACATTACAAAGTCCGGTACATTTACCGAGTCCGGCCAGCTCATTCAGGTAGACGGTAATATCGGTGAAAGCGCCATAGCCTTCAGGGTATAGAAAGAGCAATAAGCAAGTCTGGGTCGATTGACCCGATAGTGAACAACGCAGGCATCTCTCTTCGGCAAAGCCTTCACCGACTCCACGGCCGAGGACTTCAAGGCGCTTTCAACCACAAATCTTGATACTTTCTTCTACGTCACGCAGGGGGCCGTGAAGCAGATGCTTGCGCAAAAATCGGGTGGCAGTGTGGTCGGCATCAGCAGGCCCGTCGTGGTCCCAGTCGCCGGCGTTTCCGTTTCAGTGCCAATGATCACTAAGGGCGGCCTTGAAGCAGTTACCCGGAAGTCTGGTGAGTGAGTAACGCGAAGCAGCAGATCCGTTTCAACACCGTCGCTCCTGGTGTCGTGCAGAGTCCTCTTCCACAAGAACAATCCCAAAGACTTTCTGAAGTTGCTCTTACGATGGGTACGATCTCAGACGTGAACGACATTGTGGACGCAGTTGTCTATCTCACAGAGGCCCGTCATGTGACGGGGGAGGTGCTGCACGTGGACGGTGGTGCGCACTCTGGCAAATGGTGAGCTCGAAAGGCCCGAAGCCGGCAAGCGCGGAGCGCCGGCTTACGGAGCTCGGCATTGACCTGACGCCCGCGCCCAGACCGTTCGGCGCCTATGCTGAAAATGCCCCAATCTTGGCAATCTGCTTTATCTCAGCGGTGTTCCGGCCATCAGACAAACTGAAGTTCATAGGCCGGCTGGGCAGAGAGTATAACGCCGAACAGGGACGCGAGGCCGCGCGCTGCGCGGCTTCGAACGCACTTGGCCGCAAGAAATCACCTGGGGCTCACTCGATAAGGTGACCAGGGTCGTCAGCGTAGAGGTCGCACGAGGAACTGCAACCCGAGGGGGACTTCCTGGCGCAGCCGACGGTGGCAGACGCTGCCTCGAAGCTGTTGCGCGACGTCTTTGGAGATGACAAGTTGCCGGTCCGAATGGTTCTTGGGGTCGCGAGCCCTCCACCTGGAGTGCCGGTTGTGTTGGAGGTCCTTTTGAGTCAAAACCGTAGGGGTGTGATAGTACTAGTTCGCGAAGCATTGGCCGGGTCCAGGTGGTTATGGGCAAAAGACTTGCGCTACCGGCAATTAGCTTGTTCGTGACGCGTCAGTTTTTTGCCCGGCCAAAATGGTGCGTATCGTCTCGGAGCATCGATTACCGGATCCCTTGCACGATGAAGTTTTAGATGAGCCGAACGCTCCATGGGTCACCCATTGAGGGCGACTGTCGGCCGGTTGGTTGAGGAATACATGAGTCCACTCCTATGACGCTCCACCGAAACCGGGGCGGGCGGGACATGATGGGGCATTTTACTTAGCCCTTCCGGGCTGGTGACGTTTCTGCATTTTCAGGGACCAAGCGTCTGGTATTTCAGATAAAGTAACTCCATTGGATGCCGAGTTTTGGCTTTGTATCAGGGCGGTGTGAGAAATCCAGGCCAAGTGTCAATCTGTCGAATTCAACCGGCGGGTGGCCTCCGGAGAGCGGAGCCAGAGATAAAGCCAGCTCGACATCAGTTACCAAAGTACGAACGGCAACTCTCCTCGTTCCACTTCATCCATCCCTCCCCCGAAAGAATCGATGAAAATGTTCCGCGGAGAATCGCCGCTTGTTGATGAGCATAGCGTTCCGACAGAAATAAGCTATGGTTCTTGAGTAACAGAAAGGCAAATTGTAGTAACCGTTTAAGAGTAACCCGCAAAATATCTTCGAATTTCGATGACCGGTTTTAGTGGGTCATCGCGTAGACGATGTAGTTCACACCGAGGCGTATTCCGAGGCCGGAATTTTTCGGGATACCGGGGTCGTCCGCCCACTCCCACGAATCGCCGATGTCCGAATTGAAGGAGATCGCGACCATGATCGGCCTTTGTCGTCGTAAATCCTCGCCAGTGGGCAACCCGCCGTCTTTCTTGTAGCCCGTGTCCAGGTGCTCCGCGCCGGTGATCTGGTAGCGGTCGTTCAGATCGTAGACGGTGTGGAAGATTGGATCGTTGTTCGGGATATCCACGATCGGGCGGTCCGGAAAAACCATCTTCATGGTCTTTTCGAAATATGCCTGTTCATCGATGCCGTGGAAATCGTCGGCCATGAAGAAGCCGCCGCGCAGCAGGTAATCGCGCATTTTCTTCGCCTGTGGCTCCGTCAGGCCCCACTCGCCGACCTGGACGGCGTAGAGCCAGGCCAGTTGTAAACGTCATCGCCATCTTCCAGGTTGACGGGCTGCTCTACCGACCGGACATGGACGCGGGTCAGACGCCGACCGCCTGCGCAAATGACGGTCCGCGCGCGGGTAATCCTGGGTCCAAAGAGATAGTCCCTGCCGCCAGTCGCCATCGAATCTGCCGCGGTAGCCATCGATGGGCCCGGGGGATACATCAGCCGGGCGAAGGCCCATTCCGCCTGCCGGCGCCAGTCGCTGGGGCAAAGGCATAGATTCGCCATATTCTACGGAAGGGTACTGGCGGAAGGGACGTTGTGCGTACAGTGCCCCAAGCAAGGTCAGGGCGAAAACCAGCGCGCAGCCTGATCGCCACAAAACTGCCCGGCTTCACTTGAAACCGCCGACAATGGCGCCAAAGAAAAAGACTGACGCGACCGCTACGGCGACCACACTCCACCAGCCAACGAGCAAAACATTTTTTACCCAGGGAAGCAACTCCGCCGGGGGCATCCTCGGAAAGACCCCGGTAAGCCAGCGGAGCCGGAATTTCTTCAAGCCCACGCGAACCGGTTGCACTCCTGCTGCGCAAATCCTGCTTCCGGTTTTTCTCCTTCCCCGGCTCGGTCAGAATCCCCCGGCTGCTACAGCACGCTGCGCGGCTTGCCGCCTCGCCCATCTCCCCCTTCCCAGGCGCCAAGCCAGCGCCACTTCCGCCGAGGGCGCCGGACGCCGCGGGAACTTCCTCTCGTACGCGTCGATTGCCGATTGAATCTCCAGCATGTCCTGTCGGTCTGAGCGTCATTGCACATTTTCCTTCTCCCGGGGTTCGCACGGTGAAGCTACCTTAATAATGGTAATAGTCCTTCCCGCCAAAGGCGAGGTCCCTACATGGAACCATCACGGATTAGACGTCCGATGCTGATACTGGTAACTCACGAGGGGGTTGAAGGGTTGGGTGTGGAGAGATTTGAGAAGGGGAGGGGCGGACAGGTGTGACAAAACCGGATTTGAATCCGCCCGGATTGTGTTCCGCGACAGCGGGCACGGGCCTTGAAATCTTTCTGTTCTGTGGGCCATTTTCCCAGTAGTCTCAGGGGATCAATTCCTGGAGAAGGAGAAGACCCTGTGACTCATGCCAGACGTGTCAATACCGCGGCGCTTTTGTTTGTGGCCGCTATCTGCCTGCCAGTCAGCCTGAAGAATGCCGTTGCTCAGTTTCCGCCAAACCAGCCACAGGCGGGTGCCTTTACGGGCGCGTGGTGTGCCCAGGGAGATCCAACGAAGCATGCCTCGATCAGCGGCAACGGCGCCTTTCTTACCTTAACCAATGAAAACGGCGATACTTCGCCGGGACAGTTTCAGGGGCAGTCCAGTATCGTCGCCCCGGGATGGCAATTCGTCACTGGCACGCTCAGCCCGGACGGCAATCAAATCAACTGGTCGAACGGCACATTTTGGGCCAGATGCAATTCCGGCGGCGGGGCCATAATCGGCTCAATCTGACTGGTACGTGGTATGCGCAAGGAAATCGCTCCCAGTCCTGCACCATACGGCAACGCGGCAACAACCTGCAGTTGAGTAACGAACAGGGTAGTAACGCAAGCGGCCAGATGAACGGAAAGCGTACCCTGACGACCAACTGGGACGGGACCAACATTGGGGGAACGGTCACCGCGAATGGCAACCGTATCAACTGGGACAACGGAACCTATTGGACGCGCTTCCGCGTCTACGGATCGCAGAACAACTGAGAGACACAACGAGAATGTTCAGGAGGTAGGAAACGTGCGTCTTTTTTTCGTGGGAGCGCTCACCTTTTTGGCTGCAGCCGTGGCCGCCCCCGTTTTGCAGGCGCGGCAGATTTACCAGCCGCAAGCTACGTTCATGCCGGAAAACTGCTGGATGTGCGCTCAGGAAAAATGCTGAGCGATCAGTTTATCGTGATTCGCGGCGATCGTATTGAGCGGGTCGTAGGCAACGGCGGAGTCCAGATTCCCCCAGGCTCCGCAACAGTCGATTTGACCCATGCTACTGTTCTGCCGGGACTGATTCATTGCCATACCCACATCATGCTCATGGATACGGACAACTCGCACTATGACGACATTTTGCTGAAACAATCGTGGCAATACAGAACTATTTCTCGCCACCCTGAATGTGAAGCGCGACCTCGAGGCCGGTTTCACAAGCATGCGCGACGTCGAAACCGAAGGCGCCATGTACAGCGACGTCGATGTGCGCAACGCGATCAACCAGGGGCTTATTCCCGGCCCGCGCCTGAAGGTAGCCACCCGAGGGATTTCGACCACCGGCGGTTACGGTCTCGAGGGCTATTCTCCGGAAGTCACAGTGCCCGTCGGAGTCCAAACCATCGACAGTCCGTCAGAAGCGCGCAAAGCCGTTTGCGAGCGATTCAATTACGGGGCTGACCTGATCAAGATTTACGGAACTGATCGTTATAGTTTTTTGCCCGACGGCAAAGAAGTGAGTGTTGCGGACTTCAGCCTGGAAGAAGTGCAGGCCATTGTGGATGAGGCGCGCTTGAAGGGGCTCAAAGTCGCGTGCCACGCTTACGATGGGCCGGGACTCCACTACTGCATTGACGCGGGGGTCGCCTCTATCGAGCACGGCATTCAACTCGACGATGACGCGATTCGCAAGATGGTGGCGAAGGGAATTTATCTCGTGCCCACACTCTACGTTTACTGTTGTGCGCTGGAGAAGGGGGATCTCGCGATGTCTGGCGGAACAAAGCCGGCTCGCAATCCATGAGGTCAGCTTCAAGAAGGCCCTGGCCGCGGGAGTGAAGATAGCATTTGGCACCGACGCTGGTTCTTTTCCGCATGGAACTCAGGCGATCGAGTTCGAGTGGATGACGCGCTATGGGATGTCGCCTCTGCAGGCAATTCAAGCCGCTACCATCAGCGCTGCAGACTTGATGGGATGGGGCGATCAGGTTGGCGCAATAGAGCCGGGCAAATTTGCTGACATGATCGCCGTGGATGAGAGCCCGGTGGACGATATCAAGCAATTGGAACGTGTTCGTTTTGTGATGAAGGGTGGGACCGTCGTTCGCAACGAGTACGGAAAGTAGCTCTTGTTGTGTTTCTTACTTTCCACAACTGGCGCTGGACGGAAACTCCGGGAGATGAGAAGAGGAAACGTTTAGATCTGTGGAATCCCACATCTCGCGAAAAACGAGCGAGATATGGGGCACCCGTCAGTTGTGGAAGGTTTATGGACCGCCAGTTATGGAAGGTTTACGCTTTGACCCTCGCCAGCTTGGTTACTCGTCCGGATTGATTCCAGTCGGATACGTAGATATTGGCATCCTGATCGATGTGGCATCCGTGGGCCGCACTAAAGTTGGTGAGTGCGATATCGCCGGGAACCAGTTTGTAATTTGCCCATTGGTCCTTGTGCGGGTTGTCGCCCAGAAAGGCGACCGGCACATTGTCCTTGTCCAGGACGGTGACGCGCCCCTCCAGTTCTGAAACCACGGCGTAGTCGCCCCAGAAACTCACCTGGCAGGGACGGCGCATGTGGAACGTGACGTTGCTCACGAACTTGCCGTCAAAATCGTAGTGACTGAGACGCCGGTTCTCGCGGTCGCACACCAGCAACAGTGGCTGATCGTAACGCGTGTCCACGGCTAACCCATGGCTGCAATTGCAGAGGCCATCCGCCTTCCTTTTCCTGAATAGGCCGCCTGATAATTGCCTGCCTTATCGAACTTGAAGATGCGTGAGTCACCGTAGCCATTGGCAATGTAAATGGAACCGTCGGGTCCCGGCACCGCGGCAGTCAGGCGCCACTCGTTCGGCGCGTGAAATCCTGCTTCATTCGGAGCAGTGATCTTCTGCACCACCGTTCCATCCGTCTTCATCTTGACGAACAGCCAGTTCTCTTTGGGCGTTCCCTTCTGGACGGTCACGTAAAAATACTCTTTGTTGTTTTCGTTCGCGTAGGTGAGGGAATGGATTTCCGGATATTCGTTGGCGATGGTTCTGATTAGCTTGCCGTCGCGGTCATAAACCAACACGCCGGTCACGCTCTGCGTGCTGACGTAGAGAAGTCCGGCTTTGTCGGTGGCGATACCGCCATGAGTACCGCCAAACATTTTTCCTGCCGGCAATTGTCCCCAGTTCGAAACCACCTGATAGGTCCATTCGCCATTGCCAGTCTGAAGCTGTGGTGAGTCCAAGGAATGCTCCTCCGATCTTGTCTCCGCGTGGAGCTGGGGGCCCAGGAAGGTACCCAACGCCGCGACACCTGTTAACGCACAAAATTCTCGACGGTTCATGGTTCTTGCCTCGCGATCGATGCGGGCTGCGCCGGCGTGTTGTAGAGATAAAGATGGCGTAGGTTCTTCATCGAAGCGAGTGGAGCAATCGCAGCCTGGGTCACCTGGGTGCCACTCAGGTTGAGGTAGCTCAACTGCGGCAATTGCGCCAGCGCGGTCAAACCCGTTCCAGTGACGGCCGTTCCCTCCAAATGGATTGCCCGCAGATGAGGGAACTTCCCCAGTGTGGCGAAGCAGCCATCGGTGACCGAGGTACGCCCTAGTTCCGCCTCTACGATGTAAGGCGCAAAACGCACCAAGCCTGCAAGTTGGGCGTCGCCGAATTTTTGCCCGGCATCGACGGTATTCAATATGAGACCATCCCCCAGGTTTCTGGATACCGGCACAAGTGTAACTCCTGCGGCCTTTGCCGTCTGCGAGATTTCTCCCATCATCTTGCTATAGTCTCCCACCTGCGGCAGAGGCTCCTCTTTGAATGGCTCAGGCACGTCGATGCCGGCGAGGGACTTCACCTCCTGAGACGCTCCCTGAAGGATCCATGCCCGGATCCATGCGATCTCCTCCGGCTTTAAGGGTGGCTTCCCTTCTGACGGCATGAATTTCTTATGGTCGGTGGGCAGCGTAATGCGCTGCAACAAAATACTTCTATCCGGCTTACCCGGAATAATGACGGCACCCTCTTTCCCGCCTCTCATGAGCCGGTCATAGGTATCCACGCGAAGACCACCTTTGACCTTTTGCTGCCCGTGACAGACCACGCAGTTGGCATCGAAAATCGGATAGATGTGCCGTGCATAAAAGGAATCAGGGAAATCGAAGGCTTTCGCCTGCACCGTCCCCATACCACCCAAGCGCTTCAGTGGTTGCGGAAGGTACTCCGTCAGGTACTTATCGCCGTGAGTGAGCGAGCCGCCCTGGTGCGCCGTCCACGCCAGCAAGAGCAGTACGCCAGCCAGCATATAAGGATAAAACCCACGCAACCCGCCGGACGCCCCACGGAGCAACACACAACCCAGCACGCCGATGGTGAGCGCGATGGCTCCCCACATGTGGCGCGAAACACCCGCTCCTGCCTCTCCGCTCCCGTACGCGAGCAAATAACCCAGGGTCAAGGCCAGCAGGCAACTGAGCAGGCTCAACGACAGGACGAACATCGCCGCCTCATGCAATGCGGGGCGAACTCTGCCGCAGAGTTCCAGCAGGGGAACAAGCAGGATCAATCCGATGGGCAGATGCACTACCAGGGGATGGAACCGGCCCAGGAACTGCTGCCAGTCTGCATGCGTCGTCCCATCCAGCCTGAAGACGAAAGGCAGAAGCAGCAAGCTGACACTCACCAGCAAAGACGCGACCCAGATCAGCTTGATGCCCTGGCCTTTAACTCGAATCATCATGCAAGCAGGCTGGTGACTACGCTCGCAGGAGTGGTGCCGGTCAACTTCTGATCCAATCCCTGAAATTTATAAGTAAGTTTGTTGTGGTCGATTCCCAGGCAATGCAGGACGGTTGCATTGAAGTCCCGAACCGGCACCGGGTCTTTCACTACGTTGTAGCTGTACTCATCCGTCTCTCCATGGGTGATTCCGGGCCTTACGCCGCCCCCTGCCATCCAGGTGGTAAAGCAGCGAGGATGGTGATCACGGCCATAGTTATCCGGCGTCAGCCCACCCTGACTGTAGACGGTGCGCCCAAATTCGCCACCCCAGATGACCAGCGTATCGTCCAGCAAACCGCGCTGTTTTAGATCGGTGATCAGAGCGTAGGTTGGGCGATCGGTTTCCTGGCACAAAACGGGCAATAGGCCGGTGACATTCGCGTGAACATCCCACCCGCGCTTGTATATCTGGGTAAAGCGCACTCCACGCTCTGCCATGCGACGCGCCATGAGGCAGTTATAGGCATAGGTTCCCGGCTCCTTGGCGTCAGGGCCGTAGAGATCCCAGGTGGACTGAGGCTCGCGGCTCATGTCGGTCAGTTCCGGCACGGAGGTTTGCATCCGGTACGCCATTTCGTATTGCGAGATGCGCGAATTGGTTTCAGGATCGCCCAGCTCCTGATACGTCTGGTGATTGATCTCGTTCACAGCGTCGAGCATCTTGCGGCGTACATCTCGATTAACGCCCTTGGGGTCACTCAGGTATAGAACGGGATCGCCCGCAGAACGCAGGCCCACACCAGCGTACTCAGAGGAAAGAAAGCCACTGCTCCACAAACGCGAGGATACCGGCTGATTATTTTCCTTGGTGTTCAGCTTGCTCAGCAGAACCATGAAGGTGGGCAGGTTGTCGTTCATACTGCCCAGGCCGTAGGAAAGCCAGGCGCCAAGACACGGTTTGCCGGCGTTCATGTTGCCCGTGTTCAACAGCATGATGGCCGGCTCGTGATTGATGGCGTCGGTATTGGTGGACTTGATGATGGTAAGGTCATCGGCCATGCGGCCCGTATAGGGCATCAGGTCGCTCACCCAGGCACCCGACTTGCCATACTGCTTGAATGCCCAATGGGAAGGCGCGATCGGAAAGCGCGCCTGGCCCGCCGTCATGCCTGTGAGCTGCTGCGCCCCGCGAACCGAGTCTGGGATGTCTTTGTCATAGAGCTGGGCCAGGTTCGGTTTGTAGTCGAGCAGGTCCATTTGCGGTGGGCCACCCGACATGAACAGGTAGATGGCCCGTTTTGCTTTGGGAGCAAAGTTGGGCAGCCGGAGGCTCTCCGGGGAGGGCACGACATTTGCCGCATGCGCATCCCCGGTAAATATCCGGTCGCCTGCCAGGCTTGCCAGCGCCGCCCAGCCGAGCACCTTGCCCGCCCGGCCTAAGAAGTGCCGGCGAGTCTCGAGCTCAGCCCATTCCGCCTTTATGCCCTTCGCGATGGGAAGGTCCATGATGGTTGGACCGTTGTCAGGATCGGTGCAAAGCGGATGCTGCTTCACGGTGTTTCTCTCCTTCGGCGTTACTTGTTCAAGCTCTCATCAAGGTTCAATACTTCACTCACAACCATGGTCCATGCGGCGAGTTCGGGCGCAGGGATTGCAGCATCGCGAGGTTTTTCGCCCACCGCAACCAGGTCGTGCGCTGCCGCGGGATCCGCGTCGTAGTGTTGCTCCATCTGGTTGAGCGATTGCTGCAGCACCGATGCCATCTGCGGGGATGGATCATGGGAAAGCACCAGCTCGCTGAGATACTGGATCCGTTGCTCCGGCTGCTTTCCCCCCTGCCTGATCAAACGCTCGGCTAGCGCGCGCGACGCTTCTACCCATTGGGGATCATTCATGGTTACTAATGCCTGAAGCGGCGTATCTGTGCGCTGGCGCCGGGTGCAGGCCGTGTCGCGCGTGGGGGCATCGAAGGCATCCATATTGGGCGGCATCGCCATGCGCTTCCAATAGGTATAGAGACTGCGCCGGTAAAGCGCGTCGCCATGGTCCTGCTTGTACTTGGTTGTGTCGCTGGTAGGATAGCCGACCGACTCCCACACATTTTCCGGTTGATACGGCTTTACGCTGGGGCCGCCGATCTTATTGACCAGCAATCCGCTGGACTGGAGAGCGATGTCACGAAGCATCTCGGCATCCATACGGAAGCGGGGACCGTGCGCGAGGAGAAGATTCTTCGGATCGCGGGCCAACTGGTCGGGCGTTGCTTTCGCACTCTGGCGATAGGCGGCGGACATCACCATGAGCTTGTACATATGCTTCATGTCCCAGCCGCTCTCGCGGAATTCCACTGCCAGCCAGTCGAGCAGCTCGGGATGCGAAGGACGCTGGCCCATGATGCCAAAGTCTTCGGTGGTCTCTACCAGGCCGGCGCCGAAAAGCTCATTCCACATTCGATTGACGGTGACGCGCGCGGTCAATGGGTTTTCCGGACTGACGGTCCAGTCGGCGAGCGCCAGGCGGTTGTGCGGCATACCCGCAGGCAAAGGTGGCAGAAAATGCGGGGTGTTAGCCTCGACTCTTTCCTTGCGCGCGGTGTAGATCCCGCGAGTCAAAACATCTGCGTAGGCCACGGACGGTTTCTCTTCCGCCACCAGCGAAACCGTGCCCCCCTCGGAAAGCTTGTCGAGTTCAGCATCCAGCTGTTGGATCTGGCTTTCCACTGCCTTCGCCGACTCATCCACATTGGCGAAATAAAACTCGGTTACCGCGTGCCACTGATCGCGATTCCACTCGCTCGCTGGTCTGCTGGTAATTTCCGCAACGTAGTCTTCGAACGGGAGCCTCTTCGCCTCTTCTGTGGTCAGTGACCGCGCATAGAGACGGATGTCCTGGTAGCGGGTATCGCGAGCTGGTTGTTCATCGGGAGATTTCCGCCCCAGTTGCAGCGGCGCCGCGGTGCGCATGCTTTTGCGATCGAGTGTGTCGGAAATTGTTTTTGTGGCAACCGGCGCTCCGTTCACGTACAGCTTGACGCCTGCCGCCTTGCCCGATCCATCGTAGGTAAAGAACAGGTGGTCCCACTGACCGTTGGTCGGCAGGGGCTTCACGGCCGAGACCTTGATAGCACGCATCGGGGTCGTGTCCTTGGGGATGACCACCTTCGGCGCCTCGACTTTTTTAACTCCCTCCTTCCCGGACTTATCCTTCTTAGGCTTATCGGGAGCCGGTTGCTCCTTGGGCGCCTGGTCTGCCAGCTCGACGCTGATGATGCCGTTATCCGCGGCCAGGACCCAGCCTCGATAGTGTTGGGTTGCATCCATCTTCGAGATCAGCGCCCCCGACACTTTCGATGAAGTGAAGTTCGGCGCGGAGCGCAGCATGAACCAGCCGCCGCTGGAAAAAGGCTGGTCCCATTCGAAGTCGCCCATCTGTCCCAGGTCCACCCGGGTACTGGTGTCCATGCGGAAATCCGGCCACAGCCAGGTTGTTTCTCCCCACTGCGGCTTGAACTTTCCAATGGGAAAGCTCTTCGGGTTAGCGTTCGGCGCACTGTTCTTCAGCACCTCGCCGCCGCCTTCGTCCAGCCGCAGGCGAAGCTGCAGCTTATCGGTCGAGACAGGCTGCGGTGGAGTCTGTTTCGAGGCGAGCCAGTGCTGAATCAATTCCCGATGCTGCATGCGCGAAGCATCCAACTGCTGCTGCAGCTCCGCCCGTTTCTCCAATATCCGGTTATAGGCTTCCATATTCTGCGGCTTTGGAATCCGGACCACGGGCGCCCAATTCGGCTTATCGCCGTTGAAAGGCTGCTCGTTGATGTTGTTGAAGAATGCGCTTAGCTGATAAAAGTCTTTCTGCGTCGTGGGATCATATTTGTGATCGTGGCAGACCGCGCAACCCACCGTTAGCCCCAGAAATGCGGCTCCATAGGCCTCCGTCCGCTCTCGCGCGATGTTGACGCGCAGCTCTTCTGGAATGGTTCCACCTTCATTGCTGCTGACTCCGGAGCGGACCTAGCCGCTGGCAATGATCTGGTCAAGGTTGCGTGGCGGCAGCAGATCGCCCGCAATTTGCTCTTTGGCAAATTGATCGAACGGCTTGTTGGTATTAAAGGCTTTGATCAGATAGTCGCGATACGCCCAAATGTAACGGCTATTGTCGAAGTGCAAGCCCATAGGTATCGGCGTAGCGCGCGTAATCGAGCCAGTAACGCGCCCGCTGTTCGCCGAAGGCCGGGCTCGCAAGCAGGCGATCGACCAGGTGCTCGTACGCCTGGGGCGAAGAGTCCTGGACAAAATGATTCACTTCTTCGGGCGTCGGTAACAGACCCGTCAGATCGAGCGTCACCCGGCGGATGAGGGTGTGCCTGTCGGCCTCAGGAGAGGGATGCAGGCCTTCCTTGGCCAGCCGTCGCAGGATAAATGCGTCGATGGGATTCTTCTCCCAGCCTGCAGCCTGCACTTGCGGCACCGCGGCACGAACCGGCTTTTCAAATGCCCAGTGGGGCCTGTAGTGTGCACCCTCCGCCACCCATTGCTTGAGAATCGCAATCTCCGCAGGCTTCATCGGCTTGGCTTCGTTTTGCGCCGACTGCGGCATCAGATAATGAGGATCCTTTGATTCGATCCGGCGGATTAATTCGCTCCTCTCCGGATGACCGGGCACGATGGCATCCGGCTTCCCTGGCCGCTTCTTGAAGGCCGACTCCTCCAGGTCAAGCCGCAGATTAGCCTTCCGCATTTCCGGATCGGGGCCATGACAAGCGAAGCAGTTGCTGGCCAGGATCGGCTGCACATCCTGGTTAAAGTCAAGATGTTCCCGCGATTGCGAAACGCCGGAATGAGTGGCTCGGCAGCCCGCCACGGCTGCCAACAAGGCAACCGCGATCACCACGGAGGGCGTCGTGCGGAAGTGCGCGCGCCTGAAAACGGACATCATTGGGGCCAATTAGAAGGTCTCCGTCACTTCGGCGACGTAGGGAGGTCGAACTAATAACGCTAGTCTCGGGTTGCAACAGCTGTCAACGCATACGTTTCTGTTCCGCGACTGCGGCACTCGTGCCAATCTTCCGGTTCCGCTGTAAACTACTGATATAACAGTGCTTTTATCAGTTCCACCAGGGCGGCCCACAATCTGCCTCAGGACAACGCCGGGAGCAGACCGGCACTTCGCAGGTATAGTGTTGCTGATGCCGATTTCGCCTGTTCGGGGCGAGCGGACAAGGATGAATTATGGTCAATCGTCGTGAATTTCTCGATGCATTAGCGGTAGGAGCGGCGGGGCTGGCTATCCGGGCCAACGCCAAGAGCTACGGACAGATTCTCGGCTCCAATAGCCGCCTCAACTTTGCGGTGATTGGCCTTAACAGCCGAGGTTATGCGCACCTGTCGGCGCTGCAGGCTAATAAGGACAGCGCCTGCATCACCCACGTTTGCGATGTCGACAGCCATACCATGGATAAATTCGCCGCCACCACCCAGCAAGCGATGGGCGATGCGCCCGCGAAGGAGAAGGATTTTCGTAAGATCCTGGAGCAGAAAGACGTGGATGCCATCAGCATCGCCAGCCCCGACCACTGGCATACTCCGATGGCCATCTCCGGGTTGCAAGCGGGTAAGCATGTCTATGTGGAGAAGCCTTGCAGCCACAACCCCGCCGAAGGCGCCCTGCTGGTCGAGGCGCAAAAGAAGTACGGCAAGGTGGTGCAGATGGGCACCCAACAGCGTTCTTCGCCCCACACCATCGAGATTGTCGAGAAGATTCATGGCGGCCTGATTGGCCGGGCTTACTATGCCAAAGCCTGGTACTCCAACACACGCAAGTCGATTGGCACAGGCAAGCCGGCGCCTGTACCGGCGCAACTGGATTGGGAGTTGTGGCAAGGGCCGGCGCCGCGCAGGCCGTATACCGACAACGTGCAGCCGTATAACTGGCATTGGTTCAGAATCTATGGCACGGGCGAAGCGCTCAACAATGGAACCCACGAGGTGGATGTCTGCCGCTGGGCGCTCGACGTCGACTATCCCCAGCGGGTTACGTCGACCGGCGGGAGGTACCAGTTCAAAGACGATTGGCAGTTTTATGACACGCTGGTGACCAGCTTCGACTACCCGGACAAAATGATTTCCTGGGAAGGTAAGAGCTGCCAGGGAATGAAGTTTTACAATCGCGACCGCGGTGCGGCGATTATGGGAACCACGGGCACGGTGGTGGTCGATCGCGATGGTTATGAGATCTACGACCTCAAGGGAACCAAGACGAGCGAGTTTAAAACTGGAAAGATGACCTCGTCCTCTGACCTTCGTGGCGCGGATTCGATGACGGACGCCCATTTCCGCAACTTCATCGCCGGCATCCGCAGCGGAGAAAAACTGGCCGCTCCGATTGCTGTCGGAAACGTGTCGGTGACCATGCTGCAACTTTCCAATATCGCGTGGGAAGTCAACCGCGAGTTAGCGCTGGACACGGCGGATGGCAAGATCAAGAGCGATCCACAGGCCATGAAGATGTGGGGACGTGACTATGAGAAGGGCTGGGCGCCACACATCTAACTATGGAAATGATCCTATCCCGTCGCAATTTCGTCCGCTCCGGCGCGTTGGCCGCGGCCGCATACGCTACCTCGAGCGCTTTGCCGCCGGCCGCGCAGGCGAGTGACGCAGCATCCCCCGTCCGGTTAGGCCTGTGCAGCTATACCTTTCGCAATTTCGAGCGCGCGCAGTTGATTGGCTACATGAAGCAGTTGAACGTGCTGGCGCTCAATGCCAAGGACGTCAAAGACCATCTGCCCATGGATCCGACGGAGGAGGCGAAGGCGCTCGACGACTATCATGCGGCCGGCATTCAGCTCCACGCGGCGGGAGCGATCTATTTCCCTAAGGATGAAGACGAAGACATCCGCAATAAGTTCGAGTATTGCAAGCGGGCGGGTATCAAGGTGATTGTGGCGGGAGACCCGACGCCCAGCACTCTTCCCCGTATCGAGAAATTTGTCAAGGAGTACGACATCCGTTTCGCCATTCACAATCACGGCCCGGAAGACAAGTTGTGGCACTCTCCGTTGGATGTTCTGAAGGCCGTCGGCAACATGGACCCGCGCATGGGATGTTGCATCGACGTAGGACACACGGTGCGTGCGGGTACGGATGTGGTAGAGGCGATCAAGCAGGTAGGCCCGCGGCTCTTCGACGTACACATGAAAGACCTCACGGACTTTCAGTCCAAGGAAAGCCAGGTTGCTGTGGGTGACGGCTTAATGCCTGTGCGGCGGATTTTTGAAACTCTGATTAAGATGAAGTACAACGGATTTGTGGATCTGGAATACGAGGTTCACGGCGACGACCCAATGCCGGGCGTGATCAGCAGCTTTGCGTATATGCGCGGTGTTCTGGCGGGCATGGGTTACTCAACGCACGGGTAAATGTAGGTAGGAGGGCGACAACCGCAGATCTCTCCACGGCACGCCGGGACAGGTCCACTCCGCTTCCACGGCAGGCCGGGACGGGTCGCTAACCCCTAGACAATCCGCATCGTCATACCGCCGTCAATCACCATGTTCTCGCCAGTGATGAAATCATTTTCAACGATAGTGGCAATCAGCGCAGCTACCTCCTCGGGTTTGCCTTCTTTGTGCAACGGGATTCGATTCTCGATATTATTTTTCGCCTGCTCGGGGGAAAGCGCGTCATGAAAGGGAGTGCGAATGACACCGGGAGAAACACAGTTGACGCGGATGCCCTGATCTGCAAGTTCCCGGCCGAGAACACGGGCGAACTGCGGCAACGCCCCCTTCACCACGCCATAGGCGAACGCGCCTAGACAACCACGCAGCCCGGCTGCTGATCCGAGCAGGATGATCGCTCCCCCGCCCTGCTTCGCCATGTGCGGTGCTGCAGCTCTGCTAAGGAAAAAGATGGAGTGCACATGAACCGCAAACGCGTTCATCCAAATCTCATCCGTCACCGCATAAAAACCACCGGGAGCCGGCCCTCCCGCCGAATGCACCAGAACATCCAGGCGGCCGAAGTCTTTCACTACCGCTTCGACACACTTACGGCAAGACTCAGGGTCCGCGACGTCCACTTTCACAAAGCGGACCGTCGTCCCATGAGCCTTAGCGGCAGCGAGAAGACTATCCGGCATCGGAACGGCTTTCCTGGCAGCCACGGCGATGTGTGCGCCCTTGAGTGCCAGGGTGAGAGCGGTGGCAGCCCCGATACCGCTGGACCCCCCGGTGACTAAGCAGACTTTTCCCTCTAGATTCATGCCTTTTCTAATCGAAGTTACTGCGTAGCCGGCAACAAGATCAGCTCCGGTATCGAAGCGCGCGTTGGCAGTTTCGCAACGTGGACAATGGTTTCTGCAACATCTTCGGCTTGCAATGCCTTTGCCAATTCCTCGGGTGACGGCTTGACCGGCCTCTTTTCCAATAACTCGGTATTCACCAGGCCCGGGCAAATCACGCACGTTCTTATGCCGTTTTGTTTCTCTTCCATACGAATCGCGTGGGCCAGGCCGACAACGCCGCGCTTGGACGCCTGGTACGCCGCCCCCGATACGTCAGCCATGACACCGCTGATCGAGGAGATGTAAATCAAGTGACCTGAACCGGCGTTCCTCATGGAGGGCAAAAATGCATGCGTCGCATAAAAGGCTCCGTTGAGATTGACATCCACCAGCGAGTTCCATATTTCCGGAGTCAGCCGCTTCATGGACCGGTCCGGTGTATTGATTCCGCTGGCGACCACCAAGATATCAACTTTCCCGAATTGCTTGAGGGTTTCCTGAGCAAGTTGCTGCATGTCTTCCACGTTTGAGGCGTCGGCGCGCCGCACCGTGATGCTGCGTTGCTCTGTTGCCAATTCGTTTTTAAGAGAAAGTAGTCGATCTTCGCGACGGGCAGCAGCCACGACATTCGCTCCCTCCCGCGCGAAGAGCGTCGCAGCCGCTCGGCCAATACCGCTGGAAGCACCAACAATTACGGCCACCTGACCGCTTATGGAAACAGGCATCGTTTCTACCACTCCATTGCTTCTCTTATTTGGACTCCAACAGTAGTCTACCTAAGCCCTCAACGCCCGCTATCTCGCTTGACAATCACTGATTGACTGATATATCAAAGATCCGGCCAACAATGACCGGATATCCGGCATTTGCGCTGAACTGGATAAGGATCGGCGACGTACATGACGATGAATAGAAGAGACTTCGTGGTTTCTGCCGCTGCACTGGCCCTGGCTTCCAAAGCGAGAGTGCGCGCGGATTCCGCTTCCAGTGAACACAGGTTCCCACCGGACATTATCAAGAATGAGTGGTATGTTGAAGCCCAGCCAATCCCCCAATATCATTGGGCTCCCGCCAGCGCCTACGAGGCGTTTAGAGATATGAAGTTTGGCATTCGCCTCCACTGGGGAATCTATTCCATTTGGCATAGAGGCGCAGAATCCTGGCCTTTTCTGGACATGTCGTCGGAAGACCGGCAAGCCTACAACCAGCTTTATAAAACGTGGGATCCTGCCGGGTTCGATGCCAATGAGTGGATGAATCTATTTTCCGAGAGCGGACTGAAGATGTTTGCATTCACCAGCAAACATCACGAAGGCTTCTCCATGTTCGACACCAAGACCCGGGTGCGGCAAAGAGTCAACTGGACCGCGCCGGGCGGACCTAAAATCGAGCCTTGCGATCTCGCCTACAGCATCATGGAAACGCCCTTTCGCCGGGACATCATCAAGGAGCTGTGCGACGCCGCTCATAAACGCGATATCAAAATTGACCTATATTTTTCGCACCCCGACTGGTATGACGCAGACTTCCGCCCTTATGGGGAAGATCCGCTCCAGGTTCCTGACTCTCCCGAGCTCTATGGTTGGCGCCCTTCGGATGGTTCGGTCGAGAAATTCTGGGCCATCCGAAAAAAGCGCCTCGGGAACAGGTATGTGATGGTTCCGGATCCGACGCCACTTGAGGTGGACCGCATGGTGCACCGTCATCGCCAGCAATTGACGGAGCTTTTGACGAACTATGGAACTATCGACATGCTGGGTCTGGATATTCGCTGGGGACCCAAGGTATGGCCGCAGATGCGGGAAACGATTCTCAAGCTGCGTGAGATTCAACCGAACGTGATGTTGCGCTATCGCGGAATCGGCAACTACGGTGATTACTATACCCCTGAGCGTGTTGTGCCCTCCAGCCACGTGACTTCGGAGATTCCATGGCTGGTGATCTATCCCCTTGGGACTGACTTCTCCTATGAGCCCGACCCGGCCAAGCACAAGGGCACGAACTGGATTGTGCAAAACCTGGTGGACTCAGTGGCCAAGGGTGGCGGTTTCATGGTGGGCGTTGGGCCAAGTGCCCACGGCCAATTCCATCCGGAAGCCGCACGGCAGCTGCGGGCCACCGGAGAATGGCTGAAGATCAATGGTGAAGGCATATATGCTACGCGTGCGCGTGACGGGTCTCTTTGGTCGGAAGGCGATACCGTTCGCTACACTCGATCCAAGGACCGGCGCATCGCGTACGCCCACACACTGGTGTGGCCTGGTAAGGAACTTTTGCTGAGTTCCATCAAGCCGAAGACGGGATCGAACATTTACATGCTCGGTGTAGCCGACCGGTTGAAGTGGAACTACGATTCGGCGAAAGGGCTTACCATCGCCATCCCCGAGCAGCTGCAAAACGAGGCCGCCCGTCCTTGCCAGTATGCATGGACCGTCAAAATTGAAAGCTCAAACGCCTAACGCTGCACTTCTCACAGTCTCCCTGGGTAACCGACCGCTGCCGATGGTGAGATTTCTACCCCTAGGCAATGACGGGTGCCCCATATCTGCCCGGTTTTGGCAGATGTGGGATTCCACAAACCTCGACCCCTGCGTGTCCAAGGCGTAGAGGACTATGGACATCAGGATCTGTTGCTGGTAGAGAGTGAGCGGTAAACAGCCGTGGAATCCCACATCTGCCAAAACCGGGCAGATATGGGGCACCCGTCATTGGCTAGGGGTAGGGATGGGCGAGGTTTTTCTAATTTCTGGCGCTCTTGAGGCGCCAGTTGTTAGCGTGTTCCGAGCTAGCCAGGCGCTCGAGCACTCGGTCAAATCCATTACGGATATGCGCCCGCATCGCGCTGTCGGCGACAAGAGGATCTCCGGAACACAACGCCTCCGCCAGATTTGAGTGAAACTTTGCCGGCGTCTTGTTATTATCCGCGGCCGTATCGTAAAGCCAGTTGAATACCAGCACCTGTGCTTTTTCAATGGCGCTGGTCAAGCCTGGACATTGTCCCAATTCTGCAATCCTCATGTGGAATTGCATGTGATAGGTGTGCACTGAAAACAAGAATCTTGCATCTTCAGCCTCCGGACCTGACACCTTATGAAGATTGTCGAGGTGCCTGGCACTGGTGAGAAGCCGTTTCTTGTCAGCAGCAGTGATATGCTCCGCGCAGAGTCTGGCGGCCTGTGATTCGAGAGCCTCGCGGATGACGTAGCTATTGCGAATGTCCTGCTCGGTGGGGATGCGGACCCGAGTACCGATGCGCGGCCGGCTCTCGACCAGGCCCTCCGACTCCAGCCGCTGCATGGCTTCGGTGATAGGCAGGAAGCTCATGTTGAGGCGGTCAGCCAGCTTCCTGCGTGACAGCACGTCACCAATGGCCAGGTCACCCCTTAGAATTTCGTCCCGGATCTGTTGATATGCCCTGGCGGCGAGTGACTCACCCGGGCGTCTAAGCCGGTTAGGTACTAGCGTAGGTTTTTTCAAGCCAGCCTCGCTCTTTCCAATGGATGAGAAAGCTTGATGGGATTGTGCGATATATTGGAACTGATATATCATCACTCCTCCTTCTCGTCAATTACTTTCCGCGCTGGTTTGCAGAAACTCAGTTGCGGAGCTCTTTGGTTATTTGCTCAATCCACGCCGCTTCATCCTGCAACGCGCGGGCAACCAGCGCCACTTGTTCGTCCGCCTCGGCGTAACGGCCTTCTTCAATGGCTTCTCTCACTCCAGGCATGGTCTTGGCGCCGTAGCCTGTGTACCAGCCAGGCGCATAAAGCAGGTGCTGCATCCATGGCCGCCGCGGCAAACCCTGCGCGTTGGTTAGCTTTCTCTCGGCCAGCGCAAGCTGCTGATTGATGGTCTGCAGTCGATCCGCCGGAAGAGGCTTGCCCTGCAGGCCGGCGAGGGCCTTACTATATGCCGCAGCGGCCCGATCCAGAGCGGTCGCGGCGTTGTCGAGCGGCGCGAAATTCAGGTAGGGCGGGATCTCTTTGGCGGGCGGTGGCACAGTGGGATCGCGCGGGTCATTCGCCGCCTCGTACACACCCTGATCCAGATTTTTCTTAATATCTTCGGCTTCCTTACGGCGGGTCTCCAGCAGCGCTTTCAGTTCTTCGATGTATTGCGCCACGGTATGAGAGAGGCCTTCAAATTCATACGGCATGATGTCGGCGTCGGCCATGCGCAGCACGGTTAAACCCGCGGCCTGCGCCAGGGCGCGACCATAGACGTAATCGTAGTCGCCAAAATGCGAGTACCAGTAAAAGTCGTCGTAGATCGAGTGGTAGTTGCCGGAAGGATCTTCTCCGGAGAATCCAAGATCGACGGCGGCAACCCCCACATGGTCAATGAACCCACTGTAGTCTGAACCGGAACCCAGCGCACCGATGCTCAGGTTGGCGCCGCTTCGGGCTTCCGCCTGCTGTTTGGGTGTTCCATGCAGCAACAAGCGCGCCTGCTGACGTTTATAGACAGAGACTTTGGATTCCGGGTCTTCTACATCTTTGGCAACACCGTTCGTCAAGGACTGCAGCGCATGGGATCCCTCGACGTTAAGATAGCCACGATCGTTGCTGTCACTGTTGATGTATAGGGCAGCGTGCTGCTTTAACTCGTCCGCGTGCTGCTCTACCCACTCGGTTGAACCGAGGAGCATGGGTTCTTCGCCATCCCAGGAGGCATAGATGATGGTGCGTTTCGGTTTCCATCCTTGCTTTGCCAGTTCCCCCAGGGCCCGCGCCTCCTCCAGTAAAACCACCTGGCCGGAAACCGGATCGTCGGCGCCGTTGACCCACCCGTCGTGGTGGTTGCCACGAATCACCCAGATGTCGGGTTCGTCAGCGCCGCGCATGGTGGCGATCACGTCGTAAACGGGTTTGAGGTCCCAGTTGAACGCAAGCTGCAAATGGACCTTTGCCGGCCCCGGACCGATGCGGTAAGTAATCGGCAGCGCTCCGCGCCAATTGGCAGGTGCGACCGGGCCTTCCAGGGCGGCTAACAGGGGTTGCGCGTCGGCATACGAGATAGGAAGCACTGGAATTTTGGCGAGGGATTGCGCATCCTGCAGCTTGAGCCGCTTGGCCTCCTTGGTCGCGGGCACCCCTGGGGTGAGCGGATCGCCAGGGTAGAGCGGACCGTCCAACACGCTGCCCCGCTGCGCTCCCTCCGGCGGACGCATGGGCCCTTTAGGAAACGGGAGTTGCTGGGTGTAGCCGTCATCGGCGGGATCGGAGTAAATGATGCAACCGATGGCTCCGTGCTCCGCAGCAAGTTTGGGCTTGATGCCTCGCCAGGATTGTCCGTAACGAGCAATGACGATGGCTCCCTTGACAGAGACGCCGTGACGGGCAAGTTCATCGTAATCCGCAACCACACCGTAGTTCACGTACACCAGCGGCGCGGTCACATCTCCATCCGGCGAGTAGGCGTTATACGTGGGCAGCTGCTCATCCTTTTGCTTCGAGGTTGGGTCGACTGCGACCGCCGGTTCTTCTAGTTTGGCGGTGAACTTCGAGGGCGCGACCATCTCCAGCAAGCGCAATTTCGGGGTAGGAAAGAGAACCTCAAACTCCTCGATGTGGGCATCCCATCCCCACTGCTTGTATTGCGTCAGGATCCATTCGGCGTTCTCTTTGTCATACGGCGACCCGACATGATGAGGATGAGCGCTGAGCCGCTCCATGTTGGCCCGCATGCGCTGAGGATCGGGCTGCGACTTGAAACGCTGCTCCCAATTGGCTTCGCCCGGCGCGCTTTGAGCGCTGAACCCGGCAATCTCCTCAGCGGGCTGCTGCGCGATCGAGGCACAGGCAAGGCCGAAGATGAGTATCGCTACGAAAGCTCTTCCCATGTTTCTCCTCTTACTAGGTGCTCTTGGTCACTCTACATGGGTCCAATGGGTCGTTGGCGTTTTTTGATGCAGGTGGACGAGGAAAAACCGCCAACGCGGCGACTGCGGTTACGCGTGGCCGGTAACCGCGTGGATGGATGCGGGATGATTCCAGGCTTCCGGCTTGATCTTCATGCCGAAACCGCTCTCCTCCGGCACCTGGATAAAACCATCTTTGGGCGCGATGGGGTTTTCCAGCATGAGCGGCCAGTCGCGTTCGTAAAATCTTTGGCAGCTTTCCTGGATCCATACGTTGGGGGATGCCGTGGTGAGATGCGTGGACGCGTAAAACAATAGCGGGCCGCCGGCGGTATGGGGCGCGATCGGCAACTCCTGGGCATCGGCGAGAGCGGCGATTTTGCGGGCTTCGGTCAGGCCGCCACACCAGGTCACGTCGAACATCACATATTTGGGAGTGCGCGACTCCAGCAGGCGCTCAAATTGCATCTTGCCGGCCATGCGCTCTCCGACCGTAAGGGGCAAAGAGGTGCTGGCCGCGAGCTGGTGATATTGGTCAAAATTTCCGGGCATCAGCATGTCTTCCAGCCACATGGGCTTGTAGGGTTCGAGTGCGTGGGCGATGCGGATAGCGGAAGTCAGGTTCCACTGGGCGTGAAACTCGATGGCAATTTCTATCTCATCGCCGAACGTATCCCGCAGTTTTTTTACCGGGATCAGCGCCTGGTCAATATCGTGCCAGGTAATGTACTCGTTTTTGTTACGCAAAGCGGCGCCATCGAAGGGCCATATCTTGATCGCCTTGATGCCCCGGGTATCGATCAGCTCGCGCATGATCTTTTCCGGCTCTTTATTGAAATCGTATTTGTAGTCAAAACAGGTGTTGTACAAGCGGACCTGCGGGTTCGCCTTGCCTCCGATCAATCGGTAAACGGGCGCATTCAGTGACTTCCCCAGTAGATCCCATAAAGCCAGATCCAGTGCGCTGAGCACCCGCATCTCAGTGCCTCCGGCAATCTGGAAATCAAAGGTGCGATAAAGGTCGGCCCAGATGCGTTCGATATCCCGAGGATCGCGGCCGATCAGCGACGGCGCCACATTGTGAACCATAGCGGCTTCCACCGGGTTGCGCGGATAGGTCTCCCCGATGCCGGAGATGCCTGCGTCGGTGTCGATCTTTAGCCAGGTCCAATGAGGCCAGAAAGGGGCATCGTCGCGCGACTTCCAGTAGACCGTCTCGATGCGCGTGATCTTCATCGGAGGTAGCGTGGAGGCAAACGACGAATAGGCGGCCGCAAGGGGAGTGGCAAGCATTCCCTTCACGAAATCTCGCCGGCTTAGACGGGGACTAAAAGGCATGGGCGGATTATAGAGTGTGTTCTCAACGCTTTCCTATCCGACATGGACTTTCTATAGATGCGACAAAAGCGATCGAGGGGCTACGCCCCATCGTTTTCGGCCCACGTATCCGGATTTCCTGCGCGGGGCGCCACCAACAACCGCGTGTGCGGCTTTCATTAAGGAAAGCCGCATGAAGTTCGCCGACGCCAGCAGGATCCTCAGGAAATCCGGAGTACGCTTAGGCGAACGTGGGGCACCCCGTCCAATTCCCTCTAACCTGAATTTCTCACAGATTTTGCGACAACCGATCATTGCCATGGCGAGATCTCTAACCGTAAACAAGTGAAGGGTGCCCCATATCTGCCCGATTTTGGCAGATGTGGGATTCCACTGCGCTACACCGGCTACTTCTCTACTGCAACGGATCCCGAGGTCCATGATCCTCTACACCCTGCACAGTCAGCGGTTGAGGTCCGTGGAATCCCACATCTGCCAAAACCGGGCAGATATGGGGCACCCCTTCATTTGTTACGGGTAGAGAGAGGCAGGTCTGTGAGAGATCCAGGCTAACCCTGTTAGGTCCGGTTAAGGTCACAGTGCGTAGAGATCCACATACTCTTGCACCGGCATGCGTTCGAGTGCCGGCTGGTCGAGCGAGACCTTCAGGATCGCCTGCTGCTTTGGAGGCGCAAATCGACGGGCCAGGTTGGTGCGGAACTTTTCTTCCAGGAGCGGAATGCCCTCGCTTCTGCGGCGACGGTGGCCTAGCGGGTATTCGACGGTCTCGGTCAATGTGGTTCCATCGCGGAAAGTCAGGGTGAGTGAATTGGCGATGGAGCGCTTCTCCGGATCATGGTAGTCGGCGGTGAAGGTTCGCTCCTCAGCTGCATTGCATCTTCTCGCGCAGCGCATCAATACGCGGGTCTGCGGCAAAGGAGTCTTCATAGTCTGAAGCAGTGAGATGACCAAAGATGAGGGGAACGGCCACCATGTACTGGACGCAGTGATCGCGGTCGGCCGGATTGTTCAGCGGTCCCTTCTTATCGATGATGCGGAGGCAGGCCTCGTGGGTACGAAGCTGGATGGAGGTGATGTCATCTGCTGACTTTCCAGCTTGGAGCAATTTTTTGCGCAGCGCCATAGCGGCTTCTACAGCGGTCTGCGCGTGAAACTCAGCCGGATAACTGATTTTGAAGAGCACGTTCTCCATCACATAAGAGCCGTACGGCCGCTGGAAGCTGAAGGGCCGGCCGCGAAAGAGCACATCGTAAAATCCCCAGGTCTTGGCGGTCAAAACGGAGGGATAACCCATCTCACCGGCCTGTACCATGAGCGCGAGGCGAACGGCTCGGCTGGTGGCGTCTCCGGCAGCCCAGCTCTTGCGCGAACCGGTATTGGGCGCGTGGCGATACGTCCGCAAACTCTGACCATCCACCCATGCCAGCGAAACCGCGTCGAGAATCTGATGCCGGGTAAGGCCCAGCATGTGAGCGACCACAGCAGTCGAGGCCACCTTGACCAGGACGACATGATCGAGGCCAACCTTGTTGAAAGAATTCTCCAGTGCCAGGCAGCCCTGAATCTCGTGGGCTTTGATCATCGCCGTGAGCACGTCTCGCATAGTCAGCGTTGATCGAGCGCCGCTTCGGGAGAGCCAGTCGGCGACGGCGAGAATGCCGCCGAGGTTATCAGATGGGTGGCCCCATTCGGCGGCCAGCCAGGTGTCGTTGAAGTCGAGCCAACGAATCATCGCGCCGATATTGAAAGCGGCCTGCACCGGGTCCAGCTGGAAGGCAGTGCCCGGCACCTTGGCGCCGTTGGGCACAATGGTTCCGGGTACGATCGGGCCCAGCAGTTTGGTACAGGCCGGATACTCAAGCGCCTCCAGCCCGCAGCCAAGAGTGTCGATCAGGCAATTGCGCGCGGTGGTGTAGGCCAGCTCACTGTCAATGGTGTAGTTGCAGACATAATCGGCAATGTCGACGAGGACCTGGTCATACGGCAGGCGTTCCCCACTGGCATGTACGGACATTCAGTCAAATCCTTCTAGGCTCTTTTTTCAAGGGGGACAAACGGCAGATCGTCAGGCCCGGTGTAATTGGCTGAGGGGCGAATGATCTTGCCATCGGCGCGCTGCTCGAGGATATGTGCGCTCCACCCGGAAGTACGGGACAGAACAAAGAGCGGGGTGAACATCGCGGTCGGAATCCCCATCAGATGATAGGAGACCGCGCTGAACCAATCCAGGTTGGGGAACATGTGCTTGGCATCCCACATTACCGTTTCCAACCGCTCGGCGACGCGGTACATGGCGAAGTCGCCGGTGGATTCAGCGAGTTCGCGGGCAACGTTCTTGATGATGGCATTGCGCGGGTCGCTGACCGTGTAGACCGGATGACCGAAGCCGATGACCACCTCTTTCTTTTCCAGGCGTGCGCGAATGTCGCGCTCCGCCTCGTCGGGAGTAGCGTAGCGTTGCTGGATTTCCAGAGCAACCTCATTGGCTCCGCCGTGCTTGGGCCCGCGTAGCGCGCCGATCGCGCCGGTGATGCAGGAATGAATGTCGGAGCCGGTGCCGGCAATGACGCGGGCGGTAAAGGTGGAGGCGTTGAACTCGTGCTCGGCATAGAGAACGAGTGAGACCTGCATGGCGCGAATCCACTCCTTGCTCGGAGGTTCCCCGTGGAGCAGGGCGAGAAAGTGCCCGGCGAGTGTGTCCTCTCCCGAATCCACGTCGATGCTTTGTCCATTGCGGCTGTAGTGGTGCCAGTAAAGCAGCATCGAGCCGATGGTGGCGAGCAACACGTCCGCGCACTCGATCGCTCCCGCCGGGCTATGGTCGTCTTTCTCCGGCAGCATGCAGCCCAGGGCGGAGACGCCGGTGCGCAGCACATCCATGGGATGGGTGGCAGCGGGAAGCTGTTCCAACACTTCGTAGACATTGGCGGGCAAGCCGCGCAGACCGGTCAGCTTTCGCTTGTAGGCAGCAAGCTCCATAGCGTTCGGTAGTTTGCCGCGCAGCAATAGATAGGCCACCTCTTCAAATTCACAATGGGTGGCGAGGTCGGCTATATCATAGCCGCGATAATGCAAGTCGTTGCCGGTGCGGCCGACTGTGCACAGGGCCGTATTGCCGGCCGGCGTGCCGGAAAGGGCAACGGATTTCTTTGGTTTGAAAGCTACAGGCTGGTCAGTGGTGGTGGCCATCATCTCTCCCGATTAAGTGCGTTTGGCTGCCGCGAAGAGCTGGTCGAGCTTTTGCTCATAGGCCTGGTAGCCGAGGAATTCGTAAAGCTCGGCGCGAGTCTGCATAAGGCCGAGCACGTTGCTCTGGGTGCCTTCGCTCCGGATGGCATGGTACACCTTCAGGGCCGCAGCATTCATGGCGCGGTAGGCAGCGCAACAATATAAGACGATGTCGACCCCGACGGCGGCTAACTCCTGGGTGGTGTAGAGCGGTGTTTTTCCGAACTCGGTGATGTTGGCCAGGATCGGCACCCCGGCCGCCTTCTTGAATTGGGTGTACATGGCCAAGTCAGTGACGGCCTCGGCAAAGATCATATCCGCGCCGGCGGCCACATAGGCGGCAGTGCGCTCGAGCGCCGAAGCCAACCCCTCGCCGGCCAGCGCGTCCGTCCGGGCCATGATTACGAACTCAGGGCCGGTGCGGGCATCGACCGCGGCCTTGATGCGATCGACCATTTCGGCAGCCGGAACCAACTCCTTACCGGGCCGGTGGCCGCAGCGCTTCGTGCCCACTTGGTCTTCTATATGCACGGCGGCAGCCCCGGCTTGTTGCATGGAGCGGATGGTGCGGGCGATGTTGAAGGCGCTTCCCCAGCCGGTGTCGATATCGACCAGCAGAGGCAGGGTGGTGACTTCGGTGATGCGGCGCACGTCGATCAGCACATCTTCCATGGTGCTGATACCGAGGTCGGGCATGCCGAGCGAATTGGCGGCCACTCCCCCGCCGGATACATAGAGGGCGCGAAAGCCCGTCGCCTCCGCCATGCGCGCGGTAAAAGCGTTGATAGCGCCGATCACCTGCAACGGATGCTCCTGCTTAACGGCAGAGCGAAAGCTTTCAGTGGCCACGTGGTTCCGTTCTCCAAACTAGATGCTAAATGGTCCCGGCGTCGCTTGGCTTTGGAGCGGCGGAGTGGGTAGACTCGCTTTGCGATGAATAAAGTCTTTTCCACCGCCGATGCCGCCGTTGCCGATATCCCGCCGGGCGCAACCGTGATGCTGGGAGGGTTCGGGTTGTGCGGCATTCCCGAGAACACGATAGCTGCCCTGGTGCGCCGCCGGGTCACGGGCCTGCATACGATTTCCAACAACATGGGCGTGGATGGCTTCGGCCTCGGTCTGTTGCTGGAAGCGGGCATGATCGCATCGCATACCGGCAGCTACGTGGGGGAGAACGCGCTTTTGGAGAAGCTGGCGATTGCCGGCACGCTCAAGGTGTCATTGATTCCACAGGGCACGCTGGCAGAGCGCATTCGCGCCGGCGGCGCGGGCATTCCTGCCTTCTATACGCCCACCGGGGTCGGCACCCTGGTCGCGGAGGGCAAGGAGGAGCGGACCTTCGACGGACGCAAGTACCTGCTGGAGACGGGGCTCAAGGCTGACTTCGCGCTGGTGAAGGCATGGAAGGGCGATCGCCAGGGCAACCTGATCTATCGCCGCACGGCGCGCAACTTCAACCCCATGATGGCCACCGCCGCGCGCATCACCATTGCCGAAGTGGAAGAACTGGTAGAACCCGGCGAACTGGATCCGGATGCGATTGTGACCCCGGGCATCTATGTCAAACGCATCTTCCAGTGCTCCGCTTGCGAGAAGCGCATCGAGCGCCTGACAGTGAGGAAACCGAATGCAGGAGATTGAGAAGCGGAACCGCATCGTCAAACGGGTCGCGCAAGAGCTGCGCGATGGCTTTTACGTCAACCTCGGCATCGGTATGCCGACGCTGGTCGCCAACCATGTTCCTGCTGGGGTTGAGGTAGTGCTGCAATCCGAGAACGGGATGCTGGGGATTGGGCCCTATCCGCTGGAAGAAGAGGTGGACCCCGACCTGATCAATGCGGGCAAGGAAACGGTTTCGGTCCTGCCTGGGACGTCGTTCTTTTCAAGCGCCGATGCCTTTGCCATGATCCGCGGAGGTCACGTGAACCTCAGCATCCTGGGCGCAATGGAGGTCGACGTCAAAGGGAGCCTGGCGAATTGGATCATCCCCGGCAAGATGGTTAAAGGGATGGGCGGCGCCATGGACCTGGTGGCGAGTGCGCAGCGCGTGATCGTCGCCATGGAGCACACGACGCGGGATGGCCGCCCTAAAATCCTTAACGCGTGTCGATTGCCGCTGACCGGGGTTGGGGTGGTCGACTCGATCGCAACTGAGCTGGCCTGGATCAACGTTACCCCTGATGGGCTGGTCCTGGAAGAGATCGCACCGGGGGTTTCGGTTGCCGACGTTCAAGCGGGAACCGAAGCCCCATTGAGGATTAGTCCGACACTCCGTACGATGAGCTGACGTTATTCGAGAGTGTTGCCGCCGTTCACGGAGATTTTTTGTCCGGTGATGAATCTTCCGGCGTCGCTGGCCAAAAAGGCTACGGTATTGGCCACATCTTCCGCAGTACCCATGTGCTTCATGGGGACTTTTTCAGTGTAGGCGTCGATCTCTGCCTGGGTGGAATGCAGGTGGCGTTCGGTGGGGATCCAGCCTGGCGCAACCAGGTTTACGGTGATGCCGGCGGGAGCAAGTTCGCGGGCCCAGGACCGCGTTTGCCCTAACTGCGCTCCCTTGGCCGCGACATAGTTGGCGAACATTGGATTGCCCAGCTCGAAGACTTCACTTCCGATCTGAATAATCCTGCCGAAGCCCCGGCTCTTCATGCCGGCGACCAGTTGGCGCAGGATCAGCAGGGGCGACTTTACAAAAAAATCCAGTTGGTCCAGGTAGCGCTCCCAGGTCTGCTCTTCGATGGTCAGGAAGGGTTGCGGACCGGTGGCGTTCATTACCGCGATATCGATGTGGTGATAGGTCTCGTTGATTGCCTGGACCATTTTGATGATGTCGGCTTCCTGGCGGACATCGGCGTAGTAGGCAGTCGCTTCCCCGCCCTGTTTTTTGATTTGTTCGCACAATTGCTCGGCGCGATCGCGCTTGGTGAAGTAGTTGACCGCGACCTTCGCACCTCTTGCGGCTAATTCCAGAGCAGTAGCGGCGCCCAGCCCGCGTGAAGCGCCGGTCACTAATGCCGTTCTTCCTTTGAGGGTTTCCATGTCTAGAAAACGCTAAGGGAGGAGTGGGATCGTGTCAAACTGCGCTCCTTTTGGTTTGTTTTCGGTTGAGTGAAGGGCGGTCGAAGGGCTGCGCCCATCGTTTTCAGCCCACGTACGCCCCACGGCACGCCGGGGCAGGTTAGGCGAACGTGGGGCACCCGTCCGATTTCCTGCGGGTCCGAGGATGACGGTGGGGGGCGACCTGGGGTGGAAGTGTGCGCCTTAAGCGCCCTATGCGCCTTTTGGGTGGAAGTGTGCGCCTTAAGCGCCTTTTGGGTGGAAGTGTGCGCCTTATGCGCCATAAGGGGCACCCGGGATCGGCGAAAGGGAAAGATTCGGGTCGGATACACTGGCTCTCTACCGAGGAACTTTCATTGACAGTTTTGCGCTATCTGGCGGTTTTGTCTTTGCTGTTCGCCCATAACGTCTTTGCGCGTGCCGATAGCCTGGCCGAGCTCAGCGATAGCTTTTGGCAGTGGAGAGCGGTTGAACAGCCTTTCAGTGACGACGATATTCCGCGCATCGAGCGGCCTGTCGGGCCTGGTCGTTGATTGGTCGCAGCAAACCATCGATCAGCGGTTGCAGCAGCTTGATGACTTTGAACGGCGATGGAAGGCTCTCGCTCCCTTGGCCCAAACCTCCATCCACGACCAAGTGGATTACCGCCTGCTTGGCTCTGCGGTCGCCCGGGTGCGGTGGGAGCTTTCCATCGAACAGAGATGGAAACGTAACCCTGAGTTCTATGTCGACCAGACGCTCGGCTCGGTGTTCCTACTTCTATTGCCACCGCCACCGTTCTCTGAAGCGCGGCAGGCGGAGATCGTTGCCCGCGTAAAGCAGATCCCGACTACGCTTCAGGCTGCGCAGGAGAACCTGACCGATCTGCGGCAGCCGTTTGTCCAACTGGCCATCGACAGCCTGGACCGGGTCGCCGAGCGAACACAACGCACCGAGAAGGCACTCGCACCGCAACTCACGCCAGCCAACCACCAGGCGCTAGCAACAGGTCACGCCCGCCGCAGTCACAGCTCTCACGCAATACCGCGCGTGGCTCACGGCCAAATTGCCCGCCGCGCGCAAAGACACGGCCATTGGGCGCGAGAACTACGTATTTTTCTTGAGCAAGGTTGCGCTGCTTCCCTACACACCCGAACAGTTGCTGGCGATGAGCCAACAGGAGTGGAGCAGAGCCGTCGCATTCGAAACCTACCAGCAGACTCGTCTTGCCGGCGCCCCACCGGCGCCCTTCTTTCCCAGTGCGGCAGCCCAGATACAAGCCGAAAAGATCGATGAAGAGAAAGTTCGCGCCTTCCTCGTCGACCAAAAAATTCTTAGCGTACCTGAGTGGATGAAGCACTACCGCAACCTGCTGCTGCCGGCTTACCTGGAGCCCTTCCAGGACATGGGAGAAAACGACGACCTCACCGGACCTTCGCGCCTCGATCAGGATGGGACCAGCTACATTCACGTGCCGGGGCCGGACCTGGGCTTCTTTAAGCTTTCTCAGGCGCACGATCCGCGGCCCATCCTGGTCCACGAGGGTGTGCCAGGCCACTATTTCCAGCTCTGTCTCGGCTGGCACAACGCCGATCCGATCCGTCGCCACTACTACGACTCCAGCGCCAATGAAGGCCTCGGCTTCTACGCCGAAGAGATGATGTTGCAGGCTGGGTTTTTCGACGACAATCCGCATACCCGCGAGACCATCTACAGCTTCATGCGGCTACGCGCATTGCGCGTGGAGGTTGACGTGAAGCTGGCGCTGGGCGAGTTCACGCTGCAGCAGGGCGCTGATTACCTCGCTCGGACGGTCCCCATGGATCGGGCGACCGCGCTCGACGAGGCAGCGATGTTCTCGAGCACTCCTGGACAAGGCATCTCGTACCAGATCGGAAAGCTGCAGATCACGCAGCTCCTCTCCGACGCCCGCCGCGCTCAAGGCAAAGATTTTTCCGTGCTGCAGTTCAACAACTTTGTCTGGAACAATGGCAATGTTCCCATCGCACTGCAGCGTTGGGAACTGCTTCAGGATGCCAGTGAAGTGCCCTGACCGAGGCGGCTCAGCACTCTGCGGATTTGCCATAGAGTAGCCGCCAACGCGGCGAGCCCGGCAGTCCACACCACGAACGCAATATGTACCACCCACAGTGGCGCAACCCCGACTCGGCGCAGAACAAAGGGCAGAAAGTTCCACTCGGTGATGTGGGCGTAGTCCCACGGATCCTCGGTCATGGCGTGGTTGTTCAGGCCCCAGGCGTCCATCTTCCCCAACGCGAAGGCGACAATATTTTTGACGCGCAAGGCAATCACAAATGTCGGATGACCCAGGGTCTCCATCTGGTAGATCTCGAGCGGCAACCAGAAGGCCAGCGACACCAATTGAATGAATGTACTGATGGCCAGCAGCGCCAAGCCCAGGATCCAAACCGGCTTTGCCAGTTGTGGGCGATGGCGCAGTAGCAGAGGAACGGCGAGCAACGAGGCCAACTCGACAGCCGTCGAAACGTAGCGGTCGCCCCAGGCGAAGTCTCCACTCCACACGAATAGCGAGCATAGAAGCTCATGTACGCCAGGAGCAGCGGACAGCTCATGACGGCGTACGCCTTGACAGCCGGACTGAACTGCTTCCAGGCGACGATGCAAAGAAGAATCATGAGGACGATCAGAGGATCGAAGAGAAAGATCGACTTCTCCGG
Source organism: uncultured Acidobacteriaceae bacterium (assembly GCA_963717225.1). Taxonomy (GTDB): domain Bacteria; phylum Acidobacteriota; class Terriglobia; order Terriglobales; family Acidobacteriaceae; genus PALSA-350. Next base: position 14,345 of record CAVQWB010000062.1, on the reverse strand, counting down.
GGTGAAGAGCGCCCCGAAGAACCCCACATGCCAGGGAGTCTCGAAGGGAAAGTTGGGGGGCAGCGAAGGATCGCGCATCCTGGTTTCGCGGCCGATGATGGTGATATAGGTAACAAATACTGATGCTAAGCCCAAATCGGTAGATTTGATAGAGGCGATCGAGCAGTCCGAAAAACAGGTAAACCGGCAGAGCGGTCGCGATGTAGGTTTTGCATCGCTCCCAAAGAGCGCGGCCCCGGGTGCCTTCGAACCACAGGATCAACAACAGGAAGAGCGCTCCAGACAGTAGATCCAAGCCGGTGGGAGGCGGGTCAGCAGATTGAGGCCGAACGCAGCCGAGCCAATCAGAAGAGCTCGCCGGCTGCCGGTGCGCAACCACTCGTACTGATAGGAGAAGCCTGTCATCGACAACAGGAAGATGTAATTGTTCTCCATCATGTTCTGGGTGTAATGGAGATGCGTGGTGGCGACGAGCAGAGCCAGTACCCCCACTACAGACTGCGTGACATCGAACTTCAATTGACGCAGGAAGCGAAAACAAACCAGCGCGGTCAGCACCGTCACCAGGATGTTGATGCTGTAGCTGACGATGATGTCGCGCACGCTGGGATCGGTGTCGTCGTACTCGGCAAAGATGGGGAGGCGCGCGACATAGGTGCCGACGATATCCGCCGGCAACAAGAGCAGCGACTGGCCGATGCTGTACCAGCTCTGCAGCTTTCCCCCGCGGCCGTGCACGCCGAATTCAGGAAATTCGTTGGGAAACACCTCCGGTTCGGAGGTCCACAAGGCGTGGGCGGTTTGGAGGCGATGGGTGGTGTCAGCGGAGCCCAGCTCGCCCGATTGCACCACGAAGGCAATCAGACCGGCGGCCAAGGCCAGGAGGAAAAGGGGGTCACGAAACCGGAGTCGGAGGTTCAATACAGTCATTATGACTTAATGTGGTTGCTTGCCGATTGAGACATGGGTGCCGCGCCTATGGCGCTCCCACGGCGGGCCCCACGGCACGCCGGGGCTGGCGGGGCAGGCGGGATCATGATAGGGATTGGTACGGTCGGGGGGCCCCTGCCAGAGCGCGCCCAGTCGCAAAAACAATCTTGCCCGGCTGGATTTCGTTGACCTGCGGGGCATTCGCATCAAAGGTCCACGACAGGCCATTTGAGGAGAAGGAGCGAATCGCCTGGTCGCCGTGCTCCATGAGGATAATGTCGTCCTGATACACAATGCCTGGGCCCCGCTTGGGCGCCACGCCAAAGCGCCTCTCGCTCTCAGTCAGGTCACTCAGCTTGATGGGGCGGCCAACCATGATCGGGCCCGGGGTCGACCCGAAACCAGGCCACGCGCTTGGATTTACCGGTGCGGAGGCTTCCTCTCCAGGGCGACTTTGCCGGCAACCGCTGGCGAGCAGAAAACCAGCCGCGATCACAACTGCCGTCCGCAGTAAGAAGTACTTATGCATTCCGCCACCTCATAAGGAGCGCAAATCACTACTCTTGGTCCCAAGTTGTCACGGAGTGGCCCCACACCCCCCCGGATATGGGGCCACCCTATGATTCGTGGCCAGACAGCGCCACAATTCCCCTATTTCATGACCGTGGACGTGACCGGCGAAGTGGCCTGTTTGCCTGGGGACTAAATGCACTGGCCATTTTGAGCATGCCCATCATGGAGCCGCCGGTGTATTGCGTGGTTTCCTGATAGCTGACATCCGCGAAGGCGAAGAAATGCATCAGCACGCCCCCGGCGAGGAGGGCGATCCATGTTGTCATCATTGCTTTCTCCTTATGTAACTATGTATGTATCTATTACCGTGTGAGCATCGCTCATCACGCCCTACTCACGGGTCAACTCCACACGGCGGTTGCGGGCACGCCCTTCGAGCGTGTCGTTGGTCTCTACGGGACGCGAGGCACCGTAGCCATCATTGGCAAGACGATCCGGGGCGATGTGGTAACGCGTGACCAGCGCCTCTTTCACCGCAGCGGCACGACGTTTTGAAAGGTCCAGGTTGTAGGTGTCACCACCGATGTTGTCGGTGTGGCCTTCCACCGTCAACTTCCAGTCCGGGTTATCTGTCATCGCCTGCACGATCTCCTTCAGTACCGGCTCAGACTCAGGCTTGATGGTGTCTTTGTTGAAGTCGAAGTAGATGCCGTAGGTGACCGCGCGCTTCTGTTCGGTGAGTTGTTTCTCCACCAGATTTACCGGCTTCGGAACCGTGTAGTCGATCTTCACGATCTCGACTCTGAACTTGCCGTAGTGAAGCACAGGGTCTTTCAACTTCCACAACAGGACGAGGGGGTCCAAGGGGTCGTCGATCACATACACATCGGCTTCGCTGTGCGTGGGAAGCCATTCTTTTGGCCTTGGATCTTTTCCTACAGAGGCCATGATGCCCGCCAGATGGATTGCCGGCAGGTTGACCCGTTGATCGTTGACAATCATGGGATAAGGAACATCTTGCGGCTCGACCCGGGTGAGCAGACCGCCCTCATACGTGGGCTTCTTGCCGGTACGTGTGTCCCAGGTGTCGAAATAACGAAGACTGGTTTTGCCGGTGGACTTCACCTCTTCAAAGCTGTTGCTCGATAGCCTGAGCCGGGTCACACCGTGCAGTATGCGCGGTATTCGAGTCCCTTCCACCGTCATGTAGGTGTCGGACGAGACAAGATCTCCATTGCACACGATCGGCATCGTGGCATCGGCATGCCGATCGTGGCCATCGTCGTCTTTCCATTTGGAATCGTTCGCCTGCAACAAAACGGAGTTTGCGTCGGTGGAGATAACGGAGTCGCGATTTTCCACGTCGCCGTTCTTCAAGCCCCAGGCAGTGGTGACAACCGTGCCCGCCTGCAATGGGATCTTTGCCGTGGCCTGCGTAGGAAGTGGAGCAGCCGCACAAGGCGTCATCGGATCGTCCGCCGAGATTGCCGGAATCCCGTCGTCAACCTGATCTCCAGCGCCAAGGAGGTTGCTAAGGTTGCCCAATAACCCAGATACATCGTTGCCGTCGTTCTGTGCAGGCGCCCCCGGATTGTTGCTGCCCGGGCTGGAAGCAGGTTTTGAGACTGACCGGGTGATGCGATTGAGCGTTGCGTCTGCCTTCTCTTTTGCTACACGCACGGCATAAATGGCGCCGGCGATACCAAGCCCGACAAAGATAAGCAGCATGACGACCACAGTGATCACGCAGCGTGCGCAGGCCATTGCCGCCGCGCGGCGGAGGCGGCGGAAAGGGGAGCGGCGCACGGGGAGTGAAGCGGCCGGAGATGGCGATGGCAGCGCGCCAGCCGGCGGTGACGGCGCGTTCGCAGGTGGTTGGGGGGCGCCGCAGACGGTGCAATATGCACCCCCCGCCACACGCGCTGCGCCGCACACTGTGCAGTAGCTCATCTTCTACAATCCTTGGCGCCGGGCGAACATTAGATCCCCGCCTGCTTTGCCGCGAGCGCGCCGATGACCGGCAGCCTGGTCGTCTTGCCCTGATACGCGCTGTACATAAGAAACGCCCACAAGGCAAAGCCGCCGACCATGATCACCAGGTCGATAGGCACTTGAATGATGAAGAAAAGACCTTTGGTGACCGCGCCCAGCACCAGGCCGATGATCATCCAGGCAATCCACAGCGCGATCCAGGCCACGTTGAAGAAGATGGACTGAAAGGCGTGGAAGCGGACGAAGCGATCGCTTTTGTAAGGGTCGATCACCAGAAAGAGAATTCCGGTGATGATACCGGCAAGATACGCCAGCGCGCCTGCTGTGTTGGCCTGTAGACCTGCATTGGTGGGGACGGGCGCCGCCATCGCCTGGGGTCTCACGGAACATGTAGGGCAAAAGTTGGTGCCGTCTGCAAAGGCGGCTCCGCAGGATTGACAGAAACTCATGGTCGTGGTCCTTTCTTGAACTGGAATTAAGTAAGTGCTCATAACCGGCTTGCCACCATCTGCGCCAGCGGCTTGATATTGTCTGTGTTGCAAGGGCAACTGATATACATGAAACGAGCCACGGTATTGCCTTTGCGGACCATGATCATGCTGCCTCCGGCGACGTAGGCCTCGTCACCAATACCGGTCAGGTCTCCGGTAGCGCTGTTGGCCGCATTCGCGGTGGTGACACCGCCTTTTATGTGCTGGAACGCGGCGCGGTTCATCTTCATTTCCATGGCGGCGTTGCCCGCGGTGAAACTTAGCACCAGCACCGGGATCTCCCCGGTAGCTGCCTGTGCGGCGAGTGATTTATCGGTCGCCTCCTGCTGGGCAAAAAGGCCCCCAGCGAATTTCTGCGCCATCTGCTGGGTCTTGGCATCCGCTCCCAAGCCGCCTAACATCGAAGACAAATGTTTGGCTGTCACGTCCGCCGGATCACCCTTGGCGATGTAACTGCAGCCACCGTCTGTGGCCTCGGTGCGGATGACGGGTAACCCGACGGCCTGGCTCACTTCCGCTTTGCTCAGGAAGCGGCAAGGATCTCCCTTGAAACCGCCTGCGCTGTCGTCGCTACTGGTGGAATTACCAAGCAGCCCGCCTAACCCACTCGAGGTTGACGGAGCCGCTCCTCCCAGTACCTTTACCTTCGCCGCATCCACTTTTCCCTTGATCTGTTGCGCCGCGTACCAAAGTCCACCGACGGCAAGAGCCCCGCCGACAAAAATGATCAGCACAAGAGCAACCAGTACTTTGACCAGAGTGTTGGACTTTTTTGCAGGATACGGATTCCCCGGCGTATAGGCGGCTGGAGCTGCAGCATAATTTGCTGCAGGCGGCGTGTAGCTCGAGGCCGGAGGTGTATACGCGGCCGGAGTTGGTGTATACCCCGGTACCGGCGCAAAGCCCCCGGGCTGAGGCGGTGGTGTCTGTGGTGCAGGTGTTGCCGGAAGGGGGTCAAAAGTTACCGGCGCAAAAGCTGGCGGTTGTGGTGCAGGTGTTGCCGGGATGGGATCGAAGGTCACCGGGGCAAAAGCTGCCGTCTCTGGCACCGGTGTCTGTGATGCCGGCTGCGGGCTAAAGGCCAAGTCTACGGGTGTGTAAGGCGACGCTACGGGTGTATAGGCGACGGGCTGCACAGCCGGTGTTGCCGGTCGGCGACGGTGCTGGCGCTGGGACAGCGGCGGCAACGGGCAGCTTTGCGCCGCACCCTCCACAGAACAATGCCGTATCGTTCAAGCGCAAACCACATTGACCGCAAAACTTTGCCATATCTTTCCTCCCAGGCCGCCGGTCACGTATGACTGCCCTGCAACTCCAGCCGCCGTGGCTGCATTTCTCCGCGACTTTGAGGGATAACTCCGGAATGGTCAACAAAACAGGCGTTTAAGTGTGCATTAACCGCAAACCCCTTGTTCTAGAGTCACTTGCAACGTTCCATTAACTGAATACAATGGCGTTGGGCCGGGCTATGGGTTCCAAGGTTTGGGGCACCCTTTGCGCTTTTTGATCCAGGGCAGGAGGAAACGGTACCTCAGAAGCAAAATAGGCTGCGGAAAAAGTCTCAGCTGCGGGAAAATCGTACCCTCAGCGGCTAAAGCCGCATTCATTTCGAAGTAGTTATGTACGGCCTAAAGGCCATCGTTTTGTTTCTTTTATGTACGGGCTGAAGCCTGTGCCCTTCAAAGAGGGAAGACGTAGCCCAGGGGCTAAAGCCCTCATCAGACCCAACCATTGCGGCACGGCTGAAGCCGTGCCCTGATACAAAGCATGAGCGCGGTGACTTGAAATTGGTTCTCACGCACACTCTAAAGGCCGTACCCTTCAAGGCTAAAGCCGCATTCATTTCAAAGTAGTTATGTACGGCCTGAAGGCCTACCCTTCAAATAGATGAGTTTTCCGCAGCCTATTAAAGTCGTGCCCTGATACAAAACAAGTCCGGAGAGGACATGACGGAGTGCCGACAAACGTGACTCGCTATCGCTTCGGTCCCTTCGAGCTGGACCCGGAGGAAGGCACGCTTGCGCGTAACGGGATCCGGGTGAGACTCCAGGATCTTCCCTACCGGTTGTTGCTGATGCTGGTGGAGAGAGCGGGCGAGATCGTCACCCGGGAGGAAGTGCGGCAACGCCTGTGGCCGGAAAACACATTCGTGGAGTTCGACAATAGCCTTGGGGTGGCGATCCGCAAAGTGCGGGAATCGCTGCATGATAATGCCGAGGCGCCCAACTATGTCGCGACGATACCTCGCCGGGGATATCGGTTTTTGGCGCCGGTAACTGTGGAAGGCCAACAAAGAAGTGCGGAGCCAGGGACGCTTCCGGAAAGGGCAACAGGGCCGCCGCAGATTGCTAGCGGCCTCCGGGTAAATCCACAGAACCCCACGTTCCCTGCGCACTGGGGTTATTGGGCAGGGGCCGGGCTGGTGCTGGTGCTGGGGGTGGCAGCGGTGTCTTTCCGTTTCCATGGCAAGCCGCCTTATGTCTCCCCGAATTCGGAGTCCAGCGTGGCAGCGGAGGTACGGTTGCGGCGCTCGGTGGCTGTGCTCGGATTTCGCAATTTGCCCGGCCGCCCGGAAGACGATTGGCTCTCGCCGGTGTTTTCGGAAATGCTGGACACGGAATTAGGGACCCGCGGCGACCTGCGCATGGTTTCCGGCGAAGACATCGCCCGAGTCAAGCGTGAATTGCCGTCTGCCGAAGCTAACAGCCTGTCGAAACAGAGTCTGGAACGCCTGCGGGCAAACCCGGGTGCGGACGTAGTGGTGCTCGGTTCGTATACGCCGCTGCCGGGGAATAATGGCAAGCAGATAAGACTTGATCTTCGGGTGCAGGATACGGCGAATGGAGAAACCATCGCCGAAGAGGCGATTACGGGGGAGCAAAACAATCTGTTTGACCTGGCCTCCCAAGCGGGCTCGCGACTTCGACAGAGACTGGGCCTCAGCGCTAACTCATCAGGAGATGCCAGTGCGGCTCGACTCGCCCTGCCGGCTGACCAGCGGAGCGCCAGACTCTATGTAGAGGGACGTGAAAAGCTCTGGGCTTTCGACTTTCTCAGCGCGCGAGATCTGTTGCTCAAGGCAGTGGCCGCTGACGCTCAATTCCCACTGGCCCACTCCGCATTGTCGGAGGCCTGGTGGCATCTTGGCTATACGAACAAGGCTCGTGCCGAAGCGCAGCGGGCGCGGGAGCTCTCCCCGGACCTGGCGCAGGAAGACCGCCTGCTGATCGAAGGCCAGTATTGGCGAGCTATGAATGACGGGGCAAGGGCGGTCCAAACCTATGGCCAGCTCTTCCATCTGTTTCCCGACAGCCTGGATTACGGTCTTCTGCTAGCCACCGCTCAGATAAACATCCAGCCGTCTGCGTCTCTGCAGACGCTTGCGGCGCTTCGACGCCTGCCTGCGCCGGTGGGCGATGATGCACGTATCGATATGACGGAGGCCTCGGCATGGATCGGCCAGGATCTGGTAAAGGCGCGTGCTGCTGCCAAGGCGGCGATCGACAAAGGCCGTGCCCAGGGTCGCCCTGTGCTGGTGGCGCGGACCTACGGCTTTTTGTGTCAGCAGGGCGTGGGTCTGGGCACCTCTGTGCCTGAAGTGCTGAGCGATTGTGAATTCGCCCGACGGAGTGCGGTAGCCACCGGTGACCGCAATGGCGAAGCAACGATGTTGACCGATCTGGCTGGGCTTCACTATCAGCAAGGCGACATGGTGCGTGCCGAGCAAATGTTCCTGACGGCCATCCAGCAGTTCCGTGAGGTGGGCAACCCAGAGGGCATTGCTGTTGCTATGGGTGATCTGGCCGCGGCACGCCTGGGCCAAGGGAAGTTGGGTGAAGCAGAAAAGATGCTGGAGGCATCGGTCCCCGACTACCAGGCGGTTGAGGATAAGGAGGGCGTGGCGCTCACGCTTAACAACCTGGGAGATCTTTCCCGGCAGAGCGGCAAACTTGATGCCGCAGAGACGCCAGTATCGCAAGGCTAAAGCGACTGCCGAGGAGATTGAAAGCAAGAGTGCCGTGGCGTACGTGTTGAGCGGGCTGGGGATGTGTACAAAGACCGCGGAGATCTGGCCCAGTCTCGCGCATCGTATGAAGGTGCACTGACGTTCCGGAAACAGATCGGCGAACGACAGACCGTGGGCGAGAGCCAGGTGCAACTGGCGCGGTTGGCGGTTGAGGAGGGACGGGCCGCCGCGGGAGAAACTATTTTGCGGCAATGGAAAGAGCAGTTCCATCTGGAGCAACAGGCAGATGATGAATTGCTCGCCAGCATTGGGCTGAGCGAGGCGTTGCTGGCGGAAGGGAAGCAACCGGAGGCCCACGCCGAGCACCTCGGCCAGCATCGCCGGCACGACGGCCGTCCGTGAGTCGGTGGCCTCCGAGCCGGCGACCGCGACGTCCCATTCGACCGTGCCGAGGGCCTTGGCGAGCACCTTCGCGGTCTGGATCGCGCCGCGCCGTGCAGCGCCGTGTCGATGACGTGCACCGCCTTGTCGGCGCCCATCGACAGCGCCTTGCGGATCGACTCGGTCGCCTGCTGGGGCCGACGGAGAGGATGGTCACCTCGCCGCCGTGGGCTTCCTTGAGCCGCAGGCCTTCTTCGATGGCGAACTCGTCGATGTAGTTGATTACCGGGTCGACCGCCGCCCGGTCCACCGTGTTGTCGGCCGGATCGAGCTTGCGCTCGCCCTCGGTATCGGGTACCTGCTTGACCAAACCACGATGTTCATGCCTGCGATGACCTCTCGTCGATTCGGAAGTCCGTCGGAACGTGCTGGTGCTGACCGGGTGCACCACCGCCAGGACATTGAGTACCACGGTGACGAAGCTACCGACGAGTAGCAATATGACGGTGCTCTCTGCAATCCTGCCACCCGCGAATCGGGCGCGGATTTGGCCAGGTTTGTCGGGTGGGCGGCGCGCGGACGTGCTCAGCGCGCGGTGAACGGCTGGAGGTCGCTCGCCGGGCGCGCGGGTCAGCAATCGGCTCGTCGCGGCGGCGAGCCGTCGGCCGCATCGACCCAGGCCGGGCAGGGCCAACCCGCAGAGCACGGCAGCCAGGTGCTCGCGCCCGTCGAGGTTGTCCTGCAGGCCGGCCGCGACGAGCAGCGCCCCGGCCAGCAGGCCCAGGCACCAGTAGGCCCGGTAGCGCAGCAGCAGCCAGGCACCCAAGGCGGTGGTGATGGCGGACGGCCCGGTGTCGAGCACGCCGGCCTGGGTGATCGGCAGCCCGAACAGGCCGCCGGCCTGCACCAGCACTCGCCCGAGCAGCGAGCACAGCACCTGGCTGACGATCGCCACGGTGACGGTGGCCAGCCGGCCGACCAGCAACTCGGCCAGTCCGACCACCACCAGCACCTGCACCACCGCGGCCAGCAACGGCAGCTCGACCGTGGGCACGAACGCCGACAGCGGCAGGCGCACCAGCTCGACCCCGAGCGGCAGGCTGGCCCGCACCGCCCCGGCGTCGGTCACGTCCGGCCGCAGAGCGGGGCTGCCGTACGAGGCCGTGGTCGTCACGCACAGCGCGGCCGCGAGCACGGCCAGCACCGGCCGGCGTCCCTCGGCGAGCGGCGTCGGGCGGCGCTCAGCACGCGCGTCAGCTCGCGACCGGGTGCCCCCAGCACGCCGGCCGAGACCGAGGCAAGCCATCGGGCGCGGGCCACCGGGTCATCATGGCCGCTGGGCGCTGAGCTGACCCACAGCTCGGGCCGGGGCAGCGAGATCAGAAGCGGGCGAAGGCCTGGCGGCTCAGGCTGAATCCGTCACCGGACGCGGTGTTCAGGCAGGTCAGGGCGCTGGCATCGCTGTAGCAGGCGAACTGGCCGAAGCGCAGTGTGTGCCCGTAGGCCAGCACCGCGCTGCCGTAGGTGACGACCGGGCCGCCGAGGCACATTCCCAGGTGGGGGACGGCCGCGGTGAGGCTGACCGTGCCCGCGGCCCAGTTGCTCGCAGCTGGCCGGCTTGGCCGGGGCCGCGAAGTCGAACTCGTGAATCGCGCAGTCCAACTCGTCGGCCGCGATCGCCGTGCAGGCGATGTTCGCGCTGGGTGTCTGGAACTGCACGACGCCGGGCATCGACTGCGCGGGCCCCGTCGGGCTCCAACTCCCCGTGTGGAAACCCGAAACGTCGGAGGCGGTTCCACCGGCAATCAGCGCCTGCGCCTGGGCCCGCGCCGCCTGCTCGGCCGCGCTGTTCTCGGCCGCCGAGGCGTTCGAGGCGCCCCGCGCTCGAAGCGGCCGCGCTGGCCGCGCTCGAGACGAGGCCGCGCTCGACGTGGCCGCGCTCGACCCGACGGCCGGGCTGGACGAGGCGGTGACCGAAGGCTGGGCGGCGGTGTGGGCGGCTGGACCCGAGCGGGTGGCGACGGTGGCCACCACCGCCACCGCGACCACGGCCGCGGCGGCCAGGGCCGGCGCGATCCAGCGGCGCCGATCTCGATGCGGCGCCCCCAGGCGCGGCTCGTCGGGCCGGGCGCCGGCCTCGAGCCGGTCGCTCAGGGCCAGCTGCCCGATCAGGGCGCTCAGTCGCTCCTGGGCGCCCGGATCGACCCGGGTGTGCAGCAGCCGGCGCAGGTCGTCCGCGCTCGGTGAATGTCATGTCAGTAGTCCGTCCTGATTCGCACCGGCTCGGCCGTCACCCGCAAGGCGGCCAGGGCTCGGTGACGCGTGCACCCGCACGGTGCCCTGTGCACAGCCGAGCGCCTCGGCGATCTGTTCGTCGGATTGGTCGGCGAAGTAGCGCAGTCCGATCACTACCCGTTGCCGGGGCGGCAGCCGGCGGATCTCGGCGAGCAGTTCGTCGCGCTCGGCGTGCGCGTTGGTCGCGTCGGGCACCGCGGCCTCTCGGGCAACTCGGCGTGGGGCACCATCCGGGCCCACTTGCGCCGCCACGAGATGAGCTCGTTGACCAGCACGGCGCACGTAGGCGTCGCGCGCGGCCAGCGGCTCGATGGTGTCCCAGTGGGCATGGACCTTGATCAGCACGTCTTGGACGAGGTCTTCGGCCAGTGCCATGTCGCCGCAGATCGCCCGCGCCGTGCCGAGCAACACGGCCAGCCGCGTCGTCGCGTAGTGCTCGAACGTCACGTGCCCTCCACGAAACCACGGGAGGGGGATCTCCGTCCACTACTGAGACGCTCGGGCGCCGGCCGGCGTTTACCGCGAACATGACTTACGTACGGCGACCGGTTTCGGTTCAGCTGAGGGGGCGCGATCTTGCCGACATTGACACTCGTTTAGGGTTGCCTAACCTAAGCCGGACGGCCGAGCACATCGGCCGCCCGACGACCCGGAGGCAACGTTGCGACTCACCCGGCCCGGATTCACCCGCACCGCACCGTTGGCCTTGACGCTGGGCACGCTCGTCGCGCTCACCGTGGCCGCGTGCGGCAGCTCGGGCGGCCTGAGCCCGACCGCCTCCCGGCTCCGGCGACTCGGCTGGCAGCGGGGCCGCGAGCGCCCCCGCCAACAGCGCCGCCCTCGCCGGCCAGACCATCACGGTCTACAACGGCCAGCACCCTCAAACCACCGACGACGCTCGTCGATGCGTTCGAGAAGGCGACCGGCATCAAGGTGACGGTGCGCAGCGACGACGAGGACGTGCTGGCGAACCAGTTGTCGCAGGAGGGCGGCAAATCGCAGGCCGACGTGTTCCTGACCGAAAACTCGCCCGCCCTGCAACGCCTGCAGGAGCAGGGGCTCCTGGCGCCGGTGGACGGCGGGCACGCTGGCGCGGGTCCCGTCGAAGGACGACTCCACCGGTCGGGCGGTGGGTGGGCGTCACCGCCCGCGTGAGCGTCCTCGTCTACAACACGGACACGCTGCGCCCGTCCACGCTCCCAGCTCGGTGCTCGACCTCGCCGACCCGACGTGGGCGGGCAAGCTCGAGCATCGCCCCGGGGGAGACCGACCTGTTGCCGGTCATCGACCTCGGTCGAGCACGCTACGGCGAGGCCGCCACCCTGTCGTGGCTCCAGGGGATCAAGGCGAACGCCGGCTCGAACATACTACCCCGACAACGAGTCGCTCGTCGACGCCGTCAACCGGGGCAAGTCGAGCTGGCGCTCATCGACCACTACTACTGGTACCGCCAGCACGTGCAGGTCGGCGCGGGCGGGCTGCATTCGGCGCTCGCCTTCTTCGCCCCCGCACGATCCACGGCTACGTCGTCGACGTCGCCGGCGCCGCCGTGCTCGAAGTCGCGCAAGCACCAGACCGAGGCCCAGCAGTTCCTGGCCTTCCTGGTGAGCGCCGGCCGGGCAGATCATCGCTCGGATCAGCGACAGCTACGAGTACCCGCTCGGCCACGGCGGCCACCCCGAGTCCCGCCGGACCCGCGCCGCTGCAACCCAAGCCCGTTCAGTGTCGACGCCAGCTCGGCGACGGCACGGGCGCGTTGACGCTGCTCGAAGAGGCGCAGCTGCTCTGAGGACGCCGAGTCCGGCTCCACGCGCCGCAGCGCCGCGACCACCGCGCCCCGCGGTGGCGGGTGCGCCCGGCGGTCTACGTGCTCATCGCTGGTCGCCGCTCGGCCTGCTTCCTGCCCGGTGCTGTTGCGCTGCGGCCCACGTGGCGGGTGGTCGAGATCCATCGCGTGCTGTTCCGGGGCGTCTCGGCGCAGCTGCTGTGGAACACGGTCGAACTCGGTCGTGGTGGTCACGGGGCGCGCGCGCCGTCATCGGCATGCCGCCGCCTGGTGCACCGAGCGCACCGCCCTCCCGCTGCGGCGGCTGTGGGCCGTGCTGCGTGGTGTTGCCGATCGCGGTCCCGGACTTCGTGGTCGGCTACGCCTGGCACTCGTTCGCCCAACTTCATCGGCTGCGGGCCGCGGCCGCGCTGGTCATGACGCTGGCGACCTTACCCGCTGATCTACCTGCCCGTGGCCGCCGCACTGCGGCGCGCCGACCCGGCGCTCGAGGAGGTCGCCCGCAGCCTCGGGCTCGGCCGCGTCCGCCACCTTCCGGCGGGTGACGCTGCCGCAGATCACGCCGGCGCTGCTCGGCGGCTGCCTGTTCGTCGCGCTGGCCGTTGCTCGCCGAGTACGGCGCGTTCGAGATCCTGCGGCTTCCAGACGTTCACCACCGAGATCTTCACCGAGTTCCACGTTCGACCGTCGCGGCGGCCTGCGCGCTGTCGCTGCTGCTGGTGCTGCTCGGGTTGCTCGTGCTCGGCGGCGACGGCCTTATCCCGCGACGCGGCCGGGTCAGCCGCACCGCCGCGCAGCGCCGCGCCGCCCGGCGCCGCCGGCTGGGCCGCGGCACGGTACCGACCCTGCTCGGCGCTGACGGGCTCGGTCGGGCTGGCGCTCGGCGTGCCGATCGGCACGCTCGTCTACTGGATGCCCAGAGCGCAGCGACACGACGCTGCCGGCCGGCGCGACCTGGCTCGGCCGCCCTGGACGACCGCGCGCTACGCCGCCGCGGCGCCGCGGCCGCCACCTGGCGGCCGTGCCGGTGGCGATGCTCGCCGTGCAGCGCCGAGGCCGGGTCGCGCTCGCGCTCGAGCGCAGCACGTACCTCATGCAGTCGCTGCCCGGCGTCGTGATCGCGCTCGCCTGGTCTTCTTCGCCATGCGCTACGCGTTCCCGCTCTACCAGACGCGCTCGCTGCTGGTGTTCGCCTACGCGATCCTGTTCTTCCCGCTGGCGCTGGTCTGCGTGAGAGCCTCGGTCGCGCAAGCCCCGGCGCGGCTGCTCGATGGGCCGCTCGCTCGGCCGCCGGCCGCTGCGGTGTTCGTCCGGGTCACCTTGCCACTGTCGCGCCCGGGCTGGTCGCGGCTTTCTGCCTGGTGTTCCTGACCGCGGTGACCGAGCTGACCGCCACGCTCGTGCTCGTCGCCGACCGGCGTGCAGACGCTGGCGACGCAGTTCTGGGCCTACCAGAGCGACGCCGCGTACGGCGCCGCGGCCCCGTACGCGGTGATGATGATCTGCTGCTCGCAGTCGTCCCCGGAGCTGTTGCTCGGCGCCTGGTTCGACCGCGAGCGCGACACGCAGGGCCGGGAACGACATGACGGCGATCGAGACCCAGGGGGTGAGCCAAGCGCTTCGGCCCGCACGACGGTGCTGACCGGCGTGAACCTGTCCGTGCCGCGCGGGTCGATCACCGCCGTGCTCGGCGCGTCGGGCAGCGGCAAGACGACGCTGCTGCGTCCGGTCGCGGGGTTCGAGCGGCTCGACGCCGGCGCATCGTGATCGGCGGCGAGGTGGTCGACGACGGCCAGACGGTCGTCCGCGCCCGAGCGCGCGGCGTCGGCTTCGTCCCCCAGGAGGCAGCGCTGTTCCCGCACCTGACCGCCGCGCGGAACGTCGGCTTCGCCCTGGGCGGCAGGCAACCGGTGCGCGGCCCGGGTGGACGAGCTGCTCGACCTGGTAGGCCTGGCCGAGCTGCCCCGGCGCTACCCGCATGCTGTCCGGG
>CAVQWB010000061.1:0-32288 GCA_963717225.1 uncultured Acidobacteriaceae bacterium | reverse complement strand
TCACCTCGGTGGTCGAAGGATTGAATATTTTGGACGTAGTTACGGCGGATAGAGTCGTGGCTCAGATCTCTGTTGAACATCCGGCCGATGGCGGATTCCCTCGCATCTCCTTCACTGGGTCTCGTTTCGAACGACTCCAGATCGGTGGATGCGACCTTTCTCCTGTGCCGAATCCTGGCCTGCTGGCGCACGGGCGGGGAGCAGGGCCGGCTCAGCACCGTATCACTTGGCCGCTTTTTCAGGAGACTGGTAGCCAACAAGCTGCCAAACTGATCAAAAGCGTTGAAGCCGATAACGACCGGGATGATCTTCGATGGATAGTCGAGCGGTACGGTTGGATGGGTTCTAAGCGCAAACCGGGTGTAAGTGAATGTGTTCTATGTTCGTTGGTGGAGAGCGTGGATCGGGCAATACCAGGCAGATCGTTCGGCCACGTTGTTTACATCCCACATTTCGGAAGGCTGATATTTGGGGAGGTCGCCGCCTATCCAGAATCGGTTCACCTCTCGATGGTTCGGGCCGAATTGGGTTGCGCCACGCACGGGGCCATGAACGTCGCCACTGCCAGAGCCAACGGCAGTACCTATCCGCCATAGGCTTGGTGATGGCCTTATTGGCGACCGGCCCTCTGGACGGATGCCGATCTCCAGCGATGGCTGATCCGGCAACGACCTTTCAAGACATCCACAGCGAATTTCGCCATGGCAATCTTGATGTAGCGCTGCAGAAGGCGCAGAAAGCCCGCGAAGACTTCTCTGCGAGCAGTGCAGATTGGGCCATCAAGTTCCGTCTTCTCGAGGCCGAGATCCTCACAGACGAGGGTCGGCGGCCCGAAGTGATTGCACTGCTCAACAGCCCGGGCGTCTCCTATCCCGCAGCGGGTGATATCGCGATCAAGAGAGACTTGCTCTGCGGGCTAGCGAACGCTAGGCTCGGCCAGGCGAAGCTAGCGGATAGGGAGTTGCAGGAAGCGCAGCGCTTATCCGAAACGAGCAACTCCAGCTTGAGCGGCGAGGTCCTGCGGACAGAAGCTGTGGTTCAGATCTATCGTGACCACTTGACCGAGGGCGAGGACCTTTCCAAAAAGAGTCTGAAGGTCGCTCGTGAACAGCGGGACTCATTCCTCGAGGCCAGCGATCTCTCGAACCTCGGCTTTTTGTCGCTAAGATTGGAGCACTACGACGACGCCGTTGCCCTGTTGAACGAGGCGGCAGATCTTGCCAGATCCATTCAGGCGCGGGCGATCATACAAATCTCCCTGGAAAATATGGGCAGAGCCTATTTCTTGCTGGGAGATTTTGAGAAGGCTCTCTCCAACTTTCAGCAGGCCCAACAAGTAGCGACACAGTTAGGGGCTACGAGCGCGCGGGTCGATTCGCTTTGGGGTGCCGGATCGGCTTATTACAAACTCGGCAGTCTGGAGGCAGCCGCTAGGTGCTTCCAGGAAGCGCTAAAAGACGCACTGACCATCCATTCTCTCAACGAGATAGCGGGCATCGATACCGAGCTGGCGTATTTGCTCTATCAGGAAGGGCAATTCGACGCGGCCAGGATGCACAGCGAGGAGGCGATCCGGGCGGCTCGCACTTCCGGAGATAAAGACGCGGAGTTGGACCCCTTGTTCCTGCAGGCCCTGCTTGTCGCGCGGCAGACGAATGGACGGGACCCGGAACAAATGCTGATGCAGGTCCACGCGCAAGCGGTGGAAAGCCCTTCGCTGCGATGGGAGATCGAGGATGCCCTGGCAAATTTTTACACGGGCAAAAAACAAACGAGGAAGGCGGATCTCTGGTATCGAAAATCTATCCGCACCTTCGAAGATCAGCGGAGGGCGGTCGGGGAGGAAGAGTTCAGACTGCCGTTTTTCGCCAATGGCGATGCTCTCTACCGCGACTATGCAGACTTTCTGATCTCCTCGCAAAAGCCGGAAGAAGCGTTACAACTTCTCGATGTCGGTCGGGCGAGAACATTGGCTGAAGGCCTGGGATTAGAAAAGCAGCAGCTAGATGCACAACCAGAGCATACGGCCAACGAACAAGCGGTTGCGCGCAAGCTCGAAAGTACGATCCTTTTCTACTCGCTCGGGCCGAAAAAATCCTGGTTATGGGCAGTCACCCCTCATCACACCCACCTCTTCCCACTTCCGGGTCAGTCGGATATCGAAACCCAGGTCCGGAGCTATCAAAACGCCATCCTGAAATCGAGCGACCCACTGCGCGATGCAAACCAGGCCGCCAGGAATCTCTATGACACCCTCGTGATGCCCGCCGCGGAAATGGTTCCCAAAGGCTCCAGGGTACTTATCATTCCCGATGGCGTCCTGAACGGGTTGAACTTTGAAACCCTGCTCACTCCAGCCTCCAACGGCTCCCATTATTGGATCGAAGATGTAACCATCCGGAACGCAAACTCAATTCGCATGCTCTCCCGGGCAACCGCAGACTCTTCCACCGCGAGCACAAAAAAACTGCTGTTGATCGGTAACCCCACCTCCGCCGGAACCGGATACGACAGTCTGGTGAATGCCTTCGCGGAGATTCGTGGCATCCAAAAACATTTTCCGCCGGACAGCCGGACCGTGGTAACGCAATCCGGAGCCGTACCTGCCGCTTATGCAGAAAACAAGCCGGAAGAATTTTCCTACATTCACTTTGTAGCTCACGGCACGGCAAGCCGATTGGATCCGCTGGACTCTGCTGTAGTTCTTTCGCCGTCGCCAGACAATCCTGAAAACTTCAAGCTTTACGCTCGCGACATCATGCGTGATCCACTGCACGCCAGATTAGTAACTATCTCTGCCTGTTATGGATCGGGCCTTCGCGCCTACGCCGGCGAAGGCCTGGTGGGTTTGTCGTGGGCCTTCCTCCGTGCCGGAGCCCACAATGTAATTGGTGCACTGTGGGAGGTAAATGATGCATCCACCCCACTCCTGATGGACCGCTTATACGCCGAACTCGAAGCTGGCAAAAGTCCGGACGCCGCCCTGCGCACCGCAAAGTTGTCCCTGATTCACTCCCCGGCCGTATACCGCAAGCCGCTCTACTGGGCAGGATTTCAACTTTATACGGGTTCTTGAAAGCCTGCGACGCCCCGCCGACCGTCATTTTTTTAACCGCCCCATCTTCATCCCAAAGGGCCTGAAAAGGCTCGATAAAGCCCCTACGTGACTACATTCGCGTAAACGCAACGTAGAGAGAATAAATTCTAACGGTTATTTTTTGCTTGCGGCACTTCCGTGCGCGATTGCTGGTCTGCCCACCGCCGCGATGGCTCGAAGGCAACAACTACCGGAACCAAGACACTTGAGTATGCAGAGCTACTAAAGTCGACAGGCAAATCAGTTGGCAAGAGTTAACTTTAGCAACCCCGCGCGAGGACGCGATTGGCTCTTGAACGAAGGACAAATCCTATCAATTGAGCGCGAGCCATCGTTGGGAGAAAGTTAACCAAGGCAACGTCATTTGGTTACCAGCCCCTCTCGGTTGATAGCTCAGCTAAAGGGTCCGTCCGCCTAAAGCTTAGGGGCCACCGCAGCAACCAAGGTTCAACGAACTTGGACCACAGAAAACAAAATATCAACAGGCATTTCTGCTTGCATCTACGCCGAAGCTGAGCCTAAAATCTCCGGTACGTCGGAAGCAGAACGTTGCCGATGATCACATGATTTACGCTATTACTGGCCAAACAAACACGTCAAACGAGTTGGCTCTGGCAACCAAGGAGGAGGTACGACCCCTCCGCCGCAGCGGTTGCTTTCACACCCATCCATGCTGAACCCGATCTGCAAGGAGGAGTAAAAGCGCCGTATATTTCAATGCGCAGTTTCACTTTTGGCAGCTAGTGGCCTACTCAACGCCGCGGCCGCTCAAGTTCATCAGGCACCTCAATCAAAACATTCTGGCAACCCGTTAGACATCGTTTCTGTCCCTTCCCAAGGGGCGCACCCGGGAGCCGTTCGGGGAGGTACGGTCCCGCCCTCGTAAGGGTTGCTTTTACATCCATCCGCTCTGAACTCAATCTGCAAGGAGGAGTAAATGCGTCGTGTATTTCAATGCGCAGTTTCACTTTTGGCAGCTAGTGGCCTATTCAACGCCGCGGCGGCTCAAATTCATCAGGCACCTCAACCAAAACATTCTGGCAACCCGTTAGACATCGTTTCTGTCCCTTCCCAAGGGTCGCACCCGGGAGCCGTTCGGGGAGGTACGGTCCCGCCCTAGAGCTTGTTTGGTATCCCGATGTCGGGTTTTAGGCTAAAACAGGTTATGTAGAGTTTGCTTAGGGTTAGGTCAACCCGCACCCGTTGATCTAACCATTTCACAGCCCCTTCTTCCAGCTTGATTTAAATTTGGGGTTTCCTGGATGCCCATCGCCCAGCCCCCGAGAGAGATGTTAATGAACAGTAAGCTCCTTGCGTGTGGCTCGGTAGCCTAGGGGCGGCGATGACTGAGAAACGATCAAGCGTTGTACTCAGCGAGGCGGCGCTATCGCTTCTTCGATCAGGCGACCTTGATTCGGCTTGGAAATCCTCAGAAGACGGAATTCGTGCAGTTGGAAGTGATCGCTCCCTGAGCGAATTCTGGGCTTTCCGGTTCATTCGAGCCCAGATACAAAGTATTCGCGGGCAAGTTGAGGACGCTCTGAGGTATCTCGATTCACTTGGCAGTCCATGCACCCAGGATATTCAATCTACTATCGGTCTCAGCATGCATCGTGGCTACCTGCTTGCGATGCTAGGTCGGTACGATTCCTCTCGAGCAAATCTCTCAAGAGCTGAGAACCTGGCGTCAGCCTCGAACTTACCTGGGTTGCAAGGTGAGGTCAGAGTTCGTCAAGCGATGGTTGCGTATCTGGAAAACGATTTGGATAATGCGCAGCATCTTTATCGTAGTGTCGTCGATATTCAGGGCGAGAAATATGGGCAATATCTCTACTGTGTCGCGCTGGCGGGTGTAGGCAAGAGTTTCATCGCTCGGAAGCAATACCCAGATGCCCTCTTGTGGCTTCGAAGATCGTTGGCGATTGCAACATCACAGGACTTTGGGTTGTTGCGCCCCGCGATCATGGGCGAGATGGGCGTGTGTTACCTAGGAGCCGGCGATCCTGAAAGGTCTCTCGAAATGCATCTTCAAGTGGATAGATTACTGTCGGAATCGGGGGCACGACGAGGTCATCCGATGAACTTATCCGATATAGGCAACGTGTATCTCCAGAAGGGTGATTACGGTACTGCCATCGCCTATTATCAGCGGGCTCTTGCGATAGCGAAAGAGATAGAGTTCGCTGCCTGCATTGAGAGCTGCACTTCCAATATGAGACTCGCCTACGCTAGGCTTTCAAACTCATTAAGGGAATCTGCCTGCACATAATCGCCCCAAGCGCATAAAATCGGTCCATCCATTAATCTTGGCGCAACACCTTTAATGGATCAATGGAGCACGCGAAGAATGCAGGCGGCAGCGACGCTGCCAGCGCCAGAATCAATACCAGGAGCGCGGCTAAGGTCAGCGCGAGGGGATCGACCGCACTCACGCCGAAAAGAAAAGAACGCAATAAATGTGCGACCGCCATCGCTCCGGCCAAGCCAGTGAAGCAGCCAGTTGCGGCTAGGACCCCTCCTGAAGCCACGATCAGTCGGATGACGCCTCGACGCGGCAAACCCAGAAGCATACGGATCGCGATCTCGTGCGAGCGCAACGCGACAGAAAACGCAACCACGCTGTAAATACCCATCATCGCGAGCAGCACTGCGGCGAGCGCGAAGGACGAAATCAGTACCGTATTGAACCTTCGCGGAGCTTCACTGTCCGAAATTGCGTGCCCCATTGTCTGTACGTCCATGACCGGCAATTGCGGATCTACCGAGCGAACTGTGGCGCGCAACGCATTCTCCAGCTGCTCGGGGAACACCGATGTCCGCAGGACAATGTAACCGGCGTTGCCGGGCAAGTAAGTTGGGAACGCCAATGATCCCGCCATCGCTACCGCCTGCCTAACCGGCATGTAGAACTGCTGTATTGCCGGCGAATCAGGAGACCTTTCCTTCACATCCGGCACTTCGCCGACCACCGTCGCCCATGGCGTCTGCATCGACTGTGTTCCCTCCCTCAATCGCTTGCCGATCGGATTCTGTCCCGGCCATGATTCCTCGGCCAATTTATTGTTCACAATAACTACCAATTGCGAACCATCTCTGTCAGCTGACGTGAAGAGCCTACCGCGTAGAAGGGAAATGCCCATGGCGCGGAAATAATCGCCCTCCACCATCACTATGTTGGCGAGATCGAGGCGCTCCTCCTTCCGTGGCAAACTACTCTCCGCAGTAAACTCGCTATCGCTGTAGTCGTCCGAAGCCGGCAGAACGGTAGACAGCCCCACACTCTTTACACCCGGAAGTTCATGCAATCGCCGCACCAGTTCGTTGTCGAATTTTTCTATTACGTTCCTTGTCGCATATTGCTCTCTCGGCAGGGCATAGGAGGCCACCAGCGTATGATCCGGTTGAAAACCAGGATCTACCTGACGCATCTTCTCAAAGCTGCGCAACAGAAGGCCCGAGGTCACAAGCAGGACCATAGCGACGGCAATCTCCGCAATCACCAGTCCAGAACGCAACCATGCATGTCCGCCGCGAGAAGCCGTGCGGCCGCCGTCCCTGAGCATATCGTTCACTGTTGTCCGAATGGCCGCGAATGCGGGGGCAAGGCCGCAAATTATGCCGGTCACGAGTGCTAAACACAGCGCAAAACAAACCACGCGCAAATCCAAGCTAAGTTCGCCAATGCGCGGTAGTGTTTCCGGTAGCAGACTTACGCCAATCCTCAGCATGACCACCGCCATCGCCAGACCCACAAGCCCCCCGGTCATGCTCAGTACCAGGCTTTCCAACATTACCTGTCGTAACAGCGCCAAGGAGTGCGCTCCAAGCGCAAGGCGTACCGCAACCTCGTGCCGTCTGCGAATAGCTCGCACCAGCAACAGCCCAGTCAGATTCGCGCAAGCGATCAACAGCACGACCGTAACGGCAAGAAACAGCATACGGATCAGGGGACGGGCCTCCTCTACGGTCTCCTCTTGCAGCTGCCTGACGATCGGGAGAATGCGAAATCCGCTCATGAAGCCCGGGTAGTTGCGCACTGTCTCCTCGGCCACTTTTGCCGCGTCGCCTACTGCCTGTGCCGCTGAAATGCCCGGTTTCAGGCGTCCGACCATGTGAAAGGTCCACGAAGCCGCGCCGGCGGTTAGCTCCTGAGGCTTAAGGCTCAGGGGAACCCATAGTTCGTTACGGTTCAGATGGCCGGGAAGCAGAGGAAACTCAAAGTTGCGCGGCATCACACCGATGACGACGTAAGGCTTGCGTTCGAGCAGAACCTTCCTCCCCAATACCTTGGGGTCACGGTGAAAGCGGTCCTGCCAAGCTCCGTAACTGAGCACAACCAGCTGCTCACCCTCGTCATCTTCTTGTTGCGTGAACACGCGCCCAACTTGCGGCTGCACACCTAGTGCTGCAAAAAGAGTGCTACTCATCCTAGGCGCGTTCACCACCGCCGAATCTCCCGCCCCGGCGAGTTCGTAGCTGGTCTGTTGGTAACCGCCAAGACTCTCAAAACTATGTGTGCCGCGTATGTAATTACGAATGTCGGGAGCGGTTACACCCGCCTCGGCGTTCCCCCTGATTTCCGCTCCCTGAATGACGTCCGACAGCACCATCAGCCGCCCTGGATCAGGAAATGGTAGGGGACGCAGCAATACTCCTTCGAAAAGCGAAAAGATCGACGTCGTCGCCCCTATCCCCAGTGCAAGCATCAGTATGCTCGTACCCGCAAAGCCAGGGGACCTAAGCAGGTAGCGAATCACGATCCTCAGGTCAGCTAGAAAAAGAAGCATTGGCAAGTTGCACGATTGGCTAACGAATGTCTCGGTACGAACTGTCCTCGAATACAACACGAGGGCCTAAAAGCATCCACCGCCCCCCGTTCAAATCTAATAAATCTGCAAATAATGTGATACTAAAATTATCCATACGTCAGGTCTCTACGCTCGCGACATCATGCGTGATCCACTGCACGCCAGATTGGTAACTATCTCTGCCTGTTATGGATCGGGCCTTCGCGCCTACGCCGGCGAAGGCCTGGTGGGTCTCTCATGGGCCTTCCTCCGTGCCGGAGCCCACAATGTAATTGGTGCACTGTGGGAGGTAAATGATGCATCCACGCCGCTACTGATGGACCGGCTTTACGCAGAACTCGAGGCCGGCAACAGTCCGGACGCCGCCCTGCGCACGGCAAAGTTGTCCCTGATTCATTCCCCGGCCGTATACCGCAAGCCGCTGTACTGGGCAGGATTTCAACTTTATACAGGCTCCTGAGGAAACCAACGGCGCCCGCCGAACGTCTGTGATTTACGTCCAAAAAAAATCTGTAATAGTTTGATACGAAAACGATCCTAAAGTCACTACTTCATCATTGATGCAAGCGCGCCGCTATGAATATGAATAGGAGAAAGTTCGTGGCAACTCTCGCAAAGTCAAAACCTGAAGCCTCCGCGGATCAGGTTCAGCGCTTCGAGCGGAAACTCCGCGAAGTGAAGCAGGCAGTTGCCAGTCTTCCCGGCAATGAATACCACACTGAGCTCCTCAACCTGGTTCGCCGCGCAGGGTGGACCACTACCGCGGAAGGAATTTTCTTCGACGCTCTGACAGAGTCGATTCTGGCGCAGACCCGCGACCTTCAGCAGCTTCACCAGAAGCTCAAGGCCGCGTTCGAGGAAGTTCAGGGGCAATAGCGTCTGCGTGAGAGCGGGAAACACGCAGCTTACTCCACTGTTCTCTCTACGCACTGGGCAAAACTTTTGAACGAAGGGCACGGCTTCTCAGGCTGCGTAAATGTAAAAGGTAAACGCGGCTGTAGCCGCTAAGGTACGCTTCTCCTGGCGCTTTGAACGATCGGAAGCAAATTAGCAGCAGTATAGTATGGCGGCATGGGTGATCCGCCAGACACCACCAGGGGCCTACGCAAAGGGCTCACCACCTATGGTGACCCGGGCTTCTCTTTATTCCTGCGCAAAGCCTTCATCAAAGCCGCCGGTTATTCCGAGGACGCACTCGATCGCCCCATCATCGGCGTGACCAATACCTTCAGTGACTACAATCCCTGCCACGGCAATGTGCCCGACCTGATCGAGAGCGTGAAGCGCGGCGTTCTGCTCGCAGGCGGTTTGCCGATGGTGTTTCCCACCATTTCTATTGGCGAAAGTTTCGCTCACCCCACCTCGATGTTCCTGCGCAACCTGATGGCCATGGATACCGAGGAAATGATTCGCGCCCAGCCCATGGATGCTGTGGTGCTGATCGGTGGATGCGACAAAACCCTGCCCGCCCAGGTCATGGCCGCCGCCAGCACCGACCTGCCCGCCATCGTCGTGCCCACAGGGCCGATGGTCGTCGGCCACTACAAAGGCGAAGTACTAGGCGCCTGCACTGATTGCCGCCGCCTCTGGGGGCAATACCGCGCCGGCGCCATCGACGTTGCCGAGACCGAATTGATCAGCGGCCGCCTCGCGCCTTCCGTTGGCACCTGCATGGTGATGGGGACCGCGAGCACCATGGCCTGCATCATCGAAGCGTTAGGCCTGGCGCTGCCTATGAGCGCCACCGCGCCCGCCACCCATGCTGACCGGCGCCGCATCGCAGAAGCCAGTGGCAGGCACGCGGCAAGGATGGCGATTTCCGGTGCACCCAAGCCCGCTGAACTGATTACTGATGCCTCCGTGCGCAACGCAATGGTTGTGTTGCAGGCCATTGGCGGATCCACCAATGGCTTGATTCACCTGATCGCCATCGCCGGTCGCGCCGGTGTCAAGGTTGACCTGGAAGCCTTCGACAAACTAGGCCGCCAGGTTCCGGTACTGCTCAATCTCAAGCCGTCGGGCACTCATTACATGGAGCATTTTCACCATGCCGGGGGTCTGCCCGCTCTTATGCGTGAGCTTACTTCGTTGCTCGATCTCCATGCGCACAGCGTTGCTGGCTGCACCATCGGCGACGCGATTGCCGGCGCAGAACAGGTCCCGGGGCAGGATGTGATCCGTACTCTCGCCACACCACTCAAGCCGCAAGGAGCGATGGCCGTCCTCCACGGCAACCTGGCGCCGGGAAGCGCACTGATCAAGCAGTCTGCGGCTTCCCCCAACCTCATGCGCCACACCGGCCGCGCGGTGGTTTTCGACGGGATCGAAGACATGACCAAACGCATCGACCTGGCGGACCTTGATGTAGAAGCCGAAGACGTTCTGGTCCTGCGCAAGGCAGGCCCCAAGGGTGCGCCCGGTATGCCCGAGGCTGGCTATCTGCCCATCCCGATGAAGTTGGCCCGCCAGGGCGTGAAAGATATGGTCCGCATTTCAGATGCGCGGATGAGCGGCACCGCCTTCGGCACCATTGTGCTGCATATCACGCCGGAATCCGCCGTTGGTGGTCCGCTGGCGATCGTCCACACTGGCGACCGCATCCTGCTCGATGTCGAAGCACGCCGCATCGAACTGCTGATTGACGACGCGGAACTGCAACGCCGTCTCGACGCCTGGAAAGCATCGCCTCCGCAACGCAGCCTGCCCACTCGCGGCTACGCGAGGTTATTCGAGGAATGCGTCCTGCAGGCCGACCTGGGCTGCGACTTCGACTTTCTTCTGCGCCAAGGCGGCGGCGAAGCAGGAGATCCTTAAAAGTCCCGTATCTGGCCTATCCGTTCCGCTTCGGCACAGATTGAGTCTTGCATCTCCATCCCTCAACAAAGTCGATGGCCTCCTGCTAAATAACCGGGCGTATAGCTATTCAGGGGGTCTCTGAATAGATGTCTGGCTCCGATTTGAAATCGTCAACCTATATACCGACATTGGATGGTTGGCGTGCCCTTTCCATCGGGTTGGTGATCATGCATCATTCACAGATACATGGCACAGTTCCGATTCTCGGGCCACTGCTACGCTCTCTCTCCAGCTTTGGTGAAGTGGGCGTAGAGCTGTTCTTTGCTATCAGTGGACTACTGATCTGCTCCAGGCTGCTCGATGAGGAGTCGAGAAATGGGCACATCAGTATCAAGGCCTTCTACCTCCGGCGATGCTTTCGCATTCTCCCCGCCGCGCTTCTCTATCTCCTCGTGATTGCGATGCTGGCGGCGTTCCACGTTATTCCGCTCTTGCCGTTGGATTGGTTCGGCGCGCTCTTGTTCTTCCGCAACTACGCCATGGTGTTCGAGTACCTGCGCCATAGCCCCCTGGCACTGCATTGGTACACAGGCCACTTCTGGTCATTGTCGATGGAAGAGCATTTCTACTTCGTGCTTCCAGGTTTGCTGCTAGCCTTCAAGAGAACGCGGCTTTGGGTGCTCGCAGGCTTAACCGTTGCTGTTGCAATTTGGCGATCAATCGTGGCCCACACGATGCATCTCAATTACCAGATCGGATTTCGCACTGACACCCATGTGGACGCGCTTCTCATGCCGGCATTGATTGCCGTAGCGCTCTATCCTCTCACGCGCAATCGATCCGCCACCAGGTACATACCCGCCTGGTCCTTCCCCATACTGGTCGCGATGGAAATAACCCTTCTCGTCACCACCATCCCCTTCTTCTCTACCCTGCAAGCGATCGTGATCCCCCTGCTCATTCTTTCCACCGTGCTTCACACCAGCACGATACAGGGAAGACTCCTGGAAATGAAACCGTTACGTTGGATTGGCAGGATTTCCTACAGTTTGTATCTGTGGCAGCAGCTTTTTTTCGGCAACAACTTTGTTAGCAGTCCACCGGCACTTGCCGTATTACGCGAGACCCCGATCAATCTTGTGGCGCTCATAGGCTGCGCTACGTTCAGCTACTACCTGGTGGAGAAGCCCTTTGTCGCACTGGGTCATAAGCTTGCCCAGGCGGCGTCGGTTTCTCGCAGTGCAGCGAGCAAGGATTCGCTGAACAAACAATCACTTCCGTTGAATCAGCCTGTGGCCCAATAGTTGTCCCTGTCGGCCACCCGCGTTTCTTTTTGAAACAGACCACGGTTGGAAACGGGCTCCGAGTGGGAAATCTGGGTGACACACTTACCACCAATGGGCGGCGTCGAACCCCTTTGTAGTATTTCGGCCACGCCCAGCCCGATGCATGATGAAGTTGTGAAAGAGATAAACCCCGACTTCGACGCATTGCTCGTCTTCCTGGCCAATTGGGAAGCGATAGAACGGTCCGTGCTGGGCAGAATCCTAACCGCCGGCCAACTGGCCGACGTACAGGAACTGGAGCGCCTCTACGCGCTGCGCTCTGAACCTTCCCAAGTATTATCGGAATAGCCACCCAAGCCTCGGAATCATCGCCATCGCGGCGAACTTTGCATGGCACGCTCGCGAAGCAACCCAGACACCTCCCGCCAGCTCGTGCCGGCTTATTACACATCCTCACATCCCCTGATTACGTCATAAAAGGAAGCTGTATACCCCAACTCTGAACCGGGGCCCCGCCGATTTGCGGCTTGTCTGGCGGGCTGTAGCCTGGGATGCGAGCCCTGCGTAGACTTGGACGCAAGTCGGAAATAAAGGTCAGGATGCCGCGTTTACGCTTCTTTCCGCTCTTGTTGTTGCTGGGAATCACGTCTGGGATCTCAACTACCCTGGCCGCAACCGACCCTGATCAGGCCTGTGCCCATTGCCATCAAAAAATATTTAATAGCTTCCAGAAAACTCCTATGGCGCGAGCGAGTGGGGCGGCCATCGATGGCCTGCTGCCGGGCGAGTTCACTCATGCCGCTTCGGGTGTTCACTACCAGCTTTTCCTGAGAGATGGCCGCGCCTGGTTGAGCTACGACCGGCCCAACGCACCACCGGAGCGAGCTCTCAAGGGAGTGCAGGAGCTTAGTTATTTCATCGGCTCTGGTCAGCGGGGACGCACCTACTTATTCCAGAAGCACGGTTATTGGTTCGAGAGCCCGGTCAATTGGTACAGCAAACAACGGGTGTGGGACATGAACCCGAAATCGCTCGATGCGCGAGAAATGCCCTTCACCCTGAAAGTGGATGGAGGCTGTCTCCACTGTCACTCTACTGGCGTGCAGCCGTCGCTTGGCGCCGGCAATCACTTTGGGGCGCGACCATTTCTCTACGGAGGCATCACCTGCCAATCGTGCCACGGAGATTCCGCTGCACACCTTGAAAGTGGGGGCGCTGCGCCAATTCTGAATCCGGCAAAGCTATCGCCCACCAAGCGCGATTCGGTATGCCTGCAATGTCACCTGGAGGGCGAGACGGCGGTCAATGCGCCGGGGCGTTCGCTGGCCGCGTTCGTCCCCGGCCAGGATCTGCTGGAATATGTAACTCACTTCGTTCACTCTGGAGAGCTCGGTCCCGAAGGCAGAGCCACCAGCCAGTGGGAAGCGTTACTGCAGAGCGAGTGCAAGAAAAAGAGCGGAGACCGCCTCACCTGCACCACTTGTCATGACCCGCACAACTCGCCTTCTGCTGAGGAGCGGGTCAGCTCTTTCAGAAGTCGATGTCTCACCTGTCATGGAGCTCCAGCCTTCGTGAGCAAACACCATCCCGAGCAGCCAGACTGTAGCGGCTGTCACATGCCTCGAGAGAAAACAGGAGACGTGGCCCATGAACAAGTGACGGATCATCGCATTCAGCGCCGTCCTGCGCCCTCCTACCGTCAGCTGCAAGCGCGCACCGGGGACTTGAGCTTAGTCGGAGGCGGAAAGGCGAGCGACCGTGACCTCGGCCTCGCTTACTTTCAGATGGCCAACCACGGTGACCAGGCGGCAGGGAATCGGGCGATGCTGCTGCTCAAGCAGGCTGAGCGCCAAGTCGGCGAGCGGCCAGATCCGGACCTGCATACGGCGCTGGGTTTCATGGCGCATCTTGCGGGAGACCGTCAGACCGCTATTCGTGAGTACGAAGCCGCGCTGGAGCCAAATCCGGCGGACTCTGTTGCGGCGGGAGACCTGGCCATACTGGAAGCGCGAGCCGGCGATACCAAGGGCGCAATCAACCGGCTGCAGGGCATCAGCGAGAATGATCCAGGAGAAACCACAGCCAGTATGGATCTGGCGATGATCGAATGTGCGGTCGGTGATCCGCAAGCCGCCACCACAGCACTGCGTCATCTGCTGGAGTTCTCTCCCGATGATGGAAAAGCCCGGCAGGCGTTGGCCGCAATCGAAACCAAACCCGAAACCTGCCGCCGTCACTGAGCCAGCTTCAACCTCCCCGACCCTTCCTTGAGAGAAATCATTTGATCCGCCGCGGCCCCAGGAAAAACCTCGCTCCGTCCACTAGGCCAGCGCACTTCAATCGACCCGACTTTGGTCGCCTGTCCCAACCCAAAGTGCAACCGCATGTCGTTGTTAGAACTGTAACTAGAACCGCTACGTACTTCGTCCACCCAAACCCGTGGAGTCACAGCCTCCGACCCCACCACCAAAACGCGAGCGCCGATTCCGTCGCGATTAGAAGCCACGCCAATCAAATGGATTCCCAGCCAATGGTTGTCATTCCTGGCCAGGTTGACCAACAGAAGCGGAAAGTCACTCACATCGTTAACCACCGCCTCCATTCGGCCATCATTCCAAAGATCGCCGATGGCGAGTCCTCTGCTCGATTCCGGTTGAGTGATCCCCGGGCCCGACTCTCGAGAGATGTCTTTGAATTTTCCGTTCCCTTGATTCCAATAAAGCACTCGCGGCTCCCGATACGCCGAGCCCATATTACCGCTGTCCACCTCCGGATAAACGTGACCGTTGACCAGCAATAGATCGGGCCGTCCGTCATTATCTACATCCAGAAACATGCAGCCCCAGCCCAGGTACTGCGTATTGAGGCCCACACCGGAGGCGAAGGTCACATCGCTGAAGGAGTGGTCCGCGTTATGGTGGTAGAGCGTGGAAGTGTCGTCTGAGAAGTTGGTCTTGACAATGTCCAGGTGGCCGTCTCCGTCAAAATCCCCAATCGACGATCCCATGCCGGCTTGTTCGCGTCCATCGTCGTTGAAGGCGACGCCGGTATCGGCCGCTGTATCGGTAAAAGTGCCATCGTGGTTGTTACGGTACAAAATGGCGGGAGTCGAATCGCAAGCGACAAAGATGTCAGGCCACCCATCCTCGTCATAGTCAATCGTGGAGACGCTAAAGCAATAATGGCCCTGGGTCTTCTCGAAGCCGCTCGTCTTGCTCACGTCCGCAAACTTGCCGTTCCCTAGATTGTGATAGAGAAGGTTCGGAGAACTGGCCAATCCTCTGGGACCGCACATGACTGGCACCCCTTTCCAGGTGCAGCTGGCCGAAGCACCGGGCGCAGGCGTAGTAGCCAGATCGAAGCTGACGTAGTTGGCGACCGCCAGGTCCAGCTTGCCATCGCGGTCATAGTCCACAAAGGCGCATCCTGTTCCCCACAGCTTCCCGGTGCCGGCAACGCCGGCCGAGGCGGCTACTTCCTTAAATGAGCCATTGCCCTGATTGTGATAAAGACGATTCTTGCCGTAGGCGGTCACGAAAGAGGTCATCGTAACCGTCATTGTCATAATCGCCAGCGCACGCGCCTTGTCCCCAGGCCGTATCGGTGAGCCCGGCGCGCGCAGTTACATCCGTGAACGTACCATTGTGGTTGTTATGAAACAGATGGCTGGTGGGAGGCTGATCCTTGTGATCCTGCGTTGGCAGCAGGCTCCCATTCACCATGTAAATGTCGGGCCAGCCGTCATTGTCATAATCGAAAATAGCCACGCCACTTCCGGTAGCTTCCAGAATGTAGCGCTTCGATTCCACCCCACCGTTGGCATTGAGCACCCGAATCCCCGCCCTCGCCGCAAAATCCTCAAACCAAGCCGGGCCACCATGTTGCGACGAAGCCGGATAGACCCTTGTTTGCCCATGCGCACCGCAAACCAGCAGGAAAAAAAATACACCCCTGGCGATCATCGCCACCATTTCGTTCCTGCCAATCCGCATGCCAACCATTCGCACTCATTCTAGAGCCATCGTCCCCCACAATTCCCACCCTCCACAACTGACGGATACTCCCACAATTCCCACCTTCCACGAATGACGGGTGCCCCACATCTCGCTCGTTTTTCGCGAGATGTGGGATTCCGCGGACCCAAACCCTTTCTGCCCATCGCCACGAAAAATCCGTAGGGCCTACCCGACCCACCTCGCTCCATGGCAGATGAATCCCTGCGCACGGTAAACTGTCCGCGGTGCTTCTATGCTGAATCTGCGCCTGCTGTGTCTCCTGCTCCTGATCATGCCCCCGGTTGCGCACCCGCAGGCAGTCCAAACGCCCGTTCCTCCCTCCACCGCGGAAGCGCAAAAGCTTTTGGATGCAGGCCACCTTGAAGAAGCACTGAAGATCCTGGATACCTTAACCCTCCAACACCCGGAACCGCCCGGCGTAGAGCGGCTGCGGGGCATGGCCTTCTACGAGCGAGGAAAGATCCAGTCCGCATCCACCGCCTTCGAGCGCGCATTAACCCAGGACCCTGCCGACCGCGAAGCGATGCAGATGCAAGGCGTAGTGCTCTTCCGCACCGGCAAACCGTCCGCGGCGATTCCATTGCTCGAGCAGGCCCACCTTTCTATCCCCCGCACCAATATCGACAGCAACTACGTGCTCGGGCTGTGCTATCTGGACACGCGTCGCTATGATGACGCGCGCAAAGCCTTTGCCACGCAGTACAATTTTCCGCCAGATTCCCCTTCCGCCTACTTGCTCGCCGCAAGGATGATGCTGCGGCGAGACTATCTGCCCGTGGCTGACAGCTTCGCCCAGAAGGCGCTGACGCTCAGCCCAAACCTGCCCATGGCACATTTACTCATTGGGCAAATCAGGCTCTCACAGTCGCGATTCCCGGAAGCCATCGCAGAGTTTGACAAGGAGTGCCAACTCAATCCGCTTTACGGCGAGGTGTATGACCGGCTCGGAGATGCCTATCTGCGCCAGGGCGACTATGTCAAGGCGCAGGAATCGCTAGATCGCGCCGTGCTGCTCGAACCTAATTCTCCAGTGCCGTACGTTTTGTTGGGCAAGGTACTGTTGAAGCAGCAGGACCCGGTGATGGCGAAGATGTACCTCGATAAAGCGCTCGCTCTCGATCCAGGGAACTACACCACCCATACTCTGCTGGGCCAGGCCTATCGCTCCCTCGGGCAGGCAGGCCAGGCGTCGCATGAATTCCAGGTGGCCGAGCAGATCCAGGCCGATGCTCAGCCAAAGCTCGAGCCGCCCAAATGAGCCACGCTAAATGAGCCACCGACGACACGAGCCTTTCTAGGAGCCGTCTGCATGCGCTGGTACGGGGGGAGATCCATCTGCTCCACTGGCTTGTCGGCCATGCTGGCAACATCTCCGTTGCTGGCACAAGTCTCGCCCGCGCCTGCCTCACGCCAGGTTGCCGCCGAGCAGGCGAAGCAAGCCGATACCGCGTTTAAAGCCGGTTACGCGGCCCTCACCAACAACGATCTCCAGGCGGCCCGGGAAGATTTTCAAAAAGTGGTCAAGCTGGTTCCGCGGATCGAGGAAGGCCATAGCGCGCTCGGCGCTGTCCTGCTCCAGCTAAGCCTCTACCGTGAAGCCATCGCCGAGCTCAGCCGTGCGCTCAAACTAAAGCCGGAGGACGCAGCCGCGCAAACAAACCTGGCTCTGGCCTACGCCAGGAGCGATCGCAACCAGGAAGCAGTCCCTTTATTTGCCGCCATCGAGCGCAGCGCCACTTCGAGAGGACAGGCGCTGCCCGTCGATATCCTTCCGGCGTATGCGCGATCGTTGGCCGCGATCGGCCAGATGGAGCCCGCAGTACAGAAGATGCAGCGGGCAATCGCCCTTGCTCCCAGCGATCCGGCCCTCCATGACACGCTCGGCTCGCTTTACGCGCAGCAGTCCGCATGGGCTTCAGCCAAGGACGAATTTGCCACTGCTCTTCGCCTCGATCCTGAGCTCGCCGTCGCTCATCTTCATCTCGGAGTGGTGCTCCTGAATCAGCAGCAGATGGAAGCGGCTATAAGCGAACTGACCACAGCGGCGCGACTGGCTCCGCAAAACGCCATGGCGCAACTCAGCCTGGGCAAGGCCGTCCTCCAGGCCGGGAGCGCGGAAGATGCGCTGCCTGTCCTCAAAACTGCACTGGCTCTCGATCCTTCCAGTCCAGAGGCGAACTATCAGCTGGCCTTGGCCTTCCAGGCGAATGGACAATTCAAAGAAGCTCTTCCGCTCTTTCAGCAAGCAGCTAAGACTGATACGGGAAATGCTCCCTTGCTGACTAATCTCGCGCTCGACATGGTTCAGTTGGGCGATGCCAAAGGGGCCATCCCGCTCTTCGAGCGGGCGCTCTCCCTCACACCCGATGTGGTCACCGTCCACGAAGACCTTGGCGTCGCTTACCTGCAGGAAAGCAATGTGGACGATGCCCTGAGAGAGTTTCGCGCCGGATTGAAGTTGAACCCTTCGGACCCTCAGTTGCATTACAACGTGGGCCTCGCCCTAAAACTGAAGGATGACCTGGGCGCGGCTATCCCGGAGCTGGAGACCGCAGCGAAACTCGATCCCAGTGCACCTGACCCGCCGTTTACCCTGGGCATCCTTTATATGCAGCAAGGCCATTTCGATGAAGCCGCTCGGCAGCTGAACGCGACCCTGAAACTACGCCCCGAAAATAGTGACGGATGGGCTGTGCTCGGCTCGGTCTACCGGCAGCAGAATAAGCTGCCGGAGGCGGTCTCGGCCCTACAGGAGGCGATTCGTCTCTCGCCCAGAATACCCGGGCCGCACATCACGCTCGCCAGTGTGCTGGCTCAACAGGGAAAGCAGCCGGAGGCTGCCGCCGAACGGAAGACTGCCGCCGATCTCACCCGTGTGGCTGTCAATCACCAGCGAGCAACGTTCGCTACCAATTCGGGCAATATGCTGCTGGAAAAAGGGCAGATCGCGGACGCCATCTCACGCTACCAGGATGCCCTGGCCAACGACCCTAACTTCCCGGATGCACATCGCCAGTTGGCAACGGCGCTGGAGCGGTCAGGTCGTACGGCTGAAGCGGAGGTCGAGCGGAAGAAGGCAGCTGATCTGGAATCGCCCAAACCTTAACCGTCACTCTCACCACGTATAGATGGCGAACGGGAGTTCTCACACACCCTCTTTAACCCCTGAGGGTTGCTCTTTCCGAGAGCGGCTGGGAGTGAAGTCTACACCTTCTTCGGTTCTCACGCATACTCTTCAGGCCCCCTATCAATGTGGAACGTCTCGCCTTCATCTGAGGATTAAAATTTAACCTAGCGAGGTTAAATTTTAACCCCGCGGCGAGCTCACGGGAAGTGCCTCAGGACCAGAAGAGGGAGAAAACTGCTTTCCATCCCGTTGTTTTCTGCCTTTTGACGATTGGCGGGGGTGACGCGAAATTTGGCCATCCGCTTGCACTAGGCAGCGCGTTTAAGCAATTAAATCAACCCTGGAGAAACAACAATGGCTATGGAAAAGAAGTCTCTCGTCAGCAAGAAGCCAGCACCCGCAACCAAGAGCAATTCCACCAAGTCGAAGGTCGATACGAGCAAGCCGGCGGCAAGCAAAGTGGTAGCTGCCCGGGGTGGCCCCGGCAAGGGCAGGTAGAAACGCTGGTCCGCCGCAAGCGGATGACGAGACAAACATTGCAGAAATCGAGGCCGTTCCCTCAGCGGCTAAAGCCGACCCTGTTTTCAATATTTTACGGACGGCCTGAAGGCCATCCTCTCCAAAGAATTAGAGTTTTTCCGCAACCTGTTTAGCCCACGATGATTACATGGCGTTTGCGCCGGGGATAAATCCCCGGCCTACCCTAAAACCTGGTTTTTCTGCAGCCTCTGAAGCCGTGCCCTTCGTACAAAACATTCTTCCGCAGCCTCTGAAGCCCGTACCTACCCTCCCGTGCCACTTAACATGGGAAATAACCGACGCGGCGCCTCCCCCAAAATCCACCTTCTATGGCCCACTCGTAAGGTTATGGAACCAGTCAAAGCTTGCCGTGAGAGCCGGTGCCTGGCTTGGCGTAAGGCTGTAATTCCACGCATACGGCGCTAGTCCCGTCACAACCAGGCTGTCGGTGAACGCCCCCACCTCATTCCAGGTCACGCCATCCTTCGACCAATAGGCTGTGAACGTGGTGCCCACGCGAGTCATGCGCAGATACGTTGGCACAGCGTACCCAGAAAACGGCTTCATCTGAAACTTGGACGCGGAAACTCCCCCGATGATGGTGCTCACGCCAAGGTTCACTGTACCGCCGGCCTCGACCTCAAAACGAATGTAGTCCTTGGCGTCGCCTTCCACCATCAGTCCCTGTCCGTAATATTGCGTCGCCGCCACCAGGCTGGAATCGATCTTGACCGCCACGTCGAAGTTCGTATTGCTGATCGGCTGGATCACCTGGACCGCATCGAGGGCCGGAACCTCCGCATCATGATTGCTTCCACCCGGTACCGTGAGGACCAGCTCCCCATTGCTCACCGCAGCCGAACCGCCTACCGGTGCGCTCACCTGCCACATAGCCGTGTTCAAGCTGCCTGCATTAAATTCATCAGACACCGGTGCGCCGCTTATAACGGGTGAGTAGGTATAACTCGCCGAGCCTTGGGCGCTTTGTGTAAACCCGCTGGCGATCGCAATCGCATTGACGGTAGTCGATGCGCTAATGGTAAACGGCCCCGAGTAAACCTGGGAACTCGTCGTAGGCGTGCTTCCGTTGGTAGTGTAATAAATCGATGCCGACGGAGTCGTATCAGCGATCGACACACTTAACGTTGAAGAGAAACTCGTTCCACTTGCCGGAGCAAACGCCGGCGTCGCCGCGACCGGCGTTCCGCTCGTGGCCAGGTTATGGAACCAGTCGAAGGTTGCCGTAAGTGCCGGCGCCTGGCTCGGAGTCACGCTGTAATTCCAGGCATACGGTGCCAGTCCAGTGACGGCCAGGCTGTCGGTGAATGTTCCCGCCTGGTTCCACGTCGTGCCATTGGCCGACCAATACGCTGTGTAATTGTTGCCCACGCGCGTAAGGCGCAGATACGTTGGCACCGCGTACCCAGAAAACGGCGAGATCTTCACCTTCGATGTGTCGACGCCGGCCGTGATAGTGCCCACACTTAAATTGAGCGTACCGCCCGCCTCAACCTCGAAGCGGATGTAGTCTTTGGCATCGCCCTCCACCATCAAGCCTTGTCCGTAATACTTAGTCGC
This sequence comes from uncultured Acidobacteriaceae bacterium, assembly GCA_963717225.1. Classification (GTDB taxonomy): domain Bacteria; phylum Acidobacteriota; class Terriglobia; order Terriglobales; family Acidobacteriaceae; genus PALSA-350. The sequence continues at coordinate 11,061 of CAVQWB010000061.1, read as the reverse complement.
AGCTACCAGCGTGGAATCAATTTTTACCGCGACGTCGAAGTTTGTGTTGGCAATCGGCTGGATCACCTGGACTGCATCCAGTGCAGGAACCTCCGCATCATGATTGCTTCCGCCCGGCACCGTCAGGACCAGCTCCCCATTGCTTACCGCCGCCGAACCGCCTACGGGTGTGCTCACCTGCCACACCCCTGTATTCAAGCTGCCTGCGTTGAATTCATCCGATACTGGTGCGCCGCTGGTAACTGGGGAATAGGTGTAGCTCGCCGACCCTTGGGCGCTTTGCGTAAAACCGCTGGCCGTAGCAATGGCGTTGACCGTGGTGCTTGAGTTGATGCTGAACGGACCCGCGTAGAGTTGGGACCCCGTAGTGGGCGCACTTCCATTGGTGGTGTAGTAGATCGCCGCTCCAGGAGTTGTATCCGCAATCGACACACTTAACGTCGACCCGAAGCTTGTTCCGCTGGCAGGAGTAAACGTCGGTGTCGCAGCAGGCGAGGAGGCTCCCTGGATCTGATAGGCGCCCACGACAATCGGGCTATCCTGATCGCCCGTAGCCGAGGCAAAGGCGCGAATAGTGAGCGACGGGCCGCTGACCACGATGGGTGCGCTGAATACAGTGGATGAGTGCGTGGGCGTCGATCCATCTACGGTGTAATAAATGGTTGCGCCAGTTGTCGCACTGCTCAGAGAGACGTTCTGAGTCGAAGTGTAAGTTCCGGGCAGGGGAGTGAAGCTTGGCTCCGCAGCGACCTGTGTTGTACCCGGCGTAAACGTCCAGGTCTTGATGTTCTGGATCGAGGCATAGCCTCCCGTCGAACCAGTAAAACCAACCAGGGCGGTCGTCGCGCCGATAGTGGCGGGGATGTTAACCGTGAATGCGTGGCTGTATGTTTTATTGGTAACCGTGTCGGTCAGGTTCAGGGTCAAGGTAGTGCCGTCATAGACAAGCTGTCCGGCTATGGTATTGCCGTTCGACAGCACGACCCCTGAACTCGTTATGTCGATCGCAGGAGTGATCGGAGGCGCGCCGTTTGTGTACAGCCCGGTGGAATCGGCACCCTCGCCACTGTTGCTGTAGATGTCGAATTTAATCGCAACACTGTTCGTGATTGTCTGGTAACCGAGGCCTCCTCCACCGCCTCCAACCGCGGTTGGGCTGCCATTTTGGAGGGTGAAGGTGAATCCGTCTGCCACGGCGCTCGTCAGTTGGAAGGTAAAGTTCGTAGTGAAGGCTTGGATGTTGACCGGCGTGGTCCAGAAGGCGCTACTCGCCTCTTTGGTGCCGCCATCGGTGAGCTCGAGGAAATGACTCGAGGTCACCTTGGCGACGCTGTTCAGCTGCAGACCTGTGGTGCTGGTAAACCCGCCTGCGAAATTGATGCCGCCTGACCCGCCGCTCTGAATCACGTACACCGCGCTCGTCACCGCACTCTGAGCAAATCCAGGAGCCACGGCCAGCGCCTCCAGCGTGGTGTTCGCGCTGACGGAAATCGCTCCACTATACACCGCGGACGAGGTAGTGGGTGCGGAACCGTTGGTTGTGTAGTAGATCACGGCTCCAGGAGTGGCATCGGCGATGGTAACCGGCTGGGCTGAGGTGTAGGTTCCCGTGCCCGGAGAAAAGGTGGGCGTCGCGGTCGGCGCCAATTGGATAGAGTACGTCGCGCTGGCGACACTGCTGGCCGCGAGCCCCGATGCTTGAGCAAGCGCCTTGATGGTGACTGATCCGCTATCCACGCTAATCGGAGAGCTGTAAACACTCGACGAAGTGTTCGGAATTGAGCCATCGATCGTGTAGTAAATCACGGCCCCCGCGGTGCCGTCGCTCAGAGTCACCTGTTGCGCCGTGGCAAACGATCCGCCGCCCGGCGAGAAGGTCGGGGTCTGCGTGACTGAACCTGGTTGAGAGGTCAACGTCCAGGACAGGATCTTCTGGCTCGAGCTGCCAGCGCTGGAGGCGCCGGTAAAGCCGATATACGCCAGGTTGCCGCCGATCGTGGAAGGAATATTAATCGGGAACGTATGCGTAAACGTCTTGTTCACGACGATATCCGTCAGGGTCATGATCAGGTTGACCCCGTCATACGTCATGTGCGCATTAATGGCGTCTCCGCTGTTTATGAGAACTCCGGAAGAGGTCATATCCACCGCGGGAACGGTAGGCGCCACACCATTCACATAGAGTCCAGTTGAGTCTGTGCCTTCGCCGTTATTGTTAAAGAAATCGAACTTGATGGCGACACTCTTGGCGATACCGCCCGTTGTTCCAGTGTTCGGATTAGGTCCATATCCCAGGCTTCCACCGTTCCCTCCTATGGCCGTGGGGGCAACGTTCTGCATGGTAAAGGTAAATCCGTCGGCGACTGCATTCGAGAGTTGAAACGAGAAGTCGGCGGTAAACGCCTGGATATTGGTGGGCGTGTTATAGAAGGCGCTCCCTGCCTGGTTTGCCAGGCCCGTGGTCAACTGCAGACGGGTGTCGTCGACATTGGTTGCGCTTCCGTTGAAGGTGAGCCCCACTGCGCCGCCGAAGCCGTTGCCGAAATTAATTTCTGTGCCGTTGGGCTGTATGGTGTACGAGGCGGAAGCCACATTACTGTTCGTCAATCCGCTCAAAACAGCGATTGCGTTAATGACCGCATTGCCGGCAACTGTGATGGGCGCAGTATATTTCGTGGAACCGGTCGTGGGCGTCGATCCGTTGGTTGTGTAATAGATGGCCGCCCCTGGGGTACTGTCGGAAATGGTCACCGTCTGCGTCGTAGTGTAGCTGCCCGCTGCGGGAGAAAACTGTGGCTGGGAAGTTTGCGTATTGAAGTTATAGCTTGCGCTCGTCACCGCGCTTTGCAGATATCCACTAGCGCTGGCAATCGCCTGCACCGTTGCATCCGTCGAGAGTTGGAAGGCTCCGTTGTACTTCGTTGACCCGGTGGTAGGGGTCGACCCGTCGGTCGTGTAGTAGATCGAGGCACCGCTAACCGTATCCGTGATGGTTATCTGTTGCGGCCCGTTGTACGTACCCCCTGAAGGAGAAATAACCGGCGCCGGCGCCTGCTGCTGCGCGTTCAGGAGTCCGTATACGTCGACCTGGCCAACCGCTGCCACATACACCTTGCCGTTGGTGACCACCGGAACCGCGAACTTGTTCGCCGGCCCAGCATTGTCCCGGCTGGAATTCTGGTTGCTGGCATAAAGTTGTTGCGCGACGTTGGCAGCGTTAAATGCGTATAAGACAGACGGTCCGTTGGAGTTGTACTGGTCCGACAGTACCGCCCACACAATCCCGTTCTGTGTACCGTTGGAAGAGACCACCGGGCTAGCGCCCGGGAAGGCCGACGTAGCAGAAGATTGAGCCGAGGCGTTCTTAGCCAAAACGCCATTGGTGAGCGGAAACATCTTCAGAGAATCATTTTCCGCCCACAGGTACACGTTGCCATTCCAGTAGGCCGGAGTGCTCCACAATCCTGAATCCGACTTCAATGCCCCCGTGATGTCCTGGACCACATTGGTGTTGGAGCCAGCATTGGGCCCCGCGTAGCCGCCGAGTTTATCCCGGTTAAGGACCAGAATGCGGCCTTCCTTACCGACCTGGACCAATAGATGTGGATTTGGGCCCGGTTGATCGGGAAGCAGCAGAATTCCGGCGGCTCCCTGGTCGAGATCGGCGCCCGACAATGCCGCTTGGTTGAATGTTGTGAAGGCGTCACTGATCGCGAACCCGCCATTTGACAGATCGTAGCGCAGGATACTCTCGCCATAATCCACGTTGCTGGTGAGCGGCGGATACGATGTCATGTCACCATTGCTGGTTACAATGAAAGCCCTTCCATTTGGCGTTACCGTGTCAAATGGTATTCCTGCCCCCGACATCCAGATCGCGTCCCCATTGCCGTTGGGCGAGGTGCAGATCGCAGCCGTTTGCTTGAGTGTCGTTTCGTTGTAGACCAGTACCCAGCCATGCCACGGGCCATTGTCTTCGTGAGAGCCGAAAGCTATGTAGATACTTCCGTTGAAAAGTCCCAGCGCCGGTCGATTATGTTGCCATTTGGTGCTGAAGGCGAGTGTGCCTCCGGAGCTTCCATTCCCTGTCCCGGGCACCGATGCTGCGAGTGCCACCGGGCTATTAGACTGCTCGCTGCCGTCCAGAATACTCAGGGCGTGCAGCCGTTGCACGTAGTTGCCGTTCTCTTTGCTCTTGGCGAGAAGAAAAATGGTGTTGGTCGCGAGGTCGATGACCGGGGTAGAGGTGATGCCCACCTGGTAAACGGTGGTCACGCCCGATTGGACGTCTGACGTGGGGACTGAGGTCGCCCCGGGTGCGGCTCCATGCGTCGTACTGAGCATGCTGGCCTGCCATAGAGGACCACTATCCGCGCCGCCGTTGCTGTCTGCGTCAAACGCGTAAACCGAATCGTTTTCGGTAACAACGAAGAAGACGTTATGCGTCCCCTGGCCGGGCAGCGTCAGATTGCCAACATACAGGGGTTGCGCAAACACCCGGTCGTCCACCGTATGGCTGAAGAGCTTGCCGAAGGTATTAGTGTTTACGTTCGACGGAGTAAGAATGCTCTCCTGGGTGTTCTGGCCCTGCCGGGTGTTGTCGTAGCGCCACGTGAGTACGTTGGGACCCTGCCCAAACACAGATCCCGCCGCCAGCAGGAACAAAAGACACAATAGCGCGAGCCTGGAGAAGGCCGGATGTTTAGTTTGCCGTATCGGAGTCTTTGACCCCAGATAGTTGCGCGCCGAGAAACTAGCAGATCGACTTAGCCGAAGCACAGGACCCCTCCCACCAGGTGAGCAATCAGGTCATTGGTCCGGCCACATCACTGCGCAGCTATGCCCGCTCCACTGACAAACAATATCGGGACTGCCACTCCAGCATTCGATCAGAGATTCGCAGTCCAGGGGATTGAGGGATCGTTCAGGAGATGGGGGATAGGGGGAGTACCTCAAACTCAGAACAAATACACACAACTAACCTTTAGCATGTTGCTGAAAAACTCGGTTTTGTATCAAAGCACGACTTTAGTCGGGCCAAAACTGCTCGAAACCATTTTGGGCTTTACTGGTTGCGGAAAAACTCGGTTTTAGGGTAGGCCGGGGATTTATCCCCGGCGCAAACGCAATGTAAGCATCGTGGGCTTTAGCCCCTGGGGTATGCTTTTCTGCCCGAGCCGAATGTTTTAGCAACCTGTTACACCGCCGTTGTTATCAACCTCCGGATTAATAAGGCCGCACTTCGATGAACAGATTACGGCCCAGTCGTAAGATTATGGAACCAGTCGAAGGTCGCGGTCAGTGCCGGCGCCTGGCTTGGCGTGGTGCTGTAGTTCCAGGCATAAGGCGCTAGTCCCGTCACTACCAGGCTATCGGTGAAGGTTCCCGCCTGGTTCCAGGTTGTGCCATTGGCTGACCAATAAGCAGTGTAGGTGGTACCTACGCGCGTCAGGCGCAGATAAGTTGGCACCACATAGGCGGTGAACGGCGAAATCTGAAACTTTGTGCTTTGCGCTCCGGCTATGACCGTTCCCCCAGTCAGACTCACCGTGCCTCCAGCGCCCAGCTCAAAACGGATGTAGTCCTTGGCATCACCTTCCACCATCAGGCCTTGTCCGTAGTACTTGGTCGCCGCCACCAGGGTGGAATCGATTTTTACCGCCACATCGAAGTTAGTATTGCTGATCGGCTGGATCACCTGGACTGCGTCCAGCGCAGGGACGGCCGCGTCATGATTGCTGCCCGCCGGTACGGTTAGGACCAGCTCTCCGTTGCTCACCGCTGCTGAACCGCCCACAGGCACGCTTACCTGCCATAGGGCGCTGTTCAAGCTGGCCGCATTGAACTCATCGGATACCGGAGCTCCACTGACGACTGGCGAGTAGGTGTAGTTGGCCGAGCCCTGCGCGCTTTGCGTATAACCGCTGGCTGTGGCGATTGCCTTCACCGTAGTAGATGCACTGATGGTGAACGGAGCCGAATAAAGCTGGGACCCGGTCGTCGGCGTACTGCCGTCGGTAGTGTAGTAGATGACCGAGCCCGCAGTGCTATCGGCAATGGACACACTCAACGTTGTGGAGAAACTAGTTCCGCTCGCGGGTGTAAAGGTTGGGGTCGTTGCCACTGGCGTCCCACCGGAGGCCAGGTTATGGAACCAGTCGAAGGTCGCGGTCAGTGCCGGCGCCTGGCTTGGCGTGGTGCTGTAGTTCCAGGCATAAGGCGCTAGTCCCGTCACTACCAGGCTATCGGTGAAGGTTCCCGCCTGGTTCCAGGTTGTGCCATTGGCTGACCAATAAGCAGTGTAGGTGGTACCTACGCGCGTCAGGCGCAGATAAGTTGGCACCACATAGGCGGTGAACGGCGAAATCTGAAACTTTGTGCTTTGCGCTCCGGCTATGACCGTTCCCCCAGTCAGACTCACCGTGCCTCCAGCGCCCAGCTCAAAACGAATGTAGTCCTTGGCATCACCTTCCACCATCAAGCCTTGTCCGTAGTACTTGGTCGCCGCCACCAGGGTGGAATCGATTTTTACTGCCACGTCGAAGTTCGTATTGCTGATTGGCTGGATCACCTGGACTGCGTCCAGGGCAGGGACGGCCGCATCATGATTGCTGCCCGCCGGTACGGTTAGGACCAGCTCTCCATTGCTCACCGCCACCGAACCGCCCACAGGTGTGCTTACCTGCCACACCGCCGTGTTCAAGCTGGCGGCATTGAATTCATCGGATACCGGTGCGCCACTGACAACTGGCGAGTAGGTATAGCTAGCCGAGCCCTGGGCGCTTTGTGTAAAGCCGCTGGCCGTCGCGATCGCATTGACTGTGGTCGTAGCACTGATCGTGAACGGGCCCGAGTAAAGCTGTGAGCTGGTCGTCGGCGCACTTCCGTTGGTGGTGTAATAGATCGCCGCCCCAGCAGTCGTATCGGCAATCGATACACTCAGCGTCGAAGAGAAGCTTGTTCCGCTGGCAGGAGTAAAGGTCGGAGTGGCCGCGGGTGAGGCTGCAGCCTGAATCTGATAAGTGCCCACGACAACCGGGCTATCCTGGTAACCGGTCGCCGAGGCAAAAGCGCGAATGGTGAGTGACGTCCCGTTCACGACAATCGGTCCGCTGTACACGGCGGAGGAATGCGTGGGTGTTGAGCCGTCGACAGTGTAGTAGATGGTTGCGCCAGTCGTTGCACTGCTCAGGGAAACATTTTGTGCGGAAGTGTAGGTGCCCGGCAAAGGACTGAATATTGGATCGGCAGCCACTTGAGTTGTCCCTGAAGTGAACGTCCAGGTTTTGATGTTCTGGATCGCGGTCGATCCACCCGTACCGCCGGTGAAGCCCACATAAGCCGTGTTGCCGCCAACCGTCGAAGGAATATTGACCGTGAATGCATGGCTGAAGGTCTTGTTCGTAACCGTATCGGTAAGGTTAAGTGTCAACGTCGTGCCGTTATAGACAAGCTGCGCGGAGATGGTATCGCCACTCGATAAGACGATCCCCGAAGAGGTAAGGTCGACCGATGGCGTTGTTGGAGCCACTCCATTGGTAAACAACCCCGTGGAATCCGTGCCCTCCCCACTATTGCTATAAATATCGAATTTGATGGCGACACTCTTGGCAATCCCACCCGTCGTCCCCGTATTGGGGTTGGGCCCGTAGCCAAGGCTGCCCCCATCCCCTCCAAGCGCTGTGGGGCCAACACCCTGAACGGTGAAGGTGAATCCATCGGCGGCCGCACTGGAGAGCTGGAAGGTAAAGTTTGTGGTAAAGGCCTGGATATTGACCGGTGTTGTCCAGAAGGCACTCGTCGCCTCCAACGTGCCCCCATCCGTAAGCTCAAGGAAATTGCTGCTTACTTTAGCCACGCTATTCAACTGCAGGCCAGTGGCATTGGGAAAGCCGCCGGCAAAACTGATGTTGCCCGATCCTCCAGATTGAATCACGTAGGCCGCGCTGGCCACCGCACTTTGAGCAAATCCAGGAGCAGTGGCAAGAGCCTCCAGCGTGGTGTTGGCGCTGACGGCAATTGCGGAGCTATAGACCGCGGACGAGGTGGTTGGCGTGGCGCCGTTTGTGGTGTAGTAGATCGTCGCCCCAGGCGTAGCGTCGGAGATGGTGACTGACTGCGCTGAGGTATACGTACCCGTCCCAGGGGAAAAGGTGGGTGTTACTGCCGCCGCTAATTGAATGGTGTAGGTTGCGCTGCCCACGCTGCTGGCGTTGAAACCAGACGCTTGGGCAATCGCTTTGATCGTAACCGCGCCGCTATCCACGCTAATCGGAGAGCTGTAGACACTCGATGAGGTGGTGGGAACCGAGCCATCGATCGTGTAGTAGATCACGGCTCCGGCGGTGCCATCGCTCAGCGATACCTGTTGCGCCGTAGTGAAGGAACCTCCGGCGGGAGAAAAGACAGGCGTCTGCGTGACCGATCCCGATTGAGAGGTCAACGTCCACGACAGAATCTTCTGGCTCGAGCTTTCGCCGCCAGAGCCACCGGTAAAGCCGATGTATGCCAGGTTGCTCCCGATGGTGGAGGGAATATTGATCGGGAAAGTATGCGAAAAGGTCTTGTTCACGACGATATCCGTAAGGGTCATGATCAGGTTGACCCCGTCATACGTCATGTGCGCCGTGATGGTGTCCCCACTGTTCAGAAGAACTCCGGAGGAAGTCATGTCCACCGCGGGGACGGTGGGCGCCACACCATTCACGTAGAGTCCAGTCGAGTCCGTACCCTCCCCATTGTTGTTGTAAAAGTCAAACTTTACGGCGACGCTTTTTCCGATACCGCCCGTTGTTCCCGTATTCGGGTTTGGGCCGTATCCCAGGCTCCCGCCATCTCCGCCAAGCGCGGTGGGGCCAACGTTTTGGATGGTGAAGGTAAATCCGTCGGCCTGGGCATTCGATAACTGAAAGGCAAAGTCGGTGGTAAAGGCCTGGATGTTGGTTGGCGTGTTATAGAACGCGCTGCCTGCCTGGAGTGTCAGGCCCGTGGTCAATTGCAGACGGCTGTCGTCTACGTTGGTCGCGCTCCCGTTTAGGGTCAGCCCGGCGACACTCGAAAAGCCACTGCCGTAGTTAATTTCTGTCCCGTTCGGCTGTATGGTGTAAGACGCGCTCGCCACGTTACTGTTGGTCAGCCCGCTAGACGTAGCCATTGCATTGATGACCGTGTTGGCGCTGACCGTGATCGGCCCCGTATATTTTGTCGAACTGGTGGTCGGAGTCGACCCATTGGTTGTGTAATAGATGACCGCCCCAGACGTGCTGTCAGAAATGGTGACCGCCTGAGTGGTCGTGTACGTGCCCCCCGCAGGGGAAAATTGCGGCATCGGCGTCTGCGTGTTGAAGTTATAAGTGGCGCTTGCTACCGCGCTCTGAAGATATCCGCTCGCGCTGGCAATCGCCTGCACCGTTGCATCCGTTGACAGTTGGAAGGCGCCAGTATAGTTCGTGGAAGACGCGGTCGGAGTCGACCCGTCGGTCGTGTAATAGATGGTGGCGCCGCTTACCGTATCCGTAATCGTAACTTGTTGCGCACCGCTGTAAGTCCCCCCGGATGGGGAAATGACCGGTGCGGGCGCTTGTTGCTCTGAGTTCAAAAGGCCGTAAACGTCGACCTGGCCATTCGCGCCTACATAAACCTTCCCGTTGGTGATGACCGGAACCGTAAATTTTACCGCCAGTCCGGCATTGTCACGGCTGGAATTTTGACTGCTGGAATAAAGCTCTTGCGCGACGTTTGTAGCGTTAAACGCATAAAGAATAGAATCGCCGTTCGTTTTGTAACCGGACGTCACTAACGCCCACACAATGCCGTTCGTTGTGCCATTGGACGAAACCACCGGGGTGGCTCCCGGAAACAGCGAGGTAACCGAGGATTGAGCCGTGGCCTTTTTGGCCAGAACCCCATTGGTGATAGGAATCATCTTCAGGGCGTCAGCTTCGGCCCACATATAGATATTTCCATTCCAGTACGCCGGGGTGCTCCACAGTCCTGAGTCCGATCCCAACGCGCCGGTAATATCCTGAACCGCATTCGTATTCGAGCCGGCATTGGGGCCAACGTAGCCGCCGAGACTGTCACGGTTTAGGACAAGAATTCGGCCCTCTTTTCCAATTTGGATAAGCAGGTGAGTATGAGCTCCCGGTTGATCCGGAAGAATCACTACACCCCCTGAGCCCTGATCCAGATCTGCGCCGGTCAATGCGGACTGATTGTAGTCAGTAAATGCGTCACTGATCGCAAATCCGCCATTCGACAGATCGTAACGCAGAACGCTCTCGCCGTAATCCACGCTGTTGCTGAGGGGAGGATAGGTGGTCAGGTCACCATTGCCTGTGGCCAGGAACGCCCTGCCGTTTGCGCTGACCGTGTCGATGGGTAGTCCCGCGCCCGACATCCAGATGCCGTTCCCATTCCCATTGGGAGATTGGCTAACGGCCGCGGTTTGCTTAAGTGTCGTCTCGTTGTAAACCAGCACCCATCCGTGCCAGGGCCCGTTATCGCCATGAGAACCAAAGGCAATATAGATACTTCCATTGAAGAGTCCGAGTGCCGGACGGTTCAGCTGCCACAAGGTGCTGAACGTCAGCTTCCCTCCGGAACTCCCGTTGCCGTTGCCGGTCACCGATGCCGAGATCGCTACCGGACTGCCGGAGCGCTCGCTGCCATCCACAATGCTGAGGGCATGCAGCCGTTGCACATAGTTGCCATTCTCTTTGGTCTTGGCAACAAGAAAGAGTGTTTGCGTGTTGATGTCGATGACCGGGGTGGAGCTGATGCCAATCTCGGGACTAATATCCCCCGTACCCGTTTGGAGATCTGAAGATGGAACAGTCGTTGCTCCAGATGCGGCTCCATGAGCCGTGCTGAGCATGCTGGCCTGCCACAAGGGCCCGCTATCCGCGCCGCCGTTGCTGTCGGCGTCAAACGCGTATACAGAATCATGCTCGTCAGCAATGAAAATAACGTTGTGGGTAGCGTTGTTCACCGTCAGATTGGCAACATAGAGCGGTTGCGCATAAACCTGGCCATCTACGGTATGGCTGAATAGCTTACCGA
>CAVQWB010000060.1:0-12040 GCA_963717225.1 uncultured Acidobacteriaceae bacterium | reverse complement strand
CCCTCGAGGAAGCGATCAGGACGCAAAAAACTGTACATGTGAATGCCGGAGAGACGCATTCAGTGGCGCAGGTTGAAGCCAATAGAGTAAGCAGTTCAATAGCGCTCTTCGGGCTGGCCTGCGTAAACGCCCCGAAACTCCGGCCGTAGAGAAAGCATATGGTAGAGACAATGACTCATCAGTGGCAAACGCTATGAGGGAGGACGGGCTCCGAATCATCGCCGCTTCTGCGCGTGTTACTTGGCGAGCCAGCTATACCATAGCCAAGATCGTTCTCCCCATATTGATGGCTATCGTTGCCACTACCGCTTGGTGCTCGACCGAAGGTAGACCAATGTCACCCGATGTGAGTGCCTGTCGCTATTCAAACCAGGTATACGAAAGCGACGCCTCCCTCATGCGACAGAAGGTACCAACTCGTTTTAACCTGATGGCGAGCCGTTACGTCGAAATCGTGCAGGCGGCCCGCGGGTACCGCTGTAGCGGCACAGTGGCCATAGCGTTCAATGGACACAATTACTTCCAGGCTGGAAAGACCGACGACCCAGGGATTGCGGAGCTAATTCCAAACGTTTCGTCGTTCACGAGAATGTCCCTCGCAGACACATTTGACCTCACTTCATTTGTAGTCATCTCCTTAGGACTTTTAATCGGTTATGCCGGATTTTCGCGATTATTTCCTGACAAGCGAGCACGTTGGACGGGTGCTGCGGTATTTCTATGCCTTGGGCTTGCAGAGGCAAAGGTTGCTGATGTTTATATATTTCAGACCTCTCCGCTCATAGCAGCCATTCCTTGGATCGTGCATTTCGGCCTTGACCGGAATTCCCTCGCGCTCAACGTGAGCGCGACTCTATTTGCGTTTTGCTGCTCCTGGTGCTCTTTGGTACGGATCGGTACAACCCTTATCTGCATGGCATTTCTCATTACACTTTTCACTGGGCGTCGTCGTGTGCAGAGAATCTTTCTGCCTTTGCTGCTTATTATTGTTGCGTGTGCCCCATCCATGCTATTTGAGCGAAATCTGATCGCTCGGCGCGACACGTTTCTTGCCAGCGTTGGGCAAACAGCAACTGCTGTGAATAGTCATCCGGTTTGGCACTCGATCTATACTGGCCTGGGATTTGTGCCTAATTCTGAGGTGCCCGAATTTAGCGACGCGGTCGCCCTTGCAAAGGTTCGCTCGATAGATCCCGCAGCCCCGTATACTTCGCCGGAATATGAGACCATCCTGAGGCGTGAAGTCTTGAACATAGCGAGGCGCAGCCCCATGTTGGTGATCGAGAACTTAGCGGCCAAGACCGGAATTGTGATCCTCGCAGCGTTGATCTTGTTATTTCCGTCGAGGCGGCTCATTTTTGTCGAGCGAGAAGTTCTTTGGCTCGATACCGCCTTCGTTTCGGCTGTCGGTCTTAGCGCAATGAATGCAATCCTAGTAGCCCCCAAGCTCCCATATCTGCTTACATTCCTCTGCCTGACGTTCCTTTATTCTTCCATCAAGCTGTGCAGGCAGACGTTTTTGTTGACACGGGACCGCTCGACCGTTGGTCACTCATAGCTATGCTCCATAAGCCTGACCCGCTTACCTCACCTTTTACAGGTAAGAAATGTTCAACAACGCGCCAGAACTGACAATTGAGAGAGTCAACCACACCAGGATCCTAATCGCTCTTGCCATTGCAGTCGCTTCTCTGATTGCGCTGATATACTCGGTTTCCTTTTTTGTCCATCAAGGCCGCCGTCTTAATTGTTATGGTATGGACCGGCTTGATCTGGATCTTTATCTATTGCTTGCGCAAGCGCTTTGATCGCCTCGTAATGACGTGGCTTGTTGTGTTTCCGTTTTGTTACTACCTGTTTTCGTTTCCCAGAGAGCGCTCGGTCTTCACTGTCGATCGTGTCTTCCTGTTGCTTGTCGTACTGACACTGATTAGCGCCCACCGTCACCAGGATCTTCTTCCGCTTCAGGTTGACATTCGATTGGCAGCCTATCTTTGGGCCGCCTATCTCTTTGTCTGTCTGATCTCGCTCTTGGGTCATCCTGTCTTCGATATTCTGGGCTCTTATCGCCTCATCCTGGACGGCATGTTGATGCCGGCTCTTCTCGGCCTGTATGCGATCAGGCTTTTCCCCCTAACCGGCAATCTGAAACGACTCCACACTTGCCTATGCATCCTGATGTTAAGCATCATGATCGTAACCGGCATCGAACTCTTTAGAGGCATAAATCTTTTTCCATGGCCCGGGGCCGTAGAGGAGTGGGTTCAAACGAACGATCTCAGAATCATTCGCGTTGACGGCCCTTTCGAGAATTCCAGCGTCTTGTGTCTCGTTGGAATATTGGGATTTTTTCTTATCACATATTGCAGACGTCTTATCGGCAGTACTCTTACCAATAGACGAGGTTTGTTGCATTGGATGGGTGCCTCGGCGGCGTTGGCGTCGGCGCTCATGCCGATGAATAGGGGGCTGGTCATCGCACTTCTGTCATGTGTCTGTATAGATTATTTCGCTAAGGAATCGTTAATCCCCCATCGCGTGTGGAACGTCATTGTCACCGGGCTGTTGTTTTTCGCGGTCGTCGCTAAACTCTTTTACCCGGACGTCTATGCAGACCGCGTAATCCGCGGTGATAATCTTTATCAGCGGATCGCCCAGAACCAGCAAACCTTAGAAGTCATCCGAGACCATCCTCTCTTGGGTGTTGGCCTCAACCTCTATCACGACACGGTCCTTGGAGATCCGAAGTATACCGTCGAATGGAGAGGCTTCGGGGCCATGAACATTCCGCACAATTCCCTCTTTACGGTTCTGGCAGAAGAGGGGATCGTCGGCTTCTTACTTTACGTCGGAGCCCAACTACTTCTTGTCCGAGCGATGTGGAGAATGCGCAAGGCGAACAGGCTGGGATGGCGAGTGTTTCTCTACTGCATGCTGGTCTACACAATATTTGGACTTGACGCAGGGATCGTTTATTACTCGGATCTAAATCTGTTTTATATGTTTGTTCTCGGTGTAATCCTGCAAATCCAGTTGCGGATGCCTCCGGGAGAGCCGGCTTCTAATGACTCCGATTATCGTTAGGACGCTTCACCTCCTTCTGTTCATGGCATTCGCCATTCTTGTTAGAGGCGGCCCATGCCCTGCTCAACCGATGGTCCAGCAGAAAGGCGCTTCTAATTCATTGCCTAAGCTGTGTATGCCAGTAGCCTACCGTGAGGCTCCTTCACCAGTGACTATCAAGACGAAGATCGCAATGCTAGGAGATCGTTACCAGGAAGTGAGCGAGGCGCTGTTGGGGTGGGATGAAACAGGTATACCCCTAGTCGGGAAGCATAATGGCCGATGGGAGGCTGTTCCATGCGGAGATGACACCGGACTTTTCTATATTGTGCCGCTGCTTGCGCGGCAGATAGGCTGGGATGCAGATCGATCCCTGGATGTCTTTCTTGTAGGGATCATCGTTGCCTGCGCAGCTACTGGGCTGGTGGGCTTGTGGCTGACTGCTTCTGGGGCCTGGCAACGAACGCTCGCCGTTGTCCCGACTGTGGGCGGTGCATACCTTGCCTATAAGATGGGCGATGTATACGTTGTTCAGGGATCAGTTGTGCTAATGTTGATTCCGTGGCTTGTCTATGCTGTCAAGACAGGCGTGAGAGACCGGCTGCGCTTCTTGATCGTCACTCTGTCCGGCATAATCCTTGGCCTTGGCCAATGGATCAGAACTCAGTCTGGTTCTCCAGTGTTGGTATTTTTCGTGGTTCTCGTGTGTTTCAGCTGTCTCCGGCGATCCACTCGGATCCTTCTGGCCGCTACCTTGTTCTTCTTTACGAGCCTGCCACTACTTTATGCCGAGTTTCCATTGCACGAGCGAGACAGTTTTCTTGCCCTGCATGAAGCCGACTATAGAGTCGCGTTGAATCATCACTTGTTTTGGCATGCGGCGTATTTGGGGTTGGGCTATTTGACGAATCCCTATGTACCTGCCATACGGGATTCCGTGGCCGTCGAATACGTCGAAGCCATCGATCCTGCTGCGATCTATGGTGGCGAGGAATACGAACAGGTCCTAAGGTCGCGCGTGAAAGAAATCATTAATCGGGATCCCAAGTTTGTCTTTTACACAGTAGCCGCGAAATGCGGTGTACTCGCGTCCATGTTGGTGCTATGTATCAATATTGGGTTAGCAGCTGCCAGAGCGCGCCCAAAACCGCTCGGGACGGAATTGGCATTTTGGCTGGCTATCACGTTTGCTGCGGTGCCAGGAATCGTTGCCATACCCGTACCTCAGTATGTTCTCGGCATGATTACGTTGGCTTTGCTTTACTGTTATTACAGTCTGAGCTTTTATATTGAGCGATATGCAGCTGTGCCTTGAGGCTGATGAACCCGGAGTATCTCCGGGATTCGCGCCCATCTCATCTAAGACTGAATACCCCTTGCCCATGCGAGCCAGACACACCACAACGTTACAAATTGCCACATCATCGCATTAGCGCAGAATGTTGGCGGTGCAGTTGACACATACCTCAGCACGTACGTCTGATTGAAGAGAGCGTCCATTCGCGCGGTCGCGTATTCTCGGTTAGGTTGCGACGCGGGCGGTCTCAAACGAAACAGCTATTGCTCTTAGGAACACTTTGTTTTAGTCGAGTAGACACATATCAGAACAGGCGAACCACGTCTGGATAGTCACAAACATTTGCCTGTTCGGTCCATGATGACGTAGGACTTTGAAAGAAGAAGAAAGCGTTCCGTGACGATCGTCGCTCCCGGGAAGAGATGCTCCAGATCTCGACGGGTAAGCAGGCGAATATTTGCTAAGGATTTTTTCACTTGCACGCGGCTCGGTCGGTTCAGCAATCCCCATAAAGTAAAGTAACGCGTCACGAAATAGAAATTCAGGAGTCGCGGCCACCAATGGAGAAATAGGGTGCCAAGGTGCGGCTCGACGGGAAACCATTTGTTTGGAGTTTGACAGTAGAAGGAGTTTCCTACGCGGCGCAGCTCCGAGGCGAAGCGTTGCATGTCCTTCCAATTCCCAACGTGTTCAATCACAGAATTAGAGAAAGCCACATCAAACGATTTATCTGGAAACTGGAGGTTGCGTCCGTCTCCGATCACACACCTATCGTTTCCCGTCTCCAATTCTTGCGGGTCCTCGTTGAGCACCGTAACCTCGTAGGGCGTGTCGAGCATCCGCCAGATTTGTGGCGTTCCCCCAACATCCAATACCGTGCGGCAAGCAGACGGTGGAAACGCGGAGCGGAAAAACTGGATCCGCCGCCTGCGGAATCGTTCCATGAAGAAGATTGCGATTCGCGAATACCTCATTTATTTTCGCTCTTGTTTACTTGCCACCCAGCCGAGACACAGAAATTCGGAACACGGCAATCGCTTCCCGGCCCCTTTAGCTTGGCCTCCCCTGATTGAGCAATCCACAGGTGGGATGCCAGCGGCACAGCCTCCGGGCTTGCGCCCAAGTTCAGGTTCCAGTCGGTCACACCAATGGGCAGCGTCTCATCCCTGGCGATGGCCAACCGAGAGCATACGCCGGCAGCTATAGCGGAACCGAGAAATTTACAGCGGATAATCATGAGCACCAGAAACCTCTTGAAGAGAGTCTCCATTCACACGGTCGCGTATCCTCGGCTAGGATTACGATACGTCCCTGGGCTCTCGACCCTATACGCTCCGCATAAAGCGGAGTGGTCCTTTTCGAATGATCTCGAACTTGGCAAAACCAAATCGAGCCATAATTTCCTTCAGCTCAGCCTCTGAGAATATTCGGTAGAAGGGGTAGCTCTTCGCCTTTCGGTAAACGAAATGCAGGCCGTTAAAGAGCGTGGGCTCCTTAGGATGGTCGTCGAGCAGAAAACTCTTGCTACGGCAAATGGCGGAAAGCTTTTCGAATCCAGCATCGGTTAAATAAGGCAGCAGGCCCAAGCCCACGATCGCGTCGAAGTAGTGGAATGACGACGGGTCCAAATCCTCCACCGAACTGACCTGAACCGTGGCGTTAACGTTGTTCCCAGCGCTCTGTCGAACCCGTTCTCTAGCCTTGACGATCGCGACATCTGAGATATCGATCGCCATGTATCGCTTGATGGTGGACGATGCTTTTAGAGCCGCAGAAGCAAATTCTCCGGTGCCGCACCCCAACTCCAGCACGGCTAACGGCGACCATTTGAGTAACATGGCGACAGCCATGTCCTGCCGTTCCTGCAGGTGTTTACGAAAGGGCTGCGCAATCCTCTCAATGAGCGGAAGCTTTTTGCCGGGTTCGTAGGCGCTGGCCGACCATGCCGTGATATGCCGATCCCAAAAACTGCGTTGCTCACCCGACTCCATCGGGTCTCCCTTGAGTGTGCGTCACCAGCCTGACGCCAAATTCGATCTCAAACTGTGCCTTAGTATGGCTGGTTACTGCGTTAAGGTCACCGACCCAATCATAGCCCGTCCAGAATCCGGCCGCCTCATCGTTCGAGAGGCCAACATGCACCATCAACTCAGAGATGCCCGGTGGAATAGAGTCCGTCACCTGCCGGAGAATCGCCGAGGTCATGTGGCCGCCGTGAGAAAAGCCGTAGAAATAGCGCGGGGAGTACAGCCGGCCTTTCCACTTTCTTCGGGTTAGCTGGGTAGCGAATTGGAGAGCCACTTTTTCACCAAAGCGAGGAAGCAAGCTTCGCCCCCGGCTCATGGAGAGGGGTTCGGCAGGCAACCGAACATGTGCGATTCCGTACCGCTCAGCCAACTGGATGATGATGCCAGTAACCGCCGGGTGCGCATGGCAGTGCCCGTGACCGTCGATGTGGGTCAACTTGATTCCAGCTGCTACTATTCTTGCAATCTGAGCGCCCCATTCCCGCAACAGATCGCCTTTCGTTCGAGAATTCGACGCCATGTTTAGAAATTGCCGTCCGCGGGAATGGAACTGTCCTTCTGGGTTAACAAGTGTGGGGATATCGGCAGCCGGAAGGATCGGTTCGTATTCGTCAACTGCTAGGTGGACCCCAATACCGAGCCCTTTTAGATTGGGTGCCATTGCCACGGCAGACTCAAACGCTGGACCTGCTGCTACAACGGATGTACTGGTAATGATCCCGCGGCGAAAGCCCTCGGCGACCCCTAGATTTACTGCCTCGCTGCGCCCAAAATCGTCCGCATTGACTATCAGGAAACGCGTGCCCGATCCAGTCAGTGAAGCTAAGGGCCTGGCTGCGTCCCGGTTGATTCGGCGGAGCGGGGCAAGGGTCAATATTCCCTCCGAGGAAGCCCGGGCTTGGCCGCTTCGTCGCCCTCCACGATCACGTACCCAGGAATGCCGCGGCTTTGATCGTAGACGCGCGCAAGATACTCGCCGACGATCCCGATCGAGACGAGCTGAACTGCGCCCAGGAAGGTAACCATCACGATGACCGAGGTCCAGCCCTGTACAGTCTTGCCGGCGGCCAGCGCAACTACAGCGAACCCGGCGTACAACACGCAGAATATTGCTGTCAAAAGTCCGAAGTAGAAGGAAAATCGGAGGGGTTTGGAGGAAAGGCCCATTACCGCTTGAAGCGACAGGCGGAGCATCTTTCGCAGTGTGTATCCAGTCCTTCCTGTAAGGCGTTCCGTCGCGACGTATTCGATCTTGGTAGCAGGGAAGCCGAGCCATGCCACGAGCCCGCGAACAAAGGGGTACCGGTCCCTAAACTGCAAGACAACATCTACAACCATCCGATCCAATAGCTGGTAGTCTGCGGCGCCGCTTACCACTGGCGTTTCGCTCAACATGTTGACGAATCGATAGAAGGCGCGCGACGTAAACACCTTAAAAAATCCTGCGCCTTCGGTTTGCGTTCGCACCATCTGTACCACCTTGGCTCCATTGCGCCATGCTTGAACCATTTGCGGTAGGTATTCTGGCGGGTGTTGTAAGTCGCAATCGAGGGTGATTACGGCTGCCCCGCGCGCGGCTCCCAACCCTGCCAGAAGCGCTGACTGCTGGCCGAAGTTACGACCGAAGCGAATCAATCGCACCGAGGAATCCTGCGCACACAAACTCCGAACGCGTTCCGCGGTTGCGTCTGTGGAGCCGTCATCAACGAAAATAATTTCGCAGACTTCCACCCCGAGGAGGGAGGATCGAACCGCCTCGAAGACGGCCGGGACACTGGCCTCCTCGTTATAGGCGGGAATCACCACACTCACTGCATGGATGCCATTCTCCGTTCGGCCGCAGCTATTCATGGGTAAGGACGCCAGGCGCGGACCTGAACGCATTCAAGGCCCGGCAACGATCAACTCGGGGCTGGCGGGCAATAGCCGTCGTGTAGAAACTAAGATGATCGAATGGCAACGGGAAACGGGAGACTTCAACCGCTTCGTAGAAGTAGTTGAGCAGCATGAGAATTTCGCTCGCAGTATTCAAATGCTCATGGCGCATGATCGCCCCATACCCGAGTCTGCGCTTTAGGCGGTATTCGATTCCGGTGGTGAAGCGCCAGGCGACGCTCCACAGCAGCCCGCCTTCGCTCGGAAAACCGGCCCGGAATGTCCCGCCCCCGCGAAGCAAAAGCCCTCCTCGAGCCAAAATGAATGGAAGATCGGTCAGATGCTCCAGGACGGCGACGGAGAAAATGCAGTCGTAATTCTGAGTTTGCGGGATTTCCTGGAGATCGGAATAGACACGACGGATCCGCAAGCGGTAGGGGCTGTCGGCCCAAAGCTCTTGAAATGGTTCAACCGCATCGCAAACGCAGGCGCCCGGGAGATACGGAACGTGATTAAGATTACCAGCGCCGATTTCCAGGAGACTTCCGCCGGCGATTCCTTCCGCAACGCGGCGGTGCATCCAGGATTCGAGTTGTAACACGGCTTTTGATAATCCTTGCTTTCCCGCGCGGTTGGTTCGGTAGTGCTCCACGTAACTCGCCTGTTGCTTTGGCGGCAATTCCGGCCGGGATCGCGGATATGTTGACAACAGCGCTTCCACTCGGCGTGGCCGATCCATTGGCTCATTCTATTCGATCCAAGTACACATAATTTGCCGTTGAGATACCTCAGGAGGCGAAGACTCAGCATTTCGCTCCAATTCGCGCTGGATACCGACGAGGATGGCAGTTCGTAAAGTTTAGCCACTTCGATCGGCAAATGACTCTTGGAGGGTCAAATACCGTTGCTAACCTTTCACCCCAAAGGTTAAACTTGCGTGCGATGGGGTCGGCAGCCCCCGAAAGGTGCTCATGCACATCAAGTTACAGTCCGCCATCTCGCTGTTCACCTGTGGCTGCCTGGTGAGCATGGCTGCGTCGCCCTCAAGCGTAGGCTTTGTCGTGACCAGCGGCCAGGTACAGGTCGATGGAGCAGTCGTGCGCGGCAATTCGACCCTGTTTCAGGGAAATGTGATCCGGGCTGGAGATGCCACATCCGATCTCATGTTCCCCGGAGGCGCCAATCTACTCCTCCAACCGGGATCAACTGTCACGGTATTCCGCGAGTACGGCGTTCTTGAACATGGAGCGGCGGTGCAGCGGGGTCACCATGCACTGGTTGCGGACGGGCTGAAGGTATCTTCCTTATCGCCGCAAGGTGCGGTCTTTGTCGACGTGCAAGACAAGTCTCATCTCAAGGTGACTGCTCGAAACGGGCCGGCCGAGGTTCGAAATCCGGCCGGACTCCTCGTCGCTCGAGTAGAGCCGGGAAAGGCGCTCAGCTTTGTTGTACAGGTTTCGCAGCAAAACTCGACCCCATCGCAGCAGAATCCAACCCCCGCGGCTGGGGAGCAAGCCCCACCCCCGGCAGGCGTGCAACTTACACTGCATGGCATTCTCCGCAAGGACCATCCGGGGCGTTATGGGCACTTTCTGCTCACCGACATGGCGACAAACGTAACCTACGAACTCCAGGGGCCAGGGCTCGATGATCTAGTGGGTGCGTCCGTTGAGGTCACGGGTAGCACTTACGACACCGCGGCCGCGCCGGGGGCTTCCAAAGTGATGTCAGTCTCCGACATTCATCAGATGCCGCTAAGCGAAATACGCGGAGAGACTCCTACAAACCCGGCGCCAGGCACGCCAGGAGCAAGCACTCCCCCAGCAGCCCCGCCCACTCCATCCGGTGAGATCCCTCCCTCCAATGGTGCGGGGCCCGAGGTCGGCGCCACTCCAGAAGCCACTGCCCCGCCGGAGCCGACAACAACCACTGCGCAGCCTCCTCCCCTACCGCAACACAGCGATACCGCCAAGATCCTGGTGATTGTGGGTGTAGCAGCCGGGGCTGTTGTCGGGATTGCCCTGGGCTTAGGTGGCGGTAAGTCATCGACCGTGAGCCCGGAATAAGATCACTCCGGAACCACTATCGATTAGTCGCTCGTGTAGTGCGTCACTAATAGTGACGATTATTTCCTATCTGCCACAAATGATTGGGTACCCCACCCTCGCGCCTGTCCTGGCGTGCCGTGGAGCGTGGCCCATAAGCGCTAACTTGTTTGCGATGTTTTTTTTCAAAGCTCCCACAAAATCGTCATCCTGAGCGGAGCGCCTCGCACAGATTTATCGCGTGACACAGCGCTTGGGCGCGGAGTCGAAGAGCCTATCCTGAGCGTAGCCGAAGGAACCCCGAGGGCGCTTATCCTAACACGCCGTTGGCACCCTTCCAACCACCGAAGCCCGCACCTGGCGGACCCGCCACGGTCTTTCCCCGGGGCCTTTGGATGCTCCTTCGCGCCTATCGAACCCAAGTAACCTTTGGGCTGGTACTCCTGTGCGGAAAAATGCATCCAGCGACTTACATTGGAGCCCGGAAAGGGCCTATCTCTTGGAGCAGACGATATCGGCAGGCAGCGGCCTCTCACGCAACCGCGCCCTAGCCGGCAGTTGCCGGTTGTTTTCGGCCTTCAGCGCGAGCGAAGGATAGCTTCACCGCTATCCGGTACCACACCCTATCCCTGTCACAAAATACCAACACCCGCCATGAGTCGCCTATCGCGGCTCTCAGCCCCTTTGTGTCCCTAAGAGAGCAGCAAACAAATCCCACCCAATCTCCAGCAAACCAAGGAACGAGACTACCTATGCCCAAAAATACTGTCAGCGATCCAATCACCGATCAAGAAATGGCCTTTGCTCATCTGATCCTTTCCGGAACCATGAATGACCTCCGCGCCGCAGAAGCCGTTGGTCTCAATCCCGAAACCGCCGCCTACACCAAATCCAAGCCCCGAGTCCGCGCGTACATGATGGAGCACCGCGCCGCCGTTAGGGAAAGGCTGGTGGACCAGGAAGCCGACCTGTCCCGCCTGCCCCGGCAAGCCGTGGGGCGTGCCGTGGAAGGGCTCCGCAAGCTGAACTTTGGTCGCGACCAGATCCTGGCCCGGCTCTGGGAACTGGCCAATCTTAGCCACGAAGTGACCAGAGGCACCATCGCCGGCCAGATCAAGGCTCTTTCCATGATCGTAGCTATCGAAGGCCTCATCCCGTCCGGAACCATGAATGACCGCCGCCTCTCCCCATCCGGGACGCAACCCGCGGCCCCGCCCGTCCAGGCACAAATCTACGAATCTGCGTGGCGCCGCGAAAAGCAGCACCAAGCCGCATCTGAGGACCCTGGCGATGCCGTTGCCGCCACGAAAGCCCAACCCGACCCGCCCCAGGCCCCCGAGCCGGAGACCCCTCCCGAACCGGCCACCATGCCGGCTAACGACGCCCCTTCTCCCAACCTTGACCGCAACCACTCCAGCCTCACCGCCACCGCCACCCGCATCCTCCAGGAAGGGCTGAACTGGGTTCCCCTCGCAAACGCAGGCATCTTTGATGCTGCGCTGGACACAACCAGCCCATTCCGGCTGCCCTCTTACCCGAAAATAGGCCCTTCTACGCGGCGCCGCTGAAGTCAAAAAAAGCCGAATTTTATCGAATTTTATAAAATATCCCCCCTCACTCCGAGACCCTCAGTTGCCTCTCGCTGGCTGTTCCGTTGCATCTCTAATAAAGTGAGTCACACAGATGGATGCTTATCCATCCAGGCAACGAACCAATCCGGACGAGCCACAAAT
>CAVQWB010000059.1:0-12656 GCA_963717225.1 uncultured Acidobacteriaceae bacterium | reverse complement strand
CCAAGGCACGTTCCTGGAAAGCCTTAACCTGGCATCCATTTGGAGTCTCCCCTGCGTGTTTGTGGTTGAGAACAACGGATATGCTGAGGCCACTTCAAGTAAATATGCGGGTGCATGCCACGATTTCGCTGATCGTGCCAATGGCTTTGGAATGCCAGGTGTGACGGTGGACGGACACGACTTCTTCGCTGTTTACGAAACCGCAAGCGAGGCAATCCAGCAGGCTCGCAGGGGTGGCGGACCCTCCCTCGTCGAGTGCAAAGTCAACCGCTATTACGGCCATTATGAAGGCGACACCCAATCCTACCGGGCTCCGAATGAGGTAGAGAAGATCCGCGAATCCCGGGACTGCATTCATCACTTCGCCGCAAGAGTTACCTCGGCCGGACTCTTAAAGCAATCTGAACTTGACGCCATCGACCGGGAAGTGGCCGCCCTGGTTGAGGATTCCGTCACCCGGGCTAAGTCAGCGCCGAGGCCCAATCCGGCTGACCTGCTGACTGATGTTTACATCTCCTACTGAGCGGTTTCACGATCGTGTGTCCGATCCGGCCTCCGTGAAGTTGGGCTTTCCCGGTGAAAAGGCCCACGTTTTCACCTCTTATAGCCATCACGAAACGGGTTCAGCACCGAAAGGCAGCACCGAAAGGTACGAACATGGACGGAAAATCACCTTCAAGCAAGCGATCAATGAAGCATTGGCGCAGGAGATGGAACGGGACAAGACGATCATCCTCATGGGTGAGGACGTTGCCGGTGGAAGTGGAACCAATGGCCAAATGGACGCGTGGGGCGGAGTCCTCGGGGTCACGAAAGGTCTGTGGGATTTGTATGGGGATCGTGTCATGGACACTCCTATCACTGAGTCTGCGTTCGTCGGGGCCGCGATCGGCGCTGCCACCGCCGGACTGCGTCCAGTGGTGGAATTGATGTTTGTCGATTTCATGGGCGTCTGTTTCGATCAAATCTATAACCAGGCTGCTAAGTTCCGCTACATGTTCGGCGGCAAGGCGGTTACGCCTCTTGTAGTTCGCACCATGATCGGCGCCGGCTTCCGCGCGGCTGCACAGCATTCGCAGGCGCTGTACCCCATCTTCACTCACATCCCCGGACTGAAGTGTGTTGTCCCATCCACGCCCTATGACGCCAAGGGATTACTGATTCAAGCAATCCGAGACGATGACCCGGTCATTTTCTTTGAACATAAGATGCTGTATGGGTTACAGGGGCAAGTGCCCGAAGAACCGTATGCGATTCCCTTTGGAGAAGCCAACTATATTCGCGAAGGCAGCGACGTCACGATTGTGACTCTTGCGCGGATGGTCCACGTAGCTTCCGACGCTGCGGATCTTGCGGCAAAGGAAGGAATTGAGTGTGAAATTCTCGACCTCCGGACCGTCTCCCCTTTGGATGAGGACAGCATACTCGAGAGTGTAGAGAAGACCGGCCGGCTGGTTGTCGTGGATGAAGCGTCGCCTCGTTGCAATATTGCCACAGACGTATCTGCCCTCGTCGCACAGAAGGGTTTTGCATCGTTGAAGGCACCGATTCGGATGGTAACTCCCCCACACACACCCGTACCCTTCAGCGACGTACTAGAAGATGAGTACCTCCCAAACCCTGGGAAGGTGAGTGCCGCTGTTCTGGATGTCATGAGGTATAAGGCATGAGCAATGCTGATATGTACCTGCTGACGTTGCCAAAATGGGGCCTCTCCATGACGAAGGGGCAGGTCGTCGGATGGCTCATCGAGGAAGGAGCGGAAGTCCGGCCAGGGCAGGAACTGGTGGAGATAGAAACTGAGAAGGTTCTAAGCTCGGTTGAGGCGATAACGTCAGGCGTACTCCGCCGGCGAGTGGCGTGCGCCGGTGATGTTGTCCATGTCGGCGGCCTATTGGGCGTGATTGCTGCTTCCTCCGTTTCCGACTTGCAACTCGACCAATGTGTTGCAGATTTTCAGGCCAGCTACGTTCCCGAGAAGGTCGAGGAAGAAGTTGCCGGCCCAACACTTGAGACGGTTGATGTTGATGGATTCCGTATTCGTTACCTCAGGCGTGGCGAAGGAGCCGAATCTACGATATTGATTCATGGCTTTGGTGGAGATCTCAATACATGGATGTTCAACCACGAGGCCCTGGCATCAGGACATTCCGTGTATGCCTTGGATTTGCCCGGGCATGGGAGCTCGTCGAAACAGGTGGGAGATGGGACGCTGGAGGAATTCGCGAAGGTCGTCGAAGGCTTCCTGGACATACTCGGCCTGACTAGAGCTCATTTGGTTGGCCATTCGATGGGGGGTGCCGTTGCGACCATCTTTGCCCGGAAGCACCCGGAACGCTGTTTGTCCCTCACTTTGATCGCCAGTGCTGGGATGGGCCCCGAGATCGACGGCGAGTATATTCGAGGATTCGTATCCGCCACGCGTCGGAATGAGCTCAGGCCGCAACTGGAGAAGCTATTTGCAAATTCGAGGTTGATCACCCGGCAGCTTGTGGACGATACCCTCAAGTACAAGCGCCTCGACGGGGTAGAGTCGGCTTTGCGTACAATCGCAGCTCAATTCTGTCCGTCGGATCGACAGTCAGTGATCTTACGTGAACAGATGATCCAACTCCCGATGCCCGTCCTGGTTCTCTGGGGATCGGAAGATCGCATACTCCCTGTCTCCCACGCGTTGAATCTACCCCAGCATGTTCGAACGGAAATTCTTGAGGGCCAGGGTCATATGGTGCATATGGAGGCCGCGTCGAAGGTGAACACAGCGATTCGCGCGTTTTGGGAATCCCGGTAAAAAGGGTAAATCGAGCGAATCGAGACGCGAGAGATCGATCGTAGCGTAACAACAAAAACGGATGGGAGAGTTCCTATAAGCTCCGAGTTGGCGTCTCCTAGATTAGGGAGAGTGACATCCATCGAGAATGGGGCCCGGTACAACACGGAGGTAGTTCCCAATGAATTTCAATTGTCCAGCATGCAGTGCGAAATTCCTGACGCTCGCTCTGACCGCCGCCTTCGTAACCGCATTTTCCGGGTGCACCGACAAGACGAAGACCACTACCGCCAGCGCACCAGTTCCTGCTCTCACGCCCGCTCCCCGTGTTAATACCTACACCACCAATTTCCCCCTCACGGAAAACCCGATGACCGAAGGCGGCCGATGGATGGAAGGAAAAACAGTCGGGATCGATTGGGGCAATATCTCCACTACTCCGGGTGTCGCCATCGGCACCGCAGGACCGAAACGTTTCGCCGACGCGACTGCCCTGCTGACGGGTACCTGGGGCCCCACGCAGACGGCAGAGGCAGTGGTCTTAAAGAAATCCGTCTTCCATTATCCAGAAGTATCGTTGCGCTTACGATCCGCTATGTCGGCTCATAACTGTTTCGGCTACGAAATCTCTAATTCACTGAAAAGTGATGACACGGCTTATCTCATCATCGTCCGGTGGAACGGCCCCTTGGCGGACTTCACGTATCTGGTGCAGGATCATGGCAAACAATATGGAGTTACCACCGGAGATGTGGTCAAGGCGACGATCGTCGGAAACGTCATTACGGCTTACAAGAACGGCGTCAAGTTAGCCCAGGTAACAGACAATACCTATCCTGAGGGAAATCCGGGAATGGGGTTTAACGAGGGCAAGAACGGCGACTATGGCATGACCCGGTTCACGGCTACAGACGCTCCGATCACCACCCAATCTCAAGGGACGCCATAACGGCGAATGGCCGTCGCCGCTTTGATCCGGTTTCCTACTTAGCGACGGAAGACTTACCACGATGCGGGGGAAGGGTGAGGTCGATTGGCGTCGTACCTCGCGGCGGAGCTGTCAGCCTGGAGAACCTTGCCCCTAAGACCGGAGACGGCTGTTGTATCTCCAGGCGGTCGGTGAAGGTCTTGTTCCGGAAACGACGGCGATAGGTTGCCGGGGTCATTCCGACAACTCTGCGGAAGACTGCGCCGAAATAGCTCTGGTCGCAGAATCCCATGTCCTGGCTGATGCTCGCCATCGAATCATCGGTGTTCGCAAGCAGTGCCTGTGCTCGCTCGATCCGATAGTGGTTGAGATATTCCATGAAAGAAAGACCGGTAACCCGCTTGAAGAAGCTCATGAAATAAGACTCACTCATCCCACAGATGCGGGCAGCTCCCTTTACCTGGATACCGCTCCCGCAATCCCCCGCAAGATATCGGAAGAGGGGACGAAGCCGATCGAGGGCACGCTGCTGGCGCTGAAAGACGTCTACAGTCCCCGCATAAGAGGCGTATTGGTTTACCAGCAGGATGAGAAGCATCCGCAAATAGGTCTCCAAGGCAAGCCGGGCTCTGGCTGAGAACACAGGCAGTTCCGAGTGGATGCGCAGCATCATGTCGAACACCCTGCGCGGTACCCCCGTCTCGGCCGGCACAACGTGAGGAAACTCCGAATCCTGCAGAAGAAAGGGGGTTAGATACTCTGCGCTGTCGCTGCCCCCATCGCAACGAATCAGGTCCGGCTCGAAAAACAGCGCGGCGATCGTAACCGGGGATGACCGGCACTCGATGCGGTGGTACAACGTACTACCGACAATCGCCAGGTCTCCCTCATTGAGTGGCAGGATTCTATCCTGGATATGACAGTCCGCCGAGCCCGAACACACGTAGAGAACCTCAAAATACCCGTGACGATTCATGCGGACAGGGTGCCGGCCATCGTCCGTCAAAAACAGGACGTCAACGGGACAAGAGACGTCGAAAGGCCACACATGGATGCCCTCGGAGTTAATCTGAGGTTCTAAAAGGCTGAACAAATCCTGGCATGACTTTTTTGGAAGGTGACCACGACCAAGGGTAGAGGGTGCGCTTCGGGATGGGCGCCCTCGGTTTGAACCACCGGACTTATCAATGCTCAATTCGGAATACTTCTTCGACCTACCCATGTTCGACCTAGCCATGATGGGCTCCGAATAACGAAGTCGCAACGCCCGTGGTCGACTGCGTCATCAAGAGTGCCACGAACTCGAGCCCGGTGGCTATAGGAAAACTGTTGCGCCCAGGCAGCCTCGACAATCTCATCAGAACGCTGTGAACCCGCCATCCGCCATGTAGATGCCGCCGGTGCAATATGCAGACTCCGACGAGGCTAGAAAGACCGCGAGCCCTGAGACGTCGTCGCAAGTGCCTACGCGACCGAGGGGGATGCGAAGCACCATACTGCTCTTGTTGGCTGCATCAGCAAGAAATGAGGCGTTCATTGGGGTGTCCATGACTCCCGGAATGATGCAGTTCACCCGAAGGTTGTCTCGCGCATAATCCACCGCCATTGCTTTGGTGAGAGCCAGGATTCCGCCCTTGCTGACGCAATAGGCAGTCATCCCCGCCCCAGACCCATTCAGTGCGGTGGGCGAACCAACATGAATGATGGAACCACCGGCCCGAAGCATAAGTGGGATCATGTACTTTGAGCAAAGCCAAAGTCCGCGGAGGTTCACGCGCAGAGTATGTTCCCAAATCGCGGAAGACAGTTCGTGCGCCCGGGCTTCAAGGTTATGGTAAAGAACCGCCGCGTTGTTATAGAGGATATCAACATGGCCATAATTTGTTCGTACCGCGTCCGCCAGGCTAGCGACGGCGGATTCTTCGCCCACGTCGGTTTGAATAAAGAGCGCTCTGCCCCCTGTTGCACAGATACTTTCAACCGTGGCCTGGCCGCGCTTCGGGTCAATCTCACTTACCACTACCTCGGCGCCTTCACGAGCAAACCGCTCGGCGACAGCGCGACCCATTCCCGCTCCGCCACCAGTAACTATTGCCACCTTATTCTGTAGAACTCCACTCATAAAATTCGTCTTCCTTCGACTAAGAGAAATCGCCGGGATGAAATCGTGCCTACTCGTAACTGGCAGGATCCGGTAACAGCAGTTCCTGCCGAAAGCCCCGAGTGCGGACTGCCAATACGAACACGCCAATGATGAACCAAATGCCTCCGGCGATCTTGGCAGGCGCTGCCAGTCCCCACCAGATTGCAGTGCAGAAGAGAAATCCACCGGCAGGCAGCACGACATCCGCAAAAAACTCCCGGCGACGCCCTTGAGCGCCTCGCACCCAGAACTGCCAGATCACGGCAAGATTCACGCCCATGAATCCTAGAAACGCTCCGAAGTTAAGGATCTCGGCGGTAACCTCGTAACTCATCACCAGAGAACCGCCGTACGCAAGTAGCCCGATGAGCCAGATGTTGTAGTTTGGCGTATTGCGCACCGGGTGCAGATGAGCGAAAAACCGGCGCGGAATCAGATCGTCGCGACCCATGCCAAACAGAAGGCGCGCCGCCCCAACTTGAGTAGTCAAGGCGGCGCCGACCATGGCAACCAGCAACAGGATCGCCATCGCGCGAAACAACACAATTCCGCCGACCCGTCCCGCGACCTCAATGAATGCCGTCTCGACGTTCGTATATGTGTTGTAATCCGGCCAAACCAACTGACCGAGATAGACCAGGAGCCCGCCAAATAATCCTGTAAAAACGCAAACACCGACGGCAGCCAGCATCACATTGCGCCGCGGATTCTTTACGTCTTCCGCAAGCGTGGTTACGGCGTCGAACCCAAGGTATGTAAGGGCAGCAAACGAGGTAGCACCCGCAACATCGCGGACGCTGAAGGTCTCGGGACTGTAAAAGGGCTTGATCGAGAACAAACCACCGACTCCCTGGTTCGCGATAAGGCTTCGAATGGCAAGAAAGACATAACTCAGCAACACGATGAACATGAACCCAAGCAATATCTGGTTGGTCCGGACTGTCGAGCGGATACCGCGTAGGTTGAGGTAGGTGATACCGCCCGCGAACAGCGCAGCCCCGACGGGAAACGGCAGGGCGGGCAAGGAACGAATGAGCGCCAGGGTGCCGAACATTACGCAGAACAACGGGCTGACCACATAGTCAAGCAACATCGCCCACCCCGATACGAAGCCCAAATACGGATGCAGTCCGCGGCCCACATAGGTGTAGGCTGAACCCGCCGACGGATACAAAGCCGCCATCCGGCCGTAGCTGATAGCGGTGAGAACCATAGCCACCATCGCCAACAAAATGGTGTCGACGGCATGCCCATGAGACTTGAGTTGCGCCAGGCCAAAAACCGTCGCGGGTGCGCTCGGTGTAACCGACACAAGTCCATAGAAAGCCAAGTCCCAGACGGTTAGAATGCGCCTCAGTCGCGGGGTGCCGCTACTATCGAGTTCGGCTGTTGGTACACGCATCAATTAGCCGGAGTGCCGCTTGACTCAAACCGACGCCGCAGTGCCAGACCGTCGGCCCGGCCCCTTAGTTGGAGGCTCGATCTGTCCCGGTACCTGTTCCATGAAAATGAACCGTTTTCTGCGGCCCGCAGAGACGTTCGTGGACGATTTTCCGGTCTGTTTTAATCTGTGTTTGCTTCCATTCGTACCGGGAGGCCTCAGCGCCTTTGGGTTCGACCACTCCATCAAGAGTGCTATGAGCCTTAGCCGGATGGCTATAAGAAAACCCCGCAAAAATGTTGAACAATTCCCCGGGATGACCGCTGGATTTGAGCAAAAATTGGCCAGCCCGTTGGACCTGAAGACACCGATAGACACACCACTTTATCTGTGATAAATTGCCGCTTCAACGGAGCACACAATCGCCAAGCTGGCGAAGAACCGGCGTAGCATACGTGTTCCTGGAATCGAAGACCGAAAGGAATTCCGCCGAAATGGTAGGGCGACAATCCAGCACTGGCTACGCCGCCACGATGCAGAAAGGGATGAGAGAGCCGCCGGGTCACACCCTCGGATGGCCGCAAAACGATCAATACCGTCTCCTTCAGCCGCAGATTACCGCAGAAGGGATTCACGTTTGGCCTTTTGACTCAGTGCTGCCCGTTGACCTGCGATTTCAGACCAGCGATGGCAGGAACAACGTGCAGAAAAACCGTCATGACTATTTTGAGATCTTGGTTTTGTGTAGTGGTGCAACCACCTTCCAGGTCCAGGACCGTCTCTTGCCGATGGGCGTGGGCGATCTGGCCATCATCGGCAGCACGCTCTATCATTCCACCAAAACCCCACCGAACTCGAGGATGACGATTGGCACGCTTTTCTTCGATCCCGATCTGATCCGAAGTGATGGAAGAGCGAACAGCGCTGAATACCTGACGCCATTTCTACAGCAGGACTCCGGGTTTCCGCATGTTTTGCCAGCGAAAACAGGAGTGCCCAAACAAGTGTTCGAGCTCATGCGAACGATTCGCGCGGAACTTCCGGGAACGTCCATGCGCGGTCGTCTGGCTATCAAGACCTATCTCAAGATGATATTGATGCTGTTGGTAAACCAGTACTCCTCGTACGCCGGCACGGTCGAAGCTTTTCGCCGCCAGCAGTACGCTCTGGATCATCTTCACAACTTTTTTGACTTTCTCCGTAAGCATATTGGAGAAGCGATTCAGGTATCGGATGCGGCACAATTGTGCGGACTAACCGAATCTGATTTCATGTATTTCTTCGGGCAGGTGATTGGCCGGCCGTTTAGAAGTTATCTCAATCATTGCCGTGTAGAGCGGGCACAGGTGCTCCTTGCCAGTACAAATAAGCCGATCGCAGACATCGCGCAGGAAATGGGCTTTTGTGACCAAAGCTATTTCAGCGCAGTTTTTCACAAGCTGGCTGGAATGACTCCGGCTGCGTACCGGCGGCGTCATCATAGCGGTTTGGGACTACCACCGTCGCAAGTTGGGAGCGAATCTCTCTGCCAGTTTCAGTGACCGGTTGCTCGGGGTAAAAGCAAACGCGGGCACTCATGGCGCCTTACACCGAAGACTGAGAGAGTAGAAAAACAGCAGGTCCCTCCAGTTTTTTATCGCGGCCACGGACGGTGCTTGGCTGAATCCGTTCCGGCGCGTTTCGTCAGCGCATCCGCGCTCATCTGCGCCTGCTTGCGAACTGCGGTCTCATCCACTGTGCCGACGACTCCGTCGCGCATAACAAAGCGCCCGTCGATCATCACGGTGGTCACCTCGTGCCCCAGTGCCGAATACACAATTGCTGACACCGGATGATGAATGGGCGTCATAAAGGCGTTGTTATAGTCCAGCACCACGATATCCGCCTTTTTGCCCAACTCAATCGACCCAATCTCAGCCTCCAGGCCAACCGCGCGAGCACCACCGATCGTCGCCATCTCCAGCACCTTTTCCGCCGTAATGATGGTTGCATCCTGGTGCACACCTTTTTGTTGCAGCGCGGCGAACTTCATCGCCTGAAAGAGACTGTGATTGTTGCTACTGGCCGGCCCATCTGACGCCAAACCGACCGTGACCCCCGCCGCCAGCATCTCCGGAATGGGCGCGCATCCAGACGCCAGGTACATATTGCTGCAGGGATTATGGGAAACCTTGGTATCGTGTTTGCGCATGATGGCAATGTCGTCTGTTTTGCAATGCACGCAATGCACCGCGATCACGTCTGGGCCGAAAAAGCCAATCTCGCTCAGAAACTGGGTATCGTTCATTCCGTAAGTAGCCGCGGAGGTCTCCAGTTCGAAACTGGTCTCCGCCACGTGGGTGGTAATGAGCACGTGCTCTTCATCCGCCAGCTTTCGAGTCAGGCGATACCCCGCCTCGTTCACGGCCCAGATCATGTTGGGCGCCAGACCCACCTGCACCCGCCCGCCCGGCTTGTTGTAGCGCCGTATTTGCTCTTTTGCATCGGCTAAAGCAACCACGGGCTTCTCAATGAGCGCTTCCGGAATGCCGTACTGCACTCCATCGGAGATGAACCCCCGGCAAACAAACCCTCGCATCCCGGTCATCTTGAAGGCATCCACAACAGACGTGATCAAACCCGGTTGCGGGTGGACATACATGAAATCCACCACCGTCGTGACCCCCGACCGTATCGATTCGACGCACCCGTGAAGCGCAGCCGCATGGGCATCCGGGGCTGTCAGGTGCACAGCGCTCGGCGCCGTCATGCAGGTAAACCACTTCTTCAGCACCATATCGTCGCCCAGACCTTTGAGCAGGGTCTGAAACAAATGAGTATGGGTATTCACCATCCCCGGCATCACAATGCGCCCGCTGCAGTCAACGATTTCAGCCCCTGGGTACTGCCGTTGTAGTTGCTGGCGGCTGCCTACGGCGACGATGCGATCGTGTTCCACGCAAACACTGCCGCGCTCGAGGATCTCGCGACGCTCGTTCATGGTGACCAGCCAGCCATCGGCGAGGATGAAACTCATTCGGCGGGACCTCCGGTACATGCTTTGTTTCGTTCATCCTAACCGCTATCATTGAATTCAGGCCATTAAGATCATGCCCTCTCACTCCAACGGCGCCGAAGAACTCTACCACCGGGCACTCGATCAGCTTGCAGAAGGCAACGCGGCCGCCGCCGCAGACGGCCTGCGCCGCTGCCTCGAAGCAGACCCCGGGATGCTCGATGCCATGCACGGGCTTATCCGCGCGCTGCAGGAGCAAGGAGATTTCGATGGGGCCATCGCAGTGGCGCACCGCCTGCTTCAACTGGACCCGGATGAAGTGCTGGCCCATACCAGCCTCTCCATCCTCTATCAACACAAAGGAATGATCGCGGAGGCGGAGGCGGAGGCGCTGAAAGCCAAGCTGCTGGGCTGGAAGATACAGTTGCAGCAACAGAAATCGAAGATATGAAAAAAGCACCGGCATCCATCCTGCGCAATTTTCATGACCAGCTGGCCGCGGCTTATGGCCCGCAGCAATGGTGGCCGGCGCAGACACCGATGGAGGTGATCGTGGGCGCTTACCTCACCCAGAACACTTCCTGGCGCGGGGTGGAACGTTCCATCGCCAACCTGGTGGCAAATGGCGTGATGAACCTCGAGGGCCTTCGAACCATTCAGGAGGATGAACTGCGCACGCTCATCCGCCCCTCGGGATACATGGTTCGCAAGGCTTCGGCCATCAAAGCATTCGTTACCTTTCTCGATCGGGAGCACGGCTCCTCGCTGGACCGGCTCGCGGCACAACCGACCTTGGTGGTTCGCAGCCAACTGCTGGCGTTGCCGGGCGTGGGCAATGAAACAGCCGACGCCATCCTGCTCTACGCACTGCTCCATCCGGTTGCGGTCGTAGATGAGTATCTGCGCCGCATCGCCGACCGCCACGGTCTCGCTGGCCGAGACCGGAAATATGGAGAGGTTCAACAACTGGTCGACACCGCATTTGCCCACGACCCCCCAGAATTTCGTTTGCAGCTCTACAACGAATTCCACGCGCTGGTGGTCGCCGTGGGCAAACAACACTGCGGCCCACAGCCGCATTGTGAAGGCTGCCCCCTGGCCCCGTTTCACTGATGGCCCGCACCCTTTACATCGCCAGCACCAACCCGGGAAAGTTACGTGACTTTGCCCTGGCGGCCGCCCGTCATAACATTCTCATCCTTCCCCTCCCCGGGCTCGCTACCATTCGAGGCCCCTGAAGAGGATGCCCCAACCTTTGCCGGCAATGCCCGCAAAAAGGCAATCTACTATAGCCGCTTTCTCCCCGGCGAAATGGTCTTGGCCGATGATTCAGGGCTTGAGGTGGACTATCTTGATGGCGCTCCTGGTGTTCGCTCCGCCCGTTACGCGGCCGATGCTGGCTTCGGCGCCGCCAAGACCGCCGACGCCAACAACAATCTCTTCCTGTTGCAGCAGATCAACGGAATTGCTGATAAGGATCGCGGCGCCCGCTACCGCTGCGCGCTCGCCGCAGCACGGGATGGGGCTGCTCTACTGACCGCTGAGGGCACGGTCGAAGGGCGCATCCTCACCAGCCCGCAAGGCAGCGGTGGCTTCGGATACGATCCACTGTTTTATTTGCCTGCCCTCAAACGCACCATGGCGGAGATCGATGATCAGGCCAGATGGACGCATAGTCACCGCGGACAGGCCTTTCGTGCCCTATTGGAACTACTGGCGTGAATCCTCTCTCTCGCCAAATCGCATGACAGTCTCCGAGAGCCGAAACCTTGACGGTGCTTCTATCACGCACCAATAATAGAGAGTTGGGTCAGATTCAGTTTCGGCACCTCCTGAGGCATCGGAAAAAATCAAATGAGCACAACTGCAGCCGTCCCTCGGGACAATCGGGCACCCAGCTTCTGGGCCTCCACAGTGGGCAAGAAGATCGTGATGGCCGTCACCGGAGCCATCCTGTTTATCTTTGTGATCGGGCACCTGCTGGGCAATCTCCAGGTATTTGAAGGTCCGGCAAAACTAAATGCCTACGGTGCGTTTCTACACAGCATTGGAGAATTTCTCTGGCCTGTGCGTATCATCCTGCTGATTGCGGTCACGTTGCACATTATCGCGACCGTACAGCTGGCTCTGCGTAAAAAGCGTGCGCGTCCCATCGGGTATTCGCGCAAACAAGCGATCGCTTCCTCCTATGCTTCCAGGACCATGTACTGGTCCGGCCCCATCGTGCTCGCGTTTATCATCTTTCACCTCCTGCACCTGACCGCCGGCTATATTCATCCCGGCGCGGCGTACATTGAGGGTGACGTCTACCACAACGTGGTTTCCGGTTTCCAGGTCTGGTGGGTGTCGGTTTCGTACATCGTCGCCATTGTCCTTCTGGGGTTCCATCTGCGCCACGGCCTGTGGAGCATGTTTCAAAGTGTTGGCATTCACCAGCCG
>CAVQWB010000058.1:0-72983 GCA_963717225.1 uncultured Acidobacteriaceae bacterium | reverse complement strand
TCAGAGCCTGAGATTTCGCTTCCCGCAGGCACAGAACTGATCGCCGAGCTCACCGCCCCGATCGTACTTCCAAAGGTGGAGCCTATCCTCGTTCCCCCGATCGCCACCACCCCCGCCGACAAGCAGGATTTACTCAAGTTGGTGGAAGAGCTGCCGTTTCGGACGTATACCGACAAAGGCCATATCCCGTCCGATATCACCAACCTCATCTTCATAGGCAGCGCAGACGAAGTTCAGCGCGCATTCGCCGCCAGTGACTGGGTGCAAGTCGACTCCCTCACCGCGGAGTCGACCTACGCGACCATTCGCTCCGTAGCCGAGAACCAGGGCTATAAGAGTGCTCCCATGTCCACCTTGCTGCTCGGTGGGCAACCTCCCGCGTATGCCTATGCCAAGACGTTGAATACCTTTTCCAAACGCCACCATCTGCGCATCTGGGCAAGCTCACAACCCTGGAATGGCGAGACCGTCTGGACCTCATCCTCCACCCACGACACAGGCATCGGATTTTCCAAGAAGAACAAGACATTCATCCACCTCATCGACAGCCATATCGATAACGAGCGTGCCAAGGTGGTGAATGATCTTATCTTTACCGGGTGTGTATCCAACGTTCAGCTGGTCGCGCGCTCGTGGATCCCCAAAGATGCCAAAAACGGGACCGGCGAAGATCTGATCACAGACGGAAGAATTGCGGTGCTTCAGCTGAACGAATGCCGCATTGCGCAAGACACAATCGAAGAAGCCGGCGATACGCTGCGGGTTCATGGTAACCGCGTAGAACGCGTCTCCCGGCAAACGACGCTTACGCTCAAGAACAATATTCTGCGCGACAACGTCGGTGTCATGGCCTATTCCGGAATTCGTACCGGCATCTCAGAATTCAAGAAGAAAGATACTCCGCATTCCCAGAGAAGCATGGATATTGAGGGTGATGAATACACTATCAACGGAAAGACCGGGCGCAAAACCGACTATGCTGTCGATTCCGCCGCCATCGCGGGCAGCAGGACGCAAAGCATAGAATACGATCGCTGGAAGCCTCCCTCAGTCGAGATCGGTTTTAGGGCATCCTGGCTGGGCTACGCGGGCGGGAACGGCGGGGGAATCGGTTTCATTCTGGATTCGATTAATCCCCCCGGAGAGCAGGTTGTCATCGCGCTCGACAATTCAC
Source organism: uncultured Acidobacteriaceae bacterium (assembly GCA_963717225.1). Classification (GTDB taxonomy): domain Bacteria; phylum Acidobacteriota; class Terriglobia; order Terriglobales; family Acidobacteriaceae; genus PALSA-350. The sequence goes on along the minus strand of CAVQWB010000058.1, from coordinate 71,809 downwards.
TGCACAATGGTTGGAATCTGGGCGGGTCCGTGACCATCAACCCGCATAAATATTTATCCCACGAATTTAGTTACAACCGAAGTTTCACTAGCTTCAAGATGGGGTTAGGTGTGGTGGATAACGACACCACGAGCGGCAGCGTGCAGAGCGCATTTGCCTTTGCCACCACTGGGCTCCTCACTTCGCAGATGTCCTATAACCTCCTTATCAACACTCGCCCGAAGACGTCGCGATTGCGACCGTACTTCGCAATCGGGCCGGCCCTGCAATTGATGCATTTGGATGACGCCCCGATCAAGAAGGCGCCCAGCTATTGGAAACTGGGCCTGAGCAACATCGGTCTTCTCAGTGCGGCCTATAACTTTGGGAGCACGCCTCCGTTGGAGGGTGGCGGTATCTTCCAGGTGGGATTCAACTACGGCGGTGGCGTTCGCTATCGGGTAACACCCCGGTGGATGATTCGATTGGATTATCGTGCAACGCTCACTTCACAACCTGACTTCTGGACCAAGTCGACGAACAGCATCCTCAGTGGAGTTGAAGTGGAGAACGCAACGCTGACATTTGTCGGGCCGGTATTTCAGGGAGCCATGCGTGAGCAGCGTGTTGGCGGTGGGGTTTCTTTTACGTTTTGAGTTCTCCCCTCCGTCACTGGGGCAAGAGCGAGCTAAGACTCTTCCAACTCGAAAGGCAATCGAGGAATCTTCGTACTCGCCATCAGCATGCGATTTCTGCCCCTGCCATTTCTATTTATGATTTAAGTAGACATTAGGGGGACTCATGGACGCGGGTGAATTTCGCGAAGTTGGGCACCGAGTGGTAGATCTGCTGGCCGAGTACCTCGAGAACATCGAAGAGAAGCCGGTGTTTCCGGATATGGAACCGGCGACACTCAACCGGCTTTTTGCTGAGCCGCTCCCCCAGGATCCCAGCACCGCGGAAAATGTCCTGGGTGAGCTGGAGCAAAAGCTTCTTCCCAATTGCACCCATGTCGGGCACCCAGGCTATATGGGGCTGATTACTCCTTCACCGAGTCCAATTGGCATCATTGCCGACTTTATCTGCTCCGCTCTCAACCAAAACCTCGGCGCCTATACCGTCGGACCCGCTGCTGTGGCCATGGAGCGGCGCACTGTTCGCTGGCTCACCGACCTCGTTGGCTACGGCGAGAACGCCGGCGGCAACCTGACCAGCGGCGGCATGATGGCGAATTTTATCGGGCTTAAGCTGGCGAGGGACTCCGTTTCCGGCGATCGGATACAGCAAGAGGGGGTTCAGCAACGCTGGGCAGTCTACACGTCGGAAGAGCGCCACGTTTCGGTGGATAAGGCGGTGGATGCGGTGGGGCTGGGAAGGGAAGCACTGCGTGCGCTGCCCACCGACTCTGCGTTTCGGGTGCGTCTGGATGCGCTTGAGGCGGCCATCGCGGAGGATCGCAAACGCGGCGTACGGCCGATGTGCATCGTGGGCATGTTCGGAACGACGAACACTGGGGCCATTGATCCGGTGCGCGAGCTTCGGAAAATCGCGGACCGCGAAGGAATGTGGCTGCACGCGGATGCCGCGTACGGTGGTGGCATGTTGCTCTCCCATGTGTGGCCCATGGGCAATCAAGGGTTGGAGTTGGCGGATTCGGTCACCATTGATCCCCACAAGTGGTTCTACGCGCCGCTCGATGCGGGCGCTATCCTGGTCAAGGATGATCGTCGCTTGACCGCGTCCTTTGGAATTAAGCCTGCATATCTTACCGACGAATTCGATCGTGCCAATGAACGCTACCAGTATTACGTTCACGGCTTCGAGCAGTCGAGACGCTTTCGCGGGCTTAAGGTGTGGATGAGTTTCAAGCGATACGGTGCAAGCCAGATTGGGGAATGGATCGACAACAACGTTCGTCAGGCTAAACATCTTTACTCGGCTGGTAACAGAACATCCTGACTTCGAGCCGGCCTGTGAACCGCCGCTGTCGGCGATCTGTATTCGATTATCTAGGTGCGGATTTGGACCAGGCGCAATCCAGGGAGCTGCATACAGAGGTCGCACGGCGAATCGAACAGAGCGGGAAATTCTGGTTTTCGACCACCGAGCTAAAAGGGAAAATGTATTTTCGAATCAGTCCGGTGAACTTCCGCACGCGCACGGAAGACATGGATCAGTTGTTGGCCTTTCTTGAGCGGGAATGTCATTCCGTGCTCCAGAGCTTGAGCAAGCACGAATCGAACGCCCTAGACGTGGGCTAGACCGGGCTAGACCGCTGTTGTGGCAAACGGCCTGCATGCCCAAGCTGTGTGTGTGGCATCACCCGAGGGTACGCGAAGCAGACTTGCTCCTTTTCTGACTCACCGACGAGTATTGTGAAGAAGCGATCGCAGTGGATTCACGTATCACCAGCTCCGGCTGCACGATCACTTGTTGGGCGTACGGCGCTTTCGGATGATTGATCCGGTTGATCAGAGATTCAGCGCCCATTTTGCCCATTTCGCGCAGCGGCTGGCGAATGGTAGTCAGGCTCGGAATGTGGAAGGGGGCACTGAGCACGTCGTCAAAGCCGATCACGGACACGTCGTCGGGCACTCGCAGTCCAGCTTCGTGCAGCGCACGAATGGCGCCGAAGGCTGCGATGTCATTAAACGCGAAGAGCGCGGTGAAATCTCGAGTGCGTGAAAGCAACGCCTTCACCGGGCCATATCCCAGGGCGGGCGACCAACTGTTCTCCGTTAGTTTGATCAGCAGCTCCTGGTGAAGCTCCATGCCGCAGGCGCGGGCTGTTTCCAAAATCTCCTTCCAGCGGTAGTCCGTGTCGACCGTCTGTTCCTGACCTTTCATGAACGCAACTCTGCGGTGTCCCAATTCTGCAAGATGCTTGAGCGCGAGACGAGCGGCCAGTTTGTGGTCCAGCTGGATATTGGTCACGCCGGGTACGGCTTGATGCCCGGAGATGGAGACGATCGGTACCTGCACCCGCGTTGGCGTAGGCGTGTTCACCAACAGAAGACCGTCAACCGACCGTTCGAGCAGCATCTTTGGGTATTCCTCGAGCAGATCTGGCTGCCAGTAATGCGCGGCCAACAAGTAAAAATACTTGGCCGACATCAGATACTCTTCCACGCCATTCATCACCAGCGTGAAGTAGCCCTCGCTCATCTCAGATACCAGCACGCCGACCGACATGCTGCGCTTCCTGCGAAGTGAGCGGGCGAAGTAGTTGGGCCGATAGTGCAACTCACTCGCTGCGGCGAGTATCCGCTTCCTGGTGGCGAGCGGGATCGCCTGCGCAGCTGGTGAGTCGCTCACCACAACTGACACAGTTGTGAGTGAAAGGCCAAGATGGTTAGCCAGAGTGCGCAGGGTTACACTCTCGTTTTTGTCAGTTGTTTTCTTACCGGTCAATTGTTACTTCCAGGGCGTTTTCAAAAAATCGCTGAGGGAGTGTCGCATCTCGACTTTAGCCCTGTCAAAAGAGAAACGCTTCGAATCTTTCTATCTCCAGATTCGTTCCTGCTCGCTTACTTCGTTTTCAGGAGATAAAAATGCCCTTGACAGCCCCATCCTGGCTGCGTTCTACTCATGCCGGTTAAGTTTACAGAAACGTTTCTTCCCTCTAGAGAAACGGTTCTGTGTTGATTGACAGTCATGCTGGCGCTTCGATAGGCTCGGTTGCGGCCGAGAACTCGGCGTTATGCAGTCGTGAAGCGCCGGGAAGAAGCCGAAAGACCTGCCAAACCGCGAAAGTGAAGTTGAGGCAGTCAAGACAGTAAAGCAGTGTGTGTGTCTCTTTTGGAGGATCTATGCGACGCCATCAGCAGTTAAGGCAGTGTGCTGCCTTCTACCCGAGCCGAATTCACTCCTTCGCAAGCCCGCAAGAGAAACGTGACCGTAATAACCGCTTTCTGAACCCAAGCCTTCTGCTGCAACTGGCATTGCTGGCGCTACTTACCGCGTTTTTCCCCGGCGCTAATCTGCACGCGCAAACGAGCACCATTACCGGCACAGTGGTGGATCAGTCCGGGGCTGCAATACCTGGAGCCAAGGTCCAGATCATCAATCAGGGGACCGGTGATTTAACGCGCGAAGCAATCTCGGATGACGGTGGCACATTTCGTGCCTTAAACCTGCCGACCGCCACCTACGGGATCAAAGTAACCGCTTCTGGAATGCAGGAACTTGACCGGAATGGAATTGTTCTGGATCAAGACCAGAGTCTAAGCCTGGGTAACCTCGCACTGACAGTTGGCCAGGCTTCGCAAACCGTCACCGTGACCACGCAGACCCCGTTGATTGACACCGCGACCTCCAGCAACGCTGCCGTCATTTCTCAGCGGCAGGTTACCGAGCAGCCTCTGAATGGGCGTGATTTTGAATCGCTGTTGACGACGCTGCCTGGCATCGTCACCAACAACACCTCGCAGTTCCGCCTGGTCTTCAACGAGACAGATGACTTCTTTGTGAACGGAATGCGCGGTACGTCCAATAACTTCTTCCTCGACGGCGTGATCAACACCGACGTGGGCGCCAACGATGGTGAGTACACCAACCTGAGCCTCGATGCCGTGGGGGAATTCAAGACGCTCACCGGGAACTTTAACGCAGAGTATGGTCGCAGTCCGGGCGTCATGATTCTAGTCAACACCAAGAGCGGTGGGGAGCGCTTCCACGGAACGGGCTACGAGTTCGACCGCAATACCGCTTTCGATGCGAATGACTGGTTCAGCAACCACCAGGGTTCCGCAAGAGCCGTTCTGAAATTCAACCAGTTCGGCGGCAATATTGGCGGCTACATTCCCATTCCGAAAGTCTCGCCCAGAAGTAATAAGAAGGCTTTCTTCTTCTTCAATTATGAAGGAACCCGGGCCAATAGGCCCAACGGCAACCCGGGCGCAGCCGCCGGTACGTTTTACACCATGCCCCAGCCATCGATGCTTGGCATTGGCACTCCCAATGGACAGGCGGATCTTTCACCGGTGTATCGAACAGGTAACGAGTGCGTGACCAACGGCACGGGTACCTGTCAAGCGAACATCACCGATACGAGCGGGAATCTAGTAAGAAATGGGTCTGTTTTTGTGCCCGGCACCATCAAATACAACTCGTTTGGTGAAGTCCTCACGGGCACGGTATATCCGGGAAATATAATCCCGGCTTCCCAATTCAGTAGCCAGTACGCGGCGATGATCAAGTACTTCACTCCTGGATATCGGGGTAGCTTCACTCATCCGACCTACAACAATGGCTTTGGTGACGAACAGCAGATCAACTTCCAGGACACATACACGTTCCGGAAAAATCAGTACGTCGCGCGTGTCGATTTCAACTTTGGACCAAAGGCGAATGCCTTCTTCCGCTACGTGGATGACCGGCAGCAGGAGAGCCAGGGTTTCGGCATCTTCTCCGGAAACAGCTTCCCGGTTCTCCCCCAGTATCGCAAAAAACCCGGCAAGAGTTATGCCTGGAGTCTGGTAAATGTGATTTCCCCGACTCTAACCAACGAAGCCACCGTCGGTTGGTTGCACCTGACCCAGGTAGTGGATATCGTTCCCGGTACATCCAAGTCGCTCTACGACAAGAGCACTCTTGGATTCAACTTCAGCGATCTCTACCCGGACGACCAATACTCATGATCTGGCCCCGAACATTAATAGCGGGGATGGTTACATCAATATCAGCCCCTTTCCGTCCGGTTGGACCTCTACCGGCAACACCCTGGTTGCGACGGATGACGTAACCAAAGTCCTCGGCAAACATGTGATTAAGTTTGGTCTCTTTGCCGATCTCAATGAAAATGGGCAGGAAGGAACCTGGACCGAAAATCCCAACCTGAACTTCGGCGCCAGTAATCAAAACGGAAACAATAGCAACGTTGGCATCGCGAACACGCTTCTGGGGAACTACACCACCGTCAGTCAGTCGAATGTTTTCGCCTACGGTCACTTCCATTTCTTCCAATATGAGGGGTATTTGCAGGACACCTGGAAGGCGACGCCGAGACTTACACTAGACGTCGGCCTCCGCTATCAATTTCATTGGCCCTACTTACACAGTCGGCCAATACCATCAGTATTACTTTGTCCCCAACGACTACAACCCCGCAAATGCGGTGACGATCAACACCGCGCCTAACGTCCCGGGACAGGCGCCGACGCAGGGCTCTATCATCCCCGGCGTTGGGGATCCTTACAACGGCATGGTCCGTGAGGGCACGAACGGATTGCCCAAGGGTGGGCAGGCATTCCGCTGGAACAACTTCGGACCGCGGGTCGGATTTGCCTATGATGTTTTCGGAGACGGCAAAACTGCTCTTCGCGGCGGTGCGGGTATCTTCTACGAGCGCACGCAGCAGAATATCTTTAATTTCGGCGGCATAAGCAATCCTCCGGTGGTTTATACGCCCACCATTTACGGAGGTAATATCGGGACTCTCTCTCCGTCGCTCGTGAATGGAGCCCCTTTGACTCCGGCGAGCGGGATCCTTTCGGCGGATCGCTATTCCCCAATTCCCACGACCCTGGGTTACAACCTCGGTCTTCAACGAGAATTACCCTACAAACTTGCCTTCGACATCAGTTATGTCGGAAATACAAGCCGCCACTACGCGTATGTCCAGGAGTTGGAGCAGCTGCCGCTTGGGTTGACCACAAGCACCAATATTCTCTCCACGGTTAACAACGTTTCGGCGGCGATTCTGCCCTACAAAGGCTACAGCTCGATCAACTTCACCAGGTTCGGAGCCCAGGCCGCTTATAACGGCCTCCAGGTAAAAGTGATACGCCGTTTCAGCGACAGATTTACGGTAAACGCTGATTACACCTGGTCGAAGGCGATCGACCTCGAGGACACCGACAACGAAGCAAACACGATTCCGGATTACACGCAGCTCCACAAGTTCTACGCACCTGCGGGTTTCGATCGCCGGAACGTCTTCAACTTCCAATATGTCTACAACCTTCCCGAATTCCGCGGCCACAGCAAGCTGGTACAGCTCACCGCCGGTGGATGGGAGTATTCCGGGGTTACGTACTTCTGGAGTGGCAGCCCTTGCCTCGCCACTACGTCGGGTGATGGCTGCGATCTCAAGTCAAGCGGAAACCTTGGAAATGGGGGCTTCGGCCACATCCGTCCGGATTACATAGGTGGTCAGATCCTGACTCCCCACAGCCACAATCTGCCCGCAGGCCAAAATCCTATGTGGTTCAACCCTGCGGTCTTTGCCGCTCCTGCTAATGGCAGCTTCGGTAACTTCCGTCGCAACTCGATTTACGGTCCTGGAATTGCCAACTTCAACATGTCGCTGTTCAAGAACTTCAATTTCACTGAAAACACCCGGCTTCAGCTGCGGTTCGAGGCGTTTAACGTCTTCAACCATACCCAGTGGGGAAACATCAACATTTCCTTGTCTGCGCCCCAGCCTGGAGAGACCTTCTCTGGTGCCAACGCAGGCAGCTCGGGCCAGATCACCAGTGCACGTGATCCTCGCCAGCTGCAACTCGGAGGCAAGTTCTACTTCTAACCTCGTTTCCTCAACGAAAGGCCGGACCCACAACGATCATGGGTCCGGCCTATTTTTTTCTGCGTGCTCTAAACTGATTGAGAAGATCGCTTCATGAAACTCATCGCTTCGGCCATTGCCATCACCTTGCTCTTCGCCCCGGATACCGCCAGGCAGACCTTCGAATCTGCAATGCAGGCACTGAACTCGGGCGATTATCCGGCTGCAGAGGCGGGCTTCAACAAGGTTCTGGAAGCCGATCCACGCAATGTCAGCGCGCTCGCGAACCTGGGTGTCTTATATGCCAAAACTCATCGCTATGGGAAGGCCATCCAGGTCTACCAGCGGGCTCTCCGCATTAGCCCGCAGCTGCGTGAAATTCAACTCGATCTCGGCCTCGCTTATCTTAAGCAGGAAGACTACATCCATGCACTGCCCTACTTCCGCCAGCTGCACACCCGGTCTCCTTCCGACCATCAAGCGACTATGCTTTTGGCTACATGCCTCACCTTCAGCGGCCATCCCGATCAGGGTCTCAGCTTATTGAAGCCCTTGACCGAGGAGGAAAATGCGGACCCCGCCGCACTTTACTTGCTGGGCGTAGCCTATGCGCGCGCAGGGCAAGCGCAACCGGCTCAGGACGTATTCACCAGGCTTTTTGCCGATAGCGCAACACCGGCCCAGGCAAATTTCCTGTTGGGCCATGCTTATTATGATGCCGCCCAGTTCCACGAAGCTGAGCAAGCCTACCAGGCAGTCCTGCAAGCGGATCCTGCGCTGCCCGGGGCTCATCGCGAACTGGGCAAGGTATACATCAGCCTGCAGAAAAATGAGGATGCGGAGAAGCAGCTGAAACTAGCCATCGAAGCCGACCCACAGGACGCAAGCGCGTTCTATTTCCTGGGTGCGCTTCTGGTCCAATCGCAGCGTTATGCCGAGGGTTTGTCCTACCTTGAAAAAGCGCAGACCATGACCCCGGATTCATGGGCCACCTATTTCTATATGGGAAAGGCGCAGTTTCAGCAGCACGATACAGCGGCTGCCGTGCGCCTGCTTCGCCAGGCCGTGGATATGAACCCCGAGGACGCGGGATCGTTTTATCTGCTCGCCCGGGCTTTGCGTTCCGAGGGCCACGTGCAGGAGGCCGACGCCGCCATGCAACACGTGGTGCAACTGCACACCTCGTCCCTGGACGCAGAGAAGCGCGCATTGAGAGACGCCGGCGTAGTCGGTGCCCGCTAACCTAAGGGGTGCATCACCAAAGTTCGTTCCAATCGGAAGGTCATGGCGGTCTCCGCCGGCACGCTGATCTCTTTGCCCCTGGTAAATAGCTGGGTAAGCGCGCCGCCGCCGGCTCCCGCCAGGGCGCCGATGCCGGCTCCTTTTCCTCCGCCGAAAACAGCGCCCATCAGCGCGCCAATGCCCGCGCCTCCACCGGCAAACTCGGCCGTGCGGCGATTCGCACCGAGACCGCTCTTGTTGCTTTCCGTCACCGAGGAAGTATCAACCCGGTATTGTTCGCCGTGCACATCTATGGAATACAGATCCAGTACCAATTCCGGGCTGTGCACTGCTCCCCCGCTGCGTACGTTGCTCACCACCAGTTTGGCTCTCGTGCCCGCGGGAATCGCTACGCTGCCGGAGCTGCCGTAAACATCCTGTTCGATGGTTGCAGGATAGAGCTGACCCGAAGAGTCCTGCCCCGATCGGACAGAGTCATCTGTGCGGATAACAATGTCCGTCCCCTCAGGAATAACGATCGTGGGAATGTGTCGCGGCGCAGTCGCGGCCGCCGATCCAGTAAGGACGAGCGAGCTGACGTCGCGTAAGGGGAACTGGTAGTCGATGCCGCCGCTGCCCTCGAAGGCAATCATCTCCGCCCCGTTCAGTTGGCCAGAGTAGGTTTTGCCATTGCGTAAGGTGAGGTGGTCCGCAGCATTCGAGAACACAAGCGACTGAACGTCGGCAACCGGCAGTTCATAATGAATACCCTGGTTGTCGGTGAAGGAGAGCTTTCCGTTTCCAGCGGGTGTGTAATGTCCGGAATAGCTGGTGCCGTCGCGCAAAATAATGATGTCTGCATACGAAGGCACGGCGGCAGAGAAAAGGGCCCAAAGCAAGACTTGCGCTAGCACTTTCATTTGGCTCATCCCTCGTGACGAGAAAAGGTTAGCGTAAATAAGCGAACTGCAACGAACATTTTTTTCACTCTCAATTGGCATATTGGCTTGACATGTGTCACATAATGTGACACATTTGCTTTATGCCGAAAATTAACCTCCGTGAGCTTCGAGACACTCGTCAGTTGAAGGCGTGGCTTCGGTCTGGCAAGACCGTCGAACTCCACGAGCGGAACCGCCTTCTTGCCTGTATTGTTCCCGAACCGGCTCACGCCGAACCCGATCAATGGCCGGACTTCGCTGGCCGCGTCGAGAAGCTATTCGGGGAACGACGTTTGCCGGGTGCCGATCTACTGATCGAGGAGCGCGGGCGCTTTTGATCATCTATGCGGATACGAGCGTTTTCGTCTCTTTGTACTTGCCGGATGCCCACTCTAAGGAAGCACAGCAGCATATGGCACAGCGTCCGCGTATTTGGCTGACGCCGCTGCATCGCGCTGAGTGGACACATGCAGTCGGCCAGCATGTGTTTCAACACAAGATCACGCCGCGGGAGGCTCAGTCAGTGTACCGAGAGTTCGAGCGCGATCGCGAAACCGGTGTGTGGATTGAACAAGGCGTCCCAGAGCGAGCATTTGACGCTTGCATCGCGATCGCCCGGAATCGCGTGCCGCGGCTCGGAGTCCGGACCCTCGACACGCTCCATGTGGCACTAGCTCTGGAGCTGAAGGCCGACCGTTTCTGGACCTTTGACCGTCGCCAAGCGAAGCTGGCCGAAGCAGAAGGATTAAAAGCGTTGTAGGCGCAACCAACGCTGCCTGATTCGAATGCACTCCTGCTGAAACATCCTCACCTAGAAAAGCAGCTTCAACCCAAACTGGATCTGCCGCGAAGTGGTCGCGGTAGCACTGATAACCCCGGCCGTCGGTGACGGCGCAGCTTCTACCGTGGGAGTTTTCGGGGTTGGCCCGGAGCTGTAAACGACCGCGTTCGGCGTGGTGAAGTTGGAGTGGTTGAGCACGTTGAAAAACTCAGCCCGGAATTGCGCTCGCAGCCGCTCATGAATCGTCGTGCTCTTGGCCAGGGATAGATCCAGTTCCGTGAGTCCGGGCCCGGTAAGCGTGTCACGGCCAACGTTGCCAAACGTACCCGGATAAGGCGCAGTAAACGCGGCAGGATTGAACCATTGCTGCACCGTCTTTGCATAGAGCGGCCCGGCAAACTGTGCAGCGCGGTTCGGGCGCACCGGGTTGCGCGTGTCCCCGTTCCCGGTCGGGTTATAGCCCAGCTGCGGCGAGAAGGGGAAGCCGCTTTGCAGGGTCGCGATACCACTGAGCGACCAGCCGCCAACCAATGCCTTTGCTGCCGGGTTTACCAGCCACCCCTGGCTGACCGGCAGCTCCCAGGTGCCATTGATAGCGGCGGCATGGCGGATATTGGTGGCCGCCGGTCCATAATCCAGCCGGGGATTTCCCGGATACATGACGAAGGCCGGGGTGTTCGACGACACGCTGGTGTTCCAGGCCGAGCCGTCGTCCAGGTTGCTGGCGAATGTGTAAACCCCACGAAGCTGCAGCCCGTGCGACAACTGGCGGCGCACATCCACCTCGAGACCGTTATAGTTACTGATTCCTTGTGAGACCCAGGAGGTCGTATTAGCGACATTAGGATTCGCTTTAGTGGTTGACGGGTAGAACACCGTTCCCGGCGCAAGCGCCGCAGGGCACCCCGGCGCCGGGCAGGTCACGGTGCCGGGTGTGTTCTGGTCCTCGGAAAGTATCTGGTGGTATGCATGCGAACCCACATAGCCGATGGTGAGCGAGGTGGCCGGGGCAACCTGCTGCTCAATCTTGAACGTCCAGGCCAGTACCGTCGGGGTAGCGATATCCGGCTGCACATTACTGGGCGAGATCTGTCCACTGCCGGTGGTTGTTCCGCTGGCAAGGCTGGCGAGCTTGTCTACCGTGGTGTTACTGAACGACAGCGTGGTATTGAACGGCGCCGTCTGGTCAAGCCGGTAATCCAGTGTGTCCAGTAGCGCCCGGTGTACGCCGAAGTTCGCGCGTACCGCGGTCTTGCCATTCCCAAACACATCGTATGCCACGCCGATGCGGGGCTCGGGCATGAACTTCGCCCGGTTGTCAGAAAGAGCAGAGCCGCCGATCGTGGGATTCGTGTTGATGATGCCGTTGGTAAAGCCATAATTCGAGGCCCGGCTGTGAACCTCGTTCCAACCGTTGGTCGATTCAGAACGGAAGCCGGCGCGAAGCTCAAGTCGTGGCGTTACCTTCCAGGCGTCTTCGATAAAGCCCGCTCCAAAAAGCGATCGCCAGCCCAGCTCCGTTGGGGAAGGCACAACCGTGAAGGTCGCGACGCTGCCCTTGAGGAACGAGCTGAGGGTGGAGAAAGACGCCTGTCCATACTGGTTCTGGGCCAGGTTGTCGTTGGATTGCAGCCGTTGCAGCCACACGCCAAACTCAACCTGGTGCTGCCCGTGGGTCCAGAAAACATGCTCGTCGACTGTGAAGAGATTGCGTACAGCCTGGTTGTTGCTGCCAGTATTCGCCCCCGCGAGCGTGACCTGAGAGGCGCCATTCGAAGCCGTGCTTCCCGAGATCACCACGGCGCCGACAGGCTTGCCCGCAATCCAGCCAGGCACTGACTCCGGCGCCTGGCCGGTAAAGTAATAAGCTCCCCGCGAATAGCCGATCCGGAGGGTATTGAGCAGATTAGGCGAAAAAACGTGTTGTTCCTGCACGCTCACCACCTGCTCGCGCAGCCGTTCGTAGATCGTCGAATAGGGGTTTTGTGAGGGCGTATTGGCGTCGCTGTCATCCGCCGTATAGACGCCGAAGAGCAGATCGTTGGGGGTCAGGTTGGCATCGATCCGTGTGGTCCCAAAATCCTCGCGAACGTGCTGGGGCGGATTGGAGAAGGCTTCTGCGATCCCGCTTGGCGTGCCATTCGGGTTGAGTAGCTCAGGCCCATTGGCGACCGGCCAAAGCGCGAGCAGCGGCCGGACGATGGAGGAAGCAGCCGCCCGCGAGGCATTGTCCGGAACAAAACTGACAGCACTAAGGCCGAGATGCTGGCGGTAACCTTCGTAGTTACCAAACCCGAACAGCTTGTCATGGCGTATGGGGCCGCCGAGTGCGGCGCCAAAGTCATTGCGCTGAAACTCCGGGATATTAGCCTGGTCGAAATAATTACGCGCGTCGAGGGCACTGTTGCGCAGGAACTCATACACCGACCCGTGGAGTTTGTTTCCCCCTGACGCGGTAATGATCGAAACCTGCGCGCCCGTGCGCTTGCCGTAATTCGCGCCATAAGTATCGCTGACCACGTTGAATTCGCGGACCGCGTCCACTCCCAGCAGCTGCCCGCTGGTGCCCCCCGGGGTTACGTTGATGAGCGAGGCCCCGGTGTACTCGATTCCGTTCAGCAGGAACAGATTGTCCTGCGGGCGCCGTCCGGAGACGGAGTACATATTGCCGACCGAAGAATTCGATGTGCCCACGCCACCAGAACGCTGGGTAGTGTAGCTGACCGATGCCGGGTTGAGTTCGATAAGCTGGTCGAAGCTCCGCCCATTCAGCGGTAGCTCCTTTACCTGCCGCTCATCCACCAGTCCCTGCGTCTGGAGGGTAGAGACATCGACCACGGCAGGCGTGTCCACCACGGAGACGGTTTGTTGCACGCTACCGAGGGTGAGGGTAAGGTGCAGCTGCACATTCTGGCCAACGGTCAGTGCGATGCCGGTGCGTTCGATTGGAGTAAATCCATCGTGGGAAACAGAAACGGTATATATACCCACAGCGATCGAGGGTGCGGAGAAGGTGCCGCCCTCCGCAGTGACGAATTTTCGTTCGCTGCCCGTCTCATTGTTGCGGATGAGCACCTCGGCCCGGGGCAGCGCTGCGCCTGCGGGGTCGACGACGTCACCGGAGATCGTGCCCCCCACCATCTGGGCCCCAGCCCAGGGCGCAGGCACGATAAGAAGAGAAAACAGGCAATATCGAAGTCGAAGCCGCAGGTCACGCATAAACAAACTCCTGGAGGATTTTTTCCGGATAAGAAGGGAACAACTAGCGGCAACAACAAAAGCAGGAGCGCTGCGAGAGGGACGCGCGAAGTGCAGAAATGCGTAGATGGAGAGCTAGGCTCAAATGAGAATGTCCTGGGAACTTATGAAATGAGAGAGCTGATCGGGCTGTTGACAGAACTAGCGCGTGCAACAACAGCTGGCCGGCGCCGAGGAGGCGCGGCTACAACGAACGAGGCTGTTTAGAGCAGAAGTCACTCTAAGACACTACCACATCAACCGCCTAAGATGAAAGCGGCAGAGAGCAGGGGCAGTCACCTCCGCTTACGGTCCGTCTTACTTTAGTGAGCCGCCGATTCTGCCGCATGGTGCGGCCTTGGAGCGAAAGTAGTCCACTTGTAGGCCTCCGCATCATGGGGACCGGCCGGTGCTGTCCATAGTTCAGTACTTATGCCATTCAGATCGTATACGATCTTTCCGTCTTTGATCGTGAGCTCGCAGAGCAGCTTCTGCTTGCCGTCGAACCGCCTGTTCACCATGTCGGTAAAGCCAAACGAGCCCGTTTCCACGCGGAGCACGGCAACATCCGCAATCGAGCCTTCCGAAAGGTTGCCAAGTTCCTCGTGTTTGATCTCGTGGGCCGGGTGCGAGGTCATCTCGGCAACAATCTGCTTGAGCGGAACCCCTATCGCCATGATCTTGTCGGCGACATTCAGTTCGTCTTTCATGGCGCTATTCATGCTGGTGACGTGCAAGTCGGTCGAGATGGAGTCAGGAATGAAACCTGCCTTGATCATCGGCACCGCGAGCGACCATTTGAAGCTGCCCCCGCCCTGGCCCACGTCGAAGTAAATGCCCCGCTTGCGGCCCTCGATGAACGCCTTGCTGGGGCCCAGTGTAACCGGATCCTGCTCATGACGAAGCCCCGAGTACATGTGCGTATAGATGTCGCCCCGCCGCAGCTTCTTGGTAAGCAGATCATAGAGCGGCCGCTCTGGATGATCGACGCCGAAGTCCACCATGACCGGAATGTTCGCCTTGGTTCCCGCGATCACAGCCTGTTCCACTGGCTTCCACTCCGGGCCCGCAAAGTGCGCCGTCTTGATGCCGACAATCGTTTGCGGATATTTCAGCGCCATGGCAGCCGTCGCTTCTCCATCCATGTCGGCCATGTTCTGCTCGTATTTGCTGCCGCGCATGCCTGCCCCGACAATATTCAGCATGGCGAATACGCGGGTCTTTGAACGATCGATAATGCGATCCTTGAAGTCCTCAAAGTTTCGCCAGCCGGAGCAGCCCGCGTCCACCACCGTGGTGACCCCCACGCGGAAGGTAAAGCCGTCCGGAGGCACGCTGAGGTCGCCGGCATAGGAGCCGCGCTCGCCCGTGCCGGCATAAACGTGCACGTGAATGTCGATCAATCCCGGGGTCACATACAGACCCTTGACATCGACCGTCTTAAGCGCTGACCCAGGCGGAATATGCGCGGCCACGCGGGCAATTTTTCCGTCCTTGATGGCCACGTCCATCAAGCCATCGATGTGGTTCTTGTCATCGAGCACATGCCCGCCGCGAAGCAGCAGGTCGTACGCAGGCGCGGCCTGCTGGGCAAATGCATTCACGCCCGCGGCCAGCGCGAGCACCATCATTGTCTGCATCAACGATTTCCTGGTCATAGGTTCCCGGCTTCTTGAAGTTTAGATATAGGCGATGAGGTCGATTTCAACCAGTGAGTTGCCGGGAATGCCGCCGGCAGGCGCAACCGTGGTGCGCACGGGGGGCACTTTGCCCCACCGCCCCGCATATGCTGTGTTCATCCTGGCCCAGTCTTTGATGTCGTTGAGGTAGACGTTGACCTTGAGCACCTTGTCCATAGACGAGCCTGCACAGATGAGGTTCTTCTCCAGTTCGTCGAGAACATGCTTGGTGTGCTCCTCAATCGTGCCTTCGAAGTGCGCGCCCACCCCGGCCAGGAAGAGCAGATTGCCGTACGATACTGCACTCGAAAACAAAGGCGGAGCCGCGGGCGCATTATCCTCATTCGGCTTGCACGAGTAGGCCTTCTTCTCGAGCGAGCCCGGCTTCTTCGCCTCTGCGGCGGCGCCGAGCATGGTGCCCCCGGTTGCGATGGCGGCCGCTTTGGTCGCGTTCTTGAGAAGACTTCTTCTGGACTGCGTTCCCATAGACGTACTCCTTTTCAGTTGGATGGTGATCGAGCCCAATCAGGTCTTGGGGTGCTTCTGACAAGCGCTGTTTTGCGGACTTTTTTCCCATCGGTGAAACAAACGAGATCATACCCCATGCCGGTGTACTTCCAAAGATCTGGATAGGAGTTTGGGTGCCCCCACGCGCCATAAACAGGCTGCGGAAAAAATCGCTCTACGAAGGGCACGGCTTCAGCCGTGCCGTAGACTTCTCAGCTATACGCGGCTTTAGCCGCTGAGGTACGGCTTTTTGCTGCCGTTTCCAAGCGACTGAGCGCGCGAGGATGACAAAAAAGCGTACCCCAGGGGCTAAAGCCCTCATCCATTCGATTCTTGTACGGCACGGCTCAAGCAGTGCCCTTCGTACTAAGCATTTTTCCGCAGCCTGACAAATCCCTAAGCGCGGATTGACATCTTGTGATGAAAAACGTTATTCGAGTCATAGTGCCGCTTCACCTTTTGCAAAAATGGATAAAGATCGTGGGTGCCGTAGTAAAGTTGCGGCCAGAAGGCGTACGCGAGCATATCGGCGTCCGGATAGTTGATGTAACAGCCCTCGTAGTACTCGTTAGGGTAGGGTGTGCCCGCGTACTGCGGCTCTACCTGCTGTGAGTAAAGGTCCGTGTAGAACTCTCGCAACCACTGCAGGCGGCCGGCATCTTCCTCCGGATGGTCCCAATATTGCTGAAACTGGACCTTCATGACTGACGAACGCTGCCAGACCGAAGTCACCTCCGCCAAGCCCTTCGCATTCACGGCGCCTCCATACGAGTCCACCGCCATGACTGAACCGCGCAGGTCGACGCCCGGGACCGTCCGCGTAAGGTGCTTGTAGATGCACTTTGCTTCCGCGCGGGTGAAGTTCCGTTTCATATAAGAGGATTTGTACGCCGCGCGGCCGCTGCGGCCGCTTCCGCTGTCGCCAATCGTCGCATCGAGCCACAGCAACCGGTCGATGCTGTATTTTCCTGTCTGCTGGCGAGCGGCTGGGCTCCGCGGTGAAAAACGTTGGTCGCCCGGCACGCCCGCGCGTCGCTCCATCGGACCAAAGGGTTCAAAACGGTCGAGAAACTCCTCTAACGGCTTCAGGTCGTCGCAGCGCCCATCCGGGTTGCAGAATTGTAAGGAAAGTCCGATTCGGCCTGTAGAAACGTGTGTGAGACCGATCGCGGCAAACAGTCCCCAGGTATCCTTGTCGCAGCCGCGCTTCTCCCAGTAGTCTCCGAACGCCAGCAGGATGGCGATAAAGTTGTCCTCGGTCATGCTGGCCCAGTCAAAGGACAGGTGGGCATTCGCAACTTCAAAGGGCGCCACCGGTAAGCGATCGAAGAGAAAGCCGGTGACGACGCCGAAATTCCCTCCGCCTGCACCGCGGCAGGCACGAAATAGATCGGGCTCATGCTGCTTGTCGACCGTCTTGAGCGCCACATGCCCTTTGCTATCGACGGTGAGGATTTCCACCGCAGAAAGCCAGTCGATGGTGAGCCCATGCAGTCTCGACAGCACCCCGTAGCCGCCCCCGGTGATATGTCCGCCGGCGCCCACCTCGTAACAACTGCCTGCCGGAATGGTCACACCGTGCCGCTTGTACAGGTCAATGTAGACTTCGCCCAGTTGTTGCCCGGGGCTTATGCGGTGACGGGTTCCGTCGCCGGGCAACGTATCGCTCTTCAACAGGCTTAGGTCCAGGATCGAGCCACCAGGATTGTTAACCACGAAATCTTCATAGCAGTGGCCGCCGCTGCGCACGGTTGGGCGCACGCCTGCCGCTACGGCGCGCTGCAAAGCTTCCGCCGCCTGCTCCGGGGTTTCGCACAGTTCGATCTCCGCCGCCGCGTCCGCTGCATTGCCGTCCCAGCGAAGGTTGCGGCTGCGTCGCAGCATCGCATAGCGCGGATCGCTGCGAGTAATCGTGATGGCCATCAAAGACTCCGCGGTGGGACGGATTTGTAGCTCCTCATGCTTCTCTACAGAATACCGGAACTGCATCCCGGCGAATGGCTGTTCAGCATCGGTGCTGAGCCGGGATTCGCCTTTTGGGCCGGAGGCAGGACCTGGAGAATAAGTGGTATTTGATACCATCACCCCTTGTAAGCAGGAGCGATTGATGGAACTGATCAAGGATAAAGTCGTCGTCGTAACCGGTGCGGCCGCAGGAATCGGCGCCGGCGTGGCCAAACTGTTTGCCGAGTCCGGAGCCCATGTATTTCTCACCGATCTTGACGGCGCAGGAGTCAAAAAGGTCGCAGCGGCTCTCCACTCGTCGGGCGGCTCGGCATTTGGTTTTGAGGCCAACGCCCGTAGTCGCGACGCCATGGCGAAAGTTGTCGAGCATGCTCTCACACGCTTCGGCCGCATCGACGTCTTGATCAACAACGCCGGTGTTTATCCTCGCCAGCCCTTCCTGGAAATGACAGAAGAGCAGTGGGACGACATGCACGACATCAACCTGAAGAGCGTCTTCCATTGCACAAAGCTTGTCATGCCCCACATGGTTCGGCAGCGATCCGGAGCCGTGGTAAATATCTCGTCGGTCACGTTCTTCACCGGATTGCAGAACCTTACCCACTACATCGCTTCCAAGGGTGCGATCATCGGGTTCACTCGGGCCCTGGCGCGAGAAGTGGGAGAGCACAACGTACGCGTAAACTGCATAACTCCGGGCGCCATCGAAACCGAGGGAGAACGGAAGCTTATGTCCAAGCAGGAAGCAGATAACGTGATGGCCTTGCAGAGCCTCAAGCGGCGCATCAGCCCGCTCGACCTTGCCCGTGTTTGTCTGTTCTTGTCCACCGAGTTGAGCGATGCCATGACCGGCCAGACCCTCAACGTCGACGGCGGCTGGATCATGTATTGACGTTTTCCGCGTGATGAACAAAACCGCAGATCTCTCCACTCCGCTACGCTCCGGTCGAGATGACAAATTTGTCGCACAAAGAAGAATTGTCATCTCGACCGGAGCGTAGCGGAGTGGAGAGATCTGCGGTTTTGTTCATCACGCATCGAATCCAAACAACGGCCGCAAATATTGAGAGGACATCGCCAGCGCTTGTTTCCGCTGCGCCACATCACCTTCAAACTCCCGGTCTTCTACTTCCACGCAAACTGGTCCGTCATACCCTGCTTCCGCGAGTGCGCGCAGAAACCTTGCCCAGTCAATATCCCCGCGCCCGGGCAGCTTCGGGGTATGAAACTCAAGAGGGTAAGCCAGGATGCCCACCAGGTTCAGCCGCTGTCGATCGACCGCTACATCCTTCAAATGAACCCGGAATATGCGGGAAGCAAATTCAGTGAGTGGAGCGACGTAGTCCATTTGCTGCCACAGCATATGCGACGGATCATAATTGAGTCCGAAATTGCGGCTCGGGATATCCGCGAACATGCGTCGCCAGATCGCAGGACTGGCCGCCAGGTTCTTACCCCCTGGCCATTCGTCCGCGGTAAAAAGCATGGGGCAGTTCTCTATCGCAATACGAATCCCTTGGTCTCCTGCGAACGCGATCAGATCCTTCCAGACGGAGAGGAAGCGAGGCCAGTTCTCAGCAACAGACCGTGTCCAATCTCGCCCTACAAACGTACTCACAACCTCGAGTTTCAGCATTCTCGCAGCGCTGATGACTCGTTTCAGGTGCGCAGCCGTAGCTTTACCTTCCTCTTTATCTGGCGAAAGGAGATTTGGATAATATCCCAGACCGCTGATCTTCATTCCGTGCGCATCGGCGAGATCTAAGACCCGCGAGGCATCCGCATCGTCAAAGTTGTTGACGTCGATGTGAGTGACCCCTGCGTAGCGGCGGTCCGCCTTCCCCGGCGGCCAACACATCAGCTCCACACACGTGTAGCCTGTAGCCTTGCCCAGGGCGAATACTTCTTCCAGCGTGAGATCGGGGACAATAGCGCTCATAAAACCGAGTTGCATGATCTGATTCTACGTTCACTGCCCTTATCACTGCACCACTAACTGAAGGGTGACCGAGTGGGTAAGTTTACCGCTTGCATCAGTCGCCGACACAGTGACCGTCTGCGTGCCCGCAGGTGTCCTCCCCGGATTGCTGGGGTTGCTGGGGTTGCTGGGACCACCTGATGAACTGCAACCAGACAGCGAAACGAATCCGCCTATCAGAAACAACATCACCACAGCGGAATAGATTCCCCGCCGGTTCAGCCTGCGTCCCGGCAAAAACAGGAGCACTCCGGCACTCATCAAGGCGATTCCTTCCAGGGGTCTGGGAACTGCTTGCTGCGTGGCGGCGCTGGAAGGTGCAGTCGTCGTAATTGTCACCTTGCCGCTCGCTACCAAACCATTGGCCGGGGTCACCGAGGCTGGAGTAAAGGAGCAGGCTGCTCCCCCTGGCAGCTTGCCACAAGAGAAATTCACCGTCCCGCTATACCCTCCAATCGGGGTGATCGTTAGGGTGGCTATTGCCGATTGACCTGCGGCAACGGTCGCTGTTACCGGTGACAGAGCGAAGCCAAAGTCGGGTGGAGGCGGGGTGGGCTTAGGATTCGTCTGGTTAAGCAGAGGAATGACTGCCCCATCGGAGAAACTCAGATAGTCCAACGCATTGTCGTTTGCTAGCTTGGGAGCCTGGTTATTCAACCGTGCCAGCGCCCCACCGGTCGTATAGCCGTTGATAAAACTGGTGTAGGAAGTATTGTTGTCGAGGGTGAAATGCCCTGCGCCATCCCCCAACGAAACGCTGACCGCATAAAAGTTTGAAGTGGTGAAATGCTGCAGTAGCAAGTCCGGGTGCCCGTCGCCATTGAGATCACCCACCGAAGCAGACACTGGCGATACATACTGGAGCGGAATCGTGTAGAAGGGAGAAGCCTGGAACGTACCGTTGCCATTCCCTGCGTAGACGTAGCCACCGGTAGGACCGCTGGGTGTCAGTAGAGTGCTGCCCATCACTACGTCCTGTATCCCATCTCCATTCAGATCGGCAACGGCCAACGGCACCCCGCCTGGAGGGAAAGAAATCTGCTGGAAGGTTCCATCTCCATTGCCTAGATAGACGGCGCCATTCCAAATCAAATCCAGCTTCTTATCGTTATTCAGGTCGGCAGGCAGCACTGGTTGGTTCACAGAGGTATTTTGCTGAGAAAACAACACCGGACTGCCGAAGGTGCCATTTCCTTTGCCCGGCAGGAAGATGAGACCACTCCCCGCCGCTGGGAAAGTGAGGCTATACGGGACCACGACATCGAGATGGTTGTCGCCATTGAAATCACCGGTTACAGGGACCTGTGCTCCGGGAGTTGTCAGGTCTATCGCAGGGAGGCTTGGCTGAAAGGTGCCATCTCCATTTCCTGAATAAAAAGAGAGCGCCGAGTCCTGCTTGCCCTGAGAGATAGCGACGACGTCGACTTTGCCGTCTTCATTGAAGTCTCCTGTGGCCAGACTCCCGAGGGAGCTACCGGGGAACGTACTGGCTGGCGAGAACGTTCCGTCGCCGCGCCCCAGCGAGCTGATAAGGTTGAGCGACGCGTCTATCCCTAGCACGTCGGTGAGGCCGTCGCCATTCAGATCCGCGGTAACGAACTGACCATTGGCATTGCCGAGGACCAAAGTACTCGCTGGGTTGAGAGGTATCCGGAGGGTTCCCTGAAATGTGCCGTCGCCGTTTCCTGTGAGGATAGAGAACCCGGGTGCGGCCGCAAAGACAAGGTTTGTCTTCCCATCACTTCCAACTTGTGTTGCCGATGGGCCTCCACTTAAAACATAAGAATTTCCGAAAGTAAAACCGCCATTACCATCGCCGAGAAGGATGGAGGTGTAGCCTCCAACCAGGGCAAGGTCCACATTCTTGCTGCCGCTGGTGGTTGGTACCACGTAGGGAAGAGCATTCCCCAGGAAATAATCCAGCGGAATGCTGATCCCCGGAGTAAATTTTCCGCTGGAACTACCCAGCAAAACCTGCAACGACGAGGTTCCCTGCACGTATGCAGTAGCTACATAAGCTATGTCGGTCACGGCATCGTGATTGAAGTCCGCGGCAACGGGATTACCGCTGCCTGACGTGCTTTGCACAGGTTGCAAAGTCCCATCGCCGTTCCCAAAGAAAACGCCAAGTGAGGAGCCACCGACAACGATATCCTGCTTGCCATCTCCATTGAAGTCGCCGGTGGCAAGAGGTCCGGGAGTCAACCCGGCCGGAGCCGGAGCCGGGTAGCTCGCCGGCGTCGAAAGCTTGCCCGGTGCGGCGCTCCCCTGATTGAGCAGAACGGAAACGGTGGCAGAGTTGCCCAGCAGGCTCGACACAGCCACATCGAGATACCCATCTCCATTCAGATCCACCGGTGGCGCCAGGGTTTCGAGACCAGACACCGCATAATAAGCCGGGCCCTGAAAACTGCCGTCCCCGTTGCCGAGCAGTACGGCAACATAACCGCTCGAACAGGTGAGCACCAGGTCGAGCTTATTGTCTTTGTTCATGTCGGCCGCAGCCATCGAGATCGAATCCCCTGAGCAACCGCTCAAGGGATTTGTGGCGATAGAAACGGGGGAGCCATTTGCGCCCTGGTCGAGAAGCACGGTGATGGTAGGTACGGGTGTTCCCTCCGGTGGAACCGCGGCCGAAGCCACATCTGGCTGACCGTCCCCATTGAAATCGCCGCTGGCCACAGCTAGCACGACGCCGGTTTGAGCCGTGAACTGTGTGGTGGGGAAGGTCGGCGGTTGGGTCTGCCCCAGGACGGCGACCGGAAGCATAGGAGTGATTAAAACAGTGAACAGGAGAGATACTACTTTTCGTTGGGGGTTACACCGGCGGATCGCAGACATGGAAACAGTCCTTCAAAGCCGTTCGGTCGTTCTGGACAATCGTTGAACAGAGTCTACCAAAGCCCTCGGCGAGTTGGCCGGGATTAAAAGAGGCGGGAAACACCAAAGATTGTTACTGGGGCCCCGCTTCACTTATACAATTCGGAAATCCTTCCGAAGCAATTGGGCCCGTGACTCGTGTTCTCTCCAATGTCGTTCAGGGAAATGAGAATTATGAAGATTAGTGGAATTTTTGCGGTCGCTCCGTTGTTATTCACCGGGCTCGCGCTCCTGGCTTCCGGTACGGTTGATCGCGCCCAGGCTTCGGAACAGATGACCCCTCTTCTGCTCACGGTGCAGGATGCGCCTGTGCCTTTCATGGGTTCGGATGGGCGCGTTCATTTGGTTTACGAATTGGGAATGACGAACTTCTCGAGCGCGGAAATCGCGGTAGAGAAAGTCGAGGTGGTCAGCGACGGCGCCACCTTGCAGACACTCGACACTGCTGCTGTTGCCGGGCGCCTCCAACCCGGCGGGCAGCGCGACTCCACCGGAACACTCGCCAGGAGCACCCGGGCGCTACTTTTTCTCAACGTCGTGCTTGCACCCGGCGCTAAAGTTCCGGTCGAGCTCTCGCATCACATCTCCCTGCGGGTGAATGCTGCTCCGCCAGGCCACCAGGAGTTCGAGGAAAGGGGCGGCAAAACCACGGTCGATCGGCGGCCGGTTGCATTGATCGGTCCTCCGCTCCACGGATCGCGCTACATTTCGGCGGACTCATGCTGCGACGCCGTTCGTCATACCCGCGCGGCCCTGCCCGTGAACGGCCGCGTGTGGGTCGCACAACGTTACGCCGTCGATTGGGAGCAAACCGATGCTGGCGGACGGATCTATACCGGCCCGCGCGAAAAGCTCGAAAGCTACGCCATCTTTGGTCAGCCGGTTTTGGCGGTTGCAGATGCCCTCGTGGTTTCCGTCATCGATGGAGAGCCCGAGCAAACGCCAGGCAATTACCCCACCAACATCGCACTCGATAAAGCTGACGGCAACTGCGTCATTCTCGATCTCGGCCATCAACGCTATGCGCTGTACGCCCATATGCAGCCGGGAAGCATCAAGGTTCGTAGCGGTGACAAAGTCCACCTTGGCCAGGTGATTGGGCTGGTGGGTGACACCGGCAATTCGATTGTGCCCCACCTGCACTTCCAGGTGACGGAAGGACCGTCCTCGCTTTCCTCGAACGGATTTCCTTACGAAATTAGCGAGTTCCAAATAACAGGAGAAACCGCCGGAGGCACCAAGGCCTTTGACGAGGCGGAATCGAACGGAACTCCACTTCCCATTACTCCCGTTGTGCCCTCGCGAGCCGTCAAGGGCGCTATGCCGCTGGACCAACTCATCATCTCCTTCGCCGATCGATAAGAGTAGGAAAAACTTTGCTGTTGGCAGGACGCATTCTGGGCTGGCCTGCCCATTCATTGAGAGCGCGATGCTTGCCGCCACAGTTGATAACCGGCCCAGGCAGCAAGGGTACAAACATCGCGAATCACCCCGTCTTTAAGCTTCTGTTCGAAGGCAGCGATGGGCATCCGGAGGATTTCCATATCGGATTCTTCCACGTCGCGCTCGTGAGCGCCTGGAACAAGCTCTTCAGCGACGAAAACGTGTTGTCGCTGTCGGGTGAAGCCATAGGCAATCCACATCCAGGGTAGCTCCGTCATCCGTCCAGCGGTAAGACCGGTCTCCTCTCGCAGTTCACCTCGAGCCAGTGCTTCGGGGTCTATGTTGTCTGCTTCCCATCCGCCCTGCGGTAGTTCGAGCGCTCGCTCCCCGATGGTGTACCGAAACTGCTCCACTAGCCAGATGTGATCGCCGTCAATAGGCAGAATGATCGCGCAATCCTGCTTATCGACCACGCTATATATGCCGTTTGCACCGTTGGCGCGCTCAATGGCATCTTCGCGCAGACGCAGCCAGGGATTGCGATAGACCTCGCGGGTAGAGAGAGTACGGATGGCCATGTCTTAGGATGGCAGGGAAGAACGGAAGCGAGCAAGAGGCAGGAACAATCTAGAGTGCTACAGCCTTCAGGGTTTGCAGGTATCCCGCAAGGTGGTCTCCGATCGCACGCAACGGCTCGCGGGTTTTTTCTAACCGCGACATCATCACGCCTCCTTCCAGGCTGGCAATGACAATCGTGGCCACTGCAGCCGGATCGATGTCGCCGCGCAGCTCCCCGTTTTTCTGTCCCTGGCAGACGATATCGGCGATGTTGCCGCGCCACCCATCGAGCGCGACCCGGGCTTTGCCACGCAGTACCGGATTGCCATCGTCGCTGTCGACCGCTGTATTCAGCAGCGGGCAGCCCCCGGGAAGTGTCCGCGGCGGTTGCTCGACGAAGTTCTCGACCAGCAGCAATAGCTTATCGAGCGAGGTGGCGCAATTCTCAAGTCCGCGCCAGCGTGGCTCGCTGACCGTCTCCCAGGCGTACTCAAAGGCAGCCGCGGCCAGGTCCTGCTTGCTCTCAAAGTGGCGATATAGTCCGCCCTTTTCCAGGCCGGTGGCGTCCATCAGCGCAGACATAGAAGTACCGGAGTAGCCGTGCCGATTGAAAACCGCGGCCGATTGCTCCACGATTCGCTGCCTGGTAGCTTCTCCGCGGATGGACTTTGTTGTTGGTGTACCCATTTCTGCGACCGATCGGTCTCAGTATACATCTGAAAGATATCCGAATCCAGGAGACCTGAGGCACGTGGCGACAACGACCGCGGAATTGGAATCCCTACCAGCCTCATCAACCGCCAGGCAGGTCAATCCGTGGGCGGTGGCATTGACGGTAACCCTGGCCACGTTCATGGAGCTGCTGGATACGTCGATTGCCAATGTCTCACTTCCGCACATTGCCGGCGGGCTGGGGCGCAGCTTCGATGAGACCACCTGGGTCCTGACCTCCTACCTGGTGGCCAACGCAGTAGTGCTGCCGATGAGCGCATGGCTGAGCCGCGTTTTCGGGCGCAAACGCTACTACATGATCAGCGTGGGGCTGTTCACAGCGACATCCTTCTTGTGCGGCATCGCGCCCAGCCTGAACTTCCTGGTCATTTTCCGTGTGCTCCAGGGGATTGGCGGTGGCGGACTGGCTCCGGTGGAGCAGGCCATTCTGGTTGATACCTTTCCGGCGAACAAACGGGCCGCGGCCTTCGCGCTCTATAGTGTGGCCATTGTTACGGCGCCGGCGATCGGGCCTCCTTTGGGCGGCTGGATCACCGACAGTTTCTCCTGGCGCTGGGTCTTCTTTATCAACGTGCCGATTGGGCTCATATCTCTTTTCCTGACCAGCAGGCTGGTGAGCGATCCACCCGCCTTCAAGGCAGAAGTCGCCGAGGCCAAGCGGCTGGGAAAGTTGCGCATAGATTACATCGGCATTTTGCTGATCGCGCTGGGCTTTGCGTTTCTGGAATTCGTGCTCGATCGTGGTCAGATCGATGACTGGTTTGGCAGTTCTTTAATCTCGACCATGTTTGTCGCGGCCATTGTCTGCCTGGTACTCGCGGTGTGGTGGGAACTGCGCGTGCCCGATCCGGTGGTCGAACTCGGATTGCTCCGGGAGAGAAATTTCGCGTTCGCAAGCATCTTCTACTTCCTCTTCGGCTTTGTTCTTTTCGGCAGCACGACCATGATTCCGGAGATCCTGCAGAGTCTCTACGGCTATACGGCCACCGATGCGGGATTGGTGTTGGGGCCTGGCGCGCTTGTGATTACTGTGCTGGCGCCGTTTGTCGCCATATTGACCCAAAAGGGAAAAGTAAGTCCCCGCTGGCTGATCGCGTTCAGCTTTGCCGTGGTTGCGTTATCCATGCTGTATTACAGTGGATTTACGCTGCAAACAAATTACACGCACTATGCGCTGGCGCGAGCATTGCAGGGCTTTGGCTATGCCTTCTTGTTTGTGCCGGTCAGCGTGCTTGCTTATTCCTACCTGCCTCCAGGGAAGAACAATAAAGGTTCAAGCCTCACCAATCTCGCGCGTAACTGGGGCGGCAGTTTCGGGGTCGCGTTCATCACCACTGTGCATGAGCGGCGCACAGACCTGCACACCGACCGGCTGGCGCAGAGCGCCGATTTCGGCTCGCCGTTATTTCACGCACGCATAGATTCGCTGACCAGGACGTTTGAGCATCTGGGATTTTCTCATTTCGACGCAGCACAACATGCGCAGGGCCTGCTCTACAACCAACTGAACCAACAGGCGAGTCTGATCGGGTTCATGGATTGCTTCCGCATGATGGCGATCGTGGCCCTGATCGGTATTCCGCTGGCCCTGGCCACCAAGAGCTTCCACCCCGGAGGCGAGGCTTCGGGAGGCCATTAATTTCGGCGTCAAGACGAAGGGCTCTCCCGCAGCCCTGGGATCACGGGGATTTCTTCAACGCGCCGGTAGACCCGCAATCCTCGCTGATGTGCCAGACGGACGTCTTCATCCGCGCCTTTGGATTGCCCGTCTATGCGAAACACCGCATCACAGCGATCAATCAGCCGGCTCGCCACCGGGTAGAGGTATTGCGCGGCAATAGGATCCGCCAGCGAAGTCGAGCCGGCCTGCTTCATGATCGGCAGGGCCACCCATTCTCCAATCATTGGAATATGCCCCGCCTCATAAATGGGCAATGCAAATGACTCTAGCCGATCGAGATTTCTTGCGATAAGCGCGGGATCGTCGTTTGTACCGGAACGATAGGAAGGTCCTGGCCCCTTATTCAAAGCTGGGAATCACCATTACGAAAGCACACGCGCACGATGGATAGCGGTGAGTAGCCCAGTGTCGCCTGGCCAGAGGATCGCTCTAGCCGAAAGCCGCGAGGCTGCGGGAAAAATTCCCCGATGCGCGCGTTTCTGGAGTCACCGCGCTAATGCTTTATATCAGGGCACGACTTTAAGTCGGGCGGTTCCTGCGATACCCTGACAACAAATAACGGGTGCCCCACATCTCGCTCGTTTTTCGCGAGATGTGGGATACCACTGCGCCCAATCCGAAAGCATTCGGTTCACTATCAACGCTCAAGGTTCTAGATCCGTGGTATCCCACATCTCGCGAAGAACGAGCGAGATGTGGGGCACCCGTCATTTATTGCAAACTGGGACTCCGAGGATAGTGTTGTGGACCTGTCCCGCTGCGCCCCGGCATGCCGTGGGGCGTGCCGTGGACCTGTCCCGGCGTGCCGTGGAGGGACCTGCTGTTTCTTTTTGCGGTTCTCGCCCACCCTCTTAGGCGCTTGAGGTACGTGCTTTCAATCGTGTTCGAAACCGACTGGCAGTTTAAGCTGGAAGAGCTGGGCCTCGATGGACTTCAAAAGAAAATTCGATCTGCGGACGTCATCCCTCGCCAATCTCGAACCACAGATGCTCTCTGAAATAGCGTCTCAACTCAGCCCCTTGCCCTTGCGGCACTCGGCAGTGTTGCAAGGCGGGTTTAGCAACACCAATATCATTCTGGAATTCGCAGATGGTGAACGTTGTGTCCTCCGAGTCTCCCCTCGGCACGAACGGTTAAACATGGAGGCCGATCTGCTGGACTTCCTGTCGCGCGAAGCGCCGCAAGTGCCGGTTCCAAAAGTTCTGTGGCGCGCCTCCGAACATCTACCTGGCGGGCTCAGAGCTTTCGTCATGACGTATGTAGAAGGGGCGCCCCTTGCAAGCGTTGAGGACGGTCTATCAAGGGCAGACTGCCGGCATATCTGCGAACAGCTAGCGCTGGTGGCAGCACTGATTCATAAGATACGATTTGCCCAATGTGGCCTGCTCGGACCAGGCCCGAAAGTAGCGGAGCCCTTTGCAAGCTACGTCGCCGGGACGCTCGGCTTCTTCGAATCCTGTCTCGACAATCCACATCTTCAACGTCGTGTGGGCGTTGGCCGATTAGAGCGGCTCCGGCACTGCCTTATACATCGGTCTGACCTGCATCAACCATCCTGGACTCACCAACTGTGTCATAGCGACTTTAACCAGAAGAATCTGCTGATACAGCGCGGCCCCGGTGGGCGCTACCAGCTGGCTGCGGTACTCGATTGGGAGTTCGCATTCTCAGCATCCGGCGTCGTCGACATCGGCAACATCTTAAGGTTCGAGCATGAATCACCCGCTGTTGAAAGCGCCTGGTTCGCAGATGCGTATCGAGCCGCGGGCGGCCATCTGGACAAAGCGTGGAGAGAGCAATCCTTATTCGCCGACCTGCTCGCCCAATGCGCCTTCCTGATCAACATCGAAGAACTACCGAACACCTTCAGAACCGCCATTGGTGTGATGGATCGCACCCTGGCTGTGCTGGATCCCTAAGCTTCATTTATTGCCAGCCTCCACCCAGCGCAGCGTAGAGTTGCACCAGAGAAGCCGCCTCCTGCTGTTGGCCTTGCGCCAATTGCAGTTGTGCATCGTAGAGGTCAGTATCCGTCGTGAGCACCTCCAGATAACTGGTGTTGCCGCCGGAGTACCGCAATCTGGCAAGCCGCACAGCGTCGGCCGCGGAGACCACCAGCGCCGCTTGCTCTTCCCGGCGCTCACGCGTTTCTTTATACGCGGCCAGGGAGTCTGAGACATCCTTCAGTGCATTCAGAATCGCCTTCCGGTATTCCAGAAGCATCTCCTGTTCTTGGGCTTTTGAGAGATGATAATTGCTGCGGATGCGGCCGCCATCAAAGATGGGCTCCGACAACGAGCCGGCCGCATACCAATAGCTATTCCTCCCGGAGAAGATGCTTTGTAGCTGACTGCTAGCGGACCCGCCAAGGCTGGTCAGCGAGATCTGCGGAAAGAACTGCGCTTTGGCAACGCCAATGCGTGCGTTGGCCGCGATCAGCGTGGCTTCTGCCCGCTGAATATCCGGGCGTCTCTCCAGCAGCGCAGACGGCACACCCGTTGGCACTTGCTGCGGATGGGGCTGCTCGGCGACGCTAAGACCGCGATCGATTCCTTCAGGATTGTGGCCAAGAAGAATGCTGATCGTATCTTCCTGACCCGCTATCTGCCTGCGCAGCTCGGGCAGATTCGCCTGTGCCGTGTGCAGCAGTTCCTCGGCCTGTCTCGTGTCCGCAAGAGAACCAGCGCCGTAGTTCTCAAGCGACTGTGTCAGTTGCAGAGAGTCCTGTCGCGCCTTGATCGTGCTCCTGGTGATCTCCAATTGCGCGTCAAGGCTGCGGAGTGCAAAGTACGCCTGGGCAACATCCTGAACCAGGGTCACCCGCGTTGCCCTTTGTCCCCACTCGCTGGCCAGCAGTTCGGCCCTTGCCGCTTCTGTCTGGCGGCGATAGAGCCCCCAGAAATCAAGGTTCCACGCAGCCGAGGCGCTGAACCCGCCGCCGTTGAAGAATGAATTCGCCGGGGTGCCGTCAGATTTGTTTCCCGCCAGGGCGGAAGGTATTTGTAGCGCGGAATAGGTGGCTCCCGCATTGATCGAAGGTAGCTGCTGCGCTCGAGTGATGCCCGCCTGCGCCTGTGCTTCAAGAACACGTTGCGCGGCCACGCGAAGGTCAATGTTGTTCTCCAGTGCCTCCGCAACCAGCCGCTGCAGCACGGGATCTTGAAAAATTGTCGACCATCGCTGATCGCCGAGGGATGGTTCAGCCTGGGCAGGCGCCGCAACGTCCGGCGCAAGCGCCCCACGAAAGCTTTGCGGTGTAGAGGTTGCTGGCCGCTTGTAGTTCGGGCCCACACTGCAGGCCGCCATCATCAGGATCACCAACCCTGCGACGACCGTTTCAACCACTCTTCTGGCTACACTGCCCGTGGTCCAATGGTCCAGGGAATCAGCGCACTTCGACATGATCGCCCTCATTGAGTAGATCGCTCGGGCTTGAGACCAACGGCTCAGAGCCACGCAATCCATTAAGAATCTCGACTTCTTTGCCCATATCCTTGCCAATGCTGACGGGCAAGAAATGGATGGTATGGTCAGCATCGACCGTCACCACGTGCATGCCGCTATGGTCCACAACCAACGAACTGGTAGGGACGATCAACGATGTGCGTTGTTCTGGCAACGTGAACTTGACTTGTGCATACATACCCGGGAGAAGGGAACCGTCGCTGTTATCCACCTGCACCTCGGTCAGCATGGTGCGAGCGGCGTTGTTCAGGGCACCGGCATTCCGAATCACAGTTCCGGTATAAGCCCGCCCCAGCCGCTCCTTCACATCCACTGCGGCCTTCTGGCCATCCTGGATGTTGACCGCTTCCGACTGCGGAACATCGACCTGAATGCGCAGCGTGCCGCTCTGCGCGATGCTGAACAGAGGCTTGCTCGCGCCCGAGTTGCCGGTACTTACCAGGTCGCCGCGCTCCACGTTGCGCTGCGTGATGACTCCGTCAAACGGCGCAACGATGCGCTCGTACCCTTGCATCTGCTGCAGCCGGGACACGTTTGCCCGGTTCGCCGTGACGTTCGCTTCCGCCGCCGTAATGTTTGCCGTGGCAGCTGCCACGTCGGCTACCCTCGCGTCATAGGCCTGGACGGCGCCGTCCACAATCTGCTGCGAGATGGCGCGTTGCTGGCCCAATGGAACATCCCGCTCCTTGGTAAGCCGGGCGAGCTCTGCGTTCGCCTTCGCCTGCTCCAGCGCTGCCCTGGCCTGTTGCAGCGCAGCTTCAGATTGGGCCAGGGTGGCTCGCGATTGCAGCAGCTGCTGGTCGACTTCGGGCGCAGAGATTACCGCTAATATCTGACCGTTCTTGACCCTGGCGCCGATATCCACATTGCGTCGTTCGAGATAGCCGTCGATGCGAGCGTAGAGATTGGCGCTGTAAAGCGGCTCAATGTTGCCCGGCAAAAGCAATTCTGATGTGGGCTCGCCTTGCTTGGCCTTAATCAGGGTCACGACCGGGTGGGTAGCCGGAGCCTCACGTACAGCGGCCAGAGCGTCGCGCTGCCGGGTAAGGCGCGGAAACGTACCGATGGCAATCAGTACCAGCAGAAGCGCTGCGGCGCCCCCAGCCCTCACCAGCATGCGGGAGGACCGCGTCTTTGTACGTTCAATAGGAAGTGTTTCGAGCTGCTGTGTCATGCTGCCTCCTGTTGCGTGCTGCGGTCTCTTCCGTGGATCACGGTGAACATCAAGGGAACAAAGAACAAGGTAGCGAAGGTGGCCAGGGCAAGACCGCCAATGACGGCGCGCGCCAGAGGCGCATTCTGCTCTCCGCCTTCGCCCAGGCCGAGCGCCATCGGCACCATGCCGATGATCATTGCGCAGGCCGTCATGATGATCGGCCGCAGGCGGGTATAGCCGGCTGTGACCGCAGCTTCCATCGGCGCGATACCCCGAGCGCGCAGTTCGTTAGCAAACGTCACCAACAGGATTGAGTTTGCCGTGGCCACGCCGATCGACATGATTGCACCCATCAGGCTGGGAACGTTGAAGGTGGTCTGGGTGAGAAAGAGTGCCCACACAATGCCGCAGAAGGCGCCCGGAAGCGCGCAGATAATGATGAACGGATCGAGCCAGCTTTGGTAGTTGACCACCATCAAGAGGTAGACCAATAGCGCAGCGAACGCAAGGCCCAGGCCGAGCCGATCGAAGGCCTCGTTCATGCTCTCCACCTGCCCGCGCACAATGATCTTCGTTCCCGGTGGAAGACTCCTGCTTTCCTCCTTGACGATGCGGTTGACTTTGGCCGCCACCGAACCAAGGTCGCTGTCTTGCGTATTCGCGAAGACATCGAAGACCGGCGCACCGTTATGGTGGTTGATCACCACCGGAAGAACGGCAGGGGTGAGCGTCGCCATGTTCCCCAGCACTTCCGTGCGATTGTTCAGCGTGTGCATGGGGATAGGCGTGTTCTGTAGCGCGTTGACCGAGTCGATGCTGTATTGTGGGGTCTGTGCCGCCACGGCGTATGTAATACCCATCTTCGGATCCAGCCAGAAGTTCGGTTGCACTGCGGCACTCGAGCTTAAGGAGATATAGAGGCTGTTGGCCACGTCCTGCTGGGTCAGGCCGAACTGTGCTGCCCGTACCCGGTCGATATCAAGATGAAGATCCGGCGCATCCACGACCTGGTGCATGTGAACGTCGACCGCTCCGGGAACTGTGGCCAGGCGAGAGCGCAGTCGGCGCGCAATTTGATAATTGGCAGGGTCGTAGCCCTGTACCTGCACATCAATGGGCGAAGGCAGACCAAAGTTCAGGATCTGCGTCACCATGTCGGCCGGCTGGAAGAAGAACGTGAGATCAGGAAACTGCTTTTGCAATTGCGACCGCAGCTCTTTCACATATTTTCCAGTCGGATGGTGATGCTTGTTGAGCGCAATCAGCACCTCTCCATCGGCGCTGCCGATGGTTGCGCCGTCACCAAACGCATAGTTGAAGGTTTCCGGCGTAAGCCCGATGTTATCCATGATCAGGTCGGTCTCTTGCGGAGGAATAGTCTTGCGAATCTGCTCCTCCACCTGGCTGAAGATCACCTTTGTGGATTCAATGCGCGTTCCCGCTCGGACCCGGATGTGCAATTTGATCTGTCCCGCATCGACCGACGGAAAGAAATCTCTGCCTACGAAAGGCAACAACAGAAAGGCCGTAGACATGATGGCGATGGAAACGATCAGCGCCGGCTTACGATTTTCAAGTGTTATCTCCAGAGCGCGTGTGTAGCGGCTTTGAACCCAAACGAAACCATCATTGAACCGGTCACTCACCCGGCCGAAGAACCCACGTGGTCCAACATTCGCGGGTCCGTGCTCGGCGCCCAGCAGGTAGTTAACCAGGACCGGCACCAGCGTTCTCGATAGCAGGTAAGACGCGAGCATGGCGAACACAACCGCCAACGCCATCGGTGTAAAGAGAAACTTCGCCGGGCCGGTAAGAAATACCACCGAGACGAATACGATGCAGATGGTCAATGTGGAAACCAGCGTAGGAGTGGCTATCTCCGAAGCGCCGATAAGAACGGCTTCGCGTAGCGGCTGGCCATCCATGTGGCGGTGAATGTTTTCGATGGTGACCGTTGCGTCGTCTACCAGAATGCCGATGGCCAGGGCGAGACCGCCCAGCGTCATGGTATTCATGGTCTCGCCCATCGCGCTGAGTACAATGATCGAGCTGAGAATAGAGAGAGGAATCGAGACGGCGATGATCAGCGTGCTGCGCCAACTGCCCAGGAAGAGCAGGATCATCAGCGCCGTCAACGATGCTGCGATCACTCCTTCCCGTAAGACCCCCGCGATCGAGGCTTTGACAAAAATGGACTGATCGAACAGCTCGGTGATCTTTAATCCCTTCGGTGCGGCCGCGCGTGACGCTGGAAGCACGCCGTTTTTAATCTGATTCACAATGTCCAGCGTCGAAACCGAGCCCGTCTTCATAATGGTGAGAAGGGCCGCGGGTTTGCCGTTGGCGCGGGCCACATTTTGTTGCACCGACCAGCCGTCCCGTACGTGCGCGATATCTCTCATGTAGACCAGCGATCCATTGACGGTCTTGATGGGTACGTCGTTCAGCATCAGCGCGTCGACGGGGCTGGAGTTTGTGCT
Source organism: uncultured Acidobacteriaceae bacterium (assembly GCA_963717225.1). Taxonomy (GTDB): domain Bacteria; phylum Acidobacteriota; class Terriglobia; order Terriglobales; family Acidobacteriaceae; genus PALSA-350. The sequence continues at coordinate 37,682 of CAVQWB010000058.1, read as the reverse complement.
CACGGTATATTCGCGGCTGCCAACCTTGGCGGTTCCCGAGGGAAGCGTGACGTTTTGCGCATTGATGGCCGCGGTGACGTCGATCGGCGTCAGGCCCTTGGCGAGGAGAGCATTCTGATCAAGATCGACCATGATCTGGCGGGCAACACCACCATAGGGAGTAGGCAGCAGAGTACCGGGGACCTTGGCCAATTGCTGGCGGACGCGGAACAGGCCGTAATCATAGATCTCTGATTCCGAGAGGGTATCGCTCGACAGTGAGAGTTGAATGATAGGCACGGTAGAAGCGCTGAATCGGACGATCCACGGTGGATTCACCCCCGGTGGCATACGGAAGCGGATCGAGTTGACCGCGGCGTCGACCTGGGACATCGCAGCGTCGATATGTACTTGCGGCTGAAAGGAGATCTTGATGACGCTCGCACCATTGACAGTTTGCGAATCGATTGCTTTCACATCGTTCACCACCGCCATCACAAACTCGCTGAAGGTGGTTATCCTCTGTTCCATCTCCTTGGCAGGCAGGCCAGAGTAAGACCAGATCACGGTGACAACGGGGATATCGATGTTAGGAAAGATGTCGGTGGGCGTGGTTGCGATGGAGGAGAAGCCGAGAACCAGAATCAGGATCGACGCTACAATGAATGTGTAAGGGCGATTGAGAGCGAGTCGGACGATCCACATCTGCAGTTCTCCAGTTGGGCTAGTCCATAGTTAGATGAACATCGAAATAGTTGGATTCACGCTTTTCCGATGGTTCGAAATTGGTTCAGTCGCGTCTGATGAGTTATGGCGAAAATGACAGATGACGAGGTAGCTCAGATTGGCAGGGCTCTCGGAGATCCCAATCGTCTCGCCATCTACACCCAGATCGCCCAGCATGATGAGCTATTCTGCGGAGAGATGCACGCCAAGCACACCATATCCGCGCCGACCCTTTCTCATCATCTGAAAGTGCTGACCGAACTGGGGCTGATCACTTCGCGAAAAGAAGGCCTGAACGTCTACTACCGTGCCATTCCGGAGAAGTTTGCGGGCTACCTGCAATATCTGTCTGGCATCAGTCATCGCCACTGAGACCACACACCAGCGACCTCAAGGGATTTCCCCTTGCCAATGAACCATGGCCGTGCCCCATATCTCGCTCGTTTTTTGCGAGATGTGGGATGCTACGGACCTATCTTTGCGGCTTGTCGGTTTGAAATTTAATTCTTGAGTTCCGTCAGGTTAGATTTGTGCGACGCCGCCATCCACAAACAACTCAATGCCATTTACAAAACTGGAATCGCTCGAAGCCAGGAAGAGTGCGGCTGTGGCAATCTCTTCAGGCCGGCCAATTTCGCCACGCGGGATCTGCGACTTGAAGAACTCCTTTGCGTCCGGCCCCAGAGGGTCCAGAATCGGCGTATCGATCGTACCCGGACTCAGTACATTCACCCGTATCTTCCGTTCCTTCAGCTCCAGCAGCCACGTCCGGGCGAACGATCGCACCGCGGCCTTGCTCGCACTGTAGACTCCAAACGCTGGAAATCCCTTGACGCTGGCAATCGATCCATTCATGAAGATCGACCCGCCATCGTTGAAAATGGGCAGCGCCTTCTGCACGGTAAACAGTGTTCCCCGCACGTTCAGATCAAACGTCTTATCAAAGTGCTCCTCAGTGACGTCTTCCAGCTTCACCAGTTCGCCCATGCCGGCGCTGGCGAACAGAACGTCAACCCTTCCCTTCGTCTTCTTGACCGTCTCATACAGTCGATCAAGATCGTCTAGGTTCGAAGCGTCCCCCTGGATGCCGGTAACATTTCGGCCAATCGCCTTCACCGCCTCGTCCAGCTTGTCCTTACGTCTGCCAGTAATGAAGACATAAGCGCCCTCTTGCACAAATAGCTTCGCTGTTGCCAGCGCCATGCCCGATGTCGCTGCGGTAATGACTGCTACTTTGCCGTCCAGTTTTCCCATTTCATTCTCCTTGAGTGTGGTGGCGTATCGGAGGCCGCCGCCGGCGAGGTCGGTGACAGAGGTAGTGGATGCGCCGGTAATGACGGTTTCTCTTCTGTACGTTTGTCCTTCTTCGGATTGCTCAGATTGCGAAAAGTCTCGCCCCGCACATGCCCCATGCAAACGCATACTGCATGGGGCACAACGTTGCTTTAGCGAAGGCCGCCGCCGACGAGCAGCTGTTCACCCGTGAGCCAGCCGGAGTCGTCGGAAGCAAGGAACACCGCGACCGAAGAGATATCGCCGGGCTGACCGACGCGGCCAAGCGGAGTCTGTGCGACCAGGGCCTTCTCGAAGTCAGATCCCATAACGCCGGCGCTATGCACGCCTTCAGTTTCGACCATGCCGGGATTGATGGTGTTCACGCGAATCTTCTTCGGTCCCAGCTCGCGCGCCAATACACCCGTGATGGCGTCGACGGCGCCCTTGGTGCCCGTATAAATGGAGGAAGTAGGAGGGGTAGTACGGCTAGCGATCGAGCCAACGTTGATGATGCTGCCGCCCTCGCCAATATGCTTCAAGGCCGCCTTGGTCGTGAGCAGCAGGCCAAGCACGTTGATGTTGAACATCCGGTGGAACTGATCTTCGGTGACCGCTTCAATCGGTGCGAACTCGTAAACGCCGGAGTTATTGACCAGAATGTCGAGCCGGCCGTAGTTTTTGATGGCGGCGTCGATAATACCTTCCGCCTCGGAGGCCTTGGAGACATCGCCACCCACGGCGACGGCTTTGCCGCCGGCTGCGGTGATGGAGTCGACCACTGTTTTCGCACCCGACTTGCTGGATGCGTAGTTAACCACTACGGACGCGCCTTCTGCGGCCAATGACTTCGCGATGGCGGCTCCAATGCCCTTGGAGGCGCCCGTGACGACTGCTACCTTACCTTTGAGTTTGCTCATCTGAAATCCTTTTCAAGGTCTCTCAACCAGTTGCTGACGGTTAAGATGGAGCGCCATGCGTCAAGGATTCAATAGTTCAGGAAGTATGTACTATTGAACAATCGGCCATGTGAATGTAAGATGAAAACCATGAGGCCACTCTTTCACCCTTCGATTGACGACGTGACGGTGGAAGCGATTCTTTACGCCTTATCCGACCCGGTGCGGGTAGCCATCTTTGCCGACATCGCGGGTTCGAACTGTTCGCAAAACTGCACCAATTTCGTAAATGTCAACGAGAAGCCAATTCCCAAATCAACCCTTTCGCAGCACTTCAAAGCGTTGCGAGAAGCAGGTCTGATCCATGGGGAACGCCGCGGTGTGGAGATGCAAAACACTTCGCGATGTACTGAAATCGACCAGCGCTTTCCTGGACTCATTGCGGCCATTGTCAACGCCCACAACATTCAGTCGCGAGGCAAATCGCCGGCTGGCGATAATTCCAAACGGAAGCCTGCAAAGCGGAGTGTACGCAGCAAAAACCGCGCCTATTGAAGCCTGCAAAACTAATGTCCGAGCCAGTCTGTGTTGAGCCAATTAAAAAAGGCTTTGTATCAGGGCACGACTTCAGTCGTGCCGAAAGAGCTAGGAGGACGGGGCTTTAGCCCCTGCGACGCTATTTCCGTCTCACTTCGGCTTCGGGTAACATTCGACTGCTCAACCTGCCAGGAGGACATTACCCTTGCAGCATTCAATTGTGTGCGCACTTCTTCCCAATGGCGGGTCGCTTTGTCTGAGACTCAACCCCAAGTCTCGCGTCCGGTTGCGAGCCATAGCCACAAGCTCAACCGCCACGCCTTCTCCAAGACCCACAGCAAAATCGCCTAATTAAGCTCCCGCACCCAGATATTCCGGAAGCTTATGGGTTCGCTCTTGTCACCGTGCGCCTGTAGCTTGATTGGGGCACTGGTGTATGCCTTATAGAACGGCTTGCCGATGTAGAGCGTCTGACCCTTCAACTCAAAGTGATTCTCCACCAGGACGCCATTGAATAAAACCGTGGCGTACGCCGGAGTCTTCAACGAACCGTCGGCATTGAAGGTAGGGGCTGTCCACACAACGTCGTAGGTCTGCCACTCCCCCGGTTTCCGCGTCGGATTCGCCAGCGGAATTGCCTGCTTGTAGAGACTGCCCGCCATGCCGTTCACGTAGGTCTTGTTTTCGTAGGAATCGAGAACCTGCAACTCATATCCATCGTCGCCCGGCCCGGTGGAGGCGAGGAACACACCACTATTGCCACGCGCCTGGCTACTGCCTGTAATGTTAGTGGGAACCTTCCACTCGATGTGAAGCTGGTAGTTGGTGAAGCTTCGCTTGGTCTCTATATTTCCCCCCGACTTGTTCACCGTCATCACCCCATCAGCCACGTCCCATTTGGCCGGGGACTTGTCCTTGTTTGTGACCCACTCGTCCATGTTCTTGCCGTCGAACAGTACAATCGCGTCCGAGGGTGCCGCACCGCAGGTGGCGCCCGGAGTCACAACCTTGGGAACTGGCTCCCAAATTTCCGTTTCTTCAGGTTTCGGCTTAGCCGGCGATTGTGCGAAAAGAGGAACCGTCACGGCAATAAGAGCCGCAGACGTGAGGAGGCTCGAAAACGGAATGCGCATCATTAGAAGAAAATACACCCAACCGCATCGATCTGGCCAAGCCGCCGCGGCCTCCCGTCTACCCTCCAAAGCAAGCTGCACCCTGGAGTCTGGCGATGGGGTGTTTTACGGCCCCAAACGCCCTCGGGGAACGCCCGATCAAATGCGCTCCTAAACTGAAGCTTTGCTCATCAAACGAAATGTGGCCAAATCTACTGGCGACCTTTGAACAGGCTAAAGGAAAACAACGGATGAAGAATCAATCGAACCTCGTCGGTACCTTCACGCTCCCTGGCACCCAGATGACCTTGAACCGCGCCGGCTATGGCGCGATGCAACTGGCTGGCCCACACGTATTTGGACCTCCGCGCGATGTTGAGGCTGCAATTTCTGTACTACGAGAAGCTGTCGCACTCGGGGTCAATCACATCGACACCAGCGACTACTACGGTCCGCACGTGACCAATCAGATCATCAAACAAGCGCTGCATCCTTATCCTGAAGGACTCGTGATCGTCACCAAGGTCGGAGCCCGCCGGGAGAAGGACAAATCATGGCCCGCGGCTCTTTCTCCAAAAGAACTCACCGACGCCATTCACGACAATCTGCGAAACCTTGGCCTCGATACGCTTGACGTGGTCAATCTGCGGGTCGGAGGTGTGATGGCGCCATCGGACACATCCATCGAGGCTCCGTTGACCGTGCTTGCGGATCTCAAACGTCAGGGTCTTATTCGCCAACTAGGTCTCAGCAACGTGAGTCCACAACAGTTCACCGAAGCGCAGAAAATTACCGACGTCGTCTGCGTTCAGAACTTGTACAACCTGGCTCACCGGGTCGATGACGGATTTGTCGATGACCTTGCCCTGCGAGGCGTGGCATTTGTTCCATTTTTTCCCCTCGGCGGATTCACGCCGCTACAATCGTCGGCTCTTGACTCCGTAGCCGCCGCACTTGGGGCTACGCCAATGCAGACCGCGCTCGCTTGGCTCTTTCAGCGCTCGGCCAATATCCTGCTGATTCCCGGCACATCCTCCATCAAGCATCTTCACGAAAATCTCAAAGCGGCAGCGATTACGCTTCCGGCTGAAAGGATTGCCGAGCTTGAATCCATTGCAAAAATACCAGCCAGCTAAGTTACCCGGGAATATTTAGGTTGCTGGAACGGCCGGGGTATAGCTTTGAAAGCCGGCAACCGCCATCCCCCGTTGCGCCTCGGGGTTCTTCATGAAGGTCTCCCACACGAAGGCGGTGCGTGCATTTTCCGCCATAAGCATGGTGATGCCGGTGTCGATGCCGACGACGTCCTGGTCGTACCAGTTCTTCAAGGGATTGAAGGCATCGACGAAGCCGTAGCGGCTCCAGGCCTGCGGGTAACGACTGCGAATGTTCCTCAGGACACGCAAGGTCGCGGCGGGCAGAAATGGAATGGAGCCTCCAGTGGCTGCCGGAACCACCGTTCCATCGATCGGACCCATTGCCGGCGGTCCGCCCCAGATCACGTAGCCCTTGTCTGAATCGGAGGCAGTGATTCCCCAAAGATCATCACTGTAATCGGGAAAATTCCGCGCCAGTTCCAGGCAGAAGCGGCGGTGCACATCGGTGGCAATGGCCGAGTTCTGAAAGTAGTCGGCATACTTATCGCGCTTGTCCCTGAAGTCGAACCAGGCCTGTGAATACTGGTGAACAAAGAGCGGCGCAAACGAGCCGATGTAGCGTTCCCCGTCATATTCGAAGGTGGTTCGTTTCCAAGCCGCCCACGCTGACGGGTGCAGGGGGTGAGTGGATGAACCCATGCCCAGCAGGTAGATCATCATCAATTCGCTGTAATAATCCCACTTGTAAGGCAGAAAACCGAATTCCGGTGTCCACCCCTGGGGCAGCAATGCCGTGTCTTCTGAGAGCCATGTCCAATCGACGCGGTCGAAAATTGCATGCGCCAGCTGGATGATGTCGCGATCCTCAAAGTGCCGGCGGCAGGTAAGGATCCCGCAAAGCAGAATGGCGGTGTCCACAGAAGAGACTTCAGAATCCCAGATTCTTTCCCCGGTATTGATGTTGGCAAAGTGGTAAAAGAACCCCCGATGCGTCGGCAGCGTGCGCCAAAGAAAGGTGAGGGTCGCAATCACGCGCAGGCGAGCGTCCTGGTGCGGGATGAAGCCGCGCTTTTCTGCAATGCAGATTGCCGTTAGGCCAAAGCCGGTGGAGGCAATGCTTGCCACTATGCCGGTGTCGGTTTTGCGGGCGTTGCAGCGGTCTTTAATCAAGCCGGTCTGCGGGCTGGCTTGCTCCCAGAAGAAGAGGAAGTTGCTGTGTTCAAGGTCGTCCAGGAACTGCTCCTCCTCCGGCGAAAAGGCATTTGGCGGAGGTACTGAGTCCTTGTGCTGTTTGTCAGCCTGCTGGGGGGGCTGGGCCAGCGCAGCAAGGTCTGTCCATTGGGCCAGCGGCAGACCCAGGGAGACACCGGCCATTTGACGCAGCAATTGCCGCCGGGATCTGCGATGTTCGCGTGGGTGGGTCATCGTGAGATTGTGTGCTGCAAACCTTTCATCGGCGACAATGGAATCGAATAATTGAATAATAGATGCAGGCACGATCCCGCAAAAGCGGTTGTGGGCAGCCTGAGCTATCAATTTGCGCGTCCGACTGGTGTGGCATGACGAGAAAGAAAGTTGTCTGGACAATTATCGCAGTTGCGGGAGCCGCGGGCCTTGGGCTGTTCTTGTTCCTGCGTGCCCACCGCCTGCGGGTGATCTCCGAGCGGCTATCGGTGCCGATTGAAGGTGCGGTCATTCAGCGCGATGATGACACCCAGAAGGAACTGCCCATTGCCGGTGTCGTCATCACCGCATCCGATGGCACGAGGAGTGCCGCCACCCGGTCCGACGCGTCGGGCTATTTCAAGCTTGTGCTGCACAAGAGGGTCCTGTCAGACCAGCCCATTAACGTCACTTTCCGCCATCCCCACTACGAGCCACTGGATTTAACCGTGCAAACCAGAAGATTTCAAGCGCCGGACCAGCTTTACGTTGAAGCCATGGTGCCCCTCGTTCCGAAGATCGTTGTTCCGGCTGGTCCGAGGTCTCCAGCTCAACCGAGCCGTCCTCCATCGCTGGTCTCAAATATCCGCGTGCGGTATACGATCAATACCCGGGCCCAGACGAGTGTAGGCTACGCAGTCAAGACTTTCCAGGTGGTCAACAAGGGAGATGTGCCCTGCAATCACCAGGTGCCGTGTTCACCAGATGGCAAGTGGAAGGCGACCTCCACCACCGTGTCCCTCGATGCCGGGGCAGACAATACGTACGGCAATATAACCGCATCCTGCATCGCCGGGCCGTGCCCGTTTACGCGGATTGATTCAAGTGGCTTTCTTCATGGCGGCCGTAACATCAGCGTGACTGCCCTGAACTGGTCAGACACGGCTACCTTCCTGATGGAGGCTGAGGTTTATCACAACGCCATCAGTTCCGAGGTGCGGGAACTGTACCCAGTGAAATTTGGTCAGACGCTCAACTTTACCCTGCCCCCAACCCAGGAGGGTGTGAGTCTTGAGGCCGAAATCGACGGCGCTCCCATGGTCTTCCCCTTGGGCCCGAACCCCTCGTTGAGCTGGGCCACTTGCACCGTCCGGACTGGTCCGGAACAAGAGAAGACCACGGTCTACCGCTGTGAGCTTAAGCCGGGATATCGAATCTAGCGGGCGCGAGCTTTGCCCGCACAGCAGCAGCCCTCGCCGTAGCCACACTACGTTGTTGAGGGTCTCAGTAATTTATTCCTTGGCGCAATGTTCGCGGCATCGGTCACTGCCTACGGCATCAGTATGACCAGGTCGATCGGAGGCAGGCCGAGGCTACTTTGGTGTTCCCGAGCGATCCCGATGCGCACCAGATTCGGGCGCATCACGTTCCGCTATGTTCTTTTCGATTTCAGAGTTCATTTCGCCGCCGATGAGGATGGCTCCATTGCTGATATAGAGCCACAACAGGAGGATGACCACGCCGTTCAGGTGACCGTAACTGCGGGAGTAATTGTTCACACGCTCGAAGTAGAGTCGGGTAGCGAACGTCGAGCTTATCCAAAGAACCATCGCACAGAGCGCGCCGGGTGTGCTCCAACGCCACTGACAATCGCGGAGATTTGGAGCAAAGCGATAGAGCACCGCAAACCAGAAAGAGATCGAACCCGTCAGCACCAGCCATTCCAAAGCGCGGAGCGCGATCGCGCCGCCGTGCAGCCGAGCTTGGAGATAAGCACTGCAGAAGACCAGGAACACCGCCATGGAACCGATGACCGCCAGAAAAAGTGTCAGGCCGGTAATGATGGCCGCCAATTGCCGCCAGGAGCGGCGCTCTTCCACTTCGTAGGCCTTGTTGAGCCCGTAAATCATTGCCCAGGTGCCGTTGAGGGCAGCCCACAAGGCTCCGGCACAAACGGAAATCAGGGGCAGCCCGGAGTGAGTATGTTCGTTTAGCTCGAACGTGATTGTTTGAAAGAGCTGTGAGGCTTGGTTGGGGAGCACCTGGTTGGTCAAATCCTGGAACGCAGTCACCATGTGATCGCCGAGATGAGGAACACGCGCACTGATGGTGAAAAGAACCAGGAGAGACGGAAAAATAGCCAGGAAATGGTAGAAAGCCATGCGCCCACCCTGACCAAATACTTCGTCCTGCCAGCTTTCACGGACGGTTCGGCGGAGCAGGTCTGAAAGCGAGAGCCCGCCGAGTGTCCAAAGATTCCGAATGCTTTTTGGCATCTACGTTGTCCAGTCCCAGGTTCCACGCCACAAAGTGTGGAGCTGGATGCAGTTTGACAATTCTTTGCTCCATCCCGCCACTCAGACTGGCCGCCGGGGAAACAGAGTGATACACCAGATGGATGCGTTTGTCCTATCTTGCGGTCGCTCTCAGTCTCACTGGCACTATCAGCCTCCTCGCGCAGCAAAGCGTTCCCACGACCGCATGGAAAGGCGGCCATTTCGTGATGGATACGGCAGGACTGGTAGGCCGCTCCGACATCGTGTTGGGTCAGCCAAACGCCATGCCGGCGGAAGCCATGCCGATGGGCAACGGGCGTCTCGGCATCGCCGTCTGGTCGGCTGAAGGATTCACGGCGCAACTTAACCGCGTAGACACTCTGCCGCATCGCGACTCTCCCGGCCAGCTTGTTATCCCCGGCCTCGCTGCGCTTACCTCGGCAAAGGATTTCAGCGGCCGCCTCGATCTGTATAACGGAACCCTGATCGAGCACGGCGGCGGAATGAGCCTCACCGCCTACGTTCAGGTATCAACCGATACCTTCGTCGTCGACGTAACCGGCGCGGATCCAAATGCAACGCAGACTGCAGAACTTCGACTTTGGCCGCCGCGCTCGCCGGAAGCCACGGCCTCTGGCAAGGCGGGCATGCTCGCTCAAACCTGGACCGACCAATACGGACCCGGAGCGTCTGGAGAAAAGTTCGGATCCCTCGCCGCTATCACCGCAACTGGCCGGGATGTTTCCGCTACTGTCAGCGGCTCCCGCACCGTGACGGTAAGTTTCAAACCTACCCCGGATGGCCATTTCCGGGTGATCGTCGCCTGCCCTCACTACAACGGTACCCAGTCGAAAGAGGCCAGTCTCGGGGGAGCGTTGGCGAACGCCGATCCCGCAGAACACAGTGCCTGGTGGCACGCCTTCTGGCAGCGCGCGGGGCTCATCAAGCTCACCTCCGCCGATGGTTCCGGGGAGTACATGGAGAACCTCCGCAACCTGTATCTCTATACCGCTGCGGCTGAGAGCGGAAGCCGTTTTCCTGGTTCACAGGCCGGCATCGCCGACCTCTTCTCCGCCGTACAGGATGTTCACCACTGGGACCCGGCCGCCTTTTGGCAATGGAATCTTCGCATGCAGGTGGCTGCCAATCTCGATGCCGGCGTGCCTGAACTGAACGCGCCCTACTTCCGCCTCTATCGTGAAAACCTTGCCAACATCAAGGAATGGACCACGAAACACATGGCCGGCCGTCCTGGTATCTGTGTGCCGGAGACCATGCGCTTCAACGGTGCGGGCTTTGAGTACGAACCCGATTGGAATCGCTTGACGCCCCCGGTCATCGGCCTCAATTGCGATGCGGCCTTTCACCCTTACTACAACGCCCGCACTCTCTCCACGGGGGCGGAAGTCTCGCTCTGGATCTGGCAGCAATATCTGGCCACCGGCGATCGCACATTTCTCGCAGCCAACTATCCGGTGATGGTTGCGAGCGCCCAGTTCCTGCTCGCTTATGAAACGCGTGGCGCAGATGGCAAGATGCACACCCATCCTTCCAATGCGCACGAGCAGCAGTGGGACGTGACGGATCCCACCACTGATCTATCCGCAAGACCCGCCCTGTTTGCCGCAGTCATCCAAGCGGCTGGATTGCTCCACACCGATCCCAGGTTGGTTCAGCAACTCAAAGCGGAACTCACCCAGATCCCCCCTCTGCCTCAAACCGAGAAAGCAGGCGCCGACAAGCAGAAACAAAGGGTCATTGCTGAGTCTTACGATTCAGGGGCTGCCGAACATAACGAGGAGAATACCGGCCTCGAGCCGGTTTGGCCCTACAACCTGATCGGCGACGACTCTCCTATGCTTGCCTTGGCCAGGAGCACCTATGCTACCCGCCCTTACCCCGTTCACCAGGACTGGAGCTTTGATCCCGTGCAGGCGGCCCGCCTGGGCCTCAGCAGCGAAGTACGTTCGACCTTGATTTCCTTGACCGAGAGATACCAGCAGTTCATAAACGGCTTCGCCAATTGGGGCGGCCCCGCCGGTGAGTTCTATGTGGAGCAGGAAGGCATAGTGGCGCTTGCGCTCGCAGAGGCGTTGGTGCAGGACTACGACGGACTGATCCGCATCGCACCAGCAGTGCCGCCGGAATGGAACTTCGACGGTAGCGTGTGGGTACGCAATCGCACCCGAGTCGACGTCCAGGTTCGGGCAGGAGTGCCCACCACTGTCGCCATCCAAGCCGGAGCCACCGAAACCCTGCGCATCCGCAATCCCTGGCCCGCTCAGCGGGTAGAGGTTATCGACGCACGTGGAAAGACGGCAATGAGCAGCGAGGACTCTACGCTTCGGGTATCCGTCCGTAAGGGCGAATCGTACCTGCTTGCGCGGGCCGATATGGCGAACACCCCCCAGACCTTCTCCAGGATCACCGGTCAACCAGCGCTGCACTATAGGAAGCTCGGCTCAGTGCAAATCGGCAAATAACAACGTGCGCGTGTATTTCGCCTCCTCCAGGGTGGTGAAAAGTGGCCAGACGGAAATGGTGCGTGATATGCGTGGTATGCGTGGTAAGGTCCGACGAAAAGGGTGCGTGGTATGCGTGGTATGCGTGGTAAGTCCGAATCCAGGCAAGAGGTTGTCCGATAATTTGCCCACGGAGCCGTTCTGGTGGGCCGCGTTTCATGCATCATCCGCTCACGTGGCCGGCAAATGATTTCGAACAGCACAAAGTTATTGGTGGACACACCTATATATATGCGGATTCGGGTCAGTTTTGCAGCAGGAGAAAGGCGTTTTTCGTACGAATTTCCAGGCGGGTACCCGTGTCTTCCGATGGATACCTCCTTTCATAAGTCTGAAGCCCTCCCGCACCCTCTATAGAGTCTGCGTGAGAACCGAAAAGAAACCGCCGATCTCTCCACGGCACGCCCCACCGGCAAGCCGGGGCGTAGCGGGACAGGTCCACTCCGCTACCCCGGATTTCCTGTTGAGTTTGGTGGCGTTGGCGAACTTTCTCGTTTGCCAAGGTAGTTGGTGTGGAGTTATCTCCGCGGCTGAAGAGGGCGTGTGAGAACGTCCTGGACGTACTCCTGGGTCTGGGCAACGAAAAAAGCGCAGGGGCTAAAAGCCCAGGTGTTTGTTGGGCCTGCGCGGCCCGACTAAAGTCGTGCCCTGATACAAAGCAAAAAAAATCAGAAATTGCTTGACATGTGAACCGGTGTTGTAGTCAAGTATAACAGTAGATCACGGGGACCTGAATAACCAACAAATCCCACTACTGAGGAGAAGGAACATGAAATCCTTTCGCTTTCTGCTACCCATCATCCTGATAGGCCTCTCCACCGTGGCTTTCGCCCAGTCGGACGCGCAAAAGTCCTTCGACGAATTGAAAACCCTGGCCGGGTCCTGGGAAGGCACCTTTGACGGCAAGCCCATGCAAGTCTCGCTTCGCGTGACGTCCATGGGTAACGCGCTGATGCATGAGATGAGGGTCGCTGGAAGAGCGGATGATCCCATCACCATGCTTTACGTAGACGGAGATCGCCTGCTCCTGACGCATTATTGCGACGCAGGAAATCGCCCTCGCATGGCCGCCAGCATGTCGCCGGATGGAAAGACGGTGGACTTCCATTTTGTCGACGTCGCGAACTTCAACGATAAGCAGGGCGGATACATGCAGCATGCAGTGTTCACCACGCTCGATGCGAACCATCACACCGAGGACTGGACTTTCCTCGCTCAGGGCAAGCCAGTCAACGCGCATGTGGAGCTGCAGCGGACAAAATGACGGGAGCTTATTTGTGGCAAGAGTTATTTGGAAAACGTCATGGACCCTGAGTGGAACGACGGTCAACCGATCTATCGCCAGCTACACGACCGCGTGGTCGCGATGATACTGGACGGCCTTCTTAAGGAAGGCGACCCGCTTCCGTCGGTGCGCAATGTCGCCGCCGAGTATCGCGTCAATCCGCTCACGGTCTTGAAGGGATATCAGCAACTGGTGGACGAGGGACTGGTCGAGACCAAACGAGGGCGCGGCATGTTCATCAATACCGGGGCACATAATTTATTGCTGCAGGGCGAACGGCAAAAGTTTCTGGGTGAAGAATGGCCGAGGATCTACGCCACCATTCAGCGCCTCGGCCTGAATCCAAAAGAACTGCTGCAGGCCGGCGCCGGCCGCCAGCCTTCCCCGGGCGCTAAGAATGACGCTAAGAAAGAGGAGCGCTGAACCATGGCATGCATCGAAGCACACGGCCTGCGCAAAGCCTACGGCGCGAAGATCGCGCTGGACGGCGTTGATTTGCGGGTGGAAGAGGGCCGCATCCTCGGACTCATCGGTCCCAACGGTGCAGGCAAGACCACTGCGCTGAACGCCATCCTCGGCCTGACTCCCTACCAGGGGCAACTGAAAGTACTGGGGCGCGACCCCTGGACTGACCGCGATCAGCTCATGTGCGATGTCTGTTTCATCTCCGATGTCGCCGTGCTGCCGCGTTGGATAAGGGTTTCCCAGGCGCTCGATTATCTCTCCGCCGTGCATCCGCGATTCGATCGTGCCAAGGCGGAAGGTTTCCTGGCCAGGACCACCATCCACCACGCCAGCAGGGTGAGGGAATTGTCGAAGGGTATGGTGGCTCAACTGCACCTCGCCCTGGTGATGGCCATTGACGCGAAATTGCTGGTGCTGGACGAGCCAACCCTGGGCCTGGACATTCTCTATCGCAAGCAGTTTTACGATTCGTTGCTGAATGACTACTTCGATCGCAGCCGCACCATCATCCTGACCACCCACCAGGTAGAAGAGATCGAGCACGTGCTAACCGATGTCATGTTCATCCACCGCGGCCGCATCGTATTCAGTCGCAGCATTGAAGAATTGGAGTCGCGCTATTTTGAAGTCTCGGTGCGTCCCGAGCAGGTCGCCGCCGCACGGGCGCTCAAGCCGATGTACGAGCGCGAGGTGCTTGGTCGCAACATCATGCTGTTCGATCGTGTCGATCATCAGCAATTGGCCGCTCTTGGCGAGGTGCGCACAGCCGGTATCGCGGACTTGTTCGTTGCCGTCATTGGCAATGAGGCCGGCAACCAGGCCGGCGACACACCCGGCCAAAGACAAGGAGCGGGAAGATGAATACGCCGTCAGACGCCCTACATGAGTCTCCGCTCGAATCGCACCTGGTTACGCCCGCGGTCATTCCGGCGAGCCGGCGCTTCTACTGGTCAGTGCGACGCGAATTCTGGGAGTACCGTTCGCTCTATCTCGGGCCCCTCGCCGTCGGGGCACTCTTTCTGGTTGGGTTCCTGATCAGGACGATTCATTTGCCGGCTCAGATACGTGCCGCGTCGGCGCTCAACCCCATGCAGCAGCAGGAGCTCTTCGAGCAGCCGTACACTTTTGCGGCGCTTCTGTTCATGGGAGTCACTTTTGTCGTATCGGTGTTCTACTGTCTCGACGCGCTACACGGCGAGCGTCGTGATCGCAGCATCCTGTTCTGGAAATCGCTGCCGGTTTCCGATCTCACGACCGTGCTCGCGAAGGCAAGCATCCCGCTCCTGATTCTCCCACTGCTCGCGGTCGTGCTCACTGTTGTTACACAATTGCTGATGCTGCTGCTTAGCAGCGTAGTACTGCTGGCAAGCGGGCTGAGCGTTGCGACGCTATGGAGCCATTTGCCGTTAGTCCAAATGTGGCTGATGATGCTCTTCCACATGGTGTGCATTCATGGGCTCTGGTTAGCGCCCGTCTACTGCTGGATGCTGCTGGTCTCAGGCTGGGCGCGGCGCGCGACATTGCTCTGGGCAGTGTTACCGCCGCTCGCGATCGGCATGGCGGAGAAGATTGCCTTTAACACTACGCATTTCGCCGCCCTGGTGGGCCGCCGCTTTGGCGCCGGGCCGGAGGATGTCCCCTTCACGACAGGCCACATGGTGATGGCTCCGCTGACAGAACTTGATCTGAGTAAATTCCTCGTCAGTCCCGGTTTGTGGACCGGCCTGGTAGTCGCCGCGGTATTTCTCGCCGCAGCGGTCCGGTTGCGACGCTATCGGGAACCGATGTAATTGGCCACTTGATTCGATAGATCTCAGAAGGAGAACCGCGTATGAGCACTCAGCTGCAAACGGCATTCTGGATCGCTGATACCCCGCAAAGGGGACAGTCAATGCGAAAACTTGCCGACCGCGCCTTGAAAGCAGCAGCGGGCTTTTGGTTTGTGGTGGCTGTCCTCGGCCAGTTGGTGTTCGCGTTCACGGTCGCGTCTTTCTATGGTCTCTCCGCCGCGCGAGGCAATTGGCAGCAGTGGAACAAATCCATGACTCATGGGTATACCCCCGGGCATCCCATGGGCAATCTGGCGGTCATCATTCATCTCAGTTCGGCCGTCGTCATCCTGCTGAGCGGTGCGATCCAACTCATTCCGCAAGTCCGCCGTCGTGCACCGGTCTTTCATCGCTGGAATGGGCGCATCTACTTCGTGACCGCCTTCGCCATCAGCATTGCCGGTCTTTATATGATGTGGTTCCGTGGAACGGTCGGCGACCTTTCCCAACACCTCGGCCAGAGCCTCGACGCCGTCCTCATCATGCTTTGCGCCGCCATGGCGCTGCGTTATGCATTAGCTCGTGACTTCAAAACTCATCGCCGCTGGGCCCTTCGCCTGTTCATGGTAGTGAGTGCATCCTTATTCATCCGGGCAGGACTATTCCTTTCGCTCGTCCTTAATCGTGGCGCCTTCGGTTTCAATGCGTCGACATTTAGCGGGCCCTTCCTTACCTTCCTGTCCTTCGGCCAATACCTGGTGCCCCTTGCTGTTCTGGAAATCTATCTGCGCACCCAGGACCGGGCCGGCGCGGCGGGCCGCTTTGCCATGGCCGCAGGTCTTTTCGTGCTTACGGTGGTCATGGGTGCGGGCATCGCCGCGGCCACCACGCTCGCATTTCTGCCCAGAATCAAAAGAGCCTACGATCACCGCACATCCATCGCCGAGACCCTCTCTGCGACGATAGCCAGCAGCGGCATCGACTTGGCGGCTAAGCAGTACCATGACCTGAAGGCGACAGCACCCACCACTTACAACTTCGACGAAGACGAACTGAACACCTTAGGCTACCAACTTATCCAGGCCAATAAGAACAAGCAAGCCATCCGCATCTTCCAGCTCAACATAGAAGCCTATCCGCGATCAGGCAACACCTACGACAGCCTCGCGGAAGCATACATGGACGACGGTAACAAGTCCCAGGCCATCGCCAACTATCGAAGATCCCTTCAGCTAAACCCCAGGAACGCCAATGCCGTAAAGATGCTTCAGAAGCTCAACGCTCCGTAACTCCCCGAAGCGGCCATTAAGGCGCAACGGCTCAACTCAAAATTCAGGAGGACACATGGAACCCGTAATAGATTTGAAGTGCTCGCTTCCCCCTGCATACACCGCACTCTCTCCCAGTGCCCTTATCTGGCAAGATGTGCTAGCACAGGCGATGACCGGCGAACTAATGGCCGCGATGAACTATATCTCTTTGTCGGAGATATGTGACGATCCCACGGAAGTAGCCGACGCATTGGAGCATGCCGAAGGGGAAGAGGGGCATGCTGCCGCCTTCGCTGCCGAGGGCCGTAGGCTGGGTGTGGACGTACCCAACAACGTGAACGCGAAGCATTGGAAGCGCCTCCGGGAAGCCTTCCTCCGCCGTATTGCCGAGCGTGATTTCATCGGCTGCCTGATCGTGCAGGAGATCATGCTTGAATCCTTCGCCGTCGCCAGCTACGCACGAGTGGGGAAGGTGGCGACGGGCAGCCTGGGCAAGACCTTTGCCGCGATCGCTGCCGAGGAAGCCGAGCATATCGAGCACGCGATGGAAATTCTCAGAGCGGAGCGAGCCTTGGACGCGCAGCGCTTTGATGACAAGTTATACCGGTTGCATCTTGAAGTGATGATCATCCTGGCTGAAATGCTGGCCAGGGATTGCAGGACAGGGCACTGCGAAGTGTGCCACGGCAGCTGTGTGAAGCCAGCGCTACCGGACGTCAGTTTAAGTGCGGCCGAGCTGCGCGGAGCATCTCTGCATCAATACCTGAAAACGCTGGATAATCTGGGACTGCCGGGGGAGGTAACCCTCTCATGGGTGACTCAGCTGCCAGTCTAGCCCCAGTCGATTTCGCCCTGATCGGGCATCAGGAGAGTTGGCGAGCGGCTGCGGATGTACTTGCAGTCCTCCGCGGTCCTGCGCGCACGCCGCTACCGGACGACGAGATCCGGGACATCCTGCCATGGATTCCACCCCGGCCCGTCTGTCACGTCGAAGTTACGTCGCCCAACGGCGCGAAGGCGCGTGGTCTTTATATCGACTCCTTCATTCCTCCTGACCGCCTTGACGATGCCTTCATGCACGACAACATCACTCGCGTTCGCGGAGCGGCGGCCTGCGCTATCAAAGCAGGGGCCAGGATCGTGAGTCTTGGAGGATTTCAGTTCCATTCTCATCGAGGGCAACTTCAACCAGCTTCCTGAAAGACACGGCACGGTCTTTACCACCGGCAATACGTTGACCGTTGGTTTCATCGTCCAGGGCATCAGGGAGATGTGCGCGCTCGATGGCCGGAACCTGCGAAGATCAACGCTGCTCATCGTGGGCGCAACCGGGGATTTAGGTTCTGGCTGTGCCCGGTGTTTGGAGCGCGGTGTGAAGCGTGTGCTGCTCTACGCGCGCAACCTGGAGCGGCTACGCAGGCTGGCTGCGGAGTTAGAAGCCGACGGGGTGCCGGTAGAGATGGCGACCGATCTTCGGCAATTCTCTGCGCCGGCTGATGTTGTGATTTGTGCGGCAAGCCTGGCCTCCCCATCGCTTCTCTTGGGTAGGGTCGCGCCCGACGCAATCATTTGTGATGCGGGCTATCCGAAGAATCTCTCCCCCGGAGCAGAGATGCCTGGCGCCAAAGTGTTTTTCGGAGGTCTGGGCCAAGTCACGGGCGGACTGAGCTTCACCCCGGATTTTCATGGAATCCTGAATCGGCATCCATTCCCGGATGTAGTCCATGGGTGCTTACTCGAAGGTATGGCCCTTGCCTTGGAGCACCGCTTCGAGCCCTTCTCTCAGGGAAGAGGATTCATCACCCCGGAGCGGGTAGAAGAAATCGAGACAATTGCTATGCGGCACGGAATCTATCTCGCACCGCTCTATAACTCCGATAACTCGGATCGACCGGTGGAACACGCGCGTGACTCTTTGAATCGCGAAGGTCTCACCGATCCTCACACCACCTTGGAAATCGGCAATCGCCGCACGCGCTTTCCAGTTGCCGCGAAGATCGCGTTCGCTACAGCCGGCGCCAATGGCGGTACGCCTGCTTCTCCAACACCACCGCGGGGATCACCATCGGCAGGCAAAAGATGCACCTGTATGTCAGGTGCATCTTTCATCCGCAGCACCTGGTAGTCGTGGAAATTGCTTTGCTCTATAGCTCCTTCTTTGACGCTGATTTCTCCACTGAGCACCGGTGTTAAAGCATAGTTGATGCCGCCCTCGATCTGCGCCCGAACGCTATCAGGATTCACCGCCAA
This sequence comes from uncultured Acidobacteriaceae bacterium, assembly GCA_963717225.1. Lineage (GTDB taxonomy): Bacteria > Acidobacteriota > Terriglobia > Terriglobales > Acidobacteriaceae > PALSA-350. The sequence continues at coordinate 18,839 of CAVQWB010000058.1, read as the reverse complement.
ACCGCAGTCGACCGCACTCACGACCCGATGGACGCGTACTACGCTGCTTTGCTTCGACCGACACCTCCGCTACATGGGCCACGTAAGTGTCTCCGAAACAGCAGCAGGCGATTCCCCGGCCATGATTCGGGGGCAATGCTTTACCCCAATCCGACTTTTCCGCGGCCGACTTCGAGCACAGCCCGAAGCTTTGCCGTCTTTTGCGTCTGATCCGCGCGCAACTGCTTCAGGCGAAATTCATATGGATCCTGCCCCGCGGCATGCGCCAGCTCGTCCACAAAACATTCGATGGCGAAGACATGAAATGGCGCCGAAACGGACCGCCACCAGGCCCGCGGCACAACCGACAGCACGGGCGCGTAGTCCGAACGATAATGGGGAGCCTGATAGGGAATGCTTATCGGTGACGTCGTAGCTCGCCACGTGTTTGGGATCCTTCAACAACTCCGGCGAATCAAAAACGGCGCGTATGGGAGTCGATACGATGCGGTGCGACCAGGCCACGATGTTGCCCTCACCATCCAGTGCACCGGACAGGCGTTGATACGAATATTGCAGGTAGAAGTCGTGCTGGATATCGTCTTCGCGCGTCCACAACAACTGCACGGGAACCTTCATTTCCTTCGCAACCTGGTAGGATTCCGCCAGGTAATCCCATTGATAGCGGCGGCCAAAGGATCCCCCCGATAACATCAGGTGAACGATGACCTTCTCCGGCGGTAGACCGGCAAGCTCGGCGAACTCGTCTTGCGCCATATTGGCACCCTGCGTCGGTGTCCACACTTCAATGCAGCCATCATCACGCACATGCGCGGTGGTATTCATCGGCTCCATGGCGGCGTGCGCCTGGAAAGGTATCTCGTAATCGGCCTCGATTTTCTTGGCAGCAGTCGCAAGCGCATCGACGGAATTCCCGTGGTCGGCGGAGACGACTGTGGGCGGACCGGCCGCCTTGTCTCGAAATTGCTGTTGCAAACCAGCCGTACTCTCTTGTGCGCCAGGACCTTTGTCCCAGGTGATCTGGAGGGCTTTTCGGCCCTGCAGCGCAGCCCAGGTCGAATTCGCCACGACGGCTATACCGCCCGCTACATTAAAGTTGCGGCCAATGGCCGGTACAAAACCGATTGGCGGAACCGCAAACACTGCTTTCACGCCGGGAGTCGCCTTCGCGCCGGAGTCGTCGCAGCTCGCCACTTTGCCGCCGAAGTAAGGGCATCGTGCGATCACAGCAAACAGCATCCCGGGAACACGGACATCTGATGCCAAAAACCGCGCTCCCATCAGTCTTGCCCGGCGTGTCCACGCGCCCCATCGGTTTGCCGATGAAGCGGAAGTCCTTTGCATCTTTCAACGGCACCTGCTCCGGCTTCATAACGGGAATCGTCGCGGCAGTCTTGATCAACTCGCCATATAGCAAGCGTCGCTTGGGTGGGCGCATGGATGACGGCCCCATTTTCTGCCCTGCAATCCTTTCTCTCCACTCCCCATTGCTGAGCCGCCGCAGCCAGGAACAGTTCCCGCGCTTGCGCTCCCGCTCTTCGCATCGGCAGCCAAGTGGCGGCGGTTCCGCCGCTCCCGCCGGTGGATCAGGTGCTTGTAAATTTGCGGGAATGGTGGGCGCTTGCTCCCACCGAATGCTGGACCACTCCACCTCCAGCTCGTCGGCGAGCATCATCACGTTCGCGGTACGTGTGCCTTGTCCCATTTCTGGTATCTCAGTCAGCACCGTGATCCGGTTGTCACTGGTGACGCGAACCCAGGCATTTGCTTTGAATGTTTGTGCGTCGGCGGAGGCGAGTGGGCCACCCAAACCGCGCTCCGGCAAGTAGAAACCGAGTACGAAAGCCGCTCCGGCTTTGATTGCTTCACGGCGGCTGAGGCCTATCGTCACGCGGTCTCCCCAGCAGCCCGCTGAATCGCCCGGCGAATTCGTTGATAGGTTGCGCAGCGGCAGATGTTCCCCGCCATCGTCTGATTGATTTGCTCTGCAGTCGGGTGTGGAGTTCTTGCAAGAAGTGCGGCGGCCTGCATGATTTGTCCCGATTGACAGTAGCCGCATTGGGGAACCTGTTCGGCAATCCAGGCACATTGCACCGGATGGCTTCGATCGCCGGACAAGCCTTCTATCGTCGTAACCCTCTTGGCCCCGACCGTATTTACCGGTGTTTGACACGAGCGAACTGCTTCGCCTTCCACATGCACCGTACATGCTCCGCAGAGACCCATGCCGCAGCCATATTTCGTGCCAGTCATGTTGAGCAGGTCGCGTAACACCCACAAAAGCGGCATCGCTGGTTCCGCATCGACTGCTTGTTCGCGGCCGTTGACGTTGAGTACGAAGTGAGCCATTCGCAAATCCTGGATTCAAGAGTCATGCTTGACCAGCCGTGACTGCCACTGCTTTGCAGCCGGCTCCCGCCGGCATGCAGGGAGGGCCGTGACTCGTGCAGGGAACTAGCAGACGCGGAATTCTCCTCGCCGCTTTCGTCCCCTGGGCTGAATATCGCTTGCCCTCAAGGGGCTAGACTCTGCATTTCTCACAGACCCCTAAGTAAACAAATAAACGAATCGCTGCCAGTAGTGAGATCTCTATGCGTAACGAGTGACGGGTGCCCCATATCTGCCCGGTTTTGGCAGATGTGGGATTCAACGGCTGTCCACCGATCACTCTCTACCAGCAACCGATCTTGTCCATGGCCATCTACGCCCTGCACAGTCAGGGGTTGAGGTTTGTGGAATCCCACATCTGCCAAAACCGGGCAGATATGGGGCACCCGGGCTTTGTCGCAGACCGGGCACTGAGAAATCCAGGCTAGACTCTGCGTGAGAACTCTGCGGAAAAGTCTCTGGACGAAGGACACGCGGCTCAGAACCCAAAGCTGCTCGCGTTTCAAAGGTTGCGAGAAGACTACTCCGTACGCAACGCATTCACCGGATTGATAGAAGCTGCTCGCCGCGCCGGAATGATGCTGGCAACCAGCGCGCACAAACCAAGCGCCAGCACCGATCCGCCCAACACCAGCGGGTCCCATCCTTTCACCTGGTACAGCTGGGCTGCGATCAAGCGAGAGCATCCGAGTGACAGCGGAATCCCGATCGCCAACCCAATCACTATTTGTAGAAACGCTCCATGGAGCACCATTCGGATCACGTCCATCTGGTTCGCCCCCAGCGCCATGCGCACCCCAATTTCACTCGTCCGTCGCTCAACCGTGTACGCCGTCACGCCATAAAGTCCCACCGCTGCCAGCACCAGGGCCAGTATTCCAAACAGCCCTATCATCTGCGCCACCGCACGCCGTTGGTCAAAACTCGAGTCCACTTGATCTTCAAGCGTCCGTATTCCCAACAGCGTAAGGTTAGAATCGACGTCGCTCAGCACGTGCCGAACCTCCGCCTCCAGTCCCTCCATGCTGCCGTGTAGCTGCAGCACCGCGCCCTCGATAAAGTGCGTGTTATCGTCCAGCATCTGCATCAGGGGCTGGTCATATTGCACCCGCTGTGCCAGGGGCACAAAGAACAGCGGTCTGGTCGGCTCCTTTCCCGCGGGATCCTGATACTTGGCATCCCGCACCACCCCTACAATTTTGTAAGTAGCGCCGTACTGCGGCATATCCAACCCAAAGAGGGTCCCCAGGGGTTCCTCTCCTGGCTTGAAGAATCTCTTCACGAACGCCTCATTCACCACTGCAACCTTCTCCGTCGACGCCGTATCGTCCTCAGTGATCGAGCGGCCGCGCAAAATCTTCTGTCCCAGCGTCTCGAGGTACCCGGCACCCACGTGATCCCACGATGAGCCGATATCGTCGTTCATATTTGGCATCCCATGTCCCTGTCGAATCACGATCTCGCCCCAGTTGTCCTGCAGGGGTGTGTACTGCGCCAATGCTGCCCGCTCCACGCCTGGAAGATGCGCCAGCCGGTCCTGCAACTCGCGGTACATCGCGTCCAGCTTCGGCTGCGGATACGAGTTGAACGGCGCCGTCAGGCTGATCGTCACACGATGGTCTGTCTTATAACCAAAATCCTGATGCTCCAGCTTCTGCAAACTCCTCGTTAGCAATCCTGCGCCCGCCAACAGCACAACAGACAGCGCCGCTTGCATTACCACCAGAGACTTCTGCGAAAACGACGAGCGGTCCTTCGCGCTACGGTTGATCCCGCGCATCGCCTCCGCTGGCTCGGCATGCGTCGCCAGCCAGGCCGGAGCCGTTCCAAACAGCGCCCCGGTCAGCAATGACAGCAGAAACGCAAACCCCAGCACCGGCAACGACGGAGCCGCATTGATCGGCACATACCGCGCCCCGTGGAACGCCAGCATGACCATCAACTTCACACCCAGAAATGCCACCGCCAACCCCAGCAGGCCGCCCATAACCGAAAGCACCACGCTTTCGGTCAGCGATTGCCGCACCAGCCGTCTTCTGGATGCACCCAGCGCCAGCCGCACTGCATTCTGCGCTCGGCGCGCTGCGCCTCGCGCCAGTAGCAGATTGGCGATATTTGCGCAGGCAATCAGCAGCACCAGCCCGCACACCCCCAGCAGAATATTCAGGCTGGCCGAGTAGTCCGCCTTCATCACGGCCACACCTGTCCCTGCCGGCACGACGTTTATCTTTTGCTTCGGCAGTTGCGCTTTGATTCCCACCATCCACTCCGCAGGAAAGCCGGCCTCGTTCACCAGCCATCCCCGCAGCAGATTCGTCAGCCGGCTGGGCAGTGCATTTGGAGAAGCCCCCGGCTTCAGCCGCCCAATCACCCGCAGCCACGCACCAAACCGGTGCAGTAAAGCATTGTTCCCATTGAGCATCGGCTCCTGGTTGAGGGGGATCCATATCGCCGGGGGATCGCTGCGCAGCGTCTCCCCGAAGAACCCCGGCGGCGTAATGCCGACGACCGAAAAAGGATGGCCGTTGAGGATGAACGTCGAACCCACCACCCGTGGATCGGATCCATACTCCTGCTGCCAGGCGTGATAGCTGAGCATGGCGACCGGAGCCGATGACGGTTGATCATCGGAGGCAACAATGGTCCGCCCGGAGAATGCACCCACGCCGAACGTAGAAAAATAATTGCCGCTGACAAACTCGCCGCGTAGCGGCTTTGCCACGCGGTCGCTCTCCCCCCTTCGCGTGCTGAACTGCCATCCGCCCGCTTGAAACGCGGCCAGTTCTTCGAACTCCGGCGTATTCTGCTGCATCCGCAGATAAAAGGGATACGAGAACATCCCCCAGTTACCCTGTGGGGTCCCCTCCTCGCAGCAATCTCGTCCGTCGCCAATCCGGTACAGTCGCGACGGATCGACCACCGGGAGCGACTTCAACATGACCGTGTGAATAAGCGAGAATATGGCCGTCGTCGCGCCGATCCCCAATGCCAGCGTCAACATCGTCGTCAGTGTGAAGACAGGAGACAGCTGCATCTGTCGTAGCGCGTAGGCAATATCCTGCCGCAGTGTTTGCATGAGAAGTCCTCTACGCACTCATACGAATCACCGAAAGGCATGGTTCCAGAGATACCTTTTCCGGCAGTTCGAGATCATTTCTCAAAACTTATTTGTATGGCCAGTCTGGAGGGACCTGCGGACTCGTTCGGCACAGCTGAACGCTGGGGAAAAACTCGGTTTTGGGTAGGCCGGGGATTTATCCCCGGCGCAAACGCAAGGAATCATCGTGGGCTTTAGAGGGTGTGTGAGAACTCGCTTTTTGAAGGGTACGGCCTTTAGGCCGTACGTTTAGCAGTCAAGATGAATCGGCTTCAGCCGCTGAGGGCTGCTCAAGCGAACACAAAAGATGCCCTCAGGGGCTAAAAGCCCGTCCTATCTTGGCTAGTTAACGTACGGGCTGAAGAGTCTGCGTGAGAACCACGAATTTGCATTCTGTCCCTGCAAAAAGACCCTGGGTGCCCCATATCTCGCTCGTTTTTCGCGAGATGTGGGATACCACGAACGTCGACCACTCGCCTCTAGAGAATGAATCGAAAGCTTAAGGGCGCCGAGAGGGCTAAAAGTTACGAGGGTAGGGCTGTGGTATCCCACATCTCGCGAAAAACGAGCGAGATATGGGGCACCCAGGGTCTTTTTGCAGGGACAGAATGCAAATTCGCGGTTCTCACGAAGACACTTTCAGCCCGTCCTATCTTGAACAGTTAACGTACGGGCTGAAGCCCGTACCCTTTAAAAAAGCGAGTTCCTACATACCCTCTGAAGCCCGTACCCTTCAGAAAACTGAGTTCTCACGCACACTCTGAAGCCCGTACCCTTCAAAACGAGAGTTCTCACACAGCCTCATTAGCCCCCGTTATGGCAATATTTTTTGCCACCACGAAGACCAGTATGGTGAGACGCATCCTTAAATCTGAACGGAATGCGACCAGCAGAATCCCGTGAAGGCAGGGTTGGCGGAGTCTGAGGAACTATATCCCTACAGCTACACGTATCGGGCGCGAAAGAAAGCTGGCAGGCGCTAAAGCCCTCAACATTTCGAGTTCTGTAGCGGCACGACTTCAGTCGTGCCCTGATACAAAGCAAAACCCAAAACCGAAGTTCGATCGAGCATTCCCAAGCTCACGAAAATGTAGAAACTCCAGCGGACGGCCTGAAGGCCATCTCCTTCAAAGAATTCGGGTTTTTCCGCAGCTTGTAAAGCCCGTCCTAATTTGGGTAATAATATACTTGACTGACTGGACATCGACAATGAAAAGGGGGAAGATAAAGCGTAGATGAGTCGGTTTTGGAAAGGATGATGCTGGTGGGACAAGAAGAAAATATTCCAGAATGGATGCAGAAGAAGCAGGTGCAGTATGCGATTGAAGAGGCCGAATCGGAGGCCAAGCTTCAGCGTCGCGTGGCAGCGAAGCTCTTCATTCAAGCAGAAGCCCCCAAGTTCTGGGAACAACTCTTAGATAAGCTACAGCTCGCTGTCTCCGCCCTCCCCCACCTCAAGGTGGACGGTTCTCTCAGTAAAACTGAGAATCATGTCCGCATTTCCATGCGCATGCCAGACCTCTTCCTCAATGAGACGTTTACTGATCTCCTCCTAGATGAGGAGCGCATTAGGGCGACGACCCTTGGAGATGGAACCTACAACCTGGATTTCATAGTCCTTCGCGAGAATCAACTCGCGGTTATCACCTCTGGTGTAGGCAAAACGATGAATGCAGGTCAGGCCCATGAATACATCATGGAGAGAATGCTCTTGCTGCTGGAACGCCGGAAAGCGCAGCACCGACCTTACTGACATTTTGTGGATAAGACCACGGCAAGCGACCTTCAGCGGCAAGCGCGCTACCTGCAAAGCATCGCCTGTCTCGTCAAGGATGCTGCGAAGCATGACGAATTGCAGCAAAAGGCGCAGAAGCTGCTAACCGAAGCCGAGAAGCTCCGGAGTTCCACGGTTTAGCAGGAATGCCATCTCCCTTTCGACGGCAGCGCGAAATTGCTCCTCAGTATAGAAGCCGAGGACCATCTCTTGATCTTCCCGCAAGACTCTAAAATTGGGGTGTGTATCAAGTGGCTCGTTCTTGCCCGCCATGATGACATTTCTCATGTGGCTATTAAATTGCCACGCTAGAATATCGGCTGCCTGAAGCGGCTTGAAAAGCCCCCGATCTTGAAAGGAGTATCCCTTGGGATCTTCTATTCCGTACCATCTTAACCATTCGTCACGGTCTGAGATATTTTTCCATGGAGCACTAACTTCGGCTTTAAGATTCTCGTCGGTGGTCCAATCGAATACGTATTGCATTGGCAAGGTGATGCCATAGCGCTCGCGCCAGTCCCTTATCGCACCCATCAGGAATCGCACAGCCGCAGTATAGGGATATTGGCCAAGTCTCCGCTGCATCCATGATGGCAACGACGGAACGACCACATTAAACACATCTTGCGGAACTGCGAAGGCTATTCCGATGCGCTTGTTATCATTAATTGCTTTCGCCAATCGCCTGTAAACGCGCTTTCGCTTGATATAGTCCCAGTCGCAAAACGGTTTCTTGGAGGGATCGTGAGAAGCGGCAAAGTCCACCATATGGAAAACGTCGAAGCCTTCGCTCGACCGTATTTCATCCCAAGCGCTAACAAATGAGTCCCATCCTCGCTTGGTCGAGATGTAGCAAGCGGCTATAGCCATCGGAGATTGGAGATCCGTACCGCTGTCGTCGAAATATACCTCAAACATGGAGAGCAACCAATCTGTATCGCAGCGGCTCAGCATCTGAGAAAAATGGCTGTATGCGCAGTATCCTTGCTGATATTGACTCGGGGCGAGCATTAGCATTAGCCTCAATCCTGAGAGGCTATTTGCCAATCCCGATGAGCCTTGACGCTCTGCAACGAACGTCGTAGGAGACGGTGACAACTACAACAACTTTATGCAGCGAAATCACCCAAAGAGTTCCGCCAAGAATACCGAGGGGGACTTCGACCGCTTTACCGGGTTTATGAAGCGGCTGGTAGCCGTGCCGCACTCTGAAATCAAAGCCAAGCTAGATGCCGAGAAAGCGAAGAAGCGAACGTCTAAGAAGAAGCGCGCTTCCCGCGTTTCCCGCCCGAAGGCTTAGGCTTGCGTTTCTTCCACCTTGCCGGCGACCTCTTTGTAGGTCAGCCGCTTTCCTGAAACTTGCGACATTGCCATGTAGAAGCGATCCGAGTCGTTTAACGGATTGTCTTTGGTTGCCCGATTGTTGTAACGGAAGCACTGCTCATCAAGGTAGCGGAACAGATGAAACGGTTCGACGCTAACGTAGGTGCCATTCAAGCCATGCTTGAGCAAGCTCCAGAAGTTCTCCAGTCCGTTGGTGTGAACTCGGCCATGAACGTATTCCACCGCATGATCTACCACCTGATGAGCAAACTCGGATTCAAGGCCGGAGTAGCCGAGCATCGCATCGGTATAGAGTGCAGCTCCAGCGGAGATGTGCTCCCTAATCAGCGATTGAACGGTCTTTTTCTGGCGATCAGCGATTACCTGGGTGCGGACCTTGCCACCACGCTCTAGAATGCCAAACGCGATTGCTTTACCTGCACCGCCGGTTCCAGTGATGGCCTTGGCCCGCTTGTCTTTGTGCATGTTGCGAGCTTTGCCACCGATGAAGGTTTCATCCACTTCGATTTCGGTGCCATTGCCGCCAACCTTGACGAATGAACCGCTCTGCATGGCAAGCCGGATGCGGTGCATCATGAACCATGCTGATTTCTGGGTGACACCCAGTGCGCGGTGGATCTCGTATGAGCTGATGCCGTTCTTTGCTGAGCAGATGAGCCATACAGCGGGAAGCCACTTCTCTAAGGGCAGTGGCGAGTCCTCGAAGATGGTTCCTACTTTTAGGGAGAACTTTTGCTTTGGGTGATTGCTATAGCAGCGATAGACCTTGGCATTCGCAAGGTAGGTCACCTTGTCAGAGTCGCAAGCTGGGCAGCGGACTACACCGTTTTCCCAGCGAACCGAGATCATGAACCGGCGGCAGTTCTCAAAGTCAGAGAAGAATTGGATTGCTTGCTGGAGAGTCTTAGGCGCTTCCATGATGTTTCCAATGTACAGAAAACATCATAGTCAGTCAAGTATATTATTGCCCTAATTTGGGTTGGGACGCGGATATCGATAGCGTGGCTCATCATCCTCTTCGTTGCCCTGGATATCCATGCACAGCATGCCAAGTTTGATGCCATTCGTGTCTTTAGTCGTCCGTGTTCCGGCTGGGCCTCCGAAAACCAGCCGGTATTTGAGAATGTGGCGATCTTTAAATATGTCTCGATAGTTGACCTCACCGATGACATAGAAGGCGAAATCTCGCCTAGACAAACGGTCAATGATCTCCTGGGGAAGCACCAAACCTGGAGCAACCATGATCTGTTGTTCCTGCGACGGAATGATTCCGACGGCGAGAGGCATTTCTACTGGAGGATGGCCGATGTCATAGGTGAGCGGGTAATCGTCCACCATTGGATAAACCCAACTGCGAACATCGTAGGCCGGTGTTTGGCCCCCGTTCTTGAAAAACATCTGGGCTTCAAGTTTGCCGTCATCGGTAAACTTGACAGCAGTTTCAGTGAGCCCTACATAGGCACGCAGTTGCCTTTTGGCCGTATCCTCCATCAAATCAGCCTGCCTCTCCATCACCTTAACGGACTTCAGCGAGGCTCTAGCCGCTTCGCGAGTTTCAGCCGATTGCCAAGCGATAACAAAGAGGGTCAGGAGGAGAGCCCAAACGGTAGCCCCCTCTGGCCATGCAAAAGTATCGATCCAGCTTGGCGGATTTTGGGGTTTGCCTGTGTCATTGGTGGCCTTGTATGCGTCGTATGGGGCGACGGTAGCTGTTGGACTACATGGCTCAGTGTGGCCGGGTGCGGATGCCTTGCGGTTTTCTGCATAGCGGGACATCGTCAGAATTGCAATGACAAGGACACCGAGAACAGCAATCGGCCAATACCTCAACGCCAACGATTTCAACATTATGCAGAAAATGTATCACAAAAACTCTTGACTCCCTACTATTTCCGTATTACATTAAATACGACGAGGCAAGACATGGCAAACCTGCTCGACACAGACAAGAAAATCGCAGTAGTCGCGGCGCTAACAGAAGGCTCCAGCATTCGTTCGATAGAGCGCATGACGGGCGTTCACCGCGACACGATCATGCGCCTGGGAGTGAAGGTTGGCCAAGGCTGCACAGCGCTCTTGGATGAGAAGATGCGGAACCTCCCTTGCACCCGTCTGGAGATGGACGAGATTTGGGGCTTTGTCGGGAAGAAAGACCGCAACGTCCGCGATGGCGACTCTGGCGTAGGCAGCGTTTGGACATTCTGCGCCATTGATGCCGACACAAAGCTAGTCGCGGCATTCAAGGTCGGGGAGCGCGATGCGGCTACCGCAAACGTCTTTATGGCGGACGTAGCAAACCGGATGACGAATCGGGTTCAAATCTCCACGGATGGCCTAAAGGCATACGTGGACGCGATAGAGAAATCCTTTGGCGCGGACGTAGACTATGCCCAGATCGTAAAGACTTATGGCCACGAGGAAGCCAGCGACAATCGCCGCTATAGTGCTCCCGAATTCGTCTCCTCTGAAATAAGGGTCATCGCCGGGAACCCAGACCAAGACCTGATTTCGACCAGCTACGTGGAGCGGTTGAATGCCACGACTCGCCTTCACATGCGCCGCCTGACCCGCTTAACGCTGGCCTTCAGCAAGAAGCGCGAGAACTTCGAGGCAGCGGTTGGCCTCCACTTCGCCTATTACAATTTCGTCAAGCGTCACAATACCCTGCGGTGTACCCCCGCGATGGCGGCGGGGGTTGCTCAGAGCTTCTGGACGGTTGGGGATTTGGTGGAGGCAGCGGCATGAGCCAATTAATACCGGATGAGTTGGACTGGGTAACAGAACGAGCAAAGTGCTCGGCTGGCACAGTATTGAAACAATTGGAATCACAAGTGAAGGTAGATGTAGAGCAACGAAATAACTTGCGGACGCCTTCGGAAGTCAGGCAAGCAATCAGCTTTGAATTTGGGGGCGGTGGTCAAAGCCCCTTTTACGTACGCGCCTTGCGTCATCTTGAACGCGACCCAACCCCTGAGCAATTGGGGTTTGCGAGCTTCGATAAACTGCCCGGTGGAATAAAAGTAGCCCATTGGATTGGCAAAGAGGAAAAAGACCCTATTGTCGGCATGTTGACCCTGGGTAACGACGGCAAATGTCGTCTCCGCGTAAAAGACCTCGGCGAGTACAAATTGTGGCAGTTTCGCAAATTCGTACTCGAACCCATTCTTTTTACGGCAACAAATCGGTTCCAAGAATGAGCCATATCGACGAACTGCGCGACATAATCTACCGGATCCATGGTGCGAAGGCTAGCCACGTCCACAGCGTCCCAGTGACAGAGGTCTTTCAGGGGCAAACGGTCTGGGATGGTGTAGTGGAAGTATTCGACCTGATTGGCCATCCGAAGGCAGATCGAATCTATGCCTGGATACACGATACCGACGACCCAGACAAACCTAAACGGCATGTGACCGTGCTTCACGTCCCGCCAGTCGTTTCCCCGCAAACCGCCGTCAAGGCAGCCATCGTGCAGGAGTTCAAAGAACGTGCCAGCGCCAACTAAGCCAAAGAAGGTTGGACGGCCAAAGCTTCCCAAGGGCGAAGCCAAGGGCAAGATCGTGCCGATCCGATTCACACCCGAAGACATTAAGGCTATCACCGCCGCCGCCAAGGCCAGCGACCAGTCCATTTCGCAGTGGATACGGAGCACGTTGAATGCCGCGATCCATGGCTGAGGATTTCGAATTAGGACACTACCCTATGCTGGGTAGTTAACGTACGGGCTGAAGCCCCGTACCCCTCAAAACGAGAGTTCTCACACACCCTCTTTAGAAGCCCCTGGGGTATGCATTCCTGCACGATCCGACTTTTTCCACAGCCTGTAAAGCCGTGCCCTTCGTCCAGAGTTTTTCCACACCTTTAAAGATCCTAGTGGATGGTTGTCAGGCGGACACTCCAGGCCCTCTGGGTTACCCTTCTACATTCATGAAACGACGGGCTTTAAGTCTGCGGAGGACCCCATTGCGGCATGGAAAGCCTATTTTTCTGACCGGGTGGTGAGAACACGTACGGCTCACAAGCGCCATTTTGCATCTGAGTTAGTAGATCGGCGTTCGTGGAAGGCCAGACAAGGCTTCGTCCCAGCCATCTTCCCTTTGAGATCGGTGTTCGTCTAGATGCGCTTTCTAGTGTGTTTCCGAGTCTCAAACTAGTGTTAAGTGACTATTGATTTTCGTTAAGCATATCTGTACTTTAGAAAGGGCGACTACTTTCTAGTAACCGCCAGATTCCGCTACGGCTTGGATGGTCTCTCAACGTGGTTTGGAATCCTGGAAAGCTTCTCCGCCGCGGCTTGGTCCAGAATATTGTTGCCCTTTATGGGGTCCAGATTTGCACCTATGCCCTGCCGCTGATGACGTTTCCCTATTTGGCCCGCGTCCTGGGCCCGTCGGGCTGGGGCAGTGTTGTCTTTGCCCAGGCCATTGGTTCCGTAATCGCTATCTTTGTGGAGTACGGCTTTGATCTCTCAGCCTCGCGAGAGACCTCGCGTCACCGGCAGGAGCCGGGACGGCTATCCGAACTGATCTCCGGTGTTTTGGGCGCAAAATTTGTTCTAGCCGGTTTATGTGTTTGCGGAGCGATCTTCTCCCGCAGATATACCCACCATATTGCACCATCGTTGGCGCTGTTTTGGTCAAGTACGATCTGGGGCGTCTGCCAGGGCATCAACATGCTTTGGTATTTTCAGGGTTTGGAGCGCATGCGTTTAGCCAGCGCTCTCGAAATCGGGGGAAAGGTTGTTGCGACCCTAAGTATTTTCGTCCTTGTCCGTAACCCTGACGATGGATGGAAGGTTATGGCGGCGCAGTGTGTGGGCTGTGTCGTAGCCCATGGGGTGACCGTTGTTCTCGCCTATCGCGAAGTGGGCTTCGCATGGCCAACATTTTCGTCAGTCGGGCGTGCGCTTCGCCTCGGGTGGTCGATGTTCCTGTTTCGTGCGGCGCAAGGCCTGACAGGTTCACTCAACGGGCTCGTCCTGGGCTCGGTCGCTCCTATCGCGGCGCTCGGTCAATATGCGGGTGCTGAACGAATCTCCCGGATCTTTCAACAAGGGCTATGGCCGGTAAATCAGGCTCTCTACCCAAAATTGACCAAACAGATGCAAGAACGTCGAGCTGACGCCATGAAGATGGTCAGGCTGAGTCTTTGTTTGCTGGGTGGTCTCGGCTTGCTGTTCGGAGTGGTTCTCTTCCTCGGGGCTCCCCTGCTCGTGCACGTGGTTCTAGGCGACGCCTTTCATGGTTCGGTTGCCGTGTTGCGCGTATTTTCGCTGTGGATCCCGCTCGTCGCACTGTCCACGGTGATCACTTTCCAACTCCTGCTGCCCAACCAGATGGACAATCAGTTCAATGCGGTGATATTCACGGCTGGCCTGCTTGGTTTTGGTGGCGCTCTGTTGCTGGCTCCCGGCTTCCAGGCTGTGGGTATCGCCTGGTCAGCAGTCGGCGCCCAACTATATACCTTGATCGCATTCTTAGTCGTGTTGGCAAGAGCGGGCCTAAATCCCTTTGTATTCGGGGTCAACAGGCCTGTCGCTACAGTGTCCAGCTAAGAAAGCCGTACCTCAGGGGCTGAAGCCCAGCGTATTTTCAATCACTTACGGCACGACTAAAGTCGTGCCGTAATACAAAACATGAGTTTTTCTGCAGCCTGTAAAGTCGGGGCCTGGAGTTTACATATGGAGTGCGGTCTGACCGGAGTTTGGGGATCCTTCAGGCCGTGGGTCTGTGGCGGCTATGTGCGGAACCTCGGTTGCCATTGGGGTACGCAGGATGCCCCGATTTTTCTCCAGGATCGATTCAACTTCATCCACACGTTCCCGGCATTAACCAGGAGCAATATCCCGTGCGCGCCGACTTCACGGTGCAGCAGTCGGATCGTCTCTTCCGGCATCCCAAAACCCACCAGGGTATCGGTGAGATCCATCTCGGTGTAGGTTGGGTTCTCCCCGCCTGCTATGGCAGCATCTGCCCGACTGGATAGTCCCGGCCCTTGACTGTGCATGTCGTGCTCCTGACCGTGCGGGAACTTCCAGTAAAAGCTGTGCTTTCCTTCTTTACCGGCGGCGTTGGGTAGGGCTGCGTTTGAGGTCTACCCTTCGTCCGCTTGCCTTCTTCAGAGGGGCCACACCTATATCCTTCGCCGTGAATCCGCGATCGACAGGTCGGCGATCGCATCGCGCGCCGACATGTCCCTCAGAACACGGCTGCAACAATCTGAGAACGCGCTCACGGCCATTCTTTGCGATGGATTAATAGACATTGCTTTGCTTCTCCCCGCGCTTTAGAAGCCGCGTTAGACCGCCTGACATCCATGAACCTTGCACTTTGGATGCCTTTGAACAGGCTTGGATGTCCGAGTTGTGGCTTAACCTTTAAGCGCCACACGGCGAAACTGATGGAGATTGCGTTTTATCTGGCCGCCTCGAGGCAGACTTAAGCAGGCTCATGCTTGACCGGGAATTTGGCCCTTGCTCAGCTTCTTAGGATTTTTTTAGAATAGCTATGCTGGAAATAGTTATTTGTAAAATACAATTGCTTTTACTGATGACAAACGACCCGCATCACCGCGATCTTTTCCCCGGCGCCCTGGGAGATGATGATCCTGCACTCTCTTCGGCTGAAGCCAATGCACGGATACGCGCTGGTGAAGCACATCAAGCTCTCCCCCGAATATCTGCTGCAGATTGAAGAGGGTTCTCTCTACCCCGCTCTGCAGCGGATGCTCAAAGAAGGATGGCTGGATTCGAATCTGGTATCTCTGTTAGGGCTGTCCTACCAGGATCTATCGCCGGACGAATCGGCGGGCCGGCGTCATCCTGGAGCAGGAGATCTCGAGCTTCGAAAAGATGTTCGCTGGTTTCACTCGTGTGCTCTGCACGCGGTGCTCTACGGGCTCTACCCGTGGCGGACCGTAGCCTGATGCCCGCCGGCTACCGGCGCCAGGTGCAGCAGGTGGCCGGCGTCCTTGGCCTGGACCGTTTCCTGGGGCAGCGGGCCCGGCCCTGTCCGGCGGCCTGCGGCGCAGGCTAGAAATCGTGCGGGCCCTGATGCACCGCCGGGCGTGCTGTCCTGGACGAGCCCACGGCGGGCCTGGACCCGGAGAGCCTGCGGAGCCTGTGGGGCTCCTGCGGCAGGCCCGGGCCGCGTCCGGCACCACCGTGTTCCTGACCACGCATTACCTGGAGGAGGCGGAGGCGGCCGACGCGGTGTGCGTGCTGGCCGGGGGCCGGATCATCGAGCGCGGCGGCCCGGCCGAGTCAAGGCGCCCACTTGAGACCGACGCTGGAAGACGCGTACCTGCTGCTGGTCGAGCGGGCGAGGACGGGTCATGACCGCCCGGCACGGCCTGCCGTATGAGCTCTCCGGGCTGGCGGTCGCTCATACGGCAGGCCGTGCCGGGCGGTCATGACCCGGTCCTCGCCCGCTCGACCAGCCGCAGGTACGCGTCCTCCAGCGTCGGGGTCGAGGTGGCGCGCCTTGACCTCGGCCGGGGCGCCGCGCTCGATGATCCGGCCCCCGGCCAGCACACACACCGCGTCGGCCGCCTCCGCCTCCTCCAGGTAGTGCGTGGTCAGGAACACGGTGGTGCTGGACGCGGCCCGGGCCTGCCGCAGGTGGCCCCACAGGCTCCGCCGGCTTCCGGGTCCAGGCCCGCCGTGGGCTCGTCGAGGAACAGCACCGGCGGCCGGTGAATCAGCGCCCGCACGATCTCTAGCCTGCGCCGCAGGCCGCCGGACAGGGTTCGGGCCCGCTGCCCCAGGACGCTGTCCAGGCCTAGGACGCCGGCCGCCTGCTGCACCTGGCTCCGGTAGCCTGCTGGATCAGGCGGTACAGGGGGCGCCACGGGTAGAGCCCGTAGATCACCGCGTGCAGAGCACACGAGTGATCCCAGCGAACATCTTTTCGAAGCTCGAGATCTCCTGCTCCAGATGACGCCGGCCCGGATTGTCAGCCGATAGATCTGGTAGGACGGCCCTTAACAGAGATGCCTTCTTTCGAATCCAGCCATCCTTCTTTGAGCATCCGCTGCAGAGCGGGGTAGAGATAACCCTCTTCAATCTGCAGCAGATCTTCGGAAACCAGCTTGATGTGCTTCACCAGCGCGTATCCGTGCATTGGCTTCAGCCGAAGAGAGTGCAGGATCATCATCTCCAGGGCGCCGGGGAAAAGATCGCGGTGATCGGGGTTCTTTGTCATCGTAAAAGCAATTGTATTTTACAAATAACTATTTCCAGCATAGCTATTCTAAAAAAATCCTAAGAAGCTGAGCAAGGGCCGAATTCCCGGTCAAGCATGAGCCTGCTTAATTCTGCCTCAAGGCGGCCAGATCGCAATCTCCATGGTTTCGCCACCTGCGCGGTGTGGCGCTTAAAGGTTGGCCGGGGACCCGGACATCCAAGCCTGTTCAAAGGCATCCAAAATACAGGGTGCTCATGGAATTCAGGCAGTCTGACGCGGCTTCTAAAGCGCGGGAGAAGCAAAGCAATGTCTATTAATCCATCGCAAAGAATGGCAGCGGCGCCTTCTCAGATTGTTGCAGCCGTGTTCTTGAGGACATGTCGGCGCGCGATGCGATCGCCGACCTGTCGATCGCGGGATTCACGGCGAAGGATATAGGTGTGGCCCTTTCTGAAGAAGGCAAGCGGACGAAGGGTCAGACCTCAAACGCAGCCCATACTCCAACGCCGCCGGTTGAAGAAGGAAAGCACAGCTTTTACTGGAAGTTCCGGCACAGTCAGGAGCACGACATGCACAGTCAAGGGCCGGGACTATCCAGTCGGGCAGATGCTGCCATAGCAGGCGGGGAGAACCCACCCTACACCGAGATCGATCTCACCGATACCCTGGTGGGTTTTGGGATGCCGGAAGAGACGATCCGACTGCTGCACCGTGAAGTCGGCGCGCACGGGATATTGCTCCTGGTTAATGCCGGGAACCGTGTGGATGAAGTTGAATCGATCCTGGAGAAAAATCGGGGCATCCTGCGTACCCCAATGGCAACCGAGGTTCCGCACATGAGCCGCCACAGACCCACGGCCTGAAGGATCCCCAAACTCCGGTCAGACCGCACTCCATATGTAAACTCCAGGCCCCGACTTTACAGGCTGCAGAAAAACTCATGTTTTGTATTACGGCACGACTTTAGTCCGTGCCGTAAGTGATTGAAGATACGCTGGGCTTCAGCCCCTGAGGTACGGCTTTCTTAGCTGGACACTGTAGCGACAGGCCTGTTGACCCCGAATACAAAGGGATTTAGGCCCGCTCTTGCCAACACGACTAAGAATGCGATCAAGGTATATAGTTGGGCGCCGACTGCTGACCAGGCGATACCCACAGCCTGGAAGCCGGGAGCCAGCAACAGAGCGCCACCAAAACCAAGCAGGCCAGCCGTGAATATCACCGCATTGAACTGATTGTCCATCTGGTTGGGCAGCAGGAGTTGGAAAGTGATCACCGTGGACAGTGCGACGAGCGGGATCCACAGCGAAAATACGCGCAACACGGCAACCGAACCATGAAAGGCGTCGCCTAGAACCACGTGCACGAGCAGGGGAGCCCCGAGGAAGAGAACCACTCCGAACAGCAAGCCGAGACCACCCAGCAAACAAAGACTCAGCCTGACCATCTTCATGGCGTCAGCTCCCACCGTTCTTGCATCTGTTTGGTCAATTTTGGGTAGAGAGCCTGATTTACCGGCCATAGCCCTTGTTGAAAGATCACGGAGATTCGTTCAGCACCCGCATATTGACCGAGCGCCGCGATAGGAGCGACCGCAGCCCAGGACGAGCCCGTTGAGTGAACCTGTCAGGCCTTGCGCCGCACGAAACAGGAACATCGACCACCCGAGGCGAAGCGCACGCCCGGACTGACGAAAATGTTGGCCATGC
The DNA here is from genome assembly GCA_963717225.1 of uncultured Acidobacteriaceae bacterium. Lineage (GTDB taxonomy): Bacteria > Acidobacteriota > Terriglobia > Terriglobales > Acidobacteriaceae > PALSA-350. Next base: position 347 of record CAVQWB010000058.1, on the reverse strand, counting down.
GAAGCCCACTTCGCGATAGGCGAGAACAACGGTCACCCCATGGGCTACGACACAGCCCACACACTGCGCCGCCATAACCTTCCATCCATCGTCAGGGTTACGGACAAGGACGAAAATACTTAGGGTCGCAACAACCTTTCCCCCATTTGAAGAGCGCTGGCTAAACGCATGCGCTCCAAACCCTGAAAATACCAAAGCATGTTGATGCCCTGGCAGACGCCCCAGATCGTACTTAACGAAAACAGCGCCAACGATGGTGCAATATGGTGGGTATATCTGCGGGAGAAGATCGCTCCGCAAACACATAAACCGGCTATACAAATTTTGGCCCAAAACACCGGAGATCA
>CAVQWB010000057.1:0-49864 GCA_963717225.1 uncultured Acidobacteriaceae bacterium | reverse complement strand
GCGGGGGCTGGATTTGAACCAGCGACCTTTGGGTTATGAGCCCAACGAGCTACCGGACTGCTCCACCCCGCACTTTGATAGTAGCAACCGTAACGCACAGGGTCAAACCAAGCCCCCATCGTTTGCTGTCGGGAACGATTGCGAACTTTCCGGTGACATGTGCGTCTGCTCCCCTCACCGACCCCAAAAACGTTCGCCGGTCGTGAGTTAGCCATGCAGCGCGTACAGTGGATAGGGCGGGTGCCGGGTCGGCGGCGCTCCACGAACGCTTGTCTGGATGTCTCACGTAAATCACAGTGCGGCCAAGGCCCTTCGCCTTCGTTTGCTGGAGCCATTGCTCCACCTGGGAATCGCTCTCACTGGCGTCGGCACGGTGCTGCTGGGTTGTATTCTGCCGCGGCTCTCCGCGCAATGGCACCTACGGGATAAAGACGCTGGCCTTCTGCTGCTGGTGCAGTTTGCCACGGCATCATCCGGCGCCCTGTTGGTCCGAGGCAATCTTTGGAAGACCCTGGCCTTGGGCTACGCACTCTTTAGCGCAGGAGCGATCAGTATTTTTCTGCTGCAACAAGAATCCTTGCCCGCATTTGGAGTGTACGGACTCGGCCTTGGATTGGCCATGACATCGAACAACATACTCGCCGGCCGGCGCCACCCTAAGCGCATGGGAGCTGCGCTCGCTTTTTAGAATTTTTCCTGGAGCGCTGGTTCCGTAGCTTGTCCTCTTCTGGCTGCCCAATTTCTACGCCACGCCCGCGGCGGTACCGCCTTTGGCCTGGTCGGACTTCTCGCTCTACCGTTCGTGCTGCTACCGCTGCTGGCAGACCGCGGCGATCTCAACGCCGCCACGTTCCGCATCGGCCCCCAGCGGGATCAAAGAGGCAACAACCATCCTTTATTTTGCCCTGCTGGCCTTTCTCTATGTAGGGATCGAGGCTGCCGTCGGGAGCTGGATGAGCACCTATACCACTCGCACCACAGCCTGGACCTTCGCCGGTAGCACCCTGGCGGTCGCCGTTTTTTGGGCGGCCTTATTGTTCGGCAGAGGCGTGACTCCAGCCCTGTTGGCCTGGGTGACAGAACTTCGTCTCTATCGGGTGGCTGTGGTCGGCACCATAGCAGGCGTCTCATTGCTCCTGGCGGCGCGCAGCCCGACAACCATCCTCGCAGGATCAGCTCTGACCGGCCTCGCCCTGGCGCCCCTATTCCCCCTCATCCTTGCGCTTTTCCTGACGGAGATCGGCGGGTCGCGCAATGCCGGCTGGGTGTTTGCCGCCGCCGGACTCGGAGGAGCCGTACTCTCCTGGTTGACGGGGACGATTTCGACCAGTACCGGATCTCTGCGTATCGGCCTGCTGGTCCCTGGCGTCGCAGCCCTGCTGATGTTAGTGATGATCAGCCGGCGCCGAACGAATAGCGGACCCAGCACAAGACAACAAGCCCTGCTGGAGCCGACGATCACGGGAAAGGTCTGACCCCATCTAATGCGGGCAGCTGGCAAGGCTCCCGCGAGTGAGTGCAATGACTTCATCGCGCTCCGCTCCCGTAAGTTCAAGCCGGGGAGGCCTTACCCGCGCAGAGGGGCCGCCACACTCCTCTTGCACCTGCTTGATCAACTGCACAAACTTGGGCACGGTGTCCAGCCGCAGCAGAGGCAAGAACCAGCTGTAAAGCGATTCCAAGTCCGCCGATGGGCCGCTTTGCGCCAGCTTGAAAAGCCGCACCGATTCCTCAGGAAAGGCGTTCACCAGTCCGGCAATCCAGCCCGTCGCACCGGCGGCTACACTCTCCACGACCACATCGTCCATGCCAACGAATATCGCCATCGAGCCCAGATGCTTGAGCGAAGTGATGCGCCGGATGTCGCCGCTCGATTCCTTCACGGCGTGAAAGTTCTTATGCCGCGCCCGCAGTTCGACCATCTGCTCCGGAATGATATCCGTTCCGTACGCAATGGGGTTGTTATAGAGCATGCATGAGAGCGGCGTTGCCTGAAAGATGGCGCTCAGGTGAGCTTGTGTTTCGCGCCAATCGCTGCGATACACCTGGGGCGGCAATACCATCAGGCCGTCCACGCCCGCACGATATGCCTCTTTTGCCAGCCAGACCGCTTCCGCAGTGCCAAGGGCAGCAATACCGGCAATCACCGGCGCTTTGTCGTTCAGGGACCGCCGGGCATGTTTCAGAATTTCAAGTTTTTCTTCTCTGGTCAGGGTCGGCGCTTCACCCAGAGATCCGAGAGCAACAATTCCCTTGCAGCCGCACTCCACCAGCCATCGAGCCTGCGCTCCAAATATTTCGTAGTCGACTGAAAAATCAGCCTGGAATGGCGTCGTCATGGCTGGAAATATTCCAGCCCAATCCTTCTGCTCCAATGTCTCTTTCTCCTTCGCGGCCGGGCGGCTACTTAGGGAGGATGTTACATGAACTGCGTTTCGGTTTAATCCGCATTCGCTTTCTGTTCCTGGTACTGGCTGATGTGGTTGTAGATGGAGTCGGGAAATTTCAGGTTCCGGTAGAGATTGCCGCAGTCCGGGTCGTCGGGATGGGGCAAAATTGGGAAATCCTGCTGCGCCTGCCACTCCAATAGACGGTCGCGCTTGGGCGGGTTGTAGTCTCGTCCCTCTACCTGCCCAAGCATGTCACTGCGTCTGCTTCCTGAAAGTCCGGGTCGCGCATAAGCCAGGCAAGTACATCCTGATGGGCCATAAAGTGTCGCGCGACCATGGCAAAGACCAGGCGGCCATAATGGCCGATATCCTTCCCTGCCTTAAGTGAGTCGAGCAGGTGCGCCATCATCGAGTCCTTCCGCAGTTCGGCCTCACCGCCCCCCGCGTCCTGCGTGTCTTCTGTGTTTACCGCTTGTCCTCTCAGCCGTACAAGTTCCTGCTCCGCGCGCTCAGCTCGCAGCGTGGCCTCGCGCACCGATTCCTTGTTGTCCACAAAACTTTGCCGTTGCCCCATTTTGGCCTCCTACGCTTTTCCTTCGCCCTTTAAGAAGATCGTGAGCTCAACTCGCGTTGCCCGGCCCTCCGATGTCTTCCGCCATGGAAGGAAAAGGTAGATCGCGGTTACTTTTCCTCCCGCCCGCTTGATTTGTCACTGCCACTGCAGCAAGGCGAGTTGCAAAGCCAGCTGGTTAGGGTCACGATCGCGCTGGAGATAACGACTGCTGCTCACTCACTACGGTCCCTACCATCCGATCCGTTCCCATCGCATCCCTTCCCTTCCCTCCCGCAAGATCAGCAAATTAAAAGCAATTTAAATCAAGCTACCCCCTGCTCGCCTAATCTACTTTTGACTAGTCATATTGTGATAACGCGTTGGTGCCGCCCCATATTGAAGATCACCGTTAGCTAACAGTTGCTCACTGGTTTGTTCCGCAGGGCTTCTGTCATTCTCACGGTACGCACAGGCCGTTTCCACACACGAATTTTCCCCGGTTGCTTCTCCAAATCTCTTCGAGGTGTTTCTATGACTTCCTGCAGCGTGATCAATGACAGCATTGCCCAGCGTCTGGAACCCGGCGCTATGGAAGACGACCTGCTGGTTGAGGCGGCGCAAGCCGGCCACGAGTGGGCCTTTGTCGAACTCTGCGCGCGCAACTCAAAGCGTGTCTTCAACACCATCTACGGGGTGACCAAGAACCGAGAGGATGCGGAAGATGCCCTTCAGGATTCCATGATGAGAGCCTTTCTGCATTTGAAACAGTTTGATGGCAGATCCAGCTTTGCCACCTGGTTCACTCGTATTGGTATCAATTCGGCGCTGATGATCCTGCGAAAGAGGCGTATCCGGCTTGAAACTTCGATCGATGCGACCGCCGAAGGAGAGACGTGGCAGACTTGGCAAATCGCCGACTACTCAGCGGACCCCGAGAAGCATTATGCCGGACGTGAGAGGTCCTTGCACCTGAAGAGGGCCATTTGCCGCCTGCCAAATGCACTTCGCTCTGTTGTGGAACGGGGACAGATGGAGGGACACTCCATGAAACAGATTGCCCACAACATGGGTATTTCCATTCCGGCGACCAAGTCCCGGCTGGCGCGTGCCAAAGTCGCTTTGCGCAAGACAATGGTGGCGACTTCAGATACGGCCGCTGCCACGAACTGAGCATTGCCGGAGGTGATGCGATGGAAGGGCAGGAAATAGTAACGAACGAATTGATCGTCATGCTGGCGCCGCGCGTGCTACCAGGGCGAGGCTGCGGTTCGCCGACCTTGTGATAGGTGGGTTGATCGTGGTGCTTGCCATTGGTGGATTGGTAATGTGACTGAGGGCAGGGGCGATGCAGGTGAGGTAGAGAGCGCTAGGTTATGCTGCTTTGCTGATTCAGTTTGTTGACCATGACCGCGTGTTTTTTAGGAAAGCCGTACGAGGTTACCAGCGCCGCCAATCTCAACAGGAAATCTGTGGAGGGGTCACCCGTAGACCAGTTGCGCTATCATCTTCCGGACACGGAAGAGAAAAGGGGCACAAGGCCCTCCGCCAGCGTGGGATGGGTGATCGTCATGTCGCGCAACGTGGTGAATGGTAATCCCGCCCTCATGGCGAGCTGCACCGTAGCCATGGTCTCGCCCGCACCCACGCCAAAGCCCGTGAATCCCAGGATCTGATCATCCGTCACACTGACCAGCGCTTTCAGAAATCCCCTGGTCTCGGCCATGGTGCGGGTCCGCAGCACGGCTGCCATAGGGATCCTGGCGATCCGGTACGGAATGCCCTGCTGCTTTGCCTGCGATTCGTCCAGGCCTACCCGGGCAAGTTCAGGGTCGGTGAAGAGGCAGGATGGCACCTGCCTACTTGTCGTTGTGCGGTTGCCGCCGGCGAGATTGTCGCGGACGATGCGGAAGTCGTCGAATGAGATGTGAGTGAAGAAAGGACTACCGGCGCAGTCGCCGAGCGCCCAAACACCGGGAGCGCTTGTCTCCAGCCGTTCGTTCACTTCGACAAATCCTTTTTTGGTGGTCTTGATGCCAGCAAGTTCCAGGCCAATGCCTTCTGTATTGGGCAAGCGGCCTGTCGCCACCAGAAGGTGCGAGCCTTCGACGATGATCTCAGACCCACGCCGGGAACCATGCAGCCGCACCCCGTGGCCCGACTTTCCTTCCACTCGCCCGAGGTTGGTATTTGCCACAGTGACAATGCCTTCGTCCTGGAAGAGTTGCGTCAGCGCTTCGGAAACGTCCAGATCCTCACGATGCACCAGGCGATCATTCCGCTCCATGATGGTGACGCGGCTGCCCAGGCGCCGCATCGCCTGGGCAAACTCCAGACCGACATAGCCGCCCCCAAGAATCAGCAAATGTTCCGGGACGATGTCGAGCTCCAGCGCTTCTACATGAGTGAGCGGAGAGGATTCAGCCAAGCCCGGTATGTTACCGATCAGCGCCCGTGTGCCAGTGTTGATAAAGACCTGATCTCCATAGAGAACGCGCTCTGCTCCGCCTGGAAGCGAAACTTTCAGGGTCCTGTCGGCAATGAAATTGCCTTCCCCCTTTACGATCTCCACCTTGCTGCGGGCGAAGTTGTCCATGTGCACGCGGTGAAGACCGTCGACCATTTGCCGTTTGCGCGCTCGAACACCCGGCATGGAAACGGTCCAATTGTCAGTCAAGATGCCAAATTCTTCGGCTCTGTGGAAATAAGAGGCTACCTTGGCGCCGTGAACTACGTTTTTGCTCGGGAGGCAGGCGACGTTTGGGCAGGCACCTCCGATGTATTTGCGCTCGATGGACGCCACGCGTTTGCCGCTGGCGCCCAGGTGCCAGGCCATGTACTTTCCGGCCTCTCCGGTGCCCAGCACAACGGCATCGTACCGCTCAACGTCAGGCATGGTCTCCTCTCCTATCACTCTGCCGCTTCTGCCAAGAGAGCCTCAACCTTGCTATCCAGATCGCGGGCTACTTTGAGGGTGTCCGGATTTCCATTCGGGGGTCAGGTAGCTGGCCATGGTGTTCGATTTCCTCGAAAACGTACTTTATCCACCGTAAGAGCGGCAAGGAGGCGACATCTTGTTACAGCTTGCGCATAGTTTGCTCTTATTGCTGCAACCAGCGACTGGAATGCCGGCGCTGGCCAAACGAGAAATTTAAAACACGCTTCATGGGCGCGTGCATCCATGTAAGGTAGCGGCGCGGAGATGACTCTCCGCGGCGGACAGAAGGAGATACGATGGCAACAGCAGAAAAGGTTGAATCAAGGAATGAGAAAGCTGCAGTAAAGAACGTTGGACAGTTGGACCACGACGCAGTAGAGGAAATATCAGGCGAGCTGCGTCACTTGCTGGCCGATTCTTTCGCCCTTTATTTGAAAACCAAGAACTTTCATTGGCATATGACCGGAAAGAACTTCCGCGACTATCATCTGCTTCTCGATGAGCACGGCGATCAAATCTTTGCCATGACCGACCCCATCGCCGAGCGAGCTCGCAAGTTGGGGGGCACCACGATTCATTCCATTGGCGAGATCGCGAGTTACCAACGGCTCAAAGATAACAATGGCCTCCACGTTTCTCCCAAAGCCATGCTCAGTGAGCTGTTTGCAGATAACCGGCAGCTGACAGCGTCTCTTCGCTCGGCGCACGAAATATGCGATCAACACAACGATGTGGCGACAACCAGCCTGATCGAGGTCTGGATCGACGAGACAGAGCGCCGGGCATGGTTCCTGGGGGAAATTGTCAACAACCTCGACTGATGGTCGTGGAAGTGATCGGTGGCGGCGGCGAATACCGGGTCTTACTGCATCCGTATCCGCCGCCACTCCCCGGGGGTGGTGTCAAGCAACTTGCGAAACGCCCGGATGAAACATGCCTGATCGGCAAAACCGCATTTGAGTGCAATGTCTACCATGGGCAAGCCCGAGTGCAGTAAAAGTTCCTTGGCTGCGTCGATGCGCTGTTGCAAAAGCCAGCGGTAGGGCGGCTGCCCAATTGTTTGCTTGAATGCACGCACGAAATGACTGACGGAAAGTTTGCATTCGCGCGCCACCTGGGAGAGCGTGATCTGTCCATCCAGATTTGCCTTGAGCATCTCCGTAGCCCGATGCAACTGCCAGGGGGCTAGCCCCCCGCGCACAATGGATGGTGCAATTGTGATCCCACCGTAGGTGCGGGCGATATAGGCGTGCGCTGCGAATACCAGGTGGTCCACGTATAGTTCGCTGGCGGCTTCGGGTCTCTCCAGGACAGGCAAGAGGCACAACGCCAAATTCTTCAGCTTGGAATCTACCTTGCCAAAAGGCCAGCTGAGGGTCTCGCATCGGCAGCCATCGTTCTCATCGGCGAACTCATCCAGGGCAACGCGGGGCACATAAAACTGCACCATGTCGAATGCACTTCCCAGATATAGAGCGGGTTCCTGCTCCAAATGGAAGACGCTGACACTGCCTTCCCCCTGTGCGGCGTCAACCACCACCGGCCGTTCATGAAGCCAAAATTTGACTGGAGAGACCGGCCGTAGATGCAACTGAACGGTGAAGGCCTGCTCACAAGGAAAAGGCGTCGTCCGGTCAACGAGTCCCGTTTCCGAGCGCAGCCGGGTCACAGCAAGCTGCGCCCGGAGCCGGGTCTTCACCCTGATTGCGGGGGCGCTCGCCATGTGCAGGTGCTTCGCCATGCGATTTCCATAGGTTCCAGCTTCGACCAAACTGAGTGCATGGCCCGGGCGCGCAACAGCCTTGGCGGCACCAAGTTGAATCTTCTTGGACGCAATTCCTGGAAATGGGCTAACAGTGTTGAAAGCAACGTTGGCACTCAGCATCAGCGGACCACCTTTCAAGCAAATCGCGGGGGATTGTGGCGCGATGTTTCCAAGTTAGTGATCCATGCGTCGCCGCGAAACCCTCATTCGGGCGGATTCCAGGCAACCATTTGGGAGGAAACAGATTACGATGGACCACGCGATCGGTTCGCGACCCTGGGAACGCTTTTGGCTGCCAAAATCGAATGAACAACATGCGACGATTGCCCACCTCAGCCCGAAAGGTTCCAAAGAACACTTGGGAGTGAGGGCGAGAGAACAATCCTTTCGAGGGGGGCCGCACACCCTGAGAGGAATCGTTGTGGCGTGGAGGAGGCAAGACTTGAAGAAGATTTTGGTGATAGCTGTTCTCTGCCTGTTTTCGGTCGACGCATGGCGGGCGCGATCGCAGGTTGAGCAAGCGATCGATCCAGCTCTCGATATCTCTACCCTGCAGCTATGGCCGAGTGGAGCGCGCGAGATTGTGGGCACTGATCCGGCCGATTTGCCAACGCTTACCGTCTTCCTCCCTCAGAAAGGAAGAGGTACGGGATCGGCAGTGATTGTCGCCCCTGGCGGAGCCTACCTCGGCCTGGCCAGCAACCTTGAAGGCCGCCAGGTCGCCGACTGGTTCACGTCCAAGGGCGTCATTGCCTTTGTGCTTAAATACCGGCTGGGGGCGAAATATCTTTACCCGATTCCACTTCAGGATGCGCAACGCGCCGTACGGTTGGTGCGGTCCTCGGCTTCCGCCTACGGCTTTCTCCCCGACCGCATCGGCTTCGTTGGCTTTTCTGCTGGAGGCCACCTGGCAGCGGCCACCGGCACGCTCTTCGACGCTGGAAAACCCGACGCGAGCGACCCGATCGAGCGTTTCAGCAGCCGGCCTGATTTTCTGGTGCTCGGCTACCCCTGGCTGAATGCCATGCAGCCCAGCGGCCACTACATCAGCTACTGCTCGGTGATCAAGACCATTCCGGCCGAAACCTGCAAGGACGACGAACAGAAATATACCCCCAGCCTGCACGTTACTTCCCAAACGCCAACCACATTTATCTACAGCACTTCGGACGACCGCACCGTCCCCATCAGCGCCAGCGTCGTTTTCTATAACGCCTTACTGACCGCAGGGGTCCCGGCAGAATTGCATATCTTCCGTCACGGGGATCATGGCAGCGGAATGGGAGCGGGGATCGCGGCGCTGGACCTGTGGCCCGTCTTGCTTGAGCAATGGCTGCGGGACCAGGGTTTCCTCACTCCAATTCCCAAACCGTGATCTAGCGGGCGAGCGACTAAGGTTTGCCGAGCGAAAAGCTGTAAATTTCGGCACCTGCGGTTGGTGGACTGAAAGAAATGATGCTTGCCCGGAGGCCTGCTTGGAGCAACCAACCAGCTAAAACCCGAAAATCCGCATCTATCTGAATCGACATTTGTTCTTGGAATTGTTATCAAACCACGGACGACAGGAATCAGATCATCATGCCCGCAATGACCATGACGGAACCGCGCACTGCTTTAATCAGAGAAGGCCTGCCTCACCCACGAGGGGCAACCTGGGATGGGAAAGGCACGAACTTCGCTTTATTCTCCGCCCACGCCACCAAAGTCGAGGTTTGCCTCTTCGACGAAAAAGGTGAACAGGAGCTGGAACGAATCGAATTGCCCGAATATACAAATCAGATCTGGCATGGCTATCTCCCCGATGTACGTCCGGGCGTGGTTTATGGGTATCGCGTGCACGGGCCTTATGAACCCGAGGCTGGGCATCGTTTTAATCCCAATAAATTATTGCTTGATCCCTACGCAGTGGCGCATTGCGGCGAGTTCAGGTGGGACCCCGCGGTCTTTGGCTACCAAATGGAGTCGGGTGACGATTCGACCTTCGATGAACGGGATAGCGCCCCGTTCATGCCTAAGTGTTTGGTCGTGGATCCCAACTTCGATTGGCATGGTCAAAGTGTGCTGAGCGAGGTCCGGGTGGCCTTTGATGACACGATTATCTATGAGCTGCACGTCAAAGGCTTCACCAAACTTTTTCCCGGGATGCCAGAGCACCTGCGGGGCACCTACGCCGGCCTGGGCGAGGAATCGGTGGTTAAGTACGTGAAGCAACTGGGCGTAACCTCGGTCGAATTGCTGCCGGTCCATTTTTTCATCAATGACAGCCACCTGCTGGAGATGGGTCTGACCAACTACTGGGGCTACAACAGTATCGGGTTCTTCGCCCCCGATACGCGCTATGCTGCCGACCGCAAGCATCCACTGCGCGAGTTCAAGGAGATGGTCGCTCGATTCCACGATGCAGGGATCGAGGTCATTATGGACGTGGTCTACAACCACACAGCGGAAGGAAATGAACGCGGGCCTACGCTATCGTTCAAGGGAATTGATAACGCAACTTACTACCGTCTGTTGCCTGATAATCCGCGCTATTACATCAACGATACCGGGACCGGGAATACTCTGAATATTAGTCACGCGCGCGTGATTCAGTTGGTCACCGATAGCCTGCGATTTTGGGCCGAACAGACTCGCGTCGATGGCTTTCGGTTTGATCTCGGGACCATTCTTGCGCGAGAACCCAACGGGTTCGACAATCAGAGTGGATTTCTGAAAGCCTGCAGCCAGGATCCATGCCTGTCCAGGATCAAGCTCATCGCTGAGCCCTGGGATCTCGGGCCTGGCGGCTACCAGGTGGGCGCTTTTCCTCCCGGCTGGGCAGAGTGGAATGACAAATTTCGCGACCACACCCGCAAATTTTGGACCGGTAACGCCCCGGCCGCCGCTCTGACGGATAACCTATGTGCATCCGCATCCATCTTCAATCATCAAGGACGTAGACCCTGGGCGTCGATCAACTTTGTCACCGCCCACGACGGTTTCACTTTGAACGATGTCTTCACTTACAACGAGAAGCACAACGAAGCGAATGGAGAAGATAACAAGGACGGCAATTCTAACAACAACTCCTGGAATTGCGGCGTCGAAGGGCCTACGGACGACCCTGAGATCAATGCTTTGCGCAAGCGCCAGATACGCAACCTTCTAGGAACTTTATTGCTGGCCCAGGGTACGCCCATGATATTGGCTGGCGACGAGTTCGCCCGGACCCAGGGCGGTAACAACAACGCATATTGTCAGGATAACGAGATCAGTTGGGTCGATTGGGAGCTGCTGGAGAAGAACGAGCTGCTGGTTGCCTTTACCCGGAGGCTTACCCGCATGCGACACAAGTATCCGATCCTGCGACGCAATCTCTTTCTCACCGGTCAATACGACGAGGAGTTGGGGGTCAAGGATCTGACCTGGATTAACGCCAATGGATCCGAAATGGAGCAGGAGCATTGGGGCGATACGAACATGCGCTGCTTCGGCATGCTGCTGGATGGGCGCGCACAAGTGACCGGAATCAGGCAGAGAGGAAAGCAAGCAACCCTGTTGATCGTGATCAACGACTATCACGATCTGGTTGAATTCACTTTGCCTGCGTGCCCTGGTGGCGATACCTGGTCGTTGTTGATCGACACCAACGTCGCAGACAACAGCGAGAAGGGAATCTTTAAGGTGGGCGACTCTTATGGCGTCACGGCGCGTTCCTTGCTTGTGTTTGCCCTTGAGTCGGCTCAGCAGTAGTAGGCGATGGCTCGGCCCATCCTTGAAAACCTCTCAAGGATGGGACACCCTCGTTACTTCGTTACTTGCCAATTATTGCCATTCATCACCAGTGAATCCTGGCCGGGCTGGCTATGCGCCAGGGCCGCACCGGCCGATGAGAACGCTGTTTGAACCTCCTGCGACTTCGCCCATTCCGGAACATCGGTGAAGCTGTAGTGGTAATTCACCTGGGCCGTCTTCAAACCGGATCCGTTGACTCCGGTGGTGAAGCTATCGATGGAATCGACAGCACGATGGCCATAACAGAAATTGCCGTATCCCGGCTGGGTCGTATCCGGCGTCCAGGCTGAACGCCCTTGAGCTGACAAATCATAGTTGTTCACCTGCTTGGAAGCAATAATGAACACCTTCTTCTCTCCGGTCGTGCGGGTGAGAAGGCCGGCATCCGTGAGGGCATCGTAACCCTCCGTCTTAGCATCGTCCGAGGTCGCAGCCTGCACTGGAAATTTCTTGGTGTCCTGCCAGACGCAGGCCGGATGAGCCTTGTAATAGTCGTTAATTGCGGATTGGTAGTTAGCCTTGGAGTTGTCCTGCTTGTTACAGCCTGCCGATAGAAGAGTGACACCGCAAAGTAGCATCGCTCTGAATTGGTTGTATCGAGTCATTTGAAATCCTTTCCCGGCTCACGATGCGGTTCTGCAACGGAACAGGCGGTAGGATGCTTTCTTGCGGTGTTGCTGTTGCTAGCCACACCTGGCTGAAAAGCCTGTCCCTTCCTTCCAATCGTTGATCTCGACAATCGAAAGGCTGGGTACGTATTCTCACGGAGGGGTGAGGAATGGATGTGGAGCAGGATTGGGCATCGATGTTGGCGGTCGCGATACGTGAAGCCCGGAGCGGCCTGGCAGAAGGTGGCCTTCCCATTGGCGCGGCAATGTTCGATAGCCACGGGCAGCTGCTCAGCTCTGGACGCAATCGACGGGTACAGCAAGGCGATCCCTCAGTCCACGCGGAGACTGACGCTTTTCGCCGCGCGGGTCGATTACGCTCCTACCGCAATATCGTGATGGTGACTACACTGGCGCCCTGCTGGTATTGCAGCGGCCTGGTCCGTCAGTTCGGCATCCGCACGCTGGTCGTAGGCGAGAGCAGGACGTTTAGCGGTGGCCTTGACTGGCTCCGTGCGGCTGGGGTAAGGGTTCTCGATCTGAACTCTGAAGAATGCGTGCAGATGATGGAAGACTTCATACGCAAACATCCAGAAATCTGGCACGAAGATATTGGTGAAGATGGCTAGGCAGGAGATTTGAATGTGATGGTCATGGTTGCCTAACTCAGCTGGGACACATAAGACCACCAGCGCCGGCTGATTTTGTGGTCTTCTGCCAGAGCGAGACGGACGAAACTACTCCTGTGGCTGTTCCAAACCAGGTGGCGAAGGTATTTGGTGACGAGTAGGCGGATCCTGCGTTCACGCTGAATGCCATGATGTTGGTCTGGCATGGAATTGGACTGATCATCCCGTTGGTCACTATGCCATAGGAAGCGATGAAGTTGAGATAACCTGCGGCCGGCAAAGGTGACGGCGGCCAGCCCATGGCCAACTCCAGCCGAGGCGCCTCCGTAGCCGCGGTAAAGCCCACCGAACCGGCGGCCACTACTCGATTATCGGTCCCGGCGACATCCGCATCGACATTGATAGATCCTGAAGGCCTGGTCTGGCCATTCGAAAAAATGAACCCGCCGCTGCCACTGTACTTTATGAGCTTGCTACCCTCAACGACGCTGTTCTTTGAGGTGAGGGCAGGAATAAAGCTGAAGCCGAGCGATATCCGCAGATCGAACGGCACCGCTCCCACCAGGATAGGGACATGGTAGGCGGCTTTGGAGAGCGGTGCGCTCTTCAAGAGCTCGGCGGGCCAGGACGTAATCTTGGCCATGGACCCCGATTTCATGGCATCCGTAGCCACAGCAAACCACTTCAGCTCCGTCTGGCCAGTGAGATTCGCATTGGTAAATCTGAGATCGGTGAGTTCGCCATCCTTGATCTGCATCTTGATGGTCGAAACGAAGTTGCTAAGGTAACCGATGCCCTCATATGCCAGGGTGCCCTGGCTACCGCCAAACTTAATGGTCGCCTGAACTTGAATGCGATCGTCGCCCGGCGTGAATTTGACATGGTAATTGTAACCGCCAAAGTCTACATCAAAATCAGCTGCGCCCTGGGCGACGCTGCTTTTCATCCTGCTGAAATCGATCCTGTACGTGCCCTCCAGGCGGCCGTCCTTGATGGCGTCTGTGATTTTTGCCGGTCCTGTCTTGATCAGGTATCCGCCACTGGCTTCTTTTACATCGACCACCGTGCATAACGCCAGGCCGGACAGCAGGAGTATGCTTCCGGGCTCGAGGTTCGCGACTTTATCGGCCGAGGCGTCAAAGACGTAGCTCCCATCCCGCCGGATGGCCAGCAGATGCCGCAACGTATCGGCCCTACTGAGGACAGTCACGCCCTCTTGATAGACCACGTTGTACGCGGTTGTACCCTCCTCCATGGGAGAGGAACGGGGAATGTAAACCGGACCCGAGAAGTGATTGCCGTGATATCCGCCCGCTTGCACGTTTAGGCGGGGATCCCGCGGTCCCGAGGTCACGGTTTCATTGAGGCGGTCCCGTTTCCCACACGATGACAAGAACAGCAGCGCGGCGACCGACCCGGTTACCAATATGCTCGTTCGCATCCCGGTTCCTCGCAGGACCAAATGGGGTAGGAATCCTTCGAATAGGATAGCCCGGGAGCGGATCCGGAAAGACGCCGATTACAATCGGCTCAGTGCAATTCAGCTTCTTTGCAGGCAAAAAAGCACGGTACATGAAACCGGGCTGAACAGGCTGCGGAAAAAGGTCCAATGGGAAGCGAAAGCCGTTCCCTCAGCGGCTAAAGCCGGACGGATTTGCAATCACTTACGGACGGCCTGAAGGCCTTCCCCTGGAGTTTCTACATTTCGGAGAGGGTGGATACATCCAAGATCTACGGAATGCGCGAGTTTTTCTGGAGTCACCGGTCTGATGCTTTGTATCAGGGCACGACTTCAGTCGTGCCGCTCGAGGTCAACAAGGATATGGGCTTTAGCCCGTGCGCTTTTTTCTCTGCCAAGTCGGCGTATCAGTCCTGCTTTAACGGGGTTCTGAACCATAGATAGATGCGCGATGCATTTCGTGCAGGATTGCCATTGCAGGGGCTGAAGAGTTTGCGTGAGAACTGGAGAATAAACCGCAGATCTCTGAAGCCCAATTCTCTTTCCGCCTTTACGGCACGACTGAAGTCGTGCCCTGATACAAAGCAAAACCCAAAACTGAAGCTCGACAAACCATACCTCAGGCTCGAGAAAATGTAGAAACTCCAGTGGACGGCCTGAAGGCCGTCCACTCATTCCTTCGTTTTAAGCAAGTGAGCATTGTCGTGCAGGAATTTTTCTATTTCGTCTTTCATACCAAGTACCTTGGCCCACTGTTCTTTGTAGAGCGTCACCGGAAACCGGCCGACGCCGTAAAGGGATACTGCTCCCTTTTCACTCACTTTCAAACTCAGCCCACGCACACTCTTGTTTTTCAGCGCATCGTTCTCGGCACGCAGCCTCTCCAGCTCTGCTTTTAGATCCTCGTCGGACATGGCGTACCCCTCCTAATTCTTAAATACGTCAGATCAGTCTAGAGCATTTTCAGTTTTACGGTTGCACTGGCAAGCATAGTGGAAACGGCTTTTCTTGGGGAAAAGCCTCCGGGAGGTCGGCTACTCTGTGGCCCGCTAAGAAAAGACGTTAAGATTCGTGGTATCCCACATCTCGCAAAAAACGAGCGGGATGTGGCACCCGAGGTCATTGGAAAGGACAATCCCAGGCCATATGCCTCATTGTGACACGCTTATTCGGAACGTTCGCGTTCTCGACGGTAGTGGTGCCGAGCCTGAGACGGCAGATGTCGCTGTCGACGCCGGTGCCGTTTGCGCGGTCGGACAACTCCCACATTACGTTGCCCGGCAGGTTACAGAGGGAGAAGGGCAAATCCTCTCTCCTGGATTCATCGATGTCCACACCCACGACGATACCAGCGTCATCCGCGACCCACAGATGATGGCGAAACTTTCCCAGGGAGTTACGACCGTGATCGTCGGCAACTGCGGCATCAGCGCGGCGCCCGTACAGTTGACGGGCCCACCTCCCGATCCGATGAATCTGCTGGGGGAGGCTGACGCCTTCCGTTACCCAACCTTCGCGGCGTACGTGGCGGCCGTCGACGCAGCCCAGCCAGCGGTGAATGTGGCTGCCCTGGCCGGCCATACGGCTTTGCGCAACAACCACATGGATCGGCTCGACCGCGCCGCCACCGCAGCCGAGATCCAGGCCATGCGCGCGCAGCTGGTTGAGGCCCTGGACCACGGTGCCTTGGGGTTAAGCTCCGGCCTGGCCTACGGTTCGGCCCGTTCTGCTCCCGCGGAGGAAATTTTGTCGCTGGCCGAGCCCCTCGCTGCCGCCGGCGCCATCTATGCGACACACATGCGCACCGAAGCCGAGCAGATCCTCTCCGCCATGAGCGAAGCCTTCGCTACCGGCCGTCACTGCAACGTGCCGGTCGTCATCTCCCATCTGAAATGCGCAGGCATCGCCAACTGGGGCAGGAGCGGAGAGGTTCTGCACGCATTGGAGACGGCTCGTGCTGAACAGCCTGTGCAATGTGACTGCTATCCCTATGCGGCCTCTTCCAGCACTCTCGATCTTCGCCAGGTGGATGAACGGGTTCGTATCGTCATCACGTGGTCGACGCCACACCCCGAAATGGCCGGCCAGACGCTGGAGCAGATCGCCCTTGCCTGGGGCATGAAGCAAGGGGAAGCGGCGGCGCGCTTGCAACCCGCCGGGGCCATCTACCACTGTATGACGGAAGAGGATGTGCGTCGCATCCTGCGGCACCCGGCAACCATGATCGGCTCCGACGGGCTGCCCAACGACCCCCGGCCTCACCCCCGCCTTTGGGGAACGTTTCCTCGGGTGCTGGGCTATTACTGCCGGGAACAAGGGATCTTCCCCCTTACGCAAGCGGTGCATAAAATGACCGGCCTGCCCGCGCAACGATTCAGACTGGCCGGACGCGGTCGAATCGGCGAAGGCTCCTCTGCTGACCTGGTACTCTTCGATCCGGAGAAAATTATCGATACGGCTACCTTCAGCAACCCTATCTGCGCCGCCGAAGGAATCGTCGCCGTATGGGTCAATGGTGTGCTGTCGTACAAAGATGGCCGTGCCACCGGGCAAAGAGCTGGGCGCTTTCTACCCCGCCTTTCATTGGGTTCCTCTTGAACCCAACCCCGTTGTTCGACAGTCATAGCGTCTTCCTGTTAATCGCCGCTGTCAGTGCTGTGGCCGGGCTGGTTCTGCTCATCGCGGTGGCCAAGCTGAACGCTTTTCTCTCGCTGATGGTGGTTTCGCTGGCGCTCGCAATCGCCACGGGGATGCCGCTCGGGACCGTCGTCTCCTCTTTCGAGACAGGGACGGGCAACACCCTGGGGCACATCGCGATCGTAGTGGGTCTGGGCACCATGCTGGGCAAGATGATGGCGGAATCCGGAGCCTCGGACCGTATTGCGGAGACCTTGATTCAGCTTTTCGGCGAGCGGCATGTGCCCTGGTCCATGATGTGCGCGGCGTTGGTGGTGGGCCTGCCGGTCTTTTTTGAGGTGGGCTTCGTTCTGCTCATACCGATTGCGTTTACCGTCGCCCGGCGCACCCGTACTTCGCTGATCCTGGTGGGCCTGCCCATGTTGGCCGGGCTTTCCGTGGTGCACGCGCTGGTGCCGCCGCATCCGGCGGCGATGTTGGCCGTTACCATCTTTCACGCCGACGTGGGAAGAACGATTTTATACGGCCTGCTGGTCGGCATTCCCAGCGCGGTAATTGCAGGCCCGGTTTATGCTCGCATCATTGCCCCCAGGATTGTGCTCGACGCCCACAACCCTATGGCAGAACAGTTTGCCGAGCACGATGCGAATCGCGCGTTGCCCGGCTTTGCGATCTCGATGGCCACCGTTTTGCTGCCGGTGGTGCTGATGCTGATTGGCAGCTGGGCGGGCGTCCTGGCACCCCCCGGCACGGCCACCAACCGCGTGCTGCATTTGCTGGGCGGTGCCGACATGGCCTTGCTGGTCGCGGTGCTGGTCAGCTTTATCACCCTGGGCAAAATGCGCGGTTTCAACCGGGAGATGATTCTCAAATTTTCCAATGAGTGCCTGGCGCCCACGGCTCACATCACGCTGGTGATTGGAGCAGGCGGAGGGTTTGGACGCATCCTTCAGGATAGCGGCGTCTCGCAGGCAATTGTCGCGGTTGCCCTGCACGCCCATGTATCGCTGCTGCTGCTGGGATGGCTGGTCGCCGCGCTCATCCGCCTGGCTACCGGATCCGCCACCGTTTCCTTAGCCACGGCCGCCGGCATCCTCGCTCCCATCCTCGCACACAGCCCAGGCGTGCGGCCGGAATTGCTGACCATCGCCACGGGCGCGGGATCGGCCATCTTCTCGCATGTCAACGATGGCGGATTTTGGCTGGTGAAGGAATACTTCAACATGAGCGTCGCCGATACCATGAAGACCTGGTCCATCAGCGAAACTTTGATCTCGATCATCGCCCTGCTCTTGACGTTTGCGCTTTCGGCGGCTCTCTAATCTGCAACGATGCATGGCTCCTAGTGATTCTCGTACCACCGACCCCGGGGATCAACTTAGGCGGGATTGCAGTATACAAAACCGCAGATCTCTCCACTGCGCTACGCTCCGGTCGAGATGACAAATTCGTTGCAGGGAAGTTGACTGATTTCCATTAGAGGTCCGCGGAACTGCAGATCCCTCCACGGCACGCCGGGACAGGTCGGCTGCGCTCCTAATGACAAAGGAGAGGACTAAGCTTCCATGGAAAGTGGTTGCTGGACCCAGGGCGATGAAAAACGCCTTCTGCTCGGTAACGCTTTCCAAAGAAGCGTCGCCCTTTCCTTTGTCATCCCGAGCAACTGACTCGCCTGCGGCAAGTTAAGAGAGGAATGAACGGGGAGACATCGAGCCTCTTCGACCCACGAGTGCTGGTGCTTTGTATCAGGGCACGACTTTAGTCGTGCCGAAAAACGCCTGCAACGATGGGCTTTAGCCCCTGTTTGTCCCTATGAGCACATTTTGTTCATTGGGAGCGCAGCCGACCTGTCCCGGCGTGCCGTGGAGGGATCTGCAGTTCCGCGGACCTCTAATGGAAATCAGTCAACTTCCCTGCAACGAATTTGTCATCTCGACCGGAGCGTAGCGCAGTGGAGAGATCTGCGGTTTCCCATTTGGGATGAAGCGGCCTCAAGGAAACACCATCCTCCCAGTAAATTGACACTGTCAGGGCCTTGATTTATCGTCACGAAGAGTTCTAACTGATGAGACCCCTGCCCATCCCGGCTCATGTCCTCATTGAACAAGCCTCTCCGGCTTGTTGTTGACCGGCTTCTCGCCTCCGCTACGCATTTTCCCGAAAACGATGAAGTTCCTGGTAGGAGAAGCCTACGATGTATAAGCAGGCGCGACCGAGGATGACAAGACGGCAGCACATGCAAAAGGCGGCT
Source organism: uncultured Acidobacteriaceae bacterium (assembly GCA_963717225.1). Taxonomy (GTDB): domain Bacteria; phylum Acidobacteriota; class Terriglobia; order Terriglobales; family Acidobacteriaceae; genus PALSA-350. Next base: position 30,863 of record CAVQWB010000057.1, on the reverse strand, counting down.
TTGTTCGTACTGGTCGCACAAAACGGTCTCCCAGGCGCAACTGGTGTAGGCAGGAGAAGTCGCGATGGAAATGTTTTGGTTCATTCCCACAACCGGAGACGGCCGCTATCTCGGCGCGAGTCAAGGCTCGCGGCTTACCGGCTACGCCTACCTGCGGCAGATAGCGCAAGCCGTCGATGAGCTCGGCTACGGCGCCGTGCTTCTGCCTACGGGAAACTCCTGCGAAGACGCGTGGGTCGTCGCATCCACGTTGGTGCCCAGCACGAAACGGCTCAAGTTTCTGGTTGCGGTGCGACCCGGGGTCATGTCGCCGACACTCGCAGCACGCATGACCGCAACCTTCGATCGGCTCTCCCAGGGTAGGGTTCTCATCAACGTAGTAACGGGCGGCGATCCGCACGAGGCCGCCGCCGACGGTGTTTTTCTTTCCCACGATGAGCGCTATGAAGTGACCGGCGAATTCCTGACTATCTGGCGCAGCATCCTGGCAGGAGAGACGCGCTCTTTTCAAGGTAAGCATCTGCGGGTTGAAAACGCGCGAGTGTACTACCCTGCCACGCAACACCCTCATCCACCGCTGTATCTTGGCGGCTCTTCGGATGCGGCGATGCAGATTGCCGCCAATCATGTGGATGTTTACCTTACCTGGGGCGAGCCACCCGCACTCGTCGCGGAAAAGATCGAGCGCATGCGTCGCCTGGCGGAGAGTGCCGGTAGAAAACTGCGCTTTGGCATTCGTCTTCACATAATCGTGCGAGAGACCACCGAGGAGGCGTGGCAGGCCGCCAATGAGCTCATCCGCTACATTGACCGCGACGTCGTGGAGCGGGCCCAGCAAGGTTTGTCAAAGTTTGATTCAGAGGGGCAAAAGCGCATGGCGTCCCTGGTTCGCGGCAATCTTTCCAACCTCGAAATCAGCCCGAATCTTTGGGCGGGTATCGGGCTGGTGCGCAGCGGGGCGGGAACCGCGTTGGTAGGTGACCCATCGATAGTCGCGCAGCGCATGCTGGAGTACGCCGACCTCGGCATCGATACGTTTATCCTTTCCGGCTACCCTCACCTCGAAGAAGCGTACCGTGTGGCGGAGCTGTTGTTTCCTCTTCTGCCTCTTTGCCCAACGGAAGCGAAGGATGGCCGCGCCCCGGCGGCAGAGAATTTTGTGGGCAATGAATTCCGCCCCATCAAGTAGCACCGTGACGTTCGCCAGCGAGCAGGCCTCCAAAAGGCGCTGGCTGGTGCTTGGGCTGCTGCTCCTCATCACCATCATCAACTTTATTGATCGCCAGACGGTGTCGGTGCTCGCGCCGCTGATTCGCGCATCGCTGCATTTGTCCAATGCGCAGTACGGAAGGATCGTCGCCGCCTTTCAATTCGGCATGATGACGGGCGAGTTTCCCATGGGTTGGCTCATGGACCGATGGGGCGTGCGCTTTGGCCTGCTCGGAGCGGTTCTCTGGTGGTCCGCCGCGACCGGCACGCAAACACTGACCAGGTCCGGACTCCAGCTCGGCTTAACCCGCTTCTGGATGGGCACCGGGGAATGCGGTAACTACTCCGGTGGCTTAAAGGCCATCTTCGGCGCATTTGCCCCTGGTGAGCGAACCCTGGCCATTGGCATCTTCAACAGCGGAAGCATGATTGGCTCTACGCTCGCGCCCCCGCTCATCGTGTTTCTGGCGCAACGCTATAGCTTTCGGGCTGCATTTCTCGTTCCTGCGTTGCTTGGCGTGCTGTGGGTCCCGTTCTGGTTTCTGCTCTATCGAGACCCGCCGAATAGACAACAACATGCCGCAGGTGCTGTCTCGCTCAGGCAACTGCTGAGTCAGTCCTCTGCCTGGGCGGTGATGTTGTGCCGCTTCTTCATCGGTCCAGTGATGCAGTTCTACTGGTATTGGATCCCCAGCTATCTCTACGGGGTTCGCCACTTGACCCTTACCCAGATCGGCATCGTGGGGTGGCTTCCCTTCTTTCTCGGAGATACGGGTGGTGTCGCGGGGGGTTGGGTTGCCGGCTGGCTGCACAAGCGTGGCGTCAGAACCCTCAACGTTCGACGCATCACTATGTACAGCAGCAGCCTGCTGTGCTTTGCGAGCCTGGCTGTTCCCTATGTAGCCAGTGTGCCCGCCGCATTCCTGCTGATTGGCATCGCAATCATGGCCGATAACTTTCTTTCCGCAAATATGTTTGGGGCAATCACAGATCTCTTTCCTGAGCAAACCGTCGGACGCGCCACCGGCCTCACCGGCGTTGCCGGCGGATTGAGTGGACTGCTCTTTCCCTTGTTGACTGGGATTATCGTGGACCACAGTTCCTACGCGCCCGTCTTTCTTATGGTCGCGTTTATGCCGTTGATCGGCACCATCCTGTTGTTCAGCGTAGGCAGAAGGTACCGCACTCTCTAAATCTGTAAATAATCTCGGGAATCTGAATGCGCTTAGTGGTGTGTGCTCGTCTTGCGCCACTTCATGGCTGATGTTATATTCCATTCATCATGGCGTTCGCCGGCCTCTCCCTCGCTTGTTGTTGTCGCTGACCTGCAGTCCCCTTCTCCTCCAATCCAAATGAACCTCGCAATCCTCGCCATCGGATTGGGTGCGCCTTATTTCAGGTGTCCGCGCGACTTACTAGAGAGGCTATATGACTTACATCTTGCACAAGGCGTTGACGGTTGGCCTGATTCTATTTCTGCTTGGAAGCGGCTCTAAGTTGCTGTCAGCCCAGGCGGTTGGCAGTATTCGTGGCACGGTTACGGATACTAGCCAGGCGGTCATCAACGGCGCCGCAGTGGTTGCAATCGAATCCGCCACCGGCATTAGCCGCAGCGAAGTGACCAACCAGGAAGGTATCTTTGTCTTTCCAGATCTGCCAATCGGCGCCTACCGGCTGCAGATAAGCAGATCCGGCTTTCAAACCCAGAAACGCGATGGAATCGTACTACTCACCGGGCAGACGCTCGACCTGCAGCTTTCGCTCTCCGTCGGATCGGAAACACAGTCGGTCGAGGTGACCAGCGCAGCACCGCTGATCCAAACCGCTTCCTCCAGCATGCAAACCTCCGTGGATCAAAAGCAAATGCAGGACCTGCCTCTTAACGGCCGCAACCCATTGCAGCTAACGACTCTGACGCCCGGCACAGCGCTTACCAACACCGGCACCGAGTCTGGCCAGCAGGATAATGTGGGCCTCTCGGTAAATGGCTTGCGCGCGACGCAGAACAACTTCCAACTGGATGGCGCAGTCTACAACGACCGCTTTTTCGATTCGGTCCCTATTTTGCCGAATCCCGATGCACTCCAGGAATTCACTGTTCAGTCGTCGAATTACAGCTCTGAGTATGCCGGAGCGGGCGCCCTGGTGCAGCTATCCACGCGTTCCGGCACCAACAGCTTTCATGGGTCGGCCTATGAGTTTCTGCGCAATACCGTGCTCGATGCCAAAAATTATTTTCAACAGACAGCTCCGCCTTTCAAGCTAAACCAGTTTGGCGGAACAGCCGGCGGCCCCATCCTCAAAGACCGCACCTTTTTCTTCTTCGCTGCGGAAGATCTGCAACAGCGATCGTCTCCCAACCCCATTTCCATTCAAGTGCCCACTGCTGCGGAATTGAACGGCGACTTCTCCAGCCTTCTCGCCAACCACATTGCGCTGTTCAATCCGGCTACAGGCGCTCCCTATCCGGGCAATATCATCAACACCCCGATCAATACCCTGTCCGGAAAATTAGCTCAGAAGTATCTCGTGCCCCTCGCTTCAAATCCGGTCACGGGCATATTCAATTCGACTTCCAACCAGAACATCGACAGTACGCAGTACCTCGCGAAAATTGATCATGTAGTCTCCACCAATAACCATCTCAGCGGACGTTACTTTTATAATCAAGACAACTTCCAGAGACCGTTCACCGCCCCGACCGGCTTTTACGCGGAGAATCGCTTTCGCAATCAGTCGGTGATTATTACGGACACGCAAGTATTCAGTCCCACACTTACCGCCACATTTGCAGCCAGCGCGGGCCGCTTTGCTCGCACGCAGATTCCTGAAGCACCCGGCCTGCAATCGCTACAAGATCTAGGACAGGACGTGCCCCTTGGCAGTTCCGGGGAAAGCATCTTCCCCGGCATCCGCGCCAACATTTCCGGATTCGTCGATATCTTCTCCGGCGGAGCATTGACCCAGGACTCAACGTCTTTCGACTACAAAGCTTCGTCGGTGAAAGTGTTGCGTGCCCACACCATCAGCTTCGGCGGCGAATTCGAGCGAGACCGGATCAACGCCGATGATTATTCCTATACGCCGGGCGACAACACCTTCAACGGACAGCGCACGGCAGCACCCACGGGCGCTACCTTGCCGGCAGGAACCACCACAAGCGGCTCCGCCCTGGCCGATTTCTATCTTGGGTTGGACTCACAATTCTTTCAGGACAATGGACGCAAGTTTTATCTCCGAATTAACCGGCCGTCTCTGTACCTGCAGGATGACTGGAAGGTGAATCGCAAACTGACCCTGAATGCCGGTGTGCGATGGGACCCGTGGCTTCCGCCTAATGATCTGAACGGCACCCTGGTGGCGTTCCAGCCGGGAGTTCAATCGACAGTCGCCCCCGGTGCGCCATCAGGCTTGCTCTTCAACGGCGATGCAGGCATTCGCTCCTCCGTCTTCAGGAAAAACTGGAAAGACTTCGCACCTCGCGTTGGCTTTGCCTATGATGTCGCCGGACGAGGCAGGACGGTCGTGAGAGCGGCCTATGGAATCTTCTATGGATTTCCCGAGGGGCTGCTCTACCAGCGAACCGACGCTATGCAGCCGGTCGATCTCTACCTGTCGATCCCTGCACCGCCGGCGTGGGACAACATCTATGCGGGGTATCCGGGGGGAACCCCTTTCCCGCGCGGCCACATACCCGCGAGCCAATTTGCCAATTACAAGTTCCTAACCCCCGTATCGGGCGGAGTGCTTGATCCTGACTCCAAGGTGAACTACACCCAGAACTACAACTTCACCGTTGAACAGCAACTTGGCAGCAAGATGGCCTTCTCTCTGGCTTATGTCGGTAATCACAGCGAACACATCATGGGCTCACGACAATTCAACCCGGCAGTTTTTGGCCCCGGCGCCACTGTAGGCAATGAAAACTCTCGCCGGCTCTATCCCGGCCTGGGCGCCGTTGAGCTCGCCCAGTCCTATGAATACGAGGGTTTCAATTCGCTGCAGGCCAATGTGACCAGGCGCGCGAGCAATGGATTAACCCTGCTCAGCAACATCGTCTGGTCCAAGACCATCGATAACACATCGAGCGCCACGGAAGGCAATACCGGGCCGTCGAATCCCTTCAATCTCGCCAGCGGCCGGGGACCTGCGGATTTTGACCAGACGATACGATACAACGCTTCAGTCAATTACCTCATTCCCCGCGCCAACATGCAGGGATGGAAGAGTGCGGTGCTAAACGACTGGCAGGTGAACGCCATCGTTAGTCTGCAGACTGGCTTTCCCTTTACTGTGCTGAGCGGCACCGACCGTTCGCTTTCGGGAATCGGCAATGACTACGCAGACCAGGTAGGCAATCCAGCCCGCCCAGCCGGCGTGAGCAAGATCAAGGAATATTTCAATACCGCAGCCTTTGTTCCGGCGGCTATTGGAACCTTTGGCAACGTAGGCCGCAATAATCTCCGCGGCCCTGGCTATGCGGACGTAGATACTTCCATCTTCAAGAACATGTTCACCGGCGAGCGGGTAAGCGCACAATTTCAGGCAGAGGCTTTCAATACCTTCAATCGCGTGAACTTCGGCAATCCGGCGAACGCCAACACCGCGCCCGTTGCCACCGTATCCTCAGGAACGTATGGGCAAATTACGAGTGCCAACTCACCGCGAGTGTTTCAATTCGGATTGAAACTATTGTTTTAGCGCTGCGCGATGGGCTCTAGCGGCGGGAGGCGGGGCCACTGGGCACAGTACTTCCGGGTCCGCCCACATGTTCCAGCATGGGCAGTCTATCCTCCACCGGCGGCAACGGAGGGAAAGGGGCGTGTGGCTCGGTCTGGTACCAATAAGCGACCGAGTAGTAGTTATCTGAGCGATGGTTCGCGTTGCCGTGTTCGATAGTCGCCTTGAACGACGTCTTGAAAACGATCGGCGAATCAAGATGAAAGCGGTACACGCTTGACCGTGCCCCCGCCTTGGCTTTCCCTACGATGGGCGCTCCGTACAACTGGTAGGAGAAAGGATGGTCTTTGAAACCCCAGGCGCCAAGGAAGTAATCCTCCGCGCCGGTACCAGCGATCGACGGCCTCTTCGCACCGTCAACGAAGAACATGTCGTCACCTTCGCCCCACCAATCATCCTGGTTCTGCAAAATGGACATGGTCACACCGGCATACTGGCCGATCCCCTTGGCGTCCAGCCAAACGTAGTTATCCTGACCCGTAAGGTTAGCCTTCTTATTTACCAGCGGTTGCGCGTTTTTTGTCCATTTATTTGTCCAGCCGTGGTTGGGTTGCGCCTGACGGTATTGCGCATGAAAATACAATGTTCCCGGCGCCAAGGTTGTTGAATTGATACGGTAGTCGACGTTGTAATACAGCGCCCTAATGGCCCGCTTGCCCTCGTTCGTAACGGTAATCCGCGCATGCCGCTGAAAGGGCATGGGGAAGAAGCAGTTCAAGTCTTTAACGCTTCCGACCGAAAGCAGTTCAGACTGCCAGGGGTGATAGTAGCCGAGGCCCAGGCCAAAGAAATCGCCAATCGGAGCCTCTACACTCGGGGTTTCTTCGCCGTCCCAGTAGATGCGCAATTCGATCCGTTTCAGATGGTAGGGCTCTGAGCTGGCGATGGTGAACCATAGGTGCGAGACCAGGCCGGGCCCGTCCGCATCCAGCACGGTCAGTGTTTCCCCGGGGTCGACCTTCCGAAAGTCGGCATTGGCCCCGGTCGGATCGGCACTCGATGCCCGATGCACCGTGTAAGTCTGCTGGCTGGTAAGATTCGGTTGCCAGGCGGCGCTCTGACCCATCGCCATGAGCGATACGCTCGCAGCCAGGTATACGAGCAAAATGCATCGGCTCACAGGCGACTTTCCTCAACTCCGCTAAGATTATTGCACTGAAGTCCGGCAGCAGCGAATGCCGGCCCATCCGGTACCGGAATCGATTCAGTTTAGCCCGAACTTGTAGAAGGAAGCGCAGATCCCTCATCGACTACCCCCTGGTTTTGGAGGGACGGTCGAATGGTGGCTCCAACCGCCAACGGAACATCTACGCTCATGCCGGAGGTGGTACTGACAGCACGCCGACACTATCGGGTCCTAACCTAATAAGCGCGTCGCTTAGGGCTATGGAACTATCGGAGGCCAGCAGCAGTTGCGCTCCGTTGCCTGCTTCCACATCCACGGCTGCTTGCCCCAGGTTGCAGGCGATGCGCAGGCTTCCGCGCTCCAGCATCAGCCACTGTGCCTGTTCATCGAAACGCACCTCCACCGCGTTGAGGTTTCCATCGGATAGTTCGCTCCACTCGTGCCGCAACTTTATGAGGTCTTTGTGCCACTGCAGCAGAGAGGCGTGCGGCTGTTCCGTCAATTCAGCCCAATTCAACTTGGATTGTTGGAATGTCTGCTCGTCCTGTGGATCTGGAATTTGATCCGGAGCCCAGCCGAAGCTCACGAATTCTCGCTTGCGCCCTTCAGAAATCATCCTGCCCAGTTCCGGGTCATCGTAATCGGTGAAGTACAGAAAGGGAGCAGACGCACCAAACTCTTCCCCCTGAAAGAGCATGGGCACAAATGGCGCGGTCAGTACGAGCGCTGCCGCTATCTTGGCGCGGCCCTCACCAGCTTCATGGCTGACGCGTTCCCCCTGGGCGCGGTTGCCAACCTGATCGTGGTTTTGCACGAAGCCCACGAAGCGATGACCTGACAAGCCTACGACCTGGCGGCCGTGGTTTCGCTGCCGGTATTCTGAGTAGTTGCCGTCGTAGACAAAGACGCACCGCAATGACTTGGCCAATTGGGCCAGGGAACCAAAGTCCGCATAGTAGCCTGCTCGCTCGCCGGAGATGACGGCGAACAAAGCATGATGAAAATCGTCGCTCCACTGGGCGTCGAGACCGTATCCTCCCGCCTCTTCGGCTTTGACAATCCGGGGATCGTTTAGATCGCTCTCGGCGATGAGGACGAAATGTTTCCCCATGGCTGCTTCCAGCCTTGTTACTTCCCGGGTGGTCTGTTCCAGAAAGTGGATAGCAGAGCGATCATTGAATGCATGGACCGCGTCCAGGCGCAAACCGTCCATGTGGTAGTCACGCAGCCACATCAAAGCATTGTCGATTAAGAAACAGCGCACTTCGCTGGCGCCCGCCTCTTCGAAATTGACTGCGTCCCCCCAGGGCGTGGAGTGGCTGGCAGTGAAGTACGCTCCAAATTTAGACAAGTAATTTCCCACCGGGCCGAGGTGGTTGTAGACCACATCCAGCAGCACGGCGAGCCCTTTGCTATGGCAGGCATCCACGAAGCGCTTAAGATCATCGGGCTCTCCGTAGGCATTGAAAATCGCATACAAATCCACCCCGTCATAGCCCCATCCACGCCTGCCGGGGAAATTCGCGAGCGGCATCAGTTCTACGTGGGTCACTCCCAGATCTTTCAAATAGTCGAGGCGGCCCTCTGCCGCTTTCAGCGTTCCTTCCGGCGTAAATGTCCCCACATGCAGCTCGTAAATAAGTGCACTCGAGAGAGGCGGCGCCTGCCAGCCACTGTCACTCCAGGCGAACGCGGCATGATCCACCACCCTGGACTCACCATGAACCCCGTCAGGTTGCCACTGCGTTCGCGGATCCGGGAGTGGTGGCTCCAAACTATCGATCACAAACCCGTAATCCGTGCCTGGTCCAGCTTCCATCACGGCAGCTGACCAATAGCCCCTCGACTTCTTTTCCATTGGAAACTTCTTGTTTCCTATTTTTACCTCCATGGTGCCGGCGTGAGGAGCCCAGACCTCAAATACATGCATTCCAATCCTCCATTGCGGAAATACGTGCTTCCAGTGGGATGCGTTTTGAGTCGCTACTTTGTTGGCGGGGCACTAAAGCCGGCCAGATTGACGGCAGCGTTCACCAGCGAAATGTGCGATAGTGCCTGGGGAAAATTTCCCACCAGGCGCTTGGCACTTGTGTCGTATTCCTCGGCGAGCAAACCAACGTCATTGGCCAACGACAGAACGCGCTCGAACAGCTTTTTGGCATCGTCGTCGCGCCCTTGAAGCTTGAGCGCACTTACCATCCAGAAACTGCAGGCGAGAAACACGCCTTCGCCTGGTGGGAGGCCATCCGACACCTTTTCCGTGTTGTACCGTAAGATCAGTCCGCCCGACATCAGGTTGCCCTCGATGGCTTTCAGCGTGCCCTTGACGCGGGGATCCTCCGGGGGCAGAAACCCGGTCAGCGGCATAAGCAACAACGATGCATCGAGATGCTCTGAGCCGTAACTCTGCACAAAGCTGCCCAGCTTTTCGTTATAGCCGCGGGTGCAGATCTCGTCGTGAATCTTCGCCCGCACCTTCTGCCAACGTTCCACCGGGGCGTTGGCGTGCAACATGCCAGCCGCCTTGATGGCGCGGTCGAACGCAACCCAGGCCATCATTTTGGAATAGGTAAAGTGCTGTCGCCCCCCTCGCGTTTCCCAGATACCTTCATCGGGCTCCTGCCAGATGGTTTCGAGATGCGTCACCATGGCACGAAGCATGGAAAACGACTGTTCGCCATCCTTACCCATCCTGCTCAGCGCGTGATGGAAAGCGGCCAGCACTTCGCCGTAAATATCCAGTTGAAGCTGTTCGGATGCTGCGTTTCCGATGCGCACCGGCCTGGAGTTTTCATAGCCCGTAAGCCAGGGTATTTCGCGTTCGGGCAGAAAGCGCTGACCAGCAAGGCCGTACATGATCTGAACCTGATCGGGACTGCCGGCAATGGCACGCAACAACCATTGCTGCCAGGCTTTTGCTTCCTGGTAATACCCGCCGAACATGAGCGAGAGCAAGGTGAATGTCGCATCGCGGAGCCAACAGTAGCGATAATCCCAATTCCTGGAGCCGCCCAACTGTTCCGGTAAGGACGTGGTCACGGCGGCGACGATCCCGCCGGTCGGTTGATAGGTGAGCGCCTTCAGAGTGATGAGAGAGCGTTCCACGGCCTCGTGGTAGGCTAGTCCCTGATAGCAGTTTTCAGCCGCCCACTTTTCCCAGAAGTCTTGTGTTTCCTCGAGCGCCTTGTTCACATCGATGGTGCGGGGCGCAGGCAGGTGTGAAGGCCCATAGGTCATCACGAAATCGACGCTCTCCCCTGCGTTGACTGTGAATTCGCTGACAGTAGTGAGTCCCTTGCCGGTAAGCGGCGCTTTGGTGTGAAGCATCACCAGGTCAGGCCCGGCAATGGCGCGAATGCCGGCATGTCGCCGCGTGACCCAGGGCACAGTGCTGCCGTAGTTGAAGCGCAAAGACATTTCCATCTTCATCGGTGTGCTTCCGCGAATTCCTTTGACAATGCGGACGATGTCGGAGTTGGTGCGTCGGATGGGCATGAAGTCGATTAGCATGACCGCGAAATCAGCCGTCTCGAACGTGGTTTCCAGAATCAGCGTGTGATCGCGATATTTGCGCGTTGTCTTGGCCACCTCGGTGGCGGGCGCCAGGAGCCAGCGGCCGTTTTCCTCCGTTCCCAGCAGGCGGGCAAAACAGGCGTCGGAGGAGAAGTCCGGCCAGCAAAGCCAATCGATCGATCCATCCAGGCAGACGAGTGCGGCCGTCTCGCAGTCACCAATAACCGCGTAGCTTTCAATTGGAGCGTGGGTGTGTTTTGTTATATCTGTCATTCCTCTTGGCATCCTCAGGACTCATTCTACGGTTGGGATGAGAAGGGTTAGAGCAGCGCGCAGAATCTGGAGTTCAGCCCACCGCCCACGGGCCTAGCGATAGTAGGCCCCCTCTGCTCCACCCTTCACCTGGCCATATTCCAAAAGCGTGACCAGCAGCACGCCCCCACAAATATTGCCTAGGGTTGCGGGAGCAAGCCATGCAAAGTAACGGTATATGACGAGCTGATGATTGAGGGCCGCCGCTAGAATCTCGCCGCTGGTCGCTATGCAGTGAGCAAAACCTCCCAGGCCCACGACAAACGTCAACAGCCAGATCAGCATCACGGAGCCCGTGATGGAGTGGCTGCCACTCACCAACCAGGCGACCAGCGCGATAATCCATCCCCCGATGACAGCACTCCAAAATACGTGGCTCGTGGTTACTCCGGCCGCTTCAACGCCCATGTGCGTCATCGCCGCTACAAATTCTGGCCGCAGGGCGCCGGTTTTGACGGCGAGGAGTGCGAAAAAGAAGGCTCCCAAAACATTGCTGGGAAAAACGATGACCCATAAACGGAGGGTTCTCCAGCCATGACGCCGCTCAGCGAGCATGAGCGCCACGGGATACAGCGTGTTTTCCGTGAATAGCTGGGCGCGGCCGAGAATGACGGCGATAAATCCGATCGGATACAGGAGGTCAGCGATGAATCTGGAAACTGGACTTTGCCCCAACTGAGCGATCACGATAGATGTGCTCAGGGCGGTCAGGCCCATGGTGATTCCACCGGCCAGCCCGGAGATAAAAAGTCCTACTGCCGAGCGGTCCAGCTCATGACGCGCGTTGCGCGAAACCTGTTCATAAATCTCGTTCGCAGTTGGCCGGTCGAGCTCGGTCTGGACCTGAGACGCCCCGGCGTTCGCTTGCGGTTCAGGCCGAGGGTTCTTTTTTAACTTACGTAAGGGCACGAAAGCTCCAATGTGGAAAATCAGCGGTCAGGCTCGACACCATCGATTTCCCACCTAACCACGAGAACGGATACCCAGAACCCTGCCAGGGATAGATTGACTGGGATGCGGAACTGCGTGCCAGCGACGCATGGCGAAACTTCAGACCGATGGTGGCTTTCCGTGTAATGAAAAAGACGGGGGGCGCGGTGGTACATTCATCTCTGTTGAACACGATCTGATTGGGAGGGCTCTTGCTACCCGCAAAATCCTGCTTCACCATATTGCTGTTCGCCGCCCTGTTTGTTTCGCTCCCCGTCACGACTGCAGCTGCCGCCAGCTCCAACCCGGGCATACTGAAGGCGCCGGACATGGCTGAACTCATGCCCGCGACGGTTTTCTTCCGCGGCCAGGTGGCCAGCGTTCAGGCACGAAATTCTGGCGGAGTCAGGCTGGCCGACGGCATGTTGGTGCTTTTCGCCCTGGTCGACACTTCGGGCTACTCCACCGCGGTGCAACAGAAATATCAAAGCTATTTCATCACCGAGGTACCACTCGATATCAATGGGCAAACGTTAAAGCCTGGAGCTTACGGAGTGGGCTTTGTTGAGGGGAACAAGTTCCTGGTGATGGACATCGGCGCCCACGACCTGTTCACGACCGGCAGCATTCACGATACGGAGTTGAAGCGTCCGATGCCCTTGCAGGTTCTTGCCGACTCCGCGCCCAACCGGTATCGGCTGTACATCAACCGCAATTACGTCGTTTTTGCTCCTCCCCCGGGTAAATGACCCACTAAAGGTGTAGAGAGAAGAGCGATCATTTTCCGCAGAATGAGTCGATAATCTCATGAACGGAAAGAGGTTCGCATGGTCTCCCCCGCCCCTGTCAATCCACCCGGCCCGACGCAGACCGCTGAATTCCCACCCGGAAAGGAAGCGGGCTCACCAGCCGGCAAGAGCAGCACCCAGCGTTTCCTGGATACCTTCGGTTTTCACTTGCTCGTGGTACTGCTTGGGATCGCTCTGGCCTTTATGTAGCCGATGAACCGGAGAATGCGCTCGATACCTCAGCAAGTCGAAGGTGTCCTCTCATACTCCAGTATTCTTGCTACCGCAGACCGCAACCCGCCCGGGTTGTTCAGGTCCACCTGGTAGGTTGGGGATCCGAGCTCTCGATCTTCTCCTGAACGAATCGCCAAAATCCTGAGATTGGGATGCAACGCCGAGGCTTGGGCGATCAAATTTCTTGCCTGCGTTTCCTGTACGGTTTGACTGAAGATCAGCAGGTCATATTTCCGCGACTGCATAGCTTCTCCTGCGTCCCGTGAGCTTGCAGTCGTTATCTGCCAATCCCGGAGCAGTTCGGCGCGAGTGAGCTGGAGAACCGGGTCGTCTCCGACGATCAGAATCCTCGCTTTCATATTTCGATCCCCTTTTTTGGATTTTGTCTGCAGGGCCGAAAGGAAGACCACATCACCATGGGATGACGCTCATACTACCCTTGGAGTTTGCTCCCGGCCACCGACTTTTTTGCGCCACGACTGCGAATATCCTTTTTTTATCTCCAGTTCCACCACTCGTACTACACTCGTAGCACTTTATGCGTTGGACTCCGGGTGGTCTTAGCAGCGACGTCGAGGATCGGCGAGGCCAGTCGGGCGGTGGCTTCGGGGGCGGTGGGCTGGGAATTGTAGGGTTCATCATCCTGCTCGTGATCAGCCTGGTCACCGGGCGCAATTACATTGGAGCCTACTTTTCCGGCGGTGGTGTCGCCCATCAGCAACAGGCTGGGCCACGAGCAGTATCGCCTCAGGAAGACCGCTCCGCACAGCTGGCCTCTTTTGTCCTGGGCGATGCTCAGGACACCTGGACGCAGATTTTGGCTAAAGAGGGTATCCGCTATCCCAGAGCCCACCTGGTGCTCTTCCGCGATTACACCCACTCGGGCTGCGGAGCGGCGCAATCCTCGACCGGACCCTTCTATTGCCCTGCAGATCAAAAGGTATATCTGGATCTCGGATTCTGGGATCAGTTGAAGCAGTTCGGGGCATCAGGAGAGTTCGCACAAGCCTACGTCATTGCACATGAAATTGGGCATCACGTACAGAATGTTTTGGGCATCGAGCGCAAGGTGCGGGGCATCCAGCAGCAAAACCCCCAGGCACGGAACCAGCTGTCCGTGGCCATGGAGTTGCAGGCGGACTGCTTTGCCGGCGTGTGGGCCCACTCGACCGGTGAACGGCAAATACTCGAACAAGGGGATGTGCCGGCCGCCCTGCAGGCTGCCGCGGCCGTAGGCGACGACCGCATGCAAAAAATGGCAAGGGGCTACGTTACCCCGGACTCGTTTACCCACGGATCCTCAGAGCAACGGGTGTCATGGTTCAACCGCGGATATAAAACCGGCCAGGTGAGTGCCTGTAATACGTTCAGCGGCGGAAGCTAGACCGGTCGTCGAATTTCTATATGTACGGGCTGAAGGCGCTGCGGAAAAGGTCTCTCCTGCGGGAAAATCGTACCCTCAGCGGCTAAAGCCGCATTCATTTCAAAGTAGTTATGTACGGCCTAAACAGGCTGCGGAAAAACTCATGCTTTGTATCAGGGCACGACTTTAGTCGTGCCGTAAGTGGTTGAAAATACGTCGGGCTTTAGCCCCTGAGGTACGGCTTTCCTACCCAACGGCGAGTTTTTCCGCAGCCCCTAAAGGCCGTACCCTTCAAATAGATGAGTCGTCAGAGCCTGGCGGCGACCGCCTTAGTTTCGGTGTAATGTTCCATGACTTCCTTACCCATTTCCCTCCCCCAACCGGATTGTTTGTAGCCGCCGAACGGCCATGCCGCGTCTCCGTAGTTATGGGCGTTGATGCAGACCGTCCCTGCCCTGATTTTCCGCGCCATCATGTGAGCGGCCTTCAAGTTCGTGGTCCACACGCTTGAGGAGAGGCCGTATTCGGTGTCATTGGCAAATTTGGCCACTGCATCCAAGTCGGAATCGTCGAAGGACTGGACGCATACCACCGGTCCGAAGATTTCTTCTCGCACCACCTTCATGGAACGGTTTGTCTGGGCCAGAACCGTCGGCTCCACAAAATAGCCCTGCTTGCCTCTGACCTTGCCGCCGGTGACCACCTCAGCGCCCTCTTGCCGTCCCGCCTCCAGGAACCCGGTTACGCGGTTATGCTGTTCCTTCGAAACCAACGGTCCCAGGTTGACGGACGGGTCAAGGCCGTGTCCCACCTTCAGCTTGCCTGCCTCCCTGGTAACGCCGTCCACGATCTTGTCGTAGATCGATTTGTGCGCGAACAGCCGGGAACCTGCGGTACAGCATTGACCCTGGTTGTAGAAGATCGCACTGGCGGTTCCGGCGATGGCGAGCTCGAGATCGGCATCGGGGAATACGATGGCCGGCGATTTGCCGCCCAATTCGAGGGAAACGCGCTTTAAATTGCCGGCCGCTGCCTTGACGATGAGCTTGCCAACTTCGGTCGAGCCGGTAAACGCGACCTTGTCGACGTCTGGATGCTCTGCCAGGGCGGCGCCAGCCGTCTCGCCATAACCCGTGACGATGTTCACTACCCCGTCTGGAAAACCTGCCTCAGTGATGAGTTCGCCCAAGCGGATTGCAGAAAGCGGAGTCTGTTCTGCGGGTTTGAGCACGATCGTGCATCCCGCCGCTAAGGCCGGAGCCAGCTTCCACGCTGCCATCATCAGCGGAAAATTCCAGGGGATAATCTGGCCTACGACACCAACCGGTTCGCGAACGGTATAGACGTGCCAGTCGCCCGGCGTCGAGACCTGTATCTGCTCGCCATTCAATCGCGTCGCCCATCCCGCCATATAACGGAACATGTCGATCGAGCCGCCGACATCGTCACGGCGTGCGTTGGTGATCGGCTTTCCATTGTCCAGCGCTTCCAACTCTGCAAATTCATCCGCATGACGCTCGAGCAGGTCGCCCAGCGACCAGACGAGGCGCTGTCTTGCGGCTGGCGAGATGCGCGACCACGGCCCAGTCTCGAAAGCCCGGCGTGCAGCCGCGACGGCAAGATCGATATCCGCTTTATCCCCCGCGGGGACGTGGGCAATAATTTCCTCCGTCGCCGGGTCCTCAACTGCAAGGGTCTCGCCGCTGCGGGCATCGACCCATTTGCCGTCGATCAGCATTTGATGTTTCTTGGCCAGAAATGCATTTGCGGCTGAACTGAGCGCGGGTTTGTGGATCGCAGCCGTCGTCTCCGTCGCTGTGATGGGCATTTGGGGGACTCCTTCGGGTGGCAATTATCTCGCACCTAATGTTGCTCCAGCAGCCCTGGAGTGTCAATTAACGGGGGGAAGTGTGCGCCTTATGCGCCTTATGGTCGATTGTTTGGTCTGATTGCCGTGCGCGATGGCGTTTACTTCGTGGACGATGCCTCGAACACCTTCAACTTCCTTCATTGACAGATGCGTGATTTTCTTGAAGGGTGACACAAGGGGAATCTACCGGCCGTGCGTAGACGGGGTTTCGGCGGCCTTGAAAGCGCCGCCGTCCCTCTTATAAATTAGAGCCTCGTGGGCCCGCCTTCCGCCAGGATTACGAGGCCTATCCTGCGCGGGTCAATCTGAGCCGATTTTGTAGGAAGAGTCTGAGAGTTGCTGTTCAGCTGCAAAGACTGAGCAGGTTTCGTTATAAACGTCACCGCTATAGTCGCGCAGGCTGACAAAGCTATCAGGATAACGCTTGCAGTAAAACTTCGCGTTCTCAATAGATTCCTGAACATTGACACTCGATTTGATCGGCTTGATTGGGTTGTCAATTCTGCTCACCTCACTCTTTGCGTAGTTGCGCGCACTTCAGAAAGGTAGTCGCGGCTGAGCCTTAGAGGGGGGGTGAGGGACCCGCAAAACGGTAGGACTGCAACAGTACTACGTTTGTCAGTCTGCGCAATCGCTCTTAAGTAATCTATTCGTATACGCTCTAGTACCTAAGGTGTTTTGGGCGTGGATTCAACGGCGATGATAATGAGATCCCTCATCGGACAGGATCGCCTCGCGGCGGCACCTTGGTTAATTTCTAAGCAGCGCCGCCAATTGGGGATCGTGCTGATTTTTTTCGGATGTGGAATTGGTGGAGCTAAGCGGGATCAACCGCTGACCTCCTCGTTGCGAATTCAGGATGTGACCTTAGACGGAGAAATACCAGACGATTTCGAGTGGGCATCCCACCCCTGTATTTACAGTGGTTTACGCTCATCGGAGCAGTACCGAGTGACATGGAGCGGGTTGCCATAATCCCGGCAGGAACGACACAGTTACACAGTTACGACACAAACAACAACACAAGACACAAGTTGCTTGCCTTCGACCCGCTTGCCCACGTCGCGGAAGTTGTCCAGACCCCAGGCCTAATCACAGCCTAAGACCGCTTTTGCGCTTTCCGCGCAGAAAAATGGGACAGAAAAATTCCGGGAGAATTTGGGATCGGAAAGTTGCGTGATTATTGCACCTGAGACACGATCAACGATCAACGATCAACGCGAAGACCGCGAGCCTGTTCGCTGCGGTCCTGCCATACGGCAAGAGAGCAAGAGATTCGCTACAAGGAACTCACCGCGCCGGTTTCGGGGCAGACTTCGGCTTTGCTATCGTCGCCGCCGTCTCAGGATCGGCTTTTCAGTAGGCGCTTGAGGGCAGCATCGAATTGCTGTTCATCGACTTTCATTTCGATCTCAAAATGCCGGCTTCGATCTCTTCTAGGAGCTTCAGAAGGTCATCGCTTTTGAGCGGCGCTTCCGCGAAATATTTATTGTCCTCAAATCGAGCAAGAAGTGATCGTTCGAGAATAAACGCGGCCTTCTGAAGCTTATGTTTGCTCTTGTCACAATCCATTGCGACCCTAGTGACCCGATATTCAAGATCTCCGGAACCGGCGTCCGCGGCTAGTTCGGACAGCCTTTGACATGCATAAGCCATTACAGGATTTAGCAATGTCAAATCGGCATCCGAATAGAATGTGAGATTGGTCACATAAACCCATCGCTTAATTAAAGCGGGGGTGTAATTCATGCCGTACTCAGAGGATAGCCACTGAAGGATGGAAAACACCACCTGCTGGCTTTCTTGCGTGGACGATCTGGTATCTAACGATATTCCGTCGTTGAAGAGCGAGAGCTTTGTGATGGTTGTCCCACCGAAATGGCCGAGTTCGAACGCAACTCCTTTCAAAAGGTCGAATTCCTCGAAACTTCCAGGCTTCTTTTGAAAGTTGAATCGGTTAACTAAAGGGGAAATGAGCGACGGCAGGAAGATACTCCCGTTCGGGTTCATCTCGGCAAGCTCAAACAGCGCAATGACTCTTGATAGACCAATGGCGCTAAGCTGCATGGGCTTCTCCTAATTGTTCTCTGAGAAGTCCAGTTCCAGGGTCGTCCGGTCTAGTCAGGCCGCCCTGGGGCTGAGGAGTATTCCGTGCTCCAGCCCTAGAGAGAATATCCGAAATTGAAGAATCCGAAGTGTTAGCAGTATCTGGTTCCGTGAAAGCCTTATCTTCGTCGATCGTTTTGACAGTGAAATTGTCCTGCGAAAATCTATTTTCCCAATCAAGCATTGTCGAGAACGGTACGAAGCGAACCTGTAACCCAACACGAAAAGCGGCAGCAAAGCGCACGAGTGTCTCCAGGTTGAAGTTCACCGCCCCAGGAGTCTCCGCGGCTGAAATTCTGGCCTGTTTCATATCCGCTTCTTGTCCCAACCGCAGCTGCGTCCAACCCTCTTCGAGACGCAGCGCGCGGATCTGTGATGGGATAAGGAAGTTGAGCGTAGCTCGAACGTAGCTCTCACGTGCAGATCGCTCCTCTAGAAGCCTAGATACTACTGTCGATCTTTTTAATCCTGAGTTTTGCGGTTCCATTTTCGACCCTCTGAGCCCTCTCCAGGGCCACCTCTAAAGCGTTCGATGGCGTCCATGCGCTGCCCTTATGAAAACAGCCGCATAACATCACGGCTCTTTTTTCTCCGTTGAATACGCACAGTATGCGGCTGGCCAGCCTTGTAGCGGGAACCTCTAGTTCCCAAATCTTTTTGAATCGCCCCTTCAGCTTGTGGCGATAGGAAAGCCACTCAAGGTGGTTGTGGATCTTGTAAATTCCCTTCAGCATCTTTTCAAAAGCAATCTGAGCCTCAAAACTAAGAGACTCGACCCATTCCTCTATCACATCGGTTCCATCCTCGACATACGTGAGGAAAATCCATTGCCTTCGAGGCAATAATATCACTTTATTATTATTTTTCACCCACGCCTCGATAAAACCATCTTATCACTTTTTTGTGATATAATTAAAGATAAAGGGGCACGCATCGTAGACAGCCAAGCTTTTCAGAGCGATAGGGCACTCTGGGCAGCCTGGTACGAAGACCATCGAGAGCCGAACGGGCGCCCTAAGCGTGACATCCGGCTTGGATCCGTCCTGTCCCGGCCGCCAACAGGGGGCTACAACTCATCTTTCCCCGTGCAGTTGTTCAAATTCTTGGAATATCTCCTGCTCCAGTTCCTTGTCCGACGGGTTGTCGATCTGCCGCTGAATTTCTTCTTTTAGCTGCCGATCCTCCCACTTGTTGTATTCGAACTCCCTGTAGGTCATGTGTGTCTCCTCGGGGGTTGAAACAATCTGCCCCTTGAAGGTTGATACCGAGAAAGCGTCAAGGCCCGGAATTTCTGGAAGGTTTTTTCAGGTTTCAGGATGTGGTGGCTTCAGGCGGATAATCTTAGGCGTAGCTCTTCCCTAGCCCTGCGCGGTGATTACGAAAGATGAAGAATGCCGGCGAAATCAGGAAGCTGTTCGACGCATTTATCGAGAAGCTCCCTTCACCCGAGGAGATGGCGGAGGCCCAACGGGCGAGTACGCCCAGGGCCCTGGACGCCCGGCTGGTGATCAGAGGAGGTCTCGTCCTCGAGGGGCAGTTGGCGGACGAGTACCTCAAGCTTGTGGAACAGGCGGATCGTCTCGCCAGGAATGAAGGGAGTTGGAGTGAATCCGCTATAGATGATGTCTTGGCCAAGTGCACGATCGAAGTGCTCAACGCCCCTGGCGAGGCTCGCACAAAGACAGCCTGGACTCAAGGCGGCCGGATTCTTGAAGCCCTGAGATCTCCGCTTGCCGATTGGGTTGTCGAACTTCAGGTTGCCGGCTGCAAGCACGACATGGGGAGCGCCAGGTTCGGCGAAATTGAGTTTGTCGTCGATCAGATGAAGAGGGATCCTCTACTGACGGCTGCGAGAGGCGGTCCTGACGAGTTCGTCACGGTCGTACTTGCCCGAGCTTCTGTTACTGCAATCGATCGAGACTCTGCTGAGCTGGCTGCGGGACGCAAAGTTGATGAGCACTTAGCGGTCATCAATGCGCTGTGCTCGGACTGGATACCATCCCGAATTCACCTCTACAGAGGAGAAGACAAGCCAGCAAAGAGCCTCCGCCTCCGGCGAATCCGAAAATCAGCTGAGACTGAATTTTTGCATGGTTCGCATAGCAGGATCACGGGAACGCTGCTTTCGCGAGGGGAGTTTGATGAATTCCTGCGGATCCGTGGAGGCCCGCGAGTGGGCGACCTGATGACAAGCCGCACCGAGTTCGGCGAGCGATTGGTAGCGGCCTATGTAACGGCTGGTTCGGCCTCCGTTGAGGAGAAGCCGTTCCTTGCATTCTTGCTCTACGCGGTGGCGCTCGAGAGTGCGGTACTCGGCGATCACAGTAAGACAGAAATTACGTTCCAGCTTAGCGCCCGCGTCGCCCACCTGTTGGGCAGCACTTTGACGGCGCGTGAAAACCTCGCGGCAAAGATGAAGAAGCTGTACGGTCTTCGTTCCGGGATCGCGCATTCGGGCAGCCGCGAGATCTCCAAGACGGACCTGGAAGAAATGCGGATGATGTGTCTCAGCGGCCTGCACGCTTTGACGGTGCTCCCAGAATTCACGGATGCGAAGACGGAAAAGAACTTGGAATCCTGGTTTCAGCGTAAATTGCTAGGAGGCTAACGTTAGCTTAGTTACGTCAGTGGCAAGATTAGAGCGCGTCTCTGGGCCTTTCACGTCGCCCGTGATTACTATTTCGGGCTATCATTTCGTGCATCACCTGGATAAGCCTCAATGATCCCGCAGCTTTGAACAGCTTCGGTCCGCACTCGAAAACAGTCGCCAGAAAATCACTTCGGGTTATGATGGGGGCGCATGGACAGTTCCCAGCGATACCGCAAACGCGAGCTTTCCCCGCTCCAGCGTGCCCGCGTCTCGCTTGGCTTGAGCGTCGATGTAGGATGTGTGTTGGTGGAGCTAAGCGGGATCGAACCGCTGACCTCCTCGTTGCGAACGAGGCGCTCTCCCAGCTGAGCTATAGCCCCACAAGACGGGAACAACCAGGATCAGTTTAGCAGCGAACCGACCAATTCCGGAAGCACTGAGAGCAGCGGACGTGGCTGGCCGAAAGCGCCTCAAACACTCAGGAAACGGCCCTCTAGGCCGCTGAAAAGCGCGTCCAATTGAACCCTGGGAATTTGACCTTGCGCCATGGTGGGCGATCCCCCGCCACGCAAACCGTAGGCCGCCAGCGCCTCGCGGAGCAGAGACCCGCAGTCGATCTTCAGATCGACACTCGCCGCCACTACCACCCGGGCTGGTTCCTCCAGTGTGCTGGCCAGCAACGCGCAGGTTTGCGGAGCGGACGCAGTCAGCCGCGACGCCAGCAATTTGAGATAGCCCGCATCCTGGTCGGTAAATGTTATCCGCACCACCCTTCGATCTCCCTGCAAGGGATGCTGCAGCAGTAGGCTTGCGGCATGATATCCGGCCAGCTCCTCGGTGAGCTTCTGGCGCGCCTTGTGCGCTGCCTTGCCCTCAGCCAACAGCCGGTCAACCGCGTCTGCTACGTCAATACGACCCACCGATAGCGCGGCGGCGGCGCGCGTGAGCGTGGCCAGATCTTGCCGGGCGGTCGCCACCGCACGAACGCCACAAACAAACTCCACCCGAAGCCCCTGCCGCATGCGCTCTGTCCCGCGGATGAGCAGACCGCCGATCTGCCCCGTCGCCTCAACGTGAGTGCCACCGCACGCATTGAGATCGATCTCGTCGATCTCGATCAGCCGGATATCTCCTTCCCTATCCGGCAATTTATGGAGTGTTCCGGCAGCCAGCAACATCTCCGCTTCGCTGCGCGGAATGGTGCGCATCGTGACCGCGCGATCTTCGGCGATGATTTCGTTGACCGCGTCCTCCACCCGCTCCAGCTCCTCTTGCGAAATCACCTCGCGGGCAAGATCGATGGTTGAAGTCATCTCCCCCAGATGAAACGAAACCGTCGCCGCGCCGAGCTGGCGGTAAACCACGGCGGAAAGCAAGTGCTGCCCTGAGTGCTGCTGCATGTGGTCGCGGCGACGGCTCCAGTCGACATAGCCGCGCACCGCGGTTCCAGCCAAGAGCGGCTTCGGTGTCGTGTGCCAAACCTCGCCCTGCTCGTCCTCGTCCACTGCGAGAATGGGAGCCTCGAGTAGCGCGCCGCCCGAAGAGGTAGCAGTGAGCAGCCCGGTGTCATGCGGCTGGCCCCCACCGGTGGGGTAAAAAGCGCTCCGGTCAAGGGCAATTTGCCACAATGACCGCCCCTGCGTCCGGGAAACCTCGCGGATGTCGGAAACATGCGCATCAAAGGAGGATAGAGATGGGTCAGCGTAGTAGAGCCGGTCAGACATCCTGCACGTTATTCTATCCGGGGAGATCGAGGTTGCCACTTTTCACGGGCCAGGCCGCCTTAGGCGGGATCGCATTTCTGTTGAGCGTCGGAGCTGCACAGGGGCAGGGTGGAGTTCTGACCTGCGCCCAGTTGTTGCAGGCACAGGATGCAAAAGCGGTCTCGGTTTGTAAGGCGGAACTCGACGAGGCCGAAAGCGCGCCTGACAGCGAGCGCATGGCACGCATCGTGGCCCACGATGAATATGGCGTTGCCCTGCTGGGTGTTGCCCATAAACCAAAACAGTCACTCGAGGCTTTTAACGGCGCGATCGCGCTGCTGCCGGCAAGCACGGTAAAGCCCAACAGCCTCCAGTGGGCAGTAGTTTTCTGGCACCGGGCCACCGCCTATCAGCAGATGGAAGAATGGCAACGGGCTGCCGGCGATCTGAAGACGGCAGAGGATACCTTTACCGCCGCCATCGCCGCTGCCGGCGGCGATCCCACCCTGACCGGCCATTTCCGCCAGCTGCGTCAACGGGTGCGCAAGCAGCACGCAGATATCCTGGAGCGTCAGGGCAACCACGGCGAAGCGCAAAAGCTATTAGCTACACAATAGTGCTATGAACTGGAGTCATCTGAGCAGCCACACCCGGTTGTTCATCCGGCATAATCAATCTGTGGAGGAGGGTTATGATGCGAGTCTGTATCTGCTGCTGCGTGGCCCTACTTATGATCGCCCCGCACTCCTTGCCCGCACAACAGGCGGCCGCCAAGCCGGGTGATGCCGTGCCCCCCGCAAGTCCTCTCCCCACAACTCCACCGTTGTCTGACGAGGATAAAGCCAACCAGTTGAGTGAACAAGTTGGCAAACTGATGGTGAAGTGCGTCAATCTGCTCACAGCACAGGACCCGCTCTCGCTGGACTACTGCAAGCAGCAGCGCGATCTGGCCGATCAGTATCCTCCCCATCTGCGCCTTGTCGACAAGATGATGGCGCACGATGAATACGGTATAGCGCTCGCGGCCTTCGATCACAAGCAGGAAGCGTTGGAGGAGTTCAATCAGGAAATCGTGCTGGTTCCCAAAGCAGTCAAGGCAGGGTCACTCGAGTGGAGCACCGCCTACTGGCATCGGGCGATGATCTACACCCAGATGGGTCAGACCGATAAGGCCGACCACGATTATCGAGCGGCAGAAGAAAACTTCCGCAAGGCGTCGAGTACTTCCGACACGGCCGCGGTCCAGAAAAAAAGGCGGACCATTCTGCGCCAGCATGCTGCCCTGCTGCAAAAGGAAGGCAAGACCGAAGCAGCCGCTCAATTACTGCAAGAGGCGCAGAAATGACAGAAGAGTCACCGGCAAAAGAACAGCCGCGTACGAAAGATATTCCTCGTAACGTCGAACCCTACTACATTGCTCTTCTGCTCAAGGGCGAGCGCTGGAACGATACCCAGGGTGCGGAGGTAGCCGACCTGGTGCCTCGGCAACTGGCATTCATCCGGGAACAGGTGCAAGCCGGGCGCTACCTGTTGGCGGGGCCGATCACCGATGATTCACCGCTGGTGGGGATTTCGATCATCGCCGCGGGCTCTGCCGCGGAAGCATTGGCGATCGCCGCCGCCGATCCCGGGGTCCAGGCAGGTCGATTGAAGGCGGAGGTGCATCCAGCCTTTCTTCCCTCGCTGAAGGAATTAAGAATTAACTATTCTTAGCCCTCGGCTTGTCTTCTTTGCCGGCGCGCCGCACGGCCGCAGCCATTTCCTCAAGGTATCGCTTCGGCTTTTGCGGCAGCAGCGAATGCTCCACCGCCTTTCTGTACCCGCCGGAGTAAATGGCATAGAAAACAGCAAGCGCGCAGCCCACCCCCAGCGCGAAGCCAAAAAAGTACCCCAGCATGATGTTGTAGAACACTTCCATAGGTCAAACGCTCCCATGGGTCAGGGGGCCGCCTTGCACCACGTGGGAACGGTGCAGGACCGGCGGACCGGCCCGCCCCCATTCATTGGGATCCCAGTGAACCGGGCTAAGTTCGTGGTCGCGATGACGAAAGGTGATGGGGCGGAGAGGCCCATTTGGCCCTATAGGGTCAAACGTCAGAACGATTTGGCTACCGTTATGCGTCCAACGGCCATGCTGGGTCGCATCTTCTTTGCCGATGTACTGCGTGGTGAGCGTCGCTGTGCCATCAGAAACCAGGCTGAGCGTAAAAACACGCCTGGAAGCATCCTTCGCGGGCGCGTGCCCCTGGTAGACACCGGTGAGATCAGTCCCCGGGCCCCCGGCCAACAGGGTGGCACAGGCCGGAATGAGCAAGCAGAGCGCCAGCAAAGAACGGGGGATCAGGGGACAGGCAAGCATGACGAATGGATCATAGACGCCCCTTGCACCCCCGGTCACAGGAATTCGACGGAGCCGTGGCGGATAATGGCCGAGCGGAAAGGGCGTATGATGCGTCTCTATATGCGACAGTCTCTGTTCAGTTATGGGAACAGTTGAAGGACAATTCGTCGGATGGCTGGAGGCCGAGCCTGTGGCCTTACCAGAGCAGGATACGCACGCTCGGGTGACCGCGCTGGTGGAAGAGTATTCGACCACGCTTTATCGCGTCGCCTATTCGGTTACGCGCAATACGGCTGACGCGGAAGACGTGGTGCAGGAAACCTTCCTCCGCGTTCTTCGCCACCGCAGCAAGCTGGCTGAGGTGCGCGATTATCGGGTCTGGCTGGTGCGCATCGCCTGGAACCTGGTCCTCGATCGCAAGCGGCGTGCCAAGACGCGTCCCCAGGTCGATGATTTTGAAGATCTGGTGCGGGTTTTGCCGACCAGCGAGATGAGTGCGGAAAAGAGGGTGATCACCGCTCAGCGTCATTCCCGGATTCTGAGTCTCATCGACACCCTGCCGGCCAGGGAGCGCGAAGTTTTGCTTCTTTCCGCGGTGAAAGAGCTGTCAACGGTGGAGATCGCTCTGGTGCTCGAGACCACCGAATCGACTATCCGTTCGCGCTTGTACCGGGCCCGGCACGCGCTCGCAGCGTTACTCGAGCAGGAAGGGAGTTTGCCATGAACGTACACTCGGAAATCGACGATACCCTACGGCGGCTGGGCAGTGTCGACCCCCCCTCGGGTTTGCAGGCGCGCATAAACCAGAGGCTCCAGGTATCGCGTAACGCCGCGCGCAACCGTTTTTCCGCCAGAATGACCCGAACCATAGCCGCGTGTGCGTTGGCAGCCAGCGTTGCTTTGTCCGCCGTGGTCTTGAATCCTGCTCTGCGCAGCCGTGTGTTTCACCACCATGCGAGCGCCCAGAGCGCTCCTCCGGTCAATACTCCACGGATGGTGACCCCAGGGTCGGGAGGCTTCGGAACCGCTTCAGCGGTACACGTGCCTGTCGAGCCGGTCCCCGTGCAGCCCACGCCCGTTAATCAGGGACGAGGCCGATCCAGAACAGGACGGGCCGTGCTCCCAACCGGTAACCTGGCCCCCTTACCCCGCGGGGTGGGGGCGCCCCATGCTCCCCCTGCCGTTGCTCCTGACTCGACGCGCTGACTCTTTAGAGCACTGCCTCGATAATCACGTGAACGACTGCCAGCACCACTGCTCCAATAAACGCCGCGCCGAAACTCGCGATCTGGAGCCCGGGTGTGATCTTGCTCGCAATGATGAGCATGAACGCATTGATGACTAAAAAAAGCAACCCAAGGGTGAGGATGGCGAAGGGAAAGGTCACGATTTTCAAAACTAATCCCAGGGTCATGTTCAAAAAGCCGATCACCAGGACCGCCACTAGTGCGGAGGGCAGGCTAACTACCCGAAACCCGGGCACGATATAAGTCACTGCTAGAAGAGCCAGGGCGCCCAGGACCCACTTCAAGACCAAATTCAGCATCGTTTTCATTTCCTTTCGTACGGACCGGTAATTCGGTGGTAACAGCCTACGCTAAGATGAGCAGTAAGGGGCAAGATGTCTCTCGTACCGCCATGGCTGGCCACTGGGGTGTTGTTGGTTTCGTTCGGTTGCCTGTCTTCCTCTGCCTTCGCCGCGAATGAGCCGGCCGCTCTACCTGATGCGGCAACCATGCTGCGAGAAGTTGAAGCGCACCAGAAGCAATTGGATAAGTTGCGCGAGAACTATACCTTCCGCGCGGTGCAGACCACCCGCCAGCTGGACAAAAATGGGAACACCAAGAAAGTTGAGACCGAGGAGCACGAGGTCTTCTTTGTGAACGGCCACCGGGTGCAAAAACTAGTTCGCAAGGACGGCAAGGACCTGACTCCGGACCAGGCGCGCAAGGAACAGGACCGGGTCAATAAAGAAGTCCTGAAGATTTCGCAGCCGGGCTATACCAATCCCGACAAGGATGAAATCACGGTGGCGCGCCTGCTGCAGATTGTTACCTTTTCCAAGCCGCGTCGCGTCCGCCTGAACGGGCGCGACACCGTTGCTTTCGACTTCAACGGCGATGAACATGCCCGGACTCACGGGCGAGACGAGGAGGCACTCAAGAAAGTAAGCGGCACGATTTGGATCGATGAAGCAGACCGCGAGGTCTCGCGTATGAGCGCGACTCTCGATGAAAACTACCATGTGGGTTTTGGACTACTGGCCTCGGTCGCCAAAGGCAGCAACGTGGTGTTCGATCAGGCGCTCATCCGCAATGAGGCGTGGCTGCCTACGGCGATAGCCTTACACTTGCAGGCGCGGGCCTTCCTGGTGGCCGGCTTCCGCGCTGAGATTGACGTTCGCTTTGACCAATATCGCAAGTTTCAAACCGATGCCGTGCAGCAGCCGGGAGCCACCACACACTAACCCGCGCCGTGTCGTCTCAAGACTCTCTCTTGACCAGCACTTGAAATACACCAAGCTACTTTTGCTGGAGTTTTTGTGTGGCGATTTGGCCGGCCGCCGTTTTCGAACTCTTCAACTGAACGTAGATTTTGTTGGCTTCCGCGGGATTGGTCTTCTCGTAGAGCGCCGCCAACTGCAACCGGGCAGCATCCGCCGGCACGGTGCTGGTTGGTTTCGCGATCAGTTGGTTGTAAAGCACAACCGCCTCGCTATTGCGGTTCATCTGCTGGTACAGGTTGGCAAGCGCCAGTTTGGCTAGTGACCCCAGAGCGGCGTCATGGCCATTGGCAACTTGCTTCAGATCTGTCTCGGCCGGCCCGGTCTGGCCAAGGTCAATCGCCGTCAACCCCGCAAAGTATCGGGCTGTCTTACCCGCTTCAAAAGAACCATATTGATTCGCGAGCTTCGCGAACTGCTGGTTGGCCAATGTGGATCGTGCAGCGGCGGTAGGAAAGGTTTTTTCCCCCGGCGCGGCTGGCTGTCCCGGTTGTGCCAGAGGAGCGTTGTAGGTATCCATAGCTTCGCCGAAGGCTAGATCGGCCGCGGCGCCCCGCTTGTTGTAGACCACCAAAGCGGCGATCATGAAAGCGATCAAAAGGACCGCGGCCACAGTGGCCTGTATGACTCGTGATCGATGGTCTTGGAACCAGTCAACACTGGTCCTGGTGGCATCGACCAACCGGTCCTGTTTGAGCGCGTGACGTGTTTGTGTATCCACTAATTTCCTTCAGAAGCCATTCGTAGGAGGGGTCGCAGGCCAGCCGCTATACCTTTTGCCGTCTGCGTGAGCTTCTAAAGTTTAGCAGCGCCGAAGTTTGCGGGTCAAACAGGCGAGATTCGGCGCATGCTGAAACATGCGAGGAACTCAGGCAGCGGCGACTGGATCTTCGATCTCGCCGTTTTCGATCTTCTCCCGGCAGTCGATGCAGTACGGGGTCCAGGGAAGGGCTTCCAGCCGCTTGAGGCCGATGGTCTTCCCGCAGTGCATGCAGTCGCCATACGTGCCTTCGTCCAGCCTTTTCAACGCCAGACGCACGAGCGCGAGTTGCTCATGCCCGCTGGTCCCCTGGCTGAAGAGCATCTCCTTCTGGTAAGACTGCACGGCTTGGTCAGCAGCATCCAAGGCACTGTCTGCCGCTACTTCGCGGCCTTGTTCCACGGCGGAGATCATGGAGTATTCCAACTGCTTTTCCTGCCGGCGGAGGGTCTGTTCGAATTTCTGTATTGTTTCGGGATTATGCACCACTTTTTCCTTGCTCCTCGACACCATAAAAATGCTGTTTACTGTTTTCAAAATCAGATGAGATAGGTTAGCTACGCACTAAGCAACGGTTCCCTTCACGGAACTCCCGCACCTCGGAAACAGCCCCAAAACATCGTAATTTTGAAAACGCTATTCAGTGTCGCCTAATTGGACGCAGATTATCGGTGAAATTATCTTTCTTTTTAACTTTTTTCAAGTTTCTTTTCCTGGTGCCAAAGAAGGAACGCCTGCCTGGAAGAAAATGCTCTAGGCTGGTAATTATGTACGAAGATTTCCATGTAACCGACCACTGGACCCAAGAGGACCTGCACTGCCGATGGACGGCGAATGTCGTCGCGATCGCTACCCGCCACGCGGACGCGGTCGATATCCGGTTTGAGGTCAATGGCCGGCCAGTTTGGATCGCTATGCCGGCACAAGCCTGGGTAGACCAGAAAGAGCGTTCCGGCCACGTCATCACCGATCGGCTGGCGGCCCAGGTAGCGGGTCGCTACCTCAAGCAGGCTGCAGAAAATGGGTACGACAACGGGCGTGAAATGTACACCATGAGTGTGACAGAGGTTCTGGAGCAGGTTGATGCGGTGATGGCGGAAGCTGGGCACTCCACCCTCTTACCCGAACTGCCGGTGATGCCCAAATCTTAGCCCTCCCGGCAAGCTCGGCCCCTCCTGAACTCTAGCTTGGGGTAACGGTACCTTGGGCTAGACGCAACGGGCTTTGGACAAAGCGCGTCAAATCGTTGCTCCAATGGGATCAGCTTGGGTAAACTCGTGCATACCTGAGCCCTTGCCAGGGAGGAGCCCCGAGTGGATTCAGTCAAGGCAACCACAATGACCGGAAAGCTGGTGGAAGGCGCCCACGTCCACCGGAACCTTTCCACTCCCCAACTGGTTGAAGCGGCGATTGCCCGAGGCGAAGCCAGTCTCGCTGACAACGGCGCCCTGGTGGCCCTCACAGGCGCACGAACCGGACGTTCCCCGCGAGACAAATTTATCGTTCGGGATGACATTACCAGCGACACCGTGGATTGGGGCAAGGTGAACCAGCCCTTCGACCCGGCCAAATTTGAGGGTCTTCTGGCACGGGTGGTAGCCCACATGCGGGAGCGGGACCTTTACGTCCTCGACCTATTTGCGGGCGCGGATGAGCACTACCGGCTTCCCGTCCAGATCATCGCCGAGTATGCCTGGCACGCCCTGTTCGTGAAGCAATTGTTCGTTCGCGTGCCGGCGGAGAACCTGTCCAGTCATAAGCCTGAATTTACCGTGATTGCCGCACCCGAGTTCGAGGGAGTGCCGGAACGCGACGGCACCCACTCCGGCACTTTCATCATCACTGATTTCACTCGCCGCATCATCCTCATCGGGGGCACAAAATACGCCGGGGAGATGAAAAAGTCCAT
Organism: uncultured Acidobacteriaceae bacterium; assembly: GCA_963717225.1. Taxonomy (GTDB): domain Bacteria; phylum Acidobacteriota; class Terriglobia; order Terriglobales; family Acidobacteriaceae; genus PALSA-350. The sequence goes on along the minus strand of CAVQWB010000057.1, from coordinate 866 downwards.
CTTCGGCGTGATGAACTTTCTCTTGCCAGCCCGGGACGTCCTTTCCATGCACTGCTCAGCTAACCTGGGAAAGGCCGGCGACACGGCGCTGTTCTTTGGACTTTCGGGTACGGGAAAGACTACCCTCTCCGCCGACCCGCAGCGTCGCCTCATTGGCGACGATGAACACGGCTGGAGCGAAAACGGAATCTTCAACATTGAAGGTGGATGCTACGCCAAATGCGTCGACCTTTCACCGGAGAAGGAACCCCAGATCTACCATGCCATCCGCTTCGGCGCGGTGCTCGAGAACGTGGTGATCGACAGCAAAACGGGAGCGCCGGATTATAGTGACATCCGTTACACGGAGAATACCCGTGCCGCCTATCCGGTGGAGTACATTGCCAACGCGGTGATTCCTGGCGTCGGTGGTCATCCCAACCATGTGCTCTTCCTCACTGCGGATGCGTTCGGAGTGCTGCCGCCCATTGCCAGGCTGAACCCGGATCAGGCGATGTATCACTTTCTTTCCGGATACACCGCCAAGCTGGCCGGCACCGAAGCAGGATTGGGCAGCGAACCGGTGCCGGAGTTTTCCACCTGCTTTGCCTCGCCCTTCATCCCGCTGGCTCCGGCGGTCTACGCAAAAATGCTGGGCGCACGGCTACAACGGCACAACGCGCAGTGCTGGTTGGTGAATACCGGCTGGACCGGTGGCGCTTTCGGTACTGGTGAGCGCATGAGCCTTAAGTACACCCGCGCCATGGTAAACGCCGCCCTGGATGGGCGCCTGAGCAACATTGAGTTCGTCACTGAGCCGGCGTTTGGCTTGAGCATTCCGCTCAGTTGCCCCGACGTGCCGGCGGAGTTGTTGAATCCTCGCAATG
>CAVQWB010000056.1:0-221395 GCA_963717225.1 uncultured Acidobacteriaceae bacterium | reverse complement strand
GACAAACAGTTAAGACTCAGTTAGCGGTTCGCTGCAAAATTCTCGACCGGCAAGACCACTTTAACGCATTCTGAACGCGGCCGACGAAGCGGAGGCGGGCGCTGCTGGAGAGCATCCCGCTTAGGAATAGCCGGCCGGAACTCATCGACGCCGATGAGCGCCGGGAGCGGTAGACAGATGCCGCTCCCGGCTATTGATTTAACCATCGGACCGATAGATTCCCGATGCCTTGAAAACTCATGCAACACGCTGCCGCGCAGCGGCCTCCATATTCTTAGCCGTCAGTTGAGCCTCGAACTCGACCGGCGGCAGATATCCAAGGGCCGAGTGCAGGCGTTTCTGGTTGTAGACCTTTTCCAGGAACTGTGGGATCGAGACGCGGACCTCCGCCAGATCACGATACTCGTTGCGTAGGACCTCTTCGTACTTCAGCGTCTTCATGAACGACTCGCAGGCCGCGTTATCCCACGGATTACCCTTGCGACTCATGCTGACGTCGATTCCGTTCGACTTCAGCAAGTCGGTGTAATCGTTGCTTGCATACTGACTGCCGCGATCCGAGTGATGCACCAGACCTGGTTGGATGCTTCGACGCGACAGAGCCATGCGTAGCGCCGTCAACGTCAACTCGTCTTCCATGTTGCGATCCAGAGCCCAGCCGATAACTCGGCGCGAGAAGGCGTCCAGGATCACCGCCAGGAAGACGAACTCCTCGCGCAGCCGGACATACGTGATATCGGCCCGCCACAGTTGATCCACGCCGGTCAGCACAATGTTGGCTGCCAAGTTCGGGTAGACCTTCCGTCCGTGGTTGGAGTCGGTGGTGACAACGAACTTGCGCTTTCGGACGCAAAGCAGGTTGTCCTCGCGCAACAGCCTATAGACCCGCTTCGGGTTCACCGTCCATCCACGCCGCCGCAGTTCCGCAGTGATGCGCGGTCGCCCATAGCTGGGCCACTCCAACGCGATACGCTGGATGGCATCGCGCAGGTCCATATCTCGGTCCGGCTTGGCTTCATCGCTGAAGCGGTAGAAGCTGGCCCGGCTCACCCGCGCCAGCTCCACCATCCGCTCGACCGTCAGTCCCCGGCCGGCGATCACTTCTTCGCCCATCTTCCGGTAGACCGCGGACTTCCATTCGATACCTGCAGCATCCGCTGTTCTTCGATGCGCTGCAAGCACCCTTTCAAAAAATCGATCTCCACTACCTGCTGACCAATTTTGCGCTCCAACTCGGCTACCCGGCCTTCGGACCAGCGCCGCTGCCCGTTACCAGGAAAAGCGTTGCCAGGTGCCTGACGAAACTCACGCCGCCAACGTTGCAACACATTCGGGTTGACCTCCAACCCGCGTGCAACCTCGGCCAGCGATACCCCTGCTTCCAGCCGCTGAACTGCGGCCAGCTTGAATTCCTTGGTGAACTGCCTGCGTGACAAACCCATAACTCAACTCTCCATTCATTGGATTTTGAGTCTTAACCGTTTGTCTCAAAAGTGGGGGGCCTACCGGACGCACCAACTTGGGATCCGATTAGTTCTCGCCATCGTCGTTATCGTCCTCTCCGGTAGCTGGCGTGGTGTTGTCGTTAATCAGCTTTCTGATTGACTCTTCTTTGACCCGCACGGAGCGCCCGATACGTACAACGGCGACCGTGTGGCCTACACCATTTTCCACATGGTTTTCTCGCTAATATTGAGCTCCGATGCTGCTTCGCGGACTTTTAGCAGGCGACCCATTTCATGTCCTATCTGTCGAGCAACGCTGCTCCGGTGAGTAAGCCCTCTGGACGTTGTGCCCGCGAAAGGGATCGGCCTGCACGTCTCAACCTCGGAGGCCTTCGCGCCTTTACGGTCATTCAATTGGCCGGGTTGGATTGAAATGAGATGTCCGTTATTGGAGGGTCTGGATAGGGGTTGTCGCAAGGATCTTCAGCATTTTCCCTGAGTTCGTGCGGAACGCCCGGGCGAGGAACAAATCGGCTGGTAAGATTGCGGCACAGGTGGCACCGGCTCGGGCATCACGATATCGATGACGATCGGTGAGTTTTTCAGTTTGTGATCTGCGTCGACCAGAGATGCATTAGCGAAAAAAGTGTCACCAAAAGTGGTCGTTCCGTAAGCGCCGTGCACATGACCGAAGGCGTGGAGTGTCGGCTGTACTCGGACTACTGCGTTGAGCAACGCCCGGCATCCCAAATGTTCGCGGGCCGGAGACGGCTGGTCCAATATCCCGTACGGCGGGCTATGAGTGATCACGACGTCGGTGTCGCGCGGAATAAACGAGAAAAGCCGTTCACGATCTTGCTCGGCACCAACACCGAACGCACCATCCCGCAACGGGGTTATGGGCGAGCCCCAGATCTTAAGACCCAGGACGTTGATGCTCTCTTCAATAAGCAAGTTGGCGTTTGTGATCAAATTGCGGCCAGAGTGTCCCAGAAGTGAGTAGTCGTGGTTGCCAGGGACGATCAACTTGATCGGATGTGGCATGCGCGCAAGCCACTGATCGAAATCGAAGATCACGTCTTCACCGTCGCCTACATCGCCCGCGAAGATAAAGATGTCTCCATCAGGGACGATCAAATCGCTATGCCTCTCATGACTGTCGCTTGTGAGCACCAGGCGGACGGTTCCATCCGCCCGTCGTCCTATTTGTGTGTTGGTAGCCGCCGTATCTGACATTTTGTCTCCTATTGTCGAGTCGATGAAGCTCGGAACTGGTGTGTAATGGACCTCCTTATCCCTCGCTGAATCAGTTCGCCTTCTGACGAAGCTTGAGCCGAATCACGGCCGGCTGATTGCGACGATCAAGCAAGCCGCGGCGTGCGCGAACCCTCGCGACCTGCTCCACTGATTCCCGAGCGGCGTCCATTCGACTCAGTTGCATGTGTTCGTATTTTGTTCGCATTGCCGGGTCGCGCCAACCCATTTGATCCATCGCGGTTCTGGTTGACGTGTTGGTCTCAGCCATATCTGTGGTGTAGTTATGGCGCAGGTCGTGAATCCGTAATGTGGGGTCGAGTCCCGCTAACATACGCAACCGCTGCAAAGCCTTATCGAAGGTGGATATCGGCTTAGTGGGGTCCGGCACCCTTCGTCCGCGCCGGGGAAAACCAGGAAACAAGAAATGGTTCGGTCGCACGGATCCTTTGCTCTCAGCTAACGCGAGCAACTGCTCTGCGGCCTGCCTAGTCAGGTCGGTCATCGGAAAGAAGCGCTTGCCCGCCGGCGTTTTTGTTGACCTCCGATCGACGACGAACCTGTTGTTAGCTAAATCGATGCCTCTGCGGCGCATCGTACGGAGCTCTTTGTGGCGCATGCCGGTACCATAAAAAATCTCAGTCATAGGAGGTACATACTCAGGAACCGATACCTCTTCGATTGCTGTAAGCAGCCGCAGTGTCTCTCCATCTTCGAGGCTGCGGCCGGCCGTCTCTGTGACCTTCAGCCGTTTGAACTCAGGACGGATCCTGGCCCAGAGATGATGGTCCGCGAGCACACTGGCAATCCGATTGGTTTCGTTGTTGATGTAGCCGGGCGATGCTCCATTCTCCGTTCGGTTCACTTGGTATTGCTTCAAGGTTTTGGGATTGATGCTGGCGATGGGGAGGTCTCCGAGGATCTCATTCGCCTTGGCGATATTGCGTCGATAGTGGCGGATTGTTCCTGGGTCGAGCCCGATCACGGCGCGCGGCAACCATGCCGCCGCCGCATCGCGGAAGGAGATGCGGCCAGAGTTCGACGTCGGATCGATCACGCCTTTGTTGATGTCATCTAGGTGGGTCCCCTTTTTTCGCAGCGCCTCTTTGTAGGATTTGGTCCGCGTGGAAAGGGCGTGCCGTTTACCCATCCAGTCCACGACCGTGTAATACCAAAAGCCGCGCTTTTTGTAGAGGCCATCACCCGCGCGGCCCTCTTTTCGCTTACTCGATTTGCTCATTTTTAACTTACGTTCTCCTTTCGTAGATCTATCTCCGATCACTGCGTTTCTGATGACGTTGGAACACAACGTTAACATACTGAGATGCCGAAAACACAATATGGTTGGACAACGAATCTCGGAATATGAGGGGGGTTAAAGCACGAATCAGGAGACACTGTTCTGGAGTCAGAATTGAATCAGCGACCGGCGCCTATTTATGTGATCGCGGATGACCTAAGTATCGGTCAATCACGCTCGTGTCATGTGCAATTGATTCAGCATTGGGAAGGGAAAGGCGTTCCGCCATCCGCAAGCTGCGGTGGCCAAGATACTGGGCGATGGCGTCCAACCCAGCACCGCTTTCCCGCAACCATTTCGCCGCGGTATAGCGCAGCTGATGGAAACTGAAGTTCTGCACTCCCGCGGATCGACATGACCTCAGGAACGTTTGTGAAATATTACTGGTGTTGAGTGATTTTCCCCGAAACACAAGTTCGTTGCACGGCGGGCTACCATCCCGCATCTGTGTAAGAACGGCTCTCGCCGTTTTGTTTAGGAAGATCGTCCGAACCTTTCGTCCCCCGCGAACATCAAGTGACCACTCAGTTTTGTGTTTGTGCTCTTTGACGTCAGCCCATCGCAGTTTGAGGATTTCAGATTGAGTAAGTCCGGTCGATGTGGAGAATTCCACAACTGGTCGCAGCCACTCGGGGCACGCTTCAAGTATCCTCGCGTATTCGGCCGCGGTGATGAAATTCGGAGCTAATCTTCGCTGTGATGGTGCCTTCACGCCGACGGCAGGGTTCGTGTTGATTAACCCAGCTTCGATGGCTATCTCGAAGATCTTTCTCAAAACGTTGATCTCAAGAGCAATCGAGGTCGGCGCTGCGCTCTTCAATCGTTCTTGAACGAACTCCAGAACGTCTCCAGTCGTGAGCGATGCGATCTTGGTATTCGCGCCAAAGAACTCGGCCAAGCGATCGATCATGAATGCTCGGCGCCTGCGTGCGGAATGTGACAAGCTCCGAGCGTCCCTGCTGGTGAGTTGGGCGATGACCTCAGAGAGCGTTTTCGGTGAATTGTTGGCAGTCATGCGTAGACGCCCCTTAGGCGACTTTCGATATTTAACCCAGTAAGGGTGGGAGGGTCCCTTACTGGGTCCGTCATGGGTTACCCATTGGGTAGGGGCGTGCGGAATGTGACAAGCTCCGAGCGTCCCTAATGGTGAGTTGAGCGATGACCTCAGAGAGCGTTTTCGGTTGATTGTCGGCCCATGCGTAGACGCCCCTTAGGCCCGTTGTGTCGACCCATCTGAATGTCGATTCTATCCGAATACGTATCGGCTTCCGAACCCAGTAAGGGTGGGATGGGTCCCCTTACTGGGTCCCCTGATTGGTTACCCATTGGGTAGGGGGGTACGGAATGTGGATCAGTTCCACGCTTCCCTACTGGGTGAATTGAGGGATGACCTCAGAGAGCGTTTCGGTTGACTGTCGGCCCCCGTCATGCGCAGACGCCCCTTAGGCCGTCGTGTCGGCCATCTGAATGGACAGAATTTTCCTCCGTCAATTCTATCCGAATCGGATATTGGTTTCGATATTGAACCATGTACGGGTGGGGATGGGTCCCTTATTCGGTTCGTGATTGGTTACCCATTGGGTAGCGGACAATCGTGCCGGTACACGTTGGATTAAAGCAAGGAATCGGTACCGGCTTGTTTAGTCGGTCCAGGGTACAAGGCAGTCGCCAGATTTGGAGGGGGGAGAGGACGATCTGGAAGGAGGTGAAGTTGAAACGCACCGGAGGATTCCGCACTCTGTTGATCCTCCAGTTCGCATTATCGTCTTCACCTGTCGACGATCGGCCCGATTCGAAGGGCAGGTTTGCTTGGTGCGGGGAGATTTCGACCGTTGCTGAATCTGGAATTCATGTTTGCCGCTTTTGGCGATGAACGCCTCAACGGCGGACTCGCGATATCGACACAGTCTGCCAATTCGACAGCACAAAGGCCCCGTACCCCTGTGCCTCCAAACGCGAAGCGTATCGAGTTCACCTGTAAGGCATAGGCAACCTCGGTGGGTGTGAGTAATCTTTCCATGATCTTACTTTTCCTCCAATGTTCTGTTTTCTATTGGTCGTCGATTCTTGGGCGGGAGCCCCCGCCTTGGGTGCTCCGAAGATAGCCAAGGATCCGATCTACCGAGTATCTAAACGGTCGCGCAGATTGTGGATCTGTGAACGTTAGCTGTTGCCCAGCTATCCAGGTTGAGCCCTCGCGCCATCGACGGAGCATCGGGCCGTGGAACCAAACGGCGACGTAACCGCAATCATCTGGTGAAATGCTTAAGGGGGCGTTGGGCGAATTTAGGGTAGTAAATAAGCTTAAGGTTACAAATATGGACTGGTGGATACGGGCAGATATGCTCGAACATGAAGCTCTTTATCCTCATTGATTTGGCCCCATGTTGTACCCATGCGCATCCTCTCATGTCTTTCCAGAAGGGATATTCCTGGATCTCATCCAGATCGAAGTTGTCCTGATAAAGTTCGGTTGCTCGAGTTTTCGCAGCTCCTCCGGCGAGAAAACCGTCGACGATTTCGTCTATCGTATCCTGCATCGAATCCTCCTTACTCCGGCTCGGTTCAAGGTTGCCGCTTCGGCAATCTAATTGAGCGGGATCTGCTCCCAATGGGGCTCAGAATGCGTGAAGTGTCCGTGCCTGGCAACATCGATGAGATCCTCTGCGCCGGAATAGCGGTCTCCCGCGGCCTCGAGTGACAGGTTCATCAGGCCTGTCCCGCTTTCACATTGCAGTTCGTTCAGGCCTTCCAGCCAGCGTCGAAGTTCCTCTGGCGTGGTCTCAGCCATGCTGGGGGCGAGCTTGGCTATCCGGATCACCTCTTCGCTCACGTAAATCGGGCAATCCGAGCGAAGGGCTAAAGCCAGGGCGTCGGAAGGCCGGGCGTCCAGACTCACCACTTCCCCCTCCTGCTCCATCCAGATTACGGCATAAAAAGTATCATTTTTAAGTTCTGTAACGACAACCTTTTGCACCGAAGCGTTCAAGCCGCGGACGAGGTTTTTTAGCAGGTCGTGGGTCATCGGACGCGGGGTGGCCGACTTCTCAATCTCGAGCGCAATGGCGTTTGCCTCGTACATGCCAACCCAAATGGGCAGAACCGTGTCGCTTTTGACATCTTTAAGGATCACGATCGGCATATTACTGGCCGGATCCATGACTAGACCGCGGATCTTCATTTCGACGTCCAAGGTCAGCTCCTCACACCGGCGTCGCTAAAAGACGGCCTCGCCGACAAGGCTGTTGGGGTGGCTATGGGTGATCCGCACCGGAACATAGCTACCGGGAGCGGGGCGGATTGGGTGCGGAGTCGTGAAATTGACCGTTTTGTTCTGCGAGCTGCGGCCGATCACCTGGCCACGCTGGCTGTTGTATCCTTCAACCGCTGCTTCCATTACCTGCCCTATATGGTTGGCATAGCGAGATCTTTGGATTTCGCGCTGGCTGTCGAGCAGCACTTGCAGGCGGCGGCTCTTCTCCTCTTCTGGGATGCTGTCCGCGAGCGAGATGGCAGGAGTGTTAGGTCGGGGCGAGAACTTGAAAGCAAAGACGGCGTCGAACCCGACTTCGGAAAGCAGGCTCAACGTCTGCTCGAAATCCTCTTCCGTCTCTCCCGGGAAGCCAGTGATCATGTCCGTGGTGATACTGATGGGGCGTTGCGCCGACTTGATCCATCCGATCCGCTCCAGGTATTCCTGGCGGCTGTACTCCCGCTGCATCGCGGAAAGCACCCGCGTCGATCCGCTTTGCACCGGCAGATGCACGTGGTCGCATAGCGTCGGCACAGCATCAATGGCAGCGACGATGTCCGGAGTAAAGTCACGCGGGTGAGAAGTCGTGAACCGCACCCGGCGAATCCCCGGTACCTGGCCGACCGCGGCCAGTAGTTCGGCAAAAGTGTACTTGCCCTCGCGGTCGCGGTAGGAATTGACGTTTTGCCCCAGTAGCTGAATCTCGGTGTAACCAGCCTCTGCCATCTTGTGTGCCTCGGCCAGCACCGAAGTCGAAGTACGGCTGCGCTCCTTGCCTCGTGTATAAGGAACCACGCAATACGCACAGAACTTGTCGCAGCCTTCGATGATGGTGATGTACCCGCGATGGCGATTGGTGCGGGCCGTAAATTCGGTTTCAAAGGTCTCTTCAGTCTGGCGGTCATCGAGCCCGGTAATGCGCGACTCCCCTGCTTCCAGGCGAACCAGCATCTCCGGCAACTTGCGGTACGAGGCCGAGCCGGAAACCAGCGATACGTAGGGAGCGCGCTCGAAGATCCGCTCCCCTTCCTGCTGCGCCACGCAACCCAACACCACGAAGCGTTTGCCCGAAGCGTACAGCTTCTTATAGTCGTTCAGGCGATTGAAGACCTTCTGTTCGGCTTTGTCGCGGATGGAGCAGGTGTTGTAGAGGATCAGGTCGGCAGCAGCTTCCGTATCGACCTGGGCATACCCTTCATGGCAAAGCGTGCCAATGACCTTCTCCGAGTCATGCACGTTCATCTGGCAACCGAAAGTCTCAAGATAAAACGTTTTGTGAGTCGCCATGGTCAGACAGAGTATACCGCAGTGACCACCGGCCTCGGCTAGCACAACCAACGCCGGAATCAATATCGGCGCGGGATTCGTGCCCTCAATAACTGCTAAACTTGTAAGCGAACGTGGTTCGTGAACCGGGCTGGAACCCCAGCCTGTTCGCGAAAGGCGCTGGAGGCGGAAAGATGGCGGAAACGAACGGCAATTATCCCACCGGATTGCGGCTCAAGCTGGGTCTGGCCGAGATGCTCAAAGGCGGCGTCATCATGGACGTGATGAGCACCGAGCAGGCCATCATTGCTGAGCGCGCCGGCGCCACCGCTGTCATGGCGCTGGAACGGGTGCCGGCCATGATCCGTGCCCAGGGCGGGGTGGCCCGCATGGCCAAGCCGAGCCTCATCAAGAAAATCATTGGCGCGGTTTCTATTCCCGTAATGGCCAAGGCGCGTATCGGGCATTTTGCGGAAGCCCAGATCCTGCAATACCTCGGGGTCGACTTTATCGACGAGAGCGAAGTGCTCACCCCCGCCGACGAGCTGCACCACATTGACAAGCACTCCTTCACTACCCCCTTTGTTTGCGGCGCGCGCGATCTGGGCGAGGCCCTGCGCCGCATTGCCGAAGGCGCGGCTATGATTCGCACCAAGGGCGAAGCCGGCACCGGCGACGTGGTGCATGCGGTGAAACACATGCGCCAGATCGTGAAAGAGATGCGGGCCCTGACCGTGCTGCGCGACGAGGAACTCTACGCCGCAGCCAAGGAGCATCGCGCCCCCTATGAACTGGTGCGCATGGTAGCCAAGACCGGCAAACTGCCGGTGCCCAACTTCTCCGCCGGTGGCATTGCCACCCCGGCCGACGCGGCGCTCATGATGCAATTGGGTGCGGAGGCCGTTTTTGTCGGCTCCGGCATTTTCATGAAAGAAGGCGCGACCCCGCTCGATGTCGAGCTGGACGAGAAAACAGGAAAGGCACGCAATCCTGAGGAACGCGAAGAAGCGGAATCGCGCGCCAAAGCAATCGTGATCGCGACCGCTCATTACAACGACCCTAAGGTTCTGGCCGATGTCAGCGAGCAAATGACCGGTGCAATGCACGGGCTGGCTGTGGCTGGACTCGAAGAGGGTGAGCTGCTGCAGACCCGCGGCTGGTAGCCCCTGATGGACAAGCCGGGCGCGGAGCACGCGCCTGACCCCAATTCGGATCGTCCCCGCATCGGCGTGCTCGCCATCCAGGGAGATTTTGCCGCTCACGCCCAAGCCCTGGAAGAGACGGGCGCAGAAGCCGTCGAGGTGAGAAAACCAGCGCAGCTGGCCGGCCTCGACGGCCTCATCCTGCCTGGCGGCGAATCCACCACCTTCCTGAAATTCCTCGAACGGGACGGCTTTCTCGAGTCTCTGCAGCACTTTATTGCCGGGAAGCCAACCTTTGGTACCTGCGCCGGCTGCATTCTGTTGGCCCGCAACGTCTCCCACCCCCCACAACCGAGCCTGGCAGTCATGGATATCAGCGTGGAGCGCAACGCCTATGGAAGGCAGATCGACAGCGCCATCCAAACCGGGGAAACAGCGTTGCCGGGCGGACCGTTAGAGATGGTTTACATCCGCGCCCCGCGCATAGCCACCGTGGGCCCGGGTGTCGAAGTAATGGCGCAACGAGACGGCTTTCCGGTGCTGGTGCGGCAAGGTCGCTTGCTGGCCGCCACTTTCCATCCCGAGCTCTCAAACGATCGCCGCGTACATCAGCTCTTCGTTGACATGGTCCGCGAGCAACGCAACGGTCAAACCGCTGAATAGAACAGCCGCACTGGGGAACCCTCTTTAGCCCCTGAGGGCATCTCTTGTGCTCGCTTAAGCCGCCTTCAGCGGCTGAAGCCGACTCATCTCGACCGCTAACGTACGGCCTAAAGCCGCACCCTTCAGAAAGCTGAGCTCTCACGCAGACTCTTCAGCCCCTACGACTCAGCGTTTTCCGCGGAGTGAGGCCGTAGACGTTACCACCTGCATCCAATTTCGTATACGGAGTACACGGCGACGAAGTAGATTTCAAAATGCAGTGTGAGCCGGAGGCCAAACTGGAGTAATCTTCGAATGTCGGAGTTCTTCCATGCCCGCTACCTTCACCCGCACCCCTGTTGAGACCGAGCGCAAGGATCCTGGATTTGGCGGCAAGCCGCCGGTAGCCCGCAGGCCAACGGGTGGCGGCGGTGACGGCGAAAATTGGGATAATCGGCCCCCCGGCCGGCGCGGACCCCGCGATCTGCTGAGTCGTTACCGAATGTTCTTGTTTTTCGCCTTGGCCAGCGATCTGATGTTCTTCATTGCCCTGGTAAGCGCCTTTTTCGCCCGCCAAACGAGTGGCCATTTCACTGCCAACAATATCTGGGTGATCGATTGGCGTCCGGTCGCGATACCTCCTATTCTCTGGATCAACACAGCCGTGATCCTCCTCAGCAGCTTCACCATGGAGATTGGCCGCAGGCACTTTTTCCGGGAAATCGATGTTATGGAGGAGTGGTTGGGATTGGGCCGGCCAACCATCCGCCGCGCCGCCCCCTGGCTAGCGGCAACGGCCGTACTCGGTGGTCTGTTTCTCGGTGGCCAATGGGTCGCCTGGAAACAACTGGTGGCCCAGCGCGTCTTCTTCGCCTCCAATCCGAGCAGCCACTTTTTCTACCTCATCACCGGCACCCACGGTCTCCATTTGATGATTGGCGTGGCCGGGCTGGCGGGCGCGATGCTGGCGCTTATCTTCTTGCGCCGCATCGAGCTGCGACAGGTGGTCGTCGATTGTACCGCCTGGTACTGGCACACCATGGGCATCTTCTGGGTCTTTCTCTTCTGCCTGCTTGTCTTCTGCCAGTGAATCACTCGTGACCACCAGCAGTTGGCCCTCACTCAAGTGGGCGGATTGGCAAGCCACCGCCGACACCCTTCACATGTGGACCCAGATCGTGGGCAAGACGCGGCTCGCCCTCAGCCCTCTGCAGGCACACTGGTGGAATGTCCCCCTCTATGTAAGCGCCCGTGGCCTGAATACCTCGGCCATGCCCTACGGTTCAGAGTTTCTGGAAATCACCTTCGACTTTGTCAGTCATGAATTAAAGTTCGCGATGAGCACCGGCGCGACCTTGTCGACTCCGCTCCGCGCCCAATCGGTTGCCGAATTCTACCGTGAGTATCAGCGAAGTCTTGCCGCGCTCGGCCTCAGCGTGGACATCCATCCCATGCCGGTGGAACTCCCGCATCCGATCCCCTTCTTTGAGGACTTGGAGCACGCGTCCTACGACCCGCAAGCGGCCCATCGATTCTGGCGAGTCTTGATGCACACGGACCACGTCTTCCAGCAGTTTTCCTCCCGCTTCCTGGGCAAAGTCAGCCCGGTACATTTCTTTTGGGGAAGCTTCGATCTGGCGGTTACGCGCTTTTCCGGCAGGCCAGCCCCGCCCCGCGAGGGTGCCGACGCCATCACCCGCGAAGCCTATTCTCATGAAGTGATCAGTGCAGGCTTTTGGCCCGGCAACGGCGGCTTCGGCGAAGCAGCCTTCTATTGCTATGCTGCTCCACCGCCGAAGGGCCTGGAAAACGCATCGATCCAGCCCGCAAAGGCCGTCTACAACAAAGCCCTGGGTGAATTCGTCTACCTGTACGAAGATCTCCTCAACGAGCCCTCGCCGGATGACGGACTCCTGGCCTTCCTCCAAAGCTCCTACGAAGCAGGAGCCACCCTGGCCCAATGGGACCGCAGCTTGCTCGAAAGAAAACAACAACAAGCCTAACCAACCAAGGGCACGGCTTCGCACGCTGCGGTGAATGCCGAGGTTACGAACCTATCTGTACTGGCTAAAGCTTCCGCGAAAAAATCCCACTCCCAACTTAGTCCCGCAGGGACTGTTGAGAGTCAGACTTGTCCAGGTTAGAGCGGAAGCTGTGCGCATTTAATCTCCCACCCACGGTCTTTGGTTCTGGACGGGTGCCCCACTGTACGAGAAGCCGGTACGTCCACTTGAACTACTCGGAGTGACCCTTCATCCGATCGCAATTGAAGCGTATGCTGGCCTCTCATCGCGAAACGTTGGTGGAACTAGGAGTGCCACCAACGAACCCCAGTTGTGGCGGGATTGGCGGGATTCTTGATGGACCTTCCGCATGAGCCAAAGAGCCGAAGCAAGCTAGTTTTTACTGTAGACAACCTACTACCCTTAGGGTGTAGATTGCCTACAGCATGACGCCCGCGCCGCAAAGACTATCGCAATCGCATCGAGCTACTGCAGGGCACGCTCGATATGCTCGTTCTCCAGACGCTCCAATGGGGGCCACAGCATGGCTACGCAATTGGGCAGGCCATCCGCTGCCAGTCGGGCGACGTCCTCCAGGTGGAGACCGGATCGCTCTATCCGGCTCTTCACCGCATCGAGCGCCAAGCCTGGATCAAAAGCGAGTGGCGCCTCACCGAGCAGAACCAGCGCGCAAAATTCTATCGAATCACCGCGGAAGGCAAACGCCAGCTTGCGCGTGATCGTTCGAAATGGGAAACGTTGGTCGCTGTCATTGGCGGCATTCTGCGTCCTACGCAAGAGACTTAAGGATTGTGGAGAACGGTAATGAATCTCTGGACCCGTCTATTCCGGCATGAATCCGCCAAGTCTGATCTCGAGGCCGAGATCGAATCCCATCTGGCGATGGCTGCTGCAGATAAGCAAGCGAGTGGTGCGGATCCTGAAACCGCCCACCGGTTAGCCCGGCAGGAATTTGGCAATGTGGCGCTGGTAAAGGATGTGACCCGGGACCTGAGCGGCTGGACGTGGTTGGAGCGGCTGGGTCAGGACCTCCGCTTCGCCATCCGACAAATCTGTCGGAATCCCGGCTTCTCTCTCTCGGTCATCCTCACGCTGGCTCTCGGCATCGGCGTCAATACGACCGTCTTCAGCATGGTCAACGGATTTATGCTTCGACCCCTCCCGTATCCCGATGCCGATCGTATCGCCAGCCTCATCGTCCACACGGAGGGCGTTTCCTCCCGCACCGGCCAGTTCGGATTCGAGGATAACGACAGCCACACCTTCGAAACCTGGAACCTCTTCAGCCGCAACCTCTCTTCCGCGCAAGCTGCTGCTCAGGGAGGAACCACGGGCGTCAATCTTCAAGCTGGTTCAGAGTCCGGAGCCGTCATCCGTTACGTCCACGCCACTCGCGTCTCAACCGGATACTTCGATGTCCTCGGGATTCATCCCCTTCTTGGTCGCGGCTTCACCGCCGATGAAGACCGCCCGGGCGGACCCAAGGCCGTGGTGCTCGGTTACGTCCTCTGGCAGTCTGCCTTTCACGGTGATCCCAAAGTTCTCGGAAAGCAGATCACTCTGAAAGGCGCACCCTACACTGTCGTGGGTGTTCTACCCAGAAGCATCCAGACGCCAGGCAACGGTGAACTGTTCACCCCGCTTGCTCCCAGCGACCGCAATGGAGAGTGCGGAGGCGACAATTGCAGTATTCTCCTGCGTCTCCGCACCGGAGCGACGTGGCAAGCGGCCGGCGTGGAGCTCGCACGACTTCGACTACCCAGCTTTGATCATATCTCCCACTCGCCTCGCGGCCGGGCTTGGTTCTATGCCCAGCCACTCTCCCGATACCTCGGCGGCCAGATGCGGACACCCGTTCTCGCTCTCATGCTCGCGGTTGGTTTCATTCTATTCATCGCCTGTGCCAATCTAGCCGGTCTCACCCTTGTGCGAATTGCGCGCCGTACGCAAGAGATCGCCACCCGCCAAGCGCTGGGGGCCAGCCGCACCGCCATCCTCCGTCAGCTATGGGTCGAGAGCCTGTTTCTCGCTCTTCTCGGAGGGACCGCCGGACTCGCCTTTGCCGTCGGCATTCTCGCCTCAATCCATGGCTTTGTCCCCGATGAGTTCCTTCCCATCGGCGGTCTTTCCATCGATACGCGCGTGCTCGCCTTCACCTTCGGCGCATCCTTGCTTACTAGCTTGCTCTTCGGAGCACTACCCGCTTTCCACACCCGCCGCGTCGATCTCCGCTCATCGTTTGTCTCCGGCAGCCATGCGGTCTCGGGCGGGGCCAGCCGTATCCGTCAAGTCCTTATCGCCGGGGAGGTTGCCCTCACCGTGGTATTGCTGTTCTCTGCTGTTCTGCTCATCCGCACCCTCATCCATCTCGAAAGCCTGCCCCCGGGCTTCGACGGGCATAACGTCATGACTGCCAAGCTGTCCCTCGACGACGCTCGCTACCACAACCCTGGCGCCCTCCGGTCGCTCATCGATCGCAGCCTCGAAGCTATGCGACGAATTCCCGGCGTGGAAGATGCCGCCGTCGGCCTCAGCGTTCCTTACGAGCGCGGGCTCAATAACGGTCTTGGCATTGTTGATGGACCATTTAGCGGCAAGCAGGTCGGCTCCTCGCTCGCCTGGGTCACACCTGGATACTTCAGTACCCTCCGCATTCCCATCCTTGCCGGACGCGCGCTCTCCGACAGCGACTCGTTCACCACCGAGCACGTCGCCGTCGTCAACACCGACTTCGGGCGAAGGTTCTTCCATGATCCGAAGCCAGTTGGACGCCACATCCTCAGCGGCAAGGACCTGATCACTATTGTCGGGGTCGTCGGCAACGTCGCCAAGCGTCCTGGTGAATATCCTGACGCGCCCATCAGCACAGAGCCCGTGTACTACATCCCCGCTATCCAAGCCGATCCGCAGCTCATCGCGATGGGCAATCTCTGGTTCCAGCCCAGTTGGATTGTCCGTACACGCGGCCCCATTCAGTCGCTTACCTCCGCCATGCAGCGTGCGCTCGCCCAAGCCGATCCGAGCCTGCCATTCGCCGGCTTCTACGCCATGTCTGACATCCTCGCCGAAATCCTCGTCTTCCAACGAATCGAAGTCGCCCTCCTCGCCGCTCTCGCCGCCCTCGCGCTGCTGTTGTCAGCTATCGGAATCTATGGCCTCGTCTCCAGCCTCGTTCTCCAGCGCACCCGCGAAATCGGTATTCGCATGGCACTCGGCTCCTCCATCGGTGAAGCCATGCTTAGAATTGGCGCCTCAGGCATCGTCGCCACCGCGTGCGGCCTCGCGGCCGGGTTCGCCTTCTCGCTTGTCGCCGCACGCGTTCTCCGCAGCCAGCTCTATGGAATCCGCGATCACGACCCCCTCACGCTCCTTATCGTTCCCGTCGTCCTTGGCGTCATCGCGCTCACCGCCAGCTTCCTCCCTACGCTGCGCATAACCCGCATCCAGCCCGCAGAGACTCTCCGCATGGAATAGCCACCCCTGCTTGTAAGAGCAGCACTGGACCAACGACGACGCGTTGTCGTTCCTGTCTCTGCGCTCATGACCAGAGTCCATCACAGTAGTACCTTGTAGACTGCGTTGCGACCGTGATTCAGGCGTCGTCGACTCAATCTATCTGTTACGCTGCGCTTCGCGTAAGGGCGTAAGGCGCGTGCAGTTGGTTAGTTCTGAGCCAAGGCGAGGGGTTGTATGCGGGCTTTGGACGACGGCGGACTACCGGTCCAGACGGAAGCTGGCACATGCCGAGTAGTCGGCTTCGTCCAATTGGGAACAGCCGTTCGATCCTAGGAACGTTAACGCACGATTTGTGATGGTTGGTGTAGTGACCCGAGTGTGCCGGTGACGTTGATTGCATCTGACACGCAGTTTTAGTTGGGTTACCTTGGCGGGTGGCTCGGCCAGGCTCGCCCGCACGGTCCTTAACGTGCTTTAAATTCCGTTTCGTGCCTTCTCCTCTCAATACACCAAGGGTCCTTGCTCTTGGTCGTAGGCCTTTGCTCGCGTAGCAGTAGCGTTGGAGGGGCTGCGCCCGCCTTTTTCGGCCCATGTACGCTGGGGCGAACATGGGGCACCCGTCCAGGGAAGAGGGCCTCGTTCTTTGCTCCGGCCGCAGGGTCAGTTCATCTTTAGCCCCTGAGCTACGTCTTCACCTGCGCAGAATCCGGCGACATCCTCATACTGACCATCACATCTTGACAGTCAACTGGAGAGAGCGTACCGTGCTCCCAGGAACGGAGGATCCCGCATGTCTCTATGGCGCCAAATAACATACGGCCTGCGGACGCTAACCCATCGATCAGCCCACAACCAGGATATCGTCGATGAAGTAAAACAATACTTCGAAGAAGCTGCCGCTGATTTGAGATCACGCGGACTCTCCCCGGAAGATGCCAAACGGGTCGCACGTCTTGAGTCCGGTAACATGACCACCGTCCAGGATCAGGTGCGTTCGTACGGATGGGAAAATGCTGCCTCTGCGTTCATCTCTGACCTCCGCTTTGCGCTGAGACAACTGTGGAAACACCACGCATTCGCGGGAACGGCGATCCTGACGCTAGCGCTGGGAATCGGTGCCAACACCGCCATCTTTACCGTCATCCAATCCATTCTGCTCGCGCCGTTGCCCTATCAGGACGCGGACAGAATTGCCGTTCTCGATACCCGCTGGACCACTAGCGGACACACCATCCCCCGCGTCACCGGTCCGGACGCCATCGATATACGCGATCAGGCGCAGAGCCTCGCCGCACTCAGCCTCTACTCGGGTGGCAGCCAAGGCATCCAGTTGCGCGACCACGCAGTGTTCACGCAATTGACTGCCGTCGATGCCGGTTTCACCCGAGTCTTCCGCCTGCACCCCATCGCCGGCCGCGTCTTTTCCCCAGCCGGTGCGACACGCGAAGCCCTGGTAGGCGAGCGCTTTGCCCGGGACAATTTCGGTAGCCCGCAGGCTGCGTTGGGGCAAACCCTGCACGTCGAGAATGAGCCGCTCCAGATCGCAGGCGTGCTGCCGGCAACCTTCGACTTCCCCGCCAGGACGGAAGTCTGGGAGGCCTATCCACTGAAGCCTGAGGGGGAGCAAAGAACTGCGTTCAACTACAAAGCAGTCGCACGCCTGCGCCCCGGGGTCACCTTCCGTGCCGCACAGACAGAATTGGAGGGGATCTCGCGCCGGCTTGAAGCCGCCTATCCCGATGCCAACAGGAACAAGCAAATCCTTTTGCAGCCGCTGCAGCAAGCGCTCACGGGAGACGCACGCCCCACCCTCCTGCTCCTGTGGGCTACCGTCGCCCTCATCCTGCTCATCGCTTGCGTCAACGTCACTCATCTGCAACTGGTGCGCTCCCTGGAGCGGCAGCGGGAGCTCGCGATTAGAAAGGCGCTTGGTTCATCGCGTTGGCAAGTGATGCAGCCGGTCATCCTCGAGAGCCTGGTGATTTCGCTCCTAGGCGGAGTCTGCGGAGTTCTGCTTGCCATCCCGGCCCTGCATGCTCTGCTCGCCATCGCACCCGAGGAACTGCCGCGCGCCACTGAGATTCACCTCAACGGGTGGGTGCTCGCATTTACCCTTGGACTTTCCCTGACCACCACGCTCATCTCTTCCCTGCTCCCAGCGCGTAGGGCAGCGAAGGTCGACCCTGCCGATGCCTTGAAGCAGGACAGCTCGCGCGGCATTTCGCCTCGCCGCGCCTCGTTCCTTCGCGATGGACTGGTAATCACAGAAGTAGCGGCGACCTTTATTCTGGCCGTAGGTGCGGGCCTTTTGCTGCACACCATGGCGAACCTGCTCACCCGCGACATGGGTTACCAAACACGACAGCTCCTCGTCGTCCAAACCGATCCGCCGGTGCACTCCGGCCAAGATGCTGGGCGCCAGGTGCAGCAGTACAACGATTTATTTCCCCAGCTGGCTGCGTTGCCGGGCGTGGAGCACGTAGCCGGAATCATGGGTCTACCCATGGGCAGTTATGGCTCGAACGGTAACTACACCGTGAAGGGCGAGAAGCGACCGGCGAACCAGGACCAGGATCATGCACCATGGGCCAATTTCAGCCTGGCCAGTCCCGGCTACTTTCAAACCCTCGGCATTCCCCTGAAACGCGGCCGCGACTTCAATTCGGGTGACTTGTCCAGCAGCCAGTTCGTCGCCGTCATCAGTGAATCTATGGCCAGGCAAAGCTTCCCTAACTCAGATCCTCTCGGCCAACAGATTCAATGCGGGCTCGATTCAGACAAATGGATGACGGTCATCGGCGTGGCCGGCGACGTGCGTCAGGACTCGCCTGCGGAGAGGCCCGGACCCACGCTATACATGCCCATCACGCAGCATCCGTTAATGGCCATCCTGAACCAGATCAACATCGCATTACGGACTGCAGTGCCTCCGCTAACCCTGATGAACACAGTGCGCGAGAAGATCATGCAAACCAACCCGCAAATGGCGTTACGCTTTACCACCATGGATGCCATGGTCAACAAGTCGATGACGGCGGAGCGCTTCCGCGCTGCCTTAATCTCCTCCTTCGCCGCAGTCGGGTTGCTCCTGGCCATGCTGGGTGTTTACGGAACCCTGGCTTATTCCGTGGCCCAACGCACTTTCGAGATTGGGATACGCATGGCGTTTGGCGCAGAAAAAGCCACCATCCTGGGCACGATTCTTCAGCATGCCGCTAAGTTGGCCTGCTGCGGAATCGTCTGTGGGCTGGTGCTAAGCTTAGCCGCCGCACGCCTGGTGACAAGCATGCTGGTAGGAGTCCGTCCCATCGATCCAGTAAGCCTGATCATCGCATCCGCACTGCTGCTCATCACTGCGATTGCCGCAGCGTTCGCTCCGGGATATAAGGCGGCGCGCGTCGAACCCATGACAGCGTTACGTGCTGAGTAGACCCGTCCCCATCTAGGTCAAGCCCAGCTGCTGAAGCGCCAGGCGCGCGCCCTTTAGATTCGCGAGCTTCATCTCCGAGTACTTGCGAGACAGAATCACGCCGTCCGCGCCGCCGTGGAACGCCGCCAGCACTGCATCCCTGGTCCCTTCCGGTGTGCACTTGCTGTGATTGGCAGCCGTTGGAATGTCGATGTCAATGCCCGGCCACAGCTGGGTCCTGGTGCCCGCGAGACCGGCGCGTGCCCTTTTTGTCTCGCGGTAAACATAGTCGGCCGATAGTCCTGTAAACGGGATCTCAGCCAGGCTCTTTTCTTTGTAATCCAGCACCCGGTAGTGAAAGTCCAGCAACTCCTGCTGCGGCACATCACCATAAAGTGTCTGGTGAACACTCTCAATGTACTCCGCCATCCGTTCGCCACCGCAATTGTGATAAATCACAATTTTCAGGAAGTCGGATACCGGAGCAATCGCCGCTAGATCCTGCTCCGCGCGATAGATCGGGTTGAAAGAGTTGGTGTGCCAGATATGCCATCCAACCCCCAGCGAGGGTTTGGCCTCCTTCACCTGCTTGTAGATAGCGGCGTAAGTCTCGCGCAGGCTGTCGGTCCAAAGCATCTCCCAGGCCAGCAGCTCCGGATAGCGCAGCATGAGCCGCCAGACTTCGACGTAATATCCATCCACCGGCCTCTGCCCCTTACGGCCCGCATCCACGAATTTTGCCAGCTCCATAAATCCCTGCCGCGCGCGCTCAGGATGGATGCCGCGTTCTCTCGCCTTCGCCTCGCAGAACTGGCAAAAGCAAGTCACGTTATGAGGATTTGTATTCCTGCCCCCGGCGCTCGCGCCCAACGCATTCGCAAATGGACCCTGCCGCTCCGATCCCCACATCACCCCATCGATTTCGTAGGAGTGCGACCAATCGTCAACAATCCCCAAAAGAAAATTCCGGTAATTCGGATTGTTGAAACACAGCGTGGTCGCGTTCTGGCCGGACAGCTCCTTCTCTTGCAGTTGTTCGATGTGAGGCAGGTCCTTGCGGAAAACATCTTCAAACCAGCAGATGGTCTTGATGCCCCGCTTCCTGGCCTCCGGCAGAACAGCCTGCAGCACGTCATAGTCACCCAGGTCGGTCGCGCGCGTGCCTTGGAAGACGGTGTTCTTGTAGTACTGCGGGTGGATCGTGGCGTAATTGCCGCCGTAAAACGTACCCGTGTCGTACTCCTGTTTGCCGTGATCGGGCAGAGGCTGCCCGGGAACCTGCCGTCCGGCGATCCCCCGTCCGTAAGTAAAGGTCGCCAGGAAAAGTGTATTGACCGCAGCATCCCGCTGGAATTCATCCAGCACCTTGTCCACTCCCTCGTCAAAGAACGAAACGGCTCCCACCTGGATCCCAATCATCTTCTCCTTCGTGCTGACCTCGGCATGCACTGCAGCCGGCATGGAGGCGGTGACCGCGGCAGCGGCAGCGCTCTGCAAAAAAGACCTTCGATCCATATTCACCATTCAGTCTCTCTACCTTTCGAGTGGAAGTGATTGGTCCCTGGTACCCATCATCGCCGGGAATACTCCATTCGTTTATTCTTGCATTATGGAATTCAGACGGCTTGGACATTCAGGATTGAAGGTGCCGGTACTCTGCTTCGGCGCGGCGACCTTTGGCGGTGGGAGCGAGTTCTTCAAAGCGTGGGGATCAACCGATGTCGCCGAGGCTACGCGCCTGGTAGACATCTGTCTGGAAGGGGGAGTCAATTTGTTTGACACAGCGGACGTGTACTCCCAAGGGATGTCGGAGGAAATTTTAGGCCAGGCGATCGCCGGCCGTCGCGACAAGGTTCTGATATCGACCAAAGCCACCTTCCCCATGGGAGAAGGCCCCAACGAACTCGGCTCCAGCCGCGGGCATCTGGTGCATGCCTGTGAGGCGAGCCTCAAGCGTCTGGGCACAGACTACATCGACATCTACCACTTGCACGGATTTGACGCGCTCACGCCGGTGGAGGAGACGCTGGACACTCTGAACACGCTGGTGCGAAGCGGCAAAGTCCGCTACATCGCCTGCTCAAATTTTTCCGGTTGGAACCTGATGAAGTCATTGGCCGTGTCCGACCGCTATGGCTGGGCGCGTTATGTAGCCCATCAGGTCTACTATTCCGTGATTGGTCGCGACTACGAGCAGGAGTTGATGCCGCTGGGCATCGATCAGGGCGTAGGCGCGATCATCTGGAGTCCGCTTGGCTGGGGGAGGCTGACAGGCAAAATCCGCCGCGGCCATCCGTTGCCGGCGGAGAGTCGTCTGCACAAGACTGCCGCTCAGGGCCCGCAAGTCGACGACGAATATCTTTACCACGTAGTCGACGCATTGGATGAGGTAGCAAAGGAAACCGGTAAGCCGCTGCCCCAGGTTGCCCTGAACTGGCTCCTGCAGCGCCCGACAGTTTCCTCGGTGATTATCGGTGCCCGCAATGAAACCCAGCTACGCCAGAACCTGGCCGCAGCAAATTGGAATCTAACCACCGCCCAAGTCGCCAAGCTGGATGCCGCAAGCAAAACAAAGGCGCCCTATCCCTACTGGCACCAGCGGCAATTTCCCGCGCTGAACCCTTCTGTTGTACCGGAATAACTGAACCGCGGGCGAAACCGAAGGGTGAAATCAAGCGGGTGGCGTTTTTATGGAGGGGGAGTGGGATGGGCGCACAAAATCTCATCGAAGCGCCCACCCCCCCAATATGTCATCCGAGCGAAGCCGACCTGTCCCGCCTGTCCCGCCTGTCCCGCCTGCCCCGCCTGCCCCGGCGTGCCGTGGGGCGTGCCGTGGGGCGTGCCGTGGAGGGATCTGCCCCTACTTCGCGTCCAGGGTGAAACTATCCTTCAGCTCCACTGACTTCACAGCCGCGTCAGGGTCCACCACGCGGTACATCTTTGCATCCGCATGCTTACCCTCCACCGTAATAACCACATAATTGAAATTCGGATAAGTCCGCGCCCGATACAAGTCCTGATCCCCGCGAATAAAAATGGGATAAGGCCGAGCGCCGCCGCCCCCCGTAATCACATGCATAATCCCATTCATGTCAAACCGCTCGTAGTTATGAATATGCCCATTAAAGACCACAAACTTAGCACGCGACCTGGCCGCACTCGCCTCCAGCTCATGGCGCAGACGAAGCACAGAAGGATCAGGAATGCCGAGCATGAAAGCCGTCTGCAGATCAGAAACCAGCGGCTGATGAAACAAAAAGAAAACAAAATCCGCGGATGCGGGAAGATGCGCTAGCTGTGCCTCGAGCCATCGATACTGCGGCCACCCTTCGTTGAGGAAAGTGCTGCTATCCAGCGTGATGAGATAAATATTCCCCAGTCGCACCGAATAATAATCGTGGTTTTCAATCTGTGGGTAAGCCGCAAAATAATTCCTCATGCCGCGGATGGGGTCCGGAAGCCCCTCGTGATTGCCAATCGTGGGATAAATGCGCAGTCGCTCTTGCGTCCATACGGCCGTTTCCTGGCTGTAGATCTTCCAGTCAGCAGGATCGCTGCCGTGAAAAGGCATATCCCCGGTAAGCAGTAGGATGTCCGGCCTTTCTTCTCCCACCTTTTGCGCCAGCCATTTGCGTACTCCAGGATGCGTGTCCGATCGATTACTGGGATCGGTAAAGCGCATGTCGCCATAAACCACGAGGCGCAGCGGCAGCCCCACCGGCAAATCCGAAACTGTAAACGTCGGGGCGCCGTTCTCCTCCGCCTCCGGCTCCTGCGCATAGGTTCGCTGCGCCATGGAGACAACGCAGGCAATCAGCAGCAAAAGCCTCGCGGCTTTGCGCGAGCGGCCCATCCTTATCGACCGCCGCCAACAAAGTGCACAATCTCCAGACGGTCCCCTTCGCTCAGGCCCGTAGCGGCCCACTCTGCGCGAGAAACAATGCTGCCGTTATGCTCGATCGCAACCCGGTCGCCTTTGAGACCCAGCTCGCCAACCAAATCTTGAAGGTTGGCCCCGGGCACCAGCTGCGAAAATTCACGCGACTGTCCATTAAGGACGAAATACATAGAGGGAGAGTATCACTCCCTCCGAAGGTTCAGACCGGCGGCGAACCCATCACCCACTGCTTGATGCGTGTTAACGTCGGTTGAACCTCAGCGGCTCCATAATAGATTTCCCGGTTCAGTGCCTTGAGCACCTGGATGGCTTCAATCCGTGGATCCGCGCTCCCAAAACGTCCCTTCGTCTCACCGTCCGCACAATATTCATCCGCTAAATATTCGATCGCATGCCCAAGCACCTCCAAAGCACGACCCTCGGCCGGAGACAACTGGCGGCGAACAAACGGCCGCGATTCGACAGCCGAACCAAGTCCAATAACCAACCCTGCTTGCGAAATCTCCAAAAAATTGTGAAACACATTCCACCTCGTAAGGGGGGTATCGGCCCAAATCGCGAATGCTTGAGAACTTTGTGCCGAGAAATGAGACAAAATCGTGCCCATCCCCACCTCCACGCGATTGTCATCAGCCCATAAGCCCGGCTTGACTCCAGCAAGGCGAAAACTTACAGTCGAACCAGAGCGCTTGAAAATGCAGACGCCCGATTACTTTTGGAACTACCTCCCGCTGCTCATGCAGATCATTGTTGCCGTGGGCTTTGGAGCCGGAATCGTCACCGCCTCCTGGTTCATCGGGCAACACCGGAACACAGTTGCCAAACTGGCGTCCTATGAGTGCGGCATTGTCGCCGAAGGTGATGCCCGCGGACGATTCTCCGTTCGCTTCTACATGGTCGCGATGCTCTTCATCCTCTTCGACGTGGAAGCGGTCTTCATGCTCCCCTGGGCGGTGGTCTACCGCGACCTGCCCAAGCTGGTCGGCTCCCGCATGTTTGGCTTCTGGGAAATGGTCGTCTACCTCGGCTTCGTACTCGTCGGCCTCTTCTACGTGGCGAAAAAAGGAATTCTGGACTGGTCCTCCGATAAGGCGGACCTCTGATGGCTGCGCCTGGCGAAAAAGATTCTGTTCTCGAAGCCCACGCCCAAAACCACGCCATCCTTGCCCTGCTGGCAGCCAAACCGTCCTGCATTACCAATGCCCGCTTCGATCGCGGCGAGTTGACCCTCTGGATCGAGCGCGATGACATTCGCCCCGTCTGCCGAACCCTGCAGAAGGAGGGCTATAACTTCCTGGTCGACGTCACCTGCGTCGACTGGTACCCCAGCGAACCACGCTTCCAGGTGACCTATCACATCCTTTCCCACAGCCTGAAGGAGCGTCTCCGCCTCTGTGTCATGGTCGATAGCCTGGATACAGAAGTGGCCAGCATTACTCCCGAATGGCCTTCGGCCAATTTCTACGAGCGCGAAGTTTGGGATCTCTTCGGCGTGCGCTTTGGCGGACATCCCAACCTGCGCCGCATCATGATGCCGGATCAGTGGGAAGGGCATCCATTACGTAAGGATTATCCGGTGGAGGGCTACCGCTAATGGATGCCGCAGACTATGTCATCGCCCCCCTGATCGAACCTCGCATCGAGGAGGGCAATAAGGACCGAACCATGGTCCTGAACATGGGTCCGCAGCATCCCTCGACCCATGGCGTCTTGCGCCTGGTGCTCGAGATCGATGGCGAAACCGTGCTCCGCCTGGTCCCCGACATCGGCTTTTTGCATACCGGCATCGAGAAAACCTGCGAGGCCAAGTTTTATCAGCAGGTGGTTCCCCTCACCGACCGCATCGACTATCTCAGTCCGATGTCCAACAACCTCTGCTATTGCCTCGCAGTCGAGAAGCTGTTGCAACTGGAAATCCCGCCACGGGCGGAGTTTCTGCGGGTGCTGCTGAACGAGCTCACCCGCCTCCAGTCTCACCTGGTCTGGCTGGGCACCCACGCCATGGACATCGGCGCCCTGACTCTGTTTCTCTACACCTTCCGTGAGCGCGAAGAAATCCTCAAGATCTTTGAGGACGTCAGCGGCCAGCGCATGATGGGCTCGTATTTCCGTGTCGGAGGCATCGCCCTTGAGCCGCCTGTCAATTTCTACGAGCAAGTGCAAAACTTGCTCAAGATCATGCCGGAAAAGATCGACGAATACGAGAACCTGCTCAACGGCAATCCCATCTGGGTAAGCCGTTTGCAGGGCGTCGGCCACCTCAGCGCCGCCGATGCCGTCGCCCTGGGAGTGACCGGGCCTCCCTTGCGCGCCAGCGGCGTCGATTGGGACTTGCGCCGGGATATGCCCTATTCCGGCTACGAGAAGTTCCAGTTCAAGGTACCCGTTTCCGACGTGGGAGATGTCTGGAGCCGCTACACGGTGCGCGTTCAGGAGATGCGCGAGTCGGTGAAGATCTGCCAGCAGGCGCTAGACGGAATGCCCTCCGGCCCCTTGAAGGCCGACGCCCCCAAGGTTGTTCTCCCCGACCGTGAAAAGATGAAGACCCAGATGGAATCCCTCATCTATCACTTTAAGATTGTGACCGAGGGATTTGCCGTTCCAGCCGGCCAGGTCTATCAGGCAATTGAATCCCCGCGCGGGGAAATGGGCTATTTCGTGGTCAGCGATGGCACCGCAAAGCCTTATCGCGTGCACATGCGCAATCCCACGTTTGCTTCCCTGCAGGCTCTGGAAACCATGTGCGTCGGGCGTCTCCTGGCCGACGTGGTGGCCGTCATTGGCTCCATCGATATCGTGCTCGGAGAAATCGACCGATGAGCGACGAGGAAGCGGCCTACTCGGTTCAGGTGCGCCGGCAAGTCTGGGACTCGCTGGTCAGCATGCTGCGCGTCTATGCCCATGCGGCCAGCCTGAACGGTAAAGAATATGTGGTCACAAGCGATCCAGAGAATGCGCGGGTTAAGTATCAGGAATCCGCCTTGACTTTGCGTTTTACCCCCGGCACAGGGGAGGGTTGCTGGCGCATCACCCAGCCGGAACGCGAGGAGTGGGGCGAGTTCCGCATCGAAGAGGACGGCACACTGAATTTCCCGGCAGGCCCCAAGCCACTCGATGCAGCCGCGATCGAATGGATAGAGCATCTGGTACACGTCACATCCACACCACCTGATGTGCCGCTCCGTCAACCACTGGGTATCTCGTAAAATCAAATGATGAGTCCAGAGATCAAGACCATCTTCAGTTCAGCCCTGGCCGCGCGCTTCGACCGCATGGTGACGCTCTACCCGCTGCGTCGCTCGGCACTCATACCCATGCTGCTGTATGCCCAGGATGAGGTCGGCTATCTGTCCGACCAGGTCATCAGTGAGGTGGCTGCCCGTATTGAGATTACCGAACTCGATGTGCGCAACGTCATCAGTTATTACTCTTTGCTGCATACCGCCCCGGCGGGCAAGTATCATGTACAGGTATGCACTAATATCAGTTGCATGCTGCGCGGTGGCAATGAGCTGTTGGCCCATTGCAAACAGCGCTTAGGCATTGGCAACAAGGAAACCACGCCCGATAAGGTTTTTTCCCTGGAAGAAGTGGAGTGCATCGGCGCCTGCAGCTGGGCTCCCGCCGTCCAGGTGAACTACGACTTTCATGAAAATTTAACCCCCGATGCGATGGACAAGGTGCTTGACGGCTACCGGGCGCGGAACGAATTACCGATCTAGCACACGGAGAAAACGCACACGGAGAAACCATGGCTTATCTCGTCTCCCACCCGGATGAAGTAAAGGTGATCTCGTTCCGCTTCGGCAAGGGTGCGACCTCGATCGACAAGTATCTCGAGTTGGATGGGTACAGTTCTACACGCAAGGCCATCGCCCTGGGCCCGGAGGGCATTATTGCCGAGATGAAGGCATCCAACCTGCGCGGCCGTGGCGGCGCCGGCTTCCCTACCGGCATGAAGTGGTCATTTGTTCCCAAGCAATCTGCGAAACCGAAATATGTTCTGGTGAATGGCGACGAGAGTGAGCCTGGCACCTGCAAAGACCGTCTCATCTTTGAGCACGACCCCCACGCCGTGATTGAGGGTGTGATCATCGCCGGCTTGGCCATCGGTTCGAAAATGGGCTTTATCTACCTCCGGGGCGAGTACCGCTACCTGCTCAAGATCATGGAGAAAGCCATCGATGAGGCCTATGCCAAAGGCTTTTTGGGCAAGGGTATCTTTGGCAGCAATGTGGATTTCGACATCGTCTCCCACACCGGCGCGGGCGCCTATGAAGTCGGCGAAGAGTCTGCCTTGATGGAGTCGCTCGAAGGCAAACGCGGCATCCCTCGCATCCGCCCTCCCTTTCCCGCAGTCGTGGGCCTCTACGGCGGCCCCACCATCATTAACAACGCCGAGACCCTCGCCACCGTGCCCCATATTTTCCGCATCGGTGGTGCGGAGTACGCCAAGATCGGCTCCGAACGCAATGGAGGGACCCGTCTCTTCTGTTTAAGTGGTGATGTAGCCAAGCCCGGTGTCTATGAATTGCCCATGGGCTACAACCTCAAGAAGATGATCTACGAGGTCGGCGGCGGCATCCCCGACGGCCGGTCCCTCAAGGCCGTCGTCCCCGGTGGATCCTCCACTCCGGTTCTGTTGCCCTCTGAAATCGATATTGGCATGGACTTCGACCAGGTTGGCAAGGCCGGTAGCATGCTCGGCTCCGGCGGCGTAGTCGTGCTCGACGACACCGTCTGCATGGTCGAGTTCGCCCTGCGCACCATGAAGTTTTACCAGCACGAAAGTTGCGGCTGGTGTATTCCCTGCCGCGAAGGTACCGACTGGCTCAAGAAAACGCTGACCCGCTTCCACTCGGGCGGCGGCGTCGCCAAGGATATCGACAACATCCGTTACCTGGCGCAGAACATGCTGGGCCGTACCTTCTGCCCACTGGGAGATGCAGCGGCTATGCCGACCATCGCCTTTGTCGACAAGTTTCGCAAGGAGTTCGAAGACCACCTGGATGGCAAACCGTGTCCCTACGCCCACCAGCCGGAAGCGGCATTTGCCGGCGTTTGAACTTAAAGACAGGAATCCATGGCTGACGTAACCTTTACCGTCGATGGCAAGAAACTCACCGCACCCGCAGGCACTCTGCTCATTGAGGCCTGCCGCGAGGCCAGCATTGCCGTCCCCCAATTTTGCTACTACCCCGGCTTATCGCTGCAGGCGGCGTGCCGCATGTGCCTGGTGCGTCTGGAAAAAGTGCCCAAGCTGCAGACCGCCTGCACCACCCCGGTAGCTGAAGGCATGGTGGTCACCACCGACAGCGACGAGATCACCCAGGCGCGCAAAGCCACCATTGAATTGCTGTTGGGCAACCATCCTCTCGATTGCCCGGTATGCGATGCCGGCGGCGAGTGCGAATTGCAGGACATGACTTTCAAGTACGGCGCGCATGAGTCGCTTTACATCGAGGCCAAGCAGCATCGCGAAGAGCAGCAGTGGTCCCCGGTCGTCTTCTTCGACCGGCCGCGCTGCATTCTCTGCTACCGTTGCGTGCGCATGTGCGGTGAAGGCATGGACGTGTGGGCCCTGGGGGTGCAGAACCGCGGCGTCACCAGCACCATCGCTCCCAACGGAGGCGATCACCTGGACTGCGAAGAGTGCGGCATGTGCATCGACGCCTGCCCCGTCGGCGCGCTTACCTCCGGCACCTATCGCTACAAAACCCGCCCCTGGGAGATGAACCACGTCTCCACCGTCTGCACCCACTGCGGTGACGGATGCAAAACTACCCTGGGCGTGCGCAGCGTCAATAACGGTTCCGAGATTCTGCGCGGTGACAACCGGGACAAAAGCGGTATCAACGGCGACTTCTTATGCATCAAAGGCCGTTACGCTTTCGATTTTGCCAACCATGTTGACCGCTTGACCAAGCCGCTCGTGCGCCAGCCCAACGGCAAGTTTGCCGAAGTCAGTTGGGAGCAGGCGCTGGACCATGCCGGCCGCAAGCTGCGCGAGATCCGCGAGATCAAAGGTGGCAACTCGATCGGCGTGATCGGCTCCAACCGCACCACCAACGAAGAAAACTACCTCCTGCAAAAATTCGCCCGCACGGTGTTGGGCACCAACAACATCGATCATCATCGCACCGCCGACTACACCGCTTTTGCGCGCGCCATCTCGGGACAAAAGGACCGCGCTGCTTCGCTACGCGACACCATGACCGCGCCCGCCATTCTGTTGCTGGGCAATGATCCCACCGAGCAGCATCCCTTGTTGGC
The DNA here is from genome assembly GCA_963717225.1 of uncultured Acidobacteriaceae bacterium. Classification (GTDB taxonomy): domain Bacteria; phylum Acidobacteriota; class Terriglobia; order Terriglobales; family Acidobacteriaceae; genus PALSA-350. The sequence goes on along the minus strand of CAVQWB010000056.1, from coordinate 192,033 downwards.
CTGGAATCTGCGCACCAACCTGCGCCACCACAATGCCCGCATTTACCTCATCAACCATGCCGGCATCAAACTGGAGCGGCAGGCCCACGAAACCCTGATCATTCCTCAGGATGGCTATGCCAACGCGGTGCGCTTCCTGGCCGGCGAAGACGCAGCCTTTCCCGGAACGCAGCTCGGAGACGAAGCCAGGAAGTTCCGCGAAGCGTTGCGCGCCGAGCCCTCCCTTTTGATCATCTTCGGTTCAGAGTTTCGCGGCCGCGATATCGACGCACTGGTGAACTTTGGCACCTGGCTGCATCAGGCCCGATTCGCCTGCCTTGGCGATTACGTCAACTCCCGCGGCGCGGCGGACATGGGTTTGCTCCCCGGCTTTCTACCCGGTTATGTCCCCGTGGCCCACGGCGGTCCTTTTGCCGAAGAATACGGCAGCGCCCTGCCGACGGCGCCAGGCATGGACCTGGTGGAGATGTTCGACGCCGCCGAGCGCGGCGATCTGGCGGCGTTATATGTCGTGGGCGCCAACCCTATTGCCCGCTACGGAATTGACCCGGCTGCGCTCAAGAGCACTTTCCTGGTCGTGCAGGATATGTTCCTGACCGAAACGGCGCTCCTGGCCGACGTAGTCTTGCCCACCTCTAATCTTTACGAGAAATCCGGAACCGTCACCAACACCTACGGGGACCAGCAGCTGGTGAAGAAGGCGGGCGACCGTGCCGGGGTTCGCAGCGACTTCGAGTTGGTGGTGCGGCTCGCCGACACCATGGGGGCCGATCCCAAAAAGCTGGTGCCCTTTGGCCGCGGCGTTCAAGCAGACATGGGACAGACCCGCGGTGCGCAATCGGGCGAAGCCGACCGTCAGAGCGTCTGGCTTGCCGCACAAAACCTCGAACCGAAGCTCAGCCCGTTTGATCCCTTTGCCATCCTCGACGAGATCCAGCGCCTGGTGCCTGGCTACCAGGTCTCGCGCCTGGAGCTATTGGCAGGCAACGACGTTCATGTGCAATCATCGCTGGTGCAAATCGACGCCGGCCCAGAACGCCATGCGCTGATCCTGCCCGCGGAAGACACCCTCTTTACCTCCGGCACGTTGGGCCGGTACAGCCCCATGCTGCACTCAGTCATGGAATCGCACACCACCAAACCCACCGAAACAGCAGCAGACTAGTGAAGAGTAGGCGTAAGTGAAGGATTCGGTCTTTAGCCCGTACCCGGAGTTTCTACATATTTCGGAGTTGCGATTTGGCCGCCGGAAGACATTTTTGCCGTATTTGGATCAACGAACCGCCTAAGCTGTGCCAGCCCCGGACTTTAGTCCGGGGAGTACGGGCTTTAGCCCGTACGTAAAACAAACAAAACCAACCGGCCTTTAGGCCCTGGGTACGTTTTTAAGACCTGTCGCACTCTCTTTAGCCCTTGAGGGCCAGAAAGCGAAAGAAACCCGTGAGCTTCCTGATCTTTTTCTTGCTGAGTTGTTTAAAGATCGCCGTGGTTCTGGCAATCTTTCTCGGGGCCGTGGCCTACACTGTGTTGCTGGAGCGTAAATTGGTAGGCCGCATCCAAAACCGCTGGGGTCCCAGCCGTGTTGGCCCCTTCGGCATGTGGCAGCCCATGGCCGATGGCCTCAAGCTCTTTCTCAAAGAAGACCTCTTGCCCACCAACGTCGACCGGCCACTTTACATCCTGGCCCCGATGATTGCGCTCGGTTGCGCCCTGATCTCGATTTCCGTCGTGCCCTTCGGCGCCCACATCACCTGGCACGGCGTCGACATGTTCGAGATCGCCAACGTAAATATCGGACTGCTCGTGATCCTCGGCGTGACCTCCGTCGGGGTGTACGGAATCGCCCTTGCCGGCTGGTCATCCAATAACAAATATTCCCTCCTGGGAGCGCTCCGCGCCAGTGCCCAGGTGGTCAGCTACGAGCTCGCCCTGGGACTTTCTCTGGTAGGCGTCGTACTGCGGGCCGGATCGTTGAACCTCCGCACCATCGTGGACAGCCAATCCGCCCATGGCCTGCTGTCATGGAACGTATTCGGCGGCTTTCAATTTGTCGCTTTCTTCATTTACCTCATAGCAGCCTATGCCGAAACCAACCGGGCCCCATTCGATCTGCCCGAGGCTGAGACCGAGCTCACCGCCGGCTACCACACCGAATACAGCTCGATGAAGTTCGCCATGTTCTTTATGGCCGAATACGCCAACATGATCACCGTCAGCTGCGTCGCGACCCTGCTCTTTTTTGGCGGATGGACCAGCCCCTTCGGGTCCTGGATTCCGCCCGTCGGTGGCGTCGTCGTCCAGGCTCTCTTGCCCGTGTTCTGGTTCGTGCTCAAAGTTTTCTGTTTCCTGTTTCTCTATATCTGGGTGCGGGGCACGCTTCCCCGCCTCCGCTATGACCAATTGATGGGCTTCAGCTGGAAGTTCCTGATGCCCCTGGCCGTGTTGAATATTCTCGCCACCAGTCTGTGGCTCGCCTGATCTAAGAAGCGTTGCAGGTTTAGTTTCCCGGTGCAGCAAAATCGTGGGTGCCCTACACACCGGATTTCCTGTGAGGCTGGATGGAACCGGGCAAAGTCTGTAAATGCAAGGTGTTCTACAATCAGCATCGGGCCTGATTAGGAGAAATGCTCTAGCATGTATCTGGTTCTCTTCATCTTTTTTGCCGGCCTCTGTGTAGCGGGAGCATTGAACCTGCTGCTCCAGCGCCATCCCATCAACAGCGCCCTCTCCCTGATCGTGGTCATGAGCTCGTTGGCCGTGCTCTACCTCCTGCTGGGCGCGGAGTTTCTGGCTGCCGCGCAGGTCATCGTTTACGCTGGCGCCATCATGGTTCTGTTTACTTTCGTCATCATGTTGCTCAATGCGGGAAAAGAAGAGCGCACCCATGGCAGCAGGGCAGCGTACATCGTGGGTATTCCCGGAGTAGCCGTACTCGTCAGCCTCCTGGCCTTCATCTTTCTTTCCGCGCGCACCCACCTCGCTCAGGCCCGGCTGGGCGACCATGTGGTCTCCACCTCCGACCTTAGCAAAGTGCTCTTCCGCGATCTGTTGCTGCCCTTCGAGGTGACATCGGTCCTGATCCTCATCGCCATCCTGGGCGCGGTCGCGCTGGCCAGCAAGGAGCACTGACATGGTTGTTCCCATCGCCTATTACCTGGTACTCAGCGCCATCCTCTTCTCCATCGGGGTAGGCGCTTTTCTCATCAAGCGCAATATCATCACCGTCTTCATGGCCATTGAGTTGATGCTCAATGCGGTCAACCTGACCTTTGTCGCCTTCGCCTATCAATGGCACCGCGTCCAGGGGCAAATTTTCGTCTTTTTCGTGATGGTCGTCGCGGCCGCGGAGGCCGCCGTGGGCCTGGCCATCATCATTACCATCTTCCGCTCGAGGAGCACCCTTAACGTGGATCAAGTCAACCTGATGAAACTATGAACGACACTCCATCGCTCCATCTATGGTTGATCCCGCTGTTGCCATTCATCGGCTTCCTGCTGAATGGATTGCTGGGCAGGCGCCTGTCCAAGGCGCTGGTAAGCACCATTGCCCTGGTGTTCACCGCGGCTCCCTTGGCGCTGGTCACGAGCATCGCTTTCCGCTTCACCAGTCTTACGCAGCCGTACGTTGAACGGTTGCCAATGCCTTGGATGGCGACCCCGGCGTTTCATGCCGACTTTGCCTTCCTGCTCGATCCGTTGACACTGGTGATGCTGCTGGTGGTCACCGGTGTCGGCTTTCTCATCCATATCTATTCTGTCGGCTACATGGCGCATGAAGAGGGATACTGGCGTTTCTTCGCCTACCTCAACCTGTTCATGTTTTTCATGCTGACGTTGGTGTTGGCGGAAAACTTTCTGCTCATGTTCGTCGGCTGGGAAGGTGTCGGTCTTGCTTCTTATTTATTGGTCGGCTTTTACTTTCTGAAAGAATCGGCCGCGGACGCAGGCAAGAAGGCCTTCATCGTCAATCGCGTTGGGGACTTCGGTTTTCTCCTGGCCATGTTCCTGATGATCGCCCACTTCGGCTCCTTGAGCTTCAGCAGCGTCTTCAGCGACATCACCCAGCACCCTGAAGTGCAGGGCGGATTTCTCACCGCCATCGCCCTGTTGCTGCTGCTCGGCGCCACCGGCAAGTCGGCACAGATTCCGCTGTACATCTGGTTGCCGGATGCGATGGAAGGCCCTACACCCGTCTCTGCTCTGATCCACGCCGCCACCATGGTGACCGCAGGCGTCTACATGATCGCCCGCTCCCACGTTCTATTTGACCGCTCTCCATTTGCCCTCGGGGTTGTCGCCATCATCGGCGCCACCACCGCATTGTTCGCGGCCACCATCGGCATGGTACAGACGGATATCAAGCGCGTCCTCGCCTATTCCACCATCTCCCAGTTGGGCTATATGTTCCTGGCCTGCGGGGCGGCTGCGTACTCCGCAGCCATCTTCCACCTCGTCACCCATGCATTTTTCAAAGCCCTGCTCTTCCTCGCCGCGGGTTCCGTCATTCATGCGCTGGGAGGGCAGCAGGACATGCGTGCTATGGGCGGCTTACGCAAGGTCACGCCCATCACCTTCTGGACCATGAGCTCTGGGGTCTTCGCCATCTCCGGGCTGCCGCCCTTCTCCGGCTTCTTCAGTAAGGACGCGATCCTCTACCAAACCTTTGTTTCGCCGACCGCAGGCCCCATCCTATGGGTCGTGGGCGTCGTCACTGTCTCGCTCACCGCCTTCTATATGTTCCGCCTGTGGTACTTGACATTCTTTGGCGCCAGCCGAACCAAGGATGCACATCCCCACGAGGGACCCTGGTCGATGTTGGTGCCGATAATGATTCTTGGCGTGCTTGCACTTGCCGGTGGCTGGATTGGCATCCCTAAAGCGCTCGGCGGCGGCGATCAGTTTGCGCACTTTCTCGACCCTGTTCTTCATGTCGCGTCGGCGCCGGCTTCCTCAAACGATAGCCAGGAGGTCTGGTTCAGCGTCATCTCCGTGGCCATGGCAGCCATCGGCTGGTTTTTCGCCGATCTGCTTTATCGGCGCAAACCGGGCCTGGCCGATCGGCTGGTGGAGCGCGCCGCTGGCGTCTATTCGTTACTGGTAAACAAGTACTGGATCGACCAGATCTATACCGGCCTGATTGTGGCCCCCCTGCTTTTCCTTTCCCGCTACCTGCTGTGGGGTGCCGTCGATCGCGGCGTCATTAACGGGGGCGGCAGCCTGGCGGCGGGCAGCATGCGCGGCCTAGGAGCGCTGGTGCAACGCGTGCAGTCGGGAAACATCCGCTCCTATGCCGGATGGCTGGCTGTCGGCGCCGCGGCCCTGCTCCTCATTACCTATTTCGGTTTTTCCATGCACCTCCAATGAGAGAAAGCGACCATCAGTGCTGAACGATTCGATATTGACGCTTACGACCTTTGTACCGGCTGCAGGAGCCGTGGTCGTAGCATTGCTTCCGCGGCGGGGCCGCATCATCCAATGGTTCACCCTGGCGGTGGCGCTGCTTACCTTCGGCTTGACCCTCCAATTGCCGGCGCACTATCTCTACGGCCACCCCGGGTTTCAATTTGAAGTAAATCTCCCGTGGATCTCCAGTCCAGCCATTCGTTATCACCTTGGAGTAGATGGCATTTCCGTGTGGCTGGTCGTGCTCACAGGCTTTCTGGCTCCGCTCGGCGTGCTCGCTTCCTGGAACACCATCAACCATCGCACCAAGGAGTTCTACTTCTTCTTCCTCCTTCAGCAGACCGCGATGATCGGCGTCTTTGTCTCTCTGGATATGTTCCTCTACTACGCCTTCTGGGAGCTGACGCTGGTGCCCATGGCGATTCTCATCTCCATGTTTGGCCGCGATCGTGGAACCGAAGCGGCGATCAAGTTTTTTATCTACACCTTTCTCCCCTCCGCCCTGTTGTTGGTGGCGATTGTGTGGCTCTACGCCAAGACCGGCACCTTTGACTTTGTCCGTCTGCAATCCATCCTGGCCCAAAGCAGTTCCACGTCCAGTTCCGCCTTCCCGCCCCAGGCCCTATTCTGGGCCTCGTTAGCGTTTCTCGTCGCCTTTGCCGTCAAGGTTCCAGTCTTTCCCCTGCATGGCTGGCTCGGAGATGTTTTCAGCGAAGCGCCGACTGCGATGGCGATGGTCGTCGCGGGCAAGCTTGGTCTCTACTCCATTCTCCGCTTCAATCTCGGTCTGTTCCCTACGCAGGCGCGGCAGGTGGCGCCGTGGATGATCGCCTTGGCCGTGATTGGCATTCTTTACGGCGCGCTGGTGGCGCTGGTGCAGAAGGATATGAAGCGACTGGCGGCGTTCTCCACCGTCAGTTCCCTCAGCTTCTGCATTCTCGGCATTTTTACTTTCGCGGTCTCAGGCCTCGACGGCGCGATCTACCAGATCCTGAATGAAGGTATCTCCGTCGGCGCGCTACTCCTGCTGGTCGGCTTTATGTACGAGCGTTACGGGACCTATGAGATTGGCGCTTACGGCGGGTTGGCCAAGCGTATGCCCCACCTGGCCACCCTGTTCGTCATCACCGCGCTCTCGCTGATCGGACTGCCGCTGCTCAACGGATTCGTGGGTGAGTTCCTTATCCTCAGCGGCAGTTTCCCTGGGCATGTTCCCTGGGTTGCCGCGGCCACGGCGGGCGTTATCCTGAGTGCGGCGTATATGCTGTGGATGATCCAGCGTGTCTTCTACGGAACCCCATCAGGCATGGTTACAGACTTGGCCGTAGACGATATGAGCTTCCGCGAACATATAGCCGTTTGGCCGATAGCGGTTCTGATGTTGCTGATGGGCGTCGCTTCACCGCTCTGGATGCGCGCCATCGACGGCGCGGCCGTGAAGCTGGCATCACCGGCGCCCCTGGTGGGCATGGCGGTGAAGCAGTGATGCAAGTCGCTCAAGTGCCCCAGGCTTATCGCATACTGCCGGAATTGCTGCTCACCATCACCGGTGTTCTCGTCATGCTCATCGAGCCCCTGATGCCGCCCGGCATGACTCGTAAGCCGATAGGCTTCCTCGCGCTGGGTGGCGTGATCGCTGCTCTCATCGCCAGCGTGTGGCAATTGGGGCTGCCCTCGGGAACGGCTTTTTACGGCACCGTGCAGACCGATGCCTTCAGCGTCTTTTTCCACGTATTGATTTGCGGCCTGGCGCTGGTTGCGTTGCTAATCGCCTTCGACGTGTTCGACGGCAGCAAGGAACGGCCGGCCGAGTACTACGCCCTCTTGTTATTCGGCGCCACAGGCATGTGCCTCATGACCAGCGCGGTGGAGTTGCTGCTGGTCTTCATCAGCCTGGAAATTTCTTCCATTGCCACCTACATCCTGGCCGCCATTCGCAAGCGCACCGGCAAGAGCCCCGAAGCTGGCCTTAAGTACTTTTTGCTGGGCTCCTTTGCCACCGCTTTCTTCCTCTATGGCATCGCCCTTACTTTTGGCGCCACGGGAACCACAAACATTTCCGATGTAGCCGCAGCACTCCCGAACAGTCCAAACCCTGGCTTCGCTACGCTGGCCGTGGCCATGATTTTGATTGGCATTGGATTCAAGGTCTCGGCCGCGCCGTTTCAGGTTTGGACTCCCGACGTGTACGAGGGCGCCCCTTCTCCAGTGGTCGCCTTGATGTCCACCGCGCCCAAGGTCGCTGCATTCGCCGTTCTCTTGCGCATCACCTACGGCGCGTATCCGCAACTACACGCCCATTGGCTCCTGCTTGTCTGGATCATGGCCACCCTCTCCATGACCGTCGGCAATCTGGGTGCGCTCCGCCAGCACAGCGTCAAGCGTATGCTGGCTTATTCTTCCATCGCACACGCCGGCTACACCCTGGTCGCCTTCACTGCACTCTCCAGCGATGGCATCGCTGCCGCCATGTTCTACACCGCAACCTACGCAGCGATGAACATCGGCGCGTTTGCTGTCGTGAGTCACGCCGGTGGTTATGACGACAGGCTAATCTCGGTTGCTGACTATCGCGGGCTCGCCTACCGCTCTCCTTTATTGGGGGGAGCGCTGGCCTTCTTCCTGCTTTCGCTCATCGGCATTCCCTTCACCGGCGGCTTCTTCGGCAAGTTCTACGTCTTTGCCGCGGCCCTGCATTCGGGAGAGGTATGGCTGGCGGTGATTGGTTTGGTGAACAGCGGCGTCGCCGCCTATTACTATCTGCGTCTGCTTATGTCTCTATATGGAAAGCCAACCGACGATGCGCCCGTGCAATTGATCCCGCGCCTGAAAGGTTCGCTAACCCTCGCGCTGTTCCTCACCGTGGCCGCCACCCTCATCCTCGGCATTTTTCCCGGCAGAATCCTGGCCATGGCCCAAGCCGGAGCAGCCACCTTCACCGCGGTAGGCGAAAGCGCCCAGCGCTGATCCCTCTGTCCCCGCAACCAATCGACGGGTGGGCCCCACACCCCCGATTTCCTGTGAAGTTTAATGCGTTCCGCGAACTCCATGCGCCTTTCCTTAACGGAAGGCGCACACGCGGTCTTCTCCAAGGCAACGTGCAGGAAATTCGGGGCATCTCGCTGGTTTTTCGCGAGATGTGGGATACAACCTCGCTGTACCGGCCATCCTCTTTAAGCAAAGCGGAAGCGTCTGGGAATTGGTTGCCGCATCCCGGAAGCTCGCCTGGTCCTATTCGCCCCAAAGTACTGTCGTAGATACGTATGAGACCGGCCAAGATCGCGGAGATGCACCAGGCGAACTTCAGTGTTGGATAAAGCGGCAAAAGCTCGAACCACCTTGGGCCTTATCGCACTGCAAAAATTACCGCCGCGTCACAGCCACCAGGCTCTGCCAACCGGCTTTGCTCATTCTCAGTTGCTGACCGGTCTTCAACACCACCGAGCCTTCACTCTGCCCCTCGCGAAATATCTCGCTCACCTGATCCACATTGACGATGACCGATCGATGAATGCGTACAAACTTAGCCGGATCGAGAGTACTGGACAGCTGCTTGATGGTCTCGCGCAACATGAAGCGTTTGCTGCCCACGTGCAGACAGGCGTAATAATCCGCCGCTTCAATCCATTCAATCTCGTTCACGTTGACAAAGGAATCTTTGCTGCCATTGTGAACCAATAGCCGCCGAGGAAAATCCCGTCGCGGTCCACCCCCGTTCTCAAGGCTGCTCAAGACCGACTTCAACTGCTCCTGCGTCACCAACGCAGCCTGCGAAGCAATCCGTTCCCTGACCCGCGCCAGAGTCGAATGCAGCCGCTCCGGCTCGACTGGCTTGGTCAGATAGTCCAGCGCGTGTACCTCAAATGCCTGCACCGCATAACGATTGTGCGCGGTCACAAACACCGTAACCGGCATGTGCACGGATCCGATTTGTTGGATGACCTCGAATCCGTCCTTCCCCGGCATCTGTATATCGAGAAAAAGAACATCGAACCGGCTCTCCCTCAGCGCGGCAATCACTTCTCGCCCGTTGCGGCACTCGCCGCCCACTTCGACCTCATCCTGGCCGGCGAGCAGAAATCTCAGCCGCTCCCTCGCCAGCGGTTCGTCATCGGCAATAAGCGCTCTGAGCTTCATACTCCAACGCGTTCGTACGGAATGGTAATGGCCACTTCAAACCCACCAGCATGAAGAGGCTGCGCACTCATCCGGTAATCGTCGGAATAGAAATGCGCCAGCCGCTCACGGGTATTTCTAAGTCCGATGCCATGCCCATTGTGTCTGCCCACCTGTCCTGGCCCACTATCCCGCACCATCACATGCAGAAAATCCCCCACCCGCGTCGCCGATGCCTCCACCAAACCTTCGTTCTCGCAATGCGCAATACCGTGTCTGATCGCATTCTCCACGATGGGTTGAAGTAGAAAGCAAGGCACCAGGCCGTCCAGCGCCCGCGGGTCCACATTCATGTGAATGCGCAATCGATCTGCAAAACGAACCTGTTCAATGGCCAGGTAATTCCCCACTAACTCCAACTCCTGCGACAAGGGAACCTTTTCCGGAGTCGTCCTGGCCAACGTACTCTTCAATATGGAATTGAGATGGTGGAGCATCTCCGCCGCTTCCTTCTGCCTGCCCAGTTCGACCAGTGTGGTGATCGCGTTCAAAGTATTAAAGAGGAAATGCGGTTCCATTTGCATCTGCAGTGCTTGCAGATGCGCAGCAGAGAGTTGCTTTTGCAGGGAAAGCGATTGCATCGCCTCGCGTTGGGCACGAATCTGTGATTGGATCACTCCCGTAATCCCGAACAGGAATCCGTAGAGCAACAACTCCATGCCCAGGCGGTTGATGTTGAGCAGGCTTGTCCATACAGAAAGGGAGTTTCCAACCCCGCGCCATCCTGCATCCGTAAACCCCAGGCTTCCCAGGAGCAGCAGGTGCACGATACCAAGCGCAGTGCCCATCAGCAGATGAATCGAAATCGACCTCAGGGAAAGACTCGGGACGCAATGTATCTTCTGTCCTGACCGCCACAGCAGACTGGCAATCAAAGCCCACCAACCCCAAAGCAGGGCGCCATACAGCAACGAGGGAAGATGGGTTATCGAATGACACTCGCTTGCGGTCGCTAACGCGAGCACGGCCGCCACCGAGAATATGACTACGTGAGCGTTTAAGTTCTTCGCCATCTGGTTCACCGGAACCCGCTTGCATTTATGGTACATCCGTTGCACAACCGCAGCTCTAACTCGGCCAGCGCGCCGGTAGCTTCTTTTCTAAGCCGCGCCGCTTCCTCTTTTGCTCCTGAAGCCTGAAGAATCTGCGAATATATGTTCTCCGCCGCCACATAGGCGAATGTATTCCTGCCGACTACCCCCTCAACGATCGCGAGTGCTTGTCGCGCGTCGGCAATTGCGCGCGGATAGTCCCCAGACTTCGCCAACGCCTGCGCACGCAAGAGGTATCCGGTACCGAGCATGAAATAGCCGGGCCCATGAGCATGCTTCCAGAGGTCGATCGCTTGTTGGATCGTAGACATTGCCTCCTCGTTTCTTCCGTCGTGCAACGCCAATGCGCTGCTCATCGTGTCCATTGCTGCGACATCGTCCTCTCGCATGCGGGTTGCGTGTTGCGCTTCCTGGGAGGCTCTCTGCAGATTGCGCCGTGCACCCTTGTAGTCGTTCTTCCCGTACGCAATTACGGCGAGATTGGTGGATGTAATGGCCATGCCCGCAGAGTCGCCCAGCCCTTCATAGATATGTCTCGCCTTCTCGCACAGCGCCTTCGCTTGATCCTTTTGCCCCATAGACTCCTCCAGCGTTCCCAAACTGTCGATCGAAGACGCATACTGCGCCTGCGCCGCCGGAATGGCTCGCAGTTTCTCGATAGACTGCTGATACGCCCGCTCAGCCTTGTCGTACATTTCCAGATCCATGTACGCCGAACCCAGGACATTCCAGGCCACCCCCAGGTCCCTTTCTTCAGCACCGTTCACCCCTGCCTGCAACATGGGCTCGAGGATGGCGATAGCTGCTTTCGGCTGTCCTTCGTTCCACGACTGAAAGGCCTGCACAATCAGATCCGGCGCGGATTTCTGCGCCTGCAACGGCATGGGTAAAATACCCAGGGCAAAGGAGGTCAGAACCAAGGAGGTCAGAACTAGGATCGAGACTCTCATACGCCCGAGCATGATCGCTCACTAGCGCGCATTCCACGCCTTTGCAGCCAGCGGTGGGATTTTTGCAGCGAGATACTGCCCCGATTGCCCTATAGTGATCTGGATGAATCGAAGACACTTTGTCGGTCTTGCTGCCGGCGCAGTTGGTGCCACGGTTTTGCCTCAGGCCCTCGCTGCTGCCTCTCCCGCCCCGTTTAAACCGTTTGCTCTGGGAGTGGTCGTCGCCCCATACGGCGCTCCCGAGGAGCACTTACGCCAGGTGCACGAGCTCGGCTTTCCCACTATCTTCCTGTCCCTCGATAAATACCTCGGCAGTTTCACGCCCGCACTGGCAACCCAGTATCGCGATCTCCTGAACAAGTACCAGCTCACCGCCACCACCGTCGAAGTGGTAGGCCCACCCCCCTTGCAATGGAACTTCATGCAGGGACCATCCACCATCGGCGTGGTACCGCCCAAAACCCGCGCCGCGCGCATCGACGCCCTCCGCCAGGCTTCGGACTTCGCCAAACAAGTGGGCATTCCCCAGGTGCAAACCCATTGCGGTTTTATTCCTGAAAACCCTGGCGATCCGCTATATCCGGAAACCGTGGCCGCCATCCGCGCCGTCGCGCAACACTGCCAGGGCAATGGCCAATCGTTCCTTATGGAGACCGGCCAGGAAACCCCGACCACCATGTCGCGCGCCATCCACGATGTGGCCATGCCGAACCTTGGCGTCGGCCTCGACACCGCCAACCTGCTGCTCTACGGCAAAGCCAACCCGGTCGATGCAGTCGACATCCTCGGTCCGCACGTCATGAGCGTGCATGCCAAAGACGGCCGCTGGCCTACCGACCCCTACAAATTCGGCGAAGAAGTCCTCATCGGTAAAGGCATCGTGGACTTCCACACCGTCTTCACCAAACTTCACCGTCTCGGTTACAAAGGAGCCATCACCATCGAACGCGAAACTTCAGGCCCGCAGCAAATCGCAGATTGGCGTGCGGAAAAAATCTACCTCGAACGTGTCATCCAGGAAGTGACCGCATGAATCGCCGCGAATTTATCCAAACCGGGACCGCCTGCGGTCTGCTGCTGCTCAAGCCCAGGACCGCCTTCAGCTATCAGGCCAACTCCGCCGTCCGTCTCGGCCTGCTCGGCTGCGGCAATCGCGGCACCACCGTTTCCACATCCTTCTCCAAAAACACCACCGCGCAGGTAGTCGCCCTGGCCGACATCTTTCCCGACAAACTTGCGCTCGGCCACGATCATTTCAACCAGCTCAACGCCACCCTCGGTCGCCAGCCCATTGACGACAAGCTGCTCTTCCACGGCCCCCACGCATTCGAGCAGCTGGCCGCATCCCAGTCCGTCGACCTGATCCAGATCTCGACCCCACCGTTCTTCCACGTGCAGCATCTCGAAGCTGCAGTCGCCGCAGGCAAACATGTCTACTGCGAAAAACCCGTCGGCGTCGACGTTGCCCAGGCGAAGCAAGCACTCGAAATCGCGAAACGCGTCAAGCCCACACAAAGCGTCGACGTCGGCTTCCAGTGCCGCAGTGCACCGCCCATCGCCGCCATCGCAGAAAAAATTAAAGCCAGCGCTTTGGGCAAAATCGGCTCCGTCGCCGGCTACTACAACGCTCCTGCTGCAGAGGAAAAAATCCACCCCGGCGCCTCACCCGACGAATACCGCCTGCGCAACTGGCTCTGGTTTCGCGCCCTCTCCGGCGACATCCTGGTGGAGCAGAACATCCACATCATCGACCTCTGCAACTGGATGCTCGACGCCCACCCGCTCAAAGCCACCGCAACCGGAGGCCGCAACATCCTCACCCACGCCGGCGACTGCTGGGATAACTACCAGGTCGACTTTACTTACCCCAACGACGTCCACTTCGCCTTCGCCTCCACCCAGTTTGGCGATCCCGGCTTTAACGCCGGGCTTGCTCTCTATGGAGCGAATGGCTCAGCGACTGTTCCCTACTCCGGTGCGGTGGCCATCACCGGCGCACAACCCTGGACCTGGACGGATCCATCCGCAGATGCGAGCGCCCCGGCCCGTCCGGCAAAGTTTGCCGCCAATGGAGCCTTCAACGACAACCTCTCCTTTGCTGATCGGGATAAGGAGCGCACCTTCATCGACAGCATCACTACCGGCCAATGCCACAACCAGATAGCCGCCGGTGTGGAGACCGCATTGAGCTGCATGCTCGGCCGTATGGCCGGCTATGAAAAACGTGAAGTCACCTGGGACCAGCTACTCGCCCACGGCGAAAACTACAAGCTGGGCATGGACCTCAACCAATTCGCATCATGAAACCGAGGGTGCCGGGCGGCTCATCGCCGCCTGCATCTCCTCTCTTACTCGATCGCGCAGGCTATCGGGAGCCAGAACGTAAGCCCGCGCGCCGAATCCCAAAGCGACAAATCCGGCTTCCTCGCTGTTTTCGAACTGCACGTGAAGCGCCGTCCAGTTCTCTGGAAGCGCCGGACTACATCGCACTTCTGGGGCCGGGGAAACCCGGCTCCACCGGCTGACCGAAGCTGCTGCATCGGGAGCAAGCGCCAACGTCGCGCGAAACTGCCCTCGCTTCTGCTGCAGCTGCGCGGTAGAGCTCTTCCAGTGCGCGGCTAGGTCGAAGTGCGCCGGCCTCTCAAACGTAACCGCCAGCACCACCGCATTCTGCATGCGCGAAAGGCGATAGGTTCGCATCCCCGCCGGAGCCCGCGCCACCAGGTACCAGACCGCCTGTTTGCAGACAATGCCAAAAGGGTCCACCGTGCGCACCCCGCTCTCCCCATCGGCGCGGGAGTACAGAAAGGTGAGCTTGCAGTCCCGTGCGATCGCGTCCTGCACGATAGGCAGCAGCCCCAAGTCGTCCGCGGAAAGGCGCCACCCTTCCGGATCGATATGCAGCCGCGCGCGGATGGAAGCAGCCTGGGTTTGCATTTTCTGCGGCATGGCGGCCAACAGCTTACCGAAGGCGCGCTCCGATGCCGCCGCCAGGCTGGGATGACCCAGTGCACTGGGCTGCGACATCAGCAGCGCGCGCAACTCCGCCTCATCCAGTCCCGGCACCTTGGTGCGCCACCCCTTCGCCAACTCCCATCCACCCTGCGCGCCGCGAAGCGCGACGATAGGAACCCCGGCCTCACTCAGCGCCTCCATATCGCGATGGGCGGTCCGTTGAGACACTTCGAGACGCTCCGCCAATTCCCGGGTAGAGAGGCGCCCATGCGCTTGCAGCAACATCAATGTGGAAAGCAGCCGTCCGGATTTCACATTCTTAAATTAATAAATGATATATGCCATCACCTGTCATATATGCCTCTTTAACTTGAGAAAGTAAGGAAGGAGAAAACCAATGGGGCTGAGAGAATTTTTCCTGTGGCAGTTGGAGCACGAGGCTGCAACCTCGCGCAAGGTAATCGAGCGTGTCCCAGAGGGACGCAACAGTTGGAAGCCGCACGAACGTTCCATGGAGTTGGGCTATCTGGCCGCGCTGGTAGCGTCGATGCCAGGCTGGGTCGAGTTCATGGTGAACCGTCGTGAATTGGATCTCTCCGACCCGGCCAACGAAATGATGAAGACCAAGGCAGTTAAGACCCGAGCCGAGTTATGCCACATGCTAGCCATGGGACTCGCCAAGTCTCGCAAGGCGCTCGAGGACACGACCGAAGAGCACCTGACCAAGATGTGGCGTTTCCGCATGAACGGCCAGGTCATTAGTGAAGGCCCACGCTACGCCATGATCGCCGACGGAGCCATGACCCATCTGGCGCATCATCGAGGCCAACTAACCGTCTATCTCCGTCTGTTGGAAGCCAAAGTGCCGGCCATCTTCGGCCCTTCAGCCGACGAAGCCTTTTGACCCAACAACCAATCAAAAGGTGAAAATCGAAGGGTGCCCGGCGTGCCGTGGCGTGCCGTGGGGTCTCAAACGCGAGACCCCACGGCACGCCGGGGCAGGCTGGGCACCCTGCAACCAATCCCAAAATAGAAAACCCACTCAACCCAAACGCGAATCCGAGCAACTTCCCCCCTGGAACTAACCCACCCCACCCCCACAAAACCACTGCCCAACCCACCTCTTCAATCGGTATATTGTGTACGGTCGGAAACTGAAGGCAAAACTACGCGCCAAAGGGCCACCACGAAGAGGTTCGAACCATGGGATCACGTTCGCATAACTGGGCAAAACTACGTTGGGCACTCATCCCGCTAACCGCCGCCGCCCTAACCCTCGCCGCCCTTCACCGAGCCCATCCAGTCCAAGCGGACCAGGCCCCGCCCCCGGCCCTCAAAACCCTAAAGCTAGGCGACGCCCGCCCGGGCACCCTCTACGCCATGACCGTGGCTATAAAAAACCCCGCCCAGGTGCAAGGCAGTGACGCCGTATTAGCCACCGTAAAAGACGCCCAGGGAGTCATCGACTCCAAATGGCTGCACAGCGCCGACCTTGACTTCTACCTGACCCTCCGCCCAAGAGCTGCCGGACCCGTCACCGTAACCCTCTCCTCCACCGCCCCAGCGCCGGAGATGACCACCGCCCTAAAGAAAATCCTGCAAGCCCCAGCCCTGCCCACCGGTAACCAAACTCCAGGAGTCATCGCCGCCGCCCCCAACGGAACTTGGCAAACCGCCCAACCCTTTGAATTCGGACAAACCATCTACGGCAGCGACGACGAGCGCCCCTACGCCCCCTCGCGCAACGAAGACGGCTACGCCGCCATGGTCAAAGGCTTCCAATGGTTCAAGTTCACCTTTAAGGAACCCAAGCCCCGCCTCGTCTACTTCACCCTCAACGTAACCGACCGCGACGTCCCCCTCGACGTCGACATCTTCCAGCTAGGCAAAGACGACGTCGTTCCCTTCAACAAAGGAGAATTCGTCTACCAGGTAGAAGCCACCCAGAACTACCCCGGCCTCTACAAATTCCGCACCCGCATCCTCGAGCCCGGCCAGGAGTACTACGTCCGCATCGCCGGCAACCACCCGGCCTACCAACTCCACACTTCCGACTTCCCCATCCCGCCGTACACCGACCCGCACCTGGCCGTCCGTGCCGGCATGGACTTCCTTGTCAACATGGGAGACACCTGGCTGTCGAACACCCCGCGCCGCGGAGCCGTCGCCCTCCGCACCACCATGCAGCATTCTGAAACCCAGCTCTGCATCGCCTGTCACCCAGCCCAATTCACCACCCGCGGCTATCTCACCGCCGTGCACAACGGCTATGCGCCGAGACAGCGCGCCCAGCTGGAATTCCTGATGGACCGCATTTACAACAACGCCCGTCCTTTATATGGAGAACCCAACACCAACTGGGTCCGCGTTATCTACACAGCCCGCACTGTCTCCAGCCGCCTGCCCCTCATCGCGGATCAGTTCGAGCAGAACGTCACTCACGACAAGCCGCGCCTGAAGTTCAGTCTCCCCTACGCCGAGTACCTCAAGATCCACTACAAAGGCGTGAAAGAAATGCCCGGCGACGAACCCGACGGCTGCGAACCCGACGTGAGCCCCTTCGAAATCGCCACCCAAAGCTGGCAGACCTTCGACATGGTCTATAAGCAGTCAAAGGACGAGAAGTGGCTAGCTGAGCGTGATCACGTCGAGCAACTGGCCACGGCCTACGAACCGAAAAACATGATCGACCTCGACTGGGACATCATGTTCCTGGCAACCATCAACCGGGCCAAGTATCAATCGCAAATCGACAAGCTCATCACCCAGCTCTACGAATACGAAACTCCGCAAGGAGCCTGGCCCTACCCCTTCGACAAGAAAGCCAAGACCGCGGACTTCATCTCCTACAACGCAGTTTTAGCCGTAGCCATGGCCGGCCGCCGCCCCGAAACCGATGAGCACTTAGCCGTAGCCGTAAAAGCCATGATGGCCGCGCAACGCCAGGAAGGCAGTTGGGAAGGCGACCCCGTCTATCAGGGGTTCAACACCCCCTTCCGGGCCACGCAGTTCGCAGTGATGGCTCTATCCACACTGTACCCGGGAACCACCGAAGCCAAAACCTGGGACGCCGGCTTCCCCGCCCCGCCCACCAAGTTGGCAAAAAATAATCTGCCACTACTGTTGTCACAATTAGATCAATACTGGGACCCGGCCCCCGACTCAGTCCTGAAGCAAATCCGCGAAGTCCTGCTCAAAAGCGATCAGCCACTGGCACGAGAAGCCGCCGCCCGCGCCATAGGACACATGGCCGACGCCGGCTCCCTCCCCGCCCTGATGCAAGCCCTGGGTGACCCGACAAAGATGGTTCAATCCAGCGCCGCCTACGCCGTCCGCATGATCCTCTCCCGCCGGCAAGACGCCGCCCCACAAGGACGCAAACTCCTTATCGCCGCGCTGGATTCGCCCAACCCGCGCACCCGCTGGGGAGCCGCCCGCGTCTTCAACCAGCACTTCCGCGACCTCACCGGAGATCCGGCTCTGCTAGCCGCCCTGGAGAAGACAGTCAACGACCCAGTCCCCTTCGTCCGCTTTGAAGCCGCCAGCGGCCTATGGCGCTGGTACTACTGGCAAGTCGATCAGCCGGAGATGCGCCGCAGCACTCTCGAAACCCTGGCCACCCGCATGAACGTAGAGACCGACGCCATGGTCCGCCGCGGGCTCCAGGAGAGTATCTACGACCTGCTCGACGAGAACACCGGCTACCTGACCGCATGGGTCCGAGCCAGCGCGCAAGACGAAGACAAAAAACGTATCGGTGACGGATACGAAGCCGTCGTCCGCGACCAGGCCCAGGTCCTGGCCAAGGTCCTGCGCGAGGGCACGCCCTTAGGCCGCGAAGGCATCCTCAACGCGATGTGGGACTTCCACATCCGCCACTACGCCTTGCCCCCGATCAAAGCGAACACCGTATCGATAGGCCTGCCCGCCGTACTAACGAAATATGTGAGCGGAGTCCCCGACCTCCATCGCCCCGGCTACGAATACCCGCCTTATCGTGAAGCCGTCGACTTCAAGTACGACGTCCACAACGGCTTCTTCCAGACAAGAATCGGCAACGACAGCGACCTCATTCATTTCTTCAAGTCGAGCGGCCCAGAGCTGGAAGAAGCGCTCCTGGCCTGCCTAAAAGACGCGAATGACACCATGAAGATCGAAGTCCTGAAGGCGGGCAGCACGCTTAAGCGGAGCCGGCGACGAGCGCTTCACCCTGGCCGCGTTGACCCTATCCGAAGACCCCAACCCCCAAGTACGCCAAACCGTCCGGTACGTCTACGAAGATGAACAAAGAGGCGCCCTGAACCTGGACCCACCCCCGGCCCCGGAGCAGAGCGAAGTGGACCTGTCCCCTAGCAACAACGCGAAAGGATTGCTGCTCAAAACCGGGTTGTCATCCCGCCTGTCCCGGCCTGCCGTGGAACCGGAGCGAAGCGGAGCGGACCTGTCCCGGCGTGCCGTGGAGGGACCTGCTGTACCGTCAACTTCACAACCCGACCCGCAATTAGTAAGCAAAGTAGTCGAAATCCTCAACCACGGAAACCCAGACAGCCAAGCCGTAGTCCTCCCCATGTTAGCCGCGCTCCCCAGCGACTCCCCTTGGGCCACACAACCGGAGGTATTAACCGGCCTCCGCACCCTCTTAGAGCAAAAACCCCGCCCGGCAAACTACGCGTCAGTCCTGAACGCGGCCTCCTCCTTTAAAACCCTGATGCGCGAGACGGATCTGCAACAGCAAGTGTTATCCGGCCTGAACGATCCCAACCCCGAAGTCCAGCGCGCGGCGATTCGAGTCTCCTTGGAGCACTTCCTGGCCGACCCGCAAACCGAGCCCCTGGTCAAGACCTCCTTCGCCCATCTCGACCCTTCCGCCACCAGCATCCTGTTAGAGGAAGTGGGAGACCCGAAGTTCATGAATCGGCATGCGGGGGTCTCCGGAGGAGCCATCTCGCAGGACCAGGCCTACTTCCTGAACAAGAACCTGGTAGCCATCAAGCGACCGACGGACCTGCTCGACAACCCCCTGGTGCTGAGCACAGTCCTGAACAGCCTGCACAACCCAGACAACAACGTGCGAGCCGCGGGACTGGACACCCTCCGCAAGGTTAAAGGCGTAGAGCAGCGGCCGGAGTTCCGCACCGCCATGGAGCAACTCCAGAACGACAACAACCCAAGACTGAAGCTGATCGCCACCAGCGTCCTCGAAGGCAAGAAGCTAAGCGATGCCTTAAAGGACGTGCAGCCGGGCTCCGTCCTCGACTTCAACTACTTCGTAGCCAAGATCGAGCCCATCCTGGCGACCCAGGGAGCCGACGGCAAAGCCTGCGTCTTCTGCCATGCCAGCCACGTAATCTTCAAGCTACGTCCACCCAACGATCAAGGCGTCTTCTCCGACCAGGACAGCGAAGACAACTATAAGTACGCCATGCACGTAGTAGACATCAACGAGCCAACCAAGAGCCTGATGCTGATCAAGCCAACCAGGCCCACGGACGCCGCAGGCAACGTAGGCGACTACCTTGCCACCCACAACGGCGGCCAGCGCTGGCATGGGAATGAGCAAAGCTGGCAATACCACACAATCCTGGAATGGATTCGCGGGGCAAGGCTGGAAACCGCAGCGGTGACGAAATAGGCCCTGGGTTGCAACCGACGCGCGGCTAAGTCCTTTGTTTCAAACGACGCTTAAAGTTGTGCGTGTATTTCGCCTCCAGGATGGTGCAAAAGTGGCCGACGGAAATGGTGCGTGGTATGCGTGGTATGCGTGGTAAGGTCCGACGGAAACAGTGCGTGATATGCGTGGTATGCGTGGTAAGTCCGAATCCAGGCAAGAGACTGTCCGGGATGATTTGCCCACTGAGCCGTTCTGGCGAGCCGCGTTTCATGCATGATCCGCGGACCTGGCCGGCAAATGGTTTCGAACAGCACAAAGTTATTGGTGGACACACCTATATATATGCGGATTGGGGTCAGTTTTACTGCGGGAGAAAGGCCTTTTTTTTCGCAGGCTCTCCAGTCGTGCCCTGTTTTGAGTACCAGGGCGTGACTCCAGATCAGCCTCCACCCACATCCCAACGAGGCCTGGGGCCCGCCCGCTAACCGTCAGTCCAGCCCGGTAGGGCCGGGGAACCCCCAGTCATGATCATGCCCGCCCGCGTGCCGTGGGGGCCTGCCGTCGGCCTGTCCCGCTGCGCCCCCTCGTGCCGTGGGGTTTGCCGTGGAAGCGCCACAGGCGCGGCAACCATCTAGTCCTCAAAATCCCCGGAAACGCGCAGCTTTCCCGGAACTCACAACTCTAATGCTTTGTATCAGGGCACGACTTCAGTCGGGCCATAAACACAAAAACCAAGAGGCCTTTAGGCCCTGAGCTACGCTGTTCCTGCCCACTCTGCACCAATCCAAGTCGCCGCAGAGGCCCCAAACCCACTCCTCCCTCACCAAAAAACCAACTATTTGTAAGTAGCACTGGTGCGATCCAGCTCATCATGGTGCGCCGAGATATCCACCAGGGACTCAAACGCCACGGCCCCCAGCGGATTGGACTTGATAGCCTCCTCCAGCGCCGCATTGACCTTATCCAGCCCGTCCGCCTGAGCCGCGAGGTAAACAATCAAAAACGTGCCAGGAGCTTCGGTATGGACCGCTTGGGTATCGACTTCATACTCGTGCAGCGTGCCGTCGGCGAGTAGTTTCTCCAGCAGCGGCACGATCAGCCTCTTGCTGAGTGTGTCCACGGAGTCCTCCGGCGCGTCTGGCTTTAATCGGTACGACGCCGCATAGGTGTACCCATCCTTCCACGATCCGGGATGCCAGTTGTAAAACCGGCTGACGTAGACGTTGTCGAAATGATTCGTGGCGCTGTCCAGGACAGAAGCCGTGGAATCGCCGGGCTTGGTGAACTGGTCCAGCAGGTGGATTACACCGGCCAGGGACATGGCCGACCACCAATCGTCGTGAGTGACCCCATCTCCCTGGTGAACCAGGCTCACATCGGTGCCATATCCCACGATGGTCCCGTCGCTGACGGCCTTATCCAGAATCTGCTGGTTAGCCGCGCCGGCCTTCTCCATGTCTGGCCACTGCGCCCGGGGAATATTCCAATTCGCGACATACGTGTACAGCGGAGGTTTTTCTTTAACCTCGGACGTCTGCGCGCCCGCCTGCCCGGCCCACACGGCGGACATCGCGACTGCGCCCAGGCCTGCGAAAGCTTTCCACAATTTCCCGTTCATGATCATGCATCCTCCGTAAGGTGACCAGGATCTACTGCTTGGTATTCCTGACCACCGAAGTGTACAGGGAACCTATCCTCAAAAGCAGAATTTGCACGAAGCGACCGTGATCCGCCAGCCAACGGTGCCCCTTTTTGGGAAGGGTCCTTCTAATCGAACGGTGCCCTCGGGTTTGAGACCTGGCTTCCGTGCAACCTGTATCGGCGTGCTGTGGATCGAAGGAATACCTCAACTCTCTCCTTAGTCATCCCGACTATTTCCTGCCACGCAGCACTGGACAAGGCCGCGGCTGCGCCTGCGCCTTTCTCTTAAGGAAAGGCGCATGAGGGCCGCCAACGCCACCTAGGTCCGTAGCGATCCCGTTTCGTGTTGCTTATATTGCCCTCATTATGGTGCAATCACACCAGATCCCTGTAGATTGATACTCTAGAGCGATTACCATGCCTTCCAAACAGCGGACCTCGAAAGAGCAGACGATGACTGCTGCTAACGCATTACGGAAGCTCGTCATGGCGCATGCCCTGGGCGACGTCCGGCAGTTTAGCGCAACTTTAGGTGAATACATTGCTGAAGAGCGCCGCAAGCGGCATCATCAACTCGCCGACGATTTGGAGCGCATCTTTAGCAACGGCACAGCGGCACCCAAGATTGAAACGCTTACGCTCCTTCGTCCCGGGGCCGATCTGCCGCGTGATAAGGAGAAGGGTACTTTATTACTCGAGCTTTTTGAGCCCACGGTCTCTTTGAGCGAAATGATCGTGAACGATTCCGTACGAACTTCGCTTGAACGGATCATGACCGAACAACGCAAACGAGACCTGCTGATGAGTTATGGACTCAGCCCTTCGAGAAAGGTTCTGTTTTGCGGTCCACCAGGGTGCGGAAAGACTATGGCTGCCGAGGTGCTGGCTAAAGAACTATACCTGCCCCTTGTACTGGTTCGCTTCGACTCAGTTATCTCGTCCTACTTGGGCGAAACGGCTGCAAATTTGAGGCGGGTGTTCAATTTCGCCGCTTCTCGCCCCATGGTATTGCTCTTCGACGAATTTGACGCGATTGGAAAGAGGCGAGACGACGCCGAAGAGCATGGAGAACTCAAGCGGGTCGTAAATGCATTTCTCCAGATGCTGGATAGCTTACGCGGTGACGCTCTGACTATCGCCGCGACGAACCATGAGGAAATGCTCGACTCTGCATTATGGAGAAGGTTCGACGACGTTATCTTGTTTGAACCGCCCTCTTCATCTCAGATTGAAGACTTGCTAAAGCGACATCTTCGTCAAATAGGAACTGCCGAAATAGATTGGAAAACCCGCGCGGAGGTATTGCAAGGCTCCTCGCACGCAGATGTGAAGCGGGTGGCTCAGGATGCAGCTAAAAATTGCTTACTGAGTGGCGCTCGGTGCGTCGACGCGAACTTTCTTGATCAGGCAATTGCTCTGCAAGAGAAGCGCCTAAGACAACAGCAGGATTTGAGTCGAAGAGCGAGCGAGTAAGGTCCTAGGCCGATGGGAACCTCTAGCACTGTTCACCGCCATCCCCATTTACAGCTCGTAGCAGAAGACAGGTCCTTTGATAGACGACGACGGCCGGCCCCTCCGAGCCCGCCGCCCCCCCCGCACTCGGCGACAGTTCGGTCGTTCTCTTTCAGTCAGGCTAGCAGAATTGGAGCAGGAGATTGATGCGACACAGACATTTGCACCCCGATTACAGCCGCATCTCATTTTTCGAATCCCTCTAGCGAGGGGAGCGATGGTCGACGAGCTTTCTGACCGACTTAGAGAAATTAATCTTATTCCGGTTAGCATAGAACCTGACCGGGCCGTCATTGCGTTTCGAAATGAAGTCGATCTAACGGAGTTCCAGGAGGCGATAGCAGCTTATGTACGGGGTCCAAGGGTCAATCCGAAGACGGGCGAACGTTATAAAAGTACGAAATGGGATGCTTTCGAATACATCGACGTAGGGGGATTGCGACTGTGGGGACGCGAAGACAGGGTTGGCCCAGTTCTCAAAGAACTGATCGGGCCAGCCCTCGAAACAATCCAGCTGACTCAGAATTATGTATTGGACGTTGAACTATGGCATCCTGGCACACGCGAACTTGCAATGGCCTCGCTTCAAGAACTCCGAGATTTCCTGCAAGCTGATGGGCAGATTCACGGAAGAGCCCTAGACCATTTTGTTGGCGATCATCTTTGCCTTGTCCGCGTTAGAGTGCCGGGGACCGTGCTCTCAAGAATGCTAGACCTTTCTGTGATTGCCGAAGTTGAACTGCCACCGGTTCCATCGCTTAGTGTAGCTGAGGTCAGAAATGTCACGGCACGCGATTTCCGGCCGATTCCTTCGCCGGACCCTAACGGACCTAGAGTTTGTATCGTTGACAGTGGAGTGGCTGCTAATCATCCACTTCTCGCCCGTAATGTGGCTGGAATCACATCAGAGATGTCGTCTACGACGAGTCCAGCGGATGAACACGGCCATGGAACTATGGTTGGAGGGCTCGCGGTATTCGGCGATACTCGCGCATGCTATTCAAGCGGTGTGTTTGCGTCGCCCGTGAGGTTGTTCAGTGTGCGTGTACTAGATGTTAATAATCGATTTGACGATGAAAAGCTTGTAATCAATCAAATCGAAGCAGCGATTATGCTGTTTTATCGGCAGCCGCACGATTGCCGGGTCTTCAATCTCTCGGTCGGTACGTCTTCGCCGGCGTTCGGGACCGGAATTGATCGTCAGACGATTTGGGCCGAATCACTGGACATCCTCGCCCGCAAGCTAAAGGTGTTGTTGGTCGTCTCAGCGGGAAATCTTATGGACATCTTCGGGACCGGAACGGATGAGGCTGAAGCTTTGCTCAGCGGCTATCCGAAGCACTTGCTCGCTCATTCCGCGCGCCTCAACGATCCCTCCACCGCGGCGCTCGCGGTTACAGTGGGTTCGTTGGCGGAGCATGACGTCGTCGCGATTAGGCAAGGTCTGACGGCTCAGGATATAGCGAGGGCCGTTGCTCCAAGGGAACACCCGTCACCATTCACTCGTTGCGGACATGGCGTTAACGGAGCGATAAAGCCCGAATTTGTCGACTACGGCGGAAACGCCGTGTTTACCGGTACCGGGAATACGCGCCGGATCGTTAAGGATCCAGGAACTTCCGTGATGTCGCTGTCCCATAGGCCGCTCGAACAACTCTTCCAGTTCGATGTTGGTACAAGCCTCGCGGCCCCGCTCGTGGCCCGAAAAGCAGCCCTAGTATGGAATGAACTGAAGACGCTGCTGCACCATGATCCGCACCCTAACCTCGTGCGGGCAATCCTCGGATCGGCAGCCGAAGTCCCATCGCAGATCACGGCGTTATTCCCCGGAGACAAGGATGCCGCCTTTCGGCTTGCCGGGTATGGTCGCATCGTCTCAGAAGACGCAATCACGTCATCGGATCGCAGAGTCACAATGATTGCGGAAGGAACGATCGCCGTCGATACTTTTGCTATTTACGCGGTTCCCATTACAAGCGAGTTCTTGGGCGCCCACGGGAAGAAGCGGATTCGAGTTGCACTCGCATTTGATCCCCCCGTCCGACGTCGCAGGATGGATTATCTAGGCGTGGTGATGAATTTCCAAATGATTAGAGGCAAGAGTCTGCGTGAAGTCATCTCGGCCTTTGAAGCCGTCGGACCAGACGAAGAATCCGAAGGTGCAATTCCCGGACCATACAATATACCCTTCGAACCTAAAGCGCGACCCCTGAGGGAAGCGTACCGGCGGAACACCAGCACCTTACAGATTGGCTCGTTCGAGTTCGAACGTGGTGCAGCCCGCTACGGTGACACGTACTGGCTGTTGGTGCGGTCCCAACGAAAATGGGCTCCAGTCGAAGTTGAGCGACAGGAATATGCAGTCGCAGTCACTCTCGAGGCAGACGATGACGAACTCTACAATTCCGTATCTCTTCGCTTAGAGCAGAGAACGCGAGTTCGGGGCCGCGCTCGTGTCTAGCTACATGGCGCAAACTGGCCGAGAGGAGTGAAACAACTCGGGGGGAAAGGGGGCGGACGGGGACGATTCCGTCATTTATAACTGTCGTTGGCGGTAGTGTGCCATTTTGTGAGGTGAACGTCCCGTCTGTCCCTCGCCCGTCTGTCCCTCGCCCGTCCGTCTGTCCCTCGCCCGTCCTGTAGTGCACCCCAAAAGTGAGACACGCGAGGAGCGAGAAATAGGTGACACATATCGGCCATAATGGGGCAGGCCGATGAAGAAGAAGGCGAGAAAGTTCAGCACGGAGTTCAAACTGGAAGCGGTGCGTCGCATGGCAGAGGCCACGAGCATCGTTGGGTTGGCGCAGGAGTTAGGCGTTCGACGCAAGCTGCTTTATGAGTGGCGTGACCGATTGCAGGCCCAAGGGAGTGCCGGGCTGGAAAGACGGGTGGGCCGGCCGCCGGGAGCAAACCACAGAAGGTTTCCCGATCGGTTCCCAGCGCAGCTGAGTTGCGCATTGCCGAGTTGGAAAGGCTGCTGGGGCGTAAGCAACTGGAAGTGGATTTTTTAAGACGAACCTTCGAGCACGTCAGGGGAGCAGCGTCGAATCATACCAGCGATGGAGAGAAGGAATCTATCGCTCGATCGAAGCCTCGCTCTCGCTCGAAGGAGCAGGACTGACCGTGGAACAGCAGTGCCAGACAGCCGAGGTGAGTCGTGCAGGTTTCTACCGCTATCTGCATCAGAGGAAACCCAAACAAGCCGACATGTTGCTTCGCGCTCGCTTGCAACAGCTTGCGGTTGCGCATCATCGTCTGCGCGGCTACCGTATGTTGACAGCGTTGCTGCGGCGGGAAGGACAGCTGGTGAACCACAAGCGCGTGCTGCGCCTGATGCGCGAGGACAACCTGCTTAGCTTGCGACGGAAGAAGTACGTGTTCACCACCGATTCGGCGCATACTCTACCCATCTACCCAAACCTGGCGCGGCATGCCAAGCCGTCAGCGCCGAACCAGTTGTGGGTGGCCGACATCACCTTCATTCGTTTGCGCGACGAGTTTATCTACCTGGCAGTTGTGTTAGATGCATACTCTCGCCGCGTCATCGGTTGGGACCTTGCACGCACCCTGCAGGTGGAACTAGCGCTTGGAGCACTGCGGATGGCCCTCAAGCAGCGTAACTGGAAAGCTGAAGGGCTCATTCACCACTCCGATCGCGGTGTTCAGTATGCATCGACTGAGTACACAGGTCTGCTGGAGCAGAACGATATCCAGATCAGCATGAGCCGGCGTGGCAATCCGTACGACAACGCTCGTGCAGAGCGGTTCATGCGAACGCTCAAAGAGGAGGAAATACACGAAACTACCTATAGGAACCTGGAGGACGCACGCAGGCGGATAGGCCAATTTATCGAGCAGGTGTACAACCGGAAGCGGCTGCATTCCGCGTTACGATATCTAACACCGGAAGAATTCGAGCAGATCAGCCAGGCACGCGGAAGTGACGGCGCTGATGGAAGCGGTGGAAAACCAAAGAACGGTTTACCACCGCTCCCACAGGCCTTGGAAATCCCTAAAGGATTTCCACACTCCCGCGGCACGGCGGCTGTTTAATCCATAACCAACGCACACCGGCCGAGGTGTCACCCAGTAAATCGCCTTCCCGCGTGTCTCAACTCAGGGGCGCAGTCCATCCTGTCCCTCGCCCGTCTGTCCCTCGCCCGTCGTCCCTCGCCCGTCCCGTCTGTCCCTCGCCCGTCCGTCCCTCGCCCGTCCCTCGCCCGTCCGTCTGGAGTGGACCCCGTCCGTCCCTCGCCCGTCAACGGTTCAGAAGGGGATGCGTGGTTGAACGCCAACATTGCCGTGAAGCTAATCCGGATTGCGCCTAGAGATCCCTGTAAACCGCTGGTCGAGTGGGACGAAGCTATGATATATGGGGGTACCAACGCTAAAGACATACACGATAAGATAGCCCAGGCGATCGGCGAGCAGTGCGAAGAGGCTCGTCGGGAGCTCGCTCCCGCTGTACATGTCCATGCAGAGGTATTTGACTCAACCGGCCGATCCTATGGATCTTCTTTTCTCACGCCAAACGTGCCTGCCGAATTTAAGCAGGGCTCTATAAAACTCATGCTCGACAATGACAATCACCTGACGACACTCGCCACCCCCGTTTGCGACTCCAGCCCACTTCCCATCTCATAAGGAGCTGACGACTGGGGGCAATACGCCGCTTCACACGGGCGCTTGGTTGCGGCGCGGCTTGGGCGAGTACAGGCTCTCCGAGAGGAATTAGAAGTTACGCTAGTTTCCCGCCTTTGTCTCTCTTACTGAACATCGCAGGTGATTCTCATTCTCATGCAAGATACTTGTTGCTTAAGTCGGCTAATGATGTATCGAGAGTTAGATTGATAGGAGTACTATATGCATAGCGGCAGTTCAAGCTAGCGCCCCGTTGTTTAGATCGCTGGTCGGTTCCAGAATCATAAGGTCTACACAAGCCTATACTCATGGCGTCGCCGGGGCTGGACTGGAAAATAGCTTTTTAAAGATATTGCTTATATTAATTCCGGCACCAAAACGGTAGAAATCTCGCTCTGGCTGGGTAAGAGGAAGAACCACAACAGCGGGATTGGGAACAGCTCCAGAGCCGTTGCCACTCAGAGCTGTCACATCGCCAGCCTGCAATATAAGCGGCGGGTAGTTTGTATTATGCTGGAGACGAAGCGTCGCGGACCCAAACAGATAAAGAAAAGACACGCTTTTGACCGGGAGTGGGTGTACCGCGTCTATCTTAAAAACAAAATGGCGCATCTGCCCCCCGGTAACCGTAGCATCTTGACCGACTAAAAAGTCAACGATGCCTCTTTCGCACGGCCCTATCTGTTTAGCCGGGTCTGTATCGCCACAATACAAATTACCATTTTCCGTAAAGCGATCAATGGTCCGGATACCAAACAACGCTTTTCCCAAGAAGCTTGTACGATCTTGGTTTGTAAAGCCGATCGTAGTTATGGGAGTAAACGTCACTGGAGCAACACCACTCCCCGACACAATACTATTGGTATTCACTAAACATGAGGGAGACACCGCATTCGTGCTTGTGCCACCAGCGATTTTATCCGCAGCAAACTGTTGCTGGAATCGCGATTGTAGAGTACTGCACTCAACAGTTCCGAACGGAGGGGCCTTGAAAGCCTGGGCAAGTGTATTCGCAGTGAGAGGTGTTGTGCCGCCATACCCGGCAATAAAGCTCACTGAATAGTCTGTGGCACCTGGCTTGGTTAAGACGTATTCCCCTCCGAGCATGAAGTCTACAGATGTTCCAATCCCGGAGAACGTTTGCGTGGTGATGTTGCCGGCCGGATCCGTTACAACAGACACTACACCGCTCGTGGAGGATGCTTGCGGTGCACCGAGTATTCGGACATAGGCCCATATTCGCAATCGAGGAAGCTTGTCTGGGCCCGCCCGCGTAAACAATCGAAGGAAAGGAGTTGTCGCGCTGGGTAACGAACTTTGGGCACTTTGCTCCACACCGCCGATTATGGTCGCCGTCATATCACAGTCGCTATACGGTGTGTTCAACGGGCTCGCATTGCACTGGATAGGAGAGGAGACAGCGGCTACGGGAGGGACTGCAATTCCAAGAAAACCATCCTGAATCGATAGTGGAATTTGATGAGTCCCATCGGTGGCGTGCTGGGTCAAATCTCCAACGAGCGCACCCCACAGGGCAGCGCGGCTTGAGTAATAAGCTTGGTTTGCCGGATTTAGCGAGGTTCCGGCGGGCTGTTGCCCGTTCACTGAACAATCGAGCTCCATCCCCTGAACTTGCTTTGCGTGAGCTAGAAGAGACTGGAGTTCCGCAACCCGCGCCGCGCAACCTGCACCGGCCGCGACGACGCAGGTAGGCCCGTCGATAACAGCATGGTTGTAGACCGTAACGGCGGCGGTCTCACCGAGGTCCGCTGCTCCAGCCGCTGGTGGCAACGGGCAAACCACTTGGGCCTCGAGGCCCGTCGTTACAAGCAAGATCCCAAATGCTAAAAGGCAACAATATTTAGTCCGCATTGCACCTCCTTCGGTAACACTAGGAGCCTCGACCGCTCTAAGACGAAAACCCGGTGACAGACAGAAAGTACTCCATCAAGAAGAGTCGTAATAACAACGTAGTACGGGGTTCATTGGGTAAGGCTCACCTGCAGTTCGTGGGCTGATCCTCCTGGCGACCTCCCAATCAAGAACCATAGCTATACTTGAGCGCCAAGCTTGATAAACACTTCAGCAAGTCTATGGACAAGGCTCCCGCTGGTCTGAATATGAACCGCCTGTACGGCAAGGGTTCGGCGGGAGACTCACACTCCCAGCGTCGCGCAAGTTCCCGGCAACCAGTCATTGCGGGTCCGACTCATCCAAAGCCGCTCAGCCACGCTCAATGGACGGAGGAACGTTCGTCACCGCCTTTGTCACCGCGACAATATGGAATCTGAGAAAAGGGCGACGCCCCTTAGCGGGATCTCACTACGATCAGAGCTGATTCAGCTTTATGAATCACAAGATCTAGTCAAGCGTAGGGCGGACCTCCGGCCCGCGAAAATTCCATTTCGTTCAGTGAGCCGCACTCGTGGGACTTGGCTTGAAGATCACCTGCAGCACTGCAGGATTTTTGGCGTAGTTTGCGTGTACTCCAGACGGCCATGCAAGAATCCACGGAATGCGAAAACCCGCCTTGTTTTTGACCGGCAGGTTGACAACTTTCGCACCCGCCAAACCTTCCTCAACATCCCAGGACAGCAAATCGCTTGGGTCGCTCCATGCAATGATCTGGACCTTTTGTGGCTGGCCAGTCTCCCCAGCGTAATCCTGCCGCATGCATCGCCAATGTAGGATTGCGGCGCCCGTACTCGACTCAGGTTGCGTCGGGGAAGCACGAACCGTCGCACATGGGTCTGCGCCTGATGGCCCAGCGGGGATCATGGTCAACCGTGCAAGTTCGAGGAGTTCGATCTGGTTCGCCAGAAAATAGAACCCGCTGGTATGAGCCGCAAAATAATCCGCCCCGCGCTCTTGGATCTCGGTCGGCTCAAAATATGGTAGTAGCCCGTGGCTCCCCCCCAGTAGCTCTGGATCCATCGCTTCGAGTGACAGGTAGCTACCAAGGCTGTGCGTC
This sequence comes from uncultured Acidobacteriaceae bacterium, assembly GCA_963717225.1. Lineage (GTDB taxonomy): Bacteria > Acidobacteriota > Terriglobia > Terriglobales > Acidobacteriaceae > PALSA-350. Next base: position 161,121 of record CAVQWB010000056.1, on the reverse strand, counting down.
ACAAAATACACCTTGTGCTCCGCGTCCTCTGGAACGCTGCTCAAGCCAAAACCGTCCTCAGTCAGTGAAGCCACCATCAACTCTCGGATCGCGGCACATAGTATCTCGTGCATGGGACCCAGCGCCATCACTGCATCGCTAAACCCGAAGTCCATCAGCCCGGCTTTAAGAGCGCGATTCGCAACAGGTACGTGGTGACGCTTAGCTCTGAGCTCCTTCGCTTCCGTCTCCGAAATCCACCGAAAGTCGATGTATCGACCGCGATGGTTCGAGTCCGGGTCCGTAGTCGGGTACAGGTCCCCCGCTGGTGTCTTTGCGTTCGGGACCGAACAAGCATTCATCTCCGCCTCGGTTGTCCCTGCCAGGGATGCTTCCTCTCTAACCAGGAATTTGCATTTTAGTGGATACGCCAATGGATACCAGTTCAGTTCGTCCAAAACGATCGGCCTCACGTCGCCGCCGGAGATTATATAGCGGTCGATGAAAGGAGCCGAGGCGTTCCACTCCTCCTGTGATGTCCAGATGGGCTGGCCCATGTATTCGAGCATTGGACGAGGTTTCCCCACCGCGAACGGCCCATCAGCGTAAGTCCTTGTTGGTCCCTCCACGTGGCACTCTTTCAGATACTTGCAGATGGCCCAGCGTAACAAGCGAGAGTCATTTGGTCCTTCCTCGTAGATTCCATGCACATAAATCAGGTGTACATGAGGCGGGGTATTTGCTGATGCGGGCGTCGACACCATTGGTGCTCGAGGCGATCCGATTTTTGGGCTCTCCAGCTGGTTGTTTAGCTGTACCGCATCCCCAATGGAGCTTGTTCCGTTGAGTTTTCGCCGCGTGGCGGCATTCTGAGCATCTACGGGTACTAATATAGCGACGTGAAGCGCCAGCACGGCGGCAATCGCAAATCGCTTATGGAACGCCATGCTCAGCATAAATATTCTTCTCTCCTATTCCGTCGACTGGGAAAAAACCGTGAGCACTGGAGCGTTAACTATTCAGATTGCAAAGCTCTTATAAATCAAGCACCCCCTCTAAACCGTAGTTGAGAGATCATTCAACAACCTGATAACTATGGCCAGACGAAATGTACTCCGCAGTCCAGCAACTCCGCGTTTCTCTGGCTGCTCACCAACAACGAGCAAGCTTTGCTGGCGGTGATCGCATGTTCCAGTCTCCACTCTAGTTAGTGATGTGTTAGGGGCGGGTGGGACACACCATTACATACCGAATAAAATGCGGGTAAAACCAAAACACTGAAGCGCGCTGTCTTTATATACAGCTCGACAGTTGGCGGTCAAAGTCACAGTGCTTCGCCATAAGACTTGGCAACAGTCAGTAACACGTTCAACTACTTTCCAAGGATGAAACGAGAGTCTCGGCCTTGTGCCGCAGATGTGTCAAGCAATATTTAGTCTTTTATGAAATATTCGTCGCAGTAATCTTAGCCATATATCAAAGAGTAACTGCAGTTAGCTCTCGCCAAGACCAAGAGCCCAATAGGGATCGAATAGCTATTTGCGTAAAGAGAATGCCGCCGACGCTGGAAGCGCCCGATCTTGCTAAAGCAAGGTAAGAGTGGGATTGTGAAGAAAAGTTAATGAAGAGCGATCACTCCCCGACCCAGACCACTCGCTCCAAACCCAGACCAGCCGCACAAGCGGGAGCCGGCTCGTCGATTCTCGAGGCGGCCCCTTGGGCGATGATGTAGGCCACCAGAAGGTGTATGTTGGTCGTACTAGTGACCCGGAAATAGTGAAGCTGACTGCCCTCGGTCCAGGAATCACCCGGTTTGTAACTCTTTTTATTGCACTCTCCGTCATATCAGTCGAGCGTGCCGGCTGCCAGGGGCAATGCCAGGAGAATGGGGGGTCCAGTCCAGACTGGACGATTCCGTCATTTAGAACTGTCGCGGCGGTAGTGTGCTATTTGTTGGGTGAACATCCACTCTGTCCCTCCTCCGTCCTGTCCCTCCTCCGTCCCATTCCGTTCATCTCTAGGCCGGCATTGTATGCTCAAGGCTGCTTCGAGAGTGTCAGGGGCAACGTCGCGCCGTTTTGCGTCCAGGTGCCACTGGCCTGGTTTCCGCTCACCGTTCCGCTGAAGGTTCCGTTGACCGACGGGACCTGAATTGTGAGCTGATTGCCGCTCGACGAGTACTGCAACGGAGCAGTGAAGTTATTTTGACTGGGACTTTTTATCGTGCCGCCCCCGCCCGCGTTGAGATCGAACTCAAGGGGCAGAGAACCCTGAGGCGTAGAAAGACTTCCAGTCCACACATCGGCTCCGCCACCTCCGCCACCTCCGCCGGCCGCGCCGTTACTGGCCCCCGGATTCGCTCCTGCTGCTCCGGATTTCGAGAGTGTCAGGGGCAACGTCGCGCCGTTTTGCGTCCAGGTGCCACTGGCCTGGTTTCCGCTCACCGTTCCGCTGAAGGTTCCGTTGACCGACGGGACCTGAATCGTGAGCTGATTGCCGCTCGACGAGTACTGCAACGGAGCAGTGAAGTTATTTTGACTGGGACTTTTTATCGTGCCGCCCCCGCCCGCGTTGAGATCGAACTCAAGGGGCAGAGGACCCTGAGGCGTAGAAAGACTTCCAGTCCACACATCGGCTCCGCCACCTCCGCCACCTCCGCCGGCCGCGCCGTTACTGGCCCCCGGATTCGCTCCTGCTGCTCCGGATTTCGAGAGTGTCAGGGGCAACGTCGCGCCGTTTTGCGTCCAGGTGCCACTGGCCTGGTTTCCGCTCACCGTTCCACGGAAGGTTCCGTTGACCGACGGAACCTGAATTGTGAGCTGATTGCCGTTCGACGAGTATTGCAACGGAGTAGTGAAGTTATTTTGACTGGGGCTTTTTATCGTGCCGCCCCCGCCCGCGTTGAGATCGAACTCAAGGGGCAGAGGACCCTGAGGCGTAGAAAGACTTCCTGTCCATGCACCAGATAAGGCCTGCGCATGAGCAGAAGGAACGGTTTGGAAAAGTCCACAGAGCAGAACTGCAATTCCGAGGTGGTGTAGAGCGCCTCGCATATACCGGTCCATCTCAACCTCCCGATTGAACTAATGCAGAATTTGGAAATGTGCAACTGGGCGCCAGTTCAGGAATGGGGCTATAGCTTGGGAGCATTGAAGGGACAGACGGAGAACTGATCCCTCACCGGCAACTTATACCTTGGCTATGTTTGCAGCCACGCGGCGTTAAGCAGCCGCGCACAGCCCGCATTAACCGACCAGACTCTACTGCTGACTACTCGGATCTCGACGTCTACGAAAGTACGGCACAATTCTGCACGGACGATCGAGATAATCATCACTGGCGGTGACCGCATGTGTTCTCCAAGCTAGATAGAAATGTGATGCCTGAGTCGCATGGAGCAGGCAACCCCATTAGATTAATAACCAAGTCCGACAAGCAAATTAGATCCTATAGGCCACGTGTTTTACTATCTATTCGATAATTCCTGATCTGAGCGGCATGCCTCGCGACATCTCTCTCAAAAACAGTCACAGAGACGATTAACCAATTTCTAATGGTGTGACGAGAGTCTCGGACATGTGCCGCAATTATGTCAAGAAATATTTTGTCTTCTGGTGGAATGTTTGCGGAGGTAATCCGATTGTATACCACAAGGTAAATATGGCTAGTGGTTGGTGAGGAGCTAGAAATGAACGCAGATGGACTAGTTGTTTGTGGCGAGGCATTGAAGGAACAGACGGAACTACCACTAATGCACTGTGCCTCGTCCGATGCAACCCTCGTCCCGTCATTGTTCGCTTCCGTACGCTTTAACGCAGCGGTGCGTAATCCTTTGGCAATGACGTGCACGTTAACCTTATTGACTGGATGTCTGTCAAAGCCGCACGATTCTGCGTGGGCCAAAAAATGGTCGAGGCCCAGGGCACTGGTGGTGATCGCATGTCTTTTCCAATCTAGCGAGAAAATGCCAAGCCTGAGTCACGCGGGGGGGACGCATGCCATTACATTCATAGCCCAAGCGCGATAAGCAGATGAGACGGCTCTAGTATAGTGTTTGTTTTATCGTCCGATGACTGATGATCAGAGCGCTATTTATTCAAGGCATCTCTTGGCAACAAGACATTTAACTAACTCCCAAGGGTCACGAGAGTCTCGGCTATGTGCCTCAAGTGTGTCAAGCAATATTTAAGTTTCTGTGGAAGATTTGGCGCGGTAATCTGGTCATATACAAAAACAGTACATGGGCTTAGCTGTTGATAAGAACTCACTGGAGATCGAGTTAGGCACTGTGTAGACATTCCATCGCCGTGCCAACGCGCGTGTGCCCGCCAGGGTCAGGTAAGGTGGGAGTATGAAGCAAAGTTAGTAAAGTGCGAAGGCGCGAACGCGACAGTCGGTCAGATACCCGCTGGAAAACGTGGGTAAAAACGAGGCCGCAGAATGCCGTCTGTGTGCTTTGCTCATTGGTGGGCTGAGTACCAAGCCTGGACCTACGTCTCTGGAAGCGCCGCGGAAGTCACAGTGGCTATTGGATTGAGCGGGTCGGCGCCCTTTACGGATGGAGCGCCGCCCGAGTCAGCAAAGCTTATGACTGCACCTTTGAACTATCTAAAGATAGGCCAGGATATCGAACGATACCAACCCCCTTACTTAGCGAACTCACTGAAGGTTCGTTGTGGGGTTGGGGCCAACATTGGCACGATACCTGTTCCCTTGAACCGCGGCTCTCGACCTGTACTCCGGCCTCCAGACGACAAGTGGCAGAAGGGGGATGTACGTCCTGCTCGCAAGCGCCGCGACTTCACCATCTCCAGGGCGAAAGACGGCAGTTATCCAGTCGGGCGCTGGCCCCGCGCCTACGAAAGACCCCTCAACCCACCAACATCGGAACTGGGGAATACGGTCTCTTCCGCAAACTCCCATCCGCGTCGTTGATCAATGGCAACGCGGCTACGGTCGAGATAATGCCGCAGCTCCTCCAGGCCGTAGGCGCGAGTTAATTCCCGGGCACTCACCCCAGGGCGCTTGGCTCTCAGCACGAACCATTGCTCAAGTTTCAGCCACTGCTCCTGACCTACGTCCTGCGCACGTTCACTCAGCAGTTTGTCTCGCTTATCCAGATTGAAGTTTTCGTGGAAGACGACCCGATCCAGGTCCAGGGTAATCCGGCTAACGTTCAGGTCCTTGGAAGCGGCCTCATACAGTATCCGCTCTCCGGTAATGTCATACACGAGGCAGTCCGGCGTCTCGGAGCAGGTCACGATGTAGTAGTGGTGGTTGATCGCATGGGCTTGTAGCGAGCGTCCCGCAGAATAGGCGCTGGGCCATACCACCACCTCGGCCCCTTTGTCTGCCAGGTCTTTCCATACTTCGGGGAAGTTGGCGTCAAAGCAGGTGGCGAATCCAAGGCGGCCAAAATCTGCCTGATGAACGCGAACGGCGTCACCAGGATTCACCGGGGGCTGCACGTCGTATTCTGACCAGTAGGGGAAGACCTTGTCGTATACGCAAGCAACCAGGCCGGAACGGTCGAGGAGGACCACCGAATTGAGCCTCCGGTTGCCATCTCTTCTGTCAATCGGACAAGCAATGTAGGTTTTGTGCTTTCTTGCCAAACCGCTCATCGCGGTGATGGTCGGGCCGTGCAGCGGCTCCTCGCTTGCATCGTCCAGGCCGCGAGACAATTCGGGCAACACGATAACATCCGTGCCACGAGCCCCCTCTTCGTCTACCAGGCTCGCCATCTTTTCCAATGGCACGCAACCGCCTTTGAACCCGATGCTGGCTACGCGAACCGGCCGGCCCGATCCCGTCTCCCCATGTGGCTTTTGCGCTTGCGCCAGGCTCTGTGTGTGAATTTGCGTTCAATTCCTCAGCCTTAAGATCGTTGAGACCAATCTTTGCCATCGTACCCATGCCAATCGCGGTGTTTCTTAGGAATACGCGTCTGTCCATCGCGGCTCCTCCTAAGTGAGTGTGCCTTCACCCCATTCTACTCGGAGGGGCCGCTACCCCCGGGAAAAACCGGGGGAGCGCAGCCCGGAGCCTGCCCCTTACCCAGCACTGCGTGCTGGGTAAGGAGTTTCCACATTTCAAAGAGGATGGATAGATGTTATGGCAGTACCCATGCCGCTGCAATTACCTGGCAAAGAAAAAACGCAGGGGCTAAAGCCCAGATCTTTTTCGGACCTCATCGGCCCGACTGAAGTCGGGCCCTGATACAAAGCACCAGCGCGGTGACTCCCGAAACATTCGCGCAATCCGCAGATTTCGATGGGGTTAAAGCCCAATTCTCTTTCAACCTTTATGGCCCGACTAAACGGGCTGCGGAAAAAGGTCGAACAGGGAGCGAAACCGGTCCCCTCAGCGGCTAAAGCCTAACAGATTTGCAATCACTTACGGACGGCCTGAAGGCCGTCCCCTTCAAAGAATTCGATTTTTCCGCAGCCTCTGAAGTCGGGCCCTGATACAAAGCACCAGCGCGGTGACTCCCGAAACATTCGCGCAATCCGCAGATTCCGATGGGGCTAAAGCCCAATTCTCTTTCAACCTTTATAGCCCGACTAAACGGGCTGCGGAAAGAGGTCGAACAGGGAGCGAAACCGGTCCCCTCAGCGGCTAAAGCCTAACAGATTTGCAATCACTTACGGACGGCCTGAAGGCCGTCCCCTTCAAAGAATTCGATTTTTCCGCAGCCTCTGAAGTCGGGCCCTGATACAAAGCACCAGCGCGGTGACTCCCGAAACATTCGCGCAATCCGCAGATTCCGATGGGGCTAAAGCCCAATTCTCTTTCAACCTCTATAGCCCGACTAGACGGGCTGCGGAAAAGGTCGAACAGGGAGCGAAACCGGTCCCTTCAGCGGCTAAAGCCTAACAGATTTGCAATCACTTACGGACGGCCTGAAGGCCGTCCCCTTCAAAGAATTCGATTTTTCCGCAGCCTCTAAAGTCGTGCCCTGATACAAAAACCAAACTCAGTTCGTTCCTGGAATGTAGCTGCGGCCGGCCCTTGGGGCGGGATCAGAGGAACTTGAACTGGGGATGCGAATGGGATTGATGGGGGAGCTTGGGGCATTCTCACCAGGGCTAAAGCCCGGTATTTTGCAAGATAAAGCGTTCTCGCGGGTTTCAAAACCCGCTTCCCCGGACTGAAGTCCGGGGCTGGCACGGATCATGCTGTAGCCTGTCGGCAATGCCTATGCATGATCAACCTCCGCCTTCATGCAACAGTTAAACAGCAACTTATCCCCCACCACAGGAGAAGTTCATGGAGAGAAACTCCAGACCCGGCACTGCGTGCTGGGCTACTCTCACGATCCCATTCCGAGACCCCATCCCTGAACCCATCCCGGCCTGGATCGAGAAACCACGAAAAAACCACCACGAAACCTAACCGGATCTAAGGAGAATCCCTCAGTCGTAGCTGCTCGCCGGCCAAAGCTTCACCGGAGCCCCGGTAGTATCTTTATACTTCTCCCGTAACGCCGCCAACTGCCCGACCAGCTCCTTCACAACCCCCTCATACGCCGGATGCACCTGGTACCCCGACCACTGAAACAGGCTCTCCATCTCATCCGGATCCTTCTCCAGATCAAACAACTCCCACTCATTCACCGTGTAATAGCTAATCAACTTGTACCGGTCCGTACGAATTCCATAATGCGGAAACACCCAGTGCGGAGGAGCGAATTCGTAATAGTGGTAGTACATCGACCTCTGCCAATCGGCCGGAGCGCTCCCCTCCAGCAACTCGGCCACACTACGCCCCTGCATATCTGCAGGAACCGTAACCCCCGCCAAATCCAGAATCGTAGGAGCATTATCGATATTCACCACCCAATCCTTACTAACCGTCCCCGCCTTCACCCGCCCCGGATAACGAATCATCCACGGAACCCGAATCGCTTGCTCATACATAAATCGCTTATCGAACCAGCCATGGTCCCCAAGAAAGAAACCATGATCTCCCGTAAACACAACAATCGTGTTCTCCTTGAGCCCGCTCGAATCCAGGAAATCCAACAGCCGCCCCACATTGTCATCCTGGGAACGCAGTGTCGCTAGAAAGTGCCCCATAAACTTCTGATAGTTCCACTGCTTCCGCTGGCGCTCCGTAAGATCCTGCGGAGGATGGAAGTCCGGCATATCCGCAATCCGCATCCGGGCCTCACGCGCCGCCGAAGCCCGCATCGAATAATCATCGTAAAACGTCCCCGGCTCCGGAATGCGCGTCTGGTCGTACAAGTGTTCGTACTTATTCGGAGGATCGAATGGACGGTGATCGTTGAAGAACTGCAGCATCATAAAAAATGGCTGCGTAAACTGCTTGATCCCTTCGATCGTAAAGTCGACAACATTATCGGTGATATATCCCTCATACCTCTTCTCTTCCACAACCTTGCTGCCCAAACTCGGATTGCGGAGGTAATGATCGGGATCATAGTAAGGACCGCCCGCCCCCGGCTTATAAACAAAATAATCAAACCCCGTCTCCCCGGGATTCGCCGGCAAATGCCACTTCCCCACCATCCCGGTCTGATACCCATGCCTCTTCAAAATCTTCGCCACCGTCTCCTGCGAAGCATCGAACGTAGCCGACGCCGTAACCCCCTGCGTAGTCTCCCCCGGATTCGAAATCATGCCATTCAAGTGGTCATACTTCCCCGTCAACAAAGTTGCCCGGCTGGGAGCGCACAAAGCATTCGTAACAAAACTATTCTCGAACCGCATCCCGTCCCGGGCGATCCGGTCAATATGAGGAGTGCTCATCAACTGGCTCCCATAGCAGCTCAGCACCTTGAGAGGAACACCCTCCGTAGTAATCCACAAAATATTAGGCCGCTTCGACGAACCACCAACCTCCTGCCGCCCAGGCTCACTCTGACCGCCAACCTCACCCGAAAGAATCCGCGGAACCAACGCCGATCCCAAAGCCGCCCCGCTCAACCGAGCCATCACCTCTCGCCGCGTAATCCGATCCCCGCCAACAACACCGTTACTCATTACAAAATCACCTCACTCGAGTCCCCCGACAAAAGCCGCTGCGGCACCTGGGCAAACTCATACGTCCCATCCGCTCGATTCAGCGTAAACACAAACACCAAATCAAACCGCTCCGAAGGCCAACTGTGCGGAGCGATCTTCGCCCCGGCAATCGCATGCGCAATCGCGCAGATATTTTCATGCTGCCACGCAATCAACACCGGTCCACCACAAGCCATAGCAGCCGCCGCCAGAGCCTTCTCCTCGCCCTTGCTAAACCGCAAATCCACCTCAACCCCAACCACCGCGGCCAGAGGCCCGACCGTCTCCTCCGGCCGCCGGCTCCTGGAGTTGCCCGGCACAGGATCATCCACCGCAGCCGAAGCAAAAATAAATTCCGGCCGGGCCAGCAGTGGACTCTGCAAGGGTCCACGCGCAGGAGCGAAAAAGCACGCCAGCGCGCCCGCCCGCTGCCAGCCGCGCACGCTCAGGTGGTGACCGCCGCTCGCGCCCGACTCATCCACGCCACCCACGTGGCCAGCCGGCTTTTCCGCATGGCGGATGATCATGATCTTGGAAGCTTTCGCCGGCATCACTTCCTACGATACCAACGACTCTCTGCGCACGTGAGCCCATTCGAGGGTGGGACGAGGATTTATCACCGGCGCTGGAGTTTCTACATTTCGAAGAGGGTGGATACATCCAAATACGAATCGAGAGCCTCGCCGCCGGGACCCGCCACACCTCATCTGTAATTTTGTCGAGCGAGTCCGCAAGCCGCCCGTCTGTCTCCATAGAAGGCACACATGGCGTCGACCGAGGGCTGCACTTTGGCGTTGCCGTTTATCGAGGATGCTCCGCCGGCGGTCGACTTGGCAGCCCTCGTCGACACCTACTCGACCCTGCTGTTCCGCATCGCCAACTCGGTACTGAGAAGCCGTAGCGAAGCCGAAGACGTAGTGCAGGACGTGTTCATCCGCGTGCTCGAGCATCGTCTTTCGCTATCGACCGTGCGCGACATGCGCGTCTGGCTCATTCGAATTGCATGGAACCTCGCCCTCGACCGGAAGCGACGCAAGCGGCCCGACCAACTCGACGACGCCTTCGCACAATCACTGGCCAGCGCAACCATGCCCGCAGACACGGCGATGGAAGAGGCCCAGCGCTTTCAAGCCGTCCTGCGTGAGATAGAGAGGTTGCCCAAGGCCGAACGCCACGTGTTGTTACTCTGCGCCATCGAAGAGCTGGGCACAGCGGAGATCGCAGCCGTACTGGGGCGAACCGAGTCTGCCGTGCGCGCGTTGCTTTCACGAGCGAGGGTGCGACTCAGGGAGCGGCTGGAAAAAGGAGGTACGCGATGAGAGACGCTGACGCGACCATCGAAAGGCTGCTCGCAGGTCTGCGAGACGCCGAGCCATCTGCCGGCATGCAGCACCGCCTTCGTAAGGCGATGGAGACTCACCCAGCGGTTGCCTCAGCTTCTCGCCGCCATCGCCGGAGATTGCCATGGCTGCTACGTCCGGAGATTGCGCTGTTGTTGGTGTGTGTACTTGCCCTCACCGTCAAAGTCCACCACCACCGCGATACACCACCCTATATAAGGAGTCATGCAACGAGCACCTATACCTCGCGAGCGACCGCGCCTGAGGCGGTCACACAAGAAGCGCCAACCCGGCAACGGCAGAAGACTTCACCAGTTTCGCTAAGACCTCCGCGCGCCGCCGATAGGTCAACGGTGGAAGAAACCCAGGCCGCCGGCTTCCCTGCCCCGCCTTTGCCGTTGACCGACCAGGAGAAGCTGTTGCTGCGTCTGGCTCATCGCAACGATCCCCAGAATATGACCTTACTCAACCGCGACGCACAAGCATCGCAATCCGCGAAAGCCACGGAACAATTCCAGCAATTTTTTGATATCAATCCCACCGAGATGAGGACCGAAAGTGAATAACCAGAAGCCAGCAAATAAGCTCAGCAACGCAGTGATGGCGATCATCATCCTGGCCACCGCCTGCTGCGTGATAAGCGCGGCAAAGGCGCAGGCCACCGGCGCGAAGACCCAACCGGATAGCTACCAGACCCTCTATCTCACCAACCTCACCCAGCAGAATGACGCGATCGAACTGATGAACGACCTGCGCAACATGTTGCCAAATGCAAGGGTGTACTATGTGCAGGCGCAGAGCGCAATTTCTATACGGGCTTCCGCGGAAGACCTGGCCCTCGCGCAGAAGATCCTCGCCGATCTGGATAAGACCAAGAAAATCTACCGCCTTACCTACACCATGACGGAGAGAGATGGCGGCAAGCCCATCGGTGTTCAGCATTTTTCCATCATCGTAGCCTCAGGCAGCAGGACTGACTTCAAGCAAGGCAGCCGGGTGCCCATCCTAACCGCCGCCACGAACCCCGCGGCCGGCTCCAACACTGAGATCACCTATCTCGATATAGGCCAGGAGATAGAAGCATCTCTCGATGGGTATCTCGACGGTGTGCGCCTGCGCACCAAGGTCGTGCAATCCAGCATCGCGGAAGACAAATCCGGAACAGGAACCCAGGATCCCGTCATCCGCCAAACCACGCTTGAAGGAACCTCAACCCTGGTCCAGGGCAAATCCCTCGTCCTCGGCTCGCTCGATGTCCCAGGCACCACCCGCCATCAGGAAGTGGAGGTAGTTTCGGAACTGGTCCGCTAATCGGGCGCGTTCTTCCTTTCTAAACGTTCATGGTCAGGCCCCGCGCTACTTGACACTCAATTTTTAACGGCATCTAATCGCCCTCGTTCCCTTGGTCGATTATGCGCCCAGACATCTCGCTTCTGTTGCTCGGCTCACTGCTCCTCACTACCGCGGGCTGCAAGAAATCCACTCCTGCCGCCGTCGCAGACGGCGCCGACTGGACCATGTACGGAAGAACCACCGACGAGCAACGCTTCAGCCCGCTGACCCAGATCAACGAACAAAACATCGGGCAGCTCGGCCTCCTCTGGAGCAGAGAGCTCGGCACTACCCGTGGCCTGGAAGCGACGCCGCTCGTCACCAACGGCGTGATCTACACCACCGGTCAGTGGAGCGTGGCCTATGCCCTCGATGCCAGGACCGGCGAGATCCTGTGGACCTTCGATCCCAAAGTCTCGCGCGCCAATGTCCGCACCATCTGCTGCGACACCGTCAATCGCGGGGTCGCCCTCTACAACGGTAAAGTCTATCTCGGCACTCTCGACGGCCGGCTCATTGCACTCGACGCCAAGTCCGGAAAGCCAGTGTGGGACATCGTAACCGTCGACCAGTCCAAACCTTATGCCATCACCGGCGCTCCGCGCATCGTGAAGGGGATGGTTCTCATCGGCAATGCCGGCGGCGAGTTTGGCGTGCGCGGATATCTCTCCGCCTACGACGCCGAGACCGGCAAGTTGGTCTGGCGCACCTACACTGTCCCCGGAGATCCCGCAAAAGGCTTCGAGTCCAAAGCCCTCGAAGAAGCCGCAAAAACCTGGCACGGCCCATACTGGGTCGCGGGTGGAGGAGGAACCATATGGGACTCCATCGTCTACGATCCCAACCTCGATCTCATCTACGCCGGCACCGGCAATGGAAGCACGTGGTACCGCGATCTGCGCAGCCCCGGTGGAGGCGACAACCTTTATCTCGCCTCTATCCTTGCCTTTCGCCCCAGCAACGGAGAGCTGGTCTGGCACTACCAGGTAACCCCACAGGAAAACTGGGACTACGACGCTACCCAACCCCTAATGCTCGCGGATTTGAACATTGGTGGCACCCCGCGCAAAGTCATCATGCAAGCGTCGAAGAACGGCTTCTTCTATGTGCTCGATCGTCAGACCGGCCAGTTCCTTTCCGCCAAACCCTTCGTCGACCAAGTTACCTGGGCCACTGGTATCGATCCCCACAGCGGACGCCCGATCGAGTCCGCGGCCGCGTATGACGGGCTTAACCCGGTACTGGTTTCGCCCGCGCCTGGAGGTGCTCATAACTGGTATCCCATGGCCTTCGATCCCACCAAGGGTCTGGTTTATCTCCCCGCAAGGCAAGGTTCTTACGCTCTGCATGCTCCAGACAAAGGTTGGGTCTCCAACACCACCAACTGGAACCGCGGCGAAGATGTCACCTACCACGGCCCTTTGCTCGCGAAGTTCGTCGCGTCCCCTCCCATGACCGGCTTATTGCTCGCCTGGGATCCTGCTCGGCAGCACGAGGTGTGGCGCGTCTCTCTTCCCCAGGTTGAAAGTGGCGGAGTTCTTGCGACCGCCGGAAACCTCATCTTCCAGGGGCGCTCCGATGGAGCGTTCTGTGCTTATCGCGCGACCGATGGCAAAAAGCTTTGGCAGTTCGACGCCGGCACCGGCATCATGGCTCCACCCGTCACCTATCTGCTCAACGGAGCGCAATACGTAACACTCATGGTTGGTTGGGGAGGCTCCGCCGGGCTCAATAATATCCCCGGCAGCGGCGTGGTCAAACCCGGGTATGGCCGCGTCCTCACGTTCGCTCTCGGTGCTCACGCAACACTGCAGGTTCCCCCCTTCGGCCATCAGGGAGCGCCTTCGCCCGCGATCCACATGAACGCCACGCCGGCCATGATCCACGAAGGTGACGTACTCTACAGCCGGCAGTGCTTCTACTGCCACGGAGTAGCTGTCGTTTCAAGCTCCGGCGTTCCAGACCTGCGCTACGCCACGGCCGCAACCCACCATCAATTCGAATCCATCGTGTTAGGCGGCGCTCGCCGGCAATTAGGAATGCCGTCGTTCAAAGACGCGCTAAAGCCCGAGCAAGTGCGCGCGATTGAGGCCTATATCTTGTCCCGTGCCGGCGAGACGAAATAGGCCGTCGCTTTTGATAATCTGTGCGCATGCGCCGGCCGGAACCTCCTCAGAACCTCAAGCGAAGAATTCTCAAAGACGCGCTGCGCGATAACCAGCAACGGGACGCCGCCTTCCGCCGCATCATTCGTTCCGTTCCCAAAGGCAAAGTTTCCACCTACGGCAAAGTTGCGGCGGCCGCAGGCTATCCGCTCTATCACCGGGCCGTGGCCAGGTTGCTGCGAAAGGAAGGCCTCCACGGAGTACCTTGGCAGCGCATCGTGGGCGCTGGCGGCGAAATCAAACTACGTGGTGAAGCTGCTGCCGAACAGCGGCTCCGGCTCACCATGGAAGGAGTCAAGTTTCGCGGCAAACGCGTGAACATGGATCTCCATGCACACACCTTCCGTCCATGGGATACGCTAGCCTGATGGATGCTGCCATAACTAAAATCAGGTTCGCGCCAGGAAGATAATGCATGCTGGACTACCCACCGCCGTATATTGGCCGGTGAACTTCAAACTTCCCGTGATGGGGTCAATGCGAAACGACGTTATGTTATCGCTGCGTTGATTGCATGCATACATAAAAGCTCCCCCGGGATCGATTTGTATGTGCCTTGGATAATCGCCCATGGTTGAGGCCTCGGTTACGTAAGCCAGCCGGCCTTCACGGTCAACCGAGAAGACAGCGATCGTATCGTGGAGTCGATTGTCGGCATAGAGAGATCGGCCGTCGGCCGACAGCAGGATCTCTGAAGCAAAACTTGTGCCCTTAAAGCCTGGCGGTAGCGCGGAAATTGTCTGCTCCGGATGAAGTGCTCCAGTCACGGGATCGAAATGAAAAAACACGATAGTCGATGATTCTTCCTGAAGCGAATACAGCCAGCGCCCATCGCGATGAAAAGTAAAGTGACGCGGCCCATCACCCGGCGGCAACGAAACGAAGGGCGAATCGCCAATCGGTGACAGCTTGCCGGCAACAGGATCAAACGCGGAAACATAGAGCCGATCCTGCCCCAGGTCGGTATGCAATACGAAGTGATTTCCCGGGTCAGCCTCGATCATGTGTGCATGCGGGTGGTCGTGACCGCTGAAGGCAAAGCTCCCCGGAGGAGCACTTGACGGAATCGTCGGGCCAACGAAGCCCGTATCCCGGTGAACATACGTGGCTGCACCGAGCCCCCCGGTGGGCAGTATGGGCAACACTGCCACGCTGCCGCCCCCATAATTCGCTACAAACAGCCACTTGCCCGACCCGTCGATGCTCAGGTAGGCCGGCCCTGCTCCCTCAGAACTGACCACGTTCAGCAGCTTGAGTTTCCCACTCGATCGATCTACGGCATAGGCGCTGACGGACCCGCTCTTCCCCGCAAAGTCTGCGACATCGTTGGCGGCATAGAGGCATCGTCCGGCTGAGTCGAGCGTAAGCCACGAGGGACTGGGAGTCGTTGCGGCCAAGTCAACCAGGCTCAGCTCGCCGGTGGTGGGATCCATGTCAAAGAGGGAGATTCCCTTTGCGTTGCCTGGGCTGCCATCGGTTCCCACATAAGCCCATGCCCGCTGTCCACTTGCGGCCCGCACCGGCCTTGGCGCCGAAGCCAGCACAGCGAAGGCCATGGACCCTTTCATCAGTTCGCGGCGAGAAAAATTCCGGGGAGTCATTTGCATGCAATCCTTAGTTAAACAATCTAGTTAAATAATCTCATTTACTTCGTCCTTTCGATCCACTCCTGCTGGCCGCGATGCAGCAGGGCTGCGCGGTCTTCCGGTAGCACCCATCGTTGCTGCACCAGATCGTCGATCGCCGCCGTGTAGCGGGTGAGATAGTCTTCGCGGTTCGCGTAGCGTTCGGCGATAGACTTGCGCGGATCGCCCCGTCTTCTCCCGTTCGGCAGCCGTCTTCGGAAATGGTAGATTCTGCATCAGGGAACACGCGGCACGGCTCGATCCATGTTGTGATCGAGATCTGCCTGGGAAAAAGGGAGGGTCTCATAGGGCTCTACCGGGGTCAGCGTAATACGAATGCATTTAGCAGCAGGTTGATTGCTCTTGGCGGCAACGCTGCGAATGGGGATCAAAACGTTGGTCTCCGGGTAGTATGCGGCTGCGCTGCGGCGGGCGATAGCGTAGGGAACAATGGCAAAGCGGGGCGCCTTACGGACCTCTCCTTCAAAGTGACTGTATATGTCGACGATCTGGCCGGCGTGCAGATTGCGTGCCTGCATATCAAGCGGGTTGAGAAAAAGAACCCGGCGGCCATCAAAGACGCCCCGATAGCGGTCATTCAGGCCATAGACCGTGGAGTTGAACTGATCGTGACTGCGGATGGTGGTCAAGAGAAACTCGTCAGGCTTCAGGTCGTGCTTCGGTATTGGACAAACGCGTAGTATCGCCTTTCCAGAGCTGGTTTTGAAAATGCGCTGCTTCGCGGCGTTGGGTAGATAGAAGAATTTTTCCTCGGCAAGTCGCGCGTTAAAGTTCTCAAACCCGGGAATCACTCTGGAAATCCCATCTCGTATCAAGTTGTAATCCGCCGCAAAGCCAAGCCAGTTGGTGGCCGTTCGAGAGCCCAACGTTGCGTGCGCCAGATTGGCAATGATCGCCACATCGCTCATCAGCTCCCCCGAAGCAGGCTTCAGGAAGCCTTGCGAAGGATTGATAATACCCATCGAGTCCTCAACCGTGACCCACTGCTTGCCACTCGCCTGCATGTCTTCCTCGCTGCGGCCAAGGCAAGGCAAGATCAACGCACGCTCCCCGGTAATCAAGTGAGAGCGATTTAACTTGGTTGACACGTGAACCGTCAGTTTGCAGCGTTGCATCGCGTGCGCGCTGTAGACCGTGTCCGGCACATTCGAGAGGAAGTTGCCGCTGATGGCAAAAAACACTTTTACCTGTCCATCGAACATCGCGTGCAGGGTTTCCACCGTGTCGTAGCCCCATTTCTGCGGTGGCTCAAAGCCAAACTCCTTTCCCAGCGCAGCGAGGAAAGGTTTGGGGGGACGCTCCCAGATGCCCATCGTGCGGTCGCCCTGCACGTTGGAATGGCCACGGACACAAACGGTACCCGCACCGGAGCGCCCCATATGCCCGCCAACCAGCAAAAGATTCACAATCATATTGACGTTGTCGACGCCGTTGCGCTGCTGAGTAACGCCCAGGCACCAGGCACAGATCGTCTTTTTCGACGCCGCATACATATCGGCCGCCGCATGCAACTGGCTTCGCGTTAGCCCGCTTTCCTGTTCGATTTCTTCCCAGTTTGCCGCTTCCACGTCGCGATGTAGTTCTGCGAAGCCCTCGGTGTAGGTCTGAATGAATTCGTGGTCAATCGCCGAGGGGCGTCCCTCTCGCTCGCGCTCGAAAAGATCCTTCAGGATGCCTTTGATCGCGGCCACGTCACCATTCACCCGGACCGGCAGATACAGGTCGGCAAGCGCCTGGCCTTTGCCCAGCAGCGCAAAGGGCAGATCGAGGGGATTGGAATAATCTTGCGGATTGGGGTTCGTCACCCGCATCAGGCTGACTTCGGGGAGAGGATTAACGGCGATGATCTTAGCGCCCTGGTCCTTTGCCTTCTGCAACGAGGTCAGCATCCGCGGATGGTTGGTACCCGGATTGTTGCCGAAGATGAAAATGAGTTCCGTGCTCTCCATGTCTTCGAGCGTCGCTACTCCCTTGCCGATGCCGAGCGTCTCCGTCATGGCGACCCCCGAGGATTCATGGCACATGTTGGAGCAATCAGGGAGATTGTTGGTGCCCAGCTGACGGGCAAACAACTGTAGAAGAAACGCGGGCTCATTGGTGGTCTTGCCCGAGGTGTAGAAGCAAGCCTGGTCCGGCGAATCGAGACTATTCAGCTCGCCGGCGATCAGGGTAAAGGCCTCAGGCCAGGAAATGGGCTCATAGTGGGTCGCGTTGTTACGCCTCACCATGGGAGAGGTCAACCGCCCCTGCTGGTTTAGCCAGTAATCCGAATTCGCGGCTAGATCGGCTATCGAATGCCGGGCGAAGAACTCCGGCGTGATCCGCTTTTTCGTCGACTCGTCAGAGACCGCCTTGGCGCCATTCTCGCAAAACTCAAAGATCTTCCGCTTCTTATCCGGGCTTGGCCAGGCGCAGCTCTGGCAATCGAACCCGGTCACGTGGTTCATCTTCAGAAAAGCTTCTGACGATCGCAGCGGGCCCATCTCGCCAATGCCGTAGAGCATGGTATTCCAGATCGCGGGAATACCGGCAGCTTCCTCGGAGGCAGATCCGACTCTGAGTTTGCCCAGGGTGAACGGGTTTTGCGCCTGCACAGAGATCGCATCATTCGGATCCAGTTCCGCCGTTGGTTCTGGTCGGCCACTGATCCGGGTTTGCTCGCGTAGGTCCTGCTTGGCACGATAATGTCCATCTCTTGACTGCTCATCTCCCTGAATAACGTCGGTGCTGGTTGAAGCTTTCATGTTTTCCCTCTTTCTCGCTGCAAACGCCGGGTCCTTGGAACCATGGGACATGCAACTGTTACGGAAGCAAAACCGCGGCGCCGCTCGCTATGTAACAGGACATAAGGTATCAACCGGAGCGTCAACCCGAATCTGCTGTACTACGAAACTTATCAGGAAAGGTCCGGCTGCGAAACCAGCAGCAGGGCGCCAAGCCTTGCGGTCGCGCGAAATAAGTGGCCTGATGAGACCGGGCGGCCCTTCTATGTATCTAAGACGTATTCCTGAGGTGTGTCTGGCGTTCTGCGATGATCGATTGGGATAATTGGGCGGCTCATTTTTCTCCGTGCTAGAATCCGCGCTGAGGTGCACCAATGACGCCAATCATGGATCGCAAGAGCTACTGCGTATCGGCCTGCTTGCTACTTTTTGCTCTGGTGTGTGGGGCACGATCGACCCCTGCGCAGACCAGCTCACCGCAGGCCGGGCTCTCCGTGCACTGGGAAGAGCTCACCGGCGCGGACTTTATCCAGGGCATCCACCGGTCGCAGGGCACATGCCTTTTGCCGTTCGGCATCATCGAGAAGCATGGCCCCCATCTCCCGCTGGGGACGGACCTGCTCGACGTGCGCTACGCGTCATTACACGCTGCCGAGAAGGAATATACGGTGGTCTTTCCCGAATACTACTTCGGCCAGATCTTCGAGGCACGCCATGAGCCCGGCACCATGGCCTACAGCCGAGAACTGCAGTTGGCGTTGCTGCAGGAAACAACGGACGAGATGGCGCGTAACGGCTGCAAGAAGGTGCTGATCGTGAATGGGCATGGCGGCAACAGTAGTTTGCTGCCCTACTTTGCCCAGTCGCAATTGGCAAAGCCCCACGATTACGTGGTCTATATCTTTAACCAGTCTGCACCCGCGTCCGGCGGCCCCAAAAAGAAGACGTCCGTCGACCAGCACGCCGGCGAGAGCGAAACCTCCAAGATGATGATCAGTCATCCGGAGTTGGTGCACCCGGATCGTGCCGCCAGTGAATCAGGCGCTGACCAGCATCGTGAGAACCTGCCGGATGGCGTCTACACCGGCATCTGGTGGTACGCGCGCTTTCCCGATCATTATGCCGGCGACGGCTCAGCCGCAACCCATGAACTGGGCGAATATCAAATGAACTGGTGGATCGATTCCATCGCCAAAGCCGTCGCCGCCATCAAAGCCGACGACGTAAGCCTTAAGCTGCAAAATGAATTTTACGAAAAGGCCACTCATCCTCTGGACACAAAACAATAACGAACTGGGTCTGGGGCGCCTGACGATTCTGTCGGCCCGCTAAGACTTCGCCACCTGTGCGCGGATGCGTTCTTCCTGTTCCCGCAACTCTCGCGTCAGTTCGGGGCCGAAATCTTCGGTCTCGTACACCTGCCGAATCTCGATCTCTGAGTCGACATGGAACGGATTAGGGCACCGCTTCACCCACTCAATGGCCTCTTCCTTGGACTTGACCTGCCACAACCAGAAACCGGCGATTAACTCCTTGGTCTCGGCAAACGGTCCATCGACGACGGTCCGTTTGTCTCCTGAGAACCTGACGCGAGCCCCTTTGGAGCTGGCCTGCAATCCTTCCGCCGCAAGCAGAATACCGGCTTTCGCCAGCTCCTCGTTGAACTTCCCCATGTCCGCAAGCAGCTTCGCATCCGGCGGTGCTCCCCCCTCAGACTCCTTTGTCGCTTTGACAATCACCATGAATCGCATCGTTATCGCATCCTTCCAATTTAGATTTAATTTGAGGCGCCGCGTGGTCTTGCTTGTCTCCCGTGGGCCTCTACCTATACGGCGAACGGGAAACGCCAGATTCGACAGATGAGACACATCTTTTAAGATTATTTTTTTCGGCGACGCTCTTCTGTTTAAGCTGACCCTGGCGCGGCTTGGGTTAAGGCGCATGCGCATGCTCCGCTTGCCCGGCTGCCATCACCAGCTTGCGCATGGAGTGAAGAATCGTAAATCGCACCAGCGCGGAGGGCTGCGCAGCCGCGTCGAGAATGCTTATTTGCTGCGCTTGCCATCCCGCCGGGGGCATGGTGTGGCTTTCGAGATAGGCCAATGAGGAAAGCCCCACCCCAGCCAACTCGCCCAGTTGCCCGGCGCGCACACCGGCATCACTGAGCCGTGGGGTTTGCTGCACATCCTCCAGCAAGCGCGCCTGGGCCGCCTGCCAGGATAGGAATCGCTGCCGCAGCCGTCGAACCGCCACTGCCGCGGATGGAATACCACCCTCAGGGACGTCACCGCTCAGGTCGAGTTGCAACTTCGGATCAGCCAAGGGGGGCACCGTAAGATCGCCTGCGATCGCGTCCACGTCTCCGGCGACCTGCTGCCGCGATGGTGGATCCGCGACCACAGCATCCACCAGCCGATCGAGCGCTGTCCAGCCGTTGGTGTGCTGCAAGCCCGAGCGCTCGTGAAAGTTGACCGGCTCGAGGACTGACGCCAGAACGTCCAGCGCCTCAGGATCACGCGCCAGCAGAAGATTACGCCGGACCGTCTCGGGGCCACTTATGTGCCGCAGCCCAACATCCTCCAGCTTGAGCGAGTTAATACGCAGGCGCCGATACATATCCGAAACATCGCGGTCATTCTGCGGTGACCAGAAACGTTCCGCTACCGCCATGGTGCGCGGCCACACCCGCGAGTCCATGGTCTCGGCGTTTAGCTGTTCGGCCCACATGCACACCTCTCCGCCGAGGATCAACTTCTGCTGATCGGCAGTCAGGGTGGTGTCCGCGGGGATGGGATCAGCGAGATACATCTGGGCCGAGCTTTTCTGCCCATCGAGATAGTACGGGGCAGAGAGGATGCCCTGATAACTCTGGCGTGCGCCTTCCGCGAGCGATGCTTCTCCGCGCCAGCTCTGGATCAGGATCGTCTTGGGCAGAGCAGGATCGAGAATCTCATCCCATCCGATCATCTTCTTGTGTTGCTTTTTCAGAATCTCTTCCAATTGCTGGTTGAACCAGGCTTGCAGTTCCGCCGGCTTGGTGTAGCCTTTCTTTTTCATGAAGGCGGCGATCTGGGGATCCGCAAGCCAGGCCTCTCCCCGCACCTCGTCCCCACCGATGTGGAAGTAAGCGTCGGGGAAGATATGCCCCATCTCGTCCACCAGGGTGTTGATGAACTTGTAGGTGCTCTTGCGAGTAGGATCGAGAACCGCGGTCGGCATTCCATAGACGACCGGCAGCGTTTTGATGGGCGCCGCCGGGGACAACTCTGGATAAGCCAGGATCCAGCTGGAGCCATGGCCGGGCATGTCGAATTCCGGCACCACGCGGATACCGCGTGCACGCGCATAGGCGACCACCTCGCGCAGCTGGTCCTGGGTGTAGAACTCGCCTTCGGACGCGACCTGGGTCAGCCGGGGGAATTTTTTGCTTTCGGCGCGGAAGCTCTGATCGTCGCTGAGATGCCAATGAAAAACATTGAGCTTAGCGGCCGCCATGCCATCGAGCGCGCGTTCGACTGAGGCCACCGGTTCAAAGTGGCGGCTCACATCGAGCATGAAGCCGCGCCAGCGGAAGCGCGGCACATCGTGGATGGTCACCGCCGGCAACACGCATGCGCCCTGCTCCATGGTAGCGAGCTGCAAGAGGGTCTCGAGCCCATGCATCGCGCCCAGATCAGTGGCTGCGGTCAGCGTGGCTCGCTGGGGAGTCACGTTCAGTTGATAGCTCTCATCTTCATCGATCGTCTGCACCGGCTCACCCGGCGCGGCGACGTTGATGAGGAGCGAGGCAGTCGAGGGAGCCGGATGATCGATGGTGGAGCGCAGGACTTCTCCGCCGCAAGTACGGCCGAGCCGGATCACGGATCTTCTGACAGCGGCCTCGAGCCGCGCGTCATGGGTTTGGCCGTAGTTGTAGGTGAATGTGGAGGGGCCGCCGCCGGCGGGGGTGACCGTAAAAGCTCCTTCGCCGCGGGTGATCGAGCTGGGCAGTGGCATGAGCGCAAGCGGGGCTTGCGTCGAGGATGAAGCCGATCCTGCTTGGGCGGCTGTGGGGATCGCGGCGGCCATCGCTAGTGCGAACATGCCCGCAATGAACATAACAGTCGAACGCGCCAACCTCTTTATTTCCTCACTCACCCACACTGGTCATTGCCTCGTTTCTCTCCAGCGGCGCACAAGCCACGGAATGTACAGCCTACATGAAAGAGGGTGATTAGAGTCTATCCACGAAGGGCACGGCTTCACAGGCTGCGGGAAAAACTCAATGCTGAAGGTACAAGAGGGTATGTACGGGCTTCAGCCCGTATATAAACCCAGCAAAACTATCTGGCCTTTAGAGGGTGCGTGAGAACCGGCGGCTCAAGTCGAAGTAATTTGTAAGTTATGTGGAATCTGCGCAACCGCAAGCCTTTCCTACCGGCTCGCTGCCGTCAAACGGCTCCCGCGGGAGAAAGGGAACGCTATACTTCGACAATGGGTATCTGTTTGATGGGGTAAGGAGAGCGATGCTTCCTGATCTTTATCTGGATCACATTGTTTTCCGCGTTCGCCAGATGGCGGAGACGGAACAGTTCTGGAGGGCGTTGTTTGGCAAAGCTGATTTCAAAGATGAAGAATCTCTGATGTATGTCGTGGGCACGACCCGGCTCTTTTTTACTTCTTCGCTCCATAAGAGTGCTGACTCCTACGACAAAGAATGCGTCGGGTTCAATCATCTCGCGTTCGGCGTTCGTTCCTCTGAAGAATTGCGGCGGGTGCTGGTTCACCTGAAGGATGCTGGATTGCAGAACAGTGGCGTTAAGATCGATCACTATGGGAACAAAGAGTTCATCTGGCTAGATGATCCGAATGGTTTTCGAGTCGAGTTCTACTGTCGTCCAGAGTGACAATTTTCTGATGTGAGGCATGGCGGCTCTTGTCATATTCCACCATCCTATTAGCCGTTACCTGGAACTGGTCATTGGGCCGGAACGACGATGCGGTTCAGCGTAATCTCCAGCGTTCCCGCAAGGTTGGCACTTAAGTCATAAATCCCGCTCTGCAAAGAAACGCCAGTTTCCGGGGCATCGATTTTGAGATAAAGGTTCAGTCCGTTGGCCTGCACGATGGCGTAACGCGCGGCATCCAGATTCTAATTGATCTGCCGTAACAGCCAGTTGAGCGGCCTGCCCTCACGGTTATAGATCATCAACCCGGCTTCGAGCCGCACATGAAATCGGCGCCCGCGCTGTAGAGCGGGGGATATCGGTGAAGACGTTGGGCGGCAGATCGGGCAGGCCTGCCTGCAACTTTTGCGCACCGGTGTGCTCCTCGAAAAAGTTGATGGCCTGCGGATGTCGGTCCTCTAAAACCTTAAAGTCCTGCTGGTGCAGACCAGTAAGTGCCTTGGCTATGCTCGTAGGTAAGGCTTCAAGTACAAGTCCAGTTCGCGCTTGATTTCGTCAGGACTTGCGACTTTGTGGTGCATGGTATCGGCGCCCGGCGCCGGAGGGGCAACCCGCGTCGTGGTACCAGGACGGAAGACACCGCGGGCTATCAATACATCGACACTGCTTTGCGCAAACATGGAGCTGGCCGCCTCGATGCGGCCGAATTGATCAAATGCATCGCGGACCCTACCGGCGTGATACGAGTCATAGGCAGACGCGTAGAGATCGGCAAGGCTAACGAACGGGCAATGGCCGACGAACCCTCGTTGCATCTCCGTGATCATGGTGGTGACTCCCTTGCCAGAAAAGCAATTGAGCTGGCCGTTGGTGCGTTTTCTTATTTCTGTCACCCGTTCAAGAGGATCGCCGGCTTCATCTTTGACGTAACGAAACGTGGGAATGGTATGAAACATCTCGACGAGCAAATCGACGCTGAAATCGCCTCCGGTCTGGGCAAACAGCGGCAACGTTGTCACCTTGCCCAGCCGCTGGTAGTAAGCCAGTAATTCGGAGCCGGCGGTCACGCCAGGCGGGGCTATACAAATGATGGCATCCGCACCCAGCTTCTCTGCTTGCCGAGCATAGCGCTCAGTTTCTTTGAAATCCGCTGTCCGGCTTTGCACGCCGATCACAACAGCCGTGGCACCACCCCGCGCCGCGGAAACGAGGGTCTCCGCGCCGTGCAATCTTTCTTCTTCGGTCAACGTTGTCCATCCACTGGCAATTTGCGGCCATGCCAGGCCGTGCACGCCGCCTCGCCTGCAGAATTGCACCTGGGCCGCCAGACCGTCGTAGTCGATCTGGTTCTGAGAATTTGCCGGAGTAAAGCCGATGGGGAAAACGCCTGCCAGACGCTTTGCCGCCGGCTGTGCATGAATGAGCTGCGGAAGCGCAATGGCGGCCGCTCCCATCGAGAGTGTGGCAAGAAATTGCCTTCGATCAAACCCCGAAGCCTGGGTCATCGTTCCCTCCTTCTGCGCGCTGATCGTGGTGGTCGTGTCCATGTTTGACTAAAATCGCGAAGCCGCCTCATTTAAAGAAAATCAACCGTGCTTTCGCATCCACAGTGGACGCGTCCACGCCGGGAATCGACTTGAGGTCAGCCAGGCCGGCGAGTTTCTGCGTGCTGCGCCGAGTGATGATCGCCTGCGCCGCTTTTTCGGGCATATCCAGCACGATCTGCAATTCATCCGCGTCGGCGGTGTTCACATTGATGGTGGTCATCGTCCGGTGGAGATAGTCCATCACGTCATCGAATTGCTGGTCAGTACCCGTGGCGCCCTGATCCATCATCTTCTGCACCGTGTCATGCCAGGCGTCGTAACTCATGGGCGTGTCCATGACGATTTGCAAATTGTGGCACCTGGCACAGACCGCCTTCAGCGATCGTGCTTCCCGTGCCAGGTCGTGAACCGGCGGCGCCAATCCCGCACTCGACGCCGCACCCCAGGCCGCAACCAGCGGAGCTGCCAGAAAGCTCACGCACCCAGCCAGGAATGTGTTCAACACCCGTCCCGTGATTGCGTCCCTACTCATGAGCGGCTTTTGCTTTGACCACGTTCACCCCGGTCAGGGTGATCGGTGCGCTCCCCGGCAGGGGGGTAACGTGGGGACCAACACCCATTTTCTCCGCGGTCTGGTAATCGCCGAAAGCATTGGCGAACTGGTTAGAGACGCGCTGGACATGGCCATTGTCGAAGGTCATGTCCAGCAGCTTCTCGCTGTACATGGTTCGTCCATATTCGTCTTTCATCTGCCCGATGACCTTGTGTGTCTTCACGTCGATGATGTCGCCCGACGAAGCGTAGGCATACTTGCCGTCCAGGCCGAAGGTTATCCAGTAAGTGCCGGCAGGAGTATCAATCGAGCCGATTTCCTTCGGATCATCCGTATTGGAAAAAATCCGGATCTTCTTGAAGATGCCGTCGGCGAGCCAGATTTCTTTTTCATCAGGGGTCAACGCGATGCCGTGACTGGGACAGCCGTGGGCCATGTGCGGCCGCGGGGTCACGTTCCATTTCGATTTCCAGTCCGCGCTGGTTACCTCGACTGACTTGACGACCCGTCCAGTGGCGACGTCAGCAATTAAAAAGCCGAGAAAATTGTTGTTGTTGGCATAGATCCTGGTGGAATCCTTATTGAGCACGAAGACACGCACATTGTCGGGAAAGGCGATGGTCTTGATGACCTTGCGCGACTTTATATCGGAAATGGTCATGACCTTATTGTTAGGTGACATGAAGGCCATCTTTCCGTCCGCACTCAAGTTGAGGTTGTGCGAATTCGGGCTCTGCGGCGCCTCGAGCTTGCCGATCAGCCTGCCAGTCCTGGCGTCGACTTCGTACCAATAATCCTGGAGGTCGCCGCCGACCACCACGATCTTGCCATCCGGCGTGACCTGGGGACGTTCGCAACATTTGCCGTCCAGGGTCACCGACCAGACCATCTTGTCGGTGCCCAGGTCGATGGCGCCCAGGCGGCCGCGCGCGGCGACGTAGATCAGGTTCGTGACCGGGCTGGCGGCCACTCCGGAGATTTGCTCCGGGCTCATGCTGCCGGCATACTCCCAGGTTGGAATACGCTTCACGAAGCGATAGTTGTCATTGGCATCGAGCACCACGATACCTACGCCATTTAGCCAGCCGGCCCGCTCCAGCGAACCTGGCAGCAAAACGTAGATAAGGTGCCGCCCGCGGGGACGGAAGGTGTCATTGGGTTTGTTGGGGGCGGCGGAGGTGGAGCCGGGTGTTTGCGCGATTACGGCCATCGCCCCACCCAGGAATAAAATTGCTGCAAAGTTCACTATCCGCTGTAGCTTCATTTTCCTTCCTCCCACGGATGACGATTGGGAGGAGGATGGATTGCCGACCGATTTGCGCATGCAATACCTGCCGTTCAGGAGTGTATCAAGCTGGCTGCAAGAGCAACCTCAAAGCACTTAGTGCAACACAGACAGACCGCCGAGCAGCCCATAGATCACTGAGCAAACCGCCAGGACTACGCTGACAATCATGAAGAGCGGTAGATCGATGACGACAGAGATGGAGGCCAGGACGATCGCAATTTGCAGCCCGCCACTTGCTATTTCTAATATGTGATTGCGGCGCATTTCGTGGTCGCGCTCATGCTCTTGCTCATGAGCCTTTTCTGCGAGCTGCTGCATGCCGTCGGCACCTGGCTCAGAAGCCATGCGGTCGGCGTTTGTCCGGGCATCCGCAATCCGCTTCTTGATCACCGGATCGGTCGTGGACAGGCTTTCCAGCACTTCTGCCTCAGAGGTCAAAACCACCCGCCGCACTGACTTCGCCTGGTATTGAGCCCAGGTGTCGCTGGCTGCGATGTGGTTTGTCAGATAGCCAGTTTGCGCATCCTTGGCAACAAATTCCGTCAGGGCCAATGCCGCTGCCATAATCGCAATGATGATGGCGGCCCGTGCGTGCGATGCGCCGTGTTCGTGGGCCGCATGCTCCAGGTGTTCCTGGGCGTGTTCGAATTCACTGCTCATACGCGTATTCTCCTCAGTTGTCTCGGCGAAGTGCTGGAACGCCGCGGTGGAACGATACGATGCACGGGTGACAGTATACCGATTGCGAAAGGCTGCCAAGGAAGTACTGGTGGCAATCGGTCTGCAACTCCGGGGTAGAGGATCTACCATCAATTCGCATCTTAGGGTAGAATGTCTTCCATCAACCCGGGAGCACCCGGCAAAGCAGTATAGCTTCACGGAACCCTCGAGGAAAACCGAGATGAAATGGTGGAGAAAGAATAGCCGAGACGATGACCTTGACCGTGAGTTGAGGGCAGATCTCGAATTGGAGGCCGAAGAACAGAGGGAGGACGGCCTCTCTGCCAAAGAAGCGCATTATGCGGCTCTGCGCGCTTTTGGAAATCTTTCTCTGATTAAAGAGCAGACGCGTGAGGCATGGGGTTGGACGTGGATCGAGAGACTGCAACAAGACCTCCACTATGCAGTACGGGGACTGTTGAGGAATCCGCTCTTCACGCTAGTCGCAGTGCTGTCCGTGGCACTCGGCGTGGGCGTGACCACCGGCATCTTTGGATGCCTCGAAACCTTGTTCCTGAACGCCGTCAGTGCCAACAACGTGGATCAACTCCGGCATATAGAGCCTGGTGATACTGACGTTTCGTACCGCTACTATCAGTACCTGACCTCAGCGAGGAATCCGGCAATTCTTAACATGATTGCGTTTTCCAACAGGAATCTGAGTTTTCGTTCCGGCAGCGACCTGGAGAGCGTCGCCGGTGATATCGTGAGTGCCAATTTCTTTGATGTTCTTGGTGTCACCCCTGCCATGGGCAGAGGTTTCTCCGCAGATGAACAGCAACCGGGCCGTCAAACACAGGTCGTCGTCATCAGCCAAAGCTTTTGGAAGCGCAAATTGGGCGCAAGACAAGAGGTTCTGGGCAAGGTGATCGAACTCAATGGCGAGCCTTTTACCGTAATCGGTGTCCTGGCCAAAGACTACCGTTCTGTTCATGGGTACGGAATGACGCCGGAAGTCTACGCGCCACTCAGCAAGGAGCTCCTGGCCAATCTGGATGACCCTGGCTCGGGAAGGTTGCAGTTGATCGCACGGATTCAAGACGGCGTTAATATCTCGCGAGTGAAGGCGTCCCTAAGGCTGCTGGTTCAAGATTGGAGGCGGCTTTATCCCGCCGACCCACGCTACTCTGGAGCAATTGAGGTCTATCCTGTCGCCGGTGTCGAGAAAATGCAGCGGGACGGAGTTCCCGTGGAACTTACTGTATTCCTGGCTCTTCTGGTTCTTGTTGCGGTGCTCATTTTGTTGATTGCGTGCGCAAATGTAGCTGGCCTCCTGGTGGCGCGGGGAGTGAACCGTAGAAACGAAATCGCGGTCCGGGTGGCGCTGGGGGCTGCCCGCTATCGCCTTATTCAGCAACTACTGACCGAAAGCGCTTTGTTGGCGTTCCTGGGCACCGGTGCGGGGATCGTCCTATACCTTCTGATTGCCAGTGTAGTGGCCAACATCCAGGTTCGGGCGGCAATGCCATTTGAACTTCATCTCCATCTGGATCGACCGCTGCTTTACTTCTCGATCGCGCTAGTCGCGTTAACGACCCTTCTTTCCGGACTGGTGCCGGCCATCCAGTCAAGTCGCGATAGATGGCACCTTGGTTCCAATCAAGTTGGAGCTGAGGCGCATCAACGTTACTCATTCCGGCGAACCCTGGTCATGGGACAGTTTGCCCTGGCGTTCGTTCTCCTGGTCTCCGCAACCCTATTTCTCCGCAGTCTTCGAGAGGGCAGCCATGTGGACCCCGGCTTTGACGTGCAACATCTGCTCACCGCTGACGTCGCCCTCAACCCAACTTCCTATCCGCCAGCCCGGTCAGAGCAATACTTCAGAAAAGCGATCGCAGAAATAGGTAGGTTGCCAGGAGTGCGTTCCGTTGCCGGAGCGACCGTGGTTCCGCTGGGCATGGAGCATTGGGTCATGTCCCTGAAGGCGGGAGATCATGTTGTTCAGCGGGTGTTCGCAAATAGTGTCACGTCCGGTTATTTTCGGACCATGCGGATTCCGTTGTTACAAGGCCGCGATTTCCAGGACGGTGATCGTGCCGAGGGTACTCAGGTCGCGATTGTTAATGAGACCCTTGCGACAAGATATTTTAGAGGTAATGCATTGGACCATTTGGTCTATATGCCGAAGCCTGGACCCAAACCCACATTTTCTCCCGTCAAGGTAATCGGCGTGGTAAGCGACAGCAAATATGGGAGCTTAGGCGAGGAACGGATGCCTGCTCTGTATTTGCCTTTTTCACAGCAGAATGGAATGCTGACTCTCGAAGTCAGCGCGGATTCCGAGCCAGCCAACATATTGGGTGCAGTTGGGCAAACAATCGCTTCGCTGGATCCGCACACGCCAATCAAGATTGAGCTGATGCAAGATCGACTGGCTGGAGCATTGCTGCCAAGCAAAATTGCCTCTTTGCTGTTGACAAGCATCGGCGTATTGGGGCTGCTGCTGGCAACGATTGGAATTTATGGGATGGTCGCTTATAGCGTTGCCCGGCGAACCAACGAGATTGGCATTCGCATGGCGTTGGGAGCCACTAAGGCAGACGTGTTACGCATGATTCTCAGGGACGCTACCAACCTGGTATTGGTGGGAGTGGCAGTGGGTTCGATTCTCTCAATATTTATTGTTCAGGCGTTGAGAAGCATTGTTCCAGCCGGAATGCATGTCGTGGACCCCTTGAGCTTCGCGATGGTCGGCTGCGTGTTGACAATCGTTGCTCTGATCGCTGCATTGATACCCGCGTGGAAAGGCTCACGTATCGATCCTACGATCGCTCTGAGATATGAGTAAAAATGCGAGCGCTTGCCTGGCACGGCCAGTGATACGCCGTAATTATTCGGTCGTTGTCGATCCATAATCCACCGGCTCGGGCGCTGTACCACGAATCTGTTCCAGGAAGAGTCTCACTTCCCTCTCGACCAGCTCAGCGCGGTCGAGTTGTACGTAATGGCTGCTGCCTCGGGCAATAATCCTGCGGCTGCGTGTCGAAAGCCTCTTGAGATCTTCCTGCATCTGGTTCCAGGCCCGCGCAACTTCCGTTGGTAGACCCTCCGAAGCGGCTCTTGCCGGATCCTGCGAGAGGATCAAAATCGGCAATGTGCCGTACGGGCCGGTGTGCACTGTCTGCTCGCCAGACCGGTCAAAGTTTTCCGCTTCGCCGTCGATGGCTGCGAAAGGATGGTGACATTGGTCCTCAGCCTGGAGTTTGGCGGCGCGCGCGTCGAACCCGGGCAGACTGCGTGAGCAAGCCCCAAACAGGCGCGGAATGCCGGCGGCGGATGCGACTTTCATCAGCAGCATTCCAAACCAGGGCGGCCGTCCCATGCCCCGGTGTGCTGCAAACGCCGGATTGCGGCTCTGCAACGGGGTCGAACCATCGACAAAAATCAATCCGGCAACCTTCTCCGGATAACGCGTCGCATAATCGCGAATATAGATTCCCGCGATCGAGTGCCCCATCAGGACGATCGGACCATTGACGTCAGCCGCAATCAGCAACCCATGCAGTTCGGCGGCGATATGATCAGCATCGCGTGGAGGCGGTAGCGCATCACTCCATCCGAACCCGGCACGGTCATAGGAGCAGACGCGCGTAGTCTTCGCGAGCACCGGTTGTACCCCACCCCAGATCAGCCCGTCGTTGCCCAGGCCGGCATCCAGCACGAGAGCCGGCGAGCCGCTTCCGCTGCAGTCGATACGCATTTGGTGTCCGTCTACCAGGTAGCTCTGGCCGGGCGGGGGATGGCGGTACCGGTAGAGCACGATTGCGTTCCACCCACTGCTCCCGGCCACGGCAACCGCGGCCAGAGCCACCAGGGACAAAACTATGCGCTCCGTGTGCTTCCGCCATGCGGGGTAGCTCTTGCTCCGAAGCGACAGAGCACGGCGGGTCGAAAGCCACGCAATCAGAATGCCGGCCAACACCAGCATGGCCGGAGCCACGACGTACAGAAAGTCCATGGGGTTATCGTACCCGCCGCGGTGAAGGCCGCAGAATGGAGTTTCTGCATTTCAGGAACGGAGGGTAGGTATTTCAGCTGCGTTTGGTTTTGTATCAGGGCACACGACTCTTGTCGGGCCATACAAAGCATCAGAGCGGTGACTCACGAAAAATTCGTGCATTCCGCAGCTTTCGATCTATCCATCCTCTTTTGAAATGTAGCTGCGACCGGCCCTTGGGGCGGGATCAGAGCAACTTGAACTGGGTTAGAAGGGAAGAGTCTGGCAAGCTAGGAAAAGAAACCCCAAGCCGCGGCCAAGACCGCGGAGGCGCACTACTGCGCGTGCATCGCGGCTTCGACCTCCTCCGCCGTGTGTGGCAGCTTTTCAGCGAAGTTCATGAGTTTCCCCTCGCCATTTACGTAAAAGGTATCTTCGATGCGGACGCCTATCTTCTCCTCGGGAATGTAGATGCCCGGCTCGATGGTGAACACGGACCCAATCTCGAAGGGCTTGTCGTAGTCGTAGGGATCATGCACATCGATGCCCACGGAGTGCCCGAGGGTGTGGAGGAAGTACTTTCCCAGAGGCTCGCCGTGCAGGTCCTTGCCGTGCGTGTTGATGTAGTCGAAGGCGACCTTGTCGAGCGATGCTTTGCCGGCGTCTGCCCCACGATGGTCAATGGAACCCATCTTCGATTTGCCGGCAATAAAGGCATCACGCGCCGCCTGCTGGGCGCCGAGCACGACGTTATAAATCTCTTTCTGCCGGGCGGTAAAGTGGCCATCGACCGGCATGGTTCTGGTCAAGTCGCTAGCGTACATCGAGTATTCACCGGCAGCGTCGATCACTACGACATCGCCCGCAGCCATCAACCTGCTGTTTTCGGCATAGTGAAGAGTGGTTGAATTGATGCCAGAGCCGACGATAGCGGGATAACTGGCCCTTTCACAGCCTTCCGCCAACATAGTGCCGACTTCAATGCCGGCCACGGTTCGTTCGCGAACCCCAGGCTTGATGGCTCGCATGCCGGCGAGCTGGGCGGCGATCGAAGCATCTGTGGCCTTCTGAATAAGAGCGATCTCAGCCGGGCTTTTTACCATGCGCAACTTCGTAGTGAGCGCACGTACGTCGTGGGTCGGCGGGGAGACGTCTGTGCCCAGCACGCTTGAGGTAAAGGCAAGAGTTGCCGTTGCCACGTCCATATCCTGCTGCGTCCATACTTCCTTTGCCCGGCGGATATCCGCGCCCAGGTAGGTACCGAACACGTTAGGCAAAGTAGCAAGAGGCATCACCTCGTCGACGCCGAGCAGTTCTCGAGCACCCGGGGTGCCGGCGTCCGTCTTGACTCCGGTGTACTTCTCACGGACAGGATTGCGCATGGGGAGAAATAAGATCTCGCGATAGGGGTGGGCCGGGAGGACCGTTCCCAGCCGAGTGGTGGTCGCGGGGCCATCGCCGATAAGGAGCAGCGCACCTCCTGGTTCGTTTGAGCCGGTCAGGTAAAAGAAATCCTCGTCCTGCCGGTAGTCCTGGTACTCCAGTGGCGGCTCGTGCGCGGCTACAATCAGGGCAGAACCGCCGTGCAGCTCGGCTGCGAGTTTTACCCGCCGCTGCCGGTACTCGGCTTTGGGCACAGAATCAAGTCCACAGGCCACTTGTGCAGCCAACAGAATTACGAAAAGCGCCACCTTGCCACGCATCGGTTATCCCCGCAACTCAGTGTAGCGGGTCGGAAGCGGGCGGCAGCGACAAAGCGCTGGATAGGAGCGGTTCTATCACGGCGCGAGAGGTCGCGCATTCACGAGAGTGCGCGTAGATTGTTCCGCAGACGGTCGGGATCTCCCTCCGGGAGGAGACCTTCCAGCTCACGATGGACGCGCTCCCACACTGGAACCGCGAGGGCGAGCAATCTCTGACCCTGCGCCGTAAGCGCGATCCGGCGGCTGCGCCGATCGCCTGGATCAGGGGTCACCTTGACCAGCCCACGACGTTCCAATGGCTTGAGCGCGGCGGTCAACGTTGTCCTGTCCATGGCGAGAAGAGAAGCCACGGCCGCCATGGGTGGTGGCTCGGGCCGATTTAGCGACATCATCAAAGAGAATTGCCCGTTCGTCAGCTCGAACGGCCGCAAGGCCTCGTCAAATCGCCGCGCGAGGACCCGCGCCGCTCGCTGGACGTGAAGACAAAGACAACAATCACGGACCAGCAGCGTGGTTTGGTAGGGAACGGTTGCGGTCTTTGACACAGTTTAATTATGTTGATATCAACGTATATTGTCAAAGTTCCCGGCGGAGGAATCGATACAGAATCATTCGGTGGTATTGCAGGGATCATGGTTGCCGGCCCGCAAGGAGAAGATACGCCGGCATACCGATTAGCAGGATGCGCCCCAGGCGCATCCTGCAAATAAAAACCAGGTGGAAACGATTCGATGAAGGTTAACCCTTATCTGGATGATCATTCACCAAAAGCCCATGCCTTAGCGTCGAGATAGCTACTTGCTTTTGCCGGGGCGGTCTGAAAAGGCCGCTTTGTTTGACGTATGGAAGCAGCTGAAAGTTCCATCGATAAGGTTTAGTTTTCGCTTCAAATAAAGTCCCCGTTTTCCCCTGGGAGCCAGGCATAGACTTGCGCTGGCAACCTCTGCAATCTTCGATCCAGTATGGCTCAACACCTACGCTGA
Organism: uncultured Acidobacteriaceae bacterium; assembly: GCA_963717225.1. Lineage (GTDB taxonomy): Bacteria > Acidobacteriota > Terriglobia > Terriglobales > Acidobacteriaceae > PALSA-350. The sequence continues at coordinate 127,293 of CAVQWB010000056.1, read as the reverse complement.
CGGCATTCGCATGCATCCCCGTGGCGTAATCATGCTCGTCAATTGCGCAACCGTCCATTTCCTTTAGTGAAAAATGTAATATAGAGCCTTGCAGCCGACCACAGGATGAAAGCGACCTTGCGGGCAAAGCCGGGATCTCGTGGAATCAAGCGTATCGACCTTGCCTATGTGCAGCTGGCGTCGAGCGAGAATGCTCGAGATGTCAACCGCGATATTGTGCTGGAGATCATCCGTTCCCGCCAGCCGATTACCCGGGCCGACCTGGCGCGCGCATCCGGCCTGCAGCCCAGTACCATCTCCGCAATCGTTGAGCAGCTTATCGAAGAGAAGTGGGTTACCGAGGGAGCCATTGCCCGCCGGCCACGCGGACGCCGGCCTACCTTGCTCTCGCTCAACGACGACCTGGTTATTTTAGCTGCGGACGTGCGGCCACAGCAGGCTATTGTCGCGTTGATCGACCTCAACGGGCGATTCCTCGCTCGAGAAGTCGTTCCCCTGGTTTCCGATCCTAAACGGGCAATCCTCAAGATCATTGAATGTATGGAATCCATGCGAACCAAGCACCGTGAACGTTCGTTTGAAGGGGTTGGTCTCAGCATGCCGGGAAGGGTCGATCCCGAGTCTCAGCGCCTGATCCTTGCCCCCAACCTCAAGTGGGGCAACTATGACGTCAAGAGCGTAGTTGAAGAACGGATGGAACTTCAGGTGGAGTTAGCCAATGCTGCGAATGCGAGCCTGCTCTCGGAGTTGTGGTCAGGGAAACTCGACGGGGTTCGCGACGCAGTGCTGGTGACTGTCTCCGAAGGGCTGGGTGCGGCCATCCTCGCCAACGGTCAGATCATTACCAGCCGGAGCGGCCTGGCCGGCGAATTTGGGCATACTCCGATTGACCCCACAGGCCCATTGTGTGGATGCGGACAACGAGGATGCTGGGAGGTTTTTGCGTCGTCGACAGCCGCCCTGCGTTACTTCGCAGAGACGTCCAGCACGAGCAAGCCGGTTACCATTCATGACCTGCTCCGCATGGCGGAAGAAGGAGATTCCGCGGCCACAGCAGCGTTGACGCGTCAGGTTAGCTGGCTCGGCCGTGGCCTCCGGTTGATCACAGCCTCCCTCGCTCCGGAAGTGATCCTCATCACGGGGGACATTACGTCATCGTGGTCCCGGTTTGGGCCGATCGTTCAGGCGGAGATGGAGAAGACCATGCTGGCCGGACCAGCTCCACGTTTGGGCATCACTAACGATGGAGAGTTATCCCGGCTTCACGGTGCTGCTGCTGTGGTTTTGCAGCGGCACTCCGGCTACCATCGCTCTCCGCCAGTGGTCAAAAAAAAGCCGCGAACTCAGAGCCGTGCCTCCGCCTGAAAGTTAATCTGCCCGCTCAAGTTAAGCGTGCGGCCACCCGTGCTCCCAGGAGAAATTTTCAATGACGATTCCCAAAGTAGCTGTTCTGTCCGCAGTAGTTCTGATGGCCGCAACGTGTTCGCTTGCCCAGACCGCAGGTCACCGGCCGCTTATTCGTGGAATTTCGCATATAAGTGTCTACAGCTCGGATGCCGCCAAGACCGAGCACTTCTACGTGCACGATCTGGGTGGCGTGAAGCGAACGGACCCGGAAAACTCCGCCGGGGTCCGCTATTACTTCAGTCCAGTTCAGTTTGTTGAAGTGTTGCCGCTACCCGCTGGTGCGGCTTCCATCAACCGGCTGGACCACGTTGCCTTCAACACCGTGAATGCGGAAGGGTTGAGAAAATATCTCGGGGAACACGGCATTACCGTGCCGGCAAAACTCGAGCGGGCGGGCGACGGCAGCCAGTGGTTTGACGTGAGCGATCCGGAGGGCAACAAAGTACAGTTCGTTCAGCCCCCTGCGAAACCCTCCCCAGTGCCGATCAACCCGCTCAGCAATCACATCATCCACGTAGGCTACATAGTGCATAACCCTGACGCCGAGAACGGGTTTTTCCGGGAAGTATTGGGCTTCCGTCCTTACTGGCATGGCGGCCGCAACGGCAAGACCGATTGGATTTCTCAGCAAGTGCCCGACGGCACGGATTGGCTGGAATACATGGTGGTCGCCGGCCCCGAGACCAAGGGCATTCCACCCACTATGTCGCAGGATACCGCCGGCGTGCTGAACCACTTTTCGCTTGGCGTCTTCAACATGGAAAAGACGGTTAACCTCCTCTACGCCGGAGACCGCTTGACAGCCAAGCATAGCCCTCCACAAATCGGACTCGACGGCAAGTGGCAGCTGAATATCTACGATCCGGACGGTACTCGCGCCGAGTTGATGGAGTTTCAGCCCGTGGTCAAGCCATGTTGTTCGGACTTCACCGCCGCCAGCCCGACCAAGTGAATAGTATCCTGTGCCGGGCTACATGCTGTTCCGTCCCTTCGGGACTGATTGCGTCGGGTGACCTGCGGTTCTTTTCTACTCCCTGAAGTCCTCAGCGGTGTGCGTTTGGCGACACAGCTGAAGCCGTGCCCTCCTACAGTCGTGCCTCGTTATTGTCATGCAGGGGTCAAAAAGTGATCTAGACCTTAAGTGTTGATAGTGAGCCGAATGCTTTCGGATTGAGCGCAGTGGTATCCCACATCTCGCGAAAAACGAGCGAGATGTGGGGCACCCGTCATTGGTTTTCAGGTAGGAAGAGGTTTCGTTTTCGGTTCTCACGCACAGACTGAAGCCCGTACCATGTAGCCCGTCTCGCCAAATGCTAGCTATGTGCGCTCAAATTGAGACCACTTGCGTGATATTGCAATATGCGATATTATCATTGCAATCGGCGATAGACATGAAACTCTCCGACAAATTGAAATACCTGCGGGAAGTCGAAGGCAGCCTTCGCGGCCTGGGCCGGGCAATGACGCAGCAGGAATTGGTTCGCGCCATCGCCGCTGAAATGGATTCCCCCATCAGCCAGAGTTATTTATCCCAGATCGAGTCGGGCACCCGGCCGCACCTCACCAATACCACCCGCCTCCTGCTGGCCAAATTTTTCAAGGTGCATCCGGGCTACCTCGTAGAGGACCCGGAGGGCTACCACGCCGAACTTCTCTCCGACATTCGCACGCAGGAGGAGAAGCTCGACCTCTGGCTGATCGCAGGTTCGGATCGATTTCGTAAAGATCCCGAACTCTGTCACGCACTCAGGGCCGTGGCCCTCTATCAGGACTCGCGCCGCAGCCTGCTTCTCCTCGAGTCCATACTCGAAACGCCGGTACTGATGGAGCGCCTGCTCGAGATTCTTCGTCCTTCAGAACGCTCGAAGGCTACCGCGTCGCAAACTACACCCGCGGCGCATGCCTCAGCGGACGCAAAGCCCGGCAAACATCGCACAACGCGGAATTCGGTGAAATAACATGACGTGGGAAATCTTCTATCTCGTCTGCTTCATCCTGGGTCTGCTGCTCTGTGTCGTCTCACTCTTCACTGGCGGCCATTCACACTGGGGCCACTTTCATCTCGGGGGTCACACCCACCTTCATGTGCCGCACAGCGGTGTGAAAATCGGGCACAGCCAGGCGTCCCCTCGTGGCGTTTCCGCATTCAACGGATTCACCCTTACCGCCTTCCTCTGCTGGTTTGGCGGAGCAGGGTATCTGCTGCGTACGCACACCGGTCTGATTGCGCCTGTGATTTTGTTTGTTTCCACCGTCAGCGGAATCGCCGGCGGGGCGCTCATCTTCTGGTTTCTCGCCTCGGTAATGCTGCCCCACGAGCGCGCTCTCACCGCGGAAGAAACTGAGATCACGGGCGTCGTCGGCCGCGTTACCGGACCGCTCGATCCCGATCGCACAGGGGAAATCATCTACACCCAACTGGGCGCGCGCAGGTCGGTGCCCGCGCGCTCAGAAGATGGCACCGCCATCGAGCGAGGTTCAGAAGTAGTGGTCTTGCGCTATGAACGAGGCGTCGCCTATGTACGCGCATGGCGCGATCTGGATTCTTAATGCGTTCGCAGTCATCAGGCGCGGCTACTGTGTTTGAGCTGCCGCTGGCAATCCCACCCGTCGGCTAACCACAAGGAAGGCTTTATGCCGAATACCATTTTCATTGTCATTGGTCTGTGCGTCCTCGCCACTCTGATTTTGCTCACTTTGGTGGCACGTTTGTTCCGCAAAGTGGGCCCAAATGAAGCGCTCATTGTCTACGGCTTTCGCGGCCCGCGCGTCATCAAGGGCCATGGAACCATGATCTTCCCCATCGTGGAACACTGCCGCCAACTTTCGCTTGAGCTTATGAGCTTTGACGTTGCGCCGCAGCAGGATCTCTACACCCGCCAGGGCGTCGCCGTTACCGTGGAAGCCGTCGCTCAGATCAAGGTTCGTTCCGACCAGGAGTCGATCCTCACCGCTGCAGAACAGTTCCTGACCAAAACTCCAGACCAGCGCGAGGGCCTCATCCGCCTGGTCATGGAAGGGCATCTTCGCGGCATCATCGGCCAGCTAACCGTCGAGCAGATCGTCAAAGAGCCGGAGATGGTCGCCGAGCGGATGCGCTCTACGTGTGCAGACGATATGAGCAAGATGGGGCTGGAGGTGGTGAGTTTCACCATCCGCGAAGTACGCGACAAGAACGAATACATCACTAACATGGGCCGTCCAGATATTGCCCGCATCCGGCGCGATGCTGAAATTGCAAGTGCCGAGGCGGAGCGCGATACGGCCATTCGCCGCGCTAACGCCCTCCGGGAAGCGGCCATCGCCAAGGCCGCAGCCGACCAGGACCGCGTCATCGCGGAGACCGCTTCCCTGGCAAAACAGGCGGAAGCGCAGCGCGACCTCGACATCCAGAAGGCGCAATTCGCCGAGCAATCGCGTCGCCAGGAAGCCCAGGCCGACAAGGCATACGAACTGCAAACCAACGTCATGCAGCAGAAAGTCATTGCAGAGCAGGTGAAGGTCCAGCAGATCGAGAAGGAAGGTCAGGTCAAGGTGCAGGAGGCGGAAATACTGCGCAATGAGAAGGAACTGATCGCTACCGTCCTCAAACGGTCCGAAATTGACAAGCAACGCATTGAGAACCTGGCCAATGGAGAACGCGCTCGCCTGACGGCGGAGGCCGAAGGGCGGGCGTCCGCGATCCGTATGCAAGGTGAAGCGGAAGCAGCCATCATCCTGCAGAAAGGCGAGGCAGAAGCGAAGGCCATGAACGTGAAGGCCGAAGCCTATCAGGAGTGGTCGCAGGCTGCCGTGGTCGACAAACTCATCACCAACCTGGCCGATGTTGTACGCGCCATGTCGGAACCGTTGGCCAAGGTCGATAAGATCACCATCGTCTCCACTGGCAAGGATGGAAACGTTGGCGCTCACAAGCTCACCGGTGAGATGACCGAGATTGCCGCACAGGTACCTGCGCTCTTCGAGGCACTCAGCGGGATGAAGATGTCTGACCTGATGGCAAACGTGAAACAGATGAAAGCGCATACAAACGGCGACGCGAACAACACGCCGCTACGTTGAACTACAACCGGCTGCTGCTTAGCGGCATCGTGCAACGAAAGGAGCTACGCCATGGCACTTATGGAACGCGTCACCACTCTTCTACGCGCCAACCTCAACGATCTGATCGACAAGGCCGCAGACCCGGAGAAGATGCTCAAACAACTGGTGCTCGATATGGAAAACCAACTACTGCAGGTAAAGACCCAAGTGGCGATTGCGATTGCGGATCAGCATCTGCTGGAAAAGAAAACCGCGGAGCATGAAACGGCGGCCGCGAGCTGGAAGAGCAAGGCCGCACTGGCCGTCGCCAAGGGTCGCGACGACATGGCGCGGGAAGCGCTGGAGAGGTCGCTGTCTCATGACCAGATGGGCAGGAACTTCCTGGAACAGCTGGAAGATCAGCGCAGCGAAGCCGAAGCCCTGCGCAGCGCCTTTCACAAGCTGCAGCAGAAGCTCACCGAAACACGCGCTCACTGCGAACTCCTGATCGCGGAACACAGACGCAATCGCGCCGTCGGCAAATCACAGCAAGCCCGCGCTGCCGCGGGCACAGACAAGGGCGCGGCTTCGATCGACCGGTACAAGTCCCGCATTAGCGTCCAGCAGGCGATGAACCAGGCTAACGCGGAGCTCACGGCCGGCGACTCGCTGGAGGATCGTTTTGCTATGCTCGAACGCGATCAACAGGTAGAGGTTCTGCTGGATGAACTGAAGAAGCGGAAAGAGCTCACCGCTTGATACTGTCCGCAGACGATTGATTCGCGGTTAGGACTTCCTTCAGGGCAGGTTCCTCTCCTTCGGAGAGCAACTGCCCCAGGGGTTTCTACATTTTCTCGATCCTGGGGTATGGTTTATCGAGCTTCAGTTTTGGGTTTTGCTCTGTATCAGGGCATCAGACCGCTGACTCCAGAAAAACTCGCGCATTCCGTAGATCTTGGATGTATCCACCCTCTCCGAAATGTAGAAACTCCAGGGGCTAACCCATCCCGGCTAACGGAGGATGCAAGGCCGAGCTATTGATTGTGATTGCCCGGGCATCGAGCGCTTCGAATACTTCCGCAAGATCACTCGCATAGCCCGGGGCCAGGAGCCCCCGGAAAGCCTGCGCGACGTACAGGAACTCTACGACACCTATTTCCTGAACAGTCCCGAATGGGAAAGCGCGCAGGCTGAATGACCGGCCGGCTTCTGATTTCAATAACGTGGAACGTCGGCGAGACGATTCACATTCTGGAAAGGGACCATCCAGCCGGGGTACTCCGGCGGTAACGCACTCACCTCATCGAGTTGCTTGATCTCCTCTGCCGAGAGTTGAACATCGACCGCGGCCAGATTCTGCTCCAATTGATGGATGCGTTTGGCGCCGATAATCACTGAGGTGACGAACGGCTTCGCGAGCACCCAGGCCAACGCGATCGTGGCCACGCCCGTATTGTGCGTCTTGGCAATCGGTCGAAGTATCTCCAGAATGCGCCACGTGCGCTCCTTGTCCACGATGGGGAAGTCAAATGCAGAGCGACGCGAATCTTCGGGCTTTTGGTTCTCGCGGGAATACTTGCCCGAGAGAAGGCCGCCAGCCAGCGGGCTCCAGACCAGCAGACCCGTTCCTTGATCCTTGAGCAGAGGAACGATCTCCCGTTCGAGATCACGGCCGGCAATCGAGTAGTAGGCCTGGAGCGTATCCAGCTTCACCAGGTTTTTTGCTTCGGAAATACCCAGGGCCTTCATCATCTGCCAGGCGTACCAATTGGAGCAGCCGATGTAGCGTACTTTGCCGTGTGCAACCAGGGTGTCCAGCGCGCGGAGCGTCTCTTCGACGGGAGTCACGGTGTCGGCCGCGTGAATCTGGTAAAGATCGATGTAATCCGTCTGCAAACGCTTGAGCGACTGCTCCACTCCATCCATAATGTGACCGCGCGACGCGCCCACGTCGTTGCGGCCTGGACCCGTGCGGCCAAATACCTTGGTGGCAATCACGATATCTTTGCGAGCAATGCCAACATTGCTGATCGCCTTCGCCAGTGTCTTCTCAGACTCGCCGTTGGTATACACGTCAGCGGTGTCGACGAAGTTCACGCCCGCATCGAAAGAGCTCTTGAGCAATTGGTCGGCAAGGTTCTGGTCGACCCCCGAAATATGCTTCCAAATGCCTTCCGCGTCGGCGAACGTCATAGTGCCCAGGCAGATCTCGGAGACGAGAAGGCCAGTTGGGCCGAGTGTGTTGTATTTCATGCGTACCTTTGTGGGATTGGGATTGTCTTGCACCCAATTGGATGTAGCTACCCTGCCCGGCGATTCGTGGAATCGTGCCGTTCGTGAACGGGCCACGGAAAAGGGGCGGCCACCATGGAGCCGCCCCTTGCATCAAGACAGGTTCTATCTACTATTTCCAATGGTCATCAGCGCCGTCGGTGGGGACGAAGGCCATGCCATGCGGGCTCTGAAAACCAGTGGCCACCGGAGTGATGTAGCCGGAGTCAAGATCCAGCTTGCCCACAAACCCCTCGGAGACGCCTGCTGAGTTCGGAGCCCCAACCGCTGCCGAATACGCCACTCCAGAAGCAAAAGCCTCTTTGCTGATCACGTAGACGGTGTTGGCCGGTGTGTCCGCCATCAGGTAGAAGCCCTTTCTCGATGGCGTGAAAATCGTGTCATCGATCTGCGGCGTGCCATAGGGGGAGCTTAGCGGAATCTGCAGCACGGTCTGATCATCGCTGTCAGGGTGGCGGACGAGAATCACCTCCGAGTCTCCCTGGCTATCCAGAAACAGATCCCCTTCCGGAGTAAGGGTCATGGAATCGGGGTCCTGAAGATTCAGCGTAGCGGTCGCGCCTGTCGGGACATTGATCGCAGAAGTATTGCCCGCCAGAGTCTCCTTGACCGTAATGAGGCTGTCTACATCGGCTTTAACGATGGCAGGCCGCGTGTTCGGATTATGTGCTGGGTTGGAGCAACTGAGGTAGAGCTTGTGATCGCGGAAGACCATGTCGTCGTAACCGCCGCCGTGGGGTTGGGTCGCGGACGCAAATTTGTAGACGCTTTGGGTCTTCGTGACTGGATCGATGATAACCAGGTTTGGATTTGCATCCTCATTCTGCATGGCGTAGAGCTTACCGTCGTACGGGTTCAGCTTGAGGCCGTCGTTGTGGCCCAGAACCGAATAGACATGTACCTGAGCGCCTGTCATGGTGTACTCGATAATGTAGCTGCTCTTGCCGTCGCTGCCATCGGGCAACCCCGGACCGCCGAAACCCACAAAGATATGCCCGTTCGCAATTGCAATCGAATCTGGCGCGGTGTATTTGTCGTTGCCGACGGCAAAGACGCTGACGTTATATCCCTTAGTCGCCGTAGGCTGCGCCGATAGTGTGCTGGTCAACAGAAGAACTGCTGCAAAAAGAGCGAGCAGGTGTTTACTGGTTGCTTGTCTCATAATGCCTCCAAGTACGCGCGGTGGGTACCGCTCGACCAAACCTAATCCGGCATTATGAAGGATTCTTAAAGACCTAAGAACAACGCGGAAACTTCACCAACAATTCACCGGGCATTCACTTTTCTTAAGCAAAGCAAACCCGGGAACTTCGCCGACTTTAGCCGGGCCGTAAAGCCCCAGCAAACATCTCCAACCCGGGGACACGTTTTACGAAGGGCATGGTTTTCAGAGGCTGCGGAAAAAGCTCGGATCGAGCAAGAAAGCATGCCCCAGGGGCTGAAGAGGTTGCGGAGAAAGGTCGAATGGATAGCGAAAGCCGTTCCCTCAGCGGCTAAAGCCGGACCTGTTTTCGATCTTTTACGGACGGCCTGAAGGCCGTCCCCTTCAAAGAATTCGAGTTTTTCCGCAACCTGTAAAGCCCACGATGATTACATTGCATTTGCGCCGGGGATAAATCCCCGGCCCTGGAGTTTCTACATTTTCTCGATCCTGGGGTATGGTTTATCGAGCTTCAGTTTTGGGTTTTGCTTTGTATCAGGGCACGACTTCAGTCGTGCCGCTCAGGAGGTACGGACCGGGCAAGTATGTAACAGAAGGTACCGGGCATGTAGGTAACACTTTTCGTCCAGAGCGGGGGCAGGTAGAAGAGAGCATGCCCTGGAAAGAGACGGATGTGTTGGAGGAGCGGACGCGTTTTGTTTTGGATCACGACAGTGAGCAGTACACGATGGCAGAGCTGTGCCGGATCTATGGGGTAGCCCGCAAGACAGGCTACCAGTGGGTAAAGCGTTATGAGGCGGAAGGATTGGGTGGATTGCCCGATCGACGCTATGGAGCAGACAATCATCCAAATCAGACCGATGCTTCGATCGAGGAGCAGATTGTGCAATTGAAGTATGCGCATCCGAGCTGGGGAGCCAAAAAGCTACACGGTCATCTTGGGACGAAGAACAAAGGGGTCCTTTGGCCGGCAGTGAGCACTTTTGGAGAGATCTTGCGGCGAAAAGGTTTGAGCACACCGCAGCGCAAGCGGCTACGGGTTGCTCTGTACAGCCAGCCGTTTCAAAAGGTGGACGGGGCCAATCAGCTATGGTGTGCGGACTTCAAGGGATGGTTTCTGACGGGCAAGGGAGAGCGGGTTGATCCGTTGACGATGACCGACGCGCATAGCCGTTACCTGCTGCGTTGCCAGGATGTGGAGAAGACGGACACGGAGCATGTACAAGCGATTTTTGCGGCCGCGTTTCGAGAATATGGCCTGCCGCAAACGATCCGCACCGATAACGGCGCCCCGTTTGCCTCGCGAGCAATTGCCGGCATCTCTCGTTTATCGATTTACTGGATGAAGCTGGGCATTCAGCCGGAGCGGATCAAGCCAGGTCATCCGGAGCAAAACGGGCGTCACGAGCGTATGCACCGGACGTTGAAGGCGGAGACGGCCAAACCGCCAGCCGCCGGCGGAGAGGGCAACAAAAGGCTTTTGATCGATTCCGCCAACAGTACAACCAGGAGCGGCCGCACGAGGCGCTCCAGCAGCAGACACCGGCCTCTTGCTACCAGAGTTCGCCGCGCACCTATCCGGATCGTGTTCCGGAGCCGCAATACGACAGCAACATGAAGGCCAAGCGGGTCTATCCGGATGGAACCTTCTTCTGGAAAGGCACACAGGTGTTTATCAGCAAGACCCTGGGCGGGGAATCCATCGGCCTGGAGCCGCTCGATGATCGCTACTGGAAGGTCCATTTCGCAACCTTTCCCCTGGCGCGATTCGACAGTCACAAGCTCATTCTGCAACCGATGCCTGCTGGCGGAGAGTGAACAGCTATGGAAATGACGGCGGTATGGAAAAAGAGGAAAAGAAAAAGCCCTTTCCCTCTTTTCCCCACACCGCCTTGGAAAGCTCGCAAACAACCGCGAGCTTCCCACATTCCCACAGCTGCGGCGACGACTTGGTTTCCTTTTTTCTCCAAGCTCGTTTAACTTCAACTTTGACGAAAAGTGTTACCTACATGCCCGGTACCTTCTGTTACCGACATGCCCGTTCGCACCAGGAACGAAAGAGAATTGGGCTTCAGCCCCTGCCATGGCAATCCTGCACGAAATGCATTGCGCGTCTATCTATGGTTCAGAACCCCGTTAAAGCAGGACCGATACGCCTACTTGGCAGAGGAAAAAGCGCAGGGGCTAAAGCCCATGTCTTTGTTGACCTTGAGCGGCACGACTGAAGTCGTGCCCTGATACAAAGCATCAGACCGGTGACTCCAGAAAACTCGCGCATTCCGTAGATTTGGATGTATCCACCCTCTCCCAAATGTAGAAACTCCAGCGCCGGGGATAAATCCCCGGCCTACCCTAAAACCGAGGTTTTCCGCAGCTGTTCAGCCGTGCCGCAAAAACCTGGGGCTATTGAGGTCCTTTCTTCTACTGGACTGTCAACGCGATGCTCACCGCATGCTGCGCTCCGCCCGCGCTGTCGGTGGCATTTACCGATATGGTGTAAGAACCTGCCGGCGTAGTGGCGGGCGTAGATGGCGAACTGCTGCCTCCACCGCAACCGAGCACTGACAGGGATATCGAAGCCAATAGCAGCCCCCAGCTAAGCAAACACAATTGGCGGTTCCAACGCCCGATCGTTTTGGGAGCCCAGGCGAAGCCCATAACGCCCGCAAGGGCAAGTCCGCCGGCAGGGATCCAAGGTGGGAGAGATGGCCCGGAATGCCGATCAGGATTGAGCGCGGCCATCGCAGCCGCTGTAGTCACCGTTAATGTGCTGGAGGCTGGGGATCCACCCGAAGGCGTCGCGCTTGCAGGCGAAAACGAGCAGGCTGCCTGTGCCGGGAGGGCTCCGCAGGAAAATTTCACCGTGCCCGTGTAGCCTCCCATAGGAGTGACCGTGAAGGTGAAGGTAGCCGTTTGACCTGGCGTGATGGTCCCGGAAGGCGGCGTAGCCGTAACGGTAAAATCCGGAGCGGCAATCATGATGGTCACGGCGGTCGAGGTGCTGGCTGCGTTGTTCTGGTCTCCCTGGTAAGTCGCTGTCGTAGCGTAGCTGCCGGCAACGGCAAACGACGTTTGCAGGGTCGCTACACCATTTGTAAGCGTGGCTGTTCCCAGGCTGGTGGAGCCGGCTGAAAACGAAACCGAACCAGTCGGACTGTCCCCACTCACGGCTGCCTTCAACGTGATTTGTCCATTTACATTTCCCGCGCTCGGCGTCGCTTGCAGTGTGGTAGCGCTCGTTACCGGCGTGATCGTAACGCTTACAGGAGAGGAAGTACTGGCCGTATTATTGTTGTCTCCCTCGTAAGTAGCCGTGACGGCATAGCTACCGGCATTGGCAAAGGATGTCGCCAGCGTAGCGGTTCCATTGACAACAGCTTCTGTCCCGAGGGTATTGCCATTCGCGGCAAAGGAGACAGAACCTGTTGGATTGGTCCCGAAGACCGATGCAGTCAGCGTGATCGCGGCGCCGGGAGTAGCCGTTGCCAACGAAGTCTGCAGTGTCGTTGTACTGGTGAGGGGCGCGGGCTTAACGGGAGCAGGATTGGTCTGGTTTAACAACGAAACCACATAGGGGGCGTTACTATCGCTTGTGACTGCCTGTAAAACATCCAGCTTACTGTCATGGGGGAGAGCGGGGGCTTGATTATTGAGCCGTGTTGGCGTCGTAGAGCCAAACTGGACTGCGACGCGCTGACGAAATAGGTATTCGTATCCTGGGTAAAGTTGCCGTGTCCGTCTCCGAGATAAAGCGCGAGAAAAGGAACGGGAATGCTGCCTATCTCCCCAACCAGAAAGTCGGGATTGCCATCGCCGTTTACATCTCCAATGGCAATAGAATACTGATACGTGTAAGGCGGCAACGGCACGGTGTAGAAGCCTGTGGTCTGAAAGGTGCCATCTCCTTTCCCCGCGTAGACCGTACTACCGCCGCCGGGCGTGCCACTGCGACCCGAAACCACGTCCAGGATGCCATCCCCATTGAGGTCGGCAATGGCAAGCACTCCGCTTCCAGAAGGAATGGTGAGGGGAAGCTGCTTGAATGTTCCGTCACCATTTCCCAGAAAGACAACGCTGCCCCAAATGAAATCCAGTTTCTTATCGTTATTCAGATCGCCAACCACCGGCACTTGATTATTCCCGGCTTGTCCATTGAGGGCGATGGGGCTGCCAAACGTCCCATCTCCATGCCCAGGCAAAAACAAAAGTCCCGTCGGAGGACAGTTGTAGGGAAGGATAATGTCAAGGTTCCCGTCGGAATTAAAGTCGCCGGTTGCTCCTGCGCCTGCTCCGCTGACTCCCAGGGCGAGAGCTGTCCCCTTCGCCTGGAACCGCCCGTCACCACTTCCGAGAAACGAGAGCAGTTGCGCATCTGGAGCCACACAAGTCAACGCGTTGGGACCGGCGGATCCAGGTTGAATCGCAATGGTGTCGGTCTTCCCGTCCCCATTGAAGTCTCCGGTCATGAGGGAATACCCGGTTTGCGCGGGGGGGACTGGTGTTGTTTGGTTCAGGAGCGCGAAGCTACCATCTCCTCTGCCGAGTGCCGTGCCAAAGTAGTTCCCTCCCTGAGCCGGAAGAAATATCGTGTCGGCGATGCCATCGTTGTTCACGTCGGCGACTGGACCGGACACTGACGCACCAGGCGGCGCCTGAAACGTGCCGTCCCCATCACCCAGGAAGACAAAGACTTCAGAATAGCCTGCGACGATCAAATCCTGATTCCCATCTCCGTTCACATCTGCAAACAAATATGGCACGCCCACACCGACCTGGGTGGCGACCGCGTAAGCCCCGGTGGGCGTAAAGCCTCCCTTGCCATCTCCATGGAAGACGTTCAAGACATTGGTAGGAACCACAAGGTCGAGATTCCCATCCTTAGTGAGAGCAACCGCAGCCATCCCCTGGGGGAATTGCTGCGGGGTCGGGCCGGCGGGGATTGGTAGTGCGGCGCCCGGGCTGAACGTTCCGCTGTTGCTCCCCTGGAGAATCTGCACCGAAGTAAAAAGGGGATCAGGTGTGGACAACAGCAGGAAAGCCAGATCTGTGACTCCGTCACCATTAAAGTCGCCTGCAGTGAAGCCGTAGAAGGGAGCCACCGATTGGGTCGTCGGTCCCTTCAGCGTGCCGTCACCGATGCCGTAGAAAACCGTAAACGCGGTAAACCCTGCCTGGGTCCCCGGCGCGCCAATGGTGTAGATAGTTGTGATCAGGTCCTGTTTGCCGTCTCCATTAAAGTCGCCGGCCAAAGGCCAGTCGCACCATTCGGGGCCGCATACAGCGTGGGAGTTGCGAACACTCCGGGCGCTGTGGCCCCCTGGTTCAGAAAGACAGCAACTTGCGGGGGAGCGTTAGCGTTAGGAATGAGGGCTGCGATATCGAGGTACCCATCGCCATTTAAATCCGCGAACACGAGTGTCCCAAGATATTTACCGAAATACGCAGGAGCCTGAAAAGTGCCGTCGCCGTTGCCCAGCTGGATAGTCAGAAAGCCATTGCAGGAATAAACAAGGTCCAGCTTCTTATCGTTGTTCACATCTGCAAAGCTGGGCTGGCCCCCACCGGCAACACAAAGAGATGTCGTCACGGTAGTCGATGCGCTGCCGCCGAAGTTGAGCTGTATGTCTACAGAAGTTGGAGCGGTGGTGGTGGTGAATATGTAGGAGGCCAGGTCGGGCTTTCCATCTCCGTTGAAGTCGCCGATAAAGACTGGAAAGCCAGAGACAGCGACGGAGCTTGCAACGGGAAAAATTGCCGGCGAACTTTGCGCATTGGCTGACCTGCCACAGCTAAAAAGCATGATGAGGACGATAGAGAGACAGGCAGTCCAAAGGGCATTTCTCAGCAAGGCAAAAGCATTCATGAAAAAAGGTCCCAAATTGCGATATTTCATTACTCGTGCGAGGTAAGTGTGCACGACCGTCACAGTAAAAGGCAACCAATATTTTCTGACTTGGCGAAACCGAAGGCACCATACCCTAAAGCTTGTCGTAGAGCTTGGTTCCAGCAACATGAGCCGAAGGTGAAAGGCAAGACGACTTATTCGGTGTTAATCCGTTCGAGGCTTTGACCAAATAACCTCTTAGATGGATCAAACGGTTGTCTGGGCCGATAAACCTGTGCGCTTTCTTAGTACCCACGTCGTCATGCAGCGATAGTCTTGAACGATCGTAGTCTTTAATGGATCCACCAGCACTCCGTTCATCTGCTCAGACAAACTGAGAAGCATCTCCTCGTCTACCAGGAACCACTCCGAACCGTCGCCTACTAAAAATATGCCCTCGCGCACCCGCTTGAAGTCCATGCCAATCCTTGAGCCTAACCGGCAAAACAACATCCCACCGGGCCGCAACACTCGCCAAAGGTCCGCCACCATCGCGCGGAAGTGGCGCTCATCGCGCGCAAAGTGGAGCACTGCATTGCAGATCACCACGTCGGCGAGACTGTCCGGAAATGGCATGCGCTCGATCGATCCAACCCGGATGTTCTCAGCGGGCAGGCCAGTCCCGAGCGACGCAGATAATTGCCGAACATGTTCCACACCATCGGCATCTGCATCCAGCGCGAATATCTCACACTTCTCGCGCAGCAGATACACGAGGTTACGTCCGTACCCACATCCTGCATCGAGCACCCGCATGCCGGGCGCGATATTCCCGCGCAAAATTTGATCGAACACGTAGATATCGATCTGCCCAAACTGCTCCTGCACGCTTATCATCAGCGCGCCGTCCAGCCGCCATCAATCACAAGCGTGTGCCCGGTGATGAGAGAGGCGGCCGGTGAAGCGAGAAAAACCACAGCGCCGGCCACTTCGATCGGTTCGCCGATGCGATGCAAGGCCGCGATGCGGTCCACCACGTCCTGGCGGAACACCGGATCCGCAAGTGCGGGCTGTGTGCCTGGAGTATGGATAAAGGTAGGCGCGACCGCGTTCACGTTGATGTTGTACTTACCCCACTCGACCGCCAGGCACTTAGTCAGATGGCTGATGGCCGCCTTGGTCATGCAATAGCCAGACTCAGTCGGCAACGCCGCAAACGCTGCCTGCGAGCTCATGTTGATGATGCATCCGCTCTTTTGCTCGATCATGATCCGCGCCGCAGCCTGGGAGGTAAAAAACGTGCCTTTCAAATTAATGGCGAGGGTGCGGTCAAAGTCTTCTTCGCTGACGTTTTCCGCCAGGTTATCGGGTGCTATCCCGGCGTTGTTGATCAGAATGTCCAATCGGCCGAAGCTCTGCACCGTCTGATCGATCGCCTGGCGGATCTGGCGGAGATCTGTCATGTCCATTTGCAACGCCAAAGCCCGCCGCCCTCGAGAAGCGATCTCCTCGGTGACACCGCTGTCGCTGATGGCATCCCGCAGCCCAAGCGCGACGTCCGCACCAGCCTCGGCAAGTGCGAGCGCAATCGCCCGGCCCAGTCCTCGTGCCGATGCTGTCACCAGGGCTACCTTGCCTTGCAAATCAAATCTGGGTAACGCTTCCATTCGTCTCCCTTTAACAAAACCTTAAAGAATTCGAGCGGCAGATGAGCTCGTTTTCACGGACTATACGCGCCGCCAACATCCTACTCAGTGTAGCGTTAGGGGGCCGCAACCGCGGTCTTTGCAACGTTCTGCAAGGGGAACGCGCTGCCGAATCAGCCTTCGACAAACGGAAAATCCACATCCGGGCTCAGCTCACTTCTTGCAAAGGATCGATGAACGTTCGATGATGAAGAACGATGAGATTCTGCAGCCGCTTTCTGGGTCGAGTTTCGGTGTGTACCGGGCTGTTGCTGTCTCCCATGGCCGCACTCTCGAACAGCACCTCCGTCCATTCCAAATTTGTCGGAGTCTATCAATCCCATCCTCGCGACGGTGCGAAGGCAGGTCCGTCGATGAATTTGAGCCTGGGACCCGATGGCACGGCAACGGTCACCGAAGACCCAGGAACCGGCACCAGAACGCTTTTTGGCCATTGGGTCGATTCTGGCAACCAGGTCACGGTTACCTTCGACGCCGCGGAAGGAGAGCCCGCTGAACCTCCGATGGCCTTTCAACCCGGCCACGACGGACTGCAGGCCGTTACCTGGAACCACGCCACCTGGGGCAAAGAGAATCCACCACCCTTGAAAAAGGGCGGGGCCAAGGTCAAAGAACATTACTGGTTCACCCAGAATCCCTAGTCTCGCAGCCCGGCAGCGCTAAACAGGCTGCGGAAAAAACTCATTACCTGGCAAAGAAGAAACGCAGGGGCTAAAGCCCTCATCAGACCCAACCATTGCGGCACGGCTGAAGCCGTGCCCTGATACAAAGCATGAGCGCGGTGAGTTGGAATTAGGTTCTCACGCACACTCTAAACCCCAGATCTTTGTCGGGCCTCATCGGCCCGACTGAAGTCGGGCCCTGATACAAAGCACCAGCGCGGTGACTCCCGAAAAATTCGCGCATTCCGCAGATTTCGATCTATCCATCCTCTTTGAAATGTAGAAACTCCACATGTGCTTCTCTCTAAAGAGAACCACATGCAGTTGACCGAAGCCGCGACTCTCGACAGGAAATCGGGGGAGCCGACGTGTCCCGCCCGCCCCGCTATGCCCCGGCCTGCCGCGGGGCGTGCCGTGGGGGGATCTGCAGTTCCGCGGACCTCTCCTGGAAACGCGGAACTCTATGCTCAAACAAAATTGACGATTACCTTTAGGTCGATCTCCGCCTGTCCTGGAATGACCGTGCTGTCTCTTTTCCTGGTGTTCGCTGCAGAAGCAGCCGGCACCGAGGTCCCGGCTGCTTCTGGTTTTTTTTTGCAAGCCTGATTTACTTGAGCGCGACCTCTACGTTGTTGGTCGCCTTCGGCGTCACCTGGGCAACCTGAAGTTCCTTTTCCCGCTTGGAAACCGGGATAGCCACGCCACTCATGTCGTCGCCCCAAATCTGATAGAGAAAGTACTGGCCGCCAGCATGGTGAAAGACCAGCTTGTTAGTTGTTTTGCCGGACAATCCGCTTCCAGCCATCGCCATCACGGAAGAACCGGTCTCGACGTTCCGAATCATAATGATCTCGTGGCCGGCCTCTTTCTTGACGCTGTAGGTTCCGGCAGGAAGTTGGTGTCCCGTTACCTGGAAGGGAAAAGGCACCGAGGCGCGAGCTGCGGTTTGGGCGTGGGCTCCGGCGACGGTGAGCAGGAGCGACAGAACGAAGAGCGATGAATTAGAGATCGAGTTGCATTTCATGACATTCTCCTTGGGGTTCCTCGCAGTGGAGCCCAGACTGAATTTGTCTCTCAAACTCTCAGCACCTTCACTGAAGCTTGCTCGGACGCGATGACAGATTGCATGCTGGTGACCAAACCCGAATACTGCGTTCTCGGCTTGAGTTCTCCAGGTTTTGCAACAACATACGCGCCACCCGCTGGCCCGCTTACGGCGCGAGAGTAGCCGAACGGCTACCCGTGCAGAGCCGATCGGTTCCGCTTCCGTTAGAACTTGGCCCACAACTGATGGCCCCCTGTTTCTTGAATCAGGGTGAGGGACGGGACTCTGGGCTTATAGCCCGCTAAACGACATAAACACCGTCGAATCCAAGTCACTCTGAGTGAGCGACTTTTTGTTGGCTGACACTGCTACCGTCGCCGCTTTTCAATTTGTGGAAGATGTTCGTAGATAAGATAGTGAATCCGCCCAGCACCAGGAGCGCCTGGTGGATGCCGTGAATCATTTCCCCCTGGTTGGTGTGAATGCGGGCGGGAATGAAGAATGCGGTGGCAAGACCAGCCGACGCGACCCCGAAGCTGATGGACATCTGCTGCATCGTGCTCGCGATGGAGCTGGCGTTGCTCGTTTGTTCTTCGCTGATGTCGGCATAAGTAAGAGTATTCATGCTGGTGTATTGCAGCGAGCTGATAGTTCCATAGCAAAACGCCAGCATCACGATGAACCAGACCGGAGTGCCGAGCCGGATGGTTGCAAAGAGCATGAGGAGAAGGCCGAGGATCACCGTGTTCGAGATCAGCACCCCGCGGAAGCCAAAGCGAGCCAGAATCTTCGTCATGAGGAATTTCGTGCTCATGGCCGCAATCGCCTGCGGCGCAATCAGCAGACCCGACTGAATGGCGGTAAACCCGAGGCCAACCTGGTAGAGGAGTGGTAAGAGGAATGGCACGCCGCCAATGCCAAGGCGGGTGAAGAAACTGCCGCTTACCGCCGCACCGAAGGTGCGAATGCGAAATAGATTCAACGGCAGCAGAGGATGCGCACTTCCCTTCGCATGCAAGAGGTAGCCTGCCAGCAGAGAGAGCGAAATCGTCAACAACCCGAGGATCTCGAGCACGCTCAGCGTGTGTTCGCCGAATATTTCCAGCACATACGACAGCAGGGCGATACCGGAGCCGAAAAGGATGAGCCCGACAAGATCGAGCGGGCGGGTCTGCTCTTCGCGATAATCCGGCAGATGGAGATACACCATCAAGAAACCGAAAATACCAATCGGGATGTTCACATAAAAGATGAAACGCCAATGTAGGTAGCCGACGATGAGGCCGCCCGCGACGGGTCCCAGCATGGGGCCGATCAGGCCTGGAATAGCGACGAAGCTCATAGCGCGGATGAGCTCAGATTTGGCAAACGTGCGCACCAGGGTGAGCCGCCCCACCGGCACCATCATGGCTCCGCCGCATCCTTGCAGAACGCGGCAGGCCACCAGCAGCTGAATGTTGCTGGATATGCCGCAGAGAAAGGACCCCAGGGTGAAGATGCCGATCGCGGAGGCAAACACCCGGCGGGTACCGAACCGGTCCGCCATCCAGCCGCTGATGGGGATGAAAACCGCGAGGCTCAAGGTGTAGCTGGCCAGCACAGACTTCATGCTGAGAGGAGCCACGTGCAGAGCAGCGGAGATGGCCGGCACCGCAGTATTCAGGATGGTGGTGTCCAGCGACTCCATAAAAAACGCGACTGCCACCAGCCACGGCAGGAAACGCTTGCTCGAAACTGCAGGCGGGGGAGTGAGCGAAGGGGCGCTGGGAGTATTGAGCGGCGGCATAAGCTCCTGTTCCTCACTTTACTTGAGCCGATTCCCGGCCAAGGGATTCGATTTGGGCCCCTCGGCAACGTGCCTTCGCTGATCGAGAGCCGGCATCCGTGTTGGATGCGCAACCTCCCTCCCCCCTGGCACTTTTCCGGCATTGTTTATTGGCAGGTTTTCAGTCATTGTGTATTGCACAAGACATTCCCAAGCAGAGTCCCGAAAGAGATGCGCTTAGTTCTTCCAGCACTGGTCTTAGCGGCAACAGCGTCTGCCTCCGCGCAAATCTTGCCGCCGGCTGCCGGCGAGTTCCTGCTTCCCGTGCAATCGTTGGCCACGCCCTCCGCTTCGCTCCTTCCCCCGGGCCTCACGCTGCCCGGAGATGGGGCGCAACCGCTGCTTGATTTCAGAGACTCAGACATCAAGTTCCGCCTTGGAAGCTTGATGGAGATCCTGCGCGATCATCAGCATGAAGGTTGGGTGCTGGCAGCCTATCCCGACCCGAATACACGCCGGCCACTCATTGGCGCAGGGTTCAGTCTTGACGTCCAGGCGGCCGTGCACCCCCAGCGTGACCCTCTTAATCCGCACCCTTTCGTTGAGCCATCGTCCGCTCAGCTTTGGCAAGCAGCGGGGCTTCCGCCGGAGCGGCTGCAGCAAATCCTCGATCAGTTCGACCGTGATTCAAATGCATGGACGGCCAGGCAGTATCGCAGAAAGGTAATCCGGCACAAGCTGACGCCCCAGCTAACCGAAGAAGAAGGCACGCGCCTGCTGCGCATCTCTGCCATCCAGGCGGTCTACAACGCAAAGGCTTATTGCCGGGATTTCGATCAGCTAACTGGGCCGCAGCAGATGGCGGTGACCCAGCTGGTATTCCAGATGGGTACAAATCTGGAACAGTTCGTTGCCTTTCTTGGCGCCTTGAATGATGAACGCGGCGCCCGCGAACTGCCGCAACTCGATGGTTATCTGTTGACGGACCGGGAGCATTGGCGGACCGTGCAAAGCACCCTGATCGACAGTCAATGGGCCAGGCGATATACCGTGCGCGCATCAACCGTAATCGCCATGTTCGATCCCGACTACAACCAGGAGCCCGTCTCGTCGGAGCAGCGCGTTGAGGCTATTCTTCGTCCTCCGGTAGTGCGGCAGCCCAAAACCCGCACCACAGCCACTCTCCGGGCCGTGAGCTACAGAAAACGCTCCGGCAAAAAACACGGAAGGAAGGCTGTCCACTCCCCTGTTAAGCGGAAGCTGACCTGAGCGGATTGGGACGGGTGCCCCTCGATAAGGGCAGTACCCATGCCGCTACACTTACCTGGCAAAGAAAAAACGCGGGGACTAAAGGGTCTGCGTGAGAACCTCATTTCCAAAGAAGTCTCTGTCCTGACCACAGACCATGGGTGGGCCCCATATCTCGCTCGTTTTTCGCGAGATGTGGGGCACCCAGAGCTAGTTTGCAGGGACAGAATGCAAATTCACAGTTCTCACACGGACACTTTAGCTCAGGTCTTTGTCGGGCCTCATCGGCCCGACTGAAGTCGGGCCCCCAACAACCCCACCGTTCAAATCCACTCCGATGCCGTGTTTGCGTCCTGCCGCGCCTTTAACACATCATAGGAAAACAAGGAGATCGCCATGGAGCGCGTCAAGCTAGGTAAATCTGATTTGGAAGTTCCGGTGCTTTGCCTCGGAGGCAATGTCTTCGGGTGGACGTTGTCGGAAGCAGACTCCTTCCGGCAACTCGACGCGGCGCTGGAAGCCGGGCTGAATTTTATTGATACCGCGGATGTGTACTCCCGCTGGATGCCAGGCCATAAGGGCGGTGAGTCAGAGACCATTCTGGGCAAATGGCTGGCAAAAGGAAACAAGCGCAGCAATGTGATCGTAGCCACCAAGCTTGGCATTGATATGGGTGATGGCAAGAAAGGGCTGAAGCCTGCATACATCCAGCAGGCAGCCGAGGACTCGCTACGACGCCTGCAGACGGACTATATCGACCTGTACCAGGCGCACACAGACGACGAGGAAACGCCCCTCGAAGAAACACTGGCCGCCTTCGACAAGCTGGTGGCACAGGGCAAAGTGCGTCACATCGGCGCTTCGAACTACCGAGGCGCCCGGCTGGCCAAAGCGCTGAAGACCAGCAAGGATAATGGCCTGGTGAGTTACATTTCGCTACAGCCAAAGTACAACCTGGTGGAGCGCGAACAATTTGAGACGGATTTGCTGCCGGTGGTCCAGGAACATACTCTGGGAGTAATTCCCTACTACTCGCTGGCGGCCGGCTTTCTCACCGGTAAGTACCGCTGAAAAAAGACGCCGAGGGAAAGGCACGGGGCGGGACGGTCGCGAAGTATTTGAATGACTGGGGGTTCAATGTTGTCCGCACGCTGGACGAGGTTGCCCGCGAACACCACTCCACGCCGGCGCGGGTCGCGCTGGCATGGTTGATGGTGCAGCCAGGCGTGACCGCCCCCATCGCCAGCGCGACCAGCGACGAGCATCTGACTGACCTGCTTGAGGCGACTAAGTTGAAGCTGGACCACGCCTCGCTGGAAAAGCTGAACACGGTGAGTGCCGCTGCCGGGGCCGTCAGAGGATAGTACAGGTCGAGAGACCCTGCGCCGTGGGTCTTTCGCTTGCGGAAAAGCGCGGCAGGGCAGGAGGGAAATGCCTTGCCGCGGTATTCCACCTCATTTACCCTCCAGCTACCCATTCGAATCACCGAAATCTATGGGCCAGGAGACCTCGTGTCCACCACCACGCTCGATCCTCTGGTCCCACCAACTCCGAAGTCCGCCAGTGGGGCTCTGCAGATTGCAGCCGCTACCGTCGGCAACGCGTTGGAGTGGTTCGACATCCTGGTTTACGGTTATTTCGCAACCACCATCGCCGGGGTCTTCTTTCCTAACTCCAACCCGGTGGTCTCGTTGCTCCTCACCTTTGGGTCGTTTGGCTTATCGTATTTGGCCCGGCCGATCGGAGCCGTTGTCCTCGGCGCCTATGCCGACCGCGCCGGACGCAAAGCCGCGCTCGCGCTCTCCATTCGACTGATGGTCATTGGCACTGTAATCCTGGCGTTCATGCCGTCCTATGCCGCGATCGGATTGATTGCTCCGATTTCCTTGTTCGCCGCGCGCCTGCTGCAGGGCTTCGCGGTGGCGGGAGAGTTTGGCAGCTCCACTGCCTTCATGATCGAACATTCGGCAAATCGCAAGGCCTTCTTCTCCAGCTGGCAGTTCTCCGGTCAGCAAATGGCGAAGTTCCTGGCCGCGTTGTTCGGCGTAGGGCTTACGACTGCAATTAGTTCCCAGCAACTCCACAGCTGGGGCTGGCGCATCCCGTTTGTCTTCGGATTGCTGGTGGGGCCCGTCGGCATCTATATCCGGCGGAAGGTGGATGAAACGCCGGAGTTCCTGCACACCACCCGCACCCGAACCCCGGTGCTCGAAGTATTCGCCACGGAAAAAATGGGGCTGGTGCTGGGCGCCGGCCTGGTTGCCGTAGGTACTGCCAGCACCTACTTCTCGCTTTACATGCCCACCTATGCCACCACGCGTTTACATTTGCCACCCGCCACTGGATACATTGTGACCATCGTTCTGGCACTCATCAGCATGGTGCTGTGCCCGGTGGCGGGGCACATAGCGGACAAGGTCGGCCATACCCGCATGATGCTTCCCGCGGCGACCCTGATGTTGCTGTCCTACTACCCGCTCTTTCTGCTCATCACCCGCCACCCTGGCCTGCCCACCCTACTCGTTGGACTCATCTATGACGCTCTGCTCCTGGTCGCCTATGTATCTGCTTTACCGGCGGTGATGGCCACAATTTTTCCCGCGCGCACCCGGGTCACCGGCCTTTCCCTTAGCTATAACCTTGGCGTCACTCTCTTCGGCGGCTTCTCCCCAGCCATCTTTACCTGGCTCACCGCCACCACCCACGACAACACTTCGCCCAGCTTCTACCTGATGGCGATGGCCGTGGTGAGCATCACGGCTCTGTTGACCATCCGGCGTCGTTACATCAGTTGCTGAAAAGCTCGGCTTTGTACCAGGCGTGACTGTATCGGGCACGACTTTAGTCGGGCCGTAGATGATTGAAGATACGTCGGGCTTTAGCCCCCGAGGTACGTCTTTCCTGCCCCGGTCCCGAATTTTTCTGCAGCCTGTACAACCAGGGATAAGATCGCCGGAAACAAAAAACATTCCCCTTGCACCTCTACGGTGCAATAATTCGGTGTCTCCGTGACGGTAAGAATCCAAACGTTTCGTAAGAGGGGCAACGCATGAAGAAAAAGGCGCCCACGATGAGGGATGTGGCGCGTTTAGCAGAGGTTTCCGTGGCCACGGTTTCAGCCGTCGCTAACGGGACCGCTGTGGTCAGCCCCAAGCGCGCGGAGCGGGTCCGTAAGGCAATGGAAGCGCTGGACTTTCACGCCGATCAGATTGCGCGAAGCTTGAAGACCGGCCGCACGCACGTGGTGGGCATGATTCTTCCTGACGTGACCAACCCTTTTTATCCGGAAGTGATCGTTGGGGCTGAGGAGATCGCCCGCGAGGCTCATTATTCCGTGATGTTGTGCAATGCGAACGAAGACCCGCAACAGGAGCAGCAACAACTCAACACCCTCTTCAGCCACCGGGTGGATGGAGTCCTGATCGCCTGTTCAGACCCCGCGATTTCGTTTGATCGGCTGATGCGCCGCCGCTTTCCCATCGTCTGTTTCGACCGAATTCCGCCGGGGTTTCAGGGTGATACAGCAGCTACAGATAATTTTCACGGGGCTTACGACGCAACCCGCCATTTGATCGAACTTGGTCATGAGAGGATCGCCATTCTAGCCGGCCGCACCAGCCTGTCCACTCATTCCTCGCGGCTCGAGGGCTTCCGCCGGGCCATGGCCGATGCGGACTTACCGGTGCGCGACGAGTTCTGCTGGCCTGGAGGGATGCAGCCGCATGCCGGGTATGACGTGGGCCGCCAGCTATTTGGCCTGCGCAGGAAACCCACTGCGGTTTTCTGCACCAATAACAAGCTTCTTCTTGGATTCGTCCGCGCCATGGGCGAGTCAGGTATACGCTGCCCGGGCGATATCAGCCTGGTTGGTTTCGACGATTTCACCTGGACCGAAAACTTCCATCCGCGACTAAGCACCGTAGCACAACCGGCGCGCGAGCTCGGTCGCAGAGCGATGCAACTGCTGATTGAACGAGTAGAGAACAACGTGGATGATTTTCCCAGCCGCCAGGTAGTTCTGAAACAGGAGCTGAGGGTGAGAGAATCGACCGCCCCCCTGGTCGCTTCGGCTCGCCGCAAAGCTCTCCGCGCATGATTTTCTGAAACGTTTAGTTTTACTTGACAACCATGAAAATCCTCAGGTAGATTGGGCAGCTGTCAACAGTAGTGGACGGCCTCCTGCGCCTCGACCATTCCAAGCGTCCCAACTGGCGGTCAATTCCTGTCGAAAGGTGGAGGGGAGTCATGTGTCGTCTGCGGCAACTTTCTCTGATCCTGGTCGGCCTGCTCCTGGTCTGCCTGCTCATGGCTGGGCCGCTTGCGTGCTATCCGCAGGCCACCGAGGTGGATCAGATCACTGGAACGATTCAGGACGCTTCCGGCGCGGCGGTACCGAATGCACAGATTCGGGCCATTCAGACAGAAACGGGTCTCATCCGGACGACCTCGAGCGGCTCCGACGGTTCTTACGTACTCAGCAGTCTTCCCATTGGCCCGTACCGCTTTGAGGCGAGCGCCACGGGCTTCAAAACCTACATTCAGACTGGGATTGTTCTCCAGGTCAACGTCAATCCAACCATCAATGCCAAGTTGGAAATCGGCTCCGTGTCCCAGCAGATTGAGGTCCAGGCTTCGGCCACCATGGCTGAGACTCAAACCACGGCAGTTGCTCAGGTCATCAACTCTCAGAGCGTCGTCGACCTACCGCTCAATGGAAGGCAGCCCACACAGCTCATTCTTCTGTCTGGAGCATCCACCACCATCAACGGATTCATCGGCAGCAAGAACTATCCGTCCTCGGTCACTATCTCCATCGCCGGCGGGGCCACCAACGGAACGAATTACCTGATGGACGGCGGGTATCATAACGACGTTTTCAGCGCTGTCAATTTGCCCCTTCCCTTTCCCGATGTGTTGCAGGAGTTTAGCGTTCAGACAAGTTCCATCCCCGCGAGTTATGGGGAACGGGCGGGGGGCGTGGTCAACATCGTCACTAAATCCGGGACCAATACATTCCACGGAGATCTCTTCGAGTTTCTGCGCAACGGCGCAGTCAACGCCAGAAACTATTTCGCCACCAAGGTCGATCAGCAAAAACGAAATCAATTCGGGGGCACCATCGGCGGCCCGATCATGCACGACAAACTTTTCTTCTTCGGAGGGTTCCAACGAACCATCCTGAGGACCGCGCCCCCGACGACCATTTCTTTTACCCCCACGGCACAGGAACTACAGGGTGACTTTTCGGCCATTGCCAAACCCATTACAAACCCCGCGACTGGCCAGCCATTCCCCAAGAACCAGATACCAGTCTCAAGCTTCAGCCCGGCTTCCCTGAGTTTGCTGAAATTTATTCCGGTAGGGAGCGCTCCGTTGGGTGAGGTTGTCTACAGTATTCCATCGCCCTCAACCGAGAATCAGTTTCTAGGCCGGGCGGATTGGAATCAATCGGCCCGCGACACGGTTTTCGGGCGCTACTATTATGCGAAAGACAATAACCCGGCCGCCTTTGGTGGGGATCTCTTGCTCACGACCCAGGCTGGCGTGATCGATACGGTACAGGCTGTTACGGCCGGAGATACCTTCAGCCTGACGCCGAACGCTGTGAATGCTTTCCACTTCACCTGGAGCTACGAGCGGATTAACCGCGGTCCCGCCGGCGGCATTCCCTCCGCCGCCGACCTCGGCATATCGGTGGCGCCATCGCCGGGGAACTCGCCCCAGGTATCGGTCAGCAGCTACTTCGGTACCATGTGCGGAACATGCTCCATCGCCACCGTCTACTCCGGGGCTAAGCAGGTGGCTGACGATTTCAACCTGGTGAAAGGCCGTCAGGAGTTCGCCTTCGGTGGAGATTGGGTTGGAAAGTATCTCAACTACACCACCTCAAGCCAGCAGAATATCGCCGTCACCTTTAACGGCAGCGTCACCGGAAACGCCTTAAGTGACCTGCTCCTCGGGTATCCAAGCGACTTCCAGCAGGGCAACATCACCAAGTGGAATCCAGTGATGAACTACTTCGGGTTCTATGCCAGCGACCGAATTAAACTAACCCCCCATCTCACTCTGAATGCAGGCTTGCGCTGGGAGCCCTATCTCCCCCAGCACGACACACAAAACCGCGCATCCCATTTTGATCAGGCTGCCTTTGCGGCAGACGCCAAGAGCAAGGTGTACCTGAACGCACCCGCCGGTCTCACCTTCCCCGGAGACAGTGGCTTTCCTAGTGGCGGCACTTACCATTCCCTGGCTCGCTTTGCTCCTCGGCTGGGTTTGGTTTGGGACCCCTTCGGCAATGCCAACACCATCGTCCACGTCGGCTACGGCATCCTAAACGATGGAAGAAGCGATCTGGAAACATTCGATCGCTTTGCCTTTGAGCCCCCCTGGGCCAGCCTGATCGATCTCGCCAACCCTGCCGGCGGGTTCGCGAATCCTTATCAGAGCTACCCCGGAGGAGACCCGTTTCCACTGCCGATCCCGCCGACTTCCAATGCGACATTTACTTCGGAAGCGCAGTACGTCAATCTGCCGTTGCACATCAAGCCAACCTACTTCCAGGAATGGAATGTAAGCGTGCAACAACAGTTCGGCAAAGATTGGCTCTTTTCGATCGATTACATCGGCAACCAAGGCAGTCACCTCTGGATCAATTACCAGGCTGACCCGGCCGTCTATATCCCGGGAAAGTGCGGCTCCAGTAACTGCTCCACCGTAGCCAATACAAATAGCAGAAGAGTGCTGAGCCAACTGGATCCAGTCAACGGCTCCGGCTTTGCCAGCTTGAGCACGGTCAACGACGGCGAAACCTCTTCCTATCACGGGATGCTGGTTTCATTGAATCGCCGCCTCAAAAATAACCTCAGCTTATTGTTGAACTACACCTGGTCGCATTGCATCAACCAGGGCGATGCCTTCACAGAAATCACCGGCTCTTACCAGAACCCCTACAATCTGGCGGGCGAACGGGGCAATTGCGGTGCAGATGTACGCCAGATCTACAACGCTTCTCTGGTCGCCAGCACTCCTCACTTCAGTGGAAACTTCGCAAAACGGCAACTGCTTTCAGACTGGCGGCTCTCGGCGATCGTAAGCGGTCATTCCGGATACTTTTTCAGCCCTACAACCGGCCAGGACTCTTCGCTCACCGGCGTTGGCGCCGACAGGCCAAATGTGCACGGCAATCCGAATCAAATCAACCGAATCCTCAAGAAATGGTTTAACACTGCGGACTACAGCACTAACCAGCCCGGCACCTACGGCAATGCCGGCCGCAATTCCCTTGAAGGCCCGGGCGGATACCAGCCCGACCTTGCCGTGTTCCGCGACTTCCCATTTCAATTGTTTGACCGGCCACAATTCTTTGAGCTTCGTGTCGAAGCCTTCAATGCCTTCAATCATCCGGAGTTCTCGAACCCATCAGGCACCTCGACCTCCGCGCAGTTCGGCCAGATTCTGAGCACAGCCAACAATGCTCGCATCATGCAAATCTCCTTGAAGTATGTCTTCTAAGTTGTTGGTTAATCTCTATGCTGTGACCATGAAGAAAAACGCGCCCGGAGATCAGTTCATGCGGACCAGACGGTTGTATGCACTCCCCTTCTCGATCTGTTTCTGTGCGGTTCTCCTGTGCTCTGCAGTCGGTCGTGCCGCCGATGCC
Organism: uncultured Acidobacteriaceae bacterium; assembly: GCA_963717225.1. Taxonomy (GTDB): domain Bacteria; phylum Acidobacteriota; class Terriglobia; order Terriglobales; family Acidobacteriaceae; genus PALSA-350. The sequence goes on along the minus strand of CAVQWB010000056.1, from coordinate 98,499 downwards.
CCGCGTCCTCTTCCTGTCGGTCTCGACGCCTACCGCGCATGGGATCGGTGGGACGAGCAGAAGATCGGCATGCGTGCCTACATGCGCAGCACCTACGACCGGACCGGCGGCAACGAAGGAGCCGACGCTTCGCACTTTCTCTATCAACTCTCGGACGACTTCAATGTCACGCTCGATCTCGAAGGCTCCGGCATTCTCCTATTCAGCCGCTACAACCATTGGCACGGAAGTCCCTGGCATTACGTGGTGGATGGAAAAGACTACATCGTGCAGGAGAGCAGTACTGCCGATCCGCTCCACCCCAAACCGGACTCCACCTTCCTTCCCCTGGCTCCCTTCCCTTCTCCGTTGAACGAGACCTGGGCGGCGACCAAGGGCGCGGATCTGATTTGGAGTCCGATTCCCTTTGAGCGCAGCTTTCAAATGGCCTACACCCGCACCCACTACGGCACTGGTTACTACATCTACGACCAGTTTGTGCCGGGAACTCCGCTCTCCCACCCAATCCAAAGCTGGAATGAAAGCGTGGTCCCGGATCAGGATGTGCTCGATCTGATTGCCAAAGCCGGTACAGACATCGCGCCTCCCTCCGCCAAAGAGGTAAAAGGAAAAGTAGATGTTCCCGCGAGCGGCGCGGTCAGCGCAGTGACCCTGAAAGGGAAGGAGACCATCCGCGCTCTGACCCTCTCCATCGCGCGTGACCAGGCTCTTGCCTTCAAAGACGTTCGTCTACGCGTCACCTGGGACGGAAGACGGCAACCATCGATCGACGTTCCGGTTGCGCTCTTCTATGGCGCCGGCAGTCTATACAACCCTGACAACCAGGAATACCTGGTGAAGGCTTTCCCGGTAAGCATCCGCTTTGCCAACGACCGTGTCTATCTCGCTTGTTATTTCCCCATGCCCTTCTTCAAGTCGGCTCGTATTGAACTGATCGGCGCCGGGCAGGCCATTGCGGGAGTCGATTGGTCTCTCCGTACCTTACCCCTTCAGCAAGCACCCAATCAGCTTGCCTATTTCCACGCTACCTATCGCGATATGCCACATCCGACTCCTGGGGAAGATATGGTGTTGCTTGACACCCGCGAGGCGGAGGGAGCGAAAGAGTGGTCGGGCAGCTTTGCCGGCACATCGTTTATTTTTTCCCACGAGGGTCATCTGAGAACACTCGAAGGCGACCCTCGCTTTTTCTTCGACGACAGTCTCACGCCCCAGGCCCAGGGCACCGGAACCGAAGAATGGGGCGGCGGCGGAGATTATTGGGGCCGCGGCCTCCACATGAGCCTGGCTTTCGCTGGCCACCCGGTCGGTGCGCGCGCTCCATGCTCCGGCCTGGTCCCGGGTGAGACCGGCTGTAACGTCGGCCAGGAAACTGTTTCCGCAAACGAACAGGATAAGATCGAATCCGCCTACCGTTTTCTGCTCGCCGATCTTATGCCTTTTGGCAAGAACGCGGTCATTCACCTGGAGCACGGCGGGACAAACGAATCGACTGAGCATTACGAGACGATTGCTTATTGGTACGGTCTGCCGTCACCGTCACTGATTGAAACCGACCAACTCCAGATCGGAGATTCCGCAGCGGAGCGAGCGCACGGCTACTACTCCCCTCAGGCTTCTGCTCCCTACACCATTTCTTCGCGATACGAATGGGGCGTCGACACTCTGGATGGAAAGACCATCTACCCCGAAGAGCAAGATCGCGGACGTACCACCCAGGGCACATCAGAGTTCCGGCTCCGCCTCCGGGCCGACAATTTGGGCGTGCTTCTGCGCCGCAAACTGGATTACTCCTTTGTCGATCAACGCGCTGAGGTATATATCGCTGACCAATCGAAATCAACCTGGAAACTCGCCGGTGTCTGGTATCTGGCCGGTTCGAATACAGTCGTTTACTCAAACCCGAAACAGGAATTAGGCGCCACCGAACACAAGGTTGAGATCTCAAACCGCAAATTCCGCGACGATGAATTCCTGGTCTCGCGCGACCTGACGCAAGGCCGAAAGGCGATCTGGGTTCGGGTTAAATTTACCCCCGTGAACCGGCCTTTGTTTCCCGGCTATCCTATCGGCGAACGGGCGTGGAGCGAGATCAAATACAGCGCCTATTGTTTTGTCACTCCCCGGAACCCGAAATAATGCAGCCCCCTTCATAACGCCGGATTGAACTGCGCGATCGGTTCGATTCTCGATATAAGCCCCAGGATAAGCAGAAAAGCCAGGGGATGAAGAACGCCGGCCATGAGAAAAACACTCGAATAGCTGTGCGTATAAGTAAGAATGGAACCTACAAGCAGATCGAAGAGCATGGCTCCGAAGGAACCGACCGCTCCCATCAGCCCGGCAACAGATCCAACGACGCTGGAAGGAAAGATATCCGCGGCCAGCGTTTGCAGAATGGTGGACCAGAATTGGTGGCCGAAAAACGCAATGCTGAAAAATACCAGGGTCCATCCCAACGGAGACTTGGTGATAAGAATGGAAATCGGCATCAACGCAGCGCTCAGCCCCAGGCAAATCTTGCGTGACAAATTGATACTCAGGTGGCTTCGCACCAGAAGACTGCACAGCCAGCCACCGAGAAAACTTCCCGCTCCCCCCGCCGCATAAGGTATCCAGGCGAAGTAGCCAATCTGCTTTATGTTCAGGTGCCGTACATCTCCCAGGTACTTGGGCAGCCAGAAGATAAAGAAAAACCAGGCAGCGTCGGTGAGAAACTTTGCTGCGATCAACGCCCATACCTGGCGATAACCGAAGAGCCTTAGCCATTTGATACGGCCTGGCTGCGTAGCACTCTCGCGCTTTACCGCCGTGCCAAGCGACGTCTGGATATGGTCCAGCTCCTCCGCAGTAATGAGCTTCTGATTCTGCGGCAGATCGTAGAACAGCCACCATGCCAATGCCCACAACAACCCAAGCGTTCCAGTCAGGAAGAAAACCCAGCGCCAATCAAGTGTCAGGATGATGAAGGCGATCAGCGGAGGCGCAATCACTGCTCCCACGCTGGACCCGGTATTGAAGATTCCAAAAGCAAAGGCGCGATCCTCCGGCGGAAACCACTCCGATACCGCCTTCGCCGAGCAAGGAAATCCACCGCCTTCCCCAAAACCGAGAAGAAAACGTGCCATGCCCAGACCAAAGACCGTGCTGACAAACCCGTGCAAAAGGGTGGCTGCCGACCACCACAGAATCAGCACCGTGTAGCCAAGCCGGGTACCCAACCAATCGGCTATCTTCCCTCCGCCCGCATACATGGCTGAGTAAGCGAGCAGAAACAACATTTGCAACACGGAGTATTGCCTGTCCGATAAGGCGATGTGCTTTTGGATTTCAGTGACCGCAACAGGAAAACTCTGCCGGTCAAGATAGCTGAGCGCGCTCGCGCAAGCCAGCAGACCTGCGACCCACCAGCGAAGATTCCGGAGTCGTTGCATAGGCCCCTGGGAGGGTAGCGTCAGCCTACATCAGTGTATGGGAAGTGAAGGCAAGGGCAAACTTTGAAACGATTTGAATCCCGAACAGTGAATACGATTTCTACTCCTAATCCATCCGCATGCCGCCATTGACTTCAATCGTCTCACCCAGGATGTGCGAAGCGTCATCGCTGGCCAGAAAGGCAACCACCGATGCAATTTCGCTGGCTTTTCCCGGACGCCCCTGGGGAATGCCGCTTACCAAAGCTTTCATCTGTTCCGGGGAGGTGAAGCGCTCGTGGAATGGAGTATCGATGACACCGGGGTTGACGGCATTGACTCGAATTCCATAGGAAATCAGCTCTTTGGCCAGTCCCTTGGTCATGCACAAAACCGCCGCCTTGGCTGAGGCATAAGGGATGATACCCAGGCTTCCGCCATTGCGCCCAGCCACTGAGGCAATATTGATAATCACGCCGGAACCCCGCTCCATCATAGAGGGCGCGGCCGCGCGCGTGACCCGCAGCACACTGCCCAGGTTGGTCTCCATGACGTCGTGCCAGAATTCATCAGTGATATCCAGGAGGTGATGGCGCTCGATGATTGAGCCGGCGTTGTTGATCAGAACATCGAGCCGGTGTGCCCTGTCGAGCACCGCGTTCACCAGGGCGTTGGCGGAACCGGGCTGGGCCAGGTCGGCCTGCACCGCGAATGCGCGGCCGCCAAGTTCTTCAATTCGCTTCACTACCCGATAGGCGTCGCATTCATTCGCCCGGTAGTGGACGGCCACACAGGATCCGCGCTGCGCGAGCTTTTCGGCAATCGCCGCCCCGATTCCCGTGCTGGCGCCGGTGACTAGACTTACATGGTCTGCAGGAGCGATGGACATAGGCAAATGAACGAAAGTCGACCTCTATCGCCACCTGAGGTCGGATTTTCTAATCGTTTCAGATTTGCCGTTAAAAGACAAGCATGAACCGGGTGTGCAGGCAAACAACGGGCAGCGTTCCCGGCAGATCGCGCAGACTCTCATCATGGCAGGGTGAAGGCGACCACATAGTCGCCTTGCTTGGTGCCCAGCTTGCCATGGCCACCGGCGGCGATCACGATGTACTGCTTGCCCTTCAAGCTGTACGTCATCGGCGTAGCCTGGCCACCCGCTGGAAGCTGGTATTTCCAGAGCTCGTTGCCGGTCTGGATATCGAAGGCGTGCAGGTAAAGATCCATCCCGGCTGAAGTGAACACCAACCCGCCGGCGGTAATCATGGGTCCTCCCAGATTGATGGAGCCTGTCTGCTGGCCGGGAATCAGGGTACCGAGCGGAACATCCCATACCGTCTTGCCGGTAAAAAGATCGACTGCCTCAGTCGTCCCCCACGGCGGCGCGTTGCAAGGCATTTTACTGGGAGAAAAGAGAAAGCTGCGATACAGCCCATAAGGAGCGCCCCTCTGATCCCCGAATTCCCCGTAGATCCGGTTGTCTTGCGGCTTCTTCTGCTCGGCATCGTACTGCTCGCGCGGGATCAGCTTGACCCAGGCAATGAGGCGGTTGGTATTCGCCACCATGACGTGATGCAAGGGATCATAGGCCGCACTGCCCCAGTTTACGCCGCCCACGTTGCCGGGAAATGCCAGCGTACCCTGCAGACTCGGCGGTGTAAACATGCCCTCCCAACGCGACGCCGCGATCTTTGCCCGGCACCAGGCAGCATCCTCCGGAGTCGGCCCCCACGCATCGTTGGGAGAAATCTGTTCCGGCACCAGGGAGATGGTCGAAAACGGCTGCGTTGGCCAGCTTTGCTCACCTTCTATTTGTGACTGCGGCACGGGCCGCTCTTCGACCGGCAGCAAGGGAGTACCATTCAGGCGGTTGAGCACGAACACATGGCCCATCTTCGTGTTGATCACGATCGCCGGCGTTCCATCCTTCCAGGTGAAGAGCGTGGGCTGCGAGGCCACGTCGTAGTCCCAAAGGTCATGATGGACCACCTGGAAGCCCCAGACGAACTCACCCGACGATGCGCGTAACGCGACCACAGAGTCGGCCCACTTGTCGTCCCCTTTGCGGATGCCGCCGTAGTAGTCCGGCGCGGCACTGCCAGTGGGAATAAAAACCAAATCCTCTTTAGGATCGACGGAGAGTGTCGACCAAGCATTGGCCGCCCCGGTTCTAGGTGTCGTTTTGTCAGCCCAGGGAATAGGATTCCATGTCCACCGCAGTTGGCCAGTGCGGGCGTCGAAGGCGCGCACGATCCCCCGCCCTGTATCCACTTTCCAATTGTCGGCAATCGAAGAGCCGGTGATGACCAGGTCTTTCGCGATTGCGGGAGCAGACGTAACCTGGTAGCCGCCGGTCCACTCGGTTGCCGTCGCTGCGTCCTGTGCCAGGTTTACTTCGCCCTTCACCCCAAAATCAAGGCATGGCTTGCCCGTTTCGCCGTCGAGGGCGATGAGCCGGCCATCCAGCGTCCCCATAAAAATACGCAGGCGGCAAGGATGCCCAGCCTTTGCTTTGGGATCATGCCAGGCAGAGACTCCTCTGGAGGAAACCTCGGAGTAGGCCTTCGATAAATCAACATGTGGGTCATACTCCCACAATCTGACGCCACTTTCCGGATTGAGCGCGAGGACGTGGTCATAAGGCGTGCTGAGGAACAACTTGTTTTCCACCAGGATCGGCGTGGCTTCAAACGCCGCCTTACGGACCATCTCCGTCTCTTGTTGCATCGCACCCGTGCGGTAGGTCCAGGCTAATTTCAGTTGCGCGACGTTGCTGCGGTCGATCTGTCGCGCAGCGGAGTATCGCGTGCCCGCGCCATCGTTGCCATAGTTCGGCCATCCGGCATCAGGCACAGATTGTGCAGCCGCCACTCGCGCCCAGCAAAGCACAGCCAGTGCAGTCAGAAACCAGCCCTTACTCATCGCTGCGGCCTTTTCCCGTCGCTTCGCTCGTGTCGCCCTCAAGTCGATACTCACTTTCCAGCAACGACATCAAGACCAGTGAGTGGTAGCTGCCATCCCGATAGACCGCGTCGCCGAGGAGCTCCTTCCCAACGCCTTCATTGGGAGTACGCACCACCAGCCGTTTGAGTTCCACTTGCCCATGTTCGGACAACAACCCCTCCAGGATAGCGAATCCGGCGATCTCTCCTGCCCTACCCTTTGTCATCCCGCCTGTCCCGGCGTGCCGTGGGACCGAAGCGTACCCAGATTTCCTACGTCGCAACGTTCCCAACATCCACGCATGTGGCTTTCTTCCAAAGAAAGCCACAGGGAGCTGACCAACGCCACTAAGCTTCACAGGAAATCTGGGGAAGCGAAGTGGAGGAATCTGCAGTTCCTCCGTAATCAACCGCTGCCAAGGAAACACTCACCCTACCCTTTGGCTCTTACAATCTCTGTGCGCGTTTCGCCGTATGCATAGCAGTCGTGACTGTTGCGAGTAGGAAATCTGGGTACGCTCCGGTCCCACGGCACGCCGGGACAGGCGGGATAACAAAGGATAGGGTGGCGCTTTCATTGACAGTAGCGGCTGGCGGAGTGACACAGCAGGTCCCTCCACTTCGCTTCGCTCCGGTCGAGATGACACTTTGTTTTGAAGGCGAGGATGGAGGCCCCTTACCCTTGGCCGCTGGTGGAGTGAAACTGCAGAAGCTACACTCCCTAAACCGGAACATACTGCCGCAAATACCGCCTAGCCATGCGGAATCCAACCTTATAAGGTTCGCTGAAATCCGGCCCCGGATTATCCGATGCGCCATAAAGATCATCCTCGTGCTCAATGCTCATCGCCCCCGCATACCCGACGCTTTGCAGAACACTAAAGAGCTCGGGCCAATGGATACTGCCCATCCCCGGAATCCGGAACTGCCACCACTTGGCTTGGTCAACCGGAACGATGCCCCCTCGCCGCACTACGTCCCAATGAATTTGCGTATCCTTCAAATGAACGTCATAAATCTTGTCCACGAAATCCTTCGCCGTTTGAATCGGATCCATCATCTGCCACAGCAAATGAGAGGGATCGTACTGCAGCCCAACAAACCGTGAATCCTTGAACGCGGTGAACAGAGCATCGAATCCCACCGGACTGGTGGCAATGTTCGGCCCCCCCTGCCACGGCTCCCACAGGATGCGTACCTTGTGTTCCTCGCAAGCAGCAAAATACTTCTCGTGGTAAACCCGCACAATCTCGTCCACCTGGGTCGCAAACGGCTTGGACACATCTTTACCGGACTGCGTCCCGATAAACGGAACCCCGAGCTTACCCGCCAGCTCAATCGCCTTCACGAAGTTGCTATTTTCCCGCGCGCGCTCCGCCGGATCGGAGGCGATGTGATTTCCATTCACCTGCAGCGCCGAGACGTGCATCCCTTTCGAGGACAAATGATTCTTGATCCGCGCGATTTCCTCGTCAGTGATCTTCGTCGTATCCAATCCCGGAGTTCCTGCTCCGGCGGAGAGAATCATATTGTTAAATTCTTCCTGAATAGCGAAGTCCACGTTAGCTTCCGTATACCGGCCCAGAATGCCAAGGCGAGGCCTCCATTCCGTCGGGCCCGCGCCCGCTTTCGACAACGCCGCCAGGCACACTGCCGCAGTGGCAGATCCAAGCAAAGTACGCCTGCTTATAGGTTCGATTGGCATGAGGGTTTCTCCATAGGTGCCACAGTTTCTCTCTCCTGGAACACGGGACGGGGCGCGCCTGTGCCAGGCTCATTTATTACCGGCGAGTTGCTTTCCAACCGTTGCCGATCCGGGGCGTCTTGGGCATTGATTCCTGCCTACCCTGATACCAGAACCATCATTGAGATCCAGACCTGGATCCCGCATCGGACAAAAGTCTTCTTTTTCACAAAACCTTCCCCTAGTCCCCGCGGCGCGCCTGGATCCCGACGGTACCGCAACCCCGTTATAGAAATCGCTCCAGGATTGTCAATGTATACCTCGTCTCTGCAAAAATCGTACCGTTACGCTTGACGACAATACAACGGTTGGACTACGAATTATTCGCTTTTATTTGGGGATATAGGAGAACCCATGCCATCTGACAAGTCAGTTGTCGCAACGTTGCGGTCCGCTCTGCGCTTTCACCCGATGCAGGCTTCCATAGGATTCAACGCTGCTCCCGGCCTGGGCGGGTTCCGATCCGCAGACCGGAAAATCAGAACCCTGGGGCTGGCCTTCCACTTGGTCTGTCTTTGCCTCGGTATTGCTACTCCGCTGGCACGCGCCCAGTACTCGAGCGGCGTCGATGGCACCGTTCAGGACGCGTCTACCGCCATCGTCGCGGGCGCCACCGTCAAGCTCACTGATCTGAATCTGGGAATCACGAAGACGACAACAAGTAATGGCTCTGGCTACTTTCGCATCGACAGCATAGCCGCCAGCTCCTATCGGGTTGAGGTGACCGCCCCGTCGTTTAAGTCCTGGCTTGAAACTGGGCTGGTGCTCCAGGTCGGCGAGGTTCGCACCATTGCTCCTGTTCTGGAGTTAGGCGCAGTCAATACCACAGTTACCGTTTCCGCAGCTCAAGCTGCTCTTGACCTCAGCAGCGCTTCCACAGCAGCAGTAGTCTCTCGCGACACCGTTACGCAGACGCCCCTGGTGGGGCAAAACGTATACGCTTTAGCCGCCCTTGCTCCTGGCGTAACAGGTCCCGGGCTCACTTCCGGCGACAACTTCAATAACCAATACGGCATACAAATCAACGCCGCAGGCCAACGCCAGGAATCCAATTCCTTTATCATCGACGGCGCCTATGTCGACACGCCGTCCCTGGGCGGAGAGGCTTCTGTCTCTCCCAATCCCGAGATCATCCAATCGCTACAGATCAATACCAACGAGTTCGACGCCTCCAAGGGAAGAACAAGCGGCGCCAACGTGCAGCTTTTCACCAATTCCGGAACCAATACCGTACACGGCACTGGCGATTACTTTTTCCTCAACGACAGTTTGACTGCAAGAACCGAATTTGAATCTAAGGTTCCCAGTTACACTCGCCAGGAAGGCGGCGCGACCATCGGCGGCCCGATCATCAAGAATAAGCTCTTTGCCTTTGGAGCCATCGATGTTCTCCGATCCAGCGCCGGGTTTAGCGAATCAGCAACCGTCGAGACGCAGGATTTCGAAAACTATGTTCAAAGCAATTTCGGCAACACCTTGGCTGCGCAGATGCTGAAGCTTGCTCCTCCTACCTCATACGCCACTTCGGATATCCTGACTGTGGCCCAGGTAGAGACCCAAAACCCTGGATACTATCCGGCCCCAGACATTCCCGCGACTCTCCCCGCCATTGGCAACGTTAACGTGAGTTACGCGCAGCCCAGGAATGCTTACCAATGGAGCTTTCGTGTCGATGATTACATCGGGGAAAAGGATCGGATTTATGGAACAGCGCTCCGCACCGTGGTCACGACGAGTAACACCGGCGCGCGGCCGGCTCTGAATGCCGGCTATCCTAATAACGCCACATTTGTGAACATTGGCTGGACGCACACATTCTCCGCGCGTTTCTTGAATGAGACCGGCGTGTCCTACGTGCGCCCGAGTTCCAAAATTGAGCTTCCGCCAACCCTTGGCGGGTTGCCGGACTTCTCGGTCGTCGGCTTCAGTGGTCCCGGTAGTGCATTTATTGGTATTTGGGCCCAGAACACGATCGGATGGCGCGAAATTTTTTCGGCAACCGTCAAATCGCATGAGCTTAAGGTCGGCGCGTATATCGAAGATATACGCGAAAATGATACTATCCCGTTCCGGCCTTCGTATAACTTCAATAACCTCCTCGACTATATCCAGGACAAGCCTACCTCGGAATCGGGCGTTCCGATTAACCTCAAGTCCCTGGACGCCGTAACTGCCCTTGAAAACTATAAACAACCATACACGGGAATCTTTTTGCAGGATAACTGGAAGGCCAAGCCAAACCTGACTGTCAACGCAGGCATCCGGTACGATTCGCAAGGGCACCTTGCTGAGTTTATAAACCCCCCGCTAAGCTTGTTTAGCTTGGGGTCTGGAGCGACGCTCAATGAGCAGATCGCGAACGGCGTAGTCGCTCCTCCGCACAACTCTAATCAGGCAGTAGACCATAATGTCTGGGAGCTCAGTCCACGCCTCGGCTTTTCCTGGGATGTCTTCAGGAACGGGCGAACCGCGATCCGAGGAGGATTTGGCCTCTTCTCGGATAGAATGCCCTATCGCAATTTCACTGGACTGGTAACCTCAAATCTCCCTCTAAGCTATACACCTTCTTTGAGCGTGTATTCAGGCAACAGCACCCCCGCCTTTAGCTCTTGTACCACCCAGGGATACAATCTGAACTGTCCTCTCCTCATTCCCTCTAACATAGAGTTCGATGCGCACGGCGGTATCGTCGGCCAGCGTGGTAACCTTGGCGGATACTCGCCCAACAGCAAGATGGGCCAGATTGAGAATTGGACCGCCAGCTTGCAACAGCAACTGACCGACAGTTTGGTCTTTGAGCTCAATTACTCCGGATTGGCCTCACATCATCTTCCCATCACCACCGATATCAACCGCTTCAGTGGCGACCTTATCGTCAATAATGGGGTGCTTACGCGCCTCAATCAAAGCTTTGGAACTATCAATTATCAAACCACGAACGGTAACTCGACTGGGAATTACGGATCCGCAATGTTGACCCAACGTATGCAGCACGGCGTCGCGCTTCGCGGCATTTATACCTGGGGCAAAGTTCTCGATGTCTACAGCACGGCCGGCACCTTGCAAGGTGCTTGTGCCTGTCAAACGACGAATATCATCCAGGCTGACAATTTCAAAGCCCAGCGAGGCCGGGCAGACTTCGACGTCAGGCAACAATTTTCCGCAGATGGCGTGTGGACCCTGCCCAGTCCCTGGTTCAGTGGTTGGAAGCGTGATGCGCTCGGTGGATGGCGTTTAGGAGGCGTTGCCATTATTTCAACAGGTCTCCCATTCACCGTTTACACCACAGCTCCATTTCCCTCCGGCGATTTCAACGCGGACGGATTCGACTACGACGTTCCCAATACGCCGGCCTTCGGCAATCACCTGCAAGGCCAGGGCAGGCAAAGCTTTCTGCATGGACTGTTTCCTGCATCGGCTTTCCCAACTCCATCGCTCGGCCAGGAAGGCGATCTGGGGAGAAATACCTATGACCAGCCGGGATACTCCAACGTGAATCTGAACGCGGCCAAACTAGTCTTTCTTCCCTGGTTCCACGGAGAAAAGCTCAATTTAGAGCTTCGTGGCGAGATCTTTAATTTGTTCAACCATGTCAATCTGGTGAACGTGGACGGAAACCTAGCCGATTCGGAGTTCGCCCACGCGACATCTCAATTACCAGCACGTGAAGTTCAAGCGCACATCCGCGTCCAGTTCTAGCGCCGCAAGCAGCCGGAGCTTGCGCAGTGGGTGTCTCCGCAACAGGCAACTGGTTTGAACGGCGGGCCGGTTCCAGACAGCCTCACTGCGAACCGTTGGCTTGCCCTGGTTACAGACATCGCATGTAACCCTCGCCGTTCGATTTCGTGTGCTACCCTGAAACGTTCGTCCCGTCGAGGAGCTTAAATTGCCCAGCAATCATTCGCGGCGCGCGCTTAACCGCCGCGAGTTTCTCTTCCTGAGTGCGGCCACATCGACTTTGGCGCTCGCCCAGGGTGTGTCATCGCGCAATGTAAAGCCACAAGCTCGAGCCAAGGCATCGAGCAGCCCGTTCCGTGCCCATTTCACAGATGTGGCTGCCGGCGCCGGCTTGGTAGCCCCAATCATCTATGGCGATGCCGGTCACAAGCGGTACATCTTCGAGGCTGTCGGCTGCGGCGTGGCTTTCTTTGACTACGATAACGACGGCTGGCTGGATATCCTGGTGCTCTGTGGCATCCGTAGCGGCGAGACCAATGCAGGCGCGACGAATCGCCTTTACAAGAACAACCGCGACGGCACTTTTAGCGACGTTACCGAAGCCGCTGGCTTAGTGCGCCAGGGCTGGGCCAGCGCAGTTACCATCGCCGACTACGATAACGATGGGTTTGAAGATATCTTCATCACTTACTATGGCGATAACGTTCTTTATCGGAATAACGGAAACGGAACCTTCACCGACGTAACTGAGCGCGCAGGGCTAAGTTACACCGGCCAGACGCGCTGGGGTTCAGGCTGCACCTTTGTGGACTACGATCGCGATGGTCATCTGGACCTGTTTGTCGCTAATTACGTAAAGCTTGATCGGGATCACTTACCGCAACCGGGTGATAATCTCATGTGCGACTATAAGGGGGTGGCCGTCAACTGTGGCCCCCGAGGGCTCCCGTTCGGCCAAAATTACCTGTACCAAAATCAGCGGGACGGCTCATTCCGTGAGGTTACGCTGGATGGTGGGTTGGCCAACATTCCTTCTACATACGCCATGACCGCGGTTGCGGCTGATTTCGATGCGGACGGCTGGACTGATCTCTATGTAGCGTCGGATTCCACCCCCAGCCTGCTGTTCATGAACCAGCACGGCGCCGGTTTTCAGGAGGAGGGAATCCAGCGTGGCGTGGCTCTTAGCGATGATGGCATGGTGCAGGCTGGTATGGGAGTCGCGGTTGGAGATTACAATCTCGACGGACATCTTGATCTCTTCAAAACCCACTTTTCAGAGGATACCAACGCTCTTTATGCGAACGATGGTCGCGGAAGATTCTCAGATATGACCTTCCGCGCCGGCATAGGAGTGGAAACACGTTACATCTGCTGGGGCACAGGCTTTGCCGACCTGGACAATAACGGCTGGCCGGACCTGGTTGTCGTGACAGGATCGATCTATCCGGAGATCGAAGCGAAATTTCCTCAGTTCCCGCTAAAAACTCCGCGCTTTGTGTTCCGCAATCTGGGCAACGGCAAATTCGAGGAATTGGTGGAACAGGCCGGCCCTGGCATAGCGGCCGCACACTGCAGCAGAGGATGCGCCTTTGGAGATTTTGACAACGATGGCGACGTAGATATGGTGATTGTCAATCTGAACGAGCCTCCCTCGCTACTCCGCAACGACCTTCATGGCGGCGGAAACTGGCTGAAGGTCCGATTGATCGGCACGCAATCAAATCGCAGCGCGATCGGCTCAAGAGTGATCGCGCACTATGGAGGCAGACGGCAAGCCCAGACCGTGGCGGCTCAATCCAGTTTCTATTCGGTGAACGACCGCAGGTTACATTTTGGGCTGGGCTTGGCAAAGTATGCCGACCTGGAGATCTTTTGGACCAACGGTGCTGTAGAGAAGCTATCTGCGATCAAAGCAAATCAACTGGTCGTTGTCCAGGAAGGGCACGGAATCGTGCAGTCAGGGGCACTGCCCAGAGCGTCCGGCTATTGATGCCGGCAAAACTAATGTCCGAGTCAGTCTGTCTCCAGCCAATTTCACAAAAAGTCGTGCCGAAAAGGGGCGAGCTGATGAGGGCTTTAAAGCCCTCATCAGCCCAAATGTGATGCGGCACGGCTGAAGCCGTGCCCTGATACAAAGCATGAGCGCGGTGACTTGGAATTGGGTTCTCACGCACACTCTTTAGCCCCTGCGGCGCTGTTTCCCTACCATTTCGGCTTCGGGCAGTCGTAACCGGACTTGGTCTGTTAGCGCGGCACCACGAGCGATCGCGAGAGCCTTCCTATTTTCCTGTGGCCCGGTTCTGCTCTACCAGCTTGTAAAGCGTTTGGTTTTCTTGCTGCCCACGTTGCAGCGCCACCAGGCGTTGCACGAGAGCATTGACCTCAGCTTTCTGTCCGCTGTTTGAGGAGGCTGTGATCAAGTGATAGAGAGCGCTTTGATCCGAAGGATCCGTCTGCAGTACGTGACGGCACTGTTCGATGGCAAGGGCATTTTGACCGGATTTCAAGTACAGGCCGGCAAGAAGGTCCCTTGCCGCCGTGAAGTCCGGTTTCAATTGGACTGCCACCAATGCCGAATCGATAGCTTGTCGAAAGCGAGGGCTTCCCGCTTCAGCGCCCTGTTCGACAAGTATTTTTGCTAACACCATGTGCATAGATGCGTCATTCGGATGATCTTTCAATTTCCTTTTTACTTCAGCTAACGCATCCTGCGGATGCCCGGCCTGAATTTCGGTCAACGCCAGGGCATAGGCGCTCGTAACGGCAGATGGATTAAGCTTTTCCGCGGTTTCGAAGTCCTCCTCCGCTTTGTCGTACTTCGTGAGTTGACCGTATAGAAGGCCGCGCATGATGTACAGGCTAGGCTCTTTCGGCATGTGCTCAAGGCCGGCGTTGATCATATGCAGTCCCACTTCGAACGAGTCGTGGCTGAGACAGAGCCCGGCAAAACGCACGTAGAAATCAGCACTGCCCGGTTGTAGAACGATTGCCTGCCGCAGGAATGAGACCGCCTTCGGAGTATCGCCGACCGCCTCGTAAGCTTCCGAAGCAAGGCTTAGAACGTCGGCATCCGCCGTCTCTGCCGACAACAGCGGTTGTAGGGTTCTAATAGCGTCTTCATTTTTACCGGCCAAATTCTGTACCAAGGCCAAATCGTACCGCGCGTATGGCTTTTCCGGGAGCAGATCGACCAGTTGCTCAAACGCCGTTGCCGCTCGTGCAAATTGCTTGCCACGCATCAGGCAATAACCGTACCATTCCAGCGATTCGGGATGAGAGGCAACTGTCTTTTCAACCAGCTGGAATTGCGGAATCGCCCCGCTGCAGTTCTCCTGTTTGGCTTGAGCCACGCCCAGCATCTCATGAGCGGTCATATCAGCGGGATTTACTTTGACGATTCTCTGTAAAAGCGGAATGGCACGCTTATCCCCTGCTTGGTAGAGTAGCTCAGCTTCGCCTTCCATCGCCGGAGGGTACTCGGGAGATAGAGCGAGCGAGCTTTGAAAGGCCTTCAACGCTGCCGGGGTCTCGCCTTTGAGCGAGAGTGCAATCCCCTTCAAGGCCCAAACGCGATAATCGCCTGGCTCTTTCTCGAGGACGGCGTCAGCCATCGAAAGCGCTTCGTCGTATTGCCGGTTGCGAATAGCCGATTCAATCGACACAACCTGAGCAGGGAGAGCACTGGTAACCAGGGACGCCAGCAAAAGAAAAGTGCTCAACAATAAGAGACGGCCAGCAACCATCATGAACTGTCCAATCAAAACTACCGGTAGCGATCTATGAATTAGCGATCTATGAATTAGCGATCTTTTTTATCTATTGTGAATTAGCGATCGATGAATCAGAATTTCGCTCACGGTAGCTTCAAAGAGCCCTTCTCCTACAAGCTCAACTGCTTGGCCTGTTCCAGCAAATATTCAGAAGCCCGCCAAGACAATGCGAGGATTGTCGGGGTAGGGTTTTTGTCTGGATTGGTCGTGAAGCACGCGCCATCCGTGACAAACAAATTTTTCACATCATGCGCTTGGCAGAAGCCGTTCAGGACGGAAGTTTTGGCATCGGACCCCATCCGCACTGTACCTACCTCGTGTGCCACGCCGCTTGGATGCAGATGGCCCCAGCGGCTCGATGGCGAGCCCGTTTCGTTTACTGGCGTTCCCCCAGCGGCTTCAATGATCCCGCGGAAAGTCTCGTTCATGTCCGCCGCCATCTTGACCTCGTTGTCGCTCCAGGTGAGATGGAAACGAAGTACCGGAATGCCCCATTGATCGACTACATCCGGATCAATCTCACAGTAGCTTAGTTCATTGGGGATCATCTCACCTCGGCCCTCCAGGCTAACGAACCCTCCGTATTGCTCTCGGCACGCCCCTTTCAAAGCAACCCCGTAACCCTCTTGCTGTTTCAACACATCACCAAACATCCCCACCCGCGGCATAGTGCGTCCCCCGTATACCTCGATATGGTAGCCACGCAGAAATTTGTTCTTCCGCTCGTATTTCCACCACGGAACGTACACATGAACCGACCCGGTGCCATCATGGTTGTGCGGCGGAATTTTGGTAAGTTGAGGGAAGTACCCGACGACCCCGCTGGCAGGTGTCTCCATCAGGTAACGGCCGACCACTCCTGAGGAGTTGGCGAGCCCGTTCGGAAAAGTGGAAGACTTCGAGTTCAGCAGAAGGCGTGCGGATTCGCACGCACTAGCTCCAATGACAAAGGCTCGAGCTTGGACCTGTTGCTCAGTTCGAGTGACCTTGTCGATGTACGAAACGGCTCGGGCTTTCCCATTACCGCCCACTAAGATCTCTCGCGCCATCGCATTCGGGATAATCGTAAGATGACCGGTGGCCAACGCGCCGGGAATCAGGGTCAAGCTCGAGCTGAAATTCGAGTTCATCCGGCATCCCCGTTCGCATTGATTGCAGTAGTGGCAAGGCGGGCGGCCATTCAGCGTGCGCGTCAGAATCGCGGCGCGGCCCGGAATGCACGGGATACCCAGCTTTTGGCAGCCTCTTTGAATGATCACATCGGAGCAGCGAGGCGGGGGAGGCGGCTGGAAGATCCCGTCCGGAGCAGACGGGATATGCTCCGTCGTACCGTAAGCGCCCACGTAGGCGTCTGATTTGTCATAGTACGGCGCAAGGTCCTGATAGCGGATCGGCCAATCGTAGCCCGCGCCATCCAGCGTATATCCTTTGAAGTCTGCCTCCGCCATGCGCAGCCAGACTCGTGTGAAGTGGTTGGTTCGACCGCCAAGAATGCGCGCCCGGTCCCACCCAAAGGGTGAGTCGGGTGCGTTGGTATACGGTTCGCCAGGAATCTTACCTGAGATGAAGGACACATCGAGTTCGTGGCTTCCGTCCTGATCGTAACCTGTACCGCCGATTCCAGCACCGCGATGAGCAAGGTTATATGGCCACAGGTGCTCGCTGTAGTGTTTCAAAGGATCGAGCAGCGGCCCCGCCTCTAACATCACCACATCGATCCCGCCTTCGGTCAGTACCTTTGCCGCTCCTCCGCCCGCTGCCCCCGAGCCGATAATGCAAACATCAAAGACTTTGCGACTCCGAATAACTTCAACCATGGCGTTTTGGTCCGTCAGGCTCCAATTATATAGTTCGGTGTCATTGGTTTGCGCCGGACGGAGATGCTCCAACTGGTCTGAATCTGTCCTCTATTGCCCTATCGGAATCTTTTCTTTGAGCAGGCATTCATGTGCAGTTCGGAGCCACTAGCCCCTCTGAGCGATTCATTTTCAGCCCTCGTGACGTGGGATCGGCTATTTCTGTTCGTGGTGCGGTTTGATCTCCGAGGCTTATCCATGGCGTCCGTCACCACTCGAATCGCCTCGTGTTGACAAAGCCTATTTTATGTATTCTCCTGTCAGTTACTGAGGGGACCACGTGACCAAGTCGACTGAATTGCTCCAGGGCACCGTGGACCTACTCATCCTGAAAGTTTTGAGCCTGGAGCCGATGCATGGTTGGGCAATTGCGCAACGAATCCGCCAGCTCTCGAAGGACGTGATGCGCGTGAATCAGGGCGCCCTGTATCCAGCCCTGCACCGGCTGGAAAATCAGGCTTGGATTGAATCTTCCTGGGGAGCCTCTGAGAACAACCGCCGCGCAAAATACTATTCCCTGACGAAAGCGGGGCGTAAACGGCTGCAGGCCGAAGAACACTCATGGGACCGCCTGTCCGCCGCGGTCCAGGGCGTATTACATGCCGTGTGAATAGGATCTCTATGCGCTTACTCCATAGTCTCCTCCGCCGCCTGCGGTCCCTGCGTCAAAGGGACCCGAGCAACGTATCCTTGAACGAAGAGCTGCAGTTCCATCTGCAACGGCAAACAGAAGAGAACATCAAGAGTGGCATGTCTCCGGAAGAAGCGCGCGCGGTAGCAAGCGCTGATTTTGGTAGTCTTCTCCAAAACCATCGAGGAGTGCTACGACGCGCGCGGTGTCGCGTGGCTCGCCGATCTGGCCCAGGATGTTCGCTACGGTCTACGAACCCTGTGCAAGCACCGCTCGTTCACCCTGGTAACGGTCTTCACGCTCGCGTTGGGAATCGGAGCCTGTACGGCGATCTTCAGCCTGGTGAACGCGGTCTTGATCCGGTCATTACCATACGGAGACCCGGAGAGACTCGTCTATGTATTTACTCCCAGTTCGGCGTGGAAACTTCCGCCGGAGGCCTTGGGGCCGAGCCCTGCGGACTTCTTTGATTTTAGAAAGCAGGCAAAGTCGTTTGCAGCGGCGACCTTTTTTAACCAGGCGACCTACAACCTTGTGGATGAAAAGGATCGTGCCGAGAGGGTAGGCGCGGCAAGGGTGGACGCCGATTTCTTCCCCACGCTGCAGGCAGCTCCAGAGTTTGGCCGTGGCTTCGACGCAAGGGATGAACAGCCTGGCAGCGCACGAGTTGCGGTAATGAGCCATGCGCTTTGGCAGGCCATGGGCGGGAGGGCCGATGTTCTGGGGAGCAAGTTGCGTCTCGACGGCATCGATTATCAGGTAATCGGCGTAATGCCCGCGGAGTTTGGATACCCGCATAAAAGCGACCTTGCCTACGGATACGGGCAAGTCCAGACCACGGATCTATGGGTGCCTTTGGCTTTGACGCCTCAACAGAAAGCGGAGAGAGATAACCCAATCGGCTTCGCGCTGGCGCGCCTGAAGCCCGGAGTGACCGTGCGGGAAGCACAGGCAGAGATGAGCACTATCATGTCGCATCTCAACCTGTTGCACGATGCGGATGCTCGTGTGTGGAGCGCCTACGTGAAGCCCTTCCGCGATAGTTCTCTGGGGCCGGTGCGGCCGTTGATGTTGCTTCTGATGGCTTCTGTTGCATTCGTTCTGCTCATCGCCTGCGGCAACGCGGCGAATCTGCTTTTGGCGCGGGCTGCGTCTCGAACCCATGAGTTAGGGGTACGTGCGACGCTGGGCGCCAAACGAACCCGTCTACTGCGCCAAATGCTGACCGAGTCTCTCATCTTGAGCGCGATAGCAGGCATCGTGGGCGTCGGGCTGGCATGGCTGTTTCTGCATGCGCTGCTGAAACTCAATCCCGGAGATATTCCCCGCATGAACACTGCCGGGCTCGACCTGCACGTGATGGGGTTCGTGCTCTTCGTCACCCTGCTCACCAGTGTGTTGTTCGGTATGTTGCCTTCGCTATCGGCAACCCGCATCAACCTCGTGGAGTTTCTGAAGAGCAGCGGAATGCGCGGAATTTCCGGCGATAAGAGGCGGGCGCGACGTTGGCTGGCAGTGGCCCAGATCGCGCTGTTGGTGGTATTGCTGACGGGCACCGGGCTCCTGTTACGGAGCTATGTCAACGTGCTTTCCGTGTCGACCGGGTTTGCGCCGGCAACGGTCACAGCCAATGTAGAACTCAGTCCGCAATACGGCGACACGCATAAGCGCCGTGCCATGTTCAGCAGCCTGGTCGAGCGGCTGAAACCAGTCTCCGGAGTGCAGGCTGTGGGGGTCGTGAACGCGCTACCGCTCAGTGACTCAGAGGGGCTCTCCACGATATCGGTGGAGGGCTATCCCAACCAGAAACAACAGCTGGTAGAGGTACGCGGTATTACGCAGGACTACCTTTCCGCGATGCAGACGCCCTTGCTCCAGGGACGGGACTTCTCGGACGAAGACGCCTCCGGACATCGGCTGGTGGCGATCGTGAACCAGGCCTTTGCGAACAAGTATTTTGCCGATCGAGATGCGATTGGTCGCCACATTCGTACCGGTGCTGATGAGAGCGACCCTTGGGTTACCGTCGTTGGGGTTGCCAAAGACGTTCGATATATGAGCCTCGAAGCCGCGCCGGGCCCGCTCGTGTACAGACCCTTCTGGCAGGTCGAATGGAGGGAATCCTCGATCGTCGGCGCCTATGTTGCGGTGCGTTCGTCGCTGCCGCAGGATGCGGTGGTGGCCGAGATTCGGGCGGCGGTGAGGGCGATCGACCCCAACCTCGCGATCGCGGATGTGCACACAATGAGCGACCGCGTTTCTCACGTTACCGCGCGCAGACGCTTTCAGACCACGCTCCTCACCATCTTCTCCGGTACGGCGATGTTACTTGCCATGGTGGGTGTGTATGGGCTGCTCGCTTACTCAGTGAAGCAGAGGACGGGGGAGATTGGAATCCGCGTGGCGCTGGGTTCGTCAAAAACCGGCGTGGTGCGGCTGATATTAAGTGAGGGCCTTACCTTGCTCGGAGTGGGGTTGCTGCTCGGCTTGGCTGCGGCGTTGCTAAGTACCCGTTTGCTGGCGGGCTTTTTATATGGTGTCCCCCCGCTCGATCCTTTTACATTTGCGTTGGTTCCGACGTTGTTGCTGATGGCGACGCTTGCGGCCTGTTTGATTCCCAGTTTCCGGGCAGCGGCTGTCGATCCGATGAATGCCTTGCGTCATGAATGATCAGCCAAGCGCGACGGCCATAAGGCTAGCGTGCGATGACGCCTTACCGAATGCGAAAACTTGAGCGTGAATAGATATCTCCGGTTACATCCAGCTCCCCAGCTCCATGCCAAGTGCCCGGCTGGCAGGCGGTATGCGTTTTGAAAACTCGCCCACCAGCCCGGACCTATGCAGTCGATTCCTACTTCCACTCCCAGAATTTGGCAGTCGTGTCGCCTGAAGCATCTACTTCATATTCGAAGGCCCCGCAAGAGGAGCCGAGGGCAAGCTTCTGGGAATTGGTTTGGAAGAACAGCATCCCACGGTAGCTGACCGCGCCACCGGGACCGAATTTCCCCACCCCAGTTCCCTTCCAGCTAATGCCTTCGCCATCCTGCGTCATGTTAATTCCTTGGCCTTCGCCATAAATGGAGCCATCCGGACGGACTACCGATGTGTAAGTCCCGATGCCGGTGGTGGGAACACCGAACATGTGGCCGCTATCTTCGAACGACACTTCTACGGTTGGAGGGTCAATAGAAAGGACCCGTCTAACGGTTCTCTTGCCTTTGGTTTCGCCGATCTGTGTTCCGAGCATGGATTTACGTCCTCTTTCACCCCGCTTCAAACTGCCGTTCCCGGGGTGGGCAATTGTACCTTCGAAATGGGATGTGTGAATCGAGCGAATGGCAAACATACCCGCCTTACGTCGGCAAACGGAAAGGGTCGAACCACTGGAAACGAGCCCGCTTTCCCGGGGCTAGCCGGCCACCCGCCCCATCGACAAGGCAGCCAATGCAATTCGGTGTAAGATTCGTCTTCTAAGGGTCAATAGGGAGAATCAACCGATGCATAAAGCCTTTCTTTCGCGCCGCGAGTTTCTACAGACATCTGCTGGGGTTGCAGGAGCTTCGTTGATTGCCGGATCCACGTTTCTGGAATCCGAATCGTTCGCGTCAACAGCGCAGGCAACGGCGCCAAGCGATCGAGTTCATTTCGGAATAGTAGGTGTTGGTATGGAGGGATCCGGACTGCTCACGACGGCAGTCCAGCTCCCGGGCGTCGAATGCGTAGCTGCTGCTGATCTCTATGACGGCCGTCATGAGCTAGCCAACGAAATCGTAGGCAAACCGATCAAGACCACCCGCCGCTATAAGGACTTGCTGGACGACAAAGGAATCGATGCCATCATCGTTGCTGTGCCCGATCATTGGCATAAACAAGTGGTGGTCGATGCACTGGGCGCGGGCAAAGACGTCTACTGCGAGAAACCCATGTCTCACAGCCCCGCCGATGGCTTGGCCATGGTCGCAGCGGCAAAAAAGACGGATCGCATCGTGCAAATCGGAGCCCAGCGCACAAGTTCCGTCCTGTGTGCAAAGGCGAAGGAGCTTTACCAACAGGGCGCCATCGGGGACTTGAGCCTGGTAGAAGCCTCTCTCGGCAGAAATGATCCCACCGGCGCTTGGGAATATCCTCCTCCCCCGGATTTATCTCTCACCAACCTCGATTGGGACACGTGGCTGGGAACAACCCCCAAAAGGCCCCTCGACCCCAATGTCTTCGCGCGTTGGCGCTGTTGGCGAGAGTATGGCACCGGTGTTGCCGGAGACTTGCTTGTACACCTCATCAGCGGAATGCAGTTCGTGCTCGGCATCAATGAAGTTCCCAAACGTGTATCTGCCTTTGGCGGCATTTACCGATGGAAAGATGGCCGGGATATGCCCGATGTCCAGGCAGTTCTCTTCGAATATGACAACGTTCCCGTCTACATGCGCTTATCGCTTGGCACAGAGTCCGCCGAGGTCACACGCTTCATGGGTTCGAAAGGTGTCATCGAACTCCGCGGGACCAGTGTCACCTATATCCCGCAGCCAGGGGTAGATCTTCGCCCCAGCTATTACACCAGCTCTTATCCCAACCGCCTTAGGAAGGTTTACATCGAGCAATGGCATAAGGAACATGACCCGGTTCCCGGCAAGGAACCCGCACTGGAAACCCAGGCCTACACCGGAACTGATTACGATGACTTGCGGCCCCATCTTTGGAAGTTCTTTCAGTCCGTCCGATCGCGTGAGCCCGTGGTTCAAGATGTTGTCTTCGGACACCACGCGGCCCTTGGCTGCCACCTGGCAAACGAGTCCTATTTCAGAAAGAGCCCTGTGCTTTGGGATGATGTCGCGTTGACCATAAAGTCTGCCTGTTGATCGGCACTATAGAGCCACTGTTGCGCGTCTTTCTTTGCCTGAAGGGTGCGGGCTTCAGCCCGTACATAACTGATCCCTGCTAATGGCAGCGATCCAAGTTGCCGAAAACAATCTCGATCCAAAGCAGTCGATCGAACCCCCTGCCAAGCCTGCCCTGCGGGCTCTCTACTATACTGTCGAAGTGCGCGCCGGGTGACTCAGAGTTAGCTCTTCGGCTCTATCAGGATCGCGAGACGCGCAGTAACATTCAGCCACGTGATTTTCGGTAGATCCCACGGTGATCAACGCGCTCCTCGTCGCGGTTTCTGAAGAACAGTTGCGGTCCAATCTACGTCACGATCTTCCGCTGTTGATTCTTGGCTCAATCATCGCAGCGATTGGGGTGGCTGCCGTCGTTGTACAGCTGTCCCGTTGGCAATCGGGCGAGCGAGTCTTGCTCTGGTTCGGATTATTCGCTGGTCCCTACGGCCTGCGACTGCTCGCGAATACGACCCCATTCCAGATGGCCTTCGGTGAACCGCAAAGCTTTTGGCCTTACGTCAATAAATTCGTCGAGTTTGCGACGATGATTCCAGCCTTGCTGCTCTTCGAGGATTTTTACGGCAAGGGCTGGCGCTCGTCTGTCCGCTGGTTGATATGGGCCTATGTGATATTCGCCACGATTGGGTTTGCAAGCATCGTGATTCAGCGGCGCCCGGACTTGCTCCCGACAGCTGGCATCGGAACGGTCTTCCTCTTGCCTGCGATTCTCCTGCTGGGGAGCCTGATGGGATATAAGCCTCCACGTGTGCAAGACCAAGGCATCTTATCTTTGGGATTGTTTGCTCTCTTTCTGACATTCGCACACGATCGCATTGCCAGCACACGGTTGTTCGACTGGCACGCGGACACTGAGCCGTACGGGCTGTTCGTATTGATTTGCTGTCTCGGTTACGTAGCAACCCGACGAGTTCTCGCGAATGAAACACTGCTCATTTCGTTGGGTGAAGAGATGCGAGCGGCTACTCGCATTCAGAGCTCGATCCTGCCCCGCACGAACCCTGAGATTGGGAGTTTCCAGCTCGCTGTCCGGTATGCCCCCATGACGGCAGTGGCCGGGGATTTTTACGATTTTCTGGTGATTCGGCCTGGTTGCTTGGGAATCGTGGTAGCCGATGTCGCCGGACATGGCGTACCCGCTGCGCTGGTAGCCTCGATGGTTAAAGTGGCGGTTGCTGCGCAAATGGGCATGGGAGCGGAGCCCGGCAAGGTCATCGCGGGGTTGAACTCCACCCTCTGTCACCAGGCGCAAGACCAGTACGCGACCGCTGTGTATGTGGTTCTCGATCAAGCCAGGAGGATGGGCTGCTATTCCGCCGCAGGGCATCCTCCATTAATTCTCTGGCGCCGCGCGAACCGAACACTGCTCGAGCTCAAGGAGAGTGGACTACTGCTTGGCGTACGGCCAAGTGAGGAATATGCGCAAACAGAATTCACCTTGGAGACGGGTGACCGCCTGTTGGTCTACACGGATGGACTGGTGGAGGCAGCGAACGCTCGGGGCGAGCCGTTCGGAGAGACCCGGCTGGGCGATTTCATTACAACTCACCGGGATGTTCCAGCTGAACAGTTTGCCCAGCGTTTGCTTGATGAGGTGCTGGGATGGCCGGAGAATGGGACCATCCGTGCGCAAGCCGATGACATCACGGTCGTGGTGATTGATATCGGCGAGATGCCTGAACAAACCGCTTGATGGGCTGTGTAACTCTGGATCGTACATTTGTCCAGTTTTACTGGACGTCGTTAAATGGCGTCGCAGAATCTGTCGATTTAGCAGATGTATTAGATAGTCCTTTCCCTTGGATGCGGGCGACCGATATAATTCCCGCGCCCACGCAGAACGCTTCCGATCCCCCCAATCGAGCCCGCGCTAATTTGCGTGGAGTAAATAGGAGGATCCTTTCATGTATGCACGTAACAAATCCAGGATCTTAGGAAGCCACCTGAGGTCTTTTAGCTGCCTAGCTCTCGCTCTTCCACCCATGCTCCTGATCGCGTCTGCCCCCCGGCTGGCGGCCGCACAAAATGAGCATTGCCCTGGCGGCCAGTTCGCCTATGTCGCCGAACAAAATGCCGGAGAAATTATGGGATATACCGTTAACAGTGCTAACGGCAAGCTAACTCCAATTGAGGGTTCGCCGTTCACCACCGGTAGCTCGGGCTCCACTTCGGTCGCCGTAGATCCAGCGGGCAGGTTCCTCTATGCGACCAACCAATATGCAGGCGACAACAATGTATCCGGCTTTCGTATTGATTGCGACAGCGGCAGGTTGACGCCGATACCGGGATCTCCCTTCGCCTCAGGATATGGGCCAACCGCGGTTGCGATCGACCCGTCGGGCAGGTTCGCCTATGTGGCAAACCTTGGAGCCAACAACGTGTCGGCATACACCATCAACCCCGAGACCGGCCGATTAGTACAGGTGTCCGGCTCTCCTTATGCTGCAGGAACTTTCCCCTCTGGGATCGCCGTGGACCCAATGGGTAAGTACGTTTACGTAACCAATTCCATGTCCAATAACGTATCCGGCTACGCGATTAACAGCGCCACCGGTGGCCTCACTCCACTCGCGGGGTCGCCGTACGCTGCCCAGTATTCACCATCGTCGGTGGCGGTGGATCCAAACGACAGGTTCGTCTATGTGGCTAATGGAGGTTCCGACGATATATCCGGATACTCAATCGCGGGGGGCGCGCTCAGCCCATTGCCTACGTCTCCCTTTGCCGCAGGTGCCGGCGGCGTGAACTCGGTGACCGTAGACCCAAGTGGCCAGTTTGTCTTCCTCGCGGGGTATGGTGGGCTTTTTGCTTACAGCATTAATCAGAACCAGACTGCTTTCAGCAACAGCTTGCCTTTCACGTCTTTATACGGGCAACTCACGCCGGTCTCAGGTTCACCCTTCGGAGGAGGAAACCCAAGCTTTGTGGCGGTGGACTACAGCGGCACGTTTCTCTACACAGCCAACAGATCGTCGAACGATATTTCTGGCTACAAGCTTAGCTCCACTTCTTCGCTGACACCCGTTCCGGGTTCTCCCTTTCTCCCCGTGTTCGAGCCATTCTCCATCGCCCTGGTTCGTCCACACAGCCATCCGATTTACACTGCGACGGAAATTCCCAACCCCGGATCGAACTTTGGATCGGTCTCCAACATCGTCGGAACGGGGATCAATAACAAGGGACAAGTCAGCGGCTCGGTTTCGTATTACCCCATTCCCGGTGATCACTTCGGCCAGGCTTTCATCTATGCCGGGGGGATGAACATCGGCATCGCCTACGACCAGGTGAGTTTCGCCAATGCCATCAACAATAACGGCCAGGTAGTCGGTACGACGGATCTGGAGCCCCCTTTTTCCTTCAGCCCGCCGGAGCACGCGTTCATCTATAACTACAGCGACAACACAACGGTGTACCTCGATATTTCCATGTCAGGGAGGGAAAGCGACGGATTAGCCATCAACAGCGCGGGAGACATCACGGGGTTCCTTTCCACTGGGCTGTGCACCGGGCCTATTTCTCCCACCTGTCTGGCACCGTTTCACGCCTTTGTTTACCAGGGATCCGGCCTGGTGGATATCGGTACCCTGGGCGGGACCTACAGTGCGGGCACAGCCATCAACGACCTGAACGAGATTGCCGGCGTCAGTTCGGTAAAGGGCAGCAATCTCAATCACCTCTTTCTTTACGCCAAGAGCCACATGAGCGATTTGGGCACGGTGGCCGGAGAGTCATTTGTCAACGCAGCGATTAATAATCGCGGCGAGATTGTCGGCTCGGCGATCAACTCAGCAGGCGCGGGAAGTAGTTTTATTTACCGAGGCCGTTCCTTCGAAAAGATTCCCTTGATTGCCGCCGGCCTTAACAATAATGGAGACATTGCCGGCAGTAACACGGCGGCCAACGGCAGTAGCCACGCTTCCGTGTACAAGGACGGAAGGCTGATCGACCTGAACGATCTGGTCGAACCGTCCCTTACGTTCCTCACCAACGCCAACGGCATAAGCGATAACGGAAAAATTGTCGCCAGCGGTCTCAACGGGCATGTTTACGTGCTCACACCGAAATAACCGCAACTGAAATAAACGTAACCATCGAAAGGCGCGCTCAATATAACCCATTGGGCGCGCCGCACTTCCCGGTCCCAACAAAGATCTGGGCTTCAAGCCCAGCGTGAGAACCTGCGGAAAAGTTCCTGGACAAACGCCGGGGGGTTGAGGGCCTCAGTGGGTGCGTGAGAACCGGGAAGAGAAACACCACTAACCACTCCCAAGGAAAACCGCTCTTCCTTTTGTCACACCCGTACTAAGCGAAGTGGCAGGGTGTTAACATGTTCGCCATTGAGGATGCCAAAGCAGAAACTCGGTTGAATCCGAAAATTGAATGGCTGTTGCAAACCTATGCCCACGCATGATCATGACCATCATCACGACCACCAGGTCGTTCCCTCCGATCCGGCGCTGCGAACCAAGGCACTCGAATCGTTGCTGGTGGAAAAAGGCTTGGTGGATCGGGCCGCATTGGATGCGCTGGTCGACGCATACGAAAACAAGATTGGACCGCGCAACGGTGCTCGCGTGGTGGCGCGCGCCTGGGTGGATCCGGCATATAAGGAACGGCTGCTCAACAATGCCTCAGCGGCCATCGCCGAACTGGGCTATGGGGGGTCACAGGGAGAACACATGGTAGTGCTCGAAAACACCCCGAGCGTGCATAACCTGGTGGTGTGCACGTTGTGCTCCTGTTATCCCTGGCCAATCCTCGGTTTGCCACCCGTCTGGTACAAATCGGCGCCCTATCGATCGCGCTCTGTGCTCGATCCACGCGGAGTTTTGCACGAATTCGGCCTGGAGTTGCCCCAGGACGTAGAGGTTCGGGTCTCCGACAGCACGGCGGAGATCCGCTACCTCGTCTTGCCGGAAAGACCGGCTGGTACGGAAAAGATGACCGAAGAGGAACTTGCGGCTCTGGTCACACGCGATGCCATGATCGGGGTCGCCAAGGTCGCACCGCCTCCACGAGGCAAGGCATGAACGGAATTCACGACATGGGCGGCATGCAAGATATGGGTCCGATCCAGCGCGAAGAGAACGAACCCGTATTTCACCAGCCTTGGGAAGGCCGTGTGTTTGCGATGAACCGCGCGATGGGTGCGTGGGGCAAGTGGAATATCGACGCAGGCCGTCACGGTATCGAGCTCCTTCCTCCCGCTGAGTATCTGCAGATGAGCTATTACGAGAAATGGCTAACCCGCAACCTGGAGTTGCTGGTGAAGTCTGGCTTAGTGACGCCGCAGGAGATGGAAACCGGCAAGACCGCGCCGGGATCGCAGAAGGCAACGCCGCCTCTTACCGCTGCCGCCGTATCCGCTGTGGCCGGGCTCCGCGGCAACTTTATGCGACCGGAAGCGGAGGCCAAGGCTCGCTTCGAAGTGGGACAGCAGGTCCGCGCCCGGAATATGAATCCGGTGGGCCACACGCGCCTGCCGCGATACGCGAGAGGCAAGAAGGGCTCGGTCGTCCGCTGCCATGGCATCTTCGTATTCCCCGATACCAACGCGCATTTTCTGGGAGAGCAACCGCAGCACTTGTATTCGGTTCGTTTTACGGCGCGGGAGTTGTGGGGAGACGATGCCTCGCCGCGCGATTCTGTTTATCTCGATATGTGGGATAGTTACCTCGAACATGCCTGAATCGCAATCCGATCCCGACCGGCTCGCCGCTTTGCCCTCGCTCCCTCGCGACCAGGGCGGTCCGGTCTTTGCTGAGCCCTGGCAAGCCCAGGCCTTTGCGTTGGCCGTGCGGCTTTCCGCTCAAGGCTACTTCACCTGGAAAGAGTGGGCGGCCGTGCTGGCAGATGAACTCAAGTCCGCGGCGGATCGTGGCCACCCGGACGACGGTTCGGCCTACTACGAACACTGGCTAGCTGCGCTCGAACGTCTCGTGACGGCAAAAGGACTCTCCAATCCAAACGAGATGCTTGCTCGCAAAGAAGCCTGGGCCGACGCCTATCGGCATACACCGCACGGAAAACCCGTCGATCTGCCAAACGCATCGAGCTGATGCTGTGAGCAGATCCCGGGAAAAGCATCCCTTTCATGAGGGTCATTTCCGTCCGCGGATTAGCCCGCCCCGGATGAGCCCCAGGCGGCAAACCCTCGTGGAACCGATTCTTTCCTGTCCTCGTCAGAATCGAGCTTCTGTGCCTTCACTTCGCGCGCGAGGCCAAGGATCTGGAGTGCCTGAATCCCGTACCAGTTAACATCAACCTCGTACCAGGCTAACCCGTGACGGGCCGATTGCGGATGAGCATGGTGGTTATTGTGCCAGCCCTCGCCAAAGGTCAGCAGCGCTACCCAGAAGCTGTTCTTCGATGTGTCGCGGGTAGGAAACCGTTGTGTTCCCCACATATGAGTGGCAGAGTTCACCAGCCAGGTGGAGTGCAGGCCAAGGACCGTGCGGAAGAAGATGCCCCACAAGACATACTGCCATCCACCCGCAACAAGAATAATCGCGCCCAGTACCGTGATCGGAACCCAGTGCCAACGGCTGATCCACGTGTGGAATTTGTCTTTGCGCAGTTCTGGCACGTAAGGCAGAAGCTCAGCGGTCTTGTTGTGCATGGTCTGGCCGGTCAGAATCCAGCCCATGTGAGCCCAAAGGCCGCCGTCGCGCGGAGAATGCGGGTCACCCTCTTTGTCCGTGTTCTGGTGATGCACGCGATGCGTGGCGACCCAGCCAATCGGCCCGCCTTCCAACGCCAGCGTCCCGCACACGGTGAGAAAGTATTCCATCCATTTCGGTGTCTTGTAGCCGCGATGCGTCAGCAGCCGGTGGTATCCCATGCCGATGCCCAGACTCCCAGCCATCCACCACAACACCATCGCGAGCAGGAGCGCCTTCCAGCTGAATACAAACAGTGCGGCCACAGCGCCTATGTGAAACGCAATCATGAATGAGGTGGTAACCCAAACGATAGGCTGCGTAAACGTCCTGTCGCTTTTGAAGAATCCTGATAACTGCATGTTTCCCTCTATTTATTTGATGGAGAGGGCATTTTTAGGACTTCCATTGCAGGGTAATACTTGTGTAATCGCAAGTGTCGTTTTCGAGAAAAGCATGAAGGGGTCCGGCCAGAGTGTCTCCGCTGGCCATGTATCGCCTTGCTGCTCTGTATCTTGCAACCCGGTGTGCCGTCTGAGCCCATGCCCGGGCAAATTTCGTCACCGTCGCAGACCGTGTGTCGGCGCTCACAGGCCGCACCGCTATCCTTTAATGAATGCTTCCAGCCACTACTGTCAATGAAAGCCCACCCTATCCTTTGTCATCTGTCATCCCGTTGCCTTGAGGCGACGGGACAGTCTCGTTTGTGGCCTGATCCTGTCATCGGTCCGGGATACCTGCCGGTGGCATAGCGCGCCATGTGAGCGTATGCTTAACCCAGCTAAGGATCTTCTTTCCTCGCCTCCAGCCTTCCAGCTTCGCTCCAGACGAGCACCCAAAAAGTAAGCAACAGGACGATTGGAGTTTTCAATGACCTTCTCTCAGAAGTCTGATGTGAAGAAACATCTTGCGCATGGCTTAAAGAAAACCCACTACCTCACGCCCACCAATCTAGATACCCCGGCAGAGAAGGTCGATCAGAAATCTGCCGCGGGCACGGACGGTACCGTAACGATTCCCGGCGATAGAGAAACTATTCCTGTGACAAAGCTGCCATAAGTGACGGAAGGGTGGACAGCATACCCATTCCCAGGCTTACAGCGAGCACGAGGAACTGCTGCAACGGATATCATGCAGCTTATCTGGCTCCCCGGGCGGAAACCGTCTTTCCTGAGGGCTTTACATGCTGCGGAAAACTGATTCGTCTGAAGGGGACGGGCTTTTAGGCCGTCCTTGGAATTGCTCTCCATGAACTTCTCCTGTGGGGGGGATAAGTTGCTGTTTAACTGTTGCATGAAGGCTGATCCGTGCCAGCCCCGGACTTCAGTCCGGGGACAAACCCGCGAGAACGCTTTATCTTGCAAATACCGGGCTTAAAGCCCTGGTGAAAATGCCCCAAGCTCCCCCATCAACCCCATTCGTGTCATCAATCCGGAGTTCAAAGACCTTGCACAGACCTGGGATGGAAGTTGATTACAGCGGATGAAAAGATGTACCAGTGACCATCAGGTGGGTACCGCAGCAAGATCCTGTACGCGGGCTCCCGTGGTTGAAAAGCTCCGAACGGCATAGGCAAGACAAGCGTCCTCGGGGTCCTTCGACTCCGCGCCATCAAGCGCGGTGTCACGCGAATCATCTGTGAAGCGCTTCGCTCCCACGGCAAGCCGGGGCAGGCAGGATGACGATTTTGTGGGAGCTTTGAAGAAAAACATTCCAAACAAGTTAGCTCTTATGGACTGAAGTCCAGGGCTTTTCCCGGACTTAAAAGTCCATGTCCTGGAGTTACATTTCAAAAGAGGATGGATGGATCGAAAGCTGCGGAATGCGCGACTTTTTCGTGAGTCACCGCGCTGATGCTTTGTATCAGGGCACGACTTTAGTCGGGCCGTCGAGGCGCAACAAAGGATTTGGGCTTTAGCCCCTGAAGCACGTCTTTCTTTCCCTGAGGGGGACGGGCTTTAGCCCGCCCGTAATTACTCTGAAATGAATGTGGCTTTAGCCACTGAGGGGACGACTCGTCCAAGCAGAGATTCTTTCCGCAGCCTGTTTAATCACATAATTCTGGAACCGCCACACCCCAAAAAACCTGCTGGGAGTAGTTCTGGTCTCCGCGGACCCGCTGTGCGAAAGAAGATCAGAGTCAACCCTGGAATTATGGTTTGCATCCTACCCTCCTGTCTCTCTGTTGACTCGGGTCCGGTCGAAGGTAAGGGGGAAACGGAATCCGCGCCGCAGGGAGAGGGCATGACGGTCAAAGCCGGCGGCTCCCGGAAGGGCGTCAGCTTGCCAGCGCCATATTCGAATTGGTACGAGTCTCAGCCGAGCGCAACCGATTGCGCAATGGTGAATGTAGCCGCCGGCTGCAGAGCGCTTCGTTCACTGCCGCAGAGTTAATTAAGACCGTGATCGGTTGACCCAGATTGGATGAGAGCGCCCTCCAGGCGCCCAAACGGTCGCCGGGGCGGAATAACAGTTCGTCACTTTAGGGAGAGTCAGCATGCACTGTATCGATCGTGACCAGGAGAGGTTGCCCTCGCCGCCACAGCATTTTAACTTTTGCTGTATACAAAGCAACCAATCCCGTTCGCGGCTGTTCCTCGAGAAAGGCCGCACTTCGCTGCAGTTCCCCGTGCAGAGTAGAAGTGAAAATGCACTCAAGAGGCTGCCTTCTGCTTTTTTCTTATGCTTAGTCGCCATGTCGCTGCTCCTTCCGGCGGCCCGCGCCCAGTTTCGCGGTTCGCTCGGGGGCACGGTCACAGACCCTCAAGGCGCCCTCGTGCCGGGCGCGACCGTTACCTTGACCAATACGGAGACGAACGAAAAGCAGGTAAGCACGACCAATGACGACGGTATTTACAATTTCGGTGCTCTGCCCCCCGCCCGTTTCTCCGTCACGGTGGAGAGGGCAGGCTGACAAACGCAGTAACCACTTTTGAGGAGCGCTAGTATGCAAATGCTTTTGTCCGGACGAGTCTGTTCCTTCCTGCGTAGGGCCGCGACCTGCCGGGTCGTTCTTCTGCTATTGACGGCAAGCTGCCTGCTCGCACCAGTAGCCCATGCGCAGTATCGCGCCTCGATCCAGGGCGTAGTCGCCGATTCGACTGGCGCAGTGATCCCTGACGCAACGCTGACGCTGGTCAACGACTCGACCGGCGAGAAGCAGGTGAGGACCAGCAACGCTGCCGGTATCTTCAACTTCAACGCCCTGCCGCCCGACACCTTCACGCTGACTGTCGAAAAAAACGGATTCCAGAAGCAGGTTATCGATAAGGTCCAGGTGATTGCGGACCAGGCGAATGCGGTCAACGTGCAGTTGGTGGTTGGCGCCGCGTCGCAGACGGTCTCCGTCGATGCTTCTTTGGCTCCGTTGCTCGAAACTGAGACCGCCTCCGTCGGGGGCGTGATCAGCGAAAATCAAATTCAGCATATGCCGTCTTTCGGCCGCGATGTCTTCCAGCTGACGCAACTCGCGCCGGGCGTCTTCGGCGACGGCGCGCAGGGGGGTGGCGGCGGGGCACAACAGCTTCCCGGCACTCAAGGCCCTGGCGGCACGGGCGGCAATAAAGGCATCTTCCAGACCGAAAATGGCCCGCAGGCCGTGGCCAACGGTGGCCAGAACCAGAACAATGGCATCTCGGTCGACGGTATCAGCACTGCCAGCGCGGTTTGGGGCGGCACGACCGTGATCACGCCCAGCGAGGAATCGATCGGCGATGTCAAGATCCTCTCCAACAGCTATGACGCCGAGGATGGCCGCTTTAGCGGCGCTCAGATCCAGGTCACGTCGAAGAGTGGAACCAACGACCTCCACGGCAGTCTTTTCTTCAACGCCCATCGTCCGGGCCTGAACGCGTATCAGAGTTATAACGGGCCACATGCTCAGGGTGCGGTGACTGCGTCGGACAAAGGCGTGCTCAGAGACGAAAATCGATTCAACCAGTATGGTGGCAGCATAGGCGGCCCCATCTGGAAAAACAGGATATTCGCCTTCTTCTCATACGAGACAAGTCCTGAGAATTCTGCGACCACAACTACCGGTTGGTATGAGACCGCTGCCTTTGACAAGTTGGGGCCGGCCAACAGCATCGCTGCGCAGTTCCTCAGTTTCCCCGGCGCCGGTGTCAGCGCTAGAGGCATCATCTCCGCAAGTTGCGCGACAGCCGGTCTGATTGAAGGAACAAACTGCGCAACGATTCCCGGCCAGGGACTCGATATTGGCTCACCTTTGAAGACTCCTTTGGGCACACACGATCCTACGTACGGGGGGAGTCCCACCAACCCCGGCGTCGGGTCAGGGCTCGATGGAGTGGCCGACATCGCGCAGTATGTGACGCTCAACCCCACGACTACCTCTCAGAAACAGTACAACGGCCGTCTCGACGCTGATGTCACTGCCAAGGATCACGCCAGCTTTGCCATCTACTGGGTTCCCCTCTCGACTACGAACTACCAGGGCACCCAGCGGGCCTACAATCTCTATCATCATTCGCAGATTAACGATGCCTTCGCCGGGATATGGAACCACACCTTCTCTCCCACGTTCCTGAACGAGGCCCGCGTCAATGCCGCCGGTTGGCGTTGGAATGAGATCGGCACCAATCCTCAGGAGCCCTTCGGCCTTCCCCAGGACAACATCGGAGTTCTTAACGGCCCGAGCAACAACAACATAGGCAGCATCGAGCTGCAGTACTTCGGCGCCCCCGGCCCCAGTGTCTTTAACCAGTGGACCTACAGCTATAAGGACGTCGCGACCAAGGTCGCCGGGCGTCATACTATCAAGTTCGGCGGTGAGCTCACGCGCCTTTACTATCTGAATGAGTCAACGTACAGTGCTCGCCCATCCTTCAATTTCTTTAATATCTGGGACTTCCTCAACGATGCGCCCCAGGGCGAAGCAGGGCAATTCGATCCAATTACCGGCACCCCCACCGCCGCCCGGCAGGATGAGCGCGAGGACCTCTGGGGCTTCTTTGTTCAGGACGACTTCAAGGTCCTTCCCAACCTGACCATCAACCTCGGGCTACGCTACTCCTACTTTGGGCCGCTCTCGGAAAAGTACGGCAACCTGGACACGGTTGTCCTCGGCAGCGGGGCAGACGTGGTAAGCGGCCTGTCCATTCGAAAAGGCGGAAACCTTTGGCAGGCACAAAAGGGCAACTTTGGCCCCCAGGTTGGTTTTGCCTGGAGCCCAGGGGGGTTCCACGATAAGTTCGTGGTGCGCGGCGGATTTGGCCTGAACTATAACCAGGAGGAGATCGCTATCTCCGGCAATTCAAGCGGGAATCCGGGGAGGACTGTTTCGCCCCAGTTCGCCATTGCCACGCCCACTTCCCCGAATCCAGGTATCGTCTATGCAATTCCGAGCAATCCGAAGTCCCTCTTCGGTTATCCCGCGAACCCGAATACAATCGTCAGCTTTGGCCCGAACGGATTGCCAACGACCGGCCAGGTTGGGGTGACTGCCTTCCCGGCGAATTTTCCCACAATGTATAGCGAGCATTACTCATTGGACACCCAATACGACCTGGGCCACCAGTTTGTAGCGACCCTGGGATATCAGGGAAGCCTGTCGCGTCATAGCTATTTCCACTACGAAGAGAACGCCGTCGCCGCGGTGCAGGGTTTTACTCTCAATCCCGGCGTCACCAATGTGGGTTTCTTCGGCAATAACGCACACGGAAACAACAATTCCATGCTGGCCGGGCTGAAGCATCAGTTCTCGCACCAGTTCATGGCCGATGCGGAATTCAACTGGTCCAAGAGCATGGACAACAGTTCCGCGCCTTACTCGATGCAGTTTTACCCGTATGACCCCAGCCTGTCGTATGGCAGGTCGGACTACAACATCGGCAAGGCCTTCAAACTGTATGGCCTTTACCAGCCGGTTTTCTTCCATGGCAGTCACGCCTGGATGGAGAAGGTCGCCGGCGGCTGGTCAATCAGCGGAATCTTTAACCTGCATACGGGCTTCCCCTGGTACCCGGTGGTGAGCGTCAAGGGCGGCAGCCTTTATTGCTCAAGCTGCAATTACAATCAGCTTCTGCCTGGAGCCTATCTGGGTGGTGCAGGACACAGCACCAGCAACTCCGCCTATAAGTCGGGCCCGCAGGTTGGAAACGGTTTGAACAAGAACTTTCCGTTGGCTGCGACGGAAGGAAACGCTCTTGCCTATTTCTCGAATCCCGCCTATACCGTGGCGGACCAGTTCCCGGCAACCGGTGGACCTGTTCCTCAGGCGCCGGGTGTTGGACGCAACTCACTTACCGGTCCGGGATACAGAGACGTCGACGGCACTCTGGCCAAGAGCTTTGGCCTGCCCAACATAAAGGGAATCGGGGAGAACGCCAGGTTTGAGTTCCGTGTCGATGCCTACAACCTATTCAACAATCTGAATTTTTCCCCTGGTGGACAAGAGGGCAACGGAATCACTAACGGAGGCATATCGGACAACATCGGTGCTTCGAACTTCGGGCAGGAAACCAGGGCGCTTTCTGCCCGTGTCGTGACGATGCAGCTGCGCTTTAGCTTTTAGAGTAATCAGGACGGGATGCAGTGATTGCTACATTTCCTGCAACCACGACGCCTCCTGCTCCTGGATTCAACGTAACAGCTTGAACGGGCCTGGCTATAACGACGTGGATGGCAGTCTGACCAAGTCGCGGGTGGATGCCTACAACCTGTTGAATAAGACGAACCTCGACTGAAACTATCTGCATCGCGTGGTGGCTTATGGGACACTGGTTCGATTAGGATGGCGCGAAGCTTGCCCATAATATCCCATAGCGGAAAACTTGTTGATAGTCGCCCATCGAGCGTTCCGGCGAAAAGGGTAGTTTTGGCTTAGGAAGAATTACGCGCCCTGAAAGAATTACGCGATTTACGCAGACAATTCCCTCCGGCGCCGTATTTGCAATCGCACGGCGCGCCCGCCGCCGAAGGCTAATCGATTCTAAGTCAACCCCTTAGCTAAATCTGCGCCGAGGGCCCTTGGTTTGGCACGAGGGTTGCGCATGTATTGGAAATCTCGCGATCGCACCGTGGACGTGCGGTTGCGGAAGTGTAGGGAACCCATGGAGGATTTTTCATGAAAACGTGCACGCCGCTCGTGACCAGCCTATTCGCCTTGGCAAGCTTCCCGCTTTGGGCGCAGCAGCCACCGCCCGCTAGTCAACCCGACAGCCCCGCCACTCAGCAAAGCCCTGCAACGACGGAGCCGGCGGCCCCGGCGAGTTCGTCCGCGAGTCCGCAAGCACAGATGAGTCCGGTCAATGGTGAACTTGTGAACAAGCTGGACTCAAAGACCGCCAAGAACGGCGATAGCGTCGTAGTCCAGACCAAGACGCGGGTAAAGACCCCCGACGGAACCGAGATTCCCAAGGGATCGAAACTGGTGGGCCATGTGATCGCTGTGCAACCGAGCCAGCCTGGCCAGAATTCCCAGATGGTGCTGCAGTTTGATCGCGTTGAGTTGAAGGGCGGCAAAACCATGCCCGTCCATTCGCAGATTGAGTCGATCTCTCCACCGGGCGGAGCAGCATCGGCCAGCGGGTCCTCCGCCGCAGGTGGTGGGGCTGTGAACGGGTCTCAAGCGGGGGGCTCTTCTAATCCGAGCACGAGTCGGGCGCCCAACGATGGGAGCGCGAGCGGCGCGGCGCAAGGTGCGGCCGGTGCCCCCGGACCAGCTTCCGCTGCAAACGGTGCCCCGGCCCCCGGGACTGTCGTAGCCAAAAGCGGACAGATAGCGATAAGCACCACGTCGATCCCCGGGGTCTTAGTGGCGAACAACGCACCAGGGCAACAAGATCCCAGGATGGCTAATGCTTCCAGCATACTGCTGGGGGCGAGGCAAGATATCCAATTGGATGGCGGCACGCTGATCGTCGTTGGGGTGTCCCCCTCGGGCGCGGGAACACAGTAATCGCCATCGGCCAATCACTCACCCTAAATATCTTAGGAGGGCGGGAAATATAAAATTTTGACCATCTTGATAAAACAAATGACTTAGCCACCACCGAGCCACAACTAACGCCACTCCCTACCAGGCCGGGAAATACACCGCTCTCCCCTTTGTCATCCCAAGCAAGCGACTTGCCTGCGGCAAGTTGAGAGAGGAATCAACGGGAGCTCACCGCTTTTCAAACCGCAGTGCTCATGCTTTGTATCAGGGCACGACTTTAGTCGGGCCGAAAACAGCCCGCAAATTGTTGGGCTAAAGAGGGTGTGTGAGAACCCCAAAGGAGCCCTGAGTTTGGTGGGAGCCCCCTGCTTTAGCAGGGGGGGCAACGCTTTCAGCGTTGCGCAAAGAAGTTCGACTTTGATCATGCGCTTTAGCGCTGGCCTTGAAAATCCAGGGCTAAAGCCCTCCCTCAGAAAGGAAACGCTTTTCCGCTGGGACTGAAGTCCAGCTCCCCCTGCTAAAGCAGGGGGCTCCCACCAAACTCGGGGCGGAGAGATCTGCGGCTTCTTTCCCGGTTCTCACGCAAACTCTTTAGCCCCTGTTCCAATGCCGGAGCGGATTTGTTCATTAGGGGCGAAGCGGAGTGATTCTGCAGTTTTCCTCCACCCCCATCGGCTAATTGACGGCTGCTCCTGCGCTCCACTTGACAAACAAGTGCTCGCGGATCAATCATCTGTGTGAATAGGTGCACTTGCATGCCTAGTGAAGATACCGAACCGATTCAACTTCTGCAGGGCACGCTGGACCTCATTGTCCTGCGCATGCTTGCCACAATGGGTCCCCGGCATGCCTATCAGATCGCAACCAGGCTTCAGCAGATTTCCGATCGTCTACTCAATCTCAACCAGGGTACGCTCTATCCCGCACTCGTGCGTCTCGAGCAGTACGGATGGATCAAAGGGACCTGGGGACAAACGGAAAATAATCGGGAAGCCAAATTCTACGCGATCACGAAGTCGGGACAGAAGGCCCTAAATGAAGAAACGATGCGCTGGAGAAAAATGGCTGGTTTGGTAGAGCGTCTGTTGGCGGAGGAAACTCAATAGTGGCTCATCTTCGGCGGTTCTTTTCCAAAATTCTCGGCTTTTTCAGGAATACCCATATCGAAGAGGAGTTGAAGCGAGAAATCGCTTCTCATCTTGCGCTTCTTGAGGATGACTTCAAGCAACAGGGTATGTCCCAGGACGAAGCACGCGTTGCCGCCAGGCGCGCATATGGTGGAGTGGAGCGGGCGAAGCAACTGCACCGGAACGAACGCTCCATCCTCTGGCTCGAACAGACTGGCCAGAATCTTCGATATGCATTTCGGCAGCTGCGCCAGTCGCCTGGCTTCACGTTCACCGTTCTGCTGATGCTGGCGCTCGGCATCGGAGCTACGACTGCGATCTTTTCGCTCGTCGATGGCATCCTTCTGCGTCCGCTCCCATTCAACGACCCTGACCGCCTGGTTTTATTGGGAGATCATCTCGCGAGTCGTTCGGAGCTCGGTGTGACGGCCCGTGAGATCGCAACCTATTCGAATGCAACCAGCGCTTTCTCCTCCCTTGGCGGCTATGCGCCCAGTACTTACGAACTCTCCGGAGACGCGACCCCGGAGGTTGTCCACGCCGGTCGACTCACCGCAGGCCTGTTCCCCACCCTTGGCGTTCAGCCCATTCTTGGCCGCGTCTTCACCCGGCAGGAAGAAGATGCCCATCAGCCGCTCGCCGTCATCAGCTACGCCCTGTGGCTGAACCGTTATCATCGCGACCCGCACATCGTCGGTTCCTCCATCGTCCTCAACCGCAAGGCGTACTCGATCGTCGGAGTGATGCCGCGGAGCTTTGAATTTCCTTTGCTCGCCGGGCGGCTCGACCAGCCACAACTATGGGTACCTTTGAGCCTTGGGCCGGATGAGCTCTCTGACACGGCTGCCGGCAATTGGGGATACAAAATGGTTGCGCGATTGAAGGATGGAGTCAGCCTCTCGCAGGCAGCAAAGGACGCCGACCGCGTCGCCCAGCAGATCATGCGCGATTTCCCTGCGGGCATCTCTGCGATTCATATCCGCGGCGATGTGACGCCGCTACGAGAAGATATCGTGGCAGACGCTCAGCCCTTGCTGCGCACTCTTTTTCTAGCCGTTTCTATTGTGCTCCTGATTGCTTGCGTCAATGTCGCCGTTCTGCTACTCGTCCGAGCCATTCGCCGCCGCCGCGAATATGCGGTTCGCTTGGCGCTTGGTGCGCGATCCAGTGCGATTCTCGGTGAATCACTACTCCAGGGCCTGTTGCTTAGCCTGGCCGGCGGCCTGCTAGGGATGGCGTTTGCCGCACTTGCAATCCGCACCGCCTTGCATCTCCTGCCTGAGTCCATGCCGCGCATCGACTCCATCTCTATGGACGCAACCGTTGCCACCTTCGCGTTGCTCCTCGCGCTGGCCACCGGCGTCCTTTGCAGCCTGGCGCCGGCCTTCGCGGCAGTACGGACCAACCTCCTCGATTGCCTCAAGGAAGGCTCGCCAATCGGCACGGGCGCCAAAAGCCATGCCTGGCTGCGCTCTGCCCTGGTCGTCTCGGAGATCGCCACCGCCCTGGTGCTGCTCACCGTATCGGCTGCCTTCCT
The DNA here is from genome assembly GCA_963717225.1 of uncultured Acidobacteriaceae bacterium. Taxonomy (GTDB): domain Bacteria; phylum Acidobacteriota; class Terriglobia; order Terriglobales; family Acidobacteriaceae; genus PALSA-350. Next base: position 58,347 of record CAVQWB010000056.1, on the reverse strand, counting down.
GCGCAGCTACCAGAAGATGCTCGCCGTAGATCCCGGCTATCAGCCTGAACACGTTCTCGTCGCCGGCTATCGTCTGCCCTCCAGGCAATATCCCAGTAATAGTTCTATCGACAACTTCAACCGCGCCGTCATTGACCGGCTTGCGAACGAGCCTGGAGTCGCCGCCGTGGGCATGACTACCGCCCTCCCGGCGTCTTTCGGTTTCGTGGCATCGGGATACACGATCGAGGGTGTGCCCGCCACAAAATGGAAGTTGCAGTTCGCCAATTTCGCAATCACCTACGGCAATTATTTTCAGGCTATGGGTATTCCTCTCATCGCAGGCCGGTACTTCACGGCGGACGACCGCTCCGATAAGCCTCTGGTCGTTATCGTGAACCGGTCCATGGCCAACCACTGTTGGCCGGGGGCCAACGCCATCGGCAAGCGCTTCCATGCCGGCAATCCGCAGCGGCCCTATCCGTGGGTGACCGTGGTCGGCATCGTCGCGGATACCAAACCTGGCTCTCGCGATGAGCCCAGCGCCGACCAGTGGTATATCCCGGTCGAGCAGCCTGCCACGCTCAACGGTTCTGTGGACCCGGAAACCCGGACCCAACCCTCTGCTGGATACATCACGCTCCGTTCGGCGCAGCCTCCCGAACAGCTGATTCACACGCTGCGCTCGGCCGTTGCCTCCATCGATCCACTGCTCGCCCTCGATCAAGTGCGAACCATGGACGACGCCATCTCCAACGTGGAAGCGCCGCGCCGTTTCAACACTGTGCTTATAACCGCCTTTGCCATCGGCGCGCTCGCGCTCGCCATCACGGGAATCTACGCGGTCGTCGCCTTCTCCGCCTCGCTGCGCACCCAGGAAATCGCCATTCGCATGGCCCTCGGGGCACAGCGGGCGAACATCGCCCGGCAGGTTCTCTTCTCCGGCGCCAGAATGGCCCTCTTCGGCTGCGCTTTGGGTGTGATCGGATCTCTCCTGTTGTCGCGCCTGGTCCGATCTTTTCTTTTCGATGTCAGCGCCACCGACCCGCTGATTTACATAGCGAGTGTCCTGATCATGATGCTCGTAGCCCTATTCGCCTCAACGCTTCCAGCAATCCGCGCCGCTTCCACAGATCCAATGGAGGCTCTGCGCTTGATTTAGAGAAGAACGGGTCGGACCTGGACCTCGGTACTGGAGGGACTCACACCCGGCGAGATGAATAGGACAAAGAGGGAACGGCCTATGGCTAACTGTTCTAAAGGGATCTTAATTGCTTTCTTGGTCTGCGGTTTAGTTCAGCAGTCTCGGGCCGTCGTCGCTTGTCCGGTCTCGCTGGTTGACGGTAAGGCGGGCGAGGATAATATCGTCTTATCCTTCAGAAACAAGGGTAAACTGCCTATCCAGCAGCTTGAGTTCGATTGCACACCGAGTAGAGGTCCGAGGGCTCATCGCCCAACCTGCGACCAGGAGACGGGGTTGTTCTTTCCGGGAACAACCTATACCAGTTCTTTTACTTACCCTAACCGTGCTGGGTCAATCCTGGTGTCTCTTGAGGCTGCGCGGCTGTCGGATGGCTCTTTCTGGATATCCAAGCGCGATCAGCGCTGTCCCCCCTTGAGAATTAATCGCAAGAGAAGGCCCTAGTTGGATGCGGAAGAACTCATCTGTTTGAAGGGTACGGCCTTCAGGCCGTATATAACTACCTTGAAGTGAATGCGGCTTTAGCCGCTGAGGGTACGATTTTCCCACAGTAGAGAGTTTTTCCGGAGCCTCCTAGCAGGATGAACTGCAGCGGTAGCATATCTATTCCCACGCCTTCGTCCCGAAGTTGGCACTTGGGCGAAAGATAGCATATCGGATAACACGCGTGACTTACCACGCATACCACGCACATATTCCGTCGGCGAATCGGCCTGGCGAACTCTCCTGTGCTCCTGAAGCTTTCACGAAATGCCTGCTCAAACCCAGCCGGCATTTAAAATGCAATGGGAGGCAATTCCCCTTTGCATCGAGCCAACTTGTCAGTCACTCCCAGAGAACAGGAGGTTGAATCGAGGTTCTCTCACTCTCTCATCCGCGCCGTGGCCAATACCGCCATGGGCAGGCAGGATGTTCTAGCCTTCTGGTTCGGCGAATCCGATCAATCGACCCCCTCTTTCATCCGCGAGGCCGCCATCGCCTCCTTGCGCAACGGGGAGACCTTCTACTCAGAAAACCTGGGCCGGCTCTACCTGCGGCAGGCCATCGCCACCTACCTGGCTGATCTTCACCATCTGCCCATCACCACCGATCGGATCGCCGTGACGTCTTCCGGCGTCTCCGCGCTGATGTTGGCCAGCCAACTATTGGTCGCGCCGGGCGACCGGGTGGTAGCCGTCACGCCGCTGTGGCCAAATGCAGTCGAGATACCAAAGGTGGTAAATGGCCGGGTAACATCCATATCGCTCGAAGTGAAAGACGGCCGCTGGACCCTGCCCCTGGATAAGCTGCTCCATGCACTCACTCCAGGGACTCGGATGCTGGTGCTGAATTCACCCAACAACCCTACCGGCTGGACCATTCAACGCGCGGAGCAAGTCGCTATCCTCGATCATTGCCGCCATCATGGAATATGGATCATCGCCGACGATGTCTACGAACGCCTTGTCTACACAGATGGAATGCGTTCGGCTCCGTCGTTCCTCACCCTTGCCGATGCGCACGAGAGGCTAATCGTGATCAACAGCTTCTCCAAAGCCTGGAGCATGACCGGCTGGCGTCTAGGCTGGATGGTGGCGCCCCCTGCAATCTTGCCTGATCTCGCTTCCCTGCTGGAATACAACACTTCCTGTGCCTCTGAATTTACCCAGCGCGCCGGCGCAGTCGCCATGCAGCAAGGAGAGCCCTATGTATCTAAGCAGCGAGCCGAACTGGCCGGCACCAAGGCAAAATTGTTCGCCGCGCTCGAGCACCTTCCCGGCCTGGAAGTACCTCAGGCTGACGGCGCGATGTATCTCTTTTTGCGCGTCGCCGGCGGAAGACGATTCGGTCTGCCTGGCAAAACGATTGATTGAAGAAGTCGGCCTGGGCCTCGCGCCCGGCAGGGCCTTCGGCCCCGAAGGAGAGGGCTGGTTGCGCTGGTGCTATGCCGCCGATTGGAAAAAGATCGAGTCTGGCATAGAACGCCTGGCGCGCTTCCTGGCCAGATAACCGCTTCGCGGCGCTGCTACAATTCCCGTTCCGGAGAAAATAGCTTTGCACACCATCAAGATTCTGCTCCTGGGTTTCGTTGTCCTCGGCGCCTTTTTATTGGTCGGGCGGGCGCTGGGGAATGGATCAAGAGCAGCCTTGTACTTTCTGCCCGCGTGGTTAGCCGGCGCTGCCATCAATTTATGGTTTGGCGTTGCCAAGGCAGGCTATTCCCTGCGAGATGAGGCACCGATCTTCCTGTTGATTTTTGCCATTCCATCCGCGATCGCTCTTCTGGCCTGGTGGAAGCTTGCCTTGCGGTGAATTCATCGCGTTTGGAGGATAAACGATGCGTCTCGCCCCGATCAGCTTCGGGATTATAGGAATGATCGGGATCATTACCGCAGCCACGGGCTGCCGTTCCTCGGCGCCTGCACCGGCTACCTTTTCCCCGTTGGACCAGGCTGACAAATATCAGTGGCTGGAAGATGTCTCCAGCGAACGCTCCTTGGCCTGGGTAAAGGCGCAGAATGCACGCACCACCAAGGTTCTGGAAACCGATCCTCGTTTTGCCGGCCTGCAGGAATCTGCGCTCAAAGTGTACGAGTCGCCCGACCATCTGGCGATTCCAGTGCTGCGAGAGGGAATGGTCTACAACACGTGGCAGGATGCGCAGCATGTGCGTGGCATCCTGCGCCGCACCATTCTGGCCAACTACCTGACCGCCCAGCCCCACTGGCAAACCGTGATTGACTACGATGCGCTCGCCAAACAGGACAAGCAGGAGTGGGTAGCGAACGGCTTGAATTGCCTGTATCCCGGCAATGGCCTCTGCCTCGTTTCGCTTTCAGCCGGAGGCGAGGACGCAGAAACTCTGCGCGAATTCGATCTCAAAACCAGCAAATTTGTCACCGGTGGTTTTGTGTTGCCGCACTCCAAACAAGCCGTCAGTTGGCTGAACAAAGATTCGCTCCTGGCCGCGCGGAACTGGGGAGCGGGCACTATGACGAAATCGGGCTATCCCTTTGTGGTAAAGCTGTGGCAGCGAGGCCAATCACTGGATCAGGCGAAGGAGCTTTTTCGTGCAACCGAGAACGACATCGGCGTCCAACCCGAAACGCTGCATGACGGCCAGGGCCACCATGCCACGTTCATGCACGTGGAGGTCAGCACATTCGAGGGCGCCTATTTCCTTTGGACGGCCGCCGGCAACAAGAAGCTCGCTATTCCAGGTAAGGCAGAGGTGGATGGGCTGCTCAACAACCAGCTCATCGTCATGTTGAACGAGGACTGGAAGCCCGAGGGATTGGATCAGACACTCCCGCAGGGATCCGTTATCTCGCTGGACATGGACGCAGTGAGACAGGATCCGGCGCATTTGAAACCATCACCGATCTTTACTCCCAGCGCCGTTGAGTTTGCCCAGGAAGTGCAAACTACCAGGGACCACCTGGTGCTGACCACGCTCGAACATGTTCAAGGACGTGCTTATGTCTATCGCCTGGCCCCAACAAGTGGATGGACGCGAACCAGGCTCGACCTGCCTGACAATCAAACGGTGGACATTTTGCCGCTCGACGGCGACGATGACCAGTTTTTCCTGGAGGCCCAGGGATTTCTCACCCCGCCATCGCTGTTGCTGGGCAATCCCGTAAGCAATTCTCTGCGCAACGCTAAATCGCTCAAGCCACAATTCGATGCCTCGCAGGATGTAGTGGAGCAGCTCGAAGTTAAGTCGAAGGACGGGACGTTGGTCCCTTACTTTGTCGTGCGCCGCAAGGATCTAACCTACAACAGCAACAACCCAACCTTACTCACAGCGTACGGCGGTTTCCAGGTCGCCAACACGCCGTCCTACAGCGGCATCGTAGGCAAGCTCTGGCTGGAGCGCGGCGGCGTGTATGTTCTGGCGAACATACGTGGCGGAGGAGAGTTCGGCCCCGCCTGGCATGAAGCGGGATTGAAGACCCACCGCCAACGTATCTACGATGACTTCGCAGCCGTGGGACAGGATTTGGTAACCAGGAAAATTACTTCGCCGCGCAAACTTGGCATCACCGGCGACTCCAACGGCGGACTACTCATGGGGGTTGAGTTCACCCAGCATCCGGAGATGTGGAATGCCGTGATCATCGGCGTACCCTTATTGGATATGCTGCGCTATGAGCAGATCGCGGCCGGTGCGTCCTGGGTAGGCGAGTACGGTTCGGTCACGGTTCCGGAGGAGAGGGCATTTCTAGCATCGATCTCTCCTTATCTTCAGCTCCGCCCGGACGTGAATTATCCCGAGCCTTTGATTTTCACCACCACCAAAGATGATCGCGTCGGGCCGGTCCATGCCCGTAAGTTCGCCGCCCGCCTGGAGGAATTTCACAAGCCATTTTTCTATTACGAGATTATCGAAGGTGGCCACGCGACCGGCGCAAACTTGAAAGAGTCCGCGGAGACCAAGGCAGTGGATTACGTTTACCTGACGCGCAAGCTGATGGACTAAGAAGACTATGCCCCGTCACTCAACCAGCAAGCAGCTCGATTCCCAGGTTAATTCCCAGGTTAGTTCTCAAGACGCGCGGCTTGATATGCGCAAGCCGCTGCCGACCGTGGAACATCTCCACGCCCAGGGAAAGAGGATGCGTGAGAAGGTACCTCGAGAATTGCACGGGCAGTGGAAACCGGCAGCAACCCGCGAAGATGTCCTGTCGATCCTCAGGCGGAGTAATGCCGGCCGGCAAAAACGGCTGATTCCGCTGCGCATGGAGAGAATGGCGGCATCGCCATTTGCCTTTCTGCGCGGAGCGACCGCAGTGATGGCTTACGATTTATTCCCCACGCCCACGATCGGATATAACGTGGTTCTCACCGGCGATGCCCACTTGGGCAACTTTGGCCTGTATGGTACGCGGCAGCGGGAGCTTGTCTTTGACCTTAACGACTTTGATGAGACCGTTCTGGGGCCATGGGAATGGGACCTCAAGCGTCTGACCGCAAGCGTGAATGTCGCAGGACGGGAGAATGGCCTTTCTGCTCGCGAGCGCCGCGTGGCCGTGATGGAAACCGTCCGCGGATACCAAAACAACATGGAGCGCCTGCAAACACTCGGCACCTTCGATATCTGGCATCTCCACGCCTTTCCCGGACGGACCAACGTTCTGAGAAAGGTGCCCGCCAAAGCCCAGGCAGTCATTGAGAAAGTGGTGGCGAAGGCGTTGCAGTCAGATCACCAGGGCCTTTTGACCAAAGTCGCAGCCAAAGATGCCGACGGCCACTGGCGGTTTCGCGAAGATCCGCCCATCCTCACCCGGGTCAATTCTTCCCGAAGGAAAGCTCTGATTAGTGCCCTGGAGAAGTACTCGATGACGCTGACGCCCGAGCGTCGCTACATGCTGTCGCGATATCGGGTGGCCGATGTCGCCCATCGCGTAGTGGGTGTTGGATCCGTCGGAACCAGGGCATATCTCGCGTTATTAATGGGCAGGCTCAACAACGATCCGCTCTTCTTGCAAATCAAGGAAGCCCTGACTCCAGCCCACGCCCCATATCTGCCGTTCAGGCGCGCCCAATTCAAACACGATGGTCAGCGGGTTGTGACCGGGCAGCGTGCTCTGCAGGCATCCAGCGACATCATGTTGGGATGGACCGAAATGGACGGTCATGAATATTACGTGCGCCAGATGAAAAATCTCAAAGGGTCGATACCCATCGAATGGTTGACCGGAGACGCGTTCAATTTCTACTCCTGGGCCTGCGGTGCTCTGCTCGCGCGCGCACATGCAAAGACCAGCGAAGCCGCCACCATCGCGGGCTATTGTGGCACATCAAAACCGCTACGGGAGTCGTTTGCCGACTGGGCAGAGGCCTATGGCGACCAAACCGAGATGGATCACGCAAGACTACGCGCACGAATGAAGCAAAGTAAGCGAGGTTACATCTGATGCAGGTCACCTAAGCAGTCGGTGTTCGCATTGCTGCCTCCTGCAGGGCCAGGTATTGGTGAACAAAAGCGATCGCCATACTACCCTCACCTACACCGCTGGATACCCGTTTGATGGAATTGTGGCGCACGTCGCCCGCGCAGAAAACTCCGGGCAGGCTGGTCTCCAGCGGAAATGGCGCCCGCGGATGCTTCCAGGTGGTGAGGTCGCGACCGGTGCAGATGTAACCCTGGGCATCGCGCTCAATCTCCTCGGGTAACCACGAGGTGCTGGCATCGGCGCCGATCATCACAAACAGGGCATCTGCTTCATAAGTAAGATTCGTCTCACACCCTTGAGGCGGTCGAACAAGGGTCGCAATTCGCTGCAGATGTTCTTCGCCCTCAACCGCTACCACCTGGGTAAACGGAACCACCTGTATGTTTTCCTTGGAAGCGATTTCACCGATCAGATATTGCGACATGCTCAGCTTCAGCCCTTCACCGCGCACCAGCATCTTTACCTCGGCAGCATAGTTGGAAAAGAACATGGCCGCTTGGCCGGCTGAGTTTCCGCCGCCTACGATGAAGACTCTTCTTCCCGTTTACGCTGATGGCCTCCGGACGAGAAGCTCCATACAACACGCCCCGGCCCAGCAGACGATCGGCGCCATTCACTGCAAGGCGGCGCCACTCCACGCCGGTCGCCAGCAATACGGCGCGCGCTGAAACCTGATGTCCACCATCGAGCTCCAGCGAATAATCACCATCCTTCGGCTCCAGCTTTTCAATGCAGCGAGTCATGGCAATCTCAGCACCGAAGCGCACCGCCTGCCGCACCGCTCGCCCGGTCAGATCCTCACCCGAAATTCCCTCGGGAAACCCAAGATAGTTTTCTATGCGCGAGGATGTGCCCGCCTGTCCCCCAGCGGCCGAGCGCTCTACCATCAGCACCTTCAGACCCTCGGAGGCGCCATACACACCCGCAGCCATGCCGGCCGGACCGGCTCCCGCGATTACCAGATCGTAGCTGTCGCTGTTTGGTTTTGTCTGCAACTGTAAGGCCTCTGCCACCTCCCGTACCGTAGGCGTATGGTCAAAAAGCTTTCCATCAATGGCCACCGCCGGGCAACCCAGATCTTTCGGCAGGAACGACGGCACCCGCTCGGGCTCGCGCTCGCGGTCGACCCACTCATAGGGGATTCGATTGGAGGAAAGGAAACCGCGGATGTCCCGGCAGTCTGTGTCGTATTCCGTGCCCAGGATGAGCACCCGGGAGGACGGAACCGTGGTCGCATATTTCTGCACTCGCCTAAGCCGGTCATTCATGGTCTGCAGAATCATGGCGCTGAGCTCTTTTGAGTCTCTGATCAGATCCTGGAATTGCTGCCGATCGAAGCGGGCGACGCGGCAGTGTGTTTCCGCCCGCAGCGAGACAAAAGCCTGGGTGCCCAGCAGAATGGGTATTTCACCAAAGAAATCACCAATCTGATATTCGTATTCAAACAGCTCCTGCTGGCGGCCGAGAACGTCTTTCACCATGCGCAGCCGGCCCTCAAAAAGGACGCAAAACCACGGCGGTTCACCCTCCCGAATCAACCATTCGCCTGGCGCAAGCCGCACGTCCGCGGCGTTCGCCACGCAGCGAACAATCTCGCTTTCTCCGAGGACGCTGAACAGCCTGATCCCCTTTAGTTCGTCGCTAGTAAACATGGAATCATTCTGCCACCTCGAGCCTCAACGCGCTTGGCGTTCAGACGGGATTCACTTCCAGCTGCGGCTGACGATGGCCGCTGGTGGTGGCGCCTGCGTCCGGTGGCAAGCCGAGGCTGTCGAAGACGGGGCCAAGAGCCACCACCGCCATCACCAGCATGGCAAGATGGAAGTCACGCAACTGCGGAGCGGCTGCTGAGTGGCCGCGCGCGTGAGCGATCAGCCGCAGGGTGATGGCGCCGATGGCCACACCCATACCAAAGCTGAGCTGCATGACCGCGCTGAGGAATCCATTGGCCCGGCTCATTCGGTCGTGCGGAATGTCCGCGTAGGCAAGTGTGGTCATGCAGGTGAACTGCATCGATCGCGAGGCCCCGTGAAAGAAGAGGATGGCGATGACCAGCAGGATCGCCGTGGCCGGGCTGAGCAATGCACAAAGGGCCATAGATCCCGCGGTAATGATTCCGTTCACGATGAGCAACCGGCGAAAACCGAAGCGGCGAAGAGCCTGGATCACGAACGCCTTCATGGTCAGATCTCCCATGAAAAGCGCGAGCAGGTAAAGACCCGATTGGAAGGCATTCAGCCCGAAGGCGATTTGGAACATGAGCGGGAGCAGAAACGGTAGCACCGAGACCGCGATGCGGAAGGCGCTCGCTCCGTATACCGAAAGCGAATACGTCTTGAGCTTCATCGACTCCAGATCGATGAGCGACGTGGCTGGATTGCGATGAGCCGCGACAATGGCGGCCACCCCACTGAGCACGCTGAGCGCGAGCACCAGGCCGGGCACTTGCCACGGCACACCTTCGCTCCCCAGCTTCTCCATCCCATACACCGCCCCCGCGGAGGCAAAGCCGGCGAGCAGGAACGTAAGCCAATCGAAGGCATGCTTTTCCCCGATGCGCACGTTCTCTATCCACAGTAGGGTCAGAATCAGGGCGACCATGCCGATGGGGAGATTGAGGAAGAAGATCCAGTGCCAGCTGGCATAGGTGGTGATAAAACCGCCGAGCGGCGGACCCACGACCAGGGCGGTGAGGCCGGGCCAGGTGATGTAAGCGATAGCCTCAGTCAACTTAGCCTTGGGCGTGGTGCGCAACACGATCAGGCGGCCAACCGGCACCATCATGGCTCCGCCAATACCCTGCAGAATACGCATGAGCGTGAACTGGGTAAGCGTGTGCGCGACGCCGCAGAGGAGCGAAGAGACGGTAAATGTTGCAATGGCCGCAGCGAAAACGGAGCGCGAGCCAAGGCGGTCCGCAACCCAGCCGCTGATGGGGATGAAGACGGCTAGAGTGAGCAGGTAGGCGGTTATGCCGATGTTGAGGCTGACTGCGCTGGTGTGGAAACTGTGCGCCATCTGCGGCAATGCAGTCGCAATGATGGTGCCATCCAGCATTTCCATGAAGAAGGCGCCCGCGATGAGAGTGGTGACGTAAAGCGGCGAGCGGCTCTTCTTCATCTTTTCCAGTTTACGTAAGGAGCGCGGGCATTCCCTGCCTGCACTCCCTGTCTGGAGCGGAATCTTTGCTTACGGAGTCTCTAACCCGCTCAGACCAGCTCTGCGCTCGAACGCCTGAATCAGAGAACCGAGGCTGCGCTCGGCACCGATCTCTGGCCTGGGCTCAGCCACGATCGGCGGAGGAGGAGCCAGCACGGCCCGTTCCTGCACCTTACGTGCTTCGTCCGCGGAAACCGCGACTGGGCCAGTGGGCACAGAGCCACTCAACGCCGCGCCGGACTTGCCTGCCCGTTCGGATGGCATATGCCGCCGTTCCATCCGGCGCCTGGGAGGAACACGCCGTACTTGCGGCTCCTCTCGTGGCGGCACTGGAGTGGGAGCAACGGGGGCTCGGCTCAGCAATGCAGTTGCCGCAGGAGCGGCTGCCACAGGTGGTTGCTCGCGGCTCTTCCTGGGGAGTTTTATTTTTACCCGCTTCAACGAGGCGATTGCCGAAGCGGTCTTCGAATCATGTCGGAAGCCAGCAAGCGCTGCCGCGAGAAAGTCTCGTGCGCGCTCGAGGCGGCCTAGTTCATCATCAATTTGAGCGATTATCTCGATCCGTGTGGTCATGCAGAATCATTCTACCGTCCTCTGGACTCTTCTGCCGATTCTCTGCCCTGTGGGAATTCGATGTTGTGTTGTTATTCACATCGGATTGCGGCCATGGGGTCAATGCCCGCTGCTCGCAGCGCCGGTAAGAGCGAAGCGAGGCTGGCGATGATGGTCAGTGCCGCCACCGACCCCACCAGCACCCAGGGGTCCCGCGGAGAGGTTCCGTATAGAAAGCTCGCCAGCGCCCGGGAGGCCAAAAGTGCCATACCCAACCCCCCTCCTGCGCCCAGGGCCGCAACCAGGGCATTTTCCCCGAAGACCATAGCCATCACCCGTTTGCGCTGTGCGCCCAACGCCATGCGAATGCCGATCTCGCTGGTGCGTCGCGCGGTTGCGTAAGCCAGCGTTCCATAGAGACCGATGGCGGTGACCAGGAGCGCGCACCCGGCAAAAAACACGGCCAGCAGCGCCATCACCCGCTCGGCGCTGATCGAGTCATCCAGCACGCTATTCATTGTGGTCATCACCGGCGCCGGGATGTCCGGGGCCAATCGCGTGGCGATCGAACGGGCGGCGGCAGCCAGCGGTCCGGCGGGTCCGTCGACTCGCACCACCGCCGAGTAGGAGTTCATGGGGTTGTCACTTTGCGCAATGAACAAATAGCCCACGGGCGAAGCCGGTTTACGTAGATCGTAGTACTTTGCGTTTCCCACCACGCCGATTACTTCAAACGAAGCCTTCTTCGTTCGAACGTTCGGTTTGCGTAGCAGTTGCTGCCCAACCGCATTCCGCCCCGGGAACAACAGGTCCGCCGCCGCCTGATTGAGAATGACCTTGTAGCCGCTCTGTTTGGCATCGCTCCAACGAAAATCGCGGCCCATGAACATAGGGATGCGCATGGTCTCGAAATAGGCAGGGCCCACCATATTCAGATTGAGTTCGCGAGGGATGCCGCCAGGGACAGAAAAGGGCTGATCCCATCCGCTGCCCGTCAGCGGAATCAGGAGTGCGAAGCTTACACTCTTCACTCCTGGCTGCTGCCTGAGCCGTTCGCCAATCTGATGGTAGAGTTCCGTCAGGGCGTCTCCTTTCAGCGGCTGTTTGTCCATATCGAACGCAATATTGACCACGCCTTGTGGATCGAAGCCGGCGTCTGACTTGTAGAGCCGCAATAGGCTCTCGGCCAAAAGTCCGGCTCCGACCACCAGCATAAGTGCGAGCCCGACCTCCGATGCCATCAGAATTCGCGGCAAAATATGTCGTCGTTCATCACCAGGCGATGCACGCTGCCCATGCTTGATCTGCTCGCTCACCGTGCCGGATGTGGCGCGCAGAGCGGGAAGTAGTCCGATCAGCATGGCCGCGGTGACTGCGATCGACGCTGCGAATGCGAATACCCTCCAGTCCAGAGACGTGTCCAGGTATACGTGTTGCGGACCGCTCACGCTAAACAGCATCGTCGCCAGCAACTGGCTCACGCCCGGTGCCACCGCTAATCCGGCCGCTGTTCCCATCAACGCGATCAGCAGGCTCTCGATCAGCAGCTGTTGCAACAGCCGGAGGCGCGAAGCCCCGAGTGCCAGGCGCGTCACCAGCTCCCTCTCCCGCGACGCACTCCGCGCAAGAAGCAGACTCGCCAGATTCAAACATGCCAGCAGCAGAACGCCTCCACACATTGCGAAAACTGCCATGAGGGGCTTGCGGAACAAAAGGCGAAGGTAGGTAAACCCACGAGATCCCGGCTCCGCACTAAAATGGAAGTGGCTCTTCGTGGCCTCCGCAATCCAACCTGCATCTGGAACCGACTCACGGAGGATTGGCATCGATTCTGACAGCAATGCGGCATTGGCCTGATCAAGCGTAACGCCGGGCTGCATCCGCCCCATCACGCTCAGCCACCAACCGTGATAGCCGGCCGCAGTCATGCTATCGGGTGCTTGCAAGAAGGCCTCCGCCGCGAGAGGGACGCAGATTTGCGGCCGCTGCGTGGGATCCGCCCCGATAAATTGCTTAGGCATGACGCCGACAACCGTGAAGACCGTGTTATCGATCTGCAGCTTACGCCCCAGGACATTCGCAGCTCCACCGAACCACGTCTTCCAGAAATTCTCGCTGATCACGGCCGCCATACCCGCCGGCCCACCCCCGGGGCGATCATCTTCCGGAATGAGCAATCTCCCCAACAACGGCGGCGTCTGCAGAGCGCGGAAGAACTGTCCGCTCACAAACTGACCCTCGACCTCTTCGTTTCCAGAGGACCCGCGGACCTGCAGGCTGGCATGAGAGACGGCAAACACATCTCTAAAGACCTCGCGCCTGCGCTCCAGACTGCGAAAGAACGGAGCACCCATTGTGTAGCTCGGCCTTGGCCCTCCTTGCTCAATCTGCAGCAACACCAGCTGCTCGCTGTGCGGTACCGGCAGAGGACGCAGCAGAAACCCGTTGATCAGGGAAAAGATAGCCGTATTGGCGCCAACCCCGAGTGCCAGCGTAACCACGGCTACAGCCGTAAACGCCGGCGATTTTTTGAGCATGCGAATGGAGAAACCAAGGTCCCGTAGAAAATTCTCCGGTGCTCGAAACTGCCACAGTTCAGTGAGGCGCTCATGCCAGCGCGACTTGTTGCCAAAGGTTCGCTTTGTGGCCATCTCCAACTCCGCCGGCGGGACGCCCTGTCGCGCAAGCCTTTCACGCAGCAGCGCCTGGTGAAACTCCAATTCTTCGGCGATCTCGTGTTCCACGGCGGTCCGGCGAAACAGCGCCTTGATTCTCAGAAAGAAAGGATGAAGCACCATACACAATCTCCTCACCAGACTTGTATGACAAAATGCCACCGCTGCCGAAAGCTTTGCCGAGCGCCGCAATTCTGGAAATGGATGCTACGTCACTAGTCGCATCGGATGGCAGCCATGGGCTCTATGCGCGCCGCTCGCAATGCCGGCAAGAGAGAAGCGAGGCTGGCGATGATGGTCAGCGCCGCCACCGATCCCACCAGCACCCAAGGATCGCGCGGCGACGTTCCGTATAGAAAGCTGACCAGAGCCCGAGAGGCCAAAAGGGCCGCGATTAGACCCGCGCCCGCTCCGCAGGCCGCGACCAGGGCGTTTTCCCCAAACACCATGGCGATCACGCGTGCGCGTTGCGCGCCTAACGCCATGCGAATGCCGATCTCGCTGGTGCGTCGCGCAGTTGCGTAAGCCAGCGTTCCATAAAGGCCTATGCCGGTAACCAGGAGCGCGCACCCGGCGAAGAAGACGGACAGCAAAGCCATCATCCGTTCCGCGCTCATGGAGTTGTTTAACACGTCATTCACGGGCGTGAAGATCGGTGCGGGGATAGCCGGCGCCAGCCTTGCGGCCAGGGAGCGTGCAGCCAGAGCTAGCGGCGCCTGCGGCCCATCGACCCGCACAACAGCAGTCAAAGAAGGCTTCTTCTGCTCATCCTGCATGATCGGTACATAGCCAATCGGAGTCGCGCTTTCACGCATATCGCGATACTTGGTGTCGCCCACCACCGCTACCACCTGGTAGACGGTACGCCCTCGCTCGTCGATCACCTGGTGACCAACGGCATCCTGACCAGGAAAGAGTAGCTTCGCTGCCGATCGGTTCAGGGTTATCTTGAGTCCCGAAGCGTTGGTGTCGGTCCAAGTGAATTCCCTTCCCTGATAAAGCGGAATGCGCATGGTCGCGAAGTAATCCGGAGCCACACTATTCATATTGATAAGTTGCGGCGGCGCGCCCGGCGCTCCATATCTTCCGTTCCACCCTCGATGGGAGAGCGGCACAATGAACTGGAAGCTCACGTTCTTTACGCCGGGCTGGCGCCGCAGCCCCTCCCCCAGTTCCTGGTACTGCCGCATCAGTGCATCGCCCTCGAGCTGCTGCTTATCCATACTGAAGGCAATGTTCACCAGGCCATTGGGGTCGAAGCCCAGGCCTGACTTATAGAGCCGGACCAGGCTGACGGCCAGGAGTCCCGCCCCTACCACCAGCACTAGAGCCAGGCCCACTTCGGAAGCCAATAAGATTCGAGGGAAAATGCTACGCCGTTCATGACGCTGCATCGCATGCTGGCCATCTTTGATGTGATCATTGACGTTGCCCGCGGTAGCCTCGATCGCGGGCACCAGCCCGATCAGCACGGTCGAGATAACAGCGATCACTGCGGCAAAACTAAACACGCGCACATCGAGTGAAGTGTCGAGTAGCCATCCGCTGTTGCCGC
This sequence comes from uncultured Acidobacteriaceae bacterium, assembly GCA_963717225.1. GTDB lineage: Bacteria > Acidobacteriota > Terriglobia > Terriglobales > Acidobacteriaceae > PALSA-350. Next base: position 43,287 of record CAVQWB010000056.1, on the reverse strand, counting down.
TGAGCAGGAGGGCGGCCAACGAACGACTCACCAGCGGCGCCACAGCCAGCCCGATGGCAGTTCCCAGGATTGCAATCAGCAGGCTCTCCGCCAGCAGCTGCTGGATCAGGCGATGCCGGGTCGCGCCAATGGCGAGCCGGGTCGCCAGCTCGCGCTCCCGTGCCGCGCTGCGCGCCATCAACAGGCTCGCCAGATTGAGGCAGGCCAGCAATAAAATTCCTCCGCACATCGAGAACATGGCTAAGAGCGGTTTTCGAAATAGCAGGCGTGCATAAGCAAATCCGCGCGAACCTGGCTCGGCAACAAAATGGAAATGGCCTCTCTCCTCCTCCACAATAAAGTCGGCCTCATCGGAGGCCTGGTGAAGAATCGGTCCGGAAATCGTCGCCAGCGATGCATTCGCCTGCGCCAGCGTGACGCCCGGTTGCAGTCGCGCGCCCACGGTCAGCCACCAGGCGTGAATTCCATCGTCGATATGGTTCCGCGGCGCGTCGATGATAGGGTCGGCGGAAAGCGGGGCAAAGATCTGCGGATTGCGGATGGGATCCGCTCCTCTAAACCGCTTAGGCATCACTCCTACCACCGTGAACGGCACATTGGCGATAATCAACTTGCGCCCAACCACATCGGGAGCGCGATCGAACCACGACTCCCAGAATGGCTCGGCGATCACCACCGCAAGCCCCTCCGGGCTTCCTCCCCTGCGATCATCTTCCGGGGTGAGATAGCGTCCAAGCAGTGGCGCCGTCTGCATCGCGGGGAAGAATTGCCCGCTCACCAGCATCCCTGGTATGTTCTCGTTGGCCGATCCCCGGCGTACCTGCAGCATGTCCGGGTTATAGGCAAAGATGTCCACGAAGACATCGTGGCTGCTCTCCAGGCTGCGGAGGAATGGGGTGCAGAACGCATAGTTAGGCTCAGCTCCTCCCTCCTCCATGCGCAACACAACCAACTGCTCAGCGTGCGGCACCGGGAGTGGCCGCAGCAGTAAACCATTGATCAAGGAGAAGACCGCGGTATTGGCGCCCACGCCCAGTGCCAGGGTGAAAAGCGCAACTGCGGTGAAACCCGGGGATTTTCGCAGCAGCCGCGCGGCGAAGCTGAGGTCGCGTCGAAGATTCTCAAGTGTACGAAATTGCCACAGCTCGGTTAGTCGTTCATGCCAACGCGACTCATTGCCGAACGTCCGCTTGGTGGCCAACTCCAACTCTGCCGGCGGAACCCCCTGTCGCGAAAGCCTTTCCCGCAAGAGTGCCTGGTGAAACGCCAATTCTTCGGCGAACTCGCGTTCCGCCTTGGGTCGTTGAAACAGCGACTTGATTCTGAGAAAGAATGGATGAAGCACCATCGCGGGTTTCCTCAAGAGGCTTGCATCACAAACGCCACCGCTGCTGCAAGCCTTGCCCAACGTTGTGATTCGGCGTTCAGGCGCTTTCTGCCTTCGGCGGTTAGGCGGTAAAATTTCGCCCGGCGGTTGTTTTCAGATGCACCCCATTCTGCCCTTAGCAGGCCGCGCAACTGCAGCCGATGCAGGGCGGGATAGAGCGCCCCTTCTTCCACCTTCAACACCTGTTGCGAAGTTTGCGCGATCCACTCGGCCACTGCATAGCCGTGCAACGGGCCTCGTGCCAGCGCCTTGAGAATCAGCATCTCCAGCGTGCCTTGTATGAGGTCGCCACTCTCTTCCCTAATCATCTTATGGGGAGAGTACGCAGAAGCAGGCCGGATTGTCAACCGAGTCGTGGTTGGCTATAGAACCTTGACCACGACGACGGTCAGATCATCCGCTTGTGGCTTTTCTCCGGCAAAGGTGGACACGGCCTCAGTGATATGGGCGACCAGGGCGGACGCCGGCTCTAATTCGTTGTGCCGAACCACTTCCTCTAATCGACTCATCGAGAACTCGTCACCGGCCTCATTTTCCTGCTCCGTCACGCCATCGGTGAAAAGGGTAAGGATGTCGCCGGCATTGAGCGCAATCACTGTGTTGGAGAACTGTGCGTCCTTCAAGATACCCATGATGGGGCCGCCCGCTTCCAATTCGAGCGATTGGCCGGTTTTCGAGCGGATGAGCAGGGGCGGGTTATGTCCTCCGTTGGCGTACTGCAGGGTCTTGCCGGCCTGGTCAAAGCGGGCATAGAACATGGTCACGAAGGTCGCTGAATTTGTGATCTGCCGCAACACCTGGTCAAGATCTTTGAGGATCTCGGCCGGTCCACTTAATTCACGGGCGCGGAGGCGCAGGGCGACCGCGAGCGAGGGCATGAGAAGAGATGCCGCCGCGCCATGGCCGGAGACATCAGCGATCACCACATCCACCACATCGTCAGAGATCTGAAAAAAATCATAGTAGTCCCCACCCAGCAGCTGCGCGGTCTGCATTGCCGCCGCGAGCTCAAGGGCCGCACAGACAGGAGGCTTGGGCAAGACCTGCCGCTGTACCTGGGCGGCCAGGGTCAGATCGTGTTCATACTCATCGCGCTGCCGCCGCACTTCCGCGACCAAACGGTTGCGTTGCTTCGCGATCAGCGTCACCAGAAATCCCACCACCAGAAAACCAATCAGCGTGATCGCATTACGGAAGATCCTCACCTGCAGGGTTTCCGGCGCAGGTCCGAAGAAGAGATCCTGCAGAATCATGCAGGCCACGGCCAAGGTGATGGTAATGGGTGGCGGATTGACCAATGCACTGAGGGCTATGGGCAGTACATAGAGATAGCCGAGGGAAACATTGGGTGCGACGATCCAATCGGTATAGCCGACCGCGGCAATGGCCAGAAAGACGACAAAGTTCAACATGCCGGTGATCCGGGTTTCTTCTACCCGGACACGCTGCTCTTCCTGGTCGCGTTTCTTGCTGCGCTTCATCCTGCGATTTCTCCAAAGGGACTAGGGCTTGCCTTGAGCATGGGGGGTTAACTTGCGGACGAGAAATTCCTGGAAGAGATTGCCGACGGCCGAGCCGCCCAGACCAATCAAAGTATTTTCGAACGTCAACCCGGCTCCGTTACGGCTTCTCGCCGGATAGTATAAGTTCGAGATGCCGCCGGCGGCGAGGGCGCCCAGGATGCCTGAATAATCGGGCTGCCAATGGCCATTGTCCCCTTTGCAGATGACCGCATTTGCCAGCGAATAAAGAATTCGCGACCGCGTGCTCCCGGTCCCCTTGTAGAAATAGCGTGGATCCTGCCGGAGCAGCGACGGTAAGATGGCGCCCCCGATCATGGTGCCGATCAATGCATCGCCATAGGCGGCGCCGTAACGCTTTGCGTACCCATGTGCGCCTTGTCCGTAACCGCTGAACTCGTTTTGCGCCTGCTGCACGCCTGCAAATGCGCCGCTAGCGGCGAAGGTGACGGGGTCGACACTGGTCTTCCAGGCTAACTCGAACTTCTGCTTGGGGCGAAGCGGCAGAGCGTCCTGCCGGTAACTGACATAGAAATTGGGGATCACGCCCAGGACGCGTTGTGTTTCTTCGACCTTGACCTGCTCCTCCGCCAGCTCGTAATTGGTGACGCTGACCCGTACCTCGGTGGTCGCGGCAGCAATGGATAACGAGATCGGCTCCATCGCCAGCACTTCTCCGGGATTAAGAATTCCCTGGCGTTGTTGGGTTGCAAAGCCCGCCCCGGTGATGGTGAGTTCAAAGGGACCAGCTGCGACCGGCGTAAAAACAAAGTGCCCGGCCCCGTCGGACTCCTCTGTCTGCTCGCCGGTTTGCCCTGGGTGGGTAAGCGTCACTCGGGCGGCGAGAAGAAAGTTTCCATCCTGGTCCACGACCGTGCCGCTGATGCCACCCACGGTGGGGACCTGGCCGGAAACGTCCTGGCCAGGTGGGACTGCCGTCGCTGGTCTTGGAGCCTGGGCCAGAGAAGGCAACAGACAAGATAGGAAGCAATACAAGACACAGAGGGTGGGACAGCGATATCGAAGCTCACCTCGCGCCCGTAGCTTATGCCCGGTCGCGGGGGCGCAGCGCCTTGTTATCTCGTAGGAAGATGGGGTAAGACGCAAGGCGGCCCTGTGGATCATCTATGGCAAGCATAGAATGGGCGGATCATTCCCAAAAGCTCTGTTTCAGATAAGTTGCCACTTACGGTGCGCTGTTCCCCGGTTGAGACCGAAGCAGCCCGTTAATGGTGATGTTTGCCAAAAGAGTGACCGCCGCCAAAAGAGTGACCGCTGCCGCCGGAGTGCCCGCCACCGAAGCTCTTGCCACCGCCAAAGCTCTTCGCGGAGTGCCCTCCACCAAAGAGATGGAAGCCACCACCGGACTTCGGCGGCTTATAACCGGAAAAGGCTTTGCCCCCGAAGGGCGCGCCCCCAAACGAACCGCCCCCAAACGAACCAGAAGACCGCTGCGCAAATTGGCGATTCTGAAAGCTCGCTGCCGGTGGACGATAGGCCCCCTGCCCATTGCCATAGAATCCGCCCCGGTTGTTATAAGCGCCCCCTTCAGAAAAGCTGGAGCCATACCCAGGACGCGCGTAGGGCCGCGCTGTATTGATTGCCGCCTGCATGTGGTTATAGGCCTGCGGTACGGGCCGGGCGTAACCCACTCCTGGTGCCTGGTATCCGCGGTTGAAGCCCTCGATGGGCCGGCTGCCCGCGAAGGTTTGCGGCGCACGGCCGAAGCCCCTGTCCATAGCCTGTGTTGTATCCGCCGCGCGGCTGCCCATAGTTACCGGGTCCCCGGTTAAAGCCGTTGGAGCGCCCATACATGGTCCCAGGCTGCGAAAAAGCACGCCGGCCTCCGTGGGCAAAGCCCCAATCCGCCACTGTCGTACTGTGCGAAAAATAGTTCGCATGGTTGAAGAGCACGGCTTGGGCCAGCCAATTCAAGCCCCACCCCAGCCAGCCAAACGGTGTGTTGTTGAAGGCCGCCATCGCAATCCCCAACCCGAACGAGACCGGGCTGGAACCGAAAAATGATCCCAGCGCGCCCAGCAGAGAGAAGCCAGGATAAGGGGAAACAGGCTGCCCATAGACGGACCAGGGGTTATACGCGGGCACGTACACCACCTGCGGATTGGCGGGCGCCAACTCAATATTGCCCTGGTCATAACTCACCGTCTGCTGTGGCGTGTTTTGCAGATTTCCCGCGGCCTGCGCACGCTGGCGCATCAATTGGATTGCTTGCATTACATCTTGCGGCTGGTTGTAGTAGGCATTGCCGAGATCAGTGGTCCAGCGCGCATTCCGGTCCATCTCCGCCAGAACCTGGGGAACCGCGGTTAACGCCTTCACGCTGGGATCCCAGTTCTGAGCTGCGGCTCCGGCTGCGATCTGCTCCGAAGGTGCATAACCCTGCGCTTGGCGCCATCGATCCGCATCGGCCACTTGTGTCGGGTAGGTCGACGCAGCCAGGACCTGGGCCACCAGCGCGTCCGGATAAAGTGCGATCGGCGCTACCAGCTGTTCCAGCTGGTCGGCATTGAGCGGCTGCACCTGGTTTTGTGCATAGTTCTGTGCATAGCCTTGTTGGTTGTATGGCTGTCCGTTCGATGGATAAGGTGGTTGCGAATACTGCTGCGGATAGGCCTGCTGCGGATACGCCTGCTGTGGATACTGTTGCTGGGTACGCCTGCTGTGGATATTGCTGTGGGTAAGCGGGTGCGCTGGGTATGGTGCGATTGAGGGTAAGCAGGTTGCCCATACGGTTGTGGCTGCGGATAAGCAGGCTGCCCGTAGGCAGGTTGCGGATAAGGGGCGTACTGGCCGTTGTACGGACCGTACTGCTGGGCAAAAAGTTCTGTCTGCCCCAGCGGTACCAGCATCACGGCTAACCCGAGTGCCATGAACCGTCTCAGTGTCTGCGTTCCTTTTATCTCATGCGTGCCGGAAGAGGAGTGCGATTCGTGCAGGGGGAGTCCAGGTTTCATATTGTCCCTACTTCCGCCGCCCAGGACACGGCCACTGGTGTTGACCCAAACGTCCGGCGTTAGTTCCGGCAGTGCACAGCAATGATTTTACAGCTGCAGGAGAGGTCGCGGTGAGAAAGAAAAATCCTCCATAATATAGACACGCAGACGAAAGGATATTCGGTCCAGAATGACAAACCTCACGCAGCTTAGCCCGGACGATATCACCACAGCTAGCCAAAGGCTTCAGGAGAACTATGATGCCTTTAAGGCTCGGGGCCTCAAGCTTGACCTGACCCGAGGAAAGCCCTCCGCGGCCCAGTTGGACCTGGGCGCTGGGTTGCTCTCGCTTCCAGGTGCGGACGATTACGTCGCCGAAGGCGCCGTGGACACCCGCAATTATGGCGGACTGCAGGGGCTGGTGGAAGTGCGCAGACTCTTCTCCTCGATCATGGGAGCAGCACCGGACCAAATCGTTGCGGCCAATAACTCCAGCCTGGCGTTGATGCATGACACCGTTGTTTACGCCCTGCTCAAAGGGACCTGCGATAGCGTCACACCCTGGTCGAAGCAGGGGGAAATCTCCTTCTTGTGCCCAGTTCCAGGCTACGACCGGCACTTCAAAATCTGCGAGGACTACGGTATCCGCATGATCCCAGTGAAGCTGCGGGAAGATGGTCCGGACATGGATGAGGTGGAGCGCCTGGTAGCCCAGGACGCCTCCATCAAGGGGATGTGGTGCGTGCCCAAATACAGCAATCCGACGGGGACCGTTTATTGCGATGCGACCGCGGAGCGCCTGGCGGCGATGAAGACCGCGGCGCCGGACTTCCGGTTGTATTGGGACAACGCCTATGCAGTCCATCACCTGACCAGCGAGAACATAGAGATAGCCAACATCCTGGAACTGTGTGCCCGCCATGCAAATTCGAATCGGGCATTCGTTTTTGCGTCGACCTCTAAGATCACCCTGCCGGGAGCGGGATTGGCGCTGTTTGCCGGCTCAAAGGAAAATGTGAAGTGGCTTCTGGCGAGAATGCAACCGCGGACGATTGGTCCGGACAAGATCAACCAGCTGCGTCACGTTCGTTTTCTAAAGGACAGCGCGGCAATTCTGCGTTTGATGGAGAGACACCAGGCGGTCATTGCACCTAAGTTCCAGAAGGTGCTCGACACCTTCGCGGAGAAGCTGGCTCAGGTTCCTGAAGTCAGCTGGACCCACCCCAAGGGTGGTTATTTCATCAGCCTTGAAGTGGGCCCGGGATGCGCCAAGCGGGTGGTCGCGCTGGCCAAAGATGCAGGAGTGGTGCTCACCCCCGCTGGAGCGACCCATCCGTACGGGAAAGATCCAGAGGACCGCACCATTCGCATCGCGCCGACGTTTCCTGAGTTAACCGAGGTTGCTCAGGCTGCGGAGGGCGTAGCGATTTGTGTTCTGCTCGCCGCGGCTGAAAAGGCCCGCATAATGCAAAACCCCAATTGACCACAAACGCTGGGTGCCCCACACCCCCGATTTCCTGTGGAGCTCACTGGATTCGATGGACTTTATGCGCCTTTCCTTAACGAAAGGCGCAGAGTTTGAATTATGGTCAGGTGCCCAATTCCAGGTCGTCGAACCGGCGCCACTTGTAGAACGCCACCGAGGCCACCCAGCTGAAAACAAACAGCCCTACGATGAAATAGCCAAGCGTGCCGAAGTTTTCATTGAGCCTGGTGACTGCATCCCAAAAGGTGCCCTTCAGGTGGAACCGGCCGACCAGCAGGCCCAGGGCTTCAATTCCGCCGACCGCGAGCGCCACCACCACCGAAACGCTGGTGATGGTCATGTTGTAGTAAAGCTTGCGAATCGGCTTGACGAAGGCCCATCCGTAGGCGCCCAGCATGAGGATGTTATCGGTGGTATCAATCAATGACATGCCCGCCGCAAAAAGCGTAGGAAATATCAGGATCGACCAGAACGGGAGTCCTTTGGATGCTTCGGCGGCTGAGATTCCCAGGACCCCAATCTCGGTCGCGGTATCGAACCCCAGGCCGAACAGGATCCCCAGGGGATACATGTGCCAACTGCGGGTGATCATCCTGAACACCGGACGAAAGAGGCGCGCCAACAAACCTCGACTTCCAAGCAGCAGATCGAAGTCCTCTTCTACATAGGGTTCACCCGCACGCACCCTGATAAATGTTCGGCGTATGGAACGCAGAACCATCAGGTTCACCGCCGCAATCCCAAACAGAAACAGGGTAGAAAACAGAGTGCCGACGGCTCCTCCGATTTCCCTCACCGCATCCAAGCGGTGCTGCAGCGCCAGGGTAGTCCAGGCGATCGCTGCGGATCCCAAGAGCACGATGGTCGAGTGGCCCAGGGAAAACATGAAGCCGACGGCGACCGGCCGTTTGCCCTCCTGCATAAGCTTGCGGGTCACATTGTCGATGGCCGCAATATGGTCGGCATCCACCGCATGGCGAAGGCCAAAGCTGTAAGCCAGAAAAGCCGTCCCCAACAGCACCGGGAAATGACGCAACGCTACGATAGCCCAGAGCCAGGCCGCTGCATTGACCACCACCAGGACGCTGTAGATTCCGAGCACTTTCGATCGTGTGTTGCCGGCCGCGTCGTTGAATAGCGTCCGCAGAACAGGTCGCATGGGGTTATACCTTATTTGCTCCTTGGAAATTGAACCGTATAACATCCATTCGGCCGGGATTCTCGTACTTTCAGTAGCACGATTTTCAAAGGAATCATACCACCGCGACCCCTTCTCTTGAACGAAAGGCTTCCCACTCTGATGACGAATCGCTTTAGGTGGTTGTGGCTCCTGACGCTTCTGTTCATCCTGCCGCACTCCTTTGCAGAGGGACTTTCGGTTTCCGGTCGTGTGGTCGATGCACAAGGAAAAGCCGTACCGGACGCAACGGTTCACCTTGCCCAGGGAAAGAACGATCGCCAGACGCTCACCAACAGCCAGGGACTTTTTGCGATCAAGCTCGACGCTGCGGGCGGCAGCTATGACCTCACCGTCGTCGCGCCAACGTTCCAGCCGCTTTCGAAATCACTCAGCCTGGTTGCTCAAGAAAGCAGCCTTGATCTCCAACTCATACCCCTCATCACCCGCAGCGATACAGTCACCGTCACCGCAGACGTGAATGCATTCGATGTAATATCACCAGACCCGGCGGAAAAGGTGTTCGTGCGCCAGGATCTGCTCGACGCCAATCCTGGCCGCCCTGGCGCGCCGGTTTCCATTCCAGGTTATCCCATAGAAACCGCTTCCAGTGGAATCAAGGCCCCGCAATACTTTGCTCCAGGGGTAGCCGGAGATCATGGTGAACCCATCGCCCAATACATCGCCGTGGGCACCTACCTGGTCCCGAACAACCTGTCGGCCAACGCGCACGGCAACGGCTATGCCGACCCCAATCTTTTTATTCCAGAGATTCTGGAGAATGTGCAGGTGGATGGGGGCGCCTACAACGTTCGCCAGGGAAATCACTCGGTCAATCTGGCAGCCATCTACGGACTTCGCTCACGCCTCGATCCATTCGTCACCATCACAGGAGACTATCGGGATATAGACGTCGTCGGCGGGTTCAGTCCGGCACCTGACTCATTCGTGGCCATCGAAGCTTCCTACGGGAATGGATTTCTCAAGCGACTGGAACATCGGCAGCAATACAAACTAAACGGCCAACGCATTTTCCGCCTCGGCAATCATCAACTTACTTTGTTGGGAATTGGGTACTACGGCTTCTCCTATGTGCCTGGCCTGGTACCACTTTTAGTGCCACTTTTTTCACCAAACACAGACGACACGATTGATCCCAGGCAGAAAGACCAGACGCACACCGCGCTGGCCGCGGTGAACGACGTTTGGCGGGTCACGGGGAGCCAGCAACTTCAGCTCTCGGGCTTTTTCCGTACATATAATCTTGCGTTGTACTCCGATTTCGGCCAAGGCCTCATTCGGCAAAGCGAGTTTCGCACGGTCACTGGACAGAGCGCTGGCTACGTGAACAAAGTTGCGGAGACTCTCACGCTGCTAGCGGGTCTGGACTACGAACGCGACGCTCCGCGGCGGGATAATCTCGACCATTACAATTTCTACACACCGGGCAATTTCACTTACGGCCCTTTCACCAAGGTGGACTCGAACAACGTAGCCATCAGCTCGGTGACGCCCTACGCCGCCGGCTCTGGCGCGCTGACGCACTTCTTCCGCTATTACGCCGGTTGGCGCCGGGACCAAATCAATGTCAACAATCAAGACCTGATTGACAGCGGGAACTCCTTTCAGAAATGGGTAGGCGTGAATTCGCCGAAGGCAACCGTATCTTTCATCCCCAGGGAAACATGGCTTCTTCCTCTGGTCTCCGCCAGCTTTGGCCAGGCGTTCTTTACGGAAGATCCGCGCATTGGCACCGGAACGGTTGCGGGCACTCCGATCGCCACGGCGCACTCTTATCAACTGGTCGCCGGCAAAACGATTGCGCAAACAGATCTGAAGGTCACGCTTGGCCACGTCACCACCAGCCAGGAACTGGGAAAGATCGACCCAGACACAGGGTTGCAGGAAGACCAGGGTCAGGGGCGCCTGCGATTTCTCACCGCCGCGGTGCGGCGCAACTTTAGCCAAGGGTCCATTCTGGCCACCTTCTCCAAGGCTGACGCGCGTGACATCGATTCGGGCCAGCCGACACCCGAGGCGCCGCGAACGATCTTCGATCTGTTGGGCATTGCACAGAAGTTGCCGTTGCGGCTGGAAGCGCGCGGCGAATTCGAATATGTGGGAAGAAAACCGCTGGGGACTGGTTGCGCGCCCGATCTGAACGCCCAGTGTGTGGGCACGTCGGTCAAAGAGTTTCGCGCCGCAGTCATCCGTCCCTTTTTAAATAGGCGTCTGGATGTCGGGGTGAACATGCTGATTGCGGGCGGCTACACCGGCCAGACGATCGAGAATTTTTACCCTTCGGCGATACAGCAGGTCGTCGGAGTTCGCATTCCCTCGTACGCCAGCGTCAATATGACCTATAAGTTTGGCCGCTAGCGGTTTCACCCTTGGTATTCACGGAAGGTAAAGAGCTTTTCGTGGCTGGCCGGGACCACTCCTCGCCAGCGTCATCAAGCCTCGCTGATTTGCAATCGCTTTAATGTCTGACGTGCTTAAGATCCTTGCCGGAATTCGTCAGCACCAATTTTCCCAGTTCAACGCCACGCAGGGCCAACATACGATCCGCGATCTCCTGCAGTTCCCTGCTCTTGCCTTTCATGATGACCACTTCCAGACAGTAGTGATGATCGAGATGAACATGGGTGGCGGCAAGAACCATCGCGCCGGCTGAATGCTGCGCCGCGGTCAGCTTCTCGGAGAGATTCGGAACGTGGTGGTCGTACACCAGCGTTAACGTGCCGACGACGGGTTTATTGGAGTCGACCGACTCCGACAGCAGCGCCTCACGGATGAGATCGCGGAATGCCTCGGAGCGATTTTTGTAACCACGTTTGGTAATCAAGCGATCAAATTCATTCAAGAGCCCTTCTTCGAGCGAGACACCGGTCCTGGCCAAGTCTGTCATTGGGCTACTCCGTTCTGATTGTAGTGCTCCACAGAAGCGTGGGGACGCCAGGCTGTATACCTGGATTTGTGGTCTTCCCACTGCTTACAAAGACGGCGGGTGGGGGATATTAGACTTTCGATTTTGCGAGATCGTCGTCTTTGGTTTCGCGGATCGATAACAACCCCAACAACGTCAAAAGCGCGGCCGTAGAGAGGTAGTAGCCCACATATTGCAGTCCGTAGGTTTTCGCCAGCCAGGTGGCAATATACGGCGCCAGAGAAGCTCCAAGGATGCCGGCAGTGCTGAATGCCAGCGAGCTACCCGTGTAACGCACCTGAGTGGGGAAGAGTTCGGAAATCACTGTGCCCAGCGGTCCGTAGGTGAGGCCCATCAACGAGAGACCCACCACCATCATCAGCACCGCCCCAGTGGTTCCAGCGGTGAACATAGGAGCCAGCACCAGGCCGAAGATAGCTATCGCTACTGTCACCCCGAGCATCACCCGGCGGCGCCCCCGTTCCGCCAGCAGCGCCGCGATGGGAATGAATAGTGCAAAAAAGCAAATGCCGAACAACTGAATGAGCAGAAATCTCGCTCGGCTGTAGCCAAGGGCGTTGGTGCCCCAGGAGAGCGCAAAGACGGTCATAAGGTAGAAGAGAACAAACGTGGCCAGGCTCACCAGGATGCCGGCCACAAGAGCCTTGGTGTAGTCCCGAAAAACAGTCAGCATCGGCAGCTTGACCGGCTCGCCTCGACTTAAAGCTTCGCGGAAGACCGGCGTCTCGGTAATGGTGAGCCGCACATAAAGACCAAGAAAAACCAAGACAGCACTTGCCAGGAATGGAAGACGCCAACCAAAAGAGAAAAACTGCTTGTCAGTAAGCCATTTGGAGAGAAGCAAAAAGGTGCTGCCAGAGAGCAGGAAGCCAGCGGGAGCGCCGAGCTGCGGGAACATGCCGTACCAGGCGCGCTTGTTGGGAGGTGCATTCTCGATTGCCAGAAGAACGGCTCCGCCCCACTCGCCTCCCAGGCCAAGACCCTGGCCAAAGCGGCACAGCGCCAGCAGCAGTGGTGCGGCAAAGCCAATGGTTCGGTAAGTCGGCAGTGCTCCAATGGCGACGGTCGATATGCCCATCGTCGACAGCGCTATAACCAGCGTGGTCTTGCGGCCAATGCGATCGCCAAAGTGGCCGAACAGCGCGGAGCCAACCGGCCGCGCCAGGAACGCGATGCCAAAGGTAGCCAGCGACTCAAGGGTGGCTGCGGCCGGGTCAGACCCAGGGAAAAATAGCCTGGGAAAAACCAGCACTGCCGCGGTGGCGTAAATATAGAAATCGAAGAACTCAATGGTGGTGCCGATCAGGCTGGCAAACAGCACCTGGCGCGGGCTATTGACGGGCATGCCTGTCCTGGGGTGGGTAGTGCTCATCCAATCTCCGGTTTCCAGCTCAAACTCGTGTGTTTTCGCTTTTCTATGCTAACCCGTCCGTACCATCCATGGCCGAGTCACTTCGCCCCCTCAGTGCATCCTGCACTTGAACTCGCTCTTGGGAGTCAGCGCTGGTGCTTTGTATCAGGGCCCGACTTCAGTCGGGCCGATCAGGCCTGACAAAGATCTGGGCTAAAGAGTGTGCGTGAGAACCCAATTCCAAGTCACCGCGCTCATGCTTTGTATCAGGGCACGGCTTCAGCCGTGCCGCAATGGTTGGGTCTGACGAGGGCTTTTAGCCCCTGGGCTACGTCTTCCCTTTTTGAAGGGCACCGGCTTCAGAGTGTGCGTGAGAACCAATTTCAAGCCACCGCGCTCATGCTTTGTATCAGGGCACGGCTTCAGCCGTGCCGCAATGGTTGGGTCTGATGAGGGCTTTAGCCCCTGGGCTACGTCTTCCCTTTTTGAAGGGCACCGGCTTCAGCCCGTACATAAAAGAACCAAACGATGGGCTAAAGCCCAATTCTCTTTCAACCTTTATGGCCCGACTAAAGTCGTGCCCTGATACAACCAAACGCAATTGAAATACCGACCCTTCGTTCCTCAAATGTAGAAACTGCACTCGCGGCCACTAAGGGCGCGCCGGCATCTGAGCAAAACATGGCCGGATCAGTGGTCCGGCCGCTCGCATCAACTAGAATAGGATCATTCCCATGAGCCAGACTCAAGCCGTCTCTGCTGCAGCCGCCGGAACCGTCACCCTGGGTGGCGACCTCACCGTCAACCGCCTGGGCTATGGAGCCATGCGCATTACCGGCAAAGGAATCTGGGGCCCTCCCGACGACAAGGCCGCAGCACTTGCCACACTCCGGCGCGCCGTTGAACTGGGCGTCAACTTCATCGATACTGCCGATTCCTACGGCCCCAACGTCTCAGAAGAACTGATCGCCGAGGCGCTCTACCCTTATCCTGCTGGAGTGGTGGTCGCCACTAAGGGCGGGTGGGAACGCTGCGGACCTGCGCAGTGGCTGCACAATGCCAGCCCCAAGCACCTTACCGAAGCCGTGGAAGGCAGTCTTAAGCGCCTGCGCCTGGATCGTATCGATGTCTACCAACTGCATGTTCCTGATCCGGCCGTCTCCTACGATGCTTCGATGGAAACGCTGGCCACGCTGCGCGAACAAGGTAAGATTCGCCACGTCGGCCTCTCCAACGTAACCCAGGAACACGTTGAGCGCGGGCGCCAAATTGTCCCCATTGTCTCGGTGCAAAATCGCTATAGTTTTGCCGACCGTGAGTGGGACTACCTGGTCAATTACTGCGAGCAGCATGGTATCGCATTCCTGCCCTGGGCTCCCCTGGGACAGAACCGGAAGGCGCTCGATATCCTGGAAAAGATCGCCAAGGATCTGGGCGCGAACACATTGCAGACCGGGCTCGCCTGGTTGCTCAAGCGGTCCAGGATTATCCTGCCCATCCCGGGAACTTCTTCTCCTGCCCATGTGGAGGAGAACATCGCCGCGGCCGCATTGGAGCTTCCCGAGGCTGCATTCAAAGAGCTCTCAAGCGTCACTCCACCGCCGGTTAGCTACCGCGGCTGATCAGGACCAGATATGAAGACTTATCGCATCGCCACCGTGCCGGGAGATGGAATTGGTAAGGAGGTTGTGCCTGCCGGGCGGGAGGTCCTGGAAGCGCTCGGCGGCGGTTCCTTTAGCTTCCAATTTGAGAACTTCGACTGGGGCGGAGACTATTACCGCCGGCATGGCGTGATGATGCCGGAGAACGGACTCGATAACTTGCGCGGCAAAGACGCCATCCTGTTTGGGTCCGCCGGCGACCCGCAAATTCCGGACCACATCACACTGTGGGGTCTGCGGCTCAAGATTTGCCAGGGCCTCGATCAATACGCGAACGTACGGCCCACGCGCATTCTTCCCGGGATCGATGGACCGCTGAAGCGTTGCAAAAGGGAAGACCTGAACTGGGTGATCGTGCGTGAGAACACCGAGGGCGAATATTCCGGTGTAGGGGGCCGGGCTCATCAGGGCCACCCCATTGAGGTAGCGACGGACTTATCTTTGATGACGCGCGCGGGGGTCGAGCGTATCCACCGCTTTGCCTTCCGGCTGGCTCAATCCCGTCCGCGCAAGCTGCTGACCGTGATTACCAAGAGCAACGCGCAGCGTCACGCGATGGTGATGTGGGACGAGATCGCGGCCCAAATCGCCGCGGAATTCCCTGATGTCACCTGGGACCGGGAATTAGTCGATGCGGCCACCGCACGCATGGTCAATCGCCCCGCGTCGCTGGATACGATTGTTGCCACCAATTTGCACGCCGACATATTGAGCGACCTCGCGGCCGCGCTGGCCGGCAGCCTGGGCATTGCACCCACCGCCAACATCAACCCCGAACGGATCTATCCATCGATGTTTGAACCGATCCATGGATCGGCCTTCGACATCATGGGCAAAGGTTGGGCAAATCCGGTGGGGACTTTCTGGTCGGCAGTCATGATGCTGGAACACCTGGGCGAAATGGATGCTGCCGCCCGGGTTATGAAAGCCATCGAACACGTCACCGCGAACCCCTCTCTGCATACCCGCGATCTTGGCGGTACCGCTTCCACAGCCCAGGTAACCGAAGCAGTCTGCGCCCAGATTGCCGCCACGGCCAACACCGACCTGACGACGGCCTGATCCATAGGCTTGACCGTCACATCTTGACAATCAAGATGACGGATACTATCGTTGCGTCCATGGATGAAGAAAATACCGACGCTACCCAAAATACCGACGTTATCCAGGGAACGCTCGATATGCTCATTCTGAAGACGCTAAGCCTCGAGCCGATGCACGGCTTCGGCATCGCCCGCCGGGTGGAACAGATCTCGCGGGGTGTATTCAAGGTGAACCCGGGATCCCTTCTTACCGCGTTGGAGCGCCTCAAGCGGGCGGGATGGCTGGATGCGGAATGGCGGCAGACGGAGAACTCCCGCCGGGCGAAGTTTTATACCCTCACGCGCGCGGGGAAAAAACAGCTCGAGATCGAGACCGCGGACTGGACGCGTCGCGTCTCCGCGATTGCCCGCCTCTTGAAAGCAGAGGGCTAGCCACATGTCTCTGTGGCGGCACGTCACCCGCGGTCTCGACGTACTCTTCCATCGACAAGCCGCCGATCAGGACGTTGCCGACGAGGTGGAGCACTACCTGGACCAGGCTACTGCCTCGTTGATGGACGGCGGGCTGTCTGCAGAGGATGCACGGAGGGCTGCACGCCTGGAGTTGGGCAGCGCGAGCGGCGCTCGTGAACAGGTGCGTTCTTACGGGTGGGAGCATGCGATCCAGACATTGCTCAACGACCTGCACTATGCGGCCCGGCAACTGCTCCACAATCCCGGCTTTGCGCTGGTGACCACACTCACATTAGCGCTGGGAATCGGCGCCGGCACGGCGATCTTCAGCGCCGTGAACCCGATCTTGTTTGAACCACTCCCGTATCCACATGCCAGTCAGCTAATGACGCTCTGGGAGATGCGCAGGGATGGCTCTCCCCAACCGGTGACCTTCGGTACTTTTCACGGGCTTCAGGAGCGAACCCGCTCCTTCGACGCGATGGCCGTCATGAAGCCGTGGCAACCGGCGATGGTCGGCTCCGGCCAGCCGGAACGATTCGAAGGTCAGCGTGTCAGCGCGGACTACTTCCGTGCGTTGGGTATATCGCCCGCACTGGGACGAGACTTCCAGGCGTCCGACGACCAGTTCAAAGGTCCAAACGTGGTTGTCCTCAGCGATCGGTTATGGCGGCTGCGCTTCGCTGCGGACCGCACCATTGTCGGCCAGCAGGTCAAGCTGGATGACAACCTCTTCACGGTTATCGGTGTGATGCCCAGCTCGTTCGAGAATGTTCTGGCTCCTGGGGCGGAGGTGTGGGCGCCATTGCAGTACGACCCCACCCTTCCCGCAGACAGCAAGGACTGGGGCCATCACCTGCAGATGGTAGGCCGATTGCGCGAGGGTGTCAGCAGGAATCAAGCCAGAAATGAACTGAATGTGATCTTGCGCCCGCTGACGCAGATGTATGCCAAGGGGTATGAAAGCTCTGGTGGTCCCCCCTACGGCATGGTTGTCAATCAACTGCAGGACGACCTCACCCTCGGCGTCAAACCGGCCCTGCTGGCGATTCTTGGCGCCGTCGGACTGGTGCTGCTGATCGTGTGTGTGAATGTGACCAATCTGTTGCTCGCGCTTGGCGCCCGGCGGCGCAATGAATTTGGCATGCGCGCCGCGCTTGGCGCTGGACAAATGCGCATGATTCGGCAAGTGCTCACGGAAAGTCTGCTTCTCGCCACAATCGGCGGCGTTCTCGGGATGGCGGTTGCGGAAGTTGGCATACGGGCATTGGTGGCGCTCAGTCCACCCGATTTGCCCCGTGCCGGAGCGATTCACGTCGACGGTGCAGTCTTCGCCTTTGGCTTGGCCATAACCACGGTGATTGGCCTGGTGGTGGGGCTGCTGCCGGCCCTGCAAGCGTCGCGCAGCGACCCACAGAGCGGTCTGCAACAAAGCTCACGGACGAGTACCGGTGGGCGGCAATCCACGCGCCGCGTGCTGGCGATCGCGCAGGTCGCGCTCGCCCTCATGTTGCTGGTAACCGCGGGATTGGTGCTGTGTAGCCTCGAATGTCTATTTGCGATCGATCCCGGTTTCGATGCCTCTCATCTGCTGACTATGCAGGTGCAACAGACAGGTCACTGGCTCGATACCGACATCGCTCGCGCCCGGTTTCTTACCCAGGTATTGGAAGCAGTGCGCGGTGTTCCGGGCGTCACCTCCGCAGCATTCACCAACCAGTTGCCATTGAGTGGTGATTTCAACGTATATGAGGTGCAGTTCGAGTCGCGCACTGCCACCGCCGAAGGTGCCCTCAGCTACGCGGTGAGCCCGGATTACTTTGACACCATGCTTATTCCACTGCGGCGTGGCCGTCTGCTCGACGAACGCGACACCGCAGAAACTCCCGGAGTGGTTCTGATTAGCGAATCTCTGGCCAAGAGTAAATTCCCCAATCAGGATCCAATCGGCCAGCGTGTTCGTGTTGGCCCCTATGCATTGCACGCTGATCTACCCTGGGCCACAATCGCCGGCGTGGTGGGCGACGTGAAGCAGGCGTCCCTGGCGGCGACCCGATCGGATGCGTTCTACACCCCGACGACACAGTGGCCCTGGATAGATCCAAGGCAGTCGCTGGTGGTGAAAACGCATGGGGATGCAGGCAGCTTGGCTCCCGCCATCAAGAACGCGATCTGGTCGGTAGACAAAGACCAACCGATCGTGCGTGTGGCGACGATGGGAACGCTGCTCAAGTCCTCGGAGGCCCAACGGCGTTTTGCGTTGACGCTGTTTGAAGCGTTTGGGATGGTGGCCCTGGTGCTGGCCGCGGTCGGCATCTACGGTGTGCTCTCCGGCGGAGTCACCGAACGGATGCGTGAGCTCGGAGTACGGGCTGCTTTGGGTGCATCCCGCCGCAGCATACTGATGCTCGTGCTTCGCCAGGGCATGCTGCTCACCGGCATCGGCGTCATGATTGGGTTGTCTGGTGCAATGGCCGCAAGCCAAGTCGTCGTTTCCTTACTGTATGGCGTGTCGCGATTCGACCCGGTCACCTATCTCCTGGTGATCGCCCTCCTCACTGGAGTATCGGCAATCGCCTGCTGGGTGCCGGCATGGCGCGCGGCGCAGGTGGATCCATCCATCACCTTGAGGGCGGAATAGAAGCTCTCTTCTAAGATTCTCCCTGCAGCAGATCTTGGGTGCCCACATCTCGCTCGTTTTTCGCGAGATGTGGGATACCACGAACCTCAACCTTTTTTTGTTCATGCTGAAAAAATGCAAGTCGAGCGCAGTGGAATCCCACATCTCGCGAAAAACGAGCGAGATGCCCCGAATTTCCTGTACGCAGCATCAGACAAGACTGCGTGTGCGCCTTTCGTTAAGGAAGGGCGCATGAAGAGTGCGGAACCCACCACGTTTCACAGGAAATCGGGGATATGGGGCACCCAGCATATACTTTGGGTTAGTCGCTTTTCAGTCCCAAGTCGCGGTGTTCGAAAACAGCAGTTCCCGCAGCAAAGAGAAGCGCCGCTCCCAGGATGATCAGGATAAAGCCGCTGGGGTGGTCCAACATACGCGCGGCCGCCGCCAGGTCGCCCTGCGTCAAGGCAAACAGCAGCCCCGCAGGAGCAAAGCCGGGCCACTCGAATCCCGCAAGCCCCAGCAATCCAAGCAGCCCCAGGGAAGCGATGGACGCGAACATCATGGGAAGCCACGTAGCGAAAAAGAGAGCCGCCGTCGCTGTCCACATGCCCAGGACAAGTTGGGCAAGCGCCAGGGCAAATAACAAAGCCCACGGCCGGTCAACCGCGGCAAAGAGCGCGATGCCGCTCACCACAAAACTGACCACGTAGAGCGCCAGCGGCAGCCAGGCTGCGCAGACCAATGCGAAGAAGTACTGCCGCCGGCTCACCGCCCGTGAAAGCACCGTGACGATACGACGCGAGCGCTGTTCATTCCCCAGCAAGGCGCTTCCGGTAAAGGCCACCAGCCCCAATCCATAAAGGCATTCCTGGTGAAGAATCGAGAGCACATCGTCGGCCTCCGGCTTAGCCGCAGGCACCAGCAGAATGGCCGCCATACCAACGGGCCAGAGCATCAGAAACAAATAAATCCATCGGTTCTGCAAGAGCAGGCGGCGAGTGATCAGCCAGATCTTCGACATGGTCGCGGCATTCATGAACTCTGCCTCCCACTCTCGGCCGCAGTGTCACCGCTCCACTCCAGAAACAGATCCTCCAGCCGGCGCCGTTGCGGCGAAAGACTCACGATCTCACCCCCCGCACTCCATACCGCCTCGATCACGCGGCGCTGTTGCTGCGCCGGCACTAATATGCGGATCGAATCAGGATTGGCCACGGCGCTTGCAGCCGCGGGGTAGATGCGGCTCAAGTCGGCCAGGGAGACGCCCCGCAGCTCTATCTCCACCCGATCCGACTCGCTCTGAAACTCTTTCAGCGAACCACTGCGAACCAGGCGGCCCTGGTTGAGAAAGGCGATGCGGTCGCAGATATGCTCCACTTCGGTCAGTTGATGGGAACTGAAAAAAATGCTCTTGCCCGCGTGGCGCGCGTTGCGAAGCAACTCCCGCACCTGCTGCACGCCTGCCGGATCAAGAGCCGCAGCCGGCTCATCGAGAATCAACAACTCGGGATCGTTGATCAGTGCCTGGGCAAGAGCCAGCCGCTGCTGCATGCCCCGCGAATACTGCCGCGCATCTTTTCGGTCATCGGGCAAGCCTACTGCCCCGAGTAGATCGCGAATGTCCTTTGCCAGCCGCGTGTCCTTTACTCCTACTCCGTTCAGGCGCGCGGCGAACTCAACGCTGCGGTACCCGTTCTCGGCAAAAAATACCGGGACGTCCGGCACAAAGCCGAGGCGGGCCCGCGCCTCCGCGTCCCCAAAGGACTTGCCCAGCAACGATCCGCTTCCGGAGGAGGGACGAAGAAAGCCGAGCGCGAGGTGGATAGCCGTGGTCTTCCCCGCCCCATTCGGGCCCAGAAAACCGAGGATTTCCCCTGGCTCCAGGCTCAATGTCAACGGATGAAGCGCGGTGTATTTGCCGAACTGCTTCGAAACTGCAGAGAACGTGAGGCGAGGCGCCATGTCAGCCAGAGCGTAAAACGCAGAAGAGATCAGGAACTATCCCTGATCTCTTCTATTTAAGGCCCAACTGTTCTACTTAACCTTGAGGAAAACGATCACGAAGGTGAACAGGGAGAGTGACTCCATAAACGCCAGGCCGAGGACGAGCAGAAGCAGGATGCCGGCTCGTGCTCCAGGATTGCGAGCCACAGCCTCGGTTGCCGAAGCCGTTGCCCGGCCCTGACCGAGACCGCAAAGACCGGCGGCAAGGCCCATGCCCAGGCCGGCTGCGATGGAGGTGAGCCCTGCCCCCATCGATTCCCCACCCGCGGATTGGGCGAAGGCTGGAGCCGCCAGGAACAGGACGGACAGCGTCATGAATAGATATTGCAGTTTGCGCATTCTTTCTCCTTGCTTCCGTAGGAATTTGCCGCCAGTGGGTGGTTGAGGCTCACCGTGCTGGCCCCCTCACGCTTGCGGCGATCAAACCGGAGTGGAAGCGGCGCTCCGGATCGAAAACTCTAATGGTCGTGCGCTACTGCCTCAGAAACATAAATCATGGTCAGCAGCATAAAAATGTAGGCCTGGATAATCGCCACCCCCAGATGCAATGTCATGAAAACCAGCGGAATGCCGATCGGAATCAGGGAGAAGAAAACCAGTGTCACCATTTCCCCGGCAAACATGTTGGCGAACAGACGAACGGTGAGGGAGAGGATGCGGGCTAAATGAGAGATGATCTCAATCGGTAGTATGAGGGGAGCGATCCACCAGACCGGTCCGAGAAAATGTTTAAAGTAGCCGACGGGACCCTGCTCCCGCAGCCCATGGTAGTGGTAATAAAACCAGCACAACAGTGCGACCCCAAGCGGTACAGTCGCGATCGAGGTGGGCGCGAGCAGTCCCGGCACCATGCCCAGAAGGTTCGATGCCAGGATGAACAGCAGCACAGAAGTCGTGAACATGACGTAGCGCTGGGAGCCGTGCCCGATGATGGAATCGGCCTGATCGGAAACAAAACCGTGGATCATCTCGGCGACCTGCTGAATTGGCCCGGGATTTTCGACGTTTAGCGAAAAACGCACCACCAGGAAAAATACCAGCAGCAGGCCGAGCACCAGGATCTCCATGGCAAACGTCTCGGTGATGGGAGCCCGCGGATTGTAGGGCTGGACGTGCACAGCATGCAAAAGCTGTGTCGCCAGATTCCCAAAGTACTTGTTGAACGCAGCAGTGATGGGATTTTGTTCGTGCATACCGGAAGATCGGGCCTCAAGCGGTCCAGCCGCGAAATAGTCGAATTGCCTCAATAACGAGGGCGACGAGCGCCAGCGCTATGCCCAGTAACAGGGCCGCTACCTTGCCGTCCAAACTCCTCAGGCTAACATAAAGCACGCCGGCGGCGGCTATCAGGCGGATAAAAAACCAGAACAAAACCGGCCCCATCGGCCGAGGTTTGCTGGAGCGCGTACCGTCCGGCTCCATACTGGCCACGTCCAGACGCACCAGTACCGCAGCCATGAGCTGGCGCCACTCCAGGATTCCTGTGGCCGCGATCGCACCCCCCACCAGGAACATCACCATGGACTTCCATCCCCAGGCGACCCAAATAATGGGAATCCCGACCACCATGGCGATCACCACGCTGCGCAGCGCCCGGTTCAACACCACTCGCAGGTCCTGATCTGTGAATTCCATTCATTCCTTCATTCATTCCTTGTTGTGCGCCATCGCCACCCGAACCGTCTGCACAAAGCCCGCAATCACGCCGGCGATCAAGCCCACAATGTTGATCCAGTGCCGATTCAACCAGTGATCCAGGGCCAGACCAATGGCCCACCCAATCACCACACAAGCAGGCAACAAAAGACCCAGCTGAAGCAGACTTTCCACCCGCACCAGAGACTGAATTGCCCCGTCCTTCGACGAAGACTTGGCCTGTGGTGACTGGCTATCTGGCGGATCGGAATTACCCATGGCAACCATCTCTGTGCTTGTCCTCGGCAGTTATACACCATGACTACCCACGTATACTGTCAGTAGGAACTACGCGGGAGAGGCACCCATTGTTTGAGTCGGAATTCGAGTGCAATCTCTTTGCACTCCGCCAGGACAAGCTGCGCCAGATTGCCGCGCTTGGCCAGCAAACATACCCCAACCAGTTTGTCGCTTCGCACACCCTGTCTGATGTGCGCCAACAATTCGGGGAGATCCCGCCTGAAGTGTTGAACGCACAGCGGACCATGGTCACGGTCGCCGGGCGCATCATGGCCAATCGCGCTCAAGGTAAGGCCGGTTTTGCCCAGCTGCAGCAGGGCGGTGAACGGTTACAAATCTACGTTCGCCTGGATGCGGTGGGAGAAGAGGGCTTTCAGCTCTACAAGCTGCTCGACCTGGGGGACCACATCGGCGTTACCGGTTACGTCTTCCGCACCCGCACCGGTGAACTCACGGTACATGTCGAAAAAATCACTTTCCTGGCCAAGGCCATGCTGGCATTGCCGGAGAAATTTCATGGGCTGGCCGACGTAGAACTTCGCTACCGGCAGCGCTATGTCGATCTGTTCATGAACACCGATGTGCGCGCGGTGTTCGTCAAACGGGCAAAGGTGCTCAAGGCAATTCGATCTTTCTTCGATCAGCGCGGATACATCGAGGTAGAGACCCCCATGATGCAGCCGATCGCCGGGGGAGCTGCTGCCAGGCCCTTTCGCACCCACCATAATGCGCTGGATCTTTCCCTCTACCTCCGGATCGCGCCTGAGCTCTATCTCAAGCGGCTGGTGGTGGGCGGTCTGGATCGGGTTTACGAGATCAATCGCAATTTTCGTAATGAAGGTGTTTCAACCCAGCACAATCCCGAGTTCACCATGCTCGAGTTCTACCAGGCCTACGCCAATTATCACGACCTGATGCAGCTGACCCAGGAGCTCGTCGAGCAGGTGGCACTGGAGGTGAACGGTTCCACGGTGACCAACTTCGGCGGCCAGGAAATCGACCTGTCCAAGTGGCGGCGCTTCTCCATGCGCGAGGCCATTCTCGAGTTTTGGCCGGAAGCCGCGGGCACCAAACCAGAGCTTGACGATTTTCAAAACGATCGCGCCGTGGAACAGATGGCGCAAAGAGTGCGAGATGCCAGAATCTCTCTCGATTTCAAGCCTGGACAACCTGCGGGAAAGACCATCGCCGGCATCTTCGAGGCGGTCGCCGAGGACCATCTGATTCAGCCAACGATCATCTACGACTTTCCCGTTGCGGTCTCCCCCCTTTCCAAAAACAAGCCCGACGAGCCGGACTGGGTGGAGCGGTTTGAGTTCTATATCGGTGGCTTTGAATTGGGGAATGCTTTTAGTGAATTGAATGATCCGGAAGAGCAGCGCAAGCGTTTCGAGCAACAGCTGACGGAGCGGGAGCGGGGCGATGCGGAAGCCCACGAGATGGACGAAGACTATGTACGCGCCCTGGCCTACGGACTGCCACCGACGGCTGGCGAAGGCATCGGCATCGACCGGCTAACCATGGTGTTGACCGGGGCTAAGTCGATCCGCGACGTGATCTTCTTCCCTCTCCTGCGTTCCCAGTCGGGCGACGGGGGCGCTAGAGAAACCAAAGCGGGCTCTCCTCACGATGAGGAGAGTGGGCAACCAGATAGCCAGCCGACCAGAACCTGATCGGCTCTATTTTCTCGCTGTCTGTTTGCCGACCCGCTTCAGTACCTGGCTCAGGCTCGTTTTCTCAAACTCATCCAGCAGCGCTATCATGGAGCCGGAGAAGATTTTTTCGAGCGCGGCGTTTACTCGCAACGCCGCCGCAGCGCGGACATTGGGAGTATGGAACAGCGAGCCAGTCTCCACCGCCTTGTAAACGTCTGCCAGCGAGATAGCCTTGGGAGATTTCAAGAGTCTTGAACCACCCGTGGGCCCCTTCTGACTTTCGATCAGCCTGGCTTGCTGAAGAGAGGCAAGTACCCGGCGGACGACGACTGGGTTGGTATCCAGCTTGAGTGCGATATCGGTTGATGTTTGTAATCTGTCTGGTTCTGAAGCAAGCAGAACCAGCACATGAACCCCGGTAGCAAATCTGCAGTTAACGGCCATGCACGAACGCTAACATAGACGAGCGAAAAACGGCATGACCCTGTGACTGCACGTTAGTCACTTCCAAGGTTGCAGAAACACTAACAGGTAACCATGATCATTTCGAGGAATATTTCGTACCCGTCGCAGGATCATTTGCCGATAACCCTTAAATGGAGGTTTTTTGCGCATTCTCTTTGTCGGTGACGTATTTGGCCACGCCGGTCGACGTATCGTCGGCGAACACCTCCGCCAGGTAATCGAGCAGCGGGGCGTCGACCTGGTGGTGGTCAACGTCGAGAACGCGGCGGGGGGGTTTGGGGTCACTCCAGGTATTGCCGAAGAGTTGTTCGACCAGGGCGCGCACGTGCTCACCACCGGCAACCACGTCTGGGACAAACGCGAGATTATCGAATATATGCAGTCCGTCCCTGCGGACAGCCACAGTCGTGCACGGCGGCTGCTGCGGCCCGCTAACTACGTTGCCGGCACACCGGGATATGGGCTTTACGAGGGTGAACTGCCCTCGGGACAGACTTACGCGGTCATTGATTTGCAGGGTCGCACCTTCATGGCCAGCCTGGAGGATCCCTTCCGGGCGGCGGACTCCCTGCTGCAAAAGATAAAAGCCAAAGTGATCCTGGTGGACCTGCACGCCGAAGCGACCTCGGAGAAAGTGGCGCTTTGGCTGGTACCTAGACGGAAGGGTTACCGCGGTAATCGGAACGCACACGCACGTACCCACCGCCGACGAGCGCGTATTGCCCGGCGGCACGGCCTACCAGACCGATGTGGGAATGAGCGGGCCGTTTGACAGCGTCATCGGTGTGGAAAAGGAGCAAATTATCAATCGCTTCCTGACTGGGATGCCGGGAAAATTCGAAGCGGCGAAGGGCGATCCCAGGATGTGCGCGGCACTGATCGAGTGTGACGGCGCCACTGGGCGAGCGTTTTCGATTCAACGCCTGATGTTGGGGGAGTAGTGATGCGCCTTTCCATTTAGGGCTTCAATGCAATGGCGGTAGGCTGGCGCGTCAGGCTCCGCCTGGCGGAGGTGATTTGGCCATGCCGATCGAAATGCAGAGTCCAGTTGGTCGTGATGGTGGGCCGGGAGACGTCACTGAAGGTCACATCTGCGCTCTGGTCGCCGGCGATCACCATTTGCGGCCGGTTCGCGTCCAGGCGGAGCATGTCCAGGGTCGGCTCCGGGCGTGGAACGGTCGTGAGCACTTGAACTGGATATCCGCTGAGCTCGGCATAGCAAACGGCAATGAGCAGCCAGTTAGGTGCCTGGCTGATGGGAGTGGTGCCACGCTCCTGGCGAAGCATGCCGTTGAAAACCTCGAAGGTGCCTGGTCTATTCCAGGAGGCTTCAAACGGCAAGAGCCCGTGCGCGTAGGTGGAAACGATGCGCACCTGGGCATCGTTGCGGGGCAGCAAAGCCGCAAAGTGGGATGAGCCACTGTCATCCGGGCCGTGGATGAAAGACAGGAAGACGTAATCCGGGAACGCCGGGCACACGATCTGCTGGAAGTGCCACGCAGGGCTGCTGATGTCGAAATTCGCCAGCGCGGCTTGCTTGGATAGTTCCGCGCTCAGGTTGGACACAACCTGATAATCCGCGTTGCTCATCTGGGATTGGTCGAGGTGCTCAAGCGAAATCACGGAGGGAGGAGAAGAGAGTGGGGTGTTCGTGATCGGAAGCGGCGTGATCCCGGGAAAGAGATCCTGAGCGGGTGCCTGCGGAGCTTGCGCGAAAGCGAGGCCCTGGAGGGCGAGACCAACGGCGAGACCGACGAACAGCAGAGGCCGAAGCATGGGGGCGAAGGGCGGCATCGACTCCTCACTCTACCATGTAGATCCGCGCGGTTTCCTCACCCTTCTCTGCTACTGAGCTTAGGTTGATACCGTCGATTGTTGAGAAGAAAGAAACGAAATCTTTCCAATCAGCTATAGGGTGTAAAAAACCTAAACCAGGAATTCCCCTTGCCAGATGACCCTGGGTGCCCCATATCTCGCTCGTTTTTTGCGAGATATGGGATACCACAGACCTTAACCGTTCGTCGGCCAGGACGAATCGAGATTTAGGAGTTGCAAAGCGGAGTGGAGAATCCGGTGCGGCTATTTCTCCAGGGCAGCCCCGGTTATCCGGAGCTGCCCCTGGACCTGTTTCAACGTGCGCGGCGACGGGCTGCGGGCGCCTTAGCCGGTGGTTCGCCGTCGCTGAGGGTAATCATCGGCGGATTAGGTACGTAGGAATCGAACGTCGCGTCGTAGGTGACGGTCGCGCCGATGGCGGGAACGCTCTTCAGCGGGGTCTTCATGTTAACCGTGAAGTCCGCCTTCTTGCTCTGCTTATTGTCTTCTGTAACCGCAAGCTGAACAGATTGCGGCGTTGCCGAAATCACCATACCCGGCACTTCGACCCGGTGACCCTTCATCACATCCCACATCTTCCCCGAGTCCTCAGGCTTACCGTTGAATAGGATAAATTCCTGGTCGGAAAGGCTAAGTGTCTTGAGGTCCGGAGTAGAGGCAACGGTCTGCGCGGCAAGATCTGCCGGTGAGGGGGGAGGCGGAGCTGGAGTGGGGTTGTAGCCCGCCGGCGGAAAGAGGTTAGCCTTGGCAAGTTCCTGAACCGCCGGGTAGCCGTCCATGCTTCCGTGGTACTTGTTGTAGAAATACTCAGCGGCCTTTTCAATCTGCGGCTTGGCTTGTGGGGGAGCGAACTGCGCTGCCCGGGTGAAAAACCATGCTGCATTCTTCAGGTCTGGCGGGGTCTGCTGCGCATAGGCCTGTCCCAGGAGATAGGTGTCATTCAACCCCGGACCGGACTGCGTTTGGTCAGGAGTGGTATACGCTTTCAGCTCGTTGGTGAAGGATGCGATGGCTCCCGCGAAATCCTTCTTACTTGCATCATCTTTAGCGATCGCACCCTGGAAGATGGGCGTGGTAGCCGCTTTCAGCTTCTGATAATCGGCATCGGACATGCTAGCCGGCTTGGGAGCGCTGAGAGCGGTCTGGGCCTGGGCGGCTGCCTTATCGTAAATGGGCTGAGATTCCGCCGGCGACGACTTGGTAGCAGCCTGGGATTCTTCGAGGTAAACCTCAATGAATAAGGCGCGGATATTTCCCGGGTCCACCGCCAGCAATCGATCCGCGGTGCTGAGGGTCTTGGCCATGTCGCCTGACGACTGATACGTGGCCATGAGCTGTTCAAGCAGGTCGTTCTTGACGATCGAGTTCGGGTACTTGGTTAAAAATGTTTCGATCGCCGCCGCCTTTGCCGTCGGCGTGGATTGCCCCACAGCGTTGGTGTAGTCGTTGTATTCCTGGGGATCTTTGATGGTGATCTGACCGGACGGAGCGGCTTGGCCATAGACCATAGAGACGCTGCCCGGAGAGATGATGGCCAAGGCCAACAAGGAAGCAAGGACGGACTTCTTCATGCAACGCTCCTAGAAGATGCGGGAATCAGGGAAAAGCAGGGATTAACCATCATTCTCAATTAAATTAATTGTGATGCAAGCCGGAAACTCTTGTCCGAGCTAAACGCTTTGATCCTTCGCCCATGGTTTGGACCTCATTGAGAAAAACCAGAGTCTTTCCGATGAGCTGTGGAAGGATTATAGAAACCGTGGCCGCTTCTGACAAGTAAACGAAGGGGAGCGTACAAAAGCATCGAGTCACGCTGAGGATTAGACAATGATACAAGAACGAAGTGAGCTTGATCCGGCAGGCCCACTGAGCAACCAGGTAGCAGTGGTCACAGGCGCGGCGCGCGGCATCGGCGAGGCCATTGCCCTTAGGCTCGGGCGCATGGGCGCCACCATAGTGCTCACCGCCCGAGACCAGGCCAAGTTGGCTCAGGTAAGAGCTGAGATCGAGCGGCACGGCGGAAAAGCGTTCGCGCTGCCCTGCGACTTGACCGACGAGAAAGCCATTGCAGCTTTCGGGAAACTGATGAAAGAGGAGCACGGGCGCTGCGACATTCTGGTCAACAATGCCGGCGTAGGCGTACCGCGCAAACCCCTCATCGATCTATCCGTGGAAGAGTGGGACCAGATGATGCATACCAATCTGCGCGCCCCGTACCTCATGATCCGATCCTTTGGCCCGATGATGATCGCGGCCAAATCTGGCCATATCATCAACATTTCTTCGCTCGCCGGGAAAAATATCCTGCCCGAGGGCGCCGCCTATTCTGCTTCCAAATGGGGGCTGAACGGTTTGACCTATTCGGTCGCTGAAGAATTGCGGCAATATAATGTGCGGGTATCTGTCATCGCCCCGGGGTCGGTCAACACCCATTTTGGATCCTCAGGAACCACCAAGGACCGCTCCCGGATGATCCAGCCCGACGACGTGGCCCGGGTGGTGGCAATGCTGGTTACCCAGGCTCCGAATTCTTTCGTTAGCGAAGTGCTACTCCGGCCGACCATCAAGCCGTAATGACTCTTCCTGGGTATGGTGCACCGCCACGATCCCCGGGGGACGGTCGAATTGGGACCTTGTTTTCAAGTACTTAGCCGGCGGCGAGGCAACGCCCGCTGAAACACGTGCCCCGAACGTTACTTGTAACGTTCGGGGGGTAGGTCTAGCCTCTAAAGTGTGTCACTTTAGGAATAATCTGCACTTCCTGATGCACCGGACGGCCCCCGCCGACGGGACTATTAGGACATTTAGGACATTCCAAAACCGGCAACAGCCTATTGATAGGGTTGTGTACGGTTTATCCACAACATGTTGGGGTCCCCATGTTGCTTCCAGTGAAAGCGATCGCTAGAGTCTTTTTTAAGGCCAAAGGAACACGTCCATGCTGAAGCTTAAGAAGATCCAGATGCTGGGGTTCAAGTCGTTCTGTGATCGCACGGAGGTGACTCTCCCGGGTCAGGGGATCGCGGTGGTCGTGGGCCCTAATGGCTGCGGCAAGTCAAACATTCTCGACGCGGTAAGTTGGGTTCTAGGCGAACAATCCGCCAAGAGCCTGCGTGGCGCCAAAATGGAGGACGTCATTTTCGCCGGAACCCGGGAACGCAAATCCCTGGGCATGGCGGAAGTTTCGCTTTCTCTTATTGATCCCGAGGCCTACGCGGAGGGACCGCTGCTCGATTCAGCCGAAGCGACCGATAATCGCGAGCCGGAGAAGACGGATTGGGATGAAGAGAAGATGCGAGCCGAGTGGGCCGCTGAGACAGAAGAGAGCATCGCCGAGGTCCAGCCTGGTTTCTTGATAGAAGATCCCGTCGTAGAAGGCTCCGAGGGTTCCCTGGTGGAAGGTTCCGTCGTAGCAGGCGGCCAGCCGGCCCCCGTAGTTGTAGAGGCGCCGGCCGGGAATCCGGTGGTGCTGAAAATTCGCCGCAGACGATTCCAGCGGACAGCGGCGCGGCAGGGCGAGATCGTAGTCACCCGGCGCTTGTTCCGGACTGGCGAGAGCGAGTATCTGCTCAATGGCAAACTTTGCCGCTTGCGCGATATTCAGGACATCTTCATGGGCACCGGGCTCGGTCCGGAATCCTACGCCATCATCGAGCAGGAGCGCATCGGGCAGCTGCTTAGCTCCAAGCCTCATGACCGGCGCGCAATTATCGAAGAGGCGGCAGGCATTACTCGCTTTAAAACCAGGAAGCGGTTATCCGAACTCCGCCTGGAACAAGCCAAACAGAATCTGGCGCGGGTGGACGACATCTTCGAAGAAGTTACCCGGCAGATGGGTTCCCTCAAGCGGCAGGCAGCAAAAGCGGAGCGCTATGCCGCACTCCGCGACGAAATGCGCGCCCGGCTGCGCGTGGTACTGGCCAGCCGCATCACTCAGATGGATAGCGAGCAGGCAGCACTGACGATAGAGATTGCCGAGCTGGGGACGCAGATCGAGCACGGCGCCGAGCATGTGAGCGCGCTCGAGGGTGAGTACTCGACCGGCATGTCGCGCGGCTATCAATTGGATTCGAGTGCGAAAGACGCCAATGCGCGAGCCAACCAGGCCTCCGTGGACCTTGAGCGCGCCACCACGCGGGAGATAGCCAACCAGGAACGCATTGCAGAATTGAAGGCGCGCGCCGCCGCCGGCTCAGCGGAACTGGACCAGGCACGGCTTCACCGGCAGGGATTGATCGTCGAACGCGAGTCTCACCGCTCTTTTCTGGAGACAGCTGCAGCCGAAGCTGCCGGCGTTCGTGAGGAATCAAGGTTGCGCCAGGAGCAGGCGCGGGACGCGGTCGAAGCCGTCGGCGGGGTGGAGCAGCAACTGGAGGCGGCGCGTCGCTACGCCATGCAATTGCTCACCCAGGCTGGGCATGCGCGGAACCAGACCATACATGCGGAAGAGTCTTTGTCGGCGCTGGAGCAGGATGCCGACCGCCTGGCCACGGAGATCAACGCCGCCAGCGGCGAGCTCGCATCGCTCGGTTCCGAACGCGGCCAGGCTTCGCTCAAGTTTGAGTCAGTTACGGAGCAGTTGCAGCGTCTCGAATCCGAGCTTGCCACCTTGCGAACGGAGACTGAGACCCGGCGTAGCGAAGAAAGCGTCACCAAACTCGAAGTTGACAAGTTCCGCGCCGAAATGGCCACGCTCACCGGGCGGCGCAACTCGCTGCAGGCGCTCATCCGCGAGCATAGCTATTCCACCGATACTGTGCGCAAGCTACTGAAGTCGAATTCCCTGGGAGGGGGTCTGGCTCCAGTAGGCACGCTCGCGGACTTTCTCGAAGTGAGCGGCGAATACGAAACTGTAGTGGATGCTTTTCTGCGCGATGAGCTCAACTACATCGTGGTCAAAAGCTGGGATGCCGCACATGAAGGCATGCGCCTGCTCAAGAGCGACGTCGATGGGCGGGCGACGTTTTTGGTTCATCCCGACGACTCCCAGGCCAAGTTCTCTTTCGCCGGAGATACCCACGACGCGGAGCACAATAGTGTCGGCGTAAAGCGACTGAAGGATTGCATCCGGGTGCTCGATGGCTTCGGCCGTTCACTGGAAGTGATCCTGCCCAAACTACGCGATGGTTTCGTGACTCCCGATGCAGACTCAGCCAAATCGCTGGCCCTGGAAAATCCCAACGCCTTCTTCCTTGCCCCATCCGGTGAGTGCTTTCACAATGTGACGGTTACTGGGGGTAAGCCCAGGGCAGAGGGTCCGCTCGCCTTGAAGGGCGAATTGCGCGAAACCCAGAAAAGGCTTGAGCTGGTCGAGGCCGAGTTGGCCCGTGCGGAAATGACCGCTGCTTCGCTGGCCCGGCTGTTAAGCGAGCTGGCGGCTCAATCGGAAAGGATCAGCGAAGAGCGGCGCAATGCAGAACGGGAAAGCGCCAACCAGAGTGCCGCCCTCCGTCAGATGGACGCGGAAGTGGCCAGGCTGGAGCGGCGCCTGGATGACTGGACGGTGCAGAGCGAGCGCAACAAAGACCTGCGCAACGTGCGCGAGGCATTGATTGAAGAAAAGCGCGAAGAAACCGCGCGCCTCGAAGCCGACCACGAGACGGCGGAAATCAAGGTCAACGAACTGCAGCAGAATATGGAGCAGTTGCGCCGTCAGCGCGAGGAGGCGCAACAGCAGGCCGCCGCTATCTCTGCCCAGCTGGCGGGATTGGAAGAACGCAGCCGCGGGGCGGAAGCGGCTTTCACCCGTATCGATCGCATGTACGGGGACCTGGAACGGAGGGTCAATCAACTGGAGCAGCAACTGGCCTCCGCCACCGCGGAAGAACAACAGCGTAGCCGGGAAAACGAGCAACTGGCCGTGGAGCGCGAGCAGTTGGCCGAAGTCCGCAGAAGCGCCCTGGAAGAAGCCGCGCAATCGACCGAAGAGGCCAGGCTGCTGCGCGAGCAATTGAAGGAACTGGAACAAAACCTCAAGGCTCTACGCTCGGAGATGGATGCTTTCCGCGAGGCACGCAGCACCCGCAGCGCACAGACGGCCAAGCTGGCTGTGGAACTCGAGTACATGGAAGCGGCCTGCGTAAGCGACCTGGGAATCGAAGCCTCTGAACTACGTCAGCAGCAGGATGTGCCCCGCCTTGAAGGCGAAACGCTCGCGGAAGAAGACGAGGCTTGTCGCGGCTTGAAGCAGAAGCTGGAAGCTATGGGGCCGGTCAACATGATGGCTCTGGAAGAGTACCAGGAGACGGCAGATCGCCACGGCTTCCTGGAAACCCAGCGTAAAGACCTGATCGATGCGATTGAAAATACTCAATCAACCATCCGCGAGATCGATCAGATCACCCGCCAAAAGTTTGACGAGGCCTTCGCCCGTATCAACCAGAATTTCTCCAAGACGTTCACCAGTCTCTTCGGAGGCGGTCAGGGCTTCATGCGCTTGACCGACGAAGAGAACACCGCGGAAAGCGGCATCGACATTGTGGCCTCACCCCCGGGCAAGAAGCTGCAAAACGTGCTGCTGCTTTCGGGCGGCGAGAAGGCGCTCACGGCGTTGGCTCTGCTGGTGGGCATTTTCGAATACACTCCCAGCCCGTTTTGCGTGCTGGATGAAGTGGATGCTCCGCTCGACGAAACCAACGTGGGCAGGCTGGCGGAGATGATCAAGACCATGAGCAGCGAAACTCAGTTCCTGCTGGTAACCCACTCAAAACGCATGATGACCGCGGCGGACCTGATCTATGGAGTCACCATGCAGGAGCCAGGCGTATCCAAACTGGTCTCCGTGCGTCTGGGCGGAGAGGATGCGAGCCATCATCGCACTCGGGAGCGGGTGCAGGAGCGTCGGCTGGCGATGGCATGACGGCATCCGCTTTTGACACTCGGTTGCCCAACATAAGAAACCACATCCGGCCTCGAAGACAGTCTGTAGTTTTCCTGCGTTGACAAAGCGGTCGCCACCTCGGACAATCGGAAAGTCATTTCTCTCCCGAGGCGGAGCCCTTGCCGACGCTCATCGCAACCGAGTTCGAAGACCTGCAACTATATTTGCGGGGCAAGGTGCGCGATCTCTATGCAGTGGACGATCTTCTGCTTCTGGTCGCCACCGATCGAATCTCGGCTTTCGATCATGTACTGGCGACCGGTATTCCTGGTAAGGGCCGCGTACTGACGCAAATTTCTCTCTTCTGGTTCGACTACCTCAGCGAGATTGTTCCCAACCACCTGGTAACCGCAGAGGTGGAAAAATATCCCGCACAGTTAAGAGCTTACGCAGATGAGTTGCGCGGCCGGTCCATGCTGGTGAATCACGCCCGCATGTTCCCCGCCGAGTGTGTGGTGCGGGGATATCTTTCCGGCTCTGGCTGGAAGGACTACTCGCGGACCGGAGAAATTTGCGGCATCGCTCTTCCGCGGGGTTTGCGCGAATCGGAGCGGCTGCCGGAACCGATTTTTACTCCCGCAACGAAAAGCATGAGCGGCGACCACGACGAAAATATTTCTTTCGACCAGATGGTGGCGCGCCTCGGTGGCAGCCATGCAGAAGAACTACGCAGCCTGAGCCTCGCGATCTACGCCAAGGCGGCGGATCATGCCCTCCAGCGGGGTCTGATCCTTGCCGACACCAAGTTTGAATTTGGAATGACGGGAAAAGGCATCGTGCTCGCCGACGAAGTACTGACGCCAGACTCGTCTCGCTTCTGGCCCAGCGCCGGCTACCACCCCGGAGCTCCGCAACCATCATTTGACAAGCAATTTGTGCGCGACTATCTGGAAGCCGTGGGTTGGAATAAGCAGCCGCCCGCTCCGGAGCTTCCAGACAATGTGGTCCGCCAGACGCAGGAAAAGTATGAGCAGGCTTTACATTTGCTGACCGGCCCCGCGATTTAGGAATCCTACGCATGAACCTGGCCGACCTGCTGATAGTAATCGTGTTGGTGGTTACTGTAGTTTCTGCATTTGTAAAGGGGTTTTTTGTCGAAGTCTTCTCCCTGGCCGGTGTTATCCTTGGGCTCTTTATCGCCGCGGCAAATTACGGCGCACTAGCGCCCTGGATTCTGTTCGTGATTCACAACCACCCGGTCGCGAACTTGATCGCGTTCCTGCTGATCGCGCTGCTGGTGATGTTGGTCGCGAGTATTGCAGGCCGTTTGCTGCGCGGCTTGTTTCGCGGAGTCGGGTTGGGTATTGTAGATCGACTGCTGGGTGCAGTCTTTGGGCTGGTCGAGGGTTGTATCGTAGTCACCCTGGTCCTGATGGGCATCGTGGCATTTTTGCCCCGGCAGGACTGGTTGAGTAACTCCCGGCTGGCTCCGGTCTTTTTGACAGCTGCCCATGGCGGCTCACAGGTTGTACCGTTTGCTCTCGGGGAAGAAATTCGTCAGGGCTTACAAACGCTCCGCATGGCTCAACCGAATTGGTTGAAACCTAGTTCGGAAATTCATTTCGGCACGGCGCTAACACAAACCCGGCTATCGAGCGGGTAGGAAAAAGAAAGAGGTTTTCGTGAAACGTGAGCTGGATAGTCTTGTGACGCAAATGCACGCCGGTGGCATTCACTACGACGAGGCAGTGCGTGAGTTTAAACGGCGCTTCATCCTGGAAGTGTTGTCGCATCACAGGGGAAACCAGTGCAAAGCAGCACGGGAGCTGAGCATGCACCGCAACACGCTCCGCCGCACCATCGCGGAACTGAAACTCGATCCGGAACAAATTCGCAATGGACTTAAGCGTCCGCCACGCGCCGAGCGACCCGTCTTTGAGCCCAAACAGACGGTACGCACCTAGTGACGGAGGACGCCCGCCGGCTGCAAACGGCGCCGGCTGAGGGCCTCGTAACCCTGCGCGATGGATTTCGCTGGGACGACTGCGATGCCTACCTCTTCGACATTGACGGAACTCTCCTCCACGCCCATGGTGGCGTCCACACCGACGCCTTCTCCTGGAGCGTGGAAGCGGTGATGGGGTATCCGCTCTCGATCGCCGGTGTGCCGGTGCACGGAAGCACCGATACCGGAATCCTGCGTGACGCATTTCGCTACGCAGCCATCGCGGACGAGGTCTGGCAGCCGCGCCTGGGAGAAATTCTGGATCGCATGCGGAAGCGGGTGCTGGAACGAAGGCAAGGCATGAGCGTAACCGTGATGCCCGGCGTCCTGTCTACGTTGGCCTACCTCAAGAGCAGAGGCAAGCTCCTGGGCGTGGCCACCGGGAACCTGGAACAAATCGGATGGTTGAAAATCGAGCTCGCCGGGCTGCGGGAGTGGTTCAGTTTTGGCGGCTTCAGCGACCATCATGCTCTCCGCTCCGACATGATCGCCCATGCACTCGCCGGAGCGCGGCAACTCGCCGGCGACCAGGTCAAAGTATGCGTGGTCGGCGACACTCCCTCGGATATTTCCGCGGCCAGGGCCAATGAGCTCCCGACCATCGCCGTCGCTACCGGAGTCTATCCCTACGAAGCCTTATTGCAGCATCAGCCGGAAGTCTGCACCAGTACTCTGCAGGTGCTCCTGGGAACGGCCACCCACCCCTGGTAACTTGTCCGCTTCCGGGCACGCCCCTAGGATAAATTCATGCGTTTAGTCCGCTTGCTGATCGCTTGCTGCGCTCTTGCGTCCCTCCCGGGGTTTGCGCAGCAACCTACGCCGGCGGCAACTGCGCCCAGCTCCGAACCCTCGCCGCGGCAAACGCGAGCGGCGGAAAGGGCCTATGCGCAAGGCGTGCGCGCCACGGAAAAAGGAGACGTGGACGGGGCGGAGAAGGCTTTCGCCAAGGCGGCAAAACTGGATCCCTCGCATCCCGAGTACGCGACTGACTGGCAAATCGCACGCCAGCACAGCGTCACGAAACTCGTACAGGATGCGGATAAAGCGAGGCTCACCGGCCATCCCGAGCAAGCCCGCGCCAAACTCGCGGAAGCATTGGCCCTGGACCCCAAGAACCAGGAGGTGGCCCAGCACATCGATGATCTGGCCAATCTCGCCGGACTGCCTCCCGATGCCGTTACCGCCACCTTCGCCCCGGCCATCGAACTGACCCCCAAGCCAGGCAAACAAAGTTTTCACTTCCGCAGCACCGAGCAAGAGGTGCTGCGACGGGTGATCGAAGCCTACGGGCTCCGCATGGTGGACGATGGCTCGCTCGCGACCAAAACCATCCGCTTCGATGTCGATGACGTGGACTATGCCCAGGCCGCGCACCTCTTAAACCTGGTCACCGATTCCTTTATGGTGCCGCTCGATCCCGTCCGTGTCCTGGTGGCCAAGGACACGAAGGAAAACCACACCAAGTACGACCGGCTCTCGCTCGAAACTCTTCGCCTGCCCGGCCTCTCACCGGCTGAGTTCAGTGACATGAGCAACCTGGCCAAGAATGTCCTGGGCATACAACAGGCAACCGTGCAGCCGGAGATGGGTACTCTGACGGTGCGCGCGCCCGCCAGCAGTCTCAAGGCGCTTAATAAGACTCTGGCCGATTTATTGGATGGAAAGAGCGAGGTACTGCTCGACGTAAAGATTTACCAGGTGGAGAACACCCGTACGCGCCTGGTCGGTGTGCAGTTGCCGCAAACTACCACTGTCTTCAACGTGCCCAGCGAATTGAACAGCGTGATCTCGGGAAACTCAAGCCTGGTGCAGCAAATCATTTCCAGTGGCCTGGCAAGTGCCGGGGACTACGCGGCCATCGCCGCTATCCTGATTGCTTCGGGTGAGGTAACCAGTTCGGTTTTGAGCCAGCCATTTGCGACCTTCGGCAACGGCCTCACCTTAACCGGCTTGGCCACCGGTGGTATTACCGGCAACCTGAGCCTGAATGCAGCAGATACGCGCTCGCTCGACCAGGTCCAGCTCCGCCTCGACGACAACGCAGAAGGAACTATCAAAAGCGGTACGCGCTATCCGATCATCACCTCCAGTTATTCGAGCATCGCCTCGTCGTCTGTGAGTATTCCGGGAATTACCAGCGCCGGTCTTTCCAGCGTTCTGAGTGGGTTGGGGATTAGCGCCAACAGCCTCTCCTCCGCTCAGCCCATCCCCCAGGTGCAGTACCAGGATCTCGGATTGACCTTGAAAGTCACTCCGCGGATCGAGCGCAACGATGACGTCGTGCTCAAGCTCGACCTCAAAATTGAGGCGCTTCAGGGCTCGAGTCTCAATGGGTTGCCAGTGCTCACCAACCGCAACTATACCGCTGACATTCATCTTCGCAGCGGAGCCAGTGCCTTGGTCGTGGGTGATCTTAGCCGGCAGGAATCGAATGCGGTGAGCGGCACTCCGGGCCTCACCGAGCTTCCCGGCTTCTCGGCGCTCAGCAGCACCACCAAGGAATTCGACGTAAGCAATCTGGCCATTCTCGTGACCCCGCACATCCTGCGGCGGCGGCACAATGACTTGACCGGCCCCCTCATCCCCCTGGATCACCACATTTGATCACCACATTTGAAAAATCTCGCCCTTTAGATCATTTGTTTACCCCATCAAACAGCAACCGCTAGGCTTACAAATCCGGCGAAAGCCCGGCTTGAACTCCGTACCAGAAAAGGTGCATTCTATAGACCCCCGAAGAACCTGAGAAATTATGTCTCAGAGGCAATATGGCAGGCAGACTACTGGTCCTCACCCCGTTGCTGTTCCTGTTGACTTCATGCCAGCAAGAGCAGCTCTCGTTGCCAATTACACACGCGGCCTCAACCCAGGAAGATCGTTCCGAGATCCGGCGTACCCCTGAACAGATCGCCCAGTTCCCGCCCAGCCAGAACTGTTATTCCTACATCCTTCTCCGGCCCAGGGACCAGCGCGCGACGGCAGTGCAGGCAAGGCTTAAGAAAGCCGATCAGATGGCCGCCGCCTTCGGTTCGCAAAAGGTCCGAGTAGACCTTGTGGGTGACCACGTAAATATCCTCTCCCTGGAGTTTCCAGGAGTATGGCCCGACCAGGGGTCTTACTCCCAGCGCATCAGCTCTGTGGTCGAGGATTACTTCACCACACCCGAAGTTCAGGACTATTTGTGCAACGCAGGGTTCGCCGAAGTCAGGCTATCCGTCCGGGCCATTGGCGACCGGCGGATCCACCTCATCTGGAACGCTCGAATTACCAGCGAAGGCCTGGTGAAAGACCTGCCTGATGAGCAAGCCCCTGAAGAGCAAGCCTCGACGCGTTGAGTCGCCCATCAGACCTCAAGCCCAATGGAGCGCATGAGCGATAGCGCATTACTGGTCTGGACGACGCCTGGATAGAGCTTGTAATCGAAGCGCAACTTCCCTTCTTCCAGATGGTCTTCGAAGTGGCAATTGATGGCCTGCGGTCCAAGCTCCTTTGGAATCGCGGTAAGAGCCAGATCGTGCGTGCTGACCAATCCCACAGCGCCCCGCTCCACCAGTTTGGTGACGAACGAGCGAGTTCCAATCAGGCGATCATGCGAGTTTGTTCCCGAGAGCAACTCGTCCAGCAGAAAAAGCACGGATCGCGGCCCGCTGGTCAGATCCATGATCTGCTTCAGCCGATTAATCTCGGCGTAGAAACGCGAGATGCCGCCTTCGAGCGAGTCCAGAACGCAGATGGAGGCGGTCACTGCCAACGGGGAAAGCTGCAGACTGACGGCACGCACCGGCGCGCCACTCTGCGCCAGGACCGCGTTGACACCGATGCCCCGGAGGAAGGTACTCTTCCCAGCCATGTTTGGACCGCTCACGATCATGAGCTGAAGATCGTGGTTCAACTGGAGATCGTTGGCTATGGCCCGCTCGCGCGGGATGAGCGGATGGGCCAGCCCGTTGGCTTCAAAGCACGGCGCGTGGTCAACGAATTCAGGAAAGACATCCGCCGGATGCTCATAGGTGTAGCCTCCAAGAGCAGCCAGGGCTTCCAGTTCGCCCACAGTCTCGATCCACATCCGGAGAGATCGTCCGTAACGCCGGCGCCATCTCTCGGTTGCAAGGACAAATTGAAGCCGATAAAAGATCACGGGATCGAAAATGCGAACGAAAAGATTGTGCGCCGATTGGAGATATTCCACCCGGCGATTGAGCTTGGCGATAGCCTGCGAGGCGAGGTCCCCGGATTGCTTGAGCTTACCCTGCAGCTGCAGCAGCCTGGGACTGGTGAAAGGCTCGCGCTCAAATGCGGCTAATACCTGGGAGAGGAGATTCAGGTCGTGCCCGGCTTCCTCGGCCGCGTGCGCCGCCTCGCCGAGGCGAGCGTGAAGGCGAAGGTAAACCCCCAAGTTGACCAGGGTCATGGTCAGTACCAGCAACTCCCATGCACCCCAAAACTGCCATGCCTGCAAGCTAAGAGCCCACAGATACGCGAGCGCTGGTACTCCGATACGGACCATTCCGGATGGGAAAATCGGTTTCGCTTCTCCCCACGCAATCAGTTGTGCCGGCCGTAGCCCCAGGCTCACCTCTTCTCCCAAGGTTGCGAGATTTTCTCGAAACCCGAGCCGGCTGCTTAGCTCGACAGCCGCTGCCTGGCGGACGCGGATCTCATTTGGTGCCGCCGGGGCCAGTAGCCATCGAGCCAGGGTTTCCTCCCCCGCGCCGGTTCGTGCTGTGCACAGCAGTTCAAACAGAGAGGCTCGTCCGAACAGATCGAGGTCGCGCGCGTAAGGATGCGATGGTTCGAGGAAGCGCTCGCCGGTGACTCCCCCTCCGGCCCAATGTCCATCCAGCCGCGCCAGCCCTTGTTCATAAAATCGGACGCCACGCGAGCAGACGGTGACTCGCCGAATAAACCGCCGATGCACCACGTCAAGCACGATGAACGCTGTGACAGGAATGAGAAGCAGCAGGTCGGCGGCCGTGAAGTGGCGTAGCCGGAACAGGATCCAGATCAAACCGAACGCGGCCAGGGCAAGTTGTGAATAGCCGGCAAGTCTCTCACGGGACTGGAGGCTGGAGCGACGCGCTGACAGCTCCCCCACGCGCCGTGAGTATTCCGCTCGTGGCATTGCGGACGATACGGTCTCGGTCGCCAATCTATCTGTCACGTTTATTGTGTCGAAAGAAGATCTCCATTCTCGCCAACGAACCCGGTGACTCGGGTTCGCCGGCAGACGGGCATTCTGCTAACGCAGCGAAGGAGCTGGTTTGGGAGCCGGAGCCGGCGGCGCTGGGGGCAGGGGTACGCCGTCCAGTTTCGCCTGGAACTCGATGATCTTCTGCAGCATCTCATAGGGAATTCCAGTTAATGGCAGGGCACGCCCATTCACAAACAAGGTGGGCGTTTGGTTCACGCCAACCTTGTCGCCCAGGGCGCGCGAAGCCTCGATGGCCTCCTTGGCCGCTGGCGTCCCCGCACAAGCAGCGATCTTAGCCGGATCCTGGCCGGCTTTGGTCTCCACATCCTTGAGAGTCTGGTCCGAAGTGGCCGGTGTAAGTCCCGCCTGCGCTTCAAAGAGCGCATCGGAGAACTTGAAGAACGCATCGTTGCCGCCGGCTTTGGCGACACAATATCCGTGAGTCGATGCCTTCATGGATTCGGTGTGAATCTGGGTCAGGGGGAAATCCTGGTAAACGAAGTGAGCACTGGGGTAGTCCGCCAGCAACTTGTCAACAGTCGATTGTGCGTCCTTGCAGTGAGGACATTCAAAGTCGGAGAACTCCACGAACTCCATCGCTTTCGACGCCCCGCCCTTGGACGGCCCAGCGGCTCCCGATTGCAGAATCTCGCGATAGTCCTGGAACGGTTTTGAACCGAAGGGGAGGAGTGAATCAGCGACCAGAAATTTCCCGTCCGGCAGGGTGAAGAAAGAAAGCTGTGCGGTCTGATCCTTGGGCCCTGGATTGGTTGACTTCACCAAAACCAGGACTCGACTCACGCCCGGCGCAGGCGTGGGCAGAATTGCCTGGATCTGCCACTTGCGGGTGGAATCATATCCCCAAAACGCGGTGAGAAAGTCTTCCACCGTCTGCTTGGTGGGCGAAGTGGCAGTAAAATTTGCGGGGTCGACCGGGGGAAAGGGAGTCGTGGGAGCGGGCGCCCCAGACGGCACAGTTACCACACCTCCCGAAGGAGCAGGCGCTGCCGGTGGGGCAGCGGGAGCCTGTGGGACTGGGTTCTGGGCGGTCGCAGCCGGAAGCAACGCTGCGCTGGTGACCGCCAGAACAAAAAGACATAGGGTTGTACGAAGCTGCATTCAATTCCTCTCTCATCTTGCTTATACCTGAACTTTAACGGCGATGGGAAAACGGCGCCCCATACCAAAAGACTTGCTGGTGACCTTGAGCACCGGCGCCGCCTGCTGCCGTTTGTATTCGCTGCGCTCGACCAACTTGACTACCTGACTGACGGTCGCCAGGTCAAAATGGTATTCCGCAGCGATCTGTTCGGGCGTTTCGTAGCGCTCGACGTAGGCTTGCAGAATCGGATCGAGCACTTCGTAGGGTGGTAAGGAGTCCGTGTCCTTCTGGCCCGGACGAAGCTCCGCGGAGGGCGGCTTTTCCAGGATGGCCAGGGGAATTACCGGATGCTCCCGATTCAGGTAGCGACAAAGTTGGTAGACCTCCGTTTTGACCACGTCGCCGATCACCGCCAGCGCGCCGACCATATCGCCGTAGAGCGTGCAATAGCCGACCGACATCTCCGACTTGTTGCCGGTGGTGAGCACCAGGGCGTTGAACTTGTTCGAAAGTGCCATCAGCAGATTTCCGCGTATGCGGGACTGGATGTTTTCCTCGGTGATGTCCGGCTCCCGGCCTATGAAGAGGGGAGCAAGGGCTTTGGTGTACTGATCAAAGAGGTCGTGAATGGCAATGGTGGTATAGCAAATGCCAAGGTTGCCCGCCAGCGTGCGCGCATCTTCGATAGAACCGGCGGAAGAATACTGGCTGGGCATGCCGATGGTCGTCACATTCTCTTTGCCCAGGGCGTCCACGGCGATGGCCGCCACCAGGGCCGAATCGACGCCTCCGCTCAGGGCCACCAATGCCTTGGAGAAGCCGCATTTGCGGACGTAGTCCCGTGTGCCCAGGACCAGCGCCTGATAGACGGCCGCGTCTTCATTCGGATCGACTGGGCGGCGATCGCCGGTCAACGCCGTGCTGTCGAAATAGACCATGTCCTCCGCAAAGGAGCGCGCCTGGGCGATGATCGAGCCATCGGGCCCCATGGCAAAGCTGGCTCCGTCGAACACCAGGCTATCGTTGCCCCCCACCTGGTTAACCATGACCACAGGAACCCGGTGCCGGGTGGCGATCGCTGCCAACATGCGGTGGCGCAACTCTCGCTTACCGCGGTAGTACGGGGAGGCCGAGATGTTGAGGATGAGCGAACCGCCGGTGCGCATCAACTCCTCCACCGGGTCGACGGAATACAAGCGGCGGGGCCAGAACAACTTATCGTTCCAGGCATCTTCGCAGATGGTGAGGGCGAGGCGTTGATCTGCCAGGGAGTATAGCTTCTGGCTCTCAGCGTGAGCAAAGTAGCGCTGCTCGTCGAAGACGTCGTAGAAGGGCAAAAGCCGTTTGGACTGGACGAACTCCACCCGGCCGTTGCGCATCAGCGCAGCCGAATTCATCACCTGTTTACCCGATCCGGGAGGAGCGGCGGTGACGTAACCGCAGATGACCGTCAGCGGACGGCCGGTGGTCGCGGTGGCGGCAATCTCAGCAACCGCCTCCGCGGCTCGTGCCACAAACGAAGGTTTGTCCAGAAAATCGGCGGGAGGGTAGCCGCAAACCGCCAACTCCGGGAACAAGACGATGTCTGCCTGGGCCGCCGAGGCCTCACGCGCAAACTCAATAATTTTTTGTGTATTCCCCAGGAAATCCCCAACCGTGGGGTTGATCTGAG
>CAVQWB010000055.1:0-24848 GCA_963717225.1 uncultured Acidobacteriaceae bacterium | reverse complement strand
ACCCCCCAAGGCGATCCCCAGCGGCATGTAGAGGATGAGATTGTTAATGACGTCGGAGGGGCTAAATTGAGCTTCGACGAAAGCGAGCGATGGATGTCGAAGCCCGGTCGGAATCATCGTTGCCGCGACAATCAAGGCGACTGAGGGAAGCAGCAATCGAAGGCGTAGTCGCGGTAGCCCAGATAGATTCAATGTAGATAGTTTCAATGGGTTTTACTGAAGCCCTTTAACCCAGTGTAGCGTGAAGGCTCATGGATTTAGTTGACGCCTTGAGGACTTTGAGCGATCGGTAATCCTCAGGAGTCTTATGTTGATATTGTGTGAAACGACACTCTTGTGCTCACTGGAGGAATCTGAAATGACCGAGATTGCTCAGGATCTC
The DNA here is from genome assembly GCA_963717225.1 of uncultured Acidobacteriaceae bacterium. Taxonomy (GTDB): domain Bacteria; phylum Acidobacteriota; class Terriglobia; order Terriglobales; family Acidobacteriaceae; genus PALSA-350. The sequence continues at coordinate 24,466 of CAVQWB010000055.1, read as the reverse complement.
CGCATCGCCCTTCGCCAACTGCGTCGTTCTCCCGGATTTGCGGCGACCGCCATCTTGACCCTGGCCTTCGGCATCGGCGCGAACACCGCAATCTTTAGCGCATTGAACGCCACCTTGCTGAAATTGCTTCCCGTCCGCGACCCGCAGCAGTTATATACAGTTCTGCTCGTCAACGGCGGCACCCAGCCCCCGAACACCGCAGGCACAGGCTACGGAAATACTTCCTTCTCATATCCGGTGTTCCAGGCACTCCGGCAAAAGACAAATGTGTTAGCCGATTTGATCGCGCACATTCCCCTTAGCTACGGCAAGGTTCCGGTTCGCCTGGGCGAGACGGTCGCGGAGAGGGCCGGGGAGGAAGTCAGCGGAAACTACTTCTCCGGCTTAGGAGTTCCTATGGCGCTGGGCAGAGGTTTGACCGAAGCGGAGGAGAGCGAGCATAGCCCGGTAACCGTGATTAGCTATCGTTTCTGGCAGCAAGCGTTCGCACGCGACCGGGGCGCGATCGGCAAGACGTTATATATCAAGGGTGTCCCCTTCACCGTCGTTGGCGTCACTGCATCCTCGTTCTTTGGAGTCAGCCACAGCGGAGCCATGGATTTTTGGATTCCCCTGCAAACCCGCCCGGAACTCAATGCCTGGGGGGAGCGAGTGACAGATGTTTCGCGGTTTGGCTCCTCAAGATGGTGGAACGTACCGATGCTGGCTCGGCTACATCCCGGCATCTCGCCCGAGCAGGCGCAAAGTATCTTACAACCCACTTTCTGGCAGGCGGCAAGCGAGGGCATCGGCACGCTGGATCCCAAGCGTTGGCCTGCCCACTTGGGCTTTGAGCCTCTGCGTGGAATTGCCGGCGCTGCCGATCATTACCAAACGCCATTAGAGATCATGATGGCCTTGGTTGGACTGGTGCTTCTCATCGCATGCACCAACGTGGCGCTGCTGGTCGTCGCCAGGAACACGGTCCGCCAGCGCGAGTTTGCCGTGCGCATGGCTTTGGGCGCGCGCCCATCTCGCCTCTTGCGGCAGCTACTTACGGAAAGTGGATTGCTCGCATGCGCAGGCGCGCTGTTGGGCTGGGGGCTCGCTTTGGGCGCAACGCGGGCATTAGCTGTTTGGGCGAGGATCGATGCCGGCCTCGCGCCCGACTGGCACGTGTTGTTCTTTACCCTCGCCGTCGCCTCGCTGTCGGCTCTCGCCTTCGCCATTGTTCCCTTGCGCGGAACAATGCGCATCCCCATCGAACAGGAACTTAAGCGCAGCAACCAGAACATGAGCCAAAGCCGCAGCAGGGTCAGGGGAGGCAACGCAGCCATGGCGCTGCAAATCGCTATGTGCCTCGCGCTGCTGGCCGCCTCGTCGCTCACTGTGCGTAGCCTCTTGAACTACGAACGCCAGGACCTCGGGATGCAAGCGCAGAATCTCCTCGTGTTCGACGTGAATCCGCAGGGCGTCTCCAGCGATGCGCAGGCAGTCCTCTTTTATCGCCGCTTGCTCGACCGCATCCGCGCGCTCCCGGGCGTCCAGGCCGCATCGCTGGTGCGCGGGCGCCCTGGCATCGGTTGGAATAGCACAGAAGGCATTACTCTCGACGGAGTTGAGCCCCGTGAATCGTCCGGCTCGCGTGCGGAAATTCACTACAACGACGTGGGTGCCGGATTCTTCCAAACCACAGGCGTCCCCGTGCTGCAAGGTCGCGGCTTTACCGAGGCGGATACAGCGGAAGGTCCCTCGGTTGTGGTGATCAATGAAGAGTTTGCCCGGCGCTTTCTGAAGCATGGTGCATTGGGACACCGGATCGATAACCATCCGGGCTCTGAAATCATAGGCGTGGTCAAGGATAGTAAATACGCGCGCGTGGCCGAGGGGGCCGCGCCCATGGTCTACTATGCACTCGCCCAGCGCGGCATGACTGGACAAATCACCGTCGAGGTGCGAGCAACAGGTTCACCATTAGCCCTACTGCCTGAAATGCAGCGCGCCATGCGCGAGCTGGATCCCAACATGCCGCTTCAAAAACCCATGACCCAGGCCGCCCAGTTCGAAGAATCCTACCTCACGCCTCGTCTGTTTTCGCGCCTGGCGGTGGCCTTTGGCTTATTAGCCGCTTTCCTGGTAGCCACCGGACTGTATGGAACTCTCGCCTATCGCGTGCAGCGGCGCAGAGGAGAGATTGGCATACGTATGGCCATGGGAGCTAACCGTGCGTCGGTTCTGCGCATGGTTTTGCGCGAAAGTCTATGGATGGCCTTAGGTGGTTTCGCCTTGGGGTTGCCCTTGTGCCTGGCAATCTCGCGCATGTTGCGCGCTCAACTTTACCAACTTGACGCTCTGGATCCCGTCAGCATCCTTTCCGCAACCGCCATCACGCTTTTCATCGTTCTCGTCGCCGCACTCCTCCCGGCAAGGAGGGCGGCTTCCGTGGACCCGACAGAGGCGTTACGGGCGGAGTGATCGGTAGTCCGCTAAAACTTGATACAAAAAATAATCCTAAGATCACAATGTCTTTCGATACACCAGAAACCCTGACTCCTCTGCTACCTTGTCATACAGCTTGATCGCGGTCGCGTTTGTCTTGTGCGTGTTCCAATACACTCGGCTGGAGCCGGCATCTGCCGCGAATCGATAAACCTCTTTTATGAGCGCGCGCCCTATTCCTTTTCCTCTGGCTGCTTCAGCCGTGAACAGGTCCTGCAGATAGCAGACTGGCCCAAGCGAGATGGTGCTGCGATGAAACAGGAAATGCGCCAGGCCAAGCAATTGATCCCCTTGCTCCGCAACCAGGGCGTGCATCGGCTCATATTCATCGAAAAAACGCGACCAGGTCATCGTTGTAATCGGCTGTGGTAACGCTGTCTCCTCTTTGCGGCCGTAAAACGCGTTGTAACCGTCCCAAAGCGGTTTCCATTTCGCAAAATCCTTCGTCCGAACCGGCCGTATCAGGAATTTGTCTCTCAATCTTCCCCCTCATCAAGTCACGCCGGATTTAAACGCGCGCAAAGTCGATAAAGCCACTGCTGGGATCCGTGCGCACCAGCTTCACATTCAGGCTGTCGCCAACGTCGAGGCCGCGCTGACCTTGCACCAGCATCCCATCCACGTGCGGCGCCATGGTGCGCACAAATGTTCCGTGTTTGTTCAGCCCGGTCACAATTGCGCGGAACTTCTCACCGATCCGATTGGCAAGCGCGACAGCCGCGATCCGCTTCTGCATCTCCCGCTCCACCTTGCGCTCCCCCGCCGCTTTAACGGTGCAGTTCGTGGCGATCGCAGACAGTTCATCCTCGGAATACGGAGACGGCCTGCCCGCGACCATCGCTTTCAATAATCGTTGCGTTACCAGGTCCGCGTAACGGCGGTTCGGAGCGGTCGAATGGGTGTAGTCTTCCACTGCCAGGCCGAAGTGTCCCAGGGGCGGGTCGCCGGGCCGTTCCACCACGTATTCTCCCGGCCCCATCAACTTCACTACCGTCAGTGATAGGTCGGGAAAACGATCCGGATCCTGTTCCTTACGCTCACTGAGAAAATCATTCAACGCCTTCGAATCGGGAACGGCTGGTAACTTCGTTCCCAGGCGTTCCGCAAGTTCCACGATCCTGTCCCAACGTTTCGGAGTCCTCACGATTCTCCGGATGGAAGCAATCTTTTTCTCCCGCAGCGTTCGCGCCACGACCCCATTTGCCGCGATCATGAGATCTTCAATCAACCCGGTCGCGGAATTCTTGCCTTGGCCCTGCAGCTTGATTCCGTCTTCCTGTACAACAGCTTGTCCTTCATCTGTTTCGATATTGAGGGCGCCGCGTCGGTATCGTTCCGCGCGAAGCCGCTGCGCGATATCGTTTTGCAGCTTCAACTGCGCCCGCAGCCCGACTGAAGCGGCGACCTTTGCCGGAGCCTCCGCCTTGCTGTCCAGCCAGGCTCCCAGGCTGTTGTAAGCAAGCTGAGCCTGGTTTCGCACCAGGGCCGGATAGATGCGGCTCGAAGAAATGCAGCTCTCGCTCTCGCAGACATTGGCATCCAGCACAAACTCCGTCACCATGCAGCTGCGAGCTTGTAGCTCAAGCAGTGAGGTGAGCCCCGTGGAAAGTACTTCGGGAATCATGGGAAAATTCTTCACGCCGGTGTAGAGAGTGACAGTCTCCTCGGCCGCGTACTGATCCATGGCCGAGCCCTTGGCAACATATGCGTCGACGTCGGCAATGCCGATCAGTATTCGGGTTCTTCCATTCGGAAGAGTCTCCGCGTATTCAATCTGGTCCAGATCCCGGGAAGTATCGTTGTCGATCGAAGACCAAAGCAGATGCTGCAGATCCTCAGCAGCAGGATCGATTTTCGGCGGATGCGTCTGCAGTGCCGCCAGCTCCTGCTGTACCGGTGGTGGATAATCCGGCTCGAATCCGTGTTCCGTCAGAGACTGGCGTGCAGCGGCCACTAGATCAAACGGCTGGTGTGAACCCATAAATCTCCCTGGCAGCAAAACTCCACCCTGGCACGCCCCGGGTGTGATGACACTAGTAGGTCTTGATCGCGATGACGCTGACGTTAGCGTCGGGCGCTTGCTGCGGAATATCGATCTGCAGCTTGCCCTCGGTCTGTCGAAACGTCAACATCCTTCCATTCGCCGGCAGGTGGGCCGACATAACCCTTGCATCGATGCCGGTGATCTCGCAGGTTGGAGGCGACCAGTCGAATAGATGTAGATAGACGGACTTGCCCTTGGCCGTGGTCCGCAAACCCGCAACTCCCTGCACCGGTCCGTAGGTCGTTCCGTATATCGAGTCGCCGTTCAGCGTAAGCCAAGCCCCGATAGCCCGCAGCCGCTGCTGGAACTCCGGCTGGATTTGGCCATCAGGCTGAGGTCCCACGTTCAACAGGAAGTTTCCACCACGGCTGGCCACTTCAACCAGGGCCCTGATCAGCGTCTGTTCAGATTTGTAATCGTGATCATTCTTGTTATAGGCCCAGGTATTGTTGATGGTCATGCAGGTTTCCCACAAGCGGAAATCTTCCGGGCGCGGAACGGTGTTCTTCAGCTTCGCGGATACCTTCGGGTCAACACCCGTGAGCACCACACCCTTGGTGGGAATCGCAGTAGGGATAAACTGTTCCGGAGTTTCGTAATCGGCATCCACGCCGATACGGTCATTGACCAGCGTGGCTGGTTGCAAGGTGCGGATCATTTCGATCACCCGCGCACCGTCATATTTCCTCTGATTGTGCAGGCCGTCAAACCATATAATTGCGACTGGGCCGTACCGGGTCAGTAACTCAGATAGTTGCAATTGCATGTACTGGAGATAGCCTGGCCACTCCGGCCGCTCGGGCTCCCCATTCCAGTTTTCTTTGGCCAGTTTGGTTGTGTCCCGGAAATCGGGATGGTGCATGTCTGGCGGCGAATAATAAAAGCCGAGAGGCATGCCATCATCACTGCACGCTTTTGCGAGCTGGGCGACTATGTCTTTGCCGTACGGAGTATGAGTGATTTTGTAATCTGTATACGCGGAATCGAACATGCAAAAACCGTCGTGGTGTTTAGTGGTAAACACCATGTACTCTTGTCCCGCAGATCGCGCGAGATCGACAAACGCCTGCGGATCAAACTTCACCGGATTGAAGGTTTGCGGCAGCGCCCGATAGGCAGCCTCGGTAATCCCACCCGGCTTCGGAACCATGATCGGCCATGAGGCTTCCACGCTCGCCTGCGAATACGGGCCCCAGTGGATAAACATCCCGAACTTGGCATTGCGATACCACGCCGTTCGATCGAACGCGATGGTGTTTGCCAAAATCGGGTGAGGGAGAAATGGTAAGCAGGAACCAGCCAGAGCAAGCCTGAGGAATCGGCGACGGCCTGGAAGATAAATGCACATGCGCGAAGAGGCATGGTAGCGATCAGAGAAACTTCCTGTCAAACTATTAGTCAGCGCTGCTTCTGCGCGACGCTGTTCCACACACCCCTGCGGTGAAAGGCAAGTCTGCATGTCCATGGAGGCCCTCGATGGCACTGTGCCGCAGCCCGGTTTATGGTCATCAATCCGCGAAGCCCTCCGCGGATCGCACCAGGACTACACTGCCGGGAACCTGAATCGCGCCATCCTGCTGCTGGCCATTCCCATGGTTCTGGAGATGGTGCTCGAATCTCTTTTTGCCGTTGTGGACGTTCTCTGGGTAGGCCGTCTCGGGGCAAACGCGGTCGCAACCGTCGGTCTCACCGAGTCGCTGTTGTCTCTGGTCTTTTCGATCGGTATCGGCCTTTCCATGTCCACCACAGCCATGGTCGCTCGCCGCATTGGTGAAAAGGACCCTCAGGATGCCGCGGTTGCCGGCGCTCAAGCCATCTTTCTCGGCCTGCTCGTCTCTCTGGCGATTGGAGTTCCATCGTTCGTCTTCGCGCCCCAGCTTCTTCGGCTCATGGGCGCGTCGCCAGAAATTGTCGCCACCGGCACGGGGTACGCCCGCATTGCGCTTGGCGGATGCGGCGCCATCGTCATGCTCTTTCTCAACAACGCCATCTTCCGCGGCGCCGGCGATGCGGCCATCGCCATGCGTCTTCTCTGGGTATCCAACATCCTCAACCTGATCCTTGACCCGTGCCTCATTTTCGGCCTCGGCCCGTTTCCGCGTTTGGGTGTAACGGGTGCCGCGTTGGCCACGTTTAGCGGCCGCAGCATTGGCGTGCTCTACCAGTTCTACCGCCTCATGAAGGGAACCGAGCGGCTCCGCATTCCACCCCGCCTGTTGCGGCTCAATCCGCGCGTGATGTGGCGCCTGATCCGTGTTTCTCTAACTGGTATCCTCCAGTTTACGATCGCCAACACCTCGTGGATCGGGCTTGTCCGCATTGTCAGCTTTTTTGGGTCGGCCGCTCTGGCTGGCTATACCATCGCCATCCGTATCGTCATTTTTGTCATTCTTCCTTCGTGGGGACTCAGCAATGCTGCGGCTACGCTCGTCGGTCAGAACCTGGGCGCGGGGCATCCTCAACGCGCCGAGCAAGCAGTGTGGCGCACGGGACTCTATAACATGCTCGTTCTGGGACTCATCGGCGTGGTCTTCATCTTTACCGCTACGCCGCTGGTGCGTCTCTTTACTCACGATCCGGCGGTCGTCCCGCTGGCGGCCTCAGCCCTGCGCATCCTGAGTTATGGCAACATCGCCTACGCGTATGGCATGGTCATGCTACAGAGTTTCAATGGCGCGGGCGACACAGTCACGCCGACCATCGTCAACTTCTTCGGCTTCTGGGTACTCGAGATTCCCCTGGCCTGGTGGCTCGCTCTCCACCTGGGGCTTCATTCCACCGGGGTGTACGTCTCTATCGTCATTGCCCAGGCCGCGGTCGCGATGGCCAGCATGCTGTTGTTTCGCCGAGGCAAGTGGAAACTTCAGCGGATTTAAGCGGCTGGGCAGCGCCCTGTTTGACAGAGATTCCACACGTGCTGCAAGGTCTGAGTTTCTATTCTGTGCGTAGCGCTCTCATCGGGTCGACGCTTGCTGCGCGCCTGGCAGGCACCGCGCTTGCTGCGAACGCAACCAAAGCTACTCCCACCACTGCGAACAGATAGCTCATCGCATCCAGTGGCTTCACGCCATACAGAGACGATGTCAACGCCCGGCCCACCAGCATTGCGGGCGGAATACCCATCACCACTCCTGCCATCGTGAGCAGCAAACTACCTTTCAGAATCATCCACACTACCTGTCCGCGCCGCGCTCCCACCGCCATGCGCACGCCAATCTCCGCCGTTCGCATGTTCACCCGATATGCCAAAGTTCCATAGAGCCCCGTCGCTACCAGGACCACCGCAAGAAGACCGAAGAACCCGGCAAGCCGCGCAAACAACACCTGCCCTGAAATGGTCTCATCGTATTGCGCCCGTTGGGTCATCGGGCGTATCAGCGGTAGATTCGGATTTATCTGCTGCAATGCCTTGCGCGCCGAGGGCAGAATCGCCAGCGGCTCACCGCGAACCCGCATTTCTACGTGCATCGCCCCGGTCATCGGAATTTGCGCGTACATATACCAGGCCATGGGAATGGGCTCTTCATCGATGCTGCGATATTTGTGATCCTTCACCACGCCGACGACCGTCATCTGGTAGATCCCATTGTCGGGCCCAATGGTGTGCCCCAGCGGGTTCTGGTTAGGGAAGAAGCGTTCTGCAAACTGCTCGTTAATGATGCCGGCGTGGGGCGAGGTCGCGGTATCAGAATCGGCAAAGTCGCGGCCCGCCAGCACCGGAACGCCGAGCGTCCGAAAGAAGTCTGGCCCGGCCACGTTGCTGCGCACCGTTCTCGACGATCCGTTCGCCACATCCGGCAACTTCCCGTCTACCATCATGTCGCTGTTGTCGGACGACCGCGAGCCAAGGCGGTCTTCCATGATCGTCACCGACTCTACGCCAGGCAGAGAGCGCAGCCTGTTCATCAGGTTTACATAGAACGCAACCCCCTCGGGAATCGACTGGATGTTCGGTTTCACCCCGAAGACTACGAGGCCGTCGATTCGCATCCCCAGGGGAGTGTTTTCCAAATTGCGCAGAGTGCGAATCAGCAATCCTCCACCCACCAGCAGCACCACACACATCGCCATCTGGAGAGCCACGATCAGTCTGCCCGCATGCGATTTGCCTGCATCGGTATTCGATGTGGCCGCGGACGTCTTCAGCGCCAGCGCGGCGCCGCCGGCAAGCGCCACGCGCAATGGCGCCAGTCCAAACAACACCGCGGCCATCACCAGCACGCCCAGGGTGAAAAGCAGTACCGTCTTGTCCGGGGCCAGGCTGGACTCGATCTGCGCCCATCTGCCCAGCAGCCGTGTCGCCATCTCTGCAAAGCCCCAGGCCAGGACGCCGCCTGCCGTCACCAGAATCAAACTCTCCGCAAGCAACTGGCGCAGCAACTCGCCGCGACCCGCACCCAAGGCCTGCCGCACCGAAAACTCCCGCTGCCGCGCACCGTTTCGCGCCATCAGCAGCATCACCACATTGGTCAGCGCTATCAGTAACACCAGTCCGACCATCGCCATTAAGATGCGCAGCGGATTGCCGTATTGCTCGTTATATCCGGGAAGATTTTTGGCATCGGCCAGGCTCAGAATCGGCGGCCTCTCTCCCGCCGTCGGCGTACCCAGCCCCACATAAGCCGCTCGCTGATAAATGGGCTGCAACTGCGCCAGCGCCACCGTTCTGGTTGTGCCGGGAGCGAGACGTCCAATGAGACGCAGGCACCACCATGTCTGGTTTTCAATGTAGTTCTTCCCATCCTCCAGAGGATTGCCCCACGCATTCAGTTCCGGCCGGCTCTGCAACGGAATCCAGAAATCGGTGGATCTCCCTCCCTCGACACCTTCAAACCCTTCCGCCGCCACTCCGATGATCGTGATCGCCACACCGTCGACATACAACACCTTTCCCATCACGTCCGGGTCGCGCCCAAACCGCCGCGTCCAGTAGTTGTAGCTGATGACCGCAAAGGCCGCATGGTTCGTCTCGTCCTGTTCGCTGAAGCCACGGCCGCGCAGCAGCTTCACCCCCAGGCCGGAGAAGAAAGTGCCGCTTACCATATCGCCTTCTGCCTCTTCCGGGTCCGCTCTGTAGCGGACTGCGACCTTGCTGTTCGACAGCGGCACGTAGGCGATCACCGGTAAGAGCCCCCGCTTTTGCTGTCGCAGCGCATCGTAAACCGCGTACGAAAACGTTTCGTTGGAATCAATGGTGGCGGTTCCATGAGGCGGCTCCGAAGTCCTCAGGTAGACCAGGCGATCCGGATCGCTCACCGGCAGTGACCGTAACAATACCGCGTTCATTACACTGAAGACTGCCGTGTTCGCACCAATTCCCAGGCCAAGCGTCAGGATCGCCGTCGCCGCAAACGCAGGACTCTGACGCAGCGACCGCAATCCGAATCGTACATCGCGCAATAATTTGTCCAGACTCGCCCACCGGCCTTTCAGGTAGAACCGCTCCTGTGCCGCACCGATGCTGCCGAATTTGCCCCTCGCCCTGCGCCGCGCCTCGTCTTCGCTCAAGCCCTCGCTCCGCAGTTCGTCGGCTTCCAGTTCAAGATGCGTTTTGATTTCCTCTGCAAAATCCTCCGCACTACGCTTGCGCCTGAACATGCCTATACCTCCTCGTTCTGCAGCTCACCGCCGGAATCCAGAATCAAGCTCATCGCCCGCGCCACCCGCCGCCACTCACCTGTCTTCTCCACCAGGTGCTCGCGGCCCTTCGGCGTCAGCGAATAGAACCGCGCTTTGCGGTTGTTCTCGCTCACTCCCCACTTCGCGCGGATCCATTTCTTGTCCTCCAGCCTCTGCAAAGCCACGTAGAGCGAGCCGTGGTCAACAAGAAAGACCTCTTCCGACTGACGTTGAATCAATCGCGCCACTCCCTGGCCGTGGCATGGTCCCAACACCAGCGTCTTCAGGATCAGCATGTCCAGGGTGCCTTGCAACAAGGCAATACGGTCGTCGCCATTCTCTTGGGTAGCCATTCGACCCAAGTATTAGCTCATTTGGGTAGAATGTCAACCCAAGCAGAGGATCTGATGCTCTTTGAGGACAGAGAGTAGTTTCATATATGGTGGTGTTTTCGCCTTACACGAGGATCCTCAATCTACGTTGGAATGGATCGGCTTCCCATGTCCAGAACGCGATTACTTATCCGTACGCTGCCTCTGCTGGTGTTCTTCTTCCTGGCTGGCCTTTTGTTCACTTCGACATGCTCCGCTGCCGAGGACGATCCGGAATTGGGCTCGCTGAATAAGCCGGAGAGGCTGGAGTGGTTCCGCGATCAGGGTTTTGGCCTCTTCATCCATTGGAGCGTGGACAGTCAGCTTGGCGTGGTCATCAGCCATTCACTGGTCGGTGCATCCCCGGAATACACTGACCGCTTCTTTGGCGAGCTACCCAAAACCTTTGACCCGCAGGAATTCCGTCCATTGGATTGGGCTCGGTTGGCCCATTTGGCTGGCATCCGCTACGTCATGTTCACCACCAAGCACCATTCCGGCTTTGCCATGTTCGACACCACCACCACGCCCTTCGGCATCATGAATACGCCCTTTCATCGCGACATCACCAAAGAAATCTTCGACGCCTTCCGTTCCCAGGGCATTGCCGCCGGCGTCTATTATTCCCCCGACGATTTCTGGTGGCTGCACCAGAACGGCAAGACCATCGAGCGCTCCGTTCCCGGCGTCCAGCCACGCAACAATCCCGGCCTGATGGAATACGACCAGACACAGATCCGCGAATTGCTGACTCACTACGGCAAAGTAGATGCGCTTTTTCTCGACGGGGAAGCAGTCGGCCTGCGCGATCTCGCATGGAAATTGGACCCGGACATCATCGTCACCAGGGGAGCCATCAAGACACCCGAGCTCACGGTTCCCGGAATGCCGCTGCCGGGCGCGTGGGAAACCTGCATGACCATGGGAACAGCGTGGCAATACCAGCCGCAGAATGAGCACTACAAATCAGGAGGTGAGTTGATCCGCCTGCTGATCCAGACGCGCGCCAAGGGCGGCAACTTCCTGCTCAACGTGGGGCCTAAGCCGAATGGCGAGCTGCCGATCGAAGAAGAAGAGCGCCTGCGCGAAATCGCCCTCTGGATGTTCGTAAACTCTGACGCGATTTATGCCGTGCGACCGTGGGTCATCACCAATGAGGGCGACATCTGGTTTACCAAAAAGAAAGACGGCCACGCCCTCTACGCGATCGTCGAATCTGACACACCCTGGCCGCGCGCAACCTGGAAGGAATTCACGCTTCATTCGGTCCGCGCAACGAGCAAGACGCAAGTGAGTGTGCTCGGCCAGAACGACCAGGTGGTCGAGTACCACCCTGAAATCACGCCCAAATCCAGCTGGCGCCACGAAAAGGATGGCCTCCATGTGCGCGTGATGCAGACACAACGCCTGCAGGACAATTTTCACTGGCCAAATCCGGCCGTACTCAAGATTACCGACGCCGAGCCGGCGTTCACTCCACCGCACGTGCTGACCACCGGGTCCGTCGCCGAACCAGCCGGGCGTCAGGAAACGCTGCAAGGCGAGGTGCTTGATATGGGCGACAGCGCAACGCTCCAGGTCGGCTTTGAATACCGTCCAATTCTCGGTGAAGATGTCAACTCACGTTCCGCAACCTGGACGGCGACGCCGCCACAAACCGTCTCCAAGCCCGGCCCTTTCACCGCCCATATCGACGGCCTCTCCGCCAAAGGAACCTACGAGTTCCGCGCTGTCATTCATCATCCGTTGCTGGCGCTCTATGGTGCGGAAATCGCCATGAAGCGCTAGCGCTGCGCTAGCGCGCATTTCTCACAGATCCCTGGGTAAACAAATAAAGTAATCGCTGCCAGTAGTGAGATCTCTATACGTAACGAGTGACGGGTGCCCCATATCTGCCCGGTTTTGGCAGATGTGGGATTCAACGGCTGTCCACCGATCACTCGCTACCAGCAACAGATCTTGTCCATGGCCATCTACGCCCTGCACAGTCAGGGGTTGAGGTTTGTGGAATCCCACATCTGCCAAAACCGGGCAGATATGGGGCACCCGGGCTTTGTCGCAGACCGGGCACTGAGAAATCCAGGCTAGCAAATTGCAGCCGGGCATAAGATACGCTCGTTGCCGCGCGGGAGGGATGCCGAACCATCTCCGGCGCGGGCCAGCGAATCTATCCCAATTCTCAGCAGCCTACGGGATAACGCATCCTCAAGGCCCGGAGGGCGGACCGCCAAACGTCAGCCCAGCCCGGTAGGGCTGGGGTCACAATCATGAGGATTTCGAGCGCCGGAGGCGCGGCACTCTACCATTTCAAATATGTCTTGGATTGAGGGCGTGTGTCGCGCCCACGGCGCTCAGACGGTGATCGGACTGACACCCAGCCCTTCCGGGCTGGGCTGACGTCTAGCGGACGGCCCTCCGGGCCTGAACGACGCGGTCGACCACAATATTCTTCACTTCCGACTCAGTGAACATCTGCATCGAATACCCCTGTCTCGACCGTGCTCCCATGCTTCATTTGGATGAAAATGCGATAACGTCCAGCCGAGGGAAACCCATAGGGAAACTCAACCGTGGGTGAGATATTTTCCGTTGACCCTGTCATATCCATGCCAGCCATTGAGCCGATCTCTCCGGAACTCCCATTGGCAAGCATCATGGCTTGCATCGACGCAGAACCCTCAGGATGCGTGTGGGCAAAGACAGTCCCGTCGGTTTTCACGAATGCGGCGTGTCCCGCCATTCCCAGGTAGGGACGCACATCGCGCGCAGGCTGGCCGGCGGCATCAGCCAGACGGAATCGAAACGCATAAGCAGTGTTGGCACTCAGATCCTGGGGCCGGTCCCAAGTCATCGTGTAACCATCTGGAAGCTTGTACGTCAGTCCCAAGCTAATCCTGAGACAACGGGGGCGGTGCGGCCGAGGCGTCTTCGGGTGCGAGCGGAGTAGGGGGCAGGTTCGCTGGAACGACCAGGTCGGCGGTAAGGGTTTCAGGGAAGCCGTTGGCGTGCACAATGTCCCCGTAGAGCCGATACGTGCCCGCAGGCATGGTGGGCAGAGTCATCCGCAAATGCCCGGCGCCGGCCGGCGCGGGATGCAAGTGAAAGGCGGCGTCCATGCCCGGCTCTCGAATTGCGTACAGGTGCATCACGTGGCCGTGATCGGGCAGCAGGTCGTCATTGGAGCGCGCCCTCGACGTGTGCATTGCATCCGTATCGTGCCGTCCGATCTTGAGATCAAGAACGTTGCCGGAGAGCGTTGGGCTGAGGCTAAGCGGATGGTAGATGTCCGCAGCGTAAGACGTGGCTTCGAGGTCCCACCATTTGTAGCCCCCGTACACCAGCAGCAGAGTGATGGCCAGCGTGATACCCCCGGCAATCAGTGCCCGGCGGTGTGCGGTTGGGCCGGCAGCCAAACCCGGATCGAGGCGCGACTGGCCCACTGCAGCAGCAGCGATGCCCGCGATTCCGATAATCAGCAGTATGCCCAGCAAGGTGAGCATGATGCCCATGGAGCGCTGCATGGGCAGGATAGAAAGAGGCATAGCGGAGACCGGCACACTCGTGCTTGCCTTGCCCGCGGCGCCGTCAATATCGAAGTGGACCTGCCACGAACCAGAAGCCATCAACCAGAGTGACCCGGTAAAGAAGGCGGGGTCGGCTGCGGAAGGTTGCATCGCGTCAGAGCTGGGTGGGTGTTTGGATGCTTCGCCAGTCAGCGGGGTCGGCGTGATGCGTATGGAGTTAACCGTCGCGCCCGAACTCTTGACCTCAATCGTAGCTACGCCCGGAATTACATTGGGTGTGCGGATGGTGACGAACAGCTTGTACTGTCCAACGTTCACCTCCTCATAGACATCCTTGCTGCCGATGTGGGCGTAAGCAGGATGAGCCATCATCAGGGAGACAAGAAACGCGAACAGCGTTCGCCATCGAAGCCCCTTCATCTCTGCACACCGCGCATCCAGCGGCCGAATCGGAGGCCGATCCAGGTCGAGATCGAGGCGTAAACAGCCGCGCGCAAAAGCCCGGTATAGAGAGCCGCCCCTTGGTCGGGCAAGAACCACTGCCGCAAGCGGTCGGCGCCGGTTGGGCGCGAATTGTAATCGAAATAAATGGTGCCGAAAAAACGGTTCTTGCTCGCGTCAGAGAGCAGGAACCTGGCAAAGTTCCATTCGACTACCGTAAGCACGGCAATGAAGACGATACCCGAGACCAGGGCAATCTGCCACGGTTTCCAATTCTTCAACCGGTGCCAAAGCAGATCAAGAGCCAGAGCCGGGACCAGGATAAGGATCGGAAACTTCGCCGGAATCATGTGCGTGACCGGGTTGTAGACCGGTCCGAGCTTCGGTTGGGCCGGGAACAGCGGCAAAATAAGTATTTCGGCAATAAGGAACAGCGTGTATACGGCGGCCGTGGAAGTAGCCGCCCACCGCGACCGTGACGCCTGCGAAATGGTGGCGAAGACCACAGGCAGAGCGATTCCCAATGCAATGTACGCCGCCGCCTGGTGCAGCTTGACGTCCCAGGTATATTCCTGCACAAAGAACATTTGGCCGACGATCGCCAGGCCGCCAACGTAAAGAAAAAGTAGCTGCAGGTGCTTGAACGTGGTCTGGTCGCTTTCGACAGCGCGGTTCATGGCGGCGAGGATGAGGAACATGACCCCGATCGAAACACCGCGCAAACCAAGAATCAGCAAGGCATGGGGCGGGCTGACGATCTTGACGTCGAGGCCATAAGCGTTATGCCACCAGTTGTCGAACGGAGCCGAGGTGAGAACGGCAACGCATCCCCAGGCGGCGAGAAAGATACCCAGCGGAGCGCGGAGTCCAAAAACACTCACCGACGCAGCCGAGAGCTCGGGGTCGTGGCCGAACGAGCATTTTCCGATCAACCAGGCGCAGATGATGCCCGCCAGCACACCGCAGGCGTAGATGGCCATGTGCGCGGGCGTCCAGAACGTATCCCGTCCAATGGACCGATGCCAGGAGACATCCCAGGCGCCCCCGATCGAAGACGAGGTGATGGCCACAACGCCAACCCAGATGTACCAGGGAATCGTCGCGGCGCGAACCTGAACCTCGGCGCCCGCAGCGGGGGAGACGACGTCTGCCGGCTGATTAGCGGCTGTGGACATGCTTCCTCCAATGGAAGTGCACAAGGTCATGATAAATGACCGTAAGACCACGGTGTTTTGACTTCGCGTTTCCTTATTGATAGTGTTTCCAGCGTGAAGCTGCTTTCTTTTGTGCTGTTCTTTAGCGTTAGCGCTTCCGCGCTACATGCCGCCCTGGGCCAGTCAACAGAGGCTGCGGAGTGGCCAACCGGCAGCTTCGATCAGCAACGCGACGGATGGCAAAGAAATGAAACCAAATTAACCGTCGACACCGCGAAGAACATCCGGCTGTTATGGAAGCTGAAAACTAATAACCAGCCGATGGGCATGCAATCCTTTCGCGAGCCGGTGATCGTTGCCGGCGTGCACACCGCCGGCGGCGTCAAAACGCTGGCAATCTTTGGCGGCAGCTCCAACGCTGTCTTCGCCATCGACGTTGATAGCGGCTCGCTGGTATGGCAAAAGGATTTGAAATGGTCGTCCGACAAGCCGCTCGAGCCCGGGCAGGGCGCCGGGTTCATTTGCAACAATGCCTTGACCGCAACCCCAGTGGTTACGCCGGCAGGAGCAGCGCAGCGGTTTCTCTATGTCCTCACCAGTGACGGCTACCTGCACACCATGGATCTGGCCAACGGCGAGGAAAAAGAACTGGCCATCCAAATGATACCGGCAATCTATGGCAAAGCCTACGGCCTGAACCTGCTGAATAATGTGGTCTACACCGTGACCGGGCAACGCTGTCACGGGGTTCTCAATGAGTTGTACGCCGTCGATCTGACCACAAAAAAGGCCTTCTCTTCCACTCCCGGTCAGGGAGGAATCTTCGGCACCGCCGGCCCCGCAATCGGCAGCGATGGCACCATCTATTTCGAAACCGGAGATGGGGTTTACGACGTCGCAGCGGGAGAGCTATCGACCACCGTGCAGGCTTACACTTCCGCTGACGATCATTTGACCCTCAAGGACTACTACACCCCGAGCAACCACGCCTGGCTCACCAAGCGCGACCTGGATATGAACACCACCCCGGTCGTATTCCCCTACAAAGGGCGTGATCTTCTGGTCGGCTCCGGGAAAGAAGGCCGCTATTTTCTGATGGATAGCAAGTCGCTTGGCGGACCAGACCACGAGACTCCCCTCTACCGTAGCCCGCTGGTTTCCAATAAGAATGTCAATTTCCAGACCGAAGGCACCTGGGGTAGTTTTGCCAGTTGGGAAGGTAAGGATGGCACGCGCTGGGTGCTGGCCCCGATAGGTGGTCCGGTCGCCGTGGACTTTCCCCTCAGCTACGGTCCAACTCCCAATGGAGGCGTGATCGCCTTCAAAGTGACCGACACAGGTGGAAAAACGCAGCTCACTCCCGCCTGGGTCTCGCGCGACATGATGACCGCCGAACCTCCCGTGGTTGCGAATGGCGTCGTCTTTGTGCTCGCGGCGGGCGAATTTACCGCTCAGGCGAATGACGAGGATGGCGGACTCTACAGCTTCGAAGAGCGAATTAAGCATTCGATCCCGGCCAAGCTGTATGCGCTCGATGCAGTCACCGGCAAGGAGCTGTATTCCAGTGGAGATCAGATCGGTTCATTTCTGCACCAGGCCGGCATCGCCGTCGCCGGGGGACGCGTGATATTTGGCACCTTCGATGGCACAATTTACTGCTTTGGTCTGGAGTGAACGACACTATGAGACTTCCCCGACAGCCGGTGGCGCTTTGCCTTGCGGGCGCGTTTTTATTTTCGGCGGCCGCGCGTGCCCAGGGCCCCCCTCGCGGGTTCTGGCCTGTAGCCGATCAGGACTCGGCACACAACCATTGGCAAAAGGCCGAAACCGACATTACCACTGCGACGGTGGCCAAAGACTTCAAGTTTCTCTGGAAGCTCAAGCTGGGGAAAGACCCCGCGAAAACATCGTCGTTCAGCGAGCCGCTTCTCTATCCCGGTTTGATTACCGGCCGCGGATTCAAGGATTTGGCGCTCTTGGCCGACGCAAACACCTTATACGCCGTGGACTCGGAGCTGGGAGAGCTGGTTTGGCAGAAGGAGTTCGTGTCCTCATCCGCGCACCGGGCGTGCGGGAACATTCAGGTGCTCACCGAGGCGCCGCCAGTCATTCATTTCGGCGCGCACCGGCCGGCCGCTGCTAAACCAGGGGCAACTCCCCCTCCGCCACGACCTCCCGAAGAACCACTGCCGCGCGCCGAGCGTCGCGTGGGCGTTGCTGCCGGCGGCGGATATTTTGGTCTGCGGGGAGTGTATGTTGTGACCAGTGATGGTTACATTCATGAACAGATCATGGCCACCGGCCTCGATTACGCCCCGCCGGTAAAATTTCTTCCCGCACCGGGCGGAAGCTCCTTCGGGCTCAATATGAACGACAAGGTGGTGTACACGGCAACGGGATCCGGTTGCCGCAATGTTGCCAACGCCATCTGGTCCATCGACCTCAATACTCCGGATTACGCCGTCAACAGCTACCAGGTTCAGAAACTAAGCCTGGCTGGTTTATCCGGACCGGCCATTGGACGCGACGGCACCGCGTATGTGGTCACCGGCAGCGGGCCTGCGGTTGCCCCCGTTTACGCCAACAGCGTCGTCGCCCTCACCCCAAAAGAACTGAAGGTGAAGGACTGGTATACGCCTTCTCCTGCTGGGAAGGCTTTAAACGTCGAGCCCGGTGGCTTTTACCTATAAGGAAAAGGAACTGCTTGCTGCTCCCGGCGGAGATGGCAAGCTTGTCTTGTTGGACACCGCCTCGTTAGGAGGAGCCGACCACCATACTCCCCTGGCGCAGACCGGCAAGCTGTCCAAAGGCGCGAAGCGTGGCGCGTGGGAAAGCCTCGCCACTTGGCAGGATAAATCCGGCGCTCCCTGGGTGTTGGCTTCGGTTACCGGGCCGGTGGAACAGGATGTGAAATTTGCCGCCACCAATGGACCCGCGCCTCACGGCAGCATCGTTGCCTTCAAAGTGGAAGAAAAGGATGGGCACACGGTGTTGACGCCGGCCTGGATATCGCGCGATCTCGTCAATCCCGCACCCCCGGCCATTGCCAACGGAGTGGTATTTGCTCTCGAGGGAGGAAGCGCGTCCGGCCACGCTACTCTGTATGCTCTCGATGCCGATACCGGCAAACAATTGTATTCAAGCGGAGATGCGATCCAGTCCTCCACTCGCCTGGCCGGCATGTCTATCGGCGACGGTCATGTATTCTTTACTACCCACGACAACACCCTCTACTCCTTTGGTATCCCGCTGGAGCACTAATGTCGTCGCAAATTCAGGAAGGGCACAAGTAAACAATGCGCAGCAGATCCCAGGTTAAGGAAGTAATTGAGGCAGGTAACGGCATCCTGAGACTGGAACCCTGTTGGGTTCCGCGATCGTTCATGATTCCCGGGCGCAGGCTTAAACTGCACCCCGACGACCTCTACGCCTTCGGCGGCCATCGGGGCGGCATCAATGAGCGCTGGTTTTCTTCAACCACCAAAGCTTCGAACGGACCGAACACTTTGCCCGATGAAGGGCTCAGTTATGTCCGGCCCGGCAGCGGGGACAAGTTCCTGCTGAAAGAAGCGGTGGAGACTGCCGGCGACCTGTTGCTCGGTGCCGACGTGATGGAGCGCGAAGGCGGATGGAATCTGCTCTGCAAGTTTTTTGACAACATGGGTCCCATCCCCCATCACATGCACCAGAGCGATGCTTTCGCCAAGCTGGTGGGACAAAAGGGAAAGCCGGAAGCCTATTACTTTCCTCCCCAATACAACCAGATACAGAACAATTTTCCCCACACCTACATGGGCCTCGAGCCCGGCACAACCAAAGAAGATATCCGCCGCTGTCTGGAAAAATGGAACCAGGGCGACAACGGAATTCTCTTTCATGCGCGTGCCTATCGTCTGGAACCGGGTGCGGGCTGGCAGGTCAACCCCGGAATCCTGCATGCACCCGGCTCCCTGGTGACCTACGAGCCGCAGGTCAACAGCGATGTGTTCGCCATGTTCCAGTCCGAAGTGGAAGGACGCATCGTCGGTTGGGAGCTGCTGACCAAAGACGTACCCGCTGCACATACGAAGGACCTCGATTTCCTGATCAGCATGCTCGATTGGGATGCCAACGTGAATCCGCGCTTCGCAGAGAGCAATAAAACTTTCCCCAAGCCTGGTGAACCCAGTCGAGCAATCGGCGGCGGATGGTTACATCGAGAAATGGATCACCTACGGCACGCCTTACTACTCCGCCAAGGAACTGACGGTGCTGCCAAAGCGTGCCGTCACTATCAAAGACAGCGCGGCTTACGGCGTGATCGTAACCCAGGGCTATGGAACCCTGGGCAAGCAGGCAGTCTCGACTCCCTCCATGATTCGCTTCGGGGAGATGACGGAGGACGAGGTTTTCGTCACTGCGTCCGTTGCTAAAGAAGGGGTGCGCATCGAAAATCCAAGCGCATCCGATCCGCTCGTCATGCTCAAGCATTTCGGACCTGGTAATCCGGATGCGCAACCACTGTTACGGAAATAAACCTGTGAGCAAAGCCAAGCAGCACCAGCACCCGGCAATTCATAACGCAATGTGGCCCGGCCTTGTAGGTAAGGGCGAGGGATCGGAGCCGTTTATCGAGCTCGAAACCATGCTCGACCTGACGGCGCAAGCCGAGGTAGAAGGCGTCCGCTTCGATGGCGTCGATTTGTTCCTGTCGTTGCCCCACACCAGCATCGATTCGACCGACGATGATCTGAAACGCCTTGCCGACAGCATTGCCAGGCGCAACCTGGTGGTGGGCTCGCTCGTCGCCCCGGTCTGGCCGCCCACCGGCGGTGGCTCTGCCATGGGTTCCGAGCAGGAGCGGGCAAGTTTTCTTAACCAGGTAAAGAAGGCCTGTGAAATCGGCAAAAAGTTGCGCCAGCTCGGCATTCGCCGCTATGGCGTAATACGCATCGATTCCGCGGCGTCTCCGGCGGAGTGGGCCAAAGATCCAACCGGCAATACCAGGCGCATCGCGAAGACATTTTCCGAGGCCAGCGTCATCGCCGAAGACTATGGCGAGCGCCTGGCCGCCGAGGGAGAGATCTGCTGGGGTGGAATGCATAGCTGGAAGCGAATGGTCGAGCTGCTGGAGATGGTGAACCGGCCTAAGACCCTGGGCTTCCAGGCGGATATGGCGCATTCTCTCCTGTACACACTCGGCTATAACGCTGCCGAAGACCGCCTGCTGCCGGAAAATTTTGATTGGTCGCAGCAGGATGTTCTGATGGACGCCCTGCGCAAAGTAACCCATGCTCTACGGCCATGGACCATCGATTTTCACGTCGCCCAAAACGATGGATCCGTGAGTGGTTCAGGGTCGCACGACAAAACCGGACGCCACTGCGTCGTCGGCGATCCCAATGGCAAGATGGATATCGTAGCCGTCGCTGGTCTCTGGATGCGCGATGAGAGCGGGGCGCCGACCAGGGCGTATGAGCACATCTGTTGGGATGGTTGCATGTTCCCCAACTCCACCATGCTCGCGCCGAAGACCTGGAACGACATACTGGGGACGTTGATCGCCGTGCGCAACGCCCACGGCTGGGACTAGGCCGCATCGCAACGCGGAAGGAAACAGTCTCTGAACGAAGGGCACGGCTTCAGCCGTGCCGCTCCAGTCAGCGACCCATGTGGGCTTTTAGCCCCTGAGGTACGTTTTTCTTTGGGAAGTATACGGCCATTAGGTCGTACCAAATTTTGCAATGACTTCGCTGAAGGGATGATCTCCCAGCCCGGTCCTCGAAGGAGAAACTATGTCACCCAACTATGTAAGACCCCCACTCATCGCCGCGATCTGTCTCCTCCTGATTTATCCCTCGCACGGATACCAGACCCCGGCCCGTCATACCGGCGGAGGCTTCACGCAGCCGGAACCAATCGACTTCAACGATCACGAAGGCTGGACGCAAATCTTCGATGGCAAGACGATGCATGGTTGGGACGGGTCCCCGGAAGTATGGCACGTCGAAGACGGCAGCCTGGTGGCGGAATCCAGTCCCGAGCATCCTTCCGGCACAACCAACATCCTTTGGCGCGGTGGCGAGCCATCCAACTTCGAGCTCAAGGTAGAAATGAAGCTGGAAGGGGCGGGCGCCAATGGAGGCATCCAGTATCGTAGTCTCAGCGCTCCGCCGCCCGCAGGGCAGATGGTGAAATATCCCAAGTGGAACGTAAAGGGTTATCAAGCCGATTTCGACTACGCCAATAAATACACCGGCCAGCTTTACGAACAAGGCACCGGTCGCGGCATCATCGCCTGGCGCGGCCAAATGGTCCAAACCGATCAGGGTAAAAAACCGCGGCTGCTAGGCACGCTGGGAAGCTCAGACGAACTCAAGTCCTACATCAAAATCGGTGACTGGAATCAGTACGAAGTCATCGCCGATGGAAACACGCTGATCCATATCGTCAACGGGCACGTGATGGCCGTTCTCGTCGACACCGATCGAACCTTCAGTCAGTCAAAGGGACTGATCGCCTTCGAGATAGAAGGTGGAGGTGTAGTAAAGATCTCACATCGAAACATCTGGCTAAAGAATCTCCCTTAGCCACAGACGACGGGTGCCCCATATCTCGCTCGTTTTTCGCGAGATGTGGGATACCGCCGCGCTAAACTGAAAACTTTCATACCCATCAACCAATGTCTAGGTTTCTAAAACGCGAGACGGTCCTTCTTAGCGTCCAACTTCTTTCCATCCACATCGGGAACCTTTTTCAAATCATCGATGGTTTTGAAATCCCCATTCTTTTTCCGATACTCAACCACCGCCGTTGCTTCCGCAGTACTCAATCCCAAACCGCTCTCAAGCTGCGTGGCCGACACCTTATTCACATTGATCGGCCCCGAACTCGGCGGAAAATTCTTCACCAGGTAATCCAGAATCTCCGTGAATTCATCGTCGGTACCCGCCGCGCCAAAGTTCGCCATTTTGGTGATGGTATTTTCCCATCCTGCGCGATCCTGGCCATTGGCGATCACGTTATCTGGGGAATGACACGTGCTGCAAATCCGAATCAGGGTATCTTTTCCCGGTCCCGCCGGAAGTTCAGGATGCGATGGATGCGTCTGTGTCTGTTGCGCTGGTGAAGGCTGTTGCGCATAAAGCGTCGTCGACATCACGGACGAAGCGCAAAAACACAACGCCCAGGCGGAAGCCTTCGTCAAATTTGTGCCATGCCGTTTCACGACTGCTCCTTATACCTCAGTATATCTGCCGGCTGTAGCGGTTCAAGCAAGAGCCGGCTAGTCTCAAGCGTGGCAATCATAGCCCTGGGTTAGAGTGTATAAGTTGTGGGCTCCACCAGAAGCAATCGAGAGGGAAACCATGAGACGTCGCCACTTTCTGCTCAGCGCGGCCGCGACAGCCTTAACGGCGACCACCAACAATGCGTTTGCCGCACCTTCCGCTGACCACTGCGGGTGGTCCGCTGAAGATCGAAGCAGTAGAGCTGCTTGAGTTGCGTGGCAGGTACACCGGCGAGGGCGGCATCAACGCGCAGCCCCAGGTGAACCCATTGGACGTCTACGACGACCTGCGCCCCGCGCCCTATGCGGACAAGCCGTCCGGATCGAAGGAGGTGCATACCAGCGCGGTCTATGTGCGTATCAAAGTCGCCGGCGGTATCGAAGGTCTCTACGGTCCCATTGAAAAGAGCGCGGCGATGGTTGTGCAGCAGGAGCTGCGCCCTTTTCTCCTCGGCAAAGACGCGCTTGCAGGGGAGGCCCTGTGGGACGAAATGTATCGCTCCAACCGTCACTCGCGCGATGGATTCTTCATGATGGGCATCAGTGCCGTCGACAACACCTTGTGGGACGTGCGCGGCCGTTACTATGGCGTGCCGGTGTACCGATTGCTTGGCGGTCCGACCCGCTCATCAGTGGAGATGTACGCCAGTTGCCTCGGCTTTTCGCTTGAGCCGGAGGCAGTGCGCACCCGCGCGCTCGCGATCAAGAGCGAAGGTTTCCGCTATCAGAAGTGGTTCATGGGCTACGGCCCGGGCTCCGGGCCTGAAGGTATGCAAAAGAATGTCGAGCTGGTCCGCATTCTCCGTGAAACTCTCGGCGATGACACCGAGATCATGTTCGATGCATACAGCGGATGGGATCAGGATTACGCCCTGGAGTGGGCCCACCGGGTGGAACAATACCGCCCGCACTGGATGGAAGAGGTCACGCACCCCGAAAAGATTGAGAGCTTCGCCGCCATCCGGCGCAGCACCACCATCCCCATCGCCTCTGGCGAGCACTTCTACGGCAGATGGGAAGTAGAGCGCTACCTGCAGGCTGGCGCCCTTTCCGTAGTCCAGGCCGACCCGGAGTGGTGTGGTGGCGTCTCCGAGCTGGTGCGCATAGGCACGGTTGCCTCGCTGCATGACGTACCGGTCATTCCCCATGGGCACAGCCTGCGTGCCGCCGTCCACGTTATCTCCAGCCAGTCGCCGATGACCTTTCCCTTAGGAGAGTACTTAGTCAACAAGATGAGGCACTACTACCACTTTGAAAGCAATCCGCTGGTTCCGGAGAAGGCGCACATCACGCTACCGGCTGGTCCCGGTTTCAATGTGCAACTTGATCCCGCTAAGATCGAGTCGCAAACAATTCTCAAATTGGAATAGTAAGTGCATACTTTGACTGACGTTAGCAGTGAATACCAGAGGAGTCATGGGACTGTGTCCCATGCAAGCTGATGAAAATCAGATGTGAAGGGGACGGCCTTTCAGGCCGTCCATAAATGATTGCAAATCTGTCCGGCTTTAGCCTCACCGGTCTGATGCTTTGTATCAGGGCACGACTTCAGTCGTGCCGCTCAAGGA
>CAVQWB010000054.1:0-187249 GCA_963717225.1 uncultured Acidobacteriaceae bacterium | reverse complement strand
GGGCCAGGACGCGTTTACGGATTACACCAAGGAACATCCCGGCGTTCGCCGCAAAGTTACGGTGGCCGACCTGCCTCAGCCATATGCCACGGAGTCGGCCAATAATGCGGCCGCGATTGCGCCTCGTCCGGATGGGGTTTGGCCACAAACTCTTCCTGGTTTCAAGGTGGAGCAATTTGCCACCGGCCTGGAAAACCCGCGCCTGATGCGGATGGCGCCCAATGGCGACATTTTCCTGGCGGAGAGCTCGCCGGGGAAGATCTGGTCATTCGCGGTATGAACTACGGCAAGGCCGGCCAGATCGAGACCTTCGCCACCGACCAAAAGGGCGCGTTCGGGATCAACTTCTATCCCAGCGGTCCCAATCCGCAATGGGTGTATGTGGGCAACACCGCTTCCATCGTTCGTTTTCCTTACAAGAACGGGGATATGAAGGCCAGCGGCCCGGGGCAAACCCTGGCGGAACTGCCGGGGGGTGGTGGTCACCGGACACGGCACATCGTCTTCACCCCGGACGGGAAGCACATGCTGCTGTCGGTTGGATCGCATTCCAATGTGGATGACCCGGATACCACTCCGGCCGATTTCATCGCGCGGACGTGCTCGAGTTCACCCCGAAGGAAAATTCGAGAAGGTGTATGCCTCCGGTATTCGCAATTGCGTCGGGGAAGCTATCCAGCCGGAACCGGCGAGCTGTGGTGCTCCGTCAACGAGCGGGACGCCCTGGGCAACAACCTGGTTCCTGACTACATCACCCATGTGCAAGAGGGTGGCTTCTACGGCTGGCCCTGGTATTACATCGGTGACCATCAGGACCCGCGGCTGATGGGCAAGCATCCGGAGTTGAAATCGAAGGTCATTGTTCCGGACGTGTTGGTCAATCCTCACATGGCTTCGCTCGAGGTCCTGTTTTATGAAGGCAAACAGTTCCCTGCCAGCTTTCATGGCTGGGCCTTTGCGGCTGAGCACGGCTCGTGGAACCGGGACCTGCGCGGCGGCTACGAAGTGATTGCTGTTCCCATGAAAGACAATAAGGCTACGGGAGAATACGAAGACTTTCTCACCGGCTTTGTACTCCCCGGCGGCAAGGTCTGGGGCCGGCCGGTCGGTGTTGTGGTGATGAAAGATGGATCGTTGCTGGTCTCTGACGACGGCTCGAACTCCATTTGGCGGGTAACGTATACAGGAGGGAAAACGGCTGCGAGTGGCCAATAAGGGCCGGGTTATCCCGGTTCTCACACACGCCCTCTAACCCAGTGATTCTGCTGGCTAGATTTGGGTATTCCGGCGGATGGTTGCGGTTGGAGAAAATGTAAGCTTGACTGTTCCTTGAAAGTGTGTGGATGCGAACATCGGAATGGATCCAGATTGGGTTTGCCATTGTGCTGGCTGCGGCCGCCTGGATCCAGCCGTTTTTTGGCCCTCCGTTGCCCGTGCGTCGCCGGGTGAACATCACGCTGTTTGCCCTGGTCCCTTTGGTCGCCGTGATGCTGGCTCGTGCGACGGCGTCTTTCCTGGGGCCGTTTTATGTTTCCACGCTGCGTGACTGGCTTACCGTGGCTCTCTTCCTGGTGCCTTATTGGCAGACCGGACAGTTCTTCCAGGCTCCGAACCACGCCATCGAGGAACGGCTGATGGCCTTCGATCGTTGGTTGATGCCCCGAACGGCGGAACCTCGGGTACTTCGCGCACTGGGCTGGGGCTGATATTGGAAGTCTCCTATCTCTTTTGCTACCCGCTGGTGCCGCTTGGCCTGCTCTCCCTGTACGCCGCCGGCCAGCGCAGCCACGTCGCGAGTTTCTGGCTGGTGGTTTTGATCGCGACGTATCTCTGTTACGCAATCACGCCGTTTGTGCCCGCCTACCCGCCCCGCGACCTCGCGGGCAGCCAGCCAACCCCATCGCGAACAGGTAAGGCCCGGGGTTTCAATCGCTGGATTCTCAAGCACGGTAGCATCCATGCCATCTCGTTCCCCAGCGCTCACGTAGCTTCTACGTTTGCCGTCTCGCTGGTGCTGCTGCGTTTCGCGCCGCTCCTTGGCGCCATCTTCTTGTTTGTATCGATCTGGATTGCCTTGGGCGCGGTCGTGGGCCGGTATCACTATGCGCTGGACGTGCTGCTGGGAGCAGCGACCGCGTTGGCGGTTTTCCTGGCTTGCTATCGATATCTTATTTGACGCCGAAGATTTTCATCGCCGCGCCGGCCACTATCTTTTGCGCCGGGCCTTGGGGCTTCCCATCGGCCGGGGGTAAAAAGACCGCAGTCAGCACATGGATGCCAGCCGGCAATTGCGGCGGCCCACCTGGCGATGCCGGGGGAAAAAAGCGGGTCAGGGCTTCGCGCGGCTGATTACGAACCAGGTCAAGCATGGCCACCCGGTGCACGCAGGACACGGTGCAGAATGGGGCACAGGGTTTCACCGTCGAGTACTCGCGATCCAGATCAGCCTGGCTATAGCTTTCCAGGGGAATGGCAGGATATCCACGTTGCTGTGAGCAGTAGTGGACCAGCCCTTGCTCGCAGACGTAGAGATAGCGGCTCCCAGCGCGGCATTGCCAGTCGTTCGGCTGCCCCAGCGCCAGGTTTTTGTGGAAGAGGTTGTCGTAGGCGAAGGCAAACATCGCCGGGTTCCGTTCCTTGAGGATCTGATCGTAGACAGCGCGCTCGTTTGGTTTTAATGGATCCAGTTGGCCGTCGTGGTCATGGATGATGCCCACGGTGGTCTCGAATCCGAGTTCCAGAGCCCGGCGGGTGATGGTCAGGGCATCTTCGGGATGCGCCATGCCGCCGCCGAGTACGGAATTGATGTTGACATCAAACTGCGCGTGTTGCGCGAGCCACGCAAGCTTCCGGTCGAGCACCTTAAGGCTCTTCTTTGAAACTTCATCCGGCACAACGTTGTCGATCGAAATCTGCAGATGCTCGAGACCGGCACGGTTCAACCGCTCAATTCTCTCCGGCGTGAGGAGATAGCCATTGGTGATGATGGTGGCGATGGCGCCGTGGCTGCGAATGGCGCGAATGATTTCGTCGAGGTCCGGGTGGAGCAGGGGTTCCCCGCCGCTGATGGTGATGATCCCGGTGCCCAGGGTGGCTAGCTTTTCGATGCGGCGCAACATCTCGGCGGTGGGCACGGGATCGGAAACCTTGTCGTACTCATTGCAGTAGGCGCAGGAAAGATTGCAGCGCCGCATAGGAATGATGTGAGCCAGGATGGGATGATGTTTGGATTTAATGGCTCGGGCTACCATGCGCGCCTGGCGGATGCGGCGTCGATAGGAGCGGAGCTTGCGGGTGACAGGGGTGAAGGTCATTGAGATCGGCAGTTGCCTGGTTTTCAGTCTACTCTGCTCGTCGGGATATCTTTCCTAACCGCAGACCTTGGGTGCCCCACATCTCGCTCGTATTTCGCGAGATGTGGGATACCACGGATGTGAACTTCAGATTTTCTAGAGGGTCGGAGATCGGTCTATCGAGTGCCGCGGTATCCCATATCTCGCAAAAAACGAGCGAGATATGGGGCACCCAGGGTCCGCAGCAAGGGAAGCAAAAGCGATCGTGGGGCTTCGCCCCGTCGGTTTCGGCCCATGTACGCCGGGGCGAACATGGGGCACCCGTCCAGGGAGATAGGATGTGCTGATCCATAGGCCTGTATCTTTGCTACACGCAGTGCAGTTGATGACAACCTGGAGGCAACGATGAAGATGTGCTCGGTTGGCCGAGTCGTATGTGTGGTCTTGGTTTTGGCGGCGGTTGGCGTTGTACGTTCGCAGAACAGCGCCACCCAGACGCAGCGGTTCCCTCAGTTTGAGAACGAGGACGTAAAGGTTTGGAAGTCGGTGGTGATGCCCAATGCACCGCTGACCATGCACCGCCACGAGCATCCTCGGGTCATCATCGCGCTGAATGGCGGAACGATGAAGATCGTCGACTCGACAGGTAAATCGGAAGAGCATGTGTGGGAGACGGGTAAGGCTTACTGGCTTCCCATGAACCCGCCGGGAACTACGCACGCCGATGTCAACGCCGGCGATAAGCCGATCGAGGTGATGGTGGTGGAGCTGGAAAAAGAAAAGTAATTGCGGGGTCATCGATAGGCGGCGGCCTGGATGCCGTAGAGCTCCGCATACTGGCCGCGCTTCGCCATCAACTCTTCGTGGGTGCCCACCTCAACCAGGCGGGACCCGTCGAGCACTACGATCAGGTCGGCCATGCGCACGGTGGAAAAGCGGTGAGAAACCAGGATCGTGATCCGGCCGCTGGTGTCGCTGCCCTCGCGCGGCTGCGGCGTAACGCTCAAAGAGAGCGTGTTCCGTCTCCGCATCGAGCGCTGCCGTTGGCTCATCCAGGATGAGTAACAGCGGCTGATCGCGCATAAACCCACGCGCGAGGGCCAACTTTTGCCATTGTCCGAACGAAAGCTCGGTTCCATTGGGCCAGGTTGGACCGAGCTGCGTATCCCACCCGGACCCCAGACGGGATATCACGTCGCCGGCGCCGGCGCGCTCCACGGCAGACGCGAGAGCGGGCTCGTCGTCGATGCGCGGGACGTCGCCCAATCCCACGGTATGCCCGGCGCGGAATTCGAAGCGAAAGAAATCCTGGAACGCGCCGGCCAGGCGCTCCCGCCACTCCACGGTCTTCAAACGCGCCAACGGCGTTTCGTCTATCAGGATCACGCCGGACGACGGCTCATACATTTTGGCCAGCAGCTTGACCAGAGTAGTCTTGCCGGCGCCATTCTCACCCACAACGGCAACGACCGCGCCCGCCGGCAACATCAGCGACACATCCTCGAGCACCACGTGAGAAGTCCCGGGATAGGCGAAGGAAACATGCTCGAAGCGAACTCCTTGTTGCAGGGCCGGGGGCACGGGCAGATCGCCCATAGCCGCAACCGAAGCGGCATAGTCTTCGAGCCAGGCCAGACGCCGCGAGCCGTCCATCCAGAATCCGCGCAAGAACCCGATCTCGCCGACGGTGGCGCCAATATATCCCGAGAGGCGCGCTCCCGCAGCCAGCACCAGCAGCACCGAGCTGGCCGGCGCGCGGAGATAGGAGGAAACGAAAACCACCGCGCCCACGTAGGCCAGGCCGAAAATCGCCCAGCCCAGTGCCAGCCACCAGGCGGATCCCCAGCGTGCCGCGGCCACTGGCCCATACCATCGATCCCATGCCGCCCGGCGGTCGTTGACCAGGCGCTCACCAATGCCGGTGACCCGCACCTCTTTTCCCGGCGCTGCGGTGGTGGCAATGGTAAACAGGTGGCGCGCGAGGCGATTGCTTTGGGCTCCCCGCTCCTGGGCCGCTCGCTCCACTGCCGGCCGCCAGCCCGAGGTCAGCACCGTGGGGATGGCAAAGACGGTCAGCAACAGAAGCGCAGGGTGAATCGACGCCAGCAGCGCCATGGTCACGCCCAGGCGCAGGATCCACCCCAGGGTCGAAAACAACGACATATACATGTGGTCGAGCACGAACACCTGGTTGCGCAGCATGGACAGGCGATCGAGATACTCAGGACGCTCGTGGTGGGCTACCGTCTCGACTGTGGCCTGCAGCCGGGCTACATGAGACTCGAGCGCAATGGTCACTTTGTCGCGGAAGCGGCGCTGCACGCGGGTGCTGATGGTGCGCAGAAACCAGGTTGCAGCCGTGGAAACGCCGAGGCCGACAGCCGCGATCTCGATCCATCCGGTGCGGTGTTGGAGCACGCCTTTGCCCAATAGCCACAACCACAAGGCGAGCAGAGCATCGGGCAGCGCCGCCAATTGCGACAGGGCAAATGACACCAGCATCAGGCGGGGCTCATGACGATATCCCAGCTTGCACAGCCGCCACATCGACTGGAGCGCCGGGGGCAAGGGCTCCAGCCCGGGATCCCGTTTAGGTGAGGGCATCATAGATAACGCCCTCCTGTTCGGGAAGATGGAAGCGCTGCGCTTGCAGATCAAACATGGTGCGGTAGCGGCCACCCAGCGCCATCAACTCATCGTGAGTGCCCAGCTCAATCACCCGGCCATGCTCCAACACGCAGATACGATCGGCATGGCGGACGGTGGAGAAACGATGAGAAATCAGAATGGTGGTGCAATGCCTGGTCGCAGCCAGGAGGCGGTCGAAGATCTCCGCTTCCCCACGCACGTCGAGCTGTGCCGTAGGCTCGTCGAGCAACACTACGCCCGCGCCGAGCGAGACCGCGGCCAACGCCCGGGCAAGGGCGACGCGCTGCCATTGACCACCGGACAAGTCGGTACCACCGGTATATCCGCGGGCAAGTATGGTATCGAGCGAGGCCAGGGTAGCGGCACCCGCCGACTCGAGCGCGGCGCGCACGACCTCCTCTGGCGCGCCCGCCGGAGCCACGTTGTCGCGCAGTGGCAGTTCCAGGCGAAGGAAATCCTGAAACACGGCGGTGACCCGCGAGCGCCAGGAGGCTAGATCGAACTCCCGCAGATCGGCGCCGTCAATGGTGATGGCGCCCGACTGCGGATCGTACAACCGGCATAGTAACTTGGCGATGGTGGTTTTGCCCGCGCCGTTCTGGCCAACGATGGCCAGGGAGGTTCCGGCGGGGATGGTGAGATCGAAGTGCTCGAGCACGGACGGGGCGCCCGCGCCGTTCGTGGCCGGGTAAGCGAAGCTGACGTCGCTGAGCCGAATTTCTTTTGCCGGCATCGCATCCGCCCGGCGATCGCCGGAGCCCAAGGCACCGGCGGGACGCATGGCCGGTTCCAGGCGCAACACCGCGGCCACCGGGGCAGAGGATCCGTCGAGTGCCCAACTGAAGCCGCCAAAGGCGATCATCGATACCCCAATCGCGCTTTGCACATAGACCACTGCTTCCCCGAGCGAGATCCGGCCATGGGCCACGTTGCTGGCCAAAAGCCAGAAGACAATTACGTTGGCGGAGATCACCAGGAGCAAGCTCCAAATCACCGGGCGCTCGCGCAGACGAGTGGCCGCGTATTGCAGTTGGTGCAGCCGGGTGCGCCGCGCGACAAAACGATCAATGGTCCAGGGGGCGAGACCGAACAGGCGCAGCTCCTTGCTCGCCGGAGGGTCGACCGCCAGCCGGTAGGCGTAATCGGCATCCCGCTGGGCGGCGCGCACTTCCGGGTTGTTGCGGTCGCGCCACACGCCACTCTCGCGCAGCAGCCAATGGGTGGCCCCCCAGGCTCCGGCCAGGAGCAGGGGCGCCCACCATGCATAGCGCAAGAGAACAAGAGCGGAGGCGATACCGCCGATCATCTCGACCAGGCCTCCGGCAATAAAGTCCATGGAAATGGAAAGCGGCGGCCCGGTCATGCCAAGGTCAAAATCACGAGCGACGGTGAGGTCCGCGGTGAGGGTTGGGTCCTCCAGGTGCCCGATGCCCGGCGGGCGCACACAGGCCTCGGTCAGGCGATCGTAGAGCCAGGCCGCGGTGCGGTCGCCGAGGTTGGCACTGAGCGCCTGGTGAATGGGGCTGAGCACCTGAACCAGGACAAAGATCGCACCTGCAAAGGCGAGGGGTCCCAAGAGGGATTGGCCGCGCTGGACGGCGCCGACGAGCACGCCCATGGCGATGGCGAATGCTGCCGGCAGGGCGCCGCGCAGCAACAGCACAGTCCACCAGGCCACAGCCGGAACCGGGGCTGCTTTGGGCAGGACGGCGAAGAATTTCCATTCCTTGCGGGCCGTCAATGAGTGCAGCATGACCGCATTCTCCGTCAACCGCTGGCCCAGGAGAGTTCAACCTATAATACGGAAACTCCATCGGGCGGTTTATGAATGAGAGAGGCGGCATGAGAGATTTGCTGGAACGACAGATCGATCAAGCCCTGGGCCGGTTACCGGCCGACCTGGTTGTCCGCAATGCCCGTGTCCTGAACCTGGTGACCGGCGAGCTGGAGTCGGGCGACATCGCGATATGCGGCGCCACCATCGTGGGTACCCTCGACAGGTACCATGGGGTCGAAGAGATTGACGCCCAGGGCCGGTTCGCCGTTCCCGGCTTTATCGACAGCCACGTGCATTGCGAAAGCACGCTGGTGACTCCAGGGGAGTTCGACCGCTGCGTACTGCCGCACGGCGTCACCACCGCCATCTGCGATCCGCACGAGATCGCGAATGTTCTGGGCCTGGAGGGGCTGCAATATTTTCTCGATTCCGCTGAGAACACCGCGCTCGATCTGCGGGTGCAGCTTTCCTCCTGTGTGCCCGCAACCAACCTGGAAACCTCAGGCGCGCGGCTCATCGCCGCCGACCTGCTACCCCATCGCCACCATCCCAAGGTGATAGGCCTCGCCGAGTTCATGAACGTGCCCGGGGTCCTGAACAAGGATCCGGAGTGTATGGAGAAGCTGGCGGCCTTCCACGGCGGGCATATCGACGGCCATGCTCCGCTGCTCTCCGGCCGCGGACTGAACGCATATTTATCCTGTGGTATTCGTAACTGTCACGAGACCACAAACCTGGCCGAAGGCCGGGAAAAGCTGGCCAAGGGCATGCAGGTGCTGATTCGCGAAGGGTCGGTCTCGAAAGACCTGGCGAATCTGTTTCCATTGATCAACGAATTTGCTTCGCCTTTTCTCGGCTTCTGCACCGACGACCGCAACCCGCTGGACATCCATGAAGAAGGCCATCTGGACTTCCTGGTGCGCCGGGCTATTTCCCTGGGGGCGCCGGTAGCCGCGGTCTATCGCGCCGCCAGCTGGTCTGCAGCCAGGGGCTTTGGGCTCACCGACCGGGGGCTGATCGCGCCCGGTTACCTGGCGGACTTTCTGTTGCTGGACGATTTAGCGAGCTGCACCGTGCACACCGTTTTTCGCCGCGGCCGTCCGGTGACGGCAGACACGTTCGCGGGGCGAGTACTGCCTCAGCCCCCTGGCGGAAACACCATGTACCTCCCTCCGGTCACAGCGGAGGTTTTTCGCGCGCCTGCCACAGGCCCGGCGACGCCGGTCATCGGCATCATTCCGGGAAAGATCCTGACCCAGCGGCTAGAGGCCAATCTGCCATTTCGCGAGGGCCGGCGGCATGCCGATCCGGAACACGATCTGCTGAAGATCTGCGTGCTTGAGCGCCACGGCCGCAATGGCAATATTGGCCGCGGGTTCGTCAAGGGCTTTGGCTTTCGTGAGGGTGCGCTCGCCTCCTCGGTCGGCCACGACAGTCACAACCTTTGCGTGGTGGGCACCAACGACGAAGATATGGCAGTGGCGGTCAATCGCCTGCTTGCGCTGGGCGGAGGATTCGCCGCCGTCCAGTCGCGGCGGGTTCTTGCCGAGTTGGCGTTGCCGTTTGCCGGCCTCATGAGCCTGGATCCGTTTGAGACCGTAGCCAGGAAACTCTACACCCTGCGCGCTGCGGTCGAGGCCATGGGCTGCCAGCTCCCGGAACCATTTCTACAGCTGGCGTTTCTTCCCCTGCCGGTCATTCCTCACCTGAAGATCACCGACTTGGGCCTGGTGGACGTGGATCGCTTTGAGCTGGTCTCGTCCTAGCTTGTCTAATGCCCATAACGTGTTAGCGCGAGATACCCCGATTGCCCAAGTCAGCCGCTTTCGTAAGGGTCGGGGCTCGATGTTTGCTTGCCAGCGGGCATGGCCAGCTGCGATGCTTTGCTTGCTGCCACAGAAGCCCGCATGGTTGCAGGGCTCCGGCAGCCGCAGTAACAGCTTTCTTCGGCCCTACGGGGGGGTTATGAAATTCTGCCAGGTTGTTCTCCTGATGACGCTCGGCCTGACCGGGGACATGGTGATGGGGGCCCAGACGCTGCCCACGGACACGGTCCTGGTCGCCAGCGAAGCCCTCCCGGAGGGTGGGCTATTTCTCCCCGACCTGCTGGCAGGTTCCGGCCATGATGCCCTGTTGCAGGGCATGGCCGTGACCCCGGAACTCAGCCAGGCCGCGGTGAAGCCTCCGGCCGCGCCTGAACCCGCTCCCAAACTAACCCGGCAGGACCGGCTGACGCTCTTCTGGAACGATACCTATGCTTCCCCCGGAGCGTTTGCCGGGCTTTCCGTTGGGGCCTTCATCGATCAGGTCCGTCATACACCGGCTAAATGGGATGGAGACGGAAGCAGCTACACCCGGCGTTTCGCCAGCGAATACGGACAACTTGCTACCCGCAATATCATTCACGAGGGTTTAGCCGGCGTCACTGGCCTCGATCCACGCTATACGACTTGCAAATGTGAGGGCACGCTGCATCGCAGTGCCCATGCGCTCAAGATGAGCTTCACCACGTATCGCCAGGATGGACGGCTAATCCTGGATGTGCCGCAGATCGCCGGCGCTTATGGATCAGGCATGATCTCGACTTACTGGTATCCGCACCATCAGTACACCCCGCTGGTGCAGGGAGTTCAGTTTGGCCATGAGCAAATGGGCGAAGTCCTGATCGGCAACCTGGTTCAGGAATTCGGTCCGGACCTCAAGCGCAGCCTGCATCTGCATGCGCTGGCTGCCCGCAGAACCTCCCGCCCCTCCGACGACGACTAGTTTTTCCTTCCCGCAGCTCTGCAACGTCCTTCTCCCTTAATTTCTCTCTTAACTGGCCGCAGGCAAGTCACGCGGCATTGGAACAGGGGCTAAAGCCCAACAATTTGCAGGCTGTTTTCGGCCCGACTAAAGTCGTGCCCTGATACAAAGCATGAGCGCTGCGCTTTGAAAAAGCAGTGAACTCCCTTATCGACTCGATTAACCAGGCCTGTTCCTCCCCCCACATGCAAGCAGCAGAAGTGCTCTAATGGCATCACAGCGTTGCGCTGAAGCATTCTCACGTCTTCGTTGCACTGGTGTAGTGAGGATTGGCTTTTCGTTAGGAAAGGTCAGAACGGGATTGGTTACTTTGCGTAGAAAAGTGGTGAAATGCCTATCGGTTTTGCCCTGGGCCCGCAACCGGAGCAGAGGGGGTCCTATGCGACCAGGACGATTCTTATCCGCCACGATCTGGCTTCTCGTCAGCATGGCCGCCGCCGGCACGGCGGTGGCGCAAAACCCGTTCGTGGGTAACTGGAAGCTCAATCAGGAGAAGAGCCAGTTGGCCGGCGACACCATGAAGTTCGGCCCGGCAGAAGGCCAGTCGATCGAGCTGAAGGCTGGGGGGGTTACTTACTCCTTCCGGGTGGATGGCAAGAACTACGCCATGCCCTCGGGCAACCTCGCTATCTGGAGACAAACCAGCCCCGAAAGCTGGACCACCGAATATCGAAAGGCCGACGGCAAGCTGTTCAGCAGCGATACCTGGAAGCTCTCAACCGATGGCCAGAAGCTCTCTGTAACCACCAGCGGAGTCAAAGCGAACGGAGATCTGTTTACCGACACCGCGGAGTATGCACGCACTGCGGGGTCGAGCGGGCTGATCGGCGCCTGGAAGAGCACCGAGGTCAAGCTCAGCTCGCCCGATGAATTCAGCATTCAGGAATCTGGTCTGGACAGGCTGATTCTGAAGGTTCCGGCGATGAAGGCGAGCTGCGAGGTGACGACGGACGGCACAGAAGTGGCGGTCGAGGGACCCGACATTCCGACCGGGCTCCGCTTGTCCCTGACCAGAACTGGACCTTACACCTTCCGCCTGGTACAGAAACTAAACGGCAGTGTGATCTCTTCCTCGGTGTACACGGTATCCGACGATCGTACGACCATGACGGAGGTGGGTGGGGCCCCGGGCGATCCACCGTCGACCATGGTCTGGGAAAGGCAATAACGGAGTACACTGTGTCTAGTGCACTTTGTTTCCTCGCCTTTAGCCTGAGTTTCCGCTCCAGACGAGCCACGTTTACCAAGTAACGGCACCCATGGAGCCAACATGAGTTTGATCAAGGCAGTAGACGTACCCAAGCATATGGCCGATAGGTTACGGTCGCGACGCATCGCGGCGCGTTTGTCCGGCAACCAGCCCAAGAAGCCGATCGTATCTGGCAAGGATCCGGTACCCACCTCCCTAGCCCCGGTTGAACTGCCCAGAACTTAAGACTTCCGCTCAGCAGGCTAACCGCACCGCCGATTCCCTCCCCTCGTTGCGCTCTCTCGAAAAGCATTGCCCTCAGTGCTAAAGAGGCTGCGGAGAAGCTATGCTTCGCTTCCGGATCCTATAAAGCCGCAATTCATTTCAAAGTGGTCGCATACGGCCTGTTTGCAAGGAAAATGCACAAAAACGGCCGGCTCTTCGGGCCGTATCCTTACAGGGTCCTCCGGCAACACGAACGAAGTCGTATCCACCAAAAGTTCGAGTGCAAATCCGTACCCTGGGTCCAAGACACGAGCAGGGCTGGAAACCTATCTTGGGAATCGCAATCACATACCAATTCTCCATGCGCCCTGACTCAGGGCGCATTTTTTTGCTGCCGCCTTGGAATTTCCTAAGGTTCATACTGGAGCCATCATGATCGGGGCGTCCTGGCGATGGAGCGGCGGCGTGTGGGTATTGCTGCTGGTGTTCATCCATGCCGCCATGGGGCTCGATCCGCAACGATCGCTCGAACACTTTGGGCACCAGGCGTGGCGCACCGATTCCGGTCTGCCGCAGAACACAGTGCACTCCATCCTGCAAACGCGGGACGGTTATCTATGGTTGGGCACAGATGGCGGCCTGGTCCGCTTCGATGGCATCGACTTTGTCACCTTCGACGCGGAGAATACCCCGCAATTCAAGAGCGATACCGTCTATGACCTGCTGCAGGATGGACCCGGCACGCTTTGGATCTCGACCGCAGCCGGGCTGTTGAGATACCGCAAGGGCGTCTTTTCCGCCTACACCACGGCTCAGGGCTTGCCGGCCGACACGGTGTGGTTCAGCCATGAGGACAGGCGCAAGCGGCTGTGGGCCATCACCCCGGCCGGGCCAGCCTGGTTCGACGGAAAAAGCTTTGTCCCAGTCGCAGGCGCCCAGTCGGCGGGTCCCCTCCATCGCCACGGCTTGGCGGAGGATACCAACGGAATGCTTTGGCTGGGCGGCAGTAGCGGGGTTCTGGCCCTTGATATCACCACCGCCACTCCCCGCCTGGCGCAACACCTGCTCAGTGGAGTGCCGGTGGAAACGATCGAGCTCGACACCCGAGGGAAGCTGTGGATCGGCGCCGGCGAGGGGTTGGAGCGCTATGCGGACGGAGCGCTCTCAACTATCCCACACTTCCCAGGCCCGCATTTCCCAGGCAAAACCGAGGTGACCGCCCTCTACCCCGACGCGGAAGGGGGCATGTGGGTGGGCACGGCTACCGGCATGGTTCATGTAGACAGTGACGGCGGGCGGCTTCCGCTGCGCAAGAACGGTCTGAGCAAGGGAGGGGAAACCGAACGCGTGGATGGTCTTTACCAGGACCGCCAGGGCGTGCTTTGGGTGGCCACCGAACGAGGCGTTTTCCGGCTCGAAGGCGACCAGCTTCAAGCCTTCTCCCCGGGCTCTTCTTTGGCCGTCAACCGTGTCTTGTCGATGTATGAGGACCGCGAAGGTGACCTGTGGCTGGGCACCGATTCCGGCGGCCTGCACGTGTTGCGCGACCAGAAGTTCACCACCTATTCCACCGCCGATGGGCTATCGGGGAATTTTGTGCGCTGCGTGTTCCAGAGCGCCAACGGTGCGTTGTGGATCGGCACCGACGGAGCGGGGTTGAATCGCCGCACCAGCACCGGCTTCGTGCACCTGTCGACCGCCGAGGGCCTGTCCAGCAACGTCATCCTTTCGCTGGCCGGCGGACCGGGCGACGACCTTTGGATCGGTACGCCCAACGGCTTGAATCTGCTCCACCAGAGTCGGGCAAACCAGGGCCGGGCAAATCAGGGCCGGGTACAGAAATTCACTTCGGCTGAGGGGCTGCCAGACGATTTCATCCGCTCGTTGTACACCGATCACGACGGCAGTTTGTGGATCGGCACCGGGCACGGGTTGGCGCACCTGGCAGGAGGCAAGTTCACCAGCTTTTCCAGCATGGACGGTTTGGGCAGCGATCTCATCGGCGCCATCCTCAGGAGCGGGCCCCTATGGATTGGTACTTCGGCCGGCCTGAGCCAGCTGCAGGGCGGGGCTTTCACCAACTACACCGTGCACCAAGGGCTCTCGAATGACACTGTCACCGCCATCGCCCGGGATGGCGCGGGGGCGCTCTGGCTGGGCACCAATGGCGGCGGCCTCAATCGCCGGAGCAAGGATGGGGCGATACGGGCCTTTCCCTGGAGCTCCCAAGGGTTGCCGGGCACTATCTACGGCATGCTCGAAGACGCCGCAGGACGGCTCTGGCTCAGTTCCAAAACCGGCATTTTCCGGGTCTCGATCGCCGAGCTGAACGCTTACGCATCCGGAACTGCCCATGCGGTCACTGTCCAGGCGTATGGCACCGCGGACGGCATGAACATTCGCGAATGCAGCGGCGGCGGACACCCGGCAGCCTGGAAGCTGGCGGACGGGAGCCTGTGGTTCGCCACCCTCGACGGAGTCAGTGTCATCGATCCCGCACACGCACCGGAAAACCGCGTTCCCCCTCCGGTGGAGATTGAAAAGGTATTGGTCGATGACCAGGAGCGTAGCCTCGACGGAGACCTGGTTATCAAGCCGGGCGCCAATCGGCTCGAATTTCAGTACGCGGGGCTGAGCTTTGTGGCCCCACAGAAGGTCGAATACCGTTACCGGCTGGAAGGCTTCGACCGGGGATGGATTGAGGCAGGCAGCCGGCGGGCGGCGTTCTACACCAATCTGCCCCCGGGCCACTACCGCTTCCGGGTGCTGGCGGCCAACAATGACGGGGTCTGGAATACTGCCGGCGCCTCCTTCGGCTTGCGCCTGATGCCGCACTATTACCAGACCTGGTGGTTTTATTCGGCGCTGGCGCTGGCCTTGCTGTTGGATGGCCTACCTGATCTATCGCTGGCGGGTGCTGGCGGTGGAGGCACAGTGGGGGGCCGTGCTGCGCGAGCGGGGGCGCATCGCAAGGGAAATTCATGACACCCTGGCCCAGGGTTTTGTCGGTATCTCGGTGCAACTGGAACTGGTGGCTCGCCTGCTTGCCGGGTCTCGCGAGGCAGCGCTCGAACAGCTGGACCAGGCGCGGGCGCTGGTGCGCGCCAGCCTGGCCGACGCGCGCACGTCGATCTGGGACCTGCGTTCGGAGACAGCGGGCAGCCCAGACCAGCCCGACGACCTGCCCTCACGCCTGAGCCGGAGTTGCACCCGGATTGCCGGTGGCTCCTCCGCCAAGGTGTACCTTCAGGTGAAAGGAACCTATCGACCGGTTTCACCGAGGATTGAAGAGGAGCTGCTGCGCATTGGCCAGGAGGCGGTAGTCAACGCAGTACGGCACGCGGCCGCCAACCGGATCGACGTGCAATTGATCTACGAGGCGGCACGGGTGTCGCTCCGGGTAGAAGACGACGGCCAGGGATTTGAGCCCGCGCCCGGCGCCAGCGGGCCGGAAGGTCATTTCGGTATCCGGGGGATGCAGGAGCGGGCGGGAGAGATTGATGCGGCGCTGTCGCTCGAAAGCAGGCCTGGCGAGGGCACGCGGGTGTCGGTGGAAGCGCCTTTGGCGTGAATAAAGGAGTAAGTGGGAAGTATGAGCGATCCTATCCGGATCATGATTGTCGAGGACCACGCGGTGGTGCGCCAGGGATTGGTGGCGTTGCTGCGTACGGTGCCCGATTTCTCCATTGTCGCCGAAGCTGCTGACGGGCGGGAGTCGATCGAACTATTCCGCCTCCACCAACCTGACATCACGTTGATGGATCTGCGCCTGCCGCAGATGAATGGGGTGGAGGCGATCATCAGCATCCGGATGGATTTCCCCCAAGCACGCATCATCGTGCTCACCACGTTCGATGGCGACGAGGACATCTATCGCGCCCTGCAGGCGGGGGCGCGCGGCTATCTGCTGAAAGGCATGACGGGAGAGGAATTGATGGATGCGATCCGCTCGGTGTATGCCGGGAAGTCCCGTATCCCGGCTCCGGTGGCCGAGCGCCTGGCCGAGCGCATGAGCGCGCCATCGCTGACCGCGCGCGAAACCGAGGTGCTGCAATTGATTGTGGGCGGGAACAGCAACAAAGAGATTGCCGCCGCGTTGTATATTTCCGAGGCTACGGTCAAAACGCACATCAACAGCCTACTCAGCAAGCTGGGAGTCACGGATCGCACCCAGGCCGCGACCACTGCGTTGCAGCGGGGAATCGTGCACCTTGACTAACTCCAGATGGTTCCCCGTGGTGTGGCTGCTATTGGCCTGGTCTGCCCAGATCGCGGGTGCCCAGATCGCGGGTGCGGTCCCGGCCGGCCGGGACCGGATGCACTTCGCCGATGTTGCGAAGACGGACAGGAAATCCGGGGCCTGGCGCAGCGCCAGCGAAGAGGAGTTGCGTTCGCTGATTCCGGCGCGCGCGCCGGTGATCAGCGAACGCATTGAAACCGAGTTCCGCACCGCCTCGGGGATAACCGACGGCAAAGGCCACACCATCGCGGGGGTGGTACTCATCACCGCCGGCTACTCAGCGGACGGGAAGTACTCCCATTATTTTGTCTCCCAGGTCCCGCTCAGGGTCGGCGACTTCCTGCTCCCACCGGGACAGTATCTCATCGGCTGGGTTCGGGGACAGGACTCACTCAAGGTGACGTTTTACCTGGCGCAGAGCGGCAAGGCGGTGGGAGAAGTGGAGGCCACACGCAATCTCTCCATCACCCGGGTGGAATCTTTTCGCATTTGGCCGCCGGCAGACAAGCCGCTGATCCAGCTGGGCCGCTTCACCTTCAGCTATGCCCTGGCTCAGAATTGACCAAGGCTCGAGAGAACAACCAGCCGGCAACATTCGTGATGTAACGGCGGTTCTGCTGTCCCGCGCGCCAATCCTACTGAGGACAGCGTCCCATAAGCGCCCTGGCCCTACTGGGGACTGCGTCCTGGGCCAGGTTCGGGCCGTCCCTTATGGAGTGTGTCGAAGTAAGGAAAGATAGGAATCTTGTTCTGCTTTGAGACACACTGCTTTGGCCCATAACGGCGAGCCGATGGTTCACCGCCTGTGCCGATTCGGCCAGGAGCACAGGTTTTGCGCTACCCTTATTATCGAGTCCTATGCGCGCGCCTCCGAAATCGATCGCAATTGCCGTAGTCACGAGCGCCCTGCTACTGAGTGCAAGTTGGTTGGGCTGCCGGACTCCGGTTGAAACTCCGGCAGCCGAGGAGCCGGGCCAAGCCGTCATTTATCCCGATGGCACTCGGGCCGAGCAGGATATTGCGGCGGCTCTGGCCCGGGCGAGCAAGGAAAAGAAACGCGTCCTGCTCGACTTCGGCGGGAACTGGTGCGGCGACTGCCAGGTGCTCGAAATCTACTTTCACGATGCTGCGAATCGCAGCCTGCTGGAACAGAACTACGTGCTGGTCCCGGTCAATATCGGCCGCTACGATGAAAATATGGACATCGCGGCGCGGTATGGAGTTCCGGTGGCCAAAGGAGTGCCCGCGCTGGCTGTACTGGAGCCCAACGGGCAGCTGGTCTACAGCCAACGCAATGCCGAGTTTGAGGCCATGCGCAAAATGGATTCGGCTTCGGTGACTGCCTTCCTTTTGCAGTGGAAGGGCTAGGCATGGCGCGGGCGTTTGAGAAATTCCGCCTCGCCTTGCTGACCTCGCTCTCGCACGACGTATTCGGCACCGCCAAGGGCGCTGCCTATTCCGCCATTCTGTGCCTCTTTCCCACCATCCTGGTACTCACCACTCTACTGGCCCTGACCCCGGAATCAGATACGGTGCGGGGCGAGATGCGCGCCGCCTTCGCCGAGGTGCTGCCGGCCGATACCATGACCCTGTTGCACGCGTACTTCACCAACCAGAAGGTGCGTGGGGAACAAGTGGTTTCCTCCGCCATCGTGGTCAGCCTGGTGGCGGCCATGGGCATGATGCTTTCGCTCATGGGAGGCTTTCGCCGCGCCTATGATCTGCCCCGCCACGAATGGAACTTCTGGGTCGAACGGGGAGTGGCGCTGGCCCTGGTTCCGCTCTGCCTGGTGCCCATGGCTCTTGCCACTATCATGGTTGCATTCGGGCATCAGATCGAAGAATGGGTAGTGAGCAACAGCTATCATGTGCTCGGCCCCTACGTGCTATTCATCTGGCGCCTGGTGCGCTGGGCAATCGGCCTGTTCACCACGATCGTGATGTTGGCCGTCATTTACCAGTTCGGGACCCCGAGGCGGAGAGAGTGGAAGTACGTTTTGCCCGGGGCTTCGGGCGCCGCACTCATGTGGTTCCTGGCCACCCTGGGCTTCGGCTTTTATCTCACCCGCTTCGCCGATTATTCCGTGGTCTACGGTCCGCTGGGCGCGGTGGTGGCGACGCTGGTCTGGCTTTACATCGCCACCGTGAGTGTGCTCATCGGGGCGGAGTTCAACGCGCATATCT
This sequence comes from uncultured Acidobacteriaceae bacterium, assembly GCA_963717225.1. Taxonomy (GTDB): domain Bacteria; phylum Acidobacteriota; class Terriglobia; order Terriglobales; family Acidobacteriaceae; genus PALSA-350. The sequence goes on along the minus strand of CAVQWB010000054.1, from coordinate 168,887 downwards.
TTCCCAAACCGCAGCGACCCCAGCCGCAAGCGGAGCCGGTGGAAGAGGAAAAGATGGTCACCGCCGGCAAGAGCGATCCAAGGTAGAGGCGACCCAAGGTAGTACAGACCGAGGGTAGGACATTGGAATTGCGCGCTTTCCGGGCACGGCATCGTTTTCGTGGGGTTGGGTTGACCAGCCTGAGAGTACCTGGGGGCAAGAGTACGCGTAGAATTGGAGCTGCTGGAGGCCAAGCATCGTCTCCGGGCTAAGCAGTATGGGGGCCGAATGAGTTTTACCCTGATGGAATCGAGCAACCTTCCCGCGGAGCAAAGCCGGCGGGCCAAAATTGTGGCCACCCTGGGCCCTTCCTGTAGCACCGAAACGGTGTTCCGTGAGCTGCTTCGCGCCGGCCTCGATGTCGCCCGGCTCAACTTCTCCCACGGAACCCACCCGGAAAAGCTCAAGCTGATCGAAATGGTGCGTAAGGTCTCGAGCGAAGAAGGCAAGCCGATTTGCATTCTGGGGGATCTACAGGGACCGAAGATTCGCACCGGACGGCTGAAGAACCGTATCCCGGTGCAGCTGAAGGCGGGACAGCGGTTAACGATCACTCCCCGCGACATCGCGGGCACCTCCACCCTGATAGCGACGACCTTTCCGACACTGGCGGAAAACCTGGAACCCGGGGCACGCATACTGCTTTCGGATGGTCTGATTGAGCTGTACGTGGTTGCCGTCAACGGACTGGATACGGAGTGCGAAGTGGTCAACGGGGGCTTGCTGGGCGAGCACAAGGGCATCAATCTGCCCGGCATCCCGGTGCGGGTACCGTCGCTTACGGCCAAGGACGAAGAGGACCTGGAGTTCGCCATCCGTAGCGGAGTGGATGCGATCGCCGTATCCTTCGTGCGCACCGCGGAGGATATTCGCCTGGTGCGGCATCGCGTGGCGGCCATGGGCGCAGAGACCTGGATCATTGCCAAGCTCGAAAAGCCGCAAGCCATTCAACATCTGGAAAGCATTCTCGAAGCTGCGGACGGAGTCATGGTTGCGCGCGGAGACCTGGGGGTCGAGATGCCTCCGGAGAAGGTGCCGGCGATTCAGAAGCATGTCATACGACGGGCCGGCGACTATCGCAAGCCGGTCATCACCGCCACCCAGATGCTGGAGTCCATGATTGAAAATCCCCGGCCCACACGAGCCGAGGCCTCGGATGTGGCCAACGCCATCTACGACGGCACCGACGCGGTGATGTTGTCGGCCGAAACCGCCGCGGGCAAGTATCCCGTGGAAGCGGTCAAGATGATGGCCAAGATCGTGCTCGAGACAGAAAGCCAGGAGCCCCTGCTGCGTGCCACCGATCGCGGCCAGTCGGGGCATGTGCGGCTATCGGTGGCCGAGACCATTTGCGAATCGATGGCCCACGCTGCCGAGGATCTGGACATCAGCGCCATCGCCGTCTTTACCGAAACCGGGACCACCGCCCGCCAGCTCTCCAAATACCGGCCCAAATCGCCGATCTTCGGATTGAGCAGTGTGGAGAGGGTGATCCACCGCATGACGCTTCTGTGGGGAGTGCACCCTCTTCTTTGCAACAAGCTGGCGACTGCGGAACAAATGGTCGAAACCGCCGAACGCCTGCTGGAAGAGGGAGGATACGTCCAGCCACGGCAGATTCTGGGCATTGTCGCCGGCACTCGCACCAAATCGGGCTCCACCAATTTTCTCCGCCTGCACGTGCTGGGCGATACTCTTTCGGAACCAGCCTCTTCGCGCGAAGAGGCGTTGGCACACCCTCGCGGCAAGCGGTTGGCCAAGACTAAACGGCCGGCCCAGGCACTGCCCCGGAGAGTACGCAGCGGACGGTAAGGGGAGAGAGAACTCTCTACCCTGCCGCGAAGTTCGGGGTCATCCTATTTCTTCTTCTTCAGGCAATATGGGATAACCGCCACTGGCGGGCTCAACGCATTTCCTGCACACAACAGCGCTGGGACAAGGCCACAGATGCGCCTTTCTTAACGGGAAGCCGCATTCATGCGCGGCACGCGCGAAACTTCACGAGAAATCGTTGCCGTGGGCAACCCTGGGCCGTGAAGGGAGGGAGTGCGAGGCAAAGGGCCCGATTTGGAAAAGTGTGGAGGGAAGAGCGGTGCGGGTGGTAAGAAGGCCGGTGTTCCCTGCTAGGTTAGGAAAGGTGAAGAGAGAATGGGCCGTATTCACATACTGGCCGACCAGGTGGCCAACCAGATCGCGGCCGGCGAGGTCGTGGACCGGCCGGCATCGGTGGTCAAGGAGCTGCTGGAGAATTCGCTGGACGCCGGCGCCACCCGAATCGTGATTGCGGTCGAGGGCGGCGGACGCAAGCTCATCCGCATCGCCGATGACGGCTGCGGCATGATGCGCGACGACGCGCTGCTGGCGTTTGAACGTCACGCCACGTCGAAGCTGCGCTCGAGCGACGATCTGCTCTCGATCGCGACCCTGGGCTTTCGCGGAGAAGCGCTGCCCTCGATTGCCTCGATTGCCAGGGTGGAGCTGGTTACCCGTGCGGCCGAGGAAAGCTCCGGCACGCGGATGGAAATTGCCAGGGGCAAGCTGCTGCTTTGCGAGGACTCGGGCGCGCCTGCGGGCACGACACTCACGGTGCGCGACCTGTTCTTTAACACACCGGCGCGGAGGAAATTCCTCAAGGCGGAGAACACGGAGCTGGCACATGTAACCGCGCTGGTTACCCATTACGCCTTGGCTCATCCGGACAAACACTTCGAACTGCACTCGGCCACGCATGCGTTGCTGATCGCGCCCCCGGTTCGCCAGGCGGCGGAGCGCATTTATCAGATCTTCGGGCAGGATACCCTGGATCAACTGCTGCCATTGGCGGCGGAAATCGAGTTGGCGCGCGCCGGGCTGCCCGAACCCCCGCCCTGGAAGCGGCCGGCGGACTACCAGGCTCCCCAACCCGGACAGTTGCGCATTACCGGATTCACCTCCAAGCCGGAGCTGGAGAAACTGAACCGCAACTCGATCTACTGCTTCGTCAACCGCCGCCTGGTGCGGGATCGCTTGCTGATGCATGCGGTGAGCGAAGCCTATCGCAATATTCTCGCGCCCACATCCTTTCCCGTGGTGCTGCTGTTCCTCGAGATGCCGCCGGAAGAGGTCGACGTCAACGTTCACCCGGCTAAGACGGAGGTCCGTTTCCGCCAGGCCAGCTGGCTGCATGATTTTGTGCGTGACACCATCCGGAACAAGCTGACGGTAGGGCGGCCGGCAGCTGGGTTCCTGCACGCGCTCACTGCCCACCCCAGCGCGACACCGGCGCTGGTGAACACCACACCCGAAGTGGACCCGCGGCAAACGCCGACCTCCGATGGCTGGCTCTCCGCCAGCTGGCCCTCGGTCTCAGACGAGCCGCCGAGCGATGGATTCACCCTAGCCCCGCCAACGGTAATTTCTGTTCCAGGGGTTCTTCCCTTCGGTCCGACAGCGAATGGGTTGAACCTGCCTGGAAATGTGCCGGCGAAGAGTGACCACGGGCGTTCATCGAGTTGTTCCTCGGCTGCCGAAGCGCCTGCGGAAAGCGAAGAGAGCGAAATCGCCGCCAGCCCCTCGTTGCATGGCCTGGCATCGCTTCGGCCACTGGGCCAGCTGCGCGAATCCTTCATTCTGGCAGTGAACCAGGAGGGGCTGTGGATCATCGACCAGCACGTGGCCCACGAGCGGGTATTGTTCGAGCGAGTCTTGCAGCAACGCCAGGCGAAACAGGTGGAGCGCCAGCGGCTGCTCATGCCTATGCTGCTCGACCTGCTTCCAGCGCAGATGGTCACATTCGCCGGCATTGCCCAGGAACTGGAGGCCAATGGCTTTGAAGTGGAGCCTTTTGGGCCGCGGACGATCGCCATCAAGGCTGCACCCGCCGGTCTCGAGGGCCCCGCACTGGAGCGCATGCTGGTCGAGGTGCTGGAACAGGCGGGTAGTCCGGAGCAAGCCGAGAATCTGGAGGCCGCGCGCACCCGGATCGCGGCTTCAATCGCCTGCCACGCGGCCATTAAAGTGAACACCCCGCTCGATTCGGCGCGCATGGAATGGCTGCTCGGGGAGCTAGCCAGAACCGAGCACCCGACCAGTTGCCCGCATGGCCGGCCGATCGTCCTGCGGTATGCTTGGAAAGAAATCCAGCGAGCCTTTCATCGGATCTAACAACACTTTTCCCAGCTTGGAAAGCGCGGAATCATCGTGACAGCAGAGCAGCTCCAGGCAGCACGGGCGGCGCACTGGCGCCAGAGTCAAAGCCCAATCCTTACCCTCGAAGACGCGGAGAGCTGGCTCGAACAGCATCCCTTGTGCCTTTACCTGCCCCGGCATGCACAACTGCCGGCGCCCGCACCCTCTTTTGTCGAAGCCTGCATGGGCAGCGCGCAGGCCACACCCGGGGCGGCGGCTATCGAGCAGGCGCAAGAGCTGCTGGCGCGGCTGGTCGCGTCCGGCACCGTGGTGGCGTTGAATCTGCTGGGCGCAGTGAGCGAGCAGCCGGATTTTCTCGCCCACCGCCAGGCGCTGCCCTACATTATTTGTTTGCGCGCCGATGCGGATTGGAAACATGCTCCGCAGAAATCTTCAGGCCACAAAGTCTCTCCCTTGGTGCTTGAGTTGTGGAAGGCGCTGGACCGGGATGGCGTGCTCAGTGCCGCTGAAGCCAGAGAAACGTTGGGGCGCGAGCTTACGGAAGCTGCCGTTTTACGGGGCCTTTGCGAGCTCTGGCAGGGGTTGCGCATCAGCCCCGTGTTCGCGGAGCCAAGCCTCGCGGAACCAGGCCAGCCGGCGCGTTGGGAGTTGCTGCGAGTACGGCATCGTGAGGCGCTCGCAACCGCTAGCGCTACTTCCCAGGTAACCGCGCTGTCGCTGCTGGTGTCCATGTACCTGCAGTCGGTGTACGCCGCCTCGAGCGAAGAGATCGAGATCTTTCTCTCCCCCGCGGCCTCGCGTTCGCGGGTACGGGAAGCGGTGCGCGGCTTGTCGGCTACGCGGCAGATCCATTCACTTTCGATGGACGCTCAGACCTACTACTTTTTGGAAGATGGCTTGCCGGAGTTTGGCGAGCCGGCGGCATCCCCAGCGGGGCGAACGGATCTTCGGCCGGCTTTGGGGGCAGCGGCGAAGGTCGAAATTCCTGGGCGTCCCTTTCAGGAGCACAGACGGGAGCGGCCGACGAGGCCCATTCGCCCTGCGGGACCAATGCGTCCTGGGCCACGCCCGGCTCGTCCTCCGAGTCCTGCTCCTCTGGGCCCCGGGGTCAGGCCAGCAGCCCCGCCGCCACCAGGAAGCACGGAGTGGAAAGGTCCGCGCCGGCCCGCAGCGCAATGGCGGCCGGGAGTGAAGCCGCCCGCGATGGGTGGGCGCACGCCCGGAAAGCAAGGCGGGTTTCGGCCGGCGCGGAGCTTCTCCTCCAAAACAGCCAGTGACAGGACAGCCAGTGAACCACGCCGGGGAGCAGAGGCTCCGCGCAAGGGAACTCGGCCAGACAAACGGCCCGGCTCCCGACCCGGAACCTGGTCCGGAGCCCAGAAACAAGAACGGCCCGCACCCTGGGCGCGGCCCGGTCAAAGGCCCGGTCATCCTCGGCCAAGCCAAGGAGGGAGTCCAGTACGGGGCAAAGCTCCAAATCGTTTCCAAGGTGGTCGTCCCGGTAGTCGTCCTCCGAGCGGTCGCCCTTTAGGATCTCCGCCACCGCCCGGGGGCAAGCGTCCCTGGACAGCCAAGCGTCCTCCGGATGCCGGCCGGCCCGCAGGTCAGCCCGGAGCTCCCTTTCGCTCTCGCCCTGGCCGCAGCGACCCTGCCGCTCCCAGATCTGGTCCCTCCAGAGGTACAGGACCCAGGGGTACAGAACCCGTTGCTGGAAGCCCCGGGAGTAATCCTGACGCGAGTGCCGGCCGGGGCAGAGGCTATAACCGGCCGGGCCCGGGAGGCTATGCAAAATCAGGCGCAAAACGGAGCCAGGGCCGTGACGATAAGGCAGCGCGTCCACCCTTTGTTCCCGGTTCCCGGCCCGCGAAGTCGAAGCCGCGTGCGGGTACAACATCCGGCAGGCCTTTTGGAAAGCCGGGCAAGCCGCCAGGCAATTTCCGCGGCCGCAAGCCAGCCAGGAAAAAGCCAGGAGTATGACAGAGAATCAAAGCTCGCCGCTAGTAGTCGCAATCGACGGCCCTGCTGGCGCCGGCAAGAGCACGGTAGCGGCACGCGTCGCCGCCCGCTTCGGGTTGCTCAACCTGGAGAGCGGCGCCATGTATCGCGCCTTCGCGCTCAAGGCGATTCAGACCGACAGCGACCTCGACGACCGTGAGGAGTTGGGCCGGCTGGCGGAAAGGACCCGCATCCGGCTGCTGCCGGCGGCGCTGGGTAACCGCGTTTTTCTGGACGACGTCGAGGTCACGAAGCGCATCCGTGAACCCGATGTGACCGCTGCCGCCTCCCGCGTGAGCGTGCACCCGGGCATCCGGCAATGGATGGTTTCGATGCAACGGCAGCTGGGGGCGAGCAGCGGCATCGGCATCGTTATGGAAGGCAGAGACATCGGGACCAAGGTTTTTCCCCACGCCCGGGTCAAGATTTTCCTCGACGCTGCGGCCGAAGTACGCGGCCAGCGCCGCTATCAGCAGAATGGGCCGGGCGCACTACCGGCAGAATCCGTACTGGAGCAATTGCGGGAGCGCGACCGTCGCGACCGCACTCGCGCCGAATCTCCGCTGCAACCGGCGGTCGACGCCCTGATCATCGATTCCACCGATCTTTCGCTAGACCAGGTGGTGGCCCGAGTGGAAGCCATCATCACCGAACGGCTCGCGGCCGGGCTAGCCCGGGCTAGCCTTGGGCTAGCTCCAGGTTAGCCCAAGACTAGGCCGCATTTCTCACAGACTCCCTGGGTAACCAACCGCTGCCGCTAGTGAGATTTCTACCCCTAGCCAATGACGGGTGCCCCATATCTGCCCGGTTTTGGCAGATGTGGGATTCCACGGCTGTTTACCGCTCACTCTACGCCTTGGACACTCAGGGATCGAGGCTGCGGAAAAACTCGCCGTTGGGTACGAAAGCCGTACCTCAGGGGCTAAAGCCCGACGTATTTTCAATCACTTACGGCACGACTAAAGTCGTGCCCTGATACAAAACATGAGTTTTTCCGCAGCCTGAAAAGGCCGCGAGGAGTGGTTTTCCTTGGGAGAAAACCACAAAAAGCTCTTTGCTTCGGTTAACACCAAACCGCTTTACTGAACTACTGGCTGGGCGCCTGCATCCGCGCCCTTTGAAGGATGCAAGTGGCGGATTGGTTTTGATCCAGGTGAGGGCGGCACCGGAGGCTCCGGGGGTGCGGGAGGAGCCGGCGGGACAGGCGGGATATCCATCGCGTTGATCTCGATATCGCCGTGATCGGCAACCAACTCGATGTGCGGTCCGCCACCACCCACCTTACCGGTGACACTCTGGCCCTGGCCGGCGCTGGTCACCGGCAGGTCCAACTTGGACTCTATATTCCCGTTCTTGGCTGTTGCCTGGATCTCGAAACCTGCGCCCCGGGGCACGGTCAGGTTGATGGCGCCATTGCGGTTGTGAATCCCCAGTTCCCCTACCGGCGCTACGGCGCCCACCGAGATGTCCCCATCGCCATCTTCCACCCGCAAGTCACCGGTGATCCCAGTGCATTCGACATCCTTGGCACTGGTTGAGATTCGCGCTGGACCAGTGGCGTCGTTCAATTGCAGATCCCCACTGTCGATGGAAAGAGCGCCGGAGATCGAGACCACTTCCACATCGGTCCGGCTGGAATGAAAATGGACGGCCGAAGAAATTCGGCAAGATTGGTATCGCCGAAGAAGTCCCCGTCCAAGGCGACCCTGCCTTGCACATCGGAGATCGAAACATCGTCCAGCCGGCCCTGAAGCGACACATTGCCGGCAATGCCATGGGCGGTGAAATCGCCTTTGCCCATGCGCACATGGACCTCGCCGGTGACGTTGTCGGCCTTAACGTCACCGCGGTCAGCGTTGACGTTGGCTGGTCCGGTCAGCCCTTCCAGGGTCACGTCGCCACGGGTGACTGTAACGTTGGGGATGGAGCCTTTGGGGACTTCGATGGTCAATTCCGCGCGCCCATTGTTCGCATCCGCGGCCCGCAGGGTCACGTTATTGCCGTTCACCACCAGTCTCGGAGCCAGGGCTTCCAGATTGCGGCGGGCGGATCGATCATTGGCTGCATAGACGACCAGGTGCGCTTGCACATGGATCTGGTCATCTCCAGACGGAGTGACGGTCACATCTCCGTGCGGCACCTGAATGTCGACCGGCGCTCCCACTGGGATGGATTGGTTAAGGCTGCGATCGTCATCGTGTTCCTGGCCCAGGATGCGCGAGAAAAAATCGTCCTGGTCGGAGCCGTGGCGGAATACATGCATGCCGTGCAACCCGCGGGAGGCGGAGCTAGCCATGTAACTAAAGATGGCGAGCACGACAATCAGCGCGATCAACCCTCCGTGCGAACGGCGTACCAGGTGCGCACGATCCCGGTCAAGCCACCACTCGCCCAGCGAGAGTAACCCCACACCGATCAGCAGCAGGGGCCACCAGCGCATATACCAGTCCCATAGGTGGAAGGCATTCAGGGTATTGGTTTCGACCAGCAGGGCGATCACACCCACCGCAATCAGCACCACGGGGCCGAGCATGGAGGGGCGGCGAAGCGAACGCTGGTAGTAGCGCTGAGCCCGCGCGGCGTCGCGCTGGGAGGGTGGGGGCAGGGTGGCCATCACGGCCTCCTGTTGGGATCGGCGAGTGGGTCATCTGCGGGACCGGCAGCGCCCGAAGACGAGGTGCCGGTATAAGGAGGCACCGGGGTGCCCGGCGAATAGGTGGAGGGCGCATACGCGCCGGGATAGACAGGAGGGACGGGCGGGACGGGCGGGACGAAAGGCGTGGCGATGAGGGCGGCCCGTTCGGCCAATCCGATGACCCCGGCCAGGATCAGGTAGAGCGGCCAGCTGCGGCCGAAACTGAGGACCCCCCACTGATTGAGCAAGGCGGTGATGCCAATCAGGATGAGGAAAGCCGGTCCGCGCAGCCGGCGAATGAGCAGCCAGGAATTCATCGCGCACCTCCCCGGGGAAGATCGCGGGTTCTGCGGTAAAGCAGCCAGGCGCCGACGCCGATGATGATGATCGGCCAGGCTCGGCCAATCCATTCATCCTCGAAAATGCCCAGGGTATGGAGCAACAACAGCAGGCCGATCCCGATGAGCACGATGGCGCCAACGGGATGCCTATGCCCGCGGGATTCGATCGCGAGCGGTTCGGTATAAGCGGACGGCATTCCCGGGGCGCCGGTGCCGGACGTTGGGGGTGCGGTATAGGACGCGGTGTAGGCCGGTGGTTGCTGGTAGGGGCCTCCCACACCTGGATTGTGGCTTGGGTCTTGATCGGGGTTGGGATTCGCCCCACCCGGCACCGAGCTTCCAGGGGGAGGGGTGAAGCCAGCCACGTAAGGTGAAGGCGGGGGCGCCATCCCCAACCTGGTTCCGAGATCGTTAAGTCCGAAAGGATTGGGAAGTGGCAGTCCATCGCGCCGCGCCTTGGCCGTTTGGGCGGCGTCAAACACCTGATAGAAGACCCAGGCGGCGACCAGCAGACCGAAGACAAAGCTCTTATCGGAAAGGCTGACGAACACGGCAAAAATGAGTACGTGGGCCAGCGCCTTGACGAATTGCCCGTTGTACATCGCGCCTACCCCGGGAATGAAACCCAAAAGACCAGCCAGGACCGGGTGGGCATGTAAGCCGGTCAAGTTGGCTTCGGCGACGCCCGGCTGACCTGAAAGGCGAGCCGCCAGGCAGGGTTCGCAGTAGACTACGCCCCCTACGGAACGGATACAGGCGGTGCAGAGCGGCTTGCCACAATTTTGACAATAGGCGGCGGCCGCGACATCGGGATGGTTAAGGCAGTTCATACCAAGCTCCTTTGCGCTTTCCCGGATTTCCTGTGGAACTTGGTGGCGTTGGCGAACCTCATGCGGATTTGCGTAACGAAAGCCGCACACGTGGCTATGTCCGGCGCTGCGTGGCAGGAAATCCGGGTTTGGTCTTCAGTTGTGGAAGGCAAGGCTCTGAAAACTTCTTTCTGGAATTTTCCTCTTTTCCCGGCGGGCACAAAACCTGCGGGCACCATCTCCGCGGGGGCGGCATCGCGTTTCGACAGGCTGGGACTGCTGTCCTTTACCGGGGGGACCCGCTGCCCGCGCGGGACGGTCGAGCTGGGACCGCTGCCGTCGCGCGCCGGCTGTTTGGGCGTTTGCTGGGGCGAGGGTGAAGGTTCTGCCTCCGTAGTGCGCCTCAATTCCCGTACCCGGGATTCCATCTCGTATACCAGGCGCAAATTCTTGTAGTACTTGGTCACCTGTTCGTTGGTTGAGTAAAACTGCCGGGTAAGATTCGCGCGCATCCGCGAAGGCTGAAAGTCCGCCGGGCGAAGTTCGGTCACCTTGATACCGGCCAGATTCAGGGTCAGGGCGATGGAGAAAAAGGCCATCGCCGCGGTCATCATTAACCTCGGCTCCAATACCTGGCGGACCGCGGGCAGCATCACCCGGTGCCAAGCAGGGCGCGGGGGCAGCGAGAGTGCGGGGGCAGCGACTCCCGTCTGCGGGCCGCCGCTGGTGCGGGCCAGAATCTTTTTGAGCAGGTCAGCGGGGACTTCCGGTTCAACGGCCAGGTACTCCATCCACGCCCTGCCCTGCTCGGTCTCTTTGAGCATCTGGGCACAGAGCGCGCACTCGCGGTGATGGCGGGTAAAGGCCGCAGCGTCGGCGGCGTTCAGGGTACCGTCCAGGGCGTCCACGAGGAGGTTTTCCCATTCGTCGCACCGTAGCACCCGGGCGGTCTCGCCCGACGGCTTGTTTTGCTCACGCTCAGACATTTACATCACCTGCCCTTTAGTACGTTCCAGGAGCCGTGCTAGTTCCGCCCGGCCACGGCTGATACGAGACTTGACAGTTCCCTGTGGAATTGCCAAAACCTCCGCAATCTCTTTGTAATCCATATCCTGCAGATCGCGCAGAATAACTGCCTCGCGCAGCTCCGGCGACACCTTGGCCAGGGCGTTCTGCACCATGCGCTGCAGCTGATTCTGTACCGCATGCTGCAGGGGGGTGGTGCGCTGGTCGACCAGGGGTTCGGCGGGAGGAGCGTCGTTGCCTTGATCCCAACCGGCGTCGATCGAGTCCGTGGCCCGTTGCTGGCGGGAACGGCGGAAGTGATCGACCAGCAGGTTGCGGGTCAGAGTGGTGATCCAGGTGTGGAAACTCCCCTTGGCCGAATCGAAGCTGCGCAGATTGGCGTAAAGCTTGATGAAGACATCCTGGGTCAGGTCTTCGGCGTCATGGGAGGAGGCGGTGAAGCGGTAACAGAGGGCGTAGACCCGGCGCTGCTGAGCCACCACCAATTCCGTCCATGCCCCGGTATCTCCATCGAGGCAGCGGCGCACCAGTCCGGGCCAATCCATCTCTGGCGCTTCGGGCCGTCGATCGGCAGGCGATTGCCGGCGCGCGCCGCCGTCCCGTTCAGGCGGCGTATTCGAAGATGGGTTCAACGCAGGCATGCCTCGGCCAGTAGAATAGCGCCTCCCGTAATCGGCCTGATAGCGATCACCTTGCGCCCGTATTCCGAGACTGTTTAAGGCGACAGTGGCGGCCAGACTCATGGGTGGTGATACGCACCGGTTTCCGGTTCGGTTCCATTGCGTTCCGAGCGCATGAGCAGGAGTATGGCCGCAAAAGTCGTTTAGGGACAGAGATTTCTCAGTGCCACAACTCCAGGCAATAGCGCTCCAGCAACCAGCCCAGGCCGTAGAGCAGAGCGATGAGACCGGCACCCCACCAGAAAATCATCATGGGCAAGGTTCCGATGACGTTGGCGTCGCGTTTTCCGGCCTTCTGATCGCCAAGGTGGAAGATGTACCCGCTCATCAGGGAGATGGCGGCGGCCACCAGCATGAGATCGAGCGAAGGCAGCAGACGTTGTTGCAGATTACTCCCCGGCTCCAGAAAGGCGGAATGAAGCACGGCGTCGAGAGCCAGAATGCTCCACAGCAACGAAGCGAATTTAGCAAGCTCCAGAAACACAGCCGGCACTCACGGGGAGACCCACTGGATTTGTTGCCCTTATACCTGTACGAAGGCGGCGATTGATCGCGGGCCACCAACCCGTAAGGGGCATCCTATGGAAAGCCATCCTACGCCAAAACAATCTCGCCGGCAGTTTGCGAGAGCGGGTCCTGCTGCCAACCGGCAGAGTTCAGTTTAGGGCCTCGTTGTCTGCGGGTGGGGTAAGGATTGATCAGCAAACTCGACGTTTTCATCCTGACCCCAATACTGACCCCGGAGATTGGCGAGGACTTGCCGCCTTAGCTCTTGGAGCACGGCAAGGTTCGCCAACACCTTCTCCTCCGTGTCTGGTATCGGATGCGGAGCCGTCATGTATGTCACCACGATGGTGCGCGTGGCATCCATCACCGCCCAGCAAAGGATCACGCGGGCGCGCACCGACCCGGCCAGGCGCATCAGCGTTGGGCGGAGTGGGGCGCCCACCTCTGCATCCATCATCGACCCGAACCTTCCGCCTTCCGACAATAGGGTTCGCACCCTTCGCAGCAGTCCGGGCCCAGGCGGTATAGCGTTAAATCCATCAGCCGTTCCTGCCGCCAGAAATTTCCCGTCACGATTAATATTGCGGGGCGCGGCAAGCAAAAGATCCGGGGAAGCCCCCAACTCCAGAAGTCCGCGCATCATCACAGCGGCGAGGGGCAAATGAACGCTGCAATAGAGGATTCCGGCTTCATCGGCAGTGGTTTTGGCCAGATGCTGCGCCCCAATCACCCGGTATTTGACCGGAAATGGCCCGCGAAGTGTCAGTTCCGACAACCAACCGTCGACCGAGGACGCTTCGTAGCCGGCACACTTCTGGAAGCCCACGAAACGGGCTATCGTCGCGAGGCACCGGCACAGCTTGAGCACACCCGGGAACCAGAATCGTCTCGGGATCAGCCATTGAAAGAGCGCCACTCGATACCGGAGCGGAACAGCTTTCTTAATAAGAGCGGCGATTCGTCTGGTCACGTCCGACGATTATCGCGTTGACCCCGTCCGATCTGTGCGCCTAATTGTTAGGAGCTGTCAGTCGAAAGATTGGCGTCCGGTACCATTGGTCATCTCCAGGTAACCGGATGATTTACAGCAAAGAGGCGATTTAGCGATTTTGGGACCGGAACCCCGCACTCACGGAGAGACCCACTGGATTTTGTGCCCCTTCAACCACCAGCAGGGGGCCGCTGAGCTATGGGGAAATAACGAGGGAACACAAGCCCGTTGCACCGTGCCCATATAGTCGAACTCCTCCTTCTGGCCTTTGAGCGGAGTGCGCAGGAACTGTTCCACGGGCACACTGGAGGACGCCTGGCCACCCGCCCGCACCCGAAGAACGGCCCAGTCCCCGAGATAGAGAACCACGAGAACGGCCAGAAACCCTTGCAGGATACGGACCCACAGCCGCTTCATATTGACAGCCATCCTACGCCGAATGCGGGTGTTGTGGTTCAGGTCTGCTGCATGAAGTCAGGGCGAGACGGGATTTTCGTAGAGCGAATAGTCGCGCGTCACCACGGTTAGCCCGGTTTGGGTTACGAAGTAGTTGCGCCGGTCTTCTTCCCGGTCGTAGCCGATCACGGTGCCTTCCGGCAAGTGCACGTCGCGATCGATGATAGCTCGGCGGATGCGGCAGTGACGGCCAATGTCGACGTGAGTGAAGATGATGCTCGATTCGACCTCGGCGTAGGAGTTCACGCGCACATCCTGGGAAAGGACGCTGTTGCGGACCACGGCGCCGGAAACAATGCAGCCGGCAGAGATCACCGAGTTGATGGCCATGCCGGTGCGGCCGGGTTCGCCAAAGACGAACTTGGCAGGTGGATATTGCCGCTGCCGGGTGCGCATGGGCCACGCTTTGTCATATAGGTTAAAGATGGGTGAAACTGAGGCCACATCCATGTTGGCATCGAAATAAGCCTCGAGGGTGCCCACGTCGCGCCAGTAGAGCGCGTTCTGCTTGTTTTCGTCGACGAAGTTGTAGGCAGAAATCTTGTAGCGGCCGAGGATGCCAGGCAGGATGTTGTGGCCGAAGTCGTGCTTGGAATTTGGATCCTCGGCGTCCTTCATCAGTGCCGGCAGCAGCACATCGGTGTTGAAAAGGTAAATGCCCATCGAGGCATCGACCATGGTGGGATTGAAGGGCGAACGCAGGGTGGTGGTTTTGGGCTTTTCCTGAAAGCCGATGACCTCGCCCGTCCGGCTCACCTCGACCACCCCAAATCGCGACACCTCATCCGGCCGGATGGGAAGAGTGGCCAGAGTCACATCCGCGCCAGAATCGTTGTGGTGCTCGAGCATGAGCCCGTAGTTCATCTTGTAAATGTGGTCGCCGGAAAGAATCAGCACATGCTTTGGCTGTTCGGCACCGATGGAGTAGATGTTCTGGTAAACCGCGTCGGCAGTGCCCATGTACCAGTTGGCGCTGACCCGCTGCATGGGAGGCAGGATTTCAATAAACTCCCCCAGTTCCTGAGCCACAATGCCGGTCCAGCCTTCGCGGATGTGACGATTGAGGGAAAGGGCTTTGTATTGGGTGAGAATGTAGACCCGGCGAAGATCGGAGTTGATGCAGTTTGACAGGGTGATATCGATAATGCGGTAGTTGCCGCCGAAAGGAACTGCCGGCTTGGCCCGGTCCCGGGTAAGGGGGAAAAGCCGCTCACCCGCTCCACCGGCCAGCAATACTCCAAGTGTGTCTTTCATTCTTTCACCGCGGTGCCCGTGCCAACTCTATGCCTGGAGGTGAGATGCCGTGCTTTCACCCCTCCTCAACCGAGATGCGCAGGGAGCGCAGAAAGTGTACATCCTGGGCGTTAAAAGGTTCGTCACCTTGCGGATTTTCGCTGGCCGGAGCTTCGAGCTCCGAAACCGGTTGCTGTTCTACCTCGTTCAACCCAATCGTCGCTTCCAGCATCAGAAGCACATCAAAGCCCTGCTTGCGGATATCCTGCACCACCTCGGAGATCTGCTCGGACTCGGAAACCGACTCATGAATGGCTTCCCCCAATTGCTGGATAAGACGACGAAGTCGTTGGTTCAATGAACTACCCCCAATCGCCGTTTGACGGGCGCGGTTTTACCTACCTTACTTGTGATGTTACAGCGGAGCAATCTGAATCAACCGGCTGGTAAACTTTTGCTATGGAGCCAAAGAAAGTAGGCCGCACGCTTGGCATTGGCGTCCGCGTGGCCTCGAATATGCTCCGCGAACGAGTACAACGGGCAACCGCAGCGCATCCTGCCCCGGCTGAGGCGGGAAATGGCAGAGTGGGCGCCTCTGCGCGGCCCCCTGCCAGCATCAAGATCGATAGCAAGGTGGCGAGCGCCAAACGGGGGGCGAAGGCCTTCGGACGGGGTTTTCTGGGCCCGTTTACCCACGCCGGCAGCATACTTTGGCTGGAAATCACGGGGCTTTTTTTCGCTTTGTTTGCGGTCTTTTTCGTACAAAGTGTCTATCGCGTCCGTGGCGCCTGGAGGCAAGGCCCGGAACACACCCATCTGCTGCTCTATGTCGTATTGGCCGTCGGCTTCGCCTGGTTCTCGGTCAGTTCCTTCAGCCGCGCTTATCGCAAGAGCAGACGCGGCCCCAGTTCAAACACGGGTGGGCCGTGACAGAGGCCCAGCGATTACGACGGGCTAAAGAGTCTGCGTGAGAACCCAAAGGAGCCCTGAGTTTGGTGGGAGCCCTCTACTTAGCAGGGGGAGCAATCGCTTTCAGCGTTGCGCAAAGAAGTTCGACTTTGATCATACGCTGGCGCTGGCCTTGAAAATCCAGGGCTAAAAGAGGCTGCGGAAAAACTCGCCGTTGGGTAGGGAAGCCGTACCTCAGGGGCTAAAGCCCAGCGTATTTTCAATCACTTACGGCACGACTAAAGTCGTGCCCTGATACAAAACATGAGTTTTTCCGCAGCCTGTAAAGCCCCTCGGGCATCTCTTGTGCTCGCTTGAGCAGCCCTCAGCGGCTAAAGCCGGACAGATTTGCAATCACTTACGGACGGCCTGAAGGCCGTCCCCTTCAAAGAATTCGGGTTTTTTCGCAGCCTGTAAAGGCCGTACCTTGCAAAAAGGAGTTCTCACACACGCTCTTTAGCCCTGGGTTGCAACCTACGCGCGGCTAAGTCCTTTGTTTCAAGCGACGCTTAAAGTTGTGCGTGTATTTCGCCTCCAGGGTGGTGCAAAAGTGGCTGACGGAAATGGTGCGTGATATGCGTGGTATGCGTGGTAAGTCCGACGGAAACAGTGCGTGATATGCGTGGTATGCGTGGTAAGTCCGACGGAAACAGTGCGTGATATGCGTGGTATGCGTGGTAAGTCCGAATCCAGGCAAGAGGTTGTCCGGGGTAATTTGCCCGCTGAGCCGTTCTGGCGAGCCACGTTTCATGCATCATCCACGCACGTGGCCCGCAAATGATTTCGAACAGCACAAAGTTATTGGTGTCCACACATATATATATGCGGATTGGGGTCAGTTTTGCGGCAGGAGAAAGGCCTTTTTTTCCCAGCATCTAAAGCCCTCCCTCAGAAAGGAAACGCTTTTCCGCTGGACTGAAGTCCAGCTCCCCCTGCTGAAGCAGGGGGCTCCCACCAAACTCGGGGCGGAGAGACCTGCGGCTTCTTTCCCGGCTCTCACGCAGACTCTAGCCAGGATTTCTCACAGCCCGGTCTGCGACAAAGCCCGGGTGCCCCCATATCTGCCCGGTTTTGGCAGATATGGGATTCCACAAACCTCAACCCCTGACTGTGCAGGGCGTAGATGGCCATGGACAAGATCTGTTGCTGGTAGAGAGTGATCGGTGGACAGCCGTTGAATCCCACATCTGCCAAAACCAGGCAGATATGGGGCACCCGTCACTCGTTCCGCATAGAGATCTCACTACTGGCAGCGATTACTTCCGCAACCGGGAAGGTCGTCCCTTCAACTAAGAGGTTTCCAGGATCATGGATCGACCCTACTACCAGGCGGAGGATTTGACCGGCTTCGACGCCGAACGCGACCTCGGCGAACCAGGCCAATACCCCTTTACCCGGGGAGTCCGGCCCAGCATGTACCGAGGCCGCCTGTGGACGATGCGGCAATACTCCGGGATGGGCAACGCGGAACAATCCAACCGCCGCTATAAGTTTCTGCTGGCCCAAGGCGGCAACGGACTTTCGGTGGCATTCGACCTGCCAACCCAGATTGGCTACGACTCGGACTCCCCATGGGCGGCGGGCGAAGTGGGTAAGGCCGGGGTCGCGATCGATTCGATCGAAGATATGGAGCGGCTTTTTGCCGGCATCCCGTTGGACGCCGTTTCGACCTCGATGACCATCAACGCGACGGCGACGATTCTTCTCGCGATGTATGTCGCGGCGGCCCGGCGTTCTGGCTGTTCGGAGACCCAACTCACAGGCACTGTGCAGAACGACATCCTGAAGGAATACATTGCACGCGGCGCGTATATCTACCCTCTGCCACACAGCATGCGCCTGGTAGCCGACTTGTGCAGCTGGAGCGGTCAATATCTGCCGTCGTGGAACCCGATCTCCGTCTCCGGTTACCACGTGCGCGAGGCCGGGGCGACGGCGGTGCAGGAAGTCGCCTTTACCCTGGCCAACGGTCTTGCTTACCTTGGGGCCCTACGCGACGCCGGGCTCGACAGCGAGCAGTCGGCGGCGCGATTCTCGTTCTTTTTTGCCGCACATAATGACTTTTTTGAAGAGGTGGCCAAGTTCCGTGCAGCACGGCGTCTCTGGGCTCGTCTGTTGGAGGAGCGGTTAGGCATTCGTGATCCGCTTGCCCTATCGCTGCGTTTTCATACCCAGACCGCGGGCTCGACCTTAACCGCGCAGCAACCCGAGAACAACCTTGCCCGAACCGCCATTCAGGCGCTTTCCGCCATTCTCGGCGGGACCCAGTCGCTGCATGTGAACGGCTACGATGAGGCGCTGGTGTTGCCCAGCGAAGAGTCCACCCGCCTGGCGCTGCGCACACAGCAGATTCTGGCGAAGGAGTCTGGCGTAGCCCAGACGGTAGATCCGTTCGCCGGTTCTTATTACGTCGAATCGCTGACCACGGCAATCGAGCAGGAGGCGCGGGAGTATCTCGACCGTATCGATGCGCTGGGGGGAATGGCGACCGCCATCGAACGCGGCTGGGTACAGCGGGAAATTGAGGATGCGGCGTACCGCCAGCAGCGAGCCATCGACTCTGGGGAAACAGTGGTGGTGGGGGTCAATCGATTTACCGGGCCGGGGGAAGACGCGACGGAGCAGGCGAAGCAGGGTTTTGCGGATACGGTGGAACGGGAGCAGACCGAGCGCGTACGCGCGCTCCGCGCCCGGCGTGATCCGCGGCGCTGGCAAGCAGCCCTCGACCAGGTTACCGAACAAGCTCGTTCTTCGAATAACGTTATGCCGGCAATTCTCGAGGCGGTCGAGAGCAGCGCCACCGTGGGCGAGATTGCGGGAAGCATGGGCAAGGTTTTCGGGGAACACCAACCGATCAGTTCTCGAAAGGTCTCCCAATCGTAAGCCGAGTTTTCACTCTGCGCGGAGTGCGGTCAAAGGATTCACATTGGCCGCACGCGCAGCAGGCACGGCACTCGCTGCCAGCGCAACCACGACCACGCCCACCACGGCTAAGAGATAGCTCGCCGCATCCAACGGCTGCACGCCATATAGGGACGACGTCAACCCGCGTCCCACCAGCATCGCCAGGGGAACACCCATCACCACTCCCGCCGCGGTCAGCAGCAGGCTGCCTTTCAAGATCATCCACAAAACCTGTTCCCGCCGAGCGCCCACGGCCATGCGCACACCGATCTCCGCCGTACGTGTATTCACGCGATAGGAAAGCGTGCCGTACAGCCCTGTCGCCACCAGCATGGCCGCCAGCAGCCCAAAGAACTCCGCCAGCCGGGCAAACATCAATTCCTGCGAGATGGTCCGCTGAAACTGTTTGCGCTGCAGCATAGGCTGGGTCAGCGGCACATCGGGGTCCATCTGTGCCATTACCTTTCGGGCCGAAGGCAGAATTGCCATCGGGTCGCCCTGCACCCGCATCTCCACGTGCATCGCCCCCACCAGCGGCGCCTGGGCGTAGTCATACCAGACCATGGGAATGGGCTTTTCATTCATGCTGGTGTACTTGTTGTCTTTCACCACGCCGACGATGACCATGTCTTCGCCTTTGAACATGCCGGCGACATGATGTCCCAGTGGGTTCTGATGGGGGAGGAACCGCTGCGCAAAGAGCTCGCTCACCACCGCTACTTTCTGCGAACTAGCCGTATCGGCATCGGTGAATTCGCGCCCCGTCACGATGGGCACTTGCAAAGTGTGGAAGAAGTCGGGACTCACTTCGTTGCTGCGCTGCTTATTGGATTCTTCGCCGGCTGTCGCCTCCACCTTCTTGCCATCCACGGTCGCAGTGTTGTTGCTCGACCACCCCGATCCAAGGCGATTATCCATCACCGCCGCGCTCTCGACTCCCGGCAAGACGCGGAGCCTGCGCAGCAACTCCTGATAGAAAGCAACCTGCCCGGGCGCCGAATGCGCACGCTGCGGATTTACGCCGAACACCACCAGGCCTTCCGTCCGCATACCCAACGGAATATTTTCGAGGTTGCGGATGGTGCGGATCAGCAACCCGGCACCCACGAGCAGCACCACGCACAACGCCATCTGCGCCGCGACCGCGATCTTGCCCACCCGCGTCTTCCCGGCATCCGTGCCGGAGGTCGCCGCCGAGGTCTTCAGCGCCATCGCCGCTCCGCCTGCAATCGCCACCCGAAACGGCGCCAACCCAAACAGCAACGCTGCAAGTAGCAGAATGCTCAGGGTGAACAGCAGAACGGTGTTATCGGGCGCCAGGCTGGAATCGATATGCGCCCATCGACCCAGCGTTCTGGTTGCCAACTCCGCAAATCCCCACGCCAGCACGCCGCCCCCGGTGACCAACAGCAGGCTCTCGGTCAGCAACTGGCGCAGCAACTCTCCGTGCCGCGCGCCCAGGGCCAGGCGCAACGAGAACTCTCGTTGCCGGGTAGCATTGCGGGCCAGCAGCAGCATGACCACATTCGTGAGGGCAATCAGCAGCACCAGCCCCACCATCGCCATCAGAATGTGCAGCGGTTTGGCTGCATCTGACCCTTGAAAACCATTCGTCTGGTCAAAGCTGAGCACGGGCGGCTTCTCACCCTGCATTGGGCTCCCGATTCCGACATAGGTAGCGGTGCGAAAAGTACCTTGTAATCGCGCCACTGCCTGGTCGCGGCTCACCCCCGGCGCCAATCTCGCCAGCATGCGCAGGCACCACCACGTCGGCATCTGCTGGTAGAGCTTGCCGTCTTCAGGGGGAGTACCCCACGCATTCAACTCCGCACGATTCTGCAGCGGAATCCAGAAATCGGTCGAGTGCCCGGGTTCCACGCCTTCAAACCCTGCCGCCGTCACGCCCACAATCGTGACCGGCACACCCTTCAGGTAAATCGTCTTTCCCAGTACGCCGGGATCGCGCGAGAACCGCGCGCGTCCAGTAGTTGTAGCTGATCACGGCAATCGCCGCATGGCCGGTCTCGTCCTGGGCAGTAAAGCCACGTCCCCGCACCAGCCTCACGCCTAACCCGGAGAAAAAGTTGCCGCTCACCATGTCGGCTTCCGCCTCCTCCGGCTGGGCGCCGATGCGCACGCCTACCTTGTCGATCGACAGCGGTACATAGGCCATCACCTCGCTCAATACGTTCTTCTGCTGCCGCAACGCGTCGTATACCGGATAAGAAAGGGACGTCTCCCAATCACCCGTGTTGCTGGCATGTCGCGGTGCGCCGGAGGTCTTCACATACACCACCCGCTGCGGATCGCTTACCGGAAGCGATCGCAGCAGCACTGCATTCATTACGCTGAACACCGCCGTGTTGGCGCCCACCCCCAGGGCGAGAGTCAGAATCGCGGTTAGGGCGAATCCCGGACTCTGCCGCAATTCACGCAACCCAAAGCGAACATCGCGCCACAGCTTGTCCAGCCAACTCCACCGGCTCTTGATGTAGAAACGCTCCTGCGCCACCTGCACATTGCCGAACTCCCGCCTGGCCCGGATGCGCGCTTGCTCCTCGCTCAACCCTTCGCGCTTTAGCTCATCTGTCTCGAGTTGGAGGTGAGCCTTGATTTCTGCGGCAAAATCTTCTGCACTCCGCCTGCGCCATAACATGCTTATGCCTCCTCGCCGGTTGGGCTATCCAGAATCGATCCCATGGCCCGCGCCAACCGACGCCACTGGCTCGTCTTCTCGACCAACTGCTCGCGTCCCCTGGCGGTGAGCGAGTAGAAGCGTGCTTTACGATTGTTTTCGCTCAGGCCCCACCTGGCGCGGATCCACTTCTTCTCCTCCAGCCGCTGCAGCGCCAGATAGAGTGACCCATGGTCGACAAAAAATACTTCTTCCGACTGGCGTTGAATCAGCCGCGCGATGCCCTGCCCGTGACACGGTCCCATGACCAGGGTTTTCAGGATCAGCAGATCGAGCGTGCCCTGCAACAAGGCTATGCGGTCGTCGTTATTCTCTTGGGTTGTCATCCGACCCAAGTATTGGCCCGGTTGGGGTCGGATGTCAACCCAAAGGGCCGAGGAGGGGAAAGCTATTAAAGGATGTTGACGGCGCGCGCGGCGAGCAAAGCCAGGGTGGCAAGGGAGATGCTGGATTGCATCATCATGAGCACCTTGGCCCAACGGGAGAGCACTGGTGAATCGGTAGGTGAGAAAGCAGTGCTGGTATTGAATGCCAGGAAGAGATAGTCAATAAAGCCCGGAGACCAGGTTGGGTCAACCGGTTTCTGTGTTCCCGGAGCCAGCGTCATCTGGGGGAATAGGAAATCTCCTTTGGTATGGCTGCCTCGGACATGACGCGCATACGGTCCACCGGCATCGAGACGCCAGTACCAGGAGGCGAAAACCAGGATGTTGGTTAACCACAGCGCGGCCGCGGAACGCAGCAGAACCACGGGGGCCAGCTGATGGCCGGGGAGGGAGCGGACGAGCAGGTAAAGCGACCAAAGCATCTGTGCCGTGACCACGCCCAGCAGGACGTATCCGAGGGTCTGGTTGAGGGCAAATGAGCCCCGCAGCCGGGCCACGATGACCGGGACGAGGAGCACGGAGACCACGGCCAGCAAGAGCCAGGAAGGGCCCATGGTCAGCGGTTCGGGCAGAGCCAGATACAGGCCGCCCACGGCCAAAACAGCAAGGGCCGCGGGCCAGGCGGGTTGAGCCGGGGTGGTGGGTTTGGCAGCGGATCTGGCGGAGGTTGGGCTTGAAGGTTGAGTCGAAGGTTGGGTCATCGTATGGGTTATGGGGCTGGGTTATGGGGTGAGTCTCGCAACAGCTTATTCCTTCCCCGGCAAACGTTATCCTAAGCGACCCGGCGACGGATTATAATTCAGGCGCCATGAAAAAGCCGACCGTCGTATATGTTTTTTCCGCGCTCTGCCTGATCCTGCCCATGAGCCTGGTTGTGATCGACGCCTCCGCTGTTCCCGAGTCAGCGGGAAAGCCGATCCTGGTGGCCACTAACCAGGGTGATCGCGACCTTAGCATCATCGACCCTGTCGAGGCCAAGCAGCTGGCTACCGTGCCCGAGGGAGGCATCACCGGCCACGAGGTGGCCACCTCTCCGGACGGCCGGACGGCATACGTGCCTATTTATGGAAGCTCCGGTGTAGGCAGGCCCGGAACCGATGGGCGGGAGATGGTAGTGATCGACATCCCCAGCCGCCAGGTGACGGGCAAGGTGGATTTTGGCCATGGCGTACGTCCTCATTGCCCGGTTTACGATCGAGCGAGCGGCATGCTCTACGTGACCACGGAGCTGGATCAGACGGTCACAATTATCGACCCGAAGACCCTTAAGATCGTGGGCACCGTCCCCACCGGTCAGAAAGAATCTCACATGCTGGTTATCTCCCGCGACGGCCGGCTGGGTTACACCTCAAATGTGGGCGCAGGGTCGGTCTCGGTGCTGGATTTACCCGGCCGAAAAACCATCGCTGTCATCCCCATATCGTCTGAATCGCAACGCATCGCCATCTCCAACGACGACAAGATGGTCTTCACCTCGGATCAGACCAAGCCACAACTTGCGGTGATCGATACCGACACCAACAAGATCAAGGCGTGGGTGCCGTTGCCGGAAGTGGGCTACGGAACGTCTCCTACTCCGGATGGCCGGTTCTTATTGGTAGCGCTTCCCAAAGCCAACCAGGTGGTAGCGGTCGATCTCACTACGCTTAAAGTGGTGCACTCGGTCAGTGTTCCAGAGGATCCGGTCAAGGTGCTTGCCCGTCCTGACGGCAAGGTTGCTTATGTTTCCTGCTCCAAAGCCAAGCAGGTGGCGGTGGTTGATCTGTCGCAGTGGAAGGTAGAGTCGCTGATCGATGCGGGCAAGGGCGTAGATGGGCTGGCTTGGGCGGCGCCCGCCTCGCCGGATGTACCGCACTCCCATCGCCAGCCGGCCATTGGCCGGCGAACGGGCGAGTGAGTTTGGGGAGAAGACCCGGTTCCGAAAGCTGTGCCTCAGGGCTAAGGACTATCGCAATGTTTCTTGTATACATGGGCTGAAGCCTGTGCCCTTCAAAGAGGGAAGACGTAGCCCAGGGGCTAAAGCCCTCATCAGACCCAACCATTGCGGCACGGCTGAAGCCGTGCCCTGATACAAAGCATGAGCGCGGTGACTTGGATTGGGTTCTCACGCACGCTCTTTAGCCCAAATCTTTGTTGGGCCCGAACGGCCCGACTAAAGTCGTGCCCTGATACAAAGCATCAGCCTGGATTTCTCACAGACCTGCCTCTCTCTACCCGTAACAAATGAAGGGGTGCCCCATATCTGCCCGGTTTTGGCAGATGTGGGATTCCACGGACCTCAACCGCCGACGGTGCAGGGTGGAGAGGATCATGGACCTCGGGATCCGTTGCCGTAGAGAAGTGGCCGGCCTAGCGCAGTGGAATCCCACATCTGCCAAAACCGGGCAGATATGGGGCACCCTTCACTTGTTTACGGTTAGAGATCCTGGATCGATCTACGGTTTCTTTCCGGTTCTCACACGGCCTGCCTAACCCTTCGTGATTTGGCGCGTCCATGGGATGCGAGACCCGCCCTGTCTCCGTGCTACCGTTGAAGACAAGCTATTTCTTGGTAAAGGAATTCGACGTGTCTCCTCCCTCCGGTTCCATCTCCCCGTCCGCTCTGCGCAGAACCGCGCTCTATGGTGTCCACCGGCAGCTTGGGGCCAAAATGGTTGATTTCGGAGGCTGGGACATGCCGGTCGAGTACTCCGGCATTACCGCGGAGCACATGGCGGTCCGCACCGCGGTGGGTCTGTTTGACGTCAGCCACATGGGGGATATTCAGTTTCGCGGGCCGGGCTCACTGGCCGCGATCCAGGCTCTCTCCATGAACGACGCGTCGAAGCTGGCCGTTGGCCAGGCGCAATACTCGGCCATGCTCTATCCCCAGGGGACGTTTGTGGACGACATCCTGGTACATAAATTCAGCGACAACGACTACCTTCTGGTAATCAACGCCGGCACCCGGGAGAAGGACTATCAATGGATTCGCTCCCAGGTGGGGTCGTTTGCAGGGGTACACATCAGCGACTACAGCGACCACTACACCCAGCTCGCCATCCAGGGACCGCGGGCCCAGGACACGCTGGCTAAACTCACCAACAAGGACCTGAGCGCGATCAAGAATTACTGGTTCACCTGGGGTACGGTCTGTGGCCTCCCCAACACGCTGATCGCGCGCACCGGCTACACCGGAGAAGACGGGTTTGAGATCTATCTGCCTTCCGACGAGGCCAGCAGCGAACGAGTTTGGCAGGAAGTGATGCAGGCGGGGAAGGAATTCGGGATGCTGGCCTGTGGCCTGGGAGCGCGCAACACGCTTCGACTGGAAGCCTCGATGGCGCTCTATGGCCATGAAATTTCGGAGGAAATCAACCTTCTCGAAGCCGGGCTGGAGCGCTTCTCGAAACTCGGCAAGAGCGACTTCGTGGGCTCGCAGGCACTGTTAGCGCTCAAACAAGGCGGCGCGCCGAAGCGCAAGCTGGTGGGCCTGGAGATGGTGGAGCGCGGCATTGCGCGGGATGGCTACCGGGTTTGTAGTCTCGGGGGCGAGCCGATCGGCTACGTCACCAGCGGCTCCCCTTCGCCCTATTTGAAAAAGAATATTGCACTCGCCTATGTTCCGCTTGACAGCATCGTGCCGGGAACGGAAGTGGCGGTGGAGGTGCGCGGGAACCTGGTCAAGGCTAAAGTGGTGCCGACCCCATTCTACCGCCGGGCTAAAAAGACCGAGACCAAGCCAGTGTAAAGTACGGCGGACAACTGTGCATCGCTGCCCACGAACGTCGCTGAGGAAATGACAAACCGTAAAATGAAAGAGGAGATCGAGACGGATGGCCTATCCAGAAACATACCGCTACACGCGGGAGCACGAGTGGATCGAGGTAGGGGCAGGGAAAATAGGCATTACCGATTACGCGCAGAACACCCTGGGAGACATCGTCTTTGTCGATCTGCCCAAGGTCGGTTCGACGATTGAAAAAGGTAAAGTCTTTGGCAGCGTGGAATCGGTAAAGGCCGTATCGGATCTCTATTCGCCGGTGACCGGCACCGTGCTTGAGGTGAACGAGGAGCTGGCGACGGCTCCGGAAAAGATCAACACCGACGCCCACGGGGCGTGGATGCTCAAGGTGGAGATCACCGATCCCTCGCAAGTGGACGAGCTGCTCAGTGCGGCAGACTACGAGAAGTTCGTAAAAGAAGAGACACACTGAAGCAGGAATAGAGGGACGCGAGATGCGCTATTTGCCAAAATCGCCGGGCGAACGGATTGAGATGTTGCAGCAAATCGGCGCCGGCTCGATCGACGATCTGTTTTCGACCATTCCGCAGGAATACCGGCTGGAGCGGGACCTGGATGTGCCCCGCCAGATGGGGGAGTCGGAGATCGTCGACTACTTTCGGGAAGCATCGTTAAAGAACGCAAGCGGCTACACCAGTTTTCTCGGCGCCGGGGCCTATCGCCATTACCGGCCCGTGATTATCGATTCTCTGGTGCAGCGGGGTGAGTTTCTCACCTCCTACACGCCTTACCAGGCGGAGATCACCCAAGGGACGTTGCAGGCTATCTTCGAGTTCCAGACTATGATCTGCGAGCTCACGGGCATGGACATCGCCAACGCGTCAATGTACGACGGCTCGACCGGGGCCGCTGAATCGGTATCTATGGCTGTGCGCATCACCCAGCGCACTGGAGTATTTGTCGCCAGAACTGTGCATCCGGAATACCGTGAGGTGATGCACACGTACGCGCAACACCAGGGACTGGAAGCGGAAACGCTCGGGTTCGGCGACGACGGCCGGCTTGACCTGTCGGCGCTCGAACAAAGTGTCACTGAAGAGACAGCCTGCGTCCTGGTCCAGTCGCCGAATTTTTTCGGCGTGATTGAAGACATTCCCGCCATCGCCGAGATTGTGCACAAGAAAGGCGCGCTGCTGATTGTATCCATCGCGGAGGCGATTTCGCTGGGCGTGGTGCGGCCGCCGGTGGATGCCGATATTGTCTCCATGGAAGCGCAATCGTTCGGTGTCGCGCTCAGCTATGGGGGACCTTACTGCGGGGTGATCGCCGCTAAAGAAAAGTACTTGCGGCAAATGCCCGGCCGGCTGGTGGGGGAAACGGTGGACACAGAAGGGCGCCGCGGCTTTGTGCTCACGCTCTCCACGCGCGAACAACACATCCGCCGGGAGAAGGCCACCTCCAACATCTGCACCAACCAGGCGCTGGTGGCACTGATGGCCACCATCTTCCTGGTGGTTTATGGCAAAGAGGGTATTCGCGAATTGGCATTGCACAATCTGGCCAAGGCGGATTACGCAGCCAAACAGTTTTCGAGTATTGGAGGCGCCCGGCTCCTGTTCGCTGCGGCTCCGCGTTTCCATGAGTTTGTGCTCGAGACTTCAGAAGCCCCGGAGCAGCTAAACGCAAAACTGCTCAAGCAGAAGGTAATCGGGGGCTTACCCCTAAGCCGTTGGTACCCGGAACTGGGCCACGCCACCCTGTGGTGCGCTACCGAGCTCAATACCCGGGAGCAGATCGATCACGCGGCCTCGTTGCTGCAGCTTGACTCCGAAGAAGTCTTCACCCGGGTTTGAAAGGCAAACAAGAAATGGCAACTACCACCCAGGATCACGCAGCGACCAAGGCTTTTGAAGGCGTCCGCCGCAAGGTGCAATCGCACCTGACCCAGAATGAGGCGCTGATTTTTGAAAAGTCGTCTCCCGGCAAGAAGGCTTACAAGATGCCGCCGCTCGATGTGCCTGAGGTGGATCCCGCAACACTCCTGGGCGAAGCTGCACGCGCGGATCTGGGGCTGATGCCGGAACTGAGCGAAATCGAAATCATCCGGCATTTCACACGCCTCTCCACCTGGAACTACGCGATCGATCTGGGCATGTATCCGCTGGGAAGCTGCACCATGAAGTACAACCCGCGGGTCAACGAATTCGTCGCCCGCCTGGAGGGGATCGCCGAGGCCCATCCTTATCAGCCGGAATCGCTTTCCCAGGGAGCGCTGGCGGTGATCCGGCTGTTGAAGGACTGCCTGCTGGATATCACCGGCATGGACGGGATCACGCTGCAACCCGCGGCCGGGGCGCATGGGGAGTTCACCGGGATCATGCTGGTGCGTGCCTACCATGAGTCCAAGGGAAATCCGCGGCACAGGGTCATCATCCCTGATTCCGCGCACGGAACCAATCCGGCCACGGCCGCCATTTGCGGTTACGAGGTAGAGAACCTTCCCTCCAATTCGTTGGGCATGGTGGATGTGGCGCAGCTGGAACAGATCGTCACCGAGGAAACGGCTGCGCTGATGCTGACCAATCCCAGCACCATTGGCGTGTTCGAGAGCGAGATCCACAAGATCGCCGACATTCTTCACGCCAAAGGGGCGCTGCTCTACATGGACGGCGCCAATATGAACGCCCTGGTGGGGAAGACGCGCCCCGGGGACTTCGGCGTGGACGTGATGCACCTGAACCTGCACAAGACCTTCTCGACCCCGCATGGGGGCGGTGGCCCCGGCTCCGGCCCAGTGGCAGTGAAACAGATATTGGAGCCGTTTCTGCCCGCGCCGCAGGTGGTGTGGACCGAGCCCGATGCGAATGGCCGCCGGATGCTTCGCATGGCCTATGACCGTCCACAATCAATCGGCCGGGTGCGCATGTTCTATGGCAACTTTGGCATGTTCGTCCGCGCGCTGGCTTACATCATGGCTAATGGCCCGGATGGGCTGCGCCAGACCACGGAGGATGCGGTGTTGAACGCGAACTACATCCGCAAGAATCTCGAGGACGTGTACGAGCTGCCTTACCGGACGCCCACGCTGCATGAGGTGGTTTTCAGCGATCGGCGGCAAACACAGAAGGGTGTCAAGACCGGCGACATTGCCAAGCGGCTCATTGATTATGGTTTTCATCCGTACACCACTTCCTTCCCTCTGATCGTGCCCGGGGCGCTGATGATTGAACCGACGGAGAGCGAATCGAAAGAAGAGCTGGATCTGTTTATCGATGCCATGCGGCAGATTGCGCGCGAGGCGGAAGAGAACCCGGAGCTGGTGCTCAATGCTCCGCACGCGACGCGGATCTCGCGCCTGGATGAGGTGATGGCGGCGCGCAAGCCGGTGCTGCGCTACACGCCGCCGGCGGAGAAGTCGGAGTAAAGAAGAAAGGCGTGCCCTCAGGGGCTAAAAGCCCGTACCCTTCAGGGAAAAAAGACGTGTTTCAGGGGCTAAAGCCCTCATTTTAGCGGCCTTAACGGCACGACTAAAGTCGTGCCCTGATACAGAGCACTAAAGTCCTGGGGACGGCCTTAAGGCCATCCTAAACGCCCCATGATGGCCCCGGCTTGGTCGCTGCGGAGCTTATTCAGGCTTACTAACGTTCGTCTTTGCGAAAGCAGGAAAGATGCCGGCACCACAATCCGCGATTGCGCAGCGGCGCGAAGATCTGGAACGGTTCGAGTTTATGATGGGGCCCGAACGCGGCCGCCTGGCGGTGACGCTGGACATGCTCACCGATGCCCTGATCCTGATCGGTCAGCACGGTGTGTATTGCGCATCGACGCGCAATCCTTCCAAGCCCGCACTTGATCTGGAAGCGGTTCTGGCGGAGGTTGGCGGGGCGAAAGAGCTGATTCAATCCGTGATGGAGCAGCTGCGCCTGAAGAGCGAGAGCCCGGCGCCGCGTTGAGCGGGCCTGCGAGGTGGACCTTCCTGTTGTATCCTTAGGTTGCGCGCCCGTAGCTCAGCTGGATAGAGCGAACGCCTCCGGAGCGTTAGGTCGGGAGTTCGAATCTCTCCGGGCGCACCATGGTTCACCCCGCTGCACATCCCGTAGCCGAGGATAAGCCGCATCCATCTCTTGTCTTGTGCTCGCGATTTACAATTTACAATTTGCAAATTGTAAATAAAATTGACAAAATAAACATAACCATGCTAGGTCAAGACATAGCGATCTTGCTCAAAATCTGTATTCTGGAGGGGCCCAAAATCCTCTCCAAAAAGTTGGCCGATGAACTTTTTCTCTCAGCTGCGGAAGTTTCCAAATCCTTGAACCGATGCAAAGAGTCCGGCCTGCTCTACTGGTCGGACATGGAGAAGAGGGTTAATCGTTCCGCCTTGCTGGACTTCCTTGCCTATGGGATGAGACACGTCTTTCCCCCCAAGAGGGGCGGGCTCGTCCGCGGCGTCCCTACCGCGGCTGCGGCCGAGCCACTAAAGTCGCATTTCGTGGACAATGGGGAACCACCCCCGGTCTGGCCCTATCCGGAAGGAACGGTACGGGGCTTATCGTTCTCACCGCTGTACAAGAATGCGCCGAAGGCCGCATTGCTCGATCCCAGGCTTTACCAGCTTCTAGCGTTATGTGATGCAATTCGCAGTGGAAGGACCAGGGAACGGGTGCTCGCTGTCGAGCTGCTGCGCAAGGCACTGAATGCCTGATCCCAATCTGCGTCTCCTGGAAGAGGCTGCTGCCAAGCTTGCCCCTTTTCTGGGAGAGATTGTCTTTGTTGGCGGTGTCACCCTAGGATTGCTGATTACCGACAAGGCCGCCGCTCCAATTCGCAGCACGAACGATGTGGACGTGATCGCCGAGATTCTTACTTACGTCGACTACATTGCGTTCGCCGAGCGCCTTCGCGAAGCAGGGTTCAGCGAAGACATGAGCGAAGAACCTCTCACCTGCCGCTGGCTCCATGGCAAGCTGAAGCTGGACGTTTTGGCGCTCAGTAAAGAAGTCCTGGGCTACACCAACCTTTGGTACAAGAGCGCCCTGCATCGCGCGACCTCGTTTCTCTTGCCCAGGGGCCAATCGATCAGGCTGATCACGGCACCTTACTTCCTTGGTACCAAGATGGAAGCATTTCGGGGGCGCGGCCAGATGGATTTTCGGGCAAGCCATGATCTGGAAGACTTTGTCGCGGTGATCGATGGTAGGAGCACGATCCTCCAAGAGATTGCCAATTCCCCAGGCGACCTTCGCAAGTACCTCGCCGACGCAGCAATGAGCCTTTTAGGCGAATCTGTTTTTCTGGATGTGCTTCCTGGCTTTGTTCTTGATGAGGGGCGAGTACCGCTCCTGTTGGAACGTCTGACTCAACTGACATTGCTTAATCCCTAAAGAGCTGGTCCCCTTTGCGGCTCCTTTGTTCATGACATCATTCCCAATTTAAAAGATAAGTGATCATTTAGATCATATTTGTGGCCAAACTCTTCATTTTGAGCTATTGTTCTCTCTGAATGCTGCATGAATCCTTGGTTCCTCTGCATGCACTCGATAAAAACAGCGAGGGAGGAGGCCTTTTTACTGCCCGAATCCCAAGCGAGAGGATTCACTACGATGAATTACATTCAGCGTTTGGCCAGCTGTGCGCTCATCCTCCTATTCGGCGCTTCAACCCTCCTCGCCCAAACCGTAACCGGTTCCGTCACGGGTGTGGTCACCGATCAGACGGGCGCTGTTGTGCCCAAGGCCGAGGTGACCGCGGAAAACACCTCGACCGGGGTGAAAACGCACGAGGTAACGAACGAAACGGGTACATACACCATTCGCTTCCTGCCGGTCGGCAGCTACCGAATCACGGTTAGTTCCCCAGGATTTTCAACGCAGACCGTGCCGGTCTTCGCGCTTGAGATCAATCAGACGGCAAAAATCGATGCCAGTCTGCAGCCCGGGAGCACAACGAATACGGTCGAAGTGACGGAGACAGCTACACCTATCCTGAACACGAACGATGCATCGTTGGGAATCACGCTCACCACCAACGAGATTGCGAACTTTCCCTTGAATGGCGGTAACTTCTCTTCGGTCACTCTGTTCCAACCCGGGGCAGTGTCCACGGATCCAACCGGCCTTACCGGAAACAACGCGATCGAGCGCAGTACGTACAACAATGGAATCGCCTCTATCAACGGCAATCGCAACCAGGCGAACAACTACACTCTCGACGGCGCCGACCAGAACGAGCCACAGAACAACCTGATCGCCTATAACCCAGCGCCCGAAGCACTAGCCGAGGTTCGCGTCGTCTCCGCGAATGCGCCGGCCTCGTACGGCAACGCGAATGGTGGAGCGGTGGTCTCCATTCTCAAGTCAGGGGGCAGCAACTTTCACGGCTCGGCGTATGCCGCGGTGGAAAACTTCAACCTCGACGCGAATACCTGGGCAAATAAATTTTCCACCCCGATCATTCCCAGGAACCCCTACACCCAGAGCCGTTTTGGGGGCACCCTGGGAGGCCCAATTCTGCGGGACAAATTATTTTTCTTCGTGGATTACCTGGGCAACCGCAGACACTCGGGAGGCCTTGCCAGCGCCAGTGTGCTTCCCGCTGCCATGCGCAATGGAGACTTCTCAGCACTTCTCTCGCAGGGAGACAGCAGCATCCAACTCTACGACACGCAGAACAACTTCGCTCCGTACGTGGGAGATACGGGCTTGCCTGTGGTGAATAAAGTTGCAGCCTTTCTGCTCGCGCATCCGGAGCTCTATCCATTGCCGAATGCGGCGCCGACGGATGGACTGCTGCAGAACAACTATCAGGCCTCCCAGCGCAAATTCGTGGTCAACGATCAGGGCGACGTGAAGATCGATTGGAACGTGGGCACAAGCAACAAATTCACCGCCTTTTACGCCCAATCGGATGCTCACGATTCGTCCACCGCGCTCATTCCGGTGACCTTTCCCTCGATCAATATCTATCCAAGCAAGCTCGGCGGCGGCAGCTGGATTCATACGTTCTCCAGCGCGATTGTGAATGAAGCGCGTATCGGTTTTACCCGCGTCCGCTGGGATAACAGCATCCCCACCGACCCCTCGGGAACCTTTGGCCTCACGGGAAACAGCAAAGTCGGCATACCGTTTGGCACCCAACTCTACCCTGGCTTTTCGGAACAAGATCTCAACTTTAACGCGAGCGCAATCGGGACCAGCGCAAACACGCAGATCCTGCGTGACAATACGTTCAACTACTATGACAACCTGACCTGGCAGCGGGGGCGGCACCTCTTGTCGTTCGGAGTGCAGGCAACACGCTATCAGCAGAACTATCTCAACGCCTCCAACTACGGGTTCCTGGGAAACTTTTCCTACAGCGGCAGCTTTACGAGCAACCCCAATGTGACTACGGGTGGGGGAGGATACGGCCCGGCGGATTTCATCCTGGATCGAGTCTCGGAAAACAGGCTGGGTTCGACCATCGGAATCGTCGGCAACCGGCAATGGCGGACGGCAGGATACGTCCAGGATGATTTCAAATTTTCATCCCAGCTCACTCTCAACATTGGATTGCGTTACGAATACGATCAACCCTGGTATGAAGCGCATGACAAGACGGCGAACGTTTTGCTGGATAGCGGGACCGTCGAGTATGCAGGGAGTGTCCCGACGGGTGCCATCGCGGGTGCCATTGTATGCCCCAATCGGGCCTGTTACAAAGCGACGTATGACCAGTTCATGCCGCGGCTCGGTTTCGCCTACCAGGCAGGTGCACGGTTCGTGATCCGCGGCGGTTACGGGGCGACCAGCTTTTTTGAGGGCGACGCCTTCAATCAACGTCTGACCTCGAGTCCGCCGTTTGCGTTAGGAAGCGACCTGAAAGCATTAACCCCCGCGGGGACAAGTCCCGGGACGCCGTTCAAGGTGGAAGACGGTTTCACTCCCCAGTTCGACGCAACCAGCTCGTATTCTGTCTGGCCTCAGAATCAGAAACCCGCATATATTCACGAGTACAGTCTCACCACCGAGTACGCGCTTTCGAACACTCTTTCGTTGAGTGCCGGCTACCTGGGCGAGACGGGCCAGCATCTGGCCGATTATCGCAACGCCAACCAGTTGACCCTGGCACAAGCGACGATCATCGCCAACCTGCCTGATGGAGCACCCATTCCAGCTTCCGCAGTTGCGCCTTACACGAACCTGGTGGGTCAGAATGGGGGCCTCCTGCTCACTGAGTCAAATGCGGGGATGAACTACAACGGGGGACAGGCGACCCTGCGCCAGCGCGCCAGCCATGGTCTCGAATACACGGTCAACTACACCTATGCCAAGTCGTTCACCAATTCTTCTGGCAACTATGGCCAGCCCAATATCATGGGTTCCAATGGATCCTTCCAGGATGGATACAACGGCCGCGCGGACTACGGGCCATCGGGACAGGACGTCCGGCATAATTTGAGCTTCTTTGGCGTGTATGCGGTGCCCTTTGGCCGCGGGCAAACATACGGCAGCAAGATGAATCCGTTCCTTGACCTACTGGCGGGAGGATGGAAAGCTTCCGCGTCGGCGATTCTTTACTCCGGGTTCCCGATCACTATCAACGGCCCATTGACCAGCAACACCTTCAGCGATGGCCAAGCGCGCGCCAACTTCTATCGCCCGTTCAAAATCCGGAACCGCAGCGTAGCCAACTGGTGGGGCACGGATGACTCGGCCAAGCCTTGCTCGGGCGGCGGCGACAATGGTAGTTGCGCTTATGGCGCTGCGGCGCCGCTTTCGTTTGGCACTGCGTCCATTGGCAGTGAGCGCGCACCGGGTTACCGGCAAGTGGATTTCTCGGCATTCAAAGACTTCCATATTACTGAGGCCCAGGCGATTGGTTTTCGTGCCGATTTCTTCAACGTCTTCAACATCGCGAGTTATGCCAATCCTGACAACGGGGTAACCGACAGCAACTTTGGGCAGATCACAAATGTCCGTTCCCCGGCACGGCAAATTCAGTTCAGCGCGCAATATCATTTCTGAAAACGGGCCGAGGGCAGCCGGAATAGTTTGCGCCAGGGGATTTTTTACGCAGTGAAGGCCACGGATCGCACGTTCATTCATGTCTTCAAAGACCGACCAACGCGCTCAAGCGATACTGCGGCTGCTCTTACGACAGGGTAAGACCTCGATTGAAGAACTTACCCGAATTTTGGGGAAATCCCCGGCCAGTGTGCGCCGCGATTTGATTCGCCTGGAAGAACGCGGGCTTGTCCATCGTACCCACGGGGGCGTGATGCTTGCGGAGCAGGTTGTCTATGAGCCTTTCCGCTTCGACGCCTCGTTCCAGGTGCGTGAAGACCGTTTTGCCGCAGAAAAGCAGCGCATCGCCCGGGTGGCGGCCGACATGGTTCTTGAAGGCGAGACCATTGGCCTGACAGCGGGTACGACCACCACCCAGGTCGCCCGCAGTCTTCGCCAGCGGAGCGGTCTCCGTATTGTGACGAACGCAGTGAACATCGGAATGGAACTAAGTAACTGTGTGGGCCTGGGTACCAACCTGACCGGGGGCAGTATGCGCTGGGCTGGTGCTTTCTCTCTCGTCGGGTCGGCAGCAGTCGAATCCCTAAGTGCTTTCATCATGGATCGGGCATTTATCGGGGTATGTGGTATGGACCCTAAGCGGGGAGCGACGACCATTGAGCACGACGAGGCGGCCGTCTTTCGCGCTATGGCAGGACAGGCGAAACAGGTGATCGTCGTCGCTGATTCGAGCAAGGTTGGCATGATGAGTCCGGCAGTGATTTGTCCGCCCGAGGCGGTGAACGTTCTGATCACCGACGATGGCATCTCGACAGTTGCATTGGAAGCTTTTGCCCGGATTGGCGTCCGGGTCCTGGTCGCTTGAGGCGTCGTTTTTCACCGACCCGGCCCGGGAAGTCTGGCAGACGGAAAAGGCCGCTCCAGCGTTACCGATGAGAGAGGTCGCGTATCCAGATGTCTTTGAATTCCATGTTGCCTTGTCCACCCGCGTGCAATTGCAAGGCAATCTTGCCATCGAAAGAGGTTGGTTTGGGGTCGGTGAAGTCGACCATGGGCACGCCGTTGAGACGGGAGAGGTAGCGGTTTCCGTTGACCTCGACCAGATAGTCGTTCCAGTCGCCCATTCGGACTACGCCCTCATTTTCCGGGGCCGGCCAAACCACCCATCCGCGACCGTCTTCGGCATATACACCTGCGGTGTGATGCATCATTTTGCAGTCGATCTCAAACTGCATACCTTGGGTGACGTCCGCGGTTCCCGGTTTGAAGGCACTATGAAAGAAAACTCCGCTGTTGCCATCACCCACGCATTTAAAGCGGAGCGATAGCTGGAAGTCTTTGTAGTCTTTCTCGGTTTGCAGATAGCCGTAGTCCTTGGTGAGGCCCTTGCCGTGAATCAACCCCTCCTCGACGGTCCAGCTCTCGTTGCCGATTTTGGTCCAACCGCTCAGATCGTTTCCGTTGAATAACCGGATCCAGTCTTCCCCAGGGAGCCGTACTTTTTCCTGGCCGCTCACAACACAAGACAGGACACCAACGACGATCATGATCATGACCAGACGACGATGGGCTCGGGGGGAATGGATAGCGCGCCGCCACGACAAAGCGGCTTCTGGGGAAAGTTCACGCGGGCCACGAAGATCACTGAAAGACATGTGGGTATCTCGCCAAAGAGTGACGCCAGGGAGTGACGAACGCACTGCGGGAGCATTCTATCAGCCCCTGAAAAGGATAGATTGCCGCATGAGCTCGGAAGGAACAAATCCGCTCCGGCATTGGAACAGGGGCTAAAGAGGGTGTGTGAGAACCTGCTTTTTGAAGGGTACGGCCTTTAGGCCGTACGTTAACTACCCAACGCAGGAAGGGCTTTAGCCCCTGAGGGCATCTCTTGTGCTCGCTTAAGCAGCCCTCAGCGGCTGAAGCCGATTTATCTTGACTGCTAAACGTACGGCCTAAAGGCCGTACCCTTCAAAAAGCAGGTTCTCACACACGCTCTAAAGCCCAACAATTTGCAGGCTGTTTTCGGCCCGACTAAAGTCGTGCCCTGATACAAAGCATGAGCGCCGCGGTTTGAAGAAGCCGTGAGCTCCCGTTCATTCCTCTCTTAACTGGCCGCAAGGCAAGTCACACGCTCGGAAGAACAGGCCACTGAAGTTTCGGGGAAAGCCGGAGGGTGCGCAATTCCCTGCCCTGTGTTTGCCGTGACCCTAAGCCCGGCGTATAAGAACTTATCCGACAACTGGAATCAGGAGATGGGCTGCAATGAAGCGCTATGGTCAACTCGTCCGGTTGAAGCCGGAGAGCCGACAAGAATATCCGCGGCACCATGGAGCGGTCTGGCCGGGTGTGTTGAAGACGATCGCGGAATGCAATATACGCAACTACTCGATCTTCGAGTACGAGGATTTGCTGTTTGCCTGGCAGGTTGGGCTGTCGAATGTTACCCGAAGCCGAAGTGAGAAGGAGTTAGCGCCGCAGGGGCTAAAGCCCTCGTTTTGTTTCTTTTATGTACGGGCTGAAGCCGGTGCCCTTCAAAAAGGGAAGACACAGCCCAGGGGCTAAAGCCCTCATCAGACCCAACCATTGCGGCACGGCTGAAGCCGTGCCCTGATACAAAGCATGAGCGCGGTGACTTGGAATTGGTTCTCACGCACACACTCTAAAGCCCTCGTCCTCCTGCCGCTCTTTTCGGCACGACTGAAGTCGTGCCCTGATACAAAGCCTTTTTTTTAATTGGCTCAACACAGACTGGCTCGGACATCAGTTTTGCAGGCTTCAATAAAGCCCACGATGACTACATTACGTTTGCGCCGGGGATAAATCCCCGGCCTACCCCAAAACCGAGTTTTTCCGCAGCCTGTTAGGCCGAGTAAGCAGAACAGAAGGACGTTGTTTCTCGAGAGGGTTTATGAAGAAGCCTGGCGCAACCTCAGTCGCGATCTTGGTCACGCTCGCTTTTGTGATCGGCCTCGGCCTATCCATCGCTGCTGAAGTACAGGATCCTAAGCCGCTTTCGACTATCCCGTCAGAGACATCTCGCAAGGCGACGCGAGAACCATCGAGTCTGGGCTCTGCGCTGGGCTCTGCGCAATACCAAGCATTGCAAAAACGGTTGTCGACGGGGTGGAACACCTGGGACGCCCATAGCGTGACCACCGAGGTATTGCTGCCCGACGGATTGGCCATCCACGTGGGACTGAAGCACAACAGCACCCTTTATGGAGATGCCTTTTTGGGCGACGCCCTCATAGGGAGACTCACCCCCGATGCAGAGCAGGTCTTTCCCGGTCCACACTCCTGGGAGGGCAGCTACACGGACCTGCGTCTTTCCTGGAAGGGTCACGATCTGCGCTTGCAGACGGCGCACGATGGCAGCAATCTGGTGATGCTTGCGACCCCGCTTCCGTCACAGCCGTTGTCCGCGCTCCCGGCAACGATTGTCGTTTCCGTCAACTATCTCTGGGAGCGGCCTGGGACGGCGATCAAGGGGGCGAGAGGTATCGAGGCGCGAAGTCCGCTCCATACAGTCACGATGTATTGCACTTGTGAGAACGCGCAGCTGCCGGGCGCGACTGCCGCAGCAAAAGAGGATGTGAACTTACCCGTGGGCGGTGCTTATTTTTCTACGGATTTTGTTCAACCTGTCGGGATCGGCACCGGTGCGCCCCTGGGAATAGAGAAAATCCGGACGATTATTGATCAGGCGAGCAAGGTCTATATGCAGTCCGTCGCCAGCAGCGGGAGGGCCTCGAGCGTGGCGGATGCGATTCAGACGGTTCTGGGATGGGACACGATTTACGAGCCGGAAGGCCGGCGGGTTCTCTCACCTGTGAGCAGGGTGTGGAGTGTTAACTGGGGCGGCTATGTCATCTTTGATTGGGATACATTCTTTGCCGCTACGATGGCATCCATTGGCGACCGCGATATAGCCTACGCCGATGCGATTGAGACTTTGCGCAGCGAGACACAGCAGGGCTTTGTGCCTAATTATGCCCGTGCGGGGGGCTGGAAAAGTTCTGACCGCTCCGAACCTCCGGTCGGCTCCATTACTGTACTTGGCCTTTACCAACGATTCCACGACCGGTGGCTTCTCGAGGACGCCTTTCCTCCATTGCTGCGATGGAATCGTTGGTGGGCAAAGAGCCGTGACATTCAGGGCTATCTGACGTGGGGCAGTGATGGGGATAATGCGCCGGCCAACCTGGACGATGCTGCGCGGGGAACGCGGGCGGGCGCCATTCTTGAGTCTGGACTGGACAACAGTCCTATGTACGACCATGCCGCTTACGACGCGACCACGCACAAGCTGGAATTCGCCGATGTAGGCCTGATGAGCATGTACATCGCTGATTGTGACGCATTGGCAACCATCGCAGATAGTCTGGACGAAGGGGCTGCTGCCAATGAGATTCGCGAGCGAGCCAAGCGGTATCGCGCGAAGCTGGCGACCTTGTGGAATAGCGATGCGGGCATATTCCTGAACAAAGACTTACACACCGGCCAGTTCAGTTATCGCCTTTCGCCGACCAATTTTTATCCGCTGCTGGCTAAAGCAGCGACTTCGCAACAGGCCGAGGTGATGATCAAGAACCACTTGTTAAACCCGAAAGAATTCTGGGGAGAGTGGATCATTCCCTCTATCGCACGGGATGATCCGGCCTTTAAGGATCAGGACTATTGGCGTGGGCGAATATGGGGACCCATGAACTACCTGGTGTACCTTGGGCTGCGCAACTATGACGAACCGGAAGTGCAGCGCCAATTCGCGGAGAAATCCTACGAACTCTTTCTCCAGGAATGGAAGAAGAATGGTCACGTGCATGAGAACTATAACGGCATAACCGGGAGCGGGGATGACGTGCGCAGCAGTGACAGGTTCTATCACTGGGGCGCACTGCTGGGATACATTCAATATTTGCAGGAGACGCAATCCCCGCCATCTTCACCCGGTGCACCCTAAAGATCGGCGCTTCCTGACTCGAAGCGAAGGTGCTTCGAGCGGGAAAGATCGCCACCGAAGGAAACGGCGATCTTTTGTAATTTGATGTACGATGGTTTGCCGGTGCTCCAGCGATTGCTTTTGGGGCATGCTGGTGGGACTTTTAGACGGCAGTTCAGCCGGATTAACCGGCCTTTCAGGCTTCCAGTCCCCGGTTCACCGGTGTTCAATATCTTTCTGGCGCTGTTTACCCCGGGAATTGCATCTCAACGAGTGGGGTTGATTTTTATGAACGCTTTTTGTGTGATACTTTGTCGGTTGCCTTTCGTTAACCCGATGCACTATCCGAAGACAAAGCGGTTTTATCTTAGGGCCTTGAATGCTGACGGGGCGATACGTACCGCTATGGACGAAAATCGTCAATGGCGTGTCATTGGTATCGAGCCAAGCGAGCTGTTTGCTCGCCTTCCAGGAAGTGATCGCTCGCACCCTTCACCGGACGTTTGGCACGCTGCTTGAGTTACTTCTGCTGGTTGAAAAAACTCAACTGCCGCCGCACCCTCTCGAGGCGAACATTGAGGATGTGCCCACGGTATCCGGGCATGCAGCAAAAGGGCGCGAAACACTGACCGGGGGTTTCGCGAGTATAAACTGCATCGATGGAGAGAGCATCATGAGGGCAAGTATGCGGGGCTTGGCCGGCTCTATGGCTTTGCTGGCCTGCCTGGCGCTGGCTGCATTCGCCCAGCCTAGTAGCATGGTCAAGATTGGCTACTGCGGTCCATTGAAAGACATCGACGCGGTGAAAGCCGCAGGGTTCGACTACATGGAGGTGCGCACTTCGGAAGTAGCCGCGCTTTCCGATGCGGATTACGAGAAGGTGGCCGCCAAGCTCCAGCAGGTAGCGCTTCCGGTGTTGTCGGCAAATTTGTTTCTTCCGGCCGATCTGAAAGTCACCGGACCTAACATCGACAAAGAGCGCCAGATGGAATACGTCCGCCGGGCGCTCGATCGAGTGTCCCGCTTAGGGGTGCGGCTGGTCGTTTTTGGAAGTGGTGGGGCCCGCCAGGTTCCCGAGGGATTCTCGAAGCAAGAGGCTTTTCAGCAGTTGGTCGACTTTGGAAAGCGCATCGCGCCGGAAGCGCGGTCGCGCAACATCACCATCGCGATTGAGCCGCTGCGCAGGCAGGAGAGCAATATCATCAACACCAGCATCGAAGGGCTGGAATGGGTGAATGCGGTGAACGATCCGAACATTCAACTGATGATCGACTTTTACCATTTCTCGGTGGAGAAAGAAGACCCTTCCGATGTTCTGAAGGTTAAGGACCATTTGCGGCATCTGCACATGGCGAATCCGAATGGCCGCGTCATGCCGCTGAAATGGGATGAATACAACTACGCCCCATTTTTTGCCCTTCTGCGTCAGATCCACTACGACAGGCTGATCAGTCTGGAAGTTTCGAAGGCGAACCTTCCAGAGGAAGGGCCGCAGGCGATTGCGCTGCTACGGCGTGCGTTCGAGCAATGATTGCGCTCTTGGAACACTCGTCTTCCCGATTTCCCGCAGGCAGTATACCCGCTCCCCATTGTCCTCATCCCTCGGGGCTATTCACCTGGGCAGATCAGGGTGATGGCGCATTTCAAAGAGCAGGTCCGAGGCACGATCGAGGTATAGTCGCTGCTGGTCTAAACCTTCTTCACTGTGCCTGGCCAGAAAGACCAGGTTAGCGACCATCTCAATGCTGACGTACAGAGGCCGGCCGTGCTCGTCTTTGCTTTCCGGAGCATCAGAGGAATTCATTTTGTGCGACCCCCAGGGGACAGGAAGGTGCTGTTCTTTCAGTTGCATGTATAACGCTTGAGCTGTCCATCATTGCACAGAAACCCGGCTCCATTTTGGCAGGCAACAAAATAGATGTCCACAACGTCAATTCACGTTAAACTACCTTCCTTGAGGGGTACATGCTCGGCGATCCAGCACGGATACTGTGCATCGGCAAAGACTCTGGTCTATTGCGGAGCCGCTGCGCGATTCTAACGCATGCCGGCTACGATGCTCGGGGCGTAATGTTTGTCGAAGCTGAAAGCCTGCTACAAACTGCGGACTTTGACCTGATCATCCTCTCCGCCATTCTCACGGGCGAGGAAAGAGACCAGATCTCTGCGTTCATCGGCGATAGGGTTCCCATCCTGACGTTGAAAAAGCTAATCTTCGCCACCGAATTGCTCGCTGAGATTGAGCAGCGGCTGCCCCACACGAAGCAGGACTCCGTCGCATAGTCCGGCCCGCCACGTAAGCCAGTGGAGTAGCGCCCGGTCGGCTCCCAGATAGTTCGTTGGATTTCCTCATTTGAACAGAATGCGCCATGCCGCTTCAGCGTCAGACTGGTGATTCGATGGTGGGAGTGGCCGTCGCCCCATGCCGTCATTTTGGGTACCGGAGCGTTGAAACCACCGCCAAAGGGTAACGTCGATAGTGAACAAGTCACATTGACTGTTGTAATTAACGGCAATGATAATCGCCAGAGATTGACTTTTTCGCGGCCGGTTGGGAGGGTCCTCGCTATGTCATCACATGCTTTAACTTCTGCCTGTGCTATCGTCGTCGCCGGGTTACCCCGAGAAGACAAAGAAAAACTGTTGCGGGAGCTTGCCAAGGAATGTGGCTACCTTCTTCACCCCACTTCACACACCCTGGAAGATTTTCAAAGAAAACTATTTATCGACGAAGACGAATAGACCCGGACCGAAGACCTCTTTCGCAGCCAGCCCTTTGGCGTTGGGCATCAGGATCCAAGGTTGATTGCCCTCCGTCCTCCCTTCAGCTCAGGGCGTCGGGTCACCCTCCAGGGCCGATGGCGTTAACAAGAGTGGCCCGATCGCTCCGAACGATTGAATATCACCCCGAAAGTAAGCTAAGCCTGTCGGCTCTTGCACGGGAGGCGGGGCTGAGCCCCTACCACTTCCTGCGAATGTTCGCCCGGCTCACGGGCATGACTCCGCATCAGTATGTCCTCAGATCTCGCCTTCGAAAGCAGCCGCGCGACTTCTGGGTGAATCAGCAAAGGTTCTGGATATCGCGCTCGATTGTGGCTTCGGAGACGTCTCAAATTTCAATCGCGCCTTCCGGACTGAGTTTGGCATCAGCCCGCGGGCTTACCGCCATCGGTTTCGCTAAAAAGCTGACCATTCACGTCACCCAGTTTCATCGATTTTTGTGGATAATTCTTCTAGAAAAGCGAACAAAAAGCGAATATAATCGCTGCATGCCCGGACAGCCAAAGCTGACCCCAATTCAGGTTCTCGAGCGGCTCCAACTCCGTCTTGAACAACGCATGGAATCTTTGCAGCGTGTCAAGCTGGACGGGTATCACGTGGTTATCAGCGAACTGGAAACAGAACTCGATCTGCTGCGACGTGCACAGCGTTACCTGGAGGACTAAAAGCCGAGTATCGCGCCTTTTGACCCAGCCGAATAAGTGTCGGATTGTTCGATAGGACACGGGCTGTCGGCCTGGC
The DNA here is from genome assembly GCA_963717225.1 of uncultured Acidobacteriaceae bacterium. Lineage (GTDB taxonomy): Bacteria > Acidobacteriota > Terriglobia > Terriglobales > Acidobacteriaceae > PALSA-350. The sequence goes on along the minus strand of CAVQWB010000054.1, from coordinate 125,924 downwards.
GCCGCGAAAAGCGGCGCCCAAGCTCGCTGCCGTAGGATTTCTGTCACGCCATATTGCCCCGTGACAACAGAGAAGCGCTTTGAAGCTAGCGGCTTAACTGTGCGCTGTTCCTGACTACAATCTGCGGCACCCCGTGATAGTAACCAATCACACCGGTAGCACATACGTGCGTCCCCGCGCGAGGAAGTGCACCTACATTTGGTCGATCTTGCTCCCACACCAGGATGGTAAAGATCTGATATGGAAAGGCGGAATCAAGATCGATGAAGGTTGGCTTGCCTCGGCTGGCTACCGCAGAATGTTCGTTTTGTGCGGTCCCACAAACAGTAGCACTTTCGCCATCATGTTCCCTGGCCTGGGAGGCGGCGATCGTTTGGCACTGTCCGAGTGAAGCCCAGAGCAGCAATGCGGCTGCGAACTCTGTTCGTCTCATGGCTTCTCCTGTGTCAAGTTACCAAGACATTTTTTTTGCAGCAGTGAAGCAGAACAAAGCCCTGGCAAAGTCCGTAGGCGATCTGGCTTTCATTGACCAACCGAATATCGCTCCCGGCGGAGCCTTGACGCCAAGAATACAGCCGTCAAAGTCGAACTTGCCCCCAATGTACTGCAAATTGCAACTTCTGTGTTACCCGGAGTGCCCAAAGGCATTTTAAATGAGCGCGACCATGCTTTTGGTAGCGAAAATTGGGCCCAACTGCGTCTTTGTGAAATAAAGGACTTAGCTGCCTTCAGCGCAGTGTTTGCCGCAAAGGATTTAGGCCTGCAACAGTTACCAAAGTTAAAAATAGATGTACGAAAGTGTAGTCGAACCGCCATCGTATTTCATATAAAGGGTGCGGGAGGGAAAACAATGTCTGCAGAAAAATGTAAACAGTGCGGTGAGCTGATGACAGAACAGCCGACTGCCTATGAAACGGTAAACCTGCAGGGCGTTCCCAGGCATTCCGACCGGTTTTATGAGCAGTGGTTCGTCTGCCGCAATGGCCATCGTAAGGGATACATTTCCGGGCATGGCCGCGCGCCGGGAGTGGCCAAGGTCATCAGCGAAACCAGTGTGGTCACCGTTCGCACCTAGATCCCCCGCAGCACGATCCGTAAGAGATGCCCCTGGCCTTGGGTCCAGGGGCATTTTTCTGTCTTCAGAGGGTTCGGCGACAAAATGGAACGTCGACGATCTTAGTCGTTAGCCCTCATTTCGCAGACTACCAATTCAAAGTTCACGATTGCGGCGAGCACGCTACAGGAGGGTTCTGGTCTCACCCGACCGAGACTTTTGAGCGAATGACGGCGATGTTGGGTTTACGCTGGTCAGGTGCCCGAAATGAGAGGTTGGCTGGATGAATCGTGCTCATAAGATAGCCGCGGCGGTGTCGCTGGCAGTGGTGGTGTTGTGTCTGGCCGGGAGCTTCATGACCAGGGGAGTGATGGAGCATCTGTCCTTTTTGCATGGACAAAAATCAGGCTGGAACGCCGCACCGCGGTCTTATGGGATCGTGGACCAGCGGCCATGGCAGACGGCGCAGACGTTGGCGGCATTGGCGGTGTCGGCGGAGGAATTAGAGCTTGCACGCGAGGCGGAGCGGCTAGCGGACCACGAGGTGGACCAGGCTTTTGCCCAATCTCTGCGCCAAGCGAGTACGGAAACCCGGGAGTTGACGGGTGAGGCACTGACTTTGCAGCATCGGGTAACCGAACTGAAGGAGATGGTCAAGGAAGACCAGCAGCGAGTGGCGGCTTTGACCCCGAAGGCCGGTTCGGTTACGGGTGCAGTGCCCGGTTCGGCCCCTGCAGTTATGCCGGCCGGTGACGACCTGGATGTTGCCAAGGCGCAACTGGGCCTCGACCAGGACGAATTGGCGGATTCGATGGAGGATCTGGCGCGAGCGAGCGGAGATCATCGAGGAAAAATCCAGCAGGAGTTGGCGGCGCGCGAAGCGGCGATGAAGAAGTACGACGAACAGGCGGCAGCCGGAGGCGACGGACAAACTGCTGTGATCTCGGCAGGCCGGTACAAGACCTTGGCGGGGCAGATCTCCGAGTGGTGGGCACAGCGCAACAGGATGCAACTGATCGCGCAGGCAGAGCAACTGGCGAGGGCGGACGTCGCTGCCCTGACAGCGGACCATGCACGGCTGGAACAGCAGGCACAAGCGGCAGAAGCGAAGACAGCTGCGGAGAAAGCGGCCGGGGAGTCGAGTTCAACCCGGGTTAAGGACCTGCAGAGCCTGGCCGAGCAACGCAACATTTTGAGCATCCTCGACGACCGGCTGGGGGCACAGCAGCAACTGGTGACACTCTATGTTCGCTGGGGCAACCAGGTGGAGCTGCAACACAAGATCATGCTCCATTTGATTCTGCAGTCGCTTAGCTGGATTGCGATCATCGTCCTGTTGACTATCCTGGCTGGCTGGGGTTTGCAGGCGATGTTCGACCGGATGTCGCGGGACCGGCGGCAGAGGCAGGCGCTGCGCATCATTCTGAACCTGGGGACGCAAGTGGTCGGGTTGGTGCTGGTCCTGCTGGTGATTTTCGGAGCGCCTCAGCAGACGCCAACCATCCTGGGGCTGGCTACGGCGGGGTTGACCGTAGTCTTCCAGGACTTCATCCTCGCATTCTGTGGTTGGTTTGTGCTTATGGGGCGTAACGGAATAAGAGTCGGAGACTGGGTCGAGATCGACGGGGTTGGGGGTGAGGTGGTGGAATTCGGGGTGTTCCGTACCTGGCTGCTGGAGACCGGGAACTGGACGGCGAACGGGCATCCGACGGGACGCCGGGTCTCTTTCCTTAACGGATATGCGATTCATGGGAAGTACTTCAACTTCTCCACCGCAGGACAGTGGATGTGGGACGAGATTAAGGTGAGCATCCCGCCGGGCGCCGAGGCTTACCCCTTGATCGATAAGATTCGCGATGCCGCCGTGCAGGCGACCGAGGCGGACGCGAAGATGGCGGAAGAGGAATGGAAACGGGTGACCCACGAGCAGGGCTCGCCGCAGTTCAGCGCTAAACCCTCGGTCGATATGCGCCCGGCGGGTGGGGGCGTGGACATCGTGGTGCGATATGTAACCCGTGCAGGGGTAAGACTGGAGACGCGAAACCGGCTATTTGGAAAGGTAGTGGAGCTTATGGTGGGGGCGCGGGAGGTAGTCGAAAAGTAGCAAGCGGCCGCCCGGCTGAAACTCGCTATATATGGGGCGCAACGTTGCGGGCGAGAAATCCGGCAAAGCTGTGCCAGGCCGGCGTCATGCCGATGGGCACGGCGAGGGCTCCAAAGGCGAAAGTGAGGGGGGCGGCCCAGAGTGTAGACCGGTGGATACGGTGAAGCGAGATGAGATCGTAGGCGATCACGAGCAAAACCAGGATGCCAAGGCCAGTGACAGCACCCGCAGCCGGAGGGAGCCCGATCTGATTCCATGGAAAGCGACCAAACGCAGCTTCTGTTAAGCCGATCGTGGCTAGCAAGATCAGGCGCTTGTGAGCGTCAGGCTTGCGACGAGCCCGCCATGAAGCGAAGATCACGATAGTAAAACCCACGATACCGATCAGCGGAATGGCTGAAGAGACCACTGGATCAAGGGATCCGATCTTAACCTTGCGGCCGAGGGCATCGATGGCGGCAATCACGCCGAGAATAATCATGATTGGTGGAAGACAGAACGCGACGGTGCCCAGGGAGCGATGCCACGCGACACGGCGAGCCGAGATGAGACCAGCCTGCACCGCGAAGAGAACCATCCACAGGGTAAAGACCGCTCCATGGAAATGAAGAATGGGACTGGGCAGCGGCGCGCGCAACATGCCGGCACGGAAGTAGGTTGGTGAAAAACCAATGAAGACCACCACGCACAACAGAATCGCCATGCCGCTAAAGAAGAAGCGCTCGACGGTGCGGTTGACGGTCCGATAAACAAGGGGGCGAGACTGAGGTTTTGGCGAAAGCACCGACTCCGTTGCCATGGTCGTTCTCCTGGTCTAGAGACAGAATCTGCCGCAAGCCGAAAAGATGGAGTTACCGGGGGAAGTTATTATCGCAAAAGCTATCACACGCAAGCCGTGCCAGCATACTAGTTTCGACGGTGAAGAGGCGTAGCGGGCAAATAGGTCGCAAACGTCGCTTTTAGGAGACCTGGTGGGGATTGTATCGAAAGGCCAAGAGCCCTATGTGAGGCGATTCCATGACGGAAACGCGATCAAACAGACTCTACGCCATTGATCTTGCTGGATATCTCAAAGGTGAGCAGGTCAACGTTGGCGCAGAATGTCTTTCGCTCGCTGTCTGGAAGTTCCCCCAGAAGATCCGGATACGGGGTAACGTCGCAACCCCGAAACACCGCGAATCCTGCGCTATCAGCCATTCTGCAACTCAGGTTAACCAGTCCGGGCAGGTGCCAGGGATCGCCCTTCTGCCTTGGGGAATGATGATCGGAGACGATGTTCTCGAAGTTGGAGGGCAATTTCCAATCCTCAACCAAACGTAGTCCTGCCTCACAATGATCAAATCCGAACAACTCGCGCTCCGCCTGGAGGGCGCTGGCGGCAGACCCGCTATGCGTCTCCAATAGGGCGGCGTATTCTTTCGGGGAGATAGCGGCCAACGCCAATCGCCCGATATCATGGAGGATGCCGGCGGTATAAGCAGTGTGTTTGTCCATCGAACCCGCATGGGCCAGTTGCTGAGCTACCAATGCGCAGGCCAGGCTGTGCCGCCATATAGCCCGCAACGATTGATGATTGAGCGAGTCGCCGAGATAAGCTCTCACTCCGACGGTAAGACAAACCCCTTTGAGGCTCTTGATGCCGAGCATGGCGATCGCGTGAAGTACGCTGGTGATAGGAAAGCGGCTCCCATACAACGCAGAATTGGCGATGGTGAGAACTTCGCTGGAGAATGCCGGCTCGGAAGAAATCAAGTCACTGAGTTGACGCATCGAGACATCTTCGTTGTTCGTCAACTGGAGTATCCGGATGGCGACTTTAGGAAACGGGGGAATGCGGAGATGGGCCCAGGGCAACTTAACGGCCTGGCCGCCCTGTCCCTTGGTCTGCATGGCCTGAGCACCCCTCCCTTAGCCACATCGGCAGACAAACGCCTCGTCTTCTGGGAATAGTCAGAATTGGCAGAGCAAATCGGTTGGGTAGGGGAATATTCCCACGCGGATCTATTTTGACTTCTACAAGGCCACGTTCCGGCTCACTAAAGTTACTCCCAATGCGCCTCTGTCAGACGCGGAATTCGTGCCCAAGGCAGCGGCCCGCATCGACAATCGCTGACCGCGTTGAGACGTTCAGAAGAGGAATTTAAGTTCGTGCAGGCGAATCTTCCCCTAGCCTCCGAACATCAACATGGATGAACCGGAGGCATCGGCTGCTAATTGCATAGGTCGAATTCTCCGACGGAAATCCAGTGCGCATGCTCTACTCCAAAACGCTTTTTCATCTTATATTGGCCGTGCTGTGCGTATCACCGGCCATGGCGGTCCATGCTGCTTCGATTCCGGCCAGTGCACTGCAACCGGTGAGTGCCGACCTGACCACAGGCAAGGCGGACGATGCCATTTCGCGCCTGAGTTCGTCGCTGGCTGCAAACCCGGGAGATGCGGAGGCACATCATCTGCTTTGCCGTGTGTACTACCAGGAAGAGCGTTGGGATGATGCGATCCACGAATGCGAAATAGCGGTTCGGCTCAGGCCGCTGGATAGTGGCTACCATCTCTGGCTGGGCAGAGCCTACGGTGAAAAAGCCGACAGCATTCATTCCATAAAGGCCTATGGACTGGCGAAAAAAGTGCGGGACGAATTTGAGCGGGCGGTCCAACTCGAAAGCGGAAATGTCGATGCTCTCTCCGACCTCGGTGAGTTCTACACCGCGGCCCCGGGGATTGTGGGCGGAGGGAAGAAAAAGGCGCAAGGAGTGGCCCAGGCGCTCGAACAATACGGGCCGGCGCAGGCCCACGAGCTCAAAGGGCGCCTGGCAGAGAAGGATAAGAATTACACTCTGGCCGAAGCCGAGTTCAGGGCGGCGATTGAAGCTTCCGATCAGCCTGCCGACGCGTGGATGACGCTGGCCTCGTACTACGCACGCCACCGGCAATGGGATCAGATGCTGGAGGCGCTGCATGCAGGAATTGACGCAGATGCAAAGGCTGCAAAACCGCATGGGCCCGCGCTAGTGGATGGAGCCGGCATCCTCAGCCGCACTCACCAGGAGCCGCAACTTGCTATGGAGCTACTCAAACTCTATCTGGCTTCGCCGAATCAATCGGCCGACTCGCCCGCCTTCCAGGTCCATTCGCAATTGAGCCGCTTGTTAGAGCAGCAGGGCGACTACGACGGTGCCCGGCAGCAAATCGAAGCCGCTGCCGCCCTGGCGCATGCATACCATGCGGCACCGCCTCGATCGGGTTCACAGTAGAGAATAGGATCACGGCTGTTGCAGTGGACCTACCGCTTTTTTGGCCTTGCTGCATTTGCCTGGTTACGCGCAGCCACTTCCATCGCGCGGAACTTCGCGATGCGTCCGATCAACTTCACCGGGACGGGTTGCGAGAGCGGGAAGCGGATCGTGCTCTTGCTCACCAGGTATGGAGCTATCTCGTCTCTGAATGCCTCGACGACATTAGCGGTCGCCGGGTAGAGCGAAACGTGCTGCTTCCAACCCGCGAAATACAGCACCGGGCCACCTGGCAACTTGTACGTGGGGATTTTGTACGAAATCACTTCCTCAGCTTCGGGCACGGCCTTGCGTATCGTGCTCCGCACGCGCTCGAGTACGCCCTGCACGGGATCCGGTTGTGAGGCGATGTACTCGTCAACGGATTTGAAGTCGGTCTTGGCCATCGGGATACAGGATGACAGCATAGCCATCGCAGCAACGCCGCAGCCGGTACGCTGTCGCCCTATTCTCTACCAGTCCACTACGCGCGGGCTTCAAACACCATGTTAAACGGTGTTTCAGTTGCCTTGCGGAAGTGCGTAAACCCGCCGTCGCGCACTACCTTCTCTATTTTCGCCGGACCGGCCTGTGCCCCAAGGCCAAGAGCCACTTCCTGCGAGAGCGAACACGGCACACACACCGACGCTGACGCCGAGTACATGATGCGGCCTACCGGGTTCAGATTCGCCGCGATCGCATCATGGGCAAACGGCTCTACGATCATCCACGTACCTTCTGCCGCCAGCGAATTCCGAACGTGCCGAGAGGCACCCGCCGGGTCGCCCATGTCGTGCAGGCAATCGAAGAACGCGACCAGATCATAGTCCTTGCCAGGGAACGCCTTTGATGGTGCTACCTCGAAGCTCACTTGCTTGCTGACTCCTGCAGCTACCGCTTTCTTTCGGGCGGTTTCAATCGACGGGGCATGGTAGTCAAAGCCAAAGAACTGGGACTTGGGATACGCCTTTGCCATCAGCAGGGTCGACGCGCCATGCCCGCACCCAATGTCAGCCACTCGGGCGCCGACCTTTAGTTTTGCCTCTGCTCCGTCCAGCGCCGGAATCCAGCTCGAAACCAGGTTTGCCAGGTAGGTTGGCCGGAAGAATCGCTCACAGCCTTCAAACAGGCCTTTCTCGTGCTCATGCCAGCCCATGCCCTTGCCGGTGCGATAGATGTCCGTAATCTTTTCTTCGTCTTTCATCAGTGACGCCAGCATGTGATAGAAACCCGGGAGGTGGATCGGCGTATCATCCTGCGCCAGCGCGAGCGCCTGTTCCGGGGTCATGAAGTAGGTGTCGCTTGCGGCGTCATACTCTACATATTTACCGGCTGCATTGGCGTTTAGCCACTCCCTTATATATCGCTCCGCGGTGCCGGTGCGCTGGGCTAACTGCGCCGCGGTCACTGGGACGCCATCGCCCATGGCGCGGTAGAGTCCCAGCTTGTCTCCGATAACAATGAGCGGCGCGTGCATGGCCGCGCCCATATCCTGCACTGCCTGTCCCAGCAGGGCGTTCAGCTTGTCAGGGTCGATGGGTCGTGTCTCTACAGGTGAAGTAGAAGAAGATGTCGCCATATTTACCTCCTCGTTCTATGAAGGGTCCGAAGCGGTGGTCACAGTGTGCTCCAGCAGACTTTCAGAGAGCAGTCTCATGGTCGGCAGGTCTAGTCGGTGGAACCCCGGCCTCGTGATCCGCGAGCATAATAACTCTGCGCGATTCACCCTCGCAACCCGAACGGTCAATTCAGTGTCGAAGGCACAAGATAGGATACCGTCGCCTTCGGCGCCCGCATTTGCAGGTCTAGTTACGTCTCATTCCTGCTCGTTTAAATTACACGAACGTTTCTTTCCGTGTGCACCAGATCTAAACCTCATCCAAAGGACGACAAAGCGCGTTTACCGATACCTATCCTCCCGGTTACGTTCAAGTCAGGTTCGATGAGTGGTCTGGCCTGTTCTCATCAATTGAGAACCCCAACGCGTGACTGCTGCCCCCAGCCCGGTTCCGTCCAGCTTTCGGCTCGGGCGCCAAGAGCCAATTCGCGATTCAAACCACACGAGCAATCGTCCTGCTCTGCCTCAACAGCCCTGCCACCATCCAACTCAGCCCGGTCGCAGCAACCAGCACAGCGGCACCCTTCGCAATTGGTGGCGCTGTCCAATGAAGCGCCGCGTACTGAATCCAGATGACAAATAGGTAATGCAGAAGATAGATTCCGTACGCATTTGCGCTCAGGCTGTCTGCCCAGCGCCATGGCCGCACCCAACGGATCACAACCGCCGCCAGAAAGAGGCTCGACGCCGCACAAGAAACCGGAAACACCATCCTCGCTGCGCCGAATTTCCCAGCCAGCACGAGTGCCGTTAGAACCAGGAACGCAACGACCATTCCCAGGCTCCACAACCACCATCGTTGCGCCAATCGCCCCGTGCGTTCGAAGATCGGGATCTCCGTTCCGAATGCGCCCAGGGACACGCCCATCGCGAAGTAAACAAAGTAATGAAGGACACGGCTCGACTGAACGAAAAACGGTCCCCAACTCCACCACGTTTGTCCGCCAAAATGGGTCGCCATCGGCACATACGCAGCGAACGACAGCGCAGCAAGCATCAGAAACAACAACACTGGCCGGTTGGATTCAGTTCGCACTCCACGAGCCAGCGCCTCGACCGCCCGCGGAAGCGCCTTAAAGAACAACGCAGCCACGCAATCAAACACGAGCAGTACCCACAGGAACCATGCTGGCCCCGCTGGCCACTTGCCAAGTGCCAGCCACGCACTCGCATAACGGCCGAGGTAAGGGCTTCCGCCCAACTGTAGATATGCCGGGTAATATGCCAACGGCGCCAGCAAGCCGGCTGCAACTACAAATGGCACACCCAATCGCAGAAAGCGCCGCCTGATAAATGTTCCGGCGCCGTGGCGCCGCAGCCCTGGCCACACAAACAGGCCTGAAACAAAAAACATCAGCGCCATAAAGAAGATATCGTTCCATCCGACCAACAGGTCGAATCCAGACCAACTGCGTGCATCCGTGATAGGAAACGCAGTCCACAACAGCGCAGCCGTGAACCCAGAGCGCGGCGGTATGAATGAGACGTAGGCAAGCGCAGTGTGATGCGCCACCACAAGCAGCGTCACAAGTGCGCGCAGATACGAAAGTTGAAATTGTCGATGCGTCGATTGGTCCTGCATATACCCACCTCCTCCACTGGAGTTTTTTGACAACACGTCTCTTGTGGCTCCAGACGGATGCTTCCGTCCGCCAGCAAAACCAGGCCCTGGTCATCGATTGGGAGAAATTCAGACTAAACGAAGTCCCTCTTGCGCGTCTGGACAAAGAAAGTGATCGCAATCATCAGCGCAATTGCGGCAAGCTCGGCCGTCAGGATCGCTGTCGCCGTGCTGCTCCACCGCATCGTCGCGCTTGTCATCGTGCCGCCGATGTCGGGGAACCGCACGATCCACCACCCGATCCCGTTCAAACTGAGTGCGCCAACTTGTGCGGCGCCCACCGTCCAACCCTGCGACTCAGTCGTCACCGCAACCGCGGTCACCAGGCACGTACTCATCAGGATCTCCACAGACATGATCACCACAAACGGGATCAAGCCGTGCGCGAACCCGGGAGCCAGCAGAATGGTCGCCACCATGTCCGCCAGCATTGCAGTCCACAGCATCAGGAAGATCAGCAAACAGCCTACAATCTTCGCGGTCGTGTACTCCCAGTAACTGATAGGCAGGCTCATCACAAGGTCAGAGTCTGCTGCTTCCGTTCCGATATGGCCGACGCCATCACCATTGCGCCCATACCGATGAGGATGGTGACCACGATAATCAGCCCGAGAATCACCGCTATCTTGGAGCCGCGCGAAGCCGCAACCAGCCCAAGCGTCGTCATGCCTCCGATCAGGGAAATAAGAATCCCCGCGCGATTCAAGTACCAATCCTTCCAAATCAGCCGCCTCACCATCGCCATTCTCATAGCACCCGTCCTTCCCGCCGGCTCTCCACGCTGGCAATAAAGATCTCTTCCAAAGTCATCACGTCCACGGACTGCACTGCGACGCCCATCTCGGTGCAGGCAGACACAACCGCCTGCTCGAATCGATTCGTGGTAACCACAGGCAGCCGGGTGCTTCCGCCTATCGCCACCACGCCGGGGAGCCCCGGCAACCTGGCGTTTGGCGGCAGCACGAGTCGCAGCCTCCGCCAGCGATCGAGAAACGCCTCTTTGTCTGCTGATTCCACGATGCGGCCCCGGTCGATGAATGTGATCTGGTCGGAAATCTGCTCCACATCGAGTGTGTTGTGCGATGAGAAAAGCACCGTTCGTTCTTCGTCCGCAAGGACTGCCATCAACTCGCCCAACACCTCTCGCCGCGCGATCGGATCGAGGCCGGTGGTCGGCTCGTCCAGCACCAGCAGTTGTGGTCTGCGAGCGAGAGCCAGGAGGAGGGCCGCTTTCACCCGCTGTCCATGGGACATCCCCTTGATTCTCTGCTGTGCTTTCAAGTCGAACCGGCGCAGAAGACTGTCGGCGTATGCACCATCCCAGCGCGGATAGATCGACCGCACGAAGTTCATGTGCCATTCGAGCGTTGGGGCGCCGTAGAGCCGCAAATCTTCCGACACAAAGCCGATTTCCATCTTGGCCCGCGCTTGTTGATCCGGCATCGTGTACCCGAGCAGCTGAACCGTGCCCGCATCCTGGTAGACCAATCCCATCAGGATGCGCAAGGTTGTCGACTTGCCTGCCCCGTTTGCCCCAACGAAACCCATGATGCATCCCGTCGGGAGCTTCAGATCGATTTGGTCAAGCGTAAAGTGCTTGTATCGCTTGCTAACTCCGGAAAACTCGACGGCGAAGCCGGTCATGATGCCTCCGTTTCCAACTCGAGGGCGGTTGCCCTCAGTCTCTCTGCGATTTCATCTTCTGACAGCCCAAGCAAGGTCCCAATCCGCACCACCTGGCGCAAATGCTCCTCAAATTGCTGGCCATAAAGGCGTGGCCCGAGGTCAGCATCACGCGCCACCGTTGACCCTTTTCCGTGTTGGGTCACGATGATCCCGTCGCGTTCGAGTTCCAGGTAGGCGCGCTTCACGGTGATAACGCTCACCTGCAGCTCTACCGCCAGGGCGCGCATCGAGGGAATATTCTCCCCGGGCTTCCACTCCTCAACGGCCACTTTCTGGCGGATCTGCTCCATGATCTGGAGGTACATTGGGCGATGATCGGATTGCGAGATGACAATCGAGCTGTTCATCTGTATATACTGAGTATATACAGTAGTCGATCAATGTCAAGAAAAAATGAACAAGGAATTGTGGCGCGGAGGGGAGCTGCCGCGATTGGGCGGCACGGGTAAACTTCGATCGAGAATGCGGCGTGCTCGTCGGGTGGTGGAGAGCGGAGCAGGAGTTGCGCTGCTGAGAATCGTTCGAAGACATGCATGGTTGCGCCGCAAACAGGACAGTTCCAGAGTGAGTGAGGAAGGTCTGCTGCCGGCGAGTCTGTGGCGGGGAACATTCTGTCGAAGTGCTCCTCCGTGATAGATACGAAGGGTCCATACTCCGCTGCGCCTGCATTCGCGAAGACAATGTCCAGCTTTCCATGTTCGCCCACCGACCATGAAAAGAAGACCCGAGCATTACAATGAAGGACACTTTCCGACTTGTCTCGACGGCTGGCATCGCCTTGAGCAGAATCGAGAGGAGTTCCCGCCCCGCAATGGGCGGAGGAATCGGACTGCTTCCAAGTTAGAGCGAACTGACGGAGATCAAGATGACGGGTGTTTCGAAACGCAACCTTGTAATCGTTGGTGCCGGATTATTTTGCCTGGTCGCGCTCGGCCTGGTGGTCGGGGCTATGCGGCCAAAGCAAGTCTCAGGGGCGCAGCCGGGCGCCCCTACGGATGTCGAGGTGGTGCAGGTTGAGCAGAAGGATGTTCCGATTTACGGCGAATGGATCGGCACGCTCGATGGACTCGTCAATGCCGACGTCAGGGCGCAGGTTACAGGGTACCTGCAAAGGCAGGGCTATCAGGAGGGTGCGTTCGTCAAAAAGGGGCAGCTCCTGTTCGAGATCGACCCGCGGCCTTTTCAAGCGGCTCTCGACCAGGCCCAAGGCCAACTGGCACAGGCAAAAGCCGCGCTCGCCAATGCCGTGGCGGTGCAAGGCCGCACGGACCTTGACGTCAAGCGCTACACACCGCTAGCAAAAGAGCAGGCCGCCAGCCAGCAAGATCTCGACAATGCCGTTCAAAACAACCTGGCGGCCCTGGCCACGGTGGAAACGGCCAGAGCTCAAATCAAGACCTCTGAGGCGGCGGTGGAAACGGCGAGGATTAACCTCGAGTTTACCCGCCTCGTCGCCCCCATCGATGGCATCGCTGGACAGGCGCAGCTTCAAGTAGGCGCCCTGGTCAATCCCAGCAGCGGGCCGGTCACCTCGGTTTCTACGGTTGAGCCCATCAAGGTTTATTTCACCGTGGGCGAGCCTCAGTATCTCGCATGGCGGAAACGCTTCCCGACCGAGACCAGCCGCCTGGCAGCGGATAAAGCTCTGCGCCTGCAACTGATTTTGGCGGACGGTTCCACCTATACGCACGAGGGCACGTTCTTCTTTGCCGACCGCCAGGTCAATGAGAGCACCGGGGCCATTCGGATTGCCGGGCTTTTTCCTAATCCGGGGAACATTTTGCGGCCCGGGGGCTACGCCAAAGTGCGCGCCGTCGTCAGCCTGCAACATGACGCGCTGCTGGTTCCTCAACGCGCGGTGTCAGAACTGCAAGGCGCATACCAGGTCGCAGTTGTGGATGGAGACAACAAAGTGAGCATTCGCACGGTCACGGTCGGTGACCGTGTCGGTTCAGAGTGGGTGATCGCCGGTGGGCTTCATCGAGGTGAAAGGGTGGTCGCGGAAGGAGTTCAAAAGGTGCGCTCAGGAGCGAAAGTGAACCCCAAGCCGTTTGGGCACGGAAGTCAAGGATAGATCGGCCGATGTCGAAGTTCTTCATCAACCGTCCCATCGTCGCCATCGTGATTTCCATTGTCATGGTGCTGGTTGGCTCGCTCACCATCGTGAGTTTGCCTGTCGCCCAGTTTCCAAATATCACTCCGCCGGAGATTCAAGTGCTGGCCACTTACGTGGGGGCGGACGCGCAAACCTTAGAGCAAGCGGTTGCCACGCCCATCGAGCAGCAGATGAATGGCGTGGACAACATGAACTACATGTATTCGCTGAACGCTACCGCCAATTCAACCACCAGTCTGATTGTGGACTTCGACGTAAAAACCGATCCAAACACCGATTTCATTCTCACCCAATCCCGTGAAACGCAGGCCTCTTCTCAGCTTCCCGTCGACGTCACCAACTACGGAATCACGGTTCGAAAATCGGTGACCGCTCCCCTCATGTGGGTTGCCCTTTACTCGCCACATGGGACGTATGATGCCAAGTTTCTGGCCAACTACGCATATATCAATATCGTGGATCCCATTCTCCGTTCGCCCGGGATCGGCAACATTACGGTATTTGGCGCCGGCCAATACGCAATGCGGCTTTGGGTGAAACCCGACCAGTTGGCAAAGCTGGGGATCACGGTCCCTGACATCGTGAGCGCCGTTCAAGCGCAGAATACGGTGAACCCCGCCGGTAAGGCTGGTGGCGAACCTGCCCCCAAGGGCCAGGAATTTACCTACACGGTGCTGGCGCAAGGCCGCCTGGCCTCGCCGGAAGAATTTGGCAACATTGTAGTACGCGAAACTCCTGACGGCGGCACCGTCCGGGTGCGTGATGTGGCTCGAATCGAGCTTGGCGCCCAGGACTATAGCGTGGTCGGCCGTTTTGACGGAAGGCCGGGCGCCATTATTGCGTGCTATCAATTGCCCGGCTCGAACGCGGTCGACGCAGCTGCCGGGGTCAGAAAACTGATGTCGCAAATGAAACAACGCTTCCCCGAGGACATGGACTTCGCCGTGTCACTGGACACGACCCGTTCGGTCACGGAAGGCATCAAGGAAATCGTTAAGACACTTTTGATCGCCCTCATCCTGGTGATCCTCGTTGTCTATCTTTTTCTGCAGAGCTGGCGTTCCACTTTGATCCCGCTTCTAGCCGTGCCGGTTTCGCTGGTGGGCACGTTTGTGGTCTTTCCCCTGTTCGGCTTTTCTATCAACACGCTTTCTCTCTTTGGCTTGGTACTGGCGATTGGCCTGGTGGTGGACGACGCCATCGTGGTGGTAGAGGGCGTGGAGCGGCACATCGAGGAGGGGTTGACTCCAAAGAACGCAGCTTTCAAAGCAATGGAAGAGCTCTCCGGGCCAGTTGTCGGGATTGCGCTGGTTCTCTCTGCAGTATTCGTGCCCACAGCCTTCATTCCCGGAATCACGGGCAGGCTCTATCAGCAGTTCGCGATCACGATTGCCATCTCCGTCATTCTCTCGGCGTTTAACGCGCTTACGCTCAGCCCCGCGCTTGCCGCGATGCTTCTGCGCCCGCGGGAACCGAGCCGCGGGCTGCTGAGGAGATTCTTTGATTGGTTCAATCGCCGTTTCGCGCAAGCAACAGAGGGATATGTCCGTTGGAGCGGGGTACTGCTCCGTAAAACTGCCGTAGTGGTTGTACTGCTAGTGGCCTTCGGGGCTGCGGCGGGCTTCTTCGCCAATCACCTGCCCTCGAGCTTCCTGCCCGATGAAGATCAAGGCTATGCCTATGTCAATCTGCAACTGCCCAACGGAGCTTCGTTGGAACGCACGACTGCGGTCGCGGCTGATGTCGAAAAAATCATCATGAATACTCCGGGAGTTCAACACACGACCAGCGTCGTGGGCTTCAGTTTGCTTAGCTTTGTTCGTACCAGCTATAACGCGTTTTTTTCTGTTGCCCTCAAACCCTGGGACACGCGCACGGCGAGAGTTCAGCAATTTCAATCGATCAAGGCTCATCTCAACCGGGAGTTGAGCAGGTTGCCTGCGGGCGTTGCCTTCAGTTTTTCGCCGCCGGCCATTCCGGGCGTCGGCACCTCCGGCGGATTCACCTTCCTCCTCGAAGACCGTTCGGGCGGCGATATTCCGTTCCTCACCAGGAACCTGGGCGTATTTCTTGAAGCCGCTCGAAAGCGGCCGGAAATCGCCAGCCTCAGTACTACTTTCCTGCCCGGCGTGCCGCAGGAATTTGTCGACGTAGACCGCGATAAGGTGTTGAAGCAAGGTGTGAACCTGAACGATGTCTACCGCACTATCCAGGCGTTTATGGGTGGCTATTTCATCAACTACTTCAATCGCTTCGGGCGCCAGTGGCAGGTGTATATCGAAGCCGAGGGTGAGTACCGCGGCAGAGCGGAGAACGTTGGACAATTTTATGTACGCAACAACAAGGGAGAGAACGTGCCCTTGTCTACGTTGACCTCGCTCAAGCCGCGGCTCGGCCCGGAATTTACCCAGCGGTTCGACGAGTACCGCTGCGCGCAAATCAACGGCAGTGCCGCGCCTGGCTACAGTGCGGACCAGGCGACGGCCGCGATGGAAGCTGTTTTCAGGCAAACGATGCCGCGAGAAATGGGCTTCGACTACTCCGGTATGTCGTTTCAGGAACAGAAGGCCCGGGAAGGTGTTCCTCCGGCGGCGATCTTCGGGCTCTCGCTATTGTTCGTCTTTTTGATTCTTGCCGCACTTTACGAAAGCTGGTCGTTGCCCTTCAGCGTATTGCTCAGCACGCCGGTGGCGATCTTTGGCGCCTTTTTCGTGCTTTGGCTTCGCCGCGTCCTCCAGGGGGCGTTCCTGCCTGCGTACATGGTTCAGATCGAGGCCGACGTCTACTCGCAGATCGGGCTGGTGATGCTGATCGGGCTGGCAGCGAAGAACGCGATTCTGATTGTTGAGTTCGCCAAGAGCCAGTACGAACAAGGGAAACCTCTCGCGGATGCAGCGCTCGAAGGCGCCAGGCTTCGGTTGCGGCCGATCCTGATGACGTCGTTCGCGTTTATTCTCGGCTGTGTGCCGCTGTACGCCGCAACCGGGGCGGGCGCGGTGGCGCGCCAGATCATGGGAACCACGGTGATCGGTGGCATGATGGCTGCCAGCGCACTCGGGATCTTCTTTGTCCCGGGAATTTTCTACCTGGTGGAGAAATGGTCCGGCGCCGGTCAGGAGCGCGTTTCCGTGCCCTTGCCGAAAACGCCTTCGCCGGAACCTGGGGATTGAGCCGGGAGATTGAGATGCGCATCATGAAGCTGGCAGAATTGCTGATTGCGATGTTGGGCTACGGCTTGCTCGCCGGTTGCATGGTCGGTCCCAATTACCATCGACCGGCCATGCAAACTCCGGCCGTGTACCGTGATCTGTCCGAGAATCCTCAGCTTCAAGCTCAGGCTGCCTCGTATGCGGATCTTCCCTGGTGGCAGGTCTTCAAGGATCCCAAGTTGCAAGAGCTCATTCGCGTGGCGCTCAAGCAAAACTACGATTTGCAGTTGGCCACCGAGCGCATTGTTGCCGCGCGCGCCCAGCTCGCCATCACCCGCTCGAACCTGTTTCCTCAAGTGCAGGGAAACGCCAATTTCAGCGGTGGCAAGGACAATAGTTTCCAAAACAAGTACAACTTTCTAACCCTTACGACCGACGCAGCGTTCCAGTTGGATTTCTTCGGTCGTCTGCGCCGGGCAACCGAGGCCTCACGCGCCCAGCTGTTGGCTACTGAAGACGCGCGGCAAACCGTCATACTGACCCTGGTCAGCGACGTTGCCGCCGACTACTTCGCGCTGCTTCAACTCGACCTGCAACTGCAGATCACGCGGGATACGGTCAAGACACAGATAAATTCGGTCAAACTCACCAATCTGCGCCTTGGCCATGGTGTGGCTACAAAACTCGACGTGCTCCAGGCGCAGCAAGTTCTGGATACTGCAAATGCCCAGGTTCCTGACCTGGAACGGCAAATTGGTCAGGAGGAAGACGCCATCAGCATCCTGCTGGGCAATTACCCACAGGATGTGACACGTGGGCTTCCGCTGGTGGGGCAAGCACTTCCTCCCGAAGTACCGCCCGGCCTTCCTTCCTCCATCATCGAGCGGCGGCCTGATATTCGCGAGGCGGAGCAGAACCTGGTTGCCGCGAACGCCGAAATCGGAGTCGCCAAGGCGGAGTTTTTTCCGCAAATTGCGCTGACTGGCTCTGGCGGCGGTTCTTTCGGAAGAAGCAGTACCTTCTCCAGCCTTATGAGTTCGCAGCTCGGCTTCTGGTCTTACGGCGCGCAGGTAAGCCAGCCGATTTTCACCGGCGGCGCGCTTCGCGGAAATCTGCGCCTGGCTGAGTCGCAGCACCAACAGGCTCTCATCGCTTACCGGCAAGCCATTCAGCGCGCTTTCGCGGACGTCTCCGATGCGCTCATCGGCTATCAGAAGCTGCATCAGGTGCGAGTACGCCTGGAGGACAGCGTCGCGGATCTGCAGGAGTCTGTCCGCCTCTCTAACATGCGCTACAGTGGGGGTACCACGACCTACCTCGAAGTGTTGGACGGGCAGCGGTCGCTGTATTCCGAAGAACTGACACTCGCGCAAGCGCGAGGGAGCGAGTATCAAAGTCTGGTGCAGCTTTACAGGGCACTCGGCGGTGGCTGGCAATGAAAATGTACTCGCGGCGCACGTCTGTGCCAAACGAGTTTCCGGCTCTCTATCGCCGCGGAGGCCTTCAAGTGACCCGTTGTCAAGGACAATTTCACCCATGTGGTAGAGGGCAAAAAAAAATGTAACGTCTTGAGGATTGCGAACACTATCTGGATGTTTGGTAGATGGCATTGAAAACCCAACGGCCGGGCGAAGGTCGGAAAGCCCGATCGCTGGTTCAGTCCATCTAGGGCGACTCTCAACGGAAAATCTCTTATCGATCCTTCGGGGGGAGGCATCGATAGCAGATTCCGAGCGGGAGTCGCCGTGCAAGCTCTCCCGAGCTGAGGCACTATTCCAAATAGCGTTGGGCTCGACGCAGCAGATCGAGTTCGGTTTCGAGTTCGCTGAGAACGATCGCATATTCATTGAGCCTGGTCCGCTGAAGTGTTTCCATGCGCTGCTCAAGACGAAGCTGAAGCCGCTCCAGAACTTCGATCGGAGTCAGCTTTAGTTGTGCCGGCCTAAGGGCCATTCCATACTCCTTTGTTTCCAACATCAGGGGATTCCTCACAATGGGAGTTCCTCGGCAAACCGTTTCGTTACCCTTGCCGGCTCATGCGAGGAGAGCTACGTTTTCCTGCTGGGGCGGTGACCTTCCGAGCGATTTGTTCCACGCATGAAACAGCCAAATCTGTGCTCCGGGAAAGGAACTCCCGAATGATTTCCAGGTCTCTTTCCGCAAACGATGAGCACAGCTTGAACATGGCGGACTGCAGAGGTTCGTACATGGCTTTGATGGGCTCAATCGCCTCGGTCTGAACCCTAATGAGATGACGACGCCGGTCTCTCGGGTCCGCAATTCGTACCACATATCCCGTTTTCTCCAGGCGATCCACCACAGCGGTCATCGCGCCCGCGGTGAGCCCCGTAGCTTGAGCCAATTCACTAGCCGTTGTTTCCCGGCGCATCACAATCAAATCCAAACACTCGAGATCGGTTGTATGCAGTCCGAAGCGATCGGCGACGGTCCGGCCGGTGATGACACTTTGTGCGCCCATGCGAAAGATCTCGCGCCCTACGAGCCGAATCAGTTCCTGGGCATCACCCTCGACCAAGCGAGTGGCGATCGCTTTTGTTTTAGCCTTTGCCATGCCTGAGCGACTCAGAAGGAACGAACGGCTAAGGTGTAAGCCGCTAACATTGCACCACCAGTCACGAGCTCGAGGGGGATGCGCAGCCGGCTCCTCATAGTCCATCTTCGCGCTGCCTTTTCCTCCATCGTCGCTGGATCAGCGCGTTCAAACGCGAGCGCCTTGGGAATGAAATCGAATGCAGACCAGAGCCGCACGGCGGCATGACTGGCCAGCGCGATGAGTAGCCAGGTACGAATCTGTACCGCGGGCCAGCTAACCACTAGCGCACCGATCAGGGAAAGCTCAAAGGCAACGTGCGCCGGAATCCAAAAGCGCCGGCGGGAAATGCCGCCGCGGCCAGGTTGAATCAATTCGGGACGAGATGGCCAGAACGGGTCCACCACGAGGAATTCATACAGGCCGCCACCGACGGTGACCAATACCAGAGCACCGGAGATCCCGATGCAAATGAGGGGCAAAGAAAACATGGGTCAACTCCTTTGCAGGATGGAGATGACTCTACCGTTTGATATCTTATTTGTCAAGATACTTTTATTACGAGACAACTTTTCTCATCGCAGAACACTAGGAACGTACCCCAGTGCCTGAAGGCCATATGATCTTGCTCGGTTTATGTACGGGCTTCAGAGTCTGCGTGAGCTCCTAGAAAGGAGCGCCGAGTTTGGTGGGAGCCCTCTGCTTCAGCAGAGGGGACAACGCTTCAGCGTTGCGGAAACGAGTTGGACTTTGATTATGCGCTTTAGCGCTGGCCTCGAAAATCCAGGGCTATTGAATACTGCAAAACTAATGTCCTCCTGGCAGATTGAGCTACTGAACGCGGCCGAAGTCCGACTGCAAGGGAAATAGGCTCCAGGGGCTGAAGCCCTCGTCATTGGCGGCTTGTGCGGCACGACTGAAGTCGTGCCCTGATACAAAGCGTTTGTTGAAATTGGCTCGAAAGAGCCTCACTAGGACATTAATTCTGCAGGCATCAATAAAGCCCGTTCTTTCGGAATGAACCGCTTTTCCGCTGGACTGAAGTCCAGCTCCCCCCTGCTGAAGCAGAGGCTCCCACCAGATTCGGGGTGGATGAAATCCGCGGCTCATTTTCCGGTTCTCACGCAGACTCTGAAGCCCTGCCCTTCAGAAATGAAAGACGTACTTCAGGAGCTAACCTTGACTGAGACAGGTATACCGCCTTGGCTTTGGAACTCTCAAGAGCTACAAAAAAGAAAAAAGTCAGGGATAAAGCGTGACTTTGGGTGTGACCCGGGGGTGAATCGAGGTGGCTTCGCCTGTTTCATTGATTACGTGGCTGATTTCACCGTAATCGCCAAGAGCCACCGTGATCATATCGTGGAACCTCACGCCCGCAGTCTTCGGCACCTCGATGGCGCGGGTCAGCACAATGTGCGGACGCAGAAAGACGCTATAAATCCCAAGGCCCCACGCCTCGTGGCTGGTCACATCATCAGACACTTTGTACGAGGCCCAGCCGTTGGTGCCCGGTGCACTCGTGTAGCTAACCTGATCGGGTGGATCGTACGGAATCTCGGACTGGTAGAAATAGGTTCGTCCGTGATTTCCATTCCAAAGCACCTGGAATTGCTGATGATGTTCTACGAACAGGCCATAAGCAGTGACATTATCGCCGTTGACGATGAGGCCGTTGGCGCTGGTATTGCTGGACCAGCCCACACCAGAGCCGTGATCGGCGCGCCAGATCCAGGTGTGATCGATGATGGTGTCGCTGCTGTTGACTTCAAGATTGACCAGCGTGCGCCCCACTCCAGCCCCGCCGACGCGAAAGAAAACGTCATGAAGAGAAATCGGATTCTGAATATGCTGTGCTTTGCTCTCGGCCGGTCCCACTTGTAGCAGGATCGGTGATTGCTTCATTCCGGCGTCGAAAAGAAGACCGGCAACGATGACTCCGTCGACGTCTGCGGTGGTCATTGCCGCGGTTCCGTTCACCGGCTGGAGCGTAGCGAAACCAAGCCCCAGCACTACTGTTTCGGGCCGGGTAACGCGGATCGCCTCCGTCAATTTATAGATGCCAGGGGTGAGTAACAGATTCTTACCTCTGGCTAATTGCGCGTTCATGGTGGCGGCAGTATCAGTCTCTGGCCGGGCGATGTAAAAACGGCCGATGGGTAGGGTTTTTCCCGGGGTTATCCCGCGATGCCAGGTGATTCCTACGCTCTGAGTGCGCAATGATGGAACACAGACGAAGTAATTTCCAGCTGCATCGACCTGCAGAAAGGGCTTCTCTCGAACGATCGGAGTTTCGGCAACCTTGGTATAGGGCGGTGTGGGCCACTCCCCTGCCGGCGGATGAGGGATGCCGACGAAAACCATATTCCAGTTGGCGCCAGTCCAACTACCCCATTCCGTGTTTCTCGAGATCCATTGCTGCTGCGGCCCGGCTTCGACTTTGCCATCAATGAGTGCGTCGGACATCCAACCGCCGCTCGCCCAGCCAGCGTGCTGATGGAGCACGATATCGCCACGAATGTGCATACGCCGGAGCGGTGCTGCCTGCGAAACGGCCCATTGCATGGATCCCCCCGCAGGAGACACAGAAAAGCCTTCGACCGCTCTCCAGAAAGTGGTGGTGGCATTGTTGTTCGGCGCGCTGGCATCCGCATGCACGTTGCCCGTAATGTGCACGCCGTCAGGAGAAGCTCCCAGCCCGATCACTTCGGTATAGAAACCCACCGGGATATCCACCTTGTATTCGCCGGGAAGAAACATCAGGGCCGAGCGTTGCCCACCGAACTCATTGTGTTGCTGGGTGGTGTAGATCTCGTCGATCCGGCGCTGAATGGTCGACGCCGGCATCGAGGGGCTGAAGATAAGGACATTCGGCCCAAACTCAGGCTTGCTCGCAGCTATGGACATTGCCGGAAAGGCGGAATACGCAAGCAATGCGGCCGTCAGCATGGTTCTCGCCACCCTGCGGCGGGCATCGAATAGACTTCGTCCACTACCACACATACGTTCCCGCCGATTCTGGGGGCAGCATGGTGGTGAACCACTGGCCGTGGTACTTCACATTGAAGTCTTTGGAAAAGTTAGCCGTATTCGACACCACCAGCACGATTTTGCCCTCAGTAGTGAGAAACGCGACCGAGTAAAGCTGTTCCTGTTCCGTCGATCCTACACGTACGGAACCCGGTGGCACGAACTGAGAAAAGTGTGCGACGGCATAGTACGCCACGTTCCTCGAAACGTGGTTGCCGTTCAGCGTGATGGCGCCCTGGCAGCCGGTGCATCCTCCATCGTTGGTATGGGGACCATTGTTCGGGTCTGCGGCAAGATTCCAGAGCAGCACGTTGCGGCTCCAATTTCGCGTCGCGCCGATCAGCACGCCGCTGACCGCGGCGGCGATTGGGAGGGGTTCCTCCGGAGGACTGGTAATTGCCTGCTCGGTCATATATAGATTCTTGTTTGGATACGCAGTATGCACGTCGGTCATGGCAGAGGCCTGGCCACCATAGAGGTGAAATGCCGTTCCATCGACGTACTTACTGGCGGCCGGGTCCTCAAGAATCGACAGCGCATAGGATAGAACGTCGGGATTGTGATCGTACAAAAGTATTTTGGTTGTGATCCCTGCGCGTTGAAAGGCGGGCGCCAGATACCTGGCAATGAACGTATCTTCTTCCGCCGCGAACATCACCATGCTGGGTGTGTTTTTGGGGTTCAGGGGTTCGTTCTGCACGGTCACGGCTGCTATGGGGATGCCTTCCGCCTTCATCTGCTCAATGTATTTCACAAAGTATGCAGCGTAGGCGCCGTAGTATTCGGGCTTAAGCTCACCGCCCTTCACGCGATCGTTGGTCTTCATCCACGCCGGGGCAGACCATGGCGATCCCAGGATTTTAATTGTGGGGTTGATAGCCAGAATCTGTTTGATGACGGGAATGACGTCAGCGCGGTCGGGACCCAAACTGAACCTGGCAAGGTCCGCATCTGTTTCGCCCTTTGACAGATCATCGTAGGAGTACACCCGTTCATTCATATCAGAAGCCCCAATGGTCAGCCTCAAATAGCTAACACCGGCCCCACTTGTGGCAAAAAGTTCCTTCAGAAGGTCCGCCCTCGGACCGGGCTCCATGCGCATGAGAAGCTGCGCGCTGCCTCCGGTCAAGGCGAAACCGAAACCATCCATGGATTGGAACTGCTGCATATCGTTTACATCGATGGTGGGAAACGCGTTTGGAGGCGAAGAGAAATGCAATGCATCTTTCTGCTCGGACAAAAGGGCACTGCGGTCGGCAGTCGTCAGCCATAGCCGGGCATTGGGCGTCTCCTGCGCCGGCGACGACGCGTGAGATGAGATAAGGAATGCCATCGATAAAAGCCACGGAACCTTGTTTTTCATAAAACTTCCTCGCAAGTAAAACCCTCAACGCCTGGACGATTCATCATAGTCAAACGATTGTCTAAAAACGAGCGCTGTTTTTCACATTGAGCGCTTTGGCGGTTTTTGCTAGATTTTTTTTTGACGACGCGGCGAACAGTGCATGGCGGTCAGAGCGACCGTTCGAATCCGGCGGCGGCGACCTGGTCTCGACCTTCGATGACTACTTTGCCTGCAGCCGCATGTTGCTGAACCGCTCTGGTGCTTTGTATCAGGGCGTTTTTCATCACTTTGGGTGGGCCGAAGGCCCATCGGTTACTTCGGTCGAGATGACAAATTTGTGGCTACGAGATGCCCTCCTTTTCCATGGAGAAACCATCCCAACCTCGTAAACAAATTTGTCATCTCGCCTGTCCCGGCGTGCCGTGGGACCGGAGCGACCTGTCCCGGCTCGCCGTGGAAGCGGAGTGAAGAGATCTGCGGTTTCTTCTCCAGTTCTCACGCACACTCTGAAAGCCCAATTCTCTTTCAACCCTTTATGGCCCGACTAAAGTCGTGCCCTGATATTGATACAAAACCAAACTCAGTTGAAATACCTACCCATCGTTCCTGAAACGTAGAAACTCCGTACCCGGTGCGAAGTATGCGGCATCCGGTCCATGAGAATTTCCTCTCAGTTTGCGGGCGCTTTTCCCGGGTTCAGGACCAGGGCAATACCCTCGAACATGCGTTCGAAACTGGATATTTCCTGTTCCAAATGCCGTAGACCGGCAGGGGTGATCTGGTAGGTCCTAATCCGGCGGTTGGTGGAGGAAACACCCCACTCGGCCTTTACCAATCGTGCTTTGAGCAGCCGTTGGAGGGCCGGATACAGTGAGCCCTCTTCCACCTGAAGGAGGTTGTTCGATCTCTGTTGAATGTGCTGAACGAGGGCGTAGCCGTGGGCGGGTTGGCGGCGAAGCGACTCAAGGATCATCATTTCGAGTGCGCCGGGAAAGAGATCTCGGGGTGCCGGATTTTTCATAGGCTGTTCTGAGACAGGCATAGACTAAACAAGCGTATAGGTGGTTGTCAAGTACCAGCTTGAAGGAAAGCTCAACCGGCATCAGTTTATGCGCGGATTTGATTCTCATTATGCGTTCGAGGCCGCGAGCCTACAATGAGCCTGAGATCATGAAATTTGGTCTTCCATTGTCGCTCTTGCTCTGCCTTGCCACGGTAGGCGTTTTCGCGCAGCAGAGCGATACAGGCCAAGCTACCTTGACCGTGCGCTCGACGTTGGTGGAGGTACCGGCCCTGGTAAAGACTCGGGCAGGAGAGGTCGTCTTTGAACTTACGGCGGATGACTTTTCCCTCACCGACGACGGCATACCGCAGCACCTTACGCTCGATCCAGACACGGATTGGCAGCCCCTGGCCTTGGCCATTTGCGTGGAGACGGGCGGCGCCGGGGCCGGTCACCTCACCGACTATCGAGATTTGGATGCGAACATCGACGCGTTGGTCGGCAACGTCGAGCACCGTGTCGCCGTCATTAGCTTCGACAGTAAACCGCATCTGCTGCAGCCTTTCGGACCCAACACGGAGGATGCCTCCCGGCAATTGTCAAACCTGCACGAAGGCGATCCTGGGGCAGCCATTTTAGACGGGGTAGCATTTGCCGTAGCGCAACTGCGGGCGCAGCCGACACGCTACCGCCGCGCGATTCTGTTGCTCAGCGAAACCATCGACCAGGGCAGCAATACAACAATCAGTGACGCTTTACGCCTCATTAGCGACACTAATACCACGATGTACAGCTTCGGTTTTTCCAGCACCCACTCCGCCGTCAAGCATGAGGCGTCCAAATGGAACCGCCCAGGAGAGCCTGGCCCCGCGCATGGCTGCTTTAGCCGCGATGGAGCCGATACCGAGTACGAGGGGCACTACAGCAAGCAGGTACTGGACTGCCTCAGCGATCTCGCTCCGCCTCTTCGCCTGGCAACCATGGCATTTGTTAGCTCACGCAATGCGCTACGCACCAACACCTCTGCATCCATCGCACAGCTGACCGGAGGCGAGTTCTTTCACTTCCACAATGCCAAGGATCTGAAGGCGGGTCTGGTCGCGATCTCCAGCGACGTGCCCAATTACTATGTCCTGAGCTTCCACCCAACGTCGCTCACGCCCGGGTTGCACGCGCTGCATCTGGAGATCAAGGATCGTCCGCAGTTGCAACTGAAGTCCCGAAGCGAATACTGGATCGACGACGACTCCGCGCACTAGCCGCTGAGAGTCCCGCCCTGCGTTCCACCCCAGCTAGTGTTTCTCGGCTGCGGCCTTGTCCGCGGCCGCTACAGCCCTCTTGAACGCAGCTACCGCCGGGACTGCCTGAGGGTTAAGGCCGTCTCTAGCCTCATACCTCCACACGGGGGTCGCGTAGAGAGGATTTTCGCCACCTTTGAAAACAGCAAATGAATCCTCCGCCGCCCCGATATCCGTCTGGGAATGCGGACCTTGCTGGCTCGAACCGGGGCCAGGCTGACCTGGCAGATCCGGTTGGGAGCCACGCTGAGGCCCGCGGTTGATCGGGTCGACTCCAATGTTTTGCCGAGGATCGGGGATGGAGTCATCCATCAAACGGGGGTTTCCTCTATGCACCACAACAATCAGATCCGCAGCTTTCACGTCTGAGATAGGTTCGAACCGTCCCCACTTCAGGAACGCTGCCTCGACATCTTGTTGCGCCACTTGATTTGCCCGTGGATCGTCGATCGAAATTTCTGCCTTCGGGTCAATGGTGACGGCGACGGTATGAGCTTGCAAAACGTAGGGCGGCAGGGTGTTTTTTGTTTTGTCCTTTGCGAATCCAAAGGTTACCAGCAGACTCAATACAAACAGAGTGGGCACTTGCTTTGCCATCTCGACCCCCCTTCGCCGCAACGCAAGAATCATACGCCCATTTGGCAACCCCAGAGCAACCGTGACATAACAGACTGCATCGCCTAAGTCAGTGATGCGGATGTAATGACATTACCGTGACAATTTCAAAACCGTCGCGTGCTAAATTAGTTCGCATATCAGTGGGCGCCCAGAGAGAATGGAACCCCTCGTTAAAGTCAGCGCTTTTACCTGGGTAAGATTTCTTCCGTGGGATACAAGTCCGCTCCGGCAAAGGCTTGTAAGTAAAGCCGGTCCAATTAGAAAGCTCCTTACGCGGACACTTGCAGTCGGCGCCTGTTTTTTGTGGCAGCTACTCGAGACTCCCGGGCGTTTTATCACTTTCTGGAGGCCAACTTGAACGACTACAACAGACGAATCGCGTTATTCGCTATCACCTTGATCGCTGGCGTGGCCGCCGGCTACGCTCAGTCAACCGCAACGCTTTCCGGCAGAGTTACGGATCCCTCGGGCGCCGTGGTACCGCAGGCGCGAGTCACCGTGGTCGGACTTGCCACGGGCGTTAACCGAGTTTCAACTTCTGACCCGGAAGGCAACTACACCATCCCCTCATTGCAGCCTGGCAACTACAGCGTGAGCGTGCAGGCAACCGGGTTCGCCGATTACAAACTGGCGAGTGTGACCCTGCAGGTAGATCAAAACGTAACCGTCGACGTAAAGCTTGGCGTTGCTTCGACTGGTGAAGTGATCGAGGTCGATGCGGCAGCGTCGATCCTTGACGCGGCGACCATGACCGTTGGCCAGGTGATAGACCAGACGACGGTGCAGCGGATTCCGCTCAATGGCCGGCACTTTCTCGACCTGACGAACATGACACCAGGTACGGTGGTGCCTCCCGTGGTTGGCAACCTCACCAGCGCGAGTCGCGGCTTGGGCGCCAATTCGTACGATACCGCCGGCCAGCGGGAAGACTCTGTCAATTTCATGATTAACGGCGTCAACCTGAACGATCTTTCGCAGAACCAGATCACGTTCCAGCCATCGATCAACACCACTGCAGAATTCAAGATTTCGAACTCGACCTATTCGGCGGAATATGGCCGGTCCTCCGGCTCGATTGTGAACGTGGCCACCCGCTCCGGCACAAACAGCTTCCATGGCGAGGCATTTGACTACCTGCGGAACAACTATTTCGACGCGCGCAACTACTTCAATCGCAAACCTGCCCGGCAGAACTCCTTTATCCGGAATAACCCTGGCGGCGCATTCTCCGGCCCTATCTGGAAGGATCACACTTTTTTCTTTCTGAGCTACGAGGGTCTGCGGCAGCACCAGGCTCTTCTCTTTAATGGCAATGTCCTGAGCCCGTCACAGCGTACGGCATTCGCTTCGAGCCCAGCCGGCCAGGCGTACGCGCAATTGATCAACCTGATCCCTTCGGGCAATAATGCAACCGGCACTGTCTTCCAGGGTTCGTCGCCCGGACCAGTAAAGACCGACCAGTTCTCCGGTGACCTGGTCCATACTCTTACGACAAAAGATAATCTTCACTTCTACTATGCCTGGCAGCAGGATGCACGCACCGAGCCCAACCTGCAGGGCAACACCGTTCCAGGCTTTGGCGATCACCGCACTGCCCATCGGCAGATCGGCACGCTGAACGAGGTGCACATCTTCTCGCCCACTCTCGTAAACGAGGGACGCCTGGGCTTCAACCGCATCGCCATTTCCTTTGTGCCCAATACGCCTGAAAATCCCTTGAACTACGGAATCCAAAACGGCGTTACCTACAACAACGCGCTGCCGCAGATCACGGTTCAGGACATCGGGCTGAATTTCGGAGGACCATCCGGCTTTCCCCAGGGCCGCTTCGACACCGCAGGCGTGTTCTCTGACACGCTTTCGTGGAACCGTGGGAAGCACACGATCAAGATGGGCGGCGAGTTTCGCCGGTTCATCGGCGACTCCTTCGCGCAGACTCCCGGCATTCTCAACTTTAGCTCGACGGCTAACTTCATTAATGGGACTGCCAGCTCCTTTAGCGTGACACCGACGCAGGTCAACAGCCGTATCTTCGAGAACGCCGCGGGCGCCTTTGTATCCGACAACTACAAAGTCACGCCGCGGTTCCAGGCGGAAGTGGGCTT
This sequence comes from uncultured Acidobacteriaceae bacterium, assembly GCA_963717225.1. GTDB lineage: Bacteria > Acidobacteriota > Terriglobia > Terriglobales > Acidobacteriaceae > PALSA-350. The sequence goes on along the minus strand of CAVQWB010000054.1, from coordinate 97,357 downwards.
CCGCTTCGAGTGGAACGGCACGCCGACGGAAGGGGGCGGCCGCCTGGTGAACTTTGATCCCAACACCAGCAGCCTGGTGAGTGTGAGCCAGGCGTACAACCAGAATTACAACTACGAGCCGCGCGTTGGCTTCATTTTTGACGTGCTGGGAAACAACGACACGATCTTGCGCGGCGGCTACGGCATCATGGGGGACCAGCCAGTCAGTGGCGTCGTGACCAACCTGGCCAGCAATCCACCGAATGCCAACCCGGTGAGCCAGACGGGCTCGCTGTCCGTGGGCACGCTCTATTCCAGCGCTGCGCTGGCGTCGCTTGCCCCCTTCGCCACTAACCCGAGGCTAAGCAACGCCTACGTGGAAAGCTACAACCTGAACCTGCAACAACAGTTGGGCCACGGCATAGTGATGGAACTTGCGTACATCGGCTCGGAAGGCAAGCATCTGCGTGTCCAACGAAACTTCAACCAGTTCATCTATCCGAATGGCAAGGCGACGAGGCCCTACCCTGCCGTGTCGGCGACGAGCCCCATCCGTCCGGGCTCGGGCCTGGGCAACATTGCCTACATTGATTCGGATTCCCTTTCCAACTACAACGGTACTGTGGTTCACCGTTCACAAGACGCTGGGGCATGGAATTGAGGTCAATTCGACCTATGCGTGGTCCAAGTCGCAGGATTTGAACTCCCTCGGTTCCCAAGGCACCTATACCCTGCAGAATAGCTTCAATCCAAAAGGTGATTACGGCCTCTCGGATTTTGATGCGCGCAATCATTTCGTCTTCTCGGGGACCTGGAATCTCCCGTTCCGTGGCAACCGGCTGGTCGAAGGCTGGCTGCTTGCGAATATCACTCAATTGCAAAGCGGCAATCCGATGAACGTGGTTACCACCTCCACGTACAACGGCGTGACCTCACCCCTAACCATTCGGCCGATGCTGGTGGGCCAGTACTCCACCGGGCGGGGCGCGACCTTGGCCAATGGCAACGTTCCGTTCATTACCGGCGCGGCCTGCGCCGCTTCTGCACCTGGCTGCACTTTCTACGCGCAGCCCACAGGCTTTGGCACTCTACAGCGCAACGCGCTTACGGGCCCCGGCTTCGCGGACTCCGACGTCTCGCTTGAGAAAACCACCAGGCTCGCTGAGCGAACATCGCTGATCCTACGTGTCGATGCCTTCGACCTACTGAACCACGCGAATTTCGGCAACCCCACTCTTACGGCAAGCGGAACAACGACCAGCACCTTCGGCCAGATCTCCGGAACCCGTACGGCGGTGGGTGACGCGGGCTCGTCGCGGCAACTACAGTTCGCCATGCGCTTCGAGTTCTAGCCCGCACCATACTTTGCTCACCAGGGGTTTCTACGTTTCAGGAACAAAGGGTAGGTATTTCAACTGAGTTTGGTTTTGTATCAGGGCACGACTTTAGTCGGGCCATAAAAGGTGGAAAGAGAATTGGGCTTTAGCCGGTGCCCTTCAAAAAAGGGAAGACACAGCCCAGGGGCTAAAGCCCTCATCAGACCCAACCATTGCGGCACGGCTGAAGCCGTGCCCTGATACAAAGCATGAGCGCGGTGACTTGGAATTGGTTCTCACGCACACTCTTTAGCCCCTGTTATGGCGGTACCCATGCCGCTACACTTACCTGGCAAAGAAAAAACGCAGGGGCTAAAGAGTGTTCGTGAGAACCGGAAAGAAAGCGTAGACTCCACACCGCGACGCTCTGGGGAAAGCGCAGCCCTCAGCGGCTAAAGCCCATCGTTTTGTTTCCTGTATGTACGGGCTGAAGCCCGTACCCTTCAGGGGAAAGAAAGACGTACTTCAGGGGCTAAAGCCCAGATCTTTGTAGGGCCTCATCGGCCCGACTGAAGTCGGGCCCTGATACAAAGCACCAGCGTGGTAGCTCCCTAAAAATTCGCGCATTCCGCAGATTTCGATCTATCCACCCTCTTTGAAATGTAGAAACTTTATGCTCACAAGAGAGACGAATCCGGCATATTGACAAAGTCCTCTGCTACAGGATACTTTGCACTGTAAAGTTAAGACTCATGAATGACCTGAACAGAGCGCTAGGCGACATTAGCAGCATCCGCAGGCAAATGGCCCGCAGTACGGAGTTTCGTGGTTACGGCCCGGCCACGCTCGCCGCAACGGGTCTTATCGCAGTTTTGGCCGCAGGGGTCCAGTCACTCCTCTCGCCCGATCCCGTGAATCATATTTCAACTTACCTGAGCATCTGGATCTGCACCGCCGCTCTTTCTGCTGCCTTGACTGGGGTGCAGATGTACACCCGCACACGCCGCATGCATTCGGGTATGTCGCAGGAGATGATGCACATGGCCGTCGAGCAGTTCCTACCCTCAGTCGGGGCGGGACTGCTGATTACCATCGTGCTGGTGCGCTATGTTCCAGCGGCCCTGTGGATGATCCCAGGAATCTGGCAGGTCATTTTCAGCCTGGGCATATTTTCGTCTTGTCGTTTTCTGCCCCGCCCGATGCTTGCAGCCGGCGCGTGGTACCTGCTGACGGGCCTCGCTTGTATCGCGCTTGGCGGCAACCGGGCGCTTTCTCCATGGGCAATGGGGATTCCCTATGGAGCCGGACAACTGCTGGTGGCGGCGATCCTGCTCTTCGGCGCGCACGAGGGAACAGATGAAAGCTAAAGTGGGGTCCAGCGAAGCGCGATTCGCTTATGAGGGGCTCGATCGTGTGATTCACGAGCGTGCCCGCCTCAGTGTGCTTACCTCCCTGATCACCAATCCTAAAGGCCTGACATTCGGCGACCTTAAACAGCTGTGCGGACTTACGGATGGCAACTTGAGCCGGCACTTGCAGGTGCTGGAGAAAGAAACGATGGTTGACATCGTAAAGGGGCATGATCGAAATCGGCCACAGACAATGTGCCGAATTACAGCATCCGGCCGCAAACGCTATCTCGAATACCTTTCCACCCTCGAGCAGGTGGTTCGAGATGCCGCCAAGGTAACCAAGGACGAACCCGGATCGAGCTTGATCCGTGGGCTCGCGCCAACCCGGGCCTGAACTTTTTTTTGCGAGGTAACTTTACAGTGCAAAGTGACGTCACCATATCCAATAGCTTTACAGTGCAAAGTGAAAAGCCTGCGGGAATACATGTAGCCATCATCATGGACGGCAACGGGCGCTGGGCTGCGCGGCGCAATCTGCCTCGTGCCGCAGGCCATCGCGCCGGCGTCGCGGCTGTACGCCGCGTTGTGGAGCACGCCCCCGATGTAGGCATTGGCCGCCTGACTCTCTACGCCTTTTCATCCGACAACTGGCGCCGCCCGGCGGCCGAGGTACAGAGTATTTTCTGGCTGCTGCGCGCCTTCTTCCGGCTGGAACGAACCAGGCTCAGACAAGCCGGTGCGCGGCTGGAAATAATCGGTCGACGCGACCGCATACCAAAACTTTTGCTGCGCGAGATTGATCAGGCAGTCTCTGCGACCTCCGAAGGCAAGCGGCTTCTGCTGCGGGTTGCCGTCGATTATTCTTCGCGCGATGCAATCATGCGCGCGGCCCTGAGCGTGTCCCGCAGTCTTCTCCATGAGCGGCCACCCGGAGCTCCCCTGCTGCGCGACATGCTTGCACAGGAGCTGGGCACAGAGAGCGGCGAGGTAGACTTGCTGATTCGCACCGGCGGAGAGAAGCGCCTATCCGACTTCTTGCTGTGGGAATGTGCCTATGCCGAATTGTGGTTTACCGATCGCATGTGGCCGGACTTTGAGGCCGGCGATCTGGATGCCGCGCTGGCAGAATTTCGTCAGCGGGAGCGCCGATTTGGCGGTGTTCCCGCGCCTTCGACGGCCTTACCCGTCGGCGGCACGCGATGATAGCGCCGGGGTCGCGCCCTCTATACGTCAAATTTATCTTGCCCGCCTTGACGGAAGCGAGTGATCCGTATTGGCGTCCCATCAAGTATGCGTTGTTTCCGCCGCTAGGGCTGGCCACACTTGCCGCCTATCTATCTGCTGACGACCACGCCGTGATTGTGGACGAACATGTGGAGCCGCTCACACTCGACGACACACCTGACTTGGTGGTAGTCCAGGTTTACATCACCAATGCTTATCGGGCGTATCGGATTGCGGACCACTACCGCAACCAGGGCGCCTTTGTCTGCCTCGGTGGACTCCATGTCACGTCGCTCCCCGACGAAGCAGCCGTTCACGCAGACGCGATCTTCCTTGGCCCCGGGGAGCAGACGTTCCCGAAATTCCTGCAGGACTTTCGGTCCGGTAAAACGGAGCGGGTTTATACCTCAACCGGAGGCCGCACGCTGGATCGTATTCCTCCCATTCGCCGCGATCTTATCCGCCGCGCTCGTTATCTGGTGCCGAACTCCATCGTGGTGAGCCGAGGCTGCCCCCAGCATTGCGACTTCTGCTATAAGGACGCCTTCTTCCAGGGGGGCCGGGACTTCTACACCCAGAGGGTGGAGGATGCGCTCGCGGAGATAGAGCGGCTGCCAGGACGGCACCTCTACTTTCTGGACGATCATCTGCTGGGAGATCGGCGTTTTGCGGAAACACTCTTTGCAGGCATGAAGGGGATGAGGCGATTATTTCAGGGCGCCGCGACCGTGGACTCTATTTTGCGCGGCAACCTGATTGAGCGTGCAGCGGAGGCAGGATTGCGCAGCCTCTTCGTCGGGTTTGAGACGCTCACGCCGGAGAATCTCAGACAAAGCAACAAACGACAAAACCTGGGCCGTGACTATAAGGCGGTCACCGGCCGCCTGCATTCCCTTGGCATCATGATCAATGGCAGCTTTGTCTTCGGCATGGATGACGATGGCGAAGACGTATTTGAGCGCACGGTTGACTGGGCAATCGAGCAAGGTATTACTACGGCAACGTTTCATATCCAAACGCCCTACCCCGGGACTCGACTCTACGCTCGCATGGTGAGCGAGGGCCGCATACTGACCCGGGACTGGAATCTCTACGACACCAGGCATGTCGTCTATAGTCCGGCGCGGCTTAGGCCAGAGGCGTTGAAGACGGGATACGACTGGGCCTATCGAGAGTTTTATCGCTGGGCTTCGATCGCGCGCGCCTCGCTGCATCATGGCACGTTGAAGCATCAGGCGAAGCACTTCTTCTATGCCTCCGGCTGGAAGAAGTTCGAGCTAGCCTGGGATTTGCTGATTCGGGCGCGGCAGCTTACCCGGGTGACTCCCCTACTGGAAGGTGTACTTTCGCGTGTAACCAGCGCGACGGCAGAACAACGCAAGGAAGCGAATATCGGAAGTTTACCGGTGATATTGCCTGACGGGATTCTTTGACGATTCGCGCCGATCAAATCTCCTCAATTCTTCGCTCAACGTCACGAAGCAAGGTGAGCTCACTCCAATCAAGGTGTTCCTGCAAGCCGAGATAGGCATCAGGCCCAATCCTGTCTTTCATACGAAGGCTTTCCAATTCTTCGCGCTCCGCTTCGATGGCTTTCAGACCGAGCTTGCGGAACCGGTCCAGTGAGTCGGCATTGGTTTCCCGGCGGCAGGTGCGTTGTATGAGGGAGAGACGGTATCTGAGGTTGTCCGCTTCGGGTCCGTCTTGCCCGGCGATGCTGGCGAGAGCCGCCTCAGCCAATGTTGCGCGGGCAGACGCTAGTTCATGGGATGCATCACCGCTTCGATCGAGTTTTAGCAGCTTGACGATCGGTGCGAGCGTAAGCCCTTGAAGCACAAGAGTTGCGAGGACCACGCAGAATGCGGTGAGCACTACCGTGTCACGTTGCGGAAAGGAATTCGGCAACGCAAACGCCGTGGCCATGGTGACGAACCCCCGCATCCCGCACCAGCCTACAAACAAAGCCTGGCCAACCGTGGCTGTTGCAGGCTTTTTCTTTGAAAACGCCCACCAGGTCTCGAGACGATTGAAACCGATGACGACGATCAAGCGTGTAAACACAACTGCCAGGACAATGAAACCCGCAAAGCCTAAGGCTTCGCGCAGATGAGATGCCGGCAGCCTGCCGAGGATTGATCTCGCTTGCATACCCATGAGCAGGAATGCAAATACGTTCAAGGTGAAGACAACGGAGCTCCAGACGGCGAAAGACTGTACCCGCATGCGAGCGTCAAATGTGGTGGAATCGGTGGTGCGTGCGAGCGTCATGGCGAAGGCGATCACGCACAACACGGCGGAAAGATGCAGATGATCCGCGACAATCCACAGAAGGTAAGCGAGCACGAACTGGAGCAGGTTGCCTCCCAGCGTGTCCTTCACCAGCTGGTTCACATAGCGCATGAGATAAGCGCAGACAAATCCAAGTAACACTCCGCCGGGAACTGCGAACCCAAGGCGTAGTCCCACGCCTAAGCGGAGCCCTCCACTCGAAAGGAGCGTGAGGGCGCCGCCGAAGAGCAACAGAGCCGTCGCGTCGTTGAAGAGGCTTTCCCCTTTGAGGACGGCGTCGATGTTTCGCGGTATGGAGAAGTTTCTCAATACCGCAGTTGCTGCCGCAGCATCTGGCGGAGCCACGATTGCGCCTAGGGCGACGGCTGCCGCCAACGGCAATCCAAGAAAAGCGGAACCAATCCAAGCCACGACGCCGGTGGTAAGTATTACGGCGACAACTGCAAATGTGATCAGTGGGGCCAGGAAACGCCTTGTCGCTCCCGGAGGAAAGTCGTACGCAGCATCCACGAGTGCGGGAGCAATAAAAAGCGCGAGATAAGTTGACGGCTCGATTGGAATCGTAGGGGTACCAGGAATGAGCGCGACGATGACCCCTGCGCCTGCGAGCATCGCAGGATACGGGAGTGACAAGCGGCGTGCCACCTGCAGTAAGGCAATCGCCGCAAGCAAGAGCAAAAGGAGGCTTTCAAAGAATGTCATTGGAGTTTGTAGTCCTCAAAAATTGCCCGTAAACCAGGTCCCACCACAAATGGCAAAGCAACCTACGTCTCGGCGACTGATTGCATTGGAGGATAGCTTGCTTACAAATACGAGAGTAGCGGGTTCCGGCTTCTTCTCTTCACACCTGCATACCATTTGCAGGCGGGATAGCAGATGACAACCATGAAGATCCAGATGCACCATACAACCGCTAGTCCGTAGCCGTATCCCGGCGGGCGGCCGGTCAGCACACCCCCCGTGGGGAACTCGGTTACCCACCACCGCCAATTGCCACCGCGAGCAGCGGAGAGGACGAGGGCCAGCAAATGGATGAGCGCGAGATGTAGCAGAAAATAGAAGAACGGCACCCGCCCATAAACCTGCAATACGCTTCTTACCCAGCCCCACATATCACGTTTTTCAGCAGACTCAATGAACGCCGCAACGAGCGCCGCTATGCCCAAAGTAACGAGAAGAAAGAGAAGTGAGGGTGGATATTTCTGAACGTTCATGAAAGCCAGCCCGGTCCGCCACCAAGTTGGTTGTGCTGACCACCGAACCGGATCACCATAGAGATTGCTCCACCGCAGCAGAACAAAGGCAACGAGCATGGCGAAGCCGGCACGGAGATCCCACTGCCGGCGTTTGTCCCGCTCTTGCACGACTACGCTTCCGAAGGCGTAACCGAGCGCCATGACTCCCAACCAGGGCAACATAGGGTAGGCGACGAGGATGATCGGCGGGGTCATCGAACGGTTGGCGATCAGACCCGGGACGTGCAGCAATTGCCAGAGCCAGCCGAATCGGCCGAACCCTGCTACCGTCACGCCGTCCAAGAGGTTGTGGCCGCCCACCAGGCATGCGCCGATCAGGAGGTTCCAGCGGACACCCAGGTGGCTAAGCAAGGCCATGATCATCATCGATGCCCCGATCGCCCAGATGACTTCGAGAATTTGAATATTCCATTGCCAATGGAAATTGAAGACAAGATGTACGAGCGTGAGTTCTACAAGGATCAGCCATAATCCGCGGATGAGCAGGTGGATCGTCAGCCGGCTCGTGGATTTGCGCTGCTGCTGGAGGAAAATGGATGTACCGGCCAGAAAGACGAAGACCGGCGCGCAAAGGTGGGTGATCCAGCGCGTCAAATACAGCAGGAAGGTCGTATGTTGTGGGTCGAGGGGATTACCCGGGTAGTTGGTGAAGAACTCGCGTGTGTGGTCGAGTGCCATCAGGACCATGACGAGGCCGCGAAGCACATCGACAGTCGTGGCGCGCTTACCACTGCTGCCTGGAGCTGGGACCTGGCTTTGGTCGTCTAAAAAAGCGGACTTGGGCTTAAGGGATCGCGGCATTCGCCATTGTAGAATCCAAAGGCTTCGGCTTCTCCATTCTTTGTGGAAACGGGATCATTCCCCCGGTTCGGCCCTCCTGGCGATTGCCACCTCGCTGCCATGGTGGCCGAACGGAGTTCCTGGCTTGACGGCCTGCGCGAATGGCGAATCCGGGTTACCAGTGGCGAGCCGATTCACCCGACAATGCAGTATCTTCAATGAGCGTGGATACCGCATCCTCACAGCCCGGTGACTTTGTGCTGCCCCTCAGATCCGCGGAAGAATCCACGGCACTTTCGTCTCCGGCTTCACCCGCTTCTCCCCTCGATCAGGATCTCTTGCAAGAGCTTTGGCTCGCCGCCGACGGCGCGACTTGCGGGCTCACCTGCGAAGAGTTCGGCAGCGTACTCACCTCTGTCGGGGAGAAAGTCAACTATGGCCTCGCAGCCGGCAACAGTGCTGATGCTACGCAAAGAGCTGCTTTCTTGCGCTCTCTCCATCTATCTGAGTTAGCTCTGGCCCATTCCTGTGCGTTGGGCCGGGAGACCGCCTGGCAACGGTTCCTGGGCCTCTATCGTTCCTCATTAACCCAGGCCGCCATTGCCATCACCGGCTCTGCTACAGTCGGGCACGAGCTAGCCGATTCGCTTTATGCCGAACTGTACGGACTGCGGGAACTGGACGGGCAGCGCCGTTCTCCGCTGGCTTCGTACTCGGGCCGCGGTTCACTTCTCGGCTGGTTGCGCACCACGCTGGCCCAGCGACACATCGATTACCACCGCCGAACCCGGCGGGAAGCTCCACTCGACAAAGTCGATGTTCCCGCCGCCGAAGCCTCCGGTTCCCCAGGATCCGCCGAGCTTGGCCGCCTCACGGGGGCGCTTAGCCGCAGCTTGCAGACCCTGGCCGCGGAGGACCGCTTCGTGCTCTCTGCTTACTTTCTCGATCGTCAGAGCCTGCTTGAAATCTCCCGAGTGATTCGTGTTCACGAAGCGACCATCAGCCGCCGGCTTAAGCGTCTGGTCGGCGATCTGCGTAAGCAGCTCATTCACAATCTTCAATCCGGCGGCCTTAGCAAGCGAGCCGCTGAAGAAGCTCTGGGCACCGATCCGCGCGATATTGAATTAAATCTGCGCGCATTACTGCAAACTTCACAAAGTCCGCCGTTCTCCGATAAGACGGCAGAGCAGCCAATCGCAGCATCCGAAAATCTATGAGCGAACTTTTCCAATCCGGCCAGCATCCAGACGCGGATCAGCTCAGCGCCTTCATCGAACAGGCTCTGCCGGCACATCAGCGTGAAGAGACACTCGCCCATCTAGCCATTTGCTCTCACTGCCGCAACATCGTCGCGCTTTCGTTGCCGCCGGCCGAAGAATTGCCCGCGCCTCGTCCGGAACCCGTCCGCAGGCCCTGGCTATCGGGTTGGAACCTGGCTTGGCCGGCGGCAGTCGCCCTCGCCGCACTAGTGTTGGCCGGTATCTACATCAGGAACGGCATAGTCATCCCAAGCCATGCGCCACCTAAGCAAACGGCGCAGTCACGTCCGGCGGCTCCCCTCAAAGAAGTGCCGGCGCCAAGGCTCCGGCAACTGCTACCAGGAGCTGCCCCACAGAAATCGTCGCGCTTCCCGGCGGCTCCGGGCCCAGCCCCGGCACCGCAGACCGCCGACAACCTTATGCGTGCCCCGGGCGCCGAAGGCAATGGCCGCAGTTTCAGGCGGTGGGGGACGCCGGCCGGCGGCAAATCCGCGGATAAGGGTGAAGCAGCTGCGGCGCAGTCTTCCACCGCGGTCTCAGTCATTGCAGCCAATCGGGCCATGCAGACAGCCAGCCCTTCGGTTGGCGGCATGGTCGCTGCCGACCAGGCGCAGACGCCCCTGAGCATTCATGTCTTGCCCAGCGGTCTTCACGCTCTCTCTACTGTGGCAAATGGCCGGCAGGTGATCGCGATCGACACCCAAAATACTCTCTTCTTCAGCTATGACGCCGGAGCACACTGGAACATCATCACCCAGCCGTGGCAAGGCCGCGCGGTGAAGGTCGAATTGGTTCCCTCCTCTTACCCAACCGGCACACGCTTTTTTGCAGTCGCCAAGGCGCCGGTAAGCGTAGTCGCCGGCGCCGCACCTCACGATTCTGTAGAGGGGTCGAAGGCGGGGCTCAGCGGCGAAGTCACTGACCCGACCGGCGCATCCATTCCAAATGCATCCGTGGTAGTCACCAATTCGCTGACCCAGGTCGCCCGCAGAACGAAGACCGATCCTGGTGGCCGCTACAGCATCGACCGGCTCGACCCCGGAAACTACACCCTCGACGTCGAGGCTCCTGGATTTACCCCTCGTCAGGTCTCCGGAGTCGCGCTGAATCCCACTCAGCAAAGCCAGAAGGATCTTACCCTCGCCGTCGGCGCTCTATCCCAAACCGTCGAGGTGCAGGGGCAGGCTCAACCGGCTCTCGCCGCACCGAAGGTCAACGAGGAGATCGCGACAGCGCGGGGTGGAGTCCCGGCGCTCCAGCGCTTTCAAATTACGACCGACACAGGCGAACACTGGACCAGCACCGATGGCCGGTCGTGGAAGCGCAACGGGACAGGAATTAAATAACCCGCTCCCGGCGGCCGAGAAATAATTTTTTATTTTTTCTGCAAGTTCAAGAACACAGCCCGTTCTCAGGTCAGACAAGCCGCGATTCCCCCGCTGAGCAGCTTGCCAGGAGAATGTGCATGACCCGTTTCTGTCGTTCGCTTCCCGTTCTGCTGACCGGCCCTCTCGTGCTTCTGCTTGCCGCCATTACACTCCTGTCCATCGCTCACGGACGCACGGAGCAGCTTGCCGCTACCTACACACGGGGTCATCTCCTGGTCACGATTCCCTACCACTCCGTCCGCACCGGTAGCGGCAAATTGGTCGCGGAAATGATTGACCCTGAAGACCATGTTCTTGGCCGGCTCGAACGCACTATGGACATCAGCACCGGCGACGGTTCCTGGCAGCAGGTGATTCAGCTGGAGAAGCCCCTTCCCTTCCAGGACATGGTCTGGCAGCGTCTCCGCTATCGCTTCGAGTACGCCGGCAGCCAGGCCCCTGCGATCGAGGGCATCGCTGCCATCTCGCAGATTCTTCGCCGGCCCGTCGTGCATATCCTCGGCCAAACGGAGTACCTGGCCGGAAGCAAAGCCGCCATCCGGGTGATCGTCGCAGACGCAAACAATAACGACATCGCCGAGACCGGGACAATGCGGATTGAGCTGCTCATCCCCAACGAAAGTGCACGGCCACTCTTCTCCGGCAAACTCAATAAGCGCGGCACCCTCGAGGCGCAGTTTCACTTCCCCGCGGGCTTGACGGGCAAATACCAGCTACGTTTCGTCGCCGACACTCCGATCGGTTCGACTGAATATTCCCAGCCTGTCGAACTGAAGAGTAAAGCGTCCATCCTCTTAACTACCGAGAAACCGATTTACCAGCCCGGCCAAACGATCCATGTGCGCGCGCTTGCACTCAACCGTGCTGATTACAAGGCCGACTCTGAGCGCAAGTTGACCTTCGAGCTGGAAGACGCGCGCGGGAATAAAGTTTTCAAGAAGATCACGGTGACGGATAGCTTCGGTATTGCCTCAGCCGAGTTTTCCCTTGCCGATGAAGTCAACCTTGGCGCTTATCATCTCCGTGCACTGATGGGCGATAGCCCCGAGCCATCCGACACTGCCGAGCTCACCCTCAACGTCGAACGCTATGTGCTGCCAAAGTTCAAGGTTGCGGTCGAGTTTACAGAGAAGGATGGCAAACCCAGACGCGACTATCGGCCAGGCGATCACATCACCGGGACGGTGCGTGCCAACTACTTCTTCGGCAAGCCGGTCGATCATGCCCAGATCACGATCAAGGCATCCAGCGTCGACGTCGCCGTCTTCGAGGCAGCCTCCGCGGTGGGCAGGACGGATAGCGACGGAACTTATAAGTTCGATCTGAAGTTGCCTGGCTACTTTGCTGGACGGCCGTTGAGCCAGGGCGCGGCCCGCGCCCTGGTAGAAGCGACGGTAAAGGATTCAGCCGCCCACAGCGAAACTCGGGGCGAACCGATCACCATTAGCCAATCACCGCTGCTCATCACCGCGGTCCCTGAGGGCGGGACGCTGATACCGCACCTCGATAATCAGATCTTCCTGCTCAGTTCCTATCCCGACGGAACCCCGGCAAAGACCACGCTCTCCGTTCATCTGCCCGGGGCTCGCGAGCAGCAGGTTTCCACCGATAGCGGCGGCGTCGCGGTCATCCATATCACGCCCGCATCCGGGCTGGATGCCATAGATGTCGACGCCAACGACCACCGCGGCAGCCGCGTTTCCAGCCGCATTCCTCTTGAAACCCGTGCCGGCACTGACCAGCTTTTGTTGCGCACCGACCGTGCGGTCATCAAGGAAGGTGAGCTCATCCAGCTTAAGGTGCTCTCCACCCGCGCTCGAGGAACTGCCTACGTCGATATTGTCAAGAACGGCCAGACTGTTCTTACTCGCGATGTCGATCTACAGAAAGGCCAGGCCGAACTCACACTGAATGCCACGCCGGAGATGGCGGGAACCCTCGACATCAACGCTTATCTTTTTGGCCGTGACGCCGAAGTGGTCGCTGACCATCGTCTCGTCTTTATCCAGCCCGCGGATGGGTTGAAGATCGAGACCACTGCCGATTCCGCCGTCTATAAGCCCGGTGCCGACGCGCGCATCCACTTCCACGTTGTCAATGCACGCGGCCAGGGCGTCAGCGCCGCGCTCGGCCTGCAGGTTGTCGACGAGGCAGTGTTCGCGCTCGCGGAGAAACAGCCAGGCTTTGCCCAGGTGTTCTTCTATCTGGAGCAGGAAGTGATGAAACCGCGGTATGAAATCCACTCCATCTCGATGTCGAATGTTCTCGAACAGCCTGGCGACTCAGGGCACGAAGAGGAGGAGCAGCACAACCTTGCCGCACGCGCCCTCTTCTCGGCGACAGAGATGCGCAACCCGGCGAAACTCGACACCGAGTTCGGCCGCAATCTGCCCCGGGACAAGTATGAGGAATACGCGCACCGGTACCGTGTTGCCTTCGTGCAGCAGGTTAGCCAAATCGCCACTCGACTAAGCCATGATGTGAGTAGCCAGCCCTCGCATCCGAAGATCTCTAGTGTGCTCGAAAAGCTCAGCACGGCCCAGGACCCAACCTTGCGCGATGCCTGGGACACCCCGTTGCGCTTCGAACCAGCCTACTGGAGTCGTGCGAATGACCGTTTCTACCTGGTGCGCAGCGCAGGCCCAGATCGCCAGTTCAACAGCGCGGACGACCTCACCGTCTATCTCGAAGACCGCTCCGGAAGCATTGTCAGCCAGCAGAGAGTCCAGCCCGGCCAGAAGGGCTCATTTGACCTAAAGATCGAACAGGATCGCGGCCCGTTCAATGGACGCGCCGAAGCCACCGGAACCGTTACCGATCCAAGCGGGGCCGTCGTTCCCGGGGCCACCGTCTCTTTCCGTCTGCGCTCCAACAATGAAACCCACATGGCTCACGCGGATGCCTCCGGACGTTTCGACATTGCAGCTCTTCCGGCCGGACTCTACGAAGCGCAAATCACTTCTCCTGGATTCGTGGCGCTTACCAGCGGCTTTGCCCTGCAACCACGTAATCGCGCAATCATATCGGCTGTGCTCGCAGTCGGCAGTGTCAGCGAGACGGTGACCGTAACGGCCCAATCCCCGGTCATGGTGATGGACAAGCTTGAGGCCGCAGACAGCCCCAGACATTTCTTGAGAGCCGGCCCCGGGATGGCACTTGCCGCAGCAGCCCCTACCCCTGTCGCCGGTGGTATCGCCACGAACCTGCGTGCCCGGAACTTCACCCAGGTGGTCGCCGTGGGCAATGACGCGGCCGCCCCGCATATCCGTTCCTACTTTCCCGAGGCTTTATACAACAATCCAGAGATCATCACCGACGCCAATGGGAACGCAGACATCTCTATCCCGGTAGCCGACTCCATCACTACCTGGCGCATGGCCATGCTCGCGTCCACTCGCTCCGGTGCGCTCGGCAGCGCTACCTCGAGCTTGAAAGTATTTACCGACTTCTTCGTCGACCTCGACCTGCCCGTGACCTTAACCCAGGGCGATCGTGTCTCTATCCCCATCGCTGTCTACAATTACTCCGGCAAAGCCGGCAATGTGTGCCTCAAGCTCCAACCAGAAGAATGGTTCTCCCTGGATAACGACAGCTCCGAGAAAACCCTCAGTGTGGAATCAAGCCGGGTCGGCGCCTCGGAGTTCACCATTCATGCAAACCGCATTGGCAAGTTCAAGATCACTCTCACCGCTCGCATGAATGGTGTTGGCGGCCAAACCCGCAACGACATCGTCGTTCGCGAAATCGGGGTCGTGCCCAACGGCCGTGAGCAGAACCTCGTCTTCAATGGCCGCCTCGAAACCAGCGCTCAACACGACCTTCACTTTCCTGCCAATTCGATTCGTGATGCCACCACTGTCTTCATCCGGCTCTATCCCGGACCGCTCAGCCAGGTCATCGAGGGTATGGACAGCATTCTGAGCATGCCCGGCGGCTGCTTCGAGCAGACCTCCTCCAGCACCTACCCCAACGTCCTCGCTCTCGATTACATGAAGCACACAAAGAAGCTCACGCCCGAGGTCCACGCGAAGGCAGAGGGATACATTGCCAACGGTTACCAGCGCTTGCTGACCTTCGAGGTCCCCGGCGGCGGCTTCTCCTGGTTCGGCCGGGCGCCCGCCAACAAGATTCTTACCGCCTACGGCTTGATGGAGTTCAACGATATGGCAAAGGTTTCAGACGTCGATCCGAGGCTCATTGAGCGCACTGGTGACTGGCTTGCCGGCCAGCAGCAGTCTGACGGAAGTTGGACCCCCGACACGAACTTCATCAATGAGGGCGCGACGAATCGTTACAATTCCGACGTTCTTCGCATCACTGCGTATATCGCCTGGTCGCTCGCCAACACCGGCTACCAGGGTCCATCCACTGAGAAGGCCAAGACCTATATCGAATCCCATTCCGGTTCGAAAATCGATAGTTATACGCTCGCAATCATCGCCAACTTCGCCGAAGACTATGGCAAAGACCGTGAGTTTACACGGCGTTCTATGCAGGCCCTCATTGACGCACGCATTCAGAAAGACGACCAGGTCTTCTGGACGGTGGAAGAGACAAGCGTATATTCCACGGGTGAAAGCGCCGCGGTCGAGACGACCGGTCTGGCGGCCCAGGCCCTGCTGAAGTGGGGAGAAGCCTCCGAAATCGTTCGCAAGTCCCTCAACTTCATTTCCTCAAAGAAGGAGGCCTCCGGCAACTGGGGCACCACCCAGGCCACCATCATGGCTCTGCGAGCACTCTTGCTCGCCTCACAACGGAGCGCCTCGGATGTCCGCGGCTCGGTTGCGATCATGCTCAATGGCAGGTCCGTCGAAAAGCTGACGCTATCCCCCGAGAACAATGACCTGCTCCATCAGTACGTTCTCAAGGGCATCGATGCCCAACAAGCAAACGCCGTGCAGCTCAAATACGAAGGCAAAGGTGGCCTTGCCTATCAAGTCGTCGGCCGCTACTTTACTCCATGGGAAGAGAAGCCGGTCACGGAACCTCTCTCGATCGATGTGGCCTACGATCGAACCAGGCTGGCGCAGAACGATATTGCAACGGAGAAGATTACAATTCGTAATAACCTTAAAAACACTGCCAACATGGTCATGGTCGATCTTGGCATCCCACCAGGCTTCGACCTGCTCAGCGAAGACCTGCAGGCATTCCAGGAGAAATCGTCGGGGGCCACACCTGGCCGGCTGGAGAAGTTCAGTCTCACCGCCACCCAGGCAATCCTCTATTTTGACGGACTCTCCGCCAAACAAGCAGTCACGTTCACTGTCCGCTTGCGCGCCAAATATCCGATCCGGGTCCACACCTTCCAATCCCGGGTCTACGAGTATTACGACCCAGCTCAGAACGCGACGGCACGGCCCGTTCAACTGGAGGTTGCCGGACGCTAGCTTGATGACAGGACCGCCCTGATCTGTGGGATCACTTCTGGATTTGAACCTGAGAGGTCACGGTGTGGCGACATGAAGGTAGGTCAGGGTTTTAACCCTGACATCAAACCACGACTTCCCGAGGGCTTCAGCCCGTGGGGTATGCGTTTTTCAGCCCATCCGGGCACCATTCCTGCGAGAACATCAGGCATGCCGGCAAACGAAGGAAGAGCGCGCGCCAGGGCCGCCTGCTTACTTTCTATAGCGTCGAAGCAAGAGATCAATCAGGTTCCATCGCGGTTCACGGGCTCGGTGATGATTGAGCTGCATCCAATACGCAATCTGCTCGGCGCGAAATCCATCTGCGTTTCTAAGCTGCAGCCACTGACTCATATAGGCACCCAGCTCGCCGGCGTCCGGCGCCATGGCATACGCGGCGGGGACTACCCCCGAAAGGTTGTCGGGGGCGACCGCTGTGAAACCGGTGTGCTCTGCGGCCCAGGCGGTCCCCTGCTCCAGCGTCCATACTGCTCCGTTTACCTGAGTCATGCCTGGCAGGCCCTCGTAGTCAGGCAGGATGACCAGTTGAGCGTTGGGAAATAAATTCCGGCTGAGTGGCACAAGAACGGAATCGTCATATACGGCCAGTTTCAGGCCCGACCGTGAGACCGCGTTGCCATCGAGAAATTTGGCTGCATCGGCCGAGCGCACGATAAGAGCCAGCGGGCTCTCATAGTAGGCCGGCGACATGGTGAGTGATTGCAAGCGCTCGTCGTTTTCGTAGATCCCAGACATGGCTATGTCGAAACGATGATCAGAAAGATCGCGGGCGAGGGTGGGCGATGTAAAAGGAACGAACTCGATGGCCACACCCAGATCGCGAGCCAGCCGGTAAGCATAGGAGATGTCGAAGCCAACCAGCTCTCCTTGTGCATTCCTGTAGCTAAACGGAATGACATGCTGATTGAAGCCTACGCGCAGCACACCCCGCTTGCGGATATTGGCGATCGAGGAAACAGCGGAGCCGGGCACGAAACCGGGTGCTGTCCCGTCCGTGCGCACAGTGCTGCTCTTGACGCCGCTGGTAAGTTTTGGGTCCAGCCGCAGCGAAGCATATGGGCTGGTTGCTTCCGGGAAGAGCTTAGGACGCAAGGCCATGCCGCCGAAAGCAAGGGCGGTAAACAGGACAGCGGCGCCACCGATTCCAGCGACCAGACGAACCGGACGGAGCGCCGTCTTCTTGAAATAGAGCAGCGGAATCACAAGAGTGATGAAGTAGAACCCTGAAACAGAAACGAGTACCTGGGCAAAGCGCGTGATCGCCGAAGTCTCCACATACAGGTCGAACACAGAGGACGGAAGATGCAGCCACTTGCTCAGGAAGACAACGGAATCATAGGTAGCACTTGGGGAACCCAGGCACGAGAGCAAGGTCATCACCGGGAGCGTCACCTTTTCGGCCAGTTTCAAGGGCGCAGCCGCAACATAACTGGCGTAGAGGATGAGCAGATAGACGAAGTAATTACCGGCTTGTGCGAAGACATAACTTAAAGACAAGCTGGTTTGCAGGACGTTGGTCCGCTCCTCAGAGTCAGCACAACCGGCCCCATCCAGGATGCTTTCCGCGGCCCGCTGTACGAAAGGCAATGCGGCTACCGATAGAGTCGTGGCAACAGCGAGTACGAGAGCGGGGCGAATCTGGCGCAGAATCTCACGGTAGCTCTGTGGCACAAAAGCAGAAAGTATCGCAGGAATGACAATCAAGCCGAGAATAGCGGCCCCGGCCAGGTAGGTTACGACGTAGAATGCCAGCCCGGCTAACTGATCCAGCCGAACGGTACCTGCAGTATCCGCAAGCAGGGCGAAGACGCCGATGGGAGCCAGCCTCACAACCCAGCCCCAGATCTTGACGCTCGCTATCTTGATGGCCTCGAAGATGTCGAGCAGCGTCTGATTCTTCGCCACACCCTCGAACGCGATACCATAGATGATCGCGAAGACGACAACGGCGGGCACGTAGTTGTTGCGCAGAGCCGCGAACGGGTTCGAGGGAATCAGCAGCTCCATCAGTTCAGTTTTTCCCTGCACTGCGGACGCCGTGAGAGAGAAGGGTGGGGGTGCCGACGGGATAGCGGACGCCAGCACCCAGATCGCAGCGAACGTCAGGATCCAAAGGGAGACAAACGGAACCCAACCCGCGCGCAACAGCCGCTGCGCCATAGAGGGACCCAACCTTCCCAGGCTATGCATGAGGGATGAGAGAAGATAAGGGAAGACAGCGATCTGCAACATTGCCCCATAGGCATCGCCAATCGGCTGCAGCACGGCCGCACGATCGCCGAAGACAACGCCAGCGGCTATGCCCAGTACTGCTCCAAGGGCAATTTTTTCGGGAAGGTTAATGGCGGGGTGTCTCGCTCGACGAGCCCCTGCTTCCTTAGGAATTAACTCCGCCATGCATTCTCCCTGGATGTCTATGAGAAAGTGATCTTACCAGTATGCCTTTATCACATTGCAACGGGATAAGCACCCGCAGCAAGCATCAAATCGACGCGGCGGACAAGTGACGCAGTTCAGATCTGATGGTTGCCGGCATGTCTTGAATATCAGCGCTTTCTTGCAGCAACAGCTCGATGGTGTGGCTCAGCGCCCTTAGCAGGGCCGGTTGCTCCAGTGAAGTCACCAGGGCTTCATTCAGCAAATCCCGCAGCTCGGATGGCAGGTCGTCTAAACCTCGACCGTGGTGGGCTGGAAGGCCGCGGCGCACGCAAGCAAGGCTCAGGCCGTAATCGCGAGCGGCGCTGATCCAGTATTCGGCTTGACAGTAACGGTCGCGTTCAATGCAGAGGCGGGCACGCAACGCATGATGCACTGCGTAGCCAAACAGGTCCCGGGCAGCGGGCGGTGCGATGTGAGGCTTCTCCACGGCAGTCCCGAAGAGCAGCTTGAACTTGGGACCAATGGCGCCGAAATCCGACGCGGGAGTGAAGGAAAGGTCGAACTGCAGGCAACCTGGAAGCAGGAACACGCGGTAGATCGAACTGCCGCTGGGCAGATCAAAGAGGCGAACAGCGCCGAACTCTGCCATCAGCTTTCCAGTCCAATCCTCCAGAACTTGGGCAATTGCCGCGTCATCCGCGATGGCGAAAGTGAGGTCAAGGTCAGACCAGCGGTCACCTGGGCCATGCGCGAGCGATCCAACCGTCGCACCGGCCACGACCCGCCGGTCGGATTCAACCCATTCAAGCACACGGCGTGAAACTTGTTGACGGTACGCGACGCTGAACATGAGTCACTCCCCGGTCCGCACCCAATCGAAAGAGCGCGAACGCAAATCATTGTCTCAGGCGGCTATAGATATCATTGAGTCATAGAGGCACGACACCCAACGAGAGAGGAATTCTATGGCAGAGTCAATCCCTGTGACAACGCGACGGCTGGCCGTCTCCATGCCCGCCGATCGAACGAATGTTTGCGTCGGCGCCGACACGTACTCGATTGTTATCAAAGGCTCGGATACCGATGAAAAGCTCGCCTTCATCGACATGCTCATCCCGCCAGGCGGTGGTCCCATGCCGCACGCCCACGAGTGCGAGGAGACCTTCTATGTGGTGGAAGGTGAAGTGGCTGTCTTTTGCCAGGATGAGCGCACGCTCGCGACACCTGGAGCGGCAGTCAATGTTCCCGGTTGGGCGCCGCACTGCTTTCTGAATCTCAGCAAGGTACCAGCCCGGCTCTTCTGCATCGTCTCGCCGGCGGGGCTCGAGCGACAGTTCCTGGAGATCGGCCCGCGTGTAGCGACGCGCACCACACCCCCACCCCCGCCGGATCCGGAAAAGCTGGCCGAACTAATGAAGATTCTTCCCCGGATTGCGGAGAGATACAACGCAAAGATCCTTCTACCCGACACCTTCCACCACCTAATGACCGCTGCTGAAATAGAGTTCGTCCGGGAAGCAACCGGCGAGTAACCGCTCGGCGTCCATTCGCCTCTCCATACCAGGCAAGCCAACGAAGGGCACGGCATCAGAAGCACCTGATCTTGTTCGGCCGAGCTCTCTTCAAAGCAAGCAAAGAGTTATATCGTTAAAGAAGCAGGCTGATCCGTTGGTTGGACAGCTCCGACATCTGATTGCATCCGTTGACTTTGATTCATGCAGCGTGCCGCAGGGCTTTGTTACACTCCTCATACTTCGCGAGAGGTTCGATGATGGCGCCGCTGGCAGAGCTGGATCGTGTGTCGAAAAGGTACGAACAGAAGGTGGCCGTAGACGATCTGAATCTGCGGATAGAGGCAGGCACCATGTTTGGCCTTTTGGGACCGAACGGTGCCGGCAAGACGTCGAGCATTCGGATGATGGTGGGTATTACTGCACCGGATTCCGGCACAGTAAGCCTGTTCGGCCGGCCATTTAGACGAGAGAGCTTGAAGAGGGTGGGCTACCTGCCGGAAGAGCGCGGACTCTATCGCAAGATGAAGGTAATGGATCAGCTCCTCTTTATGGGCCAACTCCACGGATTAACGGCAGAACTCGCCGCCAAGCGTTCGTACGCATGGTGCGAACGGCTGAACATACTCGACGCGGCACAGAATAAGACGGAGGAGCTTTCCAAAGGAATGCAGCAGAAGATCCAGTTTATTGCGACCCTGCTGCACGAGCCCGACCTGATTATTATGGACGAGCCCTTCGCGGGGCTGGATCCAGTGAACGCGACGCTGCTGCAAGACACGCTTCTGGATCTGAAGAAAGCCGGTCGCGCCATCTTGTTCTCGACCCATCGCATGGACCAGGCAGAAAAGCTGTGCGATGAGATTTGCTTGATTCACCGTGGGGAAGCGGTGCTTTCGGGCAGCATGCGCACGGTCAAGTCGCGTTACGAACGCAACCGGGTGATTATCGATTTCGAAGGCGATGACAAGTTTCTGAGCCACGAGGCGATCGCCGAGTACAGCGAGTTTCCAGGACACGTGGAGATCCGGCTGAAGGAGCATGGCGACGCGCAGGCACTACTGCGCGCAGCCCAACAACAGGCGCGAATCTACCGCTTTGAGCTGGTAGAACCGTCACTCGAAGAAATCTTCATCCAGACGGTAGGGGAAAAAGTGGATGCGTGAGGCACTGTTAATTGCGCGGCGCGAGTATGTGGAGCGGATCCGTAGTAAGGCCTTCCGCGTCAGCACTCTGCTCATACCTATTTTCTTTGGGCTGATTTTCGGCGTAGGCGCGTTCTCTGCCAAACTGACCGGTGGCCCTAAGCATCTTGTGCTGGCGTCGAACGATCCGATATTGGCTGAGAGCGTGCGGGCAGAGCTGCTGGCGCTGCGAGGGGATGGCAGCAGAAGAGAGCGAGCTTCGCGATTAAGCGTGGAGGTGAGGGCTCCAGTAACGGGGAGCGAGCTGGCGGCTCTGAACGCGGAGGTGGAGGGCAAGCGGATCGATGGCTACCTGTGGCTTGATGCAAAGCCCGGAACCACGCAACCCGAGGCGACCTACACCTCAAGCGGTTCGGGAGATTTTTCCGGAAAAGAGAGAATACAGTATGCAATCGGCCATGCGCTGGTTCGAGAGGAGCTGTTGAAACGAGGCGCGACCAGCGAAGGAATCGCAGCTTTACTCAAGGATGTAGACCTGAAGACGCTCCGAGTGAAGAACGGCGAAGCTGTCGCGTCAGACGCGGGCAAGAGCTTCTTGGGCGCCTATGTCATGACATTCCTGCTGTATTTCGCAGTGGTGTTTTATGGCGTGAACGTGGCGCAATCGGTGGTGTCGGAAAAGACATCGCGCGTCTTTGAAGTGCTGCTGGCTTCGGCCAAACCGGAGTCGCTGATGATGGGTAAGCTGTTGGGAGTGGGCGCGGTGGGGCTAACGCAAATGGGGGTGTGGATCGCATTTGTTTTCTTGTTGAGCGCCTCATCGCTTTCGATAACGCTGGGGTCTGGCGGCCTGGCAGCCTATGGAGTGACACCGCTGCAGCTGATCTTCTTTGTGCTCTACTTCCTGCTGGGATTTTTCTTCTACAGCGCGCTCAGTGCAGGCCTCGGCGCGACCGTCAGCCAGGAGTCTGAGGTACAGCAATTCAACATGATTATCGTATTGCCGCAAGTGATCGGGCTGGTGCTGATTGTGTATATCCTGGGCAATCCGGGCGCGTGGCCGGTGGTGTTGTTGTCGCTTTTTCCGCCTTGCACCCCCATTGTGATGAGTTTGCGCATGGCTGCGATGGCGGTGCCGGCCTGGCAACTGGCTCTTTCCCTGCTGCTGATGGTGTCGTCAATCTACGGCATGGTGTGGATTGCTTCGAGGATCTACCGTGTAGGTATCCTGATGTATGGCAAACGGCCGACCCTGCCCGAAATGCTGCGCTGGATAAAGTACAGCTGATGGTCCGAGGCGAACCCAAAGCCCGGAGAAAAATGCAACATGCCCACGCTCGAACAGCTCTCACTGGAACTCGTTGAAGAATTTAAAACTGTCCGGCTGCGTGCTCTCGGGGATACTCCCACTGCTTTCGGAAGCACCTACGCGAAGGAATCTGGACTTTCCCACAGTGACTGGCTCAAGCGGGTGGACACCTGGAATGGCAGTCGAGCCGTCTGCTACATAGCCATGGACGAGGGCATGCCCTGCGGAATCATTGCGGGTTATTTCGACAAAGATGCTCCGCGGAGGGTGAACGTCGCGTCGATGTGGGTGGCTCCCACGCAGCGCCGGACCGGACTTGGAACTATGCTCATGGAGGCGGTGGAACGGTGGGCGCACAATCTCGGAGCCTCTGAACTACGCCTGATGGTCACCAGTAACAACTCGACCGCCAAACTTTTCTATGAGCGATGCGGCTTCACCTTTACGGGAAAGATTGAGCCGTATCAAAATGATCCGGCGCTCCTGGAATACGAGATGCTCAAATATCCTGGGAATCCTCCTCACCCTGCCGTCATTGCTCCGGCTTTTGACGAACTGGAGCGAAACGCGATCTATCGGGTGATCCGGGCGCGTCGTGACGTACGCAGGGGGTTTGTGCCGAAGCCCCTACCAGATGCACTGCTGAATCGTCTGCTCACGGCGGCTCACGACGCGCCATCGGTGGGACTCATGCAGCCGTCGCGCTTCATCGTCATCCGCTCTTTCGAGGTTCGCCGGCGTGTCCATGCCGTTTTCCAACAAGCAAACCAGCAAGCACTAGCCGGATACGAGGGCGCACTTCACGATCAATATGCTGATTTGAAGCTCGAAGGGATTCTGGAGGCGCCGCAAAATCTCTGCATTGTGTGCGATGCGCAGAGTAATCAGGGGCACGGTCTGGGCCGGCAAACCATGCCGCAGACGGCCGTTTACTCGACCGTCTGCGCGGTACAGAATCTGTGGCTTGCTGCGCGGGCGGAGGGCGTTGGCGTGGGGTGGGTCAGCATCCTTTCGCCCGACGCACTTCGTTCCGTACTCAATATCCCTGCTCATATCGTGCCGGTGGCCTACCTATGCCTGGGGTACGTGGATAACTTCGGTAACGAACCGGAACTGGAGCGTCTTGGTTGGGAGCGGCGATCGTCGCTGGAGAGCGTCGTTTTCGAAGAAACCTACACCCCCGGAGTGAAGCCATGAGAAGCAACTCGCCATGCCCTGCTCACCACTATGCCCATGGCTGAGTCGATGGAGTGTCGAGGGATAGGGCTGCGGATGCGCTGTGAACCAGGCAGGCTGGTTTCGACCACTCTTCTTGGGGCGACGCTTCTGTTGACACAAACGAACGTGCCAGCGGCACGTTCCATGGCCATGGCCGAAGACGGCACCTCCTACGGCATCTACTCCAGCCTGATGCCACTCGGCGAAACGGGCGGTAAAGACTGGCCGCATGCTTTATGGCTGGTGCAGAATAAGACGATCACCGTGGTGCCGCAGGATCAACCCTGCGTCCCGCAACCTGTATCCCCGTCGGCTGCTCCTCCTTTCAACGACAGCATGAATCCGCACATTGCCGTTCACCCGCCGGACCGCTGGCGACAAGATTTTGATGAAATCCTCGCGGATTTTGACGCTCATTGCCATGAACGTCTTGACCTCGATCCCAATCCCAATCTCTGGGGAATGTCCGCTCCGCTCCGCCTGCTCACACCGGAAGAACAGAAGGAATTTCAATCGACAAGGTTCGGACAGCCTCTCAACCACGCTGCAGCAGAAAAGTACAAAGGCGCCCCCGCCCTTTATGGCTTCAGCAGGGTCTATTTCAATGCCAGCCGTACGGTCGGATTGGTGTACGCGACGCATTGGTGTGGGGGGCTATGCGGACAGGGACTTTGGATCGCAGTGGCTCTCGAAGGCGGTCACTGGAAGCGGCTTTCCTGGAATGCCACGACGTGGATTTCCTAGCATTCCGGGCTGGCGGCGGGAGAAAATCCGTCACGCTGCTCAGCGCACCTGTCTTTGCCGACTCTTAGCGCCGACTCTTAGGGCCGGCTCGTAGGGCGGCCTCGCAGGGCGGGCTCCTAAGCTGCGGTATTGAGGGGGTCGGCGGTATTGACCTCTCCCTTGGCCATCAGGAAATAGGCGGACACGGCCACGAGCATGAATCCAGAACCGGCCAAGGTTCTAGAAACTCCGAATATGGGGATGAGTTTGCCCAGGCCAAGGCTACCCAGAGGAATACCGGCACGAAAGGCCAGGTTGTACACACTCATGACTCGCCCGCGCATGGCGTCGGTAGCAATCAGCTGGACCAGCGCAAGCATCAGTGAGGCCGAAGCCATCACCGCGACCCCGGTGAAGAAAATAAGAAGGCAGGAGAGTGGAAGCCACTTGGAAAGAGCAAAGGCGGCGATGGCGAATCCCAAAAAGGTAAGGATCAGGACTGTAAGGCGCTGCTGTCCCTTGAACTTTTCCATGGCCGCCACGATGAGAGCGCCTATGATCGAGCCCGCTCCGGAAAAAACCAGGAGCAGGGTATATGTCTCGGGACCCTTGTGAAAGATGTTCTGTACAAAAACGGGCAAGAATGCGGTGAGCGAGAATCCGAATAGTGTGGTGCAAAAGGCCAACACAACCAGAGCGCTCATCCCACTTCGACATCGTATGAACCGAATACCCTCTGCCATGCTGGTGAGGACTGGCTCTCGTGATTTAACCGGCACAAACTTTACATGAATCATGAAGAGCGAGGCAATCACCGCAAGGTACGACACGCCGTTCAGGGTGAAACACCAGGTAGCGCCGAGCAGGGTATAAGTAAAACCGCCGATGGTCGGGCCGATGATGCGTGCCAGGTTGAACTGGATCGAGTTCATCGCGATCGCATTGGCAAGCTCTTCCGGGCCGACCAGGGTGGGCAGCAGCGCTGAATAGGCTGGACCACCAAAGGACTGCCCCAGCCCCACGACGAACGAGAGTGCCAGGATGTGCCAGACTCGGACGACATGGGTGAAGAACAAGAACGCGAGTAGAAAGGCGCAAGCCATCTGAATGTACTGCGAGGTGAGCAACATCTTTCGCCTGTCCAGGCGATCGGCAAAGACCCCACCGAAAAGCGAAAACATGATGATGGGCAGTTGACCCAGGAAGAGATCCAAACCCAGGTAGAAGGGGTCTTTGGTGAGATCGAAGACCAGCCAGCTTTGCGCGAATTGCTGTACGAATGTACCGATGGTGGAGGCGCATGCCCCAAACCACATAAGACGGAAATCCCGGTAGCGAAACGCCCTGAAGATGCGCGCGAGGAATGGTGAGGTTGCGCCCACTAGAGGAGTGGCCCCAGCCCCGGGCTAAAAAGCACCCTGAGGGTGTTTGCTCGTAGTGGCTTAATCACACACACAAAGAGATGTGCTTAAGTGTACTTGGTCGCACTTTCTTCAGGCGAGCGGGTGTCTATGGTGTTCCGGAGGAGAAAAACACCCGAGGGGCACAGCCGAAGCCGCGCCCCTGGTGCTGGTGGTGGTTCCAGCGATTGAGGTTAAGGCGCCGGCACCTGTAAAAGTACGGAGACCGTGCCGTTGTTCATGCCGTTGCGGGTGGCCGCTGCGCTAAAGGTCCCGTTCCCGTGGCCCAGCAAGAGGGATTTCTGCCTCGGGTCAAAACGAATGGGAGCCCTACGTGTTCGCGGCTATCGGCTGGGGTCGCCCAACAGGGATGCGACACGGCCAGTGCTGGCGTGTGCCCAGGCTGTGGTCGACACCCAACCCAGCAGCAGGATGATGGCCCCACAACCCGTCATGATCCACCAAATGGGATGAGTCGCCTGGGTGAATTCTGACCGTCTTGCAGGACTGGCGCTCACCACTGTACCGGCGACCGCCACGCCCAGCGCCGCGCCCACCTGTCGTCCCGTGGATGCAATGGCAGCGGCTACCCCGGCTTGCGATAGAGGCATGCTCGTCTTGCGCTCCGGAGGGCACGGCTCGAACAACATCACCTTTAGTAAATTCGTTTTGTTCTCCCAAATTCCTGCCAGATCGCCTCATTTCCCCCGATTGCCTCAGTATCGCTCATAGCTCCCGCACAATCATGACTCCCAGTCGTCTTTGTATGTCGATCTTCAGACAGCAGTTGGATCGGTCGCTGCCGGTACTTGCCTGATTCTAAACAGGCGCCGAGATGGCATGCAGCGTGCCTAAAACAAGTTAGGCAGTGCCAACCGGCTTACGACCCGTTCAAGAGCCGTGGCGTAGCTTCCACCCTCGCGAGGCTCGGGTGCAAAGGGATTGCTTATGTGGATTGTCAAACTTGCCCTTAACCGGCCATACACATTTGTCGTACTGGCTCTGTTGTTGTTTCTGATTGCGCCGGTAATGCTGCTCCGCACACCCGTCGACATTTTTCCGGAGATCAACATACCGGTTGTGAGCATCATCTGGACCTATACCGGACTTGTTCCGCGGGAGATGGAGACCCGCATCACGTCGATCTATGAACGAGCTCTGACGACGACGGTCGGCGACGTCGAGCATATCGAGTCGCAATCCCTGAATGGCGTATCCGTCATCAAGGTCTATCTGCAACCACAGGCAAACGTAGAGGGAGCGATCGCGGAAGTCGATGCCGAAGCGCAGGCCACGATGAAGCAGCTTCCCGAGGGAATTACCCCTCCACTGGTCATTCGCTACAGTGCCTCCACGGTACCGATACTTCAGTTGGGATTGAGTGGCAAGGGACTGTCGGAGCAGCAGCTGAACGATATGGGCACCAACTTCATCCGCCCTCAGCTGGCGACGATCCCGGGCGCAGCTGTTCCTCTCCCCTATGGCGGCAAAGTACGCCAGATCATGGTGGACATTGATTCGGCGCGGCTGAAATCCGAGGGTCTGTCGCCCCTGGACGTCGTGAATGCCGTCAATGCACAAAACGTCATCCTTCCTTCAGGCACGGCCAAGATTGGGAAAGTTGAATATAACGTCGGATTGAACGGGACCCCTGTCACGGTTCAGCAGCTGAACAACCTTCCCGTGAAAACCGTGAACAACGGTACTATCTTCCTCCATGACGTCGCGCATGTGCGAGACGGCTACGCGGTACAGCAGAACATTGTTCGCCAGGATGGACAGAGAGGCGCGCTGTTGACGGTTGAGAAGGCCGGCAATGCATCCACGTTGGCCATCGTTTCCGGCATCCGCGCAGCTCTCCCGGCCATCGCGGCCACCCTGCCCCCGAATTTGGTGATACGGCCACTTGCCGATCAGTCCATATTTGTGAAGGCTTCGTTGAATGGCGTGGTACGTGAGGGCCTTATCGCTGCGGCGCTCACCTCGATCATGATCCTGGTGTTTCTCGGGAGTTGGCGAAGCACGCTCATCATTTGCATCTCCATCCCACTCTCGATCCTCACCTCGCTCCTGCTGCTCAGCGTGCTTGGAGAGACTATCAACATCATGACGCTGGGTGGCCTGGCGCTCGCCGTCGGAGTTTTGGTAGACGACGCGACGGTGGAAATTGAGAATATGCAGCGCAACGTCGCTATGGGCAAGCCTTTGCGGCAAGCCATACTCGATGGCGCCCAGGAAATCGCCGTACCAGCATTCGTTTCCACGGTCTGCATCAGCATCGTATTTGTTCCTATGTTCTTTCTTTCCGGCGTAGCGCGGTACCTGTTTGTGCCGCTCGCCGAGGCCGTGGTCTTCGCGCTCTTCGCCTCCTACTTCTTTTCGCGGACGATTATTCCCACCCTGGTCATGTTTCTGCTCCCTAAGGAGGTTGAGGAGCATCAGCACCCAGTAACCGCCAAACCAATGGGACGGTTTGCGCACATTCACGAACGTTTTGAGCACGCCTTCGAGTCACTACGCACGAACTACACCGCTCTGCTTGGTCAATGCCTTGAGCACCGCAGAATCTTTTTAAGCTGCTTTCTGCTCTTCTGCTTATCGAGCCTTCTCCTGATACCGTGGCTCGGCCAGGATTTTTTCCCCACCGTCGATGCAGGGCAGTTCCTGCTCCACGTCCGGGCCAAGACCGGGACGCGCATTGAGGAAACAGCTCGTGACGTGGACCAGGTCGATCGCTACATTCGCACCCAGATACCCGCGAATGAGCTTGCCGGGATCCTGGACAACATTGGAGTACCCACCAGCGGCATCAACCTGTCGTACAACAACACCGGGACAATCGGCAATGCCGACGCTGACATTCTGGTATCACTACAGCCCAAGCATCATCCCACAGCCGACTACGTTGCGCGGCTTCGAGCGCAGCTTCCAAGACACATTACCGGGCTATCGTACTTCTTCGAACCGGCCGACATCGTTGCCCAGACACTGAACTTCGGGGTCCCAGCTCCTATTGATATTCAGCTCGTCGGGCAGGATGTACCTGGCAACTTCAAAATCGCCTCGCAGATTGCCGAGAAAATGCGCACCGTCCCAGGCGCGGTCGACGTGCATATTCAGCAACAGTTGGACCAGCCGCGTCTGCAATACAACGTCGACCGCGTACGGATCCAGCAGGTTGGGCTCACCGAGCGTGACGTTGCCAACAATGTGCTCATTTCACTGAGCTCCAGCTTCCAAACGACGCCAAATTTCTGGCTCAACCCGAAGAATGGCGTTTCCTACAACATTGCGGTGCAAACTCCGCAATACAAGATCAACTCGATCGATGCGGTCAACAACATACCAGTCAATTCCCCGGCTGCGACCTCGCCTCAGCTGTTCGAGAACCTTGCCAGCATGACTCGGGTGAGCGAACCGGCTGACGTGAGCCACTATAACGTCCGGCCGGTTATCGATATCTACGCGAGCGTGCAGGGCCGCGATCTAGGCAGCGTCGCGAACGGCGTGCGCCGAATTACGGCAGAAGCCCAGAAACACCTGCCCCGTGGCAGCACTCTTGTCACCCGCGGCCAGGTCGCGACCATGCACTCGTCATTCGTCGGTTTGTTCGCCGGACTGGGCTTTGCCATCGCGCTGGTGTACCTGCTGCTGGTGGTCAATTTTCAGTCCTGGACCGAGGCGTTCATCATCATTACCGCGCTCCCCGGAGCCTTGGCCGGTATCTGCTGGATACTGTTTCTCACGCGAACTTCCCTCAGCGTTCCGGCGCTCATGGGAACAATTATGAGCATCGGCGTCGCGACCTCGAATAGTGTGCTCGTGATCACGTTTGCCAACGAGCACTTTGCGACAAGCAGAGACGCCTTCAAGGCCGCGTTGGAGGCCGGCGCCACCCGCCTGCGACCGGTAATGATGACCGCCCTGGCCATGATCATCGGGATGATTCCCATGGCTCTCGGGCTTGGGGACGGCGGAGAGCAGAACGCCCCGCTAGGCCGAGCGGTCATCGGCGGCCTTCTTTTCGCCACCGCTGCTACGCTCTTTTTCGTCCCCATCATATTTGCCGTTATTCGAAAAAATACCAAACCGCCCATCTCTCCTTCTGAGGTGGCCAATGAAGCATGAGGTACCTATGACACACGAATCTCAATCACCGCGAGCGACCAGTTGCAGCTGTACCAGCAGAAATAGAGTGAAGTGGTTTCTCGTGATCCCACTCGTGCTCTGTTTATCGGGAGCGATTACCTTGTTCTTGCGCGCTCAGAATAGTAAGAAACTCACTACGACCACACAATCACTCGAAGCGGAACAGGTATCTGTGATTCACGCCAAGCTGGGTGCTCCGATTACGGATCTTGCGTTGCCGGCGACATTGCAGGCCTATTCAGACTCCCCCATTTATGCGCGTACCAATGGTTACGTCAGCCACTGGTACGCCGACATTGGCACACGTGTGCGGCAGGGAGAATTACTTGCCCTGATTGATTCCCCTGAAGTCGACCAGGAACTGAATCAGGCTCGAGCTGCTCTCGCTCAGGCGCAAGCCAATCTGACGTTGGCTGGGGTTACCGCCGCTCGATACCAGGAGCTCATCAAGACAGACGCCGTATCCCAGCAGGATGTCGACCAGAACAACCAGAACCTTGCTGCGCAGAAGGCAAACGTCCAGGCAGCGAGCGCCAATGTAGACCGGCTTGCGCAGATGCAGGGCTTTGAACGGGTGACTGCACCGTTCACCGGCATCATCACGCAACGCAACACGGATATCGGCGATCTGGTCAACGCCGGTAACGGTGGGACCGGCTTTGAATTGTTCCGCATGGCGAAGATCGATGTTATCCGCACCTTCGTCACCGTCCCGGAGACTTACAGCGAGCAGATTGCCGATGGACAGAAGGCAACGCTTGACGTCAGCGGACTTCCTAACCAGCAGTTTGATGGAGCAGTAATCCGTAACAGTCACTCGATTGCGATCACTTCGCATACGCTGCTGGTGGAGATCGATGTCCCTAATCCCAAGTCGCAGTTGATGCCGGGCGCCTATGCGGAGGTGCATTTACATGTTCCCGTTCCGGTACGGTCCCTCGTCATCCCAGGGGGAGCCGTTCTCTATCAGGCGGCCGGCCCAGAGGTGGCCATCGTGAACCCAAAGAGCCAGATTGAACTCCGCAAGGTAGCCCTGGGGAGGGACTTCGGCGATACGATCGAGGTCACGAAGGGGATCGATGGAAGCGACTCAATCATTTCCAGTCCACCCGATTATTTAGTGAACGGAATGAAGGTCTCTGTTCAGCCCACTCCCGGCGAAAAGAAGAGCTAGGGGAATGACTATGTTCAATTATCGATTCGTTCATCTTCGCTATCGACTCCCTGTACCAGCAGCGATCGGCGCCCTCGCCTTGCTCCTATCGGGATGCATGGTCGGGCCTAACTACCATAAGCCGTTTGCGCCCGTGCCCCCGGCTTTCCAGGAGCCGGCTGCGCCCGCGCCACCTGGTGTGAATGCAATTGCCTACAGCGATTGGTGGAAAGTTTTTCATGATCCAACGCTCGATGGATTAGAAGCGCAAGCTGACGCGGCGAACCAGGACATAAAGATCGCCATCGCGCACGTAGATGAGGCCACGGCCACAACCAATTCCATCCATTCTTTTCTGCTGCCTACGGTCGGCGCTGCGCCCAACGTCTCTCGCACCCGCGAGGCGCAGAACCGGCCAAACAACGGCAACACCAATGGCCACGCAGCAACGTACACCGATATTCAGCTGCCGCTTTTTGTCAACTATGAGCTCGATGCATGGGGCCGCATACGGCGTTCAGTCCAATCCGCACGCGCGACCCAGGAAGCGACCGTGGCCGATCTTAGATTTGTACGGCTGTCAGCAGAGGCGTCCGTGGCAATCGACTATTTTCAATTGCGCGAGACCGATCAGGAGCTACAGATCGTGGACACGACGCTCACTGATTTCACCCGAGCCCTTTCCCTGACCACTGACCGCTATAAAAAAGGCTTGAATAGCGAACTGGAAGTGGAGCAGGCTAAAACGCTACTCGATCAGACAGTTACGCAGAAGCAGGCGCTCGAAAATCAGCGCGCGCAGCTTGAACATGCGATCGCAGTATTATTGGGGAGAACGGTCGAAGGCCTCTCCTTGCCCAACCAACCGTCCACCCCAACGCCACCGGTCATTCCGAGCGGGCTGCCATCGGATTTGTTGCAGCGAAGACCTGATATCACGGAAGCTGACCGAAATGTCGCCGCCGCAACCGCGGAGATCGGGGTAGCAAAGGCTGCCTATTTCCCGCAACTGTCGCTGACCGGCCTGGTGGGATATGAGAGCACGAATGCCGTGAGCCTACTGAATTGGCAAAACACCATGGCATCTCTTGGCGCTTCAGCCGTGGCGCCAATTTTTACTGGAGGAAGGTTGCGGGCTGGTGTCGACCAGGCACAGGCAACGTATCGACAGTCCCTCGCACAGTACGAAAAGACGGTCCTGGTGGCGTACCAGGAAGTAGAGGATCAATTGGCTGCGCTGCGTTATCTGGGAGGCGAATCGCAATCGCAAGCGAGTGCGGTGCACGATGCGACACGAGCAGAACAAATTGCCATGCAGCGCTTCAGAGCCGGGCTGGTTGGGTATCTCGATGTGGTCTTTGCCCAGGAGACCGAACTCGGCGATGAGCGAGCTGCGGCGCAAATCAGCGGTCAACAGTTGGTCGCATCCGTAGTGCTCATCAAGGCGCTCGGCGGCGGATGGGCGGAGGTAAAGACGCCATGATGGCAGATCGCGTGACAAAAACGCGCTGGAACGCGCTTGGGTGTTTTGCGTTCCTGACCCTCTTCTGTTGCGTTCAGCTGGCCGCACAAGCACCGCTGAGGCCCACGAGTGTTGCTGAGCCGGAGCTGCTGCCCGATCCGGCACAGACCCGTTCGCCTGTGCTCTTGAAGGCGATCAACGATCCCCACTCTGGTAAGGCCGCCTTCTGGTTCGATGGGCGAGAAGAGGCACCGGTAATTCGAGTGGAACCCGGGGACGATATCCGGCTGACATATATAAACGCGATGTCAACCCATTCCAGGGAACACTGCATTGACGGACCGTGCATGAACATGACGAACCTTCACTTCCACGGGCTGCATGTTTCCCCGGACGCTCCGCAGGATGATGTGATCACGATGATGGCCATGCCAGGGGAATCACTGCACTACACGGTGAATATTCCACTCGACCAGCCGCCGGGACTGTATTGGTATCACACCCATCCTCATGGAGAGAGTTATCAGCAGGACCTCGATGGCATGTCAGGAGCGATCGTGATCGAAGGCATGGAACGCTATGTTCCGGAGGTCCGGCATATGCGGGAACGCATCCTGGTGCTGCGCGATAGGTTAGTGGAGGAGAATGA
The DNA here is from genome assembly GCA_963717225.1 of uncultured Acidobacteriaceae bacterium. Lineage (GTDB taxonomy): Bacteria > Acidobacteriota > Terriglobia > Terriglobales > Acidobacteriaceae > PALSA-350. The sequence goes on along the minus strand of CAVQWB010000054.1, from coordinate 63,987 downwards.
CCCCGCCGGCCCTGAGCTAAGGCGGACGGTCGAAATTCCCCCAATGGGGTGTGGCAAGTCGACCGATCCGCCGGAACATCTTTTCACTGTAAACGGCACCCTGAGGCCGCGAATTGCCATCGCTCCGGGAGAACGTCAATTCTGGCGTATTGTTAATGCTTCGCCGGACCTGTACGCGGATCTACAAGTGGACACGGAGCAGCTCGAGGTTGTTGCCCTGGATGGAATGCCACTTTCCTTCCACGATCCAAAACGGCGCGTCGAGTTAATGGGCCACGTCCTGGTTCCTCCGGCGGGTCGCGTGGAAGCAATCGTCACCGGACCAAAAGCTGGAAGCAAAGCGTCGCTTCGCACGCTTTGCTTCAATACAGGCCCGGATGGCGACCCTAATCCCGCAATGGTGCTGGCGGACCTGATAGACGTCGCGCAACCCACTCACGGAATCTCCTCCGCTGCAGTGAGTCCGCCGGCCCCAATTTACAAGCCCTTGCCGCCGGCGCTGATAACGAAAGTTGAGAATGGCCCTTCTGACTATGTGGTTACTTTCACCGAAGATAAGAAGGGTTTCTACATCAATGGCAAGAAATATGGCCCCTCGGATCCCCCCATGACCAGCGTATCTATCGGTGCATTTCACCATTGGCGAGTGGTGAATGACACCCACGAGGTCCACCCTTTCCACATTCATCAGGTTCACTTTCTCGCCTATGCCCAGAATGGCAGACGTCTCTCACGTCCAGAGTGGTTGGATACGGTCAACGTACCTGCCGACGGGAATGTCGATCTGATGATGGACTTCACGGACCCCATCATCCGTGGAGTATCGCTCTTCCACTGTCATCTGCTGAGTCACGAAGACAAAGGCATGATGGCCAAGATACTTTTTAAGTGAGCCCCTACAACGGCATCACAACCGCTACCGCAGTGCAGACGCGTCCTAGCTGGCCAGCAGTTGGGTTCGACTAGAAGCCAACCGAAGGCCGCCCGCCCTGCCGGAGATCCCCAGCTTTTGCATCCGGGCAATGAGAGTGGTCCGTGGAACACCGAGGCGGGCCGCGGCACCGTCGCGTCCACCCACTATCCAATTGGCTTCCTTTAGAATCCCAATGATGTGCGCGCGCTCCGCATCGGAGAGCGTCTGACTCGGTGCTGACACCGCCGTTTGCCTGAGATCGTTCAGCTCAGTAATCCGTGGAGACAGTACGCGGCCCTGGGTCACAATCACAGAGCGCTCAATGAAATTCTGCAATTCGCGTATGTTGCCCGGCCAATGATGGCCTTGCAGGATCTCCATGACACTATCGGGAACCTGATCGATAGGCTTACCCATCTGGCGTGAAAATCTCCGCGTAAAGTAGGTAATGAGCGCTGCTATATCCTCTTTGCGTTCGCGGAGCGGCGGAAGACTGATAGGGAAAACACTCAGTCGATAGTAGAGATCAGCGCGGAAGGTTTTCTGCTCCACCATCCGGCTAAGGTCCTGGTTGGTAGCCGCGACGATTCGTACATCAGCGTACAGTGTGCGGGTGCTGCCCAGGCGCTCGTATTGCTGATCCTGCAGCACGCGCAAGAGTTTGGGCTGAAGTTCCAGAGGAAGATCTCCGATTTCATCCAGAAACAATGTTCCGCCGTGTGCAGCTTGAAAACGTCCGATAGTCTGCGCGATGGCGCCGGTGAATGCACCTTTTTCGTGGCCGAAGAGTTCGCTTTCCAGCAATGCAGCGGGGATGGCCGCGCAGTTGAGGCTCACAAACGGTCCTGTCTGACGCCGACTGGAATCATGAATCGCGTGCGCAATCACTTCCTTCCCGGTCCCTGTCTCCCCTTGAAGCAAAACGGAGCAGTCTGCCCCTGCTACGACGCGTACATCGTCAAGCACAGCCTGGAATCTTTCGCTGGAGCCAATCAAGTCAGTAATAGCCATCGTTTTACCTTTCGGGTGTTGCGGTGCTTTCTCTGCGTTTCGTTGCGTGACTGCTCAGAGCTGTTCTGGTGACGCGAAGCAATTCCCCGGCGTCAAACGGTTTGCGAATGAAAAATGCGGCACCCTCGGCGAGAGCGCTTCGTTCTACCTCATCCTCGTGATGAGCGGTGATGAAGATGATCGGCAGTTCGGGGCGGACGCGGCGGATATGGCGTTGTAAATCGAGACCGTCCATTCCTGGCATGCGGACGTCTGTGATCAAGCAGCTTGTTGCTGCCAGATGGCTCCCTAGAAGGAAGTCTTCTGCACGCGAAAACACCCGTGCCGTGAGTCCGGTGGACTCAATCAGGCTTTCCAGAGATTCGCGAACTCTGGGGTCGTCATCAACGACAGCTACGATGGATTTTGCTAAACCGTCCATAAGGAAAGGGACCTTACGTCCACAATCCAATCGTAGCGGGAGTATCTCCGCGCCGCTATTATGTCTTTATATAAGACGGCTTCTGTGGTCAGGAAATGCCGAGTTTTCCAGCCATCTTGACCAACTCCGCCAGCGATGAGGCAGCCATCTTGCGCATGATTTGTCCGCGATGAACCTGGATGGTGATCTCGCTGGTGCCAAGTTCACCAGCTGTCTGTTTATTCAGCAGTCCGGCTACGACAAACGGCAATACCTCACGTTCGCGGGGGGTTAGTAGGGCATAACGTCTGCGCAAGTCAGCGATTTCTGCATTTGCGACCCGTGCTTCACGATCTCGGGTGATTGCGGAGTCAATTGCTTTCAAGAGCTCCTGATTATCAAAGGGCTTGAGCAGAAACTCAACCGCTCCAGCCTTCATCGCACGCACGGATGATGGGACATCTCCATGACCCGTGACAAAGACAATGGGCGGCGCATCGGGACCGGCGATTTCCCGCTGCAGTTCCAGCCCGCTCATGCCCGGCAGCTCCAGATCCAATACCAGGCACGCCGGAGCATCCGGTCTTTTGAAAACCAGGTATTCGGCAGCGGAGGCAAAGACCTCGACACGAAGGCCCGAAGACAGCAGGAGACTGGAGAGTGCCTCGCGCACCCGGTAATCATCATCGAGAACGTAGACGATTGGGCTGTCGTGTTTCATGTGGGTACATTCGATCGAAGAGGCAGAGTGAAGAAGAATGTCGTTCCTGGGCCCTGAGGCGGCGTGGTACCCAGTCGGCCTCCGTGTGCTTCTACAATCGAACGGCAGATCGACAACCCCATTCCCATCCCCTTCTCCTTCGTAGTATAGAAAGCTTCGTAGACTTTCTCAGAATCCGCCAGGCCAGTGCCGTAGTCCCGAATCTCTACCAGGATGGCAACGGAATTCTGCAATTTCGAACGAATGACAAGCTTCCTGGGGCGATCTGTCACCGTTTCCATCGCCTCGATTCCATTGACTAGTAAATTAAAAATCACCTGTTGCAGCTGCACGCGATCCCCCGCAACAGGGGGAAGCCTCTTTTCCAAATCGGTTTCGACGGTGATTCGCTTTTCAGCTGCCTCCTTGTGGATCAGGCGAAGCACTTCATCAATAAGGTCATTGATATTCAGCTCGACCTTTTCGAGAGCCGTCTTTTTAAACAGCGCCCGCATGTGCCGCACCACCTCACCGGCATCCTTGCCATCGCGGATGATCCTCTCCGCGGCCACTCGTGCGTTGGTCACATTTGGTGGCTCTGCAGCGAGCCATTGCATGCATGCCTGGCCATTGGCTACGACGGCACTGAGGGGTTGACTGACTTCATGGGCAATGGACGCGGCTAGCTCGGCCACAGCGGCGAACCGAGTTGCTCGCGAAAGGCGTGCTTGAATGGTGCGCAGCGCTTCTTCGCTACGCCTCTTTGTCTCGATTAATTGGCTCGCAGCAAGGGCCACTAAGAGAAACACGGCGAACCGCAAATAGTATGAGGGGGGGCTCGATAGAGAGAGAGGGGATGGAAGGAAGAAAACGTCAAAGGCGATTGCGGAGAGCAAAACCGCGAGAAGGCCGGGACCCCTGCCTCCAAAAAGGCTGCTGACGATAACGGCAAGCACGAAGCAGGAAGATTCGGCCTTTAGCGGACGCGCAATAAGCAGTGCGATTCCGCAGGCGATCGCAGCTACTCCGTAACCGCGCAACATGGAGACCTTATTCATGGCAACTTACTCCGATACCTACCATTAGCAATCGATCGTATCGGATAAGTCCCGCAGGAAACCAGTTCGGGGAAAGCCACACCCGCAATTGGGGCAATAAGGCTGAAAGCGTACCGATTGCAGCAACCGGCGTTCAAGCCAAACAAAGGAAAAGCGCTTCAAACAAGGAAGCGCTTTTCGCCGTTTTGCTGATGCGAATTTCCGGCAAACTCAGGTAGAGGCAGCCGGCGGAGTTAGGCGGCTTTACGTCCGGCGCCGAGCCTCATCCGCCTCCTCTGCCAATCGGAACAAGAGTTTCAGGAACTCTGGATTTTGCTGGCCGATGAACAGTCCGTCATTCACAAAGCCCTGGACAGCGGCCATGGCTCCAGAATTCTGGGTTGAGGTGGGACGAATGATCGCGACGGGTGGGAACTTCGAGCTGAGGAAGTGGGTTGGTTCGGGCATAATCAGGTTGGCCTGCAAGGTGTCGCCGTTGAGGGACTCGGGATTGGTCTCTCCCTTGGCGGCAGCAAGATTTGTGAACGTAACCGTCGCGCCGGTTCCGCCTGGTCCCTTGTCAACGTCAGTCAGTGGTAGCGCATTGCCTGCCTTGTCCTGCCAGGTTTGAAAGTGCATGGTCTCGCTTGGACCGATGCTAAGAAGGATCCGTAGAACTTCCAGATTTGTTACCTTCTGCGCGAGAGTTGGATAGAGGCTGGTACCGCCTTGCTCAATAAATGCGAAGTGGAACCCCGCAGTGAAGGCGATTGCCTGCAGATGGGTCGAGATGCTTTTGGTGAGATCACTACCGATAGTGCTGCCGGCAGTGTCAGCGTCGGTTCTTGGGATGGCTGTATGTTGCCCTATATTGAGACTCGGGACGGCTTGAACGAACTTCGCACCAGGGTCGAAATCGGGGTTGGTGATGCTGCGGTAACGCGACCAAAAGCTGGTGTCGATGGTGAGCTTCGTGAGGTTGGTGAGCCGTGTCTTGCCGGTCGACCCCGTCGCCGTACTGCCAGGGATCGTGGCAAAGGGGCTTAGGTCAACTGCTTCGGCGCCTTTCGATTCCAGATAAGCTTTCAGGAAGGCGGCGTGGCTGATCTCGTCATCGGTGTTGTCGTGGATGTACTGTGGCATGTCGCCGTCGAGAATGGTAAGGGCGGCTGTGTAAAGAGAGTTTCCCCCGTTCACTCCTGAGACTTCGTTGTCCTGGGTACCTCCTAGTTCACTGTATTGAATCCACAGATCGGCCTCGATCTGCTCGAGAGCATTCAGAAATTTGAGAATAGCGATGTCGCCCTTTGTGATATCGCCATCTTCCTCCTGGTCCTGACCCAAGGCGGATAACCCTCCGCCGATAAGGCCTGCCCCCATAGTCGCTGCGCCTGCCGCCGTAATTCCCGTTTTCAAGAACGTGCGCCGATTCGCGGATTTCTTGATCAGAGTTTCAAGCTTTGCCATTTGACCTCTCCTTAATACAACATCAGGGATCCGCAGATTCTGCGGCCCCTGATGGGAGACGGTAAGCTTCTTCCTCCTCGCGTTTGTCACCACGAAGTCAAAGAATTGTCACTTCTTAAGCTAATAAGAAATCCTCCGAGGAAATACGGCGTCACGAGAATGGATATCGTGCCGGCGTGTTCCTTCTCAAATAAGGACCGCTCGAGAGGTGGACCGGCTGCAATCAATACGAAATACCGTCATCGGCTGACGAACACCCGACACAAAGCCGTTCAACACCTCTTCTTTGCAGAGCGGTTCAGAGCTTAGCTCACACCGCGAAGTATATGTCGCCAAAGCTAGTTAAATCGACACCGCCAAATGACCGACCGGCTCAGCAAGCGTGGCATTCCGTGTGCTTTAAAGATAGGCGGCGCCTGGTTCTCAAAGGTGCGATGAAAACAAGGAGTTTTATCATGAATAGCATTAGTAAATCGATTCTAAAAGTTGGATTGCTATCACTCTTGTCGGTGATGCCACTTGTGGCTCAGATCGACAATGGCGTGGATTTTAAAACCTCATTTCCGTTTTATGCGGGCGACCGTAAGCTACCGGCTGGCAACTACAAGGTGTTGCAACCTGATATGAATGTCGATGTGTTGCAGATTCAGAATATGGACACCCTGCACTCGGTGTTCGTCGATTTCATACCCACAGAATCTGTTCAACCTCGCCAGCAGTCTGCTGTGACTTTCGAAAAATATGGAGATACGGACTATCTGAATCGAGTGTTGCTTGAAGGTCAGAACTATGGGATAAAGGTTGATCCCAGCAAGGTCGAAACCGAGGCGGCAGCGACCGCTACACAGCATTCAACGGCCGCCAAAGGCCTATAAAGTACTCCATCATTCTTAGTCTTGCAAGTCTGGCAACACCGTCAAGGCCCGAGATCTTAGACGCCGCCGTTCCCCGGCTCCAACCGGACGTTCACAAGAGCGTTCCATTGGGCTCGTGCCGATACGGTAGCCCTGAGCATCGGGCCTTGCGGCCAGAATTATTTCCGCAGCACGAGTACCACCATTCACCTTATGATGACGTACGTCATCGCCCAGGGTGCAAAACCCGGGCTCCAAACCCCACGATCGACGAGCCGGCGTCGCCCTGCGCGGCGGCCTCCGTCTCGACTGCCGCACACCTGTGTCTTCGCTGCTATCGGCTGGGGTCGCCCAACAGGGATGCGACACGGCCAGTGCTGGCGTGTGCCCAGGGTGTGTTCGACGCCCAACCCAGCAGCAGGATGACGGCCCCACAACCCGTCATGATCCACCAAATGGGATGAGTCGCCTGGGTGAATTCTGATCCTCTTCCTTGACTCGCGCTCACCACTGTACCGGCCACCGCCACGCCTAGCGCCGCGCCCACCTGCCGTCCCGTGGATGCAATGGCAGCGGCTACCCCGGCTTGCGATAGAGGCATGCCGGCAACCGCGTTGTTAGTGATCGCCGGGTTGATCATACCGAGGCCAACTCCGAATAACACGTAGGCCACCATGATGAGAACCATCGGCGTGCTCACACTGAGCCGAGTAAGCATCCATGTGCTGAGGAGAAACCCCCCGCCCGCCGCCAATAGTGAGGGACGCGTGCCGTGGTTGCCCACCAGTCTGCCGGACAGCGGTGCGCACACCATCATCGCGATGGCCAGCGGCAGCGTACACAGGCCGGTTCGAAATGCTGACAATCCTCTTACTTGTTGGAGATACAGAGCGTTGAGAAATAAGAAGCCCGCGAATGAGGCGAAGGCACATACGGCGAGCAGGGTGGCGCTGCTAAAAGGCACGCTGTGAAAAAAGCGCAGGTCCAACAAGGGTTGCTTACGCTGCGGCTCGTAGAAGAGGAAGAGGGCAACGGCTGCGCCGGAGCCGGCGAACAAACCGAGAATCAGTGGCGATTGCCAACCAGCGCGCGGACCTTCGATGACCGCGTAGGTTAAAGATGCCAGGCCAACAAAGACGAGAAATTGACCAACTGGATCGAACGCGCGAGCGCGCGGCGCTTTTGACTCGGGGACGAACCGGGCCGTCAATGCCACTGCGCTGAGACAAATCGGCAAGTTGACCCAGAAGATCGAACGCCAGCCCGCGGATTGCGTCAACGCGCCGCCGATGATCGGGCCCAGCGCAAGCGACGCGCCGGCCACCGCGCCCCACAAGCCGACCGCACGCGCTCTGGCCCTGGGTTCCGGAAAAGCGTTGGCGATGATGGAAAGGGCTACCGGGTTGAGCATGGATGCGCCGAGCCCCTGAAGGGCGCGGAAACCAACAAGCTGGCCGATGCTGTGGGCCAGGCTGCAGAGCAGCGATCCCGCTGTGAATACAAGAAGACCAATCTGAAAGACGCGCCGCCGCCCGACACGGTCTGACACCGAGCCGGCGAGCATGAGCAAGGTGGCGACTACGAGCGTGTATGCATCCAAAATCCATTGCAACCCCGAGACAGTGGCATGAAGATCTCGTTGAATGGCCGGCAAGGCGACGTTGACGATGGTGACATCCATGCCCACCACCAGCAGGCTCATGCAGCAGATGGCGAGGATGAGATTGGGATGGGTTTGTTTCTTAGTGGTAGTGTTCTCTGCTATCGCCGCGTCTTGTGTCTCCGCCATCAAATTACGCCCCTCGCTTCTTAGGCTTCGGGCGATTCTCTGAATCTGGCGACTTCTTCGCTTTCGGCGCAAGCATGTTGAGCCTGCGTCCCGCCTGTGAATCGGTAATCAGCATTGCCAGCCGGCGTTGACGGGTCTCTTCTCGCTTGGCGCTCACGATCCAAAAGGTGGAAGTCCGCTGATACCAGGCGGCTTGTGCCCGGAAGAATTCCCATGCCCCGCGGTTGACCTTGAACTGCCTCTGGTAAGGGAGGGGCAATTCTTCCGGCCGTGATTCGAAAGAATACTTATTCGAGTCACTGGTTCGCTGCTCAAAGGCTCTCGCCCCCGAAGCCGCCATGCGGCCGAGCTTTGCCAGCTCTCCCGCCCGCTTGATGTTGACTGCGCTCCAGTAACTTTTCGGCCGTCGTGGGGTGAACCGCTGTTTGTAAGCGGTATCGTCGATGCTCTTGCGCACTCCGTCGATCCAACCGAAGCACAGAGCCTCGTCCAATGCCTCACGGTAGGTGATACTTTTTTTGCCCGTCCGTTGTTTGAAAAAACCCAGCCACAGCTCGGCGACACGGTCGTGATTCTCCTCAAGCCATTCCCGGAATTCGGCAGATGTGTTGAAGACCTTGATTTGCATCACTGCTCGATATGATTCACGGGCAACAGTTCAGGCTTCAAAGACAGCATCAGGGTAGCGGAAGAAGAAGACGTGGCAGTCTCAGCACGATTCCGGTGCTAAGCGACCTTGGGTGAAGGTTCTGAGCGGACACCCCTCCGTAACTGTATTCCGCGAGACGCCAATCAATGCGAGGAAAGATCGTAAAGTCTAAGCCACCCAAAAGCTGATATTCGAAATTGGTCCCGTTACTGGGCGAGCCCCCGGCGACGTTTATGTTGGCCAAGCCAACCGTCGCCTCTACATAGGGCTGGATGGGGACGATGTGTGTGTTCAAGGCAATTCGTGGCCCGATTGAACCGGTGTTAAAGGAGGTGCCGCCGCTGTTTGCAAATGACCCTCGAAGGTCTATTCCCGCGCTCAATATCGCCAGGCGGCCGCTTGCCAGGTAGGCGCCAAAAGTGCCCCCATAGAGGTCGTATCCGTTGTTGACTGGACCACCCACGTTCTGCACAGTGAACGCGCCGTATAGCCCTAGTTGCGCACGAAGACAGAGCGGCGAGAACACGACGATAGGCAAAGCGAGCAACCGGAACAGTTTCATGCGGAGACTCCTGTTTAGTGTTTCATACACGGTGGCATGGTCTTCCTGATGGGCACATCCCCTTTAGGGTTGCTCCCATGCCGTCGGTTTATTCTCACTTCTTCCTCAAAAAGCGGGCAGGCCGCGCACAGATACGTTACCTCCTGACTGCTCCTTTCTAGCCATGATACGGGCTTCTGCGCCTGCCGATACTGTGTCCAGGAACCGCCCGGCAGTTTCTCACCTTCTGAGATAAACGCGCACGCGGCGAACCGCGAGATCGAACATGTTTGAGGCACTAAATCGGTGGCCGCTGGCCGCAATGGGTGTACTGGCGGTCGCGGGAGGGGCTGCGGCCCAGATTCCAACGACACCGCTTACTTTTCCGGGGACAACAACCGTCGGCGCCAATTCCCAACCGGTCACTGTCTCGCTGACCGCGCAGAGCAGCGGCATTCTCACTTCGTTGGTTTCGCTCACGGCCGGTTCGCCCAACCTTGACTTCGCCGTCACCCCCATCACTTGTGTCATCAACATCTCTCTCACTGCCGGAGAAAGCTGCACGGTGAGCGTCGTGTTTTCTCCACACTACGCCGGCGTTCGGCAGGGGGCGGTGGTGGCGTACTCGGGTAGCCAGCTGCTGGCGAGCACAATGCTCAGCGGTATCGGCGAGGGCAGCCTGCCGGTATTCGTACCGGGCACGATTAATACCGTCGCGGGCAACGGGGAATGGATCTATCAGCGCGATGGCATACCAGCCACGCAAGCGCCCATCTTCCTGCCCTCCGGACTGGCAGTGGATGCTGCCGGCGATTTATTTCTTTGCGATTCGAGCAACAACCGGGTGCGCAGGGTCGATGCTTCGACCGGCTATATCTCCACCGTTGCCGGCAACGGCAGCCCCGGAGCGACGGGTGACGGAGGCCAGGCAACGGCGGCGGAGCTGAACAATCCCTCCGGGCTCACCATCGATGGCGCCGGCAATTTATATATCGCTGACAGCGGGAACAATGTTGTGCGGCGCGTCGACGCGGTCTCCAATGTCATCACCACGTTTGCGGGTGAAATGGGGACCATGGGTTACGCCGGGGACGGTGGAGCAGCGACGAGTGCCCTGCTCACTTCGCCGCGCGGGCTTGCGCTCATGCCCGACGGAGATCTGCTGATCACCGACAGTGGCAATAACGCAATCCGTCTGGTCAGCATAGCTTCTAACCAGATACAGACGATTGCCGGAACAGGCGTTGCCGGCTATAACCAGGATGGCATTGCGGCCACACTGGCAGAGCTGAACGCCCCCAACGCCGTAGCCGTGCGTTCCGATGGCGCAATCGCCATCGCGGATCTCGAGAACCAGCGAGTTCGCCTGGTCACCACAGCCGGCATCATTTCCACGGCTGCGGGTACAGGACAGAGGAATGCAGGTACGCCGGCGGAGGAACAGCTGGATGGACCGGCAGCCGTAGCCTTCGATCCGGCCGGCGATCTGTTCATCGCCGACACCGGCAATAACCGGGTGCGCGTGATCTTCGGGACTCCAGGCGTCATTCAGACTCTGGCCGGGACCGGCAGCGAGCAATTCGCCGGTGACGGTGGCCCCGCTAACCAGGCGAGCCTCTATGGTCCTTACGCATTGTTCTTCGATGCCGGCGGCAACCTGTGGCTCTCGGATACGTTTCACAATCGCGTTCGCGAGATCAGCGGCTCTTTCCTCGGGCTTACCTATCCCACCATGAAGGTCGGCAATGTTTCTTCGCCGATGGTAGGCGCCTTATACAACGAGGGCAACGCTAATCTCATATTGAGCGCGCCCGTGCTCAGCCAGGCCACGCTCGATGCTGGCACCACCACCTGCAATCAATCTTCGATGGCTCCTGTAGCCTCCTGCAACATGGGGGTTGAGTTCGCTCCAACGCAGGTGGGAGCAAACATCACCGGCTCGATCAATTGGCCCTCGAATGCACCCAACGTCACCCCGGTGGATAGCCTAAGCGGCCAGGTGTTGAGTGTAAACGTGACCTCAGTTGCACTCTCTTCGAACTTGAACCCGGGGCTCCTGGGGCAACCGATTACAGTCACGGCGACGGTCACCAGCGCCGACCACAGCCGCACGGGAACCGTGGCTTTCCTGGAGGGTAGTAACACCTGGTGTCCCGCAGTGGCTGTCAATAGCTCGGGCAAGGCAGCCTGCGTGATACCGAGCCTTTCGCTCGGCTCGCACACGTTTACCGCCAATTACTCGGGAGATACAAACAATGCCGCCAGTACATCGCCGCCTTACACCGAGATCATCAAACAACAGCCGGCCCTGGTGCTCAGCGTCTCGCCTAATCCCGCCGTGGTTTCGAGCACTGTCACGCTCACGTTGACCGCAGTGGATCAGAGTGGCACGCCAACGGGAACCGTCGTCTTCTATGACGGCTCTACGCCGCTCGCAACCGTCACGATTAACAGCTCCGGAATTGCCCAGTGGAGCACACCAACGTTTAGCGTCCGCACCCACACTCTATCCGCGCAATACAGCGGAGATAGTGTCAACATGAGCGGGACCTCGAACACGGTGAACGAAACAACCGCTCAGGCAACCACGTCGACAACATTGACCTCGAGTGCCGGCAACGCCACGGCCGGCACAGCCATCCTCTTCACCGCGACGGTGACCAATAGCAATGGTCCGGCGCTCACCGGTTCGGTCACATTCAAAAACGGAACAACCGTGATGGGCTCAGCGCCGCTCTCTTCCAGCGGTGTGAGTTCCATCACCATCAGCACGTTCGCACCCGGTAGCTACGGCATTACCGCGACCTATAACGGGGATACAGATGATACCCCCAGTAGTTCGGCCGCGATATCGGAGACGATCACTCAGATCGCGACGGTGACAACGTTGAACACCGACGCGAATGTGCTTAACGCGGGAGCAACGCTACATCTCAGCGCAAGCGTCGCGCTCGCACCCGGGGCAAACCCCGATGGCGCGCTCACGGGCAGCGTCACCTTTCTGGATGGCTCGACTGTATTAGGCACGGTGGCAATGAACACCGGTGGGCAGCCCATCCTGGCAATCAGCACCCTCAGCGTTGGGTCGCACTCCATTACTGCAAGCTTTACCGGCAACATAAACTACGCCGCAAGCAACTCACCGGCGATCAGCCAGACCGTACAACAGACGGCCACACAAACCACCCTGAGCTCTGCTTCGTCAACAACTCTGGCCGGCAAACCAGCCAGCTTCAGCGTTGCCGTCACCAGCGCAACCGCTATACCCACAGGGCAAGTGAGCCTCCGTGACGGCTCGACCGTTCTGGGGGCAACGACGCTCAGCGCGGCTGGAACCTGCTCCTTTTCGACGACCAGTCTGGCGCGCGGCACCCACTCCATTACCGTGGCGTACGCCGGAGATAGTAACTACAGCGGATCGATCTCTGCCGCTACGCAGCAAATTGTGCAGTTGGCACAGCCCGCCGTGACGCTCAGCGGACCGGCGAACTCCGTCGATGCAGGAACCCCTGCGAACTTTATTGCAACTCTCAGCACGCCTGGTATGCCTCCTATGGGCACGTTGACCTTACTGAATGGCAGCACTGCGCTCGGCACGGCCAACATCTCCGGCGAGGGAAGCATTGCCTTCTCGACGTCAACGCTGGGCATCGGTAACGACACGATCACGGCGACCTATAGCGGAGATGCGAACAACAGTGCTGCGACTTCAACAAGTCTCACCGTGGTCGTACGCCAGGCAAACACCACCACTACCCTGGTATCAAACGCAGATCCACTTACCCAGGGCAATACGCTGGCACTGACCGCAACCGTAGCCAGTGACAGCCCGAACGCTGCCGGACAGGTCCGTTTCTTCGACGGCGCGGCGGTTCTGGGGACGACTGCCCTGGGAGCGAACGGCTCCTCGAGCTTTTCACCGGCAGGGCTCGGCCTGGGTACCCATGCACTCACGGCAGCATATCTTGGTGACACTAACCATGCCGGCTCAACATCAACGCCAACCACGGAGCTTGTTGTCCAAAGCACATCGGCTACGTTGACTTCCAGTAACAATCCTGCCGCCAGTGGCCAGAGCGTCGCCTTCACCACACGAATCGGCGGAGCGAGCAAGCTGATCCCGACCGGAGTCGCCACCCTTCGTGATAACGGCATGCTGCTGGCTACATTCACCCTGGACGGCGTTGGCGGGGGAAGCTTTACCACCAGCGGGCTCACGGTGGGGCAGCATACCATCACGATGAGCTACGGGGGAGACCAGAACTTCGCTGTAGCGACCGCTCAGCTGGCGCAAACCGTTATCGAAGCGAATACCAAATTGACGATGACCGCGTCTGCCAATCCGGTTACGTTCTCGCAGCCGGTCAGTTTTGCGGCTACTGTCACCAGCAACGGAGGAATTGCCACGGGTATGGTGACCTTCATGGATGCCGGAACAAAGATTGGCGCCGTCCAGTTGGATGCTTCCGGTGCGGGTGTGCTTACGCTTTCCACGCTTGCTCCCGGCGCGCACACCATCGTGGCGGAATATGCGGGCGATGGTAAGGCAGACCCTTCCGCGTCGACGCCGCTTACGGTTTCCGTCAAGCAAACTACGTCCCTCACGGTGAGTACGAACAGCAATCCAGCGTTTACTTTGAGCCCTGTGAGTCTTACAGCCACGATCACGAGTGCGGGTCCGGCGCCTGCAACCGGCACAATCAGCTTCGCTGCGGGAGGCGCCGCTCTCGGCGCGGCACCGCTCGACGGAGCAGGCCACGCCGTGCTGACACTGCCTGCCATGGGCGCAAACCGTTATGCCATCGCGGCCAGCTACGAGGGCGATGGCGCCAACTTCTCCACCAGCTCCGCGACATACAGCGAAACGGTGCAAACGCGGCCGACGTCGACGACGGTTACCGGCGCGGCGACAGACCCAGCGAATCCGCAGTGGATCACTCTGATTGCCGTGGTCGAAGGCCAGGGCTCTGTGGCGCCCGGCGGAACGGTGACCTTTACCAGCGGCAGCTCGGCGTTGGGGCAAGCATCCGTAGGATCCACTGGAGTAGCGACCATCGGAGTTGCCTTCGCGCAGCCAACCGAACTGGTCACCGTAAACTACACGGGCGATGCCAACTACGCCGGCTCGCAGTCCAGCGCGACAGTCACGGTTGCAGGAGCAGCGGCGGCTCCGCAGTTCACGCTGTCAGTCAGTGCGCCGGCTATCACGCTGGTCACTCATCAGCACGCTACCATCCAGGTCAACATTGGATCGGTGAAGGGCTTCAGCGATACGATAGCCTTGGGTTGCCTGGGACTTCCAACATCGGGCACCTGCAGCTTTACTCCTTCGCAGGTAACCCTGTCATCCAGCGGCACAGCCACCGCCTCTTTGGTCATCGATACAGGTAATCCGCTGGGAGCCGGTTCGGGCACAAGTGCCACCGTGAATTACGGTGGCAACACGTTCGTGTGTTGGTTACCTCTTGGTTTGCTCGCCGGAATCTTGCGCCGCAGGAAAGACATGGCAGCGCACCGTAGGCTGAGCATTCTTCTTATCTTGGCGACGGCCTTGGCACTCACGATCAGTGTCGTAGGCTGCAGCGGTTTGAACACCAGGGGAACAGCGCCGGGCACCTACACCATCAAAGTGGTGGGCACTGGCCAAGGATCAGGCATGACGCAGACGCAGACCGTCACCCTGGTGGTGACGCAATGAGAATTTCTGCCCGAGCATGGATCGTGGTAACGGTTCTTGTTGGATGGAAGCATTCCCCGGCACAAGTGGTGCCCGCGGCGGTGGGACCGGGCGCCTACGTGGCTGTTGGCGCGGGCGCGTCAGGGTTTCAGGCCGTGTATGGCGAACGCTATCTCGGCGGCGGTTTTATTTATGCGGATGTGCATCCGCAATGGCGCGTAGGCTTCGAAGGGGAAGCACGTTTCTTGCGTTATCACACCTCGGAACAAGTCACCGAATCGAACTATATCGGGGGCATTCGCGTCTTGATTTTGCGTTCTCATGGCGTGGAGCCTTATGCCAAGTTCCTGGCCGGGATGGGCAAGATCACTTTGCCTTTCGGTAATGCGCATGGCTCCTTTCTGGCCTATGCGCCGGGGGCCGGCCTGGATATCACCCTAAACCACAATGTCACTGTGCGTGCGATCGACTTCGAATACCAGCATTGGCCGCAGTTCCCCTACGGATCGTTTAGCCCCTATGGAATCAGCTCCGGTATCAGGGTGCGGGTGACGCCGATTGCGCGCATCCCGCAGAGTGTGCGGAAGCGGGCCGTGCATATCCGGAGAGCTTTTCAGCGTGCAGATCCAGCGGCGAATTAGCTCCCGGCTGGATGCTGTCCCCGGGATAGACCGATCGGAGCACGGCTGCCCATGCAAGTATTCGAGAATACTTATCCTGTCGCTGAGGGTTTCTAAGATTTAAAGGTTCGGAGTCCACTCTACAAGGTGAGATGAACGATCCCGGTAACGGAGCCAGAGCTCGATGGCGAGAACATTGATGGAAAAGCCGATCCAGAAAGCGATGCCGAAGAACTGGCTTGGCGTTAGGTGGGTCAGAGGGCTGGTAGCAAAAAATATTCCCATCACCGGACGAGTCGTAGCAATACCGAGAAGGATCACAATGGCCCGCACCATCCATCGTCTCTTCAAAAGCAGTTCACCGTGCCGCCCACACCAATACGCACGGAATAACGAGAACAAGAAAAGGCTGTTGAAGAACAGAACTGCGGATCGCTCCACCCACCCGCCGACCGAATACACGCTCATCGCATATGCAGTCAAGCCGACAATGACGCCGAGCGGGAAGATGAAGTGCTCAGGCCACGAAGCGTTGGCAGGTCGACGGAACACCACAAATGGGGCTATCAGTACGAACGCCAGGGCGGGGAGGATATGCGCCAAGGTAAGGGCCGCATGGGAGGCGAAGACTGTATCGAGCGCTGCGAGTTGAGGTGGACCAGAACGCGGGGGGAAGGCAAGCGCAGACAAACGCCTGAGAACCACAGCGACAGAAATCATAATGCAGCCCCAGAACCCGACGTATAACCACCGCGAAGGCGTTTGCTTTTTCAGACCGCCGGCGCCCCGAGTACCCTGGTAAGCGTCCATTTGCATCCACTCCGGGATCAAATACAAGTTCATTTTATTTCATTTTCCAACTACGAATTCAGCCGTCTCCCCGTCATCGATCACCCCTGGCCCGCGGGTCAGCGGAAGAGCGAAGGGGCAAGAGGCGAGCAGCCACCCATCCTGTAACCGCTTTGCTTTGTGAAGACTGCAGCCTGTCCCACAAAGGTTCTGGAGGGTAGCGACGATCGGTCCTGCAGCATACAACTACGATCGCCGCACTGTGACGCAAGAACTATGGCGAACCCCACCAGAACCGCTATGCTTATGAACAAGCGGCGATTCTCTAGGAACGCTTTTATCGATTCTTTCGGGGGAGAGACTCGATGAAAGTAACAAAGAGAATCGCTGTTCGTACTTGCATAGAACCCTGCAGATTGAATCAGTTCGACCCAATCTCCTGAAGCCTGAGGTGATCGAAATGACCCCACTCGCGCCTGAAGAAACACTGCACCATTACCTCAGGCGGTACTTTGAAAAAATCTCCAGGGGCAAGATACGACAGTTTGCCGAGCAGAAGGAAGTTTCCAGCATAGAGGTCGCTCCAGCCGGACGGCCCTCCGGGGTTGGCCAGCAACCGAAATCATGAAAACCTGTGCCGGTTGCCTGCGGCTGGAGTAATAAGGCAGGCTCCGGGCCTGGCTGCCGCAATCAGCATGTTGTCACAGGTCCCTATCCTCTAGAATGTGGGAGGAGCAGCCTGGTGATTCAACCTACCCGGATTTTGTGCTTGCTGGTACTTTCCGTTTCAGGTTGGACGCAGGCCGTCTCACCCGCCCCTGTTCAAGATGTAGATCAACCTCAACCGCCAGTGACAACGCTCAAGGTAGTTTCGGGCCTGGTGGCGATTTCTGCCGTCGTGAAGAGCAAGGATGGCGAGACAAAGACAGGACTGACCAAAGACGATTTCGTGCTTAAACAGGATGGCAAAGAAGAGCCGATCCGATATTTTTCCAGAGGGTCCGATCTGCCGCTGAGCTTCGCCCTCATGGTAGACACAAGCGGGAGCCAACAAACCTTTATCGGAGATGAAGCGCTGGCCAGCGATGTCTTCTTCGAGACCATGCTGAGCCGCAAAGAAGACCGCGCGATGCTAGTGCAGTTCGACAGCACTGTCCTAGAGTTGAAAAGTATGACCAACTCGGCGGGTGCGCTCCACTTCGCATTATCGCGCGTAAGCCAGCGTGGCGCCGGCGCAGGAGGCACCCTGCTGTACGACGCGATTTACGCCGTAGCGAACAAGGTCCTGGCGAGCGAGACGGGGCGCAAGGCGATGGTGATTCTGAGCGACGGTGGTGACAACGGAAGCCGCCGGACGCTTGCTGAAGCCATCGAACAGGCACAGCGTGCGGATGTGCAGATTTACTCCGTCCTTTACAGCATGCGAAACAGTCTGGACGCCACGAACGCAGGCCGTGCGCCAGCGTTCGATCCTGGAGTGGAAGCGCTGCAGAAACTTTCGGAGAGCACAGGCGGACGGGTCTTTACAGTCTCGCGCACGATGAGCCTGCGGGAGATCTTCGCAGAGATCAGCCAAGACCTGCGATTGCAGTACGAACTGGGCTACAAGCCTCCACCAGACACACACCCGAACAGCTATCACAAATTGGAGTTGAAGGCGAAGGACAAGAAGTTAACAGTGCAGGCCCGCAAAGGTTTCTTCGAACCGTCCTAGACCTTGAATGCGCTCCTCGAAAGTTCAGCCCTTCGGCTTACCTGGTTCGTCAAGCGGGCATGACGTGACCTACATACAATCCGGTTGTACTCTGGTAGGCTTGCTCGATACTTAAGTACACTTGCTCCGCACTCGCCGATCATCTCGTCGAGGGCGGAAGGCTGGGCCTGATTCTGCCAAGACTTCGTTTGAGAGGATCTATGATGCAGGCCACACGGCAGGTCGGCGAATATTCCCTTGCCACCGGCGAAGCGGCGGTTCGACGGCTTACAGCGCTGCACCGGGTCTATTCGCCTACCGGTCGTAGAATTCTGTTGCGCGCGGGCCTGAAGGCCGGGATGGCCATCGCGGATCTTGGTTGCGGCGTGGGAGCTACGACCCGCATGCTTGCAGAGATGGTTGGTCCCACTGGGCATGTTACCGGTATCGATTTGAGTGCGTCTCAACTGGAACAAGGACGCCGTTTGTGTAAGACGGGGGGAATTACAAACGCAACCTTCGTAGAGGCGAGCGCGACGGCGACCGGCCTGCTGCGTAACTCGCTTGACCTGGTTTATTGCCGCTTCCTGCTGCTCCATCTTGTCGATCCTGACGCCGGGCTTCGCGAGATGCTGGCGATACTCAAACCCGGCGGGGTGCTGGTGGTAGAGGACGGCGACCTGACGACGGCGGGTAGTAGTCCTGCCAGCTCACTCAGTTCGTTCGCGGATTTGTTTGGTCGCCTGGGTCCCACGCGCGGTCTGGACTACTCGCTCGCAAGTCATCTTTATCATTTGGTAAAGGAGGCGGGGTGTCCGGAGCCGGATATTGAGATCCACCAGCCCGCTATGGCGCGAGGGGAAGACCGGTTTCTTTTGAAATGGACGGTGGAGGAAGCCGCGCCGGCCTTGATCGCCGCTGGATTGGTTACTGCTGCTCACATGGAAACAATCCTTGCTGATATGGACCGCGACACGCGGAACCCCGATATTCTGGTGATCGGGCCCCGCATCTCATCAGTGTGGGCACGGAAGCCGGATTGATACCTTTTCGGCGCCTTCCCTGGTCTCTGTACCACAAAGGTTCTAGAGGTTAGCGTGTATCGGCCCCTCTCATACCACCAGGATCGGCCGGGGTGTCACGCAAGGACCATGGCGAATCCCGCCAGGATCAGTATGCTTATCAACAAGCGGCGATCCTTCAAGAACACTTTCATCGATTCTTTCGGGGGAAGGGACTCGATGAAGGCAACGAGAAGGATCGCTGTTCGTACTTACAGAGCGTCATGTTCGGTTCCGCTTTTCCAATTTCCTGAAGTCTGAGGTAATCAAAATGGCTCAGTCCAAGCCCGAAGAAACACTGCACAATTACCTCAGGAGGTACTTTGAAAAAATTTCCAAGGGCATGACGAATCAGTCTGCCGAACAACGGGAACTTTCCCGCATGCAGGTCATTCCAAATCCGCGACCCTCGGCTGGAGACGGAAGCTAGTCATCAGGCCGTCGGACTTTGCAGTATCAGCGCAAGCGCGTGCAGGCGCTTGGCATCCGTAGTGCTCCTCGCAGCGGACGCGCCCGTTTCCACAGAAGCGGCCATGCCCTGAAGTTTGGCTAGGTCCTTCTTGGCAAGATGCGATGTCTGCGCGCGGGCAATTGCCTTGTTGAGCGCGGCAATCCGCTTCGCGGGCAGCGCCTGCGAGCGTCCTAACTGATCCAGGTAAGCTCGCGCGACGATCAATTGAGAGGGCCAGGTAATGTTTTGCTGGCTCTGGACGTTGAGCTCGGTGAACTGGACCAGATTGGCCGAATCGATCTCGTTCTGCGTGAGAAATTTGTTCGGCAACAGCTTGAACACGTCAAGCCCCCGGGCGATCTCCGATCCATAGATATACCCGTTGTACCAATACGCAGACCACTCTCCGCCCAAAACTAATGCCTTGGCGTCGATGGGGCCGCGATCGAAGTAGCCAATCTCGTACGGATGCGCTGCGTCGGTGAAATCGACTAGGGAAATGCCCCCTTGATACCAGGCCTGAACTTCAATATCACGTCCGGGGATGGGTATAAGCGAGCCGTTGTGGGCGACGCAGTTTTCCGTCGCCGTCTGGGCAGCAGGCATTTTGTAGTAGCTTGCCAACGAAAGCTTGTCTTCTTTCAGATTGAAAATCGCATCCGCTCCCCATTTGTTTGGGTCGGTCGAACGACAACGCGGCTGCAGGCCACCACCCCACTCGTCGGTAAAGACCACCTTGGTTCCGTCGTTTGAGAAGGAGGCCGAGTGCCAATAGGAGTAGTTCGGGTCATTGACCGCATCCATACGCTTTGGATGGACCGGATCTTTGATGTCAAGCAGGATGCCATTTCCGGAACACGCACCGGCCGCGAGGCCAATGGCCGAATACACAGTAATGTCGTGGCATTGGTTGGTATCGGAAGGTTTTTCCGCCCCCTTGTCGTGGCTACCGCCGTTGTTTAGCCCGTTCAAGGCACCCGTGCGTGGATCAATAAATACTCTTGGGCTGGAAACCACCTTAGCTTGCTCCGGCGCGGCGAGTGGAACCTTGATCACGTCGATTCGAAATAGAGAGGTGTTTGGGTCTTTAGCCGGGGCGTCGCCCGAGCAACCGGCAAGCTCGTCTGCCGGCCGCACAAATGAGGTTCCTGAGACATAGAGGTAGACATTCTCTTGATCGCGGGGATCGACCACGAGCGTATGGGTGTGTGAGCCGCGACAGGTCTGCACTGCTGCTACCTGTTTCGGGTTCCTTATATCCGAGATATCGAAAATCCGCACACCGCGAAAGCGCTCAGGGCTGGCAACCGGTACTCGTGGGTCCTTTTCATGTCCCGGCTCTGGCGGAGGCAATGGCGGGAAACCTTGTGTACCACAGTCCAGGCGCCCGTTGGGCATTTCGACCGACATGAAGAGCAGGTTTCGATATACGGAGAGATCGCCCTGGCCACCCGGGCACACCAGTGAGGTGATCAGCGAAATCTTTGATGGGTTCGCGATATCGTAAAAGTTCACACCATAAAAGTTGCCCTGGAACAGGTGTGTTCCCTGAAATGCAAAATCCGAGTTGGCGAAAGCAAGCTGTGCGATCACGGGCTGCATGGGTTTCGGGATCCTGGCTTTGTTCACGCCAAGAATGTCGAGTGTTTTCTGCACAGCGGGATCGTCTGGTTGCGAGGACGGCAACTGAAAGGCGTCCGCTTTCTTCAGAAATGCGATGTGCTCCATGCCCATTGCTGCCTCGCCCGCGTCATACAGTCCGGGCTTCAAGCCGACGCGCGGATCGTTGGTCGTGGATCCCGTCATCCCTGGAGGCAGTGGCGTAACTGGTTGAGGAGCGAACGGGTCTTCTTCTTTCTCCTCGGGAACCGCGGGCTTCGCGGCCGGGGCGGTGGGTGCCTGCGCTCGTAAAGTGACGACGGTGAGGTTCAAGATAGCCAGGGCAAAGGCCGCAGCGGCCAAATGGAAACCGGGAGCCTGCTTACGCTTCATCATTTCTCCTTCAAGATATCCTGCATAATGCTTATCTCGGCCCGCTGCGTGTTATCCGCATCCGTCGCAAAATCGAAAAGCTCGGCGTCCTGACCGGCACCGGGGGTATCGAATAATTGTTTTACCATCGCCAAGGCTCCCTTATGGTGCTGTACCATCCCGGTCAAAAACTGCCGGTCAAACTCCGCGCCGTTCGCCTGGCGTAATGCATTCATCTGCCCGGGTGTCAGCATTCCCGGCATTGGGTTAATCGGCTTACCGCTTTTATCCATGTCAGGCATGCCCGGCATGGCCATCGAGACGGGCGCACCCCGCGCAACCAACCACCGCTTCATGAACTTGATCTCATCGCTCTGGGAAAGGCTGATACGAGCTCCGAGAACGCGAATCTCTTTGTTTTCGGTGCGTGATGCAATCAGCGCGGTCATCTCCACCGCTTGTGAGTGATGCATAATCATCCCCTGCATGAACTCGATGTCCGCCGGCGAGGGACGTGGGGCAACGCCGGATGTGGAAGCCGGAAGCCTCCTGCTTGGAGTCCCAGGGGCGCCAGGCTGTACGACGGAGACGGAACCCGATGGCGATTCTTGCGTATAGGCCGGCGTGGCCAGGCCATGGAGGAGCATGCCGCAAACCACGCTCAAGGCGGCCACGGTGGTCGCGATGCCGAAAGCCCGCGAAAGAACAGCAGTAAGGGCGACACCGGGGTTATCTACCGGCTGCCGAGTTGCGAAGGGCTGCAGCGTCGCTCCTTTCAAACTGCATTGGGATGATCACTATGGTCGCATGCGCTGTGTTGCCTGCCCAATTCTGATGTGATTTGAGGAACTCTAGCGTGTGCGTGAGAACGGGAAGAGAAACAGCAGGCCCACAAACTAGGATCCTTAAAGGTGCGGAAAAACTCTGGACGAAGGGCAGGCTTCCGCCGTGCTGTGCATGGCGGGGTTGATGAGGGCTTTCCCCCCTGGGTTGCAACCGACGCGCGGCTAAGTCCTTTGTTTTAAGCGACGCTTAAAGTTATGCGTGTATTTCACCTCCAGGATGGTGAAAAGTGGTCGACGGAAATGGTGCGTGATATGCGTGGTATGCGTGGTAAGTAGCCGACGGAAATGGTGCGTGATATGCGTGGTATGCGTGGTAAGTCCGACGGAAATGGTGCGTGATATGCGTGGTATGCGTGGTAAGTCCGATGGAAATGGTGAGTGATATGCGTGGTATGCGTGGTAAGTCCGAATCCAAGCAAGGGCTGTCCGGGATAATTTGCGCACTGAGCCGTTGTGGCGGGCCGCGTTTCATGCGTCATCCGCGCGCGTGGCCGGCAAATGATTTCGAACAGCACAAAGTTATTGGTGGACACACCTATATATATGCGGATTCGGGTCAGTTTTACAGCAGGAGAATGCGTTTCTTTTCCGCAGGTTCTAAAGTCGTGCCCTGATGCAAAGCACCAGGGCACGACTCCAGAAAACCGCGCATTCCGTAGATTTGGATCTATCCGCCCTCTCTGAAATGTAGCTGCGGCCAGGCCCTTGGGGCGGGATCAGAGGAACTTGAACTGGCGATGCGAATGGGGTTGATGGGGGAGCCTGGAGCATTCTCACCAGGGCTAAAGCCCGGTATTTTGCAAGATAAAGCGTTCTCGCGGGTTTGACCCCGGACTGAAGTCCGGGGCTGGCACGAAGATCATGCTGTAGCCTGTCGCCAATGCCCATGCATGGTCAACCTCCGCCTTCATGCAACAGTTAAACAGCAACTTATCCCCCCACCACAGGAGAAGTTCATGGAGAGAAACTCCAGGGGCACGGCTTCAGCCGTGCCGAACGAACCGCCGCAAATGAGGGCTTTAGCCAGGCTGCGGAAAAACGCGCCGTTGGGTAGGAAAGCCGTACCTCGGGGGCTAAAGCCCGACGTATTTTCAATCACTTACGGCACGACTAAAGTCGTGCCCTGATACAAAACATGAGTTTTTCCGCAGCCTGTTTAGCCCCTGAGGTACGTCTTTGAAATATCACTTGTCCGGGTATAGAGTCATCTATACTGAGTTGTTTAGGGGTTAATTGATGGCGAAGAATGATTTGCAGGGCGCGCTCGATCTCCTGGTTCTCAAAACGCTGGCGCAGACTGGGGAAATGCACGGCTACGGAATCGTGCTGCACATCCAGAGAGCGTCCGATGAGTTGCTGCGGGTGGAAGAAGGCTCCTTGTACCCGGCGCTGCACCGCATGGAGCAGAGCGGCTGGATTGCATCGGAATGGGCTGTGACGGAGACAAAGCGGAAAGCAAAGTACTACAAGCTAACCGCGGCCGGCAGGAGGCAATTGCTGGAAGCAGAGAAGAACTTTGAGCACCTGGTAAAGGGTGTGCGGGCGATCCTGCGCTACGCGTGAGGAACTTAATGTCTCTTTGTCGTCGTATGTCCAATTTATTCCGCCGATCCAGGTTAGATCGGGAGATCGAGACGGAATTACAGTCGCACATCGAAATGCGGATCGAGGAGAACCTTGGCGCGGGCATGTCTCCCCTGCAGGCGCGACGGGATGCGCTGGCGCGTTTCGGCAATCCGGCTGTGACCAAAGAGCATGTCGCTTCCGCTGATGCAGCCCTGGTTCTTGGCAGCGTTTGGGACGATACACGGTATGCGCTTCGGCAGTTGCGCAAATCACCGGGCTTTGCGGCCACCACGGTGCTTACCCTGGCCATTGGCATCGGCGCCAATCTCGCGATTTTTCAGCTGCTCTATGGAGTGTTGTTTGCGCATTTGCCGGTAAAGCAGCCAGCAGAACTCTACTCGCTGCACGCGGTGCAATCGCCGTTTGATGGGGAGTGGTTCTTTTCCTTCCCTGCTTACCGTCGTCTCCGGCAGGCCACACACCAGGACGCAGCTGTGTTTGCACGCTCGGGGTTTGGCGTAGGAGTTCTGCAGGAAACGGATGGGGCGACAAGCCGGATCGATTTTCAACTTGTTTCGGATAATTTCTTCAGCGTTCTGGGGCTGTCGCCATCCGCCGGCCGGTTCTTCCTCGAGGGCGATGACCAGCGGGAACAGTCGGAGTGGCCGGTAATCCTGCGATACGGCTACTTCAAGGAACACTTTGGCGGAAGCCAACCCGTTCTAGGGAGACGCGCTACGTTCAATGGAATTCCGATCGTGATCGTAGGCGTGGCGCCGAAAGGTTTCAGCGGAGTGGTTCGTGGACAGGCTCCTGACCTTTGGCTTCCTCTCGCGGCACAGGCGACGGACCGTTTCGGCACCTGGTTCGACTCACTGGGCCCCGGATATGACGTCCACCTGAGCCGGTCGTATCTAAACCAGGCGAGTATTTTTTGGCTGTGGGTGCTGAGCCGGACTCCCGATGGAGTTAAGCCTGCCGCGGGGGCTCACTGGACGCAAGTACTTGCGCCGGACCTATCGTTAATGGCCAGTGCAGCCAAAGACACGCGGGACCGCAGACGCATCCTCGGTTCGGAGGTGAAGCTGGTCTCGGCGGCGAATGGAGAGGGTTCGCTGGCAAGGACTTACTCTCTTCCACTGCTCATTTTGATGGCGATGGCCTTCGTCATTCTTCTGGTGGGGTGCCTGAACCTGGCCAACCTGCAACTGGCCCGCCTGATGGAACGGGAGATAGAAATCGCCACGCGAATTGCCCTGGGAGCCAGCCGGGCGAGAGTCCTTCGCCAGGTGGCGATTGAAGCTGTTGTGCTGGCCGCGATTGGTGGAGTGCTTGCGTTCGCTACCGGCCGGGGCTCAAGCTCGCTTCTTTTACATTGGGCGTCCGGTCGCGGGCAAACTATCCCCATCGATCCCCAGATAGGAACGGCGGCCACTTTGCTCGGTACGGCGCTGCTGCTTGGCGCCTTGGTGGGTTTTGGCCTGTTGCCTGCGTGGCAGATGACGCGCAAGAGCTTTGCCATGGCATCGAAGACGAGGGTCGGTCAGCTATCGACCCAAAGCAAAGCCGGACGCCGATGGTCGAACGTGCTGCTGGCCAGCCAGGTGAGTTTCTCGCTGCTGTTGCTTTGTGCCGCCGGGCTTTTTGCGCAAACACTGCGAAATCTGAGCCGCGTGGATGCAGGCATGGATCGCGATCATGTGCTCTCGATTCATTTGGATATGAGAAGCACCGGTTTTGCCAAGCAACAGAATGATTTGCCTTCGTTTTACGACACGTTGATCCAGCAGCTTGAAGGGTCACCCATGGTTCGCGATGCGGCGGTGCATATGTGCCGTATTCCGAACTGTGGTTGGAATACGGCGGTGCATGTCTTTGGACGCCCAGAGATGGCAGAATCACAGTTGCATGGAGAAGAGGATCATGTAGGGGTGGGCTATTTCCGCACCCTTGGCATTCCCCTTCTGCGGGGGCGGGACTTTAGCAAAGAGGATAATCAACGGTCGCAGAAGGTCGCGGTCCTCAGCCACTCTTACGCGCGGAAGCTCTTCGGCGATGAGAGCCCGCTTGGCCATTGGATTGGCTATAGCGTACCGCCGGGAGATCACCAGTTTTTGGTTGTCGGCGAGGTCGCCGATGCACGTGTGGATGGTTTGCGTTCAAACTCTCCTCCAGTCGCCTACCTCCCTATCGATCAACGTCCTCCAGAACCGGTTCAATCGATTGAAGTGAGAGTGCGCGGTTCCTTAAAAACACTACCTGCCGAAATTCGGGACAGGCTCTACAAGATTGCCCCAGCCCTGCCGGTGACGGAGATTGTGCCCCTGGATTTGGAGTTTGACGATGGCCTTTCCACGGAGGCGCTGCTGGCCCGGCTTACCAGCATTTTTGGCGCACTGACGCTTGCGTTGGCGGCGCTTGGATTCTATGGATTGCTCACTTTTCGTGTGGCTAGAAGGACTTCTGAAATCGGTATCCGCATGGCGTTGGGGGCTACGCGCTCGCAGGTGCGGGCGCTATTTCTCGGCCAGACTCTGCAGATCCTGATTGCGGGGTTGATTCCGGGAGCGGCGCTGGCGCTAGGTACGAGCTACTTAGCGCGCAAGCTTTTGTATGGTACGGGCCGCATGGATATTTGGGCGCTGGGCTTCGCGGCGGTTGTGCTTGCGGCGGCCGGATTGTTGGCGACGCTTGTACCCGCCCATCAGGCGGCTTCGATTGATCCCATGCGGGCTCTGCGCAGTGAATGACAACAAGAGCGGCAGGTAGCCTGTGGGCTAAGTAGGTTATGGTTGGTCATCGTCGCAGTCAAATTGCGGTATGCGTAGAAAGGCTCCTCCATAAGGAGCTTTGTTTCCACTGTAGGACCCCGTGATCACACCAAGATCGTTGATGGCTGTGACGTTGGTTTGGGTGGATCCCGGGGGATCGATCGTTGTCAGACGGCCATCCGGGGAACGCAGAAAGCCGTGCTCGATGCCAGTTGTAGAGGCGAGATAGGAGCCAGTTACGAAACCTTCCCGGTTGATGCTGATGTACTGAGTCTGAATCGTTCCGGGAGGGTCAAAGGGCGTGATCACCCCTTTTGCGGATCGCACGAATCCGTGGAAGCCCGTTGTTTCCGTACCATCCTGTGATCGCCCCAGCCTGATTGATGGCTGTGGGCACGATTCCTTCGGCGTATTCGAAGGTGGTGATGTGTCCGTCCGGGCAGCGCACAAAGCCACCGATCTGGGTGTCTCCATTGTATAAATACTGTCCCGCGATCTCCCCGGCAATGTTGATGCTCACTGGATTCACATAACTGCTGCCGGAGACACCGAAGGTGACCAGGCCTCCATCCGGGTAACGTATGAAACCGAAGCCTGGGGGGACGATATTCGTAGTGGTGTAAAACCCTACCACCATGCCGCTTGCGCTGATGGCCCCGGGTACGCTGGAGCCGCCGGCGGCCCCAGGATTAAAGGTCGTAAACTTTCCTTCCGGCGATCGTGTAAAGCCACGGTCAAAACCGGGAACGTCTTCGTAGACCCCGGTTATTTCGCCAGCGTTATTGATACCGATGGGTTGAGTATAGATACTGCCCGGAACGTCGAAGGTAGTGATTTCTCCGAAAACGTGGCGCACAAAGCCGTGGGTCTTTCCGTCTTTACCGTTGTAATAGCCGGTCACGCTCAGAGAGTCGTTGATGCCTACCGGGAGCGTCCCGGCGCCGTTCGGTACCTGGAAAATAATGTAGAAAGCCTGGTGATGATGGCTGGCGCCCTGTGCAGAGCAGCAAAGCATCGCGAGCAGGAAAACCGTGGCAGATCGAATGTTTGCAAAATGAATCATGGAATTCCTTTTTCGTGTATGTCTTTGAAAGTCGAATGGCTAGAGACCTGTTTGGACAAGCGCTTGCTCGAAGAGTAGCACCGTACCAGCGCGGCGATGCGAGCTATTGACGGGAGTGACGTTCAAAGATTGGAACGCAAGATCAATTCGGGAAAAGGACGAGCAAATAAAATCAGCACTCCCCGAACAGGGCGACTGGGACCTCCGCCTGCTTCGGTTTCCGCTGTAAAAATGTGCGGCAACACGGGAGACGTTGGCATGCCAGCTATCCTTTATTGACTATATGCACAATGCACG
Source organism: uncultured Acidobacteriaceae bacterium (assembly GCA_963717225.1). Classification (GTDB taxonomy): domain Bacteria; phylum Acidobacteriota; class Terriglobia; order Terriglobales; family Acidobacteriaceae; genus PALSA-350. The sequence goes on along the minus strand of CAVQWB010000054.1, from coordinate 35,822 downwards.
TATAGGCTTCTGGGCACCGTCGCAACAAGGCTTGAGCCTGACGAACGACCAGCTTCCGCGGCCATCTCGCGGCCGGAGTTTGCATGACCACTAAGCGGCCTCGAATTTTCTATGGATGGCTGATTGTTTTCGTGAGTGCCGTCGGCCTCTTCCTGGGCGCGCCCCTGCTCGTCTTTTCCTTCAGCGTATTTTTCAAGCCGCTGGTGGTGGGTTTTCACGCCAGCCGCGCCAGTGTGTCGCTCGCATTTTCGCTGTTTAATCTTGTGGGTGCCCTGTCGATTCCCTGCACAGGCATGGTCATCGATCGCTTTGGCGCCAAGCGCGTCATCCTTCTGTTTACCCTGCTCTACGGCGTGGTGTTATGTTCCGCACTCTGGGTGGGGGGCAGCTTGTGGCAGCTTTATCTCTGGTTCATCATCCTGGGAATTGCCATGGGCAGCGGCCCCGTACCGGTTCCTTATGGGGTGGTGATTTCTCACTGGTTCAATCGCCATCGGGGGCTTGCACTGGCATTGTCGATGATGGGAATTGGCATTGGCTCGGTTGTGGTTCCTATGGTTGCCCAACACCTCATCATCAAGTTCGGGTGGCGAAGTGCGTTTGCGATATTCGGGGGCGCCGTTTTGCTGGTACCGCTTCCAGTCATCGCTGGGTTGCTGCAGAACGATCCCGCGCAACGAGGCCTGCGACCGGATGGGGACGGGCAAAATCAGCTTTCCCCATTGCCGCCGCAGCAAAAGCAGGGTTTGAGTTGGCGCGACATTTGGCATAGTCCCACATTCTGGGTTCTGATTTGCATTTTTTCCCTGACCGGCGCGAGCGTACATGGCGCTGTACTTCATCTCTCCGCCATACTTACCGACGGGGGCGTGACCGTAGAACGTGCCGCCATGGCAACCTCGTTGGTCGGCGCCGCCGTGATCGTCGGCCGGCTCGGCTCCGGATATCTCCTCGACTATTTTTTTGCTCCTCGCGTGGCTATTCTCTTTTACAGTTTGACGGCGGTGGGCATTGCCATGTTGTGTATGGGCATCCATGGAAACCTCGCGCTCGTTGCCTCATTTCTTGCCGGGCTGGGAATGGGAGCAGAAGTAGAGAGCATGGGCTACATGATGAGCCGATACTTCGGCCTGACCGCCTTCGGGACCGCCTATGGCTTTGCCTTCGGCGCATTTATGGTCTCTGGATCGGCGGGCGTACTGCTTATGGGCGCGGGGTACGATCGGTTTCATTCCTATACAGTCCCGCTGGCAGGCTTCCTCGTGGCCATGGTGTTGGCGCTGATCCTGCTCGCCCGCCTTGGGGAATACCGCTACGGAGTCGAAGCGGAGGGGAATCAGGCGATCGATCCTATTCCGGTGCCGAGCGGCGCATAAACAGTACGCGTTTGACGCAAAGTTTATACCCCAGGGGGCATCTCTTGTGCTCGCTTGAGCAGCCCTCAGCGGCTGAAGCCGATTCATCTTGACTGCCAGACGTACGGCCTAAAGGCCGTACCCTTCAAAAAGTGGGTTCTTACACACCGGCTGAAGCCCTCGGGAGGTCGTGGTTTGAAGTCAGGGTTAAAACCCCGACCTACCTTCATGTTGAGGGGTCCGGCAGTTCCGGCAACGCCGGGACGCGGAGATGCCGGGCGTTGACGCGCGACCAGGAAGCACGTCGACATGAAGTAATTCGCACAACTAGACTTCAACTAGACTGGATTTCTCACGCCCCGTTCTGCAAAAGAGCCCGGGTGCCCCATATCTGCCCGGTCTTGGCAGATGTGGGATTCCACAAACCTCTGCCCCTGAGTGTCCAAGGCGTAGAGGACTATGGACATCAAGATCTGTTGCTGGTAGAGAGTGAGCGGTAAACAGCCGTGGAATCCCACATCTGCCAAAACCGGGCAGATATGGGGCACCCGTCATTGGCTAGGGCTAGAAATCTCACTATCGGCAGCGGTCGGTTACCCAGGGGGTCTGTGATAAATGCCGGCTAGTTGGTAACCGTGGTGTCATTGGTTTGTTGCTGCACGCCATGTACACCATCCACAGGGCCGGATGGCGGCGGTTGTTTCACTTGCGGCAGGAGAGAATCCTGTGTGAACTTCGCCGTGGGCGAACCTGGATAGGTGCAGTGAAAGAGCACGGTCAGACTGTCTCCGTTGTAGCTCGTAGGAAGATGGCCGAAAGTCTGTATTTGTTCTACAGCCTGCAAGCATGAAGCATCCAGTGACGAGGAGCCGCTTGATGTTTCCATGGTCGGGGCTCCATGATTGCCACGCTGCCGTATAGCCAACTGAATATAGACCGTTGCGCCCGCCGGGGTACTGCCGGCAACTTCCGACGAGTTCCATTTCTGTACGACCTTGTTTTTCGCCGCTTCTATGTACCCGCCAAGTTGTGAACCACGACTCCCTACCGGTTCGGGCCTTAGTGGCATTACGGTCGCGTTCTTCTGTGGTGTGTTCCATTGCGACCGATGTGCGTTCATCGATTCGAGCTGGCCATACGAACAGGGATAAAGCACGTTCAAACTGTCCTTAGTACCACCCTCAGGTGGACCAAACGTTTTCACCTGCTGCACAGCAAGAACGCAGGACGAATCGAGCGATGGATAACCACTCGGCCTACGTAACTGGACGTCACGGGGCGAACCATCATGTGAGATCGTGAACGCAATATCCGCAGTAGCGCCTGCAGGGGTACGGACGACGGTCGACGGGTTCCAACTCTGTCCCACCCTGGTCTTGATCACATCCCAATACCATTGGGATGGGGGCGGAGCCACCAGAGCCGTTGCGGCGCGAGCCGATGGAAACAGTGGATTTGCTCCGGGACGACTGTCTAAAAGGCATATCCCTACCAGGATCATTCCACTGGCGACCGCAGCCACGAACTTTGCTTTGTGGTTGGGCGACAACCTGGAGTTCTTAGTGATCCACCAGAGTACAGCGGCAGTCAGCAGCACCAGGAAAAATAAGGACGTGTTCCGCCCCACCTTTTCACTCAGCGCGTCAAAAATTCCATAGAGAAGAAGGCAAAGGACCGCGCCGGCTGCCCACAGAATCGCCAACGTCTCGCGCCCAGGCACGGTGAGTGGCTGTTGCGGCACCAACGGCGGCTGATAGGTTGACTGCGGTGGCGCCGCCTGTTGAGCGTGTGCCCTTGCTTCCCAAGCGTCGGGCGGTTCGTGTCGCGGCGGTGGCGGGCCTTTCGGTTCCAGTACCGCTCTCAGTGCAAGTTCATCACGTCGCGCATAGGCATCATTCGCCTGTTGCGTGAGCCGTTCACACCGGCACCTATCCTGCTCATCAACCGCCAGGTCAGGATGAACTCGCTTGAGAACCCGGACCCACAATCTCTTGAGTTCGGGCGACGCTGCAACCAGTGGGCTCACTTTACTTCTCCGTTTTGCAATCCTTCACGAAATTCTCCGTCTGATAACGCAGCGCGGAAACGCGGAGCCATGCGGATGCGGGCTTCGGCTTGCCACGGCTCTTTGAAGCCGTATGCCTGAGGGTCTGACTCAATGGCTGCCGTTGTCGCTCTTCGAAGTATATTCTTCATCGACACGAGTGTTCCTGCCTCCCCGCACCTGTGCTCCCAGTGTTTAGCGTCCCACACTGAATGAGAGCTGCAGTTCCTCCAGTTCGAGCATTGGTGTGCCCAGAGGCTGGTTGTATTTGACCAGTGACCGACCGCCCGCACCATTACCCTTTCCGGTACCAAGGCGGCCATGCTCGTATCGACAGACGCGGAAAGATGGCGCTGGAGGGAAGGACAGGCATCGCCTCTACCCAGAACGGGGAGTCCTGTGTGCCACTTGTGTAACCGTTGCGGGTGGTTACCAGCACTGCGGGTCGCGGAGTCGAGGAGGGAGGTTACCGCGGCAGCATTTTGACAGCATACCTGTTGCCGTAGTTCCCCTTTGAACAGGGACAGGTATCCTGTCGCCGTCTCTACTCCAAAAATTTCTGCTACGGGAATTGGCTACGCGCGTATTCGGCGACACAATTTTTTTGGGCCGCAGACTGGACACAGGGAATATTTAACACGAAATAGAAACAGTCCATCACATTTCTCCCGACTGAGACTCCTCGGTTGAAGCGGTTCTTCCGCTGCATCTGAATGGAAAAGTCTTGAAGTTTGGCTGGGAGCAGCGTCTTGTCAGGAAATTGTGTCTGCTACTGGAAGACGGCGACGGTTGCGATAGCTGCGGCAAAATTTACATGCACGGCGGAACAAATTTTAGAGTGGTGAATGAATGAGATGAGAACACTCTGATGCTTATGCACAATGATTTGCGCGTCGTTTGCGTTGGATAGTGGTGACATGTACATTAGCAACATTGGCAACTGCTGGTTGCAACGGCAAGCGCTGGTTGCAACGTACACACTACATGTTGGAGTAATGATGCGTCACGATATATGGCTTGGACTAAGAAAGGTTTCGCAACAACTCGACCAAGTTGTTAGGTATGAATCAGGGGAGTTAGACGAACCCACTACAATAGCTCTATTTCAATCACTCATTGAAAGCGGCCTCGCTTGGTCCTTGCCGGGTAACTATGGCAGGACAGCAGTCGAGTTAATTACTCTCGGGGTGTGTCGTCCCGTAAAGCGTCCATTGCACCAGCAGGCGGTAATGGGATGATCGACTACGACCGCCTGGAAAGAGGCGCTAGCGGTGTGGACCGCAGCACTCAGCCACAGATGGACGCGGATCAACTTACAGCGTGCACATTAGAGAACGCCAGACTGAAAGAAGTGATTGACGTTCAGAAGACCGAAATCAAAAGGCTTATGCGCTTGCTCGGCATTGGCTTGCAACAGAGATAGAAGACCCCCACTGACTTACAAGTCAGTGGGGATTCTACATTTCGCATCAGACTAGAAACCTCGAAATTACACCGCCCAGGCACAACGTTCCCAGCTCAGGGACAGCAATCTATTTTTCCTGGAGTCGATCGCTCCCCTTTTTCTCTGTATTTTGTGGCGGAAGTCCTACGCGCCTTAAAGGTCTTCGGCTAACGTCCCTCGTCTCGGGAACCAGGTCTCGTTTCGTCACTGCCGTTTATAGTCCGGGAAGACGCTCACGGAGAAGCTTCGCCTGACGTTCGCTGACCACGAATTCGGTTTCTTGCGTGTCAGCCATTACCAGCACGAAGGTACTTCGATCATAGGGGCGGATCACCCGGACATGATTGAGATTCACCAGCGAGTCGCGACGCGCGCGAAAGAAGCTGTGTCCCGCGGCCGATTGGGCGAGGGAGTCTTCAAGGTATCCGATGGGATGGTTCAACCAATAGCTATCGGTAATGGTGCGTGCCCTGACGATACCGTCGACAATGGAGAACCAGAAAATATCTTCGAGCTTGAGCAGGAAGCAGTTGTTCTGCTTGTGGCCCACGACACTACTCAGCGGCGGAGCTGCGGATGCAGCACGCCGCGTCTTCTCCACTTCCTCGTGGAGGTCGGGCACCGAGGCCAGCAGCCGCTCCGCCCGTTTTAAAGCGAGATTGAGGAGATTCTCGTCGATGGGCTTGAGCAGATAGGCAAGCGCGTTCTCCTTGAAGGCCCGGAGCGCATGCTGCTCGAAGCTGGTCGCGAAAATGACCAACGGCGTGCTCTCCGGATCAGGCAGCTCCCGCAACATCTGAAAGCCGTCGAGTCCAGGCATTTGAATATCGAGAAAAATGACATTCGGCTGCAACAGCTGGATCTGCTGCAAACCGGCCAGGCCGTGCTCGGCCTCGCCCACCACTTCAACCTCCGGGTGGCTGCGCAACAGCCTCCTAAGGCGCTCTCTTGCGGCCAATTCGTCATCGATGAGAAGGACTCGCATGGAACCCCCTTACCTCATCGTATGGCAACAACGCCTCATGCTATCCGCGCTCGATGCTGAAAATCCGCGTTCGGCGGAATCTGTTCTCCGAGCGGCGCGGGCAGTGTTCCCTTAAGGATGTGCAACACCAAACCCAACCCAATGAGGCGAAAACAATGAAAAGCTATCTTTTCGCATTCACCCTTGCTACGTGCTGCGCCATGGCTATGGCGCAGAGCACACCCATGGTTACAGCGGCCGGCAAACTGCAGGCAGATATCGCAAAGGCGCTGCCCGCGTCCACCCTTAGCGCCGACGAAAAGTCGCAAATAACCGCCGATGCCACCCAGCTGGTGACCAATGCCAACCTGCGCGCAAAGGGCGAAACGCCCGACCGGAGTGCAGGCAGAGCGGCAGGAATGGATATCGGCAAAGAAGTGTCCAGCGGCAAGCTGCAGAAGGCAGATGCAGAGCTGATCCAGCAAGACCTGAAGGACCTTCAGGCTGCGGCGCAACAGTAACCAGGTTTTTGGAAGGAAACCCGTGGACAAGCCATTACAGAGCACTGCAGCGCCGAAAGACGAGGCTTCGCTGGAACCCTTCATGAGGACCGTCCTGGCTATGCTGGGCGTCCTGAATCTTCTTCACGGTGGTGTTCAGTGGTTGGCCCCGGAGAGCGGCGCCGGGAGTATTGCCGGTATGGATCTCAGTACTTCCAGCGCACCCAACATCGTCTATCTGCTGGCTGGCGCCGGCATCAACCAGTTTGCCTGGGGAGTCGTTTGAACGGTTAGAATTCTGGTGCATGCTAGCCCCGTGGCTGCCCATCTATCCCGTTCGGTCGGACCCCCCGCTGCTGGAGGTCTTTGGCATCGGCGCACCCGTGCTGGTCGGCATAACGCTGGTGCACGGCTCTACCCTCGGACGCATCGTTCGCGACTATCATCGTGGGGCGAAGCGTCTTCTTGAACGCGCAAGCCATCCGTTCTGGGCATCGTTGCGATTTGGCCGCGCGGTGCTTCTTATGCTGGTGCTACATATCGTCGACATGAGCATCTGGGCCACGATGCTCACTCGGCTCGGCCTGGTTCCCGACGCACGGACCAGCCTCTACTTCACCGCCAACAGTTACACCACCTTAGGCTACGGAGGCATGCCGCTTGGCTTTGGATGGCGCGAACTTGGCCCTATGATGGCGATCTCCGGCCTCTTCACCTTTGCCTGGACCACTGGCGTCATGTTTAATGTCGTGGGCTATCAACGCGAGCTGACCGACCAGTTGACGGAAGAATTTGCCCGCAAGAAGCAATTGCATCGAGATCTGCTTGCCGAACTGAGCGCGCTGCGCCGCCAGGAAGCAGGACAGGAGAACCTCGCCCTAACCGCCGAGCGCCGGAGCGAGGGGGGCAAGTCCATGTTTCGCCGATGCCAGATGCGGTGGGCGGAACGAAAAGAACTTTACGCCATCCGCCGTACAGCAATGAGGCAGGTTGAGGAAGCACTGGAAAGAGAACGCCAGGCGAAAGCCAACATCTATCAGCCTGCGCCCCATCGCCCTTCTGAACCCTGAAAGTTATTGCCGGGCGGCTTCTGAAACGGTCATTTGACGCAACGACTGCACTCAAAGATTTGCAAATTTATGGACGGCCTGAAGAGTCCCCTTCACGGCTGATTTTCATCAGCTTGGGTGGGCAGCAAGCCCATGACCACTCCGGTCGAGATGACAAGGCGTTGGTGGACTCGGCGTTTGATTCTTGATTTCTAGTTTTTATAGCTGCCGCGCTAATCGGTGGTGGGGCGCACGGATCGGCCCAGCAGATCGATCTCTCCTGTTATCACGTGCGCATACAGCGAATACTCGCCGTTTGCGGTTTTTTTCGTAATGCCGCGGAAGAAGCCGCCTTTTTCGGCGCCGTAAACCGGAGCTCTCACTTCTCCAATGCTTACCGACACGTCGACGCTCCGGTAGTCCCACGAGCGAGTCGAAGAAATCGTAATCTGGCCCGCGTACAGATTGATATCCTTATCGCCTGTAACCTCCTCTACCTTCACGTCTCCTGCGGACATCTCGACCCGCAGGCTTGTCTTTCGCGGCACTTCAATACGGACCCTGACATTGTTTCCTTTGAGCAAATCGCCCTCGATGGTCAGGGTTTCGTCATCCTGATTTCCCTGGGACCGGATGCGGATACGCTGGGCGTCGCCCTCGTCACCCGAGGTGCACGAAACATGAATCGCCGGCTCATCCGTGCCCACAATCTCGAGACCCGCGGGTCGTGAATGTATGGACAGCACGGCCCTAGGCCGCAGGGGAGCATCCAGCGTTTGCCCGCAAGGGGCGTCCGCGTGCGCCAAACCCGCCAGGTTCCAGGCGAGCATGGCCGCGCCCACGACGGCAGAAAGAGTCCTCATGCAGGTTCTTACGGAACCGGCCGAACAGATGTTCCCGTAAAACATCGCCAAAGCTCAAAATGATCGCCTCCCTCATTCCAAAAGGGTCAGTCCCGGCTGGTCACGAATTCCTGTAGGCGCTCAAGCAATAATTCTCCTTCAACCGTGGTACCTAGGAAATCTGGCGGATTCTCCCATGGCCTGTAGGTCCATTTACTCCACAAGATTGGTTTCTGAGTATCCGGCATCCAGAAGTCATTAGGGTTTTCCATTAAGGGAAAGCAATAGTGCGTGATGGGATTCTCCAGGGAATTGGAGCCGGTAACCTGGGAGAAACCTATCAGGTCATGATGAATTCCCAATTCTGCCGCGGCAATTGCGTATCCCCACATATCACTCAGCCAGCCAGTACCGCTGAGTGCTTCCCGGCAGACAGGATCGGCCGCGATCTCAATCGATTTCTGTAGCCAGCAACGGGCCAATTCAGCGAGGCAGGCTCGATTGATACAGATGTAGATTCCCACGGGCTGAACCCTGGCACGCACTTCCTGTCTACAGTGACGGTCAATCACGGTACGGTTCCGTGGGATATCGACACACATGTAGTCGTGCTCTTCGGAATAAGCGTGGCCCGCAGTCAATGGGCCGGGATCGACCACCGGACGGACAAACATGGAATCCGGGTCGACGATCAGGACCGTTTCATCTCGAGGCCCGTCCAGCGCAGCCCACTCCGCGATTCCACCTGGCTTGTTCAGGACAAGAAGGGGTGCGTTGGGAATGGAATCTTTGTAGTTTGCGACGCGAATGCTGTTGCCGCTGAATTTGATCTCCGGTTCCTCTGTGGCAGCAACCAGGGCGGTTAATTCGGCGTCCATGCCCGCTCGCACATAGGTGTAGCGGAGGAACTCCGCTTGCCACCACATATATGTCGTATTTTCACAGCTGAAAACTACCTGCACCGGGCCAGTGTAGAGGACGTTGTTAGCACGGACAAGCTGCGATCCGTACCAGAGCGAATCCGGGAGCAAATGTTCGACAGGCTGTGCTGCCGGCAGGATTTCCGAGAGCGAGCTACTGACCTGCGATGGAATCGAGACAGTTGGCAATTCCCAAGATCCATATATAATGGCCACGCCCACGGGTTCACCCCCAAATTCGCCTACAAGTTTTTCCAGGTCTGGTTAATGGAGATTTATCCAATGTCCTCGCCTAGTCATTCCGTCGAACCGGTTCAACCGATCCAACCGGTCGTGAAGCTCTCGAAGGAACCACCGGCCCAACGCCCGACTGTGCCGCCACTGGTGCCACCAATCCAACGGCCGACTGTACCGCCACCGGTGCCACCGGTACGAGAGCCGGCTCATACGCCGTTGAGGCCGCCGGTACAAGAGCCGGCTCATACGCCGCTGAGGCCGCCGGTGGACCGTCCGACTGTGCCGCTGTCGCCGCCGGTAAAAAGGCCCGGCTGAACCGCCTTTTTCCTCCAGGTGACGACTCAACTGCTCCATCAGCAATCCGTGTCTGCTCTCGAATGGCAATTCGACCCGCCGGCAGAGGTTTTGCAATCTCGCCTGTTTGCTGCCGGCGGATATCTCGTGGTTCGCGGATTATTTGACGATGAGACGCTCCGGGACTTGCGAGAGGAGGCGGAGCAAGTGCGCGTTGAGGCTGAACGCATGCTGGTGGCGGAGTCAGATGGAACGGAGGGCCGGGGCGGCTTTCCGGCACGGGCCTATCGATCAGGCCCTGGCCGTGAGCTTCATTGGGGACTGCACGGGTGCCAACAGATGGCCGAGACGCTGGCGGGTATATGTGGGCTTGGCGTTTCCGCGTCGGGCTGTGGGACTTATTCGTATTACGAGCAGACTGGAGACTTTCTCGCTCTCCATCGGGATGTTCCGCAGTGCGATATCGCCCTGATCACGGCGCTCACCAGTTGCACGATGGATTGCCCAGCAGGGGAGTTGGTCGTCTATCCCGATTTGATTCGCGATCCGTTGTCCACGGTTCGCACGGCGGGGAGAAGCGCGGGAACATCGGTACCGCTCGATCGCGGGCACACCATGATTCTGCTGGGCGGGATTGTGCCCCATGAAGTTGCTCCCACCTCTCCCGGACAGGAGCGCATCGTGGCGATCAATTGCTATCGCGCATTGACCGCGACCCTGTTGGATCCAGGTGCATCCGGATTGGAAACGCCGGCTATCCTGGTCGAGGGAGCCTGACCGGCAGCATTCCACAGGCAGCATTCCGAAGACAAATCCGACACCTCCTTCAGAGTGTGCGTGAGAACCGGAAGGGACGGAGTCTCCAGATCAGCTTTCGGTGACGAGCCTCAAAGTGCATCGCAACCGTGGGTCGAGGTTCTGTCACCCGCTGCGGCGTGCAGGTATAATCCGCCTCAACCATGGCACTGGCCGCAGGCGCGAACGTTGATGGCTACGAAGTTCTGGGCCTGTTGGGCGCGGGTGGGATGGGCGAGGTTTATCGCGCCCGTGACCCGGTTTTGAAGCGAGACGTGGCGATTAAGGTTCTTCCGCCCTTTGTTGCGAAGGATCCCGATCGGCTGTGGCGCTTTGAGCAGGAGGCACAGGCGGCCGCGGCTCTGAACCATCCAAACATCCTTGCGGTGTATCGATTCGGCGTGTTCGAGGGAGCGCCCTACCTGGTTTCTGAGCTACTGGTGGGAGAGACTCTGCGACAGCAGTTGCGGCATGGCCCCCTGTCGCTTCGCAGGGCGGTCGACCTGGGCGTTCAGATCGCGCATGGGCTGGCCGCAGCGCACGACAAAGGCATCGTTCATCGCGACCTGAAACCGGAGAACCTGTTCGTCACCAAAGAAGGCCGGATCAAAATTCTGGACTTCGGCTTGGCGAAATTGATGCAGCCGCAACCGCGGCAGGCAGACAAGGACGACAGCGCGCCGACTCAGACGTACGAAACCGATCCTGGCTCGGTGATGGGCACGGCCGGCTATATGTCTCCGGAAATGGTGCGAGGCGAGTTGGTCGATCATCGGACCGATATCTTCGCGTTTGGCGCCGTACTGTATGAGATGTTGGCCGGCAAGCGCGCTTTTCAGCATTCGACGTCCGCCGAGACAATGACGGCCATCTTGCGTGAAGATCCACCGGGCGTTTCGCAAATCGCGCGCAACGCGCCTCCCGGGCTGCAGCGCGTTGTCCATCGCTGCCTGGAGAAGAACCCCGAGCGACGCTTCCAGTCGTCCTCGGACCTGGCCTTTGCGCTGGAAGCCCTGTCGGATTCGGGTATTTCGTCGTCGACTGCCGTGCAAGCACAGGGACAGCACCGGCCAAGAAAAGCGCTGGTCTGGTGGATTGGACTAGCCGCGATGGTTGCAGCCTCCATGGCCACATACTACTTCGCGGCGCATCGTGCGCAAGTGCCGTTTGCGCATTACTCGCTGCAAAGAGTGATCGACAGCAAACACGTTGGGAGTCTCGCCATCTCGCCGGATGGTATCTATCTGGCGGCGGTGTTGAATGACGCAAATGGTGCGCAGACCCTCTTGCTGCACCACATTCCGACCAACAGCCAACGAACGATTGTCCAGGATCCGGCCTACAACTATCATCACGTCACGTTTTCTCCGGATGGCAGCTACATCTATTTCCGGATCGATGCCCTGGGGCAGCCCAGTCCCGATCGCTCGGACGAGTACAGGATACCGGTTCTCGGCGGTCAGCCCACCCGCGTGATTGCCGGTGTAGATTTCCCACTCACCTTCATCGATGGGGGCCAGAGAGTATGTTTCTATCGAAAGGACCTCACGGCGGGCTCATACCAATTCCTCAGCGCCAACGCGGACGGTAGCGACCAGCAGGTACTGGCGAACGGGAAAAACCCATTCCCAGCGCTTGCCGTTTGTGCTCCGAGCGGCAGATTCGCTGTTCTCGAAGACTCGCTTGGCAATGTCGAGAGCCTCGAGTTCGGCTCGGGATCGACGCGGACCGTAGCTTCCTCGGCCGCGCTGGGCGGATACCTGAATGACATGCAGTGGATCCCAGACGGGAGAGGTCTTTTTATAACCGGGTGGGAAAAGATCGACTTTGCCCCGGTCAGCTTTCTTTCCTATCCGTCGGGAAAGATGCGACAGATCACGAACGACCTGAGCGTGTATTCGGGCATCAGTCTCACGGCCGATGCCAGGACCATCGCAACTACGCAAAACGATTTGAACGCTAGATTCGCAGAACTCCCTCTGGCGGAATCTGGATCGTTGCGGGAAGACCAAACCGGCGAACTGGTGTGGTTCACCTGGCTGGACAACAACACAATCGTGGCCAACGGCGCCGGGAATCTGAGGGTCATCAATCTTCTCAAACACGAATCGACTGCGGTGAATGTAAAGCAAGGATATTTGTTCGGCCAGCCGTCTCTCTGCGGGCGGGACACAATGGTCCTTGTCGGCGCCGCTCTCCAGGGGGATGTTCGACGCGTCTATACACTCCATTTCGATGGCAGCGGATTGACACAGGTGACGAAGGGACCGATGGATTCACTTCCGAAGTGCACGGCAGATGGCGAATGGGTCTTCTATGCCGATGCCACCGACGGGAACAATCCGATTCTGATGCGGCAGTCCCTGCGGGGTGGGGCTCCGCAGAAGGTAGCGCAAGGGCGTATATGGTTTGACGTTTCTTCGGATGGCAAATTGCTCGCAACAGCCGCCGCAGGCAAAGGTGCGCCACTGCAGATCGTTTCGCTCGATTCTCTGCGAACGATTCGAAGCTTTCCTACCCGTGATTTTGACGATTTCGACCGCTTTGCATTTTCCGCCGACAACCGGAGCATCTTTTACGTCACCGAGAAAGGCGCGGACGCAACGATCTGGCGGCAACCACTGGAGACAGCTACTCCCGTGAAGGTGGCAAGCCTGCCAGGGAGGACGGTGAATTGGATTCGGCCATCCCCGGACGGCAAAAAGCTTGGCCTCATCCTTGAGGCACCCGCCTCAGAGGCCGTCCTTCTCCACGATGTCCGGTGATTGGTTCCTTAAGTGCCAACTAAGTCCTTTGTTTTATCAAGATGATCAAATTTTCGTTCTTCCCACCCCCCTAAACTATTTAGGTGACGGATTGCCGAACGTCCCGTCGTCACAACCCAGCGTGCACGGTCCACGGATTTCTAGCGCTATTTCATCTTGTGGGCCATCGGCAACGGCTATTTCATACGGGCGGCATCGCTCCTCACTGTCCTGCTGCTGGCGCAGATCGGGCCGGCGCAAACTGCGGATTCTCCGCCGCAATCAGAGCCCCCAACCATCCATGTCGACACGCAATTCGTTCTTCTCGACGCCTTGGTAGAAAACAAGAAGTCCGGAGTTCCCCTGGATACGCTGTCGGCTAAAGATTTTCAGCTCTCCGAAGACGGCGTGCCGCAGACCATCAGCTATTTCAGCCACGATCAACTGCCCCTTTCCGTCGTGTTTCTCTTCGACATGACCGAGACGGTGCATGCCGCCCTCGCCCCCCTGGCACAAGCGGCGCTGCAGGTCCTCGGTCACCTGAAGCGCGAAGACGAAGTGGCGGTGATGACCTTTTCTTCGCGCGCGGACCTGATGCAGGGCTTTACCACCAATCGTAAGCTGGCGGCCGAGGCGGTCAGGACTGCCTCCTGGATGGCCGACGTGGAGGGCACCTTCCTCGATGAGGACATGTTTGAAGCTGTGGAGCAAGTGATGAAGGCAAAGGCGGGCAACCGCCTCGTCCTGGTGTGGCTCACCGACGGCACGGCAAATGAGGAAAACGGCTTTACCCAGGCAACGATCGGCCAGCATGCTCCCGCGCATCTCCATTCGCAACAGGAGGCCATGACCAGGCTGCTTCAATCGGATGCGGTGGTTTCGGTTCTCATCGACAGAACCACGGAGACCTACCGTGCCATCACGGCGTCGGGCCCAGGAGGAACACGATTGGGTGACATCGATGAATATGCCCGGGCTACAGGCGGCGCCGTCCTGAGCACGGGGCGAAGGAAGTTCCAGATCTTGAGATTTGGCTCCTGTGGGATGGCTGCTCCGTCGGACCGGGGATCGCCCGCTGCAAAGTTCACTTTGCGGCTGCTGTCACGGACAACGGCCGCGCCTTGACCAACGGAGAATGAGAAAGGCTCAAGCAGACGGATCTGGTGGCCGCGTTGTGAGAGACCGGCGCGCACTTCGGCAGGAACAGTCTCCTCCATCTCAACGTCGCAGCCCTCGAAGGTGTCTTTGGTGAAACGGGGCTGTTCCAGCGCAGCCTGGACGTTCATACCGTAATCGACAACATTGGCGACGAACTGCGCGTGTGCCTGAGCCTGGTTCCACCCACCCATGATGCCGAAGCCGATGTGGATGTCGCCCTTCTCCATGAAGGCCGGGATGATGGTGTGGAGAGGGCGCTTGTGTCCGGCAAGTGAATTCGGCAGGCCGGCAGTGAGCTGAAAACCGGCGCCTCGATTATGGAAGGAAAAGCCAAGCCCCGGGGCAACCAAGCCGGTGCCGTAGCCGGCGTAGTTGCTCTGAATGAGCGAGACAATGTTCCCGTCCTTGTCGATGGTGGAGAGATAGATGGTGGAGTTACCGTGCTTGTTAAGCTCCGCCGAGATACTTGAGGGAACGACCTGGCACGCAGCCCTGTTCATCTCGATGAGCTTCGCACGCTGCCCGGCGAGGTCCTTGGAGATGAGCTCCTTGACTGGGACGGAAGTGAAGCGCGGATCGCCGACGTACTTATACATGTCGGCGTAGGCGAGCTTCTTAGCCTCGATCATCACCTGCAATGCATCCACGGAGTTGTGGCCGTACTGGGCCATGGGAAAGTGCTCCATGATGTTAAGCATGGAAAGAGCGGCGATACCCTGGCCATTGGGTGGAAGCTCGTAGACGGTCCAGCCACGATAGGTGGTGGAGACGGGCTCGACCCACTCGGGCTGGAAGTCGCGAAAGTCTTCCAGGGTATGGGTGCCACCGTTAGCGTTGAGGAACTTAACCATGATCTCGGTCATGGGGCCGTTGTAATAGGCGTCCCGGCCCTTTGCGGAGATTTGCCGGAGAGAGTTCGCCAGTGCAGGATTTCTGAAGAGATCTCCCGGCTTCGGGTCATTCGGCCAGATGTCGTAGGTTTCCTTCCACCCGGGTTGGTCGATGAGCCTTTTGGCGATCCAGTAGCGGGCATTGCGTTCCGCCAGCGGAAATCCATTTTGCGCGTAGTAAATGGCCGGAGCGAGCAGTTGGCTGAAGGGCAGAGACCCGAAGCGCGTACGCATGGCATCCCATCCGGCGACAGCGCCCGGCACGTCGATGGTCTCGACGCCGATAGGGTTGATCTCGGTGACGCCTTTGGCTTTGAGGTAATCGATGGTGAGCGCCTTGGGAGTCCAGCCGCTTGAGTTCAGGCCATAGAC
The DNA here is from genome assembly GCA_963717225.1 of uncultured Acidobacteriaceae bacterium. GTDB lineage: Bacteria > Acidobacteriota > Terriglobia > Terriglobales > Acidobacteriaceae > PALSA-350. The sequence continues at coordinate 20,214 of CAVQWB010000054.1, read as the reverse complement.
TTTCCCCGTTTTGGCCTCGTAGTAGACCATGAAGAGATCACCACCGATACCATTGACGTAGGGCTGGACTACGCCCATGACAGCATTGGCCGCGATCGCGGCGTCGATGGCGTTGCCGCCCTCTTCAAGGATGTGAGCACCTGCCTGGGATGCCAGAAATTGAGGGGTTGAAACAATGCCGAACTTCGAAACCACCATCGAGCGGCCTTGTCCGGGAACCGAGGAGAACTGCTGGGCCGGCACAATCGCTGAATGAAGAAACAATGCGGCCAGACATGCGAAACGCGTCATATCACCTCTCGATCGGAATCCAGACAATTGTGCCCGGGGAATTCTCTCGTCACTGCAACGTATCGTAATTCGGCAGGGGGTCAATTGGAGCGTCTTTTTTTTTAAACGTGTTTTCGGCACCCGGGTTGTACCTTTCGCAGCTCAATGGGCCGCCCGCTAGTACCTCTGTCCAAGCTTCGAGTGCCGCGCGCCGCGCATATTAGCATCACGGGTTGCGAATTCCCGTCGCAGGTTCACTCCTCCACCAGCTGCTGGCCGCCGTCGATGTCGCTTGCCATGGCTCCTCAATGGCCGCGGTGTCGAGATCGGACTATAACGCGGAAACCGCTTTACTCGGAGCGTAATGCCACTACCGGATCGACCTTAAGGGCGCGGTGCGCTGGGATATAAGAAGCCAAAACGCCGACGCCTATCATGACCAGCGAGACGGCGACAAAGGTTACCGGGTCGCTCGGTCCAATCCCGTACAGCAAGTGTGACAAGCTCGAGAGCATCCGCGTGAGTATCAGTGCGGCGACTGCGCCGACCGCGATACCGGTAAGAACCAATTTCATCTGTCGCCCAATAAACAGACGTAAAACATTTCTTTTGCTGGCGCCGAGCGCCATGCGGATGCCAATTTCCTGCACCCGCCGCGTAACGGAATAGGAAATCATCCCGTAAATTCCTACTGCTGCCAGCAACAACGCCAACGCGGCAAAAGCTCCCACCAGCATCATCGGAAAACGCTGCTCAGACATCGAATCCGCAACGATCTGTCGCATCGTCTGAACGTGGTATATCGTCTGGTCGCTGCCTGCCTGGTACACAGTTGCCTTGATAGCAGGAATCAGGGTCGCGGGGGCAAGTGGGGTGCGAACGACTATGCTTGCGTCGGGATAATTGAGGGTTACCCATCGGTCCGGATCTTGATATAGCGAATAGTAGGTTTGATACTGATTGGCCACGGCCGCGTCATTCAGACCCACGTCCTTCACGTGAACTGCTACGCCCACAATGGTGCAAGGACCGAAGGCCTCGAATCCGGCAGTGATCGTGTGCCCAATGGGCTTACCATCGGCAAAGAACTTATGAGCGAATTCGCTGTCGATGACAGCGACACATGGCGAATGGATGGTATCTTCCCTGGAGAAAAAACGCCCTTGAAGCAGCGGTATTCCCATGGCTCGAAAATAATCTGGACCGGTGAGAAACGCCTGCAGTCGTGGCGCTGCTTGCAGCGATTCCGGCTTTTGCGAGTCGAGCCAGAATGGCAGGTATCCACCCTGTCCCGTTAACGGAACGGCGGTAGTAAAATCCGCCGCCTGTACACCGGGAATCTGGCGAATGCGTTCCATCAATTGTTGGTAAGCGATCCGAGTGCTCGAAGGTGTCTTGGTCAAGGAATGCGAGACCCCGACCTTGAACGTGATGACGTTCTTTGTGTCGAAGCCGGGATTAACGTTCCATAAGTGAAGAATTGTCCGCAGCAGTAGGCCAGCGCTTACCAGCAGCACGAGCGTGAACGCCACTTGCATAACCATGAAACTGCCCTGCGTGCGTCGATGGAAAACTGTGGAACTGTGGCCCCTCTCCTTGAGCGAAGTTTGCGGATCGGCGATCCGCGTCTTGAGTGCAGGCGCGATCCCGAACAGAATTCCAACCAGCAGCGAAACCAAGAGAGTGTAAAGCAAAACTGCACCATTCACACTAACGTCCACACTACGCGGCAAAACTTCCGGGCTCGCCGCCAGAACGGCCCTGATTCCGAAAAATGCAATCGCAATACCCAGGCTGCCACCGGCGAGCGACAGAACCACGCTTTCCGTCAACAATTGCCGGACCACGCGGGTGCGACTCGCACCGAGCGCCGAGCGAATAGCAAACTCCCGATGTCGCGCCGCCGAACGGGCCAGCAGGAGATTGGCAACGTTCGCGCAGGCAATCAGCAAGACCAGGCCAACCGCACCTAACAGCAGCGTGAGGATTTGCCCTGCGTCCCCAACGATTGCTTGCTTGAGAGGCTCGATATAAATTCCCAGATCGCGGTCGTCGTTGGGGTACAGGCGATCAAGTTTATTCTGCATCGTAGTCATCTCCGCCTGAGCTTGAGATACGCTCACCCCAGGTTTCAGACGCCCCAACGTGAACAGGCCGTCGTGGGTTGCGCGGTCGTTCAGAATCAACGGATCGAGTTGACCGAGTGGTGTGTAAACATCGGCTTCATATTCGAGACGAAATCCGGGAGGAGCGACTCCCACGATTGAGTAATTTACTCCATCCAGGGTAACGGTCTTGCCCAATGCTTCGCGGCTGCCACCGAATCGCTCCCGCCACAAATGATCGCTGATGACAGCCGCCGGCACCCCGCCGTGCTGGTCCTCCTGCGAAGTGAATTCCCGTCCCAGTGCCAGTGGCACGCCTAGCGTGTTGAAAAAACTGCGGGAAATCTGACTGGAATCAACATGCGCAGGCGTCCCTGGAGCTGTGAGATCGGTCCCTTGCTGCCTAAACGCCGCTATACGCTGAAAAGCGTGAGCGCTGCGCTGCCAGTCTTGAAAGTTTGGGTATGAATTCCAGACGCGCGGAAAGTGCGGATTGTTTTCCCACACCATAACCAAACGATCTGGCTCGAAATAGTGCAAGGGCGCCAGGAGTACACCTTCCACGACGCTGAAGATCCCCGTATTCACCCCAATGCCGAGCGCCAGAGTGAGCACAGCAACGACTGTGAACCCCGGATTCCTGCGTAACTGCCGCAGAGCGTAGCGAAGATCATGCACAAGTCCGGCCATTTTGTTTTCTCAACCGAGTGAAATCCGCTGACATGATACCAACATCCACGGCGGGACCGTGCGGGGTGTCATGCGCTAGCTTTGCAATGCCTTTATACGCCTGCGCGGCCCGCGGCCTGGCGTGCCGGAAATGATGCGCACATACCGTCGCACGGTGAGTCAGCTCGACGATGTCATAAGCGTTGCCGGAGCGAGCAGTGCATTCGAAGCCCGAGTGTTTGAGGATCTGTGCTTTGTGGCGCGGGCTAACGCTACAGAAGTTTAGGCCCGCGTGGCCAGAGTGGTTAGCGGATGTTGAATCGCGAACGACCAGGCGCGTGTCCACCATGACGTGTGGCGTGACGGCATGGAAGGCCCACATATGGACCCACGCATTTCCTGTCCGGAGTGTAAGGAATGACTTCATAACACCTGCGGGAAAGAACGTGAGCAAAACGAAAATGACAGAGACTGCCGCGTGGTAAGGCGAGTCATAGCGTGTCCATGATTCGAAGACGTGCATGAGAGGGTAGCTGACGGCGCCTGCCAGAAACGCTACTAGCGGAGGGAACAAGCGGGCATAGCGCGGCAGCAGAATCGCATAGATGAAGATCATGATGGGGAGATCCGTCCCGCACAGATGCAGCACGAAGGAGAGCGCCCCGCCGACGAGCTGCTGGTGCGGCGTGAGCTGAAAGATGTTGGGGCCGGCGAGCTCGTAGGCGCAGCCGATGAGCATGACAACGGCGATGATGAGCGTGTCGTTCTTCCAGTTGGCGGATCGCAGATTGAGCGCCTGGCGCGAGTAGCCACGCCAACGAAAGATGAGGTACGGAAAAAGCGCGAGGAAGGTACCGTTGTACGCGGCCCAAGTGTAGACCGCGGCCGGCGACTGGACGTGCGTCGCGCCGAAGAGGCAGCCGTTGAGATGCAGCGCGAGCCCTTCGCCGAAATAGTGCTGTCCAATCATGCGGCCTGCGAACAGGACGACGGCACCGTAAATCCACATGGCCAGCGTTTCGCGCAACGCGATGCCCCGCGCCGGAGCGCGTTCGCCGAGGTTGGGAAGTGGGCGATGACGCGCCAGAAAGGAGACGATGGCGATGAGCAGGATGATCGAAACGAGACCGATGGAGTTGTTGAGCACATCGGTTATCGGCGGCGTAGTGGCGAGTTCGGGCCGGTCGAGCGGCACGCCGTTCCGGCAGAGCAGGATGGCTGCCGCACTGAGCATGCACCAGATCATGAGTGCGATCCAGAGGCTTGGCTGACGGACAAGATACTTGATACGTGACACTTGGAGATTGGTCACCCGGTCTTACCTTTCTCACAACATGAGCGCGTGTCTGAGGAGGTACCTAACAGGCTGCGGAAAAACTCGGATCGGGCAGGAAAGCATGCCCCAGGGGCTAAAGAGTCTGCGTGAAAACGAAGTAGACGATCTGAGTTTGACCCATCTGAATGGGGAGTGGTGGGTTGATTTTAGTAGTGCTTTGATGGCACTTCAAGGGACTTGGGTTAAGGTTCGGATTCTAACAACTAGCCTGGGCCAGCTGGGGGTTTGGTTTGGTGTTTATTGGGCTTGTTCTGCCCACATGCGGGTGAGGTTGTAGGCAATGTTGGCCAGGGTGAACTCGTTAGCGACTTTTTCTTTTCCTCGGGTGCGGAATTGGCGCATGCCGCGTTGCTCTTTTAACACCCCGAAACCAGGTTCGACCAGGGTCTTGCGCTGGGCATAGGCTTGTCTTCCTGAGGAACTTCGCAGCTTTTGGCGCATGCGCTTGTGCGCCGCCGCCCGTGCCCTTCCCTTGCATCTTTTCCCCAGGTTCAACGACCTTGCCATGTTGGAGTCGGGCAGGCAGGCGTTTATCTTTTGCTCTTCCAGCCACTCCAGATTCTTGATCGAGAAGTAGCCACTATCGGCCAGTACCTCCTCAGGCGGGGAGCCACACTCTCGCTTGACCTGTTCCACCATCGGCGCAAGCGATGCGTTATCCGTCGACTCCTGGGTCACCCGCTGGGCCACGATGAGGTGATCTTCTGACATCGCAATCTCGCCGCTGTAGCCGAGCTGGAAGCCGCGTCGGCAGCGCAGAAAGCGCGCCTCGGTGTCCGTGCGAGACAATTTCTCCCGACCACTTTTGCGCAGCCGCTCCAGCCGCTGCGGCAACTCGGCCAGTTTGCGCTCCGCATCTCCGATGGCCACCGTCAGCCCTGCAGGCTCGGTGTCATCCTTGTCGCACGCCTGCTGCCAGCGACGTATGTTGCGGCGCAGCTTGGCTCGCTCGTTACGCAGTGTCTGCTCCGTGTCCACCCGGTCCGGGCTGGCGTTGGCCTTGATCCGCGTCGAGTCAATCGCTACACGACCTAGCTTGCCTAAACCTAGACTGCGGGCCATCTCCAGAACCTGGGTGAACGCGTTGTTTAACGCCAGCGCATGCCGACGGCGAAACGCGCTCAGCGCCCAGTTGTCCACCCGGGCTCCGCCAGCCAGAAAACGTAGTGCGAGATCTTCCCCCAACCGCTGCGATAAGCGCCGGGCTGAGGTCATCCCCGTCGCATACGCGTACAGCCATACGCCCAGCATCAGCTCAGGCGCATACAACATACCCCCTGTGGGCCGTAACTCTCGGTAAACACCCTCAGGTCCAGCTGCCGAACCACCCGGCGAACGAAAAAACAAAGATGATCCTCGCCCAATTCGTCGCCTACGTTGGGAGGAAGTAGGTATCCCTGTTCAGGGGTATAGGCGTAAAAACGTGACATGCTTTCTTATCCCTCGCACGGATGAGAAATACAAGTCATCCCATTGGTTCTCACGCAGACTCTAAAGCCCCTGCGTTTTGTTTCTTTTATGTACGGGCTGAAGCCGGTGCCCTTCAAAAAGGGAAGACACAGCCCAGGGGCTAAAGCCCTCATCAGACCCAACCATTGCGGCACGGCTGAAGCCGTGCCCTGATACAAAGCATGAGCGCGGTGACTTGGAATTGGGTTCTCACGCACACTCTTTAGGGGGTGTGTGAGAACTCGCTTTTTGAAGGGTACGGCCTTTAGGCCGTACGTTAACTACCCAAGATAGGACGGGCTTTAGCCCCTGAGGGCATCTTTTGTGTTCGCTTGAGCAAACCTCAGCGGCTGAAGCCGATTCATCTTGACTGCTAAACGTACGGCCTAAAGGCCGTACCCTTCAAAAAGCGAGTTCTCACACACCCTCTTTAGCCCACGATGATTACATTACGTTTGCGCCGAGGATAAATCCCCGGCCTACCCGTACCCTTCAGGGAAAGAAAGACGTACTTCAGGGGCTAAAGCCCAAATCTTTGTTGGGCCTCGACGGCCCGACTAAAGTCGTGCCCTGATACAAAGCATCAGAACGGTGACTCACGGAAAATTCGCGCATTCCGCAGCTTTCGATCTATCCATCGTCTTTTGAAATGTAGAAAACTCCAACGCCGGGGATAAATCGCCGGCCTACCCTAAAACCGGGTTTTTCCGCAAGCCTGGTAAGCATCGAACGCCTCCTTGGAAAGGTTACGGCGACAGAGTACCCATGGCAATCATTCCCATTTAGATGGGGTTGAGCGAGTCCTATCAAATTTGAGAGATTCACAAGTCGCGATTCTGTCTGCCACGACGCTGGAGGCCCATCCTATAGCAGTTCCCTCGAGTCTTGCGACTACGCCCGTGCTAAAAAACTTGAAACAATGTGCTGAAGCACTCGCAAATGCTGGCATTATCTGTACGAGGAACGGAGATCCGGATGCTTGCGGCCCTTGCCTGGATATCGCTCATCGCTGCTTTTGCCAGTGCGCTCATCATTGCCGTGGACGAGGCCCGTCACCCACAGAAAATGTGGATCATGAACCTGGTCTGGCCCATCACGGCGCTCTACTTCAGCATTTTCGCCGTGTGGGCTTATTTCCGCATAGGCAGGCGCCCGCACCACGAGGCCATGAACAACATGGCTCACGCGCGCATGCAGAACACCGCAGAGCACCCTGACCCAACCTGGCAACAGACCGCAGTCGCGACCAGCCATTGCGGAGCTGGGTGCACGGTGGGAGATATCGTCGCTGAGTATTCCATCATGGGACTCGGTCTTGGTCTCTTTGGCTCACCGCTCTACGCATCGTTCGCGGCCGATCTGTTCCTGGCGTGGCTGCTCGGTATTGCGTTTCAATACTTCACCATTAAACCGATGCGCCATTTGTCGTCCTCGCAAGCCCTGGTGGCCGCGCTCAAGGCCGATACCCTATCTATCCTCGCGTTTGAGGTGGGCCTCTTCGGCTGGATGGCTCTTACCTACTTCGTCCTCTTCCCTAACCCGCATCTCGAGCCCAACCAGGCGGTGTACTGGTTGATGATGCAGATCGGCATGATCATCGGCTTCTTCACTTCGTACCCCATGAATCGCCTTCTTGTCCGGTGGGGTACGAAGGAAGCCATGGGATAAGTGGACGGTTAGTCAGGCAGGTGAATCGCGGATGCGCGTTATTATCTCGCGCTAGGGTTTCGGCTTGGCTGCCGGCTTAGCGGGACGGAAGTGGTAGACGGCTCCGGCGCCGAGAAAATCTACTGCGCTCGCCGAGCCGTTATTTGACGCGCCGGCGGCCGCGCCGTAATCGATTGCTCGAAGGTCAATGGAATCGGTGAGGCGGATGTCAAGGCCGAAGATCAGCTCCGCCGCACCATTCGTAACGTATTCGATGGACTGCCCGGTGTTGAGACGCGCACTGACCACGCCACCGCCAAGTTCGAAGTAGGGACGCAGGCGAACACGCGTGGGAACAAAGCCGATGCGCAGGGCGGCGGTCGCCGTGGTGCCGCCGTACGAGCCTGGGCCGTAGAGAACACGGCCATCGATTCCCGCAGTGAGGCGACTGCGGATAGGAAAATTGTAGAAAGCTCCACCAACGAGACTAGCTGCGTCGACAGGGAAATTATAGGAGCTGTTCTGGTAGGAGAATCCATAACTCGTGAGCGCGGCCATGCCGTAGGCCGAAACCTGGGCTTGCGCAGACGATGTGGCCAGAGTTAGCAGAGCCATTGCAGGCAGAAAAATGAGCAGGCGCAGAGGTTTCAAAGGGGCTCCAGAGGGACGTCTGTTTTGCATAAGTCTAAAGGAGCAGGAAGCGAAAACATCACAGAAAGCGCGGTTCCCCGGCACGCAAAAGCATCAGGCGTCTGCCCTCTTCGTGGACGAGACAACCACTGCTATCTGTGCTTATGACGGTGCCCTTCTGTTGTTTTCGCGATGATCTACATAAGTAGGGAGAACAGAAAAATAAATTTCCTGTTGACGCGGCTACGTTTCGTCTGTGTCCGCCAACTCCCGCCAACTTTTAAGAACAGCCGTTCTGTAATGCTGTTTTTCATTCAATGGGGTACTTTTATCTGTCACCGGTCGTCCGATGCGAACCAAGCGCGAAGGTGAGGCGTCCGGGGCTATAGTGAATGGTGCGCTCGGGAGGAACGAAGGTGGGCAGTTTCATTGGCATGCTGGTGCTGCTACTTCTCAGATGCACAGGATGGAAGAAGGAACTATGCGCAATCGAAGTGTCGTTTTCGTAACCGCCTGCATTCTGACCGCGACCCATCTCGCAGTAGCCGCTGACGCCCACAATACTTGCGAGGCTCTGAAAAACATGGATCTCGACCATGCCGCCGTAGTATCTGCCAAATGGGTCGACGCTAGACCCATGGAAGTTAAGCTTGGGTATCCACGCCGTGCCGTAAATGTCTCAGTCCCAGGTCATTGCGAAGTCACGGGAGTTGCAAGGCCAACTTCGGACTCAGAAATCACCTTCATCCTGTGGTTACCCGGAGCCGCGGATTGGAACGGCAAATACCTCCAGCGAGGGAACGGCGGCTGGGCCGGGGAGATAGACCCATCCAATTTGATTGCGCCATTGGTACATGGTTACGCAACTTCGGCAACCGACGACGGTCATCGGACGACGAGCGCCGTGCCGGACGCGAGCTGGGCCGTGGGACATCCTGAGAAGCTGATTGACTTCGGCTATCGCTCGCTGCATGAGACCGCAACCCTCTCCAAGACAATCGCGCAATCTTACTATGGCCGAAACGCGTCGCATGCCTACTTTGTTGGCTGCTCAGACGGCGGCCGGGAAGCGTTGATGGAGGCGGAGCGCTATCCGGAGGACTTCGATGGCATTATTGCCGGCGCCCCCGCCAACCATTGGACGCACCATCTCACAGGGTTTGTCTGGAACGAATTGGCGTTGGGCAGCCCCGAAAGCAACATCAAACCGGAGCAGCTCCCGGCCATCGAGAAAGCAGCACTGGCTGCCTGCGATGCTAAGGACGGAGTCAAAGACGGGCTGATCGAGGATCCGCGTCAGTGTCATTTCGATCCTTCTGTTCTTTTGTGCCACGATCAGGCCTCCGCGGACTGTCTAACGGCGCCGCAGATCGATGCTTTGAAGAAGATTTATGCCGGGCCGAAGGATCCAAAGACCGGCGAGCAAATCTATCCCGGTTACGAACCCGGAACGGAAGCCGAGCCAGGGGCATGGGTTCCCTGGATCATCGTTCCTTCCCAATCTCCCACTGGCTCCATTCAGTCGGGGTTTGGGAATACCTTTTACTCCCAGGCTGTCTTTGAAGACCCACATTGGGATTGGCACACGATGGATTTCTCCCGCGATGTGCGTGCCGCGGACGATAAGACAGAATGGATTCTTAATTCCTATAACCCTGATCTGCGTACCTTCAGGGATCATGGAGGCAAACTGATCCAGTACCACGGTTGGGGAGACGCCGCCATCGCGCCCGAAGACTCCATCGACTTCTACCAGAAGGTGACGAAGTTCTTTGCTCACTATCCCGATCCGCGATCTGCGAATTCTGCAGATGTTCCGTCGTTCTACCGGCTCTTCATGGTTCCGGGCATGGGTCACTGTAGCGGAGGTCCTGGCCCAACCAGTTTTGGCAACGACGATACCGAACTCGAACCGGGAAGCCCCTTCGATGCGGACCACGACTTGCTTCCTGCGCTCGATCGCTGGGTCACGCGTGGCATCGCTCCGGAGAAGCTCATCGGAAGCGGCAGAAGCACAGGCGCCGGTGGAACCCGACTGACGCGGCCTTTGTGCTCTTATCCTAAGGTGGCCCGCTACAAGGGACAAGGGGATACAAACGAGGCGGAAAACTTCGAATGCGCTCCAGAACAACCCGGAATGAGATCCCAATAAAACTGGACGCGAATAGTCCCGGGACCAGACGAGCCTCGCCTAACGCGGCATAGTCCATTTGGAAAGTGCCGAGAGGAAGTTGTTATAGAGGTGCTCCTGCGCGGGATTCATGTCATCTTTTTCCGGCGGCTCCGAAAGTCCCGGACCCATCGCCAGGCGCGCAGCCAACTCTTCGGCATTGTTGTGAAGCTTAAGCGCGTGTTTTAGAACCTTGATGAGAATCAGGGCCTCCGGGCTCTTTCCCAAAGCCATACCGGACCCGGAGCCGGGAAACGCAATAAATGTCACCAAGCCTGTACCTTTCCCACGCCCCAATGCATTATTGAGTTTCCTGGAACACTCACCGACCTTGTTCGGCGTGCCGCTATCGCCGTAGACGTAACCCATACTTGCGCCGGTGGCATTCTCGATCGCCAAGCCGAAATCTCCCTGGCGAACGCTGTTGCCGTGAAGGATCATATGGTTCCAATGAGTCGCCCACACCGCGTAGGGGACGACCTCTGAGTCAAGATAGCGGTGCGCGTCGTACCGGGAAAGAGATGCATCCCCCACCACGCTTGTCCCGGAGATGTAGTAGCCGGTGTCCGGCTGGACGACGGGAAAGTAGCCGCTGCCGACTGGTTGCAAGACGGGGGGTTTGCCGTGCCGGGCATAGGTATCCAAACCGGCCTCCAATTCCGGGCGGTCATCGATCAACAGTTTGAGCGTAAGGTTCTGTTGTTTGGACACAGCCTTAATCCCCGCCCAATAGAACTTTCGGGTGCCGTGGAGGAAGTTTTCCCATCCCTTCGAGCCATCGCCAGGATCGCCACAGGCATTGCCCAACCCAACCTTTTCCGAGGTTGAGTTGGAGACGCCCTTCCTGCCTCGATGCCAGCTTTCGAGAGGGGCGAGGTGCTTCTGTACCGAGTTCTTCGCGGGGTTATCGTAGCCGTAAGTATTCCGGGAGCCGTCGAGATCCAGGTTGAGGCGGCACATGTAGACGAACGCGGCAAAGCCATTGCGTCCCCCTGAAACCTCAAACACCGAGACCTTGTTGTAGCGATCGGCGAAGTGGCCCGCAGTCCTGGTGAAGGAAAGCGTGTCGGTCATTTTGTATGCAGCGAGTGGGAGTCCCATGTCAGCCTCCAGTTTTTAGATTTGGCGGGTATTTCGCGCGCCGGCGAACGCACGCAACGCCCTCTGTTACACGCGGGAATATTGCAAGCCCCGTGCCAAACGCACTGGTGGTGACGGGCGATTCCAAGTCGCTGATCTCGTTGTTTGTTTGCAACGGGATGCGAGCGCCGTGGGAATTGGAGATTCGGAAGAGGACGTCGGGGCTCTCGTCTTCGGGTATCCGTTCAGATACCGGGAGCACCCGATTGACTCCATGGGCAATGGAAGAAGGGGTCTATCGATCCGACATCCAGGACAGGCCGCCAGCGCATTGGGGACGCTTGGACAGCTACTGATACGTTAGTTGTGCCTGAGACATTCATTATGCGTGGTCGGCAGTTTCGGGGACGGATAGCTTAACCAGGGAGCGGGATATTTTGTAAAATTCGATAAAATTTGACCTTTTATCGACTTCAGCGACGCCGCCCAGAGAAGCCTCTTTCTGGGGAAACGGGCAGCCTGAGGGAGCCATCTTTGTCCAGAAAGGCGTCGAAGATGTGGCCGGTCGCGGCGGGAACCCAGTTTGGGCTTGCGGGGTTGATGAAGGGGTTGATAGGGCTAGGTTGTTTGCGGTCAAGGTTGGGAAACGACATGTGGTTAGCCGGTTTGGGGGCTGGTGTAGGCTCCGGCTTGGGGACGTGGGACGCGGGGAGTGGTGTTTTTGTGGCGGCAATGAGGTCGCCCGGCTCCTCGCCCACAGGTTGGTGCTGCGGTTCGTGGCGCCACTCAACGTTGTGGATTTGTGCCTTGACGGGCGGGGCTGCGGGTTGCGTCCCGGATGGGGAGGGGCGGCGGCCATTCATGGTTCCGGACGGTATCAGACCTTCGATGGCTACGATCATGGAAAGAGCCTTGATCTGGCCGGCGATGCTGCCTCTGGTGGCTTCGTGGCTGAGAGTGGCCAGTTCCCAGAGCCGGGTCAGGATCTGGTCGCGACCCAGGTTCAGGTTGCGCAGCCCCTCCACGGCACGCCCCTCGGCTTGCCGGGGCAGGCGGGACAGGTCGGCTTCCTGGTTGATCAGTTTTTCGTTGACGGCGGCGCGGTGCTCGATCATGTAGGCGCGGACGCGGGGCTTGGCTTTGGTGTAGGCGGCGGTGTCGGGATTGAGACCGACGGCTTCTGCGGCGCGGCGGTCATTCATGGTTCCGGCCAGGATCAGGTGAGCAAAGGCCATTTCCTGATCGGTGATGGGGTCGCTGACCCACGGCAGGCCGGGGCAGGCAGTATTTTTGGGCATAGGTCGTCGTTCCTTGGTTTGCTGGAGATTGGGTTGGATTTGTTTGCTGCTCTCTTAGGGGCGCAAAAGGGCTGAGAGCGGCGGTGGGCCACTCATGGCTGGTGTTGGTGATTTTGAGACAGGGATAAGGTGAGGCACCGGACAGCGGTGAAGCTATCCTTCGCTCACGCGGAAGGCCGAAACTACCGGCAACTGCCGGACAGGGCGCGGTTGCGTGAGGAGCCGTCGCCTGCCGATATCTACTACTCTAAGAGATAGAGCCTTCCCATGTTTGATGTAAGTGGCGAGACGCTTTTTTCGGCACGGGAGTACCAGGCTAAAGGTTACTTGGGTTTGATATGCGTTGGCAGCTGGATAGAAATGGGCGGCGGATACGGACTAGTGGACTGTAACAGCTGATTTGGTAGAGCCGCAGGGGCTAAAGCCCAATTTTTTCTCAGCCCTTTTGCGGCCCGACTAAAGTCAGGCCCTGATACAAAGCATGATAGCCTCGCCCCCTAGAAGGGTCGCGCATTTGCGCAGATTTGGGTTCTACTCCTGAATCAACTGTTACAGGCCACTAGTCCCGCCAGGGACGGCTGAAACCTAGTCGCCTGTGTTCAGCCGTCCCTCACGGGACCCACGGCACGCCGGGACTGGACTGGTCGGATTGCTTATATCTGCCCAGGACTGCCGTCCTGGGCTAAGTTCAGACGTCCCTTCGGGACTGGAGCAGAGTTCTCACACACGCCCTCTAGCCCCTGCGGCGCTATTTCCCTCCCAGTTCGGCTGCGGGCAGCGTTCGGCAGCTCAATCTGCGAGGAGGACATTACTTTTGCACCAACCAATAACTATGGTGAATAGGTATTCTGTCGCCGTATTTCATTCCGTTGGAATCCCCGCAGACCATCATCTCTGATTTTCAGCCATGATCGCTTTTCGGCCATAATAGCTGATCAGATAGAACGCAACTCCGAAAGAGATAATGTCCTTGAAGAGAAACAGGCCGAGATTGTTCATGTAATGGATGCCGTGTACCACGACGGTGTCATCCGGAGTCGTGATCAACATGCTGCTTGTGGTGAAGAACATGCCGACTAGAATGATCCCGCCCACAATGCCTGCTTTAGGTTTAAAGTAGCCAATGATCAGTAGGATCGCTGCTGTCCATTCAGTGGCCCCGATCATATCCGACCCAATATATGGTCCAAAGAGCTTGAATTGCCAACTGGTAAGTGGGCTGTTAGTGACGAGCGGGATGATGCCCTCTGCTCCGGGTGCTGTCATTTTGAACTTGCCTGCCCACAGCAACATCACGATCATTCCAATGCTGCAAACAAGGAAAGGGATATTTCGATCTGCAACAAACGCTGCAATCTTCGTTAAAACACTCTTCGCCTGCAGTTTGTTACCTGTGTTCGCTTGAAATCCGCGCACACCCTCACCCGACGCCTCAGCGGATGTGGTTTCAGTCATAAAAGGACTCCTTCATGTGATGATCCATCGTTGTCAAATATTGAAGGCCGATTTGAAACACTATCAACCGGAATTTCCGATTTGGACATCTGTCCCGCACATCATACGCGTCCGTGTCCTCGACAAACAACGAATTTGCCACCAGGCGAGGCCCGCGGAACTGTCGCACGGCGAGGGAACACACCCACAACAACAATTCGGCTCGACCCCGAAGACATTGCAAAAGCCCGTTTTCACGCGGAGCGGAAGGGCCTTAAATACCCGACTTACCTAAAATGCTGATTCGTGAGGCGCTTCGCCAGGAAGAATTTCGTAGTAGTTCGAGCATTCAACACGGGGAGAAAAGCATGTCTAAAACACCAAAACATCCCGGTCTCGATGGGCGCTCTCAATGAGGACGATGAGATTCGTAAAAAGCGTATCGACACCCTGGTTGGAACCCTTCGTCAGGAATATGGTGAGGATTTTGCGCGAGGCTATCGGAGTGACACCAAGTTAGGTACGGTACTCGAGCGAGAGAAGGTTGATGACTTGAGCCAATTACTGAAAAAGAAGAGGCGATGAGGGCCCATGCAGTTTAAACACGAAGCGAGGCGGGTTCATCGTTAGCTTGGGAAGTGAAGTGCGATGGGGGTTAAGCTACCTGTCCCCGAAACTACCCCAGAAAATGGACGCGTGTTGGCGGTTAACGCCGAGACGACTACCGGAGTGAACTGATCCGGTGTCGCATACGCGGACGCCGAAAGCAGTGCGGCAAGAACCAGTCCCGCTAAAACTCGTTGGGTGAGCATTGGCGAAATTGTACTCCAACCCACAAGCTGGACCTAAGTGATGCTATCTCAATCCTCGTTGTGAGCTATGCATCTCGTAGGGGGTTAAGCTATCTGTCCCTGAAACTCCCGGTCTTGCTGATCTGGTAAATCTTATCCGCATCTTTGCCGATCTCAACGATGATCCCGGCAAAGGCCAACGCACGATCGTATTTCTCAAACTTCTCTGCAACGTTCGAGGAAATGTTGTAGATCACGCGGGACCGCTTGGACAGGACCATACCCCGCAGATTACCGGACGCGTTCAAGTGCGGATGCGGAATATGCGAACCCGAGCCGATGACCGTAGCTCGGAAGGCGCGAAGGGCCGAGCTCTTGCTGATTTGGATCGCTGCTTTGCCGGCTGTGTCTAGGGCATGTTGTCCGTGCTCGGCGTGTTCGGCGAGTTCAACGATAAAGTGCGGCTGAAGGGTTGTGCTGTGCTTGCCTTGGGTGGAGTGGTGCGTTGGCTTCTGCGCCATCGTGCTCCTCCAATTCAGAAGGAGCTTACCAGTAAGCTGGGCTTCTGACAAACGCCCCAATTCAGGTGAAATCCGGTGACATGATACTGATTCACCCTGCCGTCCGCTGATGCTGCGGATTAGGTATTACGTCACCGGATAGCCCCCATCGACGACGCCTCAGGCGCGATTCGAGCTGAGGGGGATAGAGGAAAAGTAGCCCAATGAGTGAAGCGCATGGCATCGCAGAACGGTCCGTGTTGACGGGGTACGTTTCGTCTGTCCCCGGGAAGTCTGTCCCCGGGAAGTCCCGGGAAGTCCCGGGAAGTCTGTCCCCGGGAAGTCCTCTGTCGCCGTATTTCTGTCCACAATGCTATAGCTGATTCTCGCCAAGCGGCCCCCGTTTACCCCGTACTACTTCAGCCCGGTATTATACAGAGCCTGCGCCAACTGACCTGCCACCGAATGGTTGGAAGCATTAAATGGACTTAATAGCCCTGGGGAAAGGTTACGACGACAGCATACCTATTGAACTGATTCTCATTTAGATGGGGATAGGTATCCTATCGCCGTATCTCAGTCCGTTCCGTGTGCTTCTCCAATTCCCGTAGCTGCCGTAGAATCCAAGGAGCAATCTATAACGAAGCTCCGGATCAACACGCTCCCCGAAAGTCGTGCGGCTTGTTCCGAGAGTTTTTGCCGCATCTCGTGGATGTCGAGCACATTGCTCCTCGTTCGTCGGGCGTCGTCGGTAATCCAACAATCCGCCTTGAAGTGAGCCACTAGGTACAGGCCAGTGCGACACTCGCTATTCTTCATATAACGATCTCGAAGCTGGATTTCCATGTCCTCGCTCAGCCCGTCGTTCCAGCTTCCTTTGACTTCAATCACGATACTGATTGGACCGTAGAGCTGTGCTTTCGTGCTCTCCGAGGGGATCGCGTCGACATGAATATCCGTGTTCTGTCCGGGCATCTCACCGCGACGGCTACGCCGTATCTGAACCTCACGGTTGAAGATGATCCCGCGGTCGGTAAGGTCTCTTTTCAGGTGCCGCGCCACATAATCAGAGACGTCCTCTTCTTGTTTAGGCCACCAGTGCGCGTTTCTCGAGTTCCATAGGTCACATACAGAAGCGAGCTCTCCATGCAGTTCCGCTTGCAGGCGCAAGAGAGATTCAAGGATGACATCAAGCAACTGCCCGCTACTCTCTACGAAGCGATTTTGTCGATCCGAGGCTATGGCAATGATGTCGTGCGGTGATTGTGCCTCCCATGTGGAGGCGCATGCCATCAGTTCTGCTTGGTCAAAGTGGTACCGGAGCCAGCGATGTTGGGGAAGCCGCAACTCCGCACGCGAGATGGCATCGCAGGCCTCGAATGTCGAACGCCTCTTCAACTGTTCGAGCAGGCCGTCGCGGAGGAACCGAATCGTGTCCCTTGGTCCCATGAAGCCAGAAACCAGATGATCTTGGGGCGGGTATTGCTCCAAGACCCATGTGTACAGTTCGCCGAGCTCCGCATCGTTCAGGCAGGTTGTGAATGACGCCCTATCTGGTTGTCCAAAGGACACATCTTCCAAGAGCCTCCGGCCAAACTCCACATCACATTTGATGATTGGCCAAAGAGTACTCCATCCCGCATCGTCGCTCGCCTTGAGGAGCGCTTCCGAGATGGCAATGCCGCGCTCGCTGGTATGTTCGGCGCGTATAGTTTCCTCTGCCCAGCGTTTTGCGCCCGGAATTCGACGGTTAATGAGTTTGTATAAAATTTCTCCTTGAACCCCGGTGGCCAAATCGTTCTGTTGCAATTTCGCAAGTAAGGCCAAGCCCAATAACTCTGACCAAGCGATGTCGACCAGTGACGAGCCGAAGAAGAGTTGCCGCTCGTTGCTCTCGGACTGAATCTGTTCTATTAGCTTTGCGTTCGTCAGAGCCGGCGCACTACAGGTAGCGAGACGAAATACAGAATCAATTGTTTTATTGTTGTCATGGCCCGCTCGGGAATCTCCGATAAGAGCCGGAATCCAAGGTATCCAGAAATCAGCCGGTTGTTCTTGTAGGTAAGGTAAATCGAGGGAGTATAGAAAGGCCAGAGCGTTCACGCCAGCCGACGCTCCATATGGTATCTGTGTTGACGGAAACCAGACCGATTCACGAACTGTCGTTTGCGTCAAGAACACTTTGGCCGCCACGATCATTCGAGATTTCATATCTTCCGAGGCTCCAGTCCATCCGGGAAGCTTTTCGACCTCCATCTGCCGCAGATCCATATAGTGCGTGCCGCCTTCATCGAGGGACATCTCAAACAGGAGCCGCAACCATGCGTCCGCATCTCCGCTCTCAGAAAGCTGAACCACAGCTTCGCATCGAGGCTGCAACGCAGGAGCGATTTCGATGTTCCTTTCCTTGAGAAGATCAGCGTACGTCTTCTGTCTCGGAGGCGCCAGGTCAAGCGATACTGGCTCAAACAATCCCTTGCATTCTTCGGCCAGAACTGGGCTGCAATGACAAGCCTGCCACACAGCATTTATGACGCTTGGATCCCATGAGCTAGCGAGACGGCAAATCAAAAGCGCTTCCACCGTTGCAGAGGACGGAGACGTTCCGCTCACTATCCTGTCAATCAGCCACTGCAGATCGTCTTGAAATGCCAACGACAAAGGAAATGTCACCAAATACACACTAGAGCGGTTCAATAAGGGCAATAAGGTCTCAAGAAAGCGCCTCCGTCGAACAAGATCGTTCGCAAGCGTTTCGGAGAAGTCTTTTGAATTTCTTCTATGCGGCATCTTTCTGAAGGATTTCGCCCGTTCAAGAACCGTCTCCGCGAGAAGGTCTGCGACGCCAGCAGCCTCGATGTGTTCCACCGCGAGGGAGAAGATCTCCCCTTGCAGTTCGTGGATAGGTCCCGACTCGTCCGATTCGTATTTCGCGCACCATCGAAGCGCCGCCGGAAGGTTCTTCGCGTTGAGCTTCGGGGAGACTGAGGATGTCAAGAAGGAATCGTATGCCCCGAAGAAGAGTGCTCGCCTCGGGGGTTCTAGGTAGCCCCACATTTCGTCGCCATATTTTTGGTTAGGATAAATAGCTTGTAAGGCTGCGCCCCTCAATTGATCATCCGGATCGACATCGCGCGTAGCTCCGAGCAACGGTTGAAGTCGGCTCCGGTCCGCCTCAGACCCGAGTTCTGCTACTGCGTAGGCCGCGCTCGTTCGCAGATCGTGTGCCTCGGCGTTAGAGAGAGCTATTTCCGCCAATAGGTCTCCAAGACCCTGGACTGCGCACGTGCGCGCAATATTAACAGCCAGACAACGCGCCGACACTGAGCGCTCCTGATCGGTTAGCGCTGCTCTCAATTGTTCTGCGAGCCCTGGATGAGAAATGTTACGGAGTTCCAGGTTGTGCTTGATATGAAGAAATTGCCCATGATCACAGCTCTTCAGCAGAGCATCCGTAGCAATTTCTCGTTGCTGATTGGAGAGGTTCGGAGCCGCGGCGCCAAGTAGGACTTCCGGATCGGACTCTGCAATTTCAGCAAAAAGGTGTAGGTTTTGAAGCGCAATCCATGATGCTACCTCTCGCACCTGCGGGATTACCCGCCCGCGTCGGGGATGAAATACTAGCGAACGAATCTGCTGAATAGGTAGCTCATGTTTTATGCAGTACCGCGCGGCGAGAAACTCAGCCAGCGTTTGGTGCGACCACCCGAGGCGTTCCTGTCCGCGCGAGTTGAATAGACCAGTATCCAAAGTCTCTAGTACCGCCTCGAAGGTAATGCTCAGAGGACCGTCCGCGGGTTCGGTTCCACCAATAAGCTCTCCGACCGAAACATCCTCCTGGGGGACGCCCACCGCCTCCGTGCCCGTCCAAACTGCGAACCGGTTGCCAAACTGGGTTGCCGCGACAATGCGCGAGGCGACGGCAATGCGATCGTTCGGGCTCAACGAGCCTGTCCTATGAGCAGCCCGCCGGCTTTCATTCTGTTCTTCGCAAAGGGTGGAACATCCTTTCTCGTAGAGATCGATGATGTTGTCTGGCAGGTCTCCGTTGCGCTGGAATGTATAGAGCAACATTTTCAGCGTGATTGGCTTGATTGCAAGAGACGCAATCCCAAGTTCGTCCACCCGGGTGAGGAATGCGTAGGCGTTCGGAATCCCGTGCAATTTCGCTGCCAACGCTACATCAGCCCGCCGCAGTGGGACTAATTCGGTCGCCACGAACTGTTCCTGACCATAAGCAGCTTCTAAGGCGTTTTCAAGTAGCCTAGGCCAGGATGCCGTTCGACATGCTATGCGCAGCTTAAGTCGGGTTAGAGGGTGGGCCGGTAGCCCATCTGCGAGGAGTGCTGCAACGGAGTCAATACGCAACAGACACTCATCCAAGCTGTCGATGTATAGGTGGAGATCATAGTTGCCCTTTAGCCACTGCAGGAAGGAGTCTTGTTGAAACAGTGCACGGCACAATCGATCCTCACTGCCGAAACTACGAAGATCGATACGAATTATTTGCGTATCTGGTGACAGCCGGAGGTAGGCATCCACTTCGGCCGAAAGACTCCAGCTCTTGCCTATACCCGGTTCGCCGAGTAACGCGAGACACGGAACAGACTGCAGTTCATGGAAGCTTGTCAGATTTGGATTGACAATGTTCCCGTGTTCGCTCTCCGGATCGTATAGGAAGCCCCTGTCGCCAAGAGAGTAAGTGCTCTCTCGCCTGCACCAGAAGCGCTTCCACGGAAATAGCGGCTGGCTTGGCATTCAGCGGTAGCCTTAGAAAAAGCGCGACAGACTCAAAACAGGTATAGGGTTCGCGTCATCAAACTTAACTCGCAGGA
>CAVQWB010000053.1:0-23970 GCA_963717225.1 uncultured Acidobacteriaceae bacterium | reverse complement strand
AAAATCGCAGAACCGATGCCGACGCAGCAGTGGTAAAGATGGCCGCGATCGGATCGCCAAAGGCCAGGCTGCCGACAAAACCCGAGGCACGATTGCTCAATGTGGCGGTCGAGCGGATGCCCTGGATGCGGCCTTGAGCATCCACAGACTCGCGGGCATTTTCTACTTCTATTACGCGGCATTGCAAAGGAACGCTGGTCCCGTCGGCGAGCACCACGCGGTTGAACTGCAGCTCCAGGCGCGCCGTTTCGTGGACGACCCCAAGGCCCACTTTCCTGACCGAGACCACGGAACCTTCAACAGTGGTACCCAGTGGGAGCAGCATTTCGCCGGCCTCGGTCAGTGGAGCGACCAGGACGCCGGAGATGTTGGTTCCCTTCCGGGTAGCGTAGGAGCTGATCGGCTGCTGAAGACGTATCTCCAGCCTGGTCCCGACAGATACTGACTCGGCTAATGCGTGCATGCCGGTCAAGGCTAGCGCTGCACAGCAGCAGCAAAGAAGGGTCCTGCATCTCTCAAATCTCATTGAACGCGCCGCCCCGCGAAGATCGGGCCCATGGTCATGAACAAAGTACTCACGTCACGCAGCCTTCCATGAAGACTCCAGGCCTAAGTTTGACGGGGGAACGCCGGTCTATTGTATGCCTTCGCCGGCGGAATTGGGCTTCGCTCATGTGTTCTATCTTTAACCGGGCCTATTACACAAGCACACCTGCACCAGACGTATGAGGTTGAAAAATTTCGGGTGACGGGAACACTGGTTAGGATAGAGTTTGAAGCGCAGCAGGAGACTCCGTAAAGATGGCCGGCAAGTATCGCATAGGGCGTCGGGATTTTTTCAAGCAGGCCGCGGGCGCCGTCGGCGCTGCAACGCAGATTCCCCACTGGTCGGCTCTCGCAGAGGCGGAGGCGCAAGACGCCAGGCAGCATCTTCGCCCCACAGCGGAAAGGATTGCGTTTCCTCGCATCTTCTCAGGCAATCAGCTCAAGATGCTTGCTTTCCCGCTAGGCGGCGTGGCTGCAGGAAGCTTGGCCCTCGGAGGGCGAGGCCAACTACGCGATTGGGAGATCTTTAACCGGCCGAACAAGGGCTTTTCTCCGCAATATGCATTTCCTTCCATTTGGATCAAGTCAGGGAATGGCAAACCCATAACGCGAGTACTCGAGGCGCGGATATTGCCTCCCTACGAAGGCCAGGACGGCCTGGGCTCGAACAATTCTCCCGGTTTGAGCCGGCTGGCAACCGCCGAATTTACGGCGCAGTATCCGTTGGCGCATCTTCGATTCGAAGACCCCAGCCTCCCGGTAAGAATTGAACTCGACGCGTTTTCGCCGTTCATCCCACATGACCCCGACGCCTCAGGATTGCCGGTGGCCATCTTGCGCTATCGGGTGAGCAACCCGGCGGCTCCCAGCGCAAAAGTGGCAATTGCGTTTTCCATCGACAACCCGGTCAAGGCGCACGTCAACAACGACGTGGCGCGTCCCACCGAGGACCCCCGGATCAACGAATACCAGGCGGCGAACCAGTTGGAAGGTCTCTTGATGACCAACCCCAGCTTGAGCACCATCGATCCGATGCAGGGTAGTTTTGCGCTGGCGGTGCTTTCCAGTCAAACGGTTCAAACTACGCATTGGCGTGGGTGGCCGCGCGGGCGCTGGTGGAATTCACCCATGCTTTTTTGGGACGCCTTCTCTCAAGATGGAGCGCTCCTGAACGAACCGGCAACGCGTGGCGCAGTGGGCGCGTTGTGCCAACAGAAGTCGATTCCCGCCGGCGGCTCGGCCGAGTTTACGTTTTTATTAGCTTGGCACTTCCCAAACCGTACCCCGGAGTGGTGTGGATGGGACTTTCCTCCGGGTGAGGGCCAGACCATCATCGGCAACTACTACGCCACGCGGTTTAAAGATGCGTGGGAAGTGGCGCAATACACAGCGACGAATTTGCCATCGCTGGAAAACCGCACTCGAACCTTCGTCAACGCCTTCGCCGCCAGCACCCTGCCTGCGGCGGTCAAAGAGGCGGCGAGCGCGAACCTCTCCACGCTGGCGACGACCACCTGCTTTCGCACCACGGATGGAGAATTTCACGGCTTCGAGGGCTCTGATGATCATCGAGGCTGCTGCTTCGGCAACTGCACGCATGTGTGGAATTATGAGACGGCAACCGCATTTCTGTTTCCCTCGTATGCGCGGTCGCTGCGTCAAGCCGCGTTCGGTTACAGCATGGACGATCAAGGCGGAATGCGCTTTCGCCAGCTGCTTCCCGACGGTAAGGAGAGATACCACATCGCAGCGGCCGATGGACAGATGGGGCAGATCATTCACGCATACCTGGATTGGAAGCTTTCCGGCGATGAGGCGTGGCTTAAGACAATGTGGCCGCGGGTCAAAAAGGGGGTGGAGTTCGCCTGGATTCCAGGAGGCTGGGATGCGAACCGTGACGGTGTCTTAGACGGCGTTCAGCACAACACCTACGACGTGGAATTCTACGGTCCCAATCCGCTGTGCGGTATCTACTACCTGGGGGCTTTGCGCGCAGCGGAGGAGATGGGGCGCGCGGCCGGCGATGATGGTTCTGCGAATGAGTATCGCAAGCTGTTCGATCAGGGCAGCCGGTGGATTGACGCCAACCTCTTTCGGCGCGAATTTTATGTCCAGCAAATTCGAGGCTTTCGACCGGACCAGATCTCTCCGCAATTACGCAGTGGCATGGGGAGCGAGAATACGGAACAACCGGAGTATCAAGTTGGCGCAGGATGCCTGGTCGATCAGCTTCTGGGACAATATCTCGCGGATGTAGCCGGCCTGGGACCTTTAGTTTCACCGGAGCATGTGCGGACCACGTTGGATTCGATTTATCGCTACAACTACAAGCGCAGCCTGGTGGACCATGACACCGTCCAGCGCACCTACGCTCTCAATGATGAAGCAGCTGTAGTGGTCTGCGATTACGGTAAGGCGCCTCGCCCTCATATCCCTTTCCCGTACTACGCTGAGGCGTGGACTGGCCTGGAGCATTCGACCGCCGCCCTCATGTTTTACGCGGGCATGATTCCGCAAGGGGTGGAGTACATCGAAAATCTTCGCGCACGGTACGACGGCGTCAAGCGTAACCCGTGGGATGAGGCGGAGTGCGGCCATCACTATGCCCGGGCCATGTCCTCGTGGTCCAGCGTGGTAGCTCTGAGTGGATTCCACTATGAAGGCGATCGTGCCCACGTCATTGCCCTGCCGCGGCTTCCTCATGAGAACTTCCATTGCTTCTGGGCGACCGGCACGGGTTGGGGAACCTATTCTCTGAAGCGCACGCAATCGGGCGCAACGCAGTTTACGATCAAGACGCTTGCCGGCACCTTACCGTGCAAGTCCTGCACCGTCGCGGCACCCGGCTCTCGAGCAACGGCGCAGGCAGGCGCCAAAAAAATCACCACGCGTTTGGAAAAGAGCAAGGAACAGACAACGGTGTACCTTGCGGAGCCGATCCAGTTGGAAGAAGGCGAACAGTTGGAGATTGCGATCGCCGGATGACTAGCTAGCTAGTGGACCGTAACATCTGATTTGGTAGAGCCGCAGGGGCTAAAGCCCAATTCTTTCTCAGCCCTTTGCGGCCCGACTAAAGTCGGGCCCTGATACAAAGCACGATAGCCGTGACCCATAGAAGGGTCGCGCATTTTCGCAGATTTGGTTCTACTCCTGACTCAGCTGTTACAGGCCACTAGGAGGCCATGCCGAGGCCGACGATATTTGCCGCCGCGATAATGACCAGCATACCGGCCCAGAGCAGACGCACAGGTTTCGAGCCCACCCCGGCCCATTCGCCAAGCGCCAGGCCCACGATCCCGCCAAACAGAACATAGCCGCTCATGTGCAGCATCCAGTTCACGTAGGCGAAGCTTGCAGGGATGCTTGCTGCTCCCCATGCATAAAAGAAAAACTGGAGATACCACATGATGCCGCCGGTGGCGGCAAGAGTTCCGTTCTTGAACAAGGTGGCTCCGGGCAGCGCAAGGTCGGCCTTCAACGAAAGCTCCTTTTTGAAAGCGAGCCGGCTGAAGCAGTAGGCGAAATTGACCAGGCCTCCTCCGCCCATGATGATCACGTAGCTGGGAAGTGCGCTGTAGAGTGGGTTGACCCCAAGGGTCAGCGCCCCGGCCTGAATAGGCCTCGCGGCATCGATGGCGAAAGACATGCCGGAGGAGAAAATGCCGCACATGATAGCCAGCAGCAATCCCTTCTTCACATCGAATTCGCGAACCTCCGATCCCAGTACAATCTCCTTGCGGTGCCCGGCAACGGACACAATGACGATGCCGCAAAGCGCGATAACTATGCCTAGTAACGTGAGCAGGCCGCCACGCGTGCTCACCAGCTCGTGAGCCTGACCGTGGACGAGTGGCGGAATCAGCGTTCCCACGACGAGGGTGACCCCGATGGCCACTCCGATGCCGAGCGACATACCGAGATATCGCATGGTGAGACCGTAGCTCACATTGCCGACTCCCCACATGCAACCAAAGAGGAAGGTTCTGAGGACGACGGATAAGTCAAGCGACGCGTAGAAGGACCGCATATCCGGCAGCAGGATGGCGCTCACACAGATGGGCAGCAACACCCAGGAGAAGATGCCGGCTACCGCCCAGGTAGATTCCCAGGTCCACCGCTTGACCTTAGCGATGGGTGCGTAGAACGATGCGGCGGATGCAGCGCCCACCATGTGCCATCCGATTCCGCTGATGATTGACGTCACTCAAATCTCCTTAAACCGGCTGGCCCACGACAATGTGTTGACGCTTCAGGACTCGACAGGATTGGTCGGGCTCCAGAAAGGCTCCCTCGCCGGAACAAATTCGATCGGGACGCCGGTCACGAATGACTTTAACCACTCGGTGCAGTACTTCATGCCGCCCTGTTCTGAAACGACGTGCCCCAGCACGATGAGCGCCTTTTGGTTTCCGGCCGTAATGCTGTCTTGCGCGTATTCGACCAACTCCCACTCGCGCGCTTCCCCAACGACGAGCACATCCACATCGGGCCGGGCAAACAAGGGGATGGTGGTCATACGATCCGCGGCACCCCAACTGACAGCCACTCTTCTAACCGGCATTGTGGGCTTGCCAACGACGCGCATGGTGCGATCATTCAGACGGGTTTGTATGCCCTGGCAAAAGTGCACCAGTGATTCGCCGGAGAAAATGAAACGCATCGGGTCAGCGGGGTCGACATTCTTCTCCCAGCCAAGCTCCTGCATCATCCCGACGGCAATCCCATCCGGGTGGCGGGCGTGCCAATGATCGTGGAAACGGAAAACAGCCACGTCGTTCTTACGGATGAAGTCTAGTTTGTACTTGAGGGTAGGGTCATTCTGTATCTCCCTGGTTGTGTCCTCATGGACATAAAAGGTGGGTTCGTGGGTAATGATCATGTTCTTTCCCGCAGCGACGGCTCTTTCGATCACGTCGAGTGTTGCCATCATGGTGACCGCAACCCCGCGAACAACCGTATTCGCATCTCCGGCAAGAATGCGGTCGACCGTCTCCGCCCGCCATGGAACGCCCACTTGATCGCGAATACGCTCTACCAATTGACCGGCAGTCAGATGAGGCGGTGTTGGTTGTGCTTTGGCTAGCGGCGCCGCCAGCAGAGCACTGCCCGTGATGATGAAGTTTCGGCGGGAAATCGAGTTTGATCTCATGACCCTAGAACAGTAGCACAGCGCCTGCTGAGACCCTCAAGCGCGGAGAAGCATCAGCGATGGTACCGCCCCGTGAGTTGACCAGTCGCCAGGACGTGGCCTTTCATCGCCTGCAGCAGTTGCTTCTTATTTACCGGGGACTCGGGACTTAGCATGCCGTCCAAAGCATATAGGGTGAAAACGTAGCGGTGAGTCGATTCTCCAGGTGGACATGGTCCGGTATAGCCGATGGCGACGTCTGTATTCAAACCCTGCTTCGCGCCGTCTGGAAGCACTTCGCTATGCGGCATAGCTGCGTCAACATGGTTGGGATCGGGCGGGAGGTTGTAAAGGATCCAATGGACGTAGGCCCCGGATAAGGAATCGGGATCAGTCACCAGCAAAACCAGACTCTTCGTGTTCGGTGGCAGTGTACCCCAGGATAGTGCGGGTGAGGTGTTGGCCCCGCTGCAGGTGAATTGATCGGGAATCGGTTTCCCCTGGCGAAAGTCCGGACTCGTAAGAGTCAAAGACATCGGTACTTGATCATTGACCGAGGCTTGCCTGCAGGCCATAAGTCCAGCGGGTAGCAGGAAGACGAATGCAATACGAGCCAGGGACAAACCTGAGAGGGTCATAGATCGGCACCGATTCAGATCGTCATTATTCTCTTTTACCAAAAACCGCATTCTCTCTAACGTAGTTCGACCTTTTTTGCGTTGCCGTCGGCTTCGACGATGACTCCCCACCGTCCGTTCAATTCGGAGAGAGGAACGCTGCGGCCATTCACCGCTCCGCGTTTCTGTTTGGGCATCCATCCCACCACTTCGACACGGTACGACCGCCACCACGGTTTCCATGCGCCTTCCTGTTTTCCAATGGTCACGCTCACCGTTCCGTCTGGCGCCACGGCACAGGTGAAATGAATGCGCGCATACGCTCCCTGGCGGAAATTGAAAGTATGGCCATCGTCGCTATAAACCTCTCCCGCACATTCTTCTCCCGCCGTTTTGAGCTTTGCTGCCAAGGGATAAATACGCAAGGTCAGCGGGCCGCTGGGTGTTTGGGCCGTGCTTTGGGTGAGAGGAGCGATGGGAAGGATGGTGCCGCCGCGCACGTACACTGGCATTTGATCGAGCTTCGGTGTGACGTTCAGCTGCTTTTCCGCAATGACCAGATCTCGCTGTTCGGCATCGAGTGACGCGCCCGGGACTTCCCGTATGTACTGCTCGCCGGTCCAATAGTCATACCAGGTTCCCGGCGGAAGGCGCACGACGTAGGGCGCGACTTCCTCCGGTGATGGATTCGGTGCAATGAGCATCCGGCTGCCGACAAGGAACTCGGCCCCACCCGTGGTGAGGTCAAAGGGAGTGCCATCTTCAATGGCATGCGGAAATTCGAGGAACAAAGGGCGATTGATCGGCAGCCCGTCCTGCGATGTTTCCTCGGCCACTGTATACAAGTAGGGCATGAGCCGATATCGCTCTTCAATATACCGGCGGCGAATTGCTTCCTGCTGCGGACCGTCGACCCATACTTCATGCATGCGCGTGCCTTTTGCGGAATGATCACGATCGATCGGCTGAAAGGCCGAGAGTTCAATCCACTTGGTAAGCAGATCGGCCGGTGGTGAACCGGCAAATCCACCCACGTCCGCGCCTGACAAAGAAAACCCGCTGAGTCCAAGGTTGACGATTTGAGGCACAGTCATGCGCAGATGATTCCAGGTAGAACTGTTGTCGCCGGTCCAGGTTGTACTGTAGCGCTGACCGCCGGCAAAGCTGGCACGAGACATAACGAAGGGCCGCTCATCAGGGCGAAGCGCGAGCAGGCCTTCATAAGTGCCGCGCGCGTTCTCCATGCCATACATGTTGTGAATTTCCAGATGAGAGGCGGTGCGCTTGTTGAAGCCGGGCTCATCAATCCGATGCCGAACATCGTCGGGCATGGTCTTGGTTGGTGTCTCGAACACCGCAGGCTCATTCATATCGTTCCAGAATCCGGCAACACCGTCATCGACGAACGTTTTATAGAGCGATCCCCACCATTGCCGGGTTTGTGCCTGGGTGAAATCCGGGAAGACAGCGGGGCCTGGCCACACCTTCCCCACGTAGACAGAGCCGTCCGGATTTTTTACAAAGCGGTCGCCGGCGACTCCGGAGTCGTATGGTGCGTAGCCGGCGTTCGGCTGCCTAGCGATATGCAGGTCGGTGATGACAACAAGCTTGAACTGCTCTCGGGCCAGATCTTTGACCATCCCCGCAAAAATCGGGAACGCCTTTTGATTTACGGTGAAGGGCCAGTTTTCGTGCTGGAAGTCGATATCCAGCCAAAGAACGTCGGAGGGGATGCGATCTTTGCGCATCCTCGCAGCAACCTCTCGAAGCTGTGACTCCGGGAAATAGGAGTAGCGCGACTGTTGGAAACCGAGGGCCCAGAGCGGTGGCAGCGGCGTAGGTCCGGTAAGCCAGGACCAATCGGAAACGACTTGCTTTGGTTCGGGACCATATAAGAGGTAGTAGTCCAGTGGTCCGCTCGGCGCGCCGAAACTGTAGCAGTTCGGATCGGCATGGCCAAAATCAAAGTCCGTCCTCCACGTATTGTCCAGAAACACGCCCAGAGCACGTCCGTGGTTCATGTCGATAAAGAAGGGGATGCTCTTATAAATAGGATCGGTAGACTCCTGCCAGC
Organism: uncultured Acidobacteriaceae bacterium; assembly: GCA_963717225.1. GTDB lineage: Bacteria > Acidobacteriota > Terriglobia > Terriglobales > Acidobacteriaceae > PALSA-350. The sequence continues at coordinate 15,605 of CAVQWB010000053.1, read as the reverse complement.
CGAAGGAGTCGGTGTTCCACATAGTGAAGGATTCGCTCTTTCGATCAAGTGGTCCCGGTTTGTCTCCGAGCCCAAAGAAGTGATCGCTCCACGTGCCCTGCTTGCTGATCTTGAATTTCTTCCCGTCCCACTGCACAGGCTCTGCATCCTTTTGAATAACGTTACCGGCGAGATCGGCTACCGTCACCTGCAACTGATCATCGACCGTCACCCGAAGCTTGCCGGTGGAGAACCCGCGCGATTCTGCCACGACTGCTACACGGCTCGAACGCGCCGAAGGCAGAACCGCCCAGGAGGCATCTTCCGGCTCAGCGGTACCTTTCCACATGCGTACCCGAAGCACGTCATCGCGTAATGCAGTCACCTCCAGGGTCAGTCCACTGGAGGTCATCGTCATCCCCGCAGGCAGCTGCTTGAGTTGAGCTTGAGCGTCCACAACTAAGCAGCACGCCGCAATCACGAAAGAACGGGCCCAATTCGCTGTAGATTTCGACATCGTCTTTCCCCGCAATCTGTACGGTGACCCTTTACTTGCAACGCGCCCACGCTTCAAGGATGGACAAGCGGCCAACGAACTGTAGACTGGCCGGCTGACAGTATACCTATTGCGGGGATTTGCACATGAAGTGCTTGCAATTACAAAACTATGACGAATGAAACTCTCCAACAAGTGTTGAATTGAGCTTGTGAGCAGAGGTTCGCCTATTATTCCGATCGAAACGCAAAGCATCCGCCCCGCGGTTGGCTTCACATCCACGGATTCAGAGAAGCCGGCGGGGCCGCCGCCAGAGAGGGCGACATTTCGGATGCTCGCGCTCTCGCGCGCTACACAAACGCTGTCAGTCAACTGGCTGGTGCTTAGCTTTATGATTCTTTTTCACCTGGGCGCCATCGCAGCGTTGTTCTTTTTTAGCTGGCCCGCGCTTGTGGCTGCCCTCATTCTTCATGTGATCGCCATTAATGTCGGAATCGGCATGGGTTACCATCGCCTCTTAACACACCGGGGCTACCAGGTACCGAGATGGCTGGAATATTTTTTAGCTGTATGCGCCACGCTGAGCCTGGAAGGTGGACCACTGGTTTGGGTGGCCACGCATCGGGTTCATCATCACCATACTGACCAGATGGGAGATCCGCATTCTCCGCGCGAGGGCGGGTGGTGGTCCCATGCGGGGTGGATCATTCATGGAGCGGGCGCAGATGCTGAACCACTTCTGCTTGCCAAGTATGTTCCTGATTTGATGAAGGATGCTTTTTATCGTCGGCTGAATCGGTATCACTGGGTTCCACTTACGCTGGTTGCCTTTATCCTGCTCGCGGTAGGAGGGTGGCCGATGGTATTGTGGGGCATTTTTCTACGCGTGACACTGGGTCTTCATGCTACCTGGCTGGTCAATTCTGCAACTCATATGTGGGGATCCCGACGTTTCGCCACGCGCGATGACTCGCGGAACAATTGGTGGGTCGCTCTTCTTACAGGCGGTGAAGGCTGGCACAATAATCACCATGCCCACCCCGTTTCGGCTCGCCATGGCCTCGTTTGGTACGAGTTTGATCTGAACTACTACGGCATCTGGATCATGGGCCGATTAGGCTTGGCAAAAGGAATTAATACGCCGCATTGGAGGAAGGCGAGCGCCGGTGCATTGCCGCGCGCCGAGATTTCGGCCAACATGTGATCCTGAAGTTCCTAGAGACTGGCGCATTCACAGAAACCCCGGCTCCTCAAGAACAGCTGCGGTTGCTCAAATGCATCGTTGACACCGGTGCGAGGTTCGCCAGGAAGACGAAATCCAATTTGCAATCACCTCTTCTTTCCCACCAGCTCGCCCAGCCATCGGGGCCACCACGACGCAGGTATCGCGTGTAACAAAAAGCCTACCGCAAACCCAGCCATGCCATTGCCTAACACCACCCACCCATTCATCGCATTCAACCTTCCCTCGACTCTGCGCTGTTCTCGCTTTCGACTCTCCGCTGCTCTCGTTGTAGCTGCTTGAAATTGGTTGGTGTGATGAAGCCGGGAGAAGTATGACCGGTCATCTGTCATCAGCCATGGGCCATAAGCCATGAGCCATGTGCCTTCTGCCCATATTTCTCTCATCGGCCTGCTCTGCCGCCTTGTGATCGTGGTTGCACCGACAAGATCGCCTTGGCCCAAGCATGAGATAGAAATGGGACATAGGAGTGTTTGGCGGCCCAAATTGATATTGGGGCGATAATGCATGTAGATTCCGTCTCGAGATCGCGAGGCGAGCTTGGCGAGTGGCGAACTCGCGACTGGAGATACGCGCAGAAGTGGCGGTGTACTGGCGGTTTTCGAAGCGTCTAGAAAAATGCGCTAGAAGTCCCTACTGTGCTTCTGCCGGTTCTTCGTCGTCCGCTGCCGATTCCTCAGGACCGGCTTAGGTGGCTGCCGTAACGCGATTGAACCGCAGCCGAGGATCAGGCCTGGGGCTGCATTCGCGCCGGAGGGGCGGGTCGCTTCGATGGGTGAGGGACGGTTTTTCATTTTTGGCGCACGCGTCCCGGCTCCCCGGTAAGTGGGGTAAGGCGGGTCTCCAGTGGGGGACTGTTGGTTAGATGGTATTTACGGCGTACTTCTTGCGTTCAAGAGGACTGACAAATAGAGATGCGAAAAAACGGGCGTGAACTGTGTAGGTCGTGCGGGCCTTAACTTTCATTTCTCTGGGAGGACCAGATTTCATCAACGATCGCTATCTTGCTGCTCGACATCGGTGTTCGGCCCACACGGGACGACATCCTGGTAAAGGACCTGCGCCAGCCCGGGAGCGATTTTGTTTCCGCTAATGTAGGGCACCGAGGCACAGACGCGGGCCCTGAATTAGGCCGCCAGTCGCGGAGACCGTCCCATCCTGCTGCACTACTCCCTCAAGGGCGGGCACAGCGCAGGGGGGCGCTGACACAGCTCGTGACAGTACTGCTATGTGATGTATCGGATGTGGAGCCCGGTTTCGTCGCCGTTGGCGATCTTGATCAGTTCGAGCTCAGCTTCCGGGACGTTGATGTATTCTCCTGTGTCCGTCCTGAGCTGGATTCCGTAGACAAACCCGTTCTCAATCTGGCGAACCTCCTTGACGGTGCCAATCTGGCCAGTCTGGATCACTTTGATTATGTCGTCGTGGACGAACCTGGGTGCGCTCATACGAGCCTCTCCCCTGTTGGATGCTGAGAGCCAGCCGGACAGATGTCGTTGTGGTCCAGGGGCTAGTAACTCGCAGTGGACGGGTGTTTTTTGCCACAACGAAGACCAGCATGTGACGACGCTTATTGCAATCTGAACGGAATGCGATGCTTCTCATCGACGTGCTGCGATCAAATGTAGCGGCAGGTAGGTTTCGGCTGCATGACTTGTGATCATGCCTAATCATTTACATCTGCTGATGACACTTCCCTGCGAACTTAGCATCGAAAAGGCGATGCAACTGATCAAAGGAGGATTCTCCTATCGTTTGAAAAGGGAGTTCGGATATTAGGGAGGGTGTGGCAACGTGGATTTTCTGAGGCGCAGATAATTGATAGGCAAAGCTTTTTGCAGCGTCGGGAATATATCGTTCAGAACCCTCTCAAGGAAGGACTGGTCGATACAGCCGAGGGGTATCCATATTGCTACACTTACCCAACAAAGCAAAAGCGCAGGGGCTAAAGCCCTCATTTTTGTGAATCTTAACGGCCCGACTAAAGTCGTGCCCTAACAAGAAACAAACCCTCGGCTAAGTAGCCAAGGGCGTGATGCTGACGGCGAATCCGAGGTTCTGTAGGCGGTTGAGGAGCCGTTGGACATGCTTGCCTTGGGCTCTTTTGTCGAAGTGATTTGGGCCTAGATCCTGGTACGGATTGCCATTTTTAAGCATGTGATAGGCGGCGGTGAGGATCGAGGCGGCGACCGCACAGATGGCTTTTTTCGCGCCCCGCCGAGAGCGCAAGCGCAGGTATTGTGCTTGAAGATAACTCCCTTTGGTGCGACTGGCCGCCCAGGCGCATTGCACCAGCGTGGACTTCAGCCATGGTGCGCCTTTCTTCATCCGCGTGGAACGGCGTTTGCCCGCGCTTTGGTCGTTTTTCGGACACAGCCCGGCCCAGGAAATCAGATGGCCCGCGGTCTTGAATCGGCTCATATCGATGCCTATCTCCGAGACCATCACCTCAGCCGAGAGAGCCCCCAGACCGGGGATAGTGCAGATCAGCTCGATGGCGGCACGAAAGGGTTCCAGCTGAGCCTCCACCTCCTGATCAACGCTCGTGATGGCCGCATCCAGAGCATCGATCTGGTTCAGATGCAGCTGAAGCAGAAAACGATGATGGGCCCTTACCCGACCACGCAACGCCGCTTCTAGCGCATCGGTGGTGGCGTGGAGGCGTCGGTGCGCCAACAATGCCAGGTCCCGGGGCACGGTCTGGCCGGCAATCAAGGCTTCCACCATACGACGCCCAGACAGACCCAGAATATCGGTGACCACCGAATCCAACTTGATGTTGGCATCCTCCAGCGTCTTCTGAAGCCGCTGCATATGACCGCTTCGCTCCCGCACCAACTGCTTGCGGGTGCGCAGCAGGTCGCGCATCTGCATGGTCGGCTCGTCGGGCACAAAGCTGGCCTTGATCAGCCCATGGGCCATCAGATCGGCTAGCCACGCCGCATCCTTGACATCGGTCTTACGGCCAGGCACGTTCTTCACATGGGCGGCGTTGCCCAGCACCAGTTGGAACCCGCCCTCGCAGAGAATGTGCCAGATCGGCTTCCAGTAGACACCCGTGGCTTCCATAGCGATATGCGTCGCCCCCTCGGCCGACAGCCAGTCGGAGAGGTTCATTAGTTCTTGGGTCGTAGTCTTGAAGGTCTTCACCTTGGTGCTTACCTCACCTTCTACCATGTGGCGAACGCAGGCCACCACCGTGTCCTTGTGCACATCCAGACCAGCGCAATGCGGATGCAGAACTTCCATCCTTCCTCCTTCTGCGCCGTGGGTGTGGAAACCCTATCCAAAGAATCTAACAAGCGTGCTCAGGAGCGGTTGATCTGCCCTTGGCGACAATCCGGGGTGCTTAAGGCTTCCGGGTCCGACTGATACACGGGCTCGTTCACACCAGGGAATAACCGACCTCTGTACCCACCACGCTCCCTAACTTTAAACCTGCTCAACCCTCGTTTCATCCCTCGCGGGTCGGCAACGCCGGTGGATGACTGATACAAAGCACTAAAGCCTACACCCAGCCGATACAATCTGATCGCTGGTTTGTTTTCAGCAAGTGCGTCCAAATCGGCCGAGCGAAAAAGCTAATTTGGACAAGTCTGACTCTCGGCCGCCCAGGCCAAACCCTTCAAAATTGTACCCTCAGCGGCTAAAGCCGCATTCAGTTCAAAGTAGTTATGTACGGCATAAAGGCCGTACCCTTCAAATAGATGAGTTTTTCCGCAGCCTGCCAGGAGTTGCAACCGTCGGATTTAGAGTTCATCTCCAGGAACAGGACCTTCCTGCCTTCAAATGGCAGCGTGGCTATGTGCTAGATCACTCCATGCCGGGTGGCGTGGTTACCTCATTTCTCAATTTGCGCTTTATGGGTCAAGGCCTTAGGACGCGGAGAGCAACCGAGAAAAGCAGGTGCGATTCGCACCGCACCTGCAGTGGAAGCTTCGTAATGGAAGATGAGTGCACTAATTCTTTTCCGAGCCGCCTGCGATCTTTAGGTCGTTGGTCACTTTGAATATTCCAGGTACGGAATTGGCGCGTATACCAGCGACATTCTTGTCCATCTGACTGTCGACCACCCCGTAGAGTGTCACGTTGCCGTTTTGCACCGAGATGCGGATGGGCTTTGCCGGGTCCATGGCGTATTTGCTGAGCGTCGGAAATCCGTAAATGGTCCGAAATAGCTGCATACGCGAGCGGTCATCCATCGGCGAAAGCGGATCGACTCGGACCTGGTTGACGACATTTTTCACACCCGGCGTGTTGGCTGCCAGCGCGATGGCGGAGGCTGCGTCGACAGGCCCGTAGGCATGACCCGACAGCGTTGCGGTTCCATCCTGCACCTGAACGGAAATCGCGTTGAACGGCGTCGTGCCGTATCCGATGCGGTCATAGGAAATGGCTTTGACGAGCTTTGCCTCGACCACGGAATCGGGGAGATTTGAACCCGCAACCTGGATCTCGTTTGACACGGCTTGCACACCCTTGATTTTATGGGTGCGCTTGTCCGCCTCCTGCTTCAGGTCGAATAGTGGTACGGTTCCGGTCAAGGTAACGACTCCGTCATGAGTGGTAGCCCTAACGCCGTTCAGGTTCGGCTTGTTCAACGCTTTGTTAATGACCTCGGCCTGCAAGTTAGTGTCGTTCTGGGCAGGCTGCGCCGCCGCAACCGCATACGGTAACGCCGAAACGGACGCTCCCAGGACCAAGGCCAGTAAGGGAATAAACCTACGATTTGCACGTTTCATTTGCTTGTTCTCCTATGTTTTCTTTGCCCAAGCAACAGCGGGCCGCCACTCAAGGGACGTGACCTTTGCCGGCGGAGTCGCGCCTTTGGCGTGACTCGGACCTCGGGCTTGATAGTGAATTTTGAGTTACACATTGAAATAGTTAAGGGTGCTGGCCTGGCGCTCATATGTGAAGGCCGCAATTGAAGCGCTATTTCTCAATTGATTTCATCGCGACTTACCACTTCCCTACCCCTTGTTTGAACCCGCACCTGGGCAAAGAGTTTCGATCTACGCGCGTACCTATCAAGCTGGAAAAGCAGAGCACATCACGCCAGCCTCTGGTCGGTCCGCGCCGCACTGAGAAATACCAATATTTGTGTAATCAAAAGAACGCTGCCCGGCGTTAAGCCGGCCGCTGGCCGGTGCTGGAGCGCGCCGTTGGCGGCCCGGACGCAGTGAGCGTCCCGCAGCCCGGGACAAGTTACGGCCATTTTCCATCTCCCGTATTGCCGGGATTGCCTAGCGTTTAGCGCATTTGATACACATGGTGGGTCCGTTTTCAGGACGTTGGGAGGCCTCTCATGCAATCGTTCGCCAATTTTGTTCGGGACGGAAAGATAAGAGCTCAATGGAAAGCCGTCTTTCTGTTCAGTTTGTTCCTGTCACTGGCGTCAGGAACGCTCCATGCCCAAGCCATCGGTGGTGGCCAAATTCAGGGTACTGTCACCGATGAGACAGGATCTGCGGTCTCCGGGGCGACGGTAGAAGCCGTGCAGACGGAGTCCGGACTCCACCGCATCGTTACCAGCGGCGCTGACGGTGGTTACAATTTGCCCAGCCTGCCGGTAGGACCCTATACCATCAAGGTGACAGCGACTGGCTTCAGCCCCTACGACCAATCTGGAATCGTGATCCAGGTAGGCAACGAGCTGCGCGTTGACGTGAAATTGCAAGTCGGCGGTGTCTCTCAAACGGTTCAGGTACAAGCCGCCGCCTCGATGGTGCAAACCGAAGATCAATCGATATCTCAGGTCGTCGACCGGCAGCGCACGGTCGATCTGCCGTTAAATGGCCGTCAGGCCACGCAGTTGATCCTGCTGACTCCGGGAACGGCCAATGCGCCTGCAACCGACCTGGCCTCAAGCAAAAACTATCCCAGTGCCGTAACCCTCTCGGTTGCCGGCGCCCAGGCCACCAACATCAACTACCTGATGGACGCCGCGGACAACAACGACGCGTTCACCAACGTCAATCTGCCCTTTCCGTTCCCTGACGCCATTCAGGAATTCAGCGTGCAGACTTCAGGTTTGTCGCCGCAGTACGGCATTCATCCCGGCGCCGTCGTGAACATCGTGACTCGTGCAGGCAGCAACTCCTTCCACGGAACACTCTTCGAGTTCTTCCGCAACGGCGACATGAATGCGCGGAACCACTTCTCCACCAAGCAGGACACGCTTAAGCGCAACCAGTACGGCGGGGTTCTCGGTGGACCGATCCGCAAAGACAAGTTGTTCTTCTTCGGTGGCTATCAGGGCACGCGCACCCGGCAGGAAACCAACGCATTCACCAGTTTTGTTCCCACTGCGGCCATGTTCAACGGTGACTTCAGCTCTTATACCACCAAACAGTTGAAGGACCCTACAACCGGCGCGCCCTACCCACTTAACCAGATTCCGACGTCACAGTTCAACCCTTCGGCGCTCGCGCTCTTCAAGTACATCCCATTGGCGACCAACCCCAGCGGCAAACTGGTGTACGGCCTTCCGCTGCCGCAGAATGAAGATCAATACATTGCCCGCATCGATTGGACTGCGACCGCCAAGCAGACCGTTTTCGGCCGCTACTACCTCACGCATTTCACGCAGCCAGGTATCTTCGCCAACAATTTGTTAAATACGCAGAATCAGGTACTCGATGACCGGGTCCAATCCTTCACTCTGGGCCACACCTACACCCTCACTTCGAGTCTCGTCAGCTCGTTTCACTTGGGGTGGACGAGAAACATCGTCATCCGCAACATCGCTCCTGACGTCATCAACCCCAACACGCTTGGCATCCAAACCTACGCGCCCATCAAGAATTACCTCTACATGAACATCTCGAACGCGTTCACCGTGGCTTGCGGCACTTGCGAAGGCCTGCTGAACAGCACTAACGGTTACAACGTGCTCGAAGACATGTTCTGGACCAAGGGTATGCATCACTTTTCGTTCGGCGGGAATTACCTGCGCAACACGCTGGTTTCTGACGGCGTCAACAACGCGAACGGCCAGTTCAACTTCACTGGGCAATACACTGGCGACGGTTTGGTCGACTTCATGCTCGGGCGGATTCAATCGCTCTACCAGGGCAACAACAGCGGCGTTGACTTCCGCAAGAACTATGGCGCTCTATATTTTGAGGACAGCATTCAGTTCAGCCCGCGGTTGACGGTGAACGCAGGTCTGCGTTGGGCTACCGGGCTGCCGGCGATTGAAACGACGGGCCGCGGCGCCCAGTTCTCGCTGGCGGGCTTTACCGCTGGGACCAGATCCGTGGTATATCCTACAGCTCCCCCTGGAGTGTACTTCTATGGCGACCCGGGCGTTCCGCACGGCTACTACCATGGCAAATGGAACCGGCTTGAACCCCGCTTCGGCATCGTGTTCGATCCGCGCGGCCAGGGAAAAGAAAGTATTCGCGCGTCCTACAGTCTTGGTTTCCAGGAACCGCCGCTCTACTACAATTCCCGCTACGCATCCATGCCGCCGTGGGGCGATTCTGTTACTTTGACGCCTCCTCCCGGTAACCTCACGACTCCGTACGCAGGCTATCCTGGCGGCAATCCTTACCCCAAGCCCTTTCCGCCAACAGCGACCAACGCGTTTTTCCCGACCTCTGGAACCTTCTTCGTGCTGCCCCCGAACCTGCAGCAGGCTTACTCGCAGAACTGGAACCTGAGCGTACAAAAGCAGTTTCTTAACGACTGGGCGCTCACCGCTACGTATCTCGGCACGCGGGTCCTGCATAACTCCTACGGTAACGAGCAGAACCCGGCCGTCTACTACCCCGGAACCTCGACCGGCGCCCCCGGGTCCTGCGGAACGCTCTCGCCGGTGCCTGCGGCTAACACAGCCTGCTCCACGACCACAAACACCAACGCCCGCCGCGTGCTGAGCGGCATCAATGCCGCCCAGGGGGCCTATTTCACCCAGGTCACCCAGGCTTATACCGGGATGGGATCGAACTTTAACGGCCTCCTGGTGACGGTGCAGCATCGCTTCTCCCAATACTTCACGCTGCTCAGCAACTACACCTATGCGCACTGCCTCTCCGGTCCTGCCGAAAACGGAGACAATGCCGGAGACCAATTTCAGGATCCCGCTCACCCCAACGCCGATTACAGCAACTGCGGCTCTGACCTGCGTCAAAACTTCGTGACTTCGGCCATCATCCGCAGCTCTGCAAACGGAACCTACACACGCCAGCTCCTGCTGAGCGGCTGGCAGCTTGCGCCCATCGTCACCGCGACGACCGGCGTTCCCTTTACTACAACTGCCGGCACAGACGTCTCCCTGACCGGCGTAGGCCAGGACCGGGCTACCCTGGTCGGGAATCCCCGGGCCCAACACGCTCCCATCACCACATGGCTGAACAAGGCTTCCTTCACGACAAAGTCTGGAACCTTTGGCTCCACCCGGCCCTTTGAGTTCTACGGGCCGCACTACACCAACGTGGACACGGCTCTCAGCAAATTCATCCCTTTGCATGAGGCTTTGCAGCTCGAGGCCCGTGCGGAGTGCTTCAATTGCTTCAACCACACCAATTACGCCAACCCGGGCGGCGCCATCAACAGCGCCGGCACCGGCGTCACCAACCCCGGCACGGCTCTTAGCAGCTCCAGCACCTTCGGAATCATCCTCGCTGCGAATCCTCCGCGCATCCTGCAGCTCAGCCTCAAGATGGACTTCTAAGACACCACCCACATCTGAATGCCCCCTCTCTGAGGGGGCATTCAGGCTAACCCACCGGAGTTTAGTGGGAGTTTAGTCGACAGATGAAGCTGGCACCTTCACGAAAGCGAACCAGCTCTGAAACTTTAGCGTGGTTCTGTTTTCCCAAAGTGCCAAGTCCGTCTGGAAGATGTGAAAAAAATGATTTGGCTGATTCTTCGTAATTTCGATTTTGATCCTGAACGGTTCGCCGTCAGGCGGTTGGAGCTACGCCCTCAATGGACGCGTTTCACTCACCGACGCGTGCGCGTAAGCAGGCGCTCCCAACCCGCTTCACCGGGTGTGATCTACGAGTTCAATTCGCTCAGCTTCTTACCAACCGCGCCGGGGCCGAAATTGATATGAGCGTCCTTAATTGAAAGTCCGACTACTTCGATACGCTTCAGGTTCCGTGTTCCGATCCCGGCTTCTTCTGCGAGACGCAGCGAGTTGTCGCCTCGGATGAACGGAGAAGTGCCGCGCTCCGCATACGGATCGTAGCCCATCACGGCCATCCCGACAGCGTCTACGTTGACGGCGTTGCGGCCGGCAATGATCACGCCCGGTGTCATCTTTTCCAGGCCAGGAAGCCACGGACCTTCGCCTCCCCGCACTGTCTCGACGCCATCCACAATCGCGATATCAATTGGCCGAATACCGTTCTGATCCACCAGAATGCGGGGAACGCGATAGCCCGGATCGCGCGGCGAATCAGGATGCAACTCGGCATCGACTCCAGAGGGCGCAGGCGTCTTTCCGTCGTGCAGCACAGGTCCGCGCTCTTTCGTCGGCCGCTCGTTCCCGCTGGGGCCGCAGTCCCCGCCATAGAGCGAGCAGGGCGTGTTGCCGAAGTTGTTCTTCATCGTCATGGTCACGCCTGCAATCCAATGGTTCTTCAGCTTCGCCATCGAAGCGTATACGTCGCACTGATAGAACGCCGGGTTCAGGTGGTATGCCGGATAGGCGTACCCGCCCCAGGGCACCTTTGTGCGCACATATTGCTTGTAGTTGCCCAAGTTCTGCACGTTTTCCCAAACCACCGGCACGCCCATGTTGTTAATCGCGTTTACGTCCAGGCCGTAGCGTGCCCATAGGGAGAGATCCTGATCGGCTGGGAAGAAGCTTTCAATCAAGCGAACGCGCCGCGCACCCGCCCTGGCAAACAGATGCACGGTCGCCGCCACCGTCTGCGCATTCGTCCGATAAGGAAGCTCGGGCGTCAGCGGCCAGTTCTTCGGATTCCCCGTGAGATTCAGCTTGAGCGCAACGGTCTTGCCGCGCACCAACTTCTCGATGCCGCCGATCTGATCGAACGCGCTCGAGAGTTGCTTCCCATACTGCGCGTAATCGCGGCAACGCACGATCGCAACCTGGCTTGCTGGAGCCTCGGCCCTCATCAGCTTCGGCATGACAAGCGCCCCAAGCGTCGCGGCACCCGTGGTGGTCAACATCTCTCGTCTGTTCATGTCTTCCGCTCCTCAACTTTATGCTACTCGGGTATGATCGATTGCGCGTGCCTTATTTGATATCCAGACGATCACTTGGTAAGCTGCTCGTCGCAGCCCCGCTCGCCAGAGCTTTCGCCCCGCTCGCCCGAGCGTCCTCCGAAGACCGCAACATGTTCCTCTCCTTGAACAGCGTCCTGTTGCAGGGTCGTGTTCACTGGCCGGACTTCGCGCGCCTGGCCGCGCAAATTGGCTTTCCCGGCACAGACATCATGCTGCGCCCGGCCATGCAAGCCGGTGTCAGGGCAACCAACGACCTACTTGCCGGCCTTAAGGTCAGGCCAGCCGTCATCGAATTTCCGGTCGAATTTCGGAAAGACGACGCAACCTTCCATGCCTCGCTCACCCAACTCGACGCAGCCGCCCAGTTCGCTGCTGCTATTCATTGTCCAAGAATGATCACGTACATCATGCCGTCGAGCGATACACCAAAAGACGAACTGCGCCAAACCTATAAGCAGCGGTTTACAGAAAGTGCCCACATTTTGGCGCGCTCCAACGTCCGCCTTGGCCTCGAGTTTCTAGGTCCGCTCGAACTGCGCAAAGCGCACAAATACGAATTCATTTGGCGCATGAACGATATGCTCGCGTTCGCCAAGGAATGTGGTCCCAACGTCGGACTGCTGCTCGATTCCTGGCACTGGCATCACGCAGGAGCCACCACAGAGGACATCCTTGCCGCCGGCCGCGATCGCATCGTGCACGTCCATTTCAATGACTCGCCGAACTTGCCGCCAGAGCAGATCCACGATAATCAGCGTCTGCTGCCCGGCGAAGGTGTCATCAACTTGACCGGCTTCTTGCAGGCGCTCCAAAGCATCCACTACAACGATGCGCTCAGCGTAGAAGTCTTCGGGCGAACGAAAGACATGACGCCGGAAGCAGCCGCGAAAGCCGGCCTCAATAGCTCACTTGCTGTCTTTCGTAAGGCCGGAGTTCCCGAAGGCTGAAGGGACAAACAACGAAAGCTGAGTCGTCCTAAGACTCGTTCTTCTCGGTATCGCCCAGCTTGGGCGCATCGAGTGAGCGTCGCAGGACCGCCAGCGACTCGTATGTCTTCAGCGGAACCGGGAAAGGGTGACGATCCTTCACGCCGAAAGCGAACAAAAAGCGCGCTGGATCCGAAAACCGGATTGGTGCACCATGTACGACTTCGGCCACAAGCGCCAACGTCTGCAACGTGCGCGGGCCCAACTTCTCGAATGCTTTCTTGAGGGTCTGCCTTTTTCATACCTGGGTTCTGCTCCTTCGATGTCCGACCAGTCACCGGGTTTTTTGGCACTGCGGCCCAGGAACCCGTTTTGGGGGGCAACCGCTATTGCACAACCACGGTCATGCTTGTGTTGTGACTCAAGCTGCCGGAGACCGCGGTAATGGTCGCTGTATAGGTTCCGGCGGTGGTTCCTGGCGTAGTCGTTGTGTGTGCAGAGGAAGACGATCCCCCGCCACCGCAACCGATAACGGACAAGCCTGCGTATGCGATCACTGTGATCGCCATAAGCAGCGCCCTCTCCGCCTCCACGGGAGCAGCGTACCCAGCAAGACCGCCGCCCAAGCCACCGGGGCTCCGCCAAAGGGGAGCCCGGAGCGAGAGGCAGTGGTAGAGGCAGTGGTAGAGATGGTAACGGTCACCGTCTGTGATGCGCCGCTGAGCTGCACGGTAGTGCCGGATAAATTGCAGCTCGGCGCCGGGGATGCGGACGGCGTGATGCTGCAGCTAAGGTTCACGGCTCCGGTGAAGCTTCCTGCAGGCGCGACAGCAATACTGAATTGCGCGTCCTGTCCCCGCCGCGATTGCTTGCGAAGCTTGCGATCCGGAAGCTAATCCGACGGTAAAATCCGCAGCCGCCACGCCGACACCGGAGAGCGCAATGGTCTGCGGACTGCCCCGCCGCTCTGCGCGACCGTGATGGTGCCGCTCGCCTTCCCCGCCGCGGAAGGCACAAACGTAACCGAAATCTGACAACTGCTCCCAATGGCCAAGGACGTCCCGCACGTGTTCGTTTGCGTGAATGCACCCGAGGCTGAGATGCCGGCTATGTTGAGCGGGGCGTTCCCACTATTGGTCAGGGTCGCTGTCTGCGCCGTGCTGGTGGTGCCCACAACCTGCGAGGCGAACGTTAGCGTGGTGGGGCTGAGGTTAGCAGAGGGTCCGATGGCCGTGCCCGCCAGTTCCACGGATAGCGGACTGCCCGGCTCCGTTCCGCTGATCGAGAGGCTGGCCGTTCTCGATCCGCCCATCGTCGGGGTGAACGTTACGTTGATGGTGCAACTCCCCCCGGCGGCCAACGATGCTCCGCAATGATTGGTCTGGGTAAAGTCTGCGCTATCCGTACCCGTAACGCTGATCCCGCTGATATTCAACCCGGAGTTTCCGCTGTTGACCAGCATGATCGGCGTGGGAGTGCTGCTGGTGCCCACAGCTTGCGATGGGAAGATCGCCCGTGATGAGGATCGGCTGTCAGTGCCGGTCCATTGACCCCGCTTCCACTGAGAGGAATGGTAGCGGGGCTGGTTTTGGTACTGTCACTGAGCAGAATGGTACCCGACTCCAATCCGGTGCCATTGGGCGAGAAGGTCACCGTAATCGCGCAATGGGCTCCAGCCGCGAGGCTGGCTTCGCAGTCGTTCGTCTGACTGAAAGTGCCGCTGGCCGCAATATTGGTAATATTGAAACTGACACTGGCCGGGTTGCTGATGGTGATGGTTTGCGGCGCGCTCATCGTTCCACGCCTTGCGCTCCGAAATTGAGCGACGCGGGTGCGACGGCCATAAAGGCGGTGCTCAATAGTACTCCGATTTCTCCTGCCGCTGTGTTGTATCCCGTTCCTCCAACCACGTCCGGTACTCCGTCGTGGTTAATATCCACAACGGCGGCGATCCCGGATCCAAGGGAAACGATAAACGGTTGACCGAAGGTCCCGTCCCCGTTGCCCAACAAAATCGCTGCGGCATCCATGATGGGGTCTGGTTTACGTTCTGCATTGAAGTCGCCGACCGCAGGATATCCGCTGGCGCTCCCAGAAGGGGGCGCGGTTCTTAAATGTGCCGTCGCCATTCCCCAGAAGAACCACCAAGGGCTGGGAATCCTGTTGCGTTGTCACCGCCAGATCCAGCTTGCCATCGCTGTTAAAGTCACCCGCGGCAAGGGAGGCGGCTTCGCTTACGGCATAGTTCAAAGGTGGCTGGAAGGTTCCATCCCCGTTGCCTAAAAGCACGGGAAATTTCGGTTCCTGCTATAACGACAAGGTCCAGCTTGCCATCCCCGTTGAAATCGCCCGAGAGGATGTTTCCAGGCGTAGGCCCGGTAGGATACTCCACATGGGTTGGAAAGGTTCCGTCGCCATTGTTGAGGAGGATGGAAATGTTATTTGAGGCGGAATTGGTAGTGGCCAGATCGGGTTTCCTGTCGCCATTAAAATCGCCAATCACCAGGGATCCAGGCTGCAAGCCGGTGGCGTATGGTACCGGAGGCTGAAACGTACCGTCACCGTTGCTAATGAGAACGGCTGCATAGCCCGGGAGGCAGGCGCCCTTGGTACAATTGGCGTAGACCGTGGCTATATCTGCCTTGCCGTCACCATTCAAATCCGCCGCCGCGATGGCTCCGTTACTCGGAATAGCCGTAGAGATTGGGGCCTGGAGAGTCCCATCGCCATTCCCCAGGAACACGGCCAAGGTTGTTGT
>CAVQWB010000052.1:0-141097 GCA_963717225.1 uncultured Acidobacteriaceae bacterium | reverse complement strand
CTCGCGAAAAACCAGCGAGATGTGGGGCACCCGTCAGTCGCGGCGGGGACAGGTTCCAAAAGAGATGTGGGGCCCCCAACCTTCGTGGCCGGATAGGAGCTTACCAGAGACCCCAGTTGCGGCTGATGTAGTCGGACAGGGTCATCGTGATCAGCACCAGAAAAGTGAAAAAGCCCGCACCCACGGTGAGCATCATCACCTTTGAGCTGTATCGGATATGCATGAAAAAAAGAATGACCAGCACCGCCTTGATGCAGGCAATCCCCAGCGCCACGATGGGACTGAACACACCCATGTTGATAAACGCCGCACCGGTCGTAGTGGCAGTGAGTACCAACAGCGCCAGCAGGATGAGCCCGTAGGTCTTGGGTCCAACGACGTGATGTTCGTGCTTAGTAGGCTCAGACATGACTAACTGTCCTTTATTTCAAAGGATGGCGGCTGATGAGATACAGCAGCGGGAAAAGAAAGATCCAGACAATATCGACAAAATGCCAATACAGTCCGAAATTATCGATGGTGGAGGAATGCCCGTTGGTGTAAGCGCCGTGCGAGGCCTGGTAGAGCAAAATAAACAGAATGCTTACTCCGATGACCATATGCAGGGCATGCATCCCAGTCATGGCAAAGTAGAGAAAGAAAAAGAGCTGCGCGTGTTGCGCCATATCCGGCGCCAGCGGAACGTCCCGCTTGTCGGATGGATGAACAAAGTCTTCCACACTGAAGCTTGCCCCCGGAATATGGTGCTCGACGTACTTGTCGTGATACTCGACGCTCTTGATGCCAAGAAAGACCAAGCCCAAGAAAATCGTACAGCTCAGCGAAGTGATCAACCCCTTACGATTGCGCGTCTCCGCCGAATACACGCCCATCGCCATGGTGAAGCTGGACAGGATCAGAACCGCCGTATTGGTGGTTCCGAGGCCGATGCTGAGCGTGTTGCTGCCGGCCACAAAGGCCTCGTAATACCAATTGCGATACAGCAGATAGGCCATGAACAGGCCGCCGAAGAACATGATTTCAGTTAGCAGAAAGAGCCACATGCCGAAGCTGGCTGTCTCCCGCTGCTGATCCACCGTGACGAAATGGTGGCGCAGGTAAGCAGGATGCTCTTCGTGCCCTTCGTGGGGTTCCGCGTGCCCGGGGGCGATCGCTTGGCTATCCAACAGTCGTTACCTCGTGTTCGGTCTTGTGAGCCAACCAGTCGTAGTCGTACGCTTCGTGATCCATGATCGGTATATCGACAAAGTTCTCCGTCAAGGGCGGGGATTGGATCTGCCACTCCAGGCCTGTGGCCTGCCATGGGTTGCTGCCCGCGATCTTACCGTACTTGAGCGACCAGGGCATATAGAGCATAGGGAGCAGATAGCCAATACCCAGAACTGAGGCACCCGCCGTCGAAAGGACATTCAAGACCTGGAACTCCGGCGGGTAGGCATGATACCGGCGCGGCATACCCAGATAGCCGACGACGAATTGAGGGAAGAAGGTCAGGATGAACCCGATGAAGGTGGTTACTGCAGCCAACTGCGACATGGATTCGGGATACATTCTACCGGTGATCTTCGGCCACCAGAAATGGACTCCCGACAGGTAAGCCATCAACATGCCACCAACCATCACAAAATGGAAATGGGCGACGATGAAGTAAGTCTCGGTGAGGTGGATGTCCATGCCCAGAGAACCCAGAAAAACGCCGGTGAGGCCGCCAATGGTGAACAGGCCCATGAAGCCGAAGGCATACAGCATCGGTGTCTCAAAAGTGATGGATCCCTTATAGAGAGTCGCCGCCCAGTTGAAGATTTTGATCGCGGAAGGCACGGCGACCAGCATGGTAAGCAACGAAAATACCAGCGCCGAATAATTAGAGACGCCCATGATGAACATGTGATGGGCCCAGACAAAGAAACCAAAGACAGCGATCGCGACCGAGGAGAAGGCCACTGCGGTATAGCCGAATACCCGCTTGCGGGAGAACGTGCTGATCACCTCGGAGATCACCCCCATGCCGGGCAGAATCATGATGTACACGGCGGGATGAGAATAAAACCAGAAGAGGTGCTGGAAGAGCAGCGGATCACCACCCTTGGTGGGATCGAAGACGCCGATGCCGACAGCCCGCTCGAGCATGACCAGAACCAGGGTGATTGCGAGAACCGGCGTCCCCAGAACCATCAATAGCGAGGCGGCGTAGTGCGACCAGCAGAACAACGGCAGCCGAAACCAGGTCATGCCCGGGCACCGCATGCGATGGATGGTCACAATGAAATTCAGGCCGGTGAAGATGGAGCTGAACCCTGCGATGAAGACACCCATCGCAGCCGTGATCACGTGGGTATTGAGATAGTGGGTGCTTAGAGGGGTGGTAAAGGTCCAGCCGGTGTCGACACCACCGTTAAACAACGCGTAGAGCAAAAAGCAGGCGCCGGCAACATAGAGATACCAACTCAGCAGGTTGATCTTGGGAAAAGCGAGGTCCTTAGCGCCGACCATGATGGGAATGACAAAATTCCCAACGGTTGCCGGAACCGACGGCACAAGGAAGAGGAAGACCATGATCACGCCGTGCATGGTAAAGAGCTTGTTGTAAGTATCGGAGGAAACCAGATCAGGCAGGGGAGTCAGCAGCTCCAGACGAATCAGCCCGGCAAAGGCTCCTCCGATGAAGAAGAAGATGGTGATTGAAATGAGGTACAGCATGGCGATGCGCTTATGGTCGCCGGTGAGCAGCCAGCTCTTAAGCCCATACTCGCTGTTGAGATAGCTCAGCTTCGGCAGCCGTGCCTCTTCCTGGTTTGGAAGCCTGACAATGGTGCTCATTGGTTCACCGTCCCCGGCACACCAGGTGCCGTCCTACCCCCCTTTGGGGGTCCGTTCGTTGCGGGCGAGCTGGGGCCAGAACTGGTCGCGCCTGCTTGCCCAGGGGAGAGTTGACTCGCAGTCAACGTCTGCTGGATACGATAGTTCGAATTCAGGTTCTTGATGTATTCCACCAGGTCGATGAGACCTTCTTCGCTGACCTGCCCTTGATAGGTAGGCATGATGGGTGCATAACCCAGGGTCACGCGGGTAGAGGGGTTGAGAATCGCCTCGCGAAGAAAAGCATCATTGGCCGTGACATACGATCCATCCGTCATCTGCAGCCTGGAACCATAAACCTGAGCCAGGTTGGGACCCCGCGCGGTAGGCGCGCCCGAGTGACAGGAATTGCAGCCCAAGCTGGCGAAAAGACGTTCTCCGTTTTGCGCCAGCGATGCTCCGCTGGTGCTGCCCGAAGCCCATTTCTGGTAATCGTCGGGAGTCATGGCGACGACTTCTCCAATCATCGCGGAATGATTGGTACCGCAGTATTGGGTGCAAAACAGATGATAGGTTCCGGTAGCCGTGGCTTCAAACCACACCGTGGAATACCGGCCAGGAATGACTTCGCGCTTAATCCGAAATGCGGGAATAGAAAAGCTATGGAATACGTCCTGCGAGATCATGGTCAACTGCACTTGCCGGTTGATGGGGACATGCAGCGAATCGATTTCGTGTTGCCCGCCTGGATGCTCGGCCTTCCACATCCACTGCTTGCCCACGATGTAGATGTTCATTGCGTTGGTGGGTGGGTCGTAGATGCGGAAATAGAGCAGCGCTCCCCAGACAAAACAGATCATGAACAAAGCCAACGGAATAATGGTCCAGGTGGCCTCGAGCAGGGTCGATCCTTCGATCTGCGTGGCGACGGGATTCTTCTCCTTGCGATACAGGATGGAGAAGCCGAAAACCAGGATGATGACCGCGATCATCCCCACCGCCGAGATCCCTATCAGAAAGAAGTAGAAAGCGTCCATGTAGGGCGAAATCGCCGAAGCCTCCGGCGGAAAGAGGGCAGAGTTCGTCAGCCAATGTACGAGAAACTGCCACAGCACTGGACTTATATGCATCGTTACCCTTTACCCTTGAAATCGCGCCGGAAACTTACCAGCATGAAGCTCCCCAGGCACAAAACAGTCAGCAGGCAGCCTGCTTGCACGATCCGGGCGATGACCAGGCTGTGCCGGTTTAGCTTCGGATCATACCGATAGCAGTAGGTCAGAATGTTATCGACCGGGGTGCCGATCGTGTTGTGTGAGGCTTCCACCAATCCCAGTTGCAGATCCTTGGGTGAATACTCGACTCCCAGGTAGTACTGCGCCATGCGGCCCTCCGGCGTGACCACTTCAATCGAGCTGGCATGAGCGAACAGCGGAGGTTTGCCGGCAGGACTCGGGAGGCGTACATAGCCGAAACCGACGGCCTGTGCAAGGGCCTTGATTGCGGGTTGTTCGCCGGTCAGGAAGTGCCAGCCGGCTGCCGTGTCCATCCGGCCGTAGCGCTTCACGTAGAGGGCCTTTTTGGCTGCCGCAATTGCCGGCGTTTCGGCTGGATCGATACTTACGATGACGATCTGGAAGTCTTTCCCCGGGGTCAAATTCACCATCTCCAGCGCACTCACTAGTCCATTCAAATCTTCCATGCACAATATCTGGCACTGGTAATAGACCAGGGAAAGGATCACGGGTTTCTTGCCGAAGTAGTCTCCGAGCTTGACTGCCTTGCCTGTCTCGTCGCGAAATGATGCATCGAGGGGTAGCTGCTGGCCCAGCCGCTGGTCGATCTTGACCGTGGTCAGAATATTGGGCAGGTGGTCCTGGGCTGGGTCGCCCATGGTCTTTTCGCCGTAGGGCGCCACCTGGGCCAGCCCGGGGGCTGCCGCGGCCAACAACATCGCCGCCGCCAACGCCGACCGGATTGTGCCTCTCATCTGCATGCCTCTACCTTCATGTTATCGCTGCCGGGCGCATGGCAGGAAATCCGGGTACGCCCCGGTCCTAATGAACAAAATCCGCTCCGGCATTGGAACAGGGCTAAAGCCCAACAATTCGCAGGCTGTTTTCGGCCCGACTAAAGTCGTGCCCTGATACAAAGCATGAGCGCTGCGGTTTGAAAAGCATGAGCTCCCGTTCATTCCTCTCTCAACTTGCCGCCGGCAAGTCATCTGCTCCTAATGAACAAAAAATAAAGCCAACAAAATCACTATCTCTTTCCCCGTTCATCCCTCTCTCAACTTGCCGCAAGGCAATTCAATTGCCCGAGATGACAACTCTGTTATAGAAACCACTTTCCACGCTCCCGATGAATGGTCATCCTGACTCGAGCGTAGCGAAGCGGACCTGTCCCGGCGCGCCGTGGAGGGACCTGCAATTTCCACACATTGTTTACCGACTCGCCCCCAGAGCTGCCTGTTCGCCTGGCTTTTCCCCTCGCATCCGCTGCTGCTCCAGGGTCTCCAGATATTGCTGCTCGTAGCCCGTACGGGCGAAGCCATCGGTAAGCGGCGCACTCACCACCGGGGCCCTGTCACCCGCCATCAATGGCTCGGTTTGCTCCTCCGGAGCTACCGGGAGACCGCCCTTAGCAATGATCTCCATCGCGCGGGCGATGGGAATGCGCACCTTACCGCTCGAGCGATCAATCCAGCTGTAGTGGTCGAGCAACAGATCTTCCCGCGCATGCATTTCCGCAATGTCCTGGTCGCCGTCGTCGATCTGCAGGCGAGGCGTTGGGAAGCGCTGCACCATTTGATTCAACTGCTGCTGTTCCATCACCGCGTTCGATGTTAGATCCTGACGCTTACCACTGGGCACAGAGCCGATCTGGTTCCATTTGTTAGGCGGCCCATCGCTCTTCACGATGGCGGTGTTGATGACCTTGCCCATGCCGAAACAGAAAATGAAGAAGACACCGACAAACGCGATCAGCGATGCCAGAAAAACTACGATGCCATTGACGTTAACGTCCGTGACTTCATAGCCGGCGGATTCACTTTCGGTTTGGTGCGGCTCCATCGGATCGTGCGGATCATGAGGATCATGCGTGGGCATGCTCGGCCTCCAATATTTCTTCCAGGTGGGGATCGTTGGTCTGGATCAACGGCCGCTTCTCGAGCTGGCCGAAGTAGAACCACATCCACAGCGAAAGCACGACCACGGGCACGGTCATGTATTCCAGAATCCCAAAGCTGAAATGCAGGTTGCGCCGGGCATCGGCAAAGTTCGGTTCAATCAGCCAGAACATATCCCAGCACCGGGCAAAGATCATGATCTTGCACACCAGGATCAGTCGCTCTTTGTCGCGCTTAAGGTCGCGCGAAAGCAGCAAGGTGAAGGGGATAAACCAGTGAAACACGAAATCCAGCGAACCAATCCAGCCCCAGCCGCCGCGAATGCGGTCGAGATACCAGGGAATCTCTTCCGGCAGGTTTCCCGACCAGATGATGAGGAACTGGGAGAAAGCCAGATAGATATTCAGCATGACGAAGGCAAAGGCCAGTTTGCCCAGGTCATGCTGCTCGGTCTTACGGAGCACGGTATGAATCGGCTCCACTTTCGAAAGCCGAAGCACGGTGATGATGGAAAGCGCCAGGACCCCGTAGCCCTGGCCAACCAGGAACATGAGCCCGTAGACCGACGAGTACCAGGTTGGATCGAGTGACATGACCCAATAGAGCGCACCCAACGACATCGTGATGGAATAGACCACGACCCCGAAGCCGCTAAGGTTCTCCAGCCTGACCTGCCAAAAGCGGACGTTTGGATGTGGGTCGGCATCGCGCTGCAGCCCCCACTTGTTAAGGAAATGCATGAAGACAAACCAAATCGCAAACAAGACCGCGGACTGAATCCACACCGCAGGAACATTGAGCATGGGATGCTTGTAAGCGATTGCGTGCTCCTGCTCGTGGCTGATCAAATGCTGGCGGAAAGCCTCCGCAGGGTTGCTGTACTGCGCCCAAAGGTACAGCTTCTTCATGAACAATCCGATGGGGAGAAACATCACGATAACCAGGGGGAGGCAGCGCGACATCGCCTCCAGCGGGCGGCGAATCAATAAGCCCCACTTGCCGCCGCTCAGGTACTGCACCATGAGCAACGCCAGGCCGCCAACTGTGAACCCCCAGGCAGTAATGTAGCCAAGCAAGTAAGAGCGCAGCAGGTGGTTGATTCCGTCGTGATCGATGGTTGCGGCCAGTACCGCAAGCACGATCGACAGAACAGCAAATATGACGCCAACAACCATGGCCCGGCGCCGCCAGGCATTGAGCAGCAGCGGAGCATTCAGCTCGGCGGGTAGAGAACGTGCGTGTTGTTCGTGAGCCATATCTTTACCTGGTTACCGGTTTCAAGCCCTTCGGCTTTACTGTATTGCCGTTGGTGGCCGCGCCGCCGCCGGGCTGGCTCATCGCCGGCACCGGGCTATCGGACGTGGCCGGCGCCATTCCCGGCGTTCCCTGGCTGGCGTCTGGCGGTAGGGCGGAGACCGCGGTTTCGGGCAATGACCACGGCTGAGCAAAGGAGGCGGGCAAGCCCTCCTGCTGGGCGATGTCACTCAGATTCTGTACCTGGACTCCCGAAGGGACCTCGGATTCCCTGGCGTTTTGGCTGACTTGCAGCGCTCGGATATACGCTGCCACGGACCAGCGGTCCGCTGGGGTGAGCTGGGCGGAGTAATCGGGCATGGCTCCGTAACCGTTGGTCATGACGTAGAAGTAGTGGCCCAGCGGTTCGGCGAGTATGCGCGCACTGTGAAAGTTACCAGCAGGCTTATAGCCCCTCTGCACGATCATTCCGGCGCCGTTGCCGACCCGCGAATGGCAAGGCGTGCAATAGATGTTGAAGCGCTCCTGGCCCCGGGCCAGCACCTGCATGGAGACCGGGAAGGGCATCAAGTCAGCCTCCTTGCCCTCGATCAAGCCGGTGTAGAAAAAGGTGTCTTCGCCCAACTGTCCACGAGCCACCGTGTGCGCAACTTGCGGCCGGACTGAACGGCCATCATTAAAAAAAGTGGTGCTGCGCTGGGGAACAAACTTGGGCTGATCTTGCATATCCTGACGACAGCCGGCGCACGCGAGGGCAACGACGGCCACGGCCAGGGGCCGCGAAGCGAGAGCACAACGGATTCGCTTCATTGGATTAATACTCCACCTCCACGACCGAAACCGGCTCGAAGCTTTCGAGGAAGCTGCGTGATTCCACCAGCTCGAACTTGGGATCGTTCGCCTCCAAACAAAGAAAGAATTTGTCCGTGGTTGCCCCGGTGCGGAAATTTGGAGCGTTGAAAAGCGGGTGATAGGGCGCGGGCAAACCACACATGGCCACCATGCCGAAAGCGGCAGAAAGGCCGGCCCAGAGAATAGTCCACTCATAAGCCGGGATGATGAAGGCGGGCCAGGAGAACAAGGGCCTGCCCGCGATGTTCAACGGATAAGCGAAGACCGCGACCCAGGTCTCCATCAGGAACATAGCTGCCAGCCCCATCAAGCCGCCAACCAGGCAAATAAGGGGTACATAGTTGCGATGGAAGCCGATGGCTTCGGCCGCCTCTTCCAGAGGGTAGGGAGTGTAACAGTCCAGCCGCCGCCATCCGGAGTCATAAGCAGTCTTGGCAGCCGCCACCAGTTCGCCGGCGGTGTCAAACTCCGCCAGCAGTCCGTAGATTCCTTCGCGCACAGGCATTAGTCACCCGCCTCCAGCGGTTCCGGCTCCGGCCTTACCTTGGCTTGAGGCAGCAGCATCCGTATCTCCGACATTGGAATCATGGGGAGGAAGCGGATGAAGAGAAAGAAGAGTGCCGAGAACAGGCCCAGGGTGCCGATGAAGGTGGCATAGTCCCACCGCGTCGCCTTGTAGGTTCCCCAGGAAGAGGGCAGGAAGTCCCGATAAAGACTGGTGACGATGATGACAAAACGCTCGAACCACATGCCCGAATTGACGATGAGAGACATAACGAACATCTTGCCCGGACTCAGGCGAACGCTGCGCAGCCACAACAATTGTGGAAGGGCGATGTTACAGGTGATGAGTACCCAATAGGCCCAACCCATGGGTCCAAACATGCGGTTCCACATCATGAAGAATTCCCAGTGGCTGGCGGAGTACCACGCCATGAAGACTTCTGTGCCATAGCCGTAAGCGACGATCCAGCCGGTGGCCAGCATCACCTTGCCCATGTTGTCGATGTGGCGGATGGTGATGAGACCTTCGAGGTGATAGAGCGATCGGATCGGAATGGCGAGGGTGATCACCATGGCGAAACCGGAGTAGATGGCGCCGGCGACGAAATAGGGCGGGAAGATGGTCGTGTGCCAACCGGGCAGAATGGCGACTGCGAAATCGAAGCTGATGACGGTATGCACCGACAAAACCAGGGGGGTCGCCAGACCGGCCAAAAGCAGAGAGGCCGTCTCATAGCGCATCCAGTGCCTCACCGAGCCGCGCCAGCCGAGAGAAATAATGCCAAAAAAATACTGGGCTAGCTTGGTCTTGGCGTTGTCGCGCATGGTCCCCAAGTCGGGGACCATGCCTATGTACCAGAAGACTACGGAGATGGTGGCATATGTCGAAACCGCGAAGACGTCCCATAACAGTGGGGAACGGAACTGCGGCCACACGTTCATGGAATTGGGGTAAGGAAACAGCCAGTAACCCAGCCAGGGCCGCCCGACGTGGATCAGAGGGAACATTCCGGCGCAGACCACGGCAAAGATGGTCATCGCCTCAGCGAAGCGGCTGATGGAATTGCGCCATTGTTGTTTGAAGAGCAGCAGGATCGCTGAAATAAGCGTGCCGGCGTGGCCGATACCGATCCACCAGACGAAATTGATGATGGCGAATCCCCAGCCTACCGGGATGTCGAGACCCCAGATACCAACGCCCTTGAGAAACAGCCAGGTCACTGCCGTAAACAGCATGACGCAGATGCTCCCAGCCAAGGTGAACCCCAAGAACCAAAACCAGGGCGTGTGGGGGGTAAGCACGATGCGCGAAATGACACTCGTAATCGACTTGAAAGTGTACCCGGGCGCAATGACCCGGAATTCACCTGTCTTCGGATCCAGCTGCGGGTCGTTTACCGGTAATTCTGGTTTGGTCGCCATGCTGCGCTAACCTTTCAACTTTTTTCGGGCGCGTGCTCGATGCGCGCCTCGGCCAAATCCGGATTGAGGTTGAAGACTTCCGCAATATAAGTAGTGCGGGGACGAACGTTCAGGTCCGCCAGCACGCCGTAACTGCGTTGCTGCGCCTTCAACTTGGCCACTTTGCTGGCCCGATCGTTGACGTTCCCGAAAACGATGGCCCCGGTGGGGCAAGCCTGCTGGCAGGCGGTCACCACTTCACCATCGCGGATCTCGCGATTTTCCTTATCGGTCGCAATTTTGGCGGCGCTGATCCTCTGCAAACAGTATGTGCACTTCTCCATTACGCCGCGGCTGCGCACGGTTACGTCGGGGTTGCGCATCAGCTTCAGACTCTCCGTCTCGAAATCGGAAAAGAGCAGGAAGTTGAAGCGGCGCACCTTGTAGGGGCAGTTGTTGGAGCAGTAGCGGACGCCGACGCAACGGTTGTATATCATCACGTTGAGGCCCTCTGGGGAGTGCACCGTGGCCCCCACCGGGCAAACCTGCTCGCAGGGCGCATTCTCGCAATGCTGGCAGGCCATGGGCTGGAAATGTGCCCTGGGCGCGTCCAGATCGCCCTCGAAGTAGGTATCGATGCGCAGCCACTGCATGATGCGGCCTGTCTTGGTATTGTGCTTGCCCACGACGGCGATATTGTTCTCCGCATAACAACTCACAATGCAGGCGTTACAGCCGACGCAGGAGTTCATATCGATAGCCATGCCCCAGGCATTCTTGTCGTAGCGCCAATTGCTGAACATGCTTTCGTCCGCCTCTGGATCTTCCGAAAGCTGTTCCTCTTCGTGGGCGAAGTTGGGGTTTTGCTTGAACTCGTCCAGCGTGGCGTAGCGGATGATGCCGCGCGTCATCGCCTCGTTTCCTTCGAGCGAATGGTCGCCCGAACCGTCTCCGCCCGCGGCGATCGAGCGATGATCGGTGTAGTGGCTCTTGGTCACTGCAAACTCATAGGTCTGCCCGGTTTTCTTCATGGTCGCCCCGGAGGCAAACAACAACGCGCCGGAACTCCGGATCGCGTACGCGTTGAAGCCCAACCCTCCGGCGACCCGCCCCCCGTTGCGACGGCCATAACCCAGGGACAGCGTGACCGAGCCATCGGGGTGGCCGGGCACTGCAAATACCGGGGCCATCACCGTGTTGCCGTTAGATTCGATGGCTACGACATCTGATTCCGCCAACCCAAATTTCGCCAGCGTGCGATAGCTCATCAGCGCTGCGTTGTCCCATGACATGCTGGTGACCGGCTTGGGTACTTCCTGCAGCCAGCCGACATTCGCATAGCGCCCGTCGTAGATGTTAGGATCCGCGCGGAAGATAACTTCGACGGTTCCATCCGGGTTGCTTGCAGCGGCGACCGGCAGATCGCCAATTTTGGCGGAAACCGTCCTCGGCTGGTAAGCCGTTCCCCCCACCATCCCGTCGTGGAGTACCTTGCGCCAGGCGTGTTCCACATCGCCGGTTCCCAGGTTTGCCTGCCAGGTTTTCCGCACCGCCTCGTAGGCAGACAGGTCGGGACTCTCCAGCATGGACTGAACCACCTCATGTGCCGACTTGCCGCCGTACAGCGGGTCGATCATGGGCTGGATCACAGTTGCCGTGCCGTCATACGCGCGCGTGTCCGACCAGTTCTCCAGAAAGTGAGTCCCGTTGATATGCCATTCCGTAACCACCGCGGTTTCGTTGAAATGCGAACCCAGGTGTGCCGTCATCTTCGCCTTGCTCAGTGCCTGTTCAAAATGCAGGTCC
The DNA here is from genome assembly GCA_963717225.1 of uncultured Acidobacteriaceae bacterium. Lineage (GTDB taxonomy): Bacteria > Acidobacteriota > Terriglobia > Terriglobales > Acidobacteriaceae > PALSA-350. The sequence goes on along the minus strand of CAVQWB010000052.1, from coordinate 129,351 downwards.
ACCGGCGCGGTGTATACCGGGTTGGCATTCAGGATCAGCAGCCAGTCAACCTTGCCCGCATTCATGTCATTCACCAGGGTGACAATATCCTGTCCCTGGATGGACGGCATAGGATTCACTGTCTCGGTGTAAACGACCGTCTTGCCCACATTGCCCAGCGCCTGGTTGATGGCAATGGCAGCCAGATGTACCTGGGGCGACTGCTGCTCGCCGGAAATGACTACGCACTTGCCTGCGTTTGCCTTCAGATCAGCGGCTACGGCCGAGAGAAATTTTCCCTCGGGGCCGGAGAGTGCCTGCGCACTGGACCCACCCGCTCCCACTGCAGCAGCCAACGCCGCCGCAAAAGCCGCTACTTCACCGGCCCTGAGCGCCAGGCGATGTTCGGCCTTGAAACCGGTCGTGCTGGGTGCGCTTTCGACCGCGTACAGCCGGTTCATGGTGTCGCTTGCTTCCGCCAGCTTGCGTCGACTGGCGTAGTCGGCGGCCAGGCGAAGAAATCCGGGATGGGTAATGCCGGAGAGAAAGTCTGCGTCGAGAGAGACGATCACGTCGGCGTCCTTCAGGCGATACTGGGCGTCGTAGTAGTCGCCGAAAGCAGTCTTCGAGGCGGAGTAGGCCGAATCGCGGTTGATCGGGTCCCACTGCATCCACTTGGCATTGGGATAATTCTGCTGCGCTGCTTTCCATTGCGTTGCCAGGGTGGGAGAGGTCACGGTGTCGCTGAGGATGTAGAGCCCCGCGCCTCCATCGGCCTTCTTGTCCGCGAGCATGGCTCGGAATACAGCAAGGAAAGCCGCAAACTGGCGAACTTCACCTCGACAGACCACCTTCTGGGAGCGGTCGGGATCGTAGAGATCGAGTAGCGATCCCTGGGTCAGTGGATCCGAAGTGCCGCGGTTGACCGGGTGATCAGGATTACCGTCCAGCTTGATCGGCCGATAGGCGTCGCTCTTGACCAGCAGAGGCACCGCGCCCGTATTGAAGGGCATTGCGGTGGCAAAATACACGGGACGCCCCAGCACCAGGTCTTCTGGCTCCTTCACGTATGGGTAGATCGGCTCATCCGGTTGCTTGGTACAGCCGGAAAGCCCCGCCAGCGCCAGCGAAGCGCTCATTACTTTGAGAAAACCGCGCCGCGATACTGGGTCGGTCCACTCGGCAGCCTGCGTAGGAAATTCACGCTGCACCATCTCGCGAAACTCGGGTGTATCTGCCAACTCGTCTACGCTGCGCCAGTACTTCTTCCCCGTCTGGCCGGCAAGCTTCGCCCTGGCGGCTTCCACCGTCAATTCTTGTTTCTCGCGCTTCGTCTCGCTCGGCTTCATCTCGGTCGGCTTCATCTCAGTCATCGGTGGCATGTCTCGCAACTGCTCAATTCCTGGGGCGTGCGGATGCGATATTGCTGGGTCAAGTATTTGCCCAGCGATTCCTGGTCGGTGAGCTTCACATACTGCAAGGTCGATGGAATCGTCATCCCCGGCGCGTCGCTGGTGGCTTGCCCATGCAATCCAGCGGGCAACATGTTCAGCGAGGCCACCTGGGCGCCTCCCTGACTGGGATCGACCGTGGTGCAGCTTACCGTCTGTGCCGTGGGAACGCCATCCTTTAAGCCCGTACTCCCGCACCACACCGGCTTCTGACTCGTGGGTCCTTCCCATGCCATGTTGTAAATCTCACTGGTGGGGCGAAGGTTCTTGCCCGGGTTGCGATGGCAGTTCAGGCACCACTCCATCTGCAACGAGTTCTGCTGGTACATCAGCGGCATCAGGTCCACACGACCGTGACAGGAAGAGCAACCGATGCCTTTGTTCACGTGGATTTCATGATTGAAGTAAACAAAGTCGGGCAGATCGTGGATCTTGATCCAGGGGATAGAGTCACCCGTAGCCCAACTGGTTCTGACCGGCTGCAGCAGGCCAGCGTTGGTCCAGATCTGCGCATGGCAATTCATGCACGTCCTGGTTGGGGGAATGCCCGCGTAGCTCGACTTCTCGACCGATGTGTGACAGTACTGGCACTGGAGTCCCAGACCCATGACATGATGTTTGTGACTGAACGGCACCGGCTGCTCGGCGCGCTGCCCCTGTTTGGTCACCCATGGAGAATACTGCACCTGATCCAGGGTGACTCCCAGGGCTATGACGATCAACCCTGTCAAGACCAGGCTAGCGCGGGCTAGCGCGTTAGCACTCCGGTCAAAAATCTGCGCCATTGGATGAGTCCCTGCTTCCTCAGATTCCTTGGTGTAAAAAGAAAGGCTCGGCTGCGATTCTTTGCGAATTGGACGCTGATCCGGACCCACCTCTCCGTATCAGCCGGAAAGTTGAATATACCAGCAAACCGGAGGGGGTAGGCAACTCCAGGAGGGCTCGAAGCGGAATCTGTAACCGCAGCAAAAGAGCGATTTCGTAAAAGAAGCCGTGCGCGACTGGCGAGACTCGCGATGATCGGCCTGTTTGCATCTGCGGTACGCGGACTGAAGTTAAAATGTTTTGATGGACGACGGCCTTCGCTTGGTGCGCTACGAAGTTGCACTCGCGCTCCAGCAATTAGCCATGGCGGACGCCAAGCTGGGCGCGTTGATCGAACGTGTCGGTCCCTTTGCTTTGCGCGTGAAGAGTACCCACTCGCCTTTTGAGGCGCTGCTCGAAGCTATTCTGTACCAGCAACTGCACGCCAACGCAGCCAGGGCGATCCTGGGACGTTTGCTGGCTTTATTCGGCGATTTGCATCCGCAGCCGGAGCAACTACTTGCCGTGCCAGATGAGATGCTTCGTGCCGCCGGTCTGTCGCAGGGCAAACTTCTCTCTCTGCGCGATCTCGCCGCCAAGACGCTGGACGGCACTGTGCCCTCGATTGGTGTCATTCGCCGCCTGAGTGACCAGGAGATTATCGAGCGTCTGAGCCGGGTGCGCGGCATCGGCACCTGGACCGCGGAGATGTTGCTTATCTTTCGCCTGGGAAGGCCAGATGTCTTTCCTGTCACGGACTATGGAATCCGCAAGGGCTATCTGCTGACGTTCGGCAGAGTCAAGGCGGGCAAGCCGATCACCCTCGATATGCTGCCCAAGCCGGAGCAGATGCAACGGCGGGCGGCGCGCTGGAAACCGTGGCGCTCGGTAGCGAGCTGGTATTTGTGGCGAGCTTGTGAACTACCGCCCGGGTCGCTGGGAAGAATCTGATTGAATCGATGGGAAGTCGCGCGAGCGGCTTCCCGATCTGGTGTTGCATGGGTTCGCAGGCCAGTTCAGGGCCCTCAGCAGCTATCATTGATTTTATGTCCGATCAGTCGACCCCGGCGGAGCACTACATCTGCATTCACGGCCATTTTTATCAGCCGCCGCGAGAAAATCCCTGGCTCGAAACCGTCGAGACCGAGGATTCGGCCGCTCCCTACCACGACTGGAATGAGCGCATCACCGCGGAATGTTATGCGCCCAACGGCGCCTCGCGCATCGTCAATGGCGAAAACCAGATCATCCGCATCATGAACAACTATTCGCGTATCAGCTTCAATTTCGGCCCAACCCTGCTCTCATGGCTGGAAGAGAACGCGCCCCGCACCTATCGCATGATCCGCGATGCCGACCGCCAAAGCGTGCTGCGCTATGAAGGGCATGGGTCGGCAATGGCCCAGGTTTACAACCACGTCATCATGCCCCTGGCCATCACGCGTGACCGGGTAACCCAGATTCGCTGGGGCATCGCCGATTTCCGGCACCGCTTCGGGCGCGCACCAGAAGGCATGTGGCTTTCGGAAACCGCAGTGGATAACGAAACCCTGGACCTGCTGGCGCAAAATGGCATTCTCTTCACCATTCTTGCGCCCCACCAGTGTGCCCGTGTTCGCGAGCGCGCGGAAACCACAATGCAGCCGGTTCTCGACCGATTGGATGGCGCCGTCGCCCGGTGGACCGAGACTCCCAATGCCTCTGTAAATCCTAACCATCCCTATCTGGTTCGACTGAAGGATGGCCGCAGCATTACGGTGTTCTTTTACAATGGACCCCAATCGCGCGCCATCGCCTTCGAGGGCCTTCTCTATAACGGCGAAAACTTCGCCTGGCGGCTGGCTCGCGGCTTTGACCCCAGTGACCCCACGCCGCAGATTTCGCATGTGGCCACGGATGGCGAGAGTTACGGCCATCACCATCGGCATGGCGAAATGGCCCTCTCCTATGCTTTGCGTTTCATCGAGGACAAGAAGCTCGGGCGCCTGATCAATTACGGCCAGTTTCTGGCTCAGTTTCCGCCCACATGGGAGGCGGAGATTGTCGAGGACACCTCGTGGAGCTGTGCCCATGGAATCGAGCGCTGGCGTTCGGACTGTGGGTGCAACGGTGGCCGCCAGGGCTGGAACCAGCGCTGGCGCGCACCGCTTCGCGCCGCCCTCGACTGGCTTCGCGATACCGTCGCCCCACTGAGCGAAAGCATGGCCAGCGGCCTGCTCAACGATGTCTGGGCCGCACGCGACGCGTACATCCCGGTCATTCTCGCTGCTGGGACAGGTGGTGCGGAAGAGGCGATCAACCAGTTCTTCGCCACCCAGGCGCAGCGCGAACTCTCGGCTGACGAACGAACACTGATTCTCAAGCTCATGGAGATGCAGCGGCACACCCAACTGATGTACACCAGTTGCGGCTGGTTCTTTGACGACATCTCGGGCATCGAGACTGTTCAGGTGATGGCTTATGCGGCACGTGCGCTGCGCCTGGCCGCGGACATCTTCGGCCTCAATTGCGCTCTACTCGAATGGCAATTTGTGGAGCGCCTGCGCCACGCCAAATGCAACAGTCCGCAATGGAAAGACGGCGGCGATATTTACAAGCGCCTGGTTAAGCCAATGGAGGTTAATTTGGAGCAGGTGGCCGCGCATTACGCCATCTCCTCTGTTTTTGGAAGCTATCCTGAAGAAACGGTCCTTTTTTGCTACACCATCCGCCGTCTTGACTACGAGAACGTCACCTCCGGACGTGCACGCCTCGCTATTGGCCGTTGCCGCATCAGCTCTAATCTCACCGAAGAGGCAGAGGAGGTGTCCTTTGCCGCCCTTCATTTCGGCGATCACAATGTGACCGCCGCAGTCGAACGCTCCACTCCGCAGGACCTCGCTGCTTTCGAAGACCTCAAGCAGAAATGCAGCGCCGCTGTCACCCAGGCGAACCTGCCCGAAGTGGTGCGCCTTATCGATAGCTTCTTTGGCGGCAGTCCTTACTCTCTGGCTTCCCTTTTCAAGGACGATCAGCGGCGTATTCTGCGTTTCATCTTGAATGCCACGCTCAGCGAGGTCGAAGACAGCCTGGTCAAAATCTACGAGGAACATGCCTCGCTCCTACACTTTTTGAACGCGTCCGGTCTTCCCAAACCGCCGGCGCTCACCATGGCTGCCGGATTCGCGATCAATGCAGGCTTGCGGCGAGCCCTGGAAGACGAGCCCATTAATCTCCCCCGGGTCCGTTCCCTTATTTCTCTCGCCAAGTCAGACGGGGTGGTGCTGGAGAGCCACGCGCTCCGCTACCTGACCGATCAACACATGAAGCGATCCATGGTTCATCTCCAGGCCAAGCCGCTGGAGACTGACAGTCTCGATCACGCGCTCACCCTGGCTCGCACTCTGCGCGAACTTCCGTTCGAGCTCAACCTATGGCAGGCGCAAAACATCTGGTATGACATCCTGATCAAATCCAACCGCTTCCTCATGGGCTTCGAAGCCAAGGCCGCAGAGCACTGGAGGGAGAACTTTCTCGAGTTGGGGCGCCAGTTGTCGATTGCCGTCGAACAATTAGTGGTGGAAGAAGGGTCGCTCGTCGGACGGGGGACGGCAGCCTCGTTGGAACCCGCCCACTTGCAGTGAAGGCCATGGCCCTTAAGTTCGTGTGAGAACCGGGATTTGGGAGTTGAGTCCCGTAGGGACGTCTGAACTTAGCCCAGGACGCTAGTCCTGGGTTGGATTTGAAAGGACGACCCAGCCTGTCCAGGCGTGCCGTGGGTCCCGCAGGGACGGCTGAAAATGGGCCGCGACGCCATCCTCCTTCAGCCGTCCCTGCGGGACTTATTCATGTTTCTTGATGTACCCAGGACTAGCGTCCTGGGCTAAGTTCAGACGTCCCTACGGGACTGGGTTTGGAATTGAAGTTCTCACACACCCTCCAAAGCCCGATTCTTTGTGGGGCGTCATCGGCCCGACTGAAGCCGGGCCCTTCTAACTCCGCCATCGGAGCGTGACTGGGCCGTCCATCGGATGCTGCATCGCCCGGCCGCTCTCATCAGCCTCAAGCCGGGCCCGTTTCAGAGCGAAATACCACTTTGCCGGACGATCGGCATCGTCAATCAACATCAGGCCGGGATTGAACTTGAGCCCTTCGGCCTGCTGCACCATCGTGATCTGGTCCTGGCGTACAAATCGCTCGCCAAAAAATTTGGCCAGCGCGGTCACAAAGGGCACGCCGTGGAAAACATTCCAGGCGGCAAACACATCGATGCGGGAATTGCCGGGAGTAGTGGGGGTAACCGTTGTCAGGCTGGCAAACCACTTATTCCCGCAACGCAGAGTCTCAAAGCGGCGGTTGGGGAGCACAAAATCGATCGTGGTCTCGATCGGCTCGCCATAGACGCCAAGCAACTTATAGGGCGCGCTGTTGGCTGAGGGCGTGTGGGCCGACATGCGAAAGCCCTGCGGGATAGGCTCGAAGTGTTTTTCCTTTTCGTGGATGCTGTGCCGTGACCGCCACCACCATGCCTGATGCACAAACGGTCCATGCGCTGGATCCATCAATCCAATGATGCCGTGGTCGATATTGCATGGCAGCTCAGCCGTCAGATGCGCGCTCCGATGCCGCTCGCTGAACCTGGGCAATTCCGGGACTGATGGCAGAGCGTCCCTGGCTTCCATACGTATCCGGCCGCTGCCCGGTTTGGGCACGTAGACCCAGGCGTATCCGTCCCGCTCCCGGCAGGGAAATGCGGTCGCGTAGATGCGGCGAGGATAGGAATCCTGGCTGGTCAGTGAAGGGATCTCCATGCATTGGCCGGACTCCGGCTCAAAGACCCATCCGTGATACTTGCAGGTGACGGCGCTGCCATCGAACCACCCGCAAGACAGTGGAATGCCGCGGTGGGGACAACTATCGCGCATAGCGAAGAGGCTGCCGTCCTCTTTACGCCCGAGGATCAGCGGGATTCCCAGGAGCATGGCGGTGGCCATCTTCTTTCCCCGAAGACTGCCGCTACGCATGGCCGGGTACCAGTCGTTGTAGATGAGGGATGTGTCTGGTCCCAGCAAGTCGCTCGCCGGAACAACCGCCGGTCCTCTTCCCGCCGCTGTGTCAGGTGCCATTGCTCGCGATCCCGAAAGCCCTGCATTTACTATAGCGCCACGGCATAAGGTGGGAGTGATTGCATAGAGAAGATCTCCGGGAGGTCTTCTACCATGGTTGCTATTGGAGTCGGCTATCGTAGTCAATGTGACGCAGCGTTCGAGGAAAATCATCCTCACCCTTACAGGTCTCTGGCTGCTGCTCTATGCAAGCTTTACGCTTTTTCATCCGCCTTTGCTGGACGATGCCGATTCGGTGCATGCCGAAGTTGCGCGGGAAATGGTCGTGCGGCATGACTGGATTACCCTCTACGCCAACGGTATTCGCTATCTCGAAAAGGCTCCGCTCCTGTACTGGAGCATGGCAACCAGCTTCGCTCTCTTTGGGCCCGAGGATTGGGCCGCCCGGCTGCCTCTCGCGACCTATGCGCTTGCTCTTTTCCTGACCGTGTACATCACCGGACGCCGCTTGTTCGCCTCCGATATGGCCGGCTTCTATGCCGCCCTGATACTCGTGACTTCCTTCGGCATTTTCATTTACACCCACATCATTCTTCCTGATGTGATCGTCTGCTTGTGGCTTAGCCTCTCCATGCTGATGTTCTGGATCTCTCTCCATCAGCCCCGGCCTTCACGCGCAACCGCCTGGGGCTTTGCCGCAGCTTGTGCCCTCAATGTGCTTACCAAGGGGCTTATTGGAATCGTCTTCCCGCTGGGTATTGTTTTCGTCTTCCTGTTGCTGAATCGAAATTTGGGCCATCTGCGACGCTGGCATCCGCTCTCCAGCCTGCTGGTCTTCCTGGTCATCGCGGTGCCCTGGCATATCGCGGCAGGGATTGCCAACCCACCGCAGGGCCAGGTGCGCGGATTCTTCTGGTTTTACTTCATCAATGAGCAGGTGCTCCGCTATCTCAATCGCAGAGTTCCGCGGGATTACGATACTGTCCCATTTCTGCTCTTCTGGGGCTTGCTGGGGGTCTGGCTGATACCGTGGATTGCCTTTGTGTTCAAGGCGATCGTGCCGGTCCGCGTGAGGTCGTCACTCCGCCGCCTGCGGATGCCGCGTTACGACCAGGCCTGGAACCTGCTCGGCATATGGGCCGCATTCGTGATGGTCTTCTTCAGCTTCTCCACCCGCCAGGAATATTATTCGCTGCCGGCGTTGCCACCCCTTGCCCTGATGATCGGGGGCTGGCTGAATCGAGAAGAGAAATGCCACGCCCGCGACCCTCGCCGCATCGCGGGCCGCCGCATCGCCATCGTTCTGTTTCTGCTTGGATCGGCGGCCTCCGTAATCGCCGCATACCTGGCTATCCGCGGCCGCCCTCCTGCCCCTGGCACGGATATTTCTACCTTGCTTACACAGAATCCAGGAGACTACGCGCTCTCGATGGGCCACTTTCTCGACCTCAGCACGCAGGCCATGGGGGCCTTCCGCTTGCCGCTGATTTTGGTAGCGGTTGCGTTAGCCGCAGGAACGTTTGCCAACATGGTCCTGCGCTCTGTCAACATGATTCGGATGGGAAACTACGCACTTGTCACCATGATGGTGGTCTTTCTGATCGCCGCCCACATTGGGCTCGTCACCTTTTCGCCGGTGCTCTCGTCGAAAGCTCTGGCGGATGCGATTCGTCCCCATCTGCAGGCTGGCGACATAGTGGAAATCAATGGGGAATATGAAGCCGGCTCGACCCTTGGCTTCTACCTGAGACGCCAGGTCCGCATTCTGAATGGCCGCTCTTCCGATCTTTGGTATGGGTCGTTCTTCAAGGATGCTCCAGACCTCTTCGATGACCAGGCATCGTTCCAGCAATCGTGGAGCGGCCCGCGCCGAATTTTTCTATGGACCCCACTGGACCAGGTTCCCCCGCTCCCAGGGCGGTCGTACACCATCGCTACAAGCGGCGGTAAGGAAATCCTCAGCAATCAGCCTTAGTGCGGTGTGTGTGACAACGGAGATTTAGAAATTTAGTCCCGAAGGGACGGCTGAACTTAGCCCAGGACGCCAGTCCTGGGTTGGATTTGAAAGGACGACCCAGCCTGTCCCGGCGTGCCGTGGGTCCCGAAGGGACGGCTGAAATGGGCCGCGACGACAATCCTCCTTCAGCCGTCCCTGCGGGACTGGAGTTCTGAAACCCGGTTCTCATGCAGACTCTGAAGCCCGTACCCTTCAAGGAAGCAAGTCTTTGCCCTGAGAGGCTAAGGCTTGCTGTTATTTCTGATCGGTCGAAAATTCTAGACTGCGGTGAGGCGGCTCATTTTGCCGTCTTTCAAGGAGAAATGCTGGCCTCGCCAGGCCACGGTATTTCCAGCGAAGCTCCAGATCCAGATACCCAGCGCCACTACGTCGCGCGCCGGCAGCAGCCACAGATCACGCAGCACCTGGCGATCGCCCAACACGCCCACGCCGACCGCCAGAGCCAGCGCCACCCGCGCCAACAAGGTCAGGCTGAGCAGGGCAATACTGGTGAGGCTGGCGCCCGAGGCAATCAGGTTACATAGCGCCCACGGCAATCCGTAGGTAAAGACCATGCCGGTGTAGCCGAGTTTTCTTGAATAGCGAGTGCTGCGGCTCCATCGAATCTGGTGGGCCAGAAACTGGCCGAAGCGATACTCCGGCAAGAAGGTCTCGACCACCTCGCCACTTAGCATCACTTCGAAACCCATTCGCCAAACCCGGGCCCCGAGCTCGTAATCGTCCGCCAGGTAGTCGACCAGTGGCTCCAGTCCGCCGATCGCTTCCAAGGCCTGGCGAGAGACCGCCAGAGTCGAACCCAGGCCAAAGCGAATGCCGTCTTCGATCTGGCGTGCGGTCAATACTCCGGCGATGAAGTCGGTGGCAATCCCAAGCGCCTCCATGCGCGAGCCAATGCTGCTGTGCGCCTGGCCCCGGTAGAGCGCCGTCACCAGGCCCACGCGACCGCCACGCCGTTTGGGGAGAAGGAAACAGCCCATGATGCGCCGCAGGTAGTGGGGAGAAACTTTAATGTCGCTGTCGTTGATCAGAATGTAGTCGTACTGCGCACTGCTCAGCATCTGCACCAGATTACTTACCTTGCCGTTGGCGCCAAGCAATTGCGGGCATAACACCAGCCGAATCGTCCGCTGGGGAAATTCCGCCTGCAGCCTTTCAATGGCGGTCACGGCTGGATCGGTCATGGTGCTGACCCCAAACAGAATTTCGTAGGGCCCCTGATACTGCTGCAAACAATGGCTGGCAAAGCTGGCATACATTTCCGGGTCCAGACCCTTTACCGGCTTGAGGATGCTTACCCCCGGCTGGAAATCAGGGGGTGACTTGCGCAATTGATGCTGAAAGGCGCGCGCACTCCACAACGCGAGCAGGTAGTAACCCAAGCCTGCAAGGCTGAGAATGGTGGTGACGGTAGCGACGACGATCGGCAACATTGTGAACGACTCTTAGTTTAAGCGGTTTCACAATTCCGTGGCCTGGGAGGGATCGCGGAGGTGTGGTGCCGGCCAGCCGGGACCATGTCAATCGAATTCCTGGAGTGAGAGCGATGGCGACTGACAACCTACTCGTATCGCAGAGCAACGATGGGGTCCAGTGACGCTGCTTTCCAGGCCGGATAGATGCCGAAGAGAAGTCCGATCGCGCAGGAAACGACAAACGCGGTCGTGGACCAGGCCACCGACATTTGGGCCGGCAGCACCCTGCCTAGCGTCAGCTTGAGCAGGAGGGTAAGCAAACCACCAACGAGGATGCCGATCACTCCGCCCAGAGCGCACAAGGCAACCGCTTCGAGCGTGAATTGAAACATGATGTTCTTTCGGGTGGCGCCCAGCGCCTTACGGACGCCTATCTCCCGCGTTCGTTCTGTCACGCTCACCAGCATGATGTTCATCACCCCGACACCGCCGACCATTAACCCCACACTGGCAACCCCCACCAGAAAGATGAACAGGCCGCTGGTGAGCTGGTTCCATAGCACCAGGAGGGCGTCGGAGCTGAAGATGGCGAAGTTGTCCGGTTGGTCGGAACGAACCTTACGCCGGCGTCGAAGAAGCTCACGGATTTCATCTTCCACCGCGATTTTGTTCTTGACGTCGTCATATTTGACACTGATCCAGTGGTCGAGGATCTCTGGATGAATTTTGTGAAAGGTTGAAATAGGAAAATGGGCGGAGTTATCCCCGGGATTCTTGCCCCCGCCAAAGACCTGTTTTTGCGGCGCGAAAACACCCACTACGATGAACACGTCGCCTTCGATCTGCACCTCCTTGCCTACAGCGGGGTCGTTGCCGAACAGTTCCTTGGCCGTGTCGGAGCCCAGAACCACCACGTTGGCCTCGCGCTGCACCTCTTGCGGGGTAAAGTAGCGTCCTTGGGCGATTTCAAAATCATAGACGTTCAGTTCATCCTCCGAATGGCCTGCCAGGACGGTGTTCTGCACCTTGTGGCTCCCGTACTTGACCGAAAAACTGCCTAGTGCTCCTTGCGGCCCTCGGTATTCTAGCGATTCATCGACTGCGACCACGTGGGGCAGCACCTTCATGGCCTCGCCATCCTCATAGGTCAATTGCTTTCTGGCCAGCATCTCTGAGGTGGGTCGGGAACCGAAGACAGGAAAACGAAAGACCCAGTACACATTGGTCCCGAGCGACTGGATCAGGGCATTCACGTTGCCGGTCAGGCCGTTGATGACCGATGAGATGAGGATGACGGTGGTAACTCCAATCATGATGCCGAGCATGGTCAAGCCAGAGCGCAGCTTGTTAGTGCGCAGCGTGTCCATGGCCATGCTGATGGCTTCATTGGTGTCCGCAAGCCTCATTGCGCCACTTCCTCTACAGCTTCAAGCACACAGGCCCGACGGGATCGGGCCCGTGTAAACCACGCCAATCGCGCCTCGACTGCTGATCTATTCGTAACGCAAGGCGACGATGGGATCCAGCGATGCTGCCTTCCACGCGGGATAGATACCAAACAGAAGACCGATGCCACAGGAAACGACAAACGCGGTGGTGGACCAGGCCACCGACATCTCCGCCGGCAGCACCCTGCCTAGCGTCAGCTTGAGCAGGAGGGTAAGCAGGCCGCCAACGAGGATGCCGATCACTCCGCCCAGAGCGCACAAGGCAACCGCTTCGAGCGTGAATTGAAACATGATGTTCTTTCGGGTAGCGCCCAGCGCCTTACGGACGCCTATCTCCCGCGTTCGTTCTGTCACGCTCACCAGCATAATGTTCATCACCCCGACACCGCCGACCATTAACCCCACACTGGCGACCCCCACCAGAAAGATGAACAATCCCCCGGTGAGCTGGTTCCATAACACCAGAAGGGCGTCGGAGCTGAAGATGGCGAAGTTGTCCGGTTGGTCGGAACGAACCTTACGCCGGCGTCGAAGCAGCTCGCGAATTTCGTCTTCGACGGCAATCTTGTTTTTGACATCGTCGTACTTCACGCTGATCCAGTGGTCGAGAATTTCGGGATGAATTTTGTGAAAAGTGAGGGTCGGAAAATGGGCGGAGTTATCCGCCGGATTCTTGCCCCCGCCGAAGGGCTGTTTCTGCGGCGCAAAGACGCCTACCACGGTGAACACGTCTCCGCTGATCTGCACCTCTTTCCCTACCGCAGAATCATTGCCGAACAGTTCCTCCGCCGTGTCTGAGCCCAGAACCACCACGTTGGCCCCGCGCTGGGACTCTTGCGGGGTAAAGTAGCGTCCCTGCGACAGATCGAGATCATAGACATCCGGTTCATCCTCTCCCTCGCCTTGCAGGACGGTGTTCTGCACCTTATGACTACCGTACTTGACCGAAAAACTACCCTGCGATCCCTGGGGCGAGCGATATTGCTGCGATGCATCGACCGCGACGACGTGGGGCAGCACTTTCATGGCCTCGCCATCGTCATAGGTCAACTGTTTCCTGGCCAGCATCTCCGCGGTCGGCCGTGAGCCAAAAACGGGAAAGCGAAAGACCCAGTAGACGTTCGATCCCAGCGATTTGATCAGGCCATTGACGTTGCCGGTCAGGCCGTTGATGACCGACGAGATGAGGATTACGGTGGTGACCCCAATCATGATGCCAAGCATGGTGAGGCCGGAACGCAGCTTGTTGGTGCGCAGCGTATCCATGGCCATCCTGATAGCTTCATTGGTGTCAGTGAGCCTCATTGCGGACTCCTTCTACAACTCCGAGCGCAAGGCAACGATGGGATCGAGCAGGGCAGCTTTGCGCGCCGGGTAGACTCCGAAAAAAATGCCAACGGCCGTGGCCACAAAGAGGCCCAGGGCTACCGACCAGAGCTCAATATCGGAAGGGAAGCCAATGATCAGGGTGATGGCTTTGGCAAAGATCACGCCGGCGAGGACGCCGATGAGTCCGCCGACCAGCGACATGGTCGCGGATTCGATCAGGAATTGCAGCATCACATCGCCGCGCCGCGCGCCCAATGCCTTGCGCACTCCAATCTCCCGCGTCCGCTCGGTCACGCTCACCAGCATGATGTTCATGATCACGATGCCGCCTACCACCAGCGAAATGGCGGCAAGGGAGACGAAAACCGCGGAGAAACTGGAGCTGATACTCTGCCAGATGCCCACGAACGTACTGTTGGTATCGGTCGAGAAGCTGTCTTCCGCACCCGGCAGATCGTGGCGATGGGAACGCAGAATTGTGCGCACCTCGCCCACCGCAAGTTCCAGCGGGTCGCCTACACCATGGGCGCGCGCATAAATGGTCAGGCTGCGATTCGATCCATAGGCGTTGAGGAAGGTAGTCAGAGGGATAGCCACCCAGTCGTCCTGGCTCTGCCCCAGTGTCTTGCCCTTGCGCTCGCCAACGCCGATGACTGTGTACTGGCCGCCGTCGACCCGGATCTCTTTGCCGATGGGGTCGATCGAGCCCATTTGATTGTCAACGATGTCGGGACCGATGATGGCAACCCGGCTGTTGTGGTCCTCATCGATAGGCACAAAGCCGCGGCCGCGATCGATGTTCATGTTGTAGATGGGGGGCATGGTCCAGGTCCATCCGCGGACACTGGTGTCGGTGCTGGAGTGGCTGTTGTACACCACCTTGCCCGTGGTGCTGGCCATGGCTCCGGTGCTGGCGCAATCCTTACACTTCGCGGCCACCTCACGGTAGTCTTCAATCTTGAGATCTTTGCGTTTTTGGTATTTGTTGAACTCTGCGTCGCTGAAGATAACAGAAGGCTGCTTGGACGCAGTAAAGACATCCGCACCGTAACCATAGACCTTGGTGGCGACAAATTTGTTGGCTCCATTGACCAGGGTTATCACCATGATGACGGCAGCCACGCCGATCATCACTCCCATCAGGGTAAGGATCGAGCGTAGCTTGTTCGCCCATAGGGACTGCAGCGCGATTTTGATGGCTTCGGTGAATTCCATGCAGAATCAGATAGTGATACGAGTTTAGACCGGGTGCAGGTTCCCGCCGGAGTAAAAAGCGGAGGCGGAACGTGGGGCGGCCGCGCGGGTGAAAGTGTGCGCCTTATGCGCCTTATGCGCCCTAAGGGTGGTTGAGAACCGGCATGAAGGGGAGAACGGGGGGCGGCTGCGCGGTGAAAGTGTGCGCCTTATGCGCCCTATGCGCCCTAAGGGTGCGCGAGAACCGGCATGAAGGGGAGAATGGGGCGCGGCTGCGCGGGGGAAAGACCAAATACCCAGCCCTTCCGGGCTGGGCTGACGTTTGGGCTGCCGGCCCTGGGTGCCTCACATCTCGCTCGTTTTTAGCGAGATGTGAGATTCCATTGCCTTATCGTTGCAGCTTCGGAGTTTGCTTTGTCCTTGAAGGTCGACGGGCAAGACCTGTGGAATCCCATATCTCGCGAAAAACGAGCGAGATATGGGGCACCCAGGGCTTGCGATCAGGACAGATCCAAAGCTGGGAAAAGCGGAGGCCCCACATCTCGGTCAGAGCTGCGGGGCCGCGTTTGCAAGTGAGCCTGTAAGCCGAATTCTGTCGAGGACGATCATTCCTCTAGGCGGCGTATCGCTACGCCGCTCAAGCGACCTACCCGGAGGTTTCCCGCCGTCCCGGCAAACCGGGATCGGGACCCGGGTTGGCGCGCCGGGCCGGCACGCATCCGCGGCCCGGGTCTGGCTGCGGATTCCCTCCCTATTTGGTCTTGCTCCGTGTGGGGTTTACCCTGCCACCGCCTTTACAGACGGCGCGGTGCGCTCTTACCGCACCTTTTCACCCTTACCCCGGGCGATGAAGCCCGCGGCGGTATGTTCTCTGTGGCACTAGCCGTCCTTGAGCCTTGACGCCCAAATCCCGGACGTTATCCGGCACACTGCCCTGCGGAGTTCGGACTTTCCTCTCCCGAAGCCACAAGCGTGCCGAAACACGCGAGTCGCTCCGGCAGCGACCGCCCGGCACACCTGCAACTCCATGTTAGTCCATTCTGCCGGGGTTGTACCGACATGTGCGGACCTAGCTCTTGGCAGCAGTAACGACGAGAGTTATCTGTGGTTGCGTCGGTGGCGTGGTGGTCTCGGAACCGGCCGACGACGACGCCTGGACGGTGACGGTATAGCTGCCGATCGGTGTTCCCGGGTTATTGGGCGGACCGTGATTGAGATAGTTATAGCGCTCGGAGCAGGCCGTCATTCCCAAAGCTCCGGCAAGTGCCAGTACCCCCAAGGCCAAATTACACCAGGTCCGACGCTTGCGGGCGCCCAGACCTGCCAGGCCGAACAGCACCGGGAACGCGAAAGCATAACGCCCCAATCCTGGGCTGTTTCCCGCATTTGCACTGGGCGACGGCGTCTGGGTCTGGATCTGCATGACACTGGTCCCGGGAGAGCAGCTCTGAACACCGCTCGCGGCGGTGGTACAGGCGGCCTGTACATTCACCGGGGTAAAGGTGCAGGTCGTGTTGATGGGCAGCCCGGTACAAGAAAGGCTGACATATGCGTTGAAGCCGTTGACCGGCGTTACCGTCACATTACTGCTGACAAAACCCCCCACCGCCGTGGATAACGACGTGGGAGTGGCCGCCACGGTGAATCCTGCCACGGTCGAAACATTTGCCTGCACCAGCTCCGGCCTGGAGATCGAGGTCAGATATGTGGTCTGGCCCGTATACACGGCGACGACCTGGTGGCTACCTTCGGGAAGGAGGTCCGTCTCCAAGGTGGCATTTCCCTCTCCATCCAAGAGAGCTGATCCGAGGTCTGTATTTCCGGAGCGAAAATTTACGACTCCTGAGGGCGGGCCACTTAGATCGCCAGTCACATGAGCGGTTAGAGTCGCCCGGGTGCGGGGACCTTCGTTATCTGTAGCAACCGTCAGTGTGGTCTGGGTCGCTGCCGCATTTTCTGCTGCCGCCGCCCCGGCTACCATGCTCAGAAACAACATGCACCAACCGATGGTGCGCATCCCTTGTCCTACGTTCCACACCCTGCCCACGCTCAACCGCACATCCTTCGGAATCCTTCAGATCTCTGACTTTGACTCATTGTATCCGGGGAGAGCACATCGCGTTACGATTTTGCCTGGGCGACCAGGCGCTCCGCCTCCGCGTATACCAAGAGATCGTCGCCGAAACCGCTCAACCAGCAAACATCGGGCTCCCGACGAAACCAGGTCAGTTGACGCTTGGCATAATTGCGGTGCCCCTGGCTGGTGGAAGCGATCGCCTGCTCAAGGTTGAGGTTGCCGGCTAGATATTGCGCCGCCTGGCGATAGCCCAAAGACGCGAGCGCAGAGGTTTGGCCATAGCGGGCAAGCAGATCTCGCGTCTCTTCAACCAAGCCGTGGGCAAACATGGCGCGAGCCCGCGCATTGATGCGCTCGTAAAGTTGTTGGCGTTGGGGGTCGAGACCAAGTCGCAGTACGCGATAACCGGTCAGGGCTTCCCCCGCTTCTTTCCAGGCTTCGGACATGGGCCGGGAAGAGGTCAAAGTAACCTCAATGGCCCGGATGACCTTGGCCACGTCGTTGGCATGGATGCGGGCGGCCGATGCCGAATCCAGGCGCTTAAGGATCCGATGCAACCTGTCCGAGCCCCGGGTTTCTGCCGTACGCTGCAGGCGATCACGCACGGCGGCACAGCGCTGAGGGCCGCGAAACAAGCCGTTTAGTAAGGCACGAAGGTACAAGCCCGTCCCCCCGGTGACGATGGGTAGCTTGCCCCGGGCGGCAATGGCGGCGATGGCGGCGCGTGCGTGCCGCCCATAATCTCCCGCAGTGTAAAAGGTTTCCGGAGTGATGACATCGAGCAGGTGATGCGGTACCTGCTGACGCTGCCCGGCGGAAGGCTTGGCTGAACCGATCTCCAGGCCGCGGTAGACCGCCACTGAATCGCAACTGACAATCTCGCCGTCAAAATGCTGCCCCAGAGCAACGGAGAGAGAGGTCTTACCGCTACCGGTCGGACCCAGGATAACCACGAGCAACGGCAGCGGGGTTATCGAAGCTACCAAACTCGCCACCATCCAGGAGGGAAGAGATCGTGCATCGAGGAACGGCCCAGGCCTGCGAGCAAAAGAAGGACCGCTACCACCAACAGGCCGTAAATCTGGCGTCTGCGAAACTCAGGATCGATGGGCACGGGGCAGGTCTTTCCATCAGCAAAAGCGATAACGCAATCAGTGAATTTTATCCGGGTCGGTGTTGTAGAAGAAACCGAAGCGTAATTCCAGGTAAGGCCCTTTGAAGTTCTTGGGCAGCGGAGGATAGGAAGCGAACTTGATACCACCCCAGGCGGCCTTGTCCAGAGATACATCGCCGGAGGGGGACTCAAGGATCATCTCCTTCACGCTGCCGTCCGGAGCGATTTTGAAACGAATTCCGACCCGACCCGTTTTGTCGAGGGGCGGCCGTGCCGACTCGGGAATCAGGGGGATCCAGCTGCGATAGGTGTCGGCGATCAACCGCCGCAAATAAGGACCAAAATCGACCCCCATGGTGTCGCTAAGAATTTCGGGACCGACCCCCATGGCCGGGTGCTGGGAGGGCGCATTCTGTCCGTAATCGCCCGAGGGCAAACTGGGGTTCTGGGCGGCATTCCGTTCTGCCTGGCGAATCGCATCTCCGGCGTTCTGGGGCCCGGTGTCAAAGCTGGGACGGTTGGGTGCAGCGGGTACGGGGTTGGGCTCGTTAAGCAGCGACTGCTGGGACGGCGGCGGCGGGGGTGAAGGCGTTGCTGGACGGGCCTGTGCCTGTTGCTGCGCTTGCGGGGCAGGGGCGGGTGGAGCAGGCTGCTGAGGAGCCGCCGGCGGGGTAGCGGGAATGGGTGGTCCGGCTTTGCGCATAGCCTCGAGTTGTTGCAAGGTTTTGCGATCGAGCGTGGGGTGAGGCGATTGGGCGAGGCGACTCTTGTCAGAAGGAGGGGCTTGCTTCGGAGGCTTGACCCGCTGCGCATCGGGCGGCAGATTCAGGAAGGTCATGTCCTTCTGTTTGATGTTGTCGTTGGGGTTGACCACGTGCGGTTGATGACTGCGAAACTTCGGGCCATAAAAGAGGAACCAGAAGAGAATCATGTGAGCAATGAAGGAGATCCATATTCCTTCACGCCGCAAGGCACGGGAACGCTCGTCTTCGAGCCTGTCAATCAGGTGTAAGAGTTCATCAGGGTCCAGCTCCTCGTAGCGCACGCGCTTGCGTCTGGAGAATGGCTCCGGTGGTCGACCGGGAGGGCTGGTTGGAACTTCGGTTGAGGGCATTGGCCGGCAGCTAAGGGTGCAATCCTCGCCGGGACGAACAACCGGCGCTAGACTCCGCACATCCTGTCATTCTCTCATTGTTTCGAATCGTCCCGAAAACAGCCTTTCACAAAGAACCCTTACAATCGTTTGATGCGTGCCGCCGTCATCACCGTGAGCGACTCCTGCTTCCGGGGCCAACGGGTGGATGTGTCCGGTCCGGCAGTTGCCGACCTGCTGCGGGCAAATGCCTTCCAGGTAATCAGCCACCTGGTGGTTCCCGACGAGCAGGCGGAAATTGAAGATGCCCTGCGGCAGCAATGCGAGGTGGCGAACCTGGTCATTACAACTGGGGGCACCGGGATCGCGCCCCGCGACGTAACCCCCGAGGCCACCAGGGCGGTCTGCCACCGGTTGCTGGATGGATTTGCGGAACTAATGCGCGCCGAAGGCAGAAAGCAGACGCAGTTTGCTCCTTTGAGCCGCTCCCTTTCGGGCACGCTGGGCCGATCTCTGATAGTGAACCTGCCGGGCAGCCCACGCGGCGCCAGGAGCTCACTCGAAGCCTTACTGCCACTCATTCCGCACGCTTTAACCCTGCTCGAGGGAATAGCCACCCAACATGACGAACAGCTAACCGGCAGGTCAGATCTTGAAGACAATCCTCCACCTCTTTCTTAAGTACAAGATCTGGCTGCTGGGAATCCTGAAGCCGCTCGGCTTCTGGGGTGCGGGCGGTATCTCTTTGCTCGACGCCGCGGCCATCCCGGTGCCGATTGACCTGATCATTGCGGGGTATGTGTGGGCGGACAAGAAGCATTTCTACTTGTACGTGGTGGTCGCCGCGATTGGCTCGGCACTGGGCGGCCTGATTTTTTTCCTGATCGGACGGGCAGGCGGCGAGCTGTTCCTGATGAAACGAATCAACCGCGCTCGATATGAGCAACTGCGGGACCGCTTTGAAAAACAGGAATTTCTGGCCATGATGGTCCCTTCGATGCTGCCCCCGCCTACGCCGTGGAAGATGTTCGTCTTCGCGGCTGGGGTGTTCGAGATGAAGACAGGCACCTTTATGCTTTCGGTCTTCGTTGGCCGGGTGATTCGTTACATGATCACGGCGATCCTGACCATAGAATACGGACCGGAAATTGTGAACATTGCCGCGGGATTGGCTACCCGCCATAGGGTTGCCCTGTCAGTTGGCCTGATCGCATTGCTGGGCCTGTTGGTTTATTGGATCTGGCGGACTGTTTGGAAAAGGCGGGGCACGAAGGAAGGCCCCGGGGCGGATGGGGAGTTGGCGAGTCTTCGCAAGTGAGGGCGGGCTCGGCTAGGGTGGCTCAGCGGGTCAAACAGGCTGCGGAAACGAGATAAAGAACATACCCGGGTCCCCAGGAATGTGGTTGAGAACTTCAACTCCAAACTCAGTCCCGAAGGGACGGCTGAACTTAGCCCAGGACGCGAGTCCTGGGCTAAGTTCAGCCGTCCCTTCGGGACTTGAGATTCAGAGTTCTCACACACCCTCTGAAGCTCGTACCCTTCAGCTCATTTTTGCAGGTGGTTGTTCATGACCATGGCGTCGATTGCCCCGTCGGGGTTGATGTAGACCCAGGCGGTAAGGACCGCAGAGGCCGAGTTGTTGCCGCGGGATAGGAAAGAGTAGGCAAACCTCAGGTCCCGGAACTCCACTGCTGTGTCCTGAGGCTGAGGCGCGAGTTCGTCGGAAGCGACAAGGTTGGCGCGTCCCCGATCTGTTACTAAGGGGAACCTTGCCCAATCCAGATATACGCGGCCCAACCAGGAGCGCTTCGCGGCCGCAATGGCGGGGGTGACTGGCGGCTTGAAGATGGTGTCGTCCTGCTCGCTGGTATCGACCGTTTCTGTTCGGGTGTTAACTGACCCCGTCTGGTAGTAGTTGACGGTCTCGACCACTGCGAACCAGTGGAATGGGTTCACGGGGTAGGGCTCGGCTCCAGTGCGCAGAATGGGCTGGTCGCCGAATTGCGTGTTGTTTATCAAGTCCAGTGCCCGATGATGCTCACCCGCGCGCACGCCCAAGTCGATCCCGACCAGCACGATCGCGGCGATAGCCCAACCGCGGCCTCGAAACAACGGCTTACGTGCGCCTATCTCCTGGTCTGCGAGTCCCAGGATCGCGGGCACGATGAGGCCGAGCAACAAAGCGGCAAAAACGACGGGCTCGAGAATGAAGGCGATATCGAGCGCGTACCAGCGCGGGTTAAATGGAAAAAATGGGCGAACCCCATAGTTGTTGGTCCAGTCGAGGAATATATGACTGAAGACCGCCAGCAGAGACAGGAGCCATATCAAAGCCCAGCGCGGCGCAACCCTGGGCGGCCGCTTCCGGCTGCGATGCCAGAGCCAAACGATCGCGGTGACGGCCAGGGCAACCAGTGGCGCACCTAAAAAAGTGTGAGTCACGCCGCGGTGATGCTCAAAGCCCGCTACCGGCCCGCGAAAGCCCCACAAGACATCGATATCCGGCGCCTCTGCGGCGAGGGTCATGGCCAGCGTGGCGTAGGCAGTCCTGCGATTGAAGCCGGTGCGGCCGAGGCATGCGCCGGTAAGGAAATGCGTGACGGGTTCCATAAATTGGACATCCTATCGATACACGTTGAGTTTCTATAATGCACGTTATGTCCGAAACCCGATCCAGCAGTGCGGCCCGCTCTCGGGAGCAAGCCGCAAAGAGAATCGACGAGCTGCGCGACGAGCTCCGCCACCACGAATATCAATATCACGTGCTCGATTCGCCGGAGATCTCTGACGCAGAGTACGACGCAAAAATGCGGGAGCTGCGCGAGGTCGAAGGCCTGCATCCAGAGCTGATTACCCCGGACTCGCCCAGCCAGCGCGTGGGGGGCAAGCCTAAAGAGGGCTTCGCCAAGGTAGAGCATTCGCGGCCGATGCTTTCGCTCGACAACGTGAACAGCGAACAGGAGCTGGGTGATTGGGAACGGCGCGTGCGATCGATCGTGGGCACGGCCCCGGTTAGCTTCGTGTGTGAATTGAAGATGGATGGGGTTTCGCTGGCGCTGCAATATGAGGCCGGGCCTGCAGGCACTGCCCTGTTGCAGACTGCCTTGACACGTGGCGATGGAGTGACGGGCGAGGACGTCACCAGCAACGTGCGCACCATACGATCGGTGCCACTCTCGGTTTCAAAGGAACGGTTGCATCGCGCGGGAATGCCGCAGAGCTTCGAGGTGCGGGGAGAAGTGATCCTGCCGGACGAAGCCTTTTTGAAGTTGAACCAGGAACGTGAACAGAATGGGCTCCCACCCGCAGTTAACCCCCGAAATGCCGCTGCGGGAACGATTCGTACGCTTGAACCAAACATCGTGGCCCAGCGAAGGTTGGACTTCTACGCCTACTTTGCGCTGGAAAAGGGAGAGAGTGCTTTTGCTGACCAATGGACGGCCCTGGAAGCACTCAGCAACGCAGGATTTCGTGTCAACCGCCAAGGCAAACCTTTGCGGACGATGGACGAGCTGATGGCCTTTGTCACCTGGGCGGAGGGGCAGCGCCACACTTTGGGTTACGAGATCGATGGTGTCGTGATCAAGGTCAATCAGACGGCGCTGCAGCGGCGTCTCGGATACACCGGGCGCGCGCCGCGCTGGGCGGTGGCTTACAAGTTCGCAGCCCGCTCCGGCATTACGCAGATTGACGACATTAGCGTACAGGTGGGGCGCACGGGCAAGTTGACGCCGGTAGCCGTACTGCATCCGGTATTCATCGGCGGCACAACCGTAAGCCGCGCGACGCTCCACAACGCCGATGAGATCGAGAGGCTGGGGGTGAAGATCGGCGACTACGTCACGGTGGAGCGCGGTGGAGATGTGATTCCGAAGATCGTGGCGGTGGTTGACGATGCGCAGCACCCGCGGGGAGAGAAAACGTTCGTTTTCCCGGCGGCCTGCCCGGTATGCGGCAGTGAGGTGGTGCGGGATGAAGGCGAAGCGGACTACCGATGCATCAATGTGGATTGCCCTGCGCGGCTTAAAGAAAGCGTGCTGCACTTCGCTTCGCGCAAGGTGATGAATATCGAGGGACTGGGTGAAGCATTGGTTATGCAACTGCTGGAGCGACAATTACTCACCAGCGTCGCGGGAATTTATTCTCTGAGCGAAGCTCAGCTGTTGGAGCTGGAGCGTATCGGGAAAAAATCTGCGCAGTCTCTCCTGGCGGAGATTGAGAACTCGAAGAAAGCGCCGTTAAACCGGGTGCTGTTTGCCCTGGGCATTCGCTTCGTGGGCGAACGCACCGCCCAGCTGCTGGCCGAGGCATTCGGTTCCATGGACGCGCTGATGGGGGCAAGCATCGAAGAACTCGAGGCGGTGGAGGAAGTGGGACCGCGAGTGGCCCAGGCAATTCAGGAGTTTTTTGCCGAAGAGAAAAATCGTCAGCTGGTGGAGAAGCTGCGCCAGGCGGGGTTGACCTTCACGGGAGAGAAGAAAAAGAAATCTTCCAAGCTTGAGGGATTGACGTTTGTGCTCACCGGCACCATGCCCGACTTGACGCGCGAGGACGCGAAATCCCGGATTGAAGCTGCCGGGGGCCGAGTTTCCGGCTCGGTCAGCAAGAAGACCAGCTACGTAGTGGCGGGCGAAGATGCGGGATCAAAGCTCGATAAAGCGAAAGAATTGAAAGTTCCGGTGATTGAACAGGCTGAACTTCTGACGTTGCTGGGATGACCTGGCGACGGGGCGCGCATATAATCGCGCGACGGAGAAAACGATGCGATTTACTTTCTTGCCGGCGTCCGCGCTGCTTTTTTTCTCGATTCTTATTAGTAGTGGAGTGCCAGTCGTCGCCCAGGATCGGCGCAACGATAACCACTTCTACGATGGAGCCAGGCGCGGTACCCACGGGAGGAACTATGGTGGCGGCAACTACTACCATGGGAATGGTCAAAGATACGACAACCGCAACCACGGCGGTATCGGTCCGGGCAAGGGTGCGCTGATCGGAGGTGCAGCCGGGGCTGCTCTGGGCGCAGTGTTCGGCGGTGGAGTCAAAGGTTCTTTGATTACTGGAGCCGCAGGTGCGGGTATTGGTGCGATTATCGGCCAGTCTGCGCAGAACAATCGAGACCGCAACAACTACTACCGCCACTAGGAGAATTTTTATGACGAACAGATTTGCTGTTGTTCTGTGGGTTGCCAGCCTGCTGCCCTGTGTTGCCATCGGACAACAGGCGTCTTCCGACGCTACGCCCAATTTCACCATTGATCAGGCGGTGACCTGCTCCGTCCATGATGCGTGGGAACTGGGGGGAAAGACAGAGGCGGGATTTTTTGCGATTGTGAAGGCGGAGGCGGAGCTCTCGGCACAGAAGCGCGGGCTGGTGCTGCCGGATAAGGAGACGGTTGGCCGTGAGTTTGGGGAGTACATCAAGACGCAGGCGAAAGCGGATCACGATCAGTTACTGTACTCGATCGTGGACAGGGCGGTGCGCAAGTATGGGACCAAGCCGGCTGCCGGCGGGAGTAAGTAAGGGGGTCCCCTTCACAGCTGTTTTCCATCACCTTGGTGGGGCGAAGTAGCCCTTCTTGGCACGCACCATGTAGCGGCGGTCAAGCGCCACCAGGTAGATGGAACGGAAAGCTCCATCAAGCTTGAAGTCCGCAGGACGGTAGGCCAGAGAATATTGGCTGCGCAGTTCCTCTTCGATGTCATGAAAGCTGCTGGTCATTTCTTCAAGGCGCTTGGGGAAGAAGGGGTAGCCTCCGGTAGCTTCGGCTATTTTTTTCAGAACGTCATCGCCCCGATCGCGGCTGGGGCTGACATTGGTGCTGATGGTGTAGACGATGGTTTCAGCACGCTGGCACATTTTGATGGCGTCGTCCGGGTAGGCGCGGCTCTGGTTATCGTCTCCGTCGGAGATCACGATCAGCGCCTTGCGGACCGAACCCTGTTTCGAGGGCGGCACTTTTATCAGCTGATCCCGGCACGCCGTGTAGACAGCGTCAAACAGAGCAGTGCCGCCGCCGGGCCGTAGCTTGGTGATGCCGGCCTCCAGCTTATCCTGATCATTGGTGTAATTCTGGGTGACGTAGGGCGTGACGTCAAATCCCATGACGAAAGCAAGATCGGTCTGCGGCCGAACCACCTGCTGCAAAAACTGGATTGCGGCGCTTTGCTCGAACTCGAAGCGTTGTCGAATCGAGGTACTGGCATCGATCATGATGCCTACCCGCAAGGGCAGATTGGTCTGCTGGGTGAAATTGAAAACCTGGGCCGGAGCTTTCTGGTTATCCAGCAAAGCAAAGTCTCTTTGTTGCAGGTTCTGGATGAACCGGCCATGTTTGTCGGTGACGGTAAAGATCAGGTTCACCTCGTTGACGTTGGTGCGGATGGTGTAACTCCCATCGCTCTGCCCACTGGTCGTCTGACCACTATTCGTCGCTTGGGGTACGGAACCGAGCGCGCCGGATGGGGCGGGGGTCGCGGATGAGGCGGGAGGCGCGGGAGGCGGCGCCGGAGCCTTAGTTTGCGCAAGGGCGGCAAAAGGTGACAGCAGCACGAGCGAGAGGAACGCGTTCGCGAGCGGAAAGCCAGCCGGGCGCAGGCAACCATTCATTGAGATCATAGGAACCCTCTTTATTTTAGAGCATTCCGCTCAAATCGCCGGAGCCGGCGCCAGTTGGGCCATGAATTGCTTCAGATCGGCGGGCAGATTGGAGACCAGGCTGAGGCGCTCACCGCTGCCGGGATGGGCGAACTCCAATTCCGCGGCATGGAGGAAGTTGCGTGGTAAGACGAGCCTGGGGAGCCTGCTTGTCCCTGCCGCCAGCGGGGCGATGGCGGAAGAGGCCCCGTAAAGCGTGTCACCGACCACGGGATGGCCCAGTGAAGCCATATGGACGCGAATTTGGTGGGTGCGCCCGGTCTCAATCCGAACCGAGACCAGGGTGAAGCTGCCATAGGGACCGCGAATACGCCGGAGCACCTGCCAGTGCGAGACGGCGGCACGGCCTCCTTCGCGACGCGTGGTCATCCGCGTCCGGCGGATGGCGTCGCGGCTGATGGCTGCATTCACCGTGCCCCTATCCTGCGCGAGCTCTCCTTGTAATAAGGCGAGGTAGAGTTTGCGAACCTGGCGGCGGGAGAACATCGACGACAGCCTGGCGTGAGTCACGTCATTCTTCGCCACCACGATGAGGCCGCTGGTCTGCTTGTCGAGACGGTGCACGATGCCGGGGCGGAGCGGGCCGCTGGTAGAAGACAGCTCGCGCAGATGGTGTAACAGGGCATTCACCAGCGTTCCCCGATTGCGGGCATCGTCCGTAGCACCGGAACCAGCGTGGACCATCATGCCGGCGGGCTTATTCACGACCGCGAGATCCGCGTCTTCATAAACAATCTCCAACGGAATAGCCTCCGCCATGGCGCGCAAGGGAGGAGGTTGCGGATCGCCGAGGATGGAAATACTCTCGCCGCTGCGCACCTTGTACGAGGCCTTGGCCAGCTTGCCCTCGATCAACACGCTGCCCTGCTGCAGGAGCAATTGCACCCGCGAGCGGCTGACATCGTTTAATTGATGGGCCAGGAACAGATCCAAACGCTGGCCATTGGCCTCTTCGGGAACACTCAGCCGGCGAAGGCGCGGCTCGTCATCCGCCATGGGAAACCTGGGGGCGCTGCAACCACAGTAGGCCGCCCGCGCACACCATCGCTGCGCTGGCCAGTTGGGTGGCGATGACGCCGTCGCCACGCAGAAGCGTCAGTAGAAAGCCGGAGAGGCCGCCGAGGAAAAGCCACGCTCCCAGGATTTCTCCATCCTGATGAGGGCGATGCAGCAGCCACAGCAATAAGACGAAAAGAACCCACTGAACCAGGCTCGCGTAAAGCTGCGTGGGATGGAGTGCTACGCCCAGCGGGGTCCCGGGCACGGCATACGGACTATTGAAGACAACGGCCCAGGGAAGGTGGGTCGGCGTTCCATAGTTACATCCAGCTTCCAGGCAGCCAATGGCGATCACCGCACTACCCAGAGCCAGGCTGGGGGCAAAGGCGTCCGCGGTTCGCCGGATAGGAAGGCCGAGACGCCTGGCATAAACCATTGCGGCCACTGCTGCGAGCAGCCACCCCGCCGAACCCGACGCTGAGACCTCTCGGCCAATGCAACAAGGTGAGGAGAATCCTGCATACCAGAGCGGTGACAATCGCCAGCAGAGCCACACTCCATATTTTGTCAGTATCCAGAGACAGCATGCGGGCGGTGCGAACAGAGACGAGAAGTGAAAGGATCGTGCCCAAGGCAACCAGGAATCCATAGGTCGGCAAGATGAGGCGGCCGAACTGGAATAGATGCGGGTGCACTGGAGTGTAATTTCTATTTGGTAAGCCGCAGCGCTGTTGGGTAGGAAAACGTATTTTCAACATTACGACGAAAAGTCGTGCCCTGACAACGATAGCTGGCCCATGAGACCGATTCGGAAATTCCACTAGGCGGAGAAATGCCGAAACCGACCCACTGGGCCGTGCAGCAGTGCGCCGGTGAACCCGTCCTAAGACGTTGGGACTCTCCGCAGCTCTTTAGGCATTCCGGACTGGCGGACACTGCACACGGAGCCGATTGTTCGAGTCGAGTCCCGGTTCGATGAATGTTGGTTCAACCAGCGTTAACTGCCGCACCTGCTTTGCAGGCCGGTCTCTGAATGGATGCTAACGTCAGCGAAGCTGATTGGCAAGTGACGGCCCGCTATTGACGCCCGCCCCCACTGGAACCGAAGTGTGATAACGGTTTTCGGGGTCGAGTACAGAATCGAGCAGACCGGTAAGACTGATGGCGCGGGAACGGAGCGTGGTCTGGCCCTCGCTCACGCTGCCTCGAAGCATGCGGCTGTGCTCCTGCAGGCGCAGGAGCTCATCGGCGATGTTCAACGCGGCGAGCACGGCAACACGTAAAGAGTCGACCGTACTGCCATTGGAGGAGACAGCACGCATCTTGCCGTCGACCATCGCTGCGAGCCTTTGAATGTACTCCGGATCGGGGGCGCGCAGGTTATAGGTCTGGTCGTATATCTCTACGCTCACGGACGTGGTGGCACGCCGAACTTCAAGACTTTCTGCCATGTGTCCCCAATCAGTCGCCTAGTTCGTCAATCTGTTTGAGCAGACGCTCGATGCGTTGCCGCACCGCTTCGCGCTCTTTCTGCAGGCCAGAGAGTTGCTCTTCCAATTGGGCGACATGAGCGGCCTGTTCCTCGATGCGATGCGTGAGACGCGAAGCATGTTGCTCGACGGAAAATCGAAGCTCACGTTCGCCTTTTAGCAATTCTACAGTGCGCAGTACGCGTTCTTCGAGCGCCTGAAAATCGTCAGCGGCCATGGTCATCTCGGGTGGGTGTTCTGCGAGTGTGGACATCAAAACCTCATTACACAAAAGCGGGATTGCGTTCTGAGGAGAGTATAGACCGCAAACTCTGCGGCTCAATAGGAAAGAAGCGGGTGCGTTACCTTAGATTGTTCCTCCCGTTATTAAAAAGTTACACAGGAGATCGCGCTGCTCGCACGAAGGAAAATATTTACGCGCGTTGCCGGCCGCCCAGCGATTCCAATGCAGCCGTCACCGCCTGTGAATAACTTTGCAGCTCTTCCTCGCGGAGAGTCCGCTCCAGAGCCTGAAAGGTGACGCGGATAAGAATCGAGTAGTGACCTGCAGGCAAGCTTTGATTGGCGCGAAAGATTTCTCGCGGGGCGAAGCGAGTGAGCTCGGCGATGCGCAAGTTGTGCAACGCGTCTGCGATCGACTGCCAGCGCACTGCATCCGCGAAGACGAAAGAGAAGTCGCGCTCGACCGGCTGGAAGCGCGAGAGCTCGGGCGCAATCGGCTGACGGAGTGGCAGGCGGTAGAGACGGTCGAGATAGATTTCTCCAATAAAGACGCCCTGGCGGAGCTTACGCAGTTGCGCCTCGGCAGGACTGAGTTGACCGAACCAGGCAACGGTCAAGCCGTCGGCCACAGCACGTGCGGACCGTCCGGGATGGAGCCAGGCCGGGATAATTCCTGCGGCGGCGTCAAAGGTGTCGAAATAGAAAGAGCGGGCAGCAAACCTTTCCACTATTTCTTCGATCGTTCCCTTGAGGTCATAAAAGTCGATCGCGTGGGCCGGGAGCTCAGGCCCGCTCCACACCAACCCCGAGGCGCCGAGGGAGAGAGCGGGACGCTCGTCGACTCGCTCCGGGCTACCGCTGAAAACAGTGCCGTTTTCGAAGAGCTGGACATCGCTGACGTTGCGGTTGAGGTTTTGGGCCAGCATGGTCAGCATGCCGGGTAATAGTGACGGACGTAACATGCCGGCTTCTTCGTTCAGCGGATTGCCGATGGCTACGGCAACGCCGGGCTGCGGCGAAAATGTAACCGATTCCGTAGCAGAACAGAAAGTGCTGGATAGAGCCTCGTTCCAGCCCAGGGCGAGGAGCCTTTGGCGAACCACCGTCTCTTTGCGGGCGTCAGGTTGTTCGACCACCATTCCGGAGAAACCGGGAAGCGTGTTAGCGAAGCGGTTGTAGCCATAGACGCGAGCGATTTCTTCGATCAGGTCGATCTCGCGTTCGAGATCCAGGCGCCAGCTAGGCAACGTCACCTGGTAGCCGCCTTCCGCGACGTTGTGC
The DNA here is from genome assembly GCA_963717225.1 of uncultured Acidobacteriaceae bacterium. Taxonomy (GTDB): domain Bacteria; phylum Acidobacteriota; class Terriglobia; order Terriglobales; family Acidobacteriaceae; genus PALSA-350. Next base: position 99,741 of record CAVQWB010000052.1, on the reverse strand, counting down.
AAGTTGCAGCCCAAAGCCTGCAGTACTGTTTCTGTCGTATCCTGTTCCACACCGCGGCCGTCTTCGGTCGCACCGAGGATGCGCCGCACCTCGCGATGGCTGAGCCCGATCGCCGGGCGCTGTGCCGTGCGCGCGGCGGCTGCGGGAATGGCTACGTCGACCATCTCCCCGTCAACGTGGCCGCCGCCCTCGAGAATGAGTTGACAGACCAAGGCTGAGGCTACGGGTGGCGCGTTAAAGTCCGCACCGCGCTCGAAGCGATGCGAGGCATCGGTGTGCAGGCCGTGCCGCTTGCTGCTGCGGCGCACTGTTGCCGGATCAAACCAGGCTGCTTCCACCAGAATATTTTTGGTCTCGGCGGTGATCATCGTATCCCAACCGCCCATGACGCCGGCCAGCCCGATAGCCTTCTTTTCATCGGCGATTACCAGGTCTTCGGAGTCGAGAACACGTTCGATCCCGTCTAACGTTTTTAGTTTTTCCCCGCTGCGCGCGCGGCGCACAATGATGCCGCCTTCCAGCTTGTCGCGGTCGAAGGCGTGAGTGGGGTGGCCCATGGCGAGGGTGACGTAGTTGGTTGCATCCACTGCATTGGAAATGAGTTTTTGCTGCAATAGAGCGAAGCGCTCCGCGACCACGCCGGTGGAGGGCTGAAGACGCACCTGGCTGAGAGCTCGCGCAGTGAACCGCCCACAGAGCTCAGGAGCTTCGATCGAAATTTTAACTGGAACCGTTACTGATTGTGATGACGGCAATGCGTGATTGAGAGGCGCCAATGGTTGACCACCGATGGCGGCCGCTTCGCGCGCGATGCCGTAGTGGTTCATGGCATCGACGCGGTTGGTAGTGATGTCCATCTCAAACAGCGAACCACTCTCCGGGCCAAGCTCGTAGATACCCTCGACGGCAATGCCGCGCAAGGTCAGCGCCTCGGCCAGGTCACGGTCGGACAAGGTGAGACCGGGGGCGTAGGAACGAATCCATTGGGAGAGAATGTTCACTTATCTGAATTGCTCCAGAAATCGCATATCACCGGAGTAGAGCTGGCCAATTTCGCCGATACCATACTTCATCATGGCAATGCGCTCTACGCCCATGCCAAAGGCGAAGCCGCTGATCTTCTTTGCGTCATAAGCGGGCTGCCGGCGGGCGGCAAATGCGAACACCGCGGGATCGACCATGCCGCAGCCGAGAAGCTCGATCCAGCCGGACTGCTTACACTTGCGGCATCCCCGGCCGCCACAGAAGATGCAACTGATCTGCACGTCGGCAGAGGGCTCGGTGAAGGGAAAGAACGAGGGAAAGAACCGGGTCTTGACGCTGGATCCGAAGAACGCCTTCATAGCGTGATCGAGCGTGCCTTTGAGGTCGGAGAAGGTGATGTTGGTATCGACGCAGAGCCCCTCGACCTGGTGGAAGATCGGGGAGTGGGTGGCGTCGGCGGCGTCATTGCGGTGCACCTTGCCAGGAATCACAATACGCAACGGCGGCGGTTGCTGTTCCATAGTGTGTATCTGGACCGGCGAAGTGTGGGTGCGCATCAAGAGGCGCTCGCGCAGAGGTTTGCGCTCCTGGCCGACAATGACCAGCGTGTCCTGAGTGTCGCGCGCGGGGTGGCCGGGGGGAAAGTTCAACGACTCGAAATTGTAGTAGTCGGTCTCCACCTCGGGTCCCAGACCAACCGAATACCCCATGGCGGCAAAGACGGTGACGATCTCGTTCATGGTCCGGATGAGCGGGTGCTCGGCGCCAAGAGCGCGGCGTGTGCCGGGGAGCGTGATATCGATTGCGTCAGTGACAGGAGCAGTTGCCTTGATCTGCTCCGGATCGCAGCGTGGTTCGATGGCGGATTTGAGCGCGTTGAATCGTTTGCCGACTTCCCGGCGTGCCTCAGCCGGCGCGTCCTTCAGCACGTCGCTGATGCGCACCAACAACCCCTGCTTGCGGCCGATCCAGCGGATGCGCAATTGCTCCACTGCGTCGACCGAAGTGGCAGCAGCGGCATCCTGGTCGAATTGCGCCAGAATCCCCGCGAAGAAGCTATCGAGGGCGCCGGGCGAATAATCCTTTAGTTCGGGAATCTCCATGGGCGGCATGTGCAACATCGATTCTTGAACATAGGCACGGCGGCCCCGATCAGGTGCGACCGGGCCCGAGCAGAACGCTGCTTACGGCAAGGGTTATGCGGCGGCGGTTTTGTTGAGTGCGCTCTTGGCCTGATCGGTTAGCGCGGTAAAGCCAGCCGCGTCGTGGACAGCGAGTTCGGCCAGGATCTTGCGGTCGAGCTCAATACCGGCCAGCTTGAGGCCGTGGATAAGCTGCGAGTAGCTGATTCCGTTCAGCTTGGCAGCGGCGCCGATGCGGACAATCCAAAGCGAGCGAAACTGGCGCTTTTTCTGCTTACGGCCGATGTAGGCAAACTTGAGACCGCGTTCCACGGCTTCTTGCGCTGCCTGGTAGAGCTTGGACTTGGTGAGGAAGTAACCGCTGGCTCGTTTGAGAATCTTCTTGCGGCGGTCATTGCGTTTAGTGCCACGTTTTACGCGGGGCATGAGTGGTTCTCCTTTAGGTACTTCGTTGTGCGGCTGGAGGTAGGAAGTACCTCTTCACTCGCTGATTAAAAGCGTTTTCACGATTACTCTTTTCCAGCCGGCCTCAGTGAGGTGGGTCTTTTCTTGAGGAAAAGCCCCGTGTGAAGTACCTTGACCGGCTAGATCTATCGTGAAACCGCACTCGCTGATCGTCTTGTCTCAGAAGACAGGGGCCAATGGCCCAAACCCGTGAGGGCCGATCAGGCGTAGGGAATCATTCGCGCTACCTTGCGCTTGTCACCATCAGAAACCAGAACCGTGCCACTCAACTTCTTCTTAACCTTCTTGCTCTTGGAGGTCAGAATGTGGCGCTTCTTGGTTTGACCGCGGAGGATTTTCCCCGTAGCGGTTTTCTTAAAGCGCTTGGCCGCGCCCTTGTGGGTCTTTAATTTGGGCATGGTTTTCCTGCTTGCTTCGCGTGTAGATAACTTTCGTGATTATACGGGAGAGCGGGCGGAGACGCCACTCGGGGGGCGGGTGGAAGCGGAGGATGGAACAGCAGGTCCCTCCACGGCACGCCTACGATTGGGCGGATTGGGGGTGTTGCTGGCCAACCAGGCCCTGTGCCGGTGGTTTGGGCGCGGCAGGTTTCTTGGGTGGTTCGGCCTTCTTGCCCGGGGCAAGAATGGCGTGCAGCGTAGTGCCTTCCATGCGGGGCATGAACTCGACGATGCCGGCATCCCCCATGTCCTGAATGAGCCTGTTGATGATGGCGTAACCCAGCTCGCGGTGCGCCATCTGGCGCCCTTTGAAACGCAACGAGGCCTTCACTTTGTCGCCTTCACCCAGGAAGCGAACAGCCTGATTCTTCTTGGTCTGGTAGTCATGCTCATCGACGGTCACGGAAAACTTGACTTCCTTGACCACGATGACCTTCTGCTTCTTGCGTGCCGCGCGATCGCTCTTGTCCTTCTCGTAGAGGAATTTGCCGTAATCTTGAATGCGGCAGACCGGTGGTTGCGCGGTGGGCGAAACCTCCACCAAGTCCAGGCCACGCTCGCGGGCTATTTTGAGGGCTTCAAAGGGAGGCAGGATTCCGAGCTGTTCACCGTTTTCGTCGATGACGCGGATTTCACGCGCGCGAATTCTGTCGTTAATGCGGATAAAAGACTTGGCCGAACGCTTATCGATGGTTTCCTCCGGGAACGAGAGACGCAGAGCCCCTCAAATAAAGCATAGCATTTCAGGACACCGACCGGAAGAACTCTCTCAACCTTCGGTCACGCGGCTACGCAACCGGTCAAACCGCCGTGCTCGAACCCGCTGATCAGCAAGCGAACACTTTGGTTGGCGGGCAAATGGGCGTCAAGCCGCACCTCAAGAAAATTGTCGGTGAGCGCTTTGGTCATGGCGCCTGGCGGAGAGTGCAAAGTAACCGCAGGCAATTCGCGACCCAGGAAACTTTGACGGAAAACAAGATTCCTGGCGGAAATGAGTTGTCGCAGGCGTTCACTGCGCTCCGCCGCCGTCCCGCGGTGAGACCGGATATTGTTGCGCCAGCTGCCACGCCCGGGTGCCGGGACGGGCAGAAAAAGGAAACAGGTGCAGGTACGTGAAAGGCTGGGCGGCGATGAAGGCGAAGCTCTCCTCAAACAAGGCTTCGCTCTCTCCGGGAAAGCCCACCATAACGTCTGCTCCGATCGCGGCGTCCGGCATATTCTCGCGAATCAGGCGTAGTTTTTCGGCGTAGTGCCAGGGGCGATAGCGGCGATGCATGGCGCGCAGAATGGCATCGGATCCGGATTGCAGCGGCAGATGAGCGTGGCGCGCGAGGCGGCTACCGGATTGGCCGCGGAACAACGCCAGCAACTGCGGCGTCCAATCCATCGGCTCGATGGAGCTGAGACGCAGCCGCGGCAGAGTGGTTCGGTGCAGGATTTCGGTGACCAGTTCTTCCAATGTGCGCTCCGGCTTGAGATCCCTGCCCCAACGCCCCAGATTGATGCCGGAGAGGACCAACTCAGTGCCGCCGGCGTCCGCGAAAGCCCGCACGTTGTCCAGGCAAGCCTGCAGCGACAAAGAACGGCTGTGGCCTCGAGTCGCCGGAATGATGCAGAAGGAGCAGCGGTTCCCACAGCCGTCCTGCACTTTGAGATTGGGCCGCGTCTGCACCCCACCGTCCGGCCACCAACCACCTTGAGGCATGGACAGCTCGGAATGAGCAAATGCGTCATCCACCTGGAGGGCAAGCATCGCCAGGGGAACAAAGCCTGCAACCTGCTGAGCTATCTCTGGTACCAGAGCCTTATGGCTATTGCCGATCACGGCATGAACACCGGGCAGCGCGGCGAGCTCCTGCGGCGCCCGCTGAGCGTAACATCCGGTGACCAGGATGCGCGCGGCGGGATTTTCCCGGTGCACTCTGCGCAGGAAGGCGCGGGCGGTGCGATCCGCCTGGGCGGTTACGCTGCAGGTGTTGGCGACGATCACATCGGCCCGGCCGGCGCTTGAAGCCGGGGTCAGGCCGCGATGGCGCAACTGGGCGCTGATGATTTCGCCGTCCGCCCGGCTGGCTCGACATCCGAAGTTCTCAACGTGGTATTCTGCCACGTTACCAGTCTAATCAATGACAGATGCCGCTCATAGGAACGCTGTTTTCAGATAGGATCCGATCAGGCGACAAGTTCTCCCCGGAGAACTATAGCTACTGCAGTCTGGAGTTTTTCCCCATGAAACGTCGCATTCTTTTGGTAGATGACGAACTCGCAATTTTGTTGACCCTCAAAGCTGTGTTGGAAATGAACGACTTCGAGGTGGAAACCGCCTCTTCAGCGCGAGAAGCCCGCTCCAAGCTGAGGGCCAGCACCTTCCACATGGTGATTACCGACATGCGGATGGAGAACGAGTCGGCCGGGCTCGAGGTAGTTCGGGCGGCGAAGCAAGTTTCTTATCAACCGGCGGTGGCGATGCTGACGGCGTTCCCGGTTCCGGGCTCCGAGTGGCGAGACGAGGGCATGGACGAGATGCTGGTCAAGCCGATGAACATCATGAATCTCTTGCGCCAGATCGAGGCGTTACTTGTCACCCATGAAGACAAGAAGCAGAAGGCGCTGGCGCAGAAAATGAGCGCGCCCGCCAGCACGCCGGCGAAAGTGACCGGACGAACCGCATCGCGGAAGCCCGCTGCTGCAAACTAGACACGCCCGCTCAGCGCTCCAGCAAACGCAGGCTCACTGGAGAGCTCCTACCTTGGGCGCATACCTTCAATTCAGGAAGCTGCGCTGGCTACCACTGTGGATGGAACCGGGGGTCGCCGCTGCTGGAAGCATGACCTGCAGAGCACCGGACGACCTTGTGTGGGCTTAAAGGGAACGGTGGTTTCGGTGGCGCACTCCGAACAAACTGTCCGGGTTTCTGTGCGCACGCCGTTGCCGGTTCCGGCCACACGCTTGATTTTGCACTGTTTGCAACGCTTTGGATCGTTCTTGAACTGCTTATCGTGGAAGAACAGTTGTTCGCCGGCGGTAAAGACAAAGTCGTTACCACAATCAGAACATTTCAGTATCTTGTCGATGAAGTCCATTACGCGTCCCCCCGAGCATGCCTTGGAAATTATCAGTGTTTCGTCGACCAAGGGCGGGATTGGCACCGTCTCACCAACCAGCTACTTGATCTGCAATTCGACATCGTCCTCGCATTCGCCGAACCCGGGAAATGAGAGGGGAAATGTTGCCAAACCTCGGTTTCACAAATTCTTGAAGAGTGCGGGATTGCCGGCCTATCGCACATTGCACAACATGGTAGGCCGGCAGTGCAGGTTTAGTCCTGCTCTTTTCTTGCCTTCTTACGATTCCGCTTGCGCGCCAGTGCTTCTTTTACTCGACGGCGCTCGCCAGGTTTCAGGTAAAAGGAGTGACGCTTCACTTCCTTAATAATGTCTTCCTGCTGGACCTTGCGCTTAAACCGGCGCAATGCATTTTCAAGCGGCTCGCCTTCCTGCACGCGAACCTCTGCCAAATGAACCACACCTCCAAACATCCCAATTGGGTTCTATAAGATTACGTTACCTTTGAGGTGTGGAGTCAAGCTTAATCATCGTCCTTCTCAAGGAATTTCCTCATGGTCCGCTCTTATCTTGGTCATAGCCCGATCATTCCGGGCTCCTGCTACGTCGATATTTCTGCACAAATTGTGGGGCAGGTGGAGTTGGGCGAACATTCCAGCGTCTGGATGAACGCAGTTTTGCGCGGCGATGTGCACTCCATTCGCCTGGGCGCGAACAGCAACGTCCAGGATTGCGCCGTGTTGCATGGTATGCGCTACAAACACCCGGTCGAAGTTGGCGATTGGGTAACGATCGGGCACAATGCCACGGTTCACGGTTGCGTGATCGAAGATGCCTGCCTCATTGGCATGGGCGCGACCATCCTCAACAACGCGAGGATCGGCGAAGGCTCCATTATTGCGGCTGGAGCGGTTGTCCCGGAGAACACGGTGGTGCCGGCAAACACGCTTTGGGCGGGTGTTCCGGCCAAAGAGCGGCGCCGGTTGGATGCTAAAGATCGCGAGGCGATCCTCCAATACGCGCGGAATTACGTGGATTACACGGCGGTTTATTTGAAGGAACGGGAAAACTGGTAGTTGGGATAACGAAGCGCCTGGGCTGAACAGGCTGCGGAAAAGTCTCTGTTTGGAAGGAGTTGTGTCCCTCAATGGCTAAAAGCCACACTCAATCCCAAGTGATTACGGACGGGCTAAAGCTAAATCGTGCCCGATACAAAGCATCAACCGGTGACTACAAAAACTCGCGCATTCCGTGGATCTTGGATTACCCACCCTCTCCGAAATGTAGAAACTTCATGGACGGGCTAAAGCCCGTCCCCTTCAAATGAAGGGGTTTTCCGCAGCCTGTAAAAGCCCACGATGATTACATTGCGTTTGCGCCGGGGATGAATCCCCCTGCGTACCCAAAATCCGAGTTTTCCGCAGCCTATGAAGCCTGTACCCTTCAAAGGGAGAAGGTTCCGCAGCCTGTGAAGCGCGTAGCCTTCGTTCTGAGTTTTTTCGTAGCGTGTAATGTCGCGATGGGGTAGTTGCCGTGTACACACCAGAACTGAGCATACTTTGGGAGCAGGGAGTTCGACAGGCGATGGATTTCTATCTGATACGGCATCTCACCAAGTTCCTCTATTCGGACCAGGTAAGCGAAAGCCTCATGGAGGCGCGGATGCACCCGCGCAGCGACAATAATCAACGCTGCCTCTCCTTTTCCTTGTCCGTTAGTCCACGTTGCCGGGTTTTCTCCTATCGCGATCACATGGGCAACAACGTCCATCACTTCGATATTCCCGGGGAACACTCGCAATTGGTGATGGTCGCTGAGGCACTGGTAGAACAACAGCCGCTGCCCGAGATTCCGCAAACGCTGCGGCCCGGCGCGTGGAACGAACTGGACTCGCTGGTTGCCCTGGGGGATTTCTCCGAAATGCTGCTTCCGAGCGAGTTCGCCAAACCCTCACCTGCGCTGCTCGACCTGGCGAAACTATTGGATGTCCGGCGCCGCGATGACCCTCTGGTGCTATTGCGGCAATTGAACGCCTCGCTCTATCACTGGTTTGACTATGTACCACGCAGCACGCACGTAAACTCTCCCATCGACGAGGCACTCGAGTCCAGGAAGGGCGTCTGCCAGGACTTCGCTCATACCATGATTGCGCTGGTACGGCATGTGGGCATACCCTGCCGATATGTGAGTGGCTATCTGTACCATGGCGAGGAGAACACGGATCGGTCCAGGTCCGACGCTACGCATGCCTGGATCGAGGCTTTCTTACCCCAGGTGGGGTGGGTGGGTTTTGACCCAACCAACAACCTGCTGGCGCACAATAGGTACATCCGTACGGCGTTGGGGAGGGACTACGCAGATGTGCCGCCAACCCGCGGGACCTATCGGGGCAGCAAGCAAAGCGAGCTTTACGTCGCGGTCAAGGTTTCGAAATACGTCGATCTGCCGCCATTGGATCGCGATATGCCTGTTCCGGAAGATTGGTCTATCCTGGTGGAACGGGCGCAGGAACCTCCCGCGCCGGCGGTACAGTTGTTGCAACTTCAGCGGATGCAACAGCAACAACAATAGAGTCAGTCATTTCCTCGAGGCCATGACCAAACGTAACCTCGGTGTTTTTTTCCCTCTTTCGCGCACGGACAGGATCGCGTAGCTTATCAGAGGTGGTTTTATGGAACAACACCACGGTTACTTTTGCCGGGCATACATTGGGCAGGACGTCCAGGCTAACGTGATTGCCCGCACCCTGAGAGAAGCCGAGCAGGAAATCACCCGCATGATTCGTGGCGGGGCCATGGCTGCGCACGCGGTGCAGCACGGATGGCCGGATCACGAGCCGGTGCTGGTCGCCAGTGCTTACGGCGGCACCGCGGATGGAGAGATGTGGCGTTACCTGCGCCAGAAAGAGGGACCGGAGTTTGACCGCTGGCAGGTCGCTTACGGTTCCAAAACCAAGATTCTGGACGACCGCTGGGTGGTAATCGAGCTCTCAGCGAGTGGGATCAAAGAGTACAGTGCCTTCGGCAAGGCGGTGCGGGCGATATGGGGGAGCGCGAGCACGACCTCTGAGCCGGCTGAGGCACGGGCGAGAGAGGGTGCCCCCAAGGTCCCAAATAAAATCCACCTGGAACGGACTCCGACATCAAAAGCCGGCTAGCAGCGGCTAGCAGTCGGCTAGCAGGCATTTCTCACAGATCCCTGGGTAAACAAATAAACGAATCGCTCTCCAGTAGTGAGATCTCTATGCGTAACGAGTGACGGGTGCCCATATCTGCCCGGTTTTTGGCAGATGTGGGATTCAACGGCTGTCCACCGATCACTCGCTACCAGCAACCGATCTTGTCCATGGCCATCTACGCCCTGCACAGTCAGGGGTTGAGGTTTGTGGAATCCCACATCTGCCAAAACCGGGCAGATATGGGGCACCCGGGCTTTGTCGCAGACCGGGCACTGAGAAATCCAGGCTAAGGCCTTCGCTAGCAGTCACTGAATTCGGTGAAACGTCCGGCTCCAACGAGTGTCATCGAAAAAGTGAATGAGCTCATGAAGGCTAGCCCCAGCTCGCTCTGGCAGTGGGACCTCCTCGTTTCCCGACTCCGGGATAACAATGGACCAATAAACAAGGAGGGGGCGGCCAACGATATTCTGCCGTGGTACGAAACCCCAGAAGCGGCTGTCCACACTATTAGTCCGGTTATCGCCCATCACAAAATAGTTTCCCGGGGGAACGACGATTTCCCCATCACGCACGTGGTCGCGTAGCCAGCCCGACCACTCGGGTGTGACCTCCGGCTCGGCAGAAGGATCCACGGATGGGAAATCGTTCACAAAGGGATCGTAGTATGCCCGCGTGGGTTTGGCTGCCTGGGGCTCGTTCTGGGCGAGACCGTTGAGATAAACGATGCCGTTGCGCAAACGGATGTGGTCGCCGGGAGTTCCAATCACACGCTTCACAAGAAAGATGTGCTTGCCATTGGCTTCCAGGGTTGGTTTGTAAAAGACGACAACATCACCGCGATGCACCTCGCGATAGTGCATGAAGCCCGCCCACTTCGCGGCAGGCGCCAGCGTCTCCCGTTCGACCACGACATGATCGCCGACAAGCAGGGTGCTGGCCATCGAGGATGAGGGAATGACAAAGTTTTGAAAGACAAAGGTCAGGGCAAAAAGTCCCACTGCCAGGACGCTGCAGGTGGATGCAAATCCCTGGGATAGCGATTCGGGAGATTCTTTCGCCTGCGAGAGGCGCTTGCTGCGCATGATATGCCTTCCTGTTTGGCGTGTTCCGCGGTTGCAGGCAAAGTTTAGCACCCAGTATGAAGCGACCGTCGCTGACAATGGCAAGCCAAAGGAGGGACCAGGGGAGGGGACCAGGATAGGGGACCAGGATAGGGTTGGTTGCGAGCATTCGCTTGACGCGATGTGCCTGATTCTCCTAAGGTCAGGAACGATGCCGAATGCCACCCAGCAGCCTCAGAGCGATAGGAGTTCCCTGGATTCCTTGAAGCAGGAGGTGCTCGAGGCGAATCTGGAGCTTGTTCGCCAGGGTTTGGTTTTGTTCACCTTCGGCAACGCCAGCGGTATCGATCGCCAACGGGGGCTGGTGGTGATCAAGCCCAGCGGGGTCGACTACTCCGCGTTGGCTCCTGCCGATATGGTGGTGACGAACATGGATGGAAAGGTGGTCGAAGGCGACCTCCGGCCATCGTCTGACCTGGCGACTCATCTCCTACTCTACAAAGAGTTTCCCGGCATCGGCGGGGTGGTGCACACGCATTCGGAATATGCTACGGCGTGGGCCCAGGCAGGGCGGGAGATTCCCGCATACGGAACCACGCATGCGGATTACTTCTATGGCCCGGTTCCCGTAACCGAAGATCTCACTCAAGAGGAAATTGGCGGCGACTACGTTCACAACACGGGTCTCGCGATCAGCCGCCGTTTTCGGGATCTCGATCCGCTTGCGGTTCCGGCCGTTCTGGTGGCCGGCCATGCCCCCTTCTGCTGGGGGAAAACGTCCCACGAAGCGGCCCACCATGCGGCTGTTCTGGAAACGGTCGCCCGCATGGCCTACTACACGGCTACCCTGCGGCAGGGTTGTAGCGGTGTCTCCCAGGCACTGCTGGACCGGCACTACTTTCGAAAACATGGCGCCAATGCGACTTACGGACAGGAGAAATGATGCACCTGGTGATGCACCTGGCTAATGGCTTTCTTCCCCAGCCCGTGACCCCGGCCCTAGCGGTTTCCACCCAACTTGCCCGCCTCAACTGGATCGACATTCTGGTGATCGCGATTTACTTCGCGATCGTGGTCTTCATCGGCTTTTATCTGCGGGGTTCATCGAATACCAGCGAAGAGTTCTTCATGGCCGGACGGGAAATGACCGCCTGGATCGCCGGCCTGAGCTTTGTTTCCGCGAACCTGGGTTCGCTCGAGCTGATGGGTTGGGCCGGATCCGCCTACCAGTATGGGATCCTGGCCATGCACTGGTACTGGATCGGCGCCATTCCGGCGATGCTCTTCCTGGGCATTGTGATGATGCCGTTCTACTACATCTCAAAGACCCACTCTGTTCCGGGATATCTCAAGTTGAGATATGGTGACGGGGCGCGCGCCCTCTCCGCGATCAGCTTCGCGTTCATGACTATCCTCATGAGCGGGATCAATATGTATTCGATGGCCATTGTGATGAAGGTGGTCCTGGGCTGGGACCTGAACTTCAGCATCTGGGTTTCTTCGGTCACGGTGGCCGTTTACGTTGCGCTGGGGGGGCTGAAATCGGCGATCTATAACGAGATCCTGCAGTTCCTGCTGATCTGGGCGGGCGCCCTGCTGGTGCCGATTCTGGGCCTGGTCGAAGTAGGCGGCTGGACCAACTTGCGGCAGCAGATCGCGACCAACCTGGGCCGCTCCGACTATGTTCACTTGTGGTCGACGCTAGGCCACTTCAACACCAATCCTATGGGGGTGAACTGGTTCGGGATCGTCTTCGGTTTGGGTTTCGTGGTGAGTTTTGGTTATTGGACCACGGATTTTCTGGTGGTACAGCGTGTGCTGTCAGCCGATAGCATCCGATCGGCAAGGTTGGCTCCGGTGATCGGCGCAGCGTTCAAGATGGCAGTGCCTTTCATCGTAATTCTGCCCGGCCTGATCGCCCTTTCCGTGCTGCCGTTTAAATTGGTCGCACAGGACGTGGCGGTGAATACCGGCCAACATAGTTTCAACGAGGTCCTGCCCCTGATGCTGGTGCGATACTGTGGACCTGGCCTGCTGGGTCTGGGCGTCACGGCGCTGATCGCCGGGTTCATGTCGGGAATGGCGGGAAACGTGAGCGCATTCTCAACCGTCTGGACTTATGACATCTATGGCGCCTTCCTGAACAAGAAGGCGACTGACCGGCACTATGTAGCCATGGGCCGCTGGAGCACCCTGATCGGCGTGCTGGTCTCGGTCGGGACGGCGTACCTGGTGCAGCATGCGGCCAGCATCATGGACTACGTGCAGCAATTGTTCAGCTTCTTCATCGCGCCGCTGTTTGGAACCGTCATCCTGGGCATGCTGTGGAAGCGTGCTACCAGACAGGCTGGATTCTGGGGATTGCTGGCCGGTACCGTGACCTCGATCAGCCTGTGGTTATGGGTGAAGAATGATCCGCACGCCTTGCGCTACGTGGCCCTCTCCCCGGACGCGAAGGATATGGCGGAAAACGTATACCGCGCTTTGTGGGCATGGCTGGTCTGTGTGCTGGTAACGGTGGTGGTCAGCTATATGACCCAGCCGCGTCCAGTGGCGGAACTGGAGGGGCTGGTTTATGGCGCCTCGGCCCTGCCCAAGGAAGACGACGAGCACTGGTACCAGCGACCTATTGTGTGGGCCGGCACGGTGACGGTACTGTTCATCATTCTGAATGTTGTTTTCTGGTAGTTCTGAAAGAGAGCCGAACCAAATGCGAGAGTCCTTTTCTATCTGGTGGTTCGCAGGCATCCTGCTGCTGGCGTATGGGGTGGTGATTCTGACCACCGGTATTTGGGAAGTGAGTCACCCTCTGCCCCATCCGCCGGTGCTGAACAATCTTCATGCGCCGATCTGGTGGGGTGCGCTGCTCACGGTTTTGGGTCTGGGCTATACCATCGGCTTTCGCCCCCGGCAGCCGGCTAACAAGCGAAGGAAATAAGCAATGGCGAAACAGATGACGTTCGGCGTGATTGTAGGAAACCGCGGTTTTTTCCCCGATCACCTGGCAAAGACGGGCCGCGAAGAGATACTGAGAGTACTGGCGGCAGCCGGCATCCGCACGATTTCCCTGACCCCGGAAGAATCCAAGTTCGGCGCCGTCGAAACCCCGACGGAAGCGCGTTTGTGCGGTGATTTGTTCCGCAAACACCGGGATGAGATCGACGGCGTGATTGTTACACTTCCCAACTTCGGCGAGGAACGGGGGATTGTCGATGCTCTCCGGCTCTCTACCTTAAAGGTGCCGGTGCTGGTGCAGGCGACTCCTGACCGGGCCGCGGACATGAAGATTTCCCATCGCCGCGATAGTTTTTGCGGGAAGATGTCGGCCTGCAACAACATGATGCAGTACGGCATTCCCTACTCTCTCACGGCACAGCATACGGTGCAGCCGGATTCGGACGAGTTCCGCAAAGACCTGGCATGGTTCTCTTCGATCTGCCGTGTGGTTCGTGGGTTTACCAATCTTCGTGTGGGTGCGATCGGCGCTCGCCCTGCGGCCTTCAACACGGTTCGTTACAGCGAGAAGCTGCTGGAACGAAGCGGCATCTCGGTGGATACGCTGGACCTTTCGGAAGTCCTGGGGCGAATTGAACGGCTGAAGGACCACGATGATGCGGTGCAAGCCAAGCTGGCAGCCATTCAAAAGTATGTGTCGACCAACAATATCCCTATCGCCGCGTTGATCAAGATGTCCAAGCTGGGGGTAGTGATCGAGCAATGGATGCAGCAGACCTATTGCACAGTCAGCGCCATTCAGTGCTGGACATCGCTGGAAGAATACTTCGGCGTGGTTCCCTGCACGGTCATGAGCATGATGAGCGACAACTTGTTCCCCAGCGCCTGCGAAGTGGACATTTGCGGCACCATCAGTATGCATGCGCTGGCCCTGGCTTCCGAGACCCCGAGCGCGCTGCTGGATTGGAATAACAACTACGGTTCCGATCCTGACAAGTGCGTTTGCTTTCACTGCTCGAACCTGCCCAAGCACTTCTTCAATGACGTGATCATGGATTTTCAGGCGATTATCGCGGGCACGGTGGGCAAGGAAAATACGTTTGGCACCTGCGTCGGCCGGGTGAAGGCGGGCGCGATGACTTACGTGCGTTTCTCCACCGACGACTTCCACGGCAAGATCCGCGGGTACGTCGGGCAGGGGGAGTTCACCAACGATCCGCTGGAAACTTTTGGCGGCGCGGGGGTGGCCAGGATTCCACGACTGCAGAAACTACTTCGATTGATTTGCGAGCAGGGCTTTGAACATCATGTCGCGGCCAATTTTTCCCAGGTGGCCAGTCCGGTGCACGAAGCGGCAGTTCGCTACCTGGGCTGGAGCATGTACAACCACGATCTCGAAGGTTGAGGGGAAGCGGTGGCGATCGTCGCAGGGGTGGATTTTGGAACGCTGAGTGTGCGGGTGACGCTGTTCGATAGCGGACGCGCGGATAAGCAAAAGGGTGGATTGGCGACCGCGTCGGCGTCTTATCCGCTGAAACGTAAGCGGGAAGACCCGGATTTCGCCACCCAATCGCATCAGGACCAGATGAACGCGCTGGTTAGCGCCATGCGCGAGGTGTTGTCGAAGGCGGGAATTTCCGGCGAGCAGATCGAGGCCATCGCGCTCGATACCACCGGCTCCAGCGTGGTGCCGGTCGACGGCAGCATGCAGCCACTCGACGACTATTATCTGTGGTGCGACCATCGCGCCAAGGGTGAGGCACAGGAGATTACTGAGCTTGCCCACCGCGAGCATCTGGAAGCGATCGAGTGGTGCGGTGGGGTCTACTCCCATGAGTGGGGATTCGCCAAGCTGCTGCACTGGCTTCGGCATAACCCGGAAAAACGCGGCCAACTGGCGAGTGCTTTCGAACACTGTGACATGGTGGCGGCCACGCTTTGCGGCATTTCCGATCCCAAGCTGGTGAAGCGCAGCATCTGCGCGATGGGTCACAAGTGGATGTGGAACCCGAAGTGGGATGGCCTGCCGGCTCAGGGTTTTCTTTCCGATGTGGACCCACTGTTGGACGGCATCCGGGAAAAACTTGCGGGGGAGTATCACACCTCCGATGCGCTGGCGGGCCACCTGGCGCCGGCATGGGCGGAGAAGATGGGCCTGCGGGCAGGCATTCCTATTCCTGTGGGAGCGTTCGATGCCCACTGGGATGCGATCGGTGCGGGGTGCAAGCAGGGCGATGTAGTCAACGTAGTGGGCACTTCGACCTGCATTATGGCGATGCAGCAGAAGACTACGCTGATCCCTGGAGTCTGCGGAGTGGTCCCGGGAAGCGTGCATCCCGGCTACACGGGGATCGAAGCAGGACTGTCGGCCACCGGAGACATCTTCGAAGCGATTGCCCTACGGGCGAAGGTCAAGGTCGCGGAGTTGAGCCGCGGGTTGGAGAATTATCGGGCGGGACAGACCGGCCTGCTACGGCTGAGTTGGGATAATGGCGATCGCACGATTTTGGTGAATCCGGAGTTGGGTGGCATCACGCTGGGGTGGAACCTGGTGCATACGGCACAGGACGAGTTGTTCGCAGCGATTGAAGGGACGGCGTTTCATACGCGGATTATTCTTGAACGCCTGGCGGAGTATGGGGTTCCGGTCGAACGGGTGATCAATGCTGGGGGGGTTCCGCAGAATAATGCGGTGTTGAATCAGGTTTACGCCAATGTGCTGGGGAAGCCGGTGCTGGTTCCGGATGGGATTCCCACTAGTTTGGGGTCGGGGATTTTTGCGCTGTTGGCGGCTGGGGCTTTTTCGTCGGTGGAAGAAGCGCAGGCGAAGATGTGTCTTCCACATAAGACGTATCAGCCGGAGGTTAAGGCGGTTCAGGTGTATGAGGAGCTTTTCCAGTTGTACCGGAAGGTGTATCTCGCTTTTGGTCAGCCGCATGGGAAGGCTGTGGAGTTGGGGGATGTTTTGCCTAAGTTGATTGAGATACGGTCGGCTGTACTTGGCGGTTGATGGGTGCCGCGAAAGAAAGCTGGCAGGGGCTAAAGCCCTGATCATTTCGGGTTCTTTGCGGCACGACTGAAGTCGTGCCCTGATACAAAGCAAAACCCAAAACTGAAGCTCGATAAATCATACCCCGGGCTCGAGGAAAATGTAGACACTCCAGTGGACGGCCTGAGGCCGTCCACTTCACAGTTGTCTTTCATAAATGCGGCAATTCTACTTGGCTTATTCGAAAATCCAGACGGCGTCTGGACTTTCGGAAGGCTAGGGACCGTACTCGGCGGCGACCGTCTCTGGCACGCGTAACCAGCCGTAGAGGGGAAAGCTCTCGACCAGTTCGAGTACTTGTCCGCGAATAATACGCAGGGCTTGAGGATCGTTGCGCTGCTCTAACGCCTGGGTGATCCACTTAGCGATGGTGCGCATTTCCGGCTCGCCCATGCCGCGCGTGGTGAGGGCCGGACTGCCGATGCGGATGCCGCTGGGCTTGAGAGGCGGATTAGTGTCGTACGGAATGGCGTTCTTGTTCACGGTGATGCCGGCTTCATGCAGCGCGTTCTCGGCTTCGCTGCCCAGGATGCCGCGGGAGAAAACGTCCACCAGCATCAGGTGGGTATCGGTTCCGCCGGAAATCACGCGATAGCCTTCGCCTATGAGGGTTTCGGCCAAGGCCTTCGCATTTAACACCACTTGCTGCGCGTATTGCTTGAATCCCGGTTCGAGCGCCTCGCGAAAGGCGACGGCTTTGCCGGCGATGACGTGGACCAGGGGACCACCCTGTTGGCCAGGGAACACACTTCTATCGACTGCGGCGGCAAATTGCTGTTGGCACAGGATCATGCCGGCCCGCGGACCACGCAACGTCTTATGAGTGGTGGTGGTGACCAGGTGGGCGTGAGGCACTGGTGAAGGATGGGCGCCGCCCGCCACCAGGCCGGCGAAATGGGCCATATCGATCAAGAGCAACGCCCCGACCTTATCCGCGATCTGGCGCATGCGGGCAAAGTCGATGATCCGCGGGTAGGCGCTGCCTCCCCCAATGATGAGCTTTGGTTTTTCACGCTCTGCGGTGGCTTCGAGGAGGTCGTAGTCGATCTGCTCTGTCTGCTTATCGACGCCGTAGAAGACCACGCGGTAGAGCTTGCCGGAGAAGCTGAGCTTGTGTCCATGAGTCAGATGGCCGCCATGGGCCAGGTCAAGACCCAGAATGGTGTCACCCGGGTTGATGACCGCCATATAGGCGGCGGCATTCGCCTGCGAACCGGAATGGGGCTGCACGTTGACGTGATCGGCGCCAAAGAGCTGTTTCGCGCGATCGCGGGCTAGATTTTCGACGACATCGGCATACTCGCAGCCGCCGTAGTAGCGTTTGCCCGGATAGCCCTCGGCATATTTGTTAGTGAAGACTGACCCTACAGCCTCGAGCACTGCCTGGCTGACAAAATTCTCCGAGGCGATCATTTCCAGGCCTTCGTGCTGGCGTCGGATTTCGTGGTCGACAGCCGCGGCGATCTCTGGATCGGCCTCGGCAAGCGGGCGGCGCATGCGGTCAGACATGTTGCGATTCTAGACTATTTGGCAGCGGGACCCAGCTACCGAACACCCAAAAGCGGTAGTTGCCGTGCGGGTAAAAAAAATGCGCTAAATGCGCCGGAAGTTACTTCGGCCACCAAAACGTAGGCGCTGCACGCAGATAGATACAAATGAGGTGAGCTTTCAGATCGCTAACGGGCTATCAATTCTTGCTCCTGCGCTGGGAGGGCAGGGAGGGCAGCCAAGTGTTTGAAGGCAGAGTAGACAAAAGAGCCGATATACCACCCGTCCATGAACTTGTACGGAGTCTCGCCGGTGGTGTAGTGGCCGCAGGGCAAAACTTTGGAGACGAAATCGATGCCGCGGCGGCGGAAGTTCTCGATTACCTGGAGCGAATACTCACTAAGGAAGGTGAGGTCGTAGGTGGCGTGGACCAGCAGAACTTTCTTAGGGCTGGCGGCAAACTGGTCCATGTAATAGGAGGGGCTGACGGCAGCCCAGACGTCGCGCAGCCGTTGCTGGGTCATGGAAATGCCCTCGAAGGCGGCGCGGATGTGACGGGTGCTTTGCCCGGTCCAAACCACGTCGCCAAAAGACATGGAGGCGTGGTTGAAGGCGCCGACACGTACGCGACTATCGAGGGCGGCGGCGAGAAAGGCGTAACAGGAGCCGAGACTGGTGCCGAGGATGCCGAATTGTTCGTAGCCCTGTTGCTGAAGCCAGTCGATGCAGCAACGGATGTCAATGACCGCCTGGCGGCAGGAAGAGATGGTCCGGCCGACGTTGGCGCTGACGGCATAGTCGGCTCGTGCCAGCTCCGCCGGGCGGCGGATATCGTGATAGGGCTTGCTGAGACGCAGGGCGGATACGCCGAAACGGTTGAAGATAGCACAGAGGGCGTTGTGGCTAAAGGCGTCCGCATTCCACTGGGGCATGACAATGATGGCCTGTTTCGGCTTGCGAGCCATTTTTTCGGGAGAGGCTGGAAACCAGCGGGCGTTGACGCGATCGTTTTCCGGATAGGGTGTGCGAACGGGTGAGGTAAAGCGCAGAAATTGCGCCTTGGGGAGCTGCCCAGCAGCCGCCAGGCGACGAAACCTGGCATCCTGCTGGAGGGTTTTGGGGCGCACGTTGGTTGGAAACAGCTGGGGATACCGCTCTTCCAACACGAAATCTCCCGGCGTCTGATAGGCAAAAAACTGGTCGCGATGGTGCAGGATGAAGTCATTCAACTGCAGCATGGCCTGTTCCGCCGCAGCGTCGTCCCCCGGCGGGTGCTGGGAAAAGCTGAAGCCGTGGGACTGGGCAAATTCCTGAAGCCAGTCAAATCCCCACTCCACCGGACGCACGATGCGGTTGGTGTCGCGAGTAGTGAGGGCGGTTTCCCACCGGTACATCCAGTTTGCGTACAGCTTGCCCAGCACTCTCTTCATTTGGCGGTTTGGGCCTGGATGCGGAACTGCTCCACGACTGCGGACATATCTTCTTCTCCCTGTCCTGCGGCGACGGCATGCTCGAACACACGCAGCGCAGCTCGGCCCATATCAAGATCGAGGGCATGGTTCTCGGCCTCGGTGACGGCGTAACGGAGGTCCTTGGTCATGAGCCGGAGCAGGAAATTGGGCTCGTATTGGCGGTTGGTCATGCGCCCGCTCAGCAGCTTGACCAGGGGGCTACCAGGGGCTCCCTCGGTCAGGACGCCCAGCGACTTCTCCCTATCCAACCCGCTGCGCTCTATCAGGGAAAGGGCTTCCGCCAAGGCCGCTACCTGTGACCCAGAGAGGAAGTTATTGATCAGCTTGAGGCGAGCACCGCTGCCGACGGGGCCCACGAGGACCACGTCGCGGCCCATGGCCTTGAGGATGGGGGTAATTTTGTCCACGGCCGAGTTTGAGCCTCCGGCCAGGAAGAGGAGCTGGCCGGCGGCCGCCTGGGGTTTGCTGCCAGTTACCGGTGCATCCACCAACTCACAGCCGTGCTCGTTTGCCGCCCGGTTCAGTTCCTCGATCCACTCCACGGTGACGGTGCTGGACTCTACCAGGATGGTTCCCGGCGCGATGTCGACCAGTGCTTCTCCCCGGCCCAGCCACACGTCCCGGCAGACCGGGACATCGGCGAGCATACTGATGACCACGGCCGCACCGGCAGCCGCATCGCGGGGGGATTTGGCCAGCTTGGCTCCTCTATCCACCAGAGGCTGGGTCTTGCCCGGAGTCCGATTCCAGATCCTGAGTGGGTAGCCAGCGTCGAGCAGGCGGCCCGCCATGCCTGAACCCATCAGTCCAAGCCCGAGTAACGCAATGTTTGTCTCTTCCATAAGATCTCCTGCCAAGTTCTAGAATAGAAGTGTTATGGCGTTTACGGAAAGTTACGACGTTGTAGTTGTGGGTGCGGGGCACGCGGGCTGCGAAGCGGCGATGGCGGCTGCCCGGATGGGACTGCGGACGGCTCTGTTCAGCTTCAACCTGGATCTGATTGCGCAAATGTCGTGCAACCCCGCCATTGGGGGCATTGCGAAGGGGCACCTGGTGCGGGAAGTGGATGCACTGGGCGGCATTATGGGCGAGGTCGCGGATGCTGTGGGGATCCAATTCCGGTTGCTGAATACCTCCCGCGGACCGGCGGTGTGGTCTCCCCGGGCGCAATGCGACAAGCACCAGTACCGGGTGAAGATGCGGCAAGTGCTGGAGTCGCAGGCAAATTTGCACATCAAGCAGGCGGAAGTGGTGGACCTGGTGCTAGACGAGCAGGCGGGGTCACGGACGGTCCGGGGTATACGGCTGCGCGATGGCAGGACGGTGTTGGCTGGAGCGGTGGTGATTACGACCGGCACTTTTCTTAACGGCTTGATTCATTGCGGCGAGGAACGGTACCCTTCCGGGCGAAGCGGCGAACCACCCAGCGTGCTGTTAGGCGAGGCGCTCAAGCGGTTGGGGCTGCGCGGATGCCGGCTCAAGACCGGCACACCGCCGCGGCTGGACGGCCGGAGCATCGATTGGAGCCGCTTTGCGGAGCAGCCCGGAGATGTGGACCCGACCCCTTTCAGCTTCCGCACGACGGAGTTGCCGCAGAAGCAGATCTCCTGCCACATTGCGTACACGACGCCGGAGACGTTGCGGATTATTCGCGAAAATGTGGGCCGCTCGCCTATGTACTCGGGACAGATCACGGCTGTTGGACCGCGGTATTGCCCTTCGATTGAAGACAAGGTGGTCCGCTTCCCGGATAAGGAGCAGCATCAGTTCTTTCTTGAGCCGGAGGGGCTGGATACCAACGAGGTCTACGTTAACGGCATGTCGACTTCCCTGCCCATGGAAGTGCAGTGGGAGGTGGTGCGATCGATTCCTGGCCTGGAAAATGCGGAGATGCTGCGGCCGGGATATGCGATCGAATACGATGCCATCGACCCCACGGAGCTCGACCGCAGCCTGGTGGTAAAGCAGATTGCCCGGCTCTACCTGGCGGGACAGATCAACGGCACATCTGGATATGAAGAGGCAGCATGCCAGGGCCTGATGGCGGGCATCAACGCGGCACTGGCGGTGCGGGGAGAGGCGCCCTTTACGCTCGACCGCACCGAGGCTTATACCGGCATCCTGATCGATGACCTGATCAGCAAGGGCACCAACGAACCGTATCGCATGTTTACCTCGCGGGCGGAGTTTCGGCTGCATCTGCGGATCGATAATGCCGATCGGCGCCTGACTCCTTACGGGCACCAGCTGGGGCTGATCACGAGCAGCGCGTGGCAGGATTATGAACAGAAGCAGGCGCGCGCGGTCGCGCTTGAAAAAATGCTGGCGATGCGCAAAGTGGACCCGGCGCGGCTGGAGGCTCTGCTGCCCGAGTTGGCTGCGGCGATGGGTAATGTTGCCGGGCAAACGTACGCCCAGTTGATCAAGCGCCCGGAAGTGAGCCTGGAAGGGCTGCTGCCGGTTTTGCGAACGGAAATGGCGGAGACGGGGGATCCGCTGGCTTTTTTCAGCGGCGCGGTGAACGCGCGGGTTCGCAACGAGCTGAAGTCGGTGGAGACTGAGATCAAGTTTGCGGGATACCTGGATCAACAACGCAAGGCGATCGAGAAGTTGAAGAAGGCCGAGCAGCGGGTGATTCCGCCCGGGTTTGCGTATACGGGGATTAGCGGACTATCGCGGGAGATGCAGGAGACCCTGACCCGGGTTCGGCCACAAACGCTGGGGCAGGCGAGCAGGATTCCCGGGGTTACGCCGGCTGCGTTGTCTTTGCTGCATGTGCATTTGGAAGTTGGGGATAGGCGCAGAGCAGCGGCTCTTGGGGGGTAGGTCGTATTGGAAGTGCGGGGTGGCTTGGTAAGGGTGGTTCTTTCGGGGCGAACCGTAGCCCGGGAAAGAAAGCGCAGCCCTCAGGGGCTAAAAGTCCATCGTTTTGTCGGGAGTGGGTCAGTTTGAATCCACAGGGATCTACGAGGAAAACGAGACCTGTTCGATGTGGTCAGTTCGAGCAAGTTCATTCATCAGCCTTTCGGCATTTCGGGGAGGCACTGCCGTTATCTCAAAGATAAAGAGTGAATTTCTGAAGGTTATGGGGGCATCAGGAAGTGCACCCCCGCTATAGCGAACAATGCAATTAACAAGTTCGAATGGTGCAGGATGATTGTTCTGCGTATTCCTGTGGAATCGTCGCGCTAGATCCTCAAGCGAGACCTCGCAATTTTCAAACCGCAAGCTGCCCGGGAGTTGGATCGCCGTCGTGCACGCGGTTCCTCCGACTTGCTCGCGGACTTTTGCAGCTGTGGGCAGTAACGCTTGGAATTTATAGCCAATAAAAGCTCCGGTGGTGTTCCATACCTGCGGAAGATCAGGGAACGCATTTTGGGCGTTCGTTAGCTGTTCGGCCACATTCTTAAGCTTGGACGCGTCTGGCCTCGTCTTTCCGACCTTCGCCGTCTTGAAGATGGCAGAGGCAGCGTCGAGGCTAGCCGCTGCC
This sequence comes from uncultured Acidobacteriaceae bacterium, assembly GCA_963717225.1. Lineage (GTDB taxonomy): Bacteria > Acidobacteriota > Terriglobia > Terriglobales > Acidobacteriaceae > PALSA-350. Next base: position 76,952 of record CAVQWB010000052.1, on the reverse strand, counting down.
TCCGTGGGAGAACTTGGCCGGCTAGAAAGAATGGATGCGACGATCTGCGCGGGGGCATTAGCTTCCGTTTTGGCAATTGTGTTGATACTCGATTTTGACTGGAGTCCCAGCCACAAGAGCCCTCCCAAGCAGGCAAATTGAAATGCCACTACCACCCAGAAAAACTTAATGTGATTGTCAATGCGCTCTTCGAGTCGCGCGAGTTTTGTCGTGATTGTCTCTGCCATTACGCCCTCGCAAGTGTCACAGGCCGCGATGGAAAGGGGGGATAGGGGAAGGCAATCTGTCGACATTGAAGACACACTCCTACTAAGCTGGGAGCAGGAGCGATTCAGCGCACACAGGATTGCCCGATTGCCATCGGGCGGGCCCCAGTTAGAATATACGCTGCCTAAGCGATCAGTAATCCGTCAAGGATTGATTTCGGCTCCATCAGCCCGACAGGCTTCCCCGATTTCCGAGACATGATTGCTGATCCCTGCCTCCATAGCAGGCGTCACCCGCAGCGTTTTGTGAATCCGGCAAAAGTTGTAGTGCTTAAACCGCCTCATGGTTCTGTTCTTAGAGAATCGAGAGACCGTCCTGTCCGTCTGAATCGGTGAGGACGGGCGTTTTCATGAAAGCATTGCTTCCTTTGTATCAAAGGCCTGGCGGGGTGGGGGGCGGGGGGGCGGCTTCTATTTGGGGTGCGTCGGCTCCGACGCCGATCCCTACGCTGCCGGGGTACTGCTGAGGCGATGATTCCTGGGGAGCTGAGTTTGGCGCCTGCTCCGGCATGGCTTGGGGTGGCGCAGCCTGCCCCGGCATGCCGTGGGGGGAGACATAAGGCGGACGCGGACGCGAGGCTTGCCCGGGAGGCACAAAGCGGTCACCGGGAAAGCGCGGAATACCGAAATGGCCCCGGAGGTGCAGCAGATCCACGGTGCTGATGTCTCCATTGAACGCGATCAGGTTGAGGTCCTTGGGTGCTGCCACCAGCACCATCATTCCGGTTACATCCATGTGCGCAAAGTTGATCCATAGGTCGGTTTGCCCGGCGTTGAAAGGGTCGCCTTTGCTATGGGCCGCCACGAGATGCCTCCAGCCGGCGGCTTCGTATTGCCTGCGGATCAGGTCAAGGGCGGCAGGATCGTAGAGCCCGGGTGCGGCAAAGTGATAGCTGTGCACGGAGATACTGTTCAACTTGGCGATGGCGTTGCGAGTGTCCTGATCGGCGTCACCAATGAAGTAGCCGGCCAACTGAAGCATGGAGCGGTCAAAGGTGAAATCGGTGTGGAAGGCGGCGCGCTGGCCCAAAGCCTCGAAGCCTTGCGGAACCCAGTTTAGGGGTGGCCGCTGGACGGACGGGGCATTTTGGCCGAAGAGGACAAGCGGAGCCATGAGCAAGAGCGATAGAAGGGCAACGCGAATGGGGGGACGCGACATGGCTTTCACTCCTGCAGGTTAAGACGCCAAAAGCGGGCAAAAGTTGTGGAGAACGGCCTTTGGTTTTGGTCCAGGGAGCGCTCTCGGATCCACTCGATCTGCCGATAACCGGAAGAACCAGCATTGCTTCCGGGGGGTGACGGGAGAGCGTGCCGGAGCGGAGGACCTTCATGAAGGCACGAACACTTCTGCTGGTTGCCATTATTTTCGTCATGCTCCCCTCCGTCTATCGCGGAATCGCACAAAGCATAGGCGACAGCAACGGCATGGGAAGCGCTGGGTTGGATGCGCTGCCGTTTGTAAAGCTCACTGCTCAAAGTCCTGCGTTGCCGAGAACGTTTCGGCCGTTTTCTAAAATTGGAGTGGACTCGTATGCCGGAATCGGAGGAATAGGGCTCGATGTAACTGCCGCTCTTTCCAATAAATTCAACCTTCGCGCGGGATCGGAATACTTCGGCTACTCCACTACATTTGTGGATCAAGGCGCTGATATCGCCATCAATGTGCGGATGCAGTCAGGGCACGCGTCGCTGGATTGGTTTCCCTTCGGCGGAGGGTTTCGGCTAAGTCCCCTGGTGGTGTTCGCCAACAACAATCGGCTTCGGGGAACCGCCCTGGTTGCAGCAGGCAACAGCGTCACGCTGAATGGGCAAGATTACATCAGCAGCACGATCGACCCTTTACATGGAGCGGGGTCGGTCGATTTTCACAAGACTTCACCCGGCTTTACGGTGGGCTGGGGAAACAATGTCCCGCGCGGCAACGGCCGCTTTAGCTTTCCGGTCGAAGCGGGGTTCTATTATGTTGGCCAACCTGGATTGAAAGTTACGTTCACGGGCAGCGCATGCGACCCCACAGAACCGCCAGAGGTGGGGTGCGAATCGGTGAATGAGGATAGCGGCTTTCAGCAGAGCCTGGCCGCGTTCATTGCGCGCAATAATCACAATCTCAGTTACGCATCCTTCTTTCCTATCCTGTCCTTCGGCTTTGGCTATTCGTTCTACGTCGGGAAGTAGCGTGTTGGATTGCGTCGGTTGCGAATTACCTTCAACGCAAACTCCCCCGCAAGTCATTTCAACTAGGGTTCGCCCGCAGACTGTGGGAATTCTAACGCTGGCACTGGCAGCGCGGTTGTTCATCCTGTGGTTCGCGGTGGAGAAGTTTCCGCGTCGCTGGCTTTACTCCCGCGGTATTGAACTGGGGACGCTGGCGCAGTCGCTGGTGGCGGGGCACGGGCTTAGCTCCCCCTTCGGTGGATCGACAGGACCGACTGCCCTGTTGGCTCCGGGGTATCCGGCAGTGATCGCCCTCTTCTTCCGCATCTTCGGGAGCTTCACCTTTGCGGCTGCTATCGCGGTGATGGTGACGCAGCTTCTGTTCAGCGTCATGACTGTGTTGTTGATGATGAAGATTGCGCAAGGGTGTTTTGGCATTCGGACCGCCAACGTGGCGGGAATGTTTTGGGCGGTTTCATTACCGCTGCTCTGGATGCCGACCATCTTCTGGGAGACCTGCCTGTCCACGCTGCTGCTGGTGGGCATGATTGCTTTGGCACTGCGCTGTGACCAAAGGCCAGGGAGGTTTTTATGGGCGCTAATGGGCGGCTATTGCGGCCTGGCCGCGCTGGTGAATCCGGCTCTCTTACCGGCTTTGCTGGCGGTGCTGGGATGGACGGCCTGGCAGACGCGGAAGACGCTTCGATATTCACCTCTGCTGGGCGTGCTGGTTCTGGTGCTGGTGTTCGCTCCGTGGCCGATAAGGAATGCGCGCGTGTTTGGCGCCTTCATCCCGCTGCGCAGCACGGTTGGATTCGAACTATGGATGGGAAACCGGCCCGGAGCGACGGGCTTTCTGGAGGAATCGTTGTTTCCACTCTTCAACCGCGAGGAACGTGATCTTTATGCCGCAAAAGGCGAGGTCGCTTACATGCGCGATAAGTCAACGCTTGCCAAGGCATATATTCGCGCCCATCCGGCGGAGTTCCTGCGACTCAGCACGCTAAGATTCATCCGCTTCTGGACGGGAACCGGGAGTAAAGATGGTTCCGTCATCTTTAGTATGCATGCGGTCTTGACGACTGCTCTTGGAGTGATGGGTATGCGGCGCTTGTGCAAAAGCGGCCGCGGCCGCCTGGCGGTTTTGTTTCTGCTGCCGCTGATGCTTTTTCCCTTGCCCTATTACATTACTCACGCGGAGTTCCGGTACCGGCTGGTGGTGGACCCCTTGCTCACGGTGCTGGCCGCGTATGCGGTGAGCGGTGACTCCACGGGAAAGCCGTGAGGCGCATCCTTGTTTTGGCCCTGCTGCTGCGCCTGGGCGTGGCGGCTATGGTTCTCGCCTCGTATCCGCGAAATTGGCTGTTCAGCAAGGCGCCAGACCTGGGATTCCTGGCATGTTCGTTGAGTTCGGGCCACGGACTGTCCTCGCCTTTCGGGGGATCAACCGGCCCCACTGCCTTTCTGGCGCCGGGGTATCCGGCTGTGCTTGGGCTGGTCTTCTATTTCTTTGGCAGTTACACTTTTACCTCCGCGGCCGTGATGATGGCACTGCAAACGGTATTCGCGGTCCTGACCGTCGGCTTGATCATGCACATTAGCCTGCGGTTCTTCGGGCGCAACGACCGCAAAGCTCGCTGGGGCCTTCTGGGCAGTGTCGTTGCCTCTGCTATGGTTACCAGCCGTGCTTTGGGAAACCAGTCTGTCCATTCTGCTGTTGACCGGCATGGTTGCTCTAGCACTGCGTTGTGTGGACAAGGGAGCCCCCAGCCTGTGGGCGGCCATGGGAGCCTATTGCGGCCTGGCGATGCTGGTGAACCCATCGCTCACGCTGGCATTGCTTGCCATCCTGGGTTGGACTGTCTATCAAACCGGAACAGCCTCGCGCTACCAGCCATGGATGTGTTTGCTTGTTTTGCTTGCTGTGTTCGCTCCCTGGCCGATTCGCAATGCGCGTGTTCTGCACGCATTCATCCCCCTGCGCAGCAATTTCGGATACGAGGTATGGCAGGGGAACCACCTTGGCGCAACGGGCGTCTTTGACGCCACGCTTGAGCCGCTACAGAACAAAAAGGAGTATACCGTTTACGCTCGCGAGGGCGAGGTGGTGTACATGCGCAACAAAGCAATACTAGCGAAAGCTTATATCCGCGCTCATCGGGAGGAGTTTATCCGGCTCAGCGCGGCACGCGTGATGCGCTTCTGGTTGGGCGCGGGATCGAAAGAGAACTCCGGCCTGATTGAACTACACGCCGCCGTCACTTCGCTCCTGGGCCTGTTGGGACTGGCAGCACTGTTCAGACAGTCACCGGGCGGCGGCCATGCTCTTCCTATTGCCACTCCTGGTTTTTCCGCTGCCGTACTACATCACGCATCCTGACTTTCGCTTCCGCCTTTTATTGGATCCGCTGCTAACGATCCTGGGCGCTTACGCGGTCATCCGATGGAACTCTTATTGGAGCGCGAGACATGACCAACTACATACGGTTCTTTCACATCGAGATGCATCGGTTCACGTTTCTCGATATCGAGACGCTGGTCACGCTGGTGATGCTGCTTCTCTTTCTTCTGCTTCCGGTGAAGTATGCGGCGTTCTTTCCCAACGCGGGTTTCCGCCGTTTCGCGCAAAAGCGCTTGCGTGCCTGCCTGGTAGTCCTACTGTTGTCAGTGCTGGGCCGGCTTGCGTTGCTGCCCCTCGAGCCGTTCACCGATCCGAATATCCATGACGAGTTTAGTTACCTGCTGGCGAGCGACACATTTGCGCATGGCCGGCTCACGAATCCGACACCCCCGCTATGGCATCACTTCGAAGCATTCTATGTACTGATGGAGCCGACCTTCACCTCGAAATATGGAGCGGCGCAACCCTTATTCATGGCATTCGGACAGCGTTTTTTGGGCACACCGCGGGCCGGCATCCTGCTGAGCATGGGTCTGGCTGCAGCCAGTTTGTGCTGGATGCTGCAGGCATATCTGCCGGCGGAATGGGCGTTGCTGGGAGGATTGCTGGCGGTGATACGCATCAGTTGGTTCAGCTACTTCGGCAACAGCTACTGGGGAGGATCGGTCGCGATACTGGGCGGCTGCCTTTTGCTGGGCGCGGCAGCCAGGCTGGCTCGGAAAGCGAAAGCCCGCGATGGCCTGCTGATGGCGCTCGGCTTGCTCCTATTGGCAAACTCGCGGCCGTTTGAAGGCGCTCTCGTTTCATTGCCTATTTGCCTCTATACTCTGTGGGTTCTCATGCATACCCGAGCGAATGTGCGGATCTGGCTCCCGGGCACCGTTTTGCTTCTGGTGGGAACTGCATGTACCGGCTACTACTTCCACCGGGTAACCGGACACTTCAGCTTTCCATGGACGGTCTATTGGCGGCAATGGAGCATTTGCCCGCCCTTTCTATTTGGAAAGCCGAACTATTCCGTTCACTATCAGTACGTCGATCAGCTCATTTACAACCGGGATTACGAGATGTCGCCCTATGTGAGTTCGAGGACCCCGGTTGACTTTGTTGCAGAAGTTATCGTGAAGACTATTTATCAATGGACTTTCTTTTTGTTTCCGGCTTTGACGCTGACCATTATCGGTTTAATCCCGACATTTCGCGCCAGGAAGTCGCGGCTTCTGATGTACACATTCGGCTTTTCGTGCCTTGGCTTTGTCTCGGAGACCTGGCTGCAGGCACACTATGTCGCCGTGGCGTGCGGTATTCTCTATCTTTTCTTGTTGAACGGCCTGCGCTGGATGCGGGTGGCGGCTCGCCGTAGCGATGTATGGCTTAAGTTGCTACGCGGCACGCTGGCAGCGGTTATCGTCATGTTCCTGGTGCGCCTGATGGTGGTGCCAGGGAATACTTTCCCGCCTAACTGGGCCTCGCAAACGGCCGATATTCCTGGCTATCGAGACATAACCCGGATCATGGAGTCGAAGCATGGGAGGCAGCTGGTGATCGTCCGGTATCAATCCGGCCATTTTTGGGGATATAGCTGGATCAATAATGGTTACGATATTCCGACCCAGCATGTGATCTGGGCGCGCGATACGGAGCCCTTTGAATCAAATCTGCCGTTGTTATGCGCGTTCCAAGATCGCCAGGTGTGGTTGCTGACTCCGCCGGAAAAGGGATTTATGCCGCCGCCGGACCGGAGTGCTCCCTGGGATCCTTCTGTGGCCGGACAGTTTTTGCAGCCGTATCCCGCTCGGACAACATCGGATTGTGGTGGGGGGAAGTTCTGATCTTCTTGCGGGGGTAGCGTAGCGCTTAGGGGATAAAGTGTTTGCGTGAGAACGAAATAAGGATCGCAGCTATCTCCACTACGCTACCCCGGAGTCCCACTTTATTGACAACAAATGACCGGTGCCCCACATTCCCGATTTCCTGTGAAGCTCGGTGGGTTCCGCACACGCGGTATTGTCCATGGCAGCGTGCAGGAAATTCGGGGCATCTCGCTGGTTTTTCGCAAGATGTGGGATACCACGGATCTAGACCTTAAGTGTTGATAGTGAGCCGATACTTTCGGATTGAGCGCAGTGGTATCCCACATCTCGCGAAAAACCAGCGAGATGTGGGGCACCCGTCATTTGTTGTCAGGGTATCGTGGGAAGAGAGCTGTGGTTTCGTTTTCGGTTCCCACGCAGGGGCGTAAAAGCCCTCAACAGCCCAGTGGCAATGCGGCACGGCTGAGGCCGACGGCGCTTCCAAGAGCTATTGGAAGAGGCCGACTTCGGAGGGGCTTGAGGCGGTAGAGCCGGTCAGGTTCATGGCGATGATTCCACTTCCACTCAGCGTCAGTTTATCAACGACTATATCCCCGATGGCATACGTGGTCGAGCCTCCCGCACCATTCAACTGAACCAAATCTGCATAGTTGCTGTTATGGAAATAGAATACTCCGCTGAAATTCAGCGATGCACCGGCGCCGATCAAGGTGTTGTCATACGTATTCGAATGGGCGGAAAAGAAGAGAAGCCCGCGACTTCCCGTGGTCGAAAAAGTATCGGAACTCGGGGCGCCGATGTAAGTTCCCCCTGCGCCACACTGGGATATCAATACATTGCCGGTAAGAGAAGCCGGTATTCCAGAGTGCGTGGCGGTACCGGAACAATTCATGTAGTAGGACGGAACCGATGTGATCGAGGCGCTGGCTGCTCCCGAGCCCCCAGCAAAGAGAGGCCCTCCACTCAGGAAGTAGAACATTAAGCCCTGTGTGGACGGCTGGGTCCCGACCCAGGCATTGCGAATGGTTGTGGATGATCCAACGTTCAGGTTTCCATTCAGGTAGTAAACCCCAGGCATGAAAATGACCACGTCGTTGGCGTAGCCTGCGAGGCTGGTGGTGTCGATGCCGTGCGGGTAATAGCCAGGGGTAAATTCGAGGCAGTTCCCATAGATATTGCCACCGTTCAAGGGATAAGTGGAGCTATAGGTCAGGTAATGTTGATGAGCAGCGGTATTCGGGCAACTGTCTATTCCGCTCGCGACCCAGGTGCCATAGATGTAGCCATAAGTCGCGTCGGACGTGGGTGTGTAACCCTGGGCTACGGTGGCCACCGGAGTTACCGCTTCCGGGACCTTTCCCGGCGGCTGGGTTGGCGCGGGAACGCCGGCGTAGGGATCAGGAGCAACCGACGCGGGACTCTTCCACTGAGCATGGGTGGTGTTGTTCATGATGTAGTTCGCGCCGCAAAACTGGTTAGTGGACGGTCCTCCGACAACCGCCACGTTCCCACCCTGTCCCGATGGCCCGGCCGCACTGGTATCGATAGGATAGCCACTGCCGCCGTTGCAGTAGATGGCATTGCTGGAAGCATTGGATGATGGTGAACCGTTGGCTGAAGAGTTTACCTCGATGCTGGTTTGCGGGCCGCCCACAATCACAATATGGGCTCCTCCCGAAATGGTGAGCGAAGAACTAATGGTGGGGTTGAGAATAACGAGCGGAGCGGGAGGAGATCCGGTTGGCAGCCCGCAGATACAGGACGCTCCCACTGCGAGCGACTTGATCCCCACCAGTCCCATGAACCAGGTATAGGGTTTCTCCTGCACCATGACGTTGAGGAATGGATAGGTGGTTCCGGATGTCGCAACGCCGGTTACCGAACTGGGAAAGGTCCAGCTTACCGCGACGGAGCCGCCAGGTGTGCTCGCGCCCCATCCGCCAGCAGATGTAGTCGCAGTATAGCCATTGAATCCCGCATACTGGCAGAGCGCAGCGGACGACGACGAATAGCAGTCACCCGATGTGCCCACAACAAACCCGGGACTGCTGGTCATGGTGCCATTTTGCAGGTAGAGCATGTCCATGGCTCCTGCGGCACAAGCGGAGTCGGCGGCCGATTGCGCCGCTTGACGGTGAAACCACATACTGGAGAGGTCGACGGCGAAGCCCACGGACGCCAGCAGGAATGTGCCCAGGATCACGAGCAGGAACACCGAGGCCTGGCCTGATTGGCTATGGAACGCGGGGAGCTTCCGTGTGGATCGGATGCTGGTGGTGGAGAAAGGACACACGGGTTTCATGTTCGTAATGGCGGCATCCTTGCCGGCTAGTACAGGATTTCTCCCTGCGAGGTGAAGGTGAGTGTGTTCGCCAGGCCGGGGAGATTGAGATAAGGCACGTAGGTGTAAGCCGCCCTGACGGTGACCGGATTTCCGCTGGCCGCTGTGCTGTTGTCGTAGCTCACGGTGACGGTCATGGCGGACAGGTCGTGCAGTGAGGCGGATGCCGCGGCAGTTACGACTGCTTGTACATTCGAGTAGGGTGACTGGTTGGTGCAAGTAGTATCGGGTCCGCTGCAGATTGAGCTGTGGGTTCCATGCATTGTGGCGTAGCGCACCCCTTCCTGGACGGCGTCGTTGAGCACGCTGCAGGTGTAGGTGAACATGCAAAGCTCAAATAGCCAAAATACGAGGGAGAAGACCACCATCAGTGAGATCAGCATCTCTAACGTGGCCTGTCCATCCTGATGCGGCCGAATGGGACAGTCGTTAAGGATCATTGCATGGCCCTCATTTCCACCATGCGATGGAAGGTCCTGGTAGGGAAGATGGAAACAGGAATGGGAACGGGTGGAGTGACGGTGTAGACCACGTCCACCCGGTTCAACTGGAATTTAGGGGATTCCGGGTCGACATCGGGCGTGCCAGTGACCGCGCCGGCCCCCGTGGTTGGGGTGGCGCATTGGGTAGTGTTATTGGACGCGTTCACGCCCACGGCACTGGAACAGATGCGAACGGAAACGGTGGAGGTTGAGGCGCCGGAAAGTCCGATGCCGGCGAGGGCAAGGTTAGCAACCACGGTGGCAGATGGCTCAGCAGCCTGGGCGGGCGAGGATGTGCCCTGGATGGAATACTCCGCTGCATTGCGCGCGGCGGAGTTGAGCGAGGAAGCAACCATAAAGAAGAACCCGAAGTCCACGGCATAGCAGACCAGGATGGTGAAGATCGGAATCATCAGGGCTATCTCGATCAGGCTCTGACCATCCTGTCCCCGGTATGTACGGTGTAAGGCGTATGCGAAATGGACGATGGATTTCTTGTACACGGGTCTCTCTTTCGTTCAGACTATGGAGTCAAGCTGGCTTAGTAGTGTCTAATAGCCCTAGCCGCAATCACTGCCTTCCCTTTCCACACGGCACACTTCTTTATCGGCAGCAATCGCTCAACCATTAGCATGGTGATCCGCTGGTAGCGAAGGGCTAGAATTGTCCGCATTTTTGGGCTATCTTTCCGTGCTCAATCGTTCGCATACATACTCATGACCTATGTAAGTATCTCTCTTTGGACTCGGCAGAAGATGGCGTTGACATCGCCGCTTAGTCCATACAACATGCCATCAGTGCGGAGATTTTTCCTCTTTGACAACCTTGAAGGAGAACACAATGAAAAACTTTAAACATGTTCTATCTAACGTTCTAAGTGATGAGTCGGGCCAGGATCTTATCGAATATGCCCTGGTTGCGGCGTTGATTGCTTTGGGCGCCACGGCGGCGATGAACACCCTGGCGACCACCATCAGCACTGCCTTTACCACGGTGGGATCGAAGCTAACCAGCAATGTATAACTTGCGTATCCTGAGGGTGGTAAAGCAAAACCTGCAGGATAACTAACAAAACTCATCCGTCCGGGTAGGCCAAGCCGTGGGAAACTCAATGAATGATCTCCAGCAGATCTTCTCAGATCTTTTATGGGACGAGTCTGGCCAGGATCTTATCGAATATGCATTGGTTGCGGCGTTGATTGCTTTGGGGGCCACGGCGTCGATGAAGACCCTGGCAACCACGATCGGCACTGCCCTCACCGGCGTTGGCACCAGGCTAACCGGGGCAATCTGATTCCACCGGCTAAGGCGCAGGGGCTAAGGCGCAAGATCGGGGCCTCTGTGAAATGTGCACGAAGCACGCAGACCGTACCGAATTGCTGACTTGAGAGTGTCTTGTGGGAAAACTGGATACCGAGCTTGCGTACGCGGCTTGCTCCCTCTTATGCGCTGTGATCGGCGCGGGATATGACTTAACGAGCCGCAAGATACCGAACGCTTTCACCCTTCCCGCAATTGTGTTCGGGTTGCTACTGCACTGCAGTCTTGGGGGATGGCGGCAGTTGGGATCGGCGACCGCGGGGGGACTGGTTTGCGGTGTGATTTTTCTGCTGTTTCATCTGGCCGGAGGCATGGGCGGAGGGGACGTGAAGCTCATCACCGCGGCGGGCTGCACTGCCGGGCTCTCGCTGGTTGGGCCGCTACTGATCTTAACCTCTCTCACCGGCGGGGCGATGGCGATTGGCGTGGCGCTCTATCATCGCAGGCTCAAAGAAACGATGGTCAACATGTATACGCTGGCGGTTCATCACGGGACAAAGGGCCTGGCGCCGCATCCTGATTTCAACCTCGAAAATGCCCAAGCGCTTCGCTTGCCCTATGCATTGGCCATTGCCGCAGGAAGCGCGCTTAGCCTTGGCGTGTTGATTGTGCGGAGGTGAAGCGATGAAGGCAAAGCGTCTCTTGATGGCCTTGCTATTCGCGGTGCTGGTCTCAGGTCTGTTTACGTTCTGGCTCAGCAGGCGGGTAGCGAAGGCAGCGCGCGTCGAGGTGCCGAAGAAGCAACTCTACGTGGCCGCGGGAAAGGCGCTCGATGCTGGCGAAGTGCTGAAGCCGGGAAGCTTGCAATTGGTGGAGTGGCCCGCGCAAGCGGTGCTTACGGGTGGGTTCAGCAGGGTCGAGGACGTCGCCGGCAGAGTTGTGTTGTATCCATTGCCGAAAGGCGAGCCCATTTTGGAACGGCAACTGGCGGCGTCGGGATCCGGTGCAGGACTGACGGCAAAGATTCCAACGGGCATGCGTGCGATTTCCGTTCGATCGGATGAAGTTGTCGGGGTGGCGGGCTTTCTGCTGCCGGGCACTCATGTAGATGTGCTGATGACCTATCACTCGACGGCCTCTCCGGATCCCCGGACACTTACCGCGTTGCAAGATGTGGTGGTGCTCGCCGCGGGGCAGCAAATTCAACCCCAGGCAGATGGCAAGCCGATCAGCGTGAATGTGGTGACGCTGCTGCTGAAACCGGAGGACGCGGAAAAGCTGGTGCTGGCAACCAGTTTGGGCGGGATCTATTTCGTGCTGAGAAATGGCGCGGACGAGGAGCGGGCACTCAGTCTGCCGGTTGGGCTTACGCAATTGGCGGGGGCTCCGCCGCCCAATCCCGTAGCGGCTGCGCCACTTTCCAAACAAACGTACACCCGGCCCAGGCAATACGAGGTGGAGACCATTCTGGGAGATAAACAAGTGGTCAATGGCTTTCAGTGACGGGCTTTCAGTGACGGCCTTTCACTGATGAGTGTTCACTGATGCGCGAAGGCAGAGACGGATGAATGGTTTCATGAGGAGTACATATCGCGCGTGGGCCTGGGGCATGCTTTTGGGTGTGGGGCAGGCACAGGCACCGCCCACGATTCCGGCGGCAACGGCTCCTGCCGCGGCTTCAGTGCGGGCTGCACGTATGGCAGCACTGCCGGACGCAACGACCACGCTGAGCAGCTCAACCAGATCCGCGAGCCAGCTAGTGCACCTGGTGGTGGGACGTTCGATTTTCATTAAGAGCCCGACTCGGCTCAAGCGGGTGTATGTGAGCAATCCGTTGGCGGTCGATTCGCTTACATCGAGCCCGACGCAGATCGTGGTTACGGCCAAAGCTCCTGGTGTAAGCAGCGTTATCTTGTGGGATGAAGCGGGTCAGTCGGTGACGTATCTGATTTTCTCCGACCTGGATGTGGTTAGCCTGCAAAGGGAAATCCGGGAGGCCCTGCCCTATGACGACATCAAGGTAGAAGGGGAGCAGGACCGTGTTTCGCTCTCGGGTACGGTGTTGAGCGATGCCTCTGCCGAAGCAGCGGTCAAGCTGGCCGCTCTGTATGCCAAGAACGTAGTCAACTCGGTCGTCGTACGTTCGCCGCACATCAAGCAAGTAAAGCTGCAGGTGCAGATCATCGAGATAGACCGGTCGAAGATAGACCAGTTTGGGATTAACTTTTTTACCGAGGGTCAGAATACCGGCAACATCACCACGGGACAGTTTCCCTCGACGCAAACTTATACGCCCGGGAGTGGCACTTCTCCGGCAACGATCACTACGAACAATCCTTTGAACCTGTTCTTATTTCGCTTTGGCCCGAATGCCGGGTTGAGCCTGCAGGATCTGCAGGACCGGCAGGTGGCGCAAATACTTGCCGAGCCGACGATTACTACGCTAAGCGGACTGAAGGCCTCGTTCCTGGCCGGGGGCGAATTTCCCTTCCCGGTGGTTCAGGGTTCATCGGGCGGACTTACGTCTATCACCATTCAGTTCCGTCCTTATGGGGTGAAGTTAGACTTTACCCCGATCGTCAATGAGGATGGTACGGTTCAATTGAAAGTGGCGCCCGAAGTAAGCGCCCTGGATTACACCAACGCGGTTACTATTTCCGGGTACACGATTCCTGCCATCTCTACGCGCCGCGCAGAGACCCAGGTAGAGCTGCGGGATGGACAGAGTTTCGCCATCTCCGGACTGCTCGATCATCGCACCACCGACATTTTCAACAAGATGCCGGGCATTGGAGACGTACCGATCCTGGGCCAGCTGTTTCGTTCAAAAAATATCAACCACTCGACCGTGGAGCTGATGGTGATCGTGACCCCCACCGTCGTCGATCCGTTGAATGACGCCACTTCACCTACTCTTCCGAAGCTGCCGGTTCCGATGCTCGACCCCACACAATTCGACCAGAAGACCGGCAAGCAGAAACCAGCGACGCAACCGAAACCAGGGACAGGCGGCATGCAGTGACAGAGAACGGACAGAATCCAGATTTTCTTCAGGTGGCGCTGCTAACGGTGCAAGTCGAACGGGAGACGGCAGAGCAAATGCGCAAGGTTGCTTCCGGCATGTCCTGGACACTTGTTCCGGTGGATTACGAGAACTATTTCTCGACTGCCAGGCTCCCGCCTCTTACCCAGCGGGCCATCGAAGCCCAGGGCTGCATCGCGGTGGTCGACTTCGATAAAGATCCGGAGCTGGCGCTGCAGACTGCGGAATGTTTGCGTCACAGCTTCTACCATCGGATCGCGATTCTGGCGCTTTCTTCCACCACCGATCCTGATCTGTTGTTGCGCGCCATGCGAGCGGGATACAGCGAATTTCTGCTTAAGCCGTTCGACGATGACGAATTCGCCGACACACTCGTCCGGCTCGATCATCGTTGGTCGGCTAACATAGCCCGCCCGCAGAATTCGGGAAAAATTCTGTCCTTCTTCGGCGCCAAAGGCGGTGTAGGCACGACGACGCTGGCGGTCCATCTGGCCATGTTCCTGGTGCGGGGCCTGGGGAAGAGAGTGTTGCTCATCGACAATCACGCCCAGTTAGGACATGTAGTCCTCTACCTGGGAATGGATGGAAGCAATCATCACTTCTATGACCTGGTGCAGAATGTCAGCCGGCTGGACCAGGAACTGCTTCGCGGATTCATCGCCACGCACAGCAGCAGTCTTGATGTTCTGTCTTCTCCCGATGTGTATGGGGGCTCATGGAAAACCGACGCCGACTCCGTCGAGCGGACGCTCGAGTTCCTAAGTAGCCAGTACGATTTTGTTCTGCTGGACTGCGAGGCGTCGTTCGAGGACATCAACCTTGCTGTCATTGCTTTCTCCAACTGTATATACCTGGTGGCCACTCCGGAAATCGGGGCTATCCGCGATCTATCCCGCTATGTCGACGGTCTTATCCAGAATGAACAGGCGACCAAGAAGCTGCAGGTGATCATCAACCGCTACTCCTCGCACGAGGCGGTCACGATTGAGCAGATCGAGAGGGCGGTGCATCTGCCTATTGCATGGAAGATTCCCAATAACTATGGCGAACTGGTGCGCTCCATCAATATCGGTGAACCGCTGTCGGCGGAAAGTAAGTCGGATTTTTCCATGCTGATGACTAAGTGGGCTGCTTCGCTCGTTAAGGCCACGGCCCCGACGGCTGGGGAACCGGCGAAGAAGAAGTTCGCGCTGTGGAAGTAGGGCAAGGTTTGAAGTGGCCGCGGAAAAGGGTGATTTCGGTAGAAACGAAATGAAAAGCGTACCTCAGGGCCTAAAGGCCAGATCGTTTTGCTGGGTTTATGTACGGACTGAAGCCCGTACCTGCCCGCCGGTTGAGGCGGTAAGGGGGTGCGCATGGCTGATTCGATAATCAATGGCGGGGCGGGGGGAGAGCCGGGGTGGTTCCTGCGATTGTGCGGAGCGCGAAACCCGTAGCGCTGAAAATCCAGCAGGAGATCAAGGCGGCGGTACACCACGGTCTCATCAAACGGTTGGACCTGGAGAAGATCGCCCTGTTGCATGAGAATCCCGCTTCTCAACAGCAACTGGTTGCCGTGATCCAACAGCTGATCAGCGAACAGAACATTCCACTCTCGGCAGCAGAACGTGACCGGTTGGCGCAGGAGGTGCTGGATGAAGTCTTCGGGCTTGGTCCGCTGGAACCGCTGCTGCAAGACCCGACGGTCAACGACATTCTGGTCAACACCTACAACGCGGTTTATGTAGAACGGCGGGGGGTGCTGGAGAAGACCACGGTCATTTTCAAGGACGACCGGCACCTGATGCACGTGATCGACAAGATCGTCTCCGCGGTAGGAAGGCGGGTGGACGAGTCCTCTCCCATGGTGGACGCCCGTCTCAAGGACGGTTCGCGGGTCAACGCGATTATCCCGCCTCTGGCGGTCGACGGTCCAATACTGTCCATCCGTAAGTTTGGGGCGAAACCGCTAGGGGCAGAGGACCTGTTGCGCAACAAGGCGCTGACCGAGCCGATGCTCGAAACTCTAAAAGGTGCGGTGCAAGCCCGGCTTAACATCATCGTTTCCGGCGGCACCGGCGCGGGTAAGACCACTTTGCTGAACGTGCTGTCGGGGTTTATCGACGAGCGCGAGCGCATCGTCACCATTGAAGACTCCGCCGAATTGCAAGTGAAGCATGCGCATGTAGTGCGGCTGGAGTGCCGCCCGCCAAACGTGGAAGGGAAAGGCGCGGTGAAACAGAGAGAACTGGTCATCAATGCGCTTCGTATGCGTCCTGACCGGATTGTGCTGGGCGAGGTCCGTGGCGAAGAGTGTATGGACATGCTACAGGCGATGAACACTGGCCACGACGGATCCTTGACCACCATCCACTCCAACACGCCGCGCGATGCCCTGGCCCGGTTGGAGACCATGGCCATGATGGGCAGCGTGAGCCTGCCGGAAAAGGCGATTCGGGCGCAGATTGCGTCCGCCGTCCATTTGATCGTGCAGATAGCCCGGATGAGCGATGGTTCGCGCCGGGTTACGCATGTGACCGAGCTCACCGGAGCGTTCAGCGACGTGATCAGCATGCAGGACATCTTCCTGTTTGAAAAAGAAGGCCTGGCGCCCAACGGGAAAGTGAAGGGGCGCTTTCGCGGGACCGGCATTGTGCCGAAATTTGCGGACAAATTAAAAGCTGCGGGTATCCCGTTGCCAAGCGGTCTGCTCGATTACTCGATGGAAGTGTAGGAGTCGCAGAGATGGCTCTCGTGGTTCTCATCTTTTTCTCGCTTCTGTTGGCCACCTTTGGGTTGGTCATCGCGATGACGCGCCCGTCGCCGCAGGAGAAGCACATCGCGCAGCGGATGGCATTGATCCACATACCGAAGACCAAGACCGGCGGTAGCGCTGAGAGTGAGCAGTTGCTCAAGGCGACAAACGCAGGCAGGTTTGACTGGCTGGATGAGATTCTCGAACCTTACCCATTCGCTCAGAGCTTGCGGAAGCGGATTCTACAGGCTGGCAGCTCGACGACGGTTGCGACTCTGATTGTGACCAGTCTGGGTCTGTTCATCGCCGGATATGCAATTGCGTGGCTGTTTGCGTCGATGATTCTGATCGACGTTCCTGCCGGGGTAGCCTTGGGCTTGCTGCCGTACGGAATTCTTTCCTTGAAGAAAACGAGAAGGATCAACGCTTTCAACGCAGTTCTTGCCGAGTGCATCGACATGCTGGCCCGCGCTTTGCGCGCCGGCCATTCCGTGGCAGGCGCCATGGAAATGCTGGCTGCGAATGCCCAGGAACCGGCGGCCTCTGAATTCGGAGAAATCTTCAACCAACAGAACCTCGGCTTGCCTCTGCGCGATGCGCTGATGCAACTTCTGGATCGCGTGCCCTCGGCCGATCTGCGGGTTCTGGTAACCGCGATCCTGGTGCAGAGGGACACCGGCGGCAATCTCGCCGAAATTCTGGATCGCACCGTCTTCGTCATACGAGAACGGCTGCGCATTCAGGGCGAGATCCAGGTGCAGACAGCCCAGGGAAGACTCACCGGCTGGATCTTGAGCGCGCTGCCGGTGATCATGCTGGTGCTTCTCAATGTCTTGAACCCGGGGTACTCCAGCATTATGCTGAGCGATCCCTTCGGCCGCAAATTGATCTACGGCAGCGTGGGAATGCTGGCGATGGGCACATTGGTCATTCGCCGTATTGTCAACGGAATTGAGGTTTAGCAAGATATGAGCCTGATCTTTTATGTCGCCGTGATGCTTACCGTCTTTCTTTTTCTTGCCCTGCTGCTGGCTCCGGTCATTTTCAGGCCTTCCGCTGCGGCCCGACGGATGCTGGCGATGGTGAAAAGCGCTCGCCCGGACGAAAGAAGCATTGGCAACAAAGAACGGGTACAAGGGAAGATCCTGGGCATGGCGCAGAGCCTGCGGGCCCGGTTGGGGCTAACGGAGGACGAAAGGCTTAAACAGCAGCTATTGAGCGCGGGCTTCACCAGCAGTCGAAGTATGAACGCCTATTCCGCCAGCCGCTTCGTTGGTCCGATGATAGGCATCGTGTGCGGAAGCCTGATTCGCACCAACACGGTCTTCTGGGCTTTGTCTCTGGGTGCTGTTTTTTATCTCGTCCCGGACATGTGGCTCAGGACCAGGATCAAGAAGCGCCGGGAAAGGATCAGGAAAAGCCTTCCAGACGCCCTCGACCTGCTGGTTATCTGCGTGGAGGCGGGCCTTGGTTTGGATCAGGCAATGCTGCGCGTTGGCCAGGAACTGATCATCAGCCATCCGGATCTTCACCACGAGTTCATGCAGGTCAATTTTGAGCAACTCGCGGGAAAGCCCCGATTGGAGGCTTGGAAGAGCGCGGCAGAGCGCACACAGATTCCGGAGTTCTCGCTGTTCGTAAGCATGTTGACGCAAGCCGACCGGTTCGGCACTCCGATTGTCAGAGCATTGAGCAGGTTTGGTGACGAGATCCGCCTGAAAAGGCGGCAGCGGGCCGAAGAGATGGCCGCGAAGACGAAAATAAAAATCCTTTTCCCGCTGGTGTTGTTTATCTTCCCATGCATTTTCGTTGTGTTGCTTGCGCCCGCAGTTCTGAACATTGCGAAGAATATGCAGTCGTTCAAGTAGCCGCCTTATCACGCAACAGAAATAGTTGCTTATAGAGTTTACTGGTTATACGAGATTAGGAAGAAAGGAGGATACATCAGATGGATACGACAACACTGGTTCGCATCGTCGCAGGTGTTTTGGCAGTCGCTGTGCTCGCTTTCCTGATATACCGCAGAAAGCACGCGAAAGTCTAATTGCCGGTGTTCCACGCCCGCATGTGGTGGGTAGCTGGTTAGCGGGTGGACGAGGCCCCGCCAGCGGCCCACCACGCGAGGACCGGAAAGAAAGCGCACGCTCAAATCCGGGATGCTCTGAGGAACGCGTTGCCCTCAGGGGCAATTGAATGCTGCAAGGGTAATATCCTCCTGGCAGGTTGAGCTGCTACCCGAAGCCGAAGTGAGGGGGAGATAGCGCTACAGGGGCTAAAGCCCTCGTCCTGCTGGCCCTTTTCGGCACGACTGAAGTCGTGCCCTGATACAAAACCTAAATGCAGATCTCACGCAGACTCTAAAGCCCTCATTTGCGGTGGTTCGTTCGGCACGACTGACGCCGTGCCCTTCGTCGGGAGACGCTTCCGCAGGTTTGAAGAACTTAGCTCAGGGGCTTCTAAAGAGGGTGTGTGAGAACTCCCGTTTTGAAGGGTATGGGCTTCTTCCCGTACGTTAACTACCCGAGATAAGACGGGCTGCGGCTGCAATCCTGTCTATGGGATGGTTTGCGCACCGTTGTGCCTCACTGCTTTCCATTCCGAACGGGGGTCCGGGACGCTCTCCTGCGAGGTCGCCGCCGATAGCACTGCCTGAGTTGGGTCGAGCCTTTCAGATGCCGTGTTCATCTCACGAATCCTTTCGGTGGCCAATATCTTGATCAATTCATGCCGCATGGCATCCGTGGGCTTTATCATCGCTTGAACCAATTCCACGGTGAGCAAGGTAATTGAACTTCCAAGCCTTTTCAGGAGAGATGGGAATGAAGAACCTAACGTGGCTTATTTTGCTACTGGGAATCCAGTGCTTATGCCCTGGATCATCGAGAGCGTGGGCGCAAAGCGGGATTACTCAGCAAAACGGGCGGCAGGTGACGTGCGCGTCCGATGACGGAAAACGGCATCTGTGCCGGGTGGATACCAGCCGCGGGGTACAGATGACTAACCAGCGCAGCGGTTCGCCCTGCATCCAGGGGCAGACCTGGGGTTATAGCCGCTCTGGGATTTGGGTTGACCGCGGTTGCCGGGCCGACTTTTACCTGGGAACCGGGTATAGACCGGGCGGCCCTGGACCTGGTGGACCGGGTGGGCCTGGCTATGGCACGACCATCACCTGCTCGTCGAATAATGGCAAGCGCAATTACTGCCCGGCAAACACCAGCCGGGGGGTGCAGCTCACCAACCAGCGGAGCGGTTCGCCCTGCATCCAAGGGCAAACCTGGGGCTACGACGGACGTGGCATTTGGGTGGACCGCGGCTGCCGGGCCGACTTTGCCACCCGGCGTTAAACGACTTCGGGGCAGCGGCCTGGTTAGACGCCGCTGCCCCGAAGGAAAAATGGAGCAGATTCGAACCCCAATCAACTTGCAGATTTAGCTACAGGGCTTGCCCGCATCCGCGTGGGCGCCTTTGGCCTTGGCGTCAGCTTCCGTCATGTACGCGCCGGCCTTGGTAGTCCCGTAATACTTCGTCCCGTAGCAGTGGTAGACCTTGGTGGACGTGTTTAACCAGACCATACCGGGTCCCCCGCCGGGAGCCGGGGTGCCGGTTGTTTTGGTTGCGGTTGTCTTGGTTTTTGCTGCCGGCGCCATGGTGGTAGCGGGAGCAGGGGCGGCTGCGGCGGGAGCCGCCGGAGCCGCGGGCGCGGCAGCAGCCGGGGCTGCGGCGGAACCGGTAGCGGCGTACCAGGTCTTCACGCCTTTGTGGCCTCGGCATGCGCCACTCTTGCTCGCGCCGGTCCAGTAGGAACCGTCATTGCAAAGCCCGGTAGCACCAGCGGGGGCGCCTGCGGGGGCCTGGGCCACGCCGGCTTGCGAAGCGATCATTGCGGTTACTGCCAGCGCGGTTACCGCCAGCATCGAACGAACCAATGTCTTCATATGCACTCCAGTTGCGCTAAAAGCGAGATTTTTAGAGGGCCAAAGTCCACCCATCCTACGACGACTGCAAATCGGAGTACAAGCGCTTTTCTCGAATCTACGGGGCCTGGGGTTGATGGAATAGAAATCCATGCAGGCGGAAGGGCTTTCCAGGCTGCGGAAAAAGTCTTTTCCTGGGACCTACTCACTCCACGGGCCTGGAGATAAGTGTTGCATTAGTACCACTTATATGAATAAATGGGCTCCCCAATCAGTTCGGGCGGCCCCATCCCCCAGGCAAAATCTCAGATTGCAAGATACGTGTATCCCCACCGGCCCCTAGGAACAATCGCGGTTACATAAACAGGTTCACAAGGAGAAAACGCAATGAACTGGATGCCGATCATTATTCAGCTGATCAGCGGTGGCGTTGGTGGAAACATAGCCGGCGCGTTGTTGAAGAGGTTCAATCTAGGTCCTATTGGCAATACCATCGCTGGGATTCTCGGCGGTGTTGGTGGAGGTCAGTTGCTCAGCATGTTGACCGGGGCCGCTGCCCCGGCCGCGGCGGGCGGGCTCGACATGTCTTCCATACTGTCCAGTGTAGGTGGCGGCGGGATCGGAGGGGCCGTGATCATGGTCGTCGTAGGACTGATCAAGGCTCAGATGTCGAAATCGGCCATAGCCTGAGCGATGACAATACAACGGACCTACCGGGCCGTTGTTCGTTGTTCACCGGAATAGTGATGAGGGGCGGCTTGCTTGAGAAGGCCGCCCTTCTTAATGAACAAAATCCGCTCCGGCATTGGAACAGGGGCTAAAGCCCAACAATTTGCGGGCTGTTTTCGGCCCGACTAAAGTCGTGCCCTGATACAAAGCATGAGCGCTGCGGTTTGAAAAAGCGGCGAGCTCCCGCTCATTCCTCTCTCAACTTGCCACAAGAAAGTCACCCGCTCGCGATGACAATTCATTTTGCGATTGAGGGGAGGAGTGCCTAAAGCGCTGCTGTAGGCCAGCTACTGTGGGGGTTGGTTGCTGCCTGGCGGCGGTGTGGGTTGGGTGCTGTTTGGGCCCTTATAGACAAAAGGGATGTGCAGCGGTAGTTCGGCATCGCTGTGCCTGGCTTTAGGCTTCTCCTGGACTGCGCCTTTGTTCACTTCGGACACTACGGTTCGCTGGGAGTTCAGGCAGAGCCAGGTCTCGCGCACGTGTTCGAACACGTGGGAAAATATGCCTTTTTCCAGCACTGGCCCTTTGTCGCCCTTCCAGCTCATGACGTAGGTGCCGTTGACGATGGCGACGTCACCCACGAAACGAACGCTTACCACCTTCTGCTGCAGGGACTCAGGCCCTGCGTTCTTGACGAAGAGGTGGGCGATTTGCTGGTTGCGGGTAGTCACGTCTCCGCTGGCGGAAATACCGATAAATTGCGGGGCCAGGACGAGTTCCAGCGCATATTGATCGCGCTTGGTCACGGCGTCGGCCCAGCGGTCTTCCACCTGCTGCATCGCGCGAAAATCGGGCGGCACGGCACTGGCCTTGGCCGCTTGCTGCGCCTCGGAGTTCACTCCTGGCAATAACAGGCAAAGGGCAATGAGGAGAGATTTCGTTCGGCGACCCATCCTTTCCTAATTCTACCGTTTGTTCAGATATGTACCTTGATTCCCTCAGGCCGGCCGTTGCCGATTGTGCCCTAAACTGGGCTTGGAGTTTCCCATGGCCACTTTCTCTGATGTGTCGCTGGACCGCGGTCTGCCCGCAAGCGTGGAGGCGGAGCGTTCGATTCTGGGCGCGATCCTGCTCGACAACCATTCCTATAATGAGGCGGCAGAAAAACTGCGGGCGGAGGACTTCTCGCTCGACTCGCATCGACGCATTTACAGCCGCATGTCGGAGTTGATCGACGCTCGCCGGGCGGTGGATATCGTCACCCTGGCGGAAGAGCTAGCGCGGCGCAAGGAGGTAGAAGCCGTGGGTGGGGTGGCCTACCTCGCGTCCCTCACCGAGGGACTACCGCGACGGCCAAGCATTGAAGAGTATGTCCGCATCGTTAAGGACAAATCCCTGTCGCGGCAGTTGATCAGTATCTGCAACACCGCGATCACCCGGGCAGCCGACCAAAGCGATGAAGCGCTGGTGGTGCTGGATGCGGCGGAGTCCGGCCTGCTGGAAGTCTCCGAGCGTGGCATTACCCGCGGCTTTGCGGGAATTCCAGAGATCGTACGCGATTCCTTCGGGACGATCGACAATTTGTACGCGCAGCAGAAAGAGGTAACCGGGCTGGCGACTCACTACACCCACTTCGATAAGATGACGAGCGGCCTGCAAGCTTCGGACCTGATCATCATCGCCGCCCGTCCCAGCATGGGCAAGACCGCCTGGGCCATCAACATTGCCGAGAACGCGGCTGTGCGAGACGGCAAAGTGGTGGCGGTCTTCTCGCTGGAAATGTCAAAGGAGTCGTTGTTGCGCCGCATGCTGGCTTCGCAGGCTTTGGTCTCCATGCAAAAGATCCAGACGGGCTTTATTCCGCGAGCAGATCGGGGCAAGTTGATGGAGGCACTGGAGCGGCTGGCGGAGGCGAAAATTTTTATCGACGATACTCCGGCGATTGCGCTCTCGGAGATGCGGGCCAAGGCGCGGCGGTTGCAGCGGCAGCAAGGCACGCTGGACCTGATCGTGATTGACTATCTGCAATTGATGAGCGCGTCTTCCTTTGGCGTTGGTGCGCGCCGGTATGAAAACCGCACCCAGGAGGTATCCGCCATTTCCCGCGGGCTCAAGGCGCTGGCTAAAGAATTGCGGGTACCGGTGGTGGCGCTTTCGCAGCTAAGCCGCGCCTCCGAACAGCGCGGCGGGGACAAGAAGCCGATGCTCTCCGATCTGCGCGAATCCGGCTCGATCGAACAGGATGCCGATGTGGTGGCCTTTATTCATCGGGATAGCTACTACAACAAGGATGAGAACGGGGAAGAAGATCCCGACTCCAGGAACAAGGCTGAGATCATCATCGCCAAGCAGCGCAATGGTCCGACTGGCTCGGTCCATCTGGCCTACATCGCGGATTGCACGCGTTTCGAGAACATGGCCTTTGGCCAGGCGCCCGGGGATTTCTAGCCAGCAAATGCCGAACCGACCGCTTTGGGCGGAAGTCTCCAGCCACCGGCTGCTCGCCAACTACAAAAAGCTGCGCCGCATGGCAGGCTCCCAAGCCGATTTGATGCCGGTGGTCAAAGCCAATGCATACGGTCACGATGTGCTGGCGTGTGCGCCGTTGCTGGCTGCGGCGGGAGCTGAGTGGTTAGGGGTGACCTCCACCGAAGAGGGGGCTGCGGTGCGGGCGGTCTGTCCGCAGGCGCGGATTCTGTTGATGTCTGGAATCTTCCCCGGGGATGCAGATACGGTCATCGAACAGGGTATGACCGCGGTGGTTTGGGAATCCTGGCAGCTTGACCTGCTGGAGGAAGCGGCGGCCGCACGCGGTTTGGCTCCGCTATCAGTCGCGGTTCACGTGGAGATCGACACCGGCATGTCGCGGCAGGGCGTGAGGGTTGTGGACGCGCCCGCGCTATTGCCTCGTTTTCAGAATGGGTCGTGCCTGCGGCTAGAGGGTGTGATGACCCACTTCAGTGCGCCGGAAACCATGTCTTCTGTTCGCCCCAATCCTCAGTTGGCGGGCCTGGAAACCGCACTGCAGTTGATGGTTGATCGCGGGCTTCGGCCGCAGTGGCTTCATGCGGGGAATTCGTCGAGCGTCGTTGCTGGCCCCGACCGGGAGATTTTGCTGGAAATGGCTGTGAGGATGGGTGCGCGGCTGATGCTGCGTCCTGGGCTTGCGCTGTATGGCTACCTCGACCGGCTCACACTGGATGGACGGTCGTGGGAGGGCGAGCCTGGCTTTGCTCCGGTGCTGGCCTGGAAGACACAGATAACTTCGTTGCGCACCATACAGCAGGGGGAAAGCGCCGGTTATGGCAATACTTTTGTCGCCGCCCGGGAGACGCGGCTCGCGCTGTTGCCTGTGGGTTATGCGGATGGGTACAACCGGTTGTTGTCGAACCGGGGGCATGTGCTCGTACGCGGCGAAAAGGCGCCGATTGCCGGCCGAGTTTCGATGGACCAGACTGTGGTGGATGTTACGGAGATTCCCGGGGTTTCGATTGGTGATGAGGTGGTGTTGTTGGGGAGTCAGGGCATCCGTTCGATCGACGCGTGGGATCTGGCGGATCTTGCCGAGACCGTACCTTGGGAGGTGTTGTGCGCCATCAGATCCAGGGTGCCTCGGGTGGTGGTAGTTTAGGCTTTTCGCTTACCACCAAGCCCGGGTGCAAGGGACAGAAATAGAGAGACCCGCGAGCTGTGGAAGGGACAGAAATAAAGAGGCTACACTGGGTTGAAACCGTTATGTTCATTGATGAGGCACGAATTCGTGTGAAGGCAGGGGATGGCGGCAATGGCTGTGTCGCTTTCCGGCGGGAGAAATTTGTTCCCCGAGGCGGTCCCTCCGGCGGAGATGGCGGACGCGGCGGCGACGTCATCATGGAATCGAGCGAGCGGCACAATACCCTGGTTCACTTCCGTTTCAACCCCGAACACAAGGCCCAGCGCGGACGGCATGGCGAAGGCTCCAACTGCAGTGGGCGCGAGGGCGTGGATACGATTTTGAAGGTGCCGGTTGGCACCGTGCTGTATGACGACGAGACCGGCGCCCTGGTGCATGACTTCAGACATCCCGACGAGCGCATCATCGCTGCCAAAGGCGGACGGGGTGGACGAGGAAACCAGCATTTCGCCACCTCCACGCACCAGGCACCGCGGGAGTCGGAAGCCGGCAGAGAGGGAGAAGAACGGGCTTACCGGCTGGAGTTGAAGCTGCTGGCGGATGTCGGGCTGGTGGGTTATCCGAACGCCGGGAAGTCGACACTGATCTCCAGGATCTCCGCCGCCAAGCCCAAGATCGCCGATTATCCCTTCACCACACTGGAGCCCAACCTGGGAGTGGTATCGGTGGGAGAACCGCCGCATGAAGACAGTTACGTGGTGGCCGATATTCCCGGCCTGATCGAGGGCGCCCACCTGGGGGCCGGGCTGGGAGTGCAGTTTCTGCGCCATATTGAGCGCACGCGGGTGCTGGTACACCTGGTCGATGTTTCGGATTCCAGCGGCCGCCCCGATCCGGTGGAAGACTTCCGAGTGATCATGGCTGAGTTGAAAAGCTTCGGCCATGGCCTGGACGAAAAACCGATGTTGGTGGTGGCCTCCAAGGCGGACGTAGCCAATCCGGAAAAACTGAAGAAGTTACGGGCCATGGCCAAGCGACGCAAGTTACCCTTCTTTGCCATTTCCGCGGTGAGCGGCGTGGGCATCAGCGAACTCAAATACGCTGTGGGTGAGATGGTGCGCGCCTCGCGCGAAGCTGAAATTGCGCCGGTCGCGGCCAACACTATTTTGGCTGAATACTAAAACATTCTCACTTCTCTGGAGTTCTCATTTCAGGAACGAAGGGTAGGTATTTCAACTAAGTTTGGTTTTGTATCAGGGCACGACTTTAGTCGGGCCACAAAGGGTTGAAAGAGAATTGGGCTTTAGCCTGGCTTTAGCCCCTGTTATGGCAGTACCCATCCCGCTACACTTACCTGGCAAAGAAAAACCAGGGGCTTAAAGCCCAGATCTTTGGTCGGGGCTCATCGGCCCGACTGAAGAAGCTGCGGAAAAACTCGCCTTTTGGGTAGGAAAGCCGTACCTCAGGGGCTAACCTAGGGCTAACCTGGATTTCTCACAGCCCGGTCTGCGACAAAGCCCGGGTGCCCCATATCTGCCCGGTTTTGGCAGATGTGGGATTCCACAAGCCTCAACCCCTGACTGTGCAGGGTGTAGATGGCCATGGAATTCAAGATGTTGCTGGTAGAGAGTGATCGGTGGACAGCCGTTGAATCCCACATCTGCCAAAACCGGGCAGATATGGGGCACCCGTCACTCGTTACGCATTGAGATCTCACTACCGGCAGCGATTCGTTTATTCGTTTACCCAGGGGTTCTGTGAGAATTGCGGGCTAAAGCCCGACGTATTTTCAATCACTTACGGCACGACTAAAGTCGTGCCCTGATACAAAACATGAGTTTTTCCGCAGCCTGTGAAGTCTGGCCCTGATACAAAGCACCGGCGCAGTGACTCCCGAAAAATTCGCTCATTCCGCAGATTTCGATCTATCCATCCTCTTTGAAATGTGGAAACTCCACGGAAGTGAGATGCTAGGCGGTGGCCAGACGGGCTGCGGCCACACCCACCATGGTGCGCCGCGGAGCGGGAAATTGCACCAGATCCCAGGCAGATCGATCGCGGAGCAGGCGGGAGACCAGAGCGGTGTGCATGGCGTGCCCGGCTCGCTGAGCGACGACCCGGCCCAGGATGCGATGTCCGGCCAGAGCAAGATCACCAATCAGGTCAAGCACTTTATGGCGGACGAATTCGTCATCAAAGCGCAACGGCCCATTCTGTACCTCGCCCCCGCAAAGAATGATCGCATTTTCCTCCGACGCCCCCCGAATCAGCCCCATATCCCGCAGCATTTTCTCATCTTCGCGAAACCCGAACGTGCGGGCAGCGGCGATTTGGGCGCCATAGGCTCCAGCAGCGAGATCAACGGTGAAAGCCTGCCGGCCAATGGGGTCGGGGAAGTGGATGTCGTAGGTGATGCTGTAGCCTTCGCCGGGATAAACGGCGATGAACTTGCCGTTCTCACGCACCTCGACACTTTTCAGGATGCGGAGATATTGCCGGCGGCGGCGCTGAACCCGGATGCCGACCTCGGCAAAGGCTTCCACGTAAGGCAGGGCGCTCCCGTCGAGGATTGGCAACTCCAGATTATCCAGCTCGATGATGACATTGTCGACGCCCATGCCGATGAGCGCGGAAAGCAGGTGCTCGGTGGTGGAGATGAGCACGCCCTGGCGCATGATACTGGTGGCATAGCTGACTTTGGCGACATTCCTGCCCGTGGCCGCGATCTCGTAGTTGTCCAGATCGGTGCGGCGGAAAACAATACCGGAACCGGCAGGGGCGGGCAGCAAGCGCATGTTGACCGGCGCCCCGCTGTGGAGACCGATTCCTGAGAACTCAATCACCGACGCGATGGTGGTTTCTAAGTGGGCTAGTTCCACGAATCAGTATTTCCTGGTTGCAGTCGCAAAACCATAGACTACAGAGGATAAAAAAAGTTGCACTGTGTCAAAAATGCAACAAACTGATCGGGCCATCAGACGTAGCACGAGGGTGTTAGGTTTACGCCCGGAGGAGAAAAGATTGCCCGAAGGGGAAGGATTAATGGAGAGATACAGGGACCTGACCGGCGCGGTGGCCAATCGCCAGTCCCAGATGCTGAAAATGCTGGGTGAATTGGTTCGCCTCGAATCGCCCACGGAAGATCCAACGGCCGTGAATCGCTGCGTCACCCTGCTGGAAGGGTGGATCAAGGCGAGTGGGGGCAAGAGCCGGCGCAGCAAACAAAAGGCGGCCGGGGACCTGTTGATGGGCCGCTTTGGACCGGTTCGCAGCGCCGCCAAACCCTTGATGCTGCTCGGCCATCTGGACACGGTGTGGCCGCTGGGCACACTTAAGAAAATGCCCTTCCGGGTGGGCGAGGGGCGGGCATGGGGACCGGGCGTCCTGGACATGAAAGCGGGCGTAGTCATGGCCCTGGGTGCGCTCTCCATCTTGCAGGAAGCAGGCCAGTTAACCCGGCCAGTGATGCTGCTGCTGAATAGTGACGAAGAAACGGGCAGCGAACATTCGCGAGCTCTGACCGAGTCGCTGGCGAAACGATGCGGGGCGGTGTTTGTCCTGGAACCGGCACAAGGCGTTCCCGGGGCCTACAAGACGGCAAGGAAAGGTGTGGCCAACTACCGCCTGCAGGTGCATGGAGTCGCCGCCCACAGCGGAGTGGACTTCGGCCAGGGACACAGCGCAGTGCTGGAACTTGGGCGCCAGATCGAGCGGGCCAGCGCGTTCACCAACCCGGCCAGAGGCATCACGGTGAATGCAGGGGTGATTGGGGGCGGGACGCGGTCCAATGTGGTGCCTGCCGAGGCATGGGCGGAATTCGACGTGCGCATTGCCAAGGCGGTCGACGCGCAGCGCATCGATCGCCGCTTCCGGACTCTGCGGGCGGTGGACCGGCAGTGCAGGCTGGAGGTCACCGGTGGATTGAATCGGCCTCCGATGGAAAGAACCTCAGGGACGGTTACATTATTTCGGCGCGCAGCAACAATGGCTGCGGGGTTGGGTTTTCAATTGCAGGAAGCAGCGACGGGCGGAGGTTCGGACGGGAATTTCACCTCGGCCCTGGGGATCCCGACGTTGGATGGAATGGGAGCGGTGGGTGAAGGCGCACATGCCCAGCATGAATCCATTTTGCTCGATGCCCTGGTTCCCCGGACAGCACTGCTTGCGGCGATGATCGGCGGTCTTTCCTTGCAATAAGGCCGCGGAAGGGGACACTATGCTGGCTGCTTTGGATCTCACCCTGCTGACCATTTTCGTTCTGTGCTCGACGCAGTTGCTGCGCCCCAAGGGCGACCGGAAAGGGTCCCTAAGGAGCTGAACCGGCTCCGCACTTTGTCCCTTCCACAAATCAAAGGGTGCCCACATCTCGTGCTGTTACGAGATGTGGGATACCACTGCGCTTACCTTGCAACTCTGGACTATACAAACAAAACGTTAAGGTTCGTGGTATCCCATATCTCGTAACAGCACGAGATATGGGGCACCCTTGATTTGTGGAAGGGACAAAGTCTGGTAAGAGCCCGTAGCTATCGATGAGGCGCCCGATCAGCGGAGCGATAGGTCTTTGGCTGAATCGATCTGGCCTGCCAGGCGCAGCTCAGCTCCTTCGAGCAGGCTCGAGACCAAGGCCAAGGGTAGCCCAACGACGTTGAAGTAACAGCCGCTGATGCGGGGGATCCACCTTCCAGCATAGCCCTGGATCGCATAGGCACCGGCCTTATCCATGGGTTCGCCGCTGGCGACATAGCCGGAAATTTCCTGGGGCGAGAGCGTGCGCATGGTCACTTGCGTCAGTTCCGCGGCCACCTCGGCTGCGCCCAATCCCCAGACCACAGCCACGCCGGTGACTACGTGATGGGTGCGCCCGGATAACAGCAGGAGCATGCGCGTGGCATCCGCGGCATCCACCGGCTTGCCCATCACCTCCCCCTCGCAGACCACGACGGTGTCGGCTCCCAGAACCATGACTGGAACATGGGGGACTGGAACATGGGCGGAGGACGGTTGATGGCGGGCAAAGACTTCTTCCGCCTTCTCCCGGGCGAGGCGGGTGGCGAAGCGGATAGCCTCTTCCCCGGGGCGGCGCGATTCGGGCACGGACGATGGCTGGACCGAAAAGTGATATCCCGCCTGGGCCAGCAGCTCCCGCCGGCGCGGCGAGGCAGAAGCGAGGATGAGGGCGGAGTTCATGGGAACTAAGCCTCCTCGGCCACATGCGTGCCGGTGCGAACGCCATCCTGGTCGCATAGGGCCCAGGCCATGCGCGGAGTGTTGTGAGCGATCCCGAAACGGCCGTCAGGACCGAGCAGGATTATGCCGCCGTGCCCCTGAAGGCGTGCATGGAGATAGGCGATGGCGTCCTCGGCCGCTTGTTCCGGTCCCAGCAGCGGCACCCGGTCCACAGCCCACTTGCCCAGCACCAGCTTCATGATCGGCTCGCCCCATCCGGTCAGCGACACGGCGGCGCTCCGGTTGTCGGCGTAGCCCCCACACCCAATCACCGAGGAATCCCCAACCCGTCCGGGGGTTTTGTTCAGAGTCCCTCCGGTGGAGGTGGCGGCGGCCAGGTTGCCGTCAGCGTCCAGCGCAACCGCGCCCACGGTGTCATGCGAGCCGGCAGGATCACCGCCGAAGGTGGCATCGGCGATCCCTGCGCTGGCTCGTGCTTTGGCCGCTTCGAGGCGCTGCCGTTCGCGGTCGATGACCAGGCTGGCGTTGTCGATCAGGGCCAGTCCATTTTTTTGCGCAAACGTTTCCGCGCCCTGGCCGACGAGGTAAACGTGGGGGCTGCGTTCGAGCACCAGGCGGGCAGCCTGAATAGGGTTCTTCAACCTCTCCACGCAGGCTACGGCGCCGGCGCGGAGGGTTGCTCCATCCATCATCAGAGCATCGAGTTGCACCCGTCCGTCTGCGGTAAGGAAGCTGCCTAGACCGGCATCGAAGGTTTCATCATCTTCGAGCACGGTCACGGCGGCTTCGACCGCGTCCAGCGCTGAGGCTCCGCGACTCAGCAGCGCGTAGCCCACGTCGACTGCTCGAATCACACCGAAGGTATGCGCTTGCACCTGATCGGGGGGAATGTCCCATGCGCCGCCATGAACCAGCAGTACAGGGGAGCGAAGGAAGGGACCTTGGGTCATAGTCAAGCGCGGGTCAAGCGCGGGGAGCTGGGGTCAGATCGGCGGTGGCTGCCCGCGCGGCGGTGGCCGGGGACCCCTGGGGGCGAAGCTCGGCAGACGGGGTCTCCGCAGGTTGGGGCTGGGCAAGCTGTGGCTTGGTGCGTTGATAGGTATAGCTGATGCGATGGATGACGGTGATGGTGGACAACACGGCCAGCACCCAGAGCACTGGGGCCATCACACCCCAGCGGTTAAAAAGCGCGCCCAGAATGATGAGAACCACTCGCTCGGGCCGCTCCATGAAACCCACTTTGCAGGAACCGATCAGGGCTTCGGCCCGGGCCCGGGTGTAGCTGACCATGAGCGACGTGACCATGACAAAGGCGGTCAGCACGACATAGAAAAACCGGTTGCCGCGGGCATAAAACACCAGCAGGCCAAAAAATAAAACCACGTCGCTGTAGCGATCGATGACCGAATCGAAGAACGCTCCGAAGATGGTGACCTGGTGCGTTTGGCGTGCCACCCGGCCGTCGACCATGTCGAAGATGCCGGCGCCGATGATGACCAGCCCGGCATAGAGGAAGAGGCGAACGAAGTTGTGCTCGTTGGCCCAGCCGAAGAGGATGGCGGCGGCGGTGTTGATGACCAGGCCGAGGAAGGTTAGCACGTTGGGCGAGATGCGGGTGAGCGCAAGGCCATCCACGATGCCCTGCAGGACGACACCGCAACCTCTGCCGAATGCGCCGGTCCAAGTCCAGCTCTGGGTCATGGGGTCTCGTCGTGGATGGTAGTGAGCTTGAGAATCTCCAACTCGCGTTTGCCGTTCGGGGTCACGATTGGTGCAATGTCGCCAACCTGCTTGCCGACCAGTCCTCTGCCGATGGGGGAGGTAGTCGAGATGAGGCCCTGGTTCACATCAGATTCTTCGCTGGTGACGAGCTTGTAGGTGATCTCTTCGTTCTTGGTGGAGTCGAAAACCACGACGGTGGAGCCAAAAGCAATTCTGTCCCTGGGAATATTGGACAAGTTCACCAGCGCCAGCTCTGCCATGCGTTTCTTGAGCTGACCCAGGCGGGCGTTGACGAAGACCTGGCGCTGCTTGGCCATGTGGTACTCCGCGTTCTCGCTCAAATCTCCCAGCGAGGCCGCCTTTTTGATCTCGATAGGAAGCTCGTGGGTAAGCTCGTGCTCCAGCAAGCGGATTTGTTCTTCCAGTTTTTTCTTTATGTGTTCAGGCATTTCGCAATGATCCGGGGTGTGCGCGGCGGACAAGCCCGCGCTGCCCTCTTTCCTGTCGCTGATTCCAGAGCCTGTGATTCACTTACGCGGGTGCGCCACCCGCGACCGCCCGCGTTCGATGGGCACATCGCTAACCGCAAAAGACGATTATACGACGGACGGTTGACGCTCAGTCACCTACTCGTGAACGACGGGAGTCAAGAAAACTCTGCAGGATAAGTACGGCAGCCACCTGGTCGATCACGGCACGCCGATCCGCCGGCAGGCGACCGGCGGCGTCCAGATGACGATGCGCTTCGGTGGTCGAAAGCCGTTCGTCCCACAGCGTCAGCTCGACGCCAGTGTGGGCCTGAAGCGCGTGGGCAAAGTCCTGGGCCTTGAGTGCCTGGGGACTGACGTCGCCTGACATATACAACGGGTTGCCGACCACTACCTGGGTACATCCATACTTGCGCACCAGCCGGGCCAGGGAGCCAAGATCCTGTCGCCGGTTCTTACGCACCAAAGTGAGCACCGGTTGCGCGGTGAGCCCAAGCTCGTCGGAGACGGCGACGCCGACACGGCGGTCGCCGACATCGAGACCCAAAATGCGACCCGAGGGCGGTCGTTCCAGCGCCTTGTCCATTGATTCAGTCCAATTGATTCATAGGTTGGGGCAGCCTTTGCGGATCTTACCCCAACCAACTGCTCTAAAGCAGTTTCGGAATTACTGTGGTCTGATAAAGATCGCGATGTGTGGTTTTGGGAGAAAACACGTAAGGGCCTATCGCTTCGGTCTACACCAATTCCGAAACTGCTCTAGCTGTGGTGCATTTCTGAGCGAACAAGAGAATCGCATCATAAAATCCATGTGAAGAATCAAATCCACCAAGGTCCCGCGTGTGCGACGTTTTCTGCTAGTTCTTTTGGTTCTGGTTCTGCTCACCGTCCCGTTCCTCTATCTGAACCTGGTTCAGCCGGCCAGCCCGGCGGGGGAGACGATCGTTGAAGTAACTGCGGGCATGGGCACACGAGCCATTGGGGCACTCCTTGCGGAGCATGGCATTATCCGCAGCCGATATGCCTTTGATCTTTGGCATGTGGTGCGCGGGGGCACGCTGAAGGCGGGAGAATATCAATTCGTACAGCCGGCGACGCTGCCCACGGTCTACAACCGCATCGTGCGGGGCGATGTCTATACCCGGACAGTGACGATTCCTGAGGGATTCAATCTATTCGACATCGCGCAGGCCGTCCAGGATGCCCAACTGGGCTCGAAAGAGAGCTTTTTGGTGGCGGCCGCCAAGAACGTGGCTTTGATTGCGGACCTCGACCCGGAAGCAAAGAACCTCGAGGGCTATCTGTTCCCGGATACCTATCGTTTTCAGCGGCGGTTGCCCGCCAGCCAGATCCTGGCCGCGATGGTAAAGCGCTTCCGCCAGAACGGCGCCGCGATCGGTTTAGACGGTGACTACCACCGGGTAGTGACGCTGGCGTCCCTGGTGGAAAAAGAAACCCCAGTGGCGCAAGACCGGCCCCTGGTGGCGAGTGTGCTGCAGAACCGTCTGGCCAAGGACATGCCCCTGATGACCGACCCCACGGTGATTTACGCCGCGATGCTGGAGAACCACTACCGGGGAACGATTTACCAGTCGGATCTGAAGCGGGACTCGGCCTACAACACCTATCGTCATGCCGGTCTGCCGCCGGGCCCGATCTGTAGCCCGGGGACCGCTTCTCTGCAGGCGGCCATGCACCCCGCAGACAGCGACTTCCTCTATTTTGTTGCGGATCCAAGAGCTGCCGGCCATTCGCGGTTCGCGGCCACGCTTGAAGAACATGAACGGAACGTGACCGCGTACCGGCAGGGCCTTAAAGATTTGCAGGGGACCCATTGAGGGCCGTAACGGCGCGGTGCTCTATACTCGCAGTTCCTGAGTTGAATTGGATGCGGAGAGATTGGTTGAAGCTTCTGGCGCTGGCGGTCCCGGTTTTGACCGGATGCCTGAGCCACACCCGCAAGCTTCAGCAGCCCAAGTTGGCCGGCGTAGCCCTCAATGCCGATGCCGTGCAGTTGGTGGAGGCCGTCAACCACCGCTACGACCAGGTAAACTCCTTAACCGCGACCGTGGATTTTGCAGCCTCAGTGGGTGGCGCCCATAAAGGCCAGCAGACGGATTACACCTCCGTCCATGGGTTTATTCTCTTCCGCAAGCCGCAGATGTTGCGCGTCCTGGGGCTGGTGCCGGTTTTGCGCACCCATGCCTTTGACCTGGCCAGCAATGGCCACACGTTCACCTTGCTGATACCTCCCAGGAACCGGGCAATTCAAGGGAGCACCGCCGTCACCAGGCCGGCAGCCAATCCGCTGGAGAATTTGCGCCCCGCCATCTTTCTTGATTCCATTGTGATCGAACAGATCGCATCCGATCGGATTGTCTCCCTGACCAATTCCAGCTCCACCACGCTGGACGTGAAGACCAAGCAGCTGATCGAGACGCCGCAGTACGAGCTGACGGTATTGAATCCCGGGCGTACCGGTTCCCCGCCCGGGCTACCTCAGGTGGACAAGCCACTGCGGGTTATCCACTTCAGCCGAGTCGACCTGATGCCCACAGAGCAGGATATCTATAACGGCGAGGGCACCCGGGAAACCCAGGTGGTTTACGGGCCTTACCAGGACTTCAACGGAATCCAGTTCCCTACCACCATTACCATCAACCGGCCGCTGGATGAATATCGCATCACGCTTACGGTCGAGAAGGTCACCTTCAACATACCGTTGCCAGATGACCAGTTCCAAGAGAAGGTGCCCGCGGGCTATAAAGTGCAGAAGATGCCCTAGGGTGAGCGCGAGTTTTTCGTCGTTCTAGACCAGGCCGGCCCGGGTCGCGTGGGCCTGAATCGCCTGGTTGATCTCGAGGGCCAGGGCCAGCGCTTCGCGGGCCTGCTGCGCGGTTACCCGGGGCGGGGTGCGGGTTCTGACCGCATCCAGGAATGCGTTGATCTCTAACAGCAGAGGCTCTCCGCCCTGCACGACCGGCTTAGTGACAGCGAGAGCGGCATTTCCGTTGTCACCTGGAGCCACATTGATGATGAGCAGATCCTGGCGGGCATAGTCGATGGAGAGATACTGGTGAGGCTGGAAGAAGCGCAGCTTGCGCACGGTCTCGGTACTGACCCGGCTGGCGGTAAAGTTGGCCACACAGCCGGAGGCGAACTCAAGACGAACATTGGCAATGTCCACCTGGGAAGATAAGATCCTCAGCCCGACGGCGTGAAGCTGCTCCACCGGGGAGCGCACCAGGCTGAGAACGATGTCCAGATCGTGGATCATCAGGTCCAGAACCACGTCGACGTCCAGAGCGCGGCGATGGAAGACGCTGAGACGGTGGGCTTCGAAAAACATTGGCCCGTTGACCAATGACTGGGCAGCAGTGACCGCAGGGTTGAAGCGTTCCAACAGGCCTACCTGCAGGATCTGCCGGCTGGCGAGCGCTTGTTCCACCAGGGCATCGGCCTCAGCCAGAGTTACGGCAATGGGCTTTTCCAAGAGGACATCGAGGCCGTGAGCCAAGGCCTGGGAGGCCACGGAATAGTGCGCGGAGGTGGGCACGCAGATGGAAACCGCATCTAAATGCAGTCTGCCCTCGCGGCACGCCTGCAGGCATTCTTCCGGTGACGAAAAAACAGTGAGACCTTCCTCTTCGCGCAGCTTCCGGGCGGTGCCAGGATCGGTATCCACAATCGCGGCCAGACGAACTCCGGCCCCGGACTGTTCCAGTTGACGGTAGATGCGGAGATGATTTCGGCCAAAGGTTCCGGCACCGAAAACGGCAACGCTCAGAGTCTTTCCGCTGCTCATGGGCACAGGCGAACGTGGCGAAACGCGGCTTTTCCTGCGGAGAAGCCGCGCCCTGGGTTTCTCGTTTCATAAACGACGGGTAGGTATTTCAACTCAGTGGTCTTGTATCAGGGCACGACTTTAGTCGTGCCGTAAGTGATTGAAAATACGTCGGGCTTTAGCCCCTGAGATACGGCTTTCCTACCCGACGGCGAGTTTTTTCGCAGCTTCTTGAGCGCCTTAGACCCTGTTATGGCAGTACCCATGCCGCTACACCTGCCTGGCAAAGAAAAGACCCAGGGGGCTAAAGCCCTGATCATTTCGCGTTCGGAGCGGCACGGCTGAAGTCGTGCCCTGATACAAAGCAAAACCCATAACTGAAGCTCGACAAATCATACGCCGGGCTCGAAAAATGTAGAAACTCCAGAACGGCCTGCGGAGAAGCCGCGCCGAGAGCGGTTGGCCCGGATATACCAGACGCGAACCGGTTGACCGTCTTTACTGTCTGCCATGGCGATTGAATTATTTGCCCTGAACCACACCGAGACATTTGGTGTAGAGGGCGAGTAACTGATTCACTTGATCCTCGGGCTTGGCGCCGGAGGCGGCGACAAAGCCAGCGGCGGGCGAAGTTGCTTTGATGATCCCCGTCGACGCAGCGACAAATTTCAATAAATCTAACGCGATATCTTCATTGCGGCGCGAGCCATTCGGGGTGGTGACAACCTGTTCCATGTACTTCCTCCGTGGCGATGCTACCAGAAGCCGGCGCCGCGACGCTTGCGGCCGCCCGGCGCGGGGGTTCGGGTATGCTGCTACTTGCAGCGGCCGGACGGGCGCAAAGGTGACTTCGGTGGCGGTGACCGCGATCCAGCAGATTCGACGCATGCGGGGCGGAGCGCAGAGCCATCTCGTGCTCGCGTCCGACAATAATCTTTACGTAGTCAAATTCCGCAACAACCCGCAACATATCCGGGTACTGGCCAACGAGCTCCTGGCTACCCGGCTGGCGGCCGCGATTGGACTGGCGGTTCCACCGGCGGAGGTCATCGAAGTAAGCGATTGGCTGATTCAAAACACACCGGAGCTGACGATCGCGCAGCGTGGAGGAGCCCAGAGATGCCAGGCCGGCCTACACTTCGCCTCGCGCTGGGTGGGAGGGCTGATGCCGGGACAGACGGTCGACTACCTGCCCGAGGAACAGCTCCTGGAGGTGCGCAACCTGGCCGAATTCGCCGGTATCCTGGCGCTGGACAAGTGGACCTGCAACATCAACGGACGGCAGGCCGTCTTTCAGAAAAATCGGCGGGAACGACGCTACAACGCTACCTTTATCGATCAGGGATATTGTTTTCATGCCGGGGACTGGAAGTTTATTGACGCCAGCCTGGGCGGGGTTTTCGCCGAAAACACTGTCTATCGCGGGGTCACGGGTTGGGCGAGCTTTGAACCCTGGCTCAGCCGCATCGAGAACCTGTCCCCGGATACGGCGTGGGCCATTGCGGAGATCATTCCGCCGGAGTGGTACGGGGGTGATCTGAGCGCGCTCGAAGTCCTGCTCGAACGGTTGCTGGCACGCCGCGCACGGGTTCGGGAATTGATCGTGGGATTTGGGGAATCGACGCGCCGGCCATTTCCGAATTGGGGAGGAGGAGGAGAAAAGGGAGTGGGAGGAAGAGTGGGGGGAGATAAGTGGGTGCAAGATAATGGGCAGGGCCCGGGAGTGGGGTGAAGGATGACGGAACGCAAACAGTGCGAGTTCCAACTCATCCGTTATGTGCCGGATCCGGTGAAGAACGAGTTTGTCAATATCGGCGTATTGGTCCGCGCCGAGGGAGAGCAGAGCATGCTGAGGTTTACCCGCGATTGGGGACGGGTCCGTTGCCTCGATCCGGACGCGGACACGCAGATGCTCGAAGCGCTGGAGATCGAGGTAGGCCATCGGTTGCGGGCCCAGCCAAGCAACCATCCAAAGCCCATTGTGGCGCTGCTCGAGGCGTCGCTTTCCAACGGGATACAGATCACCGAGAGCAAGGCTTACCTGGCGGAGAGTTTTCCGGCTGGTCTTGAGGACCTGATGCGTCGCTATGTCGATACTCCGCGGCGGGAACGAAGCCAGCGCCGGAGCGGCCGTTCAGCCCTGCACGCGGCCATGCGCGCACGCTTTGAAGAAGCAGGGGTATGGACCCTGATGCGCAAGCAGATCGCGGCCGCCCCCTACACCAAGCCGGGCGATCCGCTGCGCATCGATTGCGGCTATCGACCCAACGGGGTGGTGCGCATGTTCCAGGCGATCTCGCTCGAGAACGACGCGGACGATGCCAAGCTGCTGGCGTTCAGCGCCTTTGGCCTGATCGCTGGGGTGAAGCGAGTGGACAAGGCGGACCTGGAACTGACCGCAATCGTAGAACCCATTCGCCATGGGGATGGAGACGAGCCGAACGAAGACCGGATCGCTCAATACCGGTTTGGCGTGGAGATTATGGAAGAACATACCATCCGGGTACTGACCTCATCCGATCTGCCACGCATCGCGGAGACTGCCCGCAGGGAGCTTGGTGTCTAGAGCGGTTTGAGGTGGGATAATCGGCAACATGAACGGCTCTCCACTGGTTGGCGTGGTCATGGGCAGCAAGAGCGATTACGAGGTGCTTCTGCCTTGCATTGACCTGTTACGGGAGTTCGCCATCCCCCACGAAGCGCGGATCGTCTCTGCCCATCGCACCCCCGACTGGCTTTTTCGTTATGCCGAGCAGGCCGAACCGCGGGGATTGAAAATCATCATCGCGGGCGCCGGAGGGGCGGCGCACCTGCCGGGAATGGTTGCCGCCAAGACTATCCTTCCGGTGCTGGCAGTACCGGTTCCCTCGACTTGCCTGCAGGGCATCGATTCTCTGCTTTCCATTGTGCAGATGCCGAAGGGAGTCCCGGTCGCGACCCTGGCTATCGGGAAGCCGGGCGCCGCCAATGCGGCATTGCTGGCGGTCGCCATCCTGGCCGGTCACAATCCGGAACTGGGAAACCGGCTGCGCTCCTGGAGGCAGGCGCGCAGCCAAGAGGTGCTGGAGACGGAGTTGCCCGATTGACGGCGATCGTTCAGGGATCGACCATCGGCATCCTGGGAGGTGGTCAGCTGGGCCGCATGACCGCCATGGCTGCGCGTTCGATGGGCTACCGGGTACAGGTGATGGATCCCGACCCTTCCTGCCCCGCTCGTTTTGTGGTGGATGCGTGTTTTGTCGGCTCCTGGGATGACGCCAAGGCAGCGGCCGATCTGGCACGCGGTTGCGATGTGATCACTTTGGAAATTGAGCAGATTTCGATCGCTTCCCTTCAGGCTGCGGCCAGGCATGCTCCGGTGCGGCCTGGTAAGGAGATCCTGGCTATGGTGCAGGACAGGATCCGGCAAAAAAATTGGCTACGGGACCAGGGCTTTCCGGTGGGGCCTTACCGGGCGATCTACTCGGAAGCCGACCTGGTGGACGCGATGGCAGAGCTGGGCGGGAGGATTTATCTCAAACGCGCCCAGGGCGGCTACGACGGCCGGGGCCAGGTGAAACTCGAGGCCCAGGCATCGGACGCCGGCGTCGCCTGGCGCGCGCTGGGAGAGCAGCCGTGCGTGGCCGAACAGGCATTCGATCTGCAATCTGAGATTTCGGTGATGGTGGCGCGCAATCCGAGCGGCGAGGTGTTGGCTTATCCCGCGGCTACGAACCACCATGAACACCAGATCCTGGTTTGGAGCGCGCTTCCCTCTTCCATCCCACCCGGGTTGGAAAGCGGGGCCCAGGACCTGGCTACTTCCATGGCGCGTCAGCTGGGACTTGAGGGGCTGCTGGCGGTGGAGATGTTCGTCACGCAAGGGGACGGGCTGTACGTGAATGAACTGGCGCCGCGACCACACAATAGCTATCACGCCAGCGAGCGGTGCTGCGTTACCAGCCAGTTTGAGCAGGCGGTGCGGGCAGTGTGCGACCTGCCGCTGGGGGATGTGAGGATTGTTCGCCCGGCAGCGATTGCTAATTTGCTGGGGGATTTGTGGTTAAAGGGGGAGCCACGCTTCGCGCGGGCGTTGGCGGTGCCTGAGGTTAGTTTGCATCTGTATGAAAAACATACGGCGCGGGCGGGGAGGAAGATGGGCCATCTTTCGGCAACGGCGGATACGGCGGAAGAGGCAGTGGCTCGGGTTCTCGAGGCCAAGGGGCGGTTGTAAAGCAAAGAGTCGCTGTTGCTGTTACAGAGCGAACGGCTATCAATACAATCTTTCGGGCCCCATGGACAAAAGGGTTCTTGCAGGTTAAGCGCTCTTCAAAGACCGGCCACCGATGTCTCGGCGGTAATACATGCCCTCGAATTCGATTCGGCCCAGTGCCTGATAGACCAACGATAGAGATTGCTCCAGGGTTGTGGCCGCCGCCGTCACGCCCAGGACTCTGCCACCTTCAGTGACGTAATTCCCCTCTACCAGACCGGTGCCTGAGTGAAAGATCTCCACTCCCGGCACATTGGCTGCTTCCTCGAGGCCGCTGATCCTGCGCCCGGTCACGTAACTACCCGGATAGCCGGACGAGGCCGCGATCACACAAGCGGAGGCTCCGGATTTCCACCGCAGTTCGGTGTCGCCGACGCGGCCCTCGACGCATGCCTCGAGCGCCAGCAACAGGTCACTGTCCAGCCGGGTCAAAATGGCCTGCGTCTCCGGATCGCCAAAACGCGCATTGAACTCCAACACCATCGGGCCCCGCGCCGTCATCATCAACCCGATATACAGCACGCCCACGAAGGGAGCTTCTTCCGCCGCCATGCCGTTCACTGCCGGCACAGCAATGTGGTGCAGGATCCAGTCGCGCATCTGGTCGTCCACCATGCCATCGCTGGAGTAGGCGCCCATACCTCCGGTGTTCGGCCCCTTATCGCCCTCCCCGATGCGCTTATGGTCCTGCGCAGGCACCAATGGCACTACATGCTTTCCATCGGTAAGGGTCAGAAACGAGACTTCTTCGCCGGTTAGAAACTCCTCGATCACAATGGAGGATTGCGCACCTCCGAGCAGCTTTCCGCCCAGCAGGCC
Source organism: uncultured Acidobacteriaceae bacterium (assembly GCA_963717225.1). Classification (GTDB taxonomy): domain Bacteria; phylum Acidobacteriota; class Terriglobia; order Terriglobales; family Acidobacteriaceae; genus PALSA-350. Next base: position 36,006 of record CAVQWB010000052.1, on the reverse strand, counting down.
AGAGATGGCCTCAGTTGCTTCGCGCCGCGTCTCGCACATGATCACGCCCTTGCCCGACGCCAGACCATCCGCTTTGATTACGATCGGGAGGTGGAAAAGGTCGATCGAGTCCATAGCTTGTTGCTCGCTGGTGGCGATGGCGTAGGCTGCGGTTGGAATATGGTGCCTTTGCATAAAGCGCTTGGCGAAAGCTTTGCTGCTTTCCAACTGCGCGGCCTCTCGGGTGGGGCCAAAGACGGGGATACTGCGGCGTTGCAATTCGTCCACCAGTCCCAGTGACAAGGGAAGTTCAGGGCCAACAACTACCAGGTCCGGACTTTCCGCGGCCGTGACCCGTAACAGGTCGTCCATATCTCTCTGACTGGCGGGAATACAGCGCGCCAACTGGGCAATGCCTGCATTGCCTGGCGCACAAACCAGTTCGGAAACGCGGTTAGATCGGCTGATGGACCACACCAGCGCGTGTTCCCGGCCTCCCGCACCAATCACCAACACTTTCATTCGCTTTCCGCCAGCCTCCCTGGCAAGACTACCGCAGCAGCGCCGGACTGCGAAGAGGGGGTTAACTATAGTTAACCAAAAAATGGAAATGCAGGCTATACTGTACGAGCAGCTACTGAAACCGAGGATCGCCCATGGCACCCGCATCTCCGCCCTCGCTTCCAGTCTCATCGTCGACGCCCGCCGCGTTGCTTTCCAATCTAAAGAGCCGCCAGTTTCTGTCGTGGTTCGGGCCGGCGTTCGTGGCCAGCATCGCTTATATCGATCCGGGGAATTTCGGAACAAATTTAATCGCCGGGACGGGGTTCGGCTACAAGCTGCTGTGGGTGTTGTTGTGGTCGAACCTGATGGCCATCCTCATTCAATACCTCTCCGCCAAGTTGGGCATCGCAACCGGAGCCACCCTGCCGCAGAATTGCCGTGAGCATTTCTCTCGCCCTATGGCAATTGGCCTATGGGTAGCTGCCGAATTGTCGGCATTGGCCACCGACTTGGCTGAGTTTCTTGGCGCCGCACTTGGCTTTTACCTGCTTTTCGGCGGCTACTTTCTCCGTCTGGGCCTGGCGAACACAACGGTGATGTTTATCGCCGCGGTTGTCTCCGCAGTCTGCGTCTTCGCCATCCTGGCGCTCGAGCTGCGGGGTTTTCGGACGCTCGAGATTGGCATCATGGTGTTTGTTTTGGTGATCGGGCTCTGTTACCTGATAGAGATTTTCCTGGTGCATCCCGACTGGCGGCAGATCGCCTACCATACCGCGGTTCCGTGGCTGGACCGGCGGAGCATCTACGTGGCGGTCAGCATGTTGGGAGCAACGGTGATGCCCCACGTTGTGTACCTGCATTCCGGCCTGGTGCAGCCGCGGCTAAGAGAGCAAGAACGGCATCTATTGCCATCCGATGACCGCTACCTCTCACGACTGCGCCACCTTCGCCTGGAGGCGCTGGATGTTTTTGCGGCGATGAACGGGGCATGGCTGGTAAATTCCGCGATGGTGATTGTGGCTGCCGCCGCCTTTGCGGGCACTGGCCGTAGCGATATGTCGATCGAGGAGGCTCACCGAACGCTCGGGCCGCTGCTAGGTCCGGCCTCTGCCACGATCTTCGCGATTGCGCTCCTGTGTTCCGGCCTTTCCTCCTCGACCGTGGGCACACTGGCCGGACAGATGATCCTCGAGGGATTCCTGAAGGTACGGTTCAGCATTTTTCTGCGACGGCTGTTGACTTTGCTTCCGGCGATGATCGTCATCGGCCTGGGCCTGGATCCGCTCCGCATCCTGGTCCTATCCCAGGTGATGCTCAGCTTTACTCTGCCGTTTGCCCTGGTCCCGCTGCTCATCCTTTGCAGCCGCCATAAATTGATGGGTGGATTCACCAATGGCCCGGTCATCAACTTTCTGGGCTGGCTGACAGTCGGGCTGATCCTGGCTCTCAACGTGGTCCTGCTGGGTTTGAGCGTCTAGCACCGTCTAGGACGCATTTCTCACAGACTCCCTGGGTAACCGACCGCTGCCGATAGTGAGATTTCTACCCCTAGCCAATGACGGGTGCCCCATATCTGCCCGGTTTTGGCAGATGTGGGATTCCACGGCTGTTTACCGCTCACTCTCTACCAGCAACAGATCTTGATGTCCATAGTCCTCTACGCCTTGAACACTCAGGGGCAGAGGTTTGTGGAATCCCACATCTGCCAAAACCGGGCAGATATGGGGCACCCGGCTCTCAGTCCCGAAGGGACGTCTGAACTTAGCCCAGGACGACAGTCCTGGGTAGATATAAGCAATCCGACCAGTCCCGTAAGGGACGGCTGAACACAGGGGACCAGGTTTCAGCCGTCCCTGGCGGGACTAGTCCAGCTTTTTCGGTTAACCCAGGACTCACGTCCTGGGCTAGGTTCAACCGTCCCTACGGGACTGCGAAACGCGTCTAGAGCGCACAAAAAAGGTTTAAACTGAATAGCGGAACATGAACGCCCGAAGCAGACTTCGCGACTTCCTGCACAAGCGTTTCCGTCACGGCAAGCCTGACCGCGGACGGAGCCTTTCCTCCTAATTCATCGTCAGCCAGACCCTGGCAACCAGGTTTTGATCAGGCTCGTACGCCTGCGCAATTTTGCGCCACATCAGAGAGGAAATAACCATGAACAGCTTCGGCAGCCAATCCACCCTGAAGGTTGGAGACAAGAGTTACGAAATCTTCCGTCTTAATGCGCTTGAGGCCAAAGGCCTCTCTCTCGGCCGTCTTCCTTACAGCCTGCGGGTACTGCTGGAGAACCTGCTGCGGCAGGAAGATGGCAAGAGCGTAACTGCCAACGACATCGAATTCTTAGCCAAATGGCAAGCCAAGGCCGAACCGGCACGTGAGATCGCGTTTATGCCGGCGCGGGTGCTGATGCAGGACTTTACCGGAGTACCCGCCATCGTCGACCTGGCAGCGATGCGCGATGCCATGAAGCAGCTGGGCGGCGATCCGGAGAAAATCAATCCCCTGCAACCGGCGGAGCTGGTGATTGACCACTCGGTACAGGTAGACGAATTCGGTACCGCGAATGCGTATTCCATCAACGCCGCGCTCGAGTTCCAGCGCAACCGGGAGCGTTATGCCTTTCTCAAGTGGGGGCAGACTGCGTTTCGCAACTTCTCGACCGTGCCGCCGGGCATGGGCATCTGCCATCAAGTCAACCTGGAGTACCTGGCCCGGGTGGTGTTTACGACGACTCCAGAAGGCGGTGTGCTTCGAGCGTATCCCGACACACTGGTAGGCACCGACTCTCATACCACCATGATTAACGGACTTGGGGTGCTGGGATGGGGGGTCGGCGGCATTGAAGCCGAAGCCGCCATGCTAGGCCAGCCGGTTTCGATGCTGGTTCCGCAGGTGGTTGGCTTCAAGCTGACGGGCAAGCTGCGCGAGGGAGCTACGGCCACCGACCTGGTGCTGACCGTGACGGAGATGCTGCGCAAGCTGGGCGTCGTGGGCAAGTTTGTCGAGTTTTACGGGTCAGGGGTGAGCGAATTGAGCCTCGCGGACCGAGCCACGATCGGCAACATGGCACCGGAGTATGGCGCAACGTGTGGAATCTTCCCCATTGATGCGGAGACCTTGCGTTATTTGCGACTGACCGGACGCAGCGTGGAGCAGATCAAGCTGGTGGAGGCGTATGCCAAAGAACAGGGATGGTTTCACACTCCTGATTCTGCGGAGGCGGAGTATACCGAGACCACCCATCTTGACCTTTCGACGGTCGAGCCCAGCGTTGCCGGACCGCGGCGACCGCAGGATCGGGTGCCGCTTTCTCAGACTGGCGCCAGTTTTCAGCAGCAACTGCCGGGGCTACTGGGGCCGAGTGCGGCGGACCGGAAGGAACGGCAAACCATGCGCTGGGAGGGCGAGGGCGGCCATACCTGGCCCAATGGCAGTGAAAAATCCACGCCAGAAAAGGGACCTGCAACCACGGTCAAGGAGCGCTTCGGCGTGGATGTCGATCCCTATCTGGACCATGGATCCATTGTGATTGCGGCGATTACCAGTTGCACCAACACCTCCAATCCGTCGGTCATGATGGCCGCCGGGCTGCTGGCCAAAAAGGCATCAGAAAAGGGATTGAGGGTGCCCCCCTGGGTCAAGACTTCGCTGGCGCCCGGCTCGCGCGTGGTGACGGATTACTACCAGAAAGCCGGACTGCTCGACGCGCTGGGTAAGCTGCGCTTTCAGGTGGTCGGCTATGGCTGCACTACTTGCATCGGCAACTCGGGCCCTTTGCCTACGGACGTCTCCAAATCCATTGATGACCATGGGCTGGTCGCCGTGTCGGTGTTGAGCGGGAACCGAAACTTTGAGGGCCGTATCAATTCGGAAGTGCGGGCTAACTACCTCATGTCGCCGCCGCTGGTGGTGGCCTACGCGCTGGTGGGCAACATTGGCCATAATTTCGAAGCCGAACCGATGGGCAAGGATACAAACGGGAAGCCGGTCTACCTGAAGGATATTTGGCCCACGCAGGAAGAGGTAAACAACGCCATCGCGTCGGCCATTGATGCTGAGATCTTCAGCAAAGAATATGCAACTGTTACGGATGGTGATCAGAATTGGCAGAACCTCAAGTTCCCGACCGGGGATACTTATCAGTGGGAGCCCGATTCGACCTACATCCGCAAGGCGCCTTATTTTGACGGCATGCCTGCCAAGCCGGCGCCGGTTGGAGATATCAAGGGCGCGCGTGTACTGGCAGTTCTGGGAGACAGCGTCACCACTGACCACATTTCACCAGCCGGCTCCATCAAACTATACGGACCTGCCGGCAAATACCTGGTTGAGCATGGGGTGAAACCCACGGACTTTAATTCGTACGGATCGCGACGCGGCAATCACGAGGTGATGGTGCGCGGCACGTTTGCCAATGTGCGGCTGCGGAACAAGCTGGCTCCAGGAACTGAGGGGGGTGTTACTCGCCTGCTTCCTGAGGGTGAGGGGATGAGCATCTTCGATGCCTCGGTGAAGTACGCCGAACGCGGTACGCCTCTGGTGATTCTTGCCGGCAAGGAATATGGGTCAGGGTCGTCACGCGACTGGGCAGCCAAGGGGCCACGCTTGCTGGGGGTGCGGGCGGTGATCGCGCAAAGCTATGAGCGTATTCATCGTTCCAATTTGGTAGGGATGGGCATTCTGCCGTTGCAGTTTGAAGGCGGTCAGAGTGCCGAGTCGCTTGGGCTCACGGGTGAGGAAGTGTTTGATCTGGAGGGAATTCGGCTGATGCTGGAGCAGAAGTTTGCCCAGGGCCGCACGCTTAAGGTGAAGACCACGGACGGTGCGGGGGTTAAGAAGGATTTCAACGCAACCGTGCGCATTGATACTCCGCAGGAGATTCTCTACTACGAGAATGGCGGGATCCTGCAGTATGTGTTGCGGCAATTGGCCGCAAGCTAGTGCGGTGGGAGGGGAAGGATTGAACAGCAGGTCCCTCCACGGCACGCCGGGAGGGACCTGCTGTTGTGCTTAGCGTGCTAAGACGACCAGGCCCCAGGGTCCTTTGCCGGCTTTGATTTTCTTGGTCACGGTGTTTGTGGCGAGATCGACGACTGAGACGTCATTCGAAGGACCGTTGGCCGAATACAACGTCTTGGCGTCGAGGGAGAGCGCTATGCCCCAGGGGCGGGCTCCGACTTCTACCGACCCTAGAACTTTGTTGGTGGCTGTGTCGACGGTGAATACCTGGTGGCCTCGGCCGGTGCTTACGTAAAGTTTTGTTGCATCCGGGGAGAGCACGACGTTCATCGGCTTGATGATGCCCGGCTTGCCAAGTGGAATGGCTTTGATCATCCGATACTTTTTGGCATCCACCAGCACGACCGTTCCGTCATTCTCAGCGTTGACGTAGGCACGCGAACCATCGGGGAAAAATGCGATGTTGCGCGGACGGTGGCCGACCTTGAACGTCTTGATGATCTTGCCCGCCACAGGATCCAGGACGGAAATGGTTCCGGTCTCCTCAGAAGTGATCCATACGTGCTTCCCATCCGGCGTCACCTTGACGCCTTCAGGTTGTGCGCCCACCTTGATCGTCTTGGCTACGTTGCCAGACGCGATGTCGATAATGCTGACGGCTGCCTCGTCTTCGTTCGAAGTGTAGAGCTGCGTGCCATCCGGGCTGACGTCGAAGTTTTCCGGGTCAGAGCCGCCATGAATCGTGCGGACGACTTTATTCTGGGCAACGTCAAAGACGCCGATCCCGTCGGCGGTCTTGTCGGGCGGGGGAAGAGTGCTTTCATCGACATCGGGCCCGGCAATGGGCGAGCCGCTGAGCGCGACATAAATTGTCTTGTGATCGGGGCTGGGATGGATGCCTCTCGGACGCTTGCCCAACGGGACCGTGGCGAGGACGTTGTAGTTGCCGGAGTCGATTACGCTTAGATCTCCCCCGACCTCGTTGGTGACGTAAATCCGCGGTGCCGAGGTCTCAGCGGGCGGGGTTGGCGCGGGCTGCTCCGAAGCCCGGTTGGGAGCTTTGGCGGAATTGCACCCCACCGAAATGATTGAGAGGCCAACGGCAAAGAGAACATATCTTATCGTGCGCATATCTATTTTTCCTTGAAGGTGAAGTTGGCCTCAGCTTTACCATGGGGATCAATGGTTAGCTGGCGCTCTTGTGTCCCGAGTGTTTCCGTCCAGACTGCGATGGTATATGTGCCCGGCGGCAGATTCTTAATTGCAAACGTTCCGTCGTCATTGGAAACCGCGAAATAAGGGTGATCCAGGACTCCGATGAAGGCGTGCATCCAACTATGAATGTTACATTTCACCGGAATCATAATTTCGGGCCTGGTGAACCTACGCGCAAGGGGAGGATCGTCGGCTCCCTGGCTATGGTTCCATTCGCGGTTGACTTCTGCCATGGGGTGAATATTGTGCGTCACCGGATCTGAGTTGACGACCTTCAATACCTGCCCTACCTGAATGCCTAACACCCGGGGATGAAACCAGCACCCATTCTGATCGATGGTGACCGGGTTCGCAGGAACTTCAAAACTCTTTCCTTGCAAACCACTCTTTATGTAGACGAATGCATTTGCCATCGCACCTTTCCTGTTTACGACCAACGATTCGTCGTGAGCCTTTCCGTGGTGCGCCTCAACACAGGCAGGTTCCTCACTCATGTCAATCACTTTGGGAGCCGGCCTTTTACCTTTGAAAAGGATCTGCCCGGTCACCGTGCCGGCCGTCTCCGGATCCACCTTGAAGTACACGGGCGAGGGCTCGGGTTTGGCGACGCCCGGTTGTTCGGTCTTGACCTTTGCTGAACAACCGGCAAGGAGTGCGGCCGCACAACAGAGACTGAGAATAGGAATACGTCTCATACTTCTATCATCACCTATTCTTTCCCAGGTGGTCCCGCATTCCGGGGCATTTCGCCAGTAAGAGCCTCGAGGAACGCAACCAGATCTGCGCGGTCCTGTGCGGAAAGGTGGAGCGACTTCATGTCCTTGTCGAGATATGGATTGGAGTTGCCGCCTCCAGCGTAGAAATCAACCACGTCATGGAGGGTTTTCAAGCTGCCGTCATGCATGTACGGGGCGGTAAGGGCGACGTTGCGCAGAGTGGGTGTCTTGAACTCTCCCTTATCCGCTTGTAATTTTGTTTGCCCGAAGCGCCCGAGGTCGGTGAACTCACCCTCTCCATTCACCCCCGCGCCGGTGTTGTGAAATTTTCCGTCGGTAAACAGGGCGTAGTGGTCGTTGATGGTATGGCAGACGGCACAATTGCCTCTGTTCGGGTCTTTAAAAATCGCCAGGCCGCGAATGGCCGCTGGTGTGAGCGCCTGCTGGTTGCCGCCATATTGGTATTGATCAAACGGCGAGTTGCCGCTGAGCAGAGTGCGTTCGAAGCTCCCCAACGACTTCTCAATGAGGTCGAGGGTGATGGTGCCAGGCCCAAACGCCTGCGCAAACTCAGCCTTATATCCTGGATCATGACGAATCTTGGATACAAAAACATCGTGAGCCTGATTCATCTCCAGGGGGTCGGCAATCGGGAAGCCTGACTGCGCCTCGAGGGTGGGAGCGCGGCCATCCCAGAACTGGAAAGGAGAATACGCCGCATTCAACAGGGTTGGAGCATTGCGTTTGCCGATCATGCCGCCGACGCCTTGGGCAATCGCTCGACCATCGGTAAAGCCGATGTTTGGGTTATGGCAGGAAGCACATGTAATCGTGTTGTCTTTTGACAGCCTGGGGTCGTAGAAAAGCTTTCGTCCGAGGGCGATCGTTGCCAGGGTGGGAGGGTTGTCCGCGGGGATGGGAACCGGCGGCAACCCGAGCGGTGCTTTAATAGCCACCACCCCACCGATTGGCTTGTCGTGACCAGGAGTTCTACATCCAACGCTAACACTAAGGACCAGGAACCCGGCGATAAGAACGAGTTGTCGACTCGGTACTTTCAAGCTCCCCATTATTATAGCTTTGCCGCTAGCCCACGATGTCGTAAGGGCGCATCATGTCGTTGGCCTCATGTTCCTGCAGGTGACAATGCCAAAGATATCGGCCGGCAAATCCATCAAACGAGATGTGGATGCGCGTGACCATATTGGGCGGACATTGCACTACGTCCTTCCACCCAGTCTCATTGGGATTCGGCCCAAGAACATCCCCTGTAAAGCGCAGTGTTGCGTTTTGCAGCAGGTAGAGGTCGCGGTCGAACGACCGGCGATCCATTACCTGGAAGCGCACGTGATGGAGATGAATGGGATGGGTATCGTCGGTGAGATTGACCAGGGACCAGATCTCAGAGGAGCCGAGCTTCGCAGTCTCGGTCACCGGCATGTGCCATGGCGTGCGGTTGAGCAGCATGACCATTGGGTTGCCGGCAGGCTCCTTGAACTCGTTAAGAGTCATCTCACGCCTTCGTACCACGGCTGTCTCGGGCAGGCTGACAAGGGGCCGCAGCGTGCCGGGGACCTGGCTGCTGTCGGGCACGGAGGCAGAACCAACGCGAAACTGCATCATCTGAAACGCTCCATTGGTCAGTAGGATGCGCTCTCCGCGCATGGCCGCGAAATCGACGATCAGATCGGCCCGTTCCCCGGGAGCAAGGAGAAGACTGGTCAATCGGACCGGGCCAGGAAGCAGGCCCTGGTCCGCGCCGATTTGCAGGAACTGGGAGCCATCGGACAATCCCAGGCGAAAAAAGCGAGCGTTGGCCGCGTTCAGCACGCGCAGGCGATAGCGGCACGGTTCCACGTCGCAAAAAGGTTGGACCCGGCCGTTCACCACCATTGCGTCGCCGGCTACCTCGTCCGTCCAGGGATGCTCTGGATCGGGAGAAACGGGGTAGTACAACTGCCCTTCGTGATCGAAGATCCGGTCATACAGCACCAGTGGCAACTCAAAGCGCCCGGCAGGCAGTTTGAGGCGTGCTTCCCGTTCATCGCGAAGCAAATACACGCCCATCAGTCCGGCGTACAGGTTCAGCCGGCTGGTGCCCATGGCATGGTCGTGGTACCAGAGCATAGTGGCGTCCTGCCGGTTGGGGTAATGGCAGACGCGCGATTCCCCGCGGGGGTACCAATGCTCCGGATAGCCGTCGTCTGCCGCTGGGGTCCGGCCACCATGCAGATGGACGACGGCGCGCGATTCGGGCAGCTCCCGGCCAGAGCCGTGGAGGCTGTAGTCGATGGGCAGAAAATGCCGCGGCGGCAGATGATTGTGCCACTCGACCGCCAGACCTTTGTGACTGTGAGCCTCGAGCAAGGGACCCATGGCCTCTGGTCCGTAACTCCAAAGCCTCGTCGGCGGAAGATCACGGTGCATCTTCACGCGAATCTCGCGCATGGTGATATGGCAACGCCCGCCCTGCTGCGGGGAAAGCTGGGGGAGAGGCAATGGATCGACGAAGGGCTGCAGCTGTAGCGCGTTGATGGGGCGGGACAATCCAGTGGGGGCCGCGTGCTGGTTGATCGGGCGACCAAGCCCGACGCGCGCAATCAGAGTGGAGAGCGCCGCCTGCCTGAGAAGATCCCGGCGGTTCAGCACTGCTTAGGGTCTCTTGATTTGGCCAGTCGTAGCATCCAGCAAAATCACGGCCCCATTCTGGGGTGCCGCCTGACTGAAGTCAACCATATCGCCGAGGGAGCCGGCGATTTCGTCAAAGGAACCCTGACCGATTCGCTGCTGGTTCAAAAAAGTGTCTTCAATGAAACGCAGGATAGAAGTCTGGTCAGTCAGAGTGTGGGAAACGTAGTTCGGTTTGGCCCACGGCGAGATGACCAGCAGTGGCAGACGTGGACCATAGCCGCACCTGCCCTGTGCATGCAATGTGCCGGGGTCCACCCCGGGAAGCGCGGTTGTGCCGTCGGCACACTTCCCCGGCCCCGAGAAACCATCCTTCATGCTCTCGCTGCCATTGACAACGTTGCTCACGTGGTCATACCAGCCATCGGAGTCATCATAGGTAAGGATGACAACCGTATTCTTCCACTGTGGTGTCTGTTCAATGGTGTTGATTACGTGTATCAGGAACGCCTGCTCATCAAGAGGATCGGAATAGCCGGCGTGGCCGTCGCGGTACGCTGCGGACTTGAGGAAGCTGACCGCGGGAAAGTTACCGGCCTTTAACGCTTCGAAAAAGTCATGCATGTCGTATTGATGGTTGGCCGCCCCATCAATTGAGTATCCAATCGTCTGCGGAGAAATGGGCCGCACGTGGAGAGGATTTGCGGTCGAGGCATAAAACTGAAATGGATTCTCGAGTGGCGAATAATCCAATGGCGTTTGCCGGGTGACTTCGGATTTGTTGCTTCTGCGGCATCCTGTCGTGCCATTGCTATTGATCACCGATGTATCGAACCCTTCGTGGAAGAAACCCCAGGTCACTCTTGCTGCATTCAGCAAATCGCCAATGTTCCTGCCCGTCATATGGATTAAAGCGCCACTTGTGGCGGAGCAAATCTCATTGACTGGCGCTGCGTTTCTGATGAGGGTATAGCCACCGTTCCCATCTGAAACCATGTTGCCCCCAGCATTGCCATCGTTCACGACGCCGTTGGTCTGGCCGGAGATGAGATTAATGGCGCCAAGTGTCGAGGGGCCAAACGTAGTACCGAAGAAGCGATCGCTCATCGCATAGTGCTGCGCATAATTCCACATCGCAGTCACCGTATTGCCGTCGTAATAGGCCATCGTGAGCCCGGTAGTCGCGGCGATACCGCTTCCCAGACCCGGGCTATCGGCCGCTCCCACTGAGCGAGGGAACAGATCCATGGCGCCCCCATCGAAGGCTAATTGTTCCTGGTTGTAGCTGTGGTCCTGATCAGCCGTAGCAGCGCTACTCGGCGACAGCCGGAATGGGTTGCTGGCCCCACGACCGTTGCCGGCATTCGTGAAGTTGGGGTTATGCACCAGAAGACTTTGGGACAGGCCGTCAACAGCGGGAGTTCCGGGGAGGGCGACGAACGGAGTCTCGCCGGGCAGGTTAAGCGCGTTCGGATAAGTGCCGAAGTAGTGATCGAAGGAGACATTCTCCTGAAAAATCACCACGACGTGCTGGATGTTAGCCGCCGATGAAACGTTCGCGCCGGCGGAGCCGGGAATAGAGCTACTGTAACCACAACCTGCCAAGGTCAGGGTGAGAGAAACATTAAGCAGCAGAAAGCAAACTACGGCAGTTCGTCGGACCATGACTGCACTTCCCCCTGCTTTTGCGCAGGGGATTTTTCTGCACGCACATAGTTCGGATGAGTGCGCCGCCATTCTAGACATCGGACAATTACTTATGCAAGTGAATGTTCGTTCACTCTCAGGTGTTACCAACGGTAGGTTTAACCGGAGCCATCCATGGCCTTGGCCGGCCGCCTTCCTTGTTAAGTGGGTCTTAACTGTAAAGGCGACCGCATCTCGTGAGAATTTAGCAGCTCGGGCATGGTAAGGCGAAAGTCTTGTCTATTCTCGAAAAATTCGTCTTAACTTCGCCCGTAAAAGATGGCTCGCGTAGTTTAGACAGCAAAGCTAGAAGTTGGTTGTGAGGCGGAGAGCAACACTTCGCGATGGGCCGATGGCGTTTCCAGAAAAGAGACCACCAAAGTCGATGACGTCGAGAATGTTGGTAAGGTTCTGCCCGTCTACCTGAAGACGCATGTTCACATGATCCGATTTGTAAACATCTGCGCCGGCTGAAGCACTTACCAGGAATGAAGGGTAGATACGGCCTCGAGCAAAATTAATGCGATTCAATACCTGTTGTCCATACTGTGCGAGAACGGTGTCAGGGTCCCCATCAAACTCGAAGGGAAGTCCACTGTCATATTGAATGCCGCCCGCGATCCAGAACCGTGGTTGTATCTGATAGCGAACTCGCCCGCGAACCGTGTTGCGCTGATCCTGCGAATCCGGAAAATGTCCGCTGAGTTGGGATTCCGCGTTTCCAGCGTCATCTCCCAAAAACAAGCCCCCGGTCACGGGAAACCAGGCGTTGCCCACGATATAGGAGTAGCTCAGGAAACCTGAGAAACGATGCCAGTCTGGAACCTCGAGTTTGCCTTCCGCACCGTAGATGATGGATTTGCGAAACGCGATCGGAAAGCTGATGGTTGTGTTGGCAATTTGATCGTCGTCGGCATAATTGCCGGCGAGCCTGCGGAAGTAGTTCGCGTCAAGCTTGAGCTTTCCGAAGAATGCCTTGGTAATGCCGGCCTCGTAGTAGTCGCCCTGGGAAGGTTGAACCGGCAGCCGGAGAAAGTTCGTTGGATCCAGAGACTCAATCGCATTTGAACTGGAAAGGAGGATGTTCTCCGACGAGGGGGTTTGAAAAACCCGGTCGTAGGAGAAATGCGTGATCAGCTCTGCGGAAGGGAAATAGCGTGAAATAGAAAGACGCGGTTCTACCGCTTGCTTATTGAGCAGGAGTTGGTAGTGATCCCAGCGAAGTCCGGCGTTGATGGTCCAATATCCCAGGCGGATCAGATCCTGCGCAAAAACGGCTTGCTCCAGATCTGGACGGCTGGCGGCGAAGCTGAAGGTGCCGGGCGTGTCGGGGTCAAATTGACTTGGATCGGTAATGATGTAGCTGAAGTTTTCGTGCAGGAAGGCGTTGTCGGATTCAACCCCGAACTTCCACTCCTGGCGACCGCGATTCGCGGTTACGTTTGCTTGGAAATATCCCTCGCGAAACCGGTTGTTCTGAAATACTTCGATCGGAGTCGACAGCGCGTTGGACGTGAAATCCTTTGCATTGTCACGAACCATGCCTCGAATATTGGCCAGGGCATGGGAAGAAAAAATGTGCTCGTAGGAAGCGATTCCCATGGTCTCGATGTTGTCTGCCGTTTGGCGTTGACCTGCCGCTTGTTGCACCTGTTCGTTGGGGAGGTCGTAGCGCGAGAGTGCATGGCGGACGCTCAAGCTCAGCCGGTCGTTTTCCGTTAGCTCGCGATGATAGCGGCCCGAGAAGTCCCCCAGGGTTCCGGTATTAGAGAAATTTTGTGGAACCACGGGATTGAGATAGTGATCCGTCATACTGCCGCTGGCGCTGCCGCCGAGTGTGTTTTTGCCCCAGCCGTATTGTGCTTTCGCGAATGCGCCTGCGGTGTCGAAGCTGCCGCCGGACAAAACCAATTCGCCATGCAGACCGGGCTGTGCGTCCTGCAGCGTGTTTACTTCGACCACTCCTCCCATCTTTCGCCCATATTCCGCAGGGATGCCCGCGGTATAGATGGTCATCGATTGCAGGTCGTCCGCTTCAATCTCGGGGCCGAAACTGGGCGAGCGATTATCGGTGAGGGGAATTCCATCCATCACAAATTGCGTCTGATACTCCGATCCGCGTGGATGCAGAACGGCATTTCCTTCATAAAGCCATCCCGGTTGGGAGTTGACCAGATCCTGCAGGGAGCGACCCGGAATCGAGCCGAGCCGGTGCTGAAGAAAGTCAGAGCCTATCTGGCTGACAGAGCCGGGCTGTTCGGCGTCGATCAGGGTATCGGCCGCATTCACGGTCACGGATTGATTGACGGTTGGCAGCTTCAATTCAATCGCGTATTTGAGTGGCAACGAGGAGCCAATCACAAGGGATTCGTTTACCGGAGCAAAGCCGGGCGGATCCACGTTGAGCTCATATTTGCCATAGGGGAGGTGCTGAACGTCCAGGCTGCCCTGCTCGTCGGTTTGCAAAATGGTCTGATATTGATTCGCCGCACTTAGGAGATGAACGGCTGTTTTAACCCCACGGCCGGATGGGTCAGTCACACGTAAACGCAGTTCACCACGATTGCTCTGGCAGAGGAGGGGCAACGCGAATAGGAAGAACAGCGCTGTGAATCTCCTGATCAAGGAAAAGGCCTCTCCGCTCTGGCTGCTGCTTTTAAGTATGAACTGCTACGTTTCGCCAGGGAGGGGCCGCGGCAAGGCGTAATGGGAGCGCCCTTGTGTCTCTCGCTTGGAATGACCCGCTGGACGAGCGTCTGCATCCGTTGGTGTGTGATGGAGCTCGATCTGCCCACAGTTCAAAAGGCCATTGCTTCAGATTGGATCCCTACACGAAGTACTTCGGCGCCGGCAAACATGGCAAGTCAAGCAGACATTATCTTTCCAGAAACAATAGTAACGTCGCTGAGACATTGGCCCTGCCGCTGAAAGCGCCAGCGTAGGGTGAAGCTCACCCAGCAATGATCACTGTTTCACCGTTCCCGATGATTTTCTGCCCGCCCGTAATTTGTACACAAACCCACCTAGAATTTACCTAGTGCATGAAGATATGCCTTGAAGCCAGTAGAGATGATCTGCACGCCGATGCAGAGTAGGATAAACGAGGATAGGCGCATCACCATCGACGTTCCTGATCGGCCCAGAAGTTGCTCGGCCTTTCTAGCGTAGAGATAGCATACGTAGATGATGACGCAGATCAACGTGATGCCGCTGATGGCAGCAATCAGGACTCGGGGCGAAAACAAAGAATGCTCCTGCAGCTCAGGAGGCAGATGCGCTCCGAGTGTAATGGCAACCGAGATAGAACCTGGACCCACGGTGATGGGTAGAGTAAAGGGATAGAAGGCGTTTTCAAGGATCTGGTCTTCCGCAGTTGGCTCGGTCTTTGCTTGTCCGGTGTCCTGGTTGAGCAGCGACCATCCGGTAGCGGCAACGACCAGGCCTCCCGCGATCTGTACCGCATAAATAGCGATCCCGAAAAATGCGAGGACATGCACTCCCCACAATAAGGAACAGAGGAGCAGAAAAAAGCTGTAGACGGCTATTTTCTGTGAGAGTAAGCGTTGGGTGGAGGATGCGACCGGCCCAACCAAATTGACGAAAATCGCGGCGCTGCCCAAAGGATTGACGATTGGGAAGAGAGCGGCCACGACCAGCACGGTGGCCTCAATGACCGCTGTTATTTCCTGACGGATGTCGATCACTCAGTTTTCTCCAGGGGTCACGGCTTGCCTCAGAATCTTACTACCCTTCTCAGTACACAGCAGTCCAGGAGCTGGACGACGGACAAAAAATCGTTTAGGAAAACGTTGCCGTTTGAGCCCGGAGCGTTGCTAGAATCGAAAGTAATGACGGTCACTGCAAGCCTTTCGCCTGAAGTGCTGGACCGGTATGAGCCAGTGATCGGGCTCGAGGTCCACGTACAACTGCTCACAAATACCAAGGCCTTTTGCGGCTGCGCAAATCGATTCGGCGGCGAACCGAATACTCATATTTGCCCCACCTGTCTTGGCTTGCCGGGCGCATTACCGGTATTGAACAAGCGCGCAGTGGAATACGCGGTGCTCGCCGCGACGGCCATCAACTGTGAAGTCCGCGAGCACTCGGTGTTCGCGCGCAAGAACTACTTTTATCCCGACTTGCCCAAGGGCTACCAGATTTCGCAGTTCGACAAGCCACTGGCGGAGCATGGCTGGATTGATGTTCCCACACTCGATGGCTCCGGCCATAGTGTGACTAAGCGCATTGGGATTACGCGGCTGCACATGGAAGAGGATGCGGGCAAGAGTCTCCACGACGGCTTTCCTGACTCCGCGACCAAGACCTACGTGGATCTGAACCGATGCGGAACCCCGCTGATCGAGATCGTGAGTGAGCCCGATCTGCGAACGCCAGATGAAGCGTACGAGTATCTCACGCGCCTTAAAGAGATACTCCTGTACACCGGGGTAAGCGATTGCAACATGGAGGAGGGGTCGTTACGCTGCGATGCCAATGTGAGCGTACGGCCGCGCGGGCAGGCGAAATTTGGGACCAAAGCCGAGGTGAAGAATGTGAACAGCTTCCGCTTTATCCGTTCTGCGCTGGAGTATGAGATTGAACGCCAGGTGGAGTTAATCGAGAGCGGCGGCCGCGTGGCACAAGAGACGCGGTTATGGAACGCGAACGAGGGCCGCACTTACTCCATGCGCTCCAAGGAGCAGGCCCATGACTACCGCTATTTTCCCGAGCCGGATTTGCCGCCTCTGTTGGTCTCTGGGGCGTGGAAGGCTATCCTCGCCGAGCGCATGCCTGAGTTACCGGAGGCGCGTCGCAAGCGCATGATCGCCGAGTACCAGATCACGATGCAAGATGCCCACACACTGACGGCCACGCGCGAGTATGCTGATCAGTTCGAGACGGCGGCCAGGCAGGCGCGCAGCCCGCGCCGGGTGGCTAACTTGATCCAGAGCGAATTGATGGGCCGTCTCAAGGCAAAGGGCCTGGACCTGGAGCAATCTCCGGTCACCTTGCTGGGGTTGGTGCAGGCAGCGGATCTCGCGGAGTCCGGAGAGCTTTCCAGCAAGCAGCTCAAGGGGCTCTTCGACGCAGCATTTGAAAATGGCGAAGATTTTGGTCCTGTCTATGAACGCGAGAAGCCACAACAGATCAGCGATCCCGCCGCACTGGAGAAGCTGATTCAGGAAGTGATTGCGGCCAATCCCAAGCAGTTGGAACAGTATCGCGCGGGCAAAAAGACGGTGGCAGCATTTTTCGTGGGGCAGGTGATGCGCTTGTCGAAAGGACAGGCGAATCCAGCGTTGCTGAATGAATTGGTGCCCAAGCATCTCGATGCTTAGGGAGGCTGCTCAGCGGAGTCCTGGACGAACAAGCTCTTTTGTGGAGCAGCCGAGATACGGTTGTCACGAGTAGTTCGGCAATGAACCGTCGAAAAGACGTACCTCAGGGGTTAAAGCCCAGATCTTGGTTGGGTTCTACATATTTCGGAGCGGCGAGTTGGCCGGCAGAAGACATTCTGGCGTATTTGGACCAGCTGTGCCAGTCCCGGACTTTTAGTCCGGGGCTGGCACGGGTCAAGCTGGATTACGTTACAAAATAGGCTGCCTACGGCCCGCCGCCTGGCGCGCTGGCTCTGAAATGTAGAAACTCAACGGCCCGACTGGTCGGGCCTGATAGAAAGCGGCGACACCTGGGCACGGTTGCGCCACAGACTTTGCTGTGCATCAGAGCTCAGGACACCCGTCTCCATTTGCTGGGATTGCGGTGGGCTTCATGTTCAGTGACGAGTCGCAGGGATAGCGCAGTGGTATCCCACATCTCGCGAAAAACGAGCGAGATATGGGGCACCCGGGGTTCGTGGTAGGGACAAGCGGTAAAGGCTTTGGAGGGCTTCGCCCGTCTTTTTCGTCCCACGTACGCCTTGGGTCCTTCAGTGACGGCGAAGCCTTGGCTTTTCACGGCGGCTGTAACTCCTCGGCCTGTGGTGAGTCCAATAGCTGGGTGAAGCTATGTTTGACTCCGGCCTGAGCGAGGATGCTCCGCGGCAAAAAGTAACGCGCCGCGCTTTTTTATTAAGCGGGGGGATGGCAGCGGCCGCCATTGCTACGTGGTCCCTCCACTCTGCGCCTGCACCCCTATCGACAGCGTTGCCCAGCGGACCCGCTCCCGAGGTTGAGATTGCCGAATTTTCTGCTGCCGGCGTGCCCACCGGGATGATCCGCGTGCAGAAAATCATTAAGAGCGACGCGGAATGGAGGCGACTACTCTCCGCCAACGCGTTCGACATCGCTCGCAGGGCCGATACCGAGATGGCTTACACGGGTTCCTACTGGAATCTGCACCAGCGAGGAATCTATCGCTGCATCTGCTGCGGTACGGCGCTTTTCTCTTCCCAGACCAAGTTCGATTCGGGCACGGGCTGGCCAAGTTTCTGGCAGCCGATTGCAAGGGGAAATATTGTGGAGACGGAGGACAGGAGTTTCGGTGAGCGGACGGCTGTAGCCTGCGCTCGATGTGACGCGCACCAGGGTCACGTTTTTAACGATGGGCCGCCGCCAACGGGTTTGCGCTACTGCATCAATTCAGCATCCTTGGTGTTCAAGGCTATCGTCTGAGCGGCCGCTGCTAGAGAATAGACCTCACCACGCCTCCGTCAACACGGATAGCCGCCCCAGTGGTGGCTGAAGATTGTTCGCTGGCTACGTAGACCACGAGCGACGCTACTTCTTCTGGCTTGGCAAAACGCTTGATCAGCGAAGAGGGCCGAACTTTCTCGAAAAACTCCTTCTCTACCTGTTCTTGGCCAATGCCGCGCTGCCTGGCCAAATCCCCGATAAAGCCAGAAACACCTTCCGAGCGAGTTGGACCAGCCAGAATACTGTTGACCGTAACCCCGGTGCCTGCGACCGACTCAGCCAACCCCCGAGCGACCGCTAGCTGAGCGGTTTTGGTGGTGCCGTAGTGAATCATCTCCACCGGTATTTGGAGCGCCGATTCGCTGGAGATGAACACTATCCGTCCCCAGTTATTTTTCAGCATGCCAGGGAGATACTGGCGCGACAAACGGACACCACTCAGAACATTTACCTCGAAGAAGCGGCGCCAGTCATCATCGGGGATCTGGGCAAAGAGCTTGGCTTCGAAAATGCCGAGATTGTTGATCAGAATATCCACCTTGGGTAGTTGGCTGAAGAGCTCGACACATCCTTCGACAGTTCCCAGGTCGGCTGCGATTCCTTCGACTGTACCCTGCGATTGTTCTGCCTGTACCTTCAACGCTTGTACGTGCTCCACGGCTTGCTGGACCCTGGCCTCGGTGCGTCCGTTGAGGTAAACCGTTGCGCCTTCCTGAGCCAACCCGGCGGCGATGGCAAGTCCGATACCCGCGGTCGATCCACTAACGAGCGCTGTCTTTCCGATGAGCTTCAAATCCATGGCACTGACCCCCCATGGGTTTATAGATTCATCTTTTTGAAGAAGCGACTCGGGATGGCGCGCACCAGCAGCATGATCCAGAACCAGAACCAGGGCAGGTAGGCCACATCGCGCCGGCGCTCAATGGCCTTCCCTATGCCGCGGGCGATCTGGTCGGGCGAGCGAAAGAGCGCGTTGTGCGGCACATGCGCGGTCATCGGCGTGGCCACGAAACCGGGTTTGATGGTCAGCACGTGCACCCCATCTCGATCGATCCGGTTGCGCAGTCCTTCCAGGAAGACGTTGAGCGCCCCTTTGGATGCACCGTATACATAATTGCTCTTGCGGCCGCGGTCACCGGCTACTGAAGAAACTACTGCCAGTGTGCCCCCACCTTGAGCCTGAAAGTAATTTCCCAGCCATGTCAACAGAGAGACGGTGGCGATGAAGTTGGTATGCAGAATCGCCGCGGCCACTTCGAAATCCGATTCGGCGGCATGCTGGTCGCCCAGGACTCCCTGTGCGATCAGGGCCAGGTCAATCCGGCCCAGCCGCTCCACCACACTGGCGAGCATTTCCGGGTGGGCCCTGGTGTCGTCCAGGTCCACGACCCAGGTATCGACGGCGAGCGCGCCGCGGGTCAGTAAGTCCTGGGCTACGGCTGTGAGCCGGTCTCTGTTCCTCGCCACCAGCATGAAATGCCGATTCGGCGCCGCAAGCCGCCGCATAGTGGCGATGGCAATGCTCGAGGTCGCTCCCAAAACCAACACCCGGGAGGGAAAAGAGGATCGCGTTCAGGCACGGCCGCTTACCCTTTGCCAGAAGCTGGAGCTGAAGCCGGAATCGATGTAGGCGGCCCATTGCTCCCACTGGGGATAGAATTGCTGGAAATGAGCTGCGCTCATGCACGCATCTTTCGCTGGATAGATGCGCCCGCCGAATTCGGCAGTGATGTCGGCCAACCGATCCAAAAGGCCAAAGCTTACCTCTCGGCGGATGGGAAAATCCAGTGCCAGCGTGATACCCGGCACGGGGAAGGACATGATTCCGGGAGAGACTGCATCCCCGAAGACCTTGATAACAGCGAGAAAAGAAGCCAGTCCCGAGGCAGTAATGGCCTTCAATAAATGGGTCATCCCCATGGTGTCGCTTGCGAAGGGTAGAACGCATTGGAACTGGAGGAAGCCTTCCTTGCCATACAGCCGATTCCATTGCAGGATGCGGTCCAGGGGGTAGAAGAACGGTTCATAGTCGATCAGCCCGGTGCGTTGTCTGGTCATCTGCTTGTGGTAGTAGAGGGTGTTGAACGCACCTACGGAGGCGTGGCTGAGGGCGAAGGCTGGGAGATTGAAAGGTAGCGCAAACTTCGCCTTGGCCAACGGCGTAAGCGGACCAGGATTTTCGTCATGCTCACCCTGGATGAAGATGCCCCGGGCAAAATTCTGGCCTCGGGCAACGCAATCGATCCACGCCACTGAATATTCCTTGTCCGCGCTTTCTTGAGAGAGCGCGACAAACTCGTCCAGCCCGAGGAACTTCGTGGATCGGTAACGAATGTGGCGGGAGACGATCGGCCGCATCTGCAGCTCAGCCCAACTGATCAGGCCGGTTAGCCCCATGCCGCCGATGGTAGCGGCATACCACTCGGGATTCTCAGTCGCGCTACACACTACCTGCGTGCCGTCTGAGCGCACCAGCTCGAAGCGTGGTGTGTGCAGACCGAACGTGCCCGCTACGTGGTGGTTCTTACCGTGAATATCGTTGGCAATCGCTCCACCGACGGTTACGTATTTAGTGCCCGGGCTCACGGGTAAAAACCACCCGCGGGGCACCGCGAAATCAAGGATCTCCGCCAGGGTCACCCCAGCTTCGCAACGCAACAGGCCTGTCTGTGTATCGAACGAGATCAGGCGATCGAGGTTTGGCGTAGCCAGCAGGGTTCCATGCTGCAACAGGCATACGTCGCCGTAGCTGCGTCCCATACCGACCGCCAGCATTTTTGAGTCTGGGGCGATGGAGGCGGGAAAGTCCTCCTTCCAAAAAATGGGGCGGACCTCAGCGAAGAGTTTCGGATAGCGGCCCCACGATTCAAATTGAGGCCGGTTCTGGCTAGGGGACATAGGTCAGGTATCTTTCCTTCTAAAGCATTTGTGCTAATGGTGCAGACCAGGAAACTGGACTCAACGTGGCCATTCCGCCAAAGAATGGCCACACATAACCGATCCCACCGGACCACGGTATTAGCAAAAATGCGTTAAAGCGCAGAGTAGGCAATGATCGCCACCCCTAGACCAAGCAGCAGGCTCATGCGGTCCGAAAGCGCAAAGACGACGGGATCTTCGTCCAGCAAGCCGCGCGAGGCGAGCAGCCAAACACGGCTGACCCACAGGATCAGCAGTGGGGTAATCAACCACATGCGGTTCGGGTGGTGATAGAGCGCCACCACGTCGCGCCCATTGATATACAGAGCAAAGATCACGATGGAGGCATAGGCGCTGGAGGTGCCAAAGCTGCGCAGTTGCTCGATGTCGCTTAAGAGATAGCCCCTTCCGTTGGTAGGGTTCACGCCGCGCGCATGTAGATTCTGCAATTCGCTGAACCGTTTGACCATGGCCAGGCTGAGAAAAAGGAAGATGGAGAAGGCAGCAAGCCAGGGGGAGACGGGATCGTGCGTGGCCGCAGAACCGGCCATCATGCGGATGGTGTATAGGCTCGACAGGATGACGACATCCACCAGCACGATCCGTTTCAGGGAAAGAGAATAGGCCAGCGTGGTTACAAGATAGAGGAGCAAATAGATCAGGAACGTTCGTGGCAAGTAGGCGGCTGTAATCAGAGCGACTGCCAGCAGCGAAAACGAAATGCCCAGCCCTGTGGCCACGGAGAGATCACCCGCCGCAAAAGCTCGCTTGCGCTTGTTCAGGTGTACCCGGTCCGGCTCCAAGTCGAGCAGGTCGTTCAAAATGTACGTTGCCGACGCCATAAAACAGAAGCAGAAGAACGCGGCGAATGCGGCCATCACGGGTGCTGCATGCAAAGAGTGGGCTAGAAGCAGGGGCAGAAATACGAGCAGATTTTTTGCCCACTGATGTACCCGGAGCGCTCTCATCAAGGCAGCAGGCAGGCGAGCGCGGTCCAGGAACTTCCGGTTCACGAGCACATTCCGGCTCTTCAAAGCACTGTTCAAGTTGCGGGCAGGATTGGCTACCATTGCCTGCTGAGCCTCTTGAAGGAGCGGCAAATCAGGCAGCGCATTGCCGATATAGTCGAAGCCGTCGGCCGCAAATCTCTGTTCCAGATGCTGCAGCTTGTTCCTTCCGGTCAGGTTCACCCTGCCGTCGCTGGCAATTACCTCGTCAAAGATTCCCAGGTGGGCGGCAATATTGAGCGCCAGGGCCCGGTCGGTTCCGGTGGCCAGATAGAGTTTCCGGCCGGCGGCGTGCTCGTCCCTCAGGTAGTTCAGCAGGGGACGGTTGTACGGCAGGTACGCGGCATCGAGTGTGACCATAGAGGCCACTTGCGCCTTCAAATAGGCTTTGCCTTTGAACGCCCACGATGGCGCGCGCAAAAGAGCCAGGGGATGGCGACGAGCGAGGATCATCAACGAGTCAACGAAAGTGTCTGACTTGACCAGCGTACCGTCCAGGTCGACACAGAGCGGACGCTCTGCCTGGACCTCCACTGGAGGCTGCATAACCTTAAGTTCGGTCATTGAGAGCAGTTCTCCCGTTGCCGCGTCGATTCAAAGAGGAAACCGCGGCGAAAGGCCTGGAAAACCTGCGCTTCCCATGGCTGAGCCGATCGCGCTTGCGGACCTTCGATCAGAATCCATGATCCAGATCTATCAACAAGATACGTGAGCAACAGGCAGAGACCAAGTAACCATTACAGTTCATCTTGAGGATAGCAGAGCCTTGGCAGGGAACGATGCTGCGATCCATTGATTGACCAAGTATTCTTCGCCCTGGTCGAACCTTTCATCGCCCACTACCGTCATATGAATACAGTCTTTCGTGCAACCAGGGGACCTGGGTTATCTAAAGAATTATGAAGATAGATGGTTGCGGAGTAGGCAAGAAAATCGATCAGAACTTTTTTATCGGGTTGGTCATGGCAATTTGCTTTGCCATGCCTGGCGTCGTTCGCCCGTTGACTGGGCAAGAGACATCTACCGGACGCGCCGTGGTCACGGTGAACAGCAAGGCCGCAGAAGATGTAACCCCCGTTTCCCGGCAGTCCATGAGTGTTTTCGAGAATCGCAAACCTCAGGAGTTGACTGGTTGGGTTGCGCTGCGCGGCGAGCGATCTGGGCTGCAACTGGTGGTGTTGCTGGATGACTCTTCCGGCGGCAACCTGGGTCTGCAGTTGAACGATATCAAGAATTTCTTGAGCGGCTTGCCTCCCACCACGCAGGTAGCTATCGGGTATATGCGCAACGGCACGCCGAACCTGGTGCAGAACTTCACCAGTGACCACGCGCAAGCGGCAAAGGCCCTGCGCTTGCCTGCCGGGATCGGTGGCAGCAACGGTAGCCCTTATTTCTGCCTCTCGGATCTGGTGAAGCATTGGCCGGGCAGCGACAGCAACGTTCGCCGGGAGGTCATTATGGTGACCGATGGCGTCGACCGTTATTCCGGCGCGCGCTTCGACCCGGAAAATCCTTATGTGCGCGCTGCCACCAGTGACGCGCAGAAAGCCGGAGTCATTGTCTATTCCATCTACTATCGCGGTGCCGGGCGCCTGGACCGGAGTCTGCGGGTAACGGATGGCGGGCAGAATTACCTTACCCAGGTTTCTGGCGATACCGGAGGCAAGGTTTACCTGGAGGGATTTGGGAATCCCGTATCGTTTGCGCCCTTTCTCTCCGACATTCAGCGTAAACTACAGAATCAATACGAGTTGACGTTCGTTTCCACGGCGAAGCCAGGGCTCCAGAATATACGGGTAAAAACCAGCCGCCGAATACCACATTGCAGTGGCCTGCGCGCATTCCAATTGGCGGCGTGACTGCGGCCCAGTAAGAGGAAAAATGCTATCCACCAGAGTACGAACCGGCAGAGTACGAACCGGGGTTTCGCGCTTGATCCTTGCCGCGGCATTCAGCCTATTGCCGCCGCGCGACGGCCCAGGATGCATCCGCTCCCGCGGCTAAGCCGGTTACCTTCCTGGGAACTGTGCAGACGATAAGCGGCAACACGATCACGGTGAAGAACGACGCCGGTGCCACCATGCAGGTGACCGTGGCGGAGAACGCCCGCCTGTTGCGCGTAGAACCAGGACAGAAGACTCTGGCCGGTGCGAGCCCTTTCAGCCTGGCCGATTTACAGGCGGGGGACCGAGTCATGGCCCGCGGTTCCACGAGCACGGGTGGCAATGCACTGGCTGCGACCATGCTGGTTGCGATCAAGGGTGCGGACATCGCGCAAAAGCAGGAGCGGGAGCGGGAAGACTGGCAGAAGCGCGGCACAGGGGGTCTGGTCAAGTCGGTCAATCCGACGGCAGGCACCGTAACTATCTCCGGCGGACCAGGTGGCACGCGGACACAAGTAATCCACGCCTCGCCCAGTACCATTGTGCGCCGTTATGCTCCGGGTTCTGTCAAGTTTGACCAGGCAATCAAAGGTACCCTCGACCAAATCAAGCCGGGTGATCAGCTTCGTGCCCGCGGTTCCAAAAGCGCGGATGGGGCAACCCTTGAGGCAGAAGAAATTGTCAGCGGAAGCTTTCTGAATCTCGCCGGCCCGATCCAAGCCGTAAACGCGGACGCATCTACGATCACGCTGATGGATACCGCTACCAAGAAACCTGTGGTGGTTTCGGTTACTCCTGACAGTCAAGTGAAAAAACTCGATCCTGCCGTTGCGCAGCGCATAGCCTCGCGCCTGAGCGGCGGCGGTGCAAGGCGGCCCGATGGGTCCCCCGCCGGAGCTGGCGGCGCCGGGCCAAGGAGTCAAGGACCAGGGAATGCACAGGGGGCCGCAGGGCCGGCGCCAGGACCCTCTGGGGCGGACAGGCAGGCCGGCTCTCCGGGCCGTGGGCCCGGCGCGGGAGGACCTGATTTTCAGCAGCTTTTGGCCCGCGCGCCGTCGGTTACCCTTAAAGATCTCCAGAAAGGCAACATGCTCATCATCGTCGCCACCGAGGGCCAATCACCCCAGTCTGCAACCGCTATCACTATCGTCGCGGGAGTGGAATCGATGCTTCAAGCCTCGACAAGCGGAAGCCAGGCCATGCTTTCTTCCTCCTGGAATCTCGGTGGTGGAGGAGAAGGCGGCGGCGGTGGAGAAACACCGCAGTAGCACCGATCCTTCATCAGCAGTCCTGACAATCCGGCAATACTGAACGCATTTGAGGAGAACCTTTGAATCGATTGCTCGCTCTCTGCCTTATGAGTTTGTCCCTCTCTGTGGGGGTCTCTGCGATACCGCAAGCCTTGGCGCAAACGCCCAGAGGCTCAACGGTGGCCGCAGCTACCGGCACCCTGCGCGGCCAGGTAGCGGATCCGAGCGGCGCAGTCATACCTCAGGCTTCCCTGACGGTGACCTCGGCCGCCGGAGTGAGCCGTACGGGTATGTCCGATGCCAGTGGGCAATACTCGGTCCCCGGCCTGGCGCCCGGCCAATACACGGTGACGGTCCAGGCCACCGGCTTCTCGACCTTTACATCTCCTCTTGTACGGATCGTAGCCGGACAAACGCGGCCGTTGAATGTTTCGCTCTCCATTCAAATGGAGCAACAGCAGGTGCAGGTCACCGGGGATACTCCGGGCGTGAGCGTGGATCCAGACAGTAATGTGAGCGCGGTGGTGATGACCGGCAAGGACCTGGATGCCCTGTCGGATGATCCTGACGAGTTGTCGAATGAGCTGACGGCACTGGCCGGTCCTGCGGCGGGCCCCAGCGGGGGACAGATTTACATCGATGGGTTCACCGGCGGTCAGTTGCCACCCAAGTCCGCGATTCGCGCCATCATCATTAACCAGAATCCCTTCTCTGCCCAGTATGACAAGCCGGGTTACGGCCGGGTCGAGATCCTGACCAAGCCAGGCACGGACAAACTGCATGGCCAGGTGTTCGTGAATTCGAGCGCTTCGGTCTTTAACACCTCGAATCCGTTTGCCGCGAATGAACCGCCGTACCATACGCTGCAATACAACGGCAATGTAAGCGGCCCGTTGGGGAAAAGGGCCTCGTTCTTTGTCAACTTCGACCGGCGGAACATTCAGAACAACAGCATCGTCAACGCCAATGTGCCTTACGTGCCCGACCCTGCTACCTGCGGCCCGGAAAACGGCGTGGTGGTAGAGACCAGCGGCACGCTGTGCAATGTGGCCGTGCCCTATCCGCAGACGCGCACTAACATCAGCCCGCGGATCGATTATCAATTGACGCCCACGCAAACTTTGACCGCTCGCTACAGCTACTACCAGGACACACGGAACAACAGTGGACTGGGCGGGAACCCGTTCGTGCTGCCCAGCCAGGCCTACGACACAAACGAGGTGGAAAACAGAATCCAGATCAGCGACAGCCAGGTTTACGGCGCGAAGTTCGTCAACAATACTCGTTTCCAGTACATTCACGACTCGAGCAACCAGACTCCGCAGATGGCGGCTCCCGCGATCGATGTGCTGCAGAATTTTCAAGGCGGTGGCAGTCCCCTGGGTACGGTCCGGGATATCCAGACCGAATACGAGTTGCAGAATTACGCCTCCCTGGCTCTGGCCAAGCATTACATCCGTTTCGGTGCCCGGCTCCGGTACAACCAGGACACAAATTATTCCAACGCGAACTTTGAGGGAACGTACACCTACTCAAACCTGAATGCCTATCTTGCCGGCAAGCCAAGCCAGTTCTCGATCACCACGGGAACGCCCACGCAGAAGGCCAGTGTTACTGACCTGGGTCTCTATGCGGAAGACGACTGGAAGGCCCGGCCGAATTTCACCATCAGCTATGGATTGCGCTTTGAGACGCAGAACCAGATTGCCAACAAAGTAAATTTCGCTCCTCGGGTTGCGCTTTCCTACGGTATTGGGACAGGTGGAAAGCAGCCCAAGACCGTTCTGCGTGCCGGCTACGGAATTTTCTACAACCGCTTCACCTATGATCTGCTGCTCAATACAAATCGCTACAATCTCGACCAGGAGGGCCAGGTACAGACCATCCAGTCGAATCCGGATGGAACGCCCCCCGACAGCACAACAGAAAAGTCTCCCGCGCTACCAACCTTCTATCGCACCCAGCCGGGGTTGAATGCGCCGGCCATCATAGAAACCGGAACGGGCATTGAGCACCAGGTGAACAAGAGTGTAAGTGTCTCGGCGACGTATCTTTATTCCCGCGGCATACACCAGTTCCTGTCGCGCAATATCGATGCCCCGCTCCCCGACGGCACCCGCCCTGCGCTCGGGTTGTGCCCCAGCAATCCGGTCGGCGCCGCGCCGGGTACACCATGCAACATTTACGAGTACGATTCGCTGGCCGTGTTCAAGGAGAACCAGATTTTTCTTAACTTGAATGTGGCCTACGGCCGCAAGCTGACGTTTACCGGCTTCTACATTTACAGCAAAGCGAATAGCGATACGGGAGGTCCTGGTTATCATCCCTCCAACCAATACGACATCATGCAGGACTATGGGCGCCAGTATTTCGATGTCCGGAATCGGGTGTTTGCGTTTGCGAACTACTCGGCTCCGTTTGGGTTCAGGATCAGTCCCTTTCTCAGTGCCTCGTCGGGTGCACCTTTCAACCTCCAACTAAGCCAGGACATCAACGGCGATTCGTTCTTCAACGACCGGCCGACCTTCGCCTCCTCACTTTCCAATCCCGCCAATGTGGATACCACGAAGTACGGGAACTTTGATATCAGCGCTGCGCCCCCGGCCGGGGCGAAGTTGATCCCCATCAATCATGGGAACGGTCCGGTTCAGTTTGCGATGAACATGCGTGTCTCCAAGAGCTTTGGGGTCGGCCCACGGGTAGAAGAAGGCAAAGGGGCGGTTGCCGGGGGTGACGGTGGGCATGGAGGCGGCGGGCACGGTGGCATGCCGGGTATGGGTTTAGGGGGAAGCGGCCCACACGGCCAAAGTACGCGCGTCGATCGCCGCTACAGCATTACTTTGAGCGCGTTTGCCCACAATATATTCAACGTGGTTAATCTTGCGCCGCCCAATGGGACGCTGGGCGGTCCTCCGGATGGCACTACCGATTCTCCGTTCTTCGGCAAGTCTAACCAACTCGCGACCGGTTTCTTTTCCCACGGCTCCGCGGTACGGGATTTTAATTTTCAGGCGCTGTTCAACTTTTAGGGGTGGCGAGAGAACCCCAAACCCGCTTTGCTGCGCAGGCCCAGAGGGCACAGATTCAAACAGGTTTAGAGCCGTGCCCTCCGTCCCAAAACTTAAGCAGCGAATACGGGCTAACCTCATCCGCCGTGGCCGTCGAGGCTTGTGGGTATTTGTGAGAAATGCCAGGATACAGCTTTCTTGATCCATCAAGCCTCGCGGAGGCCCCCTACCGCTTCAGAAATCTAGTCTGAGGGCGGCCTGACCGGTGCGGTTCCCTGCGTTTTCCGCGGTTTGCGGACCGGTCAGCGCGCCGAAGGTCGAACTGTCGATAGCGGTGACGGGAGGCGCAAAGTTGGTGTGGTTCAGCACATTCGTAAAGGTGGTTTCGAAGCGCGCATGCATTTTCTCCGTGACGCGAAATTGTTTAGCCACACCGAGCGAGACGGTAGAGGTTCCTGGCCCCTGCAGAATGCCGACTCCGGCGTTTCCAAACCGGCCTGCGCCCGAGGGGGTCGGCGCGAACGCAGCAAGGTTGAAGTACTGCGCTCGAGATTGCCCGGTGTAGAAGTTGTTCGACACCACATCGGGACGAATGAGCGCGCCTCGATTGACGACGTTGGTATTCGACTGGTCTGCCGAACCGCTGATGCTCGGTGTAAGCCATGGCCCGGTCTCGAGCAATGTAATGGTTGTCAGGTCCCAGCCGCCCAGGAATGCATTCTTGACTCCGCCGCCGTTCATGAAGGTCCGGCCCTGCCCAAAGGGAAGCTGATACACACCGGTCAGCAGCATGCGATGGCGGCGCGTGCCTTCCACGTTGCCGAGGTTTCGTTCGATGTGGAAGCGGTCTGCGACGGGCAGGCCGTAGTTTACTTCGCCTGCGAATGCTGTTGGCGCGTCCCCCTGATTGTCCGCCTTATTGTCCGCTAACGTATAGTTCGCATCGAAGTACAGTCCATGCTGCATGCGGTGTGTGGCCTCTAGCACAAATGCCCGATAGTTAGCCTCACCCGCGTTGAATGTACTGTAAAGCTCGGTCCAATTGATATAAGGAGAACGGGGATCGACATACGGGCTTGCGGCTGTCGTGGTGAAGGGAGTCGTACTCGCGGGAATCTGGTTGAGATCCTCGGTGACGTTCAGCCGGTAAGAGTGCATTCCCACGTAGCTGGCGCGGAGTACCGTACTACCCGTAATTTCACGTTCTACGGTTAAGTTCCACTGGTTGGACTGCGGATCACGGAAGTTTGGATCAACTCCCTGGTCCAGGCTCCCACCTCCGATCTGCACGGACGTGCTAGCCGGGGCTGTGTTCGGAAACCGGATCTGTGGCGTATTTGGTCCAGTTGTGTTGGCGTTGGCGTAGCTGTGGAGGCTCGACGTAGGATTGCCACTGTTGTTGAACGAGAGCGGCCCCAGATTCGTCATGGTATAGATGCCGAAACCACCACGTATCACGGTCCTGGTGTCGTTGAACGGACGATACGCGAACGCCACGCGCGGCTGAAAGTTGCCTTTATAGATATTGCGCAGGCTCTGCGGCAAACCGTCCTGGCTGGCCGTCACATATTTCGTGCAGGCAAGAGCGGTGTAGCCGAGATTGCAAGCGTTGAATGATTGCTGGAATGCAACATTCGACGCAGTGATGTTTTGGCTCACCAGGTACCCTGCCAGGGCATTAGGAACCACGACGGCGTTGTTTCTCTGATCGAAGTTCGCCAGATTGCCGCCATCCTCCTGAAAACCGGGAAGAACCTGCCAGCGCAGGCCGTAGCTAAGCGTCAACCGGCTGTTTAACTGATACTCGTCCTGCGCAAACAAACTGAACTGTGTCGCGGTTCCCCCTACATCCGGACTGGAGACGGCAAAGTTCAAGGTAGTGGGTGCGCCTTCGAGAAAGTCACCAAAGGCATTCCCGGTGAAAGTAGACTGAAAGATAAAGTCGCCGAAATCATCCGAAGCGAACGCCGGAGCAAAGCTTTCCAGATCGAAGTACCGTACCCGGCGTACATCGAGGCCGCCCTTCAGCGTGTGCTTGCCGCGGGTGTAGGTGAGGTTATCGCTGAACTGGGTAGTCTTCGACTGCGTGATGCCCGCCTTGTCCCTGCCTATTGGTGTCAGACCGGTACCGGCGCTGAAGTTGAAGGCCGGGAAGGCATGGGTAGCCGGGTGCTGGCTGATATTTACTCCGGTGAGGTTAAGCTGCTTCAGCGCGGTCGATCCCTGGATGGGAAAGTTGACGCTGGTGGTGACGTTGGTAAAACCGTAGCGAAACTCGTTCAAGAGCGTGGTAGCGATGGTGTAGGTGTGAGAGACCAGAAGACTACGGTTATGAATGGAATCGCTATCGTTGGGAAGAAACGGATTTGCATAGTCCGCGGTGATGTTCTTCCGGCTGAAGCGCGCGTAGGCTGACTGCTTCGGGCTGATCGTCTGGTCGAGGCGCAGATCGGCGCCATCGGTGCGCGCTGGAGTGGCTTGAAAGTTTTCGTAGTTATAGCCGGACTGGCCACTCACATTGGGTAGAGGAATGTAGGCCAACAGGGCCTTAGCCGTAGGGCTGATGCTCGCAGCGGGAATGCCCGTCAGCGGCGCTTGACCAGCGGTGTTGAATCCACTGAGGTCTCCGTTCCGCTCGGCCAGCGTCGGTACCTCCAACTGCTGCGCAACGGCGGTCGTGCGGCGGTTGCCTTCATAATCCACGAAGAAAAACGTTTTGTCGTGCCCGTTGTAAAAGTGCGGGATGGTGACGGGGCCGCCCAGCGAAAAACCGAAGGTGTTGAACTTCTTTGGCGCTTTCCCGCTGAAGCCATACGGGTCGGCATCGAGTGCTTGGTTCTGCAGATACTCGAACAGGCTCCCGTGATATTGATTGGTTCCATTCCTGGTCGTGAAAGTAACGTCGCCAATCTGCGAGAACTCCGCACTATTGTTGAATGCGGTGACTTTGACCGCCGCGATTCCCTCCTGCGAGGGATAGGCATCCTGCAATGCCCCATTCTGCCGCACGTTTGCGGTCGAGATACCATCGACCGAAAAGTTGACCATCGAGGAACTCGCTCCACCGAGCGCTATGTTGCCGGTACTATCCGTCTGTACATTGGGAGAGAGGCCGAGCGCACCCAGTGGACTGGTGGTAGTCGCGCGATTGTTCAAGGGCAGCTGCGTCATCTCCAGGTTGCTCTTGGAGTCGACAAGCGTCGCGTTTTCGGTATTGATCTGATCGGCGCCCGAAGTCACTTCCACCGTGGTCGATTGTTCCGCTATGTTGAGTACGACGGTGAGCCTCAAGTCCTGACGCGCTTCGACCGAAATTCCTGAGACCACTGTGTCGGCAAAGCCGCTGTGTTGCGCATGCAGGCTGTATTTTCCGGCTTTCACGTTTTCCAGGATGAAGCTGCCCGATGGATCGGCCTTGACTGTGCGGTCCGTGTTTTCATCCGTACTGTGGAGAGCGATCTCGCTATCAGAGATAACCGCTCCGCTCGCATCCTGCACGACGCCTCTCACACTGCCGAACGTGGACTGTCCAAATGCGAGCGAGGCAGTACTCAGAAGCAGATAGCAGACCAGGATCGGAAGGATCCGGCGATAGGAACGCCGCGCGAGGAGCGAGCTCTCCTCTTGGATACTTTTTGGCAGTCTCCGCCTGGCCCGAATTAGCTCTGCCGTGCGCTCTTCGTCGCAGGTACATGGAGCATAGATGTTTGTAGAATCAGATTGACAGAAACCTCCAACAGCTTTCATTGATCACCTCTGCGTCGGACTGACCGACACTCTTAAGTGAATCGCAAGAGCCATTGGGAACGCATAAGCTCGTTCTTAACGGTTTCCTTATGAGTTGGGCGCTATAGTTTTAGATTGGATAAGAGTGCCCAAGACAATGACCAGCGAGCAAATTCGCGGTATTTCCGGGAGGATCGCGGCCGGGATCGCCGCAGCTTTGCTAGTCACCTGGATTGCTTACCGCTTTCATTTCAACCTCTCGTCGGCAACTTCGGTTCACTTACTACTGATCGCAATCATCTCGCTGCGGTGGGGGTTCGTTGAAGCGAGTGCCGTCTCGCTGTGCTCCGTGGGTTGTCTCGATTACTTCTTCACTGAACCTCTCTTCCGGTTCTACATGTCAGATTCGCACGACTGGGTGGCTCTGGGCGCCTTCGAATGCGTAGCTCTCATCGTTGGCCGTGTCTCCAACCAACTCAGCCGCCACACTCGCAAAGCTGAGTTGCAGCGAGCGCAACTGCAAAGGCTCTACGAGCTGAGCCAGAGAATCTTGCTTCTCGACCCACACAAACCGGTTGAAGAGCAGCTCGCAAGCCTGCTTCACTCCACATACCACGTAAACGGTGTAGTTGTATGGAATGCCTATGACTTACGTATGTGCAGGAGTGGCGAGTGCAACGTCACGGACGATCAAGTGCGGTCCATCTTCTTCACGGATAGCAATCGAGATGACCTGGCAGCGTGCACTTCCGGACGAGTTTTGCGCTTGGGTGTACGACCCATCGGGTCTGTCGTTATCTGTGTACATTCGCTCGATGCGCCTTCGATCAACGCAATTGCCTCACTCACGGCGGTGGCGATTGAGAGGGCGCGCTCCTTCTCCACGGAAACCAGCGCGGAGGCAGCGCGGCAGACCGAACAACTTCGTTCCGCCGTTCTTGATGGTCTCGCGCACGCCTTCAAGAGTCCGCTGACTACGATTCGCAGCTCAAGCTCGGGCCTGCTGGCGATGGATACGTTGTCCGGTACTGAAAAGAGACTGGTTGTGCTGATCGATCAACATGCCGCCCAGCTCAGTGAACTCACTACCCGGCTGCTTCGTACTGCGCGGCTCGACAGCGGTGAACTCCGGCTGAAACGGGAACCAGTTGATCTCACACGACTCATCCGGGGCAGCATCGAGGCATCCTCGCGAGAATTAAGCCAACATATCATCGATGTTCGATCCGCAGAGCGACATGGTCTGGTATGGGCTGATAAGCAACTGCTACAGATGGCATTCTTTCAGCTTCTCGACAACGCTGCCAAATACAGTAGTCCAGGCTCAGCCATCGTGGTGGACGTTCGGGAGGAGCCGGCAGAAATGCTGGTGAGTGTGCGGAACGAGGGTTCCTTCATACCACCCGAGGAAAGAGACAAAGTTTTTCAGCGCTACTATCGCAGCCCAGGATCGGAGCATAGATCCGCGGGAACTGGGATCGGTCTCTCCGTGGTTAGACGCATCACGGAAGCTCATCAGGGCCGTACATGGGTGAATAGCGACCCCGAGAACGGGACTACGTTCGTCCTCACGTTGCCCAGGACGGCAAAGGAGAAATGAGGCGTGAAACAGAAGAGCAAGGTTTTGGTGGTCGAAGATGATGCGGGGATTCGATTGAGCCTGTTTGAGGCCCTGGGAGCATTGGGGTTCGCGATCGGAGAGGCCGAGAATGGCGAGGAGGCGCTACTCCGCCTCCGCATGGTCAATTACGACGCCGTGTTGCTTGATATCAATATGCCTGGGATCGGTGGCAAGGAAGCATGCCGCAGAATCTGCCAAAGTTACCCTCGTCTCCCGATAGTCATGCTGACGGTACGAGACGGGGAGGAAGACAAGGTCGAATTGCTCGATGCAGGTGCGTACGACTATGTAACCAAGCCATTTGGAATTCTTGAGCTGGCTGCGAGACTGCGGGCGGCAATCCGTCGTTATGATTCCTCGTTCCAGTCGAAGACCGTTAGCGCAATCGGTGACATTATTCTGGACTGCGACCGGCGCCGAGTGCAAAAACGGGGGGAGGAAATCCACCTCACCCCAAAACAATACGAAACACTTTGCTACCTGATGGAGCATGCAGGCCGCCCGGTTCCCCACGATCGCTTACTAGCCTCTGTATGGGGACCGCTCTATGGCAACGAGCGGGAATACTTGCGGGTCATCATTAATCAGCTACGCAAGAAGATTGAAGACGATCCGGCTCGCCCGACATATATCCTGACGGAAACTCATATCGGCTATCAATTTCGTAAGGACTAGCGCGGGTACACGTGCATGCCACAAACACTGTGCTATAAAAGCGCGATTTATTCCTGTGTAGGTGCAGATTCGCCTTGCGATAGAAGTAGCACGCTCAGTCCGGCCATCTCGATGGTCGCGCAGGATTCACCGAGTACCTCCCCGTCGGCCTGAATGGCTAATGCCGGCCTGTACGTCCGATTGGGAATCGGTGTGCAGACCACTCGCACTACGTCGCGGTAGATTGCTGCTGCATTCTGCGCCGGTTCGCGATCGCGCGCACCGCCCGAACGAAAGAGGGCATCGAACGAGGCCAGCGCCAGGCGCGACCGCGCGTCACCGGCTACCGTGGCCAAGCGGAGGAAGGGAAAGTGCAGCCCGCCGCCGGGACGCCAACGATTCAGTTCCGCTACGCGCACGGCGAGCGCCTCGCATACCTGCTCGTGGGTAACAGAGCCGCTGGTGGTGGTGATCGCAATGTCAAACGGTCTTACCGGATGGTTTAGCAGCAATCGCCCGCCGGCCGCGAAGTAAGCGGCGCGTCCTACTCTGCTCTTTCCCGAACGTCGCGCTTCGGACATGAGGGAAGCGTGCATGCCCATCCCGGCAGCCATGGCGAACAGCCAGCTTTGCCGGCCTTCCTTAGAGCAGCAGGTGATTCTGCCCAGGCCTACCGCGCGGGGATGACTGCACAGAATCCAATGCGCTGCGGCCACCGGATCTTTGGGAACCTTCAGATTCTGGGCCATCACGTTGCCGGTGCCGAAGGGAATGATTCCCAGCGGTACGGCGGAGCCGGCCAGCCCCTGGATCACATCAAAGATTGTTCCATCACCACCGCAGACAACGACGGCCTCGTAGCCTTCGGCTACAGCCCGCTTCGCCTTGGGCCCCGCAGCACGGTTCTCGCCCGTCTCCATCTCCTCGATTGAGGCACCCTCCCCGCGAAACGCAGCGACGACGCGAGCAATATCCCTACGCCTCGCTGCTGTCTGCTGGAGCACCGGGTTGACGAAGAGCAGAATCTTTCTCATGGCGCTTTAGAAGTGCGCCGGCTTCTCCCAATCGGAGAACACGATTTCTTCCAGAGGCTTCCGCTGCCGTGGAGAGACCTCCGGCTTGCGCAGGTGCTCCGGCAGGCTGGAAGGATCGCCAAAGTATCCGATTGCCGTGACCGCGCCCAGCTCATAGTCAGAGGGTATCGCAAACGACGCCCGCATCTGCTCGCTGTCGAAGCCCGCCATCGAATGGGTGTGCAGCCCGTCGGCGGTCGCCTGAATAGCCAGAGTCGCCATGGCCGCGCCGGTGTCGTGCATGCCATGTCGATTGGGGGTCCCTTTTTCGGTAAAGGTCTTCTTAGCGACAGAGAGCACCAACACTGGAGCGCTCCTGGCCCACGACTGGTTGAACTCAACCAACGCGTTCAAGATCTTCTGATAGGTTTCATCGCCTCGCCGGCCCACCAGGAATCGCCATGGTTGCTCGTTATAGGAGGAAGCGGCCCAGCGCGCTGCTTCGAACAACCTCTTGAGCTCGGCCGGGCGGTATCTCTTTGTCGGCATAGATGCGCGGACTCCAGCGATGGAGGATCAAATCCTCAACGCCGGTTACCTGGG
>CAVQWB010000051.1:0-409519 GCA_963717225.1 uncultured Acidobacteriaceae bacterium | reverse complement strand
CGCCCTCGATGACGAGTGCGACAAGGCACACCAGGACGGCACGCTTGATCCATTTGTGCATCCGCGCGTAGTAGGGAGTGGTCCCCGGCGGCAGATCGTCGGGCTTCTGGTCTTCTGTGGTTTGCGATGTGGTCACAGCAATGCTCCTTGAACGTGTTCAGTCGGAGAAGATTTCGCGGTTGACGGTGTGCAGATAGGGGATGGCGAGGAAGGGGGTGATGTAGAAGATGTCGTAGAGCCACCAGCCGATGACGGGGAACACGACGCCGGCGTAGCGCACGTCGGCGTACATGGTCATGTTGAAGACGTAGCCGCATCCAGATGACCACGCCCATCCAGCAGGTGATGATCATCCACTGGTGGCCCCACCGCTTCATCTGGAGGAAGCCGATGGCCGCGGCGACTCTCATCGAGAACACCGTGAGGATCAGCCCAGCGACGTAAGCCTTTTCGCCCGGGCCTGCCGCGCCGCCGACCCACGACTCGTTGTAGTGCCAGAAGTAGCCGGCGTCGAACATGTTGCCCCACCCGACCATCAGCACCCGGTTGATCAAGGTGTGGTTGGCGACCAGGTCCAGCGCCCAGCCGAGGCTGTTGAGCATTCCGTCGATGAGGACCAGGTAACCGATCAGGGTCACGATCATCGGCCGGACCGACAGGCCGGCGCGCAGGGCCTGGCGTTGCAGCCAGACGCCGCGCATGAAGATGGGGAAGCCGATCAGGCCTGGGGCCCACATGCCCATCAGGGCGGCGCCGACGATCATCCACTTGTCGGCGCGACGTTGCGCCAGGCGGGACTGTTCGTGGTGGTCCTCGAGGTTGACCGGGCCGTCGGCGCGAGTCACCAAGGGTGCGTTCACAACTCCCACCAGCCGCGCGCGAAGGACATGTAGAGCTGGATCAGGAACATCGTCAGCAGGTAGCCGTAGATGACGACCTGCAGGATGATGAGTGCCCTCTTGCGCTTTCGTTCTTTCTGGTCCA
Organism: uncultured Acidobacteriaceae bacterium; assembly: GCA_963717225.1. GTDB lineage: Bacteria > Acidobacteriota > Terriglobia > Terriglobales > Acidobacteriaceae > PALSA-350. Next base: position 408,535 of record CAVQWB010000051.1, on the reverse strand, counting down.
TGTCTTTCGGCCCCTTCCTACGGTTGGGTGTTCGATGTATCGGCGTCCGCCAGGCAGGCGGCCGCGACTTCTCGTAAACCGTCGGTGATCGCCCCGTCGGTGCTCAACGGCGCGAGGATGCAGGCGTCGGCCGCCTCCAATTCGGTTGAGCCTGCGGCTATTAACTGCGCGGCGGTGACCAGGACGCGGGTGGAGGGCGGCTCGAAATGGAACGCGTCGTCGGCGGTGCGGATCGCGACCGCGCATTGCACGAGACGTTGTGCTGTCGGCAGCCCGACCCCCGTCTCGGCGACGACGATCTCGGCCTCGCGTTCGGGCGGCAGGTATGCCATCGGCAGCGTGACGAATCGCTGCCGGAACGAGGGTTTGAGTTCTTTGAGCGAGCTGCGGTAGGCGGGGTTGTATGAGCACACGAGCATGAACGAGTCGGGTGACTCGACGACCTCACCGGCGCGGTCCAGGTAGAGGGAGCGGCGGTGATCGGTCAGTGAATGCAGCACGGCCAAGGAGTCGTGGCGGGCCTCGACGACTTCGTCGAGATAGCAGATTGCGCCGGCCTTGACCGCTCGGGGGCTGGCCTGGGTATGGCGCGCGCTGGACGGCCGCAGCGGCCCGGATCTCGCCAAAGTCCTGCGTGAGCGCTTTCACTGCGCGCTGGTTGACGAGTTCCAGGACACCGACGACCTGCAATGGCGAATCTTCAGGCGTCTGTTCGTCGAGGGTGGAGCGCACAACCGCTTGTTGGTGGTCGGCGATCCCAAACAGGCGATCGACGCCTTCCGGGGCGCCGACGTTTTTGCCTATCTCAAGGCACGCGACGAATTGACCGCGGACGGCAAGCCCGCGGTCCAACTGCTGGAGAATTTCCGCTCGACCTTCGATCTAATCGACGCCTGCAATCACATCTTCGATCAGAATGCATCGGAGCCGCTGTTTTCCGGACCGATTCGTTACGAGGCTCCGGTGCGATGCGGCCGGCCTGATCGCAAGGCGCTGGATGCGGTGGGCAGGCCCGTCGCGCCGGTCATCCTGATGCGCTATCAGCGGGCGGACGGCGGTAAGGCGTCGGTTCCGGAAGCTCGCGCGGCGCTCGGACGCCACGTCGCCGAACAATTGCATCTGCTGCTCTCCGATGATGCGCATAAAATCACGATCGAAGAGCACGACGCCGAGCCGCGCACCTTAACCGCGAAGGACATTTTCGTGCTGACCCGCACCCGCCAGGAGAGCGCCGAGATCGGTGAATACCTGCGCGAAGCCGGGGTGCCGTTTGCTTTCTACAAACAGGAGGGATTGTTCCAGACCTCGGAGGCTTATTATGTCCTGGACGTCCTGCGTGCGGTCGCCGGGCCCCACCTGCGATCCAATTGCCTCGAAGGCGTGGGTATCGCCGTTTTTCGCGGTGCCGCTGCGCGAACTGGCGCTGATCGACGAGGTCCCTCCCACCTATCTGCTCAGCGAGCGGCTCTATGAATGGAAAGCAATCGCGGAACGCGGCCAGTTGGCGGATCTGTTTGACCGGTTGCTGCATCAGAGCGGTCTGGCATATCGCGAGCTTTTTCTCTCCGCCAGCGAGCGCCGCCTGACCAACTACCTGCACATCTTCGAAATTCTGCTCGCACGCGCCAACGCGAACCGCCTGGCGTTGCCCGAGATCATCGCACTGCTGGAGGACTACGTATCCGAGCGTGCCTTGCCCGAGGTTGAGGACGGCAACGTCCAGCGTTTGGAAAGCGAACGCGACGCCGTCTCGGTGATAACGGTACATATGAGCAAAGGGCTGGAAGCGGGCGTTGTGGTGCTGTTCGGAGGATTGGGCAAGCCGCAAGACCCCCGCGACAGTATGTCTATCATGAAGACAATGAACGCCGGTTCGCGATCGGCAAGGTCGCCAAGGGCGCGATCAAGGAACACCTGGATACCGAAGAAGAAGGCGAGAACACCCTGCTGCTGTATGTGGCGCTGACGCGGGCGCAGGCGCGGGTGTACCTGCCGATGCTGCCACCGGGGTCGACAAAAAGGGCGCTTAACGGGTATTACGCGGCGCTCGATCGGCGGTTGTTTGAAATTGCTGCGGCCGGGCAGATGGCGCCCACGCACGCCTGTTTGCCATTCAGGCGGTCGCGGAGGACTTCGGCCAGAATGCGGATGCTGCCGATCTTGTCCAGGCGGCTCGCGGCGTGGAGGCCGCCGCCGGCCCTGCTTGATGATCAAGCGGGCGTCGCGCCGGAGATCCAATTCCGCCAGCTCCGACGAAACCATGCTCCGCTGGCGATGCGTTCTTATACCTCGCTGCGCAGCCGCGATGAGACCGAGCGCTGGGACATTCCGGCCGAGGAGTTCAAGGCCGACCTCGAAATGCCGGCCGACGAACGGGATCTTCCCGGCGGACGCGACGTCGGCGTCTTTCTGCACGAGGTGATTGAAAAGGTCGCGATGAACTCGTTTGCGCAGGCGCCTGACCTCGGCTCGCTGGCGCAAGCGCGAGGACATCATCGGTCTGTTTCGCGCCGCCATGCATCGCCATCAGATAAAAAATCCCTGGTTCGATCGCGGAACCGAAGCGGTCTTCAACACCTTGACGGCGCCCCTTGCGATTGACGATGGCCGCATCGTGGGCCCGCTTCACCAGCTTCGCAGCGTGCGCGAAATGGAGTTCGTTTATCCGATTCCGGAATCAAGCCATCCGCTGCTCCACGCCGCGGCGCAAGGCGCATGGACGGTCGAGCGAGGCTATCTCAAAGGCTTCGTCGATTTCGTTTTCGAGGACCAGGGGTTGGTCTATTTCGCCGACTGGAAGAGCGATCATTTGCCGTCGGACTGAACCCGGCGCGATGACCGAGCACGTTGCGCTCCATTACTGGCTTCAGGCGCGCATTTACTCGATCTGGAGTGATACGGCTGTTGCAAATCCGTGATCGGGACGACTATGAGCGGCGTTTTGGCGGCCTGCTCTATCTGTTTTTGCGCGGCATGGACGGTGGAGGGCGGCGCGGCGTTTACTTTCATCGTCCACCGTGGGAAGAGCTTTGCCGTTATGAGGCGGGCCTGATGGAGATGGCTGGAGGGCCTGCCGGCTGATGGACGAACGCTACCGCCATCTCGGCCTCACTACCGCGTGGATGCGCGATCAAGCGTCCGGCGATGCTCGCGACGACGGGGGCGAATTCCGCCGCCGTTTGCGCCAGATCGAAGCCGGCGCCAGCGCGCTTAATCTGGAATCCGCGGCAATCCATGTGGCCGCCGAAATCGCCGCGCTTGAGCCGGATCTCGATGACGAGCGCAGACTCGTTCTGATCCTGTTGATCGCGGCCTCGATGGTGGCATTACAGGAAGGCAGCACGCGATTACCCGTGGTAGGGCCGCACGCGCTCGCACCGATGGGCAGGATATTGGGCGCGCTGTGCGGCGACGCGTTTGGTCCGGCAGGTCCCGCGACGATCGGCGCCGCGATCCAAACCCTACTGGATAGCGGCGATGCGTCCAACGTGATCGGCCGCCATCCCGACGCCTATCGGCCGCTGATCTATCTGCACCCGTTCATTTACCATCATCGCGTGCGCCGGGCGGAAGTTCGGCTTGCCGGGTTGCTCGGCCGCCGCCTGAGTGCCGCGTATCCGGCTGATACTGGCCCGGATCGACTCAGTATCGCGCTTGCCGATGTCGCCCGACGGCCGCACCAATCAGGTGGGCGCAAGGTGGTCCTCTCCGCCGAACAACTCGACGCCGCGGCGAAGGCCGCGGGACACAAGATGGCCCTGATCTCCGGCGGACCGGGTACGGGCAAGACCTCGATTATTCTGGCGATCCTGCGCGTGCTGGTCCGAATCGGAATCCAGCCGGAGCAGATCGCGCTGGCGGCGCCAACCGGCAAAGCCGCGTTTCGGATGGGTGAAAGCGTCGCCGAAGGTCTGGCGCGCATCGACGATCCCGCGGACGCGGATCGGTTGCTGAAGCTGCATTGCCCCGATCCGGCCACGATTCATCGTCTGCTGGGCTACTCGCCCAGCCGCAGGCGCTTTAACTACCATCGCAACAACCCGTTGGATGCCGCCGCGGTTATCGTGGACGAGGGTTCGATGCTCGACCTGTCGCTGATGGAGCGATTGGTGGGCGCGCTTAAACCGGATGCCCGTCTGATAATACTGGGCGATGCCGACCAGCTTCCGTCGGTGGCCGCGGGCGCCGTCTTCCGCGACCTGGTTTCCGCGGCGGCCCAATCCGCGGCGCAAGCGCCTGGGCATCCATCGGTTTGCACGCGGCTTACCCACAGCTATCGAATGGATACAACCGATCCGGCCGGACGCGCGGTCCTTGATTTCGCGAGCGCGATCAATTCCAACGGCTTTGATGCAACGGCTCACGCGGGCAGCGCCGGATTGCCGTTCATGAGACGGAGCCGGCCCGACGATCTGCGGTTTGAAGGACTCGAATTGATGGCCGGCAGCGTCGCCCTTGAGAATTTCCTGGATCGATGGTACGCGGCGCGACTGCGGTCGGATGAAATCGATGAAATGGTTGGGAAGGCGTTGATCGAAGACGAACACGGTTTCGACGAACCTACGCGCGTCGCTCTGGAGCGCATCTTCGGCCATCTCGCAGCCTCCCGCGTTCTGTGCTTTACGCGGGTCTTATCGACCGGTTCCGAGCGAATCAACGCCAGTCTCCATCGGCGCCGCACGGCGGTTGCGGGCTTCTCGCCCGGGTCCGATTTTGTGCCCGGAGAGCCAGTGATCGTGGTGCGCAATGACTATGAACGGATGCTGTTCAACGGCGATCAGGGAGTGATCGTGCGGATTCGGCGATCTGGCGGGCGGGCGTCGGCGATGGCGGTATTCAAACGCGGCGGCATGTTCGAGGCCTTTCATGTGGCGGCGCTGCGCGAATCTCTGGAACTGTGCTACGCGACCACGATTCACAAAGCCCAGGGCTCCGAATTCGACGCCGTCGCGATAGTGATGCCGGAGCGCGACCTTCCGATCCTGACCCGAGAGGCGCTCTACACTGGTGTAACCCGCAGCGGCAGGTCGGTGGTGATTGCCGGTCAGGAAGACATGTTGCAGGCAGGGATCGCGCGCGGAATTGAGCGCTTTTCGGGCCTCGGCGAAGAACTGATCAATGCGCTAAACGCCGGCGCTTAGCAGGTTTTGAAACAAGTGGTTAGTCCCGGTTAGCTCTGAAGCGAAGGATAATCGGGCGCGAAATGTCAGTGGCAGTGAACGAAACGTGTGTTCAAGGCGCAAACTGATTTTCGCTTTAGGGCTCGGATAAGGAGAGGGAAAACAGGAAACCGCGTGGTGGTGCGAACCGGCGTTACGGCGACTCCAGGATTACCCCATCGCCCATGCCGCGGTCCACCGTTTGCGGTTGCATGGTAAGGCTGCGGGTTTGTTCCGATACCAGGCGCGCGTACATGCCGCCACGATTGAGCAGTTCCAAATGCGTGCCGGTTTCGACCAGTTCCCCCTGATCCACTACGGCAATGAGGTCGGCGTTGATGGCGCTCCGCAGACGATGCGCGATGAGAAAGACGGTGCGGTCGTGCATCAGGCGTTCCATCGCCTCGTGAATCAGGTTCTCGGACTCCGAATCAACCGCTGACGTTGCCTCATCGAGGATTACTATCCTGGAGTTTTTCAGAAAAGCCCGGGCCAACGCGAGTCGCTGGCGCTGTCCGCCCGAAACTTTCACTCCGCGCTCGCCGATCACCGTATCCAGCCCTTGTGGCAGATCTTTGATGAAACGATCGAGGTTGGCCATCTCCAGCGCTTGCCACAGCATTTTGTCCCGTGCGTCGGGGGCGCGTAAACAGTTGTCGCGGACGCTGGCGCTGAACAGCAGCGCATCCTGGGCGACGATACTGACGCTGTCGCGCAGGGACTTCAACTCCTGATCCCTTACATCAGCGCCATCGATCAGAACGTGGCCGCCGCTGACGTCGTAAAAGCGTGGAATCAGACTGGCCAAGGTCGTCTTGCCGGCGCCTGAACGACCGACCAGTGCGACTCTGGCGCCGCCGGGCACGTGCAGATTGACGTCCTTTAGGACTTCGCGACGTGAAGCTCCATCCCGCGCCGGATAGCTGAAGCAACATTCTCCAACTGACCGTGCCATTTCGAACCCGAAGTGGAGGATTGGCCGGATTGTCGGCGATTTCGGGCTGAAGGTCGAGGAAGTCGAAAATCCGTTCGATCGCGGCCAGCGCAGCGGACAGCACCACTGATAGTTGCGCAAAGCGTTCCAGGGGAAAATATAAAAAGCCCAGATAGGTGAAGAAAGCGACTAAAGTGCCTAGCGTTTCTATGGTGCCCCGCATGATCATCGGGGCCGCCATCCAGATTACGACCGCCGGCGCGGTACGGGTCAGCAATTGGATCAGCATCTCTTGCGTGGCCGCGAGGCGGACCTTGTCGATGGTGCGCTCATACAGATGCTCGCTGTGCTTGCTGAATTGGCGCGTCTCGTGCTCCTCCCGCCCAAATGCCTTGATGGTGCTGGCGCCAGCAATCCGTTCATGAACCTCGCCGGAGATTTCCTCCACGGTTTCCTGCATGCGATGACTCGCGGCTTTGATCCGCGGTGAGAAATACCGCATGAAGATTACCCACACTGGCACGATACACAGCGCGACCAGGGCCAGATGCCAGTCGAGCGCGAACAGGACACAAATCACCAGCCCCAGCGATATGCCGTCCATCCACACGTCGATCAGCGCCGAATCCACCAGTTCGCGCGCCCGGGCCGGTATCATAGCTGAGCACTCGCGAAGCGATGGCGCCGGCAGGATTGCGGTCGAAGAACGAGTGCGACAGGCGTTGCAAATGCGAAAACGGCCTGGCGCCTGTAAACTGAAAATGAGGCGATTACCCGCGATCCCGGCCCAGTCACCACGCAAATAACTCGCGCCTGACTGAATCGCGTAAAGCAGCAGCAATACAATGTTGAGTGCAGCGAGCTTGCCTTGAGGCGTCGCTGCCAACCCGGTCAGATGGCACAGGTTGATGCATCCGCGGTCGATTACGCGGCTGATTCCGTCCACTTTTGGCTGCGAAGCCAGCAGCACGTCGACGATGTATTTGAAGGCCAGAGGAAAGGCGAGCGGCAGTGTGAATTTACCCACGCCCATCAGCGCCGAACCGACGACGAATCGCATCTGCGGCCTCACGTAATCAACCGCGTGAAGCCGGACATCGAGCCGATGTTAACGATGGAACCTGACTTCGCGTCCAGCATGTGCTTGCCGAAGGCGCGGCAACACCAGAAGGTGCCGTTGAGGTTGACGTCAACGACGTTGAGCCAATGTTCGTCGGTTACCTTTTCCGCCGGTGTTTCGCTTCGCGCGATCCGGCATTATTGACAAGGATATCGATCTTTCCGTGCTGTGCCGCGAGTTGATCCGCGATCTCCGCGACGCGTGCGGAATCGTCACATCCATGATGGCGATTTCGACAGCTAACCGCCCGCCCTCAGCCTGGCGCAACCGGTCTCGGCCGCTTTCGGATCGCGATCGGCAATGATGACTTTCGCCCCGGCCTCCGCGAGCGCCTCCGCGCATGCGAGCCCGATTCCCTGCCCGGCGCCCGTGACGACAGCGGTGCGGCCATCAAGCTTGAATTTTTCCAGATACATCTTTCTTCCTGCTTGCTCCTTTTTCGCTGACTATCGTAGCAGATTGTTGCATTCGTCGACTGCGGATAATCCGCAGATGCCCAACGGCATTGTGCCTCGCTCACGTCCGAACACCCCCCGTCCTTGTCAAAGCGGTGCAGGCGCGCCGGATCCGGCGAAAGCCACACGTGATCGCCGGCTTTCAGATTGAACTCTCCGATGCCGCGCGCCGTGAGCATTCCGAGCTTCCCGGCGTCGACATAGAGGAAGGTGTCGCTGCCCAGATGCTCGGCGACCGATACCGTCCCGGGCCAGCCTTCTCCGTCCTTGCCGATTTTCAGGTGTTCGGGCCTGATGCCGATGGTGGCGGCGCCGTGCCGCCGGCTGCCTCTCCGGACACGAAGTTCATCTTGGGCGAACCGATGAAGCCGGCGACGAAAAGGTTAGCCGGCCGTTCATACAATTCGAGCGGCGAGCCGTATTGTTCGATCTGGCCGGCATTGAGCACGACGATCTTGTCGGCCATCGTCATGGCTTCGACCTGATCGTGCGTGACGTAGATCGCGGTGGTCCCGAGCTGCTTTTGCAGCTTGGTCACTTCCAGCCGCATCTGGACGCGGAGTGCGGCATCGAGATTCGACAAGGGCTCGTCGAACAGAAATGCCTTCGGCTCGCGCACGATAGCCCGGCCGATCGCGACGCGCTGTCGCTGTCCGCCTGAAAGTTCACGCGGCTTTCGATCGAGATAGGGCGTGAGGTTGAGCGTGGCGGCGGCGGCTTCCACCTTGCGATCGATCTCCGGGCGCGGCAGGCCCGCCATCTTCAGGCCGAACGCGATGTTGCCGCGAACGCTCATATGCGGATAGAGCGCATATGACTGGAACACCATCGACAGTCCGCGCTTGGCCGGCGGCACGTCCACCACGTTGCGGCCGTCGATCAGGATTTGCCCGCCGGTGACGTCCTCAAGTCCGGCGATCAGGCGCAGCAGCGTGGTCTTGCCGCAACCCGAAGGCCCGACGAAGACAACGAAGGAGCCGTTCTCGATATCCAGATTGGCATCCTTGATGATGTTGACCGGCCCGAACGATTTGCGGACTCCCTGGAGCGTGATCTGGCCCATGATGTCTGCCCTTTCCCTGACCTACTTGACGGCGCCGAACGTCAGCCCGCGGACCAGCTGCCGCTGGCTGAACCATCCGAGTATGATGATCGGGGCAATCGCGAGCGTCGACGCAGCCGACAGCTTCGCCCAGAACAGGCCCTCGGGACTTGAATAGGACGCGATAAACACCGTGAGCGGCGCTGCGTCCGACGTCGAAAGGTTCAGCGTCCAGAATGCCTCGTTCCAGGCCAGAATGAGGTTGAGAAGAAGCGTCGAGGCAAGGCCGGGAATAGCCATCGGCGTCAGCACGTAGACGAGCTCGCGCCCGATGGTCGCCCCGTCCATCCGCGCCGCCTCGAGGATGTCCTTCGGGATTTCCTTGAAATAGGTGAAGAGCATCCAGATCACGATCGGCAAATTGCCGAGGCACAGGATCAGGATGAGGCCGGCGCGCGTGTCGAGCAGCCCGAAATCCCGGTAGATCAGATAAATCGGAACAAGCACGCCGACGGGCGGCATCATCTTGGTCGAGAGCATCCAGAGAAGGATGTCCTTGGTCCGCTTGGTCGGCGCAAACGCCATCGACCAGGCCGCCGGAACAGCGATGAGCATGGCGATCAGCGTCGATCCGCCCGCAATGATGATCGAATTGAGCGCGTGATGAACGTAGTCGCTGCGGCCCTGCACCGTCGCATAGTTCTCGGTGGTCCAGTGGAAAAACAGGAACGTGGGCGGCATGGCGAACGCCTCAAGCTCGGTCTTGAAGCTCGTCAGGACCATCCACAGGATCGGCAGAAAAATCAAAAATCCGAAGAACCACGCCGCGACGGTCGATACCAACACGCGTTCCGAGGTTACCTTGCGTGCCATCGCTTACGCCTCCAGATTCCGTCCGATGATCCGCACCAGGAAGAAGGCCACGATATTGGCGATCACGACCGCGACCAGTCCGCCGGCGGAGGCGTTTCCGACGTCGAACTGGATCAGTGCCTGCGAGTAGATCAGGAACGCGATATTGGTGGTCTGCAAGCCCGGGCCGCCGCCGGTCGTCACGAAGATCTCGGCGAACACGGTCAACAGGAATATCGTTTCGATCAGGATGACCACCGTGATCGGCCGCGCGAGGTGCGGCAGCGTGAGGTAGATGAACGTCGAAAGCGCGCTCGCGCCGTCCATCTCGGCTGCTTCCTTCTGCTCCTCGTCCTGGGATTGCAGCGCGGTGAGCAGGATGAGGGTCGCAAAGGGCAGCCATTGCCAGGAGACGATCAGGATCACCGCGAGCAACGGCGCATCGTTGAACCAGTCGATCGGCGTTGCGCCGAACAACGTCGCGATCCACGCAAACAGTCCCGGAGACCGGATGCATCAGCAGGTTTTTCCAGACCAGCGCGCTGACGGTCGGCATCACGAAAAACGGCGCTATCACCATCAACCGGACGATGCTGCGCCCGATCACCGGCTGGTCGAGAAGCAGCGCCAGCGGCGTGCCGAGAAGGATCGTGATCGCCAGGACCGAACCGACCAGCACCAGCGTATTCTGCAGCGACGTCAGAAAGGCGGGATCGGTCAGGAAATATCGAAAATTCTCCAGCCCGACGAAGCTCTCCGTGTCCGGGTCCAGCAGGCTGTAATGAAGCGTTGAAAAATAGATCGTCATCGCCAGCGGGACGATCATCCAGATGAACAACAATGCGACAGCCGGGCGTCAGCAAGGCCCGTCCGAGAACCTGCGTTTGCTGAGTTGCCATCGCCGCCTCCTGTATCCTGGCGAAACTCGATGAAGGCCGCCGTCCGGTCGGCTGTCACTGGACGGCAGCCAGTTTGCGGCTCGGGAGAATGGCCGCTGGGATCGACGCGATCGCTCTACTTGATGTAGCCGGCGCGCTTCATTTCACGCTCCGTCGCCGACTGCGCGGCTGCGAGCGCGGCATCGACGGTCGATGACCCCGATAGTGCCGCCGAAAATTGCTGGCCGACGGTGGTGCCGATGCCCTGGAATTCCGGGATCGCGGCATATTGCACGCCGACGTAAGGCACCGGCTTGCACGGTCGGCTTGTTCGGATCGGCCGCGTCGATCGAGGCCAGCGTCAGCTTCGCGAACGGAGCGACCTTCAAATACTCTGGATTCTGATAGAGCGAAGTCCGCGTGCCCGGCGGCACGTTGGCCCACCCGTCCTTCGCGGCGACGAGCTTGAGGTAATCCTTGCTGGTTGCCCAGGCGATGAACTTCTCCGCGGCGGCGACCTTTTTAGAGCCTGCCGGAATCGCAAGATTCCACGCCCAGAGCCAGTTGGCGTTCTTGCCCAATCCCGCATTCGGCGCCAGCGCGAAGCCGACCCTGTCGGCAACCCTCGAATCCCTCGGATTGGTCACAAAGGACGCCGCAACCGTGGCGTCGATCCACATCGCGCATTTGCCGGCGTCGAACAGCGCCAGGTTTTCATTGAAGCCGTTCGAGCTTGCCCCGGGAGGGCCCGCAGCCTTCATCAGATCGACATAGGTCGACAGCGTCTTCTTCCATTCCGGCTTGTCGAATTGCGGCTGCCATTTCTCGTCGAACCAGCGCGCGCCGAACGAATTCGACATCGCGGTCAGCAACGCCATGTTCTCGCCCCAGCCCGCCTTGCCCCGCAGACAGATGCCGTAGACGCCGGCCGACTTGTCGGTGAGCTTCTTCGCCGCATCGACCACGAAATCCCAGGTCGGCTTTTCCGGCATCGTCAGTCCGGCCTTCTGGAATAGGTCGGTGCGATACATGACCATCGAACTCTCGCCATAGAACGGCGCGGCGTACAGTTTGCCCGACACCGACACCGCATCGCGGATCTTGGGAAGCAGATCGGCCGACGTCATAGTCGGCGCCGAGATTGTCGAGCGGAATGAGCCAGTTCTTCTTGGCCCAGATCGGGACCTCGTACGTACCGATGGTGCAGCACGTCGAACTGACCGCCCTTGGTCGCGATATCGGTGGTGACGCGCTGGCGCAGGACGTTCTCTTCGAGCGTCACCCATTTCACGGTCATGTCGGGATTCTTGGCGGTAAAGTCGTTCGTCAACCCCTGCATGCGGATCATGTCGCCGTTGTTCACGGTGGCGATCGTCAGCGTCGTCTGTGCAATCGAGGGGGCTGAGCCCAACAGGGTAACCGCGCCCAGCAGGGCGCCGAGGACGTGTTTCACGGTAACCTCCCTTATTTTGCGTTTGAGCATATGCCCACGCATTGCAATTATGTTCACACCGACGAAATAGCCTTGTCAAGGACAAGATGGAGCTGCACGGCCCCGGTTTGCGGGCGAGCGGCCGAGCGCACGTCGACGTGCCGCTGCCGGTCTTCCCTTGCGGCGGCGAGGCCAGGGCGCGGTCACCTCGCTACTGCTTCAGGATGGCGCTTGCCGTCGCCTCGTCAGTGATCAACCCGTTGATCAGGCGCCCCTTCAGCGCCGCCCTGATCGCCGAAACCTTGGCAGGGCCGACGGCGGCTCCGATGGTCAGGGCCTCGGCGGGGACCTGCGGTGGAATGCTGGTCAGGCGATCGTTTGTCCCGCCGCTGATGATGCGGCCGTCGGCGTCGAACGCCCAGCCGGTCAGTTCGCCGACGGCGCCCAGCCGCATCATTTCGAACAGTTCCTCGCGCGAGACGAAGCCGTCAACATGGACCTGTGCGAGCTGATCCATCTGCCCGATCCCGACCAGCCGCAAGTCGGCCTTGGCTGCGACCGCCCTCACCTTGGCAATCGGATCAATCTTGAGCATCTGGTCGCGTTCGTCTCCCGACGACATCAGAAACGGCAACGGCATCGGATAGTGGCGCGCCTTGGTCCGATCGGCGAGCCGTCCGACAGTATCGAAGGAGCTCGCCGAACCGTCGGCCGAGATGTTTCCGACCAGCGACACGATCTGGTGATTGGGACGGTCGATCGGCGAGACGCGTTCGACCGCGGCGCGCACCGCTCTCCCGGTGCCCAGCGCCACGACCGTGGGCTTCTCGGTGCGCAACATCGATTCCAGGACATTTGCGGCGCGCTCGGCGATTCCGGCGGCCGAGAGCGGCGCGGCGGATCGGTCGGCACCACCTCGCAATAGACCAGATGAAACAAGTCCTTCAAACGCGCGGCTAACTCCATGCACGCCGCAATCGGATGCTCCAGCCGGAAGGTGATCAGCCGCTCGGCGAGGCACAGCGAAACCAGACGCTGCGCCGAGGCGCGCGAAACCTGCAGCATTTTGGCGATTTCGTCCTGGGTATGACCGGCGATGAAATAGAGCCAGCCCGCGCGCGCGGCTTCGTCCAGGCGCGATTTCTCGTTGTCGGATGCTGCCATCAAATTCTACCGATCCGTTGGCCAAAAGTCCGTCATCCGCCCGAAAACGCGATCGGCGCCCGCGTCACAGAGGATGGCTTTGCCGTCACGCGATTGATAGTGGCTGCCTCCGACAAATCCCCAAACCGTCATGCCGGCCGCCTTGCCTGCCCGTACGCCACTGATGCTGTCCTCGATCACGAGCGTGCGGCGCGGATCCGCCTGCATCCTTTCGGCTGCGTAAAGGAAGAGATCAGGCGCCGGCTTGCCGCGCTCCACCATCTGCGAGGTATAGAGCCGACTGTTGAAATGCGGCGCGAGACCGGTCAGGGAAAGGGAAAAGGACACCCGGTCGAAATCGCTGGACGAGGCGACGCAGTGCGGGATCTGCAGCCCTCCAGAACCGCACTCACGCCTTCAATCGGGCAGAGCGCGGAGAGGAACGCGGCGCGAACCCCCGCGCTCAGTTCGGCCGAGAACTGCTGCGGAATGGGCGCCCCAGCGCTTCGTAGTAATCGAGGATCGCCGTCGTGCTTCGCCCAAGGAACAGCTCGAGCGCCTGATCCAGACCAAGGTCGATGCCGTAGCCTGCCAAAACCTCCGAAAGGCAACGGCAACTCAGTACCTCGCTGTCGATCAACACGCCGTCGCAGTCGAAAATGATGAGATCGGGATGGGTCATCGCATTCGGTCCGCCTATAGAATAAGAACATATACTCTCCAAATGAGCAATAACCCAAGGAAGCGGTATAATATGCTGCGGGCATGGTGAACGGCCGATGTTGCTCTGCGTCCGTGCCCTGCAGCGGGTTCTTTCGAAGGAGCAGTGCGAGCCCAGATCTGTCGGGATACGGAGTTTCCGGGAAGAGGCGATGCGCGACTTGGCGTGACGGCCCTCAAGAGGCCTCGACGGTGCTCGGTGCAGGAATTCCTGGCCGAGGTCTATTTGACTTCCGGCGCCGGCGACGCCGCCGCAAATGCGCGCTGGAATGCGGCGAGATCGGCGCTCGGCAAGTCCGAAACCGCAATGTAGGTGAACTCGCCGTCGCTCCAACTCAGGACGTTGTAGCCCGCGATCGCCTGATCGGAGACGGGGTGGCCACCTTGGTTGTGGCGCGCTGGGAGAAGGAAGTAGATAGCGAGACTCTGCAAAGAAATCTCGTCGCTGGTTCGGTCTAACGATCCAAAGGAATCTCGCAGTTTGAGCTCTGCCAGGCTTAGCCGCACTAGTTCCGTGTACTGAGGAAAAAACAGGTTCTGACTCCGTCAAAGAAAATGCTCAGCCAACCAGAGCGAAAATCCCGAACTCCTGTGCTGCTCGGAATCCCATTCGACGCGAATTCGTCTTACCTGCGAGGCGCAGCAGACGCCCCGCCTTTGATTCGCCAGGCCTTAGACTGCGATTCTTCAAATTCATCTACCGAGAGTGGAATCGAACTTGACCCGGGATTCGTTTTGGATGCCGGCCACGTAAAACTCCCTCCAGATAGTGAATTTGCCGCAATCGAGCACGCGGTCACCGACTTGCTCGATCAAGGGCAGCTGCCAGTTTGCCTTGGTGGCGATCGGCAAGCGCGGAGCTACCACAGTTGAGAAGATACGTGCGGACGAGAGAAGGCGATGACTCAGCGCCGGGAGACGGACTTTCTGATCGCTGGGTCAAGTCAGCCTGGCCAGCCACTCGCGGCGTCTGAGTATCTGATTTCACCACTCATACCGTAGCGGGCTTTAGTGAATTTCAGGTTAAACGGGCCGCGGCACAAACCTTTTGAAATGTAAAAGATTGTGGCGCACGGATCTTATTCGAGGAAACCTTTGCCGGGTCAGAATACCATCAGGCACACACGGCTGGCGTGTGCGCCTGACCGTAGCGACGCCCTACTTCAGGGTGTTGATGGTAGCACTGACCTTCTGAGCCACCGCAGCAGGGAGAGGGGCGTAGTAAAGCGCCTTGGCTTCATCTTGATGCTGCAGCATCCACTTTAGAAAATCGATCAGAACCTTGCCGTTGGTGGGGTCCTTGGCAGGATTGGGAATCAGAAGCCAGGTAAAGCTGGAGATGGGATAGGCGTTCCCAGGCGCATTGGTTATGGAAACACGATAATCGGCCGGCATATTCTTGACCGTCGCCGCCGCTTCCGACACTCCTTCAATGGATGCCTTGACCCAGCTTCCTCCTGCTGTCTTCACGTAGGCGAAGGGGATCTTGTTCTGCATCGCGTAAATAAGTTCCACGTAACCGATTGATCCGGGTGATTGCCGAACGAAACCGGCCACACCCTCGTTGCCTTTGGCGCCAATCCCGCGAGGCCAAGCCGGAGACGGACCCTTACCGGGACCGCCCGCCCAATCTTTGCTGACCTTGGACAGATAGTCAGTGAAAATGTAAGTGGTGCCGCTGCCATCGGAACGATGGACGATGAAAATGTCCTGTGACGGCAGCTTGACGCCCGGATTATCTCTCGCAATGCGGGCGTCGTCCCATTTGGTGATTTTGCCCAAATAGATATCGGCCAGAACGTCTGGTCCTATGCGCAGGTCGCTCACGCCCTCCAGATTGAAAATCGGCACTACCGCTCCGAGCACGGTAGGGATGTGCTGTAGCTTCACCTTGGAAGCGGCGAGTTGTTCGTTGGTCATCGGCCCGTCGCTGGCGCCAAAATCGACCGTGCCAGAGGTTACCTGGCGAATGCCGCCACCGCTGCCGATCGACTGGTAATTGATCTGGACCCCGGGATGTGAGGCGCCGTATTCACTAAACCACTTGGAATAAATAGGATTCGGAAAGGTAGCTCCCGCTCCATTCAGCTTTTGCGCGTGCCCCGCGCATACCGTTGCACTCATGGCCACGGCTAACAACCAGATCGTCTTTCTCACGTTCCACCTCAGAAAATTATCCTGATTCTCGAATCCGTCCATGAATGGGTCTTTACAAGGCCGTTAATATGACAAGAAAAGCGTTCCACTGGAGCCACAAGCCTTTTATTTTTCAATAGCTTGCGTCGAGGCTAACGGAACGGCGCCAAGGGGTGGCGTTGCTGAGGCGGGGGCAGCGCGTGGGAGACGAAAGAGGAAGGTAGCGCCAAACCCAAGTTCGCTCTCACAGCGAATATCGCCGCCGTGGGCTTGGACGATGTGCTTGGCGATTGCCAACCCCAGGCCTGTTCCTCCCGATTCCCGGGAGCGGGCCTTATCGACCCGGTAGAAGCGCTCAAAGATCCGAGGCAGGTGCTCGTAGGCGATTCCGGGGCCGAAGTCCTGCACGTAAAATTCGATCATCGCCTCCTGCTCGCGAGCGCCTACCCGTACCCGGCCCCCGCCTTTGCCGTACTTCATCGCGTTTTCTACCAGGTTTCCGAACACCTGGCTTAGCGCGTCGAGGTCGGCCATGACTGATTCATCCGTGGTCTCGCCCATTTCCAGGGCAAGGTCTGAATCCCGCACCAGTCCCACTAGCGATCCAACAGCCTCCTCGACCAGCGTAGAGGCCTGAATCTTGTGCAGACGCAGCTTGTAATCGCCGGATTCCACGCTCGCCAGAGCCAATAGATCTTCCGTCAAGCGGTTCATGCGCGAGGCATTCTTGAGAATGATCATCAGAAACTCGCGCGTTTGGCTGCTGAGGGTCCGATCATCGAGCAGCGTTTCGACATATCCGGTAATGCAGGTGAGGGGGGTACGCAGTTCGTGGGAGACGTTAGCGACGAAGTCCCGGCGAGTGGTCTCGGAGCGCTCTTTTTCAGAAACATCGTGCAACACCGCGACCGCTCCTCCGCCGGGCATGGGAGCCGCATTGACCTCAAAGATCTTTCCCGGAGAAACCGAGATAGCGCGGGCCCGGGTGGCCTGACGCTGGGTCAGCGCCGCGGCGACTGAGGATAAGACCTCGGGGTCGCGAATGGAATGGACCAGGGCTCGGCCTTCCTGCACCGGGCTGAGTGCAATGCGCTGCATCACGGCATTGCACCAGCTCACCTGCCCTTGCGGGTTGATGGCAATGACCGCCTCCTGCATGCTGTCGAGCAGCGCGGTCAGCTCGCTGCGACTGCTCTCGAGCGCGTGAAAGCTGTGCTCCAGCCGGCTCGCGGTCACGTCGAGGGCATGCGCGACAGCAGAAATCTCATCCAGATTGCCCTCTTCCACGCGGGCCGTGAGATCGCCGGAAGCGATGCGGTTGGCGAACACCATGATGCGGCCCAGCCGCTTCGCAACCCGCTGCGCCAATAAGGCCGCCAGCAATGTCGCCACCACCAACGAGAACAAAGATGCCAACACAATACCACGACGCAATACATGCACCGGGGTAGGCAAATCGGCCGGGGAATAGGCTGCCAGGCGCACGACCAACGGGCCGGCGGGTACTGCAACATAAACTGTGCCCCCCCGCCTGGCGCGGCCCGAGGCCTGGTGCTGAAACAGTACGGCGGCAACCTCAGGTGGCACGGCGTTCGATCCAGCCACATTTCCCGAATTGGCCACTTGCTGGCCCTGGGCATCGAAGATGGCGACTTCCACCTCGGCGGCGGCGGCGTCCTGGCGGGCTATCTGTTGCAGAGTGGCAGGGGTGACATTGTCACTGATATGCGTCGCCAGCAGCCGGGCTTCGCTGCTCAGAGAATCCTCTACCTGGGTGCGCAGAGTGTTCTCCATGACTTGGCGCAGGGAGAAATCAAGCACCACCATTCCCAGGAAAAGGACCACGACAAACGAGAAGAACAGCTTGGTGAAGACCCTGCCCGTCACGAGGCTACTCTCTCTCATAGGAGCTTATGAGGCGGTTTTGCGTGGTTCCTCCGCCACGCGGGGTACCTCGAAGCGGTATCCCGCACCACGTACGGTCTTGAGATACCGGGGGCTCTCTGGGTCGGTCTCAATTTTCTCACGGATGCGCCGCACGTAGACATCGACCGAGCGCGGGGTTACGAAGCGAGCATCTCCCCACACGGCGTCGAGCAGGTGATCGCGGCTGAAGACGCGGCCTGGATGCCGGGCGAGATAGTCCAGCAGGCGAAACTCAGTGGCGGTGGTGGTGGTCAGCTCCCCTCGCACCTTCAGTTGCATGGCGCTGGCGTCGATAACCACTTCTTCGAAGGAGATGATCGACGGCGCGGTAGGCCGCTCAAAGCGCCGCAACACGGCCTTCACCCTGGCTACCAGCTCACGGGTAGCGAAGGGTTTGGTAATGTAGTCGTCCGCACCCAGCTCGAGGCCGAGAACCCGGTCATTCTCGCCCGCCCGGGCGGTGAGAAAGATGATCGGTATGGTGCTCAGGGCGGGATTGCTGCGCAGGCGACGGCACACGTCCAGGCCGTCTCCTCCGGGAACCATGATGTCGAGCAGAAAAAGGACCGGCGCCTGGCGCTCGGCGTCCGGCACCAGGTTGGTGGGGGTGCTATAGACGCGAACCCCGAAACCGGCCGCTTCCAGATGATGTTGTACCAAGCGAGATATATCCGGATCATCCTCGAGGACGCATATGGTCTGACTCAACTGGGTCTCCTCACCTTCGAGCCGCTTGTGATACGGCCACGCTCAGTGGGGGGCCGGTGGGCACTGCGCGGATGCGTTTAGCGTACCCTACTGGGGGCAAACGGAATGCAAAACTACGGTAAATCCTTGGCTTTGTGGCGGAACCCCGGCATCCCCCGGAAGAGCAAGTTCCGAAGATAGCACTCACCAGCTACCTTATGGCAGTTGTAGAGTAGAGCTTTGCTCCGCAGTAGCGTCGCGGCCGCGTTCAAGGACGGTACCCGTGTCACGTCCAGTCATTCTGTGCATCGACGATGAGGATCTCGGCCTTGAGATCCGGAAGATGGTTCTGGAACGCGAGGGATTCACCGTGCTGACCGCGCGCGACGGTCTCACCGGCATATCGGTCTTCGATTCCGAGCAGGTCGATGCGGTGGTGCTGGACTACGCCATGCCAGGCATGGACGGAGGCCAGGTTGCCGCTGTCCTGCGCCAGCACCGGCCGGATATTCCCATCCTGATGCTCTCTGCCTACGTGGCCTTGCCCGAAGAAGTCATGCGGGTGGTGAGTGTTTCGGCGACCAAAGGGGATGGTGCATTCACCCTGGTCGACAAACTGAAGGGGCTGCTGCAGGCGAATGCTCCTGATGGCCGAGGTGCTGGGGAATGAATCTCCATCAGTTCCGGCAGATTTTGGTCATCACGGTCTTGCTTCCGCTGATCCTGCTGTTGCTCCTGGCGCTGGTGATGGCCTGGCAGATCCAGCGTACCCTGCGGGAGCAGCGCCGCATCGACCACACCGATCGCATCACCGCCCAGCTCAATGAGTTGGAACGGCTGGTGGTTGATCAGGAAACCGGCCTCAGGGGCTATCAGCTCACCCATGATCCGACCACCCTCGAGCCCTACCAGAATGCAGAGGGCGCGCTGCACGGCACTTTAGACCGCTTATTGCTCCTGGTCAGGGAGGATCCTGACCAACTACGGCGGCTGCGCCAGGTACGCGATAGCCATCAGCTCTGGATGGGATTCGCCGGCAACGCGCTGGACAATTTGCGGGCGGGAAAAATATTTGGGGACACGGGCCTCGATCTGAACGGGGCCCAATTGATGGCGGCCTTGCGGACCCAGATAGGCGCTATGACCCAGGTTGAAGTAAAACGGCGCGATCAGGAAGTGCAGTCTACAAATTCGCAAGTTCGCACCCTAATGATCGTTCTGCTCGCTTCCTCAATTGGGGTGGGGATTGTTTTGGGCATTTTCACCCAGAGAAATATGCGGCAAGTCTCGGCAGCGTTCCGAACTTCACTGGAGGAAGCGCACCAGCGCGCGGATGAACTGATTGAAAGCCGCCAATGGCTGCAGACTACGCTTGAATCGGTGGGCGATGCCTTAATTGCGTGCAACCAGCAGCGCCGCGTGGAACTGATGAATCCGGTCGCACAGCGGCTTACTGGCTGGACTCTCGAAGACGCCAAAGGGAGGCGCCTTGAAACCGTCTTCTGCACCGTCGATGAGGAGACGCGGGAAGCAGTGAACCCAGGGGAGGAGAAGGACGGTCCCCCTGCGAAGAATCACTCTCTGTTACTGGCTAAGGACGGTGCTGAGTACTTGATCGATCAAAGCGCCGCCCCGATTCGAGACGCAAAGGGCGAAGTAGCCGGCGTGGTAGTGGTCTTCCGCGACGTGACCGATTCGCGGAAAAGAGAAGCGGCCCTCATGGCCCACGAGAAGCTGGCGGTTGCCGGGCGCCTTTCTGCCAGCATTGCGCATGAGATTCATAACCCGCTGGATTCGGTCGCCAACTTGCATTACCTGATGGAGAAAGAGTCCGATCCTCCTCTGCAGCAACGATATCTTGCCATGGCGCAGCAGGAACTGAACCGCACCCTGCAGATAAGCCGCGCCATGCTCGGTCTGTATCGCGAGCCAAAAGCTCCCGTCGAAGTGGACCTGCGCGAGCTCCTGCAAAGCGTGTTGCTGTTGCTCGACCGCCAGTTGAAGGATCAATGCGTCGCCGTTGACAGGAAACTGGAGGAAGGCGTCTCCATTCAGGGTTTCCCCGGTGAATTGCGGCAGGTATTCACCAACCTGATTACCAATGCCGCCGAGGCCGCGGGGCCACGCGGCCGGGTGCAGGTACTGCTCGAGGACTCTCCCCCCGCCGATAACCGTTCCGGAGCTATGTGACCATTACCGACAGCGGCCCCGGCGTTCCAGAGAGCCAACAAGCCAAGCTGTTCAAGCCCTTCTTTACCACCAAGGGGGAACTGGGCACGGGCCTCGGCCTCTGGGTCAGCCGGGGAATCGTGGAGAAGCACGGGGGAAAAATAGAGCTGGTCAACAGCACCGATCCTGCGTTTCCGGGAGCGGCCGCGCGCGTCTATCTTCCTTCGCTCGGGCCGGCCTCAGTGATGGCGCCGCGAACAGCGAACGTCAACCACTCTGCCGACGCCGCGCCAGAAAACGGAGACGCACATAGTCAGCGGTCCAATGACCCTCGCGGTCGCATAGAACTGGTTTAAGCAGGGTAACGATCTGGTCGATGGCGGCCGGCCGCGCTTCGGCAGGCAATAGCTCAAGAACGCTGCTGCGGAAAGTTTCGAGCCATGCGGCCATCCCCGAGGCCAGCGGGGTGGGGCGCGGCGTCAGGGTGATTTCATCCACCAGGAAACCCTGGGCCTCCAACCGCGCGCGATACTCCTCACAGCCGAAAAAGCGGTTGTTTTCGATGCGTTCCGGAGGAATGCCGAGGGGAGTCAAGACCGCCAGCAGAGCTACGCGAATCGCAGCGATGTTTCCCTGGCCCCCGCATTCGGCCACAAAGCGGCCGCCAGGCTTCAGCGCACGATGCACGCCCCGAAGGACGGCATCCTGATCGCTCATCCAGTGCAGCGCAGCGTTGGAGAAGACGGCATCGAATTCGCGATCGAAGGAAAGTGCTTCCCCGCTCACATGGCGGGCGTCGACTCCCCGTTCTTTGGCTGCGGCAATCATCTGCGGTGAGTGGTCGACTCCGACCACTGTCGCTCCTGATTCGGCAATCCGCCGGGTCAGAAACCCATCACCGCACCCGAGATCGAGGATGCGTTCGCCTGGTTGGTGCTGCAGAGCCTCAACCAACCATTCGGTGAGCAGGGCGACGAACCGGCCATTGCCGGCGTAGAGGGATGCATCCCAAGTCTGCTGCATGGCTAATTCTAGAGCCAACTTTGAGATGGATCTGGTCATGGGCCTGCTGCCCACCCAAGGTGATGAAAAACGCCCCTGTCCAGCAACCGCTCTCCATGGAAGCTTCGCCCTCCCCTTTGTCATCCCGCCTGCCCCGGCTTGCCGTGGGACCGAAGCGACCTGTCCCGGCTTGCCGTGGAAGCGGAGCGGACCTGTCCCGGCTTGCCGTGGAGGGATCTGCAGTTCCGCGGACCTTTCCTGGAAATGTTTTTCGACCGGAGCGACCTGTCCCGGCTTGCCGTGGAAGCGTAGCGGACCTGTCCCGGCGTGCCGTGGAGGGACCTGCTGTTTCTTCCACGGCAAAGCGAGTCTTCCGGGAGCCACTGCGCTTGTGCTTTGTATCAGGGCCCAACTTTAAGAGGCTGCGGAAAAACTCGCCGTTGGGTAGGAAAGCCGTACCTCAGGGACCTCAGGGGCTAAAGCCCAGCGTATTTTCAATCGCTTACGGCACGACTAAAGTCGTGCCCTGATACAAAACATGAGTTTTTCCGCAGCCTGTTTAGTCGTGCTCTGATACAAAACAAAAAAGCAGCATCCTGGGCTATCTTCAGGCCGCCCCTTCCGGGCTCATAAACAGGGACATCCGGCACTTAGATCGAAGCGACCGGCACCAGGGTGAGGTCATCCACCAGGCCGACTTCCTTTTGCACGAAGGGCTCCGCATAGCGAACGCCGCCCAACAGGCCGTAGTGCCGGGCCAGGGAAAAGGTCCGTTCGCGAATCTCATCGTGGGGCACAAAGAGAGATCCACCGGAGGGCTGATCGGCATATTGCGACCGATAGGCGAGCAAGGCGCGAAAGCGCTCTTCGATGAAAGGTGTGATGTCGACTACAAAACTCGGGCGCGCGTCTGCGTACAGGCTGGCGTAGACGACCTTGAAGGGCCGGAAAGGCGGCTCGCCGGTCTCGATCTTGGCCAAGCCGGAAAGAAAGCAGGCTTCATACCCCAGCGTGGCGCAGTTGTAGTGGTCTGGATGGCGCCCCTGCCAATAAGGCAGAATCACGACACGTGGCTGCAATTGACGCAGC
Source organism: uncultured Acidobacteriaceae bacterium (assembly GCA_963717225.1). Classification (GTDB taxonomy): domain Bacteria; phylum Acidobacteriota; class Terriglobia; order Terriglobales; family Acidobacteriaceae; genus PALSA-350. The sequence goes on along the minus strand of CAVQWB010000051.1, from coordinate 385,791 downwards.
TTGCGAACGATCTTGATGCGGTTCTCCCAGGTGTTCTCCACCCGGCCGTCGGGGATATCGAGTGCTTCCCGGCGTGCGACACCTAAAATGCGCGCAGCTTCCTCAGCTTCCGCCGCCCGCTCCTCCGCTGAACCACGGGTCCCGGCTTCACCCTGGGTCAGGTCGAGAATCGCCGTGCGTAGCTGGAGCGAGCGCATGCGCAACAGCGTGCCACCGCAGGTTTGCTCCACATCGTCCCGATGGGCGGCAATCGCCAGAACATCAATAGGTGGTGTTGTTGGCATCGCTGGGCGAGTCCATGTAGGCCACATCGTAAGCCGTACCGATCACGGTTACCTGCGAGTTGTCGAGCGACGAACCATCGACAGTGTTGTAGATGTACACCTGCCCGCCCTCGGCGGTGTAGACCTTGTGCAGACTGGTCACCGCGGCTATGCCGGTCGCGTCGCCCTTGTAGGAATCGATCATGCTCACCGCGTTGTTCGCGGTGTTGAACATGGTGAGACAACCAAGGTTGGTGGTGGCGCCCTGATGATAGCGTTCGCCCTGGGTACACAGCTGGGACCCGATCCAAAGCGTATTGTCATCCCCGAAGTTCATCTTCAGATGCGTCCCATCGCTGATGGAGTAATCGCCGGTGATCTTCTCGGCGCCGATATCGAGGATAGAGAGGAAGCCGGCAAAGTAGCCGTCGGGTTGCAACTGCTGTCCTGCGAGATACAGGAGGTTTCCGTCTTGCAGGGCATCCGTAGTCCCGCCAGGAACGGGAATCGTGGCGGTGACAGCCGTCGGGGCGCCGGGCGGCACCGGGGCGCCACTCTGGATGATGATCCCGGCAACCGGCAGGAAGCTGACGCTGGCTTGATTACCACCGCACTCCGGACCGCAATTGAGCACAAACGCCGTGGTGCCATCCGCGGAGAAGACGGCCTTGGTGGGCCGGTCAAACGTGCCCGGCACCGGCAGGACGCAAAACACGGGCAAGTTTTGCGGTTCACAATCGACAGCATTTGACGGCACCTTCTGACTCGTCTGCAGTTTGTAAACGCTGTAGACCAGATTGCTGTCCTGCACGAAGGCCAAAGCGGCCGACCCACTTGGATTGGTGGAGACGCGGTAGATGTTGGGCACGTTCAAGGAATAGCTGGCGGGGGTGGAGCTGCCACGGTCCTGCACGGTGAGAGTGTGCGCCGTCTGGTTGGCGGCGAAAACATATCTCTGGTCGCGGGAGATGAAGATACTGGATGACGCACCAGGCAGCGAGAGGGTGGTGGTTTGCTTCTCGCTGCCGTAATTCAACAGAGCGTAGCTTCCGTCGCCCGCGCCATAAACTGCTCCGGCCTGCTCTTCCGGCATATTCTGGATCGTTATCGGATCAGCCCCCGAATATCCGGCCATGCTGAAGGACGCAGTTTTGTTGTTAAAGCTGTGGCGGATGTCATAAAAAGCGTCGACGATCTGGAGCGAACCCTTGGTCAGAGCGCCGGGATTCTGGACGGCAATGAGAACGCGGTTGAGGATCCCGCTGGGGGGCAAAGCCCGGCCGCCAAAGTAATAGCTCTTGCCGCATCCGGCCAGAACAATGAAAACGAAGCAGGCTAGCGCAGAAAGGGCACACAAGGACCGGAGACTTCTTTTCTTCAACTAAGACCTCACCAGAATCACCACGCGGCGGACATGCGGGAAAGGCCAAGTATAACAAAGCGGCGGCTGGCATTCGCGCGCCGGGTGGCTTAGCATAATTAGACTTACCCTATGAAGAATCGGCTCACGGAGATCTTCGGGACGCGGAACGTGCTCTGCGACGGCGCCATGGGCACCAGCTTGTACGCCCGCGGCATCTTTATCAACCGCTGCTACGACGAGCTAAATCTTTCCCAGCCGGAACTGGTGCGCAACATCCACGAGGAATACCTGCAAGCGGGCGCGGAGATCATCGAGACCAACACTTTTGGCGCCAATGCCCTGCGTTTGCAGCGCTATGGCTTTGCCGACCGTGTGTTCGAGATTAATCGGGCTGGGGCAGAAGTGGCGCGCAAGGCGGTGAATCAGCGGGCTGACAAGCAAAGCGGAAAAGCCTGGGTCGCGGGCGCCATCGGGCCGCTGGGTGCGCGTCTGGAACCATTGGGAAAGATCGGCCTGGATGAGGCTCGCGCAGCCTTTGCCGAACAGATCCGCGGCCTCGTCGCCGGTGGGGTCGATATGCTGCTGATCGAAACCGTTTCTGCTTTAAACGAAGCTGAACAGGCTATTCTTGCGGCCAGATCCGTAGCCCCTTCGCTCCCGGTACTGGTGATGGTGACGGTCGATGAGGACGCAAACTGCCTGGACGGCTCTTCTCCCGAGACGGCAGCGGCACGATTGACCGAGTGGGGTGCGGATGCTATCGGTTGCAACTGCAGCGTGGGACCGGCGACTGTGCTTACCGCCATTGAATGCATGGCGGGATCCACCAATCTTCCCTTGATCGCCATGCCGAATGCCGGTATGCCGCGTGCGGTGGATGGCCGGAATATTTATCTTTGTTCACCAGAGTACATGGCCAGTTTTGCCCGCAAGCTGGTCAAAGCCGGTGTGCAGTTTGTCGGCGGTTGCTGCGGCACCACTCCGAGTCATATCCGGTCGATGAAGTCGTCTCTGCGGGCGATGGGCGCGCAGGAGGTAGCCCACACCCACGTAAAGCCAAGTCCGGTAGTGTCGGAGATCGAGCCTGCGCCGCTGGGCGAGCGTTCGCGCCTCGGTTCGCTGATTGCCAGCGGCACCTTTGTCACCATGGTAGAGATGGTCCCGCCCAAGGGCATCGCCTGCGAGCGTGAGGTCGAGGGGGCCCGTATGCTACTGCAAAACGGGGTCCACATAATCAATGTCCCTGACCTGTCGCGAGCGGCGCCGCGCATGAGCGCGCAGAGTCTGTGTATCCAGATTCAGCAGACGGGCATGGAAACGCTGCTGCACTACACCTGTCGCGACCGCAACTTGTTGAGCATCCAGTCCGATCTGCTGGGAGCATCTTCCATCGGCTTGAAGAATATTCTCTGCCTGACCGGAGATCCGCCCAAGTTGGGGAACTATCCCGATGCCACGGCGGTCTTCGATGTCGATGCCATTGGGTTGGTAAATATCGTGCGGCGCTTGAATCACGGATTGGATCTGGGAAGCAATCCCGTCGGTGTCTCGAGTGGCGTGACCATTGGGGTGGCCGCCAATCCCGGCTTGCCGGACATGGACACAGAGATTCGCCGTTTCGCATACAAGGTAGAGGCGGGAGCCGAATACGCGATTACCCAACCGGTTTTTGACCTGAAGCTGCTGGAGGCTTTCCTTAAGCGCATCGAGGAGTTTCGCATTCCCGTCATTGCGGGCATCTGGCCGTTGACCAGCCTGCGCCAGGCGGAGTTCATGAAGAATGATTTGCGTGTCTCCGTGCCGGAGGAGATCATGCTGCGCATGCAAAAGGCGGACACTCCGGATCGAGCACGCGCGGAAGGAATTCAAATCGCGCGTGAGATGCTGAACGCGGCCCGGCCGATGATCCAGGGAGTGCAAATCAGCGTGCCGTCCGGGCGCTACGCGAACGCAGTAGAGATTCTTGAAGTTGTACTACCCCAGGAGAGGGCCGGCGTTGGCAACGTTTGAGGAATCGTTAAAACAGTTGGAAGGCATTGTCGCCCAGCTTGAGCGTGGTGATTTGCCGCTTGAAGACTCGATAAAAATGTTTGAAGAAGGCATGCGCCTCTCGGCGCAATGCAAACAAGAATTGGATAGTGCCGAAAGCAAAGTACAAATTTTGCTCAAGCAGCGCGACGGCTCGATCAAGGCTGAGCCTTTTCCATTGAAGTAGTAAGCGGTCGGGCAGGGGACCCAAAGAATCCAGTCCCGCAAGGGACGACCTGAAAATAGCCCGCATTTCTCACAGACCCCTGGGTAAACGAATCGCTGCCGGTAGTTAGATCTCTATTCGTAACGAGTGACGGGTGCCCCACATCTCGCTCGTTTTTTGCGAGATGTGGGATACCACTGCGCTACACCGATTGGTTTTCCCCACAATCGGCAAAGAACGTCGAGGTTCGTGGTATCCCACATCTCGCGAAAAACGAGCGAGATGTGGGGCACCCGCGATTCAGTTTCAAGATGAAGCCCTTGGAGCGAGCCTCTGGTCCACGAAAGCGACCAGATCGTCCCCGATCAAATCGGGTGGCGTGATTAAGAAGCTTGGTTTCCCGGCGATCAGGCGTAGGGAAACCTGATTCCATTGCGGTGTAAGCTGCTGGCCCGAAGCACGGAGAAGCACAGCGTCGGCGCGATCGAGATACAGCCGTGCTGAGTCTTTAAAGTCAGCTGTGGCATGGTCCAGAACGGTCAGATACAGGTCAGGACGGAGAAACTGCAGCAGGCTGTTGGACTCGAAAATGATGTTCTCAGCCGCTTCAATCTCCTTGCGAATGCGTGGCATGGCGTCAGCCAAACTGCCCATGCGGGTGCGTACCCACAACGATCTCCTGGCCCCGGCGGCCAGGAATCGGGCGCTGTCGGTCCCGGTATTAGGATCCCGTTCCGCGCTGATGGCAATGGTGTGCTCGTCCGTCTGACAGTCGCAGGGCTCGCCATTAGCACTACAGAATCCATGACCGAACTGGGTGATCTTACAGGCCGTCCAGTTTCGCTCCGGCAGCCGCGCGATCAGACTAGCGACCACGGATGTCTTGCCGACGCTACGGGAGTGCCCACCCACCACCACAATGGCCATTTATTCTTCCTTTTTCAGCCGCGCCAGCAATGCCAGTTCCTTGAGATATCGCCTCACCGGCTTGGCCGGTGTTCCCCAAAAGACAATTCCCGGTCCCAGCAGCTTTTTCTTGGGCAGAATCCCAGCCTGACCGCCGAGGATGACCCCCGGACCCACCACGGCATGATCACCCATACCAACCTGACCGCCCAGGATTGCGCCCTCACCCACCGCACTCGAACCTGAGATGCCGGTCTGTGCCGCAATGACGACATTGCGTCCAATGCTGCAGTTGTGGCCGATATGAATGAGATTGTCGAGCTTGGTCCCGCGGGCGATCCGAGTTTCCTCAAGAGCGCCGCGGTCAATGGTGGTGTTAGCTCCTATCTCAACGTCATCCTCAATGACCAACGTTCCCTGCTGAGGAAACTGGATGTACTCCCCGTTGGTTCGATCGCGGACATAACCGAAGCCGTCTGCGCCCAAAACTGCCCCGGCATGGACGACCACGCGATCGCCAAGCGTGCCGCCTGGATAGATCACCACTCGAGGGTAGATATGGCAGTTGCTGCCAATGCGGACCCCGGCGCCCACCACGGCTCCACTGCCGATGATGGTTCCTGCGCCGATGCTGGCTCCCTCGTCGATCGACGCGTGGGCGCCGATCGAAACACTGGGGTCGATTTGCACCCCAGGCGCTAGCGAGGCCATTGGGTGAATGGACGGCGGGGGATGCGGGCCACGCAGCAGGACGGCGGCGCGAGCAAACGCCAGCCGGGGTTGCAGAGTTCGTAAAATCGGCTTACTGGCGCCAGCGATGGCCATCTGTGGTCCGGCCATGACTGCGACCGCACTGGAGGCAAGCGCGGCAGCGAAAGAGGCCTCGTCCTCTGCAAACACCAGGCATCCTGGACGTGCGCCCGCGATGCTGGATACCCCGGTGACCATGGCGTCGAGCTGGAGACCATCTACTTCCGCACCGAGCCGTTCAGCCAATTGACTGAGAGTGATGGGCATGGGTCAAGTGTAGATGGCAGCTTCGCCCTGTGGGCGGGTCTTCCAGCGGCGATGCACCCAAAGCCACTGATCGGGATATTGCCGGATGTAATCCTCGATCACCTCGGTGAACAAGGCGGTGTTGGCGAGGGCATCCGCCTCCACATCCCCGCTGGCTGCCAGGGGAAGGGGGGCGCCGAAGCGGAGGATGTATTGCCCGGCTGTTTCATCCCAGAGCAAAAACCCGGGCAGCACCCGGGCTCCGGTCTTCATAGCGACACGCGCCAGACCAGATCCGGTACAAGCGGAGTGGCCAAAGAAATCCACGAACGACCCCTGGGGAGGGGTCATGTTTGTGTCCATCAAAATGCCCACCGTCTCACCCCGTCGCATGGAGGCCAGCAGACCGCGGGCAAAGTCGTCCTTATGCAGCACTTGATTGCCATGCAGGCAGCGAATGTGATTGACCAGGTTGTCGACCAACGGATTGTCCAGGCGGCGGATTACGATGCTCATGGGGTAACCCATGAGTGAGTGATAGAAACTGGACAACTCCCAGGCACCCAGATGCCCGGTCAGAATGAGGACTCCTTTGCCCTCATCGCGAGCCGCCAGGTAATGGTCCAGCCCGTCATAACGGATAAAGCTCCGCGTCATCTCCTGGGTATAACGCGGCATCTGGCAAAACTCGGCCAGCAGCCAGCCTAGATTACGGTAGAGCTTTCGCAGAATCTGTCGCCGTTCGGCGGGGCTCTTCTGAGGGAAGGCCAGACGAAGATTAAGATCGCCGACGCGGGTCAAACGCGGGGTGAGCAACAAGGCGATACGGCCGATCAGGGCGCCGACGCCCCTCGCGACCCTCCTCGGTGGCAAGCTCAAAAGCTTCACCGCGGTCCACACCAGCACGAACTCCAGTCGTCTCCGCATCTGCTTCCACAGCTTTTGCCCCGGTTTTAGGTGGGTTTAGCTTCCTCAGTCTAAATCGTTTACGGGTGCGCAAAAAAACTGCCCGGCAGAAGGATCGCCGGGCAGTTCTGGTGTCGAGGGAGAGGAAGCGCGGAAGCTCGCTCGGGCTACTTTTGCACTTCGGAGAAGTATTTTGCCACCGTGCGTACGAATGGCCGCGCGTCCGGCGGGGTGGCAACTTCACCCTTCAGGATCTGTGCGCTCGGATGGGCCACACCGTAAAACGTGCGCGTGGCGTCCACGTTCTCATCCACCACAGCTCCCGTGAGGTCGACGCCGGCAAATAATCCCTTGGCGCGCGAATAGGTAAGCAGCTCAGCGTTAAGCTTCCAATCCGTCGCCGCCTGGGAGTCGCGGCCTACCGGACCCGCTGCGGCCGAGGCATCGCCGCCGATTTTGAACTTGCTCTTCAACAGATCCTGAAATCCCTTGTCGTTGACCGCTACCAACACCAGGTCGGTGGCCTGCCCGCCAATCTGAAAACCGAAGCTGCCGCCCGCGATCCTGATAAAGGCAGGGGCGCTCCAACCGTGCCCGGTGCGACAGGTAACGACGCCTTGACCGTATTCCGCGCCGACCAGGAAGGCGCCTTTCTTCACACTGGGAACTACGCCCACGCAAGTGGCCTGAGACATGATCTGGTTGGGAATTGATTTGTCTGGAGTCGCCATAATCGCGTCCAGAACGTCTTTCGCGCTCTCGATGCGTGCATCGATCGTTGCTTTATCGTCCGCTGCATAGGCAGACAATGTAGTAAAGGAAATTCCAACTACACAAAGTATGGCAAAAAACTGTTTCATGTTCTTTCAAATCTCCAGGTGGGACAGTTCTCCCCACAGTACCGAAATTCGCTGATGTTGACGCAGCTTTCTAGAAAGCCACTGAGAACCCACTTTTCAAAAAGGCGGGCGCAGTCCCTAGGATGCAGCAATTTTGCGATCAGTTGGGAAAATAAAGGAGGTTAAGGCGCCGAGGGGATGCCGCCGAATGGCAAAAAAATGGGGGCTGGTGATTGCAAACTGCGCCATCAGAAGCCCCGTCCCCAGATCTGCGTTGTTTCTAAAGTAACTTTCGATCATGAGGGGTAACCAAGCAATGTCACCAAGGTACCATGTACTAAAGTACCGTCCCCTATTCGCTTCAAATTAAATGGCATACGTCGCCCGCAGGGGGGTTAATCAGGGTTTGGAGTGACAATCGAGTTGGTCACCGCGTAAATGGAGAGGGCGATCCGGTTCTCCACACCCACCTTGCGCATGAGCTTGGCCACGTGCGCTTTTACGGTTCTTTCTTCGATGCCCAGGGTCCGGGCGATCTCGCGATTGGAGCGGGCGGCGACCAGGAGCTTGAGTACCTCGGTTTCGCGACCTGTGAAGTGAGTTGGGACTGGGACCGCAGATCTTGAAGGTTTGGTCGCGCGATCCACGAAAATCGACAAAACTCTTCGCGGCGCCCAAATAGACCCCTGGCTCACAATCACGATCGCCTGTTCGACCTGTTCGGGGGTAGCGTTGGCTTCGAGATATGCCTTGGCCCCGGAGGTGATCGCCTGCAGTATCACCTCGTCATCCGCATTCGGGCCCATCACGATCAGCCGGACATCGGGCCGTAACCCGTGGATCGTGCCGACCAGCGGCAGTGGAAGCTTGTCTCCGTGAAGGCCAATCAGGGCCAGCTTGAATTCCTGGTCAGCCAGGAAATCCGAGAGCTCAAAAACCACAAATTCTATGCGGGGATGGTCCTGAAAGACCGTGACAAAACCCTCCACGCGGATGGGCTCGGGCTCGAGCAGGGCCACCCGCAAGCGTGTAGGGGACATCGTCGGCTCTGCCATCACAGTTTCGGAAGCACAATACCCTGTTGCTTTTGGTATTTACCCTTGCGATCCGCGTAGCTGATTTCGCATGGCTCGTCGGAACGGAAGAAAAGTATCTGGCAGAGGCCCTCGTTGGCATAGACCCGGGCCGGCAAGGGCGTTGTGTTGGAGATCTCGAGAGTCACATAGCCTTCCCATTCAGGCTCGAAGGGGGTGACGTTGACGATGATGCCGCATCGGGCGTAGGTCGATTTACCCACACAGATCGTGAGTACGTCGCGCGGAATCTTAAAATATTCAACTGACCTGGCTAGCGCAAAGGAATTCGGCGGAATAAGGACCGAGGCGGCAGTGACTGTGACGAAAGACCGCTCGTCGAAGTCTTTGGGGTCGATGACGGCGCTGTTCACGTTGGTAAAGATCTTGAACTCATCGGAAACGCGAAGATCGTAGCCGTAGGAGGAGAGACCGTAGGAAATGACCCCTTCCCGCACCTGCTTTTCGCTGAAAGGAACAATCATCCCTTTTTGCGACTGCTCGCGAATCCACCGGTCGGACTGAATAGACATGCAACTCCTTGGAGAAAACCGGCCCGGTGGAACCAGGCACGGTAGTGCGGGGTAAATAAACCTTCTGCTGGAAACTGCATCTTACGGGAGGCCGGGTTCCTTGACAATCTTCATTCACTGAAGCCGCTGGACCATACTCTAAACACGCTATACGATGAGGACGTAGCTCCGGCCATTGCTGTTACCTATTCATCCCTCGGGGTAAAGGCATTGATTAAACAGGACATCATCCATCAAGTCATCGCCAAGACCGGACTACCGCGGAACAAAGCGGAAGCGGCTGTCGATACGGTTTTTGAAAGTTTGAAAAAAGCGCTGGCTTCGGGCGACCGGATTGAGCTGCGCGGCTTTGGTGTATTCAACGTCCGCCCGCGCAAGACGGGGATCGGCCGCAATCCGCGGACCGGAGCGGAAGTCACCATCACTCCAGGCAAGGCTGTTCGCTTCAAGCCGGGCAAGGAACTTCACCTGCTGGATTCTTAGCCGATCCCTTGACAGAAGTAGAAATGCCGAGCGCGGATCCTCCGCTCTTCCCTAGCCCCGCGGCCCACTCTGATCTTCTTCAAAGGGCGCCGCGCACCATTGCCTGGGTGCCGCTCTGCCTGCTGGTGGTGAGCATCTTCACCACGGCGAGCACGGGTGCCCTGCTCATGCAGAATTTTCGTCTCGGCCAGCCGCCACTGGTCAACGAGGGGGATCTTTTCCCTCTGCACTGGATCTGGAAGCATCCCTCGGCGCTGGTCAATGGCTGGTCCTTCTCCCTGGCTTTGCTGGGCATTCTTCTGGCCCACGAGGCGGGACACTATTTCTTCTGCCGTCACCACGGAATCCGCGCGTCCTGGCCGTACGTCTTACCGGCTCCCACCTTGAGCGGGACCGCCGGAGCCGTGATCCGGATTCGTTCTCGTATTCCCTCCCGCCGGGCGCTGATCGAGGTTGGCATCGCAGGGCCGATTGCCGGATACCTGGTTGCGCTTCCCACCACCATCCTCGGCATCCTCCTTTCCCGGCAGACCGTCCCCGGATCGCCTCCAGCGCTGGTCCAGTTTCACTGGCCATTGACCATCACGCTGCTGGACCGGGTACTCCGGGGCTGGTTTCCATGGGTACCCGCGATGGACAACCTGCTGCCCCACCCCATACTGATAGCCAGCTGGGTGGGTCTGTTTGTCACTTCGCTCAACCTCATCCCTGCGGGGCAATTGGATGGCGGTCATATTCTCTACTCTGTTTCGTCGCGATGGCATCGGCGGTTGACGTTTGTTGTACCCGTCGTCCTGCTGGTAATGGGGGTCACGCTGTGGACCGGATGGGTGCTGTGGGGAGTGATCCTGCTTCTACCTGCCATGCGCCATCCCCACGTTCCGTATTTTCCGCTGATGCCCTACAACCATCGCTACCTCTGCTGGCTGGCGCTCGCCATTTTGGTGCTTACGTTCCTGCCGGCTCCGTTTGTGGGCACCAGCGTGATCGACATGTTTCGCTGAAGAGCGCTCCTAACCCATCAAGCCCTGTTTTGGGATCTTTCCCGCGCAGCCGGAAAGACCTTAAAACGATGCTTCATCGGCCAGCCCGGGCATCTTGGAGTAGCACCTGCATCAGAATTTGCGCAGCAATGGAGGCCAACAGCGCGACCGGCATGGCGATGGCTCCTACCTTGAGAAAGTCCCAAACGCTCACCTTCAGCTTCTCTTTGCGCAAAGCGATCAGCCACAGAATGGTGGCCAGCGAACCGGTGATAGAGAGATTCGGGCCCAGATCGACACCAATCAAGACGGTGTTGGCAATCAATCCCGTCGCATGCTCCGCTTGCAATGCTCCGCCGGCGAGTAGACCCAGCGGAAGATTGTTGACGATGTTGTTGGCAATACCGACGACGAAGCCTGTCACCAGGGCGGCGGGAGCCGGAGCAAGCCTTTGCACCGCCTGAAGGGCCGACTGCGTTAGCTTGAGAGCTCCAATGCTCTGCACCGCGTCGACCATGATGAAAAGGGCGGCGACCAGGGCAATGGTTCCCCAACTGATCTCCTTCACCAGACTCCAGGGACTGGTACGTGCCTTGATACAGACGGCGACCGTGATCGCGATCGCCGCGAGGCACGTGGGCAGCCCTAGATTCCGATCGAAAGCGGAAGCGGTCAGCAGCACAGCCACCACAACGGCGATGCCCCCGAGGACAATCTTTCCATTCGTCGAAAGCGGCCGAGCCGCAGCGCCCTCTCCGGTGTTCGCAGCAAGTTCCCGCCGAAAGACAAAGCGCAGGACCACGTAGGTGGCCGCAATCGAAAGCATAGACGGAAGGCCGAACGACAACAGCCAGTCCCCTAACGGGGGCATTTGCCGATGAAAGACGACGAGGTTTGCGGGATTGGAAATCGGCAGCACGAAGGAGGCGGCATTGGCGACCATCGCGCAGGCGAATAGGTACGGTAATGGCGCCACTTTGGCTTTGCGTATCGCGGCGAGAATCGCAGGAGTGAGAACAACGGCAGTTGCGTCATTGGACATGAAGATTGTGACCAGCGTGCCAACGCCGTAGACCAGGGTGAAGAGACGGACGCAAGAACCGTCCGCTCCTTTGAGTGCCGCGGAAGAAAGCCACTCGAAGACACCGTACTCGCGGGCGAGTTCCGACAGGAGCATCATGCCGATAAGAAAGAGATAGACATCGGATCCTTCTGCGACCGCCATTCCTGCCAGCTTGGGCGGGACGAGACGGAGAACGATCAGCAGGATCGCGCCGCCGCCGGGAAAGTAGACCTCCGGAATATTCCGCGGACGAATCAGCATCAGCAGAATGCTGACTGCGACAATCAGCGATAAGAGAATGTGGGAGAACACAGCAGAGGTCATTTACCTTTTCTCCCGTTTTCATTCGGGCTCGGGCGGATTACATGAGGTTCACGGCGTCCACATCGACGATTAGATTGCGGCGCGGAATACCCAGCGCCTCGGCCTGCGCCAAGCCGGCTCGCAGCGTCCGGGCCAGGGCCTGACGCTTCTCTGACTTAAGCAGAAGGTGAAAGCGATAGATACGCTTGATGCGCACGATGGGCGCGCTCGCAGGCCCCAGCACGCGGACATGCTCGAGCGGCATGGTGGCGAAACAATTGCCCAGGCTCGTGGCCCAAGCGGCGGCCTCCTCCAACCGCTGGCTCTGGATGATGATGTTGGCCAAGGTGGCGTGAGGCGGGTAATGCATCCACTTGCGATATTGCATCTCCTTTTTCACAAAAGCCCGGAAGTCATGCTCGGCGGCGCATTGGATAGCGTAATGTTCCGGGTAGTAGCTTTGGACCAGGACGTTGCCGGGTAGATCTCCGCGCCCGGCGCGGCCAGAGACCTGGGTGAGCAGTTGGAAGACACGTTCAGCGGCGCGGAAGTCCGGCAGGCCGAGAGCATGGTCGGCGCCCACGACTCCCACGAAAGTGACGCCGTGAATATCGTGGCCCTTGGCGATCATCTGCGTACCCACAAGCAAGTTGATCTCGCCGCTGTGCAACCGGGTAAGCAAGTGCTCCATGTCAAACCGGTTGCGGATAGTGTCGCGGTCCATGCGGCCGATGCGGGCGTGGGGAAACAGTTCCTGCAGACGCTCTTCGCCTTGCTGCGATCCGGCTCCCAGGTAAAACAAGTGCTCGCTCTCGCATTTGGGACATCGTTTGGGCACCGTCTTAACGTATCCACAATAGTGACATTTTAGCCGCTGGCCCGACGGGCTCGCCACCGCCTCTCCCGGGATGATGGGCTTGTGATGGGTGAGTGCGATGGCGCAATTCTCGCATTGCAGCTTTTCGCCGCAGGCGCGGCATAGTACGGCAAAGGAATATCCGCGCCGGTTGAGCAGGATAATGGCCTGCTCGCCACGATCGATAGCGGCCTTTGCCCGCTCCAGCAGAACACGGGAAAAGATGCTTTCCTTCCCCGTCTCCTGGAACTCCAGGCGCATATCGACCAGGTCCACCACCGGCAATGGCCGTTGGTTGACTCGCTCCTTCATCTCGATCAAGCCGTATTTTCCTGTCTCCGCATTACGCCACGATTCGAGCGACGGAGTGGCTGAACCCAGAACGACGGTAGCCCCACTGATCTTGGCCCGCATGACGGCGACATCGCGGGCGTGGTACCGGGGGATCTCCTCCTGCTTATAAGAAGAGTCATGCTCCTCGTCGACGATGATAAGACCGAGGTTCACCGCGGGGGCAAAGATGGCCGAACGGGTGCCGACTACGATCCGCGCTTCCCCTCGCCGGATCCGATACCACTGCTCGGCACGTTCGTCCGGCGTGAGCGCAGAATGTAGCAGGGCCACGCTGGCGCCAAAGGAGGAATGGAGCTGGCCGGCCATGGCGGGGGTGAGACCGATCTCCGGTACCAGGAGAATGGCCGAGCGGCCAGCGAGCCGCGCGTGCTCCATAGCGGCCAGATACACTGCCGTCTTGCCTGAACCGGTCACGCCGTGCAACAGGCAGGCGCCGAAGCGTTCCCCATCGAGCGTGGCCACCACATGCGCCAGTGCAGCTTGCTGGGCATGGTTGAGAGCATACGGTATCGCCGGCCCGGCGGCAGCGGAAAGATGAAATGCAGCGGGCCGCTCTTCGATGGTCACCAAACCCCGCTTTACCAGGGTTTGCAATGTGGTCGCGGGAAGGTCGAGCCGGCGCAAGGCAGGGACCGGCAAAGCCCCACCCGCACCCGCGAGCTCGGCAAGAATTGCCAGCTGATTTTCATTTAGTTTCGGTGGGCGTGCATCGGCCACCAGCACCGCATGTCGCAGCAGGCGGCGCGCATCGCGAGGCGCGGCTTCGGTTTCACGCAGCAGCCACTTCTTGCGCAGCATATTGGTCAGCAGTTCTGCCGTCGCGCCCGTGGCATGGCGCAAAGTTGCGCTCTTTGCCGGCTGCCCGTCGGAAAGATAGTCCAACACTGTGTACTCGATGTTCTGTTCGTCCGGAGTGCGGCGCGAGCGACGCGAAGAACCCTGTTGGGCGCCTTCAAAAAGGATGGCCTGGCCGGTCTCACTGATGCGATAACTGGTCGAGCGGCGCACCTCGGCCATGAGCGGAAGCATGCTGCGCAACACTTCACCTAGCGGCGCCAGGTAGTATTGCGCAATCCACGCTGCCAGCTCCATCAATTCGGCACTGAGGATGGGCTCCTGATCAAGCACCGCTTCGATCAGGCGGGCTTCGACCGGAGGAGCTTCATCGTGTACGCGAGTAACGACCCCAATCAACTTCTCATTGCGGAAGGGCACCACGACCCGGCCGCCGACGGGTGGGTCACTCTCGTCCTTGATCTTGTAGGTAAAGGCCCGGTCGAGCGGTACCGGCAACACAACGTCACAAAACATTGCCATCAGCGGGAGGGAACGGACAATCCCAACTCGGCCATGGCTAGCTTCAAATCTTGCCATGCTTCTTTTTTCTGTCGCGGATCACGCAGCAAATAGGCCGGGTGATAGGTAACAATCAACTTGGTATTCCGGCAGTTGTGCACACGTCCGCGCAGGCCGCTGAGCGAAGACTTGACGCCAAGCAGGTAGGTCGCGGCGGTCGAACCCAGGGCCACGACGACCTCCGGCCGCACCACGTCAATCTGCTGGAAAAGAAAGGGGGAGCAGGTATTGGCCTCCTCCGGCTCCGGTACCCGGTTCTGGGGTGGTCTGCACTTTACGATGTTGGCGATGTAGACCTGCTCTCGCTTGAGTCCGGTGGCGGCGATCATGTTGTTGAGCAGCTGGCCGGCACGCCCGACGAATGGCAGCCCCTGCGCATCTTCGTCCGCTCCGGGTCCCTCACCCACAAACATGAGACGCGCGTTGGGATCGCCGTCACCGAAGACGATCTTGTTCCGGCCGCGACTGAGCGCGCAACGAGTGCAGTCGCCGATTTCAAACTGGATCGCGCGCAGCGCTTCGGCACGACTTGGCGGGGCAACAAATGACCCGACAGGCGGCTGCAATGGGGCGGGCTTACGTAGGGGAATGTCAGGCTCCTGTGCGATGGGCTCGGTGGCGATATCCGTGTCGCGCCGATAAAAATCGAAGATACCAAGATCACGCAAGTACTGCATATGCGCGGCGATGGCCTGTTGCAATTGGGAATCGAACGACATTTGCTGAACCGGATTTCTATAGCTTACATGGGGAAAGAGGTCCGATTGAGAGATCTCTCCGCGCAAGAAGTGCTGGGTGCCCCACATCTCGCTCGTTTTTCGCGAGATGTGGGATACCACAAATCTTCACCTGGGATTTTCTAATCCGAAAAACTGTCAGTCCAGAGCAGTGGTATCCCACATCTCGCGAAAAACGAGCGAGATGTGGGGCACCCGTCGTTGGCTAAGCGATGAGCTTTTGACCTGCTCTAATCCTGCAGCTTGGAGTTGCTCGACACCAAACCGGTTTCGGCGACAACCGAGGCTGGGCGTCGTAGTGCGATCACTTCGTCAAGGATGCGACCCGCCAACTCGTGCTTGGTCATCTCCGGCAGTTCAATGGCGGTCTTCGGAGTGAGAAAAGTAGCTGCGTTGCGATCGGAATCAAAGCCGATCCCGGGGCGGGAGACGTCATTCAATACGATGGCGTCGGCTCCCTTACGCAGGAGCTTGTCGCGGCCGTGCTCGATGAGGTTTTCTGTTTCGGCGGCAAAGCCGATCACCAGCGTACCCGGCCGTTTGGAAACCACCACTTCACGCAGAATGTCTTCTGTCGGCTCAAACTCGATGGTGATAGGACCACTCCGC
Source organism: uncultured Acidobacteriaceae bacterium (assembly GCA_963717225.1). Taxonomy (GTDB): domain Bacteria; phylum Acidobacteriota; class Terriglobia; order Terriglobales; family Acidobacteriaceae; genus PALSA-350. Next base: position 369,974 of record CAVQWB010000051.1, on the reverse strand, counting down.
TTCATCTTCTGTCCGGCCAAGACCCGCGGGCGATAGTCGGCGACCGCGGCGGCTTTGATGACGATCGTGGCCTGATCGAGGCGGCCAAGAACGGCGCGGCGCATATCTTCCGCACTGACCACAGAAACCAGCTCGCAGTTGGCAGGCGGACGGAGAGCCGTAGGGCCGCTCACCAACACCACCCGCGCCCCCCGGCGCTGCGCCTCCTCGGCCACGGCGTAGCCCATTTTTCCGCTGGAGCGATTGCCCAAAAAACGAACTGGATCGATCGCTTCGCGCGTCCCCGCGGCGGTCACCAGAACCGTCTCGCCGGCCAGATCGTTGCGGCCATTGAGTTGAGCCAGCACTGCCTCCACAATGGCCTCCGGCTCGGCTAGCCGGCCGCTGCCGATCATGCCACAGGCAAGCGCGCCTTTGTCAGGGGGCACAATCCTGACTCCGCGGCCTTCCAGAATCTCGATGTTTGCCCGTGTGGCCGGATGCTCCCACATGTTGACGTTCATCGCCGGAGCCACGATGACGGGGGCATGGGTGGCGAGAAACAGGGTAGTGAGAAAGTCATCGGCCAACCCATGGGCGAACTTTGCCAAAACATTTGCGGTCGCCGGCGCCACTACCAGGGCCTCCGTAGTCTGCGCTTCACCAATGTGCTCGATGGAGGAGTCGAGATCACCCTCCCCGGGCGAGGAGGGCCACAATCCGGTAATTACCTTGTGGCCGGTAAGTGAGGCAAAGGTCAGCGGGGTGATAAACCTCTGGGCCGCTTCCGTCATCACCACATGAACATCCAGTGCCTGGCGCTGTAAGGCTCGCACCAACTCTGCCGCCTTGTACGCAGCAATGCCTCCAGAAACGCCGACCGTGACCTTCATAACGATGATTGTACGATGTTAAGGCTCTCTGTCTTCTGGAGTCTCGGGGTCCAGAATAACCTCGTCTACAACCTCTGCCCTGGGCTGAGCCGCCGCCTTGACCTTTCCCGCGGCAATCTCTTCCTGGGCTACGCGGCAGGCCTTGTTGGAATGGGAATCGATCAACGGCTGGGAGCCGTTCTGGAGTTGCCGGGCGCGACGGGCTGCCATGACCACGTAGCGAAAATTGCTGTCAAATCCATGTTCTGGCGTCATTTTTTGCCTCCTGTCCAAAGTTTGTCGCCGGACTTTCAGGCGCGAGTGGCGTGCATGTCGAGCAGGCCGAACGAGGAAAGCACTGGGTAGACACGATCGGTGGCGTTCGCCTGGCGACACTTATCGGCGAGCTGCATCATGCGCGCAGTCTCAGGGTCTGGTGGCGTTCCATCACGCCTGGCCCTTTCCGTGATCACAATCGCGGTCAAAGCTTTCACCGCGTCTTCAAGAATATCGTTAACCAGAATGTAGCGATACTGCCGGTAGTTCTCGATTTCACCTCTGGCCTTGGCCAACCTGCGGGAGATTTCTTCCTCCAGTAGGCTCCCTTCCTTGCGGCTGCGTTCGCGCAGGCGCGCAGCCAGGATATCCGGGTTGGGCGCAAGAAGAAAAATGCTCACCGCGTCCGGCATCTTCTCCCGCACCTGGGCGGCCCCCTGAACGTCGATATCCAGCAGCAGGTCTTTGCCCGCCGCTTGAGCGTCGGTGAGTGAGCGACAGGCGGTACCGTAGTAGTTATCGAAGACCTCAGCCCACTCCAAAAATTCACCCCGGTCTACCATCTGCCTAAACTTGGCCCGAGAGATGTAGTGATATTCGCGGTCCCGTTCTTCAGAAGGACGCGGGGCGCGGGTGGTATAGGAGACGGAAAAGTCCAGATCGGTCACCAGCGAACGCAGCCGGTTCACCAGAGTCGATTTGCCAGAGCCGGAGGGTGCCGAGATGATGAACAGAATTCCTGCCAAGGTGTTGTCCTGATGATACAGTGGTCCGCTACCAGCGCAGTCCCGCACAAGTGTTATTCAAGATTCTGCACCTGTTCGCGGGCTTTTTCGATCTCCGATTTCATTCCTAGGCCCAAATCAGTAATTCGCTGCCCGTTTCCGCTCACTCCGCCGGTCTTCGACAACAGCGTGTTGGCCTCGCGGTTCATCTCCTGCAGCAGAAAATCAAGCTTCTTCCCCATCTCACCTCCCGCCTGAAGAAGCGAATGAAAATGCTGGATGTGAGTGCGCAGCCGGGTGACCTCTTCCTCCACGTCGCTGCGCTCCGCGAGCATGGCTGCTTCCTGCAGCACTCGATCGCGGTCGATGCCCCCATTGCCGTTGAGCAGGGCGGCGATACGCTGGCTAATCCGTTCAAAGTAGGCCTTCTGCACCTCCTGCCGCATTTGCGCGACCTGGCATACGGAGAGGTCGAGGCGGTCCATCGTGACGCCCAGATCCAGGGCCAGCGCTGTACCCTCCTGGGCTCGCATGCGATTCAACGCATCTACCAGTGGGCCGATTTGCGCCGCAACATCTTCCTCCAGAGCCCGCACCTCGTCTTCGCTGAAACGCATTTCCCCGGTCAACACCCCGGGCAGGCGGAAGATGACATTCAGGTCTGGCTGCTGATCGAGGCCGCTTTCCGTCGCGGCGGCGCGAAAGGCGGAAATATAGCCCTGCAGCAGTTGAGGATCGAACTGAGCGCTGGGGCGAAGCCCACGATCGACCGTCAAGGTGACTTCCAGGTGGCCGCGCAAAACCTTTTCCTTGAGCAGCCGGCGTAGACGCATTTCGAGCGGCTCGGCCCCGGCCGGCAGGCGCATGTGCAAATCGAGAAAGCGGTGGTTCACGCTCTTGAGAGAGAGATTCCAGGTAAAAAGATCGTTGATTCGGCCGCTGGCCCGGGCGAAGCCGGTCATCGAATGGACAGGGGCGGCATGAACAGGAGCGTTCAAGGCTCTACCTCTGCGCTCAATGCCGGTTCCAGTACTTCTTTAGGGAGCACATTACCGGGGAATTCCGCCGGATCCATAAACTGCAACTGGTAGAGGCGCTGGTAGGTAGCAGAGACGCGGAGCAACTCCTCATGGGGGCCGATGGCGGTGATACGGCCATCTTCGATGACGGCGATACGCGAGGCGCGGCGGACCGTCGATAGACGATGGGCGATAACGAAGACCGTACGCCCGGCAATGAGATTGGAAAGCGCGATCTGCACCAGCGATTCGCTCTCCGAGTCGAGTGCTGAGGTGGCTTCATCAAGAATGAGAATAGGCGCGTCCTTGAGCAACGCCCGGGCTATGGCGATGCGCTGCCGCTCGCCGCCCGAAAGGCGAAAACCCTTTTCCCCGATCACGGTATCGTACTTTTCCGGAAGCCGCTCGATGAAATCGTGGGCCAGTGCCGCCTGGGCAGAGGCGATTACCCGGCTCATAGGGATGCCGGCCTCGCCATAGGCGATGTTATTGCGAACCGTGTCGTTGAAGAGGATCGTCTCCTGGGTTACGTTGCCGATCTGGGCACGCAGAGAAGCCAGACTCACGTCTCGCAGGTCATGTCCATCAATCCGGATGCGGCCTCCGGTGACGTCAAAGAAGCGAGGGATCAGGTTTACCAGGGTGGACTTGCCGGCGCCGCTGGGACCGACCAACGCCACCACTTCACCCCGCGGGACGACCAGGTTGATCTCTCGCAACACCTGCCGTTCGCCTTCCTCATTGCGATAGTCGAAGCAGACATTTTCGAATCGGATCTCCCGGCGAAATTCCCTGATAGCGATGGCGCCAACCTTCTCCTGCACCTCATCCTGCGTATCCATGAAGCGAAAAATCTCCGAGGATGCGCCCAGCGCCTGTTGAAAGTTGTTATAGAACAGAGCGAACTTGCGCACCGGCTCGTATAGCTTGAAAACCGCGATGATGAAAGCGAAGAAGGTTCCGGCGGTGAGCGCGTGGGTCCGGATGCTGTTGCGGCCAATCCAAAGCAATAAGGCGATGGCCACCGCACCAATAGTATCCATAAGCGGCGAACTGATGGCCTGGGCGCGCACCGAACGAAGGTTGGCGTCGAGCAGGCGGCGGGCCGCCTGCTTGAACCGCATCATTTCCCAAAACTCCATATTGAAAGCTTTGACGATACGGTTGCCGGTGATGGTCTCGTGCAGTATGTTCTGGATCTCGGCCAGCTTGTCCTGTCCCTTGCGCGTGGTTTGCCGCACCTGGCGGCCGATCCTGCGGGCTGAGGCCAGAACCACGGGGACGAACAGCAGCAGCACCCAGGCCAGCTTTCCGCCCAAGGCAACCACCACGCAGGCGGTAAAGATCAAAGTAAAGAACTGCTGCAAAAATTCCGCCAACACCGAAGACATGGCGAACTGCACCCGCTCGATATCGTTGATCAGCGTCGAAACAATGGTGCCGGTGGCATTCTGCTGGAAAAACGACACCGAGCGCCGCAGAATGGCGTCGTAAAGGTCATCGCGTAGATCCGTGATCATGCCGAACCCGGCATAGTTCACCAGGTAGGTTCCGCAATAATCGAAAATCCCCTTCAGGAGCGTGGAAGCTACCAGGGCGAAGGCGACAATATCCCACGCGTTGTGGAAATGCGTGGGAACAATTTGTTGCAGGCTTATGCCGAAACGAGGGCCGAGCAGGGAAATGGTGCGGTCAGGCGCATCGGGATTGAGCACGCGGTCGAAAATGGGACCGACCAGCAAGAGGCGGAAGGCATCCAGAAGCCCCACGCCGGCCATAAGGATGACTGAGGAAAACGCCTGCAGCCAATATGGCTGGACGTAACCCAACAGGCGCAGCACCCTCTTCAAGCGGAGACCTCAGAGGCGCGGCGCTGCATAGAACGCATCCCCCTATTGTAATCGCCGGGGGCCATGGTTCGCGTATCCGGATGCGTTCCCTGATCTAAAGATCAACCAAGACAGTCCCGCAGGGACGGCTGAGCTTAGCCCAGGACGCCAGTCCTGGGTTAGCCGCCAGATCTAAAACCAGTCCCGAAAGGGACGGCTGAAAGTTGCCAAAGCTTAGTTTTGTGTTTTCTGAACTTTGGGGCATGGGATAGACACACGGGATTGCCACCATGGGGTAATTTCAACCGTCCCTGCGGGACTGTTCGTCCTCGCAAAATCCCTACCCAGGACTGGCGTCCTGGGCTAAACTCAGCCGTCCCTGCGGGACTGATTGATCACGTTCAATGGGACCACTTCAATGGGGCATATCCCGATGGACGGCCTTGACCCGGTAGCCTTCCTTGGCCAGCCGTTTGCGCACTTCCTCGGCAATCATTACTGAGCGATGCTGGCCGCCGGTGCAGCCAAAGGCCACCGTAAGATAGCTCTTTCCTTCCTCGATGTAATACGGCAACAGAAAGAGCAGCAGCTGTGTGATCCGGTCCAGGAACTCACCCGTCTGGGGAAATTCGCGGATGTATTTCGCCACCTTGGGATGGCGCCCGGTCAGGTCCCGGAACTCAGGCACGAAATGCGGATTGGGCAGGAACCTGACGTCAAAGACCAAATCGGCCTCGAGTGGGACGCCGTTCTTGTAGCCGAAACTGATCGACGAGACCAGCAGGTTCTTGTCCGTATCTCCGCGCTCAAACTTCTGCAGGATGTAGGCGCGCAATTCATGCACGTTGTAGCTGGACGTATCGACACTTATGTCGGCCAGATTGCGGATGGGATCGAGCAGCTTTCTCTCCGCGTGGATGGCACGCACCACGGTTTCCGTTCGACCCAGCGGGTGGGGGCGCCGGGTTTCGGAAAATCGACGCACCAGGGAAGGGTCGGAGGCGTCGAGAAAGACCACCGTGGTCGATAGCACCTTTCTTACCTGGCGAAGGATGGCTGGAAAGCGATCGAGATGCTGTCCCTCGCGCACGTCGACGACCAGGGCGGCACGGTTAATTTCCGCCGATTGCCGTACAAGGTCGGCAAATGCAGGGATCAATTCCAGCGGCATGTTGTCGACTGCGTAAAACCCCAAATCCTCAAAGGCCTTGAGCGCGGAAGCCTTGCCGGATCCGGAAAGGCCAGTCAGGATCACCAGCTCAGAAGCCACCGCGGGCGCCACTGCAGCCGCCTTCTTGACGGTTTTAGGTGGAGGGGGTTTGGGCTCGCGTCTGCGTGACATGGGGCCATCGTAGCATTCAAGCAAGCCTGGGTTAAATGCGCCAACGGCCGTTCTCGAGTAACGCCTTTGCCTTTTCCTGCGAAACCGGAGCTGAAAATAAATGCCCCTGGCCCAGATCGCAACCGAATTTGAGCAATGCTTCCAGCTGTTCCCTGCGCTCGATGCCCTCGGCCAGCATGCGCACATCGAGCATGCGTCCAAGATCGAAAATGGTTTGCAGAACTGCCGCCTGCTTGCCCGGAATCGGCAGGTAAGCAATCAGGCGGCGATCGACTTTTACCAGGTCAATCGGCAAGCGGATGAAGTGGTTCATGGAAGCCAGGCCAGCGCCGAAATTATCCAGCGCAGCGCTTACCTTGAGATCAGCCAGGCCCTGAAAAACCACCAGGGCGCTCTCCGGATCCTGATTCACGGCGGCCTCCGAGACTTCGAGGCGTAATTGTCCCGGGGCGATCTTCCACTTGGCCAGCAATAGCGCAAGAGATGTCAATAAATTCGGATCCCGGAACTGCCGCGACGACAAATTCACATCGATACTCGGCATTGCGCCAGGCACGGTCTCCGCCCAGTGGCTTAGTTGCCGACAGGCTTGTTCCAGCACAAACAGACCGATGGGAACAATGAGTCCCGTCTCCTCTGCCGTCGGCAGAAAATCCGCCGTCGGCACCCACTCTCCGTCGGCACGGCGCCAACGCAGCAGCGCCTCGAAGCCCTCGATCTCGCCCGTGGCCAGCCGATAGATCGGCTGATACCAAACTTCAAACTCTTTGTTTTCGAGGGCCGTCTTGAGGTCCTGTTCCTTCCTCATCTGTGCCGCCACGTGCACGTGCATGGAGCCGTCAAAGACCTCATGACGCGCGTGACCGTTGGACTTGGCCTGATACATGGCAAAATCCGCATCGCGCAGGATCTGCTCCGGACTGGTGTGGTCGAGAGTTCCGAAGGCGATCCCGATACTGGCAGAGATGAAAACCTCGTGGCCATTCAGCTCGATCGGCAGGCGAATGTCGCGCTGGGCTCGCTCGGCGATTTTCGTTACGTCCGAGATATTCGTGACATCTTCGAGCAAGATGGCAAATTCATCGCCGGCAAAGCGTGCCACTGTATCTTCCGGCCGGAAGCAGGCTCGCAATCGGGCAGCCATGCGCACCAGCAAATCGTCGCCACAGGCATGGCCCAGGTTATCGTTCACCGCCTTGAAGCGGTCCAGATCGAGAAACATGACCGCGAAATTCAGCTGCGAACGCCGTTGCTGCCGGGCCATGGTGAGCTGCAGGCGATCGAGAAACAAGGCCCGGTTGGCCAGACCGGTCAGAGGATCGCGCAATGCATCGTGCTGCAGGCGAGCGTCGGATTGCTTCTTGTCGCGGATGTCGCGATAGCTTACGAAATTGCCAATTTCGATCCCCGACATGTGGATCGGAGCCACCAGGATAGAAACATCGATGAGCTCGCCTGACTTGTGCTGACGCACCGTCTCCATGGAAGCCCGGCCATGAAGTTGCATGGTGTGCTCGAGGATATCGAACTCATGGCGGCGGGTTTCGGGAATGAGAATGTCGTAGGTGTTCTGCCCCAGCGCTTCGTCGGCGTTGTAGCCAAAAAGAGCTTCGAACTCGCGGTTGACGTGCAGAATTTTCGACCCCCGCGTGATCATGATCGCTTCAGGAGCCGCATTTAATAAATGCTCCAGGAAGTTCGACGGCGAGCCGTGTTCCTCACCGTTCCCCCGGTCCTGCCGTACGTTGTCTTCCGTCTCACGTTTTGATGGCAACGCGACGATCAGCAACTCTGGCTCAGGCTCTACACGGAGCATGCGGAAGCTTCCGCGGACAGGCACAGAAGAGTCCAGCGGGGTGCGCATCTGGCAGTTGAAATCGGAGGAATAGGCCTGGCCGCCGGAACCGTAAACATTCGCGGCCCTTCGCGACGACGTCCCCGGATGGGCGTAGACAAAGCCGGGGTACTGCCCGCTAAAAAGATCGTCGACAGGCAGGGACGCGCCTTCCTCCAGGTGCAGAATCTCACGCGCACCACGATTAGCGTAGACCACATTGCCGCCCCGCTGCACAAAGACGTAGCACGGCAAGGCTTCAAGGAGAGACCTTTGCTGGGCCGTAAGTACGGAAACATCAGCTTCAGAATTCATAATGAATCGAGCAGCGGCCAGAGCCCCCACAGGGTTGAGTATCAAGGTCGCTTTCCAAGCAGGAATATCCCCTGAAAGAAGTACCGGCAAACTCCGAGGTCGCAGTTACTTAGGTCTTGAAAGTCCGCAAGCCTCTGATACCACTGGTTCTGATGCGCCGGCCTGCTGATTTGTGAAGAGACACTGAATAATTGATCACTGCTTTTGCGACAAATGAGAAGACGTTTCGCAGCTACAAACAGGCTGTGCAAAAACTCGCTTTCTGAAGGGTACGGCCCTTAGACCGCACAAAAGTGCGTCGAAACGAGTTCAGCCTTGGCCGCTGAAGGATCGTTTCCCCACGAATGGGCAGCTTCTCGAGCTGCCTGAAAAGTCGTTCACCTCGGTCGGTCGAATGGCCGGGGCCGACGCCAAATTGTCAAGGGGCTTCGATCAATTCCATCTTGCCATCGCGCTTGCGGTGCAAAACTTTCACATTACCTTCGTTATCCCGAAAGACAAAGACGTCCCGGTCGCGAAATTCCGCCTCCTTGACCGCCTCTTCAAGCGTCATAGGCCGCAGCGCTACCGAGTCAAGAGAACGAACGACGTGCGGCTCCGCGATCGGCACACGTGCCGGAAAGGAATGCACCGTAACCGGAATGGTCGGCTGCGCATGGCTCTTGCCGTTGGCGGTTCCGTTGCCGTTGCCGTTGGCAGCTTTGCTCTCAGCAGCACCGCCTCGACCACTGCGCGCGACACCCGTCTCCTCCAGTCGCTTTTCCTGTTTTGGCTGACGCTTGCGCGTCCGCTGTTTGTCTTTATGCCTGGTCGCCTGGTTCTCGGCTTTCACCAGTGCGTCGCGCAGAGCAGACTCCATGCTGGCGCTGGACTCGCAGAGGGCGACCAGGGTGCAGTTGCGAGTCTTGATCGTAACTTCGGCGATCTGCCGGTATTTTTCTGCAGTCAGAACCACGTGGGCGCTGGTGATCTTGCCTAGGATCCTGGCAATGCGTTCGATTCCCTCTTCCGCTAGTGTACGCAGTGGCTTGGTAATCGCCACCTGCCTGCCCGTGCATTCAACCGGCATGCTGAAGCTCCTGAGATGCCCGATTCTATAGCATTTGCGATCGCTGTGAGTTGGAGGTTTTGGCGAAATGCGGCCCTTCGTCGGCGGAACAGTTTCCTATCTGTAGGTTAGACCGAACATGGCATGTTCACCCAGCATTTCCATCAAGAAAAGCTGTACGAGTAACGCTGGCCACAAAATGCAGCACGGGAAATGTTCATTTTCATTGGCCGCGCTGAGTTCAGGTTTCTCATTTGGACCAGGAGTAAAAATGCCTGATTTAATCCCGCACCCGCCGTTGGTGGGTGCTGGGGATGCGCAAGTCTTCGCGATATTTGGCCACCGTGCGGCGGGTTACGTCAATGCCCTGTGCCTCCAGCATGCTGGCAATCAGATCATCGGTCAGAGGCTTCCGCGGATCCTCTTCATCGATTAGCTTCTTGACCTTCCGCTTGAGCAGCATCAGTGGGGTGCTGCCTCCCTCCGGCCCGTGGACGCCCTCAGAGAAAAAGAAGCGAAGCTCAAAAACGCCCTGCGATGTGTGCACATACTTGCTCGAGACGGCTCGGCTGACAGTCGACGGATGAACACCTATTTCTTCCGCAACGTCCTTAATCATCATTGGCTTCAGCGCGTCGACACCCCGCTCCAGGAAGTCGCCCTGGCGGCGGACAATCGCCTCGCAGGTTCGTAAAATCGTATTCTTGCGCTGCTCAATGTTGCGCATCAGTTGCAACGCGGAGCGGTATCGCTCTTTGACGTATTCCTTTACGTCCCTCTCTGTACCTTCCTGCGACAACAGTTTGCGGTAGCCATGGTTGAGACGTAAGGTGGGCAAATCTTCCTCGTTCATTACCACGACAAACTCGGCACCCCGCTTGACGAAGGCCACGTCGGGTTCAATCAGCCGGGCGTCGGAGCGGTTGAATCGCTGGCCGGGGCGGGGATCGAGGCTGCGAATGAAGTCAATAGAGTGCTGGATGGCGTCAGCCTGCGCGCCCAACACCTTGGCCATCTCGCGCAAGTCTCGCTTTTGCAACAACAACAAGTGCTGATCAACAATGCGGGCGGCGAGCGAAAACACCTGCAACCGGACCTCATGGACGCCCAATGTGTGGGCGGCCTCACCCTCTGTCCCATTGGAGTCAGGCTGCGGAGTGGCCTGCGCCGCACGATGACGTCCCAGCTGGAGATGAAACTCACGCCGTTGCGCCTCGATCTGCACCAGCAGACATTCGCGTAAGCTTCGCGTTGCCACGCCCACAGGATCGAGGTTTTGCACCAGCTGCACTGCTTCCGCGAGCAGCTCGGAAGCGGCGCCGGGCGGGGCTGCGGAAGCGGGATCATACTCACGCACAAATCCCGCTAACAGTTCCTCATCGCCGGCCAACAGATAGCCGTCCTCGTCCAGGTTACCGACTACATATTCGGCGGCAGCTCGCAGATCGCTGCTAAGGTTCAGCGAACCCAGTTGCCAAAAGAGGTGATCGGTGAGGGTGCTGGGCTGGGAAAGGAAATTCTCGAAGGATGGCTTGTCAGTCTGCTCGAAACCGTTGGGCGTGCGGAAGCCTGGATCGAGGTAGTCCTGAAAGTAGGAACCGAAATCTATCTCGTCGAACGGATCACGCTTGTCGCGCTCCGCCTGGGCCGCTATCTCTTCCACGCTTCGCTCGCGCTCCGCCTCTTTGAGAGCGACATCGTCGATCAGGGGAACATTCTCTTCCAACTCTTCCAGTACCGGATTCTCGACAATCTCGGTGTTGATGAGCTCTTTAAGCTCCAGCTTGTTCAGGGCCAGCACACTGACCATCTGCATCAGGCCAGGCGTCAGTATCTGACGCTGCGCTACCTTCAAGCTTAGCTTCGGTTGTAGAAGAGCCATGGCATTTCACCGCATCAACAGCTAGCGGCCTTAGTTTACCTTCTCTGAGCCTTTATCGTTGAAGGCTTTTTCCGCGTCGCCAACGCCGTGACCAAGGTCACACATACGCCCTTCCTCGAAGGGCGGTTAGTTCAGCGAAAATCCCTCTCCCAGATAAACCCGGCGGACTTCAGGATCTTTGCCTAACTGCTCTGGAGTTCCGGTACGAAAGATACGCCCTTCGTTGATAATGTAAGCCCGATCGGTAACGGAGAGCGTTTCACGGACGTTATGGTCCGTAATCAGTACCCCGATCCCACTTGCTTTCAGGTCGAAGATGATCTCCTGCAGATCGAGCACCGCGATCGGATCGATGCCCGAAAATGGCTCATCCAGCAGGATGAACGAAGGCTGGATGCAGAGACAGCGGGCGATTTCCACCCGGCGCCGCTCGCCACCGGAAAGCGCGTAGCCCCGGGTCTTGCGAATATGTCCCAAGTTCAACTGATCCAGCAGTTTTTCCGTTCGGGCGCGTCGAACCTCAAGCGAAAGAGACTGCACCTCGAGCACGGCGAGAATGTTCTCCTCCACCGTCAACTTGCGAAAGACGCTTGGCTCCTGGGGCAGATAGCTGATCCCATACTGTCGCGCCCGCAGGTACATAGGGACCCGCGTGATATCGACTTCATCAACAAAAACTTGTCCCGAATCGGGAGCGATCAGACCAACAATGATGTAAAAGCTGGTGGTCTTGCCGGCGCCATTAGGACCCAGCAACCCAACCACTTCGCCTTGGCAAACCTCAAGGTTTACACCCCGAACAACCTGACGACCCTTATAAGACTTGCCAATTTCGTCTGTGCTAAGCTTTTGCATTCATTTCGCAACACGAGTCTGGGTCACTGCCTTGGAAGCACCGCCGCTAACTTCGACGCTATCATCGCGGTCATTGAAAATCAACGCGTTCCCGGTTACTGTTCCGCGCACCTGGTCGGTCAGGCGCGGCGGCGCGGCGCGGCTTCCCGTGAGCATGAACTTGCCATCCGCCGCGGTGTACGCGAGCTCCTCGCCCGTTCCCTTGCGGCCTGGCTGCTGCAGTTCCACCGCACCCCGGGCAACGATTCTGGAGACCTGGCTGCCTTGGGAAGTTTTGCCGGCCGGCTGTGCCCCCGCCTGGGGGCTGAAATAGACATCCATAAAATTCGCACGCAGAACGCCCGTGGACGTCTGCGCGACGACCGCGCCGCCGAAAACAGCTTTGTGCTCGCTTTCGGCGTAAAAGAGAGTACGGCTCTGCAAACGGACAACTGAGGGTTGAGCCGGTTTCGCAGGTGGGTTGGCGCGGGGAAAATTGGTGGTGGAGTTGACGGGTGTTTGGGGACGGCTCGGAGAACCAGTAAAGACGGCGTTCACCCCCGTGGCATCGCCACCCAAACCATGCGCGGAAAGCGTCGCGTGCGCGCGGGAGAGTTCCAGCACGGGCGCAGAAACGGAATCGCTTCCCTGCCACAGGCGAGCCGGTTCACTGGGCTTTCCGAAAAAAGTGGTCAGATCTGTAGCGTGATCAAGATGTGCGTGATCCGCGACTACATGCACCGGGTCCGGTCCGGCAAAGACTATATTCTGTTGACCATTTCCCTGGCGATAGGTGGCCTTGACACCACCGGTTGCATCGGCATTCCCGGTGGTGCGCGCAACTTCAATCAGCGCCGCGCTTAACTCTCCACTGCTTTCCTGTATGCGCGGGCTGCCGGACAGCTGCACCACCTGGCTGGCGGCGTCATACGATGCGCGCTGCGCCGTGGCGGTCGTCACCGCCGGAGTTTGGCCCGCCGGGCTCGCCGCGCTCCGCTGAACCAAAGTTACGTTTCCCAGCTGGACCGCAGACTGCAACTGCGCTGCCGGCTGCGGCGTGGGTGTGTAGGCCTTTCCTTCGCCCGCCTTCGCCTTGGATTTCGCAACTGGACGAGGCGGAGCAAAGGTGAGCAGCAGGTTGTCGCCCTTGCTGCTCTGCGTCACCCCGGTGGGGCTCACGGTGACCAGGCTGGTGTTGCCGGTCCCTCGCAGGCTGGAAAGAACCTCCCCGTCCACCAGAGTTGCGGACAATTGATCGCCCTGTACGGTGGTGTCCTCTGGCGGCGTTTTGGCATAGAGGCTGTGTACGTTAAGCCGCGCGCCGCCTGCGGCAAGAATGTGGTCAGCCTGCGGCCGGCGCTCCGGTCCGGGCGTAAAGTCAATGTCGACTTGCGTGGCTTGCAGCTGGCGGGTGGTCGATTCCGGCGAATTTGCCTTACTCTTACCGGCATCGGCGGGCGGCAATTTTTCTTCATCGACCACGGAAACTGCGTCCCGCAGCTGCGCGTGCCGGATGGTTGGCTGAGGGCCCAACAACAACGTGCCCGATGAGGCAGACCCGTGAAGCAGCCGGGCTGCATTATTGGCCACATAAAGTAAACCCCCATCCAGGGTCGCCCTTTCCGGCTCGCTCTTCGGGCCCAGATCAACATGCGCGATACGGGTGTTGATCTGCTGCCCGTCACTGCCGGTGAGGATCACATGCCCCTCCGCCTGAACCTGGTAAGCGGATCCATCCGCACGGAAGGAGACTGTCGCCTGATCCGAAGATGCGTGGCTGTCGGCGTAGTCGGTTACGTCCTGAAGAAGATAGAGTAACCGGCTGGCGCGATCGAACTGAGCATGGTGGGCACGAACAGTCAGCGGATTTCCCCCTACGCTGGAATTGAAGGCCACGTCGGCGGTCAGGATCATGACTCCCGTTTGCGAGTCAAAACTGGCGCCGGTCGCGCTGCCCGCGGCATCGGCAAGCCGAAATTCGATCTTTTCCGTGGTGCTGGCGAGCCCTGTCTGCTTGTTGAACACCAGGCCCGATGTCTTCACATGTACCGTATTCCTGCTTTCGCCTTCCTCTACAGGAGCTTTGCCGGCCTTCGGGCCGGGACTGGGGGATCCCTGCAAATCGATTTGGACTTCACCCATCGCCCGGGCGATGCCGTGGACCGGATCCCAATCAAAGTTGCTGCCATAGATGCGGTTGGCAGGTGCTCCCTGCGCACCATAGAGGGTGATGCTCACGTCATGCAGCTCGGCATGCCCGTCACTCTTGAACTGCACCGCCTTGGAGGCGTGCAGGGTGTAAATGGTATGCCCGCCCCGTGATTCGGAATGAGTGAACCCTTCGGTGGACTGCTGGATGGTCGTCCCTAAGCCATCCGGCAGATCACGGCCCAGCCTCCGCCCCTGCCAGCGGCCATAGACCAGGAAAACCGCAATGGCGGCAATCAGGGCCCCACCCAATACCAGGATCCAGGTGCGCAGCTTAGCCGGCGTCACTCGGATCTCCGCTCGGATCTCCAGAGGCGCTGCATTCGAGAAGGCAGCGGGCGCCGCGCCTCTCGGTAGGAAATGGCGCGTGGAGTTCGCGATGCCGCCCAGTTCCAGAGGAAATCCGGAACACCCATAACTTTTATCTTCTCACTCCCGTTCATCGACCGGAGGGCGGCGATGGAAAGCTTTAAGATGAGGGGATGGCTGACCGGTTGTATTTGAGTCTGTGGTTCCCAAATTTTCGCCTTCCAGCGCTCGCCCCGGCGATCGTCTTGGTATTAAAGCAGTTTGGCGGAGCAGGTCACACGCCGCGGGTGCATGCTGCGGCTGCTTATCCGATTTCGTGGAACGAGGCGCCCTTCTACCAGAGGATCTATGAAGAAGATGAGGTACAGGAATCCACTCCTGAGCAAGCCGTGGCTGAGGCCACACAGATATTGCATGACGACTTCGCTTATGAATTTGAGCTCAAGTGGGACCTGTGGTTAGCGGAAACCGTGGGTGGGCTTGATCCCACCTGGAAGCAGGAGCCGGTAGTCGTACGGGTGGTCGGGTTCGGGCCGGAGTTCGATGACGGGGCTTACGAGCAGAATGGGCAGGTCCGAGTCGATTTTGGCCTGGACACGCCGTTTCTGCTGGAAGAGGTTGAATTGGACCGGGTGGGCGCGGAGCACATAAAACGCAACGTTCAGAAGCTGGTAGAAGTGACCAACGCAATCCAGGAAAATTGCGGAATCAGCAGCCGCCTCTTATGGTCCGACTCCGGCGAGAACCTGGCTCAAAAACTGATTGCCCGCTTGCAGCGGGTGAACTAGTTCCCTGATTTCCACCCTCAATCCTATTGAGTCCGAAGCATGTGGCCGTGACGAACATCCGCTCCGCGTAACCAGAAGATGACGTCTTCTGCCATGTTTGTGGCGTGATCGGCGATGCGCTCCAGGCTGCGGGAAATGAACAATAGGTTGACAGCGGACCGGGCGGCACTCGAATCCTGCGCTATGCAATCCAGAAGTACAGCCTTGGCCCTGCGGTTCATCTCGTCGACTGCATCATCCATGGCCAATACGCTGGCGGCCAGTTCGGCGTCGCGATCCGCTAACGCTTGGAGGGCCTTTCTCACCATGCTCATTGACAGCTCAGCCATGCGCGGAATGTCGATGGGAAAATCGCATGGCCGGCTCCCCGCAAGCTCCTCGGCCAGCAAAGCAATGGTCATCGACTGGTCTCCCACCCGCTCCAGGTCGGAGTTGATCTTGATGGCAGCGAGCACAAAGCGAAGATCCACGGCCATGGGCTGCTCCATGGCAAGAATATCGAGTGCCAGTTGGTCGATTTCCTGCTCCGAACGATTGATAATTGCCTCGTTCAAGCGCACATTCGAGCAGGCCGAAAGCTCCCCACGGCAATGCGCGTCCAGCGCGAGCCTCAGCGTCTGTTCCGCCACACCGGCCATCTGAAGAAGGCGCTCACGAAGGTTCTCGAGTTTCTGATGAAAAGAAATCCGTGTCATCGGTAAAGCCTCCTTAAACAAATTCTCCCTTTTGCCGTGTGTCGGGTCATCGTTCTGACGTTGACGTTAAAGATGCGAAATAGGGAGGGGCCGGATCGTAAGCTGAACCGTTTTAACGGGTAACAATATTAGGATCCGTTGGAATAATATATCGCCTTTAACACTCTATTAACATATCTGTTTTAAGGTGTTGAGCCGAATTACACCTAGGTGGTATGCGACCAAAATCGCCGGCATCCCAAAAACGGGCCGCACGTGGCTGAGAAGGAAAGAGGCTACCCTAGTTCGCGACCATCTCGGAGAAGTCTGCGATGCGGGAAAAATCGCTGAGCACAGAAGCAATCAGCGCCAGGCGGTTCCTACGCAGATGCGCCTCGGGCGCCATCACCATGACCTGATCAAAGAAGCTGTCGATGGCCGGCCGCAGGGTGGCGATACGCTCCAGTGCTTCCAGATACTCTTGCCGGGCGCGGAGAGCTTCCACCTGGGGCGCCACTCGGACGGTTTCCGCGTATAAGTGTTGCTCGGCTGCCTCGGTCAGATCTGCCTCAGTAAGATGGGTCTCGATGCTATCTCCGTATTTATCCTGTTTCTCTTCTGCCTGGCGGAGAATGTTTTTGATCCGCTTGAAGGCGGTGGAAATGGCCAGCAGGTCATCGGATCCACGAACCTGGGTGAGAGCTTGGGCGCGCGCGATCGCGTCCGGCACCGTGGTGAGCCCGGTTGAGAGCACAGCGTTCACCACGTCGTAAGCATAGCCGCGCACTTCGCGGAGATAGAAGTCGAGCCGCTCCTTGAGAAACATCCCAATAGCTCCGGCGCGGGGCAAGCTTTCCGAGGCCATGGTCTCGAGTGCTGCGAAGGTGAGGGGCAAGCCGGACTCGGCGAGAATCTTCACCACCCCATTGGCGGCGCGGCGCAGCGCGAAAGGGTCTTTGGAGCCGCTTGGCTCGAGTCCGATGGCAAACATTTCCGCAATCGTAGCCACGCGGTCCGCGATGCCCAGGATCCGGCCTTCTACGGTCGCGGGAATCGGATCATCGACCCCAGCCGGCATGTATTGGGTGTAAATGGCTTGCGCCACGGCTTCGCCTAGCCCTTGCGCTCGAGCGTAAAGGCCGCCGACAATGCCCTGCAGTTCGGTAAACTCCTTCACCAATTCGGTGGTGAGATCGGTCTTGGCCAAAAGAACAGCCTGTTCGAGTGCGGCGTGGTCGAGCAGAATTCCCTGGGCGCCGACAGCGGTGGCCACGGCTCTCGCCATAATCAGGTTGCTTTCGGTTTTGCTGAAGTAGCTGCCAAGATCTTTCTGGAATGTAACCGTCTTAAGTTTTTCGAGCCTCTGCTCAAGAGGAATCTTCTGGTCATGGTTCCAAAAGAAGCGGGCGTCGTTAAAGCGGGCGCGCAGGACTCGCTCGTTGCCGTGGCGGATGATGGCCATGCCTTGCGCATCTACTTCGGTATTCAGCACCGCCAGAAAATGCGGCGCGAGCCCATGGTGCTTATCTTCGACGGCAAAGTATTTCTGGTGATCGCGCATGACCGTGACCAGCACTTCTTCCGGCAGCGACAGGAATTCGGCCTGAAAGTTGCCGAGCAGCACGGTTGGCCACTCCGTAAGATGGGTAACCTCTTCCACCAGGGCTTCATCTTCACGCCAACGAGCCTCGGAAAGGGTACGGGTTGCGGCGTCGAGGGCCTTGCGGATGCGATGGCGCCGGTCGGCAACATCGGCCACGACAAAGGCCGCCTCCAACGTAGCCAGGTAATCCGCTGGCCGGGCAACGGCAACCGGCTGTTCTCCGTAAAGCACGCGGTGGCCAAAGGTAAATCGGGCAGCGTGGATGCCGGCGAACTCCAGCGGAACCACCTTCTCGTCCAGCAAACAAAGCAGCCAGCGGAGGGGACGCACGAAGCGCTCCGGCTTGTTGGGCCGCCAGTACATAGTCTTGGGCCAGGAGAGTCCGCCTATTTCCCGGCCGAGCTCCTCGCTGAGTACCTTCTCTGCGTTCTGGCCTGGCCGCTGAACGGTGGCGGCGGTGTACTCGCCTTTGGGGGTGGTGATCTTTTTGAGCGCGGTAACGGCGACTCCGGCTTTTTTAGCAAAGGCCTGGGCTGCCGGTCCTGGCTTTCCATCAGGGAAGGCCGCCTTCCACGAGGGGCCGGTAAGCTGTTCCTGCAGGTCCAGCTGCTGGGCAAGCACGCCCTGGACGCGTACTGACAGGCGGCGCGGAGTGGAATAACTGGTAATTGCCGGGGCGGCTTCGAGCAAACGCTGGCGGGTAAGCAGCGCCTGCACTCGCCGTGCCAGCTCACTTTCCGCAGCGGCGATCATGCGCGCGGGGATCTCCTCCAGCCCTATTTCCAGTAGTAACTCAGGCATGCGACTCCCGTTCGATCGTTCGCGCATATGCCTTCGCAATCCCGACGGCAAGAACCCGGATGCGGGCGATGATGCCCACCCGCTCGGTAACAGAAATCGCACCCCGGGCATCGAGCAGATTGAACAGGTGCGAGCACTTGAGGCATAGGTCGTACGCCGCCAGCACTGGAAAGCGGCGCCGCTCAGCCAGGCTAAGATCCTCAGGCTGCTCCCCGGCGCGGCTCAGCAACTGCTGGCACTCTGACTCGTAGAGGCGCAGGTGCTCCCATAACTTCTCCACGTCGGCCTCCTCGAAGTTGTAAACAGAAAACTGCACTTCCTCCAGCTGCCTGACCTCGCCATAGGTGACAACACGCGGGGTACGTGACCAGACCACATCGTAGACAGAGTCGACGTCTTGCAGAAAGGCAGCGATGCGCTCCAATCCGTAAGTGATCTCGGCGGAAATTGGATCGAGATCGAGGCCGCCGCACTGCTGGAAGTAGGTAAATTGGGTGATTTCCAGGCCATCGAGCATCACCTGCCAGCCGATCCCCCAGGCACCGAGAGTGGGCGCCTCCCAGTTGTCTTCTTCAAATTTGAGGTCGTGCTGGCGCAGGTCGATGCCAATGGCAGCCAGGGATTCCAGGTAGATTTCCTGCACATTGACCGGCGGGGGCTTCAGTACCACTTGAAACTGCGTGTGTTTGAAAAGCCGGTTGGGATTCTCGCCGTAACGGCCGTCGGCGGGACGGCGGGATGGTTGCGCGTAGGCCACGGAGAACGGCCGCGGGTCAAGAACGCGCAGAAAGGTCTCCGGCGACATGGTGCCGGCGCCCACTTCCACGTCATAAGGTTGTTGCAATACGCACCCACGCTCGGCCCAAAAGGTTTGCAGACGAAAGAGGAGTTCCTGAAAGGTAAGGGTGCTGGTTATTTGCAGAGCCACTTGCAGAGCCACGGTTGGATTCTAAATCAAACGTTCAGCTCGGCGATTTCGCGATAGCCGTTGGCCGGAGCGTGTGGTCTCTCGTGGTTCTCTCTACAGGAAAACCGGTATCTTATAAGTGGCCACGTAATCGTGAAATCGCTATAAACTGGTTTGCTCATCGAATCAAGGAGGAGTCTGTCATGCAAAGCCGTATTGTCGGCACCACCCTGCCAGTTCTCGAGTTCACCCTGGAACCCAACGAGTCTGTGATTTCCGAAGCCGGTGAACTTTCCTGGATGAGCAGTGCCATCCAGATGCAGACGCACACCCAGTTTGGCGGAGGAGGTGGATTCCTCGGCGCGTTGAAAAGAGTCGCCGGCGGAGGAAGTCTGTTCATGACTGAATATCTCGCCATGGGGGGCCGGGGGGAGATCGCCTTTGCCACCCGGGTTCCCGGGCACATCCAGCCGGTCCAGGTCGGTCCTGGAATGGAGTACCTGATTCACCGCCACGGCTTTCTCTGTGCCACGTCCCAGGTTCAGCTCGGTGTGGGCTTCCAACAATCGTTGGGTGCTGGGGTTTTCGGCGGAGACGGGTTTTTGCTGCAGAAGGTGACCGGGCAGGGAGCCTGCTGGATCGAGTTGTCGGGGGAGTTGGTAGTGAAAGATCTGGCCGCGGGCGAGACGTTGCGCGTCCATCCCGGACATGTAGGCGCCTTTCAATCCAGCGTTTCGTTTCAGATCACCAGGATTGCAGGAATCAAGAACATGATCTTCGGCGGAGACGGTATCTTTCTCGCCGCCCTGACCGGCCCGGGCCGGGTATGGCTGCAGACGCTCCCGATCGCGAAACTGGCCCACCAGTTGATGCACTACATGCCTTCAGCAACCAGGGAGCGAACCGAGGGCGGAGTGGTTGGAGGAATTGTCGGCTCGCTCCTGAATAACGGGTAGAGTGATTGGGCAAAGGCCACCGTAGTTGCAACTTCTTCCTGACAACGAATCCGCACCTTGTCCCGGCCACGGCAAAACTTTGTCCTGACCACGGAACGATGGGTGCCCCATATCTCGCTCGTTTTTCGCGAGATGTGGGATACCACGGAACTTGACCGATCTTGCAAAAGGCCGAAGCGAGGCCAAAAGGCGGCGAGGATAGCGCGGTGGTATCCCACATCTCGCAAAAAACGAGCGAGATATGGGGCACCCGGCATTTCTTTTGGACGGCAAAAGTCCAAGGAAGCCACCTACCAACCACCCAACCGTGACAACGCCGCAACGGTAGTGAGCTTTCGCTCCAGGTGACGCTCCAGACTTTGAATGGCGAAGCGGCGAAGGTCGGCACCCCGGCCGCGGGGCCACGACTCCGCCGCAAAGGCGGACGCCGGCGAACGGAAGATGCGAACCGCCAGGATTTGCGAATCCGGGGTCAGCGTAACACCATGAGAGCCGTTCTCACCCACCTGCCTATGCTCAACGCAGACCAAGCCATCCGAAAAAAAGTGGAAATAGGCAGGCTGGCCGGCCAATGAAGCGCCGCATCGCAGGCAGTGGCTCAAATCCGGCAGCCAGCCCATGAGACGTGTGGTCCAAAGGGCAAAGTAAGTGATCGGCATCCAGATGTGGTCGACGCGGGTCTGCTCCAGCACCGACAGCAGCAGGCGAAAGACCACGTCATGCGGATCGTGGTCGGGGAGCGTCTGCTCCAGAACTTCGGCGAAAAACGCGAGGGCAGCAGCCCGCGCATAATCAACCGGTTCGGCCAGCGGCGAGTGGAGGATGTCAAAGGAGTCGAGGCGCACCAACTCCTGGTTGGGCTTTTCGACGTAGTGGGCGCGAATGTGGGTCATCGGCTCAAGCGCACCGCCGAAACGGCGTCGAGACCTGGCCGCCGACTTGGCCACACCCCTGATCTTTCCGAAGTCCCGAGTGAAGAGCGAAACGATCTGGTCGGCTTCATGAACCGGCCAGGTACGCAGAACGACCGCTTCCACCTGGTGAATCATAAGCGGACGAGCGCGAACGCGCTCCGCGGCTTAGCGGCCGAAGTGGGCGGAGTTCTTGTCAGCAAAGCTCGACCACTTTTCGGGCAGGTCGTCTCCAGCGAAAATGGCCGACACCGGGCAGACCGGAACGCAGGCGCCGCAGTCAATGCACTCCACTGGATCGATGAAGAGTTGCTCCGTCGCAGCGTACCCAGATTCATCCTTCTTGGGATGAATGCAATCTACCGGGCAGGCGTCCACGCAAGCTGTGTCTTTAGTTCCGATGCAGGGTTCAGCGATCACGTAAGTCATAGGTCGTCTCCCGAGGGCGAATGAGTGAAAACAAATTGTACCGCAGGAACGGGCGCGGCAAATTTAGCGCGCTAAGCGACGTGCGGCGAATTCTGCCGGCGTAGGCACGGGCTCGATCCCACGGCCCGCAAACATGTCCTGAAAGAAGCCCAGGATCTCGTCCGTGAGCAGACCATTGGTGGCCAGAACCTCCTGGCTGTCGAGACGAAATGGACTACGGTCGAAGCGCAGCATGGCCCCGCCCGCCTCCACCACCAGCAGCGCGCCCGCCGCGGTGTCCCATGGATTCAGATTGAATTCCCAAAAGCCATCCACGCGGCCGGCCGCGCAATATGCGAGATCGAGCGCAGCTGCGCCGGCCCGGCGGACGCCGTGAGAACGGAGCGTCAATTGTTGATAAAAGTGAATGTTGGGATTCATGTGCCGCTTATGGCTGGGAAATCCAGTGGAGAGCAAGCTCTCCTGCAGATACTGAACACGGGAAACATGCAGCCGGCGTGCAGGGCCAGAAGACCTGAGCAGCCACGCGCCCCGTCCCTTTTCCGCGGCGAACAGTTCGTTGTGGACCGGATCGTAGACCACGCCCGCCACAATTTCTCCATCCTGATCCTGCGCCAGTCCCGGTGGGCGATGCTCGAGGCCCAGCGAAACATTGAAGAACGGGAAGCCATGAGAAAAATTGGTGGTGCCGTCGAGCGGGTCGACATACCAACGATACGAGCGCTCAAGGCCGGAGCGGGTTCCCTCCTCACCAAAAATACCGTGATCGGGAAACTGCGCGTTCAGACGGCTTACGATCAGTTTTTCCGATGCCCGGTCGGCTTCGGTTACCAGGTCTACGTCGCCTTTATATTCCGTGGCAACGCCGCGCTCGAAGTAACCACGAAGGAGCTCTCCGGCCTCCAAGGCGATATCCGCCGCCCCGCGCACAAAACCAAGATCAAGCTGGGTGGGAAAGTCCTTCAAGGCGCAGTTCTTTCCAAACCGTTTACCCGGCGGCCGCGCTCGCTGATGGTCCGAATCATATGCTTGTAGATGAACAGATTGGGCTGCCCTTCGCGAGTGAGCCGAATCATGGTGTCGTCGAAATACTCGATCCATCCGGAAACGTTCTCACCGTCCCGCAGCTTGACGTTCACGCGCACCTGCTTCTCGCTTAAGAATCGCAAATAGAGCGTCTCCTGGCCGGTTTCGCCAAGAGGAGGCTCCTTCTTACCCCGACGGGATGGATTCAGGCTGGTCACGTTGTGAATGATATCTGAACAGAGAGATGCCGGAATCCGCCCTGGTGGATGCACCTAAAAATCCACATGCGCCCTTACCCCCGGGACGATGACCGGACCCCGGTCCCGATTGTATCCGGGATTGTTGACAAACGAGAGCTGCACCGCCATATAAAGGCCGCTGACTACGTGCGCGTTGTAATAAGTCTCGCTGACCACTTCGCGACCGTAGTTCAGGCGGCCATCGCCGAGGATGAATCCCAAACCGCCGAGGGCCAGGTACTGTTGGTGCTTGCTGCTGATGCCTCCGGTTTCAAATGCACTCCCGATCTGGTCTTCTTTTCTGCCCCACGGGTCTCCGGGAAGTTCGAAGCCGAACGCCAGGGTGCTGTTCATCTCCGTATAGGCGAACGATTCGTGGTGCCCTTCATTCCATCCGGTGCGCAGAAAAACGCGGAAGTTGGCCGGTAACTCCTGCTCGAGGTTCAGACCGAAGCCCTGTTTCAAAGTTCCCTGGCGGCGGGAAAGGGTAATGTCAGGAACCTTGTCGATATGGTTCTCATACGCCGCGATGGCCTCGCCGTAGTCGCCCATGTTGGCGTGGTTCAGATATGCCAGGGGACGAATGTGGGTCTCCATGCCCTGAAACAAATGCGGCTTCCAGTCCAGTTCGAGATTTTCCGCGCGGGCGCGGCGCAGATCGGCGTCGAGATTGGTGCCGTTCGCCACCGTCGGCATCAGCGCTTCTCCAAAGCGCGCTTCGAATTTTGGACCGGCATAGCTGAGGATGGCGGCGACGGTGTAGCCGCGCGTGTTGGCGGCGTAATCGTAAGCGCCATTGTTATCGATGGCCCAGTTCGTGAACTGCAGATGGGGATCGCTGCCCACCGCATTATTGTCGAAGAAGTCGACCAGACCCATTTTGCCCATGGTGAATTCAATGCGCTGCCTGGGGATCGACTTCTGCAGATAGAAAGGATTGGGCTGTTCTTCCACCCGGTCCGCCGTCAAGGGAAGGGTGTAGTGGACAAAATAACGCGCGGCATAGACGCCCTGGCCCAGGGATGGATTGCGCACCACGTCAAGATTGGTGAAGGCGGCAATCCCCAGAGCTTGGCTCAGACCCTTTCCGCCAGCCTCCTCCGCATCGAAGATGAACTCAAACCAGCGGGTGAGCTTGATTCCGGTGTAGAGGGTAAGCACTCTGGAGAGCGCGGTCGTTTCCACCCGGCTCTGGAAGCTGTTGGGCCCCGCGTAAGGCGAGTGGAACGGGTCGTGGGCCTGGAAGATGAAGTTAGCCTGCCCCGAGATCCAGATACGGTCGGCGATCAGATGGTGCGAAAAGACTGCTGGATTCAGCTGGTCGTCGGACTGATCCCTCTCTCGTTGGTTGATCTGGGGGAGCGATTCCCGATTTACCGGTTGTGGCGTTGGTGGGGGAAGTTGCGGCACAGAAGGGTGAGCCTGTGGAGCACCGGGCGGCGCGCTCACCTGGGCCAACAAAGGCAAAGCTGACAGGCACAGGAATATGGCAGGAAACAAAAGCCAAAGACGCATCAAAACTCCGCGAAGGAATGAGGACCTCGCAAGAGATTAATTGACAGGACCTTAACAAATGTCACTAAGGCTTGAATTTCTTCTGTTTTTGTGGCGAAGAAGCAAAGGGAGCATTCCATACAGCGGATCGGCGGGAGAACCGCTGACCTCTCCACTCCGAAATAGGTTCTGGCCTACTGAGGTTGTGTGAGAACCCAATTCCAAAGTCACCGCGCTTTTCCTGAAGGGTACGGGCTTCAGCCCGTACATACAGGAAACAAAACGAAGGGCTTTAGGAATGGATAGATTAAAGCTGCGGAATGCACGAATTTTTCGGGAGTCACTGCTCCGATGCTTTGTATCAGGGCACGACTTTAGTCGGGCCGTAGAAACCCCAAAAAGATCTGGGCTTTAGCCCCTGAGGGCATCTTTTGTGTTCGCTTGAGGAGCCCTCAGCGGCTGAAGCCGATTCATCTTGACTGCTAAACGTACGGACTAACCTGAATTTCTCACAGATTTCGCGACAACCGATAATTGCCATGGCGAGATCTCTAACCGTAAACAAGTGAAGGGGTGCCCCATATCTGCCCGATTTTGGCAGATGTGGGATTCCACTGCGCTAGACCGGCCACTTCTCTACGGCAACGGATCCCGAGGTCCATGATCCTCTCCACCCTGCACCGTCGGCGGTTGAGGTCCGTGGAATCCCACATCTGCCAAAACCGGGCAGATATGGGGCACCCCTTCATTTGTTACGGGTAGAGAGAGGCAGGTCTCACACACCCTCTTTAGAAGCCCCTGAGGGCAGCGATTTCCCCAGAGCGTCGCGGAATGGAGTCCAGGCTTTCTCCTCACGCACACTCTACTGCACCGGCGAAGGATAATACCCGGGCCGGCTACGGACAATGTAGCCTTCGCCCGGACCATGCAGCCTGACGGAAATGCTGCGAAAGCCGACGCCTGTGCGGTTCGAAGGATAGTAAGCGAGCAGGTATTGCGTCCGCAGGTCTTCCGACAATTGGGCGAAGGTCCTGTCCAACGAAGAGGAATCGGCATAGTAGTACTTGCCCCCGGTCTGTTGGGCCAGGGTGATCAGGGCATGTTCCCCGGCGAGGTCGCGGCCGGCACTGGCATAGATGGGAACATCAATGATGGGGTAGACCATCACTTCGCCCCGCAACGCTTGTTCGAGCGCCTCGTCGTAGGTGGTGCCTTTCACGGTATTCCCGCCATCGGAGATGATCACCAGCACTTTACGGCCGGAGCGCGGCGCCAGACTTTGCGACGCAAGATAGACACCGCTGTAGAGCGCGGTGGCCGCCCCTCGTTGCATGTCGTTCAACCCGCGATCGATGCGGCCGGCGTTATTGGTGAAGAAGATCATCTCGCGCACATTGTCGGCAAACTCCATGAGATCGAGGTGATCCACCGGCCGCAGCAGCGAATGCACAAAGTGCTTTGCCGCTTCCTGCTCCACAAATAGGTCCTTATGCACGCTGCCGCTGGTGTCGATGGCAAGAACGATTTCCAGCGGCAGTTCAGACTGACGCTCGAACACAGCGATCTTCTGCGGATGACCATCTTCCGAAAGCAGAAAATCGTCCCTGGTCAGGCCGGGGACCGGGGATCCTTTGTCGTCGGTCACATTGACAAAGACATTTACCAACCGGACATTGACGCTGATGGTCGGGGGCTCTGTGCGCTGGGCGTAAATAGTCAAGCCGAAAAGGGAAAGCGAGCAGCAAATTGCCACGCAAAGTGGCTTCACTTCTGCACCAGGCTGGAGGGGAACGGTTCGCCATCGGCCCAGACTGCTCCGTCTTCAAAAAATTCTTTCTTCCAGATGGGAACGGTCTTCTTGAGGGTGTCGATCAACCAACGGCAGGCTTCGAATGCCTGGGCCCTGTGCGCAGAAGATACGGCAATGAGGACGCTGGTTTCCCCTACCTCCAGCCGGCCCAGGCGATGCACCATGGCAACCTGGCGAACACCATGCACAGTAATCGCTTCCTCGGCCAGCGCCTGCATCTGGCGCAGCGCCATCTCCTGGTAGGCTTCGTAGACCAGGCAAAGGGTGCGCCTTCCCCGAGTGTTGTTGCGGACAATGCCGTCAAAGACCACCACCGCGCCGTCCTCGCCCTGCTTGACATCGGCCACGAGCGACGCCGCATCGATAGGCTCGCTCACCAGCGCAACGACCGGGCCACAGCCACCGCTCACGGGAGGAAGGAGCGCCACTTCATCTCCGTCGCGCAACAGGCAACCGCTCGGCGCGTAGCTCTGATTCACGGCAATTGCTAGCGTTGACCATAACTTTGGTTGTTGTGGAAACAGTTCGCGGTAGTGACCAAGGACGGCATCCACGGTCGAGCCCTGAGGAAGATCCAGCGTCTGGCTCTCGCTCGAGAGCATCTCTTTCAGCACTCCAAAGAACAGGACATTGACGCGCATGGAAAGAGAATATCCGAAGGCCATCCCTCGGATTTCCTGTTGGTACTGGTGGCGTTGGCGAACCTCATGCGCCTTTCCTTAAGAGAAAGCGCACACTCGATCGTTTCCAGCGCACGTTGGCAGGAAAATCCGGGTCTGACAAGAGGTTAGACGCGGCCACCCACAAAATGGCGTCCGTTCAGACCAGGACGGGTATGTTTGCGACTCCAGCGGTGCCAAAGACTCTGCGGTAGCGTGCAATTTCCGCTCGCAGACCGGTTGCCTTGGAGAAATTGTCGGAGAGCTTCACCGCCGGCCGCCCATCTGCCTCGGTCATTTTGCAGATCAGGCTGCCGGGATGGAATCCGTTCCTTCCATTGGGGTGGCAGCCCCGAAAATCATTGGTCAGCAGCGTGCCCCAACCGGCGCTGAACCGGATGCGCCGGCCCGGGGTCCATTTTGCTGGGTCATTGAGATCGGCCGCGCTGCGAAAATCCTCCGCTGTCAGGCCGGGCGCAATGTTACCCATGAAATAGGCATGAAGACCCAATATGTCTTCCACGTCCATGGCGTCTGAAGCGATGATCAGTTTCTGCTTCGGATCCCGGCCCCGCTGTTGCAACCAGGCGATATATTCGTCGCCCGCAATGTAGGGATCCTTGCTGTCGATGCGCTGTCCGGTCCAGTCCGCTGTCCAATCAGGAGCGCCGGCCAGAAACTGCGTCGTACCGTAGGTATCGGGCAGCATAATCCGGATGTCTTGGCCGTAGGTACTTTGCCACAGCTCAAGAATCCGATACTGCGAACTTTTCAATTCCGCGTCGCTGGTAGCCATGGCCGCCAGCGCCATGGGCAATTCGTGGGCATTGGTCCCTACGGCTTCGAGATTGTGTTTGTAAGCCAGGTAGGTGTTGGAAGTGCCGGAAAAGTGCTCGCCAAGTGCGGTGTTCATGGCCATCACGACATATTCCTGCCACAGGAAACTATGCCGGCGGCGGGTGCCGAAGTCGGCCACCCTTAGCTCGGAAACACCGGTTAACCGCTCAATCTTGCCCCATAGTTTGGCTTTGGCCTGGGCGTAAAGGATGTCCAGTTCGAATTCGCTCATCCCCTTGAAGGCGGCGCGCGACTTCAGCTCGTTGAGGATGGAGAGCGCGTAGATTTCCCACATCGTCGCTTCCGTCCAAAGCCCATCGAACTCCAGATGGAATTCTCCCTCTCGCACAGTGAGCCGGTAGCTGGAGAGACGAAAACCACGGTCGAGCCAGTCTAAGAAGTCCGGCTCGAAGATGCCGCGGCGGCCAAAGAATGTATTGCCCGCCAACCAGATCAGTTCTGATTTCAGAAAGCGCAGGCTGCGCACATGCTCCAGCTGTTGCAATACTTCTTCGCGGGCAATCACGTCGGCCAGCCGCAGCGACGACGATCGATTGGTCACCGAAAACGACACCTGCGTGGTCGGAAAATGCTTCCAGATGAACTGCAGCATCAGCAGCTTGTAAAAATCCGTATCCAGCAGGGATCGCACCACCGGGTCCAGGTCCCAGTTGTGATTGTGTGCCCGCTCCGCAAAATCAATGATCATCGATGTCCTTGGTAGGGCAGTTTGTTTAGATGGTAGCGGATTACACAACGATTCCGAGGC
Organism: uncultured Acidobacteriaceae bacterium; assembly: GCA_963717225.1. Lineage (GTDB taxonomy): Bacteria > Acidobacteriota > Terriglobia > Terriglobales > Acidobacteriaceae > PALSA-350. The sequence continues at coordinate 341,599 of CAVQWB010000051.1, read as the reverse complement.
TGGCGCACGCATTGCGCAAACAAAGGCCCGCTGGTTGGCGGGCCTTCGTTGGGATGGTAGCGCAAGTGAAAGAAGTATCAGACCCCAGCGTGTTCTATGATGCCTTCCCGGACTGCCTCGTCCTTCTTCTCCTCGCTGACTGACTTGGGCAGCGCCACGGCCAGGACGTCTTCGATACGGCTGGCGTAGTGGATGTCTACGCCATCAATTTGGTCTGCAGTCAGATCCTCCTCGACGTTCTGGCGATTCTCCGCCGGGAGAATGACATCCTTCACACCGGCACGCTTGGCGGCGAGGAACTTCTCCTTAATGCCGCCCACCGGCAGAACGTTGCCGCTGAGGGTGATCTCACCGGTCATCGCGGTGAGCGGACGAACCGCCCTGTCCGTCATCAATGAAACCAGGGTGGTTGCCATGGTGACACCGGCCGAAGGTCCGTCCTTGGGGATGGCTCCAGCGGGAACATGGATGTGAATGTCCAGGTCCTTGGTGAAGTCCTCCTCCAGCCCCAGCGAGGCAGCGTTAGAACGCACCCAGGTGAGCGCGGCCTGCATGGATTCCTGCATGACCTCGCCGATCTGCCCGGTCATCTTGAAGCCGCCCTTGCCCTTCATCCGATTGGCTTCGATGAACAGCACATCTCCACCAGCTGGTGTCCAAGCCAAGCCAACGGCCACACCAGAACGCCGGGTGCGCTCCGCCAGCTCGGTATCCACGCGGACCTTGATGCCGCCGAGGAACTCCTGAATAATCGCCCGGTCGACGACCAGTGTGCCTGTCTTCCCTTCAGCAATGCGCCGCGCCTGCTTACGGCAGACGGTGCCGATCAATTGTTCCAGCTTGCGGACGCCCGCCTCGCGCGTGTAATGACGCACGATGTAGCGAACACCTTCTTCTGGAAATTCGATCTGGGGTTCGCTGCCTTCCTTGGTCTCGATGCCGTTTTCTTTGATCTGCCGCGGGATGAGATAGCGGAACGCGATATGAGTCTTCTCATCCTCGGTGTAGCCTGACAGGTCAATGATCTCCATGCGGTCCCGCAGAGGCTCGGGAATGGGATCGAGCATGTTCGCGGTGCAGATAAAGAGCACCTTGGACAAGTCAAATGGAACATCCAGATAGTTGTCCCGGAACGTATTGTTCTGCTCCGGATCCAGGGTTTCCAGCAGCGCCGACGCCGGATCGCCACGGAAGTCGCGTCCCAGTTTGTCGATCTCGTCCAGCATGAAGACCGGATCGTTGGCATCCGCGCGACGCAGCGCCTGCATGATCTGGCCCGGAAGGGCTCCGATGTAGGTGCGCCGGTGACCGCGAATCTCGGCTTCGTCGTGCATGCCCCCGAGCGAGATACGCTGGAATTTACGACCCAGGGCACGAGCGATGCTCCGGCCAAGCGAGGTCTTGCCTACTCCCGGAGGTCCGACAAAGCAGAGGATCGGCCCCTTCATATCGGGCTTGAGACGACGAACACTCAGGTAGTCGAGGATGCGGTCCTTTACCCGCTTCAGGTCGTAGTGATCGAGGTCGAGGATCTCCTTTGCCTTGGTGATATCCACTTCGCCGCCGGTGGACTTGGCCCACGGCAGCACTGCCAGCCACTCCACGTAGTTGCGGGTGAGCGAATAGTCGGCAGCCATCGGAGACATCCTGGACAGCCGGCTCAGCTCCTTTGTAGCCTCTTTTTTCACTTCGTCGGGCATGCCGGCCGCTTCAATTTTCTGCCGCAGCTCTTCGATGTCTTTTTGGCCCTCGTCCAGCTCGCCAATCTCTTTTTGGATAGCTTTGAGTTGCTCCCGCAGGTAGTAGTCACGCTGCGATTGCTGCACCTGATCCTGGACTTCGGTCTGGATCTTGTTGCGCAGCTGCTGAACTTCGGCTTCTTTGGCCAAATGCTTGTTGATGCGCTCCATGCGCAGCATCACATCGGGCGTTTCCAGCAGCTCCTGCTTGTCGATCGTGGCCAGGAACGGCAGAGAGGAAGCGATGAAGTCTACCAGTCGCCCTGGATCTTCGATATTGAGCGCAATGGTCTGCAGCTCGTCGGAAAGCGTAGGAGAAGTGGTGACAATTTGTTGGAATTGCGCAATCACATTCCTCTGCAAAGCTTCCAGCTCGGCGCTCTTGCCCGGATCCACCTCCTGCGAATGCTCGACCGAAGCCATCATGAACGGCTCAATCTGGGCAAATTCTCCCAGCTTCACCCGCTCCGTTCCCTCGGTAAACACAAACAGACTCTGGTTGGGCATTTTGACGACTTTGTGCACCGTCGCCAGGGTGCCTACGGAATACAAGTCGCTGGGTTGCGGACTGTCCATCCGTTCGTCGCGCTGCGCGACCACCACGATGGTCTTCACATCCCCCAGGGATTGAATAAGTTGAATAGAGCTCTCGCGGCCGACGGTCAGGGGCAGCACGGCATGCGGAAACAGCACCGTGCTGCGGACAGGCAGGATCGGTATGACCCGTCCCTCAGAGCTGCCTTGCTCTCGCCGGCTGGGATCGGTTGGATTGATGATGCTTAAGAAATCGCTAGCCATGAGTATCCTTCTATCAGATTATCGACTATAAGATGCTGCAGATCTCAAAAAGTCGCAAAACGGGCTACGGGGAATAACTCGGTTTTAGGGTAGGCCGGGGATTTATTCCCGGCACTGGAGTTTCTACATTTCGGAGAGGGTGGATACATCCAAGATCTACGGAATGCGCGAGTTTTCTGTAGTCACCGGTCTGATGCTTTGTATCAGGGCACGACTTCAGTCGTGCCGCTCAACGTCAACAAAGATATGGGCTTTAGCCCCCTGCGCTTTTCTCTCTGCCAAGTAGGCGTATCAGTCCTGCTCTAATCGGGGTTCTGAACCATAGATAGATGCGCAATGCATTTCGTGCAGGATTGCCGTTGCAGGGGCTGAAGCCCAATTCTCTTTCCTCCTTTTCGGCACGACTGAAGTCGTGCCCTGATACAAAGCAAAACCTAAAACTGAAGCTCGATAAACCATACCCCAGGCTCGAGAAAATGTAGAAACTCCAGGGCCGGGGATTTATCCCCGGCACCCCGGCACAAACGCAATGCAATCATCGTGGCCTTTAGGCCCTGGGGCATGCTTTCCTGCCCGATCCGACTTTTCCGCAGCCGCAAAAGGCCTCTCTGCTTCTATCGACGGAGTCCACCCTCCTCAGGAGAGCAACACACCCTCTCAGGACGGCAACCAGGCCGCCGGGTAGTACCCCAGGACTTTAACAAACATGCATTGCCGGCGAAGTTGATCGAGCGCTGCGCCGGTTTCGGCCGCATCGGTGACCTGGTAGTCGACATAAAAGACATACTGCCAGGGATGGCCGTGTACCGGGCGAGACTCTACCTTGCACAGATTCGTGTTGTGATCTGCAAACGCCTGCAGCGCTGACACCAGGCTTCCGGGGCGGTTTTCAATCGTAAAGGCGATGCTGACTTTGTCTGGATCTGGAAGCGGCTGGATCCGGGTCGTGCTGCGAATCAGAAAAAACCGGGTGTAGTTGGCCGCATTATCTTCGATCCCGATCGCCAGCACCACCCCGCCGTAGGCGAGCGCCGCCTGCTCGCTCGCGATGGCGCCAGTCTCTTTGTCGCCTAGAGCGATTACATGCTTTACGCTGCCGGCAGTGTCGTAAAAGGCGGTGGGTGTCATCGCCGGATGTTCGGCGAAAAAACGCCGGCACTGAGCCAATGCGACCGGGTGAGACAAAACCTGGCGGATACCCTCTATACGGCTGCCAGGGATACCGATGAGATTGTGGCGAATGCGCAGCAGCGATTCGCGCTCGATTTGAACATCGGATTGGAAGAGAAGGTCGAAGTGCTCCACCACGGAACCGGCCAGAGAATTTTCAATGGGGATCACTGCGGCACTCACCGCACCGCTCTCGATCAGCTTAAAAACCTCTGCGGAAAAAGCACAGGGAACAATGGTTGCCTGGGGCTCCATCTCTAATGCGGCTTGGTGGCTGAAAGAGCCTGGCTCTCCCTGGATCGCGATCCGCATCTCTGCCCCGCAGACTTAATTTGGATGATACGGCAACCCACTTCATTGCAAACGCACCAAAGTACAGCGTAGCAAGACTTTATGGTAAGGAGAAACAGACGATGCTTTGGACAATTTTTCTCGTTCTGCTGGTACTTTGGCTGGTTGGTTTTATCGGATTCCACGTGGTTGCGTGGTACATCCACCTGCTGCTGATCGTTGCCCTGGTGGTCCTGGTAATTCAGCTGATCGGCGGCCGGCGAGCTATTTAACCAGCCTCCCTGTGTGTGTTGCAAGCAAAACAGTTACCTTTTCGGGACATTTTTTCCCGAGCAACATATGCGGGCAAGAACAGGGAGGCATCTTACTTCACGTGCCAGGAAATGCGCGGGCACAAGGAGATACGACATGAATAAGGACCAAGTGACCGGTAAAGTGGAGCAGGCAGCGGGACGCGTAAAGCAGGGAGTCGGTGAGGCTGTCAACAACCAGAAGTTGGCCAACCAGGGCGTAGCTGACCAGGTGAAGGGCGCGGCCAAGGAGACTTGGGGCAACGTCAAGGATGCCGCTGATGTAAGTGCAGATCGCCATCGCAAAGAAGCGGAACGCAAAGCGGCAGACGCGCGCTCTGGGGTTCGCGATAAGGTAGATGAAGTTCGCGCTGATATCAACGAACGGATTGACGCCCACAAAGCAGACGAGCGTAACAAAGCCAAAACAGCCTAGTCTCTTGTTCCTTACATCGATCGAATAAGACTGAACGCACCCGTTGCATCGGGTGCGTTTGTCTTTTGGGGCGAACCAGGCTGCGGAAAACTCAATGCTGAGAGGTACGGGAGGGTAGGTACGGCCTTCAGAGTGTGCGTGAGAACCAATTCCAAGTCACCGCGCTCATGCTTTGTATCAGGGCACGGCTTCAGCCGTGCCGCAATGGTTGGGTCTGATGAGGGCTTTAGCCCCTGGGCTGTGTCTTCCCTTTTTGAAGGGTACGGGCTTCAGCCCGTACGTTAACTAATCAGCATAGGGTACGGCCTTTAGGCCAGGGGTACGCTCTTTATCTCGTTTATGCAGAAAGTCAGTGCATGGGGTGCGGGAGCAGTAGTGCGGCCGCGACAAAGAAGAAGAAGACCATCGAAATGATCCCATTCATGGTGAAGAATGCGGCGTTGAGGCGGCGCAGGTCGGTGGGAGAGATGATGAGATGTTCATAGACGAGCAGCGTGCCAACCGCCGCTACCCCCACCCAGGCGATGGCATTCAGCGCAAATAGCTTCAGCAGCCAGCACAGCAGACCCATCATGACCAGGTGCATGCCGCGCGCAATCCAAAAGGCGGCCTGAATCCCCCAGGTTTGGGGGATGCTCTTGAGTCCGCTATCCCGGTCGTGCGCCATATCCTGGCAGGCGTAGAGGACGTCGAACCCTCCCACCCAGAAAAGGACCGCCGCCGTGAGCACCACGATGCGCGGATCCAGGTTGCCACGGATCGCGATCCAGGCAGCTGCGGGCGCAATCCCTAATGCCAGGCCGAGAACCAGGTGAGACCAGCGGGTGAATCTCTTGGTATACGAGTAAAGCAGGAGCACCGCGAGGACCACCGGAGAGAGCAAGAGCGTCGCGCGATTCAGTTGCGCGGCAGCCAGGATGAAGGCCAGCGACATAAACACAGTAAACGCGGCAACGAAGCGGCCGCTCAGCAAACCGGCCGGAATTGCCCGCCCAGCGGTTCTCGGGTTGGCAGCGTCCAGGCTGGCGTCCGCCCAACGATTGAACGCCATGGCGGCGGAGCGCGCGGTAATCATGCAGACCACAATCCAGAAAACTTTGGGCCATGCCGGCCAACCTGCAGCGGCCAGCATCGCACCGGAAAGGGCAAAGGGGAGTGCAAATATCGAGTGCTCCCACTTGATCATTTCCAGCGTGGTGCCTACATTGCGCAACAGTGCCATGACGTTAAGTGTACCGGGAGCACCCATCGTGGTGGGTGGGAACCACGGATCCAGACGAAAATGGCCCGCCCCCTAGAGTGTCTACATTTCGGAGAGGGTGGATACATCCAAGATCTACGGAATGCGCGAGTTTTCTGGAATCACCGGTCTGATGCTTTGTATCAGGGCACGACTTCAGTCGTGCCGCTCAAGGTCAACAAAGATATGGGCTTTAGCCCCTGCGCTTTTCTCTCTGCCAAGTCGGCGTATCAGTCCTGCTTTAACGGGGTTCTGAACCATAGATATGCGCAATGCATTTCGTGCAGGATTGCCGTTGCAGGGGCTAACTAAAGCCCTGATCATTTCGGGTTCATAGCGGCACGACTGAAGTCGTGCCCTGATACAAAGCAAAACCCAAAACTGAAGCTCGATAAACCATACCCCAGGCTCGAGAAAAACCAAGGCCCGCCCCTTAAGTAAGAAGGGCGGGCCACTGGTTTTTGTCCCGGAGCTATTGCTCGCTTAGCTATTGCTCGCTTGATGAACTAGCCACCTGGAGGTTGTTGATTACCTTGAAGATTCCGGGGACACTATTGGCGCGAATGCCGGCCACATTCTTGTCAGCCTGGTTGTCGACCACCCCGTTCAAGGTGACATTGCCATTCACAACCGTGATGCGGATTGGCTGCGCCGGGTTGAGAGAGTACTTTTGCAGGCTGGGATAACCGTAAATAGCCCGGTAGACCTGCATGCGGGAGCGATTATCCATGGGTGACAAGGGGTCCACCTGGATGTTGTTGATCACGTCCTGCACGCCGGGAAAATGGCTCACTAACGACACCGCGGAGTCGGCCGCAACTGGCCCCAGCGCATTGCCGGCCAACGTGACCACACCGTTCTGCACGTTGACGCTGATGGCGTTAAACGCGTTGCCATAACCCACGCGATCATATTGCAGCTTCCCCACGATTTTCTGCTGGAGCTGCGCGTCTGACATCTCCCCCGCACCGGCAATCTGGAGCTTGTTACGAACCGCGACAACATTCTTGACCCGATGCGCTTTCTTATCGATCTCCTCCTTGGTTGCGAAGTCGTTTACCGTGCCTTCCAGATCGACGATCCCATTCTTAACGGATATCTGTACGTTCTTGAATTTCTTCAGATCGTTCGAAAGTTGAGCCTGAATGTTGTTGTCGGTCTGCGCGTTCTGCCCCAGGGCATACGATGCATGGGGAATAATGACCTGAGAACCCAAAACCAGAACAGCAGCCAGCGCCAAAGTTAGAACATGTGTTGCCCTTTTCATTTCTGTCTCCTGTTTTTTCTCGCGTTCTTGTGATTTCGCGACGAAGTCTAGCTATATAGACTCAAAACGGGGCCCTGGGTTGCCCTCCCTGTTTACTACGACCGTACGATGCCGTCAACGATAGCGTTTATGGACCTTCAGCACCAGGCTAAAGACCCCCGATTCGTCGCGCACCGCCAGCAGGGAAACGCTTTGCGTAACGTCCACCTGCGCCTGAATCAACTGTTGCGCAGTGGCATTTACGTTGGTGGCGTACGTAACCTGAACATTGCGGGAGATGTTCTGCGAAACGGTAATCCGGGCACTCGAACTGCCTACGGTGCCGACATAGGTCGGATCGATCTTGACACTGCCTCCGCCGAAGAGCTTTTGCACCCGGCTGCCGACGGCAGCATTGAGAGCGCCGCCCAGCAGCGCATTCGTGGTCGAGTCGGAGCCGATGGACTGCTCCTGTTGTGAATAGAGTGCCTGTTCTTCCTGGGTGCGCCCCAAAGCCAGCAGGGATATGACGTCCGCCTGCGGCAAGGGGGGCTCGGAACGGAAGGTCGGCGTAAGCTGGCTGAGGTTGCCATGCAGGCCGATGGTCACGTCGTATTCCTCCACCCGGGTGGTGGCGTCGATATCGATGATGGGCTGAATCATGACCGGGTTGGTAAAGAAGATTTGGCCATGCTGCAGGTGGTACGTGGTACCGGCAAAGTTGGCGGTTCCGTCGGTGATGTTGATGCGGCCGAGAATCGCCGGCTGGGCGATCGTTCCCCGGATGCGCAGATCGACGCTGCCGGCCAATTGGGCGTAGGAGTTCTGAAAGTCGAGCTGCGGCGCGGAAAAGATGTGAACATCCAGGCGTACGTGGCTCGACGGCGCGTTGGGATCCGGTGGCACGTTGGCCGCCGGACTCGGGGCGAAGCTGGCGAAGTCCACATTCGGGCCAATGATGAAGCGGGTGATCTGAACACTGCCGCTGAGCAGCATGTTAGCCTGCGTGCCCTGCAAATGCAGGGTGGTATCAGCGGTCGCGCTGATGCCAGAGTAGCGAACCCGGATATCTTTCCCGGCTGCCGAGAAGTCTCCGTACAGGCCCTGCTGGTAGGCCAGGAAACCTCCAAATTTGAGCTGACCGCCGCCGGTCGTGCCGACCAGATCCTGCACCTGGAGACGGTTCTGATCAAAGATCAGATTTCCGTTCAATTTGCTGATGCCATTGGGCAGGTCATTCAGCGCGAGAGCCACATTGGTCAGGTGCATCCGGCCAGAGAACGACGGTTGCGTGAGTGTCCCGTTGGCTTGGACATTGAAATCCACGTGCCCGGAGGAGGTAATGCCGGGATCGAAAGTCTGCGCCAGCTTCATATTGACGGTGCCCTCGCCGGTGACCGCCAGTTCCTGGTTACCCATCAAAGCCGCGGTACCGGTGACCGACAAATTCGTATCCGGCCCGGTGATATGCGCCTGGGTTAGATTGAGCACGCCGTCATGCAGCGATCCACGCAATGGTCCCGTTGCCTGAAGCGCGATGCCCTGCAGAGTAACCGTGAACTGGTTGATCTCCGCCTCTCCGCTGAACTGCTTCGGTTCGCGCAAGGGGCCATCCACGTTAATCGTGCCCCCGATGGACGAATTGCCGCTAACACTCTGCACGTGGAGCGCGCGCAAAAAGGGCGCGATATTGAGGTTGGTCAGCACCACGTTGGCCTTGGTCTGAAAGTTGTCATGCAGCTGGGTCTCGCCTTTAGCCTGAAGCTGCGCCGCCGCCAGACTGTTCTGGGCGGTGAAATAAGCAGTGGTGCCCTGGGTGTGCACGACCACTTCCAGGGCGCCGGCCGGCTGCCCGCCCAGTATCAGGTTGCGCAAATGGATTCCAGCCAGAACAGACACGGAATCGATCGTGCCTGAGGCATGTGCGTCAAACTTCAATGCACCTGCTACGGAGAGCCGGGGGTCCTTCGGTTGGGGGAAATGACCAAGTTCAAAGTTCGTCCCGTCCAGATTTCCCAGGAAGCTTCGCGTCTTCAGGTTGTAGGTCCCGTTGCCCTCCACGGTGCCGCCATCCTGGAGCAGGGTAAGTTTCGTCAAGTTGATGTCTTGCCCGGCGAAGGTAAGGGCCGCGGTCAGGCTGTGATAAGCCTGCCCTTCGATTGCTCCGCCCTGAAGAGTAAGGTTGCTGCCTCCATTAAGATTACCCAGCATCCCCCCGGCATGGGCCTGCATGTTGAGAGTGCCGGTGACTGGGAGATCTTGCCCGGCCAGGGCCAATAGATCGGTGAGTTCCGCGTTCTGCATCTGGGCTGTGGCGTTGATCGTGGCTTGGTCGTCGAAAGCCACCCTTCGGCGGTTGATGCGATGCGCCTCCAATTCACCGGAGGCGTGGATCACGGTTTTGCCGCGGGTGAGCGTTGCCTGATCGACCGAGATGAGGCTGGAGGAGTAGCTGGCGGTGGTGTCCAGACTGTCCCAGTGGATGGTCATCGGGGTGCCGGCCACGGGCCCAGCCGGAGTGGTTGCCTCCGACGAGTTGGCGGCGGGCAAAGCCACCGGTCCAACCGAAGGCTTTGCCGGGTTTGTCGAAGTGCTGGCTGGGAGCACGAACGCGGTAGAAAACCGGCTCGCGGTCAGGTGACCCTTGAATGCGGGATCTACCAGGGAACCGGTTGCCGAACCGTCAAAGGTTGCGTCTCCTTGAAGAGAGACGGGAAGGCCCCCGATTCCGGGCTTGCCGTTGATGCCCAGATCCAGCGCCTTCAACACGTGATCGAATTCGCCCAGATTATGGTTGACCAGGTGAACCGAAAGATTGGAAGGTCTCTCTACCGGATACACGCCGAGTGCGCCGCTCACGTTGAGAGTGGTTGCGGGACTATGCGCTTCCAATTGTTTGATGTCCACTCTGCCCCCACGCTGGAAGTACTTGCCATCCACCGAACCGCTGAGGGAAAGCAGGCCGGGAGTGGGAGTATCGGGAACGCTCATAGCCAGGACGGCTGCGACCGTAAGATCATCCGGAGAGCCCGTCCAATCGACACTCACATTCCCCTCGCCCGCCGTATCGAAGCCCAAATCCCGATAGTGGGGTGGCACCACGCTGGCAAGGACGGTGCTCAGGCGTACGCCGCGCACCCGGGCGCGAATGCTCATCACCTGAGCCCCCGCTGCCTTTGCCGGGCGATCAGGGGCCTGCCAGTGGAGAAAGCGAAGAGCTGCGTTGACGGTCCCGCCCTGACGTGGGCGGCCCACCAAGTCAGGTAGCGTGATCTCGTCCGGAGTTATGTGCAGGCGAGTGGTGGCGTTCACTCCGTCAATCCAGAAATATTCAATGGCGTAGCTGGCATTGACTACCTTCGCCTGGCCGTCCAGGACATATTGATCCGTCCCGCTGCCCTGGCCCGTAAGCGTAAGGTCCACGCTTCCGCGCTTGAAGCCGTCCACTGCACCCAGCGCTGTCACTTCCGCCAGATCGACGGTGCCGTTCGTCGACAGCTTCCACTCTGGCCGGGCGAAGTGGGTAAGACTTCCAGAAGCCTGGAGGCTGGTTTTTTCGCTGGTAAAGTGCAGCGTCTTGAGGTCGACAGCATCCGGGGCCGCTTCCAGGCTCAGATTCAGCCGGCTCTGGACGACCGCGGACTTCCCCTTCTGGGCGGTGATATCGGAGCATGAGATTTCGCCCAGATAGTGGCCGCGCAGCGGCGCGTAAGTGATCACCACTCCCAGGTCATTGGCGGCAAGCTGGAACGGTATAGAACGCTCATTGATCAGCGCCACGCCGTCGTGAACTTCTACCCTGCGGGCCTGGAGATCGAAGATCGTCTTGATCGCAGGCCCGCCTGCGCTTTGCCTGGCCTTCGGTGTGGGCTGGTTGGTGCGGCCGTCCGGGTAAACAATGATATGAATTGCCGGGCGGTCGACCTCCAGGAAATCGAGACCCAGCCTGGCATCGACAAAGGAGAGGATCTTGGCCCGCGCATAAAGCCGGTCGATGTGGGCGTAGGGCAATTCCTTCCGGCTCTCGAGGCCATGAATGGTCAGGTTATCCACCTCCACCGCGAGATGGCGCAGGTTCCAGCGCATTGACTGGATCTCCACCCGGCCGCCGGTGGCGTCTTCGAGGACAGTGACGACCTTTTGCCGGACGATGTTGGCAAAGTGTGGCGTTGAGGCATAAAAAAGCAGTCCGGCAATGACCAGGATCAACAGGAGCACGAGAACCCCGCCAACCCGCCAAATCCAGCCCCAGGGGCTCACGACTGCCCTCCGGAATCGGATTCGTCGCCGGAACCGGTGGTGCCGACCTTGCCATAGGCGGGATCGAGAATGCTGACGCTGCCTTCGCTCTTCAAGCTCTGTAACCATTCGAGCAGCAGAGAACTCACCCGCTGCTGCAGCAGAATCTCCTCAATCCGGCTGGAGACGGAAGCCAGGGTCGGGGGCTTCTGGCCCTGGAGCTGGGGAACCAGTTTCTTGTTGTAGTAGTCCTGAATATCGGCGGGCGTAATGCGAACCCCGGCGCCAAAGCGCGACTGGATGAACGAAAGGATCTGTATGCGTTGCGCCCAGTGTTTCTCGACTTCGCTTTCCGTAAGGCCTTTCGCCTTAAGGAAGGCTTGCCAGCCGGCCTCGGTCTCGCAGTGGTATTGCGCGCACTCGGGCATCACCTCGCGCAGTTGGGTAATGCGCTGATGTACCTCCTCCGGTGTGGGCGGGCTCACCGTCTCCGCTGTCTGCATTTGTTGCAGGATGAGATCGCGGTCGATCAGGCGCTGTAGCGCACGCTGTGGGGTGTTGCGCGCACTATTGACGCTGAACGGTTGCAACACGGCGTAACCCATCTCTTCCTGCACATCGCTCTCGAGGATAACGCTGCCATTGATGACCGCAACGACATGATCGAGAATTACGGCCCCCGGTGGTATGGGCGCGGCAGTCTGCTGTCCCCATGCGCTCGCAGCTATGGTCATGGTTAAAGCCAAATTCCAAACTCTCACTCTACCCACGAGCATGGCTGGTCCACCTCAAAAGCTCTGTCCAATGCTGAAGAAAAAGTTGAAGTGCCCGGCCTGGCCAACGTGCGGATTCGGAGCCGTAGCCGCAGTCGTGTAGTCGTAAAAGACGGGATAGATCGGCGGATTGAGGTTATAACTGAGGTCTCCGCGTATCGGCCCAATGGGTGTGTGGTAGCGCAAGCCCAGCCCCACGTCATGAGAGAAGTTATTGAAATCGCAGGTATCCGGCGTGTTGTAAGTGGTGTAGGGCGTAGTGACATTGCGGCAGGTATAGCTGTGGGGCTGCTTGGTGCGCAGGGCGCTGGACCAGACCTGAGAGGACTTCTGAAAGGCATTGCCCATGTCATAAAACAAAACAAAACTAAGATCGGTGCCCACCCAACGCAAGGTGGGCGGCGGCGGGCGGAGCTCCAGAGTGTTGACAAATACGGCATACCCGCCAACCGGATAGCCGGTTTGGGGATCGCGCGGCCCGGCAGAATTAATCGGAAATCCGCGAAGGGATGTGGCGCCCCCGGCATAGAGCCGCTCCGGCAGGGGGATCAGTTGCGCATCGCCGTCGCCGAAGGAGCGCTCCTGTCCGTACCGAGTCTGCCGCGCAAACACCCAGTGATTCCGGCCCAGGTCGTAATAGGTGGAATTGCTCAGGTCGATGCGGTCGAAGTTGGCCTGGGAGCCGAATTTGCCATCAGCCAGAAAAATTTCGCCGGTGTTGAAACTGCCGTGATGCGCATCGAGCGCAACGTCGCGGGTATCGCGGATAAAGGTGATACCCGGACCCCCGACGCGCACCGGTTGGGCGAGCAACGGAATCTGCGACAGGCTGACTTGCAGGGTATTGGAATTGACCGAAACCCGGCGGTAGGAGAAGGAGTAGATCAAGGTGGTGGGTTTGGTCACCCTCTGCGAGAGCCGCAAGGCGCCGGAAAGAATCGCAGCCCGGTAGGTCGAGATCACGGCGCTGTTGTTGTAGCCGCCGGAAAGCGTCAGATTGAGCGACGGCTTGTCGCGGAAATGCGGATCCTGGTAGCTGAGCATGGCGATCTGCTCCAGCGTTCCGTAGTTAGTGCGCAGCGTAATCGACTGATCGGTGCCACGGAGATTGGTGCGGCTTACATTGAACAGAATTCGAGGGCTGGCCCCGGTATGGCCGTTGGGATTGCATTGGTAGCTGTTGGTGATGCCCAATAATGTTTGTTCCGACGGAGAGAGACAGCCCTCTACGGGCGCGCCCGTCTGTACCTCGAAGCCGAAGCCGTAGCTGACATCCCAGCGTTTGGCTTCAGTCAGATTCAGCAGGATGTTCTTGTAACTCTCGTCGCCGTTTGGATTTTGAATCGCCGTATTAACCTCATTGAACAGGGCCAGGTCGTAAAGCTTCCGCTGCATTTGCAGCAGAGCGGTTTGATTAAGCGGGTCGCCCGGCTGCAGCGTGACGCGCTCCTGGACCACCGATGGCTTGGTTCGCTCGACACCGGATACTACGACCTTGCGCACGAAGAACTGCTTACCAGACACGATCTTCATGGTGAAGTCCACAGCGTCCGGGTGATCCGGCTCGGTTTGCTGGAACAGGCTAACCTGGGCGTTGTCGTAGCCCTTGCTGAAATAATAGGTCTGCACCAGATCACGGTCCTGGTTGATGTTGATGGCCGAGTAGGGTTGCCCTACCTGGGTGTTGAGAAAAGGGCGAAAATCACTGAGTTGCTCGGCCGTGGCTCCCTCGATGTCATATTTGCCGATGCGGCTCTGTGCCCCTTCATCGATGACATAGTCGATCTTGAAGTGGGAGATCTTGCTGGTCTTTCCCGCAGTGGTATCGCTATCCGTAAATTTGGGCGTGACCTTAACTGCGCTGAAGCCGTTGCTCATGTAAAGCCCCTTGATGCTGGCGACATCCTGGGCCACCAGCTGCTGGCTAAAGGCGCCGTTGCGGTCCAGCAAGCTGTTTGGCCGCACGCTTAAACGCTGGGTGATCAAGGGTGTACTGAAATATTTGTTGCCGCTGACCGTAACTGTATCGACCACGTGCCGCTTGCCCAGCTCAATGGTGTAGAGGGCAGTGACATGCTGAGTATCGGTGTGCACCGGCTGATGGGAGACCTTCACATCGAAATAGCCATGGCCCTCAAAGTAGTTGCGCAGGTTCTGCGCACCTTCGTTGAGCAAGTCCTGGTCAACCGTACCCTCTTCATAAACGGGCACCAGTTTTTCCAGCTGGGCATGACCGATCTTTGCGCCTGCGACCTGGACCTGAACCAACGGCCCCTGATGGGCAAGGAAGGTATAGTCCAGCCGGTTCGTGGGGGGTACATATTCCTTGGAGGTGAGACTGACCGTTGCCGCCAGCCGCTCGCGTTTATTGTAGTGCTTGCGCAGGTTGCCCAGCGCTCGGCTGACCGTGTTGCGGTTGACCTTGGAATTGCGCTTGAGTTTTCCCTGCTTGCGAAATTGTGCCTCGGTCAGCCCGCTGTCCCCGGTCAACTCCACATCACCGATCCTTGCCTGGGCGCCCGTGGTGACCTCGAAATTAATATCGACTAACGAGTTTTCATGGTCGATGACTTTGGTGGTGGCGATCTGTCCGAGGTAGTAGCCATTGTTCTCGAGCGTGGCCTTGATGGCAGGTTCTGCCAGCGCCGCCTTGTTGTCTGAGTAGGTTGTTCCCGCTTGCAGTTGGGTGGCGCTGTCCAGCACCGCGTCGAGGCGCTCATCTTTCACCCCCTCCACATTGACCCGGCCCACAAAGAGGCGCGGAACCCCGGAGAAGATGATGGATACATTGTTCCCGGCGCGCACCCCGGCCACTTCAATAGTTTGGTAGAGACCGGTGGCGTAAAGGCTGCGCAGGCTGGCACGAATCTTGACCGGGTCCAGCGGAACACCCACCTGTTGGGCCAGTTGACCGGGCAGTGGCTTCAGCAAATCTTCACGGACACCATCGAAGGTTATGCTCACCACATCGAGTCCCGCCCATTCGAGCAGTGAACCCTGCCGGGTGTCCTCGGGCGATAGGGAAATGGAAGCGGGCGCTGACTGAGCGCCTGCGATTAGAGAAGACGTAACGCTCAACATCAGCGAACCGCAGATGGCCAGAACAGGAACGAAGCGTGGCCTTTTTCTCAAAAAAAAAGATCTCGAGAGGAAGCGGCCTGGTGTAAAGCTGTCCGGTTTCTGGTCTCGGCGCGCCGATGGAAGCAATGGTGTCAAAACCAAAAGGACCCTCTCAGGTGGGCATCCAGGTATGCCGGCTACTCATGCGCTGACGACCGCCGAACACGATCGTCGCCACGTCTCTCTCTATCCGAATCTCTATACTAAGACGTGATCGCCATCAGCATGTTACGGGAGCGCGCAGTGGAACGGATTGAACAGATTGAGGAGCGGTACTCGCGCCAGGTGCTTTATCCCGGGATTGGTGCGGTTGGCCAGAAGCGGTTGTCCGAGGGCCATGTGGCGGTGGTGGGCTGCGGGGCCACGGGGGCTGCCGCCGCTGCTCTGCTGGCGCGGGCCGGGGTGGGAACCTTGACACTGGTCGATCGCGACTTTGTAGAGGAGAGCAATCTGCAGCGGCAGGTTCTTTTCGACGAGGCCGATGCCCGCGAAGCCTTGCCGAAGGCGGAAGCCGCCCGGCGCAAGATTGCGCAATTCAACAGCCAAACGACGGTGCACGCGCACGTGGCTGATCTGGTACCCTCCAATATTCACGTCCTGCTGGGCGAGGCCGCCATCCTGCTGGACGCCACGGACAATTTCGAAACTCGCTACCTGCTGAACGATTACGCCATCGAGCAGGGCCGGCCCTGGATATACGCGGCGGCTGTGGGTGCGTATGCCGCCACCATGAATATTCTGCCCGGAGAGACCGCTTGCCTGGCATGCCTTTTTCCCCGGCCGCCGGCGGGCATGGTGGAAACCTGCGACACCAGCGGCATATTGAATACAGCGGTCAATTTCGCCGTTTCGGTCGAGGTGACCGAGGCGCTGAAGTTTCTGGTGGGCGCCAGGGACAAGATGCGCCGAACCCTCTTGGGCCGCGATCTGTGGACCAATGACCAGGCCGAAATCAGCGCCGCCGCTCCCCGGGCGCAATGCCCAGTCTGTCAGCAGCGGGACTTTGCTTATCTGCGGGGAGAAGACCGCCCCCAGATCACGCTGTGCGGCCGGAATTCGGTGCAGATCCATGAACATCATCGCCCGGTTGACTTTGCCGAGATGCAACGCCGCCTGGAACCGCACGGGAAGGTAAACTTCAACCGGCTTCTGCTGCGTTTCGAGCGAGGTGGGTATACCGTCACCCTCTTCGCGGACGGGCGCGCACTGGTGCAGGGCACCACCGATGTGACCGTTGCCCGCAGTCTCTATGCACGCTTTATTGGCAGCTAAAGGCTGGGGTGGGCGTCCGGGTAAGCAACTTCTGCCCCGCATTCTGCTTCACACTGCAAGGTTTCCTTTCCAAATTGCGTGATTCCCATGCAGAAAGCGAATATCCGCCGGCAGAGCAGAGATAGCGGTGGGATAACTTCTCTCTTAGAGGTAGCAATGTCTATTCCCAGCAAGGACTTGTCGACCACACCCGGGCCAACAGCGCCGGCCAAGACGACAAACCAGCATCTGCGCCGTAACCCGCCGATTGCCGGCGAAGCCGAGGCCATTCAGAAGGCCCAGGCCGGCGATGCGGCTTCATTCGAAATGCTGTACGCACTGCATAAGCGGCGGGTCTATTCCCTTTGCCTGCGCATGCTGGGCAATGTGGCCGAAGCCGAGGACCTGACCCAGGAGGCCTTTCTCCAGCTGTATCGCAAAATTGGCACCTTCCGCGGCGACTCAGCCTTTTCCACCTGGCTGCATCGGCTAGCGGTGAACGTTGTGCTCATGCACCTGCGCAAGAAGGGCTTGCCCCAGGTCTCACTGGAAGAAACCCTGGAACCATCCCAGGAAGATGGTCCGCGCAAAGACATTGGCGCACGCGACCTGACCCTCGCCGGCTCGGTTGACCGGGTCACATTAGAGAGGGCGATTGAAAATCTGCCCCCCGGATATCGACTCGTATTCGTATTGCACGATGTGGAAGGATATGAACACAATGAAATTGCCGGAATGTTGGAATGCTCCATTGGCAACAGCAAGTCACAATTGCACAAGGCACGTATGAAGCTGCGGGATCTTTTGAAGTCGGGCCAAAAGAAAGAGGCAGTTCTATGACCAATGCCCGCAAAGGGGGGGACGGGACGACCGCCGATTGCGCCGTTTTTCAGGACCAACTGCCAAGCTTGTTCGAGTCGGGCGAGGATCTCAACGCCCAGGAACACCTGAAGACCTGCGAGAACTGCAGCGCGCTGGTGCGAGACCTTGAATACATTGCGGAACAAGCCAAGCTTCTGCTGCCTATTCACGATCCGAGCCCCGAAGTATGGGAAAACATCCAGACTGCGCTCAAGAAAGAGCCTTCGCGCGCCAAGTAATGTCGGCAGAGTCACTTTGCATCGTTTGCGACCCGTCTTTCTTTGCCTGAAGAGTACGGGCTTTCAGCCCATCGTTTTGCTCCCTGTATGCACGGGCTGAAGAGGGTGTGTGAGAACTGGAAGAAACAGCAGGTCCCTCCGCGGCACGCCGGGACCTGCTGTTTCTCTTCCGCTGGGTTCCCCACATCTCGCTCGTCTTTCGCGAGATGTGGGATACCCAGAGCCTTTTTGCAGGGACAAAATGCAAAGCAGTGGCACTCCTGAGCCTTGGGGCCGACTCTTCGGTCAGGTATTTGCGTCCCGGCTCTATAATCCGCAGATGGCATGAGCGAGCGGGCGCAGCAAGAGAGGCAACTGGTTTCCCGGTTGATCCTGACCGGTTTTATGGGCGCCGGCAAGTCGACCGTCGGGGCGATTCTGGCGCGAGACTTGGGCTGGAGGTTCATGGACCTGGACCGGGTCATCGAAGCCGCCAGCCAAAGCACGGTGGCGGAGATTTTCCGCGATTATGGCGAAGCGGATTTTCGCCGGCGAGAGCGGCAAGCCGTCGAGCAGTTAATCAGCGAAGAGGAAATTGTGCTGGCCCTCGGCGGGGGCACGATCGAAGACGAATCCACCCGATCGCTGTTGATCCATTCACCCGGAAACTGCCTGGTTTTCCTCCATGCCGAACTGCCCGACCTGTTGGCTCGCTGCATGGTCGAAAGCAAAGTCCGCCCTTTGCTGGCCGCGCCGGATGCCCTTGAGGCCCGTCACACCCGGCGCCTGCCGCACTATCGCGCGGCGCACATCACGTTAACCACCACCGGCCTGGCGCCCCGGGAAGTGGCCGATCGAGTCCTGGCGCACGTCTCCCTTAACTGGCGGATTACGACTGGCCGATCCCAGGAAAAACGAGGTAACTGAGGCATGGCAAGTCCCGAACCGGGCGTAGAACGCATAAAGAGGGTGCGATCGCGCTCGGTGCGCGGCTATATCGTCTTCGCCTTTGTCATCGGACTGGTGCTGGCGACCGCGTACCTCATGCGGCAAATCCTGTTGCTGCTTTACGTAAGCGCTCTTTTTGCCGTTGTCCTCTCACCCGTGATTCGCGGTATCACGCGAATCCACATCGGGCGCTGGCATCCCGGCCGCGGGCTGGCGATCTTTCTGCTGTTGCTGAGCCTGGCGGCCGCGGCCGCCTTGTTTTTCGCTTTCGCTTTGCCCCCGGTGCTGAAAGATGTGCAATCGTTGATCACCGAGCTGCCAACGCGCGGACCCCGGTTGCTCGATCAGCTACATCGAATCCCGTTCATCTCTCATCTGAATCTTTCTGGTTTGAACGCCAAGCTGCAGGGATTCGCGTCGAATTTTGCAGAATATTTATTTCTTTCCATCAGCGGCTGGGCCAGCAAGGTGGCCGATGTCGCGGCGGTCATCTTTCTGACCGTCTATTTCATGTTGGAAGGCGACGAGGCCTATCACTGGATCTTGTCCTTTTTCCCCAAGTCCGCCAGAGGGCGGCTGAACGACACGCTGTTACGCGCCGATGTGCGCATGGGCAAGTGGCTGCTGGGGCAAGGCGGCCTCATGCTCATCCTCGGACTGAGCAGCCTGATCGTTTTTGTGTTGCTCAAGATTCGATATGCCTACGCGCTCGCGGTATTGATGGGGGCTCTGAATATCATCCCCATCGTCGGCGCCATGGTCTCAATGGCTTTGGTCTTGCTGGCGGCGGCTACTGACTCCTGGGAAAAAGTGTTGGGGGTGGCGATCTTCTACGCCATCTACGCCCAAGTGGAAACCTCCGTCCTGACGCCGCGCATCATGAAGAGCAGTGTGGACCTTTCCGCGCTGGGCGTCCTGGTAGCGCTATTGATGGGCTCCAAGCTGGCGGGTGTGATCGGGGCCATGATCGCGGTGCCGACAGCGGTGCTGGTCTCGGTCCTGATCCAGGAGTACCTGGTCCAACACGATGAGCACGTTCCACTTCCGGAAGCAGTGCCGGTGAAAGCGGCGCGATAAGACTGGGCTGCCCCCATGACAGCAAACGGCGACAGCAAACGGCGCACCTGCCTGGACCGCGCTAGTGCAGTGCGTCACAGATAGGCGTCTATCCAACGAGGGTCCAGCGGACCCGGAAGGAAACCGCGGAGTCCCGCAGGGACGGGCTGAAAGTAGCCTCTCTGGATAAACGATCCCATTTATAGCGAACGGCGCTTGCTTGCTATCATGAAAGGAGCCGCGTTGATGAACCCTAGCCAGCCTCAAACCGGGACTCCGCTCTCATGACCCCAGCCGCCCACGCCGTCAATCAGGTTCCGGCTGGAGACATCGCCATGCCCGGGCTTGCGACGTCTGCGGCACACAAGCCGCATTCCCTTTTGGCGGATTACCAGGAGCTCTTCAAGGTCCGCGTAACCTCGATGGTGGTGCTGACGGCGTGGGCCGGCTTTTATTTGGGATCGATGCGCTCCGGTATCACCAGTGTGCATTGGGGTCTGGTTCAAGCCCTTTTGGGAATTACGCTGGTCTCCTGCGGGGCCAGTGCCCTGAACCAGGTGATTGAGCGCAAGACCGACGCCAAAATGACCCGGACCGCGCAACGCCCGCTGGCCGCAGGGCGAATCGGGCTGTTGTATGGCCTGGCGCTGGGCCTGGCTTGTTTCGCCGCCGGCGCGCTGGTGCTGGCATGGTTTACCAATCCGGTGACAGTGATGCTTACACTGTTGACGGGATTCAGCTATGTCGCGGTGTACACCCCACTCAAGCGCTATACCACGCTGGCGACATTTATTGGCGCCTTTCCCGGCGCCATGCCCCCACTGTTGGGCTGGACCGCCGCGCGGGGCGTAATTGAGTGGCCGGCTGTAGCCCTGTTCGCCATTCTATTCGTGTGGCAGTTTCCCCACTTCATGGCCATCGCCTGGCTTTACCGCGAAGACTACGCCAAGGCCGGGATTCGCATGCTGCCGGTGGTGCAGCCGGATGGCTGGTCCACGGTGTGCGAAGCGCTGGTTTATGCGGTGCTGATGATTCCCGTGAGCGCGGTCCCGTTTTATTTGCACCTGGCCGGGCGGATTTACCTGGTCACCGCGGTGCTGCTGGGTTTCGTTTACCTGGCCTACACCATTCGCTTTGCACGCATCACCCGCGCACTGAGCACGGCTGAGTCCCGGGGGTACGCGCGTGATCTGCTGCGGGCCAGTGTGATCCACCTGCCGCTGCTGCTCACGGTGATGATGCTGAACGCAACCGGAAGGAGATAAGCGCATGGCGACCCTGAGCGAACATCCGGCAGCGAACATCCGGGCCGGCGGCGCCCCGGAAGGAATGCCGATTGAACTCGACCGCCTCTCTCATAACTACGGCGATCGCCTGGCGCTCGACAACCTGAGTTTTGCGGTTCAGCCGGCGGAGATTTTTGGCCTGCTGGGTCCCAATGGCAGCGGCAAGACAACGCTGTTCCGCATTCTTTCGACCCTGATGGTGCCCAGCGGCGGAGTGGCCCGGATCCAGGGCTTCGATGTAGCCCGGGAACCAAACCGGGCGCGCCAGCAGACGGGCATCGTCTTTCAGGCCCGGAGCCTGGACCTGAAGTTGACCGTGGCGGAGAACCTGAAGCACCAGGGCCACCTGTACGGCCTGCGCGGCCACGAGTTGAAGACCCGCAGCGAAGAAGTGCTGCGCCGGGTAGGCCTGAGCGACCGGGCCAGGGAATATGTAGAAACACTCTCCGGCGGAATGCAGCGGCGGGTGGAGTTGGCCAAAGGCCTGATCCATTCCCCGGCGGTGCTGCTGCTGGACGAACCATCGACCGGCCTTGATCCCGGCGCACGCAGGGACATGTGGCAGTATCTGCAAACACTCCGCGACCAGGAGGGTGTTTCCATCCTGGTGACCACCCACCTGATGGAGGAAGCCGAGCACTGCGATCGGCTGGCTATTTTGAACCAGGGCAACCTGGTGGCGCTGGGGTCACCGGCGCAGTTGAAGTCGGCCATCGGGGGTGACGTAGTGCTCTTCGAGACCGCCGGCGCAGAAGCCGCGCGCTCGCTGGCGGAACGCATGGGCGCCCGCTTTGGCGTACAGCCAGGCGTGCTGGGCAGCACTGTCCGTCTGGAGCGCCCCGAAGGACATCGCATGGTGACCGCGGTGGTCGAAGCCTTTCCAGGCGAAGTGGATGGCGTCTCGGTAGCTCGTCCCTCGCTTGAAGACGTATTTATTCAACGCACCGGGCATCGCTTTTGGACCGATGCCGAAGAGAAGGAGACATAATGGCAACCCTGGCCGCAACCGCGCCGCGCGCGCGGCAGGCCGTATCGCCGGGCATCTGGCTGCCGGCCTATAGCTTGTGGCAGCGTGAGATTGTCCGTTTCTATCGCCAGAAGGCCCGGGTGGCGGGGGTGATTGCTTCGCCGCTGATCTTCTGGGTGGTGCTGGGCGCGGGTTTCGCGCATAGTTTTAGCGCCGGAGAAGGAAGCTCTTCTCACTACCTGGCCTACTTCTTCCCCGGGTCGGTAGCCATGATTGTGCTCTTTACCGCGATTTTCAGCATGATGTCGCTGATCCAGGACCGGAATGAAGGCTTCCTGTTATCGGTGCTGGCGGCGCCGGTAAGCCGGTCGTCGGTCGTTCTGGGCAAGGTGCTGGGCGGGGCGACCCTGGCTGCGATTCAGGGAATCATCTTTCTCGTCTTTGCGCCGCTGGTAGGGGTGCACCTGACGCCGGCAGCGATCGGCTTGAGCATTCTTGCTGTGATCATGATCAGCTTCGAGCTGACGGCTCTGGGCTTTGCCATTGCCTGGCCGATGGATTCAACGCAGGCTTTCCACGCCATTGTGAATATGCTCCTGATTCCGCTGTGGCTGCTTTCCGGCTCTTTGTTTCCGCTAAGCAAGGCGGCGGGCTGGATGCGCTTTTGCATGATGCTCAATCCTCTGACTTATGGGGTGGAGGCATTGCGTGGCGCCTTGTTTCCCGATGCTTCCAAAGTGTTTTCTTTGCCTGTCAACCTGGCGGTCACCGCCGGTGTTTGCGTGCTGACGTTTGCTGCATCCTGGGCGATTGTGAACCGGCGCACCCACCGGCCGGCCGCGTAGCCGGAAAGGAGGAGAAACATGTTAGTCGCGGAAACCAACCAGCGCCCTTCGGTGGCGCTCCCTGTGGCGCTGATCGTTGCTGTGAGCGCGGCTGCGGTTTGCTTTCTACTCTGGCTGCTTTACCTTCATCATCCGCTGGATGCCTCGGTCTCGCGGTTCCGCTTTCTCCCGGCGCTCAATGCGGTGCTTAACGGCATGTGCACCGTCGCTCTGCTGACGGGGTTTTATTTCATTCGCCGGCGGAATATTCCCGCCCATCGTGTGTCTATGGTGATAGCGTTTGTTTTCTCTTCTCTCTTTTTAGTCAGCTACATCACCAACCATGCGCTGCATGGGGAGACGCATTTTCCTGGCTTTGGCACGGTGAGGACGGTATACCTGAGCATTCTATTCAGCCACATCGCCCTATCGATCGTCGCACTGCCGATGGTGCTGACCACGTTCTTCTTCTCGTTGAGCGGCCGATTCCGGCAGCATCGCAAGATCGCGCGCTTTACGCTACCCATCTGGCTCTACGTCTCCGTCACCGGGGTGGTGGTGTATGCCATGCTGGCGGCGTGGCGTTGAACGCAGCCGCTGCCGTGATGCAAGAGGCGGGACCGCGGCTGGTCAAGCCGCTGCCGGACGATGGCACGGCGCAGCTGCTGCGCGCCGGCATCTGGATATTGGTGGTTGGCGGGCTGGCCGCGCTGCTGACCGCGACCGTGTTCGGCGGCATTGGCATACATGGGCCGCATACCAACTCCGGCTGGCTGGCGCTGTTGCTGGCGATGATGTGCCTGCCGTTTGGCAGCATGCTCACCCTGCTGGGAGCGGCCAAGTGGCTGCGCAATCGGCGGCTGGCGCGCATGAAGAAAACTTAACCAAGGCCAAGTGAGAACAACAAACCGAGTGAGTTCTGCTATGCTTCTGCCTTACTCAAAATAGAAGGAACATCATGCCAAAGAGCGTCAACAAAGTCATCCTCCTGGGCAACGTCGGCAAAGACCCGGAAGTCAAATTTTTACCCAGCGGTTTGCCGGTCGCCAATCTTACGCTGGCCACTTCCGATCGGTTCAAGGACAAAGCCGGTGAGTGGCAGGACCGCACCGAGTGGCACAACCTGACCGCCTATCAGCGGGTGGCGGAAATCATTCGCGACTACGTGAAGAAGGGCGCCAAGCTCTACGTCGAAGGCCGCATTCAAACCCGGTCATGGGACGATCAGGCGTCGGGGCAGAAGAAGTACCGCACCGAAATCATCGTCAACGATATTGTCTTGTTGTCGGGCCGGGGCGAGGGAGAAAGTGGTGGCGGCGGGCCGCGCTCCAATACGACTTCGTTCGATCAGCGGACGCCGGTGCACCATGAGGAGTTCGCTGGTACCGAAATCACCGACGACGATATTCCCTTCTGATCAGGGAGTGGAAGGCGTTCGTTTGAGCGGACCGGCGGACGGCATCGCCAATGTCACTGCTCTGATGCTTTGTATCAGGGCACGACTTTAGTCGGGCCGTCGAGGCCCAACAAAGATTTGGGCTTTACAGCCCGCGTGAAAACCTAATTCTAAATTCACCGCACTCATGCTTTGTATCAGGGCACGGCTTCAGCCGTGCCGTTCAGATAGCTACGATACGCTGGAAAAGGAACACCAGAACGACGGAACAACTCCACTACTTCCTCCAGGGATCGAGCAGCTTCACTCCGAGATCGTGCACATCGCTGATGTTCCGCGTGACCAGCGTCAGTTTGTGTACCAGCGCAGTTGCGGCGAGAAGTGTATCGACGACCGGCCTTGACCGTTGGGCGGACAGCTCTCCCCATTGCCTCGCAATCGCCGCATCAACACCGAGAATGCGCTCGCCAAAGCTGAACTCCAGCCCATCTACCCAAGCCCCAAGCCGTTTCGCGGCATCTGCGTCCGATCGAATTTTGAGAGCCACGCCTTTTCTCAACTCGCCGAGCGAAAGCACGCTGATGAAGAGTGCGGACGGTTCGGCGGCGGAAAGAAAGGACATTACTCGTTCATCGGCCTGTTTCTTGCGGGTCTCGGATAGAATGTTGGTATCCAGCAGATATTGCAGCCGCCCGCTCACGTCGTGACCTTGCGTCCCTTATCCCGACTGCGTGGTACTTCAAATCGGTCGACCTTCGGGCCACCTAGCAAATACTCCCTGAGATCGGGTTTGTGAGCGGTCAGGGCTCGGTAGTCCTTGACTGAAAGAATGACAGCTCTTTCCGACCCGTGCCGGGTAATGAATTGGGGGCCTTTGTTGTTAGCTTCCTCAATGACCTCGCTCAGACGTGTCTTCGCCTCTTGCACTTGCCAAACGGCCATAGGCACCTCGATTTTTGCTTCAACCAGAATTATAGTCGTTTTGGTTGAATTGGTTTGGCAGAAGCTTCTGATTAGGGGTAAAGCAGCGTTCTTTTCCAGGTGCCGGCGTCGCGGGTAAACAGGTACCGGTCGTGAAGGCGGTTTTCGCCAGATATCCAGAACTCGATTTGCTCTGGATCAAGGCAGAAGCCGCACCAGTAGGGGGGCCGCGGCACTTCTCCGGGATGGTCCTCGGCAAATTTGCAGAATCGGACTTCCAGTTCCTCGCGGCTGGCGAGCGGCCGGCTCTGCTGCGAAATGGCGGCGCCAATCTGGCTGTTTCTTGACCGGGTGTGGAAGTACTCGTCTACGTCGAGCGCGGCCATCTCTGTAACCAAGCCCTCCACCCGGACCTGCCGGCGCAGCGTCTTCCAGTGAAAACAAAGGGCAGCCCTGGGATTCGCCTGCAGTTGCATTCCCTTCTTGCTTTCCGCGTTGGTAAAGAAACAGAAGCCATGCTCATCCGCCCGTTTGACCAGGACCATGCGCACGCTGGGATTGCCGTTCGAGGTGGAAGTAGCCAGCGCGGCGGCATTGGCATCGTTCGGCTCGCTTGCCTCTGCCTCGTGGAGCCATAGACTGAACAACTCCAGTGGATCCATGGACTCCAGGTTGTGCTTAACATTCATCTTTCGATGGTAGCCTTCGAGAGCCGCCGCCGGCCAGCACACGCAAAGCGTGGGTGCGCGCTTTCCATCCCATCCACGTCCGCGATAATGAAGTTCTATGTGGACTGAAGAACAAGTACGGGCGGTGCTCTTCTACGACGAACTGATCCCGGCGATCCGAAAGGCGCTGATGGACTTTTCCGCAGGCCGCGTGCGCCAGCCTTTGCGTAACATCATTCCGGTGCCGCAGCATGGCGGCTGGTTCGGCGTCATGCCTGCGGTCTATGACACGGTGATGGGGGCCAAGATGGTC
Source organism: uncultured Acidobacteriaceae bacterium (assembly GCA_963717225.1). Classification (GTDB taxonomy): domain Bacteria; phylum Acidobacteriota; class Terriglobia; order Terriglobales; family Acidobacteriaceae; genus PALSA-350. The sequence continues at coordinate 315,548 of CAVQWB010000051.1, read as the reverse complement.
TCTTTCTATCCCGGCAACGCAGATCTGCAGAAGCATACGCACATGGCGATGATTCAACTGTTCCGCGCCGATACGGGAGAGCCCCTGGCCACCATGGATGGGCGATTGATTACGGAGATGCGCACCGCAGCCGTATCCGCGGTGGCGATTGACCGGCTTGCTTCTCCCGCGGCTAAGGTATTGGCGATTCTCGGCAGTGGGGTACAGGCTCGCTCGCACGTCCGGGCTCTGGCAGGGATTCGCCCCTTTACCGACGTCCGGGTCTGGAGCCGATCGCAGGATCATGCGCAGCAATTCGCGAGCGAGATCGGCGCACGGGTCGCTACGGCGGAACAAGCTGTCTCCGGCGCGGATGTAGTGCTGGCGCTGACCAGCTCACCGCAGCCAATCCTCAAGGGAAAATGGTTAAGCCCGCAGGCCATGGTGTGCGCCATCGGCGCCGCCACTCCCGATCGCCGCGAACTGGATGAAGAGACTATGCGCGGCGCAGTGGTGGTTGAGTCGCGCGAGGCGGCTGTGAAAGAAGCGGGTGATATTGTTCTCGCCCAGGCACAGGTGACCGCGGAGATTGGCGAGCTGTTGAACGGCGCTTCGTTCGATCGGGGGGAGCGGCCGGTGGTGTTCAAATCTGTCGGTATCGCGGTTGAGGATATTGCAGCGGCAAAACTGGTTTTCGACAAATTCAGCGCACAAATGGACCGATAGTGTTCAAGGATGCCATTGTCAGTCGATAACGGAGGGCTTCTTCCAGTTGAAGTGGCGGCCGAGAATGCCTTTGATAATCCAGTGATCTGTGCCCGCTGTGGGACCTATACCGACGCCGATGTTGATCTCCCAGTTGGGAGAGACATTCAGGTCGGTGACCACAAAAATTTGCTGTTGCTGGTAGTGCAGAGAATCAAATGCGCCCAACCGGCCGTAGTCGGCGTAGTACTCAACGCCGCCACTGATCTGCTTGTTGAAGTCGTAGCTGAGCTTAGCCCCGGGCGCAAAACCCAGCCCCTGTTTGACGTCAGGACCGTGCCAGGTGCGTTCCAGCGCAGGATTGATCGCCCAATACCAACGGCCCATGTATTTGTCGACGATCGGCCGTATCTCCCAGGTCCAGGTATCCGGTGAATACACCGCGCGCTGATACCCCACCTCAGTCGAGAGACTGACGCCCACCGGCCAATGCCACGAATCCGGCACCCGCACCCGGGGACGAATATGATCGCCCACCCACTGCACACCATGGCCGTTTTGTTCACTGGTAAAGACGTAGAAACCCACCTCAGACCAACTCGTCAAACCCTGGGTAATTTCGAGCGTCTCGTGCAACTGGTGGTTGGTGGGATACACGCCATCGATCTGATGCTTCTGCCCGTCTGGTGTGTAGTTGGAATGGAGCTCAACCATGGTGCTCTTTGGCTCGACCGTGCCGGCGCCGTAGACCTGAATTTCATAGTTGCCTTGTGCGTGAAGGGGCTTCGCACTCCACAGCGCGCCCAGCACAGCGAGCATGCACAGCCAATTACGCATATTGAAACAACATCATGAAGCCGGCATCCATGTGGTTCTGCTGGTGACAGTGAAAGAGCGTCGGCCCGGGATCGTTGGCGGTGAACTCCACCTCAACCTGGGTATGCGCATCCACCAGGATGGTGTCTTTCATGATGCCGCGAACCTCAGGATGGCCGGGCAACCGGCGCAGTTCAAAGCTATGGCGATGCAGGTGGACAGGATGGTTGTTGGTGCTGCGATTGATGAAGACCAGGCGATAGCGTTGGCCTGCGGTGAGGACGGGACTGGCGGTATCCGGGTAAGACTTGCCGTTGATGGTCCAATGATCCATTGCGCCGTGCCCTGCAAATTTGGATTCGAAGACCAGCGGAATGGTCGTACTCGTCTGCTGTGCAGGCGCCGGACTCGCAGCAGCAAAGGGCAGATAGTCCCAGAGAAGATTTTCGGGTTGATCCCATCGCGGCTTTCCACTGCTCCCGGCGTACTCCACGACAATGCCCATACCGGCGGCCATAATGTGCTTGCGCACTTCGCCCATCACCCAGTTGCCCGGGATGATTCATCTCTACGATGGCGCTGATCCGCTCGGCAGGAGCCAGGCGGAGCATGGATACGGTCTGCGGCTGGGGAACCTGGTTGCCATCCAGCGCGATCACCTTGAATGGATGCCCGGCAAGGGCGATCCAGTGAACTTCGCTGGGGCTGGAATTAAGAATGTGGAGAAGAATGCGCTCGCCTGTCTTGACGCGCAGAGGCTCGCCGAAACCCAGGACGCGGCCGTTGACGGTCGATACTCTATAGACCGGATCCATCGCACCGTCACCGCTGGTTTCCAGGTCGCCATCCCAATCATGCAGCGCGAGGAAGATCTCCTGGTCATAGCGCGCCGGATTGTCGCGGGGTTCAATAAGCAGAAATCCATGTTCACCGGTGTATTGGCCCTTGTGCAGATCTTTGCCGGCGAAAGTATGGGTGTGATACCAGCGGAAGCCAGAAGGGCGCGGGGTAAACGTATAGCGCGCGTGGCCACCGCTGGGAATGGGTGGAGTGCCTTCTTCCATTGAACCGTCTACTGGCGAGGGCAGAAAGAGGCCATGCCAATGCACTACCTCGCTGTTGGCCGTCTGGTTGGTAACATCGATAGTGACCGATCGGCCTTCTTGCAGGCGCAAAAGCGGACCCGGCACCTGGCGGTTGTAGGCAACGGTCTTGATGGTTCGGCGGGGAGCGACCTCAAGATCATAAGCGGCAATGTCGAAGGTGTAGTCAGCGGCAGCCGTTTGCTGGGCGAGCCCGGCCAGCGCCGCTGAGGTGACGGCCATGCCGGAAAGCTTGAGCATTTGTCGCCGGGTAACCAAACCTCATCTTAACAAGTTAAGGGATCGGTATGAGGAAGAGCGCGGCCCCGCGCCGGCATGCGATCAAATTGGCAAAGGCGCAGGAGGTCAAGGGGCGGTGGTACCGGATTCGTTCAGCACGGCTACCGCATCCTTCACGCTGGTGGCCGATGGCATTGGCCTGAAGGCCGAGCGCAGTACATGCTGGTCGCGGTTGATGGATTTGAAGATGACAATGCGCCCCGAGATGTGGACGTCCACCAAGGTCGTCTTCCATCGGTTCTCGGCCACCTGCTCTCGCAGAATCTGGAAGCTACCCCCCTTCTCGATACGACCCAACAGCCCATAGCCGAAGTCGATCTCGTTGACGATGTGGCCGTCCAGTTTCGCCAGCCGCTTCTGCTGGGGCTGAATCCATATCTCTCCCGATAAGGCGTGATAAACGCGGGTCTCGTAGGTGGGCGGATTGTAAGCCGGGTTGGGCCGGAAAGACAGTCGCAGATTACCCTCCGCGGTGCCGTCGTAGGCGTAGAGGAAGGCATCAGGCATGGCGGCGATGAGCCGCTCCAAACGCTGTTCTTCAGACTGATGCTCCTGTTTCATGCGGGCCTGCTCCGCGGTATTCCGCACCAGGCTGTTGAGGCGCTCGGTTTCCTTCTTCTGCCCTGCCCGGTCGAGTGGCTTACCCTGGCGGGCAAGCACGCGGTTCACTGGTCCGGAGACCGTCTCCACCTCCTGCTCGAGCGTGTTCAGGGAGCCCACTCGTTTGTCTACCCGGTATTGCCACAAGCTGACCTGGCGGCGTTCCTGCAGTTCGTTGTAGACGACGTCTTTCACCAGGTCATGCGCGGATTCCGTTGGGCTTTGCGCCCGCAGGGGAGACACAGCACACAATAGCAGCGCCCCAGCCAGGGGGAGGATCGATCTCATCATGTGCCTTGTTACACTCAATTCATGCTAGACGAGACTACATTCCGCCGCCACTGCGATGGGGCGATGGAGGCGCTCAAGAAGCGCCTCATCGAGCGCGAGGAAGAGGGTGGATTTGAAGTGGAAGAACAAAACGGCGTGCTCAATATCCTGTTCGAGGACCCGCCCGCCAAGTTTGTGATCACCCCGAATACACCTCCTCGCCAGGTGTGGATTTCCGCCCTTTCCACCAGCTTCAAACTGGATTGGTCGGAGACGGCGAAGAACTTTGTCCTTCCCAAGACCGGCGAAACGCTGCCCGAAGTCATTGACCGGGTGATCCAAGAGCATCTGCAGTAAAAACAGGAATGCGCAAAACGCTCTCCGTCGCCATCATCACGCGCAATGAAGAAGCCAACCTCGATCGCACCCTGGGGAGCGTGGCCTGGGCGGATGAGATCGTGGTGGTAGATTCCGGCTCAAACGATCGCACCGAGGAGATTGCGCGCAGCTATCGCTCGCGCTTCTTCGTGGAAGAGTGGAAGGGGTTTGCGGCGCAGAAGAATTCCGCGCTGGAGAAATGCTCTTCTGACTGGATACTTTCGCTCGATGCGGACGAGGCGTTAAGCGACGAACTTGGCCAAGGAAATATGGGAACTGCTGGAGCGCGATCCACCGTTTGATGGGTACGCTCTGCCGCGGCGGAATCTTTTCCTGGGGCGCTGGATGCGCTTTGGGGGGTTTTATCCTGACCCCAAGCTCAGGCTGTTTCGCCGGGGCGCAGCAGAGTTCGAAGCCCGCCCGGTGCATGAAACGCTGCACTTCCCAGGGAAGGCGGGACGCCTGAAGGGCGATATGGTGCACTACGCATATCCCAGCCTGGAAGCCTACATTGCGCACATGGACCGCTACAGTGGGCTGGGAGCAGAGCAGGTGGTGCGGGAAGGCGGAAGGAGTCTGAATCCCTGGATGTTCGGGGTCAATGTTGTGCTGAATCCTATTGGCACTTTTGTGTACAACTATTTTTTCCGCTTGGGATTTCTAGATGGACGGGAAGGGCTGTTGTTGCACTTGTACCACTCGGTTTACGTGAGCTGGAAGTATGCCAAGGCCTGGGAGCAGGGACGCAGCCGATAGCGGAGCCACTCGGCCTTTACCCTGGACGGGTGCCCCAGTTCGCCTGACCTGCCCCGGCGTGCCGTGGGGCGTACGTGGGCCGAAAAAGATGGGCGAAGCCCCTCCACAGTTTTTTGGTCTCTTGTCCCTTCCACAAATCCCGAGCCCGACTATCCGTCCTGGCAACCCAAGCAGGCTAGGGCGCCGGTATCCCTTTGCTTGCTATGCTGGTCAGTCGAGGTGCGGCGCATGACCAACGACGAGGCGCGGTTCACCTCTATCTCCGGTGTTCCGGTGCGCCGGCTCTATACCCACGCGGACCTGCCGGACGATTGGACGCCGGAACGTCCAGGGGAACCCCCTTACACGCGGGGGATCCATAGCACTGGCTACCGGGGCAAACTCTGGACCATGCGCCAGTTCTCCGGGTTTGCTTCACCGGAAGAGACCAACGCCCGCTACCGCTACCTGCTGGCCAATGGCGGCGGTGGTCTTTCCGTAGCCTTCGACCTGCCCACCCTGATGGGTTATGACTCCGACGCTGCGGAGAGCGAAGGGGAGGTGGGCAAGTGCGGAGTGGCCATTGATTCACTGGAAGACATGGAAGCGCTCTTCTCCGGTATCGACCTGGAGAAAACCAGCGTTTCGATGACCATCAACTCGCCCGCCAATGTGCTTTGGGCCATGTACCTGGTGGCGGTCGAGAAGCAGGGCGGCGATTGGAAAAAAGTTGCCGGCACCCTGCAGAACGACATTCTGAAGGAATACATTGCGCAAAAAGAATTCATTTTTCCTCCGGCGCCATCGATGCGGCTGGTAGTGGACACGATCGAATTCGGATCGCTCTTCACCCCGCGCTTCAACCCCATCTCGATCAGCGGATATCACATTCGCGAGGCCGGTTCGACCGCACTGCAGGAGCTGGCCTTCACCCTCTACGATGGCGTGGAGTACGTGGAATGGGCGCTCCGCCGGGGTTTGCCTATCGATGATTTCGCTCCTCGATTGAGCTTCTTCTTTAATGCTCATAACGATTTTTTTGAAGAGATCGGCAAATTCCGGGCCGCAAGGAAGGTGTGGTATCGGCTGATGACGGAGCGGTTTGGCGCCCAGGATGTGCGCTCTCACCGATTGAGGTTTCATACCCAGACGGCGGGCGTCTCGCTCACCGCGCAGCAGCCCAAGAACAATATCGCGCGGGTAGCCATCCAAGCCCTGGCCGCGGTATTGGGCGGTACGCAAAGCCTGCATACCGATGGGTTTGACGAAGCACTCGCCTTACCGACGGAAGACGCGGCCCGCATCGCCTTGCGTACCCAGCAGATCCTGGCGTATGAATCCGGCGTAGCCAATACCGTCGACCCTTTGGGCGGATCCTATTTTGTGGAACGGCTGACCCTCGATATGGAGCAAGGCGCGTTCGATTATTTCGCCAAGCTGGATGCGATGGGTGGCATGGTGCGGGCGATCGAACGCGGCTTTCCCCAAAAAGAGATTGCCGACGCCAGCTACGCCTACCAACGGGCGGTCGAGAAGGGGGAAAAGATCATCGTCGGGGTGAATGAATACTTGGTTGAGGAGGAGCCCCCGGAAATTCTGCGCATTGGAGAGTCGGTGCGCGAATGGCAGACGGACAAGCTACAGAAACTGCGCGCCCGGCGCTCCAGCCGAGCCGTCACGCAGAGCCTGGATGCACTTCGCCATGCCCTCGAACTCGAGCCGCTCGCCGGCGATGGCGGTCTCTCAGCCGCAAACACCATGCCTTATTTACTGGATTGTGTGCGCGCCTATGCTACCCTGGGCGAAATCTGCGACTCCATGCGAGCGGTCCTGGGGACCTACCAGGAGGTCAGCATCTCCTGACTGCCGAGGGGGTTCGTTACCGGCGGGCGGAATGGTGGGTAACCAAAAAATGAAGGCTGTACTACTTAAGGGTTATCTCGCTACAACTTCTGCTTTCCTTTGAGCATCGGACCATGTTTAGCTAAATCAGTTGAAAAAACCCTCATTCTTCCCCGCAGAGGCTCCTATGGAAGCTACGTTCTATTCATTGCAGTTGCGGCTGGTGAGAAGTAATCCGGGCGATCCATCCGGACAGAAAGTCGAATTGATTGCCCTGCCTGAGGGTCCGGGCGAACCACGCCGGGCGCACTTTGAACACTGGGAGCCGTTGTCGCATCGCCTATCCGCGGTGGCCAGCAGCACCCCGTTTCATCTCAAAGCGATGTACCGCACCCTGCATGCGGGATTGACCGCTTTTCTGATCGACCGGGCCACCGGTCATCGGCAAATCTTTTCTCTCCATCAGTTAGAAGACCTGGGGCTAGCCAGCTAGTGTAGTGCGTTGGTAATATGATCGATTATTGCCAGAAGGCTCAGGAGGCCAAAGCCCCCGCATTTATGCGGGGGAAAGAGCGCTTCAGGGCTCCGGAAAGTCTTCCGCTCCAATATCATGCGCTTTAGCCCTGGGAATCCCAGCGGGCTTAGCCAAGCTCTCTCGCTCGTTCCGGCCTGAAACTTCATCGGATTAACGTATCAGTGACGCACTACAGCCAGCCGCACTGTTTCTCGTGTGAGAGCCATAGGAAATCCGAAAAGCTGCTTTACGCCGGGTTCAGGACAGATTATGGTGGCACAATTACGTGCGGTGGCCTCACAGGAAGAGCAGATGCCAGACAAACAGCAGAGAGTGCTGGAATACGAGGCAGCCGGTGCGTCCGATCAGGGGCGAACCCGGAAAAGCAATGAGGACGCTTACGGGCTGGTCCTTCACAATGATGAGGGTGCCTGCAATTTTGTGGTTTGCGATGGCATGGGGGGCGCAGCCGCGGGCGAAGTCGCCAGCCGCATGGCGGTCGAGGCCATGCTCCACGCCATGGACCAATCGGTGCTAACCAGGGACACATTCCAGCAGGCGGTGGCGGCGGCCAATCAGAGCGTGCATCGCAGCGCGGAGCAGGACCCAACCCGTGCAGGCATGGGCACCACGTTGGTGGCCATGGCAACTCGGGGCGACTGTGCGTGGGTGGCGCACGTCGGAGACAGCCGCTGTTACCGCTTTCGCGACAGTGGGCTTGAGCGTCTGACCCATGATCATTCGCTGGTAGATGAGCAGGTGCGGCTCGGCCAGCTGACCCCGGCGCAGGCGGAAACCTCTCCTATGCGCAATGTCATTACCCGGGCGGTGGGTACCCAGAACGAGGTGGACGCCGACGTGATTGAGTTTGCGGTCTCTGCGGGAGATTTGTACCTTCTAGCCTCCGACGGCCTGATGCGCGAGGTGGATGACGAGCGCATTGCAGGAATTCTGCGCGCTTCCGGGAAGCTGGAACAGACTTGTGCCCAGCTGATCGAGGCCGCCAACCAGGCTGGAGGCCGGGATAACATTACCTGCGTGCTGGTGCGGGCACGATAAAGCATTTCTCCTGTTCCAATTCTCCTTATGAACAAAATCAAAGTAGTGGGTGTGGTCGGCGCCGGAACCATGGGCAATGGGATCGCGCATGTTTTTGCCCGGGGCGGATACCAGGTGATGCTATGCGAGGTCGAACAGCGCTTTCTCGATCGTGGGCTGGAGGCGATCCGTAAAAATCTGGAGCGTGAGGCAGCCAAAGGCAAAGGAACTGCGGCGGATGCGGAGACCGCCCTGGGATTGATCCGTGGCACCCTGCAAGGAAGCGACCTGGCGGTTTGCGACTTTGTCATCGAAGCCGCACCGGAGCGTTTTGCCCTCAAGCAGGAACTCTTCACCGAGCTGGATTCGGTGCTGAAGCCGGAGGTTATTCTGGCCTCCAACACCTCTTCCATCTCCATCACCCGGCTGGCGGCCCAGACGCAAAGACCCAGTCAAATCATAGGGATGCACTTCTTCAACCCGGTACCGATGATGAAGCTGGTGGAGGTGATCCGGGGCCTCGAGACCAGTGATGACACCTTTACCCAGGTGAAAGAGCTGGCCGAAGGGCTGGGCAAGTCGCCGGTCGAGGTCAATGACGCGCCGGGCTTTGTTTCCAATCGGGTGCTGATGCCGCTGCTGAACGAGGCGATGTATGCGGTCATGGAAGGGGTAGCCACCCCCGCCGCGGTGGACCAGGTTTTCCAGCTGGGTATGGCCCACCCTATGGGACCGTTGAAACTGGCCGACTTTATCGGTTTGGACGTCTGCCTCGACATCATGCGGGTCATGGTGGAGGGTTTGGGGGATCCCAAATATCGGCCCTGTCCGTTGCTCATTCGCATGGTGGATGCGGGCTGGCTGGGGCGCAAGTCCGGGCGCGGGTTTTACCAATACTGAACCAAAACCAATATTGGGACGAAAACGGAAGACGGGGAGTATCCGGAGTGGCACCTCTGCGGCATCTGCCCATTTATCAACCAGAAGACAGCGTATGCTTTTCGAATGATGCGGATGACGGTGCTGGCCTCAGGCTCCAAGGGGAACAGCACGCTTGTGTCCAGCAGCCGGACGCGCATCCTGGTGGATGCGGGGCTCTCCTGCCGGGAACTGCTGAAGCGCATGCAGATGGCAAATGAAGATCCGGCCGCCATCGATGCCCTGCTGATTACTCACGAACACCAGGACCATGTGCAGGGTGTGGCGGTGCTAGCCCGCAAACTGGGGGTCCCGGTGTATTTTACCCAGGCCACCCACCGGGCGTGGATGCGCTGGATGATGCCTCACAAGCGGATGACCTACGCGGCCTGGCTGGCCCTGCGGCAGCAAGACCTGGCCCAGCGGCAGGCAGCGGAAGCAGCGCCCGCGGGCGCGATTGCGATAGCTGATGAAGTCGAGTGCGCAGACGAAGCGCCTGCCGGCAAGCCAGAGGATCCATGCAGCCTTCCCGGCGTGGAATACTTTGCCGCCGGCACCGGGTTTTCCATTGGCGACATTGCCGTCACCCCGTTTACCATTCCCCACGATGCGGCTGACCCGGTTGGTTTTGTCTTTGAAGCCGACGGAGTTCGTATGGCCATCGCAACCGATCTTGGATACATGCCGCCTAATGTGAAGATGGCGATCCGAAATTGCGACGTTCTTATGCTCGAAAGTAATCACGATCTGGAAATGCTGCGTGATGGACCCTATCCCTGGTCCGTCAAGCAACGGGTCATGTCTCGCGTGGGCCACTTATCCAATGAGGCCGCTTCCGACTTTCTGGAGAAGAATTACGATGGAAACGCGTCGTATGTCGTTTTGGCGCATCTATCTGAATGTAACAATTTGCCGGAGCTGGCACGAGTTACGGCGGAAAGGGCATTGCGAGACCGCATGAGCCTGTTGGCCAATAAGCTGATTTTGGCGCAACAGGATGCACCTCTCGAGCCCATTTGCTTATAATCAAATAAGTTCCACTGGTCGCCCGGTTTTCTGGTACCCGAATTCGATGGCCAGCCGGTAGCGAAGTTGTTACTATGGTGTTAAGCGGCTAAATATAACAATGCAAAGAACAGCATGCACCGATCGAGTGGTAGGCGACATACTTTCCAGCTGGAGATATGACATCTCAGGGATTACTCCTGAGATGCGCCGGGATTACGAACAGCACCTGGTGGAATGTGCGCATTGCCGCTCGCGGCAGCGACTGCATCGCACCATCGACGTGGGTCTGATTGGATTGAGTACGGTATCGATCGCGGCTTTCTTATTGGGCTTGGCGGTCATTCACCGGGTACAACCTTTGCAACACTGGGCGCTGGTGAATCTGCACCTATGGCAGATGTCGATTGTGTTGAGCCTGCAGGCGGCGGCCATTGCGGGTCTGCTGATTTCGTTGCTGACCTGGCTTCTGGTAGCCATCGCCACCCCGGCACCGGTTTATCTTGCCGAAGTTGCGATGGCTCAAGCCCGGGTGCTGCAGGATCGCATCCCTGAGGAATTGCGGGAACGATTGATGAGAAACGTGGCCTGAAGGACGGTTTTAAGTTAGGAAAAAGCCCCTGGAAACAGGGGCTTTTTTCTTGTGCTCCATTTCAACCGGCAACAAATCGCGGGTGCCCCACATCTCGCTCGGACCCCGGATTTCCTACCGCACAGCGCCCGTTGTGGCCACGGGTGCGGCTTTCTCTTGAGGAAAGCCGGAAGAGGTTTGCTTGAGCCGCCGAGCTCGACAGGAAATCCGGGTTTTGGCGAGATGTGGGATACCACAGAGCCAAATCCACAACCTTTTCGGTCCTACGAGCAACTAGGGGCACGAGGGGATTTGCTGTCGGTGGAGATCCATAAGACTGGTATCTAATTCACCTGCACGGCCCCGATTAAATCTTTCACTTTGGCGATGCGATGCCGAGCGCACCAGCGCTCCAGCGATTCTGCGATCCGTTGCACTGCCCGCGGATCGGCGTAGCTGGCAGTGCCGATCTGAACGGCGGTCGCTCCAGCCAGCAGAAATTCAACTGCGTCTTCGGCAGTGGTGATGCCGCCCAGACCAAAGATGGGAATGGAGACTGCGCGCGCGGCCTCGTAGACCATGCGCACGGCAATCGGCTTGATCGCCGGTCCGGAAAGCCCACCGGTATTGTTCACGATGCGTGGGTGGCGGGTCTCCACGTCAATGGAGAGAGACAAGAAGGTGTTGACCAGGGAAAGCGCGTCTGCACCGGCGTTTTCAGCACAGCGAGCCATTTGCGCGATGGAGGTGACGTTGGGCGAAAGCTTCACGATCAGGGGACGCCGCGAAACCGCCTTGGCTCGGGTGACCAGTTGGTCGAGGATCCCGGTATCGGTGCCAAAGACCATTCCCCCGTGCTGGGTGTTGGGGCAAGAGGCGTTCAACTCATAGGCGGCAATGCCGGGCGCGGAATTGAGCGCTTCAATCACCCCTATGTAGTCGCGTATCTCGTAACCGAAAACATTGGCGATGCAGGCGGTGCCGGAGTGAGGCCGGAGTTTGGGAAGCTTTTTCTCGATGAAGGCCCGGACGCCGATGTTCTGCAAGCCGATGGCATTGATCATGCCGCCGGGAGTCTCGATCAGGCGGGGCGCCTGGTTGCCGGCCATTGGCTCGAGAGATAGACCCTTGGTGATAAAACCGCCAATCCGATCGATGGAGACAACGTCCTCAAACTCCACCCCATAGCCAAAAGTCCCACTGGCGGCAATGACTGGATTGCGCAGCAGAAGGCCGGCGACAGCGAACGCTCATATCCGGCTTCACGGGCTGGGCGGGCCCCCCTTGGGCGCGGTGTCGTCCGAGGCAGCCGGCCGGCGACGGCCGGTGCGCGGGGTGGGGAGAGGTGGTAGCGCGTGAATTGCCTGGGTCAGCACATTGCCGACGGACGCAGACGGCTGATTCACCCCGAGCACGGAGGCCAGGGTGGCGGCCAGGTCTACCGGCTGCACCCGGCCGTGGTAGATGCCGGGGGTAAAGGGCGCGCCATAAAACGCCAATGGGACGTGGCGGTCATAGGACCAGGGGCTGAAATGGGTCGTGCCGCCGGCGGCCAAGGTCTGCATTTGGTACGCCGCCGGAATCACCATGACATACCATCCGCCATTGGGGCTGTAACTGTGCGCCAACAGCAGTCCCCACTCCGATGGCGGCAGTTGGCCTGCAGCGAGCTCCTGGCGGGTGTAAGTGTGGACGACGACGGGAATCGCAGGCTGGCGGACCGGCGGCGGGGCCGGTGGACTGATGACTGGTTTGGGCGGAACGGCGCTGGAGCGAAGTCTGGAGCGCTGCCTGGAGCCGGGCGGTGGGAGCGTTCGGGCGAGCGGAGGGGGGCTGGGCATCGGGGGGGTAGCGGGTTGGGCGGGAGCGGCCTCTTCGCTCGCCGGCGGTGGCGGCGTGGGCGCCAGCGCCGCCACCGCCGCGGGAACGGCCTGCTGGATGGCCTGTTCTGCTTCCTGCTCGTTAATGCCTGCGACTTCAAAGGACGGACGATTGAGCGACAGGTAGGGCAGTTCTTCCTGGGGTAGCAGGTATTCGACTTTCTCGCCGGGAGAGAATTTGGCGTTCATCGAATCATTCAGGCTGGCCAGGAACTTAGTCACGTCGATGGTGGCCGCGGGCATGCCGAGCGCTTGCGCGGAGGCGGGAACGGGGGCGACGCCGTGGTCGGCGGAGAGGGTGATCCATATATTCGCCAGGCCGCCAGGTACGTTCTTATCCAGCCAGGAAAAGAAGCTGTCCAGCTGCATATCGAGGCTATCCACCATCTGCCGCGCCTGGGGCGAGTCCGGTCCAAAATGATGACCGACCAGGTCGTTGGCGGAAAGACTGAGGGTCAGCATGTCGGTGACCGGATGGCTGCCGAGTTGCTCGCCAGTGATGAGCGCGCGCGCGAAATCGAGTTCGTAGGCGTTGCCTGCGGGCGTCGACCCAACGACCTCAAAGAAATTCCGGGTATCGGGGGCGCCGGCTTCCTGCTCCGCCTGCCCGGCACGATCCCCCGCATTAAATGTGGTCACCCAATCTGGAAGGGCGTCCATGTAATAGCTGGAAGTGATGAAGGCGCCGGAAGTTGGCTCGATCCAGTAGGCGCCGTTGGCCGAGTAGCCAGCGGGCAGAATGGCGGCGCGATCCTTGAGCGAGATGCCGAAGACCTTGGCTTGGCCCTGGGTCGCCAGGCGCAAGGAATCGCCTATGGTGGAGGCACGAAGATTGAGTGGGGAGGCTCCGGGCTCTTTACCTGGATGGACCTCACCCAGGATACGGTAGCGATCGTCCTCGACCGAGGAGACGGGCCGAGTCTTGTTGCGGCTCAGGTCCCACCACGCATTGGAGGAGATGCCGTGGCCGTCGGTATAGGCCCCGGTTCCCAGGGTGGCGTGGCCAGGGGCGGTTTTGGTGTTGGCGTAGTCGTAGTAGCAATCTTCGAAGTACGCGCCCTTGTCGAGAAAAAGGCGAAAGCCGCGGCCTTTGAAATCGGCGCGGTAGCGGTCGAGGTAGTCAGCGCGAAACTGGTCGACCACCAGGATGATCACCAACCTGGGATGGCTATCGTAGGCGCTGCCCCAAGCCAGTGGCGACCATGGAACAACCAGTAAAGCAACGAGCAACTTGCAGACACAACGCTTGGGGGTCAACATGTGGCTCCGACTAGTATCGCAAAACATTCGCCTCGGGGGCGAAGGTGCCTGGGCAAGAACCTCGTTTCCAACTCACGAGGTTCTTAGTACGGGCTATTTACCTTAAAGGCTTTGTATCAGGGCACGACTTAGTCGGGCCGAAAAGCCGAGGACGAGGGCTTTAGCCCCTGCGGCGCCATCTCCCCCTCACTTCGGCTTCGGGTAACATTCGACAGTTCAACCTGCCAGGAGGACATTACCTTTGCAGCATTCAATAGCCCCTGAAGGACGTCTTTCTTTCCCTGTGATTTGCGACGGGACGGATTTCCTGTTTAGGGGGGACGGATGATCGCCCCTTGGCCATGTACCCTGAGTTATGCGGCGGAATCTTCCCATTCTCCTGGTCGCGTTACTGGCTGCAACCGCTCCTGCCGGGGCACAGATCACGGTCAGCTTCCCGGCCAGTGTCTCGCTCCAAGCCGCTCGACGGCCGGGTATTGCTGCTGCTTTCGACGGATCCGTCTGCCGAGCCGCGCATGCAGATTAACGACAGTCCACGCTCGCAGATGGTCTTCGGCACCACGGTGGATGGACTGGCTCCTGGCCAACCGATCACCATTAACGGGGCGGCGGCGGGTTACCCTATCCGCTCGCTCAACGCCGTTCCGCCGGGCGATTACTTCGTACAGGCGGTGCTGAACATCTACCAGACCTTCCATCGGGCCAACGGCACCACGGTGAAGCTGGCGCCAGACCGCGGTGAAGGCCAGCACTGGAATCTGGCCCCGGGCAATCTCTACTCCAAGCCCGCCAAGGTGCACATCGACGGCCAGACCAAGCTTGCTGTCGTGCTCACTGAAACCATCCCGCCGATCCCACCTCAGCCGGATACGAAATACATTCGCCACATCCGCATACAAAGTGAGTTACTGACAAAGTTCTGGGGCACGCCGATGTACCTCTCCGCCATTGTCCTGGTGCCGGAGGGCTTTGACGAGCACCCCAATGCGCACTTCCCCATTGCCATTTTTCACGACCACTTTGTGAACGGCATGGATGACTTTCGCACCACCCCGCCCGATCCTGACCTCAAGCCTGACTACTCGGAACGCTTCCACCTGGCCGGCTACAACCGCATTCAACAACAGGAGGCTTACAAGGAGTACCAGCAGTGGATCAGTCCCGGTTTTCCCCGCATCCTGGTGGTCAAAATCCAGCATGCCAACCCGTTTTATGACGATTCGTATGCCGTCAATTCGGCCAACCTCGGCCCCTACGGCGATGCCATCGAGACCGAGCTGCTGCCCGCCATCGAGAAGCAGTTTCGCGGCCTGACCGGCGGCTGGGCTCATTTTCGTCTATGGCGGCTCGACCGGCGGCTGGGAGTCGCTGGCAGTGCAAATGTTCTATCCCAAGGACTACAACGGCGCCTTTGTCGCTTGTCCTGACCCGGTTGACTTTCATGCCTACATGACCGCCGACCTCTATGAGCAGGCCAATCTTTTCTATCTCCAGGGTGCGCACAAGCAGGTGGAACAGCCCGCCATGCGCAACTACCTGGGCCAGACCCTGATCTCGATGCGGGATAACGTTGCCTATGAGGCTGCCCTGGGCGATCACGGACGGTCGGGAGAGCAGTTCGATATCTGGCAGGCCGTCTACGGTCCGGTGGGCCCGGACGGTTACCCGGCGCAGATCTTCGACAAAGAAACCGGCGTCATCGATCACCAGGTTGCCGCTTACTGGCACGATCACTATGACCTGGACGCCATTCTCAAGAAGAACTGGGACCAGCTGGGTCCGCTGCTGCAGGGTAAGCTCCACATCTATGTCGGGTCCGCCGACACTTACTTTCTGAACGACGCTGTCTACCTGATGCAGGATTTTCTCGACAAGACGGGCACTCCGGGCCATGGAGTCCCCTACCAGGGCGAGGTGAAATACGGCGAGCGGGCGGAGCACTGCTGGAATGGCGATCCCAACCTGCCGAATGCCCTGTCTCGTCTGCACTACAACACCATGTACCTGCCCAAGATCATGGAGCGGATCCAGAAGACCGCCCCGCCCGATGCCGACATGAGCTGGAAGTACTAATTCCAGTAAACTAGAGACGTATGCTCGATTTGAATTTTGTGCGGGCCAACCTGGAGCTGGTGGAAGAGAAGCTGCGCGCCCGGGGCATGGACCCGGAGGCCCTGCTGGGCAACTTCCGCGAGCTGGATCGTGGAGCGGCGCTCCCGCATTACCCAGGCCGAAACCCTTCAGGCACAGCGAAACAAGCTTAGCCAGGAGGTGGCGCGCAGCCGCAAGGCAGGCGCGGATGCGAGCCAGGTAGCCGCGGTCATGGATCAGACCCGGGAGCTGAAGCAGGAGACGGAAGAGCTGGAGCGAAGCGCGGCCCAGGCGGAAGAGGCCATGCGGGAACTTCTGATGGCCATCCCCAACCTGACCCAGGACAGCGTGCCGGCGGGCAAGAGCGAAGCGGATAACGTGGAGGTGCTGCGCTGGGGCCAGCAGCCGGCGTTTGATTTTGCGCCCAAGCCGCATTGGGAACTGGGCGAGAGCCTGGGGATTCTGGACCTCCAGCGGGCGGCCAAGATTTCGGGTGCGCGCTTTGCCGTCTACTGGGGCCAGGGCGCTCGGCTGGAGCGGGCGCTGGCCGGCTTCATGCTGGATGTCCACACCCGGGAGCACGGCTATCTCGAAGTGCTGCCTCCTTTCCTGGTAAATAGCGACTCATTGTTTGGCACGGGACAGCTGCCCAAGTTCGCCGAGGATCTGTTCAAGACGCGAAGGCAGCGACCATTGGCTGATCCCTACTGCCGAGGTGCCGGTCACGAACCTGTATCGCGACGAAGTGCTGGAGGAAGCGCAATTGCCTTTGAGCCTGGTGGCTTACACCCCTTGCTTCCGCTCCGAGGCAGGTTCTTATGGCAAGGATGTGCGGGGAATCATCCGCCAGCACCAGTTTCAAAAGGTCGAGCTGGTCAAGTTTGCGCGGCCCGACCAGTCCAACGAAGAGCACGAGAGGCTTACCGGCCACGCGGAGGCGATCCTGCAGCGGCTGGAGTTGCCCTATCGCAAAGTGCTGCTGTGCGCCGGAGACACCGGCGCGGCCTCGTCCAAGACCTACGACCTCGAAGTCTGGCTGCCCGGGCAGGGCCTGTACCGGGAGATTTCTTCCTGCTCCAACTTCGAGGCCTACCAGGCGCGGCGAGCGAACATTCGCTACAAGCCCCAGGGCAAGAACAAGACGGAACTGGTGCACACGCTCAATGGCAGCGGCCTGGCCATCGGGCGCACCTGGCTGGCAATCCTGGAGAATTATCAACAAGCCGATGGCTCGGTCGGATCCCGAAGGCGTTACAGCCCTATATGGGCGGCGCAGAAGTGATTGAGCGGCAGTAGAATCGCAGGCGGCAAATATGCAACGCATCTTAAAGAGCTATTTGTTCTGGACCTTTCCTCGTGGCAGCTTCCATTACGACGTAATGGTGACCGTCATTCTGCTCTTTCTTTTTGTTTCGCCGCGCTTGATCAACTATCGCGATCGGCCCCAGGAAACCCTGACCTCGACCAAAGACATCCTGGTGCGGGCGGACGGTCCGAACTCGTGGACCTACCAAATTGGAGCCGATCAGCTCGCCGATACCAGCAACGAAGACAAACTCAAGGCGGAGTTGCTGCAGCGCATCCAAGCCATTTCGGGCAATGTAGCCGATCGACCGGTATCGGGAGCAGAAGGATGCCAGCGGCCGGGTGACCCAGTATCAGGTTTGGGCACACCGCTAGACGCACCAAAGAAACCCGGGACGGCTCTCACCTCGTCCAACAGCCGGTAAGGAGATCCATGGTTCGTGAAGGGGTTCATGCAAGGGCTCATGCAGGAAAGACGATTGCTGTGCTTTGCCTGGGGCTGATCGTTTCGCTTGCCGGGCCTGCGAGGGCCCAGAGCGCGCCCCCGGCCAGCAGCGCGGATTTGCAGAAAGTGATCACCGAACTGAATACCGCCGCGTCGAAGTTTACCAGTGCGCAGGCTGATTTCTCATGGGACCAGTTCGTGGCCGTGGTGCAGGAGAGCGAGATACAGACAGGGACGATTTATTTTGAGCGCAAGAAGGGCGCCACGCGGATGGCCGCCTACCTCAAGCAGGACAACGGGAAAGATGCGCCCAAAACGGTGATTTATGACGGGGGCGAAGTCAACCTTTACGAACCCGCTCATCAAACAGTTGACGACCGTGCGCGCGGGCGCCAACCGCGGCCAGTGGGAAAGTTTTCTGACCCTGGGCTTTGGCGGCAGCGGCGACGACCTGGAAGCGAATTGGAAAGTGAGTCTGGCTCGGCACCGAAAATATGGATGGAGTCCAGGTAGCCAAGCTAGACCTGGTGCCGAAGGAACAGAAGGTCCTGGACATGTTCACGCACGTGACGATCTGGGTCGAACCCACCCGCGGCATTAGCCACAAGCAGATTTTCTACCAACCTTCCGGCGATCTGCGCACGGCTACCTACAAGAACATCCGCTACAACACGACCCTGGCAGCCGAGGTCTTCCAACTCAAGCCGCCACCCGGCACCAACCACGTGGTGAAGTAACAGGCAGCCAGCACCATCACCACTGGAAAGCATTCCAGGGTATAGCGCGACTCTGGCGCCTCAAGGGTGGCCAGCAACAGGCTGCGCAGGACAATCAACGCGACCATCGCACCTGCCATCCGAGGCCAGCGAAGGGCACCCAGGACAGCCGCCACCAGATACGCGAGGTTGAGGGCCCCGTAGAAGATAGCGACCCTGGTCTCTGCCGGGTGCTGGGCATATTCCCACCAGCGCAGGTGGACGTTCATCGTCTCCACCCGGGGGCGAAGCCACATGTCGGCCAGCCGCAGCAGGGGCAGGGTGAGGTAATAACGAAAGGGATGAAGCTGGATGCGCTCCCGGGCAAGCTGGGCAAAGCGGGCGTCGATTTCGGGGGTCAGGGTAGTGATGGCGTTGTAGTCCTGCAGGAGGCGGTCGGTTTCCTGGTGCTGCGCAGGGTTGTCGATTGCGCGCGTGGGCAGGTTGGTGGGATCGATACGGTCGCTGTTACCGTTCCAGTAGATTTCGCTGGTGGCCGTGAAGTCGGCGGCCAGGGTTCTGACCCAGCGCACAAACCCGGGAGCGGCGAATTCTCCCGGATCGTTGGCGTATCGCGGCGCGAGCGGTTGAAAGACATGGAAGGTGTGCCAATTGCGTGCCGTCCAGGCAGCAAACGGGAGCAGCGAGACGAACCCGGCGATGAGGGCCAGGCGGAGAGTGTCGCTGAATCCCAAGGAATTGCGGCCGTAGAGGATGAGGGCCGTCCATAGCACTACCGCCAGCAAAGCTCCGTCTGGGCGAAGCAGAGCGGCAAAGGTCCAGGAAAAGGTGAGCGCTGCGGTCCACAGGGGGCGACGACGGCCCTCGAGGACTTCCGCCAATGCCCGAAAGCCCAGCGCGACGCAGAAGACCGAGAGCGTTTCCGTGAGCGGGAAAGCGACGTAATTTGCGGTAAAGGGACAGAGGGCTGCCAACACCAGTGCGATGCGGCCTGCGCGCTGCCCGCAGATTTTCGCCGCCAGGCCGGCAATGAGCAGACAGGCGCCCAGGTCTACGAGCGCCTGCAGATAGACCACGGCGCGATAGTTGGCCACGCCGAAAGCGGCGAAACAGAGCGCCAGAAATGCAGGGTAGCCGGGCAGGCGCACCAGGGTCGGCTCGATGGTAGTCAAGCCCGACGCGTGGCCCACGGAGTGGCCATAGACCCCATGGGTGAGCCAGTTGGCGGCAATGTCGCCGTAGAGGAGCGAATCACCCTGAACTTGCGGGTGGAGGTGAATGAACCAGAAACGCAGAACGGCTCCAGCTGCGAGCACGACCAGGGTGAACAGCGAGGGCATGCAACAGCATCCCACAAGCGGGGGTTTCGGTTCCTCATGGGTTCTCGGGGAGGGACGTAGGAGTGCCGCGCTAAGGCGCTCGTCTTCGTCATGATGGATACCCAGTCCTTCCGGACTGGGCTGACGTTCGGCGGTCGGCCCTCCGGGCCTCAGTGAATCTGGTCGCAAAAGCGCTCGTTATCACACATATTCTTCAGGCCCCGGACCAGCTCTGCAACGACAGGGCTTGATAGCGTGTGTGAAAACTTCAATTTCAAACTCAGTCCCGTAGGGACGGTTGAATTTAGCCCAGGACGTGAGTCCTGGGTTAAGCGAAAAAGCTGGAGTAGTCCCGCCAGGGACGGCTTAAGCCTCGTCCCCTGTGTTCAGCCGTCCCTCACGGGACTAGTCGAATTGCTCATATCTACCCAGGACTGTCGTCCTGGGCTAAGTTCAGACGTCCCCGTTCGACAAGCTCAGGGCAGGCTCTTCGGGACTAAAGCAGTTCTCACGCACCCTCTTTAGAAGCCCCGGAGTCACGCCCTGGTGCTTTGCAGCAGGGCACGACTTTAGAAGCTGCGGAAAAAACCCTTTCTCCTGCTGCAAAACTGACCCGAATCCGCATATATATAGGTGTGGACACCAATAACTTTGTCCTGTCGCAAGCTATTTGCGGGCCACGTGCGCGGATGATGCATGAAACGCCGGCCCCCAGAACGGCTCACTGGGCAAATTATCCCGGACAACCTCTTGCCTGGATTCGGACCTTACCACGCATACCACGCATATCACGCACCCTTTTCGTCGGACCTTACCACGCATACCACGCATATCACGCACCCTTTTCGTCGACCTTACCACGCATACCACGCATATCACGCACCCTTTTCGTCGGACCTTACCACGCATACCACGCATATCACGCACCCTTTCGTCGGACCTTACCACGCATACCACGCATATCACGCACCCTTTCTGTCGGACCTTACCACGCATACCACGCATATCTCGCACCCTTTTCGTCGACATACCACGCATACCACGGCTATATCAACGCACCACTTCTTGTCGGACCTTACCACGACATACGCACGCATATCACGCACCCTTTTCGTCGGACCTTACCACGCATACCACGCATATCACGCACCCTTTTTGTCGGACCTTACCACGCATACCACGCATATCACGCACCCTTTTCGTCGGCCTTTGTATCAGCGCACGACTTTGTCGAGCACGCACACCTTGGAGGCGAAATACACGCATCACTTTGAGCGTCGCTTGAAACAAAGGACTTAACCGCGCGCTCGGTTCCCAGGGGGTAAAGCAGGGTGTGAGAACTGCTTTAGTCCCGAAGGGACATCTGAACTTAGCCCAAGGCGACAACCTGGGTAGAATCATTGCAATTCGATCCCAGCCTGCCCCGGTCCGCCGTGGGTCCCTGAGGACGGCTGATCACAGGGGTCGAGGCTCAGGTCCCTCGGCAGCCTAGACTTTGGTACCCCAGATTAGTCCGGGGCCCGATGGAAGGCCGGCCCTGATACAAAGCAGGTGGCCCACCCAGACTCTCCCCTCCCAATGGGGCTGCTGGAGATCCTGTAAGCTTTCTGGAGGCATGAATCGCCAGATTTTCTTCGATCCACAGCGGAAACGCTGGAAACGGTTGCGGCGCATTCTGGATACGGTGGCGGTGTTCTCCACCGTGATTCTGGTGCTGTTTTTTCTCAACGTGGTGAAAAATCAGCACCTGCCGGAGCTGCTGCTGCCCACGCCGAAACGGAATTACCGGGCCATTCGGGAACAAGCCGCCGCGGCGATCAAGGCCAAGTACTTCAAGGGGGCGCGGCGCAAGACCAGCCGCAGGCCTTCAGAAATTCCCTTCAATTCCGGCGAGAGCCTGCGCGCGGCATACTACGTCGACGATGACGCGGGTAGCTTCGCTTCGTTAAAAAGCCACATCCACCAGATCGATATGCTGTTTCCGGATTGGCTGTATGTGACCAGGGCCGACGGCACGCTCGAGGGCGCCTTCATCGCGCAAGCTCCGCTGCGCGCCTTCCCGGTGCTGGACGCGCACGGGGTGCACAGCGTCGACCCGCAGAACAAAGTTCATGACCTGATTGCGGCCACCCATGAAGACCTGGAAATCTTTCCGGAGCTCAAGAACTACAACGTTCTGACCCAGGAATGGGATCAGCATGCTACCGCGATGTTGAAGAATCCCGGAGCGCGGTTCAACCTGGAGCGTCAGGTGATGACATTTCTGGCGGCCAATCCCAGCTATCACGGGCTAAGCCTGGATCTGGAAGACCTTCCGGATGATGCTCAGGCCGACTATCACTCGCTGATCGGCGAACTGCACGGTCTGATGCACCCCAAGAATCTGCGGCTCTTCGTCAACGAGAGCGTGGGCGCAGACGATAGTGAATTCGCCCAGCTGGCGCAGCAAACCGACTACATCATCTTGATGAATTACGACCAGCATGAGGAGACGGGCGGTCCGGGTCCGATTGCGGCGCAGGACTGGTTTGAAGACAACCTGAAACGCGTGCTCAAAGTAGTACCCAAAGAGAAGCTGATCTGCTCCATTGGCAATTATGGCTACGACTGGACGATGTCTCTGCCTAAAGGTAGACACGCCACAGCCAAGGTGCTGAATACGGACGACATCTCAGTGCAGGATGGATGGCAGGCGGCGTCGGATGCGAATGCCGACGTGCGCCTGGCCGGCGACGAGCTCAATCCCCACTTTGCCTACGATGATGAAGATAACCACGTACGCCACCAGGTCTGGATGCTGGACGCAGTGACCGCATTGAATGAGCTGCGCGCCGCGCGGCAGATGGGGGTGCAGACGATTGCTTTGTGGCGGCTGGGCCGGGAGGACGCTTCCCTTTGGTCTATCTGGGACCATCCCAGCGATGTGAAGGCGCCGCAGTTGCTCAAGCAGATACCGCCCGGCGATGACGTTGTATCCGACGGCGATGGCGACATCGTACGCATCACCGGAGAACCGCATCCGGGCTCACGCACCATCGACATGGACTCCTACAACTGGACCGTGACCGATGAGCACATGTTGACGTATCCCTCGCCTTACACGATTGAGTATTACGGCTACAAACCGGGAGTGGTGGCGCTGAGCTTCGATGATGGCCCCGACCCGAAATGGACGCCCAAAATACTGGACGTGCTCAAGCAGCAAAACGTCAAAGCCACGTTCATGATGATCGGCGAGCAGGCACAGGACAACGTGAGCCTGATGAAACGGGTGATGGCCGAGGGGCACGAGATCGGGAATCACACCTGGACCCATCCCGATATCAGCGAGATCTCACCACGCCAGATGGAATTGGAGCTGAACCTTACCGAACGGCTGTTTGGCAGCAAGCTGGGGGTCAAGCCGCTCTTTTTCCGGCCTCCCTATGATATTGACGAGGAGCCGGATACCAATGACCAAACGGCACCCGCGTATCTGGTCCAGAAGATGGGTTACACGATCGTCGGCAACAAGATCGACACCGGCGATTGGGACGAACGGCGACGGAAGACCCCGGAAGGCATCCTCAACGACGTGCTGGTGCAGTTGGATCTGATGAAGACCAAGCCGCAGTTTCGCGGCAGCATCATCCTGATGCACGATGGCGGCGGCGACCGCAGTGTGACGGTCGCGGCGTTACCGGTACTGATCGAGGGGCTCCGCGCGCATGGCTATGTCTTCGAACAGGTCTCGGACCTGATGGGTAAGACACGAGCAGAAGTTATGCCGCCCTTGAACGGTAAAGAACGGTGGCAGGCGCGGGTCGATTCCCTTGCCTTCTTTGCCTGGGCGTTCTTTAACCACTTTGTGGTCAGCCTCTTTTTTCTGGGAGATGTTCTGATGAGCGCTCGCCTCATCCTGGTGGGCATCTTCGCCCTGATCGACCGGCTGCGAGCGCGCCAAACTCCGGGGGTAGCGGGCGGATTCCTGCCCCGGGTCGCGGTCTTGATTCCCGCCTATAACGAAGAGAAAGTCATCGTGCGCACGATCCGCTCGGTGCTGAACTCGGACTATCCGCATCTGCGGGTCATCGTGATCGACGATGGATCGGCGGATCGCACCTCCGAGGTGGCGCGAGAAGCCTATCCGGAAGAGATCGCGGCCGGCATGCTTACCGTGCTGCGCACGGCGAATGGCGGCAAAGCAGAGGCGCTTAACTTCGCGGTGACCGATCTGGAAGAAGAGTTTTATGTGGGCATCGATGCCGATACGGTGATCGCGGCCGATGCGGTGTCAAAGCTGGTGTGCCATTTCGCCGACCCGAAAATTGGCGCCGTGGCGGGGAACGCCAAGGTAGGCAATCGCGTGAACCTGTGGACCCGCTGGCAGGCGCTCGAATACATCACCAGCCAGAATTTCGAGCGCCGGGCGTTAGACCTGTTTGATGTAGTCACGGTTGTTCCCGGGGCGATCGGCGCCTGGCGAACGGAGGCCGTGCGGCAAGGCGGATGCTACCCGGTGAACACTGTGGCCGAGGATGCCGACCTGACGATGAATCTGCTGGAACAGGGCTACAAAGTCATCTACGAAGACCGCGCCCTGGCCTTCACCGAGGCGCCGGCCACGGCTCGTGGCCTGATGCGGCAGCGTTTTCGCTGGTCCTTCGGCACGCTGCAAGCGGTCTACAAGCACCAGGCTGCGTTTCTCCGGAACAAGGCGATGGGGTTGTTTGCCCTGCCCAACATCCTGGTCTTCCAGATCCTGCTGCCGCTGGTGTCTCCGTTCATCGATCTGATATTTCTCGCGGGCGTGGTGCACTACCTGATTGACCGCCACTTCCACCCCGAAACGGCCAACGCGGCGAACTTCGAGAAGTTGCTGACCTTCTTTCTCGCCTTCCTGATTATCGACTTCGTCACTTCCGCCCTGGCCTTCAGCCTGGAGCGGCGGCATGCCGCTAACAAGGGCGATGGCTGGCTGCTGTTTCACATCTGGCTGCAGCGCTTTGCTTATCGCCAGCTGTTTTCGCTGGTGCTATTCAAGACCGTGAAGCGGGCCATTGATGGACGGCCTTTCAACTGGGAAAAGCTGGAACGTACGGCCAAGATGTCGGCACAGACGGAGCGACTCACCGCCACACGATAGAGAGTAAAATTGGGATGTTATGCCAACAGCCCAGATCAGCACCGTCATTCAGCCTGTCGCGCCCCGCGGGGCTTTTCACAACGAACCTTTCATCGATTTCCGCGATTCGGAAAATGTGCATGCGATGCAAGCTGCGCTCACCCGGGTCGGAGACATGCTCGGCCACGAGTATGAACTGGTTATCGGCGGGGAACGGTCACGCACCACGGATAAGATCGAGTCGTTAAACCCGGCGCGGCCGGCACAGATTGTCGGGGTGCACCAGAAGGCGGGACTGGAACACGCCGAGCGGGCGATGCGCGCTGCATTGGAGGCGTTTGCGACGTGGCAATATGTAACCGTCGAAGAACGCGCGGCTTTGCTACTGCAGACGGCAGAGCTGATTCGCAAACGAAAATTTGAGTTCTGTGCGTGGCTGACCTATGAGGTGGGCAAGAATTGGGTCGAGGCCGATGCGGATGTGTCCGAGACTATCGACTTCCTGGAGTTCTACGCACGTGAGGCGCTGCGGCTGGCGGGGGCGACGACACCCATCCAGTATCCGGGCGAACGCAATCAGCTGATGTATATACCGGTGGGCGTTTGCGCGGTAATTCCGCCGTGGAATTTTCCTTTTGCCATTATGGCCGGCATGACCGCCGCGGCCATCGTTACCGGCAATACTGTGATCCTGAAGCCTTCGAGCGATTCTCCGACCATTGCGGCTCGATTCCTCGATGTGCTGGAAGAGGCGGGTATGCCGCCGGGCGTGGTGAATTTCTGCCCGGGCTCAGGCAGTACCTTCGGCCACGCGATCGTGGAACATCCTAAGACGCGCCTGATCGCGTTTACCGGGTCCAAGGGGGTGGGTCTGGATATTCATGCGCGCGCAGCTCAAACCAAACCGGGACAGATCTGGATCAAGCGCACCATTCTCGAAATGGGGGGCAAGGATTCGATCATCGTGAGCACGGACTGCGATCTTGACGCAGCGGTTGAGGGCGTGGTGGCGTCGGCCTTTGGGTTCAGCGGACAGAAATGTTCCGCATGTTCCCGCGCGATTGTCGAAGAGCCGGTTTATGACGTTTTTCTGGAGCGAGTGCGGGAGCGGGTGGAAGAGCTGCGGGTGGGCGATCCGGCAGCGAACGCAAATATGGGGCCGGTGGTAAACCGCTCCGCGATGGATACGATCCTCTCCTACATTGAGATTGGCAAGGGTGAAGGGCGGCTGCTCACTGGTGGTAATGCGGTCGTGACCCCGGAGGGCGGATTCTACCTGGAGCCGACGGTCATTGCCGACATCGCACCCACGGCGCGCATCGCCCAGGAAGAGATTTTTGGGCCGGTGCTGGCGGTTATCCGGGCGAAAGACTTCGATCATGCGCTGGCGATCGCTAACAATACGGAATATGGGCTGACCGGAGCGCTGTATTCCAGTTCGCATGAAAAACTGGAGCATGCGCGGCGTGCATTCCATGTGGGTAATCTGTACTTGAACCGCAAGTGCACGGGAGCCATGGTGGGCGCGCATCCGTTTGGCGGGTTCAACATGTCCGGGACTGATTCCAAGGCCGGCGGCCCGGATTATTTGTTGCTGTTTACGCAGGCTAAGTCGATTGCGGAAAGGGTTTAACCACAAGGTAGCGTGTTCCGCTCCATCTGAAGACATGAAGGGTACCGGCTTTCAGCCCCTGAAGTGCGTCTTTGCTCTCCCTGAAGAGTTTCTACATATGTAGGGGCCAAGGGTCTGGTATTTCAAAACAGGGGCTCTATCGGATGCTGAGTTTTGGCTTTGTATCAGGGCACGTCTTTAGTCGGGCCGTAAAAGAAGGAAAGAGAATTGGGCTTCAGCCCCTGCAATGGCAATCCTGCACGAGATGCATCGCGCATCTATGGTTCAAAACCCCGTCAAAGCAGGACGGGCACACCCGCTTGGCAGAGAAAAAAGCGCAGGGGCTAAAGCCCAAATCTTGGTTGGTCTTGTGCGGCCCGACTAAAGTCGTGCCCTGATACAAAGCATCAGAGCGGTGGCTCCAGAAAACCCGCGCATTCCGTAGATTTGGATCTCTCCGCCCTCTCTGGCCTACCTTCATGACACGGTTCCGTTGCTTACTTGATAGGGACGTTGGGCGGGGGCGGTAGATTGCGGTTCTTGAGCCACTCTTTGCTGATGCTTTTCGCGGCGTGTTGCGGCGGAAGTTCGTCGAGGTCGGGCATGAAGATTTCCAGTCCGGCTTGCGGGGTCATTCGTGTGTAGCCGTTGACAAGCTGCGCCTGGTAGTTCACCAGGTCAAGATCAAACCAGGCATCTTTCGATGCATCGATCATGATGAGATCGACATTGTGCATGGTCAACTTGCCAAAATCCAGCGAACCGCCCTTGAGCGCCAGAAAGTTGTGCCATTGTTCGGTGCGGGCAGCATCGTTCTGCGCATCGCCGTACATGACCTCGATATCCGGGTTCATGACGCGCACCCGGGTAAGTTTCCCATGGATGTGCGGAGGCGGGAGCAGCTTTTGCGTATCGAAGTAAATGTCATTCTGCGAGACTTCGACGCCGCCCACGCTTGTTTTTCCCATCAGGTCCGCGATGCTGACGTGAAAGCCGCCAAGCAAACCTTTGACTGGAAGCTTTAGCACAGACAACCGATCTACATGCAGCTGGATCCGGCCGTCGGGTGAGGAGGAAATCGTTCCTTCGAGTCCGATAGGCAGGGGAATACCCAGTTTGTGAATCGTGCCGTGGATGGATATCTGGTTTCCATTCCCTTTGAGCGAAATGTTGGTAAGCGGAGAGCCCGATACCGCGCCGGTATTGAGGTAGTGGCTGATGTCGCCGATATTCGCGTGGATGATGCCCCTTTGCACCTCAAGAACAAACGACTCCGGATCGTCAAAAGACGGATTGATGTTCTCTTTCGTGCGTCTCATCTCCCCATTCAGCCAGCGAACATAGATGCGGAAATCGGGTCCCTTGCGCAGCATGAGGTTGTGAGCATACATGCGAGTCGGGGATAGATCGCTGGTTCCGTCGGCTATTTGCGCGGGCTGGCTTGTATTTCCGGTCGCAGTTTGCGGTGCCGGTTGACGATGTTTGGTTCGGGCGTACCAAGCCAGGCAGGCCACGAGGATGGCAAACCCCATGACACTGCCGAGCACGAGGCGTGTACGTTTCACGTGAAGTGAGAACGCTTCACGCCGGGGTAGGGTTGCGCCGCGGACGTCGATTGGCTTGAAGAATTTTCTTGCGCAGGCGCAATGATTTTGGCGTTACCTCCACCAGCTCGTCTTCGGCAATAAATTCGATGGCTTGCTCCAGGTTCATGGGCTTGAAAGGAACGAGCCGAATGGCGTCGTCGGCGCTCGAGGCGCGCATGTTGGTGAGCTTCTTCTCGCGAACCACATTCACGTCCAGGTCGTTGTCCCGGGAATGCTCGCCGATCACCATGCCCTCGTAGACTTCAACGCCGGCAGTGATGAAGAGCACTCCGCGATCCTGCAAGCCATTGAGCGCGTATGCAGTCGTGGCTCCATTGCGGTCGGAAATGAGCGCTCCGCTGGGCCGCTGGGGTATCTCGCCCTGATAGGGCATGTAACCGTCAAAGAGCGAATTCATGACGATAGTGCCGCGAGTCTCGGTCAGCATCTCGCTGCGCAGACCGATGAGACCGCGGCTGGGAACACGGAACTCCAGACGGACGCGGCCATAGCCGTGATTATGCATCTTCGCCATCTCCCCACGTCTGGGGCCAAGACGTTCGATGACCGTGCCAACAAAGTTGTCGGGAACGTCGATGGTGAGGTGTTCGACCGGTTCCATCACTTTGCCATCAACGGTTTTAGTGACAATCTCGGGCCGGCCCACCATCAACTCAAAGCCTTCACGGCGCATCATCTCGATCAGGATGGCTAGCTGCAACTCTCCGCGGCCGAGAACCTTAAAGCTGTCGGGACTCCCGGTCTCTTCGACTCGAATGGAGACATTGGTGAGCAGTTCCTTATCCAGACGCTCGCGCAGGTTGCGAGAGGTTACGTATTGTCCTTCCCTTCCCGCCATGGGTGAATTGTTGACCGAAAACTGCATGGCGATGGTAGGCTCGTCGATCACAATCAGCGGTAGCGGAGCAGGATTCTCAAGCCCGGTGATGGTCTCCCCAATTGTGATGCCGGTAACCCCGGCGACGGCCACGATGTCGCCGACCTGGGTCACCTCGGTGTCGGTACGCTTCAATCCGTTGAACGTAAAAAGCTTGGTGATCTTGGTCTTGAGGAACGATCCGTCGCGCCTGGAAATGTTCACCTCGTCTCCACTGCGCAGGGTTCCGTTAAAGACGCGCGCGATGGCCAGGCGCCCCAGGTAGTCGGAGTAATCGAGGTTGGTGACCAGGATCTGGAGCGGCCCGTCAGGATCGCCACTGGCCGGCGGAATGGTGGAGATAATGGTCTCAAAGAGCGGTTGCAGATTTTCTCCGGGCGTGTCCAGCGAAGTGCTGGCCGTGCCCAGCTTGGCGTTGGTGTAGAGCACGGGAAAATCCAGCTGGTCTTCAGCGGCGTCCAGATCGATAAAGAGGTCGTATACCTCGTCCAGCACTTCTTTGGGCCGGGCGTCGGGACGATCGATCTTGTTGATGACCAGGATAGGGAGAAGCTTTGCTTCCAAGGCCTTGGAGAGGACGTAACGGGTTTGCGGCAACGGGCCTTCTGAGGCATCCACCAGGAGCATGACCCCGTCCACCATCTTGAGGGCGCGCTCGACCTCACCGCCGAAGTCGGCGTGGCCCGGGGTATCGACGATGTTAATCTTGGTCTCCTCGAACTGGATGGCGGTGTTCTTGGCCAGGATGGTGATGCCCCGTTCTTTCTCCAGTTCGTTAGAATCCATAACTCGTTCGGTAAGGGCTTCGTTGGCACGGAAGGTGCCGGCCTGGCGCAACATGGCATCCACGAGAGTTGTCTTGCCATGGTCGACGTGGGCGATGATGGCGATATTTCGAATGGGCGTGCTCACGGGCGAGGAATTCCTATTCTTCCGGGTCGCGGAGAGACATTGCGTTGAAATGGATAGCCTTGCGTTGACGTGCTGGCTGGAAATTACAGGCAGGACAACCGAGCAATGCCTTATCTATAGTCTAACAGCCTGGGTTTTGTCGGGTTTGAGTTAGGGTCGGTTCAGAAAAACGTTCGTCGGGCTTCGCCCTTCGTTTTCGGCCCACGTACGCCGGGGCGAACGTGGGGCACCCGTCCATTTCGTCCGATTCCCTTGACTCGCGGTTCGGGGATGGAAGTCAGGGGTTTAGGGCTGTGGTATCCCACATCTCGCGAAAACCCCGGATTTCCTGTCGAACTCGGCTGCTCTAGCAAACTTCCTGCGGCTTTCCTTAAGAGAAAGCCGCACCCGTGTCCACCACTTGCGCTGCGTGGTAGGAAATCCGGGGTCCGAGCGAGATGTGGGGCACCCATCGTTGTTGGTTAGGGACAGAGTCTTACTGCGGGGCAGGGCCCCGGACTACCTGGACGAAGTCGTCCAGGCGGAGATGGCGGGCGAAGGCTGCCTTTATTTGACCGGCGTCGAGTTCGAAGTATTTCTTTGCCGCCACGATGGGCTCGTCCAGAGGGAGGCCAATCACGGCCCGGCGGAGCAGGCCCTGCGCTACTCCTTCTTCGCTCGACTCGCCCAGAGGAATCGACCGCAGAAGCATCGCCTTGGCTAAGTGCAGTTCGTCTGCTGAGACATCCTGGGTACGCATCTGGTCAAGGTCGCGCTGCACCAGAGCCCTGGCCTTGGAGACGTTCTGCGGATCACAACCGTAGGTGACGGTGTAGCTGGCGCGAGTCTTGGACGCCTCCATGCTGACATCGACGTTGTACACGTATCCGGCAACCTGACGGAGATCATGGTAGAGCCGGGTGGCGTAGAAGCCGCCGCCGAGTACGTGATTGCCAAGTTGCAGGGGATAGTAGTCGGGATCGAAACGGTTGAGGTTCAACTGCTGCGCGAGAGTCACGGAATCCTGCACTGCCTGCGGATCGGGTACGTTCGCCGCCGATGCCTTGTTTACGGGAATCGCGGGCAAGGTCGTTTCCGGCTTGGGACCATCGACCTTCCAGTCACCAAACCACTTGGTGATCACCGCCTTGGCTTCTTCCGGCGTGGTATCACCGATCACCACAATGGTGGTCAGGTCGGGACGCATAGTGACGGCGTGATATTGCTTTACATCTGCCAGCGTGACTGTGGCTAATGTGGCCGGAGTCGCCTCCCGCAGAACGGGGTCGTTGGGCGGCAGCAAGGCTATATCAAGGGCACGCGAGGTGCGGTAGCCCGGGCTCTTCAAATTGCCGGCAACAAATTGGGTGGTCTGGTCCTTAACCACGGAAAAGGCTTCGGCCGGCAGCGCGGGATGGAGTTCGTTGTCAGCCAGCAATTCCACTCCGCGAGAGAAGTTTTCCTTCAATACCTGCACGGAAAAGTCGAAGCCCGCGCTCTCGTTTGCTGCGATGTCATCCAGAGCCTTCTGAAAAGCCAGACGATCGAGCGTTTGGGTGCCGTAGGAGTAGAGGCCGTCGAGCACATCGGAGACACCTTCCTGTCCCTTGGGTGTCTGCAGATCCGAATTGTTCTTAACCGCACCTACGACAGTTACGGTAGGGCTGGTGTGGTCGGTCTTCACGATTAAGCGAAGACCGTTGGGCAGCGTGGTGTCCGAGGCAACGACGTAGTTGCCAGGGACTTTCAGCTGCGACAGCGAAGCTGCGGCCCAGGCGGGCAGCACTACCGGCTTGGTCGGAGCGGAGGTCATCTTCTCTCCCCCGCCAAATCCTTTGGCGGAGACGGCCTCGCCCGAAGGTGATGGCTTCAAGGTCGCGGTGATGGAGTTCGCGCCGACCAGATACTGTTTTGCCACCCGGTTCACGTCCGCCAACGTGACCCCCTTGATGGCCTGGAGGTCATCATCGGGAGAGTTGCGGCCTTCCGCGGTAAGCGCTTCCGACCAGACCGAAGCCAACCCGGGGATGGAATTGCGCTGGAATTCCGCGGAGGCAATCTCGCTTCGCTTGGCAGCGTCGAAAAGATCCTGCGGCAAACCCTTTTGCGCATAGCTCTCGACGATCTGGCGCATTTCGTTGATGGGCCCGGCGGCATCAGCACCGGCGGGCAACGCGATCTCGCCAAAGCCAACGCTTGCCTTGGGATAACTTTCGGCAATGCCGAAGGTGGCGTAGAGGGCTTTGCCTGCGGGCACCATGCCGTAGACATCAGCACGCTGACTCGCAAGGATGTCGGCAAGGATTTGAGACGCCGCATAATCGGGCGAATCGGTGCCCGGCATGCGATAGGCGATGAAGCCCAGAACGTAGGGGAGATTGCTGTCGAG
This sequence comes from uncultured Acidobacteriaceae bacterium, assembly GCA_963717225.1. Classification (GTDB taxonomy): domain Bacteria; phylum Acidobacteriota; class Terriglobia; order Terriglobales; family Acidobacteriaceae; genus PALSA-350. Next base: position 283,299 of record CAVQWB010000051.1, on the reverse strand, counting down.
TGTGAAGGTCTCCGGCTTGACCGGAGAAAGATTAATGGCGGGGTGCTCGGGCAAGGGATGGCTGGGTATGTCACCAAACAGCTGCTTAACCTTGGCTATGGTCGCGGCCGGATCCACATCGCCCACAATCATCAGGATAGCGTTGCCGGGGGTGTACCACTTCTTGTAGAAGTCCTTAAGCATGGCGCCGGTGGTGGCCTCGAAGGAGGGTCTGGTGCCCAGGGGATCGTGCGCGTACGGCGTGCCCGCAAACATATCGCCGTTCAGGCGATCGATAAACTTGTAGGTGGGATTAGAGAGGTCGCGGGAGACTTCCTGTTCGATAGCGCCTCGCTCGTGCGCCCACTCTTCCTCGGAGTCATCGACGCCGCGCAGGCAGGCCGCCTGGGCCTGAAGCGCCACGTCGAGGTCGGCGGCGGGGACGGTGGTGAAATATTGAGTGATATTTTGCTGCGTGTCGGCATTGTCGCGGCCACCCAGTTGGGCGTAGATGGCAGCGGTTTGATCCGCGGTCATGCCGGTGCAACCGCGAAACGCCATGTGTTCCTCGGCGTGGGCCGATCCAGGGAAGCCCGGAGGCGTCTCATCCCCGCCAACCTTGAAGTTCAGCTCGACCGTGACCACGGGCGCCAGCGCATTGCGTACGATGACGACCTGCAAGCCGTTGGATAGGGTGGTGCGGGTCACGTTACTGGGGTCCGCGGCATGTAAACGGGATGCACTGGCGGAAAACAGGACAAGCAAGGACAACAGGGCTTTGAAGTTCACGTCGTTCTCTCCAAGCGAGAATTCTCGCAGGTGGTGGTTCCAGTCTTTCATGGCTTGGCTACGCGCGACTACCGGAAGGGTCACTCGAGCGGCATTACATCGACTCCGACCTTCAGGCTGTGTTTGGCGCCCCCGAGCAAAACTCCGCGAATGGGGCTGACGTCGCTGTAATCCCGGCCCCACGCCAGGGTAATGTGGCCGTCGGAGGGCACACAGTTGTTAGTGGGGTCGAAGTCTACCCAGCCGAAGCCGGGGCTCCAAGCCGAACACCAGGCGTGGGAGGCGTCGGCTCCCACCAGGCGGGGACGGCCGGCAGGAGGAATCGTGCGTAGATATCCGCTCACATACCTTGCCGGCAGCCCCAACGATCGCATACAAGCGATTTGCAGATGGGAAAAGTCCTGACAAACTCCGCGGCGTTTCTCAAAGAAGGTTTCGACCGGTGTGGTCACCTCGGTCGCCTTGGCGTCAAAGCGGAAATCCTGATGGATGCGGGCGGTGAGATCGAAAACCGCTTCGAGCAGCGGGCGTTGTTGGGGAAAAGACTCGCGGGCGTACGCGGCCAGCTCCGGCTTGGCGGAGACACGGATGGAGTCAAAGACGAACTGGTAAGCCTCCAACCCTTCCTGGGTCTGGTCGGAAAGGACAACGTCCCGCACCGTTTCCCAGGGAGGAGATTCGGAGAATATCGGGTGGGCTACGGTTTGCACGTCCAGTTCGCTGCTCGCTTCCACACTCATCCGGCTGTGCGACTCGGGCAACGTAAAGGAGGTAACGGTGTTGCCGAAGTAGTCGACATGGGTGGCGGGGAGAAAAGGCGGATGGGGCCAAACGGATAGTTCCATGGAGCGGCGTTTCTGCCCGCGAAGATCGCGTGGGGTAAGGCGGACGATGTGATGGGAGACCGAAACGGGCTCTACGTAGTCATAGATGGTTTGGTGCCGTACCCGATAGAGCATCTTTCTCGCCTTTCTTTGGACGGTGGTGTGACAGAAAAGTGGTTCCCTCTGGCCTAGAGGCCGAATCCTTTTACATGGTTTCACAGGCTGCGGAAAACTCGGATTGGGTAGGAAAGCCGTACCTCAGGGACCTCAGGGGCTAAAGCCCAACGTATTTTCGATCACTTACGGCACGACTAAAGTCGTGCCCTGATACAAAACCTAAATGCAGATCTCACGCAGACTCTAAAGGCCTCAACAGCCCGGACTTTTACGGCACGACTGAAAAGTCTGGGGAAAAAGTCTCTTCCGCGGGAGAATCGTACCCTCAGCGGCTAAAGCCGCATTCAGTTCAAAGTAGTTATGTACGGCCTAAAGGCCGTACCCTTCAAATAGATCTCCACCGTTCAGGTCGCTCGCTCCATTTGGGCGTGGCTGAAATAGGTGTTGGAGATGGCCTGTGCGAATGCAGGCAAGGCTGCACCCAGGTCGTCGAGGAGGCTGTCGAGGCGGGCTCGGTTGCTGCCCGGTTGGGTCTCGCAGAGGGATTCAACATCGGCGTGGAGGAGCCTGGCTGCGGCGGCCTCCATTTGCCTTTGCTTCAAAACCGGCCAATCCGATCCGGATGGCATGCCGGAGAGGCCGCCGCAGTGCCGAGCAAGATCCTTGAGCTGGAAGGCAAGAGAGCGTGGATTGGCTTCGTCATTCATGAGCAGATCGACCACCGGTGCGGCCTGCAGAACGGTGAAATAACGCGAACGATAGGTGATGGAACTATCGGCCACCTCAAGCAGCATTTCAAGCGAAGGCCAGTTGTCGGGGTCTATGGGGACCACGATCGAACGCAGTAGCTCGACGATCTGCACCGAACGCTCAATCCGCCTGCCAATGTTGAGAAAGTGCCAGCCTGGACCGCGGGTGATGTTTCCAGCTTCAATACCGCGCAAGGCAGCAAGGGTCAGGATGCAGCTGTTCAGCACCGCCAGGGCATCCGCCGGCGACACATAGCCCCAGGCAACGCGGTCCGAGGCACGAGCAATGCTGCCCATCTGGCTGACAATACGCAGCAGATCCTTGGAGAGGCGATCCCGCACCTGGGCCGCAGCACGTGTGGCCCGGCTGAGATTCGCGTTGAGGCTGTCACTCCGTTGTTCCTCAAAAATCAGCGACAGTATCTCTTTTTCCAGATCTCCCTGCTGATCGAGATGTCCCTGCGGATCATCCTTTGTCAAGCGCGAGTAGGGGGATTCCAGGCACTCATACAACTTCATGAGCGATTGCCAGCCCATGGTTTCCGGTCCCCAGGATTCGCCGGTCATGTGAGAAAGGATGCAGCGCAGCACGCGGGCAAGATGCTCACACCGCTCCGCATAGCGGCCTAACCAGAAAAGGTGTTCGGCGGCACGGCTGGGCAGATCGCTGCTGACCCCGCGATTAAGCTCCACGGGTAAACCGGGGGGGCGGCGCAGGGTGAAATGGTCCACCGGTTCGTGAGAAAGAACCCAGGTATCTTTACTGCCGCCGCCGTGTTGCATGGACACGACTGGGGTGTCAGCGGAGGGGGAGACGCGCGTCAATCCTCCCGGCATAACGATCCAGCTATCGCCCGCAGCCGCGATATAGACGCGCAATACGACCCGGCGCGGCATCAGGCCGTTTTCTGACCAAACCGGGACGCTGGAGAGATTCAACAGCTCCTGGCCGACGAAATCGTTCGGGCGGCCTTCCAACTCGGCCAGCAAACGCGAGCGTTCGACAGGCCCGAGCCGGCCACCGAAGACGGGCTCCATCCCTTTCGAGGGAAAGGCCGGTTTGACGATCAGGAAATCCAGGTTCTGACGCACATAGCGAAGAGCGGCCGGCTGACCGCACCACCAGGTAGCGACGGATGGGAGCGCCAGGCGCTCACCCAGCAAGCTGCGGCTGAGACCGGGGAGAAAAGGAATGAATGCTGAGGTCTCGAGCAGCCCGCTGCCCAGAGCGTTGGCTACCGCTACATTTCCGCTGCGCACGGCTTCGACCAAACCGGGCACACCCAGATAGGAATCGGAGCGCAGCTCGAGAGGATCGCAGAAGCCATCATCCATCCGGCGCAAAATAACGTCCACGGGCCTGAGCCCTTCGAGCGACTTGAGAAAGACGCGGTTCTCCCGCACGGTCAGATCTCCTCCCTGAACCAGGGTGAAACCGAGATAGCGGGCCAGGTAGGAGTGCTCAAAGTAAGTTTCGTTCAGCGGCCCCGGAGTGAGCAGTACGACTCGTGGATGGGTGCGCGCGGAGGGAGAAAGATGCAGCAGGGTCTCGCGAAAGTCGCGGAAGAAACCAGCCAGCCGGTGCACCTGGGCTTCACGAAAGAGGTCGGGGAAAGTTTCCGCCATGACGATGCGGTTTTCGAGTGCATAGCCGGCGCCGGAGGGAGCCTGGGTTCGATCGGAAATCACCCACCATTGCCCATCGGGCGAACGCGCCAGGTCGACTGCGAGCAAGTGCAGGTAGGTTGACCGGGGCACCGGAACGTCATGGCAGGCGCGCCAGAAGGCGGGGTTGGCGAATACCAGGGCGGAGGGAAGATTGCCGTTGAGGAGCAGCTTCTGCGGACCGTAAAGATCGGCGAGGATGGTGTTGAGCAACCGGGCGCGCTGGATCAGACCCGTTTCCAGGTAGCTCCACTCGGCGGGTGGGATGAGCAGCGGAATGGCATCCAGGCTCCAGGGGCGATCGGTTCCCAGCGGGTCGCCGTAGACGTTGTAGCTGACGCCGTTTTCCCGGATGCGCTGGCGGGCGGTTTCCCAGCGGTGAGCGAGCTCCTTGCCGCCAAGCGAAGTGAGAGAGGCGATGTAGCGGTCCCAGTGGGGGCGAAGAACGCCGGGCTCCGTGCACATCTCGTCGTAAACGCCAGGGGCTTGGCGGTATTCGGCGGTCAGTAACGGATCATCCAGTATCTCGGCCATGGTCATGCAAGTTTGATTCAGTTCTTTACGGGGCCCGGCGTAAATCTAACGTTAAAGGAAACTCTGCGTTGGGCCTTTCCGCAGGAACGGTCACGGGGCCGGGGGTGTGGCCAAAACTGCTGAACCTGGCCAAACGCCTGCTTTCAGCTTCATAAGCATTGATCGGGAATTGCTCGTTGGCTCGTCCGCCCGGGTGGACCACGTGATAGGTGCAACCTCCAATCGCGTGGCCGGACCAGGTGTCCACGATGTCGAACACCAGAGGGCTGTGAATGGGAATGTCGGGATGCAGGCACGAGGTAGGCTGCCAGGCCCGGTAACGGACACCAGCGACAAATTCGCCCGCTTTCCCGGTGGGATGAAGCGGCACCGGCCGGCCATTGCAAAGCACGGCGAAGCGAGGGGCGACCATGCCCGTCACTTTGACCTGTAATCGCTCGACAGAGGAATCCACACTGCGGGCGGTGCCACCGCTGGAAGCTTCTTCGCCCAAAACGTTCCAGGGCTCCAACGCATGCCGCAGCTCCAATTGGATATCGCGCGCGGTCACGGATCCGATGGGAGGAAAACGAAACTCGTAGTGGGGAGCGAACCACTCGCTGCGGAAGCCGTATCCAGCCCGGGCGAGCTCGCTGACCACATCCTCCCAATCGGATTGCACAAAGTGAGGAAGCATAAAACGGTCGTGCAGGCCGGTTCCCCAGGCAATCAATTTTTGCCGGTAAGGCTTGCGCCAGAAATGGGCGATCAGCGCCCTTACCAGGAGTTGCTGGGTCAAGCTCATGCGTGCGTGGGGCGGCATTTCAAATGCGCGCAGCTCAAGCAGGCCCAGGCGCGATCCAGCGCCCTCGGGCGGATCAAGCTTATCGATGCAGAACTCGGCGCGATGGGTGCTGCCGGTTACGTCGGTGAGAAGATGACGGAAGAGGCGATCGGCCATACGGGAGGACACGGGAGTCGCACCTCTTTCGGGGATCTGGTCGAAAGCAATCTCCAGCTCATAGAGCGATTCGACCCGCCCTTCGTCGACTCGCGGATGCTGGCTGGTGGGACCAATGAACAGGCCCGACAACAAATAGGAAAGCGAAGGATGGTTTTGCCAGTAATTGACCATGCTGCGCAACAAGTCGGGCCGGCGCAGAAACGCGCTATCGTCCGCAGTGGGACCGCCAATCACCAGGTGGTTGCCCCCACCGGTTCCCGTATGCTGCCCATCGAGCAGGAACTTCTCCGTGCCCAGGCGGGTCTGGCGAGCCAGTTCGTAAACCGCGGTTGTGTTCTCAACCAATGCATCCCAGCTGGCGGCGGGCTGGATGTTGACTTCAATCACTCCCGGATCGGGAGTGACTTTGAAGGCCTCAATCCGGGTGTCGTTGGGCGGAGTGTAGCCTTCGATTAACACCGGCATGGAGAGATGCGCCGCCGTGTCTTCGATGGCGGCTACCAGATCGAGATAGTCCGCCAGGTAGTCGACCGGAGGCATGAAGATACAGAGCTTGCCGCCGCGCGCCTGCACGCAGAGCGCGGGCCGGGTGAGGGTCAGGGCTTTCTCATCTTCGGGTTTGGGTTTGGCCTTATCCGCGGCGGCCTGCGGCTCATCCTCCGCCGGGGGAGCAGAAAACTGGGTCATCCGCCTTTCCGGCCGCGGGGGCAACTTGTCTCGCCGCCGGAAAGGATCGGTATCAAAGGCATAAGTGACATCTTCCGGCTTGGTCCAGGGCATGGTTTCGAGAGGCAGACGGTACCCCATGGGCGAGTCGCCGGGAGTGAGAAACATGCGCTTGGTAAGCGGGAACCATGGTTGACTGGTCCATCGCGGCGTACCGGACCGGGTGGGGATGCGACGCAAGGGAAGGACAAAGCCGATGGGCTGGTCCGCAGCCTGTTCAAACAGGTGGGCGAGCCGGGCGCGTTCCCCAAACTCGTGCAGCTTAGGGTCAAGCGGATCGATGATTTCGGGCAACCGCCGTTCCTTCCACAAGTGAAAGAAAATGTCTTCGTAGGCGGTAATGCTGAAGGAAAAACTCACTTGCAGGCGGCGGGTGAGGGCTTCAAGAAACTTACGCGCGTCGGTGGCGGCGTAGCCATAATCTTTAGCGTCGTCGGCGAAGAGGCTTTGGTTCTCCCAAATGGGGACGCCATCTTTGCGCCAGTAACAGCCCAGGGCCCAACGAGGAAGCTCCTCGCCCGGATACCACTTGCCCTGCCCGAAGTGGAGCAGTGCGCCGGTGGAGAAGCGGTCGCGCATTCTGAGCAGCAGCTCCACCGCCAGTCGCCGCTTGGCCGGGCTCATTGCGGTGGTCGACCATTCACTGCCATTGCGGTCGTCGAGGGAGATGAAGGTGGGCTCGCCGCCCATGGTGAGGCGCACGTCTCCTACCTGCAGATCCACATCCACCTGATGACCAAGGGCCTGTATCTGCTCCCATTGGTGGTCTGAATAGGGCATGGTGACGCGAGGGGATTCATAGATCCGCTGCACCGTCATCGCATAGCTGAAATCGGTCTTGCAGAATTCGAGCGGACCGGAGATGGGAGCGGCGCTACCCACATCGGGCGTGCAGGCGAGGGGGATGTGCCCCTCTCCCGCCAGTAATCCTGACGTGGGATCAAAGCCAACCCAACCGGCCCCGGGGAGAAAGACCTCAGCCCAGGCGTGCAGGTCGGTGAAGTCCATGGAAGCGCCTGCTGGGCCTTCGAGCGGTTTCACATCGGGAGTGAGTTGGATCAGGTAGCCGGAGACGAAGCGGGCCGCTAGTCCCAAGTTGCGCAAGATCTGTACCAGCAGCCACGCCGAGTCGCGGCAGGAACCGGTGCCCAGGGCGATGGTCTGCTCGCAGGTTTGTACTCCGTGCTCCAGCCGGATGACATAGCCGATCTCGCGCTGCACCCGTTGATTGAGGCTAACTAAAAAATTGAGCGTGGCGGTGGCGACCCGCGGTACCTGGGCTAGAAAACCGGCCAGCTTAGGCCCGGGCGCCTCGGCTTCGAGAAAGGGGCGCAATTCCCGGGCCAAGGCGGCTTCATAGGTGAAAGGAATTTGCTCCGCGTAGGGTTCCAGGAAGAAATCGAAGGGATTGAAGATTGCCATTTCGGCAACCAGATCGACTTCCACTAAGAACTCGGTAGTTTTTTCAGGAAATACCAGGCGAGCCAGGTAGTTGGCCTGCGGATCCTGCTGCCAATTGATGAAGTGATTTTTGGGCAGGACTTTCAGCGAGTAAGCAAGGATTGGAGTCCGGCAATGGGGGGCTGGGCGCAGCCGGATGGTCTGCGGCCCAAGCATCACCGGACGGTCGTAACGATAGTGCGTCTTGTGATTCAGCGCAATGTGGATTGCCATAGGGCGGAGTCCTTATAGATTACATGCGCCCTGGCTATGACCTATGTTGGGTGCGGGCGTGGACGTCGCAGATGCTTGGCGGAGCGGCATTGGTCTCGCCAGTATGATGGTTTGCATGTCTCTGACTACACCGGTTGCCCCTGAAATTCTCGCCCGCGCCAGAAAGATCAAGTTGTTCCTGATGGATGTGGATGGCACGATCACCGACGGCAGCGTCAACCTCATTTCGCTGCCTGACAATGGCGGCGTGGCGGAGATGAAGGCATTCAACTCACAGGATGGCGCGGGGTTGAAGCTGGCGCACATTATGGGGATCCGCACCGGATTCATTACGGGAAGAAAGTCTCCGGCGGTGTCGCAGCGGGCCCACGAGTTAAGCGTGGAGTTCGTTTACCTGGGGCAGGAAACGAAGATGGCCGCGTTTGAGGCGTGCCTGCGGGAGGCGGGCGTGAGGGAAGAGGAAGTGGCCTACATGGGAGACGATCTTCCGGATATCCCGGTAGCCAAGCGTGCGGGTCTGGCAGTTGCCGTTGCCGACGCGGCTCCGGAGTTAAAGGCGGTCTGCCATTATGTAACCAATGCCCGGGGCGGAAAGGGCACAGGACGCGAGATGGTGGAACTTATCCTGAAGGCGCAGGGAAGGTGGGAAGAGGCGGTTCCCAAGGCGCTGGCCTAGCTGGGCTAGCCTGGATTTCTCACAGCCCGGTCTGCGACAAAGCCCGGGTGCCCCATATCTGCCCGGTTTTGGCAGATGTGGGATTCCACAAATCTCAACCCCTGACTGTGCAGGGCGTAGATGGCCATGGACAAGATCGGTTGCTGGTAGCGAGTGATCGGTGGACAGCCGTTGAATCCCACATCTGCCAAAACCGGGCAGATATCGGAGCACCCGTCACTCGTTACGCATAGAGATCTCACTACTGGCAGCGATTCGTTTATTTGTTTACCCAGGGGTCTGTGGTTTAGAAAACCAGAGCTTCGAGAGAGGAATGTGAACATGGCTTTGAAGACTGAGGATGTTTCCTTGAACGGGGCCGGTGTCGCAGTCCGCCATCCGCTGGATCCGCTGACGGCTGGTGAAATACGCGAGGTTACGCGCATCCTTCAGGACCACTTCCAGTGGGGGGAAGACCTGCGCGTAGAGACTATCGATATTCACGAGCCGGGCAAAGAGATCGTGCGCCACTACGTTCCCGAAGCTGGGCCGGCGCGGATCGCCCGGTTTCATGTGTATCGCCGTGGAGTGATGGGGGTGTGGGACGGCCTGGTGGATCTGAGCAGCGGCAAGGTGGTCTCGGCGGTTTTCAAGGAAAATGCGCGGCCGATGATTGCGGTGAAGGAAATCCTGCTAATTGAAGAGACGGTCAAGGCAGATGCTCGCTTTCAGGAAGCACTGCGGCGCCGTGGCCTGCTCGCTGAACTGGACAATATGTGCATCGATCCGTGGACCGTGGGCAACTTTAACGTTCCCATTGAGCACGGGCGCCGGGTGGTGCATTGCTTCGTATGGATGAGGTTGTTTCCGCTGGATAACTTTTACGCACACCCGGTCGAGGGAGTGCACGCAATCGTGGATGTGAGCACGCTGGAGGTGGTGGAAATCCATGATCATTTCGAGGCCAGCGGCGATTACATCCCGGTTCCACGCACGCCCCTGAATTACGATGCAGACGTTCTGCATACCTTTCGCAAGCCATCGTCGCGCCTGGATATCGTGCAGCCGGAAGGGGCCGGGTTTGTGGTCGAGGGCAACCGGGTGAGCTGGGAAAATTGGGACTTTCGCGTGGGCTTCAATGGCCGCGAAGGACTGGTGCTTTATACCATCGGCTATACGCAGAACAGCAAACGGCGTCCGATCGTCTATCGTGCTTCGATCGCTGAGATGGTGGTTCCTTACGGAACCCCGGAGCGAAACCACTATCGCAAGAACGTTTTCGACAGCGGTGAGCTAGGCTTCGGGCGGATGGCGAACTCATTGACTCTTGGTTGCGATTGCCTGGGCGTGATTCATTATTTCGATGCTGTGGTCGCGGATCTTTTCGGCCAACCGTACACCATTGAGAGGTGCATCTGCCTGCACGAGGAAGATGCGGGCATGTCGTGGAAACATTTCGACATGCGTACGGACCGCACCGAAGTGCGACGGGCGAGGAAGCTGGTGATTTCGTCCATCTCGACCATCGGGAATTATGAATATGCGTCGTATTGGTATCTGCACCAGGATGGGCGGATTGAATATGAGATGAAGGCGACCGGGATTATCAATACCGCGGGTTGCCGTCCGGGTGATCCGGGCAAATTCGGCACCGAGGTTGCTCCGGGCATTGTCGGCCATATTCATCAGCATGTGTTTTCCGCGCGGCTGGATATGGAGGTGGACGGGCCTAATAACACAGTCACAGAGTGCGATACGATTGCGCTGCCGATGGGGCCGGAAAACCCTTATGGCAATGCATATTATGTGCAGGAGAGACCGCTGAAGACGGAGCTTCAGGCACAGCGCGACTTTGATTTTTCAAAGATGCGGTACTGGAGAGTGACCAACCCGAATACTACCAACTGGGTGGGCAAACCCACCGCGTACAAGCTCGAGGCCAAATCAGCGGTGCAGCCGTTTACGCATCCGGATAGCCCTTCGGGTAAGCGCGGACGGTTTCTGCAACATCAGTTGTGGGTGACGCCGTATGACGCGAATGAGCGGTACCCTGCGGGCGAATTCGTGAATCAATCGATCGGGGATGATGGTCTGCCGGCTTGGACGGCGAAGGATCGGCCGATTGAGAATACCGATGTAGTGCTGTGGCACAGTTTTGGGGTGCACCATTTGCCGCGGCCGGAGGATCATCCGGTGCAGTCTTGCGTCGTGTGTGGATTTACGCTGGCGCCGTCGGGATTCTTTGATCAGAATCCGGTGATTGATTTGCCTCCTATGAAGAATGCGGCGAGTTGTTGTACTCATTCGGGTGAGTGAGGTTTGGGGTGAAGAGGGGGCACAGCAGATCCGCTCGCACGGCACGCCCCACGGCAGGCCGGGGCAGGCGGGGCAGGCGGGGCAGGCGGGATGACATAGGGGAGGGTGTTAGCCGGATCGGCAATATCTGTTTAGTTGGGAGAGTCAGAGGTTGAGCACCGTGGTATCCCATATCTCGCGAAAAACGAGCGAGATATGGGGCACCCAGCCGTAGTTGTTAGGAAGAGGCCAGGACTTCTTGTGCGCGCAGGGCTAGTCCGCGGGCTACGGAGATAAATTCGTTGCCGGTTCGTATGCGCTGCTCGCCAAAGCGCGTCTCGAAGATGCGACGGACGGCGGGCACGAGGGAGCTGCCTCCGGTGAGGAACACCCGGTCGACCTGACGGCGGCTTATCCCTGAGGTCTTGAGAAGCGAATCGACGCACTGCTCGATGGCAAGCAGTTCTTCGGCAATCCAACTTTCAAAGGCACCGCGGGGCACGGTGATACTTAGGTCCATGCTGCCGTCACGAAAATGAAAGTCGGCCACCTCCGCATGGGACAGCTCGAATTTCACTCGTTGAACGGCCTGATGAAGATGGTAGCCGAGGTCTTCGTCGATCAGCGTGATCAGGGCTTCGATCTTCTCCGGCTCCAAAGCGCGGAGCCGGGCGGTCTTCAAAATTTCCATCACGTTTGCCGTTCGTAAGAACGACAGGTAATGCCAGCGCTCGAGGTTGGCATAGATCCAGGCAGGCGCTGCGGGCAGAAGCTTGTTGAGAGAGCGGGCGAACGACTCCGAACCGAGCGCGGGAGAGACGAGCTTGCGGACGATCCTGGGCGTCGAAAGCGTCGCCCGCCAGACCGACCCCACTGTTGCCGAGGAGATCGTGCGGTGTGCGGCCGCGCTTGCGCACACCTGGGCCCACGTGAAGCAGAGAGAAGTCGCTGGTGCCACCACCAAAGTCACCGATGAGGATGAGCTCATCGTGATCGAGGGTAGATTCATACGCGTACGCCGCTGCCACTGGTTCCAATTCAAATTCAACTCGATCAAAGCCGGCTTCCGCGAAGGCCTGGCGAAGGCGAGAAAGCGCAAACGTCTCATCCTCATCAGTCTCCGCACCCACAAAACGGACGGGCCGGCCCACCATGGCGTAGCCGACAGGAGTGTGAAATTGCCGTTCAGCGTGGCGGCGCAAATCGGCGAGAATGCGGGAAACGAGATCTTCGAGCGTGTAATGACGGCCGAATACCGCCGTTCCCGTCAGCGTGCGATCCGACAGATAGGACTTGAGCGACTGAATCAGCCGACCCTTGTTCTCAGCCGCCAGGTAGTGTTCGATAGCCGACGGTCCCGTCCAGGCCTGCATTCGTGCCTTGCCAGTTTGTTTCGCCTGTTGCAGATAGAGGACAGAGCGAGAGGAAAAAGTCTCCCCCGTCAGCGTGGGAAAGGCGACAAGTTCGACTTGCGACTGGCCGGTGGCGCGGGCCACCGTGCTATTGGTGGTGCCGAAGTCAATACCGATTGCCGGGACCTGGTCTTGCGCTTGCTGCATCCTCTCCATTATTTCAGCAGGGCACCGCTTGACATAGCTCGGGAAGCACGCCCATGCTTCTGGCATGAGAAGAGTGCTGTTGCTCGTGCTGGCCGCCAGCTGCATAGCGCCGTTATTCGCGCGCGGCCAGGGAATCGTCGATGCCACCCCGAAGGTGATCGTGGTCGGGTTTGTTGGGGGCTTCGTCCGGCACGACGATGTCCGTCATGCCGAAGTGCAATTTGCGGCGCGTCTGCGGGCGCGTTATCGTTCTGCCATTCATGTAGAGGTGTTCGGTAATCATTCCGGAAACCCGGCTCTTCGTTACGTGCTGGGATTAACGGCCGCGGACAAGGCGCACACCAAAATCATCATCTTTGGCCATAGCTGGGGTGGAACCGAGACGGTCACATTAGCCCGCGAGTTGGAGCAGAGGGGTATCCCGGTACTGCTCACCATCCAGATCGACAGCATCGGGAAGCCGGGGCAGGAAAATTTCACTATTCCGGCGAATGTCGCCAACGCGGTCAATTTTTATCAGTCCAGCGGGCTGCTTCATGGACGGGCAGAAATTATGGCCAAGAATCCGGCGCGTACGAATATCATTGGCAACTTCGAGATGTCTTACAAGGATCATCCCATCAATTGCAAGAATTTTCCCTGGTACTCCCGGGTCTTTACCAAACCGCATATCGAAATCGAGAACGATCCGCGCGTCTGGGCGCAGGCTGCATCGTTAATCGATGGTGAATTGTCGGGCGCGCGATCGTCCGAACAGGCATCATTGCCTGCCGGTCACCCCTAGACAATGCGAAAATGGCATCATGCAAAGACCTTTACGAAACGCGGCAACCATGTTGGCTGCCGGCATTGTTCTCCTGGGGACTGCCGCGGCCCAGCAGACACCGGCGACGAATACGACCCCACCAGCGAAACCCCGGCAGAGCACAGCGACTACGACTCACCGCAGCACGGCGGCGACCGCACCTAAACCCCTGGTGCTGGAGACAGAGAAAGACAAGCAAAGCTATGCCATCGGCACAAACGTGGGGAAGAGCCTGCATCGGGATGACATCGATGTCGATCCGAAAATCTTGCTTCAGGGATTGCAAGACGCCCTGGCCGACGGCAAGCTGCTCTTGACCGATGATCAGATTAAGACGGTGATGACCGACCTGCAGAATCAAGTGCGGCAAAAGCAGGAAGAGAAGCGGGCAGCCCTGGCAGAGAATAACAAGAAGGACGGCGCAGCGTTCCTGGCTGCCAACGCCACCAAAGAGGGCGTGGTCACCCTGCCGAGCGGGCTCCAATATAAAATCCTGACGGCAGGGACCGGTCCCAAACCTTCCGCTACCGACTCTGTGGTTTGCAACTACCGGGGGACGCTGCTCGACAACACGGAATTCGATAGTTCCTACAAGCGCGGGCAGCCGGCAACTTTCGCTGTTGGCGGCGTCATCAAGGGTTGGACGGAAGCTTTGCAACTGATGCCTGTGGGATCGAAATGGCAACTATTTGTTCCGCCGGATCTTGCCTATGGGGAGCGAGCCCGAGACCCCATTGGACCCAATGCGACGCTTATTTTCGAGGTGGAATTGCTCTCTATTCAGCCTCAGGCGCAACCGGCGGTGACACCTGGCCCTGGCAGTCAGCCCCCTGGCCCTGGCAGTCAGCCCCATTGAGGAACGGCCTTAAAGCAGCCCGGGAGGAGAATCATGCGAAGAGAAGACCTGACTATCGTCTTGCTGTCGATCATAGCGATTGCATTGGTTGCCATTGCGGTGGAACCGATATTCGCGCCCAGGGCGGCGGAGGCCCAATCGTCGGTTTATCCGTTCTACATCGAACCTGGTTCGGAAATGCTGCGGTCGCCTGATGGAAGGAGCCAGGTTTTTGGCAAGGTGGTTGTGGACATGCGGACGGGAAAAATCTGGGGCTTCCCGACCAATGCTCCACAGTCCTACCCTTCCAACGGACTACAGAACAAGCCGCCTATCTCCCGTCCGTTTGAACTGGGAAAATTTGCTTTTGAGGACACGGACAAGTAGTACTTTCGCTACCGCGTGGGGAGCGGCAAGTGTAGCAACACCACAGGGTCAACCCACGCGCCCTGCCAACGCGCACTCAGGTGGAGGTGCGGGCCGGTCACGCGGCCGGTTGCTCCGCTGAGGCCGAGGCGTTGTCCCTTGGTAACCCGTTCTCCCACATGCACCTCTATTTTGGAGAGGTGCATGTAGAGGGTTGTGAACTGCTGCCCGTGATCGACCACCACCATGTTGCCTTCATAGAACATGCCCTGGGCGATAATCACTTCTCCGTCATTCGCGGCCAACACCGGCGTTCCCGAAGGGGCGTGAAAGTCGGTTCCACGATGAATGCTCGCCAACTCGCCGTTGAACATGCGCCGGGTTCCGAAGGAATCGGTAGCGGTGAAGGGCACAGGGGAGCGAAAAGTACCACTCCACAATGGCTGGCTGATCTGGTGAGCAAAGGCCGCGTCTTTCACCACCTTATCCGCGGCGATGCGCTGCAGGGTTGCGGCATCGGGCTGCACGTACTTCTCCTGCACATGGAGCGCCGTGGTTTTGTAGTGGCCCGGCAATAGAGTCACTTCCTGTTTGGCGTGCAGTGGGTGGCCATCCGTTGCGGTGGTGGTTAGTTCGAGGACATAGTTACCCGGCGCCTGCTCAACATCGATGCCGGCAAGCGCGTACCAACTGTTCCCCTCACGGGTCTTGGTGAACGCGATTTCGTGATTGAGCCAAGTGCCATGCAATGCGATGGCCGGGTGTTCGAGCTCAACCTTGAAGAAGACGGGTGAGCCGCATTCGAGGCGTAGCGGAGACCAGCTTATGAGCTTAAAGCCGGCAATTTGCTGTGCGTTTCCGGGCGGGAGACCCACGAGGAGCAGGACGAAAGCAACCCAGGAGATGATTCTCACCCCCTGAGCATAGAGCCTGTTCCGCTCACTGGCGAATGACGAATTCGGGGATGCATCTTGTAGGCCACCGGCAGCGGTAGCATACTTGTGCACGAGGAACGACTATGCGACGCAGGACCTTTCTCTCCACTTCCGCAGTTGCCGGGTTGGGTGCTTTTACCTTGGGCAGCAGGACCCTGCAGGCCAAGCCTGGAGACATACCGAAACGTACTTTCGGCAAAACAGGTGAGCGGCTGACGATTGTTGGCCAGGCCGGCGGACGGTTTCCTTTGTGTACATTCGAAGAAGCAAAGGCGGTTACCCTGCGTGCCTATGAACTGGGCATCAACTATTTTGATACCGCGCGCATTTACTGGGACGGAAAATCGGAAGAGGTGTACGGGGCTGTGCTGCCGCCTTTTCGCAAGAACATTTTCCTGACCACAAAATCTCCAGAACGCAGCCGCAAGGGCGCCGAAGCGGATCTGGAGAAGTCGCTCCGCACGCTCAAGACGGACCACGTGGATCTATGGCAAATACACCAGGTGAGCACGATGGACGAAGTGGAGCAAATATTCGCACCGGGCGGCGCCATCGAGGCTTTCGAGGCCGCGAAGAAAGCGGGCAAGTGCCGGTTTATTGGATTTACGGGACACCATGATCCGCAGGTCCACCTGGCGATGCTGAAAAAATACGACAAGTACGACACCATCCTGATGCCACTGCACGCAGCCGATCCCGCGTACCTGAGCTTCGAGAAAAACGTACTACCGGTTGCCGTCGCCCGGGGAATGGGCATCCAGGGGATGAAGAGCACCGCCAACGCAAAGCTGCTGCAGGCGATTGCGTTGAAGGATTGCCTTTCTTATGTACTTAGCCTGCCGGTTCACTGTGTCGCACTCGGCTGTACCACGATCGGACAGGTGGAAGATGATGTCCGCATTGCACAGGAGTTCAAGCCGCTCGACGAGGCGAAACTCGACTCGATCCGTGAGCGGGCAGCGAAACTCAAAGGTCCGCAGCTGGAAGACTGGAAGATCAACACTGAAATCGCCGCCGTGAGTACATACCGGGATGGCGGGTACGCCTGAGGGCCCAGTTTTGGCGTTCCCGGAGGCTTCGGAAAAGGTTTCCAATCCAGGCCCAGGGTTGAAGAGTGTGTGTGAGAACGGGAAGAGATGCCATATTGACACTGTCACAGTATCAGTATGCAGAGAATCTACTTTCCTATGCTGAGCACTACCCTAAATCTTGCTTTGCCATTCTCCATCCGCTCGTAAGCCTCATTCACACGGTCCAGAGGGAAGCTCTCGTTCATCGAACGCACGCCGGAGAGCACGCTGAAGGCAAGGGTCTCCTGCGAATCGAGAGACGTTCCGGAATACCAGCCTTTGACCTGCTGAGACTTCAGAAGGAGTTGGAGCGCGGGTACTTCCAAAGAAGGTACGGCGCCGACGATCATGAGCGTTCCGGTTGGCGCAAGCCCACCAATGACTGACTTCATGGCATCCGCGCTGGTCACGGTTGCCAGGATCACCTTGGCTCCGCCAAGTTTTTGCAACTCCGCTGCTGGGTCCTGCGCATCCGTGTCG
The DNA here is from genome assembly GCA_963717225.1 of uncultured Acidobacteriaceae bacterium. Lineage (GTDB taxonomy): Bacteria > Acidobacteriota > Terriglobia > Terriglobales > Acidobacteriaceae > PALSA-350. The sequence goes on along the minus strand of CAVQWB010000051.1, from coordinate 266,299 downwards.
ATATAGTGCGATGCGCCTAGCTTTTTGGCGAGCGCTTCCTTGTCTTTTCCGCGTCCGATGGCGACGGTGTTGAATCCGCTCCTGGCCGCAAACTGGATACCAAGATGGCCGAGTCCGCCGAGGCCGATCACGGCAACGAGATCGCCCGGACGGGCGCCACTATTGCGCAGGCAGTTAAAAGTGGTAACGCCGGCACACATGAGAGGAGCCGCATCCTCGGAGGACAACTCTTGCGGCACCATGGCCAGCGCTGAAAAAGGCGCGATCATGTATTCGGCATATCCTCCGTCGCGCGTGACCCCGGTGACCTGGGTGCTGGTCTCGCAGGCAAAAAAGTTTCCGCGGCGGCAACTGTCGCAGTAGCCGCAGTATCCCCCGTTCCAACCGACGCCCACTCGCTCCCCAACCGTCCAGCGCGGCGGAACGTTGACGCCAACGGCGTCAATTAGCCCGACGACTTCATGGCCGGGAACGCGCGGGTACTGGATCCCCGGGAACAGACCATCTTTGGTTACCTGGTCGCTGTGACAGACACCGCAGGCCTGGACCTTGATTCGCACCATCCCGGACTCGGGCTCGGAAATCTCCCGTTCCACAATTTCGAAGGGCCCCCGGGCACGGCCAACCTGCACTGCGCGCATCTTCGGCATAAATCCTCTCGAGCTTTTGATTGTAGGAGCCGCATATTCATTCGGCTTCAAGACTAGATGCCTTCTCAAGCTCGAAGGTTCCGTGTTTTTCCTCAACTATGTACGCGCAGGTCGCAAATCGTCCTAGTGGCCTGTAACAGCTGATTGAGGAGTAGAACCAAATCTGCGAAAATGCGCGACCCTTCTATGGGTCACGGCTATCGCGCTTCGTATCAGGGCACGACTTTAGCCGGACCGTAAAGGAAGGATAGAGAATTGGGCTTCAGCCCCTGCAATGGCACATCCTGCAGGAAATGCATCGCGTATCTATGGTTCAGAACCCTTGTCAAAGCAGGACTGGTACTCTACTTGGCAGAGAAAAAGCGCAGGGGCTAAAGCCCAGATCTTGGTTGGCCTCCAACGGCCCGACTGAAGTCGTGCCCTGATACAAAGCATCAGAGCGGTGACTTCAGAAACTCGCGCATTCCGTAGATTTGGATCTATCCGCCCTCTCTGAAATGTAGCAACTTCAGGGACGGCCTAAAGCCCGTCCTATCTTGGGTAGTTAACGTACGGGCTGAAGCCTGTGCCCTTCAAAAGGGAAGACGTAGGCCAGGGGCTAAAGCCCTCATCAGACCCAACCATTGCGGCACGGCTGAAGCCGTGCCCTGATACAAAGCAGGAGCGCGGTGACTTGGAATTAGGTTCTCACGCACACTCCTAAAGCCCGTCCCCTTCAGACGAATCGGTTCCTTCCGCAGCCTGCCGCACTACTTGACCGGTTTGTAGGTGCTGGCGATGAACGCCGCGACGTTGTCGTGGAGCTGCTTGAGCGATTCTTCGTGGGCGTAGACCATGTGCCCTGATTTGTACCAGGCGAATTGAATATTCTGCCTCAGATTGGCCTGGATTGGCAGGTGAGACATCTCATAACGGGCGGCGAAGTACGGCGTGGCAAGATCGAAATAACCCCCGTTCAGCATGACCTTCAAGCGTGGGTTGTACTTCATCGCTGTTGCCAGGTCGGGCATGACGTTGGTGCCATACGAGTCGCCGGGACCGCCTGGCGCCTTGTGTTTGAGCTCCCAGGCTTCGCCTATGGCGCCGGTCTGGGGCAGGTAGGTGAGGCCTTCGCCAAACTTGAGCTGGCGGCGGACGTAGTCATTGAATGCCGCAATATAGGCGGACGCGATCGAGGTTGCCTGCGGATCGTAGGCAGCCTCCTCGGCGAGCGGGTCGATGGTCGGTCCGGAGAAACGGCTGTCAAGCCGGCCGGTGGTAAGGTCTTCATTGCCTTGCAGATTATGGTTGAATTGACCGACATTGACGCGGAGGTCGGCCTTAAGAACATAGGCCACCGGCAAGCCCGTGTACTGGTGCAGCTTTTCGGCAATCGCCTGGCGAGTAGCCTCAGGAAGCTGCGAGCCCTGGGCCAAGGCCGACGCGTAGTCAGTCATGGCAAATTGCTCTACTTCGGCAAGGAAGGGCTCGAGGGCTGGTGGTTGCGCCGGCAGGCGCTTGTGGTAGTAAGCGGTGGCCGCAAAGGTGGGTAACGCCAAAATATAAGGAACATCAATGCCCGGGTTCCATTGGGGTCCATCGGCGCTGTCGTCGAAGTTCAGGATTTGCGAAAGCAGGATTACGCCATTGAGGTCGATGTGGCTTTCGGTCTCCAAAATTCCGGCCACCACCGCCGAGCGGGTGGTGCCGTAGCTTTCTCCGAAAAGATACTTGGGCGAGTTCCAGCGTTGGTAGTTGGATAGAAAGCGCGCGATGAAGCGGGCAAAGGCATGGGCATCTGGATCGACTCCCCAGAATGCCTTTTCCTTCTCTTTACCGAAGATACGGCCGAAGCCTGTTCCGGGTGCGTCAATGAAAACCAGGTCGCTCGAGTCGAGCAGGCTGTAGGCGTTATCGACGAGTTCGTAGGGCGCGGGACTGGTGTGCTGATCATCCGCCGTAATGATGCGCCGGGGACCGAATGCACCCATGTGCAGCCAAATGGTGGAGCTGCCGGGCCCGCCGTTGTAGATAAAGGTCACCGGACGTGAATCCGCCGGAACGTCTTTTTTGAAATAGGCGACATAGAAGATGCGCGCAGTGGGCGGGGCGTCAGGGGTTTCTTTCGGCGGTTGCGCAGTCGTGCCCAATGCGGCGTCGGCATCGTCGGTCGCCGCCACCAGGATGGTTCCAGCGACAGCCTGATAGTTGATGGTGTGGCCAGCGACGCTCACTGAGCCCTGGGTGGTGGAGTCTTTCGGAATAATAGGCGTCGCAGGTTTCGCATCATCTTTGGCGGCGTCTTTCGGTGGGTTGTCTTTGCCAGCGTCCTGCGCGGAGGCGCAGCTGAGAGAGACGATGAGGAATACTGCAAACACCAGTACCTTATATTTCCGTTGCTTCATCTTTCTCCTTTTTGGCGATGAAAAAGTTGCGGTGGGTCTGTCACAAATTGAGTTACCAAAGGCGGAGCAACTGCCTTTATTTTCTGGTGTCTATGTGAAGCGAGCGGCAAGGAAGCGTGGTGAAGGCCAGCCGCCAGAAAAAAGGAGAATCGAATGAAAATTTTCACGGCTGTTCTTACATCGGCTCTATTCATTGCCCCCGCGGTGATGTTTGCCCAAACACCGACGCCTGGCGCACACGACTATAACATCAACCAGCGCAAGGTCGATCAGCAGGGTCGCATTGGCGACGGGGTCAAAAGTGGCCAGCTGACCGCGGGCGAGACGTCGCGCCTGGAACATCAGGAAGCCGGGATCAACCGAGAAGAGCGCGGCATGCGCGCACAAGATAACGGTCACCTGACGAAACAGGATCGCAGGACCATCCACGCGCAGCAGAACCAGGAATCCCGTCGGATCTATCGCGACAAACACAACGCAGCGGTTCGTTAGTCGAAAACGGGTGGCTGTTCCGCCAGGAACGGTCACCCGCTTTTCGGATATAAATCCGGGGAAGGACAGGCGCACTGCAGATCCCCCCACGGCAGGCCGGGGCAGGCGGGGCATAGCGGGACAGGTCTGCTCCGCTACCCCAAGCCAGCAGATGACAGCCCCCAGGCTTTGGGATAGACTCATTCCCACTGCGCCCGAATCTGAAGTGGCTCGCCGTGGTTTACCAACCCTCTTGTCGATGCGCGGGGATCACGGCTAACCTGATGAGTGGTGGGCCCAGTTGTGCCACGGGCCTCTATTCACGAGAAAGGGGCGCCATGCCCTCACCGTCAGATCCGCGACTGAACGTCCTACCTAGCGCGCCGCCATCGATATCTTCTCCTCCAGTCCTTGTCTCCGCACCCGAACCCGCCTCTCTGCCCTATAGTTCCCTGCCGGCGCTGGGTTCTCATATCAAAGTCTTGATGGTATGGCCGAGTTTCCCCCCATCCTTTTGGGGGTTTGAGGGCGTGTTGCAGATGATTCCAGAGCGCGCGATGACGCCGCCGCTGGGCCTGATTACCGTCGCGGCACTTTGCCCGGCCACGTGGCAGATTCGGCTGATCGATCACGCATTCGAGGAGTTGCGGGATGAGGATCTAAAGTGGGCCGACCTGGTGATGGTGAGTGCGATGCACGCCCAGCGGGCCGACGCATTGACCGTCCTCACTCGCGCCCGGGATCTGAACCGGCGCACCTTCGTGGGTGGGCCATGGGCAAGTACAGATCCCGACGCAGTGCTACTGGTGGCCGATCACGTCATGGTTGGCGAAGCGGAAGAGGCCTTTCCGGGCATTGCCGCGGCACTCGAGAACGGGACCGCACAAGCCCTGTACCGCATTGTTGACAAGCCCGACATGACGCGGAGCCCGGTGCCGCGCTTCGACCTGCTGCATCGCGACAAATACACTTCGATGCCGATCCAGTTCTCTCGCGGGTGCCCTTTTCAATGTGAATTCTGCGACATCATTACCATCTACGGCCGCCGGCCCCGGGCGAAGACTCCGACCCAGGTAATTCGTGAGCTCGACGTACTGCGCAAGTTGGGCTGGCGCAATGAAGTATTCATCGTCGACGACAACTTCATCGGCAACCACGCGCAGGCGCTGCAGCTGTCGCGTGAGTTGATTGAATGGCAGAAGCTGCATCAGCAACCGTTTTCGTTCTATACCGAGGCTTCGATCGATCTGGCGGCCCAACCGGAGCTCCTGGCTGCTATGGTCGCGGCCAACTTCATGTATGTGTTTATCGGCATCGAGACGCCCTCTTCTGAGGCGCTGAAAGAGTCGCGCAAGTTTCAGAACCTGCGCAAGAATAACGTCGAGCAGGTGCGCATCATCCAGGAAAGCGGTCTCTGGGTGCTCGCCGGATTCATTGTCGGCTTCGACTCCGACGACGAAACCATCTTTGCCCGTCAATTGGAGTTTATTGAGCTGACGGCGATCCCTTGGGCAATGGCCGGCATCCTCATGGCTCCCCCCACGACGGCCCTCTTCGATCGCATGAAACGGGAAGGGCGCCTGATTGAAGACAGCCCATCCACCACCCAGTTTGGCCTCCCGAATTTCCGCACTATTTTGCCGCTGCCTATCCTGCTGCGCGGCCTATGCACTTTGCTCCAAGGCTTGTACCAGCCAGATGCCTTTTTCGAGCGCTCGTACAACTCCTTGAAAGTCTGGAACCCTAAACCGACGCAAAAGCCGCCGAACCTGGGCATGACTTACAACCTGCGTGTGCTTTTTTCTTCCATGTGGCGCCAGGGTACCCGCTCAAGCTACCGCCACAGTTACTGGAAATTCCTCTTTAGGATGGTTTCGTCGTACTGGCGTTCACCGGCAAAGATCTGGCTGGGCTTCACCATGTTGCTCTCTGCTCATCACTTCGTCCTCTACTCCAAGGAGGTGATCGACCACCTCCAGGCGGAGGCCGAGCTGGCCGAACAAAATGCCCGCCGGCCGGTAGGAACTACGGCGGACGATTTTGATCAGGTAGCGACGGCTTAGCTATTTCAACCATCCCTTCGGGACCCACGGCAGGCCCCACGGCAAGCCGGGGCAGGCGGGGCAGGCTACATCATGTTTCCGAATCCTACCCAGGACTCACGTCCCGGGCCTGGAGTTTCTACATTTTCTCGAGCCTGGGGTATGGTTTATCGAGCTTCAGTTTTGGGTTTTGCTTTGTGGTGCGAGGGCACGTCGGTCAGTGCCGTACAGGAAGGTAAAGAGAATTGGGCTTCAGTCCCTGCAATGGCAATCCTGCACGAAATGCATTGCGCATCTATCTATGGTTCAGAACCCCGTTAAAGCAGAAGCTGATACGCCTACTTGGCAGAGAAAAGAAGCGCAGGGCGCTCAAGCCCATATCTTTGTTGACCTTGAGCGGCACGACTGAAATTGTGCCCTGATCAAAGCATTCAGACCGGTGATTCCAGAAAACTGCGCGCATTCCGTCGATCTTGGATGTATCCACCCTCTCCAAACTGTAGTAAACTCCAGACCCAGGACTAGCGTCCGGGACTCACGTCCCGGGCCTCGAGCTTCTACGTTTCTCGAGCCTGGGATATGGTTTATGCCCGTAGCTTCAGTTTTGCGGTTTTACCTTGTATCAGGGCACGACTTTAGTCGTGCCGTAAAGGAAGAAAAGAGAATTGGGCTTTCAGCCCCTGCAATGGCAATCCTGCACGAAATGCATTGCGCATCTATCTATGGTTCAGAACCCCGTTAAAGCAGGACTGATACGCCTACTTGGCAGAGAGAAAAGCGCAGGGGCTAAAGCCCATATCTTTGTTGACCTTGAGCGGCACGACTGAAGTCGTGCCCTGATACAAAGCATCAGACCGGTGACTCCAGAAAACTCGCGCATTCCGTAGATCTTGGATTGTATCCACCCTCTCCGAAATGTAGAAACTCCAGGCCCAGGACTAGCGTCCTGGGCTAAGGTCAGCCGTCCCTGCGGGACTCTGTTCGGTCGTGGGGCCCGTAAAGGGTCTCAGGCCTTGACTTCAGTTCCTGCAAGCTCTTCGAGCACGCGGATGGATCCGCAGATATCGTCTTCCCCGTAACCTTTGGCCATCGCGGTTTGGAAGAGCTGCTGCGTCAGGCCGGTAAGAAGCAGCGGTACGCCGATTGCGGATCCGAGGTCGAGCGCCAGGCCGATATCCTTCTCCAGCCATTTCACCGAGAAGTTGGTGGCGAAGTTGCGCTTGAATACCATGGGCGCCTTGGCAGAAATCAAGCCTGAGCGCGCGGCGCTGTTGTTCAGGATGTCGAGCATGAGTTCGGGATCGACACCGGCTTTGGTGCTCAACACCAAGCCTTCGTTGAAGGCCTGCAGGAGGTTGCCCAGGATGAGGTTCTGGGTGAGCTTGGCGCGCAAGCCCATGCCCGACTTGCCGCAATAATAGAGGACCTTGCCCATCGCCTCAAAGAATGGTTTGGTGTGTTCAAAGACGTCTTTCTTGCCGCCAATCATGAAGGTCAGCGTTCCCCCTTCCGCGCCGGCCTTCGAGCCGGTGCAGGGAGCATCGAGAAATTCGATGCCGAGCGCCTCGAGTTCTTGCGCGATGCGGCTGCTCTCCAAGGGTGAGACGGTACTGCAGTCGGCGATGACGAACCCTTTCTTTGCGCCCTTCACCAGGCCCTTTTCGCCCAGGATTACCTCCCGGGACATGGCAGTATCTCCCACGCAGAGAAAGGCACATTCACTGTTCTGCGCAACCTCCGCCGGGCTCGCACAGAACAGTGCGCCCGCGGAATCGGCGAGTTCCTTTGCCTTCTTTTGGTTATGCGACCACACGGCCACGTTGTGACCGCCCATCACTAAATGGCGGGCCATGGGACCACCCATGATGCCGAGACCTAAGAATCCTAGCTTTGCCACGAGATATCACTCCTAGTGAAGTTTCTAACGAACATGGAAGAGATAGGCATACAGCATGACCTCGAAGCCGATGGCTGTCGCCATCACGATGCTGTGCCGCAGAGTAAAGCGAAAGAGCTTGGCCTGATCAGCGACGGTCATGGCGGTGGCAGCGGCCGCAACCGCGATGTTCTGTACGCTGATCATCTTGCCCACCACACCGCCGGCGGAGTTGGCGGCCGCCATGAGCGTTGGCTCAAACCCCAAACGGCCGGCGGTTACCACCTGCAGGTTACCGAACAACGCATTTGCCGAGGTGTCTGAGCCGGTCAGGAAGACGCCCAGCCAACCGAGCAATGGGCTGAAGAAAGGAAAGAGCTTGCCGGACGCAGCAAATGCCAGTCCCAGAGTGGCAGTAGCGCCGCAATAGTTCATTACGAAGGCCATGGCGAGCACGGCGGCGACGGTCAGGATAGGCAAAAAGAGCTGGCGGCACACGGAAAGCAGCAGGCGTCCGAAAGCCACTGGGGACATGCGCAGCAAGAGAGCTGCGAGGAGGGTCGCGAACATGCAAGCGGTGCCGGCAGCGGAGAGGAAATTCATCTGATACATCGCCTTGTAGAGCGTGGGCTTGGCGACCACTGGCGGCATCATCAGAATGTGATTGTGCAAGAGAGGCCAGCCGGCACTGATGGTGACGGAATTCAGCAAAGCCTGGAAAGGCTTGTAACCCCACAGCAGCACCAGGATTACAAGCAGGCCATACGGCATCCAGGCGCCAAAAATCTGTCGTGCCGTATGCTTCCGATCGTTCGATCCCGAGGCTAACGTCGAGTACTTCTTCTCGGCCCCGGCAGGGGACACCGGCTCCAATTCCCTATCCCACATCTTGGCCGGACGCCAAAAGCGCAACAACACCAGGAGCGCGCCCATGGCGCACAGGGAACCCACGATGTCGGTGAGCTGCGGACCGACGAAATTTGACATAAGGAACTGGAGCGAGGCGAAGACACTGCCGACCACCACGACCGCGGGCCATACCTCCAGCATGCCGCGCCAGCCAACCATGATGCAGACCAAATAGCAGGGAACAAACAGGGATAGCGGAGCACAGAGCCGGCCGACCGCGCCGCTCAGTTTATCCAGGGGCAAGCCGGTGATTCCGGCGAGGGTGACCACAGGAATACCGATCGACCCAAAGGCTACCGGGGCAGTATTGGCCACGAGGCAAAGCGCCGAAGCGTAAAAAGGGGAGAAGCCGAGGCCCACCAGCATGGCAGCCGCAACCGCGACGGGGGTTCCAAAGCCGGCAGCGCCTTCGATGAATGCACCGAAGGCGAAGGCGATCAAGAGGGCCTGCAGCCGGGCGTCGCCGGTCAAGTTCCCCATCGACGACTTGATAATTTCGAACTCGCCCATTTCCACCGTAACCTGATAAAGGGCGATGGCCCAAAACACTATCCAGCAGATGGGAAATAGCCCAAAGCCGGCGCCATAGGCGGCCGCGCTGAAAGTGAGAGTGGGGGGTAACCTGTAGGCAAAAAGTGCAACCACGAGCGCTACCAATAAAGCGGACAGAGAAGCGATCCAGGCCGGCTTGCGCCGGACACCGAGCAAGAAGAGCAAGGTGACGATAGGTAAACAGGCAATAACCGAGGTAAAGGCGAGGCCACGCCCGAAGAGGCTATAGCTTTGGGACCAAACTGGGCTCATTTGGGGCGGCTCTCTCTTGGATTCAGCAATACGAACTTTACCGCGCGAAAAGCCAGTATATTCCGCGTGGATTAGCGGGTTCATAATTGGTGTACACCGAAACGACAGGGCCTGTCGTCGTTTTCTCCCAAGGAAAACCACTCCTCGCTACGTTTATGAGGCCACGTGATTGTGAAACCGCTTTAGGATATTAGCAGCATGCTCTCTGCCGCTATCCTCGCTGAGCTACGAGATGCCGTTGGGGCAGACGGCCTCATCGTCGAGCGCAACCAACTGCAGACCTACGAGTGTGATGGACTGGCAGTGCTCCGCAGCCTGCCGGCGGCGGTCGTTCTGCCCCGTTCCACTGCCCAGGTGCACGCGGTCGTACGGGTCTGTGCGCGGCATCACATACCGTTCGTAGGCCGCGGCGCGGGCACTGGTCTCTCTGGCGGAGCGTTGCCGGATGACCGGGGTATCGTGATCAGCTTTGGCCGCATGACCCGGATCCTGGCCACTGACATTCCCAACCAGCGTGTCACCGTGGAAGCGGGCGTGATCAATGCGCACGTAACCCAGCGGGTGACACCGGCGGGTCATTTTTATGCGCCGGATCCTTCTTCCCAGAGCGTGTGCACGATCGGAGGCAATGTAGCAGAGAATTCCGGCGGAGCGCACTGCCTTAAGTACGGCTTCACCACCAACCACGTGCTGGCGCTCGAAGTAGTGCTGCCTACGGGCGAGCTGGTCCACCTGGGCTCACCCACACTCGACGCGCCCGGTTACGATTTGGCGGGCGTTTTCGTTGGTTCTGAAGGCACGCTGGGAGTGGCCAGTTCCATGACAATGCGTATTGTGCGGCGGCCCGAGACGGTGCAGGTTTTGCTGGCCGCCTTCGACTCCATCTCAGCCGCGGGACAGACCGTTTCGGATATTATTGCCGCGTCCATATTGCCTGCCGCCATGGAGATTATGGACCGTCTCGCCATCCAGGCCGCGGAAGCCGCCGTCCACCCGCACTACCCCGAATGCGAGGCCCTGCTGCTGGTGGAAGTGGATGGTCCTTTCGCCGAAGTCGATCTGCACATGAAACAGATTCGGGAGCTGTGTAAAGCGAATGGCGCCTGGGAGGACCGGCTGGCAGAAAGCGAGCAGGAGCGGTTGCTGGTGTGGAAGGGCCGCAAGGCAGCGTTTGCCGCTGCGGGCCGCCTATCCCCCGACTACATCGTGCAGGATGGAGTGATACCGCGCACCAAGCTGCCCGTCGTGCTGGAACAGGTCGCGGAAATGGCGGCATCGACCGGGCTCCGGGTTTGCAATGTGTTTCACGCGGGCGACGGCAACCTGCACCCGCTGGTACTTTATGATCGTTCGATCCCCGGCCAGGAGGAGATTGCCGTCGATCTTTCTATGCGCATCCTGTACCTTTGCGTCGACCATGGCGGGTCGATTACCGGAGAACACGGAGTGGGCAGAGAAAAACAGCAGGCACTGGGGTATATGTACTCCGAGCCGGACCTCGATACCATGCAACGGGTGCGTTGCAGCTTCGACCCGGAAAATATCTCAAATCCTGATAAGCTCTTTCCCCGCCCCCGGCTTTGCGGCGAAAAAACCGGGAAATATACTCCTCACCCACTGGAGACAGCAGGGGTGGCTGAGTTCTTTTGATCAATACGCACGACATGACCGCTCCACTCGCTGCCATCGCCGGGGCTGAGCATCTACGGAGCCTGGGGAGCGCTATCGCAGTCGCTCCGGCCAACAGTGAAGAGATTGCTGCGATTCTCCGCTTCGCACAGGAAAACCGGCTCAATGTTGTCCCTCATGGCGGCGGCACCAAACAGGGCTGGGGCTACACGGTGCAACCGGCGCTGTTGCTGGAGATGCACCGCCTCAATGTGCTTCGGGAACATACCTGGCAGGATATGACTTGTACGGTCGATGCCGGCTGCACCTGGGCCGCTATGCAGTCGGGCCTGGCGCAACATGGACAATATGTCGCGCTCGATCCGCTTTGGCCCGAGCGCGCTACCGTTGGCGGCATTATCGCCACGAACGACTCGGGCGTCCTCCGGCTGCGCTATGGAGGGCTACGCGACCTGATTATCGGGATGACGATCGTTCTGGCCGACGGGACCGTAGCCCGCACCGGTGGCAAGGTGGTGAAGAACGTCGCCGGCTATGACTTGCACAAGCTGATGATCGGGGCCTTCGGGACTCTCGGCGTGATTACCTCGGTCAACTTCCGACTGCACTCTATGCCGCAGTGCACACAGAGCTTTACTGTGGCTGCGCCGGCCGCGGAACCGCTGGGAAAGCTCATGCTCAAGTTGCTCCACGCGCAGGTGAGCACGGTGGCAATCCAGTTGCGTGGCACAACGACGGGTTTCGATCTCGACATCCAACTCGCATCCCTCGCCGAGGTGCTGGATACGCAGGCCGCTGCGCTGGAGGCAATGGCACAAAGTGAAGGTCTTGGTTCACGAGCCGTTGGGGATGAGGTATGGAATGCCCGACAAGAGATGATGGATGGGGATTTTGTCTGCAAAGGCACGATGCTTCCTTCAGAAATCGCCCGTTTTGCCGAGCGTGTCCGCGGCCTGGGCGGGGAGTCGGTAACGCAAGCCGCCGGCATTATGGTCGCGGGTTTTCCTGCCACGGCTGGGGAGAGGCTGGTGCCCTTGCGACGCGATATGGAAGAGGCGGGCGGATCGCTGATGGTTCTCAAACAACCCTGGGAGATGAAGCTTGATTGCTGGGGTACTTTGCCGGATAGCCTCCCCCTGATGCGCGAGATCAAGCGCCGCTTCGATCCTGAAGGGATTCTCAATCCTGGGCGGTTTCTGGGAGGAATTTGAGAGGGCGTAAGCGCGCACAGCAGGTCCCTCCGCGGCACGCCCCACGGCAAGCCGGGGCGCAGCGGGACAGGTCGGCTACGCTCCCACGGCAGGCCGGGGCAAAGCGGGATGACAAAGGGGAGGGGAGCGCGACGAGGTTGCGAACAAACCTTAATTGAGAATTTCAATTGTCAGCGGACACCGGGTGCGGACAGAGTCCTTTAGCTAAGAGATCTGCTGCATTTTATTAGGATGTAATCTACTGAAACCAGCCATGGCTCAACTCACCCAACTTGAACCAGCAAAGCCTTCGAACTTCGATGCCCACAAGCCGCCGGAAATCGCGCTGATTGACGACTGCGTGCACTGCGGTTTCTGCCTTCCCGCTTGCCCCACGTATGTACTCTGGGGTGAGGAGATGGATTCACCCCGCGGCCGTATTTACATGATGAAAAAGTCGGCGCACGGCGAGGCGCCGCTCGACCAGCGCTTCCGGCTGCATATGGACAACTGCCTGGGCTGCATGGCCTGCATGACTGCCTGTCCCTCTGGCGTGCAGTACAACAAGCTCATTGAAGATACACGCGCACAGGTGGAGCGCAATATTCCGCGGAGCACCATGGATAGTCTTTTCCGCAAGCTGCTCTTCGCCACCTTCCCTTACGTGAAACGGCTGCGCCTTATGGCTCTGCCTATGCTGATCTACCAGCGCTCTGGTTTACAAAAGCTGCTGCGCGCCACTGGCCTGCTGCGGCTGTTACCGAAACGGCTGGCACAGATGGAGTCCCTGTTGCCTCGGGTGCCCACAAACTTTATGCAGGGTTTGCCTGCGCACGTCTTACCCGTTTCCGGGTCGCGGCGGCGGGTTGGTATGCTCTCCGGCTGCGTGCAACAGGTCTTTTTCCAACATGTAAACCAAGCCACGGCCCGAGTGCTCGCAGCGGAAGGCTGCGAAGTGATCATTCCGCAGGCGCAGCAGTGTTGCGGAGCACTCATGCTGCACTCCGGTCTTGATGAGCAGGCCGCCGCACTGGCGCGAAAAATGATTGCGGCCTTCGAGGCGGCCAACGTAGACACCATCGTGATCAACGCCGCAGGTTGCGGATCGACGATGAAGGAGTATGGTCATCTGTTGCGCGACGATGCAGCGTGGGCAACTCGCGCCGCTGCCTTCAGCGCAAAGTGCAAAGACATCTCAGAGATTTTGTGCGAGCTGCCGGCACGCGCGCCACGTTACGCTCTGCCCATGCGGGTGGCCTACCACGATGCCTGCCACTTGCGGCACGCGCAGGCCATCCACGCAGAGCCGCGGCGCCTGCTGGCCGGCATTCCAGGCCTGGAAGTTGCGGAGATTGATGAGGCCACACTCTGCTGCGGCTCTGCCGGAGTCTATAACCTGCTCAATCCTGAGCCTGCCAATCAGCTGGGTGACCGCAAGGTTGAAAACCTGCTCGCCACCAAGGCGGAGGCGGTCATCTCCGCCAATCCCGGCTGCCTGTTGCAACTGATGAGCGGATTGCGGCGGCGCGGCCTCGATGCGATGCCCACGTTCCACATGGTGGAACTGCTGGATGCCTCCATCCGCAATGCTCCCCTCGTAGGCATGCCGGGGAAACAGTAGAATTAAAACTGTGCGGAGGTGTCATGGCGAACTCGACGGTAACTGTGCCTTCAGTGAAGATTGAAGGACCCCAGGGAGCAGCGGAAGCGGAAATCCTTACCCCGCAAGCGCTTGAATTTCTTACAGCTTTGTCGACCAACTTCGAGGCAGAACGCCAGAAGTTGCTGGCGGCGCGCGTGACCAGGGGAGAAGCGCTGCGCCAGGGACAACTTTACGATTTTCTACCGGAGACGGCGTCCGTCCGCCAGGGCGAGTGGCGCGTCGCTCCCATCCCAGCCGATCTGCAGGATCGCCGGGTGGAGATCACCGGCCCGGTCGATCGCAAGATGGTGATCAATGCACTGAATTCTGGTGCAAATGTCTTCATGGCCGACTTTGAGGACTCGACCGCGCCCACGTGGCGCAACGTAATCGACGGCCAGGTGAACCTGCGGGACGCAGTGCGTCGCGAGATCAGCTTTGCCAGTCCGGAAGGCAAACAGTACCAGCTCAATGAGAAGACGGCGGTGCTTTTTGTGCGCCCGCGCGGGTGGCATTTAGCAGAGAAACATGTTGTGATCCAGGGCCAACCCATTTCCGGGTCGCTGTTCGATTTTGGCCTCTACTTCTTCCACAACGCGGCAGCCCTCAAAGCACGCGGAACGGGCCCTTACTTCTACCTACCTAAAATGGAGAGCCATCGCGAAGCGCGCTTATGGAATAGCGTGTTCAACTTCGCCCAGGACACGTTGGGCATTCCCTTTGGTACCATTCGCGCCACGGTACTCATTGAGACTCTGCCCGCCGCCTTTGAGATGGACGAGATTCTGTTTGAGCTGAAGGACCACTCTGCCGGCTTGAACTGCGGGCGATGGGATTACATCTTCAGCTTTATCAAGAAATTCAGTTATCGCGACGATCTGGCGCTTCCTGATCGTTCGACCATTACCATGGAGCGGCACTTTCTCAAGTCCTATGTCGAGCTGCTGATCGAAACCTGTCACCGGCGAGGCATCCACGGGATGGGGGGCATGGCGGCGCAGATTCCTATCAAGCGGGATCCCGTTGCGAATGACGTTGCCATGGAACGGGTGCGGCAGGACAAACTTCGCGAGGTAAAGGCCGGGCATGACGGAACGTGGGTGGCGCATCCTGGATTGGTGCCAGTAGCCAAAGCGGTCTTTGACGAGCACATGCCTGGAGTCAACCAGATTTCCCGCCGCAACCCGGGCATCCAGGTGAAGGCGGCTGACCTGCTCGCTGTGCCCGAGGGTGACATCACGCGCAAGGGTTTGGAGATGAACATAGACATCGGTTTACGCTACCTGGCGGCGTGGCTCGATGGGTTGGGATGCGTCCCCATCTACGACCTGATGGAAGATGCGGCGACCTCGGAGATTTCGCGCGCACAGCTGTGGCAGTGGGCTCATCATGCGGGTCGCATGACGGATGGGGTTACGGTGGATGTTCCAACGGTGCAGGCGACGATTCCGGTAGTGCTTGACCGGATCAAGCAGGAGCTCGGGGAAGAACGTTTTGCTGAGAGCAAGTTTACGGCGGCTGGGAAATTGTTCGACCAGATGACAGCGGCGAAGGAGCTCCCGGAGTTTCTTACGTCGATTGCTTACGCTTCGATTGATTGATGGTGGTGAGGGTTACTTCGCTTCCATTGAATTATCGGTGCGATCATCGTCCGGCAGGACGTGATCGGGATCCACTTTGACTGCGGCTATCGGCTTATCACCCTGCCAAACAGCCTCGGCTTTCGCTTCCCAGGTCTCAACCGGCAGGCGGAAGCGGGTCGTCGTACCGTCTGTGTACCTCACCTCCACGGTTGCCGGCAGAACCAGCTGCCCCTTATTTACGAACGTGACGAGGTCGCCCTCGATTTTGGTGACCGCCAGATTAAAGCGCCAGTTGTGCATGTACCAGCCACGCCAAAACCAATCCAGATCTTCGCCGCCCTCGCTGCTCATCGCGCGGAAAAAGTCCGAAGGCGATGGATGCTTGAATGCCCAGTCTCGTATGTACTTGCGAAAGGCCCAGTCGAAACGCTCCTTACCCAGGATCTGCTCCCGCAGCAGCACCATTCCGTACGCCCCCTTGAAGTAACTCACAGGGTGCGTGATCGGCCATGTGTACGCATCCGCCGGCATCAGCAGCACAGGAGCATCCGGGTCGTCCAGCACTTTAAGGATGGTGTCGGGCGGCTTACCACCCGCGGAGTATTCCGAGTCGCGCTTGGGCCCGTAGACACCGCCCTGAAACCTGGCCGATTCATCGATATCAATGAAGGTGTTAAAACCCTCATCCATGAAAGCGTTTCGCCGCTCATTCGATCCCACGATCATGGGGAACCAGGTATGCCCGATCTCGTGGGCGGAAATCCAGAACAGCGTCTTGCCCTTGTCATCGATGCCGTCGAAGATGATGCCCGGGTACTCCATACCCGTTGAGAAGCCGGCAACGTTGATGGCTGCCGGGTACGGATAGGGGAACCAATCCGTGGAGAATCGCTCCACGGTGTCCTTCACGTACTCCGTGGATCGCCCCCACGCTCCATCGCCCCCGCTCTCCGGTGGGTAGACACTTTCCGCCAGACTCTTCTGGCCGCCGGGAAGGTTGATCCGGGCTGCGTCCCAGACAAATACCGGGCTTGCACTCCAGACCACGTCTCGGGTGTGGTCCATACGAAAGTGCCAAGTCAACGTGCCGCCCGCCTTCGGCCGGCTGGCCGGGTCGTTTACCTCGTCCGCAGCCCGTATCATTACCGTCTTGTCGCTCGCCCTTGCCTGCTCCAACCGCGACATCTGTGTTTTGGTCAGCACATCTTTCGGATTGATCAGCTCACCCGACCCGGCCACGATCATCTCGCTGGGCACGGTCACGTAATAATCAAAGTGTCCATACTCGAGGTAGAATTCGCTGCCCAGATACGGCAGAGTGTCCCAGCCGCGAAGATCGTCATAGACGCACATGCGCGGATACCACTGCGCTATGTCGTAGATGTCACCCTGCTTCGATGTTCCCCACGAGGTGCGGCCACCCCACACGCCCGGGATCTGGTAGTGATATTTGATGTGTATCTTGAGCGCGCTTCCTTTTGGCGCCATCGGCTGAGGAAGACGAATCTGCATGCGCGTATCCTCCACCAGGTAGTCCGCTTTCAGGATCTCTTTCCCGCGCTCGATCTCGACCGACTCCAGCACAAATCCCTCGCTAGTGCGCCCATTGGGATTGTCCTCAGTGTCCGGCACATTAGTTTTGCGCCGCAATCCTCCGTTTGCCAGGCGCGCGCGCGAGTCTGGCCGATAGACGTTTTGCTCCAGGTGGATCCACAGGCTGGTCAACGAGTCCGGACTATTGTTGGTATAAGTAATGATCTCGTCGTTCTTCAATACCTTCGCCGTGGTGTCGAGGGCAGCGTGCATCTCGTAGTCCGCTTCGTTCTGCCAATAGGCAGGCCCAGGAGATCCATCGCTCGAGCGATAGGCGTTCACAGGATCGGGTAGCGTGAGCGGCGCAAACGTGAGACGCGGGTCATAAGGTCCTGCCGCCGCAGGCGTTGCCGCGGCCGGCGCTTGCGACCATGAAACCGAACCCAGTAAGAAAACAGCAACCGCCATCAACGGACGATCAAAGCGCATCGATTCGAAACTCCTGGCGAAGCAAAGTGTCCCAAGTGGTTCTCTCAGCATACCGTCATGCGGGTATGTTCTCCCTACAGTGCCCGCCTCACCAGCAAACTCAGCAATTTTTCGCGCCCTGGTTTCCGCTTTCTCTACCGTTTGTATGCGGAACAGAATTGCATCGCGATTTGAGGTTGATGGGATGCAAATAAACCTGCCTCAATAAAACAGCGGTCTGGCTCTCTCACTCGAACTCTTGTATTATTCCACTCGCTTAGGGCCAGATTGAAAATCCCCGGTTCAATTCAGAATTCTAAAGGAGTCGTCCATGGCTTCACGCCGCTCTTCCCTGCACGTGGCATTTCCTGGGCTGCTAATGATCCTGGCCCTCGGTAGTTTCTCGAGCTCTGCCTTAGCCGCCAACCAGGCGGGATCATCTACCGCCAGTCCGCGAATCGTAAACGCAGTTGATGAGACTAAGTTAGTTACACTTGCCGGTCAAACCCACCCACTCGCTGTTCCGAAATACGATCGGGGGGCGGTAGAAGACGGCATGCCCATGGAGCACATGTTCCTGCAATTACGGCGCAGCCCGGAGCAGGAAGAAGCATTGCAGCGTACGATCGAAGAACTTCAGGACCCGCAATCCAGCAACTATCACCACTGGCTCACAGCCGAAGAAATGGGCAGGAGCTTTGGCCCGGCACAGCAGGATGTTGACACGGTCGTCGCATGGTTAAGCTCGCACGGACTTCAAGTCAACACAGTTCACAAAAATGGTTTGACGATCGATGTCTCGGGCACAGCGGGCCAGGTGCGCGAAGCATTTCACACCGAAATTCATAAATACGTGGTCAATGGCAAGCAACACATCGCCAACGCGAGCGATCCCCAGATCCCTGCCGCGGTCGCCCCGGTCGTGGCAGGTTTTGTCGCGCTGCATGATTTTATGCCCAAGCCGGCATCAATCAAACCGATCAAGAGCTTCACTTCCCCTTGTAACGGATGTCCCGATGGGTTCAACGGCGCCACGTTTTATGACGAAGCACCGGCGGACCTGGCTACAATTTATAACGTTACGCCGCTCTACCGGGCGAAGAAACCTATCACCGGCAAGGGACAAACCGTCGTGGTGCTCGAGCGCACGGATATCAAGCCGGCGGACTTAACTACGTTTCGTAAAGTATTTGGATTGGCCTCCTATTCCGGCACGTTCAAGCAAATTCATCCTGGGGCTGGATGCACTGACCCGGGAATGAATGCGGATGAAGGAGAAGCGGCTCTCGACGCCGAGTGGGCCGGGGCAGTCGCGCCGGACGCAGCGGTAGAGCTTGCCGCCTGCGCGGATACCGCAACCAACTTCGGCGGGTTTATCGCTGCGCAAAACTTGCTGGACCTCGCGAATCCCCCACGCATCATGAGCCTGAGTTACATAGGGTGTGAGGCAGACAACGGACCGGGGCTGGCACCACAACACAACGGCTACATCAATGCTCTGTGGCAGCAGGCAGCAGGCGAGGGAGTTTCAGTGTTCGTTTCGTCCGGAGACGGCGCCGCGGCAGGTTGCGATGACTTCAATACCTCAACCTATGCGACAGGCGGCATCGCGGCTAACGGACTGGGGTCGACTCCATACAATGTGTCAACCGGCGGTACCGATTTTCTGGATACCTACGAGAACGCCAATAGCACGTACTGGGCTTCAACCAACAACCCGATAGGAAAGTCCGCGAAGTCCTACGTTCCAGAGATGCCCTGGAATGATTCCTGCGGCAGCAGCATACTGTTCAGCTTCTATGGGTACAAAAGCAGCGTCGCATTCTGTAACAGCACCACCGGCGCGAACTTTCTTAACATCGTCGGCGGCAGCGGCGCTCCCAGCTTCCTATACTCCAAGCCTTCGTGGCAGACGGGGATCATCGGCATTCCGAACGATGGCAAGCGTGATTTGCCAGACGTTTCCTTGTTTGCCTCAAACGGGTTCTGGCAGCATTTGATTCTGTTTTGCATGTCGGACGCGGCCCAGGGTGGAGCTCCTTGCGATTACACAAACGGCACAGACACTCTGGATAACAGCGCGGGCGGTACTTCCTTTACGGCTCCGCAATATGCCAGTATCCAGGCCTTGATCAATCAGAAGGCGGGAGAACCGCAGGGTAACCCCGATCCGATTTACTACAAGCTGGCAAAGACCGCATACGGAAGCTCTTCTGACCCTAATAACGATAATTTGTACGACTGCAATGCCTCCCGGGGAAACGGCGTGTCGTCGAGCTGTATTTTCCATGATGTCACGGTTGGAAATAATGTTGTTCCGTGCTTCGGTACCGTTAACTGTTACGATCCTTCACCAGGCGGCTACGGAATACTGTCTAGGTCGAATTTGTATCCGATCGAGGCATATCCCGCGACCAAAGGCTGGGACTTTGCTACCGGCCTCGGCAGCGTGAACGTAACCAATCTGGTGAACAGCTGGCCATAGGTAAACAGACCTTCTGCCGTAATTGAAGCGGCAGGACAATCACAAGACTAATTTTCGGGCGTTGGTGAACTTTTGCCAACGCCCGAATTGCATTAGCCCACGATGATTACATTGCGTTTGCGCCGGGGATAAATCCCCGGCCTGGAGTTTCTACATTTTCTCGGGCCTGGGGTATGGTTTATCGAGCTTCAGTTTTGGATTTTGCTTTGTATCAGGGCACGACTTCAGTCGTGCCGTAAAGGAAGGAAAGAGAATTGGGCTTCAGCCCCTGCAACGGCAATCCTGCACGAAATGCATTGCGCATCTATCTCTGGTTCAGAACCCCGTTAAAGCAGGACTGATACGCCTACTTGGCAGAGAGAAAAGCGCAGGGGCTAAAGCCCATATCTTTGTTGACCTTGAGCGGCACGACTGAAGTCGTGCCCTGATACAAAGCATCAGACCGGTGACTCCAGAAAACTCGCGCATTCCGTAGGTCTTAGATGTATCCACCCTCTCCGAAATGTAGAAACTCCAGCGCCGGGGATAAATCCCCGGCCTGGAGTTTCTACATTTTTCGGGGTTGCGAATTGGCCGGTGGAAGGACATTTTTGCCGGATTTGGATCAACGAACAGCTTAAGCTGTGCCTGCCCCGGACTTTTAGTCCGGGGCTGGCACGGATCATACTGTAGCCTGCCACAAACTATGGTGCCTAGGGTCCGCTGCCTGTCGCCCTGGTTTTGAAAATGAAACTACAGGCCGGGGATAAATCCCGGCCTACCCTAAAACCGAGTTTTCCGCAGCCTCTAGACAGTTCTCAATCCAACACCGGGCGCGATTCAAAACTACTCGTATCGCAATGCATTCTGCGGATTGATTCTGGTTGCGCGAAGAGCCGGAATCCAGCAGGCAACGAGCGCCACCGCTGCCAGAAATAGCGGCACAAGGGTAAAGGTCACAGTGTCGTGGGGACGAATGCCGTAAAGAAAACTACTCAAAACTCCCGCCAGCACGAAGGCGACAGGCAGGCCGAGCGCCATCGCAATGAGAGTGAGCACCATCCCCTGGCGAAGAATGAGCCGGCGAACCGCGCTAAGTTGAGCTCCCAGAGCGATACGGATACCAATTTCGCGCGTGCGACGGCTAACGGAATAACTGATGACGCCATAAAGGCCGATAGCCGCGAGTGCCAATCCGATGAGGCCGAAGATCCCGAAGAGCGTTCCCGCCAAGCGAGGCAGAAAGAGCGCCTGGCGCAGATGTTCCTGCACGGTTTCGGCGTTATATATAGCCATGGCCGGATCGAGATCGTGGATCTGACCGCGTACAGCCCCGGCGACAGTTGCCGCATTCCCCTGAAAGTGGATCAAGAGTTGATATCCCAGGAACGAAGGATCGCTGCCCGTGCTCTGTGCGAGTGAACGGAAAAGAACATAGCGAGTATCCTCACCAAGGGTCCGCGACTTAATGTTTTCGACCACGCCGATAATCTCGTAGGTAACGCCTCCCCCGGTCACGCGCTGACCGATGGGATTCTCGCGGGCAAAGAAATGGTCAGCAAAGGCGCGGTTGACGATGCCGACCCTGGTGGTATTGGCTGCGTCGTGGTTGAAGTCGCGACCCGCCAGGCGTGGGATTCCCATGGTTTCGAAATAACCCGGAGTTGCCATGTACAACTCCACGCTTGGATAGGGGTCGTTGGGCTTTGAATTTTCCGCATGGAAACCATCGCTGCGATTTCCGCCGGACAACGGGGCGCTGTCAGTCGCGGCAACCGAAAGGACGCCTGGAATCGCAGCCACCCGGTCGCGCAATTGTTCGAGGAATTGCGTGGTGCGCTCCGGCGTGTAGCCGTGGACTCGCGGGTCGACAGAGAGCATCAGGAGATCGTGGGAGCGAAAGCCAACGTCGATGCTGACGGCCTGTTCGAGGCTGCGCAGGAAAAGCCCAGTGGCGCAGAGCAAAACCAGCGACATGACAATCTGCGCCACGACGAGAATATTGCGCAGGTTCAAGAGGCGGCCGGGACGGGCGAGTCCATCCTCGCCTTTCAGAGCGTTGGCCAAAATAGGACGCGAAGCGATCCAGGCAGGTCCGAACCCAAACACCAGGCCAGTGCCGACGCTGAGAACGAAGGTGTACAGCAGGACCCGCCAATCGATGCTGACGGTCGTGTCCAGCGGGACCGGCGCGGGAATACGGAATGCGGAGAGTGCCGACGTGGCCCAAAGGCTGAGCAGTGTGCCGAAGAGTCCACCCGCAAGGGCGAGGAGCAGGCTCTCCGTCAACATCTGCTCCAATAACTGACGCCGCGTCGCCCCCAGGGCAATGCGCACTGCCATTTCACGCTGGCGACTGGCTGATTGACTGAGGAGGAGATTGGCAACATTGGCGCAGGCAATGCCAAGGACAAGCAACACGACGACGGATAACGCCGCGATAAAGACCAGCACCGTCGATTTGTCTCTGGGGGGAAGCCCACCGGCCTGATCCATGAGGAAGCCTCGGCCTTTGTCGGTGGCGGGATATGTTTTGGCGAAGCGTTGGGCGAGGGTGGCGAGTTCCGCAGACGCTTGGGACTGGGTTACGCCCGGTTTGAGGCGGCTCACAACTGCGAGCCAGTTGTAGTCGCGCGCGTTTCGGTTGGGGACATTGGGTGCGAGCTGCTCTACGTTGCCGAGTGGTATCCAGAATTCAGGATCGAGTATCAGGTCAAGACCTCGAAAGCCTGGGGGCGCCACTCCGACGACCGTAAACATATGGCCGGAGAGGGGGACGGCTTTGCCCAGGATGCCGGGGTCGGACGCAAAGCGCCGCTGCCAGAGACGATGGCTGAGGACGATGACGGGAAGCCGTTCTTCGCTGGCCAGAAAGCCGCGGCCGAGGTACATACGGATCTGGGAGACATCGAAGTAGTTGGCCGTGGCCGATTGCCCCCAGACGCGCTCCGGCTCGCCCGCGCCACCAATCGACGCTGGTAAGAGCTCGTAATAAGCAGCTACGCCGGAGAACGAGCGCGTCTGATCGCGAACGTCAGTGTAAACAGGAAAGGGAAAGCTGTTGCAGCAACGGTCGCCGTCGTACGTGGTATGGAGAGCCATCAGTGTGCCGGGATCTCCGACCGGTGCCGGCCGGAGCACGAAGCGGCTGATGATGGAGAAGATGGTGGAATTGGCGGCGATGCCCAGTCCTACGGAGAGGACAACGGCAAACACAAGTCCGGGCGACCGGGAAAGACGCCGGAAGCTGTAGGTGAGATTTTGCTGTAGTGCCGCCATTGCGTTGTCTCCCTTTTGGCGCGGATTGGCTCTCACGGCTTACTACGGAGATTGGGGGTCGGTGGTTCCAGGTATTTAGCTGGGCATTGTTTTGTATCAAGGCTTGCGTGGATTTCACCTCGACGAAAAACCAGTCTGAAAAGAAAGTGCAAGGGCTGAAGAGGGTGTCTGAGAACCTCGGGGAAACCCCCTTCCAGGTCCCTCCGCGCAGCCTAGTAGTTTAGCCGCAGCGCGAGCTGTACCTGGCGGGAGGGATAGGCGTTCGCGGCTGTGTAGGTTCCGAAGCTCGCACCGTCGGTTATGGCGCTATCTGGCTGCTGGAAGTTGGTGGAATTGAGGACGTTGAAGGCTTCGATACGGAACTCGAGCTTGCTCGATTCCGACCACAGCGACACGGCTTTGTGCGCAGCGAGATCGAGTTGTCCGAAAGCCGGTCCGCGCAAAATATTGCGGCCGGCGTTGCCGAAATATTGGTTGGGCGTGGGAACGGTTACCTGGCTGGCAAGCAACGTGCCGCTCAGGGCGCTCGTGGTCTTAACCCAATTTGCGCGCGGCGCATAGACCGCACTCGCCGTACTCACCAGATTTGGCCGCACGGAGTAAGCTGCGCTGGTACTGGAAACCGCGTACTGCGCATTGGGCGCGTACGTCAGGTTGATGGGCAACCCACTGCTGTAAAAGTTGATCGCGGACAGTTGCCATCCTCCAAGCACTACCTGCTGCCAACCTGGAGCGCTCTGACCGAACATCCGGTCTTTGCCAAAGGGCAGATCGGCAATGACGGTAAGCGTGTTGTTGAGGGTCTGATCGTAGCTGGAGAGACCACGATCTGCCAGTGGATTAGCAATGTTTACATTGGCCGAGTCACCACCGTTGGTTTCCAGGTCGGCGGAGGCGTTGTTGATCGCCTTCGACCAGGTGAAGGAATTGAGGAGATATATTCCGTTGCTATACCGGCGTTCCAGCTTGGCCTGCAGCGAGTTGTAGAGGAGATATCCCGAGGGGAGAGCGGTCAGGATATTGGTGAAGGTCGAGATAGGCCGCCGGGCCTGTTGGGTGAGACACCCGACTCCCGTATTGCAGCTCACAGGTTCCGTCGAGGCCTGGTTGAAATCACCCAGTACCGGGATGTGCGTACCGTGGTTGCCCACGTAGGAAAGCTCAAGGGTGGTGTCTTTCATGACTTGTTGCTGCACGGTGAGGTGAAACGTCTGTACATAGCCGCTGGGAAAGTCTCTTGGGATGTACCGGGTCTGGGCCTTCAGCGTGGAAAAGTTCTGCGCTGTGGCAAAGCCGGTTTCATAGCCTGATTGAGTGGTACGGAAACAGGTACTCGGATTTTGCGTCAATGAGCTACAGAGGGGCTGGGTAGCTCCGCTCACCTGGGCCGGCGGCGTCTGATCAATGGTGGCATCGACGATGTTGGGTCCGTTGTATCCGAGCGTACTCTCGCCGCCGAATCGGAAGTAGTGAAGATACCCGAGTCCATATCCTCCGCGGATGACGGTGGTGGGAGTGGCCTGGTAGGCGAAACCCAGCCTGGGCGCGAAGTTTTTGGTGTTGAGATTGATCAGGGTACGGTTGTAGAGCGAGCCGCCAGAGGCTTGCACCAGCGTATTTGTTGTGGGATCGAAATTGGCCAGCAGGTTATGCTGTTCCCAATTTGGCGTCACCAGCTCATAGCGCAAGCCGAGGTTCAAGGTGAGCTTATCGCTGGCCTTGTAATCATCCTGAATGTAGCCCATGTGCCAGCGGCGTTCGTAGTTGATCTCGGCGAGATTGTTCAACTCGTAGTGGCTGCGTGCTCCCAACAGAAAATCGGCGAGATTGTAAGCTTGCCGATGCACGGCGTCGCTGGCTTGCGCGGCGGTACTGCGACTGAACTGCCCGGCGTAGGTGTCCGCACCAAATTGAGGATGGAAATCAGAGATGGCAATTTCAAGATAGCCATACTCGTAGCCAACCTTAAAGCTGTTGCATCCCTTCAGGAACCCATAGTTCACCTTGGGGTTCGCGAGATACGGATTGGTGAACTGAGGATTGGTAGATTGACGGCCAAATTGGGAGTAGCCGGTAACGCTTTGTGTATTGAGGCCTCCGTTGATGCTTGGGTCGTCGGGAATGTTGGGAATATTGAACTCCTTCAACAGGTTCTCCGCACCAAGGTTGATGGGGCTCTTCCCGCTTTCCGTCCAGGTGAGACCGAGGCGAAGCTGCAAAATGGACTTGGCATTGGGCGTGAAGTTGTAACCGGCAGCGACCTGGCGGGTGCGCGCGTACAAGGTTCCGTTACTGTTGCCGCCGGCAAGACCGGGGATGTTGGGGGCAAGGAAGAAGGTTACAGCACGCTGGCTGTAGCGTCCGAACCCGGTGGACCTGGGACTGATGAAGGCATCGACGCGTCCATCGCCCTTGTCGTCGATGGTTTGATTGGCAGGGGCGGAAACGTAGTTGTTTCCTCCCGCGGCGACGATGGTATTCGCAGCCGGCAACAGACTGAGCACCTTGCTGGCAAAAGGGCTCTGGTCGGCAAGGGGGATCTGGCCGTTGCCATAGACCGTACCAGTGATTGGGTTTTGCAGCGGAATGGGTTTGCCGCCGGCATCGGTAAATAATCCGCCGGCTTGTGCGGCGGTCGGCACCACTGCGGTAATGATCGAGTGATCGACGTGGCGCAGCCCTTCGTAGTCGAGGAAGAAGAAGAGCTTGTCGCGCCGGATCGGGCCGCCGACGGTCGCGCCGAACTGGTTCTGAACCAGGGTCGGCTTGACCCCGGTACCGATGAAGGGACCGTAGGCATTCAGGACGGTATTGCGCAAGTAATCGTAAACAACGCCGTGAAAGCTGTTGGTGCCGCTACGGGTCGTCGCATTGATGACCGCGCCGGCGGCGCGGCCGTATTCCGCGCTGAAATTATCCGTCTGGACCTTGAACTCCTGCACCGCATCGGGAGAAGGGATGATGGCCTCATTGGAATAGCCCTGGTTCGCGGTCTGGTACGCGTTGTTGTCAATGCCGTCGAGCTGAAAATTGTTGACCATGGAATTCATGCCGTTGACGTCGTAGGAAGCGTCGCGGCTAGGGTTGGACAATACCTCCAGCAGCGACTTACGTACGCCGGGAACGAGCGTTGAGAGATCTGCATAGGACCGGCCGTTGAGGGGAAGGTTGACGATCTCCCGGGACTGCACGGTCTCGCCCCGGTCGCTGGTATCGGTTTCGAGTTGGCTGGCCGCTCCGGAGACAATCACGCTCTGGGCTTCGGCACCAACCTTGAGAACAAGCGCCACCCGCTGCCTGGCGCCCACTGTCACCGTGAACCGATCGGTCTGGGCCTTTTCAAAGCCAGGGGCCGTCACCGTGATGGAGTAGTCGCCGGGCTGCACGTTGGTGAATTCGTAGTCACCGTTGCTGTCGGTCTGCCGGGTCGCGGTAATGCCCTTAGCGATGTTCAGGAGTTGAACGGTGGCCGAGGGGATGGCGGCGCCGCTCGGGTCCTTCATCGTCCCAAGGACACTCGCGGAGTCGAATTGGCCCCAGGCGGGAACAAGCGCGCTGGACAAGAAAACGGCGTAGAGAATCGTAAGAAGGAAGAGGCGCAGCCCTCGAACGGGCGCTCCGTTAGGCCCGAAAATCCCGGTGGCGCGCCACTTTCTTGGCCCCCTGGTGGATATGGAATTGGTGGTCATGGCTCTGGCTCCTGAAGTGGTGGGATTGAGAATTTTCTGTGTGGGCTGGCCCAGCCGACTTAGAAGTAGCACCGCAATTTAGAGGCACCAAGGCAATTCACCGACACGCAACCGATACACGCCATAACCTCCACGGGAACAGCAATTTACCGAGCGGTAACGGTAACCGATACAGTGAACGCAATGTTTCAATTTGATTTACGTCAGGTTCATATCCGTCTGGTCAACTGGAAATAGCCGGCATGATATCCGCTGCCAAAGAGGTGGGCCCTCCAGGAACTTCAGCGAGCGACCCGCGTCGTGCGTTGGTGGATCGCATCATCGTGTCTTCCAGCTTTGCGAAGTGTGAGCGCCTCTCGAGCCTTCTGGCTTACGTTTGCGACCTTACCCTGACCGGGCGAGTGAAGGAACTCAACGAACAGAAAATTGGTGAGGCTGTTTTTGGGCGGTCGCGCAATTACGACTCCTCAATCGACGGCATCGTTCGAACGCAGGCCAGCCGTCTTCGCCAAAGGCTCGAGCTGTATTTCAATGAAGAGGGGCTGGATGAGCCTATCCGGATCGTCATCCCGCGGGGCGGCTATGTTCCGGTCTTTGAACCGCGACCGGCGCCGGTCGTGCCTCTGCCTACGCCGAAGGTGGTGGCGGAAGAAGCAGCGGGCAAGGTGGAATCGCGGAGGTTCTCATGGGGTGCGGCCACTGCTTGGTCCCTGGTAGCAGTTCTTCTGGTCGCGTTGCTGACCATGTTGTTTGTGAACCGAGGCGCATTTCCCAGGAGGCAAGCGGCTCGCAGGCCTAGTCATCCCTTGTGGAGCCAGATATTTGTTGCCGAGCAGCGTACCCTGGCTGTGCCTGGAGACAGCGGTATGGTGATGTGGGAGGGCCTGGTGGGCAGGAGTGTGGGTCTGGCCGAATACCTCAACGGTGACTACCGGACCAATCTCCTTCCTAGGACCCCAACGCCTGTGCAGGACGCTGCGGTCGAACTGGGCAGCCGGCGATATACCTCCATCGTCGACCTGGAAGTAGCCAAATCGCTCTCACAGCTCGCACAGTCTGCTCAGAGCAAACTCGAGGTGCGTTATGCTCGTGATGTGAGGCCCAACGATCTGAAACAGGGCAATGTGATTCTCGTTGGAGCTGCAGAGGCGAATCCCTGGGTCGAGCTTTTTGAACACAACATGAATTTCGTTTTCTTCAATGACCGGGTGCGCGGGATTTTTTCCGTGCTCAATCGCGATCCGAAGGGAGCGGAACCCCGGCAATGGGATTCCGCATACAAGGATGCACAGCACCGGGTGTACGCAGTGGTTGCGTTCTTGCCCAATCTCGCTGGAAATGGAAACGCGCTCATTCTTGAAGGCACCTCGATGGCGGGCACGGAAAGCGCGTGGGACTTTGTTTCTGACGATTCGCAACTACTACCGTTCTTGAAACAAATACGGCGCGCGGATAATACGCTGCCTCACTTCGAGGTGGTTTTAGGAACGAACAATATGAGCGGCAGCGCGGTGAAGAACAACGTTCTCGCGTGGCGAACTTCTAACTAGCGGGCTGATTTAGCAGAACCGGGATGAAAGAGCGTACCTCAGGGGCTAAAGAGTCTGAGTGAGGACTAAAAAGAAACCGCAGACTCTTTAGCCTGAATTTCTCACAGATTTCGCGACAACCGATAATTGCCATGGCGAGATCTCTAACCGTAAACAAGTAAGGGGTGCCCCATCATTTGTTACGGGTAGAGAGAGGCAGGTCTGTGAGAATCCAGGCTAGCCCTCATCAACTGAAGCCCGTACCTACCGGCTGCCCTGCTACTCTAAGCCGCGAGTCAGGTCAAGTTCGGATATGCGCCGGCGGAGATAGCGGGCTTCAACGGCATTGGTGGTGAGCGCAAGGCCGCGGTGATAACTCTCAAGTGCTTCGCGGTTGCGTCCCATGCGACGGAGCAGGTCCGCGCGGGCCGAATGATAAAGATGATAGGAATCGAGTTCGCCGCAAGAGCCGAGCCCATCGATCAGCGCTAAACCCTGCTCCAGAGTTTCACTCATAGCAATTGCGACCGCGTGGTTGAGCGAGACGATGGGCGAGACGTGGCTTGCGCTGAGGAGGGCATAGAGCGCGGCAATCTGTTTCCAGTCGGTTTCCGTCGCAGTCCTGGCTTCGGCATGGACAGCAGCGATAGCTGCCTGCAGTTGATACGGACCGGCATTACGACGGCCCAATGCCCGCTCCACCAGGCGGATACCTTCCGCGATCTGATCACGATGCCAAAGTGAGCGATCCTGCTCTTCCAGGGTCACCAGTTGCCCGTCTTTGGTGGAGCGAGCGTCGCGGCGAGAATCATGCAGGAGCATGAGAGCCAAGAGCGCCATGTTTTCAGGGTTGTTCGGCATGAGTTCGCCCAGAGTACGCGCCAGGCGAATCGCTTCGGCACAGAGTTCCCGGCGTACGAGACTGTCTCCGGAACTAGCCGAGTAGCCTTCGTTGAAGATGAGATAAAGAACGGCTTGCACTGCAGAAAGGCGTTCGGGCAAGGAGCTGGGAGCCGGTACTTGATAGGGAATGCGCGCCTGCTGAATCTTGCGCTGGGCACGCACCAGGCGTTGAGCCAACGTGGGTTCGGGAATCAGAAAGGCACGGGCGATTTCAGTAGTCGTGAGCCCGCCGAGGGTTCGAAGGGTGAGCCCGATCCGCGCCTCCATGTTGATGGCGGGGTGGCAGCAAGTGAAGATGAGACTCAGGCGGTCGTCTTCAAAAGGCTGGTTCATTTCCTCTTCGATCGGGCTGGTACGCGATTCGTACTCATAGAGCAATTGGTTTTCGTTGTTGCGGCGGGTCTGTTCCCGGCGCGCATAATCGATGAGCTTGCGGCGAGCCGTGGCAGTGATCCAGGCGCCTGGGTTATCGGGTACCCCTTCGGCTTGCCAGCTTACGACGGCTGCGGCAAACGCGTCTTGCATTGCTTCTTCGGCCAGGTCAAAGGAGTGCGAGACGCGAATGAGGCCGGCAATAATGCGGCCAGACTCGCTTCGGAAAACAGCTTCGACGGTGGCGCGATGATCATGCATTCACGGGTACGCGCTGAGGAAATTCGCGGATGGGGCGGATTTCGATGCATCCTGCCGCACCGGCGCAAGCAGTGGGAATTTTGGCCGCCCAGACAAGCGCTTCATCGAGATCCTGACAGTCGAGTATGTAGTATCCAGCTAACTGTTCCTTGGTTTCGGCAAATGGACCGTCGGTGACTATCGCCGTGTCATCCTGCAGCCGAACCGTAGTGGCGGCCGAGCTGGCTTCGAGAGGGTCGGCAGCACGGAAGATGCCACGAGCGAGCGCTTCGTCCATGACAGCCTTGTGAGCCCTGGCGACCGCGTGCATGTCTTCGGGCGTCGCTGCCTCATTTTCCTGCGAGTAAATCAACATCATGTAACGCATGACGGCCTCAGTGTTTGATTTGAGGAAAATTCCGATCGGCTTTCACCTCGCACAGTTGCTCGGTATGCCTGGCGCCATGAGACGCCGCCGCCAACAACCACTGGTAGCCGTCCCATGGACCGAAAAGAGGGTGGTCCACAGCATGCTGACGAAGGCGGCGGGTGACCAACAATCGGAGGCTTTGTTCGCGGCACTGAACGAAATGCTGTAAGGCTTCGGGTCCGGTCCAGCGGCCCGTGGGGCTGGTGTGCAGGGGACACTTGCCCTTTCTGGATCGCTTGGGGATTTCGTTCAGGATAAATTCATCCATTTCTGTTCGGTTGCCCTCTGCTGCCTCGGGGGCGTCGCTCATGCCCTCGATAATCGCGTGGATGCCGCTTTCGACGAGCACGACATGTTCCATGTTTTCTGCGATCGACCAAATGTCATGGGCCGGTTTGAAATCCCACTGTTCCGGGGAAAGGCTGCTCACTGACTCGAGCAAAAAACCCCGGGTGACCGAGAGGTGGCGCGATGCCCTGGTGATTTCTGTCGTTGTCAACCCCGTGTCTGAAACGATTGCGGACGAAGTATTATTCACGGTGCCTCCTTGGAACCGGTTCCAGAGTTGAATCTGATGACGCCGGAGGGGGATCCGGCGTCACCCAGGAGCTAGGAGAAGACCATGATGGGCCGAACTTCAATGCTGCCGTAACGGGCAGCGGGGATGGCAGATGCGATCGAAGCTGCCTGCTCGATGGTCGGCGCTTCGATCAGATAGTAGCCACCAAGCTGCTCCTTCGTCTCGGCGAAAGGACCGTCGGTGGTGAGTACCTTGGTGTCGCGCACCCGAACTGTTCTCGCAGTACCGGTGGGCTGCAATGCGTTTCCCCCTTTGATAACACTCGCGTTCTTCTTGCCGAAAGCACCGTATTCCGCAAACTCGGATTCGGGGAACCCGTTGGCAAAACGCGATTCGTCTTCGTAGATAAGGGCTAGATATTGCATTCTCTTCTTCCTCCTGCGAGTACGACGTTCGGTTATCGCGAAATCGACAACTGGTGAAAATAAATTTTTGCGCCTGAAAACTTTCATGCGCTACGAACATGGGCGCCCAGATCTCGCCGGTTTTTCTCGATAGGGGGGTACTCCCGTTTCGCGGCAGATGTAGAACGTTAATTCGCCTGCAGCCTCTGCATGAGCGCCCCAAGATCCATCTGGTTCCAGCCTTCCATGACCTGCTTATCCTTCACGACCAAAAAGGACGACCCGTCTAATGTCTCCTTCTTGCCCGACGCGGCAAAGCCAAGGTGATCACCAGTGTGGGTCATGGAGACCCGCCAACGAACGGCAACACGGTCACCCTCTGCGACTATTTCTTGTATATCGACGTGAAGATCAGGAAAGGCCCCACAGAAAGTGCGATGGACGGTCTTGAAGGCTTCCGGCCCGACCAGAACCGAGTCCGCATTAGGAAAGCCGTGAGACTTACCTTGTTTGCTGAACATTTCGTCGATCGCTGCTTCACTCTTCTGGTTCCACACCTGCTCGAACCAGCGCTTCAGGAGAAGTTTGTTCGCTTCAGACATAGGTGCCCCTCCAAATGTGGGGAGAAGCTTAGAGCATTTCTGCCGCGGATGTATAGGGCAGCTTGGTGCAGACGCAGGCCAGGGTTTCATAGGGAAAGGTCACTTCGGACTTTCCAGCAAGCTCGGGATCAGTCGCGATGACGCGCCGTAACTGCGACGTAACGCGCTCGCGCTGGTCAGGCGGGAGAGCGGCCATGAAACTTACCGATAAAATCCGTTCGATAATCACTTTCTCGGGCGCACCGGTATGACGATGCGAAAAGCGTTTCTCGCGGAGAGGGCCAAACCCTTGGGCGGGAAAAGCACTTTGCCATTTCTGGGAGTGGTATCGGGGAGCATCGCCCTCAAAGGGTTTCATGATCCGAGTCAAGGCGGCGACCCATGGCACACTTTCGTCGCGGACGTTCCAGACTAATCCCAGAGAGCCACCCGGCTTTAAAACCCGGTGAATTTCCTGGAGTGCCTCAGAGGTTGCAAACCAGTGAAAGGATTGCGCGCAGAGAACTGCGTCCACTGTGTCATCGTCGAGCGGTATATGTTGGGCGGAGCCGCTGCGGGCATCGATCTCTGGAAACTGGCGGATCAGCTGGTCCAACATTGCCCGCACCGGCTCGACTGCGATCACGGTGGCCCCGGTAGCTAACAGGCGAGGCGAAAACTTCCCTGTGCCGGCTGCGAGATCCAACGCCGTTTTGCCCTTACTGAGCCCGAGATCCTGCGTCAGCCATTCCTCGATCTCAGGGGGATAGTCGGGGCGTCCCGCAACGTAGCTAGCCGCGCCCGCTGAAAATCCTTCCGTCGCCAGGTGATGAATACTGGTCATGGCTTGCCCGTGTAGAAGCTGTATTTTGCTGTATAGGAAATTCGTTCTTCGCCGCTTGTACACGCCTGGTCACCGGCAGCACCGCCATGCGTCTCCGTGCGTGCGATATAACGCACATTCGCCAGCTGGCCGCTGCCGCTGCCGGGGACTGCTTGTAACAGCAACCACGGGACAGAACCGGCATCAGGCGATGGTTTGCTCGCAATCATCTTGCCCTTTATTTCGCTTCCATCGGTGAGCCGCCAGGTTGGTCCGGCAAAATGGGTGCCGATCACCTGCCCGTGTTTGTCAAGCAACCTGGCATCCGGAGCCTTGAGTGTCCAGTGACCATCGGTACAGGCGTAAACCTGCGAACCATTTCCCGCTGCGGTGAGCAGCAATGAAGCGCCGGCGGGAGGTTCTACAGAAGGCTGTTGCGCCTGCAGTGGAAAGATAGAGCAAACGGCAATGGTGAGGAAAATGATTCTTCGCATGTTTACTCGGAGCGTAATGCCCTCATTGGATCGGTTGAAGCCGCGCGACGGGCCGGAATCAGGCCAGCCACGCACGCAGATACTGCCAGTGCAAACACCGCGCCAGCCATGACCCACATGTCTTGTCCAGCGACGTCGTAGAGTTGCGATTTCACAAAACGCACGCAGAGCAGAGCGGTTGGAATTCCGATTGCTAGTCCAACCGCAGCCTGCACCAACACGCCGCGCATCACCATACCGACCACAACCCCGCGGGCCGCACCGAGTGCCATGCGTATGCCAATCTCCGGGGTTCGCTGTACTACCATATAGGAGGTGACACCATAGAGTCCGACCGAAGCCAGCAGCAGTGCGAGCGCTCCAAATAGCATCGTCAGCTGCGCGATCATCCGTTCCGAATTGAAATTGCCACGGATCTGCTGGGCAAACGTCTGGTAATAGTCTACCGTCAGGTTGGGATCGATATTCGCCAACGTCTTCCTCACCTGACCCTCCAAGCCTGGGGTAATCGCGTTCATCTGCAGGACCAGTGCTTCGGCATACAAGGAAGCATCCAGCTCTTTCGGCGGGCCGGTGCGTGACTGCTGCAGCATGGGAAGAAAGTACATTGGCCATACCGCATCGCGCGCACTCTTGTACTTGGTATCCTCGACCACACCCACGATCTTGTAGTCTCCGGAATTCTTGCTCTCCTGCGCCCCGAAGTGTTGCCCTATCGGATCCTCGCCCGGCTTGAAGAGCTTTTTTACAAAGGCCTGGTTGACAACGGCGACGCCCTCAGAAGTTGCCGTATCGGATGGCGCAAACATTCGCCCGCGAACTACCCGCTGGCCAATTGCCTGGAAGTAATCCGGACTTGCCCGATTGAACATGGCGCCCACATCCTGTCCTGGATCAGGCGGGCGCTGCCCCTGGACGTAAACATACAAGCTCCAGCTATCACCGTTGAGTGGCGTGTAGAGGGCCAAGCCGATACGTTGCACACCGGGCAGGGCATGGAACCTGTCTTCGATCTGTTGATAGAGTCCCTGCAATTGCTCCGGCTTGTAGCCGGCCTTCAGTGGATTCATGCTAACGACGACCCGGTTGTCTGTCTCGATGCCGAAATCCTGATGCTCAAGTTTATTGAGGCTTTTGCCCAGGAGGCCGGCTCCAACCAGCAGTACCAGCGACAACGCTGCCTGCAGAACAACGAGCGACCGTTGCAGCCAGGACGATCCGTCACCGGTGCTTCGATTCATTCCCCGCAATGCATTGGCCGGCTGCTCCTGGGAGGAAATCCACGCCGGCACGATGCCAAAGATGAGTCCTGTAAGCAAGGATAGGCCAAAGGCAAACAACAGCACCGGCAGAGACGGCGTCGCATCAATCGACACAGTGGGCGAGTTGGGGAACATCAGAGCCAGCAGGGACCGCGTCCCTGCGTAGGCGAGCGCTAATCCAGCGAGGCCGCCAAGGAATGCCAGCACAATGCTCTCGACCATCATTTGCCGGACAACTCTCCTCCGCGCAGCGCCCAGGGCCATACGAATCGAGATCTCAGCCCGTCGCGCCAAGCCGCGTACCAGCATGAGGTTCGCGATGTTCGCGCATGCGATCAGCACGACCAATCCTGAGAGCCCCATCAGCAGGTACAGACTGCTTGCCGCATTGTGCTGCATATTCGCAATCCCTACGCCGCCTGGCGTGAGTACAACACGCGCTTTAGCCAGTTGCTCCCTGCCGTGTACGGTCTGATAGACCGGCAGCTGTGATAATGACTGCCGCAGAATGCCGCTCATCTTCGCCTGAAGCGGCTCCATCGCAGTTCCGGGCTTCACGCGTCCAATGAGGAACAGCCAGCCCAGTTCCGGCTTATTGCGGACGGCGAAAAAGCCAAGCGTCGGCTCCTGTGAGATGGGCAGATAAAAGTCCGGTGGATGCTCGCTCATGCGGTCGCCATAGAACGCCTGCGGCGTCACCCCGATCACGGTCACGGGATGTGTATTCATGACGAAGGTGCTGCCAATCACCGAAGGATCACCGGCATAGTCCCTCTGCCAGGCCCGGTAGCTCATTACGGCAACGGGCTGCGCACCGTCTCGATCGTCTGCGGGTATGAGGACACGCCCGGCTAACGGCTGTATGCCAAACGTCTGGAAGTAGTTGCCGGAGACAAACTCGCCTAACGAGGATTGCGGAGGGCGATCTACCGAAGTGCGCCGGACCGAAAGATCTGCTCCACCCGCCTGCATCGCCGCTAACTGTTCAAGCTCTGGCGTGTGGTCGCGCAGGTTCTTGTAGCCGTCGTAGGAAAAGATTGTGTAGTCACTCTCGATGGAGCCCAGGTTCAGGTTGCAGCAGTCCTCTTTATCACCAATGCGCACCAGGGACGCCGGGTCCACGACCGGCAGATTCTTCAGCAACACAGCATGGACTAAAGTGAAGATTGCTGTGTTCGCGCCAATGCCAAGCGCCAACGTCAACACGGCCGTCACGGTGAAACCTGGGGTCTTGCGCAGTTGGCGCAGCGAGTAGCGCACATCCCCGATCAAATTCGCAATGGTCATGACTCGGCTCCCTGTGGCGAAAGACAAGCACGTGACCGTCCAATCGCAGGTTCGTATCATCCCGCATTTTCAATGACTTAGAAGCTATTCGAGTAACGGACTGTCCATAAATCCACGCCATTGTCCACCGCCGGACACCTTGGGCCAATCTCTCCTAGGGAATATGAGTCTGTGGGTTAGCGGTTGGCTTACTGCTCTTGGCTCCTGTTGCGGGTTGACTCAAATAGAATGCGATGTCTTTGGCGGCTTTTGTTTCCACGCCAGGCGGCTCCAAGAAGCCAAGATCGCGGAACCAATCGACGAAGCGGAACTGCCAGGTGCCAAACGGGATTCCCTTGCGATCGGTCAAGCCTCCAGTCATATGGCTGCCATCGCGCAGGAGATCACCGGGGTGGCGGCCGTTGGCATAAATGTGCATCTCGAGGTTGGGTACACGGAGCGCCAGCATCGCGGCAAAGTATTCATCGGCCCAGATGGCGTGAACCTGGTCATCCGAGCCGGCAGAGGCTATGAACGAAGGAGGAACGTTGCGCGGAATAGGAGGGGCCACGCGATCGCGGGCAAAGGGAGTAGGACCGGGATAGATGACGCCGACAAAGTCGGGGCGCGAAGAGATGCCCGCAAGGGGATCCGCCGCGCCGCTGTTCTTCGTATCGAAGTCGTCGTACAGTACTGCGGCCGCGGTGGCCAGCTCGGCGCCCGCGGAAAAACCCATGATGCCAATCTTGTTGGGATCGATGTTCCAGTCTTTGGCGTGAGCCCGCACCAGGCGGATAGCTTGCTGGGCGTCATATACCTCATCGGTCCGAGGGTTGTATCCGTCACGCCGCAGGCGGCTGCGCAGGATGACGGTGTTGACGCCGTAGTTATAGAAGAATGGAACAAAATCCGCGCCCTCAGAACCAACGTTCAGCGTGTTGTGACCGCCACCGGGCACCAGAATTACCGCGGCGCCAGTGTTCAAGGCGCGGTCGACGGTATGCACCTCGATCGAGGGGTTGTGTATGTTGACGATGCTGTTGATTCGTCCCGGCACCGCCTGGCTCATGTTGTACTGCTCAGCCTGGCGGACCTTCTCCTTATTGAGATAAGGCGAGTCTGGTGGATATAGAGTCACCACTACGCCGCCGGGTAAGATGGGCAACGGTGCGTAGGGAGCATCCGTCGATGGCCCTGGTGCGGCCACCCCCAAAGGAGCAGGGACTGGCGGAAGCATATTTTGCGCCACGCAGATGGCGGTTGCGAATATCGGCAGAAGTACGATTTGCTTCCCGGTCATCCTCGCTCCAGGTTAATTAGAGGCGGGCAACACGTGAATAGTGTGTAGCCATATCTCCACGCTCCTGGGCCAGGTAGTCACTGGAAGCTCAGTCCGGCGCAAGCCGTAACCGTGTCCGCCCTGGGCATAGATGTGCAGCTCGGCCGGTACCTTGGCATTTTTAAGCGCCATGAAATAGACCACCGCGTTTTCTACGTGGACCGGATCGTCCTCAGCCTGCACGATGAACGTTTGTGGTGTTTGTGCGGTTGGACGTATTTCTGGATTCGGCGCATAGTTCTGCTCTGAGAGCGCAAGATAACCAGGGTAGACGATGACGGCGAAGTCTGGCCGGCAACTCAGCTTGTCAGACGCGTCGATCGGTTCGTACAGCCTTTGGTCGAAGTGGGTGCTGAGAGCTGCGGCAAGGTGCGCCCCGGCGGAGAAACCCAGGACTCCGATTCGGTTTGGATCGACGTGCCATTCGTCGGCGTGGGCGCGGACCATGCCGAAGGCGCGCTGAGCATCCTGAAGCGGGGCAGACGACTTGGGGTAAGGGCCGGGCTCAGGCACACGGTATTTGACCAGGATGCAAGTGATACCTGCGGAGTTCAGCCAGTCGCACACTTCGGTACCTTCGAGGTCGATGGCGAGGATGCGGTAACCGCCTCCGGGAAATACGACGACCGCGGCACCGGTGTTGTCGGTCTTAGGGGCGTAGACCGTGAGTGTGGGATTGGAAACATTGCCGATACGGATCACCGCCCTGCCGCCCGGGCGCCCGTCTTTGGCGGTGGTCATGTCGCCTTCAGGGCCGGGGGCGGGTTGGGCTCCAGGGGCTCCATTGGGCCAAAGCGGCATGGTCACATGGTCGGGGCTGGGCGGCCACGCAGGTGTTTGTGCAAGACAGGTGGAAGCCGCCAGCAGGGCGGCGAAGATTAGCGGGAACTTGCGCATGAAAAGGACCTTTCGAACCGCAGCCATGATCGCAGCCTTGAGGGGCGTGGCGAATAAGCGATCTGCTTGGGCGGCCTTCGTATGGACGCGATTGCGAAGGGAAAAGTTCCTCCATACAGCGGTTTCCGCGAAATCCGGAGTACGCCAGGGCGAACCTCGGGCACCCGTCCAATGCCTCCGACCTCTGCTATGACGCAGACCAGCCAATCGCGCTTAAGCCTTCTCTTGTGCCAGCAGGTCTTCAATACGAACCGGAAGTTGGCGCACACGAACACCGGTGGCGTGGTAGACCGCGGAAGTAATGGCTGCCGCGATTCCGGCGAGGCCTATCTCCCCTACGCCGCGCACGCCGAGAGGGTTAAGTACCTTGTCGGGATGGTCGAGGAAGGTGACGTCGATCTCCGGAGCATCGGCATTGGTGGCAACGATGTAGTCGGCGAGGTTGTTGTTGATCGGAGCGCCGAAACGTGGGTCGTACACTGTCTCTTCGAAGAGGGCCATGCCTACTCCCATGACCACTGCGCCCTCAATCTGGTTGCGTGCAGGCTTCGGATTCAGGATGTGGCCGGCATCAATCACCGTGACTACGCGGGAGACGCGGAGACGAGCAGTCTCCGGCTGCCAGGTCACTTCGGCAAACTGCGCCCCAAAGGAATGGGTGGAGAACTTGCGCTTGGGCTCACCAAAGGTGCCCTCGGATTTTCCGCTGCCTGAGACAGCGCGGAGGTTGCCTGCCGTGAGGATCTGTTCGAAGGGCACTCCCGTGTCGGGCGACTTGTCCTTTAGATGGACGCAGCCATTGGTAAACGCCATCGCCTCTGGCTTCTGGCCCGCGAATGCTGGATTCTTTCCTTTGCCGGCGATCATAAAGAGAGTCTGTTGCGCCTTTTCAATGGCTTCCATCACCGGGGGTGTCACCGACGCCGTAGCCCAGGAACCACCGGAAATGGGCCCCGACGGCAGATTGGTGTCACCGAGCACGACCTCGATCTTTTCATGGGGAATACCAGTTTTGTCGCTGACGATTTGCGAAAGGACAGTGTAAGTGCCGGTACCGATATCCTGCGTAGCGCAGGAGACACGGGCGGAGCCATCGTCACGAAGCTCCACGCTGGCTTCGCTGCCCATGCGCTCAGCAATCCAGGAGCAGCCGGCGACACCCCACCCCAGAATGAGGCCGTCTTTCTTCCCGTCTTTCTTCATGGATCCGACTTGTGGAGTGCGCCGCGACCAGCCGAATTTCTCCGCGCCCACGTTGAGGCACTCCACCATGTGACGCGAAGAGAAGGGCAGATTGAGACCTTCGTCTTTCTCTGGCTCATTCAGGATGCGCAGCTTAACCGGGTCCATGTTGAGCTTGATGGCCAGCTCGTCCATCGCGGATTCAAGCGCGAATAGCCCGGGAACGGCGCCCGGGCCACGCATGGAGGTGGGAGTGCCGACGTTGCGGCGCACGAGACCAGAGGTAGCGCGCAGGTTGGGGGTGCTGTAGCTGTAGGCAGTCGCCTCGCTGCAACCCTCAGAATAGTCGTCGAGGATCGAAGTGTGATTGAGCGAGTCATGCATGAGGGAGACAAGTTTGCCGTCAGGGGCGGCGCCCAGGCGGACGCGCTGCTGGGTGCGCGGGCGATGGCCCACGCTCTGGAACATCATGTCGCGCGTCAATACCAGTTTGACTGGCCGGTTGAGGTTACGCGCTGCAGAGGCGGCGATGAGGCAATGCGTCCAAGGCCAAAGCTTTCCGCCAAAGCCCGAGCCCAGAAAGCGCGAGATCACGCGCACGTTTTCCTGCGGAACCCCAAGCATTTGCGCCATCACGTCTTGATGGTTGCACACCGCCTGCGAGGTCTCGTAGAGGGTGAAGTTTTGTCCGTCCCACACGGCAACGCTGGCGTGCAGTTCGATCGGATTGTGAGTCTCGGTCGGCGTGACGTAGACTTCGTCAACCTTGACGGGAGCAGCGTGAAAGGCCGGTTCCGGATCCCCTCGCTGGCTATCAACCTTGGGCTTTTCATCGGATTCCAGTTGCTTGCGAACGTCCGGCTTATCCGTGTGATAGGTGACCTTGACGGCATTGGCAGCGGCCACTGCTTCTTCGAATGTAAGCGCCACCACGGCAGCGACGTATTGACCGTAGTAGCGTATGGTGTCGTCTTCGAAAGGAGGCCGCCGTTCATCGAGAATCCCGGTGAAGCCCTGGGCAGGCGCAGTTCGAAACAATTTGCCAATATTCTGGCGGGTATAAACGGCCTTGACCCCCGGCATTGCCAATGCGCGCCTGGTGTCAAGCGAGGCGATGGCGCCATTGGCGATGGTGGCGCATACCGGTACCGCGTACAGCATACCGGGCAGATTGTGGTCCGACGTGTACATGGCAGTGCCGGTAACTTTGAGCGGACCATCCACACGGGGTAACCCGGCATTCGTTTTCGGAGGAAGGTTGAGGATTGACGCCATGGATCTGTCTCCTGTGCGCGGCTTTTATGCGGTCGCGAGGGCGAGAGCGTGGGTTATGCAACGCTTGGCCAATTGCACCTTAAATCCGTTTTCGCTCTGCGGTTGTGCGTCACGAAGAGCCGCTTCGGCTGCCTGACGGAACACCTTCTCGTCGGCCGTTTTGCCGTGCAGAACTTTCTCTGCTTCCAGCGAGCGCCACGGCTTGGTGCCTACGCCTCCCAGGGCAACGCGGACGAAGTCCAGTTTGCCGCTGTTGACGACGGCGACGATGGCCGCCGAAGAGAGGGCAAATTCATAGGAGGCGCGGTCACGCAATTTGAGATAGATTTGCTTGCTGGCGGCCTTCGGGGCCGGCAGGGTGACAAAGGTGATGAGCTCGCCCGGCTCCAAAACGTTTTCTCGCTGCGGCGTGTTTCCCGGGACCAGGAAGAAGTCTCCGATAGCCACGTCACGCTCGCCCTGCAAGCCCTGGATGTGAATGGTGGCCTCAAGGGCGGTGAGGGCTACATTCATGTCGGAAGGGTTGGTTGCAATGCAGTCTTTGCTGGTGCCCAGGATGGCGAGGGTGCGGTTGTCGCCCTCTATCGCGGAGCAGCCGGACCCGGGTGTCCGTTTATTGCAGGCCATGGCATCGTTGCGGAAGTACATGCAGCGGGTGCGTTGCAGCAGGTTGCCACCGGTGGTGGCCATGTTGCGCAGCTGCGCGGA
Source organism: uncultured Acidobacteriaceae bacterium (assembly GCA_963717225.1). GTDB lineage: Bacteria > Acidobacteriota > Terriglobia > Terriglobales > Acidobacteriaceae > PALSA-350. Next base: position 225,461 of record CAVQWB010000051.1, on the reverse strand, counting down.
AGCTCCGGAGAGCAAGGCCTGGGAGAGGACGGAGTAGTCACTCACCACCGCGGGATGATGAGCCAGATCGGAGTTGCGGACCAGGGCGCCGATGCGCAGACGGCCGTCGGGAAGCTTTTCCACCTGATCCAGAGGTAGTCGATTGATGTCGACGAGTTGGCTGGGCCGCTCAACATTGAGCTTCATCAGGTCAAGCAGGGTGGTTCCGCCGGCAATGAATTTCGTCTGTGCGCCTGGTTGCGACTGTCCAGCGGCCCGGATTGCCTGCTGTACGCCGGTGGCCTTGGTGTAAGTGAAGGTCTCCATGTGCGGCTCCTATGCGTGCTGGCGGACTTCCTGAATAGCCGCGACGATGTTGGGGTAAGCTCCGCAGCGGCAGATGTTGCCGCTCATCAGCTCCTTCACGTCAGCGTCTGTGGGGCCGCACTTCTCCTTGAGAAGGGCGACGGCGGACATGATCTGGCCCGAGGTACAGTAACCGCATTGGTAGCCGTCGTGCTTGACGAACGATGCCTGCATGGGGTGCAGATTGCCGGGCTGGCCGAGACCTTCGATGGTGGTGATCTCGTCGCCCTCGTGCATGACGGCCAGGGTCAGGCACGAGTTGATGCGGCGGCCGTTCACGTGGACCGTGCAAGCTCCGCATTGGCCGTGGTCGCAGCCCTTCTTGGTGCCGGTCAGACTGATGGTCTCGCGCAGGCAGTCGAGTAGCGAAGTACGCGGATCGACGTGAAGGTCGAGCTGCTTTCCGTTCACCCGCAGACTGACCGGAACAGCCCCTGCGACGGTTTCAGCTGGCGCCTCGACCGCGGGAGCCGCCGGCGCCGCAGCTACCATGGGCCCGGCGGTTGCGACCACGCCGGCTGCGCCAAGTGAGGAAAGGAAGGAGCGGCGGCTGAAGTAACCCGTCGAGGTTTCTCGTCTCTTCTTGCTCATCATGCTGTTCTCCAATTGCCCTTCTGCTTCATGATAACGTTCTCGGACCGAAATTTGTGTCGTTCGCGCAGCTGCGGAGCACCTACGATTGGGGCTACGAAATGCATATTCCCGACCTTCGACAGATTTCCGCTTCATGCTGGCTCTCCCCTCCTATTATTGGTTGCGCCGGTTGCACGCGCCGCTGCTTCGCCTCTGGGTATATTTCAGGATCATCAAGAAATCGGAACTGTTTTGCGTCCGGCGCCGGTGTGTGCAATAAGGATTCCAACATTTTAGGAGGCAATGTTCATGGTTCTAAGACGCACCCTGGTCTTCGCCGCGGCGGTCATACTCGCCGCCGGCGCTGTGGGATCTAACGCGGCAGACAAGAAGCAAAGCAAGACACCCGAGCCGCAACAACAAGGCTGGAACGATGCCCAGATGCAGCAGCCCACCATCGAGTCAATCGACCTGAATGCGTATAACGCGATCCGCGAAGAAGGTCTGCAGCACTCGCATGTGATGGATTACGCCGGAGGCCTGATCGACGGGATTGGGCCTCGGCTGACTGGCTCGCCCAACATGGCGAAGGCCAACGCATGGACGCGGGACCAGCTCACAAAAATGGGCTGCGTCAACGCCCATCTGGAAGATTGGGGCGAGTTCGGCATGGGCTGGCAGCAGCTCAACACCTGGGTTCGTATGACAGAACCGGATACGTCCGTCTTCCTCGCCCAGGCCACGCCGTGGTCGCCTTCTACGAACGGGCCCGTGACTGCACAGGCTATCTCCGTCGTGATTAACGACGAAAAAGACATTGCCAAATACAAGGGCAAACTTTCGGGCAAGATTGTGGTACTCGGCGCCATGCGTGATGTGCCGGTGCCTGACAAGCCTTTCTTTGAGCGCTATAGCGAAAAGGACCTTAAGGAGCTCGAGTCGCTCCCGGTCAATGGCCGTGACCTGGATGAGGAGGCACGCATAGAGCGCTACGTCAAACGCACAAAGTTAACCAGCCAGATCATTCCGTTTCTGGCCGAGGAGAAGGTTGCAGGCGTTATTGTTCCCAGCCGCGATAGCGGCAACGGCGGTGGCACGGGAATTATTTTCGACGACAACGGCGCCGCGCTCGGCCGTACTCCTTACCACAAGGACACGGCTGTCCCATTTCCCGTGGTGGTCGCGCAGATTGAAAGCTACGGCAGGGTATTCCGGTTGCTTGAAAACCACGTACCGGTCTCGATTGAGATGAACGTTGAAACCAGGTTCACGGGGGACCACGAGCATGGCTTCGACACGATTGCCGAAATCCCGGGAACCGACCCACGGCTAAAAGACGAGGTGGTGATGGTAGGCGGACACCTGGATAGCTGGATGGCGGGTACAGGTGCTACGGATAACGGCGCCGGCTCGGTGGTTGCCATGGAGGTGATGCGCATTCTCAATGCACTTGAGGTGAAGCCACGGCGGACCATCCGCATTGCCCTATGGTCGGGTGAAGAGCAAGGTCTCTTCGGCAGCAAAGGATACGCAGCTCAGCATTTTGGCAGCTTCCCGCTTTCCACCGCTCGGGATCAGATGGAACTGCCGGAATATATGAGGAAGCCGGCGGGGCCACTCGCGCTGAAGCCGGAGCAAAAGCTTATTTCTGCGTATTTCAATGTGGACAATGGAACGGGCAAAATTCGCGGTATTTATACCCAGGGAAACGCCGCCGTGGATCACATCTTCGAGCAATGGATGGCGCCATTGAAAGATCTCGGCGTAACCACCATCACCAACCGCGACACGGGCGGCACCGACCACCTGTCGTTTGATGCGGTTGGCATTCCCGGCTTCCAGTTCATCCAGGATCCGATGGATTACGGGACACGAACCCACCACTCCAATATGGACACGCGTGAGCGTCTGCAGGCCGCAGACTTGAAGCAGATTGCGGTGGTGGAAGCGATCTTTGTCTACAACGCTGCGATGCGGGAGCAGATGATTCCGCGTAAGCCATTGCCCCATCCCGAAAGGCTCGAGCAACAAAACAAACCCCTGCCGGACCTGTACCCGACGGCAATAAAATAGCGGGTTGAAAAGGCTCGATGGCCAACAGATGCTGGGTGCCCCACATCTCGCTGGTTTTTCGCGAGATGTGGGATACCACGAGCCTCTAACATCGTCCCTTTTCGGAGTCCAAAAACTCTCCAGTTTAGTGCGGTGGTATCCCACATCTCGCGAAAAACCAGCGAGATATGGGGCACCCAGCATTTGTTAGGGTTCAGGCCAGTTGTAACTAGTGATCAGCTTGCCTTCATCGCTGATGAGGAGCAGAGCTGCGCGGCCGTTTTCAAGTTGACCAGAGAAGTCTTTCCCGCTGCGCACGTCATGGAAGGAGATTGCCTTCTGGCTTGATTCAGACGTTAGCACATAAAGGGTGGCTTTGGGCAGGCGGGTTGGGCAGATGAGCAGGCCGGGATCGATCAACGATGTAGTGTAGGTTGGCGAAATGTTTGCCTGCTTCATCGCGTAGCGATAAACATCTGCTACAGCCTGCAGGTTTTGGTTGAGTTCGAGAGGGAGAGCCGCAAACAGGATTTTTCCCTTTCCGAAAGGCTTTTCTACCCAATCCTGATCTCCTGGCGTCTGCGCGCGGCTCAGTATCGTGGTCTTATTGCCGCCGAAAGTCAGTTCCGCTTCGCCCTCAGCCCATTTAAATGCGTTGCTGCGTAAAGTGAGCGGCGCGTCTACGTAGGCAAGGCCGACCTGCTCCTGCCTCCCGGTTGGATGGAAGTGCGCATCGCCGCCGAACGGCCCGGTCACGAGCAATACGGCTCCCGCTTGCACTCTGGCTACGATCGCCTGCCAGGCATCCTCGGTCAGGGCAAACGGTGAGGGCAGAATGATAAGCTTCGGCGATCCGAGAGATTCAATCTGGTATTCGCCAACCGCATAAGCTTCCCCCCGGGCATAGTAGTAGAGGGCTCGAACCGCATTCTGTTGTGCCTCGATGGCCAGAGAATTGAAAATGGAGAGTTGCAGGGACTGAGGCAGGACGATGGCAATATCCGGCCTGTTGAAGCCGGTAGCATAAGGCGCAGCGCGCTGCGCAAAGTCTCCTACTTTGCGCAGCATGGGCTCCCATACCTTGGCCGAGCCGTCGCTGCGCTGGATGCCGAAGTCGACTTCCCGGGCCCAGTCCCACTGCATCGCTCCAGAATTGCCGGCAGCAAAGCCTAATGCCCACTTGCGTTCGATCAGCGGCAACCCAGTAAATTCGTCATAGCGCCACGTCCCATCGGGAGCCCAGACGGGCTGATAGCCGGTTTCGCCGGTGATGTTCGGTATGCCGGGAAGCTTTGCTGCGATCGAGTCCCATAGCAGGGCGTCGTCTTGCCAGTAGGTGTGGTTGGTGGTGAACCCAACACCCGCCAGACCATAGAACTGGTTCAGCACGCGGTTGGTGACGCCGCCCTCATCCTGTCCTACATCGACGAGCTGACTGCTGCCGGCCTGGCGGATCACCGCAACCATGGATCGCACCCAACGGCTAAACATGTCCTGCGCGAACAGGTTGTAATCGACGGCGCGCACCTGCCGCGGATTTCCGTGGCGGTCGTAGGTCAGGTCGGCTACGCCGGGCAGCGGGATATTGTCAAAGCTGCCGAGCTGTTCCGGTATCTCGGCCCATGCATCCGCGAGCGTGCTGATGCTTTTGTATCGGTCACGGAGCCACTCATGCCAGGCGCTTATTTCCGCCGCATCCCCATTGGGGATATTTCCTTTAAATATCTGATTGGGATTGGAGAAGCTTGGCTCATTGATAAGGTCCCAGCAGAGCCACGGCACGGTGGCGAAACGCCTTACGACGGCGCTCACGTAGGCTTGCTGCGCGTGCAAAGCATCTTCGTCGAGATACGGGTTTTTGTTCGTGGCCACACCAGAAGCGGGAGAGAAGGCGAAAAAGGTGAAGTTGACAGAGATGCCGTGGTGATGGGCGCAGAGGAGGAAGGCCTCAAGATTGCGCAGAAATCGCTCGTCCGGTTCTCCCGTTGAGGGCTCTATGAATTGGGCGTTCTTCATCCAGACGCCGGTGCGGACAAAGGTAACGCCGTGTGCGGCCATCTCACCAAAATCCTTTTCCCACACCGACGCGTTGCGCGGGCCGGAGAAATCCCAACCATTTTCTTCGGTTGTGAAGTAGTTGGTGCCGACTGGGAAAAAGGGCTGATTCCCACGCGTGAGGAAATCGCCCTTGACTGCGAGGGTCTCACCACTGTCAAGCGAACTGCGCTCCGCAACCCAGAAACCATTCTCGTAGAACTCACGAAACACTCCTGATTGGCGAAAGGTGGCACGAACCTTGTAGAAGCCGGCCGGTAGCGGCTTTTGAAATGGCGTTGAGAGGTCGGCGCTTTCCCCGGCCACAACCGGCAGCGTAGCTTCTTCAAGCACCTTATCTGAGGATAAGAGCTCCACGCGTACATCGCCCCGTGTGGGTTTCGCTTGCCGCAAATGCACCGTGATCTGAGGCGGTTCATTCAGTCTAAGGACAGAGAAAAGTGTTTCAACCGAAAGGTTGGTCGAACCCTGGCGCGCATAGCCGGCAGACTGGCGAATGAGAGCCATGCCGGCCTGACTCTCCCAGTACCCAGGGGCCGGCTGAAAATCGAGACAGACGATGCGGCTGCGCGGTGCCCGGTCGATAACGATGACCGGTGCCGCGACCAACAGCCCAGTAGGGTCGACCATGTAGCCGAGTCCGTTGAGATGACCTTCCACGGTGAAGAATTTCTCTGCCTCGAGTGTCGGAGTGGTTTCAAATGCATACCCCGGCCTCCACGCAAAATGAGCATCTCGCGCCACGGGGACTTCGTAGGTGTGACGTAGGTCCAGCGCCCGCGCATAGGTATCCTGCGGTCTTCCCTGGACAAAAACGGCGCCCGACTGGGTGACTGGTACGCGCAACGGCTGGCCTCCGAGGACGAGGAGATTCCCGCCGTGCTGGAGATAGGCTTCGATTGCCTTCCACGCATCGGTAGGCACGGCAGAGCCGTAAGGGAGCACGAACAGCTCGGTCTTCTCAAGCGCGCCGGGGGCCTTTAAGGCGTTCAGATCGAGAAAGGAGGGATGCAGCACCGTAGACAGGGTGGCGCAATCCACGGTCTGGCTGGCAATGGTCGGGAAGCCCGGCTGCCAAAACACAACTACCTGAGCCACGAGAGGAGGAGACAGGAGCAAGAGGAAGAAAGCGACTCGAATGAGCGCGTGGCTATTCATTTGTGGGTCCTGCGGTCAAAATTGTATATCCGGGCAGAGGAGGGAAAAGATGATTAAATACCTCCGTGATCTCACACCGGTCCGAAAGGTATATCAAGATGTCTTCCATCTCTCGTCGCAGGATGCTCAAAAGTACCATCGCAGGCACCGCACTCGTCTCCAGTGCACCCATGGCGTCATCCATGGCCTGGAGTCAGGAAAAGGCTGCGGTTTCGACGGATAGTCCGACCCAGAGGAAGGGGCGCATTCGACAGTCTGTCAGCCGCTGGTGCTACCCAAAAATGACCCTGGACGAATTATGCGCTTATTCAGCGCAGATCGGACTGAAGGGAATCGACCTGCTGGAGCCGCAAGATTATGAAACACCTAAGAAGTATGGATTGATCTGCACCATGGGCTACGTGGGAGCCGGTACGATCCCCGATGCACTGAACGTGGTTGCGAACCACGACAAAATCGCGGCGGCGCTGCGTCTCAATGTCCCCTTGGCGGCCAAGGCGGGCGTTCCCAATGTCATCACTTTTTCCGGCAATCGCCGCGGAATGTCCGATGAAGAGGGCGCGAAAAATGTGATTCTCGGCTTGAACCGGGTGAAGAAAATTGCTGAAGACAATAACGTCGTTCTCAATCTGGAGCTATTGAACAGCAAGGTTAACCATAAAGACTATATGGCCGACCACACCGCCTGGGGTGTCGCCGTGATGAAGGAAGTGAATTCCCCCCATGTAAAGCTGCTTTACGATATTTATCACATGCAGATTATGGAGGGAGATTTGATCGCCACCATCAAGGAGAACATTCAATGGCTTGGTCACTTCCATACCGGCGGGGTGCCTGGACGCCACGAGCTGAACAATACGCAGGAGGTGCAATGGGACGGCGTAATGCGGGGGATCGTGGACTCTGGGTATAAAGGATATGTCGCGCATGAGTTTGTGCCGACCGGCGATCCAAAGGCCTCGCTTTTACAGGCGGTTGACCTGTGCGATGTATAAGATAGGTGGAGGATTCTATGCGCAAGTTAGTACTGGCCCTTAGCTTTTGCTTTGCCGCGATCTGCATGGCCTTGCCCGCGAATGACGTCTATAGCTATACCTTGAAGTCTATCGATGGCCAACCGGTCAGCTTGAAGAGTTACCGGGGTAAGGTTCTTCTTCTGGTAAACGTTGCCAGCAAATGTGGCTACACTCCACAGTATGCCGGCCTTGAATCCGTCTATGAAAAATACAAGGACCGCGGTCTGGTGATTGTCGGCATTCCAGCCAACAACTTCGCTCAGCAAGAGCCCGGGACCAACGACGAGATCAAGAAGTTCTGCCATAACCGCTACAACGTGTCTTTTCCGATGATGGCTAAGGTCTCAGTGGTGGGCGAAGATAAGACGCCGCTCTACGTTTTCCTGACCGACAAGTCGGCCAATCCGCAGATTGGCGGTGAAATCAAATGGAATTTCACTAAATTTTTGTTCGACCGCAATGGCAAGCCGGTGGAACGGTTCGAACCAGCCGTCACTCCCGATTCACCCCAGGTTACGGCGGCGATCGAATCTGCTCTCGACAAGAAGTAGAGGCCTGCCGCGGAGAAGAGATTTCGGCAGAACGAATGAAGAGGGTACCTCAGGGGCTACGACTACCTGGACCCTCGTAAACGCAGCCACTCAATTTTGAGCCCTATGCAGGCGAGCAGGAAGAACATCGAGCCGAGGTGCTTCGGATCGAAGAGGAAACTCTCGTCAAGGTTATAGATTAGGGTGAGGACTACGATGGCGAGATACCACTCTACTGCGCGAAGGTTCGTATCGTCACGTGATCGGAGAAGGCAGACCACACCATCGCGGAAAGCGAAACCGAAAACCAACAGTACGATGGTCAACCCCGCTATCCCCATCTCGAGTGTTATATCAAGGAACCCGTTTTGCGCCTGGGCCAGGACCCAGGAAACCGCGAGAATCACTCGATAGGATTCGCCTTCGAGGCCAAGCCAGAATGCCTGGTAACCGTAGCCAAGCAAGGGCCGCTTGGATATCGAATCAAGTACTGCACTCCAAATCCCGGTGCGCCCAGTCAAGGTTACGTCTTTCCCCAGCAGGGTGAACAGGAAATCCGGCCACACCACAATCACCGCCGTCGCAGCGCAAAACGCCGTCAGTAGGAGGAAGCTGACGACAAAGTAGTCCTTTTTGCGAAAGCGATGCAGGCTTCTTACGAACACAAAGTAGGCAAGATAAATGGCCGTCAGCATGTACGCCGTGGCTGCTCGCGAAAAGGCAATCGCAGTGAGGCAGAAGAGGATCTGTAAAACCCTAATGGAGCGCAAAGAACGTGTGCGGGCACGATAAGACACCGCCACGGTAAGGAAAAATAATGCCAGGTTTCCAAGATAATTCTTAGCGCTGAAGATACCTTTCCAGGCAGAGGCATGCCCACCCATTTGATCAAGGCCGTACTGTGGCAGAGCCAGGGCAAACACGATACTTGCCCCCATCGTCCCGGTGCCAAGAACCAGCAGCAATTCCAGTATCTGATCAAGCGTGTATCGAGACATGATGTAGTACAGAAGCAGAACGCCCCCCAGCAACAATCCTCCCGAGCTGACTGTCCTCATTGGCAACTGCGACAGAGGCGAGAGCAAAATCGCGAGGATAGGAAAGCTGGTCATCAGCTTCATCTGCATGCTCAGCCGGCGAACAGACTGGTGCCCCTGGACAGCAAAGATCATGCAGGCCGCAAACATCAATAGCTTGCCCAGGCGATCGGCAAGGACTCCACCAGCAGAGCTGGTCGCCACTGCGCGGATGGCAGTGGGCTCATTCACAAACGGTGAAACACCGTCGAGGGCAAAGTAGATGAGCAGCAGCAACAGGGCCCAGGTCGAGGCACGACCCCAGATACTTGGCGAATCATTTCCCCACTGCTGGACTGGGCTATCCCATGCACTGACGCTGTCCGCGGCTTGAGCGAATCCTTGGACAGCCTCTGGATTTGCGGATAGGGCCAACATCAATGAATGTAGATTGCAGCGGAAGCAACGGACGCCAGGATACCCTGGCCATTGATTCCGACGTTGCGCATGAAGCTGAAGGGGATGTAGACGACATCGTCGGGCAACAACGCAACGTCGGGCTTCTTGCCTTTCTGGATTGCACTCACTTCCAGGTCTATCTCCTCGACTCCTGTAGCGGTCTCGCGCACCAACCTGGATTTGCCCAGGGCGGCGGTGTGATTGGCATAGCCTGCCAGGGCGATCGCCTGCAGCACGGTCATTCTGGAGTTGTTGGTGCTTATCGGGTAGCCGCCCGGTTTCGATACATCGCCCAGCACATAGACCACCGCGGCTTTTGGCACAATGACTGTATCGCCAGGATAGACCATGGGATCGTCAGACAAGTGCTGCCAGGGCCGTATTCGAATAGTAGTATTCGACTTTTTGTTTCGCAGGCCCGAAGCGTTGAATCGTGATATGGCGATCCGCAATATCCGTTAGTCCTCCGGCCATCGCAAGCACTTCGACCACTTTGCGCCCAGTATCAATCTCGTAGATACCTGGCTTCTGTACCTGCCCCATCACCGACGCGTTCTGCGTTGCATAGGCTTCGACCCGGACTGTCACCTGGGGGTGCAGCATGACCCCGGCAGCCACCAGTCGATGTGCGATCAGCTCGGCTGCCTGCTCCGGTGTCTGACCGGACACGCTGACACTTCCCAGAAAGCTGAACGGAATGGTCCCGGCGTCAGTTACCCGGGCACGCTGTTCCATCTCTGGTGTGTCATAGACCTGAAGGTGTAGCAGATCGCCAGGTCCAATCAGCAGGCTCTCGTTCTGAGCCGGCAAACGCGTTGCCATGCTCAAGAGAACGAGCAACAGGGTACAGAACCGCTGTAGATTTTTCATTAAACCCTCGCAGCCTCCTGTTCGCGGAAAGAGAGGTATCCTTCATCCTTCTGGTCTTTCACGCCGTTGATCACGATATTGATCTTGCGGTCACTGCTCGAGTGGACCTCCTCCAGCATCCGGTAACTTTTCTCGAGCGCCGACAAAGGTGTCTTTTGATGCCGGGCCATAAGCAGAACCGAGTTGACCATGGAGCTGAGAACAACGGAGTCAGTGAATTGCAGCACGGGTGGGGCATCGAGAATCACCAGGTCGTATTGCAGCTCCCACATCTTTACCAAATCCGCCATTTGATGGGACGCCAAGAGCTCTGCAGGATACGGAGGCAGCGGTCCGGCAGGTATAAGAAACAATCCGGGAACCTCTTGCACTGGAATCACGACCGAGGCGCCGTGGTCGGGTGAGAGGCCGGCTAACACGGTGCTCAACCCGACCTGCGGGGTTACTTCCAGATTGCGATGCAGCCATGGGTGGCGCAGGTTTGCATCGCACAACAGGACTCGCTTGCCCTGCTTGGCAAAAAGGATGGCCAGGTTCCAGCTCAAGAAACTTTTCCCTTCGCCCACCAGCGGGCTGGTCACGAGCACCGATCGCGGAGGCGCTCCACTCCGCGACAACATCAGGGAAGTCCGTAGCGAGCGAAGCGACTCGACCAACAGAGAACGCGGGCTGTCCAACGCAGGCAGCGACGATTTCGCCACCCAACTAGTTCCGCCAGCCAGGGCAGCTTGTTCCTTTTGATACGGCAGCGACGCAGATCGGCATCGGACCCAGCTCGCGCGAGATCTCTCGTAAGTCCTGGATTTTGGTGTCGGTCACGTCACGCAGCAACGCGGCGAGGACGCCGACCACCAATCCCAATACGATCGATCCCAAGAGGTAAAGCAGCATTACTGGTTTAGCCGGCTTATCGCTGGCCTTTGCCCAGTCGACGATGGAGATGTTGGTGGAGCGCAGGCCAGCTAATAGGCCGGACTCTTTAAGATGCCGCGACATATCGTCATAGAGGGACCGGGTTTGGTCGGCCTCCTGCCGCACCATTTGGTATTCGATGGTCTTGTTGTTAAGTGCCTCCGCTTCGCTCTTGTCGGTGTTGAAATCTCTGCGCGTCTGTTGCTCTGCTTGCTCGGCCACTATGAAGTCGTTGTGCGCCCGCCCCGCGACCCGGGCCACTTCCGCGTCGAATCGCGCCCTGCACCGCATTCAGGTTGCCCCGCACTTCGGCTAACTTGGGATAAGCCGGACCGAACTTGGCCGAGAGTTCCTGCAGTTGCCCCTGCAGGCTTGCCTCCTGCAAGCGAAGGTTCTGAATCAAAGTCGAGCGAAGTGCCGATGCCGCTGGAGGAAGAACCGCCGGTCATGGCGTTTCCACCCAGCCCCGAGATCAGCTCCGCGTTGCCGCTCTTGACCACCTCGTTGATCGCACCCTTGAGGATGCGGTTGGACTGCTGCTTGCGCTTCGGCTTGCGTCGCCATCTGAAGCCTGTCGAGGATCGGGTTGTATACCTGATCTTTACCATCTTTATCGACCTGGCCCACAGCGAAGACACCAGCCTCCTGTTGCAGCTTCACCTCCTTCGCCTGTAACTCATGGGTTTTAGTGCGCAGATCTGCAATCTGTGAGCTTAACCACGACGACGCTTGCATGGTGGCGTCGTAGCGCGCCTGAAAACCTTTTTCAATCAAGCCCTGCAGCAGGTGATTCACGACCGCTGCTGCGAGCTGCGGATCAGGGCTCAGATACTCCACATCAATCAGGCGCGTTCCCGCCACCGGCTGCACGGTCAGCTTGCGATGAAAGATCTTCAGCACCCGCATTCGGCGATGAGGCGAGTTTTCAAGCGACGCACCCTTGGGATCGGGTTTGCCCGCCGGGGTAAAGAGTCCGAAGACCCAATCGACCGGAGACCATTTCGGCTTGTAATCCTGCGTTTGCTCAAGGTGAAGATCTTCGATCACGCTTAGGGCGAGCGAGTCCGACTGCAGGATCTTCGCCTGGGTCTGGATAATCATGTTGACTTCGAGCGCGTCGGACGGAGCGTCGGCTGAACCCGTTTGAATGACCAGGGAGCTGGTCGAATCTTTCTGGAGTTCAATCTCGCCCGTGGACTTGTAGCGCCGGGTCGAAAATATGAGCGCCAGAATCGCGAGCAGAAAGAAGACCGACAGACTGATATAAATGATCCCGCGACGGCGCGCCAGCATCATTCCTACCTCGCGAAGCGTGAGCTCGGGCGGCGGTGAGCTTGACGTAATGACCACATGCGAGGGTTGCAACGTTATCTTATCCAGGCGAGACCTCCACTTATGCGGCGAGTCGCTCTCATCAGACCGGCCGGCTGAGCACTGTGGCGAACTTATCCTTCAGCCTGAGGAAGGGCGACTCAATCCAGCGATACGATGCCAGGGCAAGAATGACCGTCATAACAAATCCCAGACCTTTGGTCGCCAGCAGCTGCCATCCCCAGACCGGGTGGAACAGGCTCAGCATGATGAGGATTCCGGTGAGGTGGAGCATATAGAGCCCGTAACTGATCTTGCCCAGCCGGACCACCCAGGCACCCCTAACCAGCTGGCTGTGACTGTGCAAGCAGGCGTACAAAATTGCACCCGCGGCAAGCGATACAATCAACCGGCCCAGCACCATACGCAGATCTACCGGTCCCGGCTGTTCGTTAAGCCACGCCGAAGAGATGACCCACCCCATCAGTCCAGTGGCCAGCAACAGCACACGCGCACCGCGCGTAAGCCTGGGCAGACGATCCGCGAACAGCGCCAGAAGGATGCCCAGCGCTAACGAGTCACAGCGCGATATGCTGCCGTAATAGATGAACCCCCCGCTCGAGCCGGCAAGCATGAAGCCGATGCGGCTTACGCTGGCCAGCAGGAAGGTAACTATGCCGGCTACGATCATGCCCCGGCGCCCGAGCATCTTCATGAGGAGTGGCCATATTAAATAGAACTGCTCTTCGATGGAGACCGTCCATAAAGGAGAGCAGATCGACTCCGGCCGTCCAAAGACTGCGTGCACCCAGTTGCCGACGAACAGAAGATAGCCGGCAACGTAGTACCAGGGGAGACTTTGTTTGGCCATGGTATGTGCCAGCACCACGCCTAAAGCAATCAGCACAAAGTACAGCGGCCAGATGCGCAGAATGCGTCTGAGATAGAACCGCCGAAGCGAAATTCCACCTGTCTCCTCCCGCTCTCGCAGCAGGATGGAGGTGATCAGGAATGCGCTCAGGGCGAAGAACAAATCAACCCCGGCCGCGCCCGACTTGGCAACCGCTCCCCACAGCCAAGGCATGGGCAGATGGAATCTGCGATAGAACGTCCCCTCAAAGGGTAGAGTGTGACAAACAAATACGCCTAGGAAGGCGTAGAACCTCAATCCGTCAAGCTCCGGCTGGTAAAAACGGCGCTGGGTACGCGCCGCCTCCACCGGGGCCACATCTAAAACCCCTGTCAATTGCCCCATCGCGCAACCGCTCCTGCTTGGTATGGATCAGCCAGAAGCTGCTCGAAAACACTTTCGAGCCGCCTGGTTTGCTGTGCCAGATTGAAGTGGCTTACAACATTTTTTCTACCCGCGAGGCTGTAGCGCCGCCACAGTTCCTCATCCTCGATCAGCTGGAGAATCGCCCCAGCCAGTGCCTGCGGGTCGCGCTCAGCCACCAGCAGACCGGTTTCGCCGTTTATTACCGCCTCCGGAATGCCACCGCTAAGGGTACTCACCACTGGTATACCCATGGCCTGGGCTTCGATGAATACCATGCCGAAACCCTCCGCGTCGCCCGAGGCCGCGACCACACTGGGCACACAGAAGACCGCCGAACGGGCCATCCACTCGCACACCACGGCAGTGGGCTGGATACCCAGGAAGCGACACTGAACGCCCAGGGAAGCGGCTCGTGCCTCGTACTCCGCGCGCAATGGGCCACCGCCGATCACCACTAATTGAGCCGCCGGACAGCAGCGCTGCACCTCGACCATGGCCTCGATCAGGCTGCCGCAACCTTTTTTCTCCACCAGGCGCCCGACAAACAAGACAGACTTATCCCGCTGCTGAAGCATGGGTGGGGGTTTAAAGCGCTCCACATCTACGCCAATCGAGTGAACGATGGTACGGTCTGCCGGGTATCCCATCTCGAGCCCTCGCTTGCGGACATACGCCGAGCAGGTTAAGAAGAGCGCACCTATTCTCTGCAGCGTCGATCGCCCCTGCAGATACTCACGGCCCAGCCGGGTCGCGCCGATGGCCTGGTCGCTCATCGTCACGTCGTATCCGTGTAATGCTGTGACCAGTGGCACACCGAGTTCTTCTGCGAGTTGCATTGCCGCGTAACCGTCTGGCGCGAAGTGCGCATAAACGAGGCGGGGAGCGCGGGCCCGAAGCCGCGCAAGCTGCTCGCGCGTAGGACCGAGATAGCGAAAGCGAAGCTCCCGTAGTTTTCCCCGCAAACCGCCATCGTCGACCGTCCAGCTCGTGTTTTCCGGCAAATCGATCCCGGCCATCTTTCGCCAGCCCACAAAAAAAGGCGCGAACCGCTCCATGGCGGCTGCTTGCGCAACAATAAAAGTTTCCGAAGGCGGCAACAGTTGGATGCGGAAGACCACGATCGTCCCTCGGTTCGTCCCCGGGTTTGCGTCTTGATTCTTGCCTTGATTCTCGACCTGGGTCACCATTTCGGTCATGACAGCTGCGCCTCTGGCCGGGCTCCCACGGCTAGAACCTCGCGGTAAAGTTGCTCATACCGGGGTGCGATCCCGCTCCAGGAAAACCGCTTGGTGGCCGCACGCGCGGCCTCGCCAATCGCCGCCAGTTTCTCTCCCGACAGCGAAAGAGCGCGCTCCATGTGAGACGAGAGTCCGGTCGCATCTTTGTCCACCAAGAAGCCGCTCACCCCGTCCTCAACTACGTCAGGATGCGCTCCTACCGCGGTCACCACCACCACCGTTGCTGCGCTCATGGCCTCGATGGTTGACAGCCCAAAGCCTTCATAGGCCGACGCGGAGACGAATAAGTGCGCTCGCTCCAACAATTGGTGCAACTCCTCGCGGCTGGCAGCGCCATGGAAGCGCACCCGCCCACTCAGGCCAAGCTCGACCACTCGCCGCTCGAGCGAGGTGCGCAGCCCGGCGAAATCCGCTCCTACCCACTCCAGCCGTAAGCGCGGATAGCGATCCTTCAGCAAGGCCACCGCCTCCAGCACTTTGTGCACACGCTTGTTTTCGGCCAGCCGTGACACACCCAACACCAGACCAGGCTCTACATTTTTTTTCAGGCCCCAAAGGCCATCGATACTGGCTCCGTTCTCTATCACCCGGATACGCTGCGCGGGTACAATCCTCGAGAACATTTGGCGATCGTGCTGGCTTACGCAAACCACTGCACCTACCCCGCCCAGCGAGTGGCGGGTAACGGTCTTGAAATACATCTCTTTGAAGGCCTTTGCCCGCTGGGTATGAAAGAAACCGCCATGGGTGCTTACCACCAGGGGGATGCGATGCAGCAAACGCAGCAAGCTCAGATAATCGACAAAGAAATCGATGGCATGAATGTGTACCAGGTCGTAACCGCGGATCGCCCTCAACACAGAGAGAGCCACAGGATAACGGCGAGGACCCCAGTGCCGCATTCGGCGCACCTTGAGCCCCGCTTCAACCGATTCCACCGGGGCGATGGCACCGGTCGCAAAGAGCATGCGAAGCGTCGCCACCTGCACCGTGTGTCCGTTGCGCTGCAGCGCAACGCTCAGGCCTTCTACGACGCTCTCCATGCCTCCCTGGGCAGGTAGAAACTGCCGGGTGAGCTGAAGGATCCTCATCGCGAATGCACCAGCGAACAAAGCGCCGGGCGTCTCGCCATCCAATCGCGTAAGCGGCGGCGCCGGCGCCGGGGCAACAACCAGATGGCCAGAAATATCGCGTAGTCGCGGGGTGTGCTCTTGCCAAAACGCAAAGCTTCAAACAGGAGTAGAAAGAATGCTCGCCATTCTCCCTGATCGGAAGCCTCGGCAGCAATCTGATACAAGACGAAGGCGGATAAAGCGCGCGGTGTAAACAGGTGCCGGTCACGCCGCAACCATTCGAGCGAGTACCGCCAGTTAGCTTTGCTGCTCACTGTAATGCGATCCTCTTCTATGTTGTGAATTGCCAGCACGTGGTCGGCGAACACCACCTGCACCCCGGGCAGGCGGCCCAACCGCAACACCCATTCTGTATCCTGGTGCTTCAGCTGACCGCTCTTGAAGGGCTGGGCCAGCATGAGCGTACGACGCACAAAGAGGGTCGAAGTCTGGATGTATCCTTCGCCGCGGGTGAGCGTGCTGCGCGCCAGGATGTATTCGCCAATCTGTTCGTTCCTGGCCGGCATGCGCCGCGGCCACACGTAGTCTCTGCCTGGTGTACGCGCGATCATTTTGCAGGTCCCGATCAGGACTGGCGCCGTCGATGGCCCCACTGCTTCGATCTGCGCCTTCAGCTTACCCGGAAGCCACTCGTCATCGTCATCCAGAAACGCGATCCATTCTCCCGAAGCCGCGTCGACGCCCCGGTTACGCGCGTCCGATCCTCCGACGCTGGACGCCAGCGCAACCACACGCAAACGACCGTCCTGGTGTGCGACCTGTTCCATGGCCAGCCTGGTGAGAGGATCCTCCCCATCGATGACCACCACCACTTCAATCTCGCGCAGCGTCTGAGCCAGCGCACTTCGCACCGCCCGCTGCAAGAGCTCCGGTCTTCCACGAGTTGGTATCACGGCAGAAACAATAACCATGGTTGGATTCCTCAGCTTCGTTCGTGTTCTCGAAGTGGCGCTGACTGAAGCGTTTGGGCGATCGCAAAATAAGCGGCCTTGGGTTGGCAGTTGACGTCGAATGGAAGCGGCCGCACCGGCAGACCATCCGGGCGCGGACGATATCCGGCGATCCAGGTGAAGCAATCCGCGAGCCCCCAGGTAACGATCCCTTTCACCGCCGGCTGGCGCAGGCTGGCACGGAGAAATCTGCTATATATGTCGGCCACGGCTCGATCGCGAGTTCCGGCATCCGCAGGTAGGGTCACATCTTGAACGTCCAGCTCGGTGATGAAGATCTTCATACCGCGTCTGGCCAACTCACCTAGAAAAGCCTCATAACTTTCATCGCCCAGCACGGCGGCCTGATCGCCCCGAAGATGTGCTTCAAGCCCGATTCCATGGATGGGAACGCCACGAGCCAGCATCCCGTCGAGCAAGGCAAGCATCGCCGTACGCTTCGCGCGGCCGAAGCCGTTTGATACCTCAAGATAATTCTCGTTCCACACCAGCAAAGCGTTTGGATCGGCGGCAGCGGTTTCCCGGAAGGCCAACTCAATGTAGTTGGCGCCGCATTTCTGCAACCATGGCGTATCGCGGAGGCCGTCGGGCCGGTGACTACCCGGATCCAGCACTTCATTCACCACGTCCCACGAGTACAGCTTGCCGGCAAAGTGCCCGGCTACCTTGCGGATGTGGCCAGTCATCATCGCGGGCCCAGTTTCCGTTGTGAGTTGTGGGGCCACCCACGCCGGCAGAGCGTCGTGCCAGACCAGCGTATGCCCCCGCACCCTGATGCGGTTGGTGGTGCAGAAGGCGACCAACTTGTCAGCATTCCCGAAGTCGTAGACGCCAGGTTGGCTGCTCAGCGAGTTCCACTTCATATTCAGTTCCGGGGTGGTGATATCGCATTGCGCCAGGAACAGTTGCTGATAGGCTGCGGATTGGACGCAATATTTCAACGCCAGACACGAACCGAACAGCAGACCCTTTTCCGCGGCCAACTGCTTTAAGGAGGCCGTAGCAACCTCCAACTTGGTTCGAGACCGAGTCCACCCCACGGCCCCAAACGCGCTGAGCCTCCTGATGAAGTCTCGACGATCTATTTCCAGCTTGTATTCCATATAGGCTTTATTCCATGTATCAGTCGCCGCGCATTTGGATGGGGCTCGATTGCTCGTTCGAGCTGGCATAAGTCGCTTGTGCGCGCCCGCGCAGCATCATACCGAGCAGACTACGCGGATAGTCCAGCAGCAGTAGGAGCAATATGTACCATGGCTCTATGAGATAGCGGCTAAAGAGGCGACGGGGCTCATGGGCGAGCCGGAATATCCATTCCAATCCGATCTGGCCTGCCCACCGCGGAGGCGTTGGTGTAGCGCCGGCGATATATTCCAGGGCCGCCCCAGCCGACGACAAAATTACATGGGCATCCAGCCGGGCAAAGTTTTCCTGAGTCCAAAACTCCTGCCGCGGCATGCCCATCCCTACCATCAATAGATCGGGCCGGTAGGCATTTATACGCTGCAGCAGTGCCTCATTCTCGGCGCTGCCACGGCTCGCGTCGAAGAATCCATCGCTCACTTCTATTTGCAGACCCGGGTAGAGCTTACGCAGCTTCGCAGCGCCTTCTTCCGCAACCTGCCGGGGAGACCCAAGATTAAAGACACGCCAGCCACTCTCCGCGGCTAACTCCATCAACGGACCCATCCAGTCCACGTTCGTTACTCGTTGTTCGCGCTGCAACGGATACCCATAGAGGCGACCCAGGGCCACTAGCGGCATGCCATCCAGGTAGGTCCAATGTACGTGCGAATAGAATTCACGTAGTCTTGCGTGCCTGTGAAACAGGTACACGCTATGCAGATTGTGGTTCGCGATAATCCATTTCTGGTGTTCGCGAATTCCCTGTTCAACCAGCTTGTTCATTTCCGGTATTGACCTGGGTTGTAGCGTCAATCCGAGAAACGCAACTGTACCAGCGCTATTTGCGGAGTTCGGACTTACAGCTTTCATGCGGGGGATTCTCCATATTAAGTTTGCATAGGTTCAACTATTGCGCCTAACACCCGAGAAGACTCATGAGCCAATGCAGGAGATGCTTCGATAAGCAATACCGTGGTCGTGTTATTACGCTTGTAACTGATCTAAGGCAAAGGTGACAGAACGCCGAGTGTAAAGCAACCTCGGTTTTTACGAATGGGTGTACGGGGAATGAACCAAGTTCTAAGTTGGAACGTCGCTGTCCCATTCTGGATCTGCTCAATTACCGCTGGGTATCACCGCGAGCATCTTTCCGGAATTCGCGATAGAGTCTTATCGCAGTATCTTCTTTCACGCGATGGGACGGTGGAATCGGGCATGCTAAAGTAGCGGCTAATGAATGCTGCCAAGGTGATGTCCTCCTGGCAGGTTGAGCTGTCGAATGTTACCCGAAGCGGAAGTGAGAGGGAGATAGCGCCGCAGGGGCTAAAGCCCTCGTCCTCCTGGCCCTTTTCGGCACGACTGAGTCGTGCTCAGATACAAAGCCTTTGTTTTAATTGGCTCAACACAGACTGGCTCGGACATTTGTTTTGCAGGCTTCAATAATGCAGCCATTCATCGTTTAAGACAGGATGGTAATTCCTGTAAGTTGCCGCTGTTTGTCTCGGTGCAACAACGTCTCGGAGTGTGGATGTCCAGTATCACCTATCACCTTCTTACGGAAGCTGAGCCGTTTTCTGAATTCACCGGGGGCGCGATCTCACGCTGGGCTGGAAACGTCCTCCGCAGCACATCTCACGTTGTGGTTGTGTGTCCTGGCGCGGATGGCACCTGGAACTTTGTCCAGGATTCTATTCGTGTACTGCCTGCTATGGCTCTTTACAAGCACTTGCGAAGGCGCCTTCAACAGTTGCCCTGGTTCTTTCATTGCCGGGTAATACGCGGCATCTTCCAGCCCTTTCTCAAGCGTGTGCGATCCGGTGATATCGTGTGGATCCACAATCGGCCCGAGTTCGCCGTCGCTCTAACCCCGCTGATTCATCAAGCAGGCGGGCGTGTTGTTCTCCATTTGCATAACTCGCATCTGGTGAAGGGGCCTGAGCGACTGATGGGGCAAGTCCGGGTGGACAGGCTGGTCTTCGTAAGTGAGTTCTTACTAGAACAAGCACGGAGCAAATTTCCCTATTTGGGTACCTCTTGTGTTATACATAACGGCGCAGATCCGTCGATCTTCTTTCCAGCCAAAGATCTACAAAAGCACAAGGAGACAGCCACGGTGCTCTTTGCCGGCCGGCTGGTCGAAGACAAAGGTGTTCACATTCTGCTCGATGCGATGAGACTGCTCGAGAGACAGGGGGTGCGGCTGCAGGCACACATCGTCGGCTCTTCCAGCTTCGGAATGGGAAAAGAAACTGATTACACGAGGCGTTTAAAAGCAAACTCTCCAGCGACGGTTGAGTTTCTTCCTTATCGTAGTGGGATGGGTTTGGGTGATCTGTTCCGTGCAGCAGACATGTTTTGTTCACCTTCACTTTGGGATGAGCCATTCGGTCTGGTCAACATTGAAGCGTTCGCCTCCGGTCTTCCCGTCGTTAGTACGTATGGCGGCGGCTCCGGCGAGATATTTGCGCATGGCGGGGGCATTCTGGTGGAACGAGGATCCGCGGTCCAACTTGCATCCGCATTGCGCCAGCTGGCAGAGAATCCGGAATTACGGACGCGTCTCGGCCAGCAAGGCTATGCTGCTTTTCTGGAAAGCTTTACATGGTTAAAAGCGCGCGCGCAAGTGGAACGTATTGAGAAAGCGCTCTCCGTTTAGGTGTATACCGCGAGCTTGCTAAGCCGCCGGCGCTTCCTCCAGGGAGCGGCATCCCTGGCAGCATTTTCGTCTATTCCGGGCTGCGGTTATTCTTCGAACTACATTTATCATGCGCCTTCCGGCAATCCTCTTCCTTTACCATCCGGCCCTGTTGTCCAGGGCTCGCTCTCGGTGACAGGGGCGGTAATCGGGGCCATTCCGTCACGCTTCGTAGGTTTGAGCTATGAGAAGTTGGCTATGAGTTATGGTTATTTCCATGCCTCAAACCACAACCTCATTGCGCTCTTTCGGCGCCTCGGACCTGGTGTTCTGCGCATTGGGGGCGGCTACGTCGATCGGCTTTTGTGGACTTCGAATAGCGCGGGCACTCATGCCCAGATCTCATCCACCAACATAAAGAATCTTGCCGGCTTCCTTCAGGCAACCGGTTGGCTGTGCCTTTACGCCATCAACCTCGCTACTTCCACCCCCGCTTTGGCCGCGGAAGAGAGCAGCGTTGCGGTCTCGGTTCTGGGTTCGAATCTTCTTGGTATCGAAATCGGCAATGAGCCCGACGAATATGGCATAACGGGTAATTACTTCGCCGGGAACTGGACTTTCCAGGACTTTCTCCTTCGCTGGGACCAATTCCGTTGGGCGATTCTCCAGGCTACGCCCCGCATCCCCATCACTGGCCCGGCTACGGGCGGCGGCAATCATATCTCCAGCTGGACCTTGCCCTTTGGCCAGGCAGTCACTCCAAGCGAGCTCACGTTGCTGACCCAGCATTACTACCGCGCCAGCGGCGCCAATTCCACCTCTACCGCTTCCTTCTTAGTCAGTCCCGACCCTCAACTTACAACCGAACTGACGACCTTGAGCGCGGGGGCACAGCAGTTGGGAATTCCTTACCGGATAAGTGAATGCAATTCTTTTGGCAACGGCGGGGCAGCAGGGGTGAGCAACAGCTACGCTTCTTCCCTATGGGTCATCGACTTTCTCTTTAACGCAGCTCTCGGTGGAGCCACCGGGGTTAACATGCATGGCGGTGGCAACAGCCCTGGCTACACTCCGATCGCAGACGATTCGGGCGCCGTGATCGAAGCTCGACCGGAATACTATGGCCTGCTCCTCTTTACAGTAGCCGGTTCCGGTACGTTGCTCGAAACCCACCTCTCGGCCGGCAATGTCGATGTCACAGCCTATGCACTGAGGACCGCGAGCGGTGGCCTGAACCTGATGCTGGTCAATAAAGACACACTACAGAACCTGACCCTCACCATACAGACGAACCAGCGCATTGAGACAGCAACCGCGCAAACCATGACGGGACCGAGCCTATCTGCTACCTCAGGAGTTACCATTCAGGGCGCCACGGTTAGCAAAGACGGCAGCTTCGCTCCGGCAAGCCCGGTCACGCTGACGGCGTCGGCCAGTCAAACAACTTGCTACATTCCGGCCCTCAGCGCGACGCTCATCTGCATCACGTGATGTCCCAAGAGGACCAGGCCAGAAGTGTGTTCGTGAGAACTGGGTCTTACAGATTGAACGGCCAGAAAGTGGCCGGGCATCGCGACCCGGTTGCTTTCAGCCATGCTGCCGGACTGAGCTTGGAAATGAGTCTCTCCAGCGGACTCTAAAGCCCCTTCATAGCAAAAAACAAGGTATGAAGGAGAATGGCAAGATCGAGAAAGACACCGCGATTCTCGATGTAGTAAAGGTCATACTCAATGGCTTCATGGATGACGAACCTGCGATCACCGCTAAGCTGCCAGAGCCCGGTCAAGCCTTGGGGAACGGAGAGCCGGCGGCGTTCCAGCGAGGTGTAGGTTTCTGTTACATAGGGCATCTCGGGACGAGGCCCGACCAGAGACATGTCTCCCATGAGAACGTTGAGCAATTGAGGAAGCTCGTCCAGACTTGTTTTTCTGAGGAATCTTCCGGCGGGGGTAATGCGCTTGTCTTTTGCGTCTTCAGGCGAACGTTCATATTTTGGAACATCTACGTACATACTGCGGAACTTGAGCATGAGAAAAGGTCTGCCGGACTGGCCTGTCCGCTGCTGGCGAAAGAAAATGGGGCCGCGGGACGTCAGTTTGACCATGGCGGCGGCAACCAGCCACATGGGAAGTGTCAGCAACATAAGTAGAGAGGCCAGGAGCAGATCGGTGCAGCGTTTGAGGGCGATGTAGGGGAGAGGTTGCTCGCCGTCGGCGTCGAACGTTGTGACCATAAGACCGTCGATCATCTGCGCCGAGGTGCAATGCTCTGCAAAGTGAGGGTGACCCGCGCCCACGAGCGAGACCCTGACGCCTGCCGCGGCAGCGAGAGCCATTAGTTCATTCATGCGCGGCTGTGAAACCGTGGGAGGGATGAAGATCTCCTGGACATCGAGAGACCGTAGAAGCGATTCCGAGAGTGGTTCGGAAATGACAGGCACATGGTGTTTCAGGCTGTAATCGTGGCTATAAATGACTCGCCGATTATCAAAGCCGCTTTCATCGAGGAATCCAATTGGAATCTGGCCGAGGTGGGGAGAGTGCAGCAGAGAAGAGAACAGGCGGCGGGTCTCACGAGTTGTGCCGCAGAGGAGCACTCTGCGCTGGCGAGCCGTTGGCGATTTCCAATCGCGAATGAGTCTGCTGGTTAAGTATTTCTGTATGACCAGCAGGAGGGTTGCAAATACCCAGAAATAGCTTAGTAGCAGGCGTGGCATCTCCGCCTTGGTGAAGTAATTGCCAACCGAGAGCAGAGTCAGACCATAGGCTGACACCCTGAGGATCCGGGCTGTGTCGGCCACCTGAAGCAGCGTGGCGCGTTGGGTGTAGAGATGATGGGCCTGGGCGAGAATAACGAAAGCTGCGCCATATTTCAGGGAAATCTCTGCCCACAGTAGCCAGGCAACGCGACCGTCCAACGAATTATGTAACTCGTAGAGCAGGATGCTGGCGGTACATGCAAGGGCAATGCAACCGAAATCGAGCAACGCGGGAATTGCGACGCCGATCGCGCTCATTAGCATAACAAGGGGCTGAGTCAGAGCCCAGGGAGAACGGAGTTCCATCCGTTCCGCTGCCGGTAAAGGAAAATCGGTCGCCATTCACTACCACCTGTGGTTTCAGTAGACTTCGATCAACTGCTGCGTATCCGTGAGTTCGCCACCCTCAGCCGCCTATGAACCATAGCCGGAACGTAGACCTAAGGCCGAAGGGCAATCCGAATTAACCCACTCATCCAAGAGAGTTAATCCCCTATGAGAGAGTTAATCCCCTATGTTCGATAGCCTTTTTTTGTTGTTACCAATAATTTCTCCAACTACACAATGATCGGTCGCAATGGATGTTAGTTGAGTATCTTGGTTTGCGGCATGAGAAGGGGTTACTCGCAATGATCTAAAGCCAAACGGTGACAGACTCTCCAGTGGAAATCAACGTTAGTTTGATAGAAGTTAGAGCTGCAAATTCATGGTGTGCCGTTTTGGAGCGCGCGGTTGTTCTATTATCGGGCATGTTAGTTACCAGTGCTGCCCTATCAAAATTACTGGCTTGACAGAGAACGAGATAGGGAGTGCTCAAATACTTATCTCTTCAGAAAAGCGTGTGCCCGTGACAGAAACAATGAATTGGCGCGAGAGAGATTTCGGCCGATGGAGAATACATCGAGATTCCTGGGAAGAGGTTGATGCGCGAGCAGCTGCGAACCCGGCTGGCCAAGAACGCCGGCTGGATGTTCCTTGGCCAGGGAGTTAGCTTCGCTGTGCAGGCAGCTTACTTTATCCTGCTCGCCCGGTTGCTTGGCGCCGACCAATATGGGATCTTTGTGGGCGCCGCGGCTGCCGTCTCGTTACTTAGCCAGTACAGCACGCTCGGCTCGGGTCTGGTTCTGGTACGCCAGGTGAGCCGCCATAACGGCGAGTTCCCGCAGTATTGGGGCAATGTGCTAGTCACTACACTCAGCGTTGGTTTGCTGGTCATTTTGACCCTTGCGCGGTTCGGGAATTGGATGGTGGGGCCGGCCAGCGCATCGGTCATTGTGCTGGTCGCGGTGGGTGAGTGCACCTGCACGCGTATCGCCGAGGTTGGCGGCCAGGCCTTTCAGGCTTTTGAGCAGCTCAAGCTCACCGCCCTACTCACCTCGCTCACCAGCGTCGCGCGGCTGCTGGCCGCCGCAGGTATGGTATTCATTCTGCGGCATGCAACCGTGCGTCAATGGGTCATCGCTTCGCTCTGCGTCTCTTGCCTTTCCGCCACGGTAGCGCTGGTGCTGGTGACCACACGTCTGGGCTGGCCCAGGTTCAACTTTCGCCTGCTGCGGGAACGTGTCCTGGAGGGCATCGGTTTCTCCATCGCGGCCAGCACCACCTCGGTTTACAACGACATCGATAAGGCCATGCTCAGCCGCTACGGCATGCTGGCCGCAAATGGGATTTACAGCATGGCCTATCGAGTCATCGACATGAGCTGCACCCCCATCCGCGCGCTCCAATCCGCGGCGTTCCCACGTTTCTGTCAGGCCGGCCGGAAGGGCGCTCGAGGCTCCATCGCTTTCACTGGCAAACTGCTGGGCAAGACTTTGCCCTTGGGCCTGCTGGCGGCCGCGGCCATGTTTCTGGCTGCGCCCCTGATTCCTCACATCGTCGGCCGGGGCTTCGCCAACAGCGTTCCCGCGTTACAGTGGCTCTGCCTGTTGCCGGTATTTCGCAGCCTCCACCTAGGTGCCGGAGACACGCTTACCGGGGCAGGCTACCAGCGTTACCGCACCGCTGCGCAGCTCGGAGCTGCCGCGCTGAACTTTAGCCTCAACCTCTGGCTGATACCGGCCTATTCCTGGCGCGGAGCGGCTTGGGCAAGCCTGCTCACCGACGGTGGTCTCGCCGCCACCAACTGGATTATTCTCGGCTTGTTGATTCGCTGGGAAGGCAAGCCTCGCCTCGAGCATCAAGTTGCCGTTACCTAGCCACCCACAAACCGAACCGCAGATCCTCAGTTCCTCGAATCTCCTATTGCGTGGCGCCACCGGTGACCACGATTACACCCTTCCGCACGGAAAGGGCGCATGAAGCTTGCTTCATCCGGCAAGCTCAACAGGAAACCTCGGCAGAACGGAAATCAGCCGTTTCGCCCCCGCCCCGGCCTGCGTTTCGGACGGCCAGGAGGATCAGTATGATATGGGGTCGCTTTTCAGGATCAGTATGATATGGGGATGCTTTTCAGGAAAGGTTGCACTCGATGCGCACACCCTTGATCACGGCGGCATTCCTCCTCCTCAGTGTCTCCGCAAACGGCCAGAGCGTGCAGCAGAAAGCGGCTCAAAAAACTCTGGCGCGTAAGGCGCAGACGGATTGCGATGCTCAAACAGGAAGAGTCGCCCGGACATTTACGGCCGTGGTCAAAGAAACGCGGGTATATTCTGTTTTTTATTCGCCCAAATATACGAAATGCCTGGCGGCAGTTTACCTTCCGATCAACAAAGAACTCATCGCGGCCAGCATCATCAATCTGGATCCTGCGGGGGGAGCGCAACATATCGTTTGGGAAAACCTGTTTGGGAAGCCGTTCGATGCCATCTCGGAGCTTGATCGGCAGATCGATAAGCTAGGCAAATGAAATAGGCCTCGCGGCGTGTTGAATACCAAACAAATTTCCGGGTCCGCACTGACGGCTGTCTGCCTGGCCGCACTCTTGCTGGGTATTATCTGGAACCTGCTCTTCGCGATTGCCGACCTTTCCGCCCGCCGGAATCAGACAGACAGTACTCACCTGGCCATGCGCCTGGTGCCCGCAAACGGAGCCTATCCGGCACAACTTGCCGATCAGGTCTATGCCAGCGATCCGGAAGCGGCGAAATCGTTGCTGCAAAGGGCGGTAAGACTTAACCGCTATAACGCATCGAGCTGGATCCAACTGGGACTTCTCTTCGAGGCGGGAAACGAGATACCCCAGGCTGAAGAGGCGCTGCTGCAGGCTGCGAGCGTGGATTCTACCTTTCTCCCCAGTTGGTCGCTGGCGAACTTCTATTTTCGCCAAGAGAACGCTGACCGCTTCTGGTACTGGGCGCGGAAAGCCGCCCAAATGGCCCCAGACGATGCAACACCCTTATTCCGCCTGGCCTGGTATCTCAGTCCAGACGCGCAAGATATCGAAAACCAGTTGCAAATGAAAAGGCCGGTCATCGAAGGCCAATTCGTGAATTTTTTGATCAATCAAGACGACCCGAGGGCGGTGACGGAAGCAGCATCGCATCTGCTGCGGACGGGCAGCAAGGACGACACCGATACCCTGCTGGGGGCGTGCGACTGGCTCATCGCGCGCAAACGTCCGGACTTGGCCTTACCGCTCTGGAATGGCCTCGCAAAACAGATTTCGTACCCTTCGCTCGGTGTGGATTCCCCCGTCACCAATGCCAAATTTGCCAGATCGCCCACTTCCCGCGGCTTTGACTGGCACCTCATGACGGTAGACGGGGTGAGTTCCTTCCTGAACGTTAGCCCGAACACACTTGGCTTCGAGTTTTCTGGCGAGGAGCCGGACAGTTTTACGCTCATGAACCAGACCGTTCCCGTCCAGGCACAAAAGGAGTATGCCTTGGCCGTCGATTACGGAACCTCGGGCATCCCTCCGGACAGCGGGATCGACTGGCAGGTGACCGAGGAGCGGACGGGTGCCGTGCTGGCGAAGACTGGCAGCCTTTCCGCGGAGCCAGGGGGAATAGCAAAAGCCTGCTTCACCGCCCCTGAGAGCGCTACATTCGTCAATCTAGCTCTGCTTTACCAGCGGCTGCCGGGCACAGTGCGGGTGGAGGGCAAGCTTTTCCTGAAAGGAGTGGAGCTCTCCGCCGCGACCGCCGGGGATTGTACGGATGAGAAAATCTCCACTTCCAAGGCTGCTTCCCCGGCGTTCTGAGACTACACTCAAGAAACCAGCGACTGGAGGGTAATCGATCGTCTACCTGGCGGACGGACCGGGGGGTGACACGCGGAACCGTGAAGCGTATAACTGCGCCAACCGGTACCGGCAGCTTGCCAGCGGCCCGCCAAAGGCCGGATTAGACTTCCTTGCGCATTCGTCATGATGCACATCAGAACAATCCAGTCTATGGTTCGCGGCATTCCTCCAAACAAGAGGATACCTTTTGCCGTGCGCGCAGGTTGGTGCTGGCTGTTGCTGGCTGGCTGCGTTTATGCGCAACAGCCTGACCGGGCCGTCTCGACGGTCTCGAATCTCGATTACGCCTATTCCAATTTGCCTACCCAGCCGGTCGGGCCGGACGACCTTCTGGCGCTCTCCGTCTACGATTCTCCCGAGTTGACTCGCACAGTACGGGTGGATGCCGACGGAAATATACGCCTGCCTATGCTCAAAGACCCGATCCCGGTGCGGGGCATGCTTCCGTCCCAGGTGGAATCCACGATTGCCAACTCCCTGACCAAGGGTAAGGTCCTGGTCGATCCCATCGTCACGGTAACCATCGTCGAATACCAGAGCCGGCCGGTCAATGTGGTTGGGGCGGTTAAGAATCCGTTGGTTTTTCAGGCTACGCGACCCATCCCTCTGCTGGATGCGATTGCGCGCGCAGGCGGCATGAGAGAAGATGCCGGCTCCGATATTGTCGTCAGCCGGCAAGTGCTGCGAAACGGCAAGCCGGCCAGGATCACGCAAACCATACCGGTGCGAAAGCTGATCGACAATGCCGATCCCAGCGTCAATGTGTTGCTGCATGGGGGCGAGGAAGTTCTGGTACCGGAGGCGCTCAAGATCTACGTGGTTGGGAATGTCAAGAAGCCGGGAGCGTATCCGGTACGAAATGACGAAGAGACCACAATTTTGCAGCTGCTGGCGCTCTCGGAGGGTCTGGCTCCCTATTCCGCCAAGGTGGCCTATGTGTATCGCAGGGCGCCTGGGGGCACCAAGACCGAGGTTCCCATCGCCCTGGCGAAAATCATGAAGCGCAAATCGCCGGACGTGCCTTTGCAGGCCAATGACATACTGTATATCCCCGATAACAAGGGCCAGCGTCTTACGGCACAAACGATTGACCGGCTCGCTGGGTTAGGGACGGCTACCGCTACCGACTACATCATCTGGCACTGAGATTGGCCCATGCGCAAAGAAGAGATCGCGATCCCGAATGAGAGAGCCGATGAGAGCGCAAATGGTTTCGAGCCCAGGCCGATCTCGCCTCGCATTGTTCTTCCTGCGCTCGAAAATGGGGCGCCGCTTAATGGTCCTTCACTCGCCCAATATCTTTGGATAGCCAAGCGTCACCGCTGGAAGCTGGTCGCATTTGTAATTTTCTCCGTGATTGCCACGGTCATTGTTTCCAAGCGATTGACCCCACTGTATGAGTCGACGGCGGTCATTGATATCGATCGTCAAACCCCAGCCGCGGTTCTGGGCGCCGAAAGT
This sequence comes from uncultured Acidobacteriaceae bacterium, assembly GCA_963717225.1. GTDB lineage: Bacteria > Acidobacteriota > Terriglobia > Terriglobales > Acidobacteriaceae > PALSA-350. The sequence goes on along the minus strand of CAVQWB010000051.1, from coordinate 196,402 downwards.
ACAACCGCTGTCAACTCAGCAGACGTAGAGAACTATCTCACCACGCAGGAGCAAATCGTCCAATCGGACGCCGTTCTGCGTCCGGTTGTCGAGAAGTATCATCTGATGACGCCGGCTCTTGGCAAGCTGGCGAAAGACCCGCTGCTTTCCTCCAGGCTCAAGGACGCCCCGATCGAGTTACGCGGTCTGAAAATCACTCGTCCTCTGCACACTTTTCTGCTCCTGATCAGCTACCGGTCTCCGGATCCGCAGCTCTCCGCGGATGTGGTCAATGAAATCGCCAGAAGCTACATCCGTCATACCTATGACATTCGCTACCAGGCAGCTTCCCAGATGACGGGCTATATGGAGAAGCAGCTGGAAGAGTTGAAAGCCAAGATGGAGCGATCGGCGGGCGCATTGGCGAACCTGGAGAAAGATCTCAATGTGATCAATCCGGAGGAAAAGACCAACGTATTTGCCGCCCGGTTGCTGCACCTGGACAACGATCTCACCGCGGCCGAGGTGGATCGGGCAGGCAAAGAAGCTGCGTTCAACGCGGTGAAGGGCGGTTCCCTGCCGGCAGCGGAGGCATCCGATCAAGGGGAGCAGTTGCGCGCCCTGGAGGCTAAGCTGAACGATGCGACAGAGAAGTTCGCTGAGATTCAGACCCAGTTTGGTTCAACGCATCCCATATATAAAAAGGCCGCCAGCCAGGTAACCGAATTGCAGTGGGAGATCGACGTTCTGCGGCGCCGTATCGTGCAACGGGTGGGCATCGATTACCAGCAGGCAGTGAATCGGGAAAGCCTTTTGCGCCAGGACATGGCCCAGGCCAAGGCTGAATTCGATCAGATGAATGGGCGGTCCTTCGAATACAAGGCTCTGAAACAGGAAGCGGATACCGACAAGGCGCTTTATGAGGAGCTCATTCGCAAGATTCGTGAGGCCGGGATTAACGCCAGTTTTGAAAGCAGTTCGATCCGGCTGGCAGATGTTGCGCGTCCCGCTCTCTATCCCTCGTTTCCCAAAACGATGCTTAACGCCTTGCTCGCTTTACTGGGTTCCACCATCATCGGCCTGAGCATCATCTTCCTCATGGATGCCCTGGATACGACTGTCGTGGACAGCGAGCACCTGCAGCGTGAACTACGCGTTCCCCTGCTTCCTTCCCTTCCCGTGGGTAAATTTACGATGGGAACCTTGCCCCTGCAGGAGCTGCCTGCGGACCCTGACGCAAGGTTCAACGGAGTCTCTGCAAAGGAGACACTGGCGGCGCCGAATGCAGCTTTCGATGAAGCCATTCGCACCTTGAGAAGCTCTATTTTGCTCTCCGCCGGCCTGGAGCATCATCCCCGGAGCATCCTGGTGACCTCCGCGTCGCCTGGCGAAGGAAAGTCGACAATTGCGCTTTACCTGGCCGCGGCTCACAGCCAGCAACAACGGAGGACGCTGTTGATTGACGGAGACATGCGCCGGCCGGTCATCAAGCTGGGAGTTTCTAACGACCGTGGTTTATCGGATGTTGTCAATGGCACGATGCACTGGAAAGAAGCCGTACAGACTCCCTACGCGTATCCGGACCTGGATGTTCTCTCGGCGGGTCCATCGTCACGCAGGGTCGCCGACCGGATCGGGAATATGCTGAGGTCGATTCTCGATGAGGCGGAGAGGGAGTACGACCTGGTGGTGATTGATTCGCCCCCGCTGCTGGGCTTTGCGGAGCCGCTGGAAATTGCGGCCCTCGCAGACAGCGTGATTATTGTTGCCCGCGCCGGACGCACCAACCGTAGCGCGGTGGCCAGCGTGGTGGAACAACTCAAGCGTGTACGCGCCAATATTATCGGCATTGTGATCAATGGCGTCCGGGCAGACATGAGCTCGCAGTACTACTATTACAGTCCTCGATACTACAGTCACTACACGACTCGCGATCGGTAGAAGCGGATCTTTCAGTCGCCAGCACAGTTGCAGGATGCAAAGTGATATCGACAGCCAAGAGTGATGTCATTTATCTGTACGTCTGGTCAGGAGACGCTAACCATGCGCGCGACATGGTGGGCAGCCGCTATCCCGGCATCGAGATCAGGGAATTCCCGCATCGCAGGCTGCGAGAAAGCACGTTTTTTGAGCGCATTCGTTTGCTTCGCGGTTTTCGCGGGCGGGCCGTCGTTTTTTACTTTGAATCTCTGCACGAGTTCCGCTATCGGCAGATCATCGAGTGCATCCATTTGTTGCATCGATGCCGGGAAACTGCTCTTTGCGATAGCGGCGGCCGATGGGAACCTATTCGCACTTCCCACATCCTCCATTCGGCTCCCGAAGTTTTATTGAGCATCCTGCTAGACGTGAAGACGCTCATCTTTTGGTGGTGTTATCTCCGGTTGCGTCTGTTGCGTGCCGCTCCTGTAATCGCCCATAGAGGCAGTGGGGACCCGCAGATCGCATATTTGATACCCAGTCTCGCGAGCATGGGATCGAGCGGAGGAGCGATCAGCCACATCCGCGGTTTTCTATACGGTCTCAAAGGCATGAGAAGAACCTGTCGCGTTTTCAGCGGCACATCTCTGGCACAGGATGCCTTCGAAACGGAGATCGTCGATCCCGCCAGGCGCCCTTACTTCTTCTGGGAAGCGGCAATGCTTTCCTATAACTTCAGATTTGCTCGAGAGGTGCAAAGAAATCTCGCATCGAGCACTCCACAGGCTCTCTATCAGCGGCATTGCCGTTTTGCGATCGCCGGGGCGCTGCTCTCGATACGCTTGAAGGTCCCACTGATTCTGGAGTACAACGGTCCGCAAGGATGGATCGCGGATCACTGGGACCCTACCCCTTTCCGAAGCCTGGTCACCTTGTGCGAAGAATTGACTCTGCGCTGCGCAGCCCGGATCATTGTGGTTTCCGGGGTGCTCAGGGGAGAACTGGCTGACCGAGGGATCCCAGCAGATCGCATACGGGTGAACCCGAATGCGGTGGATCCAGACTATTTCTACCCTGGACGAGCGAGAGAAGCAGGACGCAGGGAGCTTGGGGTAGAACCTGACGAGATACTGGTCGGCTTTGCCGGATCATTCAGCCTGTGGCACGGGATAGAGATCCTCGAACAGACGATCGTCAGACTGTTAGGCGAGCCTTCAAACCACCGCTTGCGCTTTGTTCTGATGGGCAACGGTCTGCTCCATGGAGAGATGCGGTCGGCCCTGGCGGTTTACGAGAAGACGGGAGAGGTGATATTTCCCGGGTCGTTGCCGAGCGAGAAGGTCGCCGAATACCTTGACGCCGCTGACATTCTGGTTTCACCGCACATTCCCATGCCGGACGGTAGCCGATTTTTTGGCTCACCCACAAAGCTTTTTGAATACATGGCAATGGGGAAGGGCATTGTGGCCAGCCGCCTGGAGCAATTGGCGGAAGTTCTAGAGCATGACCGGACTGGGTGGCTGGTAACTCCGGGCGACGTCGAAGAACTGGCAGAGGGGATTCGGCATCTTGCCCTGGATCCAGCAAAGCGTGAGGCGCTGGGCACCGCCGCGCGACGTGCCGCGGTCGAGCGCCACAGCTGGGCGCGGAATGTGTCCTGGGCTCTGAGCGACATGCCGACAGCGACCCACGATAGCCGCGTGGTCATGAGTACGGCCGACGGATCCACTCTGACGCCATGACCCGGATTCCATTTCGCGGTGCCGCGTGTGGCTCCATAAGGAGCTTCCTCACATGACCGACGCACGCACTTCTATTGCGCTAACGCACACCTCAGGAGATCTGGAGTGAAGCTGATTTCCCTCGCGAGCGCTTTGCAGAAGGAGCCTCTGCCGGCTCTACTAGGAGAAGCCGCCTGGCGCGGTCTGCGGTCCATTCGCAGATCGCGCTTCCAGCGCGCCAGACTGGACGGCGCTTGCCCGGTTCGTTTCCAGCCTATTGGCTACTATCAGTTGCAAAGCCAGTTGGTTTCTGAGACCGGGCGCAAGTCCATCCTCACTTATGCGGACGCAATCCTCCGCGGCGAGTATCCGCTCATGGGATATGGGAGCCCCGTTCTGGGGACCCATCCCGATTGGCAGTGCGATTGGGTCTCCGGAAAAACCTGGCCACTCAAGAGCTCGGGAAAAATACGAATTGTTCGCCACGACGGATCGGATGTGAAGGCCCCGTGGGAGCTCTCACGCTTGCAGTGGAGTCCCGTTGTAGCCAAGGCCTATGTGCTTACCGGGGATAGAAAGTATCGCGAGGCTCTCCGGCGTTTGCTCACAGGCTGGATCATTGCCAATCCCATCGGAAAGGGAGTGAATTGGACGGTTGCGATGGAAGCAGCGCTGCGAGGGATCAGCCTGTGTCTTACCATGGACCTGCTATGGCCGTTCACGAGTGAAGAGAAACCCTGGCTCGATCAGATGACCGCCGCCCTTTGGCAGCATCTCCGTTTCATCGAGGCTCATAGCGAGTTTTCTTTTTTGGTGCGCAGCAATCATTACTTGAGCAACATCGTCGGATTGACGACCTTATCCGCTTATCTGCATGGACCCGGAATGCGGCGGCGACTGGTAAAGAACGCACGCGCGGTGCAACGGGAGATTCTGCTTCAGACGTATGCGGACGGAGGCGATTGCGAGGCCTCCACTGGTTATCACGTTCTTGTGGCACAGATGTTTCTGCATTCGCTGGTGGTGCAGCAACGAACGGGTTGCGCGATCGCACCGGAGTTCGAAGCCCGTTTGCGGTTAATGTTCGAGTGGATCGGCGCTCTAGCCGATGGTGCAGGGAATCTACCGCACCTGGGTGACTGCGACAACGGCAGAGTCGAGTTGCTTATCGATGACATTGCCCAGACGACGCTACCGGCAGCAGAACGGCACTCGCTACGCGTCGGGTCTCTCTGTGGGCTGGCATCCCATCTGCTCCAGTCGGGCTCGGGTGGGCATGGGCAGGACGCGGTATGGATTGGGCATACGACGGATAACAACGCCGGGAGACGCGAGCAGAAGCCTGTCTCGCTGATGAGGGACTCTGGCCTTGCCGTGCTCAGCGCAGGCAAGGCGTCGGTCGTGTTTTGTGCGATGCCGAATGGACTTCACGGGAAGGGAAGTCATACTCATTGCGACAAATTGTCGATTGTTTTTCGGCTCGGTGCTGACGAGGTTTTTTGCGATAGCGGTAGCCGATGCTACACGCGTTCGGCAGAGTTACGAAACCTGGATCGCGCCACCAGGGCACACAATACACTGATGGTTGATGGCGCGGACCAGAATATCCTGAGCACCGATCCCCGATTGCTCTTTCGATGCGGCAATGAAGCGGTGGTATCGCCAATAAAAAGCGGCAAGACCTCGGTGCGCGCATCGCATCAGGGTTATTCCAGGATTGGCGTCAAACACCAGAGGACGGTCCAGTTGAGTCAGCGCTCATTGCAAATCATCGATCAGGTGACCGGGGCGGGCGAGCATTTGCTTGATCTCCGGTATGTCCTGGGCCCCGAATGGCGTGTCTCTTCTGAGATGGTTGATGGGGAGACGGTCCGCTGCGTCATCACGGGGCGGAAGCAACTGATTCTCGAGTGCCACGCGACCCACGCCTTAGTGCTGAGCGTTATACCTGCAGAGATCTCGCGGGAGTATGGCGCCACCATACCTGCGAGTTGTATCCGGATCCAAACCACGGCGTGTTTGCCTGCTAAAGTGCAGACCAGGGTGCAATGGGACTGACAGTGGAAACCAAACCGGAGAAGGCGCTCGAGGGTGAAAGCATCGTCTGCTTTGCGGGAGAGGACTGGTGGTACCACCACCCTCACTCCAAAAACCATCTGCTCAAACGCTATGCGCGGCGGAACAAGGTCCTCTTTGTCAATTCCATCAGCATGGGGCTGCCTTCCATGGCGAACCCGGATTTTTACCTCAAGATCCGGCGGAAACTCCGGAGTTACACCCGCTGGCTGCGCAAGGTTCCTGAGGGCTTGTGGGTGATGACGCCGGTGAACGTGCCGCTTTATGGATCGAAGATTGGCCGGTGGCTCAACCGCATTCTGCTCACTGTGCAGCTGCGCGTGGCCATGCTGCTGCTGCGTATCTCGCGCCCGATTCTGTGGGTGGCCATCCCTACCGCAGCTGAGATGGCAGGACGTCTGGGCGAAAAGCTGCTCCTATACCAGGTATCGGACAAGTACGATGCCAACGAAGACAGCGCGCTCTCCGCACATGTCATCCGCAGTTACGATCGCCAATTGAAAGATGCGGCCGACGTGGTGATGTATTCGGGCCGCAAGTTATTCAGCGAAGCGACGGAGCCCCATCGGTTCTTTCTGGAGCAGGCAGTCGATTTTGAACATTTTTCTCGATCTGCAAGGCGAGCCGGCTCGGGAGCTTGACGGCATCCCGCATCCGATCCTGGGCTACTTCGGCACCATGGACTATGTGATGGACACCGAGCTGATGGGCGAGGTCGCCCGGCTGCGGCCCAGCTGGCACTGGGTGCTGCTCGGCCTAAAGTCGAACCTGGTACGGGTCTCAGCGCCGAATATTCACTTTCTGGGCTCAAAACCTTATGGCGAATTGCCGCACTACATCCGGCAGTTCGACGTGTGCGTTTTGCCCTGGCGAGAGACGAACGCGTTTACTAGTTATGGAAGCGCAATCAAGGTACGGGAGTATCTAGCTACGGGAAAGCCAGTGGTCATGGCTCCGCTGTACGAATACCTGCAGACACCGGGCTTGCGTTTCTATCGCGGCACAGAGGAATTTATCGCGCAAGTCGAAGAGGCGATGGCAATGGACACTCCAGCGCTGGCGACGCAACGCCAGGCAGTGGTGAAAGATGGCACCTGGGATGAAAGAGCGAGCCAGCTTGCGGCGCTTATCAACTCCCTCCTACGCGGGCAACGTTATTCCCATCTCTCCCCGGAGCTTCATCCGCTCACCGAGGGGCATTGAATGCGCGCTTTGCTCGAGGATATGAAATCCGGAAAAGTAGCAGCTTACGATGTGCCTGCTCCCGAGCTTCAGGAGGGAGGCATTCTCGTGCGTACGGCTTTTTCGGCAATCAGCGCTGGCACCGAGAAGGCCGCAGTCGAGGCCGGCCGAAAATCTCTTCTCGGGAAAGCGATGGCTCGCCCTGATCTGGTGAAGCAGGTGTTCGCATACGCGCAATCGAATGGCATTTCGGCCGCCCGTCAGAAAGTGCAGGCACGCCTGGAGACATTGTCCGCACTGGGCTACTCCTGCTCTGGCTTTGTGCTGGAGGCAGGCGCCGGCGTAACCGGGTTTCAACCGGGCGACCGGGTCGCTTGCGCAGGCGTGGGCTATGCCAGCCACTGCGAGATCAACTTTGTGCCCGCAAATCTCGCGGTCCGCATTCCCGCCAATGTGAGTCTCCAGGCTGCGTCCTTGACAACCATCGGCGCGATCGCCGTCCAGGGTGTACGGCAGGCGAACGTCACTTTTGGGGAAACTGTGGCGGTGATCGGCGTGGGGCTGGTGGGCGTTCTGGCGATTCAGGTTTTGCGTGCGGCCGGCTGCCGAGTAATTGCCATCGATCTTTCCAGCGACCGCGCGGCACAGGCAATTTCTTTTGGCGCGCACCTTGGACTGGCGACCTACGATCCAGGCCTCGAAGCCGCCGTCGCTTCCTTCTCGCGTTACGGAGTGGATGCGGCGCTGATCACCGCCGCTACCCGGTCGGCCGACCCGCTGGAGTTGGCGGCAAAGCTCTTGAGAGACCGCGGCCGTATTTCCGTTATAGGAGATGTCGGCATGGGAGTATCGCGGGCGAACATGTACAGGAAAGAGATCTCCCTGGCAATGTCTCGCTCCTACGGCCCAGGCCGCTATGATCCGCTTTATGAAGAAGGGGGCCAGGACTATCCAATTGGCTTTGTCCGCTGGACGGAGAGGCGAAATATGGAAGCGTTTTTGGATCTCTTGTCCACCGGGTCGCTTCCGGTTGAGCCTCTGCTTGCACAGCAGTTCCCGGTTGAGGAAGGGGGAAGGGCGTACACCGCAGTGGAGGCAGGCGCATACACCGGTATCATTGATTACCACGCCTCCGCTGATTTGCGACCTTCCGCTAAGCCGTCTTTGCCGGCGCATGCCTCGCAATCACGATCGAGAGACACGTTGCGCGTCGGATGCATCGGCGCGGGAGGATTTGCGCGCGGGGTCATCTTTCCCCATCTGCGCTCTACTGCCGGGCTGCAACTGGAGTCCGTTGCCACTAGCACGGGCGCAGCTGCCGTCTCGGCTCGTACTGGTTTTGGTTTCACCATCGCGCAATCGCCTACTGAGCTGCTCGACAACCCCAACCTGGACGCAGTCTTCATCCTTACCCGGCACAATAGCCATGCCGCCTATGTGCAAGGCGCACTCGATCGAGGTAAGTCCGTCTTCGTCGAGAAACCGTTGGCGATCAGTCGCGAGCAGCTGGAGATGGTGCGAACGGCGTACGCAAAAGCTATGGTGGAAGGCCGATCTCCCTTTCTCATGGTGGGGTTCAATCGGCGTTTTTCGCCGCTTACGGAAAAGCTCAAGAACTTCTTTGGCCGTCGCACCGAAGCCATGCTCATCCATATCCGCTGCAACGCCGGGTTCATCCCCCGCGGCAGCTGGGTGCAGGATCCGGAGAACGGAGGCCGGATTGTCGGTGAACTGTGTCATTTCGTGGACTGGGCGCGAGCGATCGTCGGTTGCCCGATGCAAACACTCAACGCAGCGGCCCTGCCGGACGCTGGACGCTACAACCAGGACAACGTGACAGTCACTATCCGCTTCGAGGACGGCTCGGTGGCGAACCTGGTGTACGTGGCCAATGGAGACCGAGCGGTTGCCAAGGAATATTTCGAGGTATTCTGCGGAAGCAGCATCGCGCGCATCGACGATTTCAAGACTCTCTCCCTTTCCCGCAACGGCAAGACGGAAACGATAAGAGGCGGCCGCGACAAAGGCCATCGCCGGGAAGTCGAGTTAACTGTAGCGGCCATGAAGGCGGGCAGAGAAGCTCCTATTCCCCTTGCTGATCTGATAGAAGTGACAGAGGCCACTTTCGCCCTCGAGGAGGCGATCAGGACGCAAAGGACGATATATTTGGATGGGAGAGCTGCGTATCAGTGTGGAAGCCTGAGAAAAGAAACTGCAGATCCCTCCATTGCGGTCGGGATGACAAAGGTTGAGGCAAGTTCCAAGAACGAACCTCCATTCCCATAGAGAAGCGCTAAGGTCGTGAACCAGCCTCAGTTTTGTCATCCCGACCGCAAATGGGGGATCTGCAGTTTCCTTTCCAGGGTCGCCAAAGACTCTGTCCTGTGCCGACTTGGACGAAATCGTGAAAAGTCCCGCGAGGGACACCGACCACCTTCACCTTTTCTTAAGAATGTTTATATCCATGGAATTGTTTAGAAACGCGGGAGCAACCGATATTGGACCGACAGGTACGATGCGTTCGCTGTACTGGACGCTCGTCCTACTTTCGCTGGCACTTCTCGTGATCCTACTCCCAAGGGCGTCTACGAACGTAGCTATCGCCATTATTCTTAGGGTGGACAGCGCTGATCTGGATTGCGATTAGCTTCATACGCGGCCAATTCCATTACTTTGTTCTCATGTGGGTGGCCGTGTACCCATATTGCTACTTCTTCTTCTCCTACCCGGCGGAACGGTCCATTTTCACCATCGACCGTGCATTCATCGTAATGCTGCTAATCGAGATGTTTGTCGTCTCTCGACAGGCAGTCGTTGTCCCCCTAACGCGAGACATGCGTATCAGCGCCTATTTTTGGGCTCTCTATCTGCTGGTCTGCTTTCTCTCTATTGCGGGCCACACCCCATCCGAGGTATTGTCCTCCTATCGCTTGTTGGTAGACGGAATGGTGATGCCGGCACTGTTCGGTCTTTATGCAACCCGCTACTTCCCCCTGCTCAAGGATCTTCAGAAGTTGCACCTATGCGCCTGTATTCTCGGCGTTGGACTCTGCATCAGCGGGCTCATCGAATTGACGATGGGAATTGACCTATTTCCTTGGAACGGATCAGAACCAGAATATACGCAGACCCACGTGAGGCGGGCCGATGGGCCCTTCGAACTGCATGTGGTCTTGTCCGCGGTCTCCATACTTGCGTTTTTTTCTCGTCATTTATTTGCGTCGACTCATGCCTCTAAGGCTCTCCGCCTGGCGATCGCTGCTCCATTGGGCTGGCGCCGTTGGTTCGTTCACGGCAGCAATGGTTCCGTTAAACCGCGGTCTCGTATTTGCGTTGGTGCCGGTTGCCGTAATCGACTCTTGCCTCGAGGCACCGGTTGATTTCCCGCAGAACGTGGGCATCAGTTTCGGCCTCATCCTGCTTGCCGCTATTGCGGCCAAACTGCTCGCTTCCCGACTCTACGACGAACGCGTTGCCAGTCCATCCAACTTCTATCAACGGGTTGCACAGCATGTGGAAACGCTACGAGTGGTTAGCGAGTATCCGTACTTCGGGGTAGGTTTCGGCTTGTATCACGAAGTCGCCTCCCGCGATCCGCGTTACATGGCGAGTTGGAAAGGGATCGAGTCAATGACCGTTCCGCACAACGTGGTTATGACCGTCCTTTCGGAAGAGGGAATAGTGGGCTTAATTTTCTACATTTCCGCCCAGGCTTTTCTTATTCGAGCGATGTGGAGGATTCGCAAAGCCTATTCGCCTGGTTGGCTAGCGTTTCTTTACTGCCTTCTCGTATACGTCCTGATTGGCCTGGATTTTGCCACCGTTTATTTTTCTGATATCAATCTTCTTTATATCTTTATCCTCGGAATAGTTTATCAGTTTCAGATACGAATGTTGGGTGCAGGAGTTTTCAGTTCCGACCCATCCACATGAGGTCTTGTCAGGTCGGTCTAAGCTGAAAAATGGTTCTCAACCTAACCATTTCAACGGGGGCCTGATTCATAACTTAAAGCATGCTGCGCTGCAACGAACGGATTACCTCCCGAAGGGAAAAATGGTGGACTCGGAAATCGATGGAAGGTTCCCCCACGTGCGCAACCAAACTCGCAAGCGCGGCTTCGCCAAGGCTGGCGTATTGGAATTCAAGTGGGTAGACTTACGATTCACCGGCGGCAGAGTTTATGAAAGCTGGGCAATATAGGATTGAGTTGCGAACCGTTAGGGAAGCCCCGAACCATAGCCAAGTTGTCCCTTGCTGTCCAGATCCTTATAGTGAGTTCCACGGCTTGGTGCTCGAACGGGAATCGGCCAGCGTCGTACTCGACCGGCAGACCTGCAGCTATCAAATCAGGTATACGAGAGCGATGCCAACCTTATGCGACAGAGAGCACCGACTCACTTTAGGCTGATGACGAGCCGCTATGTTGAAATTTTGCAGGCGGCGCGTGGCTACAACTGCACTGGGACCACCACCGTAGCGTTCAACGGGCACAATTTCATCCAGGCTGGAAAAAGTGATGACCCCGGGATTGCGCAGCTTATTCCGACTATTTCGCATTTGACGGGAATGTCTCTTGCGGATGCGTTTGACCTGACAGTATTTGCAGTTGTCTCTTTAGGAATTCTCATCGGTTACGCTGGCTTTTCGCACTGCGTATCCCGATCTACGACTGCGTTGGGCAGGAGTCTGTGTATTTCTTTGCCTCGGGCTTGCGGAGGCGAAGGTAGCCGATGTCTACATCTTCCAGATCTCTCCGCTAATAGCGGGGATCCCATGGGTCCTGGCTTTCGCGCTTAACCGCAAGTCCCTCGGGCTAATTGTGAGTGCGGTTCTGCTTGCGTTTTGTTGCTCATGGTGTTCTCTGGTGCGGAGCGGTGCAACACTCATTTGCTTGGTATTCCTTATTACATTATTCACTGGCCGATGCCGGGTTCAACAAATGGTTTTATCGTGCCTGCTCGTAGTACTTGCGTGTGTTCCGTCTATGATATTTGAGCGGTACCTGATCACTCGCCGCGATGCCACGCTCGCGCGCTTTGGTGAAGATGCAACTGCTGTCAACAGCCATCCGCTATGGCATTCTATGTATATCGGCTTGGGATTTATTCCGAATTCTGAAGTGCCGGAATATAACGATGCAGTCGCTATTGATAAGGTTCGCTCGATAGATCCGACAGCGCCATATACATCCGTCAAATATGAGCTCATTTTGAGGCGTGAGATGTTGAACCTGGCGAGGCACAGACCTCTGTTGCTGATCGAGAACCTGGCGGCCAAAACGGGATTTGTTGCCCTCTTGGCATTGATCTTGCTTTTCCCCGCGAGACGGGTTCTTTTTGCCGAAAAAGATGCTCTTTGGCTGGACGCTGCGTTTGTTCTGGCTATTGGGCTGAGTGCGATGAGTGCAATCCTGGTGATTCCCAGGCCTCCCTATCTCCTTACGTTCCTTTGCTTGACGCTCCTATACTCTTCAATGAAGTTGTGCAGAGCGTTTTCTATTGACATCGAACGAACACCCGCTATTCAGGAAGAACCTGCTTGATAGGGTCGCAGTTCTACTAGAGAATCGCCTAAGAAGGCAATTTGCGATGAATTCGGCGTGGCGATTGAGTTCCGGATTAGAAGTGAATCGAGACCAGCTCCGCGGCTCCTTTCGCTCGTAGTCCCTCTTTACAATGAAGAGGCCGTAATCCCTCACTTGAGAAAACGCCTGTCTGAGTTTCTCCGTGTCTGCCTTGCCCCGCCGAATGGGTTCTAGTTAATGATGGAAGCCATGATGGAACCTTGAAAAAGCTGCAGGAATGGGCGGCGTGCGATCCAAAAGTTAGGTTGCTTTCTCTCTCCCGGAATTTCGGCCACCAAGCAGCTTCGACTGCTGGGATGGACTATGTTCGCGGTGATGCCACAGTACTGATGGATGCTGATTTTCAGGACCCACGGAGGTCATTCTCCAGACGATTGCAGAGTACCAGCGAGGGTTCGACGTTGTGTATGCGCAGCGCGAATCCCGTACCGGTGAAAGCACCGCAAAACGCAGTACCGCGTGGCTTTACTATCGACTGTTGCGTCTGCAGCGGATGCAGGGAACTACCTCCGGATACGGGTGATTTCCGGTTGATCTCCGCTTCTTGGCTTCTTGCCTGCACGCCCTGCAATCGATGAGAGAGACTCACCGTTTCATCCGAGGGATGCATGGGTTGGCTTCCCACGAACGGCCGTTCGCTTCAAACGCCCATCGCGCGTGGCTGGTAAAACAAAGTATGGTCTTGGGCGTATGCTCTGGCTCGGTTGGACAGGCGCGTTGTCGTTTTCGCCGACGCCCCTGTGAGTCGTGTTCGGCTTGGGGATCATCGCGGCGGCGGCAGCTACCGGCATCGGCATCTATGCGGTTGGTAGTTTGCTCTTACACTATTATGTTGTTCGCGGCTGGACCTCGATTATGTTTAATTTATGTCTTATAGGAAGCTTTAATCTGATTGGCATGGGAATGGTTGGAGAGTACGTCGCCAAGGTATTCGAGGAAGTCAAAGGCCGGCCCCCTGTATATCGTCGATTCGACCAGAAGCAGAAACCTTGAGATTGGCGGCGAGCAAGTTATCGTCACGTCGCATAAGGGCTCGACGGTGGGCTCCTGCTTTAAGAAATAAGATGGAGAACCCAGACGCTGAATTCGATTTGCTTGCGGGCAACTACGAGCAAATGCTATCAGATCCCCTGAGAAGTCGCTTCGCCCGGGATGCCCGCACGGGTGCTCAGACGTTGCAGCGCTTCACTTACGAAACAGCGAGCTAACGAGCGAACCTCAAGCAGAACATCCATCCGGCAACAAACGGCAACGGGAGATGGTCCGCTATGGACGCATTCATGCGGATAAACATCTCAAATTTGCCAAATAGATGCGCTATGAACGGACCCGAAACAACGGAGGTCCCGCGAGCTTCCACCAGCATCAAGTTATTCCGTTCAAACATTCTACGTAACCTTGAAAGAGTGAACCGCTGTACGTGAGGGCTCTCGTCGTCTGACCCGGCAACACCTCCCGCACATTGTGCGTTCTTAAACACTGAGCGCAGCCACCCGACCATCTTGTCGGCATGGAGTGCCTGATATGACCGTCGATCCAACTCAAACTCTCCATAGCCGTTTGGAACGGTGATAATGAGTACCCCGGTGTCCGCCAGAAAGGGCAGCGCCATGCTGAGCAGGATCTCGGGAACATCGAGATGCTCAAGGACTTCGGAGATGATGACACAATCAAATTTGGTCAAAGGGAGTTCGCCCACTGACCCGTGGTGAAACCTGACAGCGGGTGCCGACATCCGGCCACGTTGGATCGATGGCTGGTGCGGATCAATTGCCGTGACCTGATATCCGCCGTCTGCCAGAGGAATCGCGAGTTGCGACCCATTCCCGCCTCCAATATCCAGAATTCTAAGTTCGCACCGCTCCTTCCCGGGAAACTCCCGCCGAATAGCGCCGTCTACAAACCGAAGCCGCTTCCCGTATCCCCATAGATTCTCCGCGAGGTATGGGGTTCGCGCATCCCTTTCTGACATAAAGAACCTACCTGGTATAGCCTATCTTTGCCGCCGTTCACCAGTACCGGGACCGGCGCCTCACCTGGATATACTTCTTAGCCCATTTTGATGTCGCGTTGAGTTGTACGAGCCGTTTATGTCCTGAGCCGGGGCAGCATAATTCGTTGCGGTTCTGCCACCCAGAGGATAAAATTGGCCGGTCAGATGCTCCCAAGAGGTACCCATGCTCGTCAAGCTACAGTCCGCGATCTCGCTAGTCACCTGCGGCTGCCTGGTGAGCATGGCTGCGTCGCCATCAAGCATCGGCTTTGTCGTGACCAGTGGAACGGTACAGGTCGATGGAGCCGCCGTCCGTGGCAACTCGACCCTGTTCCAGGGAAACGTCGTACGGGCCGGCGACGCGACTTCCGATCTGATGTTTCGGGGAGGTTCGAATTTACTCCTGCAGCCGGGGTCGACGGCCACAGTATTCCGTGATTATGGCGTTCTTGAACATGGGGCGGCAGTGCAGCGGGGTCACCATCCACTGGTTGCGGACGGGCTGCAAATATCTTCCTCGTCTCCGGAAGGTGCGGTCTTTGTGGATGTGCAAGACAAGTCTCATCTCAAGGTAGCTGCGCAGGGCGGAGCCGCCGAGGTTCGTAATCCGGCCGGGATCCTTGTCGCTCGACTAGAGCCGGGAAAGGCCCTGAGTTTTGCGGTACAGGTTTCGCAGCAAAACTCCACCCCGACCCCACCGCAGCAGAATTCAACCCCCCCGGCTGGGGAGCAAGCCCCACCCCCGGCAGGCGTGCAACTTACACTGCATGGCATTCTCCGCAAGGACCATCCGGGGCGTTATGGGCACTTTCTGCTCACCGACATGGCGACGAACGTAACCTACGAACTCCAGGGGTCCGGGCTCGATGATCTGGTGGGTGCGTCCGTAGAGGTCACAGGTAGCACTTACGACACAGCGGCCGCGCCGGGGGCCTCCAAAGTAATGTCAGTCTCTGACATTCATCAGATGCCGCTAAGCGAAATACGCGGAGAGACTCCTACAAACCCGGCGCCAGGCACGCCAGGAGCAAGCACTCCCCCAGCAGCCCCGCCCACTCCATCCGGTGAGATCCCTCCTTCCAATGGTGCGGGGCCGGAGGTCGGCGCCACTCCGGAAGCCACTGCCCCGCCGGAGCCGACAACAACCACCGCGCAGCCTCCTCCCCTACCGCAACACAGCGATACCGCCAAGATCCTGCTGATTGTGGGTGTAGCAGCCGGGGCTGTTGTCGGGGTTGCCCTGGGCTTAGGCGGCGGTAAGTCATCGACCGTGAGCCCGGAATAAGATCACTCCGGAACCACTATCATCGGCAGGCAGCGGCCTCTCACGCAACCGCGCCTTAGCCGGCAGTTGCCGGTTGTTTTCGGCCTTCAGCGCGAGCGAAGGATAGCTTCACCGCTATCCGGTACCACATTCTATCCCTGTCACAAAATCACCCACACCAGCCTTGTGCAACTCCCAACCTTCAGCAAACCGAGGAACGACTACCTATGCCCAAAAATACTGTCAGCGATCCCATCACCGATCAGGAAATGGCCTTTGCTCACCTGGTCCTGTCCGGAACCATGAATGACCGCCGCGCCGCGGAAGCTGTCGGTCGCAATCCCGACACTGCCGCCTACACCAAATCCAAGCCCCGCGTCCGCGCCTACATGAATCGCCTCTATGAGTGACCCACTACACTAGTCGCGGTGTGATTTTTCCGTTGGTTGAGTGGTTGCCGCCAGGGAGAGAACCAGAATCGGCCACGCGCCAACCGCCGGACGCGAAAACGGGTAGTCGAACGCCGCATGAATCAGGACAGCCATCACGCCAATTCCCCATATTGATCGAAGGGCTGGCCGTATCGCCCAAAGGGCGAGAGAAAGCATGGCGAGCCCAACCGGCACCCCCCCTTCCGCAGTCCACTGCAACCAGTCGCAATGGGCCTGGTTGACGATGGCGCCGGGGTCCAATGTGGCAAAGGCGGGATATACTGCGGGCCAACACCCGAGCCCCCAGCCAATCCAGGGATGCGCTGCTATCATGTGCAACGTGGAAACGGCGAACTGAACGCGCCCTGCGGTCAAGGGCTCCGAAGAAAATCGCGCCGACGCGGTTGCAAATCCCACAATCAACGTCAAAACGCCAGTAGCGCCTGTTAACGCCAGCGCTGCAAACCGGACTCTCCGGCCAACGTTGCCTTCCGCAAATGCGACAGAAGCAAAACGCCAACAACCTCAGCGAAGCCGATCAGAAGGCCTGCGCGTGAAGCGCTGACGACTACGGCAGTAAGCAGCACCGCCGAAATCCCCAGGAAGGTATACGATTCCCTGGCTTCGCGGAGTGCGAGAAAGAGAGCAAGGGGGAGAATTGTCTCCACGAAGGCCGCAAAGTGAGTGTGATAGACAATCGGCCCCATCACGAAATCATGGTAGCCGGTAGGAAATAAGCCGAACACTTTTCCCGGAGACAGAAATGCCTGAAGAATCGCTTCAACCGAAACTGCAAAGCCAAACCACACGATACCCGTTCGCAATAGCTTGCCCAGCTCTCATCCTTCAGGGTAGATACACCGATGTAGTAGACCGCAGCCCAGGTCATCCACTGCAGAGTTGCACGCTCGGTCGCGAAACGGTCAATGGTAAAGCCAGCGATGAGTTGAAAGCATCCCCACAACACGATGAAGCTCAATGTGAACAAGGGAAAGCATGTTCCACGCGCAGGTACCCTTCCAAGGAGCATGGCTATTCCCGCGATGAGAAAAATGGAAATCTCGAAGAGAGCGACAGGCCAGTAGGCGGGATCCAAAGTGTGAGTGTCGCCAGGCAGAGGGTCAGCAACAATGAAAGCAGCAGCAACGCGTCTCTTGTGCAGAGCCAGATGCCGTAGGCAGGTTGCTTTGTCGTGACCATGAACTAAGTCTTTTGGCCCTTGACTACCAAGAACCAACCAAACCACGGGGCCAGAAACTTGAGTGGCCGGCACTCGTATTTTTCTATGGAAATATGCGGGACCGAAGAGCCGCTTCAGAGTTCCGTCCGGTATAGAGATCGATTTGCACCGGCGCCTCACTGTTCTCGATGTGTCGTTTCCATTTCGCCCATACCTGAGAAAACGCCCACAGTGTGAAATAGGACCACAAGGCATAGACATGGACATTGATCCTGCCGCCCGGGCGAAGAACGCGGAACATCTCGCGAACGATCTTCTCCGGCTCATCGGAGTGATGGAGAACCCCGTGCGAGTAAACATAGTCAAAGCTTCCATCCTCAAATGGAAGATGGCGCGCGTCCGCCTCATGAACAACTGCGAGATCGCCGACGCGCTTGCGCGCCAGTTCTACATGCTTCGTCGTCAAATCTATTCCGGTAGCCAGCGCCCCATGCTTTGCGAATTGCAATAGATCGCTTCCCGTTCCGCATCCGATTTCGAGGACTTTTTCTTTCCTATGCTCGCGAAACTCCGCGGCCTCGTAAAGCCAGGGATAGGTAGAGTAGCGCTCCTCCTCGGTCAGAAACAGAGGTGTCTCATTCCAGTGAGATTGGGCTAGCTCTGCAGCGTCAGGCATCACTTACACCATACCCCGTTGAGAACCTATCGTAAGGCGGCCATCGATTCCATGTGATTCGCGGACCCAGGACCATCTCCCTCGATAAATTCCTTCCACCACAAAGCGAAGTTCAGCAGGAACCAGGCATCGCGTCCCCGGCCTGACTGAATCAGGTTTATCACGGCAGAGCGATCGAGGAAGTCAGTCTTGTCACAGAAGTCCGACAGTTCTCGCCGGGCGAAATCTCCGGATTGGCCAAGGAACCATTCCTGAATCGGCACGCCAAAGCCCTGCTTGCGCCGGTCGATAATTTCATCGGGAATGAGCCCCCTGACCGCCTTCTTCAGGATGTGCTTTGATTCGCGTCCCCGCGTAATCACGCGTTCCGGAATACTCATCGCCAGCTGAACGAATTTGTGGTCGAGAAAGGGAACTCGGGTTTCGAGGCTTGCCCCCATCCCCATTTTGTCGAGCCGCATCAGAAGCAACTCCGGCAGGCGCAGATTGAGATCGAGGTAGGTCATCCACTTGACCGGAGTTTTTTCCCAGGCATTCCTCATAAAGCGTTCATGGATGGGCTCTATCGCCTGCCAGGAACTCTCGCCGCGAAAGCGGCGTCGCAGGCGAGGTGAAAGCACATCCAGTTTGGCGCGCTGCGAAAAGGCATACGCGCCGCCCCAGAAAACCGGTAACCCCGTGCTGGCTCGCCACAGAAGTTCATACGCCGGTCCACGGGACTTGCCCAGCATAGTCAGCGCAAGCAACCCCAGCTTCCTGGCGGCGTGCGGCACTGGATATTCATTCCATCGAATCAGATTCAGGATTTGTTTCCAGTGCTCATAGCCCCAAAAGAGCTCGTCTGACCCTTCTCCTGCCTGGGCTACCACAATACCGTTATCGCGTGCCAGCTGGGAGAGGAAAAAAACGGGCATGCAGACCGGATCGGCAATCGGTTCATCCTGGAGATGAATCATACGCGGCAAGAAGTCGAGAAAGTCCTGCTGGGTGAGGACCCGCTCATGGTGGGCCGCTCCGATGCGACTCGCCATCTGGCTGGCTAGCGGTAGCTCACTTTGGCAGCCGCGATAGTTCTTATCGTAGCCAACCGAAAATGTTTTCACCCTCTCCGTCGCGCACTTAGAAAAAAGCGCCGCATTGGTGCTGGAGTCGATTCCACCAGATAAAAACACACCCACGGGCACGTCACTCACAGTACGCAATGCCACGCTGGTGCGCAGTTCAGCAAGCAAGCGCTCGGCAATCTCCTCTTCTCGGATGCCGGTCAGCGGAGTGGTGTGCTCAAGAACATCCCAATATCGCTCCTGGTGGCGTTGCCCATCCGCATCGATGGTCAGGTATGAGCCGGGCGGTAGCTTCTGAATCCCTTCAAATAGCGTGTTGGGTGCAGGGGTGGTCAAGAAGGAAAGATAGTGAAAGAGCGCTTCTTCATTGACCGCACGAGCCTGACCTGGATCCTGAAGAAGCGCTTTTATTTCCGATGCGAAAGTGAGCCGTCCGTGATGGATGCTGTAATAGAGCGGCTTGATACCGATGCGGTCGCGAATGAGCCACAGGCGGCGCGCCTTAGCATCCCACAGCGCAATCGCAAACATACCGCGAAATCTCTGCAGACAATCGATGCCCCATTCTTCAAAGGCATGCAGGATAACCTCGGTGTCCGAGTGATCCGTTCTCCAGCGGCGGCGCCCCAGTTCTTCAAGCTCGCGCCGGATCTCCGCGTGGTTATAAATCTCACCGTTAAAGACGATCTGCAACCAGCCATCGCCGTTGCTCATGGGCTGGGAAGCGGCAGGCGAAAGGTCGATGATGGACAGCCGCCGGTGTGCCAAACCCACCCGGCGGTTGGGCGCAATCCATGAACCTGCGCCATCAGGTCCACGATGGACCATGGTATCCCGCATCCGGGCGAGGTACTGCTCCGTCACCTCGAAGTTGCTGTTCTCGAACGCCAGTACGCCGGAAATTCCGCACATCGCCGATACCAGGTGGAGTTATTAGAACAGATCACCATGGCCCAGATGGAGTGCTCAAGCGTTTCGCCTGTGCTATATCCTTTGGCAAGAGCCAAAAAGGATAGGATGGGCAACAACCGCTTGAGAGTCATGAGCATCGTCGGCGCACGCCCCAACATGATGAAGGTGGCCCCGCTGTTGGCGGAGTTGCGCCGGCATGAGGAGATGGAGGCGATTCTGGTCCACACCGGCCAGCATTACGACTACTCCATGTCTCAGGTTTTCTTCGATCAATTGGGCGTGCCGCCTCCGGACTACAACCTCGACGTCGGCTCAGGCCCGCATTACGCGCAGACGGCAGAGATTATCCGCAGGTTTGGCGAGCTGGTACAGCAGGACCGCCCAGACATGGTAGTGGTTGCCGGCGATGTGAACTCGACCATGGCCTGTGCGCTGGTCGCGGCAAAAGAGAGGATTCCCGTAGTCCACGTCGAGGCGGGAATGCGCAGCTTTGACCGGACCATGCCGGAGGAGCTTAACCGCATCCTGACCGATGCTCTCGCAGACCTGCTTTTTACCACCGAGGAAAGCGCCAATCGGAATCTTGCCGACGAAGGGGTAGCGCCAGGCAAGGTTTTCTTCGTTGGCAATCTCATGATCGATTCCCTGGTAAGGGCTCTCAAGATGACCCGGCTCTCTTGCTTGCGGTCCGAGTTGGGGCTGGACGAGAAACCTTACGCCGTGCTCACGCTGCATCGTCCTTCCAACGTGGACAACGAAGATCAGCTGCGGCGCACGCTTGAAGCCATCGCCGAGATAGCCCAGCGCCTTCCTGTGGTTTTTCCGGCCCATCCACGAACTGCCCGCAATATTGACGCGGCTGGACTGACGACTGCCCGAACCTGGCACGGCGGCCCACTCCCCGGACCCGGTCTTTGCATGATGCCCCCGGCTTCCTACCTGGATTTTCTGGACCTTATGCAGCACGCGGTTATGGTCATTACGGATTCAGGTGGCGTGCAGGAAGAGACGACCTACCTCGGGGTGCCATGCCTCACCTATCGCGACAACACGGAACGCCCAGTCACCATCTCCATGGGCACCAACAGAGTGATCGGTTGCGACCCCCAACACTTGCTGCTTAACGCCCTGGAAGTGCTCGAAGGCGCACCGCACCGCCAAGACAGATCTGCTCCTCTCCGCCCCCCACTGTGGGATGGGCGGACGGCTCCGAGGATCGTGGGTATCCTCAAGGAGGTTTGGCACCGGGATGGGGCATGTGCCGCGGAGCGCGTGCCTCTGTGATAGAGGAACCGGTCCAGGCGGCGATCCAAGCCGTGCGTACCTGGATCGAGAGCAGGCAATTCAAAGGATTCGAGCCGTTTGACCTGCTCAACTCGCCCTATCTAAGCGGGTCGTTTTTCGGCTACTGGGCACGGAAACCTTTGCCGGGCATCCTTCTTATCCAGGCGGGCAAGCGCTTTGCCGGTCTGCGGCTTCGCCAGGTCCTCAAGGTTCCTCCAAGTCGTAATCCCAAGGCCCTGGGTCTTTGTCTTTCGGCGTATTGCGACCTTGCGCGATCGGGCTGCGATGTCTCGGCTGAGGCAATTTGGCTCAAGAACGAGCTGATTCGGCTTCGTTCGCCGCATGAAGCCGACTACTGCTGGGGATACGACTGGGATTATCTCTCGCTGCGCGGTTCTCGCCTCCCGGCCTTCTCCCCTAACTGCATCGCCTCCTATTTCTGCGCGACCGCAATGCTCGAAATGAGCGAAGTCTTTGGCGACGCCGAGGCACGGCAGATCGGCGAATCGGCCGCCCACTTCATGGCCACGCGTTTACATCGCTCCTTCGAGTCCGCCGATGAAGTTTGCTTCAGCTACACGCCGAACGACAAAACGTTGATTTACAACAGCAGTGCCTTGACTGGTGTTTTTCTCGCGCGGATAGGCAGGCTGTGTGGCAACGACACTTACCTTTCCCTGGCCCGCAAGGCCATGGCTTTCCTGAAAAGAGGCCAGCTCGAAAACGGCGGATGGCATTACGGGCAACTGCGGAGGCAACGTTGGATCGACAATTTTCATACCTCGTACAACGTCTGCGCGCTGCTTGATTATCAGCACATCACCGGGGACCCGGTTTTTGAAGATGCCATGCTTCTGGGGCACCGTTACTACCAAAGCACGTTCTTTACCGACGACGGAGCGCCCAAGTACTTCCACAACCGGCTTTTCCCCATCGATATTCATGCCTGTTCTCAGGCAATCCTGCACTTCGTCGCGTTTTCTTCTATCGATCCGACAGCCCTTCCATTTGCCTGGAAAACCTTCCATTGGACAATGAGAAACATGGCCGCCGCCGACGGCTCCTTTTACTACCAGCGCCATCGCCTGTGGACCAACCGCACCCCTTACATGCGTTGGGGCCAGGCCTGGATGCTGCGAGCCCTTGCCCGGCTGCTGCACTCAAACTGGAGCTTTGTCACTCCAGTTGGATTATGATGCTGGCGGGAAGCAATATGCGCATTTGGATCGACCTGGATAACTCGCCCCACGCTCACTTCTTCCCTCCTATCATCAGGAGACTCGAAGAAGCCGGCTATGCCGTGGAGCTCACCGCCAGACGCTTCGGCCAGGTAGAAGAGATTGCTCGCTCCCACGGCCTGGACTATATGGTCATTGGCCGGCACCGGACACCTCACTTCTTCCTCACCCGGGCAATGGCTACTGTCATCCGGGCCTTGCGGCTGGCCTGGTATGGTCACAAAATCCGTCCTGCTATCGCCGTGAACCACGGTTCCCGTGCACAGGTGCTTGCCGCATGGCTGTTGGGCATTCCGGTCATGACCATTTACGACTACGAGTTCGTGTATTCGGAACTTTTCTCGAAAATGGCGACGAAACTGCTCTTGCCGGAGACGATACCCGCCCTGACGCTCGAGCGCCAACACGTAAACATGGGTAAGGTGATTCGTTATCCAGGCTTCAAGGAAAACGTGTATCTGAGCGGCTGGCACAACTCGCCCGGCGTGATGGAGGAGCTGAAACTGGATCCCGGCCGGCTGATTATCACCGTCCGCCCTCCTGCTACCTGGGCTCATTATCAGGACCCTTTTTCCGAGGTTCTGTTCCGGGCGCTGGTTGAGCGTCTACGCGGAGACCAGGACTCCCAAGTCATCGTGCTTCCTCGTACCCATAAACAGGGCGAAGAGTTGAGGTGTTCCTATGGCATGCGGTCAGCCCCTTTTCAGGTTTCCGACAAAGCCGTTGACGCGCTCAGCTTGATGGCCCATTCCGACGCGGTATTGAGCGGAGGGGGCACCATGGCCCGCGAAGCCGCCATCATCGGAACCCCTGCTTACAGCCTGTTTGCCGGCAAACCCGGCGCAGTCGATGCAGCTCTCGAGCGCGACGGGAAGCTGACCATCCTGAGAAAAATTGAAGAAGTAAGAAATCTGCGCTTTGAGAAGAATGCGAGAGCTTTTCGCACCAACAGCGCCGACGCGCGTACGCGAGAAGTTATCCTGCAACACATTATTGCCTTGGGAAGCTGAGCGTTGGCGGCCCGTTATAATCTGTCTTTCGGGATGAGGGGTCTATAGTGAGGCGATTTTTCGGGTTGGTATTCCTGGCAACGAGTGTTTCGCTCGCTGCTCAAGATCAGAACGCCGGGTGGCAACCGGATCTTACTCGCCTGCAAACCTATACTTCGCACCGCGCTTCGAGTTCCGACCCAACCGGGGCGAATGCCGATGCCCGCAGGGTCGAGCCAGGTGCGTCGCTCACCCTGTTGGACACTGACGGCCCGGGCAACATTTCGCATCTCTGGTTCACCATCTCGAGCGACGAGCCCTACCATCTCAAACGGATTGTGCTGCGCATCTATTGGGACGGTGAGGCCACCCCCAGTGTGGAAGCGCCGATCGGCGACTTCTTCGGGCTAGGCTTGGGGGATTACTATTCCTGGCAGTCCGAACTGCTGTCTGTCGGCAGCGAAAATAGTCTCAACAGCTTTTTCCCCATGCCCTTCCAGCGGCATGCCCGGGTTACGGTAACCAATGAGGGCAAGCAGCCCATCGGTAGTCTTTATTACAACATTGACTACCAGACCGACTCCCGTCCGCTACCCGCCGGAACGTTGTATTTCCATGCCCAGTATCGCCAGGCCCAGCCCAATCATGGGTGGACAAACAACTGGACAACCAATGGCGATCCGTTGGTCGATGACAAGCGAAACCTGAACGGCCAGGACAATTACGTCTGGATGGAAGCGAGGGGGAGCGGGCAGTTTGTAGGCGTCACTATGTCCGTGATGCAGAACCAGGATGGTTGGTGGGGCGAGGGGGATGACATGTTCTTCGTCGATGATGACGCGACCCCTGCCATTGCGGGCACCGGGTCGGAAGATTATTTTCTGGGCGCGTGGGATTTCGGAGGCAAGCCATTCTCCTATCAGCTCTATGGCGCGCCGGTCGTGGGCCCGGAATTGGCGGGCAGCCGGTCGAGCGTCTACCGTTTTCATCTGGACGCTCCCATACCTTTCAGAAGATCTTTCAAGGCCACCATCGAGCATGGAAACGCCAATCATCGCTCAGACAATTTCTACTCGGTGGCCTATTGGTACCAGTCGGAGCCACACGCACCCTTTCCTCCTTTACCGCCGGTCGACCAAAGGCTGCCAGTCGTGCAGCAGGTTGGGGGCCCGGGCAACGCCAACGCAGTGGCCAACCCGGCAAACTCACCCGCCAGGCCGGCTCCCCCGCAGCGCCCGCAGCCCCGCCGAGGTAGCAGAGGGCGCGACCATCTTAGGATCATCCGTGCCAGCCCTGGACTTCCAGTCCGGGGAAAAACTCGCCGTTGGTTAGGAAAGCTGTACCTCAGGGGCTAAAGCCCAGCGTATTTTCAATCGCTTACGGCACGACTAAAGTCGTGCCCTGATACAACAAAACATGAGTTTTTCTGCAGCCTGTTTCAGTCCGGGGAAGCCCTGGACTTCAGTCCAGGGTCAAACCCGCGAGAACGCTTTATCTTGCAACTACCGGGCTTTAGCCTGGATTTCTCACAGCCCGGTCTGCGACAAAGCCCGGGTGCCCCATATCTGCCCGGTTTTGGCAGATGTGGGATTCCACAAACCTCAACCCCTGGCTGTGCAGGGCGTAGATGGCCATGGACAAGATCTGTTGCTGGTAGAGAGTGATCGGTGGACAGCCGTGGAATCCCACATCTGCCAAAACCGGGCAGATATGGGGCACCCGTCACTCGTTACGCATAGAGATCTCACTACTGGCAGCGATTCGTTTATTTGTTTACCCAGGTGTCCGTGAGAAATGCGGCTTTAGCCCTGGTGAAAATGCCCCAAACTCCAACTTCTTGAATGGTCTCTTGCCAGCAAGTGCTGTCCCAAGTCAGCCGATCGAAAAAGCTAATGAACAAATCTGCAGTGAACCAGACGCATGCAGCCGGCAGTATCATGGCCTTGAGAGGCGGAGAATCCTCATGGCGGAAAAAAGCAGCTTCCAGCGTTTCAATCTGAACCAGGTCGCAAAGTCCTTTCCAGACACTGCGGAGACTATGTTGCTGGATACCTACCTGACTGACGAAATGGCCGCCAGCTCGCGTGTATTTAGGGTCTACCGGGAGACGCCGGCGCATTATCACGAGGGATCCGACGAATATCTGTATGTGTTATCGGGAAGAGGCACATTCTGGATGGGAGACCCCTCAAACGGAGCAGAGTTTGTCCCAGGCGATTTACTCTTCTTCAAACGCCGTGTCGTCCATGCCCTGCCCAGCATCCTTGAAACGCCAGTGGTCTTTCTCGCTATCGACACGCCGAGACGGGACCCTAAGGACATCATCTTTGTGAACCCGGCCGATGGCACGCCGGAGACATTCATCCGTGGGCGGGAACAGCCGTCCTCCCGATATTGAGACAGCTCTACCTGGTTCCCGGCCCGGTCTAGAGACCGTTCACGTCCCAGATGTTCTTGCAATACTCCTGAATCGCCCGATCGGACGAGAATCTTCCCATCCGCGCCGCATTGTAGATTGACATCTTCGACCACTTATCCTGATCGAGAAATGTGGATGAGACTTGATCCTGGCAGTCGACGTAGGACTGATAGTCGGCAAATAGAAGGTAGGGGTCGCTGTTGAGCAGTCCGTCGACCAGGGGACGGAACAGGTTGCGGTCCCCACGCGAAAATTGGCCGCTTGCGATACTGTCTATCACTTCGCGGAGCATGGGATTGGTCTCGTAGATGGTGCGCGGATGATAGCCCGCATTCTTGACGGCGAGCACCTGCCCGGCCGTAAGGCCGAATAAAAAGAAATTCTCGTGCCCTACGGCATCTCTGATTTCGATATTCGCGCCGTCCAGGGTCCCGATGGTAAGCGCCCCGTTCATGGCGAATTTCATATTTCCCGTTCCCGAAGCCTCTTTGCCTGCCGTCGAAATCTGCTCGCTGAGGTCCGCCGCAGGATAGACCTTCTGGCCAAATGTGACGTTATAGTCAGGCAGAAACAATACCTTGATGCGGTGCCTCACCTCTGGATCCTGGTTGATCACTTCGCCAACGGAATTAATGAGTTTGATGATCAGCTTGGCCATCATGTAACCGGCAGCGGCCTTACCGCCAAAGAGAAAGGTCCGGTGTGTCATCTCCAGCGTGGGGTTTTTCTTGAGGCGAAGATAAAGGGTCAGGATATAAAGCACATTCAGATGTTGGCGCTTGTACTCGTGGATGCGCTTCACCTGCACATCGAACATCGAACTGGGATCTACCGAGTGGCCGGTATCCTCGAGGATGTACTGCGCGAGTCTCGCCTTGACGTCATACTGGACCTTCCGCCACTCACCGCGGAAAGCGGGGTCCTCCGCGTACGTTTCCAGCTGCCTCAGCTGGTCGAGATTGCTGATCCACTCATTTCCAATTTTGCTCGTCATCAATATTGATTGCTCGGGATTACTCACGGCTAGCCAGCGGCGCGGCGTTACGCCATTGGTTACGTTGATGAATTTTCCGGGCCACATATCGTGAAAATCGCGCAGCAATTCGGTCTTCAACAGTTGCGTGTGCAATTCAGCGACACCATTGATGTGCTTGCTTCCCACGCAGGCGAGGTGCGCCATACGGACAAACTTGCTCCCAGTCTCATCAATGATGGACATGCGAACCACTCTTGCCTCATCGCCCGGGAATTGTTCGCGCACCGCCTTCAGGAACCGGCTATTGATCTCATAGATGATCTCGAGGTGGCGGGGCAGCAACCCGGCGAATAACGGAAGTGGCCAGCGCTCCAGCGCTTCCGGCAGAAGTGTGTGATTGGTGTAATTGAAGGTTTGCGAAGTGATGTCCCAGGCCTGGTCCCACCCCAACTCGTGTTCGTCCATGAGCAAACGCATCAGCTCGGCAACACCAATCGAGGGATGCGTGTCATTGAGCTGGATGGCCCACTTTTCGTGAAACTTGTCTAACGCGTTTCCGCCGCGCAGGTGGATGCGGACCATATCCTGCAAGGCACAAGAGACGAAAAAGTATTGCTGTTCCAAACGCAGTTGTTTTCCCTGGATCTCGTCGTCATTCGGATAAAGGACCTTGGTAATATTCTCGGCAAAGTTCTTCGAGGCTACCGCGCCTTGATAGTCGCCGCTATTAAATCTGTCGAAATAGAAAGACTCACCGGACTCTGACTTCCATAATTTAAGATCGTTGGCTCTGCCCGAGCCATATCCGAGAATCGGTGTGTCATAGGGAATACCTTTGACCACCGAAGCGGGGATCCAACGTACCTTCAAATTACCGTGGGGATCGTTCGAATACTCCGTGTGCCCCCCAAACATCACATCGACCTGCGAATGAGGCCGCCTGATTTCCCACGGATTTCCGTAACGAAGCCAATAGTCGGTAAGCTCCACCTGCCATCCGTCATGAATCTCCTGGTGGAACATGCCAAATTCGTAACGAATACCGTGACCGATGGCAGGAACTCCCAAAGTGGCCAAAGAGTCCAGATAGCATGCCGCGAGACGGCCGAGCCCCCCGTTTCCGAGTCCTGGCTCGCTTTCTTCCGCGATGATCCGGTCCAGATCGCGGCCCAGTTCCTTTATGGCCTGCCGGAAGGAGTCCTCCGCTCCCAGGTTGAGCAGATTATTTGCCAGGTGTGGACCCACAAGAAATTCGGCGGAAAGATAACAAACCAGGCGGACATTGTGCTCCAGGTAGCTTCTCCTGGTGGCCAGCCAGCGAGCCAGGATTCGATCCCGCACCGTATAGGCGACGGCCATGAAATAGTCCATCTCCGTGGCGAATTCCGGATCTTTGCCCAACACGTAGCGGAGATTTTCCAGGATCGCCTGCTTCAGGGTTTCGACCTTCATCCCGGTCCGGTCATCGTCGACGGTCGCAATGGAATTCTGCAGCGGCTCTTCCTTGACTGAAGGGCTCATTCTTGTCCAACTTTCCGCGAAACGCGTTTTTTGTCTCTTGCTTGGAGAGTGCGATGGGTTCGAGACGAATCCTAGAGTCTGCCCCACGCAAAAACAAGGATACCGGGCGTACTTTACTGACTTTTAACGAGCCTGTTCATCTTCACGATCTATTAACCATGGCAGCCGCATTCTGAGTTATGGCCAAACTCGACTTCAACCGGGTTCTGCGCAATACGCTGGCCGCCCTCACCCTGGCTTTGATAGGTGGTCTGGTGATTGCCTCGTGGCAGCAATCCAGGACGGTACATCTGACCATGGCAGCCGGGGCATCGAGTGGGGAAAGTTACATCCTGGGCAATGGGCTAAAGACGGTAGTGGAGCGGCACTACCCCAGGATTCGCATTACCCTTCTCCAGACCGGCGGTACAGTCGAGAACCTGAAAATGCTCGAGGACGGCCGCGCCGAACTGGCCACTGCGCAGTCCGATATTCCATCAGGGGCCAGGGCTCGAGCCCTGGCTGTGTTATATAGCGACACCTTTCAGCTCCTGGTACC
The DNA here is from genome assembly GCA_963717225.1 of uncultured Acidobacteriaceae bacterium. Taxonomy (GTDB): domain Bacteria; phylum Acidobacteriota; class Terriglobia; order Terriglobales; family Acidobacteriaceae; genus PALSA-350. The sequence goes on along the minus strand of CAVQWB010000051.1, from coordinate 167,454 downwards.
GAAGAACTCGCCGGTACAGAGCCTGGTCGATTTGCAAGGCCGGCGCATTGCACTGGCACAGAGTGGCGGACAATTTCAGTCGTTTCTCCATGTGGCGGATCATTTTGGCCTTCACCAGGCAGATTTTCAGTTTGTCGGCGCCAGCGATGAAGCTGCGGAAGATGCATTTCTGGATGGAGGCGCAGACGCCATCTTCCGGGTCCGCGCCATCGGCGATCCTTCCATCCAGCAACTGGTGCAATCCGGCAAGGTCCGGTTTCTTCCCATTGAGCACGCCGCGGCCATGAAGATCAAGTACCCCGCGTTCGAGGCTGCCCTGATCCCGGTTGGGGCATATTTGGGAAATCCGCCCGTTCCCGCGCAGGATGTCTCCACCGTGGCGGTACAACGCACGCTCCTTGCTCGCGATGACGCGAACGCAGCAGCGGTTCGTGCCGTCACCGGAGTCCTCATCGAACGGCGCCAGGAGATCATGCAGGAGATTCCAGCGAGCATGACGGAAATACGTCTGCTCCTGGTGCAAACCCACCGCCCGGCGCCGCAACTGGGCCTCGGTCCCGCTTTGCATCCTGGAGCGCTCAGCTTCTATGACAAAGACAAACCGTCTTTCCTGCTGGCCCATGCGGACTATGTCGGCCTCATCTTAACGGTGGGACTGATGGCCGGCTCCTGGATCTGGGAATTGAAGCGTTGGATGCAAAGACAGCAGAAGAATAAGGCGGACCAATACAGCAACCGGGTAGTGGCGTTGATAAGTGAAGTGCAAGAGGCGAATTCCCTGGCACCCTTGGACCAAAGCTGGCGCGAGCTGCTGAAGATTCTTACCGAGGCCGTTAACGACCTGGACGCCGATCGGCTCTCTGAGGAATCGTTCAATTCTGTTCGCGCGATTCTAGAGATGGGGATGGAAGTGACGAAAGAACGCCGCGCCCTCTTGATGTCTGCGAACTCCGCAACCAGTATTGCGGAAGGGGCCGCCCCTGTTGCCGGCCTGTCGGTTCGGTGACCTAGTCGAGCTGATCCTTGATCCGATTCATATCAAAGGCGATGCCCTTCACGGCGTACGAGAAGGAATCTCTGCGCAGGAGCTGGCGATCCTCGTATCGATAGTAGGTAGCGTCCTGGGGATCGATCACCCAGATTTCCGGTATGCCCATCAACCTATAGTCTTCGAGCTTGCGCTTGAGACGCTGCAAACTGTCTTCGGGCGAAAGAACTTCAAAAACGGCCAACGGCGGTTGGGTGACGATCTGCTCGATGGGTTGGTCGCGGTCCAGCACCGTCACATCGGGAACGCGAAAGCGTGTCCCAGCCACCTGCACCCGCAACTCCGGCTCTGACGCGCACGTTCCACGCTTGTGCATGTTGCCGGAACCAGAAGCAGATAGCATCCTGCCAGGCGGAATGGTCGTTCTCTCCCACGGGTCGTTCCTCGATTGCTCCATCCACATACTCCGCATCGGGCTCGTAGGAGGAGCGCAGATAGACCTCAACGGGAACATGGGTCGTGGTCGCCATATCGACTTCAGTTTACTCCGGGGCGGTTGGAGACAGGCTGGCCCTTTAGGTTTGCGGCTGGCGCACGACGGCAGTTTCCAGGAGGCTAACGGCCGGCTAGCGACGGCGCAAGCTTGCCACTTACTAAGATTTCCTTATAATCCTGTGCTCAAGACGGCAAAGTCTTACTCATCAAAGTGATGCGAGGTCTTCTTGCGGAAAAGTGCTCTCCAGACGGGATGCTGCCAGTCCGCCCCAGTACTATCTTCACCAAGGCGTCGCTTTTTTCCAGCCGCCATCTCCTGGCAAGGCTGCGGACGCCGCGGGGAGCCAACCCGTAGTCCTTGGCTATTTTGAAAACCCGATGAAAAAGTAGTTGCATTCGGTGCGTTCTTCCTACATCCTTATGGAACTTTACAAAGTATTATGGCGCGCCTCCCGAGCGCGCCTCGGCCCCCAGACTCATTCGACTCTGTGAGGTTAGGCAATGCAATCGATTCGGAATTTGAAGGCCTTTTGTCTCTGTTTGATCGTGTTGTTCAGCGCAGTGCACCTGCGGGCTGACGTCACCGGATCCATTCTCGGCTATGTCCGTGATAAATCCGGCGCGGTGCTTCCCAACGCGACCGTGACCGTCATTCAGACCAGCACCGGGTATACCCGCACGGCCACGATCGGACGCGTCGGGCCAGTACAGCATTCTTGCTTTGCCTCCCGGAAATTACAAATTGACCGCCGAGGACGCGGGTTTCCAGAAGGGAGTCATTGACAATATCGATCTCAACGTCAACGACGCGCTGAACTTTGATTTCGTTCTTCAAGTCGGCAACGTGACCCAGACCGTCTCCGTCGAAGCGAGCAGCCTGCAGGTCGAGACTGCCAGTACGTCGATGGGCACGACGATCACCTCTTCGCAGATTCTGGCCATGCCGCTTAACGGCCGCTCGTACCTCGATCTGCTCTCGCTTCAGCCAGGCGTCGCGCCTGCGAATACGAACAGCGGCTACAACGATCGCTCACCCGCTTCCGGCCTGTACAGCTGTCAGGGAATGTCTCCACCGACGGTATGCCTGAGTTTGCCAACGCCTTCCTGGTGAACGGTGCGGATGTGAATGAAACCAAGAATATGGGCGCCGGCCTGATTCCAGACGCTGACTCGGTGGCTGAGTTTCGCCTCATCACCAACAGCTTCAGCGCGGAGTACGGCAAGTTTACCGGCTCCGTCATGAATACCGTGACCAAGTCCGGAACCAACAGCTTCCACGGAACGCTCTTCGAGTTCTACCGCAACCAGAAGCTGGATGCGATCAACTACTTCGACAGCACCAAGGCTGAGTTGAAGCGTCATCAGTACGGCGGCGTGCTGGGTGGTCCGATCTTGAAGGACAAGCTGTTCACTTTCACCGACTTTCAGCAAACCCGCCAGGTGGCGGGTCAAAGCACGGGAGTGGTGCAGGTTCTAAGCAACGACGAACGCAACGGCATCTTCTCGGATGGCATCCTGGACACTCCGGTCCAGGGCGACGCCTGGGCCGCAACGCTGATGAGCCGCGGTGGCGGGACCATCAACGGCGCGGGAGGGGTGTGCCAACCTCCGGCTTGCACCCCCACCCTGTATAACCAACTCGGCACGCCGGTGATGACCACCGACAGCAACGGCAACTCGGTGCCTGGCCACAATATCTCCGCCTATATCGACCCCGTCTCCAAGTTGACCTTGCCGCTCATTCCGCAAGCAAACCAGGCCGGCGGCTTCAACTACGATGACTCCAGCCACAAGGGATCCATCGTCGACACCAACATGGCCGAGCGCATCGACTTCGTCAATCACAAGACTGGGGATTGGGCCTTCTACTATCACTACGACGATGCGACCGCGATGAACGCGGTCTATAACCAGCAATACTTCAGCCAGGAAAATCTCCCGGGTTTTCCCGTCAGTGTGCCGTCGCGCAACCAGCTCTTCATGGCCAGCAACACCAAAACCATCGGTACGACCACGGTCAATGTTGCGCGCATCTCGTTTTTCCGCACAGCCGTGCACACCGCGCAGCCGTCTTCAAGCTCGACGATCTCCTCCTACTCTCAATACGGATACAATACCGATCCAGCCACCGGTGGTATCGTCAATACCGGGCCGCCAGGATACCCATCGTCGGCGCCGAGCCTGTTCTTCAACAGCTTTACCATCGGCAACAACTGGTTGAATCTCTATCAGCCTGATACCAACTACACCGCAAGCGATACGGTGAGCAAGACGGTCGGCAACCACGCCATCACCTTTGGCGGGGAATTCCGCTACTACCAGCTGAATGCTCGCAACACCTGCGGACCTAACGGATATTTCAGCTTTCAGTGGGCAAGAGACAGGTGCGGACGTTTCCGATTACTTTATCGGCGCTCCCGGCCAATTCGTCCAATGCTCCATCCAGCTTCTGGATAACCGGACCCGATACGCTGGTTTTTTCGGCCAGGACTCCTGGAAGGCAGCTCCCAACTTGACCATTAACTATGGCCTCCGTTGGGACATCGCCAGGCCGTGGAGCGATGTCTATGGCCGCTTGACCACACCCGTTCCAGGAGTGCAGTCGGTCAAGTTTCCCAACTCGCCCCGCTGGGCAACCTTGTTCCGGGGGATCCGGGGTTCCGAGCACCATCTCTCCAACCCGGTATAGCAACTTTGGACCTCGTTTTGGTATCGCCTATGCGCCCTCCGGCGGCTTGTGGGGCGCGGCCGGCAAAACCAGCATTCGTGCCGCCTACGGTATCTACTACCTGGGCGTCGCGGATCAACGGTAACTTCGGCATCCTGGGCGATGCTCCCTGGGGCCTCTACTGGTCATCACCGCAACCGACAGAGTTCGGAAGCCCCTACATCACCCGCGCAAACGGAGTCACCCAGGGACAGCACTTCCCCTTTGCCTTCCCGCAGGGCCCCGGACCGTTTCCCGAACTTCCAGTTCGGCAACCTCATGCCTCTCTACGTGCCGGGCTACTACAACCAGAACAAGACCATGGGGGCCCAGCACTTTAACTTCTCCCTCCAGCGGCAACTCGACAAGTCGACCGTCCTGACCGTGGCGTATGTGGGAACCCTGGCCCACCACGTCGAGCATGGCGTAAACATCATCTATGGAGATTCTGGCGCTCTGCCAGTCGCTTGCAGGTTGCGGGCCGGGCGGCGAAGGTGGCGTCTATCAGCAAAACGGCCAAAACGTCTACGGCACCCTTGTCGGGCGCGATCGACAACCAGACCATCAGCCCCAACTATCAAAACTCCAGCTGGGGGTCCGGTTGTGGCCTTCGCCGAGGCAAACTACGACCAGAACTCGGGCAACTCTAACTACAACTCGCTGCAGGTCTCGGCGGAACGGCGCTCTCGCGACATCACCTACCTGCTCTCGCTATACCTACGCCAAGTCGCTGGATACCTACTCTGCCATCTATGACCCTCGCACCTCCGGGTAGTAACTATGGTCAATCGTCGTTCGACATGCGGCATAACTTCGTCGCCAGCTACAACTGGAATCTCCCGTTTGCCCGCTTTATGGGTCCCCACCGGTATAGCGAGGGATGGCAAATTACCGGCATCAGCCGCTTCAACACTGGCACCCCGTGAACATGGCGAGCGGCGGCGACTTTGCTCTGACCAACATCGGCGCTTGACTATCCCAACCAGATCGCTCCGATCAAGAAGCTCAATCCGCATGCTCCGGCACATACTTACTTCGACACCTCGTCGTTCGCCAGCAACCTCAGCTGCGGCTACGAGAGTTTGCGGCGTGACCGGCACCGCAAGACAGTACCTGTTCCACGGGCCGGGAACGATCAACACCGATGCGGGTGTGGAGAAAGACACGAAAACTCACCGAGAGAACGCAACTCAACTTGCGCATCGAGATGTTCAACGTCTTCAACCATCGCCAACTTCCTCACCAGCGCTACGGTGGGCAATGCGAACAGCGGCCAGTTCGGTCAGGTCACCAACACCGCGCCTGGCTCGTGTTGGTCAGATCAGCGGCAAGTTCATCTTCTAACTCCAACCTTGCGACGCGCGGCCTCCGAAACCAAACCGGAGGCCGCGCGTCGTTTTGATGAAAGAATATTTCTCATGAAGATGACCCGCCTCGACCTGCTGTTGCCGCAATTGCCCTGATTGCTAACCTGGCCTTCGCGCAAGCGCCTGCTACCCAGAAAAAACATCTGCTTGTTCTGGGCGAGGAAAAGGGATACCGGCATGAATCCGTCTCTCATGCCATGGCAGTAATCGAGCGTCTTGGCGAGCAGACTGGCCTGTGGGATACGACCATCCGCACCGATACCGAACCCCTGACCAAGAAGAAACTCGAATTCAACGCCAAGAATCTAAACGATTTCGACGCGATCTTTATGTTCACCGGCGGAGACCCGGAAATGGATGCGCAGCAGAAGGCCGACTTCCTCTCCTTCATCCATGACGATGGGAAAGGTTTAATTGGCGTCCATGCTGCGGCCATCACCTGGGTCCATTGGCCTGAGTTTGTTGACCTGCTGGGCGGGGATTTTGATGAGCATCCATGGCTGACATTTAACGCACCCATCATTGTCGAAGACCCGTCCTTTCCGGGCATGCAGCAATTTCCGCATGAGTTCACCATGAACGACGAGATCTATCAGATGAAGGACTTCTCCCGGGACAAGGTGCGGGTGCTGATGCGCCTTGATCCTTGCAAGCTCGATCTGGCGAACCCCAAGGTGCATCGTCAGGATCATGATTTTGCCGTCACCTGGGCAAAGACCTATGGCAAAGGTCGCGTTTTCTACTCCACCCTCGGTCATCCCAAAGAGAATTGGGACGATCCACGCATTCAGAAGATGTACACCGAGGCGATCAAGTGGGCCATGGGATTGGAGTCTGCAGACATTACTCCGAGGCCTGCGCCGGCCACAACCTGCAAGTAGCGATGTAATCTAAATTTGCAAAAGGGGTATTCAACCATGTGGAAATTGCTTGCTGTTTTATTTGTGGCGCTGGGAGCTGCTTCGGCGGCGGAAGTTCATCCCATCCTGGCTCTCGGTTCACCTGCTCCTGACTTCTCTCTTCCTGGTGTGGACGGCCAGATCCACAAGCTGAGCGATTACGCCTCCAGTCCGATCCTGGTGGTGGTTTTCACCTGTAACCACTGCCCCATCGCGCAAATGTACGAGCGCCGGATCCAGCAATTGGCGGACGACTACAAGAACAAAGGTGTCGCCGTAGTCGCCATTCAGCCCAACGATCCCAAGGCCATCCGTATCGACGAGCTGGATTCCTCCGACGTGAGCGACACCTTGCCCGAGATGAAGATCCGGGTGCAGTACAAGCACCTTACGTATCCCTATCTGTACGACGGCGAAACACAACAGGTAACGCGCGCATACGGTCCACAGGCCACGCCCCACGTCTTCATCTTCGATCAGCAGAGGCATCTTCGTTATGAAGGCCGCATGGACAACAGCTATCGAATCGAGTTGGTGAAAACGCAGGACGCACGCAACGCGATCGACGCACTGCTCGCCCACAAAGAAGTAGCGGTGAAACACACCGGCGTCTTTGGCTGCTCCACCAAGTGGCAGGAGAAATCAGCGGACAGGGAGGCGGCACTCGAGAAGATCAACCAACAGCCTGTCAGCGTGGAGATGATTTCCAAGGCTGAGCTGACCAAGCTACGCACGAACCCTAGTCATCAGATGATGTTGGTCGACTTCTGGGCCACCTGGTGCGGCTCCTGCATTGTAGAGTTCGCCGATTTGCAGAACACGCTGCGTATGTATGGCGCGCGTGATTATTCCGTGGTGACAGTTTCCGCGAATATGCCGGATGAGAAGGCAGGGGTCTTGCGCTTTTTGCAAAAACAGCATGCCACCAGCCGCAATTATCTTTTCGACTCGCAAGATACTGCTTCGTTGCAAACCGCGTTTGATCCTAAATGGGACTCCGCGGTGCCTTACACCATCCTTCTATCGGCAGACGGCAAAGTGCTCTACAAGCAGCTAGGCTCAGCGGACATGCTGGAGCTCAAACGCATCATCCTGGCCAACCTGCCGTCAGACTATAAAGGCTTCAACCAATACTGGAAGAACAACTAAAACGAATCCTGGAGTGGCACCGGGGACGATCGTTAGCGACAGATCGATTCGAGCCGATCCATTTAACTGGAAAGTACGCGCGAACTCGCGGTCTCAATCGCCAGCCAAATAGCGCCATTCACCTGCGCGTCAGGCCCAAGCGTACTGCGTACCAGCTTCGGTTGTACTCGCTTATCTCTTTGTGCAAGGATCTCCTGCGTCGCACTCCATAACGCCGGGTGCATCCCTACGCTGCCCCCCAATACAAACAGCGGGCAATTCAGAGCGACCGCAAGGTTGTAGATCGCATAACCCAGGGTCTGCGCTGACTTGTTGAGAACCGTTTGTGCGAGGGAATCCCCGGCGACCGCGTGGTCAAATATCTCGGTCGCAACGAGCTCCCTCGAAAGCGGGGTAAGATCTTCTCGCCAGAGACTTTCCCACTGCGCCCTGACACCTTCGCCGCCGACAATACTCTCGAGAGCCCCCGGTTCACCCCTCTCCACCGGTTTGACCGAAACGCCGGGGACAAGCATGTAACCGATCTCTCCCGCAGACCAGTTCATCCCGTGAAAAAGTTTTCCGTTGAGCACAATGCCAGCGCCAATTCCTGTGCCGACTGCGATAAAGACGAAGTCGCGTATTCCCTGGCCGGCACCGATCTGGTGCTCCGCGATGGCCGCGGTATTCACATCGTTCTCAACTGCTGCCGGAACACCCAGTCTGGCCTCCAGCAATGCGCGCAAGGGAACGTCGCGCCACCCCATGAGATAGGAAGTGGCAATCACGACTCCTTCTTCTACATCGGTTACGCCGGGTGCGCCGGCGGCAATCGCACGAAGCGAGTCGCGCGTAATGCCGTTTTCCTGCAGCAGATCTTCCACGCCTTCGTGAATCAGGCCCACGACGACGTGCGGGTCACGAATGCCTGCAGTCGAAACCTTCCACTTAGCCAGAACCTTGCCATCCATACCAGCGAGAGCAAGGCGCAGGCTGGTGCCTCCTATGTCCGCCCCTACGACATAGCCCGGTTCAATCTCCTGCGAATTCCCACTGGCACGGAAGGGTCTCTGTTGCAACATCGACTCACTAACCTCAGATACAGATGGATGCACTGCCGGCCCTACTGGTTCTATGCGTTACGGCGCTACCGCACTTTGTCTCGCGCTAATGCTTTCCAACTCACGGCCTTTGGTCTCTGGAATCACAAAGCGCACAAAGAACAGCGTCAGGATGCAAAATGCCCCGTACATGATAAGAGTGAGCGAAGTACCTGCGGCTTTGAGGAGCGACAGAAAGGTAAGCGAAACCAGAAAATTTGAGGTGCCAAAACTCAGTGTCGCCGCGGCAACCCCTCGCCCCCGTACCCGCAAGGGGAATACTTCAGAGACGATGATCCAGGCGATCGGCCCGATACTGAAGGCATAGCAGGTGATGAAAAACATCAGGCAAGCGGTGGCGATTTCGCCCAGCGACGGTCCAAGCTGCGCCTGCTGGTGAAAGCAAAACGAAAGCACAAACAGCGCGACCGTCATGCCCGCCGAGACCCGCGTAAAGAAGAGGCTTACGGCCTAGACGATCCACCAGGACGAGAGCGATCACGGTTGCCAGCACATTGGTAATGGCCACCAGAAGGGTGGCGAAAATCGCGCTCTTATTCGAACCGATCCCGGCGAGGGAAAATATCTGCGGGCCGTAATAGAGGATGGCGTTGATACCCGTAGCCGGGATCAGGACCATAAAGCCCGCGGCGATCAAGAGCGAGCCGCGCACTGCCGGACTCCAAAGCGCGCTCCAGCGGCGCTCCATTTTAGTCATCAGGCTGACGCGAATGTCTTCCAGTAACAGCGTCGCACCCGCCTCATCTGTATATGACTTGAGCACGGATTGCGCTTCAGCCAACCTGTTCTGCGCGAATAGCCATCGGGGACTTTCGGGTACAGTAAGCACCATGAAGAGAAAGAGGACCGCGGGGACGAGCCCGAAAGCAAACATCCATCGCCATCCCTGCGATGCGGCAAACCAATAACCCACAAGGTCCGCCAGGGCAATACCCGAGGTCAAAGCGAATTGGTACAAACCGATGAGCATCCCGCGCGATTGCGGGGGAGCGAGCTCGGAGACATATACCGGCGCTGTCACCGAAGTGAAGCCGACTGCAATCCCGAGCAGAGTGCGGGCAACGAACAACACATAGACATTCGGAGATAACGGCGCAAGTATCGACCCGAGAATGAAAAGGATCGCTCCCCATACCAACGTTTTGCGTCTGCCGATTCGGTCGGCGACCGCGCCCCCAACAAGTGCGCCGATCAATACTCCGATCAGCACCGCGATCACCAGGACCTCTTGCATCACTGTCGAAAGATGGAACGAGTCGCGCACATAGATCAAGGCGGCGGCGATGACACCCATGTCAAAGCCGTAAAGAATGCCTCCCAATCCAGCGATGAAAGAGACTCTTCGGATGAACGCCTGATTCACGTGCGGCGAGACGGCGGCTGGCTCGTTCACTTACATTTCACCTATCGAATGATACCTTTATCTGAGCGACTTTCTACCTAATTTTGAACCTCTTTTTAACGAATCTTTTCTAACAAAGTCGGTCATTTCGCGTAACCGGGAAGGTGACATGGAAGATAACAAGAAAGAAGCGCCGCGGTGGGTTGGTGGCGTCGAGCCAGCCAGAGAACTGCTCACCGCGACAGGAACCCAAATCCTGGAAATCGAGTGCCGGCAGCAACCGGAACGGCTTCGCGAGCTGCTTCAGGCATACGCCGGCGATTCCTCGATCCAGGCTGAGTTGAAGAAGTTTCGTGATTTGGCTGCGAAAAAAGGGCCCGTCCTGTTTATCGGAATGGGAGCATCGTATTGCTCCTCCATAAGCGGGTCGATTCTGCTGCAGTCGCACGGGCGGCCTGCATTCAGTGTCGATGCCGGAGAATGGCTGCATTACGCAGCCACCGTGTGGGACGATGCCGCCCTCTCTATCCTGCTCACCACTTCCGGGGAGAGTGCGGAATTGGTCGAGCTCTTCAGAAGAGGGGGAGACCGGGCGCTTGGACTGATTTGTAACAACGCTGCGAGCACCTGTTGGCGTCTGGCTAAAAACAAGCTTCCCATCCTGGCGGGACCGGAGTACGGCAACGCCACCAAGACCTACACCAACGCAACCGCCGCCGCCATCATTGCCGCTTCTGAGATGGTCGGCCGTCCATGGAAGCAGGAGGCTGAGCACGCGGCCGCCGTTTTCTCTGCTCATCTGGATCCTATCTTTGCCATGCGCAGCGATCTCGAAATGTTCTGCCGCGGTGCAGCAAATATTGAGGTCGTCGGCCGCGGCGCGGCTTATGGCGGAGCCTTCATGAGCGCACTCTGCATCCGCGAAATGAGCGGGACTCGCGCCGCGGCGCACACCGGCGCCGGCTTCAAACACGGGCCCAATCTTGATGTGGATGCGACTCACGTTGCCATCATCTTTGCCTTGGGCCACACCGCCGAACTCGGCGTCAAGCTGGCCCAGGAATGTAACCGTCGCGGCGGCAAGGTGGTCCTCGTTTCGAGCCAGGAGCACAGCGCCACGGAAAAATTGTTTCCAGTCCGGATCGAAGCGGTCCCAGAGCCCTGGGAGGGCATCACCTCTCTGCTGGTCCCTCAGGCGCTCACTCTCGCCATGGTCGAGCGCACGGGATGCCGGCTACCTCCGCGCTTTCAATACGGAGTGATGGAACAGTAGTGCCCAGGAGTGTGGAAACAGCAGGTCGCTACGCTTCGGTCGGGATGACAATTCTCTTGAATTCAACCACTTGCTATGGAAGCGAGTTCCTCAAACAGAATCGTCAGCACTATCGGAGGAGTCATCGGCCTTCGGCCCACCCAAGGTGATGAAAAAAGCTTCGGTTCAGCAACCACCCCTGTGGAACCGTCGCCCTTTTCTTTGTCATCCCGAGTGCAGCCGAGGGTACTGCAGTTTCTTCCACCAGCTAAAAATGCTGCAGCTCGAAGACGAATTGCCATCCCGACTAAAGCGTACCCTGATTTCCTACTTCGCGCACTCGAAACGTATAAAGTATGCGCCTTTCCTTAAAGAAAGGCGCACCGAAGTCTGCCCACGCCACCAAATTCCACAGGAAATCTGGGGGAGCGTAGTGGAGGGACCTGCTGTTCCTCCGGCCCCCAGTCCTATGGTTCGTGAGGCAATGTCAGCGCCGGGTTCTGATCGAAAAAGTTGACCGGGCGGATCAGAAAGTCATGCCATAGCGTTGGCATCACCGGCCAGTCTTCCAGCCGGACAACATGGTGGAAGCCTAGCGTGTACCAACCAACAATATCCGTGTTCTCGATGGAGCGATTCGCCTTGGTCCATTCGGGCAGTCCGCGAAGGCCCTCGTTGTTAGTGACATAAGTGCCGGCAGCATAGCGCTCATCCGGGCTATAGGGCGTAACCCACATCTGATGCCCGGAAAAAGCCCCCACCCGCTGCGCCGGATCATCATTGGAGATACTGGAGACCGCCGTCGCCCCGGGCATGATCTCCCATCCGGTTGGGTAACCGCGAGCATCGTGCTGCGTGGGATTAATGAAATGCCACATGGACGGATTACGCATGATCGAGATCGAGGATGGCATCCTTCTCTTTATGGGCGATCGATGACTGCGCCGCCCAAATGGTCTTGCGCGAATGCCCGGAAAGAGGCTCCTGCACCAGGCGGTCAACCATAAAGCTGTTAGCCGTGCCATCCACATCAAGATCCAACCGGTAAGAAAAATAGTGATCGTGATTGACAGCCAGCAGGTTGGGAGCGACCAGTGTGCCGTGCTCCAGTTTGCCCGGGCCATCACTCATTGCAATCGTCTGCTCCTTCACGCCTTTGGTCTCAACAATACCCGTGGCGCCCACCGCAACCCGAATGGTCCCATCCTGTTGGAATACCCAATCGAGCAGGTAGTCATAGTTGCCCGCAACGGCGGCCGTGCGTAGCACCAGTTGACGGCTGGGCCGCCCGCTGATCACCTCACCTTCGAGGTGCCTCCACGCCGGACCGTCGCCACTGCGTTCGAATAGGCATGCCAGCTGCGGCTTGAGCACCGGGGCGCCTGCGTCGGAAGGCACCAGGCCGGTAAAGTACTGCGCGTTGGGCGGGCAATCGTCAGGACCCACGGGCTTAATCAGGCCGCCGAGCAAAAACTCTCCCGCATCCACAAAGGCGCGCGAATTCCAGCCTTCGTCGGTATCCATGTAGGGCACATACATTTCCGAGAGCGAACCCTCATACATCACCGACCGAAGCCGGTCCCCATCCTGGTAGCGCACCAGGTTGATGACTGGCCCAACCCGGGGATCAAGGCGAAAGCGGAAGTGCCAGTTCTGCCATACCACCTCGCCCTTGTCGATGCTGTAGCTGGGGCCCATAGGCTGGGTCACAAGCAATGGCTTCGTGCCCGGTCTTGGGGTAGCGTCTCCCACCTCGTAGTTGATGTCGGATTGAGACATGGGGACAGGCTCGTTGTCGATAACCTTCAAGACCTTCTCACTCGTCAGATCCGCGAGGATATAGACCCCTTCAATGGCGCGGCCCCAGGGATGATACACACCGTGCGAATCGGTGCAATCGCCAAAACCGATGCGGCCCTTCTCCTGTTCGGGAAAGATCATCCAGGTGATCGGGATAGGCTCACAGCGCACCCCGGATAAATCAGTCACCCCATGGCGCTTGAGTGCGGCGATCACTCGCGGGTCTTTCTTGACCACGTCATTCATGGTGTCAAGCTCGGACTCGGTAATGGGCGCCTGCACGCCGGCAACCTCGTTCCAGAACTCAAGCTTCCGTGTCACGATGTCGACCCGGGCCTCAATGGTCTTGCCCTCGTCCTCCAGGATCACATCGGCTTCGCGAGGGATGGGATCGCCGGGCTTCCAGGCAAGTACCCTTTCCTTGGCCGGCTCGTGCAGCAGCAAGCTCGAAAAAAGCGTTTTATCCGTCAGATGGCCGCTCTGCTTAAGAACGTCGTGGACCGTCCAGTATTCTTCCGTGGTGAGAGCATCGAGCGGATGTTGCGGTGTTCTGTTTTGGCCACAGAGTGAAGCGCTAAGAGTGCAGAATGCGATCAGACCACACAAGGAAGGCTCTCATCAGTTGTCAATTCCTCGCCGGCGCGAACGCGTTTGTGAATCGTAGCACACTTCATTAACTTTAGTTACAATGATCCGTGCATCGCTCCGCCGGCTATGCCATCTCTGATTTTCATAGATGGTATAAAGGTACGCCCGGGCACTACAGGAATAGCGCGCTAACTTTCGTCCGGATTTCTAAGTCGGTTTTCATTGAAGAACGAATCTATTTCGGTCGGCAGGCCCTCACTTCTACGCCATACCAACGCGCTCCGGGTACTCAAACTCCTGCGCGAAAGCGGTTCGTGTTCAAAAGCGGACCTGGTGCGCGCCTCAGGTCTCAGTGCTCCCACCATCACCAACGTGGTGGGCGACCTGTTGTCAGCCGGCCTGATCAAACCCCTCGGCGAGGGAGAGTCCAACGGGGGCCGGCCTCCCGATATGATCGCGTTCAAGGCGGAGCGCGGATGCGTACTCGCGGTGAAGATTACCGCTGACAGCCTTTCGTTCCTGCTTGCGGACCTGAACGGCCGCGAACTGGACACCCATGAGATCTCGCTAGCCGGCCAGAAAACGACCCCTGACGCCATTTGCATTTCCATCGGCGAGGAAGTGCGGCGCCTGCTGCGCAAGCACAAGAAGAAGCGGGAACAGCTGCTCGCTGTGGTGGTGGGCGTACCTGCCATTACGAATGTGGATGAGGGTATCGTGCTATCCATCAGCACCCTGGAAAACTGGCGCTCCGTCCCCTTGCGCGCCAAGCTGAGCAAGATCGTAGAGTGCCTGGTCATCATTGAGAACGATACCAATCTCGCCGCTCAGGGCGAGCGCTATTGCGGTGCCGCGCAGGCGGAGGAAACATTCATCCTGATTCATATCGGCCCCAATGTGGGCGCGGGCATCGTACTGGGAGGCCAGATCTACCATGGTTCGCAGTGGTCCGCAGGGGAAATAGGATACCTTCGCTTACCCAATACATCGCGCCGCCGCCCCACCCTGCACGAGTTTGGCGAGCTCGAAACCGTGCTGACCAGCGCCAGCATTCTCGAGAGCTGGCACGCACCGAGAAAGAAGACCGGCCAGGATGCCGACGGCGAACAAGGCAAGATCGATGCGTTGGGGGTGTTGAACCTGGCACAGGCGGGGGATGCCCGCGCGGAAAAGATCGTCCAGCATCGAGCTGGCATTGTTGCGGATATCATTGTCAACCTCTCGCTCATCCTGAATCCTGGCCTGATTTTGCTGGAGGGGGAAGTGGGTAGCCATCCCACGCTCATCAGTGCAGTGCAGAAGCAGCTTCAGGAGAGTGAGTTTGCCGTAACGAAAATAGGCCCCGGCAAACTTGGGAAAACCTCTGTACTTTGGGGAGCGATTGCGATTGCACTTGAGATGATCCCCTCGGTTTTGCTCCCCAGCCCTTAGGTTTAGCGACAATCGGCTGCCTAAGGGCCTGGCTTTTGTTGTTAAGAGAGGGCGCAGATCCAATGACCAACCCCATGACCAACGCTTTCCGCATCTTTGCTGCGGCTCTGCTTCTTTACCTGGCATTTGCGCCCTTTTCTTTTGCCCGCACTCACACCACCAGGAAAGCAATCGTGGCTTATGTATTTGCAAAGGATGCGGTCCTTGCCCCGAACGAGGTCATCGCCGGCTCACTCACCCGGGTCAACTATGCTTTCGCCAATATCGAGAACGGAAAGATGGTCGAAGGCTTCGCCCACGACCGCGAGAATTTCCAGGTCTTACACAACCTGAAGCAGCAGAATCCTGCGCTGGAAATCGTGGTCTCCGTTGGAGGGTGGACGTGGTCCGGAGCTTTCTCCGGCATGGTGCTGACAGCGGCCAGCCGAAAGGTTTTTATCGATAGCGCCATCCAGTTTGTCCGCGATCATCAACTGGATGGCCTCGATGTCGATTGGGAATATCCGGGATCTGTCGGGAATGGCAATGTCTTTCGCCCGGAAGACAAGCAAAACTACACTCTCTTCCTGAAAGAGCTGCGCAACCGATTCGATGCCGAAGAAAAATTGCTTGGCCGCCACCTGGTCACGTCGATCGCCGCGGGCGCTTCAGCCGAGTTCATCTCCCATACGGAGATGAGCCGGGTCCAGCGTTATGTGGACTCGGTCAACTTGATGAGCTACGACTACTATGAGTCGTCATCAGACGCCGTCACCGGCCACCATGCGCCGCTTTATACGAATCCTGCGGATCCGAAACATGTCTCCGCCGACGCTTCCGTCAAACTGTTTGAGCAGGCCGGCATTCCCGCCCACAAGCTGGTCCTGGGAGTGCCGTTTTACGGCCGAGCATGGACAGACGTCGGGGACACCAATCATGGGCTGTATCAGCCGGGTAAAAACGCTACCGTTTGGGCAACGTATCACAACATCGCCCAAACATTCCTCAGCAACGGCTACGTCCGCTACTGGGATAGTGTCGCATCGGCTCCCTACCTGTATAACTCCGCCACCCGCACATTCGTTTCCTATGAGGATCCCGAATCCATCGCCGCAAAATGCCAATATGTCCTTACACATCATCTGGGTGGCATCATGTTTTGGGACTATTTGAGCGATACTGCAGACCATGCGCTCCTCAACACCATCAATCGGGGTCTGGCGCCGTCGCCCGGTAGTCAGACCGCCAACGCTACTGGAAGGCACTGACCTATGGCCATCGCAAACGCCGATGTTTCGCCCTACGGAGCTCAACGCGAGATGGTCGCGCCTTCCACGGCCGTTCAACCCAGGGTGGCCTCGGTTGATATTTTTCGCGGCCTGACCATCCTGGTCATGATCTTCGTGAACGATGTCGCCGGAGTCAAAGGCCTTCCCTGGTGGACTTATCATCTTCCCGGAAATGTAAATGGGATGACGTACGTCGACATGGTCTTTCCATTCTTCCTCTTTATTGTCGGCATATCTCTTCCGCTCTCCGTCCGCCATCGGCTATCCAAAACCAGCAGTATGGCTCGCCTGTGGGGCCACATCCTCGCCCGCTCCTTTGCCCTCGTCGTCCTGGGCATAGCGCTGGCAAATGGGGAAAAAGCGGACGCTCATCTCACGGGTGTGAGTGGCAACATCTGGCTGCTCCTTACCCTCCTCGGAGCAATCCTCTTTTGGAATATCTATCCCCGGTCTGATAGACACAAAACTCTCTTCAAGGCGATGAAGTTGGCAGGATTGGTGTTGATGGCTGCCATGTTCGCCATCTTTCGCCGGGTGGGCAGAGACGGTCACGCCGCATGGCTCGATTTCGGTTACTGGGAGATTCTCGGACTAATCGGCTGGACCTACCTGGCCGTCTCTATCCTCTACATTCCCACGCGGCGCTGGCGCTGGTCTCCGCTCGCATGGTTAGTTTGCCTGGTCACGTTGAACGCTGTGTCGCTGGCACACTGGATTACTTTCAGTGCGAAGCTGCCCTACTACTTCTGGCCCTGGAACACAGGTTGTCTTTGCCTGCTCACCATGGCCGGCGTCGTTACATCCACCATCTTCCTCGGCGATACCCTGGCCACCACGCCAAAGCAGAAAGCTCTGTGGGCGATCGTTTTTGCCGCTGCTCTCTTCCTGGCCGGCTGGCTGCTAACCCCGCTGGGAATCTCCAAAATACGCGCCACTCCCACCTGGGGTCTTTACTCCGCGGGCGCCGCGACTCTCGCGTTCCTTGCCTTGTATTGGATTTGCGACGTAAAGAAGCATGTCCGTTGGGCCGCGCTTGTTAAACCCGCAGGATCCAATACCCTTCTCACTTACCTGTTGCCTGACCTCTTCTTCGTGACTCTTGGTAGCCTGGCGTGGTTAAACCCATGGGGGCACGGCTGGCAGGGGGTGTTGCAGTCCTTGGTATTTACCCTTGTGATCTTGGGAATATCCGCTGTCCTGACCCGCTACAAGCTGCGGATGCAACTTTAGACAAAACTCACTGTAGAGAGAACGCGACGTATGCGCTGCCGGTGGGGCCCTTTGTGAATTGGCTCCCTCCGCTGGCAATCACCACGTACTGCCTGCCTTCGACCATGTAGGTCGCGGGCGTTGCGGTGCCCGCAAAGGGAAGGACCGTTTCCCAAAGCACCTTTCCAGTCCTGCTGTCAAAAGCCCTGAATTTCTTGTCGTAGGCCGTCGCACCGATAAACAGGAGATTTCCCGCCGTGACGATCGGCCCTCCATAATTTTCCGATCCGGTATTCGTTATCCCCTTGGCAACGAGCTCCGGATATTCGCCGAAAGGAATCTTCCACAAGTAGCGGCCCGTGTTCAGGTCGATTGCATTTAGCGTTCCCCACGGTGGAGTGATTGCCGGGTAACCCTCGGCATCCAAAAAATCCCGCGATCCCGTCACCTCGTACTTCATCGTGGTGCCGTCCGCCGCGGCGGAGTAGATCCCTCCGTCGTCGGGGTCTTTCGCACTTGTCTTCCTCTGTTTGGTCAGAAACTGGATGAGTGCTTGCAGGTGGGCATCGCGAAGGTTAGGAAAAGAGGGCATACGTCCGCCACCCTCTGCGATTTTGGCTTCGATCTGCTCGGGCGATAGACGTTTCTCCACGTCGACCAGGGAAGGATACAGCGGGGGCGAACCAGCGAGATCCTTGCCGTGACACAGGCTGCATTGATTGTGGTAGATCCTTTCACCAGTACTCGCGGTCGGCCGGTTCTCAGTGAGGCCAAGAACGCACGCCGCCTCATTTGCGTTCACGTAGATCACGCCGCGCGTCCGATCCACGGCTGGCCCTCCCCATTCGGCGCCGCCAAGAAAGCAGGGAAAGACCACCGTTTCCTGATTGAGTCCGATGGGCAGAAACTGACCCCCGCTACGAAACGTGGCGAACTCCTTCACCGCTTTTTCATGCGCTTCCGGCGTACGCGTGGTCAGCAGATCCTCGCTGAGGATCTGCCGCGTAAACGGCGCCGGCACTGTTGGTGCAGGCTGGGTCTTCGAAGCAACTTCCCCCGGAACATCACTCGGAGCGTAAGGACGTTCCTCGATGGGAAAGAGTGGCTTACCGCTACTGCGATCGAATAAATACAAGTAGCCCTGCTTGGTTATTTGCGCGACCGCGTCAACGCAACTGCCGTTGTGTTTTACCGAGACCAATGCCGGGGGAGACGGAAAATCACGATCCCAAATATCATGATGGACCCCCTGAAAGTGCCAAAGGCGCTTCCCCGTCTTGGCGTCGAGCGCAAGCAGAGTATCTGCGAAGAGATCGTCGCCTACCCGGTCTGCCCCGTAAAAATCGAAGACCGCGGACCCGGTCGGCACGTAGACGATGCCGCGTTGTTCGTCCAGCGCCATCCCCGCCCAGTTGTTTGCCGCGCCCGCAGTTTTCCACGCGTCGGCAGGCCAGGTGGCGTAGCCGAATTCGCCCGGATGAGGGATGGTGTGAAAAGTCCAGCGAAGGCTACCGGTGCGAATATCGAAAGCGCGAATGTCGCCAGGAGGAGACGGATACGTCTCCGGATTGCGGCCACCAACAATAATCAAATCCTGGTAAACGATGCCTGGTGTGGTGAGGGCGACGGATTGAGAAAGGTAGTCTCCCCGCAAGCCCTTCCGCAAATCGATTCTTCCTTGCTCGCCAAAAGAGGGAATCACCTTGCCGGTCTCCGCATCAAGAGCATAGAGGTAGTTCATCACTCCAGCCAGAAGGCGGCCATGCTGGCCGTCGCTCCAATAGGCAAGCCCACGCGCCGGTTGGGTGCTGTGTATCCCGGAATCAAATTTCCACAGCAGCTTACCGTTGGCGGCATCGAGCGCAATCACCTTTTGCGACGCGGTGTAGGCAAACAGAGTCCGCCCTACAATGATCGGGCTTGTTTCCAGTCCGCCCTCTTCGGCAGCATCAAACTTCCATGCCTCTTTAAGCCTCTGTACGTTGCCGCGATTGATTTGCGATAGCGAAGAATAATGGTCACCCTCAACCTGTCCGCCATACACGGGCCAATCAGAACGACGAGGGAGCGGATTGCTCTTGCATCCCTGGGCATGCAGGGCCGCGGGCGCTCCCGCCAACAGGCCGAGGACCAAGACCGAGGCAGTAAAAATCCTGTTCACTATCGAAGTCCTTGAGTGAAAACCGCAGATCTCTCCACTACGCGTGAGGGACATAAAACTGCAGATCCCTCCACCAGCAACCAAAGCCGAAGGAACGTCCACCCTAAACCTAAAACAAATTTGTCATCTCGACCGGAGCGTAGCGTAGTGGAGAGATCCGCGGTTCTCACTTAACTTGCCCAGGCGACGACAGCAGCCATTCCGCCGCATTCTCAATCAGAGTGTTCTGCACCGGGCTGGTGAATATCTTGTCTCCATGGCCCATATTCATATAGACCATCCTGTACTGCGTATTCGTCCAAACCACCGGAATATCTCCGTACGTCAGCAGGCCCTTGATCCCTAGCGGATAGTTCGCCGGATCGAGCGTCAGCAGCACATGAATATGGCTATCGGCCCGAGGGCTGGGCTTCCAGCGATACCACTCGTTGGTCGGCGAGACAAACGTTTCTGGCAGATTCCGCGTGACAGGGCTTGCCTTGTCGTCCACGATCAGCTTCGCCGGTACAGGAGGCCAGCTGTTAGCGTCAAACACGCCTCCACCGATAAACGTCATAAACCACGGCCACTTGGTGTTCTTGTCGTTGTAAGCGGACACGTGAAAGCCAAGCCAGGCTCCGCCGCCCGTCATATATTTCTCAAAGGCGTCCCGCTCCGCCTGGTTATGAGGGAACTCGTTGAGCCACACCACCAGCTGGTACTTCTTCAGGTTGGTATCGTTGAGATCTTCCCAATTCGTCGTTGCATCAAGCGCCAGGTTGTCTTTCTCGGCCAGCGCCGCAAAAAATCGCAATGCGTCCAGCGCGAAAAGCGTGTGATCTGTTTCTACATTCAGCGAATACAGGATCAGTACTCGTGGACGTGATGCCTTAGCGCTGCCATCCTGGGCCCCGGCGCTCGACGACATCATTCCCAAGATCAAGGCCAGCGCCACGAAAGATCTTTTCACTGGCCGGCTCCCCAAAAAATGGCGTTCCTGAAAAGTTGAGTGAAATTCTTGTCCTGAAAGAGCGCCGCGTGGTGACCCATAAAAATGTAAATGTTCCTGGACTTCACGTGTTCGTTGGTCCAAACCACGGGATGGTCTCCCATCGTAATCATGCTCTTGGGCTCATAGGTCGATTCGTCGACACTTGCGAGAACATGAACATTGGACCGATTTGATCTGCTCCACGTGTACCACTCTTCCTGCTGCACCACGAAAGAAGACGGCAGACCCCTGGTTGCCGGATGGTTGGGATCATCTACCTTCACCGTGGCCGTAGCGAACTGCGCAATATAGCTGGTGTAGCGAATATCTCCCATAAAGTGTGACCACCAGGTCCACATCGGGTACCCGTCGAACTCACCCAGCAGCATGGCGTGGTGAAAACCGATCCAGCCACCAGTTCCGCGCTCGATATACCGCTCGAAGGCCTTCTTGGCCACCGGTGTCCAGCGATACGGTGGATAATTCAACTGGATGAACAACTGATACTTGGCCAGAAAGGCATCGTTGATCGGATCGGTATTCGTAATGTAGTCGACGGAAAAGTTATTCTCCTTCGCCAACTGCGCCAACCAAACTTTGGCCGCCAGGACGAAATCATTGTGCGGGCCCTTCCCCTCTTCCGCGATCGCCACCACCCGAAATTTCACCGGCTGGGCGGAGCTATCGAGTGCATGCGCACCCACAGACGCGATCAGCAGAAATACCAAAAAGAGTGTTTTCTTCAGGACGATCATCTCTACCTACCTATTACCGTCACGTTGTTGCTGCTGAAGTTGGCGACGTAAACCAAGTGCGCCGGCAGATCGATTCCAATGGCGTAAGGAATCGTTCCCGTACCCACCTTCGTGACCGGAAGATTGGTCTTGCCATCGAACACGATCACCTCAGCTGTACGTTGAGTGGCCACATAGATTCGATCATTCTGCTCGTCGACGGCGATTGCCTGGGGATGTGTTCCCAAACTGACCGTCTTGCTTACTTCGCCGGTTGCACCGTCGATCACCGCCATAGTGTCGTTGCCGTAGCTCAGAACGTAAGCCTTTTTCGTCACAGGATTTACTTCCACCGCAAACGGAGTTGGGCCCACATTCACGGTAGTTGTGGCATTGGTGGACCCTTTTATGATCGTCACACTGTCACTGTCTTCATTCACCGCATAGATTTGATCCGCCTTGGAGTCAACTGCGATCGCCCAAGCGTGCTTGCCGGTCGCAACAGCGGTAGTCGCCCCGGTCGCTCCGTCGATGACCGTTACATTTTGGCTTCCGTAGTTCACCGTATAGATCTTGTTGGTTACGGCATTCAGGGCGATGCCGCGGGGACCCTGCCCCACCTGGATGGTGGAGGTCGCGTTGGTCGCACCGTCGATAACCGTCACGCTGTGGCCGAAATTGTTGGCTACGTAAATCTTGTTCCTGGCTGTATCCACCACCAGCGCCTGGGGGTAGTTCCCCACGTGCACAGTTGCGCTGATGGCATTGGTTCCACCATCGATCACGGTGACAGAATCGGCTCCCGAGTTGGTGATATAGACCTTGTTCGTTTCCGGGTTGAGCGCCACAGCCTCGGGGCGATCCTCCACGTTTACGGTGGAGGTTGCGCGCGTGGCCCCATCGATAATAGTCACTGAATTGCTGCCATGGTTCACCACGTAGACTTTGTGGGTTACCGGGTTCGCTGCCACCGCGATCGGAGTGGTGCCAACATCCACGGTCGCGATGACCTTTTGTGCCGCCGCAATGAGCGGCGCAATCATTGCGGCGAGGAGGGCTGCGGGCAGTGTGCTCGCAGCAAGACTCGCTGCAGTTGCTTTCACAAAGGTTCTTCGGCTGATCATCTATTGTGTGCGCGCAGTGGTTTCCGTCTCGGTATTCGGCATGGGCAGCAGGTCCTTCGACGGCGTGTTCGCCGGAAAGGCCACATTAAAAAAGCAGACCATCATTTCGTCGAAGCTTTGTTGTCCCCAGGTGACTGTCTTGCTGGGGTCCGGATTTTCCGGGTTTTTCGCGGAGTTGTCGTAATGGGCGGTGCACTCGACCCTGGTACCGGCAGGCAGGGTAATCGGTTTTGCCAGGTTGTACCAAAGCTGCCAGTGCCAGTTATAGTGCGGCACATTCAGGATGGATCGGGTCTCTCCATTAGGAAATACCAGCCGGTACGACATATCTTTGCCACGCATGTGCATATGAGGATGCAGGCCCAGAAGCGTCACCTCACGGCGGAAGGTATAGGAGGCATCCACGCGATAATCTGGATCGCCCGGCGGAATCCTGAACTTCTCATTGCCCGCCTGCAGAGTCATTACGCGTTCTGCCGGGGCTTCCTTCGCTAGCACCAAACCCAGGTTGGCCTGATCTGTCGTGGCCTTCCCTTCAGGCATGTAGTGCACTTCGAGCACAATGTCTGACCCGGCGGGAATCAGTTTCGCCTGGCCGGGCACAAACATATCCGGTGGCTGGCCGGGCGCATAGCCGACCAGCCAGTCGCTAGGCACATCATCCTTCGCCGCCTTCTCCCCGGTCTTGGCCGGCGGAGCCACAAAGAACTCTCCTTCAGGCTGACCCTTGAAGTAGTTCGATCCAGGTGTACGAACATAGGCAACGATATGATGTACGACCGAACGGTCCGTCGGTGCGGCCTCTACATCCTGCACCCACGTATCTTTCGTGAAGCCGGTGGGCAGAATCACGTACTGGTAATCGAGGATTCCGGTCGCAGGAACGGAGAATGCTCGCGGCAACTGGTAAATCTTGTCAGGCTTGGGAATGGTCCACCCCTTGACGAAGTCGAGGGGCGGCGGCATATCTTTCGGGTCGCCCTTAGGCGCACCCGCATCCACCCAGGCAGCGATGGTATCGATCTGCGCCTGGGTCAGCGAACGATTGTTCTCGAACTTTTCTGTGTGTCCATCTTCAAACCAGGGCGGCATCGCCCGTGTGACTACCATCCGCTTCATCGCCGTCGCCCACGGCCGCGCTTCTTCGTAGCTCAGCATCGAAAACGGCGTGCCCTCTCCCGGGCGGTGGCAACTCTGGCAGTGCTGCTGCACGATTGGTGCAACGTCTTTGGTGAAGGTCACGTTCGAAGCTTTGGTGACCGGAATTGCTCCTGGATCCGGGCTTGCCATCCCGGCCATTTGCCCCAACATGCATGCCGCGGTGCACAGTTGCAGCGCGCTTATTGCCAGTGTCCGCTTCATGCCAAATCAACCTGAATTGATTAATTAGGAACGTTTCATTAGTATGTCGCCATCAAGTATCTACCCGCTCCACCGGTCAGGCAATCTTTTTTTAGCAGCCAGGAAGACCCGAATGAAGATCCTAAGCTATCTCGCTCTCGTATGTGCGCTGGCGGGGACTGGGCGTGCTGAAATGCCCAACTACTACAAGTCGGTAAACCGGGTGGTGTGGCTGGTGCAGAATGTTGACCTGGCGAAACAGGGTTGGATTCCACTCGGTTTGTCCGACGTTCATGAATACCCCGATGTCGTGTTGACGGGGCAATACCACGGGAAGCCGGTGAAGATGTGGGCTTGGGAAGTGACCGGCCACCTGGGCAACCTTACCGTGGAGATGATTCAGCCGGCCGAAGGGCAGCTGAATGCCTGGAACGATTTCCTGGGCAAGCACGGCGATGGAATCTTCTCCATCGTTCATGAAGTCAGATCCCAGGCGGAAATGACCAGGGAAATAAGCCGCATGCGCTCGCTCGGCGTCGGTGTACTGCAGCAATTGAGTCTCGATCGGGATGGCAAGCGCGTTACCTACACCTACTTCGACACCGAACCCCAGGGCAAGTTCGTTCTCGGCCTGGTCTACTGGCCAGGGGGCGCCCCACCTCCAGGCCCGCCGGGAAAGGTTTCCCACCTCGCACCCGTGATTCGCGAATCTGAGCCAGTCTCAGCCTACTGGCAGAAGCTGGGCTTCCCGGCATTTCGCATGGAGCATGCCACTCCGCGCCAGGACTCGACCTACCGCGGCAAACCGCTATGGTTTGCGTTCGAAGTTGGCTACCAGAACTACGATCAGTTCAGCTACGAATGGATTATTCCCCCGGCCACCCCTCCGAATATCTATGCCGACTTCCTCAAGGCGCACAAAGAAGGCATTCAACATCTGGGCATGCCGGTCGATGACTTGAACAAGGCTGTGGCCGATTACGAGAAGCTCGGTTACCACGTATGGCAATCTGGAGCCTGGGGAGACGTCGGTAAGAAGGATTCCGGCCAATACGACTACATGGATACCGACTCCATTGGCGGCGTCAGTGTCGAGTTGATCCACGCTTATAAGTGAGCTCTTCCTCTGGCCGATTTCTCACAGCCCCTGGGTAAACGAATAAACGAATCGCCGCCGGTAGTCAGATCTCAATGCGTAACGAGTGACGGCTTGGTCGCAGACCAGCCTGTGAGAAATCCAGGCTAAGCTCGACGGTTTTACCGAGATACTCTAGAAGAAATATTTTAGAGCCAGCTGCAGATCCCTGTTGTCGGTACGCGTCGAAGTAACCACCCCGAAATTGCCGGATCCCTGAACTGCTCCAGGAGGCCCGAACTGTGGGTGGTTAAGAGCATTGAAAGCCTCCATACGAAACTCCAACTGCTGCCCCTCGAAGGGCATGGGGAACACCCTCTTGACCGCCAACGTAACCGGATCGTTCTTCACGCCTGTGACCGGGGTCCTAGGCGAGCTGCCGTAGTGGCCGTCAGCCTCGGCGAACGCCGCCGTATTGAACCACTCCGCATTGGTGCGATGCGCAAGGTGAAGAGGCTGCCCTGGAACGAGATCGGGACGCTGATTCTGGTTGCCATTATTCTCGCCATCTGCAGACTGGGTAATCCAGAGCGGACTGCCGCTGACGTACTGAGCAATGGCGTTGATCCCCCAGCCATTCACCACAGCGCGCACCGCGCGGTCCCCGCTCGAGAGCTTCGGCAGTTCCCAAACGAACGCGATCGTACCGTAGTTGCGCTGATCGGTAAGACCGCTGGCCCATTCCTTGGAGGCGGGAACCTGCGTCTCACTGCTGCCATTGTTGATATCGGTGCCTTGATTGTCGAGCAGATGCGACCAGCTATACGACCCAATGAATTCCAGGTTGTGCGACATCCGGTGCTCAAAGTGGACGTTCAACCCGTTGTAGCTTGAGGCGCCGCCGCTGAAATCGATAAGCCGGATGGTCCCAAAGGTAGGGAACGGCCGGTTCGCGTTCACGTTTCCGCTAGGCCCCTGCGGCGGCCCCGTGTTGAAGTTTTCATCTGACGTGTCCTGGTGAGTTCCCTTCAACGCCGACATAGGACACATCAATCACGTTCGACCAAAATTGCTTTGACACTGTGAGGTTATAGGTCTGGACATAAAGGTCGGGATGCCGGTCATCGATGGGAAGCGAAGCCACATTGGCATTAGCCGCCGCAAGGTCCGGTGAACCGGGTTCTCGATGGTAGCTGTCGGCGGATTACTCGGATTGGTCCCGTTCGTGAGGGTGAAACTGGGATCTGCCGGTGGATTCAGCTGCAGGATGTTGATGTTGTCGAACTGACCGCCGAAGTAGGTAATGCCATAGCCGGCGCGCACCACAAAGTGATGCTGCAAGTTATAGGCGAGTCCGATCCGGGGAGCGAAGTCCTTGTGGGTAACCTTCCAGATGGGGTTGGGCAGATTCACAACAGTCGGCGGCGACGTGCTGAAATCGAGGGTGCGTGAGGTGTTGAGGTTGTCGTGCGGCGGAACCCACAAATCGTAGCGCAAGCCGAGGTTCAGAGTCAGATTGGGAGTCGCCTTCCAGTTGTCCTGGAAATAGACCGCGTCGCGCCATTGCCGCGCCTCGGTTAGAGGCACGCCCTCCGGGGTGATGATGCTCGAGGGCACGCCCAGGATAAAGTCAGCGCCATCATATCCAGTTAGGGCGCCATTGAAGCTGAGCTGGCCATAGGGGGTGTTGTCCGTCGTGGCGTTGTCCTGAACGTGGCGGATATCCGCGCCGAAAATCAGCGTATGCCTGCCCTTGGTCCAGGTGAAGTTATCGACCGCCTGGTAAGTACGGCTGTCGTCGAGATTCGATGCGGCCGTGCCGCTGCCCACGTCGATCAAGTCTGAGCTGGAAATCACAGGAAACCCTTGATCTGGCGGCGGGAAAGGCTACCCGTTGGGCTGCACAAATCCGTTGATCCCGATCGAGGCCGGAGTGAAATCGGTATTGGCCAGCGTGCTCAACTGCTTCACGTGCTCAAGGTCGTACCCAGCCTGAGTTCGTTGACCATCCTTGGATTGAAGACATGAATGTACTGCAGGCCTGCGTTATAGATCGGGTAAGTTCCCACATACCTGAAGTTGGGATTGAGGTCCGACGACGGGAAATCTCGTCTTCGCATACAAAAAGTGGATGGCCACCTGATTACTGTCGTTGATCTTGTGATCCACACGCGCGAGGTACTGGTTCACTGTTTCGTTGCCTGACGTGACGCCGGCGTAGTTCAGGCCGTTCTGGCTGGTATTCGGCAGCGGCATGTACTTCCTGGCAATACTTTGCGCCACTGCATCGACCGGGATCTGATTGTTGGGATACGGCAACCCGGTGTAGGGGCTGACCAGCTGTGTACTGGGCAACAATGCTGAGAAGTCGCCGTTTTCTTCAGCCGGGGTTAGAACGTTGGTAATGCTTGCACTCTGCTCAACCGATCGCAGACCCTCGTAGCTGAAGAAGAAGAATGTCCGGTCCTTGACGATTGGGCCGCCCAGCGTCCCGCCAAACTGGTTCTGCTTCAACACCTGCTTGGGCACCGGAGCGACCAGAAAAAAATTACGTGCATCCATCGCCGTGTTGCGGAAAAACTCAAACACGTCGCCGTGAAATGCATTGCCGCCAGTCTTGAGCTGGATATTGGTGACCGAGCCTGGTCCTCCGCCGTACTCTGCTTCGGCGTTGCCGGTGAGTACCTTGAACTCCTGGATCGCGTCGATCGAGGGGTACACATTCACGTAGGCGTGGCGGTTGTTCACCATCGTGACGCCGTCGACGTTCACCTGTGCCCAGGTCACCTGGCCTCCATAGGCGCTCACGGCCGAGCCGTCCGTGCTGGAGGAGTGGTTATCCGGATTGTAGACAGTGACCCCGGGTGTGAGGATGGCGAGGTCATTGAACTTGCGGCCGTTGAGGGGAAGGTTGGCTGCGCTCTCCGCTCCCACCACCACCCCGAGCGAGGCATCCTCGGTCTGTAGCAGTGGCTGTGCACTCTGCACCTCGACCGTTTGCTGTTGCGCTGGCCACCCGCATGACGATGTTGACCTTCGCCTGCTGATTGATCTCGAGTACGATGCCCTTCTGCGCAGAGGAACCGAAACCGGGCGCAGTGACGGTGACGTCATAGGTTCCAGGTGTGAGATAGGTCACGTTCCAGTCCCCGGAGGGCGCGCTGACGGCCTGCTTGCTGGTTCCAGTGCGGGCCGAAGACACGGTGACGGTGGCGCCTGGAACTACCGCTCCGCTGCTGTCAGTCACCGTTCCTCCAATCGAGGTATCAACGGTCTGTGCGGGGGAGGGAATACAGGCCAGAGCCATCATCAGAAAAAGAGATAGTAACTGAACGTAATGAAATCTGCGCACAAAGCATCTCCTCATGGTTTGCGGGTCAAGCAACGCATAGTTCTAGCGCGAACGGGTCTCTTCATGGAGAGCGTTAGCTTTGAGTCTGCCGCGCGGCAGCCTTCACGCCGCGACAGTTCTATGTTTGTGGCCCCGAAAACTAAGAAGCAGAAGACGAGAGGTAGGAAGCGACTGGGCGTCCAACGCCATCTGCATGTGGTTCAACATTAAGCCGCAATGAATTGGCCGTCAACTGAAAAATTTCACGTTTTTGTGGAAACATTCCTAAAGAAATCGCAGTCCAACGATTGCCGGGATGTCCTAAGCTTCGCGCTCTTTGGGAAGTCCGAGAATGTGCAAATCCGCAGGAGAAGCGCCTCGGAGGTACCTTTCGCCCCGAAGGTATTTGAGGCTGAGCAGATTTCTTGCCAATCGGGAAATGTTTCCCTATATTGTTCTGGGCTCTGGTGTAAGAAGACAAGGACCGGCGCCAGGCGGAAACCAGGCCTGGTGCACATGCATGAAAAACACACGTGTTCCGAAGAAAAAGTTGATTTTGCGGGACATTGCATCCGCTGCCGACGTCAGCCCCGCCACCGTTTCCCGCGTTCTGAACGGACATAGCCGTGTCACCCCTGGCGTCTGCGAAACCGTTTTGCAGGCGGCCGCCAGGCTCAATTTCGATCCCTCGCAGCGCAACCGTACCAAGGCCCTCGCCTTCATTCTCAGCAATCGCGCCATGCTGCATCCCTACCACTCAAGAATTCTCGTCGGCGCGGAGGCGTGCTGTGCTGAACACGGCTGGGACATCGTCTTCCTCTCTTTCAACTATTCGCCCAAAGTTCCGTGGAAGGAGTTGCACCTGCCGAAGGTGGTGCAGCGCCACGATGTGGTCCAGGGAGTGATCTTAGCCGGCACTACCTCCACCAATCTGCTTGAGTTACTGGATCACAAAGGGATCAAGTTTGTGGTTTTTGGCAACAACCTCATTGTCGAAGGGAAAAGCCTGAACCAGGACGCAGTTTTCTCTGATGACGTTCAGGGTGGCAAAGACGTCACACGATATCTCATCCGGCTGGGTCACCGTGACATCTGGTTCGTAGGCAACACCCGGCTGCCATGGTTTGCCCGCGCCTGCGAAGGCTATCGGCACGCCATGGAAGAGGCCGGCTTTACCCCAAGGGAAAGCAGTATTGGTTCTGAAGATGCCGCGGAAATCGGATATCTTGGAACAAAGTCGCTCTTGGGCGGCGGGGAACCGGTCACCGCAATTTTTGCCGGTAGTGATTCCACCGCGCACGGCGTTTACAAGGGGCTGGCAGACAGCGGCTTGAGCGTGCCCGGAGATATAAGTGTCGTCTCGTGCGACGATACAATTGGAGCATGGCTTGCTCCTGCGCTTGATAATACGTTATTGCCGACAGATCCGCAAGAGCCATAGGGAGTGCTTCACATGTCATAACCCAGCCGTGGACAAAAGGCAGTGCATCACCGTGCCAACGGAGCTGATGAAAAGAGATTCGTGCCGCCAGATAGGCAACTCTCAGGCAGGCACGCGAGAAGAGGCCGCGCGCTTAGCCACTGTTTCGGTAAGTAGCCCTGACCGGCTTCGCTAGTTCCAGGCATACAACGCTTTGGTGGAAGGAAACGGAGTATCTCTATGTCACAAGCAACGCTTCACGAATAACGGTTTTACCCGGCGGCGCTTTTTTCGTTGGGCCAGCGGTCTGCCGCCAGCCTCGGTGCCGCACCCTTTTTCTCCTCCACGGCGTCTTCGCTTCGACTGAAAAAGAAGTCGAAGGCGAAGACTACTACGAAAAGCTGGGCGTTCCGACCATCATCAATGCGGCCGGCACGTACACCACGCTGACTGCGGCCTGCATGCCTCCGGTGGTTCTGGCCGCGGTACAGAAGGCGGCGCTCCATCCGGTTCGGCTGCACGACCTGCAGACCATGTCCGGCGAATACATAGCTAAACGTCTTCAATGTGAAGGTGCGGTGGTCACCTCCGGGGCCTCCGGGGCCATTACCCTGGCCACAGCGGCCTGCCTGCAAAACGCCAACAACATTGACTTCATGGCCATGCCTCAGGCCATCGATGGCATGAAGAACCAGGTGATCGTACAGCGGGCACACCGTTACGGTTACGATCACGCAATGTTCCTTTGTGGCGCGCGCGTTACCGAGGTAGTCACGCTCGACGACTACAAGCGCGCTTGCGCCGCCGGCAACGCCGTCATGACCAATTTCTTCAACGCGGCCGAAGAGGAAGACGGCGAAGCCGGCACCGCACAAATTGGCCGAGAGGAATGGCTGCGCATTGCTCACGAACACAATATCCCCTGCCACATCGACGCTGCGGCCGATATGCCTCCCATCTCGAATCTCTGGAAGTACACAGGGATGGGCTTTGATCTCGTCGCGTTCTCTGGAGGCAAGGGCATGCGCGGTCCGCAGAACGCAGGCTTGCTGCTGGGCAAGAAGCACCTCATCGATCTAGCTCAGCAAAATAACAATCCCAATGAGGGCGTAGGTCGAGGCATGAAAGTCGCCAAGGAGCAGATCGTCGGCATGGTGGCCGCTGTCGACTGGGTTCTCTCCCATACCGAAGAATCCATGCAGGGCGACTATCAAAAACGAGTCGACCTCATCGTGGCCGCGATGAAGGGCATCCCCTCCGTCACCACCGAAACGGTCGTCCCCAGAATCGCCAACCACGTTCCCCACTTGTTGATACGGTTCGATCCATCAGTAACGGGCATCACCACCACTGAGATTGTGACCAAACTGCGCGAGGGCAAGCCATCGATTGAGTTGAATCCCAACACCGGCCACCCGCCGAACCAGGGCATTCCGTCGAACGCGAACACGTTGGTCGTCGGCGTCTGGATGCTGCAACCGGGAGAAGATGCGGTTGTCGGCCGTCGAATCCGCGAAGCACTCACCAGGAAAACGTAGCCATCTCAGTAAAGAGGAAATTGATCGTGGAAAATGAAACCCCGCACATGCGCGTGACCCGCCGAGACCTTTTGAAATCCACCGGCATGCTTTCCGCCGCGGCAGCCACAGCTGCACCTTTATCGCTCTCCGCGGCCACCTTCATGGAGCCTCCAACGCCGATGCATCCAGTCAATTCCGGGACGGCTACGGACAATCTCTATACCCGGATCGGTCTCAGGCCCATCTTGAACGCCCGGGGTACGTTCACCATCATCTCCGGCTCGCAATCGCTACCCGAGGTGAAGCAGGCCATGTTTGAGGCCTCCCACTATTACGTACAAATGGATGAGCTGATGGCAGCAGTGGGAGCGGAAATCGCCACCCACATGGGAGCTCCGAGCGCTATCGTTACCACCGGATGCGAAGCAGCTATTGCCGCCGCGACCGTTGCCTGCATTTGCGGCACAGATCCTGAACGCTCGCAAGCGATGCCTTACAGCAAGGCGCGCAACCAGGTCATCATTCCTAAATATTCCCGCAATCCCTACGATTTTGGCGTCCGCATGTCAGGACCGGAGATTGTCGAAGTAGAGACGGAAGAAGAGTTTCGCTCCAAACTCACCGAACACGTGGCCATGATCTACCTGCTTTCCGGGCCGCGCGCCTTCCAGGAGCCGCTCTCGATCAAAAGCGTGTGCGCGATCGCGAAGGAAAAGAATATTCCGGTTTTTGTGGACGCGGCGGCAGAGGAGCCCATCGTCCCCAATATCCATCTTGCTGCCGGCGCGACGTTCGTTGGCTACTCAGGCGGCAAGTGCATGCGCGGTCCGCAGGCCGCCGGCGTGTTACTCGGACCCAAGGACCTTTGCTATGCCGCCTTTTGGAATTCTGCCCCTCATCATAACTGGGGCCGAGCGCTCAAGGTCGGCAAGGAAGAGGCTATGGGCATGCTTGCGGCAGTACAACAGTGGTACAAGCGCGACCACGATGCGGAGCAGAAACAGTGGCTCGAGTGGGATAACTACATCGCCGCAGCGGTGAAAGACATTCCGTCTGTGACCACGCAGATTAAGATGCCCGACGAGGATCTTTCCAACCGCGCCCCAACCCTGAGTATTCATTGGGACGCCAGCAAAGTCGGCATCACTGGGACAGAGTTGGTGGAAAAGCTCGACAAGGGCACCCCGCGCATCCTGGTGGCCGGCGGCCATGGCAGCCGTCCGGACAAGATGGACTCCTCGCTCGGCATCATGCCCTACATGATGCAGCCCGGCGACTACAAAATCGTCGCCGAGACCATTTCGAAATACATGCGTAACCCGGGCCACTACGATAATCCACCGGTCTACACCGGAACCACGGCCAATCTTGCCGGCACCTGGAATGTCAGCATCCAATACGCCCGCGGCGCCGGCGAGCAACAGTTCATCCTGCAACAAGACGGAAGCACTCTTTCAGGAGAGCAGAAAGGCGAAATCTTTAACGCGACCTTCAAAGGCAAGGTTGATGCGGATCACGTGGTGCTGACCAGCATGATGCCCGCGAACGGATACGAGGTGCACTTCACCTTTACCGGCGTTGTTGCCGGCAACAATTTCTCAGGAGATGTGAAGCTCGGCGAATACGGCGCCGCGACCTTTACCGCAACCAAGGCCTAGGCTCGGTATTTCAACTGAGTTGGTTTTGTATCAGGGCACGACTTTAGTCGGGCCATAAAGGGGGGGGAAAGAGGATCGGGCTTTAGCCCATCGTTTGTTTCTCTTATGTACGGGCTGAAGCCTGTGCCCTTCAAAAACGGAAGACGTAGCCCAGGGGCTAAAGCCCGTTCTTTCGGAATGAACCGCTTTTCCGCTGGACTGAAGTCCAGCTCCCCCCTGCTAAAGCAGGGGGCTTCCACCAGATTCGGGGTGGATGAAATCCGGGGCTCATTTTCTGGTTCTCACGCAGACTCTAAAGCCCTCATCAGACCCAACCATTGCGGCACGGCTGAAGCCGTGCCCTGATACAAAGCACCCGCGGCGAGACAGGGCGAGCTCTGCGCTCGCTCCCTCGGCCGACAACACAACCCGACAGATGCCTTAGGGATCAATGATAGTGTGATCCCACACCTTAGACCCCTGCGTATGATATCGCCCCAACCGGGTCCACTCTTCGCGCGTGATGCCATTCAGGTCCCATACCACCTGCCCGTCACGTACTGTCAGCTCGCAAATTAGCTTCTCGTCGCCTAGCATGCGTGCGCCGTAGGAATCCACAAATCCAAAATGGCCCTTATCCAGATGGAGCACGGCAATATCCGCATCTGCCCCTAGCGAAAGATTCCCCAGCTCCTCGTGCTTAATCTCGTGTGCTGGATTCGAGGTAGACATCCGGATTACATCGTCAAGCGGAACACCCAGGTTAAGAAACTTCGACATCACATTCAGCATGTCTTTCATGCCCGCATTCATGCTGTCGTTATGGAGGTCGGTCGAAATTGAATCAGGCACAAACCGTTGCTGGATGGCGGGCGCCGCCTGCCGGAAGATAAAGCTACCGCCGCCGTGACCAACATCAAAAATGACGC
Source organism: uncultured Acidobacteriaceae bacterium (assembly GCA_963717225.1). Lineage (GTDB taxonomy): Bacteria > Acidobacteriota > Terriglobia > Terriglobales > Acidobacteriaceae > PALSA-350. Next base: position 133,617 of record CAVQWB010000051.1, on the reverse strand, counting down.
CGCGCTTCCTCGCCTCGAAGAGATATGACCGTACTTTTCCCTGCCCATCGAGCATGGGGACATCGTCCAGGTACATATGCGTGGATATATCGCCAGGACGCAGTTTGTTCGACACCAGTTCTTCATAAGGGCGCTCCGGGCGAAAGGTTCCGAAGTCGACCATGACCGGGATGTTGGCGATGGTCCCCGCCTGCACCGCGCGCTCGACGGGAGTCCATTCCGGTCCATCATAATGGGCCGTCTTTATACCCACGATCACCTGCGGATACTTGAGTGCCTCCGCGGCGGCTGCCTGCGCATCCATCTCGTTCAGGTTCTGTTCGTACTTCGGCCGCATGCCGCTACCAACAATATTGATAAAGGCGAGGATGCGCGTGATGGAGCGATCGATCACGCGATCTTTGAACTCGGGGAAATTTTTCCAGCCCGAACTCCCCGCATCGACGGCTGTCGTCACCCCGCTACGCAGGGTAAATCCATCGGGGTATACACCGTGATCTCCTGCGTAGGAGCGGCGTTCGCCCGTGCCCGCGTATACATGTACGTGGATGTCGACCAGACCAGGGGTGACGTAGAAGCCGGAAACATCGACCACCTTCGCTCCTGGGCCCGCTTGGATATGTTCCGCGACCTCAGCAATCTTGTGGTCTTTGATCGCTACGTCACGGACCGCGTCGATCCCGTTCTTAGGATCAATGACGTGGCCACCTTTGAGCACGAGGTCATACGACGGTTGACCATGAAGCAAAGAGGACGGCAAAAAAGCGAACAACAACACAATCCTAAATAAGCATGATGGCCCAGCAAGGCCCCTTCGTTCTCGAACAGCATGGCAGAAATCCACGATACGGTATCCCCTCAAACGATGTAACAGCTCTTCCCGGCGTATGTAGCAGTCATCGGATCCACAAAAGCACAGCCGCTGTAAATCCAGCGGCTGTGTGGGGCACGATTGACCATGGAGTGCTAAAACACTATCTTTCCTGCAAGCTGAAGCACGCGGCCACTGCTGCCGGAACTGTTCTTTTGGGTGCTCGTGGTAGTGCCGAAATCACCCCATGTCGTCGAATCATTTGAGTCCCAACCACCCTGCATGTCTGAGTTTGGGTTAGACAAATTAGGGTGATTGAAGACGTTCTGAGCCTCGGCGCGGAATTGAAAGTGTAGCCTCTCCCAAATCCCGAAGTCCTTGAAGAGCGATGCATTTACATTTTCAAAGCCGGGGCCGTAGAGTGGATTTCGTCTGCCATTTCCGTATGTAAACTGCGCCGGATAGGTAAATGCCGAACCATCGATACAGGAGCCACTCGGATTATTGATATAGAACTTGGTGGTGCATTTGGCGGAGGGCAGATGCACCCAATCGGGCCGTTGCACATTTCCGTTCGGCTGGCTGACGTTGGCCTGATCGTTATCGAGGAATACGTTATAGGGAAGGCCTGTCTGCAGGGTCACGATCGCGTTTACCTGCCAGCCACCCACGGTGTTTTTCATGAGATAGCTGGAGCCCGCGAACGTTGGCAGGTCATACGTAGCAATGGCGACAAAACGATTACGGATATCCCAGTTCGAGCTCGCATAATCCAGGTTGATGTTGAACTGATCCATCGTAGTGCCGCCATTGTTTGAGTTATCCGAGATGTCCAGATCATGGGACCAGGTGTAACTGGCTTGTCCAGACAACCCATGTGTCGTGCGCTGACGAAGAATTGCTGTGAAACCGTTGTAGTGAGAATATTCGTCATTCTGGATGGTGCGGATCCTGCCGAAGAGTTGGTTCGGGCGGCGGTCATTGATATCTCCTACGGGACCGCCGGGCTGGGGCGAGTTGTTATAGAAGTCGCGGTCAAGATGGATCGCGTGAGAACCGATGTATTGCAACTCCGCGCCGGCTCCGTTCCACAACTCTTGTCCCCATGACAAGTTCCACTGGTACAGCTCCTGGGTCGGCAAGTGCGGGCCCATGGTGACCGCGCTCACATAGGTTCCGGGAGTACCAGCCACCGGAGAACCTGAGCCGGCGCCCGGAGTGGGACTGGCGAAACTTAAAAGGCTGTTTGCTTGACCGCTGTAGGCGACAGACGCAGAAAGCGGATAGTTCTGCGTTGTGAGGGTGTAGGTGTTCAGCTGGTTGGCGTTCCAGTAGATGCCAAAGCCGCCTCGAAGCACCGTCGTTTCCGTTGCTCGATATGCGAAGCCAAGCCGCGGCGCCCAATCGTTGTGCGTGGGATCGATGAACTTGAAGCCTGGCGTCGGCTTGAACGTTCCAGGCGTGGTCGCAGTGGACGCTGGGATCAATGCCGTATCGTCCGCATTCAAAATTCGGGTATAGCCGTTCAAGCTATAGGGCACAGTCGGCAGTTCATAGCGCAGGCCATAGTTCACCGTGAGCTTTGGCATTACCTGCCAGTTGTCCAGCACAAAGAACCCGTCCCGCCATTCACCGATCGATCCCTTGGTGGGAAACACGGGAGTCGTAGACGACTGAGCCAGGCCTAGAACAAAATCGGCCGCGCCATAGCCGGTGCTGGTGTAACCCGTATCTGGGCTGCCAGGAGTTCCGTTGAAGTTGAACAGGCCGCGCGCATCGTTTGCCGCTTCGCGGCCGATGGTGAGCTTGCGCAGCTCGAAGCCGGCCATAATATTGTGCCGCCCGCGCGTGTAGCTTAACTCTTCGTAACCGTCGATCGTTCGATCGTCCTGATACCAGTTTGCGGTCGTGTTTCCCAGCGTTGGGCCGTTGTTATTGCCCAAAACGTCGACATAGATCGATGGTATCCCTGGGTTGCCGTACACCGTATCGGAGTTGAAGCCGGGGATCCCCAGCGCAGTCCCTGCATCCTTAGGCCCGTTGACCGCAAAATAATCCAGGCTGTTGGAAAGAACAGTATTCAAGCCGACGCGAACATCATTCACCAGATTCGGCTTGATAATTCGGGTATAGCCGATGGCGTAGTTTCGCGAGTTCGTTGGTCCGTAAGAGGCGTTAGTGGGAAAGTTAGAGCCGCCAACGATATTAATATCCTGCCAGTGATAGCGCAGAAAAATACGGTTCTTATCGCCTATGTTTTCGTCGATGCGGTCCAGGGTCTGGGTAATCGCCAGGTTGGCAGGGAAACTGTTTTGTAGATTGTTTTGCACCCCGCTGAGATTGGGCAGGGTCATATACGTCTCTAACTTCTGCGAGATCATGCCCGAGGGTGTATTCAATTCAGAAGCCGGAATTTGATTATTGGGATAGACAAGGCCGGTAGACGGGTCCGTGATCGGTACACCAATCGCGGAAAAATCTCCCGTTCTTTCGGCCGCCGTAAGGGATGAAGCAATGCCGGTAGACTGCGATACCTGGTTGAGCTTCTCCCAGGAAGCGAAGAAGAAGGTGCGGTTCCGGCCGTTGTACAGTTTCGGAAAATAGACGGGTCCGCCCAGATCGAATCCATACTGGTTGTAATGGTTGATCAGCTTAGGACTGCCAGGCGCGTCAAAGAAGTCATGCGCATTAAAGACAGTATTCTGAATATAGTCGTAGACCGCACCATGCAAATCATTAGTTCCCGACTTGCTGACCAGGTTGACGTGCAGCCCCAGGTAAGAACCATACTGTGCAGGGTAATTCCCGCTTTGCATCTGCACTTCAGAGATCATGTCAGAGCTTGGGCGCGCCGGCGCCGTGGTGATCAGGTTATTCATAATCGAAACACCGTCGAGCGTCATACTGCTCTGAATTTCGCGCTGGCCGGCGCCGATAAAATCCTCTCCCGGCGGCACGTTGTTATAGCCCGAAGAAGGTCCGATGGTAACGTTGGACGCGGTCGCAGCAATCTCCAGTGCGTTATGCCCCATGAGCGGCAAATCCTGTACCGCCTTGGTATCGAAGGTTTCGCCCAGTGTTGCGTCGTCGGTCGGAATCGGCGGGGTAGATGCCGAGACTGTAACCGTCTGCGTCTCAGACCCAGCCTTGAGCGAGAAGTCCGTGCGTATCGCCTGATCAACGGGCACGATTGTGCCCGTCTTGGTCACTTTGCTAAAGCTTGCCTGCTCGACGGTGATGTCATATGTGCCGGGAGGAATGAACTTGATCGAATAGTAGCCTTGCTCGTTGGTCGTGCCCGGATAAACCACACCCGTGGATTCTTCCACTGCCGTCACCTTGGCTCCGGCGACCGCACTGCCGGATGAATCCAACACGGTTCCCACAAGAGCGGTATTATTTGCCACCTGAGCTTGCAGCAAAGGAGCAACAGACACTATACCGATTACCAATACCAGCACTGGATAGAGGAGAAGCAGACGTTTCATTTTTTGAGCTCCCTTCATTTTGGGACGCAAACGAATCTGCGGCCGGTGGGAAACTTATGATGTATGCAGCGCTTTCGCTCTGCGAGTATGTCGAAAACAACTGGCCTACCTAAAACACGAACAAATGATCACGCTACCGCATCTCTCCGAAGAGCGGAGACGGGTCCAGGTCCCTACAGCGTGGGGGTTCGCAGTACAAAGGTTAATAGGATTGCACTACAGGAACAACAGGCTGTCATCAGGCTGTTGCCATGCCCATATATAGGACATTTGCCCTATATATGAGGGCTTCTACAATTCAGCACAATGCGCGAAGTTTTCGGGTCCTCGCGCTGGTGCTTTGTATCAGGGCACGACTTTAGTTGGGCCGTAAAACAAGCAAAACGATGGGCTTTAGGCCCTGGGGCAACATTTCAACGCTGACCTCAATATGAAGGTAGGTCAGGGTTTTAACCCTGACATCAAACCACAACTTCCCGAGGGCTTCAGCCCTGGGGCATGCGTTCTTCAGCCCATCCCGGCACCTGTGCCTGCAAGAACATTAGGCATGCCGGCAAGGTCCTACTCCCAGTGCACCATCCCGCGCTGGATGGCACAGATGGCGGCCTGCGTCCGGTCGCGAACGCCCATTTTATCCAGCACGCTGCTCACATGGATGCGCACCGTTTTCTCCGCAATACGCAGCTGCTGAGCGATGTCGCGGTTGCTTTGCCCGCGTGTAATGCACGTAAGTACTTCATGTTCGCGAGGAGTCAGCTCCACCAGCGATGTCCGCTCTGCCAGACGGTCGCGAGCGACCGGTGGAAGATAACGCAAGCCCTTATGCACAGCAACAATGGCTTCCACCAACTCTTCTCCGCTCGCATTCTTGTTCAGATAGGCCATGGCGCCGTTACGGATGGCGCGATAAATATCCTCGCTGCCCTCATAGTTGCTGAGAACTGCGATCTTGGCCGTCTTGCATAGCTTGCGAATGGCTGCAATGGCATCGAACCCGTTGATGCCCGGCAAACGGAGATCCATGACCGTAACGTCAGGCGAGCACTGGCGGTACAGTTCAACGCCGCTCGCTCCGTCGCTTGCCTCACCCACAATCACGATGTCATCGCGCCCGCTCAAGACAGAGCGTAAGGCCATCCGCGCGAGATAGTGATCTTCAATCAGAATTACCCGGATGCCCAATTGCGTCATCCTCCCTGCACTTGCATGCGAAAGGGTACATGGACCAGTATCTCAGTGCCATTCCCAGTCGATGTCTCGACCCGCAGGCTTCCACCTAGCTTGCGGGCACGTTCCTCCATAACAGGAATTCCAAAGTGGCCATATAACGCAGCAAGCTTGTCTGCGGCTCGAAAGCCGCATCCATCATCCTTGACGGATAGACTTAGCCAGTCAGTGTGGTACTGCAGATGAACGGAGATCATGTTCGGCAAGGCATGGCGGAGCGCATTCGTCACCGCCTCCTGCCCGATGCAGACAAGATGATGAACGGACCCGGGAGCCAGGGGCACCTCCTGTCCTTCCACCTGGAGCCGCATATCGACTCCCTCCTTGGCACTCAATGCGGTCAACGCGTTCGACAACGCGCTCGAAAGCGGTCCGGTTGCTTCCTCATTTTCTCGTAAGTCCCAAAGGATGCGGCGAGCCTCGGCCTGGCAGTGCCGAACCATGTTTCTAGCCAGTTCACAGGCCTTCGCTGCCGCGCTCGTCTCGCTGCCGAGTAGACGCGCCGTCGTCTCCATCTGCCACGCGATGGCGGCAAAACCGGCCATCAACGTGTCGTGCCATTCCCGCGCGATTCGATTGCGCTCCTCGAGCACCACCCCGAGCTCTCCCTTGGCGCGAGCCAACCTCCAACGGAACAGGCGCACAGCAGCCACAGCGGCCATTACGCACAAGCAGCGCGTAAAACCACCAGGCCTGATAAAAATACGGCTGCTGATAAACGTCAATGCTGGCAACCTTATCGTTCCATGCCGAACCTGCATTGCGCGCGTCCACTAGAAATTGATAATGGCCGGGAGGAAGTTTTCGATAATGTGCAGCCCTGTAGCGGGTCACCGTCCAATCGCGGTCATACCCATCAAGCTTGTAGCGGAACTCCATTTGCGCCGGATTCGCCAGATTTTGCGAATTGAACTGAAAGACCAGATCTTCCAGGCCCGGGGATAGCTCCAAACGGCTGCTCACATCCACGCTGGCGTCGCCCAATAAGACCCCCGTCAACTGCGCCGGATGAGCGGCCGGAGGAACCGCCCCTTCGGGATCGGTATGAACCAGACCTTTGGCGGTGGCAAACCACAGGCTGCCATCCTTCGCTCGGGTGGAGTGTGGTTGCGCTACTCCAAGACACTCGCTGCTGGGCATGCCGTCAGCCTTACCCAGTAATACGTAATCCAACGTCTTTCGTTTCTGTTGCGCCAGTTCTTCAAGTTGCTGTCGTTGCACTCGGACGATACCGTGTGACGTGGCCATCCACAGAAATCCCTGTCCGTTATCGAGTACCGAGAAAATGGTGTAGTCCACCATCCCGTTCATCGTATCCAGATGAAAAGGATGGTCGCCTTTGAGCCAGTCGAGTCCTCCTGCCCTTGGTGCCCACCCACACGTTTCTAGCATTGTCGATGGAGATGGAGAGCACGTAGGGATGAGAAAGACCTTCCACCATGCGAACCTTGTCGCCCAGCACGCGATAGAGTCCGGCTGATGTGCCCACCAGAATGGACCCGTCGTCGTTCTGCGCCAGGCAGGTGATCAGTTTGTCTTTCAGCAGGAGTATGCCTTTGTTCTTCGCCGGAACTCCGTCTGCGTAGTGCAGCAATCCGGTGTACGTACCCACCCAGAAGCCACCGTGTTTGTCACTTAGGAGGGCACTCACGGCATCGGTGAGCGTTTCACGCCCCAGCAGGATGTGCTGAAAGCCGGCTCCGTTGTAGCGGAATAGTCCATTGAACCAGGTGCCTATCCAGACATTCCCGGCAGCATCTTCCGCGAGCGTTCGGATCGCTGTGGAGTTTCCCGGCGGAACCTCGCGCAGAAATCTTCCCTGCTTAAGCCGGAATAATCCGCTGCCCCAGGTGCCAATCCATAAATCTCCATTGTGGTCCTCGAGGATCGCGGCGGGCTGCGCTTCGCGCAATTCCCGCGGCTCATCCCGCAGGGGAATCAGGGTCGCGATGCGCCATCGGGCCAGGCCGCCACTGGAGAGGCCAACCCATAGATTGTGCTCATCGTCTTCGTACAGCGAGCGCACAAAGTCGTCAGCCAGGCCATCCTTGCTCGACCAGCAGGAAAAACTCGAGCCCGAGACTCGGCAAAGCCCGTTGTTGCGGGTACCAACCCACATGTTCCCCTGGTAATCGCCCACCAGCGCCGTGACCTCGTGCAGAAATCCTGGCACAGCCTCCTGGGTATATTCCTCGCCTGCCTTGCGCTTCGCCTTTCCAACGGCGGGCGTCAGCCGCACCAGTCCGTCACGCAGGCCGATCCACAACACACCCTGGCGGTCATAGTAGATTCCTACCGCATCACCCGTCGTCTTATGGTGCAGCTCATGGTGTTCCAGAACATGGGTATGCACACCCTGCGAGGTAAGGTGAAAAACTCCGTCGGAGGTGAGCACAAAGATCCCGCCACGCCCATCTTCGGCGAACGGCGTAGTGATATCACCCGAGACCGGGCCGAGTTTGTCGAGCAGCTCGATGGATTGGGTTCCCCCGTGCACCGTGATTCGCTCTATGCCATCGTGGGTAGCCGCCCAGATAGTGCCCGTTGCGTCCTCGAACAGACCGCGAATACGCTCGTTGTAAAACCCTGCCTGTTCACTCACGTTGATTGCGCGGCCCGCGGTCTGGCGGATGATTCCCCGATCGTCCGTACCGATCCATAGATCTCCGCTGCGACTTACCAATAGTGAGTTCACGGGCTCGCTGGCAGCCGGATCCTTTGCATCCACGCGGATCGGGCTAAAACGCAGGCCATCGAAGGACGCAACTCCGCCGTAGGTCGCGATCAACAGCCGGCCGCCGGGCACCTGGGTGATAGCGCGCGACTCACTCTGCGGCAAGCCGTCTTCGACCTGCCACTCCTGCTTTTGGTACTCGGATAGGCGCACGGTCGCGGCGGCAGCAGGTAGACAACGGCTCAGGGCCAGCAGAAGAAACAACATCTGCACCCGCAGCCTATGCCGTAAACAGCCGCTACAGTCTCGTTCGCACGGCATGGCAAAGCTCTTATAAGCCATAAGGAGATGACCGATCCTGGCTTTAGCCCATCACATGGGCGGCTACTTTTGCAACTTATTTTTATAAGTACCATTCTGAGGCGGCGGAGATATGGAGTCGCAAGGCAACGAAAGAGGTTATGTCCGCTAGATACTGGATTGTCGGCTCTGAGAAGCCCCCGTGTTTCCCGCCGATAGAATAGATTTCCCCGACGAAGGGCGTGGCTTGAGCCCTTCCAGTCCCGCAGGGACGGCTGAACTTGGCTGAACTTAGCCCAGGATGTTGGCGGCTAAGTCCTTTGTTTCATGAAGGTGCTCAAGGTGCTCAAGATGCTCAAGATATTATTTGAGCATCTTGCCCCTTTTGCAGGCCCAGCTGCTGTTTCTCCGATGGGAGCAAGACCGCTATCACGCACCGTTGTGTTGTCGTAGATACTCCGTATGAATATCTGAGGAGCTTCCGCCCTTTGGCTCTCACCTATATATATGCTATTCAAGGTGGTTTAATTACCCTTCAGAAGAGTTATTTTGTGATTTGGTTAGGGACTTGCCGGACGTAATGTAGCGTCTCGATGGTCGAGTCCATTTTGAGAGCATTCAGAATCAACTGTGGTGGGCCGCGCATTCCCTCAAGGGCTAAACAGACTGCGGAAAACCGCTGCGGTGTGCAGGGTACAGGCTTCAGCCCGTACATGTTGAAGCAAAAACTAATCGGCTTTGGCCGCTGAGGGCCGCTTTTCCACTTGAATACGCTGCCCTCTGGCCTAAAGAGGGTGTGTGAGAGCCGGAGATAAGCTTTTCGCCTAGCCCGACAGCGATCATTGCCTGTGACGTTTTACTCTGCGGGACAGCTCTCAGAAATATCCCGCTAGGCGGTACGCAAATCCCTTCTCACTCTTGGTAGGGTGGAAGCTCAAGCCGTTTCCCAAACAAGCTTTGCATTGGTTAGCTCCCGGGCGCCCAGCGCACCTAATTCCCGGCCGACGCCGGAACCCTTCACGCCGCCAAAGGGTGCACGCGGATCCGACCGGACAAAGTCGTTGATGAAGATAGCACCGGCCTCGATCTGCGCAGCGACCGCATTGGCGCGTGCCGGGTTCTTACTCCATACGGCTGCACCCAGGCCAAATTCGGTGTCGTTGGCCAACCGTATCGCCTCTTCGTCGGTTTTGAAAGTGAAGAAAAGCGCCACCGGGCCAAAAAATTCTTCCCCTGCAACGGCCGCGTCGTGGGGCACATCGACCAACACTGTCGGCGGATAGAAGTAACCCGGTCCCTGCAGTGACTTGCCGCCGGTGAGCACACGACCACCCGCTGCAATTGCATCGGCCACCTGGCGCTCGGTCGTGGCCCGCAGGTCCTCACGGGCCTGGGGACCCAGTCTCGTGTCAGCCAAAAGCGGATCTCCCACCTTTAACGCGGACGCTTGTTGGACAAATGCTTTGATGAACGCATCCGCGACCGGCTCAGCGATCAGAAAGCGCTTGGCCGCGATACAACTTTGAGCGTTATTCGAGAAGCGCGACGTCACTCCTAGCTGCACGGCTTTGGCAATGTCAGCGTCCTCCAGCACCACGAACGGATCCGAGCCACCAAGTTCGAGCACCACTTTCTTGCCGTACAGGCCTGCCTGTTGAGCCACCGCCCGGCCCGCCTTCACGCTACCTGTGACCGTCACCGCGCGGATGCGAGGATCCGCGATGATCGCCGGCACCGCACCAGTTTGAACCGAAATATTGACGTAGAGACCTTCGGGGCCACCTGCATCTCGAACCAGGACTTCCAACGCCTGCGCGCAGCCTTGCACCGTCTCCGCATGCTTCACCACCACTGTATTTCCCACCAGCGCAGCTGGGATGAAGAAGCGCAGCACCTGCCAGAACGGCAGATTCCAAGGCATGATCGCCAGGACCGGACCAAGCGATTGGTAAACCACGCGGCCCGGCGTTCCAGGGATGGCCTCGGGCTGGATATACGCCGCACCCTCTCCGGCAAAATGACGCGCGCCAAAGGCCGCCTTCTTCACTTCGCCCAGCGCCTCTCCAATTGGCTTGCCCATTTCCAGGGTGATCAACCTCGCGTACTCTTCCGCGCGCTTCTCCAGAAGGCCCGCCAGGCGAAGGAGAAACGCCGTCCGTTCAGAAAGCGGAGTACTGGACCACTTCTTCCATCCATCCCAGGCGCTCTGCAGGCGAAGTTGTACATCGTCAGCACTGTGCTCCGGATAGACTTGAAGAAGCTCACCGGTAGTAGGATTCTTCGACTCGAATGACATAGCGTTTTTATCCCTTCAAAGACAACGCGGGTAGATCCACCCAACGGCGTTCGGCCCAACTTTTCATTCCCAGTTCGGCCAGCTGCACTCCCTTCGCTCCTTCAAGCAGGTCGAAGCTCCAGGGCTTGTTCTCTACCACGTGACGAATGAAATCTTCCCATTGCAGTTTGAAGCCGTTCTCGTAGGTTTGGGTGTCGGGCACCTCCTCCCATTGGTCCATGAACTGCAGTGTCTGGGGCACGTCAGGATTCCAAACCGGACGCGGAGTATTTACCCGGTGTTGGCTGTAGCAGCGCGTCAAACCGGCAACCGCTGAACCATGCGTGCCATCCACCTGAAAGGTCACCAGGTCATCCCGCCGCACCCGCACAGCCCAGGACGAATTGATATGGGCGATCACGCCACCCTCCAACTGAAACGTCGCATAGGCCGCGTCATCTGCATCCGCTTTGTAAACATCCCCACTCTCATCGACTCGCTCGGTGATATGGGTAGCGGCGATGCAACTGACCGCCTTCACCGCGCCGAACAGGTTGTCGAGCACATAGCGCCAATGGGGCAGCATGTCGAGAATGATGCCTCCACCGTCTGCTTTGCGGTAATTCCAGGAGGGCCGCTGCGCCGGCTGCAGATCACCCTCAAATACCCAGTAGCCGAACTCACCCCGCACTGCCAGCATACGGCCGAAAAAGCCGGCATCCTTAAGCATGCGCAGCTTGCGCAACCCGGGCAGATAGAGCTTGTCTTGCACCACGCCGCTCTTCAACCCACGAGCGCTCGCCAAACGCGCCAGCGAGAGCGATTCCTCCAGTGTTTCTGAGAGCGGCTTTTCGCAGTAAACATGTTTCCCCGCCTCGATGGCGCGCTTCAGCAGAGGAACACGCATCTGTGTTGAGCCCGCGTCGAAGAAGATCGTGTCCTCGGGATCGGCAAGCGCGGACTCCATATCTTTCGCGACTCGCTTAATGCCATGGCGCTCTGCCAGGGAGGATACCTTCTCCAAATTGCGGCCCACCAGGATGGGGTCCGGCATCGCCCGATCGCCATTGGCTAACGTTACCCCGCCCTGATCCATGATAGCCACAATCGAACGGACCAGGTGCTGGTTGTAGCCCATTCTGCCCGTAATGCCATGCATGATGATGCCGACGCGACGACTAGACACTGTTCATTCTGCCTTTTATAGTTTCTAATGTTTGTTTTATAAGTTGCGTTCTTGAGTGGACCATACGGGCGCTCGGACTGTCAAACATCTTAGAGCATCATACGGGGGAGTCTTGAAGAAGCGAGGGCCATGGAAATGACCCAGCCCCCAGACCCGCGAGCAACAAGAATTAAAGGACACCAAGGATCCACCCTTCAACCTCCGCGACCGTACGGTCATGATCTTCTAAATCAACATTGACAAAGAAGGTGAGTGAGCCATTCAGATCAGCGCGGCGCATCCATGCTGCAATCGAGTACGCGTCGTGCTGATGTCCATCGCGGTCCTGCTGCGGGAATGTTCTGCTCCACAAGGCCGGATACACTTCCGCCACTGCAGACCGCCGCGCCGGAATTTGCCAGCCATCGAAGGGCCAAAAGTGAGCGCCGGTGTGCATCCGAATGTAACGTAGCCAGGGCAGCCCGCTATGAGTCGACTTTGCGACCGAACCGTGCACATCGAAGTGAAAAACAGATTTAGCGCGCCGGGCACGAATCTCGGTAATTCGCCGCCAAGTCGACTTGCCTGTGCGCGCCGCTCCATTTCCGCAGAGACCGTCACGGACAAAATCTACGTAAATCTCCTCGTCTGTTGGCCAATGGCGTTGGAAGTCGTCGAGGAATGCCCTCCAATCGAGCGGCAGATTGTTCTCTTCGAAATATCGCAAAGGAAAGGAGAAGGCGTGGTCGATGCCAACCAACGTTGGTGTGTCCTCAGAAAGCAGCTCCACTAACCACTCCGCAATTCCACGACGGGTCCAATATTTTTTGAACCCAACAGGCGGCTGAGCTTCACAGGGCGGCGAGATTCGATCCGCAATATACATCCGCAGGCCGGGAAGGCTTGAAGAGGGTGTCTGGGCGCCGGAGTAGTCTATGCCGATGTAGCGATCGAATGCCATGCCGTTTCACTTGTTATGCCAACAGTGGAAATGCCTCTCAGAAAATTCCTCATGGAAGCATCGCATAAGTCTACGGGCTAGTAGATCGCTGGTGGCAGCCGATCAGATCCGTTGTGCATTCCGTGCAATGTAATCGTCCAATGACTGATCCGGGCCGATGTAGTGAAACTCCTCAGCAGATGGCAACCCATACTTTCCTCCGGTCGTGCGATCGCGGGTGACAAACGCGGCCTGGATGTACTCCTGCGGCGCCGTATTCCCGCTCAACGCCGGAACGCGCAAACCCCGTTCCGCGAGACTGTCATTGAGATCTTTAACCATGTGCGTGATCATCGTCTCGCACGACTCGATCGCGGCGATCTTTTGCGCGACCCACGGTCCAATATCTACTACCCGGTTGACCAGTTGCGGTCCGCGCGCAAAGTAGTATTTCCCGGAAACGGCGTGCGGTTTTAAGCCGGCGTCGAACTGCTCGGGAAAATCCAGCAGACCGCTCGACATCCAGCAGGCCGCCTCCACGGCCTGCGCGGTCGCGTAGTGGTCGGGATTTTCCTCGTAATGACCCCACGGATCGTAACTGAAAACCGTGTCTACTTTGAGCAGGCGAAAGAGGAAGATCAACCGGCCACGCAGCTCTGTTCTCGATACGTCGTCGAGGCGATGATTGCGATAGGCCAGGTCGTAAGCTTTCTTGAAGCCGAAAGTCTTGACAAGTCGCGCTGTATCGCGCTCATTGGCAAGCACCGTCTCCCCGAGAGTGAGGTGATAAGAATCCTTTTCGTCGTTGCTGGTTCGAATGAAGTAGCCCGTGTAGCCCTCGCTCATTAGCTTTGCCAGCGTGCCGCCGGCGAAGATCGGACCATCATCCAGATGAGGTGTGATGAGAGCCAGGACTTTCCCGCCATGAGGCTGTTGCGGGTTGGGTCGCTCGATGACCACCTGCTCATGGGCAAGAGACTGACCTCGGCCTCCTGCCGCCATAGCTGCTGCCGCTATCTCCAGGAATTCACGACGCCGCACGAAACCTCCCGAATTGTTACTGGTCCCGAATACGCAACCACCAGGAAAAACACTTGACAGGTGTAGTATCTACAACGGAATGGCGATTCAGGACAGAATTTTCGGTAAGCCGCTGGCGACCAGTGAAGAACGCGCGGAACAGATTGGCGTAGGCGCCGGCATCCCTATCTTTGGTCTCGATGCGCTGACCAGTGCAGCGTATGGTCCGGAGGCCGCGCTGGCGCTGTTGATCCCGTTAGGCATGGCCGGGACGCAGTACCTGCTGCCGATCATCACCGCCATTTTGGTCCTGCTGGTGATTGTTTATTTCAGCTATCGGCAGACCATTGCAGCCTATCCCAGTGGCGGCGGCAGTTACACGGTAGCCACTGAGAACCTGGGTGAGAAAGCGGGCCTGCTGGCTGCCGCGGCACTGATGATCGACTACATACTAACCGCGGCGGTAGGGATTTCGGCCGGCGTGACAGCGATGACGTCTGCACTGCCCAAATTTCAGCCACACACGCTCGCTCTCTGCCTGGTGATCCTGGCTATTCTGGCGGTGGTGAATCTGCGCGGAGTAAGAGACACCGGGACCGCATTCATCGTGCCGACATTCCTCTTCATCGGGACCTTACTGGCGACCATTGCGGTAGGAGTTTACAAGACATTTGCCGCCGGCGGCCATCCGATTCCGGTCGACCCAATGCCACAACCGTTGCCGCAAACAGTACAGTTTCTCGGCTTGTGGATGTTGATGAAGGCTTTCTCGAGCGGCTGTGCCGCCATGACCGGCGTCGAGGCGGTTTCCAACGGCGTTATGGCTTTCCGCGAGCCTCGAGCCAGAAACGCACAATATGCTCTCACGATCATCATCGGCATCCTGATCGTGCTGCTGTACGGCACGGCGTGGCTGGCCAAGCACTACCAAATTATGGCGATGAACCCTGACGAGGCGGGGTTCCAAAGTCTTCTAAGCCTGCTGGTGACAGCTGTTTTTGGCCGGGGATGGTTCTACTTTTTGACCATGGCAAGCGTGCTGCTGGCCCTGGCTCTGAGTGCAAACACTGCGTTTGCGGATTTCCCCCGTTTGACCCGGGCCATCGCATTGCACGACTACCTGCCCCATGTATTCCTAATCAGAGGAAGGCGCCTGCTGTTCTCCCATGGCATCTACGCCCTGACCGGCCTGACGGCAGTAATTTTGATCCTGTTCAAGGGCGTAACCGACCGGCTGATTCCACTCTATGCAATCGGAGCGTTTCTGGCCTTCACTCTCTCCCAAGCGGGCATGGTCATGCACTGGAAACGTCAGCAAGGCGAGCACCGTGGCCGGGCATGGCACATGCTCGTGAATGGCACCGGGGCGGTGGCGACAGGAGTCACGACCATGGTCGTGTTGGCCTCGAAATTCAGAGCCGGCGCATGGGTGACCGCGCTACTGATTCCGACCTTGATTCTGTTGATGTATTCCGTGAAGCAGCACTACACGCGCGTAAAGGGTGAGACTAAGGATACGGAACGGCTGAAGGTTACCAACCTGGAGCAACCCCTGGTGGTTATCCCAATGGCGGGTTGGAACCGTATTTCGGAAAAGGCATTAAGGTTCGGTCTGCTGCTTTCAAAGGAAATCAAGGTTGTCCATGTTCACTCCGCGGATGAAGCCCACGGAATCGACGAGGATTGGGATGAAAAGATCATCTCTCCTATCCGCGAGGCAGGCTTACCCGACCCCGAGCTGGTGACCATCCCTTCGACCTTTCGCTTCATCCTCTCGCCGCTGATGGATTACATCCTGAATCTGGAGTCGGAAAATCCGGGAAGGAAAGTCGCAGTTCTATTGCCCGAACTGGTGGTGCGCCACTGGTGGGAGAATCTGCTGCACAATCAACGGGTCCAGCTGCTGAAGATATTGCTCCTGGTAAAGGGTAATCAGCGCATCGTGGTAGTGAACATCCCGTGGTACCTATAGCCGACGTGCGTGTACACTCAGGAATCACCCCCGCTGCCGTGCAAGCCCCACAAAAGGGGAAGTAAATCGAACGCTTTGGACGACGATGATCGCTTCTGGAACCGTCTTCGGGCCTTACAGAGTAGTTGAAAAAATTGGCGCCGGTGGCATGGGTGACGTCTATCGCGCCCTGGACACGCGGCTGGAGCGAGAGGTCGCTCTCAAGCTAATCTCTGATAGCTTTCTCGTCTCCGATCCGGGCACGGGCAGCCCATCGCCCGCCGGTACTCCGCACTCCCGGGTGCACCTTTCCCATGAGCGCTTCCTGCGCGAGGCCCGGGCGGCGGCTACCCTGAATCACCCCAATATCTGCGGCATCCACGACGTGGGCGAACAGGACGGACAACCCTACCTGGTCATGGAATTGCTGCGCGGAGAGACGTTGAAGCTGTATCTCACCCACCACAGCCTTTCCCCGGCCGAGGTACTCACCCTGGGCCAGCAGGCGGCGAGCGCCCTGGCCGCAGCCCACGCCAAGGGCATCGTTCACCGTGATATCAAGCCCGCCAATCTGTTCGTGGTGGATAGCGGGCGCGACCGGAAGCAGCTCAAGATTCTCGATTTTGGGCTGGCAAAGAAGCAGGGCGCCGAAGCCTCGCCCGACTCGCGCTATTTCGATACAAAAAGCTTTACTGCCGGCGCCACCGGCACGCTCGACCTCACCACCCCCGGGTCTACCGTAGGCACGGCTGCCTACATGTCTCCTGAGCAAGCCAAGGGTGACCCGCTCGACGCCCGAACCGATCTCTTCAGCCTGGGCAGCGTGCTGTACGAGATGGCGACCGGGCAGGCTCCCTTTGCCGGCCGCAGCACGGCCGAGGTTTTTGCCGCCCTGCTGATGAAAGATCCACCACTGGTTAGCAGCCTAAATCCGGATATGCCCAAGGCTCTCGATCCCGTGGTCGCCAAGCTGCTGGCTAAGGACCGCGATCAGCGTTACCGCAGCGCCGAGGAACTTCAGGCCGACCTTGAAGCGATTTCGGGCTCGGGCTCAGCCACACGCCCTGCCACCGCTGCCCCAATTCCACCGCCCCCGAGTCCCCTGCCGGAAGCAGACCGGCGGTGGCCGCGCAACCGGTTGATTGTGATCGGCGCCCTGATCCTGGTGGCGTGCGCAGGCGGAACGTTCCTGCTCCGCGATCGACTGGGCGCCAAGCCAGGCCCTGCAACCGGCACGGCAGTGCCACCACCAACGACGGCCAAACCGGCAACCTTAAAAGACAGCATCATCGTCGCCGACTTCATCAACAAGACCGGCGATGCTGTGTTCGATTCCACCCTGAACCAGGCCCTCCGGGTGCAACTGGGCCAGTCTCCGGTGCTCGACATTATCAGCCAGCAACACCTTCGGCAGAGTCTGCAGTACCTGGGCCGTAAGCAGGACGAGTCCATTACGCCACAGATTGCCCGTGAGATCGGCGAACGGGAAGGCGTAAAGGCCATTCTGACCGGCAGCATTGCCCCTCTCGGCAAGGCCTACATCCTCACCCTTAACGCCCAAAACACCGCCAGCGGTGACGATATCGCCAGCGAAGAGGCGACCGCTCCGGACAAGGAGCATGTGCTCGAAGCGCTCAACCAGGTCTCGACCGCCATGCGTGCCAAACTGGGGGAGAGCCTCTCCAGTATTCAGAGACTCAATGCTCCCTTCGGCCAGGCCACCACTCCCTCGCTCGAAGCTTTCCGCGCCTACGCTTTGGGCGATGAGGCCCATCAAAAGGGCAACGACATCCCTGAAGCGCAGGACCACTACAAGCGGGCTCTAGAATTAGACCCCAAGCTGGCCATGGCCTGGGCCCGGCTTGGCGTTCTTAAACTCAACACCGGGGCGGTGAGCGAGGCAGCGGAATACTTCACCCGCGCCTACCAACTCAGTGACAATGTCAGCGAGCGAGAGAAGCTCTACATCGCCGGCCATTACTATTCCACCGTCCTGGGCGATGTTAACAAGAGCATCGAGACGCTCCAGGTCGCGATCCAGGAATATCCGCTGCAGATCGACAACTACATCAATATCGGTGTCCTTTACCTGAGCAACGGCGATATTGAGAAGAGCGCCGCGGTCAACCGCAAAGCCCTCGAACTCCAGCCGGATAATGCCGTCGCCCTGGAAAATGGTGTCTCGGCGGCGACCGAACTGGGTGAAACAGCGGAAGCGAACAAGTATATTGCGGAAACGAAACGTCTCGGATTGAACGGCACTTCTCTCCTGGTGATGGAGAATGGGTTTTACGCGACGCAGTCTGACTGGAACAACGTGCAGAAAATCCTGGCAGCGAGCGCCGGACGGCCCGACCAATTTTTCGTCACTGCCTATTGGGGTTCTTTACTTCCCCAGTTGGGCCAGATTCAGCTGGCCAGGACCACCCTGCTGCGTGCGGCGGACCAGGCGGCGACCGTCCAGGCGAAGGATGCGCAGGCTGGCTGCCCTGCTTAGCGCCGCCGCCGCAGGCTGGATGGTCGATCGATGCTTCGATCCCGACCAGACCGCCAAACACGCCCTGCAATTGGATAAGGGAAAAGTCACGATCATTGCTGCAGCCACTACATTAGCTCTCTGTAATGAGCAGAAGCACGCTAACCAGATGCTCGCAGATCTCGAAAAGCGCTACCCGGAAGACACGCTTGTTCGAGAGCTGAGCGTACCCCAAGCCCGTGCCTGGCTTGCGCTCAAAGCCGGCGATGCACAGCAGGCTCTGGCTCAGCTGGAGCGGGTTCGGGCCCACGATGGGGCTTCTTTTGCGCCCTACCTGCGGGGCCTCGCCTACCTTCAGCTCAAGGACGCTCGGAATGCGATGACCTCCTTTCAGGATGCGACCCGTCTGAAGGGCGCCGCTTTTAACACCGGCAGCCCCTACGCCTTATCCCTTCTCGGGCTAGGCCGCTCCTACGTCATGGCCGGCGACAAGGCGAACGCCAAAAAGGCTTACGACGCCTTCTTCACCGAGTGGAAGAACGCCGACACTGACCTGCCTGTCATCGCTGAGGCAAAGAAGGAATACGCTCAGCTATAAACGTAATTCGCCGCGATTTTGGCTGCTCCCGAACGGATGGCCTACCTTCCCCCGAAGATGTGAGGGCCCGCAAACCCACGTGGTGCTAGCCTGGATTTCTTACAGACCTGCCTCTCTCTACCCGTAACAAATGAAGGGGTGCCCCATATCTGCCCGGTTTTGGCAGATGTGGGATTCCACGGACCTCAACCGCCGACTGTGCAGGGTGGAGAGGATCATGGACCTCGGGATCCGTTGCCGTAGAGAAGTGGCCGGTCGAGCGCAGTGGAATCCCACATCTGCCAAAATCGGGCAGATATGGGGCACCCTTCACTTGTTTACGGTTCGAGATCTCGCCATGGCAATTATCGGTTGTCGCGAAATCTGTGAGAAATTCAGCCTAACTGAGGTCCTCGAGTGCCATATGGGACTCAGGTAACACTTGCCCGCCATCGACCACGATCGTTTGCCCTGAGATGAAAGCCGCCTCGTCGCTGGCCAGAAACAGCGCCGCATAGGCAACATCTTCCACCGATCCGAGCCTGCCGGCGGGAATCGCCGACGTCATCTTCGCGATGTAGTCAGGTCCCAACGCCTCGACACCTTCCGTCAGAATATTACCGGGCAGCACGGCGTTGATCGTGATGTTGTGGGGAGCGAGCTCGATAGCCGCGGTGCGGAGGAACCCCAACTGCCCGGCTTTGCTGGCTCCGTAGTGGCTCCAACCAGGGTAGCCAGTGATCGGGCCGGTGATTGAAGACGTAACCACGATGCGTCCCTTTCCCCGAGCCTTAAGCTCGGGGAGACACGCCTGGACGGAAAGAAAGGTTCCCTTGAGATTGACATCCACGACCTGGTCCCAATCGGCCTCACTCATCTCGAAGAGTTTCGCAGCCGGAAAAATCCCGGCGTTGCAACATAGGATGTCGATCCCGCCATGCCGTTCGACCGCAATCTGAGCCATGCGGCGATTGTCGTCCACCTTTGAAACGTCCGCGGCGACGGCGCTCGCAACTCCCCCTCCGTTCCGGATTTCGGTGGCTGCTGCTTCGGCCTGGGACAGATCCCTCGCGGCAATGAGCACGCGAGCTCCCTGCCTGGCAAAGATGCGAGCTATCCCTTTCCCGATTCCCTTGCTTGCGCCGGTCACGATAACCGAGCGCCCTTCAATCGATGTCAACACCTGGGATCCTTTGGATGCGTGGATTGGGTATGGAACTCGTGAGATTCAAACACCCTCTCCTCCTTCGGGTCAAGCGGCTCAGTGGTTCGCCCTTCGGCGCATCGCTCCTCAGGAGTCCGAGTGAGGCCGGACTGATACTGGGTAACAATTGATGTTTGTAGTTGTCGCTGAGTGGAAGCGGCGGCAGGCCGCTCCACGACCCGGACAGCCCCAACCCTCCATCGACAGTGTGGGGCTCACATAGGGCTCATTTTCATGTTTGTAGCTGTCATTGTTTGGGGTGGGTTACGTCCCGTCTGGTCACCAGGTTGCTCATATCCAAACAGCGCAATGCGTGGCTGCATCCGGTGTTGATCGAGGCAACCAATGTCCCGGATTTCCCCGGGTAAAAATCGATTCATCGGCTAATAAAAATGTTCAAATCACCAAAACGGGTCAGTGGCGCAATTTGGCTGATCGGAGCACAATAGCTGAATGCCACTACCCAAGACGGTTTGCTTTGGGATGTGTGAAATCCGACTGCAACACGCATGTTGCAGCGCTCGTTCGCATCTGTGAGGCCCGGCATTCCGCCGGTCTCGGACGCTCTTACAGCGGCCGAACCGGATGGTCGTTAACCCCGTAAACGACAACCAGGCGCGGAGAAGCCCCCCGGTGCCAGGCAAGGCATCTCGACGGCAACACGCCGGCAAGCGAAGGACGCAGCTCTACGTCGATAAGGCGTTGAGAACGTCAACCCGCAACGCACGATCAGCCCGGATCCTCGGCTCACTCGTCGCGAGCGTGTCGATGAACGTTTTGCTCGGAGTGAGCGCGGACTCCCCCCAAAGGAGACGCTGTATGTTCTTTCATCGGAAGGACCTCATTGTTCCCGTTGAGGTGAAAAATCCCGACCCCGCGTATGCGCAATTTCTGCTGCAACAGTTTGGCGGCGCTACTGGTGAGCTCACCGCGGCGCTGCAGTACTGGGTGCAGTCGTTCCATTGCGACAACATCGGCATTCGTGACATGCTGCAAGACATTGCCCTGGAGGAGTTCAGCCATCTGGAAGTAGTGGGCAAACTCATCGAGCAGCACACCAAGGGTGTCGACAAGATCGAAGCCGATGCCCACCGTAGCCCGCTCTTTGCGCTGCGCGGCAGAGGGCCGCATTTCATTGACGACTCCGGCGCCAGCTGGACCGCCTCCTATATCAACGAAGGTGGTGACATCGTTCGCGACCTGCGTGCCGACATCGCCGCTGAGGGGGGTGCGCGCCAGACCTATGAAGAACTTCTTAAGCGTGCCAAAGACGATGGAACCAAGAGAGCCTTGCACCATCTTCTGACCCGCGAAATTTCGCACACAAAGATGTTCATGAAGGCACTTGAATCTCTGGGCAAACTTACGGAGCCCGCCTTCGGCAATGTCAAGCCTGACGACACCGTCAACATCTACTACCACATGTCTTCGAACGGATCGCCGCAGCGCGGCCCATGGAACCAGGAGCCGGAGTTTACCTACATCGGAGATCCGGTGAAAGAAGTGGGCCACGGCGAACATACAGGCCATGGTGCAAAGAGGTCTGCGTAAGGAAGAAATCCAGCTAAAAAACCAGGGCGCCTCATTCTTCGTGGCCAACTCTTGCGAGGGGTGGGGCGCTTCTTTTTGGTAATGGGGAATTGAGGGGGACAGCTGTCCCTTTAACTCCTAAAAGAAGGGCCTCGCGGAACCCCGGTTGCCACCACCGCGGCCTACCATTCCTAAGCTGTTGCAGGCACAGCGACAACGCTGTTTTTCAAGCCCTCGTCAATCCATCGGGACACCTCCGCGCCCTCCATAGCCATCTACCTACATTGTGGGTAAGTTTCATTGGGAGGGAGAAAGCATCAAGGGGTAAAAAAGCGGGAACGCCGGGAGGCGTATCGTGACCGGTCCTACCGGTAATAGGAGGTGCCCTACCATTCAGAACCTGTTTTGCTTCTGACGATGTTCGGTCACCGAAACATTACGTGATAATTGCCGTTACATATCCAGGTGAAAGCCCTGTTTGTGCCCGGTTTTTCATCGCCTCCGCTTCAGATTTAACTTTGGGGCGAGAGTGAGTTTTGTGCGCGGACTTTGTCGATGACCACGAATTGGACAGCTAAGCCGGAAGGGAAGCGGCAGAAACCCGCACCGGTGTAGATCGGACGATTGCTGCACTGCTTTACTCCCCGCGCAGCGCTTCCATCGGCTCCACGCCAGCCGCTCGCCGTGCGGGCAGCGCCGCCGCAACCAGAGCCACAACGCTCAGCACCGCTGTCGTAGTTCCGAGGACCAGCAAGTTCCACTCTTTGACGCCGTAGAGTTCGGCCGCCATAAGATGGCCGGCGGCGACCGCTGCGGGGATACCAATGAGAAGCCCGAGACCTACCTGGTGGAAAGCGTCGCCCAGCACCATCTTCTGCACCTGGACGCGGTCGGCGCCAAGCGCCATGCGAATGCCAATCTCGCTGGTGCGCTGCGCGACGGCGTAGGCGGTGACGCCGTAGAGACCGATGGCAGCCAGGGCGAGCGCGACTAATCCGAAGAGCGAGGTCAACTGCACGATCATCTGTTGCTGACTGAAGCCGATGTTCACTTGTTGGGCGAAACTCTGGAAGCGCGTGATCATGAGATTGGGGTTGATCTCCTGGAGTGCGGCGGTCGCTTTCGCTTCCAGGTCCGGCACCGTGCCGTTGGTTTCGATTTCCAGCGAACTCATGTAGTGCGTGGCGGTGAGAAACTCCGCATAGAGCGAGGCCTTCGGAGTGGAGGCGGGCAGTTGCGCCCACTGCCACGCCGAAAGGAAGTACATGGGGTGGACCCGCTCCTGCGTATCGTTCGGGGGCCAGTACTGCGCATTCTCTACAACGCCGACGATGGTGTACATTCCGGCGGTCGATTGATCCCAGTCGCCAAAGTGTGCGCCGATTGGATTCTGGCCGTGAAGATATTTTTTGACGAAGGCCTCGTCCACAATGGCCACGTTCGGGGCGGTGCGATTGTCGCTGTCGGAAAACGCGCGGCCCTGCACCAGCCTGGTTCCGATGGTTGTGAAATAACTCGGGCTCACGCGAACCCACGAGGCCAGATTCACGTTCGAGCCGGGCGGCGGCGCGGGCTGGCCTTCGACGTACACATCTTCGCTGCGGTTGTTGCCGTCCATAGGGCTCCACAAGGACCACGCGACATGCGAGACGCCCGGAATGGAGGAGAGCGATTCGTCAAGCCGGCGATAGAAGCTGTCGAGCTGATTGGGCTGAAGGCCTACGCTCGCCACGTTGATTTGGACGATGGTGCGATGCGCGGCGTCGAACCCGAAGTGCTGGTGCTCAAGCTTCTGCAGGCTGAGAATGAGGAGTCCCGCGGCACAGAGCAGGACGACGGAGACGGCTGCCTGGGCTACGACTAATCCTTTTTGGGCGAGGGTGGTGTGGCGTCCGGTGGACCGGTTAGCGCCGCGGAGGGCCTCGATGGGGTCGGCGTGTGCGGCGAGCCATGCAGGCGCGACGCCGAAGAGCAGGCCGGTGAGCAATGACGCGGCAAAGGCAAATGCCATGACGACCGGTGACGGGCTGGCACTAATGCTGACAGGGTCGTGCTGGAAGGCGAGACGAAGAATGAGCCTTGCTCCGCCCCAGGCAACGAGGACGCCGGCGAGGCCGCCGAGTAAGGCGAGCAGGACACATTCGACGAGCGCACGCTGTACCAGACGGGTGCGTGAAGCGCCAAGCGCGGTGAGGACGGCGATCTGCTGGCGCTGGGTGACCGAGCGCGCGAGCATGAGGTTGGCGAGATTCGCGCAGGCGATGAGAAGAACGAAGCTGGCGATCCACATGAGGAGGTGCAGGTCCTCTTTGTATTGCTTCTGCATGCGCTGCACCCCGCCGCCGCCGGGCGCAAGGCGGAGGTATTGCTTTGGAATAAGGGCGCGCTCGGGGCCGATGATGTTGGCCAACGGGCTCTCGAGAAATTGCCGGAGCTCGACTTGCATCTGCGCCTGGATGGCCGCGGGCTTTGCGCCGGGAGCGATGCGCCCGATGAGATTAAGCCACTGCTTCTCCGCGCTCAAGAAGGTCAGCATCGATGGGCGTGAGCGATGGCACCAGATGGATGGGCAGCCAGAAGGCGGGCGGCGTGGGGCTGAGGCGCTCGCTGTAGAAGCCGGGCGGCGCAATGCCGACAACGCTGACCGGCTGGCCGTTGATGGTGAAGCTGGAGCCGATGACGGAAGGGTCTCGTCCCAGTTCCTGCTGCCATGTCTCGAAGCTAATGACGGCGACGGGCGCCGCGCCCTGCACATCGTCGGAGGGCCGCAGCAGCCGTCCAGCGTAGGGGCGAAGGCCCAGGGTTTCAAAGGAATTTCCGGAGACGAATTCGCCGTACCAGGGTTGTGCGGGCTGATTGCTGCCGGTGCGGCGCACCGCCATCTGATGATCGGAAGATTCGAAGGCAGCCAGGCTGGCGAAACCGGGGGTGTGATCGCGAAACTGCTGGTACTGCGGGTAGGAGAACAGCGACCAGTCATACATTGGCTCGGCGTAGTCGGGAAGACCTCCGTTCATGCAGCACTGTTCGTTGTCGCCTACGCGCAGCAGGGTTGATGGGTCCTGGACGGGTAGCGACCGGAGGAGCACGGCGTGCACCAGGGTGAAGATGGCCGTGGTGGCTCCTATGCCGAGCGCGAGGGTGAGGACGGCGGTAAGGGCGAAACCGGGCGATCGACGCAACTGTCGCAATGCATGCTTCAGGTCAGCCAACAAAGCGTGTTTCCTCCAGGGCGCGGGCTTTCGCCCGCCGAGTTTTCCTCTTTAGGACGATGCATTCTACGCGCCACAGGGATGCAGGATTATCTGTCTGAAAACAAATCGTTCGCAGGACTAAGGCGAGCAGCGTGGCCGTCCATTCCGAGACGATACTGTTCAGATCCGGACAGTCAGCGGTCTCATGCCAAGCGAGCGCTGCAACTATCTCCGAGCGAAAGGAATTCATAACCGTCATCTCTTACAGCGGAAGCACCGTCCAGAACATGGAATATACGATCACAAGCATTGAGGCTCCGCGCCGCTTCAACACGGTGCTGATTTTTTCGTTCGCGGCCATCGCGGTCTTGCTTGCAGTATTGGGCATTTATAGCGTGATCGCATTTTCGGTTGCGTCGCGTGTGCAGGAAATCTCAATTCGCATCGCCCTCGGTTCGCAGCGTCACCGAATCGTCCGGATGGTGATGGTCTCAGGAGCGAACCTGGGAGTTGCCGGTGCCGCTATTGGGCTAGGCGGTGCCTTCGCCGCGTCACGCCTCGTTCGCTCTTTCCTTTTTGGCCTGAGCGCCTTCGATCCATTGGTAATGGCGAAGGCCGCATTTCTGCTTTTGCTTCTGGCGTTGGCCGCATCACTGGTTCCCGCCTGGCGTGCCGCCTCGGTTGATTTCATGCAAGCGTTACGTTCTGAGTGACCATCATGACCGGAACAGAGTATCGACTAGCTGTCACCTTATTTCTTAGCGGACACCTATTGAGTGATTCTAACTAATGCCCGATTGTGCTCGTCGAAGCATGCGCTCCGCGCCAACGTGCTGACTGCCAACCATATATTTCTCAGAGATGGTGAGGGTGTTGCCTTTGAGTTGAAGGTGCGCGGCTGATCCGTATCTCCAATCGCGCGAAAGTGCTTGACAAATATATCTAAGAAGTCTATCCGTGTATGCACGCGGTTCTAAGGGCTTAATCGTTGTAAACGATAGCCGCTCCGCTGGTTGGTTTTTCCTTCGGCTTCGAATACCCGCGCAGGATCAGACACAGACAGAACCCCCTGGCGACAGCTTCGGCACCCAGCTAAAACCTATGGCTGGGCCGACAACCGCCCGGATATCTCGCCGTACCCCGCATCCGCCTGCTGCCGGACAAAGGCGCAACACGCCGTCCAGCGGATAGGCGCACGAAATTCTACTGACCAGTCTTGTTCCTATGCAGTTCATCTTTGGAGGATGTTATGAATCAGCAGCAGGTTTGGAGAGCATTGAGACTAGTAACTGCAGCACTTCTGTTTTGCGGCTTGGCGGAAGCCGGCTCCATCACTGCCTTCGCCGCTCCAGGCGCCCACACTTTTACCACCTTTAACGTTCCAGGCGCCGGTACGGGCAACGGCCAGGGCACGGTCGTTGCAGGTATAAACCTGTTTGGAGCGATCGCGGGAAGTTACATCGATGCGAACAATGTCTCCCATAGTTTTCTGCGGAAGCCGGACGGTCAAATCACGACCTTCGACCCTCCCGGAACAGCGCAAATATCCTATTCGGGTTTCCAGGGAAGTGGCGCCAATGGCCTAAACGCGGAGGGTACCGTGGTGGGATACTTTGTGGACGCGAACCTCGCGGTCCATGCCTACCTTCGCACTCCGGCCGGCAAGTTTATAACCTACGACGCGCCGGGGGCGTGTACTACGAGTCAGAATGTAGGATGCCATGGTTCCGGGGCTTGGGACATCAATGCTTTTGGTGTAGTTGTAGGTCCTTACGAGGACACGAGTGGCAACTTTGTGGCTCACTGCGCCATCCGATTTCCCGACGGCAGGTTCACGACGTTTGAGGTTCCCGGCTCTTCAATGGAGGCCGGACAAGGTACCCTCCCTGCCAGCTCTTCAGGCCTCAATCAGTCGGGGGCGATCACGGGACAATACTACGATGCGAACAATGTGTTCCACGGCTTCCTGCGCAGTCCCGACGGCCACTTCACCGACTTCGAGGCACCCGGCGCAGATACCTCCATAGCCTTCTACGGCACGACTCCTACCAGTCTGAACGACTTCGGCACAATCACCGGATTTTACCTGGACGCGAACTCTGTGTACCACGGCTTCCTGCGCAATCCGTTCGGCCACTTCACTACGTTCGAGGCGCCCGGCGCGGACGCGACATCAGGTTCCTTCAACGGCAGCTTTCCCGCTAGCCTCAACGCGTTCGGGACGATCACGGGATACTACGTTGACGCAAACTCTGTATATCACGGCTTCGTGCGTGATCCGTTCGGCCACTCCACCACATTCGATGCACCGGGCGCGGACATGACACCAGATTCCTTTAACGGCACCTTCCCCGTAAGCAACAATGATCTGGGGGCGATCGCGGGATATTACGAGGACGCGAATTTCGTGTACCACGGCTTCGTGCGGAATCCGTAAGCCCGTTTACGATTCTAATAAGGCGCTGGCAGCGAAGACCTTCAAAGCCTGCGCACCGGCTGTGACGGGAAGGATTCAGGAACAAGGAAAGAGAACACGTGCGCCTCCCAAGAAGAAATTGAGTCAGAAATGCAGAGGCTTAGCCTAGCAGGCTGCGGAAAAATGAACAGTTTCTGCGGAAACGAAGTAAAGAACGTACGCCAGGGCCTAAAGCCCAGATGATTTTTGCTGCGTTTATGTACGGGCTGAAGCCCCTGAGGTACGGCTTTCCTACCCAACGGCGAGTTTTTCCGCAGCCTCTTTAGTCGGGCCGCAAAGGGCTGAGAAAGAATTGGGCTTTAGAGGGCGTGTGAGAACTCCCGTTTTGAAGGGTACGGCCTTCAGCCCGTACGTTAACTACCCAAGATAGGACGGGCTTTAACCCCTGAGGGCATCTTTTGTGTTCGCTTGAGCGGCCCTCAGCGGCTGAAGCCGATTCATCTTGACTGCTAAACGTACGGCCTAAAGGCCATCGTTTTGTTTCTTTTATGTACGGGCTGAAGCCTGTGCCCTTCAAAGAGGGAAGACGTAGCCCAGGGGCTAAAGCCCTCATCAGACCCAACCATTGCGGCACGGCTGAAGCCGTGCCCTGATACAAAGCATGAGCGCGGTGACTTGGATTGGGTTCTCACGCACACTCTAAAGCCCGTACCTACCAGCCCGTGCCTTCAGCATTGATGGGCGACAACAAAGCTGATTGCAGATACATACTCTCGTTTGAAGCACAAATTGGACTTAGAGCAGCTCAAGGCACCAAGAGGAGATTGAATGACTGTCGGGCGTTCAAGAGGGGCAGGGAAAGCAAAACCCTACCAGAGTGACCTGATAGGGCAAGGGTAATGCATCGTTCGAGTGATTCAGTGCCTGTAGCAAGATCGGGAAAAACGTAAACGAGAGAAACTTGGCAATTTATTCATTTGCTGCGAACCACAAAGTTAGGCTACCGCTACTATTACGGCGACCCTTCTGTTCCCTCATCGAGCCCATCCCCCGAAAGGATCGCTGAAAGAGTTTGGAGAATCGCCGCTTGAAAGGAGCATACCGTTTCTATTGGAATCCGCCATGGGCCTTGGGTAGCAAAAGAAAAGATTGTAGTTGTAGCCGCGTAACCTCACTGGTGTATCCCTTACGTTCACTTGACCGAGCGTCGGACGCTTTTGAGAACTTCTTAGTGTAATCACGAGACATGCCTCACTTGGAGGCATGTCCCATCAGGTAAGCTTCGTGCGCCACCGGATCCACGTTCTGCCACTTCTTCTGCGGTAACAACTCCAGCGCCAGCCATCGGGACACATGCCGCGCCACATCGCTCTGTACAGAGAAAATGTCCGCTAACTCACGTTCGTAGATCTCAGCTCGCAGATGGGTTCCTCTCGGGTCTCGATAAGCTGGCTCGTTCGGCACGGCTGAAGCCGTGCTCTTCGTCCAGAGTTTTTTCCCGCACCTTTAAAGATCCTAGTGGTACGGACGGGCTAAAAGCCCGTCCCCTTCAGACGAAAGAAGGCCGTACCTTAGGGATTAATTTACCTATAACCCTGTTCTTCGGGGGGCTCCATGGACCATTTCAGGTCTCCCTCGTTTGCGGAAACAAATAGCCGATAAATATTGCTGAAGCGGTATGTCTCCGATTAAGGGCATCACTGCCCTGGTGGCCGAGGCGCGAATGGATGGAGTTTTTAGAGGTACGTACGGGTGAGGTCGCAACCGGGTGCGTCTCTCACTGTCTTGGTGACGGCCACGATCCTGGTGACGTTTCATGCGACTCTGCTCGTCTTTTATCCAGAGGCGACCCTGCTCTCCAACCTGTTTATCCTCAGCATGCTCCTTCTGGCGACTATACTGTGCCTGCTTGGCGCTCATACCGAATGCAAGGAGACCAGGTCATTGTGGCTCTTGCTCGGAGCGGGTTTTCTTCTGGCAACGGTTGGTCAGGCTGGATGGACGTACTCTGCCTTCGCCGCGCACTTACACATCCGCATCCAGGCGTTCAACTTCGACTTCTTCTTTTTCGCATATGGAATTCCCATCCTGCTGGCCATCTGCTCCAGAGATAAAGATGCCGGGCTGAAGGCGTTCGCATGGCTGGATGGAGCGCAAGCGTTCATCGCATTCATGCTCTCCTATCTGCTGCTGTTTTCGGTATTGCCCTCATATGCCCGGCCGCGACCAATCACGGCGACCAATCTCATGTATTTGACCGATGCGGCAAATTGGATTTTGGTCGCAGCCGTGAGCTTGCGCTTCTTCTCCAATCCGGCTCCGGCGAGAAGACGCTTCTATCGCACACTCTCCCTTTACTTGTGGGTCAATGCGGTTGTGGTGCTTGTGCTGGGGTACCTCGAACTGAAGCTTGGCTGGCGTGATGGAGTGCAAGACGCCGGATGGGGGCTCCCCGAGTTGACTCTGTGCGCCGCGTTCGCCTTACAACCCAGGGTCCCCACGGACAGCAATGAACCGCACGGCCGCCGCCGGTCGTTGGAGTCGATGGAGTCGATGGGACTGCTGATTGATAACCTGAGCCCGGTATTATTCACGCTGGCTATCACACTTATGGGAGTTGAGATTGCGCCGGAACACCCATGGTTGGGATTTGTCTGCATTTCGGCGGCGGTTGCGATCTATGGAGTACGAGCAGCGATATTGCAGGTGAGGTATGCCAGATCGCAAGCGGAATTGACCAAGGCGATGATTGCGGCCGAACAAGCAAGCCGTGCCAAGAGCCAATTCCTGGCCAACATGAGCCATGAAATACGGACGCCGATGAATGGCATTCTCGGCATGACCGAACTTGCTCTCAGCACAACTCTGAGTGAAGAGCAGCGCGATTTTCTGCTGACGGTGAAGTCTTCAGCAGATCGCCTGCTGACCATCATTAATGAAATCCTCGATTACTCAAAGCTGGAAGCAGGTAAAACCGTTCTGGATTCGGCTGCCTTCCATTTACCCAGCGTGGTCAGTGAGGTGTTGCGGAGCCTCGCCTTTCTCGCCCACCAAAAGGGCTTGGAACTCACCGAGCACATCGCGCCGGATGTGCCCGCTGACCTCAGGGGGGACCCGGTTCGTCTTGGGCAGGTGCTCATCAATCTGGTGGGGAATGCAATTAAATTTACGGAGCAGGGTGAAGTCAGCGTAGAGGTATCTGTGCAAACGGCTACGAACGACCGCGTTTGTCTGCAGTTCGCCGTTCGCGACACCGGGATCGGAATCGCGCTCGACCAGCAGGAAGGACTTTTCAAGGAATTTCAGCAAGCGCAAACTTCAGGCAATCGGCTGTACGGTGGTACCGGACTGGGACTGGCGGTTTCCAAAAGCATTGTGACTTTGATGGGAGGCACGATCGGTCTCAAGAGTTTGCCCGGGAAGGGCACAACCATCACCTTTCATGTCTACTTTGACGTCTCGGCTGAATCGCAGCCAGCCCCGCCCATCTCGAGGGAAGAAGACTTGCAGGGGATGCGCACCCTGATCATTGATGACAATGCGACGAATCGAAGGATTCTCTGCGAGCTAACCCGTCAATGGAAGATGGAACCGCACATGTGCGATTCCGGGGATTCGGGGCTGGCAGAACTTTCCACAGCCGCCTCCCAGGGCAACCCCTATCGCTTGCTTCTGCTCGACGAACAGATGCCGGGGATGGATGGAATGGAAGTGCTCGACCGCATTCGGCGAAATCCGGCGCTCAAAAATGTGGTGATCATGATGTTGACCTCGCGCGATCAGGTCAAGAGCGCAGAACGTTGCCGGCAGTTGGGGGTGGAGACTTACCTGATCAAACCCATCAGCCCTGCCGACCTGCTTGGATCCATTCGTCTTGCGATCGGAGTGCATACGCCGGAAAGCACGGTCGCTCTAGCAGACGCCGGGATTTCCGCTTCGCCACTATCGCTAAGCATCCTGCTGGCCGAAGACAACCTGGTCAATCAAAGAGTCGCCATGACGATGCTGGGCAAGATGGGACATCGGATCACGCTGGCAACGAATGGCCGGGAAGCTCTGGAGCAATGGAGACAAAGTGATTTCGATCTGATTCTCATGGATGTTCAGATGCCTGAGATGACCGGTCTGCAGGCCACCGCGCAAATCCGCCGGGAAGAGGCTATAGGTGTTCACGTACCCATTGTCGCCATGACCGCATCTGCGATGAGCGAGGAACGGGACCGCTGTTTGGCGGCCGGCATGGATGATTTTATTTCCAAACCAGTGAGTTACAAAGTCATCGAACAGATGCTCACGGCTACATTTTCACAGAGAAGATAGAGTTTGAACCAGCCAGGGAGCCGGAACTTAATATAGTAAACAGGTGAATTTGCTCATAACCGTTTTGCAAGCACAACGTAACGCCAAGGGCGGGAGCCTAAGCTGAATCGGCGGCCCAGATGGCGCGAATGGTCTCTTCATCTCCCATCCCATCGGGGACAGTAGCACCTGGATCATTGGCGTGATACCACAGCCTTCTACTGGAGTAAGGTTTCGCGGCATGGCTACCTCGCAATCCAACAAGTCCATTGGTGATCTGCCGGCTGCCGGGCATTTCCAGGTAGCCGTTCGGGTCGGTTGTCCGTACCCAATGCCAGGCATAGCGCAGCCAATCGGCGCGATATTCCTTATTCTGCTGAGCAAACCAAGTAATCTCGTCGTAGCCCCAGATCCAATTGAATTGGCCACCATCGGCCCTGGCCTGGCCGGGTTGTTTGCTGACACCGTAGTTGTCGAACTCGACGAGATACGGCAGGTGGTCGCACTTCCAGCCGCTAGGAGCAATCCCACCCCTGCTCCGGTTGTAAATGCTGTCGGAAAATCCTACTTTGAGGATCGCCTCCTGCGGCTTATCGGGAACTTCCATGATCCTGAGCGGAAAGGCATGGAAATCCAGAAGGAGATGTCCATCTCTAACCAACCCACCGTGAGGAACATGCGCATCGCATAGTAGCATGTGTCTGCGAGCGTGCGTTGCTGCATAGGCCCGGGCCAGCGTGAAAACCTGCGACCAATGAGTCAAATCAGGATCGTTGCCGTTCATGATTTCCACCTGCCCATAGTGGATAGCCTCAAAGCCTGCATCGATGAACGACCTTGCCAGAAAATAGAAATAAAGCTTTGTTTCCAGCCGGCTCACGTCTGGTACTGACGAACCTGGTCCCCACTGGTCAACACGCCGGCCGTCGGGATAAAGCATGCCGGCATAGCGGAAATTCCTCGTTTCTACAGGCCGGCCCAACGCGATAAAGGCCCAGTCGGGCACTGCAACCTGTTCTACCTGCGTCGTCACGATTTCGAAGATGCACGCTTCAAAAAGCATCTCCGGATCAGCCTTGACGGCCACGAGAACCTGCCGTTTTGCCTTTTCGAGATTGGCCATCAAACCACCCTCTCCGCCTCATAAGCAGAGACTTCGTCCAATGAACTTTGCATTTATGCTCGTGAGCATTCGAAGGTCATCCTCAAGGTTCCCCCTGCCGGCAAACAGGCTCTGCATCGTGATTGATCGCGAAAGAAAGTTATCTAATACAATTCGCGAAATGGTTCGATCGAAATAATAGTCGCGAATCGGCGGGGCGGGATGCTTTGCGGGCCTTCCTGAAGACACTGGCGAATTCTGTTGCGCGGAACTGGCGAATGAAAGTGAGCTGAATCCATCTGCCAAGGAGAGGAGCGAAGCGGCCAGCGACGAAGTCAAGAATGTGCGTCTTTCCAAGAACCCCCCTGGAGAAAGAAGCTGTATATGCAGTTAGACGCCGGGCACTTTCGGACGGTAGAGTCCCCCTCCGGGGGCAGAACACCTTGCAACTTAACTTCGCAAAGTAGGGACGGTCGGCCGGGCGGAGCCGAGTAGGTGTGGTTGTCGCTGGTTATCGGGGCCAATGGGCGCCGGCTGCTACAAGAGCAGCGGAGAAACGTCAGCGCCCTGAATCCAATTTTGGAGACGTGTTCTACTACCCATCCGGCGTCACAGCGGAAGAGGTAATGGCGGAGGGAGAGGGATTCGTTCTTCTGCCCTTCGCTGATGGGACGTAAGTTACTGATTCCATATTATGCCAAACAAGCCAAAACAGGCAGAAATGCACAGCCTGGGCACAATTTGGGCACAGAGAACGGGCGGACGAATTATGGACCTATGGACTCTACCCAAGATGTATTGATCAACACTTTTGCTGAAGAAACCTTGGTTTCGTCCCTTCAGAGAACGTGTACGGCGGGTCGCCTTTTCCTCGTGTGTCCAAGACCTTCTTCGTCAATGTTGATAACTGAAAGGCATCGACACGGAGTTTTCGCGAAAGATATGGGAGCGGCGAGTAGCTAGCGGAATCAGAGAGCCGTAAGAAAAATTGTTCAATGCGATCCTGCAGCGACAACTGCCATCGCCTGCGTAATAGGCGGATTGGGCTTGCGATTTCTGGTCTTGGCGCATATCTAGGTGGATTCAGGGAGCAGCAACATCGCGTCGCACAGGGATCGCAGTATTTCGATTGCACAGCATCAACCTGTTCGGAGGTGCCTCTTTGGGGCAGTTTTCTGAAAGACTCCACGCTCGTCGATGCGGTTAGCTGAAGGATTCGTTGTCTGAACTAAGGCGGCGAGGTGAACGGGCAAGTGTACGAGATACCGACTTTACGGCCACGTGTAATGATGGATTGCGGCTGGAGGTTCAGACGAAGTGGCCGGGAGCTCAATTCGCTTCAGCCCTCATGCTGACGCATGACATCGTTGCGTGTAAAGAAGGCGGTCCTCTATTTTGAAAGCCGGCCAGTAAGAAAGAGGTCAATCGCGACGTCTTTGTCCGCTTTCCAGAACAAAAAGCTTGGATCCTTCAGTCCCCATTGGATGTACGGTACGACAAAATGAGCCTTGACTGTAGCGGTTGTACCTTCAAGGTGGACAAGGATGGGGATGGTGATCTCGTGAGGCGTGCCAAGGAGTGTGAAGATACCCGTTACCTGGATGGTCGAGTCTCCTGATGGAGCGATGGCGCCAGCGTAGGACTTGGGCTCAAACGAGACAGTTGCGTGCTGTTCGACCTCGAGGATGTCCTTGTTCATCTTCTTGTCTCGACTGCCATTGCCGGTCTTGCCGCTGCCGGCGAGAACGACCACCGAACCCGACATCTTAGCAGTGCTACGCTCAAACTCAAGCGATCCGGATTGGATGTGAAAGGTGCCGTTGACCACCTCGCGGGTCGTTTTCAGTGTCATCTTAACCTCGCTGGCATCGGGGTTGGCGACGAAGGTCTGCTGCTGAGCAAGCGCGACCGGAGCGAGTATGACAGCGAGGGCGATTATTGTGAAGGATTTCATTGCACCTCCCTATGGTGGTTGACGACTAAGAGTTGTTTTGGCGTGGCTCGATTTTCAGCTGGCGACTGCAGGGATAGCAACAGCGGCGTGCTGGGCAACGCGTGTCAGCCTTGCCGTCACGCGCATCACCCCGGGCCAGACCCTGAGGCAAAACGGCAATACAGCGCGCGCGAGTGGGTTGTTCAAGCCATCGGCGGCTAACTCGGCAAGGCGCATCTGAGCCAGCAGTGCGGTGCGCAGTTTAATCTGAAAGAGCGATGCCGGCTCTTCTGCAAGATACGCAGCGACGGCACAACGTGCCGTATGCAGCGCGATGGATATGCCATCGCCGGTGAACGAGGGGATGACGGCTGCCTGATCGCCGACGCAGTAGAGCCCCTTCTCCGTTGTGCGGCGGATGTAACCATATGGGATATGGGTAATGGCGATCGGCCTGGCGAGCAACGGCTCCGCACCGGCAAGCCTCATCGCGAGGTGTGGACAGTGCTGCTGCATGTTCGCAAGAAAGTTCTCCCAGCGATGACCCGCACGTGCAAGATACCGCTGTTGGACCACGCAGCACAGGTTTGCAATGCCGCCTTCCACCGGCTGGATACCGCCATAGCCTCCAGGGTAGAGCATCAGCTCAGAGGCGCCCGCTAGCTCAGAGGCCTGCGCAGACGATAAGCGAAAATACATCTTGAAGGCGACCCATCGATGCGGGTCCTTCGGACGCAAGTGGCCGCGGACATCGTGCTTGCCCGTGGCCAGAAAGACCGCTGGGGCCTCACGGGTGGTGCCGTCGTCGAGCGTAGCTTGCCAGACGTTGGATGTCGTGCGGCTGAGCGCCTGCACACTGCGGCCGCGCTCTACCCGGACTCCTGCGGCTATGGCCTCGGCGATGAGCGCAGTATCAAGCGTCTTGCGCGTGAGTGAGGCTGCGGGGAAAGGCAAGGGAGCCTCCGCGGCGCGCCTGGCAGCGGCGAGGCGAACGTAGTCGATGGGCACGGCGCCAAGCGAGGCCACATCGATGCCGAGCGCATGCAGGTCCTCAAGGGCCTCACCGCTTAGGAACTCTCCGCAAACCTTATGGTGCGGTGTGTGCTCGCGCTCAATCAGCGTAACGACTCGTCCCTTGCGGGCCAGCGCGATCGAAGCCGCACACCCCGCCACTCCACCACCCAGGACGAGAACTTCGTCTTGCAAAGGAATCTGATTCAGATTGGACGTTGTAATGGGAAACTCCTTTTTCGAGATGCGATACGGGAACCTTAATCATTCACGGCGAGTGGTGAGCTCGCGCCAGTTAAGGCCGAGGTCCACGATAAGAAGCGAGGCAAGAGTAAAGGCGATCACGCCGACGGCGGCTAAGGAATCCCCGAGGTGGCTCCAGTAACGGGGCCAGAGGTTCAGCACACGGCTGGAGACGAACGTAAAAGTGACGGCGTAGGAGCGGGCCATCCATTGGCGGTGCTGGATGATCTGGCGGTTGCGCGCGGTGATGAGGGCGGCGGTGGTGCAGACGACCCAGGCGGCAGCCTGCATCGAGGTTCCGGGGAAGCCCGGTCGGCCGCTGGCGAGGCCGACCCCGGTTGCGGCGCCGATGAAGACAGAGATGACGTAGATGCGGCCGAGGACGCGATGGATCTTGAGGTGGCGCTGGCGAAATCGTGATGAGAACTGGATCGGGCCGATGAGGAGAGCCATCATGCCGAAGAGCGTATGCGGGATCAGGAGTTGCCGGTCGGCGATGACCTGCAGACGGTAGGCGTGGTACATCGAATAGTCTGTGATGAGGAGAACTTCTGAGGTGATGAAGACGAAGAGCGTGGTGAGGCCAAGGGAGATCCAGAGAACGGTTTTGGATCTGAGACGGCTTTTAGATCTGGAACGAGTGGGGCTAGTTGGGTGCTGCGTAGAAGTTGCCATTATTCCCCTCTCAGATAAATAGATGGGCTGAGGGGCGCGAAAGGCTTGAAGGTTCTTAGTCTAACGAGAAGCTTCAGCATGCAGAATATAGAGAGCACCAACCCCCACCTCACTTCCATCGCCCCACACACAACCGTCCCGGCCGCCAATGCTCCACCGCCACCGCCTTCCGAGGAACCTCAGCCGCCGCCAGCAACCGCACCCAGTCCTCCTCCCGGAAGGCCCGCCGGAAGGACACCGGCCCATCATGCCGCACAAACCGGTGCCACTCCACCATTCCCCCTACCCACCCGAACATCCGGCAACTCCACTCCGACCGCTCCAAATCGTTGATAAACCAACCTAGCTGAGCAGTCACTTCCATCCACCGCAGCAGCGCGATGATCTCTTCATCCTCCAGATGATGCGCCATCAGCGAACTCACGACGATATCCACCGGCTTCTCCGGCCGATACACCAGAGCATCGCCAGTCACCCACGAGATTCTTAGCTCCTTCGGCGTGGACTCCGCTGCCGCACGCGCCGCATAAGGATTCAAGTCGATTCCGGTTAACTGCACAGCAATGCCGCGCCTCCGTGCCCAGCCTGCAATCTGCCGCAGCAGATCGCCGCCGCCACTGCCCACATCGACGATGTGCACCGGATCACGCAATCCATGCGGTAGCCGCTTCAGCCAAGCCATCGTCGGTCGATATCCCAGCAGCCAGCGGTTGACCTGCTCGAGGCTGCGCAGGCAGCTACGGAAATCCTCATAGCTGCAGTGACCATCCATCAGCTCCGGCAGCTTGCGCGGAGAGACCCGGAGACTGAATTTCATCTCCGCATTAGACCGCATGGAAGCGCATTGTCTCCGCCGTCAACCCTGGGCCAAACGACATCGCGCACCCGCGTTGCCCCGGCCGCGCCTGCTGCATCATCCGCTTCAGCACAAACATCACCGTCGCCGAAGACATGTTGCCGAAGCACGACAGCACCTCGCGCGACGCCGCCAGCGCATCGACTGGCAGCTCGAGTCCCTTCTCCACCGCATCCAGAACCGACCGTCCGCCGGGATGCACCGCCCAGAGGTCGATGTCATCGCGCTCGGCCATCAGCTCGCCCTCATGTAACGCGCTGCCCAACTCCGCCGGCACCTGCCCGGAGAGTTGCATGTCGAATCCCAGCCCGCGGATCTTCCATGTAATCAGCCCCCTCGTCTCGGGCACCGTCACCGCCTTAAAGCTGTCCAGAGCAAAGCCCTGCTCGCACGCGCTAATCAGGCTCGCCGCAGCGCCATCGGCAAAGACCAGGAACGAGAGCACCTGCTCCAGCTCCTGCGTCTCCTGGAAGTGCAGCGTGCACAGCTCCAGGTTGACCATAAGCACACCAGCCTTCGGGTCTGAGCGCACAATGTGCCGCGCCAACTTCAGCGCATTGATCGCGGCATAGCATCCCATGAATCCAACCATCGTGCGCTCCACGCCCGCCGAAAGCCCGAGGTGGTCGATGATCTCAAAGTCCAGCCCTGGCGCATAGAATCCCGTGCAGCAGGTCACCAGCACGTGTGTAATACCGAAGCGTTCCTTCTCGTTGAGCGCAAGCCGGTCCAGGGCTTTCCGCAACAGCACCGGAGCGCTCTGTTCAAACAGCTCCATACGCCGCGCCGTGTTGGGAAAGTTGCCTAGCCGATAAAACTCAAGCGCGTCATGCGACGAGAATTGGCCGGAACCTTTCTGCGGATCGATGAATGAATAACGATGCGCGATGTTGGCGCGGCTCACCATGCGGCGGAAGACCGTACGCAGCCGCGGGTTGGCAAGCATCTTCTCTGCGAAGACGACGAAGGCGTTATGCACATCGTGCTCGGGTACGGCAGTGGCGATGCGGTTCATGTAAGCCGTAGTCAATGCGCAATAGGCCCTGAACCTGATTGTGGGGACGATATGTCGCGTGTGTGTCTTGGCGAAGCTGGACGACGAAGAAATGATCCCCGGCGACAGTCGACTCCTTGAGAGAACAGGCTCCGTATTCTCAATACAACGCTACTGCCGTAAGGCGATACGAAAGAGAGATGGACGCAGGGAACGCCCCGGCGCTCTCCCGCGTCGCCCATCGCCGGCAGATCGTCGAATAGAAGGGATGCAGTATGGAAGTATTCAAGTGCGATTGCCACGTCTGTCGCGATCGCCTGAGGCACCTCGTAGACGAGAGCTGCCTCAGTTGCGATCTCCGGTCGTCTCAGGCCGCCGGGATTTTGCGACACACGTCTGAGTGCTTCCTTCAAGTGCGGCTCCAGGGTAGCCGGAGGCGGCAAATGATCCGTGAAGGCCCTGATCAAGCGAGTTCTCTGCAAATTTTTCATAGACTCCAGTTACGGTTGGTCCCTCAGTCGGCGGAATGAAAGCCCTAAGGTCCCCAGCCCGGCTTAACGCGGGCATGGGCTGTTGAATTAGACGAAGCGTTTACTCTCTTGATATCAGTTGGGAGGCTGCGGAGAGATGACGATTTGTTCATGGACGATGCCCAAAGGGCTTCGCGTGCTAAGTTACAGGCCAGTAAGCCGAGTTGCATGGCCTCGAACGGATTCCAAGTTCAGGCTTCCGCCCTCGGCTGAGAACTTTTCCGATGGGATCGCTATTCCGAGATGACAATCGCAGCAGCGTTCAAAGCTGTCCGCTTGCTACACCGTTACATCGGTATCTTCTTCGCACCGTCGATCCTCTTCTTCGCCGTTACGGGTGGACTGCAGATGTTTGGGCTTCATGAGACCAGCCGCGGCAGTTCTTATGTTCCTCCGGCTATCCTTGTCCATCTTTCGCAATTGCACAAAAAAGGTACGGTGTATCTGCCTCCCCGCAAGCCTGGCCCACCGCCTCCCATAAAGCCTGATGCCCCAAAGCCGGCGTCTGCTCCCCCGGATCCGACACCGCACAACCCACTTCCGATGAAGCTATTCTTCGCGGCGACCGCCCTTGCCTTGGTGGTGTCCACCTGTTCAGGCATTGTGATGGCCTGGAGGTACGTTCGCCGAAAATCGATGGTTGTCGTCACGCTTGCGGCAGGAATTGTAGTTCCGGTCATTCTGCTCCTGCGATAGCCTCGCTGCTCTTTCTCCGTTGCTTCATGCAATAGAGATGACAAAATCGTCATATTGTTCCTGCGTCAAGCTTAAGAGTCGCGGTGCGAATGCCGTACCATATCTCATGAGAATTCTGCTGGTCGAGGACGAATTAGAGATTCAAGGCTTCGTCAAGCAGTCCTTAATCGAGTCTGGATATGAGGTGCACACAGCGGAAAACGGAAGCTCTGCGGCACTCCTTGCAGCCCAGCACGCCTACGATGGCCTGATAGTCGATCTTGGGCTTCCAGATCAGGACGGCATCGACCTCATACTCCAATTACGCAGATCAGGACTCTCCAGCCCCGTCCTCAT
Organism: uncultured Acidobacteriaceae bacterium; assembly: GCA_963717225.1. Taxonomy (GTDB): domain Bacteria; phylum Acidobacteriota; class Terriglobia; order Terriglobales; family Acidobacteriaceae; genus PALSA-350. The sequence goes on along the minus strand of CAVQWB010000051.1, from coordinate 93,694 downwards.
CCTTTCGGCGAGGCGGTCCGTAGACGACCGCGTAAAAGGACTCGAGTTGGGCGGCGATGACTACCTTACTAAACCCTTCGCAGTAGCAGAGCTTTTGGCACGGATGCGCAACCTCCTCAGGCGGAAATCCCCGCAAGGCGACGAAGTAACCTGTCTTCGAGTCTCTGACCTCGAATTGGATATGCTCAAGCGGAGAGCAAGCCGAGGCGGTGAAGTTCTGAACCTGAGCCCGCAGGAGTTCGTGCTCCTTGAGTACCTTTGCCGCCACGTCGGCAGAGTTGTGACTCGCTCCATGTTATTGGCGGAAGTCTGGGGAATGCGGATTCAGCCTGATACGAACGTGGTGGATGTTCATATCTATCGCCTTCGTGGAAAGGTCGACACGGAAGGGCGTGAGCCGCTGATCAAGACATTGCGAGGTATCGGATATGTCCTCGAAGGCAGTTAATCCAATAATGCGAAGTGCCGCCTGGCGCATTTCGCTCTGGGCAACATTGGCGTTTGCGATCGGAACCATGCTGGTGTTCGTCATGCTGCACCGGTTCGTCGCTCATGACATCCAGCGGCGAAGCGATGCCTGGCTCGCCGGCGAAGTCGAAGTCCTCGGAGATGTAGCCGAACGAACTCCAAAGGACCGCGTTTATGGCCGTGTGGTCGGCGAGGTTGCTGAATTGGCTAGCCGGGAGGTTCCAAACCGGCAGCGTGCCAGCGGCAATGAAAACGAGTCGGTTTTTTTCCTGCAGGCAGCGGACGACGGGCCGGCGAAGCTCTGGGTCGGTTCTGGAGATGGAACGGCCAACCTGGCGGCCATCCGGTCCACGAAGGCTATCGCCGACGTGCCTTACGACCTGCAAGTCAAAGGTTTCGGCGTTCCGTTTCGAGTAGCTGCAGTGCGAATCAAGGACGGCAGCAACATCTATCTTGGTCTCTCGGAGAGAGATGAACTGAGGGTTTTGCGCAGCCTACGGATTCGCTTTCTGTGCCTTTGGCTCACAATTGTGTTACTTGGCTTCATCATCGTGTTTTACGCTTCACGGAGAATGCTCGGCCATATTCGGGAAATCACGGAAGCCGCCTCGCGTATCGGCCAGGGGGATCTGAGCAGCCGAGTTCCTGGCACCAGAGTAAACGACGAGGTAGGGCATCTCGCTCGCACACTGAATCACATGCTCGATAGGATCGAGAACACCGTCCACCAGTTGCATACCATTACCGACTCCCTCGCACATGATCTGAGAAGTCCGCTGACTGCCATTCGGGGCAAGCTGGAAACAGCCTTGTCAAATAATGTGGATGTGGGTCAAACCGAACCAATCGTTTCAGCAATCGACGAACTTGACCGTCTCGCGGAGTTCCTCAACACGTCCCTCGACCTCGCTGAAGCCAAGGCGGACGCACTCAGACTTTCGCGAACTCCGATTGACTTGGATGCAGTGACAAGGATATTAATTGACCTCTACGAGCCTTGTATGACTGACAAGGGCCTTCACGTGCTGATCCGCAGCGCAGGCCCGCTCAAGGTGTTGGCCGACCCAGCTCTTCTTCACCGTGTGATTGCCAACCTGCTTGACAACGAACTCAAGCATCTACCGGCATCGTCTACAGTCTGGGTGTCACTTCGTGCTCACGATGAAATCGCCACGCTTACCGTGGAAGATGATGGTCCTGGCTTCGATGTCGAAGTGGGTCGGCGGTTGTTCGAGCAAAGGGTCAAGGGGCGTGATTCGCGAGGACATGGGCTCGGCCTTGCATTCGTCGAGGCGGTCATTCGCGTCCATGGTGGGACTGTCACAGCTACCAATCGTGCTGAAGGTGGCGCCAGACTCTCCATCGCGTTACCGATGTGGAAGGCCGGTCAGGAAGAAGGATTACGCCCCCTCGCTCTAATCGACGGATAATCACATACCGCTCTGGCATAAACGTTGGCTTGACCCTGGAGATGATCAAATGGGAGTATTCCGTATTGCTGCCCGACGTGCGCTTAGCCTGGACTGACGCCTAAGACTGATGCAATAGCCCGGATGCATGCTCCGCGCTATTGCCTTTTGAATACCAGCTTCTCAGCGATGCGCTGACCGTTTTCCAACGTGCCTGTGGTGGTCCGCGTCATCTGCTGCCCATCCGTGGAGACCACCCACCGATCCTTTTCAACCAGTTGATTGTCGCGCCGGTAGATCGAATCCACCGTGTGAGGTTCGACGAGCTGAAGCGTCACGGTATCGTTGCGGGAGTTCTTGAGATCGTAGGGTTTTCCGTCAAATCGGGCAGCATAACTGAAGTCGCCCGAAAAGCGGACCCCATCGATTCCATTAGCCTCGATCCTGAGCATCAACCCCTGCCGCAAACGAGTCTTGCTGAGATCCTGCGTCCACTCGCCGGCAAATCGGTCAACGTGGGACTTATTGCCCCCGCTCCGCGTCCAGACGGTGATTCGGTCGGCATGACCGATGCTCGCAATCGTAGTCGTCAGCTCGTTCCCGTCACTGGAAAGCTTTTGCCGAACCGTCGCCAGGAGAGCTCCATCCTTCATTTCCTTGATCTCGGCCTGGTTCTTGTCGATCTTGCGCAGCTCCACCTGATTGAACGCTGGATTGGCCTGAACGGCCATAGGGTGCCCGTCCGATTTCACCGTGAATTCGAAGTGTGTTTCGCCCGACATGACGACATGCACTCGATTGAGCTGAGATGTGATAGTGAGTTTATTGGGAGGATCCAGAGTAGACTGCGCAGACATAAGCGTCCAGGAGCCAACGCGAGGATCTTGCGCTTCAAGATTCGCTTCAGCTCCAAGTGGAACGACGAAAACGAGTGCGAGCAACGCGAATGTGCGGATGGGGCCTCCTAAAGCGCCTATGCGAACGGATTTTAGTGTGTCCGTCACACAGAGAATTGCCGGAGGAGAGTATCAATCTCTCTCAACCGACGGCGATTTGGTGTGAAATCATGAGTCTCATGCATGTGCGCCGTTTTTGGTTGGCCGGTGTAGTCCTTGCTGCTATTGTTGCGCTTCTTCCATTCTCTTTCAACGCCGAGCGCCATCTGGAGACGGCAACCCGCGTCGAAGGGAGCCAGGCGGAGACCGTCCAGCAGGAGCTGGGCAGTCGTTTTCATTCGCCTTTCGTTGACCGCGTGGTCCTGGTGGTTGGGGGTCTCCCCTCTGTGGATTCGGATGAGGGTTCGCAAGTGTTAGCAACCATTGTGGCGAATCTGAAAGACGAACCGGGCGTAACCGCTGTCGTATCCTACCTGGATTTACGCGATCCGATTTTCCTGGGCAAGGGCGGTCGAACATTTGTTCTCGTGGGACTCGCGCCAACCATGGGTCCGCCGGAGTCGCTGGTTCCTATCCTTCGCGGTCGGGCTCACTCCCTTGAAAATCAACTTCGGAGTCGTTATCCGGCGGTGAAGCTGGAACTAACCGGCGAGCTTCCGCTGAATTTTGACGTTCGGAAAGCGAGTGCAGACGACGTGCGACACGGTGAGAGTTTGGTGATTCCAGCCACACTCGCACTTTTGCTGGTGGCTTTCGGTAGCATCGTCGCCGCGCTGATTCCATTGGCTGTTGGCCAACTAGCGATCGCGACTACTCTCGCCATTACCGGACTACTGGCCTCGCGCTGGCACCTATCCATTCTTGTTCAGAATCTTGCCACTATGCTCGGATTGGGCTTGGGAATCGACTACGCACTTCTCATGGTCAGTCGCTTCCGCGAAGGGCTTTCCGCGGGGCATGACGGGCCTACAGCCTCGGTCATCGCGGCACGTCAGGCGGGTCGCACGCTGCGGATTTCCGCCTCTACGGTAGCCATCGGATTTCTGGCTCTCTTGACGGTTCCCATCAGTGAGATTCGTTCCATCGGCGTTGCCGGAGTGCTGGTGGCGGGAATGAGCGTGTTACTTGCCAATACGCTTGTCCCGGCAGTGTTGGCCCTGCTCGGGCCGCGGATCGATATGGGGCGGATGCCCTTTACTGCGAGGTTGGACGCGGATCGCGCGGCACGAACGGGAAATCGCTGGAGGCGATGGGGTAACGTGATTGTCGCCCATCCGTGGCTTGCTCTCTTTCTTGCTGGCGTCCCCTTGCTTCTGCTCTCCTGGCAGGCTGCGCGGCTGGATACCAATCTCCCCAGAGGGGATTGGCTTCCGAGGGCGGCGGAATCGGTTCATGCGTTCCACACCCTTGAACAAATGGATCGGGTCGGCGTTGTTCAATCGTTGCGTGTGATTGTCGAACTGCCGACGAATTCGATTGCACAAACCGACGCGGGGTGGAACACACTCGATCGTCTCTCCCAGCGCCTCGCGAGCGACCCTCGTTGCGCCCGGGTCATTTCCATCACAACGATTGCAGACGGCAACCGTTCCTTCCTCAATGATCTCCCGCGGGAGACGCGGCGAACGTTTCTGAGCAGTGACGGACGGGCGGCGCTGCTAGAAGTGATACCAGCGACTTCGGTTTCCCTGCGCGGTCAAGTCGACTGGGTGCGGGATCTCCGGAAGACCGGCGCGACAGCTCTCACAGGAGTGCCTGGTGCCACGCTAATCGTTGGGGGCGGCCCAGCACTCAATGCTGACTATCAGACGATTGTGAGCGATCACTTTGTGACGGTCATGGTACTTGTGGTGGGAGGGACGCTCGCGGCTCTTCTGGCCGGGTTCCGATCCCTCTTCGCTGCCGTGAAAGCTATCGTACTGAACATGCTCTCGGTAGCGGCGTCCTTTGGAGCATTGGTTTTGGTCTTCCAGAACGGACATGGAAGCCGCTTCTTTGGGATTCGTGGAGGTACGGGTAGTATCTTTCCCCTTGTCCCTATCGTCGCGTTTGCCATTGTCTTCGGGCTAAGCATGGACTACGAAGTGTTTCTGGTCGCGAGGGTCCTCGAAGCAAGAAGAAGCGGACTGGGTGAAGCGGAGGCAATTCCTGAGGGGTTGGCCAGGACAGCCGGTCTGATTACGAGTGCCGCTTCGATCATGATCGTGGTATTCGCTGCATTCACCTTCGGAAGTTTTCTGGTGGTCAAGATGATCGGGTTCACGCTGGCGGTGGCTGTGTTTATTGATGCGACGCTGGTTCGAATTGTGATCGGACCCGCACTTCTCCGCATTGCAGGCGATTGGAACTGGTGGCCTGGGGGGCTCGCCACGGCACGCAAAGAGCCCCTGTGGAGCCGCAAATAATACGCACGTTACACGCCGTCCAACGAATTCCGCCGTCGCCGCGTTCATCTTCAGCAAGAATTTTCAATTCACGCATATTGCGGAGTTGCCGATCACTTCCCGAGGGAATTTCAAAACTATAGCGTCCGGCTTTTGTTGAATTTCGCCCATAAACAGGGGGCGTGCCGGCGGCAAGTTATACTGAAAACCCCTTTTCAGGGAACTCCGCTTCTGTAGGCTTAACGCCATTTGTCCGAGCCGACTATTCGGCCAAGTGACGAGAAAGTCTTCTTCTCTTTACCGATGCAGTTCAAGTCGACGAAAAACCAGCTTGAACGAAGCCGCTGGCACGCGGACACTGCCTGGGTAGCGGAGCAGCAAAACAGCGGTAGCTGAGGGAAGGTTGGGCCGCACGTAAGGAGGTTCCTGTGACTCATTAACGCAAGAGGATGCTGGAAGAACTCCAGCGGCGCAACTACTCCGAGAGCACTATACGAGCCTATCTGCAAGCAGTCCAACAGTTCGCCGTACAGTTTGGGATAATCCCTGTAAAACTGAGCGATGGATACAAGGTGCAGCTCACTTGACTTTGCGGGTATCTGGAATGGAAACCAACTGCGTAGTAAAGCTGGGCCAATTTCTTCGCACAGAAAGTCAGCGATGCGGCATCCAGTGGATCGATCCGAGGCGTGGAAACAAGTCTCGCGCCCACAGAATTTCGCCTGCTTTGGTATTTCGCCGCGCATGCGGGCGAATTGATAAATAGCAGCATGCTGCGGCAATGTTCTGGCAAAATCCTACTGCTAAAATCGCTTCTCGTTCTCATAGACCTCAGACAACTATCCCGTACCCTAACCTTCACGGCTTTCCATGCTTCTTCGCTTCAGTGGTGTCACGGGGGCCGTTTAGGTTGCGGGAGAGCATCAGCTTGAGTGTGTATTTGTCTGACCCCGCGGTTAAACCGTACCCAACTCCGGTTTCCACACTCAGGCCAAGGAACTTGCTGCCAGTGTAATCGGCAGTCGCCCAGACTTCGTGAAATTGTTTGGAAAGCGGGTCGAACCCGTGCAGCGGGCCGAACCCGTCATACTCTTCGCCGGCAAGGGCCCATCTGTCGTTGAAGTTATAAGCTATTCTCCCCGCTGGATTGTACTGAAGATTGCCGAATCCGCCGGTGTAGTCCGTATCGAGGATAGGGTTGTAAATGATGTCCCACGGATGCAAATGCAGTCCTATGATCGGCCTGATCTCAGAGCTGACCGTTCGAGGCTCCCAATAGCTCTTGTTAACACTAAGCTCGAAATTCGCTGCGTAGAAGAACGTGTGGTCGTGAGCGTTGGGGCGCGTGAAGAGCTCGCGAATCTTAAAACCGTTGATCGTCGATCCGTGGTTTATCGAATAGGGTGAGGACACCGGGAGATAAAGCCCCTGCTCGAACCACGGCTTCACGCCGTACGCCCATTCGGCGGTCACTTGATAGGAATGGTTGGCGACGATCGCGCCAGGGTACGTGGGCACGGTCCGCCCCTTGGGAGTGAAGTTATTGTGGATCATCAGATTGAGTATCCCAGGCGGAGCGATCTCTCCGTCGTAGACCTGAATTTCGTCGGTCTGCGAGACAGCCAGCACTGGAAACATGGTGAGACAGAGAAGGAGTAATGCAAACGGACGAAATTTCATCAATTTCCTTGACTCTCCTTAGCCAATTCAACTTTCGTCATAGCGTCAAGCCTGCGAAGAAACAGTGTGCTGATGCATCGCACTCATGCGTCTGCGACTCGGCCGAACGACCAGCACTGCGCAGAGGAGTGGAACTTAAATACGACGGGACTGCCGACTGCGAATTCACTCACACGGCTATGATGCGCGGCTCTTGTAAGGCGTACGAGGGAGGGGAGAGACCTTTATTCCATGGTTCATGGGCGTCCTCATTGTTCACGGCGCAGATCATGGGTGCACTTGACATATAGTCTTAACTCGTTAAGACTATATGTGGCAACGGACCTTGTGATGTTCGGTGCGGGTTCACGGGCCTGCAGGACTGTGTACATTGCCGAAGTGATGTCAGATGGAGGCAGACGGCGATGATATTCCGGCTGCATACTTGTTCTTCACAGTTGCAGCCATCATTGTCATTGGAGTCACGGCAGCGGGGGCGTTCATAATGTTGATTCGTAGCTGACACAGAACCTGGAAAGCCGGGCGAAATAAGTTGCACAGGAGCATAGGACAGATCCGTTGAAAATCAACTGTGCCCTAATTCATCTACTCGTCATATCGGTTTCAGTCATTGCTCCGGTCCGATCGCGCGCCCAGCAGCCTCTGCTACAGATTCCGCTCTCCGCTCCTCTGCCCATACAGCTTGGGAAACATGTCCCGATGAAAAAGGGCGAGCCTTTAAAAGGCTATCTGCTGTACCCGGTGTACGCCGAAAATCGACTTGTCATTCCTGCAGGCACCGCGCTCCTCGGCAATGTCGTCAAACTAAATCCAGATCGAAGCCGTCGGATACATTCTCGTCTTCGAGGAGACTTCACTCCGTTTCACGTTCCTGTTGTGCAATTTGATCAACTAGTGCTGCCGGACGGATCCCTGCAACCCATCGTGAGTCAGAATGCAACCGACGGCGCAACAGTTTTGCACCTTTCCGCTGCACCGTCCGCGACTCGGCGTTCATTTTTCACCCAGTTGCTAAACCGCGCGAAGCAGCAAGTTAGAGATACAGCCGCCTTGGTGACTGCGCCTGGCCGTGCTGATCGGTTGGTGCAGGCCATTTACAGACAGTTGCCGTACCATCCGGAAAGAATTGAGTCTGAAACCGCATGGACAGTGTCGCTGGAGCAACCCCTGCCTCTACGACCGGACAGTTTTGCCGCCGAATTGGGCGCAAAACCAGCCAAAGGTTTCTTGTCTCAGCGAGTCAATGCCCCTGTCTTGCGTGAGCGATCCTGGCAACTACACGCTTATCTCGAAGAGACAATAAGTTCGGCACAAAAAAAACCCGGAGACACTTTCACGGCTGTCGTTGCCGAACCGGTGTTTGACGTAAACCAAACTTTGGAGATCTCCCAGGGGTCTCGACTGATTGGAACAGTCACGCAGGCCAAACCCGCGCGATGGTTTGGCCGCTCGGGCAAGTTGCGATTCAATTTTCGAGAGCTAAGGCTCCCCGACGGTCTTTCTCAGCACGTGGATGGCAGCCTAACGGGTGCGGATGCGTCTAAGTCTTCAGACTTGCAACTTGATGCCGAAGGTGGTGTACAGCCGAAGCCGAGGAACGGTGCCGCTATCCCTCTGGCACTGACTTTTCTGGCGGGTCGCGCTTTAGATGATGATGGGAGCTTCGCCGGTAACAGCGCTGTAGCCTCGAACGGATTTGGCATCGTAGGCCGCGTTGTCGGCGTCGTTGCGAGTTCTCGTAATCTCGCCGCCGGAATTGGCTTTTATGCAGCAGCTTTATCTTCCTACGATCGATGGGTCGCCCGTGGACACGATGTGGTTTTCGGCAAAGATACCCGCATTGAAGTGACAACATCGCCTGGCCGGAACCTTTTCCACGCAGCAGAAGTGCAGCAACCTCCGCCCATCGATCGATAAAGCCTGCGAACTCAGCGGGCTAGACGAGTTCCTAAGAGAATATGACAAGTCGGCGATTGCTTATTGTATCGATCACAGCACTGGTTCTCCATCTTGGCTTGTGTCCTGGAACAATGGCTCTCGGACAAGGTTCTCGCGAGGCCAGCGAACCGGGGGCGGAAGCGCAGGTCGGTGCTGCACCTGGGCCGCCCGCTGCGGAGGCGAATGCCAGCACTTTGCCCGACGCCCCGAGCGCTGCTTGGCAACAGAATAGTCAGAACACTCCCGCTCACTCTGGAGCCATGAACGGTGCGCCTGCTGGCCAGGTGCCTAATGGTGGAAAACAGACGAAACGAATTCTCTACATCATTCCAAATTTTAGAGCAGTAAGCGTGGACGAGAAGCTTCCGCCGCAAACCATCAAGGATAAGTTTGTGACAGGTACCCTGGATAGCCTAGACTATTCTGCGTTCATTTTTGTGGCTATCCAGGCTGGCGTCGCACAGGCACACAACGCAACGTCAGAGTTTCACCACGGCGCAGCCGGCTACGGGCGATACTACTGGCACACCTATGCGGATTACGTGGACGAAAACCTTTGGGTTGAGTTCCTTCTTCCCACAGCTCTGCACCAGGATTCCCGCTACTACACGCTCGGCCGTGGCGGCTTCGCTAAGCGGCTTGGATACTCCTTGTCACGTGCTGCCATCACACGAAATGATAGTGGCCATGAGACCTTCAATGCTTCCGAGATCTTCGGGGCGGGTGCGGCCGCGGGCATCTCCAGCCTTTACTACCCGAGTCAGGAACGCACCTTCAGCAAAACGTATCAACTTTGGTTGACGAATATAGCGATCGACGCTGGATCGAACCTCTTTAAGGAGTTTTGGCCGGACATTAACAACCGAGTCTTCCATCAGAAGGAATGAAAGACTCTGTCCATCATCGCATCGTGAGTCAAATACAAGGAGCGGCTATCTCATCCCACACAAAGCCCCTGCTGCCCTGGCGACCAGAAAGCAACACTTACAAACGTATCCTGGGCCTCTTCGGCATTTCGACGCTTCTTGCGGGACTGCTGTGCGTGACAGCCTTTGCTTCAGAACAAATATCCTTCACCTCAGCTGTGGAGCTTGCGTTGCGAAACAGCTCGCGAGTCAAAATGGCTCTGGACGATGTAAACAAGGCGACAGCCGCCCTGGCAGCGTCCAAATCCGTGTTCATTCCAGCATTGTCCGGTAGCTTCGGCGTTGGCCCTTCATATGGAATACCAACGAGTGTCCCGACCATCTTCACTCTTAACGCACAGTCTCTAGCCTTTAATTTTTCTCAGCTCGACTACATTCGTGCCGCGCACGCCGGACTCCTGGCCTCCACGGCTGCGCTCATAGATGTTCGAGAACAGGTCGAAGAAGATACAGCCACTACATTTATCTCACTGGATTGCGCACTGCAACGACAGGCAGCGATGATGGAGGAGTATGGATATGCCGACAAGCTGGTGTCCATTGTTCAAGACCGGCTCGATGCTGGCATGGACACACCAATGGAACTTAAGCAGGGCCGCCGCACCTCTGTTCAAATACGACTACAACAGCTCCAGCTTGAGGATGAGATCGCCTCACTCCAAGATCATTTTTCTCAACTTCTCGGCCTGCCTGCCAATCAGTTTGGAACAGTAGCCAACTACACTCCGCCAAACTTGGCCTTCAACGTAGTTGACTCCGCCCGACCGAATACATATCCCGATGCGCCTGCTGTACTGTCGGCGAAGGCGGATGCACGCGCAAAGCGAGAACAAGCGATTGGGGATTCGCGCTATACGTGGCGCCCGCAGATTGCTTTTTCAGCACAATATGGACGAATCAGCCCGTTCAATGGAGCTTCCACCTACTACAATCTGAATGGCAACTACAATCAGGCTTATGCTGCGCTTCAGATTCAGCTGCCGTTCTTCGATCGAACCCGCAAGCTTAAGGCTCTTGAGTCATTGGCGGATGCGCAGCACGCCGAACATACAGTTGAGTACCTGCGCGAGCAACAGAAAATCACGCGCATGAATCTTCAACACTCGATTTCGGAACTCGCCGCGAAAGCGGAGCTTGCCGAACTCGATCAAGGCATTGCACAAGACCAGCTCAATGCGACGCTAGTCCAGCTCACTACCGGGAGTGGGCGCGCTTCGGCCCCACCGATGACACTCAAAGATGAGCTAAAAGCCCGCATTCAGGAGCGCCAGCGTTACCTCGAGGTGCTGGATGCAAAATTTCAACTTAGGGAGGCAGAGATTCACCTCCTCCGGCAAACAGGACAGCTCGACGACTGGATTAGGTCGGTAGGTCATGCTCAAACGAGCACTCCGATCAAACCGTAAAACCCCTCGAATCTAGATAGGGCCGTCATGCTGACGCATTGACATCATTATGTATATAGAAGACGTCCTCTATTACCAGAGTTATCTGTTTCCGCAGGCTGTGCATCGGGCGCGACCATGATGATGTGTGAGTGAAAACGTTGCTGCATCAGATTGGCGCCTTCGTCGTGGTCGCCATGTCCATGCGAAACGATGACGTATTTTACCGTCGCAGGGTCCAACCCGAGCTTCTCGAAGCGTCCCCGGACTGCTGCAAAGTCTCATTTTCGGTAAATTGCCCAGCCGGCACCGTTTCGCGGGAACTCGGCGTCAGTGCCGAATGGCCACGTGTCCGGATAGCCGACTTCCATGTGAATTGCACTGAGTTGTCGCTGAGTGCCTCGGCGATTTCCCACGCATCCGTGTACTTGGGCAGGATGTTATTCGGACAGGTCCGTACAAGCACGTTAGCGCATAGGCTCTTACGATGGGTGAGTAACTGCAAAGCGTGCATCAGGATAACCGAGCCTCCCTCGTAGTCGCGGCAAGCGCCGTCGAGAACTGCACTCCGCCAAGTCAAACGTAAGTCGCTGCCAAGTGACGGGCTACTCTGCGACACTGACCCCAACCCGGATTTCAACCTCTACTCGGAGGAAAGAATGATCGGAATGAAATCAGGGCTTACTGTTCAGAATTTTACCGATTTCGTTTCTGAGATCGTTCACCGCCCGCTGATCTGGAACTTTTCCGTGGGTGCGCCATCGGATTCTGCCCGCTGAATCGACCAGGAGTATGTAGGCGTCATTCGGGTCGGAAAAGTCCGCTAACTTCTTCCAGACATCTTCGTCCTGATAGAGGACAACGAATGTTTCCTGTTCATTTTGTGGAATGTTTCCGCGCATACTGTGCCGGATCATGCCGCGAACCATTTTGGGAGCATCCTGCAACTCCGCCACGCTATAAATTTGCACGTTGCTGTCTGTCGTGAACTCTTGTCTCAACTGTTTACCCCACCGACCGGAGGAGTCACCGCCTGCACGACTGAATCCGACTATGAAGACTGCGGGATGCCCACTGGCGGCGTCTGGCAACACGATCTTCTTGCCGGAGAGGGTCTCAGCTTCGGTGTGCGGAATGACTTGGGCAGAGAGACTCGCGGCGACCAACAGCATGACCGGGAACGCGAGATAGCTCTTCAAAACAATTCCCCCTTTCTCCGTGAAAACCGCCTAAGACCACTGAGACGAAGGCTAGGACGAACACAACGACAGAGAATATTCTATCTCCGTGTCCTCGTAGTTTGACTTTGTGAGCTTTCGCGTTCACTCCAGGTTGAGCGTACCCACTATGCGCTCGAGCTCACATTCGTCACGCGTGCCCGATAAGCTCGCAGTTACAGCCGGAATCCGCTGACGTGCTGAGAAACGGCGCCGAGTTGCGGAAGAGAATCCAAACGCTTCGGATGTTCGTGCCCCCGTCCCCTTGCGCCTATGTATACCCCTGGTGTCTCCAAACCAGATATTTCCTTCGCGGTCCACCAACTGTGCCATCTGAAAAGGGTTTACGTTATAGGCTTCAGAAATAGCCGGGGACGCTTTGTTCTGGACATCATGTAGGCCGTCTTCTGGAAGGCGCATCACGACGGGCTTATCCCAGGGCGAGATCCAAACACTGTTGTTTCGATCAACCATTTGAAGGTTTCTTGTGGCCGGGAAAACAGGTAGCCTCTCATCAGAACCTCCGCCGGAGCCGAACACACGTGGGGCTACGGGCGCGGTCAGGACTGTTCGATCCGGCTCCCACGTGAACCCGTTGACAGATAAATTGCTGCCAACTGTTTTGAAGTGTCCGGTTCCCGGTATCAGATAGATGAGGTTTTTCGTGGCTTCAAAACCGCCCACTAAAGCCCAAAGTATTCCCTCTGAATCAAATCCAACCTGCATAACGCGTCCGGCCGGACCGTTCCACTCAACCCCAATATGCTGCCACGCCGAATGATCGAATCTCCATAGACCACTGGATGTGCCTGCCCATACAATTCCATCCCGATCCTGGGCAAGACCGTAAATGCTTCCAATCCCGCTCGCATAATTGGTCACTCGCCCCTTATCCAGGAAACTGAAGCCTCCTAATGTGTAGCCGATCCAGAGGCCACCAGACGGCGGTGCGAACAAGGAGTACAGGCTGTTCGAGAGGAGCCGATCTCCAAACGGCGAGGTGAATGGTTCGAATCGCGTTCCATCAGAGCGAAATAATCCGTTGGAGCCGCCCAGCCATAGGAACCCGTCATTGGTCTTGGCTAGACACGCGACGTCTGCGGGCGCTCCCTCTTTGAAGGTCCAGGAGTCGTGACCCACCCGCAGGTCAGCCGACGCAGGCGTCTGCCCGAGCGACGACGGACACCGAAAACAGGTAACGATGATTAAGGCAACAAGCCTGCATAACTGCGAGGCTGTGACACGGATCGAGTGCGCTGAGCGGTCGCAACCTGCGACGGGAACAAAGGACCGCGCTCGTTGGTGTGATTTCCTCACAAGTCTCACATTTTACTTGTAGCCCACCACGGTGAACACGAGCCGGCACAGGAGAAAAAGTTTACGCTGCAGATGTGTCTTCGCGCCGACTCTGAGTTACCGAGAACAGGCCAAAGCAATTATTGACGGATGCTGGGCGTATGGTGGCCGATATGGCAATAGGGCCGATTTTGGGGGTGTGTCCGGTGGGCGGTATTCCGCCCGGGGCTCCCGGAAATTAATAGATTGCACCCATCGAGTCGTTGAAGTCACTCTAGCCTTGCAAGGGCGGATCGACGGCGTACTAGCGCCGAACGGGTAAAGGGTATTACCGCCACTGCTGACCTCGAGCGCACCCGCCAGCGGTCGCAAAGATCAAGGATCGTTTAGCGCGGGAAACGGCGTCTATCCAACGGCTCCGGTCACCTCGAAGTTCTTGCTGACGAACACGTGGTGCGGCCAACGGATCTTGATCATGTGGACGGCGTATGAGCCGTCGCTCAGCTTTAGTACACGGTTGACGGTGCCACCCGGGTACTTGGCGAGTGCGGCGGCCTTGGCCTTGTCCGCGTCCGCTCCCGTTATGATCGTTCCCGTTCCGGGACGCCAGCTCTCCGGAACCTGACCTTCGACTCGTTGATTTGGGCCTGATTGCGCCACCGTCTGGGCGTAGATTACGCCCGTGACGGAACTCGGGTTCACGATGACGGTGGCACCGATCGCGACCGCAACGGTCGCTGTCCGGGCAGCGATGGATCTAGTGAGTTTTCGGGATAACAATATGAACACTCCTGAGAGAGGTAACGCCCAAGTGTAAGAAGCCGTTACGGCATTCTCTGTGCTCAGAAAGCCGGCTGGTATGGTGCGTCCACACTGGGTTCGGGTGCGGAACATTTTGATTCAGTGCAAAGACCCGAGACAGACGAACAGTAAACCCAGGAAATGCTTGCTTGATGCGCATAGTTTCGAAAGGTCCTACAGAACAGACGGGGCCGCACGCATAACGGCTCAATCGACGACATTTCTCGACAAATGAAAACTCTTAGTCCCAAGGGTCAGAGCTATCAGGTGTGCCTCCTCGCATCGAATTCTGCTCTTGCCAGAGACGCGCAATGTCATCCATCTGCCCAGCAGTTCGTTCCCCCATCTCTCGTATCTGCCCATCCGGCGTCTAGCTCTATTCGACCCTGAACAATCGGGTGAAAAAATCGCGCGGCGAAAGCCGCTGAAAAAACACACGGTGATCGCGGCTCCTCGCAGCTCACATGTGGGCAAATAGTTCTTGCCCTACCCACAGTTGCTCGATACAGGACACTTTGCATTTCAAGCAGATGACGCCGTCAAAGCTGCGCAGCTGTGGAAGCCACGGAAACGGCGGGCTCGAAACGCACTCCAGCGTTCACGACGTTAGACCGATCCGCATGCTCTGGGGCTCTCAGAATGAATTGTAGACAACGTGGCTGAAGATTACCTGAAGGATGCAGGTGCGTGCGGCTGCGAACACAGGTATCTTCTCTGTCTCGGTTCCCCTTGATGCCGCTGGGATTGCTGGGGCAACGATGAAATTGGTACCTACAAAACGCGGGTACCGCCACCAATTCTCCGTTGATCCAATGGTGCAAACCCAGCAATGACAGCGAGACGATCTGAGTCCACTCGATAGCGCGTCCGTTCGGTCGGACCCAGATATATCAAGAAGGCCCGGAAGATGGCTGTGGCGACATCATGGTCAAGAAAACAGGCGATCTGTTCCGCCTGCGTCACTGCTCCCGCTCCAACATCGCCTTCTCGAGTTCCTTTCGGTGATTGTTAAGCAGAGCATGGATCTTGTGGTGCGTTTCGTCGCTGATAGCGTGGATCTGCGGTCCAAGCTCCTAACGCGAAGCTGTCGGGTTCTTTTCGAACAGCGCCTCAATCCTATCGTGGTGACCAGCCGTTCCGAGCGTAAGCATAACCACATATGCAAGTCTGATAGGTCGATTTTGCATGACAGTAACCTCCTTGAGGATCCTCGACGCAATTCCGGCCGAAACTTTGATCTGAATAGACGATCCCCTTACTGAATCGTCACAGTGAAGTTCGCCGAAGTGGTAATCGCGCTATTGCTGCTATCCGTCGCGGTAACCGTGACCGTATAAATCCCGGCCGGAGCGGCCCCTGCAGTACCACCGCCGCAACCCATCATCGTTCCCAGCACACCCAGCAGGAGCAGACTGGTCGCCAGTGGCCAGCTTTTCTTGCGGAACCCAGGAAGCACGAGCAGGAAAACGACCCCAAATCCCACTCCAGCTACGCCGATCAGCCGGTTTGTCGTACCCTGAGAATTCCCCTGCGTCCCGTTCTGCAAGGAGGCGGCAACTGTCTCGATGCTGATCGTTGTACTCACGGACCCATTGCTGGCAATGGCCAGCGAGGTTGCTCCCAGAGCATAGCCTGCGTTCAGCGACGGCGCGTTTGCCGCGAGGTTCACGGTACCCGAGTACCCCTGGGTGGAAGTGATGGTGATCGTAGAGGTACCGCTGGCGCCAGGCGAAGCCGAGGAAATCGTCATGTTCCCGACGGTCATCGTCATTCCTGGATTCGTCACCGTAATTGCCGCAGTCCCGGAAGAAGCGCCATATAGCGAATCACCGCCATAAGCGGCGGTAATCGTATCGCTGCCCGCCGTAAAGCCGAGCGCGGTCGTCGCCGAGCTTACCGCGAGTGTGGCTGTCCCAGTGCCACTGGCTCCAGCGGTCACCGAGGCTGTGCCCACCGTCGTTCCACCGATTGTGAAAGTAACTGTACCGGCAACCGTACCTGCCGTTGAGGACTGCACCGTGGCTGTCAGCGTCAGGGCCCCATAGAGTGCGACTGTGGTCGGGTTGGCGCTCAGAGTGGTCGTTGTTGCCGCTGCGCCTGACGCGCCAACGGTAATCGTCGTTGTGGCGCTGGTGGAGGCGTAGTAGTTCGTGTCGCCGGAGTACGCGGCTATGATCGTGTGCGCGCCTCCGGTCGAGAAACTGGTCGTTGTGGTTGCCGCACCACTCGCCAGCGCAACTGGACCTTCGGCCGTCCCGTCGATAGTAAATGTCACCGTTCCCGTCGGTGCCGTTGTCCCTGAATTATGGGTGACCGTCGCAGTCAGTGTGACTGCGACCCCGGTCACTGGACTGGACGGGGAGGCAGCGACCGTCGTCGTCGTGCCGCCCTTGGCGGCAACGGAAGTGAATGCTGTCGCCAGGTTAGACGCGTCGACCGAACCGAGTCCCGTAGCCTGATCATAACCGGTGGCGGCCGTATATCCCATCTCGCCGCTGCTTGGACAGTTTGTGGACCCCATGGTGCACGGCACCATATTGTTCCCGGCCGTTATATCGTGGAACGCCGAGGCGTAGGTGGTCGAGTTAGCAGCCAGCGTATAGAGCGTAGGATTGACGTTGCCCAAACCCTGCGGAACACCCAGTTTCTGCTCGATCAATGCCAGAAGGCCGGCAAAGCTCGGCGCGTCCGCCGACGTCCCTCCGTAGGCGACCAAGCCCTGGTCGTCACTATAGCCACTGTCGGAAATGCGAAAGCCGCTGGTACAACTCGACGTATAGTTGCTGCCAGTCGGATCTGAAGCCAAAATGATTTGCGTACAGACCAAGTAGGGATCGTGGTCCGCGGAGCCGTTCAGAGACAGATCCGGCACATCGCGCGCTCCATCGCTCGGGATGCCGGTCACTCCCGTCTGCCAGCTGGGCTTGGTCCATAGCAGACTCTTGCCGCCCCCGCCTGCAGCAAGTCCGCCGCCATTTCCGATTTCAAACGTAGTATCGTTCCACGCCATCTCCGGAATGTAAGACAGCGCAGAGGTCACCACGTCACTCGAGCCGTTTGCGCTCCAGTACTGGTCAGCCCCGGTCGATGGGCTGGCGGCCGTCCCGTCGCCCGTGAATTCACTGCCACCCATGCCGGTCACATAAGCACTGCTCGCCGGATAGTCGACCTGTAAACCCTGGGTAGCCGAAACGATGGGCGCCCCATTTGGGTTTGTCTGCACATCGCAATCCGCTGCTCCATTATCTCCGGCGGCGGAAAACACCGTCTGTCCTTGTGCATTTGCCTGTTGAAACGACGCTTCCAGGGTGCTGAGATCTGCCGAGGTCCAACTAGGTTCGCAACCACCATAACTGATACTAAGAATCGGGATCTGAAGGCCGTTGATCTTGTTCTCGATTGCGTACTCCATGGAATCCATGACATTTGTAGAGTTGACGAAGACGATCGATGCATTCTTCGCCACGCCGCCCGAGCATTCCAGGTCCAGGTCAGCTTCATTAATGTCACCGGAGGCGTTGCCGATTCCCGGGTCGGCGGAGCCTGGAATCAGAAAGACAGTGGGATTGTTCGCCGGCAACCCCGCCGCAGTGCGAAAATCTGTGATGTCGGCCATCACAATATCTGTCTGGCCCATAATCCCGATGGTCTGGCCGCTCCCCGTGTAGCCTGCGCTGTAGAGCGGATTCACGTCATAGATCACCGCAAAGTCTCCCGGCGCAATAAAGTGGTCCCCCGATATACCCGAGGTGAAGTGCGGCTGCGCACTGTCCGTCTTTGTCCCCGCCGGTCGAGCCAATTGCGGCTTCGGTTTGAAATCATGCAGGCCACCTACCCGGCTCACCGTGGACGCAAAGGCGCTTGGCAGCGAGATTTGCGTGGCATTCGCAAAATGAGTCTCCCCATTCACGATGTACTTGTGGATCTGAGTTTGGAAGGCCTGTTCAGCCTGGCCTACATTTCCGCTGAACCGGATCGAGGTGCGGCTCTCCGCCACTTTATCGACCGTGAAACCCTGGGACTGGAGCCATGCGGTCACTTGGTCGAGGTCCTGCTGGGTCATGCCGAATTGCTCTCCAAACTGCGCGGCGCTGAGCCACTGATGGTAGCTGGAAGACGAAGAAGTTTGTTGCGCCGTCAGCAAAGCATTCAGGCTCGCTTGTTGCGCCGCTGACCAGTTGAAATTCAGGGTCATACCCTGCAATTGCATGGAAGTGGCAACCGGACCCTGATCATATTCCGCTCGGGCCAGCGGATGGACTGTACCTTGCAGCGGCGATACCTTAGCCGCGACGATCGACTGTACGATCCGGTTCTGTGCGACAGTTTGAGTATGACCGGGGTGGCCGAGAATAACGATAGACACCGAGAACAGACAAATTCCTGCGATACGACTGGAAATCCCTAGCATCACCCTAAACCCCTGGAATGCGATTTTGATTACTTAGGACGAGGGCTTTCCGCGATCGACCGCAGAAAAAATTGCATATTGCTGCGCTGCAAAGATGCCGGTGCGACAACCGTTGTCACCGCCGCATCGCCTAGACGGGCAGCGGGTTCCACACTCTCCGAAAACTCGCTCGATGACGTTCGCGTGACTTTGGACATAACAGAAGGGCGCGTGCCCTCGAGCTCCCACGATCGCCCACAACGCCTAGATGTGCCCGGCATTGTCTTTTTCATTGCTGTCCCGCGCTTGGAAATGTTTTGGCGATGCCCCGCGCCACGTTCAGGCTGTCGGAGTGCCTGCCGTTGCTCATCTTGAGCTTCACATCAAAATCGGCCCACATCCTTCTGAACCGGTCACCGGCATCATGCAAGATGGTCTGACCGTGTCCGAAACAGGCCACTTGAAAGTCCAATCGTGACAGTTTCTCCAGACTGCGCTTGCCTTCTTCAAAATCTTCGTACCCCATCGTCGAACCGAGTCCCATAAGGTTCATACAACTATCTGCTGCAAAGAGCACTCCTCCGTGTTTTGGCCAAAGGAACGCCAGTTGTCCCGCGCAGTGGCCAGGAACATGAATGGCGGTGAGGCCGCCTGCAATGGGCAGGAGCTGCTCCGTCTGTACAAGATGCTCGATGGTCGCGGGTTCCACCGTCTCTACCGGCCGGACAAACATCTGAAACATCATCCCGGTGACCAGGCCCGGTGAGGGACTCATGGGGCGAAACCCTGCCCCGCTTGTAGCAATGTCAGCATCCAGCGGGTGAATATAAGCCTGTGCCGCCGTGACCTTCTTGAGGGCCGCGAGGCCGCCAATGTGATCGGGATGCGCGTGGGTCAAAACGATATGACGGATATCCTTCGGTTGCTTGCCCAACGCGTGCAGGCCCCGCATGATGGCAGCCGCACTGCCCGAAACACCTGTATCAATCAGAGCGCAACCATCGGGCCAGTCCAGCAGAAACGTATTGACCGGGCCGACCGGAATGACATAAAGTCCATCCGTAATTTTCGTTAGCTCTAATCTGCCCATTAACACAACCTCGAGGAAGAGATGCGCAAACTATTACCTCCTCCTCCCTGCACTGAGGGAGGACGTAACTAAGCATGTTGCCCGGCCGGGCGCAAAGGCTGTGGACCACGGCCGGTTCGAACCGATGGACCGCCTGATCGAGAATTCCGGCGTCAAGAAGGTTTACTTTGAGACGCGCCAAGGTCCGAAGAAAACACCTTCATACTTTGCTCACGGCCTATATTTTCCATTGCCATCGCAGGGCGCCCGATCCCCGGCGCGGCGGGAAGATCGGCCGGCTTTCCAAGCTCTAGGCGAACCGTCCGAAGAGCACGATAAAGAATACTTTTGACAGTGCTCAGGTTTAATCCTGTCGCCTCGGCAATCTCCGATACGTGCATTTCTTCGACAAAGCGAAGCACGAACACAGTTCTCTGTCTCCCCGGTAGCCCGTCCACAGTCGCCCAAATGTGGCGCAACTTTTCGCGCATCAGCAAGTTGGCCTCCGCGGTTTGCTGACGGCAGGCCAACCGGCTCCCCATTTCGCGCACGTCGATGGCCGAAGTCCCCACATGTTTCCAGAATCGAAAGCCACGCGTTCGCGTGCGGTCACGGACTAGGTTTGTGGCAATCGCCAGCAACCACGTGCGCACACTGCACTGGCCGCGATAGAGGGCGCGCGCTCTGAACGCTCTTAAAAAGCAGTCCTGTGTGACTGTCTCCGCAAGATCCCTATCTTTCAGCAACCACCAAGCGTGCCTCAGCACGCTTGATCTGTGTACCCGCACCAGCTCGTCAATATCCTCTAAGTCAGAAACCCTTGCGCCGAACCGCGCCTTATCCGGATGTAAACTCTGCTCTTCATTTAGCATGTTAAAGACGCCCTTTGTCGAAGTAGGTCCGCCGTTTGCTCCATGGAACTGCGAAATCGCTATCCTCTTCATCAGCTCCAACCGCTATCGGCTTTCCGCGCACAGTCGAATGGCAGCTGCACATTGCGAGCGTGCTCACGACCGGTTAGGCTCAGTCCAGCGTGATCGACTTCATCTACCCGTTGCGCGAACCGCAGATCTTCTGCTATTCACTAGATGTTTCTGAAGGCGATAGGCAATCAATGCATTACACTTCTCGACAAAAGTATTCTCCCTTCGCTCCTCGATAAGGGAAGACAATTTAGAAAGATGGCAGACCTCTCTTCAATTCAACGCGCTCCATCACAAGCGCAGCTTCTGCTGGTCGATGATGACGTCGCTCTCGGTGAGTTGGTTTCTGAGTATGCGGCTTACGAAGACTACGCCGTCACGACCGCCAATACGGGAGAGCTGGGTCTCCGTATGCTTACTCGAAAGGCCTTTGCATTGGTCATCCTGGACGTTATGCTTCCTGGCATCGATGGCTTCGAAGTGCTCGAGCGGCTGCGCCATTTTTCAGACGTCCCGGTATTGATGTTGACCACCCGCGGCGCGGCGTCCGATCGCATCCGTGGCTTAAAAATGGGCGCCGACGACTATCTGCCTAAACCCTTCGAGCCTGATGAGTTGCTCGCCAGGGTGAAGTCGATTCTTCGTCGTATTCAACCCTCCATGAATGGACTCAGTTTCGTCTCGATAGGGGACCTCGAGCTGGATGAGCGATTTCGTCGAGTCACGCGTGGAAGCCTCGCCGTCGAGCTGACCGGAGCTGAATTTATTCTCCTTCAACTGCTGATTTCTAACCCCGGAACTACCTTCTCAAGGCAGGAATTGATCCCTAGAGTGTTAAGCCGGCAGGAATCTGGAATCGACCGTAGCATCGATAGTTTGGTCAGCAATTTGCGAAGAAAGCTGGGACCGTTTCCCGATGGGAGCGAGCGCATCCGGAGCGTTCGGGGCGTCGGTTATGTCTATGTGATCGAACAACAGGAGGCAAGATGACCATCTTCCTGAGAAGCTTTCTCACCTTCTGGATCGCAACCGTGCTTATCATCTCGATATCCTTCGGCCTGGTCCTGATGACGCATCATCTAAACCGGGTGCCAGCTGTCTCCTTGCCTCTCCCGGAGCTGCAGGCTTGCCTAGAGACGGCCATTCAAGCGCGAAATACCGGCAGATTTACGGGGGCGGCGGATCAATGCCCGCTCGTGTACATCCTAGACCCATCCGGGACTGAACTGCTTGCATCTGGGGCTTCCAGAGCCGTCCGCTCTTTGGCCGCTGGCGTCACTCCCAGAACTCCTTTAAGGCTGCAAGCGTTTCGGAACGAAGTAATGGTTGCCTTCGACGCTCCTATCAATAATGCGCACTTCGTTGCGGTCGCGATCCTACCGGGCAGGGCGAATGGCCCCCCGCCACTTCTGTGGTGGCAATTTGCTGTTGCCGCAGTGGTATCTGCCGTCACCTGTCTTGTGCTGACACGTCACTTCATCAACCCCATTCGGAAGCTGCGGCGTTCTACCGAATCATTTGGCCAAGGCAATCTCGGTTCGCGGCCTGATGCCTCGCTTCTTGACAGAAAAGACGAACTTGGAGATCTGAGTAGGACAATCGGGCAGATGTCGACCCGAATTAGTACACTACTGTCTTCTCAGAAGAATTTCCTCATTCAAGTCTCCCATGAACTTGGATCCCCATTGAGCCGATTGAATGTCGCGCTGGCATTGGCACGACGCAAGGCGAGTCCGGCGCTGATTCCGGAGCTGAATCGTATTCAAGTCGATAGTTCCGAATTGAGTTCAATGGTCCAGCAACTCCTTCGTCTCGCTCGTCTGGAGAGCGGCCTAGAGCAAGAGGAGGAAGAAGTCTATTCTCTCGGTGAGTTGTTGCAGGAGGTTTGCCTGGACAATCAATTCACGGCGGAGCAAACCAGCAAGCAGGTGCACCTTCTATCCTCTCCGCAAATCAATATGCGGGGCTACCGGGAACTTCTGAAAAGAGCTCTGGACAATATCCTTCGTAATGCGATTCGGTTTACGCCGGAGGCTGGTCGCGTTGAGGTTGACGTTCTGTCCCGCCCCGATGACATAGTTGTAATCCAAGTGAGGGATAGTGGGGTGGGAGTGCAAGACGATAAGCTTTGCGCCATCTTCGAACCTTTTGTTCGTGCTTCCTCTGATCGATCGGGTGCTGGGTTAGGTCTTGCGATTGCCAAGCAGGCTGTTCATGCGAATAGAGGTACAATCAGGGCGCTTAATCGGGAGGAGGGTGGCTTACTGGTCGAGGTCAGCTTACCCTATGTCTCGAGCGGTTTGACCGAATCCGCGCTGCGATAGTCAGCACACTTCAGCAGTCCTATAGCAATGGCAGCCTGACATTTAGCGCCGTCATAGAAAGGCGCTTGTATCTGCCTGCATTGTAACGCGGCAATGAGACCGCCGACAATACAAGGAAAAATGAACATCGGACCTCCGATGATTGGTGATAACAGTAGGCGAATCATTTCTAGACTGCTTTTGTTGCAGAACCAGAACCGATCCTAACGCCAATCACTTCGACACTTCTTAGAAGATTTGCTCGCCCGGGTTGCATTTGCTTCAAAGATTTTCTCAACAGAAGTTAGAGTTCCGGCCACTGAATTTGTCGCAATCAATGCAGCGATGTGTGAGGAGAAATCGTATCTAGGGCCCCTCTAACCTTAAGCCTTTATCGGTATCAAGCAGCATCTTAGTTGAATCGGGACGGGTTAAGACCGGATTCGGGAAGTCAGGTTGATGCAGGCCAAATTGAGCGCGAAGATGAGCGGCACATAGGCCGGAAAGCAAAAGCTGATGATTGGCGCGCTCTTTGAGAGAAGCTCTTCGAAACAGATCAAAGATGCGTGAATGGCGGCCAATAGCCCTGAGGACACCGTCTCGTGCCAGTCGAGTTGATGAAAGAAGCCCGCCCGCGAGAATCCATCTTCCCGAAGTAAAGACGATCGAAGGGCAAAGACAAAGAGAAGAAGCAGCATAGATATCGAAGCTCCTACTGCTATAGACACGATGCCGTTCTTAGCGGTGTGTAGCTCGACATTTCTCTACACAACACGCGAATGTCCACGACCAACGGGTCTCTTGGCACATCCACAAAGACTCAAATCGGTTTCTGTACCGGCCGTGGAACATTTGTGTCGAGAAGTGTCGAGAGACGCCAACATTCAGAAGACAAAACCACCGGATTCCGTCAAACCCTATGAAAGAACTTGATCGGTTAGCGAAGCTCACATGAGCACCAGATCCTTTTCAACGTGGAGTCATGGTTCTGACTCGCAACGCGTGCTGTTGGAAAACCAAGAGTACCCAGGAGGTTGG
Organism: uncultured Acidobacteriaceae bacterium; assembly: GCA_963717225.1. GTDB lineage: Bacteria > Acidobacteriota > Terriglobia > Terriglobales > Acidobacteriaceae > PALSA-350. The sequence goes on along the minus strand of CAVQWB010000051.1, from coordinate 69,571 downwards.
AATGAAGAATAATCTGATGAAATTTGCATTGTTACTTTGTGTCGTGTGCGCATCATTCTCCGTAGAAGCACAAAGACAACGGGGGCAGGCCATCCGACAACTTGTACAAGACGTTCAATCAGCTATGCCGCGCGCCAAGCTGAGCGACGATCAGAAGAGTAAGCTCCAGAGCGACATCGACGGAGTAAATGCGGCCTTCCAGGCGAGACAGCAAGGACAATCCGTGGATCGTGACAAGCTTATGGCGATAACCGACGATATACACCAGGTTGTAGACAGCGGTGCGTTTACAGAGGATGACCAGAAGAAACTGGACGCGGAATTTAGCTCCATCAGCTCACATTAGACATGCCCATGCAATGGTCGTGATATTTCCAACCGCAGCATGCACCTTACGACCGGAGCTGGCTAAACAGAAAAACACAATGTCCTCTAGCGTCATTCGTATTAAACACGGTTAGTTTCTCGTTCCACACCCCCATGAAGGGTCGTCTCGATAAAAGAAAAGTCACTACTCCGGTTTCAATGTTCAAAGGACTTAGGGAATCAAACAAAGACTGAAACGCAGCGTTTAAACAGGAGAGGCTTAATGAACAGAAGAACTCTGGGAATGGTGTTCCTTTTCGTCGTGGGTGCTTGCGGCTACGCCGGAGCACAGAGGGCGGGAGGTGGGCGACAGCCTTCGATGGGTTCGCTCTCACCCGCTGGACAGACGGGTTCCGCCGGCACACCGTCGGCGAACTTTAAGTTCACATACGACAGCTCTTACGGCAACAATGGCCTGTCGCAGCCCTACGCCGGCCCCACCACCACTGGACAGAGCTACGGCACCGGCGTGGCGATTAACTCGAGGGACCCGGGCCAGAAGGTCTACACTCTGGTGGAAGCCGGCCCCGACATCGGTGTGGGCGGTGTCCGGGGCGCCTTCCCGGCCAGCAGTCGCTCGATACCGCCCAGCTCCACGCCCGCCAGTTACCTGGGGCCGTACTACATCGTGCGCCGCACAAACGGCGGCGCGATCGACACCACATTCGGCGCCAAGGGTTACGTCAGCGCCTTCACCGCCAGCACCGACACCAGCTACAAATTCACCAGCCTGTGTCTCGATCCAGACACCGGCAACATCGTCATCGTCGGGCAGGAAATGACACCCGGCGGCCCGGTGGGCGTAGTAGAACGCCTGGTCCCCCCAGCCAGCGGCTCCGCCACCGCTGCCCTGGACACCAGTCTCAACCCCAGCGGCCCCACGCCGGGAATCGTCACCATCGCCACCCCCAACGGCAACAATTCCCCCACGCTGTACGGCTGTTCGGTAGTCGACGAGGGGTCGGGACACGGCGGCGCAATCCTGGTGGGTGGCGTGGACGACGCCACGTCGTCCAGCCTGGTGCTGGTGGGCAAGATCGGCAGCGCCGGCAGCGTCGACAACACCTTCGGCAGCAACGGAATCGTCGAATACCCGGTAGACAGCGTCGGCGGTTCCGGTACGTCGGCTGAAATCACCAACGTCAGCCTCAGCGGCGCCGACTCCAACTTCCCGGACGTAATCCTGTCCGGTTTCTCCTTTAGCAAGAGCACCAACGACGGTGCGGCGGCGAAGGCGACGGCGCTGATAGTGGCCGTGAAGGAAAGCAATGGCGCGCTGGACACGAACTTCAACGGCACCGGCGAGCTGATCAACTCCAATTATGGCGAGGCGGTACTGGCCCGCGTCCACAGTACCCACGATGGAATTAACGGCGGCACCGCCTCTGATCTGTACATCGTATACGGAACTGCCGGCACCTATGCCTCCGCGTTTGCCGACTACCCCATTACGGGGGGCGTCCCGAACATCGCCAACCCCAAGACGACCCAGACCGGGATCTTCACCGTCCCCAGTGATTTCGCCTCGATGCAGGGATTCACCTTCGACTCTCGCGGGCGGATCCTGGTTAGCGGCGACACTAGTTCCAACGAGGAGATGCTTACCGCGATCGGCGGCTCCAGGGTACTCGGCTACTAGGGCCTCTATCGAAGTCGATAGCGGTTCGTGCCTCGGCTTGACGTTATCAAGGAGTGCCGGAGATCGACATTGGGTGAGACCGCAGGTAGACCAACCACCTCTGCAGTAATACCCCAGTGTCCGCTTAATCAGCCATGCGCGGCCGGTGGACCGGTGCGCGTGGCCCTCGGTCTCCGCGAGGATTTTCGTCGAGAAGTGTCGTTCGATGGTTTCTCCTGTTCATCGAGAGCGTCTTTTTATGCAGGGTGATGAGACCAATCCCAAAGATGACTTCACCGTGAGATCTGCGGGAGATGAACGAACAGGATTTGGATTCTTCAGAGCTTCGTGGAGCAGCGATTCTGCCGTGACATGACGCATCCCTAACGTTTTGCCATTTTGGCTATTTCAGATCGACAAAGGGCCTGAATAAGACGGAGAGATTAGATTGAGCTCGAAGAGTTTGGTTCTTGGATTACTCCTGGCAAACGGATTCGCGTCGGCTGTCCACGCGGCTTTAGGTATCAGTAACAGCAATACGGTAAAACAGGCGAAGCTGTCCAATGGCCTACGGGTAGTGATCATCCAGGACCCCCTGGCTCCTGTAGCCACGGTAGAGATGAACGTGCTTGCGGGAGGCAACGAATCGCCTCCTGAATATCCAGGTATGGCACATGCACAGGAGCATATGGCCTTTCGTGGCTGCGCAGGGATGACTTCCGATCAGACCGCAGCCATCTACGCAGAGCTCGGAGGACAAGATAACGCAGACACGGAACAAAACGTAACTCACTATTACACGACTGTTCCGTCATTAGATCTTGACATAGCCTTGCAGGCTCAGGCGGCGTGTATGCGAGGAATCGATGACTCGCAGGAGGAGTGGTCTCAGGAACGCGGCGCAATCGAACAGGAAGTCGCGGAAGATTTATCCGATCCGTGGTACCGGCTCATCCAGAGAATGAAGCGGGATATGTTTGCCGGCACACCATACGTTCAGGACCCACTGGGTACCAAGAAATCCTTTGAGGCCACAACCGGCCAGATGCTCCAGGAGTTCCACAAGAACTGGTACGCGCCAAACAATATGATCCTGGTGATTGTCGGCGATGTGAATCCAGAAGTCACGCTAGCGAGAATCAAAGAACTCTTCGGCGACCTACCGAGTCATAGCGTTCCTGCACGGACACCCATCGCCCTAAAGGCGGTACATTCGGAATTGTTCACACTGGCAAGTGATCTGCCAAATACCGTCGGCGTTGTCGGGTTCCGCTTTCCGGGCACCGATTCTCAAGATTATGCTGCTGCTCAAATCCTGATCGATGTGCTTTCCAGCCGGCGTAGCGATCTCTACCGAATGGAATCCTCAGGCAAAACTCTAAACGTCGACTTTGATCTTGCCGAGACCTTTTCCAAGGCTAGCATTGGTTACGGACTCGTCGAATTGCCAACCGGAGCGAATCCCGCGCGAGCAATCCGCCAGATGCAAAGCATCCTCACTCGATACACACGAGAGGGCCTGCCTGAAGACCTGGTTGAGGCAGCAAAACGCGGCGAATTGGCGTCCGCCGAATTCGAACGCAACTCTATCTCCGGGGTAGCTGATGTTTGGTCGGACGCTTTGGCAGGAGAAGGTCGAAACTCTCCTGATGAGGACATTGAGGCCATCAGGAAAGTCACAACGCTCGACGTGAACCGCGTCGCCCGGCAATACCTCGATAGCTCTAACGCCATCGTCGGTATTCTGAAACCATCGCCCACGCAACGTGTAACTGATCAACGGCCAACTTACGAAAAGAAGATTGGTGGCCTAGAAAAAGCTACCTCCCCGCCTGTTAGGCCGGTCCAGCTTCCGTCCTGGGCTGCCGGTGCCCTGGAGCAACTGAAATTACCCGTAGTGCACGCGACTGCTTCGGATGTGATTTTGGAAAACGGTCTTCGCTTGATCGTTCAAACGGATCCGACGAGTCCCACCGTTTTACTGCGCGGTTCTGTAAAGCATACTGTCGAATCTCAATCACGTGTGGATGATGATGTCGCGTCCGAAATTCTAGAAGGACTCTACGAAGATGGACCGCATGCTATGGATCGTCCTGTTTTCGAAAAGGCTCTTGACGACATCGCCGCGTGTGAGACGGCTGGATACAGCTTCTCGCTCGATGTCCTCAAAGAAAATTTCTCCCGAGGTGTTCAACTGCTAGCGGACGCAAGGAGCCCGAACATCGACAGGATCCAGAAGTAATCCGCAATCTTCAACCGGGAGTTTGTTCCCCATGAGCGAACAATTCGGAAGCATACATTGCACATAGACTGGTCCATTCATTGAAAGGTTCGGTTGCTTAGGATGCGATGCGCTGCTGAAAATCCCTCCGGGCACGCGGTGAGTGCTTCGATTAGCAAGCCCGATCAATACCAGACGCGGAGCCCGAACACGAAGCTGGAATCGCTGGTCGCTTCTCTGGACTGGCGCGTGTAACGGGCCGAACCGCCGTATTTTCCGGCATAAGCCCATCCAATATATGGATTGAATTTGCGAGTAAGTTCATAGCGAATACGAACGCCGGTATCAATATCTGAGAAGCCTGAGCCGGTTTGACGCGCCGGGTCGTCCTTATTGTAGAAGTTCAGCTCCGCCTGCGGTTGCACGACCCACCGCTGCGTTATGAAGAGATCCCACGAGCCGTTGATCCGTCCGGCGATGTGTCCGCTGTCCCTGACATAGAAGGTCGGCTCGAAGTCGAAGAAGTAAGGTGCCAGGCCCTCCACGCCGACTGCAGCCCACACGCGGGTGGGGCCAGAGTCCAAATCAGCTCGGACGCCCGCCTGCGCGTCGAAATAACGCATGTGTGGGATCGGCCGATCGTAGAGCGCTTCGTGGTCGCCATCGCTGACGGTTCCGTCGCCCGCGAAGCCTTCCGATTTCAGCCAGAGCCGATTCATGTCTGTGCCAATCCAACCTTGTCCGCCCCATCGCAGGAGGCTACCGGAGGTGCTTGCCCTGCCCTCCAACTGATCAAACAGAACGTGTGCAAAGACCCTGTTGTCCTCGACGGCGGGTGGCCACCTCGGGCCCTTCGTGGGTACCGGTTCCGGCGCGGCGGGAATCGATGCTTGCGCGTTTGCCGGTTTCGCTGCAATAAGACCGAAGATGAATGCGATGATCACAATCGCACGTACAGATGCAATTCGACGGAAGATGTTCCCTTCAGGTCTCATGACACCACCACTGTTCTGAACATGCCGGCATGCATGTGATAGAGCAGATGGCAGTGGTAGGCCCATCTTCCCGGTGTGTCTGCGCTGACGAGATAGCTCACACGTTCCGCAGGCTTCACGATGATGGTGTGTTTATAAGGATTGAAAGCACCATGACCGTTTTCCAGTTCACTCCATAACCCGTGCAGATGAATGGGGTGCTCCATCATGCTATCGTTGATCAGAACGATGCGAATTCTCTCTCCGAGCTTCAGTTCGATCGGCTCCGCACTGGAGAACTTCTGTCCATTGAATCCCCAGATGAAGCGTTCCATGTTGCCGGTAAGATGCAGTTCTATTTCGCGTGTCGGCGGTCTGCTGTCCACACCGCGATAGCGGGCGCGCAGGTCCGCGTAGGTCAGCACCCGTCGCCCATTGCGTTCGAGACCGTCGCCGGGATCGTTCAAACGGCTGCTGACCGTCATCGGCACCGCGGCCACCTGCGGACCCACTTGCACCTTTACGGGGTTGGACGGAGCCAGCTTCACTTCCTCTGTGTCGGCTCTGGGTTCCGCGATCGGCTTCGCATTCGGACCCGGTTGCGGAAACGGAGTCAGCCCTGTACCGCTGCTCAGCCGCATTCCCCGCATTGCCCGATGCTCGCCGTCGGGCATAGCAGGCATACTTGACCCGCTCGATGCCATACTCGCAGCGCCCATTTGTGTGCCCTTCATGCCAGACGTATCCATTCCCTTCATTCCTGGCATATCCATGCCAGCCATGCTGCCCATACCCATGTCCATCATGGTTCGCGTAGGCCGCGGGTCCATGGGTGGGACTACCGCGGCCAAGCCGAGTTTTGGTGTTAGCGTGCCGCGCGCAAAACCTGTGCGATCCTCCGCCTGGACGAAGATCGTATAAGCGTCGTTGGCAGTTGGCTGTACGACTACGTCGTATGTTTCCGCAACACCTATGCGGAACTCATCGACGACGACCGGCTCAACATCGTTACCGTCGGCCTGCACCACCGTCATAGGGAGCCCGGGGATGCGAACATCGAAGAAGGTCATCGAGGAGCCGTTGATGAAGCGAAGGCGAACGCGTTCGCCCGGCCGGAAGAGCCCTGTCCAGTTAGCCCGTGGAGCATTGCCGTTCAGCAGATACGTGTAGGCAGCGCCCGAGACATCGGCGATATCGTTGGGACTCATATTCATCCGCCCCCAAGCCAGGCGCCTGGAGAACGTAGAACCGGTACCCTTCTTCTTCGCATCACTAAGGAAGTTCGCAAGCGTGAACCGGTGGTAGTTGTAGTAATCGCTCTCTTCTTTCAGGTTGCTGAAGATCGTTTCCGGGTTGGCATCGGTCCAATCGGAGAGCAGCACAACATATTCCCGGTCGAAGTCGATGGGGTCCCGATCGCGGGGCTCGATCACGATCGCACCAAGCAGACCAGTCTGTTCCTGAAACTGGGCGTGACTGTGATACCAATAAGTGCCGATCTGACACACCGGAAACCGGTAGATAAAAGTTTCGCCCGGAGCGATGCCGCGGTAGCTGAGTCCGGGAACCCCATCCATTGCGGTGGGTATACGCATGCCATGCCAGTGAATGGAGCTTGGTACCTTGAGGTTGTTGGTCACAGCAAGTGTGACCGTGTCGCCCTCGCGCCACCTGAGTGTCGGTCCAGGCGAAGAGCAATTGACGCCCGTTGCTGTTGCAGACCGGCCTGTAAAGTTCACCGGCAAAGTGTCAAGTGTCAATTCGAAATGAGTACCAGACAGCACCGTAGGCGACTGTTGGGTGGTTTCGCCGAAGGCTGCCACACCGCTCCCAGCCAGCGCGGCTATAGCTCCCGCTGAAGCCATGCCCTGGACGAACCGGCGACGGCTTAATGAAATGTTGGGTCTATGACCATTGGGGTCATTGGTGTTCATATACTTTTCCCGTCAATGCTTTCCTTTGAACTCATGATGGATTTCTGACAGCGAGCCGCCCCCAGAGACCATAATGTGAGCGCAATCGTGGCGACTCCACCCTCCCGCATGATCTTCCGACTTCTTCCACGTCCGAGACTAGTGCACTGCACCTGCCAAAGATACGTTCTGAGTAAGACGCGGCAACTCATTGAATACAGAAGGACCTTTGCGTTGGAAGCCGGCGATTCACTGAGAGAGTGTCTGGATTTCGACACGTCCTCCAACCGCTATCGAGTATTCGTTTTGCTCGTCCCGAGGCCACTCGTTGGTTCAGTTACTTCTCGCGTCAATGATTTCGTTTTTGAATTCATGGGGGGATTTCTGAAGATGCCGCGTCCCAGAAACCATAATGTGAGTGCGATCGTGCCGATGCCCACCGAGATGGGTCCCATGAAACTCGCTGCCAACAGCTCAGCAGTGAGAATCGCGCGTTGATCTTTTGACAGAGCTGGCAATGTGACCTCGTTTCGCAGACAATAGGTCTCCTGCAGGGCCGGAGCAGCCCCTGAAGAGAGCGGCGTGTGCGGTTGTAGGCTTCCTAGCGAGCGTTCTTGTAGATCATTTCCAGCAGCTCGTCGTACATGGCTTCTTTTTCTTCTTCTGAACCGCTCCTGATGGCGTGGCTCGCACAATGCGCCAGGTGATTGCGCATCAGGAAACGAGCAACGGCCCGCAATGCCTCCTGCGCAGAAGAGATCTGCATTAGAATGTCAGCGCAATACCGGTCCTCTTCTACCATGCGCTGAATCCCGCGCACCTGACCCTCAATACGGTTGAGGCGGCGCAGGTTAGAGGCTTTGATCTCAGGGTCGACACCCACCGCTTTCCGTCCCGCAGTCGGAATCTCACCTCCAGAAGACGTGGGGGAACAAGATGTAGTTTTCCTGGTAGCCATAACTCTCCTTATCCAAGCTTCAGCCGGGTCAGACGCAAGCTATTTGTGACGACACTGAATGAGCTGAAAGCCATCGCTGCGCTGGCCAGCACTGGACTGAGCAGTAACCCGCAGACGGGATACAGAATTCCGGCTGCGATCGGAATACCAACGACATTATAGGCAAGAGCCCAGAACAGATTTTGGCGCATAACACGCATGGTACCGCGCGACAGTGCGATAGCAGCTGCCACCCCGTTCAAGTCGCTGCGCATGAGCGTGACGTCGCCGGCTTCCATGGCAACATCGGAGCCTGTCGCCATCGTGATGCCTACCTCCGCCTGTGCCAACGCGGGTGCATCATTGACGCCGTCGCCGACCATGGCAACCGAACGCCCTTGTGCCTGTAGAAGGCGGATCGCATCCACTTTGCCTTGCGGGAGCACGTCGGCAATCACGTCATCCACGCCTACCTCGCGGGCGATAGCGTGCGCAGTCCGTTCGTTGTCGCCGGTGAGCATGACCACATTCAGGCCTTCGCGATGGAGCCGGCGAATGGCCGCGATCGAGGTCGGCTTGACTGTATCAGCCACGACAATAATTCCTGCAAGTTCGCCTTCGATCGCTACCCACAACGGAGTCCGGCCTTGTTCTGCCGCCTGTTCAGCAGCCCGGGTCAGCGGCGCGACGGAGACGCTATACCCCTGCATCAGCTTCACGTTGCCGATCAGGGCTGCATGCCCTTCAACTATGCCCACGACGCCTTGCCCCGTCAGCGACTCGAATTGCTCCGGCCGCGACAGCGTCAGGCCGTTCTGCGTTGCATGGTGGACGACGGCCTCGCCCAACGGGTGCTCGCTGGCGCGCTCGAGCGCCGCAGCGACGCAAAGGACCCGGTCCGGAGAAAAACTACCCGAAGGATTGAGCAGCACCTCCGTGACCGCAGGGCGTCCTGCCGTGATGGTACCCGTCTTGTCGAGCACCACAGTATCGATCTTTTCGAGCCGCTGGAGCGCTTCGCCTCCCTTGATGAGCAATCCAAATGCTGCTCCGCGTCCGGTTGCCACCATGACGGCCGTGGGAACGGCCAAGCCCATAGCGCAGGGGCACGCGATTACCAGCACAGTTACGGCCGCGGCAAAGGCCTGCATCGTACCCGCACCTTGGGCAAAGAATCGCCATGCTGCGAACGTGACGATAGCGAGACCCAACACGGACGGTACGAAGACGGCGCTGATGCGATCTGCGAGATGCTGAATCGGCGCGCGATATCCCTGAGCGTCACGCAAGAGCCGCACAATCTGCGCCAGCGTGCTTCCGGCACCTAGCATCGTGGCACGGTACTCGAGTGACCCGCGTTGGTTGAGAGTGCCCCCGATAACGTGATCTTGCGCTTCCTTTTCGACGGGCAGCGACTCGCCGGTTAGCATCGACTCGTCCACACTGCTCTTGCCCGAGACTACGTCGCCATCTGTCGGAATGCGCTCGCCAGGACGGACGAGGATGATGTCGCCATGCTGGATTGCCTCGAGTGGCACATCGCGCTCCAGGCCTTCTCGGAGCACGCGTGCGGTCTTCGGCTGCAGTTGCACCAGCTTGCGCAATGCAAGAGCGGTCCGGCCCTTGGCTCGACTTTCAAGGGTGTTGCCGATCAGCACGAGTCCGATGATCAGAATGCCCGCTTCGTAATAAACATCAGGCGCGATACCGTGGGTGAGGAAGAAGCCCGGCGCCATAGTGCTGGCTGCGGAATAAAGAAACGCGGTTCCCGTACCCAGCGCAACCAGAGTATTCATATCCGCCGTCTTGTGCAGCAACGCCGACCAGGCCTTCACGTAGAATCGACGTCCAGCCCAGCCGATGATGAATACCGAGAGCACAAAAAGGAACCAGCGTATGCTGTTATCGGTAACTGAATACAGCCATGGCGCCATTCTTCGCAAAGCCGGATCGAGGACCCGCATGGACCAGCTCATGAGCGGGTCCTTCATGCGCTGGAGGCCGCCCACACTCGACATGCTCATGAGCGGCATGGAGGCGACCATAGCGACGACGCCCGCCAGGACACTGATCCAGGCCTTCCAGCGCAACTGTCGATACTCGCGCAGTTGGTCTTCGTCATTCTTCTCCTGTGCGGCGAGAACCGATTCGTTCGCTACCGGCAATTCCGCGCCGTAGCCTGTGCTGCGAAGCTTCTCGACCAGTAAGGAGGGTGAGATCACACGCGGATCAAAGGCAACGGTCGCATTGTGCAACATGAGATTGACGGTCGCGTCCTGAACTCCAGCCTCCCCCGCCAATGTCCTTTGGATAAATGACTGGCATGCCGCGCAGGCCATGCCAGTGACTGGAATGTTGACCCGTTCGATAGTGACAGTCGAAGCGGCATCTCTGCCGCTTACTATCTTGTCTTCTAAAGTGTTTGACATCGGTTACTCCCCGAATCCGCTATCAACCCGAGCCGTGAACCCAATGCGGTCCACAGCCGCCATGATCGCCTCGGCTGAGGTTTTTGCGGCGTCGAACTTGACCTGTGCCGAGCCCACTTCTACACAGTCGACGCGAACCCCATCGACCCCGGCGAGCGCATTCGTCACCCGGCGCGCACAAGCTCCGCAGTGCATACCTTCAATGGACAGTCTGATCGTGTTTTCCATGCTGCTGAATCTCCCTCTACCACTATAGATGCCCCTACCCCCTATAGGTATCACAAAAATCACAACCAAATCAGCCCCGGAGGATTCGCGTTGGACTGTGACACTGCCACTTGGTCTGTGTCGCCGGTGTTCCCCATAAGTGACGGTAGTTCGACACGCGGGTGGTCGAGATGTTGGTATGAGTATTTGCATGGATCGAGTACTGCTGGATCAGATTTCCGGGCAATGGAATCTGCTCATTCTCAGCGCATTGTGTGACCACGCGGGAAGCGCGCGCTTCAACGTGTTGAAGCGGAGTGTGCCGGGTATATCGCAAAAGATGCTCACGCAGTGCTTGCGACAGCTTGAACGAAGTGGCTTGGTGGGGCGTCTTGTCCTTACCGAGTCTCCGGTGGGTGTCGAAACTCCCTCACAAAACTCGGCGAGACGCTGCACGCTCCTGTTGCAGCTCTTTCTCAATGGACAAGTAAACACTCTGCCGCGGTGCTGGACGCCCAGAAGTCCTTCGATGCTAGAAGGTCACCCACAAATCAAACTCAAGCCGGTAGCGACACTATAAGTCATGCGAATCAGTAACGAGATTGCAAAAGAGAGCATCGCAAGTATGACCTCACAGCTCAAGTCCCCGAGAGCTGCGGGGCGATGAGAACCCACGATGCCCCACACGGACGATTAACGGGCAAGTGTCCATGTTGCTAACGACTATTCGTCCAAGTGGAATGCGCTTCGTCGATGAGTGAGTTATGGAAATTTAGCGCCAACTTCGAGGGTTCGGGTTGTGGTTAACTTTGCACCGCGAACACATAAACCGCGCCCGGCGTCGACCCCTGCGGAGGCACGATCACGTAGAAGCGCCCGCGCGGCCTGCTGAGCAGACCGTTCTTGCCTTCCCCCCCGACGGCACCTTCCCCGCAAGTTCGTAGTGGTCCACGTCGCGCTGCTGGTACACATAGATCAGGCCGTCTCCGCCGCAGGTCGCATACAGGCGCTTGCTGCCCGCCTCAAAGACCATATCGTCCACGCCCCCGCCGATCGGCAGCGACGTGAGCTCTTTCCCCGTCCCGGTGTCAAACACTGAGATCGCGCCGCTGCGCGAACCCACGAACAGCCGGTGGCCCGCTTCATCGCGGGCCATCGCCACATTGCGCTTGCCCATCGTCACCGGCCAGTTCGCCACAATCGAGCGGCTCCCGCGGTCGAGCACCACCACCTTGTTCAGCGCCGCGTCGTTCACATACATCTTCCCGGAGTTCTTCTCGAGCGCCATCGCCTCCAGCGTGTCGCCGTCGATCTTCACGTCCGCCACTCTGGTCTCGCGCGTCGTGTCCACCACGCTCAGCATCGAGAAAGTCTCGTGCGCGTCGCCGCCGCCGTTGTCGATATAGAGGTAGTGAGTCGCCGGATCGTAGCCGATCGAGTCCGCGTCCAGCTTGAGCGGAATGCTCTTCAGAAGAGCATACGTGCGGCCGTCGAACACCTTCAGCGCTCCCGCGCCGCCGTCGGTGATGTATATCCGGTTTAGGTCCTCCCTCACAAAAATGGCATGAGGAATCTGGATATCGGGAATCGAGCGCACATATTTCCCGCTCTTCAGGTCGAACACCAGAACCTGGTGCGCGCTCTCTGCAGCAACAAACAGTCGGCTGCCTTTCTCATCGATGCCCAAATGGTCGAACCTTCCCTGGACAGAAGCCGGCATCGTGAGCTTCGCGACCGGCTGCAAAGGCGCCTGCGCCGCGGCAAACCGGGGCAGGAGCACAGGAATCACGGCAAGACTCAGCACAACGAATACACGGCGTCGCAACACGCTTCATCTCCTTCAAGGAACGTTTGGCCCAAGCCTAGCAATCGATACTTAACTGCACCTTAAGCGGCGGGCGCGAACACCGCCCGATCCCAACATCCGAAGAGCGCCCGCTCTCCAGCGATGGAAGGCCGCGCCTCTCCCACCGCCCTCCCGATCCTAAGGTTGCCTTAATCTTAATCCTTTAAGATAATTTGGATTATCCCGGAGCACGCGGACTACCGCGGCGCAGCCGAGGAGCGCCCCGGAGCAGGTTCAAAGCTCCACCCAGCTCCACTGCGCTGTCACGAGTGCCAGGGCAGGATCATCCCTCAGAACCAGGCCAGCCGATCGCCAACGAAAACGTATCTTTCACTCCTGAGGTTGTCTTTCCGAATGGGCTGCTCCCGCGTTCTCTCCATCTCCCTCTTCGCCCTCGCCTCCACCGTCTATCTGCCGGCACAGAACGCGCCCCATCCATCCCCTTCTTCCCAGCCGCCCGCTGAGGCGCGCACCATTGCCCTCACTGTTCCCGACGGCACCCCCCTGCAGATCGCCCTCGACAGCGAGGTCCGCGTGCGCAAGGTCGGCCAGCCCATCCACGGCCGTGTCATGCAGCCCGTCTACGTCTTCGACCATCTCGTCATCCCCACAGGCACGCAGGCGACCGGCCACATCATAGCCATCGCTCCCGTCCCCGGCCGCACCCGCACCCTCAGCGCCCTCAACGCCGACTTCACCCCGGCCCATAAGCTCAGCGTCAATTTCGACCAGCTCATTCTCCCCGGCGGCCGCAGCATCGAGCTGCACGCAACTGTGGTTCCCGGCTCCGGACAGGTCATCCAGCTTGCCACCGCCGGCGAACACCAGAAGAAAAATGCCGTGAAAGACGCGGCCGCCCAGAAGATGGAACAGGCGCGGGCGCAGTGGCACGACGCGATGAAGCAGATCAAGTCGCCCGGCCGCATGCATGTCTTCATGCGTTACGCCGTAGCCCAGTTCCCCGTGCACCCGCAGTACCTCGATGCCGGAACCGTCTATTCCGCCGAGCTCTCCCGGCCGCTCGACTTCGGCAGCGAATCCATCTCCACTGCAAGCCTCTCCTCCATCGGGACCCAGCCCCCGCCCGGAAGCCTCGTCCACGCCATGCTGCTGACGCCTCTCGACTCGAAGCATACGCAGAAGGGCAGCGACGTCGATGCCGCTCTCTCTCAGCCTCTGTTCGATAAGGGACGCCTCATCCTCCCCGCCGGCACCCGGCTCCGCGGCTCAGTCCTTCAGGTGCGCCCCGCCCGCAGCCTCCACCGTAACGGACAGCTCCGCATCGCCTTTCGCCAGGTCATTCTGCCCGACGGAGCGGTGGAGACCGTCGACACCAGCCTCCAGGGCATCGAGTCCGACGCCGCCGGTCACGTGCAGCTCGACACTGAAGGCGGCGCCAAATCCACTCCCTCGAAAACCCGCTATCTCTCCACCGGCGCATCCGTCGGTCTGGCGCTGATCGGCAGTGGCGGCAAGAGGGACGTCAGCACCGCCGGCCCCGTAACCGGAGGCGCAACCGGATACAAGCTCATCGGGATCATCGTCGGCGCCGTCATCCAGAACCACACCTACGCCATCCTCATGAGCGCCTACGGAGGTGGCAGCTCCATCTACAGGAACTTCCTCGCGCGCGGACGCGAGATCGTCTTCCCCAAAAACACCCCCATGGACATCGGCTTCGGCAACCGCACCGCGCTGCCCATGCCCGCTGCCGATCGCGGACCCGCACGATGAAGGTCCGCTCCACGGCATCCACAATCTTCATCCTCTTCCTCTTCGGCGCGCTCTCGGCGCTCGGGCAAAGCCATCCGCCGAAGCACCAACCCTCGGGCCCGTACACGTTTGAGGTCAACGCTGAAGAGGTCGTGCTGAACTGCACAGTCCTCGACAATAAGGGCCAGCTGGTCAACGGCCTCGACAAGAGCAACTTCAAGGTCGCCGAAGACGGCACCCCGCAGGCCATCATCTCCATTCAGCATCAGGACACCCCAGTGTCCATCGGCCTGCTGGTCGATAACTCTGGATCCATGCGCCCCAAACGCGCCGCCGTTGCCTCCGCCGCTCTCGACCTCGTCAAAGCCTCCAATCCCGGCGACGAGACCTTCGTCATCAACTTCTCCGATCAGGCCTACCTCGATCAGGACTTCACTTCCGATCTCGGCCGCCTGCAGAACGGCCTCGCGCAACTCAGCCTCTCCGGCGGCACCGCACTCTACGACACCATCGTCACCGCCGCCGACAAAATGGAGCAAAGCGCGAAGCGTCCCCGCAGAGTCCTCATCGTCATCACCGACGGGGAGGACAACGCCTCCAGGCTCTTGCTCGACCAGGCCATCCATCGCGTTCAGGACATGCAGGGCCCCATCATCTGCTCCATCGGACTGCTCTTCTCCGGCAACAGCAGCGGCGGCGACAAGCGCCGCGCCCGCCACGCCCTCGAAGCCCTCGCCAGTCAGACCGGCGGCATCGCCTTCTTCCCCGCCTCGCTCCAGGATGTGGATACAGTCGCCGCCGAAGTCGCCCGCGATATACGCAATCAGTACATTCTCGCCTATTACTCCGCGCGAGCCTCCACCGCCGGCTATCACGCGGTCAAGGTGCAAGCGCGAGCATCCGGGGGTGGCAAGCTCACCGTCCACACGCGAACCGGCTACTACTCCAAGCAATCTCCGTTCGCCCACTCAAAGAGGGACGAGAAATGACCGATACCGGTATTGGAGGGCACATCGGGCCAAGTTCGGCATGTATCGGCCATAGGATTGACGGAACGTATGAGAGAAGTCGCTGCGGCTCAGGAGACCCACTGCTGAGTGACCGCCGTTCGGAAGTCAAGCTTCAGTTGTTACTAAGATGGGCAATGCCCTCATCGAAGTATCAGGATGGATCTGCGTCTTCATCGAGTTGCCGACGGCCGAACAATACACACAAGTAGACCCCCTCGCTGGTAAATGAGTGACTTGGCGGATTACGCGGCAAATGAAAGTCTTAAACGGCCACAGCCTATGCCTGCCCAGCTAGCTGGAGAGCTAGCTGGGCATTCTCACTCCAGAAGTGACAGTTCCAGGTTCACGATGAGACCGCCACCCAGCGCATTTGTCGCGGTGACACTTCCGCCGTACATCCGCACAATGCGCTCGGTAATCGCCAGGCCTAGTCCGGCGCCGCGAGTTGGTTCCCCATCGATCGTTGGAATTCGGTAGAAAGGAAGAAATATCTTCTCCAGGTGCTCGCTGGATACGCCCGGACCATGATCCCGTACTTGAACGACAGCGCTAGAAGGCGAACGAGCGTATTGCTTGCGTATCGTGATTTCCACGTCGGTACTGGGCTGCGTATAGCGGATGGCATTGCGTACGACGTTCTCAATCGCTCGACGTAGTTGTTCTCTCGCACCCGTCGTCGCGCATAGATCCTCCGAATCGATTCTGACTGCGCAGCGCTTAGCCTGGGCCTCGAAGTTTCCATCGACAGCAACTTCCTGAACCAGAGTGCTCAACTCAACTCTCTCCCTGCGGCTTGAGTCTGCGCCACTGTCGATGCGAGCCAAAGTCAGCAGTTGGCCAATCAATTGATCGAGATGTTCCACTTCAAGCGCGATCCGGTCTAGATACTCCGCCCGCTCGTCGGGGGGACATTGCCGCAGCAGACCCTCTGCCACGCTCAGACGGGCAAGAGGGGAACGCAGTTCATGAGAAACGTCGCCAAAGAGCCGTTGCTGTCCATGAACCAGGGATTCGATCCGCTCCGCCATGCGATTGAAGCTCACGCCCAGGCGCCCGATCTCATCCCGTCGTAAACGGATGCTTTGGTTGCTCCGCGTATTCAACAAGCCGTCCGCAATTCGGCCCGCGGCTTCGCTCAGTTGCACGATTGGGTTGGCGAAGTGTCGAGCCAGCCAAAAACAAAAAGCCCCTCCCACCAACAGGATCGCAAATAAGCCGAACAGACTTCTGAAGCTAAGCTCCCGAATCAAATCGGGAACGGATGGCGAGCGCGTCACAACCAGCATCGTGTATCGCTGTCCACTTGGTTCGACCGCTTGTTGAGCCGCAAGTCCGTACCCACCAGTGAATTTGCTGAAGAGAGGCGCGTCTACCCTTGCGCCCTTGGCGAACTCGACAGCCCCGGACGGGACAGTCCGGCCCAACACATCCTTCCAGCTTTCGTCGAAGAGATAGGGCTCGATGTACCCGCTCTCTTTCACCTGATCGAAATGATGGAGCAAGCCAGTTTTTCCTTCGCGCTGGTAAATCTCCGCGGCCTGTCTTATTTCGAGGGGCAGGTAAATCGATAGCCGAGCCAGCATCGTTTCATGCGAGCGAGTAACCGCCATTACGGCAGCAAGCATCACAGCGACAACGAGAAATGTCGTCCAGAACCACAGAAAGATCTTCAGGAAGAAGCTATTCATTTCGATGGGTCACTCCCGAACCGATCGGGCAAAGCGTAGAGATATCCGACACCACGAATGCCCTTGATCCTCTCGGTGCCATCCGGGGCATTTCCCACCTTCCGGCGAAGGCTCCAGACGTGGGTGTCGATGCTCCGGTCGAAAGGCGAGAACTCTCGCCCCAGCACATCCTTTGTCAACTCTTCGCGGTTCACAACCGACCCTGCGGTTCGCAACAACCTCTGGAGCAGATCAAATTCGACCGTCGTCAAATTCAGCGCTTCGCTTCCGCACCGTACTGCCCTGGCCCCGGCGTTCAGTTCCAGATCGCCAACCCGAACGGAAGCGGCCTCCGAAAAGGCGCCATTGGCACTCGCGGAGTTTGCCCTGCGCAGGATGGCGCGTACGCGCGCGGAAAGTTCACGGGTATTGAACGGCTTCGGCAGGTAATCGTCGGCTCCCATCTCTAAACCCAGGATCCGATCGAGGTCATCGCCCCGCGCCGTGAGCATCAGGACAGGTGTGCTGGATTTCGCGCGCATTCGCCGCAGCACTTCAAAGCCATCCATCTCCGGCAACATCACATCCAGGACGACCAGGTCATAGTCTCCCGAGAGTGCGCGTTCGATCCCCAGTCCGCTGGTGTGAACCGTTTGTACGGAATATCCTTCCGCCCCCAGAAACCGCGACACCAGCCTGCACAACTCGGCATCGTCGTCGACAACAAGGATACTTCCAGCGACCGATTCCGATTTGCGGTCCATCAGAAGGTTCGTATCCACCCGTTGTTCACTCCGGATTCTTCCCCACCATTGCATTCATTGTAGGTCTCCGGCATCGCCGGCACTGTTGAGAAATGTCAAGGTAACTCCGCCTCTTGTCTTGACAATCCTTGACCGTCGCTTGACTGAACTTGACGTGCATTTCACTCCCCTGGCGATCAAACAACAGAACACGCAACTCCAGATATCGAGGGCAGGATGACACAAGCTGACGTTCGTTGGGTGAGACTCTATTGGAACCGATCCTCGCACTTAGGATCGACATCGCTTGTCTCCTTGCCGAAGGCATTGTTTTCCTCTGTTCGTCTCATGCTGTCGCTCTCACTCTTGATTCTTTCACCGGCATCCGTTTTGCCGGCGCACAGTCAGACAGCCGCTTACGCTTCCTCCTCGGCCCCCGGGAAACCGGACCTGCCGGATGCTCCGTCCCCTTCGCCAGCTCCACAACAAAGCTCTCCGTCGAACATTCCATTCCTGACGCCCTCGAATAACCCGCATCTCTCCTCAATGGACCTGGGTGCCAAGTTCAAGTACTTTGTGGAGCCCGCGTTTGGTCCGCGTAGCTTCCTCACCAACGGCTTGAGGACCGGCATACGCATGGCAAATCCTCCCAGCCACTACCCGCATGAATGGCACGCTGGAGCAGACGCATACGGACGGCTGTACGGGGACAGCTTTGCCCGCACCGGGGCCGAAAGCATTGGGCGTTTCTCCGCTTCCTACCTGCTGCACGAAGATCCCCGGTATCAGCGCTCGGAAAGCACCTTCGTTCCTGCGCGCCTGGGCCATGCCCTTATCTTCACCTTCGTGGACAGAACCGACGGGGGGCATTCCACCGTTGCCATTTCAAACTTCACCGGCGCCGCAGCCGCCGGTTTTATTGGCAACGCATACCTTCCGGCCGGCTTCGATAACCTGACCCACGCAGGTCAGAGATCCGTCGTCGCCTTCGGTGGCTTGGTTGGTCAGAATGTTTTGCAGGAGTTTTCCCCGGAACTCGGCCAATTCCTAAAAAAGATCCATCTGCCCCATATACCGCTGCCGCCGGTCTGGTGGACAGGAGACAAGTAGCAACTCACGGACTGCCCTTCTTCAGGAGATGGGATGGAAAACAAACAGTCAGCCCCCTCGGCCGAGCCTGAAAACCCCAAACGATCCGATCAGGCAATTCTGAAAGAGACCGATCTCCGGCGATCCATTGAGTCGCTTCAGTCCATTATTTGTGGGCTGCTTATCGAGAATGAGAGGTTGCGACAGTGCTTGGCCGCCGAATAGATTCGTAGGGGTGATCTAGGATCCGGGCGAAACCATCTCTCATATCTGTTCGCTAGTCCTTGACCGTGGGTGCACGGATTTGCCGCAGAAAGCCTGCAATACGAGCATTGTCCATTTTAGGCAGAGACAATCTGGCCAGACAGCTCGACTGCCCGGCACGGTTTGGCCTTCAACCTGACCTTGGGCGTCAACTAGTGCAAACGGGGCAATGCATCGAGCAAGGGTTTGAGCCGACCTCGGAACATTAGTCCTGTGAAACGCCCCAGGGTCTTGTAACAATCGCCCAAAGACTCTGTAATCGGACTCGTCATCACATCTCAGTCTCGTCGGGAGATTTGGTGCTCGAAACACAACCATTCACCTTTCCAACTGTGAGGGGCAACCATGCAGACACACACCACAAACCGGCGTTCGAACCGGGTCTATAAGAGCCTGCACAAGCCCCTCACGTACCTCGGGGTAGAAAGGACATTGTTCTTTTTCGTTTGTGTAGCGGCGGTAGGCGCATTCAATCTCTTCAACAGTCTGCCGGCGGGTTTAGCTGTGTTCGCAGGCGGATTTGCATTTGGAAGCTGGGTGACGAACACCGATCCCGCCTTTCTCCGCATTCTGGCCAAGTCGGAGAGGTACAAAGCGCGTTACGACGTCGCAAAGCAGCGTATTCCGCACGTGGAGGTGCGGTAATGCTTAGACTCCACAAGGTCATCAAGCCGTGGAAGGAAGCAGCCTCGCTGAATGACAACATCAACCTATACGGCTTCTGGAGTGAAACTGTTTTTCTGACGAAGAGTGGCGATGTGGGCATGGTTTTACGTGTCCCAGGGGTTGATTACGAGAGTCTCGACTACAGCAGCCAGGATTATTCCGTGAAGCGGCTTGAGTCAGCTCTGAAGTCCTTCGGTTCAGGCTTCCGCGTGTATCAATATCTATTCAAATCGAACCGGCCGGAGATCCCCTTCGAAAGCTACGACGACCCTATTGTCCAGACGGAAGTCAACCACCGGCGCGAGTTCTTCGCTGCGAAGCGCGATCACCTGTACCAAGTCGAGATCTTCTATTGCATTCTGCTCCAAGGTGCGCGGTCAAAGACCGGTATCGGAGCGGCACTTGGCAGGCTAGTCAATGACCCAGCGGGCGGGTTCGGAGAACTGAAGGCACAGTTCTCAAATGGTGGCATGAAGACTCTATTACGAACACAGATCGAACACGACGTTGCACTGCTCGAACAACGAGTACAGGCATTCATCCGTCAGCTGAGCGACTTCATGCAAATTGACATTCTCAATCAGAATAGTCAATTCCGCTTCTTCCGTCGTCTGCTCAACTATGACGATTGGCGAATTGCCAGAGCACCGAAGAGCACGCAATTTCTCGATTACCAGACTGTAAATTCTGATATCGAGGCAGAGCGCGACTATCTGCGCGTAGGCGATCACTTCCTCCGCGTATTAACGATGAAGGAAGCCATTGGAGAGACACGGCCTCTGGTGCTGGACGCTCTCTTGAAGATTCCGGGCAATTTCTATGTAGTGACAGAATGGGCGCCAATTACAACTGACAAAGCCCGGAAAGAAGTGACAAAACGGCGCCCCCATTTCAACATTTCGAAGACGGGCTTCATCTCGCAGCTAGGCAATGACCAAACAAACACGAACCCTCGAGATGTGCTAGTCGACGAGTCGAAACAGGTCGATATCGAAAATCTCGGGGATTGCTTGCGGGCTCTCGGCGAAGGCCAGTCGCTTGGCGAGTTCTCCCTGACCATAGTCGTCTATGGCCGCGACAGCCGCGAGTTGGAGCGGCTAGTCGGCGAGTTCTCGGGCGTCTTCACCAATGCGGACGGCAGCCTGGTTGCCGAAACATACAACCAACTGAACGCATACTTCGCCGCGGTACCCGGAAACTACGCGTTCAATCTCCGCCGGCTGTATCTTCTGAATACGAACTACGCGGATCTCTCGTTCCTGTTCACGATCCTTCCGGGAGATAGGCGGAACCAGCACCTGGGCACCGAGTACCTGGCCGTTCTTGAAACGGACAATAGCACACCCTACTTTCTCAATCTCCATAATGGAGGTCGCACACACATTGATTCTAGGCATGACGGGTAGGTGGCGCATCTTCCTGCGCACGGAAAAGAGCGGCCAGCCTGTGTTCTTGCCGGTGCCTCCCGACATGAAAGCTGCACTGGATGCAGTACCGGCACCGCGCGGCTCGAATGGCGAGTCACGGTATTTCTTTTGGAGTGGCACGAGCACAGAGAAGGCGCTGAAAGCGAACGTCGATCGCTCCCTCGGCGGTGTATTCAAAAAGTCCGGCGTCGCGGATGCTCATGCTCATCGCTTTCGCCACACGCTCGCAACAGAGCTCCTGGGTCGTGGTGCGAGCTTCGAGGATGTCGCGGACATACTCGGTAATTCACCGGAGATCGTTCGCAAGCATTACGCGAAGTGGTCCCCTGCCCGCCAGATCCGTATCGATGATCTGATGGAAAAGGTTCACATCGGAACGCAGTGGGTAATTACAGAGAAGCCTGAGCGCCTCCAATAAAATAGGCACGATTTGGGCACACGCGCAACAAACGCCAGCAAGAGACTGAAAGTGGGCCACTTAGTTGGCGGAGGGAGAGGGATTCGAACCCCCGTTACCCTTTCGGGTAAAGCGGTTTTCAAGACCGCCTGTTTCAACCACTCACACATCCCTCCGCGTGACCCGGTATGTATAGCTTAGCAGTTGCCGAATCGAACAGGCGAATGGCTTTGCCCGGATGATCGCGCAGTGGGGCATCTGGGGCGGCTACAGGCCTGGCGAGGGCCACTCCTGCATCACTCTCAATTGCATCGGCGGCGCGGTCATGGAAAACATCTCGCTTGAGAACGTCCACCTCACCTTCGGTGGCGGAGGCACCACCGAAGACGCCGCCCGCCACGACCTGCCGCAGATAGCCGGTGAGTATTTTATGATGGGGCCTATGCCCGCCTATGGGTTGTATGCTCGCAACGTCCACGGCATAACATTGCAAAACATACGCTTCCAGGTCAGTGCCCCAGACTTGCGTCCGGCATTGATCTTCGACCATATCGAAGACGCTGCCATCAACGGCATGAGCGTTCAAGGAAATCCCCAGGCGGAGTCAGTGGTTCGTTTCATTGACTCCAGGCAAACTCTGTTCACTGCGGTTCGAGTTTTAGGGCAAGCTGCCGTATTCTTGCAGCTTGAGGGAGCAGACAATGAAGCCATCACCATTGATGGAGGCGACTTGTCCCAAGCCGCCTCTGCCATCGTATGCAAGAACGGCGACACGGAAAACTCCGTGAACATACGCGCATAAGCAAGGGGGAAGAATGGATAAGAACCTCACTCGTCGAGAGCTGCTGAAAACTACCGGAGCCTCGCTCGCGATGCTTGGCATGCCCGATGCATTGGCTGGCGCACAAGCCACACCGCCATCGAGCGGCGCCACGATGCAAGAGCAGACACGGGCGCAGCGGATGCAGTGGTGGCACGCCGCAAAGTTCGGTATGTTCATCCACTTTGGCGTGTACAGCACCATCGAGCGGCATGAATGGGTCATGGAAGACGAAGCCATTCCCATCGGTCCCTATATGGAGCATGCCGCCACATTCCGGCCGGCCAGGAACTGTCCCCGGGCCTGGGCTCGTCTGGCAAAACAAGCAGGAATGAAGTACATGGTCATGACCACCAAGCACCACGAGGGCTTCTGCAATTTCGATACCAAGCTGACGAGTTACTGCGCGCCCAAGCGCGGACCAGGACGCGACCTGGTACAGGAGTACGTGGAAGCCGCGAGAGCGGAAGGGATGCATGTCGGCTTCTACTACTCGCTGATGGATTGGCATCACCCGGATGGCGCTCAGTGTGCGAAGGACGAAGCAGCGCGTCGCAGATTCGTCGACTACACCCACGGGCTGATTCGGGAACTGCTCACCAACTACGGAAAAGTCGATGTGCTGTGGTATGACGTTTCCTGGCCCTTGGACGCTGAAGGCTGGGAGTCAAACCGCATGAACGACATGGTCTTTCAGTTACAACCCGAAATCATCGTGAACAATCGCAATAAGCTACCGGGCGACTTCGCCACTCCGGAACAAAAGATTGTGGCAGAAACCGGTGGACGGGCGTGGGAATCCTGCATGACGCTCAATGATAGCTGGGGCTACCAACGCGCGGACACTGACTGGAAATCATCCCGGACAATCGTCCGTAATTTGATCCAATGCGCGCGCGATGGCGGCAACTACCTGTTGAACATTGGGCCTAAGCCAGACGGCTCGGTGCCCGAGGAATCCGTCAAGGTGCTGACTGAGGTCGGCCACTGGATGGACATCAATGGCGAAAGCATCTACAAATCCGATCTTTGCCAGGTGCGACGATCCAACTACGCCAGCTTTACCCGGATCGGCAATACCCTGTACATGCACGTCCACTTTTGGCCGGGTGAGTATGTGGCCATCAGCGGCCTGAAAGCAAAAGTAAAAACTGCCCACCTGATCAAGACCGGCGCGGACGTGAAGTTCACACAGGATGAGTTTCAGACCAAGTTCCTCGGCCTACCGCAGGCAGCGCCTGACTACCCCGTAACCTCGATAGCCATTGAATGCGATGCAGAGCCAACGCAGGACACGGACTTCGTCCGGCGTGACAAACCTCGCGACGGCGTGTAGTGCTTCGCTCAAGAATGACTTTGTGAATCGCGATTATTCCGGCATGCCCATGCGATGCAGCAATTCACTGAATCGAGGATCCCCATGCAGGTTCCTGAAGCCAGGAAGGCTGTTGAGCCCGGGCAGCAGACAGCCCTCACGCTCCTCATATGATTTGTTCAGCCACTCCATCGCCTTGTCGTTATCGCCCGACTCCGCATAACCCTGGGCGATGAAGGTCTTGCCAATAACCTAGGCCCCTACCTCTAGCGGAAAAAAACGTACCTCAGGGCTAGGCCCTCAGCGGTCCCTCGCTGTATGCGGCACGGCTGAAGCCGTGCCCTTCGTTTAGAGTTGTTTCGTAGCGGGCAGAGAGCGTAGCGGACCTGTCCCGCCCGCCCCGGAGCCGCCTGCACCCCGAAGTTGCCTCGATGTGTATCCCCCAAAAGGCCACGGGTGGATAGGCCGAGGTTTGTCAAGGCAAACGGGTACCTCTCGCAACAAGTCCACTTGACAAACAAGTGAAAAAGGACAATTCTCTTCCATAGGAGCACTTGGATGTCTAGTAAAGACGCGGAATCGATTCAATTACTTCAGGGAACACTCGACCTCATCGTCTTACGGACGCTTGCGAGTATGGGGCCACAACATGCTTACCAGATTGCCACACGTCTACAACAAATCTCCGATCGGCTGCTCAATCTCAATCAGGGCACTCTCTACCCGGCATTAGTACGGCTGGAGCAGTATGGGTGGATCAAAGGAACCTGGGGGAGGACCGAGAACAACCGGGAAGCCAAATATTACGAAATCACCAAGGCAGGACAGAAGGCTTTGGGGGAGGAGACGCAGAAGTGGAGAAGAATGTCGGCGCTCGTGGAGCGCCTTCTGCTTGAGGAGTCCTAGCCATGAGATACCTGAGACGCATTTTCCTGAGGCTCTATCAGCTTTTCACCAACTCCAGGGCGGAAGGAGAACTGGCACGAGAAATTGCCGCGCATCTGGCATTGCTGGAAGACGAATATCTACGCCAAGGCATGAGTCCTGACGACGCACGGCTGGCTGCCAGACGCGCCTATGGAGGCGTGGAGCAGGCCAAGCAACTGCATCGCAATGAGCGAGCGTTTCAAGGGTTGGGCCAGATACTGCAAGACACGCGATATACCTTCCGTCAACTGCGCAAGTCTCCCGGATTTGCCGCTACCGCCATCCTGATGCTGGCACTGGGAATCGGGGCGACGACCGCAATCTTTTCCATCGTCGAAGGGGTACTACTGCGCCCGCTGCCGTTTCCCGATCCCGACCGTGTCGTCATTCTTGGAGATGTTCTTGAGGGCTCCTATTGCGCGTCCTGCACTCACGCTCACGTGACGGCTCCCGACATCCGCAACTATATGCGCGACACGCAAAGCTTTACCCATCTTGGCGGGCTACCAGGGAGCCGGCTTTGCACTATCCGGCACGGGCAATCCGGAGGCCGTGAACGCGACGCGGATGAGCGGCGAGGTCTTTGCCACCCTGGGAGTTGCGCCGCTGATGGGGCGCGTGTTCACGCAGCAGGAAGACGAACAACACCAGCAGGTGGCGGTGCTCAGCTATAGCATGTGGCGGAGTCGCTTCCACGGCGATGCGACGATTTTGGGAAGCAAGATTCTCCTCGACCGCAAGCCTTATACCGTTGTCGGCGTAATGCCGCGCAACTTCGAGTTTCCGCTCAATCCGGGGCATGTGAATCATGGCGAGCTTTGGGTCCCGCTCAGCCTGCAACCAGAGGAATTCACGGCGGGTTATGCGGCGTCGTGGAATTTTCGAATGGTGGGCCGTTTAAAGCCCGGCATCACTGCAGAGCAAGCGCAGAGCGACGCGGAGCGCGTGGCCCGAGAGACGATGCGCAGCTATCCGGCTTTCATGCGCAGCCTTCGCATTCACGCGGTGGTGACGCCTCTGCGCGAGGATACGGTGGAACAGGCGCGTCCGTTGGTGCGCACGCTACTTCTTGCAGTGATCATCGTCCTGCTGATTGCCTGCGCGAACCTGGCGGGTCTGCTGCTGGTGCGGTCGATCCGCAGGCGAAGAGAGATCGCGGTGAGGCTCGCCCTGGGCGCGCGGGCGGCAACGTTACTACGGCAGGCGATCGTGGAAAGCATGGTCCTGAGTATCGCCGGGGGCGGGATAGGGCTGGCGCTGGCGGCCGCCGCTCTGCGGGTGGGCGTGGGCCTGCTGCCGAAGACGCTGCCGCGCGTCCGTGAGATTGGCCTGGACTGGCCGGTGATGCTCTTCGCGCTGGGGCTGGCACTGCTGACGGGATTTCTCTGCGGACTGGCTCCAGCATTTGCCGCTATCAGAACAAGCGTGAATGAGGCGCTGAAAGAAGGCGGACGCACAGGCACTTCCGGCAGCGGCCATGCCAGCCTGCGTTCGGCGCTGGTGGTGGCGGAAATTGCTGTGGCGCTCATCCTGCTCACTGCTTCCGGTCTGTTATTGCGCAGCTTTCAAAAGATGCGTGCCGTGAATATAGGTTTCTTCCCCGACCATACGCTGGCTGCGCTCTACGATCTGCCTGCGAAGCAGTATGCCACGCAATCTGCCATCGACATCTTCACTGAAGACCTGCGGCGAAACCTGCGGGAGTTGCCGGGAGTCGAGGCTGTCGGTATCACTTCGCTGCTGCCCGCCGCCGGCAATGACTTCGGCATCGCGTTCACGATCGAAGGCTATATTCCTCCAAAGGGTGCGGGGCTGAACATGGCTGCGATGTCGCAGGTGCTGGGCGATCCCTTCCAGGCGCTGGGCATTCGTTTGCTCCGCGGCCGCGGGTTCACCGAATCCGATAAGGCAGGCTCACAGTTAGTGGCTATCGTGAACCGCAAGATGGCCCAGCGATACTGGCCAGGACAGGACCCGATCGGCAAACGGCTGCGCCGGGGTATGCCGGAAACCGCCACTCCCTGGATGACGGTGGTGGGTGAAGTGGACGACGTAAAGTTGGGTCCGCCGGACGCGGAGACGGCGCTGCAGGTATACCAACCGGTAACGCAGACGGTCGCCTCGGAAGGAGTCTTTGCCACCGCCGGGGAATTGAGCGCTAGCAATGGCTGGATCGTGCTGCGGAGCCGGGTAGCTCCCGAACAGATGGAGAATCTGCTACGCGCCACGGTGCAGAAGATCGACCCGCAGCTGCCGCTTTACCAGATGCAGACGATGGAGCACGCAATCTCGGACAGCGAAGCGCCGCGGCGTTTCAACACAGTGCTGATTTCATCCTTTGCTATCGCCGCCGTACTGCTCAGTGTTCTGGGGATCTACGCCGTGATTGCATTTTCTGTTGCGCTGCGCGAGCAGGAAATTGCTGTCCGCATGGCGCTTGGGTGCCAGCGCTCGGGTGTGCTGGTGCTGATTCTTGGTTCCGGCGTCAGGCTTGCTGCTGTTGGCTGTGGCTTAGGGCTGCTTGGAGCTGCGGCTGCATCCCGTTTGCTGCGTTCTTTTCTGTTTGATGTGAGTCCATTCGATCCCGGCGTGCTTGCACTTTCTGCCGTCGTCATGCTGCTGCTGGCGCTGGCAGCGTCGGCGCTGCCGGCCAGACGCGCATCCAGCACGGACCCCATGCTGGCTCTTCGCGGTGAATAGGAAAATGCCACAGCCATGAGAACGAATGGAACTCGGCAACCTGGAGACGGGATAGGGCTATTTCCAGAAACTAAGCCGGCACCCAGGATCTATGGTCAGGACAGAGACTTGTTTGGACCTGGGGCATGCTTTCCTGCCCGATCCGACTTTTTCCGCAGACTGTTTAGCCCGTACATACAGCAAACAAAACGATGGGCTTTAGGATGGATAGATCGAAAGCTGCGGAATGCGCGAATTTTCGGAAGTAACCGCTCTGATGCTTTGTATCAGGGCACGGCTTCAGCCGTGCCGCAATGGTTGGGTCTGATGAGGGCTTTAGCCCCTGGGCTACGTTTTCCCTTTTTGAAGGGCACAGGCTTCAGCCCGTATACAAAAGAAACAAAACGATGGGCTTTTAGCCCCTGGGTTACGCTTTTTTGTCATTCCTCGCGCGCTCAGTCGTGGAAACGTCAGCAAAAAGCCGTACCTCGGCGGCTAAAGCCGCGCATAGCTGAGAAGTTTACGGCGCCTCTGAAGCCGTGCCCTTCGTTCAGCGATTTTTCTTCAGCGGCTTTAAGCCGCTGAGGGAGCGATTTTTTGTCAACCGAGAGTTTTTCCGCAGCTTGTCAAGGCGCTCGCCGCGCTCATCTTGAGAAATTTGGCTCTTACGCGATATCGAC
Organism: uncultured Acidobacteriaceae bacterium; assembly: GCA_963717225.1. Classification (GTDB taxonomy): domain Bacteria; phylum Acidobacteriota; class Terriglobia; order Terriglobales; family Acidobacteriaceae; genus PALSA-350. Next base: position 41,663 of record CAVQWB010000051.1, on the reverse strand, counting down.
TCGAGAAGAGAGCGCGTGCTGGACGGGCGCTGACTCGCACTCAGCCATGATTACCGTCACTGGATTATCCGGCGCCTGGGCCGGCAAGTGCGAGAAAATCAGCTGGCGTCCCTTTTGGGTGAAGGTGACATCTGCGTTGTTAGCCAATAGCTTCGCGGATCTCACCCTGGTGGTGACCCCGCCTATAGTGACGGTCTCTCCAGGCCAAAAATAGACATGCGTGAATAACGTATTCTTTTTGCGCGTGAACCCACAGATATCACCATGCAGGAACAGGCACTTGTCCGTAGCGTAGATGGCGGCCCCGTTGCCTGACAACCATTGCCCCACTTCATTCAGAATACGAACGCTGGGCTCGGGAACAGAACCATCTGCTTTCGGCCCGATATTGAGCAAATAGTTCCCGCCATCTCGAGCACATTCCACCAGATTCTGTATCAGGTGATGTGGCGATTTCCAGTTGTTATCATTCGTAACGTAGCCCCAGCTGTCGTTCATCGTCATGCAGGACTCCCAGTCACCCTTTGTTGCCTGCGTGCTCTGTTCGGGCGTGGAAAAGTCTCCGGGAAGGAGATTTCTGTTATTCACGATAATGTCGGGCTGAAGATCTAGAACCATTTTGTTCATCTTTTCCGATTCCCAGCCCTTCGCATCCAGAGGCACAGCCATGTCGTACCAGAGAATATCGACCTTGCCGTAGTTCGACATGAGCTCGCGAATCTGGCCGTGAGTGTACTCGACAAATCGCTTTCGCGCGGCCTCATCCTGTTTTACATGCAGCCAGTCAGGATGGTGCCAGTCCATGAGCGAATAGTACAAACCTACCCGCAACCCTTCTGCACGGGCCGCCTCGACATACTCCTTGACCAGATCACGGCCCGGGCCTTGTTTCGGTGCGCAGTAGTCGGTCAGCTGAGAATCGAATAGACAGAATCCCTCATGGTGCTTGGCAGTCATCACCATGTACTTCATGCCGCTTTTGCGAGCCAGCCTGGCCCACTCGCGTGCGGCGTTGGGCTGCGGCTGAAACTGCTTGGCAAGCAACACGTATTCGTTTAACGGGATATCCTCATCGCCCATCGCCCAGGCGTCCCGGCACAGCAGGCTATAGAGTCCCCAGTGGACGAACATGCCAAACTTCGCTTCTCTCCACCACTGGATTCTTCGCTCATGGCCGGGCGGAGTGGGAGCAGGGAGACTCGCAGACGTGGTTAAGGCATGCGCCCCGTCTGTTTCGGGCCCGCCTGTTCCAGCAAGAATAGCGGCTGCGATTATCGTCTTCAGGTGATCGCGTCTGGATATGTTGGTGGGAGGCATGGGTTCCATGAAAGAGCTAGTGCGTCATCTGCTCCATCGTATCTTCTTCCGCGGTGTGCTTTTCCGCCCGAAGAGAACGCTGCAGCGCGAATTCACGATTGGCATCGTCGGTGCGCCCGAGCTTTTGATAGGAGCGGCCGAGGGCATAGTGCGCGTAGTAATTTTGCGGATCCAACTTTACGGCGCGTTCCAGGAAACCACGCGCCAGCTCCGGGTCATCCTTTTGCAACTCGATTTGTCCCAGCATCAGGTAGGAGCCGGTGAACGATTCATTCAACCATAGGGCCTGCTTGAGGGCCTTCTCGGCTTCGTCATACTGCTTAAGCCGCATATAGGTGTCGCCCAGCCGCCAATAAACAAGCCAGACGGAAGGGTTGATCGCCAGTTCTTTCTGGAATTCCGGAAGCGCGCGTTGAGCATCCATCTTGTAAAGCCAGATCTCTCCTAAAAGGAAATGAGCCATGGGGAGGCGGGGATCGAGCGCGAGTGCCTTTTCGATTTCGGGGGGCGCCTGATCTTCCAGTTGCAAACGGACGAGCATCTTGGCCAGCATCAGGTGAGCCATGGGGCTTTCAGGCGCGACGCCGAACATACCGGCGAACGCTTTGCGCGCATTTTGCCATTGCTGAAGCCGGGCGTAGCAAACACCCAGAATATATGGGGCGTCCGCCTGCCCCTGGGGTAGATGAGGGCTCACTTTTTCCAGCAGGGGCACGGTTTCCTGGCACTTTCCCAAGGCATAGTAGCTAAGCGCCAGCAACTGGATGGACTCCCAATCTTCCGGCGCCTGTTCCATGGCGTGCTGCAGATGAAGGATAGCCTGCTGATAAGTCTTGTTTGTAAAGTAGGCTCTTCCCAGCAAGGTCTCTACGCCGGGTACCGGTGGGTTCTTTTGCGCCAGCGGCTCGAGCAGAGCGATGGCCTCAATCGTCTTTCCCTGCCTTATCAATTTGTCTGCGCGATTGATTGCTACGCCGGGGGATTCAGCCAGAGGCAGCGACTGTCCAATGGCCAGACTTTGCATCGGGCTAACCAGACTTGACCAAACAACTACTGAGCGCAGCAGCGCACAGGACGTCTGCCAATAGCTCGTTGACATGCTTACTTTCTAACCCAGAGGAGCCTGGACGAGCAAATAGCCTCAACAGGCTGGTTCTCCAGAAAGGAAAGGAAGAAGGTACCCCATGGGCTAAACAGGCTGCGTGAGAACCTCTTCCCAAACAAGTCTCTGTCCTGACCACAGATCCTGGGTGGCCCAGAGCTCGTTTGCAGGGACAGAATGCAAATTCGCAGTTCTCACGCAGTCTTTAAAGCCCGTACCTCTCCCTAGAATTCGAACCTTACGCCAAACTCCAGATTGCGCATGGCGGCATTGGGCGCCTGGCCCTGGATAACGCCCGCATTGCTGCAATCGACGCACCCACCAGGATTGCCGGCATTGACGTGGTTGAACAGGTTGAATACGTCGACCCGGAATTGTGCATTCAGCCTTTCAGGCACAACACTGAACGCCTTCAAAAACGACGCGTCGGTTTGCTTCCAACGGGGACCCGCGAGAGAGTTTCGGACATCGTTGCCAAAGGTGCCGATCTGCGGCCGGCGCCAAGGCCCGCTCGTATCTCCGTTGTTCAGCAGAGGCGATGCGACTGCATACCAGTTCGCGCGAGAGCGATTGGAGACCCCGGTAGCTCCAATGCGATCTGGATGGCAACTACCTACGTCGTTATCAGAACCGCATTCGTTATAACTTGTATTGAATCCCTGGGCGCTCATCCAAACGTTGTTACTACTGATGCGCCACCCGCCCACGGCCAGGTCGGCCAGCCGCGAGCTATTTCCCAGGAATCGCTTCCCAGTCCCAAACGGGAGTTCGTAAATGCTGGACACCACCAGCACGTTGTTCCTTTGCCAATCTGGACGCCCGTACCAAAGATTACGATCGATGTCGAAGTACGGCTGGTCATGGCTCTTGGCATGAGAGTAAGTGTAGTTAGCCAGAAGCTGAAGACCGCCGCTAAAGCGCTTTTCTACTTTGCTCTGGAGCGAGTTGTAATGGTTATCGGTGTTATTCCCAAAATAATAGAGGGGTGAGTTCCAACCAAACTTGGCAAAGTACGGCCGGCGTTGGTCGGTGGATACGCCATCCGCGAAGCCGACGATCGACGGCGCATTCTCATCGTTATAGGGGCTCCCGTCCAGCGTGACGTGGGTTCCTTTGTTGCCGACGTAACCCGTCTCGATGGAGATGGTGCGTGTCAGTTGATGCTGGATAGTGGCATTCCACGCATCCACCGTAGGCAGACGCATCTTCTGTGGGTACACCCATGCGCGCACGCCGTTGGGATAAAGATGGTTGCCGTCGGGCCCGGTAGGCTGGCTGTCCAACACGGTCGCTGGGTCCAGAGCCGGTGGCCCCACCGCCAGATTGAATACGCTCTGCCAGGAATTCGAGGGGTTCATGCTCTGCACTCCCAGGACAGGGAGGTTTTGGGTAACGCTGTGGCCAAAAATCGAACCGAAGGTTCCGACATCGAAGGTACGGCCATAACCAGCCCGGATCACAGTCTTTGGAGTGACCTGGTACGCCAAACCCAGCCGTGGTGCGAGATTGGTATATGTGTTGCGTACACCACCGTTCAACGGCACACCGTTGACTCCTGCAACCTTGATTTCTCCTGTGTCGAGTTGCAACCATCCCCCATTACGGGCGCTGGTGACGGTTTGAGGGTTATAAATTTCCCATCGCAGGCCATAGTTGACGGCTATCCGCGGGGAGAGGCGCCAGGTATCTTGAACGTAAGTAAATGTTCGCGTCTGCCGTTCCCCGGCATGCAAGGAGCTCGAAACATATCGACTGAATGAATTCACTTCGCCCAGGAGATAGGAGGCCACCGGCAGTCCGCCGGACGCCGGCCCTAATGTGATATCGCCGGTAAACGTAACCTGCCCGGCACGGTGTTGATCGCTGGGCACGCGCAGATTCTGCAAGCGCCGGATATCGCCACCGACCTTGAAAGTATGGTTGCCCTTGGTAAACGACCAGTTATTAATGAACTGGAATTGCTGCATCTTCTCTGTCAGCGGACAATTGCAATTGTTATAAAGCGACGAACCAAACTGGAACCCGCCATCGCCGCTCAGGTTAAAGTTCGGCATGTTCAAAGTCGTGGGATCTGTTGGTATGTTGAGGCCGGGTGCCCCCGCATCGGTAGCAAAAGAGCCATCTACCAGAGGGCTGACGAAAATCCGCTGACGATACCAGCCAAAACGAAAGTCGGTGAGGATGGACGGCTTGAGCGCGTAATTAAAGCCAAGGGCGTTACTTTGCGGCCGGGTTGAACCCAGTCCCGTATACCCGATTCCGTTTAGCTGGGGTCCTCCTGCAAGCGCTCCGAAGAGCCCCGGGGCCGATTTGAGGAACTGGGTAAAGGTATAGCGCTCAAACATCGTCAATTTGGTGCTGGCGAAGTAGTCGATACGAACGTTCGTAGCGTCCCCGTGAAACACGTCATGCCCGCCGCCGGCGTAGTTATTGATTCCCGGGGCCGCGTTGGGGATGTTGGGCAGCGGTACGTACTTCAACAAATTCATAGCCGGCGCCGAGAGGTATTTTTGCGGGATAACATTGCCGGGAAAGGGTTGGCGCAGGGATGGGTCGATGATATTCCCGTTGGCGTCGTAGGGGTTGTAGATGACCTGTGGGCTGGGGCCTTGCAGCCAGGCGCTGAAATCCCCAGTGCGTTCCGCTGCGGTCGGGACTACGCTGGTTGCGGAACCGCCATCTTTCGCCCTGGTCCCCTGATAATCCCCAAAGAAGAAGATCTTGTTCTTGATAATCGGGCCGCCAATCGACCCGCCAAACTGGTCCCACAGGCTGTGCGGAAGAAGCAGGCCGGTCACCGGGTCTGGCGTCGATTGCGTAAACGGATCTCGGGCCTGAAAGACATCGCTGCGGCGGTAGAGGAAAGCGGTGCCATGGAATTGATTGGTACCGGACTTGGTAGACGTCGTCACTACGGCTGCGCTGGCCGAACCGAACTCCGCGTCGTAGTTTGAGCTGGTAATCTTGGCTTCTACCACCGAATCGAGATTTGGGACGATGATCATGTTGCCGTACATCATGTCGCGGTTGTCGGTACCGTCGAGCTGGCCGCCGACGCCCACGAACATCTGCCCATTTACATTGACGGCAATACCACCCTGGGGATTTTCTGTTGAGGTGTCGTTCCAGTTGAACTGAACCGCCCCTGGAGTCTGCAGCAGCAATTCCGTAAAGTTACGGCCAAACGTGGGCAGATCGCTGACCTGCTTTTCACTGAGGGTGGTGGCCACGTCGGTGCGCTCGGTCTTGAGCAACGGGGCCTCGCCCGTCACCTGAACCGTCTCCTGGACCTTTCCCGGCTTGAGGTGGAAATCCACCGTGCTGACCGTATCGATGGCCAATTCGACGCCTTCCTGAACCTCGACGTTGAAGCCGGGAGCTTCTACGCGGACGGTGTAGTGGCCGATGATCAAGTGGGTCTGAGCGTAGTTGCCCGATTCATTGGTGGTAACCGAGGTCGTGGTGTTCCTTTCCACGTTGGTCACGGTCACGCTGGCATTCGGAATCGGAGCGCCGGAACCGTCAAAGACTGTGCCGGCGATGCTGCCGTACACTGCCTGCGCCATTGCGCTGGTGTTTCCCAAAATGCCGGCAACGACGACTAGACCAACCGTCGCCAGGAGGCTCTCGACGTTTCGCCATGGTTGCGATCCAAGTTGTGAAAAGGGGTTAATAAACGGGAACGAAGAACGGCGCCGCGGACTGAGGCCCCTGAGTTTCTGCACCATACGAGAACCTCCAAAAAGGGCCCGACACTTCTAAGCGATTATTTCGGTAATGATGCCTACATGCTTTCGTCCCGTCAAGTATTTTTTTAGATTATTATTTGGCAGCATGTTTTGCTGCATTCCCAGGGCTGTCCCTCCGGTGACAAAGAGGTTAGCAGAGAAGTGATTTTTAGGGATCGAGCGGCCGATGCTTCACTGCTCATAGAGTGCTCTTTCACAGGAGATAGACAGCTCCCAACCGCTAAACCATGAAAAGTTCACCGCACGATCGAATGTTGTGGCGGCATCTTAGTCGCGTCTTATGTGGTTAATTTTTATCTTTCTGGTAAACGAGGGTGCACGTGTGGTTATGCCACTTAGGGGCAAAGTTCAGTGAGGAGTTTTCTTGATGATTGGAACGGCTAGGCAGTTTGCTTTCTGGACCGGCAGTCTATTCATCGCCGCCGTTTCGGCCTTCGGTCAGGATCCGACGCCGGTAGCCAGCGCTCTGCAGGCGCAGGTTCAAGCACCGGAAGTGACATACTTTCAGCTGCAGAGATACCTGATGAAGCGAATCTCTACTCCCCATGCTCCCGGTCAGCCAGAGGAGTGGAACACTGCCGGCCAGAAACTGCGCAAGCACGTTCTCGAAGACATTATTTACCACGGCTGGCCACGGGACTGGGTCGCGGCCCCCCCTCACTTCGAGCAAACGGAGGTCATTGAAACCGGCAAGGGGTACCGGCTGCGCAAGTTTCGCTATGAAATCGTCCCCGGCTTTACCTCCACTGCCATCCTGTATGAGCCGGAATCGATGCAGGGGCGGGTCCCAGCTATCCTGAATGTGATTGGTCACGAGCCCAATGGCAATGCAGTGGAATACGAGCAGAAGCGTTGTATCAATTTTGCCAAGCGGGGGATTCTGGCGCTCAGCCTGAGCTGGATCGGGTTTGGCGAGCTGGCCCAACCGGAGAATGCCCACGATTACACCGCTCAACTCGACCTGGTGGGCACGAGCGCGGTGGGCTTCTTTTATCTCTCCATGCGGCGGGGATTAGATTTCCTGGCTTCGTTACCGCAGGCCGACCCGGCCCGGCTGGGCGTGACGGGGCTCTCAGGAGGCGGCTGGCAAACGGTGTTTCTGAGTTCTCTCGATGAACGCGTCGCGGTTGCGGTGGAAGTAGCAGGCTTTGGATCGCAGCAATCCAACCTTAATCGCCCGGAAGATACTGACGAGGTAGAGGAGAGCCCAACCGACTTCACGGTAAACGAGGATTATCCCTTTCTCGTTGCTTTGCGAGCCCCGCGGCCGACACTGTTGATTCACAACGCGGAAGATGACTGCTGCTTTCGGGCTGACCTGGTTAAGCCCTACATCTACGAGCAGATTCAACCATTCTTCAGACTTTACGGTAAAGAGTCCGCACTCGCCTGGCACGAAAACCGCGACCCCGGCACCCATAACTATCAGCTCGATAATCGGCAGCAGGCCTACGCATTTTTCACCAAGCACTTCCATTTGCCCGTGACCCCGGAGGAGATCGACAGCGATGCTGAAATCAGAACCTCGCAACAACTCGCAGTCGGCCTGCCCGCCAACAACCTGACCGTCGCGGCCCTGGCGAAGCAACTCGGTAGTCAGATCGTGCGGCCTGCCGTGCCGGTTAATAAGAGTGACCGTACTTCCTGGGCTCAGGGGCAAAGAGAGCAATTGGTATCCGTCATCCGTTACAAGCCGGTGACGGTAGAAAATGCCTGGCGAACCGCTAACACCAAGCACCAGGGATTGCACACGCTTGCCTACCGTTTCGATTTCGATAATGAGCTGAGCGCCACCGGTGTCTGGCTAGAAGCCATCTCATCCCAACCGGACGCCCCGGTCACGATTGTGCTCAACGACAAAGGTTACAAAGCATCCGAGGGCATGGTCACCGCTCGGGTGAATCGCGGAGAGCAGGTATTGGCCCTCGACACGGTACTGAATGGCGCCACCATGCCGAGGCAATCGGATGGAGCCGTGTGGCCAATGATGTTGGTCACGGATGGTGATCGACCGCTGGGGCTGGAAGTCGCGCAACTGCTCGCCGCCTCGAAATGGCTCCAGAAGTCGACCGGCCAACATACGATTCGCCTGGAGACGGAGGGCATCCGCAGTCAGATGGTGGGGCTCATCGCGGCCGCTCTCGAGCCCGAGCTCTTCAACAATGTGGTGAGCAATGAGGTTCTGAAGAGCCTGGGGGATTTGCTGAAGGGGCCACTTGTTTTTCGCTCCACACCGGATCTGTTCTGTCTCGATCTGTACAAATATTTCGACATCGATCGTTTGCAAGCGATGGCGGGGAATACCAAGCTCGAGATGGGTCAGAAGGCTATTTTGGTCGCTCCTAAGGGTCCTTAGGAGTCGGAACCTACGGTTGTGGCCTCGTTCTACATTCTCAAACCAGGGTGGCAGGCAGCGGACCCTAGGTACCGTAGTTTGTGACAGGCTAGAGTATCATCCGTGCCAGCCCTGGACTTCAGTCCAGGGTCAAACCCGCGTAAACGCCTTATCTTGCAACGACCGGGCTTTAGCCCTGGTGAAAATGCCCCCCCAAGCTCCCCAATCAACACGTACGTTCTTCACGAGCTCGACGATAGTCCAACGCCGCGCGCTTCTCCAATCCGATGGCATCGCTCAGCTGCCAGTGGATGATCCCGATGCACAGTCAGGACGAAGCTTTCCCGGTTGGGGTTTAGCTATAGGTCCCGATGTTCCGCCTGATCGATCTCGATATCTGCCACTGGCTTAGTGTGCCGGATGGAAATATCACTGACAGCTTTGAGCACGAACGCCGGCTTGGCGGAATCCGTTGGCAGTTTGATCTGGGCGAAGGTTGCGTCGTGCACATCTTCGAGGTAGAAACAGGGGCGTGCGTCCGCCTTTTCGACTTTGATCCGGATATCGTTCATCTCGATACCGGTGGCGTGGCGAATGAAGAAGCCGTGGGCCGGTGTCTCGCCAAACATGGTGGGCTCCGGATAGTCTTTCTCCTTTTCGGGCAGCCGGATCGCAGCGTCTTTCGCCGTCGCACCGCCAGGATGGAGCACCATGATGTTGCTTAGCTTGACGTCTTCGATCGCGTGGCCGGGAACTCCTACGATCAGCGAGCAAGCTTGCGAATCCGTTTCTGAACACACGATATTGCTGATGTTCACTCTACGGATCGTGCCTACCGAGGCTCCCTCGGGACCGCGCATCCGTGATGCTAGGCGGATGAAAACCGGGGCCCCGATAATTCCGCGCATGGCGATGTTGGATACGGTTACGTCCTCAACCACCGCGCCATCCACGGAGATGATTGCCAATCCAAAGCAGCCGTCGAAGATGCAGTTCGATACCGCGATATTCTTGAACCCACCGTTCGATTCGGTTCCAAACTTGATACGCCCGTTTCGATCCACCTGGGCGCTATCGGGAAAGCGCTTGTAAGTCGCATCGAGCAGGCTGCCCTCTTCGTAGATCCCGGTCACGTAGCAATCGCTGATGGTGACCCTTTCTGTTGCCCGCGCATATCCAAGAGCAAAAGAGCTCTTGAGGCAGATACCGTCGTCCCAGGGGGAATTCACGCTACACTTCGAGATCCTCACGTTCCGGCAGCAATCGACGTCGATGCCATCGCGTTGCGTGTCGATGGTGAGATTGTCGATGGTCAGGTTATCGACACCGGTAGCCAGGATGCCGAAATGGCCGCCATGCAGGATCGAGAAGTCGCGCAGAAGCACATTCTGGCAGTTCTTGAGCGCGATCGCCTTGTTTGCGACACCCGGATTTTCGGCAACGGGTCCCCAGTTTTCCCCTCGGCTTAAACCCTTGCCCCAGATAAGTCCTGGACCATAGATGGAAAGGTTCTTCAGGTCCTCGCCCCAGATCAAACTGTTATGCCAATGGCTATGGCCGTAATCCTGGTACTTTTCCCATGGCTGGTTGGGCTCGGCCGGATCGTAGGCGTTCGCTCCATCGGGCGGCGCGTCGGCGCCAAGAATCGTCGAGCCATCGGATAGAAAGAGCGACACGTGGCTCTGGAGATGAATGGAATAGGAGAGGTAGGTTCCGGCCGGGAAAACAACCGTGCCGCCACCGGCCGCCGCTGCAGCAGCGATCGCCTTATTGATCGCAGGAGTATCCACAGCGTGGCCATCGCCCTTGGCGCCGAATCTGGTTACGTCAAAACTTCGTTCGTTCGCAGTAGTGGTTTCGGCAGCGCCGCCGCGCCCCGCTCCGACGGCAGCAGCCCCGGTTAACACCGCGCCTGCCGCTTTCATGAAATTGCGCCTGCTCTTTGTTTGCACCGTACCTACCTTGAAAGTCTCGCGATGTAGACCGCAAAGGGCTGGATCCTGATGCGGCCGACGGGCATCTCTCAGCAAGCTCCTGGTGAGCAAACTGGATTTCCGGTCCGGTAGCAAACAGCCGGCTAACCGCTTATAGTGAACTATCATACCCGCGAATCATCCACCGTCAAGAGCCGAAACTATTCTGCTTCTCCTGGTCACCCTGGCGCTGACATGCGCGGTGGAATGATTTGGTGCCGGAAGGGCCAGCCGGGTCCGGGATCTCCATTAGCTGAATCAGCGCAGCGTTACCACTTCTGGACTCTTCGCGCCCTCGGAAACAACGTACAGGCGATTCACTTGAAGATTCCGGAACGTATCCACCTGTCCAGAAGGCCAGCGTACTTCAAGCGAATCCACTAGCTGCGCTTGATCGAGCCCGAAGTGCAACCGCAGGTCGTTCTGCGAATAGTAGCTACCCCCGCTACGCACTTCATCCACCTGCAGTAGCGAATCCGATGATCCTTTTTGTGTCTTCGCCAGCACTCGGACCTTGGCGCCAATGCCTGTGCGGTTCGACTTTACCCCTACGGCCTTCACCTTGATCCAGGAGCGTTTCCACTGCGAGTCGCAACGCAACAGTTGCGGTAGTGAATTCACGCAGTTGACAAGCACGTCCATGTCACCGTCATTGTCATAGTCACCGAAGGCGCAGCCTCTTCCGGCAACGGCAGCCGTGATGCCGGGGCCACCCTTCTCCGAAACATCTTCGAAGCGGCCGTTGTGCAGGTTGCGATAGAGGTATTTGCGTTCCGCGTACGGAGCCTCTGCCTTCGAACTGCTGACCTCGGGGTACACGTGGCCGTTGGTCACCAGAATGTCTAACCAGCCATCATTGTCCATATCAAAAAACCCCACGCCCCATCCGAGGTAGCGTGTATTGATACCCAGCCCCGCAGCATAGGTACGATCCTGAAAGTTACCGTCGCCAAGATTCGCATAGAGCGAGTCAGTATCTCCGGCAAAGTTGGTTTTGACAATGTCGAGCTTGCCGTCGCGATCATAATCTCCGATCGAGACACCCATGCCGGCCTGCGGCTTTCCATCAGGAGAGAGCGCCGCGCCGGCCTCAATAGCAATGTCTCGAAAGGTTCCGTCTTTCTGATTCTGGTACAGGGTCGCCGCCGTCGAGTCGTTGGCCACGTAGATATCAGGCCAGCCATCATCATCAAGATCAGAAACGGCGACACTCAGGGCATAGTTCCCGATCGTGTCCCACATGCCGCTCTTTTTCGAGACGTCGGTAAATGTGCCGTCGCCGTTGTTGTGGTAAAGCAAATTCTTTCCAGCAGCAAGCCCGGGTGGCCCGCACGCGACCATGATTCCCTTGTAGGTACAGGGCCCCGATTCCGGCAGCGGTGCGGTCTTCAAATCGAGATCGATGTAGTTGGCAACAAAAAGATCCAGGTGGCCGTCGCGATCATAGTCGAGAAATGCGCAGCCGCTGTTCCATCGCGTGCCCCCCTGCGCTAACCCGGCTTTGACGGTGACGTCGGTAAATGTGCCGTTGCCGTTGTTATGGAAGAGCGCATTCTGCCCGTAGTAGCTAACGAAGAGGTCGTCGTAGCCATCGTTGTCGTAATCGCCTACACAGCAACCCTGTCCCCAACCGGTGCGGTTCAAGCCGGCTTTCGCGGTGACGTCGGTGAAGGTTCCATCCCGATTGTTTTTGAAAAGATGGCAAGCCGGTTCGCTGTTCTTAGGAAAACCTTCCAGTCGCCAGCCATTCACCAGAAAAATGTCCATCCAGCCATCTTGATCGTAGTCATAGAAGGCGGCGCCGCATCCGGTTGTCTCCAGCAGGTATTTGTTGGTGCCTACGCCACCGTAGATGGTCTTTGCGTTCAGTCCCGCCGTGCCGGCCACGTCTGTGAAGCTGACGCCGAGGGGTGTACCCGCAATCGGTGATGCCGGCCCGGGAGGTGGGGCTACGGGCTTGGCATCGTAGGAACGCGTCATGCCATTCTGAACTTGTTCCCCTCGCAACCAGGGCGGGGCCGCCATCAGCAGTACTTCACCCAAGGGCAAAACCAGGGCAGTGCGACTGAGCGACTTGATAAAATTCCGACGATTCATTCCGGCGCCACCCCGACACATGTGCAGCTACTTTTTTCCATTCGGCCGCTTCCTGCTTGCATCGCCGGCTCCGCCGTCAGGGCTGCATAGTTTTAGGGTAGACGCGAATCCAATGCGTGCGGATGGTAGCGCGCACTTCGTTCCCACCCGTTTTGGAGATAATGGCGTTGGTTGGCAGCTTAGGCATGTGGCAGTCAATGCAATTATCCGCAATCCTCAGTCCTCGAGTTTTCGCAACCGTACAGCTTTCCACCCGGTGGCAGCTCAAGCATCGGCTCGAATAGGTGGCCGGCGGGCGTTCGGGTGCATGGACGTCGTGACAGGTCGAGCAGCTCATAGTTGGTGAGGATATATAGCAGCGGCTCCGCTTGAGTAGCCCTACCTGGTTGCCGTGCACTTCCGGTTCCATCGTGGTATCCGCAGGCAACGGCTTCAAGTAGCCATCCAGAGGCCGGCCGGGAAGATAGGAAAACGCCGGCTCCAGCTCTACCCGTTGTGCTCCACTATGGCACAGCGCGCACAGGTCCACCTGCCTGTCGCGAGAAAAGCTGGCGGGATTGAGGATGGTTTTGTCCGCGGTTGAGCTGGGACTGGTCGCAGTGCGAGCGGCAACATGTTCACCACCCGGGCCATGACAAGTTTCGCAGGATATCCCGGTCACCAGCGTTGCCCGGTCGTAGTGATTAGTCAGAGGATCCGCTGAAAGGGGCACGATATGGGTAGCATGGCACTCCAGGCAGCGAGGGTAAATCGCCCGCGAAAAGTTTGCTGTTTTGTCCTTGAAACCGGGGCTGTTGATCCACCGATGGCCATCGGACCAGTAGCTCAATGGCAGCTCAAACAATTGATCTTCAAGCCAGTATAGATAGCTTTGCCCTCTGGTACCGGAACCGGTGACCACGTCGATCCGCTCACTGTGGGATTGCTCGCGCCCGGGAATGCCGGCGACGGCCGTCTGGTAGTAGCCGCTATCTTTCGCCTCCATGCGAAAGTAGAGTGCCGGCGCGGAGCTGCCAGGTATGGCGTCAACGACCTTGAGCGTACTCCCGATTCCGCTGAACGAACCGAGGATTGCATCCGGACCCGCTAACCGCGAGGTGAGATGGTGTGATGTGTCTTTGTACGAGGTGCTGTGTTTCTCATGGCAACCAAGGCATGCCCCATCTCCCACCAGTTTGGGGTGGGGTGCAGCGGGGAAGTTCTGCTGTGGCTGCGGTGCGCTGGGGAGCTGTTGCCCATCGGATCGCAGGGCAAGACACACAATGCCGCTCAGAACGCAGGAAAGAGCCATACTGACAACTGAGGCCATGCGGCTTCGACTCCCTGCGCGGCAAAGGTCCTGTGCCGTTGCCTATCAAATCGCTTAGCCGACGTTTGAATATAGGTGCGCGATGCGACCGATGCTAAATCAAGCATCCTTTCCTGGCAAACTCCTGGAAGGACGCCACGCGCTGGGGAACGAGTCTCACGAAGGGCAGGCCTGAACAGGCTGCTAAAAAAGTGCCGTTCTCGGCAGAGACGAGATAAAGAGCGCACCCCAGGGCCTAAAGAGGGTGTGTGAGAACCAACCCCTTTCGAGACGGCCCGGTCCTGATGAAAGCACGAGAACTATATCAGCACTTTTCGTTCGTGAATAACACCGTCACGCCGGTTGGTCCCTGTCCATTAGACGCTGCGGATATTGTGACGTTCTCGTATTCGGTCGACCCAACAGAAACCACGCCCGATTGAAACACCATTTGTCGCAGCTTTTTGCCACGCATGGTCAACGGCAATAGTTTGAGCAGAAAATCGTCAATGCCCTTGGGACTGCTCACACCCGGATTCCCTTCTTCGGGTCCGATACCGGGAAGGTTAATTCTGCATACGTGACCGCTCGTGGCGTAATCAACGGCCATCTCACCGGCTGGGATCGCAAACACTTCTCTCACGAGCGGAGGCCCATACTTTGCGCGCAGATCGGTTGCAAATCCGCCAGCGTCAAATTGGGCGAACGCAGAGAAAGCGAAGGTGACGAGGGATGCAAAAACACACGGAAGTAGTTTGTTCTGCATGGTCGATTATATCCGCCGATTGCAGAAGCGAAAAACTTTTGGTCCCGTAAAGGACAGGTTTGGGAATTTAGTCCCGAAGGGACGGCAGAACTTAGCCCAGGACGCTAGTCCTGGGTACATCAAGAAACATGATTGAGCCTGCCCCGGCTTGCCGTGGGTCCCGTAGGGACGGCTGAAGGAGGATTGCGTCGCGGCCCATCTTCAGCCGTCCCTGCGGGACTAGGTCGTCCTTTCAAATGCAACCCAGGACTAACGTCCTGGGCTAAGTTCAGCCGTCCCTGCGGGGACTATATTCTTAAATCTCGCTTCTCACACATGCCCTAAAGGTCGGATGATTTTGCCGGGTTTATGTACGGGCTAAAGAGTCTGCGTGATAACTTGATTTTCCGAATCAGTCGATGGAGAGTGGCCCGGGACGGAGTCGTTAGGCATTGCATTGTGCCTGGTGTGCGCCGCGGTTTGGCGTGCCGCACCTACGGCGCTCGGATCATGATGGATGCCAACCCAGCCCTTCCGGGCTGGGCTAAGTTTAGCTGGCGGCCCTCCGGGCCTCGATGGATCTGGCGCCAGAGGCAGAATTTTTGTCCTCAAAACCACAAGAACGTACCGCAGGGGCTAAAAGCACGTACCAGCCAGCCCGTTGATGCCGTACGTGGCGGGGCGGCATCTCAACCGTCGAACGCGGGGTGTCCGCAAGCGGGGTGAACCCCTCGCGTGCCACCGCGTCTGTAAGAATAAGCCGCAAAAGACCTTGACGAGAGCAAACCGTCACCAGCATGATACGCTATAAGCGCTTAGCGCACTTCTTGCAATGCTCCCTTTGACGCCATGGGATGAGCTCATTGCCTGTACTCCGGGCGGCTAGGGGGCGTTTAATTCCGCAGATAGAGGTCATCGATGACGAAACAAGCCGCGCGTTTTAATTTTGCCTCCGCCCCTGACAGCTGGGGCGTTTTAGACTACCCAGGGCCATCCTGGGAGCAGAGCTACCAGAAGATGCTCGACGAAATGGTGATAGCCGGTTACACCGGCACTGAGCTCGGTCCGTACGGCTTCCTGCCTACCGATCCCAAGACGCTGGAGGGTGAACTCACTCCGCGGAAGTTGAAGCTGTTGGGATCGTTCGTTCCCGCAGTTCTAGGCGACCCCGCTTCAACCAAAGTTGTGGTCGAACATATTCGTAAAGTGGGTGGACTGCTTGCGGCTCTGGGCGCGCCTTTCCTGGTGCTTGCCGACGCACAGTCTGAGGTGCGCGACAGAATTGCAGGGCGAGTTCCCGCGGATGGTAGCAAGGGCTGGAACGCGGAACAGTGGAAACAGGTGGCAAAGGTGGTTGCGGAAGCTACCAAGGTGACGGAAGACTTTGGGCTGGACCTGGTCTTTCATCCTCACATATCCACCTACGTGGAAACCGTGAAAGAGACTGAACAATTCTTCGACGTTACGTCCAGCTCAGGCATTGGACTCTGCCTGGACACCGGTCACTGTGCGTACGCGGGAGGCGATTCCGCCGAAGAAGCGGAAAAATATCGCGACATCCTCAGGTTCGTACATATAAAAGACGTCAATGAGTCGGTCCTGGCGGAAGTGCGCCGAAAAGAATTGAATTTTGAGCAGGCGATCGAGCTCAATGCCTTCACCATCATCGGACAAGGCTCGATCGACTTTAAG
This sequence comes from uncultured Acidobacteriaceae bacterium, assembly GCA_963717225.1. Taxonomy (GTDB): domain Bacteria; phylum Acidobacteriota; class Terriglobia; order Terriglobales; family Acidobacteriaceae; genus PALSA-350. Next base: position 25,365 of record CAVQWB010000051.1, on the reverse strand, counting down.
GAATTCTTCCGGGTTCTGGAAAAGAACAGCTATTCCGGCTGGATGGTAGTAGAACAGGACGTAAAATTCGGAGCGACGAAGGTACCACCAGTAGAAAGCGTCGCCGCCAGTCTCCGCTACCTGGAACAAGTGGTGGGTGAATTGGCCGTCTAGTACCCGACTGAAGAGGCCTTACCGAATATTTCTCCGTGTAAATGAACCCTGGGTGCCCCACATCTGAGCGCGCACTTTACGCCAGATGTGGGATTTCGCGAACCTCAACCCCTCGCCTCCAAGGGTTCTTCACACATTCGTAGCATAGTGGAGCTGTGGTCCTCCCAGCCCCTAGCCACTATGAGGATCTTGACCCAGCCCACGTAAAGCCAGGCGACCATATCCTCGGAAACGGTATCGCCGTTGATCAAAGCATTTATTCCTCCTATTGGTAGATCGCACAATTGCGCTACATCCAGACGAGTCATCAGCTCAGGGTACGGGAGTCAGCGACACATACTGAGATGCATGGTAACCGGTCGTCGCATTCATGGCTGTGGCCATGCCTGTGTACACGCCGTAGGTGGCTGCGATATAGCGGTACGGATAGGTTCCGTTCCCTATCGTCGGCGCGCTCCCGTTACAAGTGCCTCCACAATTCCAGAGTCCGTAGGGGAAACTGCGAACTGTATCATTGCTGTCGGTGGCAATCCAGTACGCTGTGTCCGCGGGCAATGTTCCGCATCCTGAAAGAGGAAGAGTTATCCATGCAGCCGCTCCCGAGCCGGTAAGGTTTGTGTAGGTCGCGTGGCATAGCCAGCTCGACGACTGTGTGGTCGGAGTGGGCGCACTGATGAGACCGCAATCGACCTTCGCCCCCGCGGTTACCGTACCGGCAGGCTGGTAGAAGCTGCACGAACTAACCGTGTATCCACCGGACGAACCCCCTGTTACTGCGTATCCGGCGTTGATGTAGTTGGCATTGTCGGTCCCAGCAAAGGAGAACGAGTTATTGCCAAGATAGAAGGTGTAAGTTGCTGACGTCATCGGGCTGTTCGTGAAACCGGAAGCGACGGCAATGGCATTGATCGTGGTCGTTGCTGAGACAGAGATGGCGCCATCGTAAATGGAGCTACTTGTTGTTGGCGTGCTCCCGTCGACGGTGTAGTAAATGACAGCGCCCGGCGTGGTGTCGGAAATGGTGACCGACTGAGCGGAAGTGTAGTTTCCGGAGCCGGGACTGAAGATCGGCGCTGCTGCAACTGAGGACGGTAACAGCGTCACGTACTGCGATGGCTGGGAGGAGCCCCCCGCCAGCATCGAGGTGCCCATGCCAACGTACGTGCCGTAAGTCGCCGCGATATAGCGGTAGGGGTAGGTTCCATTTCCTACCGTCGGCACCGCTCCATTGCACGTACTTCCACAATCCCAAACTCCGTAGGGGAAACTCAGATGGTCATTGCTATCGGTAGCAATCCAGTATGCTGTGCCAGTAGGAAGCGTTCCGCATCCTGAGAGGGGAAGAGTTATCCATGCGGCCGCTCCCGCTGCGGTGGGGTTTGTATAGGTGGCGTGGCAAAGCCAGCTCGACGCCTGGGTGGTCGAGGAAGGTGCGCTGATGACACCGCAATCCATCTTTGCTCCCGCAGTTACTGTTCCGCTCGGCTGGTAGAAGCTGCACGAACTGACCGTGTATCCGCCGGAGGATGTCCCTGTTACCGCATACACCGAGTTGATGTAATTTGCCGTGTCGGTACTAGCGCGAGAGAACACACCATTGCCGAGGCTGTAGCTGTAAGTCGCCGAACCCACTGCGCTCTGGGCGTAGCTGGAGGCAACGGCAATAGCCTTGATCGTGGTCGTACCAGAAATCGAGATTGGGTTGCTGTAAACCGGGCTGCTTGGGCTTGGCGTGCTTCCGTCGGCAGTGTAATAGATTACGGCCCCCGGCGTGCTGTCGGAGATGGTGACCGACTGGGTAGACGTGTAGCTTCCCGAACCGGGGCTGAAGGTCGGCGTTGCTGCAACGGAGGAAGAATTCGGAGTAAGGGTAACGTACTGCGATGGTTGGAGGCCGCCCCCGGCAAGCAGGGAAGTGGCCATGCCAGTGTACGTACCATAAGTCGCTGCGATATACCGGTAGGGATAGGTTCCGTTGCCAACGGTTGGGGCGCTGCCGTTGCAGGTACCTCCGCAATTCCAGAAACCGTAGGGAAAACTGAGAGGATCGTTATTGTCCGTGGCAATCCAGTACGCTGTACCTGCCGGAAGCGTTCCGCAACCCGAGAGAGAAAGGGTTATCCACGCGCCGACACCGGAGGCGCCGGGGTTTGTATAGGTGGCGTGACACAGCCAACTCGACGCCTGGGTGGTTGGGGAAGGCGCCAAAATGATACCGCAATCTATTTTCTTTCCCGCAGTTACCGTCCCGGTCGGCTGGTAGAAGCTGCACGAAGTTACCGTATATCCACCCGAAGCAATCCCTGTCACCGCGTAGACAGAGTTGATGTAATTTGCGGTATCAGTTCCAGCCGTCGAGAACTCGTTGTTGCCGAGATAGGGGCTGGAGGCATACGTGTAGGTAGCTGTTCCAACCGGGCTATTGGTATAGCCAGAAGCGACCGCGATAGCATTGATCGTGGTCGTGCCCGAAACAGAGATGGGGCCGCTGTAAACAGGGCTGCTGGCAGTTGGGACGCTTCCGTTGAGCGTGTAGTGGATGACAGCCCCCGTCGTTATATCGGTAATGGTGACGGACTGTGCGGCAATGTAGTTCCCAGAGCCAGGGCTAAAGGTCGGCGTTGCAGCCACCGAAGACGAATTTGAGGTTGTGCCAGTCAACAAAAGCTGAGTCTGGTTATAGCTGTTGAAAGTAGAGGTGATCGACTCGCTTTCGGCGCCCGCCGAGACCGGGAAGAACGATGCCGTGATGCTGCACGACTGTGCGGGCAGAAGCTCAGTGAGTGTGAAGCAACCTGTATTGGTCTGGACCTGGAAGTCACCGGTATTTCCCCCAAACGAATACAAGCTGCCTCCCGGTATCGACGGCGCTAGCGGAAGATTGCCGATATTGACTGTCGTTGCAGTCAAGGGTGCACTTTGCGTATTCAACGCGGTGGTCGGAAACGCGAGTTGGCTCTGAGAGACAGTTAGCAAAACGAGCTGGTTGTTTGGTGGCCCGTGATCGAGGTCGGTGATTAAGATATTTTTCGCTCCTGCAGTGAACGCCATGAAGCTGGGGTATAACAAATTAGCGCCCGCTACTGGCATTGTGAAGGGAGTGCCGTTGTTGGGTGGTAGAACCGTGATCTGCTTGTCACCGGCATCGAGTACATACACCTGGCCGGCAGGATCGATGATGATGCCTGTCGGATTGCTCAAGCCCGAAATGCTCACCACTGATGCGGCGGCACCGCCCTGCGGAACGAGCACGACTTGTCCCGAGGTCCCGGAGACATCGCCACCGTCGGCTATATACAGGTCGCCCGCCGAATCCAGCGTCAATGCCTGAGGAAACACAACGGTGACTGGGCTTGTACTCACAATGGACGGCGTAAGCCCACTCGCCGGTATCTTTACGATGTACCCCGGCTGTGAGCTGCTCGCGTATAAGCCCGCAGGTCCTGCGTCTCCGACGAAGAGGTCGCCTGCTGCATCGATCGCGAGTGCGGTGGGGTGCTGAAGCAACCCTCCGTCGGCCAACTTGTATGGCTTGATGGCCGGATCCGCCGGCACAACGATTACCTCACCCAATGCGTAATCGGCCACGTATAAATCGCCTTCTCCATTGAGGGCAACCGCAACAGGGGCGGCAAGCGTCATCGGCGCCGTATTGACCTCTGTGGGGCTTGAATTTGCCCCGTTCAGCCCTTTCCACGAGTAAACCTGCCCAGCTTGAGAGTCCGCAATATAGGAGTGTGTCGGAGAGAAGTCCTGACAATTGGTCTAAAAAATAGGAGAGAGATAAATACTGCGGTGCCGCCTTATTACCTTGGAACCGCAGCCAGGGGTCTTGTTCTTGGCATTCGGAGACGGAAAAGGGGCAAAAGGCATGCAGAGGCAGAACATTGCCGTGAATCGCTTATGCACAGGCAATGGCAGCACGGAGGCGGAATAGTTTTAAGAGATTGTGCGTGGCGCAGATGAGTTTCCATTCCGAGGTCACCTTGGACACGCCTCGTAGGCGAAATCTTCGGATGCCGCGAGCTTCTTTGATCTGTCCAAAGACTGGTTCGACCGTGGATTTTCGAAGAGCGTAGCGAGCCTTCCCTTCTTGGCTGGCCAGGGCCTCTCTCATGCGGATTGCTTCTTCGTTGCGCGGTGCACTGGGAGGCAGGGGCGCTCTAGGTGGTTGTGGATTGGAGTCAGGTGAAACCAGGACTTCAATTCCCTTCAACGACGGATCCAGCAGGCTGGTCGTGTCCCAATAGCCCGCATCTGCGGTGATGGTCTCTGGAGTGGCCTGGGCGGTGCTGCATACACTTTTTACAAGCGGCAGCAGTTGCTGCCGATCGATCGTTTGTTGGGTTAACTCGGCGGCCACGATGACTTGAGCGTGTGCGTCCACTGCGATCTGGACATTGTAAGCCTGCACAAAGCATTTCTGCCCGTTGTCTCTCATCACCCGCGAGTCGGGATCGACGAAGTTATACTGACGGCCCGGTGTAGCGGCATTCTTTCTAGCTCGTTGGCGCTGCTTTTTCTCCTTCTCGCGCTGCCTCCGATCTTTTGGCGGTTGACTGGTTTGCTCCTCTTTGCTGGGGCGACCGCGTCTGCGCAGGGGAAGGGCGCCAACGGCTTGCAACTGCTCTTTTGCCTCTTGCTCTCGTTCCGTCTTGGCCTGCTGCAGCCGCTGCAAGCGCTTTTGCGCGTTCGCTAAGTCGTCGGGCAACGGATCAGCTGGTTGGCTGACGCCAAAACGTTGGTCTTCTTCTTGATCTGTTTGCTGCGCTTGGTTCAGTAATCGTTCCACTTCGGATCGCCAATGTTGCTCGCGTTCGCTGATCTTTTGATAATCCACGGATCGGTGGGTGCTGGCGTTGGCCTTAATCTTGGTGCCATCGATGGCTACGTTGCCCAACTTCACCAAACCAGCTTTCTGACATAACCTCAAGGCCTGTACGAACAAGCCGGCCAGCGCCTCCAGATGCTCCTGACGAAACGCAGCCAGGGTATCGTGGTCAGGATGCTGGTCGGCAGACAGATAACGAAATGCTAAGTTATCGTAGGTCGCCTTCTCGATCTTCCGGGAGCTAGTTATTCCGATGCAGTATCCGTAGAGCAATAACCGCGTCATCATCAGCGGGTGATACGCCGACAGCCCTCGGCCGTCCTTCCGTTCGTACTCAGCATAGTGAATCATACGAAATTCCTGCGTGCGCCCATAAAGGTTTTTTCGCTGATCGCCTATCTATCTCCGACACACTCATAGGAGTGTGTCGGAGAGAAGTCCTGACAATCGGTCAAAAAATAGGAGAGAGATAAATACTGCGGTGCCGCCTTATTACCTTGGAACCGCAGCCAGGGGTCTTGTTCTTGGCATTGGGAGACGGAAAAGCGGCAAAAGGCATGCAGAGGCAGAACATTGCCGTGAATCGCTTATGCACAGGCAATGGCAGCACGGAGGCGGAATAGTTTTAAGAGATTGTGCGTGGCGCAGATGAGTTTCCATTCCGAGGTCACCTTGGACACGCCTCGTAGGCGAAATCTACGGATGCCGCGAGCTTCTTTGATCTGTCCAAAGACTGGTTCGACCGTGGATTTTCGAAGAGCGTAGCGAGCCTTTCCTTCTTGGCTGGCCAGGGCCTCTCTCATGCGGATTGCTTCTTCGTTGCGAGGTGCACTGGGAGGCAGCGGCGCTCCAGGTGGTTGTGGATTGGAGTCAGGTGAAACCAGGACTTCAATTCCCTTCAACGACGGATCCAGCAGGCTGGTCGTGTCCCAATAGCCCGCATCTGCGGTGATGGTCTCTGGAGTGGCCTGGGCGGTGCTGCATACACTTTTTACAAGCGGCAGCAGCTGCTGCCGATCGATGGTTTGTTGGGTTAACTCGGCGGCCACGATGACTTGAGCGTGTGCGTCCACTGCGATCTGGACATTGTAAGCCTGCACAAAGCATTTCTGCCCGTTGTCTCTCATCACCCGCGAGTCGGGATCGACGAAGTTATACTGACGGCCCGGTGCAGCGGCATTCTCTCTAGCTCGTTGGCGCTGCTTTTTCTCCTTCTCGCGCTGCTTCCGATCCTTTGGCGGTTGGCTGGTTTGCTCCGCTTTGCTGGGGCGACCGCGTTTGCGCAGGGGAAGGGCGCCAACGGCTTGCAACTGCTCTTTTGCCTCTTGCTCTAGTTCCGTCTTGGCCTGCTGCAGCCGCTGCAAGCGCTTTTGCGCATTCGCTAAGTCGTCGGGCAACGGATCGGCTGGTTGGCTGACGCCAAAACGTTGGTCTTCTTCTTGATCTGTTTGCTGCGCTTGGTTCAGTAATCGTTCCACTTCGGATCGCCAATGTTGCTCGCGTTCGCTGATCTTTTGGTAATCCACTGATCGGTGGGTGCTGGCGTTGGCCTTCATCTTGGTGCCATCGATGGCTACGTTGCCCAACTTCACCAAACCGGCTTTCTGACATAACCTCAAGGCCTGTACGAACAAGCCGGCCAGTGCCTCCAGATGCTCCTGACGAAATGCAGCCAGGGTATCGTGGTCGGGATGCTGGTCGGCAGACAGATAACGAAATGCTAAGTTATCGTAGGTCGCCTTCTCGATCTTCCGGGAGCTAGTTATTCCGATGCAGTATCCGTAGAGCAATAACCGCGTCATCAGCAGCGGGTGATACGCCGACAGCCCTCGGCCGTCCTTCCGTTCGTACTCAGCATAGATGGCAGACAAATCGAGTTCATTGACTACATCCGCTATAAACCGTGCCAAGTGGTCTTCCGGCAGCCAGTCTTGTAGCGAAGGAGGCAACAAAAACTCTTGCTCAAGGCTACAAACTCGAAACCGCTTGCTCATAAGTGAATCATACGAAATTCCTGCGCGCGCCCATAAAGGTTTTTCGCTGATCGCCTATCTATCTCCGACACACTCCATAGACTGTCCCGTTTTCACCTGAAATCGCCAACCCCTGAGGTTCCGAGAGACTTGCGACCACCGTGCTGGCCATTGCGGGATAAATCACGGCTGCAGAAGCCAAGCCAATTTCGGTGATCGGAACGCTGGAAAGCAGGGTGTTCGACGGACCGAACAATTGAATGACTCCAGTGCGGGCCCCTGGATAGGCTGGAGCTCCCTGCAAATCGGCTACACAGTCAAACGGGTTTGCTGGAGTGATCGGGTTGCTGCTCGTCACCGGAGAGTCAGAGTAGGTCTGGAATTGACAGGTCGTCCCCGTTGCAATCGTGGCTTCCTGGCTTGCTTCTCCTTGAATCATGATTTTGAATGCAGCCAGGGTCTCCGGATCATTCAACTCGTAGTTGAGCGTGACAGGCGCGCCCACGGTGCCCACCGTCACTTCTCCAAGATTTATGGGGTTCCCGTAGATAAGCTCCGTTACGTTATTGTTCACCAGGTCCGTAACGTATAGGTTTCCGGAGGGATCGAGTGCGAGGCTGGATGCGTAGCCTAGTCCGGTAATAGGCACCTGATACGGTTGAGCACCGGTCGCCTTGGGCACTTCAATAATGCGCCCGTTCGCGCCGTCCATAATATAGAGGTTGCCGGCAGGATCGAACACCAGGCCCGACGGTGAATTCAGGGTATATCCCGTCGGCGTCACGTTGGTCGCCGTGCCTCCGCCCGAGGGCACCTTATAGACCTTGTTCGAGTTGGCATCGCCGATATACAGGTTGCCGGACCCGTCGGTAACAAGCGCCTGTGGATAGAGGTTGGTTACACCGGTAGTACTGATCGGTCCCAACGAACCCCCGACGGGCACCTCGTACACAGTGGCGGTGTTCCCATCACCTATATATAGGTTGTCGGAGGAATCCAGAGCCAACGCGATCGGGAAAGTGAGCGAAGATCCGGCGAGTGGGACCGGACTGCCGCTGACCGGAACCTTCAGTACGCGAGCATTGTTCGAGTCAGCGATATACAGGATTCCGGCAGAGTCCACGGCAACCGCGCCCGGAGCATTCAGCGTAAATCCGGGAGTTTTCACCGGAGTTAACACGCCGGTCCTCGAAACCGTTACGATACGATTGTTCGCTGTATCCGCGACATAGATGATTCCCTTGTTCGAAATCGCGATCCCTTTTGGTGACGCCAGGCCGGAGGCGAAAGGGACTTGACCATCGACCACCACGGCCGCGGGAGCTGAGCCCCCTCCCCCCGAACCGGGAAGAGCCGTGCCACTGACCGGCAGTTGTGCTGTAATAGGTACGTTTTCTACACCAGGTACGATTTCCATACCAGACGCCGTCATGGCTCCGCTGATCGGCGTGGTACCCGTTGGGTTGACCTCAGATGCGATCGGCGAGAATTGGACAGAGACGGTGCAGGTTCCGTTCGCTACTAACGTGGCTCCCGAACACGTGTCGGAACCGTTGACAAGCGTGAAACTCCCGTCGGAAAACGCGACCGCCGGCGTCTGCATCGCCATGGACTCGGTCGAATTGTTCGTCAATGTGACCTGTAGCGGATTCGACACGCCTCCCACCGGGATCGCCGGAGTGAAAGCTAAAGAGCTCACGTTGAACGTGATGCTGGCGGGCGGGATGATAGGACCGGAACCCGCAGGCGTAGCGGTACCACTCACTGGCAGTGTGCCTAATACAATTCCGTCGGTTAGACCTGTAGCGTATATCGTGCCGCTGATCGTTGTTGTACCAGTCGCATTCACCTCCGCGGCGACTGGCGAGAACTGGACTGAAATCGAGCAGGTGCCATTCGCAGGAATAGTCACGCCTGAGCAACGATCCGAGCCGCCAACAATCGAAAAACTGGGGTCGGAAAAGTTGATCGCCGGTGATTCCATTTTCATCGGCAAACTGGAGTCATTAGTAAGTGTTACCTGGATTGGACCCGACACGCCGCCTACAGCAATGGCAGGGCTGAAGGTTAGGGTTGACGGGCTAAATGTTATCGAGCCGGCATTCGTTGGTGGGAAGCCTGGCGCGTAAAACATGAACGTCCCATATACGTTGTCTTTGTAGACCTGGAACGCCTCGGGACCATTGTAATTGTCAGCGGCTGATGGGCCCGTTATAGAAAAAGCAGCGGAGCTTGTGCTTGTCTTGGTCTGCAGATCACCCCACTTGTTCACCCACGTCAGCATACCGGAGGTTGTGACCGAGGTCGATAGGCTCCCTAGGATCGTGCTCTCATCAGCACCTGATTTTACGGTGAAACCCACCTGGTAGGTGCTCGTGGCGTCTTGCCCCGCAGTCGCGGTAGCTGTGTATTGTAGCGATCCCGTTGCAGTAACTGGCTGCCCACCACCTACCGGAATCTGGTATGGAATGGACTGGGTCCCTTCTGGATCAAATCGCAGCGCGCCATTCGAATCTGCCGCGGTGGGGTCGTAGGTAGGGTTTGTACCAAAGGGATCAGCCTGCAAAATCTGAGCATAGTCTGCAGGCGTGAGGCCACCGACACCTGACGTGTCCCAACTTCGTCTAAGACGAGTGACATATTCGGCTTGGGCACACCCGGGGTCTGTGGAATAGGGGTTCTTCAAGCAATAAACCGCAATCTCGGCAACATCGAGACTGTTTGGAAAGTATGGATCAGCTTGATCGTAGCTATAGCCATTCCAAAGTAGCGTACCGGGAGTTGCGGTCACCGATAAATTTACTATCGGGTTGAGCCAAACCAATACTTGATCGTAGTCGTGATCTACCCCAATAGATGAGCTAAGTGGCCCATGGGCCTGCAGTGCATTTGAGGTAGTCTCGTTCACCGCGACCGATGACGTTTGATCTGATTCCTGGGTATATGAAGTGGAGGCGGTGTACGTATTGGTGCCTCCAGTCCCGAAGATTCCTAACGTAAGATCAGTCGACGCACTTATAGTCGTGCCGCTACTGATTGAACTAGAGAGGGATGTAGTAGTGCCCACCAAAATACTGTTGCTATAGCTAACGTTGCTAGCTGCGCCAGGTGGTGCGTAGACAACTCCGAGCACGACGTATTTCGGGTTTATGGTTCCACTTCCCAGCGCATACGAATAGATCTCAGCGGTGGAAATGGCGCCGTTAGAGCTAGTCTCGCCTCCGGCAACCAAGACCGTGGTGCCACTTAGCGGGGTCGCTGTATGGAAGGCCCTTGCAGTGTGTAGGCTTCCTGTAGCTGTGAACGTTTTATTTGACGGACTATATATCTCCGCGCTTGCGGAGACGTTAAAATAGCTCGGCACGCCCCCGGCTATAAGTATGGTGCCATCGGCTAGTGGGGTTGCGGTATGTGCATAACGCGCAATGGTCATGCTGCCACTAGTAGCGGCAAAAGTTCCAGCGACCGTATTGTATAGCTCAGCAGAGGAGAAAGCAGTAAATCCGGAGCCAGACTCCGTATTGCCTCCTGAGATAAGCACCGTTCCATCGCCCAGCAGCGTTGCTGCATGTTCGGAGCGCCCAGTTGCCAAGCTACCCGTTAGGGTAAAGGTTCCAGTCCCCGGGTCATATATTTCGGCGCTTGCGATGGACATAGTCGAGCCGGTGTTCCCGCCGACGATGAGGACTTTACCGTTGCTAAGCAGGGTCGCGGTATGGCCAACTCGCCCACTGTGCATACTCCCCGTAGCAGTAAAAGTTCCGTTCAATGGATTATAAAGTTCAGCGCTCGAAAGAGCGTTACTGCCCGAACCGCTCAGCCCTCCCGTGACAAGAACCATACCGTTGCTGAGCAGAGTCGCCGTATGTTGCCAACGCGGGGTAGTCATGGCACCAGTTTCCATGAAGTTCCCGACTGCCGATCCGGACGCCTGATAAACCTCCGCGCTGGACAGCACATTGCTGGGCCCTTCGCCGCCTGCGATCAGTACGTTACCATTAGACAGTAGGACGGCTGTATGAGCGGCGCGCGCGGTGACTAGCGATCCCTGTGTAGCGGCAAAGATCCCAGTCGATGGCGAATAGGTTTCTCCACTATTAAGGGGGTTTTGGTTGGAACCAAAACCCCCGACAATGAGCACGGTGCCGTTGGTCAATAATGTTGCCGAGTGGAGATATCGTGCTTGGCCCAAACTGGCCGTCGAAGTGAAGGTCTGTGCATTCATCTGCGAACCGCAGGAGCTGACAAGGCTAAATAGGCAGAAGGCACGTACGAGCAACCGCGTTGTATGAAGCTTCGAGAGAACCCCCAAGGCAACATCGAAAAGCTATTCGGGCGAACAGTGTTCTACACATCGAACAAACGTAAGTACTTCACAAAGGTAAGTAATCTAATTGGGGTTTACAGTATCCAAGCTCAATCGTGCGCACAACCGAAATCGCAGGCACAATCGAACCTTGGTAATTGCGCCCGTCCCCGATTGCCGTTGTGATTCGCTTTGATTTTCGTGCGTCGTTTGGTTGAGAAGGTGGGATGCAATCAGACTGTCGATCTCCACAGACAGGGACGACCAGAACTACTGCGAATATCTATGCCCTACAACTTACGAAGTTTATTGATGTTTAAATCTCGTGTATCTTTAATGCAAGACTGTGCCCTCGCAGATAGTTCCATGTTGGATCGAGTGCGAGGACCGATCGCCTAAATCAATGGGCAAGACTTGGGCCGGTTGTTATTAGCCCCTCGGGAGATCATGAAGTTCTCATCGCAATCAAACCTGCTGTCGAGCGTGCTGGCAATCTCTCGTTTGTCGTCTGAGCAGTTCGTAGAGAACTTGTTGCATGTTGTAGCCGTTTTTGTGCTTGCGAGTCTCGGGATTGGCTGCAGTTCAGGCCCATTAGTCGTCAGTGGGCCACCTGACCCCGGCCAAGCGCCAACCATTTTGACTCAGCCGAAGAGCCAGTCTGTCCCGATGGGACTGGCGGCAACCTTTGCAGTGGGAGCGAGTGGTTCTGGAACCCTGGTTTATCAATGGAGCAAGAATGGGGAACCCATCAACGGTGCCACCAACAGCACCTACGCCACATCGGTGGTGACATTTGGGGATAGCGGATCGACTTTCGCCGTAACCATTGCCAACTCCCTTGGTTCCGTAACCAGCGATACGGCTAAGCTCACCGTGACCGCGCGGGCTCCGCAGACGGGTGACCTGCGGTTCCAACAAGTGGACGCGGCGTCCACTCTGAACGGATACACGGGTAAAGAGACGACTAACTTGGTGGCTCCGGGAGGCTTGGCCTTCGGGAGCGCAGCCGGAGCACCTCTTTCGCTCGGAGGAAGCTGCAGCGGAGGTGGCACCAATCCGGTTTTCAGCTTGGACTGTGGTTGGGAGGTACAAACATTTAATCTGCCCGCGGGGGTGAGTGGACTGACGGCCGGTTACCTCAGCGATTACTTGAGCAATCTCCAAGGTGACTTGCAAGGCTCTGTGGGATCGAGTACCTATTCGACAGGCGCTCTAGATAGCGCGACGACCGTCATCACCGCAATCGATATGGAGCCCGCATACGGTGGTTTCGCGGCATCCTGGGTGCGCACGAGCCAAGCTGGTGGTTTTGATCTCGCCCAGCACATCGTGGCTACCAGCGGCTTTCAGGCAGCCGCCACACAGGAAGGCGAGCAAAGCCGTGTGATCACCGCAGTTTCTTATGACGCTGGGCAGGTTTTCTATTTCTCCTATGGTTGGCAGAGCGATGCCTCGACGGTTTATGAAACGCAAGTCGCTACCGCCACCTTTGACTCCGTTGGGCAGGTAGTCATCGCCTTGGCTCAAGCGGGCTATATTATTACGGCTGCGGGAGGCAATTATACCGACGGCATCTTACTGGTCGGAACCCGGGTCAAAGGGGATACTACCTCTAGACCTATTTTAACCATACCCAACCAGCAACCGGTTCAACCACTGCTTGATCAAGGTTATGCCGTTGTGGGGTTGATTACGGACCAGAACGGGTACCCGTTCTGGATCGGTGAGCGGTAGTTCTCCGTACGGTTGATCCTGGGTTTCGTCGACGGCACCCCGTACCGCAGGACTACGAGATACGCACCGCGAAACCTCCCCCGAAGCTGGGACCACGCTTCGATGCAATGATCTTCAGTTCCCGGATCAGAGCAAACGTGGTGGGGCAGATGGAATAGCTTGCCGGACGAGCCTCCCGATGCGGACGATATCCAATTTGACCCATGACCAGGCTTGAGGGGGACGGGATGCTTACCTCTGCGTAAGCAAATGCAGGTGCAGGCCAAGTGACAAGGTGCTGCGGAGCAAGTATGAAAGCTTTATCACGGTGATCCTTCCGTGGGGTCTACTTATGGCCGCTCTCGGCGGAGGATGCTGGTTGGCCAGCTAGCTTCCTAACATCATTCACGAGATTCGCAAGTGCCAGGTCGAAGTTGTGATCGTACGTGGCATGTTTGCTCGGGAAGGTCACGTGTTCAGTAAACCCCCAGAGGATGACGTCCGTCTTGGGGTCTCGGATGACCAACCGAAAGTGGGGGTCCTGTGATGACGAACCGTCTCCAACCCCGCCAATAGGACAACTGAATCGTAGTTCAAAAACCAAATCCACGCCCGCAGGCACGGACAAAAGTTCGTAACGATTCCACTGCTTCATCGCGGTGTAGAACTGGTTGTACCCGCGATCAGGTCCTCCACCGATTAGGAAACAGTCCGTGCCACCATTAGATATAAACACACTCTTGGCCGCCAGAATCGGCGTGGGCACCGGAGCCGCGGCGTTCTCGCTGGCCTGTTGCGCCGTCGCATGCGTCATCAACCACAAGGCACTAAGCAGCACGAAGCAGGTCTTCCGTAATTGTGTGGTTCGATGCATGATCCCCCAAATTCATTGTTCGGATCAAGCTTATACTCTTCTAGTTTCTCTGCCTGAGAAGGATAGGGGCGACAGGATATCTGTAGAGGCGTAGGCGGCGGATTGGGCCGGATGCTAGGCACTGTCGAAATGCCCTCGCCCATATCTCACACGATCAGGATCTTAACTCCGGCCCGGGTAAAACCGGCCAACATCTCTTCGGAAGCACCATCGTCTGTGATCAGAACATTTATTTCTTTGGTTGCGCAGATGACCGCCGGGCTGACCATACCAATCTTGCTGGAATCGGCAATCACCACCACCTGCTTGGCCTGAGCGACCATAGCGCGAAAGACTGCCGCCTCATCCGGCTCGATGGTCGTCGCGCCTCGCTCCTGGTCCACACCACACACGCCGATAAAGACGCGGTCCATAACAAACATTTTGAGCGGCTCGACCGCCGCCGACCCAATGAGCGAGAATGCGCCCGCCCAGCGCATGCTGCCGCCTGTCAGGTTCACGGTCAAACCCGCGCTTGCGCTCAACTCCATCGCGATATTGACTGCGTTGGTGACGACGCGAAGATTACTTCGGGTCCGCAGTTGCCGGGCAACTTGCGTGGTGGTCGTCCCCGCGGTCAGTCCTATCGTCTCGCCGTCTTCGACCAGGCCGGCCGCAGCCATGCCAATCCGCTGCTTCTCCTGGGCAAACCGATCTTCACGAATCTGGAAAGACGCATCGAAACGAAAGGGCTCATAAACGGCCTGTTCGGCAAGCATTGCGCCACCGTGTGTCCGGTGGACCAGTCCACGCTCCTCCAGACGCACCAGATCCCGGCGCACGCTGGCCGGGGAGGTGCCGATCACGGAGGTAAGCTCTTCGATTGAGGTCTTGCCTTGCCGGAGAAGCAACCGCAGTATTTCTTTGGCCCGACGGTCGGTCTTAGAGGACATGAGGCAGGGGTTTCATAATCGAGGCGGCGACGTTCTTGCAAGAACACCATCTTGCACCGTATCCAGCACGTCGCGCAAGGCACGCACATCCTCTGCGGCCACCGCATACAGGGCGAACTCATCCACGCCCGGCTCGCTGAGAGATAACACACGATTACTGTAGGTAACGGCACTCCTGGTCGCTTTTCGTAATGAAGCGTGGAACTCCGAGGCATTGGTCCTTCTGGCGATCTCGCCTATGTTTTCCTTGCGGACCGTGCCGCACACCATCACGCCAATCCGGCCATCGGCTCTGGCCACGATGTGGGCAATGCGGTCGATACCTTCCATGGCGGTCTGCGCACCGCCGGAAGTCAGGATACGATCAGCCCCGGTCTCAATTACCTGCTCCAGAGCCTCTTCCATCTGGGGCGCCCAATCGATCGCACGGTGAAAGGTCACTTCCATCGGACGCGCCAATTCCACCAATTCACGCGTTCGCTCAACGTCCACCCGCCCATCCTGCAAAAGCACGCCCAGGGCGACCCCGTTCGCACCCTGATTACGGGCTGCGGCCACGTCTCTCTTGATCACCGCGAACTCTTCGGCGGAATAGTAAAAATCACCGCCCCGCGGCCGGACGATGGCGACCACGGGAATCGAGAGAGACTCCCGGACGGCGTCGATCAAGCCCGAACTGGGAGTGATGCCGCCCTCTAACAGAGAGGAGCACAATTCAATGCGTTGTGCACCACCACTTTGTACTGCTCTCGCGGACTCCAGGGAGTCCACACAAATTTCAAGTACCATTCAATCCTTACATCCGGTATTAAGTCACCCGGGACCCTTGAACTTTCGGGGTTTGCCCTAGAAGTGTATCGCGCCGAAACCAGCAGAGGACGCTCGACCAATCGCACCACCCCCCTATGTAAAATGAATAATATATCTGTAATCTTGACGCAAACAATCATAAAATACACTTAATGTGAATAAAACATTCATTATTTCGCCTTCCAACCCGATCCAACAGGAAGACTTTGCTGCGATGAGGGGTGATTGCCTCATTACAGGATTGGGCCGGATCCGGTTTTTGCTTCGCCCTAAGCCGTCAAATCCCGCCGCCTCGGGGTGCCGATCCTGATTTGGGAGCTGCGCCTTTCTTAACCAAAACCGACTTAGGGCGCTTAGGGCGCTTAAGGCGCATCATTTCACCCAAGCCAGCGTGTTGTCGCAGGCCCGGATGCCGTGCAAAGATGCGCCCATGGGGAGACCCCTCGGACCGTTAATATGAAATTGGGCACATGACAGCCATACGATCCGCCAGCCGTAGATCTTTCGAACGCACACTTGCCAGCGCCAAGCGAACCATGGTGCTGAGCGAGATCGTCAGCCTGGCCATCGACAGCTTTCGCACCAACAAAGTGCGCGTGATGCTCACCTCCCTGGGCATGGTCATCGGCTCGGCCTCACTGATTCTGGTCTTTACCATTGGCCTGACCGGCAAACAGTACATTCTCCGTTTGATCCAGGCCATTGGGACCAACATGGTGGCAGTGGAGTACTCCGGCGGCGGCCCCGGATCGAGTGCGCAACACGACCTCCGTAACGACTACCTGACCCGTGAAGATGAGACGGCGGTCCTGGAGCAGGTGCCGTCGGTCGCCTACTCCTCGCCCATGCTGCAGATGCACGATCGCATCGGCTTCGGCAACGGCGTAGTGAAAGACATTCTGGTGCTTGGCGTCTCCCCGCAGTACCGGCCGGTACGCAACCTGATCCTGATAGCAGGACGCTTTTTCGACGAGGAGGACGATGCCAGTCACGCCAAGGTGGCGGTCGTGACCGAGCCGTTTGCGCGACAAAAGTTCGGCACCATCAACGCGGTCGATCGAACCTTTGAGATTAAAGGTATCCCCTTCACCGTCATCGGTACGTTCAAAGAGGCCGTGGATACCCTGGGGCAAACCGAAGTTGCCGATCAGACCATCCTCATTCCCTACTCCGTCGCGCGCTACTTTACCGGGACCAATGATATTAAGAAGATCTTCTTTTCCATTCGTGACACCGGTGATGTAGAGCTGGCGAGCAAAGAGATCCTGAAAGTGATCCACTCGCGACACCAGCCCAGCTCGGTCTACGATGCGCAGACTCTGACCGAGCTGCTGAATACGGCGGCAGAGATCGCCAATGCGCTGACTCTAGTCTTGCTGCTGGTTTCGTCGGTGACGCTCGCCGTGGGCGGCATCGGCATCATGAACATCATGCTGGCGAATGTACGATCACGGATCCGGGAGATCGGCATTCGTAAGGCGTTGGGGGCAACCTACCGCGAAATCAAGCTACAGTTCCTGATCGAGGCAGTCTTCATTTCGCTGAGCGGGGGCGTCATCGGGACGATACTGGGTTTGGCTGTTCCCTACTCCGTCAGGCTCTTTACCTCCTACCGCATACCGATCTCAGGATTATCAGCGATCATCGCGCTCGCAGCGGCGACCATCGTAGGAGTGGTCTTTGGCACGCTCCCCGCCACGCGCGCAGCACAGTTGGATCCGGTTGAGTCCCTCAAATTTGAGTAGCGAGCCCAGCCTATAACCATGCGCTAAGAAAACGACCGGCGGTCCCACGTATCGCGAGTTGATCGCTGCGTCCATGAAAGTACCGCGCGTTGATCTCGGCGTTCCCCACATCTTCCAGGTTGTGGAAGTGCGAGAACTCGGCCGCGATCTCGGCCGGGGTAAAGAAAAGCCGAAAGGGCTCGCCCACTTTCTCCACCCGCGATGCTAGTGAGTCGTGCGCCAACCGTTCGAGCAGCGGAAGAGCGGAGCGTGGTTGCCCGTAATCCAGAGTCAAGCCGCTTCCAGGCGCCTGTGCACCGACGAAGCTGAGTGTGGCGCGGAAGGCCTCCAGGGTGAGGTAGGGAACCACCCCCAGCCAGGCAAAAAACGACGGTGCCTGGAAGTTAAACCCGGCGGCGCGAAGCTGCTCTGGTAGCGACTGGTGTTCAAAATCGACCGGCGTGTAGCCGATGCTGTCTGGAATGGCGATATTGTTGCGTTGCAGCAGCTCACGCTTCCACTGCTGGGTAGCGGGGTGGTCCACCTCGAAGACGCGAAGCCCGGCAAAGGGATTTCGATAAGCGAACGTATCGAGTCCAGCGCCAAGCAGAACGTATTGACCGACGCCACTCTCGACTGCCTGTCGTAGATTGTCTTCGGCATAACGGCTGCGGGCCACGAGAAACGCACGCAACGCGACCGAGAAGGGCCGGTCTGGCCGCAATGGAGTTCGCTGTAATTCCTCCGCATACGTCGCCCCGAGAATGGCGACTGCTATCGGATCGTGGAATACAACGGGGGAATCGTAGAGCTGGTGAGCCGCGCGGCGCAGAGCTACGCTGAGTGCGGTTCTCGATGCAATTGCCTTCTCCATCAGATGAATCTACATCGCCTTGGCAGGCAGATCAGCAGCTCAAACTCTTCCTCTGCCAACAAACAGGCGCGCATCTCGCTCATTTTTGGCGGGATGTGCGCTCAACCTGCCACGCCCGGCGCCCCGTGCCAGCAGGGAATGGCAACAGTCACAGCTCCTTTTGCCGGCGTCGCAGCAAAGCCTGGCTGCTCGTGAAACCGCTGTCGCTCAACCATAGAGCGCATTCACGCTTTGACATCACATAAACGAAACAAGCCTGCTCCGGGTGGGGCAGGCTTGTTGTTGGTAAATTGATGATCGAAATTACACTTGTCGAACCCGGCCGCGCGTGACGAGACGGAGCAGCAGGGTGAGAATCACCGCTCCGATGACAGCGACGATGATGGTATAAATCAGGCCGCCAGACCCTGCAAAACCAAGGTGAGACATGATGAAACCACCTGCCAACGCCCCCAGGATGCCGATAATGATGTCCATGAGGGGCCCATAGCCTCCGCCGCTCATGATCTTGCCTGTGAGCCAACCTGCAATGAGACCGACGATAACCCACCAAATCAAACCGAACATAGTTTCCTTCCTTTATCCTGCTACTGGAATGTTGTTCCCCGGGGTAGGAGCAAGGCCGCACAAACCACTGCCCATCCTAGACCTATGAGAGGCACTCTGCACAGTCTTAGTTGTCATTGCTTAGGACTTATTTCTCGATCCCGCTTTTCTTTCAGGAGCTATAGCTATGAAGCTTGGGTTCTTCACACTTGTGATCTGTTTGGTAAGTACATCTTTACAGGCTGAGTTACGGCTGGCCAATGTCATCACCGACCACGCCGTCCTGCAGCGCGACGCACCCATCCACCTGTGGGGCGAGGCTTCGCCGGCGGAGAAGATCACCGTCAGTTTCCACGGCCAGTCCATCGCAACCACCGCAAACAATCTGGGTCTTTGGGAGGTGTGGCTCAAACCGGAGCCGGCCGGCGGTCCCTTCACTCTCACCATCCACGGCAGCACCGAGCTCACTCGTTCTGATTTGCTAGTGGGCGACGTGTGGTTCGCTTCCGGGCAATCGAACATGGAAATGCCCCTTTCCGGGTTTCCTCCGTCGGCCCATGTAACCAACGCGGACCAGGAAATCGCCCATGCCGACCTGGCCCAGGTCCGGCTCCTGCGGGTGGAACACCAATCCTCTGATTCGCCGTTGGCCGGGGTCTCTGGCGTGTGGCAACCGTGCACTCCGGCGACCGCCAAGGATTTCTCCGCCGTCGCCTACTTTTTTGCTCGCGAAATCAACCGGCGCGAACACATCCCCATCGGGGTGATCGACTCTTCATGGGGAGGCACACCGATCGATTCGTGGATCAGCCTGGATGCACTCTCTGCCGACGCCTCCCTGATGCCTGCCTTCGCCGCGCGCGCCCACTTTGCCGACCAGCAGACGCACCTTAGCCTGGTGGAAGCCTGCCGAAAAGAGCGCCGAGGCCGAGGCCGCCGCCCATCACCTTCCCCCGCCCCAACACCCCTGGCACCCAGACCCAACATCGTGGATCCCGGCCGGCTTATACAACGGTATGGTCGCGCCTTTCACACCCTACGCGATTAAGGGTTTTCTCTGGTATCAGGGGGAGACCGACAGCGCATCCGACCGCGCCGGCCTCTATGCAAAGCTCCTGCCCACGCTTATCGCCGATTGGCGACGGCAATGGGGTCAGGGCAACCTCCCTTTCCTCTTTGTCCAGATCTCGAGCTTCGATTCGCCGGGAGAGAATTGGGGCCTCATTCGCGATAGCCAGCGCCGGACCCTCCATGTGGCCAATACGGGGATGGCGGTCACCCTCGACATTGGGCAGCGCGACAACGTGCACCCGCCAGACAAGCAAACGGTGGGCGCACGCCTCGCTCTGGCTGGCCGGGCTGTCGCCTACGGAGAGGCTGGCCTCGAATTCAGTGGGCCGCTTTACCGCCAGACCACGCGGGAAGGGGGAGCCCTGGAAATCTGGTTCGACCACGCGGAAGGTCTGCACAGCACTGGGAGCGAGGTGAAAGGCTTTGAGGTGGCGGGCACGGATGGCCACTTTGTGGCGGCTACCGCCAAGGTGCAGGGTGCCTCGGTGGTCGTCTCGTCGCCTGAGGTTACAGAGCCAGTTCAGGTCCGGTACGCGTGGCAGAGCTTTACCGACGCCAATCTCTACAATGGCGTTCCCCTGCCGGCATCCACATTTATTGCGAAGGTTCCTTAATTTCCAGGCACAGACAACTCAGCGGTACCCCCTATCTCGCTTATGGTTCGCGAAGTAAGGGATACCGCTCAAAGCAAAGCCGAACAATTCATGCGCAATCGGAAGTCAAATCGAGATCAATACTAGCGTCTTCCTCCGCCGCCGCCAGATCCACCGCCGTGAGATCCACCGCCGCCAACTCCTGACTGCATGGAAGAGTGAGACGCGGCTGCCCCGGCCGAACTTTGCATGCTGCCGCCGGAATAGGAACGGTTCGATTGTGACTGCGCGGATGCGGCGGACATACCTGACCCAAGGTTGCCGGATCTTGCGCCCGCTTCCGCCGCCCCACCCCGTTGGGCGCCTCCGTAATAGATGTTCGTTGTGGCCACGCCATGTTGAGCAGTCTGACCGGAGAAGCTGTTGAGCTTGCCCAGACTGCCGCGCGGAACGCCCATTCCGGCTGAATTATTGCGAAACACAAAGGTGTCTTTCGGCCCCAGACTCGATGCGGGGACCGCTTTAAGGTTGACTGGCACCAGAGACGATTGAGTCGCTGCCGGGGGACGAGCCGGGGGATGAGGGCGATTGGTGGCGAAGGAGTTCTGAAAGCCTGCCGGGGCACCATACGTATTATTTGCCAGTCCCATCCAGGCCCCGCCTGGCCGCCAGCCCCAGCCGGTGCCCTGACAGAAGGACCAGCTTCCGTAGTGGTAAGGCGTCCAACCCCAGGGATAAGGAGATACCCAGGAATAGCCTGCGCTGGGATAATATGCCCACGCTCCGCTCCCGAATGGATCCCAGCTAGCGCTGGTAAAATACGGCCGCCACATCGAACCGCCGCACCCGTTCACGAAGCTTCCGTAGTAATTCATATCGTTGATGCCATAGGAATAGGGCGAGTTACCAAACGAGCTCGCGTTGGCATAGCTCTTGTGGTACTGAACCGCATCACTGTCCCATTTGTCGAGTGGTTGCTCCACGACGCTCTTGGCGATTACGGGTGGGTTTTGCCCGGCCAGATTGAACGTCATGGTTTTGTTCTTGCCGACCGTTGCATTGCCTGAGGCTTGCTCGACAATGGCCTCGCCGTGCATCACCGCGAGGTTCGCTTCACTCGGAGCCAGTTGCAGGCGGACGTGGCTATCGGGAGGCAGGTTGATGGTTTGCTGCCCAAATTTGACGATGAATTCGTTGCCTTTCGTGTTGATCAGGCTCACATAGACCGTGCCCTGGAGCACATTGACAGAAGATGCCTTGGCGCCCGATGGGAGCAACTCGAGCCGGGGAAATTCGACTTCGGAGTTCTGTGCCAGACGGACTGTGCTGTTGTCTTCGAATTCGACTTCAGCCACACCATTGCCCGTTTTCAGCTTGCTTCCCTCGATGACCGGCAGATTGGGCATTGCGCTTTCATACCCCTTGCCAGTTTGACGGTCCACTTGTACCTCGCCCTTAACCTCGCTTAGGCGGACGATGCGGACCTTGGAGTTAGAGGATGCTGGAGCAGAAGGTTGCGAACTGGCCGTGGCATTGTCGTTGGCCGGCGCAGCGGCGGGAGTTGTGGCCTCTTGCGAAGTTGCGGCCTCTGGCTGAGTAGCGGCCTCTTGCGAAGTGTTGGCCTCTTGCGCCCAGGACGATAATCCAACAAGCATCAGTGCCGAGAGAGCCGCTGTGCTGATTGCAGAAGTGGTTTTCATGTCCGCCTCCTTTTCAATGCCGGCAGGGGACTTTTCTTGCGTCTGGATGATTTGGGAAAAGGGTGGGAGCCTTCCCGCCCGGCTTCCTGCGCACCGGGGTAACGGAACGGATGTTAGCACCTTTACATAGAGGAATGCGAGGATCTTGTTCACCTTACAAAACTGCGCTTCCCATCTTGATTAGCGGGGTGCGAGCGTGATGTCCATCTGATAAAAGCGGAAGAAATTCTCCTCCCCCGGCGCATCAGCGGCTACCTGCTGATAGCGGTCAAGCACATCGATGGCGAAGGCGAGACGCTCCGATTCCGGCAGATGCTGGGTCCACTCGACGAAAGTGACGCCTCCAAAGGTCAGGAATGCGGACCGCGATTGAAAATCCCACGCCTTGGCCTCGACCTGGATGCGGCGGACCTCAAAGCCGCTCCGCTTGGCTAAATCTCCGTATTGCTCCGGCGTAAGGTGGAGATACGGATCGCGGAACCCCTGAAAGTAGCCATGCCAGCGGTGAGGAGAGACGGGTTTCTTCGATCACGTCTTCCAGGCTCTTCCGCTGCCCTTTTGGCACCAGGCGCAACTGGGCGAGGCCGCCCTCTTTCACTGCGGAATGTATGGATTTAAGCGCCTGCTCCTGTTCCGGAATCCAGTGCAGGGCGTTGAATGAGACTACGAGATCGAACTGGTGCTGATACGGCAAATGCCGGGCATCGGCAACCGCAAATTGAAGATTTGGATGAAGAGCGCTGTGTGCCTGTCGCGAAGGCAATCATGTCAGCGGAGGCGTCTACGCCGACGACTCCGCCCTCGGGAACACGGGCCGCGATCTCAACCGTGGTCTTTCCGTTCCCACAGCCGATATCCAGAACCTGTTCGGTGCCCTTAAGGTCGAGCAGGGAAAGGACCTCATCGGCCATGGCCGCCTGCAGGGTGGAGATCCGAGCGTACTCAGATGCGTTCCATTCCGTCATACCCCTGCATTCTTATCATGCGCGAAGGGGAACGCAACCGTGTGGTTCTTTAAACGCAGATCGCGGATACATTGGAGGAAAGTATGAGCCACTCGGGATCGCTCGCGATGCGCTTCAAGCGGACGATTTCATCGCCGACAAGCAGGTCGTAGTCACCCAAGCCAATGTCCTGGCCGGCTTCAGCATCAATGGAGTGAACCACTGCTTTCTTTCTCAGGAAAGAGCCATTGGCATCTTTTGTTTCCACTAGCTGCTGGGTGATTTTGTAGCTTACATAAATGGCGGGCCCGCGCTTCCCGGTGGGCACCAGCCTTCCTTTTCCGTATCCTACGTCCATAGTTTGTTCAGCCTCATCTCGCCGCGACGATTACCAAGCTATAGACAGTTTTTTGAGCGTGCGTCATCCCCCGAAAGGGGAAGAGGGCAATGCCGGCCGCGGTTCTCAGCGTGCAGCGCGTCACGATATACGCTACCGGCCTCCAAACGACGGCCCGGTGAGTTCCTCGCTGGCGCCCATTCCCTTGTTCGTGGCACCGGCGATGGCCGGTATAGGCACCCACCCCGCCGAGAGGCTTGGACGCACACTCGTGGCCGACAGGGCAAAGGGATTCAACCCGGTTCGCCAAAGTATGACGGAAAAGGCAAGCAGGGTGTAGGTCTGGACGATGACTGCCGACCATGCGATACCTATAGCGCCGAACCCAGGCGCCAGCAATAAGGCAGCCCCTATGCCGACCAGGGCGGCGGTGAAATTCGCGATGTTGAATTGATTGTCAAGCTCGTTGGGCAACAGCAATTGGAACGTGATCACGGTGCACAGCGCAACCAGGGGAATCCACAGGGCAAAGACACGCAGCACCGGCACCGAGTCCTCGAAGGCAGGGCCCAGAACCAGGTGTACAAGCAGCGGCGCGCCGAGGAAAATAGCCAAGCCGAAAACCAGGCCCAGGCCGCCCAGAAAAAACAGGCTGAACCTCACCGTCTGCATGGCGCGCCCGGGATTGTTCTGCGCCTGCTGCGTCAGCTTGGGATAAAGCGCCTGGTTCACCGGCCACATCCCCTGCTGAAACACGCGCGTGATCCGTTCGGCGCCCGCGTATTCACCGAGCACGGCCACGGGCGCAACCGAACCAAGCACCAGCCGGTTGACTGATCCGGAAAGGCCTTGCACTGCCCGAAACAGGAACATCGATCCCCCCAGGCGAAGCGCTTTCCACACCGATGAAGGAGTGGGCCATTGAAAACCTACCTCACGATAGGCCAGCACCACCGTCACTCCGTGGGCCACCACACACCCAACACACTGGGCCGCCATCACTTTCCATCCATCGTCTGGCTTATGCACCAGCACGAAAATGCTCAGAGTGGCAAGAACCTTGCCCCCTATTTCCAGTGCGCTGGCCAGCCGCATCCGCTCCAGGCCCTGGAAAAACCACAGCATGTTAATGCCCTGGCAAACACCCCAAATCGTACTGGCCCAAAACAGCGCCAGGGAGGGAGCAACGTGGTGGGTAAAGCGCCGCGAGAACAGAGCCCCCGCGATGCACACCATGGCCAGCAGAGACTTGGCGCCTAAAACCCCCGAGATGAGCGCGGAGAGCTGCTGGGGTTCATTGCGCTGCCGCGATGTCTCTCGCGATGCAGAGATATCGAAGCCATACTCAACCACACAAGCGATCACGACCCCGATCGCCTGCGCAAACACCACCACTCCCCACCCGGAAGGACCCAACACATGGGCAAGGTAAGGAAACGTCAGCAGAGGCAGGGCGTAGGTGCATGCCTGGACCCCATACAGGGCAATGACATTGTGGATGAAGTTGTTGCGGAGCAGCCTGCTAAGGCTGAATTTCGACGGGGAATCGTCCGTCTTCGAGGTTCGAGCGCTATGTTCCTGGAAATGCCGCTGCAGTTTCATCGCTGTTCCCTCGCCAAGTCGGAGCACTGCCAACGAATCCAGGCTGGGACGCTTGAGCAGATATGCGCAAGAGCGCCAAAGAAAAGCCGTTGCACTTTTGTCAGCCCAGGACGCTGGAGTTGCGGGTGGATCATCTGGATCATTCCGGCACAACTGTGCCGCGCTGGTACGAGGAATATCGGCGATCCCTGGGATGACTTTAGAGAGGGACTGGGGTGTCAGCGCTGGTCTTGCGTAATCACTTGCTGTGAGGACGGGACAGGGATGACGATCGCCGCCGGCCGAGCAACGCGGGCTTCTGCAACCGCCAGCTTTTCTCGTAAGCGAAGCTTCATTTGCTGGCTTCCACCGGTTGAAGCCAGCGAGGGCACCAAATTCGCGG
>CAVQWB010000050.1:0-892342 GCA_963717225.1 uncultured Acidobacteriaceae bacterium | reverse complement strand
CAACAACCTTCAATTTGAACTGCTGTATTCGCCGAATTTCGTGAACCAGTCCTACACCTTTGACGTTGGCGGTCCGGTGGATATTCAGCAGCTGTTCGCGTCCGGCGCGTCCACTGCCGGGCAGCAAAACTACACCCTCACCAAGACGCTCAAAGACACATCGGTGCAGGAGTGGACGTTGAACGTGGAGCAGTCGCTGAATTCGACCACGCTCTTCACACTCGGCTACATCGGAGACGCCAGCCGCCATCAATCGGCGCGCGCTGATCTTAACCAGCCATACGCACTGGCGCCCGGCAATACCAGCGGGATTTTGGACCTTAGGCCAAATACTGCTGTTGGTTCCACCGATGGTCAGCTGAACGTTCTGCCGGCAAACTACAACGCCCTCATCGCCAAACTTGAGCATTCCTTTAGCGGCGGACTTCAGTTCCTCGCCAGCTATACCTTCTCCAAGGCAATGGATATTTGGATGGCGACAACGCAGATATCCAGGATCTCTACAATCCTCACCTGACGTATGGGCCGGCGGGCTTCGATCGCACCAACAATTTCCTGCTGAGCGCGGTGTATCAACTGCCATTCGGCCCAGGTAAGAAGTTTCTCAACTCAGGCTCACTTGTCGATCGCGAGCTGTTTGGGGGATGGCAACTTTCAGGGATTCAGCAATCTGCTACCGGCCAGCCGATCCGGATCACGGCCAATAACAGCAGACACCAGCTCGGTGCACTCCGTTTTTGCGAACAAGGTGTGTGCGGGGGCACCGCCCGGCGGTCATCCCAGGCTGCAGTTCTACGATCCCGCCTGCTTTGTGCAGCCGGCTACTGGCCAATATGGCACAGCCAGAAGCGGTCCGCGCCAGCCAGGGCTGAACATTACAAATCTCAGCTTGCAGAAGGCTTTTGCCATCACCGAAACGCAGCAGTTACAGTTCCGCGCCGAGGCGTTCAGCGTCTTCAATCATCCGAATTTTGGCTCGAATAGCTACACCGTGAACAACCCCAGCGCCGGACTGCTCACCTTCGAAGTTCCGGCGGCGCCACGCGTGCTGCAACTTGCGCTGCGATATTCGTTCTAGTGGTGCGCCGTCATGTTTGAAAATAAGTATGCAAGCATGACGGCGCTCCGGCTTCCAAGACTGTGAACTCTGTCACTCCGGATTTCCTACCACGCAGCGCCCGTTGTGGACACGGGTGCGGTTTTCAATATCAAAACTCTGTCTTACCACGGAACGATGGGTGCCCCTATCTCGCTGGTTTTTCGCGAGATGTGGGATTCCACCGCCCTGTCCCGCCCCTCTTACCCCCAAATTTACCTCCGGATGCGAAGGGAAAGCCATTGATGAGTGTGACACGACGTAGTTTCCTGATCGGCAGCGCCTACGGAACAGGGGTTGCCTTAACCGCGGCAATAGGGCCGCCCGTCTGGACGTTCGCCCGGGAAACGGCTCCTGAACTGGCTCCCTATTTGACCGGCATGAGAATGGCGGCCACCCCGGCATCGTCTTACCGCGCCTACCGTTCCAATCGATCTCATCGTGGAGCAAGGAAAAGGAGCGGAGTCTCTGGCCAAGCACCTGCAGGCAGACGTGGAATCGCCGCTGCACTTTACCGTGCGTGGCAACCCAGGCCAGAAGTTTATCCCTTATTGGCAGATTTCTTCCGAGGAGTTCACGTGCTTTCCGTCGGTCAGCGAGACGGCTTGGAAAGGACGTGGAAAACTTAGGGTAGGCCGCGGATTTCATCCACCCCGAATCTGGTGGGAGCCCCCTGCTTCAGCAGGGGGGAGCTGGACTTCAGTCCAGCGGAAAAGCGGTTCATTCCGGAAGAACGGGCTTTAGCCCTGGATTTTCGAGGCCAGCGCTAAAGCGCATAATCAAAGTCCAACTCGTTCCCGCAACGCTGAAGCGTTGCTCCCCTCTGCTGAAGCAGAGGGCTCCCACCAAACTCGGCGCTCCTTTCTAGGTTCTCACGCAGACTCTTCAGCCCGGACGTTAACTCCCCAATATAGGACGGGCTTTAGCCCCTGAGGGCATCTTTTGTGTTCGCTTGAGCAGCCCTCAGCGGCTGAAGCCGATGCATCTTGACTGCTAAACGTACGGCCTAAAGGCCGGTACCCTTCAAAAAGCGAGTTCTCACACACCCTCTTTAGCCCCTCGGATGCTTTCCTGCCGATCCGACTTTTCCGCAGCCTGTTAACCCCAACCCGTGTGAATACAACCGGCAAAAGATTCCGGAAAATTGGGGGGTTGCCTTTAGTTAACGACACCTGCATCCACATGTTTCTTATCACAGGTTCTTGTGCGCCAGAGCCACCCGTGGGATCGTTGGCTTGGACGGTTTCCTGAGGAGAATCATGTCGCCGCATCTTACCGGAACGACAACTCGGCCCGAAAAGCACCTTACCACGCATACCACGCATATCACGCACCATTTCCGTCGGCTGCCTCGGGCTGCCACGACTGTCACGGCAGAATCAAAGCACCTTACCACGCATACCACGCATATCACGCACCATTTCCGTCGGCTGCCTCGGGCTGCCACGACTGTCACGGCAGAACCAAAGCACCTTACCACGCATACCACGCATATCACGCACCATTTCCGTCGGCTGCCTTGCTGCCACGACTGTCACCGCAGAAACCGGAACATCGTCCCGGGGGCGGAAATTACGTGAAAGGTTTGAGCGCCTTCACACAGATGTGTCTGAGTCCCGTGGGGAAGCCAGACGATGCGCAGGTGATCAAACGCTACTACCAGGAAAGCGGCTGGCTTAGAGTCTTGGTTCGCAATGAATATTTTCGAAGAAAGCGAAAGGGGACGGGTCCCTGGACCCATCCCCCTTTTTCCGAGTTATGGAGAACTGGTTCGGCTAACCAGATTCACCCTCCATAGCCCTGGAGTCCTATGAATTACACGGGTGCACCCCGTGTCATTCGCTCTCTGCCAGGGCCATTTCGAGTGGTTGAGCCTCCTTGCTGCCATCCGTGTGAACCGTCTCCGATTCCTTGGTTGACCATAGGTGCTCCTCCTTTGGGAGGATTTCTCCTCCGCTAATAAATGGGAACCAATAAGGGCCGCCAAGGTTGGCTATCGAAGCATTGAGCCAAAAAAAACATCCGGGTAGATTTTCCACCGCTAGCTAGTCCGGCTCCTGGCAACCGAACTGGCTTCGATGAAAATCGCCCGATCATTAGGCCCTGCCGCCTGATTCGATACGATCGATGGGCGACTCCAGTTCCCGCACATTCAAACCGCGATGAAAAACGTGCGCCCCACCTTTTCCTGCTCCTGCAATCCATCATGCAGGCGGTGGACCTTTGGGCAGAAAAACGATGGAAAGAATGAACAGCACGACAAGAACCAGAATTGGAACAATCCATTGCCCAATGCGCCGATCAGCGGGACCTACCGGCGCTGCGAGGCGGCGTGCCGCTGGACGCAGAGCCCATGAGGCCAACGTGATCGCCGCCAGGACAAGGGGGGTGGCCCACTTGCCGGCACCGTCACCTACGAGAAAATGGGAGGCGGCCGCGCCTGTGTAATTGAAAACTGCTCCGGCATACGCCCATTCCTTCAGTCGCAGAAACCCGGGAAGAAACAGTACGATCGCACACGGAATCTTCCACACGCCGATGATCGCAAGCAGATACATCGGATACCCAAGATGAGCCAGTACGACTCGAACGTACTCTATTCGCAATAGGTCCCAAATTCCTCCAGCCACCATCTCGTAGGCCACCAGGAACGTGAATATCCAATAGGTGATCGTGCGAATACTGCGCGCGGACTTTCCCCGACCCCAGGCGTCTTGAAAATATCTCGTGAGGCTCGTCATTCGTCCTTCCACCATTCTCGATCTCCTTTCCCTCCGCCGGTCGCGGATCCTATCATTAATGACCAAACACTCCGAAGAAATGTGACAGCGAGAGTCCTCTCGACGTAAGTGGGCAGCATCAAAACTCATTGCTTAGGAACCTTCGGGAGCCAGCAGAGGCGACAGGACGTACCCGAGATGCGCCGGCCTCACTCGCAGGTATGCAAAGGTGACCGCGGGCCGTTATCTTATTCAACATGAAGAACCAGCATCCCGGTGACCCGATGCCGGTAGACGTTCTGCTGTTTGGCGCGCATCCTGACGATGTGGAATGGGGTGCGGGCGGAAGCGCACTGATATTAAAGGCCAGGGGTTCTCATACGGTGTTGTGGATCTCACAAGAGGTGAAATGGGATCTCGGGGTACGAGTGAGGAACGCGACAAAGAGGCGCAGGAAGCCGCATCCTCGATGGGTGCCCGGTTTCGTGAAAATCTCGGCATGCCTGATTGCGGAGTCATCGATTCCGTAAAGAACCGTAAGCAAATTGCGAGCGTCATTCGGCGACACCGGCCGAAGCTGGTGCTAGCGCCGTATTGGAAGGACCGGCACCCCGACCATGCAGCGACCGGGCGTCTCATACGGAATTCGGCCGTGCATTGCACTCTGAGAAAGTCGAACGACCCGAATCCACCACACAAGCCTTCGGCTTACCTGTATTACCTTTTGCACCATTTCACGCATCCCAGCATGGTCGTCGACATCTCCAACGTCTACAACCGTAAACTCGAACTGCTACGGATGCATGTTTCGCAGTTTGGAAAAACTGCTGCAGGCTTCGGGGTTCTGCCGCTCGGGATGAACGACTACCTATTCGGGCTGGAATCTCGCGACCGGTTCTTCGGCTCGCTGATCGGCGCCCATCATGGGGAAGCGCTCGTCAGTGAGGTTCCGTTGAAGCTCGGCAGTCTCACCAATCTTCTAGCAACGCGGGAGTAGATGGCTCCATGTTCGAGTGCCCCGAATCGGGCTTCAATGGCCCGACCGAACCACCCGCCAAGGCAGCCTGGCTGCGATAGCGAGAGTTTGAAAGGCCAGTGTATGCTGGCAGGCAGGGCACGCCGTAAACATGGGCCACGGTCGACGAAACCTCAGCCCCTGTTCCACACGGGAGGATTCTCGATGCTCAAGGGATGGCTGAAGCGCCTTCGCTTGCTCCTGGTTTCAAAGCCAACCCATGAGACTGACGACGCAGGCGCAGAAGAGCAACCCCGCGAAAACCGCCCTGGCTACCTGGCTGCAACCGTGATCCAGGACATTCGTTACAGTCTTCGGGGCTTTCGCCGGCACTCGGTGTTCACCTTCACCATCGTTGCAACCCTGATGCTCGGCATCGGAGCCACCGCGGCGGTTTTCAGCGTGGTCGATCGAATTCTGTTTCGCCCTCTTCCCTATGCGAACGCCGACCGTCTGGTGTCGGTAGGCATGGCGCATTCGCTTGAGCCCACCGGGTTCATGTTGGGGTACTTCTATTATGATTGGCGGCGCGACCAAAAACCATTTGAAGAGCTCACCTCCGAAAATGCCACCACCAGCGAGTGTGATCTAACTGAGACCCACCCAGCGCAGATCAACTGCACGTCGGTGGAAGGCAACTTTCTTTCCACCCTGGGCGTTTCTCCTGCCCTGGGCCGCAACTTTCTGCCCGACGAGGATCTTCCGAACGGGCCAAAGGTCGCACTCATTTCCTATGGCCTATGGCTCAATCGTTACGGTCTTGACCGCGGCCTCCTGAATAAGACCATTGACATCGACGGAAGCCCGATACGCGTGGTGGGCGTGTTACCCAAAGACTTTGAAATGCCAAGACTTCAATCCGCCGACGTGCTCTTTCCCAGAGCTACCGACGAGGCAGAGGACCGTACATCGAACAGCGGCCTTGGAGGTCCAAGAAGGGCATTCGCACGGTTGAAACCCGGAGTGAGCGTTCAGCAAGCCGAGGCGGAGTTGCAGCCTCTCTTTCGCCAGGCTTTGACGCGCATCCCGTCGGACATTCGTCACGACTTTCATCTCAGCGTTCGCTCTTTGCGGGATCGCCAGATGCAGGATGTTCGCCTGACGGCGTGGATACTTCTCGGCGCAGTGCTCACGGTATTGCTGGTTGCTTGCGCCAACGTTGCCAGCCTGCTCATGGCGCGTGGCGCATTGCGGCAGCGGGAACTCGCAGTCCGCGCTTCCCTGGGGGCCAGCCGCACCCGGCTTGCCCGCCAGTCATTGACTGAATCGGCCGTGCTGTCACTCGCCGGAGCCTTGACGGGATGCGCGCTGGGAGAGGGCTTACTGCGTATCTTCCTTGCCATTGCCCCATCTAGTATTCCCTACCTTGGCCAGGTGCAACTCGACCTGAGGATCGTATGTGTCACGGTATTTCTTTCCATGCTCTGCGGCGCTCTCTTCGGGCTGCCGTCTGCCCTGCAGCGACCCCAGGACGGAATATTGAACAGCCGCTCGTTTACGACGGTATTCCATGCCAACCTACGCAAGTGGCTGGTCATTATGCAGATCGCGGCAAGCATGGTCTTATTGGCCGGAGCTGTGCTTTTACTGCGCAGCTTCCGCAATATCGAAGATCAGCATCTCGGCATGCGCGCCGATAACAGTCTCAGCGCCGGCATCACCTTGGGAGAACACTCCTATCCCACGCCCGAAAGCCGGCTCAACTTCTTTCATCAATTAACCACGCGGCTGCAGTTCGGGCCGGGCGTCACTTCTGTATCCGTCAGTGACTCAATTCCTCCCGGGCCAGGCGGCCTTGGTGGCCGTCTTGAGGAGACCGTCGTCGCCGGCAGAGCAAGGTCGGCGCCGGTCGCCACCGGCGTTCTCGCCTCACGGCTGGTCTCGCCAGGATACTTCCGTGCTTTGGATATCCCTATCATTGAGGGCGAAGGCTTCCGCACTCAGGATATGACCGCAAGTCAACACCCGATTGTGATCAGCAAGCGCTTCGCCAGTCTAATGTTCCCAAACGAAAATCCTATCGGCCAGCGGATACGGGGAAACTACGACACGGCCTCCCTGCCGTGGAACACGATCGTCGGGGTCGCAGCGGATGTAAAAAACGGTGGGCTCACCAAGGAGGAAGTACCGGAGGTTTACCATCTCCGGCGAGATCTGCCGGCGGACTGGGAGGGGGGCGGCGTGTGGGGCAAAACCTCAGTCGTTGTGGTGCGAAGCTCTCTGCCGCCCGATCAGACCGCCCGCTGGATACGCGCGCAGGTGGCCACACTCGATCCGACCCTGCCGATCGATCTTGCCACCTTGCAGCAGAGGGTCAGCAAGCTGGCCGCCCCGGCCCGCTTCCAGACCCTGCTCGTCAGCTTCTTCGCTCTGACCGGCCTGGTTCTGGCGCTCATCGGACTCTACGGGGTGATGGCTTTTCTGGTCGCACAGCGGACGCAGGAGATTGGCGTGCGCTTGGCGGTGGGGGCCGACAAAGGCGACATTTTTGCGCTGGTAATGAGGAGCAGCCTGAAACTGATTTTGTCTGGTGCTGCCGTTGGGATGGTTGCCGCCCTGGCCACGACGCGCTTACTTTCCAGCCTGTTGTTTGGCGTCGGGCCACACGATCCGGTTACGTTTGGCGTGGCAACACTCGCCCTTGTCCTGGTAGCCATCGTTGCCTCACTTATTCCGGCCAGAGCGGCCACAAGCGTCAACCCGATCGTCGCTCTGCGATGCGACTGACCAGGAGAGGGACTGTTTCTCGATGGGGAGGTCCAGGAACTTGTCGATGGTTGGTCATGCACGCAACCTAATATGAATACGAGCTGAGAGTTGGTTATCAACTCGGTTTGCCGTGTGCGGTCTTTCAACCGAAGGGAACAAAACGGAGACAGCAACCAGCAACGCCATTAGGCTTAGGGAAAAGTACCAGTCCCGTCTAACCACAAATCTCGACCACAAATCTCTTGACCACAAATCTCTTAATCTGAAAAGTTTACGTAAAAAAAATATTTGTAAAGAAATGGGACCGCCTGAACCCTTCAGTGCGGCCGCTGCATCTTCTTCTGTGTAACAACATCTTTGACCATGCGAATCGGCCAACTGTTGTGTGCTTTCATCCTGAGTATTCTTCCGATCACGGCGCCCGGCCAGCAGATCGACGCGCCCCAGCCGCAGCGCGGAAGCATCCGTGGCACCGTGACTGACGTCGACGACGCCCTTATTCCGGGGGCAACAGTTACGGTTGATGGATCCGCCGGGAGCCAACACGGGACGCTCAAGACAGATGAGACAGGATCGTTCGAGCTCAAAGATCTCGATCCGACGGTTCCTCATAAGATCACTGTCAGTGCAAAAGGATTCGCAGATTGGACTTCGGCCGCTATCGTCCTCCAGCCTGGCCAAGCGTTGGAGATGACCGATATCAAGCTCAAGATATCAGTGGTGGAGACTACGGTGGCCGCCCTCACGACCGAGCAACTCGCGACTCAACAGGTTAAGGTAGAAGAGAAACAACGAATTCTGGGCATTGTTCCCAACTATTTTGTCGTCTATGACAAGCATGCCGTGCCGATGACGACGAAGCTGAAGTACGAGCTCGCTTTTAGAGCTGCCACCGATGTAGTCAGTGTCGCGGGCGACGTTTTTCTCGCAGGAGTGAATCAGGCCGCTGACACTCCCAACTATCAACAGGGTGCAAAGGGTTTTGGTCAGCGCTTCGGGGCTGCCTATGCCGATAGCTTTTCCAATGTCATGATCGGCGGCGCTGTGCTGCCCTCGCTTCTGCATCAGGATCCGCGCTACTTCTACCAAGGCACGGGTTCGGGGAAA
Source organism: uncultured Acidobacteriaceae bacterium (assembly GCA_963717225.1). Classification (GTDB taxonomy): domain Bacteria; phylum Acidobacteriota; class Terriglobia; order Terriglobales; family Acidobacteriaceae; genus PALSA-350. The sequence goes on along the minus strand of CAVQWB010000050.1, from coordinate 883,695 downwards.
TCCCGTGCGCTTCACGCGATGTCATACGCAATTATGTGCAAGGGCGACAATGGCCGCTCGCAGATTAACTATTCGGGCATTGGCGGCAATCTGATCGCGGGCTCCCTTACAAACCTCTACTATCCGCCGAGCAATCGCGGACCAGGATTGGTTTTCTCCAGCACGCTTATCAACGCCGGGGGCCGGCTCACTAATGCCTTGGTACAGGAGTTTATCCTGCACAAGTATACGACCAATGCGAACAAGTAACGTTAGAGCCTGAGAGAGCAATGCGTCCGAACTGGCCGCGAGTTGAAGGGCCTTGCGGTACATATTGGTATGTTTTTCGATTCATTTGTGCTGTGGCGGGAAGCTCATTGACACCAACCTTACCCGGAAAAACCAAGAATTGCCGAGTGTACCGCTTGCCAAGGCGCAAAGTCATCTACACGCACTTGTTGCCAAGGCTACAATAAACACGACTCACTCCGGACAGGAATCATCCGCGCTTGGGACGTGATTGTATGCGAGCGAACCTGCAAGTTCTTCGTGTGTTACTGTTTGCGCGCATCCTGATGCTGCCGGCTTCCGGCTTCTTCATAGGCTCGCCGCCGGCTTTCAGTCAAAACACAGATAAAACCTCTGCCACTCCTGCGGAGAAGAAACTTCCATTCCGGTTAAAGGTCAGTGGCAACCTGGTGGTGATGCGGGTGGTGGTGCGCGATGGGGAAGGAAAGCCCGTAGCAGGTTTACAAAAGGAAGATTTCCAGGTATTCGATCGGGGAAAAGAACAGTCGATCACGCAGTTCGACGTGGAGGCGGCATCTCCGTCGCCATCGACCTCGACCTCCGCTCCGATCAGGGAGCGAGCGGGCCAATCGCCCGCGGCCGCCGCGCCGGATAACTTTCTGGCTTTGTATTTCGACGACCTGGACACGCCGGATGCCGACATGATCTATGTGCGCACCGCCGCCGATCGCTTTCTTGCCGCGAGTCTCCAACCGAAGGACCGGGTCGCCATCTTCAGCTCGGCACAAATGCTGTCTGACTTCACCGCCGATCCGAAGCAAATTCACGACGCCCTGGCCAAGTTGCGAACCAGCGCACGGTCGACGATGCGGATCCATGATTGCCCCGATCTCTCCGACTACCAGGCGCTGCAGATCACCGAACAGGAGAACGCTGCCTACTCCGATGCCTGGCAGAAGGCGTTGGAGGAGGCGGTTACACGCTGCCACATGCAGAATATGGGCGGTGGCGGCCAGGCGTCCGAGGCCGATGTCCCACAACAAGGAGCAAGCTCTTCCCCGCCGCTCGCGGACAGCCCGCTTGCGACTACCATTCGATCGATGGCGCGAAACATTGTGTTCCAGTCGGATATACAGGCGCGGTCCAATTTATCAGCACTTGAGCGGGTGGTTGATTACCTCTCGCAAATGCCCGGACAGCACACGCTAATTTTGGTGTCACCGGGTTTCCTGTCGGAAGACGAGCAATTTTCGTTGGATCGGCTCATTGACCACGCCCTGCGGTCACACGTGGTGATCAGTTCGCTGGATCCGCGGGGTCTGGCATTAATGGTGTCGGGTGACGTCTCCCAGCAATACATCTTCGGGCATCCGGGGACCGCCGAGCGTTTGGATACGCAGCGTGAACTAGTCGCCACCAGCGTGCTCTCGGAGATTGCGCAAAGCACTGGGGGCGAATACTTTCACAACAACAACGACCTGAAAGCAGGTTTCGGAGCATTGGCGGGTTCGCCGGTGTACTACCTGCTGAGTTTCGCGCCAACCAGGCTAAAGCAAGATGGCGGGTTCCACGCTCTGAAGGTAAAGCTGGCGGAAAGCAAGAAGGGTTTCAATGTGCAGACCCGACGCGGCTATTTCGCGCCCAAGAACGAAGCGGATGCAGAAGCGGAGGCCAAGCGGCAGGCAGCTTCTGAAGTGGAGGCTCAATCCCAGGAACAGATTCGGGAAGCAATGTTCGCAAAAACGGACTCGCAACAGTTCCAGGTGGGGTTAGGCGGGAAGCTTTCAGAAGCGCCAGGCGGGATGCGCGAGCTTTCCATCTTCACGCACCTGGACGCCAAGCCTCTTCATTTTCAGAAAGAAGGCAATCACAACCTCAATACGGTGACGTTCGTGTTTGCTGTTTTCGATCAGAAAGACGATTTAGTTATGGCCCAGCGAAGGGTTGCTCATTTAAGCCTTCTCGATGGAGATTTGCCGGGCCTTTTCAAGGACGGTGTAAACGCCAGCGCGAAGCTTGAACTGAAGCCGGGGGTCTATCGCATTCGTGAAGTGGTCACTGATTCCGTAGACCACCATCTGACAACCCACTCCACGGCAATCAAGATTCCGTAGATCGTCGTCACTCCTGCGAAGTGAGCCTTTGGTGACCGGACCCTCCCTGGTGACAAATGAGGTCGCGATTTAGCGGCAATTTGTGGAACAAGATGCCGCTCTCGTTCCATAACCGCATCATGGGAAATGAGAGTGTGCTGCCGGTCGCGGCCTGTTTGGCTGATGTCTATTGCTCGCGGAGGACGCCGGCCGGGTCGATATGCAGGGCACGGCGAACAGGGTTCACAATGGAGACCAGTCCCGTCAGAAGCATGGTCAATGCAACGGCACAAAGGACGATGGGATCGAGTGCGGAGGCCTGGTAGACAACAGCGGATAGGAGGCGGCTAGCTGCAGCGCCCAGTATTAATCCGATCATTGATCCTATGCTGAGCAGCATGAGCATGCGTCCGAGAGCCGCAGCGAGAATCTGCTTGGCCTGAGCACCCAACGCTACACGGATGCTTAGCTCGCGAAGACGTTTGGTGACAGAGTAAGAGGCAAGGCCGAACGTGCCGGTGATCGAGAGCAGAAGTCCGAATGCACCGAAAAGACTGAGAGCCACGGTTGCCACCTGGGCGGGAAAAAGCTGCAGGCCGAGTTGGCTGCTCCAGACGCTTGAATCCTGGATAGGGATCGCGGGGTCGAGATCGAGGATTGTTTTGCGAATGGCAGCCGCCATTTCGCGGCCGGTTACGCCGGTACGATCGGGATGGGTACGAACTATGAGCGTGGTTGAGGTGTTCCCTTCCTGCGCAATGGGAAAGAATATGGCTGGCTTCGGATCTTCGTTGAGGGTTTCGTATTTGCCGTTCGCCACGACGCCCACAATCTGAATGGGGTGACCGGACAGATTCTTGAAGTAGCGGCCAATGACATGGTCAGCGTGGAAAAGACGCCGTGCGAATTCATGGTTGACGATGGCGACGGGGGGACTCTTTGCGGTGTCGGCGAAGCTGATGTCCCGGCCGGAGACGAGCGGCGTACCGGCGGCTGCGAGATAGCCCGGGGAGACGCTGTAATAAGGTGCTCCAAAGGCAGCATTGACGAAGCGCATGTCCGTTGTCTCGGGGGAAAAGACGGCCGTCCCGGACTGATCGATGGCAAGAGGAGTAGAGTTCGCGTAGCCAATGGCCTCCACGCCTGGAAGCTGAGAGGCCGCAGCGAGTAGCCGGCGTTGAAAGGATGCGGCACTTTCTTTCGAGTAGCCGGCTTGTGCCAGTTCGAATTGAGCTCGCACTGCATTCGCAGGTTGAAAACCAAGTTCCATGTTGAGCGATTTCCCCAGACCTCGCAGAGCGACGAAGGCGGCGGTGACAGTGACGCAGCAGAGAGCGATCTGGGCGGCGAGGAGGATATCACGGAGCGCCCAGCGGCGGCCGGCGCTGGATTGACCAACACCACTCTTGATAGCGTCGTTTGGATCCGCTTTCAAGATTTGACGCAGTGGCATCATGCCGAACAGCACGGCGGCAACAAAGGAGAAGAGGCCGGCAGCCAGGATCAATGAGGGCTGCGGCAGAACAGCGAACTGAATGGGGAGATCGGTCGGCGGGCGCCAGGCGGCGAGGCCGGAGAGCGCGGCCCAGCCAAGCGCAGAGGCGGCGACGCCGGCGAGCAGGGCAAGTAGAAATGCTTCGGTCAGAACCTGGCGAAGGATGCGCAAGCGGCTGGACCCGATCGCCATGCGGATCGCTAGTTCACGGGCGCGATCAGCAGTACGGGCGGCGAAGAGACCGCCGAGATTCGCGCACGCTGCCAGGAGAACGATCCCGGCGAGGGCCATGATTCCGGCAAGGAAAGCGCGCGCGGGCGCTCCAAATGTATCGCCAAGCAGACCGGGCCGCACTACCCTGATGGATAGACCCGCTTCCTCCTTGGGAAACTGCTTTGTGATCCGGGCAGCAACGGTCTTGAGATCAGCCTGCACTTGCGGAAGGTTGATACCCTCCTTGATGCGGGCAATGGCCCAGACATTGTGGTTCTGACGCCCGTCGAGCCAGTTGAATTTTTCGATCTCCGCCTCGTTGGACATGGGGACGAACACCTGCGGCTGGAGGAATTTCTCGGTGCCGTAAAAGCCTGGAGGAGTGACACCGATGACCGTGTATGGAAGCTTGTTGAGATGGACAGTCTTGCCGACGATGGCAGGGTCACTGTTGAAGTAGTTCTTCCACGCGGCCCATGAGAAAACGGCGACTTCAGCCGCGCCGGGATGATCGTCATCGGCGCGCGTGAGGAGACGGCCAAGCAACGGTTTGATGCTGACAACTTCAAAGTACTGACCACTGACCTCATAACCCCAGATGGGGTGGGTGGCGCCATTGGCATCGAGCCCGAAATCCATGACGCGGTCGGCTGCGACGGCGGAGAAGACGGAGTTTTGATCACGGATGTCGCGGACATCCAGGTAGGAGAAGTTCGTGCCATTTGAGCCGGGCTGAAGGGACACGACTCTGTCGGGGTTGGGTACGTCAAGAGGCCGCAGGACGAGGGCCTGGAGGACGCCGAAAACGATAACGTTGGCAGCAATGCCAAGCGCGAGGGTGGTTACGGCGGTGACGGCAAAGCCTGGGGAGCGAAGCATCTGGCGGATTGCAAATCGAAGGTCCTGCACCACCGTCTCCATTCGAAACGCCACCGTCTGGTGGCTTTGCTCCTTCAACTTCGTCACATTGCCAAACTGCCGCATCGCTGCGTCACGCGCGGCCTGGGGAGTCATCCCGCCGGCGATAAACTCCTGGGCCGCCTGGGCGCAATGAAACGCCATTTCTTCATCCAGTTCGTTGAGGAACTTCCTGCGCCACAAGAGAATCCACAGCTTCTTCATTAACTGGACGAACGTACTCATCTAAGCCTCCTTCGGGTCGCTCAAGACGCGCCCAATGGCCGCGATCATCTGTTCATATTGCGACAACTCGATGCCCAATTGCCTGCGCCCCGCGGCGGTCAGAGTGTAAAAACGGGCTCTCCGTTTTGTCTCCGTCATCTTCCATTCCGCCTTCACCCAGCCCTGCAATAGCAAGCGTTGGAGCGCCGGATAAAGCGAGCCTTCTTCTACCGTCAGCACATCGTCGGATAGACGCTTGATGGAGAGCGCGACGCCGTAGCCGTGCAATGGCGCTCGGGCGAGCGTCTTCAGGATCAGCATATCGAGGGTTCCGGGCAGGAGGTCGGGCTTGTTGGCCATATCGCATAACCATAGATATTCTATGGATAGAATGTCAATGGCCAATAGATCGCAGCGCGATCACTTCCGGATTTGACTGTCATTCGCCGCGAACCGAGAACCTTGAGGGCCTGGACCGCTCGATGGTCCATTGGCGATTTTTACCGTCAACCGAGAAAGGAGTCCGGACCGGTTGGCTGTAGACACTCTACTGCATATGGGAGTAGAGTGACTACATCTATGACCGCAACCAGGGAAAAGCGGAATCCATATCAGAACCGGGTCGAGTTGCTTCAGGGCACGCTCGACATGCTGATTCTGCAGACACTGCAGTGGGGCCCGCAGCACGGATACGGCATCAGCCAGGCGATTCGCATCAGATCAGGCGAAGTTCTGCAAGTGGAGACAGGGTCGCTGTATCCCGCGCTGCACCGGCTGGAGCGGCAGGGGTGGGTGCGGTCGGAGTGGAAGCTGACGGAGAGTAACCAGCGGGCGAAGTACTACCGCATGACCGCGACCGGGAAGAAGCAACTTGCGTCCGATCACGGCCGCTGGCAGCAGATGGTTGCGGCGATTGGCGCGATTATGAGCGGCGAGCTGGAGAGTGGTGAGCCATGAGCTGGTGGCGGTTCTTCGCACGGCGTAGGCGCGATCTCGATGAGGAGATTGAGGCGCATCTGCGGATGGCTGTGCGCGACCGCGTGGAGCGTGGCGAGACCCCGGTGGAGGCTCGGGCGGCGGCGGCGAAGGAGTTCGGCAACGTGCCGCTGGTGAAGGACGTGACGCGTAAGACTTGGGGCTGGGAGAGGCTCGAGGGCACGGTGCAGGATTTGAAATACGCGCTGCGGCGGCTGCTGAAGTCTCCGGGGTTCACGATCGCGGCAATTGCGACGCTGGCGCTGGGCATCGGCGCGAACACGGCGATTTTCGAGCTTCTGAATGCCGTTCTGCTGCAGGCGCTACCGGTCGAGAATCCGCAGGAACTGGCCGAGGTGCGGGTTGTCGATATGGATAAAGCGCGCGGGAGCGTTTCCAGCGCATATCCGGTGGTGACGAACCCGATCTGGGAGAAGCTGCGCGAGGACCATCAGGGCTTCTCGGAGATTGCCGCATGGACTGATACCGGTTTCAGCCGCGACTCGGGCGGTGACGCGCGCTTTGCGAATGGGCTATGGGTGAGTGGCAACTTCTTCCGCGTGCTCGGGGTTAGGCCAATCCAGGGTCGGGTGTTTACCGCGGAAGACGACCGCCGCGGGTGCGGGTTGCCGGGCGCGGTGATCAGCTATGGCTTCTGGCAGCAGGAGTACGGCGGCGGGCCGGCGCTGGGCCGCAAGCTGATGCTCAACGACAAACCGGTAGAGGTAATCGGCGTGACCCCGGCGAGCTTCTTCGGCGTGGATGTAGGGCAGAGCTTCGACGTAGCATTGCCGGTGTGTTCGCAGCCATTTCTGGAAACAAGGAATAGGCTGGATTCGAGTACTCAGTGGTGGCTCTCGGTGATCGGAAGGCGCGATCCTTCGTGGCCGGTTGAACGAGTGGCAGCGCACCTTGGAGCGGTCTCGCCCGCGATTTTTGCGGCGACGCTGCGGCCAGACTATCCGGTCGAGAGCGTGAAGGACTATCTCGCGCTGAAGCTGACGGCCGCACCTTCGGCGGCCGGTGTCTCGATGCTGCGTGAAACGTATTCAGATCCGCTGCAGATTTTGCTGGCGATCTCCGGGCTGGTGCTGCTGATTACCTGCGCGAACCTGGCCAGCCTGATGCTGGCACGGACCAGCGTGCGTGAGCGGGAGATGGCGGTGCGGCTGGCGATCGGCGCGGGGCGATGGAGGTTGATCCGCCAGGTGTTGTCAGAAAGCCTGCTGCTGTCGCTGGCGGGTGCGGTGGCCGGTGGAGTGCTGGCGCGCACGCTGAGCCGGGGATTGGTGGCGTTTCTCAATAACGGGCACGATTCGATCTCTCTGGACATCAAACAGGATTGGCGGCTGTTCGCGTTTCTGCTCGCAGTATCGCTGGTGACTTGCGTGCTGTTCGGGCTTGCTCCGGCGCTGCGTGCATCGCGCACCGCTCCCGGCGCAGCGATGAAGACGGGCGGCCACGGCATGACGACGAGCCGCGGGCGGCTGGGATTTCGCGGCGCGCTGGTGGTATCACAGGTGGCGCTGTCGCTGGTGCTGCTGTTCGGTGCGCTGTTGTTCACCGAGAGCCTGCGCAATCTGCTGACGGATGATCCTGGGTTTCAGGCAAAGGGCGTGCTGATCGCCAGGTTGGACTTTGTGCGCCTGCAGATTCCGGTGGAGAAGCGCGGAGTGTTGCAGCGGGAACTACTCGACAGGATACGAGCCATTCCTGGCGTGGAAGCTGCAGCCGACACGAATATCGTTCCGCTGAGCGGCAACGGCTGGAGCAACACGGTGTGGATTGACGGCCACGATGCGACGCAGCGGCAGGATTCGAAATTCAGCTCTGTCAGTCCGCAGTATTTCCAAACGCTGGGCATTCCAATGCTGGCCGGACGCGACTTCAACCAGGGCGACACTACCCAGTCGCCGCGCGTGGCGATTGTCAACGAGGCGTTCGCGCGCGTGCTGGGGCTGGGTGAGAATCCCATCGGCATGAGGTTCCGCCGGGAGGCGACTCCGACGAGTCCGGAGGAAGTGAACGAGATTGTCGGTCTAGTGAAGGGCACGAAATACAATCGTATCCGGCGGCCAGTTGTGGCGATTGCGTATCTTGACATCAGGCAGGACAAGGACGCGGACCCCTCAATGCAGGTGCTGGTCCGTTCGAAGCTGCCGATGGAGACGGTGGAGACGTCGATCCGACGCACAGTGCATGAGTTGAGCTCAGGAATCAGCTTCGACTTCGAAGGGCTGCAGGATCAAATCCGGCAGTCGCTGCTGGCTGAGCGGCTGCTGGCGACGCTCTCGGGATTTTTCGGCGCGCTCGCGGTCGCGCTGGCGATGATCGGGCTCTACGGAGTAATGTCGTACACGGTGGCGGAGCGGACGAGCGAGATCGGCATTCGCATGGCGCTGGGTGCGTTGCGCGCGGATGTGACGGCAATGATTCTCCGAAAGGCAGCGACGCTGCTGGTGGCGGGTCTGGCTGTGGGCGCGGGGTTGTCCCTCGCTGCCGCAAGCGCGGCGAGCGCGCTGCTGTTCGGGTTGAAGCCGCGTGACCCACTGACCCTGGCAATAGCAGCTGCGGTTTTGGCGGCGGTCGCACTGGGGGCAAGCTATCTGCCGGCCCGGCGAGCCGCTGCTCTGGACCCGATAGCCTCTCTCAAGGACGAATAACCCATCGCACTTGCCTCTTATCGTCCGATAGCTGAAGAGGAAGGCTAGTCCTCAAACCGGCATTCTGGTGAATCACTCGAATGAGGTTTCCGTTCGACATAACTCTATTGATACGAGTTAGTGAGCTGCACACGAACGACATCAATTCGTCTTCCAAGTTCTCTCCCGCCATCGAGGCGATCCAGCGTGACGCTTACTGAATTTCAGTTGGCGCCGACAGGGCGAGTCAATCATTCAGAGGTTCTTTCCGCGCCCACCTCCAAGATCCGGCGGTTGGTCCGGCATTCTTCCATAGGTGGACCGCAGTAGCCTGCGACGTCGGACTGAGTCTCAGCAATCCACGCCTCAGCCGGTTCACGTGGAGTCATTGTCGCTTGTCGGTGCTAGGAGTGCGGAGCCAAGTGAGCAGCCTTTTGGGGTAATATTGCTGCCTAGGATTGGCATGGCGTAATCGACAGGAGGGGCATTGCCCGATTCAACTGAGAAGCGCAGTATCCATCATTCACACGACCACTCGCATGCGCATCATCACCAGCATCCACCAGAGCGCGCCCACCCGCGCAATCATGTTGCCGCCGGCGGCGGGCATACCTCGCGCCGCGACTTCCTTCGTGTACTGATGGGGGGCGCCTTGACCGGCGCCTCGCTTCTGGAACTGGCTTACCATCGCGCAGCGTGGGCACGCGCAGCGGCTCCCGCTTCCGATGCCAAGCTGTTCGACCTGCAAAAGGTCGCAAACGGCATTTACTTCGCTCATGCGCGTCCCCAGGCCTTGTTGAATTGCAATGCCGCCATCTTCGTTCGGTCAAAAGATGTGGTCGTGGTCGATGCGCACTCCAAGCCCTCGGCCGCGGCTTCTCTCATTCATCAGATCAAGGGGGAGATCACCGAAAAACCGGTTCGTTACGTTGTCAACACACACTTTCACTGGGACCATACTCAGGGTGATCATGCCTATCGCCTGACCGGCGGAAAAGTCGACTTCATCGCGAGTTCGGCCACCAAGCAGCTTATGTCGGACCTGGCAGTCGCCAGAATGAAGGCTTCAGTGGGAGCAGTACCGCAACAGATCGACGCACTGCGCGATCGGGCCGCACGCTCCACCGTGGCTGCCGAAAAAACTTTTTGCGCGGACCAGATCGCGCAGATGAAGGCATACGAGACCGAACTCAAAGACTACACCCTGGAGTTGCCGACCATCACCTTCGATACGTCGTACTTGCTGCGGGATCCGGCGTTTGATTTGCACATCGATTTTCATGGGCATTCCCATACCGCTGGAGACGTCTTCGTCTTTTGCCCGCAGCAGCGCGCGATCGCCACTGGCGACGCGATCCATGGCTTTTTGCCCAATATTGCGGACGGCTTTCCACGTGCCTGGCCACGCACGATCGACACCGTCGGCCGTGACGATTTCCAGTACCTGATGGGCGGCCATGGCCCGCTGCAGACGAATCGCACGGTGATGACCAACCAGCGAAACTATATCGAGGAATTGACGGAGAAGGTCGTGGAGGGCAAGAAGGAGGGCCTAAGCCTGACCGAGATGCAACATCGTTTCACCGTGGCCTCGCTCAAGTCTCTCCAGTCAAACGGGTACAAAGAATTTCTGGTGCGAACCAGCGAGCAGAGCAACGCGCATTTCGGCAAGATGCCTCCGCTGCAGGAGGATGTCAACGCGAATATCGGGGACGTTTACACCAACCTCGACCGTGTTTAGCGAGACTGTTCCGTCAGATGGATGAGTACGCTCACCCAGGGGCCCTGCGCCTCTCTTGTGCTTCATCCGAAGGAGACCTGGTCACCCGGATCGCAGGTCAGCTGATATCCTTTCTCCGAAAAATGAGGTTTGATTTATGTCGCCGAAATCGCAGCCGGATGTGGTGATTCGCGCCGCCAGGCTGGAAGACGGTTCGGTCTGCGGTCAGATTTGCTACGATGCCTTCTTCAAAATCAATGAGGCTCACGGATTTCCCTGCGATTTTCCTGGACCGGAGCGGCCCACCGGCTTGCTCTCGACGATGTTTACCAGCCCTGGCTTCTACTGCGTAGTGGCGGAAGCCGCAGGGCGCATCGTGGGAAGCAATTGCCTCGACGAACGCTCCATGATCGCAGGCGTCGGCCCGATTACCGTTGACCCCGGCGCCCAACACGCGGGCATTGGGCGGAAGCTGATGCAGGCGGTGATGGATCGAGCCAACGGGCGCCACGCCGCTGGAATGCGGCTGGTGCAGGCTGCATTTCACAATCGCTCGCTCTCGCTTTACACCAGCCTGGGCTTCGATGTGCGAGAGCCCCTTTCCTGCCTCCAGGGACGGACCCGCGAACGGAGTATGACCGGATGCGTGGTTCGACCGGCACAAGCTACGGATTTGGACGCGTGTAATGCACTCTCCCGGCGGGTGCACGGATTTGATCGAGGCACCGAATTGGCACAAGCCATCGAGCACAATACGGCCGCCGTGGTGGAACGCGAGGGCCGCATCACCGGATACGCGAGCGCCCTCGCTTTCTTCGGCCACGCAACAGCAGAGACCAACACGGATATGCAATCGCTCATCGTGTCGGCGGAATCCTTCGCTGGTCCTGGAATTCTCGTGCCATCGAGAAACAGCGCTCTACTGCGTTGGTGCCTGGCGAATGGTTTGCGTATCGTCCAGCCGCTGACGTTGATGAGCGTCGGGCTTTACAACACGCCGGGGGGTGCCTGGCTGCCTTCCATCCTCTTTTGACTCGGGAGCGACACTCGTTCTTCCCTATTTCGTCATCCAGGCTTCGAATCCCATTTGCGAGGGATCGATCCGTGGCTCGATCCAACCTGCTTCCAAGGCCATGCGGCGGATCTCCGCCATCGGATAGGCTCGTTTGATCAACATGTTGCGAAAGACAAACATCATAAACCAACGGTTGAGCCGGCTTACCCCCAGGCCGCTCACATAGCGCTTCACTTCTGAGAGCTTGGTGTCGCGGCGCATATCGATGAGCAGCACCTGGCCGCCGGGCCGGAGAACGCGGCGCATTTCCGCCAGCGCCTTTACCGGCTCGGCGAAGTTTTTGAAGGCCGCGCGGCACACTACGAAATCTACGCTTGCATCCTCTACCAGCAGAGCCGCGGCGTTGCCCAGTTCGAACAGCGCCTCTACACCCTCGGCAGCGGCGTTGCGGCGGGCGATCTCGACAAAGGTGTGACTGATATCGACTGCGCGTACCGGCAGTCCACGTTTGGCCAGCTCGATCGAGAGAAAGCCCGGCCCTGGCGCTACCTCGAGCACCTGGGCATGGGGAGGAATTGCCGCCGCGATCCGCAGGGCCAGCTCCTTGATTTCCGGCATGCCTTTGCGCGTGGTGCGGTCGTACCAACGCGCCGTGCTGCCTTCCATGCCCATTCCCTTGTAAGCTTTGACTGTTGCTGTCATTTCGATATCCTCTATGTATCTTATATAATAAGATACATGTATAGTCAACCATAAGAGAGTTCCCATGTCTACCCTCATGAAGGCTAAAGCTCGCGGCGTGAAACCTGACCTCAGCAGGGTGCCGGCACCGGTTACCACCGCTGATCGCGTGGTGCTCGAAATTCGCAAATTCATTGCCGCAGCGATCTTCTTCAATACGCAGGCCGCGGAAAAGGCCGGCCTTGGCCTGACTGACATGCAGATGCTGCACATGCTGCAACTGTATGGACCCTCCACGCCCAGCCGCCTGGGCAAATGGACGGGCCTAAGCAGCGGCGGCATCACGGTTGCGCTCGACAGGCTGGAGAACGCCGGTTATGTCCGCCGCGAGCCCAACCCTGAAGACAGGCGGAGCTTGCTGATCGTGCTTATCCCTGCTCGCTTGCGCAAAGTTGCCGCAATGTATGAAGGAGTAGAAAACGAGACCCGCCGCCTGCTGGCAACGCTGCCCGAGGGCGATCTCGAAGCGGTCGTCCGCTTCTTCGAGACGCTGCACGAGGCGCGGCGAGATACCAATGCGGCTTTGCATCCGTAAATGCGGGCGTAGTCCTAAAAGATCGAAACTTCACGGAGGGCGAAGGGTAGCAACCCTCTCAGTTTCCGAGGCGTTTCATGAGGGCGTGAAGAGCTTCTTCGGGCGTACAGATCGATAGATGTTGAAGAGTACGATTCCGACCTACAAGTCCCGAAGAGCCGTACCTCAGCGGCTAAAGCCGACTATCTAGACGGCTTTTACGGCACGGCTGAGCCGTGCCCTTCGTCGACGGGAATTCTTCCATGTGCATACTTAGCCCTCCCAGCCACGCGGCAACAGAGGAAAAAGACCGAACGAGCTCGCTCTCAGCCTGTGGATCGACTTGTACAGGATCACGCCTTCACGGGCACTTAAATGGGGGTTAGCCTGAATTTCTCACAGATTTCGCGACAACCGATAATTGCCATGGCGAGATCTCTAACCGTAAACGAGTGAAGGGTGCCCCATATCTGCCCGGTTTTGGCAGATGTGGGATTCCACTGCGCTAGACCGCCCACATCTCTGCTGCAACGGATCCCGAGGTCCATGATCCTCTACACCCTGCACAGTCAGCGGTTGAGGTCCGTGGAATCCCACATCTGCCAAAACCGGGCAGATATGGGGCACCCGTCATTTGTTACGGGTAGAGAGAGGCACGGCTGACGCTGAAGCCGTGCCCTTCGTCCACAAACTTTTCCGCTGTATGCCTGGCCCATGAGTTACGCTGATCAGCGCGAGAGAAACATGCCAAGAAGGTTTGCGTTGGCGGCGAGCGCCCTTGCCCTATGGACTTGCAGCGCGGCCGCCCAGCAGGATACTGGCCCTTTCACGGCGGGGCAAGCTGCACAAGGTCATACCGATTACTCCGCCGCTTGCGCCGCCTGTCATCACGAAAACCTGGCCGGCGGCGGCGAAGCGCCATCCCTGGCTGGTGGCAACTTTCTCAAGTCCTGGGGTGACCGCTCGACACGGGAACTCTACGACTATCTCCATGCGGCCATGCCTCTGGGCAAGGGTGGAAGCCTGAGCGACCAGACTTATCAGGACATCGTGGCTTTCCTCCTCGAGGCCAATGGAGCCACTGCGGGCGGCAAACCATTTACTGCAGATACCGAGGTGAGGATCGGCAACGTTGCCAACGGCCAGATGCCGGGCGGTCTCGCCCGGCGAGGAGAGACGCCGCCACCGATGCGGACTGGTCTCACTGTTGCTGGACAGGTAGCAGACTACTCTCCGGTGACGGACGCAATGCTGAATCATCCACCGGATAGCGATTGGCTTATGTTTCGCCGCAATTATCACGGTTGGAGCTTCAGCCCGCTTAAGCAGGTCAACGTGGCCAACGTGAAAAACCTGCAGCTCAAATGGGCCTGGGCGATGAATGAGGGCGGCGCCAATGAAGTGACGCCCATCGTGCATGACGGCATCATGTTCCTGTCCAACACCGACAACATGGTGCAGGCGCTCGACGCCAAAAGCGGCAAGTTGATCTGGGAAAACCGCATCGGACCAAGATCTCCCTATCTCTACGGCGGCAATCGCAGCCTCGCTCTGTACCAGGAAAAAGTATTTGTAGCTACCACTGATGCACATCTCGTCGCGCTGGACGCGCGCAGCGGCAAACTCGCCTGGAAGGTGGCGATTGGCAGCAAGGGACACAACCAGACCGGCGGCGTGATGGTCATTCACGGTAAGGTGCTGGCCGGCCTTACTGGCTGCAGTGCTTATGGAACTGACAAGTGCGCCATCACCGCATTCGACGCCGAGACCGGCGCGCAGGATTGGCGTTTCACCACCGTCGCCCTCAAATCCACTCCGGGTGGCGACACCTGGAACGGACTGGACGACGTGTACCGCGCGGGCGGCGAGACCTGGATCGCAGGCACCTACGATCCCGAACTCAATCTCACCTACTGGGGTGTAGCCCAGGCCAAGCCCTGGATGCGGGCAAGCCGCGGCACCGCGAACGGGGCCGCGCTCTATTCCAGCTCCACGGTCGCACTCGATCCTGATACGGGCAAGCTGAAGTGGTATCACAGCCACTCGCCCGGTGAATCGCTGGATCTCGACGAGGTCTTCGAGCGCGTTCTGATCGATCATGCCAGTGCGCATGGCACGCAGAAGACGATCATGACGATCGGTAAGGCCGGCATCCTATGGAAACTGGACCGGACAAATGGCAAGTTTCTCGATTACAAAGAAACCGTACTGCAGAATGTCTTCTCCAGCATCGACTCGAAAACCGGTGTGCCGACGTATCGCGACGACATCGCCAACGCCAAGACGAATGAGTGGATTCAATCATGCCCCAGCGCGGAGGGCGGCCACAACTGGCAGGCGATGAGCTACTATGCGCCCAACGACCTGCTCATCATTCCGCTATCCCAGAGCTGCAACGAACTGAACGGACACGATGTCGAGAGGAAAACAGGATCGGGCGGTGTCGCCGCCGCAGTGCGGGTCTATGAGATGCCGGGCACCAATGGCAACATGGGCAAGCTCGCTGCTTACGACACCAGGACGATGAAGGAGGTCTGGTCCTTCCAACAGAGGGCGCCCTTCCTGACGGCCGTTCTTTCGACCGCCGGCGGGATCGCCTTTGTCGGAGACTACGACCGTGCGTTTAAAGCAGTAGATGCAAACAGCGGAAAGGTTTTGTGGGAGACCCAGCTCGGCACTACGGTGCAGGGTTATCCAGTCTCGTTCAGCATCGACGGCAAGCAGTATATTGCAGTCACCACCGGCCTGGGCGGCGGAAGCCCGGAAAACATGCCCAACGTGATCCTGACCGAAGTGCATCGCCCGGATAGCGGCCAACAGCTTTATGTCTTCGCCTTACCCGATGGCCAATAACGAGAGGACAGAAATGGACATAAGGAGAAGAGAATTTCTAATCTCGGGTCTCGGCCTGAGCGCCGGTCTGATGACCAACATTGCGTGGGGGCAAGGTCAATCACAGCATCTGGACGCGGCGCCTCCACCACCGAAACGTGAGCTGCCGCATCGCAAGGTCAAGACCAAGCCCCTCTTCAAAGCTCCGCCAGGCTTTCCCAATGCGGTGGCCATCGCGCCGGAGGGTCTATGGGTCGCGGAGCAGAAGGCGCAGAATTACGGCAAAGACGCCAAGCGCTCGCCGGAAGCCTGCTGGCTGCTGGACTGGAACGGCAAACTGCTCAAGACGGTGCTTTCCGAATCCTGCAACACCAGCGGCATGGCCTACGGCGATGGCTGTATCTGGATGGGCGCCAACGGCGGTCCGGAAGGCATCTATCAGACCGACATGAATTCCAAAACGGTCTCCCACCGGCAGATCCCGCTAGGTCCAGCCGACAATGGAGGAGGTTGCCACGGCCTGATGTGGCATGAAGGGAAACTGTGGATTGTGGCCAACCGTCTCCGCGGCATCCTTCGGGTCGACCCAAAGACCTGGGAACCGGAATTCATGATCCCCATCACCACTGCGCGCTGGCACGGGATCGCCTGGGATAACGGATCCATCTGGATGGTGACGGGCACCTCCGATGTGGATCGCTACGTCGAGCAGGACGGAAAGCTCACCCACACCACCACACCGGGCCTGGTCAAATACGACGCAGCAACCGGGCAAGCGTTGGAGACGGCGGAATTTATCGAGGGATCGGCCGACCCGCACGGCCTGGCTATGCACAACGGCGCCCTGATCAGTTGCGATGCGGGAGTTGGACCGCCGGGCTTCGATCTCACCCACAGCCCTAACAGCGGCTATGTGTTTGAGATCGACTTCGTCTAACTATCCGACTTTGGGCTATCCGATTTTGGGCTAGCCGACTTTGGGCTATCCGATTTTGGGCTAGCCGATTTTGGTGAGCTGCCCCTGGTTCAGTTCTTTCCAGTTCCGGCCGTTGTCTTCGCTGAACTCGGTCCGGAAGTGCATGACCTTATCGGAAAGGAACTCGTCATTGGTCAGGAACATGATGGTCTTGTCCTGGTTCTGCACCTCGGTGCCGAAGCTCCAGATGTTCCCCTTGACCTGCATCGGTACTTCCCGCGGCGACGCGTCTTTGTCGACCCCGAAGAATTTGTAGGTTTTGGCGGCCTCGTCATAGGTATAAACGGACAAACTGTTGCTGACGCCGGTGGGGCCATTCATCAGGTGGTCGCAAAGGATAAAGCCATGATGGGGCGACCAGTTGCAGGTCATCTCAGAGGTCACGGAGGCGGCTTCGCTGTAGGGCGTCGTCATCACCTGGGTCTCGGACTCCCAGGTCCCGACCCAGACATCCATTTTGGTTATCTCAGGAGCAATCTTGGGGACGACTAGATGATCGCTGGCCAGCGCCAGAGTGCTTACCGCCACGACCGACAGATAAATCCCTCGTAGGAAATTCTTACGCATCCTATCCCCTTGCTCTGTTTGGATAAACGAGCTGATGATACAACTTTTAGGGGATTAGGTGAACAATTATTGCTGCATCAATTAGTACCCATTTTGTCCAAAAGACACTGCCCCCAGGTAACTTGATGTCAAATTTACCTGGAGGCTTTTGCAGGCTGCGGAAAAAGTCGCCGTTGGGTATGAAAGCCGAACCTCAGGGGCTAAAGCCCGACGTATTTTCAATCACTTACGGCACGACTAAAGTCGTGCCCTGATACAAAGCATAAGTTTTTCCGCAGCCTGTAAAGGCCCACGATGATTCCATTGCATTGCCGCAGCCTGTAAAGGCCCACGATGATTCCATTGCATTGCCGCAGCCTGTAAAGCCCACGATGATTCCATTGCATTGGCGCAGCCTGTAAAGCCCACGATCATTCCATTGCGTTTGCGCCGGGGATAAATCCCGGCCTACCCTAAAACCGAGTTTTTCCGCAACCTGTTTGGTTCTACGGGACTACTGAAGCCTCTGCATGATCTGGTCGAGCACCTGGCGCGAGGGGCGAACGCGCGACTCGGGGAGAGTGGCGAGCGGTTCGTCCACCAGATTCAGCATGTCGGTGAAACTGGGCTTGGTGGTATCGACGTAGAAGACGCCGGTTAAAACCTCGCCCTGCTGATGCGCCTGCATCAGGGTGGTCACCGCGTCAATCCGATTGGTCGGGTCATAGTCCTGGTGGAGCTTGCGCAACCGCATGTGGGATCCGTCGTGCATTTCCACGTCATAGGTTGTGCCCGGGTCGTAATCGATCGAGATGTCTTCGAACGACGGGACAAAACCAATCTCGTTCACCGCCTCTTCGTGCTCCTGCACATACTTGTAGCTCTTGGTCGAACCCTCATGGTCGTTGAACGTGACGCAGGGTGAAATGACGTCGAGCATGACCGTGCCGCGATGGGCGATCGCCGCCTTGAGCATAGCCAGCAGCTGCTTTTTATCCCCCGAGAAGGAGCGGCCGACAAAGGTCGCGCCCAGCTCAACCGCCATTACACAGGTGTCAATAGGCGGCAGGTCGTTGACGACCCCGGTTTTGAGCGTCGAACCAAGATCGGCGGTAGCCGAGAACTGACCCTTGGTGAGACCGTAAACACCATTGTCCTCAATGATATAGATCAACGGGAGATTGCGCCGCATGAGGTGAGCGAACTGGCCGAAGCCGATGGAAGCCGTGTCCCCGTCGCCGCTGACGCCAAGCCCCACCATGGTGTGGTTGGCCAGGAGCGCTCCGGTGGCGACCGACGGCATGCGGCCGTGTACGGCATTGAAGCTGTGGGCTCTGCTCATGAAATAGGCCGGCGTTTTCGAGGAGCAGCCGATGCCAGAGAGCTTCATCACCCGTTCGGGCTGGACCCCCATCTCGTACATGGCATCGACGATGCGCTCGGAAATGGCGTTGTGTCCGCAACCGGCGCAAAGGGTAGTCTTGCCCCCGCGGTAATCCAACACCTGCAGACCCAGGCGGTTCTTCTTGGGACCGGGAGCTACCGGTGGATTGCTTACAGTCGTCGCCATTAAATCTCCTCCTGGAGGACCAGCTTGTCGGTCACGGTGCGCGCGTCGAGTGGCAAGCCGTCAAAGTGGCGGATGCTTCTCAGTTTGATGACCTCGGTAGCAGGCAGGTCGAGTTTGAGCAGGCTGAACATTTGTCCGTCGCGGTTCTGCTCGATCACGTAAACCCGTGGATGGGCGGCCACAAAGGCATGTACTTCGGGCGAAAAGGGAAAGGCCCGCAAGCGCATATAGTCGGTTTCGAGCCCGTACTCCTTTCTCAGCTGATCGCGGCTCTCGCGCACTGCGAAATCAGAGCTGCCGAAGGCAATGAGTCCAATATTGGATTTACCTGTCTGCACCAATTCCGGGGGAGGCACCAGGGTCCGCGCGTTCTCGAACTTCCTGTCCAGGCGCTCCATCAGGTTCTGATACTCATCCGGCCGCTCGGTATAAAGCGCCTTCTCGTTGTGGCCGCTGCCACGGGTAAAGTAGGCCGCCTTGGGATGGTCGGTTCCCGGGCAGGGTGCGGTATGGTATCGCGTCTCCATCCACGTCTTTATAACGTTCGAATCCGCCCAGCCGATCCAGATCTTCGCGGGAAAGAACCTTGCCCCGCTTCAAACGGCTTCTCAGGATAGACAAACGGGTCCGACATCCAGTTGTTCATGCCGATATCGAGGTCGGACAGAACAAAGACGGGAGTCTGCAATTGTTCGGTGAGGTCGAAAGCCTCCATCGCGAATTGATAGCACTCGGTGACGGAAGCGGGGAGCAGCATGACGTGCTTGGTGTCACCGTGGGAAAGGTAGGCAATCGACAGCAAGTCGCCCTGCATGGTGCGCGTCGGCATACCGGTGGAAGGACCGACCCGCTGAATGTCGAAGATGACCCCGGGTAGCTCCGCAAAATACCCGAGGCCGGCAAACTCCGCCATCAGGGAAATGCCTGGACCGGAAGTGGAGGTCATAGACCGTGCGCCCGCCCAGCCGGCGCCCAGCACCATGCCAATCGCGGCGAGTTCGTCTTCCGCCTGAACGATCGCGAAAGTCGCCTTGCCATCCTCCTCGACCCGGTATTTCTTCATGTAATCGATGAGACTTTCCACCACCGAAGAGGAAGGAGTAATGGGATACCAAGTCACCACCGTGACCCCGGCGAACATCGCGCCCAGGGCGGCAGCCGCGTTCCCATCGATGATGATCTTGCCCTCAGTCGCATGCATGGGCTCGAGCAGCAGAGGATCTTGCTTGGTCAAGGAACTGACCGCGAAATCAAAGCCGGCCTTGATGGCTCCCCAGTTCAGATCGGCGGCCTTCTGCTTCTTGGCGAATTGGCGCCGCACGGCCTTCTCGACCTCAGTGAGATCTATAGCGAGCAACTGCGCCACCACGCCCACATAGATCATGTTGCGCACTAGTTTGCGCAGCTTGGCCTCAGGACAGACCGCAGCCGTGAGCTTGTCGAAAGGAACCGGATAGCAGATGACATCATCGCGATACTGCTTGAGGTTCAAGCTCTCATCGTAGATGGCGGCGCCGCCGGCAGGCAGGGAGAGAATATCTTCGCGTGCCGTCTCGGCATTCATCGCCACCAGCAGTTCTATTTCTCTTCTGCGTGCGACGTATCCCTGTTTGCTGGCGCGGATGGTATACCAGGTCGGTAAGCCCGCGATATTGGAGGGGAAAAGGTTCTTTCCGCTAACCGGGATGCCCATCCCGAAAATGCTTTTGAGCAGCACCAGATTGGCAGATTGCGACCCGGACCCGTTTACGGTCGCTACCTGGATGCTGAAGTCATTAATGATCCGTTTGATAGATGTTGGCGTCTGTAGTGCCGCTGAGCTACCCGCTCCGGGTGCCCCGACGGCAACGTTTCCTGTCGCCATTTGGCCGGATTCCTTCCCCGATGAATTGAGCGGCACCATCGTCGGCCAGACTTCTTACTACGGTCTGCATCAAGAAGGACCCTGATCTCCGCTCCCAACATTATAGTCCAGCGCTTTACCCCGCCTTTGCCTGGGAGCGTTCAATGGCTCTAATTTGCCACTGGACGGAGAAATCCCGCTCTAAGTCGCATTTGCCGGCCGGGAATACAATAAAAGCATGCTGCTGGAAGGTGTTTTTGCCGCCGTAACGACCTGTTTCTATCCCGACGGGCGCCCCTACTGGCGCAAGCTGGAAGCGAACATGGATCGCTACTCCCTGCACCCCCATGAGTGGGATGGTGTTGCTGGGCTCGACCGGCGAGGCGGTCATGCTGAGTGACGAAGAGTCGCGAGAGGCGCTGCGCGTGGCTCGAAATGCGACGGCGCCAGAAAAAGTCCTGTTGGCGGGCGTGGGCCGGGAAAGCGTCATTGAGACCCTTCGCCTTGCGGATTATGCTGCCGAGCTCGAATACGATGCCATCCTGGTGCGCACTCCGCACTACTACCGAAAACAAATGCGGAACCGGGAGATGCTGACCTACTACCAGGCGGTCGCCGACCGTTCTCCCTTGCCTGTCCTTCTCTACAGCGTGCCCAGTTGCACCGCCTACGACTTGCCGATTGAGGTAGTCGGCGAGCTGGCCATGCATCCGAATATTGTGGGCATGAAGGACTCGAGCGGAAACGTAGAACGGATCGGAGAGCTGGTCAAAGCCACGCGCTCAGCCAAAAAGCGGACGGTCACGGTAACACCGGTCTTTGCGGCAGTTACGTCGAGGATGCTCTCCCCTAAGGCGGTTCAGCCGGAAGGCAACGGAGAGGCGACCTTCGTAGCCGCAGGTCAGCTTGTTTCCGGCGCCACGGCGCTTGCCGCGGCACCACCCCGGCCTCCACTGAAGACCCGTACCAAGGAAGTGGGCTTCCAGTTGCTTTGCGGTTCCGCGCAGACGCTCTACCCGTCGCTCGAAGCCGGGGCCACAGGGGGTGTTCTCGCGCTCGCAAGCTTTGCTCCACAAGCGTGCTGTGAAGTCTACACGGCGTGGGCGGAGAAGGATCCCGTGCTGGCGGCGGAAAAGCAGCAACGAATTGCCCAGGCAGGAATTGAAATTGCCGGGAAGATGGGAATTCCGGGCGTAAAGTATGCGCTCGATCTGAACGGATACTACGGTGGACGCCCGAGAATGCCCTTGCTGCCCTTGACCGGGGACGAGCAGCGGATAGTCGATGAGTTGATGGCGGATATTCGTAACTAAGACGGATTAGAATTCTTCGATTTTGTGAGATAGGGAGAGCTTGGCATCGGGCATGGTAGCCCACTCAAGGGCGACGGAGAAAGTCTGATAGGGCAGGAAAGCACGCCCCAGGGCTTTAACAGGCTGCGGAAAACTCTCTCTGTACGAAGGGCGCGGCTTCAGCCGTGCCGTAAATTCTTCGGACATACACGGCTTTAGCCGCTGAGGTACGACTTTTGCCGCCGTTTCCAAGCGGCTAAGCGCGAGGAATGAAAAAAGCGTACCTCAGGGGCTAAAAGCCCTCATCTTTCGATTCTTGTACGGCACGGCTGAAGCCGTGCCCTGATACAAAGCACCAGCGCGGTGGCACCCGAAAAATTCGCGCGTTCCATCCAAATTTTGCTTGTCCACGCTCTCCCCAAATGTAGAAACTCCAGGTACGGGCTTCAGCATTGGGTTTTTCCGCAGCCCTGCTAGTGGGCGACAACGGGTTCCCGGCGCAGTTCCTGCAGGGCGTTGACAGTGATCTGGCGACGTTGGGTGGCAGCAATTCCCTCGGCTGCTGCCCTGGCCGCCGCAATGGTTGTGATGGTGGGAATCCTCTGAGTCACCGCCGCTCTGCGAATCGCTTTTTCGTCAAAGAAGGTGTCCTGACCGTGCGGGGTGTTGATGATGAGCTGAATACGCTCTCCCTTGATCAGGTCCACGACGTTCGGCCGCCCTTCCTTCACCTTGTAGACGCGCTCCACAACCATGCCTGCGCGCTCCAGGACATCCGCTGTGCCCTGCGTGGCAACCAGGTGAAAGCCTAACTCCACATACTGCCGGGCAAGGTCCACGACCACTGCTTTGTCGCGATCATTCACGCTGAAGAAGACCGTACCCTTCACCGGCAGCAGCTGTCCGGCCGAGAGTTGCGCCTTGGCGAAGGCCTCGCCAAAATTGTCGGCCACGCCCATGACTTCGCCGGTCGACTTCATCTCCGGTCCCAGCACCGTGTCCACGCCGGGAAACTTGTTCCAGGGAAAGACCGGCGATTTAACGAAGAAGTGACTACCGGTAGCAAGATCGGTGCGCTCGGCTACCTGCTCCGGCATCAACTCGCGCAAGGTACGCCCGGTCATCAGACGTGCCGCCATTTTCGCCAGCGGCACGCCGGTCGCCTTGGAGACATAAGGGACAGTACGTGACGCTCGTGGATTGACTTCGATGACGAAGACCTTGTCCTGCTCTCCAGACCGGCGCTGGATGGCGAACTGCAAGTTCACCAGACCCACCACGTTCAAGGCCAGTGCGAGCTCGCGGGTATAGGTGCGAATGGTCTCAAGCGTCGAGGGCGCGAGATCGGCTGCGGGCAGTACGCAGGAAGAATCACCGGAGTGGATGCCGGCTTCTTCAATATGCTGCATGATGCCGGCTATCACGACGTCTCTGCCGTCGCATAGCGCATCAACGTCCACCTCCACCGCATCCTCGAGAAAGTGATCGACCAGCACAGGGCGCTCCTGGGAGTATTCCACCGCCTCTGCCCATGTAGCGGCGCACCGCATCGGCATCGTAGGCAATCACCATCGCCCGGCCGCCCAGCACATAGGATGGGCCGCACCAGCACCGGATAGCCTACGCGGTCGGCGCCTTCCAGCGCTTCCTCGATGGTGGTCACCATCGCACCTGGCGGCTGGGGAATATTAAGATCCTCGAGCAATCGACCGAAGCGTTTGCGGTCCTCGGCCAGATCGATGGATTCGGGAGACGTGCCCAGGATGGTAATGCCCGCTTTCTTCAACGGGAGGGCGAGGTTCAGCGGAGTCTGCCCACCGAACTGCACGATCATGCCGATCTCGGCGCCAGAAGAGGCCTCGTGCTCATAGACGGCCAACACATCTTCCAGGGTCAACGGTTCGAAGTACAGCCGGTCGCTGGTGTCGTAATCGGTCGAGACCGTCTCCGGATTGCAGTTCACCATGATGGTCTCGAAGTCGTCTTCGCGCAGCGCAAACGCAGCGTGACAGCAGCAGTAATCGAACTCGATTCCCTGCCCGATGCGGTTGGGCCCGCTGCCCAGAATAATGACTTTGCGCCGGGAGGTGGGTGGCGCTTCATCCTCCTCTTCGTAGGTCGAATAGAGATAGGGCGTATCACTATCAAACTCGGCCGCGCAGGTATCCACTTTCTTGAATACCGGCGTGACGCCGTGGCGTTGCCGCAGGTTCCTTACCGCGACTGCTCCGTCCACGGTATCCATGCCCCATACTTCGGCGATCCTGGCATCGGAGATGCCCATGCGCTTGGTCTTACGCAGCACATCCGCCGGCATGGTTTCAAGCGAATAGTCGGCGAGTTTCTGAATGGCGTCGGTGACTT
Source organism: uncultured Acidobacteriaceae bacterium (assembly GCA_963717225.1). Classification (GTDB taxonomy): domain Bacteria; phylum Acidobacteriota; class Terriglobia; order Terriglobales; family Acidobacteriaceae; genus PALSA-350. Next base: position 859,514 of record CAVQWB010000050.1, on the reverse strand, counting down.
CTTTGATCTGGTAAAGAAACCACGGGTCCATCGACGTCATGCGGGCTACTTCGCGCACCGAGAGCCCGCTACGTAAGGCATAGCGGATGTAATTCAGCCGCTCCGGCTGCGGAGTCACCAGGCGTTGCGTCAGCCGCCGCGGTTCGATCACCTCGGAACTGATGCGTTTGCCGGTGTCGAGCGAACGCAACGCTTTCATCAGCGCTTCCTTGAAGGTGCGGCCCAGCGCCATCACTTCGCCGACGGATTTCATCTGCGGCCCGAGGTTCTCGTCTGCTCCGGGGAACTTCTCGAACTGCCACTTGGGAACCTTCACCACTACGTAGTCGATGCTCGGCTCAAAGCATGCCGGGGTCTTGCGCGTGATGTCATTGGGAATCTCGTCGAGCGTATAACCGACGGCCAGTTTGGCGGCGATTTTCGCGATGGGAAAACCGGTCGCCTTCGAAGCCAGCGCCGACGAGCGAGACACCCGCGGATTCATCTCGATCACTGTCATTCGCCCGGTCGCCGGGTTTACCGCAAACTGCACGTTGGACCCGCCGGTTTCGACGCCGATTTCGCGCATGACGCGAATCGCCGCGTCGCGCATAAATTGGTACTCGCGATCCGTCAAGGTCTGCGCCGGTGCGACCGTGATCGAATCGCCGGTGTGCACACCCATCGGGTCCATGTTCTCGATGGAGCAAATGATGATCACGTTGTCGGCGAGATCGCGGATCACCTCGAGCTCGTATTCCTTCCAGCCCAGCACCGACTCTTCGATCAGGCACTCGTGGACGGGAGACAGATCGAGTCCGCGGCCCAGGATCTCCATCAGCTCTTCGCGGTTGTAGGCCATGCCGCCGCCGGAACCGCCCAGGGTAAAGGATGGCCGGACGATCACCGGGAAGCCGATCTTGGCCGCAAATTCCGAGCCGTCGCGAATATTGTTCACCAGCGCGGAGCGCGGAACATCGAGGCCGATACGCGCCATGGCGTCTTTGAAGAGCAGGCGATCTTCCGCTTTCTTGATGGCCTCGAGTCGAGCGCCGATCATTTCCACGTCATATTTTTCGAGAATGCCGGCATCGGCAAGATCGACGGCGAGATTCAGGGCTGTCTGTCCGCCCACCGTAGGCAGCAGGGCGAACTTGCCGGTGCGATGGCCGTTGCTATCCGTCATCCGCTCGCACTCCCGGCGGATGATCTCCTCTGCATACTCCGGGGTTAATGGCTCGATATAAGTGCGATCCGCCAACTCCGGGTCGGTCATGATGGTGGCCGGGTTGGAATTCACCAGCACCACCTCATAGCCTTCGGCCTTGAGTGCTTTGCAGGCCTGGGTACCGGAGTAATCGAATTCCGCCGACTGCCCAATTACGATCGGCCCTGAGCCAATCACGAGAATCTTGGTTATATCGTTCCTGCGTGGCATTTTATTCTTCCGTTCGAGGGGGCCGGGCTTGTGCCTGGTCATGCGACCAGGCCAATGGGTGCAGTTTCATCGCTTCCACTCTTCCATCATTTTTCGGAAGTCGCGAAAGAGGTAATTGGAGTCATGGGGGCCGGGGCTCGCCTCCGGATGGTACTGCACGCTGAAGAGCGGCAGGGTGCGATGGCGCAGGCCCTCGAGCGTATTGTCGTTCAGATCGACATGGGTGAGCTCGACTTCGCTCTGATTGATCGAATCCGGATCGACGGCATAATTGTGGTTGTGCGCGGTGATCTCCACTTTACCGTTCTGCGTTTGCTGCACCGGGTGGTTCCCGCCGTGATGCCCAAACTTTAACTTGTAGGTTTTGCCGCCGAGGGCCAGTCCGATCAACTGATGGCCGAGACAGATGCCAAACATCGGCCTCCGCCCGACCAGCTTACGGATGTTTTCCTGGGCATAGGTCACCGGCTCCGGATCTCCGGGTCCATTGGATAGAAAGATGCCGTCCGGATTCAGCGCCAGAACATCGTCCGCCGAGGTTTCCGCCGGCACCACGGTAACGCGGCATGCTTCGCGCGCCAACATGCGCAGAATGTTGTGCTTGATGCCGAAGTCATAAGCCACTACATGCAGATCAGGCTCCGGCAGCTTAAGGCTCTCGTCCCCCTGCAACAGAGGATCGCCATTGAAATTGCGCCGGTCGTTGCAGTCCCACTGCGTAGGAAGCTTTGGTGCTCACCACCTTCGCCAGGTCGGTGCCATCCATCTTGCGGATGTCGCGCGCCTTGAGGATGAGTTTGTCCGGATCTGTCTCGAGGGATGAAATGACTCCGCGGAGCGCGCCGTAGGTGCGCAAGTGGCGAACCACCGCGCGGGTATCAATCTCAGCGATCACGGGAATATCAAATCGTTCGAGGTATTCTTCCGTCACCTGCTGCGATCGCCAGTTGGAGCTTATCGGGGAAAATTCGCGGGTAACCAGACCCTTCAATGTATGGCCGGCTAGCCTCATTGTCAGCGGCGTTGGTGCCGTAGTTTCCGATTTGCGGATTGGTTAGGACGACAATCTGTCCAGCGTAAGAAGGATCGGTAAAGATTTCCTGGTAGCCTGTCAGGGCGGTATTGAAAACCACTTCGCCAAAACATTCGCGTTTGGCGCCATAGCTCTCACCGCGGAAGATGCGCCCGTCTTCGAGCGCGAGGATTGCCTGCATGGCTTCTCCGTCGAGTGGATTCAGTCAAGTTTAACAGGTATCGGCGGTGAATCAGTGGATGATTCCCATGTCTTCTGCCGGCCAATAGACAAACGCGGCCTTGCCATAAATAAGGTCGCGCGGCACGGGCCCGAAATCGCGGCTGTCGCTGGAGATGGAGCGATGATCGCCCATGACAAAGTACTCCCCAGACGGAATGACCATCGCGTCCTGTGAGCGGCTGTCGTGATACTTCCTGGGCACATAAGGCTCGGGCAGTAACCTGCCGTTGATATAGGTGCGGCCGTCATCAATGCGGAGCTCGTCGCCGGGCTCTGCGATCACGCGCTTGATATAGCTCTTCTGAGGATCGCGCGGGTAGTGAAAAACCACGACATCCCCGCGATGGATGCCGGCGAAGTGATAGACAAATTTGTTGATGAATAACCGGTCCTGGTCCCCCAGCCGAGGCAACATACTGGTTCCCTCGACCCTCACCGGCTGATAAAGAAAAGTGATGATGAAAAAGGAGACCGCGAGAGAAAACAGCATGTCGCGGCCCCACAACCAGAAACTGCGCCCGGGCAACTGTTCCGGTCCGGGCTCGTGCGCTTCCGAGCTCATTCGCCGCAACCCGGGCTTCCGAACGGACACAGAATTCGCTGCTTCTGCTTGGGTATTGGTTGCTGTTGGTTGGCGGGAACCATCTGCGCCTGCCCGTGGGTCTCATCCAGACCGGCAAGTTGCGATTGCTGCAGAACCAGCGGGCGCTGCAAAACCATCTCTACCGATGTTCCCGAAGGAATGACAATATCGTTGCCGCGTGTGAAGAGAGTGTAAATGGTGCCCGCGGCCGCACCGGCCAGCGAGCCATAGCCGACTCCCTTGGCAACGTTTCCCGTAGCAGCACCACCAATGACGCCACCCTCGGCACCGATCGCCGCCCCTTTGAGCACATTGCCTACATCACGGCCTTTATTTCCGGCTTGCTCTACCGTGCCCTCATTCCCCTTCACCTTGGGCCCATCGGATCCGGGCAAACTATTGAGGACCCCAGGAACCTCAACCACCTGGCCGTTGGGGAAGATCATGGTGGTGAAGTGGAGGTCGAGTTGCGCCCGTCCCTTTACCCTGCCCGGCCGCACTACCCGGTCAACGACACCCTGCACGTATACCCCGACTGGAATCATGACTTGCGAACCGCCGACGACAGGGAAAGAGGAAACCAGGTAGACGCCATCTCCCTGCTGTGCGGTCTTGGTATTGATCCCGCTTTTGAGCGACAACAGTACCTTGGTTCCCGCGGGAACGGTATACGTGGGAGGCGCGGCGATTGCGACCGGTTGGGCGGGCGCCGGCGATGTGGTTGCGGTTTGCGCGAGTCCCTGGGCTGCTGCCATTCCGGCTAATAGCCCCATCGCAACGACTTGCCCCCGGATGCCCATCCCATCAACCTCAGTTCACAAGTATAGACGGGTCCAGAGAGCCATCGGCGAGCGCATTTCCCGGAATTGTCCCGATGTGAAACACGCGGAGAGCGCGGGTCGGGTAACATCTCTGTTGGTTACCATGCCTCCTCCACAACTCGCAACGCCATCCTCCGCTTCCGCGCAGCGCCTTCAGTTCGCCGCGGCTTACTCGATTCTCGAACGAGCGGTTTCGGAGCAGACCTTCCCTGGGGCCGTCTTCGGCGTTCTCGCGCAAGGCCGGGTGCTTGCTCTGGACGGTGTTGGGGCATTCACCTACGATCAACCGGCCGAGCCTGTCACTGCATCCACTGTTTACGATCTGGCCAGCATCACCAAGGTGATCGCGACCACTTCCATGGCTATGCTCCTGTACCAGAATGGAGCGCTCACGCTAGACCAACCGTTGGTGCAGTTGCTTCCTGGCTTCGCCCAGGGCGAAGCCGCCGGCAGCGCGCGGCGCCAGGTGACTCTGCGCATGCTGCTCGCCCATGCATCGGGCCTGCCCGGCTACGTCCGCCTGTTCGAGGGGCCCGGAGGGCGTGAGGAACTCCTCCATGCCTGCCTTCGACTACCCCTCGAGTCGTCCCCCGGAAGCCGTGCCGAGTATTCCGACCCGGGATTCATCTTGTTAGGCGAGGCGCTTCGAAGTGATCGCCGGCGAGGGACTGGACAGCTTCTGCGCACGGGAAGTTTTCACTCCCCTATCCATGACCAGCACCTGCTTTCGACCGCCCGCTGATTGGCGATCGCATATCCCGCCCACCGAGGAGGACTTGACCTTCCGCCATCGCATTATCCAGGGAGAAGTTCAGGATGAGAATTGCTTTGTCCTCGGCGGAGTCGGCGGCCACGCCGGTGTTTTCTCCAACGCCCTCGATCCGCTGCTTTATGCGGAATGCCTCCTCAGTGAACAGGAGCTATTCACATCGGAGACCGTCCAACTCTTCACTACCCGTGCCGGTTTACCGGCGGACAGTTCCCGGGCGCTGGGATGGGATACACCGTCTCAGCCTTCGTCGTCGGGTAAATTCTTCAGCCGCCAATCGGCCGGCCATCTTGGCTATGCGGGAACATCTCTGTGGATCGACTTCGAGCGCCGGCTGGCGATCGTGCTGCTTACCAATCGCACCTGGCCACACCGCCAGAACCAGGCCATTCGCACGGTCCGTCCCGCTTTCCATGACGCGGTGATGGAAGCATTGGAGCTGGGATAAATTGCCATAACCCAAAAGTGTTTGCGTGGATGGCACGCGAAGCCCTAATTTCAGAGCAAAGTTTGCTCGGTTAGAGATAAAATCAAGTAGTTGAGTGGGAGCAGAGTAAACCAACATGGCCACAACAAGTACTATTCACACGGAGACAGGCACCGGCCAGGAAGCAAATATCGATCAGCCGCAAGACCTGCACGATCTAACGACGGAAAGCTCCAACGAAGCCTCGATGGGCTTCGACACCAAGTCCGCACTTGAAATCGCCCGCATCATCAACCACGAAGACTCAAAGATTGCCGCCGCAGTGAAGAAGTCGCTGCCCGAGATTGCTTTAGTCATCGACATGGTGGCGCGCAGTCTGCGCGATGGAGGACGGCTGATCTACGTGGGCGCCGGCTCCAGCGGCCGCATCGCCGGACTCGATTCCTCCGAGTGCCCGCCGACTTTTTCCACCCCTCCGCAAAGCGTTCAGTACATCATGGCCGGGGGGCCGAAAGCCCTGGCATCTGCGGTCGAAGTGAACGAAGATTCCACCGAGCTGGGACAGCGTGATATTGCCCGCCGCCGCCCGACACGCAAAGACGTGGTCATCGGCCTCTCCTCCAGTGGCCGCACGCCCTACGTGGTCGCCGCGGTCGAATATGCTCGCGCCCGGGGCGCCAAGACCGCCGCCGTTACCTGCAATCACAATACCCCGCTTTCTTCTGCCGCGGACATCTGCATCGTGGCTGAAGTTGGGCCGGAAGTCGTTTCCGGATCGACGCGTATGAAGGCCGCCACGGCGCAGAAGATGGTGCTCAACATGATCACCACCGGCGCCATGACACGGCTTGGGTATGTCTATGACAACCTCATGGTCAATGTGCACATGCAGAACACCAAGCTGGTGGAGCGTGGCATCAGTATCCTGATGCGTGCCTGCAATATCGACCGCGAACGGGCCGTGCTCACCATCAAGTCTGCCGGGCGCAGCGTGCCGGTTGCCCTGGTGATGCTGAAGGCAGGAGTCGACAAACCGGAGGCAGTGCGTCGGCTGGCTAAGTCAGATGGCAATGTTCGGTTGGCGATCGAAGACACAACGCTGGAGTTATAGAACTAAGTTACAACATAAGGAGCACCCCCGGGCCCTCATGGATAAGTTTGTGATTCGCGGCGGTAATCCGCTGCTAGGAACGATTCGGGTGAGCGGAGCCAAAAATTCCGCCCTGCCCTGCATGGCCGCCGCGATTCTCACCGAAGACGAAGTGGTGCTGGAGAATATCCCCCAGGTCCGCGACATTGAGACTGAGCGGAAACTACTTACTTCGATGGGCGCCGAGGTCGAACTCGGTTACGGCCGGGCACAGCACCGCACCACCATCAGTTGTCGCGTCCTTTCCGACCCCACTGCCAAGTACGAGATCGTCAAGACCATGCGTGCTTCGTCGCTGGTTTTGGGTCCTCTGGTCGCCCGCTGTGGACTTGCCCGCGTGGCCCAGCCTGGCGGTTGCGCCATTGGCGACCGCCCGATCGATTTGCATCTCAAAGGCCTGGAAGCGATGGGCGCGACCATCGTGCAGGAACACGGCTACCTGGAAGCTCGCGCCGAAAGACTGCATGGCGCGCATATTGTTTTCGACAAGATTACCGTGACCGGCACGGAAGACCTGCTCATGGCGGCGGTTCTGGCGGAGGGCGATACGCTGATGGAGAATTGCGCCCGCGAGCCGGAAGTAGTCGATGTGGCCGCTTTGCTGGTGGCCATGGGCGCAAATATCCAGGGCGCAGGCACCGGCGACCATCCGGGTGAAGGGCGTAAACAAGCTGCACGGCGCCAAGCACCGCATCAATCCCGACCGCATCGAAGCGGGAACGTTTCTGGTTGCGGGCGCTATCAGTGGCGGCGACCTGGTGGTGGCCAATTGCCAACCCGCTCATCTTTCCGCCCTGGTTACCAAGCTCGAAGCTTGCGGAGTACGTATCACGCCCATGGGCGCCGATTCGTTGCGCGTGCGCAGCGAAGGCAATCTGCAGGCGAACGATATCTCGACCGAAGAGTACCCCGGCTTCCCCACCGACATGCAGGCGCAATACATGGCTTTGGCTACCCAGGCGGAAGGGACCACCACGGTAAAGGAGAACATTTTCGAGAATCGCTTTATGCACGTGGGCGAGCTGGTGCGGATGGGCGCGAATATCAAGGTGGACGGCCGCACGGCGACGGTGCGCGGGAAAACACCGCTGTCTTCGGCGGTCGTCATGTGCTCCGACCTGCGCGCATCGGCGTCGCTGGTGCTTGCCGCGCTGGTTGCTGACGGCGAGTCGATTCTCGATCGCGTTTACCATATCGATCGCGGTTACGAGCGGATTGAAGAGAAGCTGCGCGGTGTTGGGGCGCAGATCCGTCGCATGGGTGACCTCTTCAGCCAGTGGCAAGCGCGAGGTCGCGATGGAAGCCCAGGTTTCCTAGCGGGCGTTTTCTGCATCCGAGCAAAATATGCCGGACAATGACGCTTTCCTCAGAGATCAACTGGTCGAGTTGCTCCACGGCGGCAACGCCCACGTCGACGTGCTTACGGCGCTGAAGGGCTTTCCCCCGAAACTCTATGGCGCAAAGCCGGAAAATTCGCCCCATTCCGCCTGGGAGCTGCTGGAGCACATGCGCATCGCGCTCCGTGACCTGTGGGATTTTTCTACCAATGCGGAATACGTCGAGAAGAACTGGCCGGACGATTACTGGCCGGCCACAGCGGAGCCGCCTTCCAAGGAAGCCTGGCACAATTCGGTGCGGGCGCTGAAGGAAGATCTGGACGCATTTGAGCAAGCTGATCAAGAACCCGAAAAGCAATCTTTACGCGCAGATTCCGTGGGGCAAGAAGGATCAGACGTTGTTGCGCGAATTTCTGCTGGCTGCCGATCACACCAGCTACCACACCGGGGAATTGGTTTTCCTGCGTCGCCTGCTTGGCGCCTGGAAGAGCTGAAGAAAGTGAGCTGTCGAAGCTCGTTGAACTGCGGAAAAGCTCCCTTTGAAGGGTATGGGCTTGAGTTTTCGGGGGCCATCGCTCTGATGCTTTGTATCAGGGCCCGACTTCAGTCGGGCCGATGAGACCTCAGAAGAATTGGGCTTTAGCCCCTGGTTTTCTTTGCCACATCAGCGTAGCGGCATGTACTGCCGTAGCAGGGGCTGAAGCCCAATTCTCTTTCCATCCTTTACGGCCCGACTAAAGTCGTGCCCGGATACAAAACCCAAGCTCAGGCGAAATACCGTACGCTTCGTTCCTGAAATAGAAGTCTGGTTGGTTTTCGTTTTATTTCCAGCTGACGGCCAACTGCCAACGCATTTGCCGCTGGGCTGTCTTGCGCAGCACGCGCTCAAACTCTTCCATCTCGCGCAGGACCGCTGGGGTCTCTGTTCCCAGGGCGGTCGGCGATGCTTTCAGGTGGTCGAGCAAGGTGCAAACGGTAATCAGGCCATCTTCAGGGGAAAACCACTGCGGAGGAGGCAAGGTCTTGGCCCATTCCGGATCGCCCGCGCCTTCTTCGAGCAGCAGGGCCATGGAGTTCTCATCGGCGGAAAAGAATTCCAGCAGCGGTTTGACCCCGATGCGTTGCGCCATCTTCTCCAAAGCGTCCTCGTTGCGAGCGAGCGCCCTGCCATTTACGAAGATATCGAAGCCTGGGTCCTCGCCCTCGACGACAATGTATAAAGTGGCGCCCATCGCCTGCAGTTTATCGCATCCCTCGCGCAGATGATACTCCCGTTCCCGCTATCAATTCCCCAGGAGGGAAACGTTTCTGTCATCTTCCGCTCGCGCGCGCATTACCAGTAACAAACTCGCTAAGGTAACAACGGAACCGGCGATCATGCTGAACGAGAAGCCGAAGCGGAGAAAAAGAGCCGTTTCCGCGAGAGCTACCAAGGGCTCGACCCATTGCACCGTGGTTACCTTGTACGCTTCCAGCTGCTGCAGCAGCCAGAAGTAGGTGGCATAGGCCGGGGCGCCCGCGACCAGACCAAGAAAGATGACTGCGCCGGTCGCGCTGCGGTTCCACTGCGCCGGCTGTCCGCGCTCAAACGCCATGCTGGCAAGAAAGAGCAGCAATGCGGCAGTACCTGACAGCAACGCAGTCGCTACCAGCGGATTCACCGCCCTGAGTTCCCGGCGAGCCAGGACCGCGGACGCGCCGGTGGATTACCACAGCCAGCAATGCGACCGCGGCACCGGCGGCCTGACCCACGGAAAACGCCAGCGCCCATGGCCAGGACAATCCCTCCCAGCCCGACAACGGTGGCTTGCATGGCGCCCGCGGGGCATTTCGTCCAGCGTCAGCAGCCCCACCAGTAGCGGCATCGCCGCAAATAGAACCGCCATAGTTACCGATGATGACGTGCCGCTGCGCCCACAGGATCAGCACAAACGGCAATACGATCATGGTGACGGAGAGCAGCAGCACGAAGCCCAATGCGCGCCCGCGAGGCAGCCTGATCCGTTTCCACAAAAGGACCGGAATCCATAGCAGTGCAGCAAGCAGAAAGCGGGTGGCCGCTCCATGCAGGGGCGGAACGGACTCAGCCAGAGTGTCGGCAGCTACCCAGGTAGTGCCCCAGACGAGGCCCAGGGCTGCGAAAGCTAACCATTTCTTGAGGGGGGCGCGGCTTCATAGGCTGGCTGCGCACGAAGCGGAAGAACAAAAGGGTTGCGCATTGCGCGCAACCCTTTTTCCTACCCGGCCCGGAGACTACCGGCGCCAATGTTTACTGCGGCCCGCGACTTCCGCCGAGCCGCCGCCTGGTCCGCGTCCCCGGCTGCGATGCCGCCGGCGCCGCTGCTGACCTCGCGGGACCACCCTGGAGCATGCCGGCCTGCGAGCCTCAGCCGGTGCGGCATCGGAAGTACCATCCGCACGATTGAAGTTTGGCTCGTCGCCGCCCTCAACGAAGGGCTCATCGTCATCGAACTCTTCTCCACCTTCGATGGTAATGGTGCTGGCATTCGATGCCGGCTGCCGCTCCACGGGGGATTGCGACTGCGGGCGCGGAGCACGCGGTGCCGAGACTTCGCCGCCCCCTCCATTGTCTCCACCCGAGCCGCCTCTCGATGGCTCCGGAAGCCCAAGCTTTTCGCGCTGCTCTTTCAAGCAGCGCCTTACGCGAAAGCTTGATGCGATTGCCCTCGATTCCCAAGAACCTTGACCAGTACCTGATCGCCTTCGCGCAGTTCGTCCTTCACGTCTTTTACGCGATGCTCGGCAATCTCACTGATGTGCAGCAGTCCGTCGGTGCCGGGAAAGATCTCGACAAATGCGCCGAACTCGGCCAACCGAACCACCTTGCCCAGGTAGGTCTTCCCTACTTCTGGAACGGCGGTGAGATCGCTGATCATGGCCAGCGCTTTCTTCAGACCCTCTTCATCGCTCGAGGCAACATTCACGCGCCCGGTATCGTCGACATCGATCTTGACTCCGGTGGCTTCGATGATGCCGCGAATTGTCTTGCCGCCCGGTCCGATCAGATCACGAATCTTATCGGTCGGGATCTGCAAGGTGTGAATCTGGGGAGCAAACTTCGAACGCTCGGTGCGCGGCGTAGCCAGAACCGCATCCATCTGGTCCAGCAGGAACAACCGTCCGCGGCGGGCCTGTTCGAGGGCCTCGCGCATGATCTGTCCGGTAACGCCGCTGATCTTGATGTCCATCTGCAGGGCAGTGATTCCCTCGCGCGTACCTGCTACCTTGAAGTCCATATCGCCGTAGTGGTCTTCCGCGCCGGCGATGTCGGTCAGGATGGCGTATGTCATCGCCTTCCTTGACCAGTCCCATGGCCACACCGGCGACGGCGGCCTTCAGAGGAATGCCTGCTTCCATCAGGGCGAGGCTGGCGCCGCAGACGCTGGCCATCGAGGAAGAACCATTCGATTCCAGAATGTCGGAGACCACGCGCAAGGTGTAGGGAGACTCGTCTTCCCCGGGCAGCACCGCAGCGATGGCGCGCTCGGCCAAGGCGCCGTGGCCGATCTCACGCCGGCCTACGCCCGTCATGCGGCCCACTTCGCCGACGGAAAACGGGGGGAAGTTGTAGTGCAGCATGAAGCGCTTGCGCTGTTCACCCTGGAAGGTTTCCAGACGTTGTACGTCATCCGAGGTGCCCAGGGTTACCGTAACCAATGCCTGGGTTTCGCCGCGGGTAAACAGCGCGGAACCGTGGACGCGCGGCAATACGCCGACTTCGATCGTAATCTCGCGGATCTGATCGAAGCTGCGCCGGTCGGGCCGTATGCGGTCTTTGGTTACCTGCTCGCGGAATATTCTCTCGCGCATCACTTCGTAATACTTCGCGAGCTTCTTCTTGGCGTCCGCATCACCTTCGGGAAGCTCCTTGGCGAGTTCGTCCTTGATCTGCTTGACCAGCGCGTAGCTTTCCGCCTTGGGATGGGTCTTGGTATCGAGCGCGTCCTTCAACCGGTCGCCGACTTTGGCCTGAAGCGCCGCCAAGTACTCCTGATCAAACTCGACCGGAGGCACCACGCGCTTCTTCTTGCCAGCCTTGGCAACCAACTCGTCGATCGCGGCACAAATCTTCTTGGCCTCGTTGTGGCCGAATTCAATAGCATCGACTACGGTATCCTCGACTCACGCCGAAGCGCCGCTCTCGATCATCACCACGCCGTCTTTTGTAGCCACGACGGTGATATTCAACTTGCTCTCGAGCCGCTCGTCATAGGAGGGATTGACGATGAACTGGCCATCCACCTGGCCTACGCGGACCGCGCCGATAGGGCCGCCAAACGGGATATCGGAAAGAGCCAGGGCCGCTCCGGCAGCGTTGATGCCGACGACGTCGGGATCGTTATCTTTATCCGCGGACAGGACCAGGGCGATGACCTGGGTCTCATTGCGGAAATTTTTGGGGAACATGGGGCGAATGGGGCGGTCGATCTGGCGGCAGGTGAGCACCTCACGCTCGCTGGGACGGCCTTCGCGCTTGATAAAGCCACCGGGAATGCGTCCACCGGCATAGGTGTACTCGCGGTAGTCCACGGTTAAGGGGAAAAAATCGAGTCCTTCTTTGGGATCTGGCGCGGCTACTGCGGTAGCCAGAACTACGTTGTCACCTTGGGTCACTACGACTGCACCAGAGGCCTGCTTGGCCAGGCGGCCTGTTTCAAAAGTCAATCGCTTGCCACCGGCAAGCTCGACAGTCACTTCCTGTTTCATAAAATCCTCATTTCGTATGTGCACGCAGGGCGGGGCGCGTGCAGAGGGCGGGAACGATACCAGCGCGAGAGGCAACGTACGGAGACGGAAGTAGCGTATGAAGTGGCGTGCGCTTGCCAGCCGGTGCGACCCCGTGTGCACCAGCCGTCCCAGCGTCCAGCTCGATCCAGTCTCTTCGCCTTATTGTGGGGTACAAGTTGCTCGCTTGTTTACTTGCGGATGCCCAGCTTACCGATCACATCCCGGTAGCGGTCGGAATTATTCGTCTTGAGATAGTCCAGCAGACGGCGGCGCTTACTCACCAGCATCAACAGACCTCGCCTGGAGGCGTGGTCTTTTTTGTGAAGCTTGAAGTGCTCAGTCAGCTCGCCAATACGTTCACTGAGAATCGCAATCTGCACTTCCGGGCTACCCGTGTCACTGTCATGGGTGCGAAAGCGCGTAATAACCTCGGTCTTCTTTGCAGTTGCCAGCACGGCAGCGCGTTACTCCTCTACGTTAAATCGAGTCCACTCTCTAAGTGTCTGACTAAGAATAACATGGCTTGGGTTTTGGCGCACACCAAAAGGAGGCTGCGGGGACATGAAATCGCTTTCAGAAAGTTCATCATGGCCGCAGAATGGGCCGCGTTTCCAGGGTGAAACCGGGATGATTTGGGCAGGATACGAAGTGTAACCCAAGCCCCTAAAGAGGGTGTGCGAGAACCGGGATTTAGGAATTCAGTCCCGAAGGGACGGCTGAACTTAGCCCAGGACGCTAGTCCTGGGTAATCAAGAAACATGATTGAGTCCCGCAGGGACGGCTGAAGGAGGATTGCGTCGCGGCCCATTTTCAGCCGTCCCTGCGGGACTGGGTAGTCCTTTCAAATCCAACCCAGGACTAGCGTCCTGGGCTAAGTTCAGCCGTCCCTTCGGGACTAAATTTGGGAGTGCGGTCCCCCGTGCTCACTCTGAAGTCCACAAGGCCGTGAGGATGGGACCTTCGCCTACTCCATCATGACCGTTCCACCTCCGCCTGGCCGGTTGCGATCGAGCAGAAACGCCAGGGGCACCATCAGGACCGCAGCAAACGCGAGCACGTAGTAGACGTCGACGTACGCCAGGGCTTGCGTCTGCTGCTGAAGCTGTTGATATAGCTGCCCCTGCGCCAGGTGTAGTCCATTTGCCTTGCCTGCGGTGACGTCCAACGTGTTCCGCAATGCGTCAATCTGCTGCTGATAGACACTGCCGGCCGCCGTGGTGTTTTTTGAGAGCGTGCTTTGATGCCATTGCGCCCGCTCGGTCACCAGGGCGTTGGTGAGCGAGATGAGAATACTGCCCCCAATATTGCGGACAAAATTGATGAGCCCGGAGACCTGGTTGTTCTTCTCCGGTGGAATTCCGAAGTAGGCAGCCGTGGTCACGGATATAAAGACGAACGGAATGGCGATGATTTGCACGACACGCAGCTTGGAGGCGAAACCGAAACTAATGAGCAAGCTGAGGTTTTTGGCGGTATAGAAATACCCGATGGCGAAGATGACGAACCCCATCGCAATCAAGTTCCGGGCCGGGAACCGGCTCACGGCCTGGCCTGCCATCGGCATAGCGACGAGCAGCGCCAGTCCCCCGCCCGAAAGGGACAGCCCAGCGATGGTTGCCGTATAGCCGAGTTGGTGCTGCAGGAACTGGGGCTGCAGGACCGTGGTCGCATTGAGCAGTCCGCCGGTCAGCAACATGAGGAAGGCACACACGGCGAAATTCCTGAACTTAAACAGTCGCAGGTCGATCAACGGTTTCTCGACGTGAAACTCCCAAACAATCAGGGCTATGAACGAGATGATGAAAGTCATGCCGAAGCCGACGATGAAATTCGATCCGAGCCAGTTCTTTTCCTCGCCTTTATCGAGCGTGATCTGCAACGCGCCCATAGCGACCACCAGCAGACTGACGCCGATGTAATCGATGCGATAAAGATTGTTCCGGTCGGTTTTCTGGTAAGGCGGATCTTCGACCAGCCGCCTGGTGAGGAACAGCGTCACGATGCCCACGGGAATGTTGATGTAGAAAATCCAATGCCATGAGTAGTTATCCGTGATCCACCCGCCGAGCGTGGGTCCGATCGAAGGCGCCAGCACGGCAACCAAGCCGTAGAGGGCAAATGCGAGGCCGCGTTTCGACGGCTCAAACGAGTCAGCCATGATGGCCTGCGCCATCGGCTGCAATCCCCCACCGCCCACTCCTTGAAACACCCGGAATAGCAGCAAGAGACCCAGGGTGGGCGCGATGCCGCATAAGAACGAACTAGCGGTGAAAATAACAATGCAGAGCATGAAGAAATTCTTCCGCCCGATCACGCTGGCGGCCCAGGCGCCCATGGGCAAAACAATGGCATTAGATACCAGGTAGGAGGTGAGCACCCAGGTACTCTGATCGGCACTCGCACCCAGACTGCCCGCGATGTACGGCAGGGCCACGTTGGCGATCGAAGTATCCAGCACTTCCATAAACGCCGCGAGCGCCACCGTCGCAGCGATCAGCCACGGGTTTGTCTTTGGCTTCCAGGCGTACATTGCCGCGTTTGCGGCAGTGGTGGTCGCTGCGGCCATCCTTCTCCGTTTGCCCCCTGCGGTTTGCCATTCACCTTGAGGCCAGTCTGATAGATGCAGGGCGTTGTACTTCGCGACGCCAATTCTGGAGATGGAGAGATCAAAGATGGCGATTTAAAAAGGTTAGCGTTCTGGCCATGGCCTCCTTCGAGGCGTCAGGGTTGTAGCTGGCGCGGGTGTCGTTATGGAAAGCATGGCCGGCGGCATACCGATGGATCTCCACCTCCGGATGAGCGGCCTGCACTTTGTCCACATCGGCCTGCGGAATATGTTGGTCGTTCTTGCCGAAGTGAAGCAAGACCGGAGCCCGCGGTTTTTCGTCGGCAAATCTGGCGATCTGTCCGCCGTAATAGCCCACAACGGCGGCCGGCGACAGCCGGGTTGCGCTCAGCCATGCCAATGTTCCTCCGTAACAGTAGCCCACTACACCGGCTGGTTTCCCGATCGTCCTGGCGATGTATTGGAGAGCCGCATCCACATCCTTGATGGCATCGTCGATGTTGATTTTTTGCGCGAGGGCGACGCCCCTTTGCATGCCCTCGGCATCATCACCAAGTTCAACCTCACGTTCCACGCGATCGAAGAGTGCCGGAGCGACGGCGTAGAAACCCTCTTGCGCGAATCGATCCGCGACGGAACGCATATGTTGGTTGACTCCAAAAATCTCCTGCAACACGACCAGTCCTCCCCAGGGCTTACCGTCTGGTGCGGCCACATAGGCATCCAGTTTGTGGCCGTCACTGGCCTGCAACTTCACAACTTCGCTCATTCCATCTCCTTGGCTGGGCGCGATGTGACAACGCGTTTTTCTGTGTGCTTCGATGCTGAAAAAGGAACCTTCTTCGGTAAGAAGTTCGATATTGCTACAAGAGTCAACAGGCCGGAACTGTCAGGTGCTTAGTTAAACGCTACGGAACGGGAGGAACCGCCTGCGGTTGCTTATCCAGCGCCCAATAGCTGGCGCGAGCCACCACCCTGGCGCCGAGATTGCGCGTGAGGCGAACCTCTAACACGTGCAATCCCGGAGTGTTATCCGAGGGCCGAAAGCTCAGCAGGTAACGATTGCGGGCGTGCTTGGCAACCTCTTGCACGCGATCTTCAAAGCCGCGTTCGGTGGTGAAAGGGGCGTATTCCCCACCACTCATCAGGGCAATCTCCCGCGCGACGTTCTTGCGCACCGCTTGCACGGCCATGAGCAGAGGGGCGAGGAAATCAGGACCCGCGTTCTCATTATTGTGTGTCAGATCATGCAGCAACAGCGCCTTGGAGGGAGAAAAGGTGACGCTGAGAACCAGGGTGTTGCTGGTGCCAATCTGTTCTACCAGGCGCCGCGCGTCCACATCATGGCTGCCATGATCGCGGGTCTCGCTGATCAACAGCAATACCCGGCGGTAATCCTTCGGCCGGTCTTCCAGCAATTTGACCGAGTAACCAACAGTATCGAGGATAGCCGCTCCCCCATCACCCGGCTCTATGTGTTTGAATTCACGGCCCAGCCGATCGGCATCCCGGGTGAAGGGCACCACCAATTGCGGCTTGGAATCAAAACTGACAAAGGCAGCTTCGCTCGACCCATCGCCCAAAAAGAGATCAATCAAAGGAGCGAGGCGATTGATTTTGTCAAATTCCAGCGCCGCCATGCGGCCCTTTTCCACGGCGACGACAACCGAAACCGGTTCGCTGTCCAGATCATCGTCAACGTGCAGCTTCTGCTGCACGCCGTTATCCATGAGTTCGAAGTCGGCCGGTCCCAAGCCATAGACAATCTCGCCCGATGGCATCTGGACCAGGGTAGGAACCAACACCTCTGAGGTCTGCACACGAATCGTGGTCTCGGGCGAAGATGCTTGCCGGCCTTGCGCCTCAAAAAAGCTCAGGAAGAATGTACCGGCCAGCAGCAGGCAAAGACGATGGGCAGGCCGGCGGGGTAGGAGGAGAAGGGTCAAGATCCCTGCCGGCTCCGGGTTCCGTAATTTCGGGTCCAACCGAGGAAGCGCATCAGTTGTGCCCTCTCCTTCCAGAGGAAGGACCAGAAGTATTTCGCGTCAATGGTGTCGGCCTTGCGGCCGGAATAGGTTTCAATGCGCCACTTGAGGTACTCGCTGCGCCACGGAGCCAGCCGATGGCCTCTCGTCGCATTCCACAAAAAGCGAACCGCCATGCCAGGGCGCCTCTTTGCGAAGTATATCCAAGACGCAAAAGACGGGCGCAAACAGGCGCCTCAGACTATCCCTTGGGCTCCAACATGTGCTCGATGAGTTTGTCGGCCAATGCTTCCGGGCTGACGTGATAGGTTCCGTCGGCGACGGCCTGCTTCAGATTGGCGATTTTTTTCAAACGCTCTTCATCGATGACATCGCAATCGAGAGCGCTGAGGGCATCAGCTGCGCGCCGATCGGTTACCGCGGGATTGTCGCGACGATCCATGCCAGTCTCTAGGCCAGTCTCTAAGCCAGCCTCTAGGGTAGCATCATCGGCAGACAATATGGGACCCTTGGTAACCGGTGCAACAACCATCGTGAAAGACCTCAGCAGGCGTTTTTGGGGACTGAGGCTCGGGGAGACTGGGCCGAGCCGGCAGTTGGTTCTTGCCGGGAAGCGAAGTCCGCGAGACGGGCGCGGAGGTGCAACACGGCGGAGGCATGGATCTGGGAGATCCGCGATTCCACCACTCCTAAGATGATTCCGATCTCTTTCATGGTTGTCTCTTCGTAGTAATAGAGGGTCATGACCAGTCGCTCACGCTCGGGGAGGTCGCCGATGGCCTCGATCAGTCGCTCTCGCATTTCTGCGTGCAGGTAGCGAAAGAGTGGATCGTCTTCCGGCCGGTTGGGCAGATAGACCAGCTCTTCTTCGCCTGAGTCCTCTGAGCGTTCGGAATGAAGAGTGCCGATCTCAAGGCCTTTTAGTTCCCCCAGCAGTTGCTGATAGGCGGGGAGATCGAGGTGCATTCGGCCCGCGATTTCAAGGTCGCTCGGAGCGCGGCCGAATTGGGCGGTGAGGGCTTGGATGGCTTGTTCGATGGCGCGGCCTTTGCGACGCAACTCCCTTGGACTCCAGTCGAGGGTGCGCAAGTTATCCAGGATTGCTCCACGGATCCGGAATTGCGCGTAACTGCGGAACTGAACCTGTTTGGATGGATCGAACTTACCGAAGGCGTCGAGCAAGCCTACCACGCCTGCACTGTAGAGGTCCTCGATCGGCACATGCTGAGGCAGCCGCTCGTGGATGCGCCGGGCGATAAAGCGCACGATGGGCAGATGCTCAATCATGAGCTTTTCCTGTTCTGCGGTAAGTAGATCTCCGGGCTGCTGCCCTGGCGTGATTGCGGGTGGGGCAGCCGGGGCTTCTTTCTGTGCACTCTCGTGCGGGACATGACTGACTGCGTTGATGTCCTGCACCGATGCTCCACTTCGCCGGGGACGTCTGTGACCTTTTCCTGGTTCTTGCATATTCAAAATCCACCTGTATCTGAGAACTGGAGCCCGAGAATGGTTGAAGACCTATAAAGTGTGCCGAAATGCCACTTAACTTCCGGCGAAATGCGCGGCGAAATGCGCAGGCTGTTGAGGAGCGGTGACAAAGCCGATAAAGCGAAGACTCTGATTGTGTATCGGCGCTCCTCAAAAGAAACTCGACTCGCTCCGCGGTTTACTCTCTGGTGACAACCTGGGAGTGATGTCTTTCCGCGTTGCATCTCTACCCTGCATCGCATTCACGGCTGAAACAAGCGTCGCGCAGAGATTCCTTGGTACGCAGTCTCATAACGGGAGAGGCGAGCAGACATCGTCCCAAATCGGATCGCAGGATTAGCTAAGCTACTCGCGGCGTGAAATGGCACAATAAAAAAGATATTTGTGGTTCGCTTTTTGTTCGCTATAATGCAGACATGTCAGTCACCCGCAGGCAGAAAGAAGTGCTGGACTTTATCAGCAATTTTGTCCAGCGCAACGGATACTCCCCTTCCTTCGAGGAGATTGCTCGGGGATTGAGTCTCAAGTCCCTGGCCACGGTGCACAAACACATTACGAACCTGCAAAAGAAAGGGCTGCTACAGCGCGCTCACAACCGCAGCCGCTCGATCGACGTACTCCCGCCGCGCAGCAAAACGAGGCGTTCGGATCGACTCCCGCTATTGGGGCGGATCGCAGCCGGCCAACCGGTTGAGGCATCGGAGACCAGCGAGACCATCGCGCTGGGCGACATCATCGGAAATCGCGAGGTATTTGCGCTCCAGGTGCGCGGCGACTCCATGCGCGACGAGCACATCGTGGATGGCGATTATGTGTTGGTAGAGCACACCAGCACCGCGCGCCAGGGGGAGATTATCGTTGCCCTGGTGCGCGGTAGCGAGACCACGTTGAAGCGGTATTACATTGAAGGAACCAGGGTCCGGTTGCAGCCTTCGAATATCGAGATGGAACCTATCTACGTTCCACTTTCGCAGATTGCCATCCAGGGTCGCGTCCTCGGTGTTTTGCGTCGCTACGTTTGATACGTTTGCCTACAGCATTTTTCCTAATGGTGTAGACCGGGTAACTGCACCTGACGCGACCATTCCGTCGAAGAATAGCCGCACATAACCGACCTCACCAGACCACAGTATTAGGAAAAATGCTTTAAACAACGGCGCCCCTTTTCTTCAACCGCCTTCGGGCGCAAAAAAAGCCCCAGCTTCCGCTGGGGCTTTTCGTTGTTGACGGCTGAGCGAGCACTTAAACAGCGATAAGCTTGTTGATGCTCTGATCGATCTTATCTTTGGGGACGAACCCGACAATCTGCTCCGCCACTTTGCCGCCCTTGAAGAGCAGCAGGGCTGGAATGCCACGGATTCCATATCGCATCGGGGTTGCGGAATTCCTGTCCACGTCCATCTTCATAACCTTGAGCTTGCCAAGGTACTGCGCAGCAACTTCGTCCACAACGGGCGCCAAGGCCCGGCAAGGTCCGCACCAAGCGGCCCAAAAATCGACGAGAACAGGTTGGTCAGACTGCAAAACCTCCTGCTCAAACGTCGCATCATTTACCTCAAAGACCCCTGGTCCTGCCATGTTCCTCCTTCACTTCCTGGCTGAGCATAGCACCCACGCCACACTGCAGCCTGAACAATGGATGCGGAACAGAACCAAAAGGTGCATAAGGCCCTAAAACCAAAAGCGCCCGGGCCTTGGCGGCCACAGGCGCTAGAGCAGCCCTCCCCCAGAACTGCCCACGACGCGTAAATGTAGGGCTTAATCAAGACGTTGTAAATAAAACTTAGGTAATGAATTAGTAACATCAACGGAAATAGAAATTTAACCCTCGGCATGGCGCTCCCCTAATCGCCGGCGCTCATTCCCGCTCCCTCACCGCACAGCCCGGCGGGCAGAATTTCAACCGGACAGACGGGACGAGCAAGCTCCAGAATCGCTTCCTTCAGGGTTTCGGTCCCCGCCTGGTGATTCTGGGTCAGCAGCATGACCGCCGGGCCTGCACCGCTTAACGTAACTGACATCACGCCATGGCTCCCGGCCAAAGGCAGCAGAGCGGGCAAGAGCGGGCAAAGCTCCTCACGATACGGCTGATGCAGGCGGTCGCGGGTTGCCAAATGCATAAGATCCGCCCTGCCCAAAGCGAAAGCCGCAGTCAACAGGGCAACGCATTGCACGCTCTGAACCACGTCCTGGCGCGGATAGCTTTGAGGCAGCATGGAACGAGCCCTGGAGGTTGCCACCGGGGTCTCGGGAAGGATCAGAAGTGCTCGCCAACCGGGGGGCGGCTCAAGAGAAACGATGGCTAGTGGCTGCGTACTGGCGGCAATCGTCAGCCCGCCATGCCAGCAGGCCGCCACATTATCGGGGTGCCCTTCGAGCCGTACCGCGTGTTCGACAATGCTGGCGGGGTTCCAATCGAGGCCCCCGAAAGCCGAGGCGAGTGCCACGGCGGCCAGGCGCACCGCCGCCGACGAACCGCAGCCCATACCCACAGGGATCCCGTTGCGCATGACAATTTCGAGCGGAACGATTTCTCTTTGCTCGACGGCAAGCACCGATTTGTAAGTCTCAATCAGCAAATTTCTGCTCAGTCCGCCGCAGATATTCTGATTGCGCCCAGTGGCATGGATAGAGAATTCGGGGGCGGCCACGGCGTCGATCTCCAGAAAGAGCTCGAGCGCCAGCGCCATGGCGTCAAAGCCGGGACCCAGGTTAGCAGAGGTAGCAGGGAGCCGCAGTTGGATCTTCTTCATGCCAGAATAGCCGCTTCAAGGATCCGAAGCACAGCGTCGGAAGATGCTTCCAGCGAGAGCGTGGCCCGCCGCTTTGTGGAAATCTGCCGCTCCAATCCAACTGTCTCTTCATCCCGCAACAACGTCCCCTGATGAAAATCGATGGTGAACGCGGAATCCTTGAGGGTGTGCCCGGTGAGCAGCAGCACGACAGATTCGTCGCGGTGGATTTTGCCCTGATGCACGAATTTCTTCAAGCCGGCCAAGGTGACGGCGGATGCCGGCTCGCAACCGATACCCTCCTGGCCGATCTCCGCCTTTGCCAAGGCGATTTCGGCCTCGCTGACTTGTTCGCAATAGCCTCCGGTCTGCTGGATGATGCGCGCCGCCTTGCGCCACGATGCCGGGTTTCCAATGCGAATCGCCGTCGCTCGAGTGTTGGCCTGCACGGGCTGTATCTCGCGGCCGCCCTGATGCAGGAGGCTCAAGTAGAGGGGGTTGGCGCCTTCGGCCTGGACCACGCTGATTTTCGGGACCTTGCTGCTGAGGCCTAAATGCTTCATTTCGAGAAAGCCTTTGCCCAGGGCGGAACTATTGGCAAGATTCCCGCCGGGTACGATCAAGTGGTCAGGGACTTGCCAGTCAAACTCCTCCGCGATCTCGAGAGCGGGAGTCTTTTGACCTTCCAGGCGATAGGGATTGACCGAGTTGAGCAGATAGACCGGCGCGCGCCGAACGACTTCCGCCAGCACGTGAACACAGCCATCGAAGTCGGTGTTCAATTGGCAGGTGACGGCGCCGTAATCAAGCGCCTGGGAAAGCTTGGACCAGGAGATCTTGCCCTCGGGCAGCAAAACGAGACTGTTCATGCGGGCGCGGGACGCGTAGGCCGCCATGGCGGCCGAAGTGTTGCCGGTCGAAGCGCAGGCGACCCATTGGAAGCCTCGTTCCCGCGCCTGCGAAAGCGCGGCCGTCATTCCCGTATCCTTAAACGAGCCGGTGGGATTCATGCCCTGATGTTTGGCGTAGAGCTGCTCCATCCCCAGGTCCTCCGCGCACTGCAAAAGCCGGTAAAGCGGGGTATTGCCTTCGCGCAGGGTGACTGCTTTTTCGGGATCCAGCAAAATCGGCAGCAACTCACGAAAACGCCACACGCCACTCTGATCGATGGGCAGTCTGGACTGGAGCCGATCCTGCCACAACCACCGCAGGGCACCTGGATTGGGGGTACGGCGAGGACCGGGAATCGGGGCGCCAGCCGCGCTCCAGGAGGGGTATTCCACCTCGAGAAGTTCACCACAGTCGACGCAACGGAAGTCTTTTTCCACCGTGTCCGGGGGGATGACGGCGCTGCAACCGACGCAGCGCAGTTGATGAGAAGCTTCTTGCATGGTCTAAGCCTAGCTTAGAACGTGATTTTCGCAACTCCTGGAATGCACGGGGCCGAGGGCAGATGGTTGAAAATAAGGTTCGCAAAATTTCCCATCTCGCGAAAAACGTGTGTGATATAGGGCGAGCCTATCAAGATAAATTCGTATGGGTTAGGGGATCGTATCGTATTATTTCGCTATGTTGCTTTCACCCCGCGAAGCTGCTCAGCGCTTAGGGATTTCGTATCCGACCATCAAACAATGGCTCTATCGCGGGAAGCTGAAGGCGGTGAAGACGCCGGGCGGACACTATCGTATTCCAGAGGCGGAACTGGATAGCCTTCTGCATCAGGCAAAGCGGCCCGAAACCCCCAGGCGGGAGATGCTGCGGTCACTCAGCGGGCGCAATCAGCTGACCGGCCGTATCGTCGAGCTGAAGATCGAGGGGTTGCTGGCCCAGGTCAAGCTTTCGATCGGCGGGCAGATTATCACCTCCATCATCACTGCTGAAGCGGCCCGGGAAATGCGGCTGCAGGTGGGTGAAACGGCAGCTGCGCTCATCAAGTCCACCGAAGTGATGGTGCTTCGTGTTTAGACGACGGTGGTTTCTGGCCCTCCTGCTTGTGGGCATCATCCAGAGTTGCTTCCATTCAAACGCGCAGACGAACGGCACGCTCAAGGTTGCGGCAGCTGCCGACCTACAGCCGGTTTTGCCGGCGCTCATCGAACAGTTCGAGCAGCAGTCGCATAAGAAAGTCGAGGCTTCCTACGCATCCTCGGCCACGCTGGCTGCACAGATTCTGAACGGGGGCCCATTTGGCCTCTTTCTTTCGGCGGACTTGTCATTCCCGCAGAAGGTGGTTACCGCAGGCCTCGCGGATAGCCCCGAACCAATCCCGTATGCCCGCGGGACCCTGGTGCTTTGGGCGCGGAATGATTCCCCGGTCCAACCGCTCACTGTCGATTCGCTCCGCAGTCCCTCGCTGCGAACCGTGGCCGTTGCCAATGCCGAACATGCGCCCTATGGGCGTGCGGCCAAGGCTGCCATTGAAAAGCTGGGACTGGCCGGTGCACTGAAGGGCAAGGTGGTGGTGGGAGAAAACATCGCGCAGGCAGCCCAATACGCTGACTCGGGCAACGCCAATGCAGGCTTGATTTCGCTCACCTCCGCGCTGACACCCCGACTGAGAGCGGACGGGAAATACGTCGCCATGCCTGAGGATTCCTACCCTCCTCTATTGCAGGGCGCGGTCGTGATCAAGCAAGGACCCACGGTCGAAGAGGCTCACCAATTCCTAGCCTTTCTGCTTTCCCCGCCGATCCGAAAGCAGCTGGCGGAGCGGGGATTGAAAGCACCGTAGATTTTTTCTTGTATGGACCAGCAAGCTATTTTCCTCACCTTTCGCCTGGCCAGCCTCACGACGCTTATCCTGCTGGCGATTTCCATTCCCCTGGGCTACTGGCTTGCGTATGGCCGGGCGCGGTGGAAACCGCTGGTGGAAGCCGCGGTCGCACTTCCGCTGGTACTGCCGCCAACGGTCCTGGGTTTCTATCTGCTGGTGCTGCTGAGTCCGCGCAATGCAGCCGGGAGGGCCGTATCGGTGGTCTTCGGTCACCCGCTGGCCTTCTCTTTTGCCGGGCTTGTGGTGGGCTCCGTTATCTTCAGTCTGCCCTTTGCCGTGCAGCCCATGACCTCCGGGTTCCGCTCAGTCGATCGAGAGATTTTGGAAGCAGCCGAACTCCTGTCGCCTGGTCGCGGCAGGATACTGATGCGGGTGTTGCTGCCGTTGGTCCGTCCCTTCCTTCTGACCGCCGCGGTGCTGGCCTTCACTCACACCGTAGGCGAGTTTGGGGTAGTACTGATGATTGGCGGCAATATTCCCGGCGTGACCCGGACACTCTCCATTTCCATTTACGATCAGGTGCAGGACTTTGCTTATGCGCAGGCGAACCACACGGCTTTGCTGCTGCTGAGTCTTTCCTTCCTGGCGTTGTTGCTCATCTACGGACGCCGGGGAAGAGCAGGTGTCTGATTATCTTCAGGTCGATGTCAAGCATGCCTTAGGGGATCTGTCGTTGCGGGTTTCGTGCTCGCTGTCGGCTCCATGGACGGTGCTCTTCGGCCCCTCGGGTGCGGGGAAGACTTCCCTGCTCCGCGTCCTCGGCGGGTTGATCAGACCGGACCGCGGCCGGGTGGTCTTGCATGGGCGAACGCTGGTCGAGACAGCGAGTGGAACGTGGGTGCGACCCGCACTGCGCGCCATCGGGTTTGTCACCCAGCAGCCCACGCTTTTCCCTAACATGAATGTAACCGCCAACGTTGCCTTTGGCCTTTCCGGGCTCGACCAACGGTCGAGCGGAGAGCGGGTGGGGCAGATGCTCGAGCTTTTTCAGGCCGGCCAGCTGGCCACGCGGATGCCTGCCGATCTTTCCGGCGGGGAGAAGCAGCGCGTGGCGCTGGCGCGCGCCCTCGCGCCCGAGCCACGCCTGTTGCTGCTGGACGAGCCATTTGCGGGCATGGATGCGGATCTAAAGGTCTCCATTCTTGAGCAGCTGACGGCGTGGCTTGCCGCGCGGAGTGTTCCCGCACTCTATGTCTCGCACGATGTAGTGGAAGCCTTCCAGACTGCTGCGGATGTGATGGTGATCGATCAGGGCGAGATCCGGGCGCATGGACCGGCGCGGGAGGTACTGGCCACTCGGCGAGAGCAACTTCTGCGGCAACTTGGCGAGGGCGCAGGTTGATTGCGTTTGCCCGAACCGAAATTTCAACCTGAGTCAGAACAAATCAGCGTGGGTTCCGGGCGAACCAAGTAGAGATCGTTGCCATCGATCTTGTAGAGAAGAAGCCAATCCGGCTCGATGTGACAGTCGCGATAATGCTTCCAGTCGCCGCTCAGGGGATGGTCTTTATAGCTCGCTGGAAGCGTGGTTTCCTCGGCGAGCAATAGAATCAAGGCCCGCAACTTCGCGTTGTCCTTACCGCGCTTCGCACCGTAATACGTCACGCTTGAACTGCGTGCTGCGGATAATCTCGCGCACGTCAGATGCCTAAATCTTCGAATAATGCTTTCGCGGAACGGAAGCGCTTGCCTTGTTTCTTCTCGGCGGATTGCATTGCTTTGGCCGTGGTTGCATTCGGGACGCGGACTTCGAACGGGAGCGCCTTCTCTGCCGCAACCCGCACCAGCATCATCCGAACGGCATCGGAAACGGACATTCCCATCGCCGCCAGGGTTGCGGAGGCCTCTTCTTTGACCTTTTCATCCACGCGCACATGAACCATCGTTGTCGAAGGCATGAAAGCTGTCCCTCCTGAGATACATGTATCTCAGGAGCTCAAGTCGTGTTATATTTTTGTATAACTTTTAGAGAGGACTATGCAAACTACTACTTTGCGCAAAGTCGGCGGATCGGTGATGTTGGCCGTTCCACGCGCCATCCTGGACCTGCTTCATCTAGAGGCTGGTGCTACCGTGGGGCTCGCCGTGGACGGAGAACGCCTGGTCGTCCAGCCGCAGCCGAAGCCACGGTACACGCTGGATGAGTTGTTGGCACAATGCGACCCCGATGCTGAGATCACTGCGGAGGGTCGCGCCTGGATCGACGCCGCTCCGTCTGGCCGCGAGTTGTGAAACGGGGTGACATCTATCTCGTCTCGCTCGATCCAACGGCCGGACACGAGCAACAGGGCACCCGGCCCGTTCTTGTAGTGTCTCCAGACCGCTTCAACAGATTCACAGGTGTACCGATTGTTGTG
The DNA here is from genome assembly GCA_963717225.1 of uncultured Acidobacteriaceae bacterium. Taxonomy (GTDB): domain Bacteria; phylum Acidobacteriota; class Terriglobia; order Terriglobales; family Acidobacteriaceae; genus PALSA-350. Next base: position 833,105 of record CAVQWB010000050.1, on the reverse strand, counting down.
CCGATCACTTCGGGTGGGTCCTTCGCCCGCAATGCCGGTTTCACCGTTTCGCTTGCAGGTGCGAGGACGCGAACCGGAGGTGTGATTCGCTGCGATCAGCCTCGACCACTCGATTTGGTCGCGCGCAACGGCCGCAGACTCGAGAGCGTACCCCAGCCGATAATCGATGACGTGCTGGCTAAGCTTCTTACCCTTTTCACCTGATGTTGCGCGACCGTCATGCCAGCCACACTGGCTCGGGCTCCAGGCGAATGGCAAAGCGCGACGAAATGGCGTCGATAAGCTTGTCGCGCAGGGTGATGACTTCAGCCGCGCTGGCACTCTCGCGGCAGGCACCCCCGCGATTGATGAGCGCAAGCGTGTTATCGGTGGTCGTCACGGTTACCTATCACGACATTTTCGATTTGATGGGGAAGGCCAGGCTATCAAATAAGCCCAGCCGAACTTGACCTCTCGTAGAGCGGCAAAAGGTCCAACTCGACCTCCCCGTCCACTCCGGAGCCGCCGAGCACTTGGGCGAAGCGCAAGGCCCACGTGATGGCGTCATCTCTCGACTTCACCTCGACGATGCACTAGCCACCGATCAGTTCCTTGGACTCGGTGAAAGGCCCGTCAATTACCCGGAACTTGCCTTCGGAGAACTTTAAGCGCGTGCCCTTCGAACTCGGCTGTAACCTCTCAGCCGAGAGGAGTGCGTCGACCTTTTCCTCGGTCAGCGTCTCGATAAGATTCATCTCCGACGAGTCGGCGACGGGATCGGCTTCGAAGTTCCGATCCGCCTTATGCATGATCATGAATCGTGTTGTCGGTTCCGGTGGTTTGGGACACAGACCAAGATCCCATGGTTCTTTGACTTGGCCAATATCGATCTCGGCTTCACCCACCGCTCTGCCGAAACGCGATGCATATTCAATAGCTTCATCCATCGATTTCATCCGCACGATCGCGAATTCCGCCAGCAATTCGTTCGATCCGCTGAGCGGTCCTTGCGTCAAGGTGCGCTCCCCCCCGGAGAACTTGAGGCGGACCCTTGTGGAACTTGGCTGGAGTCCCTCACCGGCAAGCAATACGCCGGATTTCGCCATCTCCTCCATCAACCTTCCCATCCCGGCGATCAACTAAGCACTCGGGGGAACGTCCGCCTCCGACTCCTCGTCGGCCTTATGCATCCAAATGAATCGCATAGTCCTGCTGCTCTCCGTTTGGGTTAGTCCCATTCGGCAAAGGGAGGTGCCGATTCTATCTCACAACTGGAAACATCGCACCAAGCCGCGGTTCCCTCAGCCACAGTCCGACCCAAATCAGCACGCCGAAATACACCGGAAATAATGTGTGGCTGAAGACAGGGTTTCCCAGCCGCAAGTTGGTGGCCACCGCTCCGCCCAGATACCCGGTGAGTAGGATTGCTCCCAGCACCGAGGTCTGCGGGATCAAATAGATCACTGTGCAAGTAAGGAGGATTGCGCCCAGCTGCGCTGCTAGTTCCATGGGCCAACCAGTCCTCGCAAACGCTTCGACCACTTGGGCAGGCTTGGCGAATTTACCGATAGCGTCGAATAACATGAACGCGGCATCAAGCCGCTCATGCCCCATCCCGCCCAGATTCGTCCCACCGAGACATCTGTAAGTTCAGTTGCAAGCAAGTTCGTTCCAATTGGCAGTTGCATAATTCCTCCGCGGCTCGCACGGCGAGCCCAGTTCAGGGTTGACAACACAGGGTCAGGCCAAGCTTCCCGAGCGCTCCCGGCGCCCGGGCCATTCTGGCCCCCATGGTGCAGGCCGGTCAGCTGGCTAAGATGTCCGGCTCGCGACGTCGCCCTAAGGCGGAAACCCGGCCTTATCCCCGTTCTGCTAATACGTCGAACGAAGCAGAAGAAGATCGACATCGAAATTGAAATTAATTTTGGGGAAATGCCTTCGTCGGTCTCCTCTTTCGCCCGCAATGCCGGCTTCAGGGTTTCGCTTGCGGAGGCGGGAACGCGAACCAGGGGTGTGATTTGCTGTGATCAGCCTCGGCTACTCGATTTGGTCGCGCGCAGCGGCCGCAGACTCGAGAGCGTACCCCAGCCGATCCCACTGCGGCGGCCTATTCCTCCAGCTCCAGGCCAACCGCCTGCATCAATCTAAGCGCGTTGCTGGTGCGCACGATTCCGGGATGCAGCCGGTAGTCAAACTTGAGCTCGCCCTCTTCGATGCTGTCCTCAAAGTGGTAGTTTTGCGCCAATTCGCCTATAGCCCGCGGAATTTCCGTGAGGGCCAAATCGTGCGTGGTCACCATTCCGATGGCGCCCCGGCGAACCAACGCACGAACCACGAATCGCGTTCCGTCGAACCGGTCTTGCGAATTTGTTCCCGAAAGCAGCTCATCAAGCAGGAAGAGGAGCGCAGCCGGCCCTTTTGCCAAGTCTGAGAGAAGCTTCAGGCGTTTGATTTCCGCGTAAAAACGCGAGACGCCCCCCTGCAGCGAATCCAGTACGCAGATTGAGGCTCCCACGGCAAGCGGTGAAAGGCGCAGCCGCGTGGCTCGCACCGGTGCGCCGCACTGTGCTAAAACCGCGTTGATTCCCACGCCCCTTAGAAACGTGCTCTTACCCGCCATGTTCGGACCGCTGACCACGATCAACTGCAATTTGCTGCCTAACGTCAGGTCGTTGCCCACTGCCGTGCCGGCGGGCAACAGCGGATGCGCCAGCCCCGTTGCCTCAAAGCAAGCGCGCTGCTCGACAAACTCCGGTAGCACGTCTGCGGGATGCTCCCATGCATAACAGGCGAGCGCGGATAGTGCTTCGAACTCGCCCACGGTAGAGAGCCAGCCGCGAATCGCAGAGCCGAACCTCTGCTGCCAACGTTCCGCCGTCATGGTCAATTCTGCGCTGTAGAAAATGAATGGGGAAAACATCTGAACCAGCAGATTTCGGCGTCCCGCTAACCAATCGACGATCCACTTCAGCCTCTTCACCGCGGTTGAGGGCGCTATTTCTCCGGAATCGAGCGAGGCTCGCAGGCTCCGCAGTCGAGCGGAGGCAAATGTCTCCTGCTCCAACACTTGCAGAACTTCTGTCAGCAGGCTGAGGTCCTCGGCGGCCTCCTCTACTGCTTGGGCAGATTCTGAGACACGCCGCCGCAGGGTGAGGCTGACTCCGAGGTTCACGAACGACATCAGCAACGCGGAGCGCAACGAGTCCGCCGGGATAGCGCCTCCAGCGATCAGCCACTGCAGTAGACAAAACAGCGCATATGCCGCGGCGCCTACCCACAGCATTGCGAGAGGCGCCAATGCCGGCGCAAGCCATCGCGGGAACATCCGCTTCCGTTCTGCCCATGACGCCAGCGCCTCGGGCCGAACGCCCAGGCGCACACTTTCCCCAGCGACAAACAGCCTCTCGCGAAACCGGAGCCGATCCTTCATCTCCATGATTGCCGCCTGCCGCGAACGTATCTCATCCGGCAGAGCCGCATGGAGGAGCCACCAAGCCAGCGTCTGTTCACCAGCCCGAGTTCTGACAGTGCAGAGAAACTCGAATAGCGACCCCTTGCCGAAAATGTCGAGATCCCGCGCGTACGGATGGGCGAGATCAAGAAAGCGATCTCCGGTATCGCCGGTTCCCGCCCACCGGTCTTCCAGGCGCGCGATTCCACGCTCGTAAAATTCAATCACTCGCTTTCTCTCACGGAGAACGCGCAATACACGATCGTGCACCACTGCCAGCGGCACGAAAATCACAACGGCAATCAGGAGCAGACCCTGAAGGCCTTGAGAGTGCAGCAGCAGGACTGCTGCGACGGCTCCTGCAAGAAACACGGCCATCTTGGCGTAGCCAAGCCCGGTGTCCAGTTTTTGCTGGAAGGCCAATCGACCTTGGCTCTCCAGCAACACGCGGTGGTAGACCGCTTCAGGCGATTCCATGCATCAATAATCGTACCCTCTGACAATTTGGCGTCTCGGCAGAAGAGCCGTTGCAAACAGAGAAGGTCCACGAAGCAGGCTGACCGGGGGAAGGGTAGGTTCTGGTGAAGCACGGACGATACCACGCCGCTGATGCCCGAGGAAATGCGTGACCTGATTCCCGGTCATATCGCCTATCGCCGCAAACTGAGTGAAGCCGAGCAGGAGAACATCTCGGGGGCAGGACTGGACGTTGGACTGGGCGTTGGGTCGACACACCCACTCATGTTGGGCGAGCCCTACGCCAGCCAGACCGGCTCGGGCTCCAGACGAATGGCAAAGCGCGATGAGATCGCGTCGATCAGCTTGTCGCGCAGGGTGATGACTTCAGCCGCGCTGGCACCCCCACGATTGATGAGCGCAAGTGTGTGGCGGCTGGAGATTCCTGCGTTGCCGAGCGCATAGCCCTTGTGAAAGCCGGCCCGCTCGATCAGCCATGCTGCCGAGAGCTTTACCTCGCTGTCCTGCGCCGGATAAGCGGGAATGCTCCGCTTTTCAACGCCCAGCTCCTGGGCCAGTGAATCAAGCACCGTTACCGGGACGATGGGGTTCTTGAAGAAGCTACCGGCACTGCGGCAATCGGCATCGCCGGGCACCAGGAGCATGCCTTTCTGAGCGCGGATAAAGCGCACTGCATCGCGAACTTCGGCCAGTGTAGGCGACACTACGTTGCGGGCCGCAAAATACCGGACCAAGTCGGCGTAGGCGAAGTGGGGGGCCGCATTCTCACGCAATGCGTAGTCCACGCGGCTTACTACATAGCGTTCTCGTTGGGTGCTGTTGAAGATGCTACGGCGATAGGAAAACCCGCAGGACGAGGCGGGCAGGTCCACAAATTGCCTGTTCTCCCGATCGAACGCCCGTACCGTTACGATGGTTTGCGAAACTTCCTGCCCATAAGCGCCCACGTTCTGCACCGGGGTGCCGCCCACTGTTCCGGGAATCCCCGAGAGGCACTCAACACCCGCCAAGCCCGCGGCGACGGCGTAGGCGACCAGTCCATCCCAGTCCTCTCCAGCCGCGGCGGATACAATGGGGCCGCCGTCACCCTGAGTGGATGTGATGCCACGCAGAGCAATATGCAGCACGAGACCGGGGAAGCCAGCGTCGGAAACCAACAGGTTGCTGCCACCGCCCAGGATGAAAAGCGGCAACCGCCGTTCGCCGGCAAACGCGATGCCTGCAGCGATATCGTCTTCGCTCGCCGCTTCGGCAAACCAGCGGGCGGGGCCGCCAATCTGAAAGGTGGTGTATGGGGCGAGCGGTACTTGCTCAAGGAACTGCATTTTCCATCAAGGTATATCAGGAGTGGCGCCTCGGCATATGCACTGGCAAAACCCTGGTCAAATCTTTACAATCGAGGAAGTGTTCCAAGGAGCAAACATGTACCCCGAGATGATGGTCATTCCGATGCGCGAAGAGCTTACCCGCGCGGGCATCAAGGAAACGCGCACCGCAGAGGAAGTCGACGCGGCATTGGCAAAGCCAGGCACCACGATGCTGGTGGTCAACTCAATATGTGGCTGCGCCGCAGGCAAGATGCGGCCGGGGGTCAGGTTGGCACTCCAGAACAAGACCCTGCCCGACCAGTCCATCACCGTATTTGCGGGACAGGATCGCGAAGCTACAGAGCGTGCCCGGTCGTATTTCGAGGGTCATCCGCCCACTTCGCCGGCGATCGCCATACTGCGGGATGGCAAGCTGGTTTACCTGATGCAGCGTTCCGCCATCGAAACCGCAACCGCGCCGATGATTGCCCAGGAACTGACGCGGGCGATGAATGAACTTTGCTCCAAGACAATTGCTTAGTTTAAACATTTGCTTAAAGCTTTTGCGGACAAGGGCCATGCTGAGCGAGTAAGTTTTCGATGTCAGCGTCGGCCCCCGCGGCCTTGGATCGCCAGGATTCCTGCACAGTGACATGCGGCTCGGCGCGAGTTTTGCCGATCTGCTCCTGATAAACAAAGGTGATGATCCGGTCTTCCGGTTCATCACGCCAGACGTTCCCCTCCCCGTCGCGGCGGCTGGATCCGGAAACCCAACCCCCGGGCGTCAGATGCCACTCGGTCCACTGCCTGCTGATGGCCATGCTTTCTCCAACCTTGCATTGCCTACAATGACGATTTAGGTTAACAGGACGAAAGGCCGCACTCTACATGACAACGAGCGAAGAAACTGCTACTCCTAGCCGTCAGCGATCGCTGTTGAAGGGATTTCTAGCCGGAGCCATAGGGGGCCTGGTGGGAGCGGCCGCCAAGGCTGCCGGGGAGGCCGTCTATCCGCCACGGACCCAGGGGCAGATCCCTCCACCAGCGGTCCTGGTGAACCGAATGGCCGCCCAACCCCTGAGTGAAAAAGCGGAGGAAGCCTCGGTCCGCGCGATTCACTGGGGTTTTGGAGCGTTGGCGGGTGGCGTGTACGGAGCGCTGGCTGAGTATCAGCCGGTGGTTACGAAGCGACTCGGAGCTAACTTTGGGTTGATGCTCTGTGGGATCACGCATGCATCGGCCTTGCCCATGATGGGCTTAACCGAAAGCCCGGAAAACCAACCTGCACGCGAGCATGCCAGCGAAGTGGTCACCCACGCGATCTATGGGGTGACGACGGAGTTGGTTCGTCGCGGGGCACGTAAAATTCTCTAGCGGACACGCGGATTTGAGGGTAGCTCCGGGGACTTCGTCCCAGGTTATCCAGTTGTGCCGGCGAGATGGTTCCGAGCCGTACGTGCCAGGAAGCTGCGGAAAAAGTCTCTCCTGGGAAAATCGTACCCTCAGCGGCTAAAGCCGCATTCATTTCAAAGTAGTTATGTACGGCCTAAAGGCCGTACCCTTCAGGGAAAGAAAGGTACTTCAGGGGCTAAAGCCCAAATCTTTGTTGGGCCGGTGCGAACGGGCATGTCGGTAACAGAAGGTACCGGGCATGTAGGTAACACTTTTCGTCAAAGTTGAAGTTAAACGAGCTTGGAGAAAAAAGGAAACCAAGTCGTCGCCGCAGCTGTGGGAATGTGGGAAGCTCGCGGTTGTTTGCGAGCTTTCCAAGGCGGTGTGGGGAAAAGAGGGAAAGGGCTTTTTCTTTTCCTCTTTTTCCATACCGCCGTCATTTCCATAGCTGTTCACTCTCCGCCAGCAGGCATCGGTTGCAGAATGAGCTTGTGACTGTCGAATCGCGCCAGGGGAAAGGTTGCGAAATGGACCTTCCAGTAGCGATCATCGAGCGGCTCCAGGCCGATGGATTCCCCGCCCAGGGTCTTGCTGATAAACACCTGTGTGCCTTTCCAGAAGAAGGTTCCATCCGGATAGACCCGCTTGGCCTTCATGTTGCTGTCGTATTGCGGCTCCGGAACACGATCCGGATAGGTGCGCGGCGAACTCTGGTAGCAAGAGGCCGGTGTCTGCTGCTGGAGCGCCTCGTGCGGCCGCTCCTGGTTGTACTGTTGGCGGAATCGATCAAAAGCCTTTTGTTGCCCTCTCCGGCCGGCGGCTGGCGGTTTGGCCGTCTCCGCCTTCAACGTCCGGTGCATACGCTCGTGACGCCCGTTTTGCTCCGGATGACCTGGCTTGATCCGCTCCGGCTGAATGCCCAGCTTCATCCAGTAAATCGATAAACGAGAGATGCCGGCAATTGCTCGCGAGGCAAACGGGGCGCCGTTATCGGTGCGGATCGTTTGCGGCAGGCCATATTCTCGAAACGCGGCCGCAAAAATCGCTTGTACATGCTCCGTGTCCGTCTTCTCCACATCCTGGCAACGCAGCAGGTAACGGCTATGCGCGTCGGTCATCGTCAACGGATCAACCCGCTCTCCCTTGCCCGTCAGAAACCATCCCTTGAAGTCCGCACACCATAGCTGATTGGCCCCGTCCACCTTTTGAAACGGCTGGCTGTACAGAGCAACCCGTAGCCGCTTGCGCTGCGGTGTGCTCAAACCTTTTCGCCGCAAGATCTCTCCAAAAGTGCTCACTGCCGGCCAAAGGACCCCTTTGTTCTTCGTCCCAAGATGACCGTGTAGCTTTTTGGCTCCCCAGCTCGGATGCGCATACTTCAATTGCACAATCTGCTCCTCGATCGAAGCATCGGTCTGATTTGGATGATTGTCTGCTCCATAGCGTCGATCGGGCAATCCACCCAATCCTTCCGCCTCATAACGCTTTACCCACTGGTAGCCTGTCTTGCGGGCTACCCCATAGATCCGGCACAGCTCTGCCATCGTGTACTGCTCACTGTCGTGATCCAAAACAAAACGCGTCCGCTCCTCCAACACATCCGTCTCTTTCCAGGGCATGCTCTCTTCTACCTGCCCCCGCTCTGGACGAAAAGTGTTACCTACATGCCCGGTACCTTCTGTTACATACTTGCCCGGTCCGTACCGGCCTCGACGGCACGACTGAAGTCGTGCCCTGATACAAAGCAAAAGAGCTGTGACTCACGAAAAGTTCGCGCATCCGGCAGCTTTCGATCTATCCTTCCTCTTTTGCATTCTGTCCCTGCAAACTGGCTCTGGGGGCCCCCCATCTCGCTCGTTTTTCGCGAGATGTGGGATACCACGATCCTCAACCGGTCGCCTTCAGAGGATGATCGAAAACTTAGGGCGTCCGGAGGGTTAAAAGTTATGAAGATAGGGCTGTGGTATTCCCACATCTCGCGAAAAACGGGCGAGATGTGGGCACCCACGATCCGGGGTCAGGACAGAGACAGGCTCTTTTAGGCGATGCGGTCGATCTGTTCCCCGGGTAGCGCCTGCTCTGCTTTCTTGGTGGTGATCAGGACTGCGGAGTGACGAAGGCCGGCATAGACAAGGGCGGCAATAATTGCGCCTAGGAATGGCGCGACAATAAACAGCCATAACTGTTGCAAGGCCCAACCTCCGACGAAGATCGCAGGTCCGATGCTCCGCGCCGGGTTAACGGAAGTGTTGGTGATGGGAATCCCGACCAGGTGAATCAGGGTTAGCACCAGGCCGATGGCCAAACCGGCAAAGCCCACCGGAGCGGTGATGTCGGTTGCTCCCAGGACGGTGAGGACGAGAAACATAGTGAGGATGACCTCAGCGACAAATCCGGCAGCCATGGAGTAGTGATCCGGAGAATGCAGGCCGTAGCCGTCTGCCCCGAGGCCACTCAAGGGTGCGCTGTAGCCCCCGGGAAGACCGTTGGCGATGAACAGGATTACCGCGGATGCTATCACGGCGCCGATCACCTGCGCCACCATGTAGGCGGCTGCGTCCCGGGCATTGATCTTCTTGGCAAGAAAGACGCCGAGGGTGACCGCTGGATTCACATGGCAACCGGAAACAGGCCCGATGGTGTACACCATGGCGAGCAGGGAAAGCCCGAAGGCCGCAGCGATGCCGGCAAAACCAATGTGGCTCCCCGCAAGCACCGCACTGCCGACGCCCCCGAAAACCAGGACGAACGTACCGACCAGTTCCGCAAAATACTTGTTCATGGACGCCTCCTCTTAGGCCAGAGAAGTATAAGGCCATCGGCCCATTTCTAAGTACGAATATTCGTCAGGCTTTTGACCTTTGCAGGCGCCCGACTTATCCAGATCTAAACTAGCTAGCGGGTGCGGCCGGTGGTCTCGGCCGGGCTCATGGCCTGGACTTTGCTGTGTTTGATGCTGTAACTGAAATAGATTCCCAAACCGATGATCAGCCAGACGATCAGCACCTCCCAGGTGAGGAGGGGCAGCTTGATCATGAGATAGAAGGCGCTACAAATACCAAGGATAGGGACCAACGGAACCATTGGCGTTTTGAACGGGCGCTCCATATTGGGGTGGCGCCGGCGCAAGATCCAAACCCCGGCACATACGATGGTGAAGGCGAGCAATGTACCCATGTTGACCAGCGCTGCGAGCTTATCTATGGGGAGCAAAGCGGGTAGGAAAGCAACAATCGTGCCGACGACAATGTTAGAAATCCACGGAGTGCGGAACTTAGGATGAACGTCGGACGCCCATTTCCAAAGGAGGCCGTCCTTAGACATGGAATAAAAGACCCGAGATTGGCCGAGTAACATGACCAGCATCACGGTACCCAAACCGAACACGGCACCAATCTTAACCAGCAAACTGCCCCAGGAAACGCCGGTGACGTCGATGCCCACTGCCACGGGATCGCCCACGTCGAGGCTGCGGTAGTTGACCAGGCCGGTAAGCACGGTAGAAACCAGAATGTATAAGATGGTGCAGATGATCAGCGAACCCAGGATCCCGATGGGCATGTCGCGCTGCGGGTTGCGCGCCTCCTGCGCTGCGGTGGAAACAGCATCGAAGCCGATGTAGGCAAAGAAGACGGATGCCGCGCCTGCGGTGATGCCGCCAAAGCCGAAAACGCCGGGGCCTTGCGATGGAGGGATGAAGGGATGCCAGTTGACCCTGGCAAGCTCGGGGTGATGGAACAGATATCCCGCGCCCAGAACAAGGAAGACGCCCACGATCGTCAGCTTAACAATGACGATGGCGGAATTGAGATTGGCCGATTCCTTGATGCCAATCACCAGGACCGCGGTAACGATCAGGATGGCAAGGAAGGCGACAAAGTTGAAGACCCCGGCAACGTGGGGCAGAGCGGCGGCGTCGATGGTGGAAGGAAGCGAGGCCAAGGGTTGCCACTTGTCGGCGTAGAAGTAGAGCACGTTCCCATAGGTGGTGGTGAACTGCGGCGGCAAGTGAAGGTGCAACTGCTGCAACAGGCTCACGAAGTATCCAGACCAGCCGGAGGCCACGGTTGCCGCCCCGAAGGCGTACTCGAGCACCAGGTCCCAACCGATGATCCAGGCGACCAACTCACCCAGGGTGGCATAGCCATAAGTGTAGGCGGACCCGGCAATGGGAATAATGGAAGCAAACTCTGAGTAGCAAAGCCCCGCAAAGGCGCAGGTGATGCCGGCAAAGATAAAGCTGAGAGCAACCGCAGGACCGGCGTGAAGGGCAGCCGCCTGGCCGGTCAGCACGAAGATCCCGGCGCCGATGATCGCGCCTATTCCAAGGGTTATGAGGTTGACCGGGCCGAGAGAGCGCCTGAGTGTGTGTTCCCCCACCTCGTAGGCCTCTTTGGTGAGTACCGAGAGGGGTTTAGTTGCCAGGAGTCTAGGCATCGGTCCGGATCATCCTCCATGAAAGGATCTAGGGTATCTGTGCTGCTGCCGGTTCTATGTTCTATACCGTTTTCCGGGTAGGGTGTCCAGCAAAGGTTACCCCCCGTGTATCGCTGAGGCTCAAAAAGAACTCCCTTACCGGTATGACCGCGGAGTCGCCCGGGGGCGGGATCAGGCCGGAAATCACGGCCACAGAATCCGCCCCAGCTTCCATCACAGCGGCGCAATTCGATCGGTTTATGCCTCCAATGGCGACGAGCGGCTTCGTGGTCACGGCGCGGGCTGCCCGGACCCCGTCGATGCCGACTACGGGATCTGGAACCTGCTTGGACAGGGTGGCGAAGACGGGGCCAATGGCAACGTAATCCGCCGGGCCGTCTGCCGCCGTGAGGAGCTGACGCTCGCCGTGGGTCGATACGCCGATGAGCACCTCGGTCCCGAGAATTGCGCGGGCTTCGGCCGGAGATAAATCTTCCTGGCCAACATGAATTCCGTCGAATTGCGCTGCCATCACTAACGAAACCCGGTCATTGAGGACGAGACAGCTGTCGGATGGGGGGAAGATGCTACGCAAAAGCGCTGCCCGCTCCAGCACGACTTCGTCGGAGGCTTCTTTGTCGCGATACTGCAGGAAACGGACGCCGGCCTCACGTAGTTCGCGGGCAAAACCCTCAATCGAAACACCCGCCCGCAGCACCAGGCCGGCATCCAGGATGGGATAGAGGCGGGGGAGTCTACACCTGGGCAAGAATCTGCTCGCGGCGGAGTTTCTCGCGTTCGAAGAAGCGCTCCATGTACTTGGTGTCGAAGTTTCCCTCGCGAAATTCCTGGTCTTCCAGGATGCGGCGGTGCAGCGGGATGGTGGTGTGGATGCCCTCCACCACAAACATCTCGAGCGCACGCGACATACGGGCGATCGCCTCGGTCCGGTCTTTGCCGTGGACAATCAGTTTAGCAATCAGCGAGTCGTAATAAGGAGGCACAATGCCTTCGGCATACTGTGCGGTATCCACGCGCACCCCGTTGCCGCCGGGAACATTGAAGGCGGTGATGCGGCCGGCGGAAGGGGTGAACTTCTCCGGGTGTTCGGCATTGACCCGGCACTCAATGGCGTGGCCGCGAATGGGTATCGATTCGGGAAGAATACTCGCCAGCGTTTCGCCCGCCGCAATGCGCAGTTGCGCTTTCACCAGGTCGATGCCGGTAACCGCCTCGGTGACCGGATGCTCCACCTGGATACGGGTGTTCATCTCGATGAAATAGAGCTTACCATCCTCATCCATGAGGAACTCGACCGTGCCGGCGTTCTGATAACCGATGGCGGTCAGGCACCTTTTGAGCGTCTTGGCGATGTCTTCGCGGATTTTGGGCGTCACCTGCAGCGAGGGCGCCTCTTCGATCAGCTTCTGATGGCGGCGTTGGATAGAGCACTCACGCTCCCCAAGGGAGATCACGTTGCCGTGCTCGTCGGCCAGGACCTGGAACTCGATGTGCCTGGGGCGCTCAATGAATTTCTCCATGTACAGATCGCCGTTACCAAAGGCATTTGATGCCTCGGTTTGCGCTGCCTGGTAGAGCTGGGGCAGCTCCTCCTCGGAGCGAATCACGCGCATACCGCGTCCGCCACCGCCGGCCGAGGCTTTGAGGATGACAGGAAAGCCCACTGACCGGGCCCATGCCAACGCCTCGTCCTCATTTTGTAGTACGCCTTCAGAGCCGGGGAGGATCGGCACTTTTGCCCGCTTCATAGCCTGGCGGGCCTTTTCCTTCTCGCCCATGAGCCGCGTCGCTTCCGGAGTGGGTCCGATGAACTTGATGTTGGAGGCGCGGCAAACCTCAGCGAAGTTCGCGTTTTCACTCAGCAGGCCGTACCCGGGATGAATGGCATCCACGTCGGCAATTTCCGCCGCCGAAATCACTGCGGGAACATTCAGATAGCTCTCCGCGGATCGCGGAGGCCCGATGCAGATGGCTTCGTCGGCAAAACGGACATGGAGAGAGTTACGGTCCGCTTCGCTGTAGATGGCAACGGTACGGATCCCCAGTTCTTTGCAGGCACAGATGACGCGAAGTGCGATTTCGCCGCGGTTGGCGATGAGCAATTTTCGAAACATGATTCCAATCACGACCCGGGAGCGGTCATACCGTTACTGTGACGTTTATGGCACGGAAGGATCAGTGCACCCGCAGAGCGAAAAGCGGCTGACCGTATTCCACCGGCTGGCCGTTGGTGACCAGACGCTTCACCACTTCACCGGCTGCGTCCGATTCGATCTCGTTCATCAGCTTCATGGCCTCGACGATGCAGAGTACCTGGCCGTTTTCAATCTGGTCGCCTATCTTGACAAAGGCGGCCGCACCCGGAGACGAGGATTCGTAGAAGGTGCCCACGATCGGCGACTTTACGATGTGCAGTTGCTCTTCCTCGGTCGGAGCCGCGGGGGCATCGGATGCCGCAGCCGATCCGGCAGAAGCCACCGCATGGATGCCCTGCGGGACCGCAGGCGGCGTGTGCTGGCCAGGCGACAACAACTGTCCGAGCCGAGCGATATCGAGAACCGAAGCGGGGGATCCCAGCACTGGCTGCCCGAACTTCAGGCGGATCTTGAAGTCGCCGTGTTCGTATTCGAAGTCACCAATATCATATTCTTTCAGGAACTCAATCAGTTCCCGTAACTCTTTAATCTCGTCAGGCGTCATGAATCTCTCGTCTGCATCAGAGTTGCGTCCAACCGGTGGAGGCCTGGGTTAACACCTGTCCACCCTCCCGGGTAACGACAACCATATCTTCAATGCGCACTCCAAATTGACCTGCAATGTAGACGCCGGGTTCGATGGTGACGACCATGCCCGGCAAAAGGGACTGCGACTGGTCCGCGGCAATGCGGGGTGTTTCATGAATTTCCAGCCCGACGCCATGACCGGTGGAGTGAGTAAAGTACTCAGCCAAGCCAGCCTTGCGAAGGACGCTGCGCGCTGCTTCGTCTACCTCACCACAGGAGACTCCCGGCTTGACCGCCGCAACGGCCGCCTGTTGCGCCTCCAGCACAGAATCATACGTGAAGCGCTCCCGGCGTGTTGGCTGCCCGAGGAAGACAGTGCGTGTCATATCTGAACAATAACCTTTGAGAATAATACCGAAGTCCAAGGTTAAGAAGCCTTTACGGGGTAGCCGCTGGGCGGTGGCGCGGCCGTGGGGGAAGGCAGACCGAGGGCCGCTGGCGACGATGGTCTCAAAGGACATGCCTTCGGCGCCGCGGGTGCGGGCGCTTTGCTCAAGCAGTGCCGCCACGGTCGTCTCGGGCAGCCCCGGCTCCAGTTTGGGGAGGAGTTCGTGGAACAGGTCGACTCCTAACCGGGCCGCCTGTTTCATCAGCCCTAATTCATCCTGGTCCTTAATAAGGCGGAGATTGCGGACCAGAGGCTCGGCCAGGGGCTGGAAGAATCCCCGACTCCCTGAAAGTAAGGCTTTGCGGTAAAGCGCGAGGTCTGCAACCGTGGTCGTTTCCGGGTCGAAGGCACAATGTTTGGCGCCGCTCGCGGCCAGCCATCGGCAAGCCTCCTCGCGAGCGGATTTGGGCGCGATCACCACTCGGGCCGCGCTGGTCTCTTGCCGAGCCTGCGCGATGTACCGGCCGTCGGTAAACATGGCAGCCCGGGTTGCGGTAATCGCGAGCAAAGCATTGGACCCGGTAAAGCCGCAAAGGTAGCGGACGTCGGCCAGATGCGTGACCAGCAAACTGTTAATGCCCCGCTGTTTCATCTGGCGGCGCAACTGGCGAAGCCTTGATGCGTGATTCATCAGCTCAGGTATATCAGATGTTTGCTGCAGCTCACTGCAGCCAGTACACTTAGAGTGCACGGAAAGGTCGTCCATCCCCATGCTCGTGGTCATGAAACCGCAGGCAACGCCGGAAGAAATCCAGACAGTCTGCGAACAAATTCAACTGCTGGGCTTTCGCGCCCATCCCATGCCGGGCGCACAGCGCACCGCCATCGGAATCACCGGCAACAGCGGCGCCGTCGATCAGGGCGACCTGGAAGAACTTTCCGGGGTCGCGGAAGTTATCCGGGTCACGAAGCCATACAAACTGGTGAGCCGCGATGTAAAGCAAGAGGACACAATCATTACTTTCCCGGGCACCAATGCGACCATTGGCGGCCGGGACCTGGCGGTGATTGCCGGACCGTGCTCGATCGAGTCACGGGAACAGGCTTTTACGGTTGCGGAGCAGATCGCGCACGCCGGAGCACAATTCTTTCGCGGGGGCGCGTATAAGCCGCGCACTTCCCCTTACGCCTTCCAGGGAATGGGCGAAGACGGGCTCAAGATCATGGCCGAGATACGGGACAAGTTCGGCCTTCGAATTGTTACCGAAGCGCTGGACAACGAGAGCCTCGACCTGGTTGCGGAGTACGCCGATGTCATTCAGATCGGGGCCCGCAACATGCAGAATTTTTCCTTGCTGAAACGCGCCGGGCGGACCCGCAAACCTGTTCTGGTCAAGCGCGGCATGTCGGCAACCCTGGACGAACTGCTGATGGCGGCCGAATACGTGATGAGTGAAGGCAACTACCAGGTGATTCTGTGCGAACGCGGAGTTCGTACCTTCGCCGATCACACCCGGAATACCCTTGACCTGAGTATCGTGCCGGCGGTGCAGCGCCTTAGTCACTTGCCCATCATCGTCGACCCCAGCCATGGCACAGGTAAACGCAACATGGTTCTACCCTTGGCTCGTGCGGCGGCAGCGGTCGGGGCCGACGGCCTGATGATCGAGGTGCACCACCAGCCGGATAAGGCCCTCTCCGACGGCGCACAATCGGTCTACCCCGACCAGTTTGTTGAACTCATGGATGAGATAGCACAGATCGCGGGGGCGGTTCACCGCTCTTTGCCCCGCGGAATCACGATGGTCGAGCCCGCCCCTGTCGCGAGGGTATAGAGACCGTAGTGCGACTCCTGCCAAGCCGCTGCCTGCCATGGCTGGCCCTGATCACCCTGGGCGCGGCGGGCTGCCAACAGCGTGATTTCCCCAACTATCCGGCGAATTATCGCGAGTACGCCTACATCAGTAATGGCGGCAGCAATACCGTAACCGTGCTTGACGTGGTTAACATGCGGCAGGACCGTGTGATCGCGGTCGGTTCCACCCCGTCCGGTCTGGCGGTGAACCCCCGGCGGAACGAAGTGTATGTAGTGAATTCCGGCAGCGATACCGTCACCGTGATCAATGCAGAGACCAACACCGTGGCTGCGACCATTCGCGTGCAGCGGGGGCCGCAATTCATCGACGTGGACGAGCAGGGTGATCGGGCCTACGTCGCCAATTCAAAATCCAATAATGTTTCGGTGTTGGACCTTGGGCGCCGGCGTGAGATCGGGGTGATTGGCGCCGGCGAGGGGCCGGGGATGGCGCGCATTGCCAATGACGGGAAGACGCTGGTAATCACCAACCGTATCAGCGGCAGCGTCAGCATCGCGGATGTGCACTCGCTGAGAGTAAGAAGCAGCTTCGATCATTGCCCGGGGGCAACGGACGCGATTATCCTCCCTGATTCTTCCAAGGCCTTTATCGCCTGCTCCGGGGGCCACCAGATCATGGTGATCGGGTTGGCTCGGACCACGGGAAGCGATCCCGTACCTGCCGACGTTCTTCTCACTTTCCTCGACGTAGGCAAGACGCCCATGCACATCGCTCTGAAGCCGGATGGCGGGGAGGCATTCGTTTCCAATTACGACAGCGACACCATTTCCGAGCTCACCACCTCCTCCAACGAGGTCGGGGGCGCCTACCTGATAGGTGCGCATCCGGTGCGCGGCCTAGTGAGCGCGGACAACTCTCTCTTATACGTGAGCGATTTCAGCGCGGGACGAGTGGGTGTGTACAGCATTGACGACGGCAAGCTGCTCGGTGTGGGGGTCAAGGTTGGCGAGGGCCCCGACGCGCTGGCTTTTTCCGCGTCCGGCCATTTTCTTTTGGTGGTGGATGCGCAGTCAGGAGATATTGCTGTGGTGCGCACAGCCAACCCGGCTTCCCTGCTTACGCTGTTCCCGGCGGGACGCGCTCCGAATGACATTGTTGTTAAAGCGTTCCTGGTTCGTTAGGTTCTCTTCGGAATTTTCCCCTCCCACGAACCCTGGGTGCCCCATACCCCCGGATTTCCTGTCAATGTTCATCGCGTTGGCAAGCTTCATGCGGCTTTCCTCAACGAAAGCCGCACACGCGGCCATTGCTTGTGGCCTCGTACAGGAAATCCGGGTATCTCGCTCGTTTTTGGCGAGATATGGGGCACCCAGGGTTCGTGGGAGGGACAGAGTTGTTTACTTCTCCTCCCGGGCGCGTTCCAGATCGGCCACGTAGGCGAGCCGCAGAGCGTGACGCGAAGCTGAATAGTGTGCGCCCGCCAACAACAGCAGGCCGGTAACGAACGCCCACAGCATTAAGCTCACGGAGACGGAGAAGGGGCCGTATACCGAGTGAAGGTCCATCCAGGGCAGTGCCCAGATGTACAGCATCTTTGCCAATTCCCAGGAAAGCCCAATCACAATCGCGGTCGGCAGCACGGCACGGATGGGTAGCCTGCGGTTGGGAAGAATCCAATAGATCAGGAAGAAGAGCAGGATACTTGCCATGGCAGCCGAAATCTGCAACAGCCAGTGGGAGAGAAAGACAAACGCGACATTATCGATATGTCCAAAGAACAGGAATTGCAGGATCGATTGTTGCGCCGCGGTGATGGCGACGCTCAGCAGGGCAATGGTGCCAATCCCGGTGGCCAACCCCAAAGAGACCAGCTGGTTCATGAAATAGGAACGGTTCCTGGTTACGCCCCAAACCCGGTTCAATGCCACTTCGAGAGGAAGGAAGACGCCGGTCGAGGAAATCAGCAACATGACCACCGATGCAAGTTGTACCCCCTTGCGAGCATGCGCCACAATCTCCATGTTCTTGGTTACAAATCCCTGACCGGTGGGCAGAAAGTAGCGGATCATGTCTGCGATCGCGCTCTCCATGGCGTGGGAATGGAAGACAAGGCGCGCAATGGTGAACATCAGCACGATGAACGGAAACAGGGACAAGATGGTATTGGCAGCGACGCTGAAGGCGTAGGTATGTACTTCGGTCTGCGCCATGTACCGGGCAAGACTCCAAATCTCACGCCCCATGCTCGCCTTGCCGGCTAATTTCGCCGGGGGCTTTGGCTCGGCGGGAACACCGACCAGCGCGTCGTCTTCGACGGGTGTTGCCACAGTACGGGGTACGAATACGCTGAACGCCATAGGCATCCATGCTAGCAGTACGGATGGACACTCGAAATCACCCACCCGATGTACGACAACCTTGATGTCCCCCTGAGTTTCATTTTCGATCACTTCAGTTGGCGGGAGGCGAGCGGGAGTTCTGCTTGCATGGGATCACCGGCATCTATCTTGTAGTTACGCCAGGCAAATTTTTCTTGCACTCAATTCCAATTCCTGCCATAACATCATCAAGCTCGAACATAAATTCATTGTTCGAAACGCTTAGAAGGCCAATTGGTGTAATTGTTTCCCCACCCTCAAAGCATGCCAGGTCAACCATGACTTGCCGTATCGTAACGGCTACTCGAGGTGTCCCCGGGGAATGCTGGAGACAAGTTAATCAAGTCTGAAAGGAAGTTCGCTTGAAGGAAAATGGCGTGGTCAAGTGGTTCAACGGAGCCAAGGGATACGGGTTTATCCAGCGTTCCACCGGTGAGGACGTCTTCGTACACTTCTCCGCTATTCAGGAGAACGGGTATAAGACTCTGAACGAGGGCGACGCGGTCGAGTTCGAATGCCAGCAAGGACCCAAAGGACTCAACGCCGCGAACGTGGTCCGCAGCGCCTGAGATCGGATTAAAGGTCGTTGCGGGCGCCGGTCTGCCCGTTTGCTAGACGAACCAAGGTTGCGAGACGAACCAGGGCCCATTGCGCCGCTTCCGCAAGCACCGGATCAGGGGCGGCCGCCCACTCCTGCAACTTCGGCCGGTAGCCGGCCAATCCGCTATTCCCCATCGCGATGGCCACATTGCGTAACAAGCCGCTCAGTTTGGCGCGTTGCACCGGAGACTGCCGGAACCAGCTGCGAAAGGTTTCTGCATCCAGCTCCGCGAGCCACGCAAGGGCCGGGTTGACCAGTTCTGTGCGAACTGCCAACTCCGCATCCGTGCTCAGCGGAGCGCGGCGATTCCAGGGGCACACGTCCTGGCAGATGTCGCAGCCGAAAACCTGGCGACCCATCTGGGGACGCAATGGCTCGGGAATGGACCCGCGCTTCTCAATCGTCAGATAAGCGATACAGAGGCTCGCATCCATTTGGTATGGCGCTACCAGGGCGCCGGTTGGGCAGGCGTCGATGCAACGGGTGCAACTACCACAGCGGTCCTCCGGCAACGCGATCGGACCGGTGGATGGCATCTCGAGCGCGGTAAGAATCACGCCCAGAAAGAGCCACGATCCCAGCTCCTGGTCAATAATGCAGGTGTTCTTGCCCGTCCAGCCGATGCCCGAGTACCGGGCGTAGGCTCGCTCTACCAGGGGGCCTGTATCCACATAGCAGCGGGAGGGAAAGGGGCCGAGGTGCTGTTGCAACCTCTGATCCAGTTTCTTGAGACGCGTCAGCAGGACATCGTGGTAGTCGCTGGGCTGTCGTGGGCTCTCGTCGTGGCCAGGCTGATAACCGGTCCAGGCATAGCGGGCAATCCAGGCACTCTCCGCTGAGCTTGGATCGATTGATTTGGGTGCGTCGGCGTTGTAATTCGCGGCGCAGACGATCACGGATCGGGCCCACGGAACAGCCACCCGCAGAGAAGACCGCAGCAGGCGGTTGTCCTGGTCACGGCGCTTAAGGTACTCCATCTCGCCGGCATAGCCGCGCTCGACCCAAGTCTCGAAGTAGGGTTCGAGGTGACTCAGCTCAGGATGGTCTGCCGGCTCCCCGGGCGGCGGAATCGGAGCGATCCCGGCCTTGGAAAAACCGGCCTCCAGAGCCAGCGCGACGATCTGCTCTTGAAGGGCGGCATCAAGCATCAACCTATATTTTAGTGTTACTCCGCAACGTTGGCCGCCAGTGTCTCGATGAAGGCGATATTCTGGGTGAGATTCGGTGACAGCCCGTGCCGCTCCGCTAAATATTCCGGGCTGTTGTAGGAGACCCAGACTTTCCCTTGATCATCTTGCCAAACCAGGATCTTGAGCGGCAGGTCGATGGCAATGCTCGGCGCCGCGAGCATCAGGGGAGTGCCTCCCTTAGGGTTGCCGAAAATGAGAAGCTTGGTCGGACGCATTTTCATTCCTACCTTCTCCGCTTCTCCGCTGTGGTCAATGAGTGCGAATACGGCAATTCCCCTAGCCTGGAGGATAGCCTGGAGCTTCCCCAGGGTCTCATCGACCGAATGCTTGCTGGATTTATTGATGATTCCGTTGGTGGTCACGCGTTCCTCCCTCAGCCGTGGCTCTTGGTGTCAGATGTGCGGCTCTATGATAAGTCTCATCCGGTGCAGAATGAAGGTGGGTGGAACCTACGGGGCCGTGATTGCGTATCTTCTTTAGAGGGGCCAAAAGCCGTGCCCTTCAAGGCTTGAGGTGAATGATCGATGGTCAAGTTTCTGTTGTGGTGTATTCTCTTTCTCCTTTGCTGGCCACTGGCCCTGATGGCGCTGGTCTTGTATCCGTTGGTGTGGCTGATCTTGTTGCCATTCCGCCTGGCCGGCATCGCGGTGCACGGAGCGCTGGAACTGGTCGTAGCCCTGATCACGCTGCCCGCGCGTCTGATTCGTGCTATTTAGGGCGAAGGAAAAGTGGTTCGGGGCTAAAGAGCGTGCGTGAGAACTCGCTTTTTGAAGTAATGTACGGGCTGAAGCCCGTACCCTTCAAACCGAGTTCTCACACACCCTCTAAATGGCCTCATTTGCGTCGGTTCGTTCGGCACGGCTGAAGCCGTGCCCTTCGTCCAGAGTTTTCCGCACCTTTGGCATGGATGCGCTTCAGCCGTGCCATCTGTCCAGGATTTCTCGCGGCCACTGGGATTTCTTTCGCTGTCCACTTGCCCTATGGTTGTGCGTAATAGCCGGTCCGGGTGCGTGCAGTCAGGCCGGGTTTCGCCACCTGGATGAGGAGATTGTGATACTCGTCGCGATGATCGGCGGGCGCCGGAGTGAAAGACAATTCGTAGTAAGCCTCGGTGTCCCGCAGACATTTCTGCAGCATTACAACGATGTCGTTACTGGAGCTGAGAGCCATGCCGCCGCTCTGCGTGGCTAGCACCTGCAGCCCCAGGTCACCTACACGGACCTGGCTCGACTTGCTGACACCCTTCAGGAAATCCTGATAGTAGAAGATACGGCCTACTCCTTCGCTCGACCCCAGCGGGTCCACGCTGTAGAGAGTGATCCGTGCCTGTCGAAGCTGCGTGGAAAGCCCGACGATGGTCGAAAAAATCTGGTTCTGTTGGTTATAGTTCAGCTCAATGCCGGGACCGGAAAGCAACGGCCAACCGGGAGAGACCCAGAGGATGATCTTGCGGCCGGGGAGCTTGGCTTCCTGCCCGGTGAGCTCCCGAAGCGCATTCATGGAAAGCTGGAAACGATCGCTGCCCTGCCACTGCGAAGACCGGTGGACGTTGCGCAGACCGATCGCGTACTGATCGAAAGATTCGCTGAGCCCGTTGCCATCGGTGGAGAAATCTTGTTGGACCTGCGTTCCTGTATCGGTGAAGAACGCCAATGCCATGGGCTGGGCCAGACGGCCGCCGTTGGCACGCAGGAACTTATCGATCTCTCCACGCTGGTAGGCGATGTTCTGATATCCGGTGTTCACGGCATCGATCACCAGGATGACGTGGACCGGGTCTTGCTTGCCGCTGACGGCCTGGAAGGATGTGATGCGCTGCAGGGCCTTGTTATCAAAAATGGTGAAGTCTTTTTGCTCAAGATCGGCGACAGGAGGCCCGGATTTTGGCGTAACCACGACGTCGAGGTCAATTCTGGATTCAGGAGCTGACGTTGGAGGGACTTTTTGCTGTGCGAACAGCACACTGACCCAAACCAGGGGACCGAGGAGAACGACGCAGATGCTTGCGCGGATTGACATGACTTCCCTTTCATCAAGGCCGCGCGGTCTCCACCATTTCAAAGGCTTCTTACCGGCAGACTACGTCCAGGCACCTCGGTTGGAGGATGCGAAGGGGCGTGCCTTGGTTCATATAGCTATGACGAAGGGAGTATTAGCCAGAGTTTCGAAAGCAAAACCGATTTACCGCGGGGCCGCTTGGCCAGCAAGCACCGCGAGACGAGGTCAATGCAAGACCGGGTTCAGCTTTGGTTGTGTTCGGGACCTCAATTCCCGCCAGTCAGAACAGGGATCTCCTCCAACACTTCCTCTTCCGCCAGGACCTCTGCGGCAAGCTCCGGCTCCTCGGAGTCTTCCACGTCCCTCAGTCTTCTTTGGATAGCCCTGGTGCGGGTCTCCGCGCTGTCGATGGTATTTTGTGCCTCGCCCAGCTTTTTCTTGACCTTGGCGAGAACATCCGCGTACCTGCCAAATTCCGTTTTTACCGAACCAAGGGTCTCCCAAACCTCACTCGATCTTCTTTCGATGGCCAGGGTACGGAACCCCATTTGCAGGGCACTCAAGAGCGCGGCCACCGTGCTCGGCCCCGCCAGCACGACGCGATGCTCGCGTTGGATGGAATCAGCAAGACCGGGCCGCCGCATGGCTTCCGCATATAGCCCTTCGGTAGACAGAAACAGGATGCCGAAGTCGGTTGTCCGTGGTGGCGCAAGATACTTTTCAGATAGGTTCTTCGCACTCACCCGCAAGGTCGCTTCCAATTGTCGCGAGGCTCTGTCGGCCGCTTCCACATCACCCAGTTCGGATGCATACATCAAACGCTGGTAGTCCTCGACGGGAAACTTCGCGTCGATCGGGAGCCAGACTGGCTCGCCGTGGCTATCGCGGCCCGGCAACCTGACGGCGTACTCGACGCGCTCATCCGTGTTTGCGGTAGCCACATTCTTACGGAACTGGTCCGGGGCGAGGATCTCCTCGATGATTGCGCCCAGCTGTATCTCTCCCCATGTCCCATGTGTCTTGACGTTGGTCAGCACTCGCTTGAGATCACCCACCCCGTTGGCCAGCGACTTCATTTCGCCCAGGCCGGTGTACACCTGTTCCAGGCGATCGCTGACCTGCTTAAATGATTCTCCCAGCCGGGCCTCCAACGTACCCTGCAGCTTCTCGTCCACCGTCTGCCGCATTTGCTCCAGCTTCTTTTCGTTTTCCACTTGAATATTGAACAGCCGGGCATCCACCGTGTTTCGCATCTCCGCCAGCTCGGCCTGCTGCATCTGGGAGATGCCGGTAAGGGTCGTCAACACGCTATCGCCGAGATTCCTGAAAGAATTAGCAGTCTCCTCACGCAATTGGGAGAGATTTCCATCGACACCCGATTGCAACATCCGGATCACGCTTGAAATGGCATCCGTTTGTTGGCCCTGAAGGGTGTGGGTTTGCATGATCGTTGAATCCAGGGAAGACCTGAACTCCACCAACCTGGTCGCTAGCTCATCCTGCAGCTTGCCAGACGAAGCAGCGATAGCCTGGGTTAGCCCATCGACCTTGTGTGCGGATTCGGTGGTAAAGAAATCGAGACGGTGCTCCATTCCCGAGCGAAGAAGCTCAAGCTTCTGATCGTTCAATCTGGTAAACGCTTCCACCTTGCCGGAGACAGAGTCTCCGATTCCGGTCAGCGAGCTCACCACCTCGCTGCGAAGACCCTGGGCGAGGGCGGTCTGCTCCAGACGGGTCCGAGCGACCTCGTCGCGTGCGGAACGATCCGCCTGTTCCCCACGCGCCTGCAGCCAATCGATACGGTTGAGGACTGCCGACTGGTCAATCGCTCTGCCCGTGAGATCCGAAAGCTTACGTACTTGTAAGAGAACGACCAGCGCCAGGAGGCAACAGATGGCCAACATACTAATGATTGCTACAGTGTCCATTTAATTTCCCTTTCCGGGCCAAATCATGGAGTTTCTGTGAGGGCTAGAGCGGTTTAACAATACTGTGGCCCGACAAAAACCCGCGAGGAGTGGTTTTCCTTGGGAGAAAACCACGAGAGGGTCCTTTGCTTCGGTCGACACCAATTGTTAAACCGCTTTATCCCTCGCGAGCGATTGCGGCTACATCCTGACGGACGCTTTGCACCCGAGGGGGTAGAGGGAACGGCAGTGAGTCCGCCAGACCAAGGGGCAGATATTCGTCGAGATACCAGTCCACAAATCGCCGTATGCCATCTTCGATGGGGATCCGCGGGCTATACCCTGTAACGGCTTTCAGTTTCTCGACACGGGCCTGGGTTTGGTAGACGTCGCCCGGCTGCATGGGCATGAGGCGAATGTCCGCCGGCCTGCCCAGGCAAGATTCAATGGTGTGCACTAAGTGGAGTAACTCAACTGGCTGTTGGTTCCCTATATTGCAGAGACGCATCGGAGCTTGGGCGCCCGGTCCACCCGCTTTATCCCAGTGCGGGGGCAGGGGCAGGAGTCGAGCAATTCCCTCCACGATATCGTCGACAAAGGTGAAGTCGCGCTGCAGGCGGCCGAAATTATAGAGCTCAATGGCGCGGCCGCCCATGATCGCGTCAACAAATTTGAAGACTGCCATATCCGGACGGCCCCACGGACCGTAGACCGTGAAAAACCTCAGCCCGGTCGTCGGAATGTGAAAGAGGTGGCTGTAGGCGTGGGCCACAACCTCGTTGCTTTTCTTGGTCGCCGCGTAGAGGCTGACCGGATAATCGGTGGAGTCTTCCTCGGCAAAGGGGATCTTATTGTGAGAGCCGTAGACGGAGCTGGAAGATGCGAATACGAAATGGCGGCAAGTACAGGCGCGAACGCCTTCGAGTACATTGACGAAGCCGACGAGATTGCTGGCCACATATTCATCCGGACTGGTAATCGACCGCCTTACTCCGGCCTGCGCGGCCAAATGGATCACGGCTTCGAAGTCGCCGTTGCGGAAAAGGCTTTCGACGCGTGCTTTGTCGGCCAAGTCAAGGGGAAAGAACCAGAATCGCGGTCCGATGCAGAGCTTGCGAAGCCGTGCGTCCTTGAGCCTGGGGTCGTAATAGTTGTTCAGGTTGTCTACACCCACAACTTCAAATCCATCCGCTAGCAGGCGGTGGACGAGATGCGCACCGATGAAACCGGCCGCGCCGGTGACTAAAATTCGCTTGTCTCTTGGCGACTTCATGATTTTTCTCTCTCCCTAAACCGCTTTAGCGCGAGCCGTCCACCACGATCCGCAAGCAACGCCCGAGTTACTCCTGCGTGCAGGGATCCGATGGGTTGGTGACCGATGAGATAATCCTCGGTGTTGTCAGGGTGAGTCAGTACGCTCCCTGTCCGGTTAATACCACCCTGGCGGTACGCGCCAGGATATGAAGATCGAGCCAAGGAGACCAATTGCGAACGTAATAACTATCGAGCCGAACCCGGTCCCGGCGGCTTACAGCATTCCGCCCGGAGACTTGCCACAGACCAGTCAGGCCCGGGTTCACTCGGCAATACAACGAGAAATTCTGTCCGTACGCAGCTACTTCTTCTTCCACAATCGGACGTGGGCCAACCAGGCTCATTTCCCCTCGCAATACATTCCAGAGCTGGGGTAATTCATCGAGGCTGGTTTTCCGTAAGAACCTGCCCACACGCGTAATGCGAGGATCACGCCGCAGCTTGCGGTCGCGTTGCCACTCGTCGCGCAGGGCCCCATCATTGGCCAGGGCATCCTGCAGCAGCTGGTCGCCATTGACTTGCATCGTCCGGATCTTCCAGATGCGAAATGTCGACTGATCGCGGCCGACACGGCGATGACCATAAAAAATAGGGCCCGGGGATTCCAGTCTCACCAGCATGCCAACCAGCAGAACGGTGAGCGCTACCATGGGGATGGTGAGGCCTACGACCAATAGATCGATCGCCCGCTTGGTCATTCTCGGGAGAGGAAGAAGCAGATCTCTTTTCACCTCGAATGCTAAACACCCACCTAATTGGCAGGCGTCCACGGTGAGGCTATAGGGAGCCGTGGAGCTATGCATCATCAGCAGGCGAGGAAATATGCTTTCGAATTTCTCCAGATCTTGCAGCAGTTTGCCGGAACCTTCGTCAGGCAGAGCGATCATGGCCCGCTCCACTCCGCACGCTCTCACCGAAGCGGCGAGCCGAATATCAAGAACCGGGAGGCTGTGCCTGGGGCGAACGGCGTGAGAGGACGAAAGAATAACTACCGGCCTCAGTCCAATTTCCGGATGTATCTCCAGTTCGCGGATGATCTCGACCGATTCATCGCCGGTATGAAAGACGGCAATTGGGATCCCCCACCATCGGCTACGGCAGATTACCCGCCGCACCAGGGACCGCAGCAAGGGGGTCATGATCATGGCCACTAGCCACCATAAGAGAAGAAGCCGGCGGGGATAATCATCGAAACTACGGGTGACAATGATCGCTCCGGTGATTATCAGAAAACTAAGAGTGAGGGCAAGACCAAGACGGCGAAGCTCGGTTACCGCGTTATGGATGACGCCCGGGTAAAGATGAGAGGAGAAAAATATGGCGATGAATACTCCCAGGGCCGGCCAAAGGGCGAGATAACGATGAATATCCAGATTTCCGCCGCTGGCGCGCTTGCCTAACAAGACCAGGGTTCCCGTAACCGTGATGGCGACAGCATCACAAGCAAAGAAGACCATCGAGCACAATAACGGGTGGCAACGGATCCTTGGCAAGCCAATAAGGGGAAAGCCTGCCTCTGCCGGAAGTGCGGTTACCGAAGCCATTTGGTGCCTCCGACTATGGTCACTGTCTCATTCGATTTCGCAGTTGGTATGGCGTGATGAGAATTGGGCAGAGTGGCCTTCGTTAATTGAAAACCACAGAAAAGAATTTCTCTCCGAATTTCTTTGGCGGCATCCATGGAGTGCTAGCGCGCGGTGCCCCCCATCGAGCCCACGGGAAATTCGCATCGGTCTACATTCAAATGTCAGACCGCTGTAGCCGAAAGATTAGTAGCAGAACCTGAACGCTTCATGCGCAGCGATATTAAAAATGATTCATCGAGGCAACCGGGCGAGGCGCTCTCGTGGAGCGCGATCACGGGCAAACAGCGGAGGTTGCTTTTGCTGAGGAAGGACAGGGTTCAGCCGTCCCTTCGCGGGTTGGGCAGGAGTCCGTAAAAGGCAAGGCTGAACAGCGGTTTGGCTGCCATGGAGTGCCTGCGACCTTTCCTTGAAAGAAAGCCGCGTACGTTGTCGTTGCGAGTGCGGCGAAGCAGGAGATCTGGGTACGCTTTGTCGAAAAACATTTCCAGGAGAGGTCGTCAACACAGAGATCTCTCCACGGCACGCCGGGACAGGTCCGCTTCGCTCCCCCAGATTTCCTGTGGAACTTGGTGGCGTTGACCAGCTCTGTGCGCCTTCTCTACGGAAAGCCGCATGCGTGGCAGTGATGAGCGTTGCGAGGTAGGAAATCTGGGTACGCTTCGGACCCACAGCACGCCGGGACAGGCGAGATGACAAAGGGGAGGGTGACGCTTCCAGGGAGAGGGGATGCCGGACAGAGGGCACTTTTTCATCACCTTGGGTGGGCCCCAGGGCCATGATTGCTCCGGTCCTAATGAACAAATCCGCTCCGGCATTCGAACAGAGGCTAAAGAGGATGTGTGAGAACTCGCTTTTTAAAGGGTACGGACTTCAGCCCGTACATTAACTACCCAACATAGGACGGGCTTTAGCCCCTGAGGGCATCTCTTGTGCTCGCTTAAGCAGCCCTCAGCGGCTGAAGCCGATTCATCTTAACTGGTAAACGTACGGCCTAAAGGCCGTACCCTTCAAGAGCACTCTTTAGCCGCCGGGGATGCTTTCCTGCCCTGTCCGGCTTTTTCCGCAGCCTGTCAAGCCCGCACATAGCGAACAAAAACGATGAGCTAAGGCGGTCAAGCGAAAACGTGCGACCGGCTCATGCCTGTCGCACGTGCCCGGCCAGTGGCTCTGTACTCGACTGCGGCGGCCGTATGCCATGGCCGTTTGAGGACGGGGGCGGGGCGTCCCCCGAGATAAAGGTGTAGCCGATGCCCCGATTGGTCTGAATCAATTTTTGCGGGAAGCCGCGATCGACTTTGCTTCGTAAGGCGCTGATATACACATCGACCACGTTGGTCAAACCCTCGAACGAGGAGTTCCAAACATGTTCCAGGATCATGGTTCGCGTGACCGGACGGTTGACGTTTCTCACCAAGTACTCGAGCAGCAGAAATTCCTTCGGGCGCAGATCGATGGCCTTTCCCAGGCGCGCGGCTCTTCTTCGGACCAGGTCCAGTTCGAGTTCGCCGGAGCGAAGCACATTCACTGTACTTGCCGCGGCGAGATCGGCAGCTGCCTGACGCAACCGTATCGAAAGGCCGAGACGGACTGCCAACTCCGAGGCAAAGAACGGCTCACGCACGCAGTCATCGACGCCCGCTTCGAACAATTGCAAGCGCTGTTCCAGATCAAGGTATCGCGCGAAAACAAAAAGTGAGGCGTCGGAGTTCTCCTGTCGCAGCAGCTTCACCAGAAGCACAATATCTCCGAAGATAAGGGAATCAGAATCGACGAGAACACCCTCGTACGGAGCAAAGCGGGTGAGCTGCAGGCACTCCCTGGCCGAGACAACCGTTTCCACAACAAACTGGGCTGAGCTGAGCGCCTTGGCAACTCTTCTTTGCAGATCACAGCGAGGTAAGAAAGTAAGCACTTTCATCAGTATCTCCAAATTGAAAAGGCGATCGAACAGTCTTCTGGAAAACGGCACGCAGCAGTTTCACGATTTCTGTGTTCGGTCTGGCCTGTTGAGCCGTAGCTTGTCCTGGTGAACGGCCACGGATGAGGCATTTACACCGGTTATACCTATCGTGAAACCGCTGTACCGGCCTGACAATTCGCCTTTGCACTATTGCCGGTAAATTGTGAAGTGCCACAATCAGATTCATAGGAGTGGTGAGCACAGAGCTGCCACATGGAACCCCGACATCGCATCCGGAAGGTCTCTCATCAGGGCGCCGTACTCGGCACTCCGCGTACACAGTGGAGCTGGAGTAAGGCACAAGACAGAAGTGAAAATCTCAGTGCGAATGAGGGAAAAAGCTTACATGGTGGAAAAGCAATAACAGAAGTTACTTTACTCTGTCAATTATAACTAATTTGTTTCGTAATGGGCCGGTAATTGCGACTAAGAAGAGAACAGCGCTGGTATCAGAGTGGCAGCATGGCTTCCTTATTTTATTCCATCTATCAAGTTCCGATACAACGCATCCCGATGAATAAACCATGGGTTCGAGGAGTTGCGAGGAGGCTATACAGAATGTTGCGTATCGGAAACATCAAGATGAGTTAAAGCGCGCAAAGCCAAGGAAGCAAAGTACATTCTTGCCTATGCACAGGGAGGATGACTAACGATTATGAACAGATTATTTTGTTACGTCTAAGCAACAGCCTGAGGGAAATGCTCGGACTTTATAACTCAGCAACGTAGTCTCCCGTCAGTGCACATCTGCACTCCCAAGGAGAGATTCCAATGCTGAAACAAATTGCTCGTACGATCGCGGTCGCTGCAACGTTCTTCGCGCTGGTTGCCCCAGCCGCTCTCGCCTCCACCCCTCTAGGCACGGATCCAGAACCCGGGACTATACACGCAATCATGGTTTTCCTCGGTTTGGCGTAAAATACTCTCCTGGAGCGGCTTCACAATCACTGTAGCCGATGGGATTGTGAAGTGGTCCTGCTAGCCGGGACCACAAAGGGGCTTCCACGACCGAATTCGCTGTAGTGTGACATTCGCCAGCGGCAAATAGATGCGGTTCCGGTTAATCGGGGCCGCATGCACTACGGTGAATGCGCGGGCTGGAGCAGAAGGTTTGGGATCAGCTGCACCTTGTGAAGCCGCGAAGGGCGCGCCCGTCACGGGCTAGCCGCCTTGAAGGGAGACTCTGGGATGCATCTGACCGGTCTGGATCTCCTGTTCTGGGCGGCCGGCTTTCTAGAGAATCTTGGCTTGCTGTTCGTTCTTTGGTATCGACGCCGGGCCAGAGGTTTCCCCTTCTTTACCGCGCTTATCACGCTGATTGTGATTAAAACTGTCGTCTTGTATTTCGTGCTGCATTACGGTTCGAAAGATTCATATTTTTATACCTATTGGTCACTGACTGTGCTGGATACGACGTTGCAACTTTGCGTCGTGTACGAGATCGCCTCGCGTGTCTTCAAGCCCCTCGATGTGTGGGCGGACGACGTGCGGTCCAGTTACGCGTGGCTGCTGGGCTTGAGTCTATGCATTGCGTTTGGTCTGACCTGGTTGGCAAGTCCGCCGGCGCGAACCTGGATGCAGGCTTTTGCGACTAAGGGGAACTTATTTGCGGCTGTGTTGCAGAGCGAACTTTTCGTCGCCATGATGGCTCTGTCCATGGACGCGAGGCTTCCATGGAGAACGCATGTGGCGAAGATTGCCCAGGGACTGGGAGCGTATTCCCTGCTTGGGGTGTTAATTGAGACCGGACACAGTTACTTTGGGGTCGGCCGGCAGCTACCAGCGTTTCTTATTTTGTCGCATATTCGTATGGCTGCGTACCTGGTCTGTGTTAACTATTGGATTATCAACCTATGGCGTGCTGAGCGGCAGGCTCGCAGAATGACGTCAGAAATGCGCGAAAAAATGTTTGCTTTGCAGACGCTGGTGGAATACGATCTCCAGGACTTGCGGTCACGGAAAAAGTTGTGAACACTCACAATTTATATTTTCTTAGTGCGGTCGGAATTTTTGTTAGCGCACTCTTGGTGGTTGCTGGATATTACTATACCCAGAGCCGCCGCCGATCGTCTCCGGCGAATTGGGAAGACCTGTTTGCCAAGTTAACCTGGATCGACCGGAATAACATTGCCGAAGTTGCGCTGAACCTGGTTGACGAGTCGGGCCAGCCTAAAGCGGCGGACGATGCCGGGGGTATGGAACCATCGCAGATCTGGAAACTGATCGGCGGGCTCGATGGACTCGAAGTCCTGGAGAGAAACAGCGACGTTCTGATCGATCTCGCCTTTTATGTGCAGCAGTGGTATCCGGAAGCATTGGCGATTGCGGAGCGGCTGCGTCTGGATGCGAGGGAGTTGAAGTGGCATGTTGCTCGTTTGCAGGGAGCGGCGCAAAAGGGAAACCTGCAGGTCTCCTTTCCCTTCTATGCGCAGCGTGCTGTGGTTAGCTATTACCGTATGACCCGCAGTTTGCTCAGCCTCTATGAAGCGGGAAACTTCTCGATGCTTGCCGATTTACAAAGGGCACTCTAAGTTGGTTATGGCGCCAATCGAATGGCAACAACGATAACGCGCCCGATGTTTTCTATTTCTGTCCGGTACTTCCATCTCCGACTGGAAGCAGGCGACAAGGGATGGGGGATCAGGGTCAACCAGTCCGACGCCTTGTCCAGTTCGCACCAGCCGCAGACGTAAGCGTCCCGGGTCATGAGGAAATAGATGGGCCGTTGAAATTCGTGGGTCCAGTCTTTCCGTGACGAGATCGCGCGTTTCTGAGTATCGATCTGAACGATGGAGCCAGCCGGAATCATGGGATCGAGGGTGAGGTCACGTTTCCCGATGATTCCGCGCCGATACGGCGCGAGCGACTGACCATTTTCTGTCGCAAGCAGCGTGGTCTCGTCGGGCGGCTGATCGGGGACAGGGGCATCCGGAAGCAAATATCTTGCCTGTTCTTCGAGGGGCCCTTCGGTCAGCAAGATGGTTGCGTTGGGGCTCGAAAGCTGCTTGAGAACCAGACTCTGCGCGTTTGCCGGATACATGGAGCGTAGCAGTTGCTCGGTAGGGACGTTATAAATGTCGGCCAAAGCGATTAGCTTGTTGACCGTCAACTCGTGTTCTTCGCGCTCCAGGCGGTCAAGCCAGCTGGCGGAGACCTGGTAAGCCTGGTTGCCCCGCTCCTGGGCAAAGCGAAGACTGCGTTCCTCAACCTCTCGCAAAGAGAGTTGCCATTGCCGACGAATCGTACGGAGCCTTGTGCCAATCCCTGCCATGAGCGAACCTTTCCCGTGTTGCCCTTAAGTTGCAAACGCAAATCACTCATCGCGACGCGCTGGTTCCGCCCCGTGGAGAGTGAGTCTGCAGCATTCTTCGTGCTCAGCCCATTAAGTAGACGTCACCCACCGCCTCTTTTGAGTCTGTTATATTCTGTCCGCAGCTTTCATCAAACAAGACGCGCGAGACGCGCCTCTGCGATCCCTCGCATCTCCTCGAGCGCGGCGTCAACATGGACAGGAGTTCTCCTTAGGGACAGCCGGAGAAAGGTGGCGCTGTGACTTAAACGGCACGTGCACCACCGTCTCTCATGGAGTGGCCATTCGAGGCGCCAGGGGAGGTGGTCACGCTGGTAAAGGTGTAGCCTATGCCACGATTCGTCTGAATCAATTTTTGCGGGAAGTCTCGATCAACCTTACTTCGTAAGGCGCTGATGTACACATCGACTACGTTGGTTAAACCCTCGAAGGAGGAGTTCCAGACATGCTCCAGAATCATGGTCCGGGTCACCGGGCGGTTCACGTTCCGTACCAGGTATTCAAGCAGCAGAAATTCTTTTGGGCGCAGGTCGATGTCCTTGCCTAACCGCGCGGCTCGTCGCCGAATCAAATCCAGTTCGAGGTCACCGGAGCGAAGCTTGTTGACTGTGCGTGACGCCGAGACATGAGAGGCAGCCCGACGCAATCGTATCGAGAGTGCCAGGCGGACCGCCAGCTCCGACGCAAAGAACGGCTCGCGCACACAATCATCCGCACCAGCTTCGAACAAACTTAAGCGTTGCTCCAAATCCAGGTACCGTGCGACAACAAACAGGGCTGCGTCCACATTTTCCAGCCGCAGCTGCTTTACCAGGATCAGAGTTTCCGCAAAGAGGAGAGCGTCCGAATCGAGGAGGATTCCGTCGTATTTTGCAAATCGAGCCGAGGAGGGGCATTCCTTTACCGAACCGACTGTTTCTACGACAAACCGGGCCGAGGTGAGAGCCTTTTCGACTCGTCTCTGCAGATCAATGCGGGGCAGGAAGGTGAGCACTCTCATGGACGACTCCAGGGTTGAATAGACGACTCCGGGGTTGAATAGGCCCCTACAAAAATAACGTAAGAACGAGGTGCCGTTGCAACGTGAGTCTCGTCTTTACAAACCATGCAATTTCCGTGAGTGAGGGACGTGCCGATCAGGCGCAGGAGCCACGAAGGAACATCAGATTGCCTCGGACTCAACTACGACGCTAGACCTGCCACTAAGCAGCCAAATCCCCATACTCAGCTTGAGAAGAGCGAGCCCGCCTAACACAAAACAGAGCTGTAGGTTGACTGATAGATGAGAAGTAACAAGAAACACCTATGGTGTCAAGACTTTCTCGGATTTTTGCCATAACATCAACATATTTGCACCCTCAGTAACACGCAATTCTTCGGATAACCGGTTCACAGCGATCAGAAAATCGGAGCAAGGTTCCCAGGCGAACTCCTGACAGCGATGTCATGCCGCATATGGCTCACCGCCGCGGGCAACCCCAAGGTGGGATTGCGCGGTAACACTTTCGGCAGCATAAGTAGATGGGATAATTTATCAACGGGATCGTGCGCGGGATAGCATGGGACCCGCCGTCAAGGTGGGCAGCGACTCCTGCCCGCGGACCAGACTCGACAGCGCATGAACTGTGCCCAGGAGCCGCCATGCCTCACACTACCCGTCGATTCAACCCGTTTTTCAAAGGCGCAGTTTCGTTTCTGTTCAGCGGCCTGCTGGCCGGAGGTCTTGCTTCGTGCAGCGGTGGCAATAACAGCAGCACCGGCAGTAGCGAAAGCACCGGGTCTCAGCCTACGCTGACTCTTTCGCCCTCCACGATCCGTCTTACGGCGGGGGCAGCCGGACAGGCGGCTTCCCTGCTGTTGACAGCGCCGACCGGAACCGGTGCGGTGACGGTAACGGCGTCGGGCCTGCCGAGTGGGGTAACGGTTTCCCCGGCGACGCTCTCGCTGACTCCGGGTGTTGCCTTGCCGCTGATGTTTACGGCGGCATCGTCAGCGGCGGCTACAACAGCCATGGTCACGTTCACGGCCAGCGCCAACGGCCAAAGTGCCAGCACGCAAGCCTCTCTTTCCGTACAGGCAGCGCCGGCCGACTTCTCGCTCAGCGTCACGCCGGCAACCTTGACTTTGACGGCCAATGGCACGGCAGGGACGGTTTCAGTGCTGGCTACGGCGCAGAACGGATTTTCATCCAGCGTGCCAGTGGCGATCACCGGGCTGCCAACCGGGGTGACGGTCCAGCCGTCATCCCTCACGCTAACTCCGGGTACCGCCGCCACGCTCACACTGGCTGCTCCTGCAGGAACCGCCGCCGGCTCCGCAACGGCTACGCTGACCGGAACGTCAGGCGCCCTCACGCATACTGCTTCGTTGGCCATCACCGTTACCGCACCACCGCCGGCCCAAGCTGACTTTTCACTTGCGGTAAGCCCGCAGTCTCTCAGCCTGACCATAGGTGGGGCGGGACAACCGGTGCAACTAACGGGGACGGCACTCAACGGTTTCACCGGCAACGTGAACGTCGCGCTCAGCGGATTGCCCGCTGGGGTGACTGCTAGCCCAGCCTCAGTTTCGCTCACCCCAGGGACCCCACAAAGCGTTACGCTTACGGCCGGCAACAGCGCCCAGGCTGGGAGTGCGAATGTAGTCTTCACCGGCACCTCCGGGTCGCTTACCCATGCCGTCACCCTGGCTCTTACGGTGTCTGCCTCCGGCGTGAACGTAACCACATATCACAATGACAACGCGCGCGACGGATGGAACGCGGCGGAGACGGTGCTCACTCCACAAAACGTCAACTTCAACGGGTTTGGGAAGCTTCGCGAATTGCCGGTTGATGGCAAGGTCGATGGGCAGCCGCTCTATGTGAGCGGCCTTTCCATTGCGGGCCAGACGCATAATGTACTCGTCGTAGTTACCGAACACGGCAGCGCCTATGCGTTCGACGCCGACTCGGGCACGAAATTGTGGCAGGTAAGCGCACTGGGAGCAAATGAAACCACCAGTGACGATCATGGCTGCAACCAGATCTCCCCGGAGATTGGCATCACCGACACCCCGGTGATCGACCGGTCCCACGGGCCCAACGGCACCGTGTTCTTTGTCGCCATGTCGAAGGATGCAAGCAGTAAGTACCACCAGCGGCTGCATGCGCTGGACCTCACGACCGGTGCGGAGATGCAAGGCAGCCCATCTGAGATTCAGGCCAGCTTCCCCGGCACCGGATATGGTTCCACGAACGGTTCGCAAGTATTCGATCCCGGTCAATACGCAGAGCGAGTGGGTCTGTTGTTGATGAATGGACAGCTCTACCTGGCATGGACTTCGCACTGCGATCAGGACCCCTACACCGGCTGGCTCATGGCCTACAGCGAAGCCACACTGCAGCAGACGAGCGTTTTGAACCTGACGCCGAACGGCCCTTCCACACCTCATTATGGCGATGCCGAAGGTTCGATATGGATGAGCGGCGCGGGCCTGGCCGGGGATACGCAGGGCAATATTTTCTTCCTCGATGCGAACGGGACCTTCGACTCGAGCTTGAGCGCGAACGGTTTTCCTGCCCACGGAGACTTTGGCAACGCGTTCATGAAGGTATCCACAACCGGGAACGTACTGGCCGCAGCGGATTATTTCGCCGCGTACAATCTGCAAGCAGAGAGCGACGCCGACCAGGACCTGGGCTCCGGCGGAGCCATGCTTCTCCCCGATCAAACCGATGCCAAGGGCAACACGCGCCATCTCGCTGTGGGCGCCGGCAAAGACACCAATATCTATGTGGTCGACCGCGACAACATGGGCAAGTTCAATGCCAGCAGCAACAATGCAATCTATCAGGAGCTGCCGAATGCGCTGAGTGGAGGCGCCTGGTCCATGGCCGCCTTGTTCAATAACACGGTCTACTATGCAGGCGTGGGCGATCACCTCAAGGCGTTTCCCATAACCACAGCGTTGCTGGCCACCACTCCGGCGAGCGAGTCAGCGAATACTTTTGCGTATCCAGGTGCAACTCCGAGCGTGAGCTCGAACGGGGCGCAGAATGGCATCGTGTGGGCCATCGAGAACCAGAACGGCGCCGGGGTCCTGCACGCCTACGACACAACGAACATACCGACCGAGTTGTACGACAGCAATCAGGCGGCGAACAATCGCGACCATTTCTCCGACAATAAATTCGTTCCTCCCATGATTGCCAATGGGAAGGTGTACGTGGGAACGACGAACAGTGTTGCTGTCTTTGGTCTCCTGCAGTAGCAGGCAACCTATTGTTGTCAGCTATTTACGCGGTGTAACGAAAGGTAAGAGATGAATCAGGAAAAACCGCCAATTTTGACGGGAATGCAGCGCGGGGATGAGGGCGCTTTATGGTTTGCCCCTAAGCCGGTCGCGTAAGTCATGCCGGACAATGCGCGCCTGCTCCGCTTTGCGCGCTAGTTCGTAGCGCTGATCTTCGGTGAGTATCTCCGGGCGAACCTTCGCCCCCTTTTTCGAGCCGGTAGCAGATGCATTTGCCTGTATCGCTGATTTAACTGTCATATCACTATCTTGCCTAGTCCCTGGCAAGATTTCAAATGGAATCCTGGAAGAGTCCAAACTTATCCAAGACGGCGAGTATCACACGGCTATCTCTTCTGGCGTGTGAGTGAAAATGATCTCAGCCAAGAAGATCCGGGCGCGAAGGGGTAAGCCTGCATACGACGGCGGAGCATCCGCTATGCTAGCCGGGTGACCGCAGAGCAACAGTTGTCTAGCTTTATCTCCAAGTTCAGTCCGGAAGTCGCCGCGCTGGCCGAGGCAATTCTGGCCAAGATGAAGGCGCGTTATCCAACCGCCATCCAGATGGTGTATGACAACTACAACGCCTTGGCCATCGGTTTCGGTCCTACCGAGAAGCCATCGGAGGCGATTTTTTCGATAGCTGTTTTTCCTCGGTGGGGGAGTTTGTTCTTTTTACAAGGCAAAGGGCTGCCCGATCCAGAGGGGATTCTACAGGGGAGCGGAAATGTCGTTCGTCATATCCGGTTGACGTCAGCGGATAGACTCGATGAAACGCCGGTAAAACGACTGATGGAGGAAGCGGTGGCGAAAGCGGTGATTCCTTTCGCTCCACGCGGCGCTCCCCGTTTGATCATCAAGTCGATCTCCGCCAAACAGCGGCCGCGCCGCCCGGCCTAGCTGCGGAGGCGCGCCAGTAAATCCTGCGGGTGTACGGGTTTTGCCAGGATCTCGAATTCGTGGCCCTGAACGCGGGCGCGGTCCAGGAGATCCGCAGTGGCAGCCTGGCCGGAAAAGAGCAGAATCTTGCAATTCGGCAGCATGGTCCGAATGGTGATGGCGGCGTCAATGCCGTTCATATCGGTCATGATGACGTCGGAAATGAGCATGTCGGGCCGAAGTGTGCGCGCTGTTTCCACGGCCTTCTCACCGTTGTACACAGCTGTGGCTTCAAACCCGCTCTGGTTTAGGATAATGGCCAGCGTGTCTGCGATCACTCGCTCGTCATCAGCTACCAGCACCTTGGGCTTTCCTTGTGAATTGGTCATTTGCTCCTGAGTGACGATCGAAGTCTTTCTGACGCTCGTCGCTCCGGCACTCCCGATCGGCCGAAGCAGGTCACGATATCGTAGTAAGGAAACGTTGGGGCGGTCTTTCGAATCATACGCTTTCGATTCAGATGCTGTCTCCTGGCGTAGCGTTGCGGGGCTCCAGCGGAGATTGCGGGGCCAAGCTAACCGTATAAGATAATTTGACCACAAATCCTTTTGTTGGATATTCCCCCATGGCTGAACCGATCATTCGCGCCCAGCAGGTTGAGAAGTATTATGCCCAACCCAGCGAAAATCGCATCCAGGTGATCGCGCCTACTGACCTGTCTATTGTGCAGGGAGAAATCGTAGCCCTACTTGGTCCGTCGGGTTCAGGCAAGTCGACGCTGCTGCGCATGTTGGCCGGCCTCTCCCGGCCTTCCGCCGGGGAGGTGTTCTGGCACGGCAAGCCGATTTTGCAGACCCAGGTAAACGTAGGCATCGTATTTCAGAGTTTTGCCCTATTTCCCTGGCTGACGGTGCTGGAAAATGTCGAGGCGCCGTTGATTGCCCGGGGCATTTCGAGCGAGCAGCGGCGCGAACAGAGTCTCAAGATCCTGAACACGGTCGGCCTGGATGGTTTTCAGGCCGCCTATCCCAAGGAACTCTCCGGAGGCATGCGGCAGCGGGTAGGGTTCGCCCGGGCCCTGGTGGTGCAGCCGGAAGTGCTCTTTATGGATGAGCCATTCTCTGCCCTCGATGTGCTGACGGCGGAGAACCTGCGCAGTGAGCTGCTGGAGCTGTGGCACAAGAAGACAATTCCGACCCAATCGATTTTTCTGGTAACGCACAACATCGAAGAAGCCCTTTTGCTGGCCGACCGCATTATCGTGCTAGGCCGGAATCCAGGCCATGTGCGCGTGGACTTCGCGGTAACCCTGACCCAGCCACGCGATCGGAAGAGTGCCGCTTTCACCCAGTTGGTGGATTACATCTATAAAGTGCTCACCCGGCCCGACGTAGCCCCCTCTGCCGTGCCGCAAAGCGTCACGGCGCGGGACCAACGCCAGATGCACTACCAGATGCTTCCCCATGCCCGGCCTGGAGGTATTGCCGGCCTGCTGGAACTGCTTATCGATTACAACGGGCGGGCCGATATCTATCGCCTGGCCGACGATCTGGCGTTTGAGATCGATGACCTTTTACCCATCGTCGATGCAGCACAACTGCTGGGCTTCCTCAAGGTGGAAGAGGGCGACGCAGCCATTACTCCGGAAGGGCGAGAGTATGCCGAATCGGAAATCCTCCGCCAGAAAGAGCTGTTTCGTAAAGCTGCGGTGGAGAACGTACTCTTGCTGCGGCAAATCACTCGGGCACTCGATACCAAGTCGGACCACACCGTGCCGGAGGAATTTTTTCTCGACATGCTCGATGAGCAGTTCAGCGCGGATGAGACGCTGCGGCAGCTGGAAACGGCGATCAACTGGGGCCGCTATGCGGAGTTGTTTGACTTTGATGCCTCTCGCAGACGGTTCATTGTTCCGGAAGAGGAAGAGTCGCCGGAAGCGGTGGAAGAGACGCGAGCCGAATGAGTGAGCCCAGCAGGCTCTTCCGTGTTCCCACCCTTTCCCGCTCCCTGGTGCTGGAGCGGACGTGGCCTTTTTTCCTCGACCTGAGCGTTGGGGCGTGCGGTCTCGGTCTGTTCTATGCCGTTCTGCGTATTGCGCAGTATTGGATGGGGCACCCGGTGCCCGCGATTGCCATTTCGCCTTCGGCGAAGATGCTGCCGCTGTACGCTTTCTATTCCGTGGTGCGCATCGGCGTTGCGTACCTCTTGAGCCTGACTTTCGCGGTGGGGTATGGCTACATTGCCGCATACACTCCCCGGGCGGAAGCGTTCATGATCGCAGCTCTGGATATTCTGCAATCGATCCCGGTACTCAGCTTCCTGCCCGCGGTAATGCTGGCCATGATATCGCTCATTCCCGGGCGGCAGCTAGGCATCGAGATGGGCGCTATCCTGCTCATCTTCACCGGGCAGGTGTGGAATATGGCATTCAGTTTCTACTCTTCGCTCAAGAGCCTGCCGCGGGAACTTAAGGAAGCCGCCGGTGTTTTTCGCTTTTCTGCCTGGCAGCGTTTCTGGCAGCTGGAGTTGCCCTACTCGGCCATCGGGCTGGTATGGAACTCGATGGTTTCGGTCGCAGGCGGATGGTTTTTTCTGATGGCTTGCGAGATGTTCGTCCTTGGCGATCGTGACTTCCGCCTGCCCGGGCTGGGTTCCTATCTGCAGACGGCGGCCAGCACCGGCGACAACCATGGCATGCTCTGGGGATCGGTGACCATGGTGCTGATCATCATCGCCACCGATCAGCTGGTGTGGCGGCCGGTCATCGCCTGGGCCGATAAGTTCAAGTTCGAACAGGGAGAGAGCACCAGCCGCAAAACTTCGCCGATCCTTTACATGCTGCAGAACTCGAACGCACTGAGCTGGTTGCAGCAGATGACCATTGTGCCCGCAAGCGAGCGTATCTATGCCGGGCTGGCGCATCGACAACAGCGGCTGGTGGCGCGACCCACACACAAACCGCGTAAGCGATCGCAGCTGGCAGCCATCCTCTTTGTCGGCGCCGCTATCCTGCTGGTGGCCTTTGGCGCCTTCCGGGCGATGGAGTTGTTGCGCCACGTGCACGGGGCGGCAATCGTGGAATTATTGAAAGGTGCGGGCGCAACCTTTCTCCGCGTGAACGCTGCCTTGTTGATCGCCTCCGCATGGACGATCCCCACGGGCGTGGCGATTGGCTTTCATCCTCGTCTGGCCAGGATCGCCCAGCCCCTGGCGCAGATCGCCGCTTCCTATCCGGCGACGGCGATTTTTCCCATCCTGCTGCTCGCCCTGGTCCGCTGGGGCGGTGGGTTGGGCATTGGGTCGATCGCACTCATGTTGCTGGGCACACAGTGGTACATCCTCTTCAATGTGATCGCGGGCGCCTCGGCCATTCCCTCCAACCTGAAAGAGGTGGCGCAGCTCTACCACTTCTCCCGCTGGCAGCGGTGGAAGATTGTCATTCTGCCGGGGATCTTCCCCTATCTGGTAACTGGGCTGGTGACTGCCTCCGGAGGCGCCTGGAACGCCAGCATCGTTGCGGAGTACTTCCACCTGAAGGATCGTACCCTGGAGACGCTCGGGCTGGGGGCACAGATCAGCGCGGCCAGCGATCATGGTCAGTTTGCGATTTTGCTATTGGCCACCATCATTATGTCGCTCATGGTGGTTACGGTGAATCGGCTGGTGTGGCGGCCCATGTTTCGGCTGGCGGAAAACAAATTCCGGCTGGACGCATAGGCCGGGCAACTCTCCTGACTGGCCGGCATCTTGAACGGTATGCCCAAAGCAAGCAAGCGTGCTACGAGGAAAGAGCCTGCCGAAGCGCAGCCCAAGGAACGCAGCCAACACGATCGCGCGCCGTATCAGAAGAATTCCGATCGCGACCCGGTCAAGAGTGCTGAGGAAACCCGCCACGTCCCTACTCAGCATGGAGCGATCAAATAGGCGGCTGGGCGTACTCCTCGTCGGTGACGTGTTCCAGCCATACGACATCGCTGCCATGTTCGTCGGTCTCCTGCAGGGCCAGGTGAGTCATGGTTCTTCCCGGCGCAGCGCCGTGCCAGTGGCGCTCGTGCGGCGCGATGGCTACGCTGTCGCCAGGACGAATGATCTGCGGCGCCTTGCCGGCTGACTGCACCAGGCCCAGGCCATCTAACACGTGCAGCGTTTGGCCCACGGGATGAGTGTGCCAGGCGGTGCGACTCCCGGGAGCAAACCACACCCGAATCGCTTTTAGGTGCGAGGGCGGCGTTGCGCCCACGATTTCATTTAGCCAAACCGTTCCCGTGAAATACGCTTCAGGTCCTTTGCGACTGCTATGAAGTTCGGAATTGAGGATCCTCATGGTGCCGGTTATTTTATCTCCAACCAACGATGGGTGTTCGTCTCACTATCGGCGCTTAAGGTTTAGATCCGTGGTATCCCACATCTCGCGAAAAACGAGCGAGATGTCGGGCACCCGAGGGTGTGTGAGAACCCACTTTTTGAAGTGGTACGGGTTTCAGCCCGTACGTTTAGCGGTCAAGAAGAATCGGCTTCAGAAGCCGCTGAGGGCTGCTTAAGCGAGCACAAGAGATGCCCTCAGGGGCTAAAGAGGCTGCGGATAAACTCTCTGCACGAAGGGCACGGCTTCAGCCGTGCCCTGATACAAAACATGAGTTTTTCCGCAGCCTGATAGCCCGCTATTTGCGAGAATCGAAGATAAACACGTGCCTCAGGGCCTTGAAGCTGTGTCCCTGGTCGAAAGACTGAACCCTACTCTGTACCCTTATAAAGCGTTTTCGGCAGGAGCCGCCTCAGGGCCGTTACTTCGACCACGGAGGCACGATGCCGTTCATGCGGGCGTAGGCGACCGATTGGCCCATGTGTTCGTTGGCGTGCACGATGATGCGCAAATACATGCCATCGACGGTGACGGTTTTGCCATCAATACTGACCTTGTGCTGAAGGTCGCCCGGCTTTAAGTGGGCACGAGCAGTAGCCACGGCGTCCAGCGAGCGCTTCAACCAGTCGAGGACGTCGGCCTTCGCAGTCACCGACTTCTCCATGCTGACTGAGACTTTTGGTTCGGTGGCTCCGGTCACGCTCAACAGATAGAAATTGGCGATGGCAATGTGCATATATACCTCGCCGATCGACCGCACTCCGGGTGCCGGACGCCAGGAGAATTTCTCCGCCGGGGTGGCTTCGGCCAGCGCTATCAATTGCCGGGACGCATGGCTCCATTCTCCGTCATAACCTTCCCATAGGCCTTGGTTCTGGGCATGTAAGGTTGCCGCACTCAGGAGTACAAACAACAGTAGCGTCTTCAAGGTCTCCCTCCTCTTCTTCACAGGCTGCGGAAAAAGTCGAATGGGACAGGAAAGCATGCCCCAGAGCTAAAGCCCACGATGACTACATTGCGTTTGCGCCGGGGATGAATCCCCGGGCTGCCCTAAAACCAAGTTTTTTCAGCAGCCTCTTCAGCCCCAATAGGTTTCACCCGGGGCCAGGTTCTTTTTTAGGAAATCCGGGTTGAGGTCGACAGCCAGGCCCACTCCCTTGGGAAGGGTCATCTCCCCCTTGGTCACCTGGGGTAGATTGGAAGCCGCCATCGCCTCCACGTAGCGGCCGGGATGGGCGAGAGCACTCTCACATTTGAAGAAGTTCTGGATGGATACGGCGAACTGTGCGTTGGCGCAAGTCATCACCAGGGACCCTACGTTGTGCAGCGCCAAGGGCGTGCGGGAGAGAGCGGCATAGACGGCGATTTTTTTGGTGCCGGTAATGCCTCCGGAAAAGCAC
This sequence comes from uncultured Acidobacteriaceae bacterium, assembly GCA_963717225.1. Lineage (GTDB taxonomy): Bacteria > Acidobacteriota > Terriglobia > Terriglobales > Acidobacteriaceae > PALSA-350. The sequence continues at coordinate 789,976 of CAVQWB010000050.1, read as the reverse complement.
AAATCGGGATGGATCACGTCCACGGCTCCGCTGTCGAGAAAGGGGCGGAAGCCGCGCACCAGCTCCAGCTTCTCACCGGTCAGAAGGCGGAGAGTGGTGGACCGGCGCAGATCCATCCAGCCCTGGGAGAAAACCGGATTCAGGGGATCTTCGATCCACAGCGGGTTCATGGGCTCGACGGCCTTGGCCACGCCAATGGCGCTGGGCGTGTCGAGCTCTCCATGACAATGCACGGCAATATCAATGTCGTCGCCAACTGCCTCGCGCACATTCTCATAGCCGATTCTGACGTCCCGCAGTTGGGCGGTGGTGAGGGTATTGGCAAAGACGCCCGAGGTCACATGAAGGATCTCGTGGATGTTGTTCTTGTAGACGGTGAAGCCTTCCGGTAGCTGCCTGATTCTGGCAGCCCATTCGCGGCAGGAAGCCTTATCCAACATGTCGAGGCCGATGCCGTGCGAGTACATGGGGATGGTTTCGCGGAAGGGGCCGCCGAGCAGCGTGCTGACAGGCAGATTGGTGATCTTCCCCGCCAGGTCCCATAAGGCGATATCAATGCCGCTGACCGTGGGGATGTGAGCCACGTAGTTGTACATCAGCGAGCTCATCTGCTGGAAGTAGACTTCGATGGCCAGAGGGTCTTTGCCGATCAAGAGCGGCTTCATGGTTTCGATACGGGCACGGGCGATGGGCCCGGTGGCTCCCGCTTCTCCGTAGCCGGTTAGCCCGCTGTCGGTGTCGATCCGGATGAGGCAGTTCCCTGCTATGTGGTTCAGACCCATGGCCTTAATATCGGTGATTTTCACCTTGCCGGCGTGGGGTTCGGCGAAGAGATGCAGGTTGGAGAGAAAGGCTCCCGCCGGTAAGGTGACGGCGAGACGCATGAGATCGCGGCGGGTCCAGATACCTGGGTGCTGGGACATGAGACGGTTGTTCCTTGGGACAAATGTGCTCAGCCAGCGTAAACCGTTGGCTCAGGTTTTCCTTATCTTTCGTGACGTGATTATTCCAATGCGAATGCCAATTGGTAAGCACGTTCAACGACGGCGGCTTCCTTCTCCGTCAACTGAGCGAACTCCCGTTCGCGGGCGCGTTTCGACAATTTTCCGCCATGTTGATGGAGAAAGCGGAACAGCAGGTCGATGGTTCGGTCCGGCATATCCACGATGGCTTCGACACGGCTGCGAAATTGATCGTAGTGGGCCAGAAATTGAGTCTCTCGCGGCAAGTCTTCTTCGATCGTCTTGCGGACACAGGCGTAGAGAAACTCGGCATGCGGCGTCGCGTCGAAGAAGCGGTAGAAGTCTGCCGTATCATTCAGGACCTCAATATTGCCCTCTTCGGTCGGCCGCCAATCGATCACGGGGAGCAGCCGTCGCGAGTAGTCCTCAAGCACGGCTCGATAGACATCGAGCCGCTCCAGGATTGCGGCGGAGACGGGGAAGACGATGCCTGACGGGTTGAAGCCCCGTTGCGCCAGAACATGATGAATGAGGTAACGGTGGACGCGGCCGTTGCCATCGACAAAGGGATGGACGTAGACGAACCCGAAAGCCAACGCCGTGGCAGCGATCACGGGATCGAGCTCTTGCGCCGGCCCCCGGTCAAAAGCGACCATGCCGTCGATCAGCGAAGGCAGATCCTCCGGCCTAGCGCTGATGTGGTCAGGGATCGGCATGCGCGTATCACGGTCATGTTCGCCGACAAAGCCGCCTTCGTGCCTGAGTCCGAGCTTCACGAAGCGGGCGTCGCCGATCACGATGGCCTGGAGTCGAAGGAGCTCCTCAAGATCGATGGAGCGGCGACCCGCCTCGGCGATGGCTTGCCCCCAGCGCCGGATCCGATCCTGCGAAGGGCGTTCGCCTTCGATGGCGAAACTGGATCGAGAGTCCTTCAGCAACAGGAAGGCGGCGGTGCGGACGAGCAAATCCCTGGGCACCGCCGCGACCGCCTTTTGCGCGCGCTGGGCGAGATCCATGGCCGCAAATTCTTCGGTCGCCTTAGTGCGATGCACCAGGGGACAGAAGGCAGGCGTGCCGGGCAGATTATTGCGGACACGGTGGCGGGGGGAGTTTTCGCCTGCGATTGCCCATTGCTGCTGTGGATCCACGACCGGTTCATAGTTTCCTTTGCCGGCGTCCGGCAGGTCGAGCCTCCGGTTCAGGAGCCATTCGTAGAGAAACCAGATTCTCCGGGCATATCCTCCGGTTGGCTTGGCACGAACGATGGCCTCGATCTCTTCCAGGGGGACGGTGGCAAACAATTGCTTGAGCGTCGCCAAGTCCAACCCTTCGTTTTTCAAAGCAAAGGTCAGGTGGCCTTCCAGGTCCGGCGATGGCGTGTGTCGAGGGGTGAGGATGCGCCATCCCTCCTGGTCTCGTATGCGATGGCGTTCACTGGTGGCAAAGAGCGTTCGGGGTAAGGGCACAGGCAGGCGATAGGCGTCGATCAGGGCTGCGTAGCCCGCCGGAGTCGCTCTTTCTGGAAGCGCGAGGCCGTGAAAATTGGTTATGGGGCCTGAAAATTGCTTATGAGAGCCCATTTTTTGTGAAAACATGTGTGCAGTGGTCAATTTTGGTTTATGAGTGGATTTTACGTGAAAAACGATTATATTGCGTGAAAAACGATTAATACGGCTTTAAATCGTGAAAAATGATTATACGAGCGCCGATGCCGGTGATTTGGGCCAGTGAGGTCCACTGGTTAAGCGAGGAACGCCCCGAGAAGCGGTTGCTCTCTCGCCCACGAAAAGCGGGCGGGTCGTAATGGGGCTATCGAGGCTGGACAAAGTCTCTCCTGCGGGAAAATCGTACCCTCAGCGGCTTAAAACCGCATTCATTGAAAGAAGTTATGTACGGCCTAAAGGCCGTACCCTTCAAATAGGCGAGTTTTTCCGCAGCCCGTATAGCACCGTCAATTTCTAGCAGGGAGACTTCATCTCGCTCGACGTGCCCCCGGCTGCGGGAACATAACAGTTCCGGGTGTAATCCATCACCATGCGATCCGCACTGAAGCGCCAGCCCAGGGTGCGAATGGTGCGCTTCATGTGGGTGATCCATCCCCGGGGCAGGCCGTCCCTGTCGCGCTGATAGTAGAGGGGAATCACCTCGTCCCGCAGGACGCGGTAGAGGTCTTCGCCGTCGCGGGTGTCGTGCACATCCATCCTGGTATGTGTTCTGCCGTTGCCGATGGCAAAGCCGTTGAGGCCGTCGTAGGCTTCGGCCCACCAGCCGTCCAATACAGACAGGTTGAGACCGCCGTTGAGAACCACTTTCTGCCCGCTGGTGCCGGAGGCTTCGAGCGGACGGCGGGGATTGTTGAGCCAGACATCCACACCCTGCACCAGATGACGCCCTACATTGATGTCGTAGTTTTCGATGAAGACGAATTTGTCTCCAAATTTGGAGTCGCGCATCATCTCGGCAATCTGCTGCAGCAGCTTCTTCCCCGGCTCGTCATGGGGGTGGGCCTTGCCGGCAAAGAGGAATTGCACCGGACGTTTGGGATCGTTGACCATCGACGCCAGCCGCTGGATATCGGTGAGGATCAGGTTAGCTCGTTTGTAAGTGGCAAAGCGGCGCGCGAAGCCAATGGTCAATGCGTCCGGGGAGAGCACTTTACCCAGCCGGGAGAGTGTTTCACTCGATTCGTTACGGCGCTCAGCCTGTTCGCGCGCGCGCCGGCGTACGAACTCGATGAGCTGCGACTTGAGCGCGAGGTGGGTTTCCCAGAGCTCGCCATCGTCGAGATTCTCGATGGGCTCCCAGGTACGCAGCCAGGAGCTCTTGCCCTGCCATCCAACCCCAAGATGGCGGTCATAGAGACGCGACATTTGCGGCGCCAGCCAGGAGGGGACGTGGACCCCATTGGTGATGTGGCCGATGGGCACTGCATCTTCTGACTTACCGGGAAACAGACCCTTCCACATGGCTCGCGAAACCTCGCCGTGGAGAGAAGAAACTGCATTGGCGCGGCGCGAAAGCATCAGCCCGAGAACGGTCATGCAGAACGGTTCATGCTGATCGTTGGGATGCTCGCGGCCAAAGCCCATTAGTCTCTCCGGGGAGATACCCAGTTGTTCACGCAGGGGTCCGAGGTGTTCCTCGATCAGACCGGCAGGAAAGCGATCGTGGCCGGCGGGCACCGGAGTGTGGGTGGTAAAGATCACTTCCCGGGGAATCTGATCGGCCGCAGTGTCGAAGTCCAGACCTTCTTCCTGCATGCGATCCCGCACCGCCTCCAGCACCGCGAAACCACTATGCCCCTCGTTCAGGTGAAGGACGCCTGGAGTAATGCCCATCGCCTTCAGCGCGCGAAAGCCGCCGACGCCCAGGAGCAACTCCTGGCGAATGCGGGTGCGGGCGTCTCCGCCGTACAAGCGGGAACTCAGTTCCTGGTCCTCAGGAGCATTGCCGGCGACGTTGGAGTCGAGCAGCAGAAGGTCGCACCGCCCGACCTTGACTCGCCAGACCTTGGCCCGTATGGAGCCGCCGCGGGTTTCCATTTCGACCACCACCGGTTCCCCGTTGGTGCCAATGGCAAGTTCCATGGGAAGTTGAGTGACGTCGGTGTGGAGGTACTCTTCCTGTTGCCAGCCGGCCTTGTCCAGGCGCTGCAGGAAGTAGCCCTCCCCATAAAACAAGCCGATACCCACGAGGGGGATGCCCAGATCGGATGCGCTCTTGATGTGGTCTCCGGCAAGAACCCCCAGGCCGCCTGAATAAATGGGCAGGGATTCGTGCAAGCCGAACTCAGCAGAAAAATAGGCGACCGGGTGGGGCCGGAGCACACCTGCATTCATGGAGCCCCAGGTGCGGTCGGCCTTCAGGTATTCCTGCTGACGGCGGTAGACGTAGTTGATGCGGCTATGCAAACCCAGTTCAGTGGCGCGGAGTTCAATCTCCCCCAAGGGCATTTCGTTGAGCAGCGCGATGGGATTCTGATTCAGCTGCCACCAGCGGGTGGGATTGAGATCGCGAAACAAGCTGATGCAGTCGTAGTCCCAACACCAGCAGAGATTCCGGGCGACCGACCAAAGACGCTCCTGGACGGGAGCGATAAACCGATCCAGGGTGCGTGCCTCGTTGACCACGGGTGCGACCTGGTTTGCGGCCTCAGCCAACGTGCGAATTTCTTTTTCCCGGAAGACTCTCGGCTCTTTGGTTTGAACCACGAGAACGCCCTGCAAAATGCCGCGGTCAATCAGAGGCACACCGAGGAAGGAGTGGTAGACCTCTTCGCCTGACTGTTTGAAGTATTTGAAACGGGGATGATTGGGAGCGTCCTCGACAGCGACAGGCATCACCCGCTCGGCGACCAGCCCGGTGAGGCCTTCACTGATCGGCATGCGCAGCGACCCAATGCAGCGCGGGTGGAGGCCGAGGGTCGCGGCCAATACCAGGTTTGATCGATCCGGCTCAAGCAGATAAGCGGAACAGACATCCGTCCTGAACCGGGTGGCGATCAGGGCGACGACATTCATGAGGGTATCGGCGGCTTTGCCCCCCTCTTCGGCGAGGTTCGTGATTTCTTCCATGGTCAGGACGTGGCTGGCATCAGTTTCTTCGTAAGATTGGGTCACCGGGGAACACCCTCGCGTTTCGATGAATCTCAGCAAATGCAATCGTTGCAGGCCCGGTGAAGATGACCTGTGATCAGGGGCGGCTTGCCGCCAACAGTGATTTGCTTTATTGAAGAATAGACCAGAGCCGCCGTCAAGCCCCTTAGAAAAGCGGTTATTCCTGACCTAGGTAACAAAGAGTAGAGGTTTGGCGAGTGGGGCGCGGCTTTCCATCCGAAAGGCCGCGCCCGACGGTTTGCGGGTAAGCGCAGAGATGGGCCCTAATTCGGCCCGATCCGGCGTGCGCCTCGAGCTCTCATCCCGTGCTGTATTTGCGAACGCAGGTTCTCGGGCATGGCAACCCTGGGAACTGCCTCCATGCGTGGAGCTTGTGCGCTCCCCCCAAAGCTGGGGAATAGTACGAAGGCAGGAGCGGTGGCGGTGCTTTGATCCACGGCGTAACCGCCGACGATCCCAAGATCGTCGATGGTTGCTCCGCTGTACAGGGACAACTGCGAGTTTGCGGGGATCAGGGTGTTCAGGTCAGTCATCTTGCCGTTTTGCCACAGGAAGGCATGGCACTGGTTGTTCAGGTCGCAAGACTGGCCGACGATCTGACCCAGATTGTTGATTGAGCTGCCAAAGCTCAAAGAATCACCGGGAAGCGTACCGAGGTCCTGCATCACTCCGTTGGTCCAAAGGAATGCATGCTGGACGGTATCACCAGAAAGATCGGAGCCGCCAGTAATTTGACCCCGGTTGTTGATGGCTACGGGATTGTTATTGATCGCACCGCCCAGGCTGCCAAGGTTAGTCACCTTGCCGTGGTCCCAGAGCAGGGCGTGAGCATTCGGGTGACTGGAGCAATCTCCCGAGGCGCCGGTGATTTGGCCGAGGTCGTTGTCGGCATTCGCGGTTCCGTACGAATCGCCGGAGAACATAGGGAGGGTGGTGACTGCGCCATTTTGCCAGACAGCAGGCACAGCCTGCTGGATCTGGTAAGACGGCGCGGCCGGCTGGCCATTCACCAGGCAACTGGGGTCGTGGGCGCTGGTCAACGATTGTCCGACCACCTGGCCGGAGGAGTTGTTGTAAAAGGCGGCGGCGGCGGTGCCACCAAGAGTGGGAAGGGAAACTTCCTTACCGTTCACCAGGGTAAAGGCGAGGCAAACAAGGTGGGTGCCCGTTTCACAAAAATCCTGGTTCAGCGAATCCGGGGTGGCGGTTTCCGTGAAGCCGGAGAGATTGCCGAGGATACCGCTATTCGAACCCCCGAGCGCGCCGAGATCTGTGGTCCCATTGGGCCGCCAGAGGACAGCGTGTGACGTAATGTCCCCCGGAAGGCTTGCATAGCCGGCTACGAAGCCCTCCAGGCTTATGGTCTGGGCGAGGGCGAACGTGCCGCCGAGGGGTGTTCCGAGATTGACCACACTGTAGCTGGGGGTTTGGTTTGCGGCTTGCTGGGCTAGCGCCAGGCCCGTCGACAGGGGCATCGCGACCAGCAAGGCCACCTGGCAAAATGTGAGAATTATTGATTTCATGACAGTTTTCCTCGTGGTTGACAACATTCGCAAAGTTGCACACAACGAGGGCCAAGGCGATGAGGTTCAAGCCGGCTTCATGATTTTCTTCAGGCCAAAAATGGAGCGACGGGAAGGATACGATCGCACGGTCACATGATCCATGGGATGCAAACGAACATGGTTCGGCATGACGGTGTTCGGCATCACGGTGTTGGGCTACTGGCCGGTGACGACCGGCAGCACCAGGTGGGAGGCCATGCCGGGGGTGCAAAATATCCGTTGTGTCGCGGGAAGGTAATCGGTTGCGCCAGCCTTGTAGATGCTGGGCACGAATTTCTGCGGATTGCGGTCGATGACCGGAAACCAGGTGGACTGCACCTGCACCATCAAGCGATGCCCTTTTAGAAAAGCATGGTCGTGATCGCGCAGGGGAATCGGCCATTCCTGGGGTTGATTCGCAATCAGCGGAGAAGGATGCTCGTAGCTGTGAAGATAGCGGCCGCGACGCACCTCCATTGCTATTGGCAGCTGGTATCCGTTCATGGAGTTTGCATAGGAGACATCGGGCTCAATGGCACTTTTTTGTTCTTTCTCCGGGTAGACATCGATCAGCTTCACAATAAAGTCGGAGTCGGTACCTGAGCTGGAGGCAAACAGATTGGCCGCTATCTCTCCCGTCACCACAACATCATGATCCAACGGCTGGCTGACAAAGGTAAGGACGTCCGGCCGATGATCCACGAAACGCTGGTCGGCCACTTCCCAGAATCGCCACTCCGGCGCCGGATAAGTGGGTGAGACGGGCCGGGCACGGTAGGGCACGGGGTTCGCCGGATCCGAGATGTACTGGCGATACTCGGGTGCGCCGGCGGCCGGGGCGTTGAACGAAAGAGTTCCGTCCGCGTGGAGATAAAGGTTGGTGGGCTTCGATTGCTTCGGAGGCCAGTCGGTGTAGGTGTGCCAGGTGTTGGATCCGGACTGGAAGGTGGTCACTTTCCACGCCGGCTTTTCGCCTTCGCCGTGTAAGTAGTAACGAAAGAATGGGGCTTCGATGTTCTGCCGGAACTCGAGGGCGGTTTTGTGACCGCCGAAGGCGACGGGGCCGATGCTGTCTCCGACGGGTGCTGCCCATCCGCCATGAAACCACGGGCCGGCAACCATAAAGTTGGTGTTCCCCGGATCGTGTTGTTGCGCGTGAAGGAATATCTGCCAGGGTCCCCACGGATCCTCCTGATCCCAGAAGCCGGCTACGTTGAGATTGGGGACGGTGGAGCTGTGCAGTTGGTTGACCCAGGCTTCCTTTTTCCAGAACTGGTCATAGTCCGGGTGCCGCATGACGTCGTTCCAGTAGGGCAGGGTTCCATGCAGGTATTTGTCATTGAGGTTGGTGAGGGGGCCTGCCTTCAAGTACCAGTCGTAGGTGTCATAGGTGTCGAAGTCGAAGTTGGTGTTCTTGTTCTTGTCGGCTTGCTCCATCACTGCATATTCAAAGGTGTAACTCTCCCGCAGTGCTCCGTAACGATGATCGTCATCGTTCATCCATTGATCGACGGGGGAGGCTTGCTCGCTGACGGCCTTGAGCGCGGGATGAGGATGGAGCAGGGTAAGCGCGGCGGTGAGGCCATCGTAAGAGATTCCGTAGATGCCCACCTTACCGTTGTTGTTGGGTACGTTTTTGACGAGCCAGTCGACGGTGTCATAGGCATCGTTGGTTTCGTTGGCCTGCTTGGGATCGTTTGCATCGTACTGCGAGGTGAGCAGGAAAACCCCTTCGGATTTGAATCGGCCGCGCAGATTCTGGCGGACAAAGATGTATCCGTCTGCGGCGAGTTCCTTCCAAGCGGAGGGTACCCAGTCTGCACCTTCCTTGGCCGCGTGGGTGTCGAAGAATTCCTGGGTGAGAACGCCGTAGGGCGTGCGCGTGAGTAAGATGGGCAACGGTTGGGTCTGATTGGCTTTGGTGATGACTACGGTCTGCAGGCGCACACCATCGCGCATGGGCACCATGAATTCCTGCACCTGGTAGTTGCTCTTTTGGGTTGCGGGTTGCTGCGCATGAAGAGGGGCGATACACGGGAGCGCGGTGCAGAGGAGAGCCAGGTGCGGAAGGATGCGCATGAAACCTCATGGTAGATGCTCATTTTGTTCGAAACCAAGCGCGGTCGATATTATTTTCCCGGCCTAGGGAGGATAAGTTACTTCTCTTTCCGTTGAGGGTCTTTTTCGCTTAAGCCTCCCACTGGGACTGATCAACGCGTGATGACAAAGGGTACTGATCCTCTACCGCCTTGGCCAACACGCGGTGATTATTCACCGGACAGGATATTCCTGCCTTGACAAAACCTTCGACCTTATCGAGGGGCACCCGTCCAGGGTGGATAGTTCTGGGTCAGGAGCCGTATTCCACTTCTGAAACCAGATCGGTATCCATGGGCTCGGTGCGGGCCTTGCGTAACCCTCGCCGATAAAAGAATAGGGCGGCGCCAAACACGATGAGGCAGGCGGCGATGAGTTTGGCTTCGAAGATCCAGACCGAGTTGACCTGGCGCGTTGGGATGAAGGCGACGATCAGACCAATAAACGTAACACAGAGGCCGGCGACGGCGTTGACGGTCAGATAGGCTTTGTTGGCGTTAAGGACGGCGCCCTTGCTCCAGGTGTGCTTGAGCAGGGCCAGGAACATATACGCCGTTGGCGCGAGCTGAAGGATTACGGCCAGATCCAACATGGTCAAGTAAGCTTCGCCCACCGAAACACCCAGGAAACTGGACGCGATCAGTAACGAGGATAAGACGGCAAACAGGATCAGGCTCACATAGGGCGTGTGGTAGCGGGGATGCAGGCGGCCAATGATGGGAGGGAGATAGCGATCAACGCCGGCGACGAAAGGCAGACGGGCCGCACCGCTGAACCAGGCCGAAGCGGTCCCCAGAATGGCGATACATTCCAGCAAGGCGAGCGGGGCGACCACGCTCTCCAGGCCGTTGCGCGCGCTCATGACGTTGATGGCCTGCAGGACGCCGGAGAGCACGCCGATCTCCTTTTGCGGCATGGCGATCAGCATCGACAGCGTGGTGCCGAAGTAGATGAGACCGGCAATGACGCCGCCGAGGAGGATGGAGATGGGCAGATTGCGGCGAGGATCGCGGATCTCATCGCCCATGATGGAAGCCAGGTCAAGACCGATGAGGCTGTAGCAGATGGTGCCGAATGCCGCGAAGAGGCGCCAGTCGTGAAAGCCGGTGCGCAGATCAGCGGGATGCAGGGCACTGCCATTGTGATGCAGCGTGAGCGCGGCGAGCAGGCAGATCATGGCTGCGCCGCCGATGGTGCCGAGGGCGCCGAGATTGCTGATCCACTTGCCCAGAGAGAGCCCGCGCACATTCAAGGCCAGCAGAAAAAGAATAATGAGCAACGAGGCGATACCGGTGAACGCATGGCTGTCGGCGAGTTTCTGGATTCGTGGTCCAGCGACGTAAACGGCTACGCCAACGCAGGAGAGCACGACTGTGGGGAGATAGACGACGTTCGATAGCCAGTAACACCATCCGGCAAGGAAACCGTGCTCCTCTCCGAAGCTGCGCTTGGCCCAAAGATAGATGCCGCCCTCGCCGGGCCATTTCTGGGCTAACTCGGTAACGGCCGCTCCCTGCGGCCAGAAGAAGCAGGTGAGAGCCAGCAGCCACAACCAGAGCGTGACCGGACCCGATGAGGAGATGGCCGGGATCAGATTTAGATTGGCCACCGCCACCACGAACAGCAACACCAGATCGCGGCGCCCTAAGACGCGGTCCAACCCGGGTTTCTTACCTGCTGCCAGCGGCCGCATGGCGCTCCCTCCGGAGGTAGGCGCGAGGAATTGGGGACGGCGTGGAAGGCTGCATGGGGGAATCACCCGCGGTTGCGAGGAGCCGCGGCGGCGTGGCCGTTGGCGTAAATTATCAACAAACTGGTGCGCATAGCAATGAGAAAAATGCCGGGGTCTTGTTTGTGGGACGGAGTTTGATGGGAAGAGTGGTGGTATCCCACATCTCGCGAAAAACGAGCGAGATGTGGGGCACCCGTCATTGGTTTGTGGGACGGAGTTTGATGGGAAGAGTGGTGGATTGGTTAGAGATGAATAGGCGTTGACTTTGTTTGCCTGCTTCGCTATCGTTGGTTCATCTTTGCGATAGCCCTGTCGCTAACTCGCAGTTCCAGTCATTGGAACGTGTCGTGTTGTAAGGTGCCCGGACTTACCCTCGCGCAACGTGCCCGCGTGGGCCCGGCGTAACTCAAGTAAACAGGCTCCCAGTCCTCTTTCGGCCCGCTGTCTGCAGCTGTTTCAGCTTAGGTCCTATCTTTGCATCGTTCCTTCCAACGAGAAGGGCGCAGTGTTTCCAGTGGGAGTGGCTCCCCTTTCCCCCGTTTCCGGAGGCTAGTCCGAAGTGTTGTTCAATCGACTCCTTGTAAATATCTCGACCGTCGCCTGCGCTTCCGCGTTATTTTTTTCGTTGCCGGCCCCTGCCTTGGCGCCCGCGGTTCACCATCCACTCGATGCGCTCACCCCGGCGGAGTATTGGGTCGTCTATAAGACGGTTCGCGATGCCGGCCATACCGAGGAGAAGACTCTTTTCTCGAGCGTGCTGTTGCACGAGCCGGATAAGAAGTACGTGCTGGCGTGGAAGCCAGGCGACCCCATCGAGCGTAAGGCGGATGTGGTGCTGTATTACAAAGGCAAGTCCTACGCGGCGCTGGTGAATATCTCGACGGCCAAGGTGGAATCATTCGAGGAGCTGAACGGAATGCAGGCTCCTTACACCATCACTGAAGAGCAGGAAGTGAACGATGCCATCAAGCATGATGCGCGCATCGTGGATGCGCTGAAGAAGCGCGGCATCACCGACCTGAACCTGGTCACCTGCTATGCGACTCCCGGCGGATACATCGGTCTGCCGGAGCAGGACGGACGCAGGATCGGATGGGGCGGATGCGAGTACAACATCGACGCGGAGAATGGATCGGAAGACCGCGAAGTGGGCGGAATATTTTTTACCGTCGATATGGCCACGAAGAAGGTGACTCGGTTTAGCGACTATGGGGCAGTGCCCATGGCGCCAGTCAGCGAGCTCTATGATGCGGATGGCGGCCCTGCCTGGGCGGGAACCAAGCCAATTGAAATTTCCCAGCCGCAAGGGCCCAGCTTCACGATTAACGATGGAGAAGTGAACTGGCAGAACTGGCACTTCCGGTTTCGTGTGGATCCACGCAGCGGTCCGGTGATCAACGTGGCTTCGCTCGATTACCAGGGAAAGCGGCGGTCGGTGTTGTATGAGGGGTCGCTTTCCGAGATGTATGTGCCTTATATGGATCCGGAAGAGACGTGGAATTCGCATGTGTTTCTGGACTCCGGCGAATACTTCATGAACACCGGGCTGGGGATTCCCAAGCCGCTGCAGAAGGGCGTGGATTGCCCGGACTACGCGACCTACTTTAGCGGAACGTTCTTCCACGAAAATGGAACTCCCTTTGTGCGCCCGCAGTTGGCGTGCCTGTTCGAGCGGACGCTGGGCGATCCGGCGTGGCGGCATTGGGAGACAGACGGACCTATCGGCAGACCGGGGCGGGAGTTGGTTTTCCGCAGCATCGCGGTGGTGGGCAACTACGACTACATCCTCGACTGGCGCTTTGAACAGGAGGGCGCGATCACGATCGCTGTCGGCGCCACGGGTGAGCTGGAAGTAAAGCCGGTGAAAGAGAAGATGGCGTCGGCGGATATGTCGAGCGACATCATGGGCAAGGATCCCGAAGGCAACGTGGTGCAGTTTGGCCACCTGGTCGCACCTAATACCGATGGCGTGGACCATGATCACTTCTTCTCGTTCCGCCTGGATCTGGATGTGGATGGAACGCAGAACAGCTTCATGGTGGACAAGCTGGTGCAGTACAAGCTGCCTCCGGCCAGCGCGCGCAAGACCATATGGGCGATGAAGCCGGATTGCATCGGCACCGAGGGTTCGGCGATGCAGGACATCAGCATGCAACATCCGGCGATGTGGCGGTTTACCAGTTCTACAGTGAAGAACGACCTGGGGTATCCGACCAGCTTTGAGATTATGCCCGGGCTCACCGGGGCCTCGTTGCTGTCGCTGGAGGACTGGCCACAGAAGCGGGCCGGGTTCTCGGATCACCAGCTGTGGGTCACTCCTTATGACGCCAAGGAGAGATATGCGGCGGGGGTTTATGTGTCGGGGAGCAAGGGTACGGACGGATTGCCGGTTTGGGTGAAACAGAATCGCAGCATCATGAACACGGATATTGTCGCGTGGTACACGATGGCGTTTCATCATGTGCCGCGGCCGGAGGATTGGCCGCAGATGCCGACGATGTGGCATGACTTTACGCTGCGGCCGTTTGATTTTTATTCCAAGAGCCCTTTGATGGATTTGCCGATGCAGCCTTAGAGTTTGGGGGGGAACGTTCAGGAGACGGGTCACCCACTCACTTTTTGCGGATGACGTATCAGTGACGGTTACACAAATTTTGGAGGTGAGCTATGGCTGGTTCCAATGTTTGCCAGCGGGCGCTGGTGGCCCTGCTGGCTTGCGTCATGTCATCGAGCATATCTGCATTCGCCCAATCCACGTTTGGATCGATCGTAGGCACGGTGAAGGATCAATCGGGTTCGGTCGTGCCCGGCGCCACCGTGACCCTGGTGAACCAGGGAAGCTCCGCTACGCACACGGCGACCAGCAGTGCTTCCGGGAATTATGAGTTCCTGAACCTCGATGCCGGCACCTACCAGGTCAGTATCGCGGCCAGCGGCTTCAAGGATGTGGTCTTCGATCACCTGGTGTTGCAGGCCCGCGATACGCAGCGTATCGATGCCAACCTGGCCGTCGGTTCGGCCTCACAAACGGTTGAGGTCCAGGCTGCCGGCGACGTGATCACCACCGATGAATCCAGCCTGGCCACAACCAAGACCGGCCATGAATTGGTCGATCTGCCAGTGGCCGTCTACTCACGGTCGAATGGTTCCACGAGCCCGATATTGACGCTGACCACGGAACCCGGGGTGCAGGTGGACGATAACTCGAACCTGGTGATCGCGGGCACGACGCCGGCGCTTGATGTCGTTCACCATCGATGGCATCAGCAGCGTGAACGTGGAAAACAGCGGACCCATCGCCGAGCTGTTTCCGTCGTTCAATTCGATCTCTGAGATCCGGGTAAGTGAGACCAACAACAACGCGGAATATAGCGGCGTGGCAGACGTGACCACCACCTCACGAGCGGGCACCAATGCCTATCCATGGCGGCGTCTTCGAAAACCTGGAGAACACTGCCCTGACAGCAGGTAATCCTTTCACCGGCAAGCCGAGCTCACATGAATAACTTTGGGGGCTTCGCCGGTGGTGCCGGTGAGAATTCCCGAGCTGTATAACGGGCACGATAAGACGTTCTTCTTCGGCAGCTATGAAGGTCTGCGGCTGCCGCGTGAGTTTCCGCTGGTGGAAAGCTTTCCCAGCCTGGATATGCGCAATGGGAACCTTGGAATTATCTGAGTGCGCAAGGGGGTGGCGCACCGCCGCCGATCTACAATTACGATGGCACGCAGATTCCCTGCACCGGTCCTTCGAATTGCTCGGTTCCCGTATCTCCGGTAGCGGCGAACGCAATCAAATATCTGATGCCGCTTCCCAACACCGGCAGCGCCGACTCTTTCCAGAACAACTATGCGGTCAACTTTCCCGGCGCCCATTTCAAGTAATCAATTCGACGTGCGGATCGATCAGAATATTACTTCCAACCAGTCTATCTACGGCCGGTACACCTTTAAGAACCGCTCGGTGACCACGGCTCCCGAGGTGAACTGCTTTGGCTTCTGCGCGACCAGCCAGTCCCCGTTGCTGGGTGGTATTGATCAGCCGGAGCAGGATCGCGGCTTGACGGTGGCCTATAACTACACCATCAATTCCAACCTGATCAACGAATTTCGCGGAGGCTTCAACTCTACCCGTACGCAGCTAAACGCCAACGTGAACTCGGCTACGCTGATCAACCAGGTAGGGATTACCGGCATTCCGGACATACGCCACGGTGCCTCACGGTGCCAGATGTTGAGATTGCCGGGTTGCAACGGACGGGAGGGCTGAACACAACCACGTCAGCAAAGCAAAGTCATCCAGTTGCTGGACGATCTGACCTGGATTAAGGGCAAGAATACGTTCAAGTTCGGAGGGGATGTTCGCCGGCTGACGGACCACGACGAAAATGTATTCGGCAATTACCGTGCGGGACAATACGTGTTTAACGGAACGACGCGATGTGGGCACGACGATCGGCGATCCTTATACCGCAGTTCTTGCTGGGATACCCGGACAACACCACGTTGGCGCAGGTGACGAACCCGGCGATGAACGGGCTGGGGTACTCGTATGCGGTGTTTGCCCAGGATGACTGGAAGGTGACGCCGTACCTGACGATCAATGCAGGTTTCCGTTATGAGTTGCACCCTCCGTTGAAAGATACCCACTACAACACGGCGGCTTTTTTGCCGGACTATGACCAGAACGGCATTCATGGCGCAGTGGCGGTGCCGAATGCGCAGGGACTCACTTACACCAATCCCGGTTTCCTGTCGTCGATCGCGCCTACGCCTATCCTGACTGCGGCACAGGCCGGTCTGCCGGCAAACGCTGCGCTACACCTATAAGAGCGACTTACGGGCCGCGCATTGGGTTTGCGTGGCGGCCGGACCACAATGACAAGACCGTCATCCGCGGAGGTTGGGGACGGTTTATCGAGTCGCCTCTGGGCTTCTCGCTGGTTTCCGGCTGGGCGGTGAGCGCCAGCTTTGTTCCCTCTGTACCAGCAGGATTACGACCCCGCCGACGGCGTGGCCGCTGCTCAGCTTTCCTTCTCCCTTCCCCGCCAACCTCTATCAGCCGGGAACGGCGAGCTTCGAATATGCCTTCCCGATCCACTACAAAGATCCGTCGGTGCAGCAGTGGAACCTGACCTTCGAACACGATCTAGGGCACGATATTGGGATGCGGATGTCGTATACCGGGAGCCACGGAACGAACCTGGAAAACTTTAACGACCTTGAACCAGGTGCATGCCAACGACTGGGCAGCACTGTGCAGCCACTGGACTATCCCATCTGGGGCATTATTCAGAGCGTGGTCAACCAGGCAGTCAGCAACTACAACAGCTGGACCGGGGTGCTGGAGAAGCGGATGTCCCATGGGCTGCAGTTCCAGACCAGCTACGTGCTTACCCGGGATCTCTCCGACGCAGGAGGAGCGGTTCCAACCCAATTTGCCCCAGCGGGAGGTAACTGGGTTTCAGACCGCTTCAACCCCCGCCTGGACTATGGCAACGTGATGTTTGACCGTCGCCATCGCGTCCTAAGCACGTTCTTGTATCAGCTTCCGTTTGGCAAGGGAGCAACTTTCCTGGCCAATAGTGGTCGATTGCTGGATACGGCGGTCGGCGGCTGGCAGCTTGGCGGGGTGCTGGTTTTTCAGAGCGGAGCATTCCTCACGGCGTCACAACAGTCAGTTGATTCAGCCAATACAGGCATTCTCAACACGCTGGGGGCGGCCCGGGCCGATGTGGTTCCCGGTGTATCTCCGCGAGCCACGCAGGGACTGGTTAATCCGGGAGGTCCGGTGTTTATCAATCCTGCTGCGTTCACGTTTCCGCCTGCTAACGCCGGGCGGTTTGGAACGGCCTCAGTGGGAAGTATAGTCGGGCCCGGCACAGACGCTGTTTCCCTTTCGCTGATCAAGTCCATTAAGATTACAGAACAATTACAGTTGCAGTTTGGCGCGCAAGCAGCAAATGCGTTCAATCACCGGAATTTCGACGTTCCGGACACCATTCTCGACGATTCCGCCTTTGGGACGATTTCCAATTTGCAGAGCGCGGAAGGGGCGGGCCCACGGAACGTGGAGATCACGGGCCGTATCAGCTTCTAAGTGGGGTTCAGGAAGCCTCTCCCCTTTTCTGTTTTTGCGGTGGTGTCAGTGGCTAAAGGCGAATTCGATTTGCAGGAGTGATGTCGGCCGAATGCTCGCTGCGGGGAGGCAGGCCATACCCTGGAGAACAGCTTTCAGGTTGAAAGAACGTACCTCAGGGGCTAAAGCCCCATCAGACCCAACCATTGCGGCACGGCTGAAGCCGTGCCCTGATACAAAGCATGAGCGCGGTGACTTGGAATTGGGTTCTCACGCACACTCTAAAGCCCTCATCTTTGTTGGGCCTCGACGGCCCGACTAAAGTCGTGCCCTGATACAGAGCATCAGAGCGGTGACTCATGAAAAATTCGCGCATTCCGCAGCTTTTGCTTCGCGCCCGGCGTGCGCTTGATATCTGCGCTCTGGGGCTTTCGATCTGTCCATCCTCTTTTGAAATATAGAGAAACTTCAAGGCCCGACTAAAGTCGGGCCCTGATACAAAGCACAGAGCGGTGACTCCCAAAACACACGCATTCCGTTACAGGCCGGATATTTGGGTTAGGGGCGGGGTGGGCGGCAGCGTTGGGTGCTTGCCGCGGAATAGGGTGCGTACGCGACCAATTCTCGCTCCTATTCGTTCCGAGGCGTACATCAGGTCGCCCGCGGTCAGGCCAGGCAAGACGGGGTGGTGCCCTACCGCCGCGAGGGCCATAGAGGCGACGCAGCCGCATTGGGTGCAATCCGGCTTGCCGCCGAACTGGCAGGGCCCAATGCGGGTCTCGAGGTCCGCGGAAAGAGACATCGTGGTGCGGGCAAAAATGCACTCCTCCGGCGATTGCGGGGGATGACGCAGCTCCTCGATCATCTGCCGGTTCATCTGAAACTTGGGATAGAGAGGATATAGGCGCTCGAGCTCGTCCAGCACTTCCCGGCGCATGGCCGGGGCGAGGATCTCCGGCCCCTCGGCCCCCTGCTGAGGGGTGAATAGGCTGACCCAGACCCGCTTTACTTGCGGACGGGCGCTCCAGAAACGAAGGAACTCTTCGAGATACCCTGGGCGGCCGGCGATCTGGCCGGTGACGGTGCAGTGAATAGTCACGAAACTATCGCTTATCGATTTAAGAATGCGCTCGTAGGTGGCGGGTTTGCGGCGCTCGTCATGCTCCGGCTGCAGGCCGTCGATGGATACCACCAGGCTGAGCTTGGAGAGATCGTTCCATGCTTTGGGCAGAGGACGGAAGGCGCTGGTCACCAACTGCACGTGAACACCTCGCCGCTCGAGCTGGGGCAGAAGCACCTCCAACTCGCGGTAGCGGACCAAGGGGTCGCCGCCTACCAGGGAGAGATGAATGGGCTTCTCCCGATCGACGATGGCGAGCAGTCTGCGGACCAGGTCGTCCCCTTTGTAATCGGACAATTGGCGCAGGGTGACCCCGCCGGGTCCGAGATGCTCCGGCTCGTAAGCGTAACAGCCGGGGCAGCGGAGGGGGCACTCGCGGGTGATCTCGATGGAAAGGCTTGGCTTTCGGCCGTAGAGAATGCTGGCCCAGGCGTTCAGCACTTCAGACTTCTTCATTCAGGATCCTCGGGGGAAATGAAACCTGCAGCCTCTATGATATTGAAGAACGGGTCCAAAGAGTGGAGATTTGGCCAAGGGCGCTTCCCGCGGACAGCAGGGTCTGTGCGTGGCGCCACAATCCGATGCCAGGAATCGGTGACCAAAAGCGCCTTAGTGTCATTTTCGTGGTATCGCCGGGAAGGATTTGGGCGTTTAATTTCCACTAAGGGCTTTTTCCCTGTCGTCGGAGTCGCGGTTCCGACTCCCTCTACGTTTCCCTCCCATAGAAAAAAGATGCTTGGAACCACATACGAGGCGTTCGACGATACTGTCGGTTCGCCGGTCTGGCAAGACGGTGCTGGTAATGGGAGAGAAAACGCCCACTCCTTATAGGGTTGTCTGAGAGAACGATGGGGCCCAGATCCACTCCCACGCTTACCGTTCGCCTGCTCAAGCAGCGGCGTGATGAATTGCTTGGAGAGCTTCGCCTCCTAGCCCCGGATCTGGTGCAGAAATTGGAGCAGACCCTGGAGGCGCTTACCGAGCAGAGGCCGGAACGCGGCGAGTATGACGGACTAGACCGTCCAGCAGTCATACGCAAATATTTGTTGAAAGTCGGGCGGCCGACAGAACTGCGAGAGATTCGCGAAGCAGTGGCGTCACCGGCAAGCCGCTTCGATGGAAGATCCATCTGGGACGGGGGCAAGAGAGAAGTCCAACAGGGCCGGCTGTTGAATGTAGCCGATACGAGGAAAGGCGAGGATTGGGTGCTTGCGCTGCCTGAGTGGGTGGTGCAGAACCCGAAAGCCCGATGATATTGCTGGGTTGATGTGCATATTTCGGCGATAAAGAGGGTGCGTGAGAACGCACGCCCTAAGCCCACAATGATTACATTGCGTTTGTGCCGGGGATAAATCGCCTGCTCGAGTTTTTCCGCAGCAAATCCACGCGTGGTTCATGTTGTGAAAGCTGGAGCGATTCAGGCCTTTACGGTGGGTTGGGTTGCGCGCTGCTTGCGATAGCGGATGACGATCAACCGGACGGTAAGGGCCAGCGCTCCACCAATGATGGTGCTGATCGCGCGATGGTACGCGACTTCATTACCGGGAAGACTGTTGAGCGCCAGCAAACAGACGATGTATGCGGTGAGACAAAGGGTGAAGAGACCGTAGTTCACGTTGTTGAGTGAGTAGGCGAGCCAGGCGAAGAGCAGGGTCAAAACGGCCAGGGTTGATAGCCCGGGCTCCAGATGGGCAAGAGAGAAGCTGGCCAGCATGGCCCCGGCCAGAGTGCCGACGGTGCGCGCGATGGCCCGGCTCGCGGTGTCCGTCAGGCCGGGTCTGAGGACAAGCAGGGCGGTCATGGGTATCCAATATCCGTTGGCGAAGCCGAAGTGGCGGTAAATTTCTGTACTTACCCCCAGTGTGATGGCGAGACGCAGCGCATAGGGCACTGCGCTCGGGGGAGTATCGTGATTGATCAGGGAGCGCGCCGCCTGCTCCACCGAGGAGCGTAACGCCTGGTGCTCGGCGCGAAGATGACTCGCGACCAAACGCAGTTCTGTGCGCAACTGCTGCAGCAGGTGCAACAGGATGCTCGCAGTGATGATCTGCAGCGCGCCCCCCGCCATCACCAGGCCGGAACGGACTGCCGCCGCGCGCGGGGAAAACGGAAAACCGGAAGCGACGAGAAGAAATACGATGAACTGCTGGCCCACCCAACTGACACCGGCCTGACGCAGGGAGAGCATTCCGTAGACAAAACCGCCCCCGGCAGCGAAGAGCACCAGGATGAAGTTGGTGTGGCCGGCCACCATGCCGATGAAGGTTGCGGCCCCTGTGCCGAGGGCCACCAGGATCATGGCAAGGAATTGGGAATCGTCAATGTGCTGCTTGGCGCCAAAGCCGACGGTAAAGGCGCCACCGCAGGCGATCAAGCCGGCGCCCGGGTGGCCCAGGCCGATCCCCAACACGAGGCAGATGGCCACGGGAAGAATGAAGATGAGGTCCGCGACGGAAGGACTGCGCTTTCCAGTCGAAGACCAAACTATCGGTGAGGAAGTGGCTGGCGGGCGCAGGGGAAGCTGCTGACATTCTCTCTTTCTTAAAATACAACCGACGCAGTTGCCGCAGGGTGGGAACGTCGATAGGATACAGGGGCGCAGACCTGAATTGCCTGTGAAGATTGGCCGGACCAAGGAACGTTACGGTAGACAGGAAATGCGGGCAGGAGGCATTGACATGCAACGGTGGGGACGGATCTGTTTTCTGCTGCTATTGACCGGACTGGCGGGAATGAGCCGGCCGGCGAGGGCTCAAGGCCGCTTGAGCGACAAGGACCTGCAGCGACTGATGCAGAACCTGAAAGATGACGCGCAGCCGTTTCGGCAAAGCTTTGCCAATGCACTGAAGAAGAGCACGATTCGTAAGACCAGCCAGGAAAAGGATGCGCGAATGCTGGCGGATACTTTCGCGAAACAGGCGAATGGGACGCTAGAGACCTTCAAACATAACCAGAAGGCGGACCAGGATGTGGCCGCGCTGGTGCACACTGCGGCGCAGATCGATCCGCTGGTTTACAGCCTGCAACTGAACCCGCAAACCACTTCGCAATGGGAGAAACTGCGCACGGAACTGCACCAGATCGCCCAGGCGTTTGGTGTGCCGGAACCTTACTTGGCGCCGCAAGGGGCGTCTGCGGCTCCGAGCACGAAGGGGACGTGTCTCAATGCGGTTGGTGTGGAGCGCTCGCGGCAGTTGGTGAACGAATGTCTGCAGGTGTCTCCTGCGACTCATCCGCCGTGCAATGCGCAGAATGCTTGCGCGATGATTGTGGATGAAATTAAGCGGGGTTGCGCGCTGATTGGCCAGGGGGCTCCCGGGTTCTGCTCGGAGTACCGGTAGTTGGGAATTCTCGCCTCAACGGACGAATTGAGAGTTAAGAGTTTTGGGGCAGGGTTGTGGTATCCCATATCTCGCGAAAAACGAGCGAGATATGGGGCACCCGTCGATTTGTTTGCGGGAGAAGGTGTGAGGGGTGGGTTCGCGTATCCCACGCCTCAAACGCGAGACGTGGGACATCCTTCGATTTGTTTGGGGGATAGAGTTTGAGGGGCTTATTTTTTGGACGCGTGATCGTCGGTAGCTAGCGCTGGGGCTTTGGGCAGGCTTAGCAGGTTGGCAAAGAGGCGATAGGCTCCAGGGATGCCCTCGGGCAATTGGCGGTATAAGGCGTAGGCTACATAGACGTAGGCGCCTTTGCCGTAACGGGTGTACAACAGGCCACCCTTCTGCTGCTCCTGACCTGGGTCGTGGGTCTCGGTCAAGGCCTGGTAATGCGGGTCCCAGGAATGCATGAACGAATGTCCCCGCTCCTCCACCCAGCCCTGAAAGTCGGCCTCGGTGATGCGGTTGGGCCAGGAGAGTAAGGGACTCTCCGGCTGCAAGATCGCGACTGTATTGCCCTCGTCCACTACCTTTTCCGGGTCACCGGTAAGACTGGTCGGATAGGGGCCGTAGTTGTGGTCATACTCCCGGCTGTTGTATTGAACGACGAGCACACCACCCTGCTTTACATAATCGAGCAGACGGCCGTTGGAGGCGGCAAGCTCGGGACGCGCGGCGTAGGCTCGAATGCCAAATACGATGACGTCGTAGGCGGACAGATCGCCTCCGTTAATGTCTGCTGCCTGCAGCAGGTGCACGTTTACGCCCATGCTCTCAAGCGATTGGGGAACATCGTCGCCGGTCCCCATCACGTAGCCCACTTTCAGACCGGGAGCCAACTTCACATCCACCCCCACCAACTTGTAGGGGCCGGGCTGGTAATAGTTGTAGGGGCGAAGACCGGGATAGCCAACGGTCTGATATCCCTGCGTATAGCGACGGCCCTGATACTCAGCGACGGAGGTAATGGGATAGCTGGTAGTGGCGAGGTTCCGTGGAGTGACAGCGAAGCTGACGGTCTGCTCATCCCCCTCTTTATGGGGCGTGAACGGAGCGGATAACGGTGCAGACTGCCAACCAGGCGGCAGGTCCAGATGGACGTCCGCGGGCGTGGACGCTTTGACGTTGCTGCGCACGCGAATATTCACTACCGCCGGCTTGGGTTCACTCAGCGGGATGATGCCGGCAGTGGCCGTAGCAGCGACGGAGATGGGCGGCGCCACCAGGAGTGGCTGATACACACCGCCGCGCCCGACTACATGCTGAACGGTCTGCACCGCCTGACCGGAACGGATGGTTACCCCATCGACGGTGAAGGCGACCCACGCTTCGAGTGGATAAGGGGGTAGCGGGTGGTCGAGGCAGGCGACGCTGTCGAGGTCATAGTAAGGCTGCTCTACATCCTTGCGATGAAAGCACGCCTTGGTCACCTCGGCATCGGCGGGCACGGTGACGTGGAATTCCGCAGCCTGGCGCTGGTTGCCCTGGACAAGACCTTTGAGGGCGGCCGGCGAGGTGATGTGCCAGTCGCCCGTGCCGGTCGATTTCAAGGAGACGCTTTGGATCTCGATGGGAACGCCCGTGGGATTCGTGAGGTAAGCAGTGACGCCAAAGGACTGGCCCGGGACCGCGGTGGTGAAGGTATCCTGCGGGTCGGTGGCAAAGCCGGAACGGCCACGATCGGGCGAGGCGGGAGCCACCACCGCGTTGAGGGTGACGCCAAGCGCCTCGATGATGGCGCTGTTGAATTGGGCCTCTTTTACCGCGAGCTCGTGATTGACATTGTATTTTTCTTCAGGGGAAAGGCTGGAGGCGGTCACTTTCTCCATGAGCAACTGTGTCTGTTTCATACCGGCGGTGAGCATGGGCACCAGCTTTGCCGGCTGAGAGGCGGTGAACGTCCTGGTGGCCTGGTCAATCGATAAAGCGATCTGATGCAGGCCTGCGGTGAGGAAAGGATGCTGGCCGGGGGCCAGGGAGGCGATGCCGGCCAGCGAAGTGTCGATACCGTCGAAGAACGAGTGTTCCTTATTAGAGGATGCCACGCGCGATCCGTAACGATGATAGGGAACGTCGAAGACGCCGGGGAGGGGGATGCCGGTGCCGCCGTTCTGAGATTTTTGCTGGCCGAGGCCTTCTCGCGCGAGCTGGATGTAGGAGCTGCCGAGGGCGGGGTCATAAGCGCCTTCGGAGATGGTGAGGGTAGTGGTGGGGACGGCATCGGTCGATTTGCCGGCCACGTAGTCATAGAAGCGAACCGGCGCCCACTTGCCAGTGGCATAGTCGTACATGCCCTTGGGGCTGATGGAGAAGGAGGGCACGCGGGCATAGACCTTGAGCGGCGTCCAGGGAAGGAGGCCAGCCTTGATCTGGTCGGGAAAAACGTTGGGGTCTCCCGCGGCCTTGAAGACCTCCTGGGCCATTTCTCCGGAGACCTGGTGCTGGCCATGACCGTCGGTGATGCCGCCGACAAATACGGCGGCGAGGACCAGGGGACGATTGAGGCGGACGGCGCGCACGACATCATAGAGGACGCGGTCGTGTCCCCAGACGGTGAGGGCCTCATCGAGGGTTTTGGAAAAACCGAAGTCGGCGACGCGGGTGAAATATTGATCGACGCCATAGCGACGGTCGGCGGCCAACAGCTCCTGGGTCCGCACCAGGGCAAGCTGATCCCAAAGATCGTTGGACATGATGTTCTGTCCACCCTCGCCACGATTCAGGGTGAGCAAGGCCACGCGCGCGCCCTGGCCGCGGGACTCATAGGTGAGCATG
This sequence comes from uncultured Acidobacteriaceae bacterium, assembly GCA_963717225.1. Taxonomy (GTDB): domain Bacteria; phylum Acidobacteriota; class Terriglobia; order Terriglobales; family Acidobacteriaceae; genus PALSA-350. The sequence continues at coordinate 765,671 of CAVQWB010000050.1, read as the reverse complement.
CCGCCATCCTCGTCATCGGGATGAGCGACGATCAACATGAGGCTGGCGCGGGTACCGAGCTTGCGCAGCGACTGCTGCAGCGCAGGTGCGCCGCGATCTACGCGCAGAGGCTGATAGTCGGGGGTGGCGGCAATGGCGGAGGCTGCCGGGGACTGCGCTCCAAGCGGGGCGGCCGTGAGGAGAAGAGCGACGCTAAGGGATAAGAACAGGGGCCTGCCTGGGCGAAGATAGGTCATAGGTAGTTGTTAGCTATAGCATATGACAGGGTGAAGGGCGTTTTAGATTCATGGATGTGGGTTAGGGTGGGGTGTTGTTTTCGATTCGCGCTTAGGGTTGGGTTTGGTGGTATCCCACATCTCGCGAAAAACAGCGAGATATGGGGCACCCGTCATTGGTGGTAAGGGCAGAGGGTGACGGGTCCCACGTGCCGCGACAACCAGTCATTGGTGTCAGGGACAGAGGGTTGGAGGGTCCACATGTCGTTGCCAACAACCAGTCATTGGTCTTAGGGACAGAGGGTGAAGGGCGATTTAGATTCTTGGATGGGTTAGACAGCGTGGTTCAGCGGTGGATTGAGGGAAAGCGATCGTTGGGGCTTCGTCCGTCGTTTTCGGCCCCAGTACGCCCCACGGCAGGCCGGGGCAGGTGGGGCGAACGTTGAGGGGCACCCGTCCAGTCTTTAATTGGATTGCCTGGTTTCCGGCAGAGGGTGAGGGGAGAGGGTTTGGCCAAGGACGGGGGACTGGTACGCGGTATCGGGCTGCCGGGCGCGATTTCGCTGAACATGATCAATATGATCGGGGTGGGGCCGTTCGTTACCCTGCCGCTGATCGTGTTGGCGATGCACGGTCCTCAAGCCATTCTGGGCTGGATCCTGGGCGCGGTGCTGGCAGCATGCGACGGACTGGTGTGGGCAGAACTGGGCGCGGCCATGCCCAAGGCCGGCGGATCCTATGAGTATCTGCGCACTATCTATGGGCCGCGGCGCGGGGAAGATTTCTCTCGTTTCTGTATATCTGGCAGCTGAGTTTCAGTGCGCCGCTTTCGATCGCGTCGGGATGCGTGGGACTGGCGCAATATGGCGGCTTTCTTTGGCCGGCCTTGCGGAAAGTCTACTTCGCCTATCAGCTGCCGATTCCGGTTCCGTTTGTGAAAACGCTGCCGCTGGCCGTTCAGCTTGGCCCCGGCACCCTGGTTGCGATGCTGTGCTGCGCGATCGCCGCGGCATTGCTGTATCGCAACATACAGACAGTGACACGATTCTCCGGCCTGCTGTGGTTAGGCGTCATGGGCACCATGATGGCCGTGATCCTGACCGGATTGCTGCACTTTCACGCGAGCCTGGCCTTCGGGTTCCCTGCCGGCGCGTTTCAACTGTCGGGTGGATTTTTTACCGGGCTGGGCGCGGCCCTGCTCATTGCCACTTACGATTACTGGGGCGCTTACAACATATGCTTCCTGGGGGCCGAGGTGCGCGATCCAGGGCGGACGATACCACGAGCCATCGTGTGGTCGGTCGGGCTGGTGGCGGTGCTTTACTTGCTGCTGAATACGAGTGTGCTGGGGACCATCCCCTGGCAGGAACTTATCGGACAGGCGGGCGGCAATGCGCGGCTATCTGTGGCCGCCGTGGTGGTGCAGCGGGTCTACGGCGCGACGGCGGGACGAGTGATAGCCCTGCTGGTGGTGTGGACTGCGTTCGCGTCGGTATATGCCCTGCTGCTTGGTTATTCCCGAGTGCCTTATGCCGCGGCGCTGGACGATAACTACTTTCGCATTTTTGCCCGGGTGCACCCGCGGCATCGCATTCCCAACGTTTCCCTGCTCATGTTGGCCGGGGTCTCGATGGTGTTCTGCGTGCTACAACTGGTGGACCTGGTGGCAGCGTTGGTGGTGATACGGATCATGTTGCAGTTTTTATTGCAACAGGTGGGGGTGATGGTGTTACGCCGCACCCAACCGGAGATGGAGAGGCCCTTCCGGATATGGTTGTATCCGCTTCCGCCGCTGGTGGCGATTACAGGATTTCTGTACATATTGTTTTCGCGGCCGCACTTTGCGCGCGAGATATTTTTCGCTATGGTCGTGGTGCTGACGGGAACAGCGACTTATCTGCTGCGCGCATGGCGGCGGCGCGAATGGCCATTTGAGGCTTAGAAGTGGTTTTATCCAACCACTTCTAGAGCAGTTTCGCAATTACTGTGGTCTGATAAAGATCGCGAGGAGTGGTTTTCCTTGGGAGAAAACCACGAAAAGACCTCTCGCTTCCCGGATTTCCTGCTGCGCAGCACTGGCCGGGAGCCATTATGTGCGACTTTCTTCGAAGAAAGTCGCATGCGGTTTGTTGGTTCCACCAACCTCTACAGGAAATCCGGGTTCGATCTACACCCATTGCGAAACCGCTCTAGCGTTTTTCTTTGGCGCGCTTCTGCTTAGCCCAACGAAGCTTTTGAGCAGCGGCAATTCTTGCTCTGCCCTCGGGTGAGATAACCCGCTTGGCGCGCACGGCCCGAGGTTTGGGAGCGGCTAATCCGCTCTTACGCGGGCTGCGGGAAACCTTGCCTACGGCTGTTCCGGCGACTAGGTCGCGGGCTTCTGTTAAACGGCTAATCTCGGCGTCTATGTGGAGGAGTATCTCTTCGATCGTCATCGCCCTTAAGTGTATCTCAACTTAGGCCAATGGAGGGCAACGTGGGACAGACAATTTTTCAGGGGGTCGAAAGCCGGTTAGAGACGGGTGTCTCGTCCTGCTTGAGCAATGGATCACATTGCCACTCGACAATCTCAACCCTGGACGCGGGAATGCGCAGCTCTTTGGTCGCCGGCACTATCCTCGGGGGTAAGATGCGGGCGCCCACGATCACGCGCCGGCATACCCAGGAGCGAGCAGCAAAGACGGCGAGGGTCACCTGCTCACTGAATTGCCTGGAGACGGTAATGTTGTTGTCGTCATAAACTTTTGTGCATTGACCAAACGCCCTTGCTGTCTCGGCAAGGGTTTTCCTTGCACTGCGGCCCCATACATACATGTTTAACGTAAGGTGCATTCCGTCGTACCAGGCGCCAGGGTTCTCCTCATAGAATTGGGCGACTGCACGAAGGCCTGCGATAAATTGCCGGCGACGAACCTGCTCAGTGTTCAATGAATTCCTCCCGTGGCCGTGGCGGGCCGAATTTGTCTTGTAAGGCCTGGGTCAATTGGGTTGCGCGACGCGCGGTACAGACAGCACATCGACAAGCAGGCGAAGCAGCAAGGCGCTCCATGATGGTTTCGAGTTTCCTCTCCAACGTCTTCTCAACAGTCAAAACGGTCATGGGGTCTGCGGTCTCCTCTGCAGTCTTCTCTGTTCAAGGTTCCAGCGATGACGGGCCTGCATCCATCGTGCGCGCGCGCTTTCACGATTGAAGTCAAGACCACAGTTGCCACCCAGGCGACAATCGCCCGCCCCGATGCTTTGGAAGGGGGGTTCAGGAGACCAGGCGAGGGAGCGCTGTTCCGCGGTAAAGCGCGATTGTTGCAGAATGATCTCTTCAACCGTAAACAAAGAGTCAGCCCAGGTATCAGCATGATTGTCGTCCATGGCCACGATGCAAAGGGGGAAGCTGTTTCTGCTTTGAGCTTGCTGCAAGCCGCGCGCACGGTCAAGAGACCGCAGCAGAATGATGAGGAACGAGGGGCATTAAACTAATAGTAACTACTACGGTCCTTATTATGTGCGCAACGTGCCAGCACTGGTTACCGGGAGTAACTTTGAGTTAACTACCCCCTTCTCCACAGGATTCTTAAACAGAGCCCCTTGCGCCTGCGAGTGGCGCATGCCATCTTGATCTTGCCAGGCTTTCGCGGCGAGCTGAGTAAGGGCAACCAGGTGAGAGGAATCTATGAGGCTTTGCGGGCATAGCACGACCATTCCCAGACTTTGAGTGCGGGCAAGACCGACATCTGGATGCCGGTTTACATCGGCGACTACCTCGCCGACACCATGCACTTGAGTACGGAGCAGCACGGCGCATATCTCTTACTGCTCTTCCACTTATGGCGCCGTGGCCTACTGCCCGACGATGATGGGATGCTGGGGCAAATTACGGGACTAGATAAGAGCGCCTGGAGCCGTACACGGCCGATGCTGGCGGAGTTTTTCGAGATCCACGATGGTCTCTGGCGTCATGGGCGGGTAGAGCGGGAAAGAATCCGGGTCACAGCCAAGCAACAAGTGAATGCCAAAAATGCGAAGTTAGGCGCCTCTCGTAGATGGAGCAAGCCGGCGCCTGGGGTAGACGACGCAGACGATGCGGCACGGATAGCAAACGGCATAGCGAACGGCATAGCGAACGGCAATGCGAAAGCGATGCGCGACGATGCCGATTCAGAATCAGAATCAGAATTATTTAAAAGACTATTTACCGGGGATAAAGTTTCTGCGAAGCGTAGTGGCGATCCCCGGCATACACCTTTCCGAGCGATTCTTGCTGAGTACTGGAACGAAAAGAACCACGCATCGCCGGAGATGCCCTGGCAGGGGCGCGATGCCAAAGCGCTCAGTGACTTTCTTGCCGCTAGCCCCAATCTAAGCGAGACCCAGTTCCGGCAGATGTTGGGTAACCGTGCCCGGTCGGCGGTTGCTCATGGCGATCGCGTGTATCTGTGGATCGGCAACCTGACCCGCTTCCAGGAAGAGATCACGGTCTACAACAAGCCGGCGTCGGCAGGGGGAGGCTATGCAAGCAGAGCGGAAATCAATCGTAACAGCGTCGTCAGCGCAGTCGATCGAGCGCTCCAACTGGCTCGAGAACACGCTGATCGAACTGGGCAAGCTGGCGTTGAGCCGGCAGCTTTCCATGACGCCGGAATGTCTCTTGCTGATGGCGCAGGACCTGATGGATGTGCCCTGGCAATATCTGGAAATGGCGATCACGGGATGGCGACGAGGCACGCTGCGGATGGGGAAGCCGGAACAGATGGACCGCTTCCCAACCGTCCGGCAACTGCGGCTGCAAGCGAAACTGATCGAGCTAGAGGGCAGGAGGTGATCGCATGGTAAGCGAGAGCAGTGCTGATGTTTATGAACAGATCTTCGCCGATGTCCGCGGCCCTTCTGATTTGCAATTCGCGATTGCGAGAGCAGTGCGGCAGTTACGCGAGGCGATGGAAAAGGAGGACAACTGTGCGGTCACCGCAGCTCATGTCAGAAACCTTAAGGAGATTGATCCGCCGGCATTGGCCATGGCGTATGCGCTGGCGGAAAAGACCTGCACTTATTGGCCGACGCCGGGGCAAATACGAGAACTCGCCGGTTGGTCGGAGGAGACCAGGGGCCGCTCCGCCCTGCAATGGGTCTTCGCTTACCTGGAGAAGCACGGGGTCGAAGGACGCGCGCGGGGCGGTGGGGTGAGGTTCGGAGAGGACGAGACCGGCCGCAGAGTGCTGTTGGCATCCGAACCGGTGATTCCCGCGCCCGACATACCGGAGGAGATAGAAGCCACCCTCGCTGCGTTGGGCAGTGGATCGGCAAAACAAGGTCTGCGTTATGTAAGCCAACACCCTGTCGCCAAAGGCTGGGAAACCTTTAACGGTGACGCAGCCTCAAGGACAGCCGAGCGGATTGAAACGCAATGGATTCGTTGTTCGCTGCACACCATGCGAAGGAAACAGAAGGTTGTTGAATCGGGCGAAACACACACCATCCCCCTTCAGGGAGGACGCGATGACCAGTGAACTACGGCTAGTACGAACAGAACCCGACTTGTCCGAGAAGAGACATCCGAAGGAACCACGAATACGCAACTTAGGCACCGCCATCTTCCTGGCTGCGATCCAGGACTACCGCAGCTTGAACGAGGACAAGCACAAGGATGCGGAACGGTTTCTTTACCCGCGAACGCCTGCAAGCCAGAACCACTATGACTGGGCTGTTGGGCTGATAGAAGGACTGGACCCGGCCTGGCTGCGGAGTTCGCTGGATCGGTTCAAAGGCAGGTGGGACGGGCAAAGGTTTGCACGGATGGGCTCGATGGGACCGATCAGAAGGAATTGCAAGCCAAAGAAGAAAGGTGCAGCCGATGAAGCAAGAAAATGCTCTTAACGGGTCAGCTCTACGGTTCCCCTATCAACTGGCGCGCGTGCTGTTAAACCGGCGCGCCAGACAGGCGGTGCATGGGTTGGTGGTGCTCCGACGAGCGCACGAGCACGTGTTAGTGATGGCGGCTCTGGAGAGTGTGCGGGGGAACCGCCGGCCCTACTACGAGGGGTACGTGGACGCACTGGAAGTTCTACGCACGAGAGCTTTGTGGGTAGTCAGGGCCCTTTGACAAAAATCAATAGCAAGGAGAGCGTGTATGGCCGATGAGCCGAGCCCGAGTGAGTTCCTTATCTCCAAGATGGAAGGCATGGATGATGTTACCCAGGTTCTGATTGTCACTCGAACCGAAGAGGGCGAGATCAGCTATGACAGTTGTGGCCAGATAGCGGCGGATACGCTGGGCATGATTGAGTTTGTGCGGGTGGCCGCGGCTGAGCACCTGCGCCGGGAGTTGTATGACGAGGATTGATGGGTGGGGGTTAGTTACAGGCGTGAGCGGCACTGCGGATCCCTCCCCGGCACGCCCACGGCACGCCCCACGGCGCGCCGGGGCAGGCGGGGCGCAGCGGGAGAGGTCGCCTGGGATGACACTTCAATTTAAAGGGTTGACACGGTTTCAGAGGGAGCAAGCATGGATGAGACCGAATTGATTGCTGCGGCACGCGGCGGGCATCAAGATGCGTTTGCGGAGCTTTATCGACAGCATATCCACTATGTTCGAGCGATTGGACGGAGCATTCTTCGTAAGAACGACTTAGACGATATGTGCCAGGATACATTTCTACGGGCCTTTACACGGCTCGATACCTTCGATGTAACTCTAAAATTTCGACCCTGGATCACTCGCATCGCGATCAACCAATGCCTGTTGACCCTACGCCAAGGACGCCAGGCCAGCAACGGCGATTCACACCTGGTCCAGATGGATGTAGAGATGGCAGATGAGGCCTTTGACCGGTTCGTCTTGGCCAGGGCAGATACTCAACTCGAAGGCGTATCGGCGCGGCTGGACCTGGACAGGCTGCTGCAACTGCTGAATCCTTTGGAGCGCCAGGCTCTCGAGATGGCCTGCTTCGAGGGTGTGCCGTACATGGAAATCGCAGCGGTGTTGGGCGTCCCCCTGACCACAGTGAGGGCCAAGATACACAGTGCCAAAATAAAATTACGCAATAAACGTGATGAGAAGTGAACTTTGTTCGTGCGTTTCGAATATATACAGGTAGACAGGATCAAACATTACAGGTAGACAGATCGGGAGATAAGCGCTCGTCCGCTTGCTTCTGCATTGCGCTCCCAGCGCGTAAAGACCTTGGGACTAAGCGACGAGATGGAGACTCATGACTCCCAAGGTCTGCATTCTCAATGAAGACGATGCTCGTTCTCTCACCTATGGTGGCATTGCTCATAAATGCTCCAGCCGACGCCACCACCATTACTCCAGGAGCAAAGTCGATGTGCTGGTGAACACGGGCGAGCTGGTGTGGCTGGGCAAACATAAGAAGGTCGCCACGTTCCGAAATGCACGCTCGTGGATCAAGACATACACGCGGAACCGATACGGCGAAGTGATCACATGCGGGATGCAGTTGGTGCGGGGCGGCGGCGGTTTCTAACCATGCTCAAGCGAAAAGCTCTTCTTACCCTGATGATGACCGCGGCTGCAGCGTATGGGGGCACCGTGACGGGAACACTCCAGGGGCCTTCAGGGCTGCCGGTGAAGAACGGCACCCTTACTTTCACTTTGCAGCAGGCGGGGCTGATCGCCGGCAGCGGCAGCGTGGTGCCGACCACGGCGTCGTGCTACACATCCAGCGATGGCTCTGTCGTGGGTTTACCCAACCCACTTACCCTTCCCAGTACTTCGATTACCTACGGTTCGGGCACGATGGCGGCGGGCATCTACTACGTGATGTTCACGTTCTACGACAGCGTGGGCAACCGAAGCCTGCCATCCCCGGAATTGCAGGTTCAGCTCACCGGCACCGGCTCGCTAATCATCTCGCCACCGGCTAGCTTTCCCACCAATGCGGCGGGCATCACGGTCTACGTGGGGACGGTGAGCGGCGCAGAGACGGCGCAAGGCAATACGCTTGGTCCGACAGAGGTGTTTGACCAGAATGAGACGCCGGTAACCACGGCGAACATCCTACCGACGACCAACGCTGTGCCCTGCAGCATTGCTTTCAACGACGTTATCATTCCCTACTCCGGCTATAACGTCTCGCTGCTTTCCTCGAGCGGCAACGCTTACCCGGGCTGGCCGCAGGCCTGGCAACTCAATGGCGGCCCAAATGGAACGGTCAACATTTCCAACGGTGCGCCGCTGTGGAATGGCACCGTTATCTATCCCCAGCCGATTCTGTCACAGCCACTGAATCATGGGCCGCAAAGCATTTCCGGTCTATTGGATATGAGCGGGTACAGGATCCAGAACACGGGCGGCATCGGTGTAGGCATTGTTCCGGTGTGGGGCGTGGATGTAGTGGGGTACATCAATAACACGCTGGGTTACCTGGTGAATGGGAACGGCGGCATCGCGGGACAATGCCTGGTGTCGAACGGCAACTCGTTCCTTCCCGGTAGTTGCGGAAGTCTGCCTACGGTCTACTACCAGCATGTGCAGTTGGGTGGCTCCTTTCTGCCCCAGGAGCCGTACATCAATTTCAATACGACCCTGACGGCACAGGACAATCCCGGAGCCACGCGCACCGATGTGGGACTACCGTCCAGCGGAGTAGCGCCAGGAAGCTATACCAGCGCTAACATCACGGTGGACATGTACGGGCGCGTGACCGGAGCGTCGAATGGGGCTTCGATCCCGCAGATTCAGACGCTGGTCATCAACTCGGGGATCTGCACTACGCCCAACAGCCCCTTTGCCAATTGCAGCTTCACTGTTACCTGGCCGACCGCGTTTACCAATAGCAACTACGCGGCGACATGCACCGCAGCCCCTGGACAGGGCACAAATGCGGTCCTGTTAGGGGTGTTTATGTCGCTCAAGACCGCCGCCGGATTCACGATCACGTTGCAGAATGCCGACTCCACTGGAGCCGGAGCGACCACCACCAACGAGATCGATTGCATCGGGATGCATCCATAGCAGGCAGCCTGGGGGGTGGGTGGGGACGAAATGAAAAGCGTACCCCCGGGTACCCCCGGGGCTAAAGCCCTCATTTGTTCGCGCCGTGCGGCACGGCTGAAGCCGTGCCCTGATACAAAGCATGAGTGCGGTGAATTTGGAATTAGGTTCTCACGCGGGCTGAAACCCGTACCTATCAGCTTGCCCTTCAGACGAAAGCGTTTTTCCGCAACCTCTAAAGCCGCATCGCACGGATGATATTTGTGGCGCGGCTGAAGCCGTGCCCCTTTGTGATCAATTTTGAAGCCTAGAAAGCCGTCTTTATTTGCGGCTCTCTGTGGCTGGCCCTTCCGATTAGTTTGCAGAGTTGTCTCTCCTGACTTATGAAAAAACTCCTTGCGGTCCTGACGGTTCTGGTTTGCTGTGCCAACGTACAGGCGCAGAACATCGAGGGTCAGATTATTGCGTCGCAGTATGGCAAGTGGCGGGTTCCCGGGTACACGCCGAATACTTATAGCTCGTTCGCACCCAGTTCCTGCCGAGTGCAAGGGGGCGCGAGCTTCTTCTTCGCGTTTACCGTGGGCACCCCGATTGCGATCGTCGACGCAAACCCCGCGTTGACGGAAACGGTGATGCCCACGTCTACCGTCGATACCAACGTTTCATGCGCAGTCACCATTGCGCCGATCAACGACCACCAGGTTCCCTTCTATCTCACTTCCGCCACCGGCGGCCTGCAGGAAGCACTCAACCAAAACTTCACCACACCGCAGAGCAATACCGTCATTCTGGACAGCACGTTCTATGAGCTGGTGGGAGGGGCCGCCAACGCGGCCGCTGTGATCGCAGCAGCGCAAGGCAGCACCAAGCTCGGCTTGATGGACGTAACCCAGGTGCCCACCGCCTGGTACCAGTGGAACGGCACCCAGTATGTCAAGGTTTCCATCATTGGCAGCGCAGGCAACCTGAACACCCGGCAAGCCGACATCGTTACGAACAATCAGACGAATAACGGGGCTGTCGACGAGGACGCCTACATCGCGAACTCGCCTACTGCGGGGGCCTCGGTCTACACCCCGCAACAAGCCATCACCGCGGCTGCTGCGCACAACGGTTCGATCATCCTTCAGCCGGGCGCGAAACGAGCGCCTTTCACCAACCCTGGAAACTACCGGGCGCAGGACAATCGGCCCGACGTGCCAGCGACCGCGCGGAGCGTCACCGAAGACGGCGCCGTTTGTGACGCGCGCGAAGTTTATGGCACGCTGGCCAACGGGTCGAACGTGCTCACCCTTACCAGCGGCACGCTTACCTCAGATGACATCGGGCGCTCGGCGGTCGCGGCCATCACCACCGCCAGCCCCCCTACGCAGTTTGAGTCCGTCATTGTTTCGATTACCGATGGCACCCACGCGGTGCTGACTACGGCATCGCCGGCGGCGATGACCACCGCCCATGAGATCACCATCGGCCACGACGATACGCCGAACATTACGCACACCATGAACGTGGTTGGCGGCGGCGGGACGCTGGTGTTCCCCGCCGGCAAGTGCATGACCCACACCCAGTCTCTGCAGGGGCAGAGCCCGATCGGCCTGGGCTTCAATTCTCAGATCGTCGGCATGCCGGGAGAGGATATCTTCCAGGCCCCTGACCCCAGCCTCGGACAGGGCGTCAACCAGGGTTCCGCGCACATCCACGACCTGACATTTCTGCCCGATGGGCGCATCGACGCGACCCAGACCTGGCAGAAGTGCAACGACTCCGGCTGCACTACGGTTCAGCCCATGTATCGCCCGGTCGCGACCCTCTCCGGAGTGGCCGCGGATCCGCTAGCGCCGGGCTGGATGCATGGGCGCCAGAAACGGCGTGGCCACCATCGCGGATGGCTCCGCGGTCATGTGCGTGCCCAACGCAGAGACGCCGCCCTCAGTGGGGCAGACGGTCATCTTTCCCTACCTGGCGAGCATCTATACCTCGACGGTAGCCTCGACCGCGGGCACCTGCGCCAGCGGCTTCACGGCACGGACCTTGAACGCGAATCTTCCTACTGGATCGGCCAACGCGCAGGCGGAGTGGTTTGCCGGGTCCAGCGTGCAGAACCTGGCCAGCCCGATCAGCTCCGGGAGCTGCCCCACATCGATTAGCCTCTCGAACAACATCAACCCCGTCCCCGGCTGGGAATCGAACGTGCCCCCGTTCGGGCTGATCCAGATCGACGGCGAGCAATTCTCGTACTTCGGCAGAAGCAATGCCGGCAACACCAGCCCTGCGAATACCCTCTACGGGATCCAGTGCGCGCAGAACGGCACCACGCGCGCAGCGCATAGCTCGGCAGCCACCGTGTTCCCGCTGAACCGGTTCAAGCCCAGCTATCCGTGGCCGGTCATTCCGTCGATCAACAGCGGCGACACCACACCCGCAGCGACGGCTAGCTACTATCCCGGCTGGAACGTGGGCAACTCGGTGTTTGCGTTCCCGGTCGCCACCGGGATCAACCCCATCGGGAGTGGCGGGTGGAGCGCCAATGCAAAGATCGAGAATTTGTCTTTCTATGCGTGGCCGAATGAGATCAACGGGGTCACCGATGCGGAAATCAACAACACGGCGATGCTGTACTTTGTGACCCCGCACTATGCCAGCACTTTCGCCAATCTCTATACCCTGTATCTGTTCTATGGCATCGCCAACGGCGCGCCCTCGATCGAGAACCATGGCTACGCGACCTCTCAGCCAACGGGCGATGGGACGCACTGGGACGGGCTACAAATCTACGCGGCTAACCCGGTCATTCTGTCGGCGGGGAACCAAAACAGCTTCTCGAATTTCAACGTGTACTCGATGGAGACATCTCCCACAGGGAGCGCCATGGGCGCGGACACCTGCTTCTACTTCACCCACCTGACCGATGACCAGAGTGGGGGCTACTTCGATGTGCTCTCGCTCGATCACTTCAAGAATCTTTATTGCGAACCAGAAGCCGGTCCGCACGCAGGCTCAATGCCGCAGTGGGAATGGGATACCTACAACTCTGAGATCGAAGACCAGCACATGGGCGGCGGGGGCGAGGTCTACATCGGAGGCGCGCAGCAACACTGGTTCGGCGGCAACTTCAATAATGCCGCGGTCGCGCCAGCCGTGGTGTTCGGCAACCAGAACACGGCGACCCGGGTAACCAACCTCGGCAGCGAGCCCAAAGGGAATGTCTACAGCGTAAACAGCCTGATCAACTACGGCTGGGGCAACGACTTCACCGGGACCACCGCCTCGGCCTTCTCCACTCCGACCGGCCCCTGGGGCGGCCTGCAGGTGGGAGGGCGCAGCGTCATCCCCAACCAGAACGCGGAGACGTTCTTTACCGGTAATACCACTGCGCCCTACACCTCGCTGGAGGGCGGTCTCGTCACGCCGGAGGAGTTCAACGCGAACTTCGCCTTTGAATCGCAGGCGATGAGCGTGGGTTACACCTTCGACGATACCTCGCCGCTCACCCACGGCTATGCGGCCTGCAACGTCGGCAACAATCCCTCGACGAACTACTGCTTCACCAGCAAGTTCAATCAGCAACTGATCGGCGTGGGCCCAGGCCAGCGGATCACCAACGGCAAATACACGATGTACCTCTCGGCCAAGGACGCCACGGCCGCGACCAATTCGTGGACCTTCTCTGTGGGCACTACCTGCGGCGGCACTATCGGCACCTACACCGTACCGCTGACCAACGCCTGGCCAACCACAGCGAAGGGAGTCTTTACTACACCCATCGACTTTACCGGGATCACGGGCGCGGGATGCGGCCTGAGCCTGATTCTGCAGGGCGCGACCACCGCCGACCAGGTCCAAATCGGCTATCTCGATTTCGCGCCGGTCGCCGAACAACTCAACGCGCAGACGATCAATGTCACCAACATCAACGTGCCAGGTGGATCGACGGGGGGCACGCCGACCGGATGCGCCCAATCGCCGGTGACCGGTATCAACGCCGGTTACACATGCCCCACCAAGGGTAATCAAACCACGCTGACCGCAAATCAGGGGATAAGCGACACCACCATCCAGGTGACCACCACGTCGCAGTTTTCGTCTGCCGGATGCTTCTTCGTGGACGGGGAATACGAGTGCTACACCTCGATCGTCGACGGAACCCATTTTGGCGGCATCACGCGTGGGGCCTACCTCACCACGCCCACTACGCACAACAGTGCTACGGCTCTGATCGGTGTGTCGCTGGTGCTGGGCAGCCCGCAACAGTCTCCCTCGACGGTGATCGCCTACGGTTCGAGCGAGGCACAGTTATTCAGCGTGAACAATGGTTTCCCCTTCAACCATGGGGGCGCCAGCGTCATGAGCATCAATAACGGCGCAAACGAGACCTGGTTCGATACGACTGGTGCGATCCACCAAATAAATACGGCGGCGGCGAATTTGCTGGAGGGCTCCTTAGTAGTCGGGGCAGGCCCGCTCGAGCCAGCCATTTCAGAATCCGGATACCTGATGCAGACCAACGGCGCCAACTCCGCGTATCAACCAATGACGCTGGGCGGTGGGCACGCTGGATCCCTAAATGTCATCGCCACAGCCAACATTGCCGCGCCGACGCTCACCAACCTCGCCGGCTCCGGATCGACCACCTACAGCTATGTGTGCTCAGGCACAGACTTCGACGGCAACCTGATTCCTGGAACGACTGCCACGATTACGAATGCGCCGGCCAGTTGGGCCTATCCCCAAGCCATCCAGGTTGTCTGCCCATGGAATACTGCCGGGGTCAACACCTACCAAATTTACCGAACTGCGGGTGGCCCCAGCCAGGGACTGCTTACCAGCGGTACTGGACCAGGCTTCGGCGTGTTCGACTTCTACGGCGCCGCAAGCAGTGGGACTCCGCCTGCATCGAACGGCTCAAACCCGCACATTTCGGTCACTGGCAGCGGCAACCCGATTGTCACGATGGGGACGGTGGAGATTCTGAACGGCGCCGCCGTACCCACGGGGTGCGGGACTACTTACGGTAATGGCTCGATCTACTCGAACACCTCTGGGGCCCACGGCACGACCAGTCTGCTTTACGTGTGTGACGCGGCGACAGCGACCTGGGTAGCTATCGAATGATGAGCCGGCGAGTGAAGATTTTTGCGCTGCTCATGGTGTTAGCGCTGTGGGCGGTGGCGGCGGCGGTCGCTTTTGGCGCAACCTATAACGTCACGCCTAGCCAAAGCGCATCGACCATCCAGGGGGTGATAAACGCCGCGTCCGCGGGCGATACGGTGCTCTTCGCTGCCGGGACATTCAATATCTCCCAAGCGCTGAACCTGAAGTGCGGCGTGACCTACACCGGCCCTGTGGCTAGCCCGGCGACGGCGATCCTATCCGCCAGCTTCACGCGAGAGAGCTCTACGATCTTCAGGCTTTCCTCTGGCAGCGGACGCGCCAATCCCTGTACCCAGTCGACCACCATCGAATACCTTAACTTCAAAAATGCGGGCGGCATCTATGTTCAGACTTCTTTCACTAACCTCACCATCACGCAGAACCAATTCACTAATCTGCCTTGCTGCAACAACTCCGGCACCGATAACGGCATATATTTCGATGGCACCGGGGTGGCCTCGAACACGACAGCGATCTTGTCGAATGCGACGGTCACTTGGAACACCTTCGGCGATCCAACCTCGTGCGAGACCCCGAGCACGGGAAACATGGAGAGCACGAGTGTCGACAACGCCGGAAACTGTTCGGCCATGCGCGTCAACTCTACGGTCAACGGGCTGGTTTTCGAATACAACAAGATTGTCCACATCGGAGAAGGAGTCCCCATCGGATGCCCCTCTCCCCCAGGCGGATCTGTACCGTGCGAGCCGACCTCCACGCCTGGGGAAGCTACGGCCGGAGTTACGACTACGAACCTCACCGCGAGATACAACGACTTCGCCGGCGTGCATCGGATTGCCTGGGAAGAGCAGCCGCAGGTCACATCTGGCGTCGATTTCGAATACAACAGCTATCACGATCCCTACGTCCCGTTCTTCGGCAACTTCGACCTCTCCTTCGCTTGCTGCGAGAACGGCGCGCGAGCGCCATACCTTACGGTGAATAACAACGTCCTGATCCAGAACGTTGCGACAGCGCCCTGCCCAAGTTATATCGGGCCCGGCATCGAGGCGCACGGCACGCAGGCCAGTTTCAGCAATAACCTGGTCCAGGGGCTTAACGGTGCGCGGCTGGCAAAACCGCCATGCACGAGCGGTCCTTATTCGATCCCGGGTATCGAGTGGGGATTCGGGGCCAACCCGCGGCACTACGACAACAATTATGTCTGCGGCCCCTACTTTAATGGCCAGTACATTGTCAGCGAGAATCCCGGATATGCGACCCCGTCGAGCATCGTGGGCAATGTCTTCGCTACCAGCTGTACCGCCACCGCCAGCGTTGCGCCGACAATCTCGCCGTCTCCGGGAGGCTATTCCAGTCCACTTACGGTTACGTTAACCGATCCAGGATATACCTCGGGTGCGCAGCCGCTCGGCAACACCTCGATTTACTACACGACCGATGGCTCGACCCCGGTCCCCGGCAGCGGCACGACTCAGTTGTATACCTTGCCAATCACGGTTAGCCTACCGGCAACCATCAAGGCCGTGGGTATGTGGGGATCGGGAGCCAACGCTCTCAGCTATCCCAGCGGCTACGGATTCGTGCCTTCAGCGGTGCAGACGGCCGCCTACACCACGAGTGGAGGGGTTACGCTGGCGAGCGTTTCCATCGCGGCGACCGGGGGAGTGAGTACGCTGAACGTCGGCGGCACGGTGCAGATGATCGTCACCTGCCACTACTCGGACGGCTCGTGGAACGGTTGCAACACGGTCGATTCGCGGGGCAATTCGGTCACCAGTTGGGCCAGCACTAACGGCGACGTCACTATTTCCAGCCTCGGGGCTCGCGACCGGCGCGGCGATCGGCAGCGCTACAGTAACCGCTACGGTGACGGGTGGATTGGTGACTTCGCCGGGCTACGCCATGACCGTAAGCGCCTTACCACTGACGCTAAGCTCGGTCTCTCTGGCCACGTCAGGTGGGGTTAACGCGATCACCGCCGGCACCACCAATCAATTGCTCGGCACCTGCCACTACTCGGATGGATCGACGACCAGCTGTGGAGCGGCGATGGATAGCCATGGCAATGTGATCGGGTCCTGGAACAGCTCGGTGGCGACGAGCGCCACTGTCAACGGAACTGGCAATGTTACTGGAGTGACCGCAGGCTCGACCAACCTGAGCGCCTCGGTGACCCCGGCGCCGGGACAGTTAGGCACCAACCTTTACACTACTGCGGGCCATACCGCGAACGGCTATATCAATTACACCTATGCGGTCACGGGGACGGCGACGTTCACCCCAACCACTTGCAGCATTTACATGTCGGGAGCGCAGACCGTGGGCGCCTACTGGGATTGCCTGCTGGTGCTGGCGCCGACACCGACCACGCAAGCCAGCTCGCCCATCTGCACCGCGCGCTACACGATTACATCCTCCACCGGGCCGGGTGCAAATGTAAGTTTCCCCATCACCGGCTGCGGGACAATCCCTCCCAATACGGCGCTGTGGGTTGGCTCGACCACCAACCAGCCGGGAACGCCGGCACAGGGGTTCAACAATTGTGGAGGGTCGTGCGCGGGCGGGGTACCGACGCAAGGTTCGGGGACCTATCCCTACTACTACGTACCCAACACGTTTGGTACGTACACCGGCATGACCACCCAGCTGATCGCCGGGGGCGCGCTGCAAACTTCGCAATACGTCACCGTAACTGCGCCGTCTGTTACCAGCGCCAACTTGCCGCTCACGGTAAACGCGGCCCCACCCACGCTGGTGAGCGCTTACCTGACGGCGAGTGGAAGTTCGCTAGTAGTGCCCAACATGCTGCAGATGGCGGCCGAGTGCCACTACACGAGCGGCCCGGATCAGGACTGCACGGTGGCCGATATCTACGGGGATAAGGTAACTTCGTGGGCGAGCTCGGATGCGACCGAGGCCACGGTCAACCCCTCGGGGCTGGTCACGGCGGTGGCCGCCGGCACCCCGGGAATCACTGCCGTTATTAACGGAGGACCGAGCAGCACCTCGTACTCACTCACGATTACCAATCCCGCGGTAACGCTTACCGGCGTAGCTCTCTCAACGGCGGGAGGGGTCACGGGACTCTTTGTCGGCTCCGCCAATCAACTGAAGGCTACCTGTACTTACTCCGATGGGTCGAGCGATGATTGCACGGCTACGGACGCGCATGGAAACACTGCCGGCAGCTACAGCAGCTCCAGCAACTCACACGCGACTGTGGGCGCCAGCACAGGACTGGTCACCGGGATCTCCGCCGGCACGACCAACCTGAGCGCCACCGCGGGCAGCTTCAGCAGCCCCGATCTTCCATTGACGGTGCTGGCCGTGCCCACTGGGATTTACACCATCACCATTAAAGGCCCGGTAACGTTTAGCGGCAGGGTGCATTTCTGATGACGCCCAGCGCGAAAAACATCACCCTCCAGGCTCAGATTCTGGAGCAACTCACGGAGCTGAAGGGCAAGGTGGAGGAGAGTCTGCTGCAGGGCCGTGAAAACGGCAGCGATTTGAAGATGCTTCGCCGCGAACTTGGATTGGATGGGCAACACGGGCGCTTGCCCATTGTTGAAGCGACGTTGCTCCGCCACGAGACGCGTATGGAAAAGAACGATGCGCGGGTGGATGGGCTGGAGACTGGCCGTAATGAGGCCAATGGAAAGGCGAAGCTGGTGGCGACTGCGCTGGCTCTGATGGGCGGAGGCACCGGCGGTGCATTGATTGCGTTGTTGGCACATTTGCTGGGAGCGCGCTAAGAATGGCGTACGTCAAGGGCTGAAGAGGGTTCGTGACGCAAAACCCATCGGTTCTGGTTTCTGTTTGTAAGGGCTGAAGCCCGTACCCTTCACTCGGCTCTTCCAGCCGTGAGAAATGCAGGTTATATGGCGAACGTGGATGCGGCAATCGACTACGTGCTGGGATGGGAAGATGCAACACTCTCGGGTGAAATTACCACCACCTCGGATGGCAAGCGAACCAGGTTCGGAATCGATGAGCACTGGCATCCTGAGCTCACGAATTGCCTGTACTTCGGATCGATGGGCCAGGTGGCAGCGTTGCAGATTGCCAGGGGGATTTACGATATGAGCTATTGCCAGCCTCTCTGTATCGCCGAGATCGCTGATCAGGAGATCGCCAACAAGCTGCTGTCGCTGGGGGTAAATGTCGGAGTGGTGAACGCAGCGAGGATGTTGCAGGACGCAGTGACGGTGGTTGGCGATGGCCGCATTGGGCCACTCACTCTGCATGCACTTGACCTGGCCGACCCGGAAAAGGTGCTGGCCGATCTGCGCCAGGAGGCGGAGAACTACTACGATGCATTGGTGAAAGCCAATCCAACCCTGGCCGTGTATCGCGCCGGATGGCTAAGGAGAGCAGCGGCTTGAAGCGATTCTTATGGTTCTCACTCATCAGCTTGATCTGCAGTGCGGCCCGCGGTCAAGGCGTCGGCGGCAACGGCGTACCGGGCGCAGGTAGCGGTAGCGGCAGCGCAAGCATCCCCGCCACGTCGAGCGTATTGAAGGGGGCAGGATCCGCAGGCTCGGCAACGGCCGCCACGCCGGGCACCGACTACATGGCCGGTGTTACCGCCACTGCCGCAGGCCAGGTGCCTGTCGCAACCGGAGCCGGAGGCACTTATTCTGCGCAAACCCTGACCTACAACAACGTCGGAGCGTCGCCTGGAGTAACGCCGCTCACCTTTGGCGGCTACGGCGACGCCGTTGGGATTTACGGTGGCTGTTCGATTACGGCCGCGAGCACGACTCTCAATTGCGGTGGAACGTCTTTTAGTTCTGCGACGGATGTAGGCAAACAAATGTGGGTACCGGGAGCAGGCGCGGCGGGAATATCCCTCCACACCACGATTGCGTCAGTGACCAACGCGAATACGGTAGTGCTCGCGGCCGCAGCCTCAACCAGCTCCTCAAATGTCGTCGCCGTTTATGGCCATGATGATGTCACCGCGTTGCAAAGCTGCTTCAATTATTCGGCAGTCCACCAAATTGCTTGCGTGCTGAATTCTCCAACTGGGTATCTGGTGGGCTCGGGTGGGTTGCAGATCGCATTCTCTCCCACATATGCAAACGGCGCCATGAACGTGATTGGCAACAGTGGTCAGAAAGGCACGGTTCTATTTTGCGAGTACAACGGAGACTGTTTGTCCTTGCAGCCAGGTCCGGTTCAAGGCGCAAGCATGTCCAATATCGAGATGGCTGAAGATCCGAGCCAGCCCAACAGTAGAGGAATTCACCTGAACGCAGCTACAGGGAGCTACAGTTCCGGGGGCTTGTACAACTCATTCTTCAATAACGTGCAGGTGGATAATCCGAATCTGGAATGTTTGTGGTCGGATGGCGGAGGCGGGCCTGGGTATACCTACAATCTCCCCAACCAATACATCACGTTCAACAACTTCACGTGCAACGGGCCAATCCAGTCGCACCCGGCGAACCTCATTAAAATCTCCGGTCAGCACGCTCAAATCGTATTCATCAATGGAGCCGCGAATGGTCAGTACCCGGTTAGCCTTTACCCCAATTGGCTGATCGCGGTTGAGGAAAAGACGGCCGGTTTAGGCGATTCCCCAGCTGATGTGAAATTCTTTGGGTACACGTATGAGGTCGGCACGCAGGGCATGTTCGTTGGAGAAGGATCAAGCAACATCCACTATGACAATGGGTACATCGAGAACATCGCAACCCCTTATTACGCATACCTCTCGAACGGTCTGACGTTCAACGGAAACCACATTGCAAACTCCGGCAACACGACGGCGGTGCTTCAATATGCCGGCCAGGTGACCGGGTCTGCTCGCGACAACTACGTCTACGGAAGCCTGAATCTCCCTGCGGCGTTTGCGGTGTGCACGAACAACAACAATACAGTTGACTTAGCTCAAAACACCAGCACGGTGACCACGACCACCTCCTGCGGCACTTCGCAAATTGGCCCGACTACTTCAACGCTCACCGTGGCTGGCGGGAATACGGAATTTGTAAATGGCTCGGCGACCACGATCACCACAATTAATGCTCCGGGGATTTCTCCCGGAAAGTCGCTAACGCTTTACGCTGCCAGTTCTCCGGGGATTACTCTGGGTTCCGGCGGGAACATTAACTTTGGTGGCCTTACCTCCCCGCTCACCATTCCCGCAGGACAAAATGTCACCCTGACACTCTTTGATTTAGGACCTACGTGGTTGATTACCTCGACGACTGCCGTCACCACTAGTCCTCCGAGCCAGAACTCCACCTTCTTCGACGACTTCTATACCGGCGCGAACATGGCCCCCGATCCTATTGGCTCGCCGATGAACAGCAGTTGCAGCCCGAGCAACACCTATACGGATAACAACCACCCGGGAAACATGCTGTTAACGGCAGGCACCGCAGGCACAGGTACGGGCATCGTATGCGGGTTGGTTTCGGAAAACAATTCGGTCACATCGGCAAACACCGCACAGGGGTGGACCTGGGAGACGGCGGTCTACGTGCCCGTGCTGCCTGCGACTACTGTGGGCGCGTACCAGGCGGGGATGGCCCATATCCCGAACGCCAACCCCTGGACCACGGGCATCGGCTTTTACTTATCCAGTGCCAATAGTGTGGTGAATGACTGGTATTGCCGATATAACTCCACCTCCATCGATAGTGGGGTGGCGGCCACCGTGGCGTGGACCAGGCTCACCATGGTGAACGATGGAACGAATGTTCATTGGTACATCGGGGGGACGCAGGTGTGCGGGACTGGTGTGGCGATCGGCAGTATGCCCTCGACGACGCAGTACCCTGCGGT
Source organism: uncultured Acidobacteriaceae bacterium (assembly GCA_963717225.1). Taxonomy (GTDB): domain Bacteria; phylum Acidobacteriota; class Terriglobia; order Terriglobales; family Acidobacteriaceae; genus PALSA-350. The sequence continues at coordinate 744,599 of CAVQWB010000050.1, read as the reverse complement.
ATGGTCCGCGACCGCGCTGAGCGGCACCTCGGTGACTATGGCTTACGACTACATCAACTGGCAGCGAGCGGTAACCAGGTAAACCCATGAACAATCTCAAGGTTTGGATTCACGGCCTCGCGGCCGCGGCTATCTCTGCGTTTGCCTCGGCAGCGAGTGGCGCCATCGCGCTGCCGAGCGTGTTCCCGTTCGATAAGACGGGATTGCTGAATATGGTCAAGCTGGCGGCTGTGCCGGCATTGCTGGCCGTATTCGCTTATTTGAAAAGTAGTCCGGTACCGGCGCTTACGGTGTCGACTGGTAAGAACAGTTAACAAGTCTTTAGTTGGGATTCTTTCCCATTATGTGAACCTTGGGTGCCCCATGGTTCGTTTAGAGGGATAGGTTCCGGGTCAGGTTACTTCGCACGCATCACCACACCACAAAACAATAAGGAGCATTCCCATGGCATTCACCTGGCAATCAGCTGGGCACGCATTCGCGTCCCTGTTTAAAGATGTAGTCACAGTTTCACAAAAGGTGGTCATTGCGCTTGGCGGTCTGCAGAAGGAGTCGCAACTGATCGAGTCGCTTACTTCGCTGGTAAGCCCGCAGGCCGCGGCGGTGGAACAGATTGCCTTCGGCGCGCTGGGCGAGCTGATCGCCGCTGTGCAGGCGACGGAGACGGCAGCCGGCGCCAACGGAATCAGCATAAGCTTCGACGCTTCGGTGATCGCGGAGATAAAGAAGCTGATCGCCGACTTTCCCGAAATCGTTGCCCAGGTGGAAGCCGCCTTCGGGAAGATCAAGTAAATGGCGCTTCGCATGTCGTGCCTCATCCACGGGCTGCTGCTGCTGCTCCTTCTGGGTTGTGCTGCCCATAGGCCCGTCGCCGCGACCATCCTCCCCGATCAGGAGATTTCCGAAGCCAACGACTTCGTGGTGGCGGTGGCCGGCAAAATGCCGTTGTGGGACGCCGATGCTATCTCACAATACGAGTTGGTTGAGATCGCCACGGTCAAGGCCGACATCGCCATGGCCCAGCAGACAAAAGAGAAAGCTCCATTCCTCGCATACGTGGCCAGGTTGCATGACGACTGGGACGCGTTGGTCGCACTCGACGAGATGCTAAAGAAGGAGTCGCTTACATGAGCAGCAAGCAATGGATCGAACTGGCGATCAAGAAGCCCGCGAAGACGGACCGGGAAGAGACCGCGGCTAAGGCCGGCAAGCGCGCGCGACTGGCCGAGACCCTGCTGAAGATGCGGAAAGAGAAAGGCTAACCCATGGCTCACACACGATTGATAACCCTGAACGGCAGCAGCGGTGCATTTGTCGCTGTATCCGCAACCCAGGTGACACGGCGGGTCGAGATCCTCGAAGACGGAAGCGCGAATGGCGGAACTGGCCAGGGGATCGCATACCAATTCAACGATGGCTCAGCCACTCCTTTCACTACGACCTACACTATTGAGCCACAGTCGGAGCCGATTGTGCTGGGCACGCCCATCCCGCAAGGCGCAGGGTTTGGACTGGTGATCGGGGTACCACCGGATAAGTCAGGAGGGTATGCGTTGGCCGCAACCCTGCTCATCAATTTAAAGTCGGCGAGCGCGAACACCACCATCGTGCGCGTAACGGAATTTGACTAATGTGGTTTTCGAGTTATCTTGGCCATGAAGATCAGGCCGGCATTATGAAGAAAACTTTAATCTTGGTTCTCACCCTCGTTCCCTGTTTCTGCTACACGCAGGGGCAGAATGCCGGTCAGATCATCGCCGCCGAATACGGTGAATTCCGAGTGCCTGGATCGGCTGCGGGAGGATTCTCCTTTCCCCCTGCCACTTGCCAGGTCACCGCTGGAGGCAAGAACTTTGCGGCGTTCTCAGCCGGCACCCCAATCAAGATTGTCGATAGCAATCCCAACCTGACCGAAATAGCGACACCCAGCTCGGTCTATCTCGGCGCCTGCAGTGTGAACATGGCGACGGTCTACAGCCATGTCCCGCCTTTTTACCTTACATCGGGTACCGGAGGTTTGCAGGAAGCGATCACCGCGAACCAAACCACCGACGGGCCGAACACCATCGTGCTCAACGCAGAATGGTACCGGCTTATCAGCCCGGGGAATGCCGCCAACATCATTGCTTCTGTTCACGGCATTACGGATCTTGGGCTCGAAGATATTACTACGAGTCCCTACACCTCGTATCAATGGAACGGATCGCAGTACACGGTCATCAACCCCACGGCCGGCAGTGTCACTTATAACCAGGGTGGGAGCGGCGCGGTCACGCGTTCCTCTACCTCCAAATGGCAGGACTCGATCAGCGTTAAAGACTTCGGTGCGATCGGCAATGGATCAAGCCAGGCCGCAGATACTGCTGGATTCCAGGCGGCCGTGGCCACGGCGAACGGCACCGGGAAGAGCGTCTACGTCCCAGCCGGCAGTTACCTCCTGAATAATGCCTTTGGCCCGATCATCTCCGGCGCAAACAACGTGATCATCTGGGGCGATGGCCCGGCGAGTGCTCTCACCTGTAGTACGGTGGGCGCCCAGGATTGTATTCAGTCGACGGGAGCGACCGGTTTCGGGCTCAAGAATCTCTCGATCTCCTTTGGACCCACGGCGACCCAGCGGACTTCCGGCTATGCCGTCGATATTGAAGCATGCACTTCCTGCGTGCTGGATGGGGTCTCGCTCAATAACGGAGACCTTTCCGGCTTGCGTCTGGCTAGTTCGGTCCACACCCAAATCCATAACCTGAACATCTCGAACTTCTACGCCAATGGCGCGTTCATGATTAACAACCAGGACCTGCGAGTGGATGGGCTCTCCTGCCAGAGCAACCAGGATGCGTGTTTCGAGACCTCGTGGTTTGACTCCGAGTACACGGCGCACTCTATCCCCTGCGAGAACATCACCGGCACCAACATCACGTCGCAGAACGACCTGGAAGGTGTGCTCATCAATGCCTGCCGCAACGTGAGCGTGTCGAATTTCTCGATCGTCGGCTCAGGCAAGGAGTCGGTATTTGTTGGGCAGGACCCAACGACCACGACAGCCCACTGGCCTGACCGGGTGAGCATCAGCAATGGAACCATCTTTGGCGCGGGTTATGGAAGCAATCCGCTGAACGTGGCAGCCGCGCCGGCGCTGTACTTCAATGTTGCTACCTCTCCTGGCAGTGTCGTCTCCCATGTCGTTATCAGCAATGTAAGTGCGACCCATATCAGCGGTTGGGGTCTGCAAATGGCGGAATTGCAAAATGACGATCTGCAGATGAGCAATGTGAATTTTTACGACGTAGGCAATGGGAACGCCCAGGGGTGCCTGCAGACCGAAGGGAACCAGGTCGACCTCAACAATATCCATTGCACCGACGTGGGCACCTACGGCCTGTATGACACCAATACGGTGCGCCTTACCGGGACGGAGCTGAACTTCAACGCGGTTTCTCAGGTCTCTGGTACCCAGTCGATCTACTTGTCCGCCGGGGCGACTGGCTTGGTGAACATAACAAACATCTCGGTGAATGACACCAACCTCACGACGTATTCGAGCTCGATCTTTGATGGCAGCGCCGGCGGCAACCACGCTTTGTGGAATATCTGGTCGACCGGCATCCAAACGCCGACCGGGCCTACCAGCGCCAACGGGGATACAACCTTCACCTATTCGGACTCCGGTCACTCGATGGTGTTCCGCAACGGCGGCATGATCCAAAGCTTTGTGCCTCCGAACTATTACTTTCTGCCCACGGCCGGAGCGACCCCCACCGCTTATGTCAACGGCGCCGTGCTCTATTACCAGTCGAAATGCTGGGGAGCGGGAGCGCAGCAAACGGAGTCGGTCGGCTGGCTGGATCAATATCCCACGCTCTCGACGGAAAGCTTTTCCTTTAACCACTTCGGCGGCTGCGGCTTCCCGATTGTCATTGACATGACTGCGGCGGCTTCAGTGGAATCGCCTCCGATTACATCGAACGGCTCGGTGAGCGCGGTCCATCTCAGCGGAGAACAATCGCTATCGGCGCCTACTGCGGCACCTGGTACCGGAGCCGGCACTAGCCCCACCATTTCGCTCAATGCGCAATCGAGCGATGTCTCGGGCTACATCTCCATAACCCCAGGCGCTTCTCCGGCGGCTTCGTCGACCGTCGCCACGCTGACCTTTGGCACGGCTTATTCGACGCTCGCGAAGTGCAACTTGTGGGCGGCCAATGCTGCGGCCAAGCAGTTATCGGGAGCCGCGGACGTGTTCATTCCCGTGCCGTCGACGACTGCCTTCACGATCAACTCCGGCACCACGCCGCTTGTGGCTTCCACGCTCTACACCTGGGGATATACCTGCACCCAATGAGGCTGCCATGGATATCCCGCTCTTCGCATCAGGAGATGATGGACCTGGTGACCACCCAAGTGGACGAACTAACCCGGGAACGGAAGGTGTTGCTGGACCGCCTGGCTACGCTTGGCCTGGGGGGACCTCTATTCAGCTCTCCCTCCTTGGACGTTTCCTCCGAGAGCCCAAGCCCAATTGACCCGGTTGACCCGGAAGTGGAAGAGATTGAGAGCTTGATGAAGTCGCGGCGGCGGCCTTCGAAATTGGCCGATGCGCTCACTCGTAAAGCTTATCGGGACTACAACCGGGTACAGACCGGAGCGCATGTTAAGTGGGTACCGAAGGTCGAAGCTGTAACCGCGGCACTGGACGAAGCGGAAGCATTAGGGAAGAAGAATTCGCTCCTCGGCGGCTGAACAATCTTTGAAGGCCCGGCATCTTGAAAGCATCAGGAAAGAAACAGGCGTAAATGGCCACATATCCCGGCGTTGGCATCACCCAGGTTTCACAGACGCAAGTCCCCCAGGCCCAGCGCGGCATGGAGCATACGCCGTCAGACCCGATGCAGGGCAAGGCGGATGAGCCGCAAAACAGCGCCCAGCTCAGCGAAGAAGACCAACAACGGCTGATAGCCCTGGTGCGCAGCTATAAGGACCAGTGGTCGCAGGATCGCGTAGTACTGATGCAGCGATGCCTGCAAAACCTGGAGTTTTTCAAGGGCAACCAATTCATCTCCTTCGGTCCCGGAGAAGCGGAGTTCTTTAACGCGGTCGACTGGATGAACCAGGGCGACCATGCCCAGGACGCCGACGATAAGGATCTGTATCAGTACTGCAACAACTTCTATCAGATGCTGGCCACGGGTTTCGTGGCGGCGCTGGCGCCACAGGTTCCTAAATCGAAATGGATGCCGGAGGATGCCGAGCAACTAGCGGATGTGACTACGGCGAAAGCGGCGCAGACCCTCATTGGCATCATCGAGCAGCAGAACAGCGAACAGTCTCTGCTCAAGCAACAACTACTGTATCTGTACACCACCGGAGCCGTGTTCCGCCACACCCGCTACGTGGTCGATGGCGAGCGCGCCGGCATTACGCGGGAGCCGGTGTTCAACGAAACCGAAACTCAGTTGGCGCCCGATCGTTACCACTGCTTCCACTGCGGCGCCACCTCGCCGGCGGAGGCGATCCCCGTGGGTGTGCACCGTTGCCAACAGTGCCAGCGCCCCCTGGGAGAGGACTCGTTCTTCCCCGCAGAGTATGGGCCGGTGATTCAGAAAGTGGGCGAGGAGGAAGTGCCCAACGGCATGGTGGCGCAGAACCTTTATTGTCCGCTGGAAGTGGACTGCGACCCGGCAGCAAACAACTTGCGGCAGACGCCGATTCTCAACCTCGAAGTCGAGGTGCACGTGGGGGCGCTGCGCGCTGCCTATCCCGATATGTACGAGATGATCACGGCCAGCCCATCGAGCGAGCTCTCGGCCAACGGCAGCATCGACCGTATTGCCCGGCAGCAGGTGTACTCTCAAACCGGCGCCTACTCCAGCATTCTGCAAGACCAGCGGCCAACCCTGTCGCGCACGTGGATTCAGCCCTGGGCCTTCGATCTCGAAGATGACCGTGCCTTCGGCGAGCGGATGCGGGCTGCGTATCCCACGGGTTTGCTGTTGGTAAGTACCGGCGCCACTTTCCTCTCCGCACGCGAAGCTTCGCTCACCAGGGAGTGGACATGGGCGGGCACGCATGAAGGCTTCGGCCTGTTTCCGCCATCGATCGGTGACATTGTTGTGCCCTTTCAGAAGCGCTACAACGATATGGCGAACATCCTGCATGAGTTTATGGACCGTTGCTCTTCAGGGGTCACCCTGGCCAATGCAGACCTGATCGATACCAAGTCCCTGCAGGGCAAGCCGATGCTGCCCGGGGTTCTTAACCTGGTCAAGCTGAAGCGGACGGGCGCGCCCGGCTCGGTGCGCATGGCAGACGCGCTTTACCAGTTCCAGTTCCAGATGCACGAAGAGGCCTTCAGCTATCTGGATAAGCTGGCGTACAACGCGCAGATGTTTGCCGGCATTCCGCCGCAGGTGTACGGAGGCGCGGGAGACCCGTCGATCGAGACCTTCGGTGGTCAGCAACAGCAATTGAATTCCGCGCTCGGCAAGTTGAATATTTACTGGGAGAACCTGAAAGAGGAACACGCCAAGGCAGATGAGCTGGCGGTGAATTGCGCCAAAGACAACCTGACCGCAGACATGCGGCAGGTGATCGTGGAGCGGGGTTCCGAGTTCAGAAACGATTACATACGGTTAGATGACCTGCAGGGCAGCGTGCACGCCTATGCGGATACAGACCAGGGTCTGCCGGTAACCGCAGCTGAGCTACGGCAGCGCTGGATGGATTTGATGCAGGCGGCGGCGAGTAATCCGCTGGCGCAGGCGATCTTCGATGATCCAACCAACCAGGAGCAGGCGGCGACGGCACTGGGCGTGCCAAATATGGTAGTTCCGGGCGCAGCCATGCGGTCGAAGGTGCTGCAAATTATTGAGAAGCTGCTGGCGGCGGAGGCGGTGCCTGTGGTCGATCCGCAGACGGGCCGGCCCACAGGGCAGGTGCGCCCGACGATCCTGCCGGATAAGGCGATCGACGACTTCACCGTGCTGAAGCAAGTGGTGCGGCAGTACTGCCAGGAGAACTCCGATATTCCCGATAACAATCCTGCGGGTTGGCAGAATCTGCTGGCGTACTTTACCGCGGCGGTTGCTCTTGAGACGCAGCAGCTAGTGGCGATGGCACAACAAAAGGCTGTAGTGGCGCAGGCGGGTTCACCGCAGTCGCCGCAGATTCCCCCGCATGAGATTAACGATGTCGTGAATACCGTGGGCGGGCTGATGCACCTTCCCCCGCATGCTACGGCAGGCAATATTCAGGGTCAGGTACAAGCCGCGAATGCGCTGATCAAGTTAGCAGATAAGTTACACGGCTAGGACCTGCCCCTACAACAAACGATGGGTGGGCCCCACATCTCGCTGGTTTTTCGCGAGATGTGGGATACCACGGCGATTACCCTCTAACTCTTCAAGCCAAACAGAAGCACATCAAGATTCGTGGTATCCCACATCTCGCGAAAAACCAGCGAGATACCCCGAATTTCCTGCACGTTGCACTGGACAGGACCGCGTGTGCGCCTTTCTTTAAGGAAAGGCGCATGAAGTGCGCGGAACCCACCCGGCTTCACAGGAAATCGGGGATATGGGGCACCGTCATTTGTTGCAGATTTACGCCTTAGAAAGAAGACCCATGACTGAAGCTACGATTGCGGCTCCCGCTCCGGCGGCGCCTACCCCTACGCCTGCTCCGGCGCTACCTACTCCCTCGTTTGGTGGCGGATCGGTGCCGGCGTCCAATGTCGATCCGGGCAAATTTCCAATTCGCGAAGACTATGCCGCGGCGCTGCTCACCGAAAAGCTGGCCGCGATTCCTGCCCAGCCGGTACAAGTCGAAGATGAGACGCCGGCAAGCGTTGAGGAGGCCGTGGTTGTAGCTGAGCCCTCAGTGCCCTCCACAGAAGCACCGGAGACTCTCACCGACGCGACCACCGCACCGGAGGAAGAAGACTTTCAGCTGGAACTAGAGGCGATTGTCACACCGGAACTTCTCAGCCAGATGGTCACCGACAATCCCGAGTTCGGTAAGTTGCTCGAGGCCGACTCCCGCCTGAAGGGTCAGCTTTATAAGACCGCACGCGAGGCCGCCGAACTCAAGCCCTACCGCGAGATCTTCCCCGACATTGATTCAGCGAAGGTGGCCCTCGACCACTCCTCCACCTGGATTGACGTGCGCGAGACCTTCCTCGGATCAACCACCCGCGAAGGCACCATGGCCTCACTCAGCAAAATCGCCGAGCTTTCTTACGAACGCGATGCCGACGGCAACGTAGTAACGCAAAACGGCAAGCCGGTGATTGGCGAAGATTTTTTTGGATTTGTCGACAACGTGGTGGCTCTCGATCTCGAACACCGCGCACAGGATGTAACCGCACGCCTCAAAGCGAACACCTATCGCTCTGAGGAGGAACGCACCCGCGACCAACGGGTGAACGACGCATTGCAAATCCTCAGGGAAGAATCCGCGGCCACTTCCCCCGCGTTAGAGGCGCAGCCAGATGCACTGCGGCGCAAGGCAGATGAGCTCGACCGAAGGGAACGCGCACTCAATGTGCGCCAGCACGGTGAGAAGGTGGAAGAGAGACGGTCCTTCGAAAACGGATTGCAGACAGAAGCCCAAACGCGTATCCACGACGGCATCAGCAGAATTATTGCCAACGTGGAAAAGCAGGGCGGCGTGGTCAGTCCTTATTTGAAGAACATTCTCCCTAAAGCCATCGGCGCCAAGCTGATTCGCAAGATTCAAGCGAACCCGGCTCTGCAGGACCAAATGCACTCCCTCCAGAGGCTCCCCATCGGCGACGCATCCCGCCAACGCCGCCTCGCGGCCATTGACCGGGCCGTGCAGCAGTATCTCCCCGAAGTAGCGCGCGAAGAACTCCGTGAAGCCGGCGTACAGATCGCCAACGCCTCCGCAGCCAAACGCGCCAAGGTAGACGCCCAGATCGACAGCACAAAGAAGACCGAGCCCAAGGGATCAACCGGACCAGCCGGCGGTGGGAGCGCATTGATGACCTCAAGCGCAGCCTTCGACCACGCGCAGGCGGAGTGGCAACGAGCCAATCCGGGTAAGCCCTTCGACAAGGTGGCGAGAGAACAGATCCTCCCGCGAGTTCTGCAGCTGATGACATCCCGGTGAGCGATTCAAGAAAGATAAGCCCGCACCTGAGGAATCAACTTCATGTCTAACTTAATCGGTACCGCATCCACTACTCAGCAGCTGCAGCTCGAGGCCTTGAACGAGGTCATCAAGCTGCTCATCGAAAAGGAGGCCAAACTGGACGCCCGCATCTCCGAGCGCGGGTCAATTACTCCGGTTTCACTGCGCAGTTTTCGTCTGCGCTTCCAGACTGCATTTCCCGGCAACGTCGCCCTGTTCAATCTCGACGGCGGCATCTTGCCGGCCGGCAACTTCAGCGCCTGGGATCAAGGTACGCTGACGCCCCTGGCCACTGTCATTCCGGTTGAATACTCGCGACTGGTGGACATTATCGGCGAGGGCGGACCCAAGGTAGTTTCCGAGAACCCGGTCACCAAGACGCTGGCGGACGTAGCCGTACAGATGGCGAAAAACCGTGACCAATTCCTGCAGCAGGCGGGTGACGGAAAAATCGGCCAGGTGGACCCGAGTTACGCGGGCGGCGGTGCGAACCCGATCGTGCTCGCGTCTTCTCCATGGGGCGCACGGCTTATCTCCCAGGGGCAACAGGTGCAGGTGATGAGTAACACCTACACCCTGCGCGGCACCTGCTACGTCAACAACGTCAACAACAAGCTCGGCTCGGCGCAGTCCATAACCGTGGACGCGGTGCCGGCCGGGACGGTCGCCGGTGACTTCATCATGGTCGCGGGTGTGGCGGCTACCACTCCGGTATTCCTGTACGGCATACCGTACTTCCACAACACCGCTACCACGGGAACGTTCCTGGGCATCAACCGTACCCAGAACTATGTGGTCGCGAACGGTGTGGCTGCCGGCGGTGCTCCACTCTCTCTGCCCATGTTGCGTGCGGCGCTTAGCCGCGTGGAACAGAGCCTGGGAACGGACGCGCTCAAATCGCAGGTGTGGCACGCGCATCCCTCGCAGATTCAGGCATACGAGGAGATGGGCTTCGCCAAGCAGGAAATCCTGATGACCAATGGCAAGATGCCAGGGTTTGACGGACTCACTGCCAACGTGGGCCAGTTCACCATTGCCGGCCGCGAGGTAGTGCGCAACATCCACGCCGACCAGACCCGCATCGACTTCATGGAGTTCGGTTCGTGGCTCAAGGTGGTGTGGGGCAAGGCTCCCTTCTGGTTCAAGAACCGCAGCGGACAGTGGGTGTTTCAAATCTACGATCCGGCTTCGGGTAACCCGACCGCAAACGAGGGATGCTACTACGTGGATGCCCGGCAGTACGCCGTGGATAATCCGCAGGCTATCTCCTCGGTAACCGGCCTGAAGGTCCCTGTCTACAACTAACTAAGTCACGGGGCTGAGATAACCGTCTCAGCCCCGTGTTTTCCCATGCCCTGCGACCTGAGTCCCGCAGGGACGGCTGCAAATAGCCCAGGACGCAGTCCTGGGGATCGTTACGGCCAATCCGAGTAGTCCCGTAGGGACGACTGAGCGCAGCTCAGGAAGTCTCAGCCGTCCCTACGGGACTACTCGTTCTCTCTTATCTTACCCAGGACGTTGTCCTGGGCTAAGTTCATCCGTCCCTACGGGACTTAGATCGCCGTTGCATGGGATATGGGTTTCATTCCACTTTCCCGTTCAGAATTTATGGAGAACTCAACGATGTCTTATCACGGCCCTTGCCCTGGAGGAACGGTGAACCTTCCTGACCCACACTTCAAGATGGAAGCAGTTGTGGTGTGCGACCACTACTCCGACTTCTTACGCTGTACCCTGCCGGCTAACAAGCATCTATTCGACCGCATCGTGGTAGTCACCTCCGCGGAAGATCGCAATACGCAGCGCATCTGCGAGTTCAATCATGTGGAATGTATCAAGACCGACGCGCTGAACTCCCGCTGGAACAAATTCTGCAAGGGAGCGGGCATCAATGAGGGCCTAAGCCGTCTCGATCAGGACGCCTGGGTGGTGCACCTGGACGCAGACATCTGGCTGCCGCCGCAGACCCGCTTGCTGCTGCAAAATGCCAACCTCGACCCCTGCATGATCTACGGCATCGATCGGTTCCTGGTGAAGGGTTACGCCCAGTGGGACCAGTTCCTGGAAATGCCTGCGCTGCAGCATGAATGCGATGCCTACGTTCATTTAAACGCCTTTCCCCTGGGCACGCGCGTCACCAGCAAAGATGGCGGAGGTTATATACCCATAGGGTTCTTCCAGATGTGGGCCCCGGCCGTCTCCGGGATCTGTGAGTATCCCGTTGCCCACACCGATGCAGGGCGTGGCGACATGGCGTTTGCCAAGATGTGGCCACGCGCGAAACGAGGATTCATCCCCGAGGTGGTGGGCTATCACCTGGAAAGCACCGACGCGTCCATGTCCGCGAACTGGTATGGCAGAAAGACCGCTCCGTTCACCTACACCGGCGGACAGCCATGAGCCATATCGTGCCCAGCTCCACGCAGAGATTCCTTACCACTTACGGCGGCAAGAATCCTTTTGGTAAGCCGCAATGGAGATTGTTGGTGGGCAGCGACCGGTTGGTGAAAGAATCCGGCGTTTATCGCGATTGGGCGGAAGGGCTCTCCACCGCGGAGAAGGGTGGCTTGAACTTTCAACCCAATCCCCATGCGCCGGGCTGCAACTTTTCCCGCCACGACAATAAGCCGATGCGCGTGGTTACAGAGATGCGCGAGGTAAAGAAGTATCCCCACGCAGAAGGTTGGATCCTGGAAAAGTGGTTCCCGGCCTCGAGCTACGGCACCCAGGCGGAGTGGTACTCCTACAAGGCGATCGACGGATTTACTCCCATGTTGGGGCCCTATCCGGAATGTGGCGACTATGAGATGGTGTTCGGCCCGTGGCTCAAGGTGCCTACGACCGATGCTCTGCAGGGTTTGATCGCTAAGTACAGTGCGGGGATCAACGGGCGCCGCGGCAGCCCGGAGTCCAGGGCGCAAGAGTACCTGCTACGGTTTCAATACGAGGAGCAACAGGCCGAGGAGAAACGCAAGGTCGAGTATGACGCCATGATGCGTGATCATATCTCGCCTCTGCACAGCAGTAGCCTGGCCGCAAGCCGCTGGAGACAAGAGCTAGCCCGCCGCACCGGCAACGGGAATGAACACATCGGCATTCTCTAAATTCAATGTACAAGCGAATACCGGCCCCCTGGACCCGTCCAGAACCCTCAACTTTCTTGGCATAAGGAGCATCATCCATGGCAACAGTCGTCATCACCCCAGAAATGCAGCGCGCCAACGCGGAAGCGCTATTAGGCAAGGACCCAGGCAAGTTCCGGGATCCGGGCCAACGTTGGACCGTCAAGCGTTACGCCGAAATCCAGCGCCTGCTCAAACAGGCAGAGGCTGACAAACCCGTCACCATCCTCAACCTGAACCCCTTTCCCCTCAAAATCAATGGCGGTGTCTTTTTCCCTGAGGAGATCGCACCCTGCCCTCCCGGCAAACCCTACACCATCCACGTGATCCGCGAGACCCGCTGGGGACACAAAGACCTGGGCTGCGACGCGCAGAACATGATGCAGATGGAGCCGGTGCCGGCCATCCCCCTGGTGCTGGCCGCCGAATACATCCGCGAATATGTGCAGCAGGATGGCGGCTTCGGCGGAGTACTCTGCTATGTCGGCGATCACGACCCCGCCACCATCAAGAAAGGTGGCACCATCCGGGTTCCCGAAGTAGCCTACAGCGACCGGGGAGAATTTTACGTGGAGGTGCGCGAGCGCGATTTCCACGAGACCCTGACCGCCATTCGCAAAAAGCGCAACACGTCCATCCTGCAGCGGCTGCAATCCGCCAACGCCTGGTACGAGAACGATTCCCAACGCATGAATGTGAACGATACCCATCGTGACCTGGCGCGGCTGGCGGTGGAAGAAGGTCTCATTCCAGAGTTACCCCGCTGGGTGATGCAGGCCAACACGCTCACAGAAAAGCAACCCGAGCCTTGCCCCAGCTGCGCCGTGACGCCCAAAGCAGGGGCCATTCTGTGCGTGAACTGCCACCACATCTTCAACGTGATCCAGGCCTACAAGAACACGCGTATCGCTTACGGCGCAGTGGAGATGGATCGTCTGACTGCGGAAGAGTGGAAGATCGTAAACCAGATCAAGGCGGACCGCGATAAAGCGAAAGGCAAGGCAGGCGCAGCGTGAGCTGGACCCTAGGGCAGGTTAAGGCACGGGTACGCAATCTGCTGGACGATCCCCAGGGCTCGTACCTGACAGATGCCTTCCTCGTGCCCCTCATCTGCGAGGTGTACGACGTTGCCAATTCGCAACTGGCATCGACACAATCCTCGTGGGATATCGCCGTGGTGGAGGTGCCGGGCATTCCGCCGGGTACCCCAAACCTGGCTACGTATCAAACCGGCAGCGGCCCCCTGGCGGCGCTCACCGATCAGCCACTGCGCATCGACTGGAAGCCGGCCGGCGACGATCCCGCCTACTACCGCCTGGTGCGGAATTACGAGGTCCTCCCCGACCTGCAACCGCGCGAGGGCATGGCCGGATGGGAGTTCCGCAGCGAGGTGATCTGGCTTACCAATTCTTCTATCGCGGTCGATCTGCGTATCCGCGGCGAATTTGGCCCGCCGGCATTGACCAGCGATGCAAGTGTGTTGCTGTCGCATCCGCGCATCGGCTACGTGGTCGCCTATGGCACCGCCGCCCTGGTGGCCACCGTCCGCGGCAACGATGCGTGGACCAGGGCATACGAACAGAAGGCCTCGGAAGGTATGGACGAAATCATGGAGCAGCTCGTCCGCGCCGAACAAGGCCAGGTGCGCCGCGCTGCGAGACAGACAAGGCATTCCGGCATTCGTTAGTTCCATTTCTTAACTTAAGGAGAAACACATGGCAGTCTCAGGAGCAATCATCGATTACTCAGGCGCGGCAGGACAGCGAAACAACACTGTCTTTATCCAGCTTACCTTCAGCGGCAGTTTTACCAGCGGTGGAGATCCCCTCAACTTAGCCACCTTGAGCAACCCCAACGGCCTCGATGTCGAGGGATTCTTCGAACTTCCACTTACCCTCGCTCCTGCGGTCTACCTGGAAGATATCGGTGGATATTACGTCCAGCCGAAGATCACCGGCTCAAGCTTGAACGCTTTTCTGATCAATGTGTATAGCCCAGGTGGAACCATCGTTTCCGGAGCCTATAACTCAGCGGTGACAGGCGGAACCGTGATTCTCACCATGCAGAAGCGTCGCGTCTAAGAGCGGAAGAGGCTGATCCCGACGGCGCATAAGGCGCTTATGACGCGCACTTTGCGGCAAGTCGGGAAAGCCGCAGACCTCTCCACTCCGCTACCCCGGACTTCCTGTTGAGGTTGGTGGCGCTGGCGAGGTCGGAGTCAGGGGACGGGTGCCCCACGTTCGCCGTGGCGTACGTGGGCCGAAAAAGATCGGCGAAGCCCTTCGATCGTTTTTGAAGACCGCAATTTCACGAAGTTATCGAGGAAAAGCATTCGAAGAAAATCGTTATCGGCCCACGTACGCTCGGGCGAACGTGGGGCACCCGTCCCCTAACTCCGACCTCGGCAGCGCCACCAACCTCTTCGGGCTTAGCTGAGCCACACAGGCACACTGAATGAATTTTGAAGGTTTCCTCCCGCACGAGTTCACGCGCTTTGGTGGGCTCGTCGACAACGACGATCCGACCGTGCTGCCTATGGGCGTTGCGGCTGTCTGCAAAAACTGCAGATTTCAGCTCACCACCGTGGCCACGCGCTACGGTCTGCAGACCGCCTTGCAGGGTCCAAACCAGGCGGCGATCACAGGCCTGGCCTCGTTGATTTATACCCCCGAGAATCCGGGCGAAACTGTATTCCAGGTTCCCATGGTCTTCGATACTGATGGCTATTTGCTGGTCGAGAGTCCCGCAGGCAGCGGCAGACTCGTCCGCGTGCAAGGCCCGCTCGTGATCCAACCAGCAAGCGCGCACGCCATCGTGACCGAGGCTTACAACAGGGCGCTCATCGCCTATTCCGACCTGAAGACACCCAAAGCGCCCATCAACGTCTACGGGCTCAGCACACAGCAACTGGATCCCTACGGACAAAAGCTGCTGGGCGCGCCCTGGCTGGCATCCACACCCTACCTGGTGGGTGAGTATGTGCAGCCCACCGTGACCGGCGGCAACGGACATCTCTATCGATGCCTCGCCGCCGGGACCACCAGCGGCACCGAGCCA
The DNA here is from genome assembly GCA_963717225.1 of uncultured Acidobacteriaceae bacterium. Lineage (GTDB taxonomy): Bacteria > Acidobacteriota > Terriglobia > Terriglobales > Acidobacteriaceae > PALSA-350. The sequence goes on along the minus strand of CAVQWB010000050.1, from coordinate 729,273 downwards.
TCGTGGCCGCTCACAGAAAACGCCACCCTTACGGACGGCAGCGTAACCTGGCAAGAGCTCACGCCAGTCCTGGTGAACCGGCTACCTGCGCCTAACAGCCCACAACTCACCCGGGTCGCCGGCGCAGGCACCTTTACCGCGGGCCGCGATATCTACCTGGAGATGACCTACCTCAACGCCCAGGGAGAGTCGATTGCCTCCGCGCCCGGCATCCTGGTGAATACAAATCTGCATGATGCCGCCCAGTTTACCGTGCCTTCCCTGTCCAGCCTGGCAGGGTGGATACGCGGCCTGGCATCGGCTTACCAGCCGGCATCCGTCAATGTATACCAGGCCGACGTCGCCACCGGAACGGCAGCGCCCTCCTCAGCGAGCTTTGCCCAGGTAGGAAATTTTCCCCTCGGCGCAACCGTCACAGTCACGGTGACGGCATCCGGAGCAGCCCCACCATCGTCGAACACCGCCAGGGTCACTCCAGGCGGATTGCAACCCCCGCCGGCACCAACCGTAGAACGTGCCTCAGGCTCGGGCAGCTTTCCTGCCGGGCGAGACGTCTACGTGATCGCCACCTTTACCAATGCAGCCGGCGAGACCCTCCCTTCTATCGCTGGAACGTTGGTCGATACCGTCGTTAATGATGCAATCCAGGTCCCCATTCCCTCCACGCTGTATCAGGTCACAGGAGTGAACCTGTACGAAGCCGACGTGGCCACCGGAGCTCCTGCGCCCGCCCCCACCAGCTACGCGCTCGTAGGATCCTTCCAGCCCCTCACCACCGCCATCGTTACCGCCACCGCCAGCGGTCCGTCAGCTCCCGCAGTCAACAGCTCCGGCTCTGCCGGCAACATCGCGCCCGATGCAGGCACCGGCCTGCGCTATGCCAGCATCGCCTTCACCAACCGTAACGGAAATCTGAGTCCCACCGTGCCCGCCTTCACCTCGGTCAGCGTCGACGTGCCCGGTGACCAGTTGTATATGGCGAACATTCCCGTAGGACCTTCCAACACCCTCAACCGCACCATCGGCTTTACGGTAGCGGACGGAACCAATGCAGGACCGTTCTTCTACATTCCCGCAGCCACGGTGAGCGCCGGCATCCCCATGACTGCAACCGTGATTGGCGACAATACCACCACCACGGCCTTCTTCAACTTCACCGACGAGTTTCTGGAAGCCGAAACCTCGACCGACATGACGGATAGGCTGCGCTGTGTGTTGCCGCCCGCGGCCGTCGACGTGTATTACTCGCCATCGATTGATCGCGTCGTGCTGAGCGGGGTGGATGGATACGGATCCGGTCACTACATTTCGCTGGCCGCCGACTCGGAGTCGTACTACGGCGACACCAGCCCGATTCAGGTAGCCAACGGTAATGGACAACGCTGCATCTGTGCCCGCGAATTTCAAGGCACACTGTTCTCGTTAAAAGAGCGCTCCGGCTTCACCATTTCCCCCACCGCGACCGACCCCTCCACCTGGTCGGTGCAACAGCGATGGGAAGGTGTAGGCCCCTGCGGGCCGCGCGCCGTTTGCGTCACCAATGAGTTCCTTTTCTTCATCCATCGCAGTGGAGCCTACGCCTACGCCCCCAGTGAACCCGAACCCAAGCTGATGACCAAGGAGATCCCGAACGTGTGGGCGACCATCAACTGGGATTACCAGCATTTGATCTGGTGTTGCGTCGATGAAGAAAACAAGGAGATCCGAATCGGCATCCCCGTAGGAAATGCGACCGTGCCCAACCAGACCCTGACCATGAACTACATGGAGGGCCTGTCGGGACCCATCCACTTCAGCCAATATGCGGGCCGGGAGGTGGCCATGGGCGCGGCCCGCAAGTGGAGCCTGGATGATATAGCCGGCATGGTCGCGGTGCGTTGTGAGCGCCAGCTAAGCACCAATGCTTCCCCCTTTGGGGCCCTGCGCCAGTCCCAGGTATTGATCGGCTCCTCCGCTCCCGATGGCACAGTGCAGATGATCGCGACGGGCGTTTACAACGACAACGGCAGTGGAATCGAGTGCCAGTATGAGACCACCAGCAGCCAGGACCTGATGGAAGTCTCCATGCTGGGCGGGGTGACCATCAATGCGCTGGGCGAGGGATCCATGAGCGTATCCGTGATGGTGGCAAGAAGTTATGTCGACTCACAGCAGGCGTCTGCGGGTAGCAATCTGGCCGGCACAACCGAGATCAAGCTGGCGCCCTTTCCCCTGACCCCGGAAAACTGGAGAGGGTACGATGGCGGCGCCCGGGGGCAGAATGAACGCTTTCGCATGCGCTTCACGAACGGGTCCATGGCGAATTCCTGGTTTGCGCTGAAGTACTGCAACCTGTTTACGCGGCCGCTGTTTACGGGAAGGACCAGCAATGGCGCTTAGTGTAAACCTGGCCCAGATTAACTCCGCGGCCAGGGGAAACAGCGATCTGCGAGAAACCCTCACCGGCATTCATCTCGCTCTGCAGTCCCTGTACGCACAGACGGGCAGCACGCCGCTGACCAAGATCGACACCAGCGCTGCGGCCTTCACCTCCGCCCCGGCCGCTTCCCGGCTTGCGGTGAGCGGAGCCAATGGCAGCTTCACCGTTTCCATCACGCCCACACAGAATGCCACCAACGCGCCCATTTACCAGGAGATCTCGAGCTCGCCTGTGGCTAACTTCGCGTCCGGAATCACAATCTATCCGATAAGCACCAATACAAGTTATGTTTTCAATAACCCCGGCGCCGCGCTCTACTGGCGAGTGCGATCGAGTTATAACCAGCAAAACTGGAGTAGTTATCTGGTGCAGCCGGGCGCCGTCAGTGCCGGCCTGGTGAGCTCGGCAGCCACTGGCAGCAACCTCTCGCTCAACCAATCGAACTACGCCACGGTAGACTCCGTCGCTGCCGGCAGCACGGCCACGGTTCGGGTCTACGGTTCGGGCGGGGTCGGCACTTCGTGGACGTCAATCCTTGGTAACGGGTCTAAAGTAATCGCCGCCGGAACCATCATGAATGTCGCCTACTCCACCAATGGCTTCGTGGTGTGGGACGGGCAGAAATATCAATTAAAGCCGCAGCTGGCACAGACCTTCCCCGATACCTGGGTGCCGGTGGGCAAGGTCTCCGTCATCGCCAACGCAAGTGGATTAGTTCTCCCGGTGATTCACGCTGTCGTCACCGGGGGCGCGATCGTGGCCTATCAGATCAGCAACCCGGGCAATGGGCTCACCGCGGCGCCTACGTTAACTATCACCGATAGCTCGGGCAGCGGCGCGACGGCCACGGCGGTGGTCTCGGCCGGTGCCGTTACGCAAGTCACGCCAGGGAGCGCCGGTAGCGGCTATTCCAGTACCCCGATCGTGACTGCCACAGGAGGCGTGAGCGGAGGAGCGGCCGGCGGTGGTGGCGCCACCGGTGACAACGGAGGGAGGCTTTACGCCAATGTATAGCCTGCATCAGCAATATCTCGACCTGGCCAGCGGTTTTCATGTCATCGAGCTGCGCGACGAGCGCGGCCATCAGCACCTGGTCCAGCTTGCCGTTGGCCATGATGCCTGCCCTGCATGCGGCGCAGTTCATCCCAAAGACAATCTCGACACCCTGGACCCGGCGGCCGCCGTCCGTCAAATCAATGAAGCGCTGAATACGTCGCAACAGCAGATGCTTACCTACGCCGGCAAGCACGGGCTCGCGGTGAAATGAAGAGCATAATCCTGCGCCAGGCCATCCGTGAAGATTGGCCCGCGATTCAACAGCTCCACCGCGAGCACCAGGCCGCGCAAGGAACCAACTACGAGCTGCCCTGGTTGTTCGGCTCCGCCATCGCCATCGCGCTCGTGGGCGTGGAAGAGAGTGGGGCGATCCGCAACTGTATCTACGTAGAGACCATCGCGGAGTTGCGCTTTGTGGGTTGCGACCCCAAAGCGACTGCGTTCAGCCGCCGGGAGATAGAAGGGCTGAGTTATGTATTAAAACTCCAGGGCTTCCGCTGGCTGGAGTGTTTCGTCCCTCGCCAACTTAAGAAAATGATCCAGAAACCGCTGCGGCGCGCGGGCTTCGACTGTGTCGATCGCGAGCTCGCGCACTTCGCTAAAGACCTGAGAGGAAAAGAATGAGCAGAGGCCAATCCACGCAAGCATTCAACACCGCATCCAACGAAAATGCAACCGACTTTGGCAACGCGCAGTCGGCGTTCGGTTCAACCGAAGACGCCATCGGCAACTACAACAACCAGCTGGCAAAATTCGTCTCCGGCAATCCCTATACGCCGGGAGGCGAATACGACCAGACCATCAACACCGGTCTCTCAAATGTCTCTGACGCGGGGGCCAATTCTCTTGCCGGTGCGCTGCAGGCGCAAGCACGGCGTACTGGCCAGAACAGTGCGGCCGATGCCGCGACAGCGGCAGCCGGGGCACAGCAGAACACCCGCGACTTATCGAGCGACCTGGCCGGGGCCCAGCAAAAACGCATCGCCGGCGAAGCCGGATACAACCAGGCCGCGCTCGGCGCATCGGCAGTGCCGATCAGCGCCAACCAGTCGCTTTACGGCACATCCTCCAACGCGGCGGATAGTGTTTTGGGCGACGAGAACCAGGCGGCCAAGACGCCCAGCTTCTGGGATGAAGTCGGCAGCAGCGTGGCCGGCAATCTGGGGAAGGTAGGAAAACTGTAACCATGGCAGACGAGCAGGAAGATGAAGCCAGCAGGCTGCTCAAGCAGATCCTGTCGCCGGCAGAGGCCCAGAGCCTGGTGTTGCCCCCACCCGATCACGCTCCCATAAGCGGTCCGGGCGAATCCACTCCGCTGACCGGCAACTTGGCAAAAGCGCCATCGCAAGCAACCCCGGCAAGAGACGATGCGCCGATACGAAAAGGGCTTGCAGGATACTTTGCCGGCACATCCTCCGACAAAACGGCGCCTGACCGCAGCGGTGATCCGATGTACGTGAAGGTTTCCTCGAAGGGCCAGATCGGATATTTGCCCCGGGCCAATTTGCTCCGAGCCAGAGAGATAGATGGCAACCTTAAAGTATTAAATGAAGACTGAGCTGTGACCGCGGCAGGCAGGGCCCGGCTTTTGGCCAGGCCCTGTAAGAAGGTTAGCGATGGTCGTGATCCCAATCGTGGTGGGGGCCGTGGTCGTCATGATCCCAGTGACCTTCATGGTATTCCCAGCCCCGGTCGTAATGATCGTAGTGAGGATGGGTCCAATACGCACCCGCATACGGAGGCCTTCTCCATACTCCGTGTACCCATACATACCGGCCCCCAACCCAGTTCCAGTATCCATCGTTCCAGGCGTAGCCCGGACCGGGGATAGCCGGCCGAACCTCATAGCGCAATGGTGGCGGAGTACGACCGATGTAGATACCGACTTGGGCAAAGGCTGGAGCCGCCATAGCTGAAGCCAGGATGACACTCGCGATCCATTTCGTTTTCATCGTTCTCTCCCGTTACAACAACCTCACATACGATGCGAACCCGGCTTGTGATGAGAGGTTTCGGCCATTATTTGCCGCTAACGGTGCCTTCGCAGGCAACTCTTTTTGGGGAAAGTAACTATGGTCATGCATCCACTGCACACGCTTGGCTTCGAACCTCTGCTTTCCTCGCTGGTCGATCTGGGATTTGAACCAGCGATGCCGGTGGGCTTAAGAGAACCCGCTTCCGGCCGCAAGATCGTGCAGCCTACGGATAGCCCCACGGTCAACCAGGCACTGGCTACCAATGCGATGCCGGCTTACAAGGTGCGGTTAGAAGCAGCGATCCGGCACATTCCCGGGGCCACCCTGGCAGCGAGCCGAAACGCCAAAAATCCGCTGCGGCTGGCGGAAAAAATTGTGCTGCAAGGGCAACCGGCAGAGACCGTCAGTGACTACGGCGCGGCCCAAATCGCAGTCGACACGCCGCAAGCCAAAGATGCCGTGGTGGCCGCCGTGAAACAGCACTTCAAAGTATTGCGCGAGCAGGATAACTTCACTGCCGGCGATCCGGAATATCACTACCGCAGTTTTTCCCTGCAGTTGCAGATGCCCAACGGGGCCTCAGAAGAACTGCAGATCGTTCCCCGCCCGGTGCTGGAGGCAAATCGGAAGGAGCACCACGACTACAAGAAAGCGCGCAACGCAGAGCTCGAGGGCCGCGGCGCGGGACCGGCCAGGGCCACCGCCAGAGCCATCAACGATCGAGCGATGGACCGGTTTAACTCCAAAAATGGAGTTAGCCCGCAGATAGCAAAAGGCGACGTGGTCAAGGGCTCAAGAGTAAGACTGACCGACGGCGCGGTGGCAAGAGTCGTCTACGTGGATCCGAACATGCGCATCGCGCGCGTACGCACCGAAGACGGACGGAACATCACCGTCCGTCACAAAGATCTGCGCAGCCGATGAGGGCGTCAAGCCCCTGGGTGCGCCTCTTCGATGGCACAGCTAAAGCCGTGCCCTTGGTGCAGAGAGTTTTTCGAGCAGCCTGTAACGTCAGCTCTTGGGCGGGCCCCCGAGACGGGTGTCTTCTCCGCGCTTGCGTCCGGGCTCTACTTTGGGCTTAGGTTTAGGTGCCTTCTTGGTCTCGCGCTTGCCTTTATCTTTGCTTCCCATGAAGCCAAATATTACACGAATGACTTTCGAAAGCGAGGGTATGTATGAAGCTGGTATCGAATAAGGCGCTGGAATTCGACCGCAATCAAATCCTGAACAGGTATTGGGAGCTGGCCAACCTGGACGAGGACAAGACCAAGGGGAACATTACGGGACAACTAAAAGCCCTCGACTCTTTGTGCGAAGAGCTGGCCCAGCCGGGAAAACCGAAGCCTGCAGCCAAACCAGTCGCCGCACCTGAAATCTATCGTGCCGGCTGGATGCCCGAAGCATGACGCCAACAATCCAACCCCGCAACCAACGACGGGTGCCCCACATCCCCGATTTCCTGTGGAGGCTGATGGGTTCCACGAACCATCATGCGCCTTTCCTTAAAGAAAGGCGCATACGCAGTCGTGTCCGGCGCAGCGTGCAGGAAATTCGGGGCATCTCGCTCGTATTTCGCGAGATGTGGGATACCGCTGCTCTCCATTGGCGGTGTTCGAAGGCCGGAGACCAGGATCAAGGTTCGCGGTATCCCACATCTCGCGAAATACGAGCGAGATATGGACCACCCGTCTTTGGTTGCGGGGCCAGCTCTTAGAATGACACTCCCTGAGGACGCCGCCTACCGCTGGATGCCTGCCACCGCAGCCCAGCGCTCCGCGCTCGATTCCGAAGCCGACATCCTGCTCTTCGGAGGCTCCGCCGGCTCCCTCAAAACCGAAACCATGCTCATGGACGCTGTGCAGGAACACGAAAACCCCAACCTGCGCGGCATCGTCTTCCGCTCTTCGTTCGTAGAGATGACGGACATCATCGACAAGACCCGCCGCCTCTATGCCCCCCTGGGCGGCGTCTTCGCAGGCTCGCCCAAATGGACGTGGAGCTTTCCCTCTGGAGCCACCATTCGCTTCGCCTACATGAAAACGGACGACGACGTGTGGAAGTACCTGGGCCCCCGCTACTCCTTCATCGGCTTTGACGAGTCGACCCTGCACACAGAAAAACAAGTGCGCAACATACTGGGCCGCCTCAGCTCGACCGATGCGAGGCTACGGCTGCGCATGCGGCTTACTTCCAATCCCGGCAACGTAGGCGCGGCCTGGCATCAGGCGCTGTTTCTGCGCGGCCACTGCCCGGTACATAACCCCAGCCACGCCGCCCAATCAGGCCAGATCTATCGCGATCGCTGCTGGCCCTCCGACGGCGAGGCCATTCCCTTCTCCGTGGCCTTCATTCCCGGCAAACTTTCCGACCACACTCTGCTCGACGCAAACTACTCCAAGCGCCTGCACATGATGTCTGGCGGCGCCGCCGCAGCCATGGAGCAGGGCTGCTGGTGCACGCTCGAGGGAGCCTACTTCCCTTTTGTGCATGCCGGCATGGTCCAGCCCCTGGCCGAGGCGGGCGTGGAGTGGTGGCACAATCACTTCCTCTCCATCGATTACGGCTACGGCAAATCCTCCTCGTCGGTGGGGCTCTACGTCCGCGGCCCAGCCGAACTTCGGCAGAAGACCGAGGTCCACGGCATCGAGTCGCATCGCCTGGCACAGGAAGATGGTCCGGAGTTTCCCCAGGGGCGCATCCGCAAGATCGGCGAGCTGGTAGTGCCCCACGTGCCGGCCTACGAGTTGGCCCAGATGGTGGTCGAGGCATTCATCAGGCCAGAAGAAAACGGACAGCGGCGGCGGATCGTAGCTGCCTATCTCGATCCCGCTAACTTCAAGGAGATTGGCGACGGCCACACCATCGCCGATCAGATCAACGAAGTATTCGAACCCTGGGAAATAGCATGCGAGCGGGCATCGAACGACCGCCTCGGCGGATGGCAGTTGCTCTACCGCATGCTGCGCACGGGCGAGTTCGAAATCACCGACGTATGCCCGCGCACCTTCGAAGCACTCCGCACCCGCATGCACGACGAGGGCAGGCCCGGAGATATCCGCAAGATTCCCGGCGACCCCCTGGACGACGTAGCCGACGAAACACGCTATGCCTTGTACACCTTTGTGCAGCACGCAACCCAGCCGCGGCAACTGACGCTGCAGTTAGCTGTGCGCGGCCTCGATATGGGTTCGGCTGCGATCCGCTGGCAGCAGAAGTCTGAGGAACTGGACCGGGAGGAAGCCCCGATCCCAACTACGCGACGCATGGGCTTGGGTCGGCGCAGTTGGGGTCGATGAGCAGGGCAACCTATAACTTAACTCTGACCTAAGTTACTCCTGACCGCCGGCTGACATTCCGCTTTGTGTGCTATGCGCAGGAGCGATGGCAAACTGAATCTGACTGCCCTGTTTGAGTTTTACGTCGTCTTTTTTAGTAGAAACAAAGACGCCCGAGTTCTGGCTGCCGATTTCACTGTGCAGGTCGACGCCGGAAGCAACGCCCTCCTGATCGAATGCCAGTGTGCTCGCAGTCCAATTATTGGCCGGAGCGACGGCGCTATCCGATGCATCGATATCCCCGGCAGTCGAGGGATAGAAGCCCACAATTGTTGCCCGGATAGGCACCGTGGTCCCATTCTTAAGCCGCGCCTGGTCAAACCTTAGCGCCAGCTTTTTCGTGCCCTGCTGCTGCATGTCATCCGTGGTTATCTTTCCCAGCAGCAACGTGCCTCCGGGCAGTTCGGTTCCGTCGCTCAAAGTAACTTTCCCTTGAAGCTTGGCGCTAACAGCGTATCCTGGTTGATCTTTAACGGCATCAAGATTAGCCACCAGGCGGGCGCTTGCCGGTTTCATCAACGTAGCCTCGTGATGATCAGCTTGCGTTAAATCCTGAGTAGTTGCATTTTGAGCGTAGGCAAAAAGTGGTAATGCTAAGACTGCGGTGGCGAATGCCAGTGCTTGACGATGGCCCTTCATACGACTCCTGAATTAAGAAAGGTCCTCCAATAAAAATAAAAATATGATGACGTGGACGTCTCTCTCTTGCTCGTATCCTACTTTATAGGACTACGGCAGTCTGGAATAGTTTCAGGTTTTTTGCCCTCACTCCCGCTCGCTCTCAAACCTGCAGGTACGCGCGTCGTAATGCAGATGCACCGTTCCCAGCGGCCCATTACGCGCTTTGGCGATAATCAATTCACCCTTGCCGGCCAACGACGGATCCTGGCGGTTATAATATTCCTCGCGATGTAAAAACAGGACCATGTCCGCATCCTGCTCAATCGCGCCTGACTCGCGCAAATCGGAGAGGATCGGCCGCTTATCCACCCGCTTATAAAGTTCGCGGTTCAATTGCGACAGCAGGATCACCGGCACGTTGAGACGCTTGGCCAATCCCTTCATCGCCCGGCTGATGGCGGCCACCACCTGCTCACGGTTTTCCATTCCTTTGCGCTCAGCCGCCATCAATCCCAGGTAGTCCACCACCACCAGGTCGAGACCGTTACTGGCTTGCAACCGCGCTGCCTTGGCCTCGATCGACGCCGCGGTTTGCCCCGGTTGGTCGTCAATATATAACGGCACATCGATGATCTCGGCCAGTGCGCGCAGATAGTAATGCTTCTGTACCTCACTCAACCGTCCATGGCGATGCGCCTGCAGATCCACCTGCCCGCGGGCACAACACATGCGGTCGATGAGCGCCTTGCTGGGCATCTCCAGGCTGAAGAAAGCCACTGTCTTACCCGACATCGCAACATGCACGGCGATGTTACCGGCCACGGCCGTCTTGCCAATCGAAGGCCGCGCACCGAGGATGGTCAACTCCTTCGGCTGGAATCCGGCGGTGAGATTGTCCAGGTTCACGAAGCCGGAAGGAATGCCGGTCAGCCTCGCGCTCTGCTCGAAGATTTTGTCGATGCAGGGATAATTTCCCCGGACATACTCGGCCACCGAAGTAAGTCCCGAAGTGATCGCCTTGCCGGCAATCCTGCGGAAGGCAGATTCGGCCTCGGCCAGCACCTCCTCGGCCGAGCCGGACTGGTCGCCGGCCAGCACCCCTACCCGGTCGCTTTCCGCAATGGTTTGCCGCAGAAGCGACTTGTCTTTCACGATGCGAACATAGTCCTCAATGGATAGCCTGCGCGGCAGCCCCTCCGTAAGCGCAGCGAGCCAGGCTACTCCACCTATGACCGATAACTCCTTGTTACGTTGCAACTGCTCGGCCAGGGTCACGATGTCGACCCTCCGGCCTTCCGTGATCAGGTCACCCATCCGTCGAAAGACGCGGCGATGCGCATCCAGCAAGAAGTCCGCTGCCTCGATGCGGCCCGCCGCCTCCTGGTAGTGGCCGTTGTTTAGCAGAATGGCGCCCAGGATCGCCATCTCCGCCGCCACGTTGGCGGGCAGGGGCGCCTCCGTGTCGCCCTTTCCGCCCTGGATGGACCCGGTGCGCATGCTCACCGGCCCACCCAATCCCGCCGGAGACGGCCGGGACGAACGAGTTTCACTCCAGCGGATCGGGAATGCCGCCAGTCGGCGGTCTCCGGAGCATCGGGAGATAGGAAGCTGATAATTTCCTTACTGGCACTGCTGTAAAGAAATGCCATCTCGCTGCCATCATGATCGAGCACAATCACTGTGCGTGTGTTGGTGAGTTTACGGGCGTACTTCACATCCCCCTTCCGTACCCGCCGGATCAGGCTTTGCCGCATCTGCTTGTCTACGTCCAAACCGAACCGCGTCCGGGCGTAGTCCTTCACCAGCCGCCGGCGTGCCGGCAGCAAGATCGTGGGCTCCCGGCTCATGCAAGGCCTGCAGGAACGCGGCTACGCATGCCCAGGGCCTTCATGCCGCCGGTGTATCTTCCCCGGGGAGTAATTTCCCGGCGCTGCGCGGCTGCAAAGCGCTTGCTGTCGCACACCATAATCGCCATCAGGTCGTCGTCGAGTTTTCGCGCCGCCAACCGCCGCGCGGCTCTCACCGATATACCCCAACGTTCGGCAACGTCCAGAGTGGAATCAACAGAGCGAGGACGTCCGCCGCCATGTCTCCGAAGTGGACTCATAGCATCTCCGATTTTCTAGGGGGAGGAACCAAGGGCTAAAGAAGGGTCAGCCGGGGAGGAGGGAACCCTTCAAAAACATAACTACATTGCGTCATAGTTACGACTAAACTTGGTGCAAGTATGCCTTAGTTTCGGACTACGGGCAATAACCTTAAGCACTATTTTTGTTACGTCCTAAGTAACTTGTGCTAGAAATATTGTCGTCGCTTGTTTACTGTAACCTTTCTTGTTATCTATTCATGTAACTGCTGGATTCACGCCCTCTCAGCCACCCGTGTTGTTGCGTATCGACAAACTCGCACCGGCTGTTTATAGGGCAAAGTCATTGGTAGAAGGCCGCTTGTGTAACTTCCAAGGCGACATGCAAGGATCGCAAATCGAGCATCATGGCTGTTGCGGATCCGCAACAAACCCCAGAGTGGGCTCATCCGGCGGAGATTCCAGCAACTGCGCGGTATCATTGCGCACGTTGCCCACCGCCCGGTCTACCTTCCATGCAACCATCTGCTCCGCCGGAAAAGGCCGTAGCAAATCGAGCGGGGGCTGCGCCGGACCTGTCCCGGCGAGCCGTGGATCGCCGCCGCCCAGCCAGCGCGCATAGTCCTTACGTTCAATAATCACCGGCATCCGATTGTGCAAGGGGGCAACGACCTGGTTGGGATCGGTGGTGATGATGGAAAAGGTCTCCAACCACTCGCGCGTTTCCGGATCCTTCCAACGTTCCCACAATCCGGCAAAGCCATAGGGCTCGCGGCTCGCCAGGGCAATGGCAAAGGGCTGCTTGTGTTTGGGGTCCAGCGTTTGCCACTCATAAAATGCATCCGCGGGCACCAGGCAGCGGCGCCGCCGGAAGGCCTCGCGAAAGGCGGGAGCGGTGGCCACCGTCTCCGCCTTGGCATTGATCGTCGAGTAGCCGATCTTTGCATCCTTCGACCAGTAAGGAATCAAGCCCCAGCGCATGAGCACGATCTCCCGCACACCGGTATCGCGGTTCAGGCGCACGACCGGCTGAAAGGTCTGAGGCGCGACATTGTAGCTGACGCCCCACTGCAGGTCATTCGCATCCTCAGCGTCGAGCTCGGTCCCAAACCACGCAGCAATTTCTCTTCGCGTTGACTTACGCACATAACGGCCGCACATGCTCTCGATCCGTCCTCTAACCCTTACCACCAAACACCTGCGCCAGAGACTGCCCTACGCCGGGCAGAGACCCCTTGCTCAACACTAAGAGCCGCAGCGGAGTCGCATTCTTCTTCACTTCGCGGCACGCGAGAACCCGGGTCGAAAATTCAGCCAACCGCGGAAAAGGACGAAAATTCTTGTTCAGAGTACAAATCAACACCGTGCGCTCATGCAACAAAGCAGCAAGATCATCCAGGTAGTACTCCAGCGACCAGTGAAAGCCAATACTGTAAAACCCGTAAATCAAGTCATAAGGTCCGGGCAACACCGCCAGCCCCAATTGCTGCGCATCAAAAATTTCATATTGCTTCAACCCGTTATAGTCCAACATGGTCTTCAACAACGGAAGGTTCCCGCAGAAAGAAGACGTGTCCGGCCATTGGGGAGGATGTTCATAATACTTTTGTTTGTATCTGGTACTGCTTCCATTGGCGTCGTAGAGGCTGATCTCGCTGTCCGCGAACCAACCCTTCTTGCTGAAGAAAACGACCGACCGGCCAAAGCCGGGACCAATCTCCAGCACTCGCCTGGGTTTCTCGATCTCATTCAGCAGCGGCAACAACGCCTCGTACTCCGCTTCTGAGGCCGCATTACTTTCGCTTTGCCACAGCAATCGTGAAGCTTCATCGGCCTTGAGCGGCAGGCGGGTGGAAATAAGCCGAATCGCCGCCACTACTTCTTCCGTGAACGGAGGCGCAAGAAATAACTGCTCTGCCGAAGCTGCCCTGGGGTCGAGAATCGACCGGCCCCGCAGCCGGTTGAGTGAAGTTTTCATGAACAAGCAGACACCTTCTTGGGAAAGCTCCCGTTCCACTTAGGCACAAGGTGATCCGCCGGATAACCTCTCGGAGTTAGTTCGGCGGCCTATCCGGGATTGAATTTGATATTCTATTCAGGACGACTTTTTGCGTCCGGAGAATAAGTTTTGAATACTAAAGAGATCTTAGAACACATCAACGGTGAAATTACGCGGCTACAGCAAGTGAAGGCTTTGTTACAAGGCTCCGCCAATGGTCACCCCCGGGGTTCCGTCAATGGTTCGGCGGCGCCTAAGGTCAAGGGCAAGCGTGTACTGAGCGTAGAAGCGCGCAAGAAGATTGCAGCCGCACAGCGGAAGCGTTGGGCAAAAGCAAGGAAGGCCGCGGTCTAAGAGCCCCGGCCTCATCAGGCACAGCTGCTCATTCATCCAGACGTAACATTTCTTCACAACCAGGGAGCAGGCCGCGCCGGCGGATAAGAAGGCAGCGGCTGTCTGGTGTCAGATGTTCCATCCGCCGTCGATGACGTGTGTCTGCCCGGTGGTGAAGCTGGACTCGTCCGAGGCGAGATACACCGCCAGGGCGGCAACCTCCTCCGGGCGGCCAAGACGACCCATTGGCTGGCGCGCGATAAATTCACGGCGCACCTGCTCCGCGTCCCCCTGCGCAGCAATGCGCCCATCCAGCGAAGGCGACTGCACCGTGCCCGGACAAATCGCGTTGCAACGTATCCCCTGGCGCACAAAATCAATCGCAATCGCCTTCGTCAATCCCACCACCGCGGCTTTCGAGCTGGTATAGACAAAGCGGTTGGGCACGCCCCGGATGCTCGATGCAATGGAAGCCATATTAACGATGCTGCCCCGCCCGGCGCGTAACATCCCCGGCAGGAAAGCGCGACACGTGCGATACATGGAGCGCACGTTAAGGTCGAAGGAAAACTCCCAGTCCTCTTCTTGGCAGTCGAGAATGGTGCCGTGATGTACGAAGCCGGCGCAGTTAAACAAGATATCCGGCTCCGGCAACTGCTCCGCGAACAGCTGAATCTCTTTGGGGTCGCGCACATTCAGCTCGCGGCACGTGAGGTGAGGCTGCTCCGCGGCGAGAGCTTTGAGCGCCGCCTGGTTAATATCCGTCGCCCACACGGTGGCGCCTTCCTGGGCAAAAGCGATCGCGGTCGCCCGCCCAATTCCCTGTCCCGCAGCCGTGACCACAGCGGTCTTTCCCGCCAACCTTCCACTCATCCATTCACCCTTGTATGCAGACCGCAACTTTCGATTTTAACCTTTGTCCCTGCCACCATCGACGGGAACCTTTGTCCTGAACCACCATCGACGGGAAACCTTTGTCCCAACCACCATCGACGGGAACCTTTGTCCCAACCACCATCGACGGGAACCTTTGTCCCAACCACCATCGACGGGAACCTTTGTCCCAACCACCATCGACGGGAACCTTTGTCCCAACCACCATCGACGGGAACCTTTGTCCCAACCACCATCGACGGGAACCTTTGTCCCAACCACCATCGACGGGAACCTTTGTCCCAACCACCATCGACGGGAACCTTTGTCCCAACCACCATCGACGGATGCCCCACATCTCGCTCGTTTTTCGCGAGATGTGGGATACCACAGCACCAAACCGGAAACTTTTTAAAGCCCGACAAGAAGAAAACGTTAAGGTCCGCTGTATCCCACATCTCGCGAAAAACGAGCGAGATGTGGGGCACCCGTCGATGGTGGAAGGTAAAGATCCCAAACTTTCGTGGATGATAAAGAAGACTCAACAGTCGTAAGGGAGAAATCTTCGGTTGCAGGAAAGAAAAATCCTAACCCCTACCTTCAAGTCCCATGGCCACACACATCGCAGACACATCACCGATCTGCTCTCCCAGCGCTGCGGGAACAATCGCACACGCCTTGAATGTTTGCGGCAAGGCCTCGCGTTCGATCACTCTGCGCATAGGAGCAAGCAAGGGTTCTCCCATGCGCCACGCCAATCCCCCCATCACAATGCGCTGCGGGTTCAGCACGTCGATGAGCATGGCGAGCGCCTGGCCCAGCCGCGTTCCCGAACTGCGAAGAATGCTGAGCGCAACCGCATCGCCCGCCTGCGCCGCGTGGCCCACATCGCGAGCTGTCAAGCTGCCGCTGCTCGCCAGTTGCGCCTGCAGCACGGTCGAGCGGCCACGCTGTGCTGCTTGTGCCACCATGCGGACTGCGAGCTGCGCAATGCCGCCACCGCTCGACCATCCTTCAATGGAGCCCGCCTTGTGGTAGCCGACTGGGCCCGTCGAACTGAGGCGCACGTGGCCTATCTCGCCCGCATCGCCATTGGCTCCCAGGTACAAGCTGCCGGCAGCGATGATACCCGCGCCCAGCCCGGTGCCGAGGGTAAGAAAAATCATGTGCTCGGTACCCATGCCCGCGCCGAATCGATGTTCCGCCACCGCACCCGCGTTGGCATCGTTCTCCAACCGGCAGGGCGCGTGGAAAGCCTCTCCCAACAGCTTGCAAATGGGCACATCCACCCAGGTGGAAAGATTGGGAGGCGCCTGAATAATTCCCTGCACGCGATCGAGCGGGCTGCCGCAGCTAACGCCGATGCCCGCAATCGCCGCCTCGTCAAAGCCTTGCTGCGCCAGCAAGCTACACACCGATTCCACGATCAGACGTAGAGCGCGCTCCGGGCCCTGCTCCGGCAGGGTTGCGAACTCAACCCGTGCCAGGGTGGCCGGTGGATGAGAAGAGAGCACCACCGCGGTCTTGGTACCACCCACATCCACGCCGACAAAGACCTTGCCCATGCTCAGGTCACAACCTCATGGGCCAGACCCTGTTCATGAATCGCGTTGGCGCGTAACAGCGCAGCGGTGACGTGGGCACAAATATTTTCCTCCCCAACATGCTGGGCAAAGGAAGCTTGCCCCATCAATCGCGCCGGCTGTTCCCGGGCGCCGCACAGCAACAGCGTTCGACCGGATCCGCGCACCTCCTCTGCAAGCCGCTGCAGTGCCTGCAGACCGGTCGAGTCGATAGCCGTCATATTGCGCAAGCGCAGCACCACAATTGGCGGCAGTGAGGGCAGCTGGCGGCGAATCTCGTCGATCTTTTCCGTAGCCCCGAACAGGAAGGGGCCATGGATGCGATAAATCGCAACAAACGGCGGAATATCTTTTCCCTGCAGCACGTGCACCCGCCCATCTTCGACATCATCGTCGGTCACCCGGGTCACCGTGGTCGTAAGCGTGACCTTGCGGATGAACACCAGCGCCGCCAGAATCATGCCTCCCTCCACCGCGACCGTTAGATCGGCAAATACGGTCAGTAACAGCGTCGTCAGCCATACGCCGATCTCCAGTTTCGAGAGCCGCAGAATCTGTGGGATCTCGTGCCACTCGCCCATCTTGGAGCACACCACCATCAGGATCGCCGCCAGAACCGCCAGGGGGATGAATCGGGCTAACGGAGCAGCAAAAAGCAGCACCGCGAGCACGGTCAGCGCATGCACCATGCCGGCCACCGGAGACACCGCTCCACAGCGAATACTGGTCGCGGTGCGGGCAATCGCGCCCGTCGCGGGCAGCCCTCCACACAACGGAGAAAGGATGTTGGCCACGCCCTGCGCCATCAGCTCCACATTGGGATTGTGCTGGTCTCCACTCATCCGGTCGGCAACCACGGCCGACATCAGCGACTCAATCGCCCCCAGCATCGCCACCGTGATGGCCGGCGAGATCAATGTCCTCATGGTGGCGTACTCAAACACCGGCACATGGAAACGGGGGAAGCCCGAGGGGATGCCCCCAAAGCGGCTCCCGACCGTCTCCACCGGCAGATGCAGGAAGTAAACGGCGGCCGTGGCCGCGACCAGGGCCACAATGTAGCCGGGAATCCGGGGCAGAAAGCGAATCATCAACACAATCAGCAGTAGACCGGCGCAGGAAAGCAGCGTAGTGGTCAGGGACAGGGTCCGGACGTTCCCCAGCACCACCCGCATGCGCCCCACAAAATCCCCGGGAACCGGGCCGGTGTGCAAACCGAAAAAGTCTTTGATCTGGGTGCTGGCGATCAGCAGAGCGATGCCGTTGGTAAAGCCGACGATCACCGGGCGCGGAATAAACTTGACCGCCGCACCCAGGCCGGTAGCTCCCAACAGGATAAGCAGGCACCCAGCCATGATGGTGCACAGCAACAGACCGTTGAAGCCATAGCGCGCCAGGATGCCGGCGATGATCACCACGAACGCGCCCGTGGGACCGCCAATCTGGTTGCGTGATCCGCCCAGGGCGGAGATGGCGAATCCAGCTACCACCGCGGTATAGAGACCAGCCTCCGGGGGCGCTCCGGAGGCAATGGCAAAAGCCATCGAAAGCGGCAGGGCAACCAGTCCCACGGTGACGCCCGCCGCCAGATCCGCACCGAATTTCCTCCCGTTGTAGTCCCGCAACGCGAGGAATGACTTAGGGGTCCAGGCGGTAAGGTTCAATACCCTTCTCTTTACTGTGTCTTGATTCTGTCGCTGACCCGTTTTGCCAGCTTTCCGATCTCGTCCACGTTTTTGATCACGTCCGAGCTCGCCGTTTTGTCTCTCTTATCGACCGCGGCCTTCAATGCGGTCGCCAACTGTACCAAGCGGGTAGTGTCGCTGAATACCTCTTTCTGATGCTCTTCCCGCAGCTTTTTCAGCTGCCGCGCCTGCATCTCCCGGGCAACGTAGGGTTGTTCGTCCGGCACGCGCGAGTGATCCAGCTGTTGCATCTGCCCATCAGTGGTCGGATTAACAGGAACACTGAACTGCCCGGCCGCCAGACTCAGGCTGGCCGCCACCACCACGCCTCCAATCAGGGCCCATCGCATCCCCCGCGACTTTGTTCCTACTACGCTCACTTCCGCCTCGCAACCCTTGGAATAAACTGCGCCATTACGGTTTACTTACAGCTATTTGTCCCCGCTCTTTCATCTGTTCCTTGAGGCTTTTAACCAGTCGCTGAATCTCGTCGGCTTTGCGTAAGGCAGCCAGTGACAAGGTGTTACTCCCGGCTCTATCGACCTCCGCCTTCAAGTCCTCTGACAGCTCCAGTAACTGATCCGTATCTTTCTCCATTTGCCGTTGTGCCGGATCCGACGAAGGGGGGAGCATCGGAACTGGCTTGTGTTGTGCCTGAACCGTGGGGGGAGCGGGTTGGGCGGTTTCCAGATGTGCGGGCTCCTGGTGCGCGGGCTCCACGGAGGGAGACGGTTCAGTAACGTCTGGTTGTTTGGCCGAGTCTGCCGGGGGAGCAGGCTGGGTCGCCTCTGGTTTTTCCGTAGAGTCACCAGGCCCCGGCTGGCCGGCGTCCGGTTGGTCCTCCGGAGACGTCGGCTGGTAGGGGTCGGACTTTTCGTCCTCTGGGGACGGCGGCCGAATAGGCGGTGGTGGTTGTGCCGAGTCCCAGGGGGGTAGCTCCGGGGTAGGCTTAGCCGGCTGCTTTTGCTGGGTTTTCCCGGTGGGCGATTGGCCCGGAAAGCCCGCAGTCGCGGTCAGTGCGAACCCAAGCATTGCCCCAACCACCCATCGCTCGAGTAGCATCATAGGGTGACAGTGTACGCCACCATTTTCCCCCTTGCCTCCCTTCTTCGCTTAGTCGAGCCGTCACCTTCGTTTCTCCGCGGCCTCAACCAGGAATGGCTCTCCGACGTCCAGGAATTCCTCCACGTCGGCTTACCCAAGCTGCTGTTTATCGCGATCTACGCCTGGGTGTTGATCCTGGTGGTCAACTTTATTACCGGCCGCATCATCAAGATCGCGGAGCACCGGGACAAGCTGGGCGCAGCCCGGGGCTCGCAGGTACGCACCCTGGCTACCGTCATCCGCGCTACTGGCATCGTCATCGTAGCGTTCCTGGCCATTTTGCAGATCATGGAGAACGTTCTGGGCTTCAACCTGGCCCCGTTGTTGACCGGCGCGGGAGTCGCCGGCGTGGCCATCGGCCTGGCCGCCCAGACCATCGTGAAAGACGTGCTGAACGGTATTCTGATCCTGATTGAAGATCAATACAACGTGGGCGACGTGGTCACCCTGGCGGGGATGACGGGCACGGTCGATTCCATGACCCTGCGTAAGACCACGCTGCGCGGTTTTGACGGTACCCTCTACATCATTCCCAACAGCCAGATCACTAACGTAGCCAATCAGAGCCGGGACTACTCCGTCTCCACCCTGAACGTCTCGGTCGACTTTTCTGCCAACCCTGACCAGGTGATCCCGCTGTTGAAGAAGATTGCTCTGGAAGTGCGCAACGAGCCGGCGTTCCGTGATGTGTTCACCGGCGACCCCCAAGTCTTCGGTGTGGACTCCATCAAGGGAACCGAGGTCATTTACCCCATCCAGATCCGGACACTGCCGCGCAAGCAATTCGAAGCCATGCGAGAGATGCAACGCCGCATCCGCCTGGCTCTGGAGGAACACAATCTGCTGCCCGGCAGCCCCTATCGGGTGCTCAGCGGCTCGGGACAAACTACGACCGCATCGCACGAGGCCGACGGAGCAAAAGCCCCGGACCCCACTATGGCCAAGCCCAACGAAACCAACCCCTTCACCGGCGAGTCAGCGTAGACGAAAACTTTTCCCAGTTCTGTAACAGTACCAGTAACTGTTCCGGATCCGTGGTCGGGGGCAGGCACGCCGTTCCCTTACATACCACGGCAAAACTCTTCTCCCCCTTCAGATCGGGGAGCAACGGCAGCGTCTCCGCCAGCAAAGGCGGCAGCTCCGGGCCAACATGCGCCCGCTGCAAGCGGATCACGCTCTTGTTCACCGCATAACCCACGGTGGCGGCAGCTTCCAGCTCATCGGCAGGGGCATCGTCGCCAATCACCACCACCTGAACCGGCGGTAACAGCAGGCGCTCGAGAGCCAGGCCGTACGTTCCCGCATACAACCCAAAGTGGCTCACCACGCCGGCAAACGCCTCCAGCGTATCCTCCGCCTTCTCCCGGAAATCAGCCCTTCCGTTGAGCGCCTCCAGCCGGAGCAGCGCCGCCGCAGCGGCTGGGTTCCCTGCCGGCGTAGGTGAATCCTGCAAAGGCTTACGCCGTGCCCTCAACACCCCCAGCTGCT
This sequence comes from uncultured Acidobacteriaceae bacterium, assembly GCA_963717225.1. Taxonomy (GTDB): domain Bacteria; phylum Acidobacteriota; class Terriglobia; order Terriglobales; family Acidobacteriaceae; genus PALSA-350. The sequence continues at coordinate 708,715 of CAVQWB010000050.1, read as the reverse complement.
CCGCGCCCTTGGCTGTGGCATCGAAAAACGCTCCGCCGGTGGGATCATAAAACTCCGCAATCATACGTTCCGCCAGGTCCAGCGCCGCTTGGTAATACTTCAACCCACCGCTCGCCAGCCATCCATCCAGGCAGGCATGGATAAGAAAGGCATAGTCGTCCAGCATGCCTGCGACCCACTTGGTCTCGCCACCGCCGGTATAAGCAATTACATGGGCCAGCCCACGCTCCGCATCCAACCCTTCGCGCAGCAGCCGGTCCAGCGTGAGCAAGGCAAAATCTTTTACCGCGGACAAGCGCAACACCTGCGCGGCCTGCAAATAAGCAGAGACAGCAAGAGCATTCCAGTTGGTGTAAACGGTGGTGTCGACGAACGGCGTGGGTCGCTCCCCGCGCGCCGCCAGCAGCCGGGCGTGGGCCGCGGATAAAAGCCCGCCGGCTTCCTCGCGAGATTTACCGGCGCGCGTCGCAACGGCGTCGAGCGTGTGCTTCACGTGGAGCACGTTCTTGGCGGGATTGTGGTGCATATCCCCCAGGTCGCCGATGTCGTAGTAGGAGGCGGCAATTTCCATCTCTTCCGGAGTCAGCACCGCAGCAGCCTCGGCCCGCGTCCAGGTAAAGTAGTCGCCGTCGTCGTCCAGGTTGATGTCCGCATCCTGCGAGGCATAAAAGCCACCCCGCTCGCGGTCGGTAAGCCAGGCGTCCATCCAGCGAATGATGTCTCTGGCCACACGCGCCGGCTCGGGGTCAACATAACTTTCAAAAGCATGCACGTAGTTCTTAAGCAGCTCGGCGTTGTCGTACAGCATTTTCTCGAAGTGCGGCACCACCCATGCCTCATCCACGGAGTAGCGATGGAACCCACCCCCCAGCTGGTCGTAAACCCCGCCCCGGGCCATCTTCTCCAGGGTCACCGTCGCCGCCTCCCTGGCCGCTTCATTCCCCGTGCGCCCAGCCACATCGAGCAGCAGGTCAAGGGCCGAGGGATGGGCAAACTTGGGCTGCGCACCGAAGCCTCCGTGATGCCGATCGAACTTCTCCAGCGCCGAGGCCACCATCTTGTCCACGATATCCATGCTGAGACTGCCCGCGTGGCCGGCAAAGTTTTCGTTGTATTCGATCGCCGCCACCACGCTGCCCGCCGATTCCATGACCTCGTCGCGGCGTGTCTTCCACGCCTCTACCATGCTGTGCAGCACCCGCTCGAAGCCGGGCCGGCCGTAGCGGTCGTCGCGAGGAAAATACGTTCCCCCAAAGAACGGCTGTCCCTCCGAAGTCAGCACCGCCGTCAGGGGCCATCCGTTTTGCCCGCTGATGGCGGCCACCGCGGCCTGGTAGCGCGTATCCACATCTGGCCGCTCATCGCGATCGACCTTGACCGCGATGAAATTCTGGTTAATCACTCCCGCCAGGTGAGGATCCTCATAACTCTCCCGATCCATCACGTGGCACCAGTGGCACCACACGGCCCCAATATCGAGCAGGATGGGCTTGTCTTCCCCCGCCGCGCGGGCAAAGGCCTCGGCTCCCCACTCATGCCATTCGACCGGCTGATGCATGGCGGAGCGCAAATACGAGGATGAAGCTTTGGCGAGGGCGTTGGTCGGGTGTGTCATCTGCTGTAAGTCTACCCATTGCTGACCTCAACATGAAGGTAGGTCAGGGTTTTAACCCTGACATCAAACCACGACTTCCCGAGGGCTTCAGTTGATGTACGGGCTAAGAGTCTGCGTGAAAACCGGAAAATGAGCCGCGGATTCATCCACCCCGAATCTGGTGGGAGCCCCCTGCTTCAGCAGGGGAGCTGGACTTCAGTCCAGCGGAAAAGCGGTTCATTCCGAAAGAACGGGCTTTAGCCCTGGATTTTCGAGGCCAGCGCTAAAGCGCATAATCAAAGTCCAACTCGTTTCCGCAACGCTGAAGCGTTGCTCCCCTCTGCTGAAGCAGAGGGCTCCCATCAGCTCGGCTCCTTTCTAGGTTCACGCAGACTCTAAAGCCCGTACCCACCAGCCCGTACCTTCAACATTGTGTTTTTCCGCAACCTGTTTGGCCGCTGAGGGAATACATACAGTTTCTGTTACACTTCCGCCGCATCCGCCCGCAGCCGTCTCCTGGCCAGCATCACATACACCCACACCACCACCAGGGCGAAGGTGATCACGAAGAAATTGGGCGCGGTGAAAAAGAAAGCCTTTATCGCTTCCGGATGCCGGAAGCGATACGCGTGCAGGAACCCCATGCGGCGGTCGATAGCCAAGGCGGCTGCCAAGGGAGCCCCCGGGATCAGGATGCGGCGCCAGCGCACAAACCAGCGCGGAGATATGAGCAGGAACGCCGGCAGAACCATGGGCCCGAACCCTGCCATGGCCATGAAAAGACTGAAGCCGCCCCACACCACCATTCCCTTGGCCAGGGATTCGGGCAACTGGCGGGCGTTTCCGTCCACGTAGCGCCATGCCAGCGAGAACTCAAAGGGAAAGGTGATGATCCAACCTGCCAACCAGGCTGCCGCGGCAGCCAACAATCCGTATTTCAGCCGCGTCGGCCACCCGAACGGCTTCCGCTCATCCGGCAAGTCGCTGGTCATCCGGCAAGCCGCTGCGCCAGTTCGAAGTACAGGTCCACGGCCTCCAGCAGTTCTTGCTTGGCAATCTTCTCAAACGGGGTGTGGGCCACATGGATCGAGCCCGGCCCCAGCAGGAGCGGCTCACCCCAATGGGTAAGCGCGGGGATATCGGTGGTGAAGGCCGCAACCATGGTTTCCAGTCCCTCCACCTGGCGCATGCGGATGAATGGAATTTCCAGCGTAAACTCCACCTCGGCCAGGCCGGCGACCGCCTGCTCGATGGCTTTCCGCGTCTCCTCGGAAGGGCCCACCAGCCGGACGAGCACCTGCGCGGAGGCAGAATCGGCAATCACGTTCGGCGCCCGGCCTCCCTCGATAACGCCGATGTTCAGCGTGCTGTGACCCACTCCTTCTACGTGCGGCAGGTCGAGATCCAGCAACCGGTCGAGAGCCCGCACCAGTCTGTGCACCGCGCTATCCCCCAACTCCGGGTAGGCAGAATGGGCCATGGTGCCGTGGGCGCGGATCTCGGTCCGCAGAGCTCCTTTCGAAGCCAATGCCAGGCGGTTGTCGGTGGGCTCGCCGTTGATCAGGAAGCGGCTGCCCTTGGGATGCAGATTGGCCACGCAGGCTCCTGCCGAATCGCGCTCCTCGCCCACCACAAACAGCAGCGCCGCGGCCACACCAGCTTCGCGCAGCCGCTCGGCGGCCGCCCATTGCGCAGCGATAATCCCCTTGGCATCGCAGGCGCCCCGTCCATAAAGGAAAAGATCATCCTCGCGGCTGGGAATAAACGGAGGAACCGTGTCCATGTGGGTGGAAAGCACCACATCCGGCCGCTCCCCGTAGCTCGCATACAGGTTGAAGCGGGGGCCGCTGAAACGGCTTTGCGGCGGTTGTGAGACTTCCATCCGCTCCACCGCAAAACCCCGCTCGCGCAATAAGGTGTCGAGATACGCGCCCACCGCGCCCTCGTTATAGGTGAGCGATTCAATGTCCACCAGGCGGCGCGTCAGGTCAATTGGATCGAGGGGCTTCATCGTTTTTCAGCATACCTGAGCCCCAACCGGCAAGAGCGCCGCTCCATCCTCGGTGGAGCAAAGACGGCGGGAAATGCACTACGATACAAAGGAAACAATGACCCCGAGCAACCCACCAGCCAACGGATCCTCGGCCCTCTTACGTAGCGTCGACCTGCGCGGCCCCGCCGGCCGCATCGAGGCGCTGTTGAATACCGGCAAAGACGATGCCCAATTCGCCGCTGTGGTCTCTCATCCTCACCCCAGCTATGGGGGCACGATGCACAACAAGGTCGTGTACCACGCCATGAAGAGCTTCCAGTCGTTCGGCATTCCCGTGCTGCGCTTCAACTTTCGCAGCGCCGGATTGAGTGAGGGCAAGCATGACCATGGCAATGGAGAAGTGGACGATCTCCGGGCTGCGCTCGACTGGCTGCAGCAGGAATACCAGCGACCGATTCTGTTCGCCGGCTTCTCCTTCGGCTCGTTTGTCGGTTTGAAGGCTTGCTGCGGAGACGAACGGGTCAAGGGCATCGCAGCGCTGGGACTTCCTGTCCGGGCTGCCGACCGTGAGTACCGCTATCGGTTTCTCGCCCATTGCAAACAGCCCAAGCTCTTTATCAGCGGTACGAAGGATGAATTCGGCCCCCAGGCGGAAGTGGAGGCCGTGGTAGCCGAGGCGCTACCCCCGGCGAAGCTGGTCATGGTGACGGATGCGGATCACTTCTTTGCCGGCAAGCTGGAGCAAATGCAGCAAGCGCTCAGCGCCTGGATTGAATATTGGATCGAGACCAACTTCCGCCCGGTCCCCTCGCAGCCCGTTTCGTGACCCCACCATGAACGCCGCCGACGCTCTCTTGCATCAGGAAGCACGCAGCATCTTTCGCCAGGCTCTCGCCTCCTCCAGTATTCCGGCCGCCTTCAGCCGCCGGCTGCACTGGGACTCCATTCCGCTTGATGGCTTGGCCCGATATGACAGGATTTACGCCGTGGCCGTGGGCAAAGCTGCTTTGCCTATGCTCGAGACGCTGAGCTCCCGCATGCCTTACCGGTTAGCCGGTGGCGTGTGCTGCGCCCCCGTGGCGCCACAGGAGCCCCTCGACGGCGTGGACTACTTCACCGGCGGCCATCCCTTACCCAACCAGGATTCCTTCGCCTCCGCCGCCAGTGCGCTGCGTCTGCTCTACGATACGGGTGCTCGCGACTTTGTCTTTTTTCTGATCAGCGGTGGCGGCTCCGCCATGTGCGAGCTGCCCCTGGACCCCAGCATCTCGCTCGAAGATACCCAGGCGCTCTACCAGGCCCTGGTCGGCTCAGGGGCGACGATTGCAGAGATCAACACGGTGCGCAAACACTTCTCCGCCGTCAAGGGTGGACGCCTGGCCGCAGCCGCTCCCAAGGCCGGGAGGTTCTCCTTGCTGCTGTCGGACGTGGCCCCCCGCTTTCTCGATGCCTTGGCCTCCGGCCCCACCCTTCCTGACTCGTCCACGGTGGCCGAGTGTCGCGAGATCCTCCACCGTTATCGTCTTCCCGAGCGTTTTCCAGCAACGGTGAGGGCCTTTTTCGAGAGCCCCGACCTGCCGGAGACACCGCGACTCCCCCCTGCGCCGGTCGAGATACTACTTTCGAGTGATGACCTGCTGGACGCTGCCCGGGCGCACGCGCTGGAGTTGGGCTATCACGTGGTGATCGATAACAGTTGTGATGATTGGGACTATGCCGATGCAGCCCGCTATCTGTTGGATCGCTTCGATCAGCTGCGGCGCGAGCATGCAAAGCTATGCCTGCTCTCCGGCGGCGAAGTGACGGTGCGCCTGGGCCACCAACACGGAGCCGGCGGCCGCAACCAGCAGTTCGCGCTCGCCTGCGCACTCGAGCTCGCAGAACAAAACCTGGCCACGCCCATGGTCGTATTGAGTGCCGGCAGCGATGGCATCGACGGAAACAGCCCCGCCGCAGGTGCAATTGCGGATGCATCCACCGTAAGCCGCGGCCAAGCCTTGGGCATCGACGCCGAGTCCGCGCTCGCCCGCTTCGATGCTTATCCCCTCTTCACCGCCCTGGGCGACACCCTGGTCACCGGCCCCACCCACAACAACCTACGCGATCTAAGGATTATGCTGAGTTGTTAGTGCAAGAACCGCAGACGGGCTTTCAGAAAGGGGCCGGGAGCGAAGGGTAGTCCCGAAGGGACGGCTGAACTTAGCCCAGGACGCTAGTCCTGGGTTGGGTTTGAAAGGACGACCCAGCCTGTCCCGGCGTGCCGTGGGTCCCGCAGGGACGGCTGAAAATCGGCCGCGACGCAATCCTCCTTCAGCCGTCCCTGCGGGACTCAATCATGTTTCATGATGTACCCAGGACTAACGTCCTGGGCTAAGTTCAGCCGTCCCTGCGGGACTAAATTCCTAAGTCCCGGTTCTCACACATGCCCTGAAGACCATAATTCTTTCCATCTTCGACGGCCCGACTAGACCCGGGCCATGACACAAAACCAAAACTCAGCATCCGTAGGGAGAGAGCAAAAAAGAAGGGCGCCGTATCTGCCACAAAGAGCGTGCCAGATAGGGCGCCGGAGAGAGATATGAATTAGTAGGTTAAAACCCATCCATCGTGCGTCAGCAGCAGCGTGGCCTCATCGACCGGCTGTTCCGAGGTAGCTTTGGCCACTGACGGAAAGGCGCTGCGAACCTCATCCTGCTTGGCCCAGCTCGGGGCATTCTTGAGGACGAAATGATATTCCACCTTGGTCAAAGGCATGCCTTGATAGTCGACCGGCGCGGTGAAATTCTCCACGCTGGTAACCTGGCGGCGTCCGTAGCAGAAGCGGCCCTTACCTTCGGTCCGGCTGCCGGCCGCCGTCAATACATAGCGGTTGACGGTGGCGCCGCTCTCAATGCTCTGTTCCCGTTCCAGCAAGCCAGCCTCGGCCAGCGCATCCAGCCGGCGCCGCGTCTCTGACAGCAGCTTGTCGTTCACCGCTACCTGATAAGGAAAAGGCATGGGCTTGGCGAACAGACAATCTTCATTCACCGAGTAATCGTGGTTGAGGGCAACCTCAAGATTTGCCTTGCTTGCCACTCTGCTATCAGCGCAACCAGCGGCCATCACCGCACCCGCCGCCACCAGCATTGCCACTTGGATTGACTTCATATACCGCTTCATCGTTCCCCCTGGTTTAACCGCGACTTCCTGCAAGAGTGAGACTAATCGAGTTTCGCCAGAACTCAATCTTACGAAACGGGTAGCGCAGCGAACGAGTGGTGTCACTTTAGCGCCATTACCGGCAAGCACCAGGGTAACCGGCCTGTTGGTGACTACTCTAAACGTAACAATGGAAGTTATTTATTGCCGCAACGGAGTCGAGCCCGCGGCGCCGTTGGAATCGCTTTCCGGCATGCCGCGCGCCCCGCTCGATTGCATTTCCGTCCCCGCACCAGGCGAAAGTTCCCTGGTGAACATCCGCGGGGTCGCTGAGCTACCTACCTGTTATCCTTTGATGGAGTTTTCATCGTTTTGTGGCCTCCCCCGCAGGCTGAAAGGAACAAGCTTGAACGACCACATATTGAATGCCATTGACGAAGAGATAGCGAGGTTGCGCCAGGCGCGCGCCATCCTCGGGGAAACCAACAACGGAACTGGCCGCCGGCCGGGAAAGAGAACCTCCTCTACCCCGGCTGCAACCTCCAAACCACGGCGCAAACTAAGCGCTAAGGCTCGCAAGGCGATCGCCGATGCTCAACGTAAGCGTTGGGCCAAAGTGAAAAGCCAGAAGAAAGCCGCGGCAGGCCAAAAAGAACCAGCGTGAGCTAGAGTTTGTTCCAGGTGTGAGCACCCTGCACCTGGGCCGATGGCGAATAAAACGTAACGGTCAACGATTCGACAGCCGATGATCAGATGCGGAGCTTCGCGCGATCCGATGCTTTCGACCCGCGTTTCTGTTCACGCCATCGCCGCTATGCGGTGGTCTCCTTTTCCCCGGAGGCTCGGCTGCGGTATCCTCATTCCAGAGCACGGAGACGGGCCCGCGTGCGTCTCCAGGCGCGAATCCATCGTCTATGGTTTACAGTGCCGGAGCGTTTCCACGGACCAAAGAATATTCGTGCTTCCCGCCTGCAGGCAGGCGGCTTTCCGGACTTGGCCCACGCATGACTGCAGGGCAAGATCAACCTTTTGAGTTTTCGGCCAGCTTCCTTGGGTGATTATGCAGAACCTTCTCACGACGTCTGCCTGTGCACGCTGTCGCCCCGCCTTCGAACCGCCCTTCCCGGACTGACTCCGGAAGCCCGTCTGGAACAAGGTCACCCCTCCCATCGGGTAGTTACGGCAGCAGCAAGAAAGAGGACACCAGGTAACTGATGCAAGACGACATTCGCGACACCCCAGACAAGAACGCCAAAGCGGAGCCGCGCGCTACCGGGACGCACATCGGGCCGGAACACCAACTACCTCCTCCCCACCGCTCGGGTGGAGTGCGGATCCTGGTCTGGGTGGTGATTCTGCTTCTGTTTGCCCTGCTCTTCTGGTGGGTCATGCATCATCGCGCACAACCGGCTGCGCGGCCAGCCGGCGGCAGGCGAGGCGCTGCCGGGGGAACAGTGACCCTCAACGCCGTCACGGCCACTAAGGGCAGCATCGGTGTCTATCTGCAGGCGATCGGCACCGTCACCCCGGTTTATACCGATACCATCAACGCCCAGGTCACCGGTACCATCACCCAGGTGCTCTACCGCGAAAGCCAGTTGGTGCACAGAGGCCAACCTCTGATCCAGATCGACCCTCGGCCCTTCGCCGCCAACGTACTCACGGCTCAGGGGGCACTCGAACGCGATACCAACCTGCTGGCGCAAGCGCAAATGGACCTCAAACGCTATCAGGATGCCTGGGCGCGGAATGCCATCCCGAAGCAGACGCTCGACGACCAGGAGAAACTGGTGCTGCAAGACCAGGGGACGGTCAAGGCTGACCAGGGGACATTGCAATTTGACCAGGTACAGCTGGCGTTCTGCCATATCACCTCCCCGATTGACGGCCGCGTGGGTCTTCGCCTGGTCGACCCCGGCAACCTGGCCACCGCTTCCAGCACCACGCCTCTGGTAGTCATCACCCAGTTGCAGCCCATTACCGTGGTGTTCACCATCCCTGAAGACAACGTGACCGCACTGCAACAGCAAATGCGCCTGGGCAAGCCGCTTCCGGTCGATGCCTACGATCGCTCCGAACAAACCAAGCTGGCATCGGGAAAACTGCTAAGCACCGACAACCAGATCGACACCACCACCGGCACGCTGAAGCTGCGCGCCGTTTTCGACAACAAAACCGGCGTTCTCTTCCCAAATCTGTTTGTGAACGCCCGTCTTCTCCTGAAGACCCTGGACAACGTGATCCTGATTCCGTCCTCGGCGATTCAGCACAACGGAGACACCTCTTTCGTCTTTTTGGTCCAGAACGGTGAGGCCCACATCCACGACATCAAGCCGGGAGTGAGTGAAGGGCCGAACACGGAAGTGCAAGGGCTGAATGCAGGAGATGTCGTGGCCGACAGCAGCTTTGAAAAGCTGCAGGACGGTTCCAAGGTCACCATCACAAAGCAGGTACTTCTTCCTTCCAACAGCGAGACGAATGCCCCGTGAGCCCGTCCCGTCCATTTATTTTGCGGCCGGTCGCAACCTCGTTGCTGATGGCCGCCATCATGCTCGTAGGCATCGTCGCCTACACCCAGTTGCCGGTCTCCGCTCTGCCTGAGGTCGACTACCCGACCATCCAGGTGCTTACCTTCTATCCCGGCGCCAGCCCGGACGTGGTGGCGACCACGGTGACGGCGCCGCTCGAGCGTCAGTTCGGCGAAATGCAGGGTCTGAGCCAGATGACCTCGACCAGCTCCGGCGCCACCTCGGTCGTGGTGCTGCAGTTCAACCTTTCCTTGAACATCGACATCGCTGAGGAAGAGGTGCAATCGGCCATCAACGCCGCGCAAAGCTTCCTGCCCGCGGATCTGCCGGCGCCCCCCATCTACAGCAAGACAAATCCCGCAGATGCCCCCGTGCTGACGCTGGGGATCACCTCCAAGACGCTGCCACTCTCCTCAGTGGAGGACTTGGTCGACACCCGCCTTGCCCCCAAGATCTCGCAGTTGAGCGGCGTGGGCCTGGTCAGTATCAGCGGCGGCCAGAAGCCGGCAGTGCGCATACAGGTAAACCCGGCACAGTTGCAGTCCTACGGCATCGATATGGAGGCGCTGCGCACCGCGTTGGTCTCGGCCAGCGTTAACCAGGCTAAAGGCAACTTTGACGGGCCCCGCCAGGATTACCAGATCGACGCCAACGACCAATTGGTCACCAGCGGCGACTACAAAAATGTCGTCGTAGCCTATCGCAACAATGCCCCCGTCTTTCTCCACGACGTGGCCAATATCGTCGATGGAGTGGAGAACACCAAGCAAGCAGCCTGGATGAACCAAACGCCGGCGGTCATTCTCAACGTACAGCGCCAGCCCGGTGCCAACACCATCAGCGTGGTCAAGAGCATTCAGCTGCTGATGCCGCAGCTGCAGGCCAATCTACCGTCGGGCATTGAGATCACCACCCTGACCGACCTTACAACCGGCATCAAGGCCTCGGTCGCCGACGTTGAATTCGAACTGATGCTGACCATCGCCCTGGTGGTGATGGTGATCTTTCTCTTCTTGCGTAACCTTTATGCCACCATTATCCCCAGCGTGGCTGTGCCGCTATCGATCGTCGGCACCTTCGCCGCCATGTATGGGCTGGGCTACTCGCTCGACAATCTGTCACTGATGGCGTTGACCATCTCCACCGGCTTCGTGGTGGATGACGCCATCGTCATGATCGAAAACATCTCCCGCTACCTGGAAGAAGGCCACACGCCGATGCAGGCGGCGCTCGAAGGCGCAGAGCAGATTGGCTTCACCATCGTTTCACTTACGGTCTCGCTGATCGCCGTGCTCATCCCGCTGCTCTTTATGGGAGATGTGGTCGGCCGCCTGTTCCGCGAGTTCGCCGTCACCCTCGCCGTTACCATTATCATCTCCGCGGTGGTCTCGCTGACCCTGACCCCGATGATGTGCTCCCGCATTCTGCGCCACAATCCGCAGGAGAAGCAGGGCCGGTTCTACCAGGCATCGGAACGTGTCTTCGAGCGGATGATTGCCTTCTACGGGCGCACGCTGCGAGTGGTTCTGCAATTTCAGGGGGTTACCCTGCTGGTGGCGCTGGGCACCCTGGTGCTCACCATCATCCTCTACATCGTCATCCCCAAGGGCTTCTTCCCCATCCAGGATACGGGCGTGATCCAGGGAATCTCCCAGGCGCCGGCTTCCATCTCCTTCCAGGCCATGGCCCACGCACAGCAGGAACTCGCCAAGGTGATTCTGCAGGATCCCGCGGTCGAAAGCCTTTCCTCCTTCATCGGCGCGGACGGGACCAATACCACTCTGAACAGCGGACGCATGTCCATCAACCTTAAGCCGCTGAACCAGCGTGATCTGAGCGCCGCGGATGTGGTTCGCCGCCTCACCAACAGCCTGGCCCAGGTGGGCGGGATCAAGCTCTACATGCAGCCGGTGCAGAACATCACCGTAGACGACCGGGTGAGCCGAACCCAATATCAGTACACACTGGAAGATCCGGACGTAACCGAGCTGAATCAGTGGTCCAACCGCTTCGTCGACAAGCTGAAGCAGCTGCCACAGCTGGAAGACGTAGCCACCGACCAGCAAACCGGCGGTCTGACGGTGACGTTAGGAATTGATCGGGTCAGCGCTTCGCGGCTGGGCCTTGCCCCGTCGACGCTCGACAACACCCTGTACGACTCCTTCGGCCAGCGGCAAATCAACACCATGTACACGCAGCTCAACCAGTACCACGTGATCCTGGAAGCGCAGCCGCAGTTTCAGAAGGATCCGGGCAAGCTGAACAAGCTGTATATTCAGTCCAATGCCTCCTCGGGGGCCAGTGGAGCAGCCGCCAGCACTTCCTTCTCCGCTTCGGCATCGGCGTCTGCCGGTTCCAATGCAACCACCGCGTCGGCCCTTTACACCCCTTCCTCCGGAGTGCTGACCCCTCCGGCGAGAACCCTGACTACCACCAGCAACACCACCGGCTCCAGCTCCGCCAACACCAACACCAGTTCCACTCCCAGCAGCGCCGTCCCGCTTGCTGCCTTCACCCAGGTTTCTCAGGGTACGGAGCTGCTCTCCATCAACCACCAGGGCCAATTCCCTTCCGTCACGGTTTCTTTCAACCTGGCTGGCAATGCGGCCCTGGGGGATGCCATTACTGCCATCAACAAGACCGCCAAGGATATGAACTTCCCGGCCAGCGTGCAGACCGGCTTCCAGGGCACCGCTGCCGCCTTTGAGAATTCGCTATCGAATGAAGCCTTGCTGATCCTCGCCGCCCTGGTCACTGTGTACATCGTTCTGGGGGTGCTCTACGAGAGCTTTATCCATCCCATCACCATTCTCTCGACCCTGCCTTCAGCCGGGGTAGGTGCTCTGCTTTCGCTAATCTTGTTCAAGCAGAACCTGAGCGTGGTGGCGATCATCGGCATCATCCTGCTGATCGGCATCGTGAAAAAGAACGGCATCATGATGGTCGACTTCGCGCTTGAAGGGGAGCGCCAGCGTGGCCTGAACTCGACCGATGCGATCTACGAGGCCAGCCTGCTGCGCTTCCGGCCGATCATGATGACGACCATGGCCGCCTTGCTGGGCGGCATCCCGCTGGCCTTTGGAACCGGCATCGGCTCTGAGCTTCGCCGACCGCTGGGCATTGCCATGGTCGGCGGTTTGTTATTGAGCCAGGTGCTCACCCTCTACACCACGCCCGTCATTTACATCTTCTTTGACAACCTGGCGCAACGTTTTGCGCGCGCAGGCAGCCGGCATGGTGGAGGCCCGGAGCCGATGCCGGCAGGTGAAGCATGAGCCTGTCCAGTCCCTTTATTCGCCGGCCGGTAGCAACCACCTTGCTCACAACCGCAATCGCCCTTGCCGGCGCGATTGCCTTTAATATGTTGCCGGTCTCGCCGCTGCCGCAGGTCGACTTTCCTACCATTTCGGTCTCGGCCGGCCTGCCCGGAGCCAGCGCGCAGATTATGGCTTCCTCAGTGGCCACCCCACTGGAGCGGCAGTTCGGCCATATTGCCGGCGTCACGGAGATGACCTCGTCGAGTTCCCTGGGCAGCACCAACGTCACCCTGCAGTTCGAGCTGAGCCGCAACATCGATGCCGCCGCGCGCGATGTGGAAGCCGGCATCAATGCGGCCAGAACCTACCTGCCCGCCAACCTGCCCTCCAACCCCAGCTACCGCAAGGTCAACCCGGCCGACGCGCCCATCATGATTCTGAGCCTCACCTCGGATAAGTACGACCGGCAGACGATGTACGACGCAGCCTCCACCATCATGGAGCAGAAGCTGTCGCAGATTCAGGGCGTGGGGCAGGTAGGGGTGGGAGGCGGCGCCTACCCGTCGGTGCGCGTCGATGTGAACCCGGTGCAGCTGAATCGCTATGGCATCACACTGGCCAATATCAAGTCGATGCTGAGCCTGCAGAACTCTGACCTGGCGCGCGGGCAACTCATCGACGGCCCAGTCACTGCGGATATCGTCACCGACGGACAGATTTCTGGAGCCGACGAGTATAAGCCTTTGATCGTGGGCCAGCACAACGGGCTAGCGGTCCATCTTTCTGATGTCGCCGACGTGAGAGATGCAGCGCAGAGCATTCGCACCGCCGGCTATACCAATGGAATTCCGTCGATTGGCGTCATCATCTTCCGCCAGCCGGGCGCCAATATCATCCAGACCAACCAGCGCATCCGGGACCAGCTCCCCTTTCTGCAGGCGGTGATGCCCCAGGGCATCAAGGCCACGGTAATTCTGGACCGCACTACCACCATCAAGGCATCCCTGCACGACGTTGAATACTCACTGGTCCTGTCGGTCATCCTGGTGATCCTGGTGGTTTTTTTGTTCCTGCGCAACCCCCGCGCCACCCTGATTCCCAGTGTGGCGGTGCCGGTCTCGCTGATCGGCACCTTCGCCGTGATGTATCTGCTGGACTACAGCCTGGACAATCTTTCGCTGATGGCCCTGACCATCTCCACCGGCTTTGTGGTGGATGACGCCATCGTGGTCATGGAGAACATCTCCCGCTACCTGGAAATGGGCCTGCCCCCGGCAGTGGCCGCGATGCGAGGCGCAAAGGAGATCGGATTCACCGTGCTCACCATGAGCACATCCCTGATCGCCGTCTTCATCCCGCTGCTGATGATGGGCGGCATTGTAGGCCGGCTCTTCCGCGAGTTCGCTGTCACCCTCTCCACCGCCATCCTGGTCTCCATGGTGGTCTCTTTAACCACCACCCCGATGATGTGCGCCCACTTGCTCAAAGAGCGCCAAGGGGAGAAGCACGGACGCATCTATCGCGCCAGCGAACGCTTCTTTGACGGGATGTTGAACATCTACAAGCACTCCCTGTCGTGGGTACTGGACAATTCGGGCTTGATGCTGGTGGTGCTGTTGTTGACCATCGCCCTGAACGTGGTGCTGATCATCAAGATTCCCAAGGGCTTCTTTCCCCAGCAGGACACCGGCGCGGTCGTCGGTGGTATGCAGGGGCCTCAGGACGCCTCCTTTCCGGTGATGGATGCCTCGGCCCGGGCGATCATCAAGGTCATCAAATCTGACCCGGCGGTGCAGAACGCGATTTGCTATACCGGCGGCAACGGCGGCAGCAATGGCGGGTTTGTCTACGTCGCTCTCAAGCCGCTCAACGTTCGCAAGATAGGTGCGCCGGAAATCATCAACCGCCTGCGGCCCAAGCTGAACCGCTTGCCCGTGGCCTCGGTATTCCTGCAGGCCGCACAGGATCTGCGCATCGGCGGACGGGGCAGCAACGCTCTCTATCAGTACACGCTGCAGGCCGACAATGTGAGCGATCTCGCCCACTGGGGACCGATCCTGTTGGCGCAGATCAAGAGACTTCCCGGCTTCCAGGATGTGAACAGCGATCAGCAAAATGGCGGTCTGGATGAATACCTGACCTACGACCGAACCTTGGCGGCCCGCCTCGGCCTCACTTCGCAGGCGCTGGATACCTCCCTCTACAACGCCTTTGGCCAGTCCGAAGCGTCGGTGATCTATACCCAGTTGAACCAGTACTACGTCGTGTTAGAAGTGGCGCCCCGCTTCTTCCAGTCGCCTGAGGGGCTGAATTACACCTATCCGCGGGCGACTAATGGGGTGACCCCAATCAGTGCGGTCAGCACGTTCCGTGCCGGCACCACTCCGCTCCAAGTGAACCATACCGGCGTCTTCCCCTCGGTGACTGTATCCTTCAACCTTTCGCCTGGCCTATCTCTCAGCGATGCGACCTTGGCCATCAACCAGTTGCAGACTAAGCTCGGTCTGCCATCCACCATCCGCGGATTCTTCGCCGGCACGCTGCAGGCCTATCAGCAGTCCCTGGCCACGGAGCCCATCCTGGTCACGACGGCTTTGCTGGCGGTATACATCGTGTTGGGCATTTTGTACGAGAGCCTGGTGCACCCGCTCACTATCATCTCCACCTTGCCTCCAGCCAGCGTGGGAGCCATGCTAGCTCTGCTGGTGTTCCATAATGACCTCAACGTCATCTCTATCATCGGCATCGTGTTGCTCATCGGCCTGGTGAAGAAGAATGCCATCATGATGATCGACTTCGCGCTGGTAGCCGAGCGGGAACACGGCAAAAACACGACCGATGCCATTTTCGAGGCCTGCATGCTACGCTTCCGGCCCATCATGATGACCACTCTGGCGGCCCTCTTTGGCGCGATCCCGCTGGCGTTCGGCACCGGGACCGGTTCGGAGCTGCGGCAGCCGCTGGGTATTACCATCGTCGGTGGCCTGATCGTAAGCCAGATGCTAACCCTCTACACCACACCGGTCATTTATCTGTACATGGACCGCCTGCGGCTGCGCGCGTTAGGAAGACGTCACGACACCTTCCGGGTAAACCCTGGAGGAGCTGTCTAGGAAGAGCCTCTGCTATGGAGAAAACGACAGGAACAAATCGGCGATGCCAGGTTGGCTTGCTTCTCTGCCTGATGCTGACCGGCTGCACGGTGGGCCCGAAATATCATCCGCCTGCCATCCAGCCGCCTCCTGCCTTCAAAGAAGCGCCACCCGCCGGCCCCACTTCGAATCCGCCGCAAGCGCAGCAGAACAACCAGGAAAACGGAAACTGGACCGTCGCCCAACCCGCCGACGCGAAAATACGCGGGGACTGGTGGGCGATCTTCAACGAACCTGAGCTTAACGACCTCGAAGGCCAGCTCAACATCAACAATCAGAACTTAAAGCTGTTCTTTGAGAATTACATGGAAGCCCGTGCACTGGTTGGCGAAGCGCGCGCACTTTACTTCCCTACCATATCCTTCGGCCCGTCCTATAGCCGTTCCAGATCCTCGTCCAATTTAAATGCCACTTCCAGCGCCAACACCGGAAAAACATCGCAAATCTACTCCCTGCCTGTGGAGGTTTCGTGGACTCCGGATCTCTTCGGCAGAATTCGCAACGAAGTCCGCGAGGCGCAGTATAACGCCCAGGTCAGCGCGGCGGATCTGGAAAACGAACGGCTCGTCGAGCAGGCAGACCTGGCCAATTTCTACTTTGAGATACGCGGACAGGACGCACTGATCCAACTCTTCACCCAGACCGTCGCGCAATATCAAAAATCACTGGACCTGACGCAGGCGCAGTACGACACCGGCGTCGGCGATCAACTCTCGGTCGTGGAGGCGCGCACGACTCTACAATCTGCCCAGTCGTCCTTAACCAACCTGGGCATTTTAAGAGCGCAGTACGAGCACGCCATCGCCGTGCTGCTCGGCAAGGCGGCGTCGGATTTCTCTCTACCGCCGCATCCCATCACCACGGCGCCGCCATCCATTCCGATTGGCATGCCGTCTCTCTTGCTCGAGCGCCGGCCGGACGTTGCCGCGGCCGAAAGATCGATGGCTTCGGCGAATGCACAACTGGGTGTGGCGTACAGCGCGTTCTACCCTTCCCTGACGCTTTCCGCAGGCGGCGGTTTCGAAAGCTCATTATTCAAGCACCTGGCCGACTGGCCCAGCCGCTTCTGGTCCGTGGGTCCAACCTTCTCCCAACCAATCTTCAACGCTGCCCTACGATCGGCACTCCACCAATACGTGGCAATCTATAACGCCGACGTCGCGACCTATCGCCAAACCGTGCTGACTGCCTTCCAACAGGTGGAAGATTATCTCGCGGAGACCCGGATACTTTCGCAGCAGATCCAGCAACAGCGAGCTGTGGTTGCTTCGGCTCAGAGTTCTCTCGATCTGGAGATGGGCCGGTACGAGACTGGTATCGATCCATACATCGATGTGGTCACGCTGCAGAACACGGTGTTCACCAATCAACAGACGCTGACCAGTCTGCAGATCAACCAGATGACCAGCGCGGTGCTGCTGGTGGAAGCCCTGGGCGGGGGTTGGGATACATCGCAACTACCCACACCGGCGCAGGTGAGCGCAAGGCCCAGCAAGGCCGACACCCAACTTCAGCAGTAGAAGGCCTGGAGGGTTTCCACTTGCCCGGCGGGAGCCCGCAGGCGCAGCGTGATGCGGTCGTGCGGTGGCGGAAAACTGAGCTCATAGCTAAACGTCTTGCAGCAGATGCGCTCGAAGAGAATGAAATCGAGCAGGCTGCGCGCGGTTTCTTCGGAGAACGCCCACTGGAGTTCTACGCCATCGATGTGGCGAGTGAGGGCTGTACGGCTCTGCAACAATGCCTGTATTTCCAGTCGCCGCTGGGAGAGGGTTCCCTCCGGCAGAGTGCATACCATCGCCAATGGATCAGGTTGTTTTTCCATAGCGTTCAAAAGCCTGGCCTGTTTTCCCGGATGCGAGTCGAGAAATCGGGATCGCGATCAGCTGCCTTTGCGGCAGGGTTGATCCAGGCCCGCTGCTTCAGCTGCTTGAAGGGCAAGCCGCCGGTCGCGATCAATGCTTTTTCGTAAGCCATCTGATCCGCCTTGCCGTTCAGCAGAATCCGCCAGTCCCAGGGCTGCGCCTTCATACTCTTAAGAGTGTAGATCTCTGTGGTGCAGTTGTGGGTGATGGCGTTGTACCACTGTGGATGATCGTGCAGTTGATTCGTCATGCCAATGTAGTTGAGAAACAGAGATCGCGCGAATTCTGGCCTCGCAGTGGTGCGGTAGAGATAAAGATCTTCACCATGGCGATAGTTTGTGCGTACGCGTACCACATCCCGCTCGTCGCTCACCAGGGAGATGAGCGTGTATTGGCGGAAGAATCCCAGCAACGCGGAATAGGTTTGCCCTGTCTGTTTGCGGGTTTCAATGGAGAACGCAATGGGGAGTGCACCGCGCACGTCGAAACTCAGAATGGTATGTGCAATCAGCGGAGATCCCCAATAATTCATAAACAGGTCCACGCCCTCGATCTGGTTTAGATCGACGGTCCGGGTCAGCCACTGGCAGCTGTAGTCGAGTTCCGCGCGGTAGTCGCAATCACGAAGGTTATGGATGGTCACTTCGCTGCCGTGCACGTCGGCCCAGGCGGCCCGCGAGACATCAGGCTGCCATTGCCCATCGTCGGAAGGCTTGAGAGTCCGCCACCAGACCAGGACCGCCGCAAAGCAAAGCAGACCCGCCAGCAACTGCCGCCCCGGGCGCCCTTTCCAGCGGTAGAGGATGAAGAGCACCACCAACCCGTAAACAACAGCGGCAACGACACGCAATCGAGGAAAAGGAAGATCGATAGCCAACGCCATCACCGCCCACAGCGTGGTCAACAGAATGCCGAGATAGGCCACCCACCGCGCGAACGAACGACGTTTTGAAAAGACAAACTCCTCCTTCATGAACTCATCCTTGCCACAAACGACGGTTTGGAAAATCAAACTCCTCCTTCATGAACTCATCCTTGCCACGAACGACGTTTTGAAAAGGCAAACTCCTCCTTCATGAACTCATCCTTGCCACGAACGACGTTTTGAAAAGACAAACTCCTCCTTCATGAACTCATCCCTGACACAAACGACGGGTGCCCCACATCTCGCTCGTTTTTCGCGAGATGTGGGATACCACGACTCTCCGCCCGCCATTTCTTGACGTCAGGCAAAAAGCACCAGGGTAAAGACCAGTGGTATCCCACATCTCGCGAAAAACGAGCGAGATGTGGGGCACCCGTCGTCCGTGGCAGGGACGAAGCTTCACGGTACAATCTTTACTCTTCCCTGTTCTCCCGTCAGGTAGTAACGGTAGCTCGACCAAGGCCAATCTTCTGGTTTTTCGACCAATCCACGTTTTACCGGGTTCGCGTGCATATACCAGAGCTTCTCAAAACGCTTCGCGTCTGTGAACACGTTGAAGTCATAGTAGCGCGCCTGCCAGAAAGGTTTTTCTTTCGCGCGCTTCGACACTGAGATCTTCAATGCCTGCATACCCACCGAGAGCAAATCTTTCCCCGGTTCACTCAGCAGCAGATGTACATGTTCCGGCATCACCACATAACCGAGGACATCAAATTCATACCGATAACAAATCTTGGTCAAAGCATCCTCAAACAAATCCCGCGCCGCCGAACTTCCCAGATACGCACACCGGTGGTAGCAACTGAACGTGACAAAATGCAGGTCCCCTTCCCGCTGACGCCGCTCTAATCCCACAACCATCCCGGCATCTTACAATTGACCCTGACAGGAGACTGCCATTCCCACCATAACCCTAACCTCAATCCTCGAAACCACCGACCTAAGGCTCGACGACGTGGCGACCCACGCGCCTGGTCCGCGCGGCCTGCTGCCCATTACCCCGGAAATGCTGCTCACCGCGCCCTCCGGCAATCTCTTCGGCCTGAGCCAAAACGCCGGCATGGGCTGGGAGCCGCAAAAGTTGCTGGGGTCGGAAGTGCTGATCCTCAGCACCCACGGAGGCCTGCGCGGCGCAGACGGAACCCCCATAGCCCTCGGCTTCCACACCGGCCACTGGGAACTAGGTGCGCTCGTAGCCGAAGCAGCCATCACGCTGAAGGCGATGGATGCCATCCCCTTTGCCGGAGCCTGCACCGATCCCTGTGACGGAAGAACCCAGGGCACTACCGGCATGCTCGATTCCCTCCCCTATCGCAACGACGCCGCGATTGTGCTGCGCCGCCTGATGCGCTCGCTGCCCACGCGGATGGGCGTGATCGGCATCGCCACCTGCGACAAAGGACTCCCTGCCATGATGATGGCGTTGGCTTCCGCAGGTACATTGCCCACCATCCTGATCCCTGGCGGAGTCACGCTCCTGCCTGAATCCGGAGAAGATGCAGGCAAGGTACAGACCATCGGCGCACGCTATGCGCAGAAGCAGATCACCCTCGAGACGGCGGCGGAGATGGGCTGCCGCGCCTGCGCCACTCCCGGCGGCGGCTGCCAGTTTCTGGGAACTGCTGCGACCGCACAAGTGATCGCAGAAGCCCTGGGCCTGGCCTTGCCTCACACCGCGCTCGCTCCCTCCGGCGCGCCCATCTGGCTGGATGCGGCTCGCCGCTCCGCCGGCGCCATCCTGCGCCTGCATCAACTGCACATCGGCACCCGCGATGTACTGACCCAGGCATCGGTGGAAAATGCCATGGTGGCCCACGCCGCCTTCGGCGGATCCACCAACCTTCTCCTGCATCTCCCGGCCATTGCCTACTCCGCGGGCCTCAAGCGGCCCGTGGCTTCGGATTGGGCACACATTAACCGCCACATCCCCCGCCTGGTGGATGCGCTGCCCAACGGTCCCCGCAACTTCGCCACCGTGCAGGTCTTCCTGGCCGGAGGATTGCCGGAGGTGATGCTCCACCTGAGGCGCGCGGGTCTGCTGAACACCAAAGTGAAAACCGTTTCCGGAGAAACCCTGGACACTTGCCTGGACTGGTGGGAAAGCAGTCCGCGCCGGCACGAACTGCGCAAGAACCTGAAGACGCGCGACGGCATCGACCCCGACGACGTCATCATGGATCCGGATCGCGCCCGGTCCAGCGGCCTCACCCCCACGGTGTGCTTTCCTCACGGCAATCTGGCCCCTGAGGGCTCTGTCGTCAAGAGCACAGCCATCGATCCTTCGTTGATCGATGCCGACGGAATCTTTCACCACCTCGGACCAGCTCGCGTTTTTGTCTCCGAAGAGGCGGCGATCCACGCTATCAAGAACGGCGAGATACAACAGAACGACGTGATGGTGTTGGTGTGCGCCGGCCCCGCAGGTGCGGGCATGGAGGAGATTTACCAGATCACCTCCGCGCTCAAGTGGTTGCCCTCAGGCAAACACGTAGCGCTGCTCACCGACGCCCGCTTTAGCGGCGTCTCCACCGGTGCCTGCATCGGTCATATCTCCCCCGAAGCCCTGGCCGGAGGAGCGATTGGCAAGCTGCTGGACGGGGATCAGATCGAGATCATCATCGACCGTGAGAAGTTGACCGGCTCCATCAATCTGGTGGGCGATGCACGGGAGCGCTTCGGTCCCGAGGAAGGGACGGTTAAGTTAAACGCGCGGCGATCCCGCCCCGATCTCCGGCCCCATCCCGCGCTTCCCGACGACACTCGTCTTTGGGCAGCGCTGGTCCAGGCCAGTGGAGGAGTCTGGGGAGGCTGTGTCTACGACGTCGACGCCATCATTTCCCGGCTGCAGCCTCGGTGAGCCCAGGTTAGTGTCTGACTTCAGATTAGTGTCTGACTTCAGGACAGTGACGAAACGGAGTTCCTCGCACTGCCGATAGCCGTAGAGTGAGCAGGCCGAACGGCACCGATGTGAGGATCCCTGCCTCGGAATACACGGCCATTGTGAAACCGAAATCCGAGCGGGGCAGTTCGCGGGCACAGCCCGGGGTCGTCCTCGTGCTTCAGCCGTCCCAGGGCGAAGAGGCGGACCAGGTCTTTTCCTTTTCCTCGTGGAGATTTCTTCGCGAGAGTTTGCGCGTGTTTGGACTTGCCTCCGCCAAGGAACTCGACTCCGCGGACGTTCGCCTCTCTACCGGCAGGCAGCCCTACATGTTTTCCAAGCGCCGATGGGAAGTTCCCCTGATCGAGGCGCTCTATGGGAACTGCGATCAACCTTAGTGAGGGTCTCGGGGTGCGGTAACCTCGGCGCTAACCTCAATCACCGTCTTCATGGTGTGCTTTTCCCCGGGCCCAAGATCGACCGCAAAAGCACGCATGTTACTGGCCTCGACACAGGCCATGGTGCGCCATTCGTCGTCTCCCAGGTCTGCCAGTGACTGCGCGCCGGTGCTCCATGGATTCCAAACTACGGTGGTGCGCGAGTTTTCCTTCACCAGCCGGATACGCCGGAGCAGAGTGGGGTCATGGATTTCGACTGCATGCGTCGTGTCCAGGTATGCGCGATCGGTCTGCTCCGTGAAAACAATGTCGCCCTCTTGCCGCTTCTCCCGGTTCGCATCCGTGTTGTCGAGGTACCTTACTCCATCCAACCCGCGGATACGAACCGCCTCCGCTGCTCCCACCCGGTAATAGGTATGCAGTGCCTCTTCAAAACGCACGGGCGCAGCGTTGGTGTTGGTCATTACTAATTCCTGTGTAAGCCTGGCGCCGACAGTCGCCCGATGTACAAGGTGAAAGTCATGCGGCCACCAGGCCCGTGTCCCCTCATCGCTCTCAGTCGAGAAGCTTACTGTGACCACGTCACCCTGGTGTTCCACGGAGTCCAGTTGCCAGGCTTTGGTGCGCACGACTCCATGCGAAGGCGCTTTGGGATCGTCCACTTTGTTACGAAACCAGGGAAAGCATATGGGAATGCCCCCGCGAATCGCCCGACCCGCCTCAAACTGCGACTGTTGGCTCAGGAAGATCACTTCTTCACCCCCGGCCGGCCGCCACGAGGTGACCTGCGCTCCATGCAGGTAGATCTCGGCGCTCGCTGCGGGCGTGCTGATGTTGAGCCGGGGCAAGCCGCCATTGCCGGCGCTGATCTGCGCGATCCCAGCGATCGCAAAGCGTTGGTTCAATTCGTCAATAGAGGCCATAGGTATCTCTCTCAGTTATAGTTGCACAATGACATAAAACAGCAGCCTCTCGGGCGTCCCGCTTCTACCGTCCCACAACCTCCAGCAAATCATCCACCGACCCCAGGGAAACCCCCTGTTGCGTGAGCTTCCCCGCGCCGTCATCCCAATGCAGTGTGGTCACTGAACTCGTTCCCTTCTCATAATCGTAGGTCTTACCATCATCCTGATACACCGCGAAATCACTATTCGCCCCCGGATAAACCCGGACCTTCGCTAACTTCTGTGCCTGGCCCGTGTTCTCCACCGGCTCTCCTAACGGCACGATCGATCCCGCGCGAACAAACAGTGGAAGGGTATCAATCGGCGCATCGACGCGAACCGACTTACCACCAGGCACTTTTTCTTTCGTCCAGTAGTTATACCAATCCGTCCCCGCAGGCAGATACACCATGCGGCTGATCGCCCCCTGCTCGGTCACCGGGGCCACCAGAAACGCGGGCCCGAACATATACTCATCGCCAATATCCGCCACCTTCGCATCCAGGGGAAAATCCATAAACAACGCCCGCATATAGGGAGCGCCCGTCCGGTGCGTCTGGTAGCCCAGCGAATAGATATAGGGCATCAGCTGATAGCGCAACCGCAGATACTTTTCCAAAATCGGCTCAGCCTGCTTGCCGTAGGACCAAACCTCGTTATACCGGCGGCTGCCGTGGGTCCGGAAGTTCGGTTGAAATGCGCCATATTCGAACCAGCGGGTGTACAACTCAGGGTAGTCGTCGTAACCACCCACGTTGTCCCGGGCATCCGATGGGTCAAGCAGCGGCGGATGCGCGGGATGATGCTCCGCCGGCAAATATTGCCAGCCGCCGATGTCATTTCCCCAATAAGCAATCCCCGAAGCCGTTACGTCGAGCCCGGTGGGAATCTGCCGTCGCAGCGTATCCCAGGTGGGAAAGATATCCGAAGACCAGAAGATGGTGCCGTTGTGCTGGGCGCCGGGATAAGCATCGCGGGAGAGGATGAGCGCGCGGTGCTTCACATCGCGGCGGAAACCGTCATAGATCGCTGCAGTATGAAAGAGCGGATACACATCGTAATACCGGGTGCCCGGTCCGATCGAAAAGTAGCCTCCGTTGGGTGGCAGATCGGGTTCAGTTTCATCCGCCCAGATAGAATCGAAACCTTTGCTGAGGATGTTGTCTCGAATCACATCCCAAAACCAGCGAGCGGCGGCGGGATTCGTCGTGTCGATGTCGGAGCCGGCACGATCATAGGGCAGACCATTCATCGGGGTGCCATCGGCGAGATGCTCAAACCATCCATTCTTCAGCACCAGGTCGTAGTAGCGAGTGCCGGGTTCGAACCGGGGCCACACGCTGATCATGGTCTCGAAGCCCATGGCGTGCAGTTGCTTGTTCATCGCAACCGGATCCGGCCAGTTGGCGGGAACCATATCCATCTGCCCCATCTTCGAGTAGTAGAACCAATCCACCACGATGACATCGGCCGGCAAGTGGCGCTCACGATATCCTTTGGCCACAGCCAGCACCTCAGCCTGCGTGCTGTAGCGCTGCTTACATTGGATAAATCCGTAGGCAGCTTTGGGCAGCATCGGCGTAGAGCCTGTAAGCAGCCGGTAGCCGGCATAGATTTCGTCTGTCTTGCTGCCCGCAATGACGAAGAACGACACCCGGTCGCCCACCTGCGAAGTCCACCGGGTCTGCTCGTTGAAACCCGGCTGGATCGTGGTCTGCGAGGGATTGTCCCAGAGCACGCCGTAGCCTTTGTTGGTGACTAGCAGAGGCACGCAGAAAGTAGGTCCCCCGGTCGCGGTGTAGTTGTTCCAGCACTCAACCGTGTGGCCGCGATGATCCAGAAAGCCCTCCTGGTTCTGGCCCAGGCCGTAATAGTGCTCGTCATCAGGCGAAGCAAAGGTAGCGCCCACCTGGTAGAAGGCTGCATCCCCGGGCCGCTTATCGTTGACAATGCCGGCGGTACCGTCTTTATGGTTGGGTACGGCCATCGCCCACCCTTGCATGTCGAGCAGCCTGGTTCCTTCCGCCGTGTTGAAGGTAATGTGCGCTCCGGGAGTCGAGCCGTTGAAATACTTCGCGATATCCAATCTGGTGGGCAACGGCTTCCCGCCGAGCCGGCCGGCAGCAACCGTCACCGTCAGCCGTTCGGACTGGTATACATCTCCCCGCTCGGTTTGCTGATGGCTCCAGCCGTCAGCCGACGCCGCGGCCGTAAAACCGTAGCCCGGGGGAGCAAGCGCCGGCTCCTTGAGCAGACTGAGGGTCACGCGAATGATGTTGGGCGCGTAAGGTTCGAGAACAATGGTGCTGCCGCCGCGGTCCAGCACCAGCCGAGTTTCCTGCCCCCGGGCCGGCGCACCCAGCACCAGAACCACGGCCAGGCCGCAAAGCCGCACCCCACGAAGCCGCACCATTGTTCGCAGATGAAAATGAAACAAATTTATCTCCAGCGCCGAGGTCAAACGATTATGTCTTCGGGTATTTCTTGAACATCTTCTCTACCGCTTTGTGAACCAGGTTCTGGTTCTTGTCGCCACTATTGCTCAGCGTGCCCTGAGCAATGCCCCGCCAAACGAGTTGCTTGGCTTTCGCGTCATATAGGTTCACGATCAGCGTTCCCGCTGTACTTTGTTGCGGAGTGATCGTGCCCATCCCTCCAAAGCGCGGACCTGCGCCCCAGGCGCTGTAGGAGGTCTGCTGCTTCGAACCGCCGCTCGCCACCAGGATCAGGTCCGGGTTCTCCGTTTTCTGGACCTTGGTCAGCCCTTTGCTCTGCATTGCGTTTTCGATATCTGTCTTGGCAACCTGGGCCAGAATTGAGTTGCGAATTTGGTTGGCGTTCTCTTCTCCCCACGCGTAGGTGTGGAACTTGGAGAAATCCTGGGTTTTAACGTAGTTGACGGAAACTTGCTGTGCCATCAACGGCGCCGCAACAACAAGTAGTAGAGTGCAAAGAGCGGATACTCGGATCTTCATGGTATCTGCAGTTCCTTTCCAAGGGCACGGTCATGCCAGGCCGGAGGCCAGCACTATTAAAGCACTGCATCTCCGGCTACGGAAAGAAAAGGATGAGAAACAGGAACCTTGCCGAGGAAATCGGGCGGCTAGCTGATATCCCCAATTGCATAGGGCCAACAGAAATGCGGGCGCTTTTTCCGCCATTTCTTCCAGGGTTCAGTTCTGCGGCGCGGCTAAATCGTAGACCCCACTCTCGGCGTGGTCCTGTTCGGCAAGAACTAAGCGAACCACCGCCAGAAGCTTATCGTTCGCCACGGGCTTTTGCAGGAAGGTCTTCGCCCCCGCCTTAAGCACACGATCCCAGTTGCCGACGCGGTCGCGCCCCGACAGGACGATCACCGGGATTGAGGACAATTTCTCGTTTACCTTGAGCCTTTCCAGAACACTGAAGCCGTCACCGGCGGGCAGCCCAAGATCCAGAATCATCAGGTCCGGCACATGTTTCCGCGCTTCGGCGATACTCGCTACTCCGTCGGACGCGGAAATCACATCGTAATGGTTGGCAGTAAGGCGCAGTTGGAGACTTAACCGTATATCGGGGTCGTCATCGACAACAAGAATTTTCTTTCTAAGCATGACTGGACCCTCTCTTAACTTTGTTTCGTTAATGTGGGAGATGGAAATTGTGTGAAATGGCAAAGGGCGTAGCTCCCCGGCGTCCCTCACAGGACGTCGAACCAGTTGATGGCCATGACCACCGGAACGGCTTTCGCGGGCGTGCTGTTGTAATTGCCGGCGAAAGGACCAATCGAAGTCGGTATCCTGGTGTCGACAAAGCTGGTCGCCTGGACCCAGACCACACCGTCGACGGAATAGTAGGCGGTGTAGGTGCTACCGGTCCTGCTAAGGCGCAGACAAATGGGGTTGTGATACTCGTTGAAGCTGGCCTGGTTGAACACCGTGGCTGCAACTCCAGCGCTGACCTTGTGAGCGGTGAGCGAGATATTGGTTCCATCGGTCACCAATGCAAAAGTAATGAAGTCCTGAGCATCGGCAAGCACCATAAGACCCTGACTTGTATTCGCATCCGTCGCGACGATCGGCGAATCGATCTTGATCGAGATATCGAAGTCCTCATTGCCGATCGGCTGCACCACGCGAACCGCCTGATTCGTAGGAAGCAGCGTGTCATGATTGCTGCCTCCTGGAACCGTCAACGTCAGATGCGCGTTCGCGACTGAGGCTGAGCCCCCATTGGGCGTGACCACTTCCCACAACGGACCAGGGAAACTGCTTGCCATGGGAGCCCCCGGGTCAGAAACCGGGGCGCCTGCACGGGCGCAGTGCGTGGCCAACAAGAAGGTGAATGAGGAAATAAGAATGACCAGACATGCGTTTCGATTTCGACACATTAACCTTGCCTCCGGAAGTTCGACGAGCCGGCGGCGAAGCACAGGAGATAGCTCCGCCATCTGTGCTCACCATCGTTCTTTGGTGGGTGCAGCGGCAATTACCAATGCTGTGTATTACTGGAGTTACGACGCCGGCTAAGACGCGCAGGTGTTAAACATGAGTGGATTAACTGGAAATGGCTCGCCGATCACAGCGGCAAGGGCTGGAGTTCATACATTTCAGGTACGAAGGGTAGGTATTTCAACTTAGTTTGGTTTGTTGAAAAGAATCGGGCTTTAGAGGGTATGTGAGAACCCGCTTTTCGAAGGGTACGGCCTTTAGGCCGTACGTTTAGCAGTCAAGATAGATCGGCTTCAGCCGCTGAGGGCTGCTTAAACGAGCACAAGAGATGCCCTCAGGGGCTTTAGAGTTTGCATGAGAACTGGAGAAGAAACCGCAGATCTCTCCACTGCGCTTACCTGGCAAAGAAAAAGCACAGGGGCTAAAGCCCAGATCTTTGTCGGGCGCCTCATCGGCCCGACTGAAGTCGGGCCCTGATACAAAGCACCAGCGCGGTGGCCTCCCGAAAAATTCGCGGGTTCCGCAGATTTCGACCTGTCCATCCTCTTTCAAATGTTGAACAGGGGCACCCCATCCATTCACTGCTGCACGTCAAACCAGTTGACTGACATAACCACAGGAACAGCGTTGGCAGGGGTGTCGTTGTGGTTTCCGGCGAAGGGGCCTATCCCGGTCATAATCTTTGTGTCCGTGAAGGTAGCCGCCTGCGTCCAGCTAATTCCGTCGGTCGAGTAAAAAGCTACATAATTACTATTGTTTCTCGCCAGGCGCAGATACATTGGATTCTGGTATTGACTTAGGTCACCATCCTGCAGCACCGTGGTTGCGACCCCGTTGGTAACGGTGTGCGCACTGAGGCCGATTTTGCTTCCATCTGTCTCCAGCGCGAAGGTGATAAAGTTCTGGCTGTCGGATTGCACCATGAGCCCCTGGCTGGTGTTCGCATCTCCAGCAAAGAGTGGCGAATCTATCTTGATGGCCACATCGTAATTCGCATTGCCGATCGTCTGCAACACACGTACAGCCTGGTTCGACGAAAGCAGAGCGTCGTGGTTGCTTCCTCCCGGAACACCAATGAACAGATGTGAGTTCGAGATGGAGGCCGAGCCACCAGCGGGAGACACTATTCTCCAGAAGGGGCCGAGAAACGCATCTGGCTGTGCCTTCCCGGGAGCGGCCGGTGCTGGACCGGCAATCGAAATCTGGGGGCCGCCATCCGCGGCTACGGCAGGAGCTGAATCGGTAGGAGCGGCAGCGGGGGCTGGCTCGAGAGGAGCAGTGGCCGCAGCGTCGGGAGCGGCCGCAGAAAGAGCGGCCCCGGCGGCAGGGGAAGCAGACCCCTCGGAGACTGCAGCACCGGCCCCGTGGCTGACCCGGGCGGCGGTAGGAGCTGCCGCGGCAGAAGGAGAGAGGGCCGGGGGGCCGTTGACCGTCACCGTCCAGACTGATGATTTGAGGTTGCCGATCGTCGCCTGTACGTTCACCTTCCCCGCCGCCACCGCGGTAACACGGCCACCGGTGCTCACCTTGGCGATTGCATGGTTGCTGGTGTTCCAGGCGTTCACCGCGTTCCCTGCCGAATCCGGCAAAAGGCCCACCGACCCATCCGAGTAAACCCCATATGCGGTGAACTGAAGCGTTCCCCCTCTCGCCATGGTATTCATGTTGCCATTGCCATGCAGATACGCGCTTACCAGGGTCTTTCTCGCCAACGCTGAGGCGCCGCCGAGCGTCGTGACGCTGCTGGGAACGTAACCGAACGAAGGAAACACAATACCCTGATTAGCGCCCTTTCCCCATGAGGCGATCGCCTTTACCGCAGTTCCGGCCGGAACCGTAAACGGTGCGGTGTAGACATGTGTGCTGCCCGCTGCACCGCCGGGGGGAAAGATCGCGGGCACGCTGCCGTCGGTAGTGTAGAAGAAAGTGAGTCCATGCTTGGTGTCGCTGTCACTGATCGTTATCGTGGATCCCCCGGAACCATTCGCTGCAGAAATGACGGGGGGCGCGATCGGGATGGTCGTGCTGGTCTGAACCACCGTGTTAGAACTTAAGACCATTCCCGCATTCGACTTAGTAGCACTACCCTCATAATTCACCGCTCTGGTAAGATCGCTCGCTGTACCATGCCATGCGTCGGTGCCAGAGAGGTAATTGCCGCTGATCGTGGCGCTCGTGAACGACCCTCCCACCATGATTCCCCAACCAGTACACCACTGACCGGCGCCGCACGTCTGGGGTCCATTCCCGCCCTGATACAGGCTATTTGTAGCTATGCTGCCTGCGCCACCCAGCTCCAAACCAATGCCATAGTGAGCCCCACTGCCGGTTTCCCCTGTGATCGGGACATTGCCGATATATACGTTGTCGTCAGCTACATGGGTTGGAGATATCGACGGGGTCCACTCTGGTATCGATAATTCGAACGTGCCGTTGTTTGGATTGTTCGGCTGGTAAAAAGCATTGTGGCTATACACGCCTACGCCGTTTGTATCCTGCTGTGACTCAATCATGATCCGGGAGTTGCCTTGCAGATTGTTATTTTCAACATCCGCGTTCAGGCTTGTCTGTTGCAGTGCGCTGCTCTCTTCGACTAATTTGAGTCCCTCTTCTATCAGGTTCACCGTGTTGTTACTCCAGACCAGGTGATTATTGAACGCCATCACCAGGGTCGCGGCACAATACCCGCCCGAGTCGACATTGCCATTACCGCCGCCTTCCGCGTTGATCCTGCGGCAATTGTCGTAGAAGACATTCCATACGATGGTTATGTAGGATTCACCCGTGGCAGGATCAGGACCTAAGTTTTGATAACCATCGAGATAAATTGCCTCTCGCGACTGGCCGCCACCCACCGGTGGATCGTTTAACGTGAAATAGTTGTACTGGATGATAATCCCCGAGGCGGGATGGGTAATGTAAATGCCTCCTTGCGTACCGGAGAAACACAGATACTGGATCGTGCATCCCTGGCCCCCGGTGAACGAGGTACCGTTGCTGTTCACCTGCAGGGCGTAGTTAGTGGTCACTACGTTCGTCAGGACCGCGACCGGCCTGTTGGCCTGCGTGACCACACCCACATTTGGCCCGGTGTAAACCGTGCCATTGGAACATGGCAGCCTCACTGTGGATGCCAGGCTGTAAGAACCCGCGGAGAACATGACGGTATTGCCCGGTCCTGAGCTGGCGGTGTTGACAATTTCCTGAATGGTGGCTGCGCTGGCGCCGGCACTAACCGTATAAGTCGTGGCCTGCGCCGGTATGCCCATGCTCAAAACAGCGAGCACCCATATCCTTTTCATTGAGCCTCCACAAAATGTTCCTATCTGACGCATGTGTATTGGAGGGTCACTCAAAGCTGAGCGCACCGAGCAAACGCCGCCCTTTACAGTCATCTCGCCTATCAGACGAGTTGTGCGCAGAATTACAATCTAAAGCCAATGTCGTATGCGGCCATGCCCGCCGCAATGACCTTTGATGTGCATTACCGATGTAACGTAAACATCAGCGCACGAAGATTTAAGTACTGCAACTTATCCGACGAATGATAAGGCGAAGTTATTTTTCTGTGGAGTTTCTTACATTTTAGGAACGAAGCGCAGGTATCTCAACTGAGTTTGGCTTTGTATCAGGGCACGACTTTAGTCGGGCCGTTAGGGTCCAATAAAAAGAGGGCTTTAGCCCCTGCGCTTTTGCCCGTCTACTGCTCAGAATCGTTTTCGGAGAGGCATTGCGTGCAGGATGCGCCATAGCAGGGGCTAAAGCCCAATTCTCTTTCAACCTTTTATGGCCCGACTAAAGTCGTGCCCTGATACAAAGCCAAACTCAGTTGAAATACCTACCCTTCGTTCCTGAAATGTAGAAACTCTACATTTTTCTAGATACGATATCTGTTGCGGCAACGGCCGGATACTGCATGTTACCTCCAATCCTGATCAGGATAATGTGAGAAATAGTTAATCTCGAGCTCAATTCTTGTTTAGGGTCGAGCATTAGGCTACGCCTTAGCAATCTTCAGCTATGCCTAGACCCTGGGTCGCGCTCGGTGGCTTGATTCCGTTGTTGCTGAATCGGCGCGCCTTTCTTCGCCGCGCGGCCTCATCCTCCCTGTTTGCCTTATTGCCCCGTCGCCTGAGATCCCAGCGTGCGGAGAGGTCCGCCATCCTCTACGTTACGGATGCCGTCGAAAAGCATACGGCCCGTCCTCCCCTGTTTTGGACCAGGCCTACAGCCCCGGTGCCTGGGGCCTCTATCCAGATCGACAGCACACGGCAGTATCAGCCTATCCTCGGCTTTGGCGCGGCGTTCACCGAAGCCGCCTGCTTCCTCTTGAGCGGTATGCCGGCAGCCGCCCGCCATGCTGTCCTGACGGAGATGTATTCGCCCCAGCAGATGAACCTGAGCATGGGCCGCTGTTGCGTCGGCGCGAGTGACTACGCTCGCAGCGTCTATTGCTATGACGATGTGGCTGGCGACATGAACCTGGACCACTTCAGCCTTAAGCATGATGAGGCGTATATCCTGCCCATACTGCGCGAGATCCGGGGGATCAACCCCAATCTTTTTCTTATGGCCAGCCCCTGGAGCCCTCCGGGGTGGATGAAGACCTATGGAACAACCTTTGGCGGACGGACGAAGGAAAACTATCTCGACCCATACACCCATTCTTTGTGGGAGTTTTGTAACGGATCCATGTTGGGCGGCTGGATGTCAGAAGAATTTCTCGACGTCTATTCCCGCTACCTGGAGAAATTTCTACAAGGCTATGCCGAGGCCGGGGTGCCGATCCACGCCATCTCCTCTCAGAATGAGGTCGAGGCCAGTCAGGATGGACGCATGCCGGCCTGTCGCTGGCCCGCTGAGCTGGAAGCAACTTTTGTCCGCGATCACCTGGGCCCACGGCTGCGAGCGAAGCACCATCAAACCCAGATCTGGTTGCTCGATCACAACTACAATTTGTATGAGCGAGTGGCCTGGCAACTTGAGGATAGGCAATTGGCCAGCTATTCGGACGGTGTAGCGTGGCATGGGTATGTGGGCACACCGGACCAAATGAGCATTCTGCACCAGAAGCACCCCGAAATCCCCTTCTACTGGACCGAAGGGGGTGGCTTTATCGACGATCCGGAGTACGCCAGGGATTGGGCGAAGTGGGGCGGAATCTTGACCGATGCCCTCGAGAACTGGTGCCGCTGCGCGATTACATGGAACTTGATGCTCGATTCCCACGGCAAACCGAACCTGGGACCCTACACTTGCGGTGGTTTGGTAACACTCCGGGAGGACGGCAGCCTTTTGAAAAGTGGTCAATGCCACGCGCTCCGTCATTTTTCGCAACACTTGCAGCGGGATAGCATTCGCATCGGCAGTTGGAGCGATGCACCCGGCCTGCGCCACTTAGCCGTGCAAAACCCCGACGGTGGTTTTGCTTTGGTGATCACCAATCCAGGAGAGGGCAAGGATTTTCGCGTTGTCCATGCGGGGCAGGAGATCTCTGTCTCTCTGCCAGGCAATGCAATCGCCACGGTTGCATGGTGAGGCACGCTCGCGCGCTCGGTTATCTTCGACAGCCTGGCATAGGGCAGCCTGGTACAGCGCAGCCTGATACAGGGATACCAGGCTTCGACCGCCAGCCCGCCCCGCCTGCCCCGCCTGCCCCGGCAAGCCGTGGGGCAAGCCGTGGGGCCTGCCGTGAGGCCCCAGGGCTGTTCTTCGAAGTGGGAAGGGTGATCCGATCGATCGCAGAGGCAGTGAGAGGTTGGCTCTACCTGTTGGCCTTTATCACCGGCGGTAATTACGTGCGTAAGGCAAGACTGAAACGGCTGGGCAGGGGAGTGAAGATTTCTCCAACGGCATTCTTCAAGTACCCGGAGATGATCCAGATTGGTGACCATTCCTTTATCAATCATCTTTGTTCCGTATGGGCGTCTCCCGCGGGCCCAATCACGATCGGGAACAACGTGCTTCTCGGCCCTTGCGTGTCGATTTTCTCTTCCAATCACGGCATAGCCCGTGGGGATCTGATTCGCAATCAACCCGGACAGGATGCTCCCATCAGCATCGGCAATGACGTATGGCTTGGCGCCAACGCCGTGGTGACAGCGGGAGTCTCTATCGGTGAAGGTGCTGTTGTGGGCGCCGGAGCCGTGGTCACCGGCGATCTGCCTCCTATGTCCATCTCCGCCGGTGTGCCGGCGAGGGTCATAGGCTACCGCCCGTAAAGCAGTTTTGCACACACGGGTGAGATGAATTTAATCATCGGCTGTGCTTTCGTTTAATCCCTGCCCTCTACTCTGCGCAATAACAAGCGTGACCCATGAGAAAACTTGGTATGGCAATAGCGGTTGTTCCGGCCTTGATCTCTATCGCCAGCATGGCACAACGTTTGTCGTCCCCCTCACCCGGGCCAGCTTTCCCTGCAACGCCTGTAGCCATCGGGGGCGCCAATTTGCCTTTTCAGCCCATTGGCGTCTCCGACCTTTTGCGTTTGACCGTCTCTGATTCGCCGGAACTTTCGCAATCCTTCCGGGTCGACAAGCAGGGAAATCTGAACCTGCCGTTGATGCGAACTCCATTACACGCGGAAGGATTGATGCCGGACGCGCTGCGCAATGAGATCGCGACCGCCCTTCGAACGCAACATCTGCTGGTAAATCCCATTGTCGATGTCTCCGTGGTCGAGTACCGTAGTCGCGACGTCACCATCGCCGGCGCCGTCAAGACGCCCACCACCATTCAGGAGACAGGAAACCTGCGCCTATTGGGTGCGCTCAGCCAGGCCGGTGGCCTGCTGCCTGAGGCCGGCCCGGAGATTATCGTGGAGCAGGCAAACGGGAGCATCCGGCGATTGTCTGTCCGCCAACTCTTCGACGGTTTGCACCCGGAGTTGAACATCCCGATACTGGCAGGCGCGCAGATTCGCGTGCCCCAATGCGAGCGGGTCTTTGTGGTGGGAAACGTAAAGCGGCCGGGAGCCTTTCCCTTCCAAAATCTGCAGGACACCACCGTGCTCCAATTGCTGGCCCTCAGCGGCGGCCTTGACTCATTCAGCCTTAACAAGGCCTATATCTACCGCGAGCAGCCGGGCAGTGCGCAGAAAACAGAAATAGAAGTTCCGCTGCGACGCATTCTGGATCGAAAGACCCAGGATGTGAAGCTTGCCGCAAACGACATTCTCTACGTTCCGACCAATGGCAAACTGAAGGCCAGCGTGAGTGTGTTGAACCATGTTACGGGCATGGGCAACACGGCTGTGTCGGCTGCCATCTGGGCTCACTAACCCTGACCCACACCATGCTTGGGGACGCTGTCATGCAGCGCCTCACAAATAGACAACTTGCTCTCCAGCTACTTACCAGATCGGAGCTGATCGCATGGCCGGTTCGATTGCCATACCCAAACCTCACCTCAGGCTGAGCGATCCCGGTGAATCCCAGCGCCCACTTAGTTTTTACGCGGGAATACTACGTCGCCGCGGACCAATGATCCTGCTGCTCAGCACAGCGCTCACTGTCCTGGTCGTCCTCGCGTGTACGCTGTTGCCCCCCATCAGCGTGGGCTCCGCAACCATCGCCATCGATCGGCAAGCGGCGCCGGAGACGATAGGCGATAGTCGTCTCCTGACAACGGGTGACGATCAGTTTATGGCCACGCAACAAAGCCTGCTGCAGGCCGATACGATCTTGCGCCCCGTAGCCGAGCGCTACAACCTGCTGCAACGGGAGCGCCAATTTCGACGCTATTGGTTTTGGCATTACCCGCCCGAAAAGGAAAATGCCATCAGGAATGCGCCCATCCACCTGAAACATCTCAGAATCGAACGCAGGCCCAACACCTACCTGTTGACCATTACTTATCGCGATCGAAATCCCCAGGTGGCGGCAGATGCGGCGAACGCCATCGCCGATTCCTACCTGCGAAATATTTTCGAGACTCGCATCAAGGAAGCTGGACGTCTCACCTCCTCAATGGAGCGGCAGCTTGTCGACCTGAAGGGAAAAATGGAGTCGACGCACGGGGCTTTGATGGTCTACCAGCGAGAACTCGGAACCGCTGACCCGGAGCAGAAGACCAGCGTGCTGGTCGCCAGGCTCCAGGCGCTGAATACCGAGAATAGTCTTGCGCAAGCAGATCGTATCGCCAAAGAAGCGGTCTTCCGCGAAGCAAAAGATGGTTCCCTGCCGGAGGTCGAGGTCTCCGCTCAATCAAGCGATCTCACCCGGGATGTCGAGAGGCTGAAAGTAGCCAAAGCTAATCTGGCAATGGTGGCTGCGACGTATGGAGATCAGCATCCGGAATACCGCAAGGCAGCGGCCGAAGTAGACGAAGCCCGCGCGTCGCTCGATGAAAGCCGCCAGAATGTTTCCAACCGCATAGGCGTGGACTACCGCCAGTCGCTGGTACGCGAGCGAATGCTCTCCGCTGCGGTTGCCGAAACCAAGCAACAAGTTGACGACCTGACCGCGCAATCCTTTGATTATCTGCAACTCAAGCACGAAGCAGATACCGCCGAGCGGGTCTATGAAGATTTGTTTGCCAAGATCAAGCAGTCGGGCATCAATTCCGAATTGCAAAACAACATTATCCGGCTGGCGGATTCGGCCCGCCCGGCTGCCCGGCCGATCTTTCCCAACTGGCCGTTGATTGTTGGGGTTTCCATGGCCTTTTTCGTCTTTTCGTGTGCCGCTTATGTAATCTCAGTGGAATTGACGGACGTGACGGCGAAAGAGGCCGAGGCGGTGGAAGAGGCGCTTGGCATACCCGTTGTCTGCTCCCTGCCCCAGGTGGCCGATATGCAGCTTCGGCTCGCTGTCGGGCCGGATGGGTTGTGCATCGCAGGCAGTCGTTGGCGCGGGCTGCGGGGCGGCTTCTTTGACGAGGGCATGCGCCACCTGCGGGGTTATCTAATGCTCTCCGTCCAGGGCAATGTGCCCAAAAGCGTCCTGATTACCAGCGCTTTGCCGGGCGAAGGTAAATCGACGGTCGCACTCTCTCTCGCCATGGCGAACGCGGAACAAGGCAAACGCACGCTGTTGATCGACGCCGACCTGCGCCAACCGACAATCGAAAAGCTTATACGGCTGGAACCCGATGCCGGGTTGGCGGAGGTACTTGCACACAGAAGTCATTGGAGCCTGGCCACTCGTCCCGTCCCCGGTCGTCCCAATCTTTCCATTCTCGGCTCCGGCTTGCCGATGCCCCTGTCACTGGCGCTGATCGGACCACAGATGCGGGGAATCCTGACCCAGGCCATTCAAGAGTTCGACCTGGTCGTTCTGGATTCACCCCCGTTGCTGGGTTGCGCTGAGACTCTGGACCTGGCCGCAGCGGCAGAAGTAACTGTGCTCGCTGTGCGTAGTGGGCAGACTCCGATGAAGGCGCTCAGAGGAGCCGTAGAGACTCTTCGCCGGGTGAATGTATCGGTCGCCGGCATTGTGTTAAATCAGTCCGCCATCGCCACCGACGTCACCTACAAAGCCTACGAGCGTTACTACACCACGCTCGGCAGCTCCTAGCTGGTTTCTGCATTACGGAAATCTGCGGAATAGAAGATGCGTTCGACACTCACATCGTTTTTATCAGGCACGACTCTGGTCGTGCCATAAAGCGCCCGAAACCGGGCTGGGCTTTGGAGGCTAGGAAAGAACTCTCTGCACGAAGAGCACGGAGCTGGCGTGGGTGCGGGCTTTAGAGGGTGAGAACGCACTTTTTGAAGGGTACGGCCTTTAGGCCGAACGTTTAGCAGTCAAGATGAATCGGCTTCAGCCGCTGAGGGCTGCTTAAGCGAGCACAAGAAATTCCCTCAGGGGCTAAAGCCCATATGTTAGGTAGTTAACGTACGGGCTGAAGCCCGTACCCTTCAAAAAACGAGTTCTCACACACGCTCTTTGGCTCCTGAGGTACATCTTTTTTCCGCATTAGAGGACCCAACAATGAATGGCTACGACCTGCAAGCGAGAAAAAGCGTACCCCAGCGGCTAAAGCCCCGTAGCTTAAATGAGATTTTCGGCACGGCTGAAGAGGCTGCGAAAAAATGCTTTGTACGAAGGGCACGGCTTCAGCCGTGCCGTACAAGAATCGAATGGATGAGGGCTTTAGCCCCTGGGGTACGCTTTTTTGTCATTCCTCGCGCGCTCAGTCGCTTGGAAACGCCAGCAAAAAGCCGTACCTCAGCGGCTAAAGCCGCGTATAGCTTAGAACTCTACGGCACGGCTGAAGCCGTGCCCTTCGTCGAAGTTTTTTCCGCAACCTGTAAAGCCGTGCCCTTCGTGGAGAGAACTCTTTCCGCAGCCGGTAAAGCCCCGATCATGACAGGGAGGGCAGAATGACACTGCCGGTTACGGTTGCACTGCTCGCGTTGTGGAGCCTGGCGATGTACCGCTATGGGCGCTCGGTTCTCTTTCCGCCGGCATCGTTGGCGATCGTCTGGACCATCACGCTCTTTGCGATATGGGTGTGCGGAGATATTTATTTCCCCCTCACCAACACGGCTAACGAAATCGTATTGGCCGGCGTTCTGGCCTTCTCTCTCGGAGGCATCTGTGCGGTGATCGCGCCTTTCTGCAAGAGGGGGATGCTTGCCAACGTGCGGGCGAGGCGGCATAGGCAGATCGAGCGATGGCTGACCGTGGCAGTCATAGGTTTCTGGCTGAACATCCCCTTCTCATACCTGTATTTCAAACAATTGAGCGAAATCATTGCGCCGCGGGAAAGCCTGTGGAGACAAATCCGTATCGCCACGAGTAAGGCGCACATATCTGGCCAGGAAGCCCTTTCTATCGAGTCGTTCATTCTGCCATTTCTGACCATCATTGCTCTCATCGCCGTGTACGAGTACGCAGATACCGGCAGGCGGAAAGGCCGCACCCTCTCCCTCGTCCTGCTGGCTGGGGGATATCAACTATTGAATGGCGCTCGCTCCGAAGTACTCCTGCTGCTCATCAGCTCGATTGTCATTCTCTGGCTCAGAAGGGGCGCCGCGCCCTTGCGGCTGCTGGGAATCATGGGTCTGGTGTTTCTCACGGTCTTCTCGGTGGGCCAGATTTCCATGAGCAAGTACGGCGCTGATCCGGCCGCCTCTCTGGTTGACAATCTTCCCTATGTCGCAGAAGGATTTGGCACCTACTGGCTGGGCGGCATCATAGCCTTTGACCAGAATCGGCAAAATCCTGAGCTCAGATACGGTTGGGATCTGGGGAAATTCGCCAAGCGAATCCTGAATCGATTCGGCGCCACTTATTCGGAACGCGACCGGAATCTTGAATACACAAAAATCTCGCCCAGCCAGACAACCAACGTCTATACCGCGTTCCTGCCCTACTACATGGATCATGGCGGCATGACCGGAGTGATTGGGCTGATGTTCCTGGTGGGCTTTCTAAGTGCCTATGTTTACCGTTGCGCGATCCATGGCGAATGTTGGGCAGTGTTCACCCTGGGAGCGTTCGTCTATGCCACGGTGATGACCATCTTCTCCGAAGAATATTTCGCTCAAATCATGTTTTGGATCAAGGCGGGTGGCGTCTCTACTCTGGTCTACTTCGCTCCCAGCATCACTCACCACGCTCGTGCCCGCTGGACGAGCGTGGAGGAGCCGGAGGCTCAGCCGTGCGCATAGCAGCCTACACCGGCGGAGTGATGGTGCCCAGCGCCAGGGCGCGCGTGCGCCAATACATAGGCCCACTCAATCGGCTGGGCATCGATGTGCGCGAGTACCCGCTCCCTTGGGGAAACATAATGCCGCAGCAGTTCGCTCTCCGCCCCTTCTGGATGGCAGGCACCGCGGCGGCGCGCACCGCGACGCTCACTTGCTCGTGGAAAGCCGACGTGACCTGGATATCCCGCCAGTTGCTCCCCGCCTTCACCCCTCTCCAGGGAATGGCCAAGCGCCCGATCGTTCTCGACGTAGATGATGCGGTTTGGCTGAATACAGGCGGCCACCGCGCCCGGTGCCTGGCCAAGGATAGCGACCTGGTCGTGTGCGGCAACGACTTTCTGGCCAACCATTTCTCCCGTTGGAACGCGAACGTGACCGTTATTCCCACCGCCGTCAACACTGCCTGGTATCGGCCGCATCGGGCTCCTTCCGCTGATGGCGCCGGCGACACCCCCGCCCTGGTTATGGGGTGGACCGGCACCAGCGGCAACTTTCCCTTCCTCTATGCGATCGAGCGAGCACTGCTGAAGGTCTTACAACACTGCCCCCACGCGAAGCTGCTCATCGTCGCCGATCGGCCACCACAATTCAAGCTGCTTCCGGAATCGCGCATCGAGTTCGAACGCTGGACCCCGCGGACCGAACAAGCCGCATTCGACCGCATGTCCATCGGGTTGATGCCCCTGGCCGACACCGACTGGTGCAACGGTAAATGCAGTTACAAAATGCTGTGCTATATGGCCGCCGGCCTGCCGGTTGTGGTCACTGCCGCAGGAATGAATCGTGAGGTGCTTGCCCTGGGCGAGGTGGGCCTGAGCGCCGGTTGTGAGCGGGAGTGGGTCGACGCACTCACCAACCTTCTCGACAATGCCAACCTGCGCCGCAGCATGGGCGCCGCCGGCCGCGCCGTGGTCGAGGAACGTTTTAGCCTGCACCGGTTAGCTCGGCAGTATGCCGCCCTCTTTCAGTCCCTGGGGGGAACGCTGCCCCGGGGTCACTCCCTCCCGAACCCTATCTAGGATCCAATGCCAAACCCTGTCATTACCATTGCTATGCCCTTTTACAATAGTGCGGCCACCCTGGAATTATCCATTCGCTCGCTCCTGAATCAGAGCTACGACAACTTTGAGCTGCTACTCTGCGACGACGGTTCAGACGATCAGGGCCTGGCAATTGCGCGTAGCTTCGATGACCCGCGCATAATCTGCTGGGCTGACGGGCAGCGGCGGCGGCTCGCGGCGCGCCTGAACGAATGTATCGATCGGGCACGCGGCCAGTACCTGGCCAGAATGGATGCCGACGATATCGCCTATCCGGACCGGCTGGCGCATCAGCTGGCTTTCCTGGGAACTCATCCCCAGGTCGACCTGTGCAGCGGCGGCGCCATGGTCTTCGGGAGACACGGCCGCCCGTTGTGGCGCTTCAGCCCAGCTCTGGATCATGAAGGCATCACTCGCTCTCCTTTCCGGGGATTTCCCTTATGGCACCCGCTTTGGATGGGGCGCACAGAGTGGTTTCGCCGTTGGCGATACGAGGAAAGTGCCTGGCTGGCACAGGATCAGGAACTGCTGCTGCGCAGCTACAAGCTTAGCCACTTCGCCAACCTGCCCCGGGTTCTCCTGGGATACCGGCGGGAGCGGATCACGCTCAAGAAGCTTTTACGGTACAAGCTGCTGCACATCGAATACGTTTGCCGGCAGCCCGGCGCGGTGGGCAGCAGTTGGCAGAAGCTGCATCTTCTGGTGATATCCGGGACCAGGCTTGTGGCCAATTGCATCGCTCTGCTTGGGGGCATTGAATGTCGCTTTGGGCATCAGGCCGCTAAGGCGCCCACTGCAGCAGAGGTTTCGGAGTGGCGTCAACTGTTTAATCTACTCTCAGCCTGGTACGGCTGCCCGACGAGCGAGACCTTCCGCCCATTGTCGCTGTTACGCAGAACAAGAAACAAGCAGGGACGCGCATGAAGATTGTTCACGTGCTTACCCGTGGCGACGTTCTCGGCGGGGCGCAGAGTCATGTGCGCGAGCTCTCGCTGGAGCTGCGCAAGCTTGGCCATGAAGTAACCGTAATGACGGGAGCGCCCGGCATTTTTACCGAACAGCTCCGGCAGGCAGGGGTCCCATGGTTGCAGGTGAGGAGCCTGGTTCGCCCGTTGCGGCCGCACCTCGATCTGGCGGCGTTCGTCCAGCTATGGTACGCCCTGCGCCAGCTCAAGCCGGACCTGGTATGTGCGCATACAGCGAAGGCTGGTTCTCTGGGACGTGCGGCTGCACGGCTGCATAAGATCCCCAGTGTCTTTACCCCGCATGGATGGTCTATGTTCGATCGCACGTCGCTCCAACCGAATCCGCTTTTCTGCGGCGCCGAATATCTCGCCGGCCGGCTCGGCACGTGCGTCATCAACGTGTGTGAGTTCGAGCGGGAGTATGCACAGCAATTGCGTGTGTGCCCGGCAAAAACGCTGGAGGTGGTGCGTAACGGGATAGCGGAGGTTCCCTTGACCCGCGCCCGGCCGATCGATGCGCAACCGCCGTTGATCGTGATGGTGGCGCGCTTCGCACCGCAAAAGGATCACGCTACGCTCCTGCAGGCGCTCTCTGGCTTGCTGTGCATGGAATGGAATTTGCTGCTGATAGGAGCTGGGGACCTGGAGCCGCGCGTGGTCGCGCAAGTAGACGCGCTCCATCTTGGCGGCCGGGTCCGCATATTGCCGCCAGGAACCGATGTAAACCGTTGGCTGATGGAAGCGCAGATCTTCGTGCTAGCGACCCACTTCGAGGCCTTACCCATCAGCATCC
This sequence comes from uncultured Acidobacteriaceae bacterium, assembly GCA_963717225.1. Classification (GTDB taxonomy): domain Bacteria; phylum Acidobacteriota; class Terriglobia; order Terriglobales; family Acidobacteriaceae; genus PALSA-350. Next base: position 667,162 of record CAVQWB010000050.1, on the reverse strand, counting down.
TCGAGGCCATGCGCGCCGGTCTGCCTGTGGTGGCTACCAATGTGGGCGGCGTCTCCGAGTCTGTACATCACAACGAGACGGGCCTGCTCGTCCGCCACGGAGACGTCGCCTCCCTGCGAAATGCGTTGGCTCGCCTGATCGCGGACCCCGCATTGCGCGTTGCTTCGGGCAGCGCGGGACAACGTCTATGGCGCGCACAGTTTACCGCCAGCGCGATGGCCGCGCGCACTCTCGAAGTCTATCAGCGGGCACTCGCCGCTCATTCACTTCCTAAACCTTGGTCATGAAGTGTGATTACTAACGTTTGGGAACTGGCCATTTAGTTTGAAGCAACCTTCTTCAAACTGCACTTGTCTTAGTCGTGTGAGACTGGAAGCGGGTGATTCCAGCCGGCGGACGGAGAGTCCACCTTGCCGGGGGGCTGGGGGCTCTCCGTCGTCTTGCAGGGCCGGTTAAACCCGACCGTCCAGATCGCGAAGCATTCTGTCGACGGCGGCGTTAATTGTGTCCCGTTCAGTGCCCTGCTCCCACAGATCAAAGCGGTTTGCGCCGTATCAGCCAAAACAGAATCGCCGCGACAATGACCAGCAGCAAGATTATTAAAACGGTTCCGTCTAAGCTCAACATGCCCACAGTTTAGTCCTGGCTTGATCGGGCATATCCAAATTTCGTACTTGTTACTTGCGTGAAAGTCATCAACGGTCGTGACCCCGCCCGCCCCGCCTGTCCCGCCTGCCCCGGCGCGCCGTGGGGAGCGCCGTAGGCGCGGCACTTACCTTCCTGCATCTTGATGCCCACATGGAGTCTGGCAAGCGGTAGAATTTCCCCAGGAGTCTCGAAATGACTCACGTCAAGGTAATGGTGTTCTGGCTACTCGCTTTGACCGTCTTGGTCTTGCTCTGGCAACACGTCACGATTCCCCGATCGAGCATCGTCTGGCCACCTCAAGTAATGTCCCAGTCGAGCTTGGTTTGGCCACCTCTCATGTAGACTCTGCTCCGACCCACCCGCGTGGACAACGGATTGTCCACCGTCGGCGTTCTGGCCGTTCCGCGCCCTGTCCCCAAGTTGATGGCAAAGGGATTCCAAAAGCCGCTAATTCACTTCCTGCACCTTAATAATGAAGTACTGGAACGTGTCACCCTTGGCCAACACCAACTGGTGGGGAATATTGGCTGGTATATGAACAATGTCGCCCTTCTTGAGCTTCATCTCCTTACCATCCTGTACGGAATCGCCCCGCACTTCGCCCGGGGCGGAAGGCGCACCGTTCAGGATGTGACCGCCGGAAACGAGAGTCGCATTGCCATCGACCACCACATAGAAGTCAGCGAATTTCTCATGCAGCTCAGCCTTTCCGCTTTGACTCCGGAAGGCCAGCATGCTGTAGTCGGTCGAATACTTCTTGAGCGTCTCCGTGGCCAATCCAGAAGCGTCCTTCTTCTGCTCCAGCGTCTTCTCCATGGTCATCAATTCAGCCGGTGAGTACCGGTCCGGGGTCGCCGCGGCCTCCTGTGCCAACGCCAACTGCCCGGATGCTGTCACCATGCCGGCCGTCAATAAAACGAATGCGAAAACGAATGCGGTGAATTTCATTTGCGATCTACCTTCTTCTTTCCTTGAAGTGAAGAGCAGTTTACGCTTTCGCTGCCGAGCGTGTGCGAGCGATGACCTCGAGGTACGCCTTTGCCGCGTTGGTGATCACCTCAGGCTTTCCTTCGGCCATCGCTGAGACATTGACCAGGTCCGCACCTACGCCCAGCGCCGAGGCGCCTGCTTCCAGAAAGCCGGCCGCAGTTTGCAGCGTGACCCCGCCAGTGGGCACCAGCCGCAGAAACGGGAACGGCGCTTTGAGCGACTTGAGGTAGCTTGCTCCCCCCATTGCCGAGCAGGGAAACACCTTAACGAAATCCGCCCCCGCCCGCCACGCCGTAATTACTTCGGTGGGTGTGAGTGCGCCAGGCAACGAGACCTTGTCCCGGGCCTTGGTTTCTGCAATCACGTCCATGTGCAGGCTTGGGCTGACCACAAACTCCGCGCCGGCTTCGATGGTGGCGACGCATTCTGCTCCATCCGTGACCGTGCCCGAACCCAATAGCAATTTGTCGCGGTAGCTGCGCTTCAACTCCCGCAACACATCGATCGCACCGGGTACCGTCATGGTGACTTCCATGACGGTGATGCCCCCGGCCACCATCGCCTCTACCACGCCCATGGCTTCCTTCGCAGAGCGGGCCCTTAACACAGGAATAATTCCTGCGGCTTCCAGTCGTTGTTGCACTTCTTTCGACATTCTTTTTCCTTTGACCTGAGTCGTAAATTTTCTTCTATAGCTCAACGAGCGATGCGCGCGGAACCCCCAAGCATCACGCGCTCCACCTCGGCGCGAGACGCGGTGCTGGTATCTCCCGGTGTGGTCATGGCGAGCGCTCCGTGAGCCACTCCGCAGGCGACTGCCCAGGCGGCGGGTTTTCCCATGAGCATTCCAAAGATCAGGCCGGAGGCAAAGGAGTCTCCACCCCCAACCCGGTCCAGGATGTCGATATCCCGTTGGGGCACGTATAAGATTTCATCCTTGTAGATCGCCATCGCGCCCCAGGCATTACGGGAAGCAGTTTGCGCCGTGCGTAAGGTGGTTGCCACCAACTTCAGGTTGCCATACCCAGCGGCGACTTCGCGCAGCATCTTCTCGTAGCTGGCGACCGGCAACTCGTCGAAATCTTCCTTCACTCCTTCAAGCTTGATCCCCAGCATTGCGGAAAAGTCTTCTTCATTGCCGAAGAGCACGTCCAGCTTTTTCACCAACTCCCGATTCACCTCTTGCGCTTTCGCTTTGCCCCCAATGGATTTCCACAAAGAATCGCGATAATTGAGATCAAAAGAAGTGATGGTTCCATACTTGCGCGCTGTGTCAAGCGCCTCGACTGCGACCTCGGGAGTCGAAGGCGAGAGCGCCGCGAAAATGCCTCCGGTATGAAGCCAGCGAGCACCACCGCGCGGCCCCAGAATAGCCTCCCAGTCGAAATCTCCCAGCTTAGTCTGTGAGATTGCAGTGTTGCCCCGGTCCGAACAGCCGACCGCTGCGCGTACTCCGTAACCCCGTTCGGTAAAGTTGAGGCCATTGCGCACTGTACGGCCAATGCCGTCGTAGGGGACCCATCGAATCAGGGAAGTATCGACACCTCCCTGCAAAATGAAATCCTCCACCAGCCGGCCAATGGGATTGTCGGCAAAAGCAGTCGCGACCGCGGTGCGCATGCCGAAGCAACGGCGCAACCCCCGCGCCACGTTGTACTCTCCCCCACCCTCCCAGGCTTGAAATTGCCGTACGGTGTGGATCCGGCCTTCGCCCGGATCGAGACGCAGCATCACTTCCCCTAAACTTACGCAGTCCCACCGGCTCGTCTCCGCGCCCTTGATCGATAACTCTTCCATGGTCCCTTTCCTTTTTAGCGGGATAGCGGTGTATATCCCAGGTCTTGTTGAATTCCCTTCACGCAGGTCATCAGCTTACCGGCGATCTGGGGAATCTTTTGCATGGTCACGCGGAACGAAGGTCCAGAGATGCTTACCGCCGCGACCGCCTCCCCTCGCCCGTCGAGAATGGCCACTCCAGCGCAACGCACACCGTCTTCGCGTTCCTCGTCGTCCACCGCATATCCGCGGCGGCTGGTCCGCTCGAGCTCCTTTAGCAGCGCCTCCCGGCTGGTCATGGTTCGTCGCGTGAACCGTTCCAGGTTGAGATCCGGTAACAGCTCCTCCACCCGGGCGCGCGGCATGGTCGCCAGGATCGCCTTACCGACAGCTGTGCAGTGGATGGGGCTGCTCGCCCCAACCCGCGAGATCATGCGGATACTACGCTCTGGTTCCTGCTTGTCGATATAAACCATGTGCGTCTTTTCCAGGATGCACAGATGCGCCGTCTCCTCAACCTCGGCCACGAGCGTCTTCAAATGGAGCTGGGCGCGTTCCCGCAGATCAAACTGTTCGATGGCGCGGCTGCCAAGGTCGCACAAACGCAATCCAAGGCGAAATTTCCCTGCCTGGGCGCGTTCCACCATTCGGTGCCGTTCCAGCACCATCAGGAAACGATGCGCTGTGCTCTTGTGTAATCCGAGGGCGTCGGCTATTTCGGCCAGCCCCAGCGACGTGGCGCTGGTGGCGAGAAGATCGAGCACCGCAAAGGCGCGGTCCAGTGCTTGCAGCTTATAAACGCTGGCGCCGGCTTGTACCACATTGTGAGATGACATGCCGTTTACTGAAAAACCCAACAGCGGGCATTCTTGCGTTCTGCTATCGATTTGTCAAGTTTGCCGGGAGAAGGAACGAGCTGACCCTCAGCTGACTTTAATCAGGCCCTCAGCCGCCAATTGCGTGAGCATCTGGAGCACGTCGCGCTCGATAACCCCGGGAGGAGCCTCGTAGCGCCCGTTGAAATCTTCGATCAGATCCGCCACCCGCACCGGTGATACCAGCTTGCTCCAGATCTCGCTCCCGATCCCGCCCAGTCCGTAACAGCGACTGCGTTCCAGGCTCATGAGCACCGTCTCCCCAGCCACATCCGCGGCTACCTGGCTGGGCGTATGACACACGGTCGATGTGAGACTCAAATTCGTCATGACTAATGGAATGTTAGCAATATATCGCTTCGGATTGAGAATTCTAAATCCGCCACGGAAGACGGGTGCCCCACATCTCGCTTGTTTTTCGCGAGATGTGGGATACCACTCCGCCAAACCTCAAACCCTTAGACACCAAAGAGCACTTAAGGTTTAGGTTCGTGGTATCCCACATCTCGCGAAAAACGAGCGAGATGTGGGGCACCCGTCTTCTCTGGGCACAACCCACACAGATACCACCGCACACGCCCGTGCCCATGTTGACAATCTCTAGCGCACCCTGCCTCTGCTATCGTTTGAACCATGCCGGTCCCCCGCAGCGATTCCACTCCCCATGGGCAGAGGACTCTCGCCGCGCTCGCCTCCCGTGCTTCTTCCCAAAGCAATTTTCTGCAATATATTTCCAGCTTGTTGGGGATTGCGCGCTGGCAGCTGATCGCGGCTGTGGTCATCATGACCGTCACCTCGCTGACAGAAGGCTTGGGCGTAGCCTTGCTCTTCCCCATTCTGCAGGTAGCCGGTTTCAACCTGGCCAACCAGGGGCATGTGGGCCACTACACCGGAGAGGTACGCGACCTGCTGGTGCGCAGCGGACTGCGGCCCTCGCTGTGGCTTGCGACCCTGCTCTTGATCTTTATGCTGCTCATGGCGCTGCGATCGCTCTTCAGCCGGGTACAGTCGGTGCTCACCTTTCGTACGACGCTCGGCTATGAACTTTCTCTGGGCAGACAGCTTTACCAGGCCATCATTAACGCCGACTGGCTCTTCCTGGTGCGTCGCCGCTCCTCTGACTTTACCCATGCTCTCACTGCCGAGCTGACCCGGGTTTCCACCTGCACTTATCTACTGATCGGCACGCTGGCCAACGGCATCCTCGCCCTGGTGTATATCGCGATCGCCCTCAAGCTTTCCGCAGGCATGACCTCGTTAGTACTGGCGACCGGGGCCGCTCTGCTGTTGGTTTCCCGCCGCTGGATGCACGCCGTCTATGAGAGCGGAACCGCCGTGTCAGAGACCGTGAGCGAGGTGTACTCAGCGGCAACCGAACACCTGCAGAACCTCAAAGCAATGAAGTTCTACGATGCGCAGACCAGCGATCTTGCGATGTATTCATCGCTCCAGTCCACAGCCTTGGAGCAGAGTCTTGAGAGCGCCCGGAGCCAGGCAGCCGCCGCCTTCTGGTTTGAAGCTGGCTCGCTTGTGTTGCTGGGCGCAATCATTTTCGCCTCCCTGCAAATCCTCAATGTGGCCCCCGCCTCCATTCTTCTTCTGCTGGCCGTCTTTACCCGTCTCTTCCCTCGCCTGGCGGCTACCCAAAGCCAGTTACAGGGCTTCCTCAGCGAACTGCCAGCCTTTGAAAACCTGATGAAGATTTTGAGCGATTGCGTGGCCAACGCTGAAGTTCCCGGCGCTCAGGGTCCTGGGCCGTCGTTGGCCCATGAGATCCGCCTGGAACGAGTTGGGTTCCGCTATGAGGCCGACCGGCCCCTGGTGTTGCAGGATTTGTCGCTCATCATCGCCGCGGGAAAAGTCACCGCCATCGTAGGCTCGTCGGGTGCTGGCAAAAGCACCGTCGCCGACCTGGTAAATGGCCTGCTATCCCCCGGCACGGGCCGGGTTCTGGTCGACGGCGCCGAGCTAACGCCGCAGGCCGCAAGGGCCTGGCGCCGCCAGGTCGGCTACGTCGCCCAGGACACGGTGCTCTTTCACGACACGGTTCGCGCCAACATGAGCTGGGCTAATCCAGAGGCCACGGAGCAGGAAATGCGAGAGAGTCTCGCCCTGGCGGCGGCTGAATTCGTCTTTGAATTGCCGCAGGGATTGGATACCACGATGGGGGACCGCGGGATGCTGCTCTCCCACGGGCAACGGCAGCGCATCGCACTGGCTCGCGCCCTGCTGCGTAAACCCGGGCTGCTCATTCTCGATGAGGCCACCAGCGCCCTCGACTTCGACAACGAGAAGCGAATCCTGGACGCCATCGATCAGCTAAAAGGCCGCACGACCGTGCTGTTGATAGCCCACCGGGTTTCCGCCATTCAGCGCGCGGACATGATCTACGTAATAGAAAACGGCCGCGTCGCGGAAGCCGGCGACTGGCAGAACCTCAGCAGCCGCCCTTCTCATCGCGTAGGCTCGCTCTTTCGACTCCAGGATGCCCTCGCCTGATCGCTACTTGGGATCCCACCAACCTCCAACCGAGGCGATCAATTGATTCGCGTCCGCAGGACCCCAGCTGCCGGGCTGATATTCAGAGACCTTGGAACTATCCAGAATCGGGTCCACAATCCGCCATGCCTCCTCGACGTAGTCTTCGCGCGCAAACCAGGTCTGGTTGCCGGCCATGGCGTCCCCCAGGAGTTCCTCGTAGGGCAGCATTACGTCTTCCCCACACTCCTGGTCGGCAACCAATTCGATAGGGCAGCCGCGCAGTTGGTCGCCGGCGGTCTTGATCGAAGCGCCAATCGCGATCACCGGATCACCGCTGATCCGGAAACGCACGTAGTTGGGGGGCGGAGCCTCTGAAGAGAAGATGGGGCATGGCGGCCGCAGTTTCGCGACTACCTCGGTTTCTGTCAACGGCAGCGATTTGCCCGCCCGGACGAAAAACGGAACCCCTCTCCAGCGCCAGGAGTTAATCGCCAGCCGCAAAGCCACATAGGTTTCGGTCTTGGAGCCCGGCTTTACCCCGGGGGTATCGAGATACCCCTTATATTGGCCGCGAACCACATCTTTCTCGCATAACGGTTGGACGCTCTTGAGTACTTTGACCCGCTCGTCGCGCAAGCTCTCGATGCTAAGGGTGGGCGGCGGTTCCATCGCGATATTGCTGAGCACTTGCAGCAAATGGTTTTGCACTACATCGCGCACGGTTCCCACGGCGTCATAGAAGCTTCCTCTATCCAGCACATCGAATTGCTCAGCCATGGTTATTTGCACGCTCTCTACGTAGAGGCTGTTCCAGATCGGCTCCAGGAATGAATTGGCAAACCGAAAGAAGATCACGTTCTGTACTGTGTTCTTGCCCAGGTAGTGGTCGATGCGGAAAACATCGTCTTCCTTAAAAACATCGTGTACCGTCCTGTTGAGCGCCATCGCAGAAGGCAAGTCGTTGCCAAAGGGCTTTTCAATCACTACCCGTGCGCCTTGCGACGAGCCTGAGGCCTTTAGCTGCTGCAGAACCACGCCAAACAGGACCGGGGGAATGGCGAGGTAGTGAATGGGGTGCTTTGCATCGCCGAGCTCTTTGCGCACCGCGGCAAAGGTTTGCCCATCCTTATAGTCCCCATCGACGTAGCGAAGCTTGTTGAGGAGGAGAGGAAAGCCTACGGGGTCGAGGCCGCCATGTTGTTCGACGCTGTCTCGCGCCCGTTCTTTCAGTTGTTCGAGGTTCCATCCTGCTTTGGCAACGCCAATGACAGGCCCAGCCAGCTTTCCGCGCTTGGCCAGCTTTTGCAGGGAGGGAAAGATCTGTTTGTAGGCGAGGTCGCCGGTAGCGCCAAAAAACACCACCGCGTCCGAATAGGGGAGAGCCACAGAACTTGCGTCAGCCATAATATTTACTCTAACGTCTTCTGATGAAAGGAAACTCAGACTCCGACCGCGGCATTTCGAAAAAAATGCAAAAAAAAAGAAACCCCTGACCGCGAGCTTCCGATCCACATTAAATTACGGCATGGTTACTACTGATTTGCCCCAGGTGTACCCGAAAGACTGTAATCTTTGCCCCAACGGTGATCTTCTGCAGTTGGATGCTCTGGTTCCTCGGGGGAGGGCCCCAGAGCGGTCTGGGGAAAATCACCGTTTTTGCATGTCAACACACACTCGGCCTCATAAAACGCCGGCCGGCCGAGAAAATCTTGCGCCCGGTTCGGGCGCGCTTCAGATAACTCTCAGCAGCAACAGGATGATCACAATCAGAATGATCAAACTGATGCCGCCGCCGCCATAGTATCCGATGCCCGGTCCGAGGCGGTAACCACCAAATCCAAAAACCAGAAGCAAAATAATCAAGATAATCAGCAGCATACGTTCTCCTTCGCGGCGAGGTTGCTCCGCATCGATTCCCTCGTGAAAGTGCGTTTGGTTAAAGCTTTATGCATACAAGCCAAACGTACTGCACAAAGCCCGCGTTCCTGTCAACAAAACTTCTAATGAAGATTCAATCTGGCTCGATTTGGATGTATGGGAAGGCTTGCTAACTACCTGCGCGCTCGGCGGTTTCTCGCCTAACTCTCGCCCACGTCACGAGATCCGGGGCTAAAATACGTGCTGGCTAAAATACCTGCTGATAGATGGCTGCCTGGGAAGGTGGACGGACTGCGTGAAGCGATGGATTGTGCCGTTTTTTGCTTGTGCCACGTTTGGGCTGACGGCCGCCTTCAGCGCCGCGGTAGCCCAGACTGCCTCCGCCGGGTGCTCGTCCCAGATGCAGGAGACCTATCCAAAAGCCTCCATTTCCAACGGACCGGTGCAGGCAGTGCTCTATCTGCCGGACGCAAAGAATGGTTATTACCGCGCCTCGCGATTCGACTGGTCAGGTGTCATCCCTTGCCTTGCCTATAAAGGCCACACCTACTTTGGCGTCTGGTTCTCGCACTACGATCCGATGGTGGCGGATGCGATCACCGGTCCGGTGGAAGAATTTCGATCGGCCGACGGCGCCCTGGATTACGGCCAGGCGAAACCCGGTGGTTTGTTCGTCAAGATTGGGGTCGGCGTTCTACGCAAGGCCGACGATTCCCCTTACAAATTCATGTACACCTACCCATTGGTGGATGGCGGCAAGTGGACGGTTCACGCCGGCCACCGCCAGGTATCTTTCCGGCAACAACTCCACTCGCCGATCGGCATCGCGTACGACTATGAGAAAACCGTCTCACTCGACCCCCATGAGCCAGTTCTTACTCTGCACCACACGCTCAAAAATACCGGGACGAAAACCATCGATACCCAGGTCTACGACCACGACTTCTTCATGCTGGATGGCGCTCCCAGCGGACCGGGAATGATAGTCCGATTCCCTTTTGCGCCCAAGGCTGAAAAATCGATGGAACCCCTGGCCGGGATCGAGGGCAAACAGATCGTCTATCGGGAGGAGCTGCAACCGGGGCAGTACGTGGAAAGCTACCTGACCGGCTATTCCAGCAATCCCTCCGATTACGACATCGTGGTCGAAGATACGAAGACGGGAGTGGGCGTCGAGCAAACCGGGGACAACCCCATTTCCCTTTTCAACTTTTGGTCACCTCGTACTACGATGTGCCCCGAGGCCTACCATCACCTGGTGATCGCGCCAGGACAAACAGTACATTGGAACATTCACTATCGCTTCTATGCCAAATAGTGAAGAAAAGGACGACGGTGAAAACGGATAGCGCCGGCAAGGGCAGTGGACACGGCAAGGTGGCGATTGTTACCGGAGCGGGCAGTGGGGTTGGCCGGGCGGTCGCACTGACCATGCAGTCTGCCGGGTATTCGGTGGTACTGGCCGGCCGGCGGGTGACGGAACTGGAGCAGACCGCAGCCATGGCTGGTCAGAGTGGTGGCGCCATGCTTCCCATCTCCACCGACGTTCGGCAACCCGACTCGATCCGAGCCTTGTTTGCTGCTACCGGCGACAAGTTCGGCCGGCTGGACGTTCTCTTTAACAATGCCGGCGTGAATGCTCCCGCAATTCCCATGGAAGATCTGAGCTACGAACAATGGTCCGAGGTCGTCGCCGTGAATCTTACCGGCGCCTTCCTCTGTGCCCAGGAGGCCATCCGCCGAATGAAGGCACAGCAGCCGCGAGGGGGCCGCATTATCAACAACGGCTCAGTCTCCGCCCATGTTCCCCGGGTGTACTCGGCGCCTTACACCGCCACCAAACATGCAATCACAGGGCTCACTCGATCCATCTCGCTCGATTGCCGGGAACATAACATCGCCTGTGGCCAAATCGATATCGGCAACGCCGGGATGGACATGGCCGGTAAAGCGGCGACCGGAGCTTTGCAGCCGACCGGCGCGGTAGTCATAGAGCCCAGGATGGACGTACAGCATGTTGCGGATGCCGTTCTTTTCATGGCCAGCCTGCCGCTGGACGCGAATGTCCAGTTCATTACAGTGATGGCGACGAATATGCCGTTTATCGGCCGCGGATAAGGTTGAAGGAAACTTATGTTGCTTGGTCAGTTCAGGCTCGCCCGGTCTCCTGTTGTTCTCCTTAGCCTTCTTGTATTCCTTTTCTTATTCCTTGTCTCATTCACTGTCCGACTCGCTCGTCCGCAGACGATCGCCGTCCCGCTCGTAATCTCCAGCAACCCCCACTACTTCAAAGACGCGAACGGCCGCGCTCTTATGCTGGCCGGATCGCAGACGTGGAACACGCTTCAGGACTGGGGCAGCGACGGGTCTCCGAGGGCTTTGGATTTCGACGCCTTTGTCAGGTTCCTGACCGCGCACGGACAGAATTTCACTTTGTTGTGGCGGGTAGAAATGCCCCGGTTCTGTTCTCTTCCCTCTACTGCGTCGGCTCCGCCGGATTTTACGGTGAGTCCACAACCATGGCGGAGGACCGGTCCGGGCAAAGCAACGGACGGCGGACTGAAATTTGATCTGACCCAGTTCGACCTGGCTTATTTCGATCGCCTGCGTTCGAGGACACAGGCTTTGAACAATGCCGGGATCTACGCCGGTATCTACTTATTTACCGGTGAGTTCCTCAATATTTTCCGCTGCCCCAGCGATGGCTATCCTTTCACCGGAGCCAACAACATCAATGGCATCGACGACGGTTACGTGAGGGGTCCCAAGGGGATGGCTTCCATGACCATGACGGCCCCCAATGCCATTACCCGGTTCCAGGATGCCTACGTGGAAAAAGTGATCGACACTCTGAATGATCTACCGAATGTGCTTTGGGCCGTATCCGAGGAGGCTCCCAACGATACCCAGTGGTGGAACAACCACCAAATCGCAGCCATCCGAAAGTACGAGTCGCAGAAGCAACACCAGCACCCGATCGGGTGGGCCGCGCTTCTGCCGACTGCTGCGGCCACGGATACGATCCTCTACAACTCCAACGCGGATTGGGTAGCGCCGAACAGCACCATTTCGTCCATCAACTCCTGCGGAAACGGAATGCCGGCCTGCAAAGTAAACATCAACGACAGCGACCATTCCTACTACGGGGCAGCATGGAAAGACACGCCGCAACAGAATCGCAACTACATTTGGAAGAACGTTGCCAACGGCAGCCAGGTGCTGTTCATGGACCCGTACCTGCTGTACTATCCGCGCGAACATCGGAACATGTGCGTCTCGCCGGTCAACGGAGTCTGCGCCGCTCCCGACCCGCGCTGGGACAACCTGCGAGATAACCTCGGGTACACGCTCAAGTATTCCCGCAAGCTGAACCTCGCCAAAGTGACGCCGCAGCCGGCCCTTAGTTCGACCAACTATTGTCTGGCTCAGACTCCATCCGCCGGCGCGGAGTACCTGGTCTACGCTCCTTCTGGCGGATCGTTTACTGTCGACCTATCGGCTATGCCAAAATCAAGGAAGTTGACGGTGGAGTGGCTCAAACCCTCGACCGGCGCAATCACGGTCAAATCCCCGATTCGCTCGGGCTCCTCCGCGCAGCGCTTCGCTACCCCGTTCCGTGGCGATGCGGTGCTCTACCTGGTGGATACTGCAGGTCACGCAACCTAGCACAGAAGGCGAACAAACACTTGCTGAAGTCCCAAATACCCACCCCGGCGCTGCTAGTCGACATGGACGCCATGGAAGCCAATCTCAGCAGGATGGCCGCATTCTTCGCTGAAGGGCCAACCCGGTTGCGTCCACACTATAAGAACCACAAATGTGTGGCCCTTGCCCGGCGGCAGTTGGCCCAGGGCGCAATCGGCATCACCTGTGCCACGCTGGGCGAAGCGGAAGCACTGGCCAGGAGCGGAGTGCAGGGCATTCTGATAGCCAATGAGATCGCAGGTGCGCCCCAGATCGAACGCTTTGTCCAACTCGCCCGGGTCACAGACATTATGGTTGGGGTCGACCATGAGCGTACTGTCACTGCTCTTTCCGCGGCATCGGGTGAGGCAAAGGTGCAGCTCGGTGTCGTGGTCGATGTAGACACTGGCATGGGCCGGTGTGGAGTCCCTCCCGGCCCACCGGCTCTCGCGTTAGCCCAGTTCGCTCTCGCGCAAGGTCTACGCTTTCGCGGCCTGATCGGCTATGAAGGGCATTGCGTCCGCTTGCCTCCGGGACCGGCCAAGGTCGAGGCTGTGCAGCAGGCGATGGGCAAACTGGTGGGTACTGCCAACCTCATCCGCTCGCAGGGGCTACCGGTAGAAATTGTAAGTGCGGGTGGAACCGGCACTCACGCGATCTCGGGCAGAATTCCCGGAGTCACCGAGATTCAGGGAGGATCCTACTTGCTGATGGATACCGATTACCAAACGATATGCCCCCAGTTTGACCTGGCGCTCAGTGTGCTGGGAACGGTGATCAGCAGGAGCGCCAACGAACGCCTGATTCTCAACATCGGCCTGAAAGAAATCAGTGGCGAGCGCGGACTCCCCGTCTTGAAGAACACCAACGGCGGGCGTGTGCGCAAGCTGAACGCCGAGCACGCCATTGTCGACATCCTGGACCCCAGTCTCTCCGCGCAGGTCGGTGACCAGCTCGAGCTGTGGGCCCACTACAGCGATGCCACCGTCAACCTGCATCGCCGCATGTTCGGCGTGCGCAATGGACAAGTGGAAGAGACCTTTCTTTTTGAGAGCTGAGAACCTGCGATGAACAGCATGCCCGACTTCCTGGAAGGTGCGATCGATCTTCACGTTCATAGCGCGCCGGATGTGGACCATCGGCGCTACAACGATCTGGAACTCGCCCGCGAAGCTGCGGCTGCGGGCATGGGCGCCATCCTGATCAAGTCGCATCAGAACTCCACGGTGGAGCGTGCGTGGCTGGTGTCAAAAGTAGTCACCGGCATCAAAGTTTTCGGGGGACTGGTTCTGAACCAGACGGTCGGCGGCCTCAACGTGTCCGCAGTGAAGCTCGCGCTGGCCATGGGTGCGAAAGAAATCTGGATGCCGACCCGGTCCGCTCTTAACCATCGCTTGTATCACGGGGAGGTTGGTGGGATCTCCATTCTCGATGCCAACGGCACCCTGGTTCCGGAGGCGCACGCCATTCTGGAAGCAGTCGCGCAGACGGATTGCATTCTCAGCACCGGTCACTTGAGCCCACGGGAAGCGGTGGTGCTGATCCACCAGGCGCGGCGATGCGGGGTTAAGAAAGTGCTGGTGACTCATCCGGAATGGGCGCCGACGTTCTACCCGTTCGAGCAGCAGAAGGAACTGGCGCAGTTGGGCAACGTCTGGTTCGAACGGTGCTTTGTTTCGACGACCCATCTTTGCGGATCGGTTCCCTTCCAGACGATTGAGCAAGCGATTATCGAAACCGGCGTGAGGACGACTGTGCTCTCCACGGATCTCGGCCAGCCACAAACGCCTCCGCCTACGACAGGCCTGCGGCTGTATGCGGAGCGCTTGCGCAGTTCGGGTTTTTCCGCGGACCATATCCACCAGATGATGTGCACCAATCCGGCGCACCTGCTGTCTGGTAATGCGGGCGAACCTTGAAAGTATTCAAGGGTGGCATGATCGGATGTGGGTTCTTCTCCCGGAATCACGTAGAGGCCTGGCGCCGCATACCGAATGTCGAAATTCTGGCGGCTAGTGATGTTTCTATCGAGCGAGCCCGGGCTGTCGCAGGGCGCGCTTATACCTCGGCCAAAGAGATGTTGAAGGTCGAGGACCTGGACTTTGTCGATATCGTCACTCGCTCAACCACGCACCTGGAGCTCATCTCCCTGGCCGCGGAGAGAGGGCTGGCGATGATATGCCAGAAGCCCATGGCGCCCGATTGGGAAACCGCTTGCCGCATGGTAGCGGTTGCTGAAGGTCATCGGGTAAGGGTCATGATGCACGACAATTGGCGGTGGCAGGCCTGGTATCGGGCCGTCGCCGAAATCATTCGCCGGGGCGATATCGGAACCCCCCTGGCCTATGGCTTCCGATGCCGGGTCAGCGGAGGCCTGGGCGACCAGCCGTATCCCCGGCAAGCCTACTTTCGTCAGCTGGGCCGCTTCCTCATCGACGAGGTGCTGGTGCACCACATCGACACCGCGCGCTTCCTCTTCGGAGACATTGCTTCGGTCTACGCCGAGGGCGCGCGGAGAAACCCCAACATTCTGGGCGAAGATCACGCGATCCTGACGCTGCGCCACGGCAACGGCACGGTGGGTTGGGTGGACGGCAATAGCTTCCTGAATCATGAGGACAGCGGCCTGGACGAGGCTACCTTCGAGGGAGAATCAGGATCGATCCGCTTGAACAGACTGGGTGAGCTCTGGTCCGGCGAGCGAAAAATCTGGACCGCTCCTGGCACGGGATATCGCGGAGATAGCGTCTATGCCACGCAGGCCCACTTCATCGACTGCCTGGAAAGCGGCCGGCCATTTGAAACCGGCGCCCGCGATTATCTGGAGAAGACCTTCGCTGTGGTCGAGGCGGCCTACCGCAGCATGGGTTCCCAGCGCGCCGTTGAGACCAGTGAAGTCGTGGAGGGCCGAAAGCTGTCCCACTCAAGCTAGAACAAGGCTTGAATGGGCAACGCCACCCCGATTTCACTTCGTGGGCTTAAGCTCCAGTTTCTGCACCCGCCAATTCAGCAGCTCGGCAACGTAGAGCTCATTTTCTGACGGACACGCGATCTCGTGGATCCACCCGAATTGCTTGAGCTGCTTGCCAGAGTCGCCCAGATAACCGAGCACTTTACCGTCCAGACTCAGCTTGTAAATCCGCCCGGGATAAGCATCGGAACTATACAGCACCTGGTTCGGTCCGGGTGTGATGCAGATTGCCCAGGGAGATCCGGCTTGCATGGTCCCGTTGCCGGAAGCGGTCTGCGGCGGCTTGGGCCCAATGGCAGGGCGGGCATTTGGATCAAACGGCACATCAATCGTGATCTGACGGAGAAAGGTCCCCTCGCCATCAAACACCTGAATACGCCGGTTACCGCGATCGGCAACGTAAACATTTCCCTTTGCGTCGACAGCAATACTATGGGGCACGCTGAACTCCCCGGGTTTGTCACCAGGCTCACCCCACGACTTGAGCCAGTTGCCGTCCTTATCCGCTTTGGCGACCCGGGAATTGATATAGCCGTCGCTGATGTAGGTATTCCCGGCCTGATCCCACGCCATGTCGGTCACCTGGCGAAACATCCCATCCACGGCAGGCAGCGGTGGTTTGGGATGCTTGAGCGGTTCGGTGCCCTCGTCCGAGGCTTCCTGCTTGCGGCCGAAAACCATGACCACGCGGCCTTCCGGGTCGAACTTGATGACCATGTCCGAACCCTTATCCGCGACCCAGATATTGTCTTGCGGATCAACCTTTACCGAATGGCCGAACGACCACGCATATAGGTTATGGCCGATCTCGCGGATGAACTTCCCATCGGGGCCAAATTCGAGCAGTTGGGAAGCGGCGGCCCCATACGCAGGCCCGGTCGTATTGCCGCGAGACAAGGCAAACACATGTCCGTGCGAGTTGACCGCGACACCGGCCATTTCTCCCAGGTAGCGGTCGGGCGGAAGCTTGAGAAAGTTGGGAACCGAGCTATACTCGATCGCCGGTACGGAAGTTTGCTGCGCGAACGCAGACAGGTTGAGCAGAAAAAACGCGAGAATCGTCAAGCCCTTCAATCGAACCCTCCGAGCACGATCCCCACTCTATTTGACTGCCGGTTCGCTGGCAAGGCCATGACGCGGCCTTGCAGCAGATCCCTCCGCTTCTCTTCCGGTGCGAAAAAAAGAGTTGTCGACAGTTGCTGTAAGTCGGTATCTTTGAGCGGCACGAAGCCTGCTTGCCGGATCATCTCGATCCGCCGGAAGGAGACGCAGTCAGATGGCGCCTATTTCGAACACGCCGACGGCAGGACCGTCACCCTGGTTGGGATTCGTAAAGTTCCTTTTACTCGTTATCCTGATCGCCCTCATTTTTCTGCTCGGCCAGGAGATGGTAAGCCACCGCTTCTTTCGAGGCGGGTGGGTCGACCAGCGCGATGTACTGAAGCCTTAACAGACACTCGAACCCCTGGCACCCGCCTAACCTCAAAGCAAAGGCCCAGAGGGGCCCTGCCTGCTAAGGGTTCTTGATGTCGTTATGATGTCATTATGAGTGCCCTTGGCGAACCGCCTCTCTATGCGAGAGTAGAAAGCGTAATAAGCTCGGAAATCAGCAAAGGAACGCTCGCCATTGGCGAGCAACTGCCCTCCGAAGACTCCCTGATCGAACGATTCAATGTCAGCCGCATCACGGTGCGGCGGGCCATCCAGAACCTCGTCGGCCGTGGAATGGTGGAGATCCATAGAGGTAAGGGCACCTTCGTGTCTGCTCCGAAGATCGTGCAGGAGCTGACGGAGTTGAGCGGTTTCGTCGAGGACATGCACGCCATCGGACGGAAGCCAACGGCGCGTGTACTGAGCAAAGAGATAACCAACGCGAACGCAACGGTTGCGCGCCATCTTGGCCTGACCAAAGGCCAGCGGGTTATGAGGATTCATCGCGTGCGTCTGGCAGACGGCGTTCCACTTTCCTTCGACGAGACCTTTTTGCCTTTGGAAATAGGCAAGAAGATCATCGCCAACGACTTGCGTGTCGAACCGATTTTCCGACTGCTGGAGCGCAAATATAACATTCCTTTGATTGAAGCAGACTATCGGCTCGAAGCTGGTTTAGCTGCCGGAAACGTCGCCTCGGCCTTGAAGGTGAAGGAAGGAAGTCCCCTACTGATCGTCGAGCGAACTTCCTATTCCAATAAGAACATCCCTGTCGACTATGAGCGGCTTCATTATCGAGCAGATTTAGTGTCATTTGTGACCAGGCTGGCAAGGAAGCGAAGCCCCGCCACCGAAAGGTAGGCAGCGGCGGCGTGAACCAGGGTTCAGAGCGCCTCCCTGCGCCTGGTGAGCGAAAACGGCCCCGATCCTCCCAGGACGAGAGCGGCCATGCAAGCCAGGTAAAGAAGATCGCACTCGTACCCCGGAGGCCCAAACTGTGCCCGTCCTCCGTGTACCGCCATCAATTTGATGGAAGTGAACCCGTACGGTAGATGCACGGTGAAGATTGCGACCAGAAGCAAGACCGCCATGGGCACGCTTGCGATCGCAACGTAGGCGCCCAGGAGGACAGCAAGTCCACCCAGGAGTTCTATGCCGATAGTGAGCCACGCCATCAGATGAGGCATGGGAACGCCCAGAGCCAGGAGAATGCCGGCAAATGCGTCTGCCCCTTTGGACCATTTTGCCAACCCATGCGCCATGAAGCCATA
The DNA here is from genome assembly GCA_963717225.1 of uncultured Acidobacteriaceae bacterium. GTDB lineage: Bacteria > Acidobacteriota > Terriglobia > Terriglobales > Acidobacteriaceae > PALSA-350. The sequence goes on along the minus strand of CAVQWB010000050.1, from coordinate 649,157 downwards.
GCCAACCATGATGCGGAGGGGCAGCGGCGCCCATCTTTTGGCAGAGGCCGCCATGCTTTTCAGAACAACTTCAAGATTTCTCGTATCCATTTGGCCTTCTTTCGTCGCGGATTGCCTACTGATTTTTTTGCAGTTCATCGTCCTCGGCCGCGCGTGACAATGTCAATATGACGTTATAATGTCGTAAGAGGTTACATTTTTATTCCGACAAAATTAAAAACCGGCATAGGGATAGTTCCCCGCCCTGCAAGTGACACTGAGCGAGAGCCCGAAACCAGTTTTCCTTCCTTTGCGGAAGCGCTTCGATTTTGGTGGAAGCTGGGCTGGGTCACCTTTGGAGGGACGGCCGCTCACCTCGCCATCATGCATGAGGAGTTGGTTGAGAAAAGGAAGTGGATAGAGAACGACACGTTTCTGAATGCTCTGAGCCATTGCATGATTCTTCCCGGGCCGGAGGCCACGCAGCTAGCGATTTTTCTTGGGCGCAAATTGCATGGTGTAAGAGGCGGTCTCTTTGCGGGAGTGCTGTTTGTTCTTCCTTCGATGTGCATCATTCTCGGCTTCAGCCTGTTGTATGTACAGTTGGGGAGCCTTCCGTGGATGGCCGCCATCCTCTCCGGTTTGCGGCCGGCGGTGCTCGCGTTAATTCTGGTAGCGCTGCTCAAGCTGGGCAAGACGACCATGAAGGGGGCTCTCTCCATCCTGGTCACGACAGCATCCTTCGTCGCGATGTCCGCCTTCCAGGTCTCGGCGCCTTCGGTCATCTTCACGGTGCTCGCCCTGGGTGTGTTGATCGAGATCGTACGCCGTGGCCGGGCGGCCGTCTCACTTCAGAAATCTGAAGAGCCTATCCAAAGCAACGGGAGACAACGAGAGATTCGGCCTGCGCGGGCTTCGTTCTGCGGCTCTCACCGTCGTCATCAGCGCCGTTCTCTGGACGTTACCATTGGCGGTACTCTACTTCCATAGCTCGGAGTTCCCCTTTTGGGCGACACTCATCCTCTTCTTCACCAAGGCTGCCTTTGTCACGATTGGTGGTTCCTATACGGTTCTTCCCTATATCGCGCAGAGCGCGGTAGCGAAGCTGCATTGGCTGTCGAACCTGAACATGGCCGACGGCTTTGCCCTTGCCGAAACGACGCCTGGTCCGCTGATCATCGTGGTGGCCTACGTCGGCTTTATGGCCGGATACCACCATTTCCACCAGTCGTTGTGGCTCGCGAGCCTGGCTCTGTTGATCACGACGTTTTACACCTTTCTGCCTTGCTTCTTCTTTGTGTTTCTTGGCGCGCCTATTGTCGATAAGGCGGCGGACAATCTCGCAGTCAAACGCATCATGCGTCTGGTTACGGCTGTGGTGACTGCGGCGATCGCCAATCTGGCTTTCTACCTGGCGAAGCCAGCATTGTTGACGGCTCCCATATCCGCGTCATCGAGGCTGGATTGGGTAGCTCTCCTCTGGCTGGCTGTTTCTGTCGCTCTGTTGTGGAGGCTGGGGCTGAATGTGATACTACTGGTGATCCTAAGTGCGCTTTTTGGACTGGGCAGGCACGCTTTCTCGTTCTGAATTGCCAGCTGCCTCCCCCTTGCTTATCCTTTGACCAACCTACAATTTTGATACTCTCCGCAAGGAGTTAAATCGATGGAACCGACAAAGCCCAAACTGCCGAGCGAAGCCGTACGACTCTACAACCTTTTTATTCATGGTGAGATGGATCGCCGTACCTTTCTGGACGGTGTGCAGCGGCTGGCGGTAGGTGGTCTGGCGGCGTCGACGATCCTCGACGCGTTGATGCCCAACTACGCTCTGGGACAACAAGTCTCCCGGACCGACGACAGGATCAAGGCCACCTACGAGACTGTTCCTTCGCCACAAGGAAACGGAAGCATCAAGGGATATCTCGTGCGGCCTGTAAGCGCCGACACGCGGTCTGCCACGGTGACGAAATTGCCCGGCATTCTCGTCGTTCACGAGAATCGGGGTCTCAACCCTCATATCGAGGATATCGCGCGGCGCTTGGCCCTCGCCAACTTCATGGCCTTTGCGCCGGACGGACTTACCTCGCTGGGCGGCTTTCCCGGCGACGACTACCAAGGCGGCCAGTTGTTCGCCAAGATCGACGGAAAGAAAATGGCCGAAGATATGGTAGCCGCGGCCCTGTGGCTGAAAGCGCGCTCCGACTGCACGGGAAAGATCGGCGTCACCGGTTTCTGTTACGGGGGCGGCGTCTCCAATATGCTGGCAGTCCGGCTGGGCGGGGACCTGGCGGCGGCGGTGCCGTTCTATGGCTCTGCTCCCACCGCAGAGGACGTCCCGAAGATCAAGGCGGCGATTCTGGTTCACCACGGGGAACTCGACACCCGGTTGGCCTCGACTTGGCCGGCGTACGACCAGGCCCTGAAGGCGGCAAACATTCCCCACGAAGGCTATGTCTACGCCGGCGCCGTGCACGGCTTCAACTGTGATGCAACGCCGGAACGCTATAACAAAGCCGCAGCCGATCTGGCCTGGCAGCGCACCATCGACTGGTTCAACAAATACGTGCGTAGTTGATTCCCTCAACCACTAAGGCTTGATGCGAGACGGCCAACCGGACCTAATACTTATGGACTAAGCATTTCAAATTCGCTCAGCCTGCATCAAAAACCCTTGAGCAGGCGCGCGCACGCTTCAAGCGATGCCTGGGTCGCCGAATCGAAGGCATTCACACGCTCGCTTTCTACGTCGATGGTGCCGGTCACGCGCCTGCCCTCCCCATCCAGAATCGGAACGATGATCTCCGACCGAGTGGTGTCCAATGCGGTCAGGTAGCCCGGATCACTCGCTACGTCACCGACGTTGACGGTCTTGCTCTCGGAGATGGCCCTGGACGTAAGACCTTTTGTGATGGCGAACGTTGGATGCGCCGGCGCGCCGGGACCGCTCCAGGCGATATTGGATACCAGCCCGCGCTTCACATCCACGTCATAGAGGCCAACCCAACGATAGGGCCCGTCCTCTCGAATCGCATCGGCAATGTGCGCGGCTTTCGATGAGCGGGACAAACTCTGCGCAAGGATCGCTCTCAGCTTACCGGGAAGTAGCCTGTCCTTTTCGAGAAACTCGCCAAGCACCGCCGCGCACTCTTCCAGAAAGCTGCGGTCCTCCGATCCAAAAGCGTTGCGGGTATGACTGTCGATATGAATCTCTCCCACAATCTTTCCGTTCGCCTGGATAGGAACGACGATCTCCGACCTGGTCTCGAGCGAACAGGCAAGATACCGGGGGTCCGCAGACACATCCGCCACAATCACCGTTTCGCCTTGAGCAACCGCTGCTCCGCAGATTCCTTCCGTAACCGGAATGCGAACATGCTCCGTGGGAGCGCCGCAAAATGGCCCAAGAACAAGAACGTTCTCGTCGCTGGAGTCCAGCATGTAGAAGCCCACCCAGTTGTAATAGGAGAGCCGTCCGGCGATGACTCTCACGCAGAACTCCTGAAGCAAAGTGAGATCTTTGGCCGTGTCGGTGAAACGCCGGATTTCCGAGACGATATCATGGAAGGCTGGGTTTGGCATGCGTCAATTCCCAATTAGTCCCAGAAACAAAATGGCTAGTTAGCCTGGGATGCTATGGCAACGTCTCATTATGAACGGGTAAACAGTTGGCTTCGGCCGAACGCTTAGCTGCGAAATAAAGGTAGAAGGGTACGCCAGCCAGAATCATGCCAATCTCCACCAGGGAGTACTTTACGTCCGCGCGGAATGAGTAATACAGCAGCATCGCCGAAGCGGCAATGAACAGGACAGGTACCACCGGGTATCCCCAGGTGCGGTACGGGCGCGAGGCATTCGGTTCCTTGACACGAAAAATAAATACGGACGCCGTCGCCGCCATGTAGAAGACGTATTCGGCAAACAATGTGAGCGAGAACAACTGTTGGAAGCTCTGAGCAGACAACATGAGCGCGACGGCGAGAGCGGTCTGCACCGCGATAGCCGTTGAGGGCGTGCGGAAGCGGGGATGAACCTGCGCTAGCGCACTGAAGAAGCAGCGGTCACGCGACATCGCGAAGGGTATGCGAGCGCCAGTCATCATGTTGCCGTTAAGGCACACCAGCATAGAAAGGGCCATACCAGCCGAGACGATCCCAGCGCCCCAACGGCCCAGGACCAGCGCCGCGGCGGTGGATGCCGGCTGTGGCGAGCCGGCAATGGCGCTAGCAGGCATCACATACTGCAGCGCTGCGTTCACGGCAATATAAAGGATGCCAACCGTGCCAACGCCAAACACCAGAGCGATGGGCAGGCTACGCTGCGGATCTCGAATTTCGCCGGAAACAGTGGTCACCAGGTTCCAACCATCGTAGGCCCACAATGCTGCCAGCAGAGCGGCCATGAAACCGGCGAATCCGCCAGTCGCGTTCGGGTGTGAGGTGGAGAAGTTGTGCCAGGTTCCTCCGTGGTAGCTGAATCCGGCCACCACGATGACGAGAATAATGACGATCTTCAAAACCGTGAAGAACAGCTGGAACTCTCCAGCGCGTTCCACGCCAATCCAGTTGATGATCGCAATCAAAACAATGGTGGCGATGGCCAGCACCTGTCCGTAGCTGACCGCGAGCGGGTGAGTAATGATCGGATCCCCGAGAAAGGCTAGGGGTGCAAAGGTGCCGAGCACGCGCACAATGCCGGTGGCGACTGTCGCGAGTGTGCCAGGCACGGCAATGATGAAGTACGTCCAGCCATACAGGAATCCGCCGAGCGGGCCGTAGGCGTCGCGAATATAGATGTATTCGCCTCCGGCCTGTGGTTTCATCGCGCCGAGTTCTGCATATGTCAAAGCGCCGCAGAGCGACAGCAGTGCGCCGGCGATCCACGCCGTAAACAACAGATCGGGCTGAGCCAACCGCCTCCATCATCTCAGTGGGGACAAGAAAGATGCCACTACCAATGACGGTTCCAACCACAACGGCAGCAGCGTGCTTGGTGGTCAAACGCCGTGCGAGTTCCAGACGCGTCCCCAGCATTGGAGCAACTGCCCCTGACGTAGCGACTAGATGCCAAGTGTACGGCCAATCTAAACGTTGGTGTGGTCGCTGGGCAAGGGTTTTAATTTGGCCGCATTGTCGGCCGACGCGGAGACTCAAACCACCGGTTCCAGCAAATGAGTTCTTAGTCGTGAGGCAATTTTCTTCGAGCTACATCTGGCCAGCCAACCTGGTTCCCAGCGACGGGTAGGGTTCTATTGAGCTTGGTGGTGACGCCGGAGCAGCCTCTGTTGGAAGCGCCTGCCATAGATTCCGAGATTGAGAACACACACAGCCACACCTGCACTGGTCACTACCCAGGCAGGCAGATTGGGATAAACGATGGCGTCGAGGTAGTGCAGCAAGAAGCCACCCTGGTACGAAGACGCACCGATGCGGGCTTGAAAATACTGTTCCGCCAAAGTGAGAGGACAAGGCCAAGGGCCCACTTCCGCAAGTATTCCCCAGACGAGGGCAAGGATGTGCAGGGCGCTCCACACGGGGCGGCCGCGTGTCCAAAGGGCTCCGAGGATTACCAGGCCGAGCCAGAGAAGATGAACGGCTAATATAAGTTCGGCAACAAAGGCCATACTCGCGCGACTCAGACTTCACGTTTGTTCCTGCAAAAAGCGCCGATCTTCCGCCGATCTTCATTGGATGCGAACTGGGTAGGTCTGCACTGGCTGGCCGGCCGGGGGGGCGGGGGTGGTTGCAGGGAGCCGCCTGGCCATTGGCTGAACAGTTGAGCCCGTGGCTGGAAGGCTACTTCCGTTCCAGAGTGAGCGCGTAGATATTCTGGGTTCCCGCATCGCGAAGCCAAAGCGGTGTGTCGGTGGGGTCAAGCCCAAACCACTGCCCGAAGTATCCCGTGGAATGCACATCCTTCGTATCGGCAACCAGCTCCGCATTCCCACCCGTGATAGGGATTCTGAAAACACCCGGACCGTTCAAAAACGGCACGAAGAAGATGTAGCGGCTATCGCTTGACCATATCGGAGAAACCGTACCCCCCTTGTACAGGACGGACCATTGTTGGGTCTTGATGTCGAAGAGTTTCATAGTCATCACATCGAAGGAGAGAGCGACGATCCAGCGGCCGTCCGGTGACCAGCGTGGCGAGATCATGCCAACTGAGTCAGGCAGCGGCGTGACCGTGTTGCTGGTAAGGTCGAGAACCTTTACGACGGTGTTCGGATTCCCATTCCCCTCATTGCCTTTCGAAAAAACAATCTTTTGTCCGTCGGGCGACCAGCTCGGATCCGTCTCTGGCTCACTATCGTTCGGTAGAAGACGACGAGGGACACCCCCTTGCGAGGAGACAATCCACATTGCGGCGGTGCCTTCGCTCGAAGATGAATCCACGAAGAGGAGTTGGGTGCCGTCAGGCGACCAATGGAGCGATCTTGGACTTATGGGGGCACTGGTCAATTGCACGCGTTGGCTTCCGTCTGTGTTGGCCTTCCACACAACGCCGTCAGGATAGGAAATGTAGGCCACTGACTGGCCGTCTTTGGAGAAGGAGACCCATTCGACAGAGATGCCACCCAGGAAAGGTTGAAACACTTTCGACTTCGAGTCGAAACGGACCAGCTCGCCGCGGCTGGTGGCCCCGCTGGCGAAGATTTTCTTTCCGTCCTTACTGAAAACTGGAAGACCCCACTCGATTGGACCTGATGTCAATGGAACTGGTTCTTCGGAATGCCGGCCGAAATAGCCCGCGTCGCTCATCCATCGCCCATAGCTGGGATATGGGTCCAGGAGGTCCGGCAGCGAAGACAAAGTAATCTCCATCGGGTGACCATTTCCCGCAGCATTTGTAGTCCGAGGGACGCCAACCTGTGAGCAACTGGCGAAGGTTGGATCCGCTCGACGACATCTCCCAAAGTGCACCGTCTCTGAAAAACCGGATGGTTCTGCCGTCTGGCGACCAGCCGAAGAGCGAGTCTGGAACACCTCCCGCTGACGCCAACCTGTGGGTGCCGGTCCCATCGCTCTGCACGAGGTTGATGTCGCCGTTCGCCGTGGCGTAGATAATCGACTTCCCATCTGGAGACCAGGTTCCTATACCAAAGTTGCCGAGATAAGTCTGCGAGCCCCCCAGAATCGGAACACTATAGGTTGGAGCCGCATACCTAGCGCCTCCGCCTCCATAAGACGTAATAAGAAAGGCGGAGCCATCCGGCGAAACGTCATCCAGTATGGGATTTGGCAGCGTAACGGAGGTCACCGGTTGAATCTCTCCGCCTGAAATCGCAACTTGCCGAATTTGCTCATGGATACCCCCCATCAGATAAAGCCTGCTCCCATCCGTTCCGCGGACTTCTCCTGAGTGCCCGTCGTGAGTGATCTGGGTATACTCTGTGACCCTCAGAACGGGAACCGAACGCATGGTGTAGGCATAGATGGCCGCCAGCACAAGGAGCAGCGCCGCGCCTCCAAACCAGAGTTTCCGGTTGCGACTGGCGGGCGGTGCGGCAGCTCCAATCGCTGAGATACGCGCCGATTCCGTGTCTCTCTTTAGCCGCTGCAGGTCCGTTCGCATATCAGCTGCGCTTTGGTAGCGCAGATTACGGTCTTTTTCCAGTGACTTGTCGATGATCCGTTGCATCTCCACTGGAAGGTCAGGGTTAAGACGCACCGCAGACGTCGGCTTCCCATCCAGAATGGCCTTGAAGATAACCGCTGAACTCTCGCCACGGAACGGCAAGGCGCCGGTCGCCATCTCATACAGCACGGCTCCGAAAGAGAAGAGATCCGTTCGGGCATCTAGTTCCTTCCCCATGGCCTGTTCGGGCGACATGTAAGCGACGGTTCCCAGGGCTGCGCCTGGGCTGGTCAGGTGCTGCTCATCCATTGTCTCCACCACGGCGGCGGCCGTCGCAATCTGGCTTGACGATGTACGCGCGGGTGCAACCTTCGCTAGTCCGAAATCCAGAATTTTGGCATGCCCGCGCTCGGTTACGAAGATGTTGGCTGGCTTGATATCCCGGTGAACGATCCCTTTGCTGTGAGCGGCATCCAACGCATCGGCAATCTCAACGGCCAGCGCCAGCTGGACATCGATCTCGACGGGTTTCCCCGCGATGTGATGCTTTAGGGTTCTGCCTTCAAGAAACTCCATGACGATGAAGGCGCGGCCATCCTCCTCGCCGACGTCATGAATGGTGCAAATATTGGGGTGATTGAGGGCGGATGCGGCGCGGGCTTCGCGACGAAAGCGTTCGAGTGCCTGACGGTCTCGGGCCAGATCTTCGGGAAGAAACTTGAGCGCAACAAAGCGGCCCAGGCGCGTGTCCTCCGCCCGGTACACCACGCCCATTCCGCCACCACCAAGCTTCTCCATAATGCGGTAGTGCGAGATAGTCGTATCAATCATGTCGCTACCGCGTAGATACGGATGGTTGACTGATGGTAAGAGCGAAACTCCCGACAAGTCAATTCACTTGCCGCTCGCAGTCTGCCAGTTCTGTCTGACCACCGCATCTGGAGAGTTTAGAAGTAAACTCATTACATGTTTGGAGCTTGGAATGATGGAGAGATAAGGGGCAGAGCATACGTATCCCGAGAAATTTGCTGCAGATCTTCAAACCTCAGCCTCTCGCCGCGACCATTCGGGCCAGCTGCTCTTCGGCCTGCCTGGTCAGGTGAGGCACAATGCCGAGCTGCCGCTCGATAAGCATCAGCTGGCCACGATGGTGCATTTCGTGTTCCTTGGCCCCGAGCAGTTGTTCAAAGCGCGACTTAGTGCCTGTGTTATCGGCCACCGTGACCATTTCCCCCAGAAACTCGGGCGTCAGCGTATCTAACCATCCAGCAAACTTTTCGCCATCTTCACGCAATAGATCGAGGATCTCCGCCTTGCTTCTGGTCCTCACTTCCTCAGCCTTCACGTCGCCGGCCAGTTTGACAAAATCGAAGCCGACCAGCGTTTTCAACTGTTGCTTGCCGTGAATCTCGAACCACATCCGTGGAGAAAGTGCGATATGGGTCAACAAAGCGGCAACGGTGCGGCTGTCAGGCGCCGGCAGGAAGCCGTACTTCGATTCCGGAATATCCTCGGCAATCTGGAGAGTGTTATTGCGTACCACGCGAAATTGCCTGGCAAAGTCTTTCCCGCCGTAGATAGTCAGCGTCATGGCTTGCTCCTTTTGCGGATGATTTTACTTCATCGCAGTTTTCCAGGAGGGGACTGAATGCGGACTCCAGGCGCTCTGGCTTGCGCCTGCGACGGAAATGCTGGTAAATGATGGCATGCGGCGTTGCGGCGTTCTCGTCCTCCTGATCAGCGTATTCTTTCGGGCTGAATGTTGTCTCGCTCAATCGGCTGAAAGTCAGCCACCCACTGCGCCGGCGTACACCTTCCGTGTTCCCACAGACGAAATCTCTCTCCGGTTTCACGCTTCCGATCAAAGCGCCAAACCCCTTACGCAACTGACCGTTCGCGATCTCGAACTCTCCGACAACGGGAAAGTCCAAAACCACATCGTGATGTTGCAGCCTCTGGACGACCTCCCGATCCGCGCCGGTTTCCTATTCGACGTCAGTGCCTCTGTCCTGAAAGATATAGACTTTGACCGGTCCGTCATTGAGACCTATGCTTCCCGCCTGCTTCGCAGAGGCTACGATCGGGCCTTCGTGATGCAGTTTGACACCGGTACGCTCCTCACGCAGGGCTGGACTGACGTGGACTCCGACATCGCCGCCGGGGCGAACGGAATTGGACCACGACCCGATCGCTACGCTCCTTTCACATCCATCTTTGACTCGCTCTACCTTGCCTGCCGTGACCAGTGGACACAGCAATCGGAATCTACCGGCAACTTCATCCTGCTCTTCACAGACGGCGAAGACAACGCCAGTCACGCATATCTCAGCGAAGCCGTAGACATGTGCCAGCGCAAACGTATTGCTATTTACGTTTTCGACAGCAACCGCAGCTCGCATAGTTCTGACGGGTACAAGACATTGAACGAATTGGCTCGCCAGACAGGTGGCCGCGCCTTTATCCATCCGCGCCCTGCGGATATTTGGCGAGATCTCCAGATGATGGAGGCAGAACAGCGGTACCAGTACTTACTCGTCTATAAGCCATCCCAACTCATAGATGATGGGTCTTACCACCGGGTTGAACTCCAGTGCTCCGTTCCTGGAGCTCGCATCGCGACTCGGTCGGGCTATTACGCCCTCGTGCGGCCATGATCATCTGCTTTCCATCAAGATAGTCGCCGCCGGTCGCCGCGGATCAATCACGGATTACCCGCCGAGAATTGCGGGTGTGATCGGTAGATTTGTCAAGATAAAGACTCTGTTCTGTCCCATTCTGCGGGACGGTTGACAACGGCTCTTCCGATGTCTTCTCATTCTCTTCCGCAAGGGTTTTTATTGAGAAAGGTTCGATAGACAACCGTTTGTCTCTTTTAGCCTTACCGGCACGTCTCTATGGCGGAGACAACGGGCTTGCGCACGCTGCGGAAACTGATATGACAAAGTCCCGGGGAGGGTTTTTCTGATGAACTTCACACAAGCAATGAGCAGAATTCAATATCGCGCGAGGGTAGGTCTACTACGGCGGCCTTATTGGCTCTTGTAGGATGGTGCGCGCTATTGTTTGTTGCTTCATACGGAAGAACGGCGTACGCGCAGAATACGAACGCTACCATTCGCGGCCAGGTTCTCGATCCTAGCGGTGCTCTCGTGCCGAACGCCCGGGTCGTCATCGTTAACAAGGATACGGGCGTGACGGTCTACACCGGCCAAACCGAGTCCGCCGGCGCCTTCGTCGCGGCCCAGGTTATCCCCGGGACCTACAAGGTGACCGTCAGCGCTTCGGGCGTGAAGGATGCGGTCATCGACAACCTTGTCGCGACAGTCGCGCAGGTCGCCTCGGTGAGCAACTTTTCGGTCGCCGGCGTCCAAAATCCTGCGCCTTTCGTCAAAGCTACTGGCGTGCAACAGGAGTTGCCAAAGCCATTAAGCGGAGACCAGATTGGCTGGGCGCCTCCTTATCTGCAGCGCTTTCCAAATCCAACGTGGAGCGAATGATGCAGGCCGCACCCAGCCTAAGTGTTTATTACCTGGGCGGTCTTCCCCCAGGTAAATGAAAATCGTCTTTAAGTGAGCGCTTTGATCGAGTGTCATCCACCAAGTGCGGATGCTGATATGACAATCCTCGAACCTCATGTTGCGCAATCATTGCCGGCGGCTATCTGAACTGAATGGTAGTTACGCCCCACTCCCAGGCGACGGGCGGGTCAGGATGGTGGACAGCACGCCGAGGCGGTTCTCCTGGAGATTGCGGGCCAGATTGCCGGTGGTGGCGGCGAAGTCCGGACCCATCACGACACCGAGGCTCAGGCCTCTCGGAGGCGAGTTGGCCATGGTCGCCTTGAACCAGTCGCGCGCAGTCTGGGTGTCGTCGCGCCAGAGGGCCACCTTGAAGCCCGCTTGTTCCAGCGCTACGCGCGTGTCAGCCTCGCTGAGCAGGAAGCTGGTCGAAGCGTCGCCTGCCCATGGGTTGGGATAGACGACATTGCCATCCCGAAGCACCAAGTCGTAGGTGACGAACTGACCGCCTGGGGTCAGGACGCGTCGCACCTCGGCATAGAGGGCCGGCCGGTCCTCGATGTTCATCGCCACGTGCTGCAGGAACACCGTATCGAAGGCCGCGTCCTCGAAAGGCAAACGCAGCGCGTCGCCGACGTGGAAGCTGACGCGATCTGACAGCCCGCAGCGCGCCGTCAGATAAGTGGCCGCATCGATGAAGCCGGGGCTCAGGTCGACGCCAGTTACCTTACAGCCGAAGGTGGCGGCGAGATAGCGCGCGGGGCCGCCGATGCCGCAGCCCAGATCCAGCACGCGGGTCGATGGCTTGATCCCAGCGGCGGTGGCCAGTTCCGCGGTCGCGAGGATACCTCGGATATGGAACTGGTCGAGAGGAGCGAGCTGAGAGACGGTCAACGTCTGCTCTTCGGGCGTGGTCGTCGCGAGAGCCGACTGGATGCGGCCGGTGAGGTTCGTAGGGCTATAGTGCGCGCGCACCTTGGTGGTGGTATCAGTCATAAGGTTTCTCCAGGAACGATGGTTGATGGGGTGTTGGCCGGAACTAGGCTGCGACCGTATCGCCGGCGAGGGCGTGAGCTGCTTTTGACGCAGGACGCACCAGCCAATAGAAAGCAACGACGTGCGTGATCACCAGCAGAGGCACGTAAATGACCGGGATAGCGTATGTGGAGGCCAACTGGCCGGCCATCGCGGGAAGGCCAACTTGGACGGCGTGATAGTAATCGATGAGGATGTCGGCCAAGCCGACGACATTGAAGGTGACGACGAACAGCCAAAAAAGCGGACGTATCCTTACCGTAAGAAGCGCCAGGATGGCGAGCAACCCGGTTGCGAAGTCCCCATAGGCGGCGAACGGGGCGAACCGTGCCGGCAAATCGGGACCGACGACGCCAGGAAGAATAAAGACGAGCCCGAAGAAGCGAAAGCTATGCAGAGTTGCTATGGCGCGCTGCGCTTCGAGCCGGCCCATCGACTTTAGCTTTGGCAGGATGTATACGCCGAAGCAGAGCAACCAGGCGACATACCCTAAAACGAGATGGATTTGGAAGATGGTTTCTGGGGACATTTGAGCCTCCTGTACTATGGGATGATATATATCATCCCATACGATTCAGATTTTATTCACGTCCCCAACGTAACCTTGGGAGCCGATCGATTTGGCATTCGCCAGGAAGAACTCTTCCAACGTTTGCGGATTTCGGCCAGTAACCACACGAATGGCATCGGTAGCCTGGTATTGTTGCTCACTTTTCCGGTAGTACTGCCAAAGATGGGTAAGATGATCGAGCGCGTGAGGATTGATTCGCTCCTTTACTGCATCAGCCCACTGTTCGTCAGTAATTGGCACATATCGGATCTCCCGCCCGATTGCCCTCCCCAGAGTTTCAACGATTTCCCGCACTGTTGGAGTTTCGCTCACCAGGGGGTATACATTCTCGGAGGGCAGGCCGGAGCCGGCGAGAAGAGTTGCGGCTACGCGGGATACATCTTCTGCACCAGCGAGTGGAATGACGGCCTTGCCATCACCCCACGGCAGGAAGGCGGCGTTTTGCTCGGCCACGCTTCGGCTAACCAGAGCGCGTACGTTTTCGTAATAGGGCGGCGCCTGAAGATGAACGGCCCCAACCTGCGCCCAGTCGAAGACACGATCGGCCAGCCGATGCTGCAGATTTCGAAAGGATGGAGCGCCTTGGAGATCGCGAAACGCGGGATCACCCGGCGTACTCTGAAACTGCGAATTGTTCACCACCAGTTCCAGTCCCGCATCACGAGCGGCTGCAGCAAAGATAGTCACTGCCTCAAGCAGCCCATCCGCCACCGGATAGGTAAAGTAAGCCCGCTTTACTTCTTTCATTGCCGCCTGGACTGAGGCTGGGTTGAGGAGATCGCCCTCGATGATTTCCGCACCTTGCCGGCGGAGTTCGTCGGACCGGGCATCGAGTTTATGGACGAAGGCGCGAACGGGAATGCCCTGCTTGAGCAGGAGACCCGCGACGAGGCGTCCGGTTGCTCCCTGCGCACCGCCGGCTGCGCCTGTGATCAGAATCGGGTGAGACATTGGAATCCTCCTTTCTTGGTATAGGATGATGTATATCATCCTATGGATTCGATTTTCTTCAGGCGCCGCAGCCGGCTGCACCCGTAGGATGATCTAGAGCATCCTATAATGAGCCATGCGTTACCGACCCGAACACAAAGCCGAAGTCCGTCAGAAGATTGTGAAAGACGCCTCGCGACGGGTACGCACCGAGGGTTTAAACGGCGCAGCGGTTGCAGCGGTTATGCGCGACAATGGTCTGACGCACGGAGGCTTTTACAAACACTTCGGGAACAAGGACGAGCTGCTCCTGGAGTCACTGCGCGAGGCCTTCCGGGAGATCGCCGACAATCTGGTTCGTGCGGCCAAACAGGCGCACTCCGAGGCAGCGTGGAAAGCAATTGTGAAGGCCTATCTAAGCCTGGAATACTGCGATCACGCCGAGCGCGGCTGCCCGTTGGCGACCCTTGCCCCCGAGCTGGCGCGGGTCGACAAGAGCATGAGGGGACAGATCCTTGCCGAGCTCGTGAACTACAAGGATCGAATGCTCCCCTTTATGCCGGGCCAGCGAACTGCCGACAAAGAGCGTGCATTCTTTTCGATCTTTTCAACGATGATCGGGGCAACTGAAATCGCTCGTATGCTGCCAGAGCCCAAGATGCGAGAGAACGTGCTCGCGACCGCACGAGATTTTCTTTTGCGCAGCTTCTGACCTTCTCAACGGTTACGGCCCGTCTGTCATCGGCTTTGTGTCAGAAAACGGAACCGGCGGTGTGCCTAGTCCGTATACCTCCGCTATGAGAGCTCGCATATTGCGTTGTCGCGCCGTCTATGCCTCCCTCTTTACCTTCCTCTCGCTAGCGGCACCGGGACAGAATCCAGCGCCGCAATCCTCCGCAGCACCAGCAAGCGCGCCATCGGCCGATTCCAACGATGCCGCCTATCGGAAGCTCGACCAGGTACTTTCGTTCATCCGGGAGCGCAACACGAAGGACTATGCCATCGACCCCGCGAAAGGCGTTGACGAGGCAAGCTACGTCTCCATCGGAGGCATCGAGCAGTGGGTTACGATTCGCGGCCAGGATCGCCGCAACCCTGTCCTCTTGTTCCTTCATGGTGGACCGGGCGACGTAACCAGTCCCTGGTCCTTTGCAATGTTCGCTCCATGGGAAGCGAATTTTACAGTGGTGCAGTGGGACCAACGCGGTGCAGGAAAAACGCTCAGCAAATCAGGCCCCTCGGTTGCGCCTACGATGACGCTGGATCGCATGTCGCAGGATGGAACCGAATTAGCCGAATATCTGTGCAAACATTTGGGAAAACCCAAGGTAATCCTGGTCGCCCATTCCTTCGGCACCGTTCTTGGCCTCAGCATGATTCGGCAAAGACCCGGCCTCTTCTTCGCCTACGTTGGCACCGGGCAGGTCGCCGACGAAACGCGCAACTACGCAGCGGCCTATGACGCTTTGTTGAAGAAGGCTCAGGCAACCAGCAACCAGCAGGCTCTCGATGAGTTGAAGAGCGTTGGCCCGCCTCCCTATTCATCCGGCCGCGGCTACCAGGTGCAGCGCAAGTGGTCGAATCTTTTCGAAGGCGCGTATCGATTCCTCTACGGGACCCTGGGGCTTGCCTTGGTTGCCCCCGGTTACTCGGTGCAGGATCTGAACGATGCTCTCGACGGCCAGACTCTTAGCGGAGAACACCTCGTCCCACAAACACGGTCGGAAACAATGAAGGATCTCGGCCTAAAATTTGCCATTCCGATATTTTTCTTCGAGGGAACGGAAGACTTCACCACGCCCACGGAGCTTGCCCGGACTTACCTTGAAGCCATCCAGGCCCCACAGAAGGAATTTGTGCCGATTCCCGGCGGTCACTTTGCAGTGTTCATGAACTCCGGCGAGTTTCTTAAGCAGCTCGTCGCACACGTGGCCCCGCTTGCCGGGAAGCGTTAAACCCGCGATGCAACTCACTCGTAGCGTAACGCCTCTAGCGGATCAACCTTTGCAGCTCGTCGCACGGGCACCCAGCATGCGAGCAGCGCCACTGCCGCGAATAATGCGCCCACAACGATCAACGTCACCGGATCGTTAGGCTGCACCTCAAACAGAAAAGTCCTCAGCACTCTGGACAAGACAATCGCCAGCACCACACCCGCGAATACTCCGCTGGCGATCAAACGAAAGCCTTCGCCGAAGATGAGGCTCCGAATGTCCTTTTGTTGAGCACCAACCGCCACGCGAATCCCCAGCTCACGGCGTCTCGAGACAACCGACAGCGAAAGGACGCCGTAGATGCCCACCAGCGTCAGCATGCTCCCCACAACCGCAAAGCCGACAAGCAACTGCATCGCGAAGGTTCGCGAGGCCAGAGAATCGTCGCGGATCTGGGTTAGGGTCTTAGGGTTTTCGATGGCGGCAGTAGGATCCACTGCGCGCAGTTCACGTTGCACCGCAACCATCACCGTCCGTGGGTCGGCCGCCGAGCGAATCACCAAATGTTTCGAAAATGCGGGCGCCTGCCACAACGACAAATAAATCTCCGGAGACGCCGCTTGCGTCAAATCATCGGTTCGGCCATTGGAGACCTCACCGACGATTTCGTTAGCAGGCTGGTCGCGGCCGTTCAGCCAAATCTTCCGCCCAATTGCATTGGCATGAGGAAAGTAGCGATCGGCAAATGCCTGGTTGACGATCGCTATCTTTGGCGCCTTGCTGTCATCGCTCGAACGAAACTCCCGTCCCCCAAGCATGGGCAGGCCCATCAGCTTGAAATAGTCCTCGGTGACAGCACGCAGCGGCAAGGCTGTCTTGTCGCTTTCCTTGACCGCCGGAGGCTGCCCTTCAATTTCCATAGTCGCCGGCCAATTGTTTCCGGTCAGCGGCACTCCCCACGCGAACGCCGCGTATTGCACGCCGGGAATGGCCGAGACCCGTTGCAGGGCCTGTTTGTGAAAATTGGCCCACTCTGAAAAACTCCGAACCTCCGTAACACTCATGGTTAAGATGTGGCTTGTGTTGTAGCCCGATGGAACTTTCGCAATATTGATCATGGTGCGAATCAGCAAGCCGGCCCCGACAAGCAGCGCTAGCGTCAGGGCCGTTTGGACGATGGTAACGCCGCGCAGAAGGCGACGTTCCCCCAATCCCGCCGTGCCCTTCGGGCCAGCATCCTTCAGCACCTCCATCGGATCCAGCCGAAACGCCCGCAACGCCGGAAAAACTGCGGCCAACATCGACGCCAGCACTGCCACACCCAACCCCCATGCCAGCACCGCCCATCCGGCCGTCACATTATCGAGGCGTGGAACTGCATGTCCCGCAATCAGCTTGAATAGCTCAACGATGCCAACCGCCAGCCCCACACCGAAGACCCCACCGAGAAGCGCCAGTAACAGACTTTCAATGGAAACCTGGCGCAAAAGCGCGATGCGTCCCATACCCATCGCGCTGCGCACGGCATACTCCTGCTGGCGTTGCAGCCCTCGCACCAAAAGCAAAGCCGCGGCGTTGCCGCAACCAATCAGGAGCACGAGCGCGGCCGCACCAAGCAGCGGGAGCAAAATGCCTCGGCCGTCTTGATTCATTTCGTCAGTCAGCGATTGCAGTTGCGGCCGGAAACCTTCAAATTGTTTCTCCGACTGTGCCTCCCTCGCCGTCAGCACCGCCAGCTCGCCCTGCCCTTGTTGAGGTGTCACGCGATCCTTCAATCGCGCCACCACATTCCAATCCGGATCCTTCATAGATTTCGGGTTGGGGTCGGCAGGACTCCAGAAATCCACCAGCGCGTTCACGTTGTAATTCGGCTCTTTTGCGGCGCCGGGCGAAGGCAGAAAGCGCACTCCCGGCGGCATCACGCCGATGACGGTCGGCGGAACGTCCCACCGGCTGATACGAACCGTTTTGCCTATGATTTGCGGATCGCCGTTGAACGTCCGCTGCCAGAATTCGTACCCCAGAAGAATCACCTTTACTGGTCCCTGAGCGAAGTCTTGCTCAGCAAAGCCGCGCCCCACCACGGGGCGCAATCCCATCATTTGCAGATAATCCTTGGTCACTGCCATACCCTGGATCGATTGACTCCCGTCATTGCGGATCAGGAAATTGAACTGCCAATCATAGCCGGCAATTCCGGCAAACGATTTCGCTTGCTTTTGCCATTCCAACCATTGTTGGGAGGGCCAGCCGCGCGGGTTTTCCTCTTTTTGCCCGTCCGTCCGTGCGCTCTGCACGAGCACCAACTGCTGCGGCTTCTTGTAGGGTGGCGGCGTCAACAGCACGCCCTGAATCAAACTGAACACCGCGGAAGTTACCCCGATTCCCAACGCAAGGGTCAGGATCGCGATCAGGCTAAAGCCGGGTTGTTTCAAAAGCATCCGAATCGCAAATCGCAGGTCTCGTTTCATTTTTCCCTCACCTCAGTTCTGTGAATCACAGTTTCAGGATGTTCTATACCTGAAACGTTCCTGAGCCTCCGCTTGTTCCCACCATGTTACCGGCTTAGACGGATAAACCGCGCACCGGTTAGGGGGCTTTCGTCTGTTCCGCGTCGGTGCGTTGCACAGGGTGGCGCACTACCGCAGAGTCGGGTAGAGCCCGAAAAACAGCAGTAAGACATCCACCGTGTCGGCAACTCCATGGGCCACGATCGACACGCTGAGGCTTCGTCTACACGCAAGATAAATAGCGCCCAGAAAAATACCGTCAACCATGTTTTCCAACTGTCCCGTAATTCCCTGGTCGATATGACTCGCTCCAAATACACAGCTGACAACGATAAGGCTGACGCTCCATGCGATTCGGTTCGGTCGCATGAGGTCAACAACGCGATTCATGAGATAACCCCGATAGACCATCTCTTCGCCGAACGCGGCAAGTGTCCATGTGCCAGCCAGGGCGATAAGCGTCCAGGTAACGTTTCCGTGTAAGGCACGGAAGAGTTCCAGGTCCGGTGCCTTACCGGTCCAGCGCATCAGTAGCGGCTGCGAGATAAACAGCTCAAACAATTCCATGGCCACCCCGCAAAGAACTCCCACCAAAACCGTTTTTCTCCAATTTTGGAAGCGCACCAGACCAAGATCAGTCCACCGCAAGCCCCGCAACCAAAGTGAAAACCAGGCGAGCGGAAATAGATAGAGCGTTTTGCTCAGGTAGATTTGATGGTGGGCGTCTGCCCAGAAAATCAGCGCGATCCCACCAAATTCGCACAAGGCCAGCAGAGGATTCCGGCTCCAGCTTCGCCGGCGCGGAACGGTTTCCAGTACTTTGATCGACTGGCCCATGGTGCTCCTGTCCTTTTTGAACGGCTATGCTTCCTTGGGCGCTCGCGATTTCCGATACAACCGCACGCACCAGCCCGCGAAAAGCGTGGTGAGTGCCACCAGCCGGGAACCCATGACGAGCCCAACCGGAACAATCCACCACCCGAGCACATCGTGACCGCCGACGGGCGCACTCCCAAATCCTAGCCTCAAGGACAGGTGCAGCTCGCCACTGCTATCGCGGAAGGTCCACAACCCTGCGCTCTGTGGATGAAAAGGTTTCAGCAATGCGCACAGGACCAACGCCAAACCCACGAAGTATCCGACCAGCGAACTGACCAGTACACCGAAGCCAGCCACGCTGAGACTCGCCCAGCGAAACAAGCCTGCCAGGATTTGCAACGGCGAACGGCTCACTTCCGCTCGAGCCAGCGCAGCATCCGTCAGGTATTCACTTGCTAGCTCTTCAGGATTTCCGAGTGCTGCCAGTGCGGCATCGACCTTTCCGGCCGCGAGTTCCCCATTTGCCGTTGATTTGTCGATGATATGGCTACGCAGTTCCTCAATGATGTCATTGACTTCTTCGTTGCCCAGACCGCGCAGGCGCGCACGTAGCATGCCCAGGTAGGTCTCTAGTTTTTGTTGCGCACCTATCGCCATCTACTTTCCCTTCGTGAGCGCACCCAGCAACCGCCCCATACTGAGTGAGAACCGTTTAAAGATCAGAGCCATTTCCTGCGCCCGTTGTTTTCCGGCCGGTGTGAGGCTGTAATACTTCCGTGGATGTCCCGCGTCCGATTCCACCCACTCACTTTTCAGGAATCCAAGTAACTTGAGCCTGCTCAGCAGCGGATAGACGGTTCCCTCGGAGATCACCAAATCGGAATCGCTTTCCAGGCGTCGAAGAATTTCGAGTCCGTAGAGTTGTTCGTCCCATAGGGCGGCGAGGATCGCCAGTTCCAGACCGCCCTTTCGGAGCTGGACTTCCCACTTGTCGTTGTTCTCCTGATCGTGCTGTACTTTCATTGCAATATACTATGCACTACATAGTATATTGCAGTCAATACGATCTCTGGTGAACCCGCACTTCGCAGCGGCCTGAGACCCGGCTTGCAGGCTGCTTTTCTGTGACGCATTGACGGAGTCCGGCGGCGAGCGAGCGGCTTCGCTCTCACGAGCAAACCTGATGGGATCAGTTCCGTCGTCGGTTACTGTGACACGGACTCCGGGCGGTTAATCCTCGGCGACTCGGATTGTTACTTGTCGACCTCTGAAACAGAAGCCAGTGTTTGTATGGTGGCGAAACGAAGTGATCGGGTTCTTTCCGGTTTGCCCGTTGCCCGGGAGTAATCGGCAGTTGAGTGCCCTTTAAAAATCGCCCTCGGCGCCTCCGCCTCCCGAAGCTCCCCCGCCGAAGCCGAAGTCTGGACTGCTTGTTTGCGGGCTTGGCGCTATTGACTGGGGTGATACCAGGCCCAGTACGGCGGAGCCGGCGTTCATCCAGTGTTTGTCCTTTCCCGATAGACGCGCGGCGGTAAAGCCGTGGCGGATTCCGCCCGGGCCACGGGCAAGCCAGCGCCGAATGAACAATGCAACACCGGTCAACAATATGCCTAGAAGCATCGGGTCCCAACTATGCCGCTGCCAGCCGAGATAAGGTTTATTGGAGACCAAGGTCAGAATGGCGACAATCGCGCCCACCGCGATGACGAAGCGGTCCTTCTGGCGAACGCCGCGCGCGAGTACGACGGGCGGCAGGCACCAGATTAGCACCCACGTGGCCCAGTAAAACGGCCTCGCGAACTCAGAGGCGGCCCGGGTACCGGCGCCCCACCGCTGCGCGGGCAAGTTCAACGACGAAAGCTTGAGGTTGATGGCCAGGTAGATCCCGAGCCAGAGGAACGCTTCGACGAGCGAATAAGCATCCTCGACATCATCGAAGCGGCGGCGGGAGCGTACCGCGGTTATACATATCAGCCCGGTTGCATAGAACACGGCGACGATTACATGCTGCGCCGAGTGAGACGAGGTCCAGTAGCCCGGCACAAAGAGGGCGAAGATCATTGCTGCGAGAAATGCATACGAGAGCCCGAAGCGGCGCCAGATCCAGAGTGAAAAGACGGCACCGGCGGCGGGAACCAGAAAATGGAATCCCTCCGGATTCGGCGAATAAGGGCTGCCTCTGAAAAGAGCGGCCTGCATTCCTGCGCAGAGAAAACCAACCGAGCAGACGGCTAGCGCTTCCTCGATCCCGTAGCGATACAAACGGGCTTGGGAAACGGCGGCCTCCGCGGCCACGTAGCAGACGGCAGCGAAGATCAGGAAGAAAATGCCAGTGGTTTGCTCCGATGGTCGTGAAAGAAAAACCACGAAGAACAGCGCGGCAGCGGCGCCCACGCTGATCAGGGTGAAGAGGAACAAGATCAGCCGTAGAAAAATGTTGGTGGTGCGCAGCTCAGAGATCGTTTCCTGCTCTAGACGCTGGTACTGCGCCTTGGTGAGGAAGCCCTCCCCGGCCCAGTCTGTCAGGAGTTTGCGGGCGCGCAGAGTCTCTTCGCTAGATGCAGTGTAGAGTCTCACGCCGGTCTCCCGAAGCGGCGCGCGATCTGGACAAGCACCACGAGCATTGCGATTGCGGTAATGACGAAATAGCTCAGGACAAAGGTTTCGTCAGTGACGCCGCGGATGAGCATCGAGCTAACACCAACGTAGCCGTAGACTGCGGCATAAGCAACGAAGGCAAACTGCCGGCGCGTCAGGCCCCAGGCGAGAGACCCGCCACAGGCGATAAGCAGAGCGAGAAACCATAGGCCGTAGCCTTGCCGATTGAACACGCCGGAGAGCAATGCCCAAAAGAAAACATTGGCCACGATGTTCAGATAAGTGCCGAAGAAATGTGGTTTCAGACCGCGGTGCTGAAGAAGCACCCCACCGACGCCGACCAGCAGGCAATAGAGAAGGGCATATTGGCGATACGCCGCGTCCTGATGCGAGGGCCAGTGCGAGATGGTGAGCCCGAACCACCCGGCGAGTGAGGACAAGGCGAGCGACAGCACAAACCGATTGTCGAAACGATAAGCGAGGAAGAAAAAGAAGCCGGCGGTCGCCAGGAGAAAGAGATCCCATTGTCCGGAGAGCACGTGGAAGCGGTTCTCCAGGTAAGCAAGTTCTACGCACCAGACGAGGCTGCCGAGGTAAAGTACGTAGTCGAAGACCGGACTCGGTGCAGGCGTTTCCGCGGAGGAAAAAGCGGGCGCGCGGGAAAAGCAGTACCAAAAACAGGCGGCGAGGATGATGGAGAGAATGGTCAGGACGAGGATGCCACCGAGTTGCTGCGACCATGTGGTGACAGTCCAGCCAAGTCCGGCAACGAACGCCAGCACACCTGCATAAAGGAGAACGTTCAGCTCAAGAAAAAGGGAGATGGGTTCACCACGAGAGAGGCTTGCCAAATGCGCGTGCTGCTCCAGCGATATCGCGCCTTGCTCCTTCCAGTGCTCCAAGCGGGCGAGGATGGTCATGAAGTCTTCGTTCTCCGGACCTGTGACGGCGTGTCCGTGCTCGGCATTAGATCCCGGTACCACCTGTCCGGCCCATGAGCCTACTCATCGTACATCCCAATCGGCTCGCCGCGCTGAAAAACACGCCGGTGGATGTGCCCAAATCGAGGTGGGCTAAAAGTCTGGAGCGACCGGGGATAGACGCGCGGCGCCAGGTATATCAGCGGGAATGAAACCGTCACAATGTAGCGGGGATATCCCGCTCTCCGGACCGTGGCGGCCAGATAAGTCCTTACATCTTCACGGCTGCGAATTACGTTTCTCCCTTGCAACTGTTTATAACCAGTGATACTATTTCGCTTCTTCCCCGACAAGGCGGGTCGTTCCGTGACGCAAGCTTCGATCGACACAGAGTCGCTCCGCTCGTTCTGTCCAGCCGTGCGTTTTAAACCGGGAGATATCCTCCGCCACAAAGGCCACCACTACTCGGATATGTACTTAATGGTGGATGGCTCGGTTGCCGTTGATCGCCAATTAAAGGGCGCGCCGGAAATCGTGATCGCCGGTTCTGGTTCTCCCATCGGCGAAATAGGATTTCTACACGGTGGGTCGGCCACAGCAACCGTGACCGCAAAAACGGCGACCTCCGCCCTCGTCATCGACGATTCCACGTTTGCCAGCCTGGAGAAACATCAGCCTCCGCTGGCGGTGCAGGTATTACGACAGCTTGCTTTCATTGCAGAAGGGAGAATGAGCGACAATCTCATTCTCGATTCAACGACGAAGTCCTTTAGAGCCTCCCCGGAAATCGGGGTGCTCCTGTGCCGGAATAAGGCGATGCTCGAAAGGGCACAACGTCTGAGGTACACCGTATATTGTGAGGAATTACGGCGCCAGTCACCTTACGCCGATCACACGAAAAGGATAATTGCCGACGATCTGGATATCGCGGGTCACACCTTCCTCGCCATCGAGCAGGGAGAGACGATAGGAACGGTGCGCTTGAACCTGTGCTGCGAAGGTCCGGTCGGTATTCTCGAGGAGTTGTATGGTATGCGCGCGTCGAAGCATCATCCCGAGGCAACGGCGGTCTGCACAAAATTCATTGTCAAGAAAGCCAAGCGCGGCGGCCCGACATCGCTCAAGCTGATTTCCGCGGTCGCGCGCTATGGGATGCGCAATTCTGTCAAGGAAACCTACATCGATTGCGTGCCCGCGCTGCTGCCCTACTACAAGGCGATCGGCTTCACAGTAGCGGGTGAGCCTTTCTTCCATCGCGAAAACGGGCTTTCTCATCCTATGATGCTTGAAGTTGCCAGGCACGGGAGAAGGTTGAGCAACGAACGCGGCGTGCGAGAGTATCTCAATGTGATTATGAAGGCCCAGTTCTTCAAACTCGTAGACAGCGTGCGCCGGGCATAGAAATTTGCGCACAGGGTGAACGCGATGCGGCTGACCACACCCGAGATAGTTCTCCTGATCATCATTGCTACCCTCGGCCATGCCATGGCTTTGCTTTGGTATCTTGCTGTCACCAGGAAGTGGAAGATATGCGAACGAACCATCTATGCCTTGCCGATGAGTCCCGGGCAGATTAAAAGAGAGCTGAAGAACTCACTCCATACCCCCCTTCACGCTGTGCTGTTGGCCGCGTTCCTCTATCTAGGTTTCTTCAAGAACACCAGCTGGTTGTCATTCATCTGTTCTCTTGTCACCGCAACCATCTGGGCCGAGATTTGGCATTATGGTTCTCACCGGGCATTTCACATACGCCGGCTGCACTGGATTCATCGGGAGCATCACAAGAGCCATCTGAACAGTTGGCTGACAGCGATTTCGTTCTCCTTTTCCGAGAAACTCATTTTTGACCTTGGGTTCCTCGGTGTGCTGGCGGCCCTCGATCATTGGTTTGGCCTGAATGTCTTCGGCATCGCTACATGGTATATCGGCTATCTGGTGATTAATTCCTTCAGCCATGGAAATTTCGAGCTGAAGTCACAACATTACAATCGTTGGCTGGGCAAGGTGATTACCAGCACCACGTACCACTCGCTACACCATTCGAGATACACGGGCAATTATGGCCTCGGGACGCGCGTTCTCGACCGGGTTTTCCAGACCGAGTGGGAAGATTACGAGCGGCTATACGATCGAGTATCAACTGAAAAGAGACCTCTCAAAAGGTTGAGCGAAAAAGTTCAGCCCGTGACTTCTGCGTAGTGCCAAGGAGGTTCCGTGTCGAACGTCGGCTCTCTGCATGTCTCTGCGCCTTTTTACCCACCCTTTGTCCGGCCATCTGCCAGGCCGTTGAGATTCCCGGTTAATCTCACCAGGCTGCTCAGCAATAACCTGGAAATCATTCCCGAGCAGGCTTACCGCGAGCCATTAGTCATTGCTCCCGGGCCGCCAAGAATTGCGTTCTTCACCGGTCCTGAACTGGTGAAGACTTTGCTGCTCAGCCGTCACATGGACTTCCCAAAAGGTGGCGTTCAAGTCGATCTTCTCAAGCCAATGTTTGGCAACGCGATGATCTCGGCCGAGGGGCGGGAGTGGCGGTGGCAACGCGGCGCAGCCGCCCCCTTGTTCCATCACGACTCGCTCCTCGACTACGGACCCATTATGACCAGTGCGGCAGAAGCGGCGGTGGCGAAATGGCGAGCAGACTCCCCTGGAACGGTACACGCCATCAACGAGGACATGTTGCGCGCGGCTTTTCACGTCATCTCCAACACCATGTTAGCCGGCGGCGCAGAACCGATGCTTCGTGCCATCCAAAAAGGGCACGCCGGTTATTATCGTGGTGCTAACTGGTGGGTGGTGTACAGGCTCATGGGACTTCCGCATTGGTTGCCGCGGCCGGGCGGAAATGCCATGCGCGCGCATGAAACCCGCCTGCGAGGGGCAGTTTCCGAACTGGTCAAGGCCCGTCGTGCCGCCGCCGCCGGGGGCAACGATCTGCTCGCGCGTCTGATAAAGGCATCGGATGCAGAAACAGGAAAGAGTATGCCAGACGAATTGCTGGTGGACAACATTCTCTCCTTTCTGATCGCAGGATTTGACACCACGGCTTTCGCGCTGACCTGGACCCTGTATCTGATGTCGCAAAGCCCGGAATGGGAGGCGCGCGTATTCGACGAAGTTCAACAGGTTGCCGGAGATGGCCCCGTCACCTCCGCACATGTCGCCCGATTGGCCACCGTTCAGCAGGTCTTAAAGGAATCCTTGCGGCTCTTTCCTACTGCGCCATTGATCGTTCGCGATATTCTGGAAGATGTTCAATTCGATGGCGTGACGGTTGCGAAAGGGACGCTCGGATTCATCCCTATTTATGCCATTCATCGCCACAAGAGCTTTTGGGAAGACCCCGATCGCTTCGATCCAAATCGCTTCGCTCCCGATTGCCCGTCGAAGCCAAATCGTTTCCAGTACATGCCGTTTGGGGCTGGGCCGCGGATCTGCATTGGTGCATCGTTCGCGATGATTGAGGCGACCATCATGCTGGCCACCTTTGTGCGTGCTGCCCATTTCACGCTTGCCCCCGGCTTCCAGCCGGAACCGTCGGCGCGGATGTTCTTAATGGCAAAGAAAGGGATGCGCATGCAGTGTTTCGTTGCGCGAGAAAGCCGGATAGGCATACTGTCAGCATGAGGTAAATCGTTGCCCGGCGCCCCGTGGACCTCAGACCTCGTAGATATCGACCGGTCCCGAGCGGCCACGCAGATTCACAGAGCCGAGAGCCCGCGCCGCAATTTCATCCTTGACGAGCTGATAAGTGGCGCCGCTTATGATGATCTGGTCAGGTTGCGCCACGCCGGATTCGAGCCTCGAAGCGGTGTTGACCACATCCCCCAGCACGGTAAACTCCCGGCGCCTGGGAGAGCCTATATCCCCGACGAGAGCGCATCCGCTGTTGATCGCGATACGCATGCGTAGTTCAGGTTGGTCGCGTGTGGCGTTGAAACCGGCAAGCGCCTTCCGCATATCGAGGGCCGACCGGACGCATCGCACCGCGTGGTCTTGCTGTGGCAGCGCGGCGCCAAACGTAGCGAGAATTGCATCGCCAATAAATTTGTCGAGCGTTCCCTCATGCTCGAAGATGACATCGATCATGGCTTCAAAAAATTGGTTCAGTAACTTTGCGACTTCGGGCGGAGTCATCTGCTCGGACATTGTCGTAAAGCCGACGATGTCGGCGAAGAGCACGGAAATCTGTCGCTCTTGCGCAATGAAGCTGGCGCCAGTCTCGTTTTCTCCTTCCAGAATGCGCTCGATAACGCGGGGTGAGTGGTAGCGCTGCAGGCGCTCCCGTTGGCGCCTCTCTTCCAGCAGCCGCGCCGCCAGCCTGGCCTGCTCGATAGCCACCGCGGCGTAATTGGAAAGCGTAGTGAAGAGGTTCAGGTCCCCGACGCTGAACCTGCTGCTCTCCGGATTATCGACATACAGGATCCCGATAACGTCGGTATCGTTCCACAGCGGAGCGCACATGCAGGAACGGATGTCTTGCAGGGGAAGGCTCTCGGATCCTTCAAATCGCGAGTCCAGTTGCGCGTCTGAGGCGAGTAACGCCACGCGATCTTTAAATACGGTTCCGGCAATGGTCCGGCTGATGGTGGCCCCATGGGAGGGCGTCCCGTCGCGGCAGCGAGCGACTCGTGGTACTAGTTCGCCGCTTTTCTCATCCATGAGCATCAGGAAGGCACGATCCGCATGAGTCATTTCGAAGGTCAGCGCGATAATGCGATCAAGGATCTGGGAAACAGAGGTGGAACGCACGAGTTCGGAGCTGACGTCAGATAACATCGCGACCAGACGATTGCTATCGATTTCAGGCGCTCTAGCATCGGTTCCCACGGAACGTGATGCTGCAAACCTGGCAATTGGCAAGGTGAAGGTTGCATTGGTAAAGGTATGCATCCCCGAGAGCGCCACCTGCTCCGGAGCCGGCTCGCGCACGGTGAATTGCATCTGCCCGATTGACACAACATCACCGTCCCGAAGTTCGGCGTGAGTTATGAATTCCCCGTTCTTAAAGGTGCCTGCGCTGCTGTTTAGATCCTCGACGAAGCAACGGCCTTCTCTCACCTCAAAGCGCGCATGGCGCCGGGACGCGCTCGGATCCGTGATAACCAGATTACAAATACGTGACCGGCCTACCAGTGTATCGCCCTCGGGCAGCAGAAACATTTGCGTCTCGCTGCCGTCACTGTAAGTCAGCTTAAATATCGACGTATTCCCAGGCGTCTCGTTTGCGCGTTGGGCAGGCACCATCGGAACAATAACTTCCCCGGACTCCTCCGAACTCACGGGAACTCCTCTAACCCGCACGGATTACCGACGATTGCGACGGAAACGCGAGTGACCACCGGCAGTGAACGTCCAAGATCGGCAGGCTCAGTTTACACTCAGAGGAAGGCCATCTCGCCAGTCTCTAACCCTGCCAACTCGCGTTGCACCTCAAAACTTCGACTGTTGGATATGGCATGGGGTGGGGTGGGTGGCGCCCACGGTCCTCTCGGATCGGGTTGGGGCCGACAAAAAAAGCTGCAGTCCGCGGAAAAAGATACGGAGAGGTAGTCAAAAAGGAGCGGGGCACGCTGCTAAGATTTGTGCGCCAGGCCCTCCTGCCTTTTCAGGGCGTTTCTAGTCCATCGAGGGGATAGCCACTCTCGAGAATCCTGCTTATTGTTGGTGTGCCTGCTCACTTGTATGAAGCCGACTCAGCCGGGGAGAATGGGTAGCAGGTCTGCATCGTATTCTCCCCCGCTTTGCATTTCATCGCCGATATGTGAGGCCAAGCCGGCTGGTTATTCGGCTTTTGGCGATGTTGCTCATTCACTACTTTAAGGCGATCTCTGTTTTGTTCTGGTTGGGGACCGCTGCCTGTTCCCGCTGGAAGCGCTGCTCGAGTTTCGAAGTGCTCAGCTTGCCCGAAGTCTCTCCCAACTCGCCGCGAATTTCGCTGAGAAAGTATTGATCGCCATACTTGTGGAAGATAAGTTGGTCAGGGTTCTTGCGGACATCATCGGCCGGTGTGATTGGGGTCATCGCGCTGACAAGTTCCTTCCCCTTCCAGCCCCGGACTAAAATCATGCCTGGTCCGACGTATTTAATCACGTATGTGCCGGCTGGAAGTAAGCGCTGCCCAACCGTGAAATCGAAAGGAATCGTGGCTTGCTGGCGGCTCTGTGCGAAGGCTCCTGCGGGAGCCATCAGGCTTGCTGCGGTTAATAGTGCGGTTGCAAATGTGCGTTTCATTTTCGTCATCTCCGTTTCCTCGGGCGCCTTGTTCGGATCGCCTTCACTCTTTAATGCGGAGATAGTCGATAATTCCCGCCAGCCTTGCGCAATTTACTCGTATGATTCTCAGTTAGGGTCTGGGCGGACTCGGCAATGTGTGCAGATAAGGGCGAAGTGACACTTCTGCTGAACGCAATGCAAAGCGGTGACCCGACCGCGACCGGGAAGCTTCTGCCCCTTGTCTACACTGAGCTGCACCGCCTGGCAGCGAACTACATGCGGCGGGAGCGGGCCGGCCACACCTTACAGCCTACGGCGCTCATTAATGAGACGTACCTCCGGTTGACCGGCGATACCATCAACTGGCAGAACCGCGCTCACTTTATGGGTGTGGCTGCCAACATCATGCGCCGGGTGTTAGTCGATCATGCTCGAGCACACAAGGCAGGCATGCGAGGAGGCAACCTCCAGCGCGTCGAGCTTGAAGAGGGGTTAGCGATCACCAAAGAGCGCTCGAGCGAAATGCTGGCTTTGGACGATGCGCTCCAGGAACTCGAAAAAGTAAATCCGAGACAGGCTAAAGTCGTGGAGATGCGCTATTTTGCCGGATTGTCTGTCGAGGAAGTCGCCGCCACCCTGCAGATCGGAACCCGATCCGTCGAACGTGAGTGGGCATTGGCGAGGGTTTGGTTATTTGAAAGGATTCGGTAGCGTGGGAGCCGCCCGGACGACCGCTGGTCTTCGGGCAGCTCAGCATCTAATATCCCTGCAGGAGATTCAGATATAATCCTGCCCATAACTCCCACATGCACAGCAGCGCCGTCGCCAACGGCATGCCAATTAACTAAACCGGGGGTCACCCATGACAGCCAGCCCTGGGGAAATCGAGCAGACTTTATGGCCATGGCAGACTGACGACTTTGAAGCGAAGTCGCTCTTTCCGTTGCTGAAGCGGGTGTTGCGTGCCTGGTTCGTTCAACCTTGCCTCTGCAATCAGTGGTCTCGCCAAACGCGTCAGCCTGCCATCTTGCCGGCCTTCTTTCTGTTGGCCGCAACCAACAATATCCCGTGGCGAGTACAGAGTAGCCTTTTCGTTTTCGGGTTACTCGTCGTTTGTTGCGCTCCTAGTCATTATGTTCGATCCCGGATGGGCGTTGAGTCTGCGGCGGGCTTCCAAGCTGTCATTCGCCTATGCTTACTGCTGCTGCCATTAGCGGCCCCGGCCCCGGCAAGCGAAATGATTGAAACGGAATCGCACCACAGACTCACTATTCCAGAGGGAAAGTTTTTTTTGCAGCTGGACGAGTCAAAGCAGCTGCGCGGGAATTCCACATTGCTGGCGTTGGCGGTACTGGGTGCGACAATAGATGATTTAACCCCTTTGAGATAGAAATATGCTACGCAGCGCAGAAAACGACGAGCGTGTAGCGGCCCTGGTATCAAAGGCCCTCCGGCAACCGCCGGCAAAACGCGAATCCTACCTGCGCTTTGCTTGTAACGACGATCCAGAACTTTACCAGGAGACAGTTGCAGCCGTGCAGTGGGAGGAGCGGATGGGCAGTTTCCTACTGCTGCCCGCGATTGCCTCCAGGGAGTTCCCGCGTCCGTTTGAGCCCGGGCAGATCATCTCCGAACGTTTCGAAATCCTCCGGGAAATCGGTGAAGGCGGCATGGGTGTGGTCTACGAAGCCTTCGACAGAAAGCGCAATCACCGGATTGCCATCAAATCTGCCAAGCCTGGATTTCATCGCCTCTTATCGCCCGAGCTTGAAAGCGCCTTGAAAGTGCGCCACCCCCACGTCTGTCTGGTCAACGAAATTCACACCACGCAGACCAGTCATGGCGAGATTGACTTTCTCACCATGGAGTTTCTCGAGGGCGAGACCTTATCAAAACGTTTGGCCGCGCAAGGCAAGCTCCCCAACCCGGAAGCTCTCGAGATCGCTTGCCAATTGTGCGCTGGATTAGCGGAAGCACATCGTAGCAATGTCCTTCATCGAGACCTCAAGAGTGCCAACATCATTTTGTGCTCTGGTTCGGACGGCGTTCGCGCGGTGATCACTGATTTCGGATTGGCTTCTGACATGACAGAATCCGGTGAAATGGGTGGGACTCCGCGGTACATGGCGCCGGAGCTGTGGAGAGGTGAAAAGGCGTCAAAGGCATCCGACATCTACGCTCTCGGTGTGGTTTTGTATGAGATGGTAACCGGGAGACCGCCCATTGAGGAGGGGGCAGATCGCCTAAAGAGCCGTCCGCCGCCTCCTAGTACATTGGCCAAAGGCCTCCGGCCGCAATGGGATCGAGTGATCCTGGAGTGTCTCCGACCGGCTCCAGAGGCCCGTCCCGCCGATGCAGCCCTGGTCTTTTCTGGCCTCCACAAAAAGCCAATGCGGAAGGCGCCATTTCTGGCGCTGCTATTGGTGGTCTGCGCCAGCCTGGTGACGCCACAGGTTCGAGGGTGGCTGCGCGATGTGATCTGGCCTCCGCCAAATGTGCGCCTGGCGGTCCTTCCCTCCGAAGGCCCCGCAGATACAGCCGTGATTGCTGGCGGCGTACTGCAGGATGTATCGGATCGCATCGGGCATTTGCGCAGCGGCCAGCGAGCAGTCGCTGTAATCTCGCCGTCAGAAGCCGTAAGCAACCATGTTCAGACCCCGGAGCAAGCAAACCGTTTTCTCCACGCAACCCATGCCTTGCAGACCAAGGTGCATCGCGAAGGCGACCAATTTGAACTCCAGGCGTCGGTCATCGATCTGAGCACGCACGTTCCGGTGCGGCAACTTTCCGGCCGGTATTCGCCGGCCACGGTCGGAAGCATGCCAGAGGCGCTCGCGGGTGCTGTCTCGGCAGCTTTGCGTTTGCAGGGCACCACGGCTGCGGAGACTCTCTCCCCTGAGGCGACAGCGTCCTATGACCGGGGACTGTACCTTCTGCGTAAGGACGATCAAAGCCTGGATGAAGCGATACCGCAATTTGAGCAGGCAGCCCGTCTGAATCCTCGCTCGCCCTTGCCGCTTGCCGGTTTGACGGAAGCGGAACTCATGAAATTCCAGGAAACGGCGGCACACGGAAGCATTGAGGATGCCCAGCGGTTCTTGAAGGCGGCGGAAAGCCTCAACCCGGATTCGGTGAGCGTGCTTCTGGCCGCCGGCTTGCTGCACCAAACGACCGGCCAGTATGAAAAGGCATTGGAAGACTTCCGTAGGGTACAGGATCTAGAGCCGCGTAACCCAGACGCTTTCTTGCGCAGCGCCAGCGTCTACCACCACCTCGATATGTCCGATAAAGCCATTGCAGCCTACCGCAAGGCCATTGAGCTGGAACCTGACTACTATAAGCCGTACCACAAGCTGGGGGCGTTCTACTACTACCGTGGCCGGTATCTCGAGGCCGCCGAGCAGTTCCAAAAGGCAATCGACCGGGCTCCTGGACTGTTTGAAGCCTACACGGACCTTGGTGCGGCATTGAGCGATCTTGGACGGAATCAGGAAGCGGAACAAGCTTTGCTGACGTCCCTGAAACTCCGCGAAACAGCGCGCGCGTGGAACAGCCTCGGGGGCATCAGGGCATACCAGGAGCGCGATGCAGACGCAGTTAAGTACTTCACACGAGCGGTCGCGATGGATGCGGGCGATTATGTGGAGTGGGTCAATTTAGGGGATTGCCATCGCCGGTTGGGCCATCTCGCCGACGCCAAACTGGCGTACCGCAAAGCTTTAAATCTGGCGTTAATCGAGTTGCGGGGAAATCCGCGTCTTGGCCTCACGCGTGCCTACGTTGCCTACTTTGCCGCCCGGCTTGGAGACGCCAAGAGGGGACAGGACGAGATCAGTCAGGCGCTGGAATTGTCGCCTGGTGATACCCAAGTGATCCTAAATGCGGTGTTGACTTTCGAAACGCTGGGTGAAAGGGACCAGGCGATCAAAGTCCTCGGCTTGGCCACTCCGGAGTTGCTAAAGGAATTAAACCGTCAACCGGACTTGGCGGACTTTCGCCAGGATAGCCGCTTTAAACAAGTAGTACCTGAAATAGAAGAAAGAAGGTAAATGAGCATGTCCACGATAACGACAACACCAACGACAACACCAACGATTACGCCAAAGGCTACGCCAATCAAGGCAGATTACGAAATCAAGATAACCTTAAAGGACGGCTTTGCCGTGGGCCCTTCCGCAACCGCGGAGAATCGAGCCATCATTGATGCCACCGGCCGCACTGTCTTTGTAATGGCCGTTGGGGAGACAGTCCGCTATTCAAGCGATGGGGGTGACGTCAGAATAGAATTCCAGCAACCATCCCCATTCCGCACCGATAAGCTAACCGGGAAATCAGTGCCCGGCTCTACAATCCTGACCCTGGTGTCTGGCACCGCCGGCAGTATTGTGAAAGGCGATTGCTTTGTCACGCCCCCAGGTGGAACGGAGGTTGGATATAGTCCAAACGATCCAAACTCAGGCGTACATCACAGGGTAACACCCCCTTAATGGCATCAGACCCGAACGCTACAAGACCATAGTCTCCCCTACCCCGCGGAGTTGGACCTCGCCCAGGGACGGAAGGGACAAACCCTAACGAAACAACGACAGCTACAATCATCCAATGGCAACCAAGGGCCGAGGCCATCTAGCAGTCATCGGAGGGAGAGCGGAGTTTCCAGCCGGGGATCGGCCCACGGCACGCCGGGATATGTTGCAGGGATCCCGGTCTCAAACGCGAGACCTGGGATCCCTGCGAACAACTGTGCATGGAGATCAATTCTCTCTCGCTGCAGCGAGTACACTTCATCCTGCGGTGGCACAGCCGAGGACAGCGCCACCATCGACGGCATCACCAAAGGTTGAAACAGGGATGGAACCGTGGTCCCATTGTGGTGCGGACCGCTCCGCGGCTTTTGTGTTTGGGCGCGAGGTTGTGAGTTTACTTTGCGAGTTGGCTTAGCATGAAGTTCGCCATGATGTGGTTGGCCTCGATGGACTCAGGCAGGGACGCGTCGTACCAGAAGGCGTGAGGAAGCGCATCGAAGAGGACCAGACGTGCATCAACGCCGGCGCGCAGATAGGCGCGGTGCAAGTTGGCGGTTCCGCTGAGCAGGGCATCCCGGCCGCTGGTGAGGAAGAGAGTGGGCGGCAGGCCGTGCAAATCCGCGTAGATGGGTGACAGCACCGGATCTTTCGGATTGGCAGAGCCTACATAATAGGGGTCGTGCATGCCGCCGTCGGGGGGATCAAGATGGCCGGCGAATCCCTGAAGGGTGTAGATGGCCTGGGAGTCGGCCACCTGGGCGAACCCGTCGAGCGTGCTGAAGATGCCAAGGGCCGCCGGCAGAGGAAGGCCGAGGATTTTGAGTTTCACCGCCACCTCCGCGGTCAGCACGGCCCCCGCGGATGTTCCATAGAGAACGATGTGGCTGGGTTTGTAGGTCTTGAGCAGTTCCCGATAGACGGCGACAGCGTCGTCGACGGCGGCGGGAAAGGGATGTTCTGGGGCGAGGCGGTAAAGCACTGCGATGACTTTGATCCCGGTGTAGCCCGCGATGGGGATACTTTCGGTGAACGAGCCCGAGTCGGAGTTGAATCCGCCTCCGTGCAGGTTGAGGAGAACCTTGTCGCGGCTACTGCTGGATAAGTTGGATGGAGTGACGATACGGACCGGGACCCCGGCAATAGTCGATTCAGCGATGGTATTCGGGCACAGCTTGGTCCAGGCGGCTTTCGCGCGCTCGGCCCACGCGTCCGTGCGGGCTCTGCGTTGTTCGAGAGACTCGGGAGGACTTTGATCGGGGGTTCTTCGGATGAGAAAATTGCGGGCTTCCGGGCTAAGGTCAGGCGGGACTGGGACGACCCGTGTAACGTAGGCGGTGCCCTTTGCGTCGATGTAGCTGGTATCCCGAGTAGCTGCCGTGGAAGCGGAGGTGGGTTGCGGGGTGGATTGGGCAGCGAGCACAGTAGAGATTGCCAGAAGCAGGAGAGGGATACAGCGAAGCATGACGGGCATGAAGCGGGCTCCTGAAGTGAGGTCGAACAATTCTATCGTCAACCCAAAAGCGATGTTCGAGTATCGGGACTGCCTGAATGCGCCGGGTGCTTCTGAAATAATGGCTCGGTTAGTCCAATTGCTTTTGTAGAGGAACGCAATGCCCACTGATCCGAAAACTACAGCTCTGCTGCTGATCGAATACCAGAATGATTTCACCAGCGAAGGCGGCGCGCTGCATCAAGGCGTGAAGGCGGTGATGGAGAGCACGAACATGCTCGCCAATTCCGCGCTGGTTGCGAACCAGGCGCGAGCGGCAGGGGTGACTGTGATGTTCGCTCCTATTTCGTTTGCGCCAGGGTATCGAGAGATCACCGCAGATCCTTATGGCATCCTCAAAGGCGTGGTGGACTCGCGTGCATTCGTGCGCGGCACGTGGGGCGCCGCCATCGTGGACGCCATTTCACCTGCTCCTGAAGATATCGTAATCGAAGGAAAACGCGGGCTCGATACCTTTGCCAGCACAAACTTGGATTTCATTCTTCGGTCACGCGGGATCAAGACGCTGGCCGTTGCCGGATTCCTGACGAACTGCTGTGTCGAATCGACCGCGCGAACCGGCTACGAGAAGGGGTTCAGGATTGTTGCGCTCGCCGACTGCACCGCGACGCTCTCTGCGGAGGAACAACGGTTCACGTTCGAGAAGAACTTGCCGATGTTTGCCCGCATCCTCACCCATACAGAATTCCTGGCTGACCTGGTTTCTGAGTGATGCTGGAGAACGTTTGCGTTTGGCAGTTGTGTAAGAAGCGAATGTCCCCATTTTCCTGTCTAACCAGCGATCTCAGCTTAGGGGTGCACTGCAGACCGGGTTTGATTTTGCCAGGTGGTAACATATGGCCAAGGAGGGGGCATCCTCATGAATCTCCTCAACAAGGCACTCAACAGAGTTTTGCGGCTCTTCGGAAGGAAACTGCCCCCGGAAGACGACCCCTACTCGTACGTCATGGCGCCTAAGAAACCGCGCCCACCTTACCGAAGCGCTGCTGCCGTCGCGGAACCACCCGAATAGCGGCGGTGAACAAATGGTCGCGGTTATCGTTTCTCTTTCCGATGGATGAATAGATTGCGCCTTCAAGGCTTCTTCGCAAGCACCTACTTCGCACTGCTTTCTGAGTCCTCTTCGTTCTCATCCCAGGAAATCTTTGAGATTTGAAAGGGTCCGATTTCGTGTCCTTTGACGGCGAACTGAAGCAGTCCTGTTTGGGGCCCGGTCAGAGTCATATTCCATGTAGACAGGCTCTCGTTTTCTTCCTCGGTAGTAATTATGAGTACGTCTCCTGAAAGGCTCGCCTGGACGATCGGAGCCGCTCCGGGAATCGCGGTAAATCTCACGAGCTTACCACTGCTGTCTATGTCGCCGTGGCCATTGGTGATGCTGCCAGTTAGCCGTCCGTTGTCGTTCATGAGTTCAAGCGTGCCGATTCGCTTGCCCTGCACTGTCATTTTCCAAATGCCAAACCTCCTCGATCCGGCGACAGTGCGTTCAAGCCAAACAAGACTTCAGGGGCCTTAGTCCAGGCCCACGGAACTGTACAGGCGAAGCGTCCGCTCGACGAGCGGCGATGTAGGGCTTTCTCGAAGGGCCAGCCGCCCTCATACGGGTGACTGGCAATCCGAATCCTTTCCAAAACAATTGCACAGCTAGGACGCCCATTCGACGCCGCCAATCCCCATGGTTTCTGTAGCTGTTCAACGATCGGCTTTAAACCCGTGAGCGATGAAAGCCATCATTCCATGCGGGACAAAGCCTACCTGATTCGCTTCAAGAGATCGGATGTGCCCCCGATCTCGTGATTGCTGCGAGCGCTGAGATCCATGGGGATCATCTCATCTTCCTCAGATCAGACGGCAGCCCTGCTGCTCTGTTCGTCCTCGAGATTGTAGAAAGTTTGTCCGAATTTGAAGCCCAGGGCGCATAGGCATGGCGCCACGTCGAACAGAGGGAAAGCGTGACTTCCCAAAAGCCGAAAGGCATAATACGAGCTGCTGTCGAAATCGGCTCCTGCCTCGTTTACCTGAACCCCGAATGACGGTCTACTACTATGGCGCTTAGTCTGGTGTCGAAGGATTTGCCCAGGCCGCGCTTGAAAACAGCACAGAACTTTTTCCACCGCCGTGGACCCATCGCCGGCGCTCGCTTCCCCTGTCGCCGCCGATGGCAGTGCCTTTGTTGGCCATTGATCTGCTGCCTGGCTGTCGCCATCCATGCGACGCCGGCATTCGCCAAGCAGCGAGTGGACCTGATCGTGGTTCACGGCACGGTGGTCACGATGGATGGAAAACGCCGCATCCTGGAAAATGGCGCGATCGCAGTTCAGGGAGATACCATCGCCGCCATCGACGCAAGCGCGAATATCGACGCCATGTATGAATCGAGTAAGGTCATCGATGCACGCGGCGGACTCATTCTACCGGGACTGATCAACGCCCATACACATATGAGCATGAGCTTGTTCCGCGGCCTGGCGGATGATCTTTCTCTGGATGATTGGCTGAACAAGTATATTTTTCCTGCTGAGCATCGCTACGTCACCAGGGATTTCGTTACCTGGTCGACTCGGCTTAGCCTGCTGGAGATGTTACGCGGTGGCACAACGACAGTCGCCGACATGTATTACTTCGAAGAGGATGTAGCAGCAGCTACGAAAGCCGCCGGAATGCGCGGCGTGCTGGGAGAAACTCTGATCGGATTCCCTTCTCCTGACAGCCCAACTCCTGCGGCCGCGCTCACCTACACTGAGTTATTTCTGAAGCATTGGAAGGGTGACCCCCTAATCACCCCAGCGGTTGCGCCGCACTCCATTTATACGTGCCCGGAGACACTACTCAAGGATGCTGCGGCGCTCGCCCAGCGCGACCAGGCGCCGCTTTTGATCCACGTAGCCGAGGCCCCCTTCGAGATCGAGAAAAGCCGGCACGACCATGGCCTCACCCCAGTCCAATATCTCTCGCGAATCGGCCTGCTAGGACCGAATGTCCTCGGCGCGCATTGCATTTGGTTAGACCAGGCGGACGTGCAGACGTTGGCTCATTTTGGGGTGGGCTGCTCTTACAATCCTTCCAGCAACATGAAGACTGCTGCCGGCCTGATGCCGGCCGTTGAGTTGCTTTCGGCGGGAGTGGCCGTCGGTATCGGAACGGACGGCGCTGCCAGCAATAACAATCAGGACATGTTCGAGGAGATGGACCTGGCGGCGAAGGAACAAAAGTTCGCGCGCATGGATCCCAAGGCGCTGTCGGCGGCACAGGTCGTAGAGATGGCTACTATCACCGGCGCACGCGCGCTGCATCTTGAGCGGCAGATTGGTTCACTCGAAGTGGGCAAGAAGGCCGATCTCATCGTGGTGGACACCGGCGCTGCGCACGCCACTCCGATGTATGACATCTATTCGGCCATCGTCTATGCACTCAAGTCCTCCGATGTGAGGACGACTGTCGTTGGCGGCAAAGTGGTGATGGAAGATCGACGCATGCTTACGCTCGACGAGCCGGCGATCCTGGCAAAGGCGGCGGAATATGCCAAACAGATCAATGCCTCGTTTGGCGCAAGAAAGAGCCCAGAAGCGAGATGATGGACAGTGATGTGGTGATAGCATCCCTGTTGCAGCAAATGCACCCTCGTGAGGGGAATAGGTATCATGTCACCGTACGAGACCCCAGCCAAGACCGGACCTCAACTATGCAAGCAACGACTTCAGATTGGCTTCGCAGAAAGCCATGTCGCGGCAACCAAACACGCCGCAATCAACACTGAGAACACGATAGGTAGGAAGAAGAAGTATCTCCAGCTGAGGATCGTCAGAGCGACAAAGCAAAGGGCAAGCCCCCACGAAATGCGCCGAATGAGCGCCAAAGTCTCTGCCGAAAGACCGCCGAGCTGCCACGCCACTACCGCCGCGAATAGCAGAAACACCGAGACAAAGAGTCCGGCCCCCACAAAGAGGTCCCAATAAGTCCGGCTAAACCCTTGCACGTCAAAGTGAATTGACCGCATGGAGCCAACAAGTGCCCCCACGCCCCAGTTGGGATCGGATTGGCGAAAACCAAATGTATGTCCGATGTCAAAAAGCACGATGAGAACAGCGGCAATTCGATAAAGTACAGACGCCTTCATGTCTTGCCTCCAAAGGTCAGTCGGCGGGAGTGTACCACCGTGCCGCCCGCAGATTGGCATTGAGGTAACGCATTGGTTAACAACCATGTGACCTTCGCAGCCGGGTAGACTCTGTGGTGAAATACTTCGCAATTTTTTTCAAACTGCTGTTTGACATGCTCTCAGGACGGGGTATGATTCGTCCGGATCAAATCTCACCTGTATTTCCTGGAGCAAATGATGCGAAGCTGGTTCTCTCTTGTTGTGTGGTTCGTTGCCGCTTTCTTCCTCGTGGATGCAACTGCGTTTGCACAGTCAAGCTTCCCCGACGGCCTCTACTGTACGGCTGGCCTGCAGCCCGACGGCTATATTGACTTCTCCGCAATGCCGACGGCGCCGAAGGCCGCGCCGGGTCAGCCTTCACCTCAGGTGACGGCGACGTTACCCGTTCACGGTGTACCTGGTCTCGCGGTCACCGTTACCGTACCGCCGCTTGAACCCAACACGGATTCAAGCGGCCCCGTCTACTCTGTGAATGGCGGCACTCTGCAATTGAACGCAACGTTGAGTCAAGACCCCTCCGGATCCATACTTATCCTTAACTTCAATCAACCGGTCACGGGTGTCGGGCTGAATACCCAGACGACCGGGCGGTTCACGTATACCTACACGCTACAGGCGGGAATACCCGACCAGACAGACCCGTTAAAGCCCTTTGCCACCACTGCGAGTGGATACACGATGGAACTGGGAATTCCGCAGACGCAAAGCCTGCAGTTGGTTGGACTACCGGGGTCCCCGCCAACCTCTTTTCAGACCGCGTCAGTATTCTTCAGTGGAAGTGAGTATTACACCCTAGCCCTCTCCAATATCCGCGTTCGTTCCACGTCTGCTCCCGATCCCTCCAAGGCAGTGCCGACCAACGGACTACAACAATGGCTTCGCGCGGATACCAGCACCGCCTTCGGGAGCTCAACCTGGAAAGACCAATCCGGCCATGGCCACGATGCCACTCCCGGGACGGTCGCGCCCACCCTCACCGCCGACGGCCGCAACTGCCAGCCGGCTTGGTCCTTTAATAACAATGCTTATTTCAATTTCGATCTCCCCATCGCCGGCTGGAAACAAATGACCATCTTCATGGTCGCCAAGGCCTCGACCGACGGACCTGCTGCCAACCTCTACTCGCAGAACAGCGCGATTCTCTGGACCGAAAATCAGAACTGGGGCAACACTTTCCTGACACCCTATCAGACGCACGTGTCCGCTCGCTTCGGCACCACGCAGACCGGGAACAATCTTGCGTACGTGCGGCCCACCGCCGGCATCGGGCAGGATTTCACTTCCACCCGCGCCGTGCATGACAATGGCACAGACAGCCTTTACGTCAACGGTATGCTGGTGTTCAACCAGGCGGGAAAACTTTCCGCTCTCGGCGGCGTTACGGGCGCGGGCACGATAGGGGAAGGCATCAACCACACCTTCTTCGACGGCGAGATCAGCGAAATTCTGGTCTATGACCGCGTCCTCACCAACGATGAAGCGGCTGCGGTCGAAAATTATTTATCCACAAAGTACGGCCTCCACTAGAGAAACCGGCGCAAGAATCAAAAGGCCGATGCCATCGCAGTGTCGTCGTCGTAGGCGTGGATTTTTCCGCGCCTACCCCTTCGTGTAGAGATATTCAGAAGAGTGCCGCGACTAGCAGAAGGATGAGGCTCGCAACCCCGGCCATCACTCGAACAATATGGAACCTCATCCAACGATCCCGAAGTTGCTGCCAGTTTTCTGGTAGTGTTGAGGGCGTCCACGTGACGATTTGCTGGACGATTGGAACTTCCGCCACCACCGTGACGAGCAGCGCGATGAGAAAGAGCAACAATGCGGCCGTACTGAGATAAAAGACCATCGGCCGCTGGTGGTAAGAAAGCAGCAGAAGCGGGATGATCGACAACATGGTGCCCGGCATCAGCACGGTCATCACCGGCGCCATGTTACTGTTCATTCGATCTACGATCTGGAGAAAGACTTCAGGCGCAAAAGTCTTCATCGACCTGCTCAAAGCGATCCACGGTCCATGGAACATTCCATAGCGATGGCCAGAGCTATATGTATTTCGGTGGGATCTGGGGAGGGCAGCTCGAGAACTGGACGAGCAGACGTTTCGTTGCGGGATCCACCACAGATCGACACCAGGATAACAAACCCGCGCTGATGGCGAAGGTGGCCAGGTTGACTCCCGACATGAAGCAGTTTGCGGAACCACCTGGCGACGTGGTCATCCTGGGTGAAGATGGCAAACCGTTGCTGGGTGGCGACCATGATCGCCGGTTCTTCGAGGCTTCCTGGATGTTCCAGCGCAATGGCCTCTACTACTTCACCTATTCGACGGGCGACACCCACTTTCTCGCGTATGCGACCGGAAGGACGCCTGAGGGGCCCTTCCACTACAAAGGTCATTTCCTGCTTCCCGTGCAGGGCTGGACCACGCATCACTCCATCATGCAATGGGGTGGGAAGTGGTGGCTCTTCTATGCGGACACGCAGCTCTCAAACCAGAACCACCTGCGCAACGTCAAGGTTACCGAGCTTCACTTCGATGCGGACGGTTCGATTCGAATGGTTGACCCGTTTACGTCTTGAACCCCACCGGCACCGAACTTGCATCAAGAGTGCGAATAAGGATAGGGTAGAGAGCTTTGGCTCATTTCGGTCCCCGTTTAGGGCTTGTCTCGGTTTGGCGCCGGGGCCGCTTTGATGGTCGTGATCTCGACATAGGGCTGGGTTCCGGTCTCCACGCCGTGACGGTAGGCAACCTTACCGGCGATCTTCACACGCTTGTTCTCGAAACCCTCAAGCTGCTTGGGCTTACGGGTATCACTTACTTCAATCGAGCTGATGGGTTTACCGTCGATGATGGTTTCGGAGTCGACCTGCACCATCCAACCAGTTGATTCTGCCCCGATCGCCATCGCGCGGTGGAGCGTTCCGACCATGGTTATTTTTTGCGGATCACTCTCATTAGCATGTAAGCCGACGCAATACAGCGCCAGGATCAAGCCCATACTTGCTCGTGCGATGCGCATGTGGATCTCCTCTTCCTTCCTAAAGAGGATTCTACCTATTCATGCATTACGGTCGCTTCCAACCAGAAAAGGAACAGAAGTAATGAGTCAAAAGTGCTAAAGCCCAGTTGTCTCTGGCAATGTAGAACTAGCAGGAGGCCTCCACGTGAAAACTCTATTAGTCACGCTCATCCTCTGCTCCGCAGCGTCAGCCAAAGACAGGTCCGTCCCGACGTATCAGAACGCCATTTTTCAGGAAACTCACGCGGAATCTGTCCGCATGAACTGCAATGGGTCCGGGTACGGTAGCAGCATGACTACCTGTCATGACGCGGAAACGCTCGTCTACACCGTGAAAGCTGGGGAAACGGTCTACACGCTGATTCCTTACGGGACGTGGCCTCATCACGAATCTCTCTGGAAGCAGCCGGCAGGTGCCGCGGTGGCGATCTGGAACGATGGGAAGCATGTGCATGTCCGGACCGGCGCGAAAGAGTCCCAGTACGACATCCTTGGGGCGAGCT
The DNA here is from genome assembly GCA_963717225.1 of uncultured Acidobacteriaceae bacterium. Taxonomy (GTDB): domain Bacteria; phylum Acidobacteriota; class Terriglobia; order Terriglobales; family Acidobacteriaceae; genus PALSA-350. The sequence goes on along the minus strand of CAVQWB010000050.1, from coordinate 606,831 downwards.
CCCAGGACGCGACCAGATAAGGTCCTCCGATCCACTCACTTTCTTTAAAGCCGCCCTCTGTCCAGTTCCGGACGCTCATCCATGGTTCCGGACACTCGTTCTCCGGGTAGGTGCCGCTCTTCCACGCGAAAATGCTGGGGACTCATCATTTTCGGTCCGGCCAGGGTTGGCATGCAAATTGCCACTTACGATGAGCAGCCTGTATCGGGCACTTATCGAGGAGAAGGACCCCTTGAGAATGAACCATGAATCCGCCCTGACACCACGATGGATTGTTTTCGGGACCGCCCTGGTCTACTTTGCGCTTGGATCACTGTTGACCGTTCATTTTATGCATTTAAAAGAGGTTTGGGCAGATAGCCACCGCGTTTTCCAACTGGAGATCGATCATGCGGTGCCGGGCAAGGCGCCGGCCCTGGAAGAGCGCCTTCGCAGCGCTTCTAAGGTGCAAGCCAGACACTATCTCGATGTGGTCGGGTACTGGGTACCCGAGGATGCAAAGTTCACCCAGACAAACCCGGCGTTCGCCAATACATTCGTGTATCTCGTGGCCCTTGCCAGCCAGGCAGAGGCCAAAACCCACCGGGATGCGTTTCGCGCGGATCCAGCCTTCCAGGAGTATGTGCAATCGGAAAGGCCGAGCAGCTTATCCAAGGAGCGGACTCAACGTTTATGCGGCCAACGCACTCGGCCATGAAAGTAGCGGCCATCGGCAGAGCATACGCTTCAGGCACGGTTCTGCGTAATCTGGCGAAAGACGCGCAGCAAGTTGCCAGCCCAGAACTTATCAATGCGCTCCTCTGAATAACCGCGGCGCAGCATAGCTTCGGTGATCATGGGCAGATCGCGGACGTCGCGCATGCCGCGCGCCAACGTCGGTCCGCCGTCGAAGTCGGTGCCGATCGCCACGTGATCCTCCCCTACCATTTGGATGGCTCGATCCACTACGGCTACCCAGTCGTCTACCGTCATCATGACCGACTCCGGCACCTGGGCGCCCGGCATCGGGAACTGGGGCGCCACCAACTGGTCCACCTCGTAGATCGTCTTGCCCTTCACCCGGTCCGGAATACTGGTGGTATCCCAAAACGTTTTCTTCTGGTGCGCGGTGAGGTAAGCGTATTCCTTGGGATAGTTGAACTCACTGCCGATCTGGAAGCCGATGATGCCGCCTTTCGCCGCCAGCTTCTTGAGCAGCCGGTCCGGCATATTCCTCGGGATATCGTTGACGCTGCGCAGGCCGTGGTGCGTGGCAATGACTGGGCCGTCGCTCACGTCGATCGTCTGGGAAATCGTGTCGTCTGAGGAGTGGGATACGTTGATCACCATGCCCAGCCTGTTCATCTCGCGGATGACGTCACGGCCACGCGGCGTAAGACCGTTCCATTTGGCCGGGGAGCAACAGGAGTCGGCGTAGTTCTGGTTCCAGTTGTGCGCTGAAATCTGCGCCGAACGCAGTCCCAGCCGGTACAGATCGCGCAAAACCCCCAGATCCCCATCCAGATCGTAGCTGCCCTCGATATCGAGCACAGCGGCCATCTTCCCCTGGGCATGGATGCGCTCCACATCGTCGGCGTTCAACGCCAACGCAACCAGGCCGCTGTTCTTCTGCAACTCGCGAAGCGCATCATCGACCCGGCGGAACGCCTGCTTGGTTTCGAATCGCCCAGGGTAGTACTCTTCGGGAATGAACACTGAAAGGAAGAACGCGCTGACTCCCCCTTCCCGCGCACGCGGCAGATCCCATTGTCCATCGGGCTGGCGCGTACCCATACTGCCACCGTGGTAGAACTCGCGGTCCAAGGCGTGCACGTGGCCGTCGAATACCAGCGCCCGCTTATGCACGGCCCATGCGCGCGCAGAGATCTGGGGGGCCGAGCCCTGAAAGGGCGGGTCGCCCCAGAGGGTGCGGCTCAGCACAGCGGGCGCCAGCGCGGTGTAACCGAGGAATCGACGGCGGGTCAGCATGAGCTCCTCCAGCACGTTGATACAGGCATCTTTGCTACACCCGCACGCAACCAACCGAGCAAACGGCCGACCAGAGAGGATGTGCCATGCCTCAGAATACGACGTCTACCAATCGCCCCCGGCTCGCTGCCGTGGTCACCGCCTATAAGAGGTTACTGCACGGCCAACACGTTGTGGACCGCTTGCTCGATGGTTATGGATGGGCGGGAACTTTCCACCATCCGGCGATGGACGTGGTATCTCTGTACGTCGATCAACGGGCCGAGGGCGATTTGACCCAGGAACGGGTGGATCGGCATCCCACGATGAAGATTTACCCCACCATTGCAGAGACCTTAACCCTCGGCACCAACAAGCTGGCGGTCGATGGAGTGGTCGTGGTCGGCGAGCATGGTACCTATCCTCTTACCGAGACGGGGATCATGAAGCATCCGCATTTCGAATTCTATGAGCAAGTCACCAAGGTCTTCCGCGACAGCGGCCGCTCCGTCCCCTACTTCAACGACAAAGAGCTTTCGTGGAATTGGGATTGGTCGAAGCAGATGGTCGACACTTCCCATCAATTGGCCTTTCCGCTCCAGGGAGGTTCAAGCCTGGCGGTGACCTGGAGAGTTCCGTCCGTGGAGTTTCCCTTGGGGGCCACTGTGCACCAAGCCGTCTCAGTCGGTTACGGCGGCATGGGCAGTTATGATTTTCACGGCCTTGAGACCATCCAGTGCATGGTGGAGCGGCGCAAGGGCGGCGAGACCGGGGTTGAGTGGCTGCAGACGTATCGCGGCGAGGGCTTCTGGACCGCCTGGCAGCAGGGGGTGTGGTCGCAGGAGTTGGTGAAAGCGGCGTTGTGCCGCAGTTCCACCCTGGCCCCTGCAAATGCCACCTTCACAGATATGTTTCCCACCATCGAACAGATGCAGGCCCTCGTGCCCGATCCGGTTGCCTATAACTATCAACATCGCGACGGCCTGCGCTGCACCATGCTGCTGATGAACGGGCTAGTGCGTGACTTCACCTTCGCGGCGACGATTGAGGGGCAGTCGAAGCCCTTCTCCACGCAAATGTATTTGCCTATGCCGGACGGCCGCACGACGCTGGCAAGTTTTTTCAGCCCGCTCGTATACAACGCCGAGCAGATGTTCCTGACTGGGAAAGCGCAATACCCGATTGAACGAACGCTGCTGACCAGCGGCCTCTTGATTGCGGGCGTCGATAGCGCTTACCAGGGTATGAAGCGGATACAGACGGCAAACCTGGCAGCCGTAAATTATCAGCCCAACCCCGAATCCACTTTTTGGAGAAGCTAATGCTGACCCGCCGTCGTTTTGTCGGATATTCCGCTTTGTCATCGGCTATGTTGGCATATCGCCCGCTGAGCGGCTGGGCCCAGACGCCGGTCCAGCGCCCGCTGCGCCTGGCGATCCTCGGCAGCGTTTATCACCATCAGTCGCAGATGCAGACCCTCGCCGACCGCTTTCTGGTGGGCTATCCGTACGAGGGCGAATGGCACCTTCCTCAAGTACAAGTTGCCTCCGTGTATGTGGATCAGTTGGTGCGCCAGGTCGAAGCTGCGCCCTCGCCCTACCAGCTTGCGATGACGGGGGCCAAGGTTGCGCCGTCAAGTTCAGCCCGCGGAATAGCGGGCGGGCTAGGCAAGAACCGCGCCGTGGGCGCGCAGCCTTCGCCGCAGAAACTGGAGGAGTCGCTCGATTTGAGCAAAGCGCGTTCCCAGCAGTTCGGCTTCCGCCTATGCAGCAACATCCCGGAGGCGTTGCGATGTGGCGGCGACCGAATCGCCGTCGACGCCGTGCTGGCGATCGTGGAGCAGGATGACTACCCGGCCAACGACAAGGGGCAGATTCTGCTGCCCCGCTACGATTTCTTTGAGCAGTGTGTCCAGGTCTTCGAAGACGAGGGACGCGCAGTTCCCTACTTCAACCACAAGCAGCTTTCCTTCAGCTTCGAGCAGGCGCAAACCATGGTGAAGACCGCCAACCGCCTGCGATTCGCGCTGCTGGCCGGCTCCTCGCTCCCCGTTACCTGGCGGTTGCCAGACGTGGATATCCCGATGGGCGCGGAGGTGCAAGAGGCGGTGATGGTCGGTGTGGGCGGATTTGACGGCATGGATTTCGACGCGCTCGAAGCCCTGCAGTGCATGCTGGAGCGGCGCAAGGGCGGCGAGACGGGGGTGAAGGCGGTGCAGTTGATCGAGGGCGACGATGTCTGGGCGGCTGGGAACGCGGGCCGTTGGTCTAAGGATCTGCTGAGCTCCGCACTCTCGCGCAGCGACACGCCGTTGGGCCTGACCGTGCTGGACGGCCGCACACAGGACTTGGTTGCCTCCGGCGTTCTTCCGCAATTGGTCAAGAACCCGGCCGCGTATTGCATCGAGTACAACGATGGTACGCACGCCACGCTGCTCATGCTCAATGGCGCCATTATGGATTTCAACATCTCCGCGAGAGTAGCGAGCCACGGTTTGGTGTCGACCCAGTTCTTCCTGCCGCCCCCTCCCAACGTCACTGACTCAGCGTGCCTGGCGGCAAAGATCGAGCAGCTGTTCCAGACCCAGCGTGCGGCCTATCCGGTAGAGCGTACCTTGCTGACGACTGGTCTTCTGGAGGCATGCCTGCATTCGAGGCACAAGTTGAACCAGCGGTTGGAGACGCCGCAGTTGGCAATAAGCTACCAGCCGCCGGCCGAATCGCAATACGCTCGCACGTGAAGGAGCCAGAAAAACTGGCGGCAGCGCGTCCTCTTGAGCCACGCCGCCAGCGCTCCGTCGGCGACGCCGTGGATACCATTCGCGAACTGCGCCGAGGCAGCAAACTAGATAATCTTGAAATCAAGGACCTGATTCATGAAGGCCATCAAATACTGATGGCTTGGTTAGTGATCGATGCCTCCGTGACGCTTTCCTGGCGTTTTGAAGACGAAGCGAATGCCGGGGCAGATGCTTTATTGGACCGGATGCGTGGCGGGGACCGGGTCTGCCTGCCCGCTCATTGGCCTACAGAAGTGTCGAACGGTTTATTGATGGCTCTCCGTAGGAAGCGGATTAAACCGGGCCGCAGGAACAGAGCTGAAGCAGGTAACATGCGTGCAAGCCAGCTATGGGGGCCAACAAAGATTGAGCTTTATTGTCCGCGCGAGAACTGTGAATTTGCATCCTGTCCCTGCAAAAAAATCCGCCGTGCCCCATATCTCGCTCGTTTTTCGCGAGATATGGGATACCACGGACCTCAACTGCCGGCTCCCGAAGGATGAATCCAAAGCTTAGGGCGCCTAGAAGCTTAAAAGTTAAGAAGATAGGTCTGTGGTCAGGACAGAGGCTTGTTTGGAAATGAGGTTCTCACGCTCTCTGTTTAGCCCCTGGCGCTTTTTCGTTTCCAGGTAACGTCGACACTCCAGCTGCGCGTATGTCTCTCCGAAGATGCTGGTTCTTCAACACCAACTCGGCGATCAATAACTGCAACCTCGCTGTTTCCTCTTCCAGCTGCCTAATCCTTGCGAGCAGTTCCGGACAGCAGAATCGCCGGGCATTGCCTCTCCTTTCCAACTCCAACGATGGATTCGGTCCACATACGGGTATGGCGCTTATGCCAAGCCCTCAATCGCCAGCGAATACAGCTTTGCGAGTAGCAAGCGACGCGAAATAGGCGCGAAATTTCCAAGCCAGGAAGACCCAGAGGATCGTCGCCAGAATCGCAAGCTGTGCACTGCCCCTTTGCATCGTCACGTGATAGGTGATGATATTTGCGATGACAGGTGCAAGGAGGGCCAGACCCAGCGGTACGAACTGATTGACCAGCAACATGAGGCCCGCGAGAAGCTGGACTGCGCACACAAGATATACATAGTGCGAGCTGAGCATAGCTCCTAGGAAGGCACCAGACAATCCTGTGAGCGGGGGTGCGGGTAGAAAGTTAAGGAACCCATTGAGGCCGAAAAAAACAAACATCAAGCCAAGAAGGACTCGTGCAATCACTACGACGATTCTCATTTCGAATACCTCCATTTACACGTCGAATGCCGCAGTGCAAAATCGACAGCCTGTCGTGTTTTTTTAAATTCGGGCATTCCGCGGGCGATCGACCGAATCGATGCACCTCTGAAACAGTCCCGCATGAATCTCGGCAATGAAGGACTTCGACTCCGGCTTGTCGATTGGTGATTCGCGATGGCGTTTCGGACACGGTGAGGGGGACCCAAATTTGAGGGGGAAGTTGAGGGTACACAGACGGATCAATCACCAATCAGTGTAGGAATCGCTCGGACGCCCAATGCGATAGTGGTTGTTTCGAACCGCCGACGTTAAGCGTTAAGTTCATCGAGGCGCATTCCAAAAAGACCGGAATGACCGCAATGGATACTAGACAGAACACGATGGGGTGAGATTCCGAACAAGGGGCTGGGTGGTAGTGCCCCCGCTCAAGCCAAAACAAGGCTTGAATGGGCCACCCTACACAGGTTAGGGCCTCGATCGCAGCCTCAGGCAGTTGTCCATCTTCGGACAGATGGGTCCAATTGCGGTCAGAGATACTTCTTCAAGAAGATGGATCCACGCGCTAACTACCCGATGGAACTTGGCGTTCTCGTTAACCGTATCTGGCTAGTGTGATTGCTCTAAAATTACCTAACCGGTTGTGCGAGGAAACTAAATGCCGTCTCTCTTCCGTGACCTAAAGATCGCCGCTCGCGAACTGTTGAAGTCTCCCGGATTTGTGGCCACGTCTGTCCTGATGTTGGCAATAGGCATCGGCGCGACGACGGCAATCTTTTCGATTGTCGAAGGTGTATTACTTCGACCACTACCCTTCCCTGACTCCGGCCGGCTGATGGTGCTGGCAGATGTTGTTCAAGGCGCCGAGGGCGGAGGAAATGGAGAGGCCGGCGTCACCGTTCCCGACATTCGAAACTACACCCGTGACACACACGGCTTTACCAGTCTGGGCGGCTACCAGGGAACGGGATTTGAGCTTTCCGGGATGGGCGATCCGGCGGCTGTGAATGCCACACGGATGAGCCCCGGGATTTTCCAGGCACTCGAGGTGCCGCCGCTCCTCGGACGCTTCTTCACCCAACAGGAGGACGACCAGCACCAGCAGGTGGTGGTGCTGAGCTACGGCACGTGGCAGAGCCGCTTCCATGGCGACCAGCATGTGCTGGGGAAGAAGATTCTGCTTGATCGCAAGCCTTACGTGGTTATCGGCGTGATGCCACGAAATTTTGAGTTTCCCCTGGTGCCCGGCCACCTGAACCAAAGTGAACTTTGGGTTCCGGTCAGCTTTAACGAACAGGAACTATCGCCCGGCGCCGCAGGCGGCTGGAACTTCAATATGGTGGGTCGCCTAAAGCCGGGCATAAGCGCGGCACAGGCAGTCAGCGATGCTGAGCACGTTGCTCGGGAAACCATGCGCAGCTACCCGCCGTTTATGGCCGGCTTTACCATTCATCCTGTGGTCCGGCCGCTGAGTGAGGAAACCGTGGAGCAGGCGCGTCCGCTGATCCGCACCCTGTTTCTTGCCGTGGCCGTGGTGTTGTTGATCGTCTGTGCCAATCTGGCCGGGCTGTTACTGGTGCGGGCGGTTCGCCGGCAACGGGAGATCGCGGTTCGCCTTGCGCTGGGTGCGAGCTCGGCAACGCTGCTGTGGCAGGCGATTCTGCAGAGCCTGGTTTTGAGCGTGGCGGGAGGTCTGTTGGGCTTGATGCTCGCCGCGGGTGCGCTTCGCTTTGGCGTAAGCCTGTTGCCGGAGACGCTGCCGCGCATTGAGGATATTGGCCTGGATTGGCCGGTAGTTGGTTTTGCCCTGGGCCTGGCCCTGCTGACGGGAGTCGTCTGCGGGCTGGCTCCGGCCTTTGCGGCCATTCGGACCAACGTGAACGACGCGCTCAAAGAAGGGGGCCGCACCGGCACTGCGGGCGGAGGGCACGCCCGGTTACGTTCCGCGTTGGTGATTACGGAGATCGCCGTTGCCCTGGTGCTGCTGGCGGCTTCCGGACTGCTGCTGCGCAGTTTCGAGAAGATGCGCCAGGTGGATCTTGGCTTTCGACCCGACCATAGCCTCGCCGCTGTTTACGGTCTGCCGCGGAAGCAATATCCGACCCAGGTTTCCGTCAACGAATTCAACCGCGAACTTCTGCGCCGGTTGCAGCAACTGCCAGGGGTAAAGGCCGTAGGGTTGACTTCGTTTCTGCCGGCCTCGGGTGGCAACAACAACAACGTGTTTGTGGCGGAGGGCTATGTTGCGCCAAAGGGCGCAGGAATGGATCTGGGCACCACCATTCAGGTTGATGGCGACTATTTTCGGGCGATGGGAATCCCTCTTCTGCATGGACGATTTTTCACCCCGGAGGACAAAGCGGGGGCGCAACTGGTGGTGATCGTGAACCGAAAACTGGCGGAGCAATCCTGGCCGGGGCAGGACCCGATAGGAAAGCGGCTTCGGGCTGGGCACGGAATCGACGAAGACGCCGTGGGCGACGGTGGTGGGCGAGGTGGCGGATGTAAAGGAGGGCTCGCCCGACCTGCCCATCAAGCAACAGTATTACACCACCATTGACCAGGCGGAGACGCTGGTGGGTGAGTTCGGATCGCCGACTGATCTGAATGGCAACGGCGGATACATTGCGCTGCGCACGGCCATGCCTCCGGAGCAAATGGAAAATACGCTACGCGCAACCGTGCGCTCCATCGACCCGCAATTGCCCTTGAGCCAGGTGCAGACGATGGAGCACGCTATTTCGGACAGCGAGGCTCCGCGGCGATTTAATACGGCGCTGATCGCCTCCTTTGCCGCGATCGCAGTGCTGCTGGCGGTTCTGGGCATCTACAGCGTGATCGCGTTCTCGGTTGCGCAGCGGGTGCAGGAGATGGCGATTCGCATGGCTCTGGGCTCGCAGCGCTCGGGGATCGTCGGGTTGGTTGTTATTTCCGGAGCGAAGTTGGCGGCGGTGGGCTGTGCGATTGGGCTCGCTGGGGCCTTCGCAGCTTCGCATTTGTTGCGCTCGTTCCTCTTCGGGGTGAGCGGGGTGGATCCGCTGGTTCTGGCACTGGCTGCGGTGTCATTGCTGCTGCTTACTTTGGCTGCCTCGTTGCTGCCGGCCCGCCGCGCGGCTACCGTTGATCTTACGCAAACGTTACGGGCAGAGTGACCCGTTCAGATTCGCAATCGCAAGTCGGCAACGACAAGGGCCGTTCACCTGACCGACTGACCGGAATGGAACGCGGATCGCGGTGTGGGGCAAGGGGCCTTCGCGGAAAGCATGAACATGGCACAAGAGCGATTTGAAAGAAAATTCGGCGCAAATCCGGACCATTAGTTTCTGTATGAACAAAGCTGATCGATCGTCCTGCTTGGGTTGTTAGCTGCGCCGTCCATTAAGGCTGCGTGCGCCGCTGAAGAAGAGCGCATAAAGGCGATCGTGGAAAACCACTCTGTTCACTTCCCCGCTGCAACGCTCGACGGGACGTCGATTTCACATCTTAGGTCTGCCGGCGAAAGAGCACATTGCATCTGAATGGTTTGGGGGCATCCCTCGCCGTGGGGGTGTTACCTGCAATTTCGCTTTTGCTGGTTGCGGTGTACGGGCTGGCGCACGGCCCGCGACCAATGCGTAAGTTGACCGCAGCAAATTTAAGTCGTATCCAAGCTGCATGGCATTTTCTTGGCAGACCGACCGGCGCGCTTCCTGTGAAACGAATTCGGGCAGAGTAAGGGCGCCTTACCTTTCAGCGATAGTAGCCGGATCGGGTGATGATGACGAGGCCCTGCTTATGCAGCTCGCGCTGATCGCGGAGCGCGTCCGGGGTAAGCGTAGAGGTGAGCTTAAGGCTCAACTTGCAGAAACCACTCTCCGGGGGTGGCCGATTGGGCTTATAGCCCAGCGTGTATCGACTACGAAGCAAATCGAGCAGCATGGCGAGACGATCGGGGGCGTCTTTTGAGGTGGTTTCCAAAAGCGGGCCGCCGGTGGCTTTGGCATAGGCATCGATATCGCCGACGCGGGTCCCTTCCAGCCCCGGTGACATCATGGCGTGATAGGTCTCCGCTGTCCTGTCGATGAGAGCCGAAACCACTGCTCCGGAGTGAAGCAAGCTGGCCATCGATTCCTGCTCCGAGTGCAGATGGGCGGGTGCGTGCTGACCGATCACCGACCGGGTGAAATCATTCTCCGCGTTCGCCGTGCCGTCGGTGAGCCACACCAAAACGCGGCGGGTTCCCGGCTTCGCCTGGTTCACCTGCTGTACGGCTTCGTACATGTCTTCGTCGAGGAAGGTGCCTTCTACGTCGGCCATCCATGAGGCCGTCTTAATCGCGCCGGCTGTTAACTGCCGATCGGTGGTAAAGCCATGCATCAGATCTGCTCGGGAAGAAAAGGTCATCACCGCCACTTGATCCTCCGGCTTCAGGTGGCCGAGGATCTGCAGGGCCGCTTCGGCCAGAGGTTTCATGGCGGCGTGCACCGTCTCGGTCATATCGAAAAGCAGCACCACGGAAAGAGGCAGCTGATCACGGCTGAAATAGGTGATGGCTTGTGGCACGCCATCTTCTGAAAGCTGAAAGTCATTGGCTGTGAGTGTATCCACCGTGAGTCCGGTCTTCTTTTCCTCGACAATGGCATCGAGCAGGACGAATTGGGTGTCTACGTGGATCGTTGCCGCTGGTGATATGGGAAGGGGATCCTGAGATTGTGCCCAGCCGATCCGGGCGGACAATAGAGCAGAGAGGAGGAACGCCGCCAAAGGAAAAAGCAGGACAGACAGAAATGACCATACTGCGAGCGCATCTGCTTGACTCTTACTGCAAGGCGTATGCTTTAAGGCCATTTCCGTCCGTCCTGCTTTTTTAACCCTGCTTTTTTCCCAAACACTAAGGGACAAAAGGCATCCTGTCAAACCAGGAGCCTCCGCTTCCCCTTGCATTACAAGGGGAGAAGTGGCATGCTTCCTATGTATTTCAATGGGAGCGCCACACGTGGAGAAGACTCGCCTCGAACTCGTACGCGGGACCCTCGATATCCTTATCCTCAAGTCCCTTGTCTGGAGCCCGTTGCATGGCTATGCAATCACGAGCCTCATCCGTCGCCAGAGTGACGAAGCCCTCCTGGTCGAAGAAGGCACGCTTTATCCCGCACTGTGGCGCCTCGAAAGCAAAGGCTTCATTGAAGCGGAATGGGGCCTCTCCGACAACAACCGGAAGGCGAAGTATTACAAGCTGACGAGCGAGGGCCGCCGTTACCTTCGCGCCGAAACCAAGACATGGGAGGCGTACGCTGAAGCCGTCGCCAAGGTTCTAAGCGCAACCCGGCCACCCATACCGGAAACCTCATGAAGAAGGTCCCCATCTGGCGCAGGTACGATCGCATTCTCGGACCGGACCCAAAGACTGACATAAGAGCCGAGCTGCGTTTTCACATCGACTGCAAGGCGGAAGATCTCATCGCCGGCGGCTGGCCTCCCGAAGCCGCCCGCAAGGAAGCCGAGCGCCAATTCGGCAACATGCTCGCTGTGCAACATGCAGGCGAGCGGATAGGAGAACGCATGGAACAACGCCGACGCATCAATGATTACTGTGCCGAGTGGTTGTGGGACACCCGCTACACGCTCCGCAGCCTGCGCAACAATCTTGCGTTTACCGCCGTCGCTATCCTGGTGCTCGCGCTCGGTGTTGGCCTCAATGCCGCGGTCTTCAGTGTCGTAAATACCATGCTGCTGCGTCCCTTACCTTTCCCGCAGTCGCAGCAGCTCGTGTGGTTCACTGCCGGAAAAAGCTTTGATGCCAAAGTCCGCGCGGCCGGCGGCCTTTCCGCCGAGACCTATACCGTCGACGTCTATCGCGAGTTCCAACGCAACAATCAATCCTTCCAGTCCGTGACTGCATTCCAGACCTTCTATAACTCGCTGCAGTACAAACTCACGGGTGTTGGCGAGCCCAAGCAGCTTGACGCCGTTGAAGTCGCCGGCAATTTCTTCCCCACACTTGGCGTCGTCCCAGTGTTGGGCCGCAACTTCATTGCAGACGAGACCGTAAAAGGCGGCCGGCCCGCGGCGCTGCTCAGCTACTACTACTGGAAAACTCAGTTCGCCTCGGATCCGAATGTCATCGGACGGACCATCACGATCAACACCAGCCCGGCTGCCGTCAACGGCCCTGTCACCATCGTCGGTGTTCTTCCCGCCAGCTTCGATTTCGGCGCTGTCTTTGCTCCCGGCAAGAAGGTGGACCTGTTTGTTCCTGCCGTCATGGACTTCTGGAGCACCTGGGGCAACACGCTTGCCGTTGTTGGCCGCCTCAAGCCGGGCGTTACCGCTGCTCGGGCACAGGACGAAGCCGATCGTCTATTCCCGCACCTTAAGCTTGAGCACAAGAACTGGTACTACGATTACGCCTCGGACCTCATTCCCCTCAAAGACCACGTGGCGGGCAAGCTGCAGCGCTCGCTTGTAGTTCTCTGGTCCGCCGTCGGCGTTATCCTGCTGATTGTCTGCGTCAACCTCTCGAACCTTCAGCTGAGCCGCGCTGCCACGCGCAGCAAAGAGTTCGCCATGCGCCGCGCACTCGGTGCGAGCCGCGGTCGCCTCATCCGCCAGATCTTCACAGAGAGTCTTATCCTGTCATTCTTCGGTTCTGTCGTCGGACTCGCCATCGCCTCCGCCATCATCTACTACCTTTCGCACCAGAGCTCCATTGCCCTGCCTTTGCTCACAACAATTCATCTCGACACGGCATCGCTTTCCTGGACCTTGGTCACCGCTATCGCTGTCGGCATCCTCTTTGGACTCGCGCCCGCACTGCGCATCTCCGGCACCAACATGCAGGAGGCGATCAAGGACAACGCTGCAGGTATGGCCGCAGGCCGCAGCCATGAGCGCTTCCGCTCGATCCTCGTCATCTCTGAGGTCGCTTTGGCATTCCTGCTGTTGGTCGGTGCTGGCCTCCTGCTCCGCAGCTTCCTGCGCGTCCTGAATGTGGATCTCGGCTTCGATCCGAGCCGCGCCGCAGCGATGCAGATCGACCTGCCTGCATCGACTAATAAGGATCAGCTCGTCCAGCGCGCCACGATGCTCAAATCCGAAATAGATCGCGTCAACGCGCTTCCCGGCGTTGAATCCGTCGGCATCGCCGATATGCTTCCACTTGACCGGAACCGCGAGTGGGGGCTTGAGGCCGTGGGCCGCTATCACGCGAAAGATGCCGATACCGGGGCACTCGTCTATCTCGTAACCCCCGGCTATCTCCGAGCCATGGGGATGCGGCTGCGCTCAGGCCGCGACTTCTCATGGAACGACACACCTGACAGGGAGCCGGTCATCATCATTAATGAAGCGGGCGCACGCCGCGAGTGGCCCGGTGAAGACCCTATGGGAAAACTCGCGAACGGCGCCGGGAGCAAGCCTGCCCGTGTCATCGGGGTCATCGGCGACGTCCGCGAAAGCACTCTCGAGCAGAAGTCCAGTCCCGAGATCTACGTCCCTATGACGCAAAACGCAGACGTCGAAGGCGCCACTCTCATCGTCCGCTCACGAATGGATCCTGACGTTCTCGCCGGCAGTGTCCTGGTCACTCTCCGCAGCCTCAATCCCTCGCAACCCGCGAGCGGCTTCCGCCCGCTGCAGTCGTTTGTCGATCATTCTGTCTCGCCGCGCCGCTTCTTTGTTCTGCTCGTGACCATCTTCGCTATTCTTGGCGCGCTGCTTGCCGCCCTCGGCATCTACGGAGTCATCTCCTATTCCGTGACACAAAGGACTCAGGAGATTGGCGTGCGGATGGCCCTCGGAGCGACGAGCGGCCGTGTCCAACGCGCAGTATTGGCGCAGACCCTGCGCCTTGCTGTCATCGGCCTTGCCGCGGGCACCGTTGCCTCCCTTGGAGCTGCACACCTGATCGCCTCGCTGCTCTTCGCTACCTCTCCCTTGGACCCGGCTGCCTACGCGGCGATGGCTATGTCTTTGCTCGGCATTGCTCTGCTGAGCGGGTATTTCCCCGCCCGCCGGGCCTCCAGGATTCAACCGATGATCGCGTTGCGTAGCAATTGAAGAGACCAGCCACACATGGTTGAAGGGGGAAAAATCGCGGTAGGGACGCATATTGCTATGCGCTCACCGGGTGGCCGGAGGTAGTCATCGCAGATGGATCGTACCGAATATATAGACCAACAGTGAGCCGGTTAGCCTACGTGGCCTACGTATTCTGGTGCATTCACCTGAACCTGAAATCCATCTGGATCATAGAACTTGAAGGATTCCTTTGAAGTTTTATCAGAGAATTTCAGATTGAGTTCCGACAGCCGGGCGCGAACTTGATCGGCATCGAAATTCGCGATCCCGAAATCATAGTGATCCACGGTCGGGGTCTGACTTTGGCCCTGCTCAATACCAAAAAAGGAGTCGCCAACTCCAAGAATATGTACCGTTGCGGACTGCTGCCGGAGTGGCATCCCGAAGAATTGTTGGTAGAACTGTGACGTGCGGTGAAGGTCAGGGACCCGTACGGTGACATGGTTTAAGCTGACCGCGCGAAAGCCTGCAGGCGCGGGCGGCGAGGCGAGCGCACCCGGCGACGGGAATGAGCCGGCGGCTAGCGCGGCAAGCGAAACGGCAAATTGACGGCGGGTTAGTTTGCCGCGCTCCAGGTCACCAATCATTCTTTCTATGGTTTCAATCATGAAATCCTCCGTCTCGCCGGAATAGCTTCGCTATGCCGGATCATCTGTCGGTGTTACCCCATGCGGGATCGTGCAATCAAGCCCAAGCCTTTTCCTTCTGGATCGTTGCGTACTTTGCAGGACGTGTCGAAATACATGGTAGCGCGGGTGTTGGTGGTGTATGCGGGCCAATGCGGCAGGCCGCCGTGGTTGGGGTTTCCGCTTCGCGCGAAATTCACCCAGGCGGTGCTGATCTGTTTCGACAGCACAAACGCGGCTGGAGAACCACCGCTGTAATGATCACAGATCTCGGCGTTGTCGAAGGTGAACGCAATTTCACAAGCATGGAAGGAACCGGGGCGATCATCCAATACCGGAGTGCGCCAGGCATAGACGTAAGAGTATGCGGGTGCGGCACCCAGATCAGCTTTCCTGGAGGCTTGTGCGAATGCAGGCAAGCGGAGCCGGGAAGCGGCGATGGTTGCGTAAAGGCCGAATGGAGTGGTCTTTGGATAATCGAGCCGGTACGCTGCAATGATGGCCTCAGCATCGTCGCCAAATGCCTCGCGAACCAAGCGGGTCATCTCTTCTACTCCCATTGCACTGGCATCGGGATGGTCGAGTCCATTCACAAACTCATGCAGATTGGTGCCTGTAAGCAGCGGAACGTCCGCAGAAAGCGTGGGCGCTCCTGGGTCGAATGGATGATGGGGAAGAACCCGGCCGTCGACTGTCGGTCCCCAGTCCCGTTCCCCGAATGTTTCCCGGAGGGAGGGTCGCTGCCGGGGCATTCTCTTCATTGCCTCCACTGCAGCGCCGGAGAGACGATCGACTGGAATTCTCTGCAGCTCCTTCACCTGGGATTTGGATAAGCCGAGCTGCTCCATCGTGAGTTCGGCCACGCGTTCTGAGTAATCGGGCGAGAGCGCCTTGAGGAACGGTCCACTTTGCACGATGGCACGATGAAATAGACCTTTGGCCGCCGGCATGGCCATGAGTGCGATCACCTTTCCGCCGCCGCCCGATTGGCCAAAGATGGTAACACTGCCAGGATCACCCCCGAAGGTTGTGATGTTGTCACGCACCCACTCGAGGACCGCGACAATGTCGAGCATGCCAACGTTGGCGGAGGAGGCAAATTCTTCTCCTCCCAGGACGGCAAGGTTGAGATAACCATAGACGTTCAGCCGGTGATTGTGCGTGACCACGACAACATCGTGATTGCGCGCGAGACTTTCGCCATCGTAAGAGAGAAGATCATGCCCGCTGCCACCGGAGTATCCTCCCCCATGCATGTACACCATGACCGGGCGCTTGCGCGTGGCGTTGCGCGTGGCATTGATCTGTGGTGTCCAAAGATTGAGGCGCAGGCAGTCCTCGCCAGGCACCGTGGCGGCAGAGCCGCGATGAAGTACAAATGCGTCTTCATCGGAGTTGGCCAAATTCTTCCCATCCGTATCAAAGTGGGCAGAGTCGTGGGTCGGACAAACGCGTCCGTATTGCAGGGCATTGCGAATCCCTTTCCACGGCACTGGCCGGGCAGGCGGCATGAAGCGCATCTCGCCGGCGGTCGAAGCCCCATAGGGCACGCCTTTAAAAACGTAGACGCCGTTCCGCGCGAATCCACGGATCTTGCCGGCAGTCGTTTCTGCTACCGTTGCCGCATCGGACGCAACGACCGTAGCTCGCCCGCAAGACACTTCGGCACCCACGGCGTGAGAGGGCTGCGCCATCACGTCTGTGGGTAAGATGACCGAACCGGCCAGCCCGGCTCCAAAGGCCGCCATACCACCGACGAGAGCGCGCCGCCTTCGGGCGAAATCGGTTAAACATCCGTCGGAATTGTTTGCGCGTGATTGCTCGTCGAACTGTCTCACGGGTCTTATCCTTTGCGAGGAGATATTTGAAGTCGCATGCTGCTACCTGACCAGAAGATCTGCTTGTTCCATTCTTGACAGAGCCGGATGGACGAGAGTAGCCTCCGCTACTGTGCACTAACGATTCCACACCATGCAACAGCAAAGTAACTCAAACTTAAGCGGGTCTTCCTCGTGTGCACGTAGGCCGCATGCGATAGCGGGCAGCTGCCGGAACCGAAGAAAATCGCCCCCTCAGCAGCTGAGGCCGCATTCACTTCAAAGTGGTTATGTACGGCCTAAAGGCCGTACCCTTCAAATAGGTGAGTTTTTCCGCAGCCTGCGAAGGAATCGAGGGGCAATCGCTTATGCGCCGTGTCGTCTGCTTGTTCTCGCTGTTGGCATTCCTATCCGGGCCAAGTCTGCTTCTCCATGCGGCTGAACCGTTTCTGGTTTTCCAGTCCCATGGGCACGCCAAGGGAAAGAACATCGTTCTGATCAGCGGTGACGAGGAGTACCGTTCCGAGGAATCCCTGCCTCAACTGGCAAAAATCCTATCGACTTATCATGGGTTCCGCTGCACCGTGCTTTTCGCAATCAATCCGAAGGATGGCACGATCGACCCTAATCGGCTGGATAACATTCCTGGATTGGAGGCGCTTGATTCCGCCGACCTGATGGTCATCCTGACTCGCTTTCGCGACCTGCCGGACGATCAAATGAAACACATCGTGGACTATGTGGAATCAGGCAAGCCCATTGTAGGGATACGGACAGCCACGCACGCGTTTGAGCTCAAATCCAGCCCAACTTATGCCAAGTACAACTGGAACGCTCCCGATGGCGGTTTCGGGCGCAGGGTGCTGGGGGAAACGTGGGTCAGGCACCACGGACAGCACGGGAAACAAAGCACCATCGGTGTTCTCAATCCCAAAGAACGCAACAACCCGATCTTGAGCGGAATTCATGATGGTGAGTTGTGGAGCAAGACGGACGTTTATGAGGTGCGGTTGCCCCTTCCCGAAGATAGCAAGACGTTGGTGTTCGGGGAGGTGCTCTCCGGTATGGACCCGAAAGATCCCCTGGTCCCGGGAGCGGTGAACGATCCCATGATGCCGATCGCGTGGATAAAAACCTATACCGGTAACGCCGGTAAGACCGCCCGGGTCTTCGCCACGACACTTGGAACTTCAGAGGATTTGCTCACCGAAGCGAATCGCCGCTTGCTTGTGAATGCTTGCTACTGGGCGCTGGGGCTTGAACGGCAAATCAGGCCCAACGCAAAGGTAGGGCTGGTGGGTGAGTATCATCCGCATCCCTTCGATTTTGATGGTTATGTCAAAGGTGTCAGGCCGGCGGATCTGCGATAGGCAGCCGCATCCGTCGAGTGCCGGTCAAAGATGTTCAACCAAACGAGGGCGAGGACCCATGGTGCAGGCTCCTTCATCGCGTATTCAGGCCGGCAGTGAAGCCTACACCTGGTTCACGAAGGAAAATGGCCTTGAGCGTGCAAACCGGCTCGACCACATGGCCATTGGATTGTTCGCTCTCTTCCTTTTTTGCTTACCTCAGCCCTTATTCTCTCAGCAATCGTCGAGGCAGGAATTATTCCATAAGAATTGTGCTGGTTGCCACGGCGACGATGCACGCGGCTCCGCTAAAGCGCCTGGCCTCGCCATGAATCAACGGGTAGCGGGACAATCGCCCGAACAGTTGAGCGCGTTCCTCGAACGGGGCAATATCGCAGGCGGCATGCCTTCCTTCGCCGATCTCTCCGCCGCTGACCGGGCGGCGCTTGCTGAATATCTGCGTCATCTCAACGAGGGAATTATTGTGAGGCCACCTATTGCCTCCCAACCCACGCGAAAAATAACTTGGGGACCGCCGAAGCGGGGCGACTGGCTGACTTATAACGGAAATGACTCAGCCAATCGCTACAGTCCCCTCAAAGCGATCAATATCGCGAATGTTTCCTCACTGAAGTTGAAGTGGATTTTCCCCGTCCAATACTTTGGCCTCGAAACAACACCGCTCGCCGCCGACGGAGTGCTGTATGTAACCGGCCCGAACCAGGTGTTCGCACTCGACGCGCTCACCGGCAGTACGATTTGGCAGTATTCCCGTCCGGCAAGCTCAGGTATGCTCGGTGACTCAAAACTTGGCACCAATCGCGGAGTCGCGATTTTGCGCAATAAGGTCTTCTTTGTTACCGACAATGGTCATTTGTTGGCGCTTGAACGAGCCACTGGCAATTTACTCTGGGAGACGCCGATTGCGGCCGACAGCGAAGGTCAGCACTATGGTGGCACGATGGCTCCGCTCATCGTCGACGATTTGATCATTGCCGGCGTTTCAGGCGCTGACGAAGGCATTCGCGGTTTCGTCGCTGCCTTCAAACCCGAGGACGGCGCTCTTGTTTGGCGGCACTGGACGGTGCCTCGCAAAGGGGAACCCGGCATAGAAACCTGGGGGGGCAAAGAACCAATCACGGGCGGCGGTTCCAGCTGGCTCACCGGCTCTTACGACCCATCGTCCGATACGCTCTACTGGCCCACGGGCAATCCCTTTCCCGATGGCGACGACCGCGACCGCCCCGGCGACAATCTATATACCGACAGCGTTCTAGCTCTCAATCCAAAGACCGGGGCGCTGAAATGGCACTACCAGTTCACGCCGCACGATCTGGAGGATCGAGACGCCGCCGAACCCGATGTGTTGGTTGATACTGTCTACCAGGGCAAGGCCTCGAAACTATTACTTCACGCAGACCGGAACGGCTTCTTCTATGTGCTTGATCGCACCAATGGTGAGGTATTGCTGGCCAAGCCCTTCCTGCACCGCATTGACTGGGCCTCAAGCATCGGACGGGATGGCCGGCCGGTGGTCAAAGATCCGCATGGCTGTCCTAATGATGCAGCCAATTGGGACTCCACCGCTTTTTCTCCGGAGACGCGCCTGTATTATCTCCTGGCACTGGAACAATGCGTTAGCGACCACAATAGCGGCTATCCCGATCAGCAGGGCCAGCGCTTTCTGCGTGCGCTCAATATTGACACAGGGCAGATTGCCTGGGAGGTTCCGCAACCGGGCGCCCCTCGTGCCAAGACCTGGTCGGGTGTTCTCGCCACCGCGGGAGGCTTGATTTTCTACGGACAGCCAAATGGAGGCTTCGTGGCAGTGGATCAACGGAACGGAAAAACGCTCTGGCGATTCCCCACCAACATCTTTATGAAGGCGTCACCCATGACGTTTATGGCGGACGGTAAGCAGTATGTTGTCGTGGCGGCAGGTCCGAATATTCTTTGCTTCGGCCTCTGAACAGAGGAATTCAGTGGCAGTCGATGGCGAGCTGCTTTAAAGTGCGAAGTGTCTCCTCAGAATCTGCCTGTCCGGACATGAATAACTTCATGCAACCGAATCCTGCGTTTTGATAATTGATAAACCCAGTCCAATTGGGACGGAGGTAAGCAAGATCGAGGGTTTGCAGTGTGCCGCGGAAGAAGTTGTTGCTAGAATCGTTCACCGCATCGCTGGTCCACGCGACACGATTGGCAGGTTGCCCTCCGCCAGTGAAGTAGACCGTTGATTGGCATTCGGCTTGTGCTACCCAGATCGCATACTCGATGGCCGAGTCGATGTGCAGCGACATGGAGGAGATGGCCAAGCCTGTGCCACCAAGAATCGCGCCGGACGGTAATCCGCCAGGACCGACGGGAATATCGGTAAACTTCAAGAGGTTTTTGCGGTAGCCGGGCCGCGCATAGTTGGAGTATCCGAACCCAAGCGGGCAATAGGCGGTGACGTCGGCTGTCGCCATGGATTCCCACATCTTGATGGGATTCCAGTTGAGCGATTCAGGGTTACTGTATAATGCCAGCTGCTTGATCCTCTCAAGCGCGGCAAACCCTGTCTTATCGCTTACTACGATCTTCTTGTCTTCCGAGAACGGCTCCTCCCCCGAGTTTGCACACAACGTAAAGAACGACATCAAGGCGTCCGTCGACATCAAGGGAACGCTTACGATGCCGGGGCGGATTTTTGCGAGCGCGATCACGTCATCCCAGGTTTTAGGGACGGGACGATTCACCTGTTCGAGCAAATCGGGCCGATATGCCGCTACCTGCGCAGCCGCATCGATGGGGAATGCCCACAACTCACCGTCGAAGACATAGCTGCGGTAGGATTTGCCAACAGACTCGTGTTGCAGGGCTGCTTTCACTCGAGGCGGCACGTATTTGTTTAAGGGAACCAGACAGCCGTCGCGAGCCGCGGTCCCCATATGAGGATGATCGAGGACGATGAGGTCGTAGCGTTTCGCTAATTCATCCACTGGGTAATCGGCAAAATCCTGCAGCGACCGCGCTTCCCACGAGATGGTGACGTGCGGATGGCGCTGCTGGAACGACGACGCCGTTGCCAGCATAGGCTGCATTCCACGGTCGTGATTCCAGGTCATTCCGCGTAGGGTTTTCACGTACTCCTCATGCTACCTGCGGGTCCGCACCAGGGGCGAGATACTCTTGATCGTCGACTCTTCGGCGTCGAGGATGCTGGTCAGAATCTCCCTGCGCGTTGGTCCGGAAGTGAACTCGAGCCGGCGTAGGCCAAAGGGGTCAATCTCCCGGCGGATGAGGGACAGATAGTCAGCCGTGGGTTGTGGAGTGACGGGCAGAGGATCCTCCACCAACAACTCGCCTCCGGTTTGCTGGCGAATATGTTCGACAGCAACGCCCGGATGAATGCTGACCAGCCGGAAGCGGCCTGCGGCTTGGTCTAATTCGAAGATGCCGAGGTTACTTAGCAATCGCACATGGCCCGGCTTCAAGCCCGCGCGGCGCCGCTGGTCATCCCCTGCGAGACCCCGAGAAGCGGTGCAGAATTTTACCGAGGCGGCAAAACGCTCGGGGCTATGCCGCGTAAGATACAGCACAAAATGCTGATGCAGATTGGCAACATCCGCCATGCCACCCTGACCGGGGAGGCGGACGCGTTTGCCTCCGCCTTCGATCCAGGCATTGTTGGTGCGGCCGTGAACATCCACCTGCGCAACAGGAATTACTTCGTGGGTGATGCGCCCCTGTTGGTAGTACCAGTGGTAGGTATCGTCGCCTCCCCAGACCGCTTTAGCCGTCTGGAAATCAAGTGACTCGCCAAACGACATGGAGATCGGGTGTGCATCGACATCGATGAAGCCGCCGTTGAAGGCGATCAAGGTGAGACCGGGGGCATGGGTTCGCTTGGCCAGCAGGTAGGAGATGGCCGCCAACGGAGAAACGGAACCGACAGAACAAACGCTGCTGTTGTCATACTCGCGAGACAGGCAAACTGCGAGAAACTCTTCTGGGGTACAAACGCCATCGGGTGGCGAGGTCAATTCCCTGCTCTGGGTCGCGCTGTTGAGCTCATCGATACTCACCTTCACCGCGGCCGAAAGCAACTCCCGACGTTCTTCGGTGGCGATGAACTCGATGAGAGCTGGTTCGGAGTTCAGTTCTCTCTTGATCGAGGACTTATCTACAAAGTGCTGCAGCTGACGATAGTCGGTGGTGTAGAAAGGCAGGCACGAGGTCGGATATGCCCCGAAGGGTACCCGTGCAATGGCGGTAACAAACTCCTTGGGGAGCACGATCGAGTTTTTTGCCTCTCCCAGCTTTCCGGTTTCGACGATCTCTTCTACGGTGACAAAGATTTCTTTGGCTGCACCGGCCATGGAGATGTCGAGGCCGCGCGCTCCTTCCATTTCAATATTGCCGGCTCGGTCCGCGCGCTGCACATGCAGCAACAGGCTATCGATGGCAAGCGCGCGCGCATAGGCGACGGACCCAGGAGGAGCTTCCTCAATGCGCCAGAAGTCACCACGGGTCATCAAGTCGGAACCGAAAGGCACCTGGAAGGGCATTTCCGGCAGACGCATCCATGCGGCGTGCAGACCCTGGATCATGGCCAGCGCTGTCCACTCTTCCACCTCGATTCGATTCTCCTCCAGGGCTTTGCGGAAGCGCGGAGCCAGGCCGAACACGTCCAGACTGGAGAAGGCGAAGACCAGTTTCCTGACCGCGCCCGCATCGAGGAACATTTCCAGCGGAACGCCGCCGCCCCAGCTGATGAAGGTAAAGTCACGCTTGCCGCTGGAGAGCAAGGCCTCGATCAGGGCGATGGGCACGCGGGAGAAATGGACACCACCGATTCCCAAGGCAACGCCGCCAGGGATGCTCTCAGCAAGCTTCGTGATTGTGACGAGTTTTTCCAACATACGTCTCCTACGTTGCCCCTAGGGGGTAGGCTCTCCGGTCCTCGAGAGCCCAGCTATCGCGACGGCGCCTTGCCCTTCCAGAGCACTTACTTCCGCCTCCGTGTATCCACCGAATTCGCGCAGGATCTCGGCGGTGTGTTCGCCGATGGAGGGGGCGGGACGATTGATCCTTCCCGGGGTTTGCTGAAACTTTACGGGGATTCCTGTGGTGCGGAAGGTGCCGACGTTCGGCTGGTTCCAGGAGACGATCATCTCGTTCTCTTCAACCTGGGGATCCTTCTCGACTTCTTCGAACGTATTGACCTGAGCGCACCAGATGTCTTCCTTCAACAGTAGATCAAGCCACTCTTGAGTGGTCTTGTTGAGAAAGCCCTTGGCAAAATCACGCCGGACATCGTCGCGGCGTTCGATGGCCTGGGTCTCGGTGCGGTCTTCATAGCCCTCCACCCCGATAAGACGGGCGAGTTTGTTGAGCGGATTCATGGAGATGGCGATGTAGCCGTCGGCGGTTTGGTAGAAACCGTAGGGGGCGCCCAAGTAAGGGCTAGGAATATAGCTGGAGCTGCGTTGCGGCGTGCCCCCGCCGTTCAGGTACACGGTAAGCTCCTGAATCATGATGGCCAGCAGCGAGTTGAGCAGGTTGACATCGACGCGCTGACCAACCCCGGTTTTATCGCGGCTGTAGACCGCCGCCAACACTGCATAGACGATATGCTGGCTGGCAACAAAGTCGGCGACGCCTATGGGCACACCAAGGGGAGGATCCGAGGCCTGACCGCACATAAATCCCAAGCCGGTTACGGCCTGAACCAGCAGATCCTGGCCGGGACGCTTTACATACGGACCCTGATGCCCAAAGCCGGAGCTGGCACAGTACACAAGGCGGGGATTTAATTTGAACAATGTCTCCCATCCCAGACCGAGACGGTCCATTACACCAGGCCGGAAGTTTTCGATGACGATGTCGGCGCGAGCCGCGAGCCGCTTGGCTACTTCGACGCCCGCCTTCTGTTTGAGGTCAATGGCGATGCTTCGCTTGTTGCGATTCAGGCACAGGTAGGACGCGCCTTCGCCGTTGAGATACAGGTTCGCCATACTCCAATGGCGCATCCAGTCGCCCTTCGGCGGTTCGATCTTTATGACCGTTGCTCCCAGGTCGCCGAGGATCTGGGTTGCGTAGGGCCCTTGCGCTAGCTGGCTAAAATCGAGGACCACTAAACCGCTGAGCGGGCCAAACGACTCTTCTTCTATTCTATCGCTCATTGTCGTTTCACCTATGGTCGCTGGTTATTCATACAGACACCTTTACTGTGACAATCTCGTAGGGCTTGATAGTTAAGCCCAGATTACCGTCGCCATCCGGCTCGATCGCTTCCTCATTTTCTTCGATCAGGTTCGTTTTCCAGGCCTCTCGAATGCTCTTCGGCATGCGAATCCGGGCTTTGCAGGGAGTTCCCTCTGCCTCGTAAAAGCGGATGGTCAGGAAATCACTGCCCTCGCTCTTCTTCATCGCGGTCAGAATTAGATTCGCCGGTTCGAGGCGCAGGTAATTCGCGGATACCGGGAGGAGGGCAGAACCAGATGCGGGGAGCACGGCATCGGCAACACAGGCGATCAGCCGATGATTAAACCCGATCGCGTCACGATAGCGGAGCCGCCAGCTTCCACCATGGGGCAGTAGAGACATGCGGTAACGATGATTGCCTGCCTGGGTAAACCAATACTCCGGATTCCACGCCAAGCTCTTGCGAACAGATAGAAGCACATGCTGCAGGAGGGGATAGTTCACCGGGTTTGCCGATTCATCATGGAACAGATGGACCGTCGTGTCGGAGGCTGCAAGGCACCCCTTGCTTTGATAGTCAGGAGATGAGGCGTCGATCCAGTTGATTGCTTCGCGAAACGTAAGGGGGTGGTCGCCACCGTAGATTGCCGGAGTAAACTGCGTATCGTTGTCAGGCGGTAAGAGCGAGAAATCGATCTCATCCTTACCGATCTCTACGGTACCGAAGGGGACCTCGTAGGACAGTCTTGCCTGATCGAGATTGATGGGAAATACGACCCGCAGTTCCCTTTCCTTAGTGCCGTCCCAGTTGAGTATCTCGATATCCATGTCGAGGCGGTCGAGTTGATCATAGAGGTGGAACGATTCTCGTAAAACAAAGTGCTTGAACTGGGCTTCACGAATCGCCGTGGTACGGAGCGCTGTTTTGGAGAATTGCTTGAACGGAAAAGGATGGTTCGACGTCTTGTCAAAATCCTCTGTGGTGACGATTTCAGGATCTTCCCACGCCTGCCCGGGCGCGGTGAACTGTATGACCTCGGCGGCGTCGAACTTGTCTGTACGCAACACTTCCCAATTCAATCGCTTGTCGTAGAGGCTCTTGATGCCTCCTGGTCCAAAGCTGAGCCGATAGAATTTATTTTCGACTGTATCGCCTGTGAGGGGAGTTGGGGCCGCCGACAGCGTAGACGAGGATGCGACGTAGTAGGTTTTGTACCCTACGGAAGGCACCTCGCCGGCAATGAAGACAATTTTTGTTGTTCCCCCCTGGGCTTGTCCTTCAAGTACTTCATACGGAATCTCATTGCCGTTGCTGTCGTGCAGAGCTAGACTCGTCGAGCCGGCTGGAGTTGGGAATTGACACTCCACGACATCGCTTCTTTCCCAGGAAAGATGATTGAAAACGACAATGGGAATCTGGTTGTCTCGCCCTTTTGGGGCAAGGCTCGCGATACGCGATGTAACTTCGCCGAGAAGTTGGTCAGAAAGCGTCTTGGAACGCTCGTAGGATTTGGCATAGACCGCGTCGGTGAGTAGCCCTTGATTGCCGCCCCAGCCGTGGTCGGGCCACACGTCCGCTTTCCACGCGTCTTCAAATTTCTGCGTGGGATAGTTATGGAAACCCTGGTTGAGACTGAGCCCGGCGTAGATCATTTCCGCAGCCAGCAGCTGATTGTGAGCGGTCCGACCCAAGAGAAGCGCTTCCCGGTTACTGGGTTCGTCGTAATAGGCCCAGGCAAAGGGCCAGTCGCCTGCCAGGGTGGTGATATCCAGCGGGGATTTGGTGAACTCGTCCAAGAACTGCTCGGGTGCGGTGAACAGCATCTTCGGCGGGTGAATCTGGCGACCAGGTTGATTGCTGAAGTGCTGGTTCCAAGAGGTGGCAAACTTTGCCATCGTCTCATTCTGCTCTTTTACATATGGCGGTAGGGCAGGTTGGGGTGGAAGGTAGTCACTGGTGTAGTCGTAGATGAACTGGCGGGGGAGTTCGTGCCGGCTATAGTAGCCTTCGCGCTGTTCTGCATAACGCAGCCAACCGCGATTATCTTTGGGATCAAGCAAGCGTAGCGGATCTACATAGTGATAGCCGTAGGTCAGCACGGTCGAGCCATCCGGGGCTTGCCAATTGTAGAAGCCGTACGGCATGCGGCCCTGAATGCAGTACTTGACGCCGGCCTTCAAGAGAATCTGCGGCATCTGCAGGGTCATCGACGGTGGATCGGTCTTCACATAAAAATGAGTATCGATCCCGGGAAAAGTATTCTTGAGCCACAAGCGGCCGAAATAAAATTGGCGGGCCAGCTTTTCCGGGCCGACATGCACCTCCTGACACTCGACGTAACTTGCTCCCCAGGTAAAATGGCGGCTCTGCATGTTGGCCACCATCTCGTCCCGCAATTCCGGATGCCGCTCGAGAAACTCCATCAGGTACGCGGTGCACTCCATGGAGTACAGAAACTCCGGATACTTTTTAAGCAAGCTGAGGGTAGGCAGAATGATATCGGAGGAACGAAAGTCCGCGGTCTTTGCCTGCGTGTTCAACCAACCGAGATCGTTGTGGCAGGTGCAATTTAGCGAAAAGGTCCCACCGTCGAAGTAAGTGGGGTGATAGGTGGGGACCAGGAGATTTTGCTTGCAGCAGAATTGGGGAGATTTTGAAGCAATGGCGAACTCCATCTCCTCATCCTCGAAAGGAGCGGGTATCCACACATTCTGCTCGGTGCTGGCGCTGGACGGAATTGGCGCCAGGGCAATCTGCTTCAATACTTTTCCTCGAAGCGAGATGACAAGGTGAGCTCCGGCGATGTCTTTATCAGGATTGATCAGGCGCAGCGTCGCAGCCTGCACTGGCTGCCCCGCTTCCACTTCGTACATCTTGTAAGTCTCCGCCTGGAACGAGAGCGGGTGCCTCTTGGGAAAGACGCGAATTTTCCCGATGCCGGTTTCTTTGCCACCGGGCTTTTGCCAGACATCCTCAATGGTGATGCGGACGGTTGCGGTTTGCCTGGTTTGGGGCAGCGTAATGATCTGAAAATATTCCGATGAGCGAAGTTCGGCCTGTACGGTGTCACCCTCCGCAAAGCTCAGGCGGACACGGCGGGGAGGTTCAAACCACTGGACACGGCTGTACGCAAAATTGTAGACGTCCTGGCCAATGACATCGCGGGGCAATGCCCTGGGAAGAACCCAAACTTCGCTGACCGGGCGCGCTTCGGGAAAGGTGACCTCGAGCCATGCGCCAGAGGCCTGGCCGTCGGCTTCCCACGAGTTCATGAGGTCGTTGCCGATGGCGTTGAGTGGACCATAGCCCCATGGGGGATCTGCGACAAAACTGGAGGCCTGTACGGTTGCCTTGTGTTCCACATCAGCCCAGTTGGGATTTTCTGTCTGATCGCGCTCAGCCGCGAGCAACCGGGATGCTGCTCCAATGCCGGGTATTGAGCGGAAAACTGCACACGCAATGGCAGATTGCAAGAAATCTCTACGATCCATTCGATTCATCCCCTGTCAAACGTTCGGCTTGCGCGACCTGTGCCCTGCAGATAATGTATTTTATTCGTGAGTCGAGGCTCCAAAGGGGCATCAGGAGGGCATCACGCTCTCACAATTGTTGACAAGCCAGATCGAGCTTAGAGACGGTCTGCCTAATCCGATTGGGAGAAGTGTATTTGCAAGGATCGGAACATGTGGGACTTGTTCATTAGGCCGAACATTCAGGGATGGAGAGCGAATACGCTAAAGAAGTGGTGCGAGAGAAGTTGCCACTGGGTTTCGTTCTTCCAGAATCTTAGCATGCGCTTTGAAGGGTCACGCCGCTATGTTCAACCCTGTGAACAGAGGTCATCGGTTAGACATGAAGAAACTATGATGGGACTAATTCGCTGGACGAGAAGGGAGTACCGTTGAGCGCAGGCCTGAATCGTAGGGAGTTTGTCAAGACTGGCTTACTGTGCGGCGCGAGCGCGGCTATTTGGAATTTGCCCCAAGGGCTCTTCGCGGAAAGCGTCGATAGCTTCTGTGTCGCGTTGTGTAATCACTGGAGCTATACCGGCATCGGATGGCAGCTGGGTATCGAATCGTGCGTACTCTCAGCTATCGATGCGATGGGAATGGCCGATCTCGCGCCTCATGTGAAAACCTGTATCGAGTGGGACGCGCTGGCTTATGAATTCATGGCGGAGAAATTCCCCGAGATTGCGAACCGTTTGAAGCCCTATCTAGCTGCGGGAAAAATTGAGCTGATCGGTGGCACTTATGGCCAACCCCTTGGGACCATGTTCAGCGGAGAATCGAACATTCGGCAGATCGTATACGGACGCAATACGATCCTCAAAGCGCTTGACTACGAAATGGTGACCTTCCTCGACGAGGAGGAGTTCTCTCATCCCCAGATTCCGCAGATCGTACTCGGAGCAGGTTACCGCTATGCCAGTCTGTCACAAGTAGACACCTGGGGAAAGGCCGGCGTCCCTCATCTGGAAGTCAATTCCTTCGAGTGGCAAGGAATGGACGGAAGTAAGGTTTTGAGCACTCCAAGAAATGGACTCTTTGGCTTCTCGCCAGATATCAAGACGCTGGCAACTTCAGAGGAATTCAAGAAGCTCCGCGCTTTAGGAAAGCCCCTCATCTTCACCTGGGAGGAGTTCGGCTGGGATCACCCGGAGACTCCCGCCTACCTGGAGAGCGCAAAGAAGTATGACAAGGTAGCGGCGAATTCCGCGGTCGAGTTTGTCACATTGAAAGACTATCTGGAAAAGTACGGTGGTGGCCCCAACAAAGCTGTTTATTTTGACATGGACGCGTGGCGCAAACTGCTCACGTGGGGATTAGGTGGCGACCAACTCCGCATTATGGATCGCAAGGTAGAAGCAATCCTGCAGGCAGCGGAACGATTCGACGCCATCGCCTGTCATCTGGGTGCGCCGACCCGGTCGCAGGCGATGGAGACAGCGTGGAAACATCTACTTACCTCGCAGAGCCACGACGTTGCCCTGTGCGAATACTCGAAATGGCAAGGCGACCGGATGGCGCCACTCAATCGTATTGAGGATTACCACAATTTCACCTGGGGCTCCATTGGTTATGAGCACCTCGATCAATCGAGCAACCAAGGCAGCGAGGTATTGGATGCCTCGATTCGCCACATCGCGCAACAGGTGAATTCGGACGACGGAAAGCAGGGACAACTCGCGGTTACCGTTTTCAACCCGTGTGCATGGGAGCGAACGGAGATCGCGACTACGGGTCGAATTCATCCGATACCAGCGAATGTGAAAGATATTGTGGTCAAACATAGGTCCGGCCGAGTGGCACTGTCCCAGACTACGGAGAGCTATAAAAATAGCCAGGGAGATCTGGAAGTAGCAGGAGTGGCGTTCCTGGCAGAAAAAGTTCCCAGCCTGGGGTACGACACCTACTATCTGGAATTCACACCTGATATCAATCAGACGACTGAGACCGATCTCAAAGTCGATGAGCAACAGTTCGCACTCGAGAACAACCATTTGAAGGTGAAGGTGAACCAGGACCTTGGTGCAATCGTCAGCCTAATCGATAAGGCAACCGGCCAGGAGATGCTGAAATCGGGAGGCGGGGCGTTTCCACTTTTCAAGGGCACGCCGAACCAGGGTTACTGCCTTTACGGCAACAACGCGCAGCTAGCCCCTTGGCAAAGCCACGAAGATCTTCCGAAGTCTTACGATAGTTCTACATCGAAGGCGACTTACAGCTGGGTTGAGAACGGCCCGCTCCGGGCAACGTTCAAGGCGCGGCACGATTGGCATCTGCTCTCCTTTGAGACGTGGATTACGCTGTATGCAGGGTCGCCGTCGGTCGAGGTTACGAGCAGAGTGCTGGCCGAGATCCCGCCGGCCGTGGATACCTTCGACCCGAAAGATCACTTCCCGGTCGAGATTAAAGAGGGCTACTGGTTAACATTCGCGCCCAACTTCGATACTACTTCCATCGTGCGGGATTTTCCGTTGGGAATCGAGGCTACCAAGCTGCCGGTATTTCAGGGACGCACGTTTGTTGACCTGGTAGGCACGGACGGCGGCCTGCTGGTGTTGCATCCGGGCACGCAATACTTCAAGCGCGATACGGATGGGATGTTCTCAAACCTGGTGATGCGGGAGTGGGAGTCATTCTACTCTCATGAGTTTGGCTGGCCGCGCTACTCGGAGTATCGCCATTTGTTGCAACCTCACGGCAAAGTCTTCAGCAATGCCGATAGAACACGCGCGGCGGATCGATTCAGTCAAAAGCTGATCACCGTCGTGGACCAGCCGAAAAGCGGAAGCCTGCCGGCGGAGAAGAGCTTTGTCAGCGTAACACCGGAAAGCGCGCACTTAATGGTGTTCCGTAAAAAGGAGAGCCAGGGCTTCGAGGTAAGAACGCTGGAGATAGGCGGAAAGGGCGGTGAGGCGTCCATCCAGCTGGAGATTCCGGTGTTGAGTGCGGCCGAAACCAACTTACTGGGAACCAAGATCGCGGAGGTTTCGTCGTCCGACAACAAAGTGAAGTTTGAGCTTCATCCCTGGCGGACCAATACGTTCGAAATCCTTTGAGTTGAGATCGGTGTAGTTCTTCAGGCTATGGCTTGCTTCCCCAGCATGGCGAGGGTGGCTTCGACGAATCCTATGGTATGCGCCATACCGGCATGCCAGGGGGCAGAGCAAGACATTTGTGGCGTGTGATCAGGAAGAATTACGCCATCGAAGCTGTTGCGTTTCAAGATGGACAAGATGCGAATCATGTCTACGTCGCCTTCGTCGATAAAAGTTTCACGGTAGCAAGGGACTTTTCCGACGACGTTTCTAAGATGAATGTAGGCAATCTTTCCCTGCTTGCTGTATTGGTCTACAGCCTCGTAGACATCATCTTCTGTCATTTCGGCCAGCGTGCCCACACAGAGCTCGAGTTGATTTGATTTGCTGGGCGTAATATCGAGCACCCGCTGGTACATGCGGGGCTGATAAACAAGGCGCGGCTGCCGCCGAATCGTCGGCATAGGCGGATCATCAGGATGTGCGGCGAGCCGCACTCCTGCCTTTTCGGCGACGGGGACGACTTCTTCCAAAAAGCGTTGCAGCCTACCCCACAGGTCGTCGCGCGAAATGGTGGGCAAGCTGCCGGGTGCAGCGTTCTGGTCGTAGATCATATTCCATACCGTTCCGTTCGGAATCGGTTTGTCGTCGACGGGCCCATCCATGCCTACGGCGACGGCGCCTCCGCGCCCCGTGGGCCCGGAGACGCGGCCGGCGACACCGGCAATGCTGAAGTTATAGCCAAGGACGGGAATGCCCGCTTCGCCCATGTGACGAACGATCGTCTTTACATTCTCGATGTGCAGCGGACGCTTAGGCCCATCGAGAAGAATGTCGTACCAAAAGGCGGGGTCGATATTCTCGATTGCAAACAATGACAGACCGGCACCTTCAATCTCCTGTCGAATCTTCACCAGCTCGGCTGCGGTCCACAATTTGTCAGGATCGCCGGCCACTCCCCACGGCTCGTACTTTCCGCCGGTCGGCTGATTGTTCCGAGGGTTGCTGGAGCTTTGCTTGAAGTAGTCCACCAGGTGAATCACGATATGCGTGCAGCCAGCCTGCCGTGCGAAGTCGTAATAGTCGCGCGTCAACATGTGACGGTAAAGACCCAGGCCGATTTTCATACTTGCTGGTCCTTTCTACAAGGGTTTACGACGCCGGGAATTCGACGCCGGTTTGGGAAAGAAAGCTTGCGCATCCGTGGGCCGGTATCGATAGAGGTGGGCGTGCTTGGTCATCAGACAAAATGATAGCGTCGGATTTCAGCTCGACATCTTGTATAGACTGCATGGGCGCAGGAAGGGTGAAGAGAAAGATCAGGTATCGTGCTGTTTTTTCTCCTCCCCCAGGAATGACACACCAACTCGGGGTGTCAAAGAGATGCCCGCGGCGGAAGTTTTCTTCGCTCCCCAGAGGTAAGGGTGTGGTTCCGAATTCCATCCCGCGGGCTTGCGTTCTGGCGTTCCAGGGTGTGCTCTGACGGGAAAGGTTTTCTTCCCAGATAGTCATCCAGGGAAAGTCCTGGCGGCGAAAACAATAGCCAACCCCTAGCCGCATTTTCCAGTTTGCGGCCACGACAAATTGCATCTCGCGCCGGGGATCGAGCAACGTGGTCGCAACAAAGCCCCGTCCTTTGGTGGAAAAGGGCTTCCTCAAATCGATGGCCCCTTCGTCATCCGCGCAGGGTGCGCGGGGCCAATCGAATTCGCGATCCTTCGCTCAGCAGTAGACCACCCTCGTATTCGAGCGGCCAGGTTTTTCCTCGCTGGGCGGAAGCGGTCAAGGTGCTTTCGCCTTCTTTCAGCAACGGAGGCCCAAAGGTGGCGTGGTGAACCCAATCGCAGGCGTGATCCAGTTCGCGCTGGTTGCGGACGGTCTCCTGGATACAGGCGACGCTCTCTCCTTCGCCTAAGCGAATCGCTCTTTCGAATTTCATGTGCGCCGCCGGCAGGATTACGTTCCATCGGCATTGTGGTTTTTGGGGTTCCGGCGGCTTGTTTACAGTCCAGTGCGCGACCGGCGCTTCGCCGTGGAGACCGAGGCCCGCAGCGGCTTGCTCCGGGGAGGGCTCGCCGAAGTAATCCAGGCAAAGACAATGCCCGGTGTAGCCGGCCATGAATTTATCTATGCCTGGTGGTCCGTAGGTTTGCAGTAGTTCCTGCGATAGGCCCGGCTCCTGATCGTACGTTGGCCAGGGGGGTTCCCAAAACACGTTTTCACAGGAGCCACCCGGGTCGCCTAAGAAGCGCATGCTGGCGAAATGTCCGCCGCTGGTCAGGGTGATTAGTTCGATGACACCATTTGCGAGTCGTGTGGCTTCACGGCCTTTCCAGCGAACGGACTCAACTGCGGCCATCGGTTTCATCGCGAGCCCTCGTGTGATTGCTTAAACCTTAAGGGTCGCCGGTCGAGCGCGATGGTATCCAACATCTCGTAACGGCGCGAGATTTCGGGCAAGCGACGTTTATTGAAAGGGAAAATTGTTACGCGGAGAGGTTGCGACTTCTGGTCAGAATTCCATAAACTCATTTGATCTCCTCGACAAGACGAACGGTCAGTACCTCATGCGATTGAAACTTCAATTGGATGCGCTTCCCGCCCACATTGAGGGGCGACAGGTCGTCCTCAACTCCATTGCATAGATTCGCAGAACGCACAGTGTTGAGGGGAAAACCAATGGAAAACTCCATCGATGATTGATCGAGCTTTCCAATTTGCCAGAGCGTGTTTTCTTCAGCGGACGCCGAGGCGAGCGCGAGCAGGCAAAGCAGAAGAAAGTCTACGCGGCGGTTCATGTGGTAACCCGTTTTGACCGGGATGACAATTCATTTCAGGGGTTGAGATCAGATGTTAGGTGCTTTCAGCAGATCGTGGCTCTGCAGGCGAATGGTGACAATCTCATGCGGGTGGATCATGAACTGGAAACCACCGCTACCAGCCAACGACAGCTGCTTCCCATTTCTCTCCACAGCATCGGTCTGCCAGGCTTGGTCGATTTGCAGCAGCGGGGTTTGCACCGTCACGGTCCGGGTCGTGCCACCGAAGTCAAGGAAACGCAGAATCGTGCCATTGCCGTCCTCGGCCGTTTTCCAGGTATCCAGCAACAAGTTGGGGTCCTGCACGTCGAGGAAGCTTCCCTGCTTGCCATCGAGCGGCCTCGGGTTGTTCAAGGCCTTGTCCTGGGATGTAACCTCATCGGTTTCCACCGGCGTCATTTCTTCCCAACCCATGCGGCTCAACTGGACCGGATCGGTCGAAGGTGCGCTGGTGACCACGTAGCGAAAACGGAAATGCCCACCTTGGCCGGCGCGGTAGTTCGTGAACCAGTAGTTGTTCATGACGTAAGAGAAGATGGTTCCGGAACGGTTGGTGAATTGATCCGGCCAATCGCCGCGGTTGATGTCGCCCAGCGTGACCAAAGGCGCATCAAGGGGCATCACCGTGCCCGACATTCCGTTCTGTTGCGCAGAAATCCAGTGCTGCACCGAGAACCATTCGTGCCCGGCACCGGGATACATATCCTTTGCAGGATCGACTACGCCATTCTGAATCTCGTACTGAAATTGTGGTTGCTGCATGGCGAAGGGGAACGCGAAGTAAACGGCTTCTTTATCGTCAATCTCCTTCTTGTCCACATCTTCAGTAAACTCGATCTTCTTTTCGTGATTGAACAGTCGGATCTCGTTTGAGACCGACGGCGTGTTCGTGCTGGCTGTCTGCATGCGCGCCACGAGACCTTCAGGCGTGCTGGTGATCGAGAGCAAGCGGCCGCCGTGGGACGGATCGATCTTCAATTCGGC
Source organism: uncultured Acidobacteriaceae bacterium (assembly GCA_963717225.1). GTDB lineage: Bacteria > Acidobacteriota > Terriglobia > Terriglobales > Acidobacteriaceae > PALSA-350. The sequence continues at coordinate 572,479 of CAVQWB010000050.1, read as the reverse complement.
TTTTGGGGCAACCATCGGAAACTGCAGCAGTGTATTGGGCTGCTTGTCGCCGCCGGAAACATAAAGATATTGCCCGAACCGGTAGGGACTTTGGGTGTTGACGAGTTCCTTCTGGAGCTGCTTGTCGTAGATGCTACGCACGGCGCCGGTCGCGGGATCGAGTTCAACCCTGTAATAGTCGTTCTCCAGGTTTCCGCTGGTTGAGGCCGGAGGGGCAGCTTGGGTTTGAGCGGTTTTGCGCAACATATAAACCTTGTAGCCGAGCGGGGGGATATCCTGAGCCATAAAACGCACACGTTTGGAGCTCTTGCCGTTGTCAATGATCGCCAGCGGCACTACATGATGAGGCGTGTTGCCGGTAGGGACGTCTTCGACCGGCACGACCTGACCGGTCGCCTTGTCGACCAACTCGTCGCTATTCAGGAGATCGATTTCGACCGGACCACTCCGCTTCCAGTTCAACGTGTTGAAGACGATGAGACTTCCCTTCCCTGCGTAGATAGACTCCACAATGCTCGCCGTGCTGTTTTGGACTAGCGCAGCGGCCAGGGCCTTGGCCTCGACCGCGTGGGAGTCTTTCACGTTTAGCTGATTGACCACTTCGAGGCTGGAGGGATCGGTAATGCTGTTGGATGCGGTCCAGGTATGCTCGTCCCACAGGATCATGTGGGTCCACATCCGATCGATATCAGCTTTATTAGAAGCCAGGTTGGGATTTACCAGCGAGCTTAAGGTTTGAAGCTTCTCCGCGGAGGGTCCGCGGCTTTCATTATCGCGCTCCATGGCGGAATAGTAGGCATCTCCGGCCATACCGTCTTCCCAGTAGGGGCCACCATCGCCGCGAACGGTAGGGATGTTGTCTCCAAATTGGTCGGCAATATTTTTCAGTGCATCGTAGAAGCCCGAATATTGCATCTTCGGATAAGCGTAGACGTTGTTCCATTGTCCGGCTAACTCTGCCTGTTGGGGAAATAGATCCGTGTTCTCTACCTGCGAGCCGAATATGATGGTCGCATTGGCCCGATAACTCGGGCGCTGGTACATCTGCAGAAACAACGGTATGGTTTCATGCCCAGCCTCTACCTCAGGGGGCAGGCCGAACATGAGCTGCATCTGCATGTAGTGACGCGAATACCACAACAGGACCTTTTGGCCGTCCGGCCCTTCCCACCAGAAGGGAGATTCTTCATTCAGGCGACCCTGGAGCAACACCGGCGCGCGTACATTATCGCTGCCGGCCAGGAAATACTTGATGCCCGCGGAAGCCAGGATAGAGGCGTAGGACCAGGTGTATGAGGGAACGTCGGTGATGTTGGCGTAGTTGAAGGGCGTGTCGTGCAAGCGGCTGAAGTTCGCGCTGCCGTAGAGAGAACGAATGAGCGTCTCGGCGGTAGAAAAGCCGGTCAGCAGGCTGGCGTATTGCGCAGGCACGAACAGTTTTCGCTTCTGGATGGCAGTGGTCACGCGCTGCTGTTCCTGAGGGGTGCGTGTCTTTAGAAACTCTGCAAGATCCCATCCTCCGTCGATGCTGAAACGGAAATCGGGATGCTGCGCTGTTAGGTCCATAGCCTCATCGATCACCCGGCTTTGAATGGCCGCAATCTTAGCCTGGTAATCCGTGTAGCCGACGTCAAGATGAATGTGCGGGACCATGAACAGGGTCCACTTCTTTCCGGGATCGATGGTCTGTTCTGTGCGCCGGTGCTGACCGTCGGCATTCCAGGCGAGTTCGGCGCGCGAATTAGCGGAAAAGTCCGCTACGGCGAACTGGAGCTTCTCTTCGCCGAAATCCTGGTTGCCGCGGAGTGCCTGGTGGTAGTGTTTGCCGGCAATCGCCAGATCCACGGTATCGCCCGCATTTGCCGGCTTCCCGTAACGGATAAATACGTCGACCATTTCCGCGATTTGTCCCTGTTGCTGTTTATAGAAAATCGTGGGGAGGATTTGGGCGGAAGAGGATTGGCTGTCTTTTCGATCGGTGTCGAGTTCGATGGCGTCGTAGGTCAGCGCAGCTTCGGGGATGACCTTTTCTGTTTCCTCGATGGGCTGCAACGTGATGGTATTCGGTCCTTGGCGGAGCATGCTTCCCGGAAAGGAGAAGACAACCTCGGCACTCGAATAGGCCGGATAGAAGGAGCTCATCAGGTTGCCCATGTTGTAGTCGAGCGTCGGATGGAGGTACAGAGTGCCGCGCTTGCCGTTGATGCCAACCTGAATCGCCGGCACGCTTGGACTTTCAATCAGGAACGACATGCGGAGCTTGTACGCCGCCGCAGGGGCCTGATCGATGGAGAAGACAATTTCGTTTGGTGCTGTCGCGCTGTTCGGCTGGGCCGCAGGAAACGCAGCATGCTGCGATAAAGGCCAGTCTTTTGCGGGATCGCTTTGGTTGACTACGAACCTCACTGGGTTCTTGGCGGGCTCCTGGGCGAACTCTGCAGAAGAATAATCGAAGGTTCCGATACGAAAGACGGTAGTTCCCTGAGTGCTCTCGGCTGCTGTGGATAGTTTCGTTGCAACTACTAAGAGAAGGACGCCCCGGCAAAGGAGTGTGACTTTCGCTTTCATTTGCATGTTGGAGAGCCCAAAACAACGGGGCACCGGGGGCCACCCTTGAAGCAACGTGGCCGCGGCACCAATTTAGAAGGTGACCTTAACCGCAAACTGGATCTCGCGGCCCTGGCCTGCGGCCGTCGTGATGAGTCCGAAGTTTCCAGAATCGACAGAGGTGGAAGGTAGCGAGTAGTTGCTGTGATTGAACAAGTTAAAGAATTCCGCTCTAAACTGAACCGCGCGGCTTTCCAGGAATGGAAAGTTCTTGAAGGCGCTCAGATCGACATCTGTATAGCCCGGCCCTACGAGATCATCCCTCGTCTCTGCACCGTAAGTGTAGGCAGGGGGCAATACAAACGCAGACGGGTTGAGCCATTGCTTACCGGAAGAAATCGACGTGAGGCCGGCGTATTCTTTCGCGCCCGGGACCTTGGTCGGACGTTGATTCGGGCTGCCTGTGTTAGCCAAGTCAGCACCAACCAGCGCGTTGAAGGGCTGACCTGAGGTGTGGGAAACAATTCCACCCAAATTCCAGTTGCCTACGATTGTTTGCAATATGGAACCCGGGGAGGACAGAAACATCTTTCCCTGGCCAAACGGAAGCTGATAGACCGTGCTAAAGACAAACATGTGCTTCAGGCTGTAAACCGACGGACCATATTCCGAAGAAAGGTTATAGAAGTTTGGCGCCTCATTCCCATAAGGATCGGACTGGATGTCCATCGACTTCGACCAGGTGTAAGCCGCCCTGAAGAATAGCCCGTTCGATAGTCTCTTGGTGAGTTCAGTCTGGAGTGCGTTGTAGTTTCCAGTGCCCTCGTTCCACTCAAAGGAGAAGGGTCCACCGTATTGAGGGAATGGCTGCCTCTCAGAGATAGGCCCTGTGCCCGGAAACAACGCGGTGTTTGCCTCCATGTTGATGTACTGATGGCGACTGAGCGAGCCAACGTAATCAATCTTCAGCGCCATGGAGCTAGGCAGCGCCTGCTGGACTCCCAAGTTGAACTGCATGGAATAGGGAATTTTGTTGTACGGGTCAGCGCCATAGGTCGCGTAAGGCGTGGCCAGGATGCTATTAAGAATCGATTGCGAGGAAGGGAGCGCATTGAGGTAGGATGTGGGGAGACCCAGATCCAGATTCTGGAAGTTGGCCGAGATGGCCGTAGGCCAGGAGAGCCGTATGCCCTGGTTGGCTTGCACCAGGCTATTGTTGTGGTCGTCCAGGATGGCAAACGCACCGTGCAACACGGTTTTGTCAGTAGCTTGGAACGTCACGCCGAAGCGGGGTTCCCATCCGTTCCATTGAGGATAGAAGAACGTGGCCTTGCCGGTAGCACTCGGGAACAGCGGAGGAAAGGGCTGGGTGATGATGAATTGCCCGCTGAGGGGATTGAGCCCGGAGACTACCTTGTGGTAGTTGGGCGGGGAGACATAATCCCAACGCAAGCCGGCGGTCACAACCAGCCGCTTGGTAACCTGCCACTGGTCCTGTCCGTACAGCCCCCACCAGTCGACGCTCTGGTCGGCGCCGGTACTGCCGATCCAGGGGGAGTAAACATTGAGATCGCCGAGCAGGAAACTGGCTGGACCGAACCCCGTCGGACCCGCCGTTGCGTCCTGCGAGGTCCCATTCTGGGAAAACGCCGTGCCCGAACCCCAGCCATCGTCGAACGTATGGATACGGTAGTACATGGCGCCCACACCAATCGTATGGTTACCGACTACCTTGGAAAGATCGGCGTGATAGTCAAAGCCCTCCAGGGGACCGAGCGGTACCGCGAACTGCGAAACGGCATTGTAGCCATTTGACATGGTGAGATTCGGGCCCAAGGCAATCCCGTCGCGGACAGGCACGGCCTGGGCGAAATTGATCGAATCGATGAAAGGCTGCCCTGCGGATTGATCACCCACGAAGAAGTTGGTGTAGGTATACCCGAAATGCAGGTTGAGGATGGTCGTCGGGCTGAACAGATGGGTGATACCGGCCGCCCCCTGTTGCGAATAGTTAATGATCTCCTCAGAAAAACCTGGAATGGTTGCCGGACCCGTAAAGTGATTAGGTTCCGAGGTGCGTGCATTGGACCGGTTGAAGCGCGCGAACAAGGTGTTGTTCTGGTTGAACTGGTGGTCAATTCGTCCACCAAAGACATCGCTGTCGGTTTTGGTAGCTCCGGTGAATTGGTAGTTGGGAATAACGGACGGGCCCACGTTGAGGTTGGGCGCCGGGTAATACTTTTGAATAATTATTGTGCTCGCAGGATTGATCCGGTCCGCCGGGATTACGTTTCCCGGGAAGGGATCGCGAAGATAAGCTCCTGGATTCGCGGGATCAGGACGGCTAGTGAGTGGATCGTAGATCTGGTTCGCATATTCCGGCCGCCCGAGGCTATCCGTGCCCACCTGAGCCCCAAGTACACCAGAGAAATCACCCTGGTCCATGGCGGGGGTCAATGTGCTCGACAGGTAGTTGCCGCTCAGCGAGGAGCGAAATCCTTCCCAGTAAAGGGAAAACCAGGTGTTGTTTCTGGTATCGAACAGATGCGGGATGTAGAAGGGGCCACCGAAGTAGACACCGTATTGATTTTGCCGGTAGGGGGCGCGGAATGTGTCAGGAAAGGTCTGAGCATCAAGTGCGTCGTTGCGGATGAACTCCCAGAGCGCGCCATGGTACTGATTCGTGCCCGAGCGAGTGACTACGTTAATGTTCGCGCCGGAGCTGATAGAGAACTGGGCATCCGTAATGTGCGACTGGACAGCGAACTCCTGCAGTGCGTCAGGCGGCGGAGCGATGGACCATCCGTTGGTGAAGATGGCGTTGTTCAAAACGCCGTCCATGGTGAAGTTGTTTTGCTGGCCTCTTTGCCCATTCACCGATGGGCTTATGCCGCCTTGCCCCAGCTTCACGGTGAAGGAAGATTGTTGGCCGGTGGTGACTGGTGCGACACCCGGCGTGAGCAGGGTGAGCTGGGTAAATTCTCTTCCATTGAGCGGCAAGTCGACTGTCTCGTCGTGCCCAACAACATCCGTCAGGGTTGCCGACGTGGTATTCAGCGGTGGAGGAGCGGCGTTCACATTCACCGTCTGGGCGGTAGAAGCAACCCCAAGCTTGAAGTCCAGGGTGACGCTTTGATTGACCTGAAGCTCAATATTGGACCGATCTGCTGTAGCAAATCCGTCTTTCGAGATCGAAACGTTATAAATGCCGGGAGCCAACTGCGGTACTACATATATGCCACTCTCGTTGCTGGTGGAGTTTCTGACTACGCCGGTGGCAGGATTGGTTACAGTTACAGAGACACCAGGCAACGAAGCTCCTGTGGAGTCTGTGATTGCACCGGTGATAAGGCCGTTCGTGGTCTGTCCAAAGGAATATACAGCGAGAAACAACATGCTGAACGCCAGAACGACTACGCGCCTGATATGCATTGCAGCCTCCTAAGCGATACAAAGTGAATCTTAGTGCCGGCTCAAGTTACCTGGCTAGAACGTTCGCCAATTCATGACGAAAGTTCGTTTGTTTTCGAACCGACTGAATTATTCATGCCCCCTGACAGAACCGTCAACGCTTGTTCAGCATATAGAACAAAAGGTGGAGAAAGCATAGACCATCTTGGTGTGCGCGAAACAATGCTTGCGAAGCGAACCGCGACGGGGCACGGAGAGCTGCTAGACGCAAGATTTGGCTGTTCGGAAATGGTCACTCGGCGACGAGCAACATCCCCAGGTCTCGGGCCGCACGAACCATTTCCTGTCCTAGCCGAGGCAAGCGATCGGCAGGAATCTGCTTGCAGGTACCGCGAACCGAAACCGCGGCCACCACGACGCCTAACGGATCAAACACTGGAGCGGCTGCGGCCCGAACACCCTGGAAGTACTCCTCGTCGTTGGTGGAATAACCGCACCCTCTTACTTCGCTCAGGTGGATTTTCAACGCGGAGAGGGACACGATGGTCTTCGAAGTGAAGGGTGCAAACTCACGGCCGGAAAACATCTCTCCCAACTCTTCATCCGACATTGAGGCGATCAACGCTTTGCCTTGGGCCGTAGAGTGGAGGTCGACGTGCCGGCCGACCCAAACGCCTCCGCCGCCAACTTGTGCAACAGGCGCTATGGCAATTACCACCGCCTCGGCTCCCCTGAGAGCCGTAAGGGCTGCGGTGAGGTCGAGTCTTAGTGCCAGCTGTCGCAAATAGGGCTTCGCCAGCCGGCAAAAATCCAACTCAGCAGTGCTTGCCGCGGCGAGTTTGGCAAAGCGCAGGCCCAACGCGTGGCGCCCTTCGGCGCTTCGTTGTAAATAGCCGCGGGTTTCCAAGGTGTGGATAAGATAATGCGCTGTGCTTTTGGGTAGATTTAATTTCCGGCTTAACTCCGACAGTGTAAGGCCGGATCGCGAACTGGCCAGAAGCTCGAAAAGATCCATGGCCCGATCCACGGCCGGTTGTCTTGAGCGCTGTAATTTCCCTCTTACGCCCGCTTCTACAAATTCCACGTTACCGGAGATCGCAGTGGCCATTACGGCGTCCACAGTAGCACCGGAAGCAACGATCGTCAATATGAATTGAGTCCTGCGGGCGCTCTTAATGGCAACGATTTCAACAATTTACTTCCCAGGTTTGATGCGCATCAACCCTGGCGCCGGGACGAACAGCCGGCTGTAGCCGTTGGATCGCGGCGCTCGGAAAGGACGCTCCTACAGCAGCGCTTTCTGAAACCTACGCGGATATTCCGGGCGCTAATTGAATAATGTTCATGCCGTGCGAATTGTTCCATTTTTCTTATTTTTGTGGAAAAACGGCCCTACGGCCAAGCCGGTTAAGGCAAGCCGGCGGCTCCCGGGCTGTTTCCAGTGGTCCAAGTTGGACGATCTCAACTCCGCTGGACAGCCTGGCTAGAGATGGTGTGATTCTGCCCTTGGTAGCGCAAATTGATCAACCTGGCGTCGGGATCGAAATCCTTCAGATGCGAGGCCAGCTTAATTCCGTCATACAGGGTCAGGTCGGCGCCGAAGATGGAGTTGATTACCAGATCTACGAAACACCCCCCGGAGACACAGCACCAGTCATTGAGATAAGGCGCGTCATCCGGAGACTTGTAGGCGCCACCCTTTTCTCGAGGAAAGATGGTCTCGATGAAGTGTGCCTGGCCGAAGGGACCCTGGTTGCCAGCTCGTGCCAGCTGTTTAACCCAGTTGGCTACGTTCTGGGACGGGTCGGTTTTATAAAGACCCCGGGCCGTCATTGGTGGCCACGCCGGGTACGCGCCGATCGAACTGTGGTCTGGACGAATGTTCCAGGTCGCATCGACGTCGCTAGAGGAAAGCGACTGCATCCAGGCAGCGCTGTGAAGCTCGGTCCAGAAGAAATGGCTCATTTCGCCCTTCTGGGCGGCGGTGAGGTCTTCGAACATATTGTCCAGAACGCTGAGAAAGTCGTAACAGTGGCGGACCTGGTTAAAGCTTCCGTCAGGCTGGCCCGCTTTCCAATAGCCTTTGCCTGAAACGTACAACAATTGATTGATCCGAGTCGCCAGGTCTTTTGCCTCCGAGCGAAGTTGGGTAGCACGCATGGAATCCCCTGCCCGTTCAAGTAAGGCGGCGACAAAACGCATGCCGGAAACATTTCCGGCGTTCATGCCGGCGACCTGGTGAGTGTAGGTGCTGATCACCTCGAGAAGATTTTGCATCTGGCCGTAGTCAGCAAGCCCAGCTCCCTGTTTGACCAGCGTCTTCCAATAGAGTGCATGGGCGACTAGATGTTCCAGGCACGTTCTGTCGCCGACCGTTTTTTGCAGCCACGCAAAGTCGCCGGTCACGCGCAGGTAGTTCTCAGCACAACGAAGAATCGCCATGTCGTTCACGGCATACCATGGGCCTACAGCCTGACCGCTTACGTAGTCCGTCGCCAAGTGGGCATGCATGTCCTGGGTGAACCAGAGTTCCATGAGCCTGCGGAGTGCTTCCGGGTCAAGCAACGCCAGGCTGAGGGAGGTGAGCGAAGTATCCCAGGGAAAACTCAACGTCGGCAGCACGCGCCCACCCAATGTGATGTAGGTGCTACCGTAGGCCGAATCCGGCGAACTGCGGCGGGCAAAAAGCAAGTTGGTGAAGCCGGCGTGGTAGAGCTTCCACAGGGACTCATCTTCGGTGATGAGTTGCGGAAGATGGCCAGAGAAGTCGGCGTTGCCTGGGGTGAAGGCACTGCGGAGGAGCCCGGCAGCCACTTGCTCGTTCTGGTCCTGAAATGCGGCGAAATCTGCCTGCAAGCGATCGTAGGAGTCCAACGCTAAGGCTTTATCTTCGGCAATCGCGTTCACATAGTGCAGTTCGCGTGACTCGCCCGGGGCTAATGTTAGATCGAGCGACAGCATCCTCAGACCTTCGACGCGATCTGGCTTAGGGAACAGCCCCTGCACAGAAGCAGCCCTGCTGTGTTGCGCTTCAAACAGGAGACAACCTCGGGAGACGATTGGGGTAATTCGGTTGTCTACTTCTGCCGGCGAGTTTACGAACCAGGCATCGGTTTTCCTGGTTACACCGGCGCGCAAATCAAGGCCCAGTGTAATGGAGCGGCTTGCCTTACCCGGGTTTTTGACGACTATGGATTGTGCCGCTGCCCGCTGTTTGGGAGGCATGAAGGTGTGAGTTGTGAATTCAAGACCTTCCGCCACAGTTTCGCGAACGATGCGATGGGGATACCAGGTGTAGGTAACCTGCGTCGCCGGGGGCGGATAGCCCATAAGCATGCGGCCGTTGAGAAAAATCTCACATGTGGCGATGTATCCCGGGCTGAATGGACTATCCGGGAGTCCGCAGCACGCATAAGGAGGAAAGGATATTGCGGTCAGACCGGCAACGGACTTTGTGGCCTTTAGGTATCCCCACTCATTTTGCGCTGCAGGAGTGCTGTAGAGGTCCCGAAATATATGGGAAATGCGATCGCTGGCAAGAGAAGTAAGGGTCGGAGGCGAGGGTAGAGAAGGCTTGCTGGTCGCCCGTAGTTGGGAGTGGTTGAAAATTTGCAGGGCGGTTGTGGCCGCAGTGCCCTTCAGAAAGGACCGTCGATCGAACGGGTCGAGAAAGCTCCGGATAGTCACGCTACCTATGATGCCATCAATTCGAAAACGGGAAGAGAACCGTACATCCTAGCCACCTACGGGTGAGATGACAAATCTGTTTAAGAATCAATTGTCATCTGCCCGACAACGCTCGCCGGTTGGGGGCCGGATGCTATTATCAGCGAATGTGGGCGCGCTTCGGATTGCAATGCCTGATCGCCTTGCTTACCGTTCCTCTGGCCGCTCAGCAAGCTAACCCCGGGTCGCTCGACGGCCTATTGAGGGATGCCTCCTCGCTCAGCAAGCAAGCGGAGTACGCGCGTGCCATCCCGGTATTGCTGCACGCGAAAAAGATTGCACCGCAAAATTATTCGGCCAATTTGCTTTTAGGATTGGACTTCCTTCGAAGTGGACATCCCGCAGATGCCATCGAACCGCTGCGGGTCGCGGCGCAGCTGCGCGCAAACGATGCGACGGCAGACGGATACCTTGGCGAAGCAGAAAAGCTTCTAGGTAATTTTGCGCTGGCGGCGGAAGCATATGAGGACGCTTTCGCGCGCTCACCGAATTCTGAACAAGCGCTGTTGGAATGGGCGGACTACAGCCTGGAACGATTTCGCTCGTTGGGGCTTTGGCTCCGCGGCACGCAACAAGGCACGGCCGCATTGCTCAGGGTTCAGGCTGAGGCTAGCGCAAACGGTACCACGCAACGTGAGTCACTATTGCAGAAAGCCGCGGAAGGCGATCCAGAGCAAAGCGGAATTTGGGGAGAGCTGGGAATAGCGCAAGCTGCGCTTGGCATGCATGCAGAGGCGGAAGCAAGTCTCAAGACAGCCCAGGAACGGCAGCCCAACGCTTCTTCGACATGGAAACTCGAAGCGCAAATTGCCGCGGCCGAGGGAAATTGGTCTGAATCTGAGAGCCGCCTGCTGGCGCTAGGCGCCCGTTCCGCCGTGGGGCTGAGAGGCGCCTTGGCGCAGTGGCCAAATGCACTCATTCCGGATCCGAATGCTTCCGGAGCGATTTGGCGGTGCCTGCGCGAGCACTCGATCAATTGCCCGGTACAAAGTGAAGCGCCGGCAAGCGCAGCTAATCCAAAAACGCTCTTCGTGGAAGAACGGTGGGAACAACTGGCAGCGACGCCTCCTCCCGCTAGCAACCAGGGCTTGCTTTGGTTCTGGCGCGGAGTGGCGTTGGGACAGATAGGGGATTGTTCGCGGGCGATCCCCTCGCTCGAAAGTGGGCTTAACGAGGGAAAAGAGGCGGCGGCCTATTGGCTGATCGTTTGCTATGGCGCAGTTGTAGGGAATGCAGCGGGACAGTTGACAGCGCAGGGCAAAGAGGTGGCCGTTCATCGAATTCACGGCGATATTTTATTGTCCATGAAAGGAGACGCTTCTGGAGCTGTGGCGGAATATACAGAAGCACTGCGCCTCGAACCAAAGGACCTGGATCTACTGGAGAAGAGAGCGCAAGCATACATTACGGCGGGAGATATGGATAAGGCTAGACAGAATGCACAAGCGGTACTGGCAGTGGACCCACACCGGGAGCTTGCGCTGCAATTGCTTGCTCGTATTGCGATGAACGAACGCGACTATCCCCAAGCGCTTTCGATGCTGCGAAAATTGGCCCGAATGGAACCCGAAGACAGCTGGACCCGGGTTCAGTTAGGAACCGCTTACGCACAGACCGGACGTCCGCAGGATGCGGTCCGGTGCCTTGAACCGGCATTGGTGGCGGGCTATCCTGACGAGAAAGGTGCTCTGCATGCGCTGCTATCCGGACAACTGCGCAGGCTCGGCCGCGAACAAGAGGCCAAGGTTGCAGCGGATGAAGCGGTCAAACGGGCAAATACTTTTGAGGAGCGCGGCGCCGGCAACACACAATGACAACCAGCAGGCGAAGTTTCTTGCGGGGCGCCTCAGCGCTCGGTCTCCCCTCGACTAGACGACCGGTAGTTGTGCCAACAGGCCGCCATCGACAACCAACGCGGTGCCGGACACATATGAGGCAAGGTCAAATGCTAGGAAGAGCACTACATTCGCTATCTCTTGCGGCTCGCCCAGCCTGCGCAATGGTATCGCAGAGCGCATCTCCTCTCGCGCCAGGTTGGGGTCGGAACTGCGCGCCAGACCTCGATCCATCATTGGCGTCGAGATGCAGCCGGGACAGATGCCATTCACGCGAATATTGTATGGGCCCAGGTCCCGGGCCATATCACGCGTCATGCCCAAAATACCCGCCTTGGCCGCCGCGTACGGCGCTGTCTGCCCAGTAGTGGCAAAGGCTTGAACGGATGCAGTGTTGATAATGCACCCCCGTTTCTCTCGAATCATCAGCGGAACGACCTGCGCGCAACACAAGAACACGCTGCGCAGGTTCACCGCAATCTGCCTGTCGAAATCAGGAACCGTGACACCTACAAATTCTCTATAGAACTCCCGGCCCACGTTGTTCACTAGAACATTGACGGTGGAGTACTTATCGATGGTTTCGCGGAAGGCTGCGGCTACCTCTTCTTCTGAACTCACATCCGTACGGATCGGATGGAACATTCCGCCGCTCTTCGAGATGCGTGTCGCCGTCCGGCTAAGGGCCTCCGGATCCCGCTCCAGACCGACGACCGTGGCGCCGCCCGCAGCAAATGCATCTGCAATCGCCGCCCCAATGCCCGCTCCAACCCCGGTGGCAACCACCACCTTGCCTTGAAGATTGATTGCCGCTGAGGTCATGCTTTGCTCTCGAGACCGTAGTGTTTCAGCAACGCATCCACGTGCGAATCCCAGGTAGGCTCGCCAGACAGGTATCCGTCGGGATAGGTCTCGACAACAACATACACCAATTCGGAATCGCCCACGTTACGCACGCAGTGATCGGTGAGACGAGGAATATAGACCACGCCTCCTTTTACGACTGTGCGTACTTCTCCGCCGACGCTCACTTCGCCTTCGCCCTCAAGAAACAGGTAGGTCTGCTCGCACTCTTTGTGTTGATGAACCGGAAAGGCGAGACCCTTGGGAAAACGCTCCAGGAGAATCTCGACACACTCACTGCGCTCACGCGGCAAAAGGACGGTAAATTCAACCCCTAGAAGGTTGGTCACCTGGGACTTCTCAGTTGTGCTTATCATCGCCGTTTTCTTTGCTGCCATGATCTCCCCCCTCTCATTTTGGAAATGCGCCTGTTATTGTTGCATCAGTTGCAGCCGGAACATCAGTATTCATTTCCATAGCGCAGCGTTCGAGGACCGGCGGCCAGCCCTTCCGCTACTGAGTGGCGTCACCGTTCAGTACCCTCTTCACCCTTTGGTCACTTAACTCCCCGACGGAGTCTGTGGCCTGGGAATTCATTTGTTTGAACAGCGCCTTCGCTTCCTCTGTCTTGCCCAGCGCGGTATCGGCGCGGGCGAGGTTGTACAAAGCGCTGCGCGAAGTTGGATCTAACTGGTGTGCCAGCTCCAGGTCTTGAGCTGCCTGTTTGGGATTGCCACTCTCAAGAAGCAGCTTGCCGCGCAGTGTTCTAGCCGAGACGGACTTGCTGTCGAGCTCAATCGCCCGATCTAGTTCAGCGAGCGCGTCGCCAGTTTTTGAGGGGTCGACTTTGAGCATGCACTCGGCCAGAAGGGAATGCAAGTCGGAGTCGTTGATCCCTGAATCAAGCGCTGCCCTGAGTTCGGTGATTGCATTCGCGTAGTTGCCCTGCTTGTAGTCTGACATGGCCAAGAGAAACTGAGCGTCGGGCTTTTGCGGCGAAAGCGCGACCGCACCGGCAAAGTCGCCGTGTGATTTTTCGATGTTTCCCAACTGAACATTCACAGCCCCACGTACCACCAGCGCGTCAGGATTCTGGGGGAAGGCCACAACCGCCTTGTCGGCCACCTCGGCAGCATTCTTGAAATTGCCGGTATCCGCCAGGAGCGTCACGAGGTTCAGATAGGCAAACAGATTGCCCGGATTTTGCTGAAGCTCTTCCAACATGATGGGATACGCATCCTTATAGAGACCGAGCTTGGAATAGGACACACCGAGAAGATTGGTGCCCCGCGCATCAAGCAAGCCTTCTGACCGCAAACCTTTGAGAGCATCCACCGCACCCTGATAGTTGCCCAGTTCGAATTCGCTGAGCGCGATCGCGTACTGGTGGGTTGGGCGATTGGGCACATCTGGTGGCACGGTCTGAAAGGTCTTGAGCGCCTTTTTGGAATCGTGGGCTCTTCCGTAAAGCCAGCCAAGATTGAAGGTCTGTATGGGCGAAAGGTTGGTGCAGCCTTGCAGCTGGTTAAGCGCACGCTCTGCCTCTTCGTAATGTTTCATTTTCAGCAGGGCATCTGCATTTTGGAAGATCTGTTCAGGATCGCAAGCGGGGGTTGGCGAGACCGCGTAACACGGCACCGGAGTGACGAGGAGCAGGAACGTTACGATGTACCGCGACGGTGTCATTTGGCCGCTGGGCCCTTGGAGAGCGCACCGGTTAAGTCTTGCCTGGAAGTAATTCCTTTACCTTCGAGGATGGTTACCAATTGATTAGCAGCCACATTTTTGACGTGCTCCAGCGCCCCGCTCGGCCAGTAGATGTCGATGTCCGCTGTTTTGATCGCGCCCAAGCCAAAATGAAGGCGGGGATCATTTGCGGAAAAGTAACTTGATTGGCTCATCACCGACTGAGCTTGCACCTTTCCACCGTAGTGCAACAACACTCGCGCTCCAATCGCGCTGTGATTCGACGTGGTCCCGACAAGCTTCAGTTTGAGCCAGTGGTTCTGTCCGCGAAGATCGTTGCGCAGCAGGGATGGCGGCTCGTTCATGTTCACGATCAGAATGTCGAGATCGCCGTCGTTGTCAAAATCGCCGAAGGCGCAGCCGCGGCTGGAGTGTACGGCTGCGACGCCCGGGCCTGCCGCCTCGCCTATTTCCTCAAATGTGCCATTGCCCATGTTCCTAAACAGGATACGCGGGCTCTTGTCGGGATACTGGGGGAGCTGCTTTGCGACTTCGGGATAGACGCTACCAGTGACCACGAAAATATCGGGATAGCCATCATTATCTAAATCCACGATTCCCGTTCCCCAACAAATGAAGCTCGATTCTACGCCGATGCGGCTGGTTCTGGTTACATCCTGGAATTCTGCTTTGCCGTTGTTCTGATAAAGTACGCAAGTGTCGTCGACAAAATTCGTCTTGAACAGATCCAAATGGCCACTCAGGTGTATGTCCCCTACTCCTATGCCCATGCCGGCCTGCTCCATGCCGTCGTCGTTGAACGCGACGCCGCGGAGAACGCCTTCCTCACGGAAGGTGCCATCGTGGTTGTTCATATAGAGAAGGCTCGGGGTTGAATCGCAGGCAACGTAAATATCCGGCCAACCGTCTTCATCAAAATCCGCTGTCACCACGGTCATGCCGTAGTCCTGACGCGGCCCTCCGATACCGGACTTAGTGGTGACATTGGTGAACGTACCGTCCCCGTTGTTGCGATAAAGCACATGCGAGCTGGGAAAGCCGGGGGGAAGACCCCGCGGGCCGCAATTTACCGGTATTCCTTTCCAGCTACAGTTCACGTTCTCACCCGGTTTCGGCACTGTCTTGAGATCAAATTGGATGTAGTTGGAGATGAAGAGATCGAGGTGCCCGTCGCGGTCGTAGTCGACGAAAGAACATCCTGCTCCCCAGTTCCCCTGGTCCTCAGGCATAAGGAAGCCGGCCTGTTCGGTAACATCGGTGAAGGTGCCGTCGCCGTTATTGCGGTACAACTTATTTTGACCGAAATAGGTACAGAAGATGTCTTCCCATCCATCGTTGTTATAGTCGCCTACGCAGACGGAGTTAGCCCAGCCGACGTGCTGCAAACCGGATTTCCGGGTGACATCGGTGAAGGTTCCATTGCGATTATTTTTGTAGAGACGATTGGTTGTGCCTGGGGATGCACCATCGAGGCGTTGGCCGGTCAACAGAAAGATGTCCATCCATCCGTCGTTGTCGTAGTCAATGAATGCGCAGCCGCAGCCATCGGCCTCAAGGATGTACTGCTTACTGTCGATACCGCCGTAGATGACCGGAGAGGTGAGGCCGGCACTTTCTGCCACGTCGACGAAATGGGCATCAAACGGACGACCGGAAGGAGCAGGCCGCGTTTGCTGATGCAGTCCACGCGAGGCCACCCCGGACTGCCCCAACATTCGCAGGCCCCCGGCGCCGCAGGCCAGGTAAACAAACTCTCGACGCGTGATTTCCATACCTGACTAGTTTATCCAGAAATAAAAGTGAGGGTCAGATCGCGTCAGGAGGCTCCTCGTTCCATCCAGAAGCGGGTGATTTGTTCCAGGGAGCGTCCTTTGGTTTCAGGGACAAGTTTCCAAAAACAGATCATCGCGAGGAGGGCGGCACTGGAGAAGAACCAAAACGTCCCGTCAGGGCCCAGGTGCTTCATCATGACGGGAAATGATTGATTGCCCAGGTAACTGAAAACCCACAGCGCAGTGGTAGCGATTGACATTGCCCGCCCACGGATTTTGGCTGGGTAGATTTCAGAAATGATGACCCAACACGCGACCCCGTTCCCAAATGCATGTCCTATGACAAAGGTCATGACGAAGATAACGACGAGGACTCCGCTGCCGTGAAGGTGAAAGAGGAGCCCAACCAGCGCGAAGGAAACGAATTGAACAAAGCTGCCGGCGACGATCAGTGTTTTTCTACCGGTGACATCAATGAGCCAAAGGCCAACGAGGGTGAATATCAGGTTCACGACACCAACCAGGACGGACTGCAGGAATGCGTCGCCGGTAGTGGTGCCCGCGGCCTGGAAGACTTCTGGCAGGAATGAGAGCACGGCGGTGATTCCACTGGTCTGCGAAAAGGCCGCGAGCATGATGCCGAGCAGAAGAGGACGGCGAAAGCTGGTGAGGAGTTCGGATAAATGGCCTTCCTCGATCGCTAAAGACGATTGAATCTCGGCAGCCTCTCGTGTGGCGATCTCAGCGCCATTGATTTTGGTAAGGACGGCAACGGCTTCGGGAATGCGCCCTACCTTCATCAACCAGCGAGGGCTCTCGGGAGCAGGCAGGATGATAGCCCCGAATAGCACGGCGGGGAATAGGCCCACCAGGAACATCCAGCGCCAGCCAATTGCGGTATTCCAGCCTTCATCTCCCATGCGTTGGATTTGCATATTGATGAAGACGGCGGCTAGGATGCCGAGCACTATGCCCACCTGGTAGAGAGTGACCAAGCGGCCGCGCAGCCGTGTGGGCGCAATCTCCGCGATATACATGGGGGCAATGATGGACGCGGCCCCAATCCCGATGCCGCCAATGATGCGCCATACAACGAACTGATGCAGGTTGGACGCGAACCAGATGCCGGCAGATGAAAGTGCAAAACAGGCAGCGCACGCGGCCAGGCCTTTCTTTTGCCCGAGGTAGTCCACAAAGGCGCCGGCACTCATGGCCCCGGCGATGCATCCCACGAGAGCACAGCCGGCGGCCCAACCGACCCCGGCGGCATCAAGGTGAAATAGTTGCGTGATGTAAGGAATTGCCCCGCTGATAACGATGTTGTCAAAGCCAAACAGCAGGCCGCCCAACCCGGACACAGTGGAGGCAATGATTAGATATTTCCGCAAAACAATGGATGACATTGGCCCTTTCAGGCGATCACTGATTCCGGGAGTTGGCTAAAAGCTGAGGAGGCCTGGTCATACTCAGCTCAGGAACATTGGCGCCTGCGTTCGGGAAAGCGTAGCCTGGAGCGGAATGGGATGTTGCCGCGAAAGCCTTCGAGGTCTAGCACTCACGCAGAACTCCTGATTCAGATCTCAGGCCGAGTAGAAAAAAGGGCTTGATCCTGAATAAATTTCATGTATCATGGCTGATCGTGAACATATATCACACGGCTTAAATTAGTGTCAACGAACGGGTAAGACCAGTTAGGCCAGAGGTAATCCTGCTTGCACTATTCGCCTTAAAGTATACCGGGAGAGCAATCGCGGCATGGCTTTCCAGGCGGATAATCTTTACAACCTCCTTGCCGGAATTCGCTAGTCCCAGCCGACGATGGCCTTTTCGGTAATTCCTGCATTCTTCACGGGGGTTGTTGATGCGTTTTGCGATCGTAATGCTGCTCGTACTTCTTTCCACGCCAGCGTTGAGAACCTGCTTTGCATTCCAGTCAGAGAAGCCGGCAGCGGCGGATCAAAAGGAGTCGGCAAATCATCTTTGGATCATCCCCCATACTCACTGGGAAGGCGCCGTTTTCCAAACGCGCGAGGGGTATCTTGAGCAAGATTTACCAAATATCTTGCAGGCACTGCACCTGTTGCGTACTTTTCCCGAGTATCGCTTCGTTCTGGACCAGGTTGCTTACGTAAAGCCTTTCCTCGATCGCTATCCGGAGCAAGCCGCCGAGTTTCGCAAATTGATTGCTGAAGGGAAGCTGGAAATCGTCGGTGGCAATGACGTGATGCTGGACGTCAATATCCCGAGCGGAGAGTCATGGATTCGCCAGGTGCTGTATGGGAAGGGTTACTACAAGCGAACGCTCAACGTAGACGTGACCACAGGCTGGGCGTTGGATACGTTCGGCCACCACGCCCAAATGCCGCAACTGCTCAAACTGGCGGGTTATCAATCCTATTGGTTCCAGCGGGGAGTTCGCGATAACAAAGTTCCATCGGAGTTTCTGTGGGCGGGCATTGATGGCACAAAAGTACCGGCCTTCTGGCTGCCGTTTGGTTACGGTATGCTTTACCCCGCCCCGAAGAACCTTCCAGAGTTCGACATTGATGTGGCCGGGGTTTGGAACGAGTTGGGGGCATATTCGGATTTTCCGAATCGTGTGGTCGTCGCCGGGGCAGACGTCATTTCTCCCGAACAAGAACTTCCCGAGATGGTTCGCGCCTTCAGCGCGCAGCACAATACGCCATTCGCATTGACTTTTGGCCTGCCTTCCGATTTTGAACGCGTGGTGGCCAGGCGGAAGGATCAGCCGGTGATTGGTGGAGAATTGAATCCGGTCTTTCAGGGCGTGTACAGCACGCGCATCGAGCTGAAGCAATGGATGCGTGAGGACGAGCGACTCCTGAGCACATCCGAAAAGCTGGCGTCGCTGGCGCGCGTGCTGGGCACGCCGGCAGAGCAGGAAAAGCGCTGGCGGGATAGCAGGTGGCAGGCGTGGGAGCCGGTCCTCTTCAACCAGGCACACGACCTCTCTTCGGGAACCATGGTGGACAAAGTGTATTTGGACACCATGCAGCATTACCAGTCTTCCAAGGAGGCGGCAAGCGGTTTGGTGCAGGACGGCCTGGATGCGGTGAGCGCCAAGATCGACACTCGGAACAGCGATGGCGACGCGGTTCCGGTCTTAGTCCTTAATACGCTGGGATGGGCGCGGACCGACGTGGCCCAGACCGAAGTTGGCTTTTCCCAGGGCGGCATCGCAAAACTTGCGCTGCGGGGTCCGGATGGAAGTGAGGAGCCGGTTCAACTTCGCGACGTAACCCGTTACGCTGACGGAGGGATTCGGCACGCCACGGTGATATTTATTGCCCGCGATGTTCAGGCGACGGGGTTTGCTCTCTATTATGTGATTCCGCAACGTACTCCCGCCGACGCGTTCTCTGCTGCTATAGAGACGGGCAAAGCAGCTCCTGACTCCGGGTCTACGATGCACGTGGACACAACGTCGATTGAAAATCAGTTTTATCGCGCCACCTTCAACTTTTGGACGGGAGCGATGACCGGTCTGGAGATGAAGTCGCCTGAGGGCAACTGGCAGGTACTCGCCGATAAGCCGGGGAATATCGTAGCGTGTGAGCAGGATGGCGGCGATTCCTGGGAACTTTATGGAAACCTGAATGGCGCCCGACTTACCGCCATGACGTTGACTAATGGGCTGCCTCCAGCTGATCGATCCAAGTTCAGCAACGAATGGGTTGGCGGTAGTGGAAAGACGAGTACGGGCCCGGTGTTCTCGGAATTCCATATTGAGCATCCGTTTGGAGATAACAAGTTTTCAACCCGAGTGCGTTTATACAAGGGCATACAACGGATCGATTTCGAAACGTCGATCACCAACAACGATAAGGCGGTGCGCTACCGCGTGCTGTTTCCTACAACGATTCGCAGCGTGCCGCCGCTTCGACGAAATCCCCTTTGGCGCGATCGAGCGGCCGCAACAACAGGAGTTCCCGGCGCAAAACTGGTTTGACTATAGCGACGGGAAACATGGTGTTGCGTTACTCAACATTGGATTACCCGGAAGCAGCGTGACCGACAATACAATGCTGCTCTCATTGATGCGATCCGCGCGCATCAACAGCTACGGGTTCATTGGTGGTTACGAGCCCGGAACCTCGTCGGACCTGGGTTTGGAGCTGGGACAGGAACGCACATTTCAATATGCGCTGGTACCTCACGCAGGCAGCTGGCAACAAGCAAGCGTGTTTCGAGCGGGGCTCGAATTTAACAATCCGCTGGTGGTGCGACCGCTCGACCAGCATCCAGGAAAGCTAGCGAACAAGTGGGGATACCTCGAGGTCTCAAATGCCAATGTAGTGATGAGCGCCCTTATGCCTGCAGAGGATGGCAACGGCCTGATCCTGAGGGTATATGAGGCGGCGGGACAAGCGGCAGACGGGGTTCGAGTCCACTTTGCAGATCCCGTCGCTTCCGTTTCGGAGGTCAATCTAATGGAAGATCGGGTGGGCCCGGTTTCTGTGCAGAACAATTCGATTGGGTTTGCCATGCGGCCATTTGAAATAAAGACTTTCCGGCTCCAATTGGCCCAGACACAGTTCTAGGCAACGTTGCTATGGATTCTGCCAACGCTTTCCGGTTGTGCGCAGCCTGCACCCTGGTCTAACCACTCTCTGCCCATGCGGTGGATCTCGCTCCAGCTCGTTGCCGATCCCAGCATGACATAGGCGATGTGTTTTTCCGTCCACCGGTTAAACTGCATGTCTTTGCAATACTCCGGGTAATCCTTCGAAAAAGATTTGATCCGCTTCCCTTCCGGAACGAAAAATTGGCCTATCGAGCCAAAATGGTAGGCATAGGGTGAGCCCGGCTTCCAATCATGGCCTTGCGAATTTAACCAGCCGATTGGCCAGTGATCCCACAACCCTTGCCCCCATCCGGCCCCGCCCACAGCACCTGGAGTCGAGTGATCAACGAATTGGTTGTATTGGGGAGAAAACCCGCTCGCGGTCCCCAGAACCGCGAAGAGAATTCGCTCCTGGAATGGGATGATCAATGCACACCCCGGCGAGTTTGTAATGGCAGCAAGGGTGGCGTCGTCACCATTCCGGCGAACTCCACCCTTCTCGTCCCAGCAGATATCGTATCGCCGGTCAGCATAAAGATCGGCGATAGACAACACGTTGAAATCGCCGTGGACCGGGTCGCGGGCAAACAAATCCTTGATCGTGCCACCTTGCGGCAAAACCCCAAACAGTTCGACTGGCTGGGTACTATAGCCAACGACGTTGTCCGGCATGAGACTCGTATAAGTCAGGCGCCTCAGGGTCAGTCCATTGGGATAGGCAAAATAATCCTCGGTCCCGCGCAACCGGGGTTGTGTATCATCATCCTTGTTCACAGCGAAATAAGTCCACCGCAACCAGGCGCGCTCCGGCCCGCTCTGGATCACATCAACGAAGCTGTTTTTCTCTTTTCTACCCAGATTGTTGAAGAGCTCTGCTTCGCCCAGATTGCCTTCAAAGAACTGGTCGCACATCGCCGCCCCGCTCGGCAGCTCGAGGATCGGGCAATAGCTAGCCTCATGGCCGAAGACGAACCGGCATGGATGGTTTTTCCAGGTAACGACGAAGGCCCTCTTGGGATTCATGTCCGCATGCGGAGGGCTGGGAGCCAGCGTTCCCGTGTAATGACCCGTTGTATAATCCTTTACTTCTGTAACTGTCACTGCGTTCGACGATAGATGGTCAAGCTCTGCCATGTTCCCCGGCTCTATTTTTTCAAATAGCGGGTCAGGGCCATTCACCGGTACCGCAGCTACGAACGCGGGGGAACGCCGGGAACCTGCCAGGGCACCGCCCGCACCTGCGACGAATTGTTGCATGAATTTACGGCGTGTATTCGCCATGCATCCCCTTTAGCGTTGGGCTGAACCTAGGACGAACATCGCGGCAACCAGGGTGCCGATACCAGAGAGCATCAAGCGCAATGGGTTCCCTTTTACCTGGCGCCATTCGCCGGTGGCAAATCCCCATATGTTCGCGGCGACGATGCTTGACGAGAGAAAAATTGGCCATCCCAGGACGGGGCCCAACCTTCCCAGACCCGCGACAGCGCCGCCATAGAGTGCGACACTGCCGAACCAACACACTGCCATGATCAGCGCAAGCAGCCAGTGGGAGAGCGAAGACGGCGTCGCAAAAAGTCGCCACGTTTCGTTCCTGGTTAATAGCCAGCTGCAATAGATCGCGGTGACGAGAAAGCCGGCCGCCAATAGCGGCAACCATATGAGGTTCGTCTGCTGCGACGAGGGACCATTGCGTAAGGAAGCCAGCCGGACCAACGGCGCACCATAGACCATTCCCACGTTAACCATTGCACCCCCTACACCCGCGAGAATACAGATAAGGAGGCCTATCTGAGGATTGGCGGAAGCAACGGCGCGCTCCGCGCTCTTGAGACTGCCTGCATACGAACAAAGCCCAACACCCAACAGAACGATCAGGATTCCCGCCCACAGCTGCCAACTCGGCCATGTGCTCGCACCCCCGCCAAGCATCGTCAGCGGAAGCAGCGATCCCGTGACTGCGGCTAGCCCGATGACAATGGCAAATCCCAAAGCCATACCGACGCGTTTGATCCCCAACCCGAAGAGAACCTGGCCCGCACCCCATGCCATACCGCTGAAGCAAACCCACACAAGAATCGCATGATCGCTTTGTCGATACAGAGACAGCGAATGAGGAACGGTCAACGAGACCATCAACAAGGGGAACAGCACCAGGCCAATGAGGGACCACGCAAACCAGATGTTTTCCCACGCCCAATGCCGGGTCCACCTCATCGGTACTGCGAAGCTACCGTTCATTGCGCCAGCCCCCAGGATTGTCACGAAATCGAGTACGGCTTCGAGTGTCATAACGGAATTCGCGGGTAACAGCCGCCCACAACTCGCACACTGGAGTCCTTGGCGAGGTCCAGCCTGCTATCGCCAGTGACTTGTTGATCCTTCAGAAGCTTCTCGTCAAGGTAAGCATCCACCGAAAAAGGAAGATCTCTGCGTGGGCAAGCCCCACCAGAACGGGAGCGTATGATTTTCTTGTCACCCATCAGTGAGGCCCCCACGAAGTGTTACTTCCTGATTCGTTGCGTTTGAGGGATTTGGTACTTCACGAGCTGGCCACTACTTCTGTGTCACCATAGTTGCCGGCGCCGCGCCCGGACCTCTCGAGGACCGCGGCCTAATGCTCGATACCTTCCGCTTCGACTCCCTTATAGAGGATCTTTGCGTTGCGATTGGTAATCTCATGGTGCAAGGCAAGAGCTTCCGGATGCAAATCAGACGCCGGCCGCGGCTCGTGGCTGAACGTCTCGAACGTATCAACCCCTCTCACCAGGGTGGCACTGTCGTCTCCTTCCAGCTGACGGACTTCAGTCGGGATGTAACGGATGGCGAAACCAATCCTGCGCTTGGAGGAGGTATTGGGCGGCGATCCGTGAATGATGCGCACGTGATGCAAGGACATCTCTCCCGGCAGAAGTTCAATGGCAACTGCTTTGCTCTGATCAACCTCGACGGCCACCTCCTGACCACGTGTCAGGGCGTTGTTTTTGGCGAAGGTGTCTGTGTGAGGAATTTGATTCAACAGGTGTGTACCCGGTATTACTTCCATGGCGCCATTGGATCTGTTACTTTCCGAAAGTGCAACCCAGGCGGTGACCACATCAGGCTTAGAAAGGCCCCAGTAGGTCGAGTCCTGGTGCCAGGAAACATAGGTCGGGTCATTACCCTCCTTGATGAAGAAGTTGCTGGTCCAGCACAAGAGGTTTTCACCATACAAATCTTCGATGGCATCGAGTATCTTTTGGTGCCGAACCAAGTCTGCCAGCCAGCCAAAGAGCAAATGAGGTTTGTGGCGTAAAAGGCCCTTGCGTTCCCCTTGCGTGCGCTCAAACTCCTCCAGACGTGCTCGCAGCAGCAGCGCCTGCTGTTCCGGCATCACGCGAACCGGCGCGATGTAACCATAAGTATGGTAGTGCTCGATTTGCAACGGTGTGAGCAATTTGCTCATAACCCTCTCCTCCCCGAAGGAGTCTACCGGAAGGAGAAATCCGACGGTGGGCGAACCATTCTGGTGCAACAACCAAGAATCTTATTCCGCTCCCCCGCACCCTTCGTAACTCGAAAAAACTCTTCTTTCCACTGAACAAACTTCATGTATCATTCCGGCTTGTGAACATATATCACGCGGCTTGTTTTGCTGTCAATGTGTGCCAGCCCCCTCGGGCTCGCCAACTGAAGTTAAGTCCAGATATTTTCCGTTCGTGAGGTTTGATCAGCATGGCGACAACGGAACAGGGTCAGTCGCTTACCTGCTCAAGTTCCAGGACGAAGGCGAGGGCCAACCGGGTAGCCGAAAAGATGGTCTCCGGCAACAGCTGGATCAATGCTCACAATGTCTTCGCCTACGGCTTGCCATACGGCGGTGTCAACCTAAGCGGCTTTGTCAGCGGCTTTTCCACCAAGACTGCGAGTGGATTGCTCCAGGTGAGTCCGTCGACTTGCACAGCAGCTGGAGGAGGAGTAAGCAGGCTAATCATGGCAGAACATCCACCAAGCCTGCATCATGAATGATCGCAAATCTGCTTGACAATCAACGTCCATGGCGCCTACTTCTCATGGAAGGACGCGGGGACTCGAATCGCGAGGATATTCGTTCGCGATCTGAGCGACATTACCCACGGCAATGCCGCGGGGATTGGCCTAGCCGATGTGGTTCACGACCGCATTCTGGCAAAAGTTGACTGGAGTACTTCAATTCCCCCGGCCGAGCATCTACTCAATTCTCTTCGATCGCCTCCAAGATTAGGTGAATCACGTTCGCGTATATTTTCATAACGATGAATTATGTTCACATCACGTGCAACGGTTTTCTAATGCACGATCCCTTTCCTTGTCAAGTGATTTCTGGAGAAATAAGGAGCGCTGGAAGCACCGCCTCTCACGTGACAAAAAGTTAGATGAGGGACCGCGGCTTGGCCTGATGGACCCGGATTACTTACCGCATACTTACATGGCTGGCGACCGGATATTCTTGACAAAGCAGGCGGAGCGGCAACTCGTCCTCTTGAATCGAGGAATAGCGAGGGATGGCTACATGGAAACGATTGTCGTTTTCGTCGTCGTTGACCGAAGATACTTCGCCGATCAGAGCAGGCCCTTCAGCGGCGTAAAAGGAGTGATAGAGATCAGGAGTAACTGTGAGCGATTCCCCAGGCCCGAGAATCACAGAACCTCCGGCTGAGATAGTTCTGACCGCTCCGTCACAAGAAGCGCGGACCGGCGTCTGAGCAAACCTTTCATCTGGCCCGGCGTTGTACAGTTGCACCACGAGCAAGCCCCCGTTGGCAGCGGACCTATTGATGATGTCTTCTGTCTTGACGAAGTGACGATGAAAGGGCGTTACCTGACTTTGGCGAACGAATAGTATTTTCTCGGCATAGGATTTATGGCCTATGCCAACGGAACGCCCACCGTTGCGGAGAGTGAACGCAGTAAGGCCTACTTCCTCGAATCTTCCCGAATTGAAATCAGTCACATCCCATCCGAGCTTTCGTTGCCGAATTTCGTCAACTTCTGGTCCCAACGTCTGCCAGTCCTGCGGGGTCCAATAAGCAAAAGGCGGGAGCGCAAAGTGGTGTTGCCGGAAGAAAGAGTCTGCGTCATATATACTCTGGTTAACTTCGGATCGTTTCATCTGTTTCGCCTTGATCTTTTTGATTCAACCCGTTCATAGAGCCAGATAATCACATGCTGTTTGATGGCCATGATCGGACACCAGGCCATTTGCTCTTCTGAAATCGGTATACATACTCCAAAATCGACCCTGCCTTTGTCAAGTATGGAGCCGAAACCAGCAAGACGAGGCGCGGAGAAGAGACGGCAATGCAAAAAGTCCAGAAGCCGGCGTTCACGATGCTTCGGCAACCGATGGCGCAAACAATTACCGATGCTCATGGTGTGCGGAATTCCATCTTGACAACCGGCACTCATCCTATAAGATTATGAGCAACGTTCATGCGAATGCCTGTTTCGTGAACGTTGCTCATCGATTTCCGAATGGGCTCGCTATGCCTGATATAGGAGGGGCGAAGCTTAAGCTCTGCAAGTGAGAAACTAAAATTTCAGTCAGTAAGCAACCTTGCTTTGTCAAGCGATCTTGCCAGCCAACTCCATAAGAAGGGATTCACCCGTTCATGTCGGCAACTAAAAAGAAGAAACAACCCCCGATCAGTTCCACAGAAAACTCCCAGGTGACGCATTTTCTAGGAGTCAAGTACTCAGTTTTGTTGCCCCGGGAAAAAAGTGAGTGTGTCGAGATTTTGTCACAGCGCTTTCCGAAGGGCCTGTCCTTTCCCATCCACCAACACAAAGAGTGTGGGCAAACATACCTCGTGCTTGAAGGCGAGGGCGAAGTTACAGTAGCCGATCAGGTTAAAAAGATCACCAAGGATGATGTGGCCTATATCCCCCGTCTCACTGATCATCGTGTACGCAATGTGGGTCACAGCGATTTCGTTTATTTAACCATCGAAACCTACCCCGACGGATACCTTTCGAACGAGCCGACCTGGGATTC
Organism: uncultured Acidobacteriaceae bacterium; assembly: GCA_963717225.1. Classification (GTDB taxonomy): domain Bacteria; phylum Acidobacteriota; class Terriglobia; order Terriglobales; family Acidobacteriaceae; genus PALSA-350. The sequence goes on along the minus strand of CAVQWB010000050.1, from coordinate 546,040 downwards.
ACATATCGCGGTACTCAATAAGCACTATGGCCTGCCGAGCGAGGCGTGATCATGAGCGCCGAACGACTCAACTTTGAGGGCAAGGTGGTCGTCGTCACTGGAGTCGGATCCGGAATAGGCGCCGCAATCGCCGATTCATTTGCTGCGTGTGGGGCTATGGTTGTTGGCTTGGAACGTGATGCCGGGAAGCTTAGTTGTTCGGCAGAAAGGATTGCTCAACAGGGGGGATGCCTGCACCCAATTCTCGCTGACGTGAGCTCGGCAAAGGAGGTAACCGAGGCCTTCGGCGAAATCAAGGCCCGGTTCTCCGCAATCGACGTCCTGGTCAACAACGTAGGTTTGGAGTTCTACCGGGAATTTGTTGACGTAACCGTTGAGGATTGGGACCGGCAGATCGCGGTCAACTTGAGGAGTGTTTTTCTGTGTTGCTCCAGCACGGTACCGGGCATGATTCAGCGTGGGCGCGGCAGCATCATCAACACAGCGTCCGTCCAGGCGTTTGCAACAACCGGCCAGACAGCGCCCTACGCGGCTGCCAAGGCTGGTGTTCTGGGCCTTACCCGTGACATGGCACGAGACCTCGGCCCACACAATATTCGCGTCAATGGAATCTGTCCGGGGTGTATCCTGACGCCGATGATGGATCGGTCTTTGCGGCGTAATTCGGATCCTGGTGCCGCGAAGCGCAAGATGGAGTCCGCGATTCCCTTGCGCCGTCTGGGAAAGCCCCAGGAAATCGCACAGGTGGCGCTCTTTCTGGCGTCAGATCTAGCCTCCTACGTTTCCGGTATAGGATTGCTCGTTGATGGCGGCTTACTGGCACAATTGCCGGTGACTTAGCGTCGTGAGGGGGAGTGCCGAGGTGCAAATTCCGGTTAACCAGTTTGAGACCTACGCAGACGGTCTGGATCATGCGGAGGATCTTGCTTTCGATAGCGAGGGCATTCTTTGGGCGGGCGGCGAGATAGGACAGGTTTACCGCATCCCCGAGAAAGGGCGCGTCGAAGAAGTCACGAACATTGGAGGGTTTTGCCTGGGGCTCACCTTCTCAGCGGAAGACGAACTCTACGTATGCAATGCCAAGCTGGCTTGCGTTGTCAAAGTCCAAAAAGATGGTAAGTCGAGCATGTTTGCCGATTCTGCCCAGGGCCACAAGCTGAAGCTGCCTAATTATGCGGTCTTTGACTCTGCGGGAAACCTTTTTGTATCCGACTCCGGCGACTGGGCCAACAGCAGCGGCTGTATCGTGAGGTTCGATCGTCATGGCCGTGGCCACGTTTTTCTGGAAGGCCCACAGCCTTTTCCCAACGGACTGGCACTCAGCGCGGATGACCGTTTTCTGTTTGTCGCACAGAGTCACACGGACGATGTGCTGCAGGTGGAGATCCGGGAAGATGGGTCGGCTGGGGATCGGGAGGTATACGCATCCGGGCTGGAAAGAGTTCCCGACGGTCTGGCATTCGACATCGAGGGCAATCTGTATGTGAGCTGCTATGCATCCGACAATATTTATTGCGTATCGCCCGAACGCAAGGTCGAACTATTGGCCTATGACCGCGACGGTACGACGTTGGCGCGCCCTACCAATATTGCTTTTGGCGGGCCGCAAAACGATGAGCTGTACGTGGCGAACCTTGGTCGTTGGCACATCAACCGGGTGAAACTAGGCATCAAGGGACAGTTGCTGGCAAACCAGAAGAAGTAACCCGGAAACTGTGTCACGCGAGATATCTATGCTGTAACTACCCGATAACGGTTTCCCTGCCCTCTAGGCTGAGCTGAACAGTATAGGTTTCACCAGCCGGGCGCCCTGGAGGTGAACCCCCTTTCACGCGAGGGTGGGCTGGACGGCTGCTTTCCAAATCCCCAATCGCGTGCCTCGCTTCCCCTATTGGTGGTGCGCCAGCATAAAACCATGTAGACCACCGCGCCCGTTCAAACGAGCTGGAAGATGGTGATGCTGGCGGTAGAGTTGAAGAACCGCTTCCGGTTTGAGTCCTCGGGTGAAGCCTTCGGCATGGTGCGGCCCGAGTCCGGAGGCAGTCTGCAAGTGGCGGCCGTCAGTTCGGCCACCAACCACGTCAGGTGGTCGAGCGCCTGAGCAACCGCGAGATATTGCATTTCCCCCTGACGCGCTGGGGGATGATGCGGAAAACATTGCCCTAAACCGATCCGGCCATTTTGGCCGCGAGCCTGGCCTAGCCGATTTCGCGGCCGAATCCCACCCCCCTTGGCAAACCACATTCCAAATTTGCCCCCCGCCCCTCGCTGGCTTCTATGCGCTTGGTACGGTACACTTGGCGCCTACCGTCACGATGAATTGGCAAACCAGGAACCCCTGGGAATCGCAGCGGAGAAGGCCGGATCGGTATGGCTTCCTGATAACCCCACAACCGACTCCGTTGCGGCAGGTTTGCACTTCCTCAGCGGACAGCACAACCTGGGGGAACGGCAAACTCTCGAACCTCGTTCCAGGCATTGAGGGCTTCATCGAGGAGTCTCTTCCGGGCACCCTTACAATCTGTGCAAGCGGACTTGCGAGCCCTGGCGGGTAATGAGTTTGGAGTTGCTATGCCAGTGGGATGTATGGGTATTTTAGTGGTTGACGTTTTCGCTGATCCGATTCAGCGTCTTCCAGATGCTGGGCAGTTGGTCACTACCTCAGGCTTGGCCATAAGTGTCGGCGGTTGCGCGGCCAACACCGCCATTGGGCTCAGGATTCTAGGGGAAAGTGTAAATGTCGCAGGGAAGGTGGGCTCCGACATCTCAGGCGACTTTATCTACTCTGGCCTCAAGCAGCATGGTGTTGGTGTTGATCATATTCGGCGCACCCTGCAGCTGCCCACTTCGGGCACGGTGATTTTTACGCTCCAGGGCGAGGATCGACGATACCTCCACTGCATTGGAGCAAACGGCGAATTCTCCCTGGACGACGTCGATTTAGGTTTCCTCTGAGACACCCGTGTCCTCTACTTCGGAGGCTACCTCGCTATGCCCTCCTTCACTCCCGAGCAGTTGGCAAAGCTCTTTTGGGAGGCAAAACATCGAGGAATAGTGACCGTCCTCGACGTTGTGATGCCGGCTGAAGGCTCGTTCGGGATACAGGATGTCGCGCCAGTTTTGCCGTATACGGATTATTTTTTGCCGAACGAGGACGAGGGGGCGCGCCTGACTGGACAGACAGACGAACTGGCTCAGGCCGAATGCCTGAGTGCTTTCAATCCCGGGTGTACGGTCGTAATCACCCGTGGTCCCCGTGGTTCACTGGCAAAGAGAGGCAAACGTGTCATCAACACGCCGGCATTCCCCATCGAAACGGTGGAGGAATCCGGGGCGGGCGATGCATTTACCGCTGGTTTGATCAAGGGTATCCTTAAGAACTGGGAACTGGAGGATGCGCTATATTTGGCTGCGGCGGTGGGCGCCTCCTGCACGCGTGCTCTTGGTTGCTTCGCGGGAATCTTTTCCTTTGGCGAAGCCGTTGCTTTTCTCGGTAGCCAGCAGATTCCATCCGTGCACCCTTTCCGCGATTGCGAGCAAAGGCCGGGTCAGCCAGACCGGACCGGCGTGACAGACACCAAAGTGTGACATTCCCCCGCGAGATAACTATGACGGAAGAATCAAAACGACCGATCCTTGTTTATATTAAGGGTGTTCTACCCTCTCTCACCCCAACAGAACGCCTCATCGCTGAATACATCCTGAAAGATCCCGAGCGGATACTTTCTTCTTCGATCGCTGAGTTACGCGACGGTACCGGATCGAGTGTCGGTTCGATCGTGGCCTTTTGCCGGAGCCTTGGCCTGCAAGGCTTCGCCGGGTTCAAAATCGCATTAGCCAGAGAAATGACGCAGAGCGCTTTTTCGGGCTTTGGCGGATCAAAGGACGGCGTGACGCACCGGAACTCGGTGTTCCAGGAGGTCTTTCAGTTCCAGTTGGAAAGCCTTAAGGAAACCTTGCAGATCAACAACCAGGAGACGCTCCGGCAAGTCGCCCTCACCCTCGATCGTGGACGGCACATCGAGCTCTTTTCCATAGGCATCTCCTACCCGATTGCCTATCTGGCGTCGTGTAAGTTCAGGCTTATTGGCTTGCCCGTCTCGACTCAATTCGACTCACACATGCAGCTCGTTGCAGCGACCCAACTGCGAAAGGGTGACGTGGCCTTTGGTATTTCGTGTTCCGGATCCACTCGAGAGACCGTGCATTGCCTGGAAGTTGCCCGCTCTCGTGGAGCGAAAACTATCTGCCTGACAAATTCCATGAAGTCGCCGATCACTGCGTGTGCTGATCTCAAACTTTTCGCTACCCCAAGTGAGGTTAAATATTTTCAGGCCCCTCTGGCCTCGCGAATTACCCAATTGGCGATCGTGGATGCGCTTTTCGTATTTCTTGCCCGTAAACACAAAGAGAGAAGTAGTATGCGGCTGTACAAATCCGGCGAGGAACTGTTGAAACAGCGGCTAGACTGATAGCCCGCAATCAGTGGCTCGTTTGCAGGGTCCTCTTTCCTGCCATCCGTTCGCGTCTTGTTCCCGCAAGCTCCGTTTGCCACCTGAACTAATGTCACAATGCTCCCCTACTGTATTGAATAACATTCACTTCTTGTCTATAGTGGGTGGTGCGCAAATTCAGGCCGGCCCTCACGCTTGGCCTGCGGAAACAAGAATGGAGAAATCGAAATGCCCATGTTTGCCGGTTTACACCATTTCAACCTGATAGTCTCAGACAAAGAAAAAACCAAGGCGTTTTACAGCGAGGTCCTTGGGTTGGAAATCGCCCTGGAAACAACGATCGAGGATGCTGAGTTCTCTCGGGGTGTCGGCCTTCCCAATACCAAAGTATTGGCGACATTCTTTAAGCTACCGGAAAACTCAGGACTAATCGAAACCTTCCAGTATGTATACCCGCCTGGCAAACCCGTGCCTTCAACTGCCAAGGCGAACGATGGTGGATGGCAACATATCTGTTTCCAGGTGAACGACATCGAAAAGACAAAGAAGGAACTGGAGAGTAGGGGGGTCAAGTTCTTGTCGACACCAGTAACTATCTCCCCTGAGCACCCATATTTCGCCGGAGTGCGCTTCTGTTACTTTCTTGGGCCGGATAACGAGGTACTTGAGATCCTGCAGGGTTGACAGGAATGCATTCAGAATTATTCCGGCTGACGGGCAAGACGGCTCTGGTGACTGGCGGTGGAAGCGGACTGGGCCGGGCTATCTGCTGTGGCTTTCGCGATGCGGGTGCGCGCGTCATTGCAGCGGACATATCTTTGGCTAACGCTGAGCAGACCGCCAATCTGGTCAAAGAAGGAGGTGGAGAAGCGCAAGCCGAGGAGCTCGACGTGAGCAACAAGGCCAATGTGCAAGACGTCGTTGCTCGAGTGGTTCAGAAGTGGGGCGCAGTCGACATACTGGTGAACTCCGCGGGACGAGCGATTCGTGGTACCGCGCTCGACTACCCTGAAGAAAATTGGGACGCCATCATTAATGTGAACCTAAAAGGAACCTTCTTATGTTGCCAGGCTGCTGGTAAACATATGGCAGAGCGAAAGAGCGGCAAGATTATCAACATAGCTTCGATTGGTGGGTTTATCGCGTATCCGGGCAGCATCGCGTACCTGGCCAGCAAGGGTGGAGTGGTCCAGCTGACAAAAGGTTTTGCGGTTGAGTTAGCTCCATTCAATGTCCAGGTAAATGCAATTGCGCCCTCGTTGTTCGAGACGCCGATGATGGCAGGGAGCCGCTCGGATTCTGAGTCCCAACGATACTTTATGGATCGCACGCCGCTGGGGCGGAGGGGACGTCCTGACGAAATAGTTGGCGCGGCCGTCTTTCTCGCTGCTGCTAGTTCCAGTATGGTCACCGGGCATACCTTGGCGGTCGATGGTGGATTCCTCTCAGCTTAAACGTGAACCGAGCCATCGACAGCGCGCGCATAACTCAAAACCTCTCCCGGGAAAGGTCGCGGCCCGATACTTCAGCCAGGTAGCGTTAAGAACTCACAAGCAGTCTCCATGACGGAATTCTTCCCGCTTAACTCGTCCTGCTCCTGAAATGCGGTGCTCGTTAGAAGGCGACGAAAGGAGCAACCTGCACGGTCGAATCCGATGCCAGGGATTGGTGGATCGCCTCGAGCGTTGCCGTCACTTGCCGGCCATCGTAGCCGGATACATGGGGTTCTGTATCGTCGACGATGGCATAGAGAAAATCTTCGAGGCATGCAGGAAAGGCGCCGCGCAGCCTTCCAAAAATCTCCTGGGTGATGAAGTTTTTCGGATAGGTGAAAGCTTTTGGCGTACTCACCTCGATCGATTCGCGCTTGCGGTCGAGGTGGATGTGCCCGTCCGTGCCTATCACTTCGACAAACGAATCGACGATGGTTGGAAAAGTGTTGGGGTAGATCCACCCGGATTCAAAGGTTGCGATCGCCCCATTGGCAAATCGGACCTGGGCCTGGATCACGTCATACGTCGGGATGCCCCTTGCTTTTAGAACTTCCTGGCGCCCCCACGCCCTTGCCTCAATCGGCTCGGAAGCGAAGATCCAGCGTATCAGGTCGATGTCATGGGAAGACAGAAACCATGCAGGCGTGCTGTTGCCCGCCCACGAAATCATCTCTGTAGGAACGTAAATGGTGTCGTTCTTGCGCGCAAAGCCTGCGAGGGGCAGACCGATCTCGCCTTGTGATACGCTCTGCTTAGCCTTTTGGTAAGGGGGCAGCCAACGATGATTGAAGGTAACCTGAATCTTGAGCCGGTTAGCCGTTGCGAGCCGAAGAAGCTCGTCGGCTTCCGCAACCGTGGTGGTCAGCGGCTTCTCGATAAGTACGTGCCGCCCAGCCAGGAGAGCCCTCTTCGCAGGTTCGAAATGGGTATCGTCGGGGGTCGCGATCACCACCGCATCCAGCTGTTCCTTATCGATCATTTCGCGATAGTCCAGATAGCCTCTGGCTCCGAAACGCTCTTCGAACTCGGCAATTTTCGAGGGGCGGCGAGATGAGACTGCGGCGAGCGACGCCAGCGGATGCGCTGCGTAGATTCGCGCATAGAGATCACCCATCACCCCCAGACCAATCAGACCAATGCGAACTTCGGATTTTATACTCGTCATCTTTTCGTTCAACTTCCTCTACTGAACACCCGCTATCAGCATGGCAGATTTTTAGTTTCCTGTTTAATCCGGTTGCTTGCTCAGGGTGAAGTGGATCCGGTGCTTGCCCGATTCAAGGTCGAGCCTATGTCCGTTGCCAGAATCTTCTGCCTGTCTTCCGTCAAGATCGAGAGAGCCGTTTTCAATCGACCCTTCGAATTGGAGCGTGGAAGCCCTGTCCAGGTCCAGGTTGAGCATGACCTCGCGTTGCGTACGGTCCAGAACAATATTTTCTGGGGAGGCAAAGGAAAGACCTGGAAGCCCGGCCATCCGCAAATACCCAGCACGGCTTGCGAACACGTGAGCCTCATCACCCGCGTTGGACAGCGTGACAGCGAGTGCGTCACCATCGGTCGCGACCCCGGAGGCGGCCAGAGCACCGGAACTTTTCCGATAGAGCACTACCGTCTCCTGATCCGCACACTTTTGCAGGAATCCATCTCCGTTCCCAGTCGAATGCCTTTCTAAGGTGCCCGGCGCCTTCGACTGGCCGTTGACCGAAAGCCCAACCAGGAACCGAGTACTGAGCAAGGGCCTGGACGTAAGCGAGAGCGTGTGATGTTCCAGAACCGGCACCCGGTCAAGATCGGTAAAGTCGTTGATCGCGATGGGGGCCGCGCTAATGTGCCAGTGAAGCGCCTGGTCGCTTGCAAGTGCGGTAACAGATGCGTAGCGTTCTTTGCCTTCGACGGCCACACCCACGCCGTCTTGCACCGCGGTGGCCCCGGGGGCGGCATGCAGCAACCACTGAAACGTGTGCGGAGTGTTCGCTTTCAGGTCATCGCTCACTATGAGCAAGTCCGGTTTCACAAAGAGGAAGGCCCGCCGGTACCGCTGCAAAGTATCACCGTAAGCCGGCTGCAGGTCAGCCTCGAGGTAATCGATTCGATCGGTCAGCAACGAGGAATCAATCCGAGGGTACTTTGCGAAGGCCTTGTAATAGGCCCCGTCGTAGGGAATCTGACTGAAGGCGTCTCCATCGAGCAAGACAACGTTATGTCCAGCGGCTTCCGAAAAATAGTCCTTGTAGTTCGGGTCGCGGTAGTAATCCGCATAGCCCGCTTCACCGACTAACAGTTCCCCGCGCGATGCCAATTGAAAGCTGCCCTGGTCGTGATGCTCGTGATTCATCCACGGGCCAACCCGCAGCGAAACGACGGTCTGGCCGTCTGCCCACCCCTGGCGCAGCACGGCACTTCCCCGCAACGAAAAAATTCGCGATGGAGGAGGTGTGGGAGCTTGTGGGGCCGCCTGGGTACAACATAGTAGATCAAGCAAATTCGGGGCCCGGGAAATGGCAGGAAGGTTGGGCGGTGCATCCTGCCCTTTGGTCTCAACGTGGGGAGATTCCATCGCGGGCCGGGGCACACTATCATAGAGCCAGCGTGCGCCAGGATCGTCAGAGTGCTCTGCGATCCAGGCATAGCCGTACAAGCTGGCAAGCGAAGAGCCGGTATCGCCGGTATCCAGGACCAGCCGCGGATTTACCTCCGCATAGCGGAGCCACCAGAAGGACTCCATCATTTTTTGAGTACCATCGGGGACAATGCCCAAGCTTTTCAGCGCGGAGATGCCATAGGTCATGCCTTCCATGGCGAAGATCTCGTACCCCGCTGGTTCCCTTTCACTTCCATCACCGGGAAAAAGGCCTTTGAGCAAACCCTGATAGGCCACAAGAAGCTCGGCCAGGGCAGTTCCCTTTTGTATGCGCCATCGCGAATTGGCGCGGTCACAAGCTACCCACGCGGCGATTGCGCCGCCGACGGAATGGGCCATATGATTGCTGGCCGACGTAGGCATGCGTTGCCGGAGAAAGTAGTCGTCAATGGCCGGCTGAATACTCTTGCTCATGAGCGCATGCTCGATCGCTGCCCGCTCGCCGGGAGAAAGCAGGTCCGAAACGAGATCATAGCCCACGGCGAGTTGCTCAGTGAAGACACCGACAACATAGTAGGTATGCATCCCATGAGAGGTGAACCAGGTGGGGGTCCACGTCTTCCAGGCACCGACAGCCGCCAGCGCTTTCCGGACGCTCTCAAGCGATTGGCGGTCGCCGTTGAGCCGATAATCGAGAGCGCCGTAAGCGATTGCGCCACCATAGCTGTTCATGAGTGCGATGTACGCTGTGAGGCCGGCGTGCACTGACTGGCTGGGAAGCAGCGCAATGCTTTCTCCCGCCAACGGATTGAATCTGATCTGCAGTGCCTGCCGCTGGGCTTCCCGGTGAATGGCTTCACGCAACCCAGCGTAATGGCTACCGATTCGCAGCTGGTTCAGCCGCTCTGGGGAAAAAACGACACCGTCACCCGTTGCGCGGGGCAAGACCAGGACGCCAAAGAGAAGGCCGGCATGGCGACCTGCCACTTCGATGTTCCAGAGGCCCGGAGCCACTCTCTCAGGAGGCGTCCAACGCACGTCAGAACCGTGGATGGTGACATTGGCATTCACCACTGCTCCAGAGCCATCCTTAACGACTACCCGCTGCGGCGCTGAGGAAAGCGAAAATTGCGCCGGTTGACCTTGACTCGCAAATCCTTCGGCGATGGGCGTGGTTCCACTGCTGGACTGGAGCAGGTGCGGCGACACCAGGGCCAACTCAGCGGGACGCATCGCATTGACAGAAAACGAACGGAGAGTGAGTAGGCTGTGCGCCCCCAGCGGAGCACCGCGAATCGAGCACAGGATAACCACTGCCCGGATATCCGCGTCCCTCCGATCAGCCAGAAGGATCCCCCCACGGACCGTGTGAAGGTGGCCAGTCTGGGAGTTCAGTGGAAGCGGGGCCTCGAATCTGGTTCCGTCTTCGGTCGCCAGGATGAGCTTTGCCGCAACGGGTTCGCCCGCGAGGCGCAGCGAATAGGCGAGGGTAATCGTGGTCGATGCGGTGAGCCGGAACTTCAGTGACCGGATCATGCCCATCGACTGCGTCTTTTGTCCCTCATTGATGACATCGCGGACAAGCACCGCTTTCCCTTCCGATGTTGTAGTGTAAATCGATGGATCGTAGCCAATGTCCTGCGCAAGCGGATAACTCTGCCACGAAGGAATGCCGTTGGCAAAGCTATCCTCCATGTTCCATTTCTCAAAGTCGTGAGCGCCCGCGTCGGCACACCACAGGCGCAGCGGGAGCGCCAGCAACAATGCGGCCATCGTGAACAGCTGCCTTCGTATTTTCATCCTGTCGCGTGGCCTGCGATGACCTCGTCCTGATGCTTTTCCAGCAACGCCCGATTTTCCTGCACTTTGTGGAAGGCGGCTAAAATGTCGTCCATGTCGCTCTCGGTCCCGAGAAACAAATGATGTTCCAGCCAGAGACCGTCAACACAGACACGCTCGCATTCTTCCAGGAAAAGCCCGTCATAGTCAGGGATCGAATCCCAACCACTCCCTCCGTGCCGTGCCAGCGCCTCTCTGCGAAAGAGCGGATTGCGATAAAGAGGGTAAGGATAAACGGAGCGCAGGGGTATCCCCTCCGCTTCAACCGCCGCCAGAAAAATATCTCGAGGAACACCGGCGAATGCGCTGGGGTCGTAACGGAGCGTCATCAGATATTGCGGATGGTTTTGGACAAACTTACTTGTCTGCCCAGTTTTGAGTCCGCTGAAACCTTTGAGCTGGCGGCGCAGATATTCGGCATTGCGGGTGCGAACGGCCGTTTGCTCCGGCACGCGCTTGAGTTGCGCACTCAATACAGAAGCTTGAAAGGCAGTGAGGCGATAGTTGCTTCCCAGGCTGTAGTGCTCATACCAGGCCGCGCCTTTCCGGCGGCCCTGGTTGCAATAGCTCCAGACAGCATCTCCAATGGCCGGATCATTGGTGCCCACGACTCCCCCTTCACCTGACGTGGCGAGTTTGAACGACTGGAAGCTAAAGGTCCCGACTGCGCCGAAATTGCCCACTAGCGTGCCCTTCCACCGGGCCCCGATGGCGTGCGAGCAATCCTCGACGATCGCTAGCCGATGCTTCGTGGCAATCGCAACGATGGCATCCATCTCCGCAGGGTGGCCACCAAAGTGAACAACGACGATTGCCTTTGTCTTTGGCGTGATTGCAGCTTCTACCGCCGCCGGAGTCAGATTCAATGTTTCCGGATCAATATCGACGAAGACAGGCACACCCTGGCACAACAGGATGGCGCTGGCGCTGGCGATGAAGGTGAAAGGCGCCACGATGACCTCGTCGCCGCAGCCGACGTCGATGGCACGCAAGGCTACCTCGAGCGCAACCGTACCATTCGAGCACGCGACCGCGTGTTCGACCTCGTGCATCTTGCGAAAACTATCTTCAAATTGTTGCACCTCGATTCCGTACCCGCCCCACCTGCCGCTGCGGATGACTTTCGTCAAAGCGGACTCTTCGTCCGAAGTGAAGATCGGCCAAGCAGAAAATTCCGCCTTGCGGACGGGCTTACCGCCAAGAATTGCTAACGTCATGACTGTCTTTTCCTTGTATGCATTTTGTCTTCTCTTGAGCTCCAGCAGCTTGCTGATGCGTTCGCTTACTGCCCCGAGGGCGCCGGCCACCTCAAGGTCGCGATCCGGCAAGGCGCGATTCCGGTCCCGACAGACTCAATGCCGCGATGATCCGTCTGTATCCATTGAAAATGGGAACTCCAACAAAGCGAATGCCCTCAGATTCCTCATTATCGTCGACTGCGAATGCTGCAGGTCGTTCCAACCTGCAGAGCCCCCTGAGGGGCATCGGACGCCGGCGGCGGTAAATACTACCCGTACAAAGATACCCAAATTGGCGCACCCGATTCACTGCGACCACTAGTGGACAAACTCCTCTGGAACCAGGCGAATTACTTTTAGAAGTAGCACTTGAGGCCCAGCTGGATAATTCTTTCGGTTTGGGCATATCCGTAATCGCTCGCCGAGGTTATCTTGCCTGCCTGCGGGTTATTGCCTGGATAGGCGTAGGGGTCGTCAAATTGGGTGTGATTGAAAACGTTGAAGAACTCACCACGCAATTCCAATCTTCTCGATTCTGCGAAAGGAAAATTCTTAAGCAACACCAGGTTGGTCAGGTTCGTACCGCTACCCATGATTGTTCCCTTACTACTGTTACCGAGTTGGCCTGGCAAAGGATTCTGGACCTTGCTCACGTCAAACCATCTCTGGATGGTTCGCTGCGAACGAGGCAGATTGGGATTTCCTGTCAAGTTTGCGCGCGACCCTGTATAAGAAACGCCGTAGGAGGAAGGCGTAAGCCATGACCCGGATGCGAAGGTTGAATCCACGCCGACCTCCCAATGCCCCAGCAGAAGGTCGAAAATGCTCTTTTGTTTGCTCAGAAGTGGAAACTCGTATAGCCCGCTTATCGTCGCTTCCTGTGGGCGTCCGCCTACGGCGAAGCCTTTATTCAATCCGAGCGGACTGATGACCTGCGGCGCGTAGGCATTTCCGGGGGAATTCGACGCGCCAACAGAACTCTGATCGATATTGGTCAGATTCTTATTCCAGGTATACGAGCCCAGGAAGGTGAGGCCATTAGAGTATCGCTTCTGCAGCCTGACCTGTAATGCATTGTAATTGCCGGCCCCGTTGGAGTCGAAGTAGTTCACCGTCCCAAAGGTTGGATAAGGAAACTTTTGAGCAAAGTTTGGTGGCTGCGGAGGATAGGGATTGGTTTGGTTGTAGTTCAGCTCACTGGACAGGTGCGTGCTCTTGGAGCCGACGTAGGCTATCTCAAGCAGCACATTGTTTGCCAGCATCTGCTCCAGCGTCAAGTTCCAGGCACTCACATTGCCGTCGCGAAAGTTGGGGTTGATTCCAAGAACCGTCGCATAGCTTACGGATGGATTGGTATTGGCCAGTGGGCTTTGCACGGTGAATACCGGCAGTGGCTTATTCGGGTTTGCAGGCCGAATGCTTAGAGAGTAGGTCGTGCCAAAAGGGTTCTGAAACCCGAGGTTGCGAAAGGTATTGATGACTTCCGGGGTGTAGAAGAGTCCATATGCGCCCCGCAGAGACGTCCTTGCATTGCCGTAGGGGCGCCATCCGAATCCAATCCGGGGAGAAAAGTCCCGATACTGCTGGTAGACGAGAGCGCGAGGCAAGCCGCCTTGGCCGGCGACGACCTGGTTGCCCGTAGTCAGATTAAAAGTCGCAATCTGATTGTGAGCGTCGGCGGGCTTTCCGAAATATTCCCAACGCACACCAGCACTTATGGTGAAATTCGGGCTGAGTGTCCAATCATCCTGAACGTAAACGCCAAGATCCGCATAGTGAAAGTCTTGGACGTACGGCCCAGTCTGAACCGTATAAGCGGAAGGATAGCCGAGCAGAAGATCCGCGATTGCATTGGCAGACGTGGTTTTATGGACCGGGTCCTGGGCGCTAAACATTCCGGAGAAGGTGTAGACGCCATTTGGTGCGCCATATTGGGTGGAACCCAAAAGCTTTTTGTTGATCGTGAAGCCGGTCTTGATGGTGTGGTGGCCGCGCTGTATGGAAAGATTATCGACCAGCTGCATCGATTGGGAATCCCAATTGAAGACCGCGTTCCCTGAACCGTAGCCAACGGAAGTGAGCCCCAGAGGACTGACCTGGGGAGCCGCCCACGCATAAGGAGGAACCGCCAAGCCCTGGATGCCCAACTCCTCGACGTAATTGTTCACGTTGGCCGCCTGTGATCCTCTCCTGCGCGTGAAGCGCACAAATCCCAGGTTCGTCTCATTGACGATATGTGGGGTGAACACCGCCGTGTTGCCGATCACCGCCTGCAAATTCCAATCATGTTGCTCCTGGTTGTACCCAGAGAACGCGATGCCCGCGCCGGGGCTCACGGTGAACGGCTGATTGATAGTGAATCGACCGAAGACTGAGTCCCTCTGCGATATCGTCTGGTCCAGGCGTCCGCTGAACACATCGTTTGTCACCTCCTGACGAGGTGATCCGGTGAAGTTTGCTGCTGGATTGCTGCCCGTGGGCGTCGGATAAAGATCGAGGAGAGCCTGCCCCACCGGATTCAGGAGATTCGCAGGAATGATGTTATTCGCGTAAGGCACTTTGGTGTACGGATCGGCGATCACTGTCCCTGTATTGCTGAAGTCGCCGCCGCGCTCTGCGGCGGTCGGCACGATGGCGGTTGATGGGGTCGAGCTATTCTGCCGAGTTCCTTCGTAACTCATCAGCCAAAAGGTTCTATCGCGGCCGCTATACAGCTTCGGAATCGTCAACGGTCCGCCCACGATGGCACCGAACTGATTGCGTTTCAGGAGAGAAACCGTCGGGCTAAAATAATTGCGGGCATCAAAGTCCTGGTTTCTCAAGAATTCGAAAAGCGTACCGTGAATGCTGTTTGTACCTCGCCTGGTGGCTATGTTAATGATCGCCCCCGAGTTTCCACCGAACTCCGCGGAATAGTTCGAGGTCTGCACCCGGAACTCCTGTATGTCATCCAACGAGGGTATCGCCAGAGGATAGTTGTTCAGTTCCATCCCGCTGATCTCGATACCATCTACTAGGACGATGTTCGTATTATCCCTCTGGCCGCCTACGGAAAAGCCGGGACCATAATTTCCCTGGCGTTCGGTGGCGCTTCCCTTTGCACTGGTAACCACGCCCGGCGCGAGTGAGGTCAACTGCAACGCATTTCTTCCGTTAATCGGAAGCTCCGTAACCCGTCGCTGATCCATAACCGAAGAGAGACTTGGATCGGCGACCTGGAGCATTGCCGCATCACTCTGCACAGTGACGGTCTCGGCCTGGGCGGTCGCGCGCAAGGGGACCTGGATGGTTTTGGTTTCAGCGACATCAAGAGTTATGCCGGTTACAACCTCCTTCGCGAATCCCGGAGATTCGACCTGGATGCTATAGATACCGATGGGCAACGCACGGAATTCAAAGAAGCCGCTCGCGTCTGAAGTCTGAGATCGTGTTTGAGCAGTCTGCTGTTCGGTGAGCGTGACATGGGCTCCTCCGACAAGAGCATTCGACGCGTCAACAACATGTCCCTGAACTGTCCCAGTCGATGTCTGTGCTGGTAAAGTCCAAGCGCATCCCAACATCAGGAAGAACGATGTCCACGTCGTGATCTTCTTCACGTTGACCTCCAGACAGGTTTTTAAGTAACACCTCAAGCGAGAGAGTGGGTTTTGGCGCTACTTGCCTTTCATGTCGAACCTTAAAAGCAGAGGTGCAAGAGAGACGAGCCTCGAGATTCCACATCGTGGAATCACATCCCATATTAGAACGGGAAGTAGATTTTTATAGCGTGATCTGAGAACCGGTGTCAACACACTTTCAGCGGGAGTTTTCAAGAGCGGGCGTCGGCTCCGCCGGTGACTCTTGATTTTCCCAGGCAATCGGAATGATTCTTCTAAGGTATCTTGAGGTATAGCAGGCTTTTGCACTTCGCGAGCGGGCACGCAATAAGCACGTTACCCGCAACTGTGGGGTATGAGGGTGGCGGCAACAGGATTAGCTTCGACGGGGCGTGCTGGCAGAACCGATTAGCGCCCTAACTGGTCGGGGAACAAATCCAGCCGTTCGGAGATAGCCGAGCTCACATTTTGCAAAGCCTCCGCTATTTCGGTAACCCGCTCCCGGCTTAGCCGTGACTTGGGGCCGGAGATGCTCAGACCAGCGATGGGAAGCCCTCTGAAAAGCAGGGCGACACCTATGCACCGCCCCCCCTCCATACTCTCCTCATCATCCAAGGCGTAGCCCCTTCTTCTTACCCGCTCCAGCTCAGCGGCCCACTCATCAGAGGTGCCGATAGTCGCCGAGGTAAGGCGAGACCAATTAGTCAGCACAGGCCGCTTCGCAACTGGAGTCCATGCCATGATGGCCTTGCCAATCGCAGTCGCCTGGATCGGATCAAGAATGCCAAGCGATCCAGTGGCACGAATGGGATACTCGCTTTCAACGATCTCGAGGTAAAGGATCGAATCGCGATAAACCTGCCCCAGATTGACGGTTTCTCCAAATTCGTCGCGCAGCTTGATCATTTGAGGGTAGACAATGTCGCGCAATTTCAGCCGCCGCCTGACCGTCGCCCCAAGGACCAGGAGCTTTTCCCCTAGCGCGTAGTGAACCGCATCATTTCTATCGACATAGCCCCGCGAAACCATGTCGGTCAAGATACGGTGCACGGTGGTGCGAGGAAATTTACTGGCGATGACGAGCTGGTCAAGCGATTGCGGCACTTCGCTCGATTGCAGAAGGTCGAGAAGATCAAATGCTTTATGCAAAACCGCGACACCTTCCGCTGCATCGGCCGGCTTTTGCTTCTTTGAGACTTTCGCTTGAGCATTCATCATCGAATATTTAAACACTATCTTGACAATTTCCAGGACATCGAAGATCCTATGACATTCCTCAATGTGGATGTCTATACCATATCGTGGAATTGTGGTTTTCGGGATACCAGCCGAGTTGATTTCTTCGCTGTTTGGCCGCGGGCGAACGAAAAACAGATGAACCCGTTTCTAGGGAACACATGCAAGAGAAATCTGGAAGGGAGACGACCCGCTCATGAATCGCCGCGGCTTCAATCGATTGTTAATGGGAATGTTCGGGACGTCAGCCTTGAAGGTATCTTCCGCAGAACCGGTAGAGAAAATGGAAAACACCGCTCCCGTTCAACGCCCTCTGCCGCTGGAAAAGCTCCGCGCGCAATTCCACAAATATTTGTTCGACGACTACTTACCCTTCCATGAGCGCTTCGTGATCGACCGCCAATTCGGAGGGTTCCTGTGTAACGTGCGGCCGAACGGCGAGCGTGTGTCGGACGATAAACCCACCTGGTATCAGGGCCGAGGCATGTGGGTCTACAGCTTTCTTTACAATAATTTCGGCCGCGAGCAGAAGTATCTGGACTTCGCCGAGGGCGCGCGCAAACTCGTCGAGCGCAGCCGCGAGCAGCCCGGATGAATTCTGGCCCAAGATGCTGCATCGCGACGGAAGCCCCGCCGGACCGCCGGACCGGGAGCTATACGGAGACATGTTTATCGCCGAAGGTCTGGCCGAACTATCAAAAGCAACCGGTGAAAAAAAGTACTGGGACGACGCGCGAGAGATCGTGTTCAAGTGTGTTCGTCAATATGACCAGGCAGACTACAACCCAAAAATCGGGGAAACCTACCTGGGCCCGGGTGTGCCGCCGTTCCCAGGCGCAAGGATCGAGGGAGTCTGGATGGTGCTGATCCGGACGGCCAGCCAAATGCTTGAAATGAGGCCAGACACAGAGCTTGAATCGCTCTCGCATCGCTCTGTCGATTCGCTGCTGAACGACCATTTCAATCCACGTTTCCAACTCCTGAACGAGCTTATCAACCATGATCTATCGCGCCCGGCCAATGAGTATGAACAGCTCGTCTATGCGGGACATGCGATCGAGACGCTATGGATGGTTCTGTACGAAGCGCTACGCCGAAATGATACGCTGCTCTTCGATCGTGGGGCGGCCCTCTTCCGCCGCCACTGCGATGTAGCAAGAGATCGCGTTTACGGCGGCTTGCTCCGCGACCTCAAGAACGTTGATCAAAATGAGTGGACTCTCGATAAGACCCTGTTTCCCCATCAGGAGGCACTCACCGGCTCCATCTGCTTGATCGAGCAAACCGGAGATCCCTGGGCGCTGGACTTTTATCCTGATCTCTACGAATACACGCGGACAAAATTCTCCATGGAGAGCATCGGCTCGCCTCTGTGGCAAGTGATCGGAGACCGGCAAGTCACGCTCGACCCAAAGATGACGCGAGCCGAAAACTACCACCAGCCTCGGTTCCTGATGCTGAATCTACTCGCCATCGAGCGAATGATCAAAAGGAACGGAACACCGGTTCGGAACGCTTAACCGGCAGTCGGGCCCCGGCAGCAAAGAAGAGACCTGCGAGGATCAACCGCACCACGAGGCAAGACGGAATCCAGTCTGCAAACGAACGTGGAGGCGACCATGCGTGGGTGCTCTGATCTTCCAATGGAATCGGGTCCTATATCTATTTCAGCAGGAGACAACATGCGGAAACTCTTCGGCAGCATTTTCCTTATCTGTCTTTAGCGGTATCACCGCCTGGTCTCAGCAGACCTCAACTATCTTCGGGACGGTCCGGGATTCCTCAGGAGCCGTAGTTGTGGGCGCCAATCTAGACGTCGTGCGGATAGACACGGACCTGCGCCGCACCGTCACAACCGCTACAACCGGCGAATATCAATTCGCCAGTCTTCCGCCAGGACAATACCAGTTACAAGTGAATAAGACCGGCTTTGCGACCTCGATCGTCAATGAGATCAAGGCGGATGTTGGGCAGCAAACCCGCATCGACGTTGTGCTGCAAGTAGGTACGGCAAACCAACAGGTGAGTGTGCACGGCGAGCAAGGTGTGCTTCAGACGCAGGACGCCCAGGTTGGGAACGTAGTGGAGAATACAACCATCGTGGGACTACCGCTAAATGGCAGAAACTTCACCCAGCTCAACCTGCTGATACCCGGTGTAGCCCCTGGCTCCTCAAATAACATCGTGACCAGGAATGGCTACGGTGCGCGCGCTAGCGGCGTCTCGTTTAGTGTGAACGGGCAACGATCCACGAACGACTCCTTCATCCTGGATGAAATCAATTTCGACGAGCCAGAGATTGGCGCCGATGCTTTTAGCCCGTCGATCGACGCGATTCAGGAGTTCCGCGTTCAGACCAGCAACTTCAGTGCAGAATTCGGCGCCATGGCCGGTGGTCAGATCAATATGATTACCAAGAGCGGCTCTAACGACCTGCATGGCGGCCTCTACGAGTTTGTAAGGAACGACGTCTTCGATGCGCGGAACTACTTCGCGGGAAGCGTCAAGCCTCCGCTTAAGCGGAATCAATTCGGTGGCACGATCGGCGGGCGAATCATCCGCGATAAGCTCTACTACTTCGGAAGCTACGAAGGAACCAGGCTCTCCACCGGCATCACGCAGACTGGACTCGTTCCTACGGCCGCTCAAGCATCGGGTGACATGTCTTACCTTCTGGCAAAGGGAATTCAGCTGAAAAATCCAGATACCGGCGCACCGGTACCGGGAGATATTATCCCAACAGCGGATCTCAGTCCTATCACCACGACTATTCTGAAAAACTATGTGCCGGGACCCAATGCGAGCGCCAGTGGGTATAACTATGTGTCGAACAACCCAAACAGAATCAGCACCAACCAATACCTGACGCGGGTAGATTACAATGCGACTGCAAAAGACGCTTTGTTCGGCCGTTACGTTATCGAGAAAAGCAGCAATGCGCAACCGAAGTTCTTTCCCACCGACGGGTTGACCGAGAACCCCGAGGGATACGGCGCGCGGCCGGATGGACTCATGTTTTCAACGAGCACGTGCTGAATGAGCTGAAAGTGGGTCTTACACATTTTCGAGAGGTACTGCAGTTGGCCAACGCCGGCAAAAACGACGTGGTGAGCGAACTCGGTATGACTGGTCTCTGTGAGGATCCGTTGTGTTGGGGTGTGCCAACGATGTCTGTTAGCGGGTTCGCAGTGTTTGGCGAGCATGGCTATAGTGGTCCCAACGCAGGCGGCGCGGGCGGCGCATTCCGCTCCGGACCAGTGCAGTGGCGCAGCGCCTTGTTCCAGGCGAACGACTCAGTCTATTGGACTCACAATACCCAGAACATCCGGTTTGGCTTCGAATACGATGCACGGCGTTTTACCTATGTCGAGGCGCTCTATCCTCGCGGGATATTTACCTTCGACGGCAGGTTTAGTTCACCCACGGCAAGCTCGAATGCAAACACGGCATTTGCCGATTATCTGTTCGGCCTGCCCGAGCAGAATCAAAATAGCATTACCATCTTCAACCCGGACTTTCGCAGCTACGAATATCATCCCTGGGTCCAGGATGATTGGCGGATCACGCCGTCGCTCACTGTGAACCTCGGATTACGGTATGAACTGATGTTGCGACCAGTTTCGGGAAATAATACTATCTCTAACCTCGACTACTCGACGCCCCTCCCGACTCTTGTCACCGCGCAGAACTATCACGGCACATCGTTTTCGCGATCTCTGGTCAACAACGATTTCACCGATGTCGCGCCTCGAGTTGGCATCGCCTACGTTCCCCCATTTATGAAATCGTCAGTGATTCGCGCAGGTTACGGCATCTTCTACCAGAGAGAAGCCGATAACAGCTTTATCGATCTGGCGATCAATACGCCGTTTGTGGTGCAGAACACGCTAATCCTGGACAAGACACAAGTTCCCGCCTACAGCCTGAGCCACCCGTTCGCTCTGAGCCCTCCGGCGACAACCACGACCTACTACACGATGCAGAAGAACTGGAGGGACGGTTACTCACAACAGTGGAATCTCGCCTTCCAAACCCAGGTGCCGGGAGGTATCAGCCTGCAGGCGGCCTACGTCGCAAACAAGGATACCCATCTCTCGAAGAACATTCCCGTGAACCAGGCAGCCCTTGGAAGCGGACCTGTCACTTCGCGTCAACCTTACCCGGGATATGGGTCGGTGTCTTACTTTAATAGTCAAGCGGCATCGACCTACAATGCACTCCAACTTCAAGCCGAACGGCGATTATCAAACAATCTTGTCTTCCTTGGCGCCTACACTTATGGCCGATGCATCGACGACGCGAGCGCCGGGTCTATCGGAGAGACGGACACGGGCATTCAAAATATCCATGACCCCGGCGCACAAAAAGGACTGTGCGCACAGGATGTTCGTCATCGCTTCGCATTCAGCTACGTTTATGAGCTTCCCTTCGCGCCGGAACAAACGCTTTGGCGCAAATTTCAACGCCGCTGAGGAAGCAGTGATGGGAGGATGGGAATTGAGCGGAGTCGTCACGTCCTCCACCGGCCAGCCACTGACCGCAATCATGTCTGGAGACAATGCCAATGTTGGTTATGGCTCCTCATACCCTAATCGAGTAGGGAATCCGAATTCGGGACCTCATTCGGTGACCCATGCGTTTAATACAAGCGCGTTCGTTGCGGCGCCGGCCGGAACTTTTGGCAATGCGCGCCGCAACACAGTAATTGGGCCTGGGATCAATGATGTTGACCTCGCCGCGCTCAAGAATTTTGCGCTGACGGAGAAGGTCAAGCTGCAATTTCGTGGAGAATTCTTCAACCTATTCAATCACCCAAACTTCTATCCGCCGGGGTTGACTCTCGGCACGGCTACCTACGGAGTGATCACCCAGGCGCAGGATCCAAGAGAGCTTCAGCTGAGCCTCAAACTGATGTTTTAGGTGGAAGGGTTTCCCTGAACGGTCGACACCGGTCCAGACCTGTTTTTCTGGCTTTGGGCGAGGTCTCCCGTTATAGATATCGGTCGGCCAGCACAGGGTCGAGTGGGAGCGTGACCTGTGCTCCTGTTTTCGCTGAGATTTGTGCGGCCCAACCAATGTCAACGATAGCCGCAGTATTACAAAAACTGAGGGTACTTTGCTTCCGGTTACGGACACAGGTGAGAAAGTGATCGATGGCCTCATTCAAGCTGTGATTCAAGACGTCTCCACTATCCGGACTTGCGGTATTCGACGGCCACGCATAGCTTTCAAGATTGCCCGCGCTGCATGCAACGCGATCCAGAGGCCAGATCCATTGTCCTTCTGCATGTTGCCTGGACCAAAAACGGACCTTGCGTTGTTGCTCTTGTCCGGGATCGAAGACAAATGCGCCTTCGGTGCCGAAGAGGTTATGGTAAGCGTCGTATCCGTTACCAGAATCAATGTTGCCGAAACAGAAGCCCGTCCCGCCTCCGCTATACCTGACGAGGATGCTCCAGATTGGTTCTGCCTCGAATGGTCTGACCCGGGCCTGGTCAGCAAAGGCGAAGACGCTGACGGGATGCTGGCCGTTCGCCTCAAATATCCAATGCATCACACTGAGAGCGTGATTGATGCCCATACCTATTGCATCGCCCATGATCTCTTTCTTCAGCTTCCAGGCCCTGCCTTCGGTAATATTGACTGGATGACGGTAGTTGATCTGTACCTGCGTCAGATCGCCGAACAGCCCGGAACCCACCATTTGACGAAGTCTTTGTTCCAAGGGATCGAAGTAGAGCACATAATCGACGAAGGTTACCAGTTCGGGGTGTTCGGTAGCGAGTGCCTGTTGGAGGAGATGCTCTTCAAACCGCGTTGCACAAGGCTTCTCACAGAACACATGCTTCCTGGTATTGAGTGCAGCGATCGACTGCGCGCCATGGTAGGCATTAGGCGACGCGATCCAGAGCGCATCAACATCGGCACGAGCAATCACCTCTTCGTAGACCGGCACGTAAAGATTGCGGCTGAGCTTGAGTTCGTCCAGCAAAGCAAGGGCGCGTTCGGCGCGAGGACTGTACAACGCGGCGATCCGAACGTCTTTGCGCGCGGCAAGCTTGCGCAGTTGAACTGAGCCGATCCATCCCGGCCCGGCGAAGCCGATACCAAGTTGCTCTGCCATGAAAGCTCCGTTTCTTTTTGCGATGTCGATGGAGTTGCGCCCATGAAGAGATCGACTTGGATCACCTGACCCCACAGTTCGTGTGACCGCGGGATCAGCCTTTGACCGTCATTCTGCAATAGGGAACGAGTGATCAATCGACAGCAATAACCAACTCTGCTGAGTGCTAGGATAGACGAACGCAAGGCTATCGACACTCTTAAAATCAATACGCGGTCTGCTTCAACGACCACCATCTCGCGGCCGCACGACAACGAAGCCACGACGAAAGAAGCGGTGCATTACCCGGTCCGGCAAGTGCACCGCAGGGTATCTAGCAAATGAAGTCAGTGATCCATCTGACGGCAGCGGACTACCTGGTCATTGCCGGATATTTTGTTCTGATCATGGCCATCGGTCTTTGGTCGCGAAAGACACAAGCGACCGCCACGGACTATTTCGCCGGCGGCCATCAAATTCCCTGGTGGATGGCCGGGATCTCACATTACATGTCGGGCTTTAGTGCGTTTGCCTTTGTGGTTTACTCGCAAATGGCTTATGTGTACGGCTGGGTGGCAATCACTATTTTTTGGACTGGTGTACCGGCTTGTCTTCTCGGCGCACTGGTCTTCGCCCGCCGTTGGCGCAGGGCGCGCGTCATCACTCCGGTAGAATTCCTCGAATACCGGTGCAACTTCAAAGTGCGGCAGCTTTTCGTGTGGACTGGCATCCCAGCCAAGCTCTTCGACGATGCTCTGAAAATTTTCGCGACAGCTGTGTTTCTTTCCGTGATTGCCGGTCTTCGATTTGATGTCTCCATTATTCTTTGCGGTTTGATCGTAGTTGTTTATACGGTGAGTGGTGGGCTGTTCGCCCTGGTGATCGCGGACTACGTGCAGTTTCTGATGAAGGCGCTGGCGATTCTCCTCCTGTTGCCCCTGGCGATCTTGAGGCTTGGCCCCTTGCCCCAGGCACTCAGTGGGCTTCCACCAACTCTTTTCCGATTCACTGCAGGGCCCTACAGCTGGCTTTATGTGATAGGGTATGGTGCCGTGGTACTGGTAAGTTACAACGGAAACTGGGCCCTGGCGCAGAAGTATTACTCGGTTCCTGACGAGCGCTCTGCGACCAAGGCTGCCTATCTTTCCGCAGCGCTGACTTTGGTAGGCACGCCGATCATGTTTTTGCCCGCGATTCTCGCGAGAAAGTTTCTCCCTGATCTGATAGCGCAAGGGCAGACGGAGAATACGTTCGTTTTGCTGCTGCTGAATCTGCTACCGGTGGGGATGGTCGGCATTGTCGTAACAGCCATGTTTTCAGCCACCATGGCAGCCGTAAGTTCTGATCTGAATGCGATTGCCAGCGTGCTGACGAAGGACTGGTACCAGCGCATCGTGCAGCCCGACGCCTCAGAACGAATACTTCTGCGAATCGGCAGAGCCTTTACCCTCCTGTTGGGCGTCGTCATCACGGCCCTCAGCGTTTGGATTGCCCACAGCCATCGGCAATCACTCTTTCAAACCATGGTTTCCGTTTTCGGCGTTCTAGTGGCTCCGACGCTGCTGCCGGTTCTCTGCCTGCTCATCTGGAGATCCATTTCTGCCGCCGGAGTAATGTGGGGCTTCTCCGCAGGGCTGGCGACGGGTATCGGCATGACCCTCTTCCGCGAATTCTGGCTATCGCACCTACACCTTCCGCAGAGGACCCTACTACAGTGGGAAGGCTTCGGGATCTTATTGAACATGGGGGCGACCTTGTTCGGTATGTATGCCGGATCCAAAGCGTGGCCTGCTGTTGGCCAGGAAAAAGAGAGGGCGCTGCTATTCTTCGAGCGAATGAATATCCCAGTCCAACGCAGCGAGTCGGTGGAAAATCAGGGCATGTCACGGCCGTCGAGGGTCATCGGGTTTGCCACTTCAATGGTCGGGACGCTGCTCATTGCCGCGGGCGCCATCTCTGGCGTGCACACTGCACGCATGATCGATTTTGCGTGCGGTGGAATTCTCGTTTTGCTGGGACTGGCATCGTTAGCGTTGAAAGGCAGCCGGGCCGGGCGCGTCGCACTTGGTACCGCTGATTCATAAAGGTGATCAAAGAAACGATATGTCGACAGAGCATTTGCTGGTTGGTGTAGCCAAGAAAACAATCACCCCGAAGCTGGGTTGCGAATTGGCCGGTTTCGACGCGCGCAAGGGAGTCGCGACCGGAATCCACGATGACCTCTTCGCTCGCGCCCTGGTGATCGCGAACCAGGAAAATGCTGTGGTCTTTGTTAGCCTCGATCTTATAGGGATTCCGCAGGAATTCACGAACGCGGTGCGCAAAGCGGTTCATGCTTCGACAGGCATGGCCAAACGGGACATCATTCTGAGCGCGACACACACGCATTGTGGCCCGGTGACGATCAAGCATTTTTTCAACGGCGACCAGCAACTTGATGCGGACTACATGAGAAGCCTCGAGAAGCTAGTCGTGGAAGTGATTCAACAGGCCTTTGATCAGAAGGCACCTGCAGTACTGAAGACTGGACTAATCCCCGTTACCGGTGTCGCCTCGAACCGCAGGACGGAGAGCGGAAAGCCCATCGATGGCTTTGCTGGAGTTCTCCTAACAGAAGACCTGTCCGGAAACGTGCGATCAGTTTTGGTGAATTACCCGTGCCATCCTACGGTGCTGGGTCCAAACACCCTGAAAGTTACCCGGGACTTCCCTCACTACTTCGTTGAGCATTTGAACAATCATTTTGGCGAAGGCACAATCCCGATTTACTTCAACGGCACCGAGGGCGACCTGAGTATCGGGCACAAGAGCTATCTAAGTGCGGTGGGTATCATCGCACCGTTCCGTACCTTTGAGAAGGCTAGAGAGATCGGCGCCCGGCTGGCTGAGTGCGTGATTGCCTCAATCGATACCCTCAGCACCGAGGTTCCGGAATTGGCCAGTGAGCACTCGATTCTGGCACTACCGCTTAAAACGTATGCGCCTCGCGTGGAGATGAAGCAGAGGAAGGAAGCAGCTTTGGCATCGCTGACGGAACTGGGAGAAGGGGCTGAACAAGAAGAGTTGATCACCCGGCGCCAGGATTGGCTTTTCGCCCGCATCGAGGATTACTACTCCTCACTCTATGAGCAAACCGAGGGAGACTCGGTGCTACGCATCGAGGTATCGGCGGCGAGGGTGGGCGATACAGCGATCGTCAGTGTTCCGGGTGAAGTCTTCGTCGAGATTGGACTCGCCATCCGTCAGAACTCTCCTTTCCCAAGAACGATGATCATTGGCTTAGCCAATGACTATATTGGATACGTCCCGACGGTCGAACAGGCCAACGCTGGCGGTTATGAGGTCGTTGCCTCACGAGTCACGCCCGAGGCGTCGCTTTTACTGGAGAAGGGCGCGATCGATCTGCTCAACAAAGTTCGGGGGGCTCAGGCGCTGAGAGGTTAGCTGAGATCACGGGCAATCGCGTTCGAATAAGCGCCTGCACCGGCTTGGTCTCTAAAAACGAGTCCAGATCTATTCATCATGATGCCCCTGGATCACCTCCTGTAACGATGGCAACGAGTCACCCTCTTTAAAGCTACTCTCAAAGGTCTCGAAGCGGGCTTGAGCCCGCCGCCAATACTCATATTCCGCACCCCATCTTCCGAGTGCAGTCGCGAGCCGATAATCCGTATACTGTGACAACCATGCGTCCCGATAAGGGCCGCGAAGTTGGGCGACGCCATCAATAAGATCCGAGAGACGGCTGTGGCAGTAGTTGTAGATGCCCACGGTCAAAGCGTCACGAAGTTGCTGGCGGGACGGCTTTTGAGGCAGTGTTGCCCAAACGTCTTTCAATTCCAGCGCATAGATGTACTTCATCCCTGCGTAATCCAGAAGGCGCGCGCCGACCACAAAATTGGCGATGGCGGTCGGATCAGCGCCTAGAGAGAGGGCATGAATGAGATGTTCCTGGGCACTTTCCGCATCGAGCCGGACCTGGCGTAGGTTGTCTCGCTGCGAGTCCATCCGCACTAACATGTCGGGTGCAAACGGATTCTTCCAGACCGCAGCCATGGTGCTTACTCCCGCCGCCTTTTGAAGTAAAACCTCAGCAGCGTTCAGCGAGGTGAGCGCCTGCGCAATGTCATTCGCAGAGGGCCGCGGATAGACGATCTGGGCGTAGCTGGAAAAGAACTGTTCGCGGTCGACAGGCGCGGCTTGCCATGGGGCGACAGCTCCATAGGCTATGCCTGGCCAGGACATGCGCAGGAGAACCTGGTTATCATCCGTCCAGACAGTGTTGATCAGACCCAGGGTTTGGGCTTTGCGGCCGGCAGCCAGAAGCGTATCGACGTTGGCGAACGTCTTATCGAAATCCGGCGCTATCTCAACCCAACTATTCACTCCCGACGCCAGCATCTCCGGCACATGATGAGCGGCTAGCGGGTCTAACCACTGTTTGTATTCGGGATCGGGGGATGGGTCGTAATACCACGGCACTGCGATCAAGTTCCGCGGCAGGTTAGGGATGATCCCGGGAAACTTGACCATGATATCTGCGTATGCCATGACAGTCTTGTTTCGTGCTTGAAGTTTCGTGGCAACATGAGATAGCTGGTCGACAAATAACTGAACCGGGGTCCCGCTTTCACCGGATTTCTCGGCGGCCTTCTGAATACTCCAGGTCTCGTCGAAGCCCACGAGAACGAAAGGACTAGGAAATAAATCAGCAAGCTGTGACACCCAGTCATCCAGCAGAGCTTTGACCTTGGGATTGGCTGGGTTGAACTCACCGCCATGCGGGAAATCGGCTAACTCCGAGTATTTCTCAATCCGGAACAAATTGTGAAGGTGGCCATACAATTCGACCGCGGGAACAACGTCAATGTGCCTTGCCCGGCCATAGGCGATGATGCTGCGTACCTGGTCCTTGGTAAAGCGCGCTTCAGGATTGAGAAGCGGATAGCCATCGAGTTCAATATTGGTTTCTGAATAGAAGTAGTACTGATTCCCCTTCCACCTGGCCAGAAAATCGAGCTGACGTTCAACCTCGCTCTCGGTACTCATTGGGCCCTCGCTGCCAACGTCAACCAGGGTTCCCCGGTAAGCGAGGGATGGCCAGTCACGGATCTCCGCCTCTGGGAAAAAGGAGGCGTTTCCTTCGCCTTCCACCAGCTGGAGCAGGGTCTGGACACCATAATAGATGGCCGCTGACGAACGACCCGAAATCTCGATGCCGTTCGCCTTCACGGTCAACCGGTACGCTTCTCTCGAATCTGGCCCTGGCTTTTCACCTGGGACAGGGAGAGCTTCAACTGCCCCCGTGCGATTGAGAACGATGCTGGGGCCATGAGCCGAGGA
The DNA here is from genome assembly GCA_963717225.1 of uncultured Acidobacteriaceae bacterium. GTDB lineage: Bacteria > Acidobacteriota > Terriglobia > Terriglobales > Acidobacteriaceae > PALSA-350. The sequence continues at coordinate 518,157 of CAVQWB010000050.1, read as the reverse complement.
GGCTTCGATCGATAGCTTCACGCCGGTTTGGTTGGCGATCCCCTTGGCCAGTTCGGTGGCCGCGAAACGGTCTTCTGCGGCTGGTTGAGACTTGAACTTGATGCTCAGTCCCCTAACCTTCAACTGGCCTTGCCCATACCGAATGGATTGTGCTTGAGGCAACAATGGACGGTGATCGGCGCCCCAGGAAACGGTGCAGAGAAGGAGAATTCCAGGAAGGAGACGTAGTCTCATGGCGATTGCCTTGATCCTCATGCTGATGACTTTGTAGAGAATATATCGTTGAGAGGCGGGAAGTCGGCCTAGGGCGTAACCGCTCCTGTCTGGAGGAATTTGCTATAACGGCGTGCATATTCCGCCTTATACTCTTTAACGGCGTTGTTGTAGCTCAAAGCCTGGTCAGCGCTTTGTATTCTTCCCAGCAACCGAATGGTTTGCACATTAGGGGAAACCTCAACACCGCCGTTCTGTATTGGGACAGAGTGGCCATCAACTTCGGCGCCGGTCGCCGCAAAGAACCATGGGACATGAATGATGATCTTGGCCGGCGGGCTGCGAAACTGATTTGACAGTTTCACGGTCAATGCATCGTTCGCAAGTCGCATCGAGGTGCTTACCGGACCGAAGTTCGTAGGCTCGTTTGTGACGTCGATCGACTTTCCCGTCCCCAGCCAATCCGGCGAGACCGCAGAGAATAGGTGCAATTCGTTCTTGTACTCTCGCACCAGCATATTGCGAATCAGCTCTACCAGAACCGCAGAGGTTGAACCGTCGGGCAGAATATTTTGCGGCATATAGTCCCGTGTGCTCCACGGGTAGGCGCCAAATTCCTGCGTGGCATGGGTGGAGGTGGTGTGGACCAGCAGCGCGTACAAGTCCTCCACAATTTCCTTCTGTGCCTCGGGTCGTCCGCGTACTAACTCGTTTTCCGCGATGTCTGGCGTGTGCCAGTAATGAAGTCTCGGTGTCTCATCGAAGGTATATTGACCATTGTGCTCTGAGAGAGCATTAGGCAGAACGTAGGGAAGGATGCCTTCCTTGAAGGATGCTCTCGCCTTTTTGTCGGTGGCGGCCACTCGCGGATCCGATGGATCAAAGAGGGGTGCGGGATAAAGGAGATGAAGGTTGTCCCAATCATTTCCTGCCAGTGTGTGGTCGAGCGAGGGCGGAACGTAGCCACCTGTCTTGGCGGTCTGAAGCGCCAAAGCCTTATCAAATGCGGCGCGAAACCTCTCGGATTCGGCTTGAAAGGTAGAGGCGTCACTTGTCTTCCCGAGATTCTTCGCCATCTGCACAGCAGCCTGAATTCCGATCAAAGTCCAAAGATCCTGACCGGTCTGATGACAATCCTTGAGTTGTGCATCATCGAAGATGCTGGCCGGCGGTATCAATCCAAGATTATCTTTTTGGGTAATCTTCATCTCCCAATCCATCGATTTGACGACCGCGGGATAGACCTGTGCGAGGAAGGCATCGTCTTTCGTTAAAGTGTAATGACGGTCCCACGCCCATAAGATATGACCGAAGCTCTCCCACAAATCTTGCTCCAGAACAACGGAGCCATCAGGATGCTGACTCTTGATGCCATAAAGCAGAACATCCCTGGCCACCGAAGTCTGGCCCATGTCGTCGAAGGATACAGCCATCAACGAAGTGTCGGTTGGAAAGTAGGTGTGGTATTGGAACTTATTTACGTTAGGAATATAGTCGTCGCCCACCCTATCGACCGCGAGCAAGGAGTCGATGGTATTGGCAAGCAGTGATTCCTGCACCTTTTGCTCGGGAACCACAATCGGGGTTTTCTTTCCCACCTTATCTGTCCAGAGTGTTGCCTGTTGTTGGTGTTCGTGGTCAAAGCGTGCACCTTCAAGGAGCGCCGACTCCGGCGAAGATTGAGGCACCGGTGCCAGCGGCAACTTGTACACCAGTTCCTTCTCTTCCCCGGGCTTGAGCACAAAGCGATATTGCACGAACCCCATGGGCGTGTCGGGCGTCAATACGACCTTCCACCTCTGTTTTTCGATCTGACCTGAGAGAAAGCGCTGCACTCTGATGCCGCTGTCGAGTTCGGACAACGACGTTTGCAACAGCCCGGAGTCCTGCGGGAAGCTGTAGAGGATAGACCCGTCGCGAACTAATGACGTGTCGGTAAACGAGTACTTCCAATCCGGATTGAACCTCATCTGCCCGGTCGTAAACCGGCTGGGGATGAGCCCAAATTTTTGCCCGAAGCGAAAGTCATCCGGCATCTCCAGCCGGTTCTGCGGCGGCTGAACACGAAATGCGGAAGCAAGAAAGCCAACGTGCGTAGCGCTGGTTTCATTCTTCACTTCGACACGAATAAGATTGACTGGCACGCCGGCGAGTGGGCCACCGAGGTCGGTCGCTATCATCGTGAAGCGGTAGGTGAGATTGTCTCCCTTCACCTGATATTGCACCACCGGCAGGTAGCCCTGCTCCAGAGTCTTAATCCGCTGGTCGACGGGCTGCGGAGGGTTACCGGTGAAGAACATCAACTCACCGAAACCGGTGTAAACGTAGCCTTCCGGTGTAACCTCGGAGGCGACCGGAGCGAAGAGGGTGCCAAGCACGTCGGTCGGATGCCAGAAATACGAAAAGGGCTCTCCCGCCGGATCGATGGAAGGATTGTGCATGCCACCCAGGATCTGGGCACGCCCGGTGAGTGAAACAGCCAGAGCCAGCAGGACAAATAAAAAGCCCGCATTTCTCGCGACGATTCGATCTTGCATTTGCAGCTTTCCTTTCTGCATTCCAGGTGTTTCCCTTGCCGGGAACCATCCCAGGGACGGCGTTCCCGGCCAATGACCGAGCGGCGAAACTTCAAATGCCGACCGAGGCATGAGCGTATCCCGCAAGATCGTGTGCTCACCCAGGAACAAAACTGCTCACGTGCAAAACCGGGTGACCCTGCCGGAATTTCTCATGCCACCGGCTTTAACTCACCACTCGCTTGATCGCTTCCACGGTCCTGCCGATGTCGTCCTTGTGGTGTGCAGTCGAAAGATACCAACGCCCATCTGGCAGCACCATGATGCCTTCGTCCAAGAGAGCGAGGGCAAAATCGGAGTACATCTTCTCGTCGGCTCCCGAGAGTTCGCGATAATTACGCGGCCGGCGTTCGAGAAAGGCGAGATGAAATACGGAGCCGGCGTTGGAGATAACGACCGGCACACCGGCCGCCGTAAAAACCTCTTCCAGAACCTGTGTGAGTTTGGCCCCATGCTCTCGAAGGCGATCATAAACAGCCCCACTGTCGCTGGAGAGATACTTGAGCACTTCCCTGGCTACTGCCAACGTGAGGGGGTTGCCATTCAATGTTCCAGCGTGGACAACTTTCCCTGTAGCGATAAGGTTCATAAACTCCGACCTGCCCGCAAGCACACTCAGCGGCATGCCTCCGCCTACCGCTTTTGCATAAACTGCCAGGTCCGGAGTAACCCCAAAGAACCCCTGTGCACCCTGTAATCCCAAACGAAAGCCGGTAATCACCTCATCAAAAATGAAAAGCGCACCTTCACGGCGTGTGATCTCTCGCAAAAATTCGAGAAATCCAGGCTCAGGAAAAATACAACCACTATTGCATAAGATGGGCTCGCAGATAACCGAGGCAATCAACCCTTTATTTGCTGCGAAGGCCGCCTCGACCCCCGCGCGATCGTTCCATTGGGCCACGACGACGTTCGCGTGGGGCGATTGGCCCGCTCCGACCGGAATGGGCTCTCCATGGGACTCTTCTATTTCTAGCGCCGTGGGGTGATAGCTCGCAAGCACGGAGTCATCCCAGCCATGGTAATGGCCTTCAAACTTGAGAAATTTCTGCCTTCCCGTTGCTGCGCGTGCGAGACGAAGCGCCAATTGAACAATCTCAGTACCGCTGCTCGCGAAGCAGACCGAGTCGGCACACGGAATGAACGATACCAACTGTTCAGCGACCTCTATCTCAAGATCGTGCTGGGCGCCGTAGGTCAATCCCCTGGTTGCCTGCTTCTGCAAGGCATGCACCACCTGCACGGCGGCATGACCGAGGAAATTCGGACCCCATCCGAGGGTATAGTCGCAATAGCTGTTGCCATCCACATCGTGGATATTGGCGCCTTCTCCATGGGAGAAATAAAGCGGATAGGGCCGCGCCGACCGCCTTAGACCGCTTGACACTCCGCCGGCGATGGAAAGCTGTGCCCGTTGCCACCGCACCAGGGATCCGGCTGTCTTCTGCCGGATACTGGACTCTCGATCGGAGGCACGAAAATACTGCGGAGAAGCGGCTCCAGGCAAAGTATCGGTTGATCCAGCTATTTTCGTGGCCAAGAGAGGCGACTTCTGTTCCAAGACATTTCTATTTTCTGGGGTTCCCATTAAAAGCTCGTATCCATTTCATCGGGTTTGTTAGCGCAAGCATCGGGTGAAACTTCGATTAGAAGATGAACTTCAGAGCTCCCTGACCGATTCGCGGGGATCGAGCCCCCGTGACGACGCCAAAATTGCTAAGTGCTCCATAGTCACCTAAAGGATTCAAGAATTGGGCATGGTTGAATACGTTGAAGAACTCTGACCTAAATTCGAGCGACGTACCTTCTGTGATCTTTGTAACCTTACGAAGCGTAAGGTCGGTCTGATTCAGGCCCGGCCCGGAGAAGAAATAATGTCTCGCCGTACCAAACTGGCCGAGCGGTTCTTGAGAAAACTGATCGGAAGAAAAGTAAACATTGCCTGGCCGCCGCGGGTCAGAAATGTGTATCGGCTGTCCGTTGTAGTCCGGCTCACCGCCTTCATAGCAGTTACAAAGCGATCGATCTCCGCTCTCGAAGATTTGAATCGGCAAACCAGTCGTCAATCGAGTAATCCCCGAAAATTGCCAACCCGCCAAGAGCCGGTTTGCACTCCCTGCGGAGGGAAGATTGTAGGTGTAGCTGACAACGAAGTTGTGTGTCATGTTGAATGCCGAAAGCCCATTACTGGCGGAGTGGTCGAAAGGATTCACCCAGGTTGTTATGTTCACAAAACCGGATAGGTTATCCATGGATTGAGACCACGTGTAGGCGCCGAGCACTTGTATATTGCCAACAACCTTCTGAATGCTCGCCTGGAATGCGTTGTAGCTCGATCTGCCGAAGGTTGAAATTTGCGGTAGCGTCGTAAAGTCGAGTGAACCCTGACTCAACAAGCGCCCTGAAGTCACGGAGTAGGGCCTGGTTCCGGCCACGATTCGATCCCCGACTGTATAAATCGTGTCTTCCCCGAAAGGACCGCAGCCTCCGCCCTGCGCGGCCACTGCGAGGCAGGTTGAAGCACTTCCCGGGTCGCCGTCCGCCACAGCGATCAGATGTCGTCCAAGCGTTCCCACGTAGGCCAGAGTCATGACAGCGGAGCTGCCAAGTTGGCGTTGGACATTCAGGTTGTATTGTTGGTTGTAAGGGGTAACGTTGGTCTTGCTGAAAAGCGACGCGTTGCCGAAGGGCAGAAAGGTACCCCAGTTCACCGAGTTGCCTCCGGCAGGGGGGACATAGGGAAAACGCTGGCCGGGGCTCTGCCCTTGACGACCTGTGTAAGGCTGCTCGAGATACGCCGGTACAGGACTGGTGTAATAAATAGCGAAGGGCGGATTGCCGAGCTCATACTGATTTGAGATCTGCGCATAGGCGGTGTAGAAAACTCCGAACCCGGCGCGAATGCTCGTTTTGCCAGGTCCTCCCACAATCTTGCTTAGCAGTCCCCCAGAAGAAGATGGTGAGTAAGCGACTCCAATTCTGGGAGCGAAATCGCGGTATCTGGTGGGCGCCAGAGTTCTGGGAATGCCGGCATCACCGGGAAAGAGTAGACCCGTGGGCGCACCTGGAAATCGTGTGGACTGCTGTCCGGCGACGAAGGTTTGAAGACGATCATGCGTATCAGACCACGGCCGCGTGATTTCCCACCTTAGACCGTAATCGATGGTCAGGTTAGGAAATACTTTATAGCTGTCTTCTGCGTAGACCCCGATATATTTGCTGCGCGCATCCAGCGTTCCGGGACTCGCCTGGATGAAGGAGTCGGGCGCGCCTAATAAATAATCTGCAAAATCATTGCCTGTCTCGCCCCCCTGAAAACTGAATACTCCGTTTTCGCTATAGGTGAGTAGCTCATTAAGCTGAAAGACTCTGAACTGTGCGCCAAGCTTTACGCTGTGGCGCCCGGCCACCTTGGAATAGTTATCAGACAAAGCGTAAGTATTGTCGGTCTGATGGAAGGTATTGTTATACATGCCAAAATTCAGACCCAGTTGGGACAAGGACACTTGCGGCACCCCTTCGAATTCGGCAGGTGGAATAATGCCGTTCCCCGAGGTTTGAAATCCTATCTTTGATAGCGTTCCTGTGCCCACCCCTCCGTTCGGTGTACCACCTTTATTCACAAATCGGGTAAAGCTGATCTGCGCCTCATTGACTGCGGAAGAACCCACAGAGAATACGTTCGTTACGCTGGCATTCTGGGCGCGCGTGGGAGTCACGGAGCCGAACCCGGGAACGTTGGCCTGGGGATAAGGTTGGATCACATTCGCAGTATCGAGAAAGTAGTAGAACGCCCAGGCTCCGATCTTCTGAGTATTCCAATCCGCCCTTTCTCCAATCTTGTCATCGTTGATAACCTCATTGTTGCTGCTGGTCGTAAAGGTCGGGACGTTGCCGCTGGTACCGTTCTGTTGGGGAATGTATTGCAACATTCCTTTCGCTGCGGGGGACCATGCGCTTTGCGGAATGATCGCACCCGGAAAAACGCACATTCCCGCCTGGGCGTCCAAAGAGCCATTGCATCCCGGAACCCAGTATGGTTCGCCCGAGTTCACGGTGTATCCCAGGCGCTGACTAAGAACAGCGTTCATACTCTGAGCGCCCGGGCCTCCACGAACAGACCCGTTGATTGGGTTGTAGCCAATCGCAGGCAGATCAGAAAAGTCCCCCGAACGCTCTGATTGCGAGGGAACGTGAAGCACGGGACTGGTGGCTCCCGAGACCAGCCTTGTCCCCTGATAATCGGAGAAAAAGAAGAGGCGATTCTTGATCGCCGGGCCGCCTGCGGCTGCACCAAACTGATTCTGTTTGAGTGAACCTTTCGGACCCAGGTTGTTAAAGTAATTTCGCGCGTCAAGTGCGCTGTTCCGCAAAAACTCATACGCTGCGCCGTGGAAATTGTTGGTACCGGATTTGGTTACTACGTTTACGATCCCACCGGCAAAGTGTCCGTACTCCGCGTCAAAGGTGTCGGTGATGACGCGAAACTCTTGAATCGAGTCGAGCGATGGGATCACGGCGGCGCCATTGTTTCGGTTCTCCTCCACATCAGCTCCATTCACCAGGTAAGCATTCGCGTCTTCTCGCGCGCCGTTTACCGAAAGAATCCCCGCCGAGAGGTTGCCCGAGACCGGGGTATCGTTATTCGAAGCGCCGGACGAGATCGGCACAACACCTGGTTGGAGCGCCAGCAAGTCGATGTAGCTTCTTCCATTGAGGGGCATGTCGGTAATCTTCTTGGCGTCGATTACGTCCCCTAGTTGGGTGCTCGTTAGCTCCACCTGAAGTGCTGACGAGGATACGGCAACCCTCGCGGTCTCTGAGCCCACGCTTAACGAGAAATCAGAAACATAATTCTGATTGACGAGCAGGGTGATTCCCGCGTGCAGGTCGGTTTTAAATCCAGGCGCCACAACCTCCAGGCTGTATTCTTTACCGACCGGCACAGCCAGAAACTCATAGTAACCACGAGCATCAGTCTCAATCTTGCGTACCAATCCGGTGTCAGCGTTACGCAACGTTACAGATGCGTTTGGGATCACGGCCCCCGTGGGATCGGTGACTGTTCCCTGCAATCGTCCCATTACGTCGGCTATCGCAGTAGGACATATTGCGGCGAGTGTTAGACAGATCAGTAGGCTATTGGAGCAGACCCACGTCTCAACACGCTTTTTCACCTGACCTCCTGGATTGCAACTCACGTGCTCCTCATGTAGTCAGTTCTTATTGAATAGCCTGAACCGGGAGTCAGCAGACTGGAGGCCGACCACGGAAAGAAATACCTGTTGGCTTTTACCATTGTCAAGATCAAAGTTTAATGGGGGAACTATCAGCTTCATTAGACAAACACCCAGCAGCGGATTTCGCATTTACGGCCAAAATCAGAAATCCTGGATCAAAGCAGATTTGACCGGCTCTGCGTGCCGGAGGATGCACCTCCCTCGTATACTCGTATCAGTCAAGCTCGGGTGGAACATCTCCGTATGACCATGCGTGTGTCCCAAAGTCCGAAGATGACGAAGTAAAAGGATCGGCCTTTTGCGGGGCGGGAACAGCTCCTGGCCGCATCTGGGCGATAAGATCGACGCCTGCCTTCACAATCTGTGAACTCGCGGTAACCTCGAGGTTCGTGTAACTGGTAAGACGGGTTTCGTACCCGCCGCCATGTGGACCCAGGACCTCCTCGGTAGGAACATACCCAACCGCGCCGTTGGCGTAGGCGACTACGCATGTCTGGGGAAAGTGGCTCCCCGCTTTGATGTCTAAGCCCGCCTGGCAGAATAGCTCGGCCGGGTTGGAGACGAAGACGACCGGTCCAACTTGAACGGCTTGTATCTCCACCGGTACGGCTGGATTGTTCTTCACCATGTAATCCAGCAAAACGGTTTCCTTGGCGAAGATCCACTTTGTCCGGTCGACCGAGCCGATGTCTTGCTTAACGAGTGCGTACGCAGCTCGCACATGCTCCGGACTGGGAGGCCGCCGTTTGATTTCCAATACCTTCAACTCAGCGCCCAGAGGCGCGAGGGTCCCCGGCACCAGGGTCAGTAGAAGCTTCACGGCTTCGGCGCCGACGCGGCCTCCCACGAACTCTGCCCACTGCGTGCTCTTCGGATACTTATAGGGACTCAGATTGTCCACCTGGGTTACGTTACCCGCGGCCCCTTGCAGAAACACAACCGGAACTTCTGCCCCCATGGCCCCGCGAATCACCTTCTCCATGTAGTAGACCCAGTTTGCCGAGGCGTCGGCGCCGCTCCCGGGATTGGTTGTGGCGTGGCAGGTGTAATTCACAACACAGCCCAGGAACCGCCCTTCCTTGTCCCATGCGCCGATCACACCCACTTGTGGATCGATGGGTCCGGCATAGCCCAGGATGTCTGGATTGCCTTGGCCAGGATGAGTGTAGGTAAGCCCGTTCTTCATGTGAAATTGCCGGGTAAAGGCGACCTTGTCTTCGATCCCCGTCGCGGAGCCGGTGTACGCTTCGATCCTGTTTTCGTCTGCCTCGCAAACCGCGTTGACGATTTCACCGGTTACCCATTTGACATAACCGGGATCGGCGAGTTGTGACTTATCGAAGGCCAGGTGACGCACCAACTCCGAGGCGTGCTCGAATTCGCTGGGGTTGATCATGCCGATCGGTCCCCCCGAATGATTGTGCGCAGCGCCCACCATGATTGACCCCGGGGCAATTCCACAGCGCTCCCGGATCTTTTTTCGCGCTGCTTGCACTACATCGCCCGGGATCACAACCGTGTCAGTCCCCACCAGCGCTACACGCGTCGCACCGTCATCGAAGACCGCCGCTCTCACCTTGCAACGATCGTGAAATCCCTTCACGAAATCCGGCAGATAATTTCCGGGCATCTGCATGCCTACATCGGGCGTTATATCGCGCTCGGCAAAGCCTACCTTCAGCAGCCGGCCTTCCGCGCCCGGTTCTACCTGTCCAAAGTGCTCCGGAACGAGCGTGGGCGAATCGACGGGTGGCGCCTTCGGCGCCGCATTCGCCTGCTGGGGAAAGGTAAACCCTTCCAAGCCCAAGGCGATGCCCGCCAGTGCATTTTGTTTGAAGAAATCCCTGCGATTCACGAATCTTTTCCTCTCTAAGTGACCTGACGCACGCGCCAACAGCTCTCGATCGCCGCATTTAGCAGGCTTCTCGTTACTAAGCGACGGACCCATGCTTTCGCATAGGTCCATCGCTTCTCCACCCTACTGACCGTTTGACCGCGACTTGGGGAAACCCTCGGATCCGAGTCCCTTTAGAATTCCACCCTTAGTCTGAGTACGATTGCTCGCGCTCCGCCTGCGGCCACAAGGCCACCACCTACATTCAGCCCACCTAAAGGAGCATAGAACTGAGCGACCTGCGACGGAACCGAGATGTTGCTGTAAGGATATGCATATGTCGGATGGTTGAAGATGTCGAGGAACATGCCCTGGAAAGTAACGTGCACCCGATCATTGACTACGGGGAAGGTCTTCCCCAAGGTCATATCGGAGACGTTGAAGGGTGAACTTATCAGGACATTGGCTCCGCTGTTACCAAAATGACCGGGCTGCGGAACTGCGAAGCAAGAAGCATCGAACCACTTTTGGGGGGTGCGCTTACCACGGCTCAGATTCCCATTGCATGTACGGTCCGGAAAGCCGCCAAAAATATTCGTATTCGATGGGTCAGATCCGGAGTAGGTCGGCGAGAAGTATTGGCCACTTTGGATGGTAGTGATCCAATTCACACGCCAGCCTCCGAGAACGGCGTTAACAGGTGCGGGAGCATCGTTTCCGAAACGCTGTCCCCTGCCGAAGGGAAGCGGGAAGAGAGCCATTCCGGTCAAAACATTACGAGCCGTGTACTGGTCATGGTTCCACGGATTCAGGTTGTACACGTTTTCGAGGTCTTCCATGTTGTCCATGTTGTTGGCGTAGGTGTAATTGACGTCGAAAACAAGCTTGCCAATGTTCTTTTTGGCCTCAAGTACCAGCGAATCGTAGTTGGATTCGCCGTTCTGGTACTCGAACGAGGTGGTGGTGAATTGCGGGTAAGGATTGCGAGACTGCGCAAAGGGAGTCAAGCTGGGTTGAGGGATGTTGGTCTGCGGGACCTTGTAACTAAGACCCCTTGCCCTGACGCCGGCATAAGCGATCGAGAATCCGATGTCGCCTATCTGTCGCTCAACGCTCACATTGAATTCATGGATCTTCCCATTGGTGATGTTCCTGGCATAGCCGGTGACACTCTGCGAGGGGCTCGAAGCCGCAGAGAGGCTGGCAGGAAACGGGTCGGGCATCGCAAACAGAGGTTGCCCGTTTGCGAATTGATTTACGTAGCTTTCCGCGATGCTGAAGGGTGCGGGCTGCGTCAGTAGGGTCTGGGCAATGGGCGCCCCGTTATTCGCTGTTCCAAGCGCCTGGGTATACATTCCATACCCGCCCCTCACGACGAACTTGTCCGTGATGCGGTACGCCAGCCCCACGCGGGGGCGAAACAGGCTTTTGTCGCCGACCGGCACGGCATTTCCAGGCGTCAGCGTGATGTTCTTCGGGTACAGCGGGCTTACCTTATCTACTGTGGACTGGGGGATGATGACATCTCCCGTCTTCGGATCCCAGTTATAGACGAGGCCATCATTATAGGTCGGAAAACCGAGGTACTCCCACCGTAAACCGTAGCTCATGGTAAGTCTCGGCGTCAGCTTGAAGACATCCTGGGCGTAGATGCCCATCTCATGCGTATGAGCTGTTCTCGAAACCAATGGGTTCAACCGCGTACTTTGCCTTGGTAGACCTAGCAGAAAGTCTGCATAGGGGTTTCCGGAAAAGCTTCCGTCGTATGTAAAGGTTCCGTATGTGCCGGCCGGGTATTGCTGCGTAGCGTTCGTCCAAGGCTTGATCTCACCCCCGAATTTGGCTACGTGACGGCCAACTGCCCAAGTCACGGACTCATTGTAAGTGAAGACGTTCGAGTCAAGAGGGATGCCGCCGGGCTGCTGCGTGAGCGGACTGATCCCAGTGATGGTGGTGTTGGGAAAGCCCATGACTTTATAGCCCCTGGGATTCACGCCCTGGAGCCCGATGGCAGCCACTGCCTGGTCTCCCCCTTGAGGGGTATATCCGAGTTCTGGAATGCCGTCATGAATATGATCCAGTGCCCACCCCCAACGGAAGTTGTTGAGCAAGTTGGGCGTGATCGCATAGGTATCGGAGACGACTACCGAATGATGATAGCGATTGCGCGTCCATGTTCCGACTGCTGGAAAACTACCCGCCAGAAGATAGGGCGAGATTCGATCGATGTAGGCGCCATAGAGCGAATGCTTCGAAGTGAAATTGTGATCGATGCGGGCATTCCAGCTGTCGTACTTGTACAAATCTGATGGATGGGGAAACAAGTAACCGAAATTATTTGAACTGGGTCCGGGCGCGCCCTGATTGGGATCTGGGATGTAGTTTTTCTGTGTAATGGCTGAAACACTGCTGATCATGTCTGCCGGAATCACGTTGCCCACGAAGGCGGCGCCCGTGTAGGGATTGATCAATGGCTTGGAAAACTCCGAGAAATTACCGTCGCGTTCCAGGAGATCAGGAACATTCTCGTTGGCAAATGAAGAGGATGGAACCCGGTACAAGGTGTAATTCACATAAAAGAAAGTGCGGTCCTTGAAGATGGGGCCGCCGATTTCACCATCGGCAAAGTGAGTCTTGAACGACGGCTTTGTCGGCTCGGTGGCAAAGCGCGCATTCAGGGCGGAGTTCACTTCGTCGAAGGCGGCGGACCCGTGAAATGCATTCGAGCCGCCCTTGCCCGACATAGTGAAGTTTACCGCCCGGCTGAATTCGGCCGGGGAAATTGACGCGATGACTTGGAGATCCTCTGTGGTATGCGCATTGTTCACCAGGTTATTGGTGCCGTCGTTCCCGATACCGTCCATCGATTGCTCTACCTGGGTGGGAGGCAACCCTGCGATGGTAAGGGCGAAGCCTCCCTGCTCGGATTGAACCTGGGGCAGAAAAACCATCTGCGCCTCAGGAAATACCTGGGTGGAAACGGGAGAATCCTTGTAAATCTTTTGCGTAAATCCGCTGCTGATCTGGGCATTTTCGGTGGCGATCACGGCCGCGCCGGCCGTAACAACTACCTGTGATTGAGTCGAACCGACCTTCATCTGAAGATCAACCCGTCGCGTTTCGTCACCAACAATAGCCACGTCGTCGGCAACAAACGTCTGAAAGCCGGGCGCCGTACAAGTAATGCGATAGGTCCCGGGAACAAGATAGGGGAATTCATAGTCGCCGTCCCCGTTGCTGACCGCGGAACGGCTTACGTTGGTCGCGGCATTACTCAACGTGACCGCGGCATTGGGAACAATGGCGCCTGCAGGATCGGTGACATGCCCACGCACGGTTGCCAGGTTGGTTTGGGCAATCCCCGGAGTAAGACCGATGACAACGAATACACCCAGAAGCACCAGCGCCGCCTTGTGCAGTTTCATGATGTTAGATTTCATTGCCTCTCCCTTGAGCGATTCATGGAGTTTTTTATGGATATGTACGCCCACCTATTTGGGTGAACAGGTATTGGGTGTTTAACAGTCTTTTAACCGGGGAATGACCTGTTTATAATCCTCAGCCGCTTCCCATGTCAAACAAAAACTTCTATAGAGATGTTTGTTATTCCATTAGAAAAACGAAACAGATCGAAGACGAACACGTTTGCGGGCCTGAATTGGCGGATCCGAGGCAAAACCGGGGCGTCTCTTAGTCCAGTTGCCTGCAAACTGAAAACGCCCGCTTAAAAAAACAATCGATCCAGTTAAACCTGGTGAGTTAGTTAGTTCTCAGTCCACCTGCGGCGGAACATTTCCATAGTTCCAGGCATGGGGTCCAATTCCTCCGGGCTCCGAGCTGAACGGCAGCGCCTTTTCAGGGGTCGGCACGGCGCCCGGCTGCATTTGAGAAATAAGATCAAGGCCGGCTTTAACGATCTGAGAACTCGCAGTAACTTCCAGGTTGGTGTGACTGCTGAGGCGTGTTTCGTAGCCGCCGCCATGCGGCCCAAAGGAATCTTCGGTAGGCACGTATCCCACCTGGCCGTTGGCGTAAGAAACGACTCGCGTTTGGGGAAAGTGGCTGGCCGCCTTGATATCTAATCCGGCCTGACAAAACAGTTCTGCCGGATTGGAGACAAACACCACAGGCCCAATTTGAATTGCTTGTACTTCCACCGGGACACTCGGACTTCCCTTCACGATGTAGTCCAGCAAGACCGTCTCCTTGGCAAAGATCCACTTGGTACGATCCACGGAGTCAATGTTCTGTTTCACCAGGTCGTAGGCTTCGCGCACATGTTCAGGGCTGGGAACCCGCCGCTTGATCTCTAGGACGGTCGACTTGGCATTGAGCGGCGCCAGATTCCCCGGGACCATGGTCAGCAGAACCTTTACCGCTTCGGCCCCGACGCGCCCTCCCACAAATTCTGCCCACGGCGTGTTCTTCGGATACTTATAGGGGCTCAGATTATCCACCTGGGTCACATTCCCCGCCGCCCCTTGCAGAAATACGACCGGAACTTCTGCTCCCATGGCCCCGCGAATCACCTTCTCCATGTAGTAGATCCAGTTTGCGGAAGCTTCGGAGCCGCTGCCGGGATTCGTCGTGGCGTGGCAGGTGTAATTTACTACGCAGCCCAGGAAACGGCCATCCTTGTCCCAGGCGCCAATCACACCCACCTGTGGATCGATGGGCCCGGCATAGCCTACGATGTCTGGGTTGCCTTGGCCAGGATGAGTGTAGGTGAGGCCGTTTTTCATTTGGAATCGACGGCTGAATCCAACCTTGTCTTCGATCCCGCTCGCCGATCCGCAGTATGCTTCGATCCGGCTCTGGTCCGCCTCGCACACAGCGTTGGCGATTTGCTCGGCCACCAGTTTGAGGTAGCCTGGGCTCGCGTGCGGCGATTCCTTGTTCAGATTTTGTATGAATTCGGAGGCCTGGTCATATTGACCCGGTTCACCCACAACCGGCCCCCCTGAATGGTTGTGCGCAGCGCCCACCATTACGGATTCTGGAGCGATGCCGCAGCGCTGCTGAATATGCTTTCGAGCCTCCGCAACGACATTTCCCGGGATCATAACCGAATCGGTGCCAACCAGCGCCACTCGCATTCTGCCGTCATCGAAGACCGCGGCGCGCACCTTGCATGCATCATGAAATGCCGTCAAATAGGTTGGAAAATAATTACCTGGATATTCCATGCCCACATCGGGCGTAATGTCGCGTTCCGCAAAACCAACCTTCGAGAGTTGGTCATTCGGACCCAAGTCCACCTGCCCAAAATGTTCTGGTACGAGCGTGGCAGATTCCAATGGCGAAAGTTTTGCCGGTGCCGGCGGTTCGCCAAGGGCATAAGCGTCCAGGCCCAATGCCATTCCCGCGAGCGCGTTTCGTTTGAAGAATTCTCTCCGGTTCACTATTTCCTCTCTGAGCACGATCCAACCAAGTCAACTTTGTGAAGTGCGGTTCTCATCAACACATGCAGCAAACAACGACCACGATATGTCTCCGGTGGAATTTGCAATCCGGATACACCCCTTCTGCATCCCCCCGCTCTTCTAGCTTGAGTGCGTCCCATGCAGGGCAGATGCTTCAGCTATCTAGGGCGGCATACTTCGCTGTCAGGCGGCGCATCTCATAGGTATATTCAAGAAATCGCTTCTCCCATTGCTTTGCCTGGCCAGGTGTATACCGATAGAAACCCTTGCCATTGGAGCTTCCGTTGCCTCCACCCCTGGTGGCTTTGCGCATCGCCGGCGGAATGCTTTTACCGCAATTCAGATCCGGCAAAAGATCGCGCATGACCGTTTCGTAAGCGCGAACGCCCATCAGGTCCATATAGCGAAACGGGCCGACCAGTCCCATCCACCACCCCACGTCGTTCCTCATCGACCGGTCCACGTCTTCAATCGTTGCTACTCCAGAATCCACCAGGTGGCACGCTTCCCGGTACATTGCGTAGGAAATTCGATTCGTAATAAAACCCTTATAGTCCTTGCGGACGCGTGACGGCTGCTTGCCCCACCACTCCTCTGAGATCTTTCCCGCCAGGTCGAAGTAGGCGGGCGAAGTCAGCTTGCCCTGGATAATCTCCATAAAAACGGTCACATGCGCTGGTTCATCCCAGTGCATTCCCAAAGCTCTGCCCGGGTACGACATCTTTCTTTGAATCTGCGTGATCGGGATCGCCGATGTATTGGTGCCGATCAGCGTTCGTGGAGAAACGACTGCTTCAAGATTAAGCAAGACCTCTACTTTTCTATTGAGACTTTCTGTGATTGATTCGACAACGAGAACTGCATCAGCAAGATCGGAGTAAGCGGAGGATACGATGAGGTTTCGGATGAGCGCATCGGGATCGCCGTTCAGAAGATGTTCTTTCGCCAGCTTTTTCAGCGAGGCGAGTACGCGGCTCTTTACCGCTCGCCGGCGGATCCCGTCTTTTTCAAGGCCGGTCACCGGGTGTCCGGCCGCTAGCAGGCAGGCTGTGATGCTGGTCCCCATAAGACCCAGGCCAACTACGCCTGCTTTGCAGTCCTTAGGCTTGTGTTTGCGAAGATCAATCAGAGGTCTGGCTTGTCTCTTCACCTACTTCTCCAGTCGCTTAGGGAGCATTCGCACAGCTGATCTCTCGAACGCTCGCATGTGCATAGGTGGTTTCCCAAACGTCATTTCATGAACCTGTAGATATCAATGCTCTCTATAGAAGTCAAGATAATTCATTAGGAAAACAGGCTGTGAGGCGAGTTCTGCTGTTGTCCTGAACCAAAGCCAATCCCGGTACGTAAAGCGAAGAAGATGCCTGTATGTGCTTATCGCAATCGTCTCCGGATTAACCTCGATTTCGACCATGCCTGAAGATCAACCAGGCGGAAACGAGGGTGCCGCGTTTAGCTCAAAGGAAGGCAAATTAATTGGCGCGAGCGAGCGAGTTACCGCTGCTGCTTGCGCCGAAAACAGTTTTCCCTTCACGAAGAATCAGGTGCAGGCCTTTGGGAGCCGTCTCTGGGTTGTCGTAGCTCGCATCACTATCGATCCTGCCCGCATCGAACACCGTGATGTCGGCACTGTAGCCCTTTGTGATGCGTCCGCGATTTTTTAGTCCGAACCGTTGCGCGGGAGCGGAGGTGATCTTACGGATCGCCTCGGGCAAAGACATCAGTTTCTGTTCGCGCACGAACTTTCCCAAAAAAGTGGGGAAGGTGCCATGCAAACGGGGATGCGGACGGCCCCTCACATAGAAACCGTCGCTGATGATCATGGCGAGCGGATGGCGCAGGGTCTGGCGCAGATTCTCTTCGCTTTGATTGAATGAGATCATATTGACCTGCGCCCGCTCTTCGATGAGCAGGTCGAGCAGCACATCTATCGGTTTCTCTTCCTTTGAGGCCGCGATGGTGGCCAGATCCTTACCAATCCACTGTGCGTTGGCCTCGGAAGCGACTGCGGAAATGAAGATATCTTTCCAATCCCAAACCAGACTGTCAGTTGTCTCTGCCGCGATACGAGCGCGTGTGGCAGCATCCTCTAACCGAGCGAGCAATCCGTCAACCCCGCCTTCAAGACACCACTGCGGCAGGGTCTGGGTGAGCACAGTGCTTCCCGCCAAATAGGGATAGCAATCGAAGGCAAGGTCGATTCCAGAGGCATGAGCGGCCTCAATCATATCCATCACCGGTGCCTGTAAATGCCAGTTCCTGCGCCCTGCGATCAGTAAGTGCGAGATCTGCAGACGGCAGCCGGTGCGGCGAGCCAGTTCCAGTTGCTCGGCAATGGAATCCAGAATGTCTCCAAAATAACTCCGCATGTGCGTCGCATACACCTTATCCTGCCGGGCAACCACGCGGCAGAGCCGCTCTAGTTCCGACGAGGGGGCACTGGAACCGGGTGCGTACATTAGCCCGGTGGACAAGCCCACGGCGCCCTCAGACAAACAGGCCGAGAGAGTCTCCTCCATTGCCAGCACGTGGTGCTCTTCCAAGGACCCCTGCCGCAGTCCTACTTCCGCAATTCGAAGAGAGCCGTGGCCAACGAGAGAGTGAACCGTCGCAGAGCTGGAAGAACCGCCCGTCGCCACGAGATACTCTTTGGCGCTGCTCCAACCCCATCCGTTGTCGGCGCAGAAGATGCCACCGGCAAACTCATTCAAGGAACTGCGGTCCGCGCGCCGCTGGAAATGCAGAGAACCCGCAGTTCCCTACGATCTCAGTGGTCACTCCTTGCAGAAGCTTTTCCTGGCGGTTTTCCAGCACCTGCAAATCAGAGTGACTGTGCACATCAATAAACCCGGGAGCTACAACCAGCCCGCTGCAATCGATCTCAATAGCGTCGGCAACGTTCTTGAACTGACCCAACTCCTGAATTCGGCCATCTTCGATCAGTAGGTCAGATAAAACGGCGGGAGTTCCGATACCATCGATCACGCTTCCGTTCTTAAGGACCAATCGATCCGCCATTCTCAATCCCATCGCATGATTTATTTCTTGGGAGCCCAGGCAATGCAGTCTAACTCGATCTTCATACCGGGCTGTACAAGAGTCGCCGCCACCGTGGTCCGAGCCGGCTTCGCCGCCCCGAAGTATTCTACGTAGACTTGATTCATCGCGCCAAAGTCGTTTGCCTCGGAGAGAAACACCGAGCATTTGACTACGCTGGCGAGACTGCTTCCGCAACTCACCAGGATATTGCGAATGTTCGCGATCGTAAGCCGTGTCTGCTCCTGAATGCAACCCAGGACAAACTCATTGGTTGCCGGATCGGTCGGCCCTTGCCCGGATACAAACCGTAGTCCGGCAACGCGGACAACCGGAGAGTATGGACCCTGAGCGTCAGGCGAACCGGTCAATTCAGGCCGTTCAATCAAAGAGCACCTCGATTCTGGCTTGACAAACAGGAATGACTGACAGATTATAGCGACTCCGGATCAGAGTCAATAGGAAGAATTGTGTCTCAATAGAGAAACAGTGAGTTCGCGCCTGGCAGGGGTCGCACCGTACACTCGTGAACCCAGCTGCCATTGCCCACTCGATCGACTCGGCACTTGCGATAGATTGAACAGAAGAGTTTGTCAGCAGTTTCGTATGCGCGGAGAAGATTTTCCAGTATGTTGACTTCGGACAGCAGCGTCGCACCCCAACAGGATCCGCGATGACGCAGGCAGATACCGATCGCGATCAGCCGCTGACAGGGGGTGCCGGCAAGCAGCGATTCCGCCGCGTGCTAACGCTGCAGGACCTGATCTTCTACGGCATTGTTCTCATTCAACCGATAGCCTGCGTCGGCATCTATGGTCTCGTCACACGCATGTCAGGTGGACATGCTGTGACTTCGATCCTGCTTGCCATGTTTGCCATGACCCTTACAGCGGTAAGCTATGGCCGAATGGCGACCGTGTATCCCACCTCAGGTTCCGCCTATACCTATGTCAGCAGAGGCCTGAACCCGCATTTTGGTTTTCTTGCCGGATGGGTGATGCTGCTCGACTACTTCATCATTCCCATCGTCAACGTGATCTACGTATCACTGACCATGCACCGCGTTTTCCCCCTCATTCCGAATGAATTGTGGGCAGCGATCGTTGCCATCGGAATCACGCTTCTCAATCTGCGGGGCATTGGCTACACCAAGAACACGAATAACATCCTGATGACGATCATGTGCCTGGTCATTGCCGTGTTCTTCATCCTCGGTGTACGCTACCTGCTTCGAGCGGCAGGCTCGCCCGGATTGTTGAGCCTTGAGCCGCTCTATAATCCTCACACATTTCGGTGGAACACGGTTCTCACGGCAACCTCTCTCGCAGCTCTGACCTATATCGGATTTGACGGTGTTACTACTCTTGCCGAGGAGACGGTCAATCCGAAACGCACGGTTCCCTTGGCGACCGTGATCGTCTGCGTCGTGACCGGTTTCCTGAGTGGAGCGGAGTCATATCTCGCGCAACGGGTCTGGCCTGACTACAACTCATTTCCCAACCTGGACACTGCTTTTCTCGACGTTACACGAAGAATCGGCGGGGCTACTCTTTTCGAAGCGATGGCCGCAGTGCTTGTTCTCTCCTGCTTCGGCACTGCTTTTACTGGACAAGCGAGCGCAGCACGTCTGATGTACAGCATGGGCCGGGAAGGAGTGCTGCCTAAGGCGCTTGGCCGGCTCAATCCCAGAACAACCATTCCCGCGTTGAACACCTTGCTCATTGGAATCTTTGCCTTCGCCGGATCGCTCTTTCTCTCTTATGAGCGCGCTGCAGAACTCCTCAATTTCGGCGCATTTCTGGCATTCATCGGGGTCAACCTGGCCGCAGCGCTTCACTCGCTCAAAGACCCCGAGAGACACTGGAGCCATGCCGTCGTCCCCATACTCGGGTTACTCTGCTGCTTCACCATTTGGGTTAGCTTGCCCACGCCTTCACTCATTGCCGGCAGTATCTGGCTTCTTGTTGGCATCATCTATCTTGCTGTTCAGACGCGCGGATTCCGGCGGACACCCCGCCTGATTCAGGCCGATGAATGGCAATAGGATCCAGACTCATCATTCGGAGGGAGCCCTCTCATGGAGCGAGTCAAATTCGGACTGATCGGCGCTGGCACATGGGGCAAGGTCCATGCCGATACCTATACCGCATATCCCCGTGCGTGCCTGGCCGCGGTATGCGATCTCAATGAAGACCGCGCACGCCAGGCGGCAACGCACTTTGGCGTGAAGCAAGTCTATACCGACTACCGGAAGATGTTGGGCGAGGCTGAAATTGATGCAGTCGCCGTGGTTACTCCGGATTTTGCGCATCGAGAGGTCATTGAGGATGCCGCCCGCGCCGGCAAACACATCATTGTCGAAAAGCCTCTGGCCACCACGTATGAGGATCTCGATAAAATCGCCGAGGCCGTCACCCGGGCCGGCATAAAATTCATGGTCGACTTTCATTGCCGCTGGAGTCCACCTCTGGTGGTGGCAAGGAACGATATCGAGCAAGGTCTGCTGGGAGAAATGGTGTCGGCTTATCTGCGACTGAACAACCCTCTCTCCATACCCCTTAAAATGCTCTCGTGGTCGGCCAAGAGCTCAATCTTATGGTTCCTTGGGAGCCACGCGATCGATACGCTGCGATATCTCTTCCAGGACGAAATCGTTCGCGTGTACTCAGTGTCCCGTTCCGGAGTGTTAAGCGCTCATGGGGTTGATGTCCCGGATATCTACCAGACCATCCTGGAATTCCGCAACGGTGCGATCGCAACCATGGAGAACCACTGGATCATGCCGAATTCCAGCCCGCAGCTGAATGACTTCAAAGTCAACGTCCTCGGCAGCAAGGGGATGTTTAATATGGACCTGACCCATAACCAGTTGATTGAGAGGTATCTTGCAAACGTGAGCGATCGACCAGACGTACTCGATGGCCCGCTCATCCGTGGCAAGTATGTCGGCTTTGTACATGAAAGCATCAAGCACTTTGTCGACTGCGTGGCCGATGGAAAACAGCCCGAGGTATCATTACAAGACGGAGTCCGGGTCTCGAAGGTAATTCTCGCAATTATGGAAAGCGCAAAAGTGCGCGAACCGGTTACGATTACTTACTAGCTATGCATCCAAGTCTTTTGTCACAATTCGACCTCTCGGGCAAAACCGCACTCGTAACGGGCGCTTCGCGTGGCCTGGGTATCAGCTTTGCACGCGGATTGGCCAAGGCAGATTGCAACCTCGTGATTATCGCCCGCGACCTGGACCGATTGAAACTCGTCGCGTCTGACCTCGAGCAATATGGCGGAAAGGTAATTCCCTTCAAGGCCGATGTAGCGCGGGTCAAGGACTCCGAAGCCATGGTGGAACGCGCCATTAGCGAGTTTGGCCATCTGGATCTCCTGGTCAACAATGCTGGTATCTCGGCCGTGGCCGAAGCCGAGGTAATGTCGTCTACACAATGGCAAAGCGTCATCGATACCAATCTCACCGGCTTGTTCTATTGCGCGCAGAGCGCCGCGCGCCATATGCTGCGATCCGGCGCCGGCAAGATCATCAATATTGCCTCGATGTACGGCATCAGCGCTTCGAGCTGCATCTCTCAGGCATCGTACGTTGCCAGCAAGGCTGCAGTGCTTGGCCTCACCCGTGAGCTAGCTGTCGAATGGGCGCCCCGAGGGCTGCACGTCATCGCCCTGGCGCCGGGATTTTTCCGCTCTGATCAGACGATCTGGGCCTTTGAGCAAGACGTAGAGTTGGGGAAAAGACTGCTGGCGAAGGTGCCGATGGCCCGCATGGGGAAACTTGAGGAGCTTGAGGCTACGATAGTCTATATGGCCTCCGCTGCGTCCGATTACATGAATGGCCAGGCGCTTGTGCTCGACGGAGGTTTCCTTTCCTGGTGAGCTGCCGTGAGGTCTTCGAATGCATCCTTCGACGATGCGTGACGGATTAATTAGAAATAGGTCCGATAGATATCGAGCAGGTTGTATGAGTCATCGACAAGCGGCAAGACCCTCCATTTATCGAAGGCGGTACACGGATGCGATATCCCGCAGCAGACCTGGTCGCCTACCTTCAGCTGCTCGATACCCGGGCCTTTCAGGTAGGCATGCTGATCATTGCACTCGAACACCGTTGCATTCTTCAAGTCGACGTGTGGCGTCGTAGCTTTGCGGCTTCGCGCGAAAAGGGGGACTGGTAACTCCACGTCATAAGAGCAGTCTCTTTTACCGAAGTTCAAGATGGCTAACCCTTCTTCAGGCTTCGACTGTACGAGTGACCATAGCTCGAGGGCCGCTCTGAACGTGGGCAGCTTCGCACTGCCCTTGGAACGTTGGTGGGCGGCGACCAGTTTGCGGGCGTAATAACCGTGGTCGTGGGTAACGTAGCAGCCGCTTCGTATCACAATCTGAAAGTGCCTCTGCATCTGCCGGCTGAACTCCCATACCGCATCCAGAAAGCCGCTTCCGCCTACGCTTAAGAGCAGCGGACCCTTGCGGGTCGGGAACTTGTCTTGCAGAGCCTTTCCGAACGCAGCCACGTCGGCCAGAAACCCTGCTGCCTGTCTTCCCTCCTCTTCGGACTGCGCCGCATGTGCGAGGCCCTCAAAGCCTTCGATGCCGCGGAAGGACAAGGTCCGGGGATGCTTGCTCGTTTCGGCGCACAGCTCCAGTGCGGACTCCAGCGATCTGGCGCCTGTCCGCCAA
Organism: uncultured Acidobacteriaceae bacterium; assembly: GCA_963717225.1. Lineage (GTDB taxonomy): Bacteria > Acidobacteriota > Terriglobia > Terriglobales > Acidobacteriaceae > PALSA-350. The sequence continues at coordinate 495,143 of CAVQWB010000050.1, read as the reverse complement.
CCCAAGTGGCCCATCTCTACGAAGACCCCGATGGGACGATCAACGCCGGCAGACTGCCACTCCGAAGTAAGGAGCTCGATTCCGTCCATGCTGTCAACCAGGCATAGGATCTCGAGCGCACTATCGGCGTTCATCATCGCAGCCAGGGATCGAATGTTCGCACGGCCTACAACCTGGTTCGCGATCAGGATGCGCTTGACGCCCATCTCGGCGCAGATAGCGGCTTGCGATGCCGTTGCCACGGTGACCGCCCAGGCGCCGGCCGCGATCTGACGCTCAAAAATGCGCGGCGTCATCGTAGTCTTACCGTGCGGGGAGATGAGGAAGTTGTTTACGGCGCACCAGGCGGCCATCGCCGCGATGTTGTATGCAAGCGCAGAGTCTTTGAGAACCAGCAGTGGGAAATGCATCGCCTCGTCGAGAATATTCACACTCGCCTGCGAGGCAGCCACTGAGCCGAACCTAAAGTCAAAGGGGATGCCCTTATCAAGCGCGGAAGCTCCACTGCTCTCGAGCTTTCCTCTCACATCTGAAACGGCCGGGATCTTTGTCAAATGATTGGCTCCGAACATGCTGGTAAATCAGATACGATTCTATACTTGGGACCGATTCGATACAGTTCTTTTCTGCCCTTCGCCTGGTGAAGCTCGATCCGGAATTTAATACTGGGCGGACCCAACCTCTGCATCACACGGTTCGTTGAACCACGGTTGAAATGCTCTTCGTCAGTCGAGTGTCAGAAGCCAGCGCTCGTTCACGCGACAATATCGAGCATTAGCTTTTGGTACAATCCGGGGGCGAAAGCAAATGGAGAACGTCGTGAGTTTGAGAAAAGATCCGCCTAAGACTCGAGCGCTGACGAAAGAGGTTGAAGTCGGGCGATACAGTGTCCCGGTCGTCCTGAGTACTTTCCGGATACTCGATGAGCTTTCAAAGACTGATGGCCTTGGCCTCAATGAGGTCACGCAAAAAACCGGCGTCGCTAAATCAACCGTCTTTCGAATATTGGCTACGCTTCTTGAACTCGGCTATGTCCTACGGCGTAAGGGCAAGTACTCCGTGACAAATAGATTGGCGACGCTGGCCAATGAGCAGGCTACGTCGGAAACGATTCGCCGTGTCGCTTTGCCTTATATGTTGCATCTACGTGATGAATTTGGGGAAACGGTCAACTTAGGAGTTTTGCGCCTGGACAAAGTTGAGTACATCGAAGTGGCTCCGAGCGAGTATGCGCTGCGATTCAGTGAGAAGCCCGGATCTTCGGTACAGGTTCATGCCAGCGCCTTGGGTAAGGTCCTGCTCGCGTATGCCACTCCAGAGGTTGTGCACAGCCTCATCGGCGGCCGAAAACTGCAGATGCTTACACCGAACACAATCACTGATCCAACTCGATTTATCGCCGAAGCGCAGAAAGCCCGGCATCGTGGATTTGCATTCGATAAGGGGGAGACATCGATTTCAGCTACATGCGTCGCGGCGCCAATTCTTGGTTCAGCGGATACGGCCATTGCGGCATTAAGTATCTCCGGTCCGAGTTCTCGTTTTAATCCTCGCAAAGACTCTCCTGTAGTCGAAAAGCTGCAACTCGCAGTTGCCGCGATTTCGCGCCAGCTACAACAGCGTGTCGAAGCCTCCGAGTACACTCAGAATCACGTTCGCCCCAAAGCAACTGCGAAGCGAAGTAAGAAGTGACTTATACACCTTCTTCGGAGTCAGGCGGTCGCTCATCAGAAAATACAGCGACAAGGTCTGGAATAGCTCCGACGGAAGTGTGGTCGTGGTCCTCCCGTATGGTGGACGCACCGGCATGCAAAAGGGCTTCTTCAGCATGGCTGAGGGAACCAATCGATTTGGTCGACGCGGTATTGATCACTGCCGATGCTGCTCGACTCCGCCTCAACCAGGATTGGGTCGTCACCACACTCTTTTTCTTCAGGTCTTCGCCCGAGTTGGGAGTGGGCGGGCTCCGATTCAACAACCTGCCCTTTCATCATTAGGCGTCCAATGATTGCGTTGGGTCAATTTTCAACCATAGAAGACTGGCGATCAAATAAACAGCGCCGGCACTCATCAGCATGGCTTGAAACGACCCGAATCGGGTAAACATCCAAGCGGCAGCCAGGGGAGAGATAAATGCGGAGATGGTCGACCCGGTGTTCATGAAGGCCGACGTGGTGCCGCCGAGACTTCCCCCGACCTCTAAACAGCCGGCCCAGGCGACCGGCACCGCGAGATCCATACCGAAGTCAGCGAACATCAGACAGACAATTGCCCCGAACGGACTTTGCATGAAGGCGGCTGCCGCGAAGCCGGCTCCCGCCATCAAATACCCTCCTAGTCCTACTAGGCGCCTACCCCACAGCGGGCTGCTGAAACGCCGCACGAGCCAATCAGATAAAGTTCCGCCGATGACGTTGCTCGCCGCACCCGCAGCTAACGGAAGTGCTGCATAAAGGCCGGATGCTTGTGCCGAGACCTGATACCGCTGGATGAGATAGGTCGGTAGCCAGGTCAGCAAAAACCAAAATCCATACGACGACGCGAAATACATCCAGAAGAAGAACCATAAATTTGCGCTCGTGAACAAGCGCTTCCACGGTGTATCGGCGGCTCCGGGGCCGCTGGGCAGATCCGCATTGTGGCCAAGGTAAATGAGATCCGAGGGACCAAGCGCTGGATGCCGGGCAGGATTATCCCGATACCAGCGCCAAAAGAAAATGCACCAGATTCCCCCGATAGCGCCGAAGAACGCGAAGGTGAGTCGCCAGCCGAACCAACCCATGATCAGAGTGGCGAGCGGGATTCCAATCGCCGCTCCGAGTCGCGTGCCCATCCACATAGTGCCGGTCGCTCGGGCACGATCGGTGATGCGAAACCATCGTGCAAGAGCGGCTGCCATCGAAGGAAATGCGCCGGCTTCTGCCGCACCGAAGGCGAACCTCACCGCAAGCAGCCCCAGATATCCTCCCACCATCCCGGTCAGCGCGGTGAAGGCAGACCAACAGGCTACGATCCGGGTAATCATCTTGCGCTGCCCCAGGCGGTCGCCAAGCCAACCCATCGGGATCTCAAAGACCCCATAGGCCAAAGAGAACACGCTGAAGGCGTATCCCATCTGTATGCTGGATAGCCGCAGGTCGCGCATGATCGCGGGAGCGGCCGCAGAAAGGCAAACTCTGTCCAGATAGGTGATACCTGAGGCTAACGTTACAAGAAGCAACACCCGGTTGCGGAGGGAAACTCGAAAAGTCTGCGGCATTTCGGCTTCGACTCCGGTGTCGGTCTCACGGCATAAAACTCGTATGAGGGAAGTTTCCAGACGTCGCGCTCAGCGCGTCTCAATCGTTGAGTTTTCGGCTAAGCTTTCGTTTCACGAATCGGTTTTAGGGCGGCTTAACCGCAATACCCATCACAAAGTCTGGCTGACTCGCCAAAGAGAAAAATGCATTGGGTGGTGTTCCGAAGATCGCTGCCATGGGTCCTTCTGTCTCCAAAGCTTTGCATCCCGGAAAAAAGATCCTTCGATCAGCCTTTTGTAGCAAGGACTTCGCCTGAGGTCAATATAAAGTTTGCGGAAAATCCAGGTCGATTGTGGTACTTTATCATGTTATCGCGTTCATGGTTGCGTTCTGAGGCGCATCGACGCGCTTGACCGCGCCGCATAAGACTCTTCTCCGGCCAACGGATTCATGGGAAATTCCCACGCCTTGGTGAAAGTAATCAACAACGAAGGTACCGAGAGGACAGCACTGTCAATGCCAAGAATGCGGCTATCGCATCTCAACAGCCTGGAGATCTTACAACTTGTTCGCGTCCACGGTTACATCTCCCGTTCTCAGGTCGCAGAGAAGGCCGGCGCTAGTCCATTCCTCGTTTCGAAGATCTGTGACAGTCTGCTCGCTGGACGTTTCATCGCTGAAGCCGGTCACGGCGATTCAACCGGTGGCCGGCGGCCGACGCTGCTTTCGCTGCGACACGATTTTGGCCGCTTGATTGGCGTGCATCTCGGGAGTGTCAATGTTCGAATCGCCCTGACAGATTTCAAGGGGAATTTGATTGAGTACACCAAGGACAGAAGCCACGCCAATGAAGGCCCTGAAGTCGCGATGCGTCGTCTGATGAATCTTATCGATCACATGCTGCAGAAATCGAAGCTCAAGTACTCAGACTTGAATGGTATCGGGATCGGCGTCTCCGGAATTGTAGAACGTAGCACGGGGGTCATGATCTTCTGGCCGAAACTCCCCCTCTGGATGAACGTCCCGGTCAAAAAGATGTTGGAAGACCGATACAAGACTCTAGTGCAACTCGAAGATACTTCGCGTACCCGGGCATTCGCCGAATATAGGCTCGGTGGCGCGGACGCCGCGAAAAATTTCATATACATCGCAGTCGGTGCGGGGATAGGCGCGGCCCTCTTCCTGGATGGGCGCCTGTACTCGGGGGCTGGAGGATTTGCCGGCGAGTTCGGCCATATTACGGCTTTCGAAAATGGCCGCCTTTGCTCCTGCGGCAATCGCGGTTGCCTGGAAACTCTGGTTTCGGCCTCTACCCTCATCCGGAAAGCGCGGCACGGTTTGTCGGCCGGCCTGAGCAACACTTTGATGGAGATCGCGCAGGGAGATGCGCGGAGTGTTTCGGTCGAGATGCTCGGCCAAGCCGCTAGAACGGGCGACCGCTTTACCGCGCGACTGCTATCGGAAGCCGGTGCGCATTTAGGCCGCAGCATCGTTGGACTGGTGAATCTCCTGAATCCCGAGTTAATTGTGATCGGCGGAGGTGTTGCGTCTGCCGTTGGGGACTTTCTTCTTCCAGAAATTGAACGTGTCGTTCACCAGCGAGCCATGATGCAGGACGTCAATCAGGTTCAGATACGAATTTCAAGACTTGGGGAAAAGGAATGGGCTCTGGGGGCAACCATCCTGGTCGTAGAAAGGGCGCTCGCGCAAGCATTTCTCAAAGCGCCTGAACGGAAAAAGCGCGCATCGCGTTGAAGCAGCTCTTCCGCGGCCTTCGACCTCGATAAGATACAAACGTAATCAAGGAAACTACGACACCGAAGAACGAATTTAAACATACTTAGCCTTCTTTATTCGTAAAAGAACTTTACAAGCAAAAAGGGGCCGTCTAGTATCGCTCTGGATGAATTCGATGAAGAGACTTGTTTGGCGCGGTGGGGTAGAGCTGCGGATGGAACACGTACCGGGCCCTCCGCCTGGTCCGGGCGAAGATGAAGTGCTGTTGAAGGTGAGGGCCGTCGGAATTTGCGGCACAGACATCCACATCATGAATGGGGCGATTCCGTCGGCAAAGCCTCCGATGATCCTGGGCCACGAAGTTTCCGGGGAGATCGCCGCGGTAGGAAGCAGGGTGACGAATGTTCGCCAGGGTGATCGGGTCACCCTGGACGCGGTTGTCGGTTGCGGTCATTGCCCTCGCTGCAAAAGAGGTAGTCCCCAATTCTGCGCCGAAGGATTTGAATTCGGAATCAGCAGAGATGGCGGCTGCCAGGAGTATCTTGTCGTGCCGCACCACAATGTTTATCGTATCGCCGATTCTGTCTCATTCGAAGAGGCGGCGATTCTGGATATGGAAGTCTACAACGCGGTCCGCAATTGTCGTATCGAGAAGGGCGATTGCGTTCTGGTGCTGGGCGCCGGCCCGATAGGGCTCATTGCATGCCAGGTGGCACGGATCCTTGGAGCTGCTCATATTGTTTTAAGCGACCTGCTGAAAAGCCGGCTGGATGCTGCGCAGGCTATCGGAATCGCCAATGTTTATCTGCCCGCAGCCGAGAGGGGCTCGGGTGCTGAGTTGGGGAACGAATCGGGGGAAATGTTCGATGTGGTTGTGGACTGCGCCGGTACGGCGAAAAGCACACGGCATGCGTTCAAGGTTGTGCGGCCAGGCGGCCGCATTTTGCTCTATGGTGTCTACGAGCATGCAATCGATCATCTCGACCTGAATCAACTTGTCTTGAAGGACCTCACGGTCGTAGGAGCGCAAAGCGACCGAAACGGTTGGGAGGATGTGATCGCTCTCGTAACCTCTGGGGCATTGAATCTGAGAAAGTTGATCACCCACCGGCTCCCTCTTGAAGAGGGGCAGGCAGCCTTCAATCTGGTGCGCAACCGTGAGCAGGCGGTGATCAAGGCGGTCTTGTTGGTATAGGCCGGACCGTGCTGCGCGGTGCCAACGTTCCACCGGACAGGATCCAGAACGGAAGGGAATGATAAAGATAACAGCGATCAAAGCGGCAGGCCTGCGTGGGAGTACGCCGGAAGGCGGGTGGGCCAACGAAATAAAGTCCGACGATTGTATCCATACCTTGATCGTCGTTTATACCGATCAAGGGATCACCGGATGGGGCTCGTCGTTTACCAACGACCGGCTGGTAGAAGGGGCCTTGCGCATTTTGGAGCCGCTGCTGATCGGAGAAAATGCCCTGGAGCCGGAACGCGTTACGGAAAAACTTCACGCGAATACGTTCTGGATGGGACGCGGCGGAAGCGTCACCCATGCCATCAGCGGGATCAACATCGCCCTCTGGGACATCCTCGGCAAAACCACCGGCCAACCGGTTAGCAGGCTTCTCGGTGGACGTTATCGGGAGCGGGTTCTTCCCTACGCCTCGCTCCTTATGCAGGAGCCTCAGCCACTGGCCGCACACTTGCATGCTGTCCAGGCCCAGGGTTTTCGTGCCTTCAAGATCGGCTGGGGTCCGTTTGGACGGCGAAGCAATCTTCTGGATGAACAGATCGTTCGCGCTGCTCGCGAGGCAGTCAGCGACGATGCCCTGCTCATGGTGGATGCTGGTGCGAGCGATGCCTTCTGGCAACAAGGATATAAGTGGGCCCTGCGGACTGCCGATATGCTGGCTGAGTACGGCGTGAAATGGTTTGAAGAGCCGTTGGCCCCGGACAATCTAGCCGACTACGTGCTGCTGAGGAGTAACGCCCGCTTACCGATCGCCGGCGGCGAAGTTCTGACCCGCCGTCAGTCATTCGTTCCATGGATTCAAAAGGGCGCCTTCGATATCGTGCAGCCAGACGTAACCAAGGTCGGGGGCATAAGCGAGGAGAGAAGAATCGCCTGGATGGCGCATGATCACGGGGTCCAATTTGTTCCCCACGGCTGGAATACGGCCCTGGGATTAGCGTCCGACCTTCATTTGGCTTCTGCGTGTCCAGGCTCCGATCTCGTGGAATACCTCACAGGTTCCCCCTTCATCGACGATATTGTGGAGGTTCCCTGGAAGTTGGATTCCGACGGCATGCTCCCCGTTCCATCTGGGCCAGGGCTCGGTATTTCGATCAATCTGGATAAGGTAGAAAAGTATTCGGGCCTGCGGCTTCAGTCGTAGCGGTTGGTCGAATCGCTAACGATTCAATTTGCAGTCCTTGATACCGACGAGTGAAAAGAACAAAGCGGTGTGAGGCTTCTATGCGCTTGCTAAGGCCCTTCCCGGTATTCGTTTTTGCAGCCGTTCCGATCGTGGTTGGATCCGTGCTTGTTCGTTCGCAATCGACCACCGAGACTGCCGCATATCTCGATCCCCATCAGCCGGTCGACCGGCGGGTGGAAGATCTTCTCGGCAGGATGACGCTGAAGGAAAAAATCGGCCAGCTTAACCTTCCCTGCGTCTATGTGAGCGATCTTGGGAACGATATTCCAAGCAAGATGCAAGCATGCAGACGATTTGCCGCGGGAACCTATACCAGCGAGATTGGGCCGGGCAGCGGATTCTTTACTCTGGCCGACAATATTTTGGAGGAAGGCACTCTCCAGCAAGCGAACTATTTCAACGAGCTCCAGAAGATTGCTCTTACCCAAACACGCCTGAAGATCCCTCTGCTTGAAGACGAGGAAGGGACCCACGGAGCCATGTTCGCAGGGGCGACTATTTTTCCGGAGGGGCTGGCGATTGGCAGTACGTTTGACCCGGATTTGACCAAATCGGTTTACTCGGCGGCGGCTCAGGAGGCAAGAGCGGTTGGCATTCACCTGCTCTCTACTTTGGTGATGGAACTGGACCGGGATCCTAGAATGGGCCGAAACGCCGAAGCCTACAGCGAAGATCCCTACCTCTACTCGAAGTTGGCAGAGAGCATTGTCCAGGGCGCGCAAGGCTACGACGTGAGTGCTCCAGACAAGGTCGGGGCCGTCCTTACCGACTTCCCCACGCAAAGCGAACCTGTGAGTGGCTTAGAGAGAGGAGCCATCGAATTGTCGGAACGGATGCTCCGCGAAGATTTCCTGGCTCCATGGCGTGCCGGCATTACGAAGTCCGGGGCTCTCGGGGTCATGGCGGGCTATCCGGAGATTGATGACGAACCAGCGCACGCCTCTCGAAAATGGCTCACCGAAGTATTGCGCCAGGAACTGGGCTTCGATGGCTTAGTGGATAGTGAAGGGTACGGATTTCAGACGCTCATCGATGAGGGGATCGTCCCTACACAAAAAGAAGCCGGGGCCCTGGCGTTACAAGCCGGCGTGGATCTAAACATTACGTATGAGCCCGCTTATATGGGTCCTCTCGTGCAGAATGTCGAAGAAGGGCGGGTGCCGGTTGCCCTTGTCAACCGGTCCGTACGACGTGTCCTGAAAGAGAAGTTTCGCCTGGGACTATTTGAGCATCCGTACGTAGACCCGAACCAGGCCGTGCGCATCGTGCATTCTCAGCAGCATCAGGATCTTGCCCTCGCTGTCGCTCGAGAAGGAATCGTGCTCCTCAAGAACGAGCAGAATCTTCTGCCTTTGAAAAAAAATCTTAAATCGATTGCCGTGATTGGGCCCGACGCAGATAGCAGCTCGAATCAGTTAGGGGATTACACCACGAGGAAGGTTCTTCAGCCGGTGGTTACCGTGCTGCAGGGAATCAAGGAAAAAGTTGGTCCGCAGACAAAGGTCTACTATGCCAAAGGATCGAACGTGCTTGGCGACGACAAGAGCGGATTTCAAGATGCGGTGCACGCCGCAAAAAGCGCGGACTTGGCCGTCGTGGTAATTGGCGAGCAGTTCGGACGCAATGAAACTAACCAGAAGGACCGATCGGCGACCGATGGCGAGGGTTCGGATGTGGCGAGCCTGGATCTTACCGGCGTCCAGGATGACCTTGTTCAAGCGGTCTCTGCAACCGGTACGCCCGTGGTTGTGGTGCTGATCAATGGACGACCGCTCTCCGTGCGTTGGGAAGCCGCCCATGTCCCGGCGCTGGTGGAGGCGTGGGAGCCGGGGGAACGCGGCGGCACAGCCGTCGCCGATGTACTTTTTGGCGACTACAATCCAAGCGGCCGGCTTCCGATTACCATTCCTCGCAGCTCTGCCCAACTCCCCGCTTACTACGATTGCAAGCCTTCGAAGGTCTTTTGGGTTCAGAAGGGATGGAGTAAGAACAACGGATATGTAGACATGCCGTCAAGTCCACTTTATCCGTTTGGCTATGGCCTGAGTTACACGCGATTCAGCTATGCCAATCTCGTGGTTGATACGCCCCGGATCCACCCGGGAGGCGATGCCCGTGTCCATGTTGAGGTAAAGAACCTTGGTGACCGTTCAGGGGTAGAAACGGTTCAGCTGTACACTCATGAGCGCTTTGCCCCAGTCTCTACCGCTATCCAACAACTGCACGGGTTCCAACGGGTTGCCCTCGGCCCCGGTGAAAGCAAGACCGTCAGTTTCACGCTGACTCCTGAGGACCTGATGCTGCTCGGCCTCGATATGCATTGGTCGGTAGTTCCGGGTACCTTCGATATCATGGTGGGCGGCTCCTCCGCGGATGTTCCGCTCACCGCCACACTGGAAGTGACGCCGTAGAAAAAAGAGCGTCGCCTATACTGCTGAGATAACCGTGAGGGAATCATGGGAAACGTCGGACGACGCACTTTTGTCAAGTTCCTGACTGCCGGCTTAGCATCCGGTCCGGCAATCTTGAAGGCAAGTGTGCCGCGTCAGTCCGATATTCGCATCGAAAAAGTAGTCATAGCGTTCAAGGACTATAAGTACCGTGTTCCCATCAAATTCGGTGGCATCGTGAGTGACAGGATCACTCTCCTGAACGTGGTCTGCACGGTCAGATCAAAGGAGGGCAAGGTCGCCGCGGGGTTTGGGCAAATGCCGCTCTCGAATACCTGGTCATTCCCTTCTCGCACGCTATCGTATGACGCTACGCTGGCAGCGATGAAAAAGCTGGCGGAGCATATTGCCACAATCACCCGGAATTACACCGGCTTCGGTCACCCGATCGAACTCAACTGGGTGCTGGAACCCCAATATCTGAAAGCCGCTCAGGCAATCACATCGGAGGAAAAGCTTCCGGAGCCAATCCCCGCGCTTTGTACCCTGGTGACGGCCAGCGCCTTCGACGCTGCGATGCACGACGCCTATGGAAAACTACATGGGTTGAATTGCTATTCGACCTACGGGCCAGAGTTCATGAACCGCGATCTCTCGTACTATCTTGGTCCGGAGTACAAGGGGCAATATCCGAACGACTACGTTTCCACGCAACCGAAGGCCCGGATGCCGATGTATCACCTGGTGTCAGCCATTGATCCGATCGTGGAATCGGATATTACCCATCCTATCCACGACGGCCTGCCGGAAACTCTCCCACAGTGGATTTACTACAACGGCTTGACTCACTTCAAGATCAAGCTTGATGGGGACGACCTGCATTGGGACGTGGCTCGCGTCCTGACGGTGGATCGGGTGGTTACTGAGACCGAGCGCAAGCGTGGGGTCCGCGATTTTCTCTATTCTCTCGATTTCAATGAGCGCTGTCCGAACGTTGAGTATCTTATCAACTTCCTGAACACGGTGGAGCAAAAGTCTCCGGAAGGGTTCGGCCGGATTCAGTATGTTGAGCAGCCGACAGCCCGGGACTTGGATACCCATCGGCAAAACGTAATGTTCGCGGCAGCAAAACTGAAACCGATTGTCATCGATGAATCGCTCACCGGCTTGCATGCGCTGATGCTGTCGCGGGAGATGGGATATACCGGCGCGGCGCTCAAGGCGTGTAAAGGGCAGAGCAACATGATGATTCTTGCTCCGGTAATGGAAAAGAACAAAATGTTTTTGTGCGTGCAGGATCTGACCTGTCCGGCGGCCTCACTGATTCAATCGGCGAGCCTGTCTGCTCACGTGCCTGGCGTGAAGGCGATCGAAGCCAACGCGCGGCAATTTGTACCGGCTGCGAGCAAAGGCTGGGAGAAACGCTTCCCGGGCATCTTTCACGTGACCGACGGCACGATGGATACCTCTGGATTGAACGGTCTGGGGATCGGCGCAGTGGCCCCGGGGCAGGAGATGGCAGTGCTCCAGTCCTGATGGAAGCACGAAGGAACGGACGAAAGGTACCGCGCAAAGGAGAGGGGCACGCGAGCGATGGTTTCAAGGCGGACGTTTATGCAGCTTTCTTCGGCTGCCGCTCTCACGGCTGCCTGGAAGCCTGTTCAGCAGGCATTCGCAAGTGCAACCGGGGAATTTAGAGGCATGCTTTGCCTCTTCTCGAAATCAGTTCCTCAACTGAAATGGCAAGAGCTGGCCCAGCATGCGAAGGCCGCGGGTTTCGGCGGAATCGATTTGACGGTTCGCCGGGATGGGCATGTTATGCCGTCGCGCGCGGCAGAAGACCTTCCCAGGGCGGTTGCGGCGATTCGCGCGGAAGGTCTGGATGTCCCCATGATCACCACGGAATTGCTAAGAGATAATGACCCGACCGCGGCGCCGATTATTCGCACCGCGGCGGAACTGCACATTCCGTTCCTGAAACCTGGTTATTACCATTATCAATTTGTCGACGTTCGCAAGGAACTGGCCGCGGCCGGCGAGCAGTTCCGGGGTCTGGTGGGGCTGGCGGCGAAGCACGGTGTCCAGGTGGGCTTTCATAATCACGCTGGATATATCGGGTGCCAGCTCTGGGATATTGCCTCGGTGATGGACACTCTGGATCCCAGGTATGCGGGCTACTATTACGACCTTGACAACGCGGCGATGGAAGGAGGAGTGGAGGGTTGGAGAATCGCGGCGAATCTGGTGATGCCTCGTTTGAAGATGATGGGCGTGAAGGATTTTGTCTGGAGAAAGACCGGGGAGAAGGGCTGGCAAGCAATGAATTGTCCATTAGGACAGGGGATGTGCAAGTATCCGGAACTCCTGAAAATGGTTGCCGCAACCGGCTTTCATGGCCCTGTATCCCTGCACATGGAATACGAGATTCCTGGCGTTTCCAATAACCAGGGGATCGCACTGAGCCGGGAGACGGATGATCAGGTGATGGTTGCCGCACACCGGGATCTGGAAACGCTCAAGTCTCTATTGCGTACCGCATACGCGGGAGCGTAGAACGCAGCAGACAACCCGTTCATACCTTCAGCAGATTGGGCAATAGAAACAGGGTTCATTACCAGGAGAGTTCTCGATGTCGGGACGGGTTAAATACTACTATCAACACTACACTTGGCAGGAGATACCGGAGCTCGTCCGGCAGCAGCCTGTCATCGTGCTGCCGATTGGGTCTGTGGAGGACCATGGGCTGCATCTACCGCTGGATGTGGACAACTTCATCATTGGATCGATCGTCGAAGAGGCGGCCCGCCGTCTCGATGGAGAGATGTTGCTGTTACCTCCGGTCCCTTACGGTTTTGAAACCCATCACATGGATTTACCGGGAACGATCGACATCCGCATGGAGAACATGTTGAACTTCGTCCTCGATATCACCCGCAGCGTTGCCCACCATGGGTTTAAGCGGATTCTGCTTGCCGACGGACACGGCTCCAATATGCCGATCCTGGATCTCGTGGCGCGGCGTACGAACCTGGAGACTGACGCATTGTGCGGTGCTTTCATCTGGCCCAGCCTGGCGAAGGAGACTATTGAGCAAATTCGGGAGTCCGAGAAGCCGGGCGGAATGGCTCACGCCTGCGAACTGGAAACGTCTGTTTACCTGTATCTTGATCCAGCCCGGGTGCAGATGGATAAAGCCAGGAAGGAAATTGGCATCTCGCCTACTCGTTTCATCTGGATGGATTTGTTGATGTCGTCTCCGCTCGTCCTGATGGATCGCTGGACCCGCTTTAGCAAAACCGGTGTCGCTGGAGACCCGACCCTGGCAACCGCGGAAAAGGGAAAGAAAGTCTTCGAAGCCGTCGTGACGGCGCTGATAGATTTAGTGCGGGAATTCAAGAATTATGATCGCGGCACTCCGCAGGACCTACACTGAGAACCCGCGGTCTCATGCCTGGTCACCGAAGGCGTTCGCAATCAGTTTTCCAGGACGATTCTTTGTCCGGTTCGACACGAATCATAAATAGGTTCTACGATCTGGAGAGCAGCCAGCCCTTGTTCACCCGATACCAGCGGTTTCCGTCCATTGCTGATCGAGTCGGCGAAATTCAGAAATTGCCGCTCGAGCGGAACAACCGACATCGCCATGGGATCCGATGCCCCCGAGGCGCCTTCGGAGCCCAGCGGTGCGGGATCACCGCTGTCGTGCTGCACATCCCACGCGATCAGTTTGCCGCCGGCAACAATGGTGCTCCCACGGGTGCCATGGATCTCAATAAGCTCTCTGTAGCCCGGCCAGAAAGCTGTGGCGGCCTGAACCACCCCTGTCGCCCCCGACTGAAAACGCAGAATGGCATTGACGACATCTTCCGACTCGATACTATGAATTGCGCCCAATTGCCAGTCCGCACTTACCTGCTGCACCGGGCCGGCAAGCCAGCGGATCAGATCAACCTGGTGAATCGCCTGGTTGATGAGCGCGCCGCCCCCTTCGCAGGCCCACGTACCTTTCCCGGGGCGAGCATAGTATTGCGGGGAACGGTACCACTTCACGTAGCAATCGCATTCGAGGATGCGGCCCAGCCGCCCGTCTGCGATGGCCTTCGCAAGGAAGATGCTGGTATCGTCGAAGCGCCTCTGGCTGATGACGTTGAGCAAAATGCCCGCATCGGCCGCGATGCGGATGATCTCGCGGGCGTTCCGCACTGTAGTAGCAATGGGTTTTTCTACTTGTATGTGCTTGCCGGCATCGGCGCAGAGCCGCACCGCCGGTTGGCGAAAGTCTGGATAGGTACACACGTCGACGATATCCACGTCGGGATGCCGGCATACCTCCTCATAGGTGGGCACAAATTGTGCGCCATACTGCGAAGCAAATCGGCGACCGGATTCCTCGGAACGATTTGTGCAAACAGTAACTCGAAATCCGATGTTTTGATACGCCTGTGTGTGCTTGTGAGAAATTGCTCCCGTTCCAATAAGTCCGATTCTCATAAGATCGTCACTATGTTTCAGATATTTAACTTAATCTATTTATTGAATCATACCTGTAGCGCGCTGCGTGGCGTGCTTGCGTTCAAGACTCAGACCTCGGGTATAACTAACTTGTATAAACCCAGAGTTCTTCATCGATGACCAACGCAAAGAGCCGAGCGACCGATACTCTATACCGTTGGCGTTTCAGGATGCTGGCCGTTAGTCTCCTGTTCGCTGCTTGTGGGTCGAGCCGGTTGCCGCTTTGCGGGCAGGATGGCGCCAACGCCTCTTCAGCGGGCAGCGCGCAGAGCGTCGATGCCAAGCAAACGTATCTAAAGCTTTGCTCCGGATGCCATGGGGTGGATGCGCGCGGATCGCAGCAGGCGCCGGGGCTCAGCGACAATCCGAATCTGCGCGGGCGATCGGTTGGATCGCTGCACACTCTAATCCGGAACGGATTTCCTGCGGCCGGCATGCCGCCGTTCGATCTGCCGAGTCCTACCCTGGATAGCTTAGCGGCATTGATCGTATCCTTGAATTCATCGGCATCCGAAACCGGTGTGCCGGGCGATCGTGCAGCGGGAGAAAAGTTTTTCCAGGGAAAGGGACAGTGTGCTTCCTGTCATATGGTGTTTGGCAAAGGTCAGCCGGTCGGTCCCGACCTTTCCGACGTGGGACGCGGGTTGACTCTGGGACAAATCCGCGAGAAGTTACTAAACCCGGGAGCAGCGATAACTCCGGGTTACCAGCTTGTTACGGTGCATCCGCTGGAAGGGAAAACGTTGCGCGGATTTGCCCGCAACAAGACTAATTTCACGCTTGTGCTCCAGGATCTGGAGGGCGATCTACAAACGCTCTCGCTTGCCGGGGTCGCAAAGATTGATGAGGAGAATCGATCTCTGATGCCTCCTTCCAATGCAAGCCCTGACGAGTTGCAGAACCTTCTCGCCTACCTGAGCCGGCTAACCGGCGTTCAGCCTGGAGTAAACGCAGCCGCATCACCCGCCAAAGGCGGAATTGAGTTTTCGAGAATTCTTAATCCCAAGCCAGGCGAATGGCTCACTTATAACGGAAAGCTCAGCGGCAATCGATATAGCGATCTGACGCAGATCAACACGGCTACTGTAAGTAAGTTGGGCATGAAATGGAGCTTTTCCATTCCTCTGTGGTTGCAGCTTCTCCCGAATACTCCCTACTTCCAGGAGAATATGCGCTACTTCGGGTTGGAGACAGTTCCGATCGTCGCGGATGGAATGATGTATGTGACCGGGCCGAATCAGGTCTACGCGCTCGATGCGCGTACCGGCGCCGAGGTGTGGCGCTATGCGCGGCCGCGTACTCCGGGGCTGGTGTCGGATGCGGCCCTTGGCACCAATCGCGGTGTCGCCATTCTTGGCGATAAGGTCTTCATGTTGACAGATAATGCCCATCTGTTGGCCCTAAACCGGACCACCGGGCGACCAGTATGGGAAGTAGTGATTCCGGATGACCGGCAGCATTATGGCGCGACGTTGGCGCCGCTGGTCGTCAAAGACATGATTATCGTCGGCGTGGGTGGCGGCGACTGGGGTATCCGGGGACTTCTGGCAGCGTATAAGGCCGAAACTGGCGAACGCGTTTGGCGTCACTGGACGGTTCCTTCGAGTGGCGAGCCGGGATTCGATACCTGGAAGGGCTCTGCTGTGACCTATGGCGGAGGCGGAACGTGGCTTACCGGATCCTATGACCCGGAGACCGACACGCTGTATTGGGCCACGGGGAATCCATATCCGAATTCTGACGATCGGGAGCGGGGCGGTGACAACCTCTATACGGATTCCGTGCTCGCTCTCAATCCGGACGACGGCAAATTGAAGTGGTACTACCAGTTCACCCCACACGATACCCACGATTGGGATGCCGTTGTGCCGAATGTCCTGATCGATACCAAATATCAGGGCGAAGATCGGAAGCTGCTTCTGCATGCGGACCGGAACGGTTTCTTCTATGTTTTCGATCGCACCAATGGCCGGCTCCTCACCAGCCGTTCTTTCATTCAACGGATGACTTGGGCCAGCAGCATCGGGCCCGATGGTCGCCCCGTGCGCCTGCCGGATACCAACGAAACTTGTCCGCAAGCTGCGACCAATTGGAATGGGACTGCGTATAGTCCGGAGACACGTCTCTACTACGTCATGACGCTTGAGAAGTGCGATGTCAAATTATCCCCGAAGAGCACAACAGCCGTAATCCCCAAGCAAATCCCAGGCAAGAAGTATCTGCGTGCTCTGAATATCGATACCGGCCAAATCACCTGGGAAGTTCCACAGGTAGGACCGACCGACGGTAAGCGATTAGCGGGAGTGCTGGGGACGGCTGGAGGAATTTTGTTGTACGGCGATCCAAGCGGCGATTTCGTAGCGGTCGACGAGCGGAACGGGAAAACCTTGTGGCATTTTCCGCTCAATGCTACGTTCAAGACCTCGCCGATGACGTTTTCGGTGGACGGGCAACAATATATAGCAATCGCAGTGGGTTCCACGATCATGTGCTTTGGGCTTTCGCAATAGTTTGGCGATGGAAGGCAGCTGAACTGGACGGATTGGTGGCATGGGTTATTTCGATCTGCAGGTGAACGGATATGCGGGCGTGGACTTCAACAGCGACAGTCTTGACGCTGACGAGGTTGAGCGAGTCTGCCTCCGGCTGGAGGCGCAGGATGTCGAAGGCATCCTTGCGACGGTAATTACCGAGTCGCTTCCGGTCATGGAAGCTCGTCTGCGGAGGCTGGCCGATCTGGTTCAGAACAATGCCTCTATCCGGCGAGTGATTCGAGGGATTCATATCGAGGGGCCATTCATCAATCCGGAGCCGGGATATCGCGGGGCGCATCCTGTCGATGCAATCAGGCCTGCCGATTTGCCGGCAATGGAGCGATTGCTGGAGAGTGCGAGAGGTTTGACGCGGCTGGTCACTTTAGCTCCGGAATGTGATTCCGGCCTGCGGGTCACGCGGCATCTTGCGGACCTGGGCATTGTGGTTTCTGCAGGTCATACCAATGCATCCCGAGACGAACTACAGGCGGCGATCGACGCGGGGCTCACCATGTTTACCCATCTGGGGAACGGCTGTCCCGCAACGATGCCGCGGCATGACAACATCATCCAGCGTGCGCTCAGCCTGAGTGATCAATTGTGGTCATGTTTTATCGCGGATGGGGCACACATTCCATTCTTCGCGCTCAGAAACTATCTGGATATAACCGGAGTC
The DNA here is from genome assembly GCA_963717225.1 of uncultured Acidobacteriaceae bacterium. Taxonomy (GTDB): domain Bacteria; phylum Acidobacteriota; class Terriglobia; order Terriglobales; family Acidobacteriaceae; genus PALSA-350. Next base: position 477,626 of record CAVQWB010000050.1, on the reverse strand, counting down.
GACAGGGCCATCGTGGTGACGGATGCCATCGTGGCAGCTGACTCTGGGACCGGGAACCTATCGTTTTGGCCGATGGGTGCTGGAGATTGGCGAAGACCTGGTTCCTCGCGCCCCTGATCGCTCTCATCTGGTCGGTTCCGCGATCACCATGCCCAAGAGTTTCCATAATCTAACGCAGTATTTAGATGTCTCCCGCGCCGATGCAGAAAAGCTGATGAAACGGAATCCACAGATCGCCCTCGGGCAGGCGCTCTCATGCTGATCACGCGGGCCGATTGGCTCGTCCTGATTTCTTATTTTGCCATCGTGGCTGCCATTGGCGTGGTCGCCAGCCTGAGAGTCCGTGGCACCAGCGAATACTTCCTGGGGGGACGCCGTTTCGGGAAACTGGTGATGATGGGCCAGGTCTTCAGCACCGGGACTCATGCCGAAATGCCCGTGAGCCTCATCGGCGCGGTCTACAGTATTGGGGCATCCGGTATTTGGTATCAGTGGAAGAACCTTTTTGCCACCCCATTCTTCTGGATTCTTGCTCCCGTCGTGCGCCGTTTTCGCCGGACGACGACTGCCGAAGTCATGGAGGATCGCTACGGTCCGTGGATGGGCGGAATCTATACCCTCTTTGCCGTTGGCTTTCTGATCATCAACACCGCGGCAATGTTGAAGGGAGCCGGCAAGGTCATCAACCAGGCGGCCGGAGGCACATTTGGCGTCAACCACATTGTGCTCGCCATGACCGCGACCTTTATTGTGTATAGCTTTCTCGGCGGCCTGGTGGCTTCGGCGTGGACCGATGTTCTGCAGGGATTTCTCATCATCGTCTTGTCCTTCTTGTTGATCCCTCTGGGGTGGAGCACCGTGGGCGGCATGGCTGGAATGAAGTCAACTCTGTTGCCCTCCCAATTGTCGCTGGCTACCCCGCATGGAGTCGGTATCTGGGCGATTCTCGTGTTGACGGTGAATGGCCTCATCGGCATCATGGCCCAGCCTCACATTCCGGCCGCCGTTGGAACGGGCAAGAACGAGCGCGCCTGTCGTGTCGGGTTCTTCTACGGGAACTATATTAAGCGCGTGTGTACCGCGGGTTGGGCTCTGCTGGGCCTGATGGTGGCAGTGATGGTCATGAAAGGGTCCTTTGGCATCCGGACTCTTGCCGATCCAGAAGATGCATTTGGTTTTGTTTGTGGTCATGTCCTGTTTTCGGGGGTTCGGGGGCTACTGATCGCCTGCGTGCTGGCGGCTACCATGTCCACCTGTGCCGCCTTCCTGGTGGATTCCGGCGCCCTGTTTACACAGGGCTTCTACCGCACTCGTCTGATGCCGGGAAGGCCCGATCATTATTACCTCTGGGTGGGACGAGCCAGCGGGTTACTGATTACGCTGGCAGGAGTGGTTTATAGCCTTCTCTTTGTGAAACAAGTGCTCAATTCCTTCCTGCTGACCGAGAGCATGGCCACCTACATGGGTATTTGCATCGTGGGGGGAGTCGTTTGGAAGAGAGCCAATCGCTGGGGGGCCGTGACCGGCTTATTCGCAGCCTTGGGCACCAACCTTCTGCTGTGCGGCCTTGAGCACCGTCGACTCGATTATTGGAGCCCCAGGATTTTTGCTCTTGCGTTTATCGCGGGGATCGTCTCCCTCGTCGTGATAAGCCTGCTGACGCCTCCCGAACCGCAGTCAGACCTCGATCTGTTCTTTGCGCGCCTGCAGACGCCTTCGGATGCCTCCCCCGTCGATGGCGAGAGCCAGCCTCCTGACCGAGAGGACGACAAAAGATGGCAAGGTCTCTCGCGGGAGCCAAGCCGTGACTATGCTGAAAAAGGACAACAATTGATCCTGGTGAATCTCTTCAATCTTCGTCGAGTGACTTGCGGGGTAAATTTCTTCAGAGCTTACAGCGCTGACTTGTCGGGGCTTGCGTTCGGATCGGCCCTGGTCGTGATTTTGGTTGCCGGATTTTGGAGCCTCCTCCGTTTGATTTAGCAGGTGTCGGTCTCGCGCACGATAACGATGTGAAAACAAGGAGCCGAAAGATGCAGTGGAAAATCTCATTTGTCCTCATCGCGTGTCTGCAGTTAGCCGGGAGCGCTTATGCCGGGACGTTGCGCGCTTCTGCCGTCCAGGTGGACATAACCCCAACCAGCCCCCAATGGCTTGCAGGGTATGCGGCGCGGCAGTCTGACGGTGTGCACGACCATCTCTATCATCGGATTGCTGTTTTGGATGACGGGAAGACAACAGTCTTTTTTGTCTCTACCGACACCTGCATGATGTCTCCGGCCTATGTGGACAAGGTGAAACAGGATATCCAGCAAAAATTGGGGATACCGCCACAAAGCATTTGGTGGGCTGTAACCCATACCCACTCTGCGCCAGAGATCGGACCGCCGGGCACGCCTGCGGTATTTATGCCGGAGCGATATAAACAGGCGTCGGGCGGCGAGTCGAATCCTGAATACACGCAGTTCGCAGAGGACAAACTGATCGAAGGACTTCGTGAAGCGCGCCAGAAGTTACAGCCTGCGCGGCTTGGCTTCGGCACCGGCTTCGCCACGGCCAATATCGATAGGCGCGCCATGGACGAAGATGGAAAAATGACGATCGGCCTGAATCCGGATGGTCCTACGGACCGTCAGATCGGCTTGATCCGGGTGGAAACAACCGATGGAAAATTAATCGCGCTCCTCGCGAATTATGCGATCCATGGGACTGACCTGGGACAGGAAAACCTCAAGATTACGGGCGATGTTCCTGGCGTCGTGGCCCAATACGTGGAACAGAAGCTCGGCGCGCCTGTCCTCTTTTTAAATGGCGCCGAGGGGAATCTGGCGCCGATCTACAGCGTTTATCCCGATCCGGTGTCGGGCCATCTGGACCAATTCAAGGTTCTGCTCGGCGATCGAATTCTCCAGGCGAATGCACACCTTGCTGCGATGACCTCCGATGTTGTTCTGACCGAAAGTGAGGCGATCGTCGAAAGCCCTCTGCGTGCCGGCTTAATATGGCCGGCGGCGATGGGAAGATATATACGGAATGCTCCGGGAGGGGTCGCGCTGGTTCAGGTGCCGGTGCCATTCCTGGAAATCAATCACGATGCGGTGCTCTGGGGAGCGCCCGTTGAACTATTTTGTAAGATCGCCATCGACGTGCGGAACCAGTCCCGGTTTCCTTATACCTTCTACATTGGAATCCTGAACGGGTGGTTGGGCTATTTGCCGACCGGAGAGGCGGTCCGTCAGGGAGGATATGAGCCGGCCACCTCACCCTTCACAGACCGTGGAGAAGATGATTTCCGGAACGCTGTGATCACGCACCTTGCCGGGATGTCGCGATAGGACTCTGCAGATCCCCAGGAAGGCACTCAGAAAGAGATGACGGAAGCCACCCAACCCGGATCCCAGCTCCGACTTAGAAGAGTTCTCGGACTATGGGATCTTATTTTTTACGGCATGGTGCTTATCCAGCCGACAGCACCCATTCCTCTATTCGGCGTCGCACAAAAGCTTTCCAATGGCCACACGGTTACGACGATTCTGATTGCCATGTTCGCTATGGTGATTACGGCGGTGAGCTATGGGCGCATGGCCGCGGTCTACCCGTCGGCAGGTTCCGCTTATACGTATGTAGGGAGGACGATCAACCCACATTTTGGCTTTCTTATCGGCTGGGCGATGCTGCTCGACTATGTGCTGCAGCCATTACTCAATGTGATATGGATCTCGGCGGCTCTAGGGAGTCGATACATTACCGCCGTTTCGTTCCCCATCATCGCGCTCGTCGTGGCAGGTTTCATCACGGCATTGAACCTCATTGGCATCAAATCCTCCGCACGCACCAACAAGCTGCTGCTGATTGCGATGTGCGCGGTGATTGCGGTTTTCTTTCTTCTCGCGGTTCAGTACCTGTTCCAACGCGAACAGTGGGCTGGTTTATTTTCCATCAAGCCCTTCTACGCTGTTGGAACTTTCGATCTGCGGCGCATCTGGGGCGCCACTTCCTTTGCGGCCCTGACTTACATCGGCTTCGACGGTATCACGACGCTTTCCGAAGATGTCGAAAATCCCAAGCGCAATGTACTCCTGGCGACGGTAACGGTTTGTATTCTGACTGGAGTTCTGAGCGGCGCCGAAGTTTATCTGGGGCAGCGGATTTGGCCTGACTGGCATACCTTCTCGAACCTGGAAACGGCGTTCATGGATGTTTGCCGGCGCGTGGGCGGTCCGTGGCTATTCCAGGCGATGGGCGCCGTGCTGATACTGGCGGCGTTAGGCAGTGCACTCACCGGAGCTCTGGGAGCGGCGCGTCTTCTTTTCGGAATGGGAAGGGACGGTGTCCTGCCGGGGAAATTCTTTGCTCATATTCACTCCGAGACGAATACGCCGACCTACAACATTATTCTCGTGGGGGCAATTGCCTATTGCGGTGCTGTCGGGCTGAACTATATTGGAAACGCATATGAGCATGCGGGAGAGCTTCTCAATTTCGGTGCTTTTCTTGCCTTCATGGGCGTGAACCTGTCGGCATTCTGGCATTTCGGCTTATTGCGCAAGGGACCTCGGCGGAGAATCTTTGTCGATGTCGTTGCTCCACTGATTGGTTTAGGCTTTTGCGCCTCGATCTGGTGGAACCTGAATCTATTGGCCAAGATCATCGGCGGGATTTGGTTCCTGACCGGCTTCGCCTATCTGGCGGTTACGACGAGAGGCTTTCGGCAAGCTCCGAGGATGATGGATTTCAGCGAGTCGTCGTAGGGGAGCCAATAGAATCCGGGGGAGTTTGTTCTTTCGATGATGGCCACATCGCAGACAATTGAGAAAGGACCGCCGGGCGGTTCCGAACGATCTTCCCGTATCTTCTACGGATGGTGGATCGTGGTGGCCGCCTTCCTGAATCTCTTCTTTTCCGTTGGAGTGATCTTCTATGGCTTCCCTGTCTTCTACCCGGCGTTCACGGCCGGCCTCGGATTTACGCGCGGCCAGGTAACACAGGGCTTTTTGCTGGGCTTTCTTTTTCTGGGGCTTCCCTGCGGCGTGCTGACCGGCGCATTCATCGACCGCATTGGAGCGCGCCGGGTTATTCTCTCCGGAATCGGCCTCATCGGCGTTCCACTGATTCTGATGGGCCAGATGCACAAGCTCTGGCAGTATGAGGTGCTCTGCCTTCTGGAAGTAGTGGGCTACACGCTCTCCGGGCCGATCTCCAACCAGGTGCTGGTCTCGCGCTGGTTCCACGCGCGGCGCGGACGCGCCATGGGTTATGCCTACCTGGGGCTCGGGTTGGGGGGAGTGGTGGCCCCGCCGGTGATGAACCTTCTTATCCTGCACTTTGGATGGCGCCACGCTCTGGAAGCGACGGGAACTCTTATCCTGGTGGTGCTCTTTCCGGTGGGTCTTTGGCTTACCCGCTCCGGACCGGAAGATATGGGGCTAAGACCGGATGGGCTTGCGGCAGCACACGATAGCGGCGCGGCGCAGGGCGCATCGTGGAGTATCTCCGCTGCCATCCGTACGCGCAATTTCTGGCTCATGGTAGCCGGTCCGTTACTGGTGATCGGCGCGATCAACACGGTCATCCAGCATTTCATTTATGTCATGAAAGATCAGGGGTATTCGAGCACCACCGCTGCGCGCTACATGTCGATCCTGCTCGCATCGAGCCTGGGGGGGCGGGTGCTTGTGGGTTATATCGCCGATCACTTCAAGAAGAAAAATACGATGGCCTTGTTCTACCTGTTGCTTGCAGCGTCGATCCCAATCCTCTATCTCGCGCAGCGGCCCGTTGCGGCTCTCTCCTTCGCTGTGATCTTCGGCTTCTGTATGGGCGCCGACTATATGTTGATTCCACTTGTAGCGGCCGAATGCTTTGGAATCGGTTCCCTGGGCAAACTGCTGGCTTTAATCATCATGGGCTATACCATCGGGCAATGGCTGGCGCCGTGGATAGCCGGAAGATACTTTGACATCTATCACAGTTACCATTGGGTATGGACCGGTCTGGCGGTAGCCGGTATGCTCGGCGCCGCCGCTATCTACGCTATCTCTGTGCCGTGAACCGCTAAATCTCGAACGCCCTGAGGTGCAATGAAAATGCTCCGACGTCTGCATAGTTTCGCCGCGATGACAGTGTTCCTGGCTTGGCTTCTGCTTCCGGCCGTCGCCCAGGATACAGGTCATGTCAATGTTCGAGACGATTTCTCTCCAGGAACCCTGAGCCATCTTGATATGCCTTTCCCCGAGGACTGGCAGATTCTTAGTGAAGGTAATCTCCATTACCTGCACATGCTGCGTCCCCGGCCTCCGGGTGTGCCGCGCCGGCCGTTGCAGTTCGCGCGGCTGAAAGGAGTAAGCGTAGGCAGTTTTACTCTCAACCTGAAGATCAGGCGCGAACATGGATCCATGATTGTCGTATTTGGCTACGTGGATACACTGCACTTTTACTACGCCCACTTGTCGAAAGATCCCGGGGCGAAGGTCTCTGTCCACAATGGTGTCTTCATCGTCGATGGGGGAGAACGCAGACGAATCGCCGGGGTCTCGGCCCAGCCCGCTATTGCCGGACCTTTCCTGGCACGATGTGCGCATCGCGCGGGACGTGGGCTCCGGCTCCATCCAGGTCTTCGTCGACCGACAGGCACAGCCTTTGTTTTCCGTTGTCGACCGGACATTTCTGTGCGGGCAGATCGGGCTCGGCTCCTTCGATGAAACCGGAGACTTTGCTCATCTCCGTTTGAAGGGCACGAGCGCAGAATGCCACCCGGCCGCGACTAAGCAATGACCGGAGAGATAGTCCGGCCCATGTTGCTCGACTCCGCCTGGGTTCCCCAGGCGCTCCTGCTTTCGCAGGAGGCGGGATGGAACCAGGTCGCGGACGACTGGAAGATCTTCTTTGCTTACGGCAGGGTCCTCGGGTTTGTCGCCGGCGGACGGCTCATTGCAACCTCTGCGGCTCTTCCATATGGACCCGCTATTGGCTGGGTCTCGATGGTGCTGGTCACGGCCGAATGGCGCCGCCGCGGGCTTGGCACCCGTCTCGTCGCCGATTGCACCGCGGCTCTTCGCGATAGCGGACGGGCGGCGTTGCTCGACGCCGTTCCGGCTGCCGCGAGCATCTATGCCGGGCTTGGCTTTGCGCCACTCTGCCCGATGGAACGATGGGAAGGCCTGGGAAGCCAATTAGCGGCAACAACCGCGGTGGCGAATTTCTCTTTCGATGGACCGGCATTCGGCGCAGATCGGCGTTTCCTGTTGGAGAACTTTCTCTCTCGTCCGGGCAGTGTAGCCTTCGCCTCGTCTCACGGGTTTACGATCCTACGGAACGGTTCCGTGGCATCGCACATCGGCCCGCTCGTTTCCAGCCCTCAACAGGGTCCTGCACTTCTGGGGAATGCGATACGCGCTGCCTCGGGAAGAGTCTTCGTCGATGTACTCGACCGCCCTGCGCTGGTTCCGGCACTCACCGCACATGGCTTTCGCAAGCAGCGCGACTTCGTGCGCATGGCCTGCGGGCTAACCACACTTCCGGGAACCGCCGAGCTGCTGGCGGCAGCGGGTCCGGAGTTCGGCTGAGCTCATCTTCCCTTCAACGTCCAAGCATACATTACACCGTCGACTCCCGTGACTACGTATTGGGTCCCATCGAGTTCATAAGTAATCGGAGAAACGTCATTTTGAATTCCCCCAGGACGTGTGTGCCAAAGCACACGGCCATCTGAGGGATCTAACGCCAGGAGATTTCCATTTCCGTCCGCCGTGAAGAGAAGGTCTCCCGCCGTTGTCAAAATGCCGATGCTGCTCATACCTTTGCCGCTCTCTCTCTGCCAACGGATCTTTCCCGTCTGGTAATCGATAGCCAATAGGACGGAGCTGGCGGTTAAGGGTATGGACCCTCCGCCCTGATGATTGGTGGGGATATTGTCAGGCCCGGTAATCAGATACCAGAAGCTGTATCCGCGCCAGGCATTCACATAGAAAAGTTTCGACCGGGGATCGAAGCTGGGCGCCATCCAGGTGGTCGCTCCATCCTCAGCGAGATGGACGAGTGCGCCATCGGGCTGCGGCATCTTGGCGGGATTCGGAATGAGATTTCCCTTGCGGCCGACGCCTGAGGCCCAGTTCGCGGAGACAAAGGGAGTGGTCAGCAGGCTCTCGCCGGTGGCGCGGTCAAGCACGAAAAAGTAACCGTTGCGGCTCGCCTGGGCCAGCAGCTTACGCATCTTTCCGCGAAAGCTGGCGTCGAACAAGACAGTTGTCTCGACCGCGTCCCAGTCATGAGTATCGTGCGGAGACTCCTGAAAGTACCAGGCGATGGCTCCCGTGTCGGGATTCAACGCCAGGATCGAGCAGGTGTACAGATTGTCCCCCGCCCTGGAGCCGCCGGCGAGCACGGGATGTGGATTCCCGGTTCCCAGATAGATCAGGTTGAGACTGGGATCATAGCTGGCGGTCAACCAGGCAGGACCACCACCATGATTCATGGCGCCCTCGTTCGGCCAGGTTTTCGCCGCGGGGGTTCCGGGCTTCGGCGTGGTGGAGGTCCGCCAAACAAGCTTCCCCGTCTGCCAGTCCAGGGCTTCAATGTAGTGGCGAATGTTCGCCGAGTCCCCTGAGGTTCCGAAGATCACCAGTCCCTTGATGATCAGAGGAGCCGCGCTTATGTAGTAGCCAAACTTAACATCTTCTACCGTGACCTCCCAGATCTTCTTTCCGTTTCGCGCATCGAGGCAGAGAAAATGGGCGTCAGGAGTTCCGAAGTAAATCCTTCCGCGGTAGAGACCCACGCCGCGCTGTCCGATATCGTCGCCCTCGGAAGTGCGCTGGAAATCCCAGATCTGCGCGCCCGTCTTGGCATCGACCGCCCACACGTGGTTGGGAACGGTAAAGTACAGCACACCGCCTACCTGCAGCGGCGTTGACTTGAGCGTAACCGCATGGGTTTGAAAGGCCCACGCAAGCTTCAACGAGCCGACGTTCCCCTTATTGATCTGTGAAAGAAGACTGTAGCGTCTGCCCGAGAAGTCGCCGTTGAAGGTAGGCCATTCGCTGCTGACAGACGGAATGCTTCCTCCTGGATCGGAGGCCTGCGCGAGCAGACGCCGAGAAAATGGAAAGGCGCCCGGCACCAGGAGCAGGCCAAAGGCGGCCGCTCTACTGAAAGGTTTCCAGATACGCGAAGAGATCATGAATGTCCTCGTCCGTATATTTGCCCAGCAAATCCTGATGGGCAGCCAACTGGTTCTTCACCTCTACCTTGACCTGCGCAAGCGGCCAGGACCGATACGATCCATTCGCATCCTCGATCGCCACATAAAATGCGTCCAGATGAAGGAGCTTGCCTTCTGACTTCTCGCCCGAGCCCAACGATATAGTTGCCGTTACGATTTGGCCGGAAGGGTAAAGGATTCGCCCTTCGAGCTCTGTTGGGGAATACCTGCGGGCGATTCCGGAGAGATCCCCGGCCGGGGAATGACAGTGGGAACAGCCTCCGGCTCCATAGAAATACTGCTTGCCCTTTGCCGCGTTCCCGGTCAAAAGATTTTTGAGCGAATTGTCACCGGCCAGCCCGTTCGACGATGCGACACTGGCGCTAACGATGAGTTTTTGAAGAAAGGCAGCAAGATCCGATATATCGCTCGCAGTCAGCGTAGGAAATGCCGGCATGCCCCTTTCCGAACGCCCCTTCCAGACCACCGGACCGATCTGATCTCCTCCCTCATCGTGGCGCACCAGGGAAGACTGGATCAGATTCGGACCGGCGCCTCCCGTTGCCGCGGCGCCATGGCACATCGCGCAGGAGCGCTCAAACCGATCCTGTCCGCGCTGGACGCTTTTGTCTTTGGGAGCTTCGTCACTTCGCCCTCGAACCGAAAGCAGCGGCGCCACACAAACCAACAGCAGCAGAATGCCGCGTCGCCAATACAGCCCGGTGCTCGCCGGAACTCGTGATTTTCTCAACTCAGCCACTCGTCCAGGTGCTCCCTGACGAATGTGTCGTCATTGAGATGAGGGTAGGAGCGATAGACGCGATCGATCTCCATACTCTGCCCGGGCGATAGATTCTCGCTGGGATCGAGGCACCAGGTGCCCTCGAGCAGGCCCTGCCTCCGCAGAACCTCGTGGATTCCCGCAATGCACCCGGCAAAGTTATTGGCGACATCGAAGAAGGCGGCGTTCGCATCGGTGATCTGCTGCGCAAGCGTTAGTAGCTTGCCGTCCACCATACCACCAGCCTGCTTCGCCGTTTCCAGATGACTGACGGCAGTTTTGGTCCATACCGCCCAATGGCCCAGAAGTCCTCCGACGATGCGCTGCCTGGATCCGGCCAGTGAGAATTCCGTAAGAAGATCGACCAGGATGTTGTCGTCATTGCCCGTGTAGAGGGCGACGTCGTTCCCGCGCCCAGCCTCGGCCACAGCGCGCACCACATCGATAGTTTGGTAGCGATTGAAGGGGGCAATTTTGATCGCTACTACATCTTCTATCTCCGCCAACTCGCGCCAGAATGGGTAGGAAAAAAGCCCGCCGCCGGCGGAAGGCTGAAGATAAAAGCCAACCACAGGCAGGATTGACGCGATCGCTCGAACACGGTCTAAATGTGCCGGCTCTGATAGCGGGAGATCACGATCCATCCTGAGGAGCACAGCGTCGTAACCGAGAGAACAAGCCAGCTCCGCCTCCGCGGTGGCGGCGAGTTGCGCCCCGCATACACCGGCTATTTTCACCATCTCGCTGCCTTGGAGCGCCTCGGCAGCAAGCGTAAGAACCGGCTCAAGCAGTCCACATTTGCGGATCGCGAACTGCGTCGTATGCACACCGACAGCAACGCCTCCCGCTCCAGCCGCGCGGTAGTAGCGGGTGAGGGCACACTGGCGGCGCTCATCCAATTTTCTCGCTGCGGTGAGGGCCAGAGGATGCGCCGGAATCACCAGCCCGCGCTTCAGTTTCTCCCGTACTGTCATCAGAACTTGCCGTCCCGTGTTTGAAAATGCGTGGGCTTACCTAGCACACGGTTTCCGCCCTCAATCCAATGCGCCACCCAACCGATCATCTCTCCTGGCGTGACTGTGGGATAACCGAAGAGACGATGCTGCTTGCTTGCGTTGCTGAGCAATGCGGAACCCGCCTCCTCTCCGGTAAAGACCGGCTCGCAGTTGAAGTGACGGCCGAACTCCTGTGCAATCCAGCGGGTGCTGACAGTCTCGGGCCCGGTCAGATTCAGGACGAACGGTGGCGATTGGCAATGAGAAAAACAGCGAATGCAGACTGAGTTCGCGTCTCCCTGCCAGATTATGTTTGCCGCCGGCATGCGCACATCGACGGGCTCACGCCGATAGACCTTCTGACCGATATCGACCAGGACTCCATACCGCAGATCGATAGCATAATTGAGCCGCAGAAGCGCGACCGGAGTTCCCCACCGGTGCGACGCATGCTCAAAGATGCGCTCCCGGCCGAGAACCGACTGAGCGTACTCTCCCACCGGCGCCACAGGAGTCTCTTCGGTCGCCCCACCCAGGTGAAGGGACAGCAGAGGATAGACGTTACCGCTGGAGAAGCAGACGATACGGGAGTGCCGATAGCGGCTGGCCACCAGCACAGGAAGCTGCGTATTCATCGCCCAGGTCAGATGTTCGACTCCTGAGGTTCCGAATTTTCGCGCAGCCATGTAAACCACGTTGGGCATGTCGGGCAGCCGCTTTAGAGCGTCGTCTTCCATCAGGTCACTGGCAATGGTCTCGATTCCGGATGCCTCAAGCTGTGCCGGCAAAGTCCTCTCCGAAAAACGGGCCACTGCAATGATCCTGCGCTTCACTCCGCTTTGGACGCTCGCCCGCTGCATCCGGCGGACAAGGCTCGGTCCCATCTTTCCCCCGGCGCCGAGAACGATCACGTCGCCTTGGAGTGCGCGCATTGCTTCCACATCGGCCGCGGTCGGATGCGATAGCCTGTCCTCCAATTGCTCTTCGGTATCGATCGGCATTGTCCTCATCAAATCCGGCAGCTCAGTGCAGCAGCTCACGGATGAACGCGTCGTCTTGAACTTCCATCATGTCTGTAATGTCGCCCGGAACAAAGCGGTAGCGAAACGATGGCCCGGCAAAGACGACGGTGCGTATCCAACTCGTCGGATCGGTCCACAAAACCCGGCGCGATCCCATTGCCTTCACCAGATCGTCGAGATCCCAGTGGAGCACAAAGCCGGGGATGGCCGCATCCCACAAGTCTGCGGCGATCGAGTTATCGAGCGCAGAACGCAAGCTGGGTGGCGTCCGATCCAGCCAGATTCCTTCGATACGAGAATCGGTCGCGGCCGCCAGCAGAAGCCAGAAACCTTTGACGCCGCGCGCGATGCCCCGAATCGCACCCGGATCCACATCCGAGCGGGCCTGGAGCAGGTCAACCCCACGCAGAATGTCATGAGCCCGCAGCGCAGGCAGATTCTGGCCGATCATATTGGCCTGAGCATTGATTTCCCAATCGCCGGAGTAGGGGCCTGCGTTCACTCGCACCGGCACAGTGCGCGGCTCCATCTCAAGCACAACCTGCCCCTGTTTCGCCAGCTTGCCGGCTATGGTCGCCTGCGGCGTGACAAAGGAGAACTCATTCCCCTTTACCATCAAAACCGCCGGCCTTTTTTGAGGTGCGGAGGGCAGATAGAGGGTGGCATTGAGCCAGATGCCAGGATCGCTCTCGAACCGGATTTCCTGCTGCCGAATACCAGCATCGCTCGTCTCATGCAGCACCTTTACCGCAGGCGCAGATCTATCCGTGGGAATTTTCAGATTCTTCAATTCGGCCGAGAGGTCCGGAATCGTCTTGCGGCTCTCCCGCGCGTGGAGATCAGCACGCAGGATCTGATAGAGCTTGCGGCTGCCTGGCTCGTTCTCTACATTGCCACTCGCCGTCACCTGCAACTCGTGATTGGTGTACATCGTGACCGGTTGCTCGTGGTAGTCTCCCTGGCCATCTTTCAGATAGCGAATCATCCATTGATAGATTGCTTCCCGGCTGGGCAACGGCAGACCATGGGAGCCAGGACCCATCAAATAGCCGATATTTTCCTGGGCGTGATAGAGGGTATACCATTCCCGGGCCTCTTCATAAACCTGGTGCACGCCCTCATGGCTAAAGTGATACTGATCGGTCTCGGTAGCCTCGAGCAGCCATGGCGTCGGAGCAGATTGCTCTACAAAGTCAGCCGTGTCCAGTCCGCTGGCCAGAAAATTGGGGAAGATCATCTCCGCATCCGGGCCCATGGTTGAGAACAGCAAGCGAAAGGAACTCGGATAACACGCGGGAACGACAACCTTGAGCCGCGGGTCGAGGCCGCCGGTGAAGGTGGTCAACGCGCCTCCGCCCGAGCACCCGGCCGCTCCCAAACGCGTGGCGTCGACCTCCGGACGGCTCGTAAGATAGTCGAGCGACCGCATCGCATCCCAGATGAAGTAGCGCGCCAGTCCCTGACCGATCAATAGCGCTTGCGACGCCATCTCGATATGCTCAGGCACTGACCAGCCGGCCAAGGGCGCATCCAGTTGACGGCTGTATGTCTGCACGCGCTCGCCTTGGCCGATGGGATCGAAACAGAGAACGACAAATCCCTTCACTGCCAGATTGGCGGCCAGCCGTTGATTCTCGGGCTTCCCTTCCTGGGTATGCCCCGCCTGCATGAGCACTCCGGGATAGCGGCCTGGGCGATTCGGGCGATAGAGGTTCGCTGTCACGTAAAAGCCGGGAAGGCTCTCGTAGATCACCTTCTCGACGGTGAAGTTGTCATTATGGATCTGGTCCACGACCCTGGCATGGAGCGGGCCATGGTAGTCGGGCAGCCCTCCCAGATCTTCCAGAAGGGTGGCGCGAACCAACTGTTTCCTCGCCTGCGCCTGGGCGACTGTTCTGATGGCGCGAATTTTTTCGGCCCGTTGGTCGAGTTGCTGCTGCGCGATCCCGTTCATCCAGCCGATCAGCGGGTCCTGCGAAGTCTCCTCCGCCGCGAGCCCGCCCAGGACAAGCACCGTCACCAACACAGTTACGTATATCGATCGCCTGCCCAGGAGAATGGCGGGCCTGCGGACAGCGATCCTTGAGCTATGCCGATTGCATGGCATCACAATAGACTCTCCGGCAGTTGTAGACTCAAATGCAACGCAGCGTCTCGTTTGCGGGAGAAGCCGCCGAACGGAAACCGAGACGGGGGCACAGTGATGGACGCTTCTTATCCTGCAGGGATAGGATTTCTGTGTACGTCTCTTGGCTCCCCTTTTCTTCGGAATGGATCGAGACATAATTTCAAAATTATTTCCTTCTGTCAATTAAATCATCGGTAATCAGCGCATTGCCACGTGATATATTTTAGATTCAAAAACAAATGCTGAGCACCGAAAATGACTGCGATGCCGTAGAAGAATGTGCTCCCACCCCGTTTTGCCGGCAGCCGGCGCTTTGGTAGCGCCCGCGGGGCCGCAAACGGCAAAGCTGATACTAGAATCAGGACGGCAAGGAGGAAGATGGGCACACGGGTAAGAAGAATGGCCAGCCGAACGAAAAACGCAGCGGCAAAAACTTCGTATGCTCGTCCGGTGGAGGTACTCGATAAGCTCGAGCAAAAAGAGCTCGGTATTCTTCATCTGATACATTCCGGGGCCAATTGCTCCCGTCTGGAACTGGCCGGGCAGACCAACCTCAGCCCGGCATCAATCACTACCATCGTCCAGCGCCTGATGACTAAAGATCTTGTCGTCGAGTCGGAGCCGCTGCGCTCTCAACTCGGACGCAGGCCCGTTCCTCTGGAAATCCGCGGGGACGCCGCGTACCTCGTCGGAGTCGACATCGGCTCCTTTTATCAGCGCATTCTCATCACAGACATCAACGGGAAAATCGTCTATAAGTCGCAGAGTCAAACCGCGATGTGGGAGGGGCGCAAGCGCGTTCTGGAAAGAGCCTTCCAGGCTGTCCACGAGGCCATGCGCGCGTCCCGCTTATCGCGGGATGCGATCAAAGGGATCGGCATTGCCCATTCCGGAGTCATCGACACCGAGGCCGGCCTGGTGCTCTGTTATCCGCGCCCGGGACAGATGGCGGAATGGAAGAACGTGCCCCTGAAAGATCTTTTTCAAAAGGAATTCAAGGTTCCCTGCCTGCTTGAAGACAGCGTGCGCACCACCGCCACGGCGGAGAAAACCTTCGGCTTGGGCAAGGAGCTCAGTAACTTTATATATATCGACGTCGGAATGGGGATCGGCGCGGGAATCTTTTTGGACGGAACGCTCTATCGCGGCACCGGTGGAAGCGCCGGCGAGTTCGGACATATCACCGTCGATGAAAATGGCCCGCTCTGCTCCTGCGGAAATAACGGCTGCCTGGAAACGGTCGCGTCCTGCGCCGCAATCATTCGGAATGTTCGCGCCGCGATCGAACAGGGCATCGATTCCAAAATACGGGATCTGGTGGACGGAGACCTGAAGAAAGTGAGCATCGAGATCATTGCCCAGGCCGCTCAGGAAAATGACAGCCTGGCATTCAGAGTCCTACAGAAGGCGGGCTCCTATATCGGCATCGGGCTCGCGGATCTCGTCAATCTTCTGAATCCCAGGGCCATGATCTTCGGAGGTGCCCTTTTTCGCGCAGTTCCGCAGCTTCTGATCGATCCCTTGAGTCGAATCATCAAGCAGCGCTCGCTGGAAAAATCAGCCAACGAAGCGCAGCTACTCGCTTCCCCGCTGGGAGGAGAAGCATCTGCATTGGGCGCTTCCAGGCTGATGGCGGAGCGAATCCTGAATGACCTTTATGCCGGCGCACCCTCTGTCGCGCCCGGCCCGAAGTCTACCGGGGAGCCGTCTACCGGGGAGCCGCGCCGCGTTGCGCAAGCTGGGCGAACGGCGCCCGTCCGAGATTAGCAGAAGCGTGAAGAGAATTCTGGTAAGCGAATGCAAGCAGGAGATTTCGTCGTTCAATCCCCTGCTCGGGCAGTATGAGGACTTTACCGTCCATCATGGTGCGGAAATATTTAACTTGCACCGTAATGTGCGTTCGGAGATGGCGGGGGCGCTGGCGCTCTTCGCGGCCTATCCTTACATCGAGGTAGTGCCCGGCACTAGCATCCGTGGCATCACCTCTGGTGGCACCTTGGCCAAACCGCCCTTCGAGCGGCTCACAGGAGAATTTCTGGATTCAGTCAGGGCCGCGAGAGAGCTCGACGGCATCTATTTTTCCCTCCATGGCTCATTCGCTGCGGAAACAGAGCCGGACATCGAGGGATATCTTTTGGAAGAAACGCGGCGCATCGTAGGGCCCGATCTGCCCATTGCCGTCTCCCTCGATCTGCATGGAGTTTTGACGGAGAGGATTCTTGCTAACTGCGACCTCCTGACGGTGTATCACACGTATCCGCACGTGGATTTCTACGAGACCGGGGAGCGTGCCGCACGGCTACTGGTTCGCCTTCTAAACAAAGAGATTCGGCCGGTGATGGCGCGGGTCCCGATTCCGGCCCTGGTGCGCGGCGACGAGCTGATTACCGCGACCGGGCTTTTCGGACGGATAGTGCGCAAGGCGCAGGAGATGGAACGTAGTCCAGGCGGCCTTTCGGCTGGGATGTTTATCGGCAATCCTTTCACCGATGTGCCCGATTTGGGCTCGAATGCGCTGGTTGTCACCGATGGCGAGCCGGAGCGCGCCGCCCGCCAGGCGATGGAGCTGGCCGCGGATTTTTGGCAGGTCCACGAGAATTTGCAGTCGCGCCTCGTCGGCTTGCTGGAGAGTGTGCGTCTTGCCGCCTCCGCTACCGGCCGGGTTGTTCTGACTGACGCGGCCGATGCTACCAGCTCGGGCGCTTCGGGCGACAGCAATGCGATTCTGCGAGCCCTTGTGGAAGCTGACTTTCGCCGCAGGACACTCGCGCCGATCGTCGATCCTCCGGCAGTCGAGGCTGCGTTTCGGCTGGAGTGGGCGCCAGGATCCGCGTGACGGTCGGAGGGGCCATAGATCCGCGGCGCTTCGTGCCCCTGCCGCTCGAGGCCGAGGTCGTGATGCTCTCGAACGGAAGGTTTCACAGCGAATCGCACGGTGGAGAGTGGAATGCGGGAAGAACAGCCGTGCTGAAGTCAGCGAACTTTGTCCTGGTAGTGACGAGTCGCGCTGTGAGCCTGTATGACCGCTCGCTCTTCCTGGCTCATGGGCAGAACCCCGGCCGCTTCGATGCTGTAATCGTGAAGTCTCCCCACTGCCAACCGCAGTTCTTCGATGAGGGGGCAGAGCTTGTGCTTAACGTCGATGCACCGGGCTCTTCGAGCGCGAATCTTCAAAGCCTCGGACATAGGGTCTGCAAACGACCGATCTTTCCGTTGGACTCGAATGTGCCATGGACACACCGAGCCGCAGATCTTCGGTGGATAGCGGCGATAACAGGATGAGGCCACGCGCCGCCCGCTCGAGAAGATCGACGAAGGCGGGGTCGTCAAGAGTGTAACCGTGATAGTTCGGTACACATTCGTATCGGTCACGAGGCATATCCTTTCGCTTTTAGGCTCGGCTGCAGCAGGCGGCGCAGGTTGCCCCCAAGAATCAGCTCCTTTGCAGAATCCGGGATATCGGCGCCGATAACTTTCGCCATTTGGGACGCAAACGTCCTGCCCCCCACGTCGCTGCCATAGATCACACGCTCAGCTCCCAGTTCACGGACCGCCATCTCGGTGAAGCCGCTGGTGGGATCAGAGCCGGCAATTCCGGCGTATACATTTTTCGTATCCCGGATTATCCGGATGCCCAACTCCCAGTTGCCGCCGGTGTGGCCGCAGATAAACGTACCCTCCGGATGACGCTTTGCCAGCTCCACCACGTCGTAAGGAGTCGATTCTCCCGGCTCATTGCCCAACGTCTTGAGCCAGGTGTGCTGAAGAATCGGCACATTCATCGAGATCGCCCGCTCCACAATGGGATCGAGCCTGGGAGAACTGCAGCGTACATCGGCCTGCAATTCGCCCACACTCACCATGGGACCGTCGCGCACGCAGCGATCGAACTCTTGCAGGCTGAAATCGACGTCATCCGGACTGAGAAACACGGCTCCATATGCGCGATCCGGAAAGCGCCGCACCGCCCTCATTACCCGTTCATTCTCCTCCCGCACCTGCGCCGGGGTGGGGTGAGTCATGTACTGGGCGAATCCCTGGGAGAGAATGAGACGTTCGATGCCAAGGCGGTCCATGTGCCGAACCAGAATCTCGATCCGCGCCTCGGCAGTATCGCCGGGGAGGGCTTCAAGATGGCTGTGCACATCCCAGATCCTTATGTGTCCATGCCACTCCCATTCGCCGTGAGGATCCTGGGCGCCGGACTGGATCCCGGCGGTCAAGAGACCCGCCGCGATTCCTTTCAGAACGGTTCGGCGATTCACGCGATCGATCGTCTCTGTGGTCACGATTTAGTATCCGGCACTATGACAGGTGCCACAGGCGGTTGGTGCCTTGCGGAGGCGATGACAGTTGACGCACGAGGCCATTGACATGTCCTTCTCCTGCCGCAGGGCATCCCGGTCCGCCACCGGGCCGTGGCATATTGCGCAGCCTGTTTTTGCAGTCTGGTGGGTTTGGTGATTGAAGAAGACAAAGCCCGGCAGCGTGTAAATTCGAACCCAAGCTATCGGCTCTCCTGCCTTTTCAAACGTGGACAGTTTTTGGATCGCCGGATCGTCGTGCATCACCGTGCGATGACAGCTCATGCATTCTTTGACGTTCGGCAGCGCGAAATCCTTGCCGTTTGACGAGAGAAGATGACACTGCTCGCATCCCATCCCCGCGGCAGCATGGCGGCGATGGCTGAATGAGACCGGCTGTGCGGGCGCGGGGAACGAGCCGCCGGCAGCCGGAGGCTCGCTTCCTGATGCGGCTGCAACTCCAGCCCCCTCCGTCAGCAACCTTGCCTGCGCCGGGCTTGTGCGCCCTTTGGGAAAGAGAGCGTAGGCTACCAATGCAGCCGGACCCGGACCGCCGCCCTCGATGTTTCCACCGGGACCTACTGCAAGCACAACGAATTGCCGCTTGCTGTTGCTTCCAAAGTAGGTGAGCGGGGTCGCATGCCCGTTCGATTCGAGCCGGGTAATCCATAGCTCCTTACCCGTCTGTACATCGAAGGCACGGAACCGCCGGTCGGAGGAAGCGGCGATGAAGACCAGTCCTCCAGCGGTTACGATCGAGCCTCCGAGGTTATAAAGGCCCGTCTTGGGAACCCCCTTCGATTCCAGTTCGTCGACGACGCCCAGTGGGACCTTCCAGACAATCTTCCCGGTATCCAGATTGACGGCATTCAATGTGCCCCAGGGCGGCTGCTGGCATGGATAATGTTTGCTATCCCAGAAACGGGCGTACGTACCCCACGGACTGTCCCACAGATACTCTTCCGGCGAGCCGGGAGGCTGCGCCTTGATCTCTCCGACAGTGCCCAGCTCGCTCAGATTGACAAATAGATAGTGGGATGATGGATCGAACGAGGCCCCCGACCAGTTGGCTCCGCCGAGCGTGCCGGGGAATGCGAGCGTAAGCGTGGTACGCCACGGGTCGAAAAGGCGCGAAGGCAGCGCCGATCCGAATTTGTCGAGGCACTCCTCATGCGACTCCGGCGTGATAGTCGTGATGTCCTCTCGCGTAATCGAAGTTTTCACCAGGGGCGGCGGCGCTACAGGAAAGGGTTGTGTCGGCCAGCTTTCCTCTCCCGGGACCTGGCTCTTCGGGACCGGCCGCTCTTCAATCGGAAAGAGCGGCTTGCCGGTAAGCCGATTGAAGATGAATACAAAACCGGTCTTGGTCGCCTCTGCGACGGCGGGAATCTCGCGTCCTTCGCGATGCACCGTCATGAGGACTGGTTGACCGGAGGGGTCATAGTCCCATAGATCGTGATGAATGATCTGGTAGTACCAGACCAGTTTTCCCGTCTGCGCGTTGAGGGCGATAGAGAATTTCCAAAGAGATTCTTGCCCTTGCGATCTGCGCCGTAAAAGTCGTAGGTCGGCGATCCTACGGGCAGAAAAACAAGGCCATTCCGGAGATCGACGCTGAGTGGGCCCCACGCATTGGTTCCCGAGCGATCTTTCCAGGAATCGCCGGTCCATGTATCGTTCCCGGTTTCGCCGGGCTTGGGTACCGTATCAAATTGCCAGACCAGCTTGCCCGTTCGCGCGTCGAATGCCCTGGCCGCTCCGCTAGGGCCCTTCGAAGGCTGCTCCTGCACCTCGGATCCTATGATGATCAGGTTTCTATAGACCACCGGGGGTGACGTCAAGTCGTATTTCAACTTAGGCCATGCCGTTGCGACTCCCTGACGAAGATCGATGGAGCCATTCACGCCGAAGCTCTTGCAAGGCTTGCCGATCGCAGCGTTCAGCGAAAAGAGGCGCGCATCCGGAGTGACGTAAAAGATCCTCCGATCGACGCCTTGACTCCCTTCTCCACAGGATCCGCCGGCGCCCGCTTCCCAATACGCCACACCCCGGTTCACTCCAGCTTCCCGGTCGCCAGGAACGGCACGCCCTGGATCGAAGAGCCATCGCTGCTCGCCGGTTTCAGCATTGAGGGCGATGGCTTTCCCCGTTTGCGTTGCAAAGTAGAGGGTGTCATCGATCATGAGGGGAGTCGCCTCAAACGCGATGACGGAATTGCTGGGACTCGCCGGCAATTCATATGTCCATGCCCGTTGGAGCTGCGAGACGTTGGAGCGGTCAATCTGTTTCAGTGAAGAAAACCGCATCCCCCCCGGATCGTTGCCGTAAAACCGCCACTCGCCGCCGGTTGCATTCGGAACACTCTGACCCAGGGCAGGAGAAACGAGTAGTCCGTTCAGCAGAAAAGCACAAACAAGGATGCCTTTGGCAGATCTCAAGCTTATCTCCGTTAATACACCCACCCGGTCCATCGGTTAGTTCCCTGAGTTCTGTCCGTGTCGAGGTAGATCCCCCTGTGAATCGAGCATTTGGTTTTTTGCCCGGGAGATGTGCGAGAGGACGGTGCGCGGCGCTAGTTGCCTCGTATCGAGCCGCACGCGCCGCATCCTCTGTTTCAAGATGGCCTGCTGATCCCCTTCGTCGTAGATCACGAAGTTGCGGGTGTGTCCTTCGTTGCTAATACGCAGCACTTCAATGTCGAGTATCTTGCTCTAATCAAAGTATTCACTTTTATTGAGCTTATTGTATGCTGAACCAGCAATGCGAGCTTTCTCTCTTGTAGTGCTATCTCTCTCCTTCGTTGCTCTGCGGGCACAAACTGGTTCGACCTCCGGTCCCGCTGAATTGGGGAGAGCAACCGATCTTCTGAATCACGGTCAACCTGCCCAAGCAATTGCCATTCTGCAAAAGCTGGCAGCCGTCGAGCCACCTATCGCGGGCGCAGAACACGAGTTAGGAACCGCTTACTACAGCATCGGCGATCTGGCGGAAGCGAAGGAGGCCTTCGCGAAGGCTATCGAGCAGGATAAGTCTGACCAGGATTCTGTACAGATGGAGGGCCTCACCTTATACCGGCTCGGCCGCCCGGATGCAGCCATCCCTTACCTTGAGCGCGTGGTGCGAGCGAATCCGGATACAAATGCTGACGCGCACACAATTCTCGGCCTGTGTTTTATAAGACTGAACGATTACGACCATGCGCGGAGCACATACGCAACGTTATTCGGCCAGCCTCCTGATTCCGCAGCCGCCTTTCTTCTGCTCGCTACCATTCTTCGGCAAATGGATCTTCCTGCACCGGCGGAGGCCCAGGCGAAAAAGGCGCTCGACATCGCTCCCAACTTGCCGCTGGCCCATTTCATGTTGGGGGAAATCGCTGTACAGAAATCGGATTATGGTCAGGCCGCCCGCGAATTTGAGGACGAGCGGCGTATCAATCCCGATTTTGCCCCCGCGTATGAAAGTCTGGGCGAAGCGTATATGCACCTGGAAAAGCTGCCCGAAGCACAAATGGCTTTGACCAAGGCCATCACACTGAATGCGAATCTCACCAGCGCGTTCGCCAAGCTTGGCGCAGTGTTGTTGCGCCGCCAGGACATTCAAACTGCCATCATGTATCTGGAACATGCAGAAAA
Organism: uncultured Acidobacteriaceae bacterium; assembly: GCA_963717225.1. Classification (GTDB taxonomy): domain Bacteria; phylum Acidobacteriota; class Terriglobia; order Terriglobales; family Acidobacteriaceae; genus PALSA-350. Next base: position 455,562 of record CAVQWB010000050.1, on the reverse strand, counting down.
GCTGGACCCCGGGAACTTCGAAACGCACGTAATTCTTGCCCAGGCCTATAAGCGGGTCGGGCGAGAAGACGACGCCAGGCGAGAAGGCGCAATCGCCGACAAAAGCCGCCATTAAACTAACTCAACTCGACATGGACGATTTCCGCCGCATGCAAGGATGGAATGACGGCAGCCACGTACCCGTCCTTCATCGTGAAGGGTACGCTCTGCTGGGACCGGACCAGATGAACTGCCTTCGCGCTGCGCCCTTCAGGCAGGAGGATGCGCGCAGGGATATTGCTCTGAGCGACGAACTCCTGCCGCATACGCCCGTTCGATGCGTCTTTAAAGCCGATATTCGCCAGCACCCACAAAACGAGATCGCCGCCTGAGGTTTGACGCAGAACACCGTAGACCCCCCTGGGAGCATCGATGGTAAACGGAGGATGCGAATCGCGCGCCAGGTACCGGACAGTCGAAGCAAGCACTGTTCGCAACGATGCAACACGGCTCGAAATGTAGTGAGCTTCGAGGCTTCCCGCGATATAGATGGTCCGCCCTTTGCCCAGATCATTGGCGATTATTGCCGGGCCCAACACCTTATCCAAGCCAAGGTTCCAGCACTCGGCAATCACGCGTGCGGACCCCGTCGCCACTACAGGGATCAATTGCGTATCGCCCATGAAACGATCGCCGGGCCTGTATTCGCCAAGGCTCGGATGTATCTCCGTCGGCCGGTAATACATTTCCGGCAGAGAACCGGGAGCGCCGCCCTTCAACTCCACACCCAGCACATCGCGGAGCATTCCGCCCGGCCGTACCTCGCCCACATCGTTATAGAGACCTGTATCATAAGTCGCCAGCAGGCTGCCCCCGCTACGAACCCAGTCGCCCAACATCCGGGCTTGCTCCTCGGAAACTCCTGAAGAACCACACAGCGCCACCACACGCTGGCGGCTCAGCCATTCCGGAGTCATCTCAGTACTCGGCTGGACATCGAGGCTCAGGCGCGCATCGAGCATCGCCAGAACGAACCCCTGGCTCATATCCACGTTCCAGCTTTCTCTGCCCGTGCGCCAGCCCTGCAACGCTTCCCAACTCATGACCACAGAAACGTAAGGCAGCGGTGCGCTGTCTTTGATCAAGGGCTCGGCGCGTTGCATGACAGCGTAGACTTCACGAACCGGGTGGTCGCTGCCGCTGCCAATACCGTAGTACTTGCGATTCAGGGCAACGTAGAGCGGCAGATTCCCGCACGCGAGGTTGGTAAAACCCTCCATCAGGATTTCTTCGCTGTCCTCAAGGTTCGTGCAGTGGACGGCAAACGGTTTGCAATGCGGCGGCTGGTTGAAGTTGGAAACACAATAGCTGCCCAGATACATCTGCGCAATCTTGCCATAGGGCCTGGCCATGGACGCGCCCATGAGGCCCCTCGTCAAGCGTTCGTAGATCTGCGTACTGTGCTCGACCATAAAGCCATCGGGAATGCGGTACTGTGTGCGCAAGGAAGTATCGCGCCAGGTAGCACCGTTATGACAGAGGATGAACTTTCCGCTACCATGCAGTATTTCCCGGCAAGCCTCTAAATCCTCGAGGTTCACCTGGTTCCACCAGCGAAACCATGCGATTTTTGCTTCCAGATCAGCTTTGTTCTGCAATCGATCGAGATCCATATTGCTTGCCGCGTGGAAATTTCTTCTGCACGATTCGCAGTAGCAGATGCCGGTGTATTCAAATGCGCTCGGCGCGTCGAAATATACGCCATCGATATCGTGCTCGCTGAGTTCACGTACCATCTGGCGCAGTGCCTGGCGATAGACATCGCTGGTCGAGCAGACCCTCATGCTCGGCCCCCAGCCATAGCCACTGAGCGGAAGCGCATCGAGTTTGCCGTCGGGTCCACGCAGTGCCCAATCAGAAAACTTGGGATGCTGTTCGATCCATGCCGCATCCATCGTGCTACCGGCAAACTTCCAATAACAGTAAAGATGAATACCCGCCTTGCGGCAGGCCACCGACACCTCGTTGATCAGGTCGCGACCCTTGAGTTCGGGAACCTCAGGCAGGACTTTGCTGGGATAAAAGGCCAAATCGCAGAGAGGCTGAAAGCGCAACGTATCTCCGCCGAGTTCACGCACGATGCCAACCACTCGTTCGGCGTCGAAAGCCTGCATGTAGGGAAAAACTGGCTCCGTATATCCTTCGAAATAGATCGTCCGTGAATAGTGGAGCCAACCGGGTGGAATGTAGCCATCGTGCGCGGGCTGGCCTTGTGGCAAAGCGCTCTGACCAGAACTGGCCAATGCGCCAGAGGGTGAGACCGGAAGCGCCGTCGATGCGGCAAGCGCGGCCGAACTCTTCAAGAAAGCTCGTCTGTCCATGGTCTTCCTCTCCAAGTTTGCGTAACCAACCCGATTCGAGGTCTGGCGCACCATTCAGGCTGACGGCAGTTGAAGCTGCTTGCGCAGAAATTCGAATGTCCCTTTGCCGTTGATGGTGTGAGGGCCTTCGAAATACTCTATGGCGACGCGATCTGCTATCCCCAGGTGTTCATAGAAATGCTGTACGAGCACATATTGTGCCGCAATGGCCTCATCCGTCTTGATTGGGTCGCCTCCGTCCGCCCATCCATGCTCAACCATAAATGGCCGCGGAGCCATGAGGCAGGCCAACTCGGCATAGTTCACCACGTTGGCGAAGTTGAATTCGTACAGGTCGTAGCTATCATCGAATGGGAATACCCCTCGCGAATCAACGTCTGTCATGGTCCACACGATGTCATTGAAGTCTCCCGAGCAAATGCTCAGGGCATAACGATCCAGAAGCGGTGGAACGCGAATCGCCGTTTTGCCCCCATAGGACATCCCATAGAAGCCAATCCGATCCGGGTCGACGAAAGACTGCTGAGATAACCAGTTCAGCACCTGCTGGTGCTGGCCAAGAACGAAGGAGAACATCTCGAGCTTCAATGGATGGCCGAGGTGATAGATAGCACGAAAACGTTCGGCGCCAAAGAAAGGATTCTGCGGGGAGTAAGTCACAAATCCCAAGTTGGTAAGGCTCACGGCGAACTGCCGATAGAATTGGCTGTCGAAACCCGGGTCGGCAACTTCTTGCACCCGGGCCTCCAGCCCGTGCTGGCAGACAACGACGGGACGGCGTTCGCCTGGCTTTAGATCCTTGGGGAGCAGAAGAATCCCGTATTCCTCCACTCCCTCCCAAACATCCATGACCACTTCATAGCCAAGAAGTCGGGGCGTGTTGTAAACGAGACGCGTGCGCGCATTAGGGGGAATGGCCGGGTCGGGCAAACGGCCGAAGATCTCATTCCATATCTCGTCGCGCAACACGCGTGTGGATTCCACCCACCGGCGGGATGAAGAGCTGTCGGCACGCGACCAGAACTCGGCACGGCGTTCATGCGATTTTTTGGCCAGACCCTGGGTAAACGCCACCATTTGATCGAACTGCGACTGTAACCGCGATTGTGCTTCGGTTCCCTGGCGCGTTCTTTGCGGAGACTTGCCTGAGGCCGCCAACGGGTCGTGCACACCGAGCGCACCCAGCAGTGCGGCCAGCACCTCTTCGCCGCCAGGAAGGCCGGTCCCGTTTTCGCGCTCGATCAATTGGAAATGCCGGCCAACGCCGAGGGAATCGAAGATCGGCTGCGCGCGGGTTGCTTCGCGCCGCACCGATTGAATGGGCGGAGTGCTCAAACGTCCTACAGGGCAAGCCATGTTCGAGCGCCCATCCACAGCAGGCGGCGGCCCATTTACTTCGGGTCCTCGGCATGCTTCGACGATCAACGTCCGCGGCGCAACCAGGCTCGCGATCTCTGCGTCTCCAAATTCCCGCAGCAGGCCCCAGACATTACGGTAGATCGGTTCCTCAGAGACATTCTCGCGCGCGTCGAAGTATCCGCTAACAACCGTGGCCTCGATGCGCGCATCCAGAGCGGAGGCGTAAAACGCGATCAAGCCTCCTTCTCCGTACCCCATCACTCCAATCTGCGTCTTTGGTTCCTGAGCCGTAAACCAGTCAACCGCCGCCAGCACTTTCTGTACTTCATAGCCGATTATGTGTCGGCCCAATTCGTATGCGATTCGATAAACGAACTCCCGGTGTGGCTCGTTGGTCATTCTTATCGCCGGGTTTCCCGAGTAGGTATCCTCCCGGTTGATGAGCATGGGAATAAGCACCTGGCAGCCATTCTCCGCGAGGCGCCGCGCAAATTGCGCCTTCGCAGGCACACCGTCCACCAGACCGGCAAGCATTTCCGGCGTCCAGTCGGCATCGGGGATTGCGATCACGCGCGCCTTCACGGGGCCGGTTGGTTCGAGAAGCAGCCCCTCCGCTCGCATTCCACACAGGCCAAAATCGACAGGATCGAATACGGGCCAGCGAACTTCCAGTACCGTATAGTTCTGTCCGCGGCCGACTTCCGCGGGCTGCCCCGGATGAGCGATGATTTCGACGGCCACGGACGACACGCGTGGGTCCACCGCACCCGCTATTTTGCGAAGATTGTCGCGGTGTTGCGCGACGGACTTTTCGTATGCCTCAACCGAGTAGTAGTCCCAATGCCAAAGGTGGGCTCTCTCTTGCGGAACTTGCTTTGTGCGCTTGCGGAGATACTCGACAATTCCATCTTCCATCTGAAAGACGAGATCTCCCGTCTGCGTCAACGGCGTCGTCCCTGCCAGGGCCGCCGGCGAAGTTCCAGGTGTGTTTGCCCCAGCCGGCGCAGCACCCGCGTTGGCTGCCCAGGAGCACGAGCGAAGCAAACCGGCAGCAGCAAGGGACTTCGCAGATTGAGCAAGGAATTGCCTCCGAATCACGGTTTCTCCTAATCGGTGGGACTAGTGGTTCAGCAACAGCCGTCCTGCGTTTCCTTCAATAAGGGCAGTCTTTTGACTGGCCGTCAAATCGGACTCGCGAATCTTCAGCAAAGCTGACTCAAAGTAGAAAAACGGGTAGTGAGATCCGAAGACGACTCTATCGGGGCCAGTGGCGGCCAATAACGCCTCCAAACCCCCAATCCCTTCGTTCTTCGCCATATCGAAATAGACATTCTCCGCTTTGCAAAGTGCAACCACGTCCGGTTCATTGTTTCCGGCCCAGTGCGCGCCGTTCAATAGAACCAGCTTCAACGCGGGCAGCTTGGCAACGAGCGGCCTCAGCGGCCCCGGATCAGCCGGCATGGCCATCATCCATGGAATCTGCGTGCGTGGATCCTCCATGGAGAGCGCAATCTGCACCATCAACCGCCGGCTTGCGGCCAGTGTGAGCAGCTTCACAAAATCAGCGTCGGTGAGCGGGTAGCGGTGATAGCTGGGGTACAGACGAATCCCTGGCATGCGATGATCTTCCTGACAGCGCCGCAAATCCTCTTCCCAATCTGGCGATTTGGGATTGACGACCCCGAAAGGCACCAGGAAACCCGCGCCCTGATCGCGGCAGGCAGCAGCGAGCCTCGCATTCACTCCGCTGACGTCGCGGCAGAAAAGCGCTTCAAAGCTTCCGGCCCACGCCTGCCGAACCCCCTTACGCTTCAGTTGCGCGACCAGCTCTTCTGGCGTATCTCCCGATAGTCGCCGAAAAGGCCACTGAAACAAATGCACGTTCGTGTCGATCAAGATGCCAGTCCCTTGGCCTGCAAGACAGGTTGTAGCAGGCCGCGAAGGTTGCCGCCTAAAATCATCTCCTTGGCTTCATCGGGGATATTTGCGCCAAGAACTTTTCCTACCTGCGAACCAAAGCTCCGGCCCCCTACGTCACTGCCGTAGACGACTCTCTCCGGGCCCAGCTCGCGGACGGCCATCTCCGTGAAGCCCGCAGTCGGGTCGGAGCCTGCAATCTCAGCCCAGATATTTTTGCAATCGCGGATGGCACGGATGCCGAGTTCCCAGTTACCCCCGGTGTGCATGCAGACAAACTTTCCCCGCGGATGACGGCGCGCTAACTCAACCAAGTCGAAAGGAGTCGAATCGCCGGGCCCATTGCCCAACGAATTCAGCCACGTATGCTGGTAGATGGGCACGTTGAGGGCAATGGCTCGCTCCACAATGGGATCGAGAGCCGGCGAGTTGCATCGTACATCGGTTTCGATTTCCCCGATGCTCACCATAGGTCCATCGCGGACGCACCTGTCGAATTCTTCCAGGCAGGCGTCAACGTTGTCCGGACTTATATATAACGAGCCATAGGCGCGATCGGGAAAGCGCTTCACGGCCCGCATAACGCGATCGTTCTCGATGCGCACCTGTTCAGGGGTAGGATGATATTCGAATTCCTCAAAGCCCTGGGAGAGAATTACGCGCTCGATGCCGAGCCGGTCCATGTGCCGGATGAGCAGTGCGAGCCGATCTTCAGGCGTGTTGCCCGGCATCGCACCCATATGGCTATGAACGTCCCAGATTCTGAATCGCTTTTCTGTCAGTGCGGAGCACGGCGCCTCATAGCCTTTCGCAGGTGCCTCTGCTGCCAAAAGCCCCGCAACCATACCCTCTATGACCGTCCGCCGATTTACCGTCATGGGCCCGATATCCTACCTGTTCGGCGTCAAAAAGTTAACTTGGCGGCCAACTGACCCACCCGCGGACCGGCATCGCCGGTGATGGAGCCGAATGCACTGCCCGAGGCGTAGTTGCCGTTCACGACTCCACCCCCGTAAAACTGCGCATGGTTGAAGGCGTTGAAGAATTCGGCACGAAACTCAAATGTCACGCGTTCGTAAAGTCTGACATCCTTGAGTAGAGCCAGGTTCCAGTTATTCAAACCAGGGCTGTGCAGGAATCTACGAGGTGAATTTCCCTGTCCACCAAGAGGCTCCTGGCTAAAGAGGGAGTTGTTAAGGAAAGACTTACCGTGTCGGGGGTTCTTATCACCGTAGAACGAATCGCCGCTCCCAAATTCCAGCATCGGCTCGTCGGTCGACCCGGCAAAGGTTTGGCCCGTGTTGCCCATCAGGGACCGGTCATCGGTCTCAGTAATCATGACCGGGACACCACTTGAAAACTGTGTCATGCCCGACAGTTTCCAGCCGCGTGTCGCCTGGTTGTCTTTTCTCAACAGCAGATCCCAGGGCATCTCCCACGTATAACTGGCGGCAAAGCTGTGCGGCAGGTCATAGTAAGAAGGTCCCCGGAAGTGATCGTGATCTCCGTATACAAACACTTCATCGCCAAAGCCCGACCCATTGTCCATTGATTTGCTGTACGTGTAACTGAACAGAGCCGTGAAGCGCGTCCCGGTTTTGCGCAGCGTGGCTTCAAGAGCGTTGTAGCTCGAGGCGCCGATCGTAAGCTGATACTGATTGACGCCGAAATCGGAACCGAACGGTCCACGGGTACCATTGATGACTGCGCCGCCCACCGGGTGATAAACACTGTTCTCACCTCCTGGCCCGCAGGTTACGCCATCCGTCGTTTGGTCGGGTTGACTTACACTTAGACAGAGAGCTGGATTGCCCGGATTGTTGTTGCCGACCACGATCAGGTGGCGGCCAAAGGTACCAACGTAACTTACGCTGAAAATCATGTTAGTGGCGAGCTCACGTTCGACCGAGAGAACGGCGTGTTCCGAGTAAGGAGTTTTGGTAGTACGAAGTGGATTGGAGTTGCCGCCGAGGGGCTCATAGTTACTCCAGTCGATCGTAGACGGATTGACGGGAGGAAGCGGGAATCTCTGACCCAGGCTCAAGCCACTGTCCCGGTTAAGAAACGGCTTTTCGAACAAGACTGGGGCACTGTTGTCATAAAACAGGTGAGTGGGAGGTGCTGAGAAGTTGAAGGTATTTGCGCCTTCGACGTTAGTGTAGTACATTCCGAATCCGGCGCGGATGCTGCTCTTGCCTTCGTCGCCAAAGATCGAATGCAAGAACCCATCGTCGACATGGGGAGTATAGGCAAGCGAGATGCGAGGTCCAAAGTTATTAAAGCGTGTGAGTGCTCCGCTGCGCCTGGCCACGCCCGCGTCGCCCGGATAGACATATCCCGTCGGTGCGGTGGGGTACTGGGTTGACTGTATGCCGAGCTGCACGACGGGGCTTCCATTGTGCGCATCTTCCCAAAAAGGATTTACATCCCAGCGCAGCCCCAGGTTCGCGGTCAGGTGCTTATCCACTCGCCAGCTATCCTGTCCGTAGGCGCCCACATAGTAGTTCCGCAGGTTCAGGACCGCCGGAGTGCCCTGGTAGTAGGAGGCCGGGGCGCCGAGTAACATGTCAGCAAAATCGATGCCCGTCTCTTGGCCTGTGAAACCAAAGGCTCCATTGCTGGCATTGTTCGGATGGCCAATGTCAACCTTGTCCCAATGAGTGGCCGCGCCAAACTTTAATGTGTGCGAGCCGATCACTTTAGAGAAGTCATCCTGCACCCCATACAGGTTGTTGTTCTGAGAGAGAACGGTGTTGGGCGGACCCAACCCGAATCCATTAAAGCTGATGGACGGGTAATTTTGGAACTCCGGGGCTTCTGTGAAGATACCGAGGTCCTCTGGGCTTGCGAATCCGATGGACTGAGGAGATGTACCCTGATGAGCCGAAGAGTTTAGCGAGGAATTGGTGTTTTTCGTCCAATTGCCGTTAAGAACATTCACGGCTGAACTGCCAAACCTTGACGTCAGGCTCACAACATAGAGTTCAGCCTTTCCGTTCGCAGTGTATGGAAAACCGGGAACCGTACTTCCGCCCCATCCCGCGTACGGAAGGATATTGTTCCAAGGGTCGGTATGGTAATACCCTGAGATGTTTCCGTATTTCGTATCCGCGTCAATGCGGACGCCGCCTTTGTCGTCGTTCAGCGTTTCCGGGAACGCCGATGTGATGTAGTAGCCTGCGCTGCCCCCGGAAGGGGGGTTGGTTTGGGCCGGGATCAACTTATTAATGAAGGGAGCGACCGGCGACCACGCTGCCTGAGGAATCTTCGCGTTCGGGAAAACGCATTGCGAGTTCGAAGTACAGCTGCTCGTGTAGTAGGCTTCGCCATTCGTCACCGGGTAGCCCAGCCTTTGCGAGAGCAGGTTGGCGAAGTATGGACCACTTACGACCCCAGCGAGCTGACTGGCCTCATCGGAAAAATCACCCGTTATTTCTGTCGAGGTGGGAACGAATTGCTTCCCCGAGCTTTGTCCGATGGTCTGCCGCGTGCTTTGCCAGTCCCCGAAGAAGAAGATTTTATTGCGCCAAATCGGTCCGCCCAGCGTGCCGCCGAATTGATTCTGTCTGAACTGACCCTTGCTCCGGGTGAAGTAGTCCGCAGCATTGAAATTGGGAAGACGCAGGAATTCAAAAACGGAGCCATGAAATTGATTGGTACCCGATTTCGTGACTACATTGACCAGGCCGCCGCTATAGTTTCCATACTCTGCGTTGGCATCCGCAGTGATGATACGGAACTCGGCAATCGAATCCAACGTAGGAATGAGAAACGTGCCGCCGCTGTACCCCTCCACTGTATTGGCGCCATTCAGCATAAAACCGTTGTGCGTATTCTGGCCGCCCGAAATATCGAGCAGTCCGTTGTTCAGAGAATTTGCCGGTTGCTCTGCGCCGAACTGCGCCGTCTGAAAGGGGACAACACCCGGCTGGAGGGCCAACAGGTCGGTGTAAGCTCTGCCGTTGAGCGGCAGATTGGTCATCTCCGTTCCGCTGATCACCTCGCCAATCTGAGCTGTTTCGGTGTCTACCTGAGCCTCAGTGGAGGTAACCGTCACCTGTTCGGAGGTCGAACCAACCTTCAGCGCCGCATCTGCGCGTAGCGCTGTATCGACATCGATAAGCAAACCGATTCTCTCGAACTTCGCAAAACCAGTTTTTGTGAAAGTAACGTTGTAGTGGCCCAAAGGCAGCGCGGGAAACCGGTAGAAACCTGCCGAATCCGTCTGAACCGTTTGGACAAGTCCTGTCTCAGCATTTCGAAGCTGCACGGTCACATCCGGTATGGCGGCCCCTTGGGCATCCAGAACCGTTCCGGAAATACTTCCTGTGGCGACCGCAAGCGCCAACCTGGCCGTTACTATGAAAGCCAGGAACACTACTACCACCGCCGGCCTTGCCCAGGAACGGAAAAGCTCGCAAAACAGGCGTTGCTGAAGCTCTGCCTGTGTCGGGCGCGCCTTGCTCATGAATTGACTGCGCGCGGGCTGCAACAGGGTGTGATGTTCGGCATTCACCGTTTTTCTCCTTTTCAGCTTTTACAGAGCTCCACGAGCGGGATACATCGTTGTTGAGTGCCGCGCAGAAAACCACGCGGTATCGGTCCCAAACTGGCCCAGTAGACTGACGGCGAACACCCATGCCTTATGGCACGGTCCCCTCCCGCACGCTTAACCCTTTGACAAGATCCGACACAAGATGGGCGTTTCGTCAGAGCGCGAGGGAGCCAACACGAAACTTGTTGCAAAAATGAAATAACGTAAATCTTTATGAAGGGTTTTTAGCAGGCAGATAATGCATTGTCAACATCAATGTTTAGGAAAGTTGGATTGATTCCTCGCCGAGAAGAGCTTTTCTGAATTAATGTTGCCCACCTTCCTCCTTCTCGCACCCACTTTGTTCCGAATTCAAATAAAGCGCGCTTGATCGGCCTGTTCAGCGATAAAGGCTTCCCTGTCTGTCTGCGCGGGACTGAAACCTGCCGTTCAAGAACACGAAGCGCTGCCCGGAAGTGGAAACCACACATAAAGCTGAGCCGTAAGCGGCAGCAGGCAGGGCCGCTTATCCTGGATGGAACTGAACCAAATCGCACGATTTGGCGCCGCTTTGACCTATCACGTCTGAACACGTATGCAGCGCTGCCGAATTCGATTCCTATTTCCCTAGAGGATGTATTCCACACGCCACCGAGAACTGACGCGGGTACAAGGGGAATATGCGAATTGGCTATCGCCCACCTGGCGTATCCTCCTGGCGTATCCTCCTAGCGTATCTGGGGGCATCTTGAGCCTTTCGCCAGTAAGAAAGACTAGACGTGATTGGCCTATAGCACTAGCCCCGAGCAGGTTTTAATAACAGCATCGAGCTTGTCCAAAACCTCCGGCTCTCTCTCTTCGTCGCCTCCAGGCTTGCGCAGAGCGGACCTGAGGCTGTCCGTGACCATCGCGACCCCGGCATTCAAGTCCTTCTCAAAGTGGGTCATGCTTAATTGCAGCCTTTCGAGATAATCGTAGCGAACCCGGCCTGCATTCATGTCCAGCAATTGCCACATTCGATTCTTCGTGTTGCGTAGGACGATCGGCCGCAAAAGGAAGCGCGGCAACGCCAGCAAAAACGAATCGAGCGAATGAAACACACGCTCGACCCTGTAGTACAGACGGCTTTCTATGCGAAGCCGGCACTCGATCGAAACACGCTCCACCGGCATTTCGAAAAGCGCGCCGGCGGATTGTTGAAGGCATTCCAGGATCGCGTTGGCACGGGCCACGAAGCGGGCCGAGACCACGTCAAGTTTTCCCTGAACCTCGTCGTCCTGCTGAACTCGCCAGCTCCAGAAGACGGACTCTATTTCTTGCATGAGAAAGGTCTCCAGGAGAGTTCCGAAAGCGCGGCCTGTCTCTCTGGGGCGCGCAAGTTGTAAATTATTGAGATGTTGCCGCAAGACGGGAACACACTCCTGGACATACGTATTCAGACCACGTTCGACGGCGCCTACGATCTCAGCGCAATGCTGACGAAGGAGCATTTGCAGCTCATGCATTTCGGAGTCTGTTTGCTCCAATAATCGGTCGAGCGCCAGCCGCTTCTGAACCAGATCTTCTGGGCTCATGGCCTGGGCGCGCACGCCTATCGCCGCTGCGAACTTGAGCGTACGAGCTATGCGCAGGGCATCCAGCGAGACGGAACGCTCAAGGACCTGGCTTTTCTCCTCGGCTAGAAAGGTTCGTAAACGCCTCTCGAAGACCTCGATCCCGCTTGCATCTGGATCTTCGGGGGCATGGCGCCGTTCTACAAGAGCTTTGCGCGCCGAAAGACAGAATATCTCCGGTGATTCCACGCGCAGCCGGCTCAACTCGTCTTCAAGAAAACGCGAGACGTGACCCACCTCCTGGGCCGAGGCTACGTCGGTCTTGTTCAATATGAAAAAGAGCTTCGGAATCTCCTCCTTAAGGTTTTTGAGGAATTGCGACTCGACCTCGGTGATCGGTGGGTCTACGGAAAGGACCACAATGCCGGCGTCCACCTGTTCGAGATAACCCTCTGTCGTGCGTGTGTTGTGCGTGTGTGTCGACCCGATGCCCGGAGTATCGATAAGGATGATTCCGCTTTCAAGGAAGGGTGAAGGGTAGGCGAGCTCGACCGAGGCCACCAGCTTCTTGTTGCCCGGATTGCCGGATTCCGTGACGTAATCTGCCAGCGTATCCAGGTCAACCGTTTCCCGCCGTCCATTCGAGTAGAGGATTGCGGCCTCCGGCGCCGGGCCATACCTAATTTCCGTAATGATTGCAGTCACAGGGAGGACGCCCGACGGCAAAATCTCCGCTCCCAAGAGCGCATTGATGAAGGAGCTTTTGCCTCGCTTCATCTGGCCGAGAACGGCAAGGTGAAGTTGATTGCCGGCGAGCTTCTTTTCAAGGAATAGAAGTTTCTCGTGCAGGCTGGTGTTCTTTGTCTCTGATTCCTGGATGGTGAGAAGCACGCGCAAGATCCCCTCGATCGACTGCCGCTGGTCGGTCTGACGCTTCGTGCTTTGGCCGGTGGCGGTCATACCCCGCCTCTCATCTACTTTCTGCGGAACGCGGAGAATCTCTTCCAGGTTGTGAATAGCGAATAACCTCCACCGGAGAAATCGCAATTAGCCCGCCGGCAATCATCCTATCGAGATGCGGAAGCAGCTTTTGCACCTGCTCCTCCCTGTCAATCACAGTCACCATGATGGGAGCATTTTTTGAGACGGAGAGGCTGCGCGCGTGATAGATGCGAGCGCTTGCTCCAAAGCCTTCGAGGCCCCGGTAAACCGTTGCACCCGACAGTCCAAGCTCGATGCATTTAGCCACGATCGCTTTATAGAGTGACTCCCCTTCCCATCTGTCCGCCTCGGTGAAGTGGATGCGCAACATTTTGGCTTGAAATTGTTCTTTCATGGCTCACCCCTGTCTTCCTTGATCTCGCTTGAGCGGTGGGCATACTTGACGATGTCTACCTCGGAGAGAACCACGAGTCCCTCGGAAACCATTTGATCGACAATCGGTAAAAAGCTTTGCAGTTTCTCGTCCGTGTCGACGACCGAGAGCATGATCGAGCTGTCATGCGAGAGGTGCAACGCTTTGTCCTTATGGACTCTGCGGTGTGCTCCGTAACCAAGGATGCCTCGATAAACGGTCACGCCAGCCAGATCGTGGGCGCGCATAGCGCGAACAAGGGCCTCGTAGAGCGGCTTCTCTTTCCATTGATCGCTCTCGCCAATGTAGATCCGCATCATTTTCGCTTTGCCTTCGATCTTGAAATGCTCCGGCTGTACGGCTCTCTTTGGCTTTGAGGCCTGCGCGGGCTTGGCAATCGTCGTTTCCTGAACCTCGATCATTCCGGAACCCACGATCTCCTCAAGCTTGCCAAGCAGCTCGTCGACCTTTTCCCGCGTCTCGATGAACTCGATTTTCAGTGGCAGATGGTCGGAGACATCGACCAGGGAAGATGTATGAAGGTGGTGGTCGGCGCCGAATCCGGCGACCCCCTTCAAGACTGTCGCGCCAGAAACCCCGCGGAAGAATAGGAAGTCGAGAACGCTCGAGTATGTCGACATTCCGTGATGACTCGATCCCTCGCTCAGGTAAATTGAGACCTTGACAGCTTTTCCAGCTTTTAGCATGTGTGCTCCTTTAAGCGTGAAGACCACGCTGTGACGCCAGAAACTCCGCCGCGTGCCCCAGCAATCCCCAGTTCGCTGTTTCCGACTGATAGTCGTCTCGCAACCGTTCGAGACCATCCATCAGTTGCTCACGGTATCTCTCCATGTTCAAAACCTTGTTTGCTCTCATGAGATAACCCTCGCAATCAAGACCCCGCACCATACCGCTGCAAGACCGAGGATGATGCTCGAAACGAGATAGAGCGCGGCAACCAGGAAGCCGCCCGTTTGCAAACTCGAGAACAACTCCCACTCAAAGGTCGAAAACGTACTGTACGCGCCCACGAAACCGACGGGAATCAGGAACCTCCATGCTGGATTCAGCTCCGTATGCTGACCCAGGAAAGCTAGAACAAAGCCGATGATCACGCAGGCCGTGATGTTGATCACGAACGTTCCGTATGGGAACCTTGTCCCCAAGCGGCTTGCGATGGTTACGCCAACCCAGTATCGAGCTAAGGCGCCGAGGGAACCTCCAAAGGCAATCCAAAGATATTTCTGCAAACTATATCTCTCCTTGTTTACGCATGAGTGTCAGCAAGGGCGCCTTTGTTTGCCGGGCGCCAGTTCTGCAGCAACTCTAAATCCGTCTCAAGCCGGCGCCGATCTACAACCGAATCCAGCGTGGCACGGACACGCTGGATCTGCACTCGGTAGGCGTCGGCATAGGAATTGACCAGAAGTTCAAGCTTTCGCACAATCTGGTCGCTCCACTGGGACAGTGCCATGCCATACAGATGTAGTTCGTTTTCAAGATGGGAACCGATACTTGCCCGAAGGCTGGCTTTTATTTGTGAATGAAGGATCTTTTTTCCCCAGATCTTCCAGGGCCCGGCCTCGAACGGCTTCGGCAGGGTTGCCATTTCGAAGCGTGGCATGTTCCGTAGAATCGCTTCGAAGTCACCTTGCGAAGGAGCATCACTGCGGCCCATCTCGCTTGCAATTTGCTGTAGCCGCTCGACGGCGAGCTTGCCTACAGTGCGCAGATGTTCCATGGAAGGCTGGATGGACCCGTTGATAGCCTCATGAATCCACTCGGAAAATTGCAAGGCTGGTATCTGGTTGTGAGGAGCCGTGCGAACGCAAAATGTCGCTTGATTCGCGACCGTTTCGAGGATAGCGTCCGGAGTCTCCCCGAGGGTGCGGAATGCGTGGTCAAGGAGAGTACGTTGTTCTCCAACTTCTCCTGTCACTACCCGCAGAACCGACTCGAGGTCTGAAGTCGTCGCTGGCGTGCGTGGCATACCCCGCTTTTCCCGCTGCAAATTGGCGTCCAGAGCCGCAATGATCGCCTCTCGCATCGCTCCTATCTTTCTTGTGGTGGAGGCCTCTCTCAGGGATCGAGCCTTCTCGAAGCGAGGAAATAATTCCCGCTCGAAGAACTGGTCAAGCAATACTTGATATGTGCTTAATGCGCTCACGGGATGGACGGCGGCGGTAATGTGCAGCTCATGCTTCAGTTGAGCTTCAATGTAGGAGATGGTGCGGTGAAGATCGCCATTCGCAAGCAGGTCTGATTTGCTTAACAGAACCAACGCCGGAATTCCAGCCTCATAGAGTAGCCGCAACGTACCGATATCCTCTTCGTTGAGCGTTGCGCCGGCGTCGATGAGGAGAAGGGCAAGGTCGCAGGAGGGAAGGTAAGCAAGCGTTTCCGCCGCACCTCTTCGGGCCAGTGAACCGAGTCCGGGAGTGTCGACGAGCATGATGCCATGCCGCAGTCTTGGAGAAGGGACCTCCACAAGAGCGCGCACGATATTTTTGAGGTTTCCGGGGTTTCCCTGCTCGGTGACAAGGCGAGCCAATTCCTCGACGGAGACCTGTGCAGCGCGGCCATCTCCGTAGGCAATCGCGGCTTTGAGCGTCTTACCATAACGCAATTTAGTCGGCACAGCCGTAATCGGGTTCACACCGACCGGCAAAATGCCTGTGCCTAGAAGGGCGTTGAGAAGCGAGGATTTCCCCGAACTCACGCGGCCAAAGAGCGCGACCTCGAAAGTGTCTTCCTCCAGACGGGAAGCAAGAGCGTCGATGCGGAGCCGGAATTCGACTAACCCGTTCCGTGTCGCGACCTGTTCCAGGAGCCGGAGCAAGACCACATCGAATCCGGTCCGCTCAAGTTGCTGCAGCCGCTTGTCCAGGTCTTTATCCAGATCCTGTTTGAGGTATCGTTCCATTCCTGTAACCAGTGACCGAAGTTCATGGACAACCCCATTTAGTTCGCTGACGGCGTCGTCGGGGACGGGTCCGAAGCCTTGCATGTAGCGCGGCTTAAGCTCTTCGACTGCGATATCGACGAAATTCAGGTTGGTCAGAATGGCCTGTGTCGCGGGAATGTCCGCCGGAGAGGCCTTCATCCGCTGCCAGGCGAGCGTATGGACCAATTGCGATCGCAGCCGCCTGATGTGGTCCTCGATGACACGGATCTGCGCGGGATTAAGGTCTACGATGTAGCGTGGGAAAGGAGAGGGCGAACTCGCAGCGTGGAGAATATCCTCCACATCACTGAGCAGCTTGTCGATGTATTGGCAGCTAACTCTTAGTCTCGATTGTTGGTGCTCGTTGAGCTCTCCCGGATGTCGTGCCATTGTCTTCTCTGAGTTCGGTTCGTACATGACTCCTCCAAGTAGTGGATAACTTCGAGGAGTCATCTGCTCATTCGAGCGATTTCGGTGAACTCCAACACCGTAAACCCTTAACCCTTGGTTGATCGCTGGTTTTCACAGTTCCAAACACCGTCAAAATACAGTGCCGCAACCACATCTGGTTGTTACATCGTTCGAGTCTGCTTGGGAATCTTGGGCGGGACATGACTCCGCAACAGGATCCCTGTTAGGAGTCATCATCTGCCCATCCGGATGGCAATTTCGCTGGGCAGCGGTTAAGGGTGAACTCCTTCACCGCGACATAATCTTTGTATGACGCGGGATCCAGCTTTGTCAACTATCAGGCTCTGGAGGCCCTTCGTTACGGAGAGACAGCCAATCACCTTTTGCCGATGGACGGCTTCCAACCATTGAGGTAATTTCCGAGTCTATTCAATGCATAGGAGAGCGGCAACGCTGTCGATCCTGTTCCAGGTCGCCGTGCTCTTGACAATTAAGAGGTTTGGCATCAACATTCAGATTCACACAATTCGCTTCGGTGATGAGGTCCACCGTTAACCGCCTTCCAGGCTGATGACTCCTACAACAGGAGGAGTCTTGTGACGAATGGAAGCCTGGAGCCCCTTACCGAGCCAAGCCATATCTATGTTCCCCCCGTTCTGGTTTCCTCCTGTTTCTTCCATCATGGCGGGAACCTGGCATGATCCTTTCCAATGTCCTTCTCCAGATCCTCCAGGTCCTTTGCGTTCTGTCGCTCGCCCCGCTTTTGCAGGGATCCATTCTTAAAACGGAGGAACGGATCCAGAGAAGTCGCGGACCAAGCATCTTTCAGCCCTACCGCGACCTGTGGAAGCTGTTTCATAAGCAGTCTGTCGTACCAGAATCCGCTTCCTGGGTTTATCTGATTGCGCCCATCATTGCCTTCACCGCAATGTTGATCGTTCCGATCCTTATTCCAGTGCTGACGGACCGTCCGTTGCCGCAGTCGGACATGGGCGACATGCTGGGCGGTGGAATGATCCTCACACTCGGTTCATTCGCCATCATCCTCGCTGGCCTCGATTCCGGAAATGTATACGGCGGTATCGGCTCAAGCCGTGCCGTGATGTTGGCCATTCTTGCTGAGCCCACTCTCATTCTCGTGCTCGTGGGGATCAGCCTACTGGCTAAGGCGATGCTGCCGTTCGTCGTAAATCATTTGCTGCTGAGCAGTGCATCCGCGTACTGGAGTCCGGCACATCTGTTCCTGATCCTGGCTTTTTTCGCACTGCTTCTGGTCGAGACTGACCGCCTGCCCATCCATTCGAGCACGCATCTCGAAATCTACATGATCGACGAAGCACGGATTCTCGAATATTCAGGTCCATTGCTGGCTCTGCTCAAGTGGGCATCCATGATGAAGCAGTTCATTCTCTACACCATTTTCTGCAACGTGTTTCTGCTCCCCTGGGGAATCTCGCAGTTAGGCACTGCGTTCGGCCAGGCCGGCTCAGTCGCTGCGTTGCTATTGAAATTTCTACTAGTCGCGCTTGCCGTCATCGTCGTCGAAACCGTGCAGTCCCGTCTGCGCTTTTATCGTTACCAGGAGCCGTTAGCTGCCGGATTCCTGTTTGCTGTGCTTGCCATCGTTTCGAGTCAGCTGCTCTGAGGGGGCGTCGGATGTTCCTGGCACACGTCAATTCGCTGCAGGCCTCGATCTTCAGCTCTCTGGCTGTTCTGAGTCTGCTGCTCACGTTTGTGATGTTGGGATCGCATTGGTTGCGGAATTACGTTTACGCATTTGCCGCGCAATCGTGGCTCATCGCAGCTCTCTCCGCCTCCGTAGGCTATTTTGCCGGATATCCGGAACTCTACGTGATCGCCGTTCTCACCGCCCTTTTCCGGGGCCTTGTTCTGCCCTATCTGCTGATGCGGATCATCGCCAGGCTCAATGTAAAACGCGAACTACACGCATTGCTCCAGCCGAGTTCCAGCCTCGTCCTGGGGGCACTTCTGGTGATGTTTGCTTTCGTCATTGCCAACCATATGAACTGGCAACCTTTGTTGTCTGCACATGTCGTGGTGTTGGCGCTCACCATCATGCTTTCGATGAAGTTTCTCGGCTTCCTTATGCTGACCGTACGCGATGAGGCGGTAAGCCAAATTCTCGGTTTGCTGGTTCTGGAAAATGGCATTTTTCTCGGATCGCAAATTCTCGTTCCAGGCATGCCTTTGCTGATCGAAATCGTCATCCTCTTCGATCTGCTTATCGTGGTCGCGTGTTTTGGAATGCTGGTTCGCTTTTTGGTGGTACATGCAGGCACAACCAGCAGCCGTCAACTCAATCGGCTGGTGGGCTGAGGGTTCATGACGAAGGATCTGCTCATCATCCTGTTTGCCGCTCCACTGGCAGGCGTAGCGTTGTCGTTTGCCGGTCGATCGTCAAGGCTCTCGGAATATGCAACCGTGATTGCCGCGATTATTGATCTGGCGGTAAGCATTCCACTCCTTGTGCGTGTCTTGAATGGCCCTGTCGTACTTGCACACAGCTATCTTCAGGTCGACCTGTTGGGCGCATGGGTCATCGTCTGCATCTCCATCGTCTACACCCTCTCATCGGTCTATGCCGTTGGCTACATGCGTCTGCTTAACGAAGAGGACCGACTGCCATTGTTCTACGGGTTGTTTTCCGGCTTTGCTTTAACCATGCTCGCGGCGTGCATCGTGAACAATGTTGGCGTCTTCTGGATCGCCATCGAGCTGACAACCCTCATCAGCACGTTCTTAGTGGGATTCGAACGGGAGGCGGAAAGTACAGAAGCAGCCTGGAAGTACATCGTTGTGGTTTCAGGTGGTATCAGCCTTGCGCTCCTGGGCACGATACTCTTCTACTGGGGTGGCTCGTTTGTTCTTGGGCCAAGCTATTCCATGACCTGGGCGGCGCTCCATCGCTCCGCACCCTCTGTGTATCCGCCCCTCCTCCTGGTCTCTTTCTTGCTTGTTCTCGTGGGCTACGGTACGAAAGCCGGGTTGGCGCCCATGCATACCTGGCTGCCGGACGCGCACAGCGAGTCCCCCGCGCCCGTCTCTGCGATGCTCTCGGGTGCGCTCTTAAATGCCTCCATGTTGGGGATCGCACGCTTTCTCGCAGTTGTGCGCGGAACGTCGATCAATCGATTTGCCCATTCCGCAGTGGTTGGCTTTGGCATCTTTTCATTTGTCATAGCGGCACTCTTCATTGTTCGGCAGACGGGAATCAAGCGTTTGATGGCTTATTCGAGCGTAGAACATATCGGCGTACAGGCCCTCGGGCTGGGATTCGGAGGTGTGCTGGGCGTTGCCGGCGCGCTCTATCACATGCTGAACCACTCGCTGAATAAATCGCTCATGTTCTTTGGCGCGGGCAACGCGATGCGTGTCTATGGAACAAAAGAGATTTCCGGTATCAGGCACGTGTTAAGGACATTTCCGGTGAGTGGGACGCTCTGGTTGTTAGGTGCGGTCGGGATTGCAGGAGCACCGCCGTTTGCGCTGTTTCTGAGCGAGTTCACCGTCCTGCGCGCTGGAATCGGTAGCCGCTACCGTTGGGCTGCGTTCTTGTTCGTGATATTCCTCGTGGTTGTCTTTATCGGCTTCCTTGCCCACTTTCGCGCCATGTACTTTGACGAGGTCCCGGAACAACCGGGTCCACGGGTTCCGGGAACGGTGTGGAGAACTCTCCCCATGTGGCTTGCGTTTCTGCCATTACTCGTCCTCGGCCTGTGGTGGCCGCATGCCATCTGGGATGTATTCACGAAGATTTCCTATGACGTCCTGGGAGGCGCCCAATGAGGCCAGCATCAGAAAGGAGGCTTCAGCCGCATGCAGTTCCCGAAGCATGCGAGCAGCTTGTCGAATCAGGCGCGCGGCTCCAGATGGCCTATGCCTGGTTTCCTGAGCCTGGCGAACCGGCCGAAGTAATCTATCTGGCGAACAAGGCGGCTCATGAGCCCTTCCCTTTGCTGCGATGCCGTCTTGAAAACCAGACTGAGCAACTGGAGTCGCTGGCGACGCGCATTCCGCTTCTCGGTTGGTACGAGCGGGAAATGATAGATCTGTGCGGTATCTCCTTTAAAGGGCATCCGGAACGGCGCCGTCTGGTGTTACACGAAGGTGCTCACCCTTCGCTTCCGCCGCTCGACCCAAGATACCCAAAGGATACGATCATTCCGTATGTGCCGGAGCCGTGGGACCTGCCGCCGATCCATGGCAGCGATGTTCAGCTATTGCCGTTCGGCCCGGTTCGGGCTGACGTGCTCGAATCGGCTCAGATCGTCTTTTACTACATTGGCGAAGCAATCCTTCATTGTCATCCGCGGCTCTTCTTCAAGCACCGCGGCATGGAAAAGCGATTCGAAGGGTTATCTCCTGCATTGGGTGTACTGATTGCGGAGAGAATCTCCGGCGTCGACAGCGTCGCCCATGCACTTGCCTTTTGCCAGGCAGTCGAAGCGTCCAGCCAATGCGAGATTCCCGTACGTGCCCGATACGTGCGCTTGATTCTGGCGGAGATGGAGCGCCTCTACAATCATCTTCATTATCTCGCCCATCTCTGCCACACCACGACGCTCAAAGTGGGGGAGGCCCAGGGAAAACTTCTGGCCGAACAATGCAAGCAACTTAACGGTGTATTCACCGGAAGCCGGTTCCTGCGCGGATTGCTCAAGCCGGGTGGCTTGCGTCGCGACCTCGATTTGCGCGCGCTTCCCACGAGGTTGCGGGCTCTCGAACCTGCAATTACCACCTATATGCAAGATCTGGAATTAACAAACAGCCATCTTGATCGGCTGATTACCACTGGCCATCTGCCATTCCAGACTGCATTTGACCAAGGCGCCACTGGTCCCATTAAGAGAGCTTCCGGCATCGAGCGCGATTTGCGCCACGACCACCCCTATGCCGCCTATGACCAATTTGCCATGAAGATTCCAGTGCGCACGGAGGGCGACGCACATGCCCGTGTGCAGGTCCGCATGGAAGAGATCCACAACAGCATCGACCTCATCTTGAGGGCAGTGGAGGAGATGCCGGAAGGAACGGTTGACACAGGGATTTCTTCGCCGGCGGGCGAAGAAGGCCTGGGATGGTGCGAAGGACCAAGAGGGTCGATTTATTACTGCGTGCATTTCGATCCTGTAGGAAAAATGGCGCGTGTAAAAGTGAAATCGGCGTCATTTTCCAACTGGCGTGTGTTTCCGTTCACCGTGCACGACACCAATTTGATGGACTACGCGATCAACGAGGCGAGCTTCGGACTGACCATGGCTGGTTGCGACCGCTAAGGAGAAAACACTATGCCGCTCTGGACTCTATACGGTATCCGCCACGGAATCGCGACCAATCCATGGCCCGATGGCGGGGATGCGGATGTCCAGCCGGGGGTGCTTGGCTTGCCGCGTTTCCAGCCCGAACAGTGTCAGGAGAATTGCCGTGCCTGTGCCGAGGTTTGTCTTCCTGGAGCGATCGGGATCGAAGTAGGAATCACAGGTGAAAAACTTACTCTTGACTACGGAAAGTGTATTGCGTGCCAACTCTGTACCGAATCTTGTCCAACCGATGCACTGTTGAAATCCACCGATTGGGCTTTCGGAGTGCCCACCCGCGAAGACCTGGTCTGGGCAGACGCTCTGGCCTCGAAACCGGCCCAAGAGCTAAAAAGGAACATCCAGCGCTGCTTCGGGCGTAGCTTGCACATTCGCCACGTGGACGCCGGCTCCTGCAATGGATGTGAATCCGAATTACAAGCGTTGAACAATCCCTATTACAACCTGCATCGCCTGGGAATATTCTTTACCCCGTCTCCACGGTTTGCCGATCTCTTACTGGTTACAGGATCGGTTACCTATGCAATGCGTGAGCCTTTGCTCGAGACCTACAATGCGATGCCAGAGCCACGGTGGGTAATGGCCATGGGTACCTGCGCGGTGTCAGGCGGCGCCACCGGCGGAGGCTACTCCTGTGCACACGGGGTTGAGGGTATCCTCCCTGTGGACATGTATGTTCCAGGTTGTCCGCCGAACCCGGCCGCCATGATTCACGCGCTGCTGCTGTTGCTCAACCGCGCGACGCAATTTGTCCGAGGGGGCCATTATGCAAAGTGAGCTGTTGCTGATCATGGCGATCCTCTGGGGCGTCTCCTTCCTGGCTGCCCTGGTTGAACCAAGCGGGAGGGCGGCGCGGATCGGAATTGCGCTCGGATGTCTGGCGGGCATCGCCGGCTGTCTGGCGAATCTATGTGTAACAATGCCTGTCGTTTCCTTCGGATTCAGAGTGAGCGATACCCCGGTTCAGTATCACATGGATACCGGTGCGTCTTGGCTTTTGATGTTCGGGCTTCTTCCGGCGCTCTTCGCCGCGGGCCTAAGCACAACTGCAGCTTCGAAGGAGGCAAGAAGGTACTGGCTGGCGGGGCTCTCGCTTACACTGCTTGGCGCGGCCGGAGTCTTTGGTCTGCAGGATGCCATGTCATTCCTGATTGCATGGGAAGTGATGAGCCTTGGCGGCGCCGTCATGATTCTTGGGGAAGGGGTTTCGCGATCTACAGGCGGACCCGTTCTCTTTATGCTGGCTCTCCTCGAAGTGGGAGCCGTTGCAGTTCTGCTGGCGCTCCTGTTACTCGGCACTTACGCCGGTTCGTATGGACTTGGAAGTATTGCGCAACCGCAGAGTTCGTCGAGCCTCAGAACACTGGCGATCGGACTGATGCTGCTATTCGGCTTTGGCGCCAAATTGGGGGTGCTTCCGTTCTACGAATGGTTCCCCGCTGCCTATGGTTCGGGTAGCGGGTGCACCGGAGTCATCTTCTCCGGCGTTGTGCTGAATGCTGCGTTCTATGCGCTGGCGCGAGCGGTGTTGCAATGGCTTCCGCGGCCTGGCGTGTGGACGATGAGCGTCGGCATCATCGTGATCATCGCCGGAGTACTGAGTGCAATCCTATCTATCTTCAATGCGTTCCAGGAGGAAGATTGGCGGCGCTTGTTAAGCCTTTCCTCAGCCGAGAATGCGGGAGTGGCCGTCGCGGTGCTGGGCACTTCCTTATTGTTTGCTGCCACTGGATTGCGGGGTCCGGCAGGGTTGGCGTGGATCGTATGTTTACTGCACTTGGCTGGTCATAGCCTGGCAAAGGGTACGCTTTTTCTCACTGCCGACGGAGTGTACTCAGCCAATGACAGCTATCTGATCCGGCAAACCGGTCTGCTGCGCAATAGTCCGATATTCTTCGGTGCCGGCGCGCTCTTAGCGGCGATGAGCCTTGCCGCATTACCTCCGCTGTCCGGCTTTGTAAGCGAATGGTATGTCTTCCAGACCCTCTTTCAGGGAATGCAAGTAAATGTTCTCGCTGCGAAATTGACCATCGCCTTGGCAGCCGCAGGATTAGCGTTGGTCGTGGCCGTAGCTTTGGCCACATTCGCCAAGCTCTTCGGCATTGGGTTGCTCGGAGACGGGCATACCCGGCCTGCACATCTCTCTGCTGGCCGCTGCGGGAGCGTCTTCATCCTCGGCATTTGCGTGCTGGCATTGGCGGTGGGTATGCCCTGGTTTGTACAAGCGCTGGGTGAAGGGACCCGTTCTCTTTTTGGGACCAATGCTGCTGTGGCCATGAAGGACGGTTGGCTCCTGGTGCCATTGAGCGGGAAGTTCGCTTTCATCTCGCCGACAAAGCTGATCATCGCGGCGCCGCTGTTGGCACTCATTCCAACTACATTTTTGCTGCTTAGCCGGCATGCGTTTCCCGTGCGTCGTGTCCCTGTGTGGTCTGGCGGACGGCGGGAAGACGCGCGACGCATCGCCACCACGTCTCTGGCATTCTCGAATGCGCTGCGAACTTTCTATGGGTTCATCTACGGCCCAACTCACAATTTGGAGCGGGAATATGACCATGGACCCTACTTTGTAACGCGTTTGATCTTCAATCAGGAAGTTGCGCCTATCTTTGGCCCGTATCTTTTCGCTCCACTGACCCGCCTGGTGAGAGCCGCAGCTGACAAGGTAAGCATTCTGCAGTCCGGATATCTGAACTTCTACAACGGGTTGATCGGAATGCTTCTCGTGCTTATCCTCGGCCTGGCACTCTTTTACAGGTGAGCCTGACATCGGCTAAGGCGCGCCCACAGCGGTTGCATTTGGAGCCGCCCCAAACTTGAGACGATACAAATCCTCCCCGTAGCTCGTGGGCAATGGTTCACCCGGAAGAAGGCGAACATCGCCACCCCGATCGCGCCCAGCACCATTGGCCACCAGGCAAATCAGACTGTGCGCCGTAAGCGCCCTAAGTCTCCGGGCTGACGACTTTCGGGTTCTGTGCTTTGGCCCATAGGATTGCAGGCCTTCCCGTCCGGCGGAGGTTTCGCTATGGATGAGGCCGAGGGTCATCAGTTGTTCGTGACATTCATTTGCCTTCAGATTGGGATTTGGCAACGTTGCCAAATAAGTCGTTTGTTTCATGAAGATGCTCAAGATGCTCAAGTAATTTATTTGAGCATCTTGCCTGGTTGAGCGGCGGGTACTAATCCTCCAGAGGGGGCAAAGTCCACCACCAGACACCTGATTTTCCGTCTTTGGAGCTACGAACGCCGATATCGAATTTGGCGCGGCGCAGGGTGGCGATGCAGACACCATCACGCACGGCGGCTATCTCGATGGAGGCCTGGGTCTGGCTGCCAGGTTGCAGCCAGTCACGCAGCCATTGGGCGGCAAACTTGCGCTTGGGCAGACCGGCGCCGGTGGGACGGGAGGCTAGGAGATCCTCCGGGGTGAGGTTGCTGAGGCCCGTCCAGTGGAAATTGCCGTCTTCTCCAATCCGGAAATCGAGCGGCGGAGCCAGCGGCCCGAGGTTCGATTTGACGTGCAGCAGAGCGGTTTGCGCGGGTGCGTCGGGCGAGCTGCCGACGAGAAACTCGGTGCGGAGAGCGGCGGAGCACTCCATGGATGCCCGGCCCCGACGGACAGGCCTGCCGGCGGTCGGTTTGGCGAGGTGGCGAATGAGGAGAATGCAGCAGCGGTGAAGCTCCGCCAGACGGCCGAGACGATCGAGAAGAGGGCGCGTTTGCGAGGCGCGATCGAGGTCAACCTCCCAGAGACCGTCCCAGGGATCGAGGATCACGAGGTGGGCCTGGGTTTTCTGGAGCGCGTCATTGAGCGCGTTCGGGAGCGCGTTCGGGAGCGCGTCATGGGGCGGGTCCTGGAGATCGCGGAGAGCGGAGTCTGGCGAGGACATGGAACGCACAGAGACGGCTCTACGCAGGACGACGAGGCGCGCGGGGTCTCCGTGGAGGCCGGCGAAGCGAGGTTGAATGACTTGCGCGGCAGCGTGTTCCGCCGAGGCGTAAAGGACGGTGGCTGGTTTGAGCTTTTCGCCGGTGAACGGGTCGCGGCCGCGTGTCAGCGCTGCCGCGATGGCGAGGGCGACCCAAGTCTTTCCTGATCCGGGCTCCCCGGAAAGCATCGCTAACGTACCGGCGGCGAGCCTGTGCTGCCAAAGCCATTCGACGGGTTGGGGCTGGAGGTCGGCGAGGTAGACGATATCTGTGCCGGTTACGGTTGCGTCTGCATCCGCGAGCAACGGTGATGGCGTGTGAGGCGAGAGTGCATCTTTCATCATGGTTTGCTGTGGGATCATCGCTTGCTCCTGGACTGGAAGGCTCCGTTTGGCATAAGAATCTGGTCTTATGGCCGACATTAATACGCTCGGGAGCGGCCGTCCATGGGCCTGGAGAATAATCATGTGGAAGAGCGGGTAGTAAACTCGTGATTACTCCCTACTGTTCAAGCATGGCAAAGTAGTTAACTACGATTTTTGGCTACGATCTGTCCGAACAGCCGGTTAGGACGTTATATGGAAACTTACCGAAGACCTAAATCTATTCAGATAGCTCGATGAATGCATCGACCTGATTGGCGTGAACCGACGATCACACGGAGGCAGATTGGCGGACACTGGCCGACTTGAACGAAGCCCGTTTCTGGATCAGAGATGAGTGGTGAAGCGCTCTGCGGTGCTAGAGGTCCCAGCTTTCGCACACGAGCGCGCCTCTCGCCTCGTCTTGAAGGCAGAGTTATTTCAACCCCTACTTGATATTCATTCTGTTCATATGCTTCATGGGTATCTCCGGGTGGCTTCTCAAGTTGAGGTACAGATGAAAAACCGATTGCGTGTTCTTCGCGCTGAACGCGATTGGTCGCAGGGCGACCTTGCAGAACGGCTGCAGGTTTCGCGTCAATCCGTGAACGCAATCGAGACTGGGAAGTACGACCCAAGCCTTCCATTGGCCTTTAAATTGGCGAAGCTCTTTGGGACTTCAATCGAGGCGATCTTTTTGGACGAGCGCTCATGATCTTGCGCCGAATCTTACGGCTCTTGCGGCGCATGAAACGCTCAGAGAATTTTGCCCCCATTGCAATCCACCAGCACGCCCCCTAGAGCTACGCCTGATTCACCGCCTATCCGGAAGTAATCCCCAAAAAATGCGGTTCTGTCCGGATAGCCGACAATCCTACCGCAACTCACAAGACGGTACGGAATCTGAGCTGGAAACGTGCTTCAGGCTGTTCTCGTCAACCCAAGATCATGACCAGGAAGATCGGTGAACACATGCCGACTTCACGTTACAAATCCGGTCTCGATGCATTGGCAATTTCGCGCCAATGCAGAATCACCGTCGTCCTGAGAACTAACGTGCTTTTGAATCTGCTGAGTGGGCGAAGCTGCTTGCTGCGCTGTACAAAACGAAGTAGACGATCTACCTCCATTGGGAGTAGGATGTCTACATCTATGAGCGAAAAAGACCAGTATAAGAACCGGATTGAGCTGTTGCAGGGAACACTCGACATGCTCATTCTTCAAACGCTGCAATGGGGGCCGCAGCATGGATATGGCATTGTCCAGGCGCTACGTATGCAATCGGGAGATGTGCTTCAGGTGGAGACTGGATCACTGTATCCGGCCCTCCATCGATTGGAGCGTCAGAGTTGGGTGCAGTCTGAATGGAAGCAGTCAGAGAGCAAGCAAAAAGCCCGATATTACCGAATCACGGCCAAGGGGAAAAAGCAGTTGGCCTCTGATCTGGGCCGATGGGAGCGGATTGTCGAAGCGATTGGGTCGGTGATGTACGTCAAGCCGGAGGAGAGTGAGTCATGAAGTGGTTCCCGAGCTTCGGTTTTCAGCGGCGCAAGCGCGAATTGCAGGAAGAGATTGATGCGCACCTGCAGATGGCGATTGCAGATCGAGTGGCGCGAGGCGAGACGGCAGAGACGGCGCGACAAGCGGCGGCGCGGGAATTTGGAAATGTTCCTCTAGTGCAAGATGTGACGCGCGACATGTGGGGCCAAGCGTGGCTTGAACAACTAGGCCGGGATGTCCGTTACGCGTTACGGCAACTACGCAAGAGCCCCGGCTTTTCGATCACCGCGACGGCGATGCTGGCAGTAGCAATCTGCGCCAACAGCACCGTATTCAGTTGGATCGACGGCACAATGTTGCGTCCGATTCCTGGCGCGCAGGGCACGGGCGATCTTGTTAGCCTGCAGCGGGGGGAACGGAGCTTCTCTCCAACTCCGCCCTTCTCGTATCTCGACTATCGCGATCTGCGCGAGCAGAACCACACCTTCGCCGGAATACTCGCATATCATCACGATTGGATCACGCTGACCGGAGGCGCACAGCCGGAGCGTGCCTATATTGCGAACGTGTCGGCAAACTATTTCGATGTGCTCGGCATCAAGCCGGTGCTGGGGCGTTTTTTTCTGGCGGAAGAAGAGACACGTCCAGATTCCGTCGTGGTCCTGGGCTATTCGCTTTGGAAGACGCGTTATGCCGAAGATCCGGCAATTGTAGGCAAGTCGATCGAGATCGCCCGGCATCCTGTGATCGTGATCGGTGTGGCGCCGGAGGGGTTCGTCGGAGCAATGCCCGGGATCCGTGAAGATCTGTGGGTAACGCTTGATCCCCTCGGGACGGATGCGTGGCGGATGACGCATCGCAGTGGTGGTGCGGTCTGGCTGAACGTAATAGGAAGATTGCGGCCCGGCGTGAGCCGTGGCCAGGCAGCCCAGGATCTCGACACGCTGATGCACAACATCGTGGTGACGTATCCGGACGATCATCTGGGCGAGAACCGGATCACGCTGGATCCCATGTGGCGCTCGCCATTCGGCGCCAACGGATACATGGCGGCGACGCTGCCTATTCTGCTGGCCTTCGCCGCTGTGGTGCTGTTGCTGACCTGCGCGAACGTGGCTACGCTCACGCTGGTGCGGTTTGTATCCCGGCGGCGTGAACTTGCGATCCGGCAGTCGCTCGGGGCGAATCGTATTCAACTGGTGCGGCAGATGGTGATGGAGGGCGTGGTGCTTTCCATCGTTGCAGGAGCCGTGGCCCTTCTGTTGACATCGTGGACTTCGAAGAGCTTCGCATGGTTCTTTCCGGCAAACTCGACTCCCCTCATACTCAACGGGAGCATGGACCATAAGGTGGTAATCGGGATTGCGGTGTCGTCCCTGTTGGCCGGCATGCTCTGCGGCGCGCTCCCCGCCTGGCGTTCGTCCCACGCGCCGGCAGTTGAGGTACTCAAGGCAGAGTCTGCAAGTATCTCCGGCGGCTCGCGCAACCGGAAATTGCTCAGTGGGCTGGTGGTGGCGCAAATCGCGCTTTCACTTCCTCTGCTGTTGTGCTCCGGGCTATTTCTGCGAACACTGCGGAATCTCGCCGGCGCGAATCCCGGATTTGAGCAGGACCACATTCTCACTGCGTCCGTGGGGCTGAATATTGCCGGCTACAGCCACGACGAGGAACAGGTGATCCGTCACAAAATTCTTGATCGCGTGTCGGCATTGCCTGGCGTGAAGGTTGCGACTCTTACGGACTGGATTCCGATGACCCTGAGCCACAAGGGGGTCGAAGCGTATCCGGAAGGGTATGTGCCACACCCCCATGAATCTTTGCAGGTGGTGCATGCCGAGGTGTCCCCACGGTATTTCGAATCCCTCCATGTACCCATTCTGGAAGGACGCGAGTTTACACCGGATGACGATGAAAAGGCCCCGAGGGTACTCATCGTGGATCAGACCGCGGCGAGGCGCTACTGGCCAGGGCAGGATCCGCTGGGAAAGGAACTCAGGGTGTGGGGCAGCCTTTTCACGGTAGTAGGCGTTGTGAGGAATTCAACACATACATTCGTGAATGAGTCACCGGAGCCTATGGTGTATATGAGCTTTTTCCAGGCGGGGTACGAGACGATGGTGCAGGTGGAGACCGAGGGAAATCCGGTCGACCTGGCGCCAGCGGTGCAAAACGCCATCCATGAAATCGATACACGGCTGCCGGTTTTCGATGTGCGTTCCATGCGAGAGAGTACCCAGATGGCGAGCAGTTTCGCCGTCATACAGAGCACCCTGGCGGGAATGTTCGCGCTGATTGGGCTGGTTCTTGCGATAACCGGAATCTACGGAGTCGTGGCATATCGAACCCAATTGCGTACCCACGAGATCGGAGTACGAATGGCTCTGGGCGCTTCGCGCGTCGATGTGCTGCGGCTCGTGCTGTTGCAGGGATTGTGGCTCACAGGCATCGGGCTGGCGCTAGGGCTGGCGTTTGCGTTGGGACTGACACGCATTATCGTCCGGCTGTTGTACGGAATCGGAGCCAACGATCCGGCCACCGTCGTTTCCGTCGTCATGCTCCTGGGAGCAATGTCATTGCTAGCATGCTACCTTCCCGCACATCGAGCGATGCGCCGGAACCCCGTGACCGCAATTCGCGAATTGTAAGCTGCAGTTCAGATTCGACGCGAATTGGACGGATTCGGGGTATGCGTGGCGCTCCACTTGGTTGGCGAGAAGGGTAACCGCATTCCACCGGTAACAAACAATCAGATCTCACCAACCACTCGCCACTTCTCACTTCTTGGGCGCATCCATTACCGTGATCCGGCCAACGCTGGTGTCGCCCGCATACAGGTTGTCATTCTTATCGAAGACCCAGTAACTGGCTTCAATGAATTGACCCGTGCCGATACCCATTCCGTTGCCGATCGCTCCCACCACGCGCCCATTATGGTCGAGCTTGAGGAATTGTCCGTCCTGGCCACTAGCCATCCACGGATTTCCTTCGCGGTCAAAATTCAGCGCGCACACCAGGTTGCGCATCGATAGCGTTTTTATGAACTTGCCGTCAGCGGTATAGACGACGATGCGGTATTCCTCACGGTCGCCGATCCACACGTCGCCGTTCTTGGGATCGATGGCAATTGCGTGTGAATTGTAAAACTTACCGGGGCCCATGTTGTCTCCATACCACTGATTGATGAATTTGCCGTCCTTGTCGAAATGAAGGATGCGGGCCGCCCCCGATACATTGGTCGGATCGGGTGAGTCAGTGTCATTGGGGCTCTCGTTCGCATGCCCTTCGGCAATGTACATATCGCTGTTCGGAGCAAAGGCGATCATCACCGGCTGCCACAACAGCCTTTGTCCTTTGGCTTCATCCCAATCGCCGCGATGCCCGCTCACGCCGATCGTCTTCAGGAGTTTTCCGTCCGGGCTGACCTCCTTGACCGTGGCTAGGGCCGCATCGCATATCCACACATTGTCGTTCGGATCGATGGCCATGCCGTGCGCCTTGTACGCATGGCCGATCACGTCGTCGCCGACGGTGCGGATGAGCTTGTGATCCGGACCGAACTCATACAATTGCGGGGTTCCGGCGGGGCTGCGCTTAAATACCCAAAGATTTCCTTTTGAATCGAGGGCAACCGAGGGGACACCGCCGATGCCTTCGGGCAAAGTATATGGGTAAGTAAATGTGTACCCCATGGTTTGCTTCCATTGGACGCGTTGCCGTTCCCGGCCGCCCTGTTGTGGTCCGAGGACACCATTGGTCATCCGGTTCCCGCAGATGGGCGAGTGGCTGCACGACGGTATGCCGCCATTGGCAGCCAGCATCCGGGAGACGTGGGTCTTGCACTCCCCCGAGAGTTTGTCCACATTCTCCATCAGGCAGGTCTGTACCCCGAAGCCGGATCGGCCGTGGCACGCGTTCGCGATGTCGTCTGAGCAGATAGTGGTCAGCGCGGAACGTCCGGCGGCGGACGTTCTGGGAAGCACGGTGACCGCACCACCCTCGGCGACCATGGTTCCTCCAGTCGGATCGGGGAAGGATCCTTGGAAAAACCAAGCCGGCGATCCGCCTTCGGCGGGTCCGGAAGTTGGCGGTCCCTGTGTTTGAGAAAACGCTGATGGTGCGGTGAAAACGGTACCCAGCGCCATAGCGGCAATCCATGCAAAATTATGTCCGTTCAATTTGAACCTCGCTGCCAGTCCATTCATCTGCTCATTGCGGGGGTATTCGTTTTCGCGATCCCTTATCATTCCTCTTTTCCTGTTTTCCTATTTCACTCCCGCCATGTTCGAGGCCGGGCCCATTCGTTCACCGGCTCAGCGCCGTGCTGATCGAACCCGGGCGAGCATCAAATTTGAGCGTCGACAGCTGCCGATTCAGGCTTTTTCCATCGAACCGGTAAACTTCGATATCCTTATCGGCGCCGCTCTGAAGCAAAAGAAGCGTGTGGTTCTTGTTCCAGGTTGCGCCCTGACCCCAGGCGCCGGTTTTTACTTCGGCGGCCTCAGTGAGGTGTGAGCCGTCGACGCTATATACCTTCAGCAGACCATCAGGGTTGAAGTTAGGCGACCCAGGATGCGAAGACGAGCCATTCCCTATGGTCACGGCGAGATACTTGCCATCGTGTGACAGAGTCAAATGTTCTGGAGTCTGACCCACATCTATCGTGTTTACAACTTTGTTGGAGTTCACGTCGATGACCGTGACCGTTCCAATTCTCGGCCGACGTGGGGGCCCTCCTGCGCCCCCACCCGCTGCGCCCGCGGGCGCCGCATCGCTGACTGGAGTTAAGCGGCCTCCCAGGTTGGTGTTGTAGGCAAAGTTCCCGTCGGGGCTGAAGACCACGCCGTAACTCTGATGTCCCGTGGGGATTTCGATTCCGGTCTTGGTGACTTTGTCGCCGTCGATAGCGAGCCGTACGACCACGTTTCCGGAACGCTGGGTGACGAGAGCGGTCTTGCCATCCGGTGAAATCGCGACATCCACCGGCTGCGCCTTGGGATCAAGCTGAACTGTATCTACCGGCGTCAGTTTTTTACCGGCAACCGAAAAAACCGAAACAGTACCGCCGGTGGCCGCGACCAGCGCGAGCGTGTCGCTTTTGTTGAAGGAAATACCGCTCGCGCCATCCCCGGCTTGGAGGGTCTGAATAACGGTAGGATGCCGCGGATCTTTCAGATCGATAACCGACACTGTGTCGTCGAGGACGAATTTGGACGCATCCGAGGGGTTGAATTTTTGCGCGTTCGATACCAGGGCAAAGCTTCCATTGTGGGCGACGGCGACGGCGAGGGGAGGACCGATCATGCTGGTCGGAGCATCTACCGTCCCAATTACCTTGGGCGGAAAGTGGTTCAGATCGATGACGGCGACATTGTCCGATGTATGGGATGTGGGAACAGTACCAAGCAGCGGCTGCTTGCCGTCATTGGCGGAAAGAGCGAGCTGCGCCTCAGTGCTTACGCAGGTAGTGGCCAGCGCCAAAGCTGAGAACGCGAGGACAAGATGCAGCTTCATCGGTCCACCTCAAGTGTTGTCTGTTGACGGTTCAATCTCCGGCCTCATAAGCAGCGCTGACCACCCCGGGCGCGAGATGTCTCGCGCCACAAGAGCCCCAGAATTCTTTTTCCCGCTTGCTTGGTGTCCACTCCTAAATAACCTTGGCCTAGAAGATATACTTCAGCGATAGCTGAAGCTGGCGCATTGAAACAGCCGTGCTAAGGCTGGTAATTTGTCCGAACGTAGCGGACCCCTGAGACGCGTTGGGGAGCCCGAGGTTGGGGTGATTGGGCGTGTTAAATGCCTCGAACCGAAACTGCAGATCCTGCTCTCTGTAAACCCGGAACAGCTTCATCATTGAGGAGTCCCACGAAAGTTCGCCGGGCCCGTACATGCTGTTCCGGCTCACATTGCCGAAGGCGTACAGCGGTGGAGCTTGATACCCAGCGGGGTTAAACCAGTGGAATCGATTCTTTCCCCCCGTGGGGACCAGGGTCGAGCCCGAGTAGTCGGGCCTGCCTCCGCCTCCGCCTGCGGCGCCGCCGCCGCCATTCAGCAGACTCGCGCTTTCCGTGAAGGTGAAGGGAAGTCCGCTGGCGATCGTGAATATCGAATTGAATTGCCAGCCGCCCAGTACTTCACTGGCAATTCCATGAGTCAGGAACGCATGGCCTTTGCCGATCGGCGGTTCATACAGCAGTGACGTCACAAGCCGCTGATCCTGGTTGAAGTTCGAAGGGCCACGTTCGCCACAGGTAACACAATAAGGATTTTGTGCAAAGTCCTCGTCGCCGCCGTGACTGCGAATAGCGCTGCCAGTGTCAATGGACCTGGCCCACGTATAACCAACCAGTGCATTTACCCCGTGCGACATATTGTGCGTGAACTTGATTTCCAGCGAGTTATAGGTGGAATTTACATAGTCCTGACCGCCTTCCTGAATGGCGGCAAGAAACGGGTCGGGCCGGTTGGTTTGTGGATTGCCGGCCTGGGGAAGCGGCACGTTAAGATTCCGGAACCGATTCAGATGATGTCCCTGGCCGCCGAGATACCCGATCTCGAGCGCCATCTTCGGGCTCAACTGCCGTTGCAGGTTGAGCTCATACTGGATCTGATACGCGGCCCGCTTGGTGGGATAGTTAGAGAGAATGGTCGGCGCGGTTACCGTTAGCCCATTGTCCCCGGGAGCTAACCCGAATGGGTTCTCAAGGGTGAGATTTGGATACGTACTGGGGCCCGTGACATTGCGCCGCACCGCCAGGTTCCGCGACATGTCATAAACGGCATTGCCGACATCCTGTGCGTAAAAGATGCCAAACCCGCTGCGTAAAACCCAGTTCGCCGTCGGACTATAGGCAAGTCCCAGGCGGGGTGCGAACATGGTGTTATCGGGGTTAACCAGGCGCTTGCCCAGTCGCCCGTCCTGAGCGACTACGATGCCAGGACCAAATGTCCATGGCAGGCCTGCGTAGAACTTATTGTCGGAGCCCTGCCGCACAACCACGGGAGGATCCGCAGCATTGTAAGTCGAAAAATCACTTGTCTGGGGGATGGTGTTCAACTGCGTGTTCATCAATTCGTCGTGCTTTGACCAGAAGGGCGGGATGTTTTCGTAGCGCAATCCGGGAGTGATGGTCAGATTCGGGAGAATCTTCCAGGTGTCTTCAGCGTAGTAGAACTGGTTGGTGGCCCGCAACTGTGCCACCGCCAGCGGTACCACTGTGCCCGCGCTGTTGTTCACCAAACCGAGGACGTAATCGGCAAAAGCGTTGCCGGTGGTTGACGCCTCCACCGGATTATCCGTCGCGTTGCCGGTGAAATTAAAGTTCCCGGCTACAAACTGATTGCCTTGCTGGTTATATTGGTCGCGCCGCCACTCCGCTCCGAACTGGAGCGTATGTTTCCCCCGAACCATTGAGAGATTGTCAATCGCCTCGTAGACGTGATCGTTTGAGGTGTCAGGGGCGGTACTGGAGTCTCCAAAGCTTGTATACCTTGTAATCCCAATCGCCGGAATGCCATACGTAATCGGCGTGGGGGGCGCAAGGCCCTGAATGCCTCCCAGGGCGCCAACTACGTTTTGGGTGAAAGCGCCCTGCGTGATGAGGTAATTCCGCAGGCCGCTATAGCCGAAGAGAAACTCGTTGGTAATTGCAGGAGTCAGCAGGCGCGTGTTGCCGAGTGCCGACTGGTGGACGACGGTTTCCAGAATGTTGCCCTGACCTGGAAAGGTAGAGGGTGTCAGGTCAGACTCGTTGCTCCAGCTGTAGCGGCCAAACCAGCTCGATTTGTCACTCTCAGTCAGATCGATGCGCACCGTAAACTGATCCGCATCTTGAATCTGGGTATTCTGAATTTGATAGTTGGTCTGACCTGCCGATGCCCCGGCAACATTGGGCTGCGGATAGTACGCCATGAGCAACTTAGCGCTATTGTCTTCCCGGTTCAGCGGAATCTGGTTGTTTGGGAACTGCGTCGCTGTAACATTGTTGCCGGTGCCCGTTTGGGTCTGAGGGTCGTAGATCTTTCTTGTTTGATCACTGAAGTCAAAGTATGGGTCGCCTGCCAATTGCCCCCGTTCTTGAAGGGTTGGAACAATCGCCGTCGACACCAGTTGTGTATACCAGCGCTGGCCCTCGTAATTCGTCATGAAGAAGAGCCGGTTCGTGCCATTAAACAGCTTGGGGATCCTGACCGGACCGCCCAGCGTAAACCCGAACTGGTTCCGGGTGAGCGGACTCTTCGCCGGAGGGAGTGAGGTGAACTGGTAGCTGGTCGCATCCAACACAGAATTGCGCACAAAGTCGAATAAGACGCCGTGGTACTCGTTGGTGCCGGACTTTGTGGAGACGTTGACCTGACCCACGTTGCGCCCGTATTCGGCAGGATAAATGCCGTATTGCACCTTGAATTCCTGCAGCGCGTCGATCGACGGCAGCAGAAGATAATCGTTGAAGTTATCGTCTGTATCGTTCAGACCATCGAGCGTGTAGTAGTTGAACTCGGCACGCTGCCCGGCAATACTGATGGTGGTGGAGGCGCGCAGGCCGCCCTGAATACTGGTCTGCTGCCCGGACGCAGCAAATCCATACACAACATTGGGGCTCAATGCCACCAATTGAAGGAATTCTCGGCCGTTCAAGGGCAGGTCCGTAATTCTCTTCGTTCCGATCACGGTGCCCACCGTGACATCCTCAGGACTGATAAGTGGCGCCGCGGCTGAAACTGTGACAGTTTGATTTTCCTGTCCGAGCTTCATAGTGAAGTTGGCGCGAATTACCTGCTGAACCTGCAAATCGATTCCGGTCTGCATCTCGACCTGGAAACCTTTTCCTTCAGCCCGCAGCGAGTAGCTGCCGGGCGGCAGGGAAGGAAAGTCGAATACGCCACTCCGATTCGTCTGCATCTGGCGGGTTGCGTTCGTATCTGTATTGGTGACCGTGATGATTACGCCCGGCACCACAGCGCCGCTGGGGTCAGTTGCTTGACCCGTTATCTCGCCTTGGGTTTGACCGTGTAGAGTTGCACAGAACAAAGCCAGCGGTAATAGGCTTACGAGACTTAAAGATTTTCTCAAGATTCTAACCTCCTTAGGCTTTCCGCTGTACCTTTGGCACTTAGCGGCTCTCTTTGCCCGGCGGCCGAATGTCTTGTTGCCATAGTTACTCTTCGGGTGATCGCATCCGAACTTGCGCATAAAGTCGCCCAGCTCACGCGATCTTCAATGGCTTTCGCGTGCTGGCATGGTGGTAGACGCTTCCAGCATCGAAGCCATGACGTTTTGAGAACCATTCCAATCGCGCCTGGCACGCCGCAAGGCCGACGGTGATATGGGCTCTGCTTGCACATAGGCCTCGCGCGACAAGACGGAGAGGGAGAAGACCAGAAATTAGAAGCTACGTCGTGTACAGCAACGGTCACCGCGGCGTACTATCATCCATGAACGTTTATATTGTCAAGGGCAATTCTTAAATTGGTCCCTGGCACACGAATTGTCAGCTTCCGGCGCGATGCGCTGTTCCAGGCGGTGCACTCGGGCCGTAATGCTTACGGTTCCGTCCAGATCCTGGCCCACGATCACTGTCCATCCGGCGGGGTCTGCGAGGAGATGATCGACAATAGATCATCTCTAAACTTGGCCATGGCGACTCTGGGCGTGACTACACTGTTGTGTCGTCGCTAACGGGGGGGAAGCGAAACTAGGATTCGGCTCGCCTCCGATAAGCAGCTAAGGATACACATCTATGCATATCGCAACCGTTCCCGTGCGGATGACGCTGGGTTTGGGCATGATCTTCACGGGCTCAGCCCTTGCGCAGAACCAGAACGCCGCAACGCCTCCGCCCGCCACTCCGCCTGCGGCCTCGGTCTCCGCTCCTGCGGCCGGCACTCCTTCCACGCAGTCCGGAGTCAGCGGTGCGCCCGTAACCGGGAAGGGGAGCGCCGGCGCGGGCTCACAGGCGAACGCGTCTCCTCTGCCGCCCATCACCGCGCCCTTCCGCATCCACGTCATTGCCCAGAACATTGCCGGCGGTTACGCGCTGCTTGCTGTCGATCTGAATAAGGATGGCAAAACCGATATCGTCGCTCTCGGACTCACGGCCGAAAGCCTTGTCTGGTTCGAGAATCCTTATTGGATTCCGCATGTCCTCACGACCGAAGCGCCGAAAATGGTGGCAATGGATGCGGCTGACCTGGATGGCGACGGCATCCCTGAGCTGGCGGTGTCCTACGACTTCAACGCGCTACCGTCCAAGAGCGTCGGCACGGTCTCCATCTTTCGCCACAACGGCGATCCGCGGAAACCGTGGGAGTTGATGCGCACCGTCGACAAGGTGCCGTCCACGCATCGCGTGAACTTTGCCAACGTGGACGGCAAGGGCCACGGGTCGCGGCCGCGTGTCAGCGCTGCCGCGATGGCGAGGGCGACCCAAGTCTTTCCTGATCCGGGCTCCCCGGAAAGCATCGCTAACGTACCGGCGGCGAGCCTGTGCTGGCAAAGCCATTCGACGGGTTGGGGCTGGAGGTCGGCGAGGTAGACGATATCTGTGCCGGTTACGGTTGCGTCTGCATCCGCGAGCAACGGTGATGGCGTGTGAGGCGAGAGTGCATCTTTCATCATGGTTTGCTGTGGGATCATCGCTTGCTCCTGGACTGGAAGGCTCCGTTTGGCATAAGAATCTGGTCTTATGGCCGACATTAATACGCTCGGGAGCGGCCGTCCATGGGCCTGGAGAATAATCATGTGGAAGAGCGGGTAGTAAACTCGTGATTACTCCCTACTGTTCACGGATAACTAAGTAGTTAGCGCCGCTTTTTGGCAACGATTCGACATATCGGTACCGCTACCATTGCGCATGACGTGCCGCCGAGAGATGATCGCAAGCCTGATATTTTGTGGACAGTTATGGGGTACGTCCTGTCTGTCACCTGGTTGTCGTGGACAGTTATGGGGTACGTCCTGTCTGTCACCTGGTTGTCTGTCACCTGGTTGTCGTCACCTGGTTGTCCGAGGGCAGAAACAGATGCGATAAGCGTCCGAGCTATCAATGAGCACGATGCGCAGAAGGCAACAAAATGTCTCCGATGAAGAAGCTCAACACTAAAACAGGAGTTACCGGAGGAAAAGTGCAGAATCGGAAGCTGACGCTCGGCCTGGGTCGCCACACCAAACCAAAATCATACGCTTAGCCCGCTTTGTAACAATGAATTGGTTGTTCAATCCGCGCTATTCTTGGAAGGAACGCTCATCTTGCGATCCGCTGAACCTCGTGAAACCCGCCTCCTAAAACGAGGGTTGTGGTTGGAGTATTTGACGCTCGGATGGAACGTAGTTGGGGTCGTAATCGTTGCTATCGCCGCGTTTGCATCTCGATCCGCCGCCCTCGCCGGCTTTGGTCTCGACTCTCTGATCGAGATTTTCGCCTCCGTTGTAGTCGTGTGGCAATTGAAGGGCCTTGCCGCGCATCGCGAACATCGTGCTTTACGCTTCATTGGACTGGCATTCTTTGCGCTCGCAATCTACGTGTTAGCGCAGTCCGGGTATCTACTGGTGAAGCAACTTCACCCGAATCCATCACCGGGCGGGATCATCTGGCTGTCAGTGACCGTTGTCGCCATGCTCGTCTTGGCGTATGGCAAGCGGGATACTGGCGCGAAACTTGGAAATCCCGTTCTGTCGACCGAAGCGCGCGTCACCCTGATTGATGCCATTCTCGCATTCGCTGTGCTGCTTGGCGTTTTGCTAAACGCGAGTATCGGATGGTGGTGGGCTGATCCAATCGCTGGCCTAGTCATCGTGTACTACGGGGTTCGGGAATGTATCCACGCGTGGAACGAGGGTGGAGAGAGTGGTGCGTCCTGATTCGGCTTAGTGTGCGACCCCTGGTTGATAAACCGCATCAAAAGCGAGGGCCGACTTATGGTGATTGCGCCTAGCGGTTTCGGCGACTTTCCATCCGGAGGAGATGCCA
Source organism: uncultured Acidobacteriaceae bacterium (assembly GCA_963717225.1). Lineage (GTDB taxonomy): Bacteria > Acidobacteriota > Terriglobia > Terriglobales > Acidobacteriaceae > PALSA-350. Next base: position 416,030 of record CAVQWB010000050.1, on the reverse strand, counting down.
AATACAGAGCCAAGTGGATAAGTCCCGGATTACGGATCGATACGTCAGCTGAAGGTCGTTCATCGTTACCAAGCCGCGCGTGTATACTGACGTGGTGTATAGGAAACGCATGATCGGTTTCGTTGTTGCAGCCTTCGTCTTCGTGATGGCTGGAGCATCGATATATGGAGCCTTTGACATACACGACTGGAAACCTTTTTTGATCGATCCAGAATTCCTGCTGATGATGCTAAGTTCCACGCTGGTCCTCTGCGTCGGTATCGCAGCATTAGTCCGTTGCCTGGTTAGCTTCTGCTTATGTCTTTCCGAATTGCTTTCTCTTGAATTCCTGAGTTTGTCGCATCGCTCTATATTCCGATATGAAACATTTGAGCTCGAACGCCTACTGTTTTCTCCGCCTCTGAGCGTGACCTCCCTCCGAATCTAGTACCCCTTCCTGGTTCCAGTTCATAGGCAGCAGTATGCCTGCTTGCGCTCCTCTCGAACTTTGGTCATCGGGAGTTCCCATGAGATTCATTGCAACAGGGCTATTTGTCCTGGTACTCCTCGCGGGCTGTGCGCCCTACAAGTACCAGGCCTCCCCAATTTCCACTTCGGCATTGGCCCACACCCTTCAAGCGCGCAGCCTTGATGATCCCGATCTGCGGTCTTGGATGAAGCAAGCCGCAGAGTACGAGGCGCCTTCCTGGCCGCTGCCGACCTGGGATCTGAACGCGCTCACGCTGGCTTCGTTTTACTTCAATCCAGATCTGGATGTTGCGCGTGCAGAGACAGTAGCGGCAGATGCTGCGATCAGCACCGCCGCGATGAAGCCAAATCCATCTGTGAGTGTTGGACCCGGCTACGAATCCGGCGCCCAGGGTCCGTTCACGATGGCATTCAATTTTTCCTTTCCCATTGAAACCGCAGGGAAACGGGGTTACCGCGTTGCGAATGCGACCCATTTAAGCCTTGCTAGCCGCATGCAACTGGCGCAGACGGCTTGGTCAGTTCGCGGCCGAGTTCGTTCGGCACTGATCGATTATCTGTTCGCAGTCCAGGCAGCCGGGTCATTGCGAGAGGAAGAGGTTCTGCTAAGCAGTTACGTGGGCCTTGTGGGCAGGCGCTTTCGTGCCGGGGAGATTCCCATGCCAGACCTGACTGCTGCAAGGATCGAGTTAACGGCCCGCCGTCAAGCGCTCAGTGCCGCCGATGGGCAGGTGCATACGGCGCACGCAGCTCTCGCCGCTGCGATCGGTATCCCGGAGTCGGGACTGGCCGGCAAGGCTCTGGTTTGGGCAGGCGCTGAACACCCGCCCAGTCCTGCCTCGCTGCCGCCTGAGGCCATGCGGGAAGCGGCGGTTCAGAATCGTCTGGATGTGCAGCGCGCACTTGAGCAGTATCGAGCGGCGGTATCCAGTTTGCAGCTTCAAGTTGCCCGTCAGTATCCTGACATCGACGTTGGACCTGGCTACAGTTATCAGGAAGGCGCCCATTTTATTGAGCTGTCTCTGTCAGCCGTCCTTCCTATCCGCAATCGAAATCAAGGTCCCATCGCAGAGGCGGAAGCTGCGCGTAAAGTAGCCGGGGCGCAGCTGCTGGCTGCCCAGAGCAACGTGATTGCCGACGCTGACAAAGCATTGTGCCAATACTCCGCCGCCTACGCGACGCTGGAAGTCGCGGACAACTCCGTGAGTCGGTTGGAAGAGCAGCAGCAGGCAGCGCTTCAAATGCTGCAATCTGGCGAGACGGATCAGCTCACAGTGGTGGCTGCCCAACTGCAAACCTCCGTTGCTGAACGCGCACGTCTGGACGCTCTGCACCAGACGCAACTCGCTCTTGGCCTGGTGGAGGACGCCTTGCAGCGGCCAATCAGCCCAACCACAACACCCGTTCTCCCAGCGAGTGCCCCTCGATAGCGCAGGAGATGCCGATGAAGTCAATAATCAGCACTGTCATTGTTTGTCTAGTAATCCTTGCTATTGCCGGCGGCCTGATCTGGGGTTTTATTGGAGGACGCGCGGACAAAGCTGCGCAAGCAGCGAGCGAAGCAAATGTGCAGGCGCCCTCCCGGGTCAAATCCGAGAACGGACACACGGTCCTGTCGTTCGACACGCCGGCGCAAAAAGCCAATGGCATCTTGACCACTGCTTTGAGCCCAACGCAGCTACAGATAGAGAGCCAGGCGACGGGAGTTGTCGTGCAACTTCAGCCGCTCCTCGACCTAAAGGCCAGCTTCAACACCCCTGCCACCGATCTGTTACGAACACGCGCCAATGCTCGGGCATCGCAGGCCGAATATCAGCGCCTGCGCCAATTGAATCAGGACGGCAAAAATGCTTCCGACAAGACCGTCGAAGCTGCCCGTGCAGCTGCCGAGAGTGATGCCGCGCTGGTTCAGAATGCACAGCAGGCCATCACCGTGTTGAAAGGGGGCGCTCTGCTTCATTGGGGACCGGTTGTCGCTGGTTGGCTTGAGGGCAACACACCGCAAATGGATGCTCTCCTGATGCAACGAAGATTCCTTCTCCAGGTGACCCCTACGACAGCCACTGGCTTCTCTGCCCCCAAGCACGCGATCGTACAGTTTGCGGATGGTACTCACGCCGAAGCTGGTTTTGTATCGGTTCTGCCTCAACTCGACTCCCGTCTCCAAGTGCCAAGTCTTCTTTATGAGATCGCAGCTCATCCCGGGCTCGTTCCCGGAATGAATCTGAACGTATTTCTAGCTTCCGGCCAGCCCCAACGGGGCGCGATCATTCCTTCTGGCGCTGTGGTGTGGTCGCAAGGGACTGCCTGGTGCTATGTCGAGGAGGCGCCTGGCGAGTTCATGCGCACCGCTGTTCTGACTTCGAATCCTGTATCGAGCGGATGGTTTGTGACAGAGGGGATTGATCCCAACGCCCGCGTCGTAACGTCAGGCGCGCAGACCCTGCTTTCTGAGGAGTTTCGTTCTCAGATTCAGGCAGACCAGGACTGATCGGAACGGAGAACATCCCATGCTGACTGCCATCATTCGCTTCTCACTCCGTTTCCGTGGAGTGGTTCTCTCGCTCGCTATTGCCTTGCTTGGGTATGGAATCTATGAGCTGACACAAGCGAAGTACGACGTTTTTCCGGAATTTGCACCTCCCCTGGTAGGAATACAGACGGAGGCTCCAGGACTCTCCCCTGAACAAGTCGAAGTTCTGGTGACCCAGCCGATCGAAAATGTCCTCAACGGCGTTGCCGGTCTGGACACAATGCGTTCAAATTCGATCCAGGGGCTATCGGTCATCAAGACCACCTTTCAGAGCGGGACCGATATATATCGCGATCGCCAACTGGTCAACGAACGGCTGGCAACGCTGGCCGGGCAACTTCCACACGGAGTAGAGCCGCCTGTGATGGAGCCTCTCAGACTCGCGACAGGAACAGTCCTTGTTATTGGGCTTACCTCAGAGAGCAAAACACTGATGGATTTGCGAACGGCCGCGGATTGGATTCTACGTCCGCGCCTGCTTGCCGTGCCAGGCGTGGCGGCCGTCGCCGTGTTCGGCGGCGAAGTGAGGCAGCTTCAGGTTCAACCACAGCCTGAAAAGCTGGTGCAATATGGCCTTTCCTTGAACGACGTAGTGGCTGCCGCACAAAAAGCAACAGGAGTATCGGGTGCAGGATTTATTGAAAATCGTAATCAACGGCTCATTTTGCAGTCTGAAGGGCAGTCCCTTACCCCCGCGGAGATCGCCGCGACCGTGCTGGTGCGTCAGAACGGCGCCAACGCGACCCTGGGCCAGGTGGCAACGGTTGCGGACGGCCCAGCGCCTCCCTTTAGTGCCGCGTCCGTAGATGGAGAGACCGGAGTGGTTATCTCCATCGAGGGGCAATATCATTCCAATACTGCTGAGGTTACAGATCGCGTAGAGAAGGCGCTTGCTGAACTGAACCCGGCATTGCAGCGGCAAGGCATTGCCATGCGCACCGATCTTTTCCGTCCGGCCAACTTCATCAACACGGCCGTGCATAACGTGCGGAATTCTCTTTTGCTCGGTGCCGTATTCGTCGTGGTCGTTCTCTTCCTCTTTCTGTTTGACTTGCGCACGGCAGCCATTTCCTGCATTGCCATTCCCCTTTCTCTGCTCGTCGCCGTAACCGTCATGGAGCAGATGGGTTTTTCACTGAACACCTTGACTCTAGCCGGTTTTGCGATCGCTATTGGCGAGGTAGTCGACGATGCGGTCATCGACGTTGAAAACATACTTCGCCGCCTTAGAGAGAACGCCGCGAGCGGTCATCCCCGTTCTCTCTTTAGGGTAGTGCTCGATGCCTCGATTGAAGTCAGAAGCGCAGTGGTTTATGCCACGTTCGTTGTCATCCTGGTCTTTATTCCGATCCTCACCCTTTCAGGAGTGGCGGGAAGGCTCTTTGCTCCATTGGGCATTGCCTACATCTTTTCGGTATTAGCTTCGTTGGTTGTCGCCCTCACGATCACCCCTGCACTTTCAATGCTATTGTTGGGCCATCGCAAAAACCGCCCGACCGAGCCCGCAGTCGTGATCTGGTCGAAGAAGTGGTACAGCGCGGCTCTCGCACGGATCGAGCGGTCACCACGGTTAGTCATCAGCTTTGTGCTGATGCTGACGATTCTCGGTGCGGTTGCCCTTCCTCTTTTCTCCACCAGCTTTCTGCCTGAGCTTCGCGAGGGACATTACATCGTGCATATGCAGTCTGTTCCTGGCTCATCCCTGGAGGACTCATTGCGTGTAGGGCGAGAAGTGGCGGCGGCCCTCTTGAAGCTTCCCTTCGTGCGGCTGGTTGCTCAGAGGGTTGGCCGTGCGGAACTATCGGAAGACACATGGGGACCGCACTATAGCGAAATCGAAGTTGACCTGAAGCCGGTCGGGGGCAGCCAGGAGGAACAAGACCTGGGGACGATCCGCCGCACCCTGACACAGTTTTCTGGCGTCAGCTTTTCCGTGATGACGTTTCTTTCCGAGCGCATCCAGGAGACCATTTCCGGATACACGGCGTCCACCGTAGTCAATATCTATGGGAATGACCTCGATCAACTGGACCGCGAAGCTAGCCAGATCGCCCGCGTGTTGAGCGGAGTGCCGGGCGCGACAGATGTTCAAATGCAATCTCCACCCGGTACTCCGGAAATTGCCGTGGATCTTCGTGTCCCGGAATTGCTGCACTGGGGCTTCGATCCGGTAACCGTTTTGCAATCGATTCATACGGCATATCAAGGCGAGCAGGTAGCAGACGTCTACGACGGAAACAGGATCTTCGCCGTATCAGTGGTTATGCCGCCCACTCTCCGGAAATCTATGGAGTCTATTGCGACGTTACCTATCAAAAGCCCGGATGGTATTTATGTCCCGCTGGGCAAACTTGCCAGCGTTTATGAAAAACAGGGCCGGTACAACATCCTTCACGACGGGGCACGGCGGGTCCAGACCATCAGCTTGAATGTAGCGGGTGGCAACGCAGAGGCATTTGTCAGCAACGCGCAGGCACAGATCGCGCAGAAGGTCCATCTGGCCCCTGGCAACTATGTGCAATTTACCGGCACCGCCGCAGCTCAGGCTCAATCCCGCCGTGATCTGATGATCCATTCGATGCTGTGTGGGTTAGGAATCGTTTTGCTTCTCTCGGTTGTTCTCATGAACTGGCGCAACCTGCTCCTCGTGTTGGCGAATATTCCCTTTGCGTTGGTGGGTGGCGTTCTTGCCGTTTTCACAGCCGGCGGCGAACTTTCGCTGGGAGCGATGGTCGGCTTCGTCACCTTGTTCGGGATCACGCTTCGGAATTCGATCATGCTGATATCCCATTACGAGCACCTGGTTGACGTGGAGGGCATGGAGTGGAATTACAACACAGCCATGCTGGGTGCTTCAGAAAGGTTGGCTCCCATTCTGATGACGGCACTTGTCACTGCTCTTGGCCTATTACCGCTAGCCATTGGGAGTGGTAACGCCGGGCAGGAGATCGAAGGCCCACTCGCCATCGTCATCCTTGGAGGGCTGATAACATCAACGGCGCTCAATCTGCTGGTTTTGCCTACCTTAGCGTTGCGATTCGGACGATTTAAAAAGGTTAGTGTCCAGGAATCCTGAGCGGGCCTCAATGCCGGGATACCGGGACCGTACGGCGTTTTCGGTATCTATCTTGGAAGAGGGCGGCCGTCTCGGTCTCAAGTTTTACTCTTGAGTTATTTCCGGGTGGGCGACATTTCCGGGTGGGCGACGATCCCCCGGAACTCAGAAGGATGCCCCATTCCCGGTGAGTGATTTGGCGCCTTAATTCTTTCAATCAAAGTTCCGGAACCTGTTTGGAGTGCAGATGATGTGATGCCCAAACGCTAGAAGATCCGTCCAGCTGGGAGAAATCCCGCGATTTGTTGTCTTTCGCTCCTCTGTGCGATAGTCCGAGGCCGCTGAGCCCTTCCATCAGTTGGGGATTCACAACTCGCGTGCTGCAAGTCGCATCGAATGAGGCAGAAGCAGCCAAGATGAAATCCCGTCCATCCAAACCCGGATTCTCCTTGAACGAGCAGCCCAAGCGGAAGCAGCCCGCTTTGGCGAAGGGTTCTTTTCCTATAGTCGCCATTGGAGCCTCCGCTGGTGGCCTCGATGCCTATAAGGATTTCTTTCTTGCACTGCCGTTGGACACGGGAATGGCGTTCGTGCTGATCCAGCATCTGGACCCAAGCCACGAAAGCATGTTGACGGAAATTATCGCCACGACCACCAGCATGCCCGTCGAGCAGGTTAAGTCCGGCGTCACCATCCAGCCCAACCGCGTCTATGTGATTCCCCCCAACGCGCTCATGGCCCTGGCCGGCGGCGTTTTTCAGTTGTCACCGCGCGGCAAAGCGCCGGGCCAGCATCTGGCGGTGAATTTCTTCATGCATTCCCTTGCCCAAGAGCGCAAAACCGGCGCAATTGCCATCGTCCTTTCCGGCACGGGCGCGGATGGCACGGCTGGCATGGAGGACATCAAAGCGGAAGGGGGCATCACCTTTGCTCAAGACCCCGCGACAGCCAAATACGACGGAATGCCACGCAGCGCCATCGATTCGGGGTGCGCGGACTTCATCCTTGCGCCAAAGGACATAGCGAAGGAACTGCGGCGCATCCAGCATCATCCGTATGTCCACCAGGAGAAATCAGAGGAAGAGGATTCGAGCGTGGAGAAGCTGGGTGCCGAGGAGTCCGGTGCGGAGCCACAAGACTTAGGACTGCCCAGCCCTGAATCTTCGTCCTCCCATGCCAGAGATTTCAGCGCGGTTCTCGCTCAACTTCGCAAGTCGAGCGGCGTCGATTTCAGCCAATACAAACCGAACACGATTCACCGGCGGGCGTTGCGCCGTATGCTGCTCCTCAAAGTAAATTCGTTGCGTGACTATGCGAGCTACTTGAAGGAGCATCCAGAGGAAGGAGAGAGATTATTTGACGATGTTCTCATTCCTGTGACCAGTTTCTTCCGCGACTTCCAGGCTTTCGAGGCCCTGAAAACCCAGGTCTATCCCGCCATCGTGAACGACAAGGGCAACAAAGGCACCATCAGAATGTGGGCGCCAGGTTGCTCGACGGGTGAGGAGACTTACTCGCTGGCCATGACCCTTTTGGAGTTCCTGGGCGACCGAGCCTCCAGCTTCCAAGTGCAAATCTTCGGCACCGACCTGAACGAGAAGGGCATTCAAAAGGCCCGTGCCGGGATATACCGGAAAAGCATCGCGGACGAGATCACGCCGGAGCGCATGGCGCGCTTCTTCGTCAAGGTAGAAGAGGGTTACCGCGTCAACAAAGCGGTTCGCGACATGTGCGTCTTTGCCCGGCAGAACCTGGCGATTGACCCGCCTTTTTCGCAGATGAATGTCGTCGCCTGCCGCAACCTGCTCATCTACATCCAGCCGGTGCTGCAAAAGAAGATCATTCCGATCCTGCACTATGCGTTGAAGTCTTCCGGGTTTCTGGTTCTGGGCAGTTCAGAAAGCGTCTCCGCTTTTCCTGAGCTGTTCTCAACGGTGGACAAGACGCACAAGATTTATGGCAAGAAAGCCATCACATCACGCCTGCACTACGACTTTGCGCAGAGCTATTACCCCCGGCAGAGCACGCTCAGAGCGTCCGGCGACGCGTTGAAATCCCAGTCCGAGGACAAGGATGATCTGGATGTGCAGGCCGAGGCAGACCGTGTGGTGCTGAGGGAACACGCTCCGGTCGGAGTGGTGATCAACCGCGAGATGGAAGTGGTCCAATTCCGGGGGCACACAGGTCCGTATCTCACGCCTCCGCCAGGTCGGCCCAGCGTGAATGTGCTGAAGCTAGCGCGAAATGGCCTGGCTATCGAGTTGCGGGCGCTGATCACCGCCGCAACGAAAAAGGGTGGGGCGGCCAGAAAAGACGGTGTCGCATTCGACGAGAACGGGCATAAGCGGATGCTGAACCTGTCAGTGACGGCGCTAGGAGACAAGCAGGGGGCGCAGGATAAACATCTTTTTCTGATCCTGTTCGATGATGTCACGCCCCCGTCTACCCCTCCTGTCGAAGGGCCTTTGGAACACAAATTAAAAGGTCGCAATCAAAGCGATCAGGAAGCCAGACGGCTGAAGCAGGAACTTGCCAGTACTCGCGATGCCCTACGTTCCTCCATCGAATCGGAAGACTCGCTCAAAGAAGAATTTCAGTCGGCCAACGAGGAGATACTTTCGGCGAATGAGGAGTTGCAAAGCACGAACGAAGAACTGGAAACTTCGAAGGAAGAGCTGCAATCGGCCAATGAGGAACTGGGTACACTGAATGCCGAATTGCGCAACAAGAACAGCGAACTCCACGACCTTAGCAACGATATCTCGAATTTGCTGAACAGTACGCGAATTCCGATTGTCATGCTAGACCACCGGCTTTACATACGACGTATCACGCCGGCGGCAAACAAACTGTTCAAGGTGCTCGACGCCGACATTGGGCGGCCATTTGCCGATATCAAGCTCAATATCGAAGAGTCGGACATGACATCTCACGATCTGGAGTTGCAGATCGCAATGGTCCTGGACAGTTTGCAGCCGGTCGAGCGCGAAGTGCGGGACCTCGATGGCTGCTGGCACCGATTGAGCATCCTGCCCTACCGGACACAGGACAACAAGATCGACGGCGTCGTGCTGGCGTTGCAGGACATCCATGCTGTCAAGTCGGCAAACGAGCAGTTGGCCAAATCTGCTGCCTTCTTCCACGCCATCATCGACACGGTGCGGGAGCCTCTGCTCGTGCTCGATCACGAGCAGCGAGTGGTTGCGGCGAACGAATCCTTTTTGAGCACTTTCGAGGTCTCGTTGGAGCATACCGTCAACAGGTTGCTTTATGAACTTAGCAACGGCCAATGGAAGATTCCAGCACTGCGCATTTTGCTGGAGCAAGTGCTCCCCCCAAAAACAGGCTGTGACGGACTTTGAGGTGGACCTTGAATTTGAAAACATCGGCCGCAGAAAGATGATGCTAAACGCGCGAAGACTCGTGCAACCGGATCAATCGCAACCAATGATTTTGCTAGCGATCGAAGACATCACGGAACGCAGACAAATGATAGACACACTGCGCACAAGTGAGGAGCGCTTTCGCACACTTTTCAACCTGGGCCCTGTCGCCGTTTATTACTGTGATGTCTCCGGCAGGATTCAGAATTTCAACCATCGTGCGACGGAATTGTGGGGCCGTACGCCTATGGTGGGAGACACCGATGAGCAATTTTGCGGATCGTACAAATTATTTCGGCCGGACGGCAGTTTCATGCCCCACGAGCAATGCCCCATGGCCGAGGTGCTGAACGGCAAGATAAAGGAGGTGCAGAACCAGGAAGTGCTTATCGAGCGCCCCAACGGCTCTCGGGTCGTCGTCGTCGTAAACATCCGCCGTCTGGAAAACAGGGATGGAGAAATCGCAGGAGCCATCAATTGCTTTTACGACATCTCCGAGCGGAAGCTTACGGAAACAGCGTTGATCAAATCGGAAAAGGTGGCCGCCGCGGGACGCTTGGCGGCCACGCTGGCTCATGAAATAAATAATCCATTGCAAGCTATAGCGAACCTGGTAAGCATATGGGCACAGTCTCCTGGGCTGGATGCACAAGGCCACGCATGTGCGGCCATGGCGCAGAGCGAGTTGCGTCGTGTGACACATCTTACCCAACAGTCTCTAAGCTTTTACCGGGAATCAACTTTTCCTACCCCCGTGAATGTTGAAGAGGTGATCGACAGCGTCATGAGCATCTATGACAAGCGCGTCAAAGATAAGGGGATTCGGGTAACGAGACGGTATCAATCAGACGGTACGACGATCAAAACCTACCCCGGCGAGCTTCGCCAGGTATTTTCGACTCTGCTTCTGAATGCGATGGAGGCCGTCGACGTAGGCGGCAAAATTGATGTCCGGGCTCGCAAAGCATCTCACTGGCAAAATCCGGCGATCCATGGCGTGCGGATCACCATTTCCGACAATGGAGTTGGCATTTCTGCAACCAACATTCCTCACATCTTTGAGCCATTTTTTACTACCAAGGGAGAGAATGGGACAGGGCTAGGTCTCTGGGTTGCGAGCGGGATTGTGGACCGTTTTGGCGGCTCGGTTCTGATACGAAGCAGCGTGCATCCAGGCAAACACGGAACTTGCTTTTCGATCTTTCTGCCGGCAAATCTTGAACGCGACTTACCGCTTGGTGCGATGCCGTCGATCACCGGGGCGAGATCCGCCTGAGAGCGAGATGTTTCGCAAGATCGGAGAGATAACTGGCGACTTCGAGCCGTGCGCTCATCGAGCTAGTCTCATGGATCTCTTTCTTCGACAAGGCCCTTAGCCGGCCTGCATGCGTGCTTTGCCCTGTTAACCGGCCAATCTCTGCCCGTTTTCATTCAGGTGGTGTGGAGCTTGCGTATTTCGGCGAGGATCTTGATGAAGCGGTTGGAGAGCCCGTCGAGGCAAGCGCGCGCATTGCCGGAGGGGAGCGAACGTCGGAACATCACCATTGAACAATCCGGTGACAGCATACCCTTCACCGGGGTTCGTGGTATTTTGCCTGCATGAGCCGGCTCGCCCTATGGTCGTCCCTGGCCTTCCGCACCACGTGACCCAGCGCGGAAATCGTTGATCATTGACTGGCTACGTGAAGCATGTCATGGTGTTCGGCACCGCATTGTCGCCCAGTAATGTGCGATTCATCTGTAGACATCCGGATTGGGCGCCTCAAGTTCGGTAAGCGACACCCGCACCGCGTCTCGGCCTTTCCTATGATGAGACGACTTAGGGGACGAATGGGACGTGGCTCATTAGTAAAGGCGGCGCCCTTAGTGTGCACCGTTTATTGGGGTAATTTCGTCTGCCCCGTATCTCCGGGCCACTCTTCGTCGTTCGGGGTTATTTCGTCTGTCCTGAAACTCCCTGTCCTGAAACTCCCCCAGGCTGGAAGGCTCCGTTTGGCATAAGAATCTGGTCTTATGGCCGACATTAATACGCTTGGGAGCGGCCGTCCATGAGCCTGGAGAATAATCATGTGGAAGAGCGGGTAGTAAACTCGTGATTACTCCCCACTGTTCAACGATAACTAAGTAGTTAGCCCGCTTTTTTGGCAAAGATCTATCCGAACAGCCGGTTATATGGCAACTTACCGAAGACCTAAATCGATTCAGATAGCTCGATGAATGCATCGGCCTGATTGGCGTGAACCGACGATCCCCACGGAGGTAGATTGGCGGACACTGGCCGACATTCCAGATACAACACTAAGACGTATCGGTACTAATCCAGGTGTCGGTGAGTGCTTTGGCGGATTTGGCATTCGTTGAGAGAATTGGTCTCATGTCCCGAGGTCTGACTGGCTCAATGCCCTTGTGAGTCGAATGAGTCCCTGCCGTATCGCAAGCTCGTCAAATCCGCCAAAGCCGAGGAGCAACGCATTCGGATCAGGACGTCTCAGGGTGCATCGATCGACGGCAAGAACCTCAACACCCTGGGCCGCCGCCAACTTTTCCGCCTGTCGTGAAGTCATTCCATTCTTGAGGTACCCGATCGTGTAGAGGCCTGCCCTGACGTTAGAGATCTCAAGCAACCCACCGAGATGTTGCCTGGCTCCTTCCATGAGCGTTGCGAGGCGCTCCGCATACAGATTCCGCATCCTCCGCAGATGACGCGCCAAATGCCCATCGACGATGAAGTCGCAAAGCACCGCCTGGTCAAAGGATGAATTCCGGAAATCGGTTCGGTAACGGAAACCCAGGAAGAAATCCATTAACGGCGGAGGCAATACCACGTAGCCCACGCGTAAAGCTGGGAATAGCGTCTTGCTGAACGATCCGATGAAGATAACGCTTGAGTGATTGTCGAGACTTTGCAGGGCAGGCACCGGCGGTCCCTCAAACCTATACTCGCTGTCATAGTCGTCTTCAATAACAAAAGCGCCGGCGCGTGAGGCCCAGCTAAGAAGGGCCATCCGCCGCTCCAGCGACATCGTTACCCCCAGCGGGAATTGGTGAGCCGGCGTTACATACGCGCCCTTCGCATCCGGACAGATCTTAATTCCGGCGGAAACAGACAGCCCTTCCTCATTCACTGGTACAGCAATCATCCTGGCTCCAACATTGTCGAACGCGATTCTGGCTCCGAAATATCCAGGATCTTCCATCCATATCGGATCGCTCTTTTTCAAGAGCAGCCGTGCCAACAGGTCGAGCGCCTGTTGTATTCCGGAAACGAGGACGATTTGTTCCGCAGTGCATCGCACCCCACGGGACGTGCGCAGATACTCGGCGATTGCATCGCGCAATGGCCGATACCCGCGCCGATCAGCCTCTTTCTTTAACCATGACCTGAAATTACGTGCTCGGTCTGCGGCAATACGTCCCCAAACCTCGGAGGGGAATTCGTTGATGGCTGGAACCCCGATGCGAAAGGGGCGGATCCCATCAACAAAAGCCAGGTCGACCCAGGGTTGCGGCCGTTTGTATGTCGAAATGACGCGACGAATGTATGCCGGTGTCGTGGTTGCCTGGCGGGCCGGACGAGGCGCCTCTACACGATTGACCCACGTACCGAATCCGACGCGGGAGGTGATATACCCCTCGGCTTGTAAACGCTCCAGAACGCTGACGACTGTACCCCGAGAGAGTTCATACTGGCCGGCAAAATCTCTGGATGCCGGCAGTCTGGCGCCCGGCGCGAGCCGACCTTCCAGAATGGCAGAGCGCAGTTCGCCATACAACCAATTGGTCAGGGTCTGATGGCGCGACCGGCTTTTGAGAGTGAGCTCGAACGAGCTAACGGCTTTGGGCATTTTCAATGGTCCAATAGATTTTACGAAAATGGCTCTGTTCGATGTACCAACTGCGGCCATACTATCAGTTCTGAAGTCGAGAACGCATGTATGGTCATTGGGTTCTGGCTCTCGCTAAGCGACTCATGGGAGATCAACCGATGAAAGTTGGAGTTTGGTTCTATGGCTTGGGCACTGCCCTCACCGGCATTCTGGATATCGCCTGGGGTGCATTCGATGGCTCTCATCAGCCCATCCAATCTCTGGGCAAGAATTTTCCTGGTCAACATATACTGGCCTACGTTGCGGGCGTCTGGCTGGTCGCAGCGGGTCTTGCAATTTTGTGGCGGCGCAGCGCAAGGATTGGCGCTGCGGCATCCGCCATCGCCTACTTGATTTTTGCGATCTTTTGGCTCCCTCGGTACTATGCCGGAATTCATGCGTATGGCTGGCGAATCGCCGTCTTCGTAGGCATTTCTTTCGGGCTCGCTCAACAGTTAATGCTGGTCGCTCCGGCAGCAATCGTTTACGCCTTCACCGGCTCACCGGATTCCCTGTTGCAAAAGAGAGCAGCTATCGCCGCACGTTGGATGCTCGGATTGCCTTCTGTCATCTTCGGCTTATTTCACCTCACCAGCATTCGCGTCTTCGCAAGCATCGTCCCGCACTGGATGTCGTTTGGATATTTTTGGGCGGGGCTGACCGGAATCGCCTTCTTGCTGGCCGGGAGTGCAATTTGCTTAGGAATTATGGATGTCCTGGCCGCCAGGCTTCTTGCGTTGATGCTGTTGCTGTTTGAAGGTTTTGTAGAAATGCCTCCTATTTTTATCCGACTGCACAATCAGGCAACATGGGGTGCCGCCGTCTACAATGTGGCTGCGATCGGGGCATGCTGGATATTCGCCGAGTTTCTCGCAAGCCGCGCAGATCGAGGACGAATCGGTCCCGCGGAGAATGTCACCCTGTCACGCCCCGATCCCGTGGTTGCGTGATTCAGTAACGCGTGGTCGTCGACGGGTATTAAGGTCGCCTCCTTCTCGGTTGATGACTTCCGCCAATGCACTCATCGAGCGCGTTTCATGGGGTGACCGCAACGATTAGTCCTGAAAAACGCCCTTATGAGCATCTGAACCAATTCGCAGATAACTACCGAGAAGCCGATTAGGCTTCTTTCAGAAGTTCGGTGTGGTATTTGGGGGCAAGTGCCTTCGCCTTCTCAAGAAACGCGGCCATCTGTTTGTCGTCCAGTTTGGGCGGAGCTGTGGTGCGAGTCGCCACGGGGACGCCGACTTCCAGGAAGAATTTCTCCTGTCCAGCCGGGGAGCAGATACAGATCAGACGGGCGGGGTTTGCAGAGGCGTTGTGGAACTGATGCGGAGCATTGGCAGGAATATTGATTGTTTCACCCCCGCGGACGACGGATTTCTTTCCACGAAATATTGCTTCGATCTCTCCATTCAGCACGATGAATGTCTCTTCAAAGTCATGGCGATGTGGCCCAGGTCCACCGCCGGGAGGGATGTGCATATCGACCACGCAGAACCGGCCATTTGTGTCGTCTCCATCGACGGTGATGGTGTAGGTATCTCCGACGAGACCGATGTAGGGCAGTTTTCCCTCATGATCGGGATTCGCGGAAGTCAAAGTGCGATTGAGATCGTCGGGCGGAAGGGGAGGATATTGTGTTTGTATTTCTGGCATGTTGCTTCTCCTTCAGATTTTGTCCGTGTCGAGTTGCGCGCCGAAGATTGAAAATGAAAATGTTCGAGCCGAGCGTGATGCCGATAAGACACCCGCGGCGACTGCGAATTCCGCAATTTGACGGCGATTGATCTTCGGATTCATTTCACGACTTCCTTTGAATGTTGAGCCGATCAAGCTGCTCCAGAACAGCTTCGGGACGCTCTTCTGGAACGAAGTGGCCACAGTCTGGCAGAACAACGCTTTTGAGATTGGCCGCCACCGTCGCCACAGACTGGCCAACGCGCGCTCCCAATCCTTTTTGTCCGCCGATGGCGACGACGGGTAGTTGGACCTTGTTTTGTGTGAGCGGCAACGTCTGCGTCATGGTCGTAAAGACCGTGCGGTAGACGCCAAGCGCTCCCAGCACGCCTTCAACGCCAGCGAAAGTACGCAGGTATTCATCCACTGTTTCAGGCGGGATCGCTTCATGCTTTACGACGGCATCTCCGAGATAGAACCAGTTAAGGAACTCTTTCTCGTTACCGACGAGGAGAGCTTCAGGAACACCTGGTACGAGAGGAAGAACCCACCACCACATGCTGCCTTTTACCATTGCCCCAGGCGTGAAGGTGATGATCTTTTCAAGGATGGACTGCAGCATTACCGGCGCTTCGATGTAGAGAAGCGCCGCGATCTCGTCTGGGTACTTTGCGGCCCAAAGGAGCGCGGGTGGTGCTCCCATATCGTGCGCAATAAGTATCAGCGAACGTCCCGCACCAAACCTTATTTGTCCTACGAGCGATCGGAACTCTTCTGCGAGAGCCGCGCCGTCGTAACCGGCATCTCCTGCGGGCTTATCTGAGTCTCCATATCCGCGCATGTCAGGGACAAGCATGGAGTAGCCTGCGTCTGCGAGCAGCGGCATTAACTTGTGCCACGAATAGGCAGTTCCAAGAAACCCATGCCAGAGCAGCACAGGGGGACCGTTCGGATCGCCGCCGACCCAGTAGTGAAGACTGACGCCATTCACACGGGCCGATTCACTGCGAAAGCCCGTAATTTGTTGTCTCGTAGTCGTCATGTAGATCCCAGCTTCCGTAGAGGTCGTTATGCGTCCCAGAGTTTTGTCGTCTCTGCGGCAAAATCCTCATAGCTGCGAGGCGTATGACCAAGCAGTTTCGTCAGACGCGCAACTTCCGTCTCGGTCGAGGCGAACCCTCGGTCGAAGTAGCCTTGTAGCATCATGCGGAGATCGAAAGCACTCCAACTTGGCATTCGTGCGCGCATGCCCTTTTCCCACTGGTCGAAATCGTGCCCCATGTACTTGATCTCTTTGCCGAGCAGCTTGCTCCATAATGCCGCGTTTCCCGGGCCACTGATAAGCGAGGGAGCCACGATGTCGTAGGTCTGTTCTTCATGACCCTCTTCTGTGAGCGAGATCGCAGCCGCTTCCGCGATGTCCCTCATGTCTGCTGCGGCGATCCCGGCGGTGCCTAGAGGCATTGGGTAGAGGCCAGGTCCGGTCAGAGCATCCTTCAAGCCGATATCGTTCTGCATGTAGTAACCCGGACGCAGAATGGTGTACGGCACACCGAACTCACGCAATGCACCCTCGACGGCAAGCTTAGAGGCGAAATGAGGCACGTCGCGGAACTCCTGCACCTTGAAGACAGACAGATAGGTCACATGCTTCAAACCGATCCGTTTGGCGATGCCATATGCGATCAGCGCCTGCGTCAACTCATCCGCAACGACAGCATTCAACAGGAAGAGCTTATCGACTCCCTTCATCGCCTCTTCTATCGAAACGGGATCAAGCAAATCGCCGATGGCCACCTCAACGCTCGGTGGCAACTTATGATCGGCGTCGGGTTTACGAATCAACGCACGGACTTCCGCGCCGCGCTTCAAAAGTTCTGCGACCACCACGGAACCTACATTTCCCGTCGCTCCAGTAACCAAGACTTTCATGTCTTCTTCGCTCTTCCCGGATCGCCTGCATCCGATTGGTGCTTCTAAGGGTTCCGCGTGAGCCGCTCGCTTGAGATCAGGTGAAAGCATCTCGTCTGTCGTCTATAGAACAGATGCGATACATGGAGTCCCCGAAGACCCTGATGGACGCAAAGGAGCTTTGCGCCTGTGCAAGGGAAGAATGATAATGACTGCATGTTCCCTTTTATACAGAAACTGTTGCGCCGCGTCTGTAGACTCTGAAACGCCTGAGGCGATTCAGGAAAGAAGCGGTCTCTATATCAGTAACTTGTTGGAAGGCATCATGCCGCATCATGTTGACCTGAACGACGTCCGGACCTTTGTCATTGCCGCGCAAGCGGGGACACTGAGCGCAGCTGCGAAGACGCTACATCAACCAGCGTCGACGGTGAGCAGATCCCTCACTCGTCTTGAAAAACACTTGGGCGTTCTTCTTGCTCATAGGGGTCCAAAAGGACTGATTTTGACAGACGCTGGCAGAGAGTATCTTCTCGCCTGCCGACGTGCGTTGCGTACGCTTACAGATGGAGAGGAGTTCTTAGAGGCCCGCCGCTCTGACCCAAGTGGCACGATCAAGATCGCGTGCCCGCTGACTATGGCCCGCGAGATACTCGCGCCCCTGCTTAAGGATTTCATCGCTCGCTTTCCGTCTCTGAAAATGGAGATTGAGCCGTACTCTTTCGGCTGGGACCAGGAACCCCGTGAAGATGTGGACGTGTTCTTCAAACTCAAGGCGCCAAAGGACTCCGTACGGCGAGTCCGGTCCTATCCTGGGACTGCACGGGGGCTCTTCGCCAGTCCCGCATACGTGAAAGCCGTCGGCAGTCCGGCCAATCCCGACGAACTCACCGCCCACCGGTGTGCCGGCTCCGGAGTTTGGAAGCTGTCCCGCGGATCGAAAGAGGTCAGTCCAAACATTGCATTTCACGTCGTGACGAGCGATCCCGGCATCAATCTGCCGTTTGCTCTGGACGGTCTTGGCATCACTGTCCTGCCGCTGTGGATGGCAAAGCACCCGAACAACGCGGCTAGGCTTGTTCCGATTCTTCCGCTGTGGAAGCCGGAACCGATCACTTTGTGTGCGCTTTTTTCCGGTTCGTCTCGACTCACGCCAAAAGTAGAAGGGCTTCTTGACTTTCTGGCTGAGTACATTGGAACCGACCGTGACCCGCGAGTCAAACAAGGTCGCGCAAAGGAATACTTCACAGACCTGACGCTTTCTCCCACGTCTGGACCTTGAGTAGGTGAGCCCAAGCTGTACTGCGAACGGTTGAAAGATTGATTCCTTCGGATTTGTCTCGTAGTCGCATAGCCGCCCTTACAATTCTGCTGGTTGAGGCTGCTAGCGTGCCTGCTCCACGTCCCGAAGCGGCGGGGCTCCAAAGAGGCGGCTGTATTCGCGGCTGAACTGTGAGCGACTGGCATATCCAACGTGATACGCCGCAGCAGACGCATCCATCGCATCGGTCAACATGAGCCGCCGCGCCTCCTGCAAACGAAGGTGCTTTTGATATTGAAGGGGGGTCATGTTGGTGAGTGTCTTGAAATGATGGTGCAGTCCGGAAGGACTCATATTCGTCTCCTGGGCGATAAGCTTTATCGAAAATGGCTTGTCGAAGTTCTCTTTTAGCCAGATGACTGCTTTCACGACGCTGCTGGCATTGCCATCCGATTGCGCCATTCGCTCGAGTTGCTCACCTTGCTCGCAACGCCACAAGCGGTAAAGAATCTCACGCTGCAGCAGAGGTGCGAGCACAGCACTGTCCTCCGGCTTTCCGAGGAGCTTGAGCAATCGAAGTACCGGATCGAGTAATTCCGGCGTCATTCTGCTGAGGAAAACACCGCGATCAGGTTTCGTCGCCCGTTGGATCTTGCCAGAGGTGCGAAACGACGGTATCTGTTTTACGTCGAGGTCCAGGCTCATCCCAAGGAATGGCTTTGCTTTCGAGGCCGCCGTGACTCTTCCAGAGACCGGTAGATCAAGTGAAACCACCAGGTAGTGGCCGGGGTCGTAGGTGAAAACCTTGTCACCCAACATGAGCTGCTTGCTTCCCTGGGCGACGATGGCCAGAGTTGGACACTGCACACCCTGACCCGGCTGCGTGCGCGACGAATAGCGAGAGAGATGCAAACCAGGGATTGGAGTAGGAAAGGATCCGTCGATTCGCGTGTTTGCCTCGATCAAGGATGCGAGCTCGTAGGACATTGCACTTCTCCCTCAGTACATATTCCCAGAAGAGAGCGCTTGAATGGTGGATTGCGGCTCGATATCTGGAGGATCAGGCAAAAAGTTTGCAGGATCAGATACCCCAGGCAAGCCCCTGCTGGAATCTCATAGAGGTAAGTCAGGAGCGCAAGAATGATTCGAGGAGAAGGCATGATGCATCGCAAATTAGGTACGCGCGGCCCGGAAGTCTCGGCCTTGGGGCTAGGCTGCATGGGTTTGAATTACGCCTACGGACCTGCCCTAGGCAAGAAAGAGGCGATTTCACTCATTCGAGAGGCATTCGCGAGCGGCGTGAACTTCTTTGATACCGCGGAGGCTTATGGTCCGTTCACCAACGAGGAATTAGTGGGGGAGGCCCTCGCCCCACTCCGTGATCAAGTGGTCATTGCCACGAAGTTCGGTTTCAAGGACGGCGTTGTCAGTTCGGGAATGGACAGCCGGCCGGAGCGCATTCGCGAAGTCGCTGAAGCATCACTCAAGCGCTTGAAGACCGACCGAATCGACCTTTTTTATCAGCACCGTGTTGATCCGAAAGTGCCCATGGAGGATGTGGCGGGCGCCGTGAAAGATCTAATCGCCCAGGGCAAGGTCAAGCATTTTGGACTCTCCGAAGCCGGAGTGGCGTCGATTCGACGTGCGCACGCGGTGCAGCCTGTGACGGCGATTCAGAGCGAATATTCGCTGTGGTGGCGTGAGCCAGAGAGGGAAATACTGCCCGCTTGCGAGGAATTGGGCATCGGTTTTGTGGCCTTCAGCCCTCTTGGGAAAGGCTTCCTCACCGGCAAGATCGACGATCAGACCGCATTCGCCAAGGACGACTTTCGCAACATCGTGCCACGGTTCTCACCCGAAGCGCGCAAGGCCAATCAGGGGTTGGTCGAGCTCTTGGCGTCCATCGCGGAAACGAAGCGCGCCACCCCGGCGCAGCTTGCCCTTACCTGGCTTCTTGCCCAGAACCCGTGGATTGTGCCGATTCCTGGAACAACGAAGCTCAATCGTCTCAAGGAAAATGTGCGCGCAGCCGCCATCGAACTCAACGCTGAGGACCTGCGGAAGATCGGCGATGCGCTCAGTCACTTCCAAGTCCAAGGAGACCGCTATCCCGCTCACTTGGCGGCGCGCGTCGGCAAATAAGATCAATAGAGGACAACAGCATGAGCAACGTCATTGTCGTTATCGGAGCCGGATCGACCGGCCAGGCAATCGCCCGTCGGGTAAGCGCCGGTAAGCAAGTACTGCTCGCCGACCTTCGCGAAAAGACTCGGTCGGAATCAAGCCCCCAAAACTGACCGACTAACCGGGGGGTCGCCGTGGGAGCTGCAGAATTGACGGAAAGGCTTGCCCCACAGGCAATTGACGACATTCCTGTGGGACATTACGTACCTCTGTTGGAATTTAACCTAGAAGCAAGTCATGAAACAAAGAGAAGAACCTCACGACAACGAGAAAGTGCATAGACTGCACCGAATGGCTACAGCTTCAGCGACGCGAATGTCGATCAGCCAGCTCTTGTTGGAGCACGTAAGTCGCACCGCTTCGCGGATATCCCCACCTCGTTTGCTCGGGTCCGTCGCTTGATGCGCGAACGGGCGTCCTACTCTCTTTTCGGCATTGTTTTCGTGGCATCCACGAAGGTACTCAACAATTGGAGGGCATTATGGAATACGCAACGCTCGGCAATACGGGTCTCCTGGTTTCGAGACTCTGCTTCGGGACTATGACATTCGGGGACGGGAGAGGCCTGTTCAAGGCTATCAGCACCGTTGACCAAGCCGGGGCCGATGAACTGGTCAAGGCCTCGATTGAGGGCGGCATCAACTTCTTCGATACGGCGGACAATTACACGGAGGGTGAGAGCGAAAAGATTCTGGGGCGATCACTGAAAAACCTTAACATCGCGCGGAAGGATGTCGTAATCGCGACAAAGGTCTATAGCCGCGTCGGCCCTGGGCGGAATGACATCGGGGCTTCTCGCGGACACATTATGGACGGAGTGGAGGCCAGTCTCCGCCGGCTGCAGACCGACTATATTGACTTGTACCAGATCCATGGCAACGATTCCGTTACCCCTGTCGGAGAGACCCTTCGCGCTCTCGACACTCTGGTGCAACAAGGAAAGGTCCGCTACATCGGCTGCTCTAACTGGCAGGCATGGAAGATCGCCAAAGCACTCGGCATCTCCGAGTACAAGAACCTTGCCCGATTCGACACACTTCAGGCTTATTATTCGATCGCTGGCCGCGATCTCGAACGGGAAATCGTTCCCTTGCTAGAAGCCGAAAAGATCGGTCTGCTCGTGTGGAGTCCGCTTGCCGGCGGCTTACTCTCGGGCAAGTTCAGCCGGACGCAGCAGAAGCCCACCGACTCGCGCCGCACCGACAATGACTTTCCCATTGTGGACAAAGAGCGGACCTGGAATATTCTCGACGTGATGGCTCCAATCGCCAAAGCACACGGATGTAGTCCTGCACGTGTTTCGCTTGCATGGCTCATGGCAAGGCCCGTGGTAAATTCTGTGATCATTGGCGCGAAACGCCTCGACCAGCTTCAAGACGATCTCGCGGCGGTCGACCTCACATTCACTGAGGACGAGCTTAGGCAGTTGGATGAAGTCAGCGTCCTTCCCCCAGAATATCCAGGATGGGTGTTGCCCTTCCAGGGAGCCGACCGCCTGCGGTTAGTCGATCGCTGGGAGAGTTTCCGCGAGTCGAGGAAGCCGCACTGACCCTTCAAGTCTTCGCCCGATTATCAGCAGGTCCGCTATCGCCTCGGCGATCCTCCGGCCGGTGGACTGCTAGCTAAGCGACGTGGTCGAGGCGATTCGATTGAGGCTGCACCGGGTAACCGGTCACTCTGTTTGGTCAACCGCCATCATTCGTTCTTCATTCATCCGGCCACCGTGCACCTCGATTTTAGAGAGAGTAGTTTCGATCTCACGAAGGTCTGCAGGCGTTAGCTGCACCTCGATTGCTCTCAGGTTCTCGTGCAGGTGATCGGCACCTCGTGTGCCGGGAATCGGAACAATGAACGGCTTTTGCGCGAGCAACCAAGCCAGTGAAATTTGAGCCGGTGTCGCATTCTTCTTCTCAGCAAACTGTCTGAGAAAATCAACAATCGGCATATTTGCTGCAATGTTTTCTGAAGAAAAGCGTGGGAACTCAGATCGCACGTCCATCTTTGGGTCGAACTTCGTTTGAGCATCTATCTTCACAGTCAGATACCCTTGTCCCATTGGACCCCAGGGCACGAAGCCGATTCCTAACTCCTCACAAGTCTTCAGTACACCGTTCTGCTCTGCATCTCTATTCATGAGCGAGTATTCCGTCTGAACTGCGCTTACCGGTTGAATCGCATGCGCGCGGCGGATTGTCTTTGCACTCGCCTCGGATAGACCGAAGTGCAACACTTTTCCTGCTGCGATCAGCTCTTTCACCGCGCCGGCTACGTCTTCAATTGGCACCTTCGGATCGACCCGATGCTGGTAATACAGATCGATGCGGTCGGTTCTGAGGGCTTCAGGGATCCCTCAACCACTTTCCGGATGTGCTCCGGCCGACTGTTAAGAACAAGGCCGCCCTTTTCATTGTCGAAGCCAAATTTGGTTGCGACAGCGACTCTGTCGCGGATAGGCGCGAGCGCCTCTCCGACAAGTTCTTCGTTGGTGTAGGGACCGTAGAATTCGGCTGTATCGAATTCTACAGGTGCGGCTTAATCGCAAAGATGGAAGGCATCCGAACTCGTCTCAGCAGATATGCAAGAGGAAGTTGGGGTCGCTGGTCAATCAGTGGAATGGCGTTTACACAGAACCCAAAGTTAATGAAAATCCCCTAATTGGAATGTGTTGGTCCCTCCAGGGGCAACTCGACGAGATTTGCCCGCACTCGGTCTCCGATTTGCGCGCTCTTTAGCGTGGCCAGGAACTTCTTGGTGAAGTCCTGCTGCAGATGGAAATCCTGTGCTGCTTGTGACCTGTAAATCTCGTAAAAGACAAATGTATTGGGATCGTCCTTTCGTGCCGTCACGTAAAACGCTTCTACGCCCTGCTCCGCCCGCACCAACGGCAGGTATTGGCGTATGGCGTCGACAAGCTCCGCTCGACCCTGTGGCTGAATTTTTGCTTCGATCAGCATGATCACCTTTTCGTTCGTCATATTGGACCGCTCCTCTCGATTTTCATTGGCCGGCGTGTTCACAGCCTGCTTCGCCCACAGCACGTACGTCGCCCACACGCTTGCGGCCATTAGCACCGCCACGATCAAGATTCGGTTTATTTTCAAGTGTGAATCCTTTCGTTAAACACCATTCGGCACCCCACCGTACTGATCCGCGACATCTCCTGAACGAAAAGTGAAAGACGCCTTTGGTTCACTAAAGCTCCGCGAGAGCTCGATGCACCATACTCACGGAAATAGCTCCCTCACCAACAGCCGAAGCAACCCGCTTGACGCTTCCGGCGCGGACATCGCCCACAGCGAATACTCCTGGTAGGCTGCTCTCCAGCATGAAAGGTGGGCGCGAAAGCGGCCAAGTAGGATTCTGATCTGGGTCAATAGCCATGGGCAGATCGCGTCCGGTGAGGATAAAGCCCTTCTCATCAAGAGCGACACGGCCTCGAAGCCAGCTTGTGTTAGGTGAGGCGCCAGCCATGATGAAAAGGTGATGTGCCTTGACCGAACGCACCTCTCCGTTCAGGTTGTTGACCCAACTCACTTTTTCGAGAGCGCTCTCGCCCCCAAGGTCGGCTAGCTCGGAGTTGCACAGCAGTTCGATAGACGGATTTCCGGAAATTCGCGCGATGAGATAATGTGACATCGATTCGGATAACGTGGCGGCTCGCACAAGCATATATACCTTGCGTGCGTGCTGCGAAAGGAAGACTGCAGCTTGACCAGCCGAGTTGCCGCCACCCACAACAATGACCTCTTCGCCCTCGCACAACTGAGCTTCAAGAAAGGTGGCGCCGTAATGGATCCCGTGCCCCACGAAGCGGTCCAGGTTCACGGCGGTTGGCTTCTTGTAGTAGGCGCCAGTCGCAATGACAATAGTCCGTGCGAAGAAGACGGTACCATCGTTCATAACGAGTTCGTAGGGGCGATGTTGGCACCTCAGTTGAACGATCGCGCGTGCCAACGCCATCTTCGCTCCAAACTTCTGTGCCTGCTTGGTGGCGCTGGTAGCGAGTTCCTGACCGGAGACCCCGGTTGGAAATCCCAGATAATTCTCTATCTTTGAACTGGAGCCCGCCTGCCCCCCGGGGGCGTGGCTTTCTATAACGAGAGCATCTATTCCCTCCGAGGCCGCGTATACCGCTGCTGCCAGGCCTGCAGGGCCCGCACCCACGATGATCAGATCGTGAAGCGAGCTATTGTCGATATTGTCGTTAAGTCCGAGCGAATCCGCCAGCTGTGAGGTTGACGGATTTCGCAAAACCATCGTCCCGTTGCCAATCACGATCGGGACTTCGGAGACAGCGATTGCAAAGCGGTCGAGGAGGTTCCGATAAGCATCGTCTATATCCAAGTCGATATAAGAGAATGGATGACCATTTCGGCTCAGAAATTCCCGAAGGCGCAGAGTGTCTGCAGAATGTCGTGAGCCAATGACAACGACATTGCCCAACTGTCGGTCTATGAGCATAAGCCTTCGCAACATAAACGCGCGCAAGAGGATCTCACTCAGACTTGCATCGTGCGCCACAAGAGCGCGAAGGTCTTCGGGTCGAACCTCCAGGATTTCACCCTCTTGGATAACTCGGGCCTGCACTACAGTTCGTTGCCCTGCGATCGAGCCCGCCTCGCCGGTGAACATTCCTGGGCGTAAGATCGTGACCAGCCGTTCGCCGTTGATAGTTGGCTGAACGATTTCCAAGCTGACGGATAAGAGGATGAAACACGGCCTTCCCACCTCTCCCGGCCGATACAGAATCTCGCCAATCTCCACCCGGCGCACCCGTCCGTAAGGCCGCGCGCGATCTATCTCGAACTCCGTAAGGACCGGCCACATCTGGTTCTCGGCATTCAGCTCAGCGGAGATCCGCTTCTGTTCGCTTAGGAGCCTTGCCTCTTGCAATCCGATAGATGCCTCATTTGCCGCTACGCTCAGAAGAAGGCTTTCGGTTTTCTCAGGGAAGCCCGTCCGGTTAGAACCCAGGACGATCACGCCGATTTCACCATGTACGCCCAACTGCGCGGGGACGATCGCAATGCCTTCGACTGCCAATTGGTTCTGTACTTGCGGGAGAGACCCTTGAGCGTAGGCAGCCAGTGAGTCGCCGAGCATATTGCCGACTTCCTGGGCCGACAGGTTGATTTTGCTGTCCTCGGCGACTCGGAGAATCTCCACTGGCATCACGCCAAAGGCGTCGCTCAACCGCGCGTAAGCGAAATCCAGGCTGAGCATACGGAGGAGTACATCCAGAAGAGTTTGAACAATTTGCGATGGTTCACTGCCGCGCCAGATAGCAGGCAGAGCGAGCAGGCTCGTTAGATCGTTAATGCAGCGCCGAAGGCGCTTGATTTCCTGGGCCGGATCCTCGAGCTGCACTTCCATGTCAGGCCACCGCAGGTGAGCCGCTCCTGCGAGACCGACGCTCGCGAAATTCGCGCAGGAATTCGTCTGGCGGCACAAAGAAGGGATTTTGTTGAAGGGCGCCGCCGATGACGACCATCGGATGGGTCCGCAAGATGTCAACGACGGCGTCTCCTCCAAACTTGCCGAGATGGTAGGTACAGATAACTGCGTCTTCGTGCCGACGCCACACCTCATTTACCCGCGACTCAAACTCAATCACATCATCCACATGCGATCCGCTTTCAACTACCCAATCCATACGACAGCAAATGCGACTTAGCGGGAAGCTGCCGGTGCCCTTGCCGCTGGCCAACTGTTCGAACGCCGAAATCATGCGATCTGCATCGAAATGGCCTTCCGGAAGGTAGATTTCGGTATCCGTCCGAATCTCCAGCTGTCCGCTTTGCTCCGCAACCGCTGTATCAATGCCCGCGGCCGTCAGGCGTTGTAGGTGGTCCTGACGCTGATCCCGATTAACAACGTGAATTGCCTTATGGCCACACTGGAATCCGTCTTTTATGAATGGGAGCAAGACCCGATACTCTTCGTCAGGGCTGTGGAAGAAAGCGCAGACATGACGCGTTTGGTCGATCTGGGAACCAGCAAAAGGAATGGGCGCCGCGATCTTCTTCATAGCATCTCCCTCGATAGCAACGCCGCAATGCCTCCAACTGCAAAGAAGTATTCGAGGCTGCTCAAGTTGATCATATCGCGAAGGATAACGACAGCTCGATCGTCATCGTTCGGCGATAATTTCCTGTTAGATAGTGCGATCGTAGAGTTGGTGCTGGTAACTCTTGACCCAGTCTTCCGTCGAAGGAGGAAAAATATTGAGAAACTTCCCGTCGCGAGAAGGAATCACTTCAACCATCTTTGCGATCATGTCCTTTGGATCGAGTCTCCCCTCCGGTTTACCGAGCAGTCCGTCGACCACTTTCTGGAAGGCTTCGCGCTTAATAAAATTCACGTCATCGCTGAGCCAGCGTAGACCGGCTTCCACCACAGTCTCGTTGAAACCGGTAAGGTAAGGTCCGGGATTGATCGTTTGGACCTGAATTCCAAAGGGCTTCAGCTCCTCGTACATCGCTTCAGCAATAGATTGCACGGCGTGTTTGCTCGCGGCATATGCGGGAATTGGCGGGACCGTGAGAAGTCCAACAGCTGAAGAGACGAATACCACCTTTCCGTGAATACCCGTGGCTACCCAATTCCTCACCACGCGCTGTGTAAAATCCAAAGCCGCAAAGACATTTGTTTCAAAATTTTTCCGCACCAGTTCAACGGGGATTTCAGACATGGGTCCCCCCTCGCCGATGCCAGCGTTATTCACCAGAATTTCAAACTTCAATTTGAGAGCGTGCGCCACATCATAAGAGTCGAGCAGGTCGAGCTTCTCGACTCTTAGTGTTTCGAGGCTGAGCGAGCGAGCCTTCTCCCTCAGAGCTGTCACTTGTGGCCAGGTCTGAACAGCTGCTATTACGCTGTGCCCTTTTTGCGCCAATCCGAGAGCGGTTCCTTCACCAAATCCGGAGCCTGCTCCGGTAATCAATATTTCCTGCATGTGAGTGATCTCCCCTTTCTTTTAGCTAGGCCTTCAATGCTGATTCACCGCTTTGAGCGACTGCATAATCTTGAGCTACCTGGCCTCCGGACACGCCGATCGTTCCGATGATTTGCCCATCGGCGTGCTTAAGGGGGATTCCACCGGCAAACGTTACGAGGTTGCCATTGGTGAGCTCAATTCCATGCGCATCCGCCCCTGCTTTGCTGTAGTTATCGAGAGTTTGCGTTTCCATTTCGAACAAGGCGGATGTCTTCGCTTTCTTTATCGCCACATCGATCACCCCAAGCCAAGCTCCATCCATACGATGAAATGCTTTCAGGTGGCCTCCCGAATCAAGAATTGCGATGCAAACTGAAATTCCGAGTTCGCGCGCCTTCAGTATGGAAGCCTTCATGACTCGATCCGCTTGCTCCGCCGTAATTTGCATGCCCTGTCCTCCCTCGGGATCAACTAGACAACGCGCCGACTTGATAACAACGCTATGCCCAAAAGAAGCTCCAGCTTTCCATGGAGCCAGAATGCGGCAGTGGGTCGTCGCGAGGCCACTGACACAGCGTTACCAAAAGCCCAAAGCAAATCGATAGCTTGGATGCGTGCGTTCATGAGTGGATTCGCGAATCTTACACACATCGACAAAAAATTGCGAGTTGGCGAGAAGCCGGATGTAATAGGAGAAGCTCGTTAGAAGTTATCGAGCATCCAAGTGTTATTGTCGCCGGGGATTGCCGCCCCAAGATCCCCTAGTGACCCATTCGACGCCTGAATCATGAAATCGAATGCCGTGGACCTCGAGTGAGCAAGGTCGCCCGACTTGACTTCGACCGCGCGCACCCGGTTGGCTACTCAGAGTACGATGGCGGCCATTGCTCCTTGACCTGGAGCGGCGGTATGGTGAACGGACTAGAAACCCTCATTGGGCTGACTAGTTCGGGGCGCCCTGGATCCGGGAACTAGTCTGGCATTCGAACAAATGAGCACAGACCCTATGGTTAGCCAATCGGACATGGCACTTGGCCGTATGGCCGGTATTCGGCCAAGTGGATCCCAACAGCATTCGTAGACACTAGCCGACTCGGTAGTTGCCGTGTCTTAGTGAGTGCAGTGGCGAAATGCACTCACCGAGATCGCCAATTTCAGATGGGTTAAAGCCTGGGACTCGCGTCCAACTCCGAGGCCCGCGCCAGCGCTTGCGTGTCGATGTACTCCCGGATCTTCATCACCTTGCCGTTCCGAACAGTGATGTCGAAGACCCAGTCGTCCTTGAACGCCTTATTCGTCGCCTTGATTTTCCCCGTAGCGACGCCGACGACCAGAACCCGTTCTCCCTGCGCCACAAATTCCGGGGGCCCCGGATAGGTCATCTCTATCTCTTCGAAAGCCTTCTGCAGCACCCCCGCCAATCCCGCGTGCCCGCGGTACGTGCCTGCCAGCGGCCACGCCTCGCCCGGAACGATCCACTCAATATCTTCGGCAGACAACGACAGCAGGCCTTGCTTATCCCCGCTGCCCATCGCTGCAAAGAAATCCTTCACAACCTGGACGTTCTTTTCAATGCTCATCAAATCTCTCCTTTTCCCTTAGAACAAGCGTGTCCGCTCACTGCTCCTTCTTGAACAAATCCTGGAAGATGAGCGGACCCCAGGTGCGGCCGCGTGCGTGCACCAGCGCGCCACCCTCGTTGAGCTTCCCCAGCTTGACGGGTGCGAACCCGAGTTGTTTGGCTAGGTCCGCCACGGGGGCGATCGCGTCCTCGTCATCGCTCGACAGAAAGACGACCCGGTGGCCGCCCTCGACGACTGGATCGGTCGCCAGGATGGCCGCAACCAGGTGATTGAAGCCTTTCACGAGCTTGGCGCCGGTAAACGACTTCGCAACGAAGGCGGAGGACGGGAGACCGTCCAGTTCCTCAGGTGGGACTGGAAACGAGTTCATCGCGTCAATGACTGTCTTGCCTTTCCAACTCGACAGGGCCTTCGCAACCTCGCGATGTTCTCCGAACGGGACCGCCAAGATGATTGTGTCGGCCTCGAGCGCATCCTGCAGCGACCTGGCGACGACCGTGGGTCCAATCGCCCGAGCCAGCGGCGCTAACTCTTCGGGCTGTCGGCGACTCGCGACGGTGACTTCGATGTTCTTACGGGCGAAGGCGTGGGCGAGGGCCTGGCCTATCTTGCCGAATCCTACGATGGCATAGCTCATGATGTGTCTCCGATACATGTTGATGTTGCTCTTGATTTCCCGGCTTTTAGATTGCGGAGAAGCCGCCGTCGACAGCCAACTCCACGCCATTCACGTAGCTCGATTCTTCTGAAGCAAGAAAGAGCGCGACCGCCGCAATTTCCTCAGGACGACCCATCTTGCCGCGCGGGATCAGGGACTCAAACATCTCCCTCGTCTCCTTGTCGAGGCGCTGGGAATCCGGCGTGTCGACCTGCCCGGGGCTCAGCACGTTCACGCGAATATTCCTGCTCTTCAGTTCGTTGAGCCAGGTACGTGCGAAGGAGCGCAAGGCCGCCTTGCTCGCCGCATACACGCCGAAACCAGGAAACCCTTTCACGGAAGCAACGGAGCCGGTCATGATGATCGATCCGCCATCGTTGATCAGCGGCAACGCCTTCTGAACCGTAAACAAGGTGCCGCGCACAATCAGGCCGAAGCCCGCATCGAAGTGCTCCTCCGTGATCTCGCCCAGCTTGGCGGCCTCGCCCTTGCCGGCGCTCGCGAACAGAATGTCGATCTTGCCCTTTTCCCGCTTGACTGTGTCGAACAGGCGGTCGAGGTCGTCGAGATTGGACACATCGCCGCGCACGCCCGTCACGTTGCGGCCGATCAGCTTGACGGCCTCGTCGAGCTGCTCCTGCCTTCGGCCCACGATGAAAACGTAG
This sequence comes from uncultured Acidobacteriaceae bacterium, assembly GCA_963717225.1. Classification (GTDB taxonomy): domain Bacteria; phylum Acidobacteriota; class Terriglobia; order Terriglobales; family Acidobacteriaceae; genus PALSA-350. The sequence continues at coordinate 385,846 of CAVQWB010000050.1, read as the reverse complement.
GCGCCTTCTTCCACGAACCGCTTGGCGCTCTCAAGCGCCAAGCCGCTCGATCCACCCGTGATGACTGCAACCTTACCTTCAAGCTTTCCCATGATGACTCCCTTTGGTAGATCTGGAACATTCAGTACGGAAGATCCCTTTGATTGCCTTTTGTTGGCCCGGGGCTTCGATTGTTTGCGCGTGGCGCGGCGATGAGTGACTCGCCTCGAAGTAACGATTGAGATTTCAGATCGCCGTCATGCCGCCGTCGACGAACAACTCCACCCCGTTCACGAAGCTTGAATCGTCTGAAGCAAGAAACAGCGCGACCGTCGCGACTTCCTCAGACTGACCCATCGTTCCCCGCGGGATGAGGGATTCGAAATACTGCTTCGCTTCCTTGGTGAGAACTGCTTCCTGCATCGGTGTGGCAATAGCACCGGGAACCAGCAGGTTCACGCGGATCTTTCTGTCCTTCAGCTCGTTGAGCCAAGTCCGTGCGAAGGAGCGCAGCGCCAACTTGCTCGCCGCATACACGCCGAAACCAGGGAAACCTTTCGCCGCAGCGTTGGACCCGGTCATGAAAATTGATCCACCATCGTTCAACAGTGGCAACGCCTTCTGCACCGTGAAGAGTGTGCCGCGCACGTTGAGGTCGAACGTCTTATCGAAGTGCTGCTCGGTAATCTCCCCCAGCGGGACGGGCTCACCTATGCCGGCACTCGCGAACAGGACGTCGATCTTGCCCTTTTCCCGCTTCACGATGTCGAACAGCCGGTCGAGGTCTTCGAGATTGGCCGCATCACCCTGAACGCCAGTTACATTCCGGCCGATGACCTTGATTGCCTCGTCGATCTGCTCCTGCTTCCGTCCCGTGATGAAAACGTAAGCACCCTCTTTCACAAAGAGCTTGGCGCTTGCCAGCGCCATACCGCTCGTTCCACCCGTGATGACTGCAACTTTTCCTTCAAGCTTTCCCATGATTGCTCCCTTTGGTGGATGTCCAGCATCCACTACTGAGGAGTAGAGTTCTTTGGTGGTGGACGCGAACTGCTCGAACGTCCAAACATTTTGTCTATTCGTCCAAGAGGAGGGGCCAAACGTGGACCCGATAAGCGACATCTTCAGAACCATGCACATCACAGCTTTCGGTCAGCACAGGCTGGAAGCTACAGCTCCATGGGGCTTAAACCAAGAGAAACAGGCCGAAGAACAGGCCACTCCATCTGGAGACAAACATGCACCCGCAGACTGGGCGCACTTCGCCATGCTGTCACGCGGCAACTGCTGGCTCAGTGTCGAAGGCATCTTGGACCCGATTCCCCTCACAGGTGGTGATTGCTTCTTGCTGGCCCGCGACACTTCGATCGTCTTGCGCGATAGCCCGCGAACACGTCCAAGGTCAACCTTCCGCGAAATCGCCACGAAAGCCAACGATAATGTCGTTCATTACGGAGGCGGTGGCGCACCAACGACAATCGTCTGCGGATCCTTTAGTTTCGATCGCGTCAGCCTGAGGCCCATCACCCAGTTATTGCCGAGCTTCATTCTGATCAAGGCCGATCAGGCACGCACACTTGCTCTTCACAACACCATGCAGGCGCTGGCAACAGAAATGGCAGAACAGGCGCCGGGATCTGGAGTCGTCGCGACTCGGTTGGCTGAGGTTCTGTTTATCCAGATACTCCGGGCGCATATCGCGTCGGAACCGGAACGCAACAAAGGATGGCTTCGTGCCGTTTTCGATCCTCAAATGGGCACTGCCCTGAGTGCCATTCACGACAGAGTGAATACACCCTGGACGGTCGAATCCCTGGCCGAGGCGGCGGGCATGTCTCGTTCCGCATTCGCAGCCCGTTTTAAAGAGCTACTCGGACAAACACCGCTGGAATATGTAACCGAGTGGCGAATGCAGAAGGCGATGCAGTTACTCGAACAGCGAGACAAAAAACTCATAGATGTCGCTCGGTTGGTCGGTTACGAGTCCGATGCTGCGTTCAGTAAGGCGTTCAAGCGAGTTGTCGGGGCCAACACTGGTGAATACATCAAACGTGCTCGTGAAGACCGCGCCAATGCCGGAACAGCGGAAGCTTTTTGAAGCGGAGATTCTGACTTTGGCGGGGCCCAGGTACCCAAGTGCCTCGCGTTCACGAACGCCGATCCAAGGAGGGTTCGGTCATTTTGGGGAGTGCACTGATCGTGCCTTTCATTGAATTCCTCCGATGCAGAATTGTTGAGCATCTGGCTGTTCTGAGAGAGTCGTCGCCAACCCTTACCTTACCGAATTATGGAAGGTTTGCCCGTAATCCGGGATTGATCCAACATTCATCCTAGACAGTCGAGCGAGATAAAATGATTACATGGCGGCCACACTAGACGGAAAAGTGGTTCTGATTGCGGGCGGAAGTGCAGGAATCGGCAAGGCTGCGGCGAAGCTCTTCGCTGAGGCCGGAGCAAGCGTCGCGCTCGCCGCGCGCGGAGCCGAACGCGGACAGCGAGTCGAACAGGAACTGCGGCAAGCCGGCTTGGATGTTCGCTTCGTGCAGGCCGACGTATCTCAGTCCGAACAGGTAAAGTCTCTGATTGCGCAGACCGTCGAACAATTTGGCCGGCTCGACTGTGCTTTTAATAATGCTGCTGTCTTGGGTAAGAACACCCGCACAGCCGATTTCAGCGAAGCTGATTTCGATGCCGAAGTAGCCTCCAATCTGAAGAGTGTCTGGTTTTGCATGAAATATGAATTGCAGCAGATGCTGAGCCAGGAACCGCGAGGAGGCGTGATTGTAAACACCTCCTCGGTAAACGGACTTGGAGGGGCAAGAGGGGCAGCTCTGTACTCGATGTCCAAGGCCGGGATTTTAGGTCTGACTAAATCGGCGGCACAAGAATATGCGACGGACGGAATCCGGGTGAATGCATTGGTCGCGGGTGGTTTCGACACGGAGTTGTTACATAACGCCGTGAGCCAAGCTGTAGGCGGTGACGCCTCAAAGATCGAAGCAGTATTGAAGGGTTTTGTTGGAATGGTTCCGGCAGGTCGCATTGGCAGACCAGACGAGGCGGCGCAAGCTGCGCTATGGCTGTGCAGCGATGCTGCGTCCTATGTAACGGGGCTGTCCATGATTGTTGATGGCGGCGTGACTGCCTGGGCGCGCTAAGCCACGCAACAACGCTCCTATCATTGCTCTCTGCTCATCTTGTCTTTCAGACAACTCCCGGTTTGTCGCCAATTCGGAAATTACTGGTTGATAAACATCAAGATGACTGCGGACTGCTTCGTTCCGCGATTAGTAACGGAAACGTCCTAGCATCGGGTAATTCCTGCGGGGCCGTGCCTGCGGGATTCCTGCCGCGATGCCGACTCTCCGGTACTGGATCTGGGCATATCAAATTCAGCGCTGTCTCCCAATACGGCCGATTCTTCTCCTGATGAACTCCTAGTCCACTAGTTGACAGAGTGTGATTTCAGGTACAAACTCCTAGTCAGGTAGGAGGATAGTTTTGCGCAGGAAGAAATCCAGACACCTGATTCCGCCGATGGAGCTTGCCATCTTACACATCCTTTGGGAGGCCGGCCCATTGACCGTGCAGGAAGTGCAGGAACGGCTCGAAGGAGCGCCCGCTTACACAACTGTCCAGACCATCCTGAACACGATGGAAAAGAAGGGTCGGACCAAGCGGACATTGAAGGGCAAAGCATTTGTCTACCGTACCTCCCTGAGGCGGGATGTGGCAGAAGGTGGAGTCGTACGGGATCTTGTGGAGCGTGTTTTCCGAGGTTCGGTGGAAAGTCTGCTGATGAACCTCGTTAAAACCAAGCAGTTGGATGAGAAGACACTCGAACGGCTGAAGCAACGCCTCGCCAACAAGGAGGAACAGCCATGATCCAATTTCACAGAATCACGGTTTTGTACTGTCTGAATACTCTCTGGCAAATTCCCCTGCTCTACACGGCAGCGTTCCTGTCAGACAAGTTCCTCCGCCGTTCCAGCGTCGTCCTGCGACATCGTCTGTGGATCGGTATCTTCTTCCTTTGTCTCGGGCTCCCGCTCGTGAGCGCCACTGGATATTTACGAGCTCTCCTAGAGCACGCTTTGCTTCACACCCGGCAGGTGAGCCAGAGCGTGTCAGAGGCGATTGTTGCAGGAGCCAGTCGCGTGCACACGGTCACACCGGTAGAACACTCGTTGTTTGGATCTCCGAATGCCGCCAACATCATGCTCACGCTGTGGATTGTCTGGATTCTTTACCGCACATTCCAAATTGCCTGGGCATACCAAAGGATCGCTCGCATCGTCAGCCTTGGGCGGTCGTCAGAGCAGACCGTCTGGGGAGATTTTCTACGAAGAGCAAATGGCAGAGCGCTCGAGGTGTTGGTCTCTGAAGAGGTCGGTATGCCTGCTACCGCCGGCCTTTGGAGACCGGTTGTACTCCTGCCCAAGGTGATTGCCGGCTCCGCACCGAGCTGTGATCTCGATGCAGTGCTTGCGCATGAATCTGCGCACATCACTCGCCACGATTTCGTGTGCAACCTGATCTTGGAGGTTCTCGCCATTCCGATGGCGTACAACCCAGCGATGCGTCGTCTACTGGGGCGCATCTCGGAAACTCGCGAGCTGATCTGTGACCGTATGGCAGCCGAGCACACGGGCGGCACCACCCGTTACGCCCAGTCTCTGGTCCGCATCTCGGAGATGCTGCTACAACCGGTAGCCTCAACCGAGCCTGCCCTGGGCCTCTTTGACGGGCAGACACTGGAGAACCGCGTCATGTCTCTGCTCGATCTGACACCCCGTTCTACTCGCAGGTGGACCGCGGCCATGGGCCTGCTCTCACTCAGCATCCTTGCGCCATGCTGCCTGGCCGCCGCCGGTATCTCTTATCAACCCGCAGCATTGGTCGCAGCCGACCTGCAGCCATATGCCGGAACCTGGCATTGGATGTTCAAAGGCAAGCCGTTTGTCACGATACAACTTATAGCTGCCGGGGACCATTTCACGGGCTACATGACCAACGGCCACTTCGATTTCGACAGAGATGGCAACATGACCGACGCGGGTAGCAATCCGGGACGGTCGCCCATCGTGCGCACCTTTTTCTCAGGAAAGACACTTCACATCGTGGCTCAGGGTGATCAAGATAAGAGCCTAGTCGAGTGGACGATGAACATTGTCGATTCGAAAACGGCAGAATTCAACGTAGCAGATCCAGACGCTCCGAAAAACTTCAAGCCTTGGACTGCTGAGCGTACTTCGAACTGAGCCACTCTTCGCGCTCTGCACGCGTCAGTGAAGGTCGCATTCGCGGTCTTCAGCGGGCCGCTGATAAGTCCTCACAAACCTCTCCCGTCACTGGCCGTGTAGTCGGCTATCCGGACAGGTGGCCGTTCGGCATTGACGCCGAGTTCCCGTGAAACGGATTATCGGTGTATGTCCAGCTTAAGGCTGGCGTATTCAGTAGGAGGTAGACCTACCAGGTTGCTTGCCGGACGGGCCGGGGAACTTACTGAAAACTCGACTTTGCAGGCAACGCCCATGGGAATATGTTTGAACGGGTCAGCTTTCCAATAAAGGAATAAACGAAATGTTTAGAGCCAGATTTTGTATCTTGACTTTAGTCAGCGGTCTGATGTGTTTTCCCCCCGGTCAGGGGCAAGAAAAAGCCGCGGGGCTGCAGCTTCCGAATTCTCAGTTAACGAGAACTGGGTATTCCAAATACCGTCTCTCGAGCCAAGGGGGAGCAATAATCATGTGTTACGGAGATCGTTCGGATGCAACTTTTGCGAACGGAGTACGAGCAACATTGCAGATTACTGGAAGCCCGCTGCGCTGATTGAACAACCGTTGCACTGCTGATGGCGCATCGCGTCCAAACGCGCACTTACCTCTGCTTCTTTCTGTGCAGCTTCGGCATGAGCACCCGTCGCGCGTAGCACACGGGCGTAAATGAGTTCCATCGCGGCATAGATAGGAGCGTTCCTGCCGACAGTCTGTTCGGTCAGAAGGAGGGCCGTGGCGATGTCGCTCTTCGCTCTGCCATGGTCGCCCAGCTCTCGATAGGCATCCGCCTGTAGCGCATATTCGACGGCGACAAGATAACATTGTGGCCCGCAAGCCTGAATCCAGAAACCGATGGATTGTTGATAGTCAGAAACCGCCGAACCGAAATCGCCGGTTCTTGAATCCAGGGTGCCCTTGATGCTATACATAGTCGCTCGATCGCGGTCGCTCAATCCCTTTACACTCTCCGCTTCTCTAAATGCGTCCGATAGGAAACCTTGGGCCAAATGGGTGTTGTCCCTAGCGATAGCGAGTGTCGCGAGGTACAGAGCAATCTTTTCCAGGCCGGCATGGTCGCCAGCCTTCTCATAGAGTCTTTTGGCCTTGCGCAACGAAGCCTCGGCGGCTTCGAACTGGTGCAGAGAAGTCTCAAGGGAACCTAGATTAGCCAATGTAGAGGCATACGTTGAACCAGCAGCGGGAAGCTGTCGGATCAAACGGATCGCGGTCTCATAGCAATGGCGGGCCTCCTCGAAGTCGCCTAAGAGCATGTGGGCTGTACCCAATAGGTTCCATACCAATCCGCGGCTCGCATCGTCAAGCGCAGCCGGATGGCTGTGAGCTAGGGGTTCGAGTAGCTGAATCGCTTGCGCGAATTCACCTCGATCGCTCAATATCCGCGCTTGAAGCAACTGGGATTGTTCAGCGATTCCTCCAAGGGCCTGCAGCTCCAGGAGAAAAAGAGCAGCAAGAGTTATGGGCCAAATACGAATCCTCATAGCCGGAGAGAAAGTAGGCACCGCATACATCTCGGTGAAGTGACGAAATGGGTAACCCATCCAAATCCGTGAGCGGAATTTCATATCACACTCCTTTTTCTTAGTAGACGTGGGAGAAGCTTCGACTTCACAGCCGGTGCGGCAGTCCTCGCCTCCCGTGAGGGCTCAGTTGTTCTGGCCGGGCTAGCAGCATGCCAGCTGTTCACCTCAAAGCTTGGAACTTCCCGGCGATACTTCTGTGATCGATGCCCTTTTTGTGCTTCTTCCTTCGATTGGCAGTGAATTCTTGACACACCTACGTATCTAGGCATACTCTCATTTACACTAAGTTGTCTAGGGGTATACTGGCATGGCAAAGAATGACCTACAGGGAACCCTGGAGCTGCTGATTCTTAAAACACTCTCGCAGTTGGGCTCATTGCATGGTTATGGTATTGTCCTTCACATTCAGCGGGCGTCCTATGCATTGCTCAGCGTAGAAGAGGGCTCTCTCTACCCGGCTCTGCATCGCATGGAACAGAGCGGATGGATTGGTTCTGAGTGGGCACTGACGGAGACCAACCGGAAGGCGAAGTATTACAAGCTAACCAGCGCGGGGCGGAAGCAGTTGCAGGAAGCAGAAAATAACTTTGAACTCCTGGTGAAAGGCGTCCGCGCATTGTTGCGGTATGCGTGAGGAGTTGCCGATGTCGCTCTATCGCCGTATTTCAAATCTGTTTGCTCGCTCCCAAGTAGGGCGAGAGATCGATGCCGAACTGGAGTCGCATATCGCAATGCGTAGGGAAGACAACATTGCGTCAGGCATGCCACCGGAAGAAGCGCAACGAGATGCCCTCCTTCGCTTCGGAAACTCCACAGTTGTGAAGGAACGTGTGACGGCCGCGGATACTGCCCTGGTTCTCGATAGCATTCGACAGGATATCCAGTACGGAATCCACGGACTGCTCAAATCTCCAGGCTTCACGATCACTGCGACGTTGACCTTGGCGCTCGGTATCGGAATCAACTCCACTCTGTACAGCCTCGCTAGCGGCATACTACGGCCGCCACCAATACCTGAGGCGGACCGCGTCGGAATGATTGTTGGGACCGATACCTCGTACGATGAAGATCAGGGCCCTCTTAGCGTACCGGAATTTTTGTTTATGCGTGAACAAACGCAGAGTTTCAGTGAGATGGCCGCCGGTGATTCCAGGACTTTCGACCTGACCGAAAGCGGGGAACCAGAGCGCTTAACGGCATTTCAGGTTTCCCCAAATTATTTTCAATTGATGCGCGCCACTGCCGAACTGGGCCGTACCCTCGCACCCGGCGATGACCGGCCGGAGTATAGACACGTTGTGGTCCTTAGCAAGGGCCTATGGCAGCGCAGATTCGGACTTGACCCTGGAATAGTTGGCAGAGCGATTCGACTCGACGGCGAGAAATACACCGTCATTGGTATCATGCCGAACGATTTCAGGCAGGCATATTATCCGGTTGATATATGGACTCCGCTCGTTTTCGGGGATGAACAGAGGGTTCCACGAGTGGATGCACCACGCGACCTCGCCGTCTTCACGCGCTTGAAGCCGGGCTTGGCTTTTGCGCAAGCCAAAGCAGAGGTGCAATCGCTCGACAAGCGTTACTCCGCCAGTGTGCTTCGAGCTGGCAAGGGCTGGGGCACTTCGGTCATGTCCATCGAAGATTATTTTGTCCAACCGACCACGCGCATAGTGCTTGCTTTGCTCATGGGCGTGGCCGGTTCGGTTCTGCTTATCGTTTGCGGTAACATCAGCGGTCTCTTGATTGCGCGGGGTCTGTCTAGAGAAAAGGAATTCGCGATTCGTAAGGCTCTGGGTGCAGGCGGCTGGCGTCTAGTGCGGCAACTCATGGTCGAAAATCTCCTCCTGTCACTCGTTGGCGGCGGTTTTGCTCTCCTGGTGGCTTTTGCAGGAGTCCGCTTACTCCGCGCGCAGCTGGATTTCAACTCGAATGGCGCTTTCATCGCCGACAAGATCACGGTGAATGGAGGTGTATTGGCATTTACTTTGGCCGTTTCGGTCTTCGCAGCACTGATTTTCGGGCTCTTACCTGCGCTTGAAACTTCGAACGTTCATCCAGGTTCATCGCTTCAAGAAGTGGACCGTACCAGGTCGTCCGGAAGAAAGAGAGGCCGGCTCCGCAGCGTACTGGTTGTGGGGCAAATTTCGCTGGCGCTGATACTGCTCACCTGCTGCGCAGTGGTGATCAAGGGCTTGTACGATCTGGATCGGTCGCATGCTGGGTTTGACCCGAAGCAGGTGATCACCGCTGGGCTACAACTCTCGGCAGGAACGTATGATAGTGCTGCGAAGCAGCGGGCATTTGTCGATGCGAGCGTACAGCGCATTGCTAACCTTCCAGGCGTGCACTTCGCCGCAGCCGCTACAAACGTGCCGATAAGTCGTGCCCGCATGGTCCAGTTCAGTGTAGAGAGGCAGCCAATCGCTAAGCCGGAAGAGCGCCCTTGGGCACGGTACTACGCAATCAGCCCGGATTATCTCCGCGTAATGAACATCTTGCTCTTGCGGGGCAGAGGATTTATCTCTTCGGACAACGCAAGCAAGCCGCCGGTAGCGCTCGTCAACGAAGCCTGCGTTAAGCAGTTCTTTGTTAACGAAGATGCCCTCGGAAAGCATGTGACCGTAGCTTTGAATCCTTCTTCAGATCAGACCACTGCGGAGATCGTAGGGGTAGTTGTCAACGTAGCTGACTATCAAGGCCAATCATCCTTTCAGCCGCAGATCTATTTTCCTTATGCACAAAACCCGGAATCCAATCTCACACTTGTGGCACGGACCAACACCAATCCCGAAGCTCTGATTACCCCGCTGCGCCAAGCAATTTGGTCAGTGGACAAGAATCAGCCGATTGATAACCCTCTAACCATGACGCAAGTGATCGCAAACAGGGTCGGCGGCAACCGCCTCGTGATTCTCATTCTCGAAATCTTCGCGTATTCTGGCGCTCTTGCTGGTCGCGATCGGCATTTACGGCGTGATTGCCTTTACGGTAAATCAGAGGACACAGGAAATTGGGATCCGGTTGGCGTTGGGTGCGCGTCGCCAGTCTATTCTGCTGATGGTGTTGAAGAATGGGATAAAGCTGACAGCCGTTGGGCTGCTGGTTGGATTGCCTCTCTCCGCGGCCATACCTCACCTGCTACAACGTGCTTTCCAAGGGCACATCGTGGTACCCACAGTTGCTGTGCTGCTGGGCGTTCCTGTCTTCGTCGCGCTAGTTGCAATCGTCTCGACCTACATGCCGGCACTTCGGGCATCCAGGGTAGATCCAATACATGCGCTGCGCTATGAGTAGCATTGCCATCAAAGCGGCTCCTTTGATCGAACTCCGGGGGCGCTTCGGAAGCGCTCCGCGTCGAGTCCTCTCTACTTTAGTGGCGTTGGCGCTTGGCCTTGGTGTCAACTCGGCGATCTTCACATTAGGGTACCTGGAATGCATGGCGCTCTATCCTCATCCGGACGAGCTTGTCGTGCTTCGATCGGGAGTGCACGGTCATGACGGCGGGGTGTCGACCTCAGACTTCGTCCAGGGGAGACAGAAAACAACAGGTCTATTGAAAAGTCGCAGAAGACCCTAGACACGAAGGCTCTGGATATCCTCGACCGGCCGACCGTGCAACCGCCAGATGAGTCCGACAGGATTCCCCCCGGATATGTATCCCATCGCCGCAAATCGTCGGGCAAGGGAGAGAACACCCGCCGTAAAGGTTGATTTCTGCTCGTCTCCCGAAGCGTACCCAGACAAGATACGGCGACAGGCAACCAACTGCATTTGCTGCAATAGGTATGCTGTCACCGGAGTTGGTCCGAAAAAGTCACAGGCTCTCAGGATGACGACGTCGCTCAGGAACACCGACGGCCCGTATTCCGAGCAGACCTCTAGATAGGCAAACCATTGACCATTTCCGCCAGAAGGTCGCGAATTGCGGGCCGTATCGTTTCGGCCACCTTCGTCGCCGCCCTTGCGATTTTTTAGGTGAATTTTATGAGTCCTACAGCTGTGAAATGCAGGTTGGAATGAAGCCTTGACATTCAAAAACAAGTGCTTTAGACTCGCTCCTTGCGAAAAGCAGAGGCTCGGAGTGACGGCGGCTGCCAGTCCCGAACACGCTAGGACCAGCGCCTGGGGTATACAGACGCTCGTCAGTTTTCGGACGAATTGCACCACTCTTCAGGACACACCCCCAACCCTGGACTTTGCATAGACTCAGCTCTTGCCACTACCTATGAAGAAAGTACAGACCAGCAAGCTGCAGAATAAGTTGAACAAGCAATCTTTGCATTCGACGTTAGATACGTCATTTAAGGGGAAGAAGAACATGGCTGCAAAACCTGAATTAGCACCGACCATCACTGCGCAGACTATCAAAGCTGCACAGGAAGCACTCAACAACACCCCGTCAATGAGCGACGCACCGGGAGTCGACAAAATCCGCGAGTTGCTCTTCGGCAACCAGATGCAGGACTACGACCGCCGTTTCTCCGTCATGGAAGAGCGCTTTCTACAAAAGATGCGCGATATGGAAGCAGAGTCCACTCGGGCCATTCAGAGCATGGAGTCCTCGGTGAAGAAACAGCTGGAATCGCTTGCCAGCCAGGTTCGCCAGGAACAGGATCTTCGCGGGGAGGCGGACAAGGAGTTGGGCCGCGGCCTTCGGGAACAGATCCAGGGAGTGGAGAAGCACCTCGGGAAGGTTGCCGACCAACTGGCCAGCCAGGACCGGGACTTCACGGAGAGATTGAGCCACGAATCGCAAACGTTGCGCGAAGAGAGCCGGCGCCGGACCGACGACACTCGCGCGGCCATAGAGCGGATGCTTGCTGAACTGATGCATGTCAAAACCGACCGCAGTCTGCTGGCCGGGCTATTCGTTGAAATTGCCCGATGCCTGAATCAGGACACGACGGCGAAGGCGAACGGAGGCAGCGGCCAGCGATCCTGAACCGAGTGGGCCACCCCACGCCGGTTTTGAACGGAATATCGCGATCGGAGACACCGTGATTTCTAGTGTTTCCCTGCTCGACAGGGACAGTTTGGATCCCCCGTTCTTACAGCCCGATGATGTCCGCGCCAAACGGCTCGCCGTGCTGTTATTCGAGGTAGCGCGCAGCCTGGATCACGACCTGGCGACGGCGCTCCCCAGGCTCGAAGGGGATCCGAAACTGGAGGCGCTGCGCAGCTTGATTCTCGAGGAGGATCGAGCCGCGATCGCCAAGCTGCAGCAGAAGTTTGAGGATCCGCGGCAGTTCGCTGAAGCCGTCAGCTCCGTCCTGGCCGACGCCTTCACCATTGCCGGAGCGAGAGACGAACAACTGGCAAAGGCGCTGGCGCCAATCCTGGAGCTGGCGATCCAGGCCTCGATCCGCAAAAATCCAGGCACCCTGGTTGGCATCCTCTACCCCCTGATGGGATCGGTGGTCCGTAAATCCATCGCGGAGTCTCTTGACGGTACGCTGCAACGCATGAACCAGGCGTTCAAGCACAGCTTCTCATGGCAGGGATTGAAGTGGCGCCTAGAGGCGCTGCGCAGCGGAAGCAGCTTCGCCGACGTGGTGCTCAAGCACACGGTGCATTTCCGCGTCGAGCACGTCTTCTTAATTCACCGCAAGACCGGCCTTCTCATCGAGCACGTAGCGGCGCCGGAGGTGACCGCACAGGATCCCCAGCTGGTGTCTGGCATGCTGTCGGCCATCCAGGACTTCGTGCGCGACTCGTTCGAGGGAACCAATAAGACCGGGGGAAGCGGCATCGATACCCTGCGGCTTGGCGACCTGCTGTTATGGTGCGAAGAGGGACCATTCGCGTTCCTTGCCGCCGTCATTCGGGGCAACCCGCCCGAGTCGCTGCATGCGGCACTGCGCGAAACACTGACCAACATTCACGCCCAATTCCGGAGTCAGCTGGAAGAATTCCAAGGTGACTCCGGAACTCTGGGGGACTTGGTCACGCCACTGCAACGGGACCTGCAGCAACAGGAACGGCCGCGCGAAAAGCAGTTGTCACCCTGGCTCTGGATCTTGCCCCTGGTGTTGTTTCTTCTGGTCGGCGGGTGGGTGATTCAGCGGACAATTGTCCGGCTTCGCGTGGACGCGTATGTCCAGCGGCTGCGTGAGGAGCCAGGCATCGTGGTCGCCAACGCCGAATTGCGCAACAGAAAATGGCAAATTTCCGGTTTGCGTGATCCCCTGGCCGCCGATCCCGCCGCGTTGCTGTCGCAGTCGGGTCTCAATTCCAAACGTGTCGCCTTTCACTGGGAGTCGTACCAGGCGCTGAACCCGGCGATCGTTCTGCGGCGTCTTGCTGCCAGTCTCAATCCTCCGCCCTCAGTGTCATTGTCATTGAAGGGCGACACGGTAGAAGTCACGGGAAGCGTTCCCCAGTACTGGGTGGAGCGGGCGAGGACGCTGGTCGCAGCGCTGCCCGCGGGTTCTCCTAAGGTCGATCTCAGCGCCCTCCGCGACGTTCAGGATCCGGAATTTATTCGCCTGCGCGATGCTATCCAGGGGCATATTATTGCGTTCGATTCCAATGCAGACCGGCCCGCGCGGGGCGAGGACGCGACGCTGGATGCTGTTGCCGACGAGTTCCGCCATCTGATGCGCGTGACGAAGCGTCTTGGTTTCTCTGCCCGCATGATGATTTCCGGCCACGCGGATGCCGTCGGCAACGAAACGGCGAACCTATCGCTCAGCGCGGCTCGAGCCGAGGTTGTCCGCTCGATGCTTAAGGCGCGGGGCATCGCTCCGGAACTGCTGACCGTGCGCAGCGCCGGCCCACTCGAACCCTTGTTGGCTCCCAACGGCAAAGCAACCGCCGCGATGAATCGGAGAGTGACATTCACCGTGATTGCCAGCGAGTAGAGCTCTTTATGCTGCAGAAGAAAGTTTGTTTGTTGGGGGGATTCGGAGTCGGTAAGACCAGCCTGGTTCGGCGCTATGTTCAAAGTATCTTTTCAGACGCATACTTGACCACAGTTGGCGTCAAGATCGAGAAGAGGATGGTGAGCGTGGGCGCCGCGGAGGTCGCTCTTATCCTCTGGGATATTGCGGGCGAGGACGACGTCACTGGAATACGCACTAGTTATCTTCGCGGTTCTGCGGGATATTTCCTGGTCGTCGATGTCACGCGGGGTGAAACCCTCGAAGTTGCCAAGTCGATACAGGCGCGGGTGACTTCGGAAATAGGTTCGGTCCCTTTTCTGTTCCTTTTCAACAAGACAGATCTGAAGGAGGACTGGGACATCCCGGAACAGTCCCTCGAAGATTTGAAGAACGCGGGACACGTAGTTCTCCGGACCAGCGCCAAGACCGGTGAAGGAGTGGAAGAAGCATTTCAGGCGCTCGCGAAGCGCATGGTGCTGTGACCGATGCCAGATATACCGGACCGCATTTCAGAATGGCTACTGCTCCTCGTTAAGTCCCAGCGTTCGATAGCCCATCTTCTGATCAACAACGAACTGGTCCTGATCCAGGCAGGTGGAGAGCTGGAATACTACGGACTGGGCGATCTAGAGCAGGGGGATTCCGCCTCCACTCAATTGCCATTCCTGGAAGGTCTGCTGCCCTTAGCGGAAACACCTTTTCTTTTAGAGTCGGTGGGCATGCCTGGCGGAAGTGTGGCGGACGTTCATCTTTTTGCCGAAGAAGATGGGACCCGGGTCGTGCTCCTCGACGTGACCGTGGAACATGACCATGCCAGAAAAATGCAGCAGAAGGCGTACGACATGACGCTGTTGAGCCAGCGCGAGGCACGCCTCATTGCCAAGCTCGAGGCCGCGCACAAGGAGTTGACGCTGACCCACCGGGACTTGGCCGAATCGCGGGATGAGCTTCTACGGGTCCACAACCGGCTGCGGCAGGAATTGCACGATGCCGAACGCTATGTTCTTGCGATCTTGCCGGCGCCTGTCGCGGAACCTATCGCAGTTGACTGGCTCTTCGTTCCTTCCACGGAACTGGGAGGAGATTCCTTTGGTTATTACTGGATCGATGGTGAGCACTTTGCCCTTTACCTGCTGGACGTCTGCGGACACGGCGTCGGTTCGGCATTGCTGTCAATCACGGTAGCGAATACGCTCCGGTCCGGCGCGTTGCAGAACACCGATTTCCGTAGGCCTGAAGCGGTACTGGGCTCGTTGAATCAGGGTTTCCAGATGGAAAATCAAAATGGTCTCTATTTCACCATCTGGTACGGCGTTTACCACCGCCCTACAGGAAGGCTGCGCTATGCAAGCGCCGGGCACCCACCACCAATTCTGGTGAGCGGTGCAAGCGAACAGGGCGGCAAAGCGGAGTCGCTGCCGGCCGCTGGTTGTCCTGTGGGTATCCTGCCGGACTTTCTTTACGAGAGCCACGAGTGTACTCTCGCCGGCCCTGCGCGGCTGTTCCTTTTCAGCGACGGCGCTTACGAAATCACGCGGCCGGACGGGACCATACTGGAATTCGAAGATTTCGAAGAAGTCCTCGCCCGCGCAGTACCGGAAGGCGCATCGGAACTGGAACAACTCCTCCAGTTCGCTCAAGGCGTCCACGGCTCGGAAGAACTGGATGATGATTTTTCAATCATAAAGATGACAATCTGACCGGCCGACCGGGTGGAGTTTTTGTACCGGGGCGAGGAGAGCGTTTGGGGATTTGTGGTCAGACGGGGGACTGGAACTTTGCCAGGAGTGGTAAACCGGCCGCCATTTTTCAGAAGCTCTACAGAAGCGAGGACCCGAGGATCCCGCAAAAGATCGTCACAGACCGAAGGCAACGTGAGCTCACCTTCGACCCGTAGCAGACTCTCGTTTTCCTAAGTGACAGTCCCCGTCTGACGACTAAATTTTGACGACTAAATTCGGAGAGCGTATCGCTGTCAGACGCCGTGAGTTTAGTGGACGGACCACTAAATTCTAGTTCCGAGCGTAGTAGATCAACCCAGACAAGATACGGCGACAGGCGACCAACTGCATTTGCTGCAATAGGTACGCTGTCACCGGATTAGCCTCAGCCTGAGGTAGGCCAATACGGCCAGGGCTCCGAAGCAGCGAACCAGAATGTGACCGCCTGAAGTGATACTTGACATTGCCTGTCAATATTTTACATTGTAAAGTATGCGTACCGCCAAGACAGTTTCTATCACCCTACCCCCTGACCTACTGGTTAAGGCGCAGGAATTTGCCCATAGGGAGCACCGCACCATGAGTGAGTTGTTCCGGGAAGCACTGCGGCGCTATATGGCGGGAGATGCAGAGTGGGATGCGATGCTAAAACGCAGCCGTGCCAGGGGCGAGGCCCTGGGCATCACCAGCGAGTCGGACGTGGAGCGTCTGTCTGATGAATACAGGCGCGAAAAGCGCTGATGATTCGCGTCGTTGCGGACACCAATGTTTTCATCTCAGCGCTCATGTTTGGTGGATTGCCCGGTACCTTTCTCGATCTCGCCCTCTTGCAGTCGTTTCTGCTGGTGACCTCCCATGCTCTGCTCGATGAACTCGACGAAAAGCTCCGCCTTAAATTCGGGCTATCGCCCAATGATGCGGACCTGGTACGGGCACAACTGCAGAGCAGCGCAGTGGTAGTAAAGCCCACCGTTATTCTTGAGGTCATAAAGGATGATCCTGACGACAATCGCGTCCTTGAATGCGCAGCAGCAGGGGAAGCGAACTACATCGTTAGCGGTGACCGGCACCTGCTTCAGCTCAGCTCGTATGAAGGCATTCCAATTCTGACCGTGCGGCAATTTATGGATGCGGGGGTCGAAACAGGGTCGTGAGTTGAGCCTGTCGCTGCGGTGTGAATGGGTCGACATGATGGAAATGCACCGCGAAAGTGCGCGACATAATAGCCCCGAAAGGACTCCGTCTGCCGAGCTTCTTTGGCCTCCGTCTGTTGACCTTCTTCTGTCGACCTTCTTTGACCTTCTTCCGCGCGCGCTATATCGGAGGACATCTAGGGCGCATCGGTAATCACCAAATTGCTTCCGAAACGAGGTGACCTGCCCCCGGGTTACCCCGCCGGGTTACCCCCGGGCTACCCGGATTAAGTCCTGCATGTGATCGATCCATGGAGACCTCCTGGGTGGGTTTCAGTCCCTGGTTTGGGGCCGGCCTGTCCTTGAAATGCATCACTGGCTCAGAACCGCGTCGTAAGATTTGTCAGCCATGCCGGGGAATGATTTATAAGCCATGCCTCTGCCTCTCTGTCTGTGCCGGAAATCGTGGCGATCGCGATGAGAAGCATCGCACCGCCGAATGCAACCTTCCCGGCTCTTCCTGCCTGGAGGAGTCCTCCTCGAACACTCATCATCGCTGAGCGTGAAAGATAGCCGAGGATCACAATCGGTAGCGCAGCACCAACGCTGAATAACCCCATGAGAGCTGCGGGGCCCGCAAGATGTTTTCCTTGGCTTGCCAATACGATCGCCACGCCGAGAGTCGGACCAACGCATGGGCTCCAGATCATGCCGAGTACGAGACCGACGACGAACTGCCCGTAAAGGCCGCTTAAGTGAAGGCGCGAAAGCCACCGGTTTCCCGCGTTACCAATTCCTGATGTCGCCGCGGCGAAGCGCTGTTGAAGGCTGCTCGACAGGATGAATAACGCGAAGAGTCCCAGAAGAGCCGCGCCCATACGCCGTACGAGTTTCGAGTCCAGTTCAAACGCAGCGCCGGCCCAAGCGAGCGCTGTCCCGATCGCTGCGTAGGAGATCGCTAGTCCTAAGGCCAGCGTAATCGGCGCGCGGCGATGCGCGTTCATCGCCGAGCCCAGCAGAATAGGAACAATTGGCAGCACGCACGGCGACAATGTCGAAAGCAATCCCGCCAAAACTGCAATGCCGTAAGAAGCCAGACCGAAGTGCATTCTCAGTGAACCACGGCGTTCAGCAGCCGGTCGATGCCCTCCCGGGACGTGTCACCGATCGTCCGGCCTTCCTCGTGCTTTCCGCTCAAGACGATCAGGGTGCTCTGAACTTCCACGTTGTAAGCCTTCAGTAGTGCCGTTGCTGTGTCGAAGTCAACCGTGAACGTAGTCAGGTTTTTGTACTTGCTTTGCGCCATCAACTCCCGGATCACAGGCGCTTGCGCTGCGCAGATGTTGCACCATTCTGCGCGGAAATCGAGCAGTATTGGCTTGCCCTCGACCGCAAGCTTTTCGAATTCGGCCTGATTGTAAGGCTTGATCTCGCCCGCAAATGCTCCGCACGTGGAGAGCGACAATAGAAACAGCGCCGTGATCCTGAAGAGTTTGATGAGGCTCCCTTTCCGCTTCGATTGCGCGTTAGGGACATCCTCCCGGCGCGCCATGGTACGGACGGAATAGCCAGCTTTCAGCAGTTCGGTAACAGTGACAGTGCCCGGCTTCCCAGTTGCGCCGGTCAGCTTGATTCCTGACTTGATCATGATCCGTCTCCTTCCAAGGTTTCCCCTTCTGCAGCAGTGCGGTCACTGCTGCGCTCCCGGACCCATCAATACCCGCAGGGGCATCAATGGTCCAACGGGAATGTATTGGCTATCCATCAATTGCTCTTTGGCGAGCGGCAGGTCTTCCACAATCGCTCGCGCCTCGTCCACGGACTTCGCGTCGACCAGGAAGACGACGCCCTTGCCATCGCCGCGCGAATACCACTCGCGGATCTTCCCGTCGAGGTAGAGCTTGACAGTTGCTCGAGCCTCTTGCGGCATGACGGCAAAGACTTGTTGAAAGGTTACGCCCTCCTTTGGGGTCTCGATAACGAGCACCTCGGTGGTTTTAGGTATAGCCACGCTGGGCAGGCCTGAGGCTTGCCCGGTCTGTGATCGCGCTACGGGCGGTACCGGTAGCATTGCGAGGAGCAAAGTGATCATGAATTTCATTAGTTCACCTCGATTCGGTTGGTTACGGTTCATTTTCTGTTTAGCGTACTGTCGTACTCTTTCAGGGCAAAAAAATTTACTCTTCAGCGAAGGACCTTATGAAGAAGTTCCTCGCCTCCATCAAGACCTGCTCGCGCCGTTCAGGGCTCGAAATGACCCGGGCCATCATCAACACTCCCGACATGCTGGGAAACAACAACCTGATCTTCGCCCGTTTCTCTTCTTGCGTCTGACCGGGCATGAACGGCAGTAGCCGCTCACGATACCCTTCCAACAACGCCTCAATCCTTCTCCGCACGGCTACTGGTTTCCGCGAGAGCTCCGGCCCGAGGGCGGCGCGCACGCAGCCGGCTCCCGGGGAGTTCGCGTGGCCCACACTTAGATAGCGCTCGATGATCGCTCGCAGAGCCTGGCCTTCGGGCGCGGACTTTGCAACCTCGACCATGCTCCGTCCCGTCTCGTCGAGCGCCCGCGCCACCGCTTCAACGAACAGGTGGTCTTTGCTCTTGAAGTGCCGGTAGAAGCCCCCTTTGGTCAAGCCTACCTTCTTCATCACCGTCCCGATGCCGCTGCTGTCAGCGCCGTGCTCGCGGAAAGAGCGAGCGGCCACGGAGAGAATGTTCTCGTGGTTCTGCGCTTTGTGTTCCAGGGAGTATCGCATGGTTGAAAGCGTACGCGCGTCATCTATTCGATGTCAAGGCCAAAATAGATTCTGCTAACGCTGGCGCAAAAGAGAATGACCTCGCTGGTGCGCGGGCTCATCAATTGCTCCTCTCATCGACTAGAAGCAAGCTGTCACCGTATTTGTCCTCTAAAGCTGAGAACCGGACTTTTCTAAAACCTTCTCATTCTGCGCGCGAGTGAAGCTGCTCTGATCGGAACGCAGAAGCGGCCCGCGGAGCAGACTCCCATTTGCTGGGGTCGTAAGCAAAAGAAGACGCCACGCACAGAAATTCCCTGCACTATTGCCATGACAGCGTGTCCTGACTCATGGACTGCTACAGCCTTCAATTCTTCGGGATCAACCTTTACAGCATTGAAACTCATCGTTCCTCCAAGTAAAAGCATCTTTTGCACCAGAATAAAGCGCCCTACCTTGGCACTCTATTTGCTGCTATAGGTATGCTGTCGCCGGATTAAGTCCTAGCCCCGTTTCCGGCTACGAACCAAGCCACTTTTAAGCAGCGGCCAGCAGCCATTGTTTGCAGTCAGGCGTTTCGAAAAGCGTACCCCCGCGGCTGAAGCCGTCAAGCACAGGCGATTTACGGCAGGGCTGAAGCCGTGCCCTTCGTACAGAGTTTCTCCTCACCTGGAGAACGTACCTCAGGGGCTAAAGCCCTCATCAGACCCAACCATTGCGGCACGGCTGAAGCCGTGCCCTGATACAAAGCATGAGCGCGGTGACTTGGAATTGGTTCTCACGCACACTCTAAAGCCCTTAGCGGCGGGAGGATTTACGGCCCGACTAAAAGTCGTGCCCTGATACAAAGCCCCAGAGCGTTGACTACCCCAAACTTCTGTGTTCCGCCAATTTGGATCTATAAATCTACTGCGTAAAGAGCACCCGGGCGCCGTCTTCAGATTTGTGGTCAAGACGGGACGGGAACTTTGCTGGAAGCGGGTAAGGCAAAGGCGGAGGCAAAGGCGGAGGCAAAGGCGGGACAAGGCAAAGGCGGGACAGACGGAACAACCACCATCGCGTCAGCATTCGTTAGGATTCCGAATTCGGTGTGGTGATTGATCCGTGAACTCACATTCGGTCCTTGGCAGGCTCTGTTTGCCCAAAGTACCAGTCCCATCTGACGACTAAATTTGACGACTAAATTTAGTAATTCCGCATTTCGAAATGGAGTAGTTCAGTCGGCTGCCGGGCCAGCAAACAGGATGAGATTCTCATCTGGATCCGAGACTATGAAGGTTCTGGCGCCCCATGGCTCCTTTTTAAGTGCCTGATGGAAGGAGACTCCCGCAGCCTGATAACTCAGAAACAGTTGTTTGATTTCGTTTGGGGAGGCAACTGTGATGGAGGCGGAGAGCAGACCTTCGCGCTTGCGAATATCGCCAGCGAACACAGGTTCGCAAACCAGCCTCAAGTTGATTCGTGCCTTGTCGCGGACGACCTGCCCGTAGTATGGCGGATCGCCATAGAGGAATGCGATTGCGAAGCCGAGCTCGTTTGTGTAGAAATCGCAGGAACTCTTGACGTTCGCAACGAAGAGTTGCGCCTCAATTGCATTGAGAATGGGACGTGGCGTCGTCTGTTTGGGTTCATCGGTCATGGCATCTGCTCCTGATTTGAGCGCCTGCCATCCGTCGAACCCCATTTGGCGTGCGACAAGCTCTTGAGCATCCGCGAGCCTGAAGCTGGCCTCCAGTATCTGCACATCCCCCATGTCGCGAAATCGGGGTAACGCAGCCCTGATTTGGGCTGCGACGGGATAGTACCGTTCACGATGCCAACGCAGATACTGTTTGGCTTGCTTTTTGAGGTTCTCGATATTCGGCATAGGCGCAATTGTGTTGACTTGCCGTGGACAGACTCAGGGTACGCCCCGTCTGTCTTTCCTTTACACGTCGCGCCGGAAATCATAGAAGACACGAATGAGGTTGCCATCAAGATCGGCGGCCATAAACTCGCGCAGCTTCCATGGTTTGTCGTCGGGCTCGGAAAGGATCTTCGCTTGTGCGGCCTTCCACTGCGCGAAGAGTTCGTCCACCTCGGCCCTGCTATCGAGATTGAGCCAGAAAAGGATAGGGGCCTGTGTTGCCGTAGGACACTCGGAAGGAGCTATTGGTGAGAAACAGTCTGCAATTCCCCCTTGAGATGCCTGCAATGCCGCCTTGGTCGCCCCCCCAATCGAGGGTGAAACCTAGCGTGTTGACATAGTAGGCTGCGGATTTGGCGACATCAGCCGACGGGATCTCCGGGACAGCAGCGGGGAAAGTCATGGGGTTGTTGGCCTCAACATGGCACAGTGTAGAACATTGGTTAAACTCCCGGCTGGCCGGCAAGCCAGAAGCCGGCAGTTCGAAGTCACGCTAAGTGTTGGCAACCGCCTTCCATTGACCTGACCGCGAGAGGCACAGAAATCGCTAGCCAAATGTCAGTTCGAGCCAGCGTAAAGCTCTAATTGTGCAAAGTTCTAAGTTTGCGAATTTTATGCCGCATTACCTCTTAAATTTTTCATTACCTCTTAAATATTTTACGGTGTTTACGCACTTACAAGACCGGCGCGGCATAATCCAGGCATCGGCATTATGGACTTTATGCCGACGCCAAAATCGACGCAATATGCGCCAATTGCGAAAGGCACCTTGCGTTTTTGCCGAGATGCGCTAGCCTGTAATGTGAGGAGCCCGATGACGCCCCGGCCGTGGCGCGTTGTTTCGCCGGAGCCTTTGGGCGCGAGCCGAAAGGAGAACCTCGGTGATGAACCTGACCGTAAATGGCAAGAGCCTGCCGGTAACATCCCCACAAGACACTCCCCTTCTCTACGTATTGCGGGATGAGCTGGGAATCGACAGCCCGCAGTTCGGGTGTGGCCTCGCGCAATGCGGCGCGTGTTCCGTACTGGTCGACGGTAAGGAGGTTCGATCCTGCGTTACTCCCGCTTCCATGGCGGTGGGTAAGGAAGTCACCACCCTCGAAGGATTGCCCGCCCGCTGGGCAGCCCGGAAGCACCTCGCGCAAAATCAGGCGACGCAAAATCAGGCGAAACAAGCGCTACATCCCGTGCAGCTCGCCTGGATCGAACAACAGGTCCCGCTTTGCGGCTTCTGCCAAAGCGGCATGATGATCAAGGCAACCGAGCTCCTGGAGCACAAGCCGAACCCGACGGATGCGGAAATCAGCGAAGCCTTCACCACCGGAGGCGTGTCACCCCGCCTTTGCCGTTGCGGAACTTACATCGCGATCAAAGATGCAGTACGCCATGCCTCGAAGCTCATGGCAGAGGGAGAGGTCTAATGGAACACCTTCGCGAAGCCTATGAGCAGATGACGGATGTGTGCGGTGCGCGGCTCAGCCGCCGCAGTTTCGTTAAGGCCGGTGGTGCGCTGGTGGTAGGGTTCGGGGTCTTTCGAGGACGAAGCGCGAAAGCCGCTGCGATGATCAAGGGCGATGCGTTCGACGTATCGCTCCCCGCCTCGTGGATCGAGATTCGGCCCGACAATACCGTCCTGTTTCGCACCGGCAAAAGCGACTTCGGCCAGGGGACCATCTACACCGCCTACCGCCAGATCGTAGCCGATGAGTTGGATATGCCCTTCGAAGCCATCACAACTGTAGTTTCGGCAGATACAGATACCACCCCGGAGGGCGGTGGCACCTTTGGCCTGTTGGGCGAAGGAACCCCCAATATACGAAAGGCGGCTGCGTACACAAAGCAGGCTATTCTCCAGCTTGCCTCCGA
Source organism: uncultured Acidobacteriaceae bacterium (assembly GCA_963717225.1). Lineage (GTDB taxonomy): Bacteria > Acidobacteriota > Terriglobia > Terriglobales > Acidobacteriaceae > PALSA-350. The sequence continues at coordinate 362,796 of CAVQWB010000050.1, read as the reverse complement.
AAGGCTCGGTGTACCCAAAGACCAGGTACGGACCGCCGATGGAAAGGCCTCGGGCGGCGGCAAGGAAATCACCTACGGTGAGTTGGTAAAAGACCAGGACCTGAAATTGACCATTCCGGTAAGCGGCGACCTTACCAGCATTTTCGGCCTTCGCATCACCGGCGACCCGCCGCTCAAATCAGCGAGCGAGCTCAACGTGGTGGGCAAATCATTCAAGAACAGCATTGTTGCCGAAAAAGTGCGGCACGATGCGTTGTGGGTCACCAACGTCAAGCTGCCCGGCATGTTACATGGGCGGGTGGTGCACCCATCTACGCTGGGATCACAACTTGTTCAGGCCGGAACGGTCGATCCAACAAAGTTTCCTAATACGCGCCTGGTGGTCAAGGGCAACCTGGTGGGTGTGGTGGCTCCCACCGAGTGGGAAGCGATTCAGGCCTCGTACCAGGTCGCCAAGGCAACCAAATGGAGTGATTGGCAAGGGCTGCCGGGTAAAGACAATCTCTTTGCCAGCTTGAGGAATGAATCGGACTGGAAGGCTGCCCCGGTGCAGAAGAGCCGCAAGTCCAAGGGTGATGTCACCGCCGGCGCGCTGGGCGCGAAGAACAAACTGGCGGCCACCTATCAGCTGCCGTACTGGAAGCACGCTCCGATTGGTCCCACCATGGCCCTGGCCGATTACCGCCCAGACGGCTCGGTGATAGTCCATACGCACACCCAGAACGCCCAGGCGTTGCGTGGCCAGCTTGCCATGATGCTGGGAACGAGCGTTGACAAAGTAACCGTGAAGACTTATGCCGGCGCAGGGCACTACGGCCGCTCGAATGGCGGCAACGCGGGCGCTGAAGACGAAGCGGTGTTGCTGTCGAAGGAAGTGGGCAAGCCGGTTCGCGTGCAGTGGATGCGCGATGACGATATGAAATGGTCGACGCAGTCGGCGGCCGCTTACGCCGATGTGAAGATCAGCCTGGATGAACACGGCCGCATTGCAGCCTACGAGATCGATCACTACCAACCGGCCATGCAGGACGATCGCCTGATCGGAGCCGTTCTTGCCGGTCTGCCCACGATGCCCGCACCTTCCGAGAAGGGCGGCCCGATCAACAACATTGCCAACGGCAGTTCTGATATGTGGCTCTACGATGCTGTTACCAATCTCGACGAACGCTGCCACGGGACGTACCAGGTTGGCCAGCAAAAGTCTCCACTGGCGGTGGGCCTGCGCGATCACAGCATGCGTACCCCCGGCCAGTTTCAGCAGAACTTCCCCCGGGAAATGGCGATGAATGAAGCCGCAGCGCTGGCGGGGGCTGATCCGCTGCAGTTCCGCATCGATCATGCAAAAGACGAACGGCTGTTGAACGTGTTGCGGCATTTGCAGACAGAGGCAGGGTGGGAAACAAGGAAGACCCCGAAAGCTGCTGCGAGCGGTCAGGCAACCGTGCGTGGACAGGGTATGTCGGCCATGTTCCGCTCAGGAACTTATTGGGCCTGTGCCTGCGAAGTGTCCGTCACCCCGGCGACTGGTGTGGTGAAGGTGGAAAAGTACACGGTTGTCGTCGAGCCCGGTATCGTCGTCAACCCGGAACAACTGAAGCGCCAGGTGGAAGGCGGCGCGGTCATGGGTATCAGTATTGCCCTGCACGAAGAAGTGAACTTCAATCAAAGTGCTGTTACCACTGCCAACTGGTCTTCTTATCCCATCGCCACCATGGCTGACGTTCCGGACATCAAGATCGTCATGTTGCACCGGCCTGAGGTAGGCCAATACGGCCAAGGCTCCGAAGCAGCGAACGCGCTTGCCGCTTCCGCCATTGCGTCCGCCGTATTCGATGCAACGGGAAAGCCGATGCGTAAAATGCCGCTGCGACCGGCCTACGTGATGGAGATGCTGAAGGCTTAAAGCCCGACGTATTCTCAATCGTTTACGGCCCGACTAAAAGTCGTGCCCTGATACAAAGCATTAGAACCGTGGCTCGGGAAAGCGTCGCGCGTTCCGCAGATTCTCCTATCGTCTGTGCCGAATTCTCAGTCGCGGAAAGAGATCTTCGCCCTCTATGCCTCGCTCAGACATGCGATCGGATTGGAGAAGCGCGCGGCGTCCGGCCGTCGTCGAGGTTACGAAGAACGTACGGCTTGATTGGGGAGCTTGGGGGCATTTCACCAGGGCTAAAGCCCGGTAGTTGCAAGATAAAGCGTTCTCGCGGGTTTGACCCCGGACTGAAAGTCCGGGGCTGGCACGGAATCGACAATACAGATATCTCAATCCGCAACCCCATCTGCCCTAGAGTAGTGCGTCACTGATTTAATCGATTATGTTTCAGCCGGTACGAGCGAGAGAACTCGGCTAAGCCCGCTGGGATTGCCGGCGCTGAAGCGCATGAATCGGAGCGGAAGACTTTCCGGAGCGCTGAAGCGCTCCCTGGGAGTCTCCACATTTTCTCGATCCTGGGGTATGGTTTATCGAGCTTGAGTTTTGGGTTTTGCTTTGTTGAAGCAGCAGGAGGGAAAGAGAATTGGGCTTTAGCCCCTGCAATGGCAATCCTGCACGAAATGCATCGCGCATCTATCTATGGTTCAGAACCCGGCTAAAGCAGGACTGATACGCCTACTTGGCAGAGAAAAAAGCGCTGGGGCTAAAGCCCATGTCTTTGTTGACCTGGTGCGGCACGACTGAAGTCGTGCCCTGATACAAAGCATCAGACCGGTGACTCCAGAAAACTCGCGCATTCCGTAGATTTGGATCTATCCACCCAGAGGAACCTCGAGCAATGTTTTAAAATTGATATTTTAGAGATAGTTGCAGAGTTCGCTGTCCAGATGCTTCATATGTCAATTGCCCCAGATTTGGCGCAGTGACCGACTGGCTCCCCTGGCCGAACATCGGGTGGTTTAGCGCGCTGAATGCATCTACCCGAAACAGCAACTCCTGCTCTTTATAAATGTCAAACGATTTGGAGAGAGAGAGGTTCGTCGGATTGACGCCCGGCACACGAACCGCATCGCGAGCTGTTCCGTATGTTCCCGGCGGAGGTTGAACAAAACACGCACTGTTAAAAAATGTAAATCTCGACTTAGTGAAACCATCCTTCGGATTACATACTTCACGAGCGTACATGGCGTGATTCGTCGAAGTATCCGCAGTATTGTTTGCACCTATGGTAATTGGTTGACCTGTAGCTAATTGCTGTATGACCGATAGCCGCCAGCCGCCAATGACCTCTTTACCGAACCACCCGCTGTTATTTGCAAATCGTCTCCCTTGCCCAACAGGAATGTCATACGTGCCGCTGAGAAGGAAATTATTTGTCCGATCGAAAGCTGCCGGCGACCTTTGCAGCCCCGGGTGATAGATGTTCTGTACCGTCTCGTTATCGCCATCAACGATGTCCATTGCTTTTGACCATGTGTAACTCGCTAAAAACTGTAATCCGTTGGCATAGCGGCGGTTCAATGAGACGGCGAGCGCATTGTAGCTTGCGTTGAACAAGTTTACCTGATAGGTGAGTGTAGAACTTGCCAATGGCTGCGGGCTCACATCGAGTATTCCTGATGTATTACCCGGAGATAAAGCGTCCGGCTGATTTACATCTGCAAAGGTCGCCTCATGCCGCAGCACATCCCCGATATAGGCAATAGTGAACAACGTATTTTCATTCAAGCTTTGCTCTAAACTGAGGTTCCACTCCTGGGCGGATTGATCTTTCAATACTTTTGTTATGCCCCATGTTGTTACGCCGCTTGATGGGAGCCCGAACTGGTTTTGCGTGCTTATCGGAGCAGCAATGTTAATAAGCTTGTTCTGAGTAGTAAAATTAGGGGAATACATTAGCTGAAACTGGAGGCTGTTATAGAGAATCGGAGCGTAATATATTCCGTATCCTCCGCGGATCACCATTTTGCTGTCTGCGTTCCAATCAAACCCAAACCTGGGTCCCCAATCGTTATAATTCGTATTCCAATTCCCTCGGACTAGTTTGTTGGTTGGAACTACATACAATGCCGACAGGCCATTCTTGTCGATAGGCGGATTATCGAAGCTATATCGCATTCCGAGATTGAGGGTCAACCTCTGCGATAACTTCCAGTCATCTTGTATATAGCCCTCGACCTGCGACTCTCGAAAATCTCCAACCGTAGTCCCATTGGCATTCGATGCAGACTGCGGAAACCCTAGAAGAAAATCCGCAAATGCATTTCCCGTAGACGTGCTACTGCGCTTTCCATTTGCGTATTGGGATGTGGCGCTCCCGTCGAAATTGTATATGCCATTGTTAGCGATCACCCAGAAACCGTTAAACTGGGTGCGTACAAACTCGCCCCCGAAAGCAACGGTGTGGTTTCCCAGCTTCCAATCGACTTCGTCTGCATATTGAAAGCGGTTTTGAAGTGCCCCATCCGGGGTATACGGATTGCCAAACGACGAGTAGTTACTAATGGAAACCCTAGGAGGCGCCCACTGCTGCGGCAGAGAATTAACATTGTTAAGCCCATACTCTGTTGCATAGTTCTTTGTGCCGGCTCCATACTCGCTTTCCACCACATTGCTTCTGTTGTAGGCGGCTTTAGCGATATTGACGATATTTGCGTTAAATACATGGGTAAGCTGGAGCATGGCATTGGTACCGGAGGAGTCGAATATAGACCCAAATAAATCCGGGACGATCGAAGCAGTAGCCTGGGTCCTTGTGTAGTGAAAGAACGTGGCCGCCACCTGATCTCTTGCCGAGGCATTCCAATCGACACGGGATATCTCTTCGTCACTGTTTGAAATAGTGGGTACATTGGCAACATAATTTATGTTTGTTGCGCTCAATGGGAAATTTGGCAACGGATAGAGTGGCAGCCAGAGTTTTGCAAAATTGTCGATTCGACCTGCAGGTACGGTGTTCCCAGGAAATGGGCTGATTGAACCTGTTGCCGGGTTATAGGTCGCGGGATCATATATCGTCTGTGAAATGTTGTCGTTGGAAAAATCTCCACTACGCTCTGCTAATGTGGGGACTCGATTCTGGCTGACTGCGTCGGTATGGCTGCGCAAGCCCGAATAGTCAAAGAAACCAAATACCTTGTTTCGGATGATGGGGCCGCCCAGGTCTCCGCCGAAGAGGTTATAGCGCAAAGGTGGTCTGGTTACCGCAAAGTAGTTCGTTGCATTGAGATCATCGTTTTGCAAGAAGTCATACAACGAACCGTGGAACTGATTTGTACCCCCTCGCGTGATAACGTCAACCACGGCGGGCTCAGTAAATCGCGCAGGCGAGCCGTTTAGCATCGTCGTTACTCCGGCTGAAGCTTCGACCGTAGAGACCACGTTCGCTGTCTGTGTTAATAGATTGATATTGTCTACGCCATCTTGCAGGAACTCTGTACGCGCTATTCCCAGTCCTGCGATATTGACTGAGCTCGTTGTCTGGTTGAAGACAGCAACGTCTCCAGGTGTTGGCTCATCTGTTCCGGCTTGGGACGATGGCCCGAGTACGGCGATACTAAGCACACTTACGCCGTTGGTATTGGGAAGGGCTGTCAGCTGTTCAGGAGTGAAGGATTGCGAAACAACATGGTCGTCTGTCTGTAACGCTACGGACCCAGTAGCGGCATTGACCGTGACATTTTGCTCTAAGCTGCCGACGGTCAACATAAAGTTTGTTGTTGCCCCGCTGAGGGTCAGATCCACCGCCGACGTCGAGGTTTTAAATCCCGCGCATGAAGCAACAACCTTGTAATTTCCGATGGGCAGGGCCGAAACGGAATAAAACCCCTTGGCGTCTGTTGCGGCGCCGCGAATGGCAGTGGTTGACAGATTTGTGACTGCGATTTGGCAATTGGCGACCACAGCTCCGGTATTGTCCGTCACGGTGCCGGTGATATTACTTAGATTTGTTTGTGCTCGCCCGTTGATCGAGATGAGCAGGCCCAGGGCTGAGACCAGAACAAAGGTGACGAGTTTTTTGGCACGTAGTGTGGAAATTGTCGAGCGGAAAACGCTCTGATAGTCACTTTTCTTCTGGGCATCAGCCAGTTGGAGCTTATAGCAGTGCATGATGAACTCCTTCGAAATCCGGAAATACTTCCTCGCTGTTACCAGCAGCTTGTCTCACCGCCCGCTTGGTTCATCCATGGGGAACGACCCCGAAGCTGTCACGGAGGGACAATACCCAAACGTGCGTACCTCACCGGGTTGACATTTCACAACTCATTTCTGCAATGGCAGAATGCGACGTAAAGTTAAGCATCTTGCCACGTGAAGTGTCAAGCGTCGGCTGGTGGCGATGTTCGGATGCTGAATTTTAAGAAAACTAAACGGTGGGAAGACCTATATATCCTGCCGGGTGTCCCTCGAGTTCCCGCTTTCAGATCGAAACTGTAGAAGCAGAGTGGGCTGCTTCCCGTTAGCAATTCCGCGCCGACGAAGGGAACGAGACCGGCATCCCGGTCCTTCCCCTGCTGAAGATGTGGGCTCGCGGGTCATTAGAGGGTGCGTGAGAAACTCGCTTTTTGAAGGGTACGGCCTTTAGGCCGTACGTTTAGTCAGCTGTCAAGATGAATCGGCTTCAGCCGCTGAGGGCTGCTCAAGCGAACACAACAGATGCCTCAGGGGCTAAAGCCCGTCCTATCTTGGGTAGTTAACGTACGGGCTGAAGCCCGTACCCTTCAGAACGGGAGTTCTTACATACCCTCATTAGCCCGCAGAATTTTGCGCCATTGATTTATTCCACTCGGCAAGATGAGATTCATCCATTTGCAGAAAGCGCTCAAGGCTGCGCATCAGATCTTCCAGCCGATTGTGCAGATGTTTCCGCATCGCTGCGTCTGCGATTTCTTCCGATCCGTCGGCCAGCGAACGCGCCAACTGCTCGTGCCAGTGTGCAGGCAGCTTCCGGCCGCCATAAAGTTGGTGATCGTAAAACCAATTGAAAACCAGTAGTTGGTTCTTCTCTATCTGCTGTGCCAGAAATGGCAGCTTTGTACACTGCGCGATTCGCATATGGAACCGCATATGAGCGCAACGCCAGGGATAGAGCGTTTTTGGGTTGGGTTCATCAGAACTGGTAGCCGATTCGTGCATCTCATCGAGTTCTTTTGCCAATCCTATAAGCCCTACCCGCTCCTTCGTAGTCGCCATGCGGCAGTAGAGTCTGGCCGCCTGCGTCTCCAGCCCTTCCCGGACCGCCCAAAATCCCCTTATGTCCTGTGGAGTCGGTGTTCTGACTTTGGTGCCCACTCTGGGCGTATTTTCGATGAGGTATTCGTGCTCCAGGCGGCTCATTGCCTCATTGATCGGAACCAAGCTCATGCCAAACTCGGTCGCAAGATCCCGACGGGATATAACCGTCCCGAAACTGTATTCACCGGTCAGGATTCGATCCCGAACCCGATCATAGGCCTTCTCGGATAGGCCCTCAGCGTCGTTGGTTTTCTCAGGCGGCACGTTGACAACACTAACACAGATTGATAGCCTCAGCAACGCCATCTGAAATATCACAGAGGCTGGGTAAAATTACCTTCGATCAGGGGATAACCAACTTGATAGTCGCCGGAATAAGCACGCGTAAACCTTTGATTTCAAGCCTTTTGGGGGTTGCACTTTCCGCCATTGCACTCTCGGCGTCAGCCCAAATCCGTTCGATAGAGACTCCCGCTGCGACCCTGCGCTTATCGGAGCGGACCGGTGATCTCATAGGCCTGCACTGGAAAAATCCAGATCTTGAGGTAATTCAAGAACCGAAGCTGGGCGAAAACTTCCGCTTGCTGGTACCCAGAAAAGGCTACGAAGCTGAATATTTCAATAGTCGAGATCAGACTGTCAGTGACATCAAAGCAACGCCTGACGGAGCAGTCTGCACTTACGAGTCTGTTCGGAATAATTTTGAAGAGCTCCCGATCAAGGTCCGTTACGAGATCCATGCTGTAGGTGGGCAGGTTCTGTTTTCTATTCAAGTAGAGAACCCAACCGATAGAAAACTCGCAGAGGTGATGTACGGAATCATCGGAGGGCAACAAGGAATAGGGAGACGAATCGATACAGAAACAATCGTTCCCGGAGCAAGTACAAATGAGGCGGCTGGGTTGTTTTCCCGCTTTCATGGGGGCAGCTACGGCGGCGGTAACTTGGGCATACGTTACGATGCCGCGGGATTTACCTATCCAGGCAACATGTCTATGGGCTGGATGGACGTATTTAATCCAAAGCTCGGCCTCGGCTATTACTATGCGAACCAGGATCCGGAAACCCGACTTACTCTGCTTTATTGTGAGGTACGTCCGTTCACGAAGGGTGCGACCGTTAAGGATAGTTGGCCTTCACAATCAGAGTTGCCCCCGAACGAGCCCCTCGGCCTCACCATGGGCTGGGTAAATTTTCCTTACCTAAGCAAAGGCACGTTCACGGGCGGACCGGTCGCACTGCAGGTGCACAACGGAGACTGGCATGCAGCGAGTACAATCTATCGTTCGTGGTTCGATCAGCATTTTACGATTGCGCGCCCAGCGAGTTGGCTGCGCCAGCAAAACGCATGGCAATCCGTCATTATTTCCAACGGCGAAGATGTCGTTGTCCATCGCTTCAACGAATTGCCGGCACTCGCGGCTGATGCGAAAAAATACGGCATAACTACTTTTGAAATTCTCGGCTGGGATATGGGCGGAATCGATCGTGGATATCCGCAATATCAACCCAACCCGCGTCTGGGCACCCCGGCGGAATTCTGGAAAGCTCTTGCTGATATTCGAGCACTCGGCGTCCATCCCCTAATATTTTCAAATATTCAATTCGCGGACACGGCCACACCGCTTTTTCAGAATCAACTGAAGCAGTATGCTGTCGACGGCCGCTGGGCGCCGGATTGGCGCATCATGGGCTGGGGTGAAGGAACGATTGGCGCCCGCCAGGGGCTGGCACGGTCGAACGTGACCTTGGTTAGTCCGGCACATCCGGAATTCGATAAGTTCCTGATGGACCAGTATCTCGAGCTCGTTCGGCATGGCGTCGAAGGTTTTCAGCTTGACAAGACAAATGCGCTTGGAGCGCTCGATTTTAATCCTCAGCTCCCTACTTCTCCTGATAAGTCGTTACCCCAAGGAGTCCTCGGAACTTTTCAGGAGCTGCTTCGTAAGGCGCGCGCCATCAATCCCAATTTCACTCTCGCCTCAGAGATATGGTTCGATCGAGCATTGCCCTATGTCGATGTCTCCTATATGCGCATGGGCAATATCGATATGGGATCTACCGCGCTCCGCTATACATTTCCTGAGTGGACCGCTACGATCTTTGGCGAGAGCCCCGGCGATTTCAATCCAATGAATAACGGGATGCGATACGGCCTGGTCTGGGATCTCGCGCCTCGCCACTATAACGATTCTGTGAATGAGCCGCTCACCCAGCCGTTGGCCGAATATGTCAGCGAGTTGATTAAAATTCGCAAGAAGTATGAGGACCTTCTTTTCTACGGAAGATTCAACGATACCCTGGGCGCTAGCGTCCAAGGGGACGCCGACATCCGCTATTCCGTTTTCAAGCCGATGCAGTCTGGCGATCCCCGCCGGGCCTGCGTTGTTTTGAATTTCGGTGATGCTCCGGAAACAGCAGAAATCAACATCGAAGGCGTGAGCGGCAACGTCGTCATCGCCACCCCCTTCCAGCCAGACCATACCGCTGTTTTACCCGTCCGGATTTCTGTTCCTGCGCATCAGCTTGTCGTGGTTGTCAAGCCATGATCCTCGGTTCACAGATCGCCGGTTCACATTCCGCATGGGGGTTCGCCATAGTCATGTTGAGTGGGGTGCTCATCGCAAGCTTCGCAGCTCCGATGAAGCTGTCCCGCGATTGGAGTTGGGAAAATACCTGGTTCGTCTATGCAACTCTAGCGTTGCTGTTGCTGCCGCTCGCTCTTGTTGTGTGGGCAATCCCTCATCCAATTGCTTTCTATGCCGCGATCCCCCTGCGAATGTTGCTGCCTCCTCTTTTATTGGGTTTCGGATGGGGAATCGCTCAGGTAACATTTGGGATTTCCATTGCCCGAGTAGGTATGGCAATGGCCTTCGCCATTGTGATCGGATTAAGTTCTCTCCTTGGCAGCATCATTCCTCTCGCCGTTCTTCATCCGGCAGATTTGGCGAACCGTCCTGGTGCTGTTCTCCTGGCGAGTGCTGCCCTTTTGCTCTGCGGATTAGTGGTATATGCCCATGCCGACCGCGAGCGCGAATCGAATGCTCGAGGAGCTGCGACGCCGGGGAATACTTCCCTCAGGGGAGTGCTGCTGTGCGTTTTTACGGGATGCCTCGGACCTATGATTAACTTAGGTTTCGTTTTCGGCAGCGGCATTGCCCAAGAGGCCGTCCATCAAGGTATCCCAGCGGAACGTGCGACTTTGAGCGTGTGGGCAGTAGTGTTAGCTGCGGGATATCTACCAAACCTGGGTTATACGGTCCTTTTATTGAAGGAGAACCACAGCGCGAAATTGTTTCGCAAATCGCTTCCCAGAGAGTTTCTGTTGGCCTTTGCAGCCGCTTTCCTATGGCTCTTCGGAATGCTTGGCTATGGTGTTGGCGCAAACGAGATGGGAAGGTATGGGAACTCAATTGGATTTGCGGTCTGCATGGCTGTGGTGCTCCTTTGGTCGAGTGCCTTGGGCCTGATTGCGGGAGAATGGAAATCGGCTTCTTCCATTGCCCACACGCGCATGCGGGTGGGATTGGTATTGATTATTGTATCCATATCAGTTTTAGGGGTCAGCAGTTTACTTCGGCAATAGGTCGACGAGGAAGGAAATGCGCATAACGAAAGTACGTGCAGAGCTCTACCGGGTCCCAGTTCACCGCGAGATGCATGACGCGATTCGCCATTTCAGCAAAATGGACGTGATCTTTGCCTACATCGAAACCGATGAAGGCGTTTCGGGCTGCGGCTTTACGTACAGCATCATTCCCCATGGAGCACGCGAGATATGCTCCATCATCAATAACAGCTTCGATGAGTTGATTCGAGGGATGGATCCAAATGACCACGAACGAGTGTGGTCACAGATGTGGCGATGCGTGGATTGGATTGGCCGGGGCGGTGTTGCCGTCCTGGCGGTTGCAGCGGTGGATATCGGCATTTGGGATCTCAAATCCAAATTAGCTGAGCTTCCTCTGTATCGAATGTTAGGCGGGCATCATGACCGCGTGCCGGTTTACAACACCGATGGCGGATGGCTCAACCATACGGTTGAGCAGCTTGTGGACGAAACAAAAAAAATTGTAGAGGCAGGGTTCCGTGGAACGAAGATTAAGGTAGGAAAGGATACTCCCGCCGAAGACACTGAGCGGATCGCGGCAGTTCGAGAAGTGCTGGGACCCCACCGGAATCTAATGGTAGATGCAAATGAGCGATTTACCAGCGCCGAAGCAATTAAACGCGCCCACATGTGGGAGCCATACAATCTGTTCTGGTTTGAGGAGCCGCTGCCGGCCGAGGACCTGCTTGGTCATGCAAACGTCAGAGCGCATACCTCGATTCCGATCGCGATCGGCGAATCGCTTTTCAGCCGCTACCAGTTTCGGGACTACATCGCGACCGGCGGCGCTTCCATCCTGCAACCCGACGCTTGCCGTTGCGCCGGAATTACCGAATGGCTCAAGGTCGTCCATATGGCAGACTGCCATAACATGCAGATCAGTCCGCATTTCGTCATGGAGCTTCATCTGCCGTTGGTTGCCGCCATCCCCAATAGCCTATTTGTTGAATACATTCCCTCGTTGAATCCGGTATTAACTGAGCCGCTGAAGCTGGTAGATGGGCACTTTCTACCCAGCCAAGAACCGGGGTTGGGTATCTCCTTCGATTGGGAGCGTTTGCAAAGATACAAGGCAGATAATGAAAATTGATGGCCACCAGCATTTCTGGAAAGTAAACCGCGGAGATTACCACTGGATGAGTCCCAGTGTCCCCGTCCTACACCGTGACTATCTTCCCGAGGACCTCATTCCTCTTTTAGCCAAGCATGGGATGGCGCGAACAATTCTTGTCCAGGCTGCTCAAACCGTGGCGGAATCGGATTTCCTGCTGGACCTGGCTGCAAAGCACAGCTTCATCGCGGGCGTCATTGGATGGCTCGATTTGGAGGGCCCGGACTTTCCACGCCAGTTCGAGCTTTATCGCAAGAATCCCCGATTCATCGGTTTGCGGCCGATGTTACAGGACATCCCGGATCCTGCCTGGATTGTGCGTCCCCAAGTGCTAAAGGCGCTCAAGTTGGTCGCGGAGAACGATTTTCCATTCGAATTTCTCACCTACACGCGCCATCTTCCTTATGTGCTTCAGGCCCTTGAGTCAGTGGGTCCGTTACGGGCCGTCATCGATCACATCTCCAAACCAGAGATCAGAGAACGAAAGCTCGAGCCATGGAAGCAGTTTATGTCCCAGGCCGCCCGTCATGAGACTTTGTATTGTAAGTTGTCCGGAATGATCACAGAGGCCGACCCTGTGCACTGGTCGACGGAGGATTTACGTCCGTATATTGAGCATGCAGTCAACAGCTTCGGCTGGGATCGCGTAATTTTCGGTAGTGACTGGCCGGTGTGTCTCGTCGCAGGCAGCTACGATCAGGTAATCCAGGCATTGATTGAGGTTTTGAGGCCTCGGATGGATGAGGAGTCTGAACACAAGCTCTTCGGTATAAACGCGGCCCACTTTTATAAGTTGAACCTTGAGATCTTATGACTGAAAACCAAATTGGCATCGCGTTTGCCGGAGCAGGAATCGTTGCCGAGATGCACGGCCGCGGAGTAGCTGCTAACAAACAGGCCAAATTCATCGGCGCTTATGATCCGGATATTGCCAAGGCGGAGGCGATTGCAAAGAAGTTTGGCGGACGTGTCTTTTCTGATCTTCACGACCTTCTCGCTGACCCTCTGGTAGATGCCGTGCATGTGCTCACGCCGACACAACACCATGTCTCCACGGCGCTCGCCAGTCTCAATGCGGGCAAGCACGTGCTGATAGAAAAGCCTCTGGCCGAGAGGCGGGAAGAAATTGCGAATTTGCGGGAGATGGCCCTACAGTCAGGGCGTGTATGCATGCCCGGGCACAACTACATCTATGCGCCCTCTTTGCAGCGGGCTAAGCGGTTGGTACAGAGTGGAAAGCTAGGCAAAATAGCTAGCTTGTGGATTCTCTATAATATCTACCATTCCGAAGGTATTGCCGCGATCTATGGTGGAGTACTCCGCGCCGTCTGCATGCATCACGCATATTCCCTGCTGTATTTACTTGGACGTCCCCGGCGTTTGTCGAGCATGCTTTCACGCGTCCACTATGAAAACCTACAGTGTGAAGATCAGGCCATGATTACTTGTGAAATGCCGGACGGCGCACTTGCGAACCTCTGGTGCAGTTTCGCGGCAAGTGATCCCACAAACGATCCCTGGACTGTGACGTATAAGCTTCTTGGCACCAAGGGAGGCGTGAACTATTCATGGAACGAAGCACAATTTGAGGACCTCGGAGGGCCTGCGTGGGGCATGCCATGTTACGAAGAGGGCTTTATAGAAGAGATTGACCACTTTGTAAGCCAGTGCATCCTTCAGGGCAAACCCCCGCTCTCCACATTGGAGGATGCCGCCGATGCTCTATGCATTCTGGAAGCGGCGGAACGCACCGCCAAGGCAGCTTCTAATTCTGAGCTTCTGAAATACGAATGAACACCTGCATAGCTGAGGTTATCCAAGCAGTGGGCAAACTCCGTCGCTACAGATTTCAAATCCCAGGATTATTCAATGGCATCGTATTGTAAATAGATGACTTATCGTGGTTGCCCCCCAGGGATTCGAACCCCGATATGCTGCTCCAGAGGCAGCTGTCCTACCATTGAACGAGGGGGCAATGCAGCAAAACAAGAAGCCGTCAGTTTTTCCGGCCTCTCTATCTTAAAAGCAGGATCGACTCCGGTCAATGTGACCAGAGCCGTTTGGTCTTCCCTCGGCAACTGGAACGGCTTCCGCACCCGGTATGCAAAGCTGGCTGCGGCAAATCCGCTGGAACTCCGCTTTTCCCTTCCCCTCGGAGGCTGTGACTTGGCGACAGCCCGTTTTTGGCGACGAGCCGCTCGGCAGAGGCGGACAGAGCTCCGTCGTTGATGATGGGATCCCTTGGGGGGATCTTTTCAGAGACCCACTATGCTTACGATGTCCAAGACCGGCTTATTGAACGAACGGGTTCCATGTTCAACCTGGATCTGACCTCCCTTCTCATTGATGAACCTGTGGCCTCGCGTCGACGCTGAAGATTTCTGTCTGCTTTTCGCGCACGAGTAGCCAAAAGCTTGCGGCACCGAAGAGGCACGCACAGCTGGCAGCGAGAAAGGGAGTAACGAAATTGCCTGTATGCTGTACCAACCAGCCGGTGCAAATCCCGCTTGCAATACCAACAACATTGCCGAAGCAGTTCTGAGCACCCGTCCAGCGCCCCGCTGCCTGTGTTCCTGCAAGCGCTTGAGTAAGTGAGAACAGGTTGGAAGCGTAGATTCCAAACCCAAAGCAACTTAAATAAAGCCCGGCGAGCGAAAGAGCCGTTTGCGGTAATAAGACGAAGGGCAGCAGGAATGCCGTGGCGCCTAGCCCGGTCGAGAGGAATGTCTTTCGAACGGAAACCGGGTTATGTCCACGCTTGATGAGGTAATCGGAGAAAGCGCCACCGCTAACCGAAGAAATTGCCATGAACAGGTAGGGCAAAGAACCGAAGGTTGCCAAAGAGGCCAGCGAGAAGTGACGCTCTCGCACCAGATAGGATGGCAGCCAGGTCAGGAGGAAGTACCACGCATAATTTGCACCGCAGATTCCTCCGATCGTTCCCCACACAGCTCGCTTCGATAGCAGCCGTTTCCAACTGACCGCCTGATCGGTCGATTTCCCTTGCGGAACGGGGAGGCGGGGCGCCAACAGAAGCCACGGAATGACCCAAAGCCCTCCCCCAATTCCACAGATGGCGAGTAGTCCTCGCCAACCGACGTGGGCAATCAGGAGGCCCCCGCACATGGTACCTGCAGCGGGCCCCAAGCGTGCTCCCAAATCCACCAGAGAGTTCGCCAAGCCGCGCCGCTCCTCTGGAAAGGCGCTTGCGATGATATGCGAGGTCATGGGATAGGCAAGGGATTCGCATACACCCAAAACCAGCAGCATGGACAGCAGCCCTTCAAAGGACGAAGCAAAAGCCATGCAAAGTGTAGCCATGGACCAAAGGGTGAACGCCACCGCATAAGCTGACCGGGCCTCCACACGATCCACCAACCAACCCGATCCGATCTGGCACACTGAATAGGTCCAGAAAAAGCTGGAGAGCAGCAAGCCCAGCGACCAGGTCGTAATGTGCAGTTCAGGAGCCAACACTGGCGCTGCGACCGAAAGACTTACGCGGTCGAAGAAGTTGATGCACATGGCGAGCATCAGCAGGAAAAGAAGCACGCGAGGACGGCTTATTGCGCTGTTCATCTGTCCTGGAGCGTTCTCCTGATTCAACAGCCTGGAGGCCATCCCTGTCCTTCTATGCTTCCGGACGCTCGAGTTCCGAAAGCTTGGCAACTCGCCTCCGGAATTGCTCGTCGGTACTGAATTCGGCGGAAAGAAAAGCTCGGAGGCACTCTTCAGCGATGTTGAGGCCGACGATTTGCGCGCCGAGACATGCCACATTGACGTCATCATGCTCGACACATTGATGAGCGGAATAAATGTCGTGACACACAGAAGCGCGAATACCTCGTATTTTGTTGGCGGCGATGCAAGCTCCCACACCTGTGCCACAGACGAGAACTCCCCGTTGCGCCTTCTCCTCGAACACTCTCCGGCATACCAACTGCGCAATATCCGGAAAGTCGACAGGCTCCGGACTGTACGATCCGCAATCCTCTACTTCGTGTCCTTCATTCTTCAGAAATAGGATCACTGCGCCTTTTAGCGCATACCCAGCGTGATCGCCACCTACTGCAATGGCCAGTCTCTTCATAGAATGACTCGATGTGCAAAACCGAACTGGATACAGGGCGAATTGCGTCTCATCTTCATTTCCGGCTTGACCCTGCCGTTCTCGGGTTGGTTCAACAAGCGCCCGTCCGCACGATCAGAAGTGCTTCGGCATGGGAGCCGGTCCCTGGTATACCAAACTGATTCCCCAATCCATGTCCGAGGGGAAATCGGGCAGTTGAATCTCCCCGATTTGGTTCGCCTTTAACGTTCCGTCGCCCACCTCGGACCAGGTTCCCTGACGCGGATCAAACCATTTCGCACCATACAGGCTCATCACCCGCGCTCCCCGGATCAGGCTGCGTGGACAATCCGTTTCAAAATAGGCAAGGAATATCTCCTTATCCTGGGTGCGAGCGGAGTAGGCCCATCCTTCATAGCCCTTCACAACATGAGTCTGGCTCGGCACCACGAATCCGGGATCGGGAACCAAATCCTGAAAACGAGGGCCAACGGAAAATGCGAACGTTCGCAGGTGCCGCATTTGAGAAGCTGAGTTCCATTGGAATGCATCCCACATCTTTATTGGCGCTGTGGGCTCGATATCCGCTCCCCAAATGCCCTCTGCCCCGTAGACGTGGCCGGCCAGGCCGCCTGAAAGAAAGTTGCCGTACATAGCTGAGCGCACAAACTGGTCGTCTTTTGGGGTACCTCCGGGAGCACCGAACTTATACCCGCCATTCAAACCGCGAGCATCGACATAACCCGAATAGTAAGGTTCCCCGTTGAGCGCGGGATGGGTATGGGGATCACGGAAGATCTCCGTCATGTACCAGTAGTATTCGTGTTCGCGCTTGTTGCCTACCTGGTGCAGTGTGACCCACGAATTTTCTCCCCAGTTAACCAGCGTTGATGGATTGGCATTTGCTGAAAGAAGATTTCCAAATGGCGGCGGCCCATACTTCTTCAGCACCAGCTCAATGGCGCGCACAAATTCTGGAATTGTGATGCTCTCCTGAATGATGTCCAGATGGATAGGGCTGAGCACCGTGTTGTTGGCCTGATAGCGCGAGAAGATGTACTGGATGAATCGTGCATAGGAGTCTGGCCATGAATAGTATTTCTTCCATAGCTCACTCGCATCGCGCCGTGATACCTCAATGAAAGGAACAAACCCGTGCGCATTCAGGTAATCTATTTTTCGGTCAAGATACTTGAAATACTCCGGGTTTACTCGATCTACGTCTGGAAATATCTTTTCATAACCGGGGACCTTGCCGGGAAAGCTGAACGGACGACCCCCTTCGTTCTCCATGTTCTTTGCACTGCCAGTCCCGAACTCGAGCCACGCTGAGCGCACCGTCGTCCTTTCAGGATCGTTCATAACGATGTGCCAGGGCAATCCATCGGTCTCCCAATTGGGAAAGGCAGCGATGATGTTGACCCAGTTGTAGCCCTGTGCTTTGCGATAGCGAACGTAGTCCTTGAATCCTGCCGTCGGCCCGATCGGCCGTTCCTCATCCTCATCATTCCAGCGGAAACGGTTGGTTCCGGCCGCGTACCAAGTGTCCCCGATTACGAAGAAGGGCCGACCATCCGGCGTTTGCAGTGCGTGGTGATTCGGAGTTGACTGCAAGAATCCGCGCCGAAGAGGATTGTCTTCCTTTTCTTCCTCTGTCCACTCGCGCGCTTGGAACGAGCCCGTCTTTTCTGCCAAGCCTGCATCGGACGGCTCAGAACCGCTTCTCCAATGCCACGCTCCGGGAGTGGTGGCCAGGAGCCGGACACAGAACTTATTGTCTCCATTCCAGAATCCGTATATGCGCTTGCTGAATCCGGGGCCCGTCAAATCGACCCAGACGGTCACATCCGTATATGGATTCGAAAACGAATGCGCAGACGTAAATTCCAGTTCCTGCTTTTCCCAGATATGAACCAAGGAGAGACTCGAACCTGCAGTCGAGCTCAGCACTCCTTTTGCTCCCATTCCCAATGCAGCGGTTCCAAGGCCAACCCTGATGAAGTCGCGTCGAGTTGAGTTCATGGGATAAACGAATCCTTTAAGGAGGCGATGTAACGCAGGCTTCGAAGCCGCTGATCAATGTATTTGACATAATATATTATAGTCAACTTAAATCAGCGCTCATCATTGCACGCCACGTCTGGGCAAAGTCTTACGCAGCCGAGTCACGGGCATGAGGCGTCTAACGCCTGCTTTTCGAGTTTGTGGATACGTTGCAGGAAAAGGCCTATTTATATAAATGTGCCGACGGTCGAGGTGCTCTGCATTTCCGCGGCGATAGAATCAACCGCGCATGTCTTCGTACACGCCCCGCGCATCGATGGCGATGGCTCATCGGTGCGATCATCGCCGGTTAGGAAGCGTGCTCCTTATTTAAGGCAGAGACGGCATCTCCTCAATGTGCCCGCGTCTGAGATAAGCCCACGCCGGCAGAAAGTATGGCCTCAAGAGCACTCATAATGTGAAGCTCGATCGACTTTTCCGCTTCAGACAGGCGGCGACGCTCCATCAGATCAATCAAATTCGCATGTTCCTCGACCGCCTTTAGCGATCTCCCCGAGATACTGATCGTTTTAGCGCTGAGCATTTCGCTCTGGAGAGCGACTTGCGCCATGGCGGACATCAGATACGAGTTCCCTGCCATCCGCAATATCGCCTGGTGGAAATCGCGATTGTAAACGCGATATGCTTCCATGTCCTTTGATTTGAGAGCTGCTTTCCCGGCGAGTTGATGCTTGCGCATCCAGTTCACATCCTGAGGTGTAACCCGGTCGCACGCGAGTCTGATGCTAAACCGCTCCAGACCCGCGCGAAATCCATAAAGTTCCCTGATCTCCTTCTCGGTAAATTGCCGTACGAACCACCCCTGATACGGCATTTTGACCAAAAGGCCATCCGATTCCAGCCTGTGCATCGCTTCACGAACCGGCGTGGTACTTACGTCCAATTGTCGAGCGATGACGTCCGGACGTAATTGAGCACCGGAAGCCACTTTTCCACCGACAATACTGTCCGCAAGGACTTTGTAAACCCGCCCGCCTAACTGCAAGCTATCGGAAAGAGGCGTCAGCGTTTCCACGCCTGCTTCATCCCGATTTTTCTGGACTTTCTCACTTGGCATAGATCGTTTTCACTTGAGCAAAGAATTCGCGTGACGTCGGACCGATGGAAAACGCTCCTTGACCGGAATCCTTCCTCCCCCCGAAAGGTACATGGGCCTGGCTAGCGGTTCCGTGATTAATATGTATCATGCCAGCTTCGATGGTTCCGGTAAAACGCGAAATCACGTCTCGCCGCGACGAGAACAATGCCGCCGCCAAGCCATAATTGGTTGCATTTGCAATCGACATCGCTTCATCTACGTCGCGAACCCGGATGACCGGCAATACCGGCCCAAAGATCTCTTCCTGGGCCAGCGGAGATTTCGGGGAAACCCCGTCGAAAACCGTGGCCGCGTAATAGTAGCCGTCCTTCGCCGGATCGTCCACCAGGGGCATGCCACCACTCATTGCTGATAACCCTTCCTTCCCAGCCTGTGCCACATAGCCTGCGGTGGACTGAAGTTGGCCCATGCTGACCAGAGGACCCATGGTGGTCTCGGCAGACATTCCATCGCCAACTTTGATTCGCCCAACTTCTGCCACCAGATTCTCAACCAACTCATTCGCCTGCGACTCCAGCACAACCACCCGACTGAGAGCAGTGCATCGCTGCCCGGTGCATTGGAAGGCTGCGGATACGATTTCGCGGGCGGCGCCTTGGAGGTCATCATAGTCGATCACTACAGCTGGATTTTTGCCGCCCAACTCCAACTGAACGGACGCGAGCCGCGACGCGGCCATGGAATAAAGCCGCGTACCTATCCCTGTCGAGCCTGTAAAGGAAATGCCCTTCACACGTCGATCCGAAACCAGTGCATCTCCGATGGCCGCACCCGGTCCAATCACCAGGTTGACCACGCCCTTGGGAAAACCGGCCTCTTCGATCAGCCGCATCAGGAAGATCGAAGACCACGGTGTCAGTGATGCCGGTTTAAGCACCACAGTGTTGCCATATGCAAGCGCCGGAGCCATCTTTCGCACCGGAGTCACCACCGGGAAATTCCACGGGCAAATAGCGGCGACTACCCCCAGAGGCTCCGTTACCGTATAGCAAACGATGCCCGGTCGCTCCGACGGATACGACTGGCCGAAGGGGCGACTCGCCTCGCCCGCCATATATCGAGCCTCGGCCGCAGCGCGCCCCACCTCTCCCATCGATTCGGACAGGCTTTTTCCCTGCTCCAGGGTGATGATCTGAGCCAGCTTCTGCTTCGATTGCTCCAGTAGTTCGGCGAATCGGAACAGGAGTGTTCCTCGTTTGGGGCCCGGCGTACTGACCCAGTTTGCCAAGGCAGATTTGGCTGATGTCACTGCCGCATCTACGTCGGCCACGCCCGAAGCCGGAAACTCACCGATAACCCGCTCAGGATGAGCAGGATTTTCGCGCTGGTAGTAGCGGGCCTCTTGCGGCGGAAGCCAAGCTCCGCCGATGAAATTCGCATGCCTTTCCATGTGTCCCTTCGCCGGTATCGCCTACAAGACCTGCCTGAGGATTGTCTCCAGATCTTCTGCTTTTGTGAGTCGCGGATTCACCGGTACATTCCCACTCTTCATTGCCTCTGCAACGACAGGACCGACGTGCTGCTCGCCTACCCCGAATGATGAGAGAGAATTCGGGATGCCGATGTCCTGAGCCAATTTCTGAACCGCATCGACAGCTCGACGCGCTGCGTCGAGCCTCGTCAGGTGGTCTACTGGTTCGCCCAGCGCGCGGGCTACCTCGACGAACCGATCGGGAGCGGCAAGGTGGTTGTATTCCATCACCACCGGAAGCGTAACCGCCAGCGCAACTCCATGGGGGACGCACATATCCCAGCTTCCCAGCGGCATAGCCAATGCATGAGCGAGACCCAGCCGCGTCGGGTTCATGGCGATTCCTGCCATGGTGCTAGCCAGCATCATGCCATAACGGGCATTCCTGTTGCGGCCGTTCAGGACAGCACTGCGGAGATGCTGCCCGATCAGTTCGATCGCGCGCAATGCGAGGCAAGCAGAGATGGGCTGGCAGGCGTTGTTCGTATAGCACTCGATCGCATGCGCAAGTGCATCCATGCCCGTTGAGGAAGTCAGATGCGGAGGCAGGTTCAATGTAAGTTCCGGATCGCAGACAGCCACTGCGGGGTATACAAGCACGCCCCCAATCGCCACCTTTGTGGCACAACTTTCATCTGTAAAGACTGACCATAACGTGACTTCACTGCCGGTTCCCGAAGTGGTGGGAATCGCAATCATCGGAAGCGGCCTTGTCCGCGCTTTGTTCAGCCCCAAATAGTCAAGACACGAACCGGCATTTGTCGCCAGTAAAGCAATGGCTTTCGCAGTGTCGAGAGAACTGCCCCCGCCGATTCCGAGAACCACCTCGGCGCCAGAACTCTTCAGTTCCTTCACGGTCGTGTCTATTAGGGTGGAGCTTGAATCCGCCTTGACCCGGTCACACACCGTGACCGCTGCACCTGCTTTGGTCAGAGTCTCAACGATCCCATCGAGAATCCCCGAGGCCTTGATACCGGGATCCGTCACAATGAAGGCATGCCTGGCATCGAGTGCCTTCATCCTCTCAGGAAGGCTGTGGCGAACCCCGAAGCCGAAATAGATATCGGTAGGAACTGGAAGGAAGTTGAAGGTTTGTCCTGCGTCGATGTTCATCGCGCCGATTACTCCTATTTCTCTACGAGCGATGGGAACGGGACGCCTGCTCTTGCCCCCAGTTCGACCAGGTCATTCACGACTTCTTCGCTCAGGGGTACACCTTGCATCCTGTTGACTGTTTCCGCCTCAAGCTCAATTTCGCCCGGCAGCAAAACACGCGCGGTTCCCGCAGCCGGTGGAGAGGCGATCAAAGAGGCGAAGATCTCATCGGTCCTCTCGGTCACTTCTTGAAGAGGCATAAAGATATCCGATCGAATCGCCAAATATACGTGCCCGATATTCTGCTCGGCCTGAAGGTTCTCAAGCGTGTTCAAGCGCTGTCCGAACGAGGCGCCTGTCAGGGTCCCCGCAAGAAGATCGATAATAAACGAGATAGCCGATCCTTTCGCTCCTCCGAAGGGAAGCACTGCGCCGGCCAGCGCCAGATCAGGATCGGTCGTCGGCTTACCTTCCGGGTCGACTGCCCAACCGGGTGGGATTGGTGTTCCCCGTTTGGCCGCCGCAATGATCTTTCCGCGCGCGGCGACACTGGAAGAGGCATCGAATACGAGCGGCGGATGCTTGCCTGCGGGTATGCCAACCGCAAATGGATTGGTTCCGAGAAACCTCTGCCGGCCGCCGAACGGCGCCATATTGGGAGGCGCGTTCGAGATAGCGCATCCGATGCAGCCGTTTTCGATGGCACGCTGAACGTAGAATGCTCCCACGCCAAAGTGATTGCTCCGCCGTACGCCGACGAATCCCAATCCATTCGTGTTCGCCAATTCGATAGCCAGTTCCATGGCCCGCATTCCAACCACCGGACCAAGACCGTTGTCACCATCGATAAGCCCGACCGATGCGAACGGACGGATCACCTCGATATTTGGATCCGCCTTGACCACCCTGGCGTAAAGCCGGCGAGCATAGACCGGAAGCCGGATCATTCCGTGCGATCCGACCCCGCGGAGATCGCCCAGCACCAGACATTCTGCAACAATGTCCGCGTCCTTGCCAGGCACACCGGCGCGTTCGAGCACTTCCCTCGCAAACGTGCGAAGCGGACCTACACCGAAACGCGCGTCTGCCAGTTCAGAGTCACTAGACGGACTCACTTGGCCCATGCATTCTCCTGATCATTCATTTTGGGCAGGTCTAAAATATCGATCGTGGTTTTCCCGTGTCGCAACTCTGCGATAATTTCCTGCTCACGAACGCGCCGTGAGACGGCCGCCTGGTAAACGGAATCTGCGTGTTCCCGCTCGATGACGACGAGTCCGTCGGAATCGCCGAGGATGAGATCGCCGGGTCGAATCATTACGTCCCCAAAGATAAGCGGAACGTTCAGTTCGCCCAAACGCTCCTTCGTGCACGCCCCAATCGCCAAACCGCGGCTGAACACTGGGAACCCATATTGGGCGATGGCCTCGATATCGCGCACCGCGCCGTTCACGACAACACCCGCAATATTTCTCGCTTGCGCTGCCACCGTCAGAATCTCGCCCCAGGCTCCGGCGAGGGTATAACTGCCGATATCCGCAACGATTATGTTCCCAGGTTTTGCCACAGCCACGGCATGATGCAACATGAGGTTGTCGCCTGGCGCACTCTTGACGGTGAGAACGGTGCCGCAGATTTTGGCGCCGCTCCAAGCCGGCCGAATCGACGGATCAACCATGCCTGACCGTCCTGCCGATTCGAAGATAGTTGCCGGGTCAAACTCTGCAAATCTATCAGCGAAACTGGACCCATTCGCTGTTGTTTCCGATCTCATCGCTATCCTCCCCGCTTCTCTGTCATTGCGCCTTGCTTCAGCGTTGCCCCGGCCAAGCCCGCCACATACTCAGCGGCCCTGGAGAAATCCTCGTTCCCATAACCGGCGCTGCTGGCTGCTGTAAATAGCTGCGCCACTGACGAGGTGAGTAGCACCGGAATGCTCAACTCACGTGCAGAATCGAGTGCAAGAAGAACATCCTTTTTCATGAGATCAAGCTTGAAGCCTGGTTCGAATGCGCCTGCGAACAGAAACTGCTGAAGCCGGGCATCCATCATACGAGAGTGTCCCGATGATTCTTTTATGACATCATATATCAGATTTTCTTCCAGGCCGCATCTGATTCCGAGCGCGAATACCTCTCCGATCGCCAGCAAGTGAATGGCTGCAAGAGCCTGATTCACAATCTTGATTGCCTTACCGTGACCGACCTTGCCCACATGCACGATGCGTGTTCCCATCGTGGCCAGCAATGGTCTGAATTCCTCAAGTAGAGCGGAGTCACCCCCAATCATAATGGTGAGGGTTGCCGATTCGGCTCCAACCGTCCCACCGCTGACTGGCGCATCGAGCATGCGACCGCCCAGGGCTTGAATCTTTTCGGCAATCTGGATGACTGTCCTGGCGGTGCAGGTCGTCATGTCGATCAGCACTTTCCCGGCCGTCATCCCCTTCACAACCCCGTCCGGACCAAGTACGCTCTCTTCTAACTCGGCATCGGCGGGAAGAATCGTGATCACCACATCGGATTGTGCAGCAACTTCCGCCGCTGTGGTTACTACTTTGGCGCCCAGCGCCGCCAGTTCATCCGCCGGTCCGCGATTGCGGTGAAATGTCGTTACCAAAGGGTATCCCGCCTTGACAACGCAACGCGCCATGGGAAGGCCCATAGCGCCCAATCCAATAAACCCTACTTTCACATAGGCCTCCGAATTCCCCGCTTCTGGCACTGGCTTCGGTCCGGAAATCATTCCCTACCGATCCCGGCGCAGACGACGCTTATCCTGCGCCCTGCTTGGGTCGCAGTTCGTAGACAGAGTAAACAGCAACGGCAACATTCCAGCCTGCTCCATCGGTCTTTCTCAGAGGCAAAATACGACTCGGCAGATAACTACTTAGCTGCGCTCGTATTCCGTCATCTTTGTTGTTTTCGCCGATGCTTGATGTGCAAACAAAGCTCTCTCTTAATGTCCAACGGTCTTCGCTATCAGAAAATTACTTTGAGCGCCATCTGCATCTGTCGTGGATCATCGGCGCTCGTTATTTTCCCGAAAGTTGGCGTGCCCAGAACATTCCCCGGAAAACCGAAGTTGGGATGATTGAACGCGTTGAAAACATCCCAACGGAATTGAAGATTGACGGGCTGATCCTTCACGCGGAACATCGTTCCTGTTTTCGAGAGAGAGAAATCGAGATCCTTAAAATCCGGACCCAGAATGGAGTTCCGTCGTTCATTGCCGTACGTAAACGGTGCATTGGCTTGGAACGCGGCGGTGTTGAAGAACTCATTCACCGTGCGTCCACCCGGAACGGCATTTGGATCTCCTACGATATTGGCTCGATCGGTCTGTCCTGAGTTCGACGGAGTGCCGTTCACGGTTACGGTAAAGTTGTTTGCGGATGACAGGCTAACGATGCTACTTAGTTCCCAGCCGCTCAACATGGCGTTAGCCCAGGGAGCAATATTTGAGCCGAATCTTCGTCCGTGTCCGAGCGGCAGTTGCCATAGTCCACTGACCACGAATACTTGAGAAATGTTCGTGTTCAATGGACCATACTCCCCTTTGAGATTCGCAGGATTCTGATAGGCGTAGCCGGGGGAGCTGCCATTGGCGGCGCTAGAGGCGATATCGCCCAGCGCCTTGGACCATGCATAAGCCGCCATAACTGTAAAGCCGGCTGATAGTTCGTGTATCACCTTCGTTTGTAAGGAGTTGAAATTTGTGCTTCCCGTGTTCTCCGTTCGATTAATTATGCCCAAAGGTGAAATGGTCACCCCTGGAGGCGTAACCCCGGTAGTGGGAGCAGATTCGGGAACGAATATGCTCTTGAATCGACGAAGCGAATTGGTGCTTCCCGGACCCAGAACCGGAACGGAGTTTGCATCTATAATATTTGCGAGATGTACTCCGCGGTTCCCGAAGTAACCAACCTGAAACATCCAGTTACGTGCGAACTGATACTGCACATTCAGGTTCCACTGCGGGGTATAGGCATGCGGGAAGTTGCGTTGCCGCGAACCAAGTGTCACCGAGTTCGCAGTCTGTAAGGACACGATATTGGCTGGAACTCCGCTGGCCAACAGGTAATTTGGAGTAATTCCATTGCTGGTCTGCACGACGACCAGGGTGTAGGGAGGATTCGCAAGAAGGGAGGCCGAGTCGCCGAACGGAGAGAATCTCTGAAATCCAGAATATAACCCATAGGCGGCTTGCACAACGAGCTTGCCTGGTAACAACTGATACGCTAACGCCAAACGCGGATCAAAAACTACGGGACTAGTTTTCCAAAAAGGCGACGGCAAGTGTTGTGACTCAAATACCATTTGCGGCTGCAAGGGGTTAGTGTCCAGATCAACGTTCACCAACATGTTGTGGATATCGCGATACGGTTTGAGATACTGGTAACGCAAGCCGGCATTAACTGTTAGCCGGCTGTTAACCTTCCATTCGTCTTGGAGGTATGCGCTGAAAAAAGTTGCCCGCGCCTGCACCCCCGAGGACGTGCTGTAGTTAACAGTATCGTTGGCACCGAGAAGGAAATCGGCCATCGCATTCCCCCCAGCATTGTTAGACGGGTTTCTGGTGTATCTGCCAGAATAAGTGAACTGTCCTTCCTCATTGCGGACATTCTTGTTGTTCGTTTGGAGCCATTCAACCAGTCCTCCGAACTGGACGTTGTGTGCGCCCTTCGTCCAAGTCGTGTCGTTGATGAGCTGGCGATTCTGCGATGCGGAGAAATAGGGTATGTTGTTGCCTGCTCCGACTGCAGTGTAACCGGAAGGCGTGAAAGTCGGCGACACAACCGGACCGCTGGTGAGTGGGGGAACTGCCAGGCCGACTTTTGCGGCCACATTGCCGAGGGCCAATGCGCCGGGACCATAGCTGAGAAGGTCGGTTTCCGAGAACCACCCCGCTTTGGTACTGGTTATAAATGTGGGAGAGACGATATATGTCCAGGTAAGGCCTGTGCCATAGTTCGTGTTGTTCGTCTGACGATCGTTACCGCCCAATGCAGGAGCGGGCAGACTAGGGGCCGCCGGTATGAACTGGGCCTCGCGGTTGAACATTGCTGAAAGTTGATTCTTAGGAGAGATCTGGTAATCGGTTCGAATGTTGATGCGGCCAAGATTTTCCCAGTTCGGGCTGACGTATGTGTAGTTGTTAGAAAGCTTGCCGTTTTGAGGAGTTGGATAGAAACCGATGAGCTGCTGCGCCACTGAGTCGAATCTGCTTGATGGGATGATGTTCCCGGCGAAGGGCTGCCGCGTATTCGTCATTGAATTGTATGTCAGAGGGTCGTAAATCGGGACGCTGAGCTCGGAGAAATCCCCCGTCCTCATTCTTTCGGTCGGGATTGTGTTGACATCCGTAAAGGATTCTCTTAGACGCAGCGTTTCCCACGAGAAGAATGCGAAAGCCTTATTCCTCTTGATGGGGCCGCCGAGGGAAAACCCAAAGTCATTGCGCTTAAACGATGGTTTCTTGCCAACAGTGAAGAAGTTCTTTGCATCTAAAACTTCATTTCGAAGATAGTTGTATGCGGTCCCATGGAACTGGTTGGTGCCGGATTTCAACGTGAGATTTACGACGCCACCCATGGATCGCCCAAACTGCGCTGGATATGAACTCGCTTGGACCCTGAACTCCTGGATGGCATCTACCGACGGCTTGATTACTTCGGCCTGATCTAAATCGAAACCAGTGTCATTGACATTGTTGTCGAATCCATCGATCAGGTAGTTGTTATCAATAACACGCGCTCCACCTGCAGTAAATCCTCCAGCCCTGCTGGCGCCGCCGGTGCCGTTGAGCCCTGTAGCGTTGCGCGACTGGCCCGGTGGGGGCAGTGCGCCCGAAGAAAGGAGGGATAATTGAAGGTAGTCGCGGCCATTAAGCGGGAGGGTTGCCACAGTCTCCTCGCCGATGACCGATCCCTGCGACGCGTCGGTGGTCTGGATCAACGGCGGGGCAGTAGTAACCCTCACTTCTTCTTGCACGCCGCCAACTTCCATTGTCAGATTCATCACAGCGGCTTGCTGGACCTGGAGCACGATACTCTCGCTGATCAAATGCTTGAACCCTTTTAGCTCGACTTCGACCCGGTACTCAGCGGGGCGGAGTGGACCTGAGGAATAACGGCCTGAGTCATCCGTAGTTAGCGTTCGCTGCTGATTGGTCGCTACCGCAACGATGGTAACTTTCGCCCCTGGCACAACGGCGCCGGAAGGATCCGTAATCGTGCCAGCAATACTTCCCGTGTCCACTTGACTAAATGACCTGTGTTCGCCCAGCAGGAAAAGGCAAAGGGCGAGAACACCCAACCTGAGACAACCCATACGGCTATTTCCTGTCGACAATTTCACGGTACGGCCTCCCTGCCTATGTGGTGCACTTTTTGTTCCGCTGCGCCTCTTGGTCGAAAGCATTGCTTTGAGCATCCTGGACGTCCTTTCCAGGTGAATCCACGAGCGCTTCTCGAAAACGGAAACACCTTATAGGACGCCAATGCTTAATGTCAAATATATTTGATCGGATATTCCAGTCGGGCCAAATTTCCACTCGCGTCTCTTGTCCGGGTCCGGAGCTTAGCTCAATCTCAGCATCTTCCTCCACCCCACCAATTCTTCTCCGAAAAAGAGAACAGACTCCTGGACGTAGGAGTCTGTTCGTATGCAGCTGCATGGTTTTCCAGAGAGTTGTGTCGTTCGGCTTCTCGGAGGTGTTTGACCTCCTGGCTAAGAGTTCTCTTTCCGCAACTATTGATTGGGGATCGGTGTTTCTGGAGCAGGCGGAGGTTCCGTATGTCCCTCCACGGTCCAATCCCGCGGCCTGCCTACCCGGTCGTAGATCTTTCCTCGTTTTGTTTCGTCGTCTTCAAAGATCCACCGTGCCATTTCTGCCACCTGCTCTGCCCGCGCCCGAGGCACAACTGCCACACCATCATTGTCAGCTACGATGACGTCGCCGGGCATCACGAGAACGCCACCAACAACGACCGGTTGATTGTAGGACTCCGTCCACATTCTTCCCTGATTGATCCCCCGTGGCGCCTTCATCGGGTCCTGGTATACGGGAATATGGGTCAAAGACAGTTCGTCTGTATCGCGGCAGACTGCCTCACCGACCAGACCCACTAACCCACGGCCGGTGAGAGAGGCGGCATTATTCGATCCACAGAAACCATTATCCTTCGCTTCTCCGTCCACCACCAGCACCGTCCCTTTGTGCACCAGAGAATCCCAGCGCGGCGCTTTGCCGGGGTCAGCTTTCATGTCATCCGGCGGCGCCCAGGCCCCCGTGGGCAGTCCTCCGTTTACTCCCTGCCACTTCAAAGCGATAGATTCATTCGGGAACTTCGGCGCAGTTGCCTGGGCTGGAACGAGCCGAATGGTCAGGGCAATTCCGTGAATCCTGTGTGTGATGTGCTCCTCATCCCGCCAGAGCGGCCGAATCCGTTGATCCATCATGGTGACTTCGTGAAGACCCACCGCATCGAGCGCATCAATCACGTCAGCCACGCGCAATCCATCGTACAGTTTCAGCAACTGCGCATCCTGCTCGGCGGTATATTGATGTACCTTCAGGTATTGATGCGAAGACGGTATGCTCTCCGGGCCGCTCGATTGTGCCCATCCCACGGTGTTGATAGCGAGCGCTAAAGATGCGATTTTCAACGCGTACTTTTTCCCTGTCACAGCATTCTCCTTCTAAGTGAGATTCAAGACTCGAGGGGCCGCGCTTCGAATCCATGAAGGAGGAAAGCGCCGTCTCGCTGTTGCTGCAGCTAAACCCTGTCCTGAAATGCGTACCGCAAAAGCGAGTTGAGTACATCAGATATAATATATCCTGTCAAGGATGTTCTTTTTGATTGCTGAAAGAACCGTACCGGACGATTCACGACCGGGCAGGAAAGAAGTACCTCAAGGGGCTTTAAAGAGGTTGCGGGAAAAAGTCGAATTCATTACAAAGCAATTACGGACGGCCTGAAGGCCGTCCCCTTCAAGAATTTAGTCTTCTACGCGGCCTGCGAAGTCCGTACCTAGCTTTCCTGTTCCCAAAAATGACTTTTTCCGCAGACTGTTACGTCGTGCCCTGATACAAGGCCGAGTTTTTCAAGCGGCCTGTCTAAAGCGCATTACTCATGAGTTGACCGCGAGGCCGCTCAGAGATTGCGGATGGACCCAACTCTACGCAGAATCCAAAGCAGTCATTCTCTTGCCTTCATTAATTGCCCTCAGCAATTCGAACCCCGATACGCTGATCCAAAAGCACCATTGAACGAGCGGCAATGCGGCAAAACAAGAAGCCGGCAGATTTGCCCGGCTCCGTGTTTTTACGGTAGGACCCACTGCGGTCACTCTTCCCTGAGCACCTGCAGCGGCTTTTGGCCCAGTATGCGGAAGCTGGCCGCCCATCCGGTTGCGGTGGCCAATACAGCCGTTCCCACCAGGGCTATCGCCGTCGCCAGCCACTCTATGTGAAAGGCCACATCCAGCCGATGTAGCAACACACGCGAAAGCAGATTGGCAAAGATTACGCCGACGAATCCCGCGAGCAGCCCGAGCACAATGAACTCCACACTGAAAACGGCGACGATGTGGTTTCGCTTCGCGCCCAGGGTCTTGAGCACTACCACCTCGCGCAACCGGCGGAATTGCGTGCTGGCAATGCTCGAGGCCAGAATCACAGCGCCGGCAAGAATAGAAAAGCCAGCCAGGAAGCGAACCACAATCGTAATCTGCTGCACCACTCCCTGGATGGTCTCGATCACGTCGGCAATGTTGATCACCGTCACCGTGGGATAGGCGTTAAAGAGCGCCCGCTGCACCGCGCCCACCTGTCGCGGGTCCACATGCACCGCGCCATACCACACCACCGGCAACCCCGCTAGCGCCCGCGGGGTGAGGATGAATTCACTGCGCGAGTACACGTGCTGGCCATTGTGGCGTATGACCGCAATGACATTGGCTGGAATGGTTTTTCCGTTCGATGTGAATACGATATGGGAGCCGAGATGCAAGTGCAGCCGCTGCGCAATATGCTCGCTCACAACCAGTGATTGCCCATCGTCCCGGTCCCACCAGGTTCCCTGCGCCATGGTGGACCCGACTGGTAGGCCTGCCGACCAGGTGAGGGATACCGTCTGGAGCAGGCGCTTGGGATAATTCTTCAGCTTGAGTCCGTCGGCTGCGGTGCCATCGACCGAAATAATTCTTCCCGCCACTGAGGGAAGCGTCTCTACATCTCCCTCCACCGCCGGTTGCTGCGCCAACAGCTTCTTGACGCCGTCCAGTTCCCTGCTACTGATATCGACCAGGAAAATATTCGGCAGGTTAGGACCCGCTGTTAGTTTCATTTCCCCAATCACACCGTGTTGCATCAGAAAGACGGTCAGAATAAGCATCACGCCCATGCCCAGGGCTGCAAGCACGGCCGCGGATTGATTCCCCGGCCGATACAGATTAGCCAAGCCATGGCGAACAGCGGACTGCAAATGGATCCGGGTGCGGGAGAGAAATGCACGCAGCAAGCGCAGGGTGAGCGCCGATACGCCGAGAATAACCACCAATAGCGCGCACAAGGCCCCCGCGAACCATCGTCCAACTACTACCGAATCAGAAAGCGCGGCCGCAATGGCGCCCAGCCCCAACAGGATGACGATGGCAATGATCCATTGCGCCTTGCTGTGGCGCAGGCGCGTCCACCAACTCTGCTGCGTACTTGGTTCTTCCACCATCCTACGCAGGACCAGGTTAGGACGGACGGAGCGAATCTGGAGCAACGGCGGCAAACAGAAGAGAACAGTGGTGAGAATGCCGGTACCTAATCCCGCCAGTGCGGAATGCCAGGGAAGACGAAGATCCAGGCGCAGGGGCAAGAACTTCCCCAGCAAGGTGGGGAAGATCCACTCCACTCCCAGCCCCATGCATACGCCGATCAATCCGCCGATTAATCCCAGGAGCACCGTCTGAAAAAGATAAATGCGCAAAATATCAGAGGATCGCGCGCCGATCGATTTCATGATGGCGAGCACCTCGACCCGTTGCTGCAAATGCGCGCGCATGGCCATTGCCACCCCGATCGCGCCCAGCACCATGGCCACCAGTGACATTCATTTGCCTTCAGATTGGGATTTGGCAACGTTGCCAAATAAGTCGTTTGTTTCATGAAGATGCTCAAGATGCTCAAGTAATTTATTTGAGCATCTTGCCTGGTTGACCGGCGGGTACTAATCCTCCGGAGGGGGCAAAGTCCACCACCAGACACCTGATTTTCCGTCTTTGGAGCTACGAACGCCGATATCGAATTTTGCGCGGCGCAGGGTGGCGATGCAGACACCATCGCGCTCGGCGGCTATCTCGATGGAGCCCTGGGTCTGGCTGCCAGGTTGCAGCCAGTCACGCAGCCATTGGGCGGCAAACTTGCGCTTGGGCAGACCGGCGCCGGTGGGACGGGCGGCGAGGAGATCCTCCGGGGTGAGGTTGCTGAGCCCGGTCCAGTGGAAATTGCCGGCTTCTCCAATCCGGTAATCGAGCGGCGGAGCCAGCGGTCCGAGGTTCGATTTGACGTGCAGCAGAGCGGTTTGCGCGGGTGCGTCGGGAGAGCTGCCGACGAGAAACTCGGTGCGGAGAGCGGCGGAGCAGTCAATGGATGCCCGACCTCGATGGACAGGCCTGCCGGCGGTAGGTTTGGCGAGGTGGCGAATGAGGAGAATGCAGCAGCGGTGAAGCTCCGCCAGGCGGGCGAGACGATCGAGAAGAGGGCGCGTTTGCGAAGCGCGATCGAGGTCAACCTCCCAGAGACCGTCCCAGGGATCGAGGATCACGAGGTGGGCCTGGGTTTTCTGGAGCGCGTGCTCAAGATCGCGGAGAGCGGAGTCAGGCGAGGACATGGAACGCGCAGAGACGGCTCTACGCAGGATGACCAGGCGCGCGGGATCTCCGTGGAGGCCGGCGAAGCGAGGTTGAATGACTTGCGCGGCAGGGTGTTCCGCCGAGGCATAAAGGACGGTGGCTGGTTTGAGCTTTTCGCCGGTGAACGGGTCGCGGCCGCGTGTCAGTGCCGCCGCGATGGCGAGGGCGACCCAAGTCTTTCCTGATCCTGGCTCCCCGGAAAGCATCGCTAACGTACCGGCGGCGAGCCTGTGCTGCCAAAGCCATTCGACGGGTTGGGGCTGGAGGTCGGCGAGGCAAACGATATCTGTGCCGGTTACGGTTGCATCTGCATCCGCGGGCAACGGTGATGGCGTGTGAGGCGAGAGTGCATCGTTCATCATGGCTTGCTGTGGGATCATCGCTTGCTCCGAAGTGGAAGGCTCCGTTTGGCATAAGAATCTTGTCTTATGGCCAACAGTAATACGCTCGGGAGCGCGCCGTCCATGAGCCTGGAGAATAATCATGTGGAAGAGCGGGTAGTAAACTCGTGATTACTCCCTACTGTTCAAGGATAACTAAGTAGTTAGCCCTGCTCTTTGACGACGATCCAAAATATCGGTACCGCTTCCATTGCGCATGACGTGCCGCCGAGAGGTGATCGCAAGCCTGATATTTGTGGACAGCTAACCCTCTTCGACAATTGCCATCCGGTCGCATGCTCAGCCGTAGCTTTGCTGTTCCATTGAACCGCGAGCTTCTGCCATTGCAAGCCGTCGTCCTCGGATCGGTAGACCATCCCCTCAGTTGAACAATAGAAAACTCCGGGCTCGGAAGAACTCGCAGCCACTACGGGGATCCGCAAGCCTTGGGGATCGGGGAGTCCTTTTCGTACCTGTTTCCAAGCATCGCTTCCGGTGCGGCGATAGAGGATGGAGTTGGCCGACTCTTTATAGTGCGCTCCGTATGCGCTCTTCGAAGTGGACAGCAAGAGAGTCTTTGAATCTGCAAGGCTGATGGCGACGCTCCAGCAGTACTGATTTTCCCCTGCGAGGCGCAGCAGCAACCACCACATTGCTTCCGAAACGAGGTGACCGTCTCCGGGTTACCCCCGGGTTACCCGATGAGGCGTTCTCCTTTGCGCGAAGCTTCATTATTCTCCAATCCGAAGTAGACTGTCGGACATCCGCAGGTGCACCTCGACACGATCGTGAGCGTCTCGATCTGCGCAAAGAAGCGGTCTGACCCTTGCTCTCCGTGCCGCAAAAGCCATTCGATAACGGCGGCTTCTTCCCGCGTGACTGCTCGACGCATAGCCTCCGTCCCCTTCATCGTTGTGCTCCTTGGATGGATCCAGTCTAACGCGTTGCGATTCTCCCTTTATCCTGCCTTTTGGTATCCAAAAGGACGGGGGTTAGTTCGTCCCCCGAAAGGTCCAATTCCATCCGACTCCCCAGCTCAGAACAATGGGGTTATTTCGTCCCGAAACGTCTTGTCCCGAAACGTCTCTTGCCCACGTATGATCGGGATGCACGGCTTCAAACCGTCTAGTAGCGTTATAGAAAAGCTATCCCCAAAAAACTTCCCCATTTTTCAATCTGAGCCGGAGATTAGGGTATGAAGATCAAATTCGAAGTGCAACTGGACCGCGACTCTGTAGAGCCCAAGCCACCCTCTGATCTCCACGCCCTGCTTCTTCAAGCGAAGATTAAATGCGTCGAAATAGCCAGCACCGCAGTCTTTTTGCTGTGGATACTTCGAATTCTACGACACGAGTTTCGCCTATGAAGCCGCTCGATCGAATCCAGGATGTCCCCGATCTATCACGTATTGCATCGACTATGCGCAAGAGAATCAGGAAACTATCGCAACTTCGCGTACTCGGCCTTGGCTTCTTTAAGGATGGGAATATCGGAGTCGGCTTCTCTCCAGAGCGTGAGGAAGTCCTGATAGGCAACTCTTGCTTTGGCAGCGTCGCCTTGCAAGGCGTAGGCGCGACCAAGTTGAAGATGGGCAAGTGCACCGATGGGTGCATTCACAACCACACCGCGATGGTCGAGTATTTTCTGAAACTCGGCGGCGGCTTCTCCACCTTGATGCGCGGCTAAATAGGACTCGCCGCGTAGATATGCGGGGTAGAGATCGGCTGCCGTCCCCTTCTCATAGGCTTCGGCAGTCTGAAGAACTTGAATGGCTTCTAATAGATCGTTACGGTTGAGAGCGATTTGCGCGTGCAGTGTTGGCAGGTAAGCGAACCGGACGCGCGAATCTTCTGGAAAGCGCCGCCCTAATTCATCGACCAATGACTGTGCTTGAGCCGCGTCTGCTACCAAGGTAAGCGCCAACGCCGCCTCGTATCGTACATCCCGTCCCGTCGAGAGGCGGAGCGCTGCCGCGACACTTTGCCGCGCCTCTCCCGGATTTCCAAACAAGGCTTCCCTCAGCGCCGCGTCCGTTTCATAGGCTGCCGCCTCCTCCTTTTCTTCTGCTCGCACGGCGGAGGCAAATGCGAGATGGGAAAACTCTCGTGCCTTCCTAAGCCGCCCGGCATAGGCGGCTGTATCGGCTTCCAACCCTAGCAGTTGGTCCTCAACTCCCGGCTTGTTCGTCGCCCAAGCTACCTGTTGCTCCATTCCCTCTGCATCGTTCTTCAAGAAGGCAATTTCATACAAATGCCAATGGAAAAAATCATGTTCGCGTCCGAGAGCTTGCTCATAGGTGGC
Source organism: uncultured Acidobacteriaceae bacterium (assembly GCA_963717225.1). GTDB lineage: Bacteria > Acidobacteriota > Terriglobia > Terriglobales > Acidobacteriaceae > PALSA-350. Next base: position 327,518 of record CAVQWB010000050.1, on the reverse strand, counting down.
TTTCGCCTCATCGAGGCGATTAAGGGCGATGTAACTGGCCATGAGGTTGTCGTAGGAGATGGGAAAGTCCGGATTCAAACGGACTGCCTCTCTGCCGTGTTCAGCCGCTTTCTCATATTGCCCCATGACCGGGTAGATTAGACCTGACAAGAAGTCATGCGGCATCCACGAGCGCGGATAGGCTTCTATACAGAGCTTGCAGGTTTGTTCGGCCTTTTCAAGGTTCCCGGTGACCATCAGGTTGAAGGAAGCTGAGATGAAATATTTCTCCACCTCACTCGTTCGCTCGCGCAGTTCGTATGCTTTTCGAGTGGAGTCGGCAGCGCTGCCGGATTCTCCGATTTCGCCATACGCGCGCCCCAAAAGCGCATAGGCGTAGGCAAAATTCGGGTCGAGTTCGATGGCTTGCCTATAGAAAGGTATTGCCGCGGCCGGCCCGTCTGTACTAAAGACTTTAAAACCAGAGCTGAGGGCCTTAAGGGCGTCAAGCGACGGCGTAGTGGCTTGTTCAAGCGGGGTATCAAACTTCTGTACGGTGGTGAGTGACTCGCCGAGTTTGCCTCGAATCGCCCTAGCCGCCTTTCCTAAAGCATCGAGGACATAGTTCTTGTCACCCGCCCGAGCTTCTGTGCTCGCCAGCGATTCCCCGCTTGAGCAATTGACGGCGCGCAGAATCAGGTTGTACTGCGTGCCAAACTGCACAATCGAACCTTCCAGCACGGCCGCACCATTGTTTCTTTGGCAAACTTCTTGGGTGATCTGCGGAGTAAGCCGCGCATCGGGGGGCTGGCCCATCCTTCGCAGTGTTTGCAGGATTTGCTGGTCAGAGATAATGCTCAGGAAGGGTGATTGTTCCAGTTGCACGGAAAGCCCTTGCCGCAAGGTGCCATCAAAAACCTCATCGCCCGTCGTGTTCGTGAAGTCGGCCAGGACGATGGTGTCTTTGTCAGTCAAGGCGGGTGCTTTGCGGGAGAAAAACAACCAACCGCCAACCCCGAGTCCGGCAATCACAATGGTTGCGCCGGCAACCACTGCCCATCGAAACCGGGTGGATTTCATGGTGTGCTTCGACTCGACTGCAGTTGTCGTGGCAGAGGGGCGGTCGGCATCGGAATCGCGCTTCAACCGCTGCAAATCAGTGCGGATGTCGGCTGCATTCTGGTAGCGCAGCTTGCGGTCCTTCTCCAGTGCCTTGTTGATGATTTCTTCTAACTTCGGTGGAAGTTCCGGTTTCACCCGTGCCACAGGAACAGGTGCTCGACTCAGAATCGCGCCGTGTATGATGGCGGCCGTGTTTCCGGGAAATGCCATCCGGCCCGTCGCCATCTCATACAGGACTGCTCCGAAAGAGAACAAATCGGTACGTGCATCGAGTTCTTCGCCGCGTGCCTGCTCCGGCGACATGTAAGCGATCGTGCCCACCGTCGTGCCGGGGCTGGTCAAGAGTTCCCCCGTTGTGTCGGACGGCATCTGTGATCCACCGGCACTCGCACCAACCGGGACCAGTTTCGCTAAACCGAAATCGAGTACTTTGGTGTGAACGCGCTTGGTCAGGAAGATGTTCGCGGGCTTAACGTCACGGTGGATGATGCCTTCGCAGTGCGCGGCCTCGAGAGCGTTCGCTACTTCAATTGCCACCTCCAGCATCTTTTCCAGTGGCATAGGACGGCCTGCAATGGTGTGCTTCAAGGTGTGTCCATCCAGAAATTCCATGGCGATAAAGCGTCTGCCATCCTGATCGCCAATCTCGTGGATGGTGCAGATATTAGGATGGTTGAGCGCGGATGCGGCACGAGCCTCGCGGCGAAAGCGTTCGACGGATTGTGGGTCTTTTGCGAGGTCATCGGGAAGGAATTTGAGGGCAACGAATCGACCAAGTTCAGTGTCCTCGGCCTTGTACACAACGCCCATACCGCCGCCACCCAGTCTTTCAAGAATGCGGTAGTGGGACACGGTCAGGCCGATCAGGGATGACGATTCAGGCATCTTGCGGTCATCTTAGGTTGCTCACAAAGGCGCGTCAACGAGGGGCGAGATTCGCAGACGGGGAACGGATAAGCATGGAGGTAAGGGGGTTTTCGATTCGCGACGCAGAGCCGGCCGACCTGCCCCAACTTCTCGAACGCCTCAGAAAGGCCTTTGAGTCGTAACGCGAAAGCTACACTGGGAAGTTTCGGCGACAGACGGAAGTGGCACTTTGGAAAACGGACAGCCATCTACCCATTAGAATGGCTGCAATCGGTCCGCTCTTCTCGTATCTCCATTGATATCTATAATTCCCACTAACTGCTCAAAGAGCCGCTCCAACCTATCCGCGAGCGAATCGTCTTTCGTAAGAATCCCCGTATGCACCGCCGACGTCTGGATGATGGTGCTGCGCGGCGCGATCAGCCATTGGAAGCGTTCTCTCTGCGAGAGCTTTGCGATTGGGCCGGCTGTCTCGTCGCCCGCGCAGATGCGTACTACCCCGTCTGCGTGCTGTTTCACCGTTTCGAGGTCGAGCATCGGCCACAGCGTTCGCAGCCGTGCCTCGTCAACGTGGACCTTGGCCTCGAGCAGACGCTTCTCCAGGCAGAAGACGATTACACCGATATTGAGGAACTCCTGCCGCTCGACGCGCGGGACCAATCGCAGCACGGCATAGTCAAACGAAGCTTTGGTGAGCACGGATCGCCTCCTGTTCGAAGTTTACTGCTGCCGCCAGACGGTGACTCAGGTACTTGAAGTACTGTGCGCGGCGTTCCTCCGCGGTCGTGGCGCCGGAAGCGATCCAGGCATCGGGGACCAGGTTGAGAATCGCGCGCAGCACGGCGGGTGTGAGGCGTTGACGGGCCAACGCGGACGCGTCCGCTATCGTGCTGGCCCACGGCAGCAGCACGTGCTGCTGAATCGCCGGGAAGGGCGACTCGGCCTTCTCTTCCGCCGTCTCCCAGTTGTGGTGGAAGAACAGCGCCGCGCCGTGGTCGATGAAGTGCAGCGAATGGTGCCAGATCAGCAGATTCGGGTTACGCGGGGTGCGGTCGACATTCTGCACGAAGGCGTCGAACCACACCGCCATCGACGCGATCTCGGGCGTCGCGCGATCGCCCGCCGCAGGGTCGAACATCGTCGAGCCGGGCAGATAGTCGAGCGCAAGATTCAGCCCCGCGCTGGCCTTGAGTAGATGACAAATCTCTGCGTCCGGCTCGTTGCGTCCGAGCGCTGCGTCGACTTCGGCAAAGACCAGCTCCGGCACTTTCAACCCCAGCGCGCGGCCGATCTCACCGGCTACCAGTTCCGCGACCAGCGCCAGCGGGCCTTGCCCTGCTCCGCGGAACTTCACAACGTAGAGCCCGAGGTCGTCCGCCTCGACGATCGCGGGCAGTGAGCCGCCCTCGCGCAGTGCGAGGACATAGCGGATAGTCTGGACGGTACGCAGCATCGGTTTAGTGTATCGACAACCGAAGATTTGTGACGGATTCCGGTGAGCTTTCTCGATGGGGGTTATTTCGTCTGTCCCGCTTTCCTGTCCGGTGAGCTTTCTCGATGGGGGTTATTTCGTCTGTCCCGCTTTCCTGTCCCGCTTTCCTGCCCTATCTCCCCCATCGTCTGCCTCCGTGGATTACGTCTTTGTCGGGGGGAAGGGTTTCGAGATGTACGCGGCGGATCGCTCGAGACTCGGGTAAACGGTCGCCTCGTGGATACCGAGATGATCGAGCTCTTTCATAATCCGCCGCTTCGACTTTGCTGGTACCGTGATGACCCTCTCCAGGATGCCTCTGCTTTTTGAGGAGCCCTCAAAGGTGGCGCCATCACCGAACAGGAGAAACGCTCCTGCTTGCGCCGCGATCCGCAAATTGCTGAGTTTCGCCCGGACAACCGAGATACTTGAGATGTGCCGAGGATTGATCTTCGGTTCAAAATACGGCTTCTCCTGTTTGATGAAATGAAGAAGCCTCAACACGGAGCGATCTTCGTTGAATGTCTCTATCCGTTCGGCAAGTGGAAGTGGAGAGGTTGACTCAGCAACCTCGGCAACGGCCTCCCGTTGAACAGTAGTGAGTCGCGCAAGGTTTGCGACGACTGACGCTCTGTCACTATCCGGAAACTTGACGTCCTTATTGGATACGCTCAGAAAGAAGACTTCTCCCAGCTCGTCGGGCTCCAATTCACAGGCGAAGTAAAGTCCCATCAGCGGGTTTGCTGTGATGTCGAGAAGCCTTGTAGGAAGGCCATGATGCTGCATTCGGACCAGTTTGTCGAGAGTGGTCGAATCCGCAGCGAAGTCCGATGGGTTCATCGCCAGAAGCTGGTTGAACAGGAATTTCTCATTCTCAATCCGCTCCGGCGAACGGAAGACGGATGGCGTCGTCTGGTCGAAATGCTTTGGAACCCCACGATAGAACCGCTGCATACCGGGAGCTGGTGCTCGCGAAAGCATACCGATGAACTCTTTCACCGAATGGGCATTCACGCCGTCGCTGATAGTTAGTGCCAAGTCTCTCTCCGAACTCCTGATCTATAATCCCGGCCCGAACAACCATAGTATTCCTACCGCTCCTTTCGTTATCGTTATGGCAGGGAGGATGACCTCCCTAACCCCGGCTAGGGGCCTTCTACAGGTCTTCTCAATTAGTCGGCTCTTCCATTCGGAGCAACAGACCCGTCTGAGGTGGGGTCGTCACCCAAACGACTATTTCTCCAGAACGGCCTGTGTTGATGGGGTACGTTTCGTCTGTCCCGCCAAGGTCCCGCCAAGGTCCCGCACGGTTGAATTTCCTTTGTCCTGAATTTCCTTAGCTGTAATTATCCCTATTGATGAATTCCGTCCTCAAGGTTCCGAGCACCTCACCCTCCACCAGTTGGTAGAGGCCGTTGATGCGCAACTCGCCATTCCAATCATCGTGGCTCCCTCCAGAATTCATGCCTTGCTTTGCGCCTAGAATCGTCCAGAAAAACGACAGATCGTTCTCCGACAGAAACTCATGAAACTCATTTTGTCGGACCAACAACGCATGTGGTCCGGCTTCTTTGGCCGCTGGATCAAAAGCGATATCTTTGCCGGATAAATCGCAGAAGATACCATCACAGGCGCTCCACTCCAGTGACATTCCATTCGCTAAAGTTTTGGACGGAAATAAAAGATAGATCGACTCTTCTATCGAGCAGTCATAGACGCGCTCTTTCAGGAAACCCTCTGCGGTCACGCAAACCTTTTTTGCCAAACGCCTACCTCGGTCTCCTTTGGTCCACGCATCGTGACCGCGATAGGGCGTGTCGTTTGCGGCATAAGCCGGAGACCAGAAATACTCGCCCTGCAGAATCTTGTACTCATCAGTGCTCTCCGGCATCCATCTACCCCAGAAGCTTTCGCCGGCTAGCGAACCGATCAGCTTTGATGCGTCAGCCTTGTGCACCAGATATGACCTCACCATGTACCATATCTGCTTGAAGGGCCGGTCGAATCTCTCTTCTCCGAGTGGTGTGGGATCCTCGAAGCTTCTATGAGTTTCCAGCACGAGCCATTTTGAGCCATCGGAAGGTCTTTGAACCTTCAGCATAGGCACGGGGTCGGGTAGATCACCGGTTGTTTTGAGCCAATCCGTCTCCGGCGCTTCGGATGGGGGGAAATACTTGATGGGTGACCACCATGCTGACGCTTTCGAGTCTCCGTCGTCATTTGTGAGCAGACACGACGAATCGATGTTGCGTACATAAGCGACCTGCCAGGGTCCCGTGTATTTCGCGTTCCTGGCGTCCCACCTGTCACCAATGTATTGGAAGTTGTCTGAGACGCGGGCAAGGAATTCGTAAAAGGCAATCCACTGATATTTTTTGCCGATCCGTTCGGCTTTGTCGGACCGGCGGCCCCACGACCACCTGTTGACCTGCCGGTCAAACTCGGCGAACAGAGCGGGCGCCCATCCCAGTTCAACGACACGGTTAAAAATCCAACGCTGCGCGATTCGAAGGTCAAACGGGGGTTCGTCCCGACGTTCCTGTAGCGTGATTTTCGGGTCACCGATTCTGCGTGATGACCACTCAAAATATCCGGAATTCGTTCCTATGACGTAGCGTTCGAAATCGCCGCCGCCTATGACTGAGCCATATATCGAGTGCCAGTCCTTCCAATCGGTGTCACCTATATCTTTCTTATAGCCGTAGCGTTGCCGAAGCGCCTCCATGGTCGGAATTTCATCCTTCCACTCGCTCTTATAGAGAGGCCTGACGCGCCGCTCTTTGATGTTCAGCGCTATTTTTCGATGGAGAGCATATTCGATAATCCCCCTCGCATAATCACGCAGCAAGATATTAGCCGGGGGCCGCTTGCCTTCGAATACGACCCGATAGACGTATGCTGCCAATGCTCTTAAAGCCTGACTCTTGCGACTGCGCAGGGCGCAGCCATATGCTGCGCAATAGAGACGTTCAGACACGTAGGGATCGTCGACATCTTCAAACGACTGCATAACTTCCACCATCAAAGGCAAATGGTCCGAAAAGAGCCGTACCAACCCCTTCGTTGCCAGATCGCGTTGACGGCGGTTTGAGCTTGTCAGATACCATCCGAGCACCAGACCGCATAACACCCGTGACTTGCTATCGAGGTAAGATTTGTCATCCGGTGACGCAGCCCATTCCATCAGTCGATCAACAGAACCTTGTTGACCGTGACGATTGCAAAGGTAAATTGTCCAGTGTGAGTCCCTTTGCGGCATAGGAATCGAAAGAAGTTTGGCGTGTAGTAGGCGAGCGTTAAGGGGGTGATCTGGAATCGCGGCCACTAACAACAAAACGTCAAGAAGCCCGTCCCAGCCACCCTTGTACTTGAGGATCACATCATTGATGTAATCAAAGGTCTGCGATGAAAACGTCCCTGTGTCCCGCATGGCAAGGCTGTCTAGAAATGCGGATCGCATGGCACCAGACTCTTTCTCTGCTCCGGCGATGTCGGGGAACTCACGGTTTATTCTTTCTGGCACCTGGACGCAAAAAGCCTCCAATAGTCCACGATTCCTTCGCGCTGCAAATCCGCCCCCGAATAGCTTTTGCAGCGGAGCTCCGTTGTCGAACGCCGACTCTGGATCGTGCTCGTCGAGGTGCTTGTCGAGGAGGCGCTTTCCAATTAGGTGATCTGTGAACCGTTCATAAGAGAAGTGGACAACGTCAATGAACTCGCGTAAAGGAGCTTCGCCCGACCTTCGATCCTCGCTGAGGACGCCTTCGGAAATAAGGTGGTGCATCAAGGATTTCTGGAAGCCACTGTAGGGAACAATCAGGTTGACGGCGGCCGTTGCCGCTTCGCGGGGAATATATGTTCTCCCTTGCTCGGCCATCATGTCGGCAAGCGCATCGATTGCTTTGAAGACGACGCGACTATGCGGGTCGCAGTCCAGATAGTCCGGCCCAGACAATTTTTCGTGCACGGATTCGATGAAGAAATTGAAGACCGAATTGATTCCGTGAAATCCAGGAGGAATATCGGTCATTCCCTTGTTCTGCAGCGCTTGGCAGAACATTTTTAGGAACAACGGGCTCTGAAATTCCGGCACGAGCAGCGGGATGCTCGGTCGCTTAATCTTGTAGTGGGCAAAGAATGTCTCGGTCGCTTTATATTCGTGGTCAGCGAATCCCGGATGAAAAATCTTCAGCAGATGCTGCTCGGTTATGTGTTTTGGTATGCAAACATCTTCGTATGTGCTTCTAACTGAGAGCGCGACTCTGATGCCAGGGAACCGGCGAAGATCGGCAAGAAAGCCAGCAAGATGCTTGTGCCATAACTGTTTTCCATCGCCCTCATTCAGCGCGTCGATGGCCAGCATTGCGAATGTGCCCCGCAATTGTCCTGCTAATTCGAGGGCGCTCAGGAATTCTTCGAATTTACAGCCCAGCCCCAACTGATCTAGGACTTGTGTCCATGGATTCGCCATATTGAAATGCTGGCCGAGCAATAATACTGCAGGACAGTCGTCTTTTAATTGACGAAAAGCGATGTCGCACAGCAAATGTGTCTTGCCACAGCCCCCGTTGCCCGAAATTAAAAGGGATGGCGCGTTTGCCGCCTGTCCATCTGAACCCTCACAAAAGCTAGATAGTTCATAAAGGCTATTGATGAAGTGAAGCGACCGCGACTGTTGATCGCTGAACATCGACTGCATCGTGTCCCTGTTGCGAAGTTCAGATTCTCCTTGGGTGTCAATGATCTCCTGGCGCTTTTTCTCCTCGAAACTGCGAAGGATGTCGCTGTATTTCTCGGCGACACGACGCCCCTCCCCGGCTAGGTCGATCAGCGCGCGGAGATTGATCCGTTGTTCAGGTTTCGCCTGTATAGCGCGGTCCAACTCCGAGCTGATAGAGGACGCCGCGGAATTGAGCGCCTCGACCTCAGCCTTGGCGAAGGCGTCCCCTTCGCTGACCCAGAATCTTGAACGTTTCTTTATCTCTTTTTGAAAATTCCCGAGAATTTGAAAGAATTCGGGCCTCCGGTAAAGCCCGTCAAACACACGTCCAATCGGAAGCTCGACGTTGAGATCGGGTGTATATCTGGCCCCAGCATTCTCCTTCGTTCGGCTCAGTTGTTTAGCGAACCAGGCGTCGCTAAACAACTCACTATGGAACCAGAAATAGTAGCGACCGGCGTGTTTCTCTTGCGCGAAGCGTTCCGAAAGCTCGGTTTCACCCCAATAATTAAAACGGACCTTCCGGCCCTTCTCTTGTGCCCATCCCTTCCATTTTTCTTCATGGTCATCCCAAGCGTCTTTGAAATATTCTTTGCCCTCTTTCCTAGGATCAGCACGGTCAATGGGTAGACAGATCGTATAGCGGCTCAGTTGCGGATGAGTATCAAGAGCGCGTTTGACTGATTTATCAATCTGGCCCCATTCACTCGAATCGGGTTTGGCGACGAAAAACTTGGCTTGAAAACCCCATTCTGCGCCATCCGGAAAAACCCAGTACGACTCGACGCCACCATCGGGTGGAGCATTGGGAACAAAGGTCGAGCCGGTCGGAACCGTCTCATGAGCGGCAAAATGGTTGCAAATTCTCTCAAAGGCGGTTGGGAGTGAACCATTCCATTCCCTCAGTTGGGTCCAAACTAGAGGAACTTTCTTCATCGCTCAATTGTCTCAATATTCTTCTCTGGTCAATGACTCCTTGATCTCCGCGGCTGGCAAAGCCGCGGACGTCCCCGAAACCCTCCAGACTTTTTGAGCTGGGGGATTTGTGGTCAGGCGGGACTGGTACTTTGCTGTGGAAGCGGTAAAGAACCGACCCATCCTGCAGATCTAACACTCGGGTGATCGAGAGTCTATGTCCCCCGGCCGCCGGGATCACGCGAAAAGGATTAACTTTCGTTAATACATCCCGCAGTACTTTCATCCAGAATAAGTCATCCATCCTTCATTCATTCCGCAGCGCCACCATGGGTTCCACGCCCGCTGCGCGCCATGCGGGCAGCGCCGACGCGAGCAACACTGCAAGTCCTAACGCCAACGTGGCCGAGGCCAGCATGACCGGATCCCAGGGTCTTACGCTGAACAATTGCTGGGTCATCAGCTTGCCGGCGCCGATCGCGGCGGGAATGCCGATCGCCAATCCGATGGCCACCTGGGAAAAGGCGCCCCTCAGCACCATGCGCAAGACCCTTCCGCGATCGGCGCCCAGCGCCATGCGGACGCCGATCTCACCCGTGCGCTGCTCCACCATGTAGGCCATCACGCCGTACAGGCCAACCGCCGAAAGCACCAGTCCCAGCACACCGAAAAGCGTCGTCAGGGTCGCAATCATGTCCTCCTGCTGAAAGTCTCCACGGACAACCTTGTCGTAGGAGTCCACCCCATACAGCACCAGATCGGGATCGACACTCGCCAACGCTTTGCGCACCTTTTCTTCTATCCCCGGAGGATTGCCGGGGGCCCAAATCACGATGTTGTACAGATAGTGTGACCAGACCTCGCCAGCCTCATAGACAGGATCGTCCCAGTGGGTGGTCTGCGCCTCCGATATCCAGTACATGGGCCCGATCGGGTCCTTGTAGTCCCAGGTCATGTAACGCATGTCTTTCACGACGCCGACGATTTCATACTTGGACGCGTATTGGATCTTGTCCGGCCCGAAATGCTTGCCGAGCGGGTTTTCGTTTTTGAAGAATCGCCGGGCGAAGGCTTCATTGATCACGGCTACGGGGCGGGTGGTGGCCGTCTCATCTTCCGAGTTTGTGACCTTTTTGACTTCCGTTGTAGTTTGCGGCCGGAAAGCTCCCAAGAGCATCTGCCAGGAAGCATTGCCGGGGTTCCTTCGGCTACGCTCAGGACAGGCTCTTCGACTCCGCGCCATAAAGCCCTTTGATATGCGACAGATCTGCGAAGCGCTTCGCTCAGAGCTTGTGACTTTTTTGATTTGGCCTGTAGTTTGTGGCTGGAAAGCTCGGAAGAGCATCTGCCAACAAGCATCGCCGGGGTCCTTCGACTGCGCGCCATAAGCCGTCCGTTATGCGATAGATCCGCGCGGCGCTTCGCTCAGGATGACGGCTTTGTAGGGGTGAAAAGGATCCGGTTAGCTACGCAGAAAACACGAAAAGATCGAAAAAGTCACAGGCTCTCAGGATGACGACTTTATTGGGGAGCTTGCAATGCAGCTAGTTGGATATGCGGCAAGCATCTTCGCGCCGATGGTTTCGAAGAAGCCCGGCATCGCGCGCGCCCAGGCGGCGCTCGTATCTTCCTTAGCCGGGGGCTCGGGTCTGCCGGCAATGCGAACGCCGTTGTTCCAGCTATCCCCCGACATCGGCGCATAGAGCACAGGCGCGACCATGCGCACGCCCGGAATCTGCCGCAGGCGATCGTCGATCTCCCGGAACTTCGGCTCCATTTGTTCGGGCTTGTCATTGCCCAGCGAGGGGCCCAGCGAGGGGTTGATCGACACGAGATACCGGCCCTCGGTCGCAAATCCGAAATTCTGGTGTTCCAGGTTGCGCAGACTCTTGCCCAGCAAAGCCGCGGCGGACAAGAGAACAGTCGACATCGCGGCCTGCCCAATCACTAACGACTTCTGTGCCCAAGAACCACGCCCACTGACCGAGCGATTCGCTCCGCGCAGCGCCTCGACCGGATCCGCGTGCGAGGTCGTCCACGCCGGAGCGACCCCGAACAGAATGCCGGTGAGCACCGAGACCCCGAGCGCGAACAGCAGCGCGGGCCATGAAATTTAGTGGTCAGAAATTTAGTGGTCAGACCGGGACTGTCACTTAGGGAAACGAGAGTCCGCTACGGGTCGAAGGTGAGCTCACGTTGCCTTCGGTCTCTGTGACGATCGCATGTACTCGAGGACGTCCTGATGAACAAGTGTTTCGAAAGAAGCTCAGGCATTGTTCATCAGATTTTTGGCTATCTCTTTTCTGCCGCAACAAGGCCTCGACGTCCCGGCTGCCCCGGAAAACATGGAGAATCAGCACGTCCTGGTCTTCGACGCGATAGATGATGACATACTCGCCCACGGGAAAACTGCGTAGCCCGGGACGCAAATCCTCGTCGCGGTGTCGTCCGATGTGCGGGTGGCACGCGAGAGGATAGAAACGCTCAGTAATGGAATCCATGGGGCGGTCGGCAACCTGGGTGCTGCCGCTTTCCTTCGCGACGTAATACCAGATGTTATCGAGTTCGGCCTCGGCCTCGGCTTCCGGTGCAACGCGGTGCGCCATCAGCGGGGAGACGATCGCTCAGCGGTCAGGCGGTTGCGCCCACGCTGCTTCACTTCGTCGGCCAATTGGCGCATGGATTCCTGCGTGATAGCGCGCCCTTCGCCGCGCGCGACGGAAGCTTCCGCCATGTCCACGGCTGTCAGAATTTCCGCCCGTGCGCGCTCGCGTTGCTCCCATAGGGAAAGGGCCTCCTGAACCGCCTCTTCTTCACGGTTAAGGCGCCCGCTTTGAATGGCTTGGCGGACAAAGGCCTTCTGATCGGGGGTAAGATGTACATCCATGGGATTGAGGGTAGGCGGACGTGCAGCTGGTGTCAATAGAACGGCATTGGGGGTGCCCCACTGCCCTTTTCTTCTCGGAAAGGCGCAATCGTGGATGTTGCGAGTTCTGTGTGGTAGGAAATCCGGGTTCGCTACGGTCGGAGTTTGTGACTTTTCTTCTTCCCCTGTGGTTTGCGGCCGGAAAGCTCCCAAGAGCATCTGCCAACAAGCATCGCCGGGGTCCTTCGACTCCGCGCATAAAGCGCCCTGTTAGCGATGGAGCTGCGAAGCGCTTCGCTCCCACGGCACGCCGGGGCAGGCAGGATGACGGCTTTGTCGGGGGCTTGAAATACAGCTGTTGGATATGCTGAAGACACGAAAAGAATTCGAACCCCGATATGCTGCTCCAAATACAAGCGGACGCACTTTACTCTTCCCTGAGCACCTGCAGCGGCTTTTGGCCCAGTATGCGAAAGCTGGCCGCCCAGCCGGTCGCTGTGGCCAATACAGCCGTTCCCACCAAGGCTATCGCCGTCGCCAGCCACTCTATGTGAAAGGCCACATCCAGCCGATGTAGCAATACCCGCGAAAGCAGATTGGCGAAGATGACACCGACGAATCCCGCGAGCAGCCCGAGCACAATGAACTCCACACTGAAGACGGCGGCAATGTGGTTTCGCTTCGCGCCCAGGGTCTTGAGCACCACCACCTCGCGCAACCGGCGGAATTGCGTGCTGGCAATGCTCGAGGCCAGAATTACGGCCCCGGCAAGAATAGAAAATCCAGCCAGGAAGCGGACCACAATCGTAATCTGCTGCACCACTCCCTGGATGGTCTCGATCACGTCGGCAATGTTGATCACCGTCACCGTGGGATAGGCGTTAAAGAGCGCCCGCTGCACCGCGCCCACCTGCCGCGGGTCCACATGCGCCGCGCCATACCAAACCACCGGCAGCCCGGCCAGCGCCCGCGGGGTGAGGATAAATTCACTGCGCGAGTACACATGCTGGCCGTTGTGGCGTATGACCGCAATGACATTGGCTTGAATGGTTTTTCCATTCGAGGTGAACACGATATGGGAACCGAGATGCAAGTGCAGCCGCTGCGCAATATGCTCGCTCACGGCGAGTGATTGCCCATCGTCCCGGTCCCACCACGTTCCCTGCGCCATCGTTGACCCGACGGGCAGGCCTGCCGACCAGGTGAGGGACACCGTCTGCAGCAGGCGCTGGGGGTAATTCTTCAGCTTGAGTCCGTCGGCTGCGGTGCCATCGACCGAAATAATCCTCCCCGCCACCGAGGGCAGCGTCTCCACATCTCCTTCCACCGCCGGTTGCTGCGACAACAACCGCTTGACGCCGTCCAATTCCCTGCTGCTGATATCGACCAGGAAAATATTCGGCAGGTTAGGACCCGCCGTCAGTTTCATTTCCCCAATCACACCGTGTTGCATCAGGAAGACGGTCAGAATAAGCATCACGCCCATGCCCAGGGCTGCAAGCACAGCCGCGGATTGATTCCCCGGCCGATACAGATTAGCCAAGCCATGGCGAACAGCCGACTGCAGGTGCATCCGGGTGCGGGAGAGAAATGCACGCAGCAAGCGCAGGGTGAGCGCCGATACGCCGAGGATGACCACCAACAGCGCGCACAAGGCCCCTGCGAACCATCGTCCAACTACCACCGAATCAGAAAGCGCGGCCGCAATGGCGCCCAGCCCCAACAGGATGACGATGGCGATGATCCATTGCGCCTTGCTGTGGCGCAGGCGCGTCCACCAACTCTGCTGCGCACCTGGTTCTTCCACCATCCTACGCAGGACCAGGTTAGGACGGACGGAGCGAATCTGAAGCAAGGGTGGCAAACAGAAGAGAACGGTGGTGAGAATGCCGGTACCTAGTCCCGCCAGTGCCGAATGCCAGGGGAGACGAAGATCCAGGCGCAGGGGCAAGAACTTCCCCAGCAAGGTGGGGAAGATCCACTCCACTCCCAGCCCCATGCATACGCCGATCAATCCGCCGATTAATCCCAGGAGCACCGTCTGAAAAAGATAAATGCGCAAAATATCAGAGGATCGCGCGCCGATCGATTTCATGATGGCGAGCACCTCGACCCGTTGCTGCAAATGCGCGCGCATGGCCATCGCCACCCCGATGGCGCCCAGCACCATGGCCACCAGGCAAATCAGGCTGAGCAGGCCGGTCGAACGCTTGAGCCCATCAGTCAGTGCCGGGTTGCTTTCACGGAAGTCGGTAACCTGCGCGTCGGGCAAAACTTGTTCCAGGCGGCTGCGCACCGCAGCGATGTTGTTATTAGCTGGAAGCTTGAAGAGGAAACGCTCCCCGGAACGGCTGCCCTGCTGCAGCAGGCCGCTCTTTTCGAGTGCGCTCTGGGTCATCATCACCCGCGGCCCCAGCCCCATGCCCGAGCTCATACGGTCAGGCTCGCGCACCAGGATCGCCGCGATGCGGAACGTGGAGTCGCCAATCTTCAGGCTCGCTCCCACCTGGGTGTGCAACCGAATAAGCAAGTCTTCAGCAACTACGACTGTCGAATCAGTAAGCACCTGGCGCAGATCTCCCGCCGGTTGCAGATCGACCGTGCCATAAAACGGGTACCGCTGAGGATCGACCGCTTTGAGGGAAACCAGCAGCGGGACCGGGTCGCCAGGGGATGACACCATGGAAACGGTATCGGTAACCTGGGTCCGCTGAACGCCACGCGCGGCCATCACGTTCAGCTGCTGCTCTTCTTCCTGGGTAGGCTGGCGAAACATGCGCGCGGAAAGATCTGCGGCCATGATGGTTCTCGCCTCACCCAGCAGGGTCTTTTGAAACGAGTCGCTGAAGCCGCGCACACCAGTTAGCGCGGCAACCCCGATGGCAACCGAAATAATAACGAATAGGAACTTGGCCCGTGATGCCTGGAGTTCGCGCCACGCGATTTTCGCAGCGGAACCCCAGGTCAGCGAGGGTTTTTGATCGGTTCTCATATCAGGCCGGCCCTTGCATCGTGTCTTCCACGATCATGCCGTCGCGCAGCACTACGCGGCGATCGGCATGGGAGGAGACTTGCGCATCATGGGTCACCAGCACCAGGGTTGCGCCGTTGTTCCGGTTCCTTTGGAGAAGCAGATCAAGCACGTGCGCGCCATTCTCGGAATCGAGATTGCCGGTGGGTTCGTCGGCAAAAATGATGGGGGGTTGCAAAACGAAAGCGCGGGCCAGAGCCACGCGCTGCTGCTCACCTCCGGAAAGCTGAACCGGGTAGTGATGCAGACGATCTGCGAGACCAACGCTGCGCAGCAGCTCGGATGCCGCGGCGCGGCCGTCTCCGCCGCCGTTCAGTTCATGAGGCAGCAGCACGTTTTCCAATGCGGTCAGTGTCGGTATCAATTGAAACGATTGAAATACGAAGCCCAGCTTTCGGCCGCGCACTTCTGCCAGCTTGTCCTCCGGCAGATGGCTGATCTCGGTACCATCGATGAAGACGCTACCCTCTGTGGGTAAATCCAGACCCGCTAAAAGCCCCAACAGTGTGCTCTTGCCGCTTCCCGACGCACCCATGATGGCGACGAATTGCCCGGCCGGAATGGACAGATCGATGCATTTCAGTATCTCGATCGTCCGGTTGCCATTCCGAATCGATTTTTTCAGTCCACGAACTTCAATCATTCAAGTGCCCCGTTCTCCAACACCACTGCTGAGTTAATCGGGTGCGGGAAACTGTTCAGCCCGTGCCCTTCGAAAAGAAACGTACCTCAGGGGCTAAAGCCCAATTCTTTTTCCATCCTTTACGGCCCGGCTAAAGCCGTGCCCTGATACAAAGCATGAGCGCGGTGACTTTGGATTGGCTACTCACGCACGCTCTAAAGCCCTCATCCCCCAAGACCGGTGTGGCACGGCTGAAGCCGTGCCCTGATACAAAGCATGAGCGCGGTGACTTTGGATTGGCTACTCACGCACGCTCTAAAGCCCTCATCCCCCAAGACCGGTGTGGCACGGCTGAAGCCGTGCCCTGATACAAAGCATGAGCGCGGTGACTTTGGATTGGCTACTCACGCACGCTCTAAAGCCCCCATCCAACAACACCGGTGTGGCACGGCTGAAGCCGTGCCCTGATACAAAGCATGAGCGCGGTGACTTTGGATTGGGCACTCACGCACGCTCTAAAGCCCTCATCCAACAACACCGGTGTGGCGCGGCTGAAGCCGTGCCCTTCGTGTAGAGCCTCTTTTCCCAGCCGGTCAGCACGTAAGTAAACCATGGGAGGATGCCCCAGGACTACGTTCTCAGCCGTCCCTGCGGGGCCCACGGCACGCCGGGGCAGGCCCACGGCAAGCCGGGGCAGGCTGAGTTGGAAATGTGGCTTCTCATGAAGACTCTTTAGGCACTTCGGTGCATTCCGCATTTCGCTTGTACAGCCCATCGCATTTCCGCATTTCGCAAAAGGAGAGATATCAGGATGCTTTAGAGTGGGCTTGTGACCTCCCGACGCCTCGCCGGCCTCCTGTTCGCCGTTTCCCTGCTTACCGCTTGCCGGTCCAAGCCTCCCGAAACTGCGACTCCGCAAGCGGGGGCTCCCCAGCCTACCGCATCGGATGCTGCTACCCCAGCCAGCGATACTGCAGCGGTGCCTGACGGGCGCCCGGTGATCGTAGCCTTTGGCGACAGCCTCACCGCCGGTTTCGGAGCGGACCCAGGCGACAGTTATCCCGACTACCTGGAGTCGGACTTGAATGCGATGGGTTATCACTACCAGGTGATCAATGAGGGTGTCAGCGGAAACACCACCAAGGACGGCGTCGACCGGCTGCAGGACGCATTGCGTCTGAAGCCGGTTCTGGTGATTGTGGCCTTTGGCGGAAACGATGGCCTGCGCGGGCTGCCCATTGCCAGCACGCGTGAGAATCTCGATCGTATCGTTTCCACGGTGCTTGCTTCCGGAGCCAAAGTGGTACTTGGCGGCATCACCCTGCCACCCAACTACGGCCCCGATTACATCCGGCAGTTCGACCAGACCTACGCGCTGCTGGCGGCCAAGTATCACGTGCCCATGTTGCCGTTCCTGCTCAAAAACGTGTACGGAGTCGCCGGCAGCATGCAAGCCGACGGCATTCACGCTACAGACCAGGGAAACGCGCAGGTGGCAAAAAACCTGCTCCCTCTGATCAAACCGCTGCTGAGGAAATGAAAACATCAACCCAGAACCACAATGGGTTGAAAGAGGGTACCGGCCACGCGGCGGACGATCGCAACCAGGTCGCGCTGACCGGCAAAAACCTTGGCCAGCGGAGCAGTGGAGAACTCGGGAAGATTCACGGCATTGCCATTTCGCAGCCGGCCGGCAATCCAAAGGTCAGCCGTGGTGGCGGGTAGTTCAGGGAGCAGGGTCCTGGGGTGAGGCAAACTCTGCTCCAGGATTCCGGCGTCTGCCTTGCCTGCCAATTCCTCCAGCGTGAGGGCCTGGTCCAGAGTAAAGGGTCCGGCGGCAATCCGGCGCAGGCGCGCCAGATGGGCTCCGCAGCCCAACGCTTTCCCCATATCATGCGCCACCGAACGCACGTATCCTCCAGACGAAATGCGGATCGTGAACTCTGCATACTCACCCTGACGCTCGCCAACAACGAACTCCTCGATCAGCAGCGACACCGGCTTCAACACCACGCTCTCTCCCCGGCGCGCAGACTTGTAGGCGGGCTTGCCGTCTATCTTCTTGGCTGAGAAGGGTGGCGGGGTCTGCTCCACCTGGCCTCGAAAGAGTGCGGCGGCAGCCTGGATTTCCGGGTTTGACGGTAAAGGGATGCCCATCGCGGCCGGGGCCACTGGAACTCCGTCGGCGTCGTAAGTATCGGTGGCAAACCCAAACCGGATTGTTCCGGTATAGGTCTTTGGCAGCGGTCCAAAGAATTGCGCCAGACGGGTGTACTTCCCCAGCAAAACGGGCAGGACGCCGGTCGCCAAAGGATCAAGCGTACCCAGGTGACCAATCATCGATTCACCGGTAGCGCGACGCAGGCGGGACACGACATCGTGAGACGTCATCCCGCTCGGCTTGTCGATCACCAGGAGCCCATTCACATTCTCTACTATAGAGACTCCGAATTGACTCTGCCCTCCGCAGCCCAACCTACAGGCTGTTCTGTGGGCGGCATTGGACCAGGGAGAGGAACTCCGAGCGCGTGTTCTGCTTTTGGAAGACTCCCTGCATGGCAGAGGTCACGGTCGAAGAGTGCTGCTTCTCCACCCCACGCATCATCATGCAAAGATGACGGGCCTCGATCACTACCCCCACACCCTGAGGGTCGATCGCGTCCTGAATGGCGTCGGCAATCTGCCGGGTAAGCCGTTCTTGTACCTGTAAGCGCCGGGCATAAACCTCAACCAGACGGGGTATCTTGCTCAGACCGATTACTTTTCCGTTGGGGATGTAAGCTACGTGAACCTTGCCGAAAAAGGGCAGCATATGATGCTCGCAAAGGGAAAAGACTTCGATGTCGCGCACGATCACCATTTCGTCATAGTCGACATCGAAAAGCGCGCCATGCAGAACCTTCTCCGCATCCTCCTGGTAGCCCTTGGTAAAAAAGCTCATCGCCTGTGCGGTGCGTTGAGGCGTTTTCAGAAGGCCATCCCGTTCTGGGTCTTCGCCCAGGCGCGTGATCAACTCAGTGTAAAGATCCTCGGTGGAATATCCGCTCAACCCCCTGCCGACCGGAGGCTTACGAACGACGACTGGTTGTGCCATGCTTTCCCCTTCCCGCATACTCGAAAAAATTATTCCGCGTCTCTTCCACCCTCACTCGTTCAAGATCAGCGTGAACAAAGTGCTCCGCGAGCAGGTCGTGAATGGCTATACAGAAATTCTCGGTGGTGGGCACCTGGCTGGCGAAGCGCTGATCAAAATTCAGATTCGTGTGGTCAAATCGCTCAATCACCGTGTTTTGCATGCAGCTATCCAGGTCGGCCAGATTGCACACCATTCCGGTAACAGGATCAACCTGCCCGCCTACCGTTACCTCTATGACGTAGTTATGCCCGTGGCCGTGGGGATTGCTGCACTTTCCGTACACGGCGCGATTCTTTTCCTGGTTGTAAGCCTCGGAATACAGCCGATGCGAGGCGCTTATGACATATCGGCGCGATAAGTAAGCTCTCATGCTTCCCCGTAGTAATCAGAGAATAAATCGGGCGTCTCATAAACCCGGACGCGGTGTAGCCGTGCGCCTTCGATTTGATTCTCAAGCCGTTTCCAGATGGCGATGGCGAGGTTCTCGGTGGTCGGAATTACATGCTTGAATTCCGGAACTTCGAGATTTAAATGCCGGTGATCGTACACGTCCACGACCTGGCGATTGATCACCTCTTTCAGCTCCTTCAGATCGACGACAAAGCCGGAAACCGGGTTTACCTCCCCCTCTACGGTCACTTCCAGGGTGTAGTTGTGCCCATGGCCATTTCGATTCGCACACTTGCCAAAAAGGCGCACGTTCTCGTCCGCCGACAGCCGCTCGGACCAGTAGTAGTGAGAAGAGGAGAATTCGGCCTTTCGCGTGAGCAAAATCATTAGGAAAACCTGGTTGAGATTATATCGTCCTCACCCCTGCATATAAGATGCGGTGGCACAGCTATCTTATTCATTATTTGGAACTTGAGACTTAACTGGTTTTAAATTCATCGCTTTTGCGTGGAGCGCTTTTACGTGGAGTATGATCGGCCCTTCCATGCCACTTGGCTGCGCACCGTATGCTGCCACCAGCTCACCACCAGCAAAAGGCAGAACAGGGGCAAAGCTAACGCAGAAAGGGCACAGTCGGTCGGGGAGAAATTCGATTTCGCCACCCTGGAGTAAAACCTCCATAACACTCTCAGCCAAACCGCTGCCAGAGCGTAACGAGGAATCGGCAGGGCAAAGAAGTGCCACAGCAGCACCGGCAAACCAATAAGCAGGAGCAGATCGAGCCCCCTCCAGGCTGCCATCATTAAGGGATAGCCAAATAACCGGGCCAGATTCTTAGTCCAGCCCTCAATCATGCCGCCAAAGCTGCGGTACATCCGTGCGCTGACAGCATCGGGCGCGTAGCGGAAACGGATGGGGAATTTTCTGCGCTTCAACAGCAAGGCAAGGTCAACATCTTCCAAAAGGGAGCCTGCCACTGCCGAGTGGCCGCCGACCTGGAAGTATGCCGCTCGCTGAACCATCATGAATTGCCCATTGGCGGCTGCCACCCGCGACGACGGGTCAGAGACCTTTTCCGGTGGATAGGCGAGCGCAAGCTCGGAAAAAATCAGCGGCATCAGCGCGCGCTGCCAGAAGCCCGTTACCACCTGCCGCGGCGAGTAGGAAAGCATTACCACCTGAGCATGTTGCGCTTCATGGATGGCTCGCTGCAGATTGCCCGCGGTGTGGACGGTGTCCGCATCCGTGAACAGGAGCCATTCTCCCTGCGCCTTTCCGGCCGCGGTCCAGACCGCATTCGCCTTCCCTGTCCAACCCTCCTTGAGGGGCTCAGGATCGAGGACGGTCACGGGAGGCAGGTCGAGCGCGATGGAGCGGGTCGCGTCGGTTGAGCCGTCATCCACCAGCAACAATTCCCAATCCTCGGCCAATGCGAAATGGGCTTCCGACTGGGCCAGCAACGACTCGAGGCATGGCCGCAGAACATCGGCCTCATTGCGGGCGGGCACGATGACCGATAGAAGCATCCATCTTCCTTTCCCACATCTCGTCCCAGCAGTTGGTATGGTCCCGCCAGTGCAGTGTCACTTTGAAGACACCAAAACCTTTGAAAACATTATAGAAAACGCGAGTAAGCGTTCCGGGGGCGCATCTTCCTGAACAGTAATCTGTGCCACAATAGGTCATCGGAGAGATCACGGGAGCCCGCGCTTTCGCACCGTTCCCCCCCGTTTCGATGTCCTGGGTTCCCTCCTGAAAGTAGCAAATACGTCCTTCATGTGAATCAAAACCGAGGCAGTATAGTGACATTTTCTCCGGGCGCTACCGGCGCCACTCCGCCTCCCGCGGAACCTCCTGGCTGTCCACCGCACGAAACCGCAACCCCGCTTGTTTCGGTGGTCATTCCCTGTTACAACTCCGCCCGTTATCTGGCGGAGACCGTGGAGAGTGTCGTGGCACAGGCTTACGGGGGCATTGAAATCATTGTGGTGGACGACGGCTCGTCCGATGCGACTTCTGAAATTGCGCAGTCCTATCCGGTTCGATACGTCTACCAGAGCAACCGCGGCATCTCGGCTGCCCGCAATACCGGAATCGTCCACAGCCAGGGCAAGTATGTTTTGTTTCTGGATCACGACGATCGCCTCTTGCCAAAAGCCGTCGAAGCCGGGGTTAAGGTTCTGGAAGAGAACCCGGAGTGCGCGATTGCCGTGGGTGAGCATAGGTATATAGGGCCTGACGGAACAGCGCTCGGATACTCACACAAGCATGCTGCGGGACGCGATCATTATCAGCAACTCCTGGAGCATAACTTCATCGAGACACCGTGCTCTGCCTTGCACCGACGTTCGGGTTTGGAGTTGGCCGGAGGTTTCGACGAGAGTGTGCAGGGTGCCGAGGATTATGAGCTTTATCTTCGGACAGCACGGCGGAGCCCGTTGATTACGCATGATGCTCCTGTGGCTGAGTACCGGCTTCACGAAGCCAACGCCTCAGGCAATGCGGAGCGGATGTTTGTGGTGAGTCTTGAGGTCTTACGGAAGGAGTTGCCGTACCTGCAGGGCGATCCGGAGAAGTTGCGCATGTATCGACGGGGCATCAAATTTATCCAACGCCAATTCGGACGACGACTCACCCGCGAGCTCATCGGTAACAGAAAACCGATGAATCCGGAAAGCCGGCGTAAGCTTGATGTTTTGCGCCGTAACTACCTTGCGGGTTTCACAGCAGTCGTGGTCAGCCGCGCTCTACCGGCGAGCCTGATCCATAAGCTAATTGCTGTGCGAGTTCATCCTAACGAGCATGCGCGGTCCGCGGACTCTTGTGAGAGCCTTATCGCCGGGTAGGGTACCGCTCGCGGACGACTTGTCATTATGATAGAAAGTGTGACCAGGTGGATCAGTCCTTCAGTGATTCTGTTCTCGCTCCTGCTTGCCGGGGGCTGCGACCGAGGCGACCATCCAAAGCAGATCGGAAAGCCGGCTCCGGATTTCACCGTGACCGATAGCGGCCGCACTATTCAGCTAAGCAGCTATCGCGGCAAAGTAGTGGTGCTGAATTTTTGGGCTAGTTGGTGCCCTCCGTGTATCGAGGAAATCCCCTCGCTCAACCAACTGCAGCACCAGATGCCACAGTTGGTCGTGTTGGGTGTCGACGTGGACGAAGATCCCGAAGCCTACCGCCAGTTTCTTATCGAAATCAGGTCGACTTCACTACCATTCGCGATGCACAGCGACACAGCAATGCACTTTACGGAACGGTTCGTTTCCCCGAAAGCTTATGTCATCGATCGCCACGGCAAGATCCGGCGTAAGTTCATCAGCGCCCAGGACTGGACCTCGCCGGAGATTCTGAACTACCTTTCCCATTTGTAGGCTTGGCACGCAACCGCCTCCTGAGGACAAGCGTCCTGGTAGAGGCAGCCCCTGCTTGTTATGATGACCTCATGACGACCAATCTTGATGTTCTGTATCGATACGAGCTGCACCCGACGGAAGCGGCTATGATTGCGTTGGGTAAGGCTCGCGGCGTTTATGGGATTCGCAAGATTGTGCTCGACGAACAACAGAAAACGATGCGGGTGGAATTCGACTTCACCCGGCTCAACCGGGACGTAGTGACTGAGCTGCTTCGCAGCGCCGGCATCGACATTGTCGAAGAGATCTCACTGGCCGCACCCGCCGTGCCAAAAGAAGCACCCGCCGCGGCATTGCCGCCCAAATAGACAGGTGGGTTCCCCTTTTCAATCATGCTCCCTGCCTGGACGAGACCTGCCCTGAAGCCTGATTCTGCGCCCCCCAACCAGGCGGTCATCCGTATGGAGCCAAATGAGCGAAGGTCACACTGCGATCAGAGTCGTTGCTTTTAGCCCGCATTTAGCCCGCATTTTCTCACAGACCCCTGGGTAAACAAATAAATGAATCGCTGCCAGTAGTGAGATCTCTATGCGTAACGAGTGACGGGTGCCCCTAATATCTGCCCGGTTTTGGCAGATGTGGGATTCAACGGCTGTCCACCGATCACTCTCTACCAGCAACAGATTTTGTCCATGGCCATCTACGCCCTGCACAGTCAGGGGTTGAGGTTTGTGGAATCCCACATCTGCCAAAACCGGGCAGATATGGGGCACCCGGGCTTTGTCGCAGACCGGGCTGTAGAAATCCGGTTAGCCCATGTTAGCCCCTGCGGCGCTATCTCCCCTCGCAGTTCGCCTTCGGCCAGCGTTCGGCAGCTCAACCGGCCAGCAGGGACATTACTTGTGACTTGTGCAGCACTCTTTAGCCCTTTAATCGATCGGCGGTAAGCCCGGAGAAGCAGCCGCGGTTGTGTCGCTTCTCCGCGCAGGTTACCCGCGCACGGTTCCTCTCCCGGGCCCCACGTAACCGCCTCGCTCCGTCCTCCTGGTTCCCCATTCCAGAACCATAATGCGACACCGAAAGCATGCCGATAGGGCTAATTGAGTGTCTGTGCCGGTTTGGCGCAGACGACAAGGCTTACCCAAACCGGGAGGGCTATAAGGCCAGCCTTCATGCAAACCGTAACCATCGAGACGGCCCTGCTTGCGTTGGCTTTTCTTGGCCCGTGGCGATTCTGAATGTGCTTGACGTCATCCTGTCATATCGACAGTGCCCTGGGCGTAGCGCCCGCGGGGCCGTTATCGAACTGGAGGGGCAGCCGCTACGTGGCGGTACTTGCTGTTCTTATCTCTCTGTTACTCGCGGGTGGTGGGGAGAGGAGCCGAGCGCAGACAACCGCCGACGAATACCGAGTCAAGGCAGCCTTTATTTTCCATTTTGCTCAACTTGTGGATTGGCCTTTGGAGGCGCAGCCAGGTACAGACAATTCGCTTTTTCTATGCACGCTTGGAGACGACCCATTTCAGGGGGCGCTGGAGGGCACGGTGGCCGGTAAAGCGATCGGCAATCGGGTCGTTCGCATTCGGCATCTTGGGGAGCCAAAAGATATGCAGGCTTGCCAGATACTTTTTCTGGGCAAGGCGCAAAGCAAGCGTATTCCCATGCTGGTGACGAATTTGCACAATGCTCCGGTTCTCACCGTGGGAGAGACTGCCGGCTTTCTCGATGCCGGTGGAATGATCGATTTTCTGCTGGAGGAGGACAAGGTCCGCTTCGACATCAATCTGAACGCAGCCGAATCGGCAAGACTCAAAATCGGAGCGCGGTTGCTGATCCTGGCTCAACACGTAGTGGGAGAAAGCCATGGCAAGTAAGCCCACGATCTTTAGAGACCTTACAATTCGGCGGAAACTTGCCTTGCTGATTCTGACTTCCAGCGTCTTTGCGGTCATTTTGGCTTGCGTAGGATTCGCCATCTATGAACGACAAAGATTTCATGCGGATATCGCGGACGAGCTGGCGACGTTGGCCGACACACTTGGGGCGAATACCGCGGCCTCTTTGGCGTTCAATGATCAGAAGACCGGACGAGAAATGCTGGCGGCCCTGCGAACCGAACACCATGTGCTAGGCGCGTGCTTGTACGACCTTCATGGACGAATCTTTGCTGAGTATCGCCGAACCGAACTCGGGGCTGAATTCAAGATGCCGTCACCGGCGCCCGATGGGGCCTACTTCGGGCCAGAAACCATCGCTCTGTTCCGAAGCGTATATCTCGAGAGTGACAAGACCGGGTCCATCGCGATCGTTTCTGACCTGAGCGGAATACGTGCCAGGTTCTGGGAATACACCAAGATCGCCATTTTGGTCCTGTTCATATCAATTCTGGCCACTTATCTGATTTCCGCGCGCCTTCTGCGTATTGTGAGTGACCCAATTGTGCAACTCGCCAAGATCGCCGGGCGGGTTACGGCAGAGGAGAACTACTCGCTCCGAGCAGCCGCTCACAGTAATGATGAAACTGGAATGCTTGTCAGTTCATTCAACCAGATGCTGGAGCGAATCGAGCAGCGGGATCTGGCGTTACAGAACGCGAAAGACGAACTGGAACAGCGGGTTGAACGGCGCACTGCGGATCTGCAGAAAGAAGTGGTGGATCGTATCCGGGCAGAGCAGCAGATGCGCGCGGCAAAAGATGCCGCAGAAGTGGCTAACCAGGCCAAGAGCGAATTTCTCGCCAACATGAGCCATGAAATCCGGACGCCGCTCAATGGCGTCATCGGCATGACCGAGCTGGCGCTTGACACGGAGCTTACCGCCGAGCAACGGGACTGTCTGGAAACCGTAAAGCTATCCGCCGATTCCCTTCTCATCGTCATCAACGACATTCTTGACTACTCCAAGATCGAGGCGGGAAAGATTGAGATGGAAGTGATTGACTTCAACCTGCGCAACTGCGCGGAAGAGGCCTTGAAGACGTTCGCCTCGGCTGCGGATGAAAGAGGGCTTGAGCTTCTTTGTGACATCGCTCCCGATGTGCCGGAACTGGTAGCAGGAGATCCAGGACGGCTGCGTCAGATCCTTCTTAACCTGGTGAGTAACGCGATCAAGTTTACTGCTCATGGTGAGGTAGCGCTGAAAGTGGAGATCGACTCCCAAGGCGATGAAAGCAAAGTCATAAAATTTACGGTAGCCGACACCGGCATTGGCATCCCTCAAGACAAGCAGTTATCTATCTTCTCTCCCTTCACGCAGGCGGACTCATCGACGACGCGCAAGTATGGGGGAACCGGGCTTGGTTTAACTATTTCTGCGCGCATAGTCGGGATGATGGGCGGAAGAATCTGGTTGGATAGCGAGGTCGGACGAGGCACGCAATTCCATTTCACCGCTCGATTGAAGGTAGGTAGCAATGGAGCTGAAGCGGATGTGCCGGCGCCGCTCGAAACGTTGAACGGCCTTAGGATCCTGATAGTCGATGACAACAAAACCAATCGGCAAATTCTGCAGGGATTGTTGACCCGTTGGGGAGCGCATCCAACGTGCACGGAAAGTGCAGACCACGCTTTGTCAGATTTGGACTCCGCCCGCAAAGCGCAAGAACCCTACCAGCTGGTTCTAACGGATATGCATATGCCGGATATGGACGGATTCGGACTGGTCCAGGAAATTCGCCGGAGGCCGGAAATATTGCCGTTAACCGTCGTCATGCTCACCTCCGCCGGACACGCTGGAGATGCGGAACGCTGTCGAGAATTAGGAATTCAAGCTTATCTTTATAAGCCCGTCCGGAAACAAGAACTGCTGTCGGCAATTTTGCGAGCTCTCGGACATCCGCAGACCGCTTCTCCATCGTTAGCCGCTATGCCTGGTGGGCGATTGGCGCAACCGAAGGGCCTGCATATTCTTCTGGCCGAGGATAACCGCACCAACCAAACCGTTGCCATGCGCATGCTGCAGAAGTTGGGGCACTCCTCGGTAGTCGCCAACAACGGGATTGAGGTTCTCTCGCTGCTCACAAAGAATCGCTTCGATGTGGTGCTGATGGATATTCAGATGCCGGAGATGGACGGACTATCGACCACCATGAAAATCCGTGAAAGTGAGAGAGAGACTCGAATGCATTTGCCAATCATCGCCATGACAGCTCACGCCATGAAGGGGGATCGCGAGCGTTGTATCGAAGCGGGCATGGATGGATATGTCTCCAAGCCAATCAGCAGCCAGGAACTCGAAGAAGCCCTGGCTGCCGCCCTCCTGGTGCGAGGTGAAACCAAATCTGGCGCCCACATAGAGCCGGACCATGAACCTAACCAGGAAGATGCTGTACCGCCTACTGTACCTGGCGGAATTGTCTGGAATATGGCCGACACCCTGGAACGATTGGGTGGCGACGAAAAACTCCTCCATGAAGTTCTGGAGATTTTCCTGGAGGACGTACCCAAACACATGGCGACCTTACGGCGGGCAATTGCCGAAGGAAACGCAGCGGGCGTAGAAGGAGCGGCCCATACACTTAAAGGAGAGTTGGGTTACCTGGGAATATCCGAGGTCTCGCGGAAAGCACGTGAAATGGAGGAGTTCGGTCAAAAGTCAGACCTGCGACTGGCTGAAGGCCTTTACGCAACATTTGAATCAGAGCTCTCCGAAGTGCTGATCTCGATGCGCAGAACGTTGGGCGCCAAGCCGGACATGGAGATGGTTGCCGGGTGGCCAGGGGCGATCGAATGACCAGCACCCGCGAAACCAACGCAGATCTCACTGAGTTCCTGCGGCCAGGCAGTTCCTGCGAACGGGTGCTGGTTGCTGAAGACGACGCGATGTTCCGCAGGATCCTGCAGAGTTGGTTGGAGAACTGGGGGTACCGGGTCACGATCGCTGAAGACGGCGCGAGAGCCTGGGAGATTCTCCAGCATCAACCCCCGCCTCAACTGCTTATTCTCGATTGGATGATGCCAGCGATCAACGGCCTGGAGTTATGTCGCAAAGTTCGCAAACGAAACCAGATTCCCTACCAGTACATACTTCTCGCGACAGCAAAAGATGCAAAGCAGGACCTCGTCCGGGGCCTGGAAGCAGGCGCGGATGACTATCTGACCAAGCCCTTCGATAAGAGTGAATTACAGGCTCGTTTGAGAGCCAGTAATCGAATCCTCACTTTGCAGGACGATCAAATCCGGGCGCATGAGCAACTTCGTTTTCAGGCAACCCACGATACGCTGACGGGTGTGTGGAACCGAGGTGCGATTCTGGAGACGCTACGCCGGGAGCTGGATCGAGCAGCTCGTTCCAAAACTGCCACCGGCCTCTTGATACTCGATATAGATCACTTCAAGAACATCAATGATACCTATGGACATTTGACGGGGGACGCGGTCTTGAAAGAAGTGACCCAACGCATAATCAAGGCGGTGCGAGGTTATGACTCAGTCGGGCGCTACGGTGGAGAAGAGTTCGTGGTCGTACTCCCCGGTTGCAGCCGGGAACAAACTGACCACGGCGCCGAGAGGATTCGATCCGCAGTGGATGACGGACCGATCGTCGTGAATGAGTCGATGGTCTCCGTCACCGTCAGTATCGGCGCGGCGGTGACGACGGTTACAAAACATGGCTTGGTCTCGGATACGGAAATGCTTGCAGCCGCGGATAGCGCGCTTTACCGGGCTAAGAAGATCGGGCGCAATCGAACCGTCTTATCCGACTTTGCGTTCATTGAAGTTAAGTAAGAAGAACAGGAAAAAGATTTATCGCTTCGGTTTACACCGATGCGGCTCCCCTTTGTGTCGTCCTCTTCGGGACTCGATTTACGTGAAACTCCATCCTACCCGGCACTCCCGTGCCGGGCTACAGGCTGTCCCGTCCCTTCGGGATTGATTGTGTCGGGTGACCCGGTCTACTTAGACTTGCAGGCGTACACCTAAATGCAGCTGCCCCATCGAGTTGAGGGATGGGAGTGGGGATCCAGTGAAGCAGTCATCCCGGATCACCTGAGCGCTACCGACTCAACGGAATAATCGGCTTCTCCCATGATGTGTCTCCCACGCAGGAGGAGTTCAAAGTACTGTAAGTCTTTGCGGCTTAGTTCTGAAGACATCGCCGGCGGCAACCTGCCGTGCAGCAGGAACCGGGAGGCGGCATCATTCGCCTGCATATCTGCGCCGTTTATCATCAGGATATAGCCGCTTCGCGAAGGATTGTGAACTAACGTGACATCTACATAACCTACGTCCTGACCGGAATAGGTGTTTTCGTATCGCAGCTGCTCACCGGGCGCAGGATGAAGATTCTCGAAGCAGTGCTTGCGCTGGGTGATGTCGTCTACATGCCGGAAATTTGTCTGATCGGCAAACAACGACACCCAGGGATTGCTGCTTGGCCCGCCGATCAGAATGCTGTTGCCTTCGCTTAGATCCTGCGCGTGCAGGTCGCGAGCGTAACGCATTCTGGCGTGAACGCCGGCCCGCTCGAGAGTCTCCACGAAATCCAGGCCATTCATTGCTTCATTTATGCTGGTGGTCCGATACACCCCGAGATCCGAGATGAGGTGCCGCATGGCAGGATCTCTCACCCGTGCCGCTTGTGCCTGAGGAAAGTCGTTACTGATGTAGTCGGCGACGGAAACATTGGCGCCCAGGATCACCTGAATCATCACCAGCGATGTGTCCGGCACTACGACGGTGACATCTCCCTCAGATTGCGTGAGGAACCGGACAAACGGGTTTGGCGAGGTTGTTTCTTTATCCTTCGGCCTCCCGGAGTGATCTCGCAGAAAAACAACCGCCAGCACGAGAAAAGCGACATTGAAAACGACGGCCGCAGCTACCTTCCAGTTTCTCCACAATGACGGAGGTCGCAGCACTGGTGGAATAGGCGCGGGGGGAATTGATGTGGTAACCGGCGCAGGCTCCGCTGGGACGCTTGCAGGCTCGCGTTGTGTGGGTTCGGAAATCAGGGGTGTGGAGACACGGACCTGGGCCGGCGTAAAGACCGGGATATAGTTCCCTCTCGGAATGCTCAGAACGAGAGGCTCGTCTTTCCCCTCGGTTTCAAAATAGTGTTCCAGCTTCCGCCGAAGATGACTGAACTGCGCACGCACAATGTTGTCCGTGGCAGGGTCGAAATCCAGGCGTCTTTCCAGGACATTGCACGCGACCTCGACTTCACTCAGGCTATCCTGGGGGCGAAGAATCGCTGCCCTGGAGGCGTAGAGCAGAATCTTGCGCAGCTGGGTTGCCCGGTGGAAGCCTTCACTTTCGAGGATGCGCTGGATGAGCACCCAGCGGCTGTCGCCTCGTAACAGTTCTTCTTCCCTCTCGCGTGTGCTCTCCGTTCGAAGTTTCAGAACCATGACCAGGACCCCCCAGCCGATCGACTAATGTGCTTTCCGCGAACGAGAAAGGGGCGCCGTTCGCCTCGCAAAGGCACTTCGATGGAACCGCCGTGCGGAGGGCTAAACCATAGCATGTAAAAGCTCTTTACGTAAAGAGAAGTGTTCGTACACATGCTGACACTTGCCCATCGCACACAACCTTCAAGAACATTGCCTCCGTTCCGGCACGACCGGCGCCCCTTAACGATAACGATACGAAACAGCAGGCCGTAAGAATTTGACGGAGGACCAGAAATGAGCATGAATCACGGTGACACGCATATCCGCCGACTCCAAAGGCAGGAGGCCCAGACAAGCTCCCACACAACCCCCAGGGAGCGCGCGAGAGGCACCAGGAGTGAGGGCTTCACAGCCTTGCCGTACGCGGCATTTGGGGTTCTTCTGGGCCTCTGCCTCCTCCTCTGCCCCCTATCCGCACAGGTGAAGTCCAGTGCGATTACAGGTATCGTTACCGACCAAACGGGCGCTATGGTTGCCAACGCGTCGGTCACGGTTACCAACGAAGAGACCGGCGTGGTCACGGAAGTCAAAACCACCGATAAAGGAGACTACACCGCGCCCTATCTTCCGGCCGGCCGCTACACGCTCGACGTCAAGGCCGCCGGCTTCGAGACCTATCGCAAGACCGGCATCATGATGGGCAGCGCAACCACCGTGCGCGAGGACGTTCCGTTAGCCGCCGGGAGCGTCAACGCCACCGTCGTGGTGAAGTCGGAGGAGCAGGCCCTCCAAACCGAGAGCCCGACGGTGCAGAGCTCTGTGGACAAGAATCTCATCTCGTATCTTCCCAACATCAACAACAACCCGCTGTACTATGCCACTCTCCAGGCCGGGGTGGTGCCCGACACCAATATGTACAACAGCCAGGCATTGGGCGTCGGGTTCACGGATCGGCAATCCATGTCGCAATTTCGCATCAACGGCGGTGAATTGGGCAGCAACGATATTCAATTGGACGGTCTCTCGGTGCAGGGGGCCGCGTGGCACGAAACTGCAGTGGTTCCGAATCCCGATGCACTTCAGGAAGTGCGGGTGATGACCAATACCTTTGCTGCAGACGTGGGAGACGCGCAAGGTCTGGTTTCGATGACGACTAAGAGCGGCACCAACCAGTTCCACGGTGACCTGAATTACCGGCTGCGCAACGAGGCACTGAATGCGAACGGGCTCTACAACAACTCCCACGGCATTCCACGCAGCAAGTACCGCCTCAACGAAGGCGGGGGCAGCATCGGCGGCCCCATCATCATCCCCAAGCTGTTCAACGGGAAAGACACGCTGTTCTTTTTCCTGTCTTATTTGCGGCTTACCCACTCGACTCCCGATACCTACCTGGGAAAGGTCCCGACCGATCTGGAGCGCCAGGGGAACTTCAGCCAGACGATGATCCCGGATGTCAGCGGCAACCCCGTGCCCGTCCACATCTACAATCCCTTCACCGCGGCGCCCTATCAGGGCAGCACCACTCTCTTCCAGCGCCAGATCTATCCTGGCGGGATCGTCACGAATGCAGACCCCTACGGACTCAAGCTGCTGCAGGGCTACCCTGAGCCAAACCACACTCCCAGCGATCCGTTTGGCGACAACAATTATTCCTTCACGGGCAACACACCCGAAGTGCGGGATAGCTTGAACGCCAGAATTGACTTCCGGCTGGGGGCGCGGCAATCCATTTACGTGACTGGCGGCGTTTCGGAAGGTTCCAGCACGCCGCCCAACCAATGGGGTGACAGCCCGTTTGTCAACATGAACTGGCCCGGCCTCACCACGGACGATAATCCGTACGGCGCGATCGGCGACACCATCACTCTGAATCCAACCACCGTCCTCGACGTCCGCTACGGCGTAACGCATATCCACACGCAGTCCAGAATCCCGGCGGGAACGGGGTTCGACTACGGCGCATATGGCATGCCCAGCCCGGTGCAAAGCCTGGCCGTGCTTCCCGGAACGGCACCTTCCATTGGGAGCTTCAGCGCTGCGGATAACGCGAACAAAGCCAACTATGCCAGCCTGAATGATGACGAGTGGGACCGCAAACTCGAAGCACAGCTCAACCACTCCGTCACTGGCAGCTTGACCAAAGTCCTCGGCAAATGGACTTTGAAGGGTGGGGCCGAGTACCGCGTCTACCTGGGCAATTGGACGGATCTTCAGTTGGCGACCCCCTCTCTCGGTCTCTTTGGAGGAGCTTCCGCCACGGGTCAATTCTCCCAGATCAATGGTTACAATTCCAGCCAGATCGCGAGCCCCGTGGACCAGGGTTTCGACGCGGCCAGTGTATTAACCGGCGCCCTGGGATGGACCATGCCCAGTGGAACCTCGCCCCGAGTGGCCCTCGCCGCCAAGTATGTGGCGTTCTATACCCAAAACAGTTGGAAAGCGACCCCCAGGCTGACACTTAATTTGGGGTTGCGGTATGAAGTGCAGCCGGGACCCACCGATCGCTACAACCGCATGTCCAGTGTGGATCTGACCCAGCCGAATCCCTTCGCGTCCGGTGTCGGTGGCGGCAGCCCGCAGGCTGCCCTGGGGTTGGTGACCTTTCCCGGTAAGGCCGGATACAGCCGCAACTTATACGAGACGGAGTGGAACAATATTTCGCCCCGCCTCGGCGCGGCGTATCAGTTGGACAACCAGACGGTGGTGCGGGGTGGATATGGCCGAATCTATATGCCCAGCAATACTGGTTTCAACGCCAACGGGCTGGTCTATGGCACAGGCCCTTTCTCGCCCGGGGCCAACCCCAATCCTTTTGGGCTTGCCCCCAACGGCTTGCCGATCGGAACCTTCGAGCAGGAGCAAAACACGATCGTCATTCCAGCGGCCGGGCCTAACCAGGTGCCATCTATCTACGGAATCACCAGCGGGGGCATCGATATATTTAACCGGCTTGACTATAAGACTGGCCTCACCGATCAGTGGAATGTGGTTATCGAGCGCCGCCTGGGCGATCAATGGATCGCCTCAATCGGTTACATTGGATCGCACGGCTCGAATCTGCCGTGGCGCGGCTTCCCGCTCAACGGGGTCTGGAACGTCCCCAACCCTACCCTACAATCGTGGCGCAATACCTGGGTAGGCTCCAATGGCCTGACTGATCCATCCCAGGTGCAGGTTCCCAATCCACTGCCGGCTTTGATTGGCCACGCAAGTGGATCCAGCGGCCAGGCGACGATCACCGCCATGCAGGCCCAGGAACCCTATCTCGCGCTTCTCGGGCAAACCGACCTGGTCAGCAAGGGCAGCTCGAACTACAACTCTTTCCAGGTTCGCGCGGAACACCCCTTAACGCACGGTCTTCTCCTCATGTTGAACTACACCTGGTCCAAAACCATAGGCATCACCGGCGGTCCATGGAGCGAGAGCTACGCCGAATCGCAGGCTGGAGGAACCAATGCCTCTTCCAACGGCGCCGGCGTCGATTACGGCAACCTGAGCAACAACTACAGCCTGCTGGCACACGATATTCCGAACCGTTTCGTGGCTGCGGTCTCTTATCTGCTGCCCACCGGAAGGGGCAAGGCCTGGGATCCAGGCAATGCCGTACTGCGCGCATTGGTCGGCGAATGGCAGGTCGCCTCTGCCATAACCCTGCAGAGCGGAGAGCCTTGGGGCCCCAACTGCGGCGGCACTATCAACGGACGCTGCAACCTGGTGCCCGGGGAACCAAACGAAGTTCCCAAGGCTCTGCAACATTGGTATGACGGCAACACCAGCGTTACCCTGCCCGACGGGCGTACGATCCTGCCGGCTGCCTTCACCTATCTCAAGTGGAATCCGGATCGGTTTAGTCAGCCGGTCGTGCAATTCCCGAATGGCACCTACCAGGTCGATCAATACACCGAGGGCGCATCGTCCATGACGCAGGGCAATCTTCGGGCTCCCGGGTTCGCCAATACGAACCTGTCGATTACCCGCACCTTCGACCTTGGGGAGCGGTATCGCCTGGAGCTTCATGCCGACGCGACCAACGCCTGGAATAGGACCAACTTCCTTCCCAACGCAGTCAATAACAGTGTAAGTTCCGTTTTGGTGCCGGATGGATCCACCAACACCAAGATAGGTCAGAACGGCAACGCCGACTACGGAGCCCTGGGAATGGACCTCCTGGAACCGCGCCAGATCACCCTGGCGCTGCGTCTCCAGTTCTGATCAAGGCTCATGCGAGGAGAGCTGATGATGTGCTGGCCCCGGGTTCAGTGGGCGAGAAAATCCAGGGGCTTCTATGAGATGGCTGGTGGCGGCGAAGTGGGCCAGGGCGCGGAGTTTAGCCTGGAAAGCCCTTAGGGCGGACTCGACTAGCCTTTGCTAGGGGGATCCCAGGTCTCAAAAGCGAGACCTGGGGCACCCTTCGCGTTTCCAGTCTGAGTCGGTTTGGGGCTGGGATTCGGCTTTCCATTCTTTCCGCAGCTTGTTTAGTCATGCCCTGATTCAAAACCAAACTCAGTTGAAATACCTACCCTTCGTTCCTGAAATGTACAAACTCCACGCCCAGGACTGTCGTCCTGGGCTAAGTTCAGACGTCCCTTCGGGACTTAGAGCAGAGTTCTCACACACGGCTCTTTAGCCCCTGCATGAGAACTCCTGCGTTGGGTAGGCCCGGGCTTTACAGGCTGCGGAACTCGGGGATCCGTCCCTCAAAGGGAATAGATGGCTACCGCCTCGTGATGCAATCGCGTAGAAGTCTCTATTTCTTGTACCCGTTTTGGGAACATGATACCTTTGTTCAGGTGCGCATCATTGCCCGGAGCACGTTGACTCGATTTGTCCAAAGCCTGGGAGGGCACAAAGACCAACGCTCCGTAAAGACGGCGCTGGATGCTTGGTTTCAAGAGGTCAAGCGCGCGAAATGGCGGACCTCATTTGACGTCAAAGCCAGCTACGGCAACGCGAGCATCGTCGGAGCAGATCGAATCGTTTTCAATATCAAAGGAAACGCCTATCGCCTGGTAGCTGCTGTGGATTACCGGCGGTCCATTGTGTTCATCAAATGGTTGGGAACCCACAAAGAGTACGACGCCATCGATGTGAGGACAATTCAATATGCAGGTTAAGCCAATTAAGACGGAAGCTGACCACGACGCTGCTCTCCGTGAAGTTGAGCGTTTGTGGGGCGCGGAAGAAGGCACGGCCAATGGAGACCGGCTTGATGTCCTCACAACTCTGATAGAAGCCTACGAAGAGACGCACTTCCCGATCGATATGCCAGATCCTATCGAGGCAATCAAGTTTCGCCTCGAACAAAGGGGCGAAGATAAGAAGGCTCTCGTGGGAATTATTGGCAATCGAACGCGCGTCTATGAAGTTCTGCGTCGAGATCGATCGTTGTCTCTCGCGATGATTCGACGACTGAATAAGCAGTTGCGGATACCAGCCGAGGTTCTGATTCGGCCTGTGCGAATACGAAAGAAAAGGCAGGTAGCTTGAGCGGCCCGGCCCACAATTCTTCGTTCATTGAAGTTAAGTAACTCCCTTACGTTGCGCCGTCGCATACCAAATGTTCACCCACCCAAACAACAGGCAGGCGACATTGACCACCGCATTCAAAGCGCCCCTTGAAACCGAACCAGTGTATTGGCTGTGCCGGAGATTACAAACCGCATCCAGCAGGCCGAGGTAGACCATCGCACTGCCGGCGACTGCAGTCGCGATTCCGCCACGCGGGTCGCGAACCAGCAGCCAATGGCTGGCCAACCAAAACGCTCCCACAATCCACAGGATATCGGGCAACAAAAAACACCACTCGAAATCGACCACATTTGCGGGAAGCTGATTATGGTCGTTCCAGAACGAGATCCAGAAACACACGATGGCCAACCCGGCTATCCGCTGTGTCCAGGCAAAGCTGCGGACGGATATGTTCACATCGACTTCCTTTGTATGGCGGTGATCCAGTTTGTGGTGGTGCGGGAAACGACACGCCCCACGCCTGCGCTACGGCCGGACTGACAAGGGCCGGACGCAGAAAGCCGAAAACGTCGCGATGAAATGGGATGTTGAAGTGTTGATTCCGAATGGTGCGCGCGGAGAGATTCGAACTCCCGACCTTCTGGTTCGTAGCCAGACGCTCTATCCAACTGAGCTACGCGCGCATGCGTACCCAAGACAGACTACCAAACGGGGTCAAAAACGCCAAATTCCCTGGCCACAATGCCCCCATCCTGCATCCAAGGTATTCGATGGCACGCCCTTATTGGACTGGACAAATCTCCCTCTCGCTGGTCAGTTTTGCGGTTGAAATTTATCCCGCCGTTACCTCTGCCCGCCCCTTCCAATTCCACCAGATTGACCGGGCGACCGGGGAGCGCATTCACTATCAAAACGTTGCCGCCGACGGTGACGAGGGGGAAGAGTCCGGCGCAGGGCGTAGCAGGCGAGGAAGCCTGCATATCGCTGGAAAAGGACATGGCGCAGCGGCGCATGATGGGGAAGACCAGCATGTGGTAGAGAAGTCTGACATCGTCAAAGGCTACGAATACGAGAAGGGCAAGTACGCCATCATCGAACCGGAAGACCTCAAACGACTTCGTATCCCCGGCAAAGATACCCTGGAAATTGCGCAGTTTTCCTCCGCTGACGAGCTGGCTCCGTCGCTCCTCGTAAAGCCTTACTTCGTTGTCCCCAAGAAAGGTCCGCAGGCGACGGCCTTCGCCGTCGTGCGTCAAGCGATGATGGATACCGGCATGGTTGGGCTGGGTGAGATCGCCTTCGCCGGCCGGGAACACGTGGTGGCATTAGCACCACCTCCGGATCGCAAACAGTTGGGCATGATGCTGTACGTCCTTCGCTTTGCTGAAGAGCTGCGTGATCCAGATGAATACTTTGGCAAGATAACGCCTGTGAAACAGAATGCCGCCCAACTTGAATTGGCCAAGCAGTTGATCAAGACGTATACGCATCCGCTGGAACTGGATAAGTTCACCGATAACTATGAGGAGGCGGTGCGCGAGCTGGTAGAAGCGAAATTGGCCAATAAGCCCTTGCCTCGGGAAAAACCGGCAAAGACGCGCGGCAAGGTGGTGGACCTGATGTCTGCCCTGCGTCAGAGCCTGGCCGCGAACCCAGCGCCCAAGTCCACTAAGCAGGCAGCCAAGACGGCTTCCACCCCGGCCAAGCGGAAGCTGAAACTGGTTGCCGGCAAGCGCCGCAAGACGGCGTAGGGTCTGATCACTGTGTTATCTCCCGTAGGGCGCTAAGAAAGCGATTCACTTCCTCCGCTGAGTTGTAGTGCGCCAACCCGATGCGTAGAAATCCGCCATCTTTCTCGACATTTAGATGTTCGGTGAGGTTCAGCGCATAGTAGTTCCCGTCCCAGGTGAAGAAGCCCTGCCGTCCCAGCTCGGTTGCCAAACGTAATGGCGTGTGGCCTGCGATACGGATCGCGACCGTGGGACAGCGGCTGTCGAAGCGCTCAGGATCACGGATGCCATACAGTGTGAGCCCAGAGATTTCCAGGAGCCCGGCCATAAGCTTTTCAACCAGAATCCTCTCGTGGCGCTGAATCGCCTTCCACGCCGTAAGCAGCCGGGCTCGCCGGCTGGACAAAGATGGATCAATCCGTCGTCCAAGCTCGGCAAGGTAGTCCACACAGGCTGTGATCCCGGCGATGCATTCGTGGTTAAGCGTGCCCCACTCCCAGGAAAGGGGAACCGCATGGGTGTTGGCTGCGATTTTGTAAGGCTGAAGGCGTATCAAGTGCTCATGCTTGGCATACAGCACGCCCATGTGCGGTCCGAAGAATTTGTAAGAGGAGCAGACCAGGAAGTCGCAATCGAGCGCCCGAACATCAATCGGGCCGTGTGGCGCGTAATGGACTGCATCGATGTAGGCCATGGCTCCCACGCGATGCGCCATGCGTACGACCTCCTTTACATCATTGATCGTTCCTACCGCGTTTGAGGCGTAACCAACGGCCACTAGCTTGGTGCGGCTAGTGATCTTCCGCGCCAGATCATGCATGTCCAGGGTGCAGTCCCGATCATGGATTTCGGTCACCCGTACCGTGACGCCTCGTTCTTCCAGAGCTAACCAGGGGGAATAATTGGCCCCGTGATCCAGGCGAGTGACTACGATCTCATCGCCCGCGTTCAGTTCGCGTCCAATCGACCGGCTCATGGCAAAGGTGAGCGAGGTCATGTTTGCGCCGAAGACCACCTCTTCCGGATTGCAGGCAAGAAAGTCCGCCATGGCGTCACGAGCGCCGGCCAGCATCATGTCGGTGCGTTGGCTGGTAACAAAAGCGCCATCGGTGTTGGCATTGCTGCCCCGCAAATAGCCAGAGATGGCGTCGATCACGGTTTGCGGAACCTGTGTCCCCCCGGGGCCATCGAGAAAAACGACAGGATGACCGTTGACGGTTTGCGTCAGGGAAGGAAATTGGGACCGAACCCAGGTTAGATCGAGGAAGTTAGTGACGTCGTTCTGTGTTGCAACGGTGAGGTTTTTGTCCGCGGTCATGCGCTACTCATCCCCTGGTCTGTTAAGGTTCCTATCGAGAGAGTACAGGGTACCGTGAGGGCGGTGGCGACCAGGCAACAAATGGAGCGTAATCCGTCTCCAAACAGCTTGCTGTCGAACGCGATAGCACGGAATACAGTTTCTTTTTAGGAGGAGGCGGCGATGGCGAGCAAGACCAAAAATGCGGCTAAGCCTCGGGCTACAAAATCTTCAGCACGCGGCCATGCTCAGCCTTTGTCGTCCTCCGGTCTCGTCGATGAGCAACTTGACCGCTATCGCTCCATGCGTGATTTCAGCAAAACGGCCGAACCAAGCGGCAAGACAAGCGCGGTAGCCAAGACAGAGGCTCTGCCCTTTGTCATTCAGAAGCATGCCGCTACCCGCTTGCATTACGACTTTCGCCTTGGATTGCATGGGGTTCTCAAGAGCTGGGCGGTGACCAAAGGGCCGAGTTACGTGCCTGGCGATAAGCGCCTGGCGGTGCAGGTCGAGGATCACCCCATGGATTACGGTGGCTTCGAAGGGACCATTCCCAAGGGACAGTACGGCGGCGGTACCGTCATGCTTTGGGATGAAGGCACCTGGGAACCGGTGGGCGATGCGGACCAGGCGTTGGCCAAGGGCAATCTCAAATTCATTCTTCATGGCAAGAAACTGCACGGCAAGTGGGTGCTGGTGCGCATGGGCGGCAAGGCTGCGAACGAGGCCAAGCCGAATTGGCTATTGATCAAGGAACATGACGAGTACGAACAGACCGCGGACGACGAGCCGATCACAGAGAAGGAGCCCAACAGCGTACTGACCCAACGTGACATCGACGCCATTGCCCGGGAAGGCGACCACGTTTGGCAGTCGAATCGGCCGGAAACCTCGAGCCCGGGCAAGAGCTCTCCGGCAAAACCATCACGTCCGGTTCCATTCACCCCGTCCGTGCTCCCGGGAAAGAAAGAAACTTTGCCGGCGTTTATTCCGCCGCAGTTGGCCTCCGAGGCACCCACGCCGCCGGTTGGAGAACACTGGGTTCATGAGTTAAAGCTGGACGGCTACCGTATCCAAACGCACATCGACAAAGCCGGCAAGGTTCGCCTCTACACCCGCAGCGGGCTCGACTGGACGCACCGCATGAAGGCGGTCGCGCGCGAGTTAGGCCAGTTCTCTGTGGAAAGCGCCATCCTGGATGGAGAGGTCGTGGTGCTTGACGAACACGGGCAAAGCAGCTTCGCCGCCCTCCAGGCAGCGTTTGAAGAGGGCGCAAAGCATTTCCTCTCCTACTTCGTCTTCGATCTACTGCACCTCAATGGGCATAATCTTCGCCAGGAGCCGCTGACCCAGCGCAAGAAAATCCTGGCCCAGATGCTTGATAGCCTGCCGGAACATGACATCGTCCGCTACGGCCAGCATATCGAGACCGAGGGCAAACCCATCTTTGACCAAGCCTGCAAGTTAGGAGCCGAAGGCATCATTTCCAAACGCAGCGATGCCGTTTACACCTCAGGCCGCACCAAGTCATGGATCAAGATCAAGTGTGTTCACCGGCAGGAGTTCGTGATTGGGGGTTTCACCAAGCCCACCAATGGAACCGAGGGCATTGGAGCTCTTTTGCTCGGGCATTACGACGAGAAGAAATTGATTTATGCCGGACGGACCGGCACTGGTTTCACCCACGCCACTTCGCACAAGCTGCGCAAGCAATTAGAGGCCATGCGGCAAAAAGAAATGCCGTTTGAGGAGGTACCGGGCTCGGCCGCCAAGGGTGCCCTTTGGGTGCGGCCCGAGTTGGTAGCAGAGGTACAATTCAGCACCTGGACCACCGACAATCTGGTGCGGCAAGCCAGCTTCAAGGGCCTGCGGGAAGACAAGAAAGCCACCGAAGTGCGCCGGGAAGTAGCCGACCCGAGCCTTTCGCAACCGGCCGCGCCGCCGCAAAAGACTGCGCCACCCCAGAAAGCAAGCCCGGCCGCTCCACGCCAGCTCGGCTTCAAGGTCACTCACCCGGACAAGATTGTCGATCCGGAGACCGGGGTCACCAAGCAGGCCTTGATCGACTACTATCTGGCCGTTGCCCCGCTGATGTTGCCCCACGTCACCGGCCGGCCCCTCTCGCTGGTGCGCTGCCCCAACGGCGCCGGGAAAAAATGCTTCTATCAAAAACATTTGGGACCGGGAATGCCTCCCGGGATCGACGGTGTCGAGATCCCCGACCGGAAAGGCAAGGGCGTAGAGACCTATGTAACCGTGCAAGGAAATGAATCGCTGGCCGGGTTGGCACAGATGAATGTGCTGGAAATACATCCCTGGCAATCGACCAATGCCGATCTGGAGCACCCTGACCGCATCATCTTCGATCTCGATCCCGACGAGGCGGTATCCTGGCCAACGCTTTGTGAAAGCGCGCAGGAGGTGCGGGAACGCCTGAAGCAATTGGGCCTACAGAGCTTCGTAAAAACCACGGGCGGGAAAGGCCTGCACGTCGTTGCACCCATCCGCCCAACTCTCGAGTGGGAACAGGTCAAAGCCCTGACCCATGAGTTCACTCTGCAGATGGAGAAAGACAACAGCAAACTCTACATCAGTAAAATGACCAAGGCAGCACGGAAGAACAAGATCTTTGTCGATTATTTGCGTAACGAGCGGGAGGCAACGGCAGTGGCTCCCTACTCCAGCCGGGCTCGCCTTCGCATGGCTGCTGCGCTGCCCCTGGAGTGGACTGAGCTCAAGTCGTCCAAGGCGCCTCAGTTCCTCATTGCCCAGTTCGCAGACTGGAGCGAACGGCTGCGGAAAGATCCATGGAAAGCAATGCTATCGAGTGAGCAGGAAATCCCGGCGTCCCTCTTTGCCGCACAGTAATGGCGGTGTCGTGAGACTTGGCGGAGAAGGGGTACGGGCCTCACGGGGAGGCGGAGATATTTCTGCACGAAGGGCACGGCTGAACAGGCTGCAAAAAACTCAAGGCCGAAGGTATGGGCTTCAGAGGGTGTGTGAGAACCTCATTTCCAATCAAGTCTCCGTCCTGGCCACGGACCCTGGGTGCCCCACATCTCGCTCGTTTTTCGCGAGATGTGGGATCCCGCAGCCCTAACTTTGTAACTTTAACCCTCAAGACGTCACAGGATTTCGATTCATCCTGTGGAGGCGACCGGTTGAGGTTCGTGGTATCCCACATCTCGCGAAAAACGAGCGAGATGTGGGGCACCCAGGATCCGTGGCCAAGACAGAGACTTGATTGGAAATGAGGTGGTTCTCACGCAGGCTGTTTAGCCCCTGGGGCATGCATTCCTGCCCGATCAGACTTTTTCCGCAGTCTGTTTAGGACCTGGGGTACGTTCTTCCTTTTGTTTCGGAGAACCATGACCTTTTTTAGCGGCCTGCATGTAGCGACGTTTTCTGAAGGACAAATATCTAGTAAATGCGGAAGTTCACTTCGATGTTTACTTCCACAGGCACCGGTTTTCCCTGCAGCGTTGCGGGCTTGAATTTATATTGCTTCACCGCTTCGACCGCCTTCTCATCCAGACCCATGCCCAAGTGGCGCACCACCTGAACCCGCTGCGGGTTGCCTTGTGCGTCGACGATCAACGAGACTACGCAGACACCCTGGTATTTCGCCCTTCGGGCCTCGTCAGAAAACTCGGGATCCGGCGCAAACACCAGTTGCGGGGCTGAAACGCCGCCACCCACGTGGTAGAGACCGCCGCCATAGCCTCCGCCCTCACCGGGACCGTATCCATTACCTTTGCCTGACCCGATGCCGCCACCAGACCCCGTGCCCATCCCGGCGCCGCTTCCACTACCGTTCGAAGCAGGGCCAACCACACTGGTACGTGGGTCTCCCAGGTTGGGCAGGTTGTTGGTAGGTAACTGGATGTCCTTGGGCATCATGATCGCAGGATCGACCGGCAGCTTGGGATGGTCGTTCTTGATCACCATCGGGGGCGTGATCGGCTGCTCCTCGAACTTAGGCAACTTGCCCTTGGGCGTCTGCAAAATGTCGTGGGAGCCGCCACCACCGCCGCCGCCCATCTGCGGTCCCTTGGGGGCAATCGGCATGTACTGCGGCACGTCGATGTTGGTGACCTGCTGGTTTTTGTTGGTCACAACCTTCTTCACCACGAGGAAAGCCCACAGGATCGCCGCAATAATGATCACGTGCAGGCTGATAGAGATAATGGAGGAGGCCTTGGTGCGCTTCTCCTCCATCGGGTCGATGACGGGAATGGGTGTGGACGTCAGTACAAGCGGCGGGAGCTTCCTCGGATACAGGAGGTCATAAATATTGCCCGCAATCGTCTTCCACGCCGGTTCATCAATGATCTCGGCGAGCAGCTTGGGCTCTCTTGGCTGATCCCGTTGATCCAAGTCCGGAGGTAACAAAACCTGATTGGCCATAGAACTTGTGAGAAAAGAGTGCGCCTAAGCCTCTCTCCGCCTATCTCCCCATTATGAACGACTAACGTCCGGCTTGTCGCTACTCCAAGAATACGTAGCCCATATCGTTTGAAAATCCATTAAAAAGTATTAGACACCTTTTTTGGCCCGGAGGTAAGCGGCTCGTCAACTTTTGCCGCAAAGATACAATAGAGTTTTGTTCC
The DNA here is from genome assembly GCA_963717225.1 of uncultured Acidobacteriaceae bacterium. Lineage (GTDB taxonomy): Bacteria > Acidobacteriota > Terriglobia > Terriglobales > Acidobacteriaceae > PALSA-350. The sequence goes on along the minus strand of CAVQWB010000050.1, from coordinate 284,604 downwards.
TTTCAACTGGAGACATAATGCCGGACCCGCCCGAACTCAAGGCGACTCTAAACCTACCCCACTCCGACTTCCCCATGAAGGCAAATCTACCCCTAAGCGAGCCCAAACGATTGGCCGCGTGGGAGCAGGACGGAATCTACGAGCAGATCCGCGCGGAGCGCCGGGATGCTCCCAGTTATGTGCTGCATGACGGCCCTCCCTATGCCAATGGGCCGATCCACCTGGGACATGCCCTCAACAAATGCCTGAAAGACTTCGTGGTGAAGTCAAAAACTATGGCCGGTTTCAGCGCCCCGTACGTGCCGGGCTGGGATTGCCATGGCCTGCCCATCGAGATCAAAGTCGACGAGAAACTGGGCCGCAAGAAGCTAGAGATGCCGGCTATCGCCGTGCGCCGGGCCTGCCGCGAGTATGCCCAGAAGTATCTCGACCTGCAGCGAACGCAATTTCAGCGTCTGGGCATTTTCGGCCGCTGGGGTCACCCATACTCCACCATGACGCCGGAGTATGAGTCCAAGATCATCGAGACGTTTTTCCGCTTCCTGGAAAAAGACTTCGTCTACAAGGGCCTGAAACCGGTTTTGTGGTGCATGCATGACCGCACCGCACTCGCCGAAGCCGAAGTCGAGTACGACATGCACACCAGTCCTAGCGTCTACGTGCGTTATCGGCTCACCAGCCCTGCTGAGGCGATCGATGTCCGGCTGGGCGGGAAGCAGGTATCGACCATCATCTGGACCACGACGCCCTGGACTCTCCCCGCTTCGCTGGCTGTGGCCTTCCATCCCGATTTCGAGTATGTCGCCCTGGAACAGGACGGCGAAGTCTATATCGTCGCCGAGGCCCTGGCGGCGGCCACCCGGGCCGCCTGCGGGCTGGAACGCGCCCATGAGATCGCTCGTTTTCCCGGCTCACGGATGGAGCGGGTCACCTTTGCCCACCCTTTCCTCGAACGGACGGTACTTGGCGTCCTGGCCACCTACGTCACCATCGACCAGGGAACAGGTGCTGTCCACACCGCACCCGCGCATGGGGTAGACGACTTCGCCACCGGCGCACGCTATGGCTTGAGCCAGTTATGCGACGTGGACGATGGCGGGCACTTACGTAACGGATTGCCTGAATATGACGGCCTCTTCGTCTTCAAAGCCAACGCTCCCATCATTGCCCTGCTGGAGGGACGAGGCGCCCTCATGGGGCGAACCGAGATATACCACTCCTATCCGCATTGCTGGCGCTGTCACCGGCCGGTGATCTTCCGAGCCACCGAGCAGTGGTTCATCAACATGGAAACGCCGATGACTCACCACGATGGTTCGGCCGTCACCTTTCGCCAACGCGCTATGGAAGAGATTGACCGGGTGAAATGGGATCCCGCCTGGGGCAAGGAGCGTATCTCCAACATGGTGTCGTCTCGCCCCGACTGGTGCATCTCGCGCCAGCGGATTTGGGGCGTGCCCATCGCGGTCTTTCTGTGCACAAAGTGCCGACAGCCGCTCAACGATCCGGCCGTCAACCGGCGCATCGTCGACCTCTTTGCCAAAGAGGGGGCCGATGCCTGGTACGTGCACGAGGAAGCGGAAATTCTGCCTCCGGGCACGACCTGCGCCTCCTGCGGAACCGCCAAGTTCAAGAAGGAGATGGACATTCTCGACGTGTGGTTCGAGAGTGGCTCCAGCCAGGCGGCTGTTCTGGGCATCGAAAAGGATCTCCCCTGGCCCGCCGATCTCTACATCGAAGGCGGCGACCAGCATCGCGGCTGGTTCCAGTCTTCCCTGCTCTGCGCCATTGGTACTCGTGGCGCCGCGCCTTATCGTATGGCCGCGACGTGCGGCTGGACGCTCGATGAGCAGGGGCGCGCCATGTCCAAGAGCCTGGGCAATGGCGTCGATCCAGTCGACATCGCGCAACGTCTGGGCGCGGAGATCGTCCGTCTCTGGGTGGCCTCAGTCGACTTCCGTGAGGATGTAGCGGCCAGTGAAAACCTGATGCAGCGCGTCTCGGAGACCTACCGTAAGCTGCGCAACACCTTTCGCTTTCTGTTGAGCAACCTAAAGGGCTTCGAACCGGAGAAGCATCAGGTCGCCTGGGAGCATATGCTTCCGCTCGACCGGTACATGCTCACCCGGACTCGCGAGCTCACGGAAAAGATCCTGGGCTGGTATGAAGATTTTGAATTCCATCGCATCTATCACGCGCTGAATGAATTCGCCGTGGCCGAGCTAAGCGCGCTCTACATTGATGCCGTCAAAGACCGGATCTACACCTTCGCGCCCAACAATCCCGCCCGCCGTTCCGCACAGACTGTTTTGTGGATGGTTGCCGAGGCGCTGGTCCGCCTGGTGGCGCCGCTGCTCAGCTTTACCGCGGACGAGATCTGGCACTACATGCCGCAAGTCGGCAACCGGCTATGCAGCGTGCACCTGGAGCTATTCCCCAAGCCTGAGAGTCTCGCAGCTACCATCGATGCTGAGCTCATGAGCGACTGGGCAACGCTGCTTTCGGTTCGTGACGAGGCCCTCAAAAGCCTGGAGGATGCGCGCAAGGCCAAGCAAATTGGCAAGGCGCTCGATGCCCGGTTGGTGCTGGAAGTCCCGGACGAGCTGGGTATGTTACTCGAGCGCTACCAGGGAAGCTTGAAGGAACTGTTGAACGTGTCCCAAGTGGAAGTACTGATCGGGCCGTCGCCGCGAGTGATCGCGACCACACGCCCGGCAGACGGCAAGAAATGTGAGCGTTGCTGGAACTACTCGGTGCACGTTGGTGAGGATTGGCGCTGGCCAACCGTTTGCGAACGTTGCTCAGCGGCGCTCGAAGAGATAGGCTTTCCGCCGCAAGAAAGCGGCTCCAGCGAATGACCACCAGAGATTCAAGAGGATGGCTGCTGTTTCTTTCGCTGCTCGTCGTTGCTGCCGATCGAGTCACGAAATGGCTGGCGGCCACGCGGATCGAGCTGGGCAGTGACCTGCAGGTGATTCCCCACGTTTTCGCCATCAGCCATGTGGAGAACCCAGGCGCGGCGTTCAGCCTTTTCAACGACTCGAGTTCGCCTGCCCAGGTACGCTGGATGCTGCTGGTCTTTTCTCTGCTCGCGGCTGTTGCTGTGCTGGTGGCTTTGATGAAGCTGGGCCGTAAGTTGACTGCAACCACGATTGCCCTGGCGCTGATCTTCGGTGGCGCTTTGGGTAACGCGTACGACCGGATGCGTTTCGGCTATGTCATCGACTTCCTGGAAGTACACATCATTCACTATCACTGGCCCGACTTTAACGTTGCCGATTCGGCCATCGTGGTGGGAGGAATTCTCCTGCTCTTTGATGCTTTGTTTGGCGGTAAAGAAGAGGCACCGGTGAGCGCGCCGGCAATTCGTAACCATCACAGTTGACGGGTGAAATACGCCCGAAGGATGAGGAAAGGTAGACCGCTGCGTTTCCAGGAGGGGCGCACTGCAGATCCCTCCACGGCACGCCCCACGGCAGGCCGGGGCAGGCGGGACAGGTCGGCTTCCCCGCATTTCCTGTCGAGAGTTGCGGCTTCGGTCAACTGCATTTGGTTCTCTTTAGGGAGAACCAAATAAGAGGCGCTGGTGAGAGCTGTGAAGTAGGAAATCCGGGTACGCTCCCACGGCACCCCGGGGCGAAGCGGGATGACAAAGGTTAAGGTGGTGACTCCATTGACATCGGAGAGTGGCTGAGAAAACAGCAGGTCCCTCCACTCCGCTACGCTCCGGTCGGGATGACAATTCTGCTTGGGAGCTTCAACATCATTTCCAAACTAAGTTGTCATCCCGACCGGAGCGTAGCGGAGTGGAGGGACCTGCTGTTTTCTTCTTTAAGCATCAGATGGTCTTCAAATATTCCTTGGCTTTGTCCCATTCCGGAAAAAGCCGTTCTTCCATTTGAAATTCGCGAGGATGCACACACCGGCGCCCTCCGCGCACCTTCACCGGGTGCTTCAAATGCAACATCTCGTGGTAAAGCAGATACTCCACCGCGTACCGCGGCGTGTTCTTGCGGTCGAAAACCCTGCTCACCACAATCGTGTTGTGTGCCGGATCGTAGTGGCCCAAGCTACGTTTAGCCATGTGCCCACTCCAGGTAAGCAGCGGCCGGCCCATCAATCCGTGGAAAAACCTGCGATTCAGGCTCTCGAAAACCTCGTCCAGGTCGTAGTACTGCCCCTGCGGTCCGAGCATTTTTTTACGGCCGCGCGACTGGCGGATCAACTCCGTCTGCCGGATCACCGCTTCGCTGGCAGCAAATCTGCGATAGCGGCTGGTTTGCATGGCACTCAGGGGTTTGCGGTAGAGCTTGGCTAACAGAATATGCGCGATGGCTCGCAGAACACTTTCCGGCGCACCTTCCAGTAAATCCGATAAATGCACGTGCACCCGGCCCTCGCGCAACCGGATGGTAGTGTTCAGACTGGTAAAACGACGGAAGCGGACTTCAAGAAAAGGGATCGGAGCACGCGGCCGAAGGGCACGATACTCTTCTGCAAACAGCGAGTGCAATTCGGAATTCACCGCCTTCAGCCTAGCAGGACTTGGCGCGAAAAACCGTCACCTTTTTTGTTCCTCTTTTTGTTGCTCCTTTTCCTCTTTCTTCTTCTCAGCAATATATTTCTCTTCGTCGGCCAGCATCTGCGTGGCCGCCTCATGCGCACTCTGGTTGGAATCGATGGCCGTCTTGCGCACAAAGTCGTATTGGGCGCTGGGTGGTGGCTCGTTCAGGACCTTAGCCCATTCATCGGTCTTGGGGACGATCTCTTTCAGCACCTTACGCAGGTCAGCGTGCTGCTGATCAAAGTTGTCCATGTTGTCCTGAAGCTCGTCGCACAGGCGCGTGAACTCATCCAGCAGATTGTGCAGCCGCACATTCTTGTTCTGTGCGCCGGCATCCGCGTTGAGAGTATGGATCTCCTTGGCCCGCTCGTCGACATAACCTACGAACAGCTTGACCCTCTCCAGTGGCTGGTCTCCAGCCTCCCGGACGTCCTCGATTTGCTGTGGGGTTAAGGGATCTTTCCTGGACTGGGCAAATGCCGGCGCAATCGCCAGCAGCATGCAAACGCCCGTGATGGCCACGGTCTTGTTCAAATCTCTATTTCTTAAAGACCTGCATCATCAGCTCGGTTTGTACCTGCTCCAGCTGTTTCAGTGTCGCCTGCAAAACCTGCCGATCGTCATACGAAGCGGCATTGAGGATGCCGGTCAGGCGAAATGAGGTATGCCGCATTAACTCCTCGGCATTCTTTATCTTCTTGCCGTCCGCGGCGACACCCAGGTGGATCTTTTCCGCATATTTCTGCACCAGGTGCAAAGTCGCCGAAGCGTGATCTTCGTCACCGGAGCTGAATTGCTGCCCGGCCAACTCGGTCATGTCGTGTACCAGCTCGGCGTAAAGGAAGCACTGTTCTCTGGGTTGAGCCTGGTCGGCCTTAGCCATCAGCGCCGCCATGGCCTGGGGATCGACAACTCGATCGTCGACTGCGTAGGCGCGGGCACAGCAAAGGCTGAATGTTAAAGCAGAGACGGCGAGGGTCGTTGCCACGAACCGCATAGGGCACCTCTCAGAGGGCTTACGGAACGTCTTACGTTAATGACTTCCACCAAGAGCAACGAGTCTATGCTTGGCTTGCCATTCCTGGTCGGGGAATTTTCCGTCTGCGGCAGTGAGGAACTTGCGGTAGTATTCCTGCGCTGATTTTGACAGATGCAGGTTATCGTAGCAGGTTGCCCAAAGGAAGTAGGTAGCTGGAGTCTCTGAAAGATATTTTGATCTCATGGAAAGAGCATCCAGTGCAACTTGATACTGCTTGTTCTGAGATGCGGCAAAAGCGAGGCCACTCCAGGCGTCCCCGTCGTCCGGTTTCAGCTTGACCGCGCGCAAAAACACGCCTTGGGCCTGTGGATAGAGCCTCTCCCGGACCAGGTTCTCGCCCTGGGCCGCAAGGATATCCTCATTGCCTGGGTTGGCCAGCACCATCCTGGCGTAGATCGGGTCTGCCTTTTCGGGATGCCCGGATTGGGAATAAGCGTCGGCCAGCATATGGTCGACGGCGCCATTACCCGGCTCCAGTTGGCGCAGGGTCTCCAACACCGGCAGCACCTCGTCATTCTTCCCCTGGGCAAGCAGGGCCGTTGCCAGTTGGGCATTCAGCGCCGGGTCACGAGGGTCGCGTCCGAGCGCGCTCTTGAGCAACGGCTCGGCGTCAGAGTATTTCTTCTGTCTGATCATCAGTTGGGCCAAACCGCCGGTCGCTGCCGCTGCTTCGCTGGCAGAGGGCGCCGGGTGTCCGGCCAGCAATCGTTGATAGGCCGTCTGGGCCAACTCCTCGTCTCCATTCGCTTCGGCAATTTGGGCCGTCAACAGCAGGTCCGCTGGGGTCTCGGGGCTGAGCTTGAGCGCGGCTACTAACGCATCTCGGGCCGCCGGCGGATCGTTGCTGCGGTCCAGCCTCGCCAGGGTCCGGAACGCCTCCGCCTGGGCTGCGGGGTTAGGCGGCTCCGGCGTCAGCAAGGTCGCCTGCATCACTTGTTCCCGAGCCTCATCGTATTTGCCCTGATGGGCCAGCAACAGCCCCAGCGCCATCCGCGCTTCGAACTGCTTAGGGTTCGCGGCAATGGCCTTACGGTAGTCGGCGGCGGCCGCATCCTCATGGCTGGCTGCATCCTCGACATAGCCAAGATCGAAGAGCGCGCGGGCGTCTCCCGGATTTTGGCTCAGGTACTTCACCAGCAACGGCCGGGCCCCCCCAAAGTCTTTCTGCTCTATCTTGCTTTCAGCCGCGTCCCGTTGAGATGGAGCCTGGGCCGGGGGTCCAGTCCCGCTGTCCGGGGCCTGCGTCCCCGGCGGGAGGTGATTCTGCGCCTGCCCGCCCGCCGGCAACAGCGCCACAGCGGCCAGGAGGTAAAGGAAGAGCCTCATTGCGCAGCCCGCGCCTCTTGCGCCGCCAATGCCAGCGCCAGCCAATATCCAGTATGCGAGCCGGGGACCTGCGCCACCTGCTCCGGTGTTCCTGCCGCCACCACCTGGCCGCCCCCCGCACCCGCCTCCGGACCCAGGTCGATCACCCAATCCGCCGACTTGATCACGTCCAGATTATGCTCGATGACCACCAGCGAACCGCCCGCATCAATCAGCCGCTTGAACGCCGTCAAAAGCTTACTCACGTCGTCAAAATGCAATCCCGTGGTTGGCTCGTCCAGGATGTAGAGAACCCGGCTACCCGCCTTCTGCGCCAGTCCGTTGCCGGCAGCTCGTCCGACCGCGCTGCGCCCCTGGGAAAGATGCGCCGCCAGCTTGACCCGCTGCGCTTCCCCGCCCGAAAGCGTAGTGGCCGACTGTCCCAGGCGAACATAGCCCAGCCCCACCTCGTCCAGGACCGCCAGCTTTTCCAGGATCCGGGTCTGGCCGGTAAAGAACCGCAGAGCCTCCTTAATGGTCAGGTTGAGCACATCGTGGATGTTCTTACCCTTGTATTTGATCTCCAGCACGCTGGCCTTGTACCGGGTTCCATTGCACTCTTCGCAGGGCAACTCGACATCGGCCAGGAACTGCATCTCCACGGTAACGGTACCATCGCCCTCGCACACGTCGCAGCGGCCGCCGGGCACGTTGAAGGAAAAATGCCCCGCCGTATATCCCCGGCGTTGGGCCTCGGGCTGCGCCGCAAAAAGCTCCCGAATCGCGTCGAAAGCCTTGATATAAGTAACCGGATTGGAACGCGGAGTCCGCCCGATCGGCGCCTGGTCGACCAGAACGATATCATTCAGCCGCTCCGCTCCCTTGAGCTCGCGGTAAAGGTGCGAGGGGTCGCCGCCCTCGTTCTTTCCCAACGCGTGCGACACCGCGGGATACAGCACGTCATGCACCAGGGTGGACTTGCCCGAGCCGGAAACCCCGGTGATGCAGACCAGCATGCCCATCGGAATCTCGACATCGAGCCCGTTCAAGTTGTGAATGCGCGCCCCACGCAACACCAGCTTTTCCCGCCGCTCTCGCCGCCGGGTGGGAATTGGAATCGTCAGTGCCCCGCTCAGGTAGCGGCCGGTGAGCGAGTCAGGATTTCTCTCCACTTCCTCCACCGTGCCCGACGCCAGGATGCGGCCGCCCAACTCTCCGGCGCCAGGACCAAGGTCGACCAGCCAGTCGGCGGCGCGAATCACATCCGGGTCATGCTCGACGACCAGGATGGTATTGCCCAGATCACGCAATTCTTCGAGGATCCGGATCAACTTGGCAGTATCCCGGCTGTGCAATCCAATCGACGGTTCGTCGAGTACGTAGAGTGCTCCCACCAGGCGGGAGCCCAGCGAAGTCGCCAGCTGGATGCGCTGCGCTTCGCCCCCGGACAAGGTGGAAGCGAGCCGGTCGAGGGTGATGTACTCCAACCCTACGGCGTCGAGAAAATGTAACCGCTGCTGTATCTCCACCAGGATGCCGCCGGCAATCTCCTGTTGCTGCGGGGTCAGGGTAAGACTCTCGAACAGGTGGTGCGCCTCGCGAATGGTGAGGCCGGCAACCTCGCAGATATTTTTTTCATTGATGCGCACTGACCGGGCTTCGGCTCGCAAACGCGTTCCTTTGCACTCCGGGCACTCCGCGTAACCCCGATACTTGCTCAGCATCACGCGCACATGTAGCTTGTATTTCTTGCGCTCCAAAAATGCAAAGAAACCATGCACGCCAAGAAAAGCCCCGTGACCATCGAGGACAAAGGCCTGCTGTGCCGCAGTCAGCTCCCTCCATGGCGTGTCGAGGGGAATTCCATGCTGCATCGCGGCTTTCCGGAGCTCTGACTGGTAAGGGCGATATTTGGGGCGAGTCCAGGGGTCGATCGCACCCTCGTTCAGCGTCTTCTGCTTGTCCGGAATGATCAGGTTGAGATCGAAATCGATCGTATTGCCAAAGCCCTGGCACCGCTCGCAGGCGCCATACGGATTGTTGAACGAAAACAGCCTGGGCTCGGGCTCGCGGTAAATGCGATGACAAAGTTTGCATTCGAAGGCCTGAGAAAAGCGCAGTCGTTTGGGTTCTGTTTCTTCATCACGGGGGACCGTCTCGAATACGATCTCTCCTGACTCGCGGAAGCCAATCTCCGTGGCGTCTACAATGCGCGCCCGGTTCTCGGACGAGACCACCAGGCGATCGACCAGAGCGTAGAGCCCCTGGCCAAAGTCAAGATCGAGCAGCGACTCAGGGGTGGAAAATTCCACGATCTTACCGTTCTGGTAAAGGCGATTGAAACCGCGCGCGCGCAGTTCTGTCAGCCGTTCCTTGAACGCATCGTTGGGAAGGGCGGGATTGGCGCTGGCTTTCGCCTTCTTCCGCCGTTTCACTTCAACCTCAGGCAGCGCCGCCGGCCTCACCGGAAACAACGCATAGAGCCGTGTGTCCTCACCCAAAGCCAGAATTGAGCCCGCAATTTCATCGACCGTATCGCGCCTCACCACTCCGCCACAGACGATGCAGTGCGCGGTGCCGCAGCGCGCGAACAGCAGCCGGAGGTAATCGTAAATCTCGGTCGCTGTAGCCACCGTGGACCGCGGGTTGCGGGTCGAGTTCTTCTGTTTAATCGCGATGGCCGGGGCCAGACCGTCGATCAGGTCCACGTCAGGCTTCTCGATGCGTTCCAGGAACTGCCGGGCGTACGCCGAAAGAGATTCGACATAGCGGCGCTGCCCTTCCGCATAGATAGTGTCGAAGGCAAGCGAGGATTTGCCTGAACCTGAAACACCGGAGACCACAGTAAGCTTGCCGTGGGTCAGATCGCAGTCGATGTTCTTCAGGTTGTGGGTTCGTGCACCACGGATGATGATCTGATCGTTCAATGTCTCAACCGGCAAGCTCGCCACGGACCTCCTCCGTAGGAGATGCAATCTCTGCCTCGAAACCTGCTTTGATGCGCGCCAGCATTTCCATTGGGTCGCGTTTCTCCGATTGCTCGAAGGCAGCCGCAATGTGGCGCGCCAGATCCGCCAGCATCATCCCCCACGCTTCGGGTTCCTTCCAGACGCCCACACGCATACTGATGTGCTGATCCTGGTGTGCGATCCAGACGCGCAGCAGTTCGAAGGATTTGGCGTCGGTTCGGGCAGGTTCGGGGACTCGGAGTTGATCGGATTGAGCCATGTTTCTCCTCTTTTGGTTGGGCGAAGTCGGGCGCTTTCGCACCAAAAACCGCGTCTAAAACGATTTCGTCAATTTCATCATGAGAGCGCCCAATCGGGCCTCAGTGGGGTGGGGCTTTTCTTGCTGAAAGCCGCATGTAAGAAAGTTTCACCTTGTACGCCTGCCGCGAAACCGTTTAATGCCGAGACGCGGCTTCGATCGGCATCACCTCGGCAGCCTTCACCGTGGCGGTCGCGCTGCGGCGCCGAGCCCACACAATCAGCAAAATACCGGCGACGATCGAGCCCAGGCTGGCGACCTGGGCATTGCTCATACCCCAATAAATGCGGGGATTGATGCGAATGAACTCCACCAGGAAGCGCGCCACGCCGCTGAGTACCAGATATTCGCCGGTGATCTGGCCCAGACGTGGAGTCGCTTCAGACTTCGCCCCCCGCCGCCACAAATATGCGGCAATCAGCAGGGCGACGATCAGTTCGTAAATGGGCGTGGGATGGACCCTCTGCGTGGTCGGCACAAGCCCGTTGGGGAAGCTCATGCCCCACGGCAGACGAGTCGGAATACCGTAGTCGCCATCGCCGGAGATGAGGCAGCCTAGCCGCCCAACGCCATAGCCGACGGAGACAGCCGGGGCGGCGAGGTCAAGCATTCCCAAACCACCAACCTTCGCTTGCCGTCCCTGCCACAGGAGCACGGCGATACCAACCAGCAGCCCGCCGAACCAGGCGAATCCTGCGCGGTCAAAAAGCACCTGCAGCGGCTGATGCATGAGCAATGTGGGATCTTCCAGCACATGCCACAGTTTGGCCCCGACCACGCCCCCCACGGTCGTGTAGGCAGCTACGCCGATGGCATCCGCATCGATCCCATAACGTCGAAAATTGCAGTAAAGCGTCCAGCAGGCACAGACCGACGCCAGCCAGAGACAGAGGCCAAAAGTGCCAATGGAAAAGTGTCCGATGTGAATGAAGGGATACATGCGGGCGTCTGTTCTTTACAGTATAGCCGGGCGCTTTCTCTTAGCCTGAATCCGTGGAAGAATGACAGAGCCAATGAGAGAGCACGAGCACGACATGTTGTTCCGTCGGGACGAGATTGCCGTCCGGGTGGCGGAGATCGGCGCCCAGATTAGCCACGACTTTGCTGGAGAAACTATTTTGCTGGTGGGTGTCCTGAAAGGGGCAGCCGTCTTTCTCGCCGATCTGGCTCGAAGCATCTCCGTCGAGACTACCTTCGACTTCGTCGCCATCTCCAGTTACAAGGGGGTGAAGACCAGCGGGGCGGTACGATTGATCAAGGACCTGGACACTCCGATCGGGGGGCGAAACGTGATCCTGGTCGAAGACATCCTGGACACAGGTCTGACCCTGGTTTTCCTGCGCAAACTGCTGATGCAGCACAAACCGAGGACCCTGAAGATCGCAACCTGCCTGGATAAACCGGCGCGGCGCCTGGAAAAGATCGACGCCGACTATGTCGCATTCACCATTCCAAATCATTTCGTTGTCGGTTACGGAATGGATTACCAGGAACGCTTTCGTAACCTCCCCGACATCCGAATTTTTAATCCGGATGAGTCACCAAATTCACATTGATCTTTGCCAGCATAAGGGCATAGAGTCCCACCGGAGCCTACCCAGGCCAAGGGAGCTTGTTTCATGACGACTAAACTGCTGCAGCCGGAGCTCGATGCCGGCACTGGATACTTCGACGTCGCCGGGTTTGCCTCGGCTGCTTTGGCAAGTGCAACTGCATTCGCTGCCGTTTTCGATCACACTTTGCTCAAACCGGAGGCGACGCACGATCAGGTAGTGAAGCTCTGTGAAGACGCGGCGACCTTTCGCTTTGCCTGTGCCATGGTCAACCCTGCCTGGGTATCGTTGGCCCACTCAGTCATGGCGGGAAGCGGTGTGCCCGTGGGCGTGGTGGTCGGATTCCCGCTGGGAGCCAACCTTGCCACCACCAAGCGTGAAGAGGCACTGGCGTTGATCAAGCTGGGCGCACATGAACTCGACATGGTGATGAATCTTGGCCTGCTGAAGTCGGGTATGAGAGCCCTGGTGGAGCAGGATATTCGGGGCGTGGTGCAGGTGGCGCACGATGCGGGTACCCTGGTCAAGGTCATCCTGGAGACTTCGCTGTTAAGTGTGGAAGAGAAGCTGCGTGCATCCGAGCTGGCGCTCGCGGCCGGCGCCGACTTCCTCAAAACCAGCACTGGCTTTTCGACCGGCGGCGCGACCGTGGCCGACGTCGCGATCCTGCGCGGTGTGGCGGGTAATCGCTGTGGGGTCAAGGCTTCCGGCGGCATTCGCACTCTCAGCGATGCACGCGCGATGCTGGAGGCGGGAGCCACACGCATCGGTGCCAGTGCCAGCGTCTCCATCCTGCGTGAGTATCAAAGCGCAGGCTGTAAAAGGCGCGGCTCCAGACCCACCACCAAGGCCGGGAATTATCCCACATCTCGCGAAAAACGAGCGAGATGTGGGGCACCCGTCGGTGGTGGCGGGGCAAAATCCAAACTAAACTTCTTCATACCTTCCCTCGTTTCCGTCTGGCGTCATCACCCCAAAACCAGCCCGGTCTCGAAATCATCTATGATGACTCGGTATTTGTATGACTCCTCCACGCGACCAAGACGATGCCGAAGCCGTGAAGAAACCGGCGCAAACTCTTGCTACGCAATCGTTTGAAGGTGATTACCGTCCCAGCACAGAAGCCCTCCCCCTGCCCGGTAGCATAAAAGTGGACCCGCTGCAGACCGAGTTCCTTATCCGGCTGGCAAACGCTCTGAACACCACCCTCGATTTGCAAACCCTGCTGCATCGCACCGCCGACCTGGTGCGCGCCGTCATCGACTACAAGATCTTCGCCATCCTGCTCCTCAATGAACGAACCAACGATCTGCGTATGCGCTTTCAGATCGGCCATACGCCTGAAGTGGAGCGCCTGCGGATCCGAGTGGGCAAGGGTGTCGTCGGCCGAGCCGCCGAACACCGCGAATCCATTCTGCTGCAAGATGTGAGCCTGGAAGAAAACTACATCAGCGCCAATCCCGATGTCCGTTCGGAGCTGGCGGTGCCGCTCATTGTGAAGAACCGCGTCATCGGCGTGATCGATCTTCAATCCGAGCAAGTCGGCTATTTCCAACCGGAACACCGCCGTTTACTGGAACTGACCGCTTCCCGCGTGGCCCAGGCGATCGAGAACGCACGCCTCTATACCCGCGTGGCCCGGCAGGCGCAAACCCTGGCGGTGCTCAATGAAATCGCCCGCGAGGTTACCTCGATTCTCGATCTTGATCCCCTGCTGGAACGAATCGGGGAGCTCCTGCGGCGAATCATCGATTACCAGATGTTCAGCATTCTGTTGGTAAATGAACGGGAGCAGGTACTGGAGATTCAATACGCGGTGCGCTTCGGCCATCTGGTAGCGCCTTCGGAGACAGTCCCGCTGGATCGAGGCCTGGTCGGCACTGCGGTGCGCGAGCGCCGGCTGATCCACACCGGAGACGTGCGCAAGGATGCACGCTATTACATGGTGAATCCCGAGACTCGTTCAGAGATGGCGGTACCGCTGCTTTACAAGGGCAAGGTGATCGGCGTACTCGACCTGGAGCATGTGCGGGTCAACTACTTCAACGACGATCATCAGCGGACCCTGGTGACCCTCGCCTCGCAGATCGCCGTAGCCATCGAAAACGCCCGGCTGTACAGCCGGGTAACCCAGCAGGAACAACGGCTGGAACACGACCTCGACATGGCGCGCGACGTACAACTTCGACTCTTGCCTCCCAAGCCGCCGCGCAAGCCGCACGCCGAATTTGCCACCAGATTTTTGCCCGCGCGGACCATCGGCGGAGACCTGTACGACTTCCTGCCTTACGACGATCAATGTATCGGCATCGCGATGGGAGACGTCAGTGGCAAGGCCGCGCCTGCTGCGCTGTATGCGGCGCTGATCAGCGGCATCATGCGCGCGGCTACCAGCCAGGCCCTCTCTCCCGCCGCCATGCTCAGGCAGCTCAACGACTCGCTCCAGGAACGGAAGATGGATTCCCAGTACGTAACCATGGTCTTCGCCGTCTGGAATGACGAGAAGCAGACCCTGCAGATCGCCAACGCCGGCGCGGTACAGCCGCTCTTCTGTCGCGGGGGCCAGCTGGAAACGGTGCAGGCCGAGGGGTTTCCGCTGGGCATGTTCAAGGACGTCAGCTACGAGGAATTCACCCTCTCCACCCGCCCGGGCGACGCGATCATCTTCTTCAGCGACGGAATCGTGGATGCAGTTAACGAGAAGGAAGAGATGTTTGGCACCGAACGGCTCATCGCTCTGATCACCAGCCAGATCAAAAATACTGCTGAGGGGATGGTGGACGCGATCTATCAGGAACTATCCGCCTTCCAGGGCGGCGTCGAACGCTTCGACGACGAAACCGTCGTTGTGCTGAAGGTCCTGCCCGGCCCGGTTTAGGATAAGCCTTGGAGTTTCCCCATTGGCTGACACCCTGAAAATCGAAAAGACCACCGAACGAACCGTTCACCCGGCACGCAACCTGATCGGCACCCTGCGGCTGCCCGGTGACAAGAGCATCTCCCACCGCTACGCCCTACTCTCCGCGCTGGCGGAAGGCGTCAGCCGCTTTCACAACTTTTCTACCGGAGCGGATTGCGCGAGCAGTCTCGACTGCATGCGGCAATTGGGCGCTAAGGTGACTCGCACTGGAGATACGGTCGAGGTCCAGGGCTGCGCCGGCGCCTTGACTCCACCCGGCGCGGTGCTGGATTGCGGCAACTCCGGCTCCACCATGCGTATGTTGACCGGATTGCTGGCGGCGCAGGCCGGGGCGTTCACCCTGGAAGGAGACGCCTCCTTGAACCGGCGGCCCATGGAGCGCGTGCGCAAGCCGCTCCTGGAGATGGGCGCGACCATCGATTTACTCGACGGCCATGCCCCGGTCCGGATCCAGGGCGCGAAGCTGCAGGGAATTTCCTATCGCACCCCGGTGCCCAGCGCCCAGGTGAAAACCGCATTACTGTTCGCCGGATTGCAGGCCGGCGGTACGACCACCGTGAGCGAGGCGGTGCGCACCCGCGACCATGGCGAACTGGCCTTGCGCGCATTTGGGGCCGAGATCCGGCGAACCGCGGATTCGGTCGCCATCGAGGGCGGGCAGAAGCTGCACGGGATCGAAGCCACGATACCGGGCGACATGTCCTCGGCTGCGTTCTTCCTCTGCGCTGCCGCGTTGTTCCCGGAATCGAGCCTGGTGTTGGACCAGTTGGGCATGAATCCCACCCGGGCGACGCTGCTCGATGTATTAACCGCCCTGGGAGCGAAGATCAACGTGCTGAACCTGGAAGAGAACCAGGGCGAGTTGATCGGCAGCGTGCAGCTCACCGCGCCTGCACAGGGTCTGGGCAGTACGGAGATCCGGGGATCGCTGGCGGCGCAATTGATCGATGAGCTGCCTGTACTGGCGGCCATTGCCCCGTACACTCGCGGAGGTATCCGCATTCGCGACGCCCGGGAGTTGCGGGTCAAGGAAAGTGATCGCATCGCATTGATGGCGAGAAATCTGCGCGCCATGGGCGCCGAAGTCGAGGAATTCGAGGACGGTCTCGATGTGCCGGGGGGCCAAAAGCTGCGTGGGGCCGAGGTCGATTCGGACGGGGACCATCGCATTGCCATGGCGTTCGCCGTGGCTGCTCTGCGTGCCGAGGGGGAGACGCTGATCGTTGGAGCAGACGCCGCGGCAATTTCCTTCCCCGAGTTCTTTTCCTTGCTGGACCAGGTCTCGGAACGATAGTCATGTTACCGCTGGGGAGCGTTTCCAGACGGGCGTTCCTGGCCAGGACAGCGGTCGTCGCTGCCGGGACGGTGGCGAGCCGCGCGGGCGCTTTTCGAACCGCGGAGAAAGCGATGCGGCTCGGCGGGCCGATCTTCGTGAAATCGGATGATCCTGCCGTGCTGGCCAAAGCGCATCGTGATCTTGGCTATCGCGCCGCCTATGCCCCGGCCGATCTTTCTGTAAACGACAAAGACCGCATCGCGGGCCTGGTCAGGGAATTTGCCCGTCACGACGTTGTGATCGCGGAAGTGGGGGCGTGGAAAAACATGCTCGATCCCGACCCCCAAAAACGCCGGGATAACATGACTTACGTCACCGAAAAGCTCGCCCTCGCCGAAGTGCTTGGTGCGAGAAATTGCGTCGACATCGCCGGCTCGTATGATCCGGCCGTCTGGTACGGCGAAAACCCCAAAAACCTGAGCCAGGAATTTGTCGACGCTACGGTTGAAAATTGTCGCAAGCTGATTGATGCAGTGAAGCCCCAACGGACATTTTTCACCATTGAAATGATGCCCTGGAGTTTCCCTACTTCCCCGGACGAATACCTCAGACTGGTGAAGGCTGTTGACCGGAAGGCCTTCGGGGTTCATCTGGATGTGTGCAACACCATGAACAGTCCGGTTCGCTTGTACAACAACAGCGCCGGCATCCGCGAATGTTTTCGCAAACTGGGTCCCTGGATAAAGTCCTGTCACGCCAAGGATCTCAAGTGGGGACCAGGTGTCCAGGTCTGGATCCAGGAAGTAGTTCCTGGAACCGGCTTGATCGACTACAAAACGATCTTGCAAGAACTGTCGCAACTTGGAACAGATGCGCCACTCATGCTGGAACATCTTCACAGTGAAGAGGAGTACACCCAGGGCCGTGAATATATCCAGGGCGTCGCCCGGTCGCTGGGACTTTCCTTTGGGGCCTGAGTGGCAGTTCTTCCAACTGCGTTACGGTTGAGCGGATGAGCAGAAGCCCTCTGGTGCCCTGGACGGGTAAGCCCCAGTTCGCTCCAGCGTACATGGGTCCGAACCAAAGCCGGGCGCAGCCCCTTCCAACGCTCTACTAGGCGAATAAGCTGCGACCAGGAAAGAGTCCTTGCGCATGGAGTGAAAGCATTTGAAGAATCCGTTTTCGGCTCGATGTACGCTGAAGCGAACACTGGGGCAGCCCGTCCAGATCCTGAAGACCCATGGTGGGAGGTCCAGGATCCGCCGGCTCCTATCTGGCACCATCAAGGTGCCAGATAGCGCTCACAAGCAACAACTACTGTGGCGGTGGCGCCGGCGGGTTAGTGGGTGGCGGCGTATTCTGCTCCGGAGGCAGGTTCTGCTCCTCCTGCGGAGTCAGTTTGGGTTGCGGCGGCATCACCGGCAGTGGTGGCATTTGCTCCGTGTGCTGCAATTGTTGCTGCTGACCAGGTACGTTCGCTTCCGGTGCAGCCTTTGCCGGTTCCAGTCCGGGAATAATCGGTTCCTTGGTGACCGTGCCGCTCACTGCGTCCGAGAGCTGGATCCCATATTGATCCAACGTCTCTGCCAGAAGCTGTTCCAGCGAGGCACGATCTGTAGCGTATGTGGCCTCGGTGGAAATGACATTGTTCTCAGCCGTAGCGAGATTGCGTTCCTGCTGCAACACATTCGCCGTCGTCGATGCACCCAGCCTCAGCTTTTTCTCCTCCGCCTGGTAGGACTGGAAATTGTATTCCCTGGCAGCCAGCGCGGCTTGCACCGCGGCCCGGTCGTTGGTCAGCGCATACTGCCCATTGATGACCTGGATCCGCACCTGAATATAGAGTTGCTGCAGCCGCATTTCCGCCTGTCGATATTCGAGCAGGGCGCGAGCCTGCAGCGACTGCGCCGTGCGATTCCGCAGCGGGATATTCACGTTTACGCCGGCTCCCTTGTCCGGGCCCGAGCTGTTAAACAGGTTCGTGAAGACCGTGCCGTAGCCCACCGTGGGAACATCGCAGGCCTCGGGGCCAAAAAAGAGGCTGGCAAAAGGGACTCTTCGAGCCGCCGAGCGCAGCAGCGCCATAGAAGCCATACAGATCTACCGTGGGCAACAAATTATTCCTGGTTGCTCTGAGCGTGATCTCATTGTTCCGCAGATTCAGAATATTCTGCTCGATCTCAGGACGGTTAGCATACGCCTTTTGCACCAGGTCCTCGACCGGGGTCCGCTCTTCCGGCATTTCAAGCAGTGAGACGCGATCCGTGGGAATCACCGGAGCACCCGACAAAACCGGATCGCTCAGATTGCGGCTGATCGCCTGTTTCATGATCAACTGCTGAAACTCAAGCTTGGTCTGGGACGTGATCAGCGCCTGCGTGTCGGTAGACACCTGGTTATCGGCGTTCAGAACATCCAGCGGAGCAAGGGTGCCGATCTGCAATTGTTTGCGGTTGTCCGACGCCAGCCGGGTGGACTGCTCGAGACCACGCTGCTTCGCCTGCACATCTTCGTAGTCGCCCACCAAAGACCAGTAAATGTTCTCAATCTGGTTGATGGTGAAGAGAATCTGCTGGCGAAACGCGGAATCCGTAATGCGGCGGGTGTTCTTCGCTTCAAGAATAAAGCGGCCGTTGATGCCCGGACCAAAACCATTGAGAAGATGCTGGGTCACGGTCGCCCGGAACGTCGTATACAACTCCGGACTGTACGCATTAAAGATGTTGTTGCTGGTGATGCGGCTGTTGTTGAAGCCGACCTGGAGCTGGGTGCCGGTGATGAAACCCTGGTTGTAGTTGAAATTGTAAGTATCCGGATTCGTGTTCAGGGTCGGGCCGCCGCTACCGAACGGGGTCGGCTGGGGAGTCGTTGTCCGTTCCAGCTGCATGCTTCCCGTGAGGACAGGGTCCATCACCTCCGGCGTCGGACCGCTGCCGTTGGTGGTTTGCGAGAGGCCACCGGAACCAGTAGCGGCGCCTCCAACCGCAGTCGATGTGCCGCCGGGACCACCGCCCGAGCTGAGTGAGCTCGAGCTACTCCCTGACGATCCGCTCAGCGTGCCCTGCACTAAACCGGTACTAACGCCCAGAAGACTGGAGCCGGCTCGCGCCCGCAACAATTCAGTGTCAGCGATATCAAGGTTGTAGCGCTGGATGGCAATATCGAAGTTGTTCTCGAGGCCGAGAACGATGGCGTCGGCCAGGCTCAGATAGATCTTGCCATTATGAACCAGTGCATCCAAACGCTGGGAGTTGGTCGTCACCGGCGCCGTTACCGTGATGGGTTCCCAGGTCTTCAGGTAGTTGGGAAAGACCTGGTGAGGCTTGGTGAAGTCCCGGCCATCCGGATGCAGGGTGAGCAGCTGCGTATAGTTAGGCTGCGGCGCCGGCGGAAGACCCGGGGCCGGTGCGGCAGCGGGCCGGGCCGCCGGTGCTTGCTGGGCCATTGCCGGTACCGGCATATATGCGCTCAGCACAGAGACGATGGCTGCGGTCGCTTGCAGCTTGAGGAACAACCGTCGTCCATGCTGGCGATACCAGCGTAAGCACAGCTTGGGAAGACGATAGGAACTGCGACGGGATTCTGAATTTTTCATCGTGGGGTCAAAATCTCGGGGTTCAGGCCTCGGGCCCTCACCGTTCTGTCTAATAATTAAGAGCTAGCATGGCAGATGCGGCATGGTCGCCCGATGACTCTTGTTTTCGCTCGCTCGCTGGGTAAGGAACCATGGTTGCCGGTATGAAAGGCATTACGCTCCTGACCGGCCAATCGTTCCACCGATGTGGGGTCAAACCTATCTTTTTGCCGAGTATATCGCAGCCAAGGTTGCGTTATTCTCCGCCTTCGACCATGCCGACAGGAAAATCCCCGAATGCAGACTGATGCCTCGATGTGGAAACTGGTGCTGGCCTATGACGGTACCGACTTCCATGGCTGGCAGGTGCAACCCGGCCATCTGACCGTGCAAGGCGTATTGCGCGATGCACTAGCCCGCATTACCGGCGAAGAAGTGTTGCCCCAGGGCTCAGGCCGCACCGATGCAGGCGTGCACGCACTGGGCCAGGTGGCATCGTTTGCACTGGCGGCGCCAATCCCCGAAGCAAACCTCGCCCGTGCGCTCAACCGCATTCTGCCGGCAGCTATCCGTGTCCTGAGCGCCGCTCGGGTCAGAAGTGATTTCCATGCACGGCATAGTGCTCGGACAAAATCCTATGAATATAAAATTTTTCGCGGAGATCTCTGCCCGCCCTGGCAGGCTCGCTACGTTTACGCACTGAACACACCATTGAATGTGGACGCTATGCAAAGCGCTGCCAGCAGGGTTTTGGGCGAGCACGACTTCACCGCCTTTGCGGCCAGCGACTCCGATTCTCGCGGCAACGTGCGCTGTCTCCATACTTCGCAGTGGATTCAAGAGCCCGAAGCCCAGCTACTTCTCTATCGAGTGCGTGGAAATGGCTTCCTCCATCACATGGTGCGGAACCTGGTTGGAACCTTTCTCGAAGTGGGACGAAACAATCTTGCGGAGACAGAGATTCCGGCGATCCTCGCATCGCGCTCCCGCGAGCGAGCAGGCCCGACAGCGCCGGCACGAGGCCTATTCCTGGTCAACGTCGATTACTTCGAAAAGTGACCGCAAACGAGGATGCTACTCTGAGGGTCTGGTATGTCCGGCGCCGCTACCCACTCAGCATTTTCCCGCATCGGCCAACTGGCTTCGCTGCCGCGCGTTCATGCGGCCTTCCAGTGGTTCCATTTGCATGATCGCAAGATGATGCAGTGGCAGCAGGAGCTGGTTTCGATCGCCGCACCTCCGTTTGGCGAGGGCAAGCGAGCAGAGTGGTTGGCCGAACGTTTCCGCGAATTGAAGCTGGAGCAGGTGGAGATCGACTCTGAAGGTAATGTGCTTGGTTGTTATCCCGGCGATCGATCGCGGACCAACCGACCATGCGTGATGTTGTCGGCCCATATCGACACAGTTTTTCCCCTCCACACTCCGATTGCTCCGTTGGTGGAGCACAATCGCCTGGAAGCGCCGGGCGCCTGCGACAACGGCGCCGGTGTAGCCGGCCTGCTGGCCATGGCGGCCGCGCTCGAAAGCTGCGGGATGGAGCTTCCCTGCGACCTCCTCTTTGCCGGCAATGTCGGCGAAGAAGGCGAGGGCGATCTCCGCGGCATGCGTTATCTGTACGGACCTTCTCCGTGGGGCCAACGCATCGGCGCCAATGTGGTGCTCGACGGCGCCGGATGCGAGGTAGTGGTCACTCAGGCACTCGGCAGCCGGCGCTATCTGGTCACCATGCGGGGCCCGGGCGGCCATTCGTGGACGGATGCGGGCACCCCTAACCCGATTGTGGTGCTGAGCCGGGCAATCGCGGCCATGAGTGATGTGGCTTTGCCGGCCTCGCCCCGCACCACACTGAATATCGGCACCATCGAAGGTGGCAGCTCGGTAAACTCCATCCCCGAATTCGCGACTGCCCGCTTTGACCTGCGTAGTCTCGAAGCCGACCAATTAGTCCGGTTGGAAGTGGAGTTGCATCGCGCCGTCGAAGACGCGGTGCTGGTGGCCAACTCATCCAGCCGAACCACCAGCAACAAAGGCGCCGGAGCAGGTGTTGGACCAGGTCTGGGACCGGTGGAGTTCGTGATCGATCGGATTGGTGACCGGCCGGCAGGACGGCTGAACGACAATTCCCCTCTGCTCGAAGCCCTCCATGCGGTAGACCGCCACCTCGGTATTCGCACCGAGAAGCGCGTCGCCTCCACCGATGCAAATATCCCCTTGTCCCTGGGTATCCCGGCGCTCAGCATCGGTGCCGGAGGTGATGGCGGCGGGATCCATACCCGCGGTGAGTGGTATGACGCCAGCGGCCGGGAGCTGGCGCTCAAGCGCATTCTTCTTCTCCTCCTGCTGGCTTTGGATCACATCTCCCAGGCACAGGCGGATGCCGGCAAATAATGATCGCCCGCGGTGCATTTCTATGCCTCGTCTTCGCGTGCCTCGCTCTCGCGGCGCTTCCGCTCGTCTCCTCTCCAACGTCCTCGCCCGTGACCGCGATCTATTACCACGGAAGTATCCTGACCGGCGTGGGCCTTGACCAAGGCAGCCCGCAGCGAGTGACCGCCATCGCCGTGGGAAGGAATTCCATTGTAGCCATCGGAGATGACGCCTCCGTCTTGCGCAAAAAACAGCCGGGAACCAGGCTCATCGACTTGCAAGGGGCTTTCGTGATACCCGGCTTCAACGACGCCCACGTGCACTTGGCCTACGCAGGGCAAAATAAGCTCGCTGTCGATCTGACCGGGTGCACCTCCCTCGCAGACATGCTTAATCGGGTGAGCGTCGCCGCCGGCCGCGCACTCCCGGGACAATGGCTCCTCGGTGGAGGCTGGGATCACACCCTTTGGACCGACCAGAGGCTGCCCACGCGGCAGGATCTCGATTCCGTCTCCCGCGGTCACCCAGGATTTTTCACCCGTGTGGATGGGCATATTGCGGTCGCCAATTCAGCAGCTCTCGCCCTCTCCGGGGTGACCAACCAAACCCCCAACCCGCCCGGCAGCCAGTTTGACCACGATCCCCAACACGATCTGACCGGCATCGTGCGGGAGGGCCGGGCATTGGATCTTATTCAACAGCACATTCCCGCCCCCACGCCTGAACTGCGAAGGCGTGCCATCCTGTTGGCAGTGGAGGATGCAGTGGCGCATGGCGTTACGTCGGTCCAGGACAACTCCGACTGGAATGATTTCCTGGTCTATCAGCAATTGGAACGAGAAGACCAGCTAAAGATACGCATTACCGAGTGGTTGCGTTTTGACGACCCGGTCAAGCTCCTCCTGGCGCACCGTGCCGAGCATCCAGCGACCGACCGCAAACTGCATACAGGCATGCTGAAGGGTTTCATGGACGGATCCCTGGGCTCCCGAACCGCGGCTTTACAACTTCCCTACGCGGACGATCCCGGCAACAGCGGACTCCCGCGGTACCAGCAGGCCCAGCTTGATGCTATGACCAAAGAGCGTATCGCCGCCGGATTTCAGATTGGGTTCCATGCCATAGGCGATCAGGCAGTGAAGATGGCTCTCAACGCCTTCGCTGCCGCAGCCCCAAGCAGCAAAGATTTGCCCGCGATGCGCATGCGCATCGAACACTCCCAGGTAGTCGATCCCCAGGATATTCCGCGCTATAAGGCGCTGGGCGTCATTGCCTCCATGCAGCCGAGCCATCTGCTCACCGACATGAACTGGGCTGAATCCCGTCTCGGTCCGGAACGGGCAAGAACCGCCTATGCCTGGAAATCATTTCTTGATGCCGGCGTGCCCCTGGCCTTCGGGACCGATTACCCGGTTGAACCCATCACGCCCTTTCGCGGCATTTATGCCGGCGTGACCCGCAGCAACGAGGCCGCCACCAGAACCTACTTCCCGCAAGACAGGCTGACTTTAGATCAGGTGCTCTTTGCCTACACCCAGGGGTCTGCCTACGCCGAGTTTTCAGAAACCTTTAAAGGTAAGTTGATTCCGGGATATCTGGCGGACTTTGTCGTTCTCGACCGCGACCTGACCAGGATCCCCGCGCCCGAGATCCTTAAGACGCGCGTGCTGCGGACGGTGGTCGACGGGCGGACTGTCTACCAGGCGCCGGATCAGGCAGCCAGGTAACATCCGGAGGTCACGTTACTAAGGTAACGGTCGTCCTATCGAGACAGTGGCGCACCCAATTCCTGGCCTGCAGTGTGTTTGTGACCGGCAGCGCCCCAACCGCGTCTAATACTAATAATGTTGCTGTTGCACCAATCGCTACAACACGCCCCCGTCTCAATCGGCGGGTTTTGGCTATACTGGGAAGAGCACACAGTGGTGCCATCCTCTTAGAGCCGCCAGCCGTTGTATGCTTCCCAACCGACGAGGTTAGACCCAGATGAAACCGCTGCTCGAACGGCTTCGCGTAAGCCGTCTCGCTTCAACATTTACGATTCTCGGCACGCTCTCCGCCGGCATATTGATTGGGTCTGTTGCGGTCCATGGCGTTCGCGGAAACGAAAAAACCCAGACCGATAGCTCGGACGCCACGCCGCTGAAGATTCCCAATCCAGTCACCCTATCGACCACATTCACCCAAATTGCCAAGGATGTGGGCCCGGCCGTGGTGAATATCAATACCGAGACCCTTCCTCAGGAAAACAGCCATTCCCGCCGCCGCGTTCCGCATGGTGCGACGCCCAATGTCCCCCCAGGTGGTGGCGGTGACGACGATGGCGACCAGGATCAAGGTCAGGGCCCCGACCAGAATTTTCAGGATTTCTTCAACCGCTTCTTTGGTGGCCAGGGTGGCGGAGCTATGCCCGATCAGGGTGACCAGATGCGTGAGTCTCTTGGCTCCGGTTTCATCGTGGATCCCCGTGGCTACATCATTACCAATAATCACGTAGTCGAGAAGGCTGACAAGATCTTCGTCAAGCTTTCTACCGACCCTGAAGCTTTTCAAGGACGGCCGGGCAAGGTAGTGGGTGTAGATAAGGATACCGACCTGGCAGTGGTGAAGATCGCCGCAACCGAGCCCCTGCCCACGGTCAAAATGGGCAATTCCGACGCAGGCCAGGTAGGGGACTGGGTGATTGCCATTGGCAGCCCATTCGCCCTTAGCCAAACGGTTACGGCAGGGATCGTCTCGGCTAAGAACCGCTCCATCGATCACAGCGCGGCCGGCCAGTTCCAGCACTTCATTCAGACTGACGCGGCCATCAATCCCGGCAATTCGGGAGGACCGCTGGTCAACATGGCGGATCAGGTCATTGGCGTCAATACGGCGATTCTGACTCAATCTGCCGGTTACGAAGGAATCGGCTTTGCCATGCCGTCCAACACCGTCATCGGCGTCTACAACGATCTCATTGGCCCGGAACACAAGGTTATCCGCGGTTCCATTGGCGTTCAGTTCCAGGCCAGCCTGAATCCGGCCGTGCAGCGGGTCTACGGTTTCAAGTCAGGAGTACTGGTTAATCAGGTCAGTCCGCACGGCCCTGCCGACCAGGCGGGCTTAAAGGCCGGAGACATTATTACATCCGTGGACGGCAAGCCTATTAAGGATGGCGACGCCTTAGTTACCGACATTGCGGCTCGCAAACCCGGGACCACCGTCCATCTCGGCTACGTACGCGCCGGCCAGACCTCGACCGCCAGCCTCACCATTGCTGATCGGGCGAAGCTCTATGCCGCGTCACCCGCCTCTCAAAATGGAGAAAACGGACCGGAAAGTGCACCCAACGCCGCCGAGGGCAAACTTGGCGTCACCGTGGAAGCCGTGCCTGGGCCTTTGGCTGGAAAGGGAGTCCATGGCGTCCTGGTGACTCAGGTGAAGCCAGGTTCCTTTGCCGACGAGTCCGGGCTGCAGGCCGGCATGGTCATCACTGAAATCAACCGGCAACCGGTCACCGGCCTGGAACAATTCCAGTCTTTGGTTTCCGGTTTGAAGTCTGGCCAGGACGTGGGCTTCCGGGTGGTTGATTCGCGAAATCCCACCGCTGGCGGCACCTATCTGGGAGGAACACTACCGTAGATTTTTTGCCCAGATAGAGTCAACTTATCTAACCAAAAGGTAACGAGAGCACGGCCCTCGTGGGGTAAAGTTGGACATTTTACCTGGTAACCATTACCGGCGGCGGGAAAAATCGCGCCGCCGGTCCTGTTTCGTTTGCAATCTTGGCTCTCTCCTTATAATGTGTCGAGAAGTAAGAAATCCCCTAGTCGAGGTAAGCATGCCCTCTTTTCGAGCAAGCCAGACTTTACTGTTAATGTGCACACTGGCTATAACTCCCGCTTTTGGCAGCCGAACCCATCGCGCACCCACTTCCGGTCATTCCAGGGTGACATCCTCCAAAAAGGGCAAGAAGGTAAATCGCATCCACGGTCAGCGTGCCATTGACTCCGGTCGCGCGGCTGAGATTCAAACCGCATTGATCCGCCAGAAATACTTGACGGGCGCACCCACGGGCCAATGGGATACACAGACACAGGTGGCGATGCGGCAATATCAGTCCGACCACGGCTGGCAGACTAAATTAACTCCCGACAGTCGAGCCCTGATTAGTTTGGGACTTGGGCCCAACCACTCGCAAGATCCCGCCATCGGCCGCACTTCCCAGGGTAGTGGCTCTTCGCTACACCAGGAAGAATTAACAGCACAGGCCCAGTCGGGCGAGCCCGGAGAAAATACACTGGCCTCGGTTCACTCCCTTTCGCAGTAGAACTCTCGCTGCAGATGACACAAAAGGCCCGGGCAAACCGCCCGGGCCTTTGTCATTTGGCTGGGCACGGCTTGACAGGCTTGGCTTTATTGATGACGGCAAAACTAATGCCCGGGTCAGTCTGTTTCGAGCCAATTTCGAAAAGTGCTTTGTATCAGGGCACGACTTCAGTCGTGCCGAAAAGGGCCAGTAGGACGAGGGCTTTAGCCAGGCTTTAGCCAGGCTTTAGCCAGGCTTTAGCCAGGCTTTAGCCAGGCTTTCTCACGCCCCGTCCTGCAAACGAGCCCGGGTGCCCCATATCTGCCCGGTTTTGGCAGATGTGGGATTCCACAAACCTCGATCCCCGAGTGTCCAAGGCGTAGAGGACTATGGACATCAAAATCTGTCGCTGATAGAGAGTGAGCGGTAAAGAGCCGTGGAATCCCACATCTGCCAAAATCGGGCAGATATGGGGCACCCGTCATTGGCTAGGGGTAGAAATCTC
The DNA here is from genome assembly GCA_963717225.1 of uncultured Acidobacteriaceae bacterium. Lineage (GTDB taxonomy): Bacteria > Acidobacteriota > Terriglobia > Terriglobales > Acidobacteriaceae > PALSA-350. The sequence goes on along the minus strand of CAVQWB010000050.1, from coordinate 257,943 downwards.
ACCATCGGCAGCGGTCGGTTGCCCAGAGAGTCTGTGAGAAATGCGGCCTTAGCCCCTGCGGCGCTATTTCCCTCTCAGTTCGGTTTCGGGCAGCGTTATGGCAATCCTGCACGAAATGCATTGCGCATCTCCGTCAAAGCAGGACTGGTACACCTATTTGGCAGGGAAAAAAGCGCAGGGGCTAAAGTCCAGATTTTTGTTGGCCTTGTGCGGCACGACTGAAGTCGTGCCCTGATACAAAGCAAAACCCAAAACTGAAGCTCGATAACAAGAGTGGGGTTTCCATCGGGGATCGAGTGCATGGATCCCAGGTCTCAAAAGCGAAACCCCACGGCAAGCCGGGGCAGGCCGGGGCACCCTTCGAGTTCACTCTTCAATGATTTCAGCCTTCAATGTTGTTGCCGGGAGCGCTCAGGTTTTCCTCCATGGCGCCGCACTCAGACCAGGCGGCTTTCCGGCTGCACCAGATCCCGCATCGTTTCCCGGCGGCGGATCAACCGGGCTCGCTTGCCCTCGACCAGGACCTCCGCCGGCCGGGGCCGGGAGTTGTAGTTGGAGCTCAGCGACATGCCGTAGGCGCCGGTGTCGAGAATAGCCACCAAATCCCCTTCTTTGACTTCCGGCATCTCCCGATCCCGGGCAAAGAAGTCCCCCGTCTCGCAAACCGGACCGACAATGTCGACTACGGCTTCCCTGGCCAGCGGGTTCTTCATCACCGGCAGAATCTCATGGTGGGCCTGATAAAGCGCCGGCCGGATGAGGTCGTTCATCCCCGCGTCCGTGATTACGAAAGTCTTGCTCCCGTTGCGTTTAACCACCAGCACTCTGGCTAGCAGGGTTCCTGCTTGAGCAATCAGGAATCGGCCGGGCTCTAGCAGCAATCGGACCTCAATCCCCTCCAGGGCGCGGTCCACCGCAGCGGCATAGTTTTTCATTTCCACGACCGGATCGAAGCTGGAAGATGACCCGCGGTAGTCGATGCCCAGACCGCCCCCGGCATCGACGAACTTGATCTGTATGCCATCGCCTTCCAATTCACGGATAAGTTCGGCTACCCCGGCGAGTGCGGCCCCGAACGGCTCGGCCGTCTGGATTTGAGACCCGATGTGCACGCTGATTCCAACAGGGTCCAGGTAACGCGATCGCTTTACTTCCTGGTAAACAGCGCGCGCAGCCTTGATGTCGATTCCGAACTTGTGTTCGCGCAGGCCAGTGGATATATAAGGATGGGTCTCAGCAAAGACGTCGGGGTTGACGCGCAGGGCGACCCGGGCCCGAACGCGTCGCTTGTGCGCCCGCTCGGCGAGCAGGGCCACTTCAGATTCGCTCTCCACATTGAAAATCAAAATGCCGGCGGCAAGAGCAAGATCGATCTCCGCGGCTGTCTTGCCTACTCCTGAAAACACCACTCGCTGGGCGGCCTTCTTATTCACCTCGAGGATGCGATAAAGCTCTCCCCCGGAGACGATATCGAATCCCGAACCCTGAGCCGCCAGCAGTTTCAGAATAGAGAGATTGGAATTTGCCTTCACGGAATAGCAAATGAGGTGTTCCCTATGGGCAAATGCATTCGAGAAAAGCCGATAACGATCGAGTATCTGCCCCGCGGAATAGACGTATAGGGGGGTCCCATATTTTTTCGCTAACGACGGCAGGGACACACCCTCACAATGCAATGCCGATTTGCTTTTGGGATAGTGGAAGGGACGGTGGGAGAATCCGGTCTCGAATTTCAAAAGCAAAGAGCCTCGTGGAAAGGGAGTCGCTGTTTGAACTTCAGCCTATTCGGGTTTGTTTGATTTTCCAAATGTGCCTATTGCGTCGCACCGTCGAAGAACTCGCGCAGCAGGCGGCCAACCGTCTCCGGCTGCTCATAGGGCGCGTAGTGGCCGGCATCCGGCAAAACGTGCCAGGCGCTCCCCGGCAGCAGGTCGTGGATAACGGACATTTCCTCCGGCGTGCTTCCCGGATCTTCGGCGCCAGCCAGGGCCAGGGCTGGGACGGTCACAGTAATAATGGAGGGAACCGAGTCCGGGCGCCGGGCAAGACCTTGTTGGACTGCAATCACCGCCGCGGGAGTGGCCGCGTCCATCATCGCGCGGAGTTGAACGGATTTCTCCGGATGCTGCGCTCGTGAGGTCTTGCCCACCAAAGTATTGACCATCCGGTCGAAGAACTCCGATGTGCCATCAAGTCTTATCTTTTCAATATCTTCTGCTCGCTTGGCCCGGTTGGCCGGGGTATCGGGCTGGGGTTTCCCGCAGCACCAGGCCAGCCCGGCTATGCGGCCGGGGATCCGCCTCCAAAGCTCATATAATGTGTAGCTTCCGATCGAACATCCGGCAAACAGGGCACGCTCAATGTGGGCGGCGTCGAGTAGCCGCTCGATATCCTCGCCCAATCGGGATATGTCGATAACGCCGTGGCCCGCCTCGGATTGGCCCTGACCTCTCAAATCCGGGAGCGTCACCCGGTAACCGGTCTGGAGGCCTAGAGCAACGGGCATCCAGAATTCATGATGGACAGGTGTGGGATGAAGTAAGACAACGTCGGGTCCTGTACCCAGCGTTTCGTAAAAGAGGCGGGCATCCCCCGAGACATAAAACATTGGACCCTTCCACCCTTTGACGGATCTACGTCGCTGTATCTAAATGCGTTGTAGTCGGCAAGACGAGGGGCTCATCAGGCATCATGAGCCACAGTAAGCCGTAACCCAGAACCCCGACGGGGAAGACCAGCACAGCCAACAGAACGGCGATGACCCGGGTCAAGGTCACGTCCCAACCATATTGATTGGAAAGCCCCTGACATACGCCGGCAAGTTTCCTCCCAGCGCGCGGTCGCAGCGAAAGGCGCGACCAGTCAGATCCGGCAGCGCCAACCGGTCCAGGCTGAATTACGGCCTTACCGCAGGATGAGCAAAAACGAGCTCCCCCCGGGAGCGGGACGCCACAGGCGGAACAGTATGAAGCCATTCGACACCTCCCACGACCATTCTAGTGCACGGTAAACGGAGACTTGAGATACTTCCGGGCGGAATCTGCCTGCGCCGAATCGCCGTCCTGACGGAGCACGACCTCATACTGTTTCAGCGCCATATCTCGCTCATTTAAAAGATCATACATCTTGCCCGAATTAAGGTCACAGCGGCTCTTGAGATCCACGCTAATGGTCGGCTGAGTGGTGGCCTGATTGTATGCGGCGGCGGCCTCGGCATAATTCTTCTGCCCCTGCAGTGTGTCGCCCAGACCAAACCAAGCCAGCTCCAGATGAGCTGAAGGGAAAAAACCCGGCTTCTTAGCTTGCGCGAGTAGCTGCTGGTACTCCGCGATGGCCTCTTTGCCCTGACCGGCGTCCTTGGTAAGGTTAGCCAGTTCCAGCCGGAAGAGAAAGTCCCGCGGATACTCCTCTGTCAGCGACCGGGTGACGGCGATCGCCTCATCATATCTTGCCTCCCGGCGCAGGAAGAGCCCCAACGCCGTCCGGGCCTCGACCGAGGAGATCACACCGTGCTCCCCCGCTTCCCGTAAGTCTTGTATCCCCTTTGACTTAGATCCGGTGATCCCGGCTACACCAGCGAGTATCTTAAACCCGAAAGGAAGACTGCCGGTGACATATTGGTGGACCCCGACCACCAGTTTTGCGTCGATGTACTGGGGATCGAGCCGCAATACCTTTTCGTTGTCGCTACGCGCCTGGAGAGCGACATGGAGGGCGGAAATAAAGCTCCGTTCTACGAGGCCGATGTAGACCGCATGCAAGCTGCGCGCCCAGGCTCGCGCAAACAGCAAGTCAACATCCTCAGGTTGCTTGGCGAGCTGCTGGTTGGAAAGCTCTACCGCATTTGTAAACAATGAGTTAACGCGAGTAGCCACGGCTGGGTCCCGAGCGACTGCGTGCTTGCCATTCAGGAACCCGTCGTGAGCGTAGAAGGTGGTATCCAGCAGATCGAGGCGATAGAGTTCCCGGAAAATGACCGCGTCCAATACGTAGTCCACAGCCAGCGGGTTGTCAGGGTTCTGTGCCTGAATCTTCTCGAAGCGCGATAGTGCGCCGTCGTAATCGAGTATGTAGAAGCGCTGGAAGGCCTGGCGCACCAAGGGGTCGAGATTCAGCGGGTTTGTGTCTACCCCGGAAGGTGTGGTAACGGCGCCACTGGCAAATGCCGGAAGAAGCGTGACCAGGACGGCTAAACTGATCATTGAGGACAACTTAGGCCCGGCTCCACGACCGGGAATCGTCTCCCTTACTTTGCCGTCAAACGCCCGAGCGGAGGTTAGGAGAGCGCTCGGGCGGACCTGCCTGCGATTTTTTCCAATAAAATTCATTAAATAGTAGTAATTAGCGGGACTCTTAGCGCATAAATAAGTAACTAAAGGCAAAACAGGTTCGGAGTCTTGTAGCCGCTGGCATACGAGCCTCCTCTTAAGGTATCTGGGGAAACGAGGAGACGCTATGACCAGGCAGGAACTCCTTCGCATCGTGATTCGCCAGGCGCGCACCAACGGTTTCCCTTTCCGCAGATGGTTCCAAACGGCGATCGACCCATCCTGGGACAGCTTTGACGATGCAGTCGAACTGCTTGCCCAGGGGCGACGGTATTACGCTCTCCTTTTCGCACATGAATTTGCCCGGACCTTTTGGAAGCAGGGGTCCCAGATCAGCTTCGTCGTTCCCGCAGCCAGCTATACCCGGCGGGACAGGGAGGGCCGCATCGTAACCGTGACCCGTAAACCCTTTACCCGCAGGACCCTGAAGGCCGACGTCTGGAAATACCATCTGCGTGAAATGGCGGCTCACGACGAGCCGTTACGATACATTCGGCGCTTTCTCGTCATAGAGGGAGACGTACAGCAATCGAAAAGTGTCGCTTCTTAGTTACCTTCTGGTGATTTTTTTTAGGACACTTTTGCAACCAACGAGTGATATACTCCCGCCTCCGGACAGCCTACTCTCGGCATGTAGAAATCGGTAGAGGAATGGTCGTCCGGTAGCATAGTCGCGGTCCCCACCGCAGACTCCGTTTCCGCCCTCCCGTTCCTGACAAGGCCGCATTTCCGCCCTCCCCCAAGTCACGGTAAACGAAGACATGGCTTTCGGTGTCGTCAAGCGAGATGCGATGCGCAGTATGCCCGCACGTACGCCGGGAGGGGTCCAGTCATGAAAATAGCTCTGGCAGCATTGTTCGCCGCAGCTGTGGCAACCACCACAGGATCAGCATTTGCTCAGGATCAGGCGCCACAACCTGCGGAGTTCGTCCCCGCCGGTGTCCCGCTGCGTGTGGAACTCAACAAGAGCTATCCCTTGCGGGTCGGCACCCGGATTGAAGGCCACCTTACCGAGTCTGTCTACCTCATTGACCATGTCGTGGTACCAGCTGATTCCAAGGTATATGGCACCATCACCGGCAAACACTCGGTGAGCCGCGGGGTCCGCACTGCGGCGATGTTTAACGGCGACCTGACGCCGCTCAAGAATGCCGATGTTACCTTTAGCGAACTGGAAACCCCGGATGGTCGCCATTTCAACATAGATACGGATGCTACGGAGCGTACGGCTAGCGTCGTGCGCATGGCCGCGCCCGATCAGGCTCCCCGGCGCTCGCTGGGACAACGTATCGCCGCAGCCTTTCGCTGGACCAAGCGGGAAACCGCTGCTGGATTTAGTGCACCGCACAAGTGGGACACTGCGAAGCAGGCGCTCTATGCGCAGGTTCCCGTACATCCTCAGGAGCTTTGGGCAGGAACACAGTACGACGCTGAACTGAAGCAACCATTGCAGTTAACCGGGCAGGACGTACCCGCGCCAGTAGCCGCCGCAGACCTCGGGGAGCTGAAGCTCACAGGCAACATCGAAGCCCGTCTGGTGGATCCGGTGGACTCGAACACCGCCACCGCCGGTATGCCGGTCGAAGCCGTGCTGACCCAACCATTGTTTGAGAATGCCCCTGATGCCACCGTGCAACTCGCGGATGCGACCTCGCCCGATTCCGTTGAGGCTCATGGAAAGCTCTTGTTGCCCGAAGGCACTCACCTGATTGGCAGCGTAGTCGAGGCCAAGCCGGCAGGAATGTTCGGACACAACGGCAGCTTACGGTTGACCTTCCGCAAAGCGGAATTGCCCGCCGGTGACGAACGGATGGTGCATGGGCACGTGATCGCTGTCGAGAGCGTCAAGAGTGATCGGTTGCAAATCGATAACGAAGGCCAAATCAAGGCCAACGGCTCCAACCGCTTCCTGGCGCCTATCACCCTGGGTTCGTTGGCTGCCGTGTCGGATAGTACCGGCGCTGGCCTGGTCAAGGAAGCAATGACCAGCAACGGACTCGACCTGCTGACCAGGGTCATCGGAACGGTATCCTCCAATGGCGGCCTGATTTCCGGGTTCGCGTATTACGAGGTCGGTAAAGTGGTCTTCGACACCTGGATCGCTCGCGGACACGAAGTAGCCTTCGCCAAGAACACCCGCCTGGAAATCGAACTCGCCCAGCGATAAAAGGGTCGTCCCCTAGGGGGACGAGACCCCACTCCACCGCGCTCCGTTCAGAATCTCTTCACTCAAAGACAAGCGATAGTGCCGCGCCTCTGGCGCTTGGGATCGTGATGGGGATTCCACCCCAGCCCTTCCGGGCTGGGCTGACGTCTAGCGGACGGCCCTCCGGGCCTTTCGGGTTTCGTAACGAGAGCCGCACACGTGCCGTGTCCAGCGCCGCGTGGCAGGAAATCCGGGTGCGCTTCGGTCGGGATGACAAAGGGGAGGGCGAAGCTGCCATGGAGAGCGATTGCTGGGCAGAGGGCGTTTTTCATCACCTTTGGCGGCCCACAGGCCCATGACCACTCTGTTGAGAATCTGTTACCTCAAGGCCGCCCAGCACGCGGTGCTGGGTGTACCTCGAGGCCCGGAGGGCCGATCGCTAAACGTCAGCCCAGCCCGGAAGGGCTGGGTTGGAATCCCATCATGCCCGAGCGCCATAGGCGCGGCACCCTTTTGGTTTCCCAACTGCGGCGATTAATTCACAATCGACGAATCCAAATGGCGAATGGTAAATCGCATTTGCGAGGAATACTTCAACTCCATATCCCCAAATCACGGTCATGAATGATCGAAAGAAAAAAGATGATTCATGGGTCCTTTTCCTTTTCCGACCGGATATGCGGAGCGAAGCGCCTCCCTGACATATGCCTTGGCCGCGGCAACTGCCTGCTCGGGACCCTGACCGGAAATGAGCCCACAAAGCAGCGCACTTGAGAAAGCGCAACCCGTTCCGTGGGTAGAGGTGGTGGCAATCTTTTCACCCGGCAACCACCTCTCCGTCCCCGACGCACTGAGCAGAAAGTCATCCGGCTGGCTGAGGTGGCCGCCGGTCACCACCACGTTCAAGCGCGCCATTACCCAGTCGCGCCGCCATCTCTTTGAGCTCCGCCGCCGCCGCCGGCACCTGCTCACGGCCCAAGGCACCCGAATACCCGCCCGTTAGAACGGCCAATTCGTGAATGTTCGGTGTGATCCAGCCAACGCATTTGAGCAACTCGTCTCGGATAATGCGAACGCCATTCTCATCAATGAGACCCGTACCTGAGGTCGAACGCAGCACCGGATCGAGAACAATCCTGGCCCGCTCGATGTTGCCGGATTGCGCGGTCAGGAAGGACGCGACTTCGCCGGCAATCCTTGAGCTTCCCAACATTCCGATCTTGACTCCGGATAGGGACACGTCCTCGACCAGACAATCCAGTGTCTGCCGGACAAGGTTGCCGGAAAGGGGTTCGACCGCCTTGACACCTAAAGTCGATTGCACCGTCATGGCGGTGATGCAAGCCACGCCATAGGTTCCATGAGCAGCGAAAGTCTTCAGGTCAGCCGTGATTCCGGCCCCGGATCCAGGATCAAAGCCGGCGATGGTCAGTACTACTGGTCTGGCGCGCATTTTAGGGTAAAGGCTGCAATTCTGGAGTTTTCCACAATTTTCGCCCCATTTCCAGAGCATAAACCGTTGTGCCAGTGTATGCTCCGCCGATGGGGCTTTACAGGATGGCGGATGACTTTGGTGAGGAACGATCCTGCTTTTTGCGCTACACGGGGCTCACATATGTCGTCTAATAGCTTGTGACCTTAATCCACTTTTGCCGGGGAGGACACCTTAATAAGTAATTGATAAATTTTGACTTAGGGCCAAAGCGCTCCATAGAATAAGACAGGAGAACAATGACCACTATCGCAACCCACTCTCATTGGCCCTTAGGGCCCGCAATCCTTGCCGGCGCTGTCCTTTCCGCCATCTGCATCAGTCCCGGTTCGACCCAGGCTCAGCCCGATTCTCCCCAGGTAAACACGCAAAACACAGTTGCTACTCCTCACCGCCATTGGCATCAATTGGGGCGAGCTTCCTGGTATGGTGCGCCCTTTCAGGGGCAACCTACTGCCAGTGGTGAACCTTTCGATATGAACTCCATGACCTGCGCGCATCGCAGCCTACCGTTGGGGGCCACCGTGCTGGTGACAAACCTGCGCAACCACCGGTCGGTTTTGGTCCGGGTCAATGATCGAGGTCCTGTACCTGAAAATCGCGTGATCGACCTTTCCTATGCAGCCGCCAGAATTCTGGGGTTTCGCGGCGTCGCATCGGTGCGGCTCGACCTGGTTGATCCAGCATCGCTCAGCCCAACTCAAATCGCAGAACTCAGTTGGCCCGCGCAATTTCAGAGATGATCGAGGATAGGGTGCATCGCTTGGCAAAGGATCACCTTCCATCGGATCGTCTGATTGTTGCGTTGGATTTCCCGGACGCCAGGGCGGCTCTCGCCCTGGTGGAGCGGTTAGACGGCGCCACGCGCTGGGTAAAAATCGGATTGGAACTCTATATCGCCGAGGGCAACTCCCTGGTTGTCGAGTTGCAGCGGCGTGGTCTCTCGATATTCCTGGATTTGAAGCTGCACGATATCCCCAACACCGTAGCCTCGGCAGTGCGCGCGGCGACGCGGCTTGGCGTAGATATGCTGACCGTGCATGCTGCAGGCGGAGCAGAAATGCTCACCGCCGCGGTGGAAGCAACGGATGCGAAGCTTGCCCTGCTCGCGGTCACCGTTTTAACCAGCATGGACGACGCCCAGTTGGAAGCTACCGGCGTGCCGGGAACCGCAGCCGCCCAGGTAGGGCGGTTGGCTACCATGGCATCCGGCTGCGGTGTAGCGGGGTTCGTCTGCTCTCCAATCGAAGTGGCCAGTTTGCGCAGCCGGCTAGGCAGCCGGCCTTTACTCGTGATCCCGGGCATTCGTCCCCAGGGCGCATCGGTGGGCGATCAGCGGCGGGTCGCTACACCAGGAGCCGCCATTGCGTCCGGAGCAAGTTACCTGGTGGTAGGGCGGCCGATCACCCGGGCTGTTGACCCGGGAGCCGCAGCGAGATCCATACTTGCAGAAATGCAGGCTGGTATCGGGATCGCGTCCGCTTAGAGCTTCTCGTAGAAATCACAAGCCGAGCAGGAAATGTAAACGCCTCCGGGAACTCCGCGCTCCCGATCCTTTACTCGTTTCACAATGCGCGTCGCCTTATTGCATTTTGGACATTCAACGCCTTTGGTCGTGTCCATCATTTTTGAACGGTCGGCGGTTTTGGCTACTTTTGCCATGGTCTATCTCCTCTAACAGGCTTCATGCCGCACTTCCGCCTAAGCAGTTTCGCAATGGGTTTAGATCGAAGCGAGAGGCCTTTTCGTGGTTTTCTCCCACGGAAAACCACTCCTCGCGACCTTTAATCAGACCACAGTAATTGCGAAACTGCTCTAAACCTCTGGCCAACGCGGTTTTCGATCATCTGGGGCGAAACAGAAGGCGCTGCTAGCCCTTATTTTACACGACTCGTCGTTCTAGTTCACCCCGCGAGCCTCGGACACGTCGAGCAGTTGGGACGGAGTGGAACCCGGAGGCGGAGGAATCGGCTGGGGTTTCTGATCAGTTTTCTGATCACCTGGGAACTGCACCGGCTTCATCTGTTGATCTTTGTTAACCGCGTCCGGTAACTGCTCCCCTGGCTTGCGCAATGATGGCGCGGGAGCAGGAGCATGCTCCTGGTTAGGTGCGGTAGGCGGTGCATCGCCGAGGCGAACCTGATGCACGAACTGCCCCGCAAAGTAGCCGTCGGTTTCATCCTTATCGCGAATTACAGGCGGCTGGCCGACATCGGCAATCTCCAACCGGATTACGCGGTTGCCATTGAAGCGCACAAACTGGACCTGGTGCGGCGGCTGCCCATATATCCATTCCTCGAAGGGCGTCTGCCCGTCCGTTTCGCGAACCTTCTGGTCGGGCTGGCCCACAGCTTTCAGAACCATCTCCCGATTCATGCCCACCAGAACTTCGTGGTTCAGCACCGCCCCCTTGAGTTTCGGAGGTAGGGTGTCGGCGAAGGCTTCGACCGGGGTCTTGAGTGAAAAATCGATCATGGGAGCGATCAGGCCGCGCACCTGGGAAGCCGTCATCTCGGGTACAAATTTGGAGAAGACCAAAACCATTCGGGAACCAATCGGAACATGGCCGTCATCTTGCGCCAGCGGTGACATCCCACCCATGCCCCCAACTTCAATGTGCTGCAGAATGTGGTGATGCTTCTCCGGGCCATCGTTAAATTCAAACAGGATCCGGTCTGGCCTGACCTCGAACTTGGTAATCACCACGCGGTCTCCGGGCTTGGAGGAAACACCGAACTTCTCCAACTCCTCCGCGTAGCCGTTTCCGGAAGGACTGAGCGGGCCGTTGGCATGCAGCACAATGCCCTTCGTGCCGAGCGGAAGTGGACGGACAGCGAAGGCCTCATCGGCCTGAAATGTTCGGATCAGCTGTTGCTTTGTCCGCTCGGTCAGCGGCTTGGTATCTAGCGCAACGGTAGTGGGTTGGACAGTGGTGAGATTGGCTTCTTTCGGACCCAGATGCTCACGTTGCACCACGAACACTTGTGCATGGCCTAGAGCGCAGCTGCCAAATGCGGTGACAGCCAACAAAGCAGCGGCGGGAAACAATTCTTTGGTCGTGAACCCAACCATGGCGATTCCCTCATGACGCCAATGATCGTCCTAATCACCGTTGGTTTGCAAGTAACCTTTCATGCGCAACGCGAGGAAAGTTTGAGGGTAGCAAATCGGGTCTCCGCACGGCATTACTCAGGTGGCTCTTCAGGTTGCGTTCGAGACTGGGAGGGCACGGGAGCGGAGTCGATTTGCACCAGTGTGCTCCCCGCCGGCGGCGCCTGGGAAGCGACCGGATGATGTGGGGCGAGCGTGCTGCTCATCGCGTCCAGATCAACGGGGATACCGGCGGGGACAATGACCGGCTGTGTATGGAGATAGGCCAAATTACGGGTAGTTCGGTAAACGACAAAGATGCCGATAAGCAAGAACGATAGCCGCCACGGTACTGGCTTCCGGGCCATAGTCGCCGCCGGTCATCCAGGTTGGACCCTCGGTATTGCTTTGAATTACCGGGGAGAACTGCGGTGATGCCGCTCACCGGTAATCCAAAGAGCAGGCACATGCTTGTATTCCAGGCAAAATGCCAGCCCCAGCAAACCCACAGTGCCCGGGTGCGCAGATACGCTACCGACAGCAGCCAACTGCTGAAAACGGTAACCATGAAGCTGGCGCGGCTGGCGCCAGGATTGAACATATGAAGCGCGGCAAATACAAAGGAAAAAACGATCGTCGCCAAGGTCGGTCCCATGGCGTCAATCAAACGCTGGAATGGATATCCGCGAAAGGCGACTTCCTCGGCCAGCGAAGCCACGGCGAGCACTAGTAAATCGATGAGGAGAATCCCGAATTGGCGGGGTATCGCCCAGAACGAGATGATCAATCCACCACTGAGAGCCAGCGGCAGGATGCTGGCCAGCAACATCCCCCAGCCCAGAGCGGCCCCCAGGCCAAACTCTCGTTGCCAGCCCGAACGGAAGACCAGGCCCATGTCGCGGATGGGTTCGCGGCGGCGATTGAATGCTCGCGCCATCGCGGCGTATCCCACCACCAGCAGAAAGAGCAAAACGATTCGCTCAATGAGGGGAAGCAAAACCCCGGTCGACAAGACCGTTGGCCGCGTGGACTGCAATGCTCTGGGCGATATAGAAGTAAATTCCGGCGATGATGACGTAGCCGAAGGCGCGCACACGATCGGCGGCGGTGAATTGGGTCAAGCGCATGCCCCTGTTGGCATAGATGTTTCAGGCGTTGGTGTAGAACCTGGCAATTTCCCGGAACTTGGCCAGGCGGCGTGCGATCCGATCTTCAACCGTCATGGCTTTCAATTCATTGAGATGCCAGGTAAGCTTCTCGTCGAGCATGGTGGCGGCGGCCACCGGGTCGTTCTGGGCTCCCCCGGAGGGTTCCTGCACCACATCGTCCACGCAACCCAAGCGGAATACGTCCGCGGAAGTAATTTTCAGGGCTGCCGCGGCCTGGGCACGCTTGCTGGCATCCCGCCACATGATCGAACCGCAAGCCTCCGGAGGAATGACCGAATAAATCGGCATTTTCCATCATCAGAACGCGGTCGGCGACCGCAAGGGCCAATGCTCCCCCCGAACCGCCCTCACCCGTAATGGTTGCGATAGTCGGAACCCGCAACCGAGCCATCTCACGCAAATTGCGCGCGATGGCTTCTGCCTGGCCGCGTTCTTCGGCGGCGATGCCGGGATGGGCACCGGTGAGATCAATGAAAGTGAACAGCGGGCGGTTAAACTTTTCGGCAATTTTCATGGCGCGGAGCGCCTTACGGTAACCCTCAGGATTGGGCATGCCGAAATTGCGCCGGACTTTCTCCTTGGTTCCCCGCCCTTTCAGATTGCCGATGGCCATCACTTCTTCACCGTGGAAGCGCGCCATGCCGCAGGCCATGGCGAGATCGTCGCCAAAGGCGCGGTCGCCGTGGATCTCCGAAAAATCAGTAAAAATGCGCTGGATGAAATCCATGGGGTAGGGCCGTTGCGGGTGACGCGCGAGTTCAGTTTTGATCCACGCTGGATTCGTCGGTTCGGCGACTACCTGTGTCTGCTCAAGATTTGTTGCCTGTTCGCTCATGAGACTTTCGTTCGCCTATGCCCAGCGCGGAAAGTCTGCCGCTTGGCCTTGGAATCTGTCGATTCTTTGGATTATAGCGTTTCCCGGAATTTGGACGGGGCACCCGTTGGTCCATGACGGGGAAAGCGTTGAAACTGCGGAAAGGGAGGGTTCATTCGCTTTTCATTTCCAAACAAGCCTCTGTCCTGACCACAGATCCTGGGTGCCCCAAGGTCGTTTGCGGAGGACAGAGTGCAAATTCGCGGTTCTCACCAATTCTCTTCCATCTCTTACGGCCCGACTAAAGTCGGGCCCCTGGAGTTTCTACATTTCGGAGAGGGTGGATACATCTAAATCTACGGAATGCGCGAGTTTTCTGGAGTCACCAGTCTAATGCTTTGTATCCGGGCACGACTTCAGTCGTGCCGCTCAAGGTCAACAAAGACATGGGCTTTAGCCGCTGCGCTTTTTTCTCTGCCCAGTAGGCGTATCAGTCCTGCTTTAACGGGGTTCTGAACCATAGATAGATGCGCAATGCATTTCGTGCAGGATTGCCCTTGCAGGGGCTGAAGCCCAATTCTCTTTCCTTCCCCCCCTTTTACGGCACGACTGAAGTCGCGCCCTAATACAAAGCAAAAGCCAAAACTGAAGCTCGATAAACCATACCCCAGGATCGAGAAAATGTAGCAACTCCAGCTGCCCGACTAAAGTCGGGCCCTGAACACAGCATTAGAGTAGAGCGGTGACTCGGAAAAACTGGGACAGCCTCACCTAGAAGGTGAGCCGGAGGGCTGCCTGGTTTTGCCGCTGGGGATAGTGCGTATTGATCGAAGTGATCGCGCCATAGGCTCCGGGTCCGGCATTTACATTGGGATTTGGAAAACCAAATTCCGGATGATTGAGCGCATTGAATGATTCAAAGCGAAATTGCATACCCAACCGCTCGAACTGAATGTTCTTGAAGAATGAGAGATCGAGATTGGCGACACCCGGAGAACGCAACGCGTTGCGCGATGAGTCTCCGAAATAGCCGTCCGGTGGTTGAGCAAAGGCCGTGGTGTTGAACCATTGGCCAGTGCCCTTGTGAAACCCGCCGGAAGAAACGCCGGGGACAAGATTTGCCCGCAATGCGTACGCTTCGTTCACAAATGCATGATCGTTGGCGGTGACAGTAAAGGGAAAGCCACCCTGTACGGTGGCGATCCCGTTGAATTGCCAACCACCGGCCAACGCATTCACCAGGCCTGTGCTGTTACCTCCGAGCAGTTGCCCCTGGCCAAACGGCAGGTTATAGAGAAAGCTAGCGACAAAACGCTGGCCCACGTCGTAGCTGGAGCGCGCGTAATCGCAGGGAACGCATTGGCTGTTTTGAGGACCGTAGGCGCCGAAGGCATCCCCGCTCACTGCGGCCGCGGCCGACTTCACATCCATCATTTTCGACCATGCATAGGCGGCAAGTAACGTAACGTCCTTGGCGCGCCGTTGTAACTTGATATTCAACGCGTTGTAATTCGAATAACCATTCCAGCCCTCATAAACCATCAGGCCAAGATTTGGATACGGCCGCCGCGATTGTTTGCCGGCAGCGCTCTGGTTGGCCGAACTGTCAGGATTGCAGTTGGTGGTGGCATTGCAAGGCGTTGGCTGGTTCAACTCCGTGCGAATGTTGAGATGGGTCGCTTTGTTGCCCACATAGTCCAGGTTGAGAATCGTCTTCGGTCCAAGTTGCCGCTCGATGCCGAAGGACCAGTCCTGCTCGTAAGGGTTGAGCTTACGAGTTGCGGCGACCTGCAGCACGCTGTTCAGAAATGTTGCCTGGGACACTGGGCCGACGGTAAGAGGAGGGAAAAGAGAATCGGTATTGTTGATGGTTCCCGAAGTGCTGGTCGAAGAGGTGTAGCTTTGGGTTGGAGCGAAGGGGTAAACGGCGGTTGAGGAAACGAACTCGTTGGTCTGGAATGAGTCGTAGAAGATCCCGTAGCCTCCGCGAACGACCATGTTTTCGCCGCCGGTGGGACGAAAGGCAAAACCTAAACGTGGCGCGAATTGATCCTTCTGTGCAGGCCCCGGTCCGCGTTGACCGTTATACACATAGAGGCTGCCCCCATAATTCTGCACGATGAATTTATTGGCAACAAAGAGGCCTCCACCGGACGCCGGATTAAACCATGCCAGGTGGTTTTGCTCTTCGTAGGGGACGGCGGAGAATTCATAGCGCAAGCCCAGGTTCAGCGTCAGCCGTGCCGTCAGCTTCCAGTCATCCTGAAAGTAGGGCGCCCACGCTCTGAAGTGCAGGTGAGTTACATTGCCCACCGACACGTCTGAGACTGGTCCGGGCTGGGCCACCTGCGCTTTGATAGGAGTACCGAGGAGAAAATCGGCTAGCTGGTTGTGGGTGAGTTCTCCGTCGAAGGTAAAGTTGCCTTGCGGATTGACCGTGCTTTGGCGATCCAGTTGGAGCGAGTGATATACGAATCCGAACCCGATGGAATGCTTGCCATGTGTCCAGGAGGCGGAGTCGGAGAAATCCCACGTGGGCTGCAGGCTTCCGGTGGGCAGGTTCGCTGCCCCACCCGCAGAGGAGAGCGCCTGCGTTGCGCCGACAGGGTTGGAACTACTCACGCCTGAAGCAAGCGAAATGACCGGGTAATTCGCGTTCTTCATCCCGAAGACATTCTGAAAACCTAACTGAGTCACGTCCGCTTCGGTCATGATCGGCCCCTGGCGATATACCTGCGACTCGAGATATCCGAAACGCAGCTGATTCAGAAGATTGGGCGTGAATACGTGGGTTTCCGTTATCTGGTAGTTCCTTACGACCTGGAGAATGTCCGTATTGCTATAGATGGTCGGCGCAGACGGCACGGTAACGTTCACGTCCGAGATGGTGGCGCGAAAGAAGGCCGAGTCTTTGCGCCCGAGGATCTGGTCAATGCGGTAGGTCTGCTGGTCTTCGTTTACATTGCTCTGCAGATTGGCGGTGTAGTTGAACGCGCTATTGCCAGACACATTTGGAGCAGGGAAAAAACCTCTGGCGATTGCCTGCTGCGCCAGGCGAGAGAAGCGGCTTTGCGGAATGACGTAAGCCCCGGATGAGTTTTGCGGGAAAGGCAAGCCGGTATAGGGGTCGATGATGGTTCCAGTAGCAGCGTGAGCGGGGTTAAAGGACGCGACTTGAAAGACACCGCCCAATTCGGCAGCCGAGGGCACATTGCCCGTTTCCGTAACCGCCGAACGAATGCGCTGCCCTTCATAGTTGGCAAAGAAGAAGGTCTTATTGCGCCCGTCGTAGATTCTGGGGAGGATGACGGGGCCACCCAGGGAATATCCAAACTGGTTCTGCTTCAGCGGCGCCACGGGCTGCGGAATGCGATTGAAGTAGGAGCGGGCGTCCACCGCAGTGTTACGAATGAACTCAAATGCGCTGCCGTGCAGGGCGTTGGTGCCTGACTTGGTACTCAGGTTGACCTGGTTGGCCCCAAAACCATATTCGGCACTGTAGTTCTTGGTCTGTTCCTTGAATTCCTGAATGGCATCGATGGAGATATCGAAGGCCGGCGTACTGTAGCCGGTATCCGTGATCATGGTGCCGTCCAGAGTGTAAGCGTTCGATGCACTGATGCCGCCGCCAATGCTGATCGCGTCGCCCGCAGCGTAGCGGTATGTCGATTGCTCTCCACCTGTTTGGACTGCCCCGGGTTCAAGAAAGAGCAGGCTCACAAAGCTACGGCCGTTCAGAGGTAGCTCGCTCACCTGTTTCTCGTTAATCGTTTGCGCCACCGCAGGAGTATCCGTATCGAGGGTGAGAGCGCTCGCGGCAACCTCGACTTTTTGTGTTGCACTGCCGACATTCAGACGCAGGTCGGCACGTACGGTTTGATCTACCTCAAGCGTGATGTCATCTTGTATCGCGGTCTTGAAGCCGCTGTGCTCCGCTGTGACAGAATAGTGGCCCGGTAACAGAAGCGTCGCCGTGAAGTCACCGGAAGCGTCGGTGGTCAGCGCCCTGGCCTCGCCGGTGCCCAGGTTTCTCACCGTGACCTTCGCACCGGAGATCACAGCTCCCGTCGGGTCGGTGAGCCGGCCAGTAATGCTGCCAGTCGTATTTTGACCGAACACGAATGGCACGGCGAAAAGCGAGCATGCGCAGAGAGCGAGCCACGGGACAAGGATTTTTAGCTTCATCTGGGACCTCCGTCGTACCAAGCGGAATTGAGTTTTTCTCGATCTCGCCCATTCTTGGAGGGCTAGCTAGTCTGAGATCACGGGAAGGCTAGTGAGCGGGTTTCTCACTTGTCAACGTCGT
The DNA here is from genome assembly GCA_963717225.1 of uncultured Acidobacteriaceae bacterium. Lineage (GTDB taxonomy): Bacteria > Acidobacteriota > Terriglobia > Terriglobales > Acidobacteriaceae > PALSA-350. The sequence continues at coordinate 240,598 of CAVQWB010000050.1, read as the reverse complement.
GTGCAGTCGTCGTGTGCAGTGAAGGTCGCGCACTTGCGGAAAGAAGACAACAAAGCAGCCTGCGAGCCCGAGACGATCGTCCGCATTCTTCTTCTGAGCCGCGGAAATCCTGTAGATATCGGGTTGAATCGATTCGAGCCATGACTGCGATTGCAGGCTCAGTGAAGTTCAATTGAGCTGTGGGTGTGATTGCGTCTGTTCCATCCTGCGGAATTGTCAAAACATACCAGGCGGCTGAGAGCTGCCGTCAAAATGGACAAACGAGGAGTGGTTCCCTTGCCTTTCATTCCGGCATGCGGATTTCTCATGGAGGATTCCGAACGCAGCCATGCATCGGAACTCTGTGATGAGCGCCGATAGTATAGTTAGTACTTTGCCGGACGGGATGGGTGTTTTCGATGGCGACAAAAATTGCGCTGTTTGGGGCTGGTGGAAAGATGGGATATCGGTTGGCCAGCAATCTCAAGCCATCCAGGTTCGAGGTTCGCCACGTGGAGCGCAGCCCTGCGGGCCAGGAGCTGGTACTGCGCGGTCTCGGTCTCCAGTGTGTTCCTGTCCCGGAAGCGCTGGACGGCGCGGCAGTCGTTATCCTGGCGGTTCCCGATACTGCTATCGGCAAGGTCGCCGCATCGATCGAAGGGCAACTGAAACCAGGAACGATGATCATGACGCTCGACGCCGCGGCTCCCTTCGCCGGACATCTGCCGAAACGCGACGACCTGGTGTATTTCGTCACTCATCCCTGCCATCCGCCGGTCTTTAACGACGAGACCAATCTTGACGCCAAGCGGGATTATTTCGGCGGTATCGCGGCCAAACAGCACATCGTCTGCTCGTTGATACAGGGGCCAGAGAGCGCCTACAGCTTGGGCGAGGAGATCGCACGGACGATTTGGGCGCCGGTCATGCGCTCTCACCGAGTCACGCTGAAGCAGATGGCGATGCTTGAGCCTGGCCTCTCGGAGACCGTTTGCGCGACCCTGCTGGTGGTGATGCGGGATGCCATGGATGAAGTCGTCAAGCGGGGCGTGCCCCCGCAGGCAGCGCGGGATTTTCTACTCGGCCACATCAACGTCCTCGCATCTGTAATCTTCAAGGAGCGCGAAGGCCTGTTTTCCGATGCTTGCAATAAAGCAATCGAGTTTGGCATGCCGGCCTTGATGCGGCCAGACTGGAAGCACGTCTTTGACGAGGATGAGATTGCTGCCAGCATTCAGCGTATTACCTGAGGGTGGATACATCCAAATCTACGGAATGCGCGAGTTTTCTGGAGTCACCGGTCTGATGCTTTGTATCAGGGCACGACTTCAGTCGTGCCGCTCAAGGTCAACAAAGACATGGGCTTTTAGCCCCTGCGCTTTTTTCTCTGCCAAGTAGGCGTATCAGTCCTGCTTTAACGGGGTTCTGAACCATAGATAGATGCGCAATGCATTTCGTGCAGGATTGCCATGGCAGGGGCTGAAGCCCAATTCTCTTTCCCTCCTGTGCGGCACGACTGAAGTCGTGCCCTGATACAAAGCAAAACCCAAAACTGAAGCTCGATAGACCATAACCTAGGCTCGAGAAAATGTAGAAACTCCAGCGGCGGCTTTCGTTAAGAGAAAGCCGCACCCGTAGTCACAACGGGCGCTGCGTGGCACCGTTCCGCATAGCGGAATTTCACTCATTGAGCATTTTCGGGCGAAAGTAGCGGTCGCCTTGCCTTGTCAGTTCCATATGGCGGAATTTAGGATGGCTTGTTCGGACGATAGGAATTCTGATGACGGCTGCCCCTGGGACCATCCAAAAATCGGATATTTCGGATTCGGATTTTTCGATGGCAAAGAGCCGGCGCAAGGTTGCCGAAGACCGCAAGGGGGACCGCAATGAATCGCAGACCGTCCTGCGCGCCTGTGAGGTTCTGAAGGCATTTCGCAATCCCGGCGAAGAACTGGTCCTGGGCGACGTCGTTCATCGCACCCAGCTCCCAAAGACCACTGTTTTCCGGCTGCTACGCACGCTCATCCACGGCGGTCTGCTGGAACGCTCCGGCGCCGGGATTTATCGCAATCAATTCGGCCCCGTGACTGCGCGGCCATTTCGCATTGGCTTTGCTGCTCAGGGTGACTCGGAGTTCTCGCGCGAAGTGGTCAAGAGCATGGAGAAAGCGGCCGCCCGCGAACATGTTCATCTGATCACCGTCAACAACCGGTATAGCGCCCGCGAAGCGTTGCGCAACGCTGATCTGCTCATCAAGGAGCGGGTCGATCTGGTGCTTGAATTTCAAACCTACGAACGCGTTGCCCCGGTGCTGGCGTCGAAGTTTCTCGAATCCAACACACCAGTGATTGCCATTGAAGTCCCCCACCCCGGAGCCAGCTATTTCGGCGCGAATAACTACAAGGCCGGCCTGATCGGAGGCAAAGCTTTGGGACGCTGGGCACGGGAGAACTGGGGCGGCAAAGTCGATCAGCTCTTGTTGCTGGAGTTGCCGATCGCCGGCTCTCTGCTGGAATTGCGCCTCACCGGTTTGGTCGACGGTCTGCGCGCCGAGTTGCCGCAGATCGGGAACGTTCCCAAGGCACACCTCAACGGCCGGGGCAGCTTTGAACAAGTGCTGGAGATTCTTCGCCAATACCTCCGCCGGTCTCCGCCGCGGCGCACACTCATCGGCACCGTCAACGACATCTGCGCATTGGCCGCCCTGCGGGCTTTCGAAGAAGCGGGCCTCAGCCATCTTTGCGCGGTCATGGGACAAAACGCCATCCGCGACGCCCGCATGGAACTGCGCAAATCGGATACACGACTGATCGGCACCGTGGCCTATTTCCCCGAGCGGTATGGGGATGAACTCATTCCGCTTGCCGTGAGTATTCTGCAGAAAAAACCGGTTCCTGCGGCAGTGTTCGTCAAACATCAATTAATCACCTCACGCAATGTCGAACTGATTTATCCGCTGGACAAGCAGTGCGACGTCAAGGTCGGCTCGTGAAGGATTCCGCCATCCGGAATCCTTCCCTTCCCTCTCGATCGGGTTGACGGCTCATCCGATTGTCCCGTCCAATGGCTTGTCAATGGAGAAGTCTGGGGGGAGGATTCCGGGCAAGATGGCTTTACGCCCCACGCGGCGCGAGTTCCTTCAAGGCTCTGCGGCTGTATTAAGCACCAGTCTGTTCGGTCGTCCTGTGGATGGCTTGCCGAACTCTTCGTCTGCGCGCGAGGTCTTGCGCGAATATCCCTATGGGGCCGTCACTCTCACCGGGGGGCCGCTCGAAGAGCAGTATGACCGCATCCATGCCAGTTACCTGGCACTCGACAATGATCGTCTGCTGAAGGTTTACCGGCAGCGTGCCGGCCTTCCCTCCCCGGGGCGGGATATGGGTGGTTGGTACGACGCAGACGGTTTCGTCCCCGGCCATGCGCTGGGACAATATATTTCCGGGCTGGCGCGCTTCGCGGCGACTACCCGCGATCCGGCGTGCGCGACCAAGGTGCAGGAGCTGGTTCGGGGCTTCGCCGCCACGCTGGGTACAGATAACCAATCCATCATTCGCCCCCAAACCAATCAGTGGATCTGCTACACCCTCGATAAGCATTTCGTTGGCCTGATCGACGCCTATACACTCGCTCACGTCGAAGAGGCGCGCGATCTGCTGCCACGGGTGCTGGATGGTTCCCGATCGCTGATGCCGGAACACGGCCACGATCGTGCCGGCAAGAAGGATCCGCCTTATGACGAGACGTACGTCATGCCGGAAAATCTCTTCGCCGCTTATGCGCTCACTGGCAGGCACGAATTTCAAGAACTCGCCTTGAACTACCTGCTGGACCGTGACTTTTTTGATCCGCTTGCCGGCAATGAAAATGTGCTGCCTGGGCGCCACGCCTACTCCCATGCGATCGCGCTCTCATCCGCGGCCAAAGCTTACCTGGTGCTGGGCGATGAAAAGTACCGCCGCGCCATGGCCAACGCGTGGACGTACCTTACGATGCAGCAACAATTCGCCTCCGGCGGCTGGGGACCCAACGAGCAGTTTGTGACGCCGCACCAGGGCAAACTCTATGAGAGCCTCAGCACTACTGTCGACCACTTTGAGACCCCATGCGGTGCGTACGCAGCCTGCAAGCTGGATCGATATCTGTTGCGCTTGACAGGCGATCCGCGGTACGGCGACCATCTCGAGCGCGTTGTTTACAACACCGTGCTCGGGGTTAAGCAGCCCGACTCTGACGGGGACTACCCTTACTACTCGACGTATGGGCCGAATGCCGGCAAGGTCTGGTATCCGCGGAAGTGGCCGTGCTGCTCGGGCACACTGGTGCAAGGTGTTGCCGACTACGTCCTCGGTCTGTATCTGCGCGCCGATGACGGTATCGCGATCAACATGTACGCGCCCAGCGAACTGCGCACTCCAGAAAATATCAAACTGGTACAGACAACGTCTTATCCCGCTGAGGAGTCGATCTCCATCCGGGTCGATGCCAGCAACGCGCAACCGTGGACAATGCGCCTGCGCATCCCTGGCTGGCTCGAGCAGCCCGCGCAAATCACCATCAATGGCTCCGCTGCCGGGGTGACAGCCGCACCCGGAAGCTTCGCCGCGCTGCGCCGCCGCTGGAAGGGTGGCGATGTGGTTCAACTGCGCCTCCCGCAGCGGTTCCGAGGGGAAGCGATTGACGATCAACATCCCAATGTGGCCGCGGTCATGCGTGGTCCGGTGATGCTGGTGGCCGTCAATCCGCCGGAAGGTTTGGAGAAGAAGACTCTCTCCATCGATGAGGGTTTCAGGACGGTTGCAGAACGCTCCGGCACCTGGGTGCGAAACGAGGACGGCCAACAGTTGGTGTTTCTACCGTTCCACCAGGTACAAAACGAGCGCTACACTACTTACTTTAACCGCGGCTGACCACACGGCCGCGACGGACGGAGCTCCACGACCATGGATGGCATTAACGGTACGGCCCAGGCGACCGAACGCCAACCCTCCCGGGAAAGTTCACCAGCACGCATTCAGGCTCGCTACTGGATCGAAACGGCCTTCCCGCTCGAGGATGCGGCTGCGATCATGGCCGGGGAGCAGTCGACCGGAACCTTCATCCGCGTGCCAGGCGAGACCAGCGAACTGCGCGCCCGCTTCGCCGCCCGGGTAGAGCAAATCACGGAGTTGGGAGCCGCAGACAGGCCTTCCTTGCCCGGCTCAGGAACGCCGAAGAATTCGTCACATAACGTTCGCCGAACTGCGGAGGTGACGCTTTCCTGGCCGCTGGATAATCCGGGCCCCTCACTCCCCAACCTGTTGGCAACGGTCGCGGGCAATCTCTTCGAGCTGAAGCCGTTTTCAGGACTCAAACTGCTCGACCTCAGCTTGCCGCCGGCATTTCTCGATCGCTATCAGGGCCCGCAGTTTGGCGTGGCGGGAACACGGCGGCTCACTGGCGTGCATAAGCGTCCGCTTATCGGCACCATCGTCAAACCGAGCATCGGCATGAACCCGCAGGAGACAGCCGCGCAGGTGCGCATCTTGGCCGAGGCGGGAATCGACTTCATCAAGGACGACGAACTGCAATCCGACGGACCACACTGTCCCTTCGAACAACGTGCCACCGCCGTTCTGGGCGTGCTGCGCGATCATTCCGACCGAACTGGCAAGCAGGTCATGTATGCGGTGAATCTTACCGGCGACCTCGACGAAATGCTACGCCGCCACGACCATGTATTGGCAAACGAAGGCATCTGCATCATGGTCAGCATGAATTCCGTCGGGCTTCCCGCAATGAAGGTTTTGCGCGCACACTCGCAGCTCTGCATCCATGGCCACCGCAATGGCTGGGGCATCTACGGCCGCTCCCCAGCGATCGGCATGAGCTTCGTCGCATACCAGAAATTCTGGCGCCTGGCCGGCATTGATCACACTCACGTGAACGGGTTGAGTAACAAATTTTGTGAGACGGACGAAAGCGTGATCGCCTCCGCGCGCGCTTGTCTTACGCCGATGTTCCCACCGCCGCATGCGGGGTGCGAGATCGTGCCTGTCTTCTCCTCCGGGCAATCCGCGCGCCAGGCGGCCGGCACCTACCAGGCGCTCGGCTCTTCAGACCTCATCTTCGCCGCAGGCGGGGGCATATTGGGCCACCCGCAGGGACCGGCCGCCGGCGTTCGCAGCCTGCAGCAGGCCTGGGAAGCAGCCATCAAGGGCATTCCAGTTACGGAGTTTGCAACAAGCCATCCGGAGCTGCACACAGCACTGGAAGCATTCTCCGGCTGATGTCACTGCTCTACTGCTACTACGGCGACGACTTCACCGGTTCGACCGATGTGCTGGAGCAGCTCGCGGTCAACGGCGTATCCAGCGTGCTTTTTCTTACTACGCCGACGCCCACGCAGCTGGCGCGCTTCTCCGATTGCCAGGCGATCGGCTTCGCCGGGGATGCACGATCGCGCACGCCGGAGTGGATGTCTGCGCACTTGCCCGCCATCTTCACCCGCATAAGGGACCTCGCGCCGGCGATCGTTCACTACAAGGTCTGTTCCACTTTCGACTCGGCGCCTCACCGTGGCAGCATCGGGCGTGCGTTGGAGATTGGCCGCGATGTATTTGCAACCAAGACGGTTCCAATAGGCGTAGGAGCGCCACATCTGGGTAGGTTTCTGGTCTTCGGCAATCTCTTCGCGGCCGCTGGGCGTGAGATCTATCGCATCGACCGGCATCCTACGATGGCACACCATCCCTCTACCCCTATGCGCGAGGCGGATCTCCGCCTCCACCTGGCCGGGCAGACGAAACTTGCGGTTGGCCTGGTCGATCTTCGCGCCTTTCACGGCGGCAAGGTTCAGGAACAATTCCGGCTGCAGGCAGAACGCGGCGCGGCAGCCATTCTTCTCGACGGCCTTGATGCTGTCATGCTGCAGCAGGCGGGCCAGCTGATTTGGGAACTTACCCAAGTGTCGCAGCCACTGCTTACCATTGGCAGCTCCGGTGTTACTGCCAGCCTGATGGCTCATTGGCGCAACGCAGGCGTGATCGCAGCGGAACCTTGCTCTGTAACTGCTAAGGGAGCCGGTCAGATCCTGGTCATCAGCGGTAGCTGCTCAGCAGTGACCGCAGGGCAGATCCTGTGGGCCGAGCGGCATGGGTACGCCTGCATTGAACTGGATGCGGCACAACTGGCCGGCGGCGGTTCTCAAGCTGTCGAGGCTGCAGCGCGGGTGGCGTTGCACTCGCTGGGATCAGGGCGCGATACGGTACTCTACACTGCGCTGGGGTCGCCTGCTGGTGTAACGCATGACAAGGAACTTGGCCACGCTCTTGGCCGCCTGCTGCTGGGGGTGGTGCAACAGAGCGGCGTTCGCCGCGTTGTTCTATGCGGCGGGGACACCTCTTCCCATGCTATCCAGCAACTTAACCTCCTTGCGCTCACCTTTGCCGGCATACTTGCCCCCGGGGCCCCGTTGTGCCGCGCGCACGCCGAGGAGGCTGGTGGTCTCGACGGGTTGGAGCTGGTATTGAAGGGTGGACAGATCGGTCCGGAAGACTTTTTCGGAATTGCGCGCCAGGGGGGATGAAACGAGTGAACCCGGCTCTGCCAGTGCTGGGTCTACGCTTACCACGCATCATTTTCCCCAGCCTTCCAGGGCCCTTGCCCTCAGAGCGCTCGCGATGGTGCCGCGCCTCTGGCGCTCTGGATCGTGATGGGGATTCAACCCCAGCCCTTCCGGGTTGGGCTGACGTTTAGCGAGAGCGTAGCGAATGGATCTGCGGTTTCTTTCTCACACTGACTCTAAAGGCCAGATGATTTTGCTTGGCTTATGTACGGGCTAAAAAGCCCGTACCTACCTGCTCGAACCAGCGGTTTTGAATTTTTCTGCAGCCTGGCGTTCGTTCGAGTTTGTGTTTAGTCCGCGGCTGCAGTCTACCCGGGAAAACAATGCCGCGCTTATCAGCACGACGGTGGCAATGATGAAGAGTGGTGAGTTGTAGTTGCCGCTCGCGCGGACCACGTAGCCGAATACTACGGTGCAGAGCAAGCCGCCCAGGTTGCCGGCGGTGTTCATGACGGCGGTCGCGGTGCCGCCACAGCTGCCCCCCAGATTCAGGCACATGGCCCATGCAGAAGGCAACATAAGGTCCATCACTCCGAAGCAAAGAGTGGATACAGCCACCACGGCAATCAGGCCATGCACCGACCCCAATACAACCAAAAGCACAGCGGCGACGGCGAGACAGGTGCTCGTGACCCAGCGGTATGCTTTGACCATTCCGTATTGCTCCACTAAACGGTCGCTTACAAATCCGCCGGCGAGATTGCTGACGATGCCGAGCAAAAATGGAAAGGATGCAACCACACCCATCCTCGCCAAGGAGATATGAGCGCCATTCACCATCCATGTGGGGAACCAGGAAAAGTAGAACCAGCTGGCCCAACCATAAAAGCCATAGGCCGCGGTGATGAGCCAAAGTTGGGGTAAGGCCAGAAGCCGGCGCCAGGGCACGCTGGTATGGAGCGGCGCACTGGCCTCGCCAAGCTCTTCCAACTCTGTATGCGTGATGCCGGGCTGATCGGCAGGACGGTCATGAAACCACATCCACCAGATCGCCGTCCACATCAGTCCCACGATGCCCAATATCCAGAAGACGGCTCGCCAGCCAAGACGCATCTGCAAGGGAACGAGGATGAGGGGCGCCAGTGCTGCGCCCAGCCGGCTCGCAGCCCAAACCACGCCCTGGCTGCGCGCCCGCTCCTGTTTGGGAAACCAACGCGGAATCACGCCGGCCGCATTGGGATAGGCGCCCGCCGCGCCCACCCCGAACAAAAAGCGAGTGATGAAGAGCTGCCAGAAGTTGCGGCACCAGCCGGTGAGCGCAGTGAAGATGGACCACCACGCGGCGATGCGGCTCAGCTCGGCACGTTGCCCAAAACGATCGCCCATGGCGCCAGACGGAATTTCAAATACGGTATTGGCGATCACGTACGAACTCAGCACCCATCCCCATTGCACGGGCGTCAGATGCACATCGTGCTGCAAGCTCGGACCGGCCACGGCGATGGCCAAGCGGTCGACGAAGGTAATGACCGACACTGCTCCCAGCAGCGCCAGCACGCCGTGACGTTTTTTCACCGGGTTAGAACTCCAACGCGCGCGCGGTGGATTGGGGCGTATGGCAGGAACCATTCAGAAGCTCGCGCGTGCGCAATACCGCCAGCTCGGGGCTCGACAGTATGGGAACCGGTTGCTCTGGCATCTGTTGGAGCACGCGAGCCATCGATGCCTGAGCCAACACCACCAGGTCCACCTTCCCTGCCAATTCCTGAAGCGCCTGACTCACCATGCGATCGTGCCTTTCTGTATCACCAGCCAGGACAGCTTCGAAAGCGCCATCACAGAGCGATTCCTCGATCTTTGTTTCCAAGCCTGCGGCTGCACTCTTTGCTCGAAGTAGCGCTGTGGTCGGTTCCAGCGTGGTGCGCAGGGTCGCCAGTACGCCGATGCGGCCGCCCTGGCGGACTGCTTTTTCCGCCATTGCGTCGTCGACACGAACCACCGGAAAGGGAAAGAGCTTAGCCGCGATAGAAACGGCCGGGCCAATGGACGAGCAGGTGACGAGCATTCCATCCACGCCGATCGCCGAAGCTGATTCGACCATGCCGATCAGGCGGCGCACGGTCACTTTCTGTAACTTGCCGGCGGTGATGGTCTGTTGAATCAGGCTTTCATCGACCATGTGAAAGATTTCAGTCTGCGGCAGGTGCTGACGGCACAGCGAGGTGAACAACGGTGTCAGCGTCGGGCTTGTATGCAGCAATGCGAGTGTGGATGCCAAAGCCAGGTTCGCCTTTCCTAAAAGTGAGAGCCAATCAATGAACGGTATGTGCCAATTCACTCTCCGGGCCGCCTTTTCGTCAAGAGTGTTTCTTGTTTTCAGCAAATCCCCTGGTTTCCTGACGCGGAGGCCCCCGAAACAGAATGCTCCCACGCGTTCACAGATTGGCGTTCCTGTTACGCAGGTTCCGGAATACGGAATCCCCCGCTTAAACATCTTCGTTCAAAACCGCTAAGGTGTGGACCGGAGCCCTGGACCGGCGAAATTGTTTGTCTACCCTGACAAAAGAAGAGTCATCCACCCACGACGATACGGTGCCGCCTTCGCGAAGGAGGCCCAGCAGCCAGTCCGCATTGCGGAACAGTTGGGCCATTGTGATATGTGGTCAAGCGCGCGCGACCTTGCTAAGACAAGGTGCTCTCAAGCTGTGCCTACGACTGCATAAGTTTCCATTGACAAAATTTTCTCGTTTTCTCTAAGGTCTGCGTCGGAAATCGAATGAGCGGTCACGCTCAAACGAAAGTCTGTCAGCCATCAGGAAAGCGTACCTCAGCGGCTAAAGCCGTATATCGCTAATGCATTTACGGCACGGCTGAAGCCGTGCCCTTCGTCTAGAGGCTTCATTGAAAGTATTAGGAAAGAAACAGTCGTGTTTCTGGCTGCAAGATCTTGAGAGGCAATATGAAGATCAGAACGCAAAAATCCCCCCTTATCCCCAACCTGTTGGTGTGCACCGCTGCTGTAGTGATGATGCTCGGCACAATGTTGCTACGTGCGCAGAATGCGGCAAGCGGTTCTCTGGAAGGCACGGTGAGCGATGCAACCGGAGCAGTGGTTCCAGGAGTGGAGATTGTGGTCACCAACCAGGCAACCGGCGTTACCCAAACCGTGTCGAGCGCGGGAAACGGATTTTATTCCGCCCCCTCGCTGCCAGGGGGCGACTACCAGTTGGTGGCGACCAAAGACGGATTCCGTAAAGACACTATCCGCGATATTCATCTCGACCCGGGTGCGCGTCGAGGGGTCGACATCAAGCTGGCGGTGGGCACCACAACCACAGAAGTGACCGTGGAAGCCAACACGGTCGCGGTGCAAACCGAATCCGGGGAGAATGGGGGAACCATCGCAGCCAAACAGGTTTCTCAGTTGATGTTGAATGGGCGCAATTTTCAGACGCTGGCCACCATTGTGCCTGGCGTGACGGCCGTAAGCGGCGCCAACCAGTTAGGGCAGGGTGGCGCCAGCGGACAAGTGCAATTGAGCGTCGGTGGAACGTCGGTCGAACAGACGGCCTACCTCATCGACGGAGTCTACGATTCCGTGCCGAGCGGCAACCTGACGCTTAGCATACTGCCCACCATCGACTCCATCCAGGAATTCCGTGTGCTTGAAAACAACTATGGCGCGAATTATGGCTTTGCGGGGTCAGGCCAAATCCTGGTGCAGACAAAGAGCGGAGGAACCGCATACCACGGCACAGCCTACGATTACCTGCGCAACAACGAGTTCGGCACGGCGAAGAATTTTTTTTATCGCGCCGGCACGCCCTTCGGGCTGCACCAGAACATCTTTGGGTATTCGTTGGGCGGTCCGGTAATGATTCCAAAACTCTACAATCCGGCCACGAAAAGAACCTTCTTCTTCGCCTCCGGCGAATGGCGGCTGGCGAATTCATCACAAGCGCTGACGCGCGCTTTCTTCCCCGACCCGATGCGCACGGGCGATTTCAGCGCCAGCGCCACGCTCCCATCTTCCAAAGCTCTCTCGCTGGATGCAACCAGCCAGGCACTTCTGGCCACCAGAGGTTTAAACCCTGCAACCTGCCTTTCGACGGGCGCGAACGGAAAAATCAATCAAATCAATCCGAATTGCATGGATCCCGTCTCGGTAGCGCTGATGAACACCTACTTCCCTGAGCCGAATTCCGTGGTACCGGGACAATTCAACAACTACGTCAACACCAACCCGCAACGGCTTTTTGACAGTGACGTTCTCTATCGAATCGATCACACGATTAACGACAAGAACCAGCTCATGGGGCGGGTGATGTACGAAGAAACCAACATTCAGCTGGCGGCGCGCAACTACAACGATCCCGCGCCCAATCCGGGAGCTGCTTCTTACACTACGGGATTGAATGCGGTCGTCCGCTGGACTTCAAACTTCACGCCCCACATCACCAATTCGGTCCAGATTGCAGAAAATTATCAAAAGGGCACCAACACATTGCGCGGTCAATATACGCTGCCCGCCGGCATCACGATTCCCCGGCCTTTGGGGACTGACCCGCTGAACCGCGTCCCTAGTATGCAAATCAATGGTGGCTGGTCGTGGCTTGGCGTGGGGGCGTACCCGACTTATAGCCACGACGGCCAGGGAATGATTGGCGACGATCTGAGCTGGCTGAAGGGTAATCATTCGCTCCAGTTTGGCGGCGTTTACATGATCGGGATTCGCCGCGCGAATGTAGCTACCGGCAACGTGCCGCAGGGCAACTATGTGTTTAGCGGTGTTCATACCGGCGATCCCGCGGCCGATTTCCTGCTCGGGGTCGATGCCTCGTTTGTCCAGATCAACTCGCAGCGGAATGGCAATTTCCACTATCGCTGGTTTGAAGGGTACTTCCAGGACGACTACCGGGCCACTTCCCGGCTCACCCTCAATGGCGGACTGCGCTGGTCTTACTATGGCCCCACCACCCGCGACGGGAACGAGTTGGCGAATTTTCAGCCGACCGGCTTTGACCCCACGCAGGCACCCCTGGTGAAGACCAATGGATCCCTGGCTACCAATGCGCAAGGTCAGCCCATTACCAGCTCCGGCGCCACCGCCAATCTTACCAACGGACTGGTGATCGCCGGTCAGAATGGAACGCCCGCCGGCATTCTCAACCCGCGCCATAGCTACTTTGGTCCGCGTTTCGGCTTTGCTTACCAGCTCACCTCGGACGGGAAAACAGCGATCCACGGCGGTTACGGAATCGGCTACACGCTGGTCTCTCTGCAAAACACAGTCATCCTTTTACCGAATCCTCCTTTTACGCAAAACATCTCCATCACCAACAGCCTGATGAGCAACCCCGGCGCTGGCACTACCGGGGCGGCCAGCGTGCAATCTCTGCAAGCGATTGGCTACGATTTCCGCGCCGGCTTGATTCAGAGCTTTAGCCTCATTCTGCAAAGAGAGATCGTACCCCACGGCATTTTGTCAGTGGGCTATGCCGGCAATGTGCAACAGCACATTCTCTCGACCCAGCTGGATGGAAACTTTCCCCTCTCCACCACCACCGCGACCACACCCCACTGCGCGGCCGCGAGCCCTACGGCGGAGACGTCGACAAATTATCAGTTCGACCCTTGTCTGAATACGGGCGCCACCGCTAAGGCCTACTACCGGCCATACCAGGGTTATGATCAGATTCTCTCCACCATGAGCGGTGGCATAGGCAACTACAACGGACTGCAAAGCGGCTTCGTGTACCGAGCGCACAATCTGACGCTCAACCTTGCCTATACCTGGAGCCGGGCTCTCACCGATGTGGTGCCGGCAAATCCGGGCAGCAATGGTGGGAGCGGCGTGGGATACGACTCAGTAGGCACTTTTCAAAATTCCCATAACATTCGGGCGGAGTATGGCCGGCCCGACTTCGATCGGGCGCACGTGTTGACGGGAGCGCCGGTCTACGATCTGCCCTACTTCCGCACATCCAATCATTTATTGGTACGCGAGCTGCTGTCGGGCTGGAGCTTTTCGGGCCTGGCGATCCTGGAAAGCGGCTATGCTCTTACCGCGAGCGATACCTACGGAGATGCCGGTCTTGCCACCAGACCGAACCAGTTGCAAAAGATCAGCACCACGGGAAACGGAAAGGTGGGGCTCGGACAACACAACTACTTTACCAACCCGACAGGAGTGTTTGGCAAACCCGCCTACGGCTTCTTTGGCAACGCCGCCAACGGAACCATCGTAGGTCCACGCGAAGTTGCCTTCAATGTGTCAACCACTAAAACTTTTCCCATCACCGAACGGGTAGGCGCGCAACTGCGTGTCGAAGCCTTCAATGTTTTCAATCACCCGAACATCACCAGCATCTCGACCCAATTCGGAGCGGCGAATTTTGGTCAGGCGATCAGTGCTGGAGATCCGCGCATCATGGAAGGCGCCTTCCGCTTGAGTTTCTAGTGGACCGTAACAGCTGATTTGGTAGAGCCGCAGGGGCTAAAGCCCAATTCTTTCTCAGCCCTTTGCGGCCCGACTAAAGTCGGGCCCTGATACAAAGCACGATAGCCGTGACCCATAGAAGGGTCGAGCATTTTCGCAGATTTGGTTCTACTCCTGAATCAGCTGTTACAGGCCACTAGGACGCGGACCTGACGCATACGCGCATGAAAATATTTCGGTTCATTCTTTTTGCTTTGCCGTTCCTTCTTTTTGCCCTGCCTCTGACGCTGTGCGCCCAGCAGCCATCGACCCAGGAAGCCCAACCGCAGCTGCAGACGTTCGTAGTGAACCACGAGCTACGGACTGACTCGGACGCCGATGTTCGCTTTTTGCTCACGGCGCCCGCGGGCAAGCAGGGCTTCGTGACCGTGGCCGGTGGACACCTGGTAACACCCGATGGCAAACGCTTCCGCATGTGGGGGGTTAACATGACGGGCTGGACGGCCGGCTCGGCGCTCTTGCCCTCAAAACATGACGCGGAAGTTGCGGCGAGATCTCTGGCGCAAGTGGGCGTGAACTGCGTCCGCTTCCAGTTTCTCGACCTTACCAAGCAGCAGCAGCGCTCCCCGGGGGATGTCCCCACGACGTACTCCCCGAGTGGCCTATTGGATGGAACTGCCGACACGAGCCAAGTGATGGACCCGGGCCAGTTCGATCGCTTCGACTACCTGGTCAGCCAACTCAAAGCGAACGGTATCTATGTCGACCTCAATCTAAATGTAGGGCGGAGATACAAGAAGGGCGATGACGTCCACGATTACGATCTGATCGGCGTTGCCAAGGCCATCACTCAATTCGATCCGCGCCTCATCGCACTGGAGAAGGATTACGCCCGGCAATTGCTCACGCACTTGAATCCGTATACCAGGACTGAGTACCGCAACGAGCCTGCCATTGCGATCGTGGAGATCGTGAATGAAAACTCCGTGCTGGAGTTCTGGCAACGAAACTGGTTTCGCGGCAAGCTGGTGCATGGTGCTCCGGCCTTTCAGCTTGACCTGACTCCCTATCACAAGGCTCTCCTTACCAAGCTCTACAACGACTGGCTGAAGAAGACTTATTCGGCTGCGGACCTGGAATATCTCAGGACGCTTGCAGGGCTTCGTGGGGACGAGCCCTTTGGTTTAACGCAGAGACAGGACTTCAACAAAACGCCAAAGGAACTTTTTTACGCGGAGGCGAGCTTCTATACCCACCTCGAGACCGGTTTTCTCGAAGACATGCGATCGTATCTCAAGCAGACACTCGGCGTTCAATCGCTGATCATCGGGGGGAATGACCACACCTACTTTATTCCTGGCATGCCGCTGGTGCGTTCCACCTCGCGGATGGATATTGTCGACGCGCACGTTTACTGGCAACATCCCGCCATCACGGGCAGACGGAATACGCCGATGGTCGACGACCCGCTGCACTCCATCGCGGTTAAGCTCACCCGGTCCACTCTTTCGAACAAGCCATTTACCGTGAGCGAAGTCAACGAGCCCTTCCCCAGTGACTACGAGGCGGAGATGATTCCCATCCTCGCGGCTTATGGGGCCTTTCAGGATTGGGATGGTATTTTCATCTACACTTTTGAACCCAAGGTCAGGGGATCGTGGGAGGCGACGGTCGGAGACCATTTCGATCTCGCGGAAGATCCGGTAAAGATGGCGCAGATGCCGGTGGGTGCTCTGCTGTTCTTGCGCCATGACGTGGAAGCGGCGCGTAGAACGATCGAACGTACCTACTCCACGGAACAGATCAACGAGGGCATGCGGCTGCCCGAAGCTGAGTCGCCTTACTACACTCCGGGATTTCCTTTATCCCTGCCGCTGGAACATGGATCGCGCATCCGCTGCCTGGATTGCGCGCCGACTGAAGCTTTTCATGATGAAGTGCAGAATCCTATCCGGTCGGATACCGGGCAGCTTGCGTGGTGGCGGTCCGAATCGAAGGGTGGACTGGTGACCATCGACACCGACAAAACTACTGCCCTAGTCGGTTTTGTCCGGGACAACGGCAACGGGACTTCCCATTTGACTGCGGATATTCAGAACAGGTTCTGCGTCCTGACGCTTTCGTCCCTCGATTCGCAGCCGATCTCCCAGTCTTCGTTGTTGCTACTCACGGCTACCGGGCGGGTTGAGAATACGGGCGCGGTTTGGAATGCCCGGCGTACGATGCTCGACGTGTGGGGCACGGCGCCGACACGCATTGAGGTAATCAAGGGTTGGCTGACGCTGAAACAACTCGATGGCGCTGTCGGCGTGCTGGTGACTCCGCTGGATGGATCCGCCAAGCCCCTGGGTGAGACTCGGGGGCGACGCTTGGAAGTGGGTTGGGAGATTGCTATTGGTGATAAACCTGCGACCAGTTATCTGATTCGCATCGTCCGTTGAGTGGTGAAGATAACTGAAAAGAGACCGCAGATCGCTCCACTACGCTCCCCCAGCCCCGTCGATTCCGCTAGCACACCGGCTGAGAGCTGCCACGCTTCCAGCCAGGTGGTTTTCGTTTGTTCCCTGATCCCATTTCTGATAACGTTCTGTGCATGGAACTAGCCAACATCGTCCGTTTAATTCTCGTGGCGATCTTTGTTGCCCTCTTGTTCCAGGGGTCGATACTAGAGGCTCTTCTCGAAGCAATCAACAACTTCCGAGGCGGTCCACCAACTCCAAGGCATCCCTTGCCTGCCGATGATGGCGTTATCCTTCGTCGAAAGCGCTCGCGGCCTTCAAATCGCTTTTACCACTTTTGGTAACTGCTCGAAGACTTGTGACCAGAAGACTTGTGACCAGACGGGACGTTCACCACTTTTTGGGCGACATGCGCCTTTCTTGCAAGCAAATGGGGAGCCTACATCACCGGACAGAACATCGAGATTGATGGAGGTTCGCACCACGCAACGCTGTCAAATCTTCCCGGGTGTTTTCGCTCCAAGGAACGAGATCTCATGAGTCGGCTGCTGATCTGTGCGGCGAGTTTGATTTCTGCGATTCTCACCACTACGACTTTGCTTGCCCAGCGATCCACCGATCCAGCCAGCACTGGCGCTTACGGTCCCGAGCTGCAAGGGTATCAGTACCCGTATCCTATTCACGAATTCCGGTTTACTTCGCAGAAACAAGACATCCATATGACTTACATGGATGTTAAGCCGGCTAACTTCAACAGCAGAACCCTGGTCCTGCTTCACGGAAAAAACTTTTGTGCAGCGACATGGAGTCACTCAATCGATGTTCTATCTCATGCTGGCTATCGAGTGATCGCGCCGGATCAGATCGGTTTTTGCAAATCGACTAAGCCGGAAAGCTATCAGTACACATTTCAACAGCTCGCAAGAAACACCCATGCGCTCCTGGAGTCTCTCGGGGTCACCCGCGCAACGCTCATTGGCCATTCAACTGGCGGTATGATCTCAATTCGATATGCTCTGATGTACCCGGAAGCCACCGAGCAACTCATCCTAGTGGATCCGATCGGACTGGAAGACTGGAAAGCGAAGGGAGTCCCTTCCATCTCAGTGGACCAGTGGTATGAGCGTGATCTGCGGACAACCGCGGACACGATCCGTCGATACGAGCGCAGCACCTACTATGCCGGAACGTGGCGTGAAGATTACGAGCCCTGGGTGCAAATGCTCGCCGGTATGTACAGAGGCCCCGGAAAAAATATTGTCGCTTGGAATTCGGCTCTCCTTTACGACATGATCTACACGCAGCCCGTCTACTATGAGCTAAATCTAATTGCCGTGCCGACGGTGCTCATGATTGGAGACAAGGACAACACCGCAATCGGCAAAGATTTTGCTCCGCCAGGCGCAAGGGCACTATTGGGGAACTATCCAAAATTGGGGAAAGAGGCTGCGGCGAGAATTCCCGGCGCGCAGCTCGTTGAATTTCCGGATCTTGGACACTCGCCCCAGATTCAAGATCCAGAGGCATTTCATCGGGAGCTGCTCAAAGCTCTCCAGTCGGGTTCTATCTCTCAACACAAGTAATTGTCCCGTAGGGGGAAACGCGGGACTCGAAGCCAGATGTCGGATCTACCGACTCGTTGCTAAAGATGGTTCTCTGCAACTCACTCTTCAGTCAAGCCATGATATGTCCATTCGTAGCGGCCTCCGCTGGTACGAAATGCGCTATCGAACACACCACCTTGATCCTGCCAGTCCTCCGCAAATGTGCCGCCGAGGTTTGAGACCTCCAGGGGCATATAGGTCGCGTCCTCTTTCTGCAAATCTACCTTCGTCAGACGTGAACCGTGCCGGGAATGCCCGTAGCTACTGACGCCCTGCGCGATGAAATCGGCAAACTCCTGTGGCGACGCAAACAACTCTGACTTCGGCGCGGCGGAGGGGCGAACGGTCGCAGCAAAGAGCGATCCGTCGTCCAGGCTGTCGACGTGCACCAATGTTCTATCGGCCTGATGATCGATAACAGCCTCGACTTGGGGATGAGGCGCAGAGAATCCCAGGGCGGTAAACCACGCGCCAAAGGCAGAGTTGGTCTGCCGTTCGGTAACGAAGACAGCCGGAGTCGCCTGCTCGCGCGATACGTCAAGCACGGCGTAACGCGGAGCACAACTGATGCTGGTAAGACCGATCTGCGTGGTCAGCGGGGCAACCGTGATCCCCCGTAAATCGAGAATACAAAATGAGGCGACGCCATAGCCTCCTACCTCTTGGGGAGCTAGCCAGGAAACCGGCAGGTATCTGGCGAGCGCCTTCGCGGGTAGCCGGAAGTTGAAAATGAATCGTTCCGCGAGTGACGCGCGCACGGCAGGCATCAATGACATAAAGACTCTCCAGAGAAATTATCCCCCAATCTTCGTCCCGGCGCCGCTGCGCAAGTAGCGGGACGTCGACTAGGGTTTACGAATGCAGTTGAATCCACTTAGCCGTAAAAAGAATCTGTTCATCGAATATCTTCTGGCTCTGCGAGGCGTTCCCCAGGACGCAATAGACGTGTATCGCCGTTATTGGAGTATCCCTGAACCTTCGCGGCTGCCAATGCTCGCTCGGACCCGAGAGTTGCCGATTGACGGCGAACCTAAGGAGGTAGTCGAGGTAGTTGAATCGTATTCACGCTGGCTATCGGCCAGCCCCATACCAAAATTGTTCATCGACGCGGATCCTGCAGGGTTTCTGATTGGACCGCAGCGAGAATTCTGTCGCGGCTGGCCGAACCAGCAGCAGATCACGGTGAAGGGGGCGCACTTCCTAATGGAGGATTCCCCGGACGAAGCCGGCAACGCGATTGCCCGGTTTGTGCAGAAGGTCCTCGCAGGGCAGATCGGTCGAGAAGAGCCCGAAGTAAGAAAAGTTGCCTGAGCCGATGTTCTGAGGGCCTGCTGCGAAGGCGATGAAATCACTGTCGAGCCTTCGACCAATATCGAGCACCGCGCTGGCCAGCGGCGTTGCGTTCGCATCAAAGGCGTGGCGGTGCTCGAATGATTTTAGCTGCCATATATGCCACTCGCGCCACGGCGCTCGATGACTTGCAGGAAGTGGGTACTGCGCGCCATCCCGTGCTCGGGCGCAGGCAGATTCCTCAAAGACCCATAACCGAGAATTTTGAATTCCGGTCTAAAAACGTACATTTTTCAAGCTTGATTCCGAAGATCACGCATTTCCTCCTTTGCCACCATTCCCATGGTCGTTGCCGCGTTCAGCAGCATCGGGGCGAATTTCCGCATGATCTCCTCCAACTCAGCGTTGCGGCTCCGCAACTGCTTAGTCTCGGCCTCGCGGCGGGACAAAACACTGCGCAATTCCCGAACCTCGCGGAAAACGTCCCGGGTTGCTTCCAACCGGTCCAATATCGCCCGCAACTCGTCTTCGGTGATCGGTTTCGCGGTCCCGACCGCGGCGCTGGTCTTGGGTTGTTCAATGGGGGAGGTTTCTTTCCACATAAATCGTCTCCAATATCGTGTGCAGTTGATGTAGCGTTCGCTGCGGCCCATCCTGTCTGAGGGCTACGTGACTTGAAGTTGTTTGCTCCCCAGGATGAAAAATTTGGGCAATTTGGGGCCGGGGAATTCTGGGCCTGGAAAATATACGGGGACCGATAGGTATTGCACCAATTTACATGCGAATAGGTGTCGTGTCACCCTGTTGGCTCCGCTGGCGGCTCGAAGCGCCGTTCCTGGCCGTGGCAGCTTGCCCAGCGCCATGTCCCGACTTCCCGCCAGGCCAGTTTCCGGATTGGCGACGATTTCGGACGGAAGACGCCTCAATTTGCAATCCGCACTACAGTCCGCCCGTTTGCGCGCCCTACGATGAAATTATTCAAAACCGTTGAGACCGCACCGGGTTAGCCATCGAGGGCCCAAGCCGAGAGGCCGGACGGAGCGAGAGCCAGGGGACGTTTTCGTTTGGCGCTTGGTTAGATAACGACGGCTTTGCTTTGCTCGAGGTTTTTCGATGGGGGTTAGTCCGTCTGTCCCGGAGGAAAAAGGTTTGTCCCGGAAAAAGGTTCCCCGTTGTCCTGCCCATCCGCAGCCTGGTTGACGAACTGCGGGTGGCCCGCATTGCAGGCAGCCCACAGTTCGAACCTGCCGGCCAAAAACCGTTGTTAGAAAAAATACTTTGCCACCAATTGCACCTCGCGGTTATCCAGGGTTGTCGACGAGATCGTCCCGAAGGAGCCCGATGACGCGTTCGCATTGGGAGTGCCAAACTGGGGCGTATTGAAGGCGTTGAAGGCCTGGATTTGAAGACTCAGCTTCTGCGATTCAGAAAACGGCATGGCGAAGATTCGTTTGAGCTCCAACCCGAGGGGATTGTTCTTCGGCGCCACCACCCATGACGGGTTGCGCGGCGCGTTGCCGTAATGGCCGATAGCTTCCGTGAATCTGGCGGTATTGAACCACTCATTGATGGACCTGTTGGGAACACCATTCGGCTGGCCTTGAACAAGATCCGGATATTCGAAGTTATTGCCGTTATTCTGGCCGTCCGCACTCTGATAGACGAATTGCGGACTGCCGGAATAATACCGGAAGATCGTAGCAACGCCCCATCCACTCAGAAGTTTCCGCGCCACCACGTTTCTGTTTTCATTCAGTTGGGGAATGGTGTATATGGCGGCGATCGTGAGGTTATTACGCTGGTCGGTCAGGCCGTTCGCCCATACCTTCTGGAAAGGATTCTGGGTCTCATTGCGCTGTTGGTTCGTGCCGCCGCCTTGATCATCCCGGTCCGAAGAGAGGGAATACGCCGTGGTCAGGAGGAGACCGTGCGATAGCCGATGTTGAAAGTGAACCAGCAAGCCCTCGTAAATCGAGGCTCCATGATTATCGAGCACGCGCATCTGGCCATAAGCAGGATACGGGCGATTTGTCTGGACATTTCCGCCGGGGGGCTGTGGCGGACCGACATTGAAATTCAGCAGAGACGTGTCTTCTTTGCTTCCCTTCACCCCAACATAGGAAACATCAATCACGTTGTTGTAGAACTGCTTGGAGAAAGTCAGATTCCACGTCTGCAAATAAAGGTCGGGATGATCGCGACCGGGCGGTATCGACACGATATTCGCGACTGACGCGGAGAGGGACGGCGAGACTGGATTCTGCAGGGTAGACACGGGAGCGTTGGGCGTAGCGCAGTAACCGCAGTTGCCGTTGAACAAACTAAAGCTCGGGTCATCCGGCGGGTTGAGCTGCAGGATATTGATGTTATCGAACTGCCCCGCGTAGTAACTGATGCCGTACCCTCCGCGCACCACCATCTGGTGCGGCAGGCTATAGGCGAACCCCAGCCGGGGCCCAAAGTCCTTGCCTGTGATGTGCCAAATGGGGCTGTAGTTAGCGAGGGGCACCAACACCACAGGGTTGACGGTCCAGTCCATCGTCTCGGAGGTGTTGAGAGAGTCCGTCGGGGCGGGGTAGAGGGAGTAGTTCAGCCCCGTGTTCAGGGTAAGATTGGGCTTCACCTTCCAGTTGTGCTGTATGTAAAAGAACATGCGCCATTGATGGGCATTGGTGAGTGGAATGCCCTCCGGCGTGATGACCTGGGCGGGAATCCCCAGCATCAAATCCGCCCCGTCGAAACCGCCTTCATTGGCGGGGGCATTGGGGCCGTTGTTGGCGGTTTCCGAGCCGTTAAAGTTGATGACTCCGTAAGGGGTATTGCTGGTGTCGGCATTGTCTTGAACGCGGCGGACATCTCCGCCGAAGATCACTGTATGCGTGCCGTGCGTCCAGGTCACATTATCCACAAGCTGGTAGGTCTTGCCCTGATCCAGTCCGACACCAAAGTCGCTGCCCACCCCAATCAATTCGTTGCTGGTTAGATTCGGAAAACCTTGCTCGGACGGGGGCCAGGGCTGGCCGTTGGGCTGCACAAAGCCGTTGATGCCGATGGAAGCAGGCGTGAAGTTGGTGTTCGCGTAGGTGGTATACAGCTTCTGGTTCTCGAAATCGATCCCCAGGCGAAGTTCATTAATGAGCTTGGGCGAGGCGATGTGAACATACTGCAGACCGGCGTTGAAAATCGGCAAAGTCGCATTATCGTTGAAGTTCGGATTGCCCTCGGAGATAAAATTGTCCCGGCTTGCGTACATGAAATGAACCGTAAGCTGGTCGTTCGCGTTCAAATGGTGATCGATGCGCCCGATGAACTGGTTGGTGTTCTGGGTGCCCCCCGTGAAATAGGCGTAGTTGAAGCCGCCCTGGTTGGTATTGGGCAAGGGCATGTATTTTTTCACGATCTGCTGCGCCACCGGATCGACGGGGATCTGGTTGTTCAGGTACGGCTGACCTGTAAACGGGCTCACCAGTTGGGTGTCGGGCAGTAGAGCCGAAAAATCGCCATTCTCTTCCTGCGGAGTGAGAACCTCCGTCAGCCCTGCAGTCTCCTCGTTGGAGCGAATCCCTTCATAGCTCACGAAAAAAAAGGTGCGGTTGGGGATAATCGGACCGCCCAGCGTTCCGCCGAACTGATTCTGCCGATACACGAGCTTGGGCGCGGGGGCGGGTACAAAGTAGTTGCGCGCATCCAGCGCCGTGTTACGAAAATACTCGAACACATCCCCGTGAAAATTGTTCGTGCCGGATTTGAGTTGAATGTTCGTGATGTCCCCGGCCGCGCCCACGTTTTGCGCTTCGGCGTTTGCGCTAATCACATCGAATTCCTGTATGGCGTCGGTGGAGGGATACAGGTTCACGTACGCGTGCCGGTCGCCAATCATGGTGACCCCGTCCACGTTGGTCTGTCCCCATTCCAGTTGTTCGCTGTACGACTGAACGCTGGCGCCATCCTCCGAGGAGGTGTGATTGTCCGGACTGTAAGCAGTGGTGCCGGGCGTAAGAATGGCGAGGTCCTCAAATTTGCGCCCATTCAGGGGAAGGTTCTGTGTCTCCACCTCGCCGACAACGGTGCCCAGAGAGGAGGCTTCGGTCTGCAGCAAGGGTGGCGCTCCTTGAACGGTCACCTGCTGCGTGGCCGCCCCAACCTGCAGTTGGAAGTTGACCCTTGCCTCCTGGCTGAGCTGCAGCTCAATTCCCTGCTGCCGGGTTGTGGTGAACCCGTTGGCCGTGACCTCAACGTTATACGAGCCGGGAGGCAGGTAGTTGACGGTGTATTCGCCCGTAGCTGCGGTCACCGCCGATTTTGCGACCCCGGTGGACACGGACGTGACGGTCACTTTGGCTCCCGGAATGACTGCCCCGGAGCGGTCGGTGACGGTGCCGACGATTGCCGTATCGACGGTCTGTGCACGCAGGCCTGCAGGAGCGATAGCAATCACCAGCGCGAGAAATGCTGAAACCGGTTTACGCATGGGAACCTCCTCGGTTCGTGAAGCGATTGTATGGAGCTGGATGGCCGAATCCCGTTACTTACGCGCACAGCGTCTAGTGGTGAGCGCGCCAACACCCGGTGTACGTGAAGTTCGTTAAGAACCTCTGGGAGCCCTCGACAGAAATGAGCCTATGATTATGAGCCCGAGTGACTCCGCCAGGAAGAGGCAAATAGCCGCTTGGCGGTTAGGACATTTGACCTATGGGGAAAAATCCTTGATCCGAACAGAGCGGGGGCCCGGATCCGTCTGCGACGCCGGAAACGGGTGGAGCCCCTTCACCCTGCCCAGCATTTTACATGCTTACTCCTGAAGATTCGAAAGATTTGTGGTCAGACGGGACTGGAACTTTGCTGGTCTCGTCGGTGAAAAATCAGGACAGATAAGTCAGAAAAAAAGCACGACAGCTGTCTGATTTTCCGCCTTGATTTTCAGGGGATTAGGCGGAGACCAGACAGCCGAAAGACCCCCCCACCAGGTTTCGGCTTGGCCAACGCATCGTAAACATTCTGTCTGTCAGCAGGTTTGTCGTCACCAGGTTTGTCGTCTGCCTCCATGGCACATGTCGACGCGATAACAACTTTTGCAAATATAAACAATATTGTTTATAACAATATTTGTGAAGAGCAGCGAGTTCAAGCGTTGGCTGGCAGATCAGGGACCAACATTCAAGCCGGGCAAAGGGTCCCACCTCAAGGTGACGCTGAACGGCAAGAATTCTGTTCTGCCGATGCACAGCAAGGCACTCGGTACCAGGTTGGTGGCGGCTATCAAAAGCAACTTGGGCTCAAATAGGAGGGCAACATGCGATACCCAATTGACGTAAAGCCGAATGGAAAGTTCTTCCTCGTAACCTTTCCGGATATCCCCGAGGCGATTACTCAGGGGAAGAGCATGAAGGAGGCCAAGAAGGTGGCAGCCAGCGCCCTCGAAACTGCACTCGATTTCTATTTCGAGAACTCCCGGGTTGTGCCAAAGCCATCACGTATAAAACGCGGTCAGGATTTCGTCGAACTTCCGGCCAGCGTTTCGGCGAAGGTGCTTCTGCTCAATGAAATGATCCGGCAGCGGGTTCGTCCTGCCGAGCTGGCGCGCAGGATGCAGACGACCCCGCAAGAGGTGAACCGGCTGACGAACATTCATCACACTTCGAAGATCGATGGAATCGCCGGGGCGATGAAGGCGCTCGGCAAGACGCTGGAGATTCGCGCGATATAGGCTGAAGGGTGCGCGAAGGGCGACGCGGGAATTTTTTCATCGTGGATAACCGATTGAACCCCGCGGAGCCGATACATGGGAGCGCCTCGGCGAGATCTGCGTGACCGAACCTGGTATGGACCCCAAACTTAAGACACTGAAAATAGTGACAAACCGAAACTGCCCTAAGTACCAGTCCCGTCTGACGACTAAATTCCATCATTGCGAGGGAGGCATTGGGTGAGAACCGTATCGGGCCGCCATTGAAACAGGCATTCGGCCAGACCTTTACGTTGCGAATGAGCATTTCACTTACGAAACCGCCGAGCAGGTGCTAGCGACGGATGAGGCAGATGCGGTTGCGTTCGGGCATCTATTTATTTTTGTAACCTTGCGAGCATTCAGGGATCTCATTTGCGCGTCCTCGATCAGAGAAGGAGGTTTCTTCTCCCTGGGTGCAAATTAGTGACGTCCCGGAGTGCCACATGCTGAAGGATCTAGACCGACACACACTTGGAAGCGCCGAGTCGCGCTTTCCAGCCTCCACCACAACCCTCGCCATGCTAAGCAGTTTGTTGCTAACCTGCATAGCGGTCCCCCTTGCTGGAGCTCAGTCTGTAGGTGCGGTCAAAGCCCCGCTTTCGGCTGAGACGATGGCAATACATCTGCAAGCCAAGCGTTCCGTCGCGACGCCGGCCGCGAACATCGAGCCTGCCGTAAGCTCTGCGGGATCTTCTTCGTCCTTCAATTCGGATCAGGGGCCTGGCCCAGGACCGATCGGTCCCGGACCAGGCTGCGACTTATTTCCTGCGCCTCCTTCTGTAGGCGCATCTGTGCCGCTGTCATACTTCGGACCCTCACCTTCCACCGTCAACCCGAGTCTCGTCGGACCGGTGCAACTGCTCAATACCGGCACCGTGGATGCTGCACATGGAACGATCACCATTCCCCTCTACAAAGGCTCATTGAAAGGAACGAACAAGAACATCTGGTACATCCTGACCGATGTTTCTAATCAGGGGGTGGCGCAGGAACTGGGATTGAACTTTTCCGCTAAGCTCAATTTCGCTTCCAACGCGGCGAGAACCGGCAACTTGGACAGCAATGGAAACATTGTGTTCGATAAGGGTACGGTGAACTTCGCGCCCCTACGTAATATTGTTCCTGGCCCCGAAGGACAGGAATTTCCTCCGAAATCGGCCGTCCCTGGAGCGGTTGGGGATAAGGACTACAGTCCGTTTGTCAGCATAACGAACGCAGGCGGCGTGATTTATGACGCTCCCATGATTGCCTTCGGTGTTGATGCGTCGCAAATTAACTTCCCTAACGGGAATGTCGATTATTCGAAGATCAATGATCAGGTGGTGGCAATCGATCCATACAACATGACGGTCACTCTAAACTTGATCAACGGGTTCAGCTTCGGCCGCCCGGTCTGGTACCTGTCGATGGATGCCAGCATTCCGCTCGCAGCTGCGATCGAGCACAATACTTACGCTCCACTCATGGGCCAGCTGGTTCTGGGCACCGATGACAGCTTTGCAAGTCCGATTGAACGGATTTTCATTGCGACGAATGGTGCGGAGTCCGGCGACTGCAATAACCCCCTTCGCCAGGGCTTGTCGGCGGATCTTGCCGATGGACATAGACCCAACAATACGCTCGGGGGTATTCCGACCATTGCACTTGATTACAGTCCAGCCTGGGATGCTCAACTTTACGAGTGGACCCAAAACGCAATCAATAGTGGGTTCCGGGGGCAGCTCCGTGAAGAATTCCAAATCCTTACCTTCGTTCAGGACGGGCTGATTACCGGGCCGGGAGGAGCGGCATTCGGCAGTTCAGGCTTCTCGATTAACTGCCCGATTGTTCAGCGACTCAACTAAAACGGCCTATTCAAATCTGGGGTAGCTCTTCGTGTGCGGTGCACATGTACTCGGAGCTACTCCGGATTCCTGATTTGCCGTGGGAGCGCAGCCGACCTGTCCCGCCTGCCCGCTCCAAGATCCTGAGGGACTCACTGGACCGTTACGAAAAGCATTCGAGGGCCGGCTTCCTTTCTATGCCCAAAAAGAAGCCGCAGATTTCCGGCGTCTTTGGTCCTGTAGAAATGTGCGAACTAAGCGAACTATGCGAACTAAGTCCCCAGGATGCGGTGGGGTCTCTCTCCGTAAAGGGGAGTAATGGGTGGGATAGGTCTCTTTTTTTAAGAGACGCAGCGATTAGGTCACACTATCTTGTCCGGGGGCAGCCTGTTCAACCATTTGTAAAATTTGATATTTTTGGGTCTTTCTTGGGGTTTGGCGGCTCAGGGGTGGGGTCGTGCCAGATAAGTCCTTTGTTTCACGAAGATGATCAAGATGATCAAGATGATCAAATTAATTATTGATCATCTTGCCTGGGTGGTGGCAAAGGCACGTACGCGCGCTCTTTTTTCGGAGACGGCGTCCCAGGGGATGGTTGCAATTTCAGGTGGGCTAGAAGCGCTATAAGCGCGATAAGTCCTGAGGGATGGGAAGAGAAGCGTGCCTGAGGGCCGGTGGCTCCAGGGATGGATGTCCAAGCTCGCTGCGGCCAGGAAGCCCGGACTTATCCAGCACCGGAGTTCTCATTTACAGGCTTTAGCTCCGCTGTGGTGTGCTGTTTCCCAAGTTGTCAAAACTGCTCAATCAAGAGGACGCACTGAGCGCACCCTGCTCTCCGCGGGCACCCTCGCTGGGCGCTCCACGGCTGGCCCCACGGCAAGCTCCCCGGCCGGCCTGGGGCGCAGCGGGACAGGCTTGATCCGTCGCTTCTGATGTCACATTACTGTTTGCTACACCCGACTCATCACGCCGACAAGCGCTGATGAGTTACCGGTGGTTGGCGGCAGTTGCACGGGTGGAGCGCACCGATGCAAGGCCAAGCAGAGCCGTCGTGAAGACCGCGCTGACGTGTGGATTCCTACTTCCAAAGTAGTACGGTTTTGGGGCTGTGTCCAGAGCGGGAAGAAATAAATTTTCGTGACCATGACGCGCTCTGTTCGCTCATCATCGCTTCCATCTGCATTCGTTGATGGTGCAGTGAAACAGCAGATCCCTCCACGGCACGCCCCTCGGCAAGCCGGGGCAGGCGGGACAGGTCCGCTTGCCTCGCTTCGGTCCCACGGCAGGCCGGGGCAGGCGGGATGACACGTTGATTTTAGGTCGAGGGATTGTGCCTGCAGCGTCAGTGGTGTTCTTGACTTATTCGAAGGCCTGTACTGCGCCCTGGCCAAGCAGCCGCTCGGCGCGCTCGATGAAGCCTCGGTCGGCGGCTAGAATCTCGCAATCTCCAAGAAGTTTATCCGGGTTCTGGCGAGACGCGGGAAATGCGGGACGGACGGAGAGTGTGTCGGAGAGAAGTCCTGACAATTGGTCTAAAAAATAGGAGAGAGATAAATACTGCGGTGCCGCCTTATTACCTTGGAACCGCAGCCAGGGGTCTTGTTCTTGGCATTCGGAGACGGAAAAGGGGCAAAAGGCATGCAGAGGCAGAACATTGCCGTGAATCGCTTATGCACAGGCAATGGCAGCACGGAGGCGGAATAGTTTTAAGAGATTGTGCGTGGCGCAGATGAGTTTCCATTCCGAGGTCACCTTGGACACGCCTCGTAGGCGAAATCTTCGGATGCCGCGAGCTTCTTTGATCTGTCCAAAGACTGGTTCGACCGTGGATTTTCGAAGAGCGTAGCGAGCCTTCCCTTCTTGGCTGGCCAGGGCCTCTCTCATGCGGATTGCTTCTTCGTTGCGCGGTGCACTGGGAGGCAGGGGCGCTCTAGGTGGTTGTGGATTGGAGTCAGGTGAAACCAGGACTTCAATTCCCTTCAACGACGGATCCAGCAGGCTGGTCGTGTCCCAATAGCCCGCATCTGCGGTGATGGTCTCTGGAGTGGCCTGGGCGGTGCTGCATACACTTTTTACAAGCGGCAGCAGTTGCTGCCGATCGATCGTTTGTTGGGTTAACTCGGCGGCCACGATGACTTGAGCGTGTGCGTCCACTGCGATCTGGACATTGTAAGCCTGCACAAAGCATTTCTGCCCGTTGTCTCTCATCACCCGCGAGTCGGGATCGACGAAGTTATACTGACGGCCCGGTGTAGCGGCATTCTTTCTAGCTCGTTGGCGCTGCTTTTTCTCCTTCTCGCGCTGCCTCCGATCTTTTGGCGGTTGACTGGTTTGCTCCTCTTTGCTGGGGCGACCGCGTCTGCGCAGGGGAAGGGCGCCAACGGCTTGCAACTGCTCTTTTGCCTCTTGCTCTAGTTCCGTCTTGGCCTGCTGCAGCCGCTGCAAGCGCTTTTGCGCGTTCGCTAAGTCGTCGGGCAACGGATCAGCTGGTTGGCTGACGCCAAAACGTTGGTCTTCTTCTTGATCTGTTTGCTGCGCTTGGTTCAGTAATCGTTCCACTTCGGATCGCCAATGTTGCTCGCGTTCGCTGATCTTTTGATAATCCACGGATCGGTGGGTGCTGGCGTTGGCCTTAATCTTGGTGCCATCGATGGCTACGTTGCCCAACTTCACCAAACCAGCTTTCTGACATAACCTCAAGGCCTGTACGAACAAGCCGGCCAGCGCCTCCAGATGCTCCTGACGAAACGCAGCCAGGGTATCGTGGTCAGGATGCTGGTCGGCAGACAGATAACGAAATGCTAAGTTATCGTAGGTCGCCTTCTCGATCTTCCGGGAGCTAGTTATTCCGATGCAGTATCCGTAGAGCAATAACCGCGTCATCATCAGCGGGTGATACGCCGACAGCCCTCGGCCGTCCTTCCGTTCGTACTCAGCATAGATGGCAGACAAATCGAGTTCATTGACTACATCCGCTATAAACCGTGCCAAGTGGTCTTCCGGCAGCCAGTCTTGTAGCGAAGGAGGCAACAAAAACTCTTGCTCTAGGCTACAAACTCGAAACCGCTTGCTCATAAGTGAATCATACGAAATTCCTGCGTGCGCCCATAAAGGTTTTTTCGCTGATCGCCTATCTATCTCCGACACACTCCGGAAATGACCCTAACCGAAAGCGCCTCCGCCGTCTTGATAACAGACACGGTTTCACTTGGGCCAGTCCCAGCATCTAGAAGCGACCGCCGTCGTTAACAAGCTTGAGTCCCTGCTGAAAGGCCCTCGCACTGATGCTTCTACTACACACCGAACTGCCTCATAATCTTGGTTATCGGAGTCTGCATATGACACTGACACTTTTACAATCTATGCGGTCCAACAAGAGCTTCGCTGATTTTACCGTGCTCGGCAGCCAGTACGAAAATGAGGATGGGATACGAGAATGGCATGTTGCCATTTGGTCCGAAAGCTATACAAAGATCCGAACTTACTGTGTATCGGAGTGCCGTAAGCCAGAACGGCTCATGGGTGCTTATTTGAAAGCTGTAGACCAAGCGATCTCAAAGTGGGAAGCACAACCAGTCTGGGTACAATATTCTGGCCCTTCGATGTTGCCACGATTGCGACCGGCCCTTCGGCTTTCAACTGGTGGCGGCTTGTATCGCGAGAAAGCCCTGTAAAGACATCTCGTCCCCGAAAGGTCCCCCCCGAGCGCCCGGTCACCTCATGCTTGTCACCTAGAGGCATTTGTAATCACGTAACATCTTAGCTAATCTATTCTTAGCAAGTTGGAGAAAATGTGATGGCCGAGGCAACGATGTTCGAGGCGAAGACCCAGCTCTCCGAATTGGTTAAGCGGGCGCAACGAGGAGAAAAAGTCGTCCTGACCACCGGGCGGAAAAAGACGCCGGTCGCGATGATTGTCGCTCTGAAACCTGTGAAGGAGCGGGTTTTTGATTTGTTTCATCACCCCGATTTCGATATACCTGCCGACTTCGACGAACTTCCAGAAGCCGAACACAGGGCATGGAGCGAGTGAGAGTTCTCATCGACACGCACTACGTGCTTTGGGCGGCGATCAACTCGAAACGTATGGAAGCCTGGGCCGGGAAACTGATCGCCAACCTCGACAACGAGATCCTGGTATCGGCCGCGTCCGTTTACGAGATCAGTCTGAAAGTGAGGCACGGCGAGCTCCCCGAGGCGGTCGTGTTCGAGAGTGACCTGATTACAAACATAGAGAGCCGTCTTGGGTATATGCTTCTTCCCCTGGAGCCGGAGTCGATGATGCGCGCCGCCCGTTTCGACGATTCCCATGCCGATCCATTTGATCGCATGATTGCAGCGCAGGCTATCCAAAACAACTTGCCGATTCTCAGCACAGATCCAAGGCTCGATGTCTTTGGCGTTCGACGGTTAAAGAAACCTAGGCGGTAGCTGAATAGATATCAATACCGATCAGCATTGGCTGAAAACGAGTGCCAAAGCTGAAGGTTGGGGCTGGTCCAGTGCGGCTGCTTATGGAATTTCGGGAATTTCGGAGGAATTTCGAGGAATTTCGGGTAAAAGCGGGACGGGGTAAAAGCGGGACGGACGGAAATGACCCTAACCGAAAGCGCCTCCGCCGTCTTGATAACAGACACGGTTTCACTTGGGCCTATCCCGTCCCGCATCCTCCCTGTCCCGCATCCTTCCCACATCCTCCACTGTCGGACCTAACGGTCCCAGTAAACTTCCCGTCTGTCCCTCCTCAAGTCCTGTCCCTCCTCAAGTCCTCCTCAAGTCCGGGTCGCACTCAATGCGGCGGCGGGGCTTTGCTCTGAATTCTTTTGCCGAGCACTTATTTAGAGTGACATCGGCAAAGAGGCCGGGAAATTAGAAGAGCTTCGAAAGATACGTTGACGGTCGCAGACTCAGGTGATACACAATATAGGCTCTTCGCTACCCCATCTCCGTTCGCTCAGTTTTTGCGGCACTCACCTGCATCCCCCCACAGGCGCTTGCATTATCCACTTTTAAGGGCTCCTAACCGTCCCACCGGGAGGCTTCGTATCCCGGTTTTGCTGCCTGGGGAGGCCGCTGCCCAAATGAACAAAGTGTTTCTTCCTGCCTGTCTACTCGCCTGTCTCGTGACCTCAGTCTCAACCGCGTACGCCGCCACTCCGCCCAAGGTCGTATTCATCGGCGACAGCGTCACGTACAACTGGACGAGCGCGTTTGCCGCTAACCCGAACTGGATCAACAAAGGTGCCAACGACATGTCACTAAACGGACCGGGAGGATCAGCCGGAGTACTGGCTAGGTTCCAATCGGACGTCGTGAGTCAACACCCGGCTACAGTACACATTATGATTGGTGCCGGAGATGCGTCGTGGATTTATGATTACTTGAAACCGATCTACGTCCAGGCGTTCTTCCAAAACCTTGACGCGATGGTGAAGGAGGCGAAGGCCGCCAACATCAAGGTTGTGCTAGGGCTGGAAGCCCAGAATTTCCTGGAATCAGGGCCGGCGGGAAACCTGGAACTGATCAACGCGGTGGTTGCGGCCTACGGTACAGCCAACAACATCCCGGTTGTCAACTACGGCGATGTGCTGTGTGGATGCGTGGGTTCCATAACACCCGGAGGGATCGGGGTAATTACCGTTAACCTGAACTCTCTACAATCCGTTAGTAAGGGCCTGATGGGTCCAGCCGCGTACGCCTACGCGTCGATCTTTCCCAACACCGATGGCTACGCACTGATGACACAAATGGCCGAGACTGCAGTTGCCACCATGGGCCTGACGATTAAGTCGGGGTACCTGCAGAACGTGGAAATCCCATACTTTGCCGAGAGTATACAACAACCTATAGCGGTCAACCTGCCCGGGATAACATCAAACGGGGCGGTTCAATTCACCGCGCAGGCGACGTGGAGCGACGGAGTCACCAGACCCGTGCTGAACAGCACCTTCGGCGGATCGAGCGGAACCTGGACCTCCAGCAACCCACTGGTTATGTACGTTGACCAGAAGGGACTGGCCCAAGGCTTGACTGTGGGGAAGGCGCAGATCACCTATAGGTCACCAACCGGTGTTCTATTCAACCCGTGGAATATGACCGTCTCTACCGTTCCTTTCTAAGCTGTTGGGTTCCGCTGGAGGCAAAAGAAACCCCCGCTTTACCGGCGGGGGTGTTTCTATTTGTTCAAGTTCTTGGCTCGGGCGACCGCCTTTACATGGGGTATTTGCGGGGTATTTGCGGGACGGGTTGGTCTCCTTCAATGTCTGCACCCTTCAATGTCTGTCCCTTCAATGTCGGACGAGCAAGTGTATACGCCATTTCACTTCTGGTCCGCAACTGTAAACGGGAGTGCACACCGGGCGGTCACGAAAGGGGTCAAAGATTGAAGAATTTAGTGCTTTCCTCTGGTATCACCGTTTGGGCAAAGGATTGCTTATTGCATAGTCGCTGACTCGGGGTCTGCCCATGAAAATCCGTTATTTTGCCGGTGGCCTATGCTTGGCTTTGAGCGCGGCTGTGTTCGCCCAGGAAGTATTAACGAACGAGTCCATCGAAAAAATGGCGAGGGCCCGATTGGGCGATGACGTTATTGTCTCAGTCATCAAGAGCCAGGCCGGGCATTACGAGGTGACACCCGACGCACTGATTGCCCTCAAGAGAAAGGGCATTTCCGACAAGGTGCTCGCCGCCCTGACCGCGAAAGGCAGCCCCAGCACCGAGGCCTCCGCCCCGGCTACGACAATCACGGCGGCGCCTGCAGTCGTTGCCGATCCATACGAAGAGCTCGACATCGGCGTCTACCGAAAGCTGAGGCAAGCTTGGATACCGGTCGCCGCCGAACAAGTGAACTGGAAAACTGGTGGAGTCGTAAAAACCTTGGTGACCGTGGGCACCATTAAGCCGGACGTGAACGGTCATCTCGAGGGGCGTTCAAGCGCGACTCAACTGAATACGCCGCTCGAATTCCTCATTAAGACCCCGGACGGCGTGGATGCGACAGATTTTCAGCTCGTTCACTTGCACGACAACAGCGATGCGCGCGAGTTCCGCACCGTGACGGGTGGAGTTTTTCATGCGTCAGGAGGCGCAACTCGGGATCGAATCGCATTTGACCAGACCAGGATTGCGAAGCATACCTACAAGATTGCGCTATCTGTCAATCTACTACCAGGTGAATATGCATTCCTGGCCCCTGGACTCACCAACTCAACTGCGAGTGGATCGATGGGCAAGGCGTATACATTTCGAATCGTGGAGTGAGCGCGTAACCAGCATCCTTGGTCAAGCCATTGCACCTACACAGGAGAGCCATTGTTGGTTGCCGAAATACATGGGCACTTGTCCGGCAGCACCGAAGATTATCTGACCTCCGCAAAGTCCCGCAAAAGTACCCGGGGATAGATGAGAACCCTTCAGAAGTGATATCCGAAGTTCGAAGTTTTGGGAAGTTTTGGGAAGTTTTTGGGACGGACGGAATAACCCCTCTTGTTTTTAGCCGCAGTTCTCGCGGAGAACCGCGTCGTGCGAAGAGGGGACGGGGCATCCGCCAGGGCGTCTGTTCAGTCCATCGACATGCACCCGAGAATACCCAGCGAATAGCAGGATTAAACTTTGTTAACTTTTCTCACCAGCGAAAATTTATCAGAGCCGTGCAGCATGATACGGACAGGGCGCCCTGACGAGGCGAGGCGGAAAAATCCTTTCTGCGTTCCCTGCCACGCAAATCAATAGAGAGGTGAGCGGGTGAATGGCGCGTTTTGCTAGGGTGATCGCTCTCGGGGTCCCGCATCACATAACGCAGCGCGGGAATGCGCGCCGATTCATCCTCGACAGCGACGCTGACCGGAGAGTCTACCTCGATCTACTGCGGCAGAGCGCGGACCGTTCCGAGATAGAACTCATTGGCTATTGTCTGATGTCCAACCACGTTCACCTTGTTGCCATCCCCAACAAGGCGAACGTTCTGGGACTGGCCTTGAAAGAGGCGCACGGGCGGTATGCTTCCTACTGGAACGCGATGCGTTGCAGTAGCGGTCACGTTTGGCAGGGCCGGTATTATTCATGCCCTCTGGATGAGTCCCACCTCTGGGAGGCGTTGCGGTACACGGAGCTAAATCCGGTACGCGCCTCCATGGTTGCCAAGGCTGAAGGTTGGGGTTTCTCCAGTGCGGCTGCTCATTGCGGCTCAGCGTCGGCAGAGTCATGGCTCGGGATGGAGCTGTGGCAGAAGCGCTGGTCTGCTGCAGGCTGGCGCGAGTACCTGGAGGCTGGCGAATCCGAGGCCGCGCTGGCTGCGATTCGTCACAACACGCACACGGGCAGGCCGCTCGGGTCGGCGGAGTTCCTGCGCGCAGTGGAAGGGCAGACAAAGCGGCGCCTTGCTTTGCAAAAGCGTGGACCCAAGCGAGCGGCGGAGCCGGGAAAGAGTCAGGGAACGTTTTCGTTTGGGGCTTAATTGAACGTGTGCGTGTTCGGGGATAAGACGGGTGTGATTTGTGCGCCTACCTCGGATTTTTGATGGGGGTTATTCCGTCCGTCCCGCAAATACCCGTCCCGCAAATACCCCGCAAATACCCGTCCCGCAAATACCCCGCAAATACCGGGCGGAAAAAGACGCCGGTCGCAATGATTGTCGCTCTGAAACCGGTCAAGGAGCGGGTTTTTGATTTGTTTCATCACCCCGATTTCGATATACCTGCCGACTTCGACGAACTTCCAGAAGCCGAACACAGGGCATGGAGCGAGTGAGAGTTCTCATCGACACGCACTACGTGCTTTGGGCGGCGATCAACTCGAAACGTATGGAAGCCTGGGCCCGGAAACTGATCGCCAACCTCGACAACGAGATCCTGGTATTGGCCGCGTCCGTTTACGAGATCAGTCTGAAAGTGAGGCACGGCAAGCTCCCCGAGGCGGGTCGTGTTCGAGAATGACCTGATCACAAACATAGAGAGCCGTCTTGGGTATACGCTTCTTCCCCTGGAGCCGGAGTCGATGATGCGCGCCGCCCGTTTCGGCGATTCCCATGCCGATCCATTTGATCGCATGATTGCCGCGCAGGCTATCCAAAACAACTTGCCGATTCTCAGCACAGATCCAAGGCTCGATGTCTTTGGCGTTCGACGGCTAAAGAAACCTAGGCGGTAGCTGAATAGATATCAATACCGATCAGCATTGGCTGAAAACGAGTGCCAAAGCTGAAGGTTGGGGCTGGTCCAGTGCGGCTGCTTATGGAATTTCGGAAATTTCGGAGGAATTTCGAAATTTCGGGACAGGAATTTCGAGGAATTTCGGGTAAAAGCGGACGGACGGAAATGACCCTAACCGAAAGCGCCTCCGCCGTCTTGATAACAGACACGGTTTCACTTGGGCCAATCCCGTCCCGCATCCACCCTGTCCCGCATCCTTCCCACATCCTCCACTGTCGAACCTAACGGTCCCAGTAAACTTCCCGTCTTTCCCTCCTCAAGTCGAACTGCTCGTTCAGCTCCCTCTCAAACCATCGTTCCGATGAGTCTTCAACCGGCTATTCCTTCATGAGTTGCTCTCCAGCAGAGCTCATGTCCGCTTCGCCGGTTCTGCAAAGCTTCTCGCTTAACCTCGCTGCTGTAAAGCCCCCAGCAGCCAACCGCAACTGTCCCTATTTTTCGCTGTCTCAACCAAGGGGTCCAGTCCAGGAGTGTGTCGGAGAGAAGTCCTGACAATCGGTCAAAAAATAGGAGAGAGATAAATACTGCGGTGCCGCCTTATTACCTTGGAACCGCAGCCAGGGGTCTTGTTCTTGGCATTGGGAGACGGAAAAGCGGCAAAAGGCATGCAGAGGCAGAACATTGCCGTGAATCGCTTATGCACAGGCAATGGCAGCACGGAGGCGGAATAGTTTTAAGAGATTGTGCGTGGCGCAGATGAGTTTCCATTCCGAGGTCACCTTGGACACGCCTCGTAGGCGAAATCTACGGATGCCGCGAGCTTCTTTGATCTGTCCAAAGACTGGTTCGACCGTGGATTTTCGAAGAGCGTAGCGAGACTTTCCTTCTTGGCTGGCCAGGGCCTCTCTCATGCGGATTGCTTCTTCGTTGCGCGGTGCACTGGGAGGCAGCGGCGCTCCAGGTGGTTGTGGATTGGAGTCAGGTGAAACCAGGACTTCAATTCCCTTCAACGACGGATCCAGCAGGCTGGTCGTGTCCCAATAGCCCGCATCTGCGGTGATGGTCTCTGGAGTGGCCTGGGCGGTGCTGCATACACTTTTTACAAGCGGCAGCAGTTGCTGCCGATCGATCGTTTGTTGGGTTAACTCGGCGGCCACGATGACTTGAGCGTGTGCGTCCACTGCGATCTGGACATTGTAAGCCTGCACAAAGCATTTCTGCCCATTGTCTCTCATCACCCGCGAGTCGGGATCGACGAAGTTATACTGACGGCCCGGTGTAGCGGCATTCTGTCTAGCTCGTTGGCGCTGCTTTTTCTCCTTCTCGCGCTGCCTCCGATCTTTTGGCGGTTGACTGGTTTGCTCCTCTTTGCTGGGGCGACCGCGTCTGCGCAGGGGAAGGGCACCAACGGCTTGCAACTGCTCTTTTGCCTCTTGCTCTAGTTCCGTCTTGGCCTGCTGCAGCCGCTGCAAGCGCTTTTGCGCGTTCGCTAAGTCGTCGGGCAACGGATCAGCTGGTTGGCTGACGCCAAAACGTTGGTCTTCTTCTTGATCTGTTTGCTGCGCTTGGTTCAGTAATCGTTCCACTTCGGATCGCCAATGTTGCTCGCGTTCGCTGATCTTTTGGTAATCCACTGATCGGTGCGTGCTGGCGTTGGCCTTTATCTTGGTGCCATCGATGGCTACGTTGCCCAACTTCACCAAACCAGCTTTCTGACATAACCTCAAGGCCTGTACGAACAAGCCGGCCAGTGCCTCCAGATGCTCCTGACGAAACGCAGCCAGGGTATCGTGGTCAGGATGCTGGTCGGCAGACAGATAACGAAATGCTAAGTTATCGTAGGTCGCCTTCTCGATCTTCCGGGAGCTAGTTATTCCGATGCAGTATCCGTAGAGCAATAACCGCGTCATCATCAGCGGGTGATACGCCGACAGCCCTCGGCCGTCCTTCCGTTCGTACTCAGCATAGATGGCAGACAAATCGAGTTCATTGACTACATCCGCTATAAACCGTGCCAAGTGGTCTTCCGGCAGCCAGTCTTGTAGCGAAGGAGGCAACAAAAACTCTTGCTCAAGGTTACAAACTCGAAACCGCTTGCTCATAAATGAATCATACGAAATTCCTGCGCGCGCCCATAAAGGTTTTTCGCTGATCGCCTATCTATCTCCGACACACTCTCAGTCTGTCCCGCGTTCCCTTGTCCCGCGTTCCCTCTGTCCCGCGTTCCCTCCAGCGGAAACATTTTCACGAGCCGCACTCAGGAAGCGGCCTAGAGCGAGACACTGACTGCGATGCCGACACCAGGGTATCTCCGGTTGTACATGTAGTACCCATTGTCAACGTAGCTAACGTAAATGTCGTCGGTTTCGTACCAGTTGCTTGCCCAAGAGTCTGGCCAAGGATCAACAAGGCTGAACCAATAACCGCCATAGTGAAAGCGTGGGAATCCGCCGATGACCATGTAGGGTTGACTGAAGATTACGAACTCATGGCTTGATCCGAAATGGCCGTTGTAATGATTGGCAGGAATACGGTAGCCATTGTAGCCTCCGCGTTGCTGCCACGTGCGGTGGTCAGACTGCCAGTTCTCCGATCGATGTCCTTGCCATGCTGCCTGCTGGACGTTCTGCTGTTCCTGGGTATGGTGGGCCTGCTGCTGGATTCCCTGTTGGTTAGCCTGTTGTTGCCGCGGTTGTTGCTTGTGCTGCTGCATGGCCTGCTGTTGCGGCTGCTGAGCGTGTTGCTGCTGTGACTGCTGAGCGTGTTGCTGCTGTGACTGCTGAGCGTGTTGCTGTTGTGACTTCTGAGCGTGCTGCTGCTGCGGCTTCTGAGCGTGTTGCTGCTGTGACTGCTGAGCGTGTTGCTGCTGCGGCTGCTGAGCATGTTGTTGCTGCGGCTGCTGAGCATGTTGCTGCTGCGGCTGCTGAGCATGTTGCTGCTGCGGCTGCTGAGCATGTTGCTGCTGCGGCTGCTGAGCATGTTGCTGCTGCGGCTGCTGAGCATGTTGCTGCTGCGGCTGCTGAGCATGTTGCTGCTGCGGCTGCTGAGCATGTTGCTGCTGCGGCTGCTGAGCATGTTGCTGCTGCGGCTGCTGAGCATGCTCTTGTTGATGATTACTCTCCGGCTTAGCTTCCTCTTGTTCGTGCTGTGCGAAGGCAGGAGCAATCGTTCCGAAAGACAGAAACAGGGCTGCTATTCCGAGAGTTGTGAGTACTTTCATTAGATATTACCCCGATTACAAGATTAGGCACAGGAAAGAGGGTTGACTGTCTCCTTTTGCACACCTTTGCGATTTCCGGTCTTCTTTCCGATTGACGGGACAGTCAGTAACGGCGGAAGTAACCGGAAAGGGGTGACGGAAAGGGGTGACCAGACGGGACGGTTACCCACCCGTTATGCGTAAGTACGGATAACCTCTCCTTTTTCACCCCTGTTTTGTCATTCTTTATCCCGAATCCTCAGAAACCACAACTCAATACTGTACTTGCCGTCGCTCCCCATCAGACGAACCGGACACTCTTGATCCTGTCTCCGCATTGGTATTTGTCCCCCCCGGATTGGTCGATAGGAAAATCTGGTTAATTGTCCAACCGAGGGTTATACTCGACGACGTTCTGAAGGCAACCGCTGGAGGGCAAGTATGTTTCACTTAATCTGGTATCTCCTGATTGGGCTGATCTCGGGAGTTATCGCCAAATCGGTGATGCACGTGCACCTAACGATCTTCTGGACGATCGTGCTCGGCATTATCGGTTCGGTCATCGGCGGCGCCGTTACCCACATGTTTTCGCGCCCGAGAAACGAACGTTATCATCCCGCCGGCCTCATTTTTTCCACCCTCGGCGCGATCCTGCTTCTCTTCATTTGCTATAAGCTGAATATCCATTTTCCCCGTATCTAACCGTAGCGCGAATCGAGTGACAGCCTCTCTATTTGGGCGAACTCCAACCGCCCGGCGGTGACGCAGCCTGCGCCTCTCGACCCTGAAGCGCGGCGCGCTGACCGTCTGGGCTCGAAGGCGTAAAATTTTGCGGCGTAGGGGATGATCACTAATTATGAGCCTGATAGATCGTCGTATTTTCCTAAGTTCGCTGGCTGCGGCCGGCGCTACCACCGTGGGTGCGGCTCAGCCGTCGTTGGGTTCCGGTAGGAGTTCCGGTGCAGGGCGGGCCACCGGTCACGCGGACCACCAAGCCGTCTTCAACGTGAAGAATTTTGGGCGTCGGGAAGAAAGAGTGACGACGCCCGTGCCCGTTCCGCAAATACCCCGCAAATACCCCACTTGATATCGCCGCTGGGGCGCGCTGCGCTGCCTCCGGCATCCGTATCAGACCTTTCCGAACTTCTTTAGCGTCTCGTAGAGCTCTGGGACCAGCACATCGTTCAGCTTGTTCACCGCGGCGGCGGTCTGGCTATTCGTGAAGACGCTGATGATCAACCCTGAATCAGGCACGTAGACATACGACGCACGATAGCCGATGGTAGAGCCTTGGTAGGCCCAGAAAAGGCCTATAGGCTGCTTTGTTATCTGGAAAACTCCGAGGCCAAAGGCTTGAGGGTACTCTTTCGATGTCTCATCGATTTTCACGGCATCCGGGATCGACACCAGGCTCTCAAGTTCCTTCCTTTGTTTCGGCTTCAATACGTCCCCTTCAAAAAGCGCCCGTACCCATCGATCGAAATTCTTGGGATTGCTGATCATCCCTCCGGCGCCCTGGGCCCACCCCAGGCTGTAGTTCTTGGTATCTGTGCCCAGCAGTTTCTCGAGACCACCGTCGGGGTCTGTATTCACGAAGTAGCCGGAAACCAGGCGCCTGTTCACAAAGGCGGGGTAAAAGTCTGGCTCGAAGAATGTGTCTTTCAGGCAATTGTCTGCAATCAACCGGTCGACTTCTGTCTTATAGGAGTGCGACCAGCTTGCTTTCTCGATGATCATCTGCCCCAGGATGAAATTTGTATTCGAATATGCCCACGCTTTGCCTGGGGTCCCGATCTGCGGGTATACGTATGCAACTAACTCTTCGGGAGTAAATACGCGGTAGGGATTGTCCTCGTAATCGTCGTTCCACGCAGGCGTCGAATCGTAGGTAGGGATGCCGCTCGTCATGTCCAGCAACTGGCGTATCTTGACATTCTTCCACGCCGGATACTGCGTCAGCCATTTGCCCACTGCGTCATCGATGGAGAGCACTTTTTCAGCCTCTAACCGCAGAAGGAGAGCCGAGGTGAACGCCTTCGTATTGCTACCGATCTGAAATAGATTGTCCGGGGTAACCGGTTTGCCGCCGCCATACTCTGTAGTACCGACGGCGTCGGTAATCTCCTCTTTGCTCCCACGAAATGTGATGTTCATCGAAAGCGAGGAGATATGTTCAATCGAACCGCGGCTTGTCAAATAGTTCTGCAAATCCTTATGCAACGCTTCTTTCAGGGACTTGTCATCCAGGGACTTGTCATCGTTGCGAGCGCCGAGTGCGTTGCTGCAGAAGGCAAGACTTGCCGCTAGATATATACAGATAGCGAACCGGCGGAA
This sequence comes from uncultured Acidobacteriaceae bacterium, assembly GCA_963717225.1. GTDB lineage: Bacteria > Acidobacteriota > Terriglobia > Terriglobales > Acidobacteriaceae > PALSA-350. Next base: position 199,051 of record CAVQWB010000050.1, on the reverse strand, counting down.
AGTCCCGGATAGAAGAATGGATCGAACAGATTTCACAGAATCCCCCGAGCTTGAGAGTGGTTTCCTATGCAGTGCCGGGAACCGCCCGAATTAGGAGGCTGGGGGAAGACCTTCTGGCGAACGCAAGAATTCTAGCACAGCAGTCCAGTCCGTCCCGCAAATACGTCCGTCCCTGTTTTCGGAGCTCAATGATCCCGCCCGCCAGCCCTATGTCTACGCTTCGCTGCCATCCCTCACGAGATGACAGGCAAGACTCGAGGCCGGAATGAAGTCGCTTCTCCTTTTCCGTAGGGCTCTCTCATCCCCTACAATGTGCCGGTTTATCCCGGCGCTCTCCGTCCCGCAAATTCTTCGGCCTTGAAAGATGCGCACGGGCGGTATGCTTCCTACTGGAACGCGATGCGTTGCAGTACCGGTCACGTTTGGCAGGGCCGGTATTATTCATGCCCTCTGGATGAGTCCCACCTCTGGGAGGCGTTGCGGTACACGGAGCTAAATCCGGTACGCGCCTCCATGGTTGCCAAGGCTGAAGGTTGGGGTTTCTCCAGTGCGGCTGCTCATTGCGGCTCAGCGTCGGCAGAGTCATGGCTCGGGATGGAGCTCTGGCGGAAGCGCTGGTCTGCTGCAGGCTGGCGCGAGTACCTGGAGGCTGGCGAATCCGAGGCCGCGCTGGCTGCGATTCGTCACAACACGCACACGGGCAGGCCGCTCGGGTCGGCGGAGTTCTTGCGCGCAGTGGAAGGGCAGACAAAGCGGCGCCTTGCTTTGCAAAAGCGTGGACCCAAGCGAGCGGCGGAGCCGGGAAAGAGTCAGGGAACGTTTTCGTTTGGGGCTTAGTTGAACGTGTGCGTGTTCGGGGATAAGACGGGTGTGATTTGTGCGCCTACCTCGGATTTTTGATGGGGGTTATTCCGTCCGTCCCGCAAATACCAATACCCCTAAAGCGAGGTTCAAGCCACCGGGTGTTTTGTGAATGGGGGTTAAGTTACCTGCCCCGAAACTTTCACAGGTTGCCCCCAGGTTGCCGTCACGGTCGGCGCCCGGCCCTCGCCTTCTTGGCTTTGCTGACGATGGCTACATATGCGATGGCGAGTTCGATACCATTCGGATGCTCCGAGAGGAAGAGAATGTGACGGCCAATAGTCGCGGGATCGAAATCCGATCGAATCGCTTCGGATGTGAGGTCGTCGAGCGGACGGGGGCTGCGGGAAGGATACCCTTCCGATGTGCGAGCGACTGGTCCACTCGGGAACAGTGGCGCTTGAGAGGATGTGTTGATCGTCTTTTCCATTTGCCTCCCCTTCGGCCTTTCTGAGTTGGGTAGATTTGTGGGCGGAACAACACCAGGATTTGTTCTGAGTTTAGCTAGGATGGTTTGCCCAAAGTCCAGCTTTAGCCATTGCCAGGCTCCGGAGTCTTTTCCTTGTCCCTGCAATTTCTCCCCAACCGCGTGGGCCTCACCGAGTCCGTTTACAAAGAGTCCGCTGTTGACTTGTCCGACGGCATCGCTCTGTGCCTTAGGGGGAGACCAGGACATCAAATCTGGATACCGAAACGAACTTGATTTGCTCCCGGTGCAAACAGAATGAAGTCGGTTCGCTTCGGATTCGATGTAAGCGTAATCCATTATTTCCGTTGGTGGGCGGATAGATGAAACTGCGCCTATCATCGCTCCCGCGATCGTAGCAATCGTGTCCGTATCGCTTTCGAGGGCATTCACTGCGGTAATAATCGCATCGCGCTCGGGCCTGTTTCGATACAACCAAGACAGGCTTAGAGCTGCGATCACGGTCTTTGTTCCAGATCCACGGGTGGCGTGCTTGAAAGCTCCCAAGTCTTGTAATAATTTCTCATAGACTCTATCGGGTGCTTCTGATAGCAGTGGACCGATCTTTATAAGATCTTCTTCTATTTCCCGTAAAGCAACCTCTACAGCGTTCTTAAATGTGGTATTGCTGCGGTCTTCCCAGGTGGGCAGCCAGAACGTGCCGAGTTCCCTGTCGTTCGCCACAATCTCGGGTACTTCTCGAAGCTGATGAAGGATCTTCTCCCAGAGGGCGGGCGCGAGCAACGCATTGGATTTCATCGTTTCAGCAAGCGCGCACGCGTGCATTGCCGCTCCTAAAATTCCTCTCACGTGGCCGTGCGTGCAGACAGCGTTTCTGACCACATCACCAAGGAACGTTGCCGGGTTTCCCTTGTCCGTGGAGGCCCAGACATGTGGTTGGATCCGCATGGCCGCGCCGTTACCACCCGCCTCGATGTATTTCGCACTCTTATATTCGTAGAAGTTACTGAACCAGTTGATGTACGGACTCGAGAGATGTGTAGCGGCCGCTTTTGGTGCCCGCCCCTGCACCTAGCGAGTATGAAAGCCAGACTGGAAGTTCCACCTTTGCGAACGCTTCGACGTCAAAATGCCCGTCGCCATTTATGGCTCGCGATGTAGCCAGTCTCAGCTGAGTGTCATCCGAATAGCATCCCGGAGGAAGCTTCGCGAGCGCACCAAAGCGCCCCCCGACGAGCCTTGTCCATGCCGTTGCCTCGGTGACCCTGTCAACTTTGGCTCGACGGCGCAAGCCACTGCGGTCTGTCAGCTCGGTGATAAATCCTAGAGCATCCGCGTATGCGGCCCAGAGGGCGGAGCGCACGGTTTGTTCGGCTACTGACTCGTTCATTAAACTCCTGTGTGCCCAAAGAACCGCTCAGGGGCGATCTCAACGTCTATGTTGCGCCAACCGATAGCGGCAAGCTGACCGTAGACTTCATCCTGGTCACAGCCCTCTGCCACGTAGATCTTCTTCAGGTATTCCAGCGACAATTCTCCCGGATAGAGCACTTCGGCCTGCTCGCAAGTTGTCCAGCAATGAGGTGTTGCTGAACTCCTCCGTATGGCTCTTTGATAGCGTCCATACACGAGAGGAGCGAACATCCCCACCAACCCTCTTAGCCCTGTATCCCTAGTGCAGCTTGGGTAGATATTGTTTGTAGTGGCGAAAACTATCCCGTCATGCGCGAGAATGGATGAATCGAATGACAAGATGCACCACCACAGATCAGAGCCGCGTGCCCACCGGCAGGAATGACCAAAGAACTCTGAGTTTATTCGAGAAATGGACAGATTGACGTAGTCTAGCCAAGCCTCGTCCTTTCTGATGACTGCGTTTGGCTTATAGATAAACCTCAGGTCCTCTGATTTGGGTAAGCGCCGTCTCGATTTCACGAAGTTGCTATGTAGGGATCCCATAAGTCCGCGATGGGTCGTGAAGTGGACTACCTCCTGGATGTCACGGGTCTTGAGGACCTCCGTAATGCTCACACCCCCACCTCTACGTAGGAGTCCGCATCGAAGAAGTCGATCAGCTTTGATGCGGCGCCCGGCTTGTACCCAATTATGACTGTCTTCTTCGCGCGGCCGATTCCCATCGCGAGGAGTCGGCGCAACATCGATAGGCGATCGTCATCTTCTTCGTCTCCGTGCGACATTGTTTCTGCATTCAATCCCAAAATGAATACGTGATCGAATTCCAAGCCTTTGGCTGAGTGAAGCGTGCAGAGAGCGATGTTTTCGGATCCAGTTGGCCACTCTGGTTGCCGAGCGATCTCCGCAAAATCGAAACCATGCTGTCGGAGAGTAGTTCGAAGTGCATTGAACCAACCACCGCCCTTCGCGTGCAGAAATGCCACGCTCTCACTGGTGAGATCAATGTTGCTCACAACTCCTACGATGTATTCAACCTGGCGTCCGTACGAGCCCTTGAGAACAGTCGGCTTCGGTCCTGACCTTGTGCAGGTATCGAAGTCCGGCAGACTGCCGTCGTCGTCGAGATGCAAACCTTCGATTACGGAGGCCGCAAAGCGAGCAATCTCGCGCGTGTTTCTATAATTATTCGACAGACGATAACTGTCTTCGGGCCTAATACCGACCTCAGCCCAAGTGAAGCCTCTGGCATAGATCCTTTGCGCTGCGTCGAGTACAACCGTCATTGAATACGGTATCGCCAAATGATTTATGACCGCGCGGAGCTGATTTGCGGAAAAATCCTGTGTCTCGTCGGCGATTACGATGTCCAACGTAGGGGGTACTTGATGGGTCATCAACTGTACGGCTACGTCGTTCCAGTCAAGCCTTCCGTTTTCTGCCTTCCACCGAGTATATGGGTTTATGACCTCTGAGAGCAGCCAGTCTCGCGCGGACCGTGGCATCCTCGGGCTGTTTCCGCGCCCAACTCGCACTGCCGTCAGATAGTTACCGATTTCCGCTGGCTTGAATCGCCCCAGAGCGTAGTCAACCTCATCACATACGAAATCGGCGCTCAACGCAAGGCCAGATGCTCGGTGATGAACCGACGCCCATCGTCCGGGTCTACCATCGAAGGGTTGTCGAGCAAAGCTCGTGACCATTGCCCGAAAGTTGAAACGGTGAGATCAACATCCTGGAAATGCCGCGCCTCGTCCTCGATCAGTGCCGAAATATAGCCCCGAAGTGTTCGATTGTAGGTCAAGACGAGCGCGCGGATCGGAGCAATGTCCCCATCGCGGCGCCGTCGATTTAGAAACGATCCAACGAGGGAGCGTAATCGCAAAAGGGCGGTAGTAGTTTTACCGCTTCCTGCCGCTCCTCTTATGACTTCTAGGCCCAATCGGCTCCGCGAAATAATCGGCAGCTGCTCCGGGGTGGGCGTGATTCGCTGAAGGGTCCGCATTGGGCCTCGGTGTCTAAACCGGCGCTCAAGGTATCTGAGTGAGCTATCGGATACACCGGACACCGGAAGCGCGAGGTTTTACCTATTCTCACGCACGAGCGATTTTACACGGAGGTCACTTTGCTGTCTGATTCAAACCCGCGCGTTGAAGCGGTCTGGCTGGAGGACCTACATCGTGCGAGCGAACGAGTTTGTCGGGGTTGGCTCCGGGAGCCATCTCTATGTCGGTCCCTGTTGCCTTTGACTCTAGGAAAACCCGGGGGAAAACCCGGGGGGGAAAACCCGGGGACGGGGGGAAACCCGGGGACGGGGGGAAACCCGGGGACGGACGGAAAGTTTACCGCATGATTTTTGGATTTTCGGCCCATGATGGCGTTCTCAATACGGCGTCTGAACCCGAACCCGGGGACGGACGGAAAGTTTACCGCATGATTTTTGGATTTTCGGCCCATGATGGCGTTCTCAATACGGCGTCTAGTCACCGCCGCAATGTCTAGTAAACTTCCCGTCCGTCCCCGGGTTAGGTCCCGTCCCCGGGTTAGTCGTCCCGTCCCCGGGTTAGTCGTCCCCGGGTTAGTCCGCGTCCGCGAAGTCCTCTATTTTTGCGACCTGTTTCTGAGCATTCTTGTGCATGCCCGGATAGTTCACCGGCCAGCGCTGATTGAAATCAGCTTTCTTTATTTTTCAGAACGAAATCGCAGAGATGGTGATACGCCAGATTCCAGGCCATGACCATCGCGGCGCGGTATGCTCCGTACTTAAAACACGTAAGGGCTTCATCGAGGAAGGTGCGCTCAGCCAAGTCCGGCACTTTTGACCGAGGAGGACGGGATACGTTTCGTCTGTCCCTCCTCGGTCCCTCATTGGTGTACGTTCCGTGTGGACCCATTCGGTCACCGGATTTCAGGTCAGAGCATTTTCGGGTTTATGATTCCACGTGCCTTGAATTTTTAACCTATGGGTGGCGAGACGTGGCCAATTGGAAGATCAACTGCATGGAAGATAAGTACCCTGGTTTATGGCAAACCTGGTTCAGGGAGCAGGTTATAGCTGTAGGCTGGCCCCCTCCGAAGTTTCGGCTTCGCGCCAAAAAGGCAAAGCGCAACTGGTCGCTCGCACGCAACCACCTCTTGAAGGTGTCGGCGGGCGACAGGGTGATCGTGCAGTTGAAGAATTGGCGCGTCGGGCGAATTGGGACTGTGCTTGACAAGCAGATTGAGGATAGCGAGTGGGATCCGAGCGTGCCTCCACAAGGCGGTGACTTTGGCGAGATGGGTAGACGGGTGCGGGTGCGGTGGGATTTGACCACTGGCCAACTGACGCCGGGGTTCGTGTTAGAGCTCCCGCCAAATTCCCGTCCGAATCCTGGGATCTGGCGCCCTACACTGAGCGTGGTCCCTGACTTCGCCTTTAAAAAAATGGAACTCGCGTTTCGAAACGAGAGCAACTGGGTTAACCTCGTGCCCGGCTTCGCCTCAGAGCGTGCTTTGGCCGAATTCATCAGCGCGTCACCCCATCTTCTTGAGGATCGGCTCGTGCCCTACCCATCTGCTTCGGCTCGGGAGCTGGTCTTTCCGGATCGCACGCGGCTCGATGTCTTACTGTTAGATCCAGGCGACAACATCGTGATCGTCGAATGCAAACAGGGTGCGCCGAACCTAAATCACCTGAGACAGCTTCGAGGTTACATGCGCAACGCGGAGAGGTTGCGGACCGGCCTGAAGGTCGGTAAAAACATCCGCGGGATTCTTGTCCATGGGGGCGCTCGCAAGCTAAGTGCCGAGGTTCGCAAGGAGAGCCAGCGATCGCCGAACATCGAACTGGTGCAGTTTTCAATTTCGGTGGGGTTTACACGTTCGCTGTAACGGTCGGTCGACCAGGTGAGATCTTCCTCGATCGCGTGGAGGGCGAAAACCTGCACCCCTCATCGCAGGAAAGCAATTGAACCTACCGCAACAAATGAAGCCGACAGCCGCAGAATATTTATCATGTTCCAGTATTTTCCCCAAACTTGGGGTCCACACCAGTCTGCCCGCAAACACCAAACATCTTTTGTCTTTTTACACTGCGCCAAGGCTGACGACTCGTGAATATCCTTCTCGCCAGAGTCGGAGAGATCGAAGACGGGATGCACCGGGCGATGGTGCGTGACTGGAAAGAGTGCCACCACATCGTCGGGATTTGGTGGACAGGGATTTGGTGGACAGTCACCGGGTTGCGTTCTAGGGGTGCATTAAAGTCTGTCCTGATTTTCGCCAAGCGGCCCCCGGACGGAACCCGGGTGCTGGAAGCGCTCCCCGCGCCGAGCGAAGCAATTTAGGCCCGGGTTTTCCACAATTCGCGTGGGCATCGCCGCCGGTTCTGCCCGTGACGCCGCGCTAGACTGGAATTTAGCGAGGTCGTAGCGATGGTAGAAGTATTCTACGAAGCTCCCGAACAGCAGCGGGACGAGAAGACGGAGTATTACACCCTCACCTATATGTTTGTTCCTCCGGACTCGTTCGTCGTTATGCAGGTCCACGGCTGGTGGAACCACGAATCAAACCATTCTCGGTGCGATACAACAGTGTTGGCTACGGTGGACGCGGAAATCGAAGCCAAACGTATTTACGGAGAGCAGCGCGCCAACCTGTTGGCCAGAGGGTTCGTCAGCGCCGTCTCCGGGCTCTGGACTGTGCCCGCTCCTGCCTCCGCGCACGGGCTAGTCGAAGCGTAGGAGGTTGGTCTCCCCAGAACAGGTCCGTCAGCAGAAAACGCTGGAGACGAGAATCCCAGCGACGATACAATCGGGTCATGATTCCATATCGGATTCGCGGTGGCGTCTTAAGCGGCAATATTGCAGACCTCGATTCACCGAAAACTTTCTAGACATAACGCTCACCTTCGTCGTTACGGTCAAGGACCGGGAACACGACGTGCCCGTTCGAGCGAAACTCGTTATCGGCTCCCGTTTCCGGGATCGAGACATCGAGGTATACGCTCCTACGGTCTGGCCCGTAGGTACTGGGCTCATTCGCCACGACGAGCTTCAGGAAGCGGTCCGCGCCTACGTATTCGCTTTCTTGAACACTGAGGAATCCATCAGACACTTCAGACGAGAAGGCGTCTTCAGTTAACAAACTCGTCGCCGAGGTCACAACCCGAATCGACGGCGGCGGAGGCAGCTACCCAACCTACCGCCTAAAGATAAGGCGGCCGGGGTAGGCGCTTACACCAGATAAAACAAACATGCCCCGGCTGTGTACGTGAATGCAATTCTTGCGTTCGGGTCGTGACGATAGCTCAGCGCGAAAACCAATACAGCTACGGCCAAAGCAGGCCATATCTCTAAACGCCAGGGCTGCCACAGATGAGAGAAAAACTCCGCGAAGAAGGATTTGTAGTCGAAACGGAAGCTCCTGAATTGCATACCCATGCCCAAGATGGTTTCATGAAGGCCCCACTGGTCCAAATGATTTCTGGATTACAGGGTAGCAATCTGATGACAGCATACCGATTCACCGGGTTTGTGGTATTTTGCCTGCATGCGTCGGCAGAGAGTGGGCAGACGGGATGTTCACCGCGATCCGTCACGTCCAGCAGAGGTATCTCTCCGTCCGTCCCCGGTTACGCTCGTCCCCGGTTACGCTGTTCCCGGGTTACGCTGTTAATTTTGTAAAGCCGCCTGCGCGGAACCCGGACGGGACGCGGATGCTGGAGGCGGAGAACCCAAGTAGTGTTTCTCTAGGACAGCCCGATCACTAGCGTTTGCCTAAAGGTCGCTGTAGGTCGCCAAGACCGAGATCGTTGTTATCCGATTCACCGCTGCCCCATTTGTATTCAGCACTCGCACCCTTTCCTGTCACGTCCGTACAAGTCAAGACGAATACGGGTAGTTTCTTTCCAATTTCTTCTTTTGTTACTCCCCTGACGAGGCCCATTACAAATCCGTCCAGACGCCCGAAGGACGGAATTTGCACGGACCGCTCATTTAGCCAGTACTGTGATCCTGGCATAGAAAGTTCCTTTCCCAGCGCGTTTTTGCCAAATATGATGTTTTGTCTTGCATTGCCTGGGTTGGCCACTTTTACCGGATATTTTTTACCGTCAGCAAAAACAAGCTCAACAGAAATGTCATTCAGCATTCCCGGTGCACCATAGTTATAGATGGTCCCAACAATCAAGATTGCCGCGTTCGCTTTGTCACCAGCTGGGAAGACTCCGGCGTTCACTATAGCTGGGTGGAACTCGGGCTGTGCACGCTGAGTGTGGACGGCAGCGGCAGCCCTCAAGGATGTGTGGTCCTCATAGACGATACTGGCTGCCGTGTACAAAAAAACTGCACACCAGACCCCGAAACCAACAAGGGCACCGATGTACGTCTTCCAGTTTCTTAAGCTGGCCATCATAGCTTGCCTTCCAGCAAGAATCTGCTGGACGGCGGTACTGAGGACGGCAACTATTACGGCGAGTATCGTGGTACCCTTTTCGCTGACGGTGTCTCGAAACGCGTGCCAAAGGAGATGAACAAAAGCTGTCCACATGGCCGCAATCCTCTCACTGGGCTTAGCATCGCGTCAAAACGTTTTAGGTTGGGCGAAGATAACAGAGTTGCAAATGGAGCTGTACTCCCTGAGCCGCGAAGCTGTACTTGGAGGAGTGATCGCTCAGCCGCATTCCGGCGATGCTTGCGGCTACAAGTGGAATTCCCCTTTAAGAAGCCGAAAGAGCGCAAGAAGCAAGAGAACCATGGCCATGATGCGGAGGGCAGTCCTTTCTACGGTAGCGGCGATGCGGACGGCAGCGGTTTCTACCGCACTGAGAAATACTTGAAGATTGAAGGGCGGGCGCTGCGGCGCGGGACGTGAAGGTTTTGACACACCTTCTCCTATTTCTCCCGGCCAAATAGAAGAATTTGGCAACCTTTCGAAACTACTGAGGTTTTAGGTCCTGAAAATTCGCGGCGTCCTACTCAAACGCCTGCACCGCCCCTTGCCCGAGCAGCTGCTCGGCGCGCTCGATAAAGCCTCGGTCGGCGGCTACCGACAGGCCTTCGGGCTCCAGCATGACGCAATATTCGCCTCGGCTTTCCAGGTTGATCATGAGGCGGCCGGGGCCGGGGGCGGCGGTGATCATCGCCCGCAATGATCCCAGCATGGCTTCGCTCGCGCCTTCCAGCCTTACCCTGATGCGCACGTTCTGCGGCAGCTTGATTTTTATGTCCTCCAAGGGCTGCACGCTCGACACCGAAAGCTTCGGCGCGGACTCATCATCGTCAGCGCGCAGAACACCTTTGATCAGGACCGGGACTTCGATCTTGAGGCTCTCGCAAAGCCGGGAGTAGTCCTTGGGAAAACAGATGATGTCGATCTTGCCCACTGTATCTTCGAGCGAGGCCTGCGCGTACATCTCCCCCGACCGCTTCGATTTGCCTACCTTCAGGCCGACGATGACGCCGGCAATGGCCAGCAGGTTTTCCGGCTCGCCACCTCCACCTCGACGACGAGCAGGCGGGGGCGCCTTCATCTCCAGCGCAGTCGCGGTGTCGACCACGTTCAGATTGCGCAGCTTCTCGGCGTATTTATCCAGCGGGTGACCGGAAACGAAAAAGCCGAGCACTTCTTTTTCCGCCTGTAGCCGCTCGTTCTCATCCCAGTCAGGCGTATTGGGCAGATCATCGTTGCTCTTGTGACCATTGGTGCCGCCTTCGAAGAGGCTGGCCAGGCCGGCAAAGAGGCCATGCTGGCCTGCCACCAGATCGCGCTGCGCCTGCTGCGCCCGCTCCATCGCACGGTCGGCAACGGCGATGAGCTGAGACCGGCGGCCAAAGGAGTCGAGCGCTCCCGCTTTGATCAGCGATTCGAGAACGCGCTTGTTCATCAAGCGCAGATCGACCTTCTCGCAAAATTCCCAGAAGGTCGGAAAGGCTCCATTCTGCTCGCGCGCAGCGATGATCGAGTCGATGGCGTTGCGGCCCACATTCTTGATGGCGGTAAGCCCGAAACGAATGCCGGTAGAACTGGGGGTGAAGTCAGCACCGGAAATCTGCACGTCCGGCGGCTCGACCGCAATGCCCATCTCGCGGCACTCCTTGATGTACTTGACCACGTTTTCCGGCTTGGAGATTTCCGAGCTCAGAAGCGCCGCCATAAACTCCACCGGGTAATGCGTCTTGAGATAGGCGGTGTGGTAGGCCAACAGCGCATAGGCCGCGGAGTGCGACTTGTTGAAGCCGTAGCCGGCGAACTGTTCCATCAGATCGAAGATGCGGACCACTTTATCTTTAGGGTGTTTCCGCTGGATGGCTCCTTCGACAAACCGGGTGCGCTGCTTGGCCATCTCCTCAGGATTTTTCTTGCCCATGGCGCGGCGCAGCAGATCGGCTTCGCCCAGGGAGTAGCCGGCGAGCACGTTGGCAATCTGCATCACCTGCTCCTGGTAGACGATGACTCCGAGCGTCTCCTTGAGCAGGGCTTCCAGCTCCGGCAACTCGTAGCTCACGACTCTGCGGCCCCACTTGCGCTCGATGAAGTCATCAATCATGCCGCCCTGGATGGGGCCGGGACGATAGAGCGCGTTGAGGGCGGTCAAATCTTCCACAGAAACGGGCTTATAGCGGCGCAACACATCGCGCATGCCTCCGGACTCAAACTGGAAGACCCCGGAAGTCAGCGCGCGATGAAAGACTTTCTCGTAGGTCTCCGCGTCGTCCAGCTCGATCAGCGACATATCGAGCGCGCTTCCGCGCTTGCGCTCGATGAGCTTCAGGGCGTCATCAATCACGGTGAGCGTGGTGAGCCCAAGAAAGTCCATCTTGAGCAGGCCCAGCTTCTCCACCGCTTTCATGTCATACGCGGTGACGATTTCATCGTTCTTGCTGCGGCACACCGGCACCAACTCGGTGAGAGGCTGAGGGGCGATCACCACGCCGGCGGCATGCAGACCGGCTCCGCGGACTAATCCCTCAAGCTTGCGGGCAGTATCCACCAGTTCCTTCACCTGGGGCTCTTTGTCGTAGGCCTCCTGCATCTGCGGAGAATCCTGCAGCGCCTTGGTGATGGTGACGCCAATGGTGGCGGGAACCATCTTGGCTACGCGATCCACTTCGCCGTAGGGCAGATCGAGCGCCCGGCCGACATCCTTAATCGCGGCACGCGCAGCCATGGTGTTGAAGGTGATGATCTGCGCGACCTGATCCCTGCCGTACTTGCGGGTTACGTAGTCGATCACTTCTCCGCGGCGGTTCATGCAGAAATCAATATCGATATCGGGCATGGATACGCGCTCGGGATTCAAGAACCGCTCGAAGAGAAGCGCGTTCTGGAGCGGATCGATATCGGTGATTTCCATCGCATAGGAAACCAGGGATCCCGCCGCCGAACCGCGGCCGGGTCCGACAGGAATATTGACCTCGCGAGCGTACTTGATGAAGTCCCAAACGATGAGGAAGTAACCGGCGAACTTCATCTGCTTGATGCAGTCGATCTCCCGCTCCAACCGCTCTTCATAGTCGGAGATGGGCCGGCGTCGCAATCCCCGCTCACCCAAGATGACGGATGGTGGTGTCGAGCCGCTTGCGAAAGCCCTGCCGGCAGACCTCTGCGAAATAGCTGTCGATGGTGTGTCCGGGCGGAACCGCAAACTCGGGAAAGGGATTGGTGACCTTACTCAGCTTGAACGAACAGCGCTCCGCGAACTGCATGGTGCGGCTGACTACTTGCGGAGCATGGGAGAAAAGCTTTTCCATCTCGGCCGCGCTCTTCACGTAGAACTGGTCGGTATCGAATTTGAAGCGCTTGGGATTGTGGATGGAATCCGCTGTTTGCACACACAGCAGCACCTCGTGAGCGTGATGATCGTCTTCACACAGATAGTGGCTGTCGTTGGTCGCCACGAGCGGAATATCCAGCTCTTTTTCCAGCCGGAAGAGATCGGCATGGATCTTCTTTTCCAGTTCCAAGCCCTGGTCCTGGATCTCCAGAAAGAAATTGCCACGGCCGAATATGTCCTGGTACTGGGCGGCGGTTGCCTTGGCTTCCTCGTATTTTCCGGCCATGAGATTGCCGCACAGCTCGCCGGCCAGGCAGCCGGAAAATCCGATCAGGCCCTGGGCATGCTTCGCCAGATAATTCTTGCTGACGCGTGGCTTGCGGTAGAAACCATGCAGGGAGGCCTCAGAGGTGATCCGCACCAGGTTGCGGTACCCCTCTTCGTTTTCGGCTAAGACCAGCAGATGATGGTATTTATCTTTTTCCGGAGCGGCCCGATGATCCTCCTGGGGACAGATGTAGAGCTCGCAGCCGAGGATGGGCTTGATGCCACGGGCTTTAGCGGCGTCGAAAAAATGCACCGCGCCGTAGATGTTGCCATGGTCAGTAATGGCCACGGCTTTCTGTCCGATACTGTCAACGTGGGCTACCAGCTTTTCGACATCGCAGGCGCCGTCAAGGAGAGAATAGTCAGTGTGCAGATGCAGGTGGGTGAATTCAGCCATGGGATAGCCCTAGTTTAATCTTCTGAGCTGATCCCATGGAGCGAGTTGGTGTGCAGAACTGGTGCGGATTGAGGAAAAGCAGGAGTGGTATTGCCGTTAGGCAGACGTCAAGCTAAGAACCGAACGCCGCCCGGACCTAAGCGGCTAGGATACGAGCAAGAGATCCAGCTCGGGCTTGTCGCTGGCAACGAATTTGTGCCGCGGGGACAGCGATACGCGACCGTCATGGGCAAAAAGGAAGTCGTAGTCCACGTGGCACTCGCCACATAGCCAGAAATGTTCGACTTGAACCTGGGCCCCAATTCGACGCGTGGTGCGGATCACTCGACCACTGCGAAGATAATGCAGCTCCTTGCGGCACTCCGGATTCATACATTGGGAAATCATGTAGGACCTCTCGGGTTACTGCGGTAAGCATACTACCGTTAGGTTACTTCCGCGGGCACCGATTGCCCCAGAAGTTGTACGGAGGTACTCAGTATTTTCCACAGGGGAATCGAGATGGACAACGCCCCCTCGATTTTTTTGTGTGCCAAGATGCGTTTCTTCTATTACTTAGATGCTCCGGCAGGAAACGCGGCGGGAAAATGATCTGTCCACACGGGGACACAAGTGCCTTTAAGAATGACGTCTTTTTAATGAGACCTTCATTGGGACCTCACGAAATCCGTCTTGCGCCAGCCGAAGCCCGACAGAGATAAATGTCGGCATCGATGCCTGTCATGGCTCGATACTGCGCATGGATCTGTTGACGAAATTGGTTCGCTTTGCTGGCGTCGACCAGGTTGACGGTGCAGCCCCCGAACCCGCCTCCTGTCATGCGGGCTCCGTAACAACCGGAGAGACCGGAGGCGATTTCGACCAGCGTATCCAGCTCACTGCAACTGGCCTCGAAGTCGTCACGGAAGCTGCGGTGTGCTTCGGCCATCAGTGTGCCGAAGGAAGACAGATCGGCGCGTTCGAGCGCTGACGCGGCAAGTTCCACTCGTTTGTTCTCAGTGATGATGTGACGGCAGCGGCGAAAAACGTTCTGCGGCATTTGCTGCCGGCACTCGATCAGCTGTGCCTCCGTGGCATCGCGCAAGGCGATGATCGAAGGCCAGCGATCATGCAGGATGCGCGTGCCTTCTTCCACTTCTTCACGGCGTACGTTGTATTGGCCGCCCGCGTGTTCATGCTTGACCATGGAATTGCAGATGATGAGCCGCACATGGGCGGGAATGGGCAACTGGCGATACTCAAGAGACCGGCAGTCCAGCATCAAGGCATGATCCTGCTGTCCCGCGCAGGCAATAAATTGATCCATGATGCCGCTGCGCGCGCCTACGAAAGCATTCTCCGCGCGCTGGCAGGCGAGGGCGATGGTGGGCAGCGGCAAAGAAGCGCCGGCAAGCTCCAGCAATGCCATTGCCGTGGCCACTTCAATCGATGCCGAGGAACTGAGCCCGGCGCCGAGCGGAACATTGCCCTCGAGCGAGAGGTCAAATCCGCCTATGCGCACTCCTTCCTGCGCCAGGCTCCACGCCACCCCCATGGGGTAGTCGCTCCAATGCTTGCGGGCGGTGGCAGGCAACGGGTCCGCCGGATACGAGATCTCTTCGGCCATGTTTTTTGAGTAGAGCGAGATCTGTCCATCGTTCCGTGGGCGGATCGTAGCGACGGTACGGAAATCGATGGCCGCGGGCATGACGAACCCGCCACTATAGTCGGTGTGCTCGCCAATCAGATTCACGCGGCCCGGCGCCGCGCATTGCACGCCCAGTTCGCCGGCGGCTGCATAGTTTCCTATTACATCGTCTGAAGAGGCCATCGTTGTTTTCTGTTATCTTTTGCGTCGCCGCTCTATTACCAACAGGTCCCTGGCGGTTTAAGGCCCATCCAATGCTGCGGGATTCAAGTATGGGCTAAAGCCGTTAACCTTACCAGTCTAGGTTTGACCCGCTGCCGCGCTCAGCATTTGATCCAGCAACATGGTTGCAAACGCATCCTGGCCGTAGCTTCCGAAACGGAAGGTCGTTAATAACATACGACCGGAACCCTCATGAAGTTCCGCAAGATAGGCGCGGTTGGAATTGAGCCAACCGTAGAAGACGCCGGCCTGCACACAGGAGGAATCCTGCTCCCGCAGTCCGGCAATCACGAACTCCGGCATGACCGACGCCGCCTCCCAGCCCAGAATTCCACTATCGATGACCGGGGCCAGGGGTTGCCAAAGCGGACTGGAGGATAGAACCCAGTTGAAGTTACTTACCCAATCGCCTGACAGGTCGGATCCTGCGCGGGGCACAATCGTCAGTGGGTTTCCCTGAGGAAGAGCATCCCGGCTTCCGGCCAACAACAAAACAGCCCCGCCCTGGCTGAGTTTTGCGCGGGTGGCATCATCCAGCGAAGAGGAGAGCCACACGGTTTTCCCGGCGCCTGTACCTGCCTCTGCACTCGCGTCGCTCACCTTAAAGCCATTGGCCTCGAGCGCGGCACGCAAACCCTGTAGCTGGTTGAGCGGATCATTGATGGCCACGGGGATGGCTACGGTGGCCGCCCGAACCGGCCGTCTTTGTGGATACACTGCGTAGCGGTAACGATTCTGCGCCAGGGTGACTCCCGCGGCGCTCACTAGTTGCAGGCGGAGAAACTCGGGTGTTGGCGCGCCCACGGACGAGGCTTTGAACTGCAACGCACCTTCGGTGGCGACCGAACCCGGCTCGGATATGCTGGCTAGCGGCAAGACACCGGATTGTCCGCCGGAAGTCTGCCACATGATCGTCGCGCCCTCCAATGACGTGGTGGAATAATGCGAGACCACGAGGGGAAGTTCCACCGGGGACCCAGCGGTAAAGTTGTGGGTGGCGAAGTTGGCCATCAACAGATCGTCCTGCTGCAGCTTACCCAGTTCATCCGCAAAGACCTTGGGCCGGCGCCACATACTCATCAGGCCGTTCGCTTCCCAATTTGCGTCCGTGAGCTCGGTGATCACGTACCCCTGGATGGTATCCCGCTGACGCATCTGCTCTATTTCGTACTTCAGCGCCAGGTACTCGTGTCTTTCCGTAGCCAGGGCCAGGGAATGGTAATCGGGATAGATGCGATCGAAGCCGTAAGCGCGCAGGCGGTCGAAAACGCCATCTGCGCGGGTAAGCTCGCGTCCGTTGAAGTCGCGCGGGAACCACCAGGGCAGTTGGTCGCGAGCCGGCAATTGCGGCAGTCCCCAGTTGCCGAATTCCGAAACCAGGAGAGGTTCGTGGCCGGTGGTGACGGCGTCCCCATAGGAGCTAAATAGCCATTTGGGCCGGGACGCATAATCCTGCACCCAATCTGCCCAGGTTTTCGCGTGGTCAGGGATGGAGTAATAGATGTGCCAGTCAGCGAAATCCGACTGTAGATGGAAGCCTCTGCAGCAGGCACTATCGTCGGTGATCAACCTTCCCAGGGGGGCGGTGAGCTGCTTGAAATCGCGAAAGCTATTGAGCAGCCAGGCACGCTGATCTGCCTGGGTCGAGTCCATCCCCCACTGTTCGTTCATGATGCTCTGTATGACGATGGAGGGGTGATTCCAATCTCGCTCCACCTCAGCGCGGAATGTATCCACTCCCCGCTGGGCCGCTTCCGGTGTCCAATGATAGGCATCATTCCACACCGGGATCTCGTACCACACCAGCATGCCGGTCTCGTCGGCCGCTTCCAGGTAGCGCGGATCCGGCACCTTGATATGACAGCGCAGCAGATTCAGACCCATTGCTTTTGAGAGGAGCATCTCCTTACGGATGAACTCCGCGGAAGGCGGGGTGTAGATACCCTCAGGATAGAAGTCCTGATCGAGAGCAGCCCGCATATAAAAAGGCTTGCCGTTCAGGAAAAGGCGTCCATCCGCGGTGGTGAGCTCGCGAAACCCAAAGCGCGTGTGGATCACTTGCCCACCCGCCTTAAGCTCCAATGAATAGAGGTTGGGGTGGTCGCCGTCCCAAAGCAAAGGGTGGGCTACGTGGGTCTGGCCCTGTGCCGTCGATCCCGTCACAGCAAGATCCAACTGCGCGGCAGTTCCACCATAGGGGTCGAAAAGCGTTGCCTGGAGAGGCTTCGAGCTTCCGCTGCCGCCGAGCTTGGCTTCCACCGTTACGTCGCCGCTGTTGTGAGGAGTGACGTGTACCCAAACGACATACCGCAGGGGTACGGTTTCCAGCGTGACCGGCTGCCAGAGTCCGCTGGTCTGCACATACCAGTTCTGCTTTCCGTGCGGGATTTCGTTGTATTCCAATCTTTGCTCAAGCGGAGGCAGCGCCTTATTTTCCGGCGGAGGGGGTCTCAAGACCTCTTTGGGCGGCCCGGAGTTCTTGAGCGGAACAGGGATTGGTGGCGGCATGGGCGGGTCAAAGACCCGGACCAGAATCTCGTTATTGCCCGCGTGTACCTTGCCGGTCAGATCGAAGGTGAAGGGGGTGTACCCGCCCTCATGCTCGCCCAGCCGTTTTCCGTTGACCCACACCTCGGCAAGGTAGTCCACCGCGCCAAAATGGATCAGTTCCCGCGTGGAAGACTGAGGCTGGGGCAAAGCAACCGTGACTCGATACCAGCCCACGCCGGCATAGTCGCGAAGATCGTCAAATTGGGAGTTCCACGAGAGGCTGGCCCGGGCCGGACGCCACTTGGCCTGGCGATCGACGGTGACCGATGTGAACTGCGCCTTGGGGTCAGGACTGAACTGCCAAAGCTGATCGATACCTGGCTCTGGGGCACCAGACTCTGGGCGTCACGGGTCTCAGCATGGATGAACGGGGCATGGATGCATACGGCCGCCAGCAGGATGATAAAAAAAGTGATTGCCTTGAGGGCCGAGCGCATAAGCGAAGAGTGCTCCCTTTGGGTGCGGTGTACTATTCGACGACGAGACTGGACCGCCCCTCGAAAGCATATAGCAACAGGGGGTCCTCGATGCCGCGAGATACAGAACATACAAGGGCCTAAAGAGGGTGTGTGAGAACCGGAAGAGAAACAGCAGGGCCCTCCGCGGCACGCCCCTCGGCACGCCGGGGCAGGCGGGATGACACATTTTTCGCAGTGGGCTTTGCCTACTTCCCTTCTTTACCGGCGAAGTTCACAACCATCTCGATGTGCCGGTACCCAGGAGCCGGCCGGGGATTGACATTGGATTTCGCATGAGTGTCTGCGGTCACGACCGGGTCCACAATCAGCTCGTACCTGTCTGACGAAATCGATTTGAGCTTGGCTCCGCGTGCCTGCAACGGTTTTTCGCTGGTGCGCAATTCAACCGTAGAGGGCATAGCCTGTGAAACATCTGCGTCGACCACCAGGCTTTTTGCCTTGTAAACCACAGAGGTTATTTTGATCGCCGTGCTGGGTTCCCCCAACAAGGGAGCAGGACTGCCTGCACTGAGCGAAACTCCGCCTTCATAACGGACCAGGCAATGGCTCCTGCCTACAGGCACTGTAAGTTTGAGGGTCGCGTGTATGTCTTGCGCATGCTCCTCTGTGCGCACTTCCTTAGGCCTGCCATTGAAGTCCGCGCCGCTGATATGAGCACCGAGCGGAACCTCGGGAGAGAAAAGCAGATCGATAGAACCGCCGGAGTTTTCTGTCTCCAGCTCCAATCCATTCGCCACCCGCCGAACGGTCATCGTTACATTTCCACCGGGCACCTTGATATTCCTGATTGAGATCCAGTCCCAACCGGAAGGCAAGTGAGGTGAGAAGGCAAGACCATTGGCTTGCTCTTGCCTCTCCAGGCCCAGGAGACCATGCACGGCAGACGAGAGGAAAGCCGCCGAAGACCAGGTTTGCTCGGGCACAGACTCGATTTGCTGATGATAAAAGTCGCCCGTGAGGAGCTCGTGCAGATGCCCCATGGAATCGAGAGTGCCCCAGGGCACGAGCCCACTCCAAATGGAAAAGGCGGTCACCGGCCGGTGCTCCGACCAGAATGCCGAGGCTACCCCGGCTGTGCCGACCGGCGAAACACTGCCACTGGCATACGAGGCCGGATCGAAGCGGCTGGAGCTTGCGGCGACTCCCCTGGTTCCCCAGTCGGTCTGAAAGTCGGAAGACGCCAGCTGATCGAGTATGAATTGTGATCGCTGCTGATCCAGAATACGGTCTGTGACCAGAACCACTCCAGCATCGCTTCTCCGGAACACAGCGTGACCTGATTGGTCATAGCCATCGATCCATGCCTTGCGCGGATCATCCCAATAACGACGCGCTACCGAAGCCTTCGCTTTCTCGCTTAGCCGCATCGCTTCATCCGCCAGTGGCATACGCGCGCTCAGCCTGGCCAGGGAGGAAAAGGCCGAGGAGGCTCGAACCCAGCTGGTAGAAAGGCCCAGATCGTCGGTCAGCCGGTCCTGCTCGTTGCCTCCTTCTTTGCTGCCGGGGATGCGCGGGAGTCCATCGTCCGCATTGAGCAACGATGCACAATAGCGATATGCGGCTTCGAGTCCGGTCCAATTCTGGCGCAGAAATTGTGTGTCCCCGCTGGCCGAGACATAGCGCTCCACGGTGATCAGGTAGTGGAAGGTTATGTCGACGTGGACAAACATGTAGGGATATTTAGTTGCCCAGTCGGCAGGATCGGCACTCTGCGAAAGCTCGTGCCAAATCATTCCCGTGCGGGCATCCTGATATTTGGCAATGAAGGCCAGCTCCTGCTTCGCCCGATCGTAGTCACCGCTGTTGACAAGGGCATCCACGGCAATGAGGCCGTCGCCGGCAAAGAACCAGGCGTACTGCGGACGGCGTGCATCGCGTGAAGGCCCATATCCGGCGACCAGACCGCAGCCCAACACGTCATTGCATACCCAGGCCTGATCGAGCGCGATCTGTGCCCAGGCGAGTTGCTGGTTGACCGCAGGGTCGGGGGTTTCGATGCGCAGAGTATTCGCGAGCAACTGTTCATAGTGGGCATGCGCTTCGGTCTCGAGCTTTGTCTCTTCGCTTAGAAGATCTTTCATGAGCTCTGCCGCATGGTGAGAGCCCGGGTCGTTACGCGCTACCACCACGGTGGCGGAACGATCAGCGTCACCCCCCGCGCGGACAGCGAACGCAAGCCGCCTCCCCGGTGTTCCCGGTTGGGCGCTGTTTAGAACCTGATCGTGGGCTATGGCGGCGGGAGAGCCAATGATGGCGGAGTATTTGTGGGTACCTTCTGCGAGGACGTACGCCGATGAGGCCGCGTCCCAATGTATGTTCTGTCCGCCCACGGATGCAGGCCACATGAGATCGAGAACGGGCGTGAAGTGGATAACAATGTCGACGCTGTGCCGGGATTCTACGCTGTAGGTCAAAAAAACAGCCGCATCGTCGAGCGGCACAAAGAGCTTTTCCCGCACGATGAAGTCGGGACCTATATAGGTCCGAGTGATTGCTTCGGGTTCATAGGTGACTCGACGAAGCAAGGTGGACGCGTTGATTTCAGTCGTGTCGCCAGTTGGGCGAAATCCCAACTGATACCCGGAGATGAGTTGCAGCGGGTAGGCCCATAGTTCCAGGCCGCTCGCGGCGTATCCCATGACGATCGCTTTGCGGCCGTGAGCCGCAATGAAACGTTCAGGTGCAACGGAATCGGTCTCGAAGGATAGCTGCGCGGACGCCACCGACGAAATGATCAGCAGTGCGCTCGCAAGCATCGGTAGCTTCACTGGGCCAACCTTCTAAGAGCGGGGGTCTTCGGCCTCCATGGCCGGGTGAAGTACGGGCTGGTGGTACAGGCTCCAACCCCTGGGGTATGCGTTCTGGTAGTGAAAGCCCGCTTCCCCGGACTGAAAGTCCGGGGCTGGCACGGGTCAAGCTAGAGTACGTTACAAAATATGCTGCCTACGGTCCGCCGCCTGGCGAGTTGGCTCTGAAATTTCGAAACTCGAGGGCACGGCGAAGCCGTACCCTTCGTGCAGCCTGTAGAGTCGCTCACCAGGTGAACTTTACCGTCTTCTCAACGTAGCCTTCGCCGGGACCAAAATTAAGTTGCAGCGTATACAAAGATTTGCCGCCCGGCAGTGTCATTTGTGCACCCTCTACATGAGGCTTTGCATGCATATCATTGACTCGCATCATGATGGTCTGATGACAGTTGGCTGGGGCGGACAACCTCAGCGTCAACGAGTTAGCCGCATACTGCTGATCAAGCACCTTCAATTGCTGTGTGATCGAACCGGGCTCAGGTAGGGAATGGGAGAGACCAGCTTCTACGACAGGCAGCGGAATGCGCAACACATTTCCTGTCCACTTTGCGCCCGGCGCCTGCGAAGCCAGAACCACCGTGGGAGATCCTGTCGCCCGCACCAACAACGTCGTTCCATCCCGCGTCATCTCCAAGTCAATATCGCCACCGGCGAAGGGTACGTGGTGCAGCTTTGCGTTATCCCACTCCGCCGGAAGACTCGGTGTAACCGTGAGCTTCTTCCCCGCTGCATCCCACTCCAAACCAAATAGCCCGCGCACCACCGGCGAGATCACCATCGCAGACGACCAAAGTTGATGAGACGTACTGCGCCCCAGCGGTGCCAAAAATTGGCCGGAAAGCAATTCTGTCACGGCGCCGGGATCCTGTGACCAGGTGAGATCGGCATTCTGCATGAGATGGGCATAGGCGGAGAGACTACGGCCGTTGCGATACTCCGAAAGCGCAACCCACCCGGTGTAGAGCGGCCACACCGTGCCCTGGTGATAGCTGATGGGATCGTAAAACGGTACGGTTGGACTGAGGTCACGTGTGCCCCAATCGGTCGAGAACTCCGGTGCGGCCCACCGATCCAACATCGGCTGGGCATGTTGCAGTTTGTAGTCGCCATCCCAGGAAGCAACCGCGGGGAAGATGGTTGGGCTCGCGTCCGTGGTTCCGTCGGCGTTACGGCTGAAAGCGTAGAAGCCACCCCCGGGAAGCAAATACTCTTTCTCGATTGCGGCGCCGATCCTTGCAGCCCTGGTCTCGGCCTGCTGAGCGATCTCGCTATGCCCCGTGGCACGCGCCAGGGCAGCCATCGCGGTACTCGCCTGCTGATCGAGCGCAGCCAGATAGATTTCCTGGTGAGGCATGCCGGGCGGCCAGGATTCCACCCATCCGGAACCTTCTGTGTTTTCGTAAATTCCATCGCCGTCGGAATCGTGAGAGGTCTCGAACCTCCATGTCTTTTCGAGCGCCCCCCAGTTGGCGAGGATGAACTGGGTGTCTCCACTTATTTTGAGGTAGTCTTCGCTGGCCATGAGGAGCAGCGGGTTGGCATCGGCCGACGCATAGGCATAAGGCAGACTCCTCCAATCCACCAGGTCGGCAGTCTGCGCCCACTCATGAATAATTTTGCCTTCGGGACTTTGTCGTTTGATCAGGAAATTCAGCTCATCCCGTGTCAGCTGGAAATCGCCATAACTATTCACCGCGTAAAGCGTCCATAGCGCATCGCGGCCGAAATACCAGCCGAACCCCGGACGAGCCGAATCGCCGGAAGTATAAAAACCCGCAACCAGGGCAGTCTCAGCATGGGAGGGTGTAGTCTCCACGCGCAGTTGATCGATGGCCACTTCCGCCCAGGCGAATGCCTGATTGAGTTTTTTGTCCGGCGTCTCGATGCTCAGGCGCTCGCTCGAGAATTTCTGAAAATGCTTCTGCGTATCGCTATAGAGCTCATGAAAGTCATCGTTGAGCGCCTGCAGCCTCCCCGCCAATGCGGACATGGTAGACGTGGCCGCGGTTTCGGCCGTGGTCATGAATAGGGGATAAATCTTATCGCTATCCGTGGCTGGATCGAAATGGATCACGAACTGCAACGGATAATCCTTAGGGCGCTCCTGATAGGGCGGCAGTATGCCGTACTGCGCCGTTGGAATCGCCACGGCCGCCGCTTGATCGGGAGAATCCAAATGCAGGATATAAAAACCGGAGTCCCCTGTCCTGACCCACTCGGGAGATGGACGGTCGTCGGAAAGTGCCGGCCACATGCGCTGCATCTCCGGCGTAAAGCTGAAGGTAAGCGTCATGGGACGAACGGCCTGGATCTGATAGTAGGCCAGAGCACCTGCGCCTTCGGGAGCAGTCTGGGGAGTGAACAGGATTTCCCGCACGGTGAAATTGGCGTGGGAAAAAGTGATGGTGGTGTGGCCCGGTTGAACGTCGATGGAGGCCGCCTGCTCATTCACGTCGATGGGCACAGCGTAGTCTTTCATCTCCGCGGTCATGCGCATGTGGCTCAAAATCTTCCAGGGGAAAATCCATGCTTCGAACGTTCCATCCTGCTGGCCGAGGATGGCGCCACGGGGTCCGGTCACGCTAAATGGCTTGACCGCCATGATGTCTTTGTGGATGGCGAGCTGATTCGTTTGACCGGTGGCAAACCTGGAAAGAACGTGCAACGGAGCGGGCGTGCGCTCAGGAGTCTGCGCAACCCCTAAAACGGCAGAGTTCAGGAGAACGAACAAGGCCCACCACTTCATCGTTCCACCACCATCAAGGGCAACTCTACTTTTTTCCTGTGGTGCCAGTTGGCGGAACTGAAAGGCGGCCTGCCAAAGCCGCTTTCCAATTAACTTAGAGAAACGCCCTGAAAACTGCAGACGGTGCAACGAGGTTCCATCGCGCGGTTGTCACGCAACAACATGCAACCTGGCTAAAAGTTGAACCTGCCGGCAAATTGCAAGTTACGCATCGACGTTCCCTCCTGGTTGGAAGCGGTACTCGAGATTTGGCCGGCACCCGAGTTCTGGCAATCGAAGCACGAATTCACACCGCCAAGATTTACGTGGTTGAAGACGTTGAAAGCTTGAGCGATCAACTGAAAGTGCACGCCTTCCCACAAGGTAAAGCTCTTCGCCAGCGAGGCGTCTACGTTGCTGAAGTTGGGTCCCCAGAGTGCATCGCGGCCGACATTGCCCCAGGTTGCCACCGCCGGGCGAGCGAACGGGCCGTACGAATTGGGCGTGGTTGGGGCGGGATCATTGGGAGAAGACAGCACATAGGGTGAAGGAGTGAAGTACTGCACGTAGTTGCCGGCTACGTTGTAGGAGCCCTGATGGGGGGCAAATTTGGCTACCTTGTTGAGGAAGCCCGTGCACTGGTCGTTGTCATTGCTGCAGTTGAAATAGTTTGAGGTAAAGGGCAGCCCGCTCTGGAGCCTCCACGACGCGTTCAATTGAAATCCACCGATGATCTGGTTTGCCCAACCGGGGACGTGGGACGCGAACATCTGGTCCCGGCCGAATGGGAGATTGTAGTTTCCAGCGAATATGAACGAATTGCGGCGATTATAGTAACTGTTTCCTTTGCCGATTGCCGGAGAGATCAGGAATTCATAGGACTCGTGGGAGAGTGCATGGGACCACACGTAGTTGGACATAAATTGCAGACCATGGCTGAAGCGCTTATTCATGACCACCTGCAACGAATGGTAGCTGCCAGTCGCCTGGGCCGGGAAGTAGTCAATTCTTTGTTCCCATCCATAGGCTGCCCCATACTTGACGCCGAGCTGTTTCTGGGCCGTACCGTCGAACCAGGGGCTTCGTTCCGATTGCGTGTATAGGCACTCGGGCGGAACGCCGGGCTGACCTACGGGCAGAACCCCCTGCGGATAGGTGGAACAACTTCCTCCAGCCGCGGTTAGATGGTTGGGGTTGACTTGGCTGAAACCACTCAGGGTTGGCTGATTGGTGTTATAGCTCGGCGAAGAGTCGAACATGTTGTGGTAGGCCTGGTTGCCCACATAGGCCACCTGCAGGGACATGGACGAATTGAGTTCTTGCTGGACGGTCAGGTTCCAGCCCATCACCGTCGGAAGTATGACACTTCTGGGGCGTGCCGACTGGCTAATGCCATCTGGGAGTGGATAGAGGCCGTTGGATGGGATCGCGGGAAAGGTATAGCCGGGAGGTCCCTGGGAGAGATTAAACGTGTATCCGATATTGTTCGCGTTGCCGAGTGTCTGCTGGATCTGGGTTGGAAACGAACCGGTGAGTATCTCGCCGAAGGTGTTGCCCGCCCAGCCCTGACCGTAGACAGTGCCAAAGCCGGCGCGGACGACGGTGTTGGGGTGCACTTGATAGGCAACACCCAAGCGAGGTGCAAAATTCTTGTAGTTTTGGGCCACATTCATGGCCTTGTTGATACCCCCGATGCCGCCAATGAGGATGTCGCCATTATTCAGGTCAAGCAGCCCGCCGGAGCCCGCAGTGGTCACAGATTCGGGGGTATAAAACTCCCACCGGAGACCATAGTTGAAGGTGAGTTTCGGGGTCACGCGCCATTGGTCCTGGGCATAAAGAAAGAAGCGCGTCTGCCGGGTCTGCGCGTTCACGTCTGCCGTCTGGGTGCGCCAGAAGAGAGAGGTGTCACCCAGCAGGAAAGTGGCCCAACCCAGGCCGGGAGAGGAGGAGATTGCGCTGCCGGCGGGTGCCGTGCCAGAGGTGGTCGAGTTAAAGAACTGAAAAGTGCCTGAGCGGAGTGCATTACTGGCAACCGTAAGCGAATGGTCCTTGGCGTAACGAAAATCTCCGCCGAACTTAATGTTGTGATTCCCCAGAGAGTGCGACCAGTTGTTGACGAACTGATACTGGCTTTCCTGCAGGAGATTTGGGTTTGCGGTGGTTCCCAGGAACTCCGAGTTGCCTTCGTTTTGTCCGTTGGCTGGAACAGCAATTTCAAACTGGGGCATACCGCCATAGAGCGAGAGCGGTGTGCCGTTGGCGTTGGGGATGCCCAGAGTATTACCCAGGGGTTGGTCGGCGTCGGGACCAACAACGGTGTTGTAAATCCGGTAGTAGCCAAAGCGGAAGTCGGTCAGCCAGCTAGGCGAAACCACATAATCTCCACCCGCCGCGACGCTCTGGTTGCGTCCCGAAGACGTACCGGCGAAACCTCCTGAGCCATAACCACCTCCACCGGCGGTGCCGAAGTAAGGAGCGCCCGAAAGGGTGGACCCAAAATAGGTATAGCGGCCCAGGATGTGCAGTTTTTCTCCCAGCTTGGTATCTCCGCGAACATCGAACTGGTTGGTGTCGAAGATTCCAGATCCTGAAGTGGCATAGTTGTTGAATGTCTGGCCGGGCGCACCAGCGTTGGGGGCGGGCAGCAATTTGAAAAAATTGACCGCGGGCGCGGAAAGGTCCGCCACGGGAATGATGTTGCCGGGAAACGGAGTGCGCCCACTATTGCTGCTGTCGGTCGGGCTATTGGGCTTAAAAGCCTGCCCTCCAATCGCCAGGTAATCGCTGAGATCGCAATTCCCGCCGGAGGTGCAAGACGACTTCGCCAGGGCGGTAGGCACGGTGGTCAGCACCGAGCTCCCCGATTTTTCCCGCAGTCCCTGGTAGTCGCCGAAGAAGAAGACTCTATTCTTCAGCACCGGCCCCCCCACCGAACCCCCGAATTGATTGTGCAGCGTGGGGCTTAGGTACTTGCCCGTTAGCGAGTTAACCGCATTGTTGGCAAACGGATCCCGCGCCTGCTGGGCATCGGAGCGGCGATATTCAAAGGCCGTCCCATGAAAGTTGTTGCTTCCGGATTTCGTTTGAGCGGTGACCAGGCCGGCGACTGCCTTGCCGAACTCCGCGTCGTAGTTTTGCGCGGTCACCTTCATCTCCGATACCGCGTCAATGTTCGGGTTGATCACGGCGACGCCGTTGATAGGATCCTGGTTGTCCGTGCCGTCGAGCTCATAACCGGTGGCAAACGGCAGCTGGCCCTGGACTTCGATGGATTCGCTTCGTTGCGGATTGCCACTTCCCTCAGACGGCCCCCACCCGATGTACGAGGTGCCAGGCGTCAGCAATTCAAAGGAGGTGAAGTTGCGATTCAGATTAGGCAAATCCTGGAGCGCGCGGTCGTTCAAAATGGTGCTCACATCGGCGCGGGCTGTCTCCAGCAGAGGGGCTCCGCCGGTCACCGTAACTGTATTCGTCACCTCGCCCACGGTGAGCTTAATGTCGACCTTAGGCTGCGTATCGACGTAGACCACGACGTTGTCTACCGAAGTCTTGCTGAACCCCTTGGCTTCCGCAGAAACCTGATAGGTGTCTGCGATCAGGTGCTGGACGAGGTATCCACCACTGGCGTCACTTTGGACGGTGACCGATGTGCCTTTGGAAACGTCGGTGACTGTAATCGTGGCATCAGGAACCACAGCTCCGGTGTTATCGGTGATGGTTCCGAAGATCGATCCATAAACTGCCTGTGCCAGCGCGGCCGGGGCCAGCGCGGATAGCCAAACGACTAAGACTAATAAGTAGATGATTTTGCTGGCTTTAGGGTACGCTTTGCCGTGCATATTGCCGCCTCTCCAAATGATTTACAAAATGTTCTTAAGTGGCCTGCTCTTTTTAGCGGCAAGCTGTTTACGAAATGGATATTTCGGTCGTCTAGAACATCAGCTGATCCCGTTTGTGCAACAAAACAAGTAGACTTGCGTGTGGGCGAGGTAGAAGAGTGTCCGTCCCCGCCGTCACCCTGCGAAGCATGGATGACCGCTTTCCAGCGCCGCACAAGAGTCTTCTTGGAACCGCAATGCTGCCAACGTTGTTTACGGTGAATTGACAGTGAAAAGTAGCCCAGCAAGCTCTGCTTTGACCCAAGCGAGTGAATTGACGCATTCGTTTCACACGTCAAACGACCCTCGGTCACGCCTAATTGAACGAGTCGTTTCCAGCAGCCACTTTCGCAGTTCGTTGCGCCTTCGTGAATTTCTCCTCTACATCGCTGAATGCGCCCTTAAGGAGACTCCCGAAGCCGCGACTGAACAACAAATCGGCGTGCACGTCTTCCAGCGACCGCCAGGGTATAACAGCAGCGAAGACAGTATCGTGCGAACGCACGCCCGCCTTCTTCGGCAAAAGCTGGCAGAATTTTTCGCAACGGAGGGAGTGGCGGAGCCGACGATCATCGAGGTTCCGAAGGGCCACTACCTTCCCACCTTCCGGCTTCGCCAATCCGAACCAGCACCAGCTCCGTTTCCGTTGCCGTCGGAGACCGTGTCGCTCCCTGCCGGGGGCGTGGTTTCCGCGCCGCGTGCGAGCTCCTGGAGTTATTGGAAGTCCACGCCGCTGGGGATCGCTTTAGGTGTTCTCCTGGTTCTGATCCTGGCCGGCTCCTCACTGCTGATTGCTCGCGCACGGCCTAAAGCGGCCGCGGAAAAATCGGCGATTGAAGTCTTTTGGGCGCCGTTTCTAGCCGGGGATCCGCCCATAGTCATTTACAGCAACGCTCGCTTTGTGGGCGATTCAAAGACCGGCTTGCGATACGCGCCCGCCGGAGGCCCTGCCAATAGCGAGCCAGTAGTTGACCATTACACCGGCATAGGCGAGCTGGCATCGGTGTACGAGTTGACCAGGCTTTTTGACGCTCACCGGGCCACCTTCGTTCTGAAACGCAGTCTGCTGGTTACCTGGGATGAGGCGAAGCAGCGAAACCTGATTTTTATCGGTTCGCCGGCCGAAAACCCCTCCCTGAATGCCGTGCCATCTCTGGCAAATTTCACCATGGTGGCCAATCCAGCGTATGCGGGATTTGTGAACAACCACCCCCGTCCGGGCGAACCGGCCCTCTACTCGCGGCCGGAGCATCCGCTCACCATGGACTATGCAGTGCTCGCGCTGATGCCCGGCGTTCAGTCTGGGAAGCGAACGCTCATGTTCAGCGGCCTGACTACACTGGGGACGCAGGCGGCGGTCGAATTCGCTACCCGCAAAGAATCATTGGCGGAACTGTTGAAATTGATCTCGTCGCCGACTGGGGAGATAAAGCCTTTTGAAGCGTTACTCGCCGTCACGCTCGAAGGTGGGGTGCCCCTGCAAAGCAAATTGGTCTCGATCAGGGTTTATTAGACCTGTCACCTGCCCGATTACCTGTTCCAAAAAGATGGTCCGGTCCGCCACGTCCTCACTGAACTGGCTGTAGTTTCAGCTGGCTTGCGGCATGGATCTGAGAAGCCGCGTCAAGTTCACGCTTTGCATCTTCCTCTTTCCCCATTCCCCGGTATGCCTGCCCTAATAGGGTGTGCGTGATGTAGTTGCCTGGGTCCATTTTTTCGGCGTGCTGGAGATACATCGCTGCACTTTCCGGGTCACCACGGCGCAAAAAGACTTTGCCCATTTGAATGAATGGCCCGGTGCTGGAAACGTCCAGAGAGATAGCTCGGGTTAAGGCCTCCTGCGCCTGCTGATACTTCCCCATCCGGGTGTAAACGTCGCCCAGGCGGTCATAGACCGCGGGGTAGGTCGGATTGATGGCCCGCTCCTGTTCAAACTGCTCAAGGGCGTGGTTGACGTCAGACTTGTAAAGGTAAACCTCTCCGAGCATGAAATGCGCCAAGGGAAGACTGGGCGAAATATCGAGCGCCTTCTGCGCGTCCTGAGCGGCCAGTTCAGGCAGATCGGCATCGAGCAGCATGCCGCCGGTCAGCAGGTACGCGGCGGCAGAGTCCGGGCTCACACCATATTGCGCGGCGAAGGCGCCTCGCGCATCATCGTAACGGCGCGCATTCATGTAAGAAAGCCCCAATACATGGTTGGCATCGGCATTTGCATTTGGCATCCATTGCCGCACCCGTTCCAGGTACGGAATGGCCGCTGCCGGCTGGCCCAGACGATAAAGCGTCAAGCCACGCATCTGAACAGACTCCAGATCGGACGGATCTTCTGTCATGGCCGTGGCAAAGGCACGCTCCGCATCGATAAGCTTACCGGCCCGGTAATACCGGATGCCCAGCTCACGGCTTGCGCCTTTCCCCGGTGGTTGTTGGGCGCCGGTTACAGCGGATCGAGGGCTGGTGGCAGTGACTGAGGGCGTGCTCTGCCCCAAGCACACCAAGCCGGACAGGAGAACAGCTACGGGGAACCAGAACGTTTGCATAACGCACGTCAAGAATACGCTGCTGCTGCGAGTGCTAGCATTTGCAGAATGGCTGTTTGGCTCAGGTGGCAAGCCGGACTATTTTTTGTTTGCGCGGCCACGGCCATAGCCCAGGTTCACGCTGCTCCTTATCCTGCAAACGTAGACCACCCACCGCCGGCCTGGTTTGTCGATGCCGCTCCGCAGGCTGGTTTGAAGATGCAGAACGTCAACGGAGACGAATCCACCAAGAAGTACATTATCGAAACCACCGGCAGTGGCGTGGCGATCCTGGATTACGATCGCGATGGCTGGCCGGACATCTACCTGGCGAACGGCAACGCCCTCGATGCCACCACGGCACAGAACAAGAACCCCACCGGTCACCTCTACCACAACAACCACGACGGAACCTTCACCGATGTTACCCGCAATGCCGGACTGACGGCGACCGGCTGGGGACAAGGCGCCTGCGTGGGTGATTACGACAACGATGGATTCGATGACCTGTATGTGACCTACTACGGCAAGAATCGGCTTTACCACAACGAGCGAAACGGCACTTTCAAAGAAGTGGCCGCGGCTGCGGGCGTTACCGGAAGCGGCGGGGAGTGGGGATCCGGGTGCGCCTTTGTCGATTACGACCGCGATGGCAAGCTCGACCTGGTGGTCGCGAACTACGTTCACTTTGATATAAAGACCGCGCCCCGCCCCGGAGAGGGCCAGATGTGCATCTGGAAAGGCGTCCCCGTCATGTGCGGGCCGCGCGGTCTCGATTCCACTCCGAACGTGCTCTACCACAATCTTGGCGGAGGCCACTTCGCCAACGTGAGCAAGAGCAGCGGGATCGAGAAGACCAACGGGCACTACTGCCTTGGCGTCTCGACGCTCGACTACAACCGCGATGGGTGGCCCGATATTTACGTGGCCTGCGACAGCACCCCCAGCATTCTCTATCGCAATAACAAGGATGGAACGTTCACCGATGTTGCCGTGGACGCAACCGTCGCCTTCGACGAAGATGGCCGCGAACAGGCGGGCATGGGCGCTACGGTCGCTGACTACAACGGCGATGGCTGGCCCGATATTTTCAAGACCAACTTCTCCGATGACACATCCTCCCTTTACCAGAACAACGGTGACGGAACCTACAGCTCAAAAATATTCGACGCCGGCCTGGGACTGAACACACAATACCTTGGCTGGGGCGTGATGTTCTTCGACATGGATAACGATGGCTGGCCCGACATTCTGATCGCCAACGGTCACGTCTATCCGGAAGTCGATACGGCGCATTTAGGAGCAACCTACAAAGAGCCGCGCCTGGTTTATTGGAACCAGGGAAACGGAAAATTTAAAGACATAAGCCACACCGCGGGACCGGGCTGCACTGAGCCCCAGTCCAGCCGTGGTCTGGCCATTGCCGATTTTTGGAATGAAGGGCGCTTATCGGCAGTCATCAACAACTCGGGAGCCAAGCCCATGCTGCTGGTCAATGAAGCAGCCAATCAGAATCACTGGATAGGGATCTCCACGACAGGCACGCGATCCAACCGCGATGGCATCGGCGCCACGGTGCGCGTTTCCGCAGGGGGGAGAGACTTCGTACAGGAAGTTCGCTCCGGTTCGAGCTATCTCTCCAGCAGTGACCTGCGGCTGCATTTTGGCCTGGGGGCTGCTTCGAAAGTCGACCGGGTAGAGATCGCCTGGCCCAGCGGACTCAAGGAATCATTCAGCGCACCGCCGGTAGACCATTTCGTCACCCTTACCGAGGGAACAGGGAAGACGCTGGCTGACCGTTAGGCATGCCCCGGGAGACGGCCGAGGACACGGTCAAAGACACGGTCGGCGGCAACCGCAGCAAACGCAATGACCATGGGGAAACATTCCAGCGTGTAGCGAGGCTCAGGCGCCTCGAGTGTGGAAAGCAGCAGGCTGCGCAATACGACATAGGCCACCATCGCGGTGGCAAATCTTGGCCGGCAAAACACTCCTATCAGGGCGGCCAATAAATAAACCAGGTTCAGCGCACCGTAGGCATAGGCGATACGGGTCTCCGCGCGGTGCTGACCGTATTGCCACCAGCGCAGTTCTATATTGAGCATCTCCACCCGGGGCCGGAGCCACATATCCGCCAGGCGCAGCAGGGGCAGCGTCAGGTAGTAGCGAACGGGATGAGCGCGGATACGCGCTGCGGCCAGCACGGCAAAGCCGGCGTCTATCTGCGGCGTGAGTAAGTCGCCGGCGTTGTACTGCGAAATCAGGTCCAGGGTTTGACGGCTATCCGTATCCATGGCTCGCGCAGGCAGGAGGTGGATGTCGATATTATCGCCGGGCACATTCCAATAAATTTCGTAAGTGGAAGCAAAGTCGGCCATCCAGGTTTTCGTCCAGCGTTGGAAACCGAGAGCTTTGGGCTCACCGGGATCCGTGGCCGAGCGGGGAGCCAGGGGCTCAAACACATGGAAGGTGTGCCAGTTGCGCAGGGTCCATACCGCGAATGGCAGCACGGAGAGCAGTCCGCAGAATAATGCGATGCGGAGTGACCGCGCGAAGCCGAGCGAGTTTCGGCCATAGAAAATGAGTGCGGGAAAGAAGACGAGGGCCAGCAAGGCGCCATCGGGACGCAACAGCGCGGCATAACTCCAGGCAAAGGCGAGAGCGAGCATCCATCCCGGGCGCGGGCGCTCGAGCACGGTGGCAAACGCGCAAAGACCGAGCGCAACGCAAAAAATGGAAGGCGTTTCGGTGAGGGGCATAGCCACGTAGTTTGCTGTGAAAGGACAAAGCGCCGCCAGCCATAGCGCTGCCACTGCGGCCCGGTACCCGCAGAGGCGGCGAACGAACTCCGCGATGAGCAAGCATGCGGCCAGATCAATCAGCACCTGTAGGTAAAGAACGGCGAAATAATTCTGATTTCCAAAAACCGCAAAGCACAGCGCGAGGAAGCCGGGGTAGCCGGGCAGACGAACCAGGGTAGGGGCAACGGCCGGCGGAACGCCCGGGTGCATAATGGATCGGCCGTAGATGCCGTGGGTAAGCCAATTCCTGGCGATGTCGGCGTAAAGAAGGGAGTCGCCCTGAATCTGCGGGAAGGCGTGAATGAACCACAAGCGAAGCGCAGCTCCCGCCGCTAGCGCGCAGAGGGCGGAAAGCATTGTGCGGCGGCTGAGGGAGGGCATCCCCCGAAATCATACAGGCTTAGAGGTAGAATAACCGGGTGGCAGCGGGCGGGAGTAGCTCAATGGTAGAGTAGCGGCTTCCCAAGCCGTTGGTTGCGGGTTCGATCCCCGTCTCCCGCTCCACAATTTGCCGAGCCCTGACGAGTACGGCCTAAACAGGCAGCGTAAAAAGTGTCCCCCCTAAATTCAGAGACAACGGTACGGTATTTAGCCCAGGGAGCTCCACTCCGCTACGCTCGGTCGAAAAAAAAGCCCCCTGCCCAGATCCCAGCGGATAGAGCCATCACCGGCGAAGCGTGCGAGCAGTCTCCCCGCTGCTGATGAGGGAGCGCGCACGGTCGAAGACGTCAAAAAACATGCTGCGGGTCAGTTTTCCGGTATTGGTATTTTGCAACGATGGATGATAGCTGGCGATCAAGAACCGGCCTCCCGGCAGCGCGTATTCGGCACCGTGGGAGAACTTGAAGCGCGGTTTGCGTTCGCACTGGCCGGTACGCGTCAAGTGCTGCAAATAACTGTCGAAGGCGATTCGCCCGAGGCAGACTACGACGCGCAGGTTGGTCAGCAGCGAGATCTCCTCGTCGAGATGCGACTGGCAGTTCGTCAGTTCAGACCGCTTGGGCGTGTTATCAGGAGGAGCGCAGCGGACAACAGAACTGATCCAGCAATCCTGGAGTTTCATGCCGTCGCCACGAGCCACAGAATTCGGTTGTGAAGCGAATCCAGCATCGTGAAGAACGGGATACAGGAAGTCGCCGGAACCGTCGCCGGTAAAGGGCCGGCCGGTGCGATTGGAGCCGTGCGCCCCCGGCGCCAGCCCGAGTACCAGCATGCGGGCCTTTTCATCACCAAACGATGGAACAGGTTTTGCCCAATAAATCCAATCCCGATAAGCGCGGCGCTTGCTGGTGGCGGTCTCTTCGCAATACTTCCGCAGCCGTGTGCAGCGGTGACAGCGGATGACATTCTGGTTGAAAAGTATTAGCGGACTAGGGTTTGACGGTATCGGACCAGGATTCGCCGCAGGCACACCGGGGCTTCCAGCAGGCGACCCAATGGGCGACCCTGGGGTTGGTCGAGGGATCGAGCTCATACCCGATTGTAAAGCTCTTCGGAAAGACAGCGTAATATGATTTCTGCTTTTTCTCGGCCGCGACAAACCGGCGGCAGAGCGCAAAAGGAAGGTTCTCGAGGGTGTCTATGCGCAATGGATGCAAAGGTTTAGCCGGGGTTCTGGCGACATTCGTTCTGGCGGCCGCAGGTTGCCGGCAACAGCCCCCAGCGCCGGCGGAACAAGCACCGCAACCAACTGCACCAGTAGCTGTGCAGATCGGTGGCGCGAACGTACTGACGCTCACGCGAAAGGCGACCAACAACGGGAGCAAACCGGAGTTCCTCTCTGTGACCCTGCTTCCCGGGCGTGGCATGAATATGCTGCAGGTTACCGCCGCCGTCCCCGGCAAAGGGGAGATCCCACTACTCCGGTCACCTTCGGTGAAGGAGGCGGCGAGTCAACTGAACGGCACCGGCAGGGATCAGTTGGGCAACATGTCCTTCAGTTTGGGAGGAGCCTTTCTGATTCCCTACCCTAACCGCATCGTGGGCGAACGGTCGCCTGACGGCAAATCGGTCATCACGCAATGGCGCGGCCACACCCTGGCGCTCCCGGCAAACTTTCCCAGCAAGAACCCCGGCGGACCGGTAGTGGCGATTCATGGATTGATTACCCAGGCCAAGGTGGAAGACCTTCAAACCCAGACGACGGCAGATGGACAGACAGTGACGGGCGTTATCCACGCCGGAGATTTCGGGGGCCACTGGCTTTCCGACACCGACCTGAACCTGACCATCGCACTCACCGGCGACGCGGTCGATGCCACCATTACCGCCAAAAACGTGGGAAAAGAGCCGGAGCCCATGTCCATCGGCTGGCATCCCTACTTCCAGATACCGAGTGGCCACCGCGCGCAGACGCGACTCCATATTCCGGCCGCCATGATGGCCCCGGTGAACAACTACGGTGACGCATTCCCGACCGGGCAGCTCAAGCCGGTCAAGGGCACGGAGTACGACTACAACGCGCCCGACGGTGTGGCCCTCGACGATCATTTTCTAGACGACAATTTCTCTCACCTGCAACGCACCCAGGGCGCAGCCGAAGTCAAGCTAATCGATCCCGACTCGAATTATGGATTAACGGTCTCCGCTCTTTCGCCGGAAATCAAGACGGTGCAGGTGTATTCGCCGAAGAACGCTACCTTTGTCGCCATCGAAGATCAGTTCAACTACGTTGACCCATTCGGAAAGCAGTGGAAGGGGATGGACACCGGCATGGTGACACTCCGTCCCGGCCAATCAGTTACCTGGAAGGTTCGTCTGGGACTGTTTACGCCAGGCCAGTAGAAGTCTGAAAGTTACCGTAGTAAGGGGCTCGGAAACCGAGGAGCCCCCGGTCCCGCCCCGATCCAGCGCATACTTGAAGGATGCGAAAAGCAACTGCGGCCCGCTGCCTGTGCTGCGGGTATAGAACCCTATCCGTGCCGGAAGCCCTGGAGCTATGCCAAGTCTGCTGGTGGCAGGATGATGGACAGGACGATCGCGACGCAGACGTAGTCCGCAGAACAGTGAATGGGAATCTCTCGCTCAGCGAAGGACGACGTAACTACAAGCACTACCAGGCTGCCGATCCGCGGTTTGTGGCGCATGTACGCATGCCACGGCAGGAGGAATTCTAGGCTGCGCCCAGGGGCCGGTGGAACCAGCGAAGGTAACCGTGGAAGGGTGTATTGTAGTTAATAGCGGCTTCGCATTCCCTGCGCTGCGGGTTTGACCCTCCCGGCAAAGCCTCATACGATGAAAGCAGGCTGTTTACAGGCTCCCCCGCGCTTGCATCAATTTCGCCATTGCGGCAGGGCAGAGACCGAGCGAACCTGGAAGGCATACGTTGAGCTCAACAGAAATGATTGAAACCACACCGCAATCTGACGGCGTGTCTACCGCCACCGAGGAACCTGCCGGACATGATCATGAGGGTCACTCTCATGGTACGGCTACGCTGAACCCGGACTGCACTCGAGAAGTGGAAATCGAAGTTCCCGCCGAAGAAATCACCCGCAATTATCAAGCAGTTACCAAACGATACAAGAAGATGGCACGCATTCCCGGCTTCCGCTCAGGCAAGGTCCCGGAGTCGTTAATCCGTGGCCGCTTCGCGGAGCAGATTCGCCAGGACGTGATCGAAGCGGTTCTACCCGAGCATTTCCGCGCCGCCATCGCCAAGCAGCAACTCAGGCCCATCTCGCAGCCACAGGTGACCAAAATCGATCTCGAAGACGGCAAGCCTTTACGTTTCAAGGCTGCCTTCGAGGTGCTGCCCGACTTCTCGATCGACGGCTACCAGGAAGTGAAGGTAGAGAAACCTTCCGCTGAATTGACTGATGCCGAACTAGACGCTGAGCTGGCGCGCATTCGCGACTCCCGGTCCACCATGGAGCCGGTCATCGAAGACCGCCCGCTGGCGGACGGCGATTTTGCTCAGATCAGCTTTACCGGCAGCGTGCAGCCGGCAGACGGCGAAGTTGAGACAACCGCCCCGCAACCTATTTCGGGACAGGATGTGATGATCCAGGTAGGAGGACCGAACACGCTTGACAGTTTTAATGCTGCGCTACGCGGAGCCACGGTCGGTCAACAGTCAAAGTTCGAGGTGACCTATCCGCCGGATTTCGGTGAGCGGCAACTAGCTGGTAAGCGGGTGGCATACGATCTCGAAGTCAAGGGCATCAAGAAAAAGATCGAGCCGGAATTGAACGACGAGTTTGCCAAAGAGCTTGGGCAGTACGAAAGTCTGGCAGAATTTACGCGGCAACTGCGCGAACATCTGGCTCTGGACAAGCAGCGGCGGGTACAGACCGAGACCACGAATCGGTTGCTTGATGCGTTGGTCACCCGCTTCGAGTTTCCGGTTCCAGAATCGCTGGTGCAGCAACAGATAGACGTTCGTCTTGACCGCGGGCTACGAGCGCTTGCTTCGCAGGGCATGCGGACCGAAGACATGCGCAATCTCGATTTCGATCGGCTGCGCGCTGCGCAACGCCCTTCCGCAACTGCTGATGTGAAGAGTTCCATGTTGCTTGACCGGATTGCCGATATCGAGAATGTCAGCGTGCCGGAAGAAGATGTAGAAAACGAGCTACAAGCTATCTCCTTGCAAATGCGCGAGCCGCTGGATGCACTGCGCTCGCGTTTGACTGAGGACGGTAGCCTCGCTAGAATCCGGGAACGCTTACGTAGGGAGAAGATGGGCACGCTGCTGTACGAAAGATTGGCGTCGTGACGATGGACATGGCCGGCGAAAATTCGTTTGACGGGGCTTTTCACCAAGAAAAGCGCCACATCACGGAGGCTGGCTTGGACACGTAATCGTCAAGACGTTCTAGCGTCCTAGATGAACGCAAACGGGCAATTTTAAGACCAGGGCGGCGTACGCCGGCCGCGGAAAGTGGAAGCAAGGGAGAGCATGGCACTTGTACCTATGGTGGTCGAGCAGACGAGTCGAGGCGAGCGAGCCTACGACATTTATTCTCGTTTGCTTCGCGACAATATTATCTTTCTGGGAACACCCATCGACGATCAGATCGCAAATCTGGTAATCGCTCAAATGCTGTTTCTCTCCGGTGAGGACCCGGAGAAAGATCTACAGCTTTACATCAATTCTCCGGGCGGCTCCATCACCGCGGGTCTAGCCATCTACGACACCATGCAGTTCATCCGCAATGACGTGGTCACCTATTGCATTGGGCAGGCGGCGAGCATGGCGGCATTCCTGCTGATGAGCGGAAACAAGGGCAAGCGCTTTGCCCTACCGAACTCCCGCATCCTGATCCACCAGCCATCCATGGGCGGCCTCTCGGGTCAGGCGACCGATATTGATATTCATGCTCGCGAGATTCTACGAATTCGCGAGATTACCAACAAGTTGATGTCGAAGCACACCGCGCAACCGCTGGAACGCATTGAGCGAGATGTGGAGAGAGACTTCATCATGAACGCGCAGCAAGCAAAAGAGTACGGCATTATAGACGAAATCATAGACCGGCCACGTACCTGAATTGGCCGGGAGGCCAAAGGAGTTGCAGTATGAAAACGCCGAGGGGAACAGACGATACGCTCCGTTGTTCGTTCTGTCATAAATCACAGGACGCCGTTGCTAAATTGATCTCCTCACCGAGCGATTATCCGCGGGCATACATTTGTGATGAGTGCGTCGCGGTTTGCAACTCCATCCTGGAAGACGACCGGGGTGAGACGCAGCCAGGGGCAGCCCCGGCTCACTTGCCCAAACCGCAAGAGGTCAAGGGCTTTCTCGACGAGTACGTCATCGGCCAGGAGCAAACCAAAAAGAAGCTCGCTGTCGCGGTATACAACCACTACAAGCGTATCCAGATGAACCGGACACGCGGCAATGACGTCGAGCTTTCCAAGTCCAACATCCTTCTTGTAGGCCCAACCGGAAGCGGCAAGACCCTGCTGGCACATACGTTGGCCAAGATGCTGGACGTACCGTTCGCGATTGTCGACGCAACCACGTTGACGGAAGCGGGCTATGTCGGGGAAGACGTCGAAAATATCATCCTCAAGCTGCTTCAGGCAGCCGATGGTGACGTGGCCAGAGCACAGACCGGCATTATCTACATTGATGAAATCGATAAGATCGGCCGCAAGGACGAAAACCCGTCGATTACCCGCGATGTCTCCGGCGAGGGCGTGCAGCAGGCACTGCTCGAAGATCCTCGAAGGCACGGTGGCTAACGTTCCGCCCCAGGGCGGACGCAAGCATCCACACCAGGAATTTACGCCGGTCGACACCACCAACATACTGTTCATCTGTGGCGGCGCTTTCGTCGGGCTGGAACGCCTGATTGGCCGGCGCGTAGGCAAGAAAGCGTTAGGTTTCAAGGCGCTCTCGGAAAAGGAAGCACAGGAGGCGGGCACCTTGCCGGCACAGCGGGATACCGAGCTCCTGCGCCAGGCTCAACCCCAGGACCTGATCAAGTTTGGCCTTATCCCTGAATTTGTCGGACGCCTGCCAGTGATTGGCATCCTCGACGAACTGGATGAGGCTGCGCTGGTGGAAATCCTCACCAAGCCCAGGAATGCCATCCTCAAGCAGTACCAACGGCTCTTTGAGTATGAGGGGGTACGCCTGCTGTTTTCCGAGGACGCCTCTCGTGCCGTGGCCCGCGAGGCCCTGAATCGCAAGGTCGGAGCACGCGGCCTGCGCATGATCCTGGAAGAGTTGATGCTGGACCTGATGTACCACCTCCCGAGCAACAAGAAGATCAAGGAGCTGGACATTACGGCTGAGATGGTGCAGAAGCGTGATCTTTCCGTGACTCTTCTGGAAAAAGCCGGATAAGTTGCACGAGAATTGGACGATTGGGTGTGTCGATGGTGACAATGGGTCTGAAGGGTAGGGGCTAATGAGGTTGTGTGAGAGCCCGTTTTGCGAATTCCAGTCCTGCAGGGACGTCTGAGCTTAGCCCAGGACGCTAGTCCTGGGTTGGATTTGAAAGAACGACTCAGTCCCGCAGGGACGGCTGAACGAGGATTGCGTCGCGGCCCGTTTTCAGCCGTCCCTGCGGGACTTAATCATGTTGCATGATGTACCCAGGACTAGCGTCCTGGGCTAAGTTCAGACGTCCCTGCGGGACTGAGTTTGGAAATGCGGTTCTCCCACACCCACTTTTAGCCCGCACGCTTCGCTCTAGCGTTTTTGGCGGCCTGTTGAGTTCCCAATGGTAAGTGATTTTCAAAAAAGCGTAGCGAGTGGGGGAAATTCGCGTCCGCGGTTCCTTCTTGAGTGGTCAATCACATTGTTGATTGGTTGAAGCCCCTCACATCCGGGGCATTGGCGCAACTCCCTTTTCCTCTGTATAAGGGAGGTAAGTGAAAGGAAATCGCGTGACACAAGCTAAAGAAACCCGGGACAAAGGCGATCTTCGCAAGCTCCCCATGATGCCCATTCGGGACATGGTGATCTTTCCTTACATGATGACGCCTTTTGTTGTGGGGCGTGAGTCAAGCGTAAGAGCGCTGGAAGAGGCGCTGACCGGGGACCGCAAGATATTTCTGGCTACGCAGCACGACGCGGGCATCGATGAACCTCGCCCCGAAGACATTTATTCCGTGGGAACCATTGGCAATATCGTCCAGAGCGTAAAGATGCCGGACGGCAACATCAAGGTCCTGGTGGAAGGGCTGGAGCGGGCCAAGGCTGTGGAAATGAACGACTCGGATGGCTTTTTTGTGGCCACGGTGCGGGTCGCCAACCGGCAGCTTGAAGTAAACCCGCAAATCGAGACCGTAATGCAGCGGGTCACTTCCCTTTTTGAGCAGTACGTCAAGCTGCAGCAGTCGCTCAATTACGAAACCATGATCGCCGCTGTCCGTATGGATGAGCCGGCGAAGCTCTCCGACACGATCGCAGCCAACCTGCAGCTTTCGATCGAGGAGAAGCAGGAGCTGCTCGACATTTTTGATCCCAGCGAACGGTTGACCCGAGTCGCCGACGTACTGGACATCGAAATCGAGAAGCTGAATATGGATCGAAGCGTGCAAAGCCGGGTAAAACGGCAGATGGAGCGCGCCCAGAAAGAGTACTACCTCAACGAGAAGATCAAGGCCATCCAGAAAGAACTGGGCCGCGGAGAGAAGAGCGAGTTCGATGAGCTGCGGAAGAAGATCGACGGTGCGGGCATGCCCAAGGACGTGTTCGATAAAGCGATTCAGGAGCTGAAGAAGCTCGAGGCTATGCCGCCGATGTCGGCTGAATCGACCGTATCCAGAAATTACCTTGACTGGCTGCTGGCAGTGCCGTGGAAGAAGAGAAGCAAGGAAACGCGCAGCATCGATCATGCCGAAAAGGTGCTGAACGCGGACCACTACGGCCTGGAAAAAATCAAAGAGAGAATTCTCGAATTTC
Organism: uncultured Acidobacteriaceae bacterium; assembly: GCA_963717225.1. GTDB lineage: Bacteria > Acidobacteriota > Terriglobia > Terriglobales > Acidobacteriaceae > PALSA-350. The sequence goes on along the minus strand of CAVQWB010000050.1, from coordinate 157,896 downwards.
TGGCCGTCCGCCAGCTGGTGAAAAACCCCAAGGGTTCGATCCTGTGTTTTGTCGGACCTCCCGGTGTCGGCAAGACCTCGCTGGGAATGTCCATCGCCAAAGCCACTGGCCGCAAGTTCGTACGCATGTCGCTTGGTGGCGTACGTGACGAGGCGGAAATTCGTGGCCATCGCCGGACCTACATCGGAGCACTGCCTGGACAGATCATTCAGTCCATGAAGAAGGCGGGGACCAAGAACCCGGTCTTCATGCTGGACGAAGTGGATAAGATGGCTTCCGACCTGCGTGGTGATCCCGCATCGGCGCTGCTCGAGGTGCTCGACCCGGAGCAGAACACCAGCTTTCAGGACCACTATCTCGACGTGGAGTATGACCTGTCGCAGGTGCTCTTCGTGGCCACTGCCAACGTGCTCCACACCATCCCGGCGCCGCTCCAGGATCGCATGGAGATCCTGCGCCTGCACGGCTATACCGAGGCGGAAAAGCTCGAGATTGCCAAGCAATATCTGGTCAAGAAGCAACGTGAGGCCACAGGGCTGAGCGACAAGAACGCCGTCTTCAGCGACGCGGCACTGGTGGACATCATTCGCGGGTACACGCGCGAGGCGGGCGTCCGCAACCTGGAGCGTGAGATCGGCAACGTATGCCGCAAGGTAGCGCGCCGTGTGGTCCGCAACGGAGCCAAGCATAAAGAAGACATTGCCGACACCAACCTGAACGAGTTTCTGGGAGTGGCCAAGTTTCGCGATTCTCAGCTGCATGAGACCAGCGAAGTGGGCCTGGTTACCGGTCTCGCCTGGACGGAGGTGGGCGGCAGCATTCTTTCGACCGAGGTTCAGGTACTGGACGGCAAGGGCAAGTTGACCTTGACCGGTCAGCTGGGCGACGTGATGCAGGAGTCGGCGCAGGCTGCCCTTTCCTATATCCGCAGCCGGGCGCAGCACCTGGGGCTGCCTAGGGACTTTTACCGCAACCTGGACATTCACGTGCACGTGCCGGAAGGCGCCATTCCCAAGGACGGTCCATCCGCGGGCATCACCATTGCCACCGCACTTGCCAGTGCTTTGGCCAAGGTCCGCGTGAGGCGCGATATTGCCATGACCGGTGAGATCACGCTGCGAGGCAAGGTTCTGCCCATTGGCGGATTGAAAGAGAAGCTGCTGGCGGCTCATCGTGCCGGCATCTTTGAAGCGATTCTTCCTCGAGCCAACGAAAAGGATTTGGCGGATCTTCCCGAGAACCTGCGCAGCGTCATGAAGCTGCACTTCGTGGATCAAATGGACGAAGTGTTGAAAATCGCCCTCGAGGGTCCGCTGCCTGAGATGCGCGAGGAGACGCCCGAGGCGCTGACTGCGGTTAAGCCGCCGGTTCCCGCCGATCAGCCGCGCGCACAGTAGACGGTGCACCTGGTCACGAAGTTCCTGCTATCGGCGATGTCGCCGGAGCAGTTCCCTACCGCCGCGGCCCCGGAATTTGCTTTCCTGGGCCGTTCCAATGTTGGCAAATCGAGCCTGATTAACGGCCTGCTGGGCGAAAAAGCCGCCAAGGTTTCCGCCTCGCCGGGACGGACCCGGTCGATCAATTTTTTTGCTCTATCCGATTCAGCAACGGCACGGCTTCCGCGCCTGCTATTTGCCGATTTGCCAGGCTACGGCTACGCCAAGATCTCCCGGTCCATTTCTGCGGAGTGGCCCAAATTCATCAATCCCTATCTCGAAGAGCGGCCTAACCTGGTGCTCTGCATTTGCCTGGTGGACAGCAATATTCCGGTGCAGGCCAGCGACCAGCAATTGATCGCATCGCTCAAGGGAATGGGTCGCAATTTTCTGGTTGTGGGAACGAAAGCAGACCGGCTCTCCGGAAACGAACGAGCAAAGGCTCTGACACGGCTGAGAGAGGGGTTGGGGCTCAGCGAGATTCTGCTGTGTTCCAGCAAGACCGGGACTGGAATAAAAGAATTGTGGACGCAGATTCTATGTCGGGCAGAGGGGAACCCTAAGGTCTGAAAACCCGAACGTGCCACAAATGACGGGTGCCCCATATCTCGCTCGTTTTTTGCGAGATGTGGGATACCACGAATCTCAAAACTTAACCGTCAATTGGGAGCCCAAAGTTAAAGGTTTAGTGCAGTGGTATCCCACATCTCGCGAAAAACGAGCGAGATGTGGGGCACCCGTCATTTGTGGCAGGTTTAGATTCTTACCAGGTGGAGTAGGGCTGTCCGTCGCTGCCGGCCTGGTCCGATCCGCTGTGCACATCAGTCATGCCGGGATCGGTCTGATCGACGTTCTGCAGCGTGTCGTCCATCGTCGGCACCCAGGTGGTGCTGCTGTGCGTGACCGGGTCGACGGGAATGGTCTTGAGATAACCACCGCTGACCAGGTCATCCAGGCTCTGCGGCGCCTTGTTCTTGTCGTTGGTATAAGCATCAATGGCATCGCGAAGCACATGCAGATCTTCTCTGAGCACGGCTTCGCGCGCGGCGCGAATGGATGCCACGTAGGCGGGGATCGCGATCGCAGCCAGGATCGCGATGATCAGCATCACCACCATCAACTCGACCAGGGTGAAACCACGCGCGGATTTTCGAAAACGGACGCCGGATTTGCTCACAAGCCTACCAATCGGAGTACTTCGTTCCATCAAGCGCAGTGGCTTGCGACTTAGAGGCAACATCGAAGACATTCTGCCCGCCCCAGGAGTCGCTGTTCGGATCGTCCTGCATGGAGCGTAACGTCCACTCGGCTTTGCCGGTCATGGGATCGACCGGGATGCGGCGCAGAAATTTCAGTTTCTTGCCCTGGGCGTCCACACCCTTGACCAGCGTATCGAGATCCGGCGGATAGTTCTGGCTGTCGACCTTGGTCATAAAGGCGTGCTTGTCGGCGGCGTCTTTGTAATGGTCGATGGCATCGCGCATCTGCCACAGGTCGTAGCGCAATTCCCTTTCCCTCTCACGCTTGGCCTTAAAACGGGCCAGCGGCACGACCGCCGAAGCCAGGATGGCCAGGATCGCAACCGTCACGATCAACTCGACCAGGGTCAGGCCCGACTGCCTGCCTGCCGTTGTGCTGCGTGGACGAATGTTGTACTGCATACAAGGACCCTATTGCACGTGTACTGCGGTTTGTGAGCCGGCGATGTTTACCGCCTGTTGTGCACTGTTCTTCGCCGACGCACGGATGATCTGCATCGCTGCGTCTCCCGCTGCGTTGGCCTGGAAGGTCAGAACGCAAACGGTTCCCGACCCGTTTACACCGGCGACTCCGGGGGGACGCGAAGCCGAGATCACAACATTGCCAACCCCGTCGTCGCGATGAACCAGCGCAATGGCCTGGCCGTCATGGCCAAGATAATCGCCGGTATCTACGTTGACCAGCGCCAGCTTGCTGTTGTCGTAACGCAACTGCATCGGTACGGAGAATACGTCCTGGCCGCCGCTGAGTTTGACTGCCACCTGGAAGGTACTGCCGACCTTAGGCGCAACCGCCGGCGGAGCGATCTGCAGGCTCGTACTGCTTGATACTGGGGGCGCTGGGATCGTAGGCCTAGGCGAACCCGGGGCCGGAATTGCCTCAGCCCCACCCGCGGGAGGTATCGAGGGATGTGTCTGCAACCCGGGCGGCAGACTGCCTACGCCCCCCGGCTGTGCGTTTGCCGGCGCCGAGATGCGCCGCAACTCGACATTGGTGCCCGTGCCAGTGTCAATCTCCTGCAGATTCAAAGGGCTGATATCGGTGGCGCGAACCACATGCGGGGTCAGCATGAAGATGATTTCGTCGTCCGCCACCTGATGTTGGGTGGAGCTGAAGAGATACTTCAGAATCGGCAACTCGCCGAGATACGGCGTTCCGCCAACGCTGATCAAATCCTGCTTCTGCAGGAACCCGCCCAGTATGTTGACTTCACCTTCCTTGAGGCGGACCACCTGATCGGCGGTCCGCTGGCTGATAATTGGCTCCGTAATGCCACCGATATTGCTCGAGCCGTTCTCCTGCGAGGAGACGATCTTGATCTTCAGGGTTACGTCGCGGTCGTAATGCACGATGGGCGTAATCTCAATCTCCACACCAACATCCAGGTATTGAAACTGCGTGTTCACCAGCGAGCTGACCACAGCGGTCGCCGCACCCGTCTGGTAGGAACCCGTAGCCACCGGGATGCGTTCGCCAATCTTCAGATCAGCCTTTTGCCCGTCGGTTGCGCGGATGCTGGGATTCTGCAAAACCTTGGTGTCCGAGTCCGAAAGCAAAAAGTTGGCTGTTGCCTGGCCTACGGTCACGGCAAAATTGGTGGCGTTCAGGTGAGCAAGATTGTTCAGCGTCAGGTTGGTGGTGCTGCCGGTCGTGCCAGTCGTCGTGGTGCCCGTGGTGCCGGTGGTGCCGGTGGTACCCGTGGTGCCGGTAGTACTGGTGGCGTTGGGTGGCTGCAACTGCAGACCGAAGCTGCCCGGCAGCTGGACGCCGATGGTCCGTGTCTTATCCCGGTTCACTTCCAGTAACGCCACGTCGACAACTACTTCCGGACGCGACTTATCCAGGTCGTTGATCAGTTTTTGCGCCAGCAGCAGCTCGTCCGGCGTGGCCCGCATCACGATCGCGCTTTGGCTCGGTACTCCATAGAGCTTGGCGTTCACCAGCAGATTGCGCAACGCAGTCTGAATATCGTTCAGATCGTTTTGCTGAGCGGTGTTGGCAAGGTAGAACGTCTGCACCGCCTCCTCTTCGAGTTCCTGGCGTTTAGCGCGTGTGTTCATGGCCACGAAGATGGTGTTGGCGGTGACCGGGTGCCAGAACGTACCCGAGACGGTACCAACGATGCGCAGGGCGTCCAATAGAGATACGTTCGCAATATCCACCTGGATGCGCTTGGAGGTGTACTCCGGATCAAAGAGCACGTTGATCCCAGCCGCCTTGCCGACGGTCGAGTAGACCACCTTGCTGTCTTCGGTCATATGCAAGGTGAGCGGTTCGTTGGAGATGGGCTTGAGCTGTACCGGACTGCCAACCTCGCTGAGTTCCTCTGACTTATTCTCGGGAATCGAGGTTTCCTGATTGGCCTTGGGAGAAGCAGCGAGCTTGTCTCTTGCCTTCTGGATATCCTGGTGGGCCAACTCGTTGCTGGGATCGATCTCGAGCGCACGCAGGAACTCGGTCATCGCACCGGTGATGTCACCCTGGTCGAGGAGTTTTTCCCCTCGTCCCACGTGCGCGGATCCAGCCAGAAAGCGCAAGCGCTCAAACGCCGTCTTATAGCGAAGATTCTTGGGTTCCTTCTGGAAGGCCTGATAGTAGTCTTCGTACGCCGTTATGGGATCGTCTTTGTTCTCAGCTGCCTGGCCCCGCTGATACAGAGTTTTCGCACTAGGGCCGGAAGCGGCAAGAGAACAAATGCTCAGCAGGAGGAGCAGGGTAAACGCAGAGGACAGAGCCCAGTTATTTTGACGGCGATTCATCGCACTCCAGATAGCCAAGACGCGTGTGCACAGCGTTTCGCAAGAATTGTGGCCCGTCACAGACCGCGAGGGCGTGGTCCCGGCAAGCCGGGACCACAAGAAGGTCTTCGCTCCGGCCTACACCAATTGCGAAACCGCTGGGGAGAAATCGACGTGTCCGCAGACGCACAGAACAGCAATTCTCTTTGCTAATGTCGCCTGAGTATACCATCCGGGGAACCCAGCCCTTCGCTTCCAAGTCGCGTGCTAGCATGAAGATTCGTAACCAAATGTATGCCCCGGCAACTGAATCAAACCACTCATCCATCTCCTCAAAAAGCGAAGCCCAGGGAGCCCGTCGCCGCCGGAGAGCGAGATGCTGCGGTAAACCGTGCCGCAGGACATAACTACTTTCTGCTGGACAAATTCGAAGCCGGGATCGCGCTCCGAGGCACGGAAGTTAAGTCCATTCGCGAAGGCAAAGCCAATCTCAAGGATGCTTACGGAATCATTAAAGACGGCGAAGCGTATTTGCTGAACGCGCACATTGGCCCCTATTCGCACGGGAACTCTTCCAACCACGACTCGCTGCGTACCCGAAAACTCCTGCTCCATCGCCAGGAACTGCAAAAGCTAATGGGCAAGACGCAACTAAAGGGTTTAACGCTCATTCCCACCAGGCTTTATTTCCGCCACGGCCGCGTGAAATGCGAACTGGCGGTGGCAAAGGGCAAGCAGGATTGGGATAAACGCGAGACGGAGCGGCGGCGTGAAGATGACCGCGAGGCTCGGGCAGCAATCGTCCGCAGCCAGCACAAATAGCCATAAACCAAAGAATAAAAACGGCTTACCGCAACCAGGGAAACTCGAAACCACGCATGCATACAAAATTTATATCGGCTAAGCTTGACCGCGTCAGCAGTGGGCTGCTGGTAATCTTCGCTCTCGATGCCACGGAGAAAAAGCAGACCAAGCCAGTTATCAAGCTGTTGACTTCCAGCGGACTGCTATCGAAGGCGACCGCCGCAATCCTGAGTAGTGGCGAATTTGCCGCCGGGAGCTGCGAGACGGTTCTGTTGCATAACCCGGCCGGGTTCAAAGCGGAGCGGATCCTGCTGGTGGGCCTGGGCAAGCTCACGACGGCTGAGGTGCGCAAGGGGGCGGGTGCAGCAGTCCGGTTCGCCAAGCCGCGCAAGCTGCGCGAGCTCACGATAGCGATTCCCGAGGGACTTGATCCCATCGCCGCCACGAGAGCGCTGGTGGAAGGCGCTTATATCGGCGATTTCGATCCGGATACCTATCGTTCAGACCGCAAAGATCAGAGTATCGAGCAACTCAGCGTGCTTGGCGGCAGCGGGGCCAAGCAGGCTGCCATCGAGGCGGCTCTGCAGGAAGGCGTGATCCTGGGTGAGGCGCAGAACTTTACCCGCACCCTGGTCAATGAGCCAAGCAACGTAATGACGCCCACTGTGTTGGGTCAAAGGGCCGCAGAGATGTGCCGTCAATTTGGGCTGCAATGTGAGGTTTTCGGTGCAGACAAGTTGAAAGAATTAAAAATGGGCGCATTTTGGGGCGTCACCAAGGGCTCCGAAGAACCACCCGCCCTGATTGTGATGACCTACGAGCCGAAGAACGCGCCGGCTACTCCGGTGCTGGGCCTGGTGGGGAAAGGCATTACCTTCGACACCGGCGGCATCTCCATCAAGCCCGCCGACGGCATGGAGAAGATGAAATACGACATGGCCGGCGGAGCCGCGATGATTGGCGCGATGCAAGCCATTGCGCAATTGAAACCCGCGGTCCGAGTCATCGGCATTGTTTGCGCCGCGGAAAACATGCCTTCGGGAACGGCTATGAAGCCGGGAGACGTCCAGATTGCGATGTCCGGTAAAAGTATTGAAATCATTAACACCGACGCGGAGGGGCGGCTGGTATTGGCGGATGGACTGGCCTATGCCCGGAAGCTCGGCGCGACGCACCTGATCGATGCGGCTACACTTACCGGCGCCTGCGTGGTTGCGCTGGGCATGGTCAATGCAGGCTGTTTCTCCAATGACGAAGAAACCTACCGGCATTTCACTGGCGCGACCGAAATCTCGGGTGAGCGGTTCTGGCGGTTGCCGCTCGAAGAAGAGTACAAGGAGCAGATTAAATCCAGCATCGCCGACATCATGAACACTGGGGGCAGCCGCTGGGGCGGAGCAATCACCGCCGCGATGTTCCTCAAGGAATTTGCAGAAGACACGCCCTGGATTCATCTGGATATTGCAGGCATGGCGTGGTCGGAAGAACAGAAGCCCTGGATGGCGAAAGGTCCCTCGGGAATTGCGGTGCGCTCCATCACCGAATGGGTTCGCAGCTACGCGAAATAGGCGCATCGGACACCGTGAAGGTGCCCGATGCGAACTAAGCTGTACTGGTTACGAGGCGGCGGCCCTCGCTGTCTGTTTCTCCAGCGTGTGTTTTGATTGCGCCGGCTTTCCGTGACCGATTTCCCGGATGAGCCTTTCGTTGAATGCGGGAAGGTCATCGGGCTTGCGGCTGGTGGTAAGGTTCTGATCGGTCACAACCTCTTCATCGACCCAGTGGCCACCTGCGTTGCGAATATCGGTACGCACCGAGGGCCAGGAGGTGAGCGTCCTTTTCTTCAGGACTCCGGCCTCAACCAGCATCCACGGCCCATGGCAGATTGCCCCGATGGGCTTACCGGAATTAAAGAAGTCGGTCACGAAAGCGACCGCCTTGGGCTCGATGCGTAGTTTGTCAGGATTGATTTGACCACCGGGGAGGACTAAACCGTCATACTCGGCGGGCTTGGCCTCATCCAGGGTCTTGTCGACCTTGGTGTTTTCGCCCCAGTCGGTATGATTCCAACCTTTGATCTGACCTGGCTTGGGAGAAATAACGTCGACGGTTGCTCCCGCCGCTTCCAGAGCCTTCTTCGGCTCGGTCAATTCCACCTGCTCGAAGCCATCTGTTGCAATGATGGCTATTTTCTTCCCCTGCAAGTTTAGCATTCATGGTTAAAACCCCTTGAATATCTACTTCGTTTTCTCCTTCCTCTTTATTGAGAGTCTCCTTCGTCCCGCTCGTTGCCCTGGATTGTATTGTGAAATGTCAATGAACGCTGGCCCGGGAGGGCGTCTCGTGGCATCCTACTCGACAAAACTTTGGTAAGGGGATGGACCCATGCTCGGCAGAAAGATCTGTAGAAACGCTGTTTGCGCGGTTACGATTTGGTCGTCGGTCGGCTTGCTGACCTCTTGCAATTCCTCATCCAACTCGGTCGCGCTCAATGGAGCCGGCAGCACTTTTGTTTATCCGGTGATGGGCCGTTGGATTCAGGATTTCCACCAGTCTCACAGCAATGTGCAGATCAACTATCAATCCATCGGGAGCGGCGGGGGTATTCAGCAGGTGAAGTCCGGCACCATTGATTTTGGCGCTTCCGATGCACCTCTGTCTGATAACGATATGGCGCAGATGACGCCGGTGATCCAGATTCCGGAATCGGCCGGACCCATATGTGTCACCTACAATCTGGATGGCCTGCAGAAGCCTCTGCAGCTGTCTTCCGACGCGCTTGCGGGAATCTTCCTGGGCAAGATCACGAGTTGGCAGGATCCGCTGGTCAAGAAGGACAATCCAGACGAGAAGCTACCCAGCTCGAAGATCATCGTAGTTCACCGCGCCGAGAGCAGCGGCACCACAGCTGCCTTCACGACCTACCTTTCGGCGGTCAGCCCAGACTGGGCGCAACAGGTGAGCAAAGGCACTGCGGTTAAGTGGCCAACCGGACTGGGCGCCAAGGGCAGCGAGGGAGTTACCGGCCAGGTGAAGCAATCCCCAGGCTCTATCAGCTACGTCGAGCTGACGTACGCGACCCAGAACAAGCTGCCGGTGGCAGCGATCAAGAACCAGGCCGGCAAGTACGTCCTGCCCAGCACTTCGGGAACGACGGCGGCGATCGATGCGTTCAAGGATCAGTTAGCGAACGACGCGCGCATTCCGATCGCCAATCCGCCTGCCTCGGCGCCCGACGCGTATCCCATTTCCACGCTGACCTTCCTGATCATCCCGAAAGACGGCAAGGATGTTCAGAAGCGCACAGCGTTGAAGCAATTCCTCACGTATGTGGTGACCGACGGGCAGCAGGCCTCGAGCGGCCTCAACTACGCCCCTCTACCCGACTCTGTGAAGCAATTCGATGTGAAGGCGCTCAGTCAACTCACGGTCAACGGCAGCCCGATTCAGTGAATTAGTCCTGACCGCGGGTCGTGGGTGCCCCATATCGCCGATTTCCTGTGGGGCTTGGTGGGTTCCGCGACCTCATGCGCCTGGTTCCTTAAAGAAGGGCGCGACCGGGAAGCGGGTTTTCAAACCCGCGTGAACGCTCGGGTATATAGGTTCAGGGCTTTAGCCCTGGTGGCGGGGGGTCCAATTCCATTCGCAGAGACGCCGATGACCACGCAAACAGTTCCGGTCTCTCGCTCAAGCCCGCTTTGACCGGATTCTGCCAAATGTAAGTGTGGTGGTGTTTGTAGTCCTCTGCGTCGCGAATGCGGTGATTCACGAAACTGGCTTGCCATATTTCAAAAGCGAAATGTATTTCCCGCTTCGCGCTATACGAGAAACCGCCTTTGATCAACTGCAGTGGCTTTTCCAGCGGGACTTCCGTGCAGGGGTCAGCAGCAGATGGAAGTGATCGGGCATGATTACAAATTCATGCAGCAGAAATCGCTTCTTTCGACGGTTATCCGCGAGGACATCGAAAGAAGCTGAGCCATGCGATCGGATTGGAGGAGCGCGCGACGTCCGACTGTCGTCGAGGTCACGAAAAACGTACGGGTTGATTGGGGAGCTTGGGCATTTTCACCAGGGCTAAAGCCCGGTAGTTGCAAGATAAAGCGTTCTCGCGAGGTTTGAAAACCCGCTTCCCCTCACTAAAGCTCCGGGGCTGGCACGGATCATACCTGTAGCCCTTCACAAGCTCATCGGTCGCCTGAGGGATGCCGCTCCTGCGTCGATCGTCTTGAAAAGTTAGAAACTCAGAGGATGGTACCTTCGGCGTCACATCACTTCCGGAACGGCGATTCCCAACCATTCCAGCAAACGCACCAATGCGCGCTCGGCTACCGCGGCGGTGGCCAATAGAAACTGCCTCCGCCTGGGATCCTCTTCGCTGAGGATGTGGTGGCGATGATAAAAATTGTTGAAGAGCTGAGCCAGCTGAAATGCATGCCGCGCCAGGTACGCGGGTTCGGCAGCGGCAATGCATTGCTCGAGCAACAGGCTGAGCCTTGAAGCCATGATCCACAATTCCCAGAGACCGGTTGCGCCTTCGCCCTCCAGGTAATCGCCGACATTGACTTCCGCCAGCGCCGCCTCCGGCGTCGTGCCCGCCTTGCGAAAAATATTGCGCGCCCGCACCACGGCGTATTGCACGTACGGTCCCGTCTCGCCTTCGAAACTGAGCGCCTCCTGAAAATCAAAGGCAATGACGGTATTGCGGGTGAATTTGAGCATGAAGTAGCGCAATGCTCCGACGGCAATCTGGTGGGCAATGCCTTCCCGTTCCGCCGGGTCGCGCTGCGGATGCCGGCTATCGACTTCTTCTTTTGCCGCCGCAGTGAGTTTGTCCAGCAGCGCGTCCGCCTTCACCCCAAAACCTTTGCGTCCCGAGACCTCGATGTACGGACGTTCCCGGTCTTCTGCTGAAATCTGATATCCCAACTCCAGGGCACAGCGTGGCGTCAGGGCGACCATTTCATAGGAAAAGTGAACGTAGTGCTCAGCGGCATCGGTGTACCCAAGACCGCGCAGGGCCTCAATCACGTTTGCCTGGGGATCGGCCTGGCGGCTGTCGATGACGTTGTAGATGGCCTGTGCGCCTCCAAAATCGGGATGCGTCGCCTCACCCACTTCGGTCGAGATCCAGCACATGTGGTCGTTGTAAGCAAAGAAGGGCGCGTAGCCGAAGTCCCGGCCAAGCAAGCCAAACTTCCACAGGTGATAAGCGATGTCCTTGCCGACATAGGTGACGGTTCCGTTGGAACGGACGATCACCTTGGCGTCTTCATCGACGGCATCTTCGGCCGGCGCCGCAATCGTCGAGGCGCGCCGCATAACCCAGCAACCCTGGTTTTTGCCCTCGGTCTCCAGATAGAGAACGCCCTTGGCTTTCAATTGGGCAAAGGCGAGGTCCCAAAACTTGAGATGGAGGATCTCGCTTTCGCGGGGCAGGAAATCGTATTCAATGCCCAGCCGTAGCATGGTCTCGAGATGCCGGCGCAGTATTGCGGTCGAGAGCAGATCGGCAATTTCCGCAGTCTCGTTGCCACCTTCCTCGATGGCATGCAGGGTTTCGAGACGGATCTTCTTCCGCTCCTGCGCCTCCGGCTCCGGCGCCTCATACCATTGGGAAACCCGGGCGTAGAGGTCCCAGCAGTAGTCGTCAATCCGTTCTCCTCTCGCTTTGAGATCGACCAGCAACTGCTTGACCCGGGCAAGATCGAAACCTTCAAAGTGCGTCAGACCCACCACCACATCGGCAACCTGTACCCCGGTGTTATCGATGTAGTTCTGCACGTCCACATGCTGCCCGGCAGCCCGCAGCAGGCGCACAAAGGTGTCGCCCAGGATCGCGTTACGCAAATGACCGATGTGTGCGGCCTTGTTGGGATTGATGCTGGTGTGCTCGACCAGCGAACGAAGATGGCTCTGCTCTTCCGGGGTATCGTCGCGGGCGATCTGCTGGGCGGCCGCATGGCGATCAAGCTTGCCGTTGATATAACCGGCGCCGGCCACGTCAAACGAAGTAAAACCCTCGAGCGGCATCAGCTCCGCGACCAGTTCCCCGGCGATTGCGCGCGGCGATCGTTTCAGACGGCGGGCCAGCTCGAAGGCCACCGGGAGCGCGTACTCGCCCATCTCCAGATCGGGCGGTTGCTCGATGGCGATCTGCGGGAGCTCAACCTGGTATTTGGCCTGAAGAACCGAGCGGACACGCTCGCGAAGCAGTCTCTGCTGTTTGCGATACACGCAAAACCCCTGATTTTCTTGCGATTCTAGCAGACCGCTCCCCCTGTTAAGATTGAGAGCGGGTGCACAGTCTTGGTGCACAACACCGTTCTGCTCATGTCCGATACTTCCAGCTTTTACATCACCACCCCGATCTACTACGTGAATGCCCGGCCGCACATCGGTCACGCCTACACCACGGTGGTGGCCGACGCCATCGCCCGGCGCAAACGAGCCCTGGGGTTTGATACCTGGCTTCTGACCGGAACCGACGAGCATGGGCAGAAGATAGAACGCTCAGCGCGGCAGGCGGGACAAACGCCACAGGAGTTTGCCACCGCAGTTTCAAGCCAGTTCCGCGGCCTTTGGGACCGCATGGGGCTGAGCTACGACGATTACATCCGCACCACGGAAGAGCGCCACCGCAAAGGTGTGCAAAAGCTTTTCCGGGTCATTGAGGAGCGCGGCTTCATCTACAAGGGCAGCTATACCGGCCAGTACTGCGTGTCCGATGAGCTTTACGTCGATGCCCCGCCAGGTTCGCCCTGCCCGGATTGTGGCCGCATCACGGAGACGGTGAGCGAAGAAAATTATTTTTTCAAACTCTCCGCGTTCGAGCGCAAGCTGCTGGAGCTTTACGACGATCCCAAATTCACCATCCGCCCTGAGGCGAGGCGTAACGAGGTCATCTCCTTCGTGCGCGGCGGATTGAAAGACCTGTCGATCAGCCGCACCAGCTTCGACTGGGGCATCCCAGTGCCGGGTGATGAAAAGCACGTGATTTATGTGTGGATGGATGCGCTGGCGAACTACATCACCGCCCTCGGCTATGGCAGCGACGCCCCCCAGGACCAGCAGCGTTTCGCGCGCTTTTGGCCCGCCGACGTGCAGCTGGTGGGCAAGGAGATCATCCGTTTCCACTGCGTCTATTGGCCTGCCTTTCTGATGGCCGCAGGTCTGCAGCCGCCCAAGAGCGTGGTGGCTCATGGCTGGCTGCTCTTCGAGCAGAGCAAGATGTCCAAGTCACGGGGAAATATCGTCCGTGCGGAGACGATCGTGGAAACCCTGGGCGCGGACGCACTGCGCTACTTCCTGATGCGGGAAGTGGTCTTCGGACAAGACGGCAGCTTTTCTTTCGACGCCCTGGTGCAACGCTACAACGCGGACCTGGCCAACGGATACGGCAACCTGACTAGCCGTGTCCTGGCCATGATCACGCAGTATTTCGGCGGCGTGGTGCCGGCTGGAGACTCCGACCCAAGGGTCGTGGCGGCCGCGGAGACAGCGGCAACGGGAGTTTGCCGAGCACTTTGAAGCCCTGAATTTTTCTCGCGCGCTTGAGTCTCTGTGGGCCCTAGTCGCGGTGGTCGACGGATACATCACAGAGAAAGCCCCCTGGAAGCTGGGAGCCGCGGAGGACGCGCCTGCCCGCAGAGCATCCATTCTTTACACCTGCGCCGAAGCGCTTCGTATCATTACCGCTCTGGCCTATCCCGTGCTCCCTGAGGCCACCACAAAGATATGGGCGCAGCTTGGGTTGGGTGATATCGCCCGGGCAGATCTCAAGAATGTGTGCTGGGGGCAATTGGAACCCGGAACCAAACTCGGCCCATCAGGGCCTACATTTCCGCGGGCAGAAAAGGACACAGTCAAACGCATGCATGAACTGGAAAGCAATAACAACGGCAACCGGGTGGAAGCAGAACCGGCCAGCTCCGTCAGAGGCCGCGGTGATGACCGGTGCGCCGGCGGCCCCGGCGTCAGCGCCGCAACCCACTCCTGCGGACCAGTCCGCAGCCGTCGCGGTGTCGCAAGCGACCGGGGCCATCGCCGCCAAAGCGACGGCAGCGTTGACTTCGGCAGCTTCCCTGGGCGCCTCCTCAGGGGCGCCGGACCCCACAGCCCGGCCAGCCACCATCACCATCGATGATTTTGCTAAGGTTGAGCTGCGCGTGGGGCAAGTGCAAGTAGCTGAGCCTGTCAAGGGTGCCGATCGGCTGCTACGGCTTGAAGTCAACCTGGGGGATGAAGTGCGGCAGATCGTGGCCGGAATCGCCGGGGCTTATGAGCCGGAAAAGCTCATCGGGCGCAAGGTGGTGATTGTGGCCAACCTGCAACCGCGGAAGTTGCGCGGGCTGGAGTCGAATGGGATGATCGTAGCCGCCTCGGTTGGAGAAAAAGGCAAGCCTGTCCTGGCCGGGTTTCTGGAAGATGTCGAAATCGGCGCGCGGCTCAAATAAAAGGAGTAGTTACTGGTCGACTCACACGCACATCTGGACAGCCCGCGGTATGATGCCGACCGGGATGAGCTACTCGAGCGGGCCTGGCAACAGGGTGTGCGTACCGTTCTGTCCATCGGCATCGGGGACGGACCGGACACCATGCAAAAGGCATTGGAGTTGAGCCACAGATACGCCGGTAAGCCGGGGATACCCCGCATCCTTGCTACGGCCGGTATCCACCCCCATGAGGCCCAGCTCGCCGACCAGGCGGCTCTCCAAAAACTAGACAATTTGCTGGCCGGCCCGGATGTGCTTGCCGTGGGCGAGATCGGTCTCGATTATTATTATGACCACTCGCCGCGGGAGCAACAGAAGCAGGTTTTCGCGCAGCAAATGGAAATTGCAGCAGCGCGGCAACGGCCGATCATCATTCATTGCCGGCCTTCCGAGGGCAGCACCAACGCATGGGACGACACCCTGACGATGATCGAGACCAACTGGGCGGGAACTAACTTGGGCGGCATCCTGCACTGTTTTACCGGCGATTGGGAGCATGCCAGGCGGGCAATGGACTGTGGATTCTTGATCTCCTTCGCCGGCAACGTGACCTTTCCCCGGGCGGAAAGCATTCGCCAGGTGGCCGTCAAAGTGCCACTCGATCGGATGCTGATTGAGACCGATGCCCCATTTCTCGCCCCGCTGCCTCATCGCGGCAAGCGAAATGAGCCGGCATGGGTGGGCCGGGTGGCGGTCAAACTGGCGGAAGTGTGCGGCGTTACGGAGGAGCAGGTCGCTTCCAGCACTGCCAACAACTTCTTCCGTTTTTTTGGTGTAGCGCCGGACGCGGAGTCGTAAGTCCAGCGTAGGCAACAGCGTTTGCGCTCATAATCGAGGAGGCAACAGCAATGGCTGCAGACAACTCGTTCGATGTAACAAGCAAGGTGGATGTGCAGGAAGTGCGCAATGCGATGGATCAGGCCATCAAAGAGGTACGGACACGCTTCGATCTCAAGGATTCGCACTCCGAAATCAAGCTGCTCGAGGGCGACGAAACCATTGAGTTGGCCTCGTCGGACCAATACAAACTCAAGGCGGTCACGGAGATTCTGCAGCAAAAGTTCGTCAAGCGTGGTGTGTCGCTGAAATCGCTTGATTATGGCAAGATCGAGCCGGCCTCGGGTTCCAGCGTGCGCCAGAAGATAACCCTGCAGCAGGGTATCCCCGGAGAGAAGGCCAAGGAGATTGTCAAGCTGATCAAGGAGTCCAAGAAAAAGGTCCAGGCATCCATTCAGGGTGATACCGTCCGCATAACGGGCAAAGATCGCGATACCCTACAGGAGACGATTGCACTGCTCAAGGGCCATGACTTCGGTATCGATATGCAGTTCACCAATTACCGGTCGAACTAGGCGGTTTCACCAGCACCTGGAGAGTGAGTGAGCACACAAGCGATAGCGACGGCAAAAGAAGTCTTCGACCTTTTACGCGACGACTTGAGCGCCATCGAGACCGAGCTGGTGCGCGACGCCGTTTCCAGTGTGGGGGCCATCACCGATATCGCCGACCACCTGCGCGAGGGTGGGGGCAAGCGGATCCGGCCTTCCCTGCTGTTGCTGGCAGCAAAATCGCTGGGCTACCACGGTCACGGCATGGTGCGGCTGGGCGCCGTTGTCGAGATGGTGCATACCGCAACCCTGGTGCACGACGACATTATCGATGGAGCCGACACCCGCCGGGGCAGGCCGTCCGCCAACACCACCTGGGGCAACTCAAAATGTGTTCTGGCCGGCGATTGGCTATACATGCAGGCCTTTCACATCGCCCTTGTCGAGCGCAACTTCAAGGTGCTTGACCTGCTGATAGGTCTGACCCAGCAGATGGTCGAGGGCGAATTCGTCCAGATGGAAAAGCTGGGCAGGATGGTGGGCGAAGCCGAATACTACGACCTGATCTACCGCAAGACAGCATGCCTGTTCGACGTCTCCATGCGCCTGGGCGCGGTTTTGGCCAGCGCCTCCGAAGAGATGGAAGAGCAGATGGGGGAATACGGCCGCAACCTGGGTATCGCGTTCCAAATCGTAGACGACGTGCTGGACCTGACTGCCACCGAACAAGTGCTGGGCAAGCCGGTAGCCAGTGATCTGCGTGAGGGCAAAGCCACCCTGGCCATTGTCCACGCGCTGGAGCACGGAACCACCCACGAACGCGAGGCGATACGCATGGTACTCGAAGACCTCAGCTTCGAGCGGACCAGCCACCAGGACGTATTAAAGATCCTCGACCGGCACGGGTCGGTTCAGTATGCTCTCAATTCCGCCTTTCAATATGCAGAAGTAGCCCGAGCGGCTATCGCCGGCCTGCCGGAGTCCGACTACAAGCGGGCTCTCCTCTGGATGCCCGACTTCGTGGTCGCGCGCGACAAGTAACTGCCATGCCTGAGAAGGAAAATCCAGCCACTGTTCCGATACGCGTGCTGGTTGCCAAGCCGGGCCTGGACGGTCATGACCGGGGGGCCAAGGTCATCGCCAGGGCCTTGCGCGATGCCGGCATGGAAGTGATCTACACCGGTCTGCGACAAACGCCGGAGATGATCGTGAATGCCGCTCTCCAGGAAGACGTCGACTGTATCGGCCTGAGCATTCTCTCGGGCGCCCACAACGTGATTGTTCCCCGGGTCCTGACGCTGCTCAAGGAGCGGGGCGCCACCGATATTCTGGTGGTGTTGGGGGGGACCATACCGGTCCATGACATCGCTGATCTGAAGGCGCAAGGAGTGGCGGAAGTCTTCGGTCCCGGCACCAGCCTCGATAGCACCGTCGCGTTCATCCGCGATCGAGTGAAGCCCCGCGGCCTCCCTGCATACTGAGGGACCTGCTGTTTCTCTTCCCGTTTTCACACACCCTCTGAAGCCCCTACCCTTCAGAACCAAAAACGTACCTCAGGGGCTAAAGCCCTCATTTGTTCCCGCCTTGCGGCACGGCTGAAGCCGTGCCCTGATACAAAGCACGAGCGCGGTGACTTTGGAATTGGGTTCCCATGCAGACTCTTCTGCCCGTACATAAACGCAGCAAAATCATCTGGCCTTTAGGCCCTTGGGGGTACGTTTCTCTATTTCGTTTCCGCAGAAACTATTCATTTTTACGCAGCCTGTTTAGCCAGTGAGGGAGCGCTTCTAGCTCCTGTTCCGTAGTAATTAAAGCAACGATTCGTTTTCGACGGACCATCAAAGTTACATACGTGAGCGCCTATTTCTGCGCAGGGCATCTTCCTTTATGATCTGCTCCGCTCTACCCCCCTGCCGGAGAACACAGACGGCGTTTTACAGTCCGCCAAACAAAGCCCTGTAACCATATTCAGTTCACATATTTTCCTATTCGTCGCCGTATTAGTTTCATTTTAAATAACGACAATCATCGCCATAAATTGGTTCGGCTTTATTTGTAACACTGATAAGTACTGTCTATTGAAGACAGACCCCAATCATCACAGTGGCGGATCTTCCGAGGGACCTAATCCACAGGTTATCCACACTGTGGATAAAAAAGTAACTTACGGTATTGGGCTTATGGGCCGGACCGGCCCAAATCGCCGGATAAGGGCGTAACTTACCCCATTTAAGGCCATCACGGCCAGCCCGACGAACAGGAAACTAGGGATTTGCTGCCTGAAGCCAAGCCAGGCCAACCAGCAGGTCAGCAGATGAAGCAGAAGCATTACAACCGTACGCATACCACTGAGGTTGTAGATGGCGGAAACGAACCTGGGCAGCACGACAAAGTAGAAAGGCCAACCGTACTCAACCAAGCGGTCCGCACTGGCGCCGAGCAGGGGGGTCATCAGAATGCTGATCACTCCGTAGAGCATGCAGAAGCGCAAAACGATCACCTCACCCAAGGGGCGATCGTTCGCCGGGGAGGCAGGCGAAACCATCTTCCTCCACAGAACAAGAGCGAACGCGGGTCCGATGCCAAAGATCCCGAACCAGGCGAGAAGAAGGCGCGCAGGCCCCCAGACGTTCGGTTGGCACAGTCCGACCTGGCGAATGGCTCCGAGATGAAATCCCGGAGGCAGCGCCTTCACCCAAATGGGGTTGCACTCTGGCAGCGTATTGCTCCAAAGCGGGAGGCCGAGAACATTCTTGAAGAAACTCCACACGAGTTTGCCCAGGATGTAGGCCCCGCCGGTCATGCCATGGACGCTGGCGGGACTTCCCTGTCCGTAGTGCCGGCTCACCAGGCCCGCGCACAAAATCGCCACAACGCCAACCACGGCGGAGGAGAGCCGAATGCGTCGCCAACCAGCAAAAATCAGGCAAAGCGCCACCAAAACTGTGGACTCACGCGCTAGATAAGCAGGAAGGAGCAACAGCAAAGCCGTTCGCGTGTGGCCGAAGCGGAGGCATAGCAAGATGCCAGCGAGGATGGCTGCGTGAAGCAGGTCGGGCAGATAGTAATCGTGAAAAATATCCACCCAAAAGGGCATCAGGAAAATGGCAGCAAATATCGCAACGGGAGCCCGCCATGACCACAGCAGCCCCACGATCAGGGTGAGCAGGGCGACCAGGCAGACGATACCCAGCAATAGAAAACCACTGTCAACGCCACCGCCAGTCCAGCGGCCCAGGAAGCCAGCGATGGCCGGCCCCAGTATGCGTGCAGAAAAAGGAGCCGGTACGGCGGCCCGCTGGCCCAGTGCCAGCAGTCGATAGTACCCGGCGTCTGGCGCGTAATTGGCGCCTGGCAGGCCGAGCAGGATGGCAAAGCAGAGGCAGCCGGCGGGAAAGAGCAGGGACAGGGTTCGCGAGGAGGAGAACCAACGGTCAGACAAGGAATTGCTCTAGAACCGCCGCATACTTTCTCGGCAGAGGCACCTTATGCATCCTCCGGTCGACGGTAACGTGGGTCGTCTCCCCTTCTGCGAGCAGCTTGGAGGCTTCGACTTCCGGGCGTAGCAGTCGATAGCCGAACTTGATCACCGAACGGCGCAATGCGAGCACCCTGGTCTCGAGCAGCAGCTCGTCGTCGTAACGGGCTGGGGATTTATATCGGCAATTGGCTTCGACAACCGGAATATGGCAATCGTCGTCGATCTCCATTTGTTTGTACTCAAAGCCGAGCTGACGCAAAAGCTCGACCCGCCCGAGCTCAAACCAGATGAAGAAGTTGGCGTAGTAGACGACTCCCATCTGGTCGGTTTCGGCATAGCGCACGCGGATTCGTGTCTGGGAAACTGGCATGGGTGAAGTTCAGTGTAGCGAACAATTTCACCGTCATCGGACCCTGGGTGCCCCATATCTCGCTCGTTTTTCGCGAGATGTGGGATACCACGGACCTTGATCATCATTGTTTGTTGGAGCTGAAAACTCGCCGGTTTAGCGCGGTGAGTATCCGATATCTCGCGAAAAACGAGCGAGATATGGGGCACCCAAGAATCGTTGGCAGGGACAGACTTAGGGCTTGAGCTTGCTGAAGACCTGAAGCTTGGAGATGTCATTGAACATGACGAACACGGCGAAGATCAGCAGCACAACGAAAGCGGCCTGGTAGATCCGCTCCTTGAACTCCTGATTCAGATCGCGGCGCATGACCCCTTCAATCAGCAGCAGAACAATCACCCCGCCATCCAGAATCGGAATGGGCAGAAGATTGAAGATCCCCAGATTGAGGCTGATGATCGACATGAGGCCGATCATCGGCTGCCACCCGGGTTGCTGGACGGCAAGCCCGGTTTCCCGCGCAATGCCAATCGGTCCACTCAGGTCCTGCACGGCGAAGCGGCGAGTGACCATGCGGTGAAGCACTTCAATGATCAGGCCGGAGTAGCGCAGGTTGAAATGAACCGACTGCTTCAAGGCCGCAGGGAGCGGAAGCTGCTGGATCTTGAACGGCGGCAGGTTGGGAGCAAAGCCAATTCGGAAGAGTCTGTGCCCATTGGGTTCGTCCGCCATGATGGGCTGCAAGGTAACCTGGAAGGTATGGCCGTCGCGCAGTGCGGTCAGCTGGATAGGGCGGCCGTTGCCCTGCTGCAGAAAGGCAAGCATGGCGTCGACGGAGTGGAGCGTCAGTCCATCGACGGAGAGAATTTGGTCGCCAGCCTGTAGGCCGGCCTTAGCTGCCGGCATACCGGCTTCGATCTGGCGGACGCGGATAGGGTCGTCCTGCATCCGAGGCACAAACCCGATGGTGTCGAAGTCAAAGTCGTCACCTCCGTGAGGGCTCGGGACCATCAACTGGGTGTTGACGATCTGCCCATCGCGCTTGACATCAACCGGAGTGGTTTGCCCCACATTCATGGCGGCACGGATCGACACCTGCTCCCAGGTAGGGTTGTTGACGTTATCGAAGCGGGTAATGACGTCGCCCGCCTTGAGTCCTGCGTTGGATGCAGCGGTGTGATCAGAAACGAAATCGATGTAAGCCGCCTGCGAGCGAAAGGCCTCCACCTCGTTGTGCATCATGTAGAAGCCAGTCATGAGCAGCAGCGCAAGCAGAAAGTTCGACACTGGACCAGCCAAGCCGATGAGAATACGCTGCCAGCGGGGGTGGGCATTAAACTCCGCCGGGTCCCCGGTCGACTCTTCGCCTGGAGATTCCCCCGACATTTTGACGTACCCGCCGAGTGGCAGCAGGCTGAGCCGGTAATCGGTGTCACCGCGGCGAAAGCCGAATAGACGCTTGCCAAAGCCTATCGAGAAAACCTCGACCCGCACGCCGCACAATTTCGCGACGGCGAAGTGGCCAAACTCATGCACCAGTACCATGATGCCGAGCACAACAAGCATGGAAACTGTGCTGGTTAAGAAAAAGGACATAGCAATCCGCTCATTTGCCTCTCTGCCGGATCCAGTCTGCTGAGCACCGAACTACCGGAGTATTGACTGGAATGAACCGTCTGCGGTGAGCATGGCGACTTTCTGGCCCAAAACGCACGCAGTGAAACACTTCAACGGAGAACCGGCGAAAAACCTGATACCACGTTGTGGGCCACCCGCCGTGCTTCCTGATCCAACTGCAACACTTCCTGGATGGTCTCAGGATGCCTCGGCGGCGTAACCTCAAGAACTGTCTCAATTGTACGCGGGATGCTGGTAAAGGGAATGGTGCCTTCGAGGAATGCCCCTACGGCAACTTCATCCGCCGCGTTGAGGGCGATGCAGGCGGCGCCACCGGCTTCGGCGGCTTGGTAAGCCAGGCGAAGACAGGGAAATCTGCCAAAATCGGGAGGTTCGAAGCTCAATTGGCCCAAAGACGCCATGTCAAAGGTCAATTCGCTGGGAACTCGTTCGGGAAAGCTCATCGCGTACAGAATGGGCAGCCGCATGTCGGTCACCGAGATCTGCGCCAGGATACTGCCGTCGACGAACTCCACCAGCGAATGCACGGCCGATTGAGGGTGTACGGTCACCCGAACCGCGGACGGCGGCAGGTCGAACAGACGGCAAGCTTCGATGATTTCGAGCCCCTTGTTGAGCAGAGTGGCGGAATCAATGGTGACCCGCCGGCCCATGACCCAGGTAGGGTGGCGCAGCGCCTGTTCCACGGTGACGAACTGAAACTGGTCCATGGGAAGCTGGCGGAAGGGACCGCCGGACGCGGTCAGCCAGATGCGGCGCACTTCCTGTGCCTCCCCTCCCCGGAGGCATTGGTGGATGGCGTTGTGTTCAGAGTCGATCGGCAGCAGGGGCACTTTACCCTGGCGTGCCAGCTGGGTCAGGATCTCTCCGGCGGCAACCATGGCTTCCTTGTTGGCCAAGCCAACCGGCTTCCCTCCAGCCACTGCGGCATAAGTAGCTTCGAGGCCGGCCAGGCCGACAATCGCCGAGACCACGAAATCCACCTGAGATAGAGTGGCGGCACGCACCGTTCCCGCGCTGCCGTACACCACCTCGGTTGCGATGCCTGCGGTCTTGAGTCGCGCCGCCAACTGGCCAGCCAGCTGTTCGTTGGCTACAGAGATGACCAGAGGGCGCCATCGTTGGCATTGGGCGAACGCCAAATCCAAATTGCTGCCTGCGGCGAGCGAGGCAACAGCGAATCGTTCCGGATAACGCTCAATGATGGAGAGGGTGCTGGTTCCGATGGAACCGGTAGAACCGAGGATGCAAATGTGCTTCAACGCAAGCTAGCCTGCTCTGAAAAACTGTTGAATCCACTGAGCGTACCACAGGGCGGGCGCGGCCAGGAGCAGCGCATCAATGCGATCGAGGATACCTCCATGGCCCGGAAGCATGGCGCCCGAATCTTTCACTCCCGCCCCGCGTTTGATCGCAGACTCGACCAGATCGCCCACCTGGGCGAAGAGATTCAACACGATAGCCAGGCCCAGCCAGCGAACCAGGGGGCCGTCAAAATGGAGGGCGAAGATAGACCTGCTCTCCAACTCCCGTTCTAACGCGACCAGAGCGGCGGCAATGAGGAGACTCCCGGCGACCGATGCAGCGCTTCCCTCCCAGCTCTTATTTGGACTGATCTGCGGCGCCAGCTTGCGGCGACCGAAATTGCGACCGACATACATGGCGGCAATATCGCCGGTCCAAACGATGCAAAACAGGAAGATCAGGAGGGAGGGACCGTCGGGTTGTATCCAGAGCAGCGGCAACGTGGCCAGGCTTAAACCGATGTAGAAGACCGCGAAAAGTGAAAACGCGGAATCAGCCAGAACGCGCTCGAGCGGTGAACGAAAGCAGCAAACAATGATGAGGAGAAGACTGCAAAGGCCGATCGCCGGCAAGATGAGGGTCGGACTGCCGAAGGTTGCGGCGAAGAGGACCGCGATGGAGACCATAACCAAACTGCGTCGAAATCCGTGAACGGCGGCGATAGACAGGTATTCCCACGTGGCAAGTTCGGCGACCAGGGCGGTTGCGGCCACAAGCACTAGAAAGGATCCCTTGAGCAAGAGCAGCAAGACCAAAGGGATGAGGACGGCTGCCGTAATGACCCTTTTCATGATTTCAAGCAGAATACACGGCAGACGTTCGCGAATGGCTTCATTCTGAATTCTTGGGAAGCACATCACGGCCGGCTCGACTGGCCTTTGCTACGAGGATCCCAGGTCTCAAGGGCGAGACCTGGGGCACCCTTCGCGAGTTAGTTAAAAACGTTGTACCTGAAAAAACTAAGTTTGGATGACACCTGGATTGAACTTCTCAACCTCTGGATTAAGGGCTGCTGCTTTGAGCGCCGTCAAGAGGACGTCCCGCGTCTTCGCCGGATCGATGATTGCATCCACCCACAGCCGGGCGGCCGCGTAACGGCAATCTGTTTGCTCATCGTAGCTGGACTTGATGGAGTCTAAGACCTGGCTTTTTTCCTCTTCGCTTAGTTGCTTTCCACCACGTTCCAACTGGCGGATTTTTATCTCCACCAGCGTGCTGGCCGCGGAGGCTCCGCTCATCACAGCGTAACGGGCAGTCGGCCAGGCAAAAAGAAATCGTGGGTCGTATGCTTTTCCGCACATTGCGTAATGGCCGGCGCCGAATGAACCGCCCAGGATTACCGTGATTTTGGGTACCGTGGAGTTGGCCACGGCCGAGACCATCTGCGCACCAGCGCGGATGATACCACTCCACTCCGCGTCCCGGCCCACCATGAAGCCGTTCACGTCATGAAGAAAGATCAGGGGAATCAGGGTCTGATTGCAGTCCATGATGAAGCGCGCCGCCTTCTCGGCACTCTCGGCATAGATCACGCCCCCGAACTCTACCCTTTTTTCCCCGGTCTGGCTGGTATGCGTTTGATGCGTCTTCTGGTTGGCAACGATCCCGACCGCGAAGCCGCCAATCCGCCCGTAACCGCAAACCACGGTCTTCCCGTAATCCGGCTTGTATTCGTCGAATTGCGACCGATCGAGAATCCGAGCGATGACCTCGTGTATGTCGTAGCTGTTGCCCGCTCCCTTTGCCGGGTCCGGGTCAAGCAAGGCATAAAGGTCCTGGGGCGCAAATTTGGGCGCGTCCCCGTGCGGATCGAAGGCTGCCCGGTCAAACGGCGCCCCTGGCCCATGGCCCAGCCTCGAGACCAGGGAACGAAGCCGCGCCAGGCACAGATGGTCATTGGGCTCCTTGAAATCCACGGTGCCCGAAATTTCGGCGTGCATGGTGGCGCCACCCAGCTCCTCTGCTGAATATTTCTGGCCGATTGCCGCTTGTACCAGGGCCGGTCCAGCCAGAAAAAGGCCGCTACCTTCCGTCATCAAAACGTGGTCGGTCATGACCGGCAGATATGCGCCGCCGGCCACGCACATGCCCATAATGGCTGTCATCTGCGGGATACCCTTGGCGCTCATCACGGCGTTGTTGCGGAAAATTCGTCCAAAATCGTCCTGGTCGGGAAATACATCCTCTTGCAAGGGCAGGAACACGCCTGAAGAATCAACCAGATAGATAGTGGGAATCCGGTTCTCCATGGCTATCGTCTGGGCCCGCAATACCTTCTTGGCAGTCATGGGGAAGAACGCGCCGGCTTTCACGGTAGCGTCATTCGCAATCACCATCACCAGCCGCCCCGCGACCCAACCTAAACCGGCCACTACCCCTGCGGC
Source organism: uncultured Acidobacteriaceae bacterium (assembly GCA_963717225.1). Taxonomy (GTDB): domain Bacteria; phylum Acidobacteriota; class Terriglobia; order Terriglobales; family Acidobacteriaceae; genus PALSA-350. The sequence goes on along the minus strand of CAVQWB010000050.1, from coordinate 132,678 downwards.
GGCTGCGCCACCCCACTCCTCATACATGCCAAAGGCGGCAAACAGTCCCAGTTCCAGAAACTCTTCCCCGGGATCAAGTAACAAGGCCAGCCGCTCTCTGGCCGTCAACCGCTTCTTTCCATGCTGAGCGTCGATTGCCTTCGCGCCCCCGCCTTGGCGGATGGAGTCCTCCTGCTGCCGGAGAGCCAGCAGAAGCGCTTCCATCCCAGCAATATTGGTGCGGTTCTTGCGCGTCTGCGGATCAAGGGTGGAGGCGAGGGCGTTGGAGAACAACGGCTCAGCCGCGAACGGGGTAACGGGTTGGTCTTGGTTTGGGCCGGCCATAGGAAACTCGCCAGCATAGCATCTCAGCCGCTGTTTGGCTTAGACAACCGGCAAATCGCACTCTCAAAAGGGTGGCAATTACCTATGACACAATTTCCCTCTTTCCAACATCCCCCAAACGTGACATACTGCACGCAGATTATCTTTTAGCCAACCCCAATGGCTAAAAGATGCTCCTATCGAAAGAGATCGTTATGGCTAACCTGCTTTGGAAGCTCACTCCTGCCCATTCCTGGCCCACTACCGACGCGACCGTGGACTCATGTGACTGGGTGCGACTCCACGACCACTTGGGGGGCTTTGCGGGCCATTACCAAGTCAAGTTTACCTATCAAACGGGCGATCATGGACAAGTGAATCATGGGGAATTCTGTCATCATGGGACGCCCCATATCGCGCCGTATTCTGTAGGCGAACATTTATCGATCCAATACGACCCCAAGAAGCCTGCACGCTACCACTTCAGCGGTGCCGGTTCGAACTACGAAAAGCTGGAGGCAATCCTGGTTATGACTGTTTTCGCTCTGCTTGCCGGCTACGTGCTTTACACCTTCTAGGTTCTAATCCCCCACCAATTCTGCTCCTCAGCGATGCGTTTGCGCCGGTTTGTGCCCTCTTGCCCTCGCACTTAACCCCTCATTTGTGGCCTTCGAACGTATCGCCTTGATTGCGTGGCCTTGATTGACAGGCCCTCAAGACGCCCTTAAGCTTTCGATTCATTCTCTAGAGGCGAGTGGTCGACGTTCGTGGTATCCCATATCTCGCCAAAAACGAGCGAGATATGGGGCACCCAGGGTCTGTTTGCGGGGACAGAGTGCAAATTCGGCGATAGCACACTAGGATGGTTGGGCGGTCATCGCGAACAAGTAAGGAACATGCAATCTCATCGCACTCTTCCCTTGGCTTTGATATTCGGCTTCAGCGCGCTCGTCCTGAGTCATGCCCAGGTGACGCCGCGGGAGAGCGTTTCTTCCGATGACATCAGCGTGGCGGAAGGTCTCCAGCTCCCGACCTACGGGCATGTTTGGGCTCTCGATACCTGGAAGGGCGTACGTGAATTGGTCCGGTTAAAGCCCCCGGACACCACAGCGGATGACTCCGGCTTTTCGCTCAAGATGAGACGTACGATTGAATTCAAGGGCGAGGCAGCTCTGGTTAGGGTGCACGACCCGGCTCCTCTTTTCTTTCTGCGCGGGGTCTCCGGCAGCGACAATGGCCGCTCCGATTTGGTAGTGGTCCGCCTGACCGTCGAAACCCAGCGGCGCGAGGTAACAAAAGACGCCATGGCGCAGCTCAAGCAGCAGGCCAAACATGGGGACGGCCAGTATTCGGATGTGATTGGCATCAAGCAGCAACGGGTGGGAACGACGGATTGGTACCGGCTGTCTCCAACGCAAGTTCTCGCGCCGGGCGAGTATGCGCTTGTTCCTTTGCCCGCCAGCCCCGGCTTTGCAGAGGGCGAAGTTTTCGACTTTGCCATCGATCCCCAGGCGCCCGAAAACACCGATCCTCTGCGCTCAGAACAGTATCGCGGCGCCCAATGAATCACACCCGCCAATAACACCAAGGTGTTAGCGCATTCCTCTTCCATCCGCGAATCCGCACAAAAAAAAGCAGCTAAGAATCAAGCATCCGCGAAGGCAAAAAATACCTGGCCAACTGCGCCTGTCGCGCGCATGGGTAAAGAAATTCTGTTCCCCGAATATCGGGTGCCTGACATTTCACTCCATCGCTCATGAGTTGGAAATGATCAGAAATCGATCTTGATGCCGCAGGTGAAGGCAGGTTACCTTCGACCCGATAAAGACACAGTTATAGTTACCAATAAGACGGTTCCCCTCATACCTGAGGCAGCCGAATCGAACTGCTTACTCTATTCAAAGAGAGAAGAAAAAGGCTCACGGAAGGGCGGACGAAGCCGTCACGCCATTGAGGCCCAACAGCTCGGCGTGGCTGCGCATGGCGGCGATGCAGAAGGCGATGTGTGCGTCGAGTTCGATGCCCAGTTCCTGCGCCCCTGAAACTATGTCTTCGCGGTGTACACCGCGTGCGAAAGCCTTATCTTTCATCTTCTTACGCACACTTCGAACGTCTACGTCGAAGATCGATTTGGTCGGTTTGACCAGCGCGACAGCAGTCAGAAAACCGGCCAGTTCATCGCACGCAAAGAGGGCCTTGGCGAGATGTGTTGTTCTCGCTACACCGGAGTACTGAGCGTGTCCCATGATCGCTTCGCGAATCTCCGCCGGCCATCCTTGCTCGGTGAGAATTTTGTTTCCGACGAAGGGATGTTCTTCAACGCTGGGATATTTTTCGTAATCAAAATCGTGGAGCAAACCGGTGATGCGGTAGGTCTCGCGCAACCCTTCGGCCTCATCTCCGCTAAGCTCGCGACTGGTAGCCTGCTGGTCGCCGTGAGCGCCCATACAGGCCTCAACAGCGAGCGCATGCTTGAGCAAACCCGATGATTGGGTGAACTGATTGAGCAGAGTCCAGGCTTCGGTTCGCGTATATTTTGTTCCGGTCATTTCAAATCTTTTTACACAGATAGCCGTCATGCTCCGTGTTTCTTAGGCTTTCTTCCGAAATTCGTACCACGTTTTCCGCTTTGACCCTACTTTTTAACTTGACATTAAGGATACCCTGCATCACTGTAATCATGAATCAGGTAGGGACCGTCGTTAAACGGATACTTGGCGCGAGGGTGTCAAGGTGATCTAAAAAGCGGCGCTTCTTACCAGGATCGCCTTGCTCTGGCGCTCCGTCACAAAATTATGGCAACTACCTTAGCAACCGTCGAGGCGCGAGAGGTTCTTCGGTGTGAACGCTGCACCCTGGTTCAGTTTCGCACTGCGAATTCTCTATGTAGGCGCTGCCACAAACCGCTCGAAGTCGAAGAACCGGAACGGCTCGTTCCGCAATTCGCGGGAGAGCCGGAAGAAGCCGTAGCCGAAGATAACGGCCTTCAGGTGGCGCGTGCGGTGCGCGATCTTCGCAAAGGCCGCAATCTGAGCCAACGCCAGCTTGCCGGCCGCATGCAAGTGCCGCGCACTTATATCTCCAAAATCGAGAACGGCAAGGCGATGCCGACCCTGTCTTCACTGGCTCGGTTGGCCGCGGCACTCGAGATCGACATCTGTAATCTGCTTCGTGATGCGCGCAGCCGCAGACATGAAGAGACAGCGTCGATCCTCGGTGATCCGTTCCTGGCCGAACTCGCACCGTACATCGCACAGATGGATTCGTTGCAGCGCTCGATGTTCCTCAACCAGGTGCGCGATCTGGCATTGGGCCGCCGCAGAAGCGCCTGAGCTGCGGCCTTTCCCGCCTGAAGTGTTGGTACTACCCCCCGCTGCGGCGGTCGCTGAGCGGTTTTGCGGGGGGAGGGGACCATATGCTACGGTCGTAAGGAAAGGCAATCGTTTTGCGATTCCTGCCACCGAGCCGCGTAACCGAATTATCCCCCGAAGAGCAGGCCGTCTATCACCAACTGGACCCGGCTCGCTTGCCGCACCACGTAGCCATCATCATGGACGGCAACGGGCGTTGGGCGGGCAAGCGCAGCCTCAGGCGCTTTCTCGGCCATCAGCAAGGTGCGGAGTCGGTTCAGTATGTAGTCGAGACCGCCTCGCGCATCAATCTCCCCTGGCTGACGCTCTACGCCTTCTCGCTGGAAAACAACCTGCGCCGCCCCAAGACCGAAGTTAACTTCCTCATGCGTCTGCTGCGCTCTTATCTGGTAGACAATGTCGAACGCATGAACGATAACAATGTGCGCATCGCCTACATCGGCCGCACCCATGAGTTGCCCTCCGAAGTGCAGGAGAAGATGCAGTGGGCTGCCGAAGCCACCGCGCGCAACAACGGCACCGTCCTGACTCTGGCGCTCAATTACGGCGCGCGCTCGGAACTGGTAGATGCCGTCAGAGCCCTCGCCCGGGAAGCCGCCGCCAAGAATCTTTCGCTCGAGCACATCGGCGAAGAAGACGTGAGCCGTCACCTCTACACCGCCCACATGCCTGACCCCGACCTGGTCGTTCGCACCAGCGGCGAATTTCGCGTCTCCAATTTTCTCCTGTGGCAGATGGCGTATTCCGAAATTTACGTCACCGAACGCTTCTGGCCCGATTTTCGAGGTATACATCTGCTCGAGGCCATTGCCGATTACCAGCGCCGCGAGCGCCGCTACGGCGGTCTGAACAAGCGCCAGGAATCCGACGAAGCTCCCATTCCCGACAGCTTTCTCGTCCCCAGGTAGGGTCGAGCATTCAGGCCATAAGTACGGCTTCAGCCATACCAGTGGAGTTTCTACAGGCTGCAGAAAAAGTCCCTTGTTCAGCGCGAGTTTAGCCGCTCTGTACCAGGGCATCGACTTGATGACGGGCTTTAGAGGATGTGACGAGAACTCGTGCTCTAAGTCCCGAAGGGACGTCTACTCAGCCCAGTACGACAGTCCTGGGTAGATATAAACAATCGCAGTCCCGTAAAGGACGGCCAGACTCAGGGGACGGGCTTCAGCGGTCCCGGCGGACTAGTCAGGTCCCTGGTACTAAGCACCAGCGACGGTCACGTCCTGGGCTAAGTTCAGCGTCCCTTCCGGGACTTCGATCTATGACGCCTCTCTTACATACGAAACCTCAAAGGCGTGCCGCTTCGCAGGCTGTAGAGCCCATCCCTGCGTGACATGCTTCACAGGCGCTCTACCCGGCTCCGATGTGATCAGAAAGGTGCGCGGCCTCGGCGGCCGGCAGGTTTGCACCACCTTCCCCCACACGCGGCGGTATTCTCGGATCATGAGTTCGCAGACATTGACGCGTCCTAAAAGGTCGGGAACCCGCAACAGAAAAAGAAAGGCAGCCGGCTGGGTGGCCTGGTGGCCTCTGCTGGCAGGGATCGCGATCACCTTCGCAGCGGTAAAGATGGCGGAGATACTGCCTCTGATGGGTGCGGATGGATTGCTCCGGCTGAAGCTGCTTTACCCCTATGCGCTGCTGCTCAAGCAGCCCCAGCTTGGCCTCTCTGAACCGACGAGCAACAACTGGTCGCAGATCATGTTGTATTCGCAATGGGCCCTCTACGGCTTGTATGCAAGTGTAGCCATGAGGTGGAAGTCGCTGTGGGTGGTATTGATGCAGGTCGCGGCGATCCACCTGCTGGGCTTCGGCGTGCTGTGGATACTGGCGCACGCGTAGGCGCCCGGAGACAGGCCACAGTGACCATCGAGCCGGTTAAGATCATCGAGTGCCCTCGCGATGCCTGGCAGGGCATGCCGCAACACATTCCCGCAGAGGTCAAGGCAGATTACCTGCGCGCTCTTATCCGCGCCGGCTTCACACATATTGACGCTGTCTCTTTCGTCTCCCCGGCCGCAGTCCCGCAAATGGCCGATTCGGAGCGCGTCTTGGCCTTACTGGGCCCAGTCAGCTCTGTGGAGATAATTGGCATCGTGGTCAACCAGCAAGGTGCGGAGCGGGCCATTGCGGCCGGAACTGTAAGCACTTTAGGGTTTCCCTATTCCCTCTCGGCCACGTTCCTTGAGCGCAACCAGAGACAGACACTGCGGCAGGCATGCCAAACGCTCGAAAGGATAAGCGCGCAGGCAATGGGAGCCGGCTTGGGCATGGTGGCCTATCTGTCGATGGCCTTTGGCAATCCCTATGGGGACCCCTGGCAGCAAGAGGACGTGATCACTGCCTGCCATACGCTGAAAGAACTGGGCCTGACGGAGATCTCGCTGGCCGACACAGTCGGTGTGGCCACACCGGCACAGATCAGTTCGCTGCTGGATGCAGTGCTCGCAGAGGTCCCCGGGCTTGAGCTGGGGGCCCACTTGCACGCCAGCCCACGGCAGGCCCCGGAGAAGGTAGCAGCGGCGTACCAGGCGGGCTGCCGGCGTCTGGACATGGCCTTGGGTGGACAGGGCGGCTGTCCCTTCGCCCAGGATGCGCTGGTGGGCAATGTGCCGACCGAGGCAGCCATCACCGAGCTGAGCAACCTGGGTGCGAACCTCCCTCGCCTTGGCCCATTGGACGAGTTGCTGGCCATGGGCCGCTCCATCAGCAATCGTTTCGGTAACGTGGCAGGCTAAAGCATTTTCACTGTGAATGTGGGGCCAGCAGCTATAAAAGCATTGAGGAGCATCGAGAACCGTGGCCATCCATTACGCAACGCTCGAAATCAAGGAAGCGGACGGCATCCACACCATTACCCTGAACCGGCCCGAGCGCAGAAATGCCTTGAATCCGCAGATGATTGCGGAGCTTACACATGCGCTTGGCGAGTCGGCGAACTGCCCATGCGGCGTGGTGGTGCTGACCGGCGCCGGAACCGCCTTCTGTTCAGGCATGGACCTGGAGAATCTCAAGTCGCTCACCGATGAGCGCCCGGAAGATCAACGGGCGGACGCCGAATCGACCATGTGGATGATGCGCCGGCTGTACGAGCTGAATAAACCAACCATTGCCGCGGTCAATGGTCCAGCCATTGCAGGAGGCACAGGACTTGCGACTTTATGTGACTTTACCCTCGCCGCGCCACAAGCCAGGTTTGGTTACACGGAGGTAAGAATCGGTTTTATTCCCGCCATCGTCTCCGTATTTCTGCTGGAGATGATTGGCGAAAAGAAGGCCAAAAGTCTGCTTCTCTCGGGCAGGATCCTGAACGCCGGCGAAGCCCTCGCGCAGGGGTTGGTGACCGAAGTAGTGGCGGAGGGCGAGCTGATGTCACGCGTGCGTGGTCTGGCAGAACTGTTACTCCGGAACAGTCCGGAATCGATGAGCGCGGTCAAAAAACTGCTGGCCTCTTTCGCCAAGGAACGCCTCGATCGCGATCTGGCACGCGCCATGCGATGGAATGAAAAGATCCGCAACAGTCCCGACTTCCACGAAGGATTAAGCGCATTTCTGGAGAAACGCGATCCGGTGTGGCAGCGCAAGCAGAAATAGAGTCCAACTTTTCCTGCAGAAATTGCGGCAACGAATCTCGATCTATTCGCTTTCCGGGTATCATTTGCGGGTATGCCAAATAAAGTTCGTTGGGGAGTTTTGAGCACGGCGGGGATCGGGGTTAAGAAAGTCGTGCCGGCCATGCAAAAGGGGGAGTGGGTTGAGGTGAGTGCGATCGCCTCACGCGACCTCCACAAGGCTGAAGAAGTGGCCCGCGCTCTGGGTATCGCGAAAGCTTATGGCTCGTATGAAGAGCTGCTTGCCGACCCTCAGATTGAAGCAGTCTACAATCCGCTGCCGAACCAGCTTCATGTTCCCTGGTCGATCAAGGCTGCCGAGGCGGGAAAGCATGTTCTGTGCGAGAAGCCGATCAGCATGACGGTTGCCGAAGCCAGAAACCTGCTCGCAGTGCAGCAGCGCACCGGGGTAACGATTGGCGAAGCCTTCATGGTCCGCACGCATCCGCAGTGGCTGCGCACACGGGAGCTGATTGCGTCCGGCCGCATTGGCGCATTGCGTTCCATCCAGGGCTTCTTCAGCTACTTCAACACCGACCCTAAAAACATCCGCAACATTCCTGAGTGCGGCGGTGGGGCACTCATGGACATTGGGTGCTACCCCATCAATACCTCGCGTTTTCTGTTTGGGGAAGAGCCGTTGCGGGTGTCAAGTGTGCTGGAGAAATGTCCCACGTTCCAAGTGGACCGGTTGACCTCGGCCATACTCGAGTTCCCTTCGGGGCACGCGACGTTTACCTGTAGCACGCAGCTTGTCCCATATCAACGAATGCAGGTGTTGGGGACGAAAGGCCGCATCGAAATCGAAATCCCCTTTAATGCTCCCAATGACCGGCCATGCCGGATTTTCATCGACGACGGGCGGGATCTCGTGGGAGGCGGCATCACCGTAGAAACCTTTCCTATCTGCGACCAATACACGATTCAAGGTGACGTGTTTTCCAGAGCCGTGCGGGAAGGCACTCCAGTGCCCGTTCCCCTCACGGACGCGATCAAAAACATGGCGGTGATTGAAGCGGTTTTTCGAGCCGCGGAATCGGGCACCTGGGAGAGGCCTCAGACGTAATCTCTCCGGAAACCCTGGTAATCCATTTGTAACCGTATCTGATCGGTTACGTTCTACCAGGTTTAGAGTTCATCCTCACCGGTAACTTCTGATGCTTCATCCCAGGCTTCGGAATCGCCTATTTCCCGCTCCAGCTCTTCGGCATTCAGATGAGGCTCATCCAGAACTTCGCGGGCGGGGTCCGGCAAGGTTTCACTATCACTCACGGCAGACGTCACCCCGTAAAGCTGATTTTTGAGCCTAACACAGCTGGCCGGGACGATGATTTAGTTGTTTAATTCGATAAGGTCTTATTGCGAAAACGCCGGGGTCCGGCACTTCATGAAATTGTTGAATTTTCTGGTAGAGAGCTTCGTCGGGGCCTTTGGCATAACCAAACCGAAGCCGGAACAGCAGCGCACGGTGGCTTTGACGCTGGGCGGCTTTCTGCTGATTTTCTTTGCTGCGCTGGCCAGCCTGATCCTCTGGATGCTGTTCGGTGTCCGGCGTTAACACGCCAAGTATCTTGAACCTGTCTTGTTGTGGATTGACGACAGCCCCGGAGTGTACCCACATCGCGCAAGAAACGAGAGCGATGTGGATACTCAAAGGCTGGTGACACAGCGAGAAATGCAGCCTCCGGCTCGCCGTTATTTACCCGCGAGCGCCTCGGTAACCGGGGTGGTCGCAGGCACCGTCCCGGCTGCTTTTTTGTGCAGCTGATGATGGAGGCAATAGAGCGCAAGCTCGAGCCGGTCAGAGACGCCAAGCTTGTCATAGACCTTGCGCAGATAGTTCTTGATTACCTGCTCAGTCGTACCGAGCTGGTAAGCAATTTCCTTGTTGCGCTTCCCCTGGGTAATGCAGGTGATGATGGCCAGCTCCTTGGGTGAAAGGCGCGGTTGGGTGCGAGGGCTGGTCAGCGCAGTCGCCTGCGACCGATATGCCTCGATGACCCAGTTGATCGACTGGTTGTCGATCCAGGTCTCGCCGGCTGCGATCTTGCGCACACACTTGACCAGCAGGTCGGGCGAGATAGACCGGGGGATGATGCCCCGAACACCACGCCGATATAGCTCGACGGTGTTGGATTCATCATTCTGGGCCGACTGGACAATAATCTTCAGCTGCGGCGCACGCCGCACCAGCTCGGGAATAGCATCGACCGTGCCCGCGATCAAATTACCCTCGAGCAGGATCATGTCGGTTGGAAAGCGTTGGATCGCGCCGTGAAGTCCGGCCAGAGTGTCAACCTGTGCGATCACACGGATATCGTCTTCGAGCGCAAAAATCTTCCGAATTCCTACCCGGTAGATTGCTTGCGAATCGGCAAGAACGATTCGTATCGCAGCGTTGTCAGCACCCTCGTCGGGTTCGAATGCGCCGTCAGTTGGACCGGCATCGGAGAATTCAGGTTTGGCAGATACCATAGGTTCAAAGACCAAAATAGCTTCAGTGACTAAAGTGATACTTGTCGATAACTGCAGCGACATGCGTCGTCTTTACATCTTTTTTTACATCTGGTGTGCAGCGTACCACGCGGCCGGTGCAGTGCAATACAACATCGGTGGGGGTGCCCATCGCCTCGGCCGGCATCTTGATGGTGAAACTCACGATACTGCCCACCACTAAAGACGTGGCCAGTTCAAACAAGACACCATTGGCGGAAATATTTTCGGTAACCGCCGGAAGGTCTCCCGCTTCGGTGGAAATGGTAATCGGCACGCATAGAGGGAAGCGAACCGCAGCCCGGAGTTCGACTGGACGTTCGGTTGCGACTGCGGTAGAGATATCCATGCCCTGATAATAATCAGAACCTGGAAGTACGGGAATCCCCTAAAAAGGCCACCTCCTTGGCCCTGATAGTACTAAAGTTACGCCTCGTAGTGCCTTCGGTTTGACTACTTCACCGGAAATTCTCGCGAACCGTCTGCTAGACCCCAAAGAAGCGAACAACATCCGGTGCGCCCTCGCATTACCTGTGCCCTGGCGTATATACTTAGTAATAATCACACGAAAGTTGTAGCAGCCAGGCATCCCCGCCGGTAATATCTGCATACGCGCCACCTGCGCACACAGGAGTTTCCAATGAAATTGACTCTGATCCGCGCTCTCACGGTAGCTGGGCTGATTGCTATGTCCGCCTCTGCGCACGCCACGCCGGTCCTTTGGCGCCTTTGGTTCGGCTGATCGCTTTGTCCACCTCTGCCATGCCACGCCGGTCCTTTGGCGCCTTTGGTGGTAGGTTCTCCAGTTGGGTGAAGGGCCTTCCCCATCCCATCTCTTGACGATCTATCGACCCGCGAAGTAGCATTTGCTTACTCTCAGCTCGATCTCTGCTGGGGCGTGGCTCTGATGCGCAATCGGGAACCCGCCAAGCCATTTAGGCGAAGCTAGTCTTTGCGAACCGGGCTCTGCAGAGCTATTCTGCATCTACCAAGGTGCAACATGACTCTGCAAGGGCTATATTCGGCATTCAGTCTTCTAGGCCTGATAGCAGAGATTACGCTGTTCGTCGTACTCATCGCACGCCGTCAATATAAGGTCTTCCCGGTTTTCACCCTCTACATTGCTTTCGGTCTGCTCAATGACGCGGGCATCGGCACGCTCATGGTCCTGTACCCGATCCATGTGGCTCGCTCCATAGCCTTCGCGCTACTGCCGTTGCAGTACCTGCTTGAGTTGGGCGTTCTTTTCGAAATTGCATGGAATGTTCTGCGCCCGGTCCACGCCTCGCTACCGCAAGGAAGCGTTCGTGTCTTTGTTGGAGCGGTTGCCCTTGCCCTGATGGCTGGCGTTCTTCTGGCTTGGCATCTGGACAACACGGGCAACAGGGTCCAGGACGTCAAGGTCCCCCTCGACCTCACGGTGGGTTTGCTGCGAATGATGATATTTGTGGCTACAGCCGCCTTCGCCCAGTTGCTGGGCATCGGCTGGAAAAATAAGGTTTTGCAGCTGGCCACGGCCCTCTCCTTTTACAGCGCGGTGGATTTGATCGTGAGCCTGGTGGAACGCTACTCCGGCGGGTCCAGTGACCTGGAGGGGGTTCGGGTGGTAGCTTTTACACTCGAACTCGGCTTTTTAGTGTGGGCATTTACAACTAAAGAGGTACGCCGGCGCGAATTCAGTCCACAAATGGAACAGTTTTTGGTTACACTTGCTGGGCGGGCAAAGCTCGCACGTACGGCGCTGGTACGGATGCAGGTGAAATAAAGACATGATATTGCCGCTGCTACAGGTAATACTTACTGCCCTTTTAATCGCCTACGCCGGAATTTGGCGCCGGCAACAGATGAAGCGTCGTGCCAAGACCTGGAACGGGATCATCAGTCAGTTGCGTTGTAACGACTGGGGTATCGAAGAAATCTCCGAACAGTTTCTGTACAAGAGCGAAATCCAGGTGACCACAAAAGATGTGTGGCAGCGCATTCAGGGCTCCAAAGGGCTGTGGGCAATGTATAAAAACTCCCCGGTCCTCGTTCAGCTGGCAGATTACGCCGCTGAGCACGGTGAGGGTGTCGATCAAGAGATGCTCGAAGGCCTGCGCAGTGACGCTTTTCAAATCCGGCTATGTGTGTTATTAGCCCTCGCACAGTACGTGGTTTCTGCATCCTCGGTTGGAGCTGCGGTGAATGCCCACCGCGCCGTGGCGACCTACAGCTCAATGCTGGTCCGGCTCACAGCCTTCATCCAGGAATATTCAACCCCTCTCTTCCCCAGCTATCTGGACGCTGTCGCCTAGAATAAGGCCCCGTAGCCACTGGCTTTGCGCTGACGGGAAACTTGCGCAATGCGCTGGATCCGGCGATACTTGATTGTTGGGAAAGTGAGCCCGAAGTAAGTTGGCCGGCCCGCCCATCGCGATCCCAAACCCACCCGGATTTCACTCCATCAGGGAAGAGTTTCTGAAAGGATTTACGCCTGTGTTGATGATTCGTCTGGCTCGCTTCGGTGCACGGAAGCAGCCCTATTATCGTGTTGTTGTGATTGAGAAAGACCGCGCCCGCAACGGCCGTTCGATCGAGGTGGTGGGCACGTACAACCCACGCACCAACCCGGCCACCGTCGATTTGAAGCGTGAGCGTATCGAACACTGGACCAACAACGGAGCACAACTCTCCGAACGCGTAGCCAAGCTGCTGGCGGCTTACAGCCCCGCCGCCACCGCGGCATAAAACGCTCTGGACACAACCACCGCAAAAGCGGTTTAATGCTCGGTCATGAAGGAACCCAGCCATCGCCTGTTTGTGAAGTACTTCAGGCTGGCAGCAGATTGCTGAACCAAGCCTGCATTTGTTGGGTCTTTAGAGGCCGGTACGATGATGCAAGACACGAATCAGGACAACATGCAGCAACTAGTCGCAGAAATCGCCAAGGCCCTGGTTGACGACCCGCAAGCAGTAGAGGTGCAGGCTGTAGCCAGGGATGAGAACACGGTGCTACGCCTACGCGTCGCCTCTGCGGACGTGGGCAAGGTAATCGGCAAACAGGGTCGAACCGCACGCTCCATGCGTACGATTCTGAGTGCGGTGAGCATGAAGCTGCACCATCGCTACACGCTCGACATACTCGAAGAAGACGAGGCCGGAAGGCCGGCCGACTCCTAAGACGGTTGCACGATTACCGGTTCAGTCTGGCCGCAGAGAAGTGAGCCTTTTCTTTGTGAAAAGCTCTGTCCGGCTGCGGAAGAACTCAACTATTTGAAGGGTACGGCCTTTAGGCCTTACATAACTACTTTGAAATGAATCCGGCTTTAGCCGCTGACGGTACGATTTTCCCGCAGGAGAGACTTTTTCCGCAGCCTCTGGTCCCGGGAACCGCATGACCGCTTCCCCTGAAAGCTGGGTGCTGCTTGCCCGCATCGTGCGCCCGCAGGGCCGTCAGGGCGAGGTGCTGGCGGATATCTTTACCGACTTTCCAGAACACTTCACCCGGCGCAAGCGGCTATTTCTTCGTTCTCCAGGCGCCCGTGTCGATGCTATGCAGGAAGCTAAGGTGGAATCGCATTGGCTCCATAAGGGACGCGTGGTGCTGAAATTTTCCCAGGTGGATTCCATGGTCGAGGCGGAGAAACTCCGCGGATACGAAGTGGTGATTCCGCGCGAAGAGCGCATGCCGCTCGAAGGCGATGCCGTCTATGTGAGCGACCTGCTGGGGGTGAGAGTGATCGACGTAAGCCGCGGGGGCGCCACCGACGCAGGCGAGGTCACAGACGTGGAGCCGGAGGGAGCCGGACCGGCCATGCTAGTTATACGCACCCCGGGCGGCGATGAACTGCTCATCCCCTTTGTCCGGGCATACCTGAGGAAGATGGATATCGAAGGCAAACGGCTGGAGATGGATCTGCCCGTTGGTCTGATGGCTGCACAGGCTCCCTCCGGAGACAAAACGGAATAACCGCTATGCGCTTCGACATCGTTACCATCTTCCCTGGATTTTTCGCCGGCATCTTCGAACATGGCATAGTCAAACGGGCCATCCAGGGCGACTTGTTGCGCGTCGGAGTGCACGACCTGCGCGAGTTCACGCATGATCGGCACCGCACCGTGGACGACCGTCCCTTTGGTGGCGGCGAAGGCATGGTACTTAAACCGGAGCCGTTGGCCGAGGCCGTTGAGCATTTGCAACTTCCGTCCAAGGCGGAAAGGATGGCGCGGGGGGAGACGGTGATTTTGCTTTCCGCGCAAGGAAGAAGATTTTCCCAAACCATGGCCCGTGAACTGGCCCAAACCAACCGCATCGTATTGTTGTGCGGACGCTATGAAGGGGTCGACGAACGGGTAAGCGAACTGATCGCGGACCAGGAGCTCTCGATCGGAGACTATGTGCTCTCCGGTGGCGAGTTGGCCGCCGCAGTGGTGCTTGACACCACCATGCGTCTGCTGCCGGGGGTCCTTGGGAACGACGCATCGACGGAGTACGAGAGTTTCGGCGTTTCCGACGCGCAATTGCAAACCAGGTTGGGGGCAGGTTTATGTTCGACTCACGGCGCCGGTGGATTGTTGGACTATCCCCATTACACACGTCCGGCCGAGTTTCGCGGACTGGCCGTGCCGGAAGTGCTGAGCAGCGGCAACCATGAGCAGATTCGCAGGTGGCGCCGGGAGCAAGCGCTGCGCAAGACCCTTCGCAACCGGCCGGATTTGCTGGACCACGCCGAATTGAGCGCGGAAGATCGCACCTTTCTGCGCGCCCTCGAACAGGGTGGCGAGGGCGCGCAAAGCAAAGATTCCGTGTAAACTAGGAACTTCGACGTAACCGCGTTTTTCCATCACGACAGGAAGCAATTATGTCTATTCATCCAGTTATGCAGCGTCTTGCCGAGAAGCTTCGGCGCACCGACCTGCCCGAGTTCGTGCCCGGCGATACGGTACGGGTACAAGTCAAGATCAAAGAAGGCGATAAGGAACGCCTCCAGGCGTTTGAGGGCATCGTCATTGCGCTCAAGAATGGCGCGCAAGGCAGTTTCACCGTGCGCAAGATGAGCTTCGGCCAGGGTGTCGAACGCATCTTCCCCTTCAACTCCAAGGTGGTCGACAAAGTGGAGAAGGTGCGCTCGGCGCGGGTGCGGCGTTCCAAGCTCTTCTATCTGCGCGGGCTGCGCGGCAAGGCTGCCCGGTTGAAGGAAGTGGAACGCAAGTAAGCTTCGCCTGAAAGCTAACCGCGCCCCGGCGGCCCCGCTGCCGGGGCGTTGCTTCGTTGATTCCCGCTGGGCAAATTCTTCAAGAGAGCTGTGGGAAACACGTTTCTAATTCAGTGGCCGGTTGGCTGAATGATCTACACTCGATTTTGGAGATGCAGGAGTATTTGCAGCATTTCACTTCCGGTGTATACAGAACAGCCCATCCCGACGCAGCTTCCCCTCAAGAAGGCGCGCATCCCGCGACCGGTACCTTTGCAAAACATAAGTGATAAGGATCTCGTAGATCCAGAAGCGCTGGAGCGTGAGCTTTCACCGGCCGCGCGCAAGATGCGCATGCTGAAGGCGCTGGTGTGCGGAAACCGGTACGAACGGGCTGCCCGCGCTGGCGGCGCCAAGGTAGTTGCGGGTGTCGATGAAGTCGGCCGCGGTGCTTTGTTTGGACCGGTGGTAGCCGCCGCCGTGATTCTCCCTGAGGGCTGCCGCATTCCAGGTCTGCGCGACTCCAAACAATTGATCCGTGAAGAACGCGAGCGTTTGGCACGCATCGTAGAGCGACGAGCCCTGGCAATTGCGATCGAGGAAGTCGATGCCGAGACCATCGATCGCATTAACATCTACCAGGCGACGCGCGTGGCCATGACGGCTGCGGTATGCCGCTTGGCGCCAATCCCTGACCACCTGCTGGTGGATGCCCTGCGGCTGGACTTTGCCTGCGCCCAAACCAGCATCATCTACGGCGACTCATTGAGCATCTCGATCGCCGCTGCCTCCGTAATTGCCAAGGTCTACCGCGACAACCGCATGCGTCAACTGGATCGCGACTATCCGGTGTATGGTCTTGCTTCTCACAAAGGCTACAGCACGCCAGAGCACAAACAGGCTCTGCTGGCGCACGGGCCGACTCCGCTGCATCGCAGAAGCTTTCGCCCGGTCGCCGAAAACTGCCTCCCGTGGGATTAATTTCCGCCTTCAAAGTTTGAACCAGTAACAGATTCCGGGTGCCCCACATCTCGCTCGTTTTTCGCGAGATGTGGGATACCACCGCGCTCACATCGAAAGTGTTCGCTCACTATCAATACTTAAGGTCTAGATCTGTGGTATCCCACATCTCGCGAAAAACGAGCGAGATGTGGGGCACCCGGGATCTGTTGCCGGAGAGCGTTGGAAGGGGCTGCGCCCGTCTTTTCCGTCCATACGCTGAGACGAACACTCGACAGCTCTGGCCGAAAATAACTCCGACCTCCGTCCCAGCTACACTGTTCACGCAGGAGGACCAATTGCCTCTACGGCTGATGTGTTTTACAGCCCACCCCGACGACGAGTGCGGAGCCTTTGGTGGAGCGTTGATGCTGGCCCAGCAGCGCGGCGCAGAAACAAGCGTGGTTTGCCTAACAGAAGGACGCGCTGGATCGCACCGGGGCCAGGCACGCAACGACGATGAATTGGCCACTCTGCGACGGCAGGAGTTTGCCGCTGCCTTGCAGGTACTGGGTGTCTCAAAGGGTGAAGTGCTTGACTATCCGGATGGCGGCTTGGCACGCCAGGACTTTGCCGCAGTGACTACGGTTCTGGTCGAGCGCATCCGGCGCTTTCGCCCCCATGTGGTGCTGACCTTCGGGGGCGATGGCAATGTAAATTTGCATCCCGACCACACCATGGTCTCCTGCTTTGTTACTGCGGCTTTTCACTGGGCGGGGCGCAGCAATTTTGCCACCGGCCAGATCGCCGCGGGTTTACTTCCCTTCCGCGCGCAAAAGCTGTACTACGGAGTCGCCCCCTTTCTGGCAATCCCAGACGCGGAGGAAGCCCCAAAAATCGCACTCATGCCCGCCTCGCTGGTGCTCGAGTTGGGCAACTTGAAGGCGAAGAAGCTCGAGGCCTTCATGCAGCACACGACGCAAGCCGGGATGTTGTCTAAGGTCAAGGTGGTCTTTGAGGAAACCGGCGCCGAGGAAAAATATCTTCTGGCAGCAGCGCGAGGCTTTCGTTCTTCTCCGCTGGAAACGGATATGTTTGCAGGGATTGAAGAATGATTCTTACCCCGCGGTGACAACCCCCGCTTGCCGGCTGATTCTTTGGCGCGTCAACCAGGCGATGCGCGCCAGCAGAAGCACGGCAAGCACCAGGGTGATGGTGATGGGCGTACGAACCCCACTCTTGACAATCCACCAATAATGAATAACGCCGCAGATGGCCGAGACGTACGCCAGACGATGCAAGGCCTGCCAGCGCTTCCCCCCCAGCTTGCGGATGGACCAGTTGGTAGAGGTAGCAGCCAGCGGAAGCAACAGCAACCAGGCAGCCATGCCGGCCATAATGTAGCGGCGTTTGCCAATGTCATCGATCATCGCAGCCACGTTGAAGCCGGAGTAAAGCCATAGGTAAGTGAGCAGATGCAGGCAGCCGTAGAAAAAAGCAAATAGGCCAAGCAGGCGGCGGAAGCGTATCAGCCAGCCAAGTCGCGGTGAGAGCCTTCGCAGTGGAGTGATCGCCAGGGAGATCACCAGCAAACGAAGGGTGGCGAAGCCGGTGGCGTGCGTCACCGTCGCTGTCGGGTCGGGGCCTAGATTGTTTCTGAACCCGTTGAGAACCAGCAGTGCGAGCGGAGCCAGGCACACCAGCCAGACTGCGACTTTGAGAGCAACAAGCGTGCGTTTGTTCATGATTGCCGTACAAAGGCCAGCCTAAAAATACTTCTTCAGATCCATGCCGTTGTAGAGGCTGGCGACCTGATCTCCATAGCCGTTGAACATAAGTGTAGGCTGGCGTTGCTCAAAGAGAGATGCGCCGATCCGGCGTTCGGTCTTTTGGCTCCAGCGGGGATGGTCGACGTTGGGATTCACGTTGGAATAAAAGCCGTATTCGCGCGGCGCCATTTCGTTCCAGGCGGTGCTCGGCTGATCAGAGGTGAAGTGGATCTTTACGATCGACTTCGCGGATTTGAAACCGTATTTCCAGGGCACAACAAGGCGGACCGGAGCTCCATCCTGATTGGGCAATACTTCTCCGTACAAGCCGAAGGTCAACAGAGTGAGCGGATGCATCGCCTCGTCCATACGCAGCCCTTCCGAGTACGGCCAGTTCAAATTAATTTCCCGCAAGCCCGGCATCACGGCGAAGTCCTCGAGCGAAAGAAATTGCACATATTTGGCCTTCGGCAAAGGTTCGGCCCAGTTGATCAGTTCCGAGAGCGAATAGCCGGCCCACGGAATCACCATGCTCCAGGCCTCAACGCAACGGTGGCGATAGACGCGCTCCTCGATCGGCTTGAAGCTCAACAACTCTTCGATGGTTACGGTCTTCTTCTGCTTTACCAGACCGTCCACGGTCACCTTCCAGGGACGAGTCTTCATCTTCCCCGCATTTTGGGATGGATCGCCCTTCTCCACTCCGAACTCGTAGAAATTGTTGTAGGTGGTGATGTCTTTATAGGAGGTGAGCTTTAACCCGGGGGTAGAAAGCGGGCTCTTCACTGTCGGCAGTTTCGTGGCATCCGCAGCCATCGCCGCGCGCGGCTCGAGCAGGCCGGCAACCCCAAGGGCAGCCGCACCGGTCATGAACGCCCGGCGATTGAGGTAGGCATTTTTAGGGGTGATTTCAGAGAACGGAATATCGCTGGTTTTCTTTATTAACATAGGTTCGCTGGCAGTATGACGCTTAGCCCTGCCTCCAGGTTACGTCCGCACGACGAATCCTATTAATACAATGGAAGGTGTGCGGAACCCGCGACGACATCAGGTCCACATAATGAGAACGCCCAAAGGAGATACATGGATCGCAGGCAGATCACAACCTTGAGTGGAATTCAGGAAGACCGGTTGCACCAGGCGGCCGAAATGTTGCTGGAAGCCAGGCGAACCCTGCAACCGATGGACGATTTGCCACCTGCCCTGCGTCCCGGGACACTGGAAGAGGCTTACTTCGTGCAGGATGTGATGCTCGACGCGCTGGGAACGGCCGGCGGTTGGAAAGTAGGCGCAGCCACCCCGGACGGGATTCCGTTTTATTCCCCTATGCCTGCGGACGGGTTCGGCAAGAGCGGGGAGCGGATTGCGAAGCACCTGCGGAGGTTGCGGGGCGTGGAAGCGGAAATCGCCTTCCTGATGGGAAAGGATTTACCTCCACGCTCCACCCCGTACTCGCGGGAGGAACTGGTGGACGCGATCGAGAGCTGCGCTCCCGCGATCGAACTACTCGAATCTGGCCTGCTGAACCCGGACGCTGTGGACCGGCTGACGGCGATTGCGGATTTGCAATCAAATGGCGGGTTCATTACCGGGACAGCCGCGAAGGGTTGGCAGGAATTCGACTTCGCCACCGAAAGCGCGGAAATGAATGTAGATGGCTTTGTGCGCGTGGCCAACGGCAAGAACGCCGCTGGAGGCGATTTGCTGCGTCTGGTGCTGTGGATGGCCAACGAGGCCCAGAGCCGCACCGGAGGCTTGCTGGCGGGGCAATGGATCACGACAGGGAGCTGGACGGGCAAGACTATGGCTGACAGCGGATCGGTCGCGCTGGCGCGCTTTCCTAAATTCGGCGAAGTCACTGTCCGGTTTGACTGAGTCCAGTTCGACCCCCTCCCAGTCTGCCATGACTGACCCAAACCTGGCTCTACCGCTTTTGAGGTAACAGGGCTTTCCGAGTTCCCGCCAAGGGCGCGACCCACTCAAAACAAAGGTCTTGTTTGCCCGTCCCTGATGAAGGGGAAGGGCTCTTTCTTCTGTTTTTCACGGCAAATTCTTCAGATCTTCATCGGCAACTGCGAACCTCACAGGAGCAAAACGCGTTCCACGCGGCACATATTTTCCCCTGGGTAGGGGAATCTTCGCGTGAGTTTTGCGGCAGACTTCCCTGCACTCCTCGTGGTTGCACTGCGATTAAACAGCAAAGAGAGGCCAAATGAAGAACCAACTGAAGACGCTGGCAACGCTGGCGCTTGTCTCGGCACTGTCCGCCGGGCTGGCACAGACAACAGCGTCTGGTACTACTTCAACGACCCACAAGCGGACTACCACCCGGAAAGCCCCCGTACCCAAGAAGCCTTCGGTCGAGAGCCAGATTCAATCGCTGCGGGAAGATATGCAGACGCAGATCCAGCAATTGAAGCAGCAGTTGAGCGATCGCGACACGCAGCTACAGCAGGCGCAGCAGGCGGCAGCAGCCGCTCAGGCTGCGGCCACTCAGGCGCAGCAACAGGCAGCGCAGCAACAGTCGACCCTGACCGAGAACACCGCGGCTGTTGGAAATCTGCAAGGTGCGGTAAACGACCTGAAGACGAACAACGTTTCGTTGGCTTCGACCGTGCAGGAGCAGCAGACAAAAGTAGAAAAGCAGATAAACAACCCCGACACCATTCACTTTAAGGGCGTTACGCTCTCGCCGACGGGCAGCTTCCTGGCGGCAGAAACGGTGTGGCGGCAACGCGCCACAGGCGGCGACATTAACACCCAGTTCACGGGAATTCCGCTCAACTACGCGAACGCGGCCCAGTACTCAGAATTCTATGGTTCTGGCCGCCAGTCTCGTATCGCATTACTAGCCACCGGCAAGGTCAATCCTGACACTACGATCGGAGGCTACTATGAGGCGGATTTCTTGAGCGCCGGCGTTACCTCCAACAACAACCAGAGCAACAGCTATACTCTGCGGCAACGGCAACTATGGGCCCAGGCACATTGGGGCTCCCTGACCTTCACCGGGGGCCAGATGTGGTCACTGGCAACGGAAACCACCAAGCTAACCCAAAACAGATCTGAAATTCTTCCCCAAACCATCGACTCCCAGTACACCGCCGGCTTCGTCTGGGAGCGTCAATATGGATTCCGCGTAAGCAAGGATTTCGGC
Source organism: uncultured Acidobacteriaceae bacterium (assembly GCA_963717225.1). Lineage (GTDB taxonomy): Bacteria > Acidobacteriota > Terriglobia > Terriglobales > Acidobacteriaceae > PALSA-350. The sequence goes on along the minus strand of CAVQWB010000050.1, from coordinate 111,861 downwards.
ACCAACGCTTCGATCGCGATAGCCGCCGAAAATTCGGAGACGCTGAACCCGGGCGGCCATAATCTCCCCACCAATTTCATCATTGGTTCGGCTGGCAACTCTGGCGGACTGTACAACTCCGCCGGTACGAGTGGGGGCACCAACGTGGCGCAGTATTCGGCCAACCTCGCTCCTGACCTCTTGGCCAAGGCGGTATATGAATCGCCACGTTGGGGCCACTACGAGCTCTTTGGCATCGCCAGCTTTTTCCGTGACCGCGTCTTTCCCAACGCCACGGCGACCACCCCTTCGTCAGTGGGCGCGTACAACGACAGCACGGTGGGTGGAGCCGTCGGTGCCAGCGGGCGCGTGCCAACCTTGCACAAGCATCTGGACGTCGGTCTGAAAGGGCTTTGGGGTGACGGCACCGGGCGCTATGGTAGCAGTCAGATCACGGACCTCACAGTTCGGCCGGACGGGCAGTTGGCTCTGATCCACAACTGGTCGGCCCTCGGCACGCTGGATTTCCATGTGACCCCGCGGCTCGATGTCTACGCTAACTATGGCGCCGACTACGTGGGCCGGCGTTACTTCATGACCAGCCCAACCAAGGCGGTCGGATACGGCTCTTACCTCAACGTAGAAACCGGTTGCGATACCGAACCGGTCCCGGGAACGACGATTGGGGGCTTCAGCCCTGCCCAACCGGCCAACTGCACCGCGGACACCAAGGACGTTCAGGAATTCACGGCTGGCTACTGGTACAACATCTATCAAGGGCCTTACGGACGTCTCCGTCAGGGGCTCCAGTATGCATACTTCGACCGTAACATCTGGTCGGGCATAGGGACGACCCCGCAGGCAACCAACAACATGTTCTGGACCAGCCTCCGCTACTACTTGCCTTAGACAGCAACCACCCAACCATCTGGAGGGCACCCTACCCGGGTGCCCTTTTTTTATTGGCTTCGTCTCGGATCGTTCCTCCCAGATTCGTCATCCATAGCGAGCAGCCAACTTTGCCTTACACTCGATTGGAGGCGATTTCATGCCAAAACCCATCGTTGGCCTGCATCACGTAACAGCGATTGCTTCGGACCCGCAGCGGAATCTCGATTTCTACACCGAGGTGCTGGGGCTTCGTTTCGTCAAACGAACCATCAACTTTGACGATCCCGGAACGTATCACTTTTACTTTGGCGACGACGGCGGCTCGCCGGGGACAATCCTGACCTTTTTCCCCTGGCCCCATGCCAGCCGCGGCAGCCTGGGCGTTGGAGAGACCTCGGCCACTGCATTCAGTGTTCCTCGCTCCTCACTTGCGTTCTGGGAGAAGCGTTTGCTCGGCGCCGGCATTCCGGTGGAACGCGCCGGCGAGCGATTCCAGGAAGAAGTACTCAGCTTTGCCGATCCGGATGGCATGCGGTTGGAGATCGTCGGCCATGCAGATGCCGGCGAGGCAAAGGCTCCGCGTACCAGCGATGTCCCGGCCGAGCATGCGATCCGTGGCTTCTTTGGCGTGACCCTTTGTGAGGGTGGCTACGAAAAGACCGTTGCCGTGCTGGGGATCTTGGGCTTCCACAAGATCGGCGAGCACGGCACCCGTTTTCGCTTTGCTGCGGACGGCAGCGCCCTGGGCAATCACATCGATTTGCTCGTCCAGCCCCAGCTCACCTATGGACGCATGGGCGCGGGCAGTGTGCACCATATCGCATTTCGCGCCTTCGACGACGCCTCGCAGCAGGAATGGCGCGAAGTCCTGGTGGCGAGTTCGCTGGACGTGACACCGGTGCTCGATCGCACCTACTTTCACTCCATCTATTTTCGCGAGCCGGGTGGCGTGTTGTTCGAGCTGGCCACCGATCCACCGGGTTTCTCCTTGGACGAACCACTTGAATCGCTGGGAGAGACGCTCAAACTGCCTTCCTGGCTGGAGCCGCAACGATCCCGGGTGGAACGCATGCTGCCACCGATTGCACTGCATACTCGCAAATAGAGGGAGACCTCATTGGAAAACGATCCCCATCGCGATCAGCCTGTCCTCAACGTGGGTGCGAAGCTAACCCAGGCGGCGGCAGCCGTCATTCTTCTGCACGGCCGCGGTGCGTCCGCAGAGGACATACTTGGCCTGTCGGCGGGGATGTACGACGAGCGGGTCGCCTATTATGCCCCGCAGGCCGCGGGACAGCGCTGGTATCCCGCCTCGTTCATGGCGCCGATCGAAGAAAACGAGCCCTGGCTTTCCTCCGCATTGGCCAAGGTGGGGACGATTGTAAAACTCGCTGTGGACGCCGGTTTATCGCGCGAGCAAATATTTGTTTGTGGCTTCTCCCAGGGCGCTTGCCTGTCTAGCGAGTTTGTCGCTAGAAACCCCGCGCGCTATGGCGGGCTTATCGCATTCACCGGTGGGCTCATAGGACCACCGGATGCCAGTCTGCACCATGCAGGCAATCTCGGGGGAATGCCCGCCCTGTTCAGTTCCGGCGATCCCGATCCGCATGTGCCATGGAGCCGCGTGTTAGCGTCCGCGGAGCAGTTCACCGCGATGGGTGCTGAGGTGCAAACGAAACGCTATGAGGGCCGTCCCCACACCGTGCTCCCGCAAGAAATCAGGTCGGCACGCGACCTTCTCTTTCGATCTCTGCCCTGACTCGATGAACTGGATTTGACGAATCACTCCGTTGGCACCGCGATTCGCGCGCAGCATCCGGCCCTACTACAGCTAGAAATACTCTTATCGATCGGAGAAGAATTGGCCAAGCCCTCGCTTCCCTTCCTGTTGCTTCTTTCTTCCATGCTGGCCCTGGGCCAGGCCGGCGCGTTACCGGATGTCGCGCCGGTCCAGGCGCAACACGCCATGGTGGTCAGTGTTCATCACGACGCCAGCGATGCAGGGTTGAAGATGCTGCAGGCGGGCGGAAACGCGGTGGATGCGGCGGTTGCTACCGGCTTCGCGCTGGCTGTCGTCTACCCGTTCGCAGGCAATCTGGGTGGGGGCGGATTTATGATGTTGCGCCTGGCCAACGGCGAGTCGCACTTCCTCGACTTCCGTGAGCGGGCGCCTTTGCGCGCGAGCGCCAATATGTATGTCGACAGCCAGGGCAAGATCATTCCCGAGGCTTCCACAGTCGGCTACCTGGCGGTCGGAGTCCCGGGCACCGTTGCCGGACTGGTCGAGGCAGAGCGGCGATTTGGCAAGCTCTCGCTGCGGCAGGTGATGGCTCCGGCCATTCAGTTTGCCACCGAAGGCTTTGTGCTCAGCGAGCAGGAAGCAGGGCAGTTGCACGATCCCTTGCTTTCCCGGTTCCCTGAGTCGCGGCGCATCTTCCAACGCGATGGCAACTTCTACCAGACCGGGGAAGCTTTCCGGCAACCGGAACTGGCGCGTACGCTTACTCGCATCGAGGAGAATCCGAAAAGCTTCTATCGTGGCGCCCTGGCCAGCGCGCTAGCCCAGGCCATCCAGAAGCATGGTGGGTTGGTCAGCAAAAAAGATCTGGCCGCGTACCGGGTGAAGGATCGCAAGCCGCTCACTGGAACTTATCGCCAGTACGAGATTCTTGCCCCGCCGCCACCCTCCTCTGGCGGGGTTGCGCTGCTGGAGATGCTGAACATCCTGGAGGGTTTTGATCTGGCAGCCCTGGGCGATCGCACGCCCGCTTCCATGCACCTGATCCTCGAGGCTTTTCGCCGCGCTTTCAGCGACCGCACCTCGTTCCTGGGCGATCCTGATTTTGCGTCCATCCCAACTTCGCAACTCATCGGCAAGAGCTATGGTGCCGCCTGGCGCAAAAGTATCGGCAATACAGCCACACCTTCCAGTGCCCTGAGCCGGCCTGCAGGCTTCATTCCAGGCGCTGAATCTACCCAGACCACTCACTATTCCGTCCTCGATGAAGCGGGGAATGCCGTGTCAGTTACATACACCCTGAACAACGGCTTCGGTTCCGGAGCGACCGCGGACGGACTGGGCATCCTGCTGAATGACGAGATGGACGACTTTACTTCGAAGGCCGGCGAGCCAAATATGTATGGCCTGATTCAGAGCCCTGCGAACGCGATTGCACCCCGGAAGCGCCCATTGTCTGCCATGACGCCCATCATTGTGCTCGAGAACCACAAAGTTCGTTTTATTATTGGCTCTCCCGGCGGACCCCGCATCATCACTACGGTGGCTAACATTCTTTTAAGCGCGACCGATGGTGGTTTGAATATTCAGCGAGCCGTGGATGCCCCGCGCTTTCACCATCAATACTTGCCTGATGTGGTTTTCGTGGAACCGGGTTTTCCTCCTGCAACCTTGCAGGCACTGCGAGACATGGGTTACACCATCAAGGAAGAGGGTCGCTACTGGAGTGATGGGGAATGCATTGCCGTCGATCCCAAGACCGGGATGATCGAGGGTGGCCAGGATAAGCGACATAATTTTGGAAAAGCCGCCGGGTACTAGCCGTTCCGGGGAAACAGGAGTGCCGCGCCGACGGCGCTCCCATGGCAGGATGGGCTACCCCAGCCCTTCCGAGCTGGGCTGACGTTTAGGCACCGGCACCGGCCCTCCGGGCCTCGACGAACCACAGTTTAAAGGTGCTCTTCCTCGCTCGTTTCTCAAGAGCATCCTCAACCCGGTAGAGTAAAGAGTATGCAGATACACTTTGCATTTGGCCGACAGGGGCTGGACGTCACACTACCGGACGGGCCCAGGTACGAGGTGATTGAGAGCCGCTCCGCGTCAGCTTTGCCGGATGTTACGGTAGCACTCAACTCTGCCCTGGATAACCCCATCGGATGCAAGCCCTTGTCTGACCTCGCCGCCGGCAAGAAGACTGCGGCCATTTCGGTTTGTGATATCACCAGGCCCGCACCCAACTGGCTGACGCTGCCTCCACTGCTCCGGCGGCTGCACAACGCGGGCATCCCGGTCGACGGCGTGACGATCCTGATCGCGACTGGATTGCATCGCGAAGCCACGCCAAGCGAGATCAACGCCATCCTTGGGCCAGAAATCGCGGTCAAGTACCGGGTGGTGAATCATGATGCGCGAGAGCGAGCGCAGCATCGCTGGCTGGGCGAGACGCAACGGGGTATTCCGGTTTTCATCGATGAGCGGTTCATGGCGGCCGATCTGCACATCACACTGGGATTCATCGAGCAGCACCTGATGCTCGGGTTTTCCGGGGGCAGGAAGCTGGTGGCACCAGGCCTGGCAGCGCAGGAGACGATCAAGGTCATCCACTCGCCCAAGTTCATGCGGGAACCTAAAGCGATCGAGGGATCGATCACTGACAACCCTCTGCATGCGCAGCTACTGGAAATTGCCAGGATGGCGGGACACGACTTCATTCTCGACGTAACCCTGACCCAGAGCCGCGAAGTTTCGGGCATCTTTGCCGGCGATCCCGTCGAGGCGCATGCCGCCGGGGTGCAGTTTCTGCGCACTACTTCCCTAGAGCGGCTCACCGGGCTGGCAGACGCGGTCATCACCAGTGCCGCCGGTCATCCGCTGGACCTGACGTTTTACCAAACCATCAAGGGCCTCACCGCCGCCCAGCACATCGTGAAGCCGGGGGGAAGGATTCTGATCCTGGGCGAATGCGCTGAGGGTGTGGGGTCCCCTGAATTTGCCGGGAAGGTAGCGCGCTTTTCCAGCTACGACAGCTTCCTCGATGAGATTGCAAAGGCCGATGTCGAGATAGACCAGTGGCAACTGGAGAAACTGGCGCTAGCCGGACAGAAATATGAGCTCTTCTTTTACATGCCGGGGATTGCGAACGACAAGCTTGGAAATCTGGCATCCCGCGCTTTTCGGAGCCCGAAAGCGGCGGTTGGTGCCGTCCTCGATGGTCTCCCACCCGGCGCCCGGGTGGCGCTGGTGCCGGAAGGCCCATACGTTTATGCCCGGGTCCCGGACGAAGCCCAGGCAGTGCTCGTCTGAGGCGTCGATTATCATCAATGTGGGGAAGCAAGATGCGAAAGTGGCGAAATTGGCAGACGCACCAGACTTAGGATCTGGCGGGGCAACCCATGGGGGTTCGAGTCCCCCCTTTCGCACCAACTGACTTTGCCTAAAGGCTCCTACGGCTGAACCTCATTTCCAACCAAGTCTCTGTCCTGACCACAGATCCTGGGTGCCCTACATCTCGCTCGTTTTTCGCGCGATATGGGATATCACAGCCCTATCTTCGTAACTTTTAAGCTTCCAGACGCCCTAAGCTCTGGATTCATCTTTCGCGAACGGGAGGTTGAGATCCGTGGTATCCCACATCTCGCGAAAAACGAGCGAGATGTGGGGCACCCAGGATCTGTGGTCAGGACAGAAGCTTGCGCGTCCCCTTCAAACGAAGAGTTTTCCGCAGCCTGCAAAGGCATGTTCGGCGCTGGCCCGGCTAAAAAAAGAGCGCCCTATGAGCGATAAGAGCCGTAAGTCCCGGCACTGGCGGCTTTCGTTCTTCCACTTTGCTACGCCTTGGCTGGAATGACAAAGGGGCCCCGCCGCCTTCGAAGGGGTAGCCGTGGAGTGTAATAGGATACAAAGATGAAGGCTTGCGAACGTAGAGATGGGCTGACCTGGGGCAAGGGAACAAGATTCGTTGCGCCCTTATTACGATGAACATTCAGCAACGTCGCGTGGTCGTGACTGGAGTGGGCCTGGTAAGCCCCGTGGGTGTGGGGACAGAAATGACCTGGAAAGCTTTGCTCCAGGGGGAATCCGGCATCGACCGTATCAGCCTCTTTGATGCCACCGGCTTCAGTTGCCAGATCGCCGGCGAGGTCAAGGACTTCAGCCCGGAAGATCACATCGAGCGCAAAGAAATCAAGAAGATGGGCCGGTTTATCCAGTTCGCTATGGCGGCCTCGGAGTTCGCCGTCGCGCAAGCGCGGCTGGACATGAAGACGGAAGATGCGGAAAAAGTCGGGGTGTATGTCGGCAGTGGGATCGGCGCCTTCGAAGTGATTGAGCGAGAGCATAGCAAACTACTCTCCGCAGGTCCGAACCGGGTGTCGCCCTTCTTCATCACGGCCACCATCGCGAATCTGGCCGCTGGTCAAATCTCGATTCGCTACGGCGCGACCGGACCTAATCTAACCTGCGCCACCGCATGCACCACCGGAGCCCATGCGGTAGGGGAGTCGTTCCGCGTGATTCAACGCGGAGATGCGGACGTCATGATCGCCGGGGGCAGCGAAGCTGCGGTCACCCCGCTCTCGGTAGCCGGCTTCGCCGCGATGCGCGCGCTCTCCACCCGCAATGACGACCCTAAGACAGCCTCGCGGCCCTGGGATGCCGGCCGTGACGGGTTCGTGGTGGGAGAAGGCGCGGGCGTGCTGATTCTGGAAGAGTACGAACACGCGGTAAAGCGTGGGGCGACCATACTCTCCGAACTGGTGGGATACGCCGCCAACAGCGATGCTTACCATACTAACGCTCCGCCGGAGGATGGCCGAGGCGTGCGCCGGGTGATGCAGCTGGCCCTGCACGACGCTGGAGTTGCCCCGAGCGACATAAAGTATCTCAACGCGCATGCAACCTCCACTCCCCTGGGCGACAGGGCGGAGGCCAAGGCAATTTGCGAAACCTTCGGCGAATCGGCAAAGCAGCTTCTGGTCAGTTCGACCAAGTCGATGACCGGCCATCTTCTGGGCGGGGCGGGCAGTCTGGAGGCCGGGATCACGGTGCTGGCGCTGCGGGATCAAGTGGCTCCTCCGATGACGAATTTGCGGGAGGTCGATGAGGCTTGCGGCTTTTGCCTGGTCAGGGACAAAGGGGTGCCCACGACGATGGACTATGCCATGACCAACTCCTTTGGTTTCGGAGGAACCAATGCATCGCTCATCTTTCGCCGGCATCCAGCGGGCTGAACCGAGTGCGGCGTCGAGGAGAAGTTGAAGAACCTCAGGGGCTTGAAGAGTGTGCGTGAGACGAATCTTGAAGCCCGGACCTGCCTGCCCGGCAGGCGAGATGTGCGGGTTTCTTTTTTCCCTGGTGGGGAAATGGTCTAGTCTATAGCCCATGAGCCAAGACGCTTCTCAACCAAAGGTGATTCTGGAGCGGACACCCGACTATCGCGAAGGCTATGCCAATAGCGTTCAGGTGCAGAAAAGCGTGTGGGACTTTCGTCTCACATTCGGGACCGCCTATCAGGAAATAGCCGAACAGATCACCATCAATACCTTTCAAACCGTGTACCTGAGCCCACAACAAGCCAAAGCATTGTGCAGCCTGCTGGAGCAGAACCTGATTCAATATGAGCACACCTTTGGCACCATCTCGCTCGAACCCCGGCCCCCAATCATGCCTCAAGGTCCAGTCCACTAGAACGTTTTCGGAGTCTCGTGTCCGTCCTTCCCGAACAGCAGACACAGGCCGCCCGCCCGCTGCCGCTCAGGCTCATCTTCCCCCTGCTCTTTGTGGGCGTCTACCTCTCGCACCTTACACTGCTACGCCTGCCTTACTACTGGGATGAGGCCGGGTACTACATTCCCGCGGCCTACGATTTCTTTCGCACCGGCGACCTTATACCCTCGACGACTCTTGCGAATGCTCACCCGCCGCTCCCTTCCCTCTACCTTGCGCTGTGGTGGATGTCAGGGTTCACGCCGACGGTGACCCGCACGGCTATGTGTCTGGTCAGCGCTATCGCGCTACTTGCCGTGTACCGCCTGGGCATTGTGCTCAATAGCCGTACGCGGGTGGCGGCGACGGCTACTATGCTGACCGCGATTTATCCGGTTTGGTTTGCGCAAAGCACGCTGGCCCACGCGGATATGTTCGCGGCAGCCGCAAGCCTTTGGGGGCTGGTCTTCGTTTTTCCCGGGCGGCGCCACCCTCCGGCCCTGTGGGCGGCGGCGGCCTGCTTTGCGGTGGCGGCGTGGTGTAAAGAAACAGCTATTGTTACACCTGTGGCCATCGCCTTGTGGGAGTTGTATCTCTGGTTGCGCAGCCATGACCCGCACCGCCGCAGGCATCTCCGCGCCGCAGTGCTGTTCTTGTCGGCGCCGGCTACACTCCTGGCCTGGTATGCTTATTATCGTCACCGTACCGGATACATTTTCGGCAACCCTGAATTTCTGCGATACAATGCGACCGCCACTCTCTCGCCGCTACGCATCCTACTGGCTTTGGTGCATCGGACCCTGCAGCTAACCGCGCACATGAACATGTTCGTGCCGGTGCTTTGCATGCTGGGGGCCATGCTCCTGGTGCCTTTGAAGGAAGGCGACGGAAATCTGCGGCCGCGCATTTCCCCGGAAAACCAGGCGATTCTCTATGTCGTCCTGGTGGCCAACGTGCTCTTCTTTTCCGTGCTCGGGGGTGCTTTGCTGACCCGGTATTTGCTGCCACTCTACCCGTTGATTCTGCTCCTGTGTGTGTCTACTTTCTATCGCCGCGTGCCGTACTGGTGGGGTTTGATTCTGCTGAGCGCCGCGAGTTTTTTGATCGGACTTTTCGTCAACCCGCCGTACAAGTTCGCGCCCGAAGATAACCTGAACTACGCCGATGTGATTCGGCTGCATCAACAGGCCATCCGGCAAATCGTGACCCGCTTTCCCGGGAGCACTATCCTGACCGCCTGGCCGGCTACCGATGAGCTAACAAAACCTGAGCTGGGCTACGTAAAGAAGCCGTTGGCGGTGGTGAGGATGGCGAACTTCTCTCTGCCAGAGGTACAGAAAGCTGCCGCTTCCAATCAGGATTTCAGCGTGGGCTTCGCCTTCTCGACCAAATACGACCCTCCGCACCTGTGGATGAATCTCGGCTTACGCAATGAGGCCCTGGATACGCGTTTCTTCGATTTCCATCGAGACCTGACGCCTGGCGCCATCGCTCACCTTTTGCAAGGCAGCATCGTCTGGCGGGACGAACGAGAAGGGGAATGGGCCGCGGTACTGCACTTCAATCGTCCCCAGGTCGCGAGCCTGAAACGATAATCCCAGAAGCATAACCCCCAGAACTATACTGAGGGGGTGCTCCCCCGGCCTTCAATGCGCTTCCTGTTCTTGGTATTTGTCCTGTTGCTTCCGAGCGGGATGATGGCGCAAAATCCGGCTGCGATACCGGGCCGCTTGCTTTTGGTGCTCCCCTTTGACAACCTTACCGATCAGCCGAACCTGGATTGGATCGGCGATGCTGTCCCTGAGGTTCTGAACCGGCGTCTTGCTTCAGCCGGCTTTATGCCAATCAGCCGCGACGATCGTTTGTACGCACTCGACCATTTAGGTCTGCCCTCCACTTTTCAACCCTCGCGGGCCAGCGCCATTCGGCTGGCGCAGACACTCGACGCGGACTACGTGATTGTGGGGTCGTTTTCGGTCAGCGGCTCGCGCTTCCAGGCTAAGGCCCGGATCCTGAAAATGGAAGCTCTGCACATGTCTGCTCCCCTGCAGGAAGAGGCGGATATGACGCACTTGCTCGATGTGCTGAACAGTCTCGCCTGGGGCCTGGCCAAGCAGATCGATCCGCAGTTCGCGGTAGCGCGGAGTACGTTCGTTGCCGCCGGCGCCGGGCTACGGGTGGACGCGTTTGAGAACTATACCCGCGGATTGGTGGAAACCGATCCTGCAGAACAGATCCGTCACCTGAAAGAGGCGGTGCGACTGGACCCCAGCTTCTCTCCGGCACTCCTGGCCCTGGGCAAAGCGTATTTTGCCAACCAGCAATTCGAGTTGGCGGCCAATACCCTGGGACGGCTGCCGCGCAACGACCCCAGCGCGCTGGAGGCCGACTTCGATCGCGGGCTGGCTTATTTTTATCTGGGCAGCTACGTCAAGGCGGAAGATGCTTTCGCGTTTGTCAGTAAGCAGTTGCCTTTGCCGGAAGTGGTCAACAACCAAGGGGTCGCGGCTAGTCGCCGCGGCCAGGACGCCTCCTCCTTTTTTCAACAAGCGGTGGCCGCCGATCGGCAACGATCCGGATTATCAATTCAACCTGGCCTTAGCCTTGAACCGGAAGAAAGATGTCGCGGGCGCGATGCGCGCAATCGGACAGACGTTGAAGCTTCGTCCCCAGGACACAGAAGCGCAGGCGTTCCAGGCCACGCTTCGGGCTGAGCCAGCCCGCACCCCGGCGGCGACCGCGCCGGCGAGCAGTCGGGTCAACGCGGCGTTCGATCCCACCGCAGCGGCCGAGACCGGGCCCCTGGAACGGATCAAGCGGACCTTCAACGAGGCCTCCTTCCGCCAAGCAGCGTTTGAAATGGAACAGATGCAAGAAGAGCGCATGACCAACCTACCGCCACAAAAACGGGCGGCCGGGCTAACCGCGGCGGGAATGCGCTTTTTCAGCCAGGGGCTCATACTGGAGGCGGAACGCGAGTTCCAGTCGGCGCTCCAGGCCCAGAGTGACGATGCCGACGCTCATGCCGGGCTGGCGCTGGTGCGAGAGCACGAGGGTGACACCAAGGAGGCGCGTCGCGAGGCTACCGAGTCGCTTAAAACGCAGCCCAACGTCACTGCGTACCTGGTTTTGGGGCGCCTCGATCTGCAAACGAACCAAAAGCCCGCGGCGGCAGCAGACGTAAGCAGCGCACTCAAACTCGAGCCGCAGAACTCAGCCGCGCGTGTTCTGAAGCAACAGGTTGAAAGCAAAGGGCAACCGGTTCCGTGAACCGCTTGCTGAGTACGCTGATTCTGGCCTGCTGCTGGACGCTCGCGGGTCAAGCGCAACAGCCACGCGTGATCTTAATTCACCTCGACGACACCATTCAGCCCATCAGCGCCGACTACATGGCGCGCGGTCTGGATGCGGCCGCGGAGCAACATGCCAGCGCGGTGCTGATTGAAATCAATACACCAGGCGGCCTGCTCGATTCCATGCGGCAGATGGTAAGCAAGATCATTGCCTCCCCGGTCCCGGTCATTGTCTATGTCGCCCCCTCGGGAAGCAGGGCCGGATCGGCGGGATTTTTCCTTCTGGAAGCCGCTGATGTGGCGGCGATGGCTCCTGGCAGCAATGCCGGAGCAGCACATCCGGTGGTCGAGGGAGGCAAACTCGACGACATCATGAAGCAGAAAGTGGAGAACGATACTGCCGCATTCCTGCGTTCCTATGTCGCTCGCCGGGGGCGCAACGTGCAGGCGGCTGAGGATGCGGTCCGATCTTCGAAGTCTTACAGTGACCAGGAAGCGCTGCAACTGAAGCTAATCGATTTGGTTGCCCCCGATGACGCAGCCTTGCTGAACACGGTGGATGGCCGTACGATCAACCGCTTCGACGGTTCCAAGGTTGTGCTGCATACTCGCGGTGCGCAGCTGGTAGCCGTCGATCCCACTCTGCGTGAAGAGATCCTGGACCGGCTCACGGACCCGAACCTGGCAGTCCTGGTATTGGTGGTGGGCGGACTGCTGATTTACGTGGAGTTCAATACTCCGGGCACCATCATTCCTGGAACTTTGGGAACGATCATGCTGGTGCTCGGACTCTTTGCCCTGAACCTGCTGCCGGTACGGTACACGTCGGTGATGCTGCTGGCTGCGGCCTTTGCGTTGTTGATCCTGGAGGCCAAGTTTGCCACGCACGGGGTTTTGGCGGCGGCGGGCATCGTCTCGCTGGTGATTGGATCTCTAACGTTGGTAGACGCGCCGATTCCCGAGCTTCGCGTCCACTTAGCCACGGCTCTGAGCACTGGCCTGGCTTTCGGGTTGATTACGGTCTTTTTATTGCGGCTTGCCCTGCGGGCACGGCGAAGCAAGGTGCGCATGGGCGCGGATGCCATGATTGGCCTCATCGCGGTGGTTACCAAGCCGCTTTCCCCCAGCGGGCAGGTGATGGTGAACGGCGAGCTGTGGCAGGCCGAGTCGGCCACGCCGGCGGCTTTGGGTGATCAGGTTCGGGTGCGCGGGTTGCGCGATCTGACGTTATTAGTGGAGCGGGTTCCGTAGGTCAGCCGGTTGAATCTGTCCTGTACAATCTAGGGAGAGCGAGGCCCCCACCATGATGGGTATTGGCATTCCCGGCCTGATTCTTATCCTTGTTATTGCGATTTATCTGATCAACTCTGTCAAGATTCTCAGAGAGTATGAGCGCGGGGTGATTTTCCGCCTGGGCCGCATTCTGCCTCAGCCCAAGGGCCCGGGTATCATCCTCATTTTTCGACCTTTCGATCAGATGGTGCGGGTATCCCTGCGCCAGGAAGTGCTCGAAGTTCCGCCCCAGGACATCATTACCCGAGACAACGTGACCCTTAAAGTGAATGCGGTCATTACCTTGAAGGTCGTTGACCCGTCTCGAGCCGTGATCGAGGTGATGAACTACGTTTATCAGACTTCGCAGTTTGCGCAGACCACGCTGCGTTCGGTGCTGGGTGAAGTGGAGTTGGACGAACTGCTTTCGCGCCGGGAATCGCTCAATCAACGAATCCAGAGCATCATCGACCAGCACACGGCGCCCTGGGGCGTAAAGGTGGTGAGCGTCGAGGTAAAGCAGGTGGACTTGCCTGAATCGATGCTGCGCGCCATGGCTAAACAGGCCGAGGCAGAGCGCGAGAAGCGTGCCAAAGTGATCCATGCCGAGGGCGAGTTCAGCGCCGCCCAGCGGTTGGTGGATGCGGCTGCCCTGCTCGCCACCCAGCCTATGACGCTGCAATTACGTTACTTACAGACCCTGACGGAAATTGGCGTAGAAAAAAACACAACTATTGTGTTCCCACTTCCGTTAGAAATGATGACGCTTTTTAATAAAATGGGGGATGTACGGGAGAAATTGCCATGAGAACCCTTTTCGACACGGAAGAAGAAGAGATAGAAGGCAAGGCATCTGAGATCACGCTCAGCACGGCCTCCCTATTAGGTATTTTCTTTGGCCTGGTGTTGATTTGCGGTGTGTTCTTTGGTTTTGGTTACTCCATGGGCCGGGGCACGGGCGCGGGAGCCCAGGCGAATCTGCCGGCTCCGCCAAACAATGCCAACGAAGCGGATGAGACAGCGGCGCCTGAAAAAGCTCCTGCACCCGCACCCGCACCCGCGCAGGCGGAGACGCAGGATGATAGCCAGGCCAATGGGAAAGCGACGACGCCGGTTGTTACCGCTTCCAAAGCGGATGAGGCGCCGACAGAAGACGTGAAGGCTGAGGAGACACCGGCTCCAGCTAAGACGGTTCCAGCTAGGACTACGAGCGAGACGCCGGCGCAGCTCGTCGCCGGCAAGCCGGCAGCAGGCCGGCAAAACCCAGCGTATTTACCTCCGGCTGATGCGTCGGCTTCCGCTGCCGGACAGTCGATGGTACAGATCGCGGCTGTGTCTCGCGCGCAGGATGCGGATGTGTTGGTCGCGGCTCTGCGGCAGCGCGGTTATGGGGTGGTGGTACGCAGCGAGCCCCAAGACAACCTGCTGCACGTTCAGGTTGGTCCGTTTGCCAATCGGACGCAGGCTACGGCGATCAAGCAGAAGCTGCTTTCTGATGGATATAACGCGATCATCAAGCAGTAACTGGATGTGCAGGAAGGGCTTAGCGGAACTACTCAACGGCGAATCAAGGGCTGGTAGGTACGGATTTTAAGCCCTTACACTGTAGTTTCTACATTTTGGGACAGCGCGGAGAAGCCAAATTTGGGTGAAACAGGCGAATTTTTCGGGAGCCACCGGTCTGATGCTTTGTATCAGGGCACGACTTCAGTCGTGCCGCACAAGGCCAACAAAAATCTGGGCTTTAGCCCCTGCGCTTTTTTCCCTGCCAACTAGGTGTACCAGTCCTGCTTTGACGTGGTTCTGAACCATAGATGCGCAATGCATTTCGTGCAGGATTGCCATTGCAGGGGCTAAAGCCCAATTCTCTTTTCTTCCTTTACGGCCCGACTAAAGTCGTGCCCTGATACAAAGCCAAAACTCAGCATCCAATAGAGCCACTCTTGTTGAAATACCATACGTTTGGTCCCTGGAAATGCAGAAACTCCGGGGCCGAGGATTTATCCCCGGCGCAAACGCAATGTAATCATCGTGGGCTTTAGCCCCTGAGGGCATCTCTTGTGCTCGCTTAAGCAGCCCTCAGCGGCCGATTCATCTTGACGCTAAACGTACGGCCTAAAGGCCGTACCCTTCAAAAAGCGAGTTCTCACACACCCTCTTAAAAACCATCCTAGATTTCGTTTGGATGTTCGGTTTCGTTTCCCCACATCGAGTGGGGCAGGGATGAGGTGATAGCCGAGCGAACTGCGGTCGCGAGTTGCTCGCGGGTAGTGAATTGCTGGGGGTAAACGGCTGGGTGAAAGGTCAGGTGCGCGGTCCCGGGCTTTATGCGCAGGCTGCCTTTGGTCATCATGTGTTCCGATCCCCAGATGGAGATGGGGATGATCGGGGCGCTCGATTCCATGGCGAGGTAAAACGGCCCTTTCTTGAAAGGGAGCAGCCGGCCGTTGCGCGAGCGGGTGCCTTCCGGGAATGTAGAAACATTGACGCCGGAGGCCAATACCTTGCTCGCCGCCAGAACGCTTTCCCGCGCAGACTCCGGACGTCCATCGCGGTCTACCGGAATGAAATTGGCCAGGCGCATGCCGAAACCCACGAGGGGAATCTTGAGCAGCGAGCGTTTGATGAAGAAGGCGGTGCGAAATGGAAGGAAGGGCAGGATGATCGGCGGGTCGAGATTGGAAACGTGGTTGGCCATGAAGATACACGGCCGGGCAAGCATGTGCTCGCGGCCGGTGACCTGGACACGAATGCGCGCCAGCTTCACCCCCGTGCGCACGATCCACATGCTCCAGCGGTACAGGGGGCCGATGTCACCGGTGAGCAAGGCCCAGGGAATGCCGATTGCACCCGCCGGCACACCCAGGACCACATACGTAACAAGCATGGTGAGAGAACTGAGCATTGGACAGCTCCCCGGAGCTAGGTCCGGTGCTCCAGCTGCTTGGGCAGTTTCTCATATATTCCGTCGAAGCCGCCGTTGGAAAGAATGGCCACGACGTCACCCGGCTTCAATCGGGGCGTAAGTCCCTGGACGATCGCGTCCGCGGTGGCATAGAAGGTGGCATCGTGTCCGGCGTGCAGCAGGGCCGCGACCACCTTCTCGGGATGCATTCGTTCTGCTTCGGCAATGCTCTCCTGCTTGAAGACACCGGCCACGACAATACCGTCGGCGAGGCCGAGGCTCTCCACCAGCTCGCGCTCAAATACATTTCTACGCAGCGTGTTTGACCGTGGCTCAAGCACAGCCCAGAGTTTTTGGCCCGGGTAAGCGGAGCGCAAAGCTTTCAGCGTCTCGCGAATGGCGGTAGGGTGGTGGGCAAAATCGTCGACGATGGTGACCCCAGCGGCGACGGCGCGCACTTCGAGCCTGCGCTTGACGCTGCGGAAGGTAGAGAGGGCTTCGGCGATCGAAGCGGGGTCAATTCCCTGCCCCGCGGCCAAGGCCGCAGCCGCGGTGGCGTTGAGCGCGTTATGCTCTCCGGGCAAGGGCAGGGTTACCTGGAGCCATTCCCGGCCGGAGCGATCAATTTGCCAGCTCGAGTTGCGGCTGTCGTGGGTCAGATCCCGGAGCCGCCACTCGGATCCGGGCTTGAAACCATAACGTTCGACGAAACAAAATGCACGGGCCACGCATTCATCGACATTCGGGCTGCCGTCGAAGGCAATGACCCGGCCACGGCGCGGAACCAGGTTGACCAGCCGGCGAAATGCAGTCTTCACGGCGTCGAGGTTGTCGTAGATATCGGCGTGATCGAACTCCACATGGGTGAGGATCAGGGCATCGGGAAAGTAATGCATGAACTTGGGGCCCTTATCGAAGAAGGCGGTGTCGTATTCATCGCCCTCAAGGATGAACGGCTTGCCCTCGCGGACGCGAAAGCTGGTGCCGAAATTCTCTGCGATGCCCCCGATCAGGAAGGAAGGCGCGACCTCCGGCTGAACCCGCGAAGCGACTTCATAGATCCAGGCCAACATGCTGGTGGTGGTGGTTTTCCCGTGAGTACCGGCAACCACCAGCGATTCCCTTCCAGGGAGAAACTCATGCTGGATGGTTTCGGCAAGGGAACGAAAGGGAATGCGTTGATCGAGCACGGTTTCCAGTTCCACGTTGCCGCGGGAGATCGCGTTGCCCACGATCACCAGGTCAGGGCGAGGCGAGAGATTGGCATCGGCATAGGGCTGCTTAATCGAGATGCCCAGGGCATGCAGCAGGTCGGACATAGGCGGATACGCTGCGGCATCTGAGCCGGTTATGCGATAGCCCTTGGTTTGGAGCATGCCGGCAAGCGACGCCATCGCCGAGCCACAGATCCCGATGAGGTGAATGTGTTTGGCCATAAATTATTTCTCTGTCGCCCGCTCGAGAAAGCTCAGCACCGGTTCGCGCTCGAGGTGCAACTCCGCTTCAATCCCGAAGGCAAGGGTGACATTGCGCCGGGACGTGTGACCGGAACGGAGACCGATCGCGATCGGACCTGGAAACCAGTCCAGGACGCGCAGGATAACCTCGTCCAGCAGACCTGGCTTTTGCCCAGGAGCTACGCAATCGAGCATCTCGCCAAAGATGATGCCGGTGACACCTTCGAATTTTCCGGCGAGCACCATCTGGCGCAGTAACCGGTCCAGTTGATACGGCTTCACGTCGCGATCCTCCAGAAATAGGAGCTTCCCCTCCGTCCGCGGCGCATACGGAGTGCCGAGCGAGGCAACGAGTAGAGTGATGCAGCCTCCGTAGAGGATTCCACTGGCCTTTCCCGGTTGCAGCACGCGCAGGCCCGAGGCCTCGCCGACGAACCATCGATCGCCACCCAGCGAAGCCAGCAGGCTGGCTTCATCGACTCCCTCGGGTTGGGAAAAATCGCCGGCAACCATGGGCGCGTGAAAAGAGACGAGGCCCAGTTGATCCAACAGCCAGGTCTGTAGACAGGTCATGTCGGAATGAGCGAGGAAAGGTTTGGGATGCTCGCGCACCAGCCCCAGGTCCAGGCCCCCGAGCAGGTAATTGCAACCGTAACCACCACGGCTACAAAATATCGCGGCGACGGCGGGATCGAGGAAGGCGGCATGCAGATCCTCGAGCCTGGCCTGGGCAGTGCCGGCAAAGTAGTGATGGGCCTTGCTGAGCGCGTGCCGGCCCACCCAGGGTAAGAAGCCGAGACGGCCCAGTGCTTCGACTCCGTTGGCCAGCCTTTCCGGCTGGGGATAGCTTGCCGGGGAAAGCACGGCTACTTTGGCTCCCCGACGGACGGCGGGAATGCTCAGGTTGCTCGGCTTCACCATGTCTCCCCAAAACAGATGAGCTCGGCGGGACCGGTCAGCAGAATCTCAGTGCCGGGGCCCGGCCATTCCACGGTTTGCGTACCCCCCGGGGCGGTCACGCGCAGCACCGGTGCGGCGCCACGCAACGCGATGGCTGCGCTCCCCGTAGCGCAGGTGCCGGTACCGGAGGAGGAGGTGGGGCCGACGCCGCGCTCATAGATACGTATTTCGATCGCATCACGGCTGATCACGCGCACGAATTCCACATTCGTCTGCTGAGGGAATACGGGGTGTCTGCAGATCTCTTCTCCGATCGTCTCCCAGGTATAGCCGTGAACGCTGAAGTCCGGCTGCTCGACAAAGATTACGAAGTGAGGGTTACCGGTTGAGACCACGGCCCCGTCGATACGTTCTCCGCCGCCGAGAGGCAAGTTCGCCGTTGCTACGTCAGGCACACCCATGGACGAGGTGATGCGAAAGACCTGGCCGGTGCGTCCGTCGATGCGGCAAATGCGCGGCCCGGCGTCGGTTTCGAGGACGATTTCATCGCCCGGGCCGGCCTTGGTTTCGTAGGCAATCCATGCGGCTGCGCACCTGGTTCCGTTTCCGGATATTTCCGCAATGGAGCCGTCGGCATTATGCAAACGGATCCTGCCCTGGCGCTCCCCTTGCCAGGTCAGGAACTCGACGCCATCGGCGCCTATGCCCTGATTGCGGTGACAGAGTCTGCGCGTCAGATGGTCCCTGGCTTCGACCCCGGCGAGATCTTCCTGGATTACAAGAAAATCGTTTCCGCAGGCGTGCGCCTTGACGAACGGGATCACTCGTCCTCCCCGTCGCTGAAGTGGAGAGTCCGGAACGGCTGGTTGAAATCAAGTGCACTCAGGAACATGGCCTGAGCGTGATGCTAACATCGCGCCGGTGGGGCTTGGTGTAACCAGTTTTGTTCGCGAAGGTTGGGTTGGATGGTTCCGAGGGGTTTGACCAATAAGCGCTAACTTGTTTGGAATGTTTTTCTTCAAAACTCCCACACCCTTCGATTACAGCCTTTGATTTGCTGGTGGCTAGGGGCGAGTGGCTAGTTTGGAGCGGTAGATACGGGCGCAGGGTTGGCCGGTGGAGCAGACTACGTTGACCAACTGTAGGTCTTGAGGATGACGCTGCACGGCTTGGGCTACGGGATCTCCGTCGAGTGCGACCGCCATGGACGTAAGTTGCGCAGGATCTTCCAGCGCGTGTTGCCAGGTCAGGTAGTCGCCTTCGTTCACGGTGCGGCGTAGCGGGATACCCGCTTGCTGCAGGGCGCCTACATCGCTGGAAACGCGCATCAGGATCAATCCCTGCGGAGGCAGATTGCTTAGAGCTTTCGCCAGGGCGGTTTCAAAAGCGACGCGGGTGCGCGAATTGACCACCGCCTCCTGAAAAACCAGGGGCCGGCCCCGCAACAGCACTACACTGTTGACCACGACCAACAACAAAGTGGCCACCACCGCATAACGCCGCAGTTTAGGCACGGGAGTTGCCAGTAGTGGAAGCAGGCATCCGGCAAAGAGGGCGAAGGCGGGCAGCAGTTCCATGCCATAGCGCGTGTTGTACCAGGAATACGGCCGCCAGATGGGGATGAAGATGGGCACGGACCCATAGGCGACGGAATACGCGTAGAAGGGCAAGGGCAGCCACAGCAGCAGTACCGGCCAGATCTGACGACGGCGGAAGGTCCACAGGGCCAGCAGCGTGCCCGCAGCGCTCAGCCAGCATAGCAGCCTCCCCCGCGCAGGCGGAGCCGCGCCCAGCTGCGCAGCCTTGAGGAAATAGAGGGCCGAGACGCGCAGGTTGTGCACGCCGGGGTGAAACGGCGAACCGGGAGGCGTGGTCCTGGCTTCGATGGCACGGGCTGAGTAGGGACCACGAATAAAGTCCAGCGGATCGCCAAATTGCTTGGCATTGTAAGCCAGCCACAACGATGGAGCGGCAATGAGCAGGGCCGTAAATAGCACCCATGCGCCCAGCACCGGCTCTTTCCAGTGGCGGAGCCTGCCGTCCATGAACAGCGGCCAGGTGGCGAAAAGCCAGGCAACCGCAGCGTAAACCCATCCGTCGTAGCGGGTGAAGATTGCGCACACCAGAACCAGCCCGGCGGCAATCAGTAGCCTGCCGTCAAGCAAGCGTTGAAACTGAACGATCAACAACACGGCCCAGATCATCTCGGCTAAAAAGAGAGGCTCGGTCATGGCCGTGGTGGCCATATACAACAATCCTGGATTCAATCCGTAAAAGGCCACCACCACGATGGCCGCAGGCATCGACAACCATATGCGAGCCAGCCGGTAGATGCCCGCGCATCCCAGCACATAGCTGGGTATGGAGAGGCAGGCTCCGGCCAGACCACTTCGCCACCAAGCCATATTCCAGACAAAGGGCAGGAGAAGGATGTGGGGCAGGGGTAGCCAGACGGACCCGAGCTGACGAAAGCCGGGAGTGAGGGAATCGAACACGCGACGGGCGATATGAAGATGAGCTACCGCATCGCCGTAAAGCAGAAGCGTGCCGTGGCGGACGCAATAGGCGAGTGCCACCAGGGCGATGGCCAGGGCCGCCCACGCTACCAGGAGAGTTTCCCGCCGGATCATGTCCAGCTCACTTCGTGCCGCCGGCATCGATGAGGAACCGGCTTGAGGCTCAGTCAAGATGAGATAGCTCGCGGAAGAGAGCGAAGCGTTGATCGATCTCCTCCCGCGTGAGCGATTGCATCTGTTCCGTACCGAAGCGCTGCACAGCAAAGGAGCCCATAACACCGCCGTAGAACATGGCGAGTTTGAAGGTCTGCAAGGTGATTTCCGGCTGCGAAGCGAGGTAGCCGAAGAAGCCGCCAGCAAATGAATCGCCGGCGCCGGTGGGATCCACTACCTCGTCCAAGGGCAGCGCCGGGGCGCGAAAAGGTAGTGCCATCCGGGTCGGGCTTGCTGCCTTGAAAATCTGGTCACCGA
Organism: uncultured Acidobacteriaceae bacterium; assembly: GCA_963717225.1. Taxonomy (GTDB): domain Bacteria; phylum Acidobacteriota; class Terriglobia; order Terriglobales; family Acidobacteriaceae; genus PALSA-350. The sequence goes on along the minus strand of CAVQWB010000050.1, from coordinate 90,736 downwards.
AGAACGCTGTGGCCCCGTATTCGCCATGTTTCACGATCAGGGCCTTGGGACCCATGGCCAGAATTTTGCGCGCGGCCAGAACCAGGTTGTTGTTGTCGGCCAGCAGCTTGGCCTCTCCATCGTTGATCAATAACGCATCCAGGCCGGTCAGTACCTTGGCCAAATTTTCACGGTGACCGGTGATCCAGTAGTTCATGGTGTCGCCGCAGACCATGCGGACCTTGGGCATTTGCTGGCGAACATTGCTTTGCAGCACGGGGTCGATATTGGCGAGGAACAGGAACTCGCTATCTTTGTAGGCCGCCGGCACCTTGGGTGCAAAGCTCTCAAAGACATTCAGCTCGGTCTTGAGGGTCTGTGCTTCGTTGAGGCTTTTTACGTACGAGCCAGTCCAATGGAAGCTTTTACCGGAGGTATGTTCAAGGCCCTGCGTATCCACCCCGCGACGCGTGAGCACGGCTTCATGTTCCGGGGTAAAGTCTTCGCCGACTACGGCGATGACGCGAACATCAGTGAAGTAACTTGCGGCCAGAGCGAAGTAAGTGGCCGCACCGCCAAGGCATCGGTCGCGCCGCCCTTGGGGTGTCTCGATGCTGTCAAATGCAACACTGCCTACGACAAGGATGGGCATGGCTTTCTTTCTGTTCAGGAAGTGTACTTGCCCAGTAGCAAATCCAACTTGCTGCGGGTTGCCGCGGGAATTGCTTCCCGGCTGGTGAGGATGGCAAATTGCAGAGCCGTTGGGCAGGCGCAGGAGCGCTCTCGAGGCATGGCCGCGACCGCAGCCCGCACGGCGTTGGCGGCGTTGGCGGAGTTTTGATGGAGCACGGCTACGACCTGATCGACGGTAACGGAGTCATGCCCTTCATGCCAGCAATCGTAGTCAGTGACCATGGCCATGGTTGCGTAGCAGATCTCGGCTTCGCGAGCCAGTTTGGCTTCCTGCAGGTTGGTCATGCCGATGATGTCGCCGCCCCAGCTGCGGTAGAGATTCGATTCGGCACGAGTGGAGAACTGTGGACCTTCCATGCAGACGTAGACGCCGCCGTATTTTGACACTACTCCGGCGGTCTGCGCGCCTTGTTGAATAGCCTTGGCGACGGTCGCGCACACGGGATCTCCAAAGGACACATGGCCCACGATACCGTCGCCGAAGAAAGTAGAACTGCGTAGCGATGTGCGGTCGATGAATTGATCGGGGACGATAAACTCGGTCGGTTTATGTTCCAACTTGAGCGAGCCGACGGCGGAAACGGAGATGATCCGTTCCACGCCCAGTTTTTTCATGGCGAAAATATTGGCGCGGAAGTTGAGTTCGGTGGGCAAGATGCGATGGCCGCGGCCATGACGGGCCAGGAAAACCACCTGCCGCCCCTCCAGTTCGCCGGCGATAAATACGTCTGAGGGGTCGCCGAATGGCGTGGACACCTCGACCTGGTGAGAATTGCTAAGGCCGGGCATGGTGTAGAGCCCGCTCCCGCCTATGATTCCAATTTCCGCCTGCTGCAAACCGGCTCCGAATAATGGGGATAAAGTGCGATTTAAGTATACCTGTCCGGAAAAAGTGACGGGTTTGGGAGGAGTGGGGCAGGTTATTTTCGAGATGTTTCGGCGAAAGAGGGATTTGCCTCTGGGTTAAAGGGTGTGTGAAAACTGGGGATTTAGAATTCAGTCCCGCAGGGACGGCTGAACTTAGCCCAGGACGCTAGTCCTGGGTACATCAAGAAACATGATGGAGTCCCGCAGGGACGGCTGAAGGAGCATTGCGTCGCGGCCCATTTTCAGCCGTCCCTGCGGGACTGCGCCGTCCTTTCAAATCCAACCCAGGACTAGCGTCCTGGGCTAAGTTCAGCCGTCCCTGCGGGACTACCCTCTGGCCCTAGTGCCTTAAGGAGGCTTTCATCATGCCGCAGCTGGCCATCAGGTGCATCAGGTGCGCGTGGAGTTCGTCTGAGGGGGGCGTGGCGTGCGCGGCTTGTTGGGTATCGCTGCTCTGCTGGGCTCCAAAGAAGAGGAACTGAAGTTTGCGGGCTGTGGTCGGATCGAAGCTCTCGCTCACAAACACCTGTTTGCCCTGGCGGACGATCAGTATGGGTCCTTCACTTCCGTTGTAAACCTGCTCGTCGCTGGATGATTCCGCAGCGGGATCGCGTACCACACCGGAATATTTCTTGTTCAATTCGCCGGCGTAGAGTTTGGCGAACTCCCTTGCCGCGCCTTCACTCCTCCAGGCGGAAAGATAGAGCAGCGCTACCGAAGAGGTCGCGGCCTGCTGCGCGGGTGTGACCGCCTTTCGGCTCTGCACCGCGTAGTACAAGCCACCCTTCCACTGTGGGGTGAGGATCGCCGCCACGTCGGGACCGCCGAAAAGTTCGGTCAAAATGCGCACATCGAGCTCGCCCATGACGCCAATGTCATACGGCTCGTAGTCAGGATCCAGCAGACCGTGCACATCGGGCATCTGGAGTAGAGGAACCGTTGCCCGGTGTTCATAGGCTGTGGGGTTCATAATCTCGTAGCTGGTTGAGGGCGGGCGGTCCAGGACCCCGGCAAAAGCAAATTGCGGACCCTTATCCTTCAACAGCCTCTGCTCGAATCCCAGCCCGTCGCGATAAGGGAAAAGCAACGATTGCTGGAGCAGAAGCGGGGCACGATCCATCACCGGGGAAGTCCCGGAGGCGTCCAGGTCCTCTTTGGGAGTTCGCATCACGTCGGGCGAAGTGAGCAGACTCTTTCCCGTGGGCTTAAGGGTGTAGTCGAGGTAAACCGCCATCGCCTGGCCTTCGAGCACCGCATCTCGCGCCGTATCCCGCTCGTCGATGGCCAGTCGTCGATTATCTTCGGTCACGTCTTTGGAAAGCGTATCCGGCTCATCGGGCTCCCACTTGTCGAGATCGGTGTGTTGATCCTGCAATGCGTGCGTAAGCTCATGGGCGATGACCGGCTTCTGATCTTCGGGTGAAACCCAATCCAGTAGATTCACCGTTTTGGTCTTGTTGTCGTAATAGCCGGCAATCTGTTCCTTCAACAGACTTATCAGGAAGGGCTGCAACTGGAAGTCCCGGTCAAGGAGCCCAAACTTCTTGAGCACGATCTCTTCGCGCTCCATGCGTTTGGCGTCCTTGTTTTCGCGGAACTTATCCATAATGTACTTTTCCACTTCCTCACGAGTGATTAGCCGCCGCTTTACCTCATGCCGTATTTGCAATTGGGTGTCATCACTGGCAAAGGTAAGAATTTGATTCAGAGAGCGAAAGAGCTCCTTGGTTTGCTCGGGAGTGATCCGGGTATCCTTCTGGGGATGGGCATCCTGAGCAAAGGTACAGAGGGCACAGGCCAGCAGGAGCGCCGCCGCGACTAAAGTGCATGAGTTCCTGCAGATAAGCTTCATTTCTTCAACCCTTTTCCGAGCTCCGCCTGCGCCGTGCAGCACTCGCTCTGCTGCAAGGCTATAATTTTCTTGTGCTTTCTGCCACGAACCAACCCGATTCGACCGCCGGTTCCCATAGCTCCCCCGTTCCGGAAACCGCCCCCGAGACCGCCCCCGGAGCTGCCGCGGGACCCGCCGCGGGACCGACTCCGTTGTGCGCTGCGCTGGAGCCCTCGGCCTCTTCGGGGCTGTATTGCGGCGCGTTGACGCCGCGGGTATTTGACGGTCTACCAGGGGAGATTGATTCCCTGCTGCACTCCGCCGGCGTGAGCGACCTGGGCTGGCGGGGGAAGATTCTGGTTACCGGAAGCGACCGGCTGCGCTGGTTAAACGGCATGGTATCGAACACGGTGCAAGCGCTGCCCGAGGGTGAGGGAAATTACAGCCTTCTGCTGAGCGTGCAGGGACGCATTCAGGGCGACTGCTATGTTTACCGTCGCGCCGGCGACGTGCTGCTGGATACGGGAATTGATCAGGTCCCGACCCTGATGCGCCATCTCGATCACTTTGTGGTAATGGACGATGTGGAGCTGGCAGACGTTAGCCAGCAATGGACAGGGTTGTCGCTGACCGGACCGCGTGCACCGCAGGTACTGGCAACGCTGGGCTTTGTGGTGGCAAATTCCAGCGTGGAAAACGCTCGCATGAACAGCGCCCGCATTGGCGAGGTAGCCTGCACCATTGTCGAGTCCTATCACGTCTCCGTACCACGCTACGAATTGTGGTTCCCACCTGAGCATGTGCTTGCGGTTTGGGAAACGCTGCAGGCAGCCGGGGCCAACCCGTGCGGATGGGAAGCGATGGAAGCACTGCGGGTGCTCGAGGCCATTCCTTTGTATGGTGTTGACCTCAACGATCGCGATCTGCCGCAGGAGACTGGCCAGACGCGCGCGCTTAACTTCAGCAAGGGTTGCTACCTGGGCCAGGAAATAGTGGAGCGCATCCGCTCGCGGGGGAAAGTTAACCGGCAGTTCCGGCAATTTGAGCTGCAAGGCGCCGACCCTCAGGCTCTCCCTCTCGACTTGCGCAGCAACGACCAGTCCGTCGGACGGATTACCAGTACCGCATCGCTGTCGAGCGCCAGCCTGCCGCAAGTCCTGGCGCTGGGCTTTATCCGAGTCGAAGTATTGGAACGCAATCAGGAGATCGCCTACGACGGAGGGGTGGCAACGGCGTTGGCCGCGCCGCCCAAGGTCGTCCGGCCTGTGGCACAACCGGCCAGCTGAACCGAACCCTAGCCTGCCGGAAGAAGAGTACAGGTGTCATTCAGTTTCAGGCAGCGTTACAAAAGACGATTGGAAAAAACATGCGTGAAAAAGAACCCCAATTCACGGTAACGGACCGCCGCAAGTTCACCGCTGAAGGCGAACTGCGCGAAGGCGAAGCCAATGCTAATGAAAGCATTGATCGAGCAACTGCTCCGCCAGAAACTGCTCCGCCAGAAACTGCTCCGCCAGTAACTTCTCCGCCGGCAGCCGCGCAGGTGGCGAGCCCCCAACCGGTTGCTCCCACTCAGGCTATACAAGTTGAATTGGATGAACCGGAGGCAATGGATGGAGACGAAACCATTCCCGAGCCGACCGCCGCAGAATCCGCACAGCAGAGCAAGGAATATCACGCCTCCGCGAGCCGGCTGGACGACATGTTGCTGAAGGCTAATCCTGGCCAGCCGGCTCCGACCGTGATGAACTTCGACCGCCTGGTGCAGTCCCTCTATATGACCGCGGCGATGCAGATGGGGGCAGGCACGGCTCCCAACGAGCAACCCCGCATCGACATCCTGGGAGCCAGGCAGAGCATCGACATGCTGAGCGTGCTGGATGAAAAGACCAAGGGCAATCTTACCGAGCAGGAGAAGCGGTTGCTGCAGAACGCGCTTTTCGATTTGCGGATGTCGTTTCTCGAGATCACGAATGCCATTGCCAATTCTGCCCAGCGGCCGCCCCAGTCGAAGAAACCTCACTAACGCCTTTTCACTTCTACTCCGCACGGGCGGGTGAGGAAAAGCCCTGTCAAGAGCGGTTGCCTGTACAGGCCAGAAGTGAAATTGATGTACGGAGCGTGTTTCATCCATAGAGCAGAGATCACCATTCTGGGCAGTGGCACCTCGATGGGGGTACCGACGCTTGGCTGCACCTGCCGGGTCTGCACGTCCAATGATCCGCGCGACCGCCGCACACGTCCGTCCATTGCTGTTAGCTGGGATGGACACCGGGTGGTGATCGACACCGGGCCGGACTTTCGGATGCAGGCTCTGCGGGAAGGGATCGATCATGTCGACGCGGTGCTCTATACCCATTCGCATGCGGACCACATCCTTGGCCTGGACGATTTGCGGCCTCTGACCTTCAAACTCAAGAGCAAACTCCCGCTGTATGCCGATGATGCCTCAGCCAGTGTGATTGAACGTATTTTTGACTACACCTTCGATACCGAGGCCTGGTACCCGACCCGGGCCCGGGTGGAGATGCACCGCCTGGGGCCATCGGTCGAGGTGGAAGGTGCGGTCTTCCACCGTGTTCCCCTCACCCACGGCAAAATTGAAGTCGCGGGCTTTCGCTTCGGCAATGCCGCATACCTGACGGATATGAGCGATATCCCGGAAAGCAGCCTTCCGCTGCTTCAGAACCTGGACGTAGTGATTCTCGACGCTTTACGCAAGACGCCGCATCCCAGCCACGCTACGCTGGCACAGGCGCTTGAGTTCGTGCGCCGCATGCAGCCGCGACGCGCGTTTTTTACCCACATGTCGCACGATCTGCCTCACGCGGAAACCAACAACGAACTTCCCCAGCACATCCAACTCGCTCACGACGGGTTGCGTATCCCCTTCGAGATCTGACATGCAAGTCTTCCGCAATCCCGGCGAGATATCCCAACGGTTGGGGCCCACGGTTTTGAGCATTGGTAATTTTGACGGTGTCCATCTTGGTCACCAGTTCGTTCTTGACCAGCTCAGACAGAGGGCCGCGGCTCGATCGCTCCGGTCCGTTGCGGTTACCTTCGATCCGCACCCGTTGCGGTTCTTACGGCCCGAGACTTGTCCCAGGCTGATTACGCCGCTGGAAACGCGACTCGAGTTATTGGGGGACACCGGCATCGACGCTGTCCTGGTGCTGCCTTTTACCGCGGAACTCTCTCGGATGCGGGCGGCCGAATTCGTCACTGCGATTGTGCATGATGCGCTGGGCGCGGTCGAGGTTCATGAAGGCACCAACTTTCGTTTTGGTTATCGCGCCGAGGGCGGTATTGCTGAATTAAGTGAACTTGGCCGGGCGCTGGGGTTTGAGGTAGTGATCCACGGCGCATGCCAGGTACGAGGATTGACTTGTTCCAGCAGCAAGATCAGGGAGTTGCTATCCCGGGGTGAGATCCGCACAGCACGCGCGCTGCTAGGGCATGGGTTTTTTGTCGACTCTACGGCGGCTCATGGACGCGGCATCGGGTCCACGCTCACGGTGCCTACCATCAACCTGGCGCCCTACCGAGAGCTGTTACCGCCGAATGGTGTGTATGTCACGCAGTTGCGGGTTGCCGGGGAGTGGTTTGATGCGGTTACGAATGTGGGGAACCGGCCGACATTCGGAGCTGATTCGTTTGCGGTGGAATCGCATCTGCTGGATTTTCACCCGGTTCCGCTGGAGGAGGAGACGCCGCTCAGGCTTTTGTTTCATCGGCGGCTTCGTGAGGAGCGGCGTTGGCCTTCTCCTGAGGCTTTGAAAGAGCAGATTATGCGGGATGTTGGGCAGGCGAAACGGTATCTGCACTTGATGCGGGTTCTGGGAAAAGGGTAAAGGCGTCGCAGATTTTTCGAGTCGAAATTGGTTTGGGGTCGAGTGAAACTGCAGATCCCTCCACGGCACGCCCCACGGCAAGCCCCACGGCACGCCGGGGCAGGCGGGGCGGGCGGGACAGGTCGGCTTCGGGATGACAAAGGAAAGAGTGCGGTTCACCGGGAGGACCGCTACTGCGGGGTGGCTGGGGGCCGCCCGGCTGGGTGGATGATGGCGTTTTTTATCGCCACATTCGTCGGCGGTGGCGGGCGTACATCCCCGGCAAAATGCTCGTCTGGATGGTCGGCGATGGCTACCTTCATGAAATCGATCCATAGCGGAAGGGCCGCGTGGCCTCCGCTCTCTTTGTCGCCCAGCGATTGACGGCTGTCGTAGCCGACCCATACGCCGCAGGTGATCGAGGGGGAAAAGCCGATGAACCAGGCGTCGTTGAAGTCGCTGGTGGTGCCGGTTTTACCCCCAAGGGGATGATGCAGCGCCATGGCGTCTGCGGCTGTACCGCCCGGTCCAACGACTGCTTTGAGCAAGGTCATCATGAGGCGCGCCGTCTTCTGGGTGGTGGACTCGGCGACGTTGGCCGGGCTCTCGGACAGCGTGAGCCCATCCGCGTTGGTTACCTTGCGGATCAGGTGCGGACCCAGGCGAACTCCATCGTTGGGAAAGCTGCTGTAAGCCGCAACCTGTTCCTCGAGCGTAGCCTCCACGGAACCGAGTGCGACGGGGAGAAAGGGCGCAATGGTGCTGGCGAGGCCAAACTGATGTGCAGTTGCGATGACCTTGCGGATACCGACGCGTTCCGCAAGCTTAACCGCCGGGATGTTACGGGAATCAGCAAAGGCATGTACCAGGGAGACCGGACCTTCGAAAGTGTCGTCGTAATTGTGTGGGGTGTAGGGACCGACCGCGGTGGAAAAAGTAACCGGCGCATCGACAATCGTCTCGTCCGGGCGTGCGCCGGCTTCGATGGCGGCCGAATACACATAGGGTTTAAAGGAAGAGCCTGTCTGCCGCTCAGCCTGGGTGGCGCGATTGAACTGGGACAGGTTGAAGTCGCGCCCGCCGACCATGGCGAGGACTTCGCCGGAGGTATTATCCACCGCCATCAGCGATCCCTGGATGCCGGAATCCTGCTCCAGCACAGCATGTAACACGAGATTCGAATCGGCCGAGGGGACAATGTGGACGTAGATGATGTCGCCAGGATGAAGAAAGTTTTCCGCATCCCGCTGTCCGGTCCAGGCAAAATCATCGGGGCCGAGGATGAGCTGCTGCTGGCCGATGCGGGCGGTTACCTGATAGGGCAGAACATTGGTGACCAGAGCATGCACGTACGATCCTGGCGTGACCGGCTGACGCCAGTCGGGATGACGAAAGTCGTCCAGCGAACCTCCGGCGACGAGCACGTTGAGCAGGTTTCCCTTCCACCCGTGACGGCGTTCGAGGGCCGCCAGCCCATCGAGCACGGCGCGATTCGCTGCCTGCTGCAGATCCAGGTCCAGGGTGGTGTAGACCCTCAGGCCCTCCTCATGAACCTGTTCACTGCCAAACTGACGTTCCAGTTCGCGGCGTACGTCTTCGACGAACCAGGGAGCGACACTGTTGGACGGTGGCTCGATATGCAAACCGAGGGGCGCAGCTTTGGCTGCATTGGCCTGGGCATTCGTGATCACCCCGTCTTCGAGCATGGAATTGATGACCATGTTGCGGCGGCGGAACGCGCGATCGGGATTCACCAGGGGGGAATAGGCCACCGGGCCTTTGGGCAACGCCGCCAGTAAAGCTGCTTCCGGCAAGGTCAGCTCACGGGCGTGCTTGCTGAAGTAGTATTCCGATCCGGCTTCGAATCCATAAACGCCCTGACCGAGGTAAATCTGATTGGCATAGAGGGTAAAAATCTGCTGCTTGGTAAACGCCCGTTCGATTTGGATGGAGAGAAAAACCTCCTGCAGCTTGCGTCCGAAGGTCTGTTGGCTGGAGAGAAAAAGATTACGCGCCAGCTGCATGGTCAGAGTAGAAGCGCCCTGGGTTCGGCCATTTGAGGTTAGATCGTGATACGCCGCGCCGAGCACACGAAAGATGTTGACCCCCCAGTGGCTCTCGAAGTTTTTGTCCTCGATGGAAATGACTGCCTGACGCAGTATGGGAGGAATCGCTTCATAGGGGACAACGATGCGGCGCTCCAGGGCGAAGGAGCCGAAGACGCGGCCATGCACATCGAGCAGGTCTGTCGAGGTGATGGGGCGGTAGCGTTCCAGATCGGCGATTTGGGGCAAATCGACCGAGTAGACCAGCATGAGGCCGGTCAACGATCCGGCGATGATGGCGAGAGCCAGCAGGGCGAGGAAGGTAATGCTGCCCGCCAGTTTCATGGGCCCCAGTCCGGAATGACCGGGCGGACGAAATCTGGCGGCGCCCGAAGATGGAGCTTGCCCAATCAATGAGGGGTCCGCTTAATCAGGCGCTTTTCTGTTTCAGAATATCGAGCGCCTTGGTTAGTTGATCATCCGGTTTTGGCGTCTTCTGGGCGCCGGCCTGGTCGTCGTTTTCAAGATTGGAGGCGACCACGATATTGGGGGTCACTGCCTCGTCCTGGATTTTCTTACCCAACGGCGATGCATATTTGGCAACGGAAAGAATCAGGGCGGCGCCGTCGGGGAGTTCCATGGTTTTCTGAACTGAGCCCTCCCCAAAGGTGCGGTCACCCACCACGTCGGCCCGCTTGTTATCGAGAACCGCCGCGGCGACAATCTCGCCCGGTCCGGAAGTTCCATGGTTCACGAGGACGACTAAAGGCGCGCCGGTAATGAATTTGGAAGAGTCTGCATTAAAGGCTTCGTAGGTATATTTCTGTCCGGAAAGGGTCGCGATGGTGCCCGACTCGAGGAAAAAATTGGCCAGGCGGACGCCCTGCTCCTCATCTCCTTCCGCAACATCGCGCAGATCCAGCAAAATCTTCTTGTTGCCGTTCTTCTGCATCGCCTTCAGCCGGCTGGCAATTTCATTCACCCGCTCTTTGTTGAGCACTACCGGCTTGAGGTACAAGATGCTGCTGCTCTCATACTCTGTTTGTCCCATGGGAGGAGCCGGCGACACGGTGCGGGTCAAGGTGATCTTGTCGGGTTCTGCTTTGCGTGGCCGGACCAGGGAAAAGGTTACGTTGGTCCCAGGCTTACCTTCGAGCAGTAGACGGATCATGACCAGAGACATTTCCCGGGTTGAATGTCCTTCGATGGCTTCGACGATATCGCCATCCTCGATTTGCTCTTTTTCCGCTGGGCTTCCCGGCTCGACGGAGACGACGGTGGCGTATCCGTAGCGCTTGGAGATATTCAACCCAACCTGGGCAACACCCTCATTGGCGTGTTGTTTGTAGGCGGCGTACTCTTCCGGGGTCAGGTAGCTGGAGTCAGGGTCCAGTGACTCGAGCAAACCATGCAAGGCGCCGACAGTGACTTTGGTCATGTTGGGATCGACCACGTAGTCGGTCTGAACCTTCTTCAGGACCTCGCTGTAGACTTCCATCTCAGGGTAGGCGCCATCCTGCTGCGAATCCGCGCGCACGCGGCTGGGGCCCAGACCACCGATAAAAACCAATCCCACTAACAGGATCGAGACAGCAAACACGGCACGCTTAAAGGTTCGGGACATAACACCACTTTGGACCATTAGGATGGTCTAAACAAATAATACTACCGGGTTAGACGCAGCCAGGAACCAGACAGGGGACGGTAGTTTGGGCTGGTGGCGGCGAGTACTACCGCTTAATCTTTGTACCTTGTTGATTCTACAAAGAAAGAGCGCAATCGGCGTCTTCCAGTTGCCCCCACAGTTGCCCCAGCGAACAGAATGTCTGTTTACTCGAGTTTTCCGATGGAAATACTGCTTCTTCCGCTTTCAATTCTTGCGCTCATCGCCTACGTAAAGTATCGTTCCGCGCTGTAAACAAAGCGCGGCCCGCCAGTGCGTAAACACTGACTAGCCGCTAACCCGAGTCGCCTGTTAAGGAGGCAAACCCATGGCTATTGCGCAGTCTCATTCCTTCGTCCTTCCCCCAGGACGTTTACCTCAATCCCCGGATCTTCTCGACATTCTCCGACAGCTCGACGAGGAGCTTGATCTTGGCTGCGGCATCGAGGCTGGCCAGGCGTTGAGGATCACTTTCCCGATCAACTGCGCCCGGGCTTTCCTGCGCGCCCATGAAGCTCTTAAGAGCGTCAACGCGGTTTCGCCCGCAGAGGAATGTGGAATGCCCCGATTACATTCCACCTCTGTTGATGAGGCCGCCGGAGATCTCTTGAATCCGGACCTGGTGTTCTCCACAACCAGGGAACTCACGGCCTGGATAACCTCGATCGAGCACTACGTCGAGGTCTATCTCGAAGTGCATCGCTCAAAGAAGCGCGCGGAAAGCGGGCCGGCCATGACAACCATCCCTCCCATCCCCTGTCGCTGCGTAATCCAGATCGCGGCCATCCCTGAGTCAACCGATCACTCTTACGGCGTTTTCGCGCTATGCGACGACAGAACAACCTGGGAGGCGTTCTATTTCTTTGGAGACAAGAGCAATTCCCGGTGGGGTGACTGGGAGCAGATTCCTGCAGTCCCGGGCGCCGCTCCGGACCTGGTCGCCGCGCTCACGGAAGCCGCGGCGATCGTTCATGATCAGCTCAACGTCATCATGAGCTCTTCCACTGCACGCGATGGGCAACACTTGACAGTGACGCCAAACGGGACGTCGCGCGCTTCACAAAGGCTCTAGAGGCCGCGCGCAAAGCCATAGACGCCGCGGAACGAGGTGGGACTCATGGGCGATAACCATCTCGATCCTACGTTCGGCATGCGCAGAATGGCTCTCGCAGTCATTCGCCAGGCCGTCGTCGATTTCACTAAAGCCCGGGATTTCCAGATCTGGAGGGATGCGGAGCGTTTTTTGTTTCCCGATGATGCCGAGAATCGGGAGGATTTGCGGCGGACGGTCGAAGCTTCAGGGACGGACCGTTATCGACTAGACAACCAGTTGGCCCGGGCTCGCGAACTAACTCCAGTGCGAGTCCCAACCCAGACAACCGAACCGCCCGGATTTCGTTCCTGCAAAAATTGCGGCCTACTCCCGGTCTCACTCTTCGGCGCGGCCAATCGCGATGGCAAACTCAGGCGGCAATGTAAAAGGTGCCTCGCCGACCTGGCGGAAGGCCGCCGTAGATTTGCAGGTATCCACAGCTGTCCGCCTCGATCCTGCGAAATTACCGAGCCATGGATACAGAAATGGACCGATATACTTGCAGCCGCGATTGGCCTTGAATCGCCGAAACGGTCGTGAAAAGGAACAAAAAGTGCATCGAATTTCGAAAAAGTTTTCAGGTGCCTTGGCGTGCGGTCAGATTTGCGTTTGCGTAGAGATTGCACCCACCCTACCGGGAAGGTCTTCGGATCTTCCCCGTTTTCATTTGCTATTCTCTCGGCATGATCGACGAGCCCGAAGAAGAACCGTAACCGATACCGCATGATCCGACGCGGGGAATGCGTCGCTTGGCCATAGCCATCGTGGCTCAGGCATGCCTCGATTTCACTCGAGCCCCGAATAGGGATGTCTGGTCAGATGCGTCGGGCTTTCTGTTCCCTGACGATCCTGACCGGCTGGAATTCCTCCGGTGGACGATCGAGGTGTCCGCCCTGGATCCTTACCGGTTGCGAGCGAACTTATCCGGGTCCGCCAGCAAATAACGCCGCCACGTCTCACGCCTCACGCTGAACATAGCCGACGTGCGCGTCCAGCACCATCGCGAGCAGCCCTCAATCGACGCGAGGTCTGCTCATCGCCTGGATTTCAACCATCGCTGTGCCTATCACGGCCGAATTTCACGATTGCCTGAATTGCGGAAGCCTTCCGCTCACAGAGTTCAATCTAAGCCGGTATCAAGCATCCGGACTCACAGAACTGTGTCGTCGCTGCCTCAGCGATAAGGGCCGCGCAAAGTGCCCGAGCCTGATCCTGCGCGGTCGCACTCTGATGCCCGTAGCTAGGGCAGACTTGGCCGGTACGTAATATCCCCGGAGTAATCCACGATGGCCAGTATGTCGTGGCGGGGTGCGTCAGGGGGCTGATAGGAGAGCGAGCCGTCACGATTCCGAGGGACAGTTCTGACTTCAACCCGATAAAGCTCTCCGTTCAAAAGAATTGCCAAATCGCAAGAGCAAGCCTGTGACAGAGCCCGGAACACCTCATATCCCTTAGCCATCAAGTCAGCTGAGACCTTCAGTTCGCTAATCGCCCCTATTACCCCCGTCGACTTGCCCTGCGTCCATTCCTTGCCCGCTCAACGGGAATGGTGTTGGCCCTTCGGCATGTTCGCGAGCAAAACTTTTGCCACGCCCTGTTTGACTTTATCGGTCTCCCGCATCTCTCGCACCTGACTCGCCACGACGCGAGGGGGTCTGCCTTCGCCAATTCACCCATAAACCGTCTCCACGTTCGTTTTAAGGTGGCCCTGGTACTTGCCCCGCATCTAATGGCCGCGGCTTGCAGGTACCCGGCAAAGCGCGTCACGGTGACGGGTTAAATTGCATTCGCGCCCGTGATCAATCCAGACCCGAGGACGACGCCTTGTCGTGGGACATCCCCACGCTCTACGCCAGGCGCGAATCTTTTCAGGCATCTGCCCTGGTGAATGCCAGCCGCAGAGTCACAAAAGCTACATCGCCGTTGACGGAATCGAGGCTCAACGCGAGAGTATCGCCTGCCCGTGAGATCCCTTGTCCATCCGTCGAGCTGATCATCGACCGCCATGTCGGTGTTCGAAAGTTTCGGCGGAGCGGAGCCAACGATACTCGCGAATGCGTCCGAACCCTTGGCTCTCCTTGCGATGGAGATTTCTGCGGATCCATTCCTCTCCGGACCGCAATACCCGAGCAAAAGCCACGCTTCAATCCGGCCATCGACCGGAACATCGAAGATGACTTTTCCCTTTTCTCCCAGAGCCCAAGCTACACTCGACGGGGATCCGTTGCCTGTGACCACGAACTGCAGCACTCGCGGACTGTCTTCTCGCTTGATCAAAAATTTGCCAACGTCGATCATCTTGAGATGTCACTCCTTTAGAACACGTACGCGAACGAGTACGATGGGGCGCGCCACGATCTCGATTGTGAAGGCTTGGCTGCCGGTATAACCCAGCGCATCCGTCACTGTGACGGTAAAGGTAGATGTGGCCACGGCCGATGGCGTTCCCGAGATAATGCCGGTCGACGAATTGAGGCTCAAGCTGGCGGGAAGAGATCCCAGGGTCACAGAAAACGAATATGGGCCGGTGCCCCCCTGGACTCCAATCGTTTCCGAATACGCCGTGCCTGTTTTCCCGCCTTTGAGCGCAGCGCCCACAGGCACGGGTGTAATCGTGGCCGCAATCGGTGGGTATCCGCGAACCAGTTGGTGGCCCGCTGGATTGGCCGGGCTCCACGTTTGGACCTATGGTCGATGAGCCTACTGGAATGTTGGACATCAGTCGTAACTCTATGCAGCAGGCGACGGCATTAGCGGCGCTCCTGACATCTGAACAAGGTGCTGTCTGGTCGGCATATAAGTGATGGTTTGCCCGTATTGGTTTGTGATGGAAAAAGGTCACGCCCTCCGTAATATCTTGCGTAGCAGCTACGCCGACCGCCGTGCAGGGATAATCCCAAAGCCCTACGCACGGCTGTGCATTGGAAAAAGGTATACCGTTATTGAAGGCAGAGCTCGCTGCGAAAGCAAAGTTGTTGTCTAAGCATGCCCATCCAGCCTGGCGTGCCGCTCTGTATTCGATTCGGCAGGACCGGACAAGCTCCGATGGAAAAGTACAGCGACTGCTGATAGCCAGAATTCCCCTCTGTCCCTGCGCGATAAGTTCGTACCTGCCGCCCATATTGTTACGTAGGTGCCAGTTGGGGTTCCTGATCCATTCAGAGATCGTTGCACCGCAAAACATTGATTTGCAGGCGGGAGAGTTGCGCCAAAGAAGAATGGACAATCTGTTATTCGTTCCAGAAAAATCACATTCGTATGTCGTCGATGAACTTGGAGCAGCAACGAGGGTGCCTTGAAGCAGTGTTGCCGTTGTAACTTGCCCGGTGAGCGTCCCTGCCCCGTTCGTCGAAGTTCCAGCCGAGATGCGGACCGTGGGTGAATTCGTGCTGCCAGTGCTGTTGCCGTACTCGATTTTTAATATAGAACGTTGTGAGCGCGTCACCTGTCTAAAAATCTCGTAGTAGCAGGCGCCACTGCCAGGAACGGTGCTCACGCCGGCCCAGTTGTTGCCGCCTGCGCCGTTCAGCTGCCCGGTATCGGTGCTGTTAGTCCATCCGGCGGTGCGGATGAAATTGCTAAGCGCTGAGGCCCACGACTTATAGTTGGCGGTTGTCGAATTGTCGCAGACAAGAAACTGCTGGAAGTGCTCATGGTTTCATCACCTAAAGTTTGATGATCGGGGGCCCTACCTTGCGCTCGGCGCTCGGCGTAATTGCTGGTCTTTTACCGCGCCCACGGCCATGGCCGCGATCCAGGCGCCGCGGTCCGCATGTACCGGTCAAGATGCGCCGTCACCTGTGCAGGGTCATTGGAGCCGCGGGCGTCGATGTTGTAATGCGTATCGCCGGCAGAGGAAGATTGCGAATTGGACGTGTTGCTATTCGAAATCCGGTTCGAAGCGCTGCTCATCGTGCTCCAGCTTCGCTCCCCGGGTCATAAGCCGCGCTCGGCGAGACGAACCCACCATCAGCATAACCAACCGTGCCGCCAAGCGCAAATCGGGGCACAGTGTAGTCAGCGACCATTCCCCCGGATGCGAACCGCGGAACGGCCATGCCGCCGCGACTAATTTCAGGATTCCACCCCCGCGAATCGGGGCAGGGTGTCGTTATTGATCGCATGGAGCAGGGGTAGATATTTTCTCGTCTGCGCTGCTTTGGTTACGAATTTTTCGTGGTACGTCTGGCCGGTCATGCTGTCGCTCGTTCCCGTGCCTGGCCCGAAGACTGGCCGCCGCCGGCCATCATGAAATCGCTGAAGTCGGAAACGTCGGAGTCGCCGGTAAAAAAGATGCGGTGCTCGGCGACGATGCAGCCGCACTGCCGGCAGCCGAACCGCCTCCGCCACCTATGCCGCCCTATTCGCTTCCGAGCCCGATCACACTTTGCAGGATTCCACCAAGCGCGCTCGGCTGTGGCCTGGTGATCAGCGTATACGTCTTCGGCTGCACGTCTGGCGCACTGGGAATCATGCTCGCAATATCCTTGCCTGCGGTGAGGCCTGTTTGGGATTCAAGGGTGCGTCGAAGTAACTGCGGGATCAATTGCATGGCCTGGTATGTCGCCTGTTAGATCGCTCAGCTCGTTCCCTCCGCCGGGCTGCCATCGACCCGAAGAGGGTAGGAAGCCCGAGCGTTTCTCCGCCGAGTACTCCGGATTGTGACGTCGATTGCCTGGAGCTGAACAATTTGCCGAAGGTGGAGATCAACCCTCCCAGCAGTCCCACCGGTCCGGATTGCCCTTGCGTTGCGCCGCCGGCGATCGAGGTTATCTGTGCCGGTAGCGATTGCACAGATGGAACGTTGGTTGTGGTGCGGGAGGTCCGCCGAGCATGTTATCGAGTTCGTTTCCGCCTGTCGATGCGCGGGAAGTACTCGACGAGCCGGCCTGCTGTCCATTCGTCAGCACAACCCAGAGGGCATTCTGCGACGTCGAGCCGTCACGCTTGAGTCCGGTTGCGCTTTTCAGACCGGGGAATATCTTGCCGAGTTCGCCTAATCCGCCCTGGAGCCCAACCTTGATTTGAGAATCGAGCAGATTTTTACCTATGTTCTCGAAGCTGGTGGCGAAGGCATTGATCGCGTCTTTGCGAGCGAACCTGTTCGGCGCGGTGATTAGCTGGGTGAGGTTATCACTCAGCTTGTTGAAGGTCTCATTCAGGACGTCGAAAATCGTTGCTGGCCGCAGTCTTCGGCCTGTTCCTGCATCTTCAAAAAGAATGCGGATACACCATCTCCAAGCGAACCCTCCCGCAGAAGCAGATCGATTGTGCCGTCTGTGGCCCTGTTGAATTCGTCCTGTTGCTTGACCGCGATCCCCAACTGTTGCGTGTACGTCAGAGTTCCGCCCTGGAGTTGCTTCAAGGCTTCGACAGCATGATTGAGGCTGTCCGCGCTGCGCTCGTATTCCTGGCCCGGCGATAGAAACGATCTGGCCGCCTCCGCATCGTTCGCGGCCAATTCCGCTTTGGTCAACTCGACGAGAGCATCCCGCTGGCCTAGTAGCGCGTCACGCGTGTCCCCGCCGGCGCTGGTGTTGATTTGCTGATTCAGCACGTAAAGTTTCGCCTGCTGTGCGGCATTGCGCTGGGTATCGATCGTGCCGAGCGTCGCCCGTGTGATCATCTCGCGCGCGGCGAGCTCTTGCTTTAACCCGATGACAGTGCCGGCGATCGACTGGTTTTCCTTCGCCGTCGCTTCGGCATATACCTGCTGGGATCGCGCCAAGATTTGCGTTAGGCTAGCGCCCTTGGTCCTGAGCTCATTCCACGCTTGGGTGAGTGCCGACTGGCGGGCAATCGCATCTGATCCCTGGCCCATGGCTGCAGTCATTAGACCCGCCTGGGTGACCGCTAGCACCGTCTGACGAGATGACGTGCCGAGAGATCATTCAGCTTGCTGCGCGCATCGTTGTCAGATATCTGGGCATTGTCCAAGCGGATGGTTGCCTGCGTCGCGGCGTCAACCAGTGATGCATAATCCTTGGTCGTGAGCCCACGCTGCTTGGCAATCTCTTCGCCGAGCTTCATGATTTCATTGCTGGCTTTGTTGGCAGCGGCTACTTTTCTCTGCGCCTCCTCCTCCATTCCGGAGGCAGCGAGAACCTGCTGAGACTCCAGGAGCCTTTCTGCTAAATTGGCGAGCACGAGACTGGTCGATCTTGGCTCTTGCCCAGCCCTCCGGTATTCGGAGGTGGCTTAGGTGCTGGAGGCAAAGGGGCGACGGTAATCAACCCAAGATATGGCCGTATGCGATCCTCGGTTTCCCGCTCCTTCTTCGCCTTGTTCAGAGCATCGATAAACCCCTGGGGAACGAGCTTTTCGAGTAGATTTTTCGACAATTTCAGCTGCAGTTCGCCGATGCTCTTACCCCAATCCCACAATGCATCAGCAACTTTCTTTACCTCGTCCCAACTCGTCAGCGATGATTTCTCCTGTCAACTTCACTTGCAGTTCGCCAACGCTCTTATTCTTGTCCCAAAACGCCTTCGCTACATCGCCCAGCTCGGTCCCGGTAGCCTTCCACGCATCGCGAAGCTCATAGGTACTTCCCGCGAGGGTAAAGGTTGAATCCCGAAATTTATAGACCGTGACACCGAGGCCGGTTATGGCCGTCACTGCCAACCACGGCCCATCCAACGGGCCCGGAGAACGCTTCGCCAAGGAGTAGCGTCGCTGCTGTGGCTATTCCTTCTCCTCGGCTAGCCCAAGGACGGCTTCACCTGCACCCAGCGCCCAGGTGCCGAACTTAGCCAAGGCCGGCAGCGTGCGTTCTAGCCCGAGTAGGCCGATCGTCGCCCTATCCAGCCCCTTGCCCACGTTCGCAAGTCCGCCCGCCTGCAGATCGGCAATGACCGGGACCGCAATCTTCAGCGCCGCCAGCCCGGCCAATCCCTCGAACGCGATCTTGAGGCCGTGCGCGTGCTTCTCTGCAAACTCCAGGCCGTTACCCAGAGCTGTAACCGCAGTGACTACCTTTTCACCGAACGCCTTGCCTAAGTCGGGAATGTTGGCGTCTTCGGCGATCTTGATCAGTTGGCTCGCAAGCTTATCCAGCGCTGGCAACGTAGAGCTGAGCAAAGCGAAGCCGAATCCGGTCGCCACCGATTTAAGGCCGTCGAGCTTTTCTTTTGCCTGCGCCGCGAGCTGGACTGTCGAAGTGTTGAGTTCGAGCCCGAAGCGATGGGCCTGCTCATTGATTTCCGCCTGCTTCGCTCCATACAGGTTCAGAAATGGGATGAGCCCTGCCCCGGCCTTGCCAAACAGCGCCATCGCCAAGGCCGTCTTCCCGGCGCCGTCCGCGGTGCCCGCGAATTTAACGGCGAGCTGCTCCATCAGTACGCCGGAGTCTTTTAGGTGGCCGCTGGAATCAAGCACGGACACGCCCAGGCGCCCGAATATATTTGCGAGTTGCTGATTGCCGTTCTGTGCCTTGAACGCGGATACGCTCAGCTTTTCGAGACCCTTGCCCAGCTGCTCAGTCTCGACGCCTGCAAGTTTGCCGGCATAGGCGAGAACGGAAAGTGTCTAGCCGTCGTCCCGCTCGCTTCCGCGAGCTTCCCAAGCTTGTCCGCGGCATCGAGCGAGCCCTCGATCAGGGTCGCGGTCCCCGCTGCGATCGCGGTCCCCATGGCGAGACCTACAGCCGCGAGCTTTTCTAGTGAGCGCTTGATGTCGGTTGCGGAACGAGCCGCTAAGTGTGAGGCCTTCCCCATCTCCGTGGTGAAGCTCGAAGTATTCGCAACGAGGTCAATTGTGAGGACGCCCACCACAACGCTCATTTTGCGAGCTCCCGCACCTGCGTGCCGAACTTCTGCAGCTCAACCAGGAAGGCTTTCGACATCTCCTCTTCGCCGACGTCGTCCTCTTCCGATTCGAGCAGCGCCGGGTCATCGGCCGGGTCGTCTTCGAACAGGTCATCGCCGAAGAGCGCTTTCAACTTCATCCGCATCCCGCGCTGGTGCCTGTCGATGGCTTTTCTGTGTTCGTCAATGGCCTTCAGGTGCTTGGAGCGGTCGGCATCGGAGAGCGCTTTTACGCTCGAAATCCCCGCCAGTTCGTTCATCGGAAAAGTCACGCACGAAACTTCATAGAGCTTGATCTCGGTAAGGTGACGAACTTCCGTCTCAGAATCGTACATCGACTGAACTGTCTCGTACCCGATGCTCAAGTCCTTGATCACGCCGCCCTTTATAAGCGCGTAGGCTCTTTGCGCAACGGGATCAGCCAATAACAGCGTGCCAGCGACTTGCAAGCCCTGCGGCGTGTCCGTGATCTTAGCCAGGCCGATCGGATTATCCGTCTGGTGCTGCCAGAATCGGAAGATCCCTTCCTGCGCTCAGCGTCCACGTGAATGCGCCCTTCTCGATCACCTCGGAACCTCATTCAATGTTCCCGTAAGTAGCAGCGCTGCCGACGAATGTTCCCGCCTCATCGGACGTGGATTCTATCTTGAAATCGAGGTCGAGCCGCTCATGCTGCTTCACTTTTGATCCCTCGAATGTTACGAATCGGGCGCCTTTCGATTATGAACGACGCCCAATCCCACCGCAGTGCCGCACGGCTATGGGGAGGTTGTGAATGTGCCAGTAATAAACGACGCGCTTCTTTTAACCACTGTCGCGAGCCGTTTTTCCGCCCTGACAGTGACAAGGTTTCTACGAAAGTTGTCTGAATCTTCGGTAGAAATTTCCACGACCAGCCCCATCCTATCTCTGAGCTCAGCAGCCACAGGCGAACCGCTGCCGACCAGGAACGTTCCCTGTGCCATCGACGTGGTGACGACCACGTCAAGGCCGAAGATGTTGGGCCTGACCTGCGCCTGCGGATCCCCAAGGATGTAGCGCCCGAAGCCGTCCTTGGTTAAGCGAATGCTCCACCAATCTGCGGGATGCAAGACGACGAAGGTCGCATCGATTTCCTTCGCAATGTCGATTTGCTCAATGGCGGTTGCAGCTATGTCGAGCTTCGTCCAGCCCAGGGCTGCCTTTGGTAGCAGCGCAGTGTTGAACGCCGCCGCCTGCGGGATGATTCCATGCTGATTTTCGGACGTACCATCGCCTGCCAAAATCTGCCCTTCTTCGGCCAAATCGACGTAGTACCCCAATGAGCTTTCCAGGAACCCCATCAGCTCGCCAAAATCGTCGAGTACTTGCCTGCCGGCGATGATGAAGGTTGCCAGGAGCTTGATGCGTTCACTGTACGCCGTGAAGGTCAACTGGTTTTCCGGCTTGGTGCTCGCTTCGGCAACGGGCGAAGCAATCGACAGCGGAGTCGCGACTTTTACAAAATCGACGACGTCAAAGGTTGTCGGCCTGGCGCTTAAAACATCCCTGATTTTCAAAATTTGCCGCGCCTCTGGGACAATGCCGGGGATGCGGAAAATTGGGAGGACGCCCGTGGTCTGGGTGCCTACTGGCGCCAGCGGATCGCCGCCCGGACCGGTCCCGGAAGTGGTCGCAGTGATGATCGACTTGCGATTCATCAGGGCGTTCGCTTGGTTGGGTTTCAAATCGATATACGCTCGCCCTTTACGGTCGCGCAACAGCCGGCTCAAACTTTCGTTTTCCTTCAACTCATCGGCCAGCGATTTGCCGGGTATATCGCCGGTGAGCCGTTGCGCAAGCTTTACATCCAATGCATCCAACTGCGATTGCATCTTGACGACGGTTTCGAGGCTGGCTTTCTTTTCGACCGCCTGATCAAGATCCTTCTTGAGTTGATCAAGCGTGGCTTTCAGTTCGACGGTAGGACCGTTGTTAGGCGGGGCCATTGGCGCGCACTCCTGTGAATGAATTTCTGGGGTTGCGCCCGCGTGCCAGAAGCGGTTCGGGCCGGCGATGCTGCGACGGCTTCCACAGACGCGAGTGCCAGGAGTGCGCGGGTCGCGGGGAAGTCGGAACGCCTGAACGCATTCTCTTTCGAGTCAGCATCCGCGGCGATGGCAAAATAGTCGTAGGCATCAGGCTCGTCAACAGCTTCATAGCTGTGGCCGGCCTTTTTCCGATCGCAAGATTCGGCTCGCCCGCCGATGGTCAGCGACCGTGAAGTCGGGACAGTCACGCTGAAGCTGCTTCCCGGTTCTCTCCTCGTAGGCCCGGCACATGGCATCGTGAACGCGCAGCGCACGTTTGAAATATGCCATCGCCTTGAGGCCGAATAGCTCGAGGATCGGGTCGTCAGGGTTAGTTGACATCCCGCGGGCCCATTCCGTTCTGCCGGCTTGCAAGCAAGACCTCGACCGCGGCGTGGTCAGAATCCTGCAACTGGGTCAGGGCGACAACCTGGTCGCTGAGGCGCTGAACCAGGTCGACCATCTGGCCCCGTTCCGCGATGATCTGATTGACCATTCCCCTTTGGGTTTCCATCTCGCGTCTCATCGAGAGCATGGTTTCCATCAGGCTCGTAAATGCCTGGGTGACGATTGATTGCAGATCCACGGCCAGCGGCGAGTGTTTCGTCGAGTGTCTTTGGCTCGGAAACTGGCTCAACTTTTTGACTCAGCTTCTCTTCGGGCTTAAGTCCTGACTCGGTTGCATTTAGTTCGTCCATCTGTTCCTCCTGGCGGTAAAAACGAATCAGTTTCGCGCCTTTTTACGCGGTTTGAGAAAAGTCCAAAACCTGCGCCGAGAGTGGCGGCAAAAAATCTTCGAAAACCTGGGATTTTTCGCGAGTGCCTTGGCGTGCGGTCAGACTCGGGCTTGCGTAGGGATTCGACCCGCCCTACCCCCTTACGGCTCGATCGCGACAGCCAGAGGCCTCGACGCTTTGTCTGCCGTGCACCGCTCGCAGAGCCAGTCCGCACAGTCGAAGCAGCCCAGCACCTTGAGCACCTGGCGCCTGCAGCAATCGCAGATGAATAGACCTACGTAACCGCGGAGTCCTGCGGTGGCATACGGACGCCCGCCCATGAACGCCTGGCTCGAGAACATGCGCTTGGGTCCATCCTTCCAAAGCTGTGTTGGCTGTAGGCTGGTTCACGTTTTCGTTTCCCTCGCTTGGATTGTCTTAGTACTGGGAAGTAATGGTGATTCTGTTCGCGCGTTGACGAGCGCTTTTCTCCTGCCTATAGATTCGGAGTTGTCCTGGCGTCATGTCTTTTACCAGGGTGCCTTTGGGTGCAGCTCCAGGTTCTGTTTCGGCGCAGAAGCTTTCGGGTGGTAAGTCGTACATGCGTTCCGCGAAAAAGTGCAGAATATGGGGTACAAATCGAAGCTTGGTACGCGGAATCTGGGCGATCAATCGTTTCGTCTGCACGAGGATGTGCTCCAAAGCTCCCTCTTCGCTCAGATTGCGCGTATCCATTTCGATCGTCACCGCGGAAGCCACGGCTTCCGCCCATCCGCGCAGGAGACGGACTCGCGAACGACAGCCAAACGCATAGGGACCGACGAATGCGTAGGGGTGTTCCCAGACGATGTCTTTTACGATGGCTTCGAGGTCGAGGGGCTCGCGCGCGCGCGCGTCCACCCTGCTTTGTTCATAGTTACCAGTTACCAGTTCTTCCTTATATACAACTGCGTTTTGGACACCCTTTTGGACACCCTTTTGGACACCCTTTTGGACACCCTTTTGGACACCCTTTTGGACACCCTTCTCGTTTGAAAGGGTGTCCGTGCGGACGTCCTTTATAGGTAAGGGTGTTCTGCTGGACATCATTATCCTGTCGAATTCAGGGAGCCGGAAAACAGTAAGCTTGCCACGCCCTTGAGACTGAGGATGCTCCTTGAGGATCAGCTCCTTTTGCTCGATAGACGTAAGCAGTTTCTGGCAGTGACGCTTAGTCGTTCCGGCATCACTGGCCAACGTTTCGAGTGATGGGAAAGAGCCGCCGGCGTCCTGGTAGTAATCGCCGACGAGAAAGGCGATGAGGCGTTCAGGCAGCGTTAGCCTTTCGCCGTTCGGGCAAGTGGTAAGGCTCTTGATGTAGGCGACGGCTTCGCGGCTCATATTACGCTCGCGCCGTCCATGTTATGATCGGCCACCTTCGAAATTACCTCTGGCCTGGCCGCATGTCGCGAGTCCGGGCCTTTTCCTTATCCTGCCCTGTTGTCCGTGAATGGATGCCACGCGGATTCTGTGATCCGTCGCGGAGGCTTGTGCCTGTATCTGTGACTTATCCGCGAGCCGCCATCCGCTCTTGAATCCATACATCGATTTCTGAGGAGACCCAGGCAGAGGCTTGACGAGTTAACTTCACTGGTTTTGGGAAACCAGGCGTGGTATACACGGCGGTTTTACTTAGGCCAGTACGGGCCATCACGGCGGGCAGCCTGAGAAGCTGCAAAAGAAACAACGCGTTCACAGGAGTGAGTTCTTGCGGATCGGACGAGAGACTGCTGCTGGCAGTCTCCAAGTGTCCCTTGGATGGCATAGCTTCTCCCTCGTGGCGAAGAAATCCTGATTGTTTTTGGATTACTGCAGCTCAAGAGAGCGAAGGATTCCGCCCGGGTGGGTAGCTCTGGGCTTACGCCCGAATTACTCTTGCTAAGGCCCCACCAGTCCCTATTGGAAACACTAGGACCACGTTAGAACGAATGCGAAATACGAGTCAAGGCTGCGCTTGTTGAAAACGCGTCCCCATTCGATTTCAGGGTACCGAGATAGTCAGCCCATTGCTGCATCATCTTGCGACGCTCGGGCAGGTGGGCCGTGCGGTTATAGGCGCGGCCGTTTGGATCGCGCACAGCATGCGCGAGCTGATGTTCGATGAGATCTGGACGAACGCCCAGCACCTCGTCCAAGATCGTGCGCGCGACGGCTCGGAATCCGTGACCGGTCATCTCCTCTTTGCCAATGCCCATCCGGCGCATAGCGGCGAGGATGGCGTTGTCGGACATCGGGCGGCGAGCCGATCGAGACCCGGGAAAAACATAGAGACCATTCCCGGTAAGTGGTTGAAGCTCGCGAAGAATTGCTACAGCCTGCGTGCACAAGGGAACAATATGCGGGACATCGGTTTTGGTCACAGTGTAGCGCCACTCCGCGGCCTCCAGGTCGACGTCCTTCCACTTAGCCGTGCGCAGCTCGCCCGGGCGGACAAACACGAGCGGCGCGAGGCGCAGAGCGCACTGAACGGTGAACTCACCTTCATATGCATCCATCGCCCTCAAAATCCCAGCCAGCTTCTTGGGGTCGGTCGTAGCTGCGAAGTGTGCGCCTTTGACGGCGGGCAATGCGCCGCGCAGATCCCCGGATGAGTCGCGCTCGCATCTTCCGGTCGCGACCGCATATCTCGAAAACCATGCCGATCTTGCCCCTGGCTCGGTGTGCCGTCTCGAGAGCGCCGCGGCTCTCGAGACGTCGCATTACCCCTAACAGGCTCTTGTGCGGTTACCTCTGAGATCGGGCGGCCGCCGATCCAGGAAAGACATCTCTCTCGAAAAGGCGAAGCATTCGGTCGCTATGGCTTTTAGCCCAATTGAGCCCGAACCTGGCAAACCACTCTCGGTTTATCACCTCAAAACTGTTCGAGGCGCCGTCGGTAGAAGCAGACTTTGCCGCTTTTCGATTTTCGCTCGGGTCGACGCCCTCCGCCAGCAAGCTTGCGAGCCTCGTCCCGGCGATTGCGCGCTTGTTTGAGACTCACAGCTGGAAAAACGCCCAGTGAAAGGCGCTTTTCCTTTCCCTTAAACCGGTATTTCAGCCGCCACCATTTCCCGCCGGCAGGGGAGATTTCGAGGTAAAGTCCGCGTTCGTCAAACAGCCTTTGAGGTCTATCGGTGGGCAGCGTTTTCTCGATTTTCTTGTGATTTAAAGGCATTTTTGGGCAAATCCTTTACCACTCGGGGGCAACCGCGTCCAGGCAACAGTCTGTTGCCCCTGCAGTTGCCCCCACTTTACACGGAATGCCTCGGAACGTCCAAGAACTAACTTGAACGTAAAACCCATTGCAAATGCAGTGAATCGGGGGTATTGTGAACGGTATTGAACGCTTGGGAACTAATGGCTGGTGGCGGCGAGTGGAATCGAACCACCGACCTACGGGTTATGAGTCCGTCGCTCTAACCATCTGAGCTACGCCGCCTTGTGTTGATTCTACAACAGTTGCAGAGCATCTATTACAATAGAGGAGTCATGCCTTTCCCGGTAAAAACCTGCGCCATCTGCTCGGAAGAGTTTGAGCTGAAGCCGGATAAGCCCGGTTTCGCGAACCGTTGCCCAGCTTGTAGCGAACCTGAGTCGGAAGACCTCTCCGCCAAAGAGCGCCTGGACCCTGAAATGAATGAGGCCCGGCGGCACGCAATGCGGGAACTCCTCTACCGCAAGGATAGCTGAGGCTTGAGCGCGATGACGATGCGTAAAGGCGGAAAAGTGTAAAGGGGATTGCCCCACCGCCTTTCGACCATCAGCCCTGCCTGACGAAGCTGCTGGGCGTATTCCCCGGTGTGCTTGTAGTCCGACAGAATGGCAACACCTCCCGGCTTCAGTACTCGCACAATCTGCTGCAGAGCCTGGCCACGCATCTTGCGGTCATAGATGTTGTGCAGGCACAGATTGGACACGATCACGTCGAAAGCTCCGTCGGGAAAGGTCATTTCCTGGGCGGGAATGCCGAGCAGAGTGCAGCGATCGCTGATGCCCTCAAGCTCCAGGTTGTGCCGGGTAGCGGCTTCTGAGTTACCGCCCATATCCTGGTTAGACCAGATATCGATGCCGGTGACTTGTCCACTTCCGTGGAGGCCGGCGAGCAGTTTTGCCGCTCCAGCTAACAGAAGCCCACGACCACATCCCACATCCAGTACTTGTTCATCTCCGCGCCACGGGTGCAGCGAAAGCATCCGATCCCGATGATGGAATTTGCCGAATTTTACATAGAAGAGGAAGAGCAGCCCTTCGAGGACCAACAGCGTGCCGGTGACGAGGAACATTGGCCGAGGTAGGTAATCGACCTGCCCAAAGTGAAGATGTTGAGGCCCGAGAGCTCCGAGAAGAACACAAAGGGTGCCGATCAGGAAGAGGTTGCGCAGGACATTCGGCGCGTCTACGCCGTAGTCAGGCTTGCTGCTATCGCCGACCGCCATTTGGGCTCTCCGTCCTCTAGTACTGATAAGGTAAATTGCTGACAGTTCTCGGACTCTACATTTGCGTCAGTTTTAGGATGCTGCCATGTCTGATTTCAAAACGGCAACAAACATCCCTGGGCTGCGCATCGTGCGCAGCCGTGAGCTCGATAGCAACACTCCGCAGACGGCCGGCATGACCCGCGCGGAGGCGATTTCTTACGCCCGCGTGGGGGCGCAGAAGCTCTGGGCTGGGACGGTTGTGGTGCATCCGAACGCGAAGACCGGTCCTCATCACCATGGGGAGTTGGAGACGGTGATCTACATCGTGCGGGGCCGCGCGCGTTTCCGTTGGGGAGAGCATCTGGAGTTTGTTGATGAGGCCGGGCCCGGGGACTTTGTGTTTGTGCCCCCCTTTGCGCCCCATCAGGAACTGAATGCCCGCAAGGATCAGCCGGTGGAAGCAGTGATCGTGCGCAGCGGTCAAGAGCCTGTCGTGGTCAATCTGGATATGGTCAGCCCAGAGGACGAGATCGATGAGTTGGGACGCGATCCCTTCCACTCGAACGCCTCATGAGTGAATCTGCCCCACGCGAGCGTATTGTGGCCGTGATCCCGGCCCGCCTTGCCTCTACCCGGTTGCCGGGCAAGGTGCTGCGCCCGATCGCCGGCGTTCCCATGCTGGGCTGGGTCTATCGTGCAGCGCTCGCCTGCCCTCAACTCGACCAAGTGCTGATTGCCACCGACTCCAGCGAAGTGATTGCCTACGCCGATTCGGAGGGCTGGCCCAGCATCATGACCTCTGCCGCGCTGGCCAGCGGTACTGACCGGGTGCATGCCGTCGCTGCCCTGGTCGACGCTGATATCTATGTCAACATCCAGGGAGACGAGCCGTTGCTCCGCCCGGAGCACATCGAATCACTGCTCCGGCCTTTCGCTCGGACAAATGCAGAGGTCACTACGCTCTCGACACCGTGTACGCCGGAGGAGATCAATGATCCAAATGCGGTGAAAGTGGTGACGGCGAATGACGGCAGGGCGCTTTACTTTTCCAGGGCCACGATTCCGTACCAGAGAGGGACTCCTTTGACTCCGCGGAAACACCTCGGTATTTACGCATACCGTAAGGCGGCGTTGCGGCGGTTCGCGGAGTTGCCGCCAAGCCCGCTGGAATCCTGCGAGCGGTTAGAACAATTACGGCTGCTCGAGGAAGGAATCAGTATCCATGTGGCGCACACTCCCTTCGATACCATTGGGGTGGATACGGAGAAAGACCTGTTGGCTGTGGAGCGGATTTTGCGGGAGCAGTCGCGCTAGGAGTGCGGGGGTCGTCGCCGGACGGTGAGTGGGGTTTTCCTTTGGGATCGGTCCACGGCACGCCGGGACAGGTTGCAGGGATCCAAGGTCCCAAAATCGAGGGGCACCCTTCTTATTTCCTCTAGTGATCAGAAAAGCGTACCTCACGCGCCTCTAAAGCCCTCGTCTACTCCGCCCGGTGCGGCACGGCCTCAGCCGCTGTCTTCCCGGCGCTGACTTGGCCGCGGCTCGCCTGTCTTCTTTGATCCACCTACGCATGGGCAATTCCTCCTTTGGCGCTTTCGCGAATGGGCCGGAGTCTGACAAGATAGTAGGAATGACTGCACCAGTTGCTAGCAAAATTTTCGCCGACCGGATCGGCCGCATTGAGGTTTCCGCCACTATGGCGGTCACTGCGGAGGCTGCCAGACTGCGCGCCCAGGGCGCCCAACTGGTGGATTTTGGCGCCGGGGAACCTCATTTCGCGACCCCACGCCACATCAAAGACGCCGCGATTGCGGCGATCGAAGGGAATTTCACCCGCTACACGGTCGTCGCCGGCATCCCGGAGCTGCGCAAGGCGATCGTGCAACGCCACGCGTGCGACTTCGGTTCCGACTATACGGCAGACGAGACCGTTTTCACCACGGGCGGCAAGCTGGCGCTCTTCAACGCCATCCAGGTGCTGGTGGACCACGGCGATGAGGTGATTCTGCCTGTGCCTTATTGGGTTTCTTTCAAGGACATCATCCAATACGCCGGCGGTAAGGTGGTGTATCTGCCGACCGAAGAAGCGGAGAATTTTCGGGTCACGGCGGACGCCATCGAGCGGGCTATTACTCCGCGAACCAAGGTCATCATCTTGAACACGCCGTCAAATCCAGCCGGCTCGGTGGTGTCTCCCACTGACCTGGAGCGCATCGTGAAGCTGGCCCACGCGCGGGGCATCTTTCTGCTGCTGGATGAGTGTTACGTGTACCTGCAATATGCCGGCGCTCCTGTCTCCGGCGGTTCGTTCGTGGAGGCAAAGGAGCACGTGATTGTGCTCGGTTCCCTCTCCAAGACCTACGCTATGACGGGCTGGCGTGCCGGGTTCGCTCTGGGACCCAAGCCCATTATTGCCGCCATGAGCAAGTTGCAGAGCCAGTCCACTTCGTCGACGGCGGCAATGGTGCAAAAAGCGGCTATTGCTGCGCTGAGCGGTTCGCAGACATGCGTCACCGAGATGCGCGCGGAATACTTGAAATTGCGCGACCGCATCCTGGAGGGGTTCACGGCCATCCCGGGAATCACCTGCACCAAGCCAGACGGCGCATTTTACGTCTACCCCAATGTGTCGTCGTTCCTGGGCAAACCAGGCGCAAAGAGCGCGACGGAACTGGCCTCACGTCTGCTGCATGAGGCGCACGTGGTAACCGTTCCCGGTGAGGCCTTTGGCACCCAAGAAAATATCCGGCTGTCCTACGCCGTCGCGCACAGCGATATCGAAGAGGGCCTGGTCAGGATGAAGAAATTTTTCAGCAGTCTTTCGTAGGAGTCCATGGAACCTAAAGTCGAATTTCGCCCCATTATCCTGGCGGGCGGGAGCGGAACTCGCTTCTGGCCGCGGAGCCGCCGCTGGCGGGCGAAGCAACTGCTGGTGCTGGATGGCGCGCGCACCATGATCCAAAGCACGGTGGATCGCCTGGGAACGCTGGCCACGTCGAACGAGCTTTGGGTGATCACCAACGACCTGCTCTCCAAGGCCATTTCCGAGCAACTGCAAAGCATGCTGGGGGAGCAGATCATCTGCGAGCCGGCAGCGCGCAACACTGCGCCGGCAGCGGGCCTGGCCGCTTTCCTCATCGAGCGCAGTGCTCCCGATGCGGTGTTGGGTATCTTTCCCGCCGACCACGTGATCATCGACGAGGATCAGTATCGGGCCACCATCGAGCAGGGCATCGCCTTGGCGGCAGCGGGTGAAAACATCGTCGTGCTGGGAGTGAAGCCTGTGCGGCCTGAGACCGGGTATGGCTACATCGAGACCGGAGAAGTGCTAGCTGACGGGGTCAAGCGGGTGCGGCGATTTACCGAGAAACCCAACCGGGATCGGGCAGAGGAGTTCATGCTCGCCGGCAGATACTACTGGAATAGCGGCATTTTTCTGTGGACCGCGCGCACGCTGGCCAACGCTATCCGCGAGCATCTGTCGGAGACCGCGCCCTATCTGCAACAGATTGCCGACGCCTATGGAACGCCGCGGTTCGAGCAGGTTTTTCGCGAGCTTTATCCTTCCTGCGAAAACATCAGCATCGACTACGCGGTACTCGAGCCCCGCTCGGCCAAGGGCGAACACCATTCGAAAATTTACTGCCTGCCGGCCGAGTTTGGGTGGAACGACCTGGGTTCCTGGGATGCCCTCTACGAACACCAATTGGCGCAGGGCAACGCGAAGGATGGCAATGTCACCGAGGCGAGGGGCGTGGTGGGGATCGATGCACGTAACAATTACGTTTACAGTCCGGAGAAATTCGTCGCCCTGGTCGGGGTAGATGACCTGGTGGTGGTGGAGACCGAAGATGCCATTTTGATTACCACGCGGGAGCGGTCGCAAGATGTACGCCGGGTGGTCAGCGAGCTGGCCGGAAAACACGACGAATTGATTTGATTCTGGAAAAACCCATCAAATTCGGGACTGATGGCTGGCGAGGAATTCTCGC
The DNA here is from genome assembly GCA_963717225.1 of uncultured Acidobacteriaceae bacterium. GTDB lineage: Bacteria > Acidobacteriota > Terriglobia > Terriglobales > Acidobacteriaceae > PALSA-350. The sequence continues at coordinate 59,735 of CAVQWB010000050.1, read as the reverse complement.
TGACGACTTCACCGAGCATAACGTGCGCCTGGCGGCTGGAGCCATCGCCCGCTATGTTTGTGAACAGAAAGACTCCGCTCGCGGCATATGCGTCGGATATGACACCCGTTTCTTATCCCAGCGTTTCGCGCAGATCGTCGCCGAAGTAGCCGCGGCAGCCGGCATCCCGGTGCGCCTGGCCGATCGCATCACTCCCACACCGGCGCTCTCCTACGCGGTGAAACATCTTGGTGCGGCCGGCGGGGTGATGATCACCTCCAGCCACAATCCGTACAACTGGAATGGGGTGAAGTACAAAGCCAGCTACGGAGGGTCGGGCAGCCCGGCCATCATGGCAGCGATCGAGGGCTATCTGGGCAAGGGATTGCCCTTGGCCACGGCCAGCGCTGGGATCTCCGAGGTCGATTTTCTCAGCCCGTATGTCGAAGCCATCTCTGTGTTTGCCGACCTCAAACGGATCGCGGCTACGGGGCAGAAATATGCCGTCGACTGCATGTACGGTGCGGGGCGGGGGGTACTGGCGGGGATCTTCGGACGCATGGGCATCGACCACGTGGAGATTCGCGCGGAGTGGAACCCGCTGTTTCCCGGCATCCAGCCGGAACCGATTCCGCCGCATATCCGCGCACTCGAAGTCGCGGTCCTGGAGCATCACTGCCACGCTGGATTTGCCACCGACGGCGATGCAGATCGCATCGGCGCGGTGGATGAGCAAGGGCGGTTCGTCGACGCCAACAAAATTTACTGCATCCTGCTGGAGTGGCTGCTCAAACGAAAGCAGTGGCCAGGGGATGTGGCCCGGGCTTTCAATACAACCAAGATGCTGGACCGCATTGCAGCCCGATACGGACGGAAACTGTATGAGCATGGCATCGGCTTCAAGCATGTATGCGAACTGATGCTGGAGAAGGACATCCTCATCGGTGGCGAGGAATCTGGCAGCATCGGTATCGGCAGGCATCTGCCGGAACGCGACGGGTTATTGAATTCCCTTCTTCTGGCCAATGTTATGGCGGAAGAAGGGCGCACGCTGGGCTCGCTGGTGAGCGGGCTGCAGGAAGAATATGGCGAGCACTATTACGGCAGACTTGACCTGCACATACCCGAAGAGACGAAGCAGGCGGCCATACGCCGCGCAACCGCAGGCGTGAGCGAGTTTGCCGGCATGCGTGTCTTGCGCCGTGAAACGCTCGATGGAATGAAGTTTTATCTCGACAATCCTGAGGCAACGCAGGATCCACGAGCCGCAGAGAGCTGGATATTGCTGCGCGCGTCCGGCACCGAGCCCCTGTTGCGGATATATGCGGAGAGCGGGTCCGCGGAATCGGTTGACGCTCTGCTTCAGGCGGGGAGAAATTTTGCTATGGGAGATGCGGCGTGAAAGTAAGAACCAAGGGTTTGCTCTTTGACATGGATGGGGTTCTGATCAGTTCTCTCGGGTCGGTCGAGCGAAGCTGGCAAACCTGGGCGGAGCGTCATGGCCTCGACGTGCGGGAGACGATCAAGACAGCCCACGGAATGCGGGCGATTGAAACGGTGCGCACGCTGAAGCCGGATGCCGACCATACGGCGGAGCTGAAAGTGATTGAAGACCTCGAGGTGGGCGACAACGAAGGCCTGGAGGTACTGGAAGGCGTGACCTCGATTCTTCAATCAGTTCCGCAGAAATTCTGGACCATTGTCACCTCGGCGACCGAGCGGCTGGCGCGGAGCCGCCTGGCGTTTGCCGGCATTCCGGTACCGCAACACATTGTCACCGCGGACGTGGTGACGCACGGTAAACCGCATCCGGAGCCTTATCTCAAGGGCGCGAAGATACTCGGCCTGGAACCGGCGGATTGCATTGTGATCGAGGATTCGACTTCGGGCGCGAAGGCCGGCCACGCTGCTGGGTGTAAGGTTCTGGCAACCACGTTTTCTCACACGATCAAGCAACTTGCGGCGGCCGACTGGATTGTTGAATCGCTGGTCAGGGTGAAGATTGAGATTCTGCCCGGGAATGAGGGGCTGGAACTCGAGTTCACGCCGGTGAAGAGAGAAGCTTAGAGGAAGCGCGGGAATTTGCATTCCAAGCAGGGGCTGAAGAGTGTGCGTGAGAACTCGAGATCGAGAACGCCGTCGTGCTTCTTCTCCTTACATCCCACCTGGGCGCTTAGAACGTCGTTGATCGAATCAAAGCGGCTGCCTGGGCCGGCGTCAGATCATGGGCAACCGGCTTGAAACCGAAATGTGAGGAGTCCTCATCGCGGGAGACACTTTTCATGAGCAGGATGCTGCCATCCACGTGTACACGGATTTTTGTTGTTTTCCATTGGCCCGGCCAGACTTCCTGGCGCATGACTGAGAAGTGGCTGTGGTCACTTACCTTGCCGAGAAGACCAAAGCCGAACTCCACGTTGTGATCCACATGGGCATCAATCCCACAGAGACGCTTGTCCGTGTTGTGAATCAGCAATTCCCCAGACATGGCGTGAACTACCCGGTCCTGAAAACTCACTTCCTGAAACTGCGGATTAGGCGAAAACGTGATGCGGGTACACTCGCCCTGCGAGCCGGCGGTTTGCAGGAGAAAGAGTCTTGGAAGCTCTCTCAATAATTCCGCCATGCGCGCTTCGTCGTCTTTACGCCCCTGGGCTTCGCGGCGAAAATCACTCGGGTGATTTGCCAGATAGGTGATCCGTTTATCTTCGGCCGACTGCTCCCCGCTGGATAGTGGCTTGCCATCCACAGCAATAAGGCGGTGCATTCGGCCCTCCGTGGTCTCGACCACCAGTTCGTCCCATAGGTGGCCCTTTGTCCGGGCTGATCTCTCTTCCCTTCGATAAAGAAAGTGCTGACGGTTTGCCCGGGCATCAGTTTCGGCCTCCACCATCTGATGAACCATCTGGGTCGCCGAGAGTGACGGTCGTACCTGGGCACATGGATTAATGAATGACAACCCAAGCAGGAGCGAAAGGAGAAACTTGCCCCTGCCGAGCCTTAAACAGCCGCAGATTTGGGAAGCCTCAGCCTGACACATCCGATGAACCAGTCTCACTGCGGCGTGGTGGCGCACTCGAGCATGCCCTGCCGATATCTTAAACAGCTAAGATGTATTGACAAGTCATATCTTAATACGTTAAGACTTGGACAAGCAAAAATGCCCGGGGATTGTCGCTTCAGTTACGACTTTTCCGGCTAGCAGCTCAGGTTCGAGAACCAGTTCGAGAACCAGGGACCCCCGGCATCAGCTCCAGATGGAACCAGACGATCAGGATTTTCCGGCTTCGTACTTGTTCTATGTCATCGCAGTTATGGTTGCGATTGCGGTCGCAGGCGTGAGCACTTTCTTTGTCCTTTTCCGCTAAGCGGAAAAGGACATTGGATCGACCCTTCGGAGCCCGGCCGTGCACACGATGCCTTCAGAACGCTAGTGGCGGTCGAGAGCGGACATTCGCTTTAAGACTGCCGCTGCAGTAGCTGTCTGCTGCAGGGCCTGATTGTGATCGTGATCTCCAGCTTTACTGACCTGTCCCGAGGCGTCGTCAATCGGAATCACGGTTTGCTGTTTGGCACTCTTTCCAGGAGTCGCCGAGCCCCGATGGACTAGCTGCGGACCGCCAGTCGGGGTTAAGACAGGACTTTCCGTGTTTCGCCCGGTGGAGAAATCCGTGGTTTGGGGCGTCTCAGTCACGCTTGCAACCGTGGTATCGCTACTGGGTGGGGCCGGACCCCTCGACGAGCGACTCCTCCTGGTTGCTCTCACTCTTGCCTGTGCCGTGGACGGAGTGGTGGAGATCTCCGCCACCGATCGCTGCGCTATCTGCTGCTGAGCAAAGGAAAGCAATACTCCCAAAGAGGGTGTGATGCTGACGAACCCCGCAAGAAGAACGAGTCCACAAGCAATCCGTGACCCAACCAACCAAGCCGACGATTTCTTGTTTCCAGCCAGGATGGAATGAACACGAGCTTGTAGATTTGCCGAAGATGCCGCGAAGTCTATTCCCCAATTCCTGGAGTCTTGCGAGGAATTCAGCCGGGCAAAGTGGATCAGGCATTCGGCGTACTTCGCTCTCCCTTTTGGAGAATCGGAGACGGCGGCAAGATCGCATGCGAGTTCGCGGTCGAATTGCATGCGTTTGACTGCATACCAAGACGCCGGATGGAAGAAAAGAACTGCCCGGCAGGCAACGGCGAGGCCGTTCCAGACGAAATCCCATCGACGAACGTGGTGCAACTCATGGCGCAAAATAACTTCGAGATCGGAGCGGTCCTGTTCCAGGCAAGCATCGGGGAGGAGGATGGTCGGCCGAACAAAGCCAAATGTTGCCGGAGACGTGACCCCCGACAACACGAGTAGTCTTGAACGTCCGACACCAAGGTTCTTCGCAAGCGGTTGAAACGCTGCTGCGATCTCCTTCGGCGGTTGACTGGTAAAGCCGAGAACCCATTTCAGCTGCCGGTGCTTTTTGACATGCGTAACCAGCAGGTAGATCAAGACCAGTAGATAGGCGATGCCGATCACACGCAGTGCGATACCGAGGGGAAAGGCCCAGGAGCCTGGAATCGGCAAGGCTCCGGAGCTTAGCATCGCAGGTTGAGCAAGAGAGTGGGTTGTGGGAACAGGGAGTGCAGCTACCTGTTTTGCTGCCAGAACGCTCTTGGCCATCCAGAACCAGTAGGCCGCTGTTCCGTAGAGAAAACCTGACCAGACCATGAATCTGCGGCCTGGAGACTTGACCAGCCAACTCAAACCCAGACAAACCCCGAACGCAAGTGCCGTCTTGAGGATAAAGCCCGTGAGGGCGCTCATAACACCAAGCACGAGGTCTGGATTCATGGCGTCCCTGGATTATTCGCGATCGCCCAGCTCATACTTTTTACGATACTCTCGCATCAGCGATTCGAGTTCATCCAACTCTTTCTTTTTGATGGAACTGGACTCCAGCAAATTGACTAGCAGCCCGGCCGCTGATCCGTGAAAGTTCCTGGATACCAGTGCCTGCACGGAGAGCTGATCGATGGTTTTTCGAGACACGAGGGGGCGAAAGACAAACACCCGGCCTCGAGCCTCATGGGAGATAAACTCTTTATTTTCCATGATTCGGAGCAGCGTCTGCGTGGTCTTGTAGTGCGGCCGCTCCCTTTCAGGATGAGCATTCACTACATCGTCGACGGTAGCTTCTTCCAGTTCCCAAAGGATCTGAAGTAGCCGCAGCTCAGCTGCGGTGGGGACGATGAGCTTTTTCTTTCCGCCCACGATTCCCGGCAGTTTGTTTCGCATAGGCGCCTCACACAGATATCTTAACAGTTTAAGATTAAAGTTGGCTTGCCGTTCTTATAACGTTAAAGAAACAGATTCTACATGTTGCGGGAGGAAGACCACCGTTTAATCGTGGTTAACGAGACTTGCGGACCAATATTGTCAAGGTTAGAACGCGATGAGGGGCCAAAAGCAAAGCATCCGGAAATATTGCCTTGTACCAGGCATTCTTTTGCTAGCGCTACTCTGCGATTCCCTGGATGCTCAAACTAGAGATGCTCAAACCCCATCTGTCGAGATCCCGGCCACCACTCCACTCTCGATTCAACTTCTGCGGCACGTTCCCATGAAGACCGGCGAACCATTGGAGGGCCGCCTGCTTTATCCGGTTTACGTCGAGAATCACATCGCGATCCCGGCGGGCTCCATTCTTCGGGGCACGGTCATACAACTTGATTCCGACCGTGGCCGCCGTATTCACGCGCGGCTCCGGGGAGACTTTACCCCATTTCATATCCCGGTGGTGCGCTTCGATCAATTGATACTGCCCGATGGGGCCCTGGAGCCGATTGTGAGCAATGGGGCCAGGGATGGGGTCCCGATCTTGCACTTGTCGCCTGTCCCTGGGCAGAAAAAGGGCTCTCTTATTTCCCGGCAGATTGCGCAGGAAAAACAGCGAGTAAAAGATGCCGTAGCACAAATCACCGCGCCCGGCCGGGGGGACCGCCTGGTTCAATTCATCTATACCCAGTTGCCGTATCATCCGGAACGGATTGAGGCTGGGACTGCCTGGATGGTTGAGTTGGCCCAACCTTTAAATCTCAAACTTATGGATCCTCAGCCGGTGAACCAACAAAAGGCAGAACCGCCAAGGCCATCGGCCGAGAAGGAATGGCGATTGCGGGCTTATTTGCAAGAAACGATCAGCTCCGCCAATACCAAGCCCGGAGATACTTTTCAGGCGCTCGTGGCGGAGCCTGTGTTGAATGCCGAGCAAGCGGTGGTTGTTCCCCAAGGCTCCATACTCATTGGGGAGATCACCCAGGCCAAACCCGCGCGCTCCTTTTCGCGCCAGGGGAAGCTTCGCTTTCGTTTCCGGCAATTGAAATTGCCGACGGGCTTCACGCAGCCGGTCGAAGGCACGCTCGCCGGAGTGGATGCAAACAAGTCAGCAAACTTGCAAGTGGACCCTGAAGGCGGGATAGCGCCGAAGCCGCAAAACCGCGTGCTCCTCCCCCTTGTGCTAACCTTCTTGGCCGGGCGTGGGCTTGACAATGACGGAAGCCAAGCTGGGAATAGTGCCGTCGCGTCGAATGGTTTTGGGATTGTCGGCCGAATCGTCGGTATCGCTGCGAGCTCACGAAACGTTGCCGCAGGTATCGGATTTTACGGGGCCGCTTTGGCTATTTACGACGGTTTCCTGGCACGCGGCCACAACGTAGTTTTTGTGAAGAATACGCGCATTGAAGTTACCACTACGCCGGGACGAAGCCCCATGAGCACACCGTCCCCGTCTCCCTAGGCCGGCACGGCTTTGGTCTGCACTGCGCGACGCAAGGCGACCCGGGCCAGCAATCGGGTCGAATCGAGTGTCGGCAGCGGCGAATTGGCGTCATTCATGAGCAACGGAATCTCGGTGCAGCCAAGTACCACGGCGTCGCAGCCTTCATTTTTCATTCGTTCCATAACCCGCTGAAAGGTTGCGACCGCTTGTGGCTTGAAGACGCCGTAGACCAGTTCATCCATGATGATGCGGTTCATTTCTTCGCGTTCGGCCGGGTTGGGGCGCATGTACTCGAGGTCACGTGCTTTGAGCTTTTCCGGGTACACGTCGCTTTCGACCAGATAACGGGTCCCGGTCAATCCGAGGCGGCGGAACCGGCGCCCGACTGCCTGGGCCGCGACTGCCTCGGCAATGTGCAACCACTTCAGTGGCAGTTGCCCTTCGATGTGGGGAAGCGCCTGGTGAATGGTGTTATCGGGACAGATGAGAAAATCGGCGCCAATTTTGGCCAGTTTGTTGGCAGAAGAGAGCATCAGCTCGCCCACGCCCTGCCAGTCATCGCGGTCAATGCATTTCATGTACTCGGCCAGGGAATGAGTGTGCATCGAGATCTCGGGGTGATCGTGGGGACCGAGAAGGTCCGCGCCTCCAACGCAAATGGAGCGATAGCAAAGAGCGGCACCTTCCGCGGAACAAGCGACGATTCCAATGTGCTGGGCCATGGATTAATTTTAAGATAGGAAGGATGCGCGTTCGTCGTGCGGTCTGCCTTCTGGTCTTGAGTGTCTTCTGCCTGGCTCCTGGTGTCCGGGGGGAGACCGGGGAGCAAGGCTGGCTGCGTTATGCCGCCCTGCCCCTGCAGGTTGCACAGCAGTACGGGACGATCCCTCACCACATCGTCATCACCGGCCCATCTGCTGTTTCGCGCAGCGCGGCCAGTGAACTGGCCCGGGGGCTGCAATCGATGCTGGGCGAAAGCCTGCAGATTTCGTCGACGCTCCCGGCGGCTGACTCCTTCATCCTGGGCACGAGTGTAGAAGTTCGGCATCTGTTACCGAAATGGAAACCGCCGTCGTTGATCGCGCCAGAAGGCTTCTCACTCTCGCAATTTGCGGAGCAGGGCCACCACTACTGGGTACTGGTTGGCGGGACCGACCGTGGAGAACTCTACGGCGTCTTCCGCATGCTGGAGCAGGTCGCGCAAGAAAGACCCATAGCGGTTAACAGCGATGCTCCTTCTTCGCCCATTCGCTGGGTGAACCAGTGGGACAACTACGATGGAAGCATCGAGCGCGGCTACGCTGGGCGGAGCATTTTTTTCGACAATGGCCACGTGCGGTCTGACCTTAGCCGGGTCTCGGAGTACGGCCGGCTGCTGGCATCGGTGGGCATCAACGGCGCCACCGTCAACAACGTGAACTCAAACCTGCATACGCTTGACCCGGAGATGATTCACGAGCTTGCCCGAATCGCAGATGCGTTTCGTCCCTGGGGCGTGCGCATGTCGCTTGCTGTCGATCTTTCGAGCCCACAGGCGGTGGGCCACCTGAGCACCTTCGACCCAGTGGACCCTGCTGTCGCTGCCTGGTGGCGCAAGAAGGTGGACGAGATTTACAAAGCGATTCCTGACTTCGCAGGCTTCGTGATCAAGGCCGATTCGGAAGGCCGAGTCGGCCCCTCGAAATATCACCGCACTCCGGCCCAGGCGGCAAACACCGTTGCCCGCGCGCTACGGCCGCACGGCGGCATAGTGCTTTATCGCGGCTTCGTCTACAACAATCACCTGGACTGGAACGACCTCAAGGCCGACCGCGCCCGGGCCGGCTATGACAACTTCCGCGCCCTCGATGGCGCTTTTGATCGCAACGTGGTCATCCAGATCAAAAACGGTCCTATCGACTTTCAGGTCCGGGAGCCGGTGTCTCCGCTATTTGCCGCTCTTCGTCATACCAACCAGGCAATCGAACTGCAGATTACGCAGGAGTATACCGGCCAACAGCGTCACATGGTGTTCCTGGTCCCAATGTGGAAGGTCGCACTCGATACCGACATGCGGGCACAGAATCGCGGAACCCCGGTGAGCGAGATTGTCGAGGGCAAAAGTTTCCATCAACCCCTGGGTGGTTTTGTCGGGGTGGCCAATGTTGGCCTCGACGCGAACTGGCTGCACCATCCCATGGCCATGGCCAATTTGTACGGCTTCGGCAAACTGGCCTGGAATCCGGAACTTTCCACCGCCGAGATCAGCGACACCTGGACCCGGCTTACCTTTGGAAACGATCCCAAAGTCGTGTTTATCGTCAATGGTCTGCAGGAAAACTCGTGGCGTGTCTACGAGCAATACACCGGTCCGCTGGGCATGGGGGGGCTCACCAATATCATCGGCATTCACTACGGTCCTGGGATCGAATCGGCCGAGCGCAATGGCTGGGGGCAATGGTTTCGCGCGGATAGCAAAGGCATCGGTATGGACCGCACAGTGGCCACGGGCACCGGCTACATTGGCCAATACCCACCTCAGCTGGCGAAGGTCTACGAGTCGTTAGACAACTGTCCCGACAGTCTCCTGCTCTTCATGCACCACGTCCCATACAACTACCAACTGCATAACGGGAAGAGCCTGGTTCAGTACGTCTACGATTCCCATTACGAGGGTGCCGCTCTCGCCGCTTCGTACGTGACGCGATGGAAAACGCTTCGGGGGCGAATCGATGACCAGCGCTACTACGAAACCCTCGCGCTTTTTGAATACGAGGCCGGGCACGCAGTGGTGTGGCGGGATGCGGTCACGGAATGGTTCCAGCACATCTCCGGTATACCCGATAAGCTCGGCCGCGTCGGCCAGTACCCCAACCGCATGGAAGCTGAGTCCATGCAGGCGGACGGATACACAACGGTCGATGTCACTCCCTGGGAAACTGCTTCGGGCGGTAAGGCGGTGGTTTGCAATCGGCCAGGAGGGTGCAGTCTAAACACAAAACCCGGGCGGCCGGCTAGTACTTATTCTATTTCTGTGAGGTATTTCGACCTGCGGACGGGCGCAGCGCAATATGAGCTGTTGCGCAACGGGAAGTCCCTGGCGCATTGGACGGCAAATGCGATGCTCCCACCGGCAGCGGTCGATGCACATCTTGATGGCAGCACCAGCACGCTTTTCACCCTGCCTGACGTTGGGCTGAAACCGAGCGACACGCTCACTCTTCGCGGAACGCCGAACCAGGGCGAACCGGCGCCGGTCGATTACATCGAGGTCGACAGTAGATAGAGATGGGTGAGAGCTGCTTTGTGCCCAATCTTCTTAACTCAAGGTGTCGGAAAAACGCGACTTGTCGGGCATTACTCCAGCTGAGGGAAATGGACGTTGCCGAAAAGGGCTCCACGTCTTGTAGGGTCTTGCTCGGATCTTCGCTTCTACTCTATGAGGTGCCTGGCGTGGCTCAGGCCACCTACTGCAGTAGACTCGCATACTCTGCCTTCGCCTGCTGGTAGACCGGGATGCTCGCGTCGGCGCCATTCCAGAGCGTCAGGAAATCCTTGTATGCGGCCAGCGCCCGCACTCGCGCTGCATCGGCATCCGCGCCGCTCGTGCTCTTCGCTTCCTGCGCATCAGCCCGCGCCACCCCCAGCTTAGCCAGCGCGCCGGTCGCGCAGTTCCACACCATGCCGGAGTGGTCGATGATCTTTTGGAACTCCGCCGCCGCGTGCGATCCCTGACCCTCCGCGAGGTAGGCTTCACCCCGCACGTACGTCGGATACAGGCAAGTCAGGTTGGTAAGGAATGCGAATTGCGCATACTCAACCGGCGGGGTCGCGATCTCCAGATTGCTGATAGCTCCCGCCGTATCCTTATGGTTGAGCGCGATCTGCCCGCGGATCGCCGGCAGCCACAGCGACTGCATTTGCGTATCGCGCGGCGACTTCTGGTTGAGCGCGTCGCTCATCTTCTGAGCATCGGCATTGTCGCCGATCATCGCGTCCGCCAGCGCCGCTTCCACCTGTACGCCCTGGCTCGCCGGCGCCAGCTTCAGCCCCGCCGCCGCGTCCTGACGCGCCAGCGCAGTGTTGCCGAAGGCGGCTTCCCGCAACGCCGCATTCTCCCACCAGACCCCGCCGCTTTCCCGGCTGTCGGCCTGTATAGCCGATTCAACAGCTTGCCGGGTCAGGTCCTGCGCCTGCTCCTCGTGCCCGGAAAAGGCCGCTGTGTCCGCCGCAAGGGTCAAGCCGAAGTTCTGTAACTGGGGATGAGTTCCCAGCCACTGCTCCTGCGTCTGCATAGCGGAACGATCGCCTGCCAAAAAGGCCAGCGCGTAAAGATCGAGATGGAGAATGAAATCGTCCAGGTTGCGCTGTTGCGCCCCGGCGATCAAATGTCTTGCCTGGTCGAATTTCTGCAGCGCCAACTCGTAATTGGCTCCGTTCTCCCATCCCCCCACAAAGTCGGGGTTGAGGTCCCGAGCCTGCTTCACCTCTCGCGTCGCATCCTCGTACCGCCCCAGCTCCGCATACACGATTGCTAGATCGTTCGCTGTGCGGAACTCCCGGGGATAAATCGCTCGCATCTCCTCAAAGGCCTCTGCCGCCTTGTCCAGTTCTCCGGTAACGTTCAGATAATACTGGGCGCTGATAAGCAGGTTCTCCCGCTGGCTCGTATGGTCCCGCAGGTTGAACGCTTTGGCGTAATACTCATTCCCCCGCGCTATCTCCCCGATGCTGAAGTAAGCGGACGCAATGTCCTCATAGCCCGTGGCGAAACCCGGGTCCAACTGGATGGCGCGCTGCAGGTAGGGTATCGATGCTACGGACCCCTTTTGGGACATTACTCTCTCGCCCAGGCTTAGGGACTGCAATGCCTGGAGTGACGAGGTGGTTGCCTGTGCCAGCGGCACATCAAGCTTCTGCACCGTGCTCACGCTCTCGCCCAGCTCGCTGCGCAGCTTTGCCGCCGCATCGCCCACGGCATCGAGCACTTTCTCTTTCCCGCTGGCCGTCACCTGGTTTTCTGCCAGCGCGTCGCCATTCTGGCAGTTCACCGCCTTCAGTCCGATCACATATTCGCTGCCAAGGCTGGCGACGGAACCTCCGATATACGCCTTTGCTCCCGCGCGCTCGCACAACTCCCGGGCCACGTCCGTCGTCAGCCTGGCATCTGCCGGCAGGGTCATCAGCTTCAGCGTCGCCTGCACCTGTGCGTCGGACATCACGTTGAGGAACGGGGATTGGTTCAGCGCCACCGTCAGCGCCGTCTTAAGCGTATTGTCGAATACGGTGTCTCCCGTAGTGTTGGCGAAATCAGCCACCACCACTGTGTCTTTATCCGTCAGATGACGCCGGCTCGTCCGCGCAAAGTAGTAGAGGCTTCCTGCAGCCACCGCCGCCACAGCAACTGCCGAAGCGGCCAGCAGTTTTCCCCGGCCCTTTTTCCCGCTGGTATTGAGCGCGATCGCCGCTCTCGGATTGACCGCGCTCGGCGACAATGTCAGGCCGCTGTATCGTCCGGCTTCGGTATCGCGCTTCAGCCGCTGCAGATCAGCCCGCATTTCCGACGCGTGCTGGTAGCGCAGGTTGCGGTCTTTCTCCAAAGCCTTGCGGATGACTGCTTCCAGCTCCGGCGGAATTTCCCGGTTCAGTTGGGCAGCAGGCTTCGGCTCCTGGTGGAGAATGGCTCCGCAAATTTCCCCCGAGCTGCCGCCGTCAAAGGCCATCTTGCCGGTTGCCATCTCGTACAGCACCGCTCCAAACGAAAACAGATCCGTGCGCGCATCCAGCTCCTGCGCCCGTACCTGCTCCGGAGACATGTACGCCACCGTGCCCAGCATCGCGCCCGGGCTGGTCAGATGCTCCGCAGTCGCTTCTCCGCCGCTGACCGTTACCGCTTCGTCGGTTGCCGACGACTCGAGCTTCGCGAGCCCGAAGTCCAGGATCTTCGCGTGCGCACGTTGTGTGACAAAAATGTTCGCCGGCTTGATGTCCCGGTGCACAATTCCCTGGCGGTGCGCAGCATCCAGCCCGTCGGCGATCTCTACGCCCAGTGTCAGGACCTCATCCGTGCCGAGAGCGTGTTTCTGGATGTGGTGCTTCAGCGTCTCTCCCTCGAGAAACTCCATCACCATGAAGACCCTTCCGTCTTCCTCGCCGATGTCGTAGATGGTGCAGATATTGGGATGGTTCAGTGCGGAGGCCGCTCGCGCCTCGCGGCGAAACCGCTCCAAGGCGTTCTGATCCCTGGCCAGAGTGTCGGGCAAAAACTTCAATGCCACGTACCGGCCCAGGCGGGTATCTTCCGCCTGATACACAACGCCCATGCCGCCGCCGCCCAGCCGGGTCATGATCTTGTAGTGAGAGATTTTCGATTCGATCATCGGATCGGTCGCGACGTTGCCTGATGATAGGGCCCATTTGCCCTGGGGTCAACGCACAACACGCCGCCAGGACAGACGGACAAATCTGTCGGAAAAACGCGAAGGGTGCCCCAGATCTCGCGTTTGAGGCCTGGGATCCCGGAAACCAATGCCTCATAGACACCCGTGACGTAACCACAGGCTAGCGGATTCCTTCTACGCGGTAGACAAAGAGGAGGGTGGGGTTTCCCTTTGGGATCGGTTGCACGGATCCCAGGTCTCAAACGCGAGACCTGGGGCACCCTTCGGTTTCACCCTTCAATTTGTTGTTGCCGGTGAGAGGACGTGGGTTCAACGCGATTTGTTGGGCATGACTCGGGCATGCAGGCGGCTAATCACTGTCTCTGGGACCAAGCCTTCGACCGAGCCACCCAACTCGAAGACGTTCTTGATCAGGCGCGAGCTTACGTAGGAATATTTCTCGTCGGCCATCAGAAAGACTGTTTCGACCTGCGGTGCGAGCCTCCGGTTCATCAGCGCCATTTGTAACTCATACTCGTAATCGCTGATAGCGCGCACGCCGCGCAGAATGGCCTGGGCATGCTGTTCGAGAACAAACTCCACCAGTAGACCATCGAAGGTGGCCACCGAAACGTTGCCAAAAGACTGAACCGCTTCGGTGAGCATCTCGATGCGTTCGGAAACAGAGAAGAGCGGAGCCTTCTCTGAATTTTCAAGATCGCAATCACCAGGTGATCGAAGATCTTCGCACCGCGCGCAACCAGGTCCAGATGACCGTTGGTCAACGGATCGAAGGTGCCCGGATATATGGCTTTGACTGTGCTCAAGGATTACTGCCGGCGCACCGGCGTCTTCACAGCTTCCGCAGCCTGGGCCGATCCGTTGAGCGGAACCGCTGGAATCTCCGCCGGCTTCACCCCGGTAAGGCCGAGCTTCTGCCGTAGTTGTCCATCGATGCGAGTGAAAATCTCCGGATGGTCTTTGAGGAAACTGCGAACGTTCTCCCTACCCTGGCCAATTCGCTCGCCCGCATAGCTGTACCAGGCGCCTGACTTCTCCACGATATTCTGGGCCACAGCGAGATCGAGCACATCTCCTTCGCGGGAGATGCCTTCCCCGTAAAGGATGTCAAACTCCGCTTCGCGGAAAGGTGCGGCGACTTTGTTCTTGACCACCTTGATCTTGGTGCGCGAGCCAACCACCACATCGCCTTCTTTGACGGCTGCGATGCGGCGAATATCAATGCGCACCGAGGAGTAAAACTTGAGCGCGCGGCCGCCTGTCGTGGTTTCCGGGTTGCCGAACATGACTCCGATCTTTTCCCGAATCTGGTTGATAAAGATGAGGGACGTGCGGGATTTCGAAACCGTGCCGGTAAGCTTGCGCAACGCCTGCGACATGAGGCGTGCCTGCAGGCCCATATGAGAATCGCCCATTTCGCCATCGAGTTCCGCCTTCGGTACCAGCGCGGCCACGGAGTCGACCACCAAAACATCAATGGCGCCGGAACGCACCAGGGCTTCGGTGATCTCGAGCGCCTGCTCGCCGTAGTCAGGCTGAGAGACGAGGAGATTATCGACATCCACGCCCAGCTTTTTGGCATATTGCGGATCGAGTGCGTGTTCCGCATCGACGAAGGCCGCCATACCGCCCAGTTTCTGTGCTTCGGCAATGATCTGCAGCGTGATGGTCGTTTTGCCCGATGATTCAGGGCCGAAAATCTCGATCACGCGACCGCGGGGAACGCCGCCAACGCCGAGGGCTGCGTCGAATGAAATGGACCCGGTAGAGATTACGGAGATGGGCACGATCGCCTCTTTGTTGCCGAGGCGCATGATGGAGCCCTTACCGAACTGTTTTTCAATTTGAGCTAATGCCAGGTCAATGGCGCGGGAACGATCGTCTGCCATGGGGGGTCTCCAGTGGGAATCTAGTGGATCATAACACCGCAGCGAAGCTATCGCTGCAGGAGGTCGATGGGCTGATGGATGTCAGCGACGCGGAAGTACTGAGCGAGCGCCGGATGTCTGCGAGCAACCGCCTGGTACATCTCCCAGGCGACACGGCGGTAAGAGAAGTGGCCGGCAGGCGTAGAGCGCAGTTCAGCGATGTACAGGGCCTCGGCGAAGTCCATCTTGAACAGGGCGCGGGTGCGCGTGCCCAAGGGCAGCACGTAGCGCGCATGATCCGCAAAGCCGGCCTGGCCAACATTAACGAATGCTTCATGTGCGTGGGTCATGGCGGAGTCGTATGGTCGCAGCAGTCCGGCCTCGGCCAAGCCTTGGGGAACTTCATAACCGTGGGCATTGGTAAACGGCTGCAGGATCTGAATACAGCGACGATGGCGGTGCATGTCGCGGAAGCCCCCGATGTCCATGAGGATGTCAAAGCGCAAGCCCTGACCTGCAGAGAACTCACGCAACAGTTCATCGTGGCGGCCGCGATGGCGCGCGCCAAGGGCGATGATCTCGTTGCGGCGCGCCTCTTCCAGCGATCCAACCTGCCGCGCAAGCTGGCGGTACGAATAATGGCTGGCGCCATAAAGCAAGGTGGTGGCCAGGTCGATTTCCAGCGGCTGATCGTCCAGCAAGTCGACCGGGCCAGGCGAAGTTTCGATGGGCGCATTCTTCATCAGATCGGCGGCGGCCTGAGCCAGCTCGCGTCGGGTCGTCAGGACATAATCGTTGGGCGCGGCGTACTTGACCAGCGTGGGAGCGGTTCTGACCTCACGGGTCAAGAGGGCTTCCGCATCTGCACCGAGGGCAGGATCCAGCGCTGTGATGGCGCGCTGCAGCTCGCCCTGCGCGTCGGCCTGCACATTCCAGGCTGCACCCGACGCGGCTTCCCGCAGGCGTTGGCCCAGTTGACGAACCTCCTCATGGGGATCGGAGAGCAGGCGGGAGATCTGGGTTTCGAGGGTACGGGCGTTCACAATCTGCCCCAGCGAAGTGTTGGTGGCCAGCGGCAGCAAATAACGGGAAACGTCGAGAGCACGCGCCTTCAGGGTGCGGTGATAGGCCTCCTCCTTCATCTCCGGCGGGCGCGCGGTTTGCTCTTTCAAGTAAGCAAACATGGTCTCGGTGCTGGAGTGATACTCGGTGAAAAGTGCGTCTATGGCCTCGGTGAAGACGTCACGGGTGGAGGGACTTGTGGAAAAGTCGGGCAAATACCAGCCGCTCTTACGGAAATTCTGATAGCGCGTGGAACGTTCCTGGCCATCCCAGCGTTGTTCGTCGACCAGGATGATGGCCGCGAGCAGCGATAAGCGCTCGATGGCAAAGGCGACGTGGGCCAGGTCGGCTATGGAGCGGTGGCCATACTGAAAATAAAACGTGTTGAGAAAATGCTCGGCGCGCTGGCTGGAAATTTCCCGCAGCGATTCCTTCATCGAAAGCGCGGATCGGGAGTACTTCGCCATGGCATAGGCCAGGACTTCAGGATCGGCCCCATGTACGGCATAGACTTCGGTCTGGTTTCTGGGTTCTTCGGCCGGGACTGGTTGAGCTGCGGTTGCGGTTTCGCTTTCAGCCATGATTGAAGTTCAGGATAGAGCATTCCTGCAGGGTGTGCGTCCCATAGTACCGCGGCATACCGGGAGTAATGCTCGACGTCTCAACGGGGCAAGACTACGATAAGATTGAGCTTGCAACCGCGGTGCGGATTGAGCCTCTAACGAGTGAGTTCGCTCCTATGGCCGTAAACCGCAATTCGACCCGCAATTCCCAGCCTGAAGAGACCTTGTCGGTGGTAAACCACCGGCCGTACGCGTTGCCCAAACGTCCCTGGACAATGATGCAGCGCTGGAACGACCTGCTGTTTGCCCACTGGCCGATCCCGGCCGCGAAGCTCGAATCGTTGCTCCCTTCCGGCCTGCAAGTAGACATATTCGACCAGTCCGCGTGGGTGGGCGTGGTTCCCTTCTGGATGGACCGGGTTCAATTGCGGGGCGTACCGCGCATTCCCGGCGCCAGCCGCTTCCCCGAGTTGAATTTGAGAACCTATGTCCGGGAACGAAATACCAATCGCGCGGGCGTCTATTTCTTTTCGCTCGAAGCCTCCAATCCGCTAGCGGTGATGGTGGCCAAGGCGGTTTTCCGTCTGCCCTATCATTGGGCCCGCATGTCGATCAAAGTACGGGCTGAACGCGAATTCACCTACCAGAGTGAGCGCCTTCTGAGCGCGAAGCCGGTTAGGTTCCGCGCCCACTACCGAGCCCTGGGTCAGGTACGGGCGATTGACCAGAGCAGACCAGGGACGATCGAGCATTTTCTCACCGAGCGTTATTGTCTATTTACCACCAATCGGGGTGGGCAGCTGTTGCGCGGAGACATTCACCATATGCCTTGGCCGCTCGAAGCCGCGGAAGCGGAAATCGAACTCAATGACCTTCCCGCCACCTACGGCATAGAAATTCCACATACGGCGCCGTTGTTACATTATTCGCGGGAGTTGGTGGTGTATTTGTGGTCTCTGGACAAAGTGTGGGGCAAGTTGCCGGTTCTTGAAGCTGCCGGGGTGCGTACGGCGGAAATCGTTTAGCAACAAAACCTGACATCGTGGATGTGGTATGGCGGATCCAGCCTGGATCGCGCAATGGCGTTAGGAATCTTGACCTACTACGAACCTGGGGTGGCCCATATCTCGCTCGTTTTTCGCGAGATGTGGGGGGCGACCGTTGGTCGCCCTTTGGAGTTTCTACATTTTGGGAGAGCGTGGACAAGCCAAATTTGGGTGGAACAGGCGAATTTTTCGGGTGCCACCGCGCTGGTGCTTTGTATCAGGGCACGACTTTAGTCGGGCCGCTCAAGCTCAACAAAAGATCTGGGCTTTAGCCCCTGCGCTTTTTTCCTGGCCAGGTAAGTGAAGCAATACGGGTACTGCCGACCATCAGAAATGTAGAAACTCCAGGAGGCGACCGTTGGTCGCCCCTTTACAACCTGGACGGATACCAGTCGCAATGCAGTGATATCCCACATCTCGCAAAAAACGAGCGAGATACCCCGAATTTCCTGTACGCGGCACTAGACAAGGCTGCGTGTGCGCCTTTCTTTAAGGAAAGGCGCATGACGTTCGCGGAAGCCATTCAACTCTGCAGGAAATCCGGGGGGGGCACCCGGGGTTTTGTCACCGGGGGGAAACTGGTAACCTCACACTTTCGCAGGAGAGAGTGAGAGCATGGAAAACCTCGAAGGCAAAACAGCATTTATTTCCGGCGCATCCCAGGGAATCGGGCGGGCCTGTGCACTGGCACTGGCAAGAATGGGAGCCCGGGTTGCATTAGGGGCACGCAATGAGGCCAAGCTGGAAGCAGTGGCTGAAGAGATTGTCAGCAGCGGCGGTCAAGCCAGGTCTTTCCTTATGGACGTGTCCGACGAAACCTCGATTCAGACCGCCGCCAAGGCCGCCATCGCTCATTTCGGGGGCGTAGACATACTGATCAATAATGCGGGAATTACCAGGGACAACCTGCTGCTGCGGATGAAACGCGCGGATTGGGATGCGGTGATGACCACCAACCTGACCGGGACTTTCCTTTTGACCCAGGCGTTGTTGAATCCCATGTTGCGCGCCCGCTGGGGCAGAATTATCAACGTCAGCAGCGTGGTGGGACGCGTCGGCCAGGCCGGACAGGCAAATTACGCGGCCAGCAAAGCCGGGCTGATCGGATTCACCCGTTCGATGGCCCGTGAGCTCGCTTCGCGCTCAGTCACTGTCAATGCAGTCGCGCCAGGCTATGTTGAAACCGCAATGACGGCGGTGCTGGACGCAAAACAGCGTGAGGCAATGCTAAGCCATATTCCGCTGGGCCGTCCGGGCAGCGAACAGGAAGTGGCCCACGCAGTGGCTTTTCTGGCCTCGCCGCAGGCCGGTTACATCACCGGGCACGTGCTGGATGTAAACGGTGGCCTGTTCATGAACTAAAGTTCCGTTCATGAACCATTGCGGATACATAATCCCAATCCCGGAAAAATATGAATCAGCCGCTGAAGAAAATTCTTGCTAGTCGTTACTTCGGCGTGTTAACTATGCTGCCAACACCTAATTAGACAGTACCTCGTACTTGCAGCGGTATCAACATTGTCTTTGATTCATCAGGGTGAACGCGTGAACGAAGGTCTCAGTTTATGAAGATAGGAATTACCATCCGGGGATACCGGTTGCAGAAGGGTTTGTCACAGGGAGATATCGAGAAGCGCACTGGCTTGCTGCGCTGTTACTTGTCGAGAGTTGAGAACGGGCATACCGTCCCGTCGCTCGACACTCTGGCTAAGATCGCGCAGGCCCTGGATATCCCGCTGGCCCAATTCTTCGCTGAAGACTCACTGGGCCGGGAGATGAACACCCAGAAGCTGACCGATGATGAATTGCGGTTTTTAACCCAAATACGACGGTACGCGACCAACCTGAACGACAGCGATCGCAAGCTGCTATTGGCGATGGTCAAGAAATTCGCCGCGACCGCGGTGCGCTAACGGCTCTACCGCGGCCGGAAAAACGCGGTTTTTGGGTAGGCCGGGATTTATCCCGGCGCAAACGCAATGAAATCATCGTGGGCTTTAGCCCCTGGGGAATGCTTTCCTGCCCGATCTGACTTCCCGCAGCCTGTTTACCGCGGGCGGGCTACGCCGTATGCGAAAGCCAGTAGTAGCACGGTCATAACCCCGTAGGCCGCCCACGAGCGAAAGACAAATTCGCTCTTGGCCGCTCCGATCCTGGGCACCAACGGGGCTCCCAGGGCCAGGCCGCATAGAAACCCTCCCAAGTGGGCCATATTGTCGATCCGAATGCTGGTCGGGATAAACATCGTAGTGCCACCGATCACGAAATTCAAAAGGGCAAAGTAAATCACGCTCCTGCGCAGCCGGTGAATTTCCCCGGGCGGTACGGGCAGCAATTTCGCCTTAAGAAGCAAAATGAGGACGCCGCAAGCCCGAAGACCGCGCCCGATGCCCCGGCGCCAACCATTCTACGCTGGCTGCGTTGACGACAGTGCTGAGCAGGTTTCCCGCGACCCCCGTAAGCACATAAACGGCCAACAATCCGGCGGGGCCGAGAAGTGGCTCGCCCAGATAGCCCTAGATTCCATAGGCACCACATGTTAGTAGCCAGGTGCAGGAAGCCGATGTGGACAAAGGCTGCGGTAAGCAGACGCCACCATTCGCCGTCCACCAAGGACTTTC
The DNA here is from genome assembly GCA_963717225.1 of uncultured Acidobacteriaceae bacterium. Taxonomy (GTDB): domain Bacteria; phylum Acidobacteriota; class Terriglobia; order Terriglobales; family Acidobacteriaceae; genus PALSA-350. The sequence goes on along the minus strand of CAVQWB010000050.1, from coordinate 39,449 downwards.
TGACAAAATTGGCCCCAAACTGAATTAGCTGATCTTGGGTAGGGATGATTCGGCGAGACGCCATGGATCACCATGGCAACGTATACCGCACAGTTGATGCCCACCAGGATGTAGGTGGCTGGAGCGGAAGCCCACCGGGTTCCTCCTGCTCTTCTCGACGGGCTAGGCGGAAGAGGCCCGGGATCCCCGTCATAGCCAGCCATTCTTCCTCCCGGGTAGGAGCCGGGGTTGGCTCGGCTCTCCGGCGGCAGAATCTCCGGCTGAGCTTTGCGACGGTCTGATTCCGGACCAGTTTGATGACATAAAGCTAAGCTATCCTGAGCAAGGGGCCATGACAAATGAGCGATCCTTTGGTCCGCTCCAGGCGCCAGCTTCATCTCATTATCAACGGAGCAGAATGGAGCATTTACAAATCGCGATGAGGGGCAGGTCTTGAGTGGAATATAAGCAGGTTAAGCGGGCTCTTTTGAGTGTTACGGACAAGACTGGCCTGGTAGATTTTGCCCGCCAACTAGGGGGCATGAAGGTGGAACTGATTTCCACGGGTGGTACGGCGCGTACCTTGCGCGAAGCGGGGCTTACCGTACGCGACGTTTCTGACCTGACGGGTTTTCCAGAGATGCTGGACGGGAGGGTGAAAACCTTACATCCGAAGGTCCATGGGGGGATTCTCCATCTGCGGAACAGCATCGAACACCTCGCCGCGGTGGCTGAGCATGAGATCGAGGCCATCGACATGGTAGTGGTGAACCTCTATGCCTTCGAGGAAACAGCGCGCAAGCCTGGTGTCTCCTTCGGAGAGCTGGTGGAAAACATCGACATCGGCGGTCCGTCCATGGTGCGTTCCGCTGCCAAGAATTTTGAAGACGTCGCGGTGGTCACGGCCACCACAGACTACGAGGCACTGGCGGTCGAGATGCTGGCCCACCAGGGAGCGCTTTCTTTCGAGACCCGGTGGAGACTGGCCCGCCAGGCGTTCACGGTTACGGCAAAGTACGACTCGGCCATCGCCATGACCTTTAATAAGATTGCGGCGGAACGGCAAAGTGAGCCCAGCCGGTAGCAGCCAATTCCCACCCACGTTGCTGATTGCGTATGCCAAGACGGCAGACCTTCGATACGGCGAAAACCCTCACCAGGCTGCAGCGCTCTATGGGGATGGCACAGGCGATGGCGTGGCCGGTGGTCAACAACTTCAGGGTAAAGAACTTAGCTATAACAATCTGGTGGATTTGGATGCCGCCTGGGAGCTGGTGCAGGAATTTGACCAGCCGGCGGTGGCGATTATCAAGCACAGTAACCCTAGCGGCGTGGCGATCGCTCCCTCGGTGGTGGAGGCCTATCTGAAGGCGTTGGCAACCGATCCCGTGTCTGCGTTTGGCAGCGTGATTGGTGTTAATCGCGAAGTGGACGATGCGTTGGCAGAGGAATTGGCAAAGCTCTTTGTCGAGGCTATCGCGGCCCCATCCTTCAGCGAAGGTGCGAGGGCAAAGTTTAGTGCCAAAAAGAATCTGCGGCTGTTGGCAGTCAAGCATGCCGCTCCGGGCAAGGTGGTTAAGCAGATTTCCGGCGGCCTTTTGCTGCAAGATGAGGATCTCGACGACGCCGCAGGGTCCGAGTTCAAGGTGGCGACGGCTCGCCAACCTACGACGGAAGAAATGGAAGCGCTTCTTTTCGCCTGGCGAGTGGCGAAGCACGTTAAGTCGAACGCCATAGTGTATGCCCGTGATGGCCAGACGATCGGCGTGGGTGCTGGGCAGATGAGCCGTGTGGATGCGGCGAAATTCGGCGCGATGAAAGCGGTATTGCCCCTCGTCAACAGCGTGGCTGCCTCTGATGCTTTCTTTCCTTTCCCTGATGGCCTGGAAGCAGTGGCAACGGCAGGCGCTACTGCGGTGATTCAACCGGGTGGCTCGGTGCGCGATCAGGAGGTGATCGATGCAGCCAACAGACTTGGATTGGCGATGGTTTTTACGGGGGTGCGCCACTTCCTGCACTGAGCGGGCTTTCCAGTCTCGCAGGGACGGCTGAGTTTAGCCCAGGACGTTAGTCCTGGGTGTGCCGGGGATAAATCCCCGGCCTGCTACATTTCATAAACGAAGGGTAGGTATTTCAACTCAGTTTGGTTTTGTATCAGGGCACGACTTTAGTCGTGCCGTAAGTGAGTGAAAATACGTCGGGCTTTTAGCCCCTGAGGTACGGCTTTCCTACCCAACGGCGAGTTTTTCCGCAGCTTCTTTAGCGCCTTAGCTCCTGGTATGGCAGTACCCATGCCGCTACACTTGCCTGGCAAAGAAAAAACCCAGGGGCTTAACCCCTGATCATTTCGCGTTCTGGGCGGCACGACTGAAGTCGTGCCCTGATACAAAGCGAAACCCATAACTGACGCTCGACAAATCATACGCAGGGCTCGAAAAACTGTAGAAACTCCAGGCCCAGGACGTTAGTCCGGGACGCTAGTCCTGGGTGTGCCGGGGATAAATCCCCGGCCTGCTACATTTCATAAACGAAGGGTAGGTATTTCAACTCAGTTTGGTTTTGTATCAGTCGTCCACCGGCGTTGCCGACCCGCGAGGGATGAAATGTGGGTTGAGCAGGTTTAAAGTTAGGGAGCGTGGTGGGTACAGAGGTCGGTTATTCCCTGGTGTGAACGAGCCCGTGTATCAGTCGGACCCGGAAGCCTTAAGCACCCCGGATTGTCGCCAAGGGCAGATCAACCGCTCCTGAGCACGCTTGTTAGATTCTTTGGATAGGGTTTCCACACCCACGGCGCAGAAGGAGGAAGGATGGAAGTTCTGCATCCGCATTGCGCTGGTCTGGATGTGCACAAGGACACGGTGGTGGCCTGCGTTCGCCACATGGTAGAAGGTGAGGTAAGCACCAAGGTGAAGACCTTCAAGACTACGACCCAAGAACTAATGAACCTCTCCGACTGGCTGTCGGCCGAGGGGGCGACGCATATCGCTATGGAAGCCACGGGTGTCTACTGGAAGCCGATCTGGCACATTCTCTGCGAGGGCGGGTTCCAACTGGTGCTGGGCAACGCCGCCCATGTGAAGAACGTGCCTGGCCGTAAGACCGATGTCAAGGATGCGGCGTGGCTAGCCGATCTGATGGCCCATGGGCTGATCAAGGCCAGCTTTGTGCCCGACGAGCCGACCATGCAGATGCGCGACCTGCTGCGCACCCGCAAGCAGTTGGTGCGGGAGCGAAGCGGTCATATGCAGCGGCTTCAGAAGACGCTGGAGGATGCCAACATCAAGTTGGATTCGGTGGTCACCGATATTCTGGGTCTGTCTGGGCGTCGTATGGTGGAAGCCTTGATTGCCGGCCAGACCGTGCCCCGGGACCTGGCATTGTTGGCGCACCGACGCCTCCACGCCACCACCGATGCGCTAGAAGCGGCGTTGCGTGGTCGGGTAAGGGCCCATCATCGTTTTCTGCTTCAGCTGCATCTGAACCAGATCGATGCTCTGGATGCGGCCATCACGAGCGTTGATCAGGAGGTGGAGGCTCAGCTGGAACCCTTTCGTGCCGCCATCGAGCTGATCTGCACTATCCCCGGTCTGGGGGCTCTCTCGGCTGAGGTGATGGTCTCGGAGATAGGCATCGATATGAGCCGATTCAAGACCGCGGGCCATCTGATTTCCTGGGCCGGGCTGTGTCCGAAAAACGACCAAAGCGCGGGCAAACGCCGTTCCACGCGGATGAAGAAAGGCGCACCATGGCTGAAGTCCACGCTGGTGCAATGCGCCTGGGCGGCCAGTCGCACCAAAGGGAGTTATCTTCAAGCACAATACCTGCGCTTGCGCTCTCGGCGGGGCGCGAAAAAAGCCATCTGTGCGGTCGCCGCCTCGATCCTCACCGCCGCCTATCACATGCTTAAAAATGGCAATCCGTACCAGGATCTAGGCGCAAATCACTTCGACAAAAGAGCCCAAGGCAAGCATGTCCAACGGCTCCTCAACCGCCTACAGAACCTCGGATTCGCCGTCAGCATCACGCCCTTGGCTACTTAGCCGAGGGTTTGTTTCTTGTTAGGGCACGACTTTAGTCGTGCCGTAAGTGATTGAAAATACGTCGGGCTTTAGCCCCTGAGGTACGGCTTTCCTACCCAACGGCGAGTTTTTCCGCAGCTTCTTTAGCGCCTTAGCTCCTGGTATGGCAGTACCCATGCCGCTACACTTGCCTGGCAAAGAAAAAACCCAGGGGCTTAACCCCTGATCATTTCGCGTTCTGAGCGGCACGACTGAAGTCGTGCCCTGATACAAAGCAAAACCCATAACTGAAGCTCGACAAATCATACGCCGGGCTCGAAAAAATGTAGAAACTCCAGGCCCAGGACCTTAGTCCTGGATTTACTCGACCTGATGGGAACAGTCCCGAAAGGGACGGCTGAAAGTTGCCCAGGGCACGGCCCTGGGGATTGCGCTGGACTCTTTAGTTCGATGCGACTAAAACCCTGACCTTCGCTGCTCTTTCATGTGGAAAAAGGAGTTTTGGTGCCTGATCTGCCACGACCTTCTGGAGAGGAAATGGTCTAAACTGAGAGACGGTGAACTAGCCGAACTCTTCCCGCAGCACTTTAGGAGGAAGACGAAAGTAACGGCTAGTTTTTTAGCCCTAAAACAAAATGGGTAGAGCCGGGACTTTCGGGAGGGCGTTACAATTCGCCTTAGGACCAGATGGTGCGCTGGTGCGAGACTGCACGGCGCATATGACAAAAAAATGCGGGTTCCTCTGCACCGCGTTTGGACCGCCGGCGTCAGTTCAATGACAGAGCTCAGGCACAGGAACTCCCATCGATGATCATCAAAATCTCCCGCAGGATTCGTGAAACAGCCTTCTTCGCTTGTGCAGCGATCGTTATCCCAGGCTCTGGGCTGGCTTCCCCTCCCCAGAGCGCGTCGCCCCAGCAGCCGGTTGCACCACCGGGCACGCCCGCCAAGGCCTCTCCCACAGACCCGGCGACGACGGCTCAAAAACCGGACCGGTCCTCGGCTTACTACCATTTCGGCTTGGCGCACATGTATGAAGACATGGCCACCAACTATGGCCGGCCAGAGTACGCCACGCGGGCCATCGAAGAGTACAAGCTGGCGCTGGTCGCCGACCCCAACTCAAAATACCTGAATAGCGGGCTGGCGGAACTCTACCTGCGAACCGGCCGGGTACGCGACGCGGTGCTGGCAGCCCAGGAAATTCTCAAAACCGAGCCCAACAACCTGGAAGCTCACAAACTGCTGGGCCGCGTCTACCTCCAGTCACTGGGCAACGTTCAGAATGGCGGACCTTCGGAGAAGGTGTTGCAGCTGGCGATCGCGGAATACACCAAAATAGTGCAGCTGCAAAGCAACGATATCGAGAGCCGGTTACTGCTGGGACAGCTGTATACGCTGGCCCACGACACACCGCATGCAGAAGAACAATTTAAGGCGGCGCAGCACATCGATCCGAACTCGGAGGATGTGGTGTTGAACCTGGCGCGGCTGTACAGCGACTCCGGCGATATGACGCACGCGATCACAGTGCTGAGCGCAGTGCCTGCGGATGACCGCACGGCCAAAATGGATTACGCGCTGGGCATGAGCTACGACCAGCTTAAACAGAACAAGAACGCCATCGATGCCTACGGCAAGGCGTTCGACATGGAACCGGACAACCTGGATGCGGAACGGGGTCTGGCGCAGGCGTTGTTGAACGATAACCAGCTAAGCCCGGCCCTCAAACACTTTGAAGCCATCTCGACCGCCGATCCTCAGGATGCGCAAACCTATCTGCGGATTGCGGAGATCGAGCGCAGGCAGGGTCATTACGAGCAGGCGCTTACCACCCTGAAAAAAGCCAAGGCCCTGGCTTCTGACTCGCTGGAAATTGGTTTCAATGAGGCGTTGATCGATGATTCTTTGGGGCACTACGACGAAGCCGCGCAAGCTCTGCAGCTGCTGGTGAAGCAGACTACCCACCCAGACGGCCAATACGCGGATGCGGAGAAGAACAACCGCTCCATCTTCCTCGACCGGCTGGCTAATATCTACCGCGAGCAGAACAAGACAGAGCAAGCGGTTCAGACTTACCAGCTGATGGTCGCCATGGGCGGGGAATACGCGGAGCGCGGGTACCAGGGCCAAGTGGATGCCTACCGCGATGCCAAGCAATACGATAAGGCGACGCAGGTGGCGGAGCAGGCTGCACAGGCCATGCCGAAGGACAAGACGACCCAGTTAATGCTGGCAGGGCAACTGGCCGACACCAGCAAGGCAGAGGAAGGCATCAAGCTGGCAAAGGCGCAACTCAAAGGGAACGCCGGTGACCGCGAGGTACACCTGGCGTTGGCGCAGATGTACACCCGGCTGCGACGCTGGAAGGAGGCCACCGACGAGATTGATGCCGCGGACGCCCTTTCCAGCAAGCCTGGCGGCAAGGCTGATGTGCTTGGCGCGTCTGGCCCTGTTGCAGTGAATGCAGACGAGAAAATCTACATCTACTTTCTCCGCGGAGCCTTGGCTGAACGCCAGAAACGCTACGATTCGGCTGAAGAGGAATTTCGCAAGATCCTGGCCATCGATAACAATAACAGCATGACGCTCAACTACCTCGGCTACATGTTGGGGGATCGTGGCGTCAAGCTGGACGATGCCCTTTCGATGGTGCAAAAGGCAGTGCAGCTGGATCCCCAGAACGGCGCCTATCTCGATTCTCTAGGCTGGGTGTACTTCAAGATGGGCCAGTATGCGCTGGCAGAAGCCAATCTGCGCAAGGCGAGCGACCGCATCGGCCAGGACCCGCAAGTACACGACCACCTGGGCGAGTTGTTCGAGAAGACCGGCCGGCTGAAGATGGCGGCTGGGCAATGGGAACAGAGCCTGCAGGAGTATGCCCGCACTGTGCCCGCGGACGCCGAACCGGGGGACGTGAGCAAGGTACAAAAGAAGTTGGATAGCGCGCGGGTAAAGCTGGCCAGGGAAGAATCGGGCGCCAGCCCGAAGCGGTAGGGTGGTAAGGGCCGGGGGCGCAACCGGCGAAGCTTTGGCTCTGCCCGCGGCGTGTGCGGTTGGCGACGGTGAGGGAAGCCTGCTTGCGCAGCGGGAGCATCCCGAAGCAGCCCATCCCTATCGCACCCCCTTTCAGCGTGACCGGGCGAGGGTGATCCACGCGCGGGCATTTCGACGCCTGGCGGGCAAAACCCAGGTCTTCACTCACCGTTATTCCGATCACTTTCGCAGCCGCCTCACGCACACCATGGAAGTGGCACAGATCGCGCGTGCCATTGCCACTGCGCTGGGGTTGAACGAAAACATGACGGAAGCGCTGGCCCTGGTGCATGACATTGGGCACCCGCCCTTCGGGCATGCCGGCGAGCGAACCCTGGACGAAGCCATGCGGGAATTTGGCCTGGGTTTCGACCACAACCTGCATGCGCTGCGCATTGTCGAATACTTCGAGGTTCGGTATGCCGCCTTTCGCGGACTGAATCTTACCCTCGCTGTGCGTGAAGGCATCGTTAAGCATTCGCGCAATTATTCCGCGACCGAACACCCGGAACTGAGTACCTACTTCCTGGACCAACAACCGCCGTTGGAGGCGCAACTGATCGATCTCGCGGACGAGATTGCTTACCTCACGGCGGATATGGACGACGGGATGGAGGCGGGGATGCTGCAGCCAGAACTGCTCCGCCAGCATGTGCGCATCTTCGATCAATCCCTGCGTGCGGTGGAGTCCGAATACCCCGGTGCCGCAAAGAACCTGCTGGCAAACGAAGCCTTGAAGAAGATGCTCAATACCCTGGTGGGCGACCTTATCCGGGAAACCGCGCGGCGAGTTGATGCGGGCGGCGTCACCACCCTGGAGGATGTCCGTCTATCACCGCAACGCTTGGTAGCGTTTTCCCCGCAGATCGAGGAGCTCCGGCGGGAAGCCAAGCAACATCTCTATGCCACTCTTTACAGCCGGGAAGAACTGCAACGGGACCTGCAGGAGGCGGCAATGGTGGTACGAAATCTATTTTCCTGTTGGGTGAACGATCCATTGCTGTTGCCGCTTGCTAACCAGGCCCAAATCGCTGACCAGGGTGTGGCCCGGGTGGTTGCCGACTATATCGCGGGGATGACGGATAACTACATCCTGCTGCAGTATGCCGAATGGACTAAAGATCGACGATCTGTTGCGGGCTGAGCGTACCCGCTAGTAGATGGCGGAAGGCCGTGAGATTTCCGCAAAATCTACCCAGCCGATCGACGTGCGCCTCCGGCGCGAGACTACGCACCAGGTTTTTCAGGCAGGGGCCAACGATGAACCTGAAGACGTGGGACCAGCGAAAGGTTCCCTTTCGCGCAAGGTAGATCGGGTTGGCCACTTGCATGTATCCCATGCGCACTCCGGTGCAGCGTCCGATCTTGATGCTCAGGTGCACTCCGCAGGCATTCGAGATGTGCACAATCGACCCGAAGGACGCCAACTGACGGGAGAAATCCCAATCCTCGTACCATCCGTACAGCGGAAGCGTCTCATCGAAGCGAAGATTGTGTTTGCGGATGGGAGCCAGGCGGAGACACATATTACAGCCGTAAGCGAGGAAGGTCGGAGTGATCCTCTGCTCGTTCTGGGCGCCCGTACTGCCGGCTACGATTGACTTTGCCTGGGCGACGGAGAGGCCGGGTCCCTTTACATCGTCTGCCAGCACCCTGCCGGTGGAAGCTACTACTTCCGGATGGTCGACAAAGAAACGTTCGGTGATTTCCAGGTATTGGGGGTCGAGATAGAAATCATCATCGATGAAGAGCAGAATATCGTTTTCGCGGGCCAGGGTCAGGATGGCATTTCGCTGCCGGGTCAGGCCTAAGGGCGTCTGGATGAAGGTGACATGGGGGAATTGGGCGGGGGCGTTTCCGACGTCCTCGGGGTCTGCGTAAGCGACGAAGATGTCATCGGGCTGTCTTGCCTGCTTGGCCAAAAACGCGATTGTTTCGGCGAGTATTGCGCAGCGACTCCGGGTAGCAATGCCAACAACCAGCCTCGTTTGGCTTTCCATGGACTTCAGCTTAATCGGTGGCGCTCGGTTCACAAGATGCCCTTCTCGCCTGGTACTCGAAGAGTCACCATGTGTCGGAGAAAGGCTTGTTCCACTTCCTTGACCCATCGCCTCCGGGGGCTAAAGAGGGTGTGTGAGCGCCGGATGAGTACCACCGGGTGGGAAAACCGCATTTCTCCTGCTACAAACTAACCCGAATCCGCATATATACAGGTGTGACCACCAATAACTTCCTGCTAATGCAAAACCATTCGCCGGTCGCGTACGCGGGTCATCCATGGAACAGCAACGGCTTCGTGGGCAAATTACCTCAGAGAACCTCCTCGCTGTCGATCCGGACTTACCACGCTTACCACTCATATCACGCACTATTTCCGTCGGTCACTTGCCAGCAAAATTTTGAGCGTCTCCTGAAAACAAAGGACTTAGCCGCGCGTCAGGTTCGGCCAACCTGTCCCGACCACAAATCGATGGGTGCCCCTGGCGTGGTTAGGCGGAAATTTCAAGCGGTTGATATGATTGGGGGATGCATGTGTTGGTCTATTCCGCGACGTGGTGCCGCGATTGCCGCGAAGCTAAACGCTTCCTTGAAAAGCACCAGATCGCTTATACCGAGATCGATATCGAGACCAGCCCAGGGGCCGCGGAAGAAGTGATCCGACAGGTGGGTAAGCGGGCCATCCCTCAGTTCGTCCTCGATGGCAAATGGATCCAGCCTTATCGTGCGGGTCACGGATTTCTCCACCAGGAAATGGCGGAACTTTTTGGCGTCAACGGCACCGGCCGGCTCCACCCTCGTTAATCAGACTTAGGAGACCGATTCGACCTCGCTATCCGGCGGCCCAGGGTCGTTCAGGATACTGCGGGCGTCCACTTCGTCCCTGGGACTTACTTGCAGCTGCAACCCGCCCAGGCCGGTACCGTACAGCATGGCGGTATTTTCTCCCACCAGAAAGCTGGTAATACCCGCTGAGTCCAGGCGAGTCTTGGCCAGGTCGGCCTCCAAAGCGTCGCGATAGCGTTCAATTGTGATCAGTTCCGGTTCCTCTTCCATCAATCTTCCCTCCAAACTGGTGAGATGCAGCAACGATAGAATAGTCCCTTGGGCAGTAGCCCAGGTTGGAGGCTTTGGTTTGATCGCTCGTTACACCCGCCCGGCCATGGGCCGGATCTGGAGTGAGGAAAACAAATACGCCATGTGGCTGGAGGTCGAAGCCACTGCTTCCGAGGTTCTGGCCGAAGCCGGAATCGTACCCCACTCGGCCGCGCGGGCCATCCGGGCATATGGAGAGGTCGACGTGGCCCGCATTCAGGAGATCGAAGGGGAAGTAAAGCACGACGTTATCGCATTCACCACTGCCATGGCGGAAAAGATCGGTCCGGAGTCCCGTTGGCTGCATTACGGGCTCACTTCAAACGACGTGGTCGACACGGCGCAGGCGTTGCAGATCAAAGCGGCCTCGGGGCTCATCCGCGAGGGCATTCTGGCGCTGGCCGCGATTCTGAGGCGGCGCGCCCTGGAGTTTAAGCACACCCCCACCATCGGCCGGACCCACGGCATTCATGCCGAGCCAACCACCTTCGGCCTCAAACTGCTCAATTGGTACGCTGAGATCATGCGCGACCTGGTGCGCTTCGATGCCAGCGCGGAAGACATGCGTGTGGGTAAACTCTCGGGCGCAGTCGGAACCTTTGGCCATCTGAAGCCGGAGCACGAAGCAAGCATATGCGCCAAGCTCGGACTGCGCGCGGATCCCATCGCCACCCAGGTCATCCAGCGCGACCGGCACGCTGCCTTCATCGCTACCCTTGCGGTGTTGGCTTCCACCCTGGATAAAATTGCCGTCGAGGTCCGCCACCTGCAGCGCACGGAAGTGCGCGAGGCAGAGGAGTTCTTCTCCGAAAAACAGAAGGGCTCATCCTCCATGCCGCACAAGCGGAACCCTATCACCTCGGAGCAAATTAGCGGCCTGGCGCGGGTAATCCGGGCCAACACGCAGGCTGCGCTCGAAAATGTGCCCCTATGGCATGAGCGGGATATTTCTCACTCGTCGGTCGAGCGCATCATCTTTCCCGACTCCACCATCCTTATCGATTACCTGCTGGCGAAGACCACTACGCTGATCGAGAAGCTTCTGGTCTATCCCAGGCGCATGCTCAAGAACCTGGAGAGCACAGGCGGCCTGATCTTTTCCGGCCAGCTTCTGCTCGATCTGACCGAAGCCGGTATGTCTCGCGAAGAGGCCTATCGCGTGGTGCAGGCGCACGCCATGAACGCATGGAAGGAAGATCTGGTCTTCCGCGACCTGGTGGAGCAGGATCCTGCCATCCGGAGCCGCCTTTCCGGGGACAAGTTGGAAAAGGCGTTTCAGTTTGAGCGCCAGTTGGCTAACGTGGACGCGATTTTTGAACGGGTTCTGGCGTGAATCTGACCGTAGCCGTAACCGGCGCCAGCGGATCTATCTTCGGACAGCGTCTGTTGCACGCGCTGGATTGCTGACGCGCGGGTCACCCACGTCAACTTCATCGCATCGGAGAACTCGCTGCGGGTGATGGCTGAGGAACTGCGTCTAAGCGGCCGCAACGAACTGGTGGCAAAACTTTTGGGCAAGACCTCCACCAAGGTGCAGCAACTCGCAGAAAGCGATATAGGCGCTGGACCGGCGAGCGGCAGCTATCCCTCTGCGGGGATGATTATCCTGCCTTGCAGCATGGGCACGCTCGCCGGCATCGCCAATGGACTTGCATCTAACCTGATCGAACGGGCAGCCGACGTTAGCCTCAAGGAGCGGCGTCCGCTTATACTCTGCGTTCGGGAAACGCCCTTCAACAAGATCCACCTGCGCAACATGAGCCTGGCTGCGGACGCCGGGGCGGTGATCTTTCCCGTCATCCCCGCCTTCTACAACCGGCCTATGGACGCTGCTGAAATGGCGGAGCAGTTCGTCTGCCGGGTGCTGGCGCACATTGGGTTACCCCAGCCGAACGCTTATGTCTGGAAGGGTGAAACGCCCCCCTGATCCGCCCCTTGGTCCGGCAACGGATCACTGACCAGGAATCACGCTATCGTTGGTTGCGGTAGCCGGAATCTCCCGGACCATCGCCATCCGCGCCGGCTGTGCGTTCAGGAAATCCACCACGCTCGGGCCAACCTGGCCGACACACTGCCCAGGCGCCAAATGCCCGCAGTTGGCATACACATCCAATTCCGACTGGAGTATCTCCGCGTGCAGTCGATAACCGACGGAGAGCGGGATCAACCGGTCCTGGTCGCCCCAACCAATCAGCACCGGCATGGTCAAGGCTCCTAGTTTTCCATCCACCAGGTCTGCTCCGGTCATCATGGATTGGACACTGCGATGAACCACCCATCCGATATGATCGCCGCGGCGCAGCATCGCCATGGCCAGAAACCCAGGCAGCGGCCGCGGATGGGGCACGAGCAACTCCTCCAGCTGCGCCAAGTCTGTAGGCGACGCGGGTTGAAACAGGGCGGGATCAAAGCCCAGCTTAAAGCGCAGGCCGGCGCTATCCAGCAACACCAACCTCCGGATGCGCTCGGGCTGTTGCAAGGCAACCCGCATGGCGATCCAGCCGCCCATAGACCAACCCGCCAAGTCCACCTGGCGGAGGTGCTGGCTATTGAGGAACCCCTCGACCATAACTGCCTGATCGGAGATGGAGTAAGAAGCATCTCTGGGCTGCGCGGAACGTCCGTATCCCAACAAATCCAGCGCATATACGCGGTGGCCGCCATCGATAAGCCTTGGTATCAGGTTGGCCCAGTCAGCGGCCCGGCTGCCTAGTCCATGTACGAGCACCAGAGGACGGCCGGTCCCGCCCACCAGGTAATGCATGTTGTATCCGTTGACGGTCACAAACTCGCTACGTACGCCGCGCAGCCGCAACCTGGCATCGATCTGCTGGTCGACCAGCCATAGCGGATTTCGCCAGGCCACAATCCCAAAACCCAAACCAGCTAACAACAGAACAAAAACGAAAGCGAGGACCACTCTCCTGGGAGAGCCTCCGCTTGTCTTCCCCTCAACCTTCATGCGCTTCCTCACCTATCATGCTGCGGATCGCCCGCCAAGCCCAGCCGAAGTGCCTTCTCAATCACCCGCATGGTCACGGGTGGCAACCGATAAGCGCTCTGCTGGTACAAATCCTCTGCTTCTGCCCATCGCACCTCAACCGCGTCGCTGGCACAGCAAAGCGTGCCGCCGGCGACGCGGCATACAAAATCGATCAGGACATAGTGGTAACGAATCCGCCCCGAGGTCTCTTCCTGCGTAATCCTGTCCAGGATCTCGACGATCCCGCCGGGGACGACGATCAGGCCGGTCTCTTCCAGCACCTCACGCGCTACGCCCTGCTGCAACGTCTCCCCCAGTTCCAGGGCGCCCCCGGGCAATGACCACTCGCCCTTAAGCGGCTCCTGGCCACGACGTACCAGCAGTACCTTCGTACCGTCGATCACCACGGCGCCTACGCCAACGATTGGCGCCTCTGGATACTCTCGACGCACAGAAGTTACTCCTGCTAGGGGCTCATGCCCTGCAAAGTCATCCTTTTAGCTGGCAGAGGGAAGGTTTGTTACAGCCTGATTAATACTACTCTGGAAATTTGATCGGCTTGCCATATTCTTCAGCAAAAACTGTGCGCCCCATACTAAAACGGTCACCGTAAAACTTGTCCGGGCCTTTCAAGTGGCCAATGCCCAGAAGTGCCACGACGGAGTAGCTCAGAGGAAGCTTGAGTACCTCGTGCACCTTATCCTCTTCAAAGCCCTCCATGGGCGCCGTGTCGTAACCCAGCACCTCGGCCATCAGCAACATATGGGTGAAAGCGAGCATGACATGGCGATTGAGCCACAGGGGTATGTTGGGATGGTTCGACAGATAGTTCGGAATGGTGGACTTCGCCTTCTCGGCGTAGTTTTCGGGCATGCCGCCCGAACGGCCGAGGCGCAACATTTCGTCCAAATCTCCGCTACGCCATCCATCGGCATCGCCGCAAGCCACGATCATGACCGAGGCCTCTTCCACTTTGGCCTGGTTGAAACTGGCTGCGCGCAGCCTTTTCTTCTGTTCCGGGCTGCGGACCACGATAAATCGCCACGGCTGCAGATTGTAACCACTGGGGGCCTGCAACCCGGCCTGGATAATTTTCGACAGATCGGCATCCGGAATCGGGCTTTCATCAAAACTGGGCGATGCCCTTCTCTCGGCAATTGCCCGAGACAGCGTCTTCTCCTCGTTTGACATCAGTGGATCTCGCTCATCGCCAATTCATTACCGTAGGGACGTTGGCTCGGAGCTTCGGCGAAGACCCAGAGTCCGTGGAATCCATCGCGAAGCTCAGGGTGGGCGGCGAGCGTAGCCTTCATCAGCTCCAGGTTCCGGGCCCGGGTGGCGACCGGATCAGCGGCATCCGAAGTGGTATAGCGCAGGACCAAGTCCAGCCCACCCAGGGAACCATCGGTATGCACGTTGCTCACGGAGTAGGCCTGATTGCCTGCCTTGACTTCCATGGGCTGGGCTCCGGGCAAGCCGTCGGGTCTGGCGCCGGCCGTCTCCTGGTTTAATTTATCCAGGTTCGCGCTGCTCATAAAATCAGCCGGAGTCGCCAGGTAGGCCGCAGTCGTGTAGTAGAAATACGCGTTCCATTTCTGCCCCTTCTGGTTATAGGCGCGCGCTTTGGTCCAATACCAGACGCTGTCATGTCCAGCCACCAGGAGTGGTTTCACAAACAACCCGGCGAGCTGCCAATCTGTGTTCTTCTGCAGCAGGAAGGCCATCTGCTGAGGCTGCTTAACACCCGTGGCATGCACCAGCGTCAGGGCGTAGCGGCCCTGGGGAAGCTGGGGGATGGTGACGTCCACATGCACGGGCGAACCTGCGACCCCGCAGAAGAATACCGTGTCCTCGACCGCGGCCTTCAAATCGGAAGCGTCCAGACCATACAGTGCGTCTATGGTGATGGTAGCGCCCGCCAGCAAGGGCGCCGTCTGCTCTATAGTGTTTGCGATGGGATCAAACTGGGCTTTCACCTTGGGGATGGTGAGTGCCTGCACAGCGGGAATGTTCCCGCTCTGCACGGCGGCGGCAAGGTTTCGCGCGGCCTGCACCAGTGCGGTTCGTTCGCCTTCGGCCATTTGTGCCTGGGTAGTGCACGACACGGCGAAAATCCGGCCTGGGGCCAGCAACGTAACCAGAGTAATCACAAGTTCAAAACATCTACGGGACGGGAGCATGGAAGTTACACCGTTCGGTCGAATTTCCAGTGAGTTGAAGTTCGCTCTCTGGTGCGACCACTGCTAGTCTAGTACACAGAGGGTGGTAGGGGATGGCTCGAGCGATCACGACCGGCGGATGGACAATCCTGCTCCTATCGGCCTTATGCGGGTCGACCATGTACGCACAGAACGGGCGCATTCGGGGCGCCGGCGCGCAGAGCCCGGTTCCAGCGCCCGCCCCCCAAGCACCAGCTACCCCGCAACCGGCGGCTCCGGAGCCGGCTCAGGTTCCACCGTCGATGCTGCAGCAGCCGGCGAAAGAAGCGCAGATCGACTTCGCCAACGACACTCTATCGATTCGTGCCGATAATTCGAGCCTGGCAGCCATCTTGCACCAGATCGCCAGCAGCAGCGGCATGAAAGTCGAAGGGCTGGGTGGTGACGAGCGCGTTTTTGGCAGCTTCGGCCCCGGAGCACCACGCGATGTTCTCGCCAATCTGCTCGATGGAACTGCATACAACCTGGTTCTACTCGGAGATCTGAACAACGGCGCGCCGCGAGAACTGATTCTCACTCCCGCCACACACGGTGGATCAACCGCTCCATCGCCTGCGCATCAAGCCAATGCGGACGAGGCCAACAACGAACAGGAAACCGTGGACGTGCCGCCATCGCCACCCGAGGTGGCGCCGCCCCCGCCCGGGACATCGCCGCAAACTCCACCGGGAGTAAGGACTCCTCAGCAATTATTTGAGCAACTGCAGCGTATGCGCGCGGGCCAGCAGCAGCAACAACCACCAGTGCAGCAAGACTCACCGCAGCAGTAGGCAGCGTTTTTAACGCCATTCGCACAATCATCGAGGGGGAGGAAAGAGGGGGAGGAAAATAACTACAAGACAAAAGCCGATGGATTCGACCCCAAGGTCAAATCCGTACCACCTGGGTCTCGGCCTTCGCGCCTTCCGACGGAGACAGGCGCGCATGGAAACGCAAAACATCGAACAACGTCTTGCAACACATGTAACCCAGCATCACGCCAAGCGCGAGAGCGGCAATCGCCGCGCAAAACACCATCAACATACTGACATCGATTTCCATATTGGCCCTTTAATCTAGAGTTTTAGCTCACCCATGGTGCGTCGTTCGCGCACTCTCATTGCTGGTATTACCAGTGTGTCATTGTGACAGACCGCAGCGTTGCGTTGACCCTCGTTTCTATTGCCGAATAAGATACATGTAGTGTTACTCGTGCCACTCGCTCCGTGTAGCCCTGAGCCTTCATGCCCATTACTCATATCACCGTGCGGGGAGCGCGTCAGCACAATCTCCGCGATATCAATATCCGAATTCCGCGTAACACGCTTACCGTGGTCACCGGCCTCTCGGGATCAGGCAAGTCTTCGCTGGCGTTCGACACCATCTATGCCGAAGGCCAACGACGCTACGTGGAAACACTTTCTGCGTACGCTCGCCAGTTCCTTGACCAGATTGAGCGTCCCGATGTCGATTCCATCGAAGGCCTGAGTCCGGCCATCTCTATCGAGCAAAAGACCACCAGCCGCAGCCCCCGATCCACCGTTGGCACCATCACCGAAATCTATGACTACCTTCGTCTCCTCTACGCATCGATCGGTGTGCCTCACTGCCCTAAGTGCGGCAAACCGATTTCGCGCCAATCTGCGGAACAAATCGTAGAGCGGATTCTTTCGCTCGCACCCGGAGAACGCGTCATCATCTATGCGCCGATCGTGCGTGGCCGCAAGGGGGAGTTCAAGGACCTGCTCGACGAACTGGATCAGCAGGGCTTTCGCGCCCGCATTGACGGCGAGATGCGAGATCTCGCCGACTCCATTCAACTCGAACGCCACAAGAAACACACCATTGAGGCCGTCATCGATCGCGTTGTTCTCAAACCGGGGGTTGAGAAGCGCCTCGAAACCTCGGTGGCCAAAGCTCTGCAGATGGCCAACGGTCTTGTCCTCACAGCGGTCGCCGGTGAAGAAGAGCAGCTTTATTCCTCTTCTATGGCGTGTCCGGACTGCGGACTCGACATCCCCAAGTTGGAGCCTCGAAGCTTTTCGTTCAATAGCACTTATGGCGCATGCCCCGAGTGTCATGGCCTGGGCAGCATTTATGACTTCGATGCATCGAAGGTGATTACCGATTGGTCAAAGCCCCTGACGGATGGCGCATTAGGCCCGGGCGGAGGATCGCAGTACCTGAACCGCCTGCTGCAGTTGGCCGCCAAGCGATACAAGATCGATCTCACCAAGCCTTTCGAGGATCTCACCGAGAAGCAACAGAAGCTGTTGCTCTATGGGCCTGGCCGTGAGGAGGCGCCACGCACCGGGTTCCACGGCATCCTGGCTTACCTGCGCGACTCGCTCGAAGAGTCCAAGTCAGAAAGCTATCGCGATTGGCTGATGAACTATATGTCGGCCACGACCTGCCCCGCCTGCGAGGGTAAGCGCCTGCGGCCTGAGTCACTTGCGGTTAAAGTGGGGGCGTTGTCGATTGCCGATTTCACGGCGCTGCCACTGCGTAAGGCGCTGGATGCGGCACGCGCTATCGAGTTCTCACGGCGCGAGGGGCTGATCGCCGAGCGGCTTCGCCGCGAGGTGGTGGAGCGGCTGGAATTTCTCAACTCTGTCGGCCTCAGCTACCTGGCGCTCGCCCGCAATGCCGCCACTCTTTCCGGCGGCGAAGGACAACGCATTCGCCTGGCTACGCAAATCGGTTCCCGGCTGCGTGGAGTCCTGTATGTGCTCGATGAACCTTCGATCGGTCTGCACCAGCGCGACAACCAGCGGCTGATCGGAGCCCTCAAATCACTGCGTGACCTCGGTAATACGGTCCTGGTGGTCGAACACGATGAAGACACCATTCGCCATGCGGATTACGTGGTCGATCTTGGCCCGGGTGCGGGAAAACTGGGGGGACATGTGGTCGCCGCCGGAACTCCGCAGCAGATCATGGAGACCGATATTTCGCTCACCGGCCGCTATCTCTCCGGCGAACTGCAGACCATCAGCCGCGAGGCGCCGCGCCCGCTAAAGGGCAACTGGATCACGGTGGAGGGCGCGACCAGCCACAATCTTAAAAATCTGACCGCACAATTCCCTCTCAATGTAATGACGGTAGTAACGGGTGTTTCCGGTTCGGGTAAGAGCACCCTGGTCAACGACACTCTCTATCGCGCCTTGGCGCGGGAGCTCTACGGTTCGCGGGAATTACCCGGCCCGCACAAAACCATCCAGGGTTTTCAAAACATCGACAAAGCGGTCCGTATCGACCAATCCCCTATCGGCCGCACGCCGCGCTCCAACCCGGCGACGTACACCGGGGTCTTCACCGCTATCCGGGATCTCTTCGCCCGCCTGCCGGAGTCGCGGGAACGGGGCTACAAACCTGGCCGCTTTTCGTTTAACGTCTCCGGCGGCCGCTGCGAGGCGTGCCAGGGCGAGGGCCAGCGCCGCATCGAAATGAACTTCCTGCCCGATGTGTATGTGCTGTGCGAGGTGTGTAACGGCCGCCGTTACAATCAGGAAACCCTGGCGGTCAAGTTCAACGGCTACTCCATTGCCGACCTGCTGGAACTGGCCATCGAGGACGCGCTTCCGGTGTTGATCGATATTCCCCAGGTGAGGCAGAAGTTGGAGACGCTGGTTGATGTAGGACTCGGCTACATCCATTTGGGCCAGGCCGCGACCACGCTTTCCGGCGGCGAGGCCCAGCGGATGAAGCTCGCCCGGGAACTCTCTAAACGGCAAACCGGCAAGACGCTCTACCTGCTGGATGAACCCACCACCGGGCTGCACTTCGACGACGTGCGCCGGTTGTTGGAAGTGCTGCACCGCCTGGCCGATCTGGGCAACACGGTCATCATCATCGAACACAATCTCGATGTGATCCGCAGCGCGGACTGGATTCTCGACCTGGGGCCTGAAGGTGGTGAAGGCGGGGGCACCCTGGTGGCCAAGGGCACTCCCGCGGAGGTAGCTGCTACACTCGGCTCGTATACGGGGGAATTTCTCCGCCGTTATTTTCCAACGTACGAGTTGAAGCCCTTCGCGGCTACGGCCTCTGGAACCAATGGCAATCACGTGCCGCGCAGGCGTGCGGCCAAGTAGGAAATCCGCCCTTGTCGAACGATCTGGAGATCCTGTCCTCACCCGACGTACCGAATGGCTTGCCGCCGCCCAAGCCGCCGGGCCGGATCCCTAACTTTGGTCACACGGTTCTGTTCTTCACCGTGGCCGTCATCGTTCTACTGCTCACGAGTGTTTCCGTTTTCGCCCTCGCCATGGGCTTGCATCTGCTAGGTACGGAGCCGCCGGAACAGCTACTGCGCGAGCCACGCCTGCTTATCCCCACCATGGCCGGCGCTTACCTCATCGCCGGGACCATCGTCTGGGCGATTTTTACTTACCTGTGGCAACAACCGTTCGCCCGGGCTATGCATTGGAACTTCGGGGCGGTTCGGCGTCGCTGGGCTAGCTTGCTGGCCGGCGGAGTTCTGCTGAGCGTAGTGGTGCAGTTCCTGTCGAACTTCCTTCCCATTCCCAAGACATTGCCGATCGACGACTTCTTTCGCACCCCGGACGATGTGTGGATGGTCGCCCTCTTTGGCACCTTTGTGGCTCCGATTTTTGAAGAGCTGGCCTTTCGCGGCTTCCTGCTGCCCTCGATGGCCTCAACCTGGGACTGGCTGCGTGGCCAGCAGCGCGGATTGCTTGACGGTGCGAGGATGGACGAAGACCCGCGCTGGAGCATCCAGGCCCTGGTTATTTCCTGCGCGCTTACCAGCATCGCATTTGCGTTGGTACACGCCGATCAGCTGGCGCACGCCTGGGCTCCGTTGGCAGTCCTGTTTGCCGTAAGCCTGGTGCTCTGCGGGGTGCGCCTGTGGACCCAGTCCCTGGCGGCCAGCACGCTCATTCACGCCACCTATAACGGAACCATTTTTACGATCCTTTTTTTCGTCACCGGCGGCTTTCGCCATCTGGATAAAATCAGATAATGACCCTTGCCCATCGTGAAGCACTCCTCAAGATGCTGGCCCGCATCTCTTTTCGCCTGGGCGACTTCAAACTCTCTTCCGGAGCCTCCAGCGACTACTACATCGATTGCCGAACGACTACCCTTACGGGCGAGGGTGGACGCCTGACAGGCCTGGCTGTGCTGGATCTTATTCGCCAGCATGAGTTGCGGCCGCGAGCAGTGGGCGGGCTTACGCTCGGCGCTGACCCCATTGTGTGCAATGTGGCCGCGGCCAGCGCCTGGCACGCTCTGGAAGCTCCCGGCTCGCCGGTCCTGGATGGTTTTCTGGTGCGGAAAGCAGAAAAGACTCACGGCACAGGACGGCGCATCGAGGGCTTTCAGCAGACGGACGCACCGGTGGTTGTGGTTGACGACGTCTGTACCACCGGCGCTTCGACGGTGACAGCCATCGAAGCTGCGCGTGAGGCTGGGATGCGTGTGATCGGCGTAATTTGCCTGGTGGAACGTGAGGAGGCGAAGGGAAGGCCTGCGGTCGAGGCCGCGGCGCAGGGGGCGCCGTTTTTTCGGCTCTTCAGCGCCAACGATATACGCGCTGAGCACGTACGCCATTTAGCGATGTAAGTTCGGCTGCTGTTGAGATTGCGGGGTGGACTGTCGAAGCCTGAGCTGCATTTGTTGCCAGGCTGCTCCTTACAACCTGTCCCTGCCACAAACTGACGGGTGCCCCACATCTCGCTGGTTTTTCGCGAGATGTGGGATACCGCGACCCTTGACCCTAAGTGCTCATTGGGATCGAAAAGCTTGAGGGTTGTCGCGGTGGTATCCCACATCTCGCGAAAAACCAGCGAGATGTGGGGCACCCGTCAGTTGTGGCAGGGACAGGTTGAAGCGGCTACCGGACTTCGGAAACGGTACTGCCGGTTTGGGATGCGTTGGAGAGAATCTGCACCTCAACGCGCCGGTTCTGAGCCCTTCCGGCTGCGGTCCGGTTGGTGGCCACTTCCACATCCTTTCCAATGCCGATCAGGTAAAACTTGTGAGCCGGCACGTTGAACTTCGAAGCCAGATACTGCACCACCGCTTCCGCGCGGCGCTGGCTCAACTGGTAGTTGTAATCGGCGTTGCCAACCGAATCCGTACCCCCAGTTACTTCGAGGATGTAGCTCTTGGCCGAGGTGAGCTGAGTTCCGAGGCCATCCAACTGCGCCTTGTCGCTTTTGGTCAAGACGCTCTTGTCGAATGCGAAGGTCACGGAGACGGTACCGACCTGCTTGTAGTTGTCCAGGTTCGCTACCACGCTAGCCAGGGTGTCTGCGCGATTGACTGCTTCCTTCGCGCTGCCTTGGGCCTGGTTTGCTGCCTGGGTGGCAGCAGTAGCGTTTTGGGTGGCGGTGTTGGCCGACTGCTGCGCTTGCTGGATGCCGGCCTGGGCGCGATCGTTGGTGCTTTGGATCGATCTGTTGTTCGCCGCAACGGAATCGTCAAGCTCATTGGTCTTGGTGACTAATGGAGCGGTTTGGGAACGCACGTAGTTCTTCGTGGAGCAGCCGGCGGTGAAAAGCAATGATACGGCCCCCAACAGGATAGCTGTGTATTGCGACCTCTTGGCGATTCGATTCATAAAAGTCTCTGCTCCCTGGTAACTGCTTCTTTTGCCCATCCTAACGTATGTAGCACGATTAATGCCAAAACGGGTCACTGCCGTTACCAGTTTCCCTGCAATCACTTGCGGGGTAAAGTATGCAATTTGATGCGACCAAAGGAGGGAAAGTTTTACCTTCTGGTGGGCAAACTTCCGCCCGAACCCGGCACCGTCTAAACTTTGGTTTTAGGGATAATTCATGGATCTGCACGAAAAAATACGCACCCTGCCCGGCCGGCCGGGGGTGTATTTGTACCGCAATGCCGACGGCGATGTTATCTACGTCGGAAAAGCCAAAAATCTCCGTTCCCGGGTCCGCTCCTACATCCTTGACGGAGCGCAGGCCAACGCGAAGACCGGCTCCCTTATGCGCGAAGCCGTGGATGTGGACTACATCCTGGTAGAAAACGAGCAGGAAGCCCTGGCGCTCGAAAACAACCTCATCAAGCAGCGGAAGCCCCGGTTCAACATTCTGCTGCGTGACGACAAGACTTATCCCTACGTAAAGTTGACCCTGGCCGACCGCTACCCCAAGGTTTTTGTGACCCGGCGACTGCGCAAAGACGGTAGCGCCTACTACGGACCCTTTTTCCCCGGCAATCTGGCGCATCGGGTCGTCGACCTGATTCATCGCAGCTTTCTGCTGCCCAGTTGCAAGGTCGATCTATCGCGCTACCATCCCCGGCCCTGCCTGCAGTACTACATCAAGCGCTGCCTGGGCCCTTGCGTCGAGGCGCTCACTACGCCCGAGGAATACCGGGAAGCGGTGCACGACGCGCAAATGTTTCTCGAGGGCCGGCAGACGGAGCTAAGCCACTCGCTGGAACAGCGCATGGAGACGGCAGCAGCCTCAGAGCAGTTCGAACTCGCGGCCCGGTACCGCGATCTTCTGATCACCATGAGCCAGGTGCAAGAGAGACAACGTATGGCGACCACCGACGGCGATGATGCGGACGTCTACGGTTACCATCACGAGAACGGCATGCTGGCCGTGAATCTCTTCCATATGCGAGGCGGCAAGATCGTAGATCGCAGGGAGTTCTTTTGGGAAGAGTTGCCCGAGCTTCCGCCGGAACCCGACTCGCCGGAAACAAAATCAGAATTAAGATCTGAATCGGAATCACAATCCTTCGGGGAGGCTTTTGATGCCTCGTTCTTTTTCTCTGCCCTGCTGAAACAGCTTTATATCGATCAGCAGTATGTGCCCCGGACGGTCTATATCCCGGTCGATTTTGCGGATCGCGATTCTTTGGAGGCCCTGCTGAGCGAGCGTGCCCAGCACAAGGTTGAGTTGTGCGTGCCCCGCCGGGGAGAGAAGCGTTCCCTGGTGGACCTCGCGGGACAAAATGCCAAGCAAAGTTTTGATCAGCGATTCCGGGTATTGCAGCCATCGCGCAAGATGATCGAAGAAGCACTGCAGGATTTGCTCACGCTGCCGGATCTGCCCCGGCGCATTGAATGCTTTGACATCTCCCACATCCAGGGCGCGGAAACGGTAGCTTCCATGGTTGTTTGGGAGGACGGCGCGATGAAGAAATCCGACTACCGGAAATTTCAGATAAAGACGGTCGAAGGGGTCGACGATTTCGCTTCCATGAGGGAAGTGGTCGGGCGGCGCTATCGGCGGGTGCAAGAGGAGAAGCGAGCGATGCCCAGCCTGATTCTGATTGATGGAGGATTGGGCCAGCTGCACGCCGCTGCGGAAGCACTGGAATTGCTCGGGATCACCACGCAACCGCTGGTCTCGATCGCCAAACGAGAGGAAATCATCTACGTCTACGGGCAGGAGGATGAACCCATCGTGCTTGACCGCCGATCGCCGGTGTTGCACCTGGTGCAGAAAATTCGCGATGAGTCGCACCGCTTCGCTGTGACTTACCACCGCAAGCGGCGGGAGATCCGGGATCGTGAGTCCAACCTGCTGACCATACCTGGCGTGGGCCCGCAGACGCGTAACCGGCTGGTTGCGCACTTCGGCAGCCTGCGCGGCGTACAGGATGCCAGCCTGCAGGCGCTTGCCTCCGTGGTTGCGCCTCACCTGGCAACAGCCATCTATGGCTATTTCCATCCCGCGGACACTGTAGCTTCTCCGCCAGGGCAGGCGGTTTAAGCACGGCTTTTGATCTCGCCAGCCGGGCAGAGGACTCATCCGCTTCGCAGCACGCAGTACAATTTGTCATCCCCGTGCAGAATCAGCCCCGTGCCATACCGAGCTCGTCCTCGGCGCCGGATCTTCCCCGGGTGCTCGGAGTCTGGCATGCCACCGCCATCGTGGTGGGCACGATCATTGGCAGTGGCATTTTCCTCGTGCCCCAGGAAATGATGCGGGCCGTCGGCTCGGGGAAGATGGTTTACCTGGCCTGGATCGTGGGGGGCGTACTCACCCTCTTTGGCGCCATGACCTACGCGGAGCTGGGCGCCATGATGCCGCGGGCCGGCGGCGAGTATGTCTTCCTGCGTAATGCGTACGGCGACCTGCCCGCATTTCTCTATATGTGGACATGGTTCGCGGTCGCCAAGCCGGCATCCATTGCCAGCGTCACTACCGGCCTTGCTCGTGTCATGGGGGTTTTCCCTGCATTCGCGTGGCTCGACGGCGTGGCATTGCGAGCTCCGCTGTTGATCTCCTGGTCGCAGATTTTCGCCATCTTCGCTTGCCTGGCTTATCACCGGGCTCAACTACCTGGGGATCAAGAAGGCGGGCGACTTTCAGCTCTTCTTCACCTGGCTCAAGGTCGTCCTGGTTGTGGCGATCACCGGCTTCTGTTTTGCCAGTCCTCATGGTAGTGTGGGCAATTTTCATACCAGCTTTTCCCGGCGCTCAAGGCGGATTCGCTGGCTTCATGGTGGCTCTGATCGCGTCTCTATGGGCGTATGACGGCTGGAATGACCTCACTATGGTGGCCGGCGAAGTGAAGCGACCGGAGCGGAGCCTCCCTATCGCGTTGATCGCTGGGGTGGGCGTCGTCGGGGTGCTGTACATGGCCACCAACGCGGCTGTTCAGTACATCCTGCCGGCGGCCAGCATCGCCGGTTCGGCTCGGCCGGCGGCGGTTGCTATGTCGGTGGTATCCGGCCATTGGGGAGCATCTCTGGTCTCCGTCGCTATGGCGCTCAGTATTCTTGTGGGGCTCAATGGCACCACCATGTCCGGCGCCCGAGTGCCGTTTGCCGCCGCGCGTGACCGGCTTTTTCCGGCATGGATGGCACATATCCATCCCCGCTTTCAAAGTCCTTCTACTGCACTGGTGGCGCAGGGGTTGTTGAGCACAGTCCTGCTGCTATTGGTGGGACGTTTTCAGCAGTTGTTTGAACTTGCGATTTTTGCCGAGTGGCTCTTCTACCTGCTTACCACCACGACGATCTTTGTTTATCGGCGACGCACGCCTGCAGCAGAGCGGCCTTTCCGGAGCTGGGGTTATCCGGTCCTGCCTCTGCTTTTCATTCTGGCCGCTGCTGTTTTGCTGTATTACTCGTTTGCCAGCAACCTGCGCAGCTCGATGTTGGGAATGGTCATCATCCTCGCCGGCATACCCCTTTATCTTGTTATCCGTGCCGCTAACCGCTCTAGGGAAGGATGACGTCTTTCTTAACGTTTCCTTCCGCATCCGTAATCGAGACCCGCTGCTGAGAATTCTGGTTAGGAACTTGTGACTTCAGGTAGCTATAGGTCTGGACAGCTCTACGGATCACATCGGCCTTGCTGCCGCCATTTGCCAGGTCGGCTAGGGTCTTATCGAATTGTTCATCGGTATCGATCGTGTATCGTGGCATCCATTCTCTCCCCACTGCATTTATACTGCAATAATACTGCAATTTGAGGGCCCATGCAGGCCGATTCTAGGACCTTCGACGCACGATTTCTTCGTAGAGCTGGATGTATTCTTTGGCTGGCTTGGTCCAGGAATAATCGCGAGCCATGCCGTTGCGCATCAGCTTCAGCCACTGTTTCTTGTCGGCGAAGGACTCCAGGGCACGGCCCAGCGCATTCAAGAACTCCTCCGGCCTGTAGTCTTGAAAGCGGAAGCCGGTTCCCGTCTCCGCCTCTGCGGACCATTCCTGCACGGTGTCATCGAGGCCGCCGGTGGCCCGCACCACCGGAACGGTGCCGTACTTCATACCGTAGATCTGATTTAACCCGCAAGGCTCAGACCGCGAAGGCATGAGGATCATGTCCGAACCAGCTTCGACCTTGTGGGCGAGGGTTTCATCATAGGTAATCGCGACTGCGACCTTGCCGGGAAGCCGTTCCTTCCAGCTGCGCAGCAAATTCTCGTAGTAAGGCTCACCCGTACCCAGGATCACCAGGAACATCTTCTCCTGCACCAACTGATCGAAGATCTGAGCCAGCAGATCAAGCCCTTTCTGGGTCGCGAGGCGTGAAACCATGCCCAGCACCGGCGTGTCGTCCGCCAGGCTGGAAACTCCGAACGCGTGGAGCAGGTCCTTGCGGCAAGCCAATTTTCCTTCCAGCCGTTCCGGGGTGTAATGGGCGGCAATCTTGCTATCGGTCGCCGGATCCCATACCTGGTAATCGACGCCATTGAGAATCCCGTGAAGATCCTGAGCGCGGGCGCGCAGCACGCCGTCCAGGCCGTTGCCGTACTCCGGCGTCTGGATCTCCTGGGCGTATTTGCGGCTGACGGTATTGATCGCGTCGGAATAAACGATACCGCCCTTCAGAAAATCGAATGTTCCGTAATACTCCGCCCGTTCCACGGTGTATACATCCCACGGCAAGAGCAGCTTTTCCACGGTCTCGCGGGGAAACCACCCCTGGCGATCGGAGTTATGGATGGTCAACAGGCAGGCGACGTTCTTGAGCACCGGATCGAAGTAGTAGACGGTGCGGAGCAGAATCGCGAGCACACCAGCCGGCCAGCCGTGGATATGAAATACATCCGGAACTCCCAACAGCTTGGTGCTGTCCAATACCGCGCGACAGAATAATCCAAACCGTTCTGCGTTATCGGCGTAATCGCCCGACGGAGTTTCATAGAGGAATTCACGATCGAACAGCTCGGGACAGTCTATGAAATAAAATTGCACTCCGTCCGGAGTGCCTCCATTCACTACGGTCACGAAACGGTTGTAATAAGAAAAGGGAATGGTCAGACTGCGAATCGCGATCCGGCGTTCCTTCAAGTGCTTTTGCACCTGCCGATAAAGGGGCACATAAACGGTGACTTGGTGGCCTTGCCGCACCAGCTCTTTGGGCAGCGCGCCAACGACTTCTGCAACTCCGCCCGTCTTGGCGTAAGGAACGCACTCCGACGCGGCAAAAACAATATGCATTGCAAACACCCCTTCTATGTGGCGACCCGTCCAGAACTATCGTGAAGGGCTTGACACCAACCCGCTTCCGTATGATGGCAGAGGAGGAATCACCGCAAATGCGTAGTCTACCCCATGCACCGCAAGCCTAAGCTGGGCCAGAATTTTCTCGTGAGCCCGACCGCGCCGCGGGCGATCGTAGACGCTTTGGGTGATTTGAGCCGAGCTACGGTGCTCGAAATTGGACCGGGCAGAGGGGCGCTCACCAACGTGCTCGCGACTCGCGCCAAACAGGTCATCGCGGTTGAACTCGACCCTGCCCTGGCAGCGTCGCTGCAGGGGAGGCTCGGTCGAGGTGCTGTGCCAGGACATTCTGAAGGTTGATCTAACGCAACTGGCTTCCCAACGTGACGTTCGCCTACAAGTGATCGGCAACCTGCCTTACTACATTTCTTCCCCCATCATGATGCATTTGGTCTCCCATAGCTCGGTGATCGACCGTGCCGTGCTGATGGCCCAGCGCGAGGTCGCAGAGCGCATTGTGGCGCCACCCGGATCAAGCGTCTACGGTTTTCTCTCGGCCACCACACAGATGCATGCCAAGGTAGAACAACTTTTCACGTTGCCGCCGGAAGCATTTGCTCCTCCGCCTGAGGTCTACTCCACGGTCATTCGGCTTACCATGCACTCCCGGTTCGAGGAGTTGGCGGTGGAACCAGCAGGCTTTCTTCGCTTTCTGCGTCAGATCTTCGCTCTGAAACGCAAGACTCTGGGAAACAATCTGCGTGCCTCAGGTTATGACGCTGCCGTGGTGCAAGCAGCTTTCCTCCGTTGCGCTTTAGACGCGCAGGTTCGTGCGGAGGCGGTGTCACTGGAAGCGATGGCCTGTCTCTTCCGTGCTCTCACCGCCCGATCGCACGAGACGCCAGATGGACGGATTCCTTGACGAAGGGCACGACTGACCGTGCCCTTCGTCTACAGAGTTTCAAATCAACTCCGCACCCAACTCCAAACGAGGGGCCTCAGCGACGAGGTCCGGCTGCTGGCGCCTGGTGCTGGGCCTGCGGCGGAGCCGAGTAATGAGGTTGAGGCGGAGGCGATGAGTAATGCGGCATAGGGGGCGCCGAATAGTGCGTTGTGGGGGTCGGCCTCGCCTCATAGATCGAGCGCTGGTTATAGGACTGGGCCGGCGGATACCCTACGTTGGGCCGTTGGTTCATGGTTTGCGGCAGTCGCTGAGTAACGCCTTGCGGCGGTGTCATGACTTGCCCCTGAGGCTGAGGCGGCCTGGTGTACTGGTTCTGCACGCCGCGCGAGGAGTTGTTGCCCGACAAGTAGGTGCTATTAACGCCCGGCCGCGGGCCGGCTCCAGGAAACGTGCCGCTCAAAACCGAGCGCGATCCCGGCGCCGTGCCCCTGGCGGCGGCAAAAGCCTGCGGGCGAACGTCGGTTCGACCGACGGGCGTGATGGTGCGCCCATTAAAGTTGAGCGCTTGCTGATGATCCGGCCTGGGCACGGTTCCGTGGTTGAACGCCCACGGCCCTTTAGCTACCGGTCCACGATCGACGGCCACCAACCGGCCGGCTATTGGACGCGCACCGCCCGGAGGATGGACAGGACGTATGGGCATCGACCACCCCGGCGGATGCGTGCGCACCACAACCACGGGGGACCATGCCCGGCCGCAACCACCCGGGGCCCAGCCCCAACCAAAGGAGTAGTAGCCCCACGCGCCACAATGGTAAGGCAGCCATCCCCAGGGATAGCTAGAGATCCAGGTGTAGCCGAGGGTCGGGTAATAGCCCCAATATCCGGCCCCATAGGGATCCCAACCCGGTCCGACGCCGGCAGGAACCCAGACATTGCCTTGGCCCTCTACGGGATACCAATTGCCATCGGCATCCAGATCATTCCAGTTTTCGCTTTGCGGATTGGCTGAATCATCGCGCACCGGGGTCTGCTGTGAGGCCTCCTGGGCGATCGCCTGGTCCCGGTCCTGATTCCAGTTATCCCAGGAGTCTCCGTTGATTCCCTGGGCCACGGTGTAGGGAGCGCCGCTGTTATCTGCGGCGGAACGGATGCTTTGATTTTCAGCCACGTCTACGGCGGGAATGCCCTCTCCCTGCACGTTGATCGAGCCGGCGATCACCGCGGCGTCCCATCCAGCATCCAGGCCTACGCGCACAATGGAGTTTGCCGTCGGCTGCAGATGCACATTCGCGAATTGCAGCCCGAAGGGAGGATGCCCCTCACCCACGTTGAACTCGTAGTAGGTCAGACCAGACAATTGCTGGAGTTGGACCTGATCCTGTCCCAGGTGATCGAACTGGAGCGAACTGTTGGGTGTCAGGCGGGCCACGCTGCCATCGCCGAACTCAACTTCTGCCTGGCCGTCCCCGCCGGTCTGTATACGGGAGCCATCCAACACCGGCATGTTCATCACCGCCTGCTGAAAGTCGGCTCCCTGGCCGGCAAGTAGCTGCACAGAGCCCTGCACGAAGCTCACCCGGGCAACATTCGACGCGGTATTCTGCTCTTGTGCGCGGCTGATTTCAAATCCCATCGACAGCAGGCTTAGCACAACAACTACAAGGATGTTCGTTACTTTCGGGTGCTTCGTCATAGAGCACCTCCATTTCCTGGCGGGACTATGCCCTAATGACTTAAACAGAATTTCGGGCAATAAGTTTCCCTGACCATTAGACGCCCCTTGGTTATCAATCGGTTTTCGCCCCCTGGAGCATAGCCCGCGCGCGCCGCTGCACCCGCTGTAAAACCGCCTCATCTCCGGCAAGAGTCTGCAGTATGGGTGCGATATTTTCCAATTCGATGGCCCGGCCGTCGTGCACCATCTGGTCAAGAATCTCCATCTCGGAATCCAGACTGAGGCGCCCATGTTCATATTGGCGCTGCAACTTACTGCCTTCGTCCAGAGTTGCTGCCATGGCCTCAAACTGGTCCGTAAGCTTATCAATCTGAGCGTTTTTGCTCCAGTTGTACATACAACTTCCCTTGCCTTCGGGGCCCTCATACTCCAATGTCTTGGTTCCCTGGAAAGCAACATTCTTTCCTCCGTCATCGCAGGAGAAAGCGAACAGCTTGTTTTTTCGGGCTGCGGCAAACATACCGTCGCGTACCGCTTTGGAAATGTGGATTGGGCGATCGAGCGGCTCTGACGCCATGCCTTGGCTATCAGTCACGCCGCCGGGCTCGGAGCGGAAATGCCCATTCCCGTCTTCGCCTACCGTGACCACATACTTTGCTGGTTGCAGCTTTGGGTTCTCGTAGGTAAAACGGATCTGTGCCGCTCCCTGCGCCGCAACCGGCAGCCAGCCCGGCGCAAAGATAAGAGGCAACACTGCCCATGCCATGCTTCGCAGCGGAATCAACTCCACCTCAAGCGCGGGATTCCGCTTGTAACAAAAGAGTCTGTGCGGTATGCACGTGGCATATCGCGATGGCCAAGGCGTCGGCGGCATCCGCAGGCTCCGGGGCACAGTCGAGGCGCAGCAGACGGGCCACCATGAACTGCACCTGCTCCTTCTGCGCCAATCCGTAGCCAACGACCGCGGACTTGATCGCAAGTGGCGAATATTCCGCCACTGGCAGGCCCTGCATCGCAGCCGCCAGCAAAGCCACTCCCCGCACATGTCCCAATTTCAGCGCTGACTTTGCGTTCACTGAGTAGAACACCTCTTCTACCGCCACTACGTCTGGGCGGTGCAACTCCAACAGTCCTGAGAGCTGGGCAAAGATGTAGGCAAGCCGCACCGGCAAGGTTTGCTCCTTGGCCAATTTGAGGCCGCCAGCGGCTACGGCCATGAGACGGGTCTCGTATCGCCCGGATTGCACGTCCACCACGCCATAGCCGGTGCAATTGGTGCCGCAATCGATGCCGAAGACGCGCATGAAACCGAGTCTATCCCACACCGGGCGGCGCTTGTAATAGTGATGTGGATGCTATTTGGAAAGGCCTTCGACCGGGGAGCTGGCGGTGGCGTATAGCTTCCTGGGCATCCGCCCCGATAGGAACGACTGCCGGCCGGCGAGTACAGCATGGTGCATCGCCTCCGCCATGAGCACCGGCTTGACTGCATGCGCGATCGCGGAGTTGATCAACACTGCATCCGCTCCCATATCCATGGCGAGGCACACATCTGAGGCCATCCCAACGCCGGCATCGACAATCAAGGGAACCTCGGTAATCATCTCGCGCAGGATGCGCAGGGTAGCCAGGTTCTGCAACCCCATGCCGCTGCCGATGGGCGCCCCCAGGGGCATGACCGCGGCCGCTCCTGCGTCGATCAGCCGGCGGGCGAACACGATGTCATCCGAGGTGTAGGGGAGAACGGTGAAACCTTCTTTGACCAGGATCCGGGTTGCTTCGAGCGTTGCCTGGACGTCCGGATAGAGGGTTGCCTGGTCCCCAATCACTTCGATCTTTACCCAGTCGGAGATCCCCACCTCGCGGGCCAGCCTGGCGGCGCGAATTGCCTCATCGGCGGTGTAGCATCCGGCTGTATTTGGCAGTAAGAAATAACGTTCGGGATCGATGTAATCGAGCAGCGACTCGCGGCTGCGATCGAGGTTGATTCGCCGCACGGCAACGGTGACCATCTCCGCCCCGGAGGCTTCGATGGCCGCTTGCGTCTCTGCGCCATCCTTGTATTTGCCCGTGCCCACGATCAGCCGGGATTGAAACGCCTTACCCGCAATTACCAGTGGTTCCATGGTTCAATTGTAAGCCTGCGCGGAGATGGAGTCCTCGGAGGCTAAAGAGTGTGCGCGAGAACCATGAATTTGCATTCTGTCCCCTGCAAACTAGCTCTGGGTGCCCCATATCTCGCGAAAAACGAGCGAGACGTGTGACGCCCGTACCCAGTGGCAGATTGAAGTCCCTGGTAGAGACAACGTGAAAGGCCCGCGCCATGTGGGCCACGGGCCTTGATCACCGGTGAAGCTGTGGAGTTTGGCTGAGGCGTCCGCTCTTCTTACGAAGTGGGCCTCGGCGGACGAATTACTTTACCGCCAGGTCTAGAGCGCACGCTCTAAGCCTCAGTCACCTCACGTATAGATCTACAACTACCATCAGAATTTTTCATTCGCTGGATCATCCTCCTTTCCCGTGTAGCGATAAAGTAAAACGCAGCGGGGGTTCAGGTCAAGCCGGAACATTTCGTGTGATCTCAAATACCTCACCAGGAATGCCAGTACCCGTGGCGTTCGGTTACTTCGAGCTCCACACCAAAAAGTTCTTCGAGCCTGGTTGCCTTTAGCAGTTCCATTTTGGAACCGTCAGCAACAATACGGCCGCCACGCATCATGACCACGCGATCGATCTCGGGCAGAATATCCGCGAGGTGATGGGTTACCATGACCACCCCGGTTCCGCGATGGTCGCCAGAACCGGCCGCCACGTCCCGCAGGATTTCTCGCAGTTCGCGTTGTGCTGCCAAGTCGAGTGCGTTGCTGGGCTCGTCCAGCAGCAGCATCTCCGGCCGATGCACCAGTGCCCGCGCGATCATCACCCGGCGCTTCTCACCCGCGGACATCTCGCCTACCCAGCGGTCGCGCAAATGATCGGCTCCCAGCAGAGCAAGAGCATCCATAGCACCGGCGCGCATGGACTCTGTGACTTCAAGGTTGGGCCACAAGGTCGAGCTGGAAAAGAAACCGCTGACCACAGCATCGAGCCCTCGCGTCACCGCGGTGCGTTCACCGGGCAGTTCGGCGGCAACCACCCCCAGATGCTTACGCAACTCCTGCACTTCCCAGCGGTCGCGACCGTACACTTTCATTTCCATGCCATGGCGAACGATGGGATAACACTCGCAGGTCATGGCTTTAATCAGGGTCGATTTTCCGCACCCGTTCGGCCCCAGAATGGCAATGTGTTCTCCTGTGGCAATGTTTAGGTTCACGTCGCGCAGCACCACCTTCTGACCGCGCGCGATATCTACGTTGCGCATGCTGAGAAATTCTGCAGGCGCTCGAAATGCCTTTCCGTGTTGGGTCGTCATCATCCTGATTGCGTTCTCTTGATAGAGTAAAGGCGACATGGCTGATGCGTCCTCCACTCCTCTTCTCGGTGATGATCAGGTGCCTCGCGGCTTCTCCTTTGCCGCTGTACGCGCCGGTTTAAAAGCCAGCGGCAATCCTGATCTTGCTTGCGCGGTGGCCGACCGGCCGGCAACAGCGGCCGCCATGTTCACCAGTAATAAAGTCATCGCCGCTCCGCTGATCGTGGGGCAACGGCACCTGCAACGCAGCCAACATCGCCTCCGCGTGGCGCTGGTCAATGCCGGCAATGCCAATTGCGCCACTGGTGAGGCCGGCGTCCTGGCCGCGCAAGAATCGTGCGCGAGTCTCGCCACGCTCTTCGGCTGCGACCCGTATTCCGTCTTTCCTTCTTCGACGGGCATCATCGGCGTGCCCCTGCCTTTGCAAAAGCTGATCGCGGCTTTCCCTACATTGCATGCAGCACTGGGCTCTTCGGCGGCTCACCTGCAGCAGATGGCGGGCGCCATCATGACCACCGACACACGGCCGAAGATGGCCGCGTCCGACTTCGAAATAGAGGGGGTAACGGTTCGTGTTGCCGGTATCGCCAAGGGTGCAGGCATGATCCATCCGCAACTACAATCCACGTCCGAAACCGCTCTGCATGCCACCATGTTGGTCTACCTGTTCACCGATGCCGAGATTGAACCCGCCATTGCTGCAGATCTGCTCCACCATGTCGTCGAAGGCACGTTTAATCGTATTTCCATCGATGGCGATACCTCGACCAACGACACTGTCCTGCTGCTCGCCAGCGGCGCCAGCGGAGTCTCCGTCAGGGGCCACAACCACGACACCGCACGCACGGTCGCAGACCAGCGCACAGCCGCGTTCTCCGCGGCTCTTGAGACTGTCTGTTTATCGCTGGCTAAGCAAATCGTGGAGGACGGGGAAGGCATTCAGCACGTAGTCGAGTTGGCCATCGGCGGGGCGCTCACCGACTCGGATGCGCTACGCATAGCCCGCTCGATTGCTCATTCGCCCCTGGTGAAGACCGCCTGGGCCGGATGCGATCCAAATTGGGGCCGCATACTGGCAGCTATTGGCTATGCGGGCGTGGCCATCGATCCTGCCCGCATTCATATTTCATTCGGTGAGCTGGAGATATGCCGCGGAGGCTGTCTCTCACCACGTTTCGATGAGGATGCCGCGCATGACTATTTGAAGCAACGCAATCTGACCATTCATGTCGATCTCGGTCTCGGGCTGGGCAAGTGCCGCTTCTGGACAACGGATCTTACCACGGAATACATCCGCATCAACTCGGATTACTCGACATGAATTCTCTTTCGGAACTCGCGCATCGAAAGCAGTGCAGACTGCTAAAACTCCTATCGATTCAGGAACTGCGCGGCATCCAAGACAGGAAATACACAGGCTTTTTCACATATCTGTGAAAAACTCCGGGCGACTTTCCACAACTTCTTCACCTTGAGGAGACACCATTAGCATGGCTGGTAGTTCAACCGACGGCGGCTCGCTGATCGACAACGCTAAATTGAAGCAGCTTTATGCCACTATGCTGCAATGCCGGTTGCTGACGGAACATGCACGCCGATGGCGTCCATCGAAGGTCTTCTACGAAGCTTCTATGGGTCAGGAGGCGATTGTTACGGGATGTGCCATCGATCTGCGACCCCAGGACACGATCGCACTGGCGCCCCACGACTCGATCCCGATCCTGGCAAGAGGGGTAGCGCTGAGTGAGGTTGTTGCCCAGCTTCATGCGCGCCGCGGCAACGCCGCCCAGGCGACGCACAACATGATCAGCGCGGTATCCAGCGACCCATCCGATCAGGGTGAGCTACTCCAGTCAGCCGCTAATGCGGCCTTAGCCAACAAGCAGAAGAAAAACACAAACGTGGTGGTCGCCTTCACCGGTGCGGCGGCCACCACTCATGACAACTGGCTCCGGGCGATCAAATTCGCGACCCGGCGCAGCCTGCCCATCATGTTTGTGATGGTGAACAATCCCTGGGCTGTGCGGCCTGTTGGTAGAGCCAGTAACGGAACGGGGAACCTTACCCTGAAGGTTCAGAAGGACGGCTTAACCAGCATTACCGTCGACGGGAATGACGTTGTGGCCGTCTACCGGGTCGCCTACGAAAGCCTGGGGCGCCTACGCCGGGGCGGGGGTCCAGTGCTCGTAGAGGGTAAGACGTACCGCCAGGATGGTCAAGCGTTGCTCAGCATTGAACGCGACCCTCTCATCCACATGGAGCGGTACCTCAAGACGAAGAAACTCTTCACGACAGGTTGGAAAAACAACATCGCCCAGCAGTTCTCGCGGGAACTCGACGCAGCCATGCAGGGACGGGAGGTCCAACCGACCCGTTATCTTCGCGCTTCACAGCTAACTGCAAACGATTGACCGCCAGTCTGGGTTTCGTTAGCTTGGACACAGATGAACGATTCGTCACGCTTCTGGTCATGTCCGGCATCAACCGCTTTGGCATTTGAGGTTTAAGTGGAATTCCCCGCTGTGCTGTGTGTGCTGGTCTTGTTGACCACTGGAATCTCAGGCGCCTCAACCATCGCTGCTCCAGATCAGACACCGTCGACGCAAACGCCGGGCGCGGCCCCCCCGGCGGACCAGCTTCCGGCTCCGCGCGACACTATTCACTTTGCGCCCTACGAACCGCTCAAGTCGATCGAGGGCATGAGCTCCACTTACATCCCGCTGGACAGTTGGATCTACCCTGCGGTGATGCGTCTGTATGGGATGGGCTTCGTCGACACCGTTTTTGTCGGTCTACGCCCATGGACGCGTCTGAGCGTGGCCCACATGCTGGACGCGAGTGCCGACAGGATCACTGGCAGTACCAACGATGAAGCGATCGATATCTATACCGCCCTGGAAAGGGATCTGCAGCCTGATATGCGAATCCCTCTGGACCAGAAGTTTGGCCGCGTGGGTCTCGATTCGGTATATGAGCGCGTGATGGGCATCGGCGGCCCGGCTTTGCGGGATAGCTTTCATCTGGGGCAGACCGACATCAATGATTTTGGCCGCCCCTACGCGAGCGGCTTCAACAACTACAGCGGGTTCAGTGCGCGGGCTCACTATGGCATGTTTTCTGCTTACTTTCGTGGAGAGTACCAACACGCGCCATCCTGGGAGGGCTATCCGCTGAACGTAGCCGAGACCCTGGCTACGATCGATGATTTCGCTACTTTTACTTCTGTTCCCTTACCTGGCAATACAACCATCCCACTGGGCCCGGTCTCCTCGGTGAACAACCTCACGGTCCTTGAAGGTTACGTTTCCGCCCACATCGTCGGCCACGAAGTTTCATTCGGGAAGATGGATAATTGGTACGGTCCGGCCACAGGTGGCGGCATGGCCTGGAGCAACAACGCGGAAAATGTCTGGAGCTTTCGGATCAACCGGGTTGAGCCGCTCTATATTCCGTACATCTCCCGCATCGCCGGTCTTATTCGTTACGATTTTTTCGTGGGACCGCTCAAGGGTCACAACGACCCGGTCAGTCCCTGGACCCATGCGGAAAAAATTTCTTTCAAGCCAACGCCTAACTTTGAATTTGGTTTTCAACGCACAGTCATCTGGGGGGGCATAGGTCACCAGCCCGTCACCTTCGGTACTTTCTGGCACAGCTTCTACAGCATCAGCGATACCCACGGATCGGAAAAGTTCTCGCGCAATGATCCCGGCGCGCGCTTCAGCTCGGTTGACTTCTCCTGGCGACTGCCCTATCTCACCAAGTGGCTGACTCTTTATAGCGATTCTGAAGTCCACGATGACGTTTTCCCCATCACCGCGCCGCGCCATGCCGCGATTCGTCCTGGCCTTTACCTTTCCCACTTTCCTGGCGTGCCCAAGCTGGACCTGCGGGCTGAAGCTGTATCGACCGACCCTGACACTGGCCTCAGCACCGGTGGCCAGGACCAATACATTGAGGTGGTACAGAGGAACGGCTATACCAGCAATGGTCTGCTTATGGGGGACTGGATCGGGCGCGAGAACAAGGGTGGGCAGGCTTGGCTCACATACCATCTCTCGCCACGCGAATGGCTGCAGGTTTCCTATCGCAGTGATAAGGCTGCCAAGGATTTTATTCCCGGTGGTACGACGCAGACCGACTTCAGCTTCGACGTGGTCAAGCGGCTTACTCCTGATGTTGAAATGAAGGCCAACGTGCAGTATGAGCGGTGGTTGATTCCCTTCTACAAGGCTGGGCAACAATCCAACACGAGCACCACTTTCCAGCTCACCTGGTATCCTCGTGTCGATCGGCGGTTCTAGATTTGGATAGCGCAGTGGAAGTAAGTGTCCGAGTCGGTCTATTTCGAGCCAGTTTCAAAAGCGCTTTGTATCGGGGCACGACTTCAGTCGGGCCGTAAAAAGCCGCAAATGAGGAGGGGCTTTAGGGGGTGTGTGAGAACTCGGTTTTTTGAAGGGTACGGCCTTTAGGCCGTACGTTTAGCAGTCAGGATGAACCCGCTTCAACCGCTGAGGGCTGCTCAAGATCCTGTACGCGGGCTTCGGTGGTTGAAAAGCTCCGAACGGCATAGGCAAGACAAGCATCCTCGGGGTCCTTCGACTCCGCGCCATCAAGTGCGGTGTCACGCGAAAAATCTGTGAAGCGCTCCGCTCCCACGGCATGCCGGGGCAGGCAGGATGACGATTTTGTGGGAGTTTTTGAAGAAAAACATGCCAATCGGGGAGTTAGGGTTTGGTCTGGGCGGTATCTACCCCGAAGTCGTAGGCGTATTCGCTAAAGAAAGCTGCTGAATTTGGGAGGCTGACGATTGCGTATTCGCCGGGTTCGAGGGGAGAAACGGGACTCAGTCTTAACCACCCGCTGTCCAGCTTCTCGTGCGTAATGGAGACCTCATTCAACTTGCGCTTTGCGCCCGTACCAAAACCATTCGTGCTCTTGGACTCCTCTACCCGCTTGTCTTTAGAAGAATTGAGGCGAACGATTACCAGCTCAGAAGTGATCGTGTCGCTCGCCGTTCCGGGCCGCAGATCGCCCTCTCCTTCGAACGTTTCCGCCTGACGCACATAGAATACCGGGTTCTGCATGGCTAACCTTGTCTCCGCGTGTGCGGCGTGGAGCTCGATGGTCATGGATGGCCGATAGAGAAATGAGCCGCCCAATTGGCCGGCGAGGTTCTTGCCCAGGTGGCGATTGACTATTACCGGGCTTCGATAAAGCTGCACAGGAGACACGGTTCGACTTGAGTCCGTAGCCCAGACTGAGCCTTTGGACGGCAGCATGATGCCAGGCGCTACCTGTACCATGTCTGACGGAGACTGACCAATCATTTGTGTCGCTGTAACGATTGCACACAGTCCGCCAAAGAGGGCAAGCATAACTCGTGGAAACATTACGCAAGAACATAGCAGACCAAGCGTCAGCGCGGCAATACTTCGAGAGTTCAGTTGACGAGGGGATAGTCACCCCGAATTGATGCCGCCGGATCGACCGCCCAACGGGATAGGTAACTTGTCACCGTATCTACCTTATATTTCCTCAGTTCTTCGGGGCCTATGTGTGTCTGGGTGAAGACTAAGTAAACCGCAGACGGGTTACAGGCGGATGTGGCACTTTTCGGGGCTATTGAATACTGCAAAACTAATGTCCTCCTGGCAGATTGAGCTACTGAACGCGGCCGAAGTCCGACTGCAAGGGAAATAGGCTCCAGGGGCTGAAGCCCTCGTCATTGGCGGCTTGTGCGGCACGACTGAAGTCGTGCCCTGATACAAAGCGTTTGTTGAAATTGGCTCGAAAAGCCCACTAGGACATTAATTCTGCAGGCATCAATTACTACCTGCTTGGCACCGCCGGCAAAATCAACGCGCTGGAATGCGCACCGCCGTGCAGAATCGTGTTGGTCGCCTTCACGAATCGCGTATCTTGGGCGCCGCTCTTACGGTATTCAGATTGCGATCGAAGCGCGGAAAATTGCTCGACGACACTTGAGCCGGATCCGGTGACCCTTCAAAAAGACGTTGCTCGTAGACCCGAGGTCGATGTTGTATTCGTCGACTTTCCCCGGTGTGATGAGTTTCGGTTCTCCGGTGGTGGACGAGCGGAAACTTGCGCGCAGGATTCCCTCGGTTAGATTTGCGCAAACCCGTTCGGCCAGACGTCCACCAGCTTACCCGTGAAATCGGTGTCGACGGCAGAGGACTTCGCGAAGAGATCCAACGTGACAGGGCCTGTGACTTCTG
>CAVQWB010000049.1:0-175859 GCA_963717225.1 uncultured Acidobacteriaceae bacterium | reverse complement strand
TCAGCGGCGGCACTGTTTCCCTTTCCGGCGTTGGCACGGTCGTGCTGCAAGCCGCGCAGGCGGGCGATAAGAACTATAGCGCGGCCACCGCTACCCAAAGCTTCCAGGTGACGCCTGCCCCGTTGACGGTCTCGGCCAATAACGCGAGTCGTGCCTACGGCGCAGCGAACCCCGTCTTCAGCGGAACAGTGACCGGTGCTCTGGGCAGCGACAGCTTTACCGAGAAATTGACCACCACCGCAACCACCAGCAGCGATGCCGGCAGCTACCCGATCGTTCCGCCGTTACCGGTCCGCAATCCAACTACACCGTCACCATCGTTAATGGTGCGCTCACCGTAACCGGAGCAGCGACTACGACTACCGTAAGCGCACCCGGCACCGCTGGTTATGGGAACAGCGTGACCCTGACGGCGACGGTGGCTTCAACCGCGGGCACACCCGCCAGCACGGTCACCTTTTATAGCGGAACCACCGGGCTGGGGACGGGGACGTTGAACGGCAGCGGGGTAGCCACACTGAGCACAACCACGCTCCCCGTGGGCACCGACAGCATCACGGCAAGCTATGCGGCAGCGGGAGATTTTTCCGCCAGCACGTCGCCGGCAATCAGCACCACCGTGAACACCGCATCGCAAACCGTTACTTTTTGCCCAACCCCATCAGACCTACGGTAGCGCCCCCTTCGCAGTGACGGCGACTTCCAGTTTAGGAGTCAGTTATCCGGTCACCATCACGGTACAGTCCGGCCCCGCGGTGATTAGCGGTGGTACCGTCTCCCTCACCGGCGCGGGCACGGTTGTGCTTCAGGCGACGCAACCCGGTGACACAGGCCACGGCGCGGCCACGGCAACCCAGAGCTTCCAGGTGACGCCGGCGCCATTGACCGTCTCCGCAAATAACGCGAGCCGTGCTTTCGGCGCAGTGAACCCCGTGTTTAGCGGAACAGTCAGCGGCGCACTGGGCAGCGACAGCTTTACCGAAAGCTTTACCACCACAGCGACCACGTCGAGCAATGCCGGCAGCTATCCAATTGTGCCCTCTGTTAGCGGTCCGCAATCCAACTACACTGTCACCATCGTCAACGGCACGCTGACGGTCGCGGCGGCGGCGACCACCACCATGTTGACTGCGCCGGCCACCGCCAGCTACGGCTCCAACGTTACGCTCACCGCAACGGTAGCCTCTGCTGCTGGAACGCCCGCCGGAACCGTCACTTTCTTGAGCGGACCGACGGCCCTGGGCACGGGCACACTAAGTGGAGGCACGGCTACCCTCAGCACGGCGGCCCTCCCTGCCGGCACTGATAGTGTCACCGCCAGCTATGGAGCCCTGGGTAACTTCGCGGGGAGCGTGTCGACGGCAGCCATCGTCACTATCAATGGGACATCGCAAACCATCACCTTCCCCGCCATCGGATCGCGCGTATACGGCAGTGCGCCTTTTGCCGTAAGCGCGACCTCCAGTCTGGGCAGCAGTTATCCGGTCACCATCAGCGTTGAATCCGGTCCGGCAATGATCCGCGGCGGCATGGTGAGCATCACCGGTGTAGGTACTGTCGTCCTACAAGCCACCCAGGCCGGAGATAAGAACAACGGTCCGGCCTCAGCGACCCAGAGCTTCCAAGTAACGCCTGCACCCTTGACCGTCTCGGCCAATAACGCGAGCCGCACGTACGCTGCAGCCAACCCGGTTTTTAATGGAACCGTGACCGGCACCGTAGGGAGCGACAGCTTCACTGAAAGCTTCACCACTACCGCCACGGCTACCAGCAATGCCGGTAACTATCCGATCGTTCCTGCTGTTACCGGCGCCCAGTTGGCCAACTACGCTGTCACTGCGGTCAATGGCACGCTCACGGTGACCCCTGCGGCGACCGCAACTACATTGACCGCACCGGGAAGCGCCGTCTCCGGCGCGAGTGTATCGTTGGCGGCCACCGTAACCTCCAGCTCGGGCACCCCCTCAGGAATAGTTACCTTTTATAGTGGGACCACTTCACTCGGCACGGGCACGTTGAATGGTGGCGGCGCAGCCACGTTGAGCACAACCGCGCTGAACAGCGGGACCGACACCGTTACTGCCGTGTATGCAGCTGCCGGCAACTTTGCTGCCAGCACCTCCTCGGCGGTGACTGTAACGGTGAGTGCAGCGCCAGGTGCTACACCGGCGAGCTACACGATGACCGCAAACCCAACTTCGCTGACCGTGCAGACAGGATCCACCGCCGCTACCACGCTCACCTTCAGCCCAACCGGCGGCTATAGCGGTACGATTGCGTTAAGTTGCTCCAGCCTTCCTACCAACGCGAGTTGCGCCTTTGCACAGAACCAGGTCACGCTAAGTGGTAACAACCAGAGCGTCAATCTGGGCCTCACGATTCAGACGACTACGCAACAGGCGAGAAAACATGTTCCTTCCAGCACTCCGAACCCTGGCTTCACTCCGGCTCTGCTCGCCCTGGCTTTCTGGTGGCCCGGCGGCCTGACCGGATTGGCAGT
Source organism: uncultured Acidobacteriaceae bacterium (assembly GCA_963717225.1). GTDB lineage: Bacteria > Acidobacteriota > Terriglobia > Terriglobales > Acidobacteriaceae > PALSA-350. The sequence goes on along the minus strand of CAVQWB010000049.1, from coordinate 173,359 downwards.
CTTTGTGAGGAAACGGAGACTGGTGAAACAGCGCGCAGGGCAGCTTTGCCTGCTGATGATATGCACGTTGGCTTTTGCTGCTGGTCTTTCAGGGTGCGGGATGAGTGGCTATGTGGTGCACCCGGAAGCGGCGACCAATGCCCAGGTGACCGTCGTGGCGACGGGAACCTCGGGCTCCAAAGTCACCACCCAGAGCGTAGTCCTCACCCTCAATATGATGCAGTAAGGGTTGCCGTTTTTTGCGTACGATGGATGCATGCCAATAGCGGAGCCTTGACATTGGTGAAAGCGGCCACGATTTTTCTCTGGATAGCAGCCCTCGTCCCGGTGATGACTCTCGCCCAGCAGGTCCACCCGCGTTACGTGGTTGTGGATCGTGGACCCGCTCTGGTGCGCACCCTGACCGACACTCCGGGGCTGAATAATCATGGCGACGTTGCCATCTGGCACTCAGTAAGCGCGAGCCTGATGCCGGGAGTGGTATTTCGTGGCAGCGAGACCATCACCATCGAGGGCGAAAAGGATTTCTCCCTCGTCTACCCTGCCGACATCAACGACCGTCTCACTGTGGTAGGCACCGTGCAGCAACCGCAGGATCTGCGCTTCACCCACGCCTTCGAATGGGCCGACGGCCATCTGGAAATCCTGCCGTCATTGGGAGGGCCGTATTCCGCTGCCAGCGCCGTTAACGCAACGGGCGACATAGTGGGCAGCGCGCAGACCAACAACGGCACGCGGCATGCAGTGCTGTGGCGCTCAAAACAGCCCCGCGATCTGGGTCTGCTTGCCCTGGGAGATTACAGCAGCGCGCGCGACATCAACGACAACGGCGATATTGTCGGAGAGGCGAATGTTGTTCCCAATGGCAAGCCCCAGGCTTTTCTTTGGCATGCGGGCAAGATGCAAGCGCTGCCAAGGTTGACCGGTGGCGCCATTTGCAGTGCACAGGCGATCAACAATGGCGGCACCATCATTGGATCCTGTGACCTGCCCAACGGCGCCGGACACGGGGTTATCTGGAAACATGGCTCCATCGCGGATCTGGGCACCCTGGGCGATGGAGAGGCGCCAAGTACGGCCCTCGACATCAATGCCCAGTCCCTGGTGGTAGGCACTTCCGAGGATGATGGAAAAATCAGGGCCTTCCTCTGGGAGAAGGACAAAATGATCGACCTGAACCAGCTGATTGCGCCCAATTCCGGCTGGACGCTGCTGGTAGCCTCGCGCATCAACGACAACGGCGAAATTCTGGGCCGGGGATATTTTCATCGGTCCATTCATACCTTTATCCTTCGGCCCGAAACCGGCAAATGATTCAATGATTGCGGATGTGCTACGAGATAGAATCATGGTTCCCGGCTAGGACTGGCCGCCCAGGAGACGCTCGCAGCCCGTGCCCATCAAGCGCCCCATCTTCCTCTATAGTCTGCTAGCCGCTATGTTTGCGATCACCCCTGCTCTACCAGGCCCGCTACCTCCCCGACTCGCGCCCTCAGAGTTCGTCGTGAACTACTGACGTCGAAACGACTGTGTTATTGTCTCCCGGAGTTTCCTTCGCAACCCATTCAGTGTCTATGAGGTGAATCATGCCCTGCGATCCAATCGAGCTCAAGCACGTCCCGCTCTTTGCTTTGCTGGACGATGACGAAATTGCGGTTCTGGCCTCCCAGGTCGACCTCAAAGTGTTCGCTGCGCGGCAGCGGATCTACAAGCTCGGCGATCCGGGCATGCACGCCTACATTATGGTATCGGGCAGCGTACAGGTAAGCACGGTCGACGACGACCACCAGGAGGTTGTGGTCGATCAACCAGGCCATGGCGAGTTTTTTGGCTTTGCCTCCATGCTGGACCAGACGCCCCACCAAACCAGCGCCCTCGCTATGGAGAAGACCACCTGCGTCGAGATCAGCCGCGACGACATCGCCATTCTGTTACAGCGCAAACCTATGGCCGGCATGGATATGCTGAGAGTCCTTGGGCATCAATTCCATGCTTCACAGCAGCTGGTACGGATTCGCGCTACCCGCAACCCGAATGAGGTGATTGAAGAGAAGTACACCTATGGGGAACACATCGCGGACTCCGTCGCCAGCTTCGGAGGTTCATGGACATTCATCATTACCTTCGGAATTGTGTTGGTCACTTACACCGCCATCAACATTTTCCTGAAAGGGAGAGCCTGGGATCCCTACCCGTTCATCCTGTTGAATCTGTTCTTGTCCATGCTGGCTGCGATCCAGGCGCCTGTGATCATGATGAGCCAGAACCGCCAGGACAAGAAGGACCGTTTGCGCAGCGAGTTGGATTTCGACGTGAATCGCCGCGCCGAAGCCGAAATCCAAAACCTTTCCCGCAAGCTGAACCTGGTAACCGACAAGCTAGGCGACCTGGATGACATGCTGCGCGACGGGCTCGTACCGCCGCGGACCCACAGTCAGGAGTAAAATGGAGTTCGATTGCCCCGACGAAAGGACCCCCGCCCATGACACCGACGACTGCTCCCACTGAAGTGAAAATCGCCCAGACGCCACCGATGCCTACGTTCAAGACGGTCGGTGAAGAGCGGTTGCATCGCAAGCAACGCCTGGCGTCTGCATTCCGGCTATTCGCGAAGTTCGGCTTCGTCGAAGGTGTCGCCGGTCACATCACTGTCCGTGATCCTGAAATGGCTGATCACTTCTGGGTCAATCCCTTTGGCATGCACTTTGCGCACATTCGGGTCTCTGATCTGGTGATGGTGGACGAAAAGGGCGCCGTGGTGGAAGGCGACCGTCCGGTAAACGAATCGGCATTCGCCATCCACTCGCGTGTGCATATGGCCAGGCCCGATGTAGTGGCAGCAGCCCATGCGCACTCTCTTTATGGAAAGACCTGGTCCTCGCTAGGGCGGCTGCTGGATCCGCTCACTCAGGATGCTTGTGCCTTCTACGAAGACCACAGCCTATTCGCTGATTACACCGGGGTGGTTTACGACATGTCGGAGGGCGACCGGATCGCCCAGGCGCTGGGACCTCGCAAAGCGATCATCATGCAGAACCACGGAAATCTGACTGTAGGCAGCACTGTGGATGAAGCGGCGTGGTACTACATCACCATGGACCGCAGTTGCCAGTCACAACTGATGGCTGAAGCGGTTGGGAAGCCAGTTCCCATCGCGCATGAAGCGGCCATTGTGGCGCGAAAGCAGGTAGGCAACCCGCGCGTCGCGTGGTTCCAATATCAGCCGCTTTGGGACCTGATTGTCAGGGAGCAACCTGACCTGCTCGACTAATCCGGTGTCACACCCTCGCGTCGCTCCCCTGCGTCGCTCCTTGAATCGGAGAAAAAGCCGCAGATCCACGATGCTTGCTGCGAGAAATTTGGAATCAGAGGAGTAGCGACGGGATTGTGTGGGAAACGAACTTCTCAACGCGAACTCTGACGCCCGGAACCCTCAGGAAAAACCGTACCTCAGGGCCTAAAGGCTTCACCAGTCCAAATTTCTAGTGGCACGGCTGAAGCCGTGCCCTTCGTTCAGAGTTGTTTCGCAGCGGGCGGAGCACAAGACGCACCCATGCGGCAGGCGATCAGGAACGCCTGCACGGTCGCCTCGACATTGGCCTTATTTTGACCCGCAATATCAAACGCGGTGCCATGCGCCGGGGTTGTAATGGGAATGGGCAGGCCGCCCTGGATCGTGACTCCACGTTCAAATCCTAAAAGCTTCACCGCGATCTGGCCCTGGTCGTGATACATGGTGACAATGCCATCGTATTGACCGTCTCGAGCTTTCAGAAAAATGGTATCGGCTGGGAACGGCCCCGCGACGGGATACCCCTGCGCATTCGCCTCACTCACCGCCGGCGCGATGATGTCGATCTCCTCACGGCCGCAGGAGCCTCCCTCGCCAGCGTGGGGATTGAGCGCGGCCACTGCTACCCGGGGATGCTCAAATCCCGCCAGGCGCAGGGCATCGTAGAGCAACTTGATAGAGTCCAATATCCGCTCCCGGGTGACGTAAAGAGCAACGTCTTTGAGCGGAACATGAGAGGAAATACGAGAGGTCCACAGGTTTCCCAGGGTATTGAACTCGCCGAGATTGGAGCTCACCTTGAGATAGTTGGCGAAGAAGTGAAGCTCGTCCGGGAACTTCATGCCGGCCATTTTCATGGAGGATTTGTTGAGAGGGGCAAAACAGATGGCGTCGATCCATCCCGCTGCGGCGGCGTCGAGGCACCGAGTTAGAACCTTGAGTACCGAGGCGCCAGCGGCGGCGGACACAGTGGAACGCGGAACCTCACCCGGACCGAGACTTGTGACCGGGAGAAAGTACGGAGAGCCGCCGGGCAATGAGTTCACCTGGTCGAAACCGTCGACGGTACGGGTGGCAATGCTCACTCCGGCAATGGCCTGAGCTTCGTCCCACAGCCACGCATCTGCGACGAGGATTACATTGGCTTGCTCGACCACATCGCGGCGGGCCAACAACTTGGCGATCAACTCGGGACCGATGCCGGCCGGATCACCAAGGGTAAGCGCCACCGTCGGCTTCTCTGAAATCCCCAGCATCGGAAGTCACCCTATCCCTTAACAGTAAACTAGCCCCGGGGGTACGTTCATGAAGTGGTTTCGCAATGCCTTGGCCATCGGGGCAACGTTCACTGCATTTTCTGTTCCTCTGTCGGGGTACCAGAACTTCATGGAAGTAAAACCATCGCCCCAGCAGGTCGCGTGGCAGGATCTGGAATTCGGAGTGATTGTTCATTTCTCCACCAACACCTTTCTGGACCGTGAATGGGGCGACGGAACCGCCAGTCCGGCCGTATTCAACCCGACGCAGTTTGATCCCGATCAATGGATGCAGGCGATCAAGGCCAGCGGAGCAAAATACATCGTGCTGGTGGCCAAGCATCATGACGGGTTCTGTCTCTGGCCGACCGGGCAGACAGACTACAGCGTGAAAGCAAGTCCCTGGAAAGATGGCAAAGGGGACGTGGTGGGAGATGTGGCGCGCTCGGCGCGAAAATACGGCCTTAAATTCGGTGTCTATCTCTCGCCCTGGGACCGGCATGACCCGAGATACAACGATCCGGAGGCCTACGACAAATACTACCTTTCCGAGTTAGAAGAGCTGTCCCAACGCTATGGGGACCTGGTGGAGTTCTGGCTCGACGGCGCCGGCAGCGCGGGGCATGTCTACAATTTTTCCAGGATCCTGGAAACTCTGCGGACCTATCAGCCCAACACCATTGTCTTCGCCGATACAGGACTCTTCGAGTATGGCGACGCGCGCTGGGTCGGCACAGAATCGGGACGCGTCGATTATGAGAACTGGAACGTCATCGACCGTCACGGTTACCTGCGCTGGCGTCCCATTGAGGCCGACACCCCCTTGCGCGAGCTGCATTGGTTCTGGCATCCGCACGACGAGGCCTCATTGAAGAGCCTGGAGGATCTCACCACGATCTACGAACACACCGTGGGACGCGGAGCGCAACTCATGCTCGGGCTGGCACCCGACAACAGGGGCCTTCTGCCCGATTCCGATGTCGCCCGGCTGAAGGAATTCGGCGCAGCCATCCATCGCTTGCAGAGCGGCAACCTCGCTCTGCACCATCTTCCGACAACACCGGAGGTCGCCGCAGCGCTCGACGGTGATACTGACACGTTCTGGTCGGCGCCGGTCGGGTCCCATCATTCCATTCTGGAGGTGGATTTAGCGAAACCAAGCAGCATCGATCGGGTCACCACCATGGAATGGCTCAACGACGGTCAGCATGTGGAGAAATACGCAATTGAGGTTTGGACGGACCATGCGTGGAAGACCGTGGCATCCGCTCAGTCCATCGGGCACGAGAAGACGGATCGCTTCCCTGCGGTCGTTGCGAGCCGGATACGCCTTAACATCCTCTCCTCTTCGCAAGAAGCGCATATTCGAGAATTTCAGGTTTATGACGACGGCCCAACCAACAGGTAGCAGCAAAGCTTTGCTCATAGCTTGTTGCCTGGAGCTTCTGCCAGCGCGTGGTCCGGTCCGACCTTGTCACCCATCCAGATCTTTTTCGCAGTCCAGGGCGCAGCGGGGCCAGTCCAGAATGGATCCGATGCCGGCAGCCCCAGCGGGAGCCAAGCTGCCGAGCAGAGGTAACAACTACCGGTTGAAATGTAAGATTCAGCAATGGAAGGTTGATGGCCGTAGAAGCCCACGGTCAGCCATCCATGATCGTCGAACGTGCCGGGTGCGTCCACCATGCGACGCATCACAGCAGTCAGGCCCGACCGAACCTGCTCTGGAGAAACGCCCTCAGGCAGTTCCCGACGCAAGGCCATTTCGGCAAGAAGGTGAAAGGCGCCAAAACGATAACAGAGCGAACGGCCGATCGGGGGAAAGGTTGCTTCGGGGCCGATCATACGTTCCTGAATCGCTGCGTAACGGCGAGCGCGGAGCATCATTGCCGGCCGATACGAGTCCCAGGCCGGGGAAGACTTCGCAATGGTGTCCAGGATATGCAGCAGCATTGGATGGATCACGAAGCTGTTGTAGTAGTCCCAATGGAAGGCAGGCCCGTCGCCGTAAACGCCGTCTCCTTTGTACCAGGTATCCACCGTGCGAATCGCATAGTCTACACGCATTGGATCCCACCACACACCCATGAACGATAATGCCGCTTCGACCATCGCCGAAAACAGGAGCCAGTTGCTGTAGCCAGGTTGAATCACGCGCGAAGACTGAAGCGCGGCGATCACGTACTGTTGCGTCTTTGCATCGAGCTTCTTCCACAGCTCTGTGGGCGCGCGCACAATGGCCAGGGCGAGGAAGGCAGCATCGACAACGGGCTGGCTACCCTGATTGAAATTCATGAAGTCTGGGGATGCCGGATCGGTACCCGCCTGGATGGCCATACGAGACCACTCAGCATACTGGTTCCGCAGACTGCCTTCAGGGCCGTTTTGTGGGCCGGATTCGAGCCATGGGGCAATGCCGGTAAGTAATCGGCCCATCGCCTCCAGATAAGTAAACTGCCGCCGCTGCTCCACATTGCCCTGGGGGGCTTCGACCGGCATCTCGATCTTGAGCCTTTTCTCACTCAGCGCCTTTAGAACCGGGTGCGCGACGCGGGTCAAGATTTGAACCCAGTACTCACGATCGTTGGGCTCCGCAACGACCGGGGTTGCCTCAGACCCCGTAGGGAGTGCCGAGAGAGCACCGAGCGCGATACTGCTTTTCAGAAATTCCCGGCGGCCAACACCGGTCAACGTCTCCTTCTTCATCCACCAGTCACCAGAAAGAGATCATATCGGTTTCCGGAGGCAACGTTTCGTAATTTGCGGGCACCTAACTTTTCGAAGTACGGGCCTGCCAGCGGCGAAAAGAAGTTGTTCCCCCACCGCAGGAGCTCCCGATGCCGTGGTCACGTCCCCCGTTGGCTTACGGGCAGTGGATCGGATCGCAGGTCCGAAATGCGTCAGACATCTTAGGCAGAAAGAGGCGGACTATGTTTCTAGCTATCGGATTCGTTTTGCTTTTGTTGTGGCTGGGGGGCTTCTTCATGTTCCACGTCACAGCATTCTTTATCCACATCCTGCTGATACTAGCTGTAGTTTCCATCGTCTTCCATTTCATTCGAGGCAGTGCTTCTGTGGTTTGAGGCTTGCGATCGTGGGGGCGCCTAACATGAAGCGCCCCGTATCAGCATCGCCGCGGATTGCTGGTCAGCTCTGTAACTCTCCAGCTTTCGGCGACCTTCTTCAAGAACAGAGCAGACTGCCAGTTGAGTCCAGCAAGACAATACGCCCGGCTTGAATTTCAGCGCGCACGGCAATCAATGGCTGAATACTTAGCTCGTGAGACTTTAATCGGAGTATAGAAACAGTCACTGCTACTTACTCAAGCCGATAAGGGTTTATGCGATCTATTTCACCGGATTCTCAACACCGGCGTGGGGCTTCCGGATCTCTGGCTGGACTTGTCGTACTCAAGCTCGGGCGCGACCCCTCGCCTGTGTCTCCCCGATGAAGGCGTTTTCTGAGACCAGTACCCTTTCAGCGTCTCGTACGCCCTGATGAGCTCTCGAGTGGCGACGATCATGAGATCGGTCTCAATTGCTCCCTTAGAGTCGTCGCTAAGGGTTTGCCTACAATCAACTAAGGCCAGGAGTCTCCAACGCTGGTTCTCAAAATCTTCTTCCAGGTCAAAGGTCATTGCGACCTCCGGTTTCTGTTCAAAAAGGGACTTTGCTCCCCAGTCCCTCGAAGATCGTAACGTCTGCCATCTGTTGTCTTTCGCAACTCTTCACTTGGTTCCATTTCACGTGTCCCCCCGGAAGGCCTCGTTTTCACGAAAAGTCCGACATGATGATAGGATGAGTTCCTGCCTATGACTGCCTGATCGTTCGTCCACTGATGTTGTAAGTCCCCTCTTCTATGTGGGCTTGCATTTCCATGTCTTTTAGACGACTTCAGGAGAGATTCACCATGTTGCTTGACCAGCATGACGACCTACGCACGCCACGGCTTGCCTTGATAGCCATCACACCGGCAATGTTAGCTTCAGAAAAATCAGCCGATCAGAAACTAGGCGCTCTCATTGGCTGCGCCGTTCCGCCAAATTGGCCGCCCGTCGATTGGGAGCCCCATGTTCTGGACACCCTTCTGAAGCAATACGAACGGCATCCGGAGCAAATCAGTTGGCATCGCTATGTCGCTTTAATTAACCAGGATGGCACACGTTCATTGATCGGAATGACCGGTGCTTTTTGGCGGGAAACGTCTCCGGCAGAATGCGAGATCGGTTATTCGATTCTTCCCCCACATGAGCGGAAAGGGCTCGCAACTGAGGCTGCTCAGGCGCTGGTCCAATTGATTCGCAAAAATCCGCAGATCAAGAGTGTCATAGCGCATACGTTCCCTGAGCTGACTGGATCCATTCGGGTCATGGAGAAGTGTGGATTGGTCTTCGATGGAGAGGGAGAGGAGGAAAGAACCATACGATACCGGCTTCGGCTATAGGCTAAAGAGACGGAGGAGGAATTCTTATGCCCAAGGTTCGCGTCCACTGCTTTTCAGTATCGATCGACGGTTATAGTGCCGGGCCCAACCAGGACCGCGACAACCCAGTTGGGGTCGGCGGCCTCGCGGTATTCGGGTGGCAATTTGCCACACGCACCCATCACCAGATGCACGGCAAAGAGGGGGGCACGACGGGGATTGACGATGACTTCGTGGCGCGGGGCTTCGAGGGGATCGGCGCATGGATCATGGGCAGAAATATGTTTGGCCCAGTTCGTGGAGCGTGGCCAGACGAAACCTGGAAGGGCTGGTGGGGGGAAACTCCGCCTTACCACACACCGGTTTTTGTTCTCACCAACCACCCACGCGCATCGATCACCATGAACGGAGGCACTACCTTCCACTTCGTCACAGCTGGCATTGAGAGCGCATTGGAACGAGCCGTGGACGCTGCGCAAGGTCAAGATATCCGGCTGGGCGGCGGGATTGCGACCATGCGGCAATATCTGCGCGCGGGGCTTGTGGACGAGATGCATCTGACCCTTTCGCCGGCCCTGCTCGGCTCAGGAGAACGTTTGTTTGACGGCCTTAACGCGCCGGCACTGGGGTATCAACTCACTGACCACATTCCGACTCCGACGGCGACGCACGTCACCCTCAGCCCTGATACAAAGCATGAGCGCGGTGACTTTGGCATTGGGTTCTCACGCAGGCTCCTTAGCCCCTAAGGTAGTCCTTGGTTCTGGGCACGTATTTCATGATGGTATGCAGATCCTTGCGGGGGCCAGACGTTCATGCGATATATCTGGAGAGCCTTTTCGTCGGGTAGCGTGTCTGCAGAAGGGCACTGCCCACTGCCGAACACGTCACTGGAGGTCGTCGATTCGTTTGTCAAAGAGAGGATTTTCCATGCGCAGGTTCTTACTTGGATTCGCCGCAGCCGTTGTCCTCTTACTTCTCGCCGGGTTCGTGTGGGTACGGCTGGGTTTCGTTGACCCGAGGGCTGATGTTCCAGAAAGCGCGCTTGAACGGAGGGTGGCGATGCCCTCGCTCGATGCTTCGCTGGATCGACACGCGCCGGAAGCCCGAAACCCGGCCGCTCCAACCGAGATCAACCTGGTCGCCGGAATGAAGGTATATCAGAATAGCTGTGCCGGCTGCCATGGTGACATACACCAACCGCACGCAGTATTTGGGGACGGGTTCTATCCACGCGTGCCTCAATTCATGGAGGAGGCGCCTGACATGCCGGAGAATCAAAATTTCTACGTTATTCAACATGGAATACGTCTGAGCGGAATGCCTGCATGGAAAAGTTCCCTGAAGGAACTGGAGATATGGCAGGTGACCACGTTCCTGAGCCAGATGGATAAGCTGCCACCCCAGGTAGCGGAGCAGTGGAAGGCGCTCGCGAGCGGTGCCCACACCTCGACTTCGCCCGATCTTACGAACAAGGATAGGACAATAGACAGGTGAGTGGGCCAGACAGATCCGGCGACAGCATACATTTTGCACAACCTTAACGGGCCGGCTGGTTTGCGCGACCCGTCACAGGGAACAAGTATGCTGTCGCCGGGTTGTTGAAAAATCAATCGCCCCATTGGCGGGCCCGTGGAAAAAGCATACTTGCCTGGCCCCCAAACAATCGCCAGAGCACCTTTTCGGTTCCCTGGAAATAGACTGGACTGGGGCGGCCGCAGGCCAAAGAGAGCTGGTGTTGCTTTACAAACAGTTAGTGCTGGAGAGACGCCAAACGTTACAAAGCCCCAGGCTCGGCACAGGTCAAAAAACGAGCCGGGGATGCGGGGTTTCAGGCTATGATCTAAGGCCTGCATGAGCTTTATTTCCGATCTTCAAGGTCTATTCCAGCCGGGTGCCGGAGGGACGCAAGCCTCGTCCCGGACGGAAGCCGCGTTGCGCGCTCAGACGGAGGCATTCTGCGCAGCGACTGGCGTGGGCGGCCAAACCGATCGCTTGATCGAGCTCTTTTCCGAAATCTGGCAGCGCTCTGAGCGGGCTTACCAATCTCGCCTGGTCTGCTGGCTGGGCTTGCTGGAGCAAGACGCCGACCTGCGGTCCCGCTTTCAGGAGGGATGGAAGTCGACACTTAGCCAGCTCGATTCTGTTTCCCTCTTCGCAGAAGCGGGCATCCCTGCGCAACATGCGCTGTTTCGGGAGATCACCAGCCGACTCTTCCAGCGCTGGCTGCCTCCGCCCCGCGAAAAGGATGATACGGCTCGACTTTTCGCCGCGGTCTTTGATTCCTCACGCGCCACCCAACGCTTTCTCGATATGGATGAGGCCGGGTTTGCTCGCCTGACGGCAAATGTCTGGGGCGGCGAAGGGCTGGCTGCGTATCCGCATGTTCACCTGGACTTGCACGAGGCACTTCGCTTGTTGGCGGCGCGCGTTTCTGCCCGGGGCACCAGCCGTGCTGTCCGCCAGCGCAACGCTAGCGAGACCGTGGAGCAATCGCCTTCTTACGCCCTGGTCTTCGCTACAGAAAAATTCATTGAATGTGAACAAACCGCGCTTCCGGGTGACTGTCCGGCGGAATGTATGGAACCCTGGCTCAACGCCGTCTTCGCCTGCAGAGGAGAGCTTGGGATTGTTCGCATCCGCATGGAAGATGCTGGGGTGAATTCTCCGCTGGTCTTCGATTTGAGCGCCATGGACGCGGCTCTCGACCGGATGGAGATGCTCGCCGCGACGCTGGTGGATCGCCGTAACGAGGTCACCGCTGCCGTACGCCGGTTGTTGCAAACCCTGTTGTATGGGCTGCGCGAGGATATGCGCATCTCTTCGCTCATCCGGCAGAATTTCAACCTCCTGGCACGCAAGACGGTGGAACGTACCGGTCACGGTGGCGAACACTATGTTGCCCACAGCCGCAAGGAATACTGGCAAATGTGGGGTGCGGCGATCGGGGGCGGATTCCTCACCGTGTTTACTGCGGCGCTCAAACTTCACCTGGTCGCCAGACACTGGCCGCCGTTTGTGGAAGCGGTTCTGATCGGAACGAACTACGCCATCAGTTTCCTGTTGCTGCAGATCTTCGGTTTGGCGCTGGCCACCAAGCAGCCTGCCATGACGGGAGCTACGCTGGCGGATATCATCCGTCGCAACCGAGGTGACTCTCGCCGCGACCAGATTACTGAATTCGGCGCATCCATAAGCCGGACGCAGCTCGCGGCGGCGCTGGGCAATGTTCTGGCGGTATCTATCGGGGCGGTCATCTTCAATCTGCTTTGGCTTAGGGCCTTCCATGCCCCGTATGTGCCGGCCGGCCAGGCGGAGAAGGTCTATCTATCGCTGCGTCCCCTGGCTTCGGCAACCGCCATTGACGCTGCGCTCACCGGCGTCCTGCTCTGGCTCGCCGGGCTGATCGGGGGATGGTGTGAAAACTTCGCCGTCTACCATCGCATTCCCGCGTCGATTGCGCAGCACCCGCTCGGCCAAACCATTGGCGCAGGCAGGATGGAAAAGGTTGCAGACTGGGTTTACCGCCACGTCGGCTCATGGACCACCAGTATCTCCCTCGGTTACCTGATGGGATTCATGCCGGAGTTTTTCGCGTTCTTCGGCCTGCCGCTCGACGTCCGCCACGTCACCCTCAATACGGGCATGTTCGCCTTCGCGGCTGCTCGCTTCGGACCCTCCGCATTCAAGCAGGTGTGGCTATACTCGGCGATGGTCGGCGTCGCGATGATGTTCGTGCTGAACCTGGGAGTCAGCTTCGCTATCGCTTCCTTCGTAGCGCTACGCGCCTATGATGTGGAGCACAAAGAACGGGCATCGATTCTCCGCTATGTGTTCAAACAGATGATTTCCTCACCACTCAGATTTCTCTTCCCCGTCCACCCGACGCAGGACACCCCTAAACCTCCCGGACAGGATAGGGACCGCCCAGCGCCTGCGGCGTAGAGGAATGTCCGCCGCGCATTAACCCTGACATCAAACTACCGCCTCCCGACGGCTTCAGCGGGTGTGTGAGAAGTGGATTAGCCCAGCCACTGGGGACTGTTCGCTGTGCCGTCATAGATTTGCGACGACTTATACTGCTCAAACTTTCCCGCCATCCCGACCGGCGCAGTCTTTTGCAAAGTGGCAATTTTCTGCTGTAGGTCCATCGGCTTGAAGTTTCGCGCCACGCCGAGGGCCTGTTCCAGCACACTGAGTGAGTCGCAGCCGGTGATGGTAACCGTAACTGGCACACTCATGGCGTAGTGCAATGCTTCCGCCGCGCTCACGGTATTGGTCTTCAAAATGGCGCCGTTGCTCAACGGCTTCATGCCCAGGATTGCCATACCATGCTTTTGTGCCGCTGGGATCACTTTCTGCTGGAAGCTGTTGTAGTGTTCATCCAGCGCATTCACCGGCATCTGCACGGTGTCGAACGTGAAACCATGTTGGTCTGCAGTTTCGATCATGTGGAGGTGGATCGACGGGCTTTTGTGTCCGGTAAATCCAATGTAACGGATCTTTCCTTCCTGCCGCGCCTGCTTCAGCACGTCGACTACATTTCCTGGCTGAAATGCCTGCACCGGATCGCCCATGCGAATCACTTCATGGATCTGCAAGAGGTCGATGTGATCGGTCTTGAGCCGCATCAGGGATTGTTCCAACTGCTGCCGCGCCGACGCACCCGTTCGGCCGTCGATCTTCGTCATCAAAAAGGCCTTCCGCCGATAGCCCTCCTGCAGCGCCTTACCCATTCGCTCTTCGCTGGCGCCGTCGTTGTAGTCCCAGCAGTTGTCGAGGAAGTTGATGCCTTCGTCGAGGGCCTTTCTCACGATGCGAATCGCCTCCGCTTCGGAAACGTTGGAGAGACCGATATGGTAGCCGCCGATGCCGATGATGGAAACCTCAGCATCCGCCCGGCCCAGCTTTCGTCGCCCAATTCCATTCACCGTGGTCACCGCCGGCAAAGGACTATGCGCCGCAGCACCCTCCAGCCTCGTTTGCGCCGTAAGATCCCGGCCTGCAACACTCTTCCATCCGGCGAGCGCAGCCGCCGCCTGTTTGAGGAAATTGCGCCGCTCCATCTCGACCCCCTCCTATATGTATTGTATATAGATGCCTGGGGTGGCCCTTTAACAAAACTCAGCAGCGAAGGATTTGCAATGAGACCATCGATAACCGGCGCTACAGCAAGAAGAGAACGTCTGCTACGGTTTACGCAGGCTCCATCCCCAACAACGGTTTCTACTGACCAGCATTTGATTTCCGAAGTACGCGGATTTCAGATGGGCTCCTACGCCATTCTCCAGGTGCGAACGCGCACAGGCCTGGTTGGATACGGAGAGTGCAACGAGCTTTCCGCCCCTGACCTCAAGGCGGCCAACCAGGCCTTGGCCGGGCGCGCCGCATCGTCTTATCAGGCCGTGGACGGGCTGGTGCCGGCCACGGTGCGAGGCGGCCTGAACATCGCCCTGCTCGACATTCTTGGAAAAGCTACCCAAGCGCCGATTTATCGCTTGCTCGGCGGTCCCACCCGCAATAAGGCCCGCGCCATCATCCGGCTCTCCGGGGCAACCAACGAGGAGTTGCACAGCGATCTCCAGAAGCAAATGACGGCGGGTTACCGTGCGTTCCTGATCCCCATCCTTCCTCCCGCTGCGCGCAACCAGGGCAGTGTGTTTGCTCACGATGGGGTGGCCCGTCTGCAGGCCATGCGCAGTGCTGCTCCGGAGGCGGACTTCGCCATAGAGGCGCGGGCGCAGCTCACCCCTGGAGATGCGGCTAGCCTCGCCGCCGCGGTAGAGCGAATGCATCCGTTGTGGTTGGATGAACCTTGTCCGGTTTCCAATCTTGAAACCATTCGGAAAATCTCAGAGGAAACGGTCGTCCCGTTGGGCTTCGGACGCACAATTTCTGATCCGGGAACCTTTCAGGATCTGCTTCGCGAAGGCCTGGTCGATCTGCTTCGACCTGACTTGCTGACTCACGGAATCACCGGCATTCGCCGGCTGGCTGCGATGGCAGAGACCTACTACGTGGACGTTGCGCCGTGGCATGAAGGCGGACCCATCGCCACCGCTGCAGCGCTGCACACTGCTGCCAGCGTGCCAAACTTCTTTATCGCTCAATCGCCCAGTGGAGATGCCGGGACAGCGCTACGGGACGGATTCTTCGAATTGCCGAAGGGCCCAGGACTAGGCATCACGGTGGATGAGAAGACGTTCGAAAGGAATCGGATCGCATGAATCGACGGAAGTTTCTTGGCGCAGCAGCGATGATGGCGGCGGCCGTGCCCGGTTCCCGCATGGGGGCAGCGGTGGGCGGCCCCACGCTGGCAGATTCGTGCGGATGCGATCCATTTCTCGGCCAGGCGAGGGACGCATCGTACGCGGTAAATCCCAATGGTCAAACCCTGGCCAGCGACGCTTTTCGTGACGTCAGCTCGGGCATCAAAATCACCAACCTGAAAGTCTTTGGTGTTTCATTGACGCCCAACTCCGATCGGCCGTACGTGTTCGTGAAGCTGGAGACGAACCAGGGCCTGGTGGGCTGGGGCGAGGGTACGCTGGAGGGCAAAGCCGGATCAGCCGTGGCTTGCATTCAGGACTTTCGGGATTTTCTGATCGGCAACGATCCCATGCAGGTGGAACATCTTTGGCAGTCGATGTATGTTCACACTTTCTATCGCGCGGGTCCGCTGATTGGGTCTGCCATGTCGGGCATCGATCAGGCGCTTTGGGATATTCGCGGCAAAGCTTTGAACGTTCCGGTTTATCAGCTTCTGGGCGGCCCTTACGATGCAGGTGGTATCCGCGGCTACTATCATGTTGAACACATACGCACGGCGGAAGATCTGGCACAGCTGCGCGAGACTGCGCTCAAAGACGGCGTGTCCTGCCTCAAGATCGGGCTTCCCGATCATGACTACGAATGGATCGAAACCAATGCAAAAATCGATCGCGCAGTGAAAGATATGCAGCGGGTGCGCGAGGGCCTGGGCGATTCCATTGATATCGCGGTTGACTTCCACGCCAAGATGAGCCCAGCGGTGGCCTCGATCATGATCAAGGAAGTTGAGCCGCTTCACTTGCTCTTTGTAGAAGAGCCTTGCCCGCCGGAAAACCCTCAGGCCATGGCCCGCATCGCGCGACATTCGACCACGCCCATCGCGACCGGCGAACGTCTTGTGGCTGCTTACGGCTGCCGGGAGTTGATCGAAATGGGAGCTGTCGACATTCTGCAAACGGACATTAATCACGTGGGCGGCATCTCCGCACTTTGGAAAGTGGCGGCCATGGCGAATATTTCAAATATTTCTATGGCTCCGCATGCGTGCGAAGGACCCATCGGCGGTTTGGCGACTTTACACGTAGATTCCGCAATGCCCAATTTTTTAGTGCAGGAAATCTGCAGCTTCGTAAAACCTGGTGAGAAAGAGAAGATTTGGGCGGAATGGTTTGGATTCCCGGCAATGCGCATGGTGGGCGGCCGAGTTCCCCTCCCCACAAAACCGGGCCTGGGCTTCGAACTAAGCGAATCCGCTTTGAACAAGTATCCATTCGGAGGCACGAAACCGATGGAGTTTGTTTTCCATGAAGATGGTTCGGTTGCCGCGCTTTAGACGGTGATACGTTTTCTTCCGAATATGAGGGCATCGATGGACCATGCACCCGGACCGAGCATGGTAAGGCTGATGGCGAGTACGGCAAGCAGAATGTGACTTTCGTACCGGCTTGGGTCGGAGACCGTCATGAGCAGCTCGGCTACCGCTTCCAGTCCACCCATAATCGGAGTCCAAAGGCCAAGACAAATGCAAACTCCCATACAGATCAACACGGCATTGATTTCCAATAGCGGAGAAGACGGTATAGGCAGCATCATCGGGATTCTCTCAACGATGAGAGAACAGCCCGCAGCAAGGCGCAAGAGCAGGAGTCCAACTCCTGGCCTGCCGGTGGGGAAAGTGGAGTATAAGCGCTGCACGCGGGCCCTCTAAACTACCGTATCTGGTCACTCACAACCTGCGAACGACCAGAAGGTACTATCCAACGACCGCTCTTTAGAGGGGAGTTTTTTACAAGCGAGTGATTCCGCGCTGAAGTCCAAGCTTGACTGCGTGTGTACGGTCGCTGGCGCCCAGTTTGGAAAGAATACTTTTGACGTGTCCTTTCACCGTGTGCTCTGTAATCGAGAGTTTATCGGCGATTAGTTTGTTGGAGTTTCCATCGCCAATCATGGTGAGGACTTCAATTTCCCGTTCGGTCAAGGGATCATCGGCGGCGTGGTCCGCCAGCCCGACGGCAACCTCCGATTGAATATGCTTGTGGCCGGCGTGCACGGTTCGAATGGCACTCAAGAGATCTTTCCGGACCAGGCTCTTCAATATGTAGGCGCGGGCTCCAGCCTTAAGAGCTCGATAGGCCAAGGCATCCCCTTCATAAGTTGTCAGCACGATGACTCTTGCATTGGGAAACTGGCTGCGGATCGCAAGGATAGCGTCGATGCCATCCATCTCTGGCATCTGCAGATCCATCAGTGTTATATCCGGTCGAGTGGTGCGAAAGCTTTCGATCGCTTCCCGGCCCGAGGTTGCCTCCCCCACAATGGTCATATCAGGTTGGGTTCCGATAAGCGCGGCGACCCCGGCGCGAAGGAGCGGATGGTCATCGACGGAAAGTATTCGAATTATCTCGGGATTGGTGGTCATGGCAGGGTCGTCCTTTTGCTACGAAAGAAACGGAATCTCTCCCGTTTTATAGGTTCCTGATAAGCGATAGCGGCTGGAATGGTCAACTGTACCTCAGTCCCGGCTCCGCTTTCACTCCAAACTTCCATTTGCGCGCCTAGGCTCTCGGCCCTCTCCCGCATGCCGGGCAGTCCCCAATGTCCGGGCCGGCTGCCTCGATCGAGGACTTTAGGATCGATGCCGACGCCATCATCCCGGACGCGCAATACAAATCGCAGCTCCCCATAGGCAATTTCTGCTTCTACATTCTCCGCCTGAGCGTGGCCGAACGCATTGCGCAGTGCCTCACGGGCGAAGCGGTAGACTTCATCGCGGAGAAGTGGCTCAAGGTTTTGTGCTTTGCCTTCTACGATGACGCGGAATTGCGCTGTATTGCCGGGAGCCGCAAGTTCCTTGCCTATCGCAGCCAGAGCCTGTGGAAGGTCATTGGGGATGAGCGCGGATGCGCGCAGATTCTGGACTGCACTCCGCGCCTCTGCGAGCGCCTGATCTCCCTGGTCGAGAACCTTCTCGAGCGTCCGCTTGGCATCTTGCGGTCGCGCCGGCAGCATGTGCTGCGCTGCCTGAAGATGGAGAAGTAGCCCTTGAAAGCCTTGCAACAACGAGTCGTGGAGCTCGCGAGCGATTCGCGTGCGCTCGGCTGTTCGCTCTTCCACACGCATATCAAACTGCCTGGAGATGTGATGCAGCCGCAGACGATAGATAAGCCACGTAAACGCTGCCAGACTAACCAGGACCGACAACTGGAACCACCACGCCTGCCAGAATGCCGGATCGATTCTGAAAGGGAGCGTTGCTTGGGCGCCGTTCCACACGCCGTCGATGTTGGAAACGGCAACCCGGAATTCATAGGACCCTGGCCCAAGATTGGTATAGATGGCCTGCCTGGAAGCTACCGGCTCGCTCCAGCCGTGATCAAAGCCATCCAGACGATAGCGAAAACGGAGCCGGTCGGAACCCACCAGGCATAGCGCCGAGTAATCGATCATGAGACGGCGTTGTGAGGAAGAGATGCGAACCGGCCCCTGCAGGGCAACAGGATTGCCATCGACCAGGACGTTTTCTACACGGGCCACGGCGGGTAGCGCCTCCTGATTTGCCCGGGCTGGATGCACCATGGACAGACCTACGTTCAAAGAGAACCAAATATCTCCATCCGGATCTTTAACCACGGACCGGTCGCGCTTCACACCTTGGGTCCCGCGCAGACCATCCGAGGGACCATACTCGCGGATATCAGTGCTGCTCGGGTTGCCTTGCAACAGACGGTCTCTGCTGATTCTAAGAACGTGGTTCGAGGTCGCTATCCACAATGATCCACCGGGGTCGTCCGCGAGGCCGAGAATTGGTTCGCGCAATACCGCTACCCTAAGCCCTGCGACCGAGACGTGGCCCGAACTCAGGAAGGCGAGACCGCTGGTAGTACCGATCCATAGGGTCCCGGCTGAATCCCGGACTATGGAACTCACGTTATCTGCGGGCAAGCCGTCGCGCGTCGTGTACGTCCGCCAACTGCCTTTAGCCAATTCTGTGAGCCCTCCGGAGGTGCCAAACCACATGGTCCCGTTGGGGCTGTCTTCGATCGAAGTCACCGTGTTGGCGCCCAGGCCATCTGCAACTGTATAGGTGGTGAACCTGCCATCGTTGAGCTTGCTCACACCGCCGCTCACAGTCCCGGCCCACACCGTTCCATCAGGATTCCGGTGAACGGTGTAGACACTGTTTTGCGCGAGACCATTTCGCTCGGTGTAGGTTCTGGCCGAGAACGATGCGCCGCTGAAGCGCAGGTTCGTCAACCCACCCTGTTGCCTGCCGATCCACAATTCGTCCTTACTTCCGGTAATCGAATAAATCACGTCCTGACTGAGCAGATCATTGGTTACGGTTCCACTCTGTTCACCCTTCATCCAGCGGAGTCCGCCCTCGATCGGCGCGTACCATACGCGATCGTATGGGTCCACATAGATCGCCCCACTGCTCTCAGCATTCAAGCCGGCCGGGGCGTAGGTCACAAACGTGCTGTCGCGAAGGTATTCGATTCCGTGGGAACTTCCAATCCATACATTCCCCTCGTGATCTTCAAAGAGCGCCGTCACCGGAGTGTTGCCTCTGTCTACGGAGACTCCTTTGGAGTTCACGCGAAATAATCCGCCGGCCGTGCCCACCCACACATTCGCATCACGATCCTGGATCATCGCAAGGATAGGTACGTTCCGGAGAGACGGCGGAATTGCTGCCGACGTGCTCTCGGCCAGCTTGACCAGGCCGCCATCGGTTCCGATCCATAACTCCCCGTTCTCAAGGGAAAGTAAGCAGTTGACCTTGGTGCTGGGTAGTTTTTTCCCGCTGGGGAGAACCCGGCCCTGCCTAATGTAGAAGAGCCCCTTATCCCGTGTTCCCAGCCATACTTTGCCATCTGCGGTCTGCGCCATCGAAATGACCGGCGAGTCTGGCTCGGCAAAGCGATGGGTCGCAACGCCGGTAGCAGAACTGAGGCGGCTGGACATGTTGTCAGCGGTAATCTCCGTGTGGTTCGCCGTCTCCGCCGGCAGTTCTGAAGAAGTGAGAACGTGGTAGCGATTGGCGGCATATTTTAGTGGGCCCAGGGCAAGTGACGACAAGACAACCGTACCGTCCGTCAAGCCGGCGATCGAGGTGATCCCGAACTCGGCTTCATCATGGCCGAGCTCAAAGTTCCCATGGGAGTAGCGCAGGATCTGAGTGCTCTGCAAGATGATCCAAAGGCCACCCTGTGCGTCCGTCATAAGGGCCTGCACAGGACCAATTGGGAAGGTGGTCGGACTGGCCCGCTGAAAGGCACGGAAACTGGAACCATCGAAACGAATCAAACCTTTATCTGTACCAATCCACAGGTAGCCATCCCGGGTCTGCGCAAGGGCGGTCACTGCCCCGTCATTAAAGCCTCGATCGGCGAACCAGCGCTCACGAAGGTATTGCGAAATAGCTCGATTCGGATCAATCGCGTAAGCCGGGCATGACAGGCAAATAACGGCAAGCGAGAGCACGATCTTTCGAATGCACCCCTTCATTCGTCGATCACGGGAGATACTGAAACTTTTCAATTACGATTTCATTTTCACTTTGCAGGGGATATTTTTGCGATTCGACTACGTAAAACAGAAACTGGAATTTTTCCTGACCAGGGGTCGGTACCTGTGACGTAAAGACATGTTCAGAAACAACGGGTGCTCCGGGATGAACAGACGACCCCTGTACGGTTTTAAAACTCGCCCGCCCTGATTCCCAATGCATTACGTGCGTCAGCGTACCGGCGGGCACCGTAAATGGCGCCAGGTTGCCGGGTATGTAGAAGGGCTGAACACCATATTGCGCGTTGTTTTTATTATGGGCGTCACCCCACCGGCTCATTTCAACATCAAGCTCGCGAAAGTGTTGATCTCCTCCCCAATCATCAAAGGTATTTAGACTCAGGACCGCGGCGGGTTCCAAATGGGTGACATCCCGGACCACGATGATGTAGGTTCCGTATCCCAAACTTCGTGAGAGTTCCGCCTCCGCACAAGACCAGCGCCCCGCGCGTTTCTTCATACGGAGATGAAGGGCTCCGCTGGCATCGGTCCAGGCGTTATCAGCATCGTAAAGGTTGTTGAGTCCGCCGCGATCGCCGGCAATTGTCCGTATATTCCAATCATATCCGCTGAACTTAAGGGGCTTTGTCGGTGCTATCTGCACGCTGCCCGTCCCCTTTACCATCTCTACGGTGACGACAGAACCGCCCCGCATAGGAGCGGTATCGATGGTAGGCGGCGGGTGATATCCGGGATCGACCAACAAGGCTGCATACTCAAATCCAAGGTGGGTTGGGGTGCTCCAGGTTCCGTCTGCTTTGATGGGAATGAAAGGCTTGTCCGGCCAAGGCTGAACCCACCAGGGCCCGCTCCTGGCATAAACAACAATTTGCTGACCAGGATGCGCACCCGAAACGCGCCCCGCGATTTCGTCCACCCGCTCCCGGCCACCTTGCGCCGCTGGTGGGACCTTGGTGAATTCGACTGCCGGGCCTTGCCGGGGATTCTGGGCGTGACAGCCGCTGAGGAATGCTGCGCAGAGCAAGACGAGATTCAAGGACCAGGCGCAGGGGCGCGAATCGCGCATCTCGCTATTCGCGGGTGAAGCCCTGTAGCCAAGTTGTTTCTCAATGCTCATGAAGAATCTCAACCGTGCACAGATAGGACTAGATTACTTGAGCCGGTTGCTTTTTTCGCTTTGACAGCCCCCTTTGTCATCCCGACCCGCCGACGCGTTCCCGCAAACCAATCGAAAACAGCCGGTCCCTCCACGGCACGCCCCACGGCAGGCCGGGGCATAGCGGGACAGGTACGCTCTCTCGAAAAACATCTTCCTAAGGGGCGGAGGAGGAGCTAAAACCGCTCCCTCAGTGGCTAAAGCCGGACAGATTTGCAATCACTTATGGACGGCCTGAAGGCCATCGTTTTGTTTCTTTTATGTACGGGCTGAAGCCGGTGCCCTTCAAAAAGGAAAGACACAGCCCAGGGGCTAAAGAGACTGCGTGAGAACTCGGGAAGGCACTTGTTATTTTGTGCTGGCTGGGGGATAGAAGAGTATGTCTCGATTCAAGGATTACAGACCTGATCAGGCGTATTTGCTGCCTCCCAGTGTTCGGGATGAGCTGGGTGAGGATCACCTTTGTTTTTTCATACGGCAGGTGGTGCAGCGGCTTGATCGGAGGGATTTTGAGCTGGCCTACAGTGCAGAAGGTGGCAGACTATACGCGCCTGAGCTGATGTTGAGCGTTTGGCTTTACGCCTATGCGTTGGGGATAACGAGCGCTCGTCAATTGGAACGTCGCCTGGTGGAAGACCTGCCGCTGCGATATCTGGCCGGTGGGGAGCGGGTAGACAATTGGGCACTGAGCGCGTTTCGTCGTCGCCATGCCCTGGCTCTGAACAATGTATTTACCCAGGTGCTGGAGATGGGGCGCAGCATGGGCTTGGGTAAGTTAGGTCGGGTGGCGATTGATTCCACTCGCATTAAAGCCAACGCTAACCGCGACCGAGTAGACACCGAGCAGAGCTTGCGCAATGAACGAGCCAAGCTGCGACGGAACATACGGCGTTGGCAAAAAGCCTGCGATCAGGATGACAGCGAACCCACCGGGCTGAAAGTGGCCATAGAACAGGCCGAACGCAAGCTGGCCGAGTTGCCCCAGCGACTGGAACGTCTCCAGAAGAGTGGGCTAAAAAAGTGTTCTCGTACTGATGAGGACGCCCGCTTCCTGCGCACCCGGGATGGCTTTGTACTGGGCTACACCGGGGAAATAGCCATATCGGAGGATCATCTGATCGTTGCCCAGCGGGTGACGCAGCAGCCAACGGACAACACCTCGCTGATTCCGATGGTGGAGCAGATCGCCACCCGATGCGGTTCTCCCCCAACCATCGCGCTGGTCGATAGCGGGTACTTCTCCCTGGAAAATCTCAAATACCTGGAGCAGCAAAACATAGATGCCTATTTGCCCGACTCGAACATGGCTCGGGCCTTGAACCTGGGAAAAAGGTGTAAGGGCAGGGCGCGAGCGCCGGTCCACCAGAGGATGCGCCGCAAGCTGCGAACTCGCCAAGGCAAGAAAGAATACAGCCGGCGCAAGACGCTGGTTGAGCCTGGCTTCGGAACCTTGAAAGAACAGCGAACCATGCGTCAATTCCGCACACGAGGACAAGTCAAAGTCGCTAGCGAGTTCACCCTATCCACCATCGCCTACAACCTCTCCCGCATGTATTCGATCTCTACCCTGCATCTGCAGAAAACCCACCGCATCTGCTGCTGGGTTTTGATCGAACTTATTCTCTCCAACCCCAAATCATGGAAAATACAAGCCATTGCCTTCGTTCTCACGCAGTCTCTTTAGCCCTCATCAGACCCAACCATTGCGGCACGGCTGAAGCCGTGCCCTGATACAAAGCATGAGCGCGGTGACTTGGATTGGGTTCTCACGCACACTCTGAAGGCCGTCCCCTTCACAGCTGTTTTTCATCACCTTGGGTGGGCCGCAGGTCCATGATTCCTCCGGTTGCCATCGGTGTCTCCCTCCATCACCGTCATTTGATCCTGATGGATGTGTCACTCTATCCTTTGATCGTTCGCCAAGTTCTTGCGCATCTTTGTAACGACTCCACGCTTTCAGGGAGGCGCTCAAATCCGGAAACACTTCACACATCGAGGTCGGGAATGAATGAGCGTCAAGGAGTTGAAGGTATCAAGCCGAATGAGTTGCTCACGGGGCCGCCCGGTGGCGGTTATCGGCGCAGGCCTGGTGGGTGCTGGATGGGCGATCGTGTTTGCACGAGCAGGCCTGGAAGTTCGTATCTACGATGTGAACCCGCAGGCAACTGAATGGGCCCTCACCTTGATTGGAGAGCAGCTGAAAGAATTAGAGTCCTTCGGCCTGGTCGACGATCCACTTGCGATCGCGGCACGCCTCAGACCCGCCGCCCAGCTGGCTGACGCGGTGAACGGAGCGGCCTATGCGCAAGAATCGGTGCTGGAGCGAGCGGATTTGAAGCGAAGCCTGATGCAGGAGCTTGAGGCAGTCGCGCCTCCGGATATGGTGATCGGCAGTTCAAGCTCAGGCATTCCCGCATCAGCCTTCACCCACGGGTTGAACATTTCTTCCCGGGTGTTGGTTGTGCACCCCGTCAATCCCCCTTACCTGGTTCCGGTCGTGGAGCTGGTCCCATCGCCAGATACCTCTCAAGCAACGGTGGTATTCGCCGACACGCTCATGCGGGGACTGCAACGCAGCGTTGTCCATGTGCGCAAAGAGGTTCAGGGTTTTGTGTTGAATAGGCTTCAGTCGGCCCTGTTGCGCGAAGCCTGGGCTCTGGTGGAAGACGATGTGGCCAGTTGTGAGGACATCGATAGGACGGTGCGTGATGGCCTGGGCTGGCGCTGGTCTTTCATGGGACCGTTCGAAACCATCGATCTGAACGCGCCAGGCGGGGTGGCAGATTATGCGCACCGCCTGGGACCGCTTTACCACGAAATCGCGCAATCGCGCACGCACGAAGAACCATGGTCACCCGAGTTGATCCAAAAGGTGGAAACTGAACGCAGATCGGTACTGAGCCAGGATGAATTGGCCAGCCGCCGAGCGTGGCGAGATCGGCGGCTGATGCAGTTGGCTGCTGAACGGCAGAACGAGCCTCTGCCGTGACCCGTTGGCGTTGTCCTTCCTAGAAGGAGAATCGACCCGTCAGCATCACCGTTCGACCGGTGATGCTGGTTGCTGTGACCTCTGCGACGCTTGGATCCGCAATCCCGCTGGACAGAGCGGTTGGATTGAGTTTATTGCTGGGATTTTCGAAGCTTGGATGGTTAAAGATGTTTTCCGCATCCATCCGAAGCTGCACCCTGCCTGACTCCCATCCCGGTATACCCCAGCTCTTGGCCAAGGAGAAGTCAAAATTCGATAGATCAGGTCCACGGAGCGAATTTCTCGGGTTGGTGCCGAAGGTATTCACTGCCGGCGCTGCATACGCGAGCTGGTTGTACCACTGGCTGAGCGACTGTTTCGCCGCATGCGGATTCCCTGCTCGGTTAGGATAGAGAGCCGCCTGACCATTGCCATCACTTCCACCTAGTGAGCCACTCGGGATCGAGCTATTCATAATCACCGTAAACGGAACTCCCGATTCAGCCTGGAAGGCGCCTGATGCTTGCCAACCACCAAGTGCCGCATCGGCTAAGGTCGAATTGAAGTATTGGTGTCCTTTCCCGAGCGGCACCGCATAGATCAACGACCCCTTCAAGGAGTTTGGCCGGTTGAAATTCGAGGGCCCATAGTTGGCCGAGGGATTATAAGCGTCCTGATAGTACACGGCGCCGAACTGTTCCCCCCAGCCGGAATCGTCCATGTCGTCATACAGCCGCGACCATGTGTAAGCGAGTTCGGCAGCCAAGCCATGGCTGGTGGGTTTGTGAAGCATCAACTGCACTGCCTCGTAGTTTGAAACGCCATTGTAGCTGCCGGTGCGCGAGCCGCCGGAACCCACACCAATGCCGGAGAACTGCGGGTACGGCCGTGCCGCCTGGCCTTGGCCGAGCTTATCCACCGGAAGCTGGTTGACATCTGCCTCGAACATCATGTTGCCCCAGTGGCTGCCGACATATTGGGCCTCGGCGACCATATTTCCGGGCAAACGCCGTTGGACGCCCGCCGTCCACTGCCAGCCGTTCTGAATTGGCAGATGGTAAGGGGTATAGGGGATAGTCCCACCGCTTCCCTGAGGATTTGCAGGGGTGATGTAAGAAAGAGGGTTGCGGGCTGCAGCACCCGTAACTATGGGCAGATTCGCCCCACTCCCCGATAGCTGCACCACGGGTGTTGTTGTGCTGGAGGTGGACGAACTGCCCACAGCGCCACACAAGCCGGGAACGCCGCAGCCCGACCCAAAGCCCATCACTCCGCCTACAGTATCCTCGCTCCACAATGTAGCGAATTGCCCCACGCCGCCGCGGAAGACCCAGTTCTGCGTAGGTGTGTACGCGAAACCGAGGCGAGGCATCACGAGGGTCTTGGTCGCGAAGCTTTTAGTCCGCGCCCCGTTCAGGCCGGCAAACCAAATCGAGCCGTTCGGGTTGGTAGGATAAATGGGGGTACTGGGCACCGGATTGGGAAGGGTCGGGTCAAATCCGCCGGCATTGTTGTACTTTTCGCTCGATCCCCCATGCGTTTCTGAGCGCACTCCGAGGTTGACGGTCAAGTTCGGCCGCAACTTAAAGTCGTCCTGAGCAAAGAACGAAGGATTCTTGGCTCGCATGTAGTGTTTCGGTTGAGTGGCTGTATTCCATGCCTGCACATCTCCCAACAGGAAGTCGGCATAGCCAACCTGGACAAGAGGGTTGCTGGTGGTGAACTGGCCGCTGAACGTCATGGTTGCCCCATTAATAGCGCCCCATGGAGTCGAATTATCCTCCTCCATCAACAACTCACCACCAAAGTGCAGGATATGTTTGCCAGTTATCCAAGTAAACGTGTCGGAGGGAGCAAAGGTGTTCTGGATGAAAAGCGCCTCCGTGCCCGGACCAAGATTCGAAGGCGCGCCGGTTCCACCTATACTTACTGTGGGAAAGACATCCGCGGTCGAGAACTGCAACCCAATCTTGGCCGGGATACCCTGGCCAAAGGACTGTTGAGCATAGTAATCTGCCCCCCGATTCCACGAAAAATGAAACTCGTTGACCATGCTGGAACTGATTGTGTACACGTCTGAGATCTGTGCGTTCCCACCGTCAGACGAATTATTCTGGCAATTGACCGGGCAGTTTGGACTGCCATTGTAAGACACCTCGACCGGGGCGTAAAACTCCACGATCGAAAAATTGAGGCGGTTGTTCGGAGTAATGTTGTAGTCAAATCGCCCAAACATCTTGGTTTGGTCATTGACGGCTGGTTGCAGATAGCTGTAATTGTTTGATAATCCACTGAGATTGGGATCAACGTAATAACCGTTCTGGATGTTTATAGCTACCGGATCGAAATCCGCCGGCGGAATCGCCAAATCGGCGCCATTGTTATTATCATAGGCCCCGCACTGAGCGGGATTGGTGGTTAACGGCGCGCCGCCATGGCGAGCGTCAAGGGTCAGACTCGTTCCAAAAAGCGCAGGATCGAAACAACCTGCCTTCATGGCTTGCGTTGGCTGCGAGTTCTTGGTGATCGTGTTTTGGGGGTTTTTTAACTGCTGATAGTTGTAAAAGAAGAACATTTTGTTCTTCAGGATCGGCCCGCTTACCGAACCGCCGAAGTAGTTGTAGCGAACCTTGCTTTTGGCGCCAGTGTTGAAATAGTCTCTCGCATTCAAGTCGTCGTTCTGGAAATTGTCATAGAGGGAGCCATGAAATTGATTGCTTCCGCTCTTGCTGATGACGTTGAAGACCGCGCCGCCTCCGCCGTACTGGGCGGGAGCGTTTGTGGCAATCACGTTGACCTCAGATACGACTTCGCTTAGACCCTGGTTAATGTTGGCGCTGTGCGGCAACCAAATCGAGCCACCATCAACCAGGAAGCTGGAGAAGTATGGCATGGTTCCGTTGATGGCCTGATCGGCCTGGGGTTCCTCATCACCATAGCCGCCACCGTTGCTGCCCTTTGGCGTGCTGGTAGCGCCGGGAATCAGCTTCAGCAGATAGGTCCAGCCATTTTCCGGATCGACGTTGGGAAGGTTGGCCAACTGGGTTGTCGTCAGAGTGGTTGCCACCTGCGCATCCTCCGTTTTGAGCAGAGGCGCCTGGGAATTCACTTCAACCTCCTGGGAGGCCGACCCAACTTTTAAGGCGGCATCAACGGTAACGATTCCGACTTCAAGCGGGACCGACTCGCGCTTGAATTTTTCGAAGCCTTCCTTGCTGAATTCAAGCGTGTAGTTTCCGGGCAGAATCGAATTAGTGTCGTATAGGCCGTTGCCATTCGTCACGTAATGATTGACCACACCCGTATCGATGTTAGTGACGGTGACGTCCACGCCTGGCACCAGTGCGCCGGTCGAGTCGGTCACAGTGCCGCGAATATCACCGGAGTTTGAATTTTGCGCGCGACCTAGACCAGCCACACACAGCAGAAGGAAAAATGCGGCAACAACGTGAATCGACTTACTCATACCGCCTCCGAAGCACAAAAAACCTTGCTGCACCCAGGACGATGCCAACCTGACGGTAGCGCTTTGCGCGTGCCGTTTACCTCATGAACGATTGAGGCTTCTTTAAACCCTGCTCTTCCCTCGGAAACTCCGAAAAGTCCAGGTCTCATACAAAAGAGGTTGGCAGCCGAAACGGTAGTCCGTGTATCCAGACATTGTCAAGGAGAAATTTTAAAGATTTCGTCTAAGACAAACGGTTGTTCTTTATTCCAGCTTGCGCTGTGCGCCGGCATATCCACTCATGGGCGCAAATGGCACTGCAAGACAACCACTCGCTGAACGTGAGGCCCGGCCTCCACCCCCTCAGCCGAAGTGACCGATCCACGGGGAGGGTGAGCTAGCTTGGTCGAGGTTAAACTGCCAAAAGGATTACGGCTTACCGGTATCGGGAAGTAATATGAATCCGCGTAGCTCGATTTCAAATACAGAAAGTAGGAGCTGGTACTGTCCTATATCCGGTAATGAGTCGTGCGGGTGGAAACCAGTACATGTCACTGCACAGTTATTAGTTAGGACGTAGCCTTTCCCGCATAGATAGACCGAAGCGTAGCGAACGGACGAGGGAGTTGCGGGAAAGTGACCCTAATGGAAGCACGCTACGTCAGTCCTGGTGACATCTCGCTGGTTTCTCGCGAGATGTGGGATACCACCGCGATAACCCCCAAGCTTTCCGATCCCAATGAGCACTTAGGGTCAAGGATCGCGGTATCCCACATCTCGCGAAAAACCAGCGAGATGTGGGGCACCCGTCAGTTGTGGCAGGGACAGGTTTCTAAGAAGCAGCCGGCGAAGTGGAGAGATCTGTGGCAGACGCGGCGATGTTGTGCTCGTTCCCCGGAATTCATTCCGGGATGTGCAAACGAGGGCAGCCGCGGGGGTAGACTTGTCCGTAGGTGGAATACTGAAGCAACGTTAGCTTGCGTTGCGTTTGCATCGCGGAAATTCTCAAAGAAGCTGGGAGTTCAGGTCTATGGCATCTACGGAAAACCTCGGCACTCATCAGAAAGCCCTTGGCATCAACCTCGATCCGACCAGCTATGGCTCCTTTGCCGAAATAGGCGCCGGCCAGGAAGTCGTGCGGTGGTTTTTGGTTGTTGGAGGCGCTTCCGGGACCGTTGCTAAATCCATCTCCGCGTATGACAAGGAGGTCAGCGACGATCTGTATGGTCTTGGTGCCCGTTATGTTTCCAAAGACCGCCTCCTGGCCATGCTGGACAACGAGTGGACGCAAATCGTGAACCAATTGAACAAAAGTCGTGGGTCGGCAGCGCGCTTCTTTTCCTTTGTTGATACCATCTCCGCCCGCAACTATGCCGGAACAAACGAGGCTCACGGTTGGGTCGGCCTGCGATTCCAGCTGCAACCCGGTGGCCAACCGAATGACATCGTTTTGCATATCAACATGCGTGATCCGTCCAACCCGCTCCAGCAGGAGGCTGTCGGCATCCTGGGTGTGAACCTGATCTATGCTGCGTTTTATCAATTGCAGACGAAAGATTCTTTCTTCGAGAATATTGCTCAGGACGTCGAGAAACGCATCGAAATCGACTATGTGGAACTGCGTGGGACCGCCTTCGAAGGCTGGGACCAGCGCGCGATCCTTGCCCATCTGGTGCGCGCAGGTCTTGCGGAGGCCGTCTGTTTTTTATCCAGCGGGTCGCCTGAGCCGCCTATCGAAGTTCTCCACAAGAAATCAGTCGTGCTCGCGCCAGGATCCTTCGAACACCTGGATCTCACTCATGCAGCAATCCATGAACGGCTGCTGGCCTCGGCGATCCAGCAGCTCAGCGGAGAGCTGGAAGAAAAAGACCCTGTGCCTACCGGCTTCTTCTGCCTCTCTGCGATGCCCCTCACGGAAGCTGAACAGCCTCCGGAAATTTCAACCCTACTGGAACGTATCGATGCCCTTCACGCGCGTGGTGGCTCCGTATTGCTGTTCCGTGATCGAGAACTCTACAGCATGACCACTCTTGTCAACCGCTACACCAAAGAGCGTGTCCGCTTCGTCATAGGTCTATCTCTTTTGGTTCGCATATGGGGATATCGCTACAAGAAGCTCCCCGGTAGCTTCCTTGAGGCTTTGTCTCGCCTCTTCGCGCAAAACGTCTGCATCTACGCCTATCCGATGAATTCAGGGGACCTTCAGCAAGCGATTCAAAACGTCTCCGCGACCGGCTGGCATTGGACCGATACGAATGGATGGGTCTCCGCCCGTCAGCTGTATCCTCCGCCGCCGCTCGATCACCTTTACAACTATGTTCTCGGTAGCAACTTCCTTGTCCCGATGGAGATTCCGGTGGATCTGAAGGCAGATGCAGCAACCATCAGCAACACCGCGAAGTAAATCATCGCTCTGATCCTAAAAAGCAAGACAGACGGAAAGTGGCCAAATGCTGAGCCTTGTTTGCTGTGAGGGGAGAAGACGTTGCATGTGGCGAATGCACAGGACGACAGCACACAGCAATAACTTGACACAATGGCAGGAATAGCGAGCAAGCCACCCATGAAGCAGAACAAGACAATGTTGTCATATATGAAATCGCTGTTGCTGAGCTGTTTGCTCCTCGCACCAATTGCCGCCGGATGGCCGCAGCATGCGCCTATGACGGGAGATAACGGAACCTAGAGGGACAGGACGGAACAACCACGCTTCAACGATGACGTGGGCTTTGGCCAGCGAGAGGCGATGGTGGTTGTTCCGTCCCCGAAACTCCTAACATTAACTACTTGCGCGGGTATGGAATGGGCAGGCGCCGGTCTCCGGTTCGTTGTCGTCAGGAAGCGCGTATTGCTTCCATTCGCGGTTAGTCATGTTCCCGTAGAAACCTATGTCGGGATGGATCGTTATTCCGTCATAGGCCAGGGCGCGCTTGTGGATGCGGTGCCGGACCGAGGCTGCGATCGGCTGCGATGTTGCGGGATCAAGGAAAAGAGTCCTGGGCTGAAACACGAGCACGGCGCCTGGACCGAGATTTCTGCTACGGCGGCGCTGATAGGTGGGAGACGCTCCGACCACGAACATCTCGCACCGTTCAAACGCGAACTCCCAAAGCGGGTGATCGGGTGTCCGGTCCGTCGCCGGATCGCGATCATGCTCATGGAGGAACTGCAGTACTTGCCAAAAGCGCGCGACAAAGGACATGTGATCCGTAATCGACGGATCGGGCTCGAAAAATGCGACCAGACTCGAGCGCTCATGGGGAGGAGCACCGATCAGGCTGACAAACTGCCGCATGTTGGTCACGAATTCACTGAGTCCGCCCTCCGCAACAAATGTGTAGAGCATCTCTCCGCGCGCCTCGCCGCTCTGACCAAAGAAACATGGATATTCAGGGGCACGGAGCCTGGATTGGTATTGTTCGTACGCCTCCAGCTTCCAACGATCGTTCACTCGAATTCCCAGCCTGCCTTGATCGAGAACGCGGCCCGTCCAGTTTTGAGGGATGGCCGCGATCATACCGCCCTCATGGCCGGGACCTTCTTTCCTCGCCGTGCTAAGCGGACCATGCGGCGAAAGCCCGCGAGCTGCTGTTCTCCCCAGGAGCCGTTGACAAGGGCCGGTTCAGCTCCCGCATCGCCAGTCTCGACGGTGTTGTCGCGGAACCTGGCGGTCCCAAAAGCAATGTCCCAGAGAGACAAAGTGGTTCCGAAGTTACAGCTGCGCCTTCCAGCGGCACGCAATGCGTGATGCGTGCGATGGAATTGCGGGGAGATGAATATGTGCTCCCCGAGCCATCCATAGCCAACCCTCGTGTTTGCGTGGGATATGCTGCCGAGAAGCCGGACGCAAAGGATGAGAAAGGGAAACTGCATGGAGGGCACCCCGATGACCAGCCCCACAAAAATGAACCACACATACGTGATGGCGTCTTCAAGGACATGCGACCGGTCATCGGACCAGAAGGTCAACTGTTCTTCAGCATGATGCAGCGAGTGGATTCCATACCACCAGCCCACCCGGTGAGAGACACGGTGACGCCAATAGTCGGCGAGATCAAGGATGGCAAAGTTGGCGATGAAGACGATTGCGGGAAACGAAGCGAGCGCAGGGATCAGCCCCGGAAGCGATGGAGGAGTAATGGCATGGGTACGCAGAAATCCATCCAGGCTGTGACGCAGCCAACTGAATTCAAAGAAAGCGACGAGCGGGAACAGGACGATGCGGACAAAAAAGGCGTAGGCGACATCGGCGGCGATGGAGTTCCGTTTCGGCCAGCTGGTCAGCGGCCAAAATCGCTCGAGCGGCGTACAGATAAGAAAACTGATGGCCAGTTCGGTGACGCCGCACGCAGCAAAAAACACCCACAGCGAAGCAGCATGGCTGTATTGCCCGAGGCCAAGCCCTGCCAGCAACGATTGAATAGAACCGAGCACGGAGTCAACGTTCGCCGCGCTCGAAAGACTGACGTGAGGTGTCCACATCCGGCCGCCCTCCACTTTTCAAAACTCCAGTTTCCAACTACGCCGCAGCCCATGGTGGTAGGACGTCGACTTGCGTGCCCTGGTTAGCCACAAATGGCGAATTACCCGTACCTCTTCCCTGCCACGTTGACAGGTCGAGGCTCAGTGTTCCAGCTGTTTGCAGGGAGCTTTGCAGTTTTTGCAGCGAACAACATCGTGCGCTTGGCGCCTACCTCGGGCGCCAGTCGCCTGTGCTTGCCGCACCGGCGACGGCAGTCAGCTACCGTAAATTACGAACGGGAATCGTGCCTCGATCTTTCAGGGGGACGAATTCCATGAACCGGCTCGAACTTAAGCGCATCTAAGACCGGCGAGAGCTTGTATTCGTCGCACCGCGATGAATGGAGCTACACTGCCCATGGCAGAGGGTTGCTTGCTTGGACGCAATCGTCATTATGATCTCGATACCGACTGGGCTCTTTGTGGTGGGTGTCATCGCACTTATCTTCTTGGCCGCCTTTCTGCTGTCAGGCATTTTCGGTCCTACTCCGAAGTACGACATTGTGAACCGGGACCAGCTGCCTTCCAACGACTCGCCGGAATTCCTCGTTCTCGTCGAATCGATGGTAGATGCCAAGGTGAACCGTACAGGTACCCTGGAAGTATTGAAGAATGGACCTGCCTTCTATACCGCCGAGCTGGATGCTATCCGCAACGCCCGCCGCAGCGTGAATCTGGAAGCTTATATCTTTCAGAAAAGCGCGATCGGAAGCCAGTATCTCGAAGCAATGGCAGAACGGGCGCGGTCCGGCGTGCCGGTCAATGTCGTGCTGGACGCGTTTGGGAGCGCCAGTGTGACCCGAGCGTTCTTTCGACCGTTGCTCGACGCAGGCGGCAAGGTCAACTGGTACAACTCGCCGGCGTGGCATCGGATGACCCGGTTGGACAATCGTACACACCGGGAGCTGCTGATTGTCGACGGTAAAATCGGTTTTATCGGCGGTGCTGGAATCGCTGACCAATGGTTCTCCGGGTCGCACGGGCGACCGCCGTGGCGTGACACCATGGTGCGCGTTCAGGGTGAAGCAGTACCCAATCTCCAGGCGACCTTTGCGGAAAACTGGCTGGCCGCCTCCGGCGAGTTGCTGGCCGGCGACGCTTATTTTCCTGAGATTGCCTGCCTGAACAAGACGGCTGCGATGGTCATCAACAGCACGCCTACGGTCGGGGGGTCCACTCGGGCCCGTGTCCTGTTTCAATTGCTCCTGGCCTCGGCCAAGCGCAGCATCTCCATCACTACCCCGTATTTTCTGCCCGACAAGAGTCTGACGAGGGAATTATGCCGGGCTATCGAAGATAGAGGCGTGAAGCTGCGCATCCTGGTGCCGGGGCGCAAGAGTGACCATCTGCTCACCCGGAGCACCAGCCGTGGCGGATACGGTCCCCTGTTGAAGGCCGGGGCTGAGGTTTACGAGTACCAGCCTTCGATGATTCATGCCAAGGTGCTGTGCGTCGATGGGCTATGGGCTGTGGTCGGCTCAACCAACTTCGATAACCGCTCCTTCGGAATCAATGACGAAGTCAACCTCGCCGTCTGCGATTCGGCATTCGCGGAGCGACTGGAGCGCGACATGTCAGGCGACCTCGCGGAAAGCCGCCGCGTTTCGCTCGACGAATGGCGAAACCGGCCGATGACGGAGCGCGCACCGGAACTGCTGGGGTGGATCTTCGAGCGGCAGCAGTAATGGCAGGCGTAGCCCGTTTCCGGGTGGCGACGTACAACATTCACAAGTGCCGCGGCTTCGATCGCAGAACGTCGCCGGACCGCATCAATACGGTCATTGAGGAGCTGCAGGCGGATATTCTCTGCCTGCAGGAGGTTGTCGATGCGCCGGAAGGTCCTCGGATCTTCGATCAGGCCCGAGAGATCGCAAGTGCCTTCCCTGAATATTCCTGGTGCTTCGGAAGCAACCGCCCTCTTCGCGGCGGTAATTACGGCAACATGACACTGACACGGTTTCCTATACGCAGCTGGCGCAATCACGATCTAACCCACCGAAAGCGCGAGGAGCGAGGTGTGCTGCAGGTAAACATTGAGATCGGTCCGAACCTGGCGCTCCACGTATTCAATATCCATCTCGGTACCAGCTACACGGAGCGGCGTTCTCAGGCAGCTCGGCTCTTGAGCTCAGACGTGCTTGGGCAGGAGGCGCTTAGCGATCCCCGATTAATCGTCGGCGATTTCAACGAGTGGACGCTCGGGTTGACGACCAAACTGCTTCGGGGAAGCTTCAGGACATTCCGGCCGCAACATGGGTTGCGCTTCCCACGCACCTACCCGGGGATGCTGCCGCTGCTCTCGTTGGACCATTATTACTACGAGCCCCCACTCGAGCTAGAGCAGGCACGGCTCTGGCGTAGCCGAAAAGCCCTGATCGCGTCGGATCACCTACCCCTGATCGCTGACTTTCGGATCGCTGACTTTCGCGTAAAGGCGGCGAGCGGCACAGATGGCAGTTTCTCTCCATCTCAGTAGCGCTGAACGCGGGCCGCTGCCGTTATTGGCGGACCAGCTCCACACGGCGGTTGCGGGCTCGGCCTTCCAGCGTGTCGTTGCGGCTTCCGCCATCTCTTTAGCGACCGCGATCCAATCCACGTCCATGAAAGTATTTTAAACCCACCTGGAATCTCTACCAAAATCAAAAGCCGGTGATAGTCGTTGCTGCCAGGCAGGTAGAACAGCAAGGCTGCTTCACCTGCCTGGCGTGGCATCGAGATCCAATTGCATGTCAGTGCCCGGTAGGGCAAACCCGGGGATTATGCGGCCACCCCTCTGATCTGGCTCCGCGCGGGCATAGTTATTTCAGATTCTGCTCGCAGCCAATCATCCAGATCATGTCCGTCCTCTCTACCCCGTTGCTCAAATAGCTCATAAGCACGAACACTAATTTGCTGGTTGTAGGATGGCTCTGTAGTTGGAGTTGTAGGATACAGCTCGTTTTCACTATGAGTCAGTTTCATGGTGATACTCTCCTTTCGTAGAGATGATGGTGGTTGTGGTTGACGTTTTCCACGCGCAGACCTGCTTTCATCCTGGTCTCCGCGTGATCGGGTGGACGTTTGCCAGGTTCTTCCGATGTCTATTGACCTTGCGAGCCCACAGTTTCACCCTGCGCAGGCAGTTTCGCGCCCAACGGTAGTCCGCAGAAAGCATGACCAAGCCCGCGATGAGCAGAGGAGCACCGGGTAAGACCGGAAGCATGAGTCCAGCGACACCAAGTACCACAAGGATCCAGCCTCCGACATTACGCCATAGAGAGCCAGATGGCTGTGTGCTCCACACGTGTACAGATTCAGTCATTGCGCTTCCTTCCAGAACAGCTTGCCAGTGCGGGGCTGCCCAGCAGCCCCGCACTGGAGTTTCTACATTTTCTCGATGCTGGGGTATGGTTTATCGAGCTTCAGTTTTGGGTTTTGCTTTGTATCAGGGCACGACTTCAGTCGTGCCGCTCAGGAAAGAAAGAGAATTGGGCTTCAGCCCCTGCCATGGCAATCCTGCACGAAATGCATTGCGCATATCTATGGTTCAGAACCCCGTTAAAGCAGGACTGATACGCCTACTTGGCAGAGAAAAAAGCGCAGGGGCTAAAGCCCATGTCTTTGTTGGCCTTGAGCGGCACGACTGAAGTCGTGCCCTGATACAAAGCATCAGACCGGTGACTCCAGAAAACTCGCGCATTCCGTAGATTTGGATGTATCCACCCTCTCCCAAATGTAGAAACTCCAGGGCGGGGCTGCACAGCAGCCCCGCAGGTAAAACACTTGCTACCGGTCGTTTGCCGGTTTATATATCGGTCTTGTCAGTGGTCACATCGATCGCACGTTGACAAGCCTTCTCGAAGTCCGTGAGCGCGTCCACCTTGGTATAAAGGCTGTCCGATTGTTCGTACATTCCATTCACCGCTTTGCGAAACTCCTGGGAGCGATAACCGCGCGCCCCTTCATTCAGCATGACAATCGCGGCCTGCACCTGACCGGCCAACTGTTCCAGATGCGGACGAGCTTCACGAATGATCGTCTGCTGCAAAGCCGTTCCTTGCGGGTTGAGCGTCTCCAGCTCGCTCATTTGCTTGCCGAGAAGGTTGACGTCCTCCCTGGCTTTCTGCAAATAGCCGGCGTGCGAGTGCCTGTGAGGATTGCCATTTCGTATCGCCGCCGCATACCGATCTAACTCGCTGCGCGTGGAGGCCGCGGTGCGTTCAAAAGAATCGAGCTGCTCCGCAATCTGTGGCTGGGCGACTGTTCGATCGCCCAAGCAGGTGGTGTTCGCCAATGCGAGTGGGCTCAAGAGTGCGAAGGAGCTCGCGATTGCTGCGCCCTTCGCAATCATCCATTGTTGTGTTTTGATGAAAAGCATGGTCCTTCTCCGCGGTGGTAATTCAAGAGCCGTTTAAGGCTTCGTGTACTTGTATGGACGCCAACGAGGAAAGAAAGGATTGTTCGATAAAGGCGTGCTGGATGCTTCGGATTATCCGAAGTGTTCCCGGCGGAGACAAGCGCGTGGGCTTCAGCGCCGGAATACGGCGTTATGAGCAAACTCTGAGATGGCGACGACAGCAGGGTGTTTCAAGCGCCGATCAAGCGAGATGGCATAAAAACTCTCCAAGATATCCTCTGTCCGCCCGAGCAAAGATAATTGGTATTGGCGTTTGACCTGGGCTTCGGTTGGTGTCGGCGCAGCAAATGCTCCTACTGCTGCTTCCCCAAAAACCACAGTCATTGCGCTGTCTTCAAATTCGCCGACTATGATGGGACTCACGCCCTGGGAATCGAACCAATGTTCCAGTGAACGCCTCAAGTCAGTATTTTCGGCGGGCATCAGGAATGGCATACCATCGAGACACTTCGGAAACCGCCCTTTCGCTTGACGAGCGATGCGGGGATGAGCGAAGAAGCTTAGTCCGGATTGCCCGAGCAAATGGCTGAACGCACGAATGCGGATGGATGGATCCAGGGGCGCATCGGAAATCACCAAATCTACTTCGTGGATTGCGAGTTGGGATAGTAGCTTGTCCGGTTTACCTTCGCGACACACCAGCCGTAGGGGAGCGGACAGCTTCAGCGCGGGCAGAATCAAACGGAAGGCAATAAGTTTTGGAACGACATCCGCAATGCCGATGGTGAAACGGGCGGCGGGTCCCACAGCACGTCCGCGCAGAACCTCACTCAGTTCGCGGCCGCGGGTAAAAATCTCGTCGGCATACTGATGCGTCACACGACCCGCCTCGGTAAGCACCAGATTTCTACCTTGTTTGCGAAATAGCTTTACCCCTAACGATTTTTCCAGGTCACGAATCTGTTCGCTGATCGTGGGCGGGGCGAGGAGCAATACTTCGCTTGCCTTCGCAATCGTGCCCTCACGAGCGACGGTCCAAAAATATAGCAAATGATGGTAATTCAGCCATTCCATGCGTTTCGCGCCGGCTGTCTTTCTTATTCTTCATGGGATATTCTCCGCGTAACCGGGGCAACTGGGGCTAGACGAAAAGTACCCTGATGGATCCTTCAACGGGTCACGGCAAACCGCCGAAGCAGGGAGGCCACTCTCTCAGAAATCCCGGCCCCCGGGGATTTACTGTCCTGCACCCACAACATTCGTCCGCGCAATTTGCCTGGTAGGAGTGGGCCGTTCTGCATGCTTGTGTTGCTTGTGCAGTGTGGCATCGCGCACCTGCACATCTGAGCGATTCTCATGCGCAGCAAGTTCCATGGAATCACCTGGCACAGGCGTGAGCCCGGCGAGATACGTGAGCAGATCGTTGCTCCCGCGAAAAATCTCAGGTCCTCCATGTTGGTCCTCGGTGGCAGCGACAAAGATGCCGATGTGGCGCCCGGGAATCAGCGCGATATAGGTGGTGAAGCCGGCGCCGCCGCCGGTTTTCTCAATGATCGTGGTTGGATCATCGGGTTGGTTTATGTGCACCCACCCGAGGCCGACGCCGTTGGGAACACCGGCGCGTCCAATGCCCTGCATCCAGCGGAGTTCCGAGGATGGAATGTACGTCGCCGTTGCGGCCGGATCCTGGTGCACGGGGACGCCGGGCAGATCGAGAAGGTATTTGAGCCAACGGGTCATGTCGTTCGCTGTCGAATACATGCCTCCCGAGCCAGCAGCGGCACTGGTGTCGGTACACCGGCCCTCATTCCTGATCCCGACGAGTAGCCGGGCGCACTGGCCGGGAGTGGGGCTCAGGGTCGTATCGCGCAGCCCAAGGGGTTTGGCGATTCGATCGGCAAAGAGTTGCGGGTAGGTTTTGCCGGCGGCGGCGGACAAAGCGTCCGCGAGCAGGTCGAAACCGATGTTGGAATAATGTGCGGCGGTTCCGGGAAGAAAACGCAGGCGATAGCCAGGGAGCCATTCCCAGCGAAAGTTATAGTCGGGAAAGGTGAAATGGCCGGAATCGCCCGCGGGATACGCGATTTCGCGGGGAGGCCAGCCGTGTGCGTGGCCAGATCGCGCAGGGTGATGGGACGGCCGCTCAAGCCACGGACTGTGCGGTCGGGAACAGTGACATTGCGGGGAGCGAACTTCTGCAGGGGGTCGGAGAGGGATACGCGTCCCTCGGCAACCAGCTTCACCAGCAGGTCCGTCGTCATGATCTTAGTGAGCGAGCAAAGACGGATAAGGGAATCCGCATTGGGCTTCTGGTGGGAGCCGGGATACGTCTGACCATAGCTTTGCATCCACGTTTGATTGTCGCGGACAACCACGACGACCATTCCAGTGGAGCGGCTGCGGTGGAACAGGTCAGAAACGAACGGGTCGGCGGA
Organism: uncultured Acidobacteriaceae bacterium; assembly: GCA_963717225.1. Lineage (GTDB taxonomy): Bacteria > Acidobacteriota > Terriglobia > Terriglobales > Acidobacteriaceae > PALSA-350. The sequence continues at coordinate 133,732 of CAVQWB010000049.1, read as the reverse complement.
TTGGAGCTGAGGCGGAGGTGCGGTCTCGGCCTGCACGCTATCCACGGAGAGGGGCAGGAAGAGGATGAGGGATGCCAGCAGGCAAACGAAAAGTATCCCTCGATCAAGCATCCCATCCGGGTGAGCAAGTCTTCGACAGCGGGCCCCAATGCCACGGACCATGGTTCCATGCAAAGCAGACAAAAACCCCATTGTCCAGGCGGATGGGACTGCGGGTGGGGGCAATTTGTTACACATCCGTCGCGCTATCGGTGAAACCATGGTTGGCAAAAACTACCCCTTGTATATGAGAAACATGACGGTGACGGTTAGTCCAGAAGATTCGACAAAGAGGGGACGGTGGATGTACCCCTTAGTTCCACCTCTCACTTCCCTTCCATCCCTTCCCATCTATTGAATGCGCAGGGGCTAAAGCCCAGGTCTTTGTTGGGCCTTTGCGGCCCGACTAAAGTCGGGCCCTGATACAAAGCATACGCGCGGTGGAATCGCGTTCTCAACCATGAAGGACTATGGCTTTTGCTCCCTCGATGAGTACCACTTCGTACCGACGTAAAACAGGTAGCATAACTGGACAAACCAGGTGAGACCGTACGCAATCAGCAGGTGCTGATGGTCCATGACCGAGTCAATTTTGGAATCGTAGGGAAAGATGGAAGCAACGTTCGATATAGGGATCAGGTTAGCCTCCTCAAACAATGACTTGGAAATGCTTCGGTTCAGTTTGAAACACGGAACGAGATAAAGAACATACCCCAGGGCCTAAAGGCCAGATGATTTTGCTGGGTTTATGTACGGGCTGAAGCTCGTACCTACCAGCCCGTACCTACCCTCTCGTACCTTCAGCATTGAGTTTTTCCGCAGCATGTAAAGCCGTTGGCCTTGCTTCCGCTTGCGGCACGGCTAAAGCCGTGCCCTTCGTTCCAGACCACATGTTATCGAGACAGTCCAGAGCTTGCTCGGCATGTTCTTGCTCCTTGACCTGCCGGCGACGTTCTGCCGCATAGCGAATGGCGACGACGAGGATTGCCCAGGCGAGCCAGGCGACAATGTTCCACTGCACGGCAGGCAACAGATCTGGGGCGACGCTCGCACCGGGACCGCCAAAGAAAACCGGGGCGGGATGCTGCGTGCGCCACCATCGGGTGGACATGTACACAATCGGAACATCGCAGTAGGCGAAAATGGCCACGACTGCGGCGAGCGTGCGCATGCCGCCGCCCACCACTACATTGCGCAGCACGAGATAAGCGATGTAGATCAGCCAGAGTACGAGGGTCGCGGTCAGCCGGGCATCCCAGGTCCACCAGATGCCCCAAACAGCTCTTCCCCATAAAGAGCCTGTGGCCATACCGAGGAAGCAGAAGACTACGCCCATCTCTGCCGAGGAAACGGCGAGAGCATCCGCTTGCAGCGAAAATTTCGGAAACCTTGACCGGGTTGCTAGATAGGCGATAGAGCAGACCAGGTTGGTCAAGAAGCAGAAGGACATCGCAACCCAGGTTGGCACATGGTAGTACAGAATTCGTCCGACGTTGCCCTGGTCAGCATCGGGTGGAACCGTAAGCGCGACGTGCAGTCCATAGCCGAGCAATGCCAACGTGAGCACGGGCCAGATCCATCGCAGCGTTCGAAACAGACGCATCGGAATCCCTCGAAGCACTCCTGCTCCCCCCTATACAGATTCATCCTTCGGATGGTTTCTACAAACCATGACCGCAAAAAAGCACCACTTGATTTTGCCACGAAGTCAGATATAAAGATGGCTCATCGAAGCTATTCGCCTCGCAATGCTTGCATCGGGTCGATGCGCGACGCGCTCCACGCCGGTACCAGGCAGGCGAGCGCCGCCACCACCAGCAGCGTTACAGCCACCGCGGCAAAGATCGCCGGATCGAGCGGCCGGGTTTCATAGAGCATCGACCGGATCAGGCGTACGGCTCCAGCGCCGGCCGCAAAACCGAGCACCAACCCACAGAGGACGGTCCGCAGGCCATCGCCCAGGATCAGACGCACCACCTGCTCCCGTTGAGCGCCAAGCGCCAGGCGAACGCCGATCTCTCCAGTGCGTTGAGTCGTCAGGTAAGAGAGGACTCCGTACAAACCTACGGAGGCCAACATCAGCGACAGCAGTGCGAAGGCCAACACCAGGGCGGCGCTCAGGCTGGCGTTACCCAATGACCGTTCCATGATCTGCTGTAGGGTGAGTACATCGGAAACCGGAAGCTCCGGATCGAGCTGGGCAATTTTCTTCTGTACCGGAACGGAATAGGCCAGTGGATCAGACGCCGTCCGCACTACTAGAGTGAACCCTCCAGGATCGCTCTCCCCGTTAAGAACGGGAACGTACATGGCCGCCTCGCCGGGCTGCCCCACCTGATATAACGTGTCAGCGACAACGCCGACGATTTCGTAATCGGCGTCACCACGCGCAGCGATACGGATGTGCTTGCCGAGCGGATTTTCCCCGGGAAAATATTGCTGTGCCAACTGCTGGCTGACGATCATCGTCTTGGGATGGCCGACACGATCCTCGCTGGTAAAGAAGCGTCCCTGCATCAGTGGTATCTGCAATGCGCTGAAGTATCCGGGGTCGGCCGTCCGGTAGAGCGCGTCGGACAGCGATGCGCCGGGTGCGCTCGATGGATGCTCGGGAATGTCGAAGGCATCGTCCTCGCCGTGTCCCGCTCCGGGCACGATCGACCCCAGCGCTGCGGCGCGTACCCCCGGCAGGGCGCGCACCCGCTCCAGCAAGGTCTCGTTGAATGCGTTTACCTTTTCGGGGTTATCGTATTTCTTTGCGGGAAGGCTGTAGCTCATCGTCAGCACGTTGTCGGTGGTGCAGCCCACATCCGTCGTCCGCAGACGCCAGAAGCTTTTGAGCAGGAGGCCGGCAGCAATTAACAGCACCACCGTCGCTGCGATCTCCACCGTAAGCAGCGTCTTGCGCAACGCAGTGCGCGATTGACTGCCTACGGCGCTCCGCGACGAAGCCTGCAGGGCCGCAAAGGCTCCCTTGCCCGTCGATAAGATCGCGGGCAGCAAGCCTGCCAGCAGGGCCGCCGCAACGACGAGACCACAGGCAAACGCCAGCACGACGCCGTCGACGTGGATACTTTGCGCGCTCGGAATATCTTTCCACCTGCTGACCAGCCACTTGGTTGCCGCCAACGATAAGAGCACTCCGGCCACGCCACCGGCTGTTGAGACCAGCAGGCTTTCCACCAGCTGTTCACAAATCAGCGTCATACGCGGCGCGCCCAATCCACTCCGGATGGCGATTTCCTTCTGCCGAGCCGCAGACCGCGCCACCATCAGGTTGGCCACGTTCAGGCATCCGATCAGCAACATGCAGGCCACCGCGCACAGCAGGATGATCAATGGCCTCTTCACGTTTTGTGCGAGATCCTCGATGAGCGTCTTTGATGCCACGTCCTCAGCCACGGGCACATTCAGGTTCTGCAAATGCTGCCGGTACTGCACCGCCTCTACCTGGCTCACCGCGCTTTCCAGGCTGACGGCCGGTCTCAAGCGGGCCACCACACGGGTGAAGTGAAAGTCATGATGCTCCAGGACCGACGGTGGTACCCCCGATGCATACGTGACCCAGACTTGCATCTTCGCATCGGGATAGCTGAACCACTTCGGAAGCACGCCCACCACGATGTATGGCTTGCCGTCGAGATGGATTTGCCTGCCGACTATTGAGGGATCCCCAGCGAACCGCCGCTCGAAGAGATTCCAGGTAAGCATGACGGCATTTCCGTCCGGGCGATCTTCGCTCTCGGCAAAGGTGCGTCCGACGACCGCATGCACCCCCAGGAGCGGAAACAGGTTCCAGCTCCCGCCGCCTGCGCTCACCAGTTCCGGCAACTCTCCGTGCTGTCCAGTCATGTTGAATTGCGCCCAATGCCACGCGGCCATATCTTCAAAGCCGTGGGTCTGCGCGCGCCAGTCGAAGTAGTCTGCGGGAGCAACGGGGTTGTAGTTGAACTGCTGCGCATTCATGCCGGGATCGCGGAAATGCTCATAAATCATCACCAGCCGCTCCGGATCGCGGAAAGGAAGCGGTTTGAGCAGGACCGACCGCACCACGGTGAACAGCGACGTCGCAGCACCGATGCACAACGCCATCACGAGGACGGCAATCATGGAAAAGCCAGGCGACCGGAATAGAGTGCGGATGCTGATCCTTAGATCGCGAAGAAGATTCTCCAGCGTGTTCCAGCTCCAGACAGCACGAGTGTGCTCGCGAATAACGGCGGGATTACCGAAAGCGCGCAGGGCGGCGCGGCGAGCTCGTTCTGGTGACAAGCCGCATTCCCGCTGTTCTTCCTCTTCCAGTTCGAGGTCAGACTGCAGTTCCCGCTCCAGATCCGCATCCCGTTTCCTGAACTGCCACCATCGCATCTCAGCTCTCCTTAGCGGCGGGCCACATTACGGGTGCCACAGCTTCCCCCATCTGCTTCCATCACGATTCTGAAGAAGTCCGTTTCGCTTTGCTATGGAAGACGTTCGACCCTCGACCTGCCGACGATGGTAGACATTCGACTATTCCCTGTCAAGAGGGTGTGATTAGGGTTTCTTTTGCCCGGTTTTCGGTTGCAAGGTTTTCGGTTGGCCGTTCAGGCGATCGCGAAGGACACGTATGCCGCCGGCGTAACTCTATGCATGGGCAGGGACCTCTTGAACTTGTGTGGCTTTGTCGTGCGCGAAGGTCACCGTAATCCTGCGATCACCCGCGGTGTACGTCACGGTCCGATTGCCATAGTTGCTGGAGTCCGATTGGGAAACCTGGCCGACGGCCATCATCGTTTGCATTTCGCTCATCCCCGGCTTGACCTGGTGCTGGTCAATCGCTTGCCATACATTGCCTGGCCAGTGGCTGTACAGCTTGTGTGGATCGTCGTAGTACAAAAGGTCATCCAGGCGGAAGGTCTCGTTGCCCCCTTCCACCTCTCCCACCGGGACAGCGTACTGCTGGGGGTCGCCTGGCATACGAAAAACCAGAAAGATGTTCTTTGAGCCGCGAGGAATTCTGCTCAGCCAATTTGCGGGAGTGGCTAGTTCGACCACGTCCAAGACGCTCAACTCCTGAGCAGTGGGCAGCGGACCTTTCTTATCGCGGAACACCGCAGAACGGTCGTGATAGGGGTAATAGTCCAACTGGTAACCAGCCTGCATCCACACAGTTTTCCCCTTGAGCTCTTTGGCGGACTTAAGGTCGTCGATGTACATTTTGCGCGGAATCACAAGGTCATCCTGAGTGATCTTGTGTTCAGGCGGACCCTGTTTGACGATGACCGGCTCATGCCGTTCCTGATAAATAGACCAGATGCGCCAGGCGGCAAAGAGCAACATCGGCAACGTCATCAGAACCGCAGCCTTCCAGGGCTTCATTGATTCTCCCGTTCCATCCTTCAGATATATATGGATGCAAAGAAGCGTGGGCAGGCGAAGTTAAGAAGAGTGACGACGGTGATCGCAGTGACGGTGCGTAGGTCGGCGACAGGCGAAGCGACACCTTTGGTTGGATGATCCTCCCGCTGCCTGGTTGTATCCCAGCAGAATGCCATTTTGCGCCGGTGAGCCCGGTTTCACAGAAAGATAGCGAGATTCCCTGTTTTGTGCACGTTGAGGCCTGCATTGGCAACGGAAAAGAGAGTGCGGACATCCACGATTACAGCACTTTAGGGTAGCTTGTCTGCCCCGCCGTAACTCCTATCGGTGATGTTTCGCGGGGTCCCGGCCGCAGATAAGCTGAGACCACGATGCTCACAATTACCGATGGCCCGGTGAAGGTGTTCAGGGTTTTTCTCGTATCCATCGGCCTTCTTGCCCTTGTTGCTCTGGCAATCGTAATCGGCGTCCATGTATTCCTGGCGGGCGTTGGCCACTATGCCCCCTGGGAGCAAATCTGGGCTGGGTGACCTTGGTGATAAAACGCATTGCATTCCCCGTGACCCAATAAGCATTGCGCCTATTACTGCGACGATTATTTATCTCGCCAAGCTTCAAGCTGGGCCACATGCAACTCATGCCTCTGCGCTGTTGAGATGGGCGATACCTATTCTGATCGCCGTATCTGCGTCCCCGGTTTTTCTATCTGAGTCTTCCCGATCTACTGCCCTCGCCGTCGAAGAGCTTAACGTATAATCCGGGCGCGGGTCTGCCGCAATGTTCGTGAATGGTGAAGTCAATGGCTGAATACACGTTGCCCCATGAGTTAGTGGGCGAGCGGCAACGCCTGGCGCTGATGTCCAAGTTACTGGACCCAATCGAGCTGGCTCGCTTCGCGCGGCTTGGCGTGGGCCCAGGCTGGCGCTGCCTGGAACTCGGCTGTGGCAACGGGTCGATCGCGCAGGTTCTGGCTGAACGCGTGGCGCCCACTGGTCTGATGGTCGCGAGCGACATCGATCTAGCTTATATCGCGGACCTGCAAATGCCGTGTCTTGAAGTCCGCCGCATCGATATTCTTCACGATGAAGTCGAAGAGGGTTGTTACGACCTCGTCGTCGCTCGCGCTCTGCTTCACCATCTCACGCCTGCCCGCATGGCCCTGGAGCGAATGGTCGCCGCCCTGAAGCCGGGAGGCGTGCTTTTGTCCATTGAGCCGGACATGCTGCCCTGCACGGTCACCGAGCCTGATGCGATGCACGCATTCTGGCAGGGATGGCTAAAGTGGTCCGCCGAAGCGGGCATCGATTACTTCATTGGCCGGAAAATTCCGGCCTGGCTGGATTCGCTCGGGCTGGAGGACGTCGCTGGGGAGGGGCATACGGCGTTTTTCAACGGCCGGTCACACTGGGCGAGTTACTGGACCGCGACCATGCGGGAGTTGGCGCCCGCACTCCTGAAATCGGGTTACATTACCGGGAAAATGATTGATGAGTTCCAGTTTTGTTATCAGGATCCGCGTTATTGGACCGGCATTATGACCTTCATTGAGACCTGGGGACATAAGCCGGCCTGAGTCACGTGTGATGAATGCCAGGCACGGTGTAGACTCGTATCGCATAGATAAATAGGATGGTTTTCCGGGGGGAGCTATTTCATGAAACTCCTAGTGCTGAGTGCCGTCATGGTTTGGGGAGCAATTGCTTTTGCTTCTCAAGGGGTATGCCAAGAGAAGAATCCACAGCCAGATCGGCCTTACTTAGAACATACGGAGTCTTCGCGGCTGCACTTTATGACGCCTTTTACCAGAAGCACCGGGCGGGTCGAGTTGGCTGCATCGAGTGCACAGCGGGATTTAAGTGCACCCCTGGATCTATCGAGCGCGGAAATCGAATCTGTCCTCCGGCTAAGGGGAAATGTCGAAGTGATGATGTGCTCGCCTGGAAGTCACGGTTGTGATAATGGTTCGATGGTTATACAGGCTGACGCGGTTGACTACAATGAAAAGACTCATGAGATTCATGCCCACGGCGACGTACATATCGAGCCCTATCGAAGCCTAGTTCCAAGGCAGTAGCGAACAGCCTCTTGCGCGGGTCTTCAGACTGATCGATCCATCCTGATCTCCGCAACCAACTTCTCCAGTGATTCATCGCCTCACTCTTCCCGCATAAGTTGGGAGGCATCGGCACCAAGGGCACGCCGCGCTGGAATCGCTGAGGCCACGATCCCCAACATCATCATCGTCAACGCCGCGCCGCCCACCACCACGGGATCCTGCGGATTCGCCTGATAGACGATCTGCCCCAGCAGGCGGCTGGCGAATAGGCCCGCCAGTAGCCCCAGCGCGGATCCCACGCCAAGCACCACCATGGGCCGCCCTATCGCCCGGTTCGGCGTTTTTCCATAAATCGAGAAAAGTTTGAGCTGTCGAATGTTACCCGAAGCAGAAGTGAGAGGGAGATAGCGCCGCAGGGGCTAAAGCCCTCCTCCTCCTGGCTCTTTTCGGCACGACTGAAGTCGTGCCCTGATACAAAGCGTCAAGAGCTTCTTGCGCAGTCAGCCCTGATCTAGTCTGCATCGATGCGATACAGCTGAAGCCCTGCCCTTCGTCCAGAGTTTTTCCGCGCCTTTAAAGATCCTAGTGGTTGGGTTGGATTTACGGTTTCTTTTCAGTTCTCACGCAGACTCTAAAGCCCTCCTCCTCGTGGCTCCCTTTTCGGCACGACTGAAGTCGTGCCGCGATACAAAGCGTCAAGAGCTTCTTGCGCAGTCAGCCCTGATTTAGTCTGCATCGGTGCGATACAGCTGAAGCCCTGCCCTTCGTTGGAAGGTCTACAGTTCAGGGAAACAAAGACGTACTGAGAGAGTTTTTCCGCAGTCTGTAAAGCCCGTATGTTGGGTAGTTAACGTACGGGTTGAACAGGTTGCGGAAAAAGGTCGAATAGAGAGCGAAAGCCGTTCCCTCAGCGGCTAAAGCCGGACCTATTTTCAATCTTTTACGGACGGCCTGAAGGCCGTCCCCTTCAAAGAATTCGGGTTTTTCCGCAGCCTGTGAAGCCCGTACCCTTCCAAAAGCGAGTTCTCACACACCCTCACCCGTCCTGTTCCCTCGGGCTGTTATCGGGATCCGAAGTGCATCGCTTGATAGACAAACTGGAACCCGATGGTCATCAGCCACAGGGACAGGGCGAGGCGCAGTTGGCGGTTGGGGATGCGCGGGGCGACTCCGCTGCCGGCAATTGCTCCGAAGACGCCGCCGATGCCGAGCTTCCATAAGAGGGCCGCGTCATAGGAACCGCCGATCATGTGCACCCCGGTGCCGACCACGGAAAGCACGAGGCCGAAGGTGAGATCGGTGCCCACTACCTGTGCAGTGGTCAGAGAGGTCAGCCCCAGCAACGCCACGGTGCCCAACGCACCGGCTCCCGATGAAGAGAAACCTACCTCGGCGGCGATGGGAAAGGTGATCAAGCCTATCCACTTTGGACGGTCGGTCACAGGCCGGGTGATGGCGTCAGGGCGAAAATGGCGAAACAACTGCCAGGCGGAGGAAAAGATGATGATAGATCCGAGGACAACGTAAAGTAACGACTTGGGGCCGTGCAACGCGACATGACGGAAGAAGAGCGAACCCAAGATCACTCCGGGTACGCCACCGAGCACCATCCACAGCAGGATTCGGTACGAGACCTGCTTGCGCAATATCTGCACCGGGACCACAATCAGCTTGACGATGGCTGCGTATGCCAGGGCAGTGCTGACCGCAATCTCCACCGGCACATGAAGAAAGAGTATCAATAGCGGTGCCGTAACCACGCCCGCGCCCACGCCCGTGAGCGCGATCACTACTGCTATCGAAAACCCGATCAACAGCTGCAACATGAGAGACTCTCTTCTACTGCGGCTGCACGTGGATACCACATTCCTGCTTGCGGCCACCCCAGCGGCCGGAGCGCGGATCACCAGGATCGAAGGGCAGGCTGGTACACGGCTCACATCCAATGCTGGTGTAGCCTTTTTCGTAAAGCGGCAGCAGCGGAATGCCAAACTGTTCGGCATAGTGCCAGACGTCCCGGGTCGACCACTCCGCCAACGGGCTGATTTTCTTGAGCTGCTTGCCCGTGGGCAGGGTGAAGGCGTCCACCGCCTGCAGGTTGGCACGGGTTTTTGCCTGCTCGCGCCGCAGGCCGGTGAACCACAGACGATATGGCTCCAGGGATGCGAACAACGGGCCGACCTTGCGCATGCCGCAGCAGCGGTCGGGCGCAGTCTGGTTCAGAATGCCGAATTTCGACTCCTGCTCCGCCACGGTGAGCTCGGGCAGTACGTTGACCAGGTTCAACTTCCATTCCGACGCCAGGCGATCGCGATACTCATAGGTCTCTCGAAAGTGATAACCGGTGTCGAGAAAGATCACGGGCACCTCGCCGATCGCTTCTCGCACCAGATGCACCACCACCATGTCTTCCGCCTGGAAACTGCTGGTTACGCAAACATCTTCCGTGTGGGCCGCCGCGATCTGTTGATTCACCAGATTTCGCGCCAGATCGATTTTTTGTTCCATACTCATTGGGGTTCCCCACGAAGTGCTTGCAAAATAAGGCCGACGGCGTCCGCAGGTTCTTCCGGTAGTCCGGCTAACGGCTCGAAGACAAAGGCGGCAGATTCATGGGCGATCGCGACCTCACCGGGAAAATCGTCCAGACCCTCTGATTCGATCAGGACAACGACTCCTACATGTAACAACCGCTGTAATAGACCTCGATCGCTGGTACGGGTGCGCACGACGTCCACGCCCGTCTTGCGCAGCGCAGTCTCCAGCCGGCGCAGCAGCTCAGGGTTGCGAAGAGCGATCGCCGCCGCCGTGTTCGAGTCTTTCCCGGCGGTCAAAATCTCACGCACCATGCCGGCGGCTACGGTGGCGTGGGATACGGGATCGATGAGGATAAAGCTCCCGGTAAGACGGTGGGAGTCGTACGAGTCGAGAAACAGCGGTCGCGTGGTCTCCAGTTCCACCACGCCGATGTTGTTGAGCTCGAGCGTGGCGGCCGGCTCGGGATCGAGGGTCTGCATGTTTACCCGATGCTGGATTGTCGTGACCCGGGCCTTGACTGTCTGCGAGGTGTGCTTCAACAGATAGCTTTTGGCCGGATCGAGCGGTTGACCATCCATCCAAACCAGAGCGGCAGAAAAGTTCGCTGCGACCAGCGGAGCCTGGTGCGCGGCCGCGAGCATCTCTCCCCGGCTGATATCCAACTCATCTTCAAGCGTGAGCGCGATCGACATGGGGGCGACGGCTCGCGCCAGATCCCCGTCGAATGTGGTGATGCTTTTTACCCGGCTGGTTCGTCCGGAAGGAAGAGCGACGACCCGATCACCCGGCCACACCGAACCGGAAGCGATCTGTCCGGCAAAGCCGCGGTAGTCCAGCTCAGGGCTTCCTTCCACCCGCCCTCCTTCCACCCGAATGACGCGCTGGATAGGCAAGCGGAAGGGAGCGCCGGCGACATCATGTTCGAGCGGCACAGTCTCCAGATATTCAAGCAGCGTGGGACCTTCATACCACGGCGTGCTCAAGCCGCGGTCGACCACATTGTCCCCCAGCAGCGCGCTGATGGGGATGACTTCGAGATCGGCAATACGCAGCTTACCGGCAAGTTGTTGAAGATCGCGCTCCAGCGATGAAAAAACCTCGCGCGAATAATCCACCAGGTCCATTTTGTTGACGGCTGCGACCACATGACGCGTGCCTAACAAGGATGCGATGTAGGCATGACGGCGCGATTGCGTCAGGATGCCTTTTCGAGCATCGACCAGGATGACGGCCACATCGGCCGTGGATGCGCCGGTGGCCATATTGCGGGTGTACTGCTCGTGGCCCGGGGTGTCGGCGATGATGAATTTGCGATGGGTGGTGGAGAAGTAGCGGTAAGCGACATCGATGGTGATTCCCTGCTCCCGCTCCGCCCGCAGACCATCGGTAAGCTGAGCAAAATCGATCGCGGCAGCGACGTTCGCGCTAGCGGCTTTGGTAACGGCGCGCACGTGATCTTCGTAGACATTTTGCGAGTCGTAAAGCAGCCGGCCGATCAACGTCGACTTGCCATCATCCACGCTGCCTGCGGTGCTGAAGCGCACCAGCTCTTTCGCCTGCTCCGCGGCGAGAAAATCCTCCAGGGAAAACATGTCTTGTACGGTGCCGGGATCGAGGGAGAGCGGCATCTAGAAGTAGCCCTCCCGCTTCTTCATCTCCATCGATCCGTCCTGATCGTGATCGATCACGCGGTTGGCGCGCTCAGAAGAACGGAAGGCGACCAGCTCAGCGATGATCTTGGGAATGGTGTCGGCGTCGGAGCGAATAGCTCCGGTGCACGGGCTGCACCCTAGCGACCGCAGGCGGCACTTGACCCATTGCTCTTCTCCCGGTAAGCCCTGGACAAATGACTGTTCGATGGGAATCAGGCTGTCGCTGCGCACCAGCATCCGCCGCTGCTGGGCGAAATAGAGCGGCACCACGGGAATATCTTCCAGGTGGATGTAATGCCAGACATCTAACTCGGTCCAGTTGGACAGGGGAAAGACGCGGATGCTCTCGCCTGGATTCACGCGCGCGTTATAGAGGTTCCACAACTCCGGGCGCTGGTTCTTCGGGTCCCACTGGCCGGCGCTATCCCGGAAGGAAAAAATGCGTTCCTTGGCGCGGGATTTTTCTTCGTCCCGGCGAGCTCCTCCGAAGGCGGCGTCAAAGCCATGGGCACGCAGACCATCGAGCAGAGCGGTGGTCTTGAGCAATCCACAGCAACGGCGCGTTCCCAGCGCGACCGGATTGGCTCCGTCTGCAATTGCGGCTTCATTTCTCCACACCAGCAGCTCGACCCCGAGCTGCCGGGTATAGTCATCGCGAAAGGCGATCATTTCCCTGAATTTGTAACCGGTATCTACATGCAAGAGCGGAAACGGAATGGGCCCGGGATAAAAGGCCTTCTGCGCCAGCCGGAGCATGACGGAAGAGTCCTTGCCGATGGAGTAGAGCATGACCGGCTTTTCAAACTCAGCCGCCACCTCACGAAAGATGTGGATACTCTCCGCCTCCAGCATCTGCAGGTGGCTCAGCTTTGGCGCGGAGCCTACCGGCATCGTTTCGACCCCCAGGGTTTGCAATCTGGCTCCTTTTCCGTTCCTAGCAGCGTGCTTGCGAATATGCCGCTTTTGATCAAATAAAAAACCGCTCGCCAGAAGCTGGCAGCGGTTGTGATGACTCGTCTGAGTTATGCGAAGGTCTGGTAGGAAATTCCTACCTCTCTGCTATGAAAACTCACACCCGCTTATGCGCAATGACAATGGACAACACTTGTCACAGCAACAACAGCCAGCGGGATGGTGCAGAGTCTGCATCTGGATTTAATACTCTTGCCTTGGTACCCATTTGTCAAGCTGGTGACACCCCAGATCGAACCTACGGAGCGCGCAAGAGTAACCAAATCTCCCTTCAAGTATAAAGATTCAGAGGAGAGCCGCAGGACTCATGAAATGCATACAGGTTGGGCTGGTTGGCTTTGGATTCGCGGGACGCATCTTCCACTCGAACGCCATCGAGGCCGTCGAGGGCCTGGAGTTGGCGGCCATCGTACAGAGAAGCGGCTCCGATGCTGCCATAGCCTTCCCCCATGCGAAGATTTTGCCCACAGTCGAGGATCTGCTTAAGGACAGCAGCATCCGCCTGGTGGTGGTGGCGACGCCCAACACTACCCATCTTCCGATCGCCCGGCAATGCCTGCTGGCCGACCGGGATGTGGTGATCGATAAGCCTTTTGCCCTGAGTTCGGACGAGGCTGCGGAGTTGATCCAGTTGGCCCGGTCCCGGGGGAGAGTGCTCAGCGTGTACCAGAACCGGCGCTGGGATGGTGACTTCCTGACTGTACGCAAATTGTTGGAAAGCGACCGGCTGGGACGGCTGGTCATGTATGAGTCTCACTACGATCGCTTCCGTCCGCAGCCCCGGCTGCACGCATGGCGAGAGGACGGGGGGGCCGGGGGGCGGAGTGCTCTTTGATCTGGGTGCGCACCTGGTGGACCAGGCACTGGTGCTGTTTGGTGTTCCCGAATCGGTCTGGGCTAGTGTGCGCGTGGAGCGCGAGGGCGCCCGGATTGACGATGCCTTCGACTTGTATCTGCACTACCCCGCGTCTCACACGCAGGTATCCGCTTCTGCCTCCGGCCCGGTGCCCTCGGGTCTTCTTTCGGGTCTTCTTTCGGGTCTGGGCGTTTGGCTACGCGCCACATGCCTGGCGCGCGAGCCGGGAGCCCGCTTTACCCTTAACGGCACCCAAGGCACCTTTCGCAAATTCGGCATCGATTGTCAGGAGGCCCATTTGCTTGCCGGCGATCTGTTCTCCTCCAAGCCTTGGGGGGTGGAGGGTGCGGAGCACTGGGGCACGCTTAGCGTCGATGAGGGAGGTGAGCCGGTAAGCACGCGCATCCCGACCGAGGCCGGAGACTACCGCGGCTATTACATCAATCTTCGCGATGCAATCCATGGAAATGCCGCACTGGAAGTCACTCCGCTGCAGGCGTGGAGAACGATGCGGGTGCTGGAGATGGCACTGGAAAGCAATCGTTCCGGCTGCACGGTTACCTGCGACTGGGGCCAGCAACCGTAGCTGAGCAGCTGAAGGCAGCTACCGTTGGGCGCCGTCCGCCGGCGGCTGGTGCTTGTCGGTTAACTTGTCGGCCCCGGTCTTGGTTCCCTGAACGGTTTTGTGATAACCAGTCTCCGTACCCGCCTTGGTTTTGTCGTAGCCCTTTTCGGTTCCCGACGCCGTCTTGTGATAGGCCGTCTTCGTTCCCGATTTTGTCTTGTCGTAGCCTTTTTCAGTCCCGGCCGCTGTCTTGTGGTAAACCGTCTTGGTACCAGATTTGGTCTTGTCGTAGCCCTTCTCGGTTCCCGATGCCGTGTCGTGGGCGGCGGTTTTGGTTCCCTGGCTGACGCCGTGGCCGACACTCTTCGCAGCATGCTTGGTGTCTGATCCGGCATCCTTCATGTCTTGTTTTGGCCCGGCGTCGGTGGTCTGAGCGAATCCGACGGGAAAGACTAAGACCATCGCGGCAATCAAAACAAGCGACCGAGGGGCGAACGACGGAAAACGGCCAGGGTTCATAAGATGTCTCCTTGGAGGTATTGGTAGTTGGATGCAGGCGGAGGCGGCCAGGAGAGGAATTCGGGCGAGATTAGCGTGCGACTAGTGCCTAATCCGCTGCTGGTAGCAGCGGCTCACCGCCTCGAAGGAACAATCGAAAATCGAGAGTTGCAAGGACACCGCAGTGGTATCCCACATCTCGCAAAATACGAGCGAGATGTGGGGCACCCGGCCTTCGCGTCCGGTTAAGAGCCTTGCCCGGCGGCGCGGGTTCTCCAGTCGTCGATGGCATTGCGGATGGCGGCCGGGGCCAGGTTGCTGCAACGCATCTTGTATTCGGGAATACCGCCCAAGGCCTCAGCCACGGACTGCTCCGTGATCCCATAAGCCTCCTGAACAGGCTTGCCCAGCACCATCTCGGTAGCCATGGACGAACAGGCGATGGCCACAGCGCATCCCATGCACTTGAATTTCACTTCCTGGATGATGTTGTTTTCGATACGCAGCGTTACCAACACCGTATCGCTATCCAGCGCGCTCTTCACCATCGCCTTGCCGGAAGGCTCGGTCACGCTGCCCACGTTGTGCGGATGGGCGTAATGGGCGCGCACCTGCTCGCTATACAAGACCAATACCCATAGTTGAAGCCATAAGCGACGAAAGAATATGATAGCCCTTCAGGGATGCTCTCAGACCTGTATACCAAAGCCGCCGAACTCGCCTCCCAGGGCCAACCCTTCGCCGTCGCTACTGTGGTTCGGGTTGAAGGATCTTCCTCAGCCCGGCGCGGCGCCAAGGCCATCATCGATCAGTCCGGCAAACTGTTGCTGGGATGGGTCGGAGGCGGCTGTGCGGAGAGCGCGGTTCGCAGCGAAGCCCAGACGTGCCTCGAGACGGAAAGACCGCGGATGATTACCGTGGATATGAGCGATGAAGTGCTGGGCGTAGGCATGCCTTGCGGAGGAACCATGGATATTTTCATCGAGCCGGTTCTGCCCAGGCCTGAACTTCTGATCGTCGGCCATGGCCGCATTGCGGAAACCCTGGCCACACTTGGCGACCTGATGGGCTTCTCCATTACCGTGAATGACCCGGCCGCGGAGCGTAGCGCGTTTCCGCAGGCAGAGAGACTGGTCACGGAAGATTTCGATCTTACCCAGACCCCGATCGGTCCCAAGAGCTTCGTCGTCATCGCCACTCAACATAAGAGGGATCACCTGTGGCTGGAAAAAGCGCTGCAGGGCAATGCGGCCTACGTGGCCCTGATCGCCAGCCGCCATCGGGCAAGGTTAGTACTGGATTATCTTCGCGCTGGGGGGACGGCGAAGAAAAGATCGCAACTGTGCACGCGCCCGCCGGTCTTTTTATCGGCGCGTCCACTCCGGAGGAGATTGCGTTGAGCGTCTTGAGTCAAATGGTGGCGATACGGCGCGGCGCGCTGCCAGCTTCTCCGCGTGAGGACGGCTTGGGTGAGCGCGATTTTGTCACCGACACGGTGATTCGCCACTGCGAGGCGGACGTTCTCCCTTAGGGCAAAGTCACTGGCCAGACCTCTCGTGAAGCTGCTTTAGCCGGTCGTAATCGCCCTGATCGTCGATGTCGAGCAGCACTCCCGGATCTTCGACTTCCACTTTAAGTATGTCTTCCAAGTGACTGCCAAAGATCGCCCGGCAACCGATATCTCCTTCCAGCGCCATGACTTCAGAAAAGACCGAGCGGTCGAGGAGGACGGGATTGCCGCGATCGCCCTGGTAGGAAGGAATGACAATGGGGGCCCGGGAGCGACCATATCCTTCGACAATTTGATCAAGCGTCTGGGGACGAATGAATGGCTGGTCTCCGAGCACGATGAGAGCGGCGTCGCTGCGCGGATCCAGGGCAGAAAGTCCCGCACGGAGCGAAGTCGCCATTCCCTGTCCATAGTCCTTGTTGACGACCACTTTGAAGCGCTCGAGGAGAGACTGTGGAAGCTGTTGGCGGATGGCTATCGCGGAGGAACCGAGTACGAGAAGCATTTCATCCACCCGAGCGGCGAGGACGTTTTTGAGCGTCAGCGCCAACACCGTGTTCCGGCCCAGGGGAAGTAGCTGCTTGGCCCGCCCCATGCGGGCAGATGCACCGGCAGCCAGGACCACGGCACTGACTCGCGCAATACCTCCCTTTTGGCTTAGGGTGGAGGTCATGACTGGCTCAAAGGAGTCTCTCCACCCTACGCGCCCGGATGCTCTGCTCCGGATCGAGGGATTGGCTGCCCTGGTGATTGAATGCGTCGCTTATGAACATTGGTTTCCGGCTCACTGGGGGATGTTCGCGCTGCTGTTCCTGGTGCCGGATCTCTCTCTGCTGGGATACCTGCGCTCTGCGGGCAAGGACTCGGCCGCTGTTTACAATCTCATTCATAGTTACGTGCTACCTTTGGCCCTGGGCCTGATGGCCTGGAAGCAGGGTTTGCCGTTGGCCGGCCAGCTTGCGCTTATCTGGTTATCGCATATCAGTTTCGACCGATGTCTGGGGTTCGGTCTGAAGTTCCCCGGCGTATTTCGCTTTACCCACATTCAGAGCTCGGCCAATCTGCAGGATACTCATCTCCTACAGTAGTATGGTGGACGGTTTATTGAGAGTTCGGAGAATCTAATGCAGCGCAAACCAAGTCTGTGTGCCGTTCTTTTATTAGTGAGCCTGCTTGTGTTTCAGGGTCTCGCTCCCGACCTTCAGGCTCAGGGTCCGCCGCCTCCCACGCCGCAGGAGCTGGACCAACTACTGGCGCCGATTGCGCTTTACCCCGACTCTTTGCTGGCTCAGATCACGACCGCCTCTACCAACCCGCAGGAGATTCTGGACTTCGATAACTGGCTGGGCCAGAACCAGAATCTCTCCGTATCGCAGTTGACCGCCGCCGCCCAGCAACAGGGGTTTGATCCGGCTTTTCTCGCGCTGGCCGCGTTTCCCCAGGTGGTGGAGATGATGGCGGAGAATATCGATGACTATGCCGCGATTGGCGCGGCCGTCACCGCAGATCAAGGACAGGTGTCCGCGGCCATCCAGCGTCTGCGGGCGCAGGCCTATGCATCGGGCGCACTGCGCAGCACTCCTCAGCAACAGGTGGAGGTGCAGCAAAGTGGAGGCCAGCCGATTTACGTGATCCAACCGGCAAATCCGCAGGTGGTGTACCTGCCGCAATATGATCCCACGGTGGTGTATGCCGGATCCGCAGGCCCGGGGTTGATCACCTTTGGCATCGCTATTGGCATCACCGCGCTCCTGGTGAGCCAGCCGTGGGGCTGGGGTGGCTGGGGATGGAATTGGGGAGGCCGGCGGATTTACTACAACCGTGGCCCGTGGGGCGGTTGGGGCGGCGGCTATCGACCACCGAGCCCGTGGTATCGACCCCGACCTGTGGTCTATCGAAACCGACCGGGCTTTGGCGGCAATTGGGGCTATCGGCCACCGAACTATCGGCCACCCAGACCCATCAATCGCCCAGGGCGCCCAGGGAATCGTCCCGGATTCACCCATCCCATTAGCGGGCCGGGGAACCGGCCGCCCGGGAACAATCGGCCACCTAACAATCGCCCGCCGAACAATTACCGGCCGCCGAATGGTGGACGGCCGTCGATCCAGCCGGTAAAGCCGGGTACGCCGATTAATCGGCCGCAGCCGAGGCCGACCGTTACACCAAGACCCGGACAACAGGTTAGACCTCCTGCAAACCGGCCTGCCCCGCAGAATAGGCCTCCGCAGCAGAACAGACCTGCTTCGGCGCCCAATCGGCCGGCCCCGCAGAATAGGCCCCCACAGCAGAACAGACCTGCTTCGGCTCCGCGCCCGCAGACCCGGCCCGCAGGTCCACAACGCCCCAACGGAGGGGACCAGAGGCGGTAAGAGGGCTCTGGCTAGTATTGGTTTGGGTAGGAAGCGGATTAGGTCGTGAACAGGCAGGTTCATGGCCTAATCCGCTTCTTCCATTTCCTCACAATAATGTAAATAATATTTTACATATTTGCCATAATTTGTATAAAATTGTTTATGTTATGGAGAAGACTCGCGCGCTCGTCCCCAGGCTTGCACGGCTGCTTGCCGGGTTCGGCAACCAGTTGAAGCTCGCCCGGTTGCGACGGAAATACTCTAGTGAGCTAATCGCACAGCGTGCTGGAATTACGCGGCCCACGCTCTCGAAAATAGAGCGGGGAGATCCCTCGGTCTCGCTCGGCGCGTATGCGCGTGTTATGCAAGCTTTGAGGCTTGAAGGGGATATCGCGAAGCTGGCGGTGGATGATGTATTGGGCCGTAAGCTCCAGGACGCAGAGATAACGCCGAAATTGAGAGCACCCAAGCGACCGGCCACCGTGAAATCTGTCACCGAGCCTGTTCGGCCTGAAGGACGTAGTTGATGGCTGGCCCGGACACAGTTGAGGTTTATGCGGATCTTGAGAAGTTCGACCAGCCGGCGCTGATGGGCAATCTCCACTGTCAGCGGAGCGGCAAAGATGAATTGTTCTCTTTTGAGTACACCCGCATGTGGCTGGATCAACCTGCAGCCTTCGCCTTTGACCCTGATCTACTCTTGGATCGGGGTCATCAGTACCCCGCAGCTGACAAGACTAATTTTGGAATTTTCACGGACTCTTCGCCAGATCGATGGGGAAGAGTCTTAATGCAGCGGCGGGAAAACCTGAATGCTCGACACGAGAAACGTAGACCTCGAATACTCACCGAATGGGACTTTCTTCTCGGTGTACACGACGAAACCAGACTAGGCGCGTTACGTTTCAAATACCGAGCCGAGCAGGAATTGATCGCACCTGCATTTGGTGCATAAATATTAATAGCCGAGGCTGCGGAAAAACTCACCGCTGGATAGGAAAGCCGTACGCTTTTTTTCATTCCTCGCGCTCAGCCGGGAAGGCGGCGGAAGATGGGGAAAGAGTTTGGTAACCAGCGCTGTTACACGAACCGCTCCCGTCGCGCATGCGGCGAATTCACGACCGCCGAATGGTTGCCGTGGCCTTGGTGCGCGGAGTGTGAAAACTCAGGGTGGCCTGCCGGGGGCTTGGGTTTAGCACCTTCGACACACGGCCGTCTTCGCGCATGCGCTTGTCCGCTTCAGCCCAGGACGGCAGCGTAGTTTCCGCCTGGTTCCAATGCGCCACGGAAGCCTCATCACACCAATGCAGAAGATGCGGCATGGCTGCTTTATGTGCGCCTGCAGTCATGTATTGACGCATACTCTCCTGAGTATCCCAGGCCGTCATCGTCCAGAAGGTCCACCTTCGGTCAGCCAACAGCGCTCCATGCTGAAATCCATCTGCCGTCTTTACCTGCCTTACCGAGCGGAACATATAAATTACGAACACCGGGACGAAACGAAAAGACCGAAGTCTCAGGCGCGTAAGGCTAACGAAAACCATGCTCAGCTCGCGTCTCCAGCTATAACGTTCGTCTGGTTAGATGCGCTGGGTTCCGCACCGGGTGTAGATGAGGAGAGGACCTTCGATCGTCTTTTTCGGCCCACGTACGCTTCTGCGAAAGGGGGACACCCCATCCCGTTCCAATGGGTTAGTTTGGGGCTGAGAATTGGAGTCGAGTGCGGTGGTATCCCACATCTCGCGAAAAGCGAGTGAGATACCCCGAATTTCCTGCGCGCTGCTCTGGACAGGACCGCGTGTGCGCCTTCTTCAAGGAAAGGCGCGTGAAGTTCGCGAAACCAACCAAGCTCCACAGGAAATCGGGGATGTGGGGCGCCCGGCTTTGGTTGCGGGCTATCGCGTTAGACCGCGGCGTCCGAAACAGACTACCGGGCACTCCTCCTCTCCCGATCAGCTGAGAGTGAAGGATGGGGTTTCTCCACCCTCGCGATACGAACTGTTATCGATTGGCCTCGGCATGCCTGCGAACGCGTTCGTTCACAGAGGCCCACCCTTTGTTCACCTCTGCTTTGTCCTCCTCAGCAACGACGCCGAGCGCGCTATGCCGGAATGCAATCAACGTTCCACCATCCACTTCGCTCAGCCGATATTGCACGTTGGAGAGGAAGGGGAAAGAGGCAAACAACGGACCTGCGAACTCCAATAGTGTGGGCCGCTTGATGGCCTGCACATGAGCCCAGAAATGCCCGTTGCCGTCGCCCAGGTCGCGGTACCACCTTCCACCGGGCCACGGTTCGATCTTCATGCTGAGCGATTTGCCTTCTGGCGTCTCGTTGCCGGGTCCCAGTTGCTCGAGCAGAGCGGCAAAGGTTACATCCAAGGGCGCTTGGACGCGGATTTCCTGGTTGATCGTGAGGGTCAAGTCTTCGAGGGTCTGGGCAGTGGCAATCATTATTTCTCCTTAATCTTTCGGTCTGGGAAACTCAAATCTGGTGAGCCCTGACGGACCATCGCTTCGGCGCGTTGTTTGACTCGATTCAACTGGTGCTGCCAGTAACGCTCGAAAGTTCCGGCCCACTCGTGAAGAGGGCGTATGGCTTCAGCGTTGGTTTGGTACAGCTTTTGGCGGCCCTGGCAGCGCATTCGAACCAGGCCCACATCGCGGAGCACGCGCAGGTGCTTGGAGACGGAAGGCTGCTCCAGGCCGAGGGCTGCCACAATCTCTCCGACAGGCCGCTCGGCTGCGGCAAGATAGGTCAAAATTTCCCGCCGGCGGGGTTCAGCAACCGCGTTGAAAGCGTCTGAAGTGGTGCTCGCTCTTGCCATAACCAAACATTACATTCCTATATAGGAATGTGTCAAATGGGCTTTTCGCTGACTGCCGCACGAGGCTGAGGGCTGGCTAGACCTCTGCTTTTCCGATTGCGGGTCGCGGGTGACTCTGCCCACCGTCTTTGCAAGCGGACACGACGGCCGTAAGAAGAGAGTGCCCTGATAAAAGACACGGGTGAAAACTCCTCCGCAAGAGGGGGTTTTTCCCGTGTGGACCCGCCCCGGGGAGGGCGGGCACGAGAGATTAAATCCAGGCCAAGAGCCTCAGAAAGATAGTTTGAGGGCCAGTTGTATTAGGCGACCATTGTTCACGGTGGACTGGACGAAGCCGAATCCAGGCGAGCTCACATCGGCCACGGGCGAACCAAACTGTGGGTGATTAAAGAGGTTGAAGAACTCGGCGCGGAAATTCAAACCCATCTCTCTGGGCAGGCCGATCTGCTTGATGATCGAGAAGTCCGTATTCACAAAATCAGGTCCGGTAGCCGGCACGCGCGACGCATTCCCCAATTCGCCGGCGGGGGGCGCAACAAAGCAGGATGAGTTGATCCACTGCAGCTTGCCGTGGGCCGCGTTGTGAGAGTTGCAACCGGCGACCTGGTTAGGCCGGTTCCAATTGTAGGAATTGCCCCCGGACGAGAACGTGGTGCCGGAGCTGTTAATGCTGTCGATCAAGGGCACTGGGAATCCGGAAGAGATTCTTTGGATAAGAGTCACCTGGAAGTTGCCAAGAATGGCGTTGGTCAGGGGATTCCAATCGCCCCCGAACTGCTTTCCGCGGCCGAAGGGCAAATCGTAAATCACGCTGCCGGTGAAGCTGTTATCGAGGTTGATCTGCGACAAGCCCCAATCCAGGTTCTCCCAGTTGGGAAGCGGGAAGAAGGGGGCGCTGACCTCGGAACCCAACCCGTCGGTTAACCCGTTGTCGTAGGTCCGAGAATAGGTATAAGCAAACAAAGCGTAGAGGCCGTACTTGGGCGTCTTGGTCTCTGCTTTGATCTGCAGCGAGTTATAGCCTGTCTTTCCTAGGTCCCCGTAGAGAAGAATCTGGTTGAAGTTGGGCGCGATATACGGCGACGTGTACGGCGAGCCATTGAAGTTGCAACCGAGGGTGTAGTTTTGTACTGTGCCGCACGCATTCGGACTGGAAGGAGTGAGACTATTGCCGACGATCAGGATGTGCGTGCCTTGGGAGCCGGCATAGCCGGCGGTCAGTACGATGTTGCCGGGCAGCTGGCGCTCTACGTTCACGTTGTATTGCTGCACCATGCCATGCTTCGCATTCGTGGGCTCGTAGGCGAAGGTTCCCTGAAAGCTCGCGGCGGTGGGCGGCGTGGGAACGGGCTGAAACCCGTTGGAGAGACTAAGGGCGGTGGGCGTTTGTGCGAGGGTAGTAGCGCAGTAAGAGGTAGCAAAGGCGCAGCCCTGGGGACCGAAGCCGCTGTACTCGCCCAGGAAGGGCGGGTTCTGCCATAGACCCTGGGCCCCCTGGCTCCACGCGGAGTCGTGAAAGATGGAGTAACCGGCACGCAGCACAGTCTTATCGCTGCCCAACACCTTCCAGGTGCCGCCGATCCGCGGTTCGAGGCCGGTCCAATCCATCTTGATGCCCCCCGCGCCATTCACTCCGTTTTGGTTGGAAACCAGAAGCTGCCCAGTCGTGGGAATGTAGTCAGCCTGGCGTCCGTGTTCCTCTGTGACGGGCGTCGTCATGTCATACGCGAAACCGATATTGAGCACGATGCTGGGGGTGACCCGCCAGTTATCTTCCACGTAAGGACGGTAGACCTTCCATCGGCGCCCGCCGACCGGGCCCTCATATGTCTGGTCGTGAATGGCCAGACCCGTGATCCCGAGCAGGAAATCGGCCTCTGAATTGCCTGCCAGAGTCAGGTCGGGCGTGCTCACACCGGTGAAGTTACCGGCGACGCCGACGATCCAGAAGCCATCCTGGAAAGCCTCGGTACCCACGTTCATTTGATTAGCGCGATAGTCAATCCCGAACCGGAAGTCGTGCTTATTGTGGATGTAATCCAGCGAGTCGCGGAAAGAGAAGATGTTGGTTCCACCCTGGAACGGAGAGTAGCCGCGATCGCCGAGGGACCAATAGCCCCCCTGAAACTCGGTCGAAACCAGGCCGCAGCTATATTGGCCGGGCAGGCACTTGGTGCCCGCGCAACCCAGGTTAGCGTTGGGAATGCCGCCGCCAATCGTGGTGGAGATGCAGGTGCCCGTTCCTTGCGAGGCGATGTAGTCGAAGATCCGGTTGTAACCGAAGGTGGCCTGGTTGACCATGTTGGCATTGAACACATGGGTCTCGCCCAGGCCGATATTGCGCGCGTGGTTTCTGATGCGCTGATTGCTGCCGAAGGCGTTCGCTTCGGCAAATCCTGGTGAGCCGCCGGGCACAAAGGAGTACGCCTGGTCATAGCTGAAACGGCCAAAGCCGTTATCCTTTTCGGAAAACGTCTGGTCCAGCCGGATATCGAACCTGGTATCGTCCAACTCGCGCACGGGTTGACTCACGTAGTTGATGCCTGGACCGGCGTTGTTGGCATTGGGTGTAGGGTACAGGTTGATCATCGCCTGGCCGATGGGGTTGATGAGGTTGGCTGGAAGCTTGTTACAGGCAGTGCCCGGGGCCTGGCTTCCATCGGCGTTGGCGGGGAGAGCATTTCCGGCGCCGTCGCAGTGGAAATAAATGTTGGGAAAAAGCAGTGGGTTCGTGTTCGCCCCAACCATGTTCGGGTTCACGATAGGGGCAGCAGGATTGCCAAAAGGGTCGTTGGTGAAATCGCCCGCGCGCATGGCTAGCGAAGGCACCAGGCCGGTGAAGGGAATATCCTGGAGCTGAAATTTTTGTTCGCCATCGACGAAGAAAAAGGTCTTGTTCTTTTTGATGGGCCCGCCGACGGATCCGCCAAAGTCGTTCAGGTTGAACTTTTGCGCCGCGGTGGCGAAGTAGCTTCGCGCATCGAGAGAGGTGTTGCGCAGAAATTCGTAGAGGGTGCCGTGAAAGTCGTTGGACCCGGATTTTGTGGTGACGATTACGGTTGGCCCGGCCCGGGTACCGTATTCGGCGGAGTAGCTGTAGGTCAAAACCTTGAATTCCTGAATGTCATCGATGGAGGAGAAAATCGAGATACAGCCTGCCGTCAGCTCGTTATTGTCGACGCCATCCAGCAGCCAGTCGCTGCTGTTGGGGCGGGAGCCACCGACCGATAGCGAGCAGGGTCCGCGTGCGGCCACTTCACTGCTGGCGGCAGATGTGAAAAAGCTGTTGGGGTTGGTCTCCGCCGTAGCGCCGGCCGTCAAGGTGGCTAGTTGAACAAAATCTCGGCCGTTCAAGGGGAGCTGGGAGACCTGCTGCGAGGTAATGACCTGGCCGAGAGATGGATTGGCTGACTCGACTGCTACGGCTTCACCGGAAACTGCCACCGTGGTGACTACGGTGGCCGGCACGAGCGCAAAGTCGAGTTCCCGGGCTTCTTCAATCTGGAGACGCAGATCTTTGGATTCGGCGCTTTGAAAGCCCGTCGCATCGACGTGCACGGTGTAGGTCGCGACCGGAAGTAAAGGGAGCAGGTAGTGTCCAGCACTGTCCGTCTTGGTGTCTCGCGTCAGGCCGGTTCCCTGAGAGGTAGCGATGACGGTCGCTCCTGGTATTCCCGATCCGGATTTATCAGTGACATTGCCGGAGAAACTGCCCGTGGCCTGGCCATGCATGGCCGAAGAGATCATAAGCACGAGAAGGCAGACAACCGCGAGATTCAGTATTTTGTGGGATCTTGTATCGGCTAGGCCTCTCACCGATTTCCGACATTTCGTGTCAACCATAGTGCGTTTCATAGGCAAATCCCTTTCGATAAATCGGGTAAGGTGGCCCTTGCATCGGTTGCGCTCGCTGGGTTATTGGGTTCTGGGTTACTAGACTGTAAGAATTGGGGTCGAAAGTCAACGCAAGTTTTGTCCGACTCTCAGATACCGCGGCATTTTTCACAAAGCCGGGGGACCCATCAAGGAGCCTGATCCTTCGGAGAGTGCGCCAACAACGAGCGCTACGGCAGAAATCACTTGACAATACGCAGTGGCGATCAGCCTAAATCGGCACAAAATACTTGTCATTTCGAGTCACGCGTGTCGCGGAACAGTACGGACAGCCGCTCACGTCGACAGGGGGAGAACCAGCTAAAGTTAAAGATTGATGACAATACGGCAAATCCCACAATTCCGAATTCTCTTGTTTCTCATGGGAATGTTGACCCTTGTCAGCTCCGGCCCGCGCGACAGGGGAACCCACGGCGGAAGCCATTTCCGCCTTCAACGCCTATGTCAAAACCGTTGAGTCGAGGCTCGCTCAGCAGCACCAGTCCCGAAATGACTTCCTGGCGCCGCCCTTGACTCCGCAAAACGAGAAACTCCTGCAACAGGGAGAGCTGATTATCGAACCAATCACGCCTCTCACCGGTACGCCTTTGCCCGGAGCATTGCTCCACAACTGGCGCGGTACTGCTTTTGTGGCCGGGGCAAAACCTTCAGATTTTGAGCGGTTGATGAAGGATATCAGCGCCTATCCGCAACACTTTTCCCCGCAAGTGCTTCAGGCAAGAGTGCTCAAGCAAAAGGGGGATGGCCTGCAGGCATTTATGCGCATTCGTCAGAAGCACGTGCTCACCGTGGTGATGGACACAACCTACGACATCACCTTTGGGCACCTCGATGAGCAGCATGGTTACAGCCTTTCGCGGAGCATCAGGATCTCGGAGATTGCATCGCCCGGTACTGCCTCCGAGCACGCGCTCAGCCCTCAAGAGGAACACGGCTTTCTGTGGCGGCAAAATACCTATTGGAGCTATGAGGAGCGCGACGGCGGCCTCTACATGCAGATCGAATCGGTATCGCTTTCGCGATCTGTTCCTGGCGGCCTGAATTGGATTATTCAGCCTTTTATCGAGAAGATTCCACGGGAGTCCTTGGAATTCACCTTACGCTCGACTTGCAATGCACTACGCAGATAGAAGGCCGCTTTTCATCAGTATCTGCGTTGACGCGAACTAAAAGCATGGATGCATTCCGGTTTATGTACGGGCTTCAGAGTCTGCGTGAGAACTAAAAAAAACCGCAGATCTCTCCAGTACGCTACCCCGGATTTCCTGTGGACCTCTATTGGAAAATCAGTCAGCTTCCCTGCAACAAATTTGTCATCTCGCCTACCCCGCTGCGCCCTGGCGTGCCGTGGGGCGTGCCGTGGGACCGGAGCGACCCGTCCCGGCTTGCCGTGGAAGCGCAGTGGAGAGATCTGCGGTTTCTTTTTAGTTCTCACGCACAGAGAGCCGGCGAAAACTCCGTTCTTAGGGGCAGGGTCTCCTTAAGAGCACGAATTGCCGTTACGTGCTTTACCGCGGTAGGCTTTAAAGGCCCCAGCAGATCTTCGTTCGTTAAAGTCATGCGCGAAACCCAGCAGCCAAACCGATGGAAGATTATTCTTGCGTTCGGCCTTGTTTACTTATTTTGGGGATCCACCTACCTGGGAATCGACATCGCAGTGCAGTCGATTCCTCCAGCGCTCATGTGCGCGGTACGGTTTTCGCTTGCCGGCGTCATCATGCTCGCTGTTTGCGCATTGACCGGGCGGAGGATCTGGTATTCGCCACAGCAAATTGCCCTGGTCAGCGTGGTGGGTGTTCTGTTGCTGATGGGCGGCAATCTTACTCTTTCCTACGCCGAGCTCTCCGTCTCCACCGGCCTGGCGGCTCTCATTGTTGCCGTCACGCCGCTATGGTTTCTGGTTCTCGACTCGATGCTGCTCGGTCACCATCGCATCTCTGGCCGGGGCAAAGCGGGTCTCGCCCTTGGTGTGGTGGGACTCATTGTCCTGTTCTATCCTGAGCTGACATCGAGCACTGCCATGGGTCGCAAGGAACTGTGGGCTTCACTCAGTTTGCTGGGCGGATCGTTTAGCTGGGCGCTTGGTTCCGTGCTTTCGAAGCGCTGGCAATCGGGGATGGATCCCTTCAGCGCGACTGGTTGGCAGATCACCGCGGCCGCGGTTTCGAATTTCCTATTCGCCGTGGTGGCGGGAGATTTTTCCCACGTGGTTTGGACCGGGCGCGGCATCGGGGCGGTCGCTTACTTGATCGTATGCGGGTCGTGGATCGGGTATACGGCATACATCTGGTTGCTGGATCATGTGCCTACGTCGAAGGTATCGACCTATGCCTATGTGAATCCAGTAGTGGCCGTCTTTCTGGGATGGCTCGTCCTGCATGAGCGGGTGAGCGGCTTCATTCTTGCGGGGAGCGCGGTAGTCGTACTCTCAGTGATCCTGGTGACCAGCGCGAAAGTGGCGGAGCAGGCGCCGGCGCTGGAGGCGGCGGCAGATTAGCTACTGCAAGGGCGCAGGATAAATACGCGCCGCATTGTCATGAAGGTATGCACGGGCGAATTGCAGGGCCCGCGGTTCGGTCACCTCGCCATCGAGGATCATGCGTGACAATGCGGCTGCAAGTGCTTTCCGCGCCGACTCAATCGCCAGCCAATCGCTTTCCTCAGCCCCGATAGCTTCGCTAAAAGGGAAAGCATCCGAGCCGAAGACCACTTTGTCTGGATAGAGCAGCAGCCAATGGCGCAGCACCTCGGCCAGGTCTGCGGGATAGAGATAAAGGCCCATCAGCGAGGAGTCAAGATAGACATTCTCTCGCGCAGCCAGCCAAATGGCCTGATCCTGGAAAGGATAGCCGCCGTGCAACAGAACGAAGTTCACATTGCTGTACCGAGGATCGCGCAACACATTCTCAAGACTCAAGACGTTGCCGCCGGTCACGCTGAAAAAGTCGCCGGTACCGACGGCGGTGTGGATTTGCACGGCGAGGTGTAAGCGCCCCGCCTCTCGCAGCAGGTAGCGAAACATGAAGTCTTCGAATAGGGCGTGCTCGGCCGCGGAAGGCTTACCTCCTGCGTTGTATTGGTTATAAATGCTCGCGGCGGCAGCTTCAGGCGGATCGTCGAAATGCAGGGAACGGAAATAGGCAATCTCAAACTTGATCGAGACTCCGCCGTGGGCGCGATTTTGCTCCAGGATTCTGCTCACGAAAGCCAGGTACTCAGGAAAGGTCTTGGGCAATGCACTCAGGCCTGCCTGCCCAAGCTCGCGTTTCAGCAGTTTTTCCTGCAGAGGAATGTAGACGCCTTCATCGATGTTGCGCGCGGTGAGATCGCTGTTGTCGAGGGGAAAGAGAAACGAGTCGACAAAGAACACCCAGTGGAAGCGCCTGGGATCTAGGTAGTTGGGCATGGCCACGCGGTTGGCCATCATGGTCTGCACGTTCAGCTTATCGAGAATGCGATCGAAGTATTGATAGCCGGGGTAGGTTTGACGCATCTCCGCTTTCTTCGCGATGAGCCACTTAAGGTGGTCCGGGCTGTTATCGGAGTAGGGATAGTCAAAGATAGCTTTCGAGGCGTCGATGAGTTCCGGATTGTCGCTTTGCAGCCGTAGCGGTGGGTGCGAGGGAGACGAGGCCATCGCATCCACGTCGCTGTCGTCAGCAAAACCGGGATGGCCGTGGTCGTCGAAGATGGCGATTTGCCGTATCTGTTGCAGGATGCGGTCGTAGGTCTGCTGGTAGCCGGGAGCCATATTAGGGCTGGCTTGCGCGCGCATCGCTTCGGGAGTTGCGACCAGCATCGTAATCGTAATGAGGAAGCATGATCGCAGAGCCGCAGTATCCCACATCTCGCAAAAAACGAGCGAGATGCCCCGAATTTCCTGCACGCTGCGCTGGAAAGAACTGCGTGTGCGCCTTTCTTTAAGGAAAGGCGCATGAAGTGCGCGGAACCCACTAAGCATCACAGGAAATCGGGGGGTCTGGGGCACCCAAGCCTTTGCTGCCGGTACAGGAATGCGGGTCATTCGTCTCCCAGCTCGCGACACGAGTCAGATTGCTGGGAAAAACATTTCATTTGCCATTCCATCCTTACCTCAGAGACCCTTGAACAGGCCACCGTCGACGAGCAGTGTCTGGCCGGTAATGAACGAGGCGCGGTCCGAGGCTAGCCAGACAATGGCGTCGGCAACTTCTTCCGGCTGACCCACGCGTTTTAACGGTGCATCCACTCCGAGAGTGGCTTCGAAGTCTGCCGGACTCATGCCCATCTCTTTCGAGCGTTTTGCGATGAGCTGCTTGAGCCGCTCGGTCGCGGTGAATCCGGGACCGACATTGTTTACGGTGACTCCGTCTTTGCCAAATTCGTTGGAAAGGCTCTTGATCAGGCCAAGAACGCCTGCCCGTACCGCATTCGAGTAGATCAGGTCAGAGACCGGTTGGCGAACGGTGATGGAGGTAATGGTCACCAGCCTGCCCCATTGGTTTTTCTGCATCCAGGGCAGGACTGCGCGGGCAAAGTAGATCACACTCATAAAGTTCAACTCGATCGAGCGATGCCACTCCTCGGTAGTGGTGGCAAAGAACATTTTGGGTGGTGGGCCACCGGCGTTGGTTACGCAAACATCGACTCCACCGAACTCCTGCGCCACCTGCTTCACGAATTTTTCTACGGCGGCCTCATCGGTTACATCCAGCTGCTCAGCAATTACCCGGGCGCCGTACTGTTTGCGAATTTGTGCTGCCGCTTCGTTCAGTTTTTTGGCGTCGCGTGAGCACATGGCCACCTTCGCGCCTTCGGCGGCAAACTTCTCCGCTGCCGCTCGCGCGATGCCATCGCTCGATGCAGCGACAATGACATTGCGGTTCTTCAGTCCAAGATCCACGGTTGTTCCTTTCGTCTACTTCTTTGCGTCCTCCCGCAGGTAGGCATCGTCTTTATCGATCCAGTCCTGGCGGGGGGGCGTGAAGATGTCCAGATCTACCGTGTCTTCGAGCGCAATTGCCTCATGCGGCATGTGGGGCGGAATGCACAGCACTTCCCCGGCATGGACTGTCAATTCCCTCTTGTCGATGAAGAAATGCAAAGCACCTTCGAGAATGTAGGTGACCTGCTCGTTGTGATGGCTGTGCAGAGGCACCTTGGCGCCCTTCTTCAGCAGGACGCGCGCTACCATCAGGTTGGTCCCGACAATTAATTGACGGCCGATGGTCGAGCTTAAACTTTCTACCTCAATGTCGTTCCACTTGGTGTGCTTTGCTTCCGCCATGTTTTTACCCGAGAATACCTCTCCGCGACGCTTTGGAAAACTTACCATAAATGGCGCGTACTCTTCCGGACGCTCTTTTTGCTTTCACGGCAAATCTCCTGGTACCAACCGGCGATGGAATGCAAGACTAAGGGCGAGGCTTTGCGGAAGCACTCTTCACATCTGCGGTGCCGAGCCAGGTGACAGCGCCAAAGGCTCCCAGCCAGGAGCCGATCCCAGCAAAGAACACGTAGATGGGATTGCCGGTGTAGCTGATCACGGCGAAGGCGGAGAGCAGATACCACACGCTGCTCCAGCTTGCCGCGACGGTCCTGCGGCGTGCGGCCACCGCCGCGGTGAAGAGTACATAGACCGCGTCTGTGGCGGCGGTCGACGCTACCACCCCCATCGCAATGAGCGGATTTGGCGCATGGATCATGGAGCCGACACCTCGGTGCGGAGCTTCAAAAACTGATGTATGGCGAACAACAGAATGACGGCAACCGGCAGCAGGACATAAAACCATACCAATGTGGACCGTGAGTGATCGGGTTCGACGAAACAGACCGTGCTCAACCGAGCTTCGTCGTTTCCGCGCCGGACAAGCAGCGTCAGACGCCACTTGCCGGCACTTGAGAAATGCACCGTACAAGCCTGCAGAAGACGATTGCTGGCTAGCCCTTTCGCCAACCGCACGGTCTGCTGCGGTGGGCTGGCCCCCTCCGGCGCAAAGGTCAAATCAATCACCGGATCCAGCAGCACTTCCCCACTACCACGATCCTGCACCATCACGCTAAAATCTGCCGCTCCGGCCCGCAACGGTTGGGGCGCAGCAAACAGAGTGATGGTAAACGCACCGGCATCCTGATGCAGAAGAATGGTCCCGCCATCGGCCAGTGCCGCAGTTGCCCACATCCCCAGCATCAAGACTGCGGCCAGCGGACCGAGCGCCTTCATGGATTCATTATGACGCCGCGCATCTGCATGGGCTGGAGCATGATCCAGACGCCCGTTGCGTAGGTTACGGCAACCGTCGTGGCCCACGGCAATAACAGGAGCACGGCCCCACCGGCGCGCTTAGTCCACTGCCGGGCCAGTCTCCATCCCAGGTATAGCGTCAAAAGCAGCCCGGCATCCAGCAGGAAAAGCTGTATTGATAGCACAGTATCGGCGGGCAAGAGCGGCAATTTCCCTCCCCAATGAGCTGGAGCCAGGAAATGCCAGCCTACGTCCGTTGCGGCTTGATGGAGAGCGGGATCCAGGGTGCCCCAGCCGGTGAAGAGATGAAAGAGCAGATGGGCGGCCCACATGGCCAATCCCAAGGGCAGGAGCGCGAGCGAGAAGCGGCAGAAAAGATCTTTCTTCGACGCGTGAACCGCGGCCAGCAGCAGCAGCGTCGTCAGGGCTGCCGAAAAGAGTGCCACAGTCAGGTCTTTCCCCAAAGCATTTGGAGCCACCATCCACCATGCATTTGCGAATGCGGAGGCGACGACCAGCAGAACGAGAACGGCGATATCCATGCGCGATGAGAATCTGCCAATCGAAGAGCGCACCGGGTCGCGTAGCACATCGCGCACCGGGGGGATGGCGAAGAGCCCGATGTTGTCATGGGGGCAGGCCTTAACGCAGTCCATGCAAAGCGTGCAGTCCATGTTTCCGGCCTTTTGTGGCATGTAGAGCTGCAGTTCGCAACCACGCTGGTGCTGATTTCCGGCGATGCAATCGTGGGTGGTGCACCGCCCACAGGTCGCGTGGTCTTTGGCTTCGAGGGTGAAGGGCGAGAGCAGTGAGCCGGCGAAATTGAATTGCCCCAGCGGGCAGACATATTTGCAAAAATTTGCTCCGCGAAAGAAGGTGTCGACCAGAAAGGCCGCGGCGAAGTACGCGATCAGAAGCCACGCGGTGCGCTGGGGATGGTCCCAGATAGCAAAGGCCTCGTAGGACCAGAAGAAAAGGATCATCAACGCGATGGCGATCCACTTGGTGCGCAGCCAGCGCGGCCACTTAAGACGGGCCAGACCCAAGCGGTGCCCCAACTCCCGCGGCAGCATAAAGGGGCAGGACAGGCAGAAAATATTTCCCAACACCAGCAAAGCGATTACGCCGAAAGCCCGGACGTAGGTCCAGGGCAAGACTCCGGCGAGATTCATGGCGCCCATGGGATGGCCGAAAAAGGCGTCAGCAATCACCAGGACCGCGGTCACAAAGGCGACGCCCTGCAACACCATCCGTCCATAGCGTGCGCGCAGCAGAGCGCCGATCAGGGGCAACCGGAGAAGGTCGAAACGCCTTGGCGGCGGGATTACGATATTTCCTCGCGAGATCTCTGAAGTGGCGGGGACAGTGCGGTGAGATGGCGGCGAGAGGAGCTGGATTGCGATCCCCACCAGCGGCACAAAGTAGAAGATGGAGCCGATCACCCACATCAGAGCGCCCGCGGCCACCTGGTCGCCCAATGCGGATAAACCGAAGACCCTGGGCACGTTGGCGTAGCTGGGGTAAATGACCCTGCCGGCGAAGGTCAGGAACGCGGAAAGCGCGGTATTCACCAGGTCCGCGCCGACGAGATAGGGCAACATGATCCAGCGAGACCCGCGGCTTACGCTGGGCCATGGCTGGATTACGGGAAACCAGAAGAGCAAGGACGTGCCCAGAAAGCAGGCGTGCTCCACCTCATGCCAGCCAGGGGAGCGCAGCGCCAGTTCGTACGCCTGCGGCACATGCCAGGCGAGGTAGGCAATATTCATGGCCAGGAATGCGGTTATGGGATGAGTGAGCAGGCGAACCGCGCCGTGCAGGGCCGGCGTGCGGAAGAAGGGGCCGAGGCCATCGCGCAGTATCGAGGGCGGTAATCCGCGCAGGAGTGGAACCGCGGGCGCGCCTAGCAGCAGGAGCGGCGGCACCACCGACATCAGTATCAGGTGCTGTGTCATATGCGCGACCAGCAATAGGCTGTCCAGGGTATCGAGAGGTGAAGCGATCGCTATCCAGAGGGCGAGGAGGCCACCGAGGAAACACCACGCGCGCCAGGGAGGAAAGAGGCGCGGCCGGGTACGGCGGATTCTGCTCCAGCCACGGAGATAGAGCAACGCAGTCGCGAGCAATCCCGATGTGGCCCAAAAGGGAAAGGCCCAGGAACTCCATGCGGCCTGTGATACGCCGTCTGACATAACTCTCACTATAGTGCGGGTGCGGCACTACGCTCTGTCGAAAACATTTCCAGGAAAGGTCGTCAACACAGAGATCTCTCCGCTTCGGTC
Source organism: uncultured Acidobacteriaceae bacterium (assembly GCA_963717225.1). Classification (GTDB taxonomy): domain Bacteria; phylum Acidobacteriota; class Terriglobia; order Terriglobales; family Acidobacteriaceae; genus PALSA-350. The sequence continues at coordinate 100,107 of CAVQWB010000049.1, read as the reverse complement.
CCACGGCACGCCGGGGCAGGCGAGATGACAAAGGGGAGGGTAGCGTTTCCAGTTCACTTAGCGAATTAGGATGGAGGGACCTGCTGTTCTGGACCCTATTGCCCACCAGATTTCGGAGGGTCGAGTTCCCCGGTGCTAACGAAGTTTCGCGAAGCGTCCCGCGCTGGGCGCTGGCCCTCGGGATGCAGAGTTTCGAGGAAGCTGACCAACGCTGTCACTTCGGGCGGGGAAAGATTCTTTCCATAAGCGGGCATGTTCCCGCCCCCCTGCAACACCTGGCGTACAAGTTGGTCGTAGGTAAGGCGCGTGGCTACCCCATCCAGCGCCGGACCACGCTCGCCACCCACGCCGCCAAGCATATGGCAGTTGCGACACTGCTTCTCCTGAAAAACAATCTGGCCTTGCCTGCCCAACGGCGTGGCGTCGTGCACGTAACGTACCGGGACAGTGTCGCCGCTCCACGCCTGCATCTGCGGACTCCAGGGGGTATAGGTCCCCAGGTGTTGGCAGACCGCAAAGCCTACTGCCAGTACCGTAACCGAAAGCACCGCGATCGGCCTTCGGTGCCAACTCTTTTCTCCCTCCCCGGCAAAAAACGGGAGCGCCAGCAGGAAGCCAATTCCCACGATCGGAGCAATCAGAATGAATGGCGTCTCCAGGTTCTCGGGGAGGAACGAGAGAATGGTGTAAATCCACAAGAAGAAGAAGTCCGGCTTGGGTACGGTTTGAATGATCGTTGGATCAGGAAAACCCGTCGGGCCAAAGGGGCCCAGGATCAGCGCGCACGCTGCTACGGCAAACAGGATCGCTGCGGAAAAAATCATGTCCTTCCACACCGCCCCGGGTACGAAAGGCTCACCGTCCTTTTTGGTCAGCTCGTGGTACTCCTGAATATAAGTGCTGCGCCGGACGATGCGCCCCGGCATCGGCCAGTCGTTGATGCCCAGGCCGATCACCATCCAGATGTGCAGGCCCGCAAACAGCAGCATGGCTCCGGGAATAACAAAGACATGCAGGGCAAAGAATCGGGTTAACGTTGGACCGGCGATAATCGGTCCACCCAATAACAGGTCGACCAGAGGACCGCCGATGAACGGCACCCGGGCTACGATCGAGGCGCCAATCCCCAAACCCCAATAGGCATCCTGATCGAAACGCATCACCTGGCCGGTGAATGCCATGCCCAAAGTCATCAGCAATAGAAACACGCCCAGGACCCAGGTCAGCTCGCGGGGAAATTTATAAGCGCCAAACAGGAATACCTGAGCCATGTGGATGAGCACCACGGCCACCATGAAGTTCGACCCCCAACCGTGCATGGCGCGCAGAAACCATCCCAGCGGGAGTTGATGATTCAACACTTGCAGACTATTCCAGGCCTCGCCCGCAGAGGGGACGTAGACGATCGCCAGCAGGATACCAGTGACAATTTGTAACAGTAACAAAACGAAACTGGCGCTTCCGAAGACATACCACCAACTGGCCGTATCCCGGGGAACGGGATGCGTCACGGCTTCCGTGATTGGCCCTCCCAGCTTCAGGCGAAAATCGAACCAGTCGTAAGTGCGTTTCAACCAGTGCATTTGGAACTCTCTTTCCGCACCGACGCGGTGGTTGCCAGCGTCGGCATCTGGCCGCCGTCGATCAGCAACTTGCCGTCTTGCACTTTCCAGGGATACTCGAAAAGGCCTCGCGGCGGAGGCCCTGCGGCACGTGAACCATCGCCATAGTAGACGCCGCCGTGGCATGGGCACATAAAGAGTTCCGACTGCGGAAACCAGCGCACCGGGCAGCCAAGGTGGGCGCAGTTGATGGCGAAGATCTGGAACTTCTGTTCCTGCGTGCGACGTACCCAACAGGCAGCTTTGGCAGTTGCGCCGTCCCAGGGCATGCTCTGAGGATTGACGAAGCTGGCCAGCCGGGTTTCGCCGATGGGGAATTGCCCAACGTCCCCTAAGTCAATCCAGGAATCGTAACCGCCATTCTTGCGAACCGGTCCCAGCAGGTAACCAACGATCGGGGTGGCGATCAGTAGAGCAACCGCGCCGTTGAGCAGTACGCCAATCGACACTAATACCCACCGTCTGCTTACTTCGTTCTCGTTGCTCATCGCGCGCCTCCTCCGGCCGTTTCTTGTTGTACGCCGGGACGCTGGCTGGAGAGCCAGCCCACCACGTCGGTTACCTGCTGATCGCTCATCGGATGGCCGGGCATCGCGTTGCGCCAATCCGGTTGGCCGATATCGGGGCGTCCGGCAATGATCACGGTACGCAGCGCCTGATTACTGATCAGGGACAAGAACGCGGGCTCAGTAATCGATCCAGCTTTGCTTTTGCCTTGTTGTCCGGCAACACCGTGGCAACTCGCGCAATAAGTCGCGTAGACCTGCGCCCCGCGAGCATTGTCTGGCGTTGCGGCCGAGTGGTATGGCGGTGGGTTCGCTCCTTCGAAAATCCCTGGCTTGGACCAGGCGCCGCGCATACCGTGCACTAACGCGTCTACCTGTTGATCGGTTAAGCTGCCGCCGGCGCTGATGGCAAAGGCAGGCATATGTGTGCCCGGTTTCCCCTTGGCGACAACCTGCTGTAGCACTTGCTCATCGACCAGCGCCTGGTACTTAGGATTAGCCAGCGGATAAGAGGGACCGTTCATTCCCTGGGCGCCGTGGCAGCCGGAGCAGTTCTGGCGGTAGAGCGTGGCAAAGTCGGTGACAGAATCGGGGCGCGGCACCTCCGGCCCCTGCTTGGGACGGCCGGGAAGCGGTCCGCAGCCAAGCATAGTCATACAGGTAAACAGCATGAGGAGGCGCGCGGTCACTTCGGTCGATCCTCCGGAGGGTGCTCCTCCATCAGGCCCGGTGTTTCCAATCCCATACGCGCGGCAAAAGGCAGAAACTGCTCAGTACGAATGTGAACCTGCTGCGACACCACCCACCCCGCTACCAGCCCGAAGGTCACCTGGGAAACGACAAACCAACGCCAGTCGATCCGGTCAGCCAGAAAGGGATTGATGAGGGGGAGGGAGGAATGAAGTACGCCGGTCCACAAAACCGGGGCGATGATGCCACCCAGGAGTATGGGATGGCGAGGCATCATGGGAAGCATGGCGCCGTACAGCAAGCCGATGAGGAGCGAGCCTGCGGCATGAATGATAACGGCGGTAATGAGAGCGCTGAGGCGGAAGTGGGTGATCTCCGCCAGGGTTGGATTGGCCCAGCCGGCGACTCCCGCGCCTCCCAAAAGGTTTATCGGATACCAGATGCTATGGTAAGCGATCAAGCCGTAAAGGACTGCCGGAACGATCATCGCCGCCCCACCTGCGATGCCGCCCTTCACCCCGGCCATCACCGATGGTGTGTGCACCGGAAGACGCGCGCGATGGCTTTCGTCCACCTCGATACGAGCGACCTTGGTGCGCACCGTTGTGAACTTGAACTTTTGCACTTTGACCGGCACGGCAACATGATGCGCATGCGGCCAGACTTGACGGAACCATCCCAGGCAGCCTGCAACGATGAGCACTGCCCCAAGGAAGCTTATGCCCACATTGGTCACCAGACCTGCGAAGGCAAAAGTCAGGCCCAGAGCCAATACAATCGGCCATGCGGTCGGGGCTGGTAGTTGCACGACCTCATCGGAAACGCCGTTGTGTTCCTGTTGGTCTTCCATTTGCTTCTCTTTCTTTCAGCGGCCAATGATGTAGACAACGGTAAAGACCACCACCCAGACCCCGTCGACAAAGTGCCAATAGAGCGAGAGCACCTCAAGCTGTTTTGAGTGCTCGCGCTTCAACTTTCCGGTGAGAGAAAAGATCAACACGATCGAAAGCATGGTCAGGCCGATAATGACGTGGCTCGCATGCAAGCCGACCAGCGAGTAGAACGTGGTGCCAAAGAGATTCGTGCTGATGGTCAAGCCGTCGTGATAAATCAACTTCTTCCACTCGAGCCCGGTGCCGCCAAGAAAGATCGCGCCCAAAATCACCGTGAGCGCCCACCACAAGCTGAAAGCCCCCATCGAGCCCTTCTTCAGGGCACGCTCCGCTATCCAGATAGTGAGGCTGCTCGAGAGCAGGCATACCGTATTGAAGATGGGAAGCTCCAGCACCTGGCGCGGATAGGGCCCGGTGAGGCTCTTGCCTATGTAATAGATGTAGGCGACCACGAAGATACCGAAGATAGCAATCTCGGCCACGATCAGGGCCAGCATGGCAACCGTGCCGTGATAAGGCAACACCCAATCTTCGTTACCGCGAGCCAGGGGAATGGCGGTGGCGCTCATGGTTTGTACCCTGTCATTTTCATTGCTTTGTCATGCTTCATTCGTACCGTGAATCCGGGTCTTCCGGGTGCTTCAGGTCCCACAGCGGCCGGCGGCTGTTCACCACCGGCGCGCTGGCAAAGTTGTACTCGGGCGGGGGCGAGGTGGTGGCCCACTCGAGCGTCCAGGCATCCCAGGGGTCTGGCCCGGCGTCCCGGCCTTTGAAGTACGAGTACACCATGTTGTAGACAAAAATGAGTGTCGCGACGGCCTGAATTCCGCCTCCGATGGATACGAGCATGTTCCAACCATCCCAGCCGCGGCCAGGTTCATAGGTGTAGATACTCCGCGGCATACCCAGCAGCCCGGGTATATGCATAAGGTCGAAACACATATGAAAGCCCAGCAGGAACAGCCAGAAATGCCATTTGCCCAGCCGCTCGTTGAGCATCTTGCCGGTCATTTTCGGGAACCAGTAGTAGAACCCTCCAAAAAAGCAGAAGACGATGGCTCCAACCAGAACGTAGTGGAAGTGAGCGATGACAAAATAGGAGTTGTGCAGTTGCCAGTTCCAGGGCGCGGTCGAAAGCATGATTCCGGTCAGGCCCGCAAACAGGAACTGAGCCACGAAGGCAACGCAAAAGAGCATGGGCGTAGCAAGGCGTATTTTGCCTCCCCACATGGTGGCGATCCAGTTAAAGATCTTGATTCCCGTGGGGACCCCGACCAGCCCGGTCGAAAGCACGAAGAACGCGTTCTGCGCCGAAGTCATACCCACGGTGAACATGTGGTGCGCCCACACGCTCAGGCTGATCAAGCCAATGCCGGCAGACGCAGCCACCATAGCCGGGTAGCCAAAGATCGCCTTGCGGGAGAAGACGGGAATAATTTCGTTGGCGATGGCGAATGCCGGCAACACCAGCACATAGACTTCGGGATGGCCGAAGATCCAGAAAAAATGGCTCCAGACAACGGGCGCGCCACCAGCCTGGGAGTCGAAGAAGTGGCCACCGAGATAGCGATCGATGGTCAGCATGATCTGCGCCGCAGTCAAGGGGCTGATGGTCACCAGAATCATTCCCGAGACCACCAGGTAGAGCCACGGCAGCAGCGGCATGCGAAACATGGTCATGCCTTTGCACCGCATGCAGATGGTAGTGGCGATGATGTTGACCGCGGCGCCGATGGTACCGAATCCAGAGACGATCAGTGACAGCGCCCAGTAGTCCGTGCTATGCCCGCGAGAAAATGCTTTTTCCGTAAGCGGTGCATAAGCCCACCAGGTTACATCGGGTGCGCTCCCCGCCCCCTGCAGCCCCACGCCGCCGATAAAGCTGTAGTACAGCATCAAGCCCCCGAGCGCGGTCATCCAGAAGCTGAAGGCATTCATCCGGGGAAAGGCCATATCCCGGGCGCCGATCATCAGGGGAACCAGATAATTGGCAAAGCCGATGATCAACGGCATTCCCATAAGAAAGACCATCGTGGTCCCGTGCATGGTGAAGAGCCGGTTGAAGACCTCGGGAGAGATGAAGTGGTTGTGAGGTACGGCCAGCTGAATGCGCAGCAACATCGCCTCGAAGCCCCCTACCAGCAGGAAGATCAGTGCGTAGGCGATGTACATCAACCCAATTTTTTTGTGGTCGACGGTGACCACCCAGGAGTGCACCTGCTCGAGCCACGTTCCGTAGACCTCACCCGGCGGGGTGAGGTCGATGGCGCCCCCAATGGGTAGAGTCGAATCAGCCATACCGAAAACTCCTGTGTGCTGTGGCCCGTGAGTTAGCTACTTCAAAGTAGTGAGGTATGCGACGACCTTGTCGATCTGATCGTCAGATAACTGCATCGCCGGCATCAGGCTTCCTGGCTTGATGTAGTCCGGATCCTTGATCCAGAGCTTGAGGTTTGCAGGGGTATTGTCTGCCGCGCCGGCGGCCAGCGTATCCCGGCTCATGAAGTGGGTAAGGTCTGGCCCAAACTGTCCATGTGCGGCGGTGCCGCGAACCACATGACAACTGATACAAGCCTGTGATTCAAACACCTGGCGGCCTTCGGCAACTGATGGATCCTGAACCGCCGGTTGCTGCTGATTTTTGACCCAGGCGGCAAAATCTTCCGGGGTCTGCACGTAGACACGCAGCAGCATCTTGGCATGTTCCACGCCGCAGAACTGGGCACATTGCCCCACGTACATACCGACTTTATCCGGAGTGAACCACATGTGGTTGACCTGGTTTGGAATGGAGTCGATCTTGCCGAACAACGCAGGAACCCAGAAGCTGTGGTCCACATCGGCGGAAAGCAAGCGCAGCGAAGTGGTCATGGGAGCCTGCTCGGTGCTGAGCGGCACGTGCAGCTCATTGGCAGTTGTAAAGCCTAATTTTGGATAGTAAAACTCCCACCAGAACTGATGGCCCACGACATCGGCGTCGAGGGCGGTCGGCGGCATCTTCTGATCCTGAATGGCAAAGAGAATGCGGGCCGTGGTGAGGAAAAGAACCACCACGATGAGAATCGGTATCACCGTCCAGGCCAATTCGATCTGCGTGCTGCCGTAGATCTGGGGCGGCTCGCTGTCATCGCTGGGATCGCGCTGGCGGTAGCGGACGATGACAAACACCAAAAGCGAAGCGACCACGATAAAAATCGCGGCCGTGATTTGCATTACAAAAAATGACAAGTGCTCGATCATCCGCGCCGGGCCGGAGTGGGGCTCGAAAATGCTTGGCGTTTGATGGACGACGTTATCGGTAGGGGCACCCCAGGCGGCGTGCCCGGCGTGGCTCAGCAGGAGCAGCAACGCATACAGCGGCTGGCCCGGGCCCTTTGCGCTGCAGCCATCCTGCGAACATGATTTGCGGATCCTCCCCCGCGCAAAGAAAATTCATTGTAGCGCTCTCTATCGACTGAACATATTAATACTTAACCGCCGCGGTGACTCCGGCGTTCACATCTTCGATGCTCCAAGAACGGGTTTGGTCGCTTGGTACACTGGCGAAAGTGAAACGCCTGATCATCAACGCGGACGACTTTGGTCTCGCGCCAGGCGTGAACCAGGCCATCGTTGAGCTGCAGCAGGCGGGCGCCCTCAGCTCCACTACGCTGATGGCGACTGGCCCTTATTTCTCCCCCGCCGTTTTTTTGGCCTTTGCGCAACCCCGGCTGGCGGTCGGCTGTCACGTGGTGCTGGTCGACGGGTCCCCTTGCCTGCGCCCGGGTGAAGTGCCTTCCCTGCTCGACCCCGCGACGCCCTCGTCCTTCCGGGCCACGGTGGGAAGCTTTTTAGCTGATCTGTCTGCGCGGCCGCATCCGCGAGCAGGAGATCGAGGCCGAGGCCATCGCCCAGATACGGCGGATTCAATCGAGCGGACTCACCGTCAGCCACATCGACTCCCACAAACATGTCCACGCCTTTCCCCGGGTGCTCGCTCCGCTGCTGCGGGCAGCGCGGCATTGTGGGGTGCGCTGTGTCCGCAATCCATTCGAACCGTGGTGGAGCCTCAAAGCCACCCGGCCTGCCGGCAGCGCTACGCCGCTTGCAGGTGCATGCCATGCGAACCCAGGCACGAGCGTTCTCCAGGCTAACCGCGGAGCACGATATGATGACCGCCGACGGTTCCATCGGCCTGCTGGCCACGGGAATCCTCGATGATTCGGTGTTGCGTTCTCTGCTGCAAGCCATGCCTGCAGGTACATGGGAGCTGGTTTGCCATCCGGGTTATAGCGACTCGCGCGCTGGACCAGGCACGTACGCGGTTGCGGGCGTCGCGGGAGGTAGAGCGCAGTGCTCTGCTCGCGGTTATTCCTGAAGCACTGAGGAATGACTCGGAGCTGGCGCTTATCGATTTTCATCAGCTGGGAGACTGAGGAGATTTCAGTTGCAACCTAAGAATTCTAGTTGCAACCTAAAATAGAGCTGCAGGTCCCTCCACTACCTATGCTCCGGTCAGGAAAATGTCGATGCCGATCCGGATGGAGAGTTCTGCGGTTTTCTGCCGTGGCGGGATTAAGGGGCTTCAAAGATGAAAATCGGCATTACGTGTTATCCGACTTATGGCGGCAGCGGGGTGGTTGCGACCGAACTGGGTATTGAACTCGCGGCGCGCGGCCACCAGGTGCACTTCATCACCTATTCGCAACCGTTCCGGCTCACCGGGCGGGAAGAAGGCATTTTCTATCACGAGGTGCCGGTCTCCAATTATCCCCTCTTCGAATACCCTCCCTACGATCTCGCACTGGCCACACGCATGTCCGAGGTGGCCGAATACTACGATCTCGATCTGCTTCACGTGCACTACGCCATTCCCCACTCGGTGTGCGCACTGCTTGCCCGCCAGATGCTGGCCAAACGCAGACATCTGCCCTTTGTCACCACGTTGCACGGCACTGACATCACCCTGGTGGGGCTTGACCGCTCGTACCTGCCCATTACGCGCTTCGCCATCGAAGAGAGCGACGGGGTCACGTCGATATCAAATTACCTGCGGGAGAAAACGGTGCACGACTTCGGCATTCTGCGGCCCATCGAAGTCATTCCCAACTTCGTGAACTGCGACGAATACAAACCGCTGGGCGAGCGGCGCGCCGACGCCCGGGCGCGTTATGCCGACCCGGAGGAAAAAATCCTGCTCCATCTTTCGAATTTCCGGCCGGTGAAGCGCATCCTCGATGTGGTCGAGGTTTTTTCCCGTATCGCCCAAGAGATGCCCGCACGTTTGTTAATGGTAGGCGATGGGCCAGACCGTTCCTCGGCGGAGTGGCTCGCTAATAGCAAAGGCATCCAAAGCCAGGTCCAATTCCTGGGCAAACAGGAGCGAGTCCATGAACTGTTGCCGGTGGCTGACCTGATGCTCATGCCCAGTGAACTGGAGTCGTTCGGCCTGGCTGCACTCGAAGCCATGGCCTGCAAGGTTCCCACCATCGCCACCCGCGTCGGGGGCGTGTCGGAATTGATCGAAGACGGCGTAACCGGCCGCCTTTTCGCCGTCGGCGATGTCGCTGCCATGGCTGCCGGAGCCATCGAATTGCTGACCGAAGACGCTCGCCTCACCGCGATGGGGGAAGCCGCCAGACGAGCGGCCCAGGATCGCTATTGTGCCTCACGCATCATCCCGGTTTATGAGCAGTACTACGAGAGGGTGCTGGCGCGGGCCGAGGTCTGATCCGCCAGCACCACGACGTTCGGCGCCATCGGTATCTCCAGCGTCACGCGCGTTCCCCGTCCGGGGCGGCTGAATACTTCGAAGCGGGCGCTGTTACCGTAGAGCACCTCCAGCCGCTCGCGCACATTGCGCATGCCGATGCCCGCTCCCCGGCTGACAAAGCCTACTTCGCTTGCCCGGCCCTCGGCCATGCCCACGCCGTCGTCTTCCACCTCGACCACCATCTTGGCGCCCTGAATGCGGCTGCGCAAGGTAATGGTTCCTCCCTGCAGACGTGGCTCCAGACCATGCTTGATGCTGTTCTCGATCAGGGGCTGCAGCAGCATGCAAGGCACCAGCAACTCCAGAGTCGCGGCATCGATTTCCTTCACCACGCGCAGCTTCTCCGCCCCAAACCGCACCACTTCGATGCCCAGGTAGTCGTCGGTAAAGGTCAGTTCTTCGCGGAACGGCACATACGAATCGTGATCCTTAAGCAGAGCGCGCAGGATGTTGCCTAATTGCACGATCATCTCCCGCGCCATTTCGGGCCGGAAGCGGACCAGCGAAGCGATGGAATTGAGGGTGTTGAACAGGAAGTGCGGGTTGATCTGCCGCTGCAGGGCGTCGAAGCGTGCTTCCAGCACCAGCCGTTTTTGCTCCTTCAGCTTGATCTCAATGCGGCTTGCATTCCAGATTTTCAGAGGAATGGCCACCACCACTGCGGCGCCCACCCAGATGCAGACTCTTACCGCGAATCTGGAGGAATCCAGGCTAAACAGCCACCCCGGATAAAGCCGCGCCAGCCACATGCGGACCATTTGCATACCCACGATCAGCATCAGCAACAGGATCTGGCGATCAAAGCGTGGTTTGCGCAGATTCCGGCGCACCCAGCGATAAATGCTGAGGTCGACGAATGGGGAAAAGGACCATACTTCTTCCGGCTCCACGGCCCGCCCATACAGGCCGGAAACAGCGGCCACGGCAAGGAAGAAGGGCAGGGTTAGATACTCGTGATGCAACATGGCGGGCAAGGAAAGCACCGCTCCGCCAAAGAGGGCGGAGAGCGGGCCCAATAGAATGCCGAGGATGATTACCGTTTCAAAGCCGATGTCTGCGGCATAAAAGTTGGGCACGATGAAGCGAATCCACACCCCCAGGGTCAGCGGGATACAGAGGAAGGCCAGCAGGCCAATGGTCTGACTCGTGGTGCGGCGATCGGCGAACAACAGGCGTTGAAAGGTAAGCGCCCTGGCGGTCACCGCCGACACCGCAGCAGCTACGCCCAGCTTGATCAGCAATGAGATGAGGACGACCCTGGTCTCATTCACACTCTTACTTTACGCTGGCTGGACACGAGGCCGGTGAGAGGCTCTAATTGATACTATGCCATTGGAAAGTGTGAAGAAGGTGGCGGATGCGGATTTTCCGACCCGCTGGGGTCATTTCCGTATTCTCGGCTTTGAAGGTACGCGGATCGACCCGGAACCCTGCAGCCGGGAACCACTGCGATACCCACAAAAATCGAAGGCGCGATTGCGCTGGTACTGGGCGATATCCATAGCGGGCCGCCCGTGGTTCGCATTCATTCGCAGTGCCTTACCGGAGATGTCTTCGGTTCTCTGCGCTGCGACTGCCGTCTGCAATTAGAACTGGCCTTACGGACGATCGCGCAAGCCGGTGCCGGGATCCTGCTCTATGAACAACAGGAAGGGCCGCGGCATAGGACTGATGGCCAAGTTGCGCGCCTACGAATTGCAGGACCAGGGCTTGGATACGGTCGAAGCCAATCTCCGGCTTGGGTTACAAGCCGGATTGCCGCGAATTTGAATTGCCCGCGGAAATTTTGAAGCTGCTCAAGGTGAACTCCGTCCGCCTCATCACCAACAACCCGGATAAGGTCGAGGCGCTGGAATCCGTTGGTATTCGAGTGGTGGAACGCATCTCTGCCGAGGTCGAGCCGCTGGAAAGCTTCGAGCGCTATGTTCAGGTGAAGCAGGAAAAGATGGGCCACATTATCGACCGAGTCTTCCCGGAGCTTGGTTAGGCGCGTTGCGCCACAATCACCTTGGCGGTAGTAATCGCCTGCCCTACGTGCCGCTGGGTGTGTTCCGCGGCGTGGACCAGCAGCCCTGCAAGGGTGGTGGGCAAGCGCTTGCGCCCGATTGCTATCGGGGTGTCGAGCGGCTGGCGGACGATCGCGTCTAAACGCCGGCGCGTGTTTTCCAGGCTGGCTTCCAATTCGCTGAAGATGGACTCGCGGGTTCCGTTGTTCTCCATCTCACTTGCCAGGCTGCTAGTTGGTCTGTGATTGAGCGGAGTGCCCTCCGCGTAGGTGCAAAAGCGATCCAGGCTGCGGGCGATGTGCCGCAATTGAAATGCGACCGAGGGTAGTCCAAATGGCCGCGCGTGCAGTTCGCGGTCGTCGAGGCTGCTGCACCATTTGGCTGTGTCTTCCTGCGCCATCTGGAGCGAGTGGATGAGCGCTCGTTGCACTACCGGCAGATCGGTTAGCGTGCCCTGTAGCCATGGTTCTGTCATTTAGATTTTCCCGTCCGAATTGTCTAGTCACGAACCTCGCATCATGTGGTATCCCACATCTCGCAAAATACGAGCGAGATGTGGGGCCCCAGGTTCGCTGTTCGACAGCAAGCTACAGACTGCGGAACTGGCGGAATTCGCTCACTACTTCGCCGAATCGCGATGCTGCACGTCGACCGTCTCGATAACGTTCGCCTCTGGATCTGCCCGACATGAACTGAGTGCCATATCTGCTCGGTTTCGCCAGATCTGATTCCGCCGATCTACGCTCCGAATCACTTAGCCGCAACATCAGAATCACTCTGTGGTATCCAGGGTCGCTGGTCGCGATAGACTCAAGGCTACAGGCCGTGGGCCTGGCGGAATTCTCTTACTACTTGCGCCGGATCGCGATGCTGCCCGTCGACCGCCTCGTTCATGGTCTGCATTTCCTCTGCCGTCACCTTGCCGGCCAGGCCGGCAAAAGCCGCGCGCAGCTTCGGCCAGCGGTCGAGCGCTTCCTGCCGCACCAGCGGGACCGCCTGGTACGGAGGAAAGTAATGCTTATCGTCCTGCAGGACCGCCAGGTGAAAGGCTTTGATGGGACCGTCGGTCGAGTTGCCGGCGATGATGTCTACCTGCCGTCCGTTCAGTGCCCGGTAGAGCAATCCTAAATCCATAAGCCTTGGCGAACCGTCGAACTTCAAGCCGTAGGCTTGTTGCAGGCCGGGCAAGCCGTCGGGCCGCTGCTCAAATTCGTAGCCCACTCCAAGTTTCCATTGCGGGCTGTACCGCGCCGCCTGGCTCAGCGTAGTGATATGAAGATCCTGGGCCTGCTGCCCGCGGATCACCATGGCGAAGGTGTTCTCAAATCCCAGCGGCTCCGTGACCGCCACCTGGTAGCGCTGCTGATAGAGACGCCGCACCGTATCCAGCACCTGCTGCGGGTCTTTATCCACTGGCTGCTTCAGAATTGCGGTCAGCGCGGTCCCGGTGTACTCGACATAAGAATCGATGCGGCCCGCGATCAACGCCTGGTTGCAGATGTAGCTGCCGGCGAGATAGAACCGCCGTTCCACCTTCATGCCGGTCACAGCCTCGATGTGCTGGGCGAGCAATTCGCCCAGAACCACTTGCTCGGTAAAATTCTTGGCGCCGATCACCGGATAATCGGGACGCGGTGGAGCGCAGGCAGCAATCGCCAAGAGCACGAATACTGACGAAAATACGGATGATCACGTTCGTCCCGGGGCCGGCACTTTCAGCCGGCTCTCGACCCAGCCCAGCCCGGTGTCGGCGGCAATCGCCAGCAAGGCCGCCGGGATCGCTCCGGCCAGCACCAGCCGATTATCGACTGAGGCAACGCCGCGGAAAATGAACTCGCCCAAACCTCCAGCCCCGACCGCCGCCGCGATCGTGGCGATACCCACCGCCAGCACCGTCGCCGTGCGCAGCCCGGCCAGAATAAAACCCGCCGCCAGCGGAAGCTCCACCTTGCGCAGCCTCTGGCCACTGGTCATGCCCAGCGCCTTGGCTACCTCGAGCACGGTGGGATCAACCCCTTCGATGCCGGCGTAAGTATTGCGCACGATCGGCAGCAGCGCATACGCAGTGAGGGCAGCGATAGCGATGCGCGCCGCGCGATCGCCAATCCACGGCAAGGGCAACAGAAAGCCGAACAGTGCCAGACTGGGAATGGTCTGGATGATATTCACCACCCCCAGCACCGGCTTAGCCCAGCGCGGATGCCGCGTCAGCCAGATGCCTGTGGGCACGCCGATGGCCGCAGCCAGCAACATGGCCGATCCGGTCAGCCACAGATGTTCGAGAGTCAGTTCGGCGATCTCGGACGCGTGTTGGGCTAAGAAGCCGGGCATTTGTTTTCCTTTGGAGCGTCCCGGTGCACGGCGCGTACATAGCTCTGCACCGCCGGAATTTGCGAGCCGGGAAATTCATTCGCCGGAAGATTGGCTACCACCTTGCCCCCTTCCAGCAACACTATATGAGAGGCCAGGTAGAGTGCTTCATCCAAGTCGTGGGTGACTAAGCAGCACCGTCTTGTTGAGGCGCCGGAGCAACGCTCGCAACATGTCCTGCATTTCCGCGCGGGTCAGCGGGTCGAGTGCCCCGAAGGGCTCATCCATCAACAGCAGTTTGGGTTCGGCCGCCAGCGCCCTTGCCAAGGCCGACCCGCTGGCGTTGGCCACCAGACAATTGGTAGGGCAAGCGACGGGCAAACGTTGCGTAGTCCAGACCCACCTGGGTAAACAATTGCCGCGCACGTTCAGCGATTTCCTGCCTGAGCCGGCCTTCGATTTCGAGTACCGCCCCGATGTTGCGCTCAGCGTCAAAGTGGGGAAAGAGACCTGTCTCCTGAATGACGTAGCCGATCGACCGCCGCAGGGCGATCGGGTCCCAATCGGAGGTGGGCCTGGATTCAACCATCACCCGGCCGGCAGTGGGCTCGATCAAGCGATTCACCATGCGCAGCAGAGTGGTCTTTCCAGAGCCGCTACGGCCCAGCAGCGCGGTCGTGGAACCTGTCGGGACTTGGAGGTCGATTTGGTCGAGGATCACGCGGCCGTCGGGCGTGGTCAGCCCGACTTGCTCGAAGGCAATGGCCGGCTCGTGGGCGCTTCCCGTCAATCGGCCACTCCTTGAGTGCATCGAATTCTGCGTCAACGATGAGAAAGACGTACCTCAGGCCGAACTCGGCGGCTGAAAAACCAACGACTCAGTCCGGGACAACTTTCAGCCGTCCCTTACGGGACTTTTCGACCTGCGTCGAATAAAACCCAGGACTTACGTCCTGGGCTAAGTTCAGACGTCCCTGCGGGACCCACGGCAGGCCGGGGCAGGCTGAGTTTGGAATTGGGGTCCACACACCCTCGCTAGGCCCTGAATTATCCGTCCCTCCGGGACATCAAGAGGGTGGCGGCTCCACTTCGACCCCGTCCATTTTGAGCGGCGGCGCGCCCTTGACGCGCACCATGGTGATCTTGCTGAAACCCTCTTTGAAGCTGGGTGGACGCAGGCGCTCTGCCATCTTGCGCATGATGTCATCGCTCACCGTGCGCTCCCGGCGGCTGTTCCGCTCCATGCACACTTCCAGCGGAACGTCGAAGAAGACGGCTTGCGCCTCATAGCCGAAGCTCTTGGCCATCTTGATCCACTGCCGGCGCTCGTGGGCAGAGAGATTGGTCGCGTCCACGTAGTTCCACGGCATTTTGGCGATCAGGCGCGCGCGGAGCAGCGATCGCAGAGTGGAAAATACCAGTCCCTGGTAGCGCTGCTCGGTGATGTCATCGAACAGGATGCTGCGCAGCATGTCGCTGGAAAGCGGGGTCACGCCACGGCGCTTGAACCAGGTGGTCTTACCCGACCCCGGCAAGCCGATGGCCAACACCACGTAGCCTTTGAGATCTTTCTGGCTGGCGGACGGCAACTCGGGAGGGGGCACGGACGGCGATTCCGGCTGCGTCTCGACCACCAGCTTTCCCGCCACCGGGGTCGCACCTGCCGTATCCCCTTCCGGCACGGTTACGTCCCCGGAAGGCGCGCCTTCTTCCTCTTTCATCGCGGCAGTGGCAACGGCGGGAGGGCTGACCACAGGAGGCTCGGGCGTCCGAGCCGGATTCTTGTCCAGGTCCGCTGCTCCGTCTTGGTTCGCTTTTCTGCGTTCGTCTTCCGGGTACATGGGCTGTAAAGGCGTCGGCTGGTTGGCTGGAATCTCCTGTCCGATTTTGCCTGTCGATTCCGAGTCGTTCACTCCGCGCTTGCCACGTCGTCTCATTCGGGCGCGCATCCATAAGCGCATGATGAGGATGTAACACAAATTCCGCCACCGCAGCAAATGCCGTGCCCCATTACCAGGCAACGGCTCTTTGGTACACTCAAGTTTCGCGCTCATGCCCAAAGTGGCTCGCCAATTTTGTCTACACCCACGCACGCAAAACCTTACCCACCTTCAAGGAGATCCCAAAGTTTATGGCTGTAAAGGTTGGCATCAATGGCTTTGGCCGTATAGGCCGCAACGTGTTCCGGGCCGCGCTCGGCAATCCTGAAATTGAATTTGTCGCGGTCAATGACCTGACCAGTCCAGCAACGCTGGCCCATCTGCTCAAGTATGACTCCATCCTCGGTAACCTGCACCATACCATCACCGCGGGCGATGATTTCATTTCCGTCGATGGCAAGAAGCTCAAGGTTTACGCCGAGCGCGATCCCGCCAAGCTGGACTGGTCCTCGGTCGGCGCCCAGGTGGTCATCGAATCCACCGGACATTTCACCGATGCCACCAAGGCTAAGGCGCATCTGCAGGGCACGGTCAAGAAGGTGATCATCTCCGCTCCCGCGACCAACGAAGATCTGACCATCGTGCTGGGCGTGAACGAAAAGAAGTATGACCCCAAGGCACATCACGTCATTTCCAATGCGTCCTGCACCACCAATTGCCTGGCGCCCCTGGCCAAGGTGATCAACGACACCTTCGGCATTGTCTCCGGCATCATGACCACCATTCACAGCTACACCAACGATCAGGTGATCCTCGACTTTCCGCACAAGGATTTGCGCCGCGGACGCGCGGCTGCGCTCTCCATGATCCCCACCTCGACCGGCGCGGCCAAGGCTCTGCACCTGGTAGTGCCCGAACTCAAAGGCAAGCTTGACGGCTTCGCCATCCGCGTTCCGACGCCGAACGTCTCCGTGGTCGACCTGACGTTCACCTCGGAAAAGCCGGTGACCAAGGAATCGATTAACGCGGCTCTGAAGGCTGCATCCGAGGGACCGATGAAGGGCATCGTGGGCTACGAAACCAACGAGCTGGTCTCGAGCGACTTCAAGGGCAATCCGCTTTCCTCCATCGTCGACAGCCCTCTCACCAAGACCGTCGGCAGCAACATGGCCAAGGTCATCAGCTGGTATGACAACGAGTGGGGCTACTCCAACCGGGTGAGGGACCTGGTGTTGTTTCTCGAAAAAGCGGGGCTCTAATGCATCAGTTCTCCCTGCGGAGCGATGCGCGAGAGCATTTTAGACGAGACAGAGCGAAACGATCAGAAGCAGCTCTCGACAGACTTGCTGAGGAACTGCCATGGCAAAACTATCCATCCGCAACCTGGAGCTGAACAACAAATATCTCTTTGTCCGGGTTGATTTCAACGTACCGCTCTCTGACAGCGGTCTGCAGATTCTCGACGATACGCGGATCAAAGAAACCCTGCCCACGCTCGAGTATGCGCTACGCCATCACGCCAAAGTGATTGTGGCTTCGCACCTGGGGCGTCCCAAGGGCAAGCCGAATCCTAAATACAGCCTGCGGCCGGTGGTAGACCGGCTGCGCACCCTGTTCGACCACGCGCTGGGCGAATCGGTCAACGTCGCCTTTTCCCCCGATTGCGTGGGCGACGTGGCTACTGAGATGGCACGGCAATTGGAATCGCGGCAGGTGCTGCTGCTTGAGAATCTGCGCTTCCATGCCGGCGAGGAAGCCAACGACCAGCATTTCGCGCGTCAACTCGCCGGCCTTTGCAACGTCTATGTCAATGACGCCTTTGGAAGCGCTCACCGGGCACATGCTTCGACCGAAGGCATCACCCATTTCGTCTCCCAGTCCGCAGCCGGGTTGTTGCTCGAAAAGGAGCTGAACTACCTGGGGAAAGCGCTGGAAGCGCCGGAGAAGCCGTTCGTAGCGATCCTCGGCGGGGCGAAGGTGTCCGACAAGATCGAGGTCATTCACAACCTGCTTGAGCAAGGTGGACGCACTGCTCATTGGGGGCGGCATGGCTTACACCTTTCTCAAAGCGAAGGGTCAAGACGTGGGCAAATCGCTGGTGGAAGCCGACAAGCTGGATGTGGCTCTTGAAGCGCTCAAGGAAGCCGAAAAGAAAGGTGTGCGTTTTCTTTTGCCCATCGATCACGTGCTGGCCGACAAATTCGCAGCCGATGCCGATACCCAAATCTTCGAGGGCGACGGGCCCTTCCCTGCCGGCTGGATGGCGCTCGACATAGGGCCGGCCACGGTGGAGTTGTTTACGACAGAAATCGCCAAAGCCCGGACCATCGTCTGGAACGGACCCATGGGGGTATTTGAAATGCCGGCATTTGCCCGGGGCACCACCGGCGTCGCGGAGGCGCTAGCCGAGAACGCAGGCGCCATCACCATCGTCGGCGGAGGCGATTCCGTCTCTGCCGTCAAGCAGGCCGGGGTGGCAGACAAGATCAAGCATATTTCAACCGGTGGCGGTGCATCGCTCGAGTTTCTCGAAGGAAAGCGCCTTCCTGGCGTCGAAGCACTCTCCGAAGCTTCCAGCTCATAGAACATGGCTGTCGTTAGTCTCGAACTGCCGCTGCTGGTCCTCCTTGCTGGAATGGTATTGGCGTTGGCCGCGTGGCTTTTGGCAACCTTCACGCAGTTTCTTCGGGGATACCGGTATCGCGTCAGCCTGGGGCTTATCGCTTTCCCCCTGGGCGGTCTGATGGGCTTTATTTCCACGCTCAATGCGGTCAGCGTTTTCGGCGACTGGCTCGCGGGCAAGCCGATGTCTTTCGTGCTGACCCTCGCCGGGCTCGGATACATGGTGTTCGGCTTTCTCGGATGCTGGACGGTAGTTCGCCTGGCTGGCAAGCTGGATAGGAAACACACTCTTGCTGTGCTCTACAATCTGGTCAAGGAACACAAGAAGCGCGATAACCATTGAGAACCCCAAAGCATGCGTAAGCTCTTAATCGCCGCCAACTGGAAGATGTATAAGACGCCCACGGAGGCACAGAGCTTCCTTCATACCTTTTTGCCTTTGGTCAAAGGCTCGACGCGGAGCGAAATTGTGATTTGCCCTCCAGCCGTCGATCTGGCGACCGCGCTGCACTCGGTGAAAGGCTCTGAGGTAACGGTGGGCGCGCAGAACATGCATTTCGCGGAGGAGGGCGCCTATACCGGAGAGATCTCTGCTTCGATGCTGGTTGCCCTGGGCGTCAGCCACGTCATCCTTGGCCATTCCGAGCGCCGTCAGTATTTTTGTGAAACCGACGAGACGGTCAACAAGAAACTGATCGCTGCACTCAAACACCAGCTGGTCCCGATTGTTTGCATTGGTGAAGACGAGGAACAAAGAGAGGGCGGCAAGACGGAAGATGTTTGCTGCCGGCAGATCAGCCGCGCAATCCATCAGATCGACGTAAGCAAGCTGCGTCCGATGGTGATCGCGTATGAGCCCATCTGGGCGATTGGGACGGGAAAAACGGCTACACCTGCCATTGCCGCTGAAGCCCATCTGATGATCCGCAGCGAGGTAGCGCGGCTGGTTGGGCGGCCGGTGGCCGATGCGCTGCGCATTCTGTACGGTGGCAGCGTGAAGCCGGAGAATGCGGAAGCATTGCTCAACCAGCCGGAAATTGATGGCGCGCTGGTGGGAGGCGCCAGCCTCGATCCCCATTCGTTCACTGCCATCGTCAAAGCTGGAGTGGCTGGTTAAGGGGGCTGCGAAAAAAGTCGCTGAGGGGTGCGAGGCGGCTTGCCAGGAGGGGGGGGTGCGGCCTTCTCGATGGATTAAATGTTGACGAAAACTTCTTCTTCTACAACAGTTACGGGATACACTGCAACTCTTTCCTGAGAGTTGTCGGTAGCCCCCGTCGCGGGATCGAACGACCAGGCATGCCAGGGGCAAATCAATTTGCCGTCTTCGATCATCCCCTCGGCGAGCGGACCTCCACGGTGAGGGCATTCATTGTCCAGCACCCGAATTACCCCATCGATATTGGCAACACACAGTGTCCTCGAACCAGCGCTGAATTCCCTGGCCTGTCCGGGATGCGGAAGCTCGCCCTTAGCGCAAATTCTCACCAATGCACTCATGGGTATTAATATTTGCAGCCGTTGGCCTGCCAGGTGCGATAGGTCTTCCAGGATGCCACCCGGGCAGCCTCTTCATCTGGAAAATCGCCCGCCTCCTGCTCCACTCCTTCAGGAAAGATATAGAACGTCCACTTGTGGAGGGCTTTGATGTAGACAGGTACAGTGGGACTCTGCTGAGTTTTGTCGCTCATACAGCCGAGCATACGCTATCCTCGGATTGGAATGGCCAGCAAACCACCCCCGACCCAACCTGAAGTTCCCTCAACGACAGATCTGTGGTGCCCTTCTTGCGCCAAGCCCGTTCGTGATCCGCTGGTTTGCGGCGATTGCTCCGCAGTCCTATGCCGCATCTGTGGAACCCCGCTCGAATCCGCTGACGAACTCGCCTTCGGCTAGATCATGGAGAAGATCCGCAAGCACACACCTCCGCCCGGATGGAAAAGCCCCCTGGCCCCACAGCAACCATTGACCAGCGCTCGCTGGCTCTTTGGCGTCCTGGCGGCCATCCTGGGCCTGGCAGTGGTTTGCGTCTATATTGCTTTTTGCCTGCTCTTCTGGCAGGGACAATGGCAACTGGTGTTCAAACCATCACGCATCATCACCGCCACCCCTGCCAACGCCGGCCTGAAGTATGACGAGATTGGTTTTGACGCAACCGAGACCGGGATTCTGCAGCTCAACGGCTGGTGGATTCCTGCGCAGGGCAACCTACCCTACGCGACCGATACCCTCCTCTTGATTCACAGCGGGTCCGGCTCTCTCTCAAGCACGGTGCCGCAATTGCTGGCTTTGCACGGCCTGGGCATTAACATTTTTGTTTTCGATTTTCGCGGCTTTGGAAAAAGCGTCACCATTCATCCGTCGGAGGCAAGCACTTACGAAGATGCTGACGCGGCCTGGCGTTATCTCACGGACACGCGCCATTTATCGCCGTCCAGCATCGTCCTCGATGGAGTTGGACTGGGCGCAGCGATCGCCGCGGAGACCACCCGGCGCCATCCCCAGGCACCGGCGCTGATCCTCGAAGATCCCGCGCCACCCACTCTCGATTCGTTGCAATCCGACCCCCGCATGCGTCTGCTTCCCATCCGTTTGCTCTTCCACGATCGCTTCGATCCGGCGAAGACACTAGCACAGTTGCGGACACCCAAGCTGTTCGTCTACTCCGCCCGGGACGCGGCCGGTCGCTATTACAATATAGCGGCGGACCCTAAGCAGAGAGCAAACGTCGCCACCGTTCAGGACTACGTGACCGGCCTGCAAAGTTTTCTGAGCAAATATCTACCGGGCGGATAACGGTTCCCTGCTAAGCTTGCCTACGACACTGACACCAACAGGAGTTTTCTATTGTTTAGCTGGCTGGATCGCTTTCAGGGTTTTGGAGCCTTGTTGATGCGGCTGGCTCTGGGCGTCATCATGGTCGCTCACGGATACACGAAGATTATTCCCTCAGGCGCGCTCTACGCGTTTAGCCACATGGTTGTACGTATGCACTTGCCGGTCTGGCTTGGCTACGTCTCAGCCTTTACGGAATTCTTCGGCGGTATGCTTCTCATCGTTGGCTTGTTGACCCGGGTGGCGGCGTTCATGACGGCGATCGATCTGGCAGTAGCCATCATCAAAGTTCACCTCCACGGCGGACTATTGGGACCGAATTCCTTCGCTTTGCCGCTAGCGTTGTTTTCCATCTCCGTGATGCTGGTTTTCAGCGGATGCGGTTGGTTAGGGCTGGATGATTTTGTGGGAAGGGGCGGCAGTGCACGCGTAAGGGTAGCAAGCCGCTAACCAAAGGACGCCTTATTCGACACCTTCGCTGTGTCAGATAAGGGATTCCACGTTCCCAGAAACCTTCGGCATCGTCGCAAGCCCCCCGACTTCGATTCGGCCTGTAAGGTTCAAAAATCCGAGAATCGCGGCTTCCCCATCTGACACAGCGAACGTGCCGGATCTGGCGGATCTGTTACTGATTGTGGGCCCGATCAGGTCAATATCATATTAAGAAACTGTGTCGTTTTCATTTCCGATCCGGGGAAAATTAGCTCCAGGTTGCGTGCTCCAAGAGTTTTGTAAGCTGCTTCACCTAAAACCTGGCGAAAGTCTGTGGTGATCGCCAAATCGCGATTCTGATACAGCTGTTCTGTCGCCATGCCCGGCCATTTACCGTAAACCCTGCCACCTTTAACGGTGCCGCCCAGCACAAACATTACGTTGGCATGACCGTGATCGGTGCCACCGGTACCGTTCTGTTGCACGGTGCGCCCGAATTCAGACATCGTTACCAATACCACATTCTCCGCTTCGCTGCCCAGATCGGTCCAGAAGGCGGAAATGCCTTGGCTGAGGTCACGCAAGCAGTTGGCCAGCTGTCCGTTGACACTGCCCTGATTCTGATGTGTGTCCCAGCCGCCGATGTCGGTGAATGCCGCTTCTACCCCCAGATTCGCTTTGAGCAACTGGGCAATCTGCTTCATATTGTCGCCGAAAGCGCCATTGGGATAATTTGCGCCCGGCCCCGGCTTGTAGTGTGCTGGGTCGGTCGCTTTCAACATTTTAACCGCCTCGAAGGTTTCCTGGCCGGTGCCGTGGAGTACGGAGTCGACAGAATCGGCATACATGGCTTCAAAGGCGGAGCTGATCGGTGCCGCATTTTGATTCCTCCCAGCCACCGCGAAATCCTGTACCCGGTTGACCGCCACTGTGGCAATTTTACCCTCCAGGGTGCGGGGCACCTGGGATCCCAGGCTGACCGCGCGAAAAGCGGTGTGGGTTGCCGGTCGCCGAAGATCCTCCGCCTGCAAGGCGCGATTCAACCAGCCATCCGGGGTGGCCTTCACGCCCGGGGTGCCGCTTTCCATGAAATCCTGGGCGTCAAAGTGGGAGCGTGTCGCGTCGGGCGAGCCCGCAGCCTGAACCATAGCCAGATGACCCTGATCGAACAGAGGTTTGAAGGATTGCATGGCCGGGTGTAGTCCGAAGAATCCATCCAGGTCGATGAGCTGATTCTGCGGGATCGCGATCGTCGGGCGCAGCTGATAGTAGTTAGTTTCGGCATGCGGCACCACGATATTAAGCCCGTCGGCGGCTCCGCGCTGGAAGATCACCACCAGCTTCTTGCCCTGCGCCTGTGCGCTCGTGGTCTGAGCGAGAACAGATTGCCTAAGAAAAGCCGGCACCACCGAGGTACCGACTAAGGCCATCGCTCCGCCCTTCATGAATGCCCGACGTGTCGCCACCTGCTGCTCCAACCCCCGCGCTTGCGGGCACACCCATTCGAACGCGGCGAGGAAAGGAAAGTTGCGCTTGAGGCGAGCTTTTTACCGACGCAGAACCCGGGTGCCCCATATCTCGCTTGTTTTTCGCGAGATGTGGGATACCACTGTCCCAAATCCGCCAGCTTCCGGCTCCAAATTAAAGGTTAAAGGTTAAGATTCGTGGTATCCCACATCTTGCGAAAAACAAGCGAGATATGGGGATTTTCTGTACGTTGCGCCTGTTACAGCCGCGGGGTGCGGCTTTCATTAGGAAAGCCGCCTGGACTTTCTACATTTCGGAGAGGGCGGATACATCCAAGATCTACGGAATGCGCGAGTTTTCTGAAGTCGTGCCCTGATACAAAGCAAAACCCAAAACTGAAGCTCGATAAACCATAACCCAAGATCGAGAAAATGCAGCAACCCCAGGCGGCTTTCATTAAGGAAAAGCCGCATGAAGTTCGTTGATTCCACCAAGCACCCCAGGAAATCCGGGGGTATGGGACACCCGAGTTCTGCGGCTGGGAGATTTCCCTAATACTTGCCCAGCTGGGCGATGGCACGGAAGAGGTCTTCCGGTTGGGGCAAAATGGCGTCTTCCAGAATTGGCTGGTAGGCGACGAAGGTATCCATGGCGGCCACCCGCTTGACGGGGGCGTCCAGGTACTCGAAAAGCTCATCAGCGATCCGCGCCGCGATTTCCGCTCCATATCCCCAGCTCAACATATCTTCATGGGCGATGATCACCCGGCCGGTCTTCTGCACCGAAGTAGCAATCGCCTCCCAGTCATAAGGACTGAGCGTGCGCAGATCGATCAGCTCGACCTCTACTCCCAATTCAACGCTCGCCTGTTGCGCGGCGCGCAGGGCACGCGGCACCACGGCTCCGTAGGTGATGAGCGTGATGTCCTTGCCCGGACGCAACACCTTGGCTTTGCCGAAAGGGATCGCAAAATCAGGTCCGGGATATGCGGCTCGGCCGTAGGTCTCGCGATAGAGACGCTTGTGCTCGAAGAACAGAACCGGATCGTCGCAGCGGATAGCGGTGCGCAACAGTCCGTTCGCGTCGAGCGCATTAGAGGGAAAGACCACGCGGATCCCAGGCGTATGGGTAAAGATGCTTTCTCCGCACTGCGAATGGTAAACCGACCCGCCGGTCAGGTATCCGCCAATCGCAACGCGCACCACGACCGGCGACGAATAGCCACCATTGGAGCGCCAGCGCAACAGGCTGAGCTCGTTGCGCAACTGATGCATCGCAGGCCAGATGTAATCGAAGAACTGTATCTCGACCACTGGCTTGAGTCCGCGGGTTGCCATGCCGATCGCGCGGCCCACAATATCGGCCTCGGCCAGCCGCGCGTTGTACACGCGATCGGGACCGAATTCGCGCTGCAGCCCTGCCGTGAGCTTGAAGACGCCGCCCTTGCCCTTTACCAGGCCATCCCGCAGCTCCTGATCATGGCTGGTATCGGCCACGTCCTGGCCGAAGATCACCATACGCGGATCACGCTTCATCTCGTCCTTGAGGCAGGCATTGATCAGATCGGCCATGGTGCGCTCCTGCGCGTCCGGGGCCTGCACGGCCGCACAAGCCATGCTCTCGTTGGTGGGGTCCAGATCTTCGGAATAGACATGCCGCTTGATCGAACTGATCTCAGGCACCGGCGCGCGCAGCACCCTGTCGGCAGCGCTGCGCACCTCCTCATCCGCCTCCTGTTCCAGGCGATTGATTCCCGCAGGATCGAGAATGCCATCGCGCAACAGACGCATCTGCAGCTTGGGCAGTGGGTCGAGAGCCGCTTGCCGCTTGCGCTCTGCTTCTGAACGGTAAAGACCTTCGTCGTCGGAAAAGGAATGAGAATACTGCCGGATCACATGTCCATGAACAAAGGCCGGCCCTTTGCCGGAGCGGCAGTGCTTCACTGCCTGGGTGAATGCCGCATAGCTTTCCAAAGGATCGGTTCCGTCCACCTCGGTTAAATAAAAGTTAGGAAAATTAGCCACCAGACGCGAAATATTTCCTCCCGGCGTGTTCACATCGACGGGAACCGAGATGGCGTAGCCATTATCTTCAACCACGAACAAGACTGGTAATCGCAGTGCGGAAGCCGAACTCATCGCTTCCCAAAATTCGCCTTCGCTGGTGGCGCCTTCGCCCAGCGAAACATACACTACTTCGTCTCCGTGGAATTTGGTTGCCTTGAACTCGCTGTAGTCTCCCTGGCGCTGCTCAGCCGCACCCGGATGGCTGGATAGATACCTGCCCGCCTCGGCGCAACCCACCGCCTGCAGACACTGTGTAGTCACCGAAGAAGATTGGCTCACGATATTCAGGCGGGGATTGCTCCAGTGCGATGGCATCTGGCGTCCGCCGCTGGACGGGTCAGCCGCCGCGCCTACGGACTGCAGCAGCTGCTCCTCTATCGTGTGGCCCAACGTCAGGCTCAGCGCGCGGTCTCGATAATAGGGGTAAAACCAGTCGTAGCCGGGCTTCAGAGCCATGCCTGCGGCTACCAGCAGTGCTTCGTGGCCGGCGCCGGATATCTGAAAGAAGATCTTCTGCTGCCGCTTGAGCAGGATTTCCCGATCGTCGGTGCGGCGCGACAGATACATCAGCCGGTACATCCGTATCAGCTGCTCGGGCTCCAAACCAGCGTAGGACTCAGCGCTACGTAGCTCGGTAGTGGCCGTCTTCGCCATGCGCACCTCTAGTCAACTCCAAACCCAGATTGTAATGGTTTGTTCCCACTCTTGCTTGGGAAGGGTTAACCTTCCTGCCCCGATTTCCTGTAGGGCTTAGGGTAGTCAACGAACTCGATATGATTTTCTTTTAGAAAGGGCCAAGGCTGGCGATCTCCGGCGCCCCAAACAGGACATTCGAACCCACCATTTGCATCGTATGGTGGTCGAGGGTACCTTTCCTGCCAGTATGATGACGGTTGCGGCGTTGACCATCTTTTTCTTAGCGTGGTCTAATCAGCCGGTTTGCAGGTGTTTGCGCTCGCGGCGGGCGGAGCAGCCGCGGCGGTCCCTCGGTCACCCCAGTAGCAAGTATTCCCTGGAGGCGTTTGAATGGTTTTCTCTTCTTTATCGGCCACTGTCTTAGGGCAGGGCTCGACGGTTGCCATCGACACCAGTGGCAGCACATTTCTGTGGATCGCTCTTATTGCCGGTCTGCTCGGCCTTGTTTTTGCCCTTTTTCTCGCCCGCTCGGTGCTTGCTTACGACACTGGTACGCCGGAAATGCGGCTTATCTCGAATGCCATTCGCGAGGGCGCGGAAGCGTTCATGTCACGCCAATACACGACAATCGCGGCCTTGGCCGTTGTGCTCGCCATTGCCCTCTATGTGGGCTACAAGTTTTCGGACTTCACTGCGCCTCTGGCGGGCAAAGTGGTCGTCAGCTTCCTGATTGGCGCCGTCTGCTCCGGTCTCGCCGGCTACACCGGCATGTTCGTCTCCATCCGCACGAACATTCGCGTGGCCAGCGCTGCTCGTGCTAGCTTCGGCCAGGCGTTGAAGATTGCGCTGCATGGGGGAGCCGTGACCGGCATGGTGGTCATCAGCCTTTCTCTGCTCGGCGTAGGCAGCCTGTTCTTCCTGTTCGGCGGATTGCATGATCCGCAGCATGTTCCATATCAACTGGTGGGCTTTGGTTTTGGCGCGTCGCTGGTCGCGCTCTTCGCGCAGTTGGGCGGCGGCATCTATACCAAGGCCGCTGACGTGGGCGCCGACCTGGTAGGCAAAGTCGAAGCCGGCATTCCGGAAGATGATCCCCGCAACCCCGCCGTCATTGCCGACCTGGTGGGCGACAACGTGGGTGACTGCGCCGGCCGCGGAGCGGACATCTTTGAATCCACGGCTGCGGAAAATGTCGGTGCCATGATCCTGGGGACCGCCCTCTACCCCGTCTTCGGCATCAAGGGCATTCTGTTCCCGCTGATGGTTCACGCGATCAACCTGGTAGCCAGCTTCATCGGCGTCCTGGTGGTGCACAGCCGTGAGGATCAGGATCCGATGGACGCGTTGAACCGCGGTTACTACGTCACGACTCTCCTGGCGCTGGCCGGCTTTGCCGCAGCGGTGTACTACATGCTGCAGGGGCGCTGGTGGCTGCTCGGCTGCGGCATCATCGGCATGATGACGTCGTTTCTTTTTGTCCGCATCACTGAGTACTACACCGAGACCCGCTACCGGCCGGTGCAATCGATCGCCAATGCTTCGTTGACTGGGCCGGCCACGAATATCATCAGCGGGCTCGCCGTCGGTATGGAGACACCGGCCATGCCCGTGATCGTGATCAGCGCCGCCCTGCTGCTCAGCTACTACTTCGGTGTGCGCGGACTTGCCGATGCCACCATCTCCGACTACGCCAAGGGCATTTACGGCACTGCGATTGCCACCATGGGCATGCTGTCCTCCGCAGCCTACATCCTGGCCATGGATACCTTTGGACCAATTACCGACAATGCGGGCGGAATTATCGAAATGTCGAATCAACCCGACGCGGTGCGCGAGAAGACCGACAAGCTGGACGCGGCCGGCAACACTACCAAGGCGTTAACCAAAGGCTACGCCATTGGCTCCGCTGCCCTGGCTGCGTTTCTGCTGTTTTCCGCGTACCTCGAGACGGTCCATGGCATCGTGGCGCAACGCTTCTCCGATGCGCAGCAGATGCTGCCTTCCAACTGGAGCTTTACCAATATCAATCTAGCCAGCGTGCCCGTTTTTGTTGGGGCGCTATTGGGCGCAATGTTGATTTTTCTTTTTTCTTTCGTTCGCCATCAAAGCCGTGGGCCGTACGGCTCAATACATCATTGAAGATGTGCGGGCGCAGTTCCGCGAGAACCCAGGCATCATGGCTGGAACCTCGAAGCCGGATTATGGCCGTTGCGTGCGCATCGTTACCGGCGCTGCGCTTAAGCAGATGGTCTTGCCCGGCGCCCTCGCTGTCCTCACACCATTGGCGGTAGGGCTGGTCTTCAGGAATTTGAGTGCGAGCTTTCACATTCACATTCCGGGAGAGTACACCCCCATCCTTAACGGTCATTCCATCAACCTCGCCGGTGCAGAGGCGGTCGCCGCCCTGCTCATGGTGGGGACCATCGCCGGCATCCTGATGGCGATGTTGATGAACAATAGTGGAGGCGCGTGGGATAACGCCAAGAAGTATATCGAGACCGGCGCGCACGGCGGCAAGCGTTCGGACGCACACAAAGCGGCGGTCGTCGGCGACACCGTGGGCGACCCTTTCAAAGACACGGCCGGCCCTTCCCTGCACGTGTTAATCAAGTTGTTGGCCACGGTCACGCTGGTCCTGGCGCCGTTGTTTCTGTAAACGGCGCTGGGGCTTGCTGCTTAGCGGCTGAAGCCAGGACGGAACGGTTTGCCTCTGGGATCAGCTGCATCGAGGCCCGGAGGGCCGCCCGCCAAAAACGTCAGCCCAGCCCGGAAGGGCCGGGTTGGAATCCCGTCATGATTCGGAGCGCCATAGGCGCGGCACCCACGTTTTCCCCAGCCAATCGACGGCGGTAGAGGAGTGGATGAAGCCAGGATTCTCGTCTTCCTCCGGGCGAACAAGAAGCGAATAATCCACAGCGTCCAGCTATGATTTAAGACTATGGGTTTACGTCGTGTTCCTCGACCTGGGTTGGCCGCGGTAACCGGTTTGCTGCTCCTGCTGTCGCACGCGCAGGCCTGGGCCTGGGGAAGCGAGGGCCACAGGATCATCGCTGACATCGCCTGGGATCACCTCGACCGTTCGACGCGCAATAACCTACGAGAATTCCTGGGCAAAAATGATTTAGCGTCCATTTCCACCTGGGCGGACGACACCCGCAAAGAGCATCCAGAGACCGGCCCCTGGCACTACGTCGATATCCCTCCCGGCTCAGGTGGGTACACGCCGAAGGACTGCCCCAACGATAACTGTGTGGTGGCGCAGATCAATAAGTTTGCCCGGATTCTGGGCGACCCGGATCAGCCCTTTGCGTCTCGGAGCGAAGCGCTGAAGTACCTGGTTCACTTTGTCGGCGACCTCAGCCAGCCATTCCACGCCATGGCCGACGCGCGTGGAGGCAATGACATTCCGGTCACCGTCTTCGGCTCAACCCAGTGCGGCGACTATGCCTGTAACTTGCATAGTGTTTGGGATACTGAACTCATCCGGCATAGCGGCGTGCGCGAACGTCGCTATGCGCGCGGGCTGGACAGGATGATTGCTAAAGATCATCTGGGGGCGGGTTCGAATGACCCGGTTGCGTGGGCGAACGACTCGTTGCAACTCGCCAGGCAAGCATGGGTGCAACCGGAGACTGAAATCGACGAGGCCTACTACCTGCGCGAGCGGCCCGTGGTGGACCGGCAACTCGCCCTCGCCGGCCTACGCCTGGCGCGTCTGTTGAATGAGAAGCTGGGGAGCGCTGCGAAGTCGTGATCTACAGAAAGAAGCCGAACATATCAAGGACTTCATCGCTGACCTCAACGTCGGTCAGATTGGCTTCTTCAATGAGCCTTAATTTTTGACGGAACCGGTCCAGAAGCCCGGAGTTGATGTCGGTCTTCTGGTCCAGGGTCCACATCAGTTGGGCGGCAGTGGTGCGATGTTCACAACGAGCAGCCAGGCCGTGCGCCGTTTCAATCGTCAGCACAAGGGGCAGACTGTGAAACTCCTGATACAGATGCATGGGGATACGGGCTTTGATGTTGACTCGCATCGTAGGAAGAGAATGCCACGCCCAAACGCTGTCGGCCATACTACCTTTGGTATGGGGTAACCCTCTGAGGGTTGCAGGATGAACCAACATGGCTTAGGGTTGACCGATTGGCTTGGGATTCATGCTGTAGGTCCGAGACTCAATTGCTTCCAGGATTCCGGCGTACCGTGCACGCAGGTGAGGCGTGGCGGAGGTTTGAGCAAGTTCCGCCAACTCGAGCTTCGAAGGTTTGAGTTGCAGCGGCAGTTGTTTCCAATAGTATTTCAATTCGTCTGACGCCCAATTGGCATAGGTTTTTTCCCAGGAACGCCGGCCAGACCCCGCAAACACGAGTGCGCCTGGATGGATTGGGTGCCGGTAGCTCTGAAATCGGCAGTCTAACGAGATCCGCATCTGGTTCGATGTGTTTCGCGCGGCCTCATGCACAGTCAGGCTATTAAACAGCAGCAGATCGCCGGCGCACATTTCTCCCCCAACCCACTCACCACCACGCTCAGTACCTGGAGTTATGCAGCCAGTCTGTCCAGCAGTGGGCTGCAGACCAAACCGGTGCGAACCATCCAATATTCGGAGCGGCCCCTGCTCTAGAGGGCAATGGTGAAGGGGCAGCCAAGCCGTAAAGGTCTCTTCATCTCCAGCGATCGCGGTGTGGTCTTGATGGGCATGGGTGATGGCGCGCTCGAAATTTGGGAAGATGAGCCGGCCCACAGATTTTGGATGAATGAGGAGATGCGGACCGACAAGCTGCTTCATCACCGGTTGCAACGCAGGATGATGGGGCAACGCATGAAAAGACGGCAGAGAGAAGACCTGATCGTAGACTGCTTTGAAAGCAGCGTCATCCTCGAAGCAGGCGGCGCCGGCATTTACGATTCGATCGAGCGGATCGCGATCAGAGTTCAGCCACCCTGACTGGTGCAGAACTTCGGTGATGTCTCTCAGGAGAGGATTCAGATCCTTCGGCGAAAGCAGACCCCGGATCAACGCGTAGCCATGCGTGTCCATTTCTCCCTTCAGATCGGCGAGATTGAGAGCGGTTCCATTGGCATCTCTCATCTCGATCGTACGAAATGGCATCATCGTTTTGTTGTCATGGATGGTTTTATTGTCCTGGATGGCCGTCACGCCCTGAGATTACCTGTTACATCCGCGGATCATGTCACCGGGTTGTCACTAAATTATCTTCTTTGCGTGACCGGCAACTCCGCACCTATTCCATCCGATAAGTTGTTGCGGAGCCATGTGGCAATATGGTGGCCAGGGAGAAAGCACTATGCGGATCGCCGTGGTGTCGGACGTTCATGGAAACCTAACCGCATTCGAGGCGGTGTTGGCGGATATCCGACGGATGTCTCCGGACTTAGTGCTTCATGGAGGCGATCTGGCTGACCCCGGATCGAGTCCTATCGACCTCATCGATCGCATTCGCGATCTAGGCTGGCGAGGGGTTGTGGGCAACACAGATGAAATGCTGGTGCGGCCAGGTTCTCTGGAAGATTTCGCGAGCCAATCTTCGGCTCCGCCCACTCTGTGGGCGGCGATTCGCCGCATAGCGTCGAATACCCGCACCAATCTTGGAGACCAGAGACTGGCGTGGCTGAGCGAACTGCCTCAAGCAATGACCCTGCCGGGCTTCGCACTCGTCCATGCTGAACCCGGGAGTTGCTGGCGAGCGCCTGCAGCAGAAGCGACGGATGCAGAACTGGAATCCATCTATGGCCCGCTCGGCCAGCCTATCGTCGCCTATGGGCATACCCATCGTCCCGCCATTCGCAGGCTCACCGGACATCCTGAACTCCTGATCAACACCGGGAGTGTCGGCCTACCGTATGACGGTGATGCCCGCGCCTCTTATTTGCTTCTCGACGGAAGTGTCCCGTCGATCCGGAGGGTCGAGTACAGCATCGAGAAGGAACTGAAGGCGCTTTCTTCCTGCGGACTCCCTGGCGCAGAATGGACGGCGAGGATGCTTCAGACAAGCTCTCCATCGATGCCGTAGTGTCGAATCGTCAAAGCAAAGCCTCTGGAGCGCGCTTCATGAAGAAATTTAGCGAACAATTCTTGTTGATTTACTCAGCAGTGCTAAGCACAGCCTTGGCTGTCCTGATACTGACTGGCGCAAACGCACACCGAAACCAATCCTTCGATGATATTCAAGTACATCGCATCAATGTTGTCGAACCCAACGGGACCCTGAGGATGGTCATTTCCGACCATGACAGATTGCCGGGAGTGATCATAAAAGGCAAGGAACAACCACCCTCCGACCGGCCCCAGGCGGGAATGCTTTTCTACAACGATGAAGGTACAGAAAACGGCGGCCTCATCTTTGGTGGGCGGCGCAACGAAAAGGGTGAGGTACTGGATTCAGGTGGAAGCCTCTCATTCGACAAGTACGGAGCGAATGAGATCGTCCAACTCGCGGGCGTAGATGATAAGAACGACCGTTTTGCCGGTCTTGCAGTGAGAGACCAGAATCGCCGCATCTGGGTCGGACGGACGGACGATGGTACTGCCGCTGTCTCTCTGATGGACGCTAGCGGAAGAAAACGCATCGTGATGCAGGTCACGGAGCAAGGTGCTCCGAGCCTCACTTTTCTAGATGATAAGGGCCGTGTCGTTCAGCAATGGTCGCCAAACACGGAGCTGCCGCCGTCTGATAAAAAGTAGTATGCGACTTCATTCCTTCGATACCGGAGAGCTACGATCGACTCGCGGATGAGTACGCACGGACGAGCCTCTGATTGAACCTGCCGAAAAAAACCACACTCTTCAATTGAGACTTCGAGGCCAGGTTTACGGAATTCCCGCCACAGCACCGCCCATGGGTTTGTATCCCTCAGGAATTTGAAAAAGAGAGGGATCCGGATCCGTACGCGTCGCCTGCGTAAGCGTCATCGTCACACTTCCCGTGCGCGGGTCACTGTGCTTGACCATCACGTTCATGTGAAGGTCATCCGAGTACCAATACTCGTCCGTAAGCACGATTTCCTTTCCCGTACTGCTGTTCGCTGCGGGGATGGTCTGTGTCTCGCGAACGCCATGTGCCGACACGCCCTCTACAGGGTGGGTGCCAAGATCTTCTCCTTTGGTGAACTGGTTTAGGGGAGTGCTATTGCCTGCCGGCGACGCAACTAGATCTGCCGGCTCAGCTGCCGGGGGGTGATTCACCGTGCCCGTCGTATAAGTGTGCCGGCGAGGGTAGAGGTAAGTGTAGCTTCTGCTTTGAGGGTCATAGAAGTGAACGCGCACGGTCGGCGGTGTGCCGGGAAAGTTGGCCGGCGCAAGCGCTCGGAACACATTGTAGATTCTGCCCCGGCTGTCCCGCGCGACGTCACGGATCGTCATGAGATTCTCAACCTGGCCGTCTGGCCGAATGATTGCGCGCTCCACATGGATGACGCCAGTGAACGGCGCATCGGGCACGGGAGTAATAAAGATGCCGCTCGTATTCTGAGCGAATCCACCCGGAACCGCAGCAAGAAGGATAATAAAAACCGACCAGAAGATACCTGCCAGAGCAACTTTCGAACGCATCGGCAACTCCATCCACAACCTGCGCCCATAGCGTACTCCGGATGAGCCGAGCGAATCAAGAATAGACCGCGTCCGAGCGCTGTGGACGAGTGCGACCCTTACTTTGCAGCCTCCGAGGATACTCAGGACCAACGTCCTGAGCCTGGAGCTTCTACAGGGTGCTGTGTTCTGGTTTTGTATCAGGGCCCGACTTTTTAGTCGGGCCGTACCCCAGGGGCTAAAGCCCTCAGCAGCCCGGGCGTTTACGGCACGGCTGAAGCCGTGCCCTGATACAAAACATAAATGCAGATCTCACGCAGACTCTTAAGCCCCTGGGCTTTTTTCTCTGCCAAGTAGGTGTACCAATCCTGCTTTGACAGCGTGCGGAACCATATATGCGCGATGCATTTCGTGCAGGATGCGCCCTTGCAGGGGCTGAAGCCCAATTCTCTTTCCTTCCTTTACGGCCCGACTAAAGTCGTGCCCTGATACAAAGCCAAAACTCGGCATCCAATAGAGCTACTGTCCCTAGATATGTAGAAACTCCAGACCCAGGACTGTCGTCCTGAGCTAAGTTCAGACGTCCCCGTTCGACAAGCTCAGGGCAGGCTCTTCGGGACTAAAGCAGTTCTCACACACCCTCTTTAGCCCCTGGGTTGGAACCGACGCGCGGCTAAGTCCTTTGTTTCAAGCGACGCTTAAAGTTATGCGTGTATTTCGCCTCCAAGGTGGTGCAAAAGTGGCCGACGGAAAGGGTGCGTGATATGCGTGGTATGCGTGGTAAGGTCCGACGGAAAGGGTGCGTGATATGCGTGGTATGCGTGGTAAGGTCCGACGGAAAGAGTGCGTGATATGCGTGATATGCGTGGTAAGGTCCGACGGAAAGAGTGCGTGATATGCGTGATATGCGTGGTAAGGTCCGACGGAAAGAGTGCGTGATATGCGTGATATGCGTGGTAAGGTCCGAATCCAGGCAAGAGGTTGTCCGGGATAATTTGCCCGGTGAGCCGTTCTGGGGGCCGGCGTTTCATGCATCATCCGCGCACGTGGCCGGCAAATGGTTTGCAACAGGACAAAGTTATTGGTGCCCATACCTATATATATGCGGATTCGGGTCAGTTTTGCAGCAGCAGGAAGGGGTTTTTTTCCGCAGCTTCTTTAGTCGGGCCGTAAAAGATGGAAAAAGAATTGGGCTTTAGCCCCTGAGGGCAGCTTTTCGCCAGGCCTGCAGAAAGGACTCCCTCAGGGACTTCAGGGAGAGACGCAGGCAACCTAAGTTGAGACGCGAGGGCAGCTATGTGCTTAGCGTTTCCCGGACCCCTTGGACTTGCGTACGAGGCTGGCTTTGGAGCTTTCCTTACGCGACTCCAGTCCCGCTGCCGTGCTGCGCAGGGCTTCAGTGAGATCTCGGGCCGAAAGAGCGCTCTTGGGATCGATAAGCCATTGTGCGATCAGGCCGGAGAGGAGTACGTGATGGAACGTGCCGATGGTTTCTGCTGTGCGACGACTGCGGAGAACTGGGTTCATTCGACGACGAAAGCGGGTGCAGAAAGAGTAGCGCTTTGAAGGAACTCTCCAATGGTTCGTGCCGGCTGGATCCCCTCTTTATAAAGAACATGGAACCGTCCACTGCCCGGCAACGTACCATATGTCACTGGGGGCCATTCGCCACCCGGTGCGGGCCGCGTACGTGTGCTCGGAGGCTTAGGCATGGCAGTGTTCAATGATCAATTGAAGCAGGTTCTACGCAGGCTCGGCCGGGCACCGCTGTTTACAGCGATTACCTTGATTACGCTCGCCGTCGGTGTTGGCGCGAACACGGTGATTTTTAGTGTCGTGGAGGGTGTGCTTCTGAAGCCCTTGCCCTATCCCCATGCCGAACAGTTGATCGGCGTGTGGCATACGGCGCCGGGGATCGGCTTCAAGGAACTCAACATGTCGCCGTCCATTTACTTTATCGATCGGGAGCAGAACACTACACTTCAGGATATCGGCGCCTACTCCGGCGACGCGCTGGACGTGACCAGCGCCGGAAAACCGGAACACGTGCAAGGACTCGACGTTACCGATGGTGCGCTAAGGGTGCTGGAAGTGGCCCCAGTGCTGGGACGCTTATTTACCCGCAATGACGATTCGGCCGGCGCGCCACAGACCGTAGTGCTCTCCTATGGGTATTGGCAGCGGAAATTTGGCGGCGCCTCTTCCGTCATCGGGCGCTCCATCACAGTGGACGGAAAGCCAAGAGAAATCATCGGTGTGTTGCCGAAGGGATTTCACTTCCTCGATCAACAGGATGCCGCGCTCTTCCTGCCTTTCCAATGGGATCGCAACAAGATCAAGCTCGGCAACTTCAGCGAACGTGCGCTTGCCCGGTTAAAGCCGGGAGTCACGTTGGCCCAGGCGAGCGCAGACATGGCGCGGCTCCTCCCTGTGGTCTTGCGAAGTTTTCCGGCGCCGGAAGGATTCAGCGCCAGCATCTTTGAAAAGGCGCGGATCTCGCCCAACCTCCGTCCGTTAAAACAAGACGTTATCGGTGATGTGGGCAATGTATTGTGGGTTCTGATGGGCTCGATCGTCCTGGTCCTGATGGTCGCTTGCGCAAACGTCGCCAATCTACTGCTGGTCCGTGTGGAAGGGCGGCGTCAGGAGCTGGCCATTCGCTCTGCCCTTGGCGCGGGCTGGGGACGAATCGCGGTGGAGCTGTTTTTCGAGAGTGTCGTGCTCGGCGTTGCCGGCAGTCTGATCGGTCTCGGGTTGGCTTACGGTGCATTGCGGCTTCTCGTGGCGATGGCGCCCACCGGCCTTCCACGCGTGCATGAAATTTGTATTGATATTCCGGTGCTGTTATTCACACTTGCCCTTAGCCTGTTTACCAGTCTGCTCATCGGTTTAATCCCAGTCCTCAAGTATGCCGGTGCGGGCGCGCAAAGCGGCCTCCGTGAGGGCGGCCGCGCGCTCAGCCAGAGCCGGGAACGGC
The DNA here is from genome assembly GCA_963717225.1 of uncultured Acidobacteriaceae bacterium. Classification (GTDB taxonomy): domain Bacteria; phylum Acidobacteriota; class Terriglobia; order Terriglobales; family Acidobacteriaceae; genus PALSA-350. Next base: position 63,866 of record CAVQWB010000049.1, on the reverse strand, counting down.
ATCGCGCGCGCAAGGCTCTGGTTGTGGTGCAGGTAGCGCTTGCCCTGGTTCTGCTTATCTGCTCGGGATTGATGATCCGTACGTTCCGCGCCTTGATGCATGTCTCTCCCGGTTTCGTCGCCCCCGATCAAGTACAAACATTCCGCTTTTATATCCCGGAAACACAAATACCGGATGCTCAGCCCGAGCGGGTGGTACGAATGGACGAAGAGATTTTGAATAAGCTCGCTGCGATTCCAGGAGTCTCTTCCGTCAGCTTCTCCACCAACGTCCCGATGGATGGGCGAGATTCCAATGATGTGCTGTTTGCGCAGGATCATGTGTACGGCGAGGGTGAACTCCCGCCGATTCGCCGATTCAAATTCATCTCCCCGGGCTTTTTCGCGACCCTGGGCACGCAGATGCTTGCCGGGCGCGATCTCACCTGGACCGATACCTACCAGAAGCGACCGGTGGCCGTTATCTCCGAGAATTTCGCGCGCCAGTATTGGCACGATGCGAATGGAGCGCTGGGCAAAAGGATACGGGTCGCGAATACGGACGACTGGCGCGAGATCGTCGGAGTGGTTCAGGACGTGCACGACGACGGCGTTGACAAGGCCGCGCCCAGCTCAGTGTACTGGCCCGTTATGCTGGACCATTTCGAGGGGGAAAAGCAGACACTGCGGCGTAATCTCGCTTTCACCATACGTAGTCCGCGCGCTGGCTCTCGCACCTTCATGAACGAGGTTCAGGAGCGTGTCTGGTCGGTAAATCCCGATGTTCCCCTCGCTGAGATTTCAACCCTGGGCGCCCTCTACACGAAATCCATGGCGCGCACTTCCTTTACCCTGGTGATGCTCTGCGTTGCCGGAAGCATGGCTCTGCTGCTCGGGATCGTGGGAATTTACGGAGTCATTTCATATTCTGTGTCGCAGCGTACACGCGAAATCGGCATTCGCATGGCGCTGGGTGCGCAGCGGGAGACGCTGACGGCAATGTTTGTACGCCAGGGATTGAGGCTCACCCTCATTGGTGCGGCCTGCGGCCTCGTCACCGCCTTTATTACCATGCGCCTGATGTCGTCGCTTTTGTTCAATGTGAGCCCGGTTGATCCGATCACTTACATCACAATCACGATCGGCGTCGTTGCGGTCGCATATATCGCCTGCTATTTTCCCTCCCGCCGCGCCGCGACAGTCGAACCTATGGATGCATTGAGGACAGAGTAGCGGCTTCACTCAATCTTCGAAAATCATCAATATCGCCGGGCCGCTACTGGTCATGACTTCGCCGTCGCCGCGGAAGCCGGCTTTTTCATAGGCATGACGGGCGCGTTGGTTTTGGATGTCGGGATCGATGGCTACCGCCGGAACGCCTGCATGCCTCAACTGCAAGGCGAGAAGACGCAAGAAAGCCGATCCGTGACCCTTTCCAATCATGTCTGGATCCCCGATAAAGGCGTCGATCGCGCGCGATCCTAAAGGAAGGCCCGCAAAGTGGGCCTGTGGCCAGGTGTGCACCGCATAATGCTGTGCATAGGCGAACGGTCTTCCATCGAAAGAGACGATCTGCATGACCATTGCGGGTTCACCCAGGTCCTCCTCAAGCAACGCTGCCTGCTCTTCCGGTTTACCCCACCACCGAACAACTTCGGGAGTCCGTAACCAGACCCCGAGCAGAGAAAGATCCTCGCGCACCACTTGCCGAAAGGTATAGTGACTGGCGTCTGGTTTGATAGGCAATGTCATACCGCTCCACTCTGATTAGACCCACACGTGGCACAGCCGGCGGATGGATTGTGTCAACGACGCTATAACCTGATGAACAGCACCGATGAGTTCGCCCAGGTTATGGATAAACCAGTCAAAAGGCTTGCCCTGCGCAGTGATCTGCACTGGTTGCAATTGGCCTCGGGTAACGACGATTGGTATCAGGGCGGCGGCGCCTATGACAACAAGGTGTTCGGCTTTACGGGACGTCCAGGCAACGGGCACTCCTCTTTTGCCTCCGTCTTCGATGCCAGCGCTGACTGGCAGACGACAAAGAACATTGCAATCAACTTTTACTATGCGCACGCATGGGGAAAAAGCGTGGTTGGGGCAATTTATCCAGTGGAGCGCAATGCTCAATTCGGATATGTAGAGCTTGTCTATCGCTGGGACTTGGCACAGAACGAGGTGTCAAAATAGGGTCCACCCCGCAACCAACGGAATAAGCCTAAGGTCCCACCGCCAAGCATCGCGTCTCAATGACCGAGGCCGCCGCGCCGGTTAGAAGATTACCTTGCCCGCCAGCTCAAGAATGCGAGCTCCGCTGAAGGTGCCCGGCACTTGCTGGACGCCCGTGATCCTACCGAAACCGCCTGGATAGACGAGGCATGAGACGGAGGCACAGGCTCCGGTGGTGCTGATGTTCAGGCCGCTTGAGGCGGAAGTCGCTCCGGACTGGGGATTCATGCCACTCGGGTGATTGAAGACGTTGAAGGCCTCCGCGCGGAACTGGAACTTCAGCCGCTCCCAGATGGAAAAGTCCTTGAAGACAGCCAGGTTCTCATACTGCAAACCGGGACCAAAAAGGCTGTTTCTCTGGATATTGCCGTAGCCGACAGCCCCCGTCGAGTAGTTGACCGCAGGCTTGTAGGCGGTCTCATCAATGCATGACGTAGTCGAATGGCTGAGGCCGGCATAGGCATTCTTCAGATTGCAATTGGCTCTTTCGGGATGTACCCAGGATGGACGCTGGAGGCCTTGATCGACGCCCGCCGCGGTCGTGCTGCTGCTCATGGCAACCGTGAAGGGCATGCCGGACTGGATATTGACGATGCCGCTCACATGCCATCCGCCGAGCGTCTCGCGCGAGATCATGTTCATGCCTGTCAGTGTTGGCATGGCATAGGTGAATTCGGCCACGACACGGTTGCGAACCTCCCAGTTCGCATTGCCATAGTCAGCGCCGATGTTGTACTGCTGCGACGTGGTACCGCCGGCGTTGGAATTGGTGCCGATGTCGAGATCATGCGACCAGGTGTAGCTGACCTGGCCCGCTAACCCATGGAATTCCCGTTGCCGCAGAATGGCCGTCAGCGCGTTATAGTGCGAGTACTCATCTTCCTGAAAGACGCGGATGCTGCCGAAGAGTGGGTTGGGACGTTGCGAGTTGAGCGACTTGACCGTCGTGTTGACGGGATTGATCGGCTCGTTGTTATAGAAGCTGCGATCCAGGTGCAGCGAGTGCGAGCCTAAATACTGCAGTTCGAATGCGGCTCCACTCCAAAGCGCTTGCCCGACGTCCGCGTTCCACTGGTAGGCGCGCTGTGTCTTCAGGTTGGGCTCGGGCGTGAAGGCAGCGACATAGGTGCTGGGCGTGCCGGCCACAGGAGGTTTGTTGCCGGCCCCCGGAGTCGTATTGGTGAAGGTGATGGGATTGGCTCCGGTGGTGGTGTAGCTGACTGCTGCGGCGAATGGGTAGTTTGAGGTGAGCAGGGTATACGTGTTGAGCTGGTTGGCGTTGTAGTAGAAGCCGAGACCTCCGCGGATCACCGTCTTATCCGTGACACGATAATCGAAACCAAGCCGCGGTCCGGCGTTGTCCAGTTGTGCGCTGCCAAACTTGTAGCCCGGCGTGGGCTTATAGGTTGCGCCTGAGGTCGCCGTGGTCCCCGGGATCAAGGCGGTTTGAGAATCGTTCAATAAGCGGCCATAGCCGTTCAGGCTGTACGGCGCCGTCGGAAGGTCATAGCGGAAGCCGTAGTTGAGGGTGAACTTGGGAGCTACTTGCCAGTTATCCAGGGCAAAGAAACCATCGCGCCACTCACCCACTGAACCCTTGATGGTATCGATCGGGGTGGTGTCATTGTTGGCATAGCCCAGCACGAAGTCCGCGGCGGAATATCCAGTACTGACAAGTGGTGTAGGGCACGCGCCTGAAACGCCAGGTTTGCACGAGGTCGCGGTGAAAGCGATGGTGCCAAGCGGGTTGTTTGTCGCTTCGCGGCCAAGGGTCAGACGGCGAAACTCTCCGCCAACGATAATGTTGTGCTTGCCTCTGGAGTAGCTCAACTGATCGTATAGGTCGTACGTGCGATCATCCTGGAACCAGTTGCTGCCCGCATTGCCGACGCCGGTAAAATTAGTGATGGTGAGTACGGGGACGCCCGGGTTGTTGTAAAGCGTGTCCCCGGTAAAACCGGGGATACCGAGGTTGGTTCCGGCATTTTTGAGGCCGGCCGTGTACCAGTAGTTCAAGTTTTCCGCGATCAGCTTGTTTACGCCGAAGTGGAGATCGTTAATCAGTCTCGGCGTGATGACGTGGGTGTAGCCAAAGGCGTAATTCCTGCTGTTGGTCGGTCCGTTGGAAGCATTGGCTGCAAAGTTCGTGCCGTTGACGAAGGTCAGGTTCTGGTAGTAGTAGCGACCGAAGAGCTTGACCTTTTGGCCGATATTTTCGTCGATGCGATCGATGGATTGCGTGATCATCAGTTCGCTCGGATAGGCGTTGTTCAGGTTATTAGCAACGCCCGAAAGATTGGGAGCCACCATGTAGGCTTCGTATTTCTTGGCAATCGCCGCGCTCGGCGTTGCCAACTCGGCCGCTGGAATCTGGTTGTTGGGATAAGGCTGGCCGGTAGAAGGATCGTAGAGCTGGGGAATTCCACCGGCGCTGAAGTCGCCGCTCTCCATTGCGGGCGTGATGGCGGAGACAATGCTGGATCCCTGTCCAATCTGGTTGAGTTTCTCGTAGGAGCCGAAGAAGAACGTCTTGTCCCGACCGTTGTACAGCTTTGGGATGTATACCGGGCCTCCTACCTGGAAGCCGTACTGGTTGTAATGCAGAACCTGCTTCTTGCTGCCAGGAGCGGCAGTAAACACATTTGCATTCAGGGCGGTGTTCTCAACATAGTCGTATACCGCGCCGTGAATATCGTTTGTGCCGTTCTTGCTGACGAGGTTGATGTGGATTCCGAGGTACGCGCCGTACTGCGCTGTGTAGTTGCCGCTCTGCATCTGCGTTTCCGAGATCATATCCGCAGACGGGTGATCCGGGGTGGTCGTGATCAGGTTGTTCACGATGGAGACGCCATCAAGAGAAAGGGCGTTCTGGATCTCACGCTGGCCGGCGCCTATGAAGTCTTCACCGGGAGGGTTGCCCTGGTAGTTGGTCGCTGAGCCGATATAGACGTTTGAGGCCAGGGATGCGATCTCAAGCGCGTTGTGGCCGCTAATCGGAAGGTCTTCTACGGCGCGGGTGTTAAACGTCTCGCCCAGGGTTGCGTCGTCGGTAGACAGTGGTGACGTAGTCGCGGTGACGGTGACCACGTTTTGAACTGAGCCGACGGGCAGCGCGAAGTCGGTCCGGATGGCCTGGTCGATAGGGACGATGACGCCGGTTTTGGTGACCGTCCCGAAGCCGGTCTGCTCCGCCGTGATGTCGTATGTTCCAGGCTGGATGAAAGTAATCGCGTAGTATCCCGCGGCATTGGTAACGGCTACCGATTGAACTTTGGTATTCTCTTCCACGGCTGTTACTTTACTGCCGCTTATGACGCCACCGGTTGCATCACTGATGGTGCCAACGAGTGAAGTGTTGTTCGCGATCTGGGCCCGGAGGAACACAGGGCTCAACACCAGGACGAGACAAGCAGCTAACGCTTTCTTCATTGTGGGCTCCTATTATCAACTCCTGGCTGGCCAGGAAAATTATGCTGAGTACGGGTCACCATTCGGTCTTTGATAGACCAGAACTGTTATTGGCTCGCAGGGCCCGGAGTATATCACTTGGGATGGGTACATTAGACTGCTTTTCGAGAGAAATGTGATGGGTCAATTGCCGGTGTTCTGTCTAGGTATTTTGTCCTAGACGCATGGCCCGCAGGCTACCGACGGGCGGAGCGCGGACGCGGCAGCAAAGCCGGCAAAAGCTTCCTGGCTGGGGGTTGGCACACCCTGGCATAGAGAGCTTGTGTGAGAACCCCGTTTCCCAAAATAAGTCCCGCAGGGACGATTGAGAGTAGTCCCGGACGGGTCCCGGAGGGACGGCTGATCCAGGCTTTACAGGCTGAGGACAAACTCTGGACGAAGGGCACGGCTTCAGCCGTGCCGCATTGCACTTGGCCGTTGAGGGCTTTAGCCGGTGCATTCAAAAAGGGAAGACACAGCCCAGGGGCTTTAGAGACTGCGTGAGAACGAAGGCAATGGCTTGTATTTTCTATGATTTGGGGTTGGAGAGAATAAGTTCGATCAAAACCCAGCAGCAGATGCGGTGGGTTTTCTGCAGATGCAGGGTAGAGATCGAATACATGCGGGAGAGGTTGTAGGCGATGGTGGATAGGGTGAACTCGCTAGCGACTTTGACTTGTCCTCGTGTGCGGAATTGACGCATGGTTCGCTGTTCTTTCAAGGTTCCGAAGCCAGGCTCCACCAGCGTCTTGCGCCGGCTGTATTCTTTCTTGCCTTGGCGAGTTCGCAGCTTGCGGCGCATCCTCTGGTGGACCGGCGCTCGCGCCCTGCCCTTACACCTTTTTCCCAGGTTCAAGGCCCGAGCCATGTTCGAGTCGGGCAAATAGGCATCTATGTTTTGCTGCTCCAGGTATTTGAGATTTTCCAGGGAGAAGTACCCGCTATCGACCAGCGCGATGGTTGGGGGAGAACCGCATCGGGTGGCGATCTGCTCCACCATCGGAATCAGCGAGGCGTTGTCCGTTGCTGCTGCGTCACCCGCTGGGCAACGATCAGATGATCCTCCGATATGGCTATTTCCCCGGTGTAGCCCAGTACAAAGCCATCCCGGGTGCGCAGGAAGCGGGCGTCCTCATCAGTACGAGAACACTTTTTTAGCCCACTCTTCTGGAGACGTTCCAGTCGTTGGGGCAACTCGGCCAGCTTGCGTTCGGCCTGTTCTATGGCCACTTTCAGCCCGGTGGGTTCGCTGTCATCCTGATCGCAGGCTTTTTGCCAACGCCGTATGTTCCGTCGCAGCTTGGCTCGTTCATTGCGCAAGCTCTGCTCGGTGTCTACTCGGTCGCGGTTAGCGTTGGCTTTAATGCGTGTGGAATCAATCGCCACCCGACCTAACTTACCCAAGCCCATGCTGCGCCCCATCTCCAGCACCTGGGTAAATACATTGTTCAGAGCTAGGGCATGGCGACGACGAAACGCGCTCAGTGCCCAATTGTCTACCCGCTCCCCACCGGCCAGATATCGCAGCGGCAGGTCTTCCACCAGGCGACGTTCCAATTGACGAGCGCTCGTTATCCCCAACGCATAGGCGTAAAGCCAAACGCTCAACATCAGCTCAGGCGCGTATAGTCTGCCACCTTCTGCACTGTAGGCCAGCTCAAAATCCCTCCGATCAAGCCGCTGCACCACCTGCCGTATGAAAAAACAAAGGTGATCCTCACCCAGCTCATCCCGAACACTGGGAGGCAGCAAATACGCCTGATCAGGTCTGTAATCCTTGAATCGAGACATACTCTTCTATCCCCCAGCCAGCACAAAATAACAAGTGCCTTCCCGAGTTCTCACGCAGTCTCTAAAGCCCTCATCAGACCCAACCATTGCGGCACGGCTGAAGCCGTGCCCTGATACAAAGCATGAGCGCGGTGACTTGGAATTGGTTCTCACGCACACTCTAAAGGCCGTACCCTTCAAAAAGCTAGTTCTCACACACCCTCTTTAGCCCCTGAGGTACGGCTTTTCCAATTCCTCGTGGCGAACTACGCGAGTTTTCTTGGACTCACCGACGTCTGATGTTTAGTATCAGGGCCCGACTTTACAGGTTGCGGAAAAAGGTCGAAATAGAGAGCGAAAGCCGTTCCCTCAGCGGCTAAAGCCGGACCTATTTTCAATCTTTTACGGACGGCCTGAAGGCCGTCCCCTTCAAAGAATTCGGGTTTTTCCGCAGCCTGTTTAGTCGGGCCGTTGGGGGACCAACAAAGATCTGGGCTTTATCGCCTGATGTACGCTTTCCTCCCTGAAGGGTACGGGCTTTTGTTTTTTAGGATCAGCTCTCCTTGACAGCTTAGGAGTAATCAGCATACTCTCCTTATTATCTTAGGAGGGAGCAAGATGGCTCAGGCCCAACTCCTGCCAGGGACTCTCGATCTGCTTATTCTCAAGGCGGTTTCCCTGGGACCCCTTCATGGCTACGGCGTACTCTTGCGCATCGGGCAGATCTCCGACAGTGCTCTGCTGATTGAACAAGGAGCGCTTTACCCGGCATTGTTTCGCCTGGTGCGTCAGGGACTCCTGAAAGCCCATTGGGGAGTCTCGGAAAACAACCGCCGGGCCAAGTTTTATGAGCTCACCGCAGCCGGCCGCAAACGATTCCGCGAAGAGACCGAAGGTTGGAATCGCCTGGCCACAGCCATGGCCTCTGCCCTTGCCACCCGGCCGGAGGAGATATGAAATGCCAAGCCTATCTTCGCTTCCTTGCCGCCCTTGATGGCCGTGGTCCTGTTTCCCTCGCGTATGGCGACAGTCTCGCTGGGTGTGCTGAGCATGATGGGTGGGATGCTGTCGATCACCGGCATCTTTGGGATGGCGGCGTACTCCGTCAGCAAGCGTCTGCGGGAGTTGGGAATTCGTGTAGCCCTCGGTGCGCAGCGGACAGAAGTGTTGCAGGCATCATTGGGACGGGCAGTTAAAACTAGCTTTCATCGTGTATCAGGCAACTCCCCGCGATCCAATCGTATTGGCTGGCGTTGTTCTGGCCATGGCATCACTGGGACTGCTGGCCATCTGGATTCCCGCGCAGCGTGCACTGCTCCAACGAGTCTCGCTCTGCATGAGCCGTTCTGCGCAGTCGCGCAGTGTCGCTCATGCGCTGAATTGCCAGTTTTTCACGATGCCCCAGGGTATCCCTGGAGAAGCCGGTGAGGGCCGGGCTTGGAGCGTCCGCCGCCGAGGAAAGTTTAGCAGGTGCTCATTCGTTGGTTGTAATCCCTGCTCACCGCTCGCAGATAGACCGACGAAGACCCGCTGAATACACAGGAACATGACCTGAGGTCAGAGAATGGGTATCCTGTCGCGGTAGTATCTGGTGGCTAAATTTTTGAGCTTGCCGTCGGGTCAGGCGGAAAGCCAATATCGAGCAGGGGACTGTACATGAAGCTTGGTGGACTGCTGTTGGGCTTAGCGTTGCTGACCGGGGTTGGGCACGCGCAATCACTGCATTGCAATCTGCAGGGCTATAGGGCAATAGAGGGGGTGAAAGCGGAGGCCACCGGAAGCTCTCTGACCTTGACCTGGCAGGGCGAAAGCGGACAGCAGCTCCGGGCGCAGTTCGCCCTGCGTGATGCGCAGCCGGTGGTGGAGGAACTCGCAGCGCGCCAGGGTACCGGTGGCTGGATCGTTCTGGGAAAAAACCTGACCCCGGACTTCCAGGTAACCACGGGACGGCGTCGCATCTCAGGTGCGCAGCGTAACCAGCTCAAGAAACTCAACCTGGACACACCCGAACAGGAAGACATTCGCAAATGGAATACTTTCTGGGACGCTCCGCTGGTGGTTCCGGGTGGGGGAGACACCACCGACCTGCCTCGTTCCGAATCCGAAATTACTCGCGGAACGGTAAGTTACAACTCGAACAATTGCAACGTGGTCAGCAGCGGAGCACGGGAAAGCGTCACCTTCAACGGCTTAAAGCTGGGTATCTTTTCCGGCGAGCTGCGGTTCACCGTATATAAAGGATCGAACCTGCTGCGGCAGGAAGCCATTGCCAAAACCCAGGAACCTTCCGTCGCCTACATTTATAAAGCGGGGCTGAAGGGCTTCCCGATCGAAGACAATACTGCGTTGTGGTGGCGCGATACGGCGCAGCACTGGCAGCAGGCGCATCTCGGCGGCGCGCTGAATACAGATGTGGTTGGGCTGCGGGCGCGCAACCGTTTGCTGATTCTGGCTGCAGGGGCCGGGTCATTGGCGGTCTTTCCGCCGCCGCACAAGTTCTTCTTCGCTCGCGAGAACGAGGTGAACCTGGGTTTCGTCTACTACCGCAAAGACGACGGCCACTCTTTCTCCCTTGGTACTTATTGGCCGGAAAGAGGAGAAGGCTATCATCCCTGGGGCGCGAGCGACGCGGAGTGGAAGAGAAGGGTTGGCGTATCTCGAGCAGAATGGGATAACTATGCACTCTACAACGCACCGGCCGGCACCCTGCAGCGCATGGCGGTCTACTACTACCTGAGCACCAGGAGTGCCGTCCCCACTCAGGAAGCGGTTCTTGCCTACACCCACAACGATGTCTTCAAGCCTTTGCCCGGCTTTAAGGTCATGGCCGGCCACTTCCACATGGACTTCAACGAACAGCTTCGCGACCGCGGCACGATGGATTATCAACCACCGTGGGTTGGCGTCTTCCGTGCCCTGGGAATCAATATTCTTTACCTGGGAGATTTCCACGACGATTCTCATCCGAACGATCCCGGGCCAGAGCGTTTCAAGGAAGAGAAGGTCTATTTCGAGGGTGCTCAGCGCATCTCCGATAGAGACTTTTTGGTCATGCCGGCGGAAGAGCCGAATGCGTACTTCGGCGGCCATTGGTGGCTGATGACGCCTAAGCCGGTTTACTTTTCCCACGCCGACCCCAGGCCGGCGGGTCAGCAGTTCATGGAGAACGACCCGGTCTATGGTCAGGTCTACCACGTCGGTTCGTCCGAAGACATCCTGAACATGGTCAATCGCGAACACGGAATCCTGTGGACCACGCATCCTCGTACCAAGAATTCAGAAGGATACCCCGAAGCTTATAAGGACAAGCCATTTTTCCAGAGCGACCGGTTTATCGGCGCTTCATGGGAATCCTTGCCGGTGGATTTGTCAGAGAAAGAAGAGTGCGAGGTGCGCTGCTTCGGAACCCAGGACGATATGAGCAACTGGGCCCCGAAAGCAAAGTTCATGATTGCCGAAGGCGACACCTACACCAAGTGGCCCGACGACGAAACCTATCCTCAGCTGGCCATTAACTACGTAAAGCTCGACAAGGTTCCTCTTTACAACGAAAGCTGGGCGCCTATCATCGATCTTATCCAGCGCGGTGATTTCTACGGCACCACGGGAGAGATTCTCTTTCACCAGTGGGGTGTCGAAGGCAGCGGCGCTAAGAGTATTTATTCGGCAAACGTCGAATACACCTATCCGCTCGAATTCGCAGACCTGGTATGGAGCGATGGCACCAAGGTTGAGCATAAGTACATCGACCTTACAGACACGACGCCTTTCGGAACCAGGCAGTTCAGGGTTCCCTTCGACGCCAGCGGCAAGAAGTGGGTTCGCTTCTCAGTGTGGGATTCTGCGGGCAACGGTGCGTGGGTTCAGCCGACCAACCTGAACTAACGGACTCCAGTTCCCTGCTGTGACTTACGGCCTAAATAAGGCCTATTTTGCATCGATCCGCAGCATCAGCTGCGGATCCGTTGCCCTCGCTTCTGGCCCCTTCCTCAATTGACTCGCGCCACCACCAACGTTGCATCATCGATCTGGCGTTGGAGCGAAAATTTATGCATCGAGTCCATGATGGCTTCGGCCATGTCGTCAGCGGATCCCTCGCCGTTAGCAATGGCCGCGTTTCGGAGCCCCTCAGTACCCCATTCCCTGCCGCACAAGTTTAGAGCTTCGATCACCCCATCTGTATAGGCCACGACCAGATCATCGGGATTAAGCTGAACCATGCCTTCCTCGTAGCTAGAATCCGAAAACAGTCCGACCGGTGCACCCCCAGTCCTAAGCCAAAGGACCGAATTATCTGGTCGAATAACCATGGGAGGATTGTGCCCGGCATTGACGTAGTGCAACGTTCGCGTAAACCCGTCGAAGATGCCATAAAAAAGGGTGGCGTAACGGGAGGATAGCGATGATCCATACACCTGACGGTTCACTGCCTCGAGCGCCATTGCGCTGTTCCTTCCGGCAAATAAAGCCGCCGTGCGAAGAGAGGATTGAACGTTCGAGATCATCAGCGCTGCGGCGAACCCCTTTCCGGAGGCATCCCCAATGGCCATCGCCAAACGGTTCTCGGGAAGGGTAACGAAATCGTAAAAATCACCGCCCACCTCACCCATCTGTCTGCATCGTGCGCTGTAGTCGAGCGTATCGATGGTTGGACCCCAGTGTTGCAGGAATCGCTGCTGCACCTCGAAGGCAGCCATCCGCTCACTGGCACACTCCATCACAACCCCGTCTATCGTCATGTTTGCACCTCTGTATGTATGTCGAGCCACATGGCGGCATTTCGACACGAAGCGCGCAGATTTTTTTCCGAATCGATGGCGTCGATAGCGAGAAGTGGGCATTTGCAGGTGAGCCGGACCGTTAGGGCCGCAACGGCCGCGGCGATTACAATGTGCCGTCGCCTCTTCAGTTGGGGGTGCATGGAAGGGGAGATGTATGGGTAAGCTGATTCACTCGATGCTCACGTCACTGGATGGTTACACCGAGGACGAGCACGGCCGCTTCGGCTGGGGCGCTCCTGAAGACGAGGAAGTACATTCGAACATCAACGCGCTCGCGTCGTCGATCGGCACCTATCTCTATGGGCGAAGGATGTACGAGACGATGGTTTACTGGGAGACCGCGCACACGATCCCCGGCCAACCGCAGTTCGTGCTCGACTGGGCGCGGCAGTGGCAGGCGGCCGAGAAGATCGTTTACTCAAGGACCCTGGCCGAGCCGCGCAGCGCACGGACGCGCGTTGAGCGGGAGTTCAATCCCGACGCGGTCCGGCGGCTCAAAGCCGAGGCCGAGCACGACATCTCCGTTGATGGCCCCGAACTCGCCGCGCAGGCGATAAGGGCCGGTCTTGTCGACGAGTTCCAGATGATCGTCTGCCCGGTGATCGTCGGCGGCGGCAAGCGGTTCTTTCCTGACGGCGTGCGGCTGGACCTGGAGCTAGTCGAGGAGCGCCGGTTCGGCAACGGCGTGCTCATCCTGCGGTACGGCGTCCGCGGGGCTGCTCGTGAGCTCGCATCGGGCGTGAAATCTACCGAAGTGTCGCGCCGATGAAGTGCCGCTCGCACAAAGTTGTCGGCGATGAATAAGCAGCTCTTGCGCCGTACGCATCCGGCCTGACCGATCACGCACCGTTACACACTAGTTGTTCAGGTTCAGCGTCACCCGAGCGCTGTCGACCACTTTGCCCCATCTGGGGTCGGGCGAGGCGCCGGAGGCGTATTCGTCGTGCCAGTTCCACCACTTGTACGGCACGGTCTGGGGGTAGCCCTCGGGCGAGTCCTCCCACTCCTCCTGACGGCCGAGCGGGGTCATGTCGAGATAGTTCCAGGTGCCACCCATCGCCTCGTCGCCGCGGTTGTTGATGAAATAGGTCCGGAAGATACGGTCGTCACCATCACGGAAGAACACGTTCGTGCCGTGCCACTCGTCGACGCCGAAGTCGGTGTCAAAGCCGTCGGTGATGGTGTACCAGGGCATCTGCCATCCCATCCGCGTCTTCAGCCGCGCGATGTCAGCCTGCGGGGCGCGCGACGCGAACGCGAGAGTGGTGGCGCGAGCGTTGAGATGGGCTAAGTGGGCGACCTGATCGGCCCCCAAGGAGCAGCCGCGGCAGGCGTGATCTGGCCAGCCGAAAACGCCGGGCTCGAAGAAGGCGCGATAGAGAATCAGCTGTGGGCGCCCTTCAAAGAGGTCACGCAGACTGGCCTTCCCCGCGGGTCCTTCGAACGTGTAAGTCTTCTCCACAGCCAACCACGGCATGCGCCGGCGCGCGGCGGCCATAGCATCGCGGGCGCGGGTCAACTCCTTCTCTTTCACCAGCAGTCGCTGACGTGCATCTTCCCACTCCTGCGGCGATACAACCGGGGGTGTCTTCATGTTCATCTGATCTCCTTGTTCATTGTTTCTGCTCTTGCCGTTCTCACAAAATATATTCCCATATAAGAATGTGTCAAGATTAAATCTATTTCCTCGATGTCGAGAAGTGGGTGTCTGCTCCGACTCTCTTACAAAAGCGCAATAAAATTGGCGCCACACAAAAGGAGCAAAACATATGAAGTACATCTTGCTGATGACGGGCACGAAAGAAGGCGTGGATGCGTACCGGGCCTGGTCGGAAAAGGATATTCAGACCCACTTTGCACACTTAACAGCTCTTCGGAACGATTTGAGCAAATCCGGAGAGTTTGTCGCCACGGAAGGCCTGGGCGCTCCACAGCAGGCTAAGGTGGTGCGGGCAGGAAAGGATCTTGCGCCGATCACGGATGGCGTGTTTCCCGAGGCGAAAGAGTTTGTCTTAGGCTACTGGATTGTCGATGTCGACACGGCGGAACGAGCCTATGAAATTGCCGCCCGCATATCGGGAGGGCCTGGCCCCGGGGGAATACGTTTGAGCATGCCCATTGAAGTGCGGCAAATCATGAGTCGAGTTTCCGAGGAATTGCCGTGACCGGGAGGTTCCTGGATGACCGTTCCGAGCATCTGTTGCGCGAACTCGCGCCGCAGGTGCTCGGGGTGATCATCCGCCGCTTCCATGACTTCTCCGACGCAGAAGACGCTGTGCAGGAAGCGTTGATCGCCGCAGCAGTGCAATGGCCCAAAGAAGGCATCCCTGACAATCCTCGCGGCTGGCTTTGCCAAGTGGCAAGCCGGCGCATGACGGATCATCTCAGAAGCGAACTGGCCCGCCGCCGCCGGGAAACTGCCGTGGCGATTGAACTTGATTATTTGGCCCCGATGGCCGAAATGGAAAACCACGGAGAGCAGGATGACACGCTGATTTTGCTCTTCATGTGCTGTCATCCCGCCCTGAGCCTGCCGTCGTCCATTGCTCTCACCCTGCGAGCCGTGGGCGGCCTAACGACGGCGGAGATTGCCAACGCTTTCCTGGTGCCTGAGGGAACCATGGCACAGCGGATTAGCCGGGCCAAACAAAGTATCAAATCTTCCGGGATCCCCTTCCGGTTGCCGACCGACCAGGAGCGAACGCAACGGCTCGGCGCAGTGCTGCATGTGCTGTATTTGATTTTCAACGAAGGTTATGTCGCAAGTGTGGGACCGCAATTTCAGCGGCTCGAGTTATCGAGTGAGGCAATTCGGCTGGCCCGAAGCCTTCACCATTTGCTTCCCGGCGACGCCGAAGTCGGTGGATTGCTGGCACTTATGCTGCTGACCAACGCGCGCCGCAAAGCACGAACCGGCCCCAACGAAGAATTGATCCCGCTTGCCAAACAGGATCGAACCCTGTGGGACCAGGGGGAAATTTCCCAAGGCGTCGCGCTCATTACCGCAACCCTTGCCAAAGGATCGATCAGCGCCTATCAGTTGCAGGCTGCCATTGCGGCCGTTCACACCGAAGCGGCCAGGGCTGAGGACACGGACTGGCCGCAAATCCTGGCGCTCTACGAACTCTTGATGCACATGTCGAACAATCCCATGGTGATGCTCAACCATGCGATCGCAACAGCGATGGTCCGCGGCCCGGCGGAAGGACTCAAACTGCTGACAGTACTCGACCAGGACGGACGATTGACTGGCCACCATCGACTCGATGCTGTTCGCGCCTACCTGCTGGAGATATCCGGTGACTTTTCCGGCGCGATCGCACACTACCGGCTGGCCGCAGAACGGACGACAAGCCTCCCGGAACGGAATTATCTTTTGACCCAGGTCGGCCGGCTGTTCACCCGATGAGCCTGGGAAGGCAGGTCTGCAGTTTTGGGAACAATCCTCCTCGCTGACTCGTATCTGTCGGCAGAGGACCGTTATGCAAACTCTGCGCCAGGATATTGCCTACGCTCTGAGACAAATGCGGTTGTCCCCCGTCTTCACCCTGACCGCCATGCTCACACTGGCTCTGGGCATTGGCGCGACCACGGCCATCTTTTCGCTGATCCACTCCGTCATGCTCAAGTCGCTGCCGGTCGTCGATCCGTCGAAGCTCGTTCGCGTGGGTGAAGGCAATGAGTGCTGTGTAGAGGGCGGCATGCAGGACATCTGGGGCATGTATTCCTACCAGCTCTACAAGCGTTTTGAAGATGCCGCACCGGAATTCGAGCAGCTAGCGGCCTTCCAGGCGGGCGGATCGCAATTCAGTGTGCGGCGCAGTGAAACCGATCGCCAGGCCAAGCCGCTGCGCGGCGAATTCGTCACTGGAAACTACTTCAGCACTTTCGGCATCCAGGCTTTCGCAGGCAGAACGTTGGTGCCTGCGGACGACCAACCCTCGGCATCGCCCGCAGCCTTGCTCAGTTACCGCGCCTGGCAGCAGGAATACGGCGCCGACCCAAAGGTCATCGGGTCAAACTTTATGCTCGATGATCACTCCTTCACCATCGTCGGCGTCACCCCACCGGGCTTTTACGGTGAAACTCTGCGCAGCGATCCGCCGCAAATATGGATTCCGATTCAGCAGGAGCCGCTGCTCATGGGGGCGAATTCCATCCTGAAGCAAACTAATGCGTGGCTTCGCGTGATCGGGCGTCTCCGCCCCGGAGCTGTCGCAGATGGTCTTCCCAGCCGCTTTACAGGGATCCTGCAGCAGTGGCTGGTAACGGATTTTGTGGGCGACGCCTTGAAGGAGTATCTCCCGCAGATAAAGGCCCTGGCGCCCAAGCAAACTATCAAGGTCGTGCCGGCGGGCGCAGGGGTGGGTGAAATGAAGGAGGGATACAAGGACAGCCTCCGGATCCTTCTCATTGTCTGCTGCCTGGTGCTGCTGATCGCTTGCGCAAATATCGCAAATCTCTTGCTGGCTCGTGGGACGGCCCGCCGCGCTCAAACCTCGGTGCGTCTTGCCCTCGGCGCTTCGAGAAGACGGCTGATTCGCCAGTCGCTCACGGAAAGTGTCGTCCTATCTGTTCTGGGGGGAGCGGCAGGCATGGTAATCGCTTATCTCGGAGTCAAGATGATCGTCGCCCTGGCCTTCCACAGCGCGCACTTCGTCCCCATCGATGCCACGCCTTCGCTGCCCATTCTTGCTTTCGCGTTTGGCTTGTCGCTGCTGACGGGAGCGCTTTTCGGCACCGCACCAGCCTGGCTTACTTCGCATGCCGATCCGGCCGAAGCACTGCGCGGAGCCAATCGCAGTACGCGCGACCGTTCCTCTCTGCCGCAGAAGGCTCTGGTGGTCATGCAGGCTACGCTCTCCATCGTTCTGCTCGCGGGAGCAGGGCTGCTCATCCGCAGCCTGCAGAAGATGGAGCATCAGGATTTCGGTTTCGAGACCGAGAATCGCGTAAACGTTGGCGTGAACGCGCCATTCTCCGGTTATCCCCCAGAGAAGCTGGATGCCCTATACCGGGAACTGCAGGACCGGTTATCCCACATCCCCGGAGTGCAGCGGGCCGCCCTCGCTCTCTATTCTCCCTTCACCGATAACTGGGGCGAGATGGTCATCCGCGAAGGTCACGGTGTTCCCAATGTGAGCGAAGATCAAGGCTCTTCCTGGGATCATGTGAGCCCTGGCTACCTGGAGGCGATGGGCCAGCACATACTACGCGGCCGGAGCATCACTGACCAGGACACAGCCGCAACGCAAAACGTCGCGGTCGTAGATGAGTCCTTTGTGCGCAAGTTCTTTAAGAAGGGCGAAGAGCCACTCGGCTCGCACTTCGGTTTAAACAAGGCGCAATACAGCAGCACCTTTGAGATCGTTGGCGTGGTCCGCGAGGCAAACTACACTGACCCCAGCGGCCACTGGAGACGCCCCTTGTTCTTTGTGCCACTGGCGCAGCACGTGCACTACACCTTACCCATGATGCAGGAGATCGACGATCGCACACACCTCATCGAGAGCGTGGTTCTACAATTACGCGGCAGCATGGAAGGGTTGGAGCCGCAAATCCGCCGTGTCTTCACCGAAGTAGATCCGAACCTGACCATCCTGAGCATCAGGAGCATGCAGGAACAGGTGGCGAATCGACTCGATCAGCAGCGCACCGTTGCCCAGATGACCGGACTCTTCGGCATCCTCGCACTCATTCTGGCTGCTGTTGGATTGTATGGAGTCACTGCCTATACCGTCGAGCGGCGCACCAGCGAGATCGGCGTGCGGATGGCTCTGGGCGCAAACCGAGGAAACGTGATTCGACTAGTTCTGCGGGGTGCATTCTTGCAAGTCCTCATAGGACTCCTGATCGGCATTCCGGCTTCGATCGGATGCTCCCGCTTGATCGCCGCTCAGCTTTATCACGTTCAGGGCTGGGATCCGTTGGTCCTTGGCGGATCTATCATCGCGCTTGCAGTCTGCGCTCTTTTCGCCAGCATTATCCCGGCGCAACGAGCCTCCTCCATCGATCCAGTGAAGGCCCTGCGCGCAGAGTAGCTCGGCGGGATCGAGCCTAACCTGAATTTCTCACAGATTTCGCGACAACCGATAATTGCCATGGCGAGATCTCTAACCGTAAACAAGTGAAGGGTGCCCCATATCTGCCCGATTTTGGCAGATGTGGGATTCCACTGCGCTAGACCGGCCACTTCTCTACTGCAACGGATCCCGAGGTCCATGATCCTCTACACCCTGCAAAGTCGGCGGTTGAGGTCCGTGGAATCCCACATCTGCCAAAACCGGGCAGATATGGGGCACCCTTCATTTGTTACGGGTAGAGAGAGGCAGGTCTGTGAGAAATCCAGGCTGAGTGGATGAAGGCGGCCATTGCGCGAACCGGGTCGACGGGAATCGGACGGGTGCCTCCAGACCGCGCATTGGCAGAGGGCTTCGCGCGAGACGGAAAAGCATTGCATTGGCCCACGGGTACGCCATAATCACACCCGTGGTTACGATTACCGCGAGCGGGAGAGCAGTCCAGAAGCCCGTTACCTTGTGCCAGTTGTAGTTACGTGCACGACCGCGCGCATCGAGGCGGGGCACGATGCCGGTGCGAAGCGAAGAGCGGTTGCATCCAGAAGAGTAATCGACGCACCAGCGCTACACCTCAGCCCATTGCCGCAGCAGGTTGTGGTAAATACCGGTAAGCTGTACGGCCGCCGGGCTGGCCGGCATATCACGGTTCACGCGCTGCGCCGCGTTGTCCAGGTCAAAGAGCAGCGTGCGCTGGGCATCGCCGCGCACCATGCTCTGAATCCAAAAGAACGAAGACGTGCGCCGGCCTCGGGCAACCGGCTCCACCCGATGCAGGCTCGACGAGGGATAGACGACCATATGTCCCAGCGGCAACTTAGCCTTATGGATGCCGTAGGTGTCTTCAATGACCAACTCGCCGCCATCGTAATCTTCGGGCGGGGTAAGAAACAGAGTTGCGGAGAGATCGCTGCGCACACGGTGCGAACTTCCCTTCACATGACGGATGGCGTTGTCCACGTGGGTCCCAAACGACTGCCCTCCACCGTAACTGTTGAACAACGGCGGAAACACTTTCATCGGGAGTGCGGCTGAAATGAATAGCGGGTTCTGCCCAAGCGCAGTCAGAATCATGTCGCCGACCTCCAACGCGGCAGGATGGCCTTCGGGGATCTGCAGGTTGTCCTTTGCTTGCGCCGACTGATGTCCAGCGGTCACGCGGCCATCCACCCATTCTGCAGAGGATAAAGTCTGCCGCGCGTGCGCGACCTGCGCGGCAGTCAGAACATCCGGAATTGTAATCAACATTGTGCTGTTCCCCTCAAATCCTGGCGTCAAGCCAGGACTTCTCGCCCGCTCTGGTCCAAAGACCGCTCTAGAATCGGAAATTGAGGCCGAAGAGGCCGGAGGTACCGGCTCCGGGCACAATGTGCGCCGGATGGATCTCATCGATATAGTTGCGATTGGCAAGGTTGAAGACGTTCACCTGCAATGCCAGATTATCCGTCAGCGTATAGCGGCCCATGGCATTGAGTACGACGTACCCTGGCACCTGCTTGATCAGGCCAGTCGTGGGATCCACGGGAACAGTCGAGCTGGCCGTGCGGCTGTCAACATAGTTGCCGCCGCCACCAATCGTCAGCCGATGGATAGGTTCGTAGGTCGTCCATATGTTGAAGAGATTGTTTGGCACATTCGCCAGCCGGTATCCCACAGAGAGCGGGTAGTACTGAGACTTCACCACCTCGCTATGCATGTAGGTGTAGCTGGAGAGCACCTGCCATCGATTGCTGACCCGTCCGTTGAGCACCAGCTCCGCTCCATCCACCCGTTGTGTCCCGGCCAGCACATAAATCAGGGAGTTGGTGGGGGAGGCTTCTCGAGCATTGTCCTTGGTGGTGCGAAAGAGATCCGCGCGCACAGACATACGCGCATTGTTCAGGTCCCACTTGGTACCAACTTCATAAGATCGGTTGAATTCCGGCGCCAGGTTCGCGGTGCCGGTCCCGGCAGGACCCACGGTGAGTGCAAGAGCCTCCGCCGATGGGTTAAAGGAGGTGCCGTAATCGAAGTAGATGCTACCGAACGTAGCCGGCTTAAAGACCGCTGCGGCCCGCCAGCTCGGCTTGCGATCCAGACGGGAAGGGTAGGTGATCGTGGGTGGCCCCTGGACAATCGGGCCCCCGGCAACAGCCATATTCGGCGTGGGGTAAGTAATACTTTTCTCGTCACTCAAAAAGCGGTCAAAACGGGCGCCGCCAATAAGTTCCCAATAACGGCCAAGCTGGATGGTATCGAGCAGGTAAACAGCATAGCTGGTGGACGTTAAGTGAACATTGGTCGAGGGCGCAGAAGTCCCGCTGAAGCTCTGGCTCTCATTCGGGGCCAGCAAGTTGGTTGTCGGAACGGTATTGATGGTTTGCCCGGCCGGGTTGACGTAGTTGAACGTCGGGCGCACCGGATCGGAGGTTTCCCGCCCGCCTTCCGCTCCGATGACGACAATGTGCCGAAGGCCCAGGGTCTTCAGGTGCGCGGTAGCGTCGAGCTGGTCCCACAACAAGCCCTCATTGCTGAACGTGGCGATCTGGTTGCGGTTGACAGCGATCTGGTTGAGCGGAGTCGCAGGCGTGATGGAGCCCGAGGTAGCGGTATTCAGCTGTGGCTCCGTGATGCGCGCATCGCGTTGATTATTCGCGAACCGGGCGCGATTGCGCAGAATCGCCCAGTCGGAGATGTCGTGCTCGACTTTAAGCGTAACCATGTCCACATCGGTGCGCAGATAATTGCCGTCTCGAAAGCCGTAATACTTCTGCCGTGGCACCGGCGATGGTTTGTTGAAATACCAGGGAATCCCGTAGTCAGGAATGTCATCCTCGCCAAAATGGAAATAGCTTGCAGTGAGCCGGTTTGCCGTTCCCAAACCGAGAGCCAGCGAAGGCGCTACACCAAAGCGGCGATTCTCCGTCACGTCGCGTTCGGCTACGTTGGCATCATGGGCCATCAGGTTGAGTCGCACCGCGGCTCCGTGGCCAAAATTATTGAGCGGCTGGTTGATGTCCGCGGCGAAACGCCGGGTGATGTCGGTGCCGAAGTCGCCCTCACCGATAATGAATGGATGGTCGACCGGGGTCTTACTTTCCTGGTTGATAACCCCGCCGGTTGATCCGCGCCCAAATGTCACCGATGACGGCCCCTCCAGCACTTCCACTTCCTGGTAGTTAAAGGAGTCGCGGTAATAGCTACCGAAGTCGCGCATGCCATCGAGGAAGATGTCATTGCGGGCCGTGAAACCGCGCAACGTGAGATTGTCGCCCTGCGACCCGCCCTCACCGGCAGCCAGACTGATGCCTGGAGCGTTGCGCAGGGTGTCACGCAAGGTCGTCGCTCCTTCCTCGTGGATAGTCGCCTGGGAGATGGCGGTGATCGACTGCGGCGTATCCAGGAGTGGAACGGGGTATCGGTCAAGGCTTAGGTGCGGGGAAGAATCCTGCACGCTGACGGATTCGCTGGCCTGCACCGCGATCGTCACCCGGCCTGCACTGTCGATCCGGTAGGAAAGCCCGGTCCCGGAGAGGATGGCCCGCAATGCCTGATCCTCAGTGTACAAGCCGCTGACTCCCGGCGATTTGAAGCCGGCGATGGTCTCAGCCGGAATGGAAAAGGTGATCTCGACGGCGGTGATGCGCTCGTAGGCGGCGATCGTGACATCCAGCGGACCAGCGGGTATATCCAAGCGGCGTACGGTCAGATTCTGTTGCTCGCGTGGCTTGTTATTGGCCGTGGTCGCGTCCTGCGCCCAAGCCGGCACAGACCTGGTGATCGAGACGGCCGCGTAGGCAGCCACTGTGCCGAGTGTGAGCCAGGTTTTCTTATTGCGACTTAGTCGCAATTGAGGACCGTGACAAGAGTCGTATTTCGTCATTCCGCTAAGTCTCCATGGCGCAGCCGGCTTGCGGAGCTATTGCGCTCCAAGCCAGCGACCGGTTGAAAACGGCATCGGCGAGACCTATAGTGGGAGGAATCTGCGGCTGCCAAGCTGTGGGTTTGCCCGGGTCCTCGCACCTCTCGGCCAGAGTTGCGTGCGGGGACTTGGGGTGAAACGCTGCTTTACTGGATATCAGACCCTTTCGGTCTTATTTAATATAAGACCAGTCCGGTCGTACATCAAGCAGGTAGGCGAATTTCATGCAAAAAATTTACAATCCCCGGATTTACAGTCGCTCGTCCAGAGGTGGCTAACGTATGCATGCTTTGGGGGACCACGTACCCTTTGCGGGAGCTTTGTTTGATAGACTTCGGCGAATGAAACGACGATCTCTGCTCATCGCCGGCAACATATTTCTTCTTTCTGCCTCCCTGCCCCTGATCGCTGCCCAGATCCCTACTTCCCCCGCACCAACGAATCCGGTGAATCCGGCCGCGGCTGTGCCGGCGCCCTATCTCTCGCCCGAGGTCCACCCCGACGATACCGTGACCCTGCGCCTGCGTGCGCCCAATGCGCAGAAAGTCGATCTGGTGCTGGAAGGTGCGGTGATCCCCATGCAGCGAGATTCCGATGATCTCTGGTCTGCTACCACCACTGTGCTCGCGCCCGAAATCTATGCCTATCGCTTCGTGGTTGACGGCACCCCGATACTGGACCCGCGGAATACCGACGTGCGTGACAACCTGCAGAATCTCTGGAGCAATCTCACCGTGCCGGGCACGCCGCCGGAGCCGTGGGAATTGCAGTCCGTTCCCCACGGAATCGTCGAGCACCACTTTTATTCATCGCAGGTCGTCCTGGGTCTGCCCAACAATCAAAGCGATTACTACATCTACACGCCGCCCGGATATAACGCGAAAGCCCGGCGCAGCTATCCCGTGCTCTACCTTCTGCACGGTTTCAGCGATGCGGCCGACGGTTGGTCCACAGTAGGAAAGGCGAACTTCATTCTTGATAGCCTCATCGCTTCCGGCAAAGCGAAGCCAATGATCGTCGTCATGACGCTGGGCTATGGCAACATGGCGGTGCTCAAGCCCGGCCGCAATCCCGTTCTCAGCGCGCAGAGCGTCGATCTCTATCAAAAGACATTGCTCACCGAAGTGATACCGCAGATCGAGGCCAACTATCGCGTATCGAAGAAGCGTGAAGATCGTGCCATTGCCGGGCTTTCCATGGGTGGCCATGAAAGCCTGCTCATCGGACTTACTCACCCTGAGCTGTTCGCCTGGATCGGGACCTTCTCCGCCGGCCTCAATGCCAACAACATCTCCCAGCTCCCGCAGACTAACCCCCAGAAGGCAAATCTCCGTCTGCTATGGATGGCTTGCGGGGTAGACGATGCGCTGCTCAAGTCCAACCGGAACGTGATTGCCACTCTCAAAGCGGAAGGCCTCCCAGTGACGGCCATCGAGACCCCAGGTCACCACCAATGGCCTGTCTGGCGCGACAATCTCATACATTTTGCCCCACTGCTTTTTCAGAAGTAGCACGCGCCGGTTTCCAAGCGCAATCGGCTTGTTTTCTCCCGCAGCCGAGCAGGGGGCTGGGCCAACCCCATGTGAAACAGCTTGCTCTGATTGGCTGCCAGGCAAGCCTCAATGTCACGTAGCGACTCACGCCAGGTGAGTTGGGAAAATGCCAGTACACGAAATAAATCAGCACAGCTTAGCGTTCGTATACCGCTATCGCCTTGATGCTTCGCAACTATGCGTCCGAAGCTCTTCCAGGGCACAAACTCCATCACCTGTGCGAACAGCGTCTTGCCTACGTTCATGCCATCCTCCGGGTCGTTGAAACCCAGAAGCATCGCAAAACCGTATCAGCCAATTCAAATCGTGGACACCTCCAAATCGTCAGAAACCCTACTCAATACTGCACTTACAGCCCTCCACAAACAAACGAACCGGACACTAGTGCGCTGGCCTCGAAAATCCAGGGCTAAAGCCCGCTCTTTCGGAATGAACCGCTTTTCCGCTGGACTGAAGTCCAGCTCCCCCCTGCTGAAGCAGGGGGCTCCCACCAGATTCGGGGTGGGTAGTGGTAGACTTTTGCGATGGTGACGCAATTCGTAATCGAGCGCGAGTTACATGGCGCCGGAGCACTGTCGGACACACAGATCCGGGAGATTTCTCTGCGCTCATTGCAGGCGCTCAAGGACGTGGGACCCCAGATTCAATGGCTCCACAGCTACGTCACCGAGGATAAATAACTCTTGCTTTAGAGATCCCGTGAAAATTCGCTATGCGTAAGGGCCGACTACTCTCACCCAATCTCAACCGGACTGACGCTATCCCCGATCGCCGTTCAGAGCTGCTAGAGCTGCAATGATATCCTGGCACCGTTTACTCGAACATCCTAAAACGGCTTCTAGACCATACAGAGCGCGCGAGTACATATCCCTGGCTTTATCAGCTCTACCAATCTTCACATACAGCATAGCAAAATTCTCAATTGTATTTAGCGTAGGGATATAGGTGTTGACTCGCTCGTGACCTAGTGCCTTCTCGTATCCTTGTAGAGCGCGCTCAAACATCTTCTCAGCCTCGCCCAGCTTGCCCTGGTTCTTGTAGAGGTTGCCCAAGTTGTTGACTGTGTTAAGTGTTGATGTATGCTCTAGACCTAGTGCCTTCTCATATCCTTGTAGAGAGGGAGTATTCTTAAGCGATGCCACATCCGGACGATCTCAGGAAGGGTCTCGGCGACCATCTCACGGGTGAGCTCCTGGTCCTCGATCCCGAAACCGCGTTGCTCGGTTGTAGACGACCCGCGTCCGGTGCCGAACTCGAATCGGCCCTCTGAGAGATGGTCGAGCATCGCTACCCGTTCTGCGATCCGAGCCGGGTGGTTCACGGGGGGGGTGATGTTGAATATCCCAGAACCGACGTGGATGTTGGACGTCTTCGCAAGCGCATAAGCGATGAACGACTCGGAGGCGGAGAGATGTGAGTACTCCTCCAAGAAGTGATGCTCGGTGACCCAGGCATACTTGAATCCTGCGGCGTCGGCCGCCTTGACGTACTCGATCTCGTCGAGAAGCCGACGGTGCTCGGCATCTGCGCCGTACTCCTTGCGAATTTGCGGGGGCATGCAGATGCTGTTGAAGATGCCGAACTCCATGGGGGCTCCCTCCGTCCGCCCGGAGGGTACCAGCCTATCCCAAAAAGTGCAACGTGTTCCATTATTGAGTGATAATGCCCTGCTCAGAGCGCCGTCATGAGCCGTCGGGATAGATAGAGCAGTCATGGAAACCATCTTCGAGATGATCACAGCAAGGGCCACGGACCCAGGCACCGGATTAGTCGCCGGCGACTCAAAGTGGACTTGGGCGGAGGCCGTGAGCTGCTCACGGGTACGAGCGGCGCTGGCGGCATCCCTCATCGTCGAGGGACCTCCGCACATCTGCGTGCTTCTCGACAATGTCCCGGAGTTCTCCTTTTGGCTAGGAGCGACGGCCCTGTCCGGCCATGTCCTCGTCGGAGGGAACCCGAATCATCGAGGTGACGAGCTGGCGCGCGACATATCCCACACCGAGTGTCAGCTCCTGGTGACCGACACCGCCCACCTTCCGCTCGTTGACGGGCTCGACCTCGGCTCGGCGATTGGGACGGCCACAGAACAAAACCCACATGTCGTCCTGGTTGACTCAGCGCGATACGAAGAGCAGATCGCAGCGCACTCCGACTCGCCATTGCCTAATTCGAAGCAGCCTGCGATCTCGCCGTCGACTCTCGGGTATCTGATCTTCACGTCCGGCACCTCAGGGGCCCCGAAGGCCGTCCGCTGCTCTCAAGGACGCATGGCTTTCATCGGCAGCGTGATCGCTCAAATGTTCTCCCTCGGATCTGAGGACGTCTGTTACGTCTCGATGCCCATGTTCCACTCGAACGCGCTTATGGCCGGATGGGCACCCGCCCTCGCCGCTGGAGCAACCATCGCATTGCCGTCCAAAGGACGATTCTCCGCATCAGGGTTCCTTCCCGACGTCCGCCGGCATGGAGTGACCTACTTCAACTACGTGGGGAAGCCCCTCTCGTACATTTTGGCCACCCCCGACAGGCCCGATGACGCGGACACGACGCTTAGGCAGGTGTTCGGGAACGAAGGAGCATCTGCTGACGTAGCGCGGTTCGCCGCGCGTTTCGGATGCCCGGTCGTGGACGGTTACGGCTCAACCGAAGGCGGCGCGAACGTTTCCGCGTGACCCCCGACGCCCCAGACGGTTCTCTTGGGCTAGGCGTCAACGTGATTGTCGTCGATCCCGAGACAGGAGCCGAGTGCGCCCGGGCCCGATTCGACGAGCATGGACGGCTCGTGAACTCCGAAGAGGCGATCGGCGAGATGGTCTCGACCAGCGGCGCCGCCGGATTCGAGGGCTACTGGCGAAACGAGGAAGCTGAGAGCAGCGTGTGCGTGACGGCTGGTACTGGACCGGCGACCTCGGGTACTGCGATGAAGCGGGCTACCTGTACTTCGCGGGACGCACTGACGACTGGTTACGAGTTGACGGTGAGAATTTCGCCGCGGCTCCCGTCACACGCATTCTCGAAAGGCACCCCGACGTAGTTCTGGCGGCGGTCTATGCCGTTCCGGACCCGGTAACGGGCGACCAGGTCATGGCGGCGTTGCAACTGAGGGAAAGCGCGGAGTTCGATCCTGAAGCGTTCGCGATGTTCCTCGCGGATCAGCCTGACCTCGGCACCAAGTGGGCTCCCCGGTACGTCAGGATCTGCGAGGAGCTCGCCGACGACGGCAACCGCGAAGATCCTCGTGAGAAGGCTTCGCACGGAGGGCTTGAGGTGCGAGGACCCGGTATGGGAGCGATCGGGCGACTCGTACCACCTCACGTGTCCTTGAGCCGACGCCGTCGACAAGCCCGGACGACGCTCTCTCGGACGAAAGCGACAGTTCTCTTTGAAGAATTGGGCCCGTGCGGTCGATATGCCCGATCCGTACGTGAACTTGCGGCAGGCTGGACGTGTGGAGAGTGACTTTGTCCCGGGCTCGGTGTCGCCGCGGCATCTCGGCGTCGGCAATAGTCGAGACGGCGTGTCGGTCGGGCAAGGGACCTTCGTCTGGGACCTGGCGCACCTCAGAGCAGGCTGCCGGGTGGGAGCTAGGTGCGTCATCGGAAGGAACGCCTTCATAGATGCGGGCGTGCTGGTCGGCGGCAATTCGGCAAGCTGCAGAACAATGTGCTCGTGTACTCGCCCGCCGTTTTAGAAGATGGCGTTTTCGTCGGACCGGCGGCGGTGCTGTCGAACGACAGGTACCCGCGGGCGGTGAACCCCGATGGATGCCCGAAAGAGGCTGATGACTGGACCCCGCTCGGTGTCACGGTTGGACAGGGAGCGTCGATCGGAGCCGCCGCTGTGATCGTCGGAGGTGTGACCGTCGGCCGTTGGGCGATGGTCGGGGCGGGTGCGCTCGTGTCGAAGGACGTTGCTGCATACGCGTTGGTGACAGGCGTGCCAGCAACGCAGGTCAGCTGGGTGGGTAAGCACGGGCGGCGACTGACCCACGAGTCCGGCAACGCATGGCGTTGTCCTGAAAGCGGCGACACGTACTTCGAGACCGACGGCGGGTTGGAGCCGAGCACGTCATGATCGCGCTTGTCCGCCCGGAGTTCGGAACCGAAGAGATTGAAGCGGTTGAGCGCGGCTCAGGTCGGGCAGGGTGGTCCAAGGACCTGAGGTTGCCGCGTTCGAGGAGGAGTTCTCGTCGGTCGTGGCCGGCCGCTCCTGTGTTGCGGTTAACTCCGGGACGTCGGCTCTGCATCTTGCACTTGTCGCCTCAGGAATCGGAGCCGGCGACGAGGTCGTCGTGCCTTTCGTTCACGTTCGCAGCGACCGCCAACGCAGTTCGCCTTTCAGGCGCCACACCCGTCTTCGCGGACATCGAGCCGCAGACCTTCAATCTTGATCCGTCCGCTACGGCCGCCGCCGTGACGAGCCGCACCGCGGCCCTCATGCCCGTCCATCTGTTCGGGCACCCCGCACAGATGACAGAGATGCGACAGATCGCCGATCGTCACAAGCTCCTCCTGATGGAGGATGCTGCACAGGCGCACGCAGCCTCACTCGATGACGTGCCGGCCGGGGCTCTCGGAGATGTCGCCGCGTTCAGCTTCTATGCCACGAAGAACATGACGACCGGTGAGGGAGGCATGGTCGTTCTTCGCGATGAAGCTGCGGCACGGACGGTCAGGCTTCTGCGCAATCAAGGGATGGAGAAGCAGTACCTCAACGAAGTGGTCGGTTACAACATGCGAATGACCGACCTGGCTGCCGCAATCGGACGAGTCCAGCTTCGCAAGCTCGATGAGATGAACAGGTCGAGGCGCCTGCGCGGACGCCGCGGTTTACGACAAGGCGTTCGCAGGACTCGTCCCTGATCTTGTAGTGCCAACCGTGCAGGCAAACGCCGTCCACGCGTATCACCAATACACAGTCCGCGTCGCAACGAAAGGCCCGAAGGCGAAACGCGCAGGCTTAGGGCGCGACGCTTTGTGCGAACGACTGACACAGTCAGGGGTCAATCGAAGGTCTTCTATCCGGTCCCCGTTCATCGCCTCGCTTCATTCGGGGTGGAGTTGCGCCTACCCGAGACAGAGCGCGCCTGTGATGAGGCTCTCTCGATACCTGTCGGCCCTCATCTCTCTGATCGATCGGTCGCGACGGTCATCGACGCAGTGCTGGGAGCGGTGTCGTAGTGGCAGGCAACCTGCGTGCGGGGGTCATCGGGCTCGGAATGATGGGGCGGCAACATGTACGCGTCCTGCGAGGAATTCCCGAGGTCGATCTCGTGGCGGTGGCAGACGCGGCCGGCGACCCCTACGGCGTGGCACCGGGCATCGAGGTCGTGCGTGACGTGGACGACCTGATCTCAGCGCACCTCGATCTCTGCGTCGTGGCGACACCCACCGACGTCCACGAATCGATAGCACTGAGGCTGGCTGCCGCTGGAGTGAACTGCCTGGTGGAAAAGCCGCTCGCTGCGGACACCCCGGCGTGTGACCGTGTTCTCGATGCATTCGCGGTGGCCGGACTTGTCGGGTGCGTGGGCCACATCGAGCGGTACAACGCCGCTGTGCGGGCTTTGAAGGCGAAACTCTCGTCGCATGCGCTCGGATACGTCTACCAGGTGACCACAGAACGACAGGGGCCTTTCCCAGGGAGGGTGCGCGATGTCGGAGTCGTGAAGGACCTGGCCACTCATGACCTCGATCTGACGACATGGATAGCGGGTTCCGTCTACACCTCGGTCGCGGCGCGGATCGCGACCCGAGCGGATCGGCCCCACGAGGATCTCGTTGCTGTCGTCGGCACACTCGCAGACGGGACGATCACCAATCATCTGGTCAATTGGATGACGCCGGTCAAGATCCGTCAGATAGTGGTCACAGGCGAAAAGGGATGCCTGACGGCTGACACCCTCACGGCTGACCTCACCTTCAATGCGAACGGCAGCCTCCCTGCGGCGTGGGACACGATCTCGCGATTCAGGGGAGTGACGGAGGGCGACATGGTGCGTTATGCCTTGGAGAAGCCCGAGCCCCTCGTGGTCGAGTTAGAACAGTTCTGTGCGGCTGTCCACGGTGAGAGCGCATCCATCGTCACGATGGAGGAGGGCAGACGCGCCCTTCAGGTTGCAGAGGCCGTGCTCGAGTCGGCCCGAACTGATCGCGTGGTGGAGTTGTCGCCGTGAGCGTGTGCGTCGTCGGTCTGGGGAAGATCGGGCTCCCACTTGCATTGCAGATAGCGGGTGCCGGACAGCGGGTGGTAGGCGCTGATCGCGACCAGCCGCGTCGTTGACGCCGTTCTCGAATCGCAAGAGCCGTTTCCCGGCGAGCCCGGCCTCGCCGACCGGCTCATCGAAGCGATCAAGTGCGGTCGCCTCGTTGCGACGACCGACACGGCGGGGGCCGTCGCCGAGAGCGACGTCGTAATCGTGGTAGTCCCGCTCGTCATAGGCACAGATTTCACGCCTGACTTCGGCGCCCTCGACGGGGCAACATCCGACGTGGCCCGAGGACTGAGACCGGGGACCCTCGTTTCTTACGAGACGACTCTCCCGCTCGGCACCACGCGGGGACGCCTCGCCCCAAAGCTCGCCGCGGAATCGGGCCTCGAGAACGGACGCGAATTCTCTGTGTGTCACAGCCCAGAGCGCGTCTCGAGCGGCCGGGTCTTCGCCGACCTGAGGCGGTACCCGAAGCTCGTAGGTGGTCTCAACCGGGCGGGAGGCGATCGCGCCACGGAGTTCTACGCCTCGGTCCTGCAGTTCGACGAACGACCTGATCTTTCGCGACCGAACGGTGTCTGGGACCTCGGAAGCGCTGAGGCGGCAGAGCTGGCCAAGCTGGCCGAGACCACCTATAGGAATCTGAACATCGCGTTCGCCAACGAAATGGCCATGCTGGCAGATGATGCCGGCATCGATCTATACGAAGTGATCATGGCCAGCAACAGCCAGCCCTATAGCCATATACATGACCCCGGAATCGCCGTGGGCGGGCACTGCATCCCCGTCTACCCCCACTTCCTCCTGTCGGGATTCCCCGAGGCCCAACTCGTCAGGCTCGGCCTCGAAGTCAATGAGAAGATGCCCGATTACGCCGTTGGGCTGCTGTCCGACATGCTCGACGGACTTGACGGCGCAAACGTGGCGGTTCTCGGCGCTTCCTACAGGGGTGGAGTGAAGGAGACCGCGTTCTCTGGCGTCTTCCCGGTGCTGAACTCGCTCGCGCGCGGGGCGCAACGGTGACAGTCCACGATCCCCTTTATTCCGATCTTGAGCTCCGCAATCTGGGCCTGGAACCGCGTCATCGGGGATCACCCGCCGACGGGGCGGTCGTGCAATCCGATCACGCGGAATATCGCTCATGGAGTTCGGAGGACCTTCCCGGCGTCCGCGCGGTCCTCGACGGTCGTGGCGTCCTCGACCCCGGTCGGTGGAAGGGTGTGCGCCTCCGCCTTATCGGCGGGGGTAACGAGACAATCAGTTGACCGTAGATCGACGTTTCAGGAACGTTCCTCGGCGCACAACCGTCATGCCTGCAGCCTCGCCCGGACACTGAACCCCGCATCTTCCTCGTTCCACCGTTCGATCTCCAGGCCGAGCTCGTCGCACCATTGGCGGACCTCGTCTGCCGTTTGCCTGTCCGCGAACTTCGGGTGAAACCAGTCGAAATTGATGTGATTGTTCTCCTCGAAGCTGTACGCGTCGTTCCAGAAAACCTTGGCGACGTGCCAGTAGAAGAAACGTTGGACATCGTACGTTCCGCCGGCTATCCCCAAGACAGGTATGTCGGGCACCTCCACTTGCCGGTCCACCGCGGACAGCGCTCTGCCCAATTCGGTGAGTGGCGTCACTAGCTTCATGGCGTCAACTGGCGAAAGGTCAGAGATCCGCTCGCGAATGAGATCGTCGGTGAACTCGCGCACTGCCGACTTGAGACGGTAGACGTAGAAGAGAAGTATCCCGCCAGGTTCCAGATGCCGGACTACCGCAGCCAATGCGCCGCGAGTCGACGGCGTGTGGTGGAGGGTTCCCTCGGCCACAATAGTGTCGAAGGCGACGGGCAGCGGAGAGGAAGTTGCAGCATGTCGGCGCGGACGAAATGAGTGTGTGGCGTCCCGCCCAGCCGCTTCCGCGCTCCAGCGATCGCACTGGACAGGTCGGCTCCAATCCAGATGTCGCCTTCGAAACCCCCGTTCAGATAGATCGAGCTCGAGACTCCCGATCCACACCCCGCATCGAGAACGCGCCGACGTCCGCTCATGAACCGGTGCATCGCCGAGTCGTCACCGAAGTGTCGCTCGATGAACCAAGACCGGTATTCGCCGTAGCCGCTTTCGGTTTCTGCATCATCCATCCCGCCCATTTCCATCCGAAGCTCTTAGCCGTCTGGGAAACACCCGCATCCGCTTCTACGAAGTCCGGTATCCCTCGCGGATCGGGAACGTCGTCCCGTCGGCTGCGACGAGAACTCCCTGAAGAGATGTCTCCGGTCCCGTCAACGTCAATTTCCTCCAAGGTCAGCAGCCCGCCGTCGCGGGGATCGACCAACCAACCGTGCAAGCTTCGCTGCATCGCCGTCCTCCCGACCTTTTGCACTCTGCGACGGAGCGGAGGGCCGCCACGTGATCAGTGAGTTGCAGAGCCTTGACAAGCCCTCTTCCTGCGAGATGGAAGGTGGCCCGATGGCGCGGTCATGCGTGATCTTTTCTCCGATTAGGTATCTAATCGGAGACTCCCGCACGCCCGGTCGCGTAGTGCACCAGAGCGCGCTCAAGAGCGGGCTTGTCGTGCACCATCAGCGATCGCACGCCGCACTGCTCGATGAGCCGCCGGATAGACGCTCTCTCCCGCGTCCTCGGACAGACCGCACCCATGGACATGATGCGATCCAAGGGGATCGTAGCGCCATGGTCGACATCGCCTCGGATGACCATGAGGTACCGGGCGGCCACCGACGCCGGGGTCTGCTCTGTGCACAAATTCCTGACAGCGGCTCCCAATTCCAGCACGCTCATCCGCGTTCTTGGTGAGCCTGCGGACGGTCTCGAGCGCATCCTGGGGCCGGCAGATCGCGGGCCAGACGGCGTTATCAGGCAGCACGGATCGCAAGAAGTCCCAGGAATAGCCGCCGACGACGACGGGAAGTCCGAAAGACGAGGCCTCGGTAGCGAACTTCGGGAGCGGCGTGTCCGAGTAAAGCTGGTCGATCGCCAGGTCAGCGTCACGCAGGGCGGCTAGGACCTCGTGATTAGGTAGACCCTGCAACTCTTTGTAGTCGATCGCGATCCCCTGGGACTGAAGTGTTCGGATCATCGAGCGCACGAGGTGGCTTCCCTTCGCCTCCGGTGCGGTAGGCAGGCGTGCACGATGATCAGCGGTGCGCCGTCCTCGCCCGATACCCCTTCGACCCGCTGTGGGCTGGGCAGTGCGAACGGGATGCCAAGGCACTGCCACATCACCACCGGCCGCTCCCAGAACTCCGCGCTCGCCGGATTGCTGATCACCTCGTCCGCGAATCGGCCGAACCAGGACACGCGACCTTCTGCCGGCGGGTGAGGCGCGCCATCTGCGTGGCGTCGAGGTTCCTCGGTTGGGCACCGTCGAGGTACGGGGGGCGCTCATCACTCCCATGGAATATGCCCGATGATCCTCTTGCCGCACAAACGCAGCAACGGGAGATCTGCGCCTTTCAGAAAGGAGGATCGATACACAAATATGAATACGTCGAAACGGGTGAGCGCCCACCCCAGGAGAGCGATGCGAAGCACGACCTCG
The DNA here is from genome assembly GCA_963717225.1 of uncultured Acidobacteriaceae bacterium. GTDB lineage: Bacteria > Acidobacteriota > Terriglobia > Terriglobales > Acidobacteriaceae > PALSA-350. Next base: position 30,361 of record CAVQWB010000049.1, on the reverse strand, counting down.
ATCGTCATCTTCGTCGTGGCGAGGACCAACGGGTCGCCCGTCAACTCGCCGCGCCTCGAGCGCGCCCGGGCCACCCACCGCGCAAGCTTGGGGACACCCTTGCTAACGTCTCGGCCGAGGCGGTACCCGAACGGGTCCGGGGCCAGGTCGATAAGCACCGCCTGCGTACCGTGTGACCGCAACCCTTCGACGAGTTGTACGTGATAGCCGCCGATGTCAGTCAGGCCGATCATCACCCTCGGGCTCCCGCTCGCCCGTCTCGCTGTCGTCATGTGTGCGCAGCCTCGTTCACTCAACACCGTGCCCAGACGGGCGAAGTACTATCAATAGACGGGCCCGCCGCAGATCCGCGGAGGTCCGGGGTACATTCGACAGCGGAGCGCAGGCCAGAAACGGCCAGAGCGTACCTGATCTTCGACACGGGACCGGCCTGAAGTGTCAACTGAGGACGATCGCGGCTGGTCGGTGCTTAAGGACGTCGGCGTGTACGGGTTCGGAAACGCCCTGTCGAACCTTGCCGGATTCGTCTGCCTGTTGATTCTGTCGCCGCGCTTTCGCGCCCACAAAGTACGGCTTGCTGGCAACCATGGGGGCCATCTCGATGCTGCTCGACGTCTTCTTGGTCCTCGGTGCGGACAGCGCTCTCGTCCGCCACCACTTCGAAACGACATCGCCCGCCGAGCGCAGGAAGCTGACGACCACATACATCGGGATCATCGCCGGCGTGGAGCATCGTCCTTTGCGCCGCGCTCGTCCCGTCGCCTGGCCGGCGTCGCAGTGGCTCACCCGATCGGGGAGTGCCGTGACGCCGATATCCTCGTACTTGCCATGGCGCCGATCGTGGTGACCAACCGCCTCCTCGGTCAGGCATTGCGCAACCAACTTCGAACCGTGGCCTTCGTCTCCAGTGACGTCGCGAGCGCCCTCCTGGATCTCGCTTTCAGCCTCATCGCCGCTCTGGCGTTGCACCTCGGCGTCAGCGGAGTCCTGCTCGGCACGCTCGTCGCCGAGTTCATAGTTCTGCCGGCGACACGTCTACTTCGTCCGTGACTTGCTCCGCTGGCCGCCGTCGCGCAAGCTCCTGCGCCCACTCTTCGCGTACGGGGCGCCGCTCGTACCCGCTTCCCTCGCCTATTGGGTATTCCAGGCATCGGACCGATTCATCCTGGCTCGATTGACCTCACTCGCTCAGGTCGGCCTCTACGGTTATGCCATCCTCCTCATGGGCATCGGGCGGTCATCTCGGCGTCCATTGGGATGGCGTCGATTCCCCACACGGTGGAGTCCGCGACGCGGATCGCGGCGAGCTGCGAGGGCGATTCGGTCGAATGCTCACATCTGTTGATCACGTCCGGCGCGATCGCCGTCTGGATCACGGCGCTGGCGCGGCCCCTGGTCCTAGTACTCGGCGGCCATGCATACACGGGTTCGGCCATCGCGATAGGCCCGCTCGCATTGGCGTTCGTTGCAATGCTCAGTTCTCAGGTCACCACGATCGGCATCACAATCAGCAAGAGGAATCGCTACATCGCCCAGTACGCCACGTATGCCGCCGTCGTCAACATCGCGCTGTGCATCGCCCTAGTCCACCTGCTCGGAATGGTCGGCGCCGCATGGGCGACGACCGCGGCGTACCTGCTCCTTACGCTTTGTTCGCTGTGGCGCTCACAAAGGCTCTGGCCGGTCGTGTATGAGCTGAGGCGGTCGGCAACGGCCGCCGTCCTGACTGTCGCATTCGTGCTGGCCGGGATTCGGACTGATCGGTCTCTCTGGCACGCTTCCTTTGGGGCCGTCGTCATCATCTTGGCGCTGTGCATCGGCTTCCCGGCGCTCATGCTCGTAACGAGGACCGTGGATGGACGCGACGTGGCGCTGCTACGTCGGTACTTGGCTGCCACGGTCGTCGGCCTTAGGCGCACCAGACCGCCGGTGCGCTGATCTATGTCGCTCTCAGCTGTAAGGGCCATAGCGTCGGATCACTAGCTCGGAGTTATAACGGTTGCCGTGTGAAGAAGCACTTTCGCGACTTCCGATACGGCAGTAACACCCTCAGGTACTATCTGGGCGGGCACGTTTATGATCTTCCCGATGTGACGCGCAGATTCGACAGGTTCTCGAGAAACGGCAGGTTCTCGCTGTACCTCGATGACTTGGGGATCGCGTATGTGCCGGCCCTGGTGGCGTCCCACATCTTCGGGTCGATTCCGGATTGCGCGCTTGGCTCCATCAGAATTCCGCGAGGGAATTCTCCGCGAGCACGCACCCCCGTCCGGAGAAGCAGCGTGCTCCCGCTCGACGACGTCGGCGTTCTGACAGCGGCGAGCGGGCTCTCGAGGAATTCCGCGATCGTCACCGCGCGGCTTTGATCGGTGACCGAGGCCACGCTGAACCCGCCCGACGGCGCTTCGCTTGGCGTTCCCGCGCCGCCCGAACGACAATCGGGTCACGATCCTTTCCCTGTCGTCCATTGCCGACGACCCGCGGGTCCGTCGCCGAGGGGATGCCCTCCACGCTGCCGGGTTCAAAGTCCGGGCGCTCGGATATGCAGGCGCACGCTCGCCGGCGCCGCAATGGCCGGTCACGGAGCTGGAGGTGCCGCGGCGCTCTCCCGCTCGGGACCTTGTCGTGGGCGCCCGGACGGCGGCAGCCGGGTGGAGCCGGTCAGGCCTTGCGAGGGTACTGGCTCTCGGGACATCACCGGGCCATGTTGCCCGCTGCTCAACAGGCGCCCGCCGACCTCTTTATCGCCAACGGCTGGCGGACGCTTCCGATCGCCGCGGAGGCCAGCGCGGAAGCAAGGCGCCAAGTACGGCTACGACAGCCACGAATACGGCGTGGCTGAGGGCGCCTCCCGGCGGTTCTGGCGCCTCACGTTCCCCCGTTACATCTTCTCGATCGAGAAGACTCTGATCCCGGGCGCACGGTTCTTCACCACCGTGCAGACCCGGGGATCACCAGGTTGCTGCAAAGAGACTACGGAGGCTCGACGCCGGTAGTAATCCGCAACCTGCCCCCGTTCCAACGCGTCGAACCCCCGGTCCACTGGGATCCCAATCACCGTGCTCTATCACGGCCACATCAAGGCGGAACGGGCACTAGACCGGCTCGTACAGAGCGTCGAGCACTGGCACCCGAAGTTCCGGCTAGTCATCCGTGGCATGGGCCGCCGAGCGTTGTGGAGCACCTACGCGCCATGGCAGGAGAGGAGCCCGGCGTCGGACCGGATTCGGCTCGAGCCTGCGGTTCCGATGACCGAGCTCGTCCGTTTTGCCAGCGAGGCCGACGTCGGGATCCACCCATTACCCCCTTTGAGCGACGAGGAGCCTTACACCCTTCCGAACAAGCTCTTCGAGTACATGATGGCCGGGCTCGCGTTGTGCGTCAGCGACCTCCCCGACATGGCGGACGTCGTCCGATCCCATCGGGCTGGCGTCACGATTGCCGAGCTCTCCCCACTCGGCATCGCCAGGGCGGTGAACAGCCTCGACCAACAGACGATCGACTACTACCGGGGAAATGCGCTCGCCGCCGCCCAAGAGCTCAATTGGGACCGGGAGTCGACTCGGCTCGTCGGCGTGGTGCGCCAAGCGTTCACCGGTGCGACGAGCTGACGCTGCGACTAAGGCGAGCCCGATGTGGGCCGCGTCAGAGATCGACGCCGTAAGCCGCCGCCCATACGGCGAGGGAAAGCACCCGCCACTGCACGAGCGGGTCCTTTTCGGGGACCGCCCGGGCGAGATAGTCCCGCCGGTTGAGGTCCCCCCACGCATCGTTCAGTCTCTCGACCAGCTTCGGAGCAGTCATCCACTCCGCGGTTGGTGGTGCGAACCCGACCTTCCTCGGGTTCCGGGCGACACCGGTTAACGAGTGCGCCTCAAGCAGCGCGCGCAATGGCTCCTTGGTCCAGCCCCCGGAGAGCTTGGACTGGATGGGCACCGACATTGCGAACTCGACTAAGCGGTGGTCAAGGTAGGGAAGGCGGACCTCGCGTGACCACCGCATAGAGTTCCGATCCGCGAAATGCAGCAGTCGGGGAAGCGTGACCCGCTCGAGGTCGAGCCGCTGCACGTCGGAGGCGACCCGGCCAGCCAGGGCGGCTGGCAACTCGACACCCGAGAGCAGGTCGAGCGACCCGTGTCGATGCCGGTAGTCGGGAGCCAACCAGCGCGGCCAGTGCTGAAAGGCCACCGAGAAGGCCCGCCGGGTCCCGCCGACCCCAGCAGCACCCAGTACCGAGAGTGTGACGGCATGAGCCGATGGCCGTGAAGATGGGTCCATGCCGACTCGAGCCGCCAGCCGCGTCATGCAGGCGGCCCGACGACAATTTGTCGGTTAAGGCATAGCACGGCGTACTTCGGATAACCCGCCCACGACTCGTCGGCCCCCTGCCCGTCGAGCAGCACGGTGACGCCGGCGGCGGCCGCCTCTTGCATTACACGGTACTGCGCATGGATCGACGGCGACTCGAACGGGCACTCTTGTGCCCAGTGGACGGCGTCTATGTCAGCGGTCAGGTCGTCCACCCGAAGCTCCACGGGATGGATCGTCACGCCCAACTGCTCGGCTGTGGACCGGGCGAGGGGAAGCTCGTCGAGGCCGCTACCGGGAAAACCCTCGCGGTGAAGGCGTGAAGCTCCCCGTCTGGGCGCACTGCACGCACCAGGGCCAAGACGAGCGAGGAGTCCACTCCGCCGCTGAGCGACGTGCCGACGGAAACGTCGCTCCGCAACCGTATGGCGACGGCGTGGCCGAGCAATTCCTCAAGCTCCTCCCGTCCTCGCGTTCCCCCAATCCCCCGACTGCTCCTGCCCTCTCGGCGTCGGTGGGATGGTCCAGATACCGACGCGGCGTCGAGAGACCCCCGGCATCGATGCGAACCCACGATGCCGGCGGCACCTTGCTCACACCGGTGAAAGGTGTTAGCGCCGCGTCGCCATGGTCGCCGGTCACGAGGAACCGGTGGACGAAATCTTGGTCAGCTGAGGGACGGACGACGCGCCCGGCGATCAGCGCCTTGACCTCTGACGACGAACCAGATGGCGCCGCCATAGCGGCAGAGATAGAGCGGCTTCTCACCGAAGCGGTCACGTGCCAGCAGGACCGACCTGATCCGGGGGTCGCGCACAGCGAAGGCGAACATCCCGTTGAGCTTGGGGAGCGCCTCCTCGCCCCACTCGATGTAGGCGCGGAGGAGCACCTCGGAGTCGCCCGTGCTGGCAAAGCGGTGGCCGTGTGCTTCGAGCTCCTGTCGGAGCTCAACGTAGTTGTAGATCTCGCCGTTGTAGACGAGGGTGCAGCCGGTCGCGCTGTCGTGAAGCGGCTGGGCCGCCATGTCCGACCTGTCGAGAATCGCCAGTCGCGTATGTCCGAGGTCGCATAGGTCGTGGTGGTCGATGCCGTAGCCGTCAGGTCCGCGGTGCGTGAGGGCCGCCACCGCTCTCGCCAGCGCAGCGCGGCGATCGTCGAGCGGTCCGCCGAACACACCGACGATGCCGCACATCTACGGAGTGTACTGACGCCTCGCGGTCCTGAAGTCGTGGCGCCGCCCTCCCAGGTTCTGCCAACCTGTTCCCGTGCGTCGACCGATCGTGGCTTTCGTCGTGGGCGCCCGACCGCAATTTGTGAAGGCGGCGGCGGTGTACCGCTACCTCGGGGAGCACCCGGAGGAGCCGGGCTTCGATGGCGCTCTCGTTCACAGTGGTCAGCACTATGACGAACTCGTCAACGAAGTGTTCTTCCGCGAGCTCCCCCTGCCGTCGCCAGCCGCCGAGCTCGATGTCGGCAACGTGCCGCCAGAGCAGCAGCTCGGGCGCATCCTCGAGCGGATCACGCCCGTCTACCGTCGGATCGAGCCAGACGCCGTCGTGGTCTTCGGCGACACGACCACCACGATCGGGGCCGCACTTGCCGCGGCCTATCTCGATCTGCCGGTCGTCCATGTGGAGGCCGGGGAGCGGTCCTACCGGCGGCGGCGCTTTCCCGAGGAGCTCAACAGGATCGTCGTGGACCACGCCTCCACGCTTTGCCTGACGGCGACGGACGCGGCTCGGGATCAGCTCCTGGCGGAGGGCGTCTCCTCTCCGCGCGTCCGGTTCGTAGGTGACGTCATGCTGGACCTGTTCCTCTGGGCCTGGCCCCGGCTCGCACAATTGCCCGAATCCGATACTCGTCCGGACGGGCCTTACGACCTCGCCACGCTCCACCGGGCGGAGAACACCGACGACGCCGAGAGGCTCAGGACGATTATCGCCGCCCTCGACCGCGGGCCACGTCCGGTGGTCTTGCCCGCCCATCCCAGGCTGGCCAACCGGCTCGCGGCCGCCGGCGTCGAGCCGCAGGGAGCTATCCGCATCGTCCCGCCGGTGGGGTATTTCCAGCTGCTGCGCCTGCTCCAGGGCGCGACGTTGGTAGTGACCGACTCTGGAGGCGTCATGCGGGAGGCCGCCTTCGCCGGCAAGCCGTGCGTGGTCCCCATGCGTGACATGCCCTGGCGGGCCCTCGTCGACGAGGCGTGGGCGCAGGAGGTCGACGCCGACGCAGACGAGCTCGTCGCCCTCCTCCAGCATCCCCCTGCCGTCCCATCCCAGCCGACGTCCGCGTTCGGCGACGGCCGGGCTTGCGCCCGAATCGTCGCCTCTCTCAACGAGATCGTCGGCGGCTCCGTGCAGGATGCGGCGATCTGGCGGCCGCCGAGTCGTTCCAGCAGCCCAAAAGTCGGGACATCGTGACAAGTTTCACGGCCGAGACTCGCCGATCCGCTGACGCATCACTCAGTGCTCTTCGCTCTCACTCTTAGACTGGCCGGGATGGACGTTGAGGAGTTCAGCCGCCTCTTACACGAGGCTCGCCGGACTCGCGACGAGGAGTTGCTCGACACCTACCATCGCAGCCTGCCGTTCGGTGACACGATGTTCGACCGCTGGGAACGAGCCCGTCGACTCGGCTTCGGAGATGCCGCAAGCGTCTACGGCTCTGCCCTGATCTTCGGGGATGTGCATGTCGGCTCGCACACCTGGGTCGGTCCAAGTGTCATGCTCGACGGCTCAGGTCGGTCCACTCGGTCGGGAGTTGGTGCTCGCTGTCTGCCGGGCTGCACGTTTACACCCATGACACCGTGCGCTGATCACTTAGTGGAGGACGGTCGGAAAGACATAAGGCGCAGGTATCCATCGGCGACCGCTGCCACGTCGGCGCCCAAAGCATCATCCGGGCCGGGGTGACGATCGGCGATCGGTGGTCGTCGGTGCTAACAGCTTCATTGTGCAGCGCAACGTCCCACCCGATGTGTCGTTGCCGGCTCTCCTGCTCGTCCAATCGGAACCGTGATCGACGCCGATGACGGCCCGCAACTCAAATTCGCCACCTAGCACGAGCCGAAACCACCACATATCGAACGACATCATCACCCCACGAAGCAATCGGTGCGTTCACGACAACCCTGACCCCGTCCCGGCTAGCCGGTTGCGAGCTTGCGGACGAGCACCATCTCCGTCATCGAGGAAGGTCTCGCACCACTGCTCAACGGGAAGCAGGGACCAGGTCGAAGACGCCTGTTCTCGCGGCCCTCCAGGTGCTCCCCTACCAAACCCCTTACTGTATCGGCGTCCAAGTACTCGAAGATACGCGGCTTCGTTCCACAGACGCCGCCTGACGTAGTCAATGCTCTCTCCTCTGAACCACGACACGTCAGGCGCTGAAAAGCCCTGTTTCTCCCCCTCGCGACCGGAGGAACGTAGCGTTCCATGACTTTTCGCAAGAGGATCTTTCCCTCACGTGTGCGCTCGAAGTACCGATCGCGCTTCAGGTCCGGGCTCGTTCTCGTCGAGCCGGATCACTTCGGCGATATTTCCCAGCTTCATGCGCACAGGAAGTCGCTGGGCGAAATCCACGAGATCGTTGTCGAGAAATGGGACACTCGGGTCTCGAGTCCGTGAGCCATGCTCAACTTGTCCTCCACGACCAGCAAACCGTGCAGAAAAGTCTTCGCCTCGGGGTAGATGGAGAGATTGATCGAGTCTTCGTAGCTGGCGATCTGAGACGTGCCGGACTTGTAGACATCTCTGAAAATGTCCCTGGTCGATACGGACTTGACTTCGTTCCAGACAGGACTGAACACGTCCGGCACCGAGCGGTTCGGGATGAGCCTCTGCCAGAACGAGTAGTACTGATCGATGTAGGCATCGAAATTGTCTGTGGCGAGCCCTCGGTAGTAGCGCCAGGGATAACCGCCGAACAGCTCGTCGCCTCCGGCACCCGACAGAACGACCTTGCCGAACTTGGAGGCGAGTCCGGCTGCATAGAAGTTCGGGTAGCTCTGACCCACCCGGGGTTCTTCGAGGTGCCAGGTGAGATGTGGGAGCACCCTCTCGAGGTCCCCTGCCTTGAGCACCATCTCGTAGTGCTCCGTTCCGAAGACGTACGAAAGATGCTCCGCTGCCGCCCTTTCGTCGAAGGTGAGCTCTATCCCCGAGGCGGACGTCAGATCGAAGCCCACCGTGAACGACTTCATGTCCGGAATCAGGCGCGACGCAACCGCAGTGATCGAGCCGGAGTCGAGCCCGCCGCTGAGATATGAGGCAACCGGAACATCAGCGACCAGCTGCCGGCCGACGGCTTGACGGAACAATCGGTCGAGTTCCTCCTCGTACTCCTTGTCGGATGCTCCACTTTCTTGTTCCGTAAAATCGAAATCCCAGAACGAGATCGGGCGCGGCATCAGGACTGCCAACCCGAATCGTGAGGAGACTTCCGGCGGGAAGCATCCGGATTCCGGCAAATAGCGTTCGATCTGTGAAGAGATTCTGGAATGTGAAGTACTCGAGGAGAGCTTCACGATCCAGGTCAACGGTGTACGAGGGGTTCGCCAATATGGCCTTGGCCTCGGAGCCGAAGATGACCGTGCCGCCCTGGCATGTGTAGTAGAGCGGTTTGGTTCCGTAGCGGTCGCGAGCGAGAGTGAGAGTCTGCGTGGCGCGATCCCAGAGTGCTAGGGCGAACATGCCGTTCAGCTTCGCAAGTGCGCCAACCCCCCATTCGGCGAGAGCCTGGAGCACCACCTCCGAGTCCGTTCTCGAACGGAAACGGCGGCCCTCTGCCTCGAGCGCAAGCCTGAGCTCACGAAAGTTATAGACCTCGCCGTTCTAGCTGAGCACATAGCGACCGTCAGGGGTGGCCATCGGTTGATGCCCGGCGGGTGTCAAGTCGATGACCGCTAGACGCCTGTGTCCGAGGCCTACGGGGCCGTCGGTAAAGACACCCTCACCGTCGGGACCGCGGTGTGCCAGGACATCGGTCATCCGCTGGACGAGCACGGGCTGGGCCGGCTCACCGTCGAGGTGCAGGACCCCCGCAATGCCGCACATCAGACTCTCGCGGAGCGTCCGCGGCTGCGACCGAAGTCGTCTTCCTGCATCTGGTTGTGCAGCGGAATCGACATCGAACGGGCCTCGAGTTCCGTTGCCACAGGAAACATGTCGGACGAGGTGCCGAAATTGATCTGTACCATCCGAGAGCGGGAACGGCGTGAGTCCCCGGCCTCGTCGCGATGCCAGCCTCGTGCAACAACTTCATCACAACATTGCGATCTTTGGGCGCCCACGGCTCGACGACGGTCACGTACGACTGCCACGAGTGGTCGAAGCCATCGGGCGCTGAGGGCGTTCGGAGCCAGCTGATGCCGGCGATCCTCGAATACCACTCGGCCCAACGACGGCGGTCGGTCAGAAGTGCGTCGAGCCGGGTCAGCTGCACCTGCCCGAGAGCGCCTTGCAGATCCGTCATCCTGTAGTTGAATCCGAGGACGTCGAAGTCCGGCAAGAGCCAAGGCTCACCACCGGTGTGGCGCATCTCGTCGGATATCGACGCGCCGTGATCCCTCCGAGATCTCAACCGGTCTGCCAGCGCGTCGTCCGACGTGGTCACCATGCCGCCTTCACCCGTCGTGATGATCTTTCGAGGGTGGAACGAGAAGACGCCGGCGTCGCCCAGTGCACCCGCCGGTCGGCCGCGAAGTCCCGCGCCGCAGCGCACGCAGCGTCCTCCACGAGGGCCACGCCGCGAGGGAGCATCGCCTTCACTGCATCTGTATCGGCACACAGGCCGAATAGGTGTACCGCGACGACGGCCCGCGTACGGGGACTCAGCACCTCCGAAAGACGGTCCAGATCGAGGTTGAAAGTGTGTGGATCGACGTCCACGAATTCTGGTGTTGCTCCGCAATAGACGACCGCGTTCGCCGTTGCGACCCAGGTGAACGCGGGAACGACTACCTCGTCCCCGGGACCGATGCCGAGAGCGGCGAGCGTCAGATGCAGCCCGGTAGTGCACGACGTGACCGCCACGCCGTGGGACGTACCGTGACGCGCAGCGAAGCTACGCTCAAATTCCGCGACACGTGGGCCCTGTGTCAACCATCCACTATCGAGCGGGCCCCGTAGGCCTGCCACTCCTCGTCACCGAGGAAGGGTGCGGCGATTTGGATGCGTTCCAGGCTCGCCTTGCCGCCGCGCCGTTGGCGGTCGCGGACCTCGGACATGTGGCCGCGTCGCAAATTCACCAGGCTCTGCAGGCCGATTTCAAGGTCCATCTTCGCCTCGAAGCCGATCTCGCTGACAGCCTTGTCGGTGCTCCCGATCCGGTTGCGGACAAACGACACTCCTGCTGGCTCGAACTGGATCGGCAGACCGCTGTCGGTGATCTTCAAGAGCAATTTGGCGAGTTCAGGATCGTCGTTCTGACACCGTTCCCACGTTGTAGTACTCGTCGACAGTGTCGGCCCGCATCGCGCAGAGATTGGCTTCCGCGCAGTCCTCGACGTGAACGAAGCTGGTAAGCCTGACCTCCATCTCCGTAGACCTTGAGTGGCTCCCCTTGGTCCAGGGCGTCGAGCATCTTCATGACCACGGCCACGTACGCCCCTTGGTAATCCTGGCGTGGGCCATAGACGTTCATGTACCTCAAGCCCACGAACGGCAAGCCATAGCGATGGTGAAGGGCATGAGCCATCGCCTCACCTGCAATCTTCGTACGCGCCGTAGAAGGTCTTGTTGTTGAAAGGGTGGTCCTCGGTCATAGGCTCCTCGACAGCCTCTCCGTAGACCGATGCCGAGGAGGAATAGACGAGTCGCCGGACCTGATTGGCTAGACACGCCTCGAGGACGTTGAAGGTCCCCCGGATGTTCACGTCGAACGCGGCCCGCGGGTACTCATGACATTGAAGGAGCCAGAGGGCCGCAAAATGAAACACGCCATCGGCATCCTTAACGGCGGCATCGAGGAGATCGGTCTGACAGATGTCGCCACCCGCATCGAACATGCGAGCTCTCGGATCACTCAGGGCTGACGCCAAATTGTCGAGCGAACCGCGGACGAGATTGTCGTAGATCACTACCTCTCTCACATCTTCTCGAAGCAGGGCGTCAACCGTGTGTGAGCCGATGAGGCCGGCTCCTCCGATCACGACGAATCGCTTGCCACGAAGGTCCATTCCTCCTCCAGAGCTCCAGGGTTTTTCAGTTTCGCACGCCCACCAGCCAATCTCGCGTCTTCCGGGTTACTTTTCGACCGGTTCAGAGCGCCTTTGTCCCTCGGCGTTCGAGCCGCGAAGGGGTGCCGGCCCTGCACTCGACGGGTCTTTCGTGTTGCTCTTCGATACGGAGCAGATTTCGTCCGATCCGTGTGATAGCCGGGCGTTATCCCGTCACATACCCTCAACGGGAGACAGAGCGGCTGGTTCGCCTCTGAGATCAAGGCCCTGTTCGGATCAAGACCCTGTTCGCTGCGGGCATCGTGAGCGGCCGACGACCGGTTCGATCGGTGCTAGCGAGGGGGGGGCGTGCCCTCCTTGGTGATCTGGGCACAGACGTTCGGAAGACGGATGAACTCACCTCGCTCGGGGACTCGTGTTCAGGCGCCCTTTTGCTCTCGGCCTTCTGAACAACGAAGTCAGGAAACCGAAACCCCAGCTCAGGTGCATAACAGGAAAGGCCACGACGAGAACCGGGATATCGACGTCACCGACGCTTCTCTTGCGGGCACTCGTGCATGCCACGATAAGGCCAACGACGTACAGGACGGTGCCGAGGACGAGCACGTTGCGACTCGGCCGCCAGCGTGCGGCGACCGGGGCCATCACCACACCGGCAGCCACAGAGGGCGCAGCCAGGTGTCGTGGACGCGCCGATTGGGGATTGCGCCGGATCACCTCTGCCTTCCAACGCCCATACCACCGGAATTGGGGCACGCGCGCCAGCCCGGCCTCGGGCGGTACACCGACGAGATCGCAGGCTCGAACATCAGCCGCTCGACCCCGTCCGCGCAATCGCCAGTTGAGTTCATAGTCCGAATTGCGATCGAGGGACTCGTCGAAAGGACCGACGGACCGCAGAGATTCGCGCCTGTACGCCGGATGTCCGATCGTGTCGATCTCGATTGCGGTCGTGGCGAACCGGAACTGGGATGCCATGCCGAAAGGCGACGTCATGGCGAGACCGATCGCTTCCGATGAAGGATCGGTCCCTGCATGCTCTATACGGCCGCCGACCCCTGCCGCGCCGGTTTTCTCCAGAGCCGCCACGGATTGCTCTATGTAGTCGGGCGCAGGCACTCCATGCGAAGAAAACAGGCAGACGATCTCGCCTGCCGCCGCGTCAATGCCGCGGTTGAACGCTGCCGAAGCCCGTCCATCTGGATTGTCCAGGATCCGGACCCAGGGCAGTCCTTCCGCTAGGTCGCTCACGATCTCCAAAGATCCATCGGTCGACCCGCCATCCACCACAAGCACTTCCGGCAATTCCTTCGGCCAGGTCTGTTTGTCGAAACCCTCGATGCAGGTCTCGATGAATTCCGCTCGTTGCGCATCGGGATCACGACACTGACGAGCGGTTGCTGAACGCGGTTGGTGCTGTTGGTGCGTTCCGACACTTTCACATCCTTGGTTCCGGCATTGCCTACTGCGCAAGTACCAGGCTGCATCGGCGAGGTGGTGAAATTCCTGAAGCAGATCATGACCGTCCGATCGGGTCTCGAGCGCATCTCGACCTCGGCCAGGTAGGTGGCGCGGGTCTGTGGCTCGCGGACGTTGTGGGCCATGTCGAGCTGATGGTCCCAGATCGTCCCGATCACGTGCTCGCCTGGGAGTAGCCGCCCCTCTGTACCCACGAAGGTCCGGTCCGCATCTCGCTAAGAGCAGTGCGGAGGTACTCGACATGTGGCGTCTCGTCTTGGCGGATGTACGACACCAGGCGCGCCGGCAGGCCGTCTCCTGCGACCAGGTCGGTGTCGGCAAGCAGTTGCTCCGCCCAGGCGAACAAGTGGAACGCGCGAATCTCGATGAAAAGGACTCCGGTCATCGTCCGGATGAGGGCCTCGAGTCCGGGATCTATCGCCTCGACCAAACGCTCTTCTGACCCAGCGGGTGAAGATGCTGGTGCGCCACCGCTCGACGGGCGCTGAATTCCCATACGCGCGAGGAGAATCTGAGTCTGATCAGGGGTCACGGGATTTTCGAACGCGGCGTCGCGAACGGCGAACCACATCCGGTCGTGACCGGCTTCTGCTCCCCACCCTGCCTCGTCGCGCGGATGCGCTTCTATCAACCCTCGACCCAGATGCCAGGTCGCCGTCTGAGTTATCGTCTTCTGCGAAACATGCCTGAAGGTCGGACGGGGCAAGCCGGCCCGGCGCCAGGTAGCGGAGGCCTGCGCCGAATCCCTCGACTGTGCCGATCCTGGTGAGTATTGAGATGATCGGGTCACGAACACCATTCGCAAGGAGATGCCGCGCCTGTGCGAGGTTCGGATACGCGTTCGGCCACGCGTCGATCGGTGCGTCGAGCAACTCCGTACCGAAGGTCGACCGGTGATGCTCTTGCCACGCGTTGATTGCAGGCGTTCGGACCACGGTCCGGGGAGACAAGTAGCTCCCATCCGAACGGATGCCTCCATGACAGAGAGTTCCTGAGACGATCAGCGGCTCTTCAGGGTTTTCGCTCTCGAGGAGCTCGTCCTCTGTGAAGTCGAGCTGCTTCGATTCCCTATCCGCGAATTCCGGTTCATTCATGAGTCGACCTCGCCGCCGGGAGTATACAGTAGTGTTTACTTATGGCGAAAACCAAGGTCCGGGCCTCGGATGCACCGACAGGCCTGGAACCGCAGCCACGCCCCCGACCGGGCCACGGGTCCGGCTCGACCGGGATCAGCGCCGTCTGACCCTTCTCGACGCCGCCGCGGCCGCGTTCGCCGATCGCGGATTCCAAGCGACGTCGATGGAGGAGATCGCCTCGCTTGCCGGCGTCACCCGTCTCATCGTCTACCGGCACTTCGACTCGAAAGAAGACCTCTACCGGGCCGTGCTCGATCGTGCGGTCACGTCACTGATCGTCGCTGTCCGCGTGGAGATCGAGGCCGGACCGAGTGTAGAAGGAGTGGTTAAGGGCTTCCTCGATGCCGGCCGCGCATACCCCGACGGGTTCAGGCTTCTCGTAAGACAAGCTGCCGCGACGAACCGGACTTTGCGGACTACGTGGAGCGGTTCCGATCCAACGCCGTGCGAGCGGCCGAGGAGCTGATCGCTCGACCGGTGCCGGACCCGGTGTTGCGAGCGTGGTCTGCCAAGACCCTCGTGGCACTCCTCGAAGAAGCGACTCTTGCCTGGATCGAATCGGGTGAGGACTCTACGCGACGAGGAGATGAAGAGCGATTCTCACGAGCTCGATCGAGGGGATGCTCCACCGTCCGCCGGCGGGATCCTGACGAGCGACCCTACGAGTCGCCGCCGAGTACGAGACCGCTCGTGGGGACGCCCGTCCCGGCGGTGACGACCACGTGCTCTACGCCGGGCACCTGATTGACAGCAGTCCCCCTCACCTGGCGCACGCCTTCGGCGATGCGGTTCATTCCGTGCAGGTATCCCTCTCCGAGCTGTCCCCCGTGCGTGTTCACAGGAAGACGCCCGCCGATCTCGATGCCCCGGTCAGCGACGAAGTCCTTCGCCTCACCGAAGTCACAGAACCCGAGCTCTTCGAGCTGGCACAAGACGAACGGGGTGAAGTGGTCGTAGAGACACGGCTGTCTGTATGTCCGCCGGCCCGATGCCCGACATCTCCCAGAGCTGGCGAGCCACCACTCCCATCTCGGGAAGGCCGCTCATGTCGTCTCGGTAGTACGAGGTCATCATGTCCTGCTGATCGCCCGACCCCTGAGCCGCAGCCTCGATGACCACGGGAGCTTGCCGGAGGTCACGTGCGCGCTCGACACTCGTGAGGACGATCGCCTGCCCACCGTCTGTCTCCTGGCAGCAGTCCAAGAGCCGGAGAGGGTCCACGATCCAGCGCGACGCCTGGTGCTCCTCGAGGGTGATGGGCTTTCCGTAGAACCAGGCCGCGGGGTTGGTCGCCGCGTGCTTGCGGTCGGCAACAGCCACATGACCGAACGCTTCGGTTCCGGCGCCGGTGACGTGCATGTAGCGCCTGGCGAACATGGCGACCCAACTCGCAGGAGTCAGTAGCCCGTAAGGCGCGTACCAGGCGAAGTTGGCGTTCTCTGCGGTCGGAAGCGGAGCCCGTCCCTGCACGCCTGCGCCAAACCTCGCGCCCGAGCGTTCGTTGAAAGCCCTGTAACAGACCACGACATCGGCGACCCCCGTCGCGACGGCCATCGCGGCCTGCTGGATGGTGGCGCATGCGGCTCCCCCGCCGTAATGGATGCGGCTGAAGAACGAAAGGTCACCCATGCCGAGACTCCGGGCGATCTCGATCTCGGGATTCGTATCCGAGGAGAACGTGACCATCCCGCCCACTTCGGCCGGATCGATGCCGGCGTCACCGAGCGCGGTCGCAACCGCCTCGACCGCGAGTCGAAGCTCGGAACGCCCAGACTCCTTCGAGAATTCGGTAGCTCCGATTCCGCAGATCGCGGCTTTCTTGGAGAGCGACTCGTGGCCCGGGGACGTCAACGTTCGACCTCGTCAGAAACGTCTGCACGCGATGGGAGTGAGAGCCGCACCGTTCCGGTCACGTGGGCACCGAGACTGTTTCGGCCCACGAGTGCGACGGTGACGGTCCCTCGGGCTGCGCCGTCTGCGGGTGGAGTCACCTCTTTCACCCCGCCCGTCAGAACCATGGTGTCGCCCGGGTAGTTGGGGGCTCCGAGTCGGATCGAGACGGACTCGATGATGGCGCCCGGCCCGGACCAGTCGGTCACGTATCGGCCGACGAACCCGTTCGTAGAGAGGATGTTCATGAAGATGTCCTTCGATCCTCGCTCGACAGCCAACGAGGGGTCGTGGTGAACGTCCTGGTAGTCGCGGGTTGCGATCGCGGTGGACACGATCACAGTTCGCGTCAGAGGAACCTCGAGCTCCGGGAGGGTTTCGCCAGGTTTCACGTCCTCGAGGAAAAGGGTCTGCTCACGAACTGGGCTCATCACGAGTGCCTCGAGCCTCGCTGTCTTGACGTTCTTCAGGTCCGGGTCCTTCAGCTGCTGGGCAAGCAGATCCCCGAGCGCGGTCGAGCTCAGCAGGAGGGGTCCCGAGCATCAGCTCTATCTGTTTCCCCCAAAGGAAGAAACGGTGAATCGGGTACGAGATGTCTGCGCCCATCCCGCCGTGGAGGTGCTGTGTTGCGTGCACGACACGTTGACCGGCCTCAGATGCCCACCACTTGGCGACAGCTACAGCCTCAGAGGCTGACCTGCCGGTGTCGATGCGCCATGCCGCCTCCCAGAGCGTGACCCTTATCGCCTCGGTGTCGATCCACGCGTCGGCAGCGCGCATCTTGGCTCCTTGGAAAGACGAAAGAGGTTTTCCGAATTGGTGGCGCTCGTTCAGGTAGGCAGCCGTGCGGGTCAGGGCCTCTTCACAGACACCGAGTGTGATCGCGCAAAGTCCGGTCCTTGCCATCTCGAGCATTCCGGCAAGCATCGATTCGGACTCACCTGGCAGACCGAACACGTCGGCAGAGCCGACGTCGACGCCGTCGAGGTGTAGGTGCGGATGGACCTGGCGGTCCGTCGTCACAGCGCGCTCGAGTGTCGCGCCCTCTGCGCGCGGGTCGATGATGACGAGCAGCAAACCTTCGCGAGAGCGGGCAGGGACGATGGCACGCGCTCTGCGAGATGGGCCTGTGGGACGGCGAACGCAGTCCCGGAAAGCCTCCCAGCTTTCGCCGACGCGAACCGCCGAGAAAGGAGGCGCGGAACCCCCGTGGGCTCCCACCTCGGTGAGCGCGGCGGTCAGCTTTGTGTCGCCCGACACCACACCCGGCAGCCAGCGGGATCGCTGTTCGATCTGTGCCCCATCGGGCGATCGGTAGTGCGCCCAGAACGAGAGTCGCCCACAACGGCACGGGCGCCACGGTCTTTCCTTGTTGCTGGAGCAGCAGGCACACCTCGGTGAGGCCAAGTCCCGAGCCGCCCTGGTCTTCGGGCACTGCGATGCCGAGCAGATTGGCGCGCGCCAGCTCCGCCCACAGACGCTCGTCGAAGCGGTCGTCGGTTCTCTCGACCTCCTCAGCGCTTGCATCTGTCGCAAGGCCACCGAACACGCCGGCGGCCGACTCGCTGACCGCCTGCTGGGCCTCGTCGAAATTGAAATCCATCAGGCGCCCTTCGTTTCGACCGGCCTGAACACAGGCAGGGTCAGATCGTCGGCGTACGAGTGGAAATCGACCGCCACCTTCATTCCGATCTCGAGGTCCTCAGGGTCCACGCCCGAGATGTTGGAAACGAGCCGGGTTCCCTCTTCGAGCTCTACGAGCACTACGGGCAACGGGTACTCGAATCCCGGAGCCTGTGGGTGATGGACGACCACGAAGCTGAAGACCGTCCCGCGTCCAGTCGACACAACTGTTCCCCAGTCGAGGGACCTGCAGTACGGGCATCCCGGCCTTGGTGGGTGGCGCAGCTTGCCGCAGGAGTCACAGCGCTGGATGAGCAGCTCGCCCCGTTTGGCGCCTTCGAAGAAGAAGGAGTTGTCATGCGTAATGGCAGGACGTGGGCGTTTCGCGCCGTCCACTTTCTGATCGCCCTGCTGGTCGGGTTTCCCCGGCCTGAACTTCAAGATCCGGAAACGCATCGTCGCGACGAGGTCGCCCGAAGCGTCAGTGAACTCGAGCCGCGTCGTAAGGAAATGCCCCTCTCCTAGGGCCGTCTTTTTCATCGGAGAGATCGCCTCGATGCGCGAGCTCGCGGCGATCCTGTCGCCGAGCACGATCGGGCGCAGGTACTCCTGTTCGCAATCTGTCGCTACCACAGACGTGAAGCCAGCCGAATCCAGAAGCGACATCATCTCGTCGGTCGTCGAGGACTGCTTGCCATTGGCGTTCTCCATGCTGGCCCGATAGCCGCGCATGATCCACGCCTGGAGCATCGTCGGTGGTGCGACTACCCCGGAGAATCCCGACGCCCGAGCGGCCTCGTCGTCGGTGTAGACGGGATTCTCGTCGCCGACCGCCTCCACGAAGTGGCGGATCATGGCCTGGTTGACCTCGTCGGGACCGACGACCGGCGGTCCCGAAGGCAGGCCGACAAAGGCCTGCAATTGCTCGAAGAACGCAGACTCGTCGCTCACCGACGTTGTCCCATCATCGACGTGATCGCGCAAGGCCGAGGCCCGCAGTCGCGACGATCTCGCGCTGCACCTCGTTCACTCCACCGCCGAAGGTGTTTATCTGCGCCTGGCGGGCGCTCTGCTCCAGACGACCGGCGATCACCGCTCCGGGAGATCCCGGCGCCAGGTAGCCAGCCGACCCGACGATGCCGAGCAGGCGCCTGTAGATCTCGATCGTCCGTTCGGTTCCGAAGACCTTCACCGCAGAAGACCCTGCGGCAGTCAGCGATCCCTCGGATACCTGCACGGCCATGCGCCAATTGAGCATGTACATCGCTCTCAGCTCCGCGTACGTCCGCGCCAGCTGGGTCCTCACCCAGGGCAGGTCGACCATGTCGTCATCTGACCCTGGGCCTGCAGGTGTCGCGACGGCCCACCGAGCCACGGCGTTCCACATCTCGAGCGCATAGCCGGCCCACGCCGCTATACCCACCCTCTCGTGGTTCAGCTGAGTGGTGATCATGCGCCAGCCGTCGTTCTCGTCACCAACCCGGTTCGAGACGGGAACTCGAACATCTGCGTAATAGCTCGCCGTCGTCGTCAGTCCGCCGACGGTCGTGATGATGCTGCACGAGAAGCCAGGGCTCTCTGTAGGCACGCAGATGATCGAGATGCCCTGGTGCTTCGGGGCGTCTGGGTCGGTCCTCGTCGCGAGCCAGATGTAGTCGGCCTGATCCGCACCTGAGGTGAAGATCTTGTTTCCGTTGATCAGGTACTCGTCGCCGTCGCGTACAGCTCTGGTGCGAAGCGCCGCGAGGTCCGTACCGGCTTCTGGCTCCGTGTACCCGATCGCGAAATTGATCTCGCCGGCGAGGATCCCCGGAAGGAAGAACTTCTTCTGCTCTTCTGATCCGTAGAGCATCATCGTCGGGCCAACGGTGTTGATCGTGACGAACGGGAAAGGCGCTCCTGCGCGGCGGGTCTCGTCGAAGAAGATGAACTGATCCGTCGCCGGACGACCCTGACCACCGACGTCCTTCGGCCACCCGACCCCGAGCCAACCGTCGGACCCGATTCGGGCGACCACCTGCCGCCACATTTCGCCGCCCTCGCCACCGCCGGCCAGGCCCGCACGCACCTCGGGAGTCAGGAGGTCCGCGTAGTAAGCCCGGAGCTCCGAGCGCAGCGCCTGCTGCTCGGGAGTCTCCTCGAGGAACATCCGGTCGCCTCCGCGCGCCTACGGTCGTGGTCCCGGGCCACCCAGACCGGCAACCTGAGATCCCTTGGGGTCAAAATGGTAACAGGTTCTATTTCTTTGGGCCTCCTGCTCGTGGAGCCTCGATGGCGTCCGAGGACCTAACATGACTGGAACACGTTCTCGATTTGTGCTCGGATTGCCTCCCAAGCACCAGCGAGCGCGAGCCCGATCAGCGCCGAGGGAAGCACCCATAACGCCAGGCCGAACCGAGGCCCAAGCCGAGGAGGACATCGTGGACCTGAGCGAGATCAACCTCACCGACTCCTCCAACTTCGTCGCGGAGGTGCCGCATCAGTGGTTCGCCGCTCTGCGCAAGCAGGACCCTGTGTACTGGCACGAGGAGGCTGACGGGCCCGGCTTCTGGGCGGTGACGAAATACGACGACTGCGTGGCTGTGAACCGCGACGCCGAGCATTTCTCGTCAGCGAAGAAGGCGACCTTCATCTGGGACATGCCCGAAGAGGCGGTCGACCAGATGCGCCTGCTGATGCTCAACATGGACCCGCCTCTGCACACGCGCTACAGGCGGCTCGTCAACAAGGGCTTCACGCCGCGGATGATCGCCCAACTCGAGGCGAAGATCCACGAGACAGCAGATCAGATCATCGACTCGGTGATCGAAAAGGGCGAGGCCGACTTCGTCACAGACATATCGGCCGAGCTCCCTCTCATCGTGATCGCCGACCTTCTCGGAGTCCCCCAATCGGACCGCCACGCGATGTTCAGCTGGTCCAACCGCATGATCGGGCGCGAGGACCCCGAATACGGCGTCACCGAAGAAGAGGCGGGCGACGCCGCGGCCGAGCTCTACGTCTACGCGGAAGGTCTCTTCAAAGAAAAGCGCCTCGCTCCTCACGAGGACCTGATGAGCGCGCTGACGCAGGTCGAGCTCGACGGCGAACGCTTGGGCGAGATCGAGCTCGAGCTGTTCTTCCTGTTGCTCACCGTCGCCGGCAACGAGACCACCCGGAATCTCATGTCCGGGGCGATGGTCGCCTTCTTCGAGAACCCCGACCAGTGGCAACGCCTGGTCGCCGACCCCTCACTGCTTGGATCGGCGACTGAGGAGATGCTTCGGTTCGTCACACCCGTGATGAACTTCCGCCGCCAGACCACCGCCCCCGTCCAGATCGGGAGCCGGCAGATTGGTGAGGACGAGAAGGTGGTCTTCTTCCACATCTCGGCGAACCGTGACGAGGACATCTTCGAGAACCCCGACGTCTTCGACATAGGTCGCACGCCGAACCCGCACATGGCGTTCGGGGGCGGCGGGCCGCATTTCTGCCTGGGCGCGAACCTCGCCCGCATGGAGATCAAGGTGATGTTCCAACACCTTTTGGACCGCATGCCCGACATCCACCTCGAAGGTCAGGTGCAACGGCTGCAGTCGGCGTTCATAAACGGTGTGAAGCACATCCCTGTCGGGTTCGAGCCGGGGCCGAAGGTCCTCGCGTGAAAGTTGCCGCGTGAAAGTCCTCGTTTGAGAGTCGCAGCGCAAGAGTCCTCGCGTGAGAGTCGCTGAGTGAGGTTCCATCAGGGCCTAACGTTCCTGCCCGTCCACGAGGTCGTCGACCTTGCGGTCGCGAGCGACGACCTCGGCTATGCCGGGTTGATGATCTCGGACCACATCTTCAATGCGCGAGAGCTGAAGAGCCGCTACACGTACTCGACCGCAGATGACGGGTCGCCCTTCTGGGAGAAGGACACCGAATGGCCTGATCCAATGTGCCTCATCTCGGGGCTCGCCACGGTCACGCGCAATCTCCTCTTCACGACGGGTGTCTACATAGCTCCGGCTCGAGACCTCGTCACGGTCGCCAAGTCGGTCGGCACGACCGCCGTCTTATCGTCAGGGCGACTGCGTCTCGGTGTGGGTGTCGGTTGGTGCGAGGAGGAATTCACGGCCACCGGCCAGGACTTCTCCAACAGGGGCAAGCGCCTCGACGAGATGATCGTTGCGCTGCGCGGCTCTGGCACAACGGTTGGGTCGAGCACCACGGCAAGTACTACGACATACCGGCGTGCCGGATCCTGCCGGCTCCCGCCGAGCCGGTTCCCATCTATGGCGGTGGCGGATCGCCTGCCGCACTGCGCAGGGCCGCGACCCTCTGCGACGGCTGGATCGTGCACGGATCTGCGTCTGAAGACCAGGCGTGGGAACACCTCGCACTCATCCGCGGCGCGCTCGACGAGGCGGGCCGCGACCCCGATGGATTCGACATCTATCTCGCGTTGAACGCCAAGCCCGACCCCGACCTCTACAAGCGGTTCAGGGACGCCGGGGTGAGTGACATGCTCTGCGCTCCTTGGATGTCCGTGCACCTACCCGAAGGGACAACAGCGGGAGAACTGCGCAAAGCGCGGATCGAAGCCTGCGAACGCTTTGCGGAAGAGGTAATAGCAAAGGTCGTCTGAGACCCGTCCGATACTGTTGAGATGGTGCTCCGAGCACGGCTCGTGTCGTGGATCTCGGTGTTGACGGCTGGCCATACTCGGGATCTTGTCGGCGGCGCTGTCATTGCTACCGCGGGGGTCAGGGAACTCGGTTTCATTAACGGTCCCGGCCAAGGTCCCCACAATGGAGTCGTCCCAGGTCGGGTTCGCGGGCTACATTCAAAATTCTTGCTCCGGTCACCGAGGTGGGAGCCGACATAACCGTACCGAGTATGTCGTCGGTGCCCCGGGGTCTTCGTTCGGGACGGCTTCCACGTGGATCGGAGTGCAAAACCCTGCAGGGTTGTTCGTGCAGATCGGGATCACCGAAACCGGATTCGGACGTTACGAACTCGATCGGCGCCCGCCTCCGCTCTTTGAAGCCTTTTGGAGCGACACCGAACGAGGCTTTCATCCGGTGAACATCGGGCAGGTTGAAACGGGCGATCGCATCTCGCTCGAGATGACGTTCAAGCAACGGGTGGATCCTTCAGGTCGGAGACCTGACGTCCGGTTGGGCCCATGACGTCGTCACCGACTACGGGGCAGGTCAGACTTTCAATCGACGGCAGTCGGATCCAGGAGGACCCGTACCACCGCGTGCCCACCTTTGATCAACCTCCCCTATCCCGAGATGTCGCAGACAGTGTTCTCCCGGGTCGAAGTCGACGGGACGACGCCGGCGATGGGTGAGGACAATTCGCAGGACATGGACGTGCCGGGAGGCCCATCCTCGTTCCGACCCCTTACACGGTGGGAGCTTTCGGGTCGTCCGATGCGAACGGTTTCGCCAGGCAGTACCTCTCCGACTCGCTGCTTACAACTACACGAGTATCAGTTCGCGTATCCGCTCCAGCACGGCGGACCGAGTGACGACAGCCAGATTGTCGCGGAATCCGGCCAGTTGCTGCGGGCCCTCGACACGTCAGAAGAAGACCTCGCCGCACAAACTTGGCCCGCCGACGTGTCGAGCGACATCCAGTCCCTGCTCTCCGACGACTACCTCCTCTCCGAGGATCTGCGCTTCATCGCAGACGGTGATTACTCGTCCAGCCGCCTGGAAAGAGTGCTCCACGACCAGGACATCGCCGAGAAATTCTCCGAGGGATATCCGGGCCGAGCTCGGTCTTCCACCGCCCTGACGTAGGTAGATACGAGCGTCATGTGTAGGTTTTCCGCATGAGCAACCTCAAACTGGGACTACAGCTCGGGTACTGGGGGTCCCAGCCACCGCCACACGCCGCAAGGCTCGGCAAGAGAGGCGGACAGGCTCGGGTACGACTCTGTCTGGACGGCAGAGGCCTACGGGTCTGACGCCCTCACCCCGCTTGCGTGGTGGGGACAAGCGACCGAGAACG
This sequence comes from uncultured Acidobacteriaceae bacterium, assembly GCA_963717225.1. Lineage (GTDB taxonomy): Bacteria > Acidobacteriota > Terriglobia > Terriglobales > Acidobacteriaceae > PALSA-350. The sequence continues at coordinate 6,769 of CAVQWB010000049.1, read as the reverse complement.
TTCGTCTCGGCACCGCCCTCTGCCAGCTCTCCGCACGGACGCCGACCGCGATGGGGATGGCCGCGATCACGATGGACCACCTGTCGGGCGGACGTTTCGTCCTCGGGCTCGGCGTCTCCGGTCCCCAGGTCGTGGAGGGCTGGTACGGGCAGTCGTTCGCCAAGCCTCTCGCACGCACGCGCGAGTACGTCTCCATCGTCCGCGACGTGATCGCGAGAAAGGGACCAGTCACGAACCCCGGTCCCCATTACCCGCTCCCTTATCCGGGCGGCACCGGGCTCGGCAAACCCCTCAAGTCGATCGTCCATCCGCTCCGGTCCGAGATCCCGATCATCCTCGGCGCAGAAGGCCCGACGAACGTCGCTCTCGCCGCGGAGATCGCAGACGGTTGGTTCCCGATCTTCTTCTCGCCTGACCACATGGGCGAGTTCACGTCTGCTCTGGACGAGGGGTTCTCGCTGTCAGGGAGCCAAGCGCTCGTGGGACGACTTCGAGATAATCGCCTTCTGCCCGATCGTCATGAACGACGACATCGAGCAGGCTGCAGATTTCTATCGCCCGATGCTCGCGCTTCTACATCGGCGGCATGGGCGCACGCGACATGAACTTCCACTTCGACGTCTTCTGCCGCATGGGGTTCGAGGCCGAGGCGCGCAAAGATCCAGGATCTCTATCTCGACGGCCACAAGGACGAGGCTGCCGCGACGGTGCCTACGTCCCTCGTCGAGAAGATCGCCCTCATCGGCCCACGCGGGAAGATCGCCGACGAGCTGGGCCAGTGGAAAGAGTCTGTGGCAACGACACTTCTCGTCGCGGGCAGCGCAGAAGTGCTCCAGATGATGGCGGAGTTCGTCCTCTAGGGCTGTTGCTCAAGGGCTGTTGCTCTAGGGCCGGTGATCTCGTGGCGCCGCCCCAGTCGCGCTATTCAGCGTCAGGGGAGAATCCCATGGGGCATCAGCTGGCTGTCGCCCCACTGCCCAAGTGGCGAAAGGTGTACGTCGCTACCGGCGGCTTCGACTATCTGGCCACCTCCGACGTAGATGGCTGTGTGATACACGCTTTCACCGTTCGTCTGACTGGTTCCCCAGAACACCAGGTCTCCGGCCTGAAGGTCGACGAGTGCCACCGGCGTCCCGGCTGTCATGTACTGGGCGTTCGCAACGCGGCGAAGCCGATGCCGGCACCGTGCTCCCAAGAGGCGAGCGCCAGGCCCGAGCAGTCGTAGCCGACCGGTCCGTTCCCACCCCAGATGTAAGGCTTTCCGAGCTGCTCGAACGCGAACAGGACTACCGCGTCCTCCTGGGTGACGTGCGTGAACAGGAGTCCGACAGCTGCCGGAGGACCCTGCGCATCACCGAACGGGTACGCAGTCCCGTTCTGGTCCACGACCCAGTAGCCGTTGCCACTGTGGGTTGAAACGATCTTCTCTGCCGGGTCGACAGTCGGCATCGCGCCGGTTGAACCGTGAAAGAGGGCGTCACCGAAACTGAAGATGCCGCCATCTTGTGCGACCAACCAGTAACCCAATCCGCTCGGAGAAGGCGTCATCCCGACGATCGGCTTGTTGAGCTTGATCGCGCCGGTTGAGCCGTGGAACTTCGCATCGCCGAAGCTGAAGATGCCACCGTCTGAAGCGACCAACCAGTAGCCCTTGCCGTCAGTTGTCGGTGCCATGCCGACGACCGGCTCGTTCAGTCTCATCGCACCGGTCGAACCCCAGAACTGAGCGTCGCCGAAGCTGAAGATTCCGCCGTCCGACGCGACCATCCAGTAGCCCTTTCCGTCAGGGGTGGATGCCATCCCGACGATCGGTTGGTTGAGCTTGATCGCACCCGTGGAACCGTGGAACTTCGCATCGCCGAAGCTGAAGATCCCGCCGTCTGATGCGACCAACCAGTAGCCCTTTTGATCAGGTGTCGGCTCCATCCCGACAATCGGGCGGTTGAGAGGGCCCTTCACCGATCCGTAGGACTGAGCGCTGCCGAAGGCCATGACCTCGCCGGTAGGCGTGGCGAGCCAGAAATTGGCGTCTCCATCGGGCTCGCTACAGGTGGGGTCGGGGCTCCGTCATGGCGCGAATGAGCCGAGGCCACGGAAGGAGCGAACACCCCAAGAGTAAGAATTGAGAGAACGGCAAGGACAAGCGTCCTTGCCAGGCGGGAACGAATTGTGGTCATCGCGCCCATCGTCGGCAGGGTCCACTCAGAGCTTGAACCCGTTCCGGACAACCCCAGGTAGTTCTATACTCTAACCGTATGGGTATCGAACCGTCACCTCGTCCGGGGCGCACCGCGGCCCGGCTTGCCCGCCAATTTGGAGTCGCCCTGGCTGAGGTGGACCTCTCCTTGCCCCAGTACCGGATCCTGATACTTCTCGACGAGGGCAAGGTCCAGGCGTCAGCGCTCGCAGACAAGCTGGCGGTCAGCCGGCCGAGCGTCACTGCAGTTGTGGACGGGTTGGTGACGAAAGGCTTGGTCGAACGCCACCACGACTCCGGCGACCGACGCCGTGTCGGACACGACATCACGCCCGAAGGGCGCCTCGTGCTCGAAAGCGCGGACGAGTCTGTTGAGCGCCGCCTGTCTGCGATCGCTTCGATCATCGTGGAGACCGAGTCCAAGCAGCCTTCGACGGTCTCGACTGCTGGCGCCATGCGCTCGACGCCTACCGGACGGTGAAGCGCGAGGCGGTCGTGAAATCTGAGGCCATCGCGAAGTCAGAGGCGGTCGTGAATTCGACGACAACCGCCCCAGTGAACCGTCTCGTTGCCGAGTCCGCACCTGACGGCGAGGTGCTCGGACCACTCACCGAGAAATCGCGTTACCGGCCACCGCGAGCAACCATCGACCCGGACAAGAACCGTTCCTGGCTCGGGCGCGCCACGCCGATCGTTATGGCCCACAAGGCCTCACTGCTCACCGCACTGATCCTTTCGTTCGTCGGGCTCGTCCTTCAGGTGCAGATCCCCGAATTGCTCAACGACGCCGTGAACAACTCACTCGAGGTCCACCGGGTCCCCATTTCGCACTACACGACGCTCGTGATCATCCTTGCGATCGCCGCAGGGATCTCCGCATACATATCGCGACTCTTCTTGATGCGTACCGCATACGCGATGGAGTTCGATCTTCGCAACATCATCTACAACCACCTGACGCGGATGTCCTTCTCGTTCTACGACCGCGTCCAATCCGGTCAGCTCATCTCGCGGGCCAATTCGGACATCCGCTCGGTACAGATGTACCTGACCTTCGCCCCGGCGATCCTGGTCCAATGCGCCATCGCACTCGTGGCCTTCGGTTACATGCTCTCGATCAACGTGGTGCTCGCGTTCATCGCCATGGCGACGACACCGTTCGTGTACTTCGTGACGGCCAAGATGAGAAACGCGATGTTCCCTGTGTCGTGGATCATCCAGGCTCGACTCGCAGACGTCGCCACGAGCGTCGACGAGAACATCAACGGTGTCCGCGTGGTCAAGTCGTTCGTGGCCGAGGAACGCGAGGTGAACACCCTCGCCAAGGCCGCCGACAGGCTCAAGTGGGCGTATATAAAGGACGCCGACCTGAGGGCCACGTTCACGCCCTGGGTGCAGAACCTTCCTCAGATCGGTCTGGCACTCGTCCTTCTCTTCGGCGGCTATGAGGTCATCCACGGCCACCTGGGCGTCGGGGCGATCCTCGCCTTCAGCGGCTGGATCGTCATGCTGCAGGCGCCGTTCCAGATGCTCGGGATGCTGATCATGATGGGACAGCGTGCCGCCGCTTCGGCCGACCGCATCTACGAGATCCTCGACGAGCAGCCGACCGTCGTCGATGCGCCTGACGCCGTGGACCTCATCGACTGCGTCGGAGACGTCAGGTTCCGGTCGGTCGACTTCGCTTACACCGAGGGCACTCCGCTCATCTTGAAGGACCTGTCGCTGCACCTGAACCCGGGCGAGACCGTTGCGCTCGTCGGCCGGACCGCGAGCGGCAAGACGACACTGTCGCGGCTCGTGCCCCGGTTCTACGACGTGACCGCAGGGGCGGTCGAGGTCGACGGCCATGACGTGCGCTCTCTCACGCTGGCGAGTCTCAGGTCGCACATCGGGGTTGTCCTGGACGAGCCGTTCCTGTTCTCGGCCTCGATCCGCGACAACATCGCTTACGGCCGTCCTGACGCCGATATCGCCGATGTCGGAGGCTGCGGCGATCGCCGCAGGGGCGGACGAATTCGTCCGTGAGTCTGTCATCCGGCTACGACACCGTTGTCGGTGAGAGGGGCTACACGATGTCAGGCGGTCAGCGGCAACGAGTCGCGATCGCAAGGACTCTGCTCGTGAACCCACCGATCCTGATCCTCGACGATGCGACGAGTGCTGTCGACGTCCAGGTCGAGCAGCAGATCCACGAGGCCCTCCGTGTCCTGATGAAGGGCCGCACGACTCTCGTCATCGCTCACCGCCTGTCGACGATCGGCCTCGCCGACCGCGTCGTCCTGCTCGACGAAGGCACCGTCGTGGCGGAGGGGACGCGCAACGAGACTCTGGCCACCTGCCCGCTGTATGTCGAGGTGCTGGCGCAGGTGAGGACGACGCAACAGTCATCGAAGCGATCGAGGCGGCCGAGGAGGTACCGACGGGGGTCGCTCCGTCGCCGGCAATAGTCGGCCCCAGCAGCACGTCGGCGCCCGGCACCACTTCTAACGGCAACGTGCCTTCCGGCAGGCCATCCCGAGGGGAAGTCTGATGGGCTTCGGCGGCTTCGGCGGTGGATGGGAGGCGGCATCGGTGGACCGCGCCGCGGCCAACCCAGGCGGTGGTCTCCCGTTCGCCGGAATACCTTCGGAACTGCAGGACGGCGTCGACCGGCTTCTTGCCGACGAGCCCGAACATCCCGATCCCGGCATCACCTTCAAGTTCAAGGCCGACGATTCGGAGAACGTCGAAGCTGACCCTCCGGAGCCTGATCTTCAAGTACTGGCAGCTCGGCGTCGTCGCACTCGTGCTCGTCACCATCCTCAGCATCGTCAACCAGGCTGGCCCGAAGCTCATCGACGTAGGGATCAACGACGGCATGGTGCCGGGTCAAAGAACTTCGGGCTGATCGTGTTGGTGGCCATCATCTACCTGGCTGCCATCGCAGTTTCCTCGATCACACAGCGCTGGTGGAGACCGGGATGGTGACGGTCACCGAGCCCGTCACCACCGTGCGCCTGGACACCCCGGCCGGGCTCGTGCTCGCCGAGGTTCGGGTATCCGACGGCGTGCTGATCGCCGTCACGATCCGCAACGTGGCCTCCTTCGCGGTCGGCCTCGACCGCAGATCGAGGTCCCCGGACACGGCCGGTCCGCTACGACCTGGCCTACGGGGCAACTTCTATGCCATCCCGCCGCTCGCCGACTACGACCTCCCCTTCTAGCGCTCGCCAAGGAGGCGATCCTGGCCAGGCGGGCCTGGCGACGATGGACGCGATCAACAGGCCGGCGAACCGGTCCACTCCTCGATTCCCCGGATCCGCAGGTCCACCACGTCAACTTCGTCGCCCCCGGCTCGACCGCCGAGCACTCCCGGCACGCGATGGCCATCTACCCCGGCTGGTTCGACCGCTCGCCCTGCGGCACCGGCACCAGCGCCCGGATGGCGCAGCTGCACGCCCGCGGCGAACTGGCGCTGAGCACCGACTTCGTCAACGAGTCCTTCATCGGCACCCAGCTTCACCGGCCGCCTGGTGGAGGAGACCGAGGTGGCCGGCCTCCCGCCGGTCGTGCCCACCGATCACCGGTCGCGCCTGGCTCACCGGCACCGCCCAGTACTTCCTCGACCCGTCGATCCGTTCCCGCCGGGTTCCTGCTCTGACCAGGCGGTAGGGTCGGCACGTCAGAGCACGCCGAGAAGATTCGAGGAGGTCGCGGCGATGAGCGAGCCGGACATCGGCCCGACGCTGAACCTGCCCCGGGTTCTGCGGCCACAACTCGCTGCGCGAGCAGGTGTCCCACGCGCTGCGCGCGGCCTTGGTGGCCGGGGAGCTGCGGCCCGGAGTCGTCTACTCCGCCCCGGTCCTGGCGGCCGGGTTCGGGGTGTCGGCCACCCCGGTGCGCGAGGCGATGCTCGACCTGGCCAAGGAAGGGCTCGTGGAAGTGGTGCGGAACAAGGGGTTCCGCGTCACCGAGCTGTCCGAGGCCGACCTGGACGCCTTCACAGAGATCAGGGCACTGATCGAGATCCCGGTGGTGGCGCGGCTGGCCCGTACCGCGACCCGGGAGCAGCTGGAGGCGCTGCGGCCGGCCGCCGAGGCCATCGTCGCCGCGGCCCGGGCCCGCGACCTGATCGGCTACGTCGAGGCGGACCAGGCCTTCCACCTCGGCCTGCTGTCTGTCCGGCAATCGGCACCTGGTCGACGTGGTCGGCGACCTGCGCAACCGCTCCCGCCTCTACGGCCTGCCCACGCTGGCCGACGCCGGCGGTTTGATCGAGTCGGCCGAGGAGCATCTGACCCTGCTCCTCGAACATCTGGCCGCCGGGGAGCAGTCCGCGGCCGAACACTTGATCACCCATCACCTGGGGCACCTCAGGTCACTGTGGTCGGCGGCGTCCGGCAAGCCCAAGGCGGACTGAAGCGGAACTCCAGCAGTTCTATAGCCGACCGTCCGTGCGTTGAGCCCACCAGCGGCGAAACGCTCCCGCCGGAACGTTCGGCAGCGCGTTGAGTTCCCGGCCGGAGTGTGCAGTTCGGCAAAGACTCGGTCTTCGACCCAGTCGCTCCGGCCATGGCTCTTTCCGGGCCC
>CAVQWB010000048.1:0-442433 GCA_963717225.1 uncultured Acidobacteriaceae bacterium | reverse complement strand
GTTGGTTAGGCAGGTAGCTCGGCCGCGCTGGGAAAATCGTGCTGCTGCCGGCCGAGGTCGCCGTCATATTTGACACTGCTCTTGAACAGCTCATAACGCCCATCAGCAAATTGCTTGCCGTAGGCGCGCAGTGCGGAAATCTGCTCTTCAGAAAGTGGCTTGAAATTACGAAGTATTTCAAGGTTCTGATCAAGAACCCTCATGGAATCCATGCCGCTGATGGTGGTGGAAACACCCGGCAAACTCATGGCAAAGGTGAGCGCTTCGGTGGGAGTCAACGCACCCTGGGAAATCATCTCCCCTGAGCCCCCCATGCTCTTCATTCCAAATACAGCGATACCGCGCTGCGCCGCCAATGGTAGCACCTCCTGCTGAAAGCTCCGGTAGCTATAGTCGAAGGGATTCAGCGGCATCTGCACCGTGTCGAATGGAAAGCCTCCATTCAGCATTGCGAGGTGGATCGACGGATTTTTGTGACCGGTGAAACCGACAAAGCGAACCTTGCCCTGTTGCTTGGCCGCGGCGAGCGCCTCAAGAACGCCGTCTGCCGCGTAACACTTTTCTGGATCGTTGTAATACACAACCTCGTGCACCTGCCATACGTCGAGGTGATCTGTCTGCAAGCGAGTCAGCGACTCTTCCAGCATCCGGATAGCAATGTCCTTCTTGCGGCCATGGGTACAAACCTTGGTCATGACGATTGCCTTATCCCGCTTGCCTTTGAGAGCCGTACCGACGCGTTCTTCACTCGCCCCCTTGTAATATTCCCAGGCGTTGTCGAAGAAGTTGATCCCATGATCCAGCGCTTTGGCGACCATGTTATTGACCTCCGGCTGCCCCGCCACGGCGCCAAGGTGGTAGCCGCCCAAGCTTAGAATCGAAACCTGAAGACCAGTTTTACCCATGGCGCGCCGCGGCGCCTGGAATTCCGCAACCGCGCCACCGGTTTCTCCTGGTGCGTTGGGAACGATCGGATTGGACTGTCCGCCATGCTCGTTTTGCTGCCCCTTTGCGGACGCTGCGGAAATTACGGAAACCGCACCAGCCATAGCGACACCTTTCAGGAAAGTTCGACGGCTTTCGCCGCCTTTGACCTTGTTGTTCATTCAGGATTCCTTGGTATTGTTTTCAGAGCTAGTCAGACACCTGCGGAAAGGGCCTGCCGGAGTTCTGCGTGGCATACACCATTTGTTTCACTTCAACCTGCTGCATATCCAGCGGAAATTCATGAGCCAGGCGTGCTTCGGGATTGTCGAACTTGATGGACGTCTTATAAAGCTCGAAGCGGCCATCGCCGGCGTACGGCTTCGCGCGCTCGCGCAGGCTTTTCATCTCTGCCTCGGAGAGCGGAGTAAAGTTTTGCGCGATGCGCAGATTTTGTTCCAGGACAGGCAGCTCAGAAACCCCGGAGATGGTGGTGGTTACGGGCAGGCTCATGGCATAGCGAAGCAATTCCTCCGCGGTGAACACACCTTTTTGCACCGGCTCCCCATGTCCTCCAATCGGCTTCATGCCCAAGGCGGCTATTCCGCGGCTATTCAATACCGGCAACACTTTCTGCTCAAAGGAAAAGAAGTGAGCGTCGAAAGGGTTCAACGGCATTTGTACAGCATCAAACGGGAAGCCCGTATCTAGCATGGCGAGGTGAATGTCGGGATCCTTGTGCCCGGTGAACCCCACGAAGCGGACTTTGCCCTGTTGCTTCGCTTTTTGCAGCGCTTCCGCGGCGCCATTAGGGCGGATGAATTGCTCAGGGTCGTTCTGAAAGACCACTCCATGGATTTGCCACAGGTCGAGATGGTCGGTCTGCAATCGCCGCAGCGACTGTTCCAACATCTGCATAGCCAGCGACGCGTTCCTGCCGTGGGTGCATACCTTGGTCATCAGAAAGGCGCGATCGCGCACACCGCGCAGACCCTTTCCCAGCCAGTCCTCTGATTTTCCCCGGTTGTACTCCCAGCAGGAATCGTAGAACGTGATGCCGCTATCCATCGCGCGCCGCACAATCTCCACTGCCGTTGCCTCGTCTTTAGCTGCACCCAGGTGGTGGCCACCCAGTCCCAGCGCGGATATCTTCACGTCTGTCTTGCCAAAATTGCGAAGTGGGATCATTGAACTCACACGGAGGTAGATGCATTTACCCCAGTAGAGGGTGTGTGAGAACTACCGTTTTGAAGGGTACGGGCTTCAGCCCGTACGTTAACTAATCAGCATAGGAAGGGCTTTAGAGTGTGCGTGAGAACCCAATTCCAAGTCACCGCGCTGATGCTTTGTATCAGGGCACGGCTTCAGCCGTGCCGCAATGGTTGGGTCTGATGAGGGCTTTAGCCCCTGAGGGCATCTCTTGTGCTCGCTTGAGCAGCCCTCAGCGGCTTAAGCCGATTCATCTTGACTGCTAAAACGTACGAATCGAACGGTAATCGACGTCGAAGGCAAACTCTCAACCGGCAGCTCGGCTCTTCAGGCGGTGGTTGTTCTTACCGAAGAAGGTCTGCAGATCGCTCACGAATGCAGCCGGGCATCGTAACATGGCGTCATTTGTCGCTTTTGCCCCGCAGTTGCCCTCCGGTAGGCTCACCTTGTAGGCATTGATCTTCAAAGGCAGCAGCGCACCGTCGAATCCCCTGTCAAGCGATCGTCCATCCCTACCTTCAGCGGTTTCGCCAATTGAGAAACCGCCGGGCGCGTTTCGGCTGCAATGAGGAGGACCCACCATGCTGCCAGGAAGAGTAATTCCATTCACGGATTCCGCCGATCGCCTTTCCCAGGTCGCGGAGCGGCCTCAAATAGTCATTCAAATCGGTCGGGATAGAGAACTCCTGCGTTTGCGGGCTAAGGTCATTAGTACTGCCGGGTACACCGTCCACTCAATGACTCCAGACGAAACCATGGCAGAAATCCGCAAGGCACGCGGAGGTCAGGTCTGGGTCTTTTGCCACACACTCGAGTTTTATGAGCTTGCGCTTTTAGCCATCGCCATTCGCAGCACTTTTCCTGAGGATAAGCTGTTGCGGCTGATGGGTCTCGATGACGTTGGGCAGGTGCCCGGTCTCTTTGACGGACTACTTGAGCCTGTCAAGGGCGTGGATGATCTGCTGCAAGCGGTGGAGGAGCTGGCCACTCTATCATCCATGAGCAAGGTGGAACACCGCTCTCATCAATGACATTGGTTGGGGACATTGGTTGGGGGCACTGATCGGGTCAGCGTTTTAGGTATCGGTCAATTGGCCGCGTACGACGAGTTGCGCTCTCCAAAGCTTTCATTTTCCGGCGCACCGTTCAATGGCAACACTACAGAGAACGTCGTGCCTTGGGCTCGACCTCCCGTACAGCTGCGCCAGCGAATTTGAGCACCATGCTTTTCCACGATAGTCTTGCAAATCCACAGTCCTAGCCCGTTGCCGGCATCCGCTTTATCGCTCTGGAATGCTTCGAAAAGCCGAGCCTGTATAGGCCGAGGGATGCCTCGCCCGTTGTCCGCCACGGTCAGGCGTGCGTTCCCGCCAGAAGCACGTAACCGAACTGACAGCATTCCGCCGGCCGGGAGTGCCTCCGCCGCGTTGCGCACCAGGTTCGATACCAACATAAGAAACTCGCCAGGAAATACCGAGCCAAGCAGGATGTCCGGCAGATCCTTTCGCAATTCGATATGCTTCTCTCCGAGGAGAGCGGAGTGGTAACGCAGAGCAGTTTCCACTAAGGGAACCAGATCTTTCGTCTGGCTGTGCGGGGTATCTCGAAAAAACGAAAGCGTCTGCCTGGCAATGTACTGTATCCGTACAAGTTGTTCTTCAATCTGCACCGCCCGGGCCCGCACTCGATCAGGGTGATCTGCCTCTTTGGCGAGAAGATATACCAAATCCGCAATGGCTTGCGAAGGATTGTTGATCTCGTGCATGACTGAAGCTGCGAGCCGGCCCGCCATCGCCAGCCTCTCCGACCGGTGCAGCGCCGACTCCAGGCGAAGCGTCCGCTCATCTCCGCGCGGATCACGAGGTGGCGGGGCCGGACCTGTTTCCTTCATCATGGTTTGCCCTTTTTGCGGCACGATAGTGTGAGTTGCCCATTGGCCCGCCGGGTTGCCGCTTCGAAAGAAAATATCCTTTAGGTAACAGCAAAAGATGCTCCTAAGGCCCCGCTCTTTTCATCGTGAGACGCCAGGCTTTGCTCCTGTGAACGTTTATTTGCGCCGCGGTCGCGCACCCGCTTTGCTTCCGCTTTTTTCCTTGTGCGCCGGCGCCTTTCCTGCCCCGTCCGTCCCGGCCGTATTGCCGGCGAAGCCCCCCATCTCATTCATCACGCTAAGAACGACGCCGTCGATCCGGTTGTCCATGGTGCGGTAAGGCACGATACGCAGAATGCACCACTTCCCATCGTTGTCCTGCACGTGCAGTTGTTGCGACTGCACTTGCTGGATCACATCAAGCATGTTTTGCTCGAGACTGCCCATGTCGAGCTTTAGCCTGAGCCTCGGCATCGGGCGGCCTATATCGCTTGAGGTTAGACCAAGCACCGCGGCCGCCTGCGGCGTGAAGCGGCGAACGCTCAAATCGGCGCCTACCATGACGATCGGCAGGCTTACGCTATACAAAAGGTTGGTAAGGTCATTGTTCAGCTGCGTAAGGAGCTCGTTGCGATGCTGCATCTCCTCATTAACCGTATGGAGTTCTTCATTAGCCGACTCCAGCTCCTCTTTCGAGGTCTGCAACTCTTCGTTTGTGCTTTGCAGCTCCTCGTTGCCGGACTGAATCTCCTCATTTGCTGACTGCAGTTCCTCGTTGGTGCCTTCTTGTGATTCGATGATTGACTGCAGATATTCCCTGGTCGCCGCCAACTCCTGCCGTAATTGCATGATCTGTTTTCCCAGAGAGGACTGGTCGTCTTGACTACCCGGCTCAACTACCAACGGAGCCCCAGGTAGCCGCGCAAGAGCAGTTGCCGGCAATCCGTCCTCGCCTGGTATTTCACTCTCGAAAACAATCAGGAAGCTATGCTGAGTCTGGGTTGGAACCTTGAAGGGAACTACGCGAATGGTAACCGCTTTTGTCTTTTCATCTTCCACTCGCACATGCTGTCTTATGGCTTCGAAGCCCTGCTTGCGTGCTTCATCGATCGCGCCCTGCAATTCGAACAACAACCCCGGGCGAGCCATCTTCAGCAGGTTGAGGCTGGCCTTTCCGGAAGGAAGCTCAAGAAAGGAAGCAGTCCGCCCCCTGGTCTGGAGAATCTCTAAATGTTCATTGATGAGCACCGCAGGAGGCACGTACCTGGCCAGCAACAGGCGGTCTGCCTCGCGCTGTAACTCCATCGGGATTTTGAGCGTTTCCGGAGATTTTGAAGGCGCTGTCACCGTTTGTACTCCACTCGTTCCGGGTTCGGGCTTGCCTATAGAAAAACCGAAGGCAACAGGCGCCGACACCAAACGCTTGCGGAAAATCTTCTGTTTCTTATCGGTCATTTCGAACAGCTCCGAACCCGAACCCAGAAGGCCCTCAGTACTTCCAAGCATCAGGAATCCGGTCGGGTTCAATGCGTAGTGAAAGATCGGTATTACCCTCTTCTGCAGCGATTGACTCAAGTAAATCATCACATTGCGACAACTTACCAGATCCATGCGGGAGAAGGGCGGATCGTTGAATACGTTTTGCGTGGAGAAAATGCAGAGATCGCGAATGCTCTTCTTGATCTGGTAGCCGCCGTCGGCTTTGTAAAAGTACCGTCTCAGCCGCTCCGGCGTTAAGTCCACCTCGATGTTCTCCTTGTAAACGCCTACCCGGGCGCGCTGGATGGCACTCTCGCTCAGATCGGTGCCGAACACCTGGATGGGAATATCCGCTCGTCTTTCTCCCAAAAACTCTACGATCGAAATTGCATGCGAATACGTCTCTTCGCCGGTCGAGCATCCCGGAACCCAGATCCGAATCGGTCCCGAGCCAGAAGTTCGCGCCTCCAACACGGGCGGATAGACAACCTCCTTGAGGGCTGCAAATGCCTCCGGATTACGAAAGAAGCTGGTTACATTGATCAGCAGATCCTGGTACAAGGCTTCCACTTCCCCCGCATTACGATGCAGGAAGTTTCCGTAATCCTTCAGGTTCTCAATCTTCTGCAGCGCCATGCGGCGTTGAATGCGCCGGGCGATGGTGGGCGATTTGTAACCTGAAAAATCCACCGTAGTGGACCGTCGCAGCAGACGGAAGATCTGTTCCATATGGCTGCTGTCGCCAACCTGCTCCGCTTCGGGGTTGAAGTGATCAGCAATGTAGGGATGGTGACGAATCCGGGCAATCTCCTTAGCTATGCCGGCGGGAGTCAGGATGAAGTCGACACAGCCAGAGGCGATCGCGCTCGCCGGCATGCTGTCGTACTTGGCGGAACTCGGTTCTTGGGCAAAGGTGATGCCCGCTTCCCCCTTGACGGCCTCGATTCCGAGCGTGCCGTCGGAAGCCGTTCCGGAGAGGATAACGCCGATGGCGTCGCTTCCGTGGGCGACGGCCAACGACCTCAGGAACGTATCGATGGTCGTATTCACCGATCTGTGCGCTTCCCGCTCCCGCAGGTGGAGTATCCAGCGGTCGATCGTCATCTCACAATTTGGAGGAATCACGTAGATGTGGTCGGGCTCCACCCTTGTTCCATCCTTCGCCTGCAAAACCGGGATCGGGGTCGTACGGGCCAGGATTTCGCTCACCTTGCTCTCACGGACGGGGTCCAGATGGAGAACCAGCACATAGGCCATGCCGAGATGCGAGCCTAACTCTTTGAAAAAGCTGGTCGCCGCTTCCAGTCCGCCGGCGGACGCCCCAATCCCTACGACCGGAAAGCGATGAATGACATTCGGGGCGACGATCGTCGATTCGAGAGCCTTTTTAGCTTTCGAGGAGGTTTTTGTGCCCGCCATGTCGCTCCTCTGCTCGGCGAAAGTCTAAAGGAATCAGAAGCTTCGCCACATAAGTCCGGGGCCCGTTTCTCATGCTTGAGAGAATACTCCCCTTCCGGGAAGCATTCGTGGCCGTAACTTGTCCGGCTAGGATGGCCCGAGTTCAGGTTCTACTCCGGCAGAGGAGCGTTTCGTATGCAGAAGCGCAATCAGGCGATGTGCTCAGGCCTCGTACCGTTCGAGGTAGGCCCCTGAGTCGGCAGCAAATCCGGGACTGCCGCCGCCTCCACAGCCCTCCAGGGCTCCTGGAGACGGTGGTTGCTTAGAAGGTCGCATCGCTCTGTAAGCAGACGGATGGAAGCGGTAATCTGCTCCGTGAGCCTGTGATTGGCAGTTCTTAATTCGTGTGCTGTTCGAATGCCTTCCCTTAGGGTGGAGCGAGCCGTTCGGGAAGACTGGTCGGCTTGGGCCTCACTCTTCTCGAGTCCTCGAGCCGAGAAACGCGTCGCCAGCCATGCATCCACATCGCCCCGGTAAAGCAGGACCGCACTTTTCTGTGAGGCGCCGATCGGACGGCGGACGGGAAGCCCAAGGTGACGCTCCCAGCGCTGTACTGTGCGAACACCCTTTCCCAGATATCTGGCGATATCTTTCCAGGACGACAGTACGGTGGATTCCTCTGAGATATTCATCTCATTCTCCCCCAGCTAAGTCATTATAAGCCCGCAAGTTGTTTCGGCTACATTTGAGTAAAACGCACCTCCCCGGCGATCCTGGCGTCAGGACCTTGCCCCCGCCAACCGGGCCAACAAGCCCTAGACACCCTCACCCATAGAAAGTTATTACCGCAGCGATCCATTTTTAGCAAAGTCTACATCCTAAAAGGACAAGGGAGGCCGCGCCTGTGGAGCATCGCGATATTGTCGTAATTGGAGCCTCGGCCGGAGGTCTGGAGGCTATCCGGGAGATTCTTGCGGCTATGCCCCACGATTTGGAGGCGGCAGTCCTGATCGTTCTGCATACTGCAAATCATCCCGGAAGCCTACTACCTCAAATTTTCGAACGCGCAAGCAAACTGCCCGTTTCGCACCCGAGGGACGGAGAAGCGATTCAACGGGGCCATGTATACATCGCTCCCCCCGGCTTCCACATGATTGTCGAGGACGATCGATTGCGGGTGCTGCAGGGGCCGCGTGAGAACCTGCATCGCCCCGCCATTGATCCGCTTTTCCGATCGGCGGCAGCGTCCTACGGTCCGCGGGTGATCGGGGTTATTTTGACCGGGATGTTGGACGATGGAACCGCGGGCTTAACGGTAGTAAGCGCCAGTGGCGGCAAGGCGATCGTGCAGGACCCAGCCAGCGCCCTTTATCCGGGGATGCCGAGGAGCGCACTCGACCAAGTCCTCGGAGCCCAGGTGGCGCCGCTCCCTGAGATAGCGGCGTTGCTACTGCAACTGATCCGCGACCCCCTACCCGCTGGAACGAGCCGCCCCAGGCCGTGGAGCGCGCTTTCAACACCGAGGCGAATGCGAGAATCCTGCGTGACTTCCTGTTGCGGGTGAACAATGAAGAAAAAGATGAACCTGAACTCTCGGCTCATTCGGTCGAAGAGTTGCCCGACGCCGGCGAGTAATTCGAGGGGCGGCTCGCTGGTCAGCCGGCGAGGGAATCGATCAGCGGACTAATCCCGGCGGTGACTGGCCTCCTTCGAGCACAGAGGGTCACCGTACCGTCAGGCCTAAACTCAAAATCAAGTTTGCCGTAGCACCTTCCGCACAACCAGTAGTGTTCGACCGATTTGGCTGACGAAGTCGTGCGGATCGTCCGAACAACTCTGCCGTTACGCAGGTAGTCCAGCTTCTCGTGGCACGCGGGATTGAAGCACTCGGTCAACATGATGTTGGCTCCTGCTCAGCGGTTTTCAGCACAACATTCCTTGGATGTATGCGGACCGGAATAGTTGTTCGAAGTTCCAGAAGATGCGCTGCCGGACGCAAATACAGCGCACAGCAACCCGAGCCGGGAGGCTGCATCCCAGTTGTTAGTGCGGCAAGGCGAGCACGAGACTCAGCAATACATCAACAGACAACCGTATTTAGTTTAAAGGAGCAGGGCAATGAAGGTATTTTCAGCGAACATTCAGGATCTACGCACACTCTACTTCAGCAATTTGAAAAAGGCGCTCGATATGGAGCAGAAAATCACGAAGGCTCTTCCCAATCTCATCGAGAAAGCTTCCGATCCCGAATTGGTCAAGGCTTTCGAAACTCACCGGCAGGAGACCGAAGGACACGTGACCAAGGTTGAGACCTTGCTGCGGCGCAACATCGGCGAAAGCAAAACCGAGACCTGTAAAGTCATCAACGGACTCACCACCGAGGCCTCTGACACGATCAAAGACGTTACCGACCCGTCGATACGAGACATCGCGTTGATCGGGGCAGCTCAACAAGTTGAGCACCACGAAATTGCGATTTACGGCACATTGCGCCGTTGGGCCGAGATACTCGGTCTGGCCGAAGATGAAGTAGTCCTGGAATCGATCGAGGCAGAGGAAGCCCACGCGGACGAATTACTCAGCGAAATCGCTCAGCGTGTTAACTACCAGGCCGCCGCTTAACCAACAATCAGAATGGTGGCTTACGCTTTAAAAGCGTAGGCCGCCAGCAAATATCGCGAGGCTGAACATGGCAAAGTACGGTAAAACAGCTGGAAAGACCGTAAAGAGTGCGATGCATCGCAAAAAAGCCGGCACTCTGAAGTCAGGCAAGGGCGGGAAGGGTGGCACCGTCAAGAGCAAGAAGCAGGCAATCGCCATCGGATTATCTGAGGCCCGCAAGAAGGGCGCCAAGGTTCCCAAGAAGAAGAGTAGTTAGGGAGTATCTGGCCCGGAATTGGTTTCTTGCACGGCCGGCTGTCGTCGACAGGAACTAATGCATCATAAGTCTGCAAATGAACCTGTTTGATCCCAGCCCGAACTCTGCCCTGGAATTCCTTCCCGCGCGCCACGATCTCGCCAGCCTTAACGAGGCGGCAAAACAATGTCGCGGATGCGATTTGTATCGTGAAGCGACCCAGGTTGTTTTTGGGGAAGGGCGCGCTCACGCCGCTATTCTTATGGTGGGCGAACAACCTGGGGATCGCGAGGACCAGCAAGGAAAGCCCTTTGTCGGGCCTGCTGGTCAACTGCTTGATAAGTGCCTCGAGTCTGCCGGTATCGATCGCACTGAGGTCTATGTCACCAACGCGGTTAAGCACTTTAAATGGGAGCCGCGGGGAAAAATTCGACTGCACAAGAAACCAAACTCTCTTGAAATAGCGGCCTGTCGCCCCTGGCTCGAATCCGAGATTGCCGCTGTCCGTCCACAGCTCGTTGTGTGCCTGGGCGCAACCGCGGCGCAGAGTTTGCTCGGGCCGCAGTTCCGCCTGACCAAACACCGCGGGGAAGTGTTTCCAACCAAATACGGGCCGGTGACGGCCACCATTCACCCCTCCGCGATTCTTCGCATGCCGGAACCTGCTGCAAAAGAAGCTGAGATTGCGAGCCTGGTGGATGACCTGAGAGTTGCGGCGGAATACGCGGCAGCGCGGAAGCCCTGATGAAAGCAGCCAAAGTTACCATGAAAGTAACCAAAGAACCGGCTGAAACAACGCCGCCGCAACCACAACCACGATCGTCACTCGTTCCGACCGTTTCGGTAAGTTTGCCGCGCGATGCTCGCACTACCTCGGTTCCCGCTGGGCCTTTATCGCGGCGATCGGGGTGATCGTGGTATGGGCTATTACAGGTCCCATCTTCCATTACTCCGATACCTGGCAGCTGGTCATCAATACTGGCACAACGATTGTCACCTTTCTGATGGTGTTCCTTATTCAGAACACCCAGAACCGGGATGCCAAGGCCATTCATTTGAAACTGAACGAACTGATCCACGCAGTAGACAAAGCAAAAAATAGAATGATTGATGTTGAAAATCTGTCTGATCTCGAGCTTGACGAGCTTGGCCGGACCTATGAAAAGATCCGCACCAGGGCTGAGGAACGCCACCAGGCAAACCGCGACGCTTCGCCCCGTTAGCCGCGAATGACGCTCGATGCGGCATCTCATGGCAAGATCCACATCGGGATCTCGGGCTGGAGATACAAGGGCTGGCGTGGCGTCTTTTACCCTGAAAAACTTCCCCAGCGGCGAGAGCTGGAGTTTGCGTCGCGAAAATTTGACACCATTGAGTTGAATGGATCGTTTTACTCGCTGCAGAGACCGGAAAACTTCTCCCAATGGCATGCTGAGACGCCGCCGGACTTCACCTTTGCCATCAAGGGCTCGCGCTATATCACCCACATGCTTCGACTACGCAATGTCGAAGGGCCGCTGGCAAACTTCTTTGCCCAGGGACTACTCCGCTTTGGCGCCAAGCTCGGACCCATTCTGTGGCAGTTTCCCCCCAACTTCAGCTTCGAACCAGAGCGGCTTGAATTGTTCTTCGCCTTGTTGCCACGGACGCAGAAACAGGCCGCCGAGATCGCTCGCAAACACGATGACCGCCTGAAAGATCGTTCCTGGTTTCAAGTACAAAAGGACGCAGCCCTGCGCCACGCCATTGAGATTCGCCATGAAAGTTTTGTCAATGAAGAATTCATCAGGCTTCTCCGGCGCTATGGTGTGGGATTGGTCGTGGCCGATACGGTGGAATGGCCGCTGCTGATGGATGTGACTGCGGGCTTTGTCTATTGCCGTCTTCATGGCAGCGCAGAATTGTACTCGAGCGGTTATGAAGCCGATGCGCTCGATATATGGGCTCGCCGCGTAGTCGCCTGGGCCCGGGGAGAGGAAGTGAGTGACGGCAGAAAAGCCAGCTCTCGCGACGCTGTGAAACGCAAGCGTCGTGACGTATTTGTGTATTTTGACAACGACATGAAAGTCCGCGCGCCCTTTGACGCGGAGCAGCTTCGTGATCGTGTCACCAGGCTGCTCGCCCATAAGGCGCCTGAAGCTGTCCCTACCGCCAAATAGGTACAATCCCTCCATAGCTCCTATCTAACCCCTCGTTCGTGGAAAGCCTGCGATGAACAAGATCCGAGATTCTATTTCGGGGCGGAGAGAACCTTTCTCGCGTGGATTCGCACCGGGCTCGGCTTGATGGGCGTTGGGCTTTGCCGTGAGCCGCTTCGGGCTTTTTCTGTCGTGAAACGAATGCCAAGTCACTTCTCTCTGCCCTGCACAGACCACGGCTTATCCGCTATGGTCTGGCGTGAGGGCTTTAGTCCCTGGGCTCGTGGTCTACCCTTTTTGCGGGCATCCGGCATTCAGCTCGTGCGCGAAGCTGCGGTCCGGAACCTGGAGCAGCCGGGCCGTGTACAAGCACCAACGCGGTGATTCTCGGCTAATTGCTGCATCTCCGGGATCGCGATGGCTCTCTATCTACTTTGGTTCGTTGAATTCCAAATGAACGCAAACGATTTTCGCCGGCTAGCGCTACTTCTGGAAGGTGCTGAGGAAGGCTCGCACATGGGAACACCCGACTTTCGTGTCGGAGGCAGAATATTCGCCACCCTCGCGTCCCAGGCTCAGGGGTACGGCAACCTGATGATTTCGCCTGAGCAGCAGGCTGCGTTTGTCGAAGAGCAGCCGGATGTGTTTTTGCCCATTGCCGGCGGTTGGGGCAGAATGGGAGCCACACATATCCGCCTCGCGGCTGCAAATGAAGACGTCCTCGCTGGCGCGCTGCACACCGCCTGGAAACTGCGCGTGGAGAAGAACGGCAAGAGCAAGCGGACGCCCTCCACAAGGACCGGGAAGAAGAAAGGTAAGTCGCGGTAAATCGCCAATGAACAACCGGCGCTGTCCAACTTCATTCGATGCAAAGAGCGGGTTGTTCTTTAAGTGAAGAACGACCGGGCCTGGTCCCGTGCGCGACGCAGCGTTTCCACGATGTCACCGTTGGGGTAGAACTCCATCGCGATGGTACCCCTGTAGTTCAACTCCGCAAGCTTGCGGTAGATGTTGAGGTAGTTGATTTCGCCGGTACCGGGCTCGTGCCGTCCAGGAACATCGGCGATGTGAATCAGACCAACCTGTTCGATATTCTTTTCAAACTTCTCGATCAGATTCCCGAACTCCCGCTGCTCGTGGTAGACATCGTAGAGCACTTTGACGTTAGGGCTGCCCACAGCATTCGCGATTTCGAATGCTTCGGTCACGCCGTCGAGATAAATGGTCGGATTCTCAATCCGGTCGATCGGTTCGATGACCACCACCAAATTCGCGGTACTCAGTATATCCGCGGCGCGTTTCAGTGCCTCAATGGAAGCCTTATGCTGGCTACCTGGAGCGGCCCCCTCGATTTTCTTACCCGAGAGCAGAATGATTTGCCTGCACTCCAACCGCTTCGCCGCTGGGATTAGATCCTTCAGTGCGGAGAGAAACGCATCTCCTCCGGACGGATCGGCGAAACCGGGGCTTACGCCAGAGGTTGTGTCCACCGAGATCTTCAATGTCTCCATGCGTGCGATGATGCGGCGATAATCCTCCTCGGACCATTTTTTAAACTCACCCACCAGTTCCACATGGTGGTAACCAGCTTGCGCAACCCGGTCCAGGTTTTCTTCAAACGTCCCCAGCTTGTTTAAAGTCCACATCATGATCGAGAATTGTGCGCTCGTTTGGCTAGGAGCGGCTGGCGCCTGTGCGGCGGTTTCCTGGGCCGCGAAGGCGCGCGCAGCAAGTGAGGCCGCGGTCATGTTGACGAAAGTCCTGCGAGTGAGCATGCGCTGCATGGTAGCAGAGTCCAGGTTACTTCGGCAGGGCGAATGCCACAAGGCTGCCGCCTGACGGTGCCGGAGACTTTCCTCCGCCGGCGGCAATCACAACATATTGCCGGCCATTCACTTCATACGTAGAAGGAGTGGCGTTACCGGCGGCGGGGAGCGTCGTTTGCCACAGCACCTTTCCGGTGGTTTTATCCAAGGCACGAAACACTTTGTCATAGCTGGTGGCCCCAATGAACAGCAGTCCCCCGGCGGTCACGACCGGGCCTCCGTAATTTTCGCTGCCGGTCCCGGTAAGTCCCTGGGCGGCAAGCTCAGGATATTCACCCAGGGGAATCTTCCAAACAGTTTTGCCGCTATTCAGGTCGATCGCAGTCAAGGTCCCCCAAGGCGGTTGAATGGCGGGATAACCGTCTTTGTCGAGAAATTTATTGTATCCGTCACTGACGTATTTCGCATCGAGCGGCGACGGTCCATTGTCTTTCACCGTCTTTTCCTTGCCGTAATAAACATATTCAAATACGGCTTCCAGTTGGTCGTGGCCCAGGTTGGCAAAGCCCGGCATGCGGCCTTGTCCTTGTGCGATCAGTTGCTTCACGATCCCTTCCTCATAGCGATCGGAAACCCCAACCAGGGAGGGGAACTCGGGAGGCGCTCCTGTCCGGTCCGCGCGGTGGCACGCAGAACAGTTGCGCAGAAAGATATCTCGCCCGTTCGCTTCGTTCGTTCGCGGCTTCTGCGGCACCAGGCGCAGGACCCACGCCATTTCATTCGCATTCACATACAGCAAGCTGGTGGTTGGATCGAAGGCGCCTCCGCCCCACTCCGCGCCCCCATCGTAACCGGGAAAGATAATCGTTCCCTGGGTGCTCCCCGGGATGAACTGTCCATCGCTCCGCAGTTTTGTGAAGCGATCGAGGGCTTCCTGGTGCGCCTCCGGCGTACGCGTGGTGATCATATCCGCGGTAAGTTTCTGCCGCGCGAACGGGGCGGGCAGCAGGGGCAGCGACTGCTCTTTGGCCGTGACTTCACCTTCAAGATCCGAGGGCGGATATTTGCGGCTCTTGATCGGGAACAGCGGCTTTCCCGTTTCCCGGTCGAAGAGAAAGACGTATCCCTGCTTGGTGGTCTGCGCCACAGCATCCACGTCCTGCCCGTTGCGCTTCACCGTAACCAGGGCCGGCGCGGATGGGGGATCGCGGTCCCAGATATCGTGGTGCACGAATTGGAAATGCCAGATGCGTTTGCCTGTTTTCACATTCAGTGCGATCAGGCAGTTGGCGAACAGATCGTCTCCGGTTCGATTCGCTCCATAGAAGTCTGAAGCTGCTGACCCGGTGGGAACGAATAAAATTCCGCGCTTTACATCGACCGACATGCCCGGCCAGTTGTTGGCTGCGCCGCTGTAAGTCCACGCAGTCTTAGGCCATGTTTTGTAGCCGAATTCGCCCGGGTGAGGGATGGTGTGAAAGGACCACCGCAGCTGTCCGCTGTGCACATCGTAGGCGCGAATATCGCCAGGTGAGGCCGGTAACGTTTCACTCATCGCACCGCCCACAATCACCAGGTCATCGTAGACCACCGGTGGGCTGGTCAGCGTGACCCAGTTCAACGGCTCTCGGCCTAAGCCTTCACGCAGATCGACGCGCCCCGCTTTGCCGAATGCAGTGACCGGTTTTCCGGTTTGCGGATCAAGCGAGTACAGGTACTGGCGCACACCAACAAAAATGCGCCGATCTTTTCCGTCCAACCAGTA
Source organism: uncultured Acidobacteriaceae bacterium (assembly GCA_963717225.1). Taxonomy (GTDB): domain Bacteria; phylum Acidobacteriota; class Terriglobia; order Terriglobales; family Acidobacteriaceae; genus PALSA-350. The sequence goes on along the minus strand of CAVQWB010000048.1, from coordinate 427,027 downwards.
GGCCACGCCCCGGTTCCGCACCTTGCCAATATTCCTGAGACCCTCATTGGAATCGAACCTCCAGTGCAGGGCGCCTGTTGCCGCATCCAAAGCAACCACGTCCCCGTTTGGCGTGGTCGCGTATAAAACGCCGTCCACCACGATGGGATTGCACTCCATCTCAGATTTCGGATGTTGATCCCCGCTGTCGAACGTCCAGGCGACCTCGAGGGAATGCACGTTTTCGCGATTGATCTGATCCAGGGTGGAATAGTGAATGTTGTCCGGGCCACCGCCAACGATACCCCAGCCGCGCCAGAATGCGGAGACGTCCTGGGCGGGAGAGGGAATCGGAATGCTAAGAAAAAATGCAGACAGAACAAACCAAAGAAGTGGGGCGCGCATGGACTGCTAGTTTATCGCCGCCACCATTCCGAACGTAACTCAATTCCCCGGAGTACCTCCGTTGGCATCCCTGGCTCGGGACTCCAGAGCTTCAAATCATCCACCGCAAACAGGCGCTCAATCGGCTGCCGCCACGCATGCAATGCCAGGTTGAACAGTCCCCAGTGGATGGGCATCATCAGGCCGGTGGCGCCCATGGCCCGGAAGGTTCGCACCGCTCCATCGGGTCCCATATGAATATCGGCCCATAAAGGATCGAATGCGCCAATCTCCAGCATGGTCAGATCGAATGGCCCATATGCCTGCCCAATCTCCTTGAAGCCTTCCCACTCCCCGGAATCTGCCCCGTAGAAGACGCGGTGTTTCGGGCCGGCGATAACAAATGAGGTCCACAGTGTTTCAAATCGCGTCGCGAGACTCCGTCCTGAGAAGTGGCGAGTGGGCAGCGCGATTAGCTCCAGCTGTCCGGCGCGCAGCCTTTCTGTCCAGTCCAATTCGCTGGCATGCTTCACACCCCACTTCTTGAGGATCTTGCCCACACCAAGCGTCGTTACCCATTGCGCTCCGGCCGTCGCCTCGAGCTGCGCCAGCCGTTGCACGGTGCGTGCCCCAAGATGGTCGTAGTGGTCATGGGATAGAAGCACCACATCGATCCGCGGCAGTTCCTCCAAGGGCAGAGGAGGGGCAAAGAATCGCTTCGGCCCTATCCATTCGACCGGTGCTGTCCGCTGTTCCCACACCGGATCCACCAGCACCCGTACGCCGTCGATCTCCAGCAACGAGGACGAATGGCCCATCCAGGTCACCCGCAATCCACTCGCCGGCGGGTTCTCGTACGCCCGGGCATCGGTGCGGAAAGGCCCCAGGGCACGCTTTGGAATGCGCTCCTCCCTGTTGGCCAGGTGACGCCACAACACTTTAAAAATGGTGGACCACGACCCAACCGAAGTGGGCGCCGGATTGATATACTTCTTGCCGTTCCGGCGCGCTCTCTCAATCATCGCCATCCCTATGAGACTCTCGGATGGCTGCATTGAGTGCAAACCTTTCGTTGCCATGACTGACCCATTCCATCTCCAGCGGTTTGTCGATGCCCAGGCCTCCTGCTTCGCGCAGGTGCGGTCCGAGCTTGCCGCTGGAAAAAAGCGGTCCCACTGGATGTGGTTCGTGTTCCCGCAGCTGAGCGGTCTGGGCTCAAGTCCTATGGCTCAGCGCTTTGCCATTTCCGGCATCGAGGAGGCCAGGGCCTATCTTGGTCACCCGGTGCTTGGCGACCGTCTCCGCGACTGTACAGCCCTGGTGAACGCTGTGGCCGGGCGATCCATCGAGCGACATCTTCGGCTACCCCGATGACTTGAAGTTTCACTCCTCCGTCACCCTCTTCGCATGGGCAGCCGCGCACCACCCAGGCAACAAGGTTTTCCGTGAGGCACTAGTCAAGTACTTCGACGGAGTACCCGACAAAGCCACCACAGATCGGTTGTAACCTTCAAGTTGCAACCAAAGCTGGGTGCCCCATATCTCGCGAAAAACCAGCGAGATACCCCGAATTTCCTGTACGCAGCACTAGACAAGGCCGCGTGGGCGCCTTTCATTAAGGAAAGGCGCCTGAACTTTCTACATTTTCGTGAGCCTTGGGTATGATCGATCGAGCTTCGGTTTTGGGTTTTGCTTTGTATCAGGGAACGACTTCAGTCGTGCCGAAAAGGGCCAACAAAGATTTGGGCTTTAGCCCCTGAGCTACCTCTTTCTCCCCTGAAGGGTACGGGTAGGCCGGAGATTTATTCCTGCTGGAGTTTCTACTTTTCAAAAGAGGATGGACAGATCGAAAGCTGCGGAATGCGCGACTTTTTCGTGAGTCACCGCTCTAATGCTTTGTATCAGGGCACGACTTCAGTCGTGCCGAAAAGGGCCAACAAAGATTTGGGCTTTAGCCCCTGAGCTACCTCTTTCTCCCTCTGAAGGGTACGGGTAGGCCGGAGATTTATCCCCGCCGGAGTTTCTACTTTTCAAAAGAGGATGGACAGATCGAAAGATGCGGAATGCGCGACTTTTTCGTGAGTCACCGCTCTAATGCTTTGTATCAGGGCACGACTTTAGTCGTGCCGAAAGGGCCAACAAAGATTTGGGCTTTAGCCCCTGAGCTACCTCTTTCTCCCCCTGAAGGGTACGGGTAGGCCGGAGATTTATCCCCGCTGGAGTTTCTACTTTTCAAAAGAGGATGGACAGCTCGAAAGCTGCAGAATGCGCAACTTTTCCGTGAGTCACCGCTCTAATGCTTTGTATCAGGGCACGACTTTAGTCGTGCCGCTATGGACTCGAAATGATCAGGGCTTTAGCCCCTGCCAGCTTTCTTTCGCGGCAGATACGTGTAACTGTAGGGATATAGTTCCGCAGACTCCGCCAACCCTGCCTTCACGGGATTCTGCTGGATATATTTACGAAAATTCAGAAAGCTCTCCTGATCGCTGACCCGCACTTCGGAAAATCCACGCTGCCAGACCTCTCCACGCAAGCCGAATTGCTTCCTGACACGAAAAGAAAATCCGCCCTTTACCAATTGCATCGCTCTTTCAATCCTTGTATCCCTGGGAACTGTAATCAGCAGGTGAAGATGATCCGGCATGATCACGAAGTCATGCAATTGAAATTTTCCTGCTGCTACATTCGAACGCAATACTTCAATCAACAGCGTCGCATTCCGTTCAGATTGAAGGATGCGTCTCGCCATACTGGTCTTGGTGGTGGCAAAAAGTATCCGTGCGCTACTAAGGATTACTTCCGGGTTGCCATTCCGCGCAGGTATTGCCTAGCAGGGGCTAAAGCCCTGATCATTTCGGGTTCTTTGCGGCACGACTGAAGTCGTGCCCTGATACAAAGCAAAACCCAAAACTGAAGCTCGATAAATCATACCCCGGGATCGAGAAACTCCAGTGCGCCTTTCATTAAGGAAAGGCGCACGAAGTTTGGCGAATCCGCTAAACCTCACAGGAAATCGGGGATATGGGGCACCCGGCCTTGGTCGCAGGGACGAATCTATAAACTAGCCCCCGCCCTGCTGGCGTTTTAGTTCCGCCTCAAAAGCCTGTTCCCGCTCTGCCACTGCTGCTTTATATCCCTCGGGATCAATCCAGACGCTCTCACCGGCTCCCGCCTTCGCTCGATCAAGTTTCTCCAGCATTTCAAAATAAGCGCCATGTGCCCCCAGGAATACATCGCAAGGCAGGCTCTTCAAGACTACAAACGTTCGTTGATAATCGGCCACAATGCCGGGATAAGACGCGGGCTTTCCTGGCCGGTCCACCAGGCGAAATCCCGGGTTCACATTCCAGCTGCCCACAATCACAACATCGCGTGGTTTGCCCGCAATCATCGCCCGCATCGTCCAGGTAGTGCAACCGCGCGTGTGTCCGGCAGTCTTATGCGCGACCAGCACCACTCCACCCAACCGGACCTCATCGCCATCGTGCAGTACGCGATCTACCTTGGTCACGGGATAGAGGTCTTTAGGATAGGCGAAGTCCTTGGCCCCTCCACTCTCCACCACCGCCACATCGCCATCCATCACCATGTACTTTGCGCCCGTCAACCGCTTCACTTCAGCGCTGCCCGCGTCATGGTCGGCATGTGAATGGCTGATAAGCAGGATCCTGATGTCGTTGAAGTGGAACCCCAGCTGTTCCACACTCTTTCGGATCAGTGGGGGCGAACTCTCCAGGCTGGAATTAATGAGGATGTCCCCTTTCGGAGTCACCACCAGGTAAGACGCCAGATCCTTGCTTCCCACGTAGTACAGGTTATCCGCAATGCGGAACGGCGCGATCGGCGTTGTCCATTCGGGGTTTGGCGCCGCGCACACCATGCTTGCCGGCAATAGCAACAAAATCCAACCCCACGTTTTCAACCTAATCATCTATTCCTCCAATAGCTACCAAAGCGCGATGTTCAGAGCCACGAAAACAGAAGCGATCACGCCTCCCCAGAATATTGGTTCCTGATACCACCGGCCGGGTTCCCCGCTTGGGATTATTGAAACGCCCATAACCAGTCCTTCCAACTCAGAGGCGGCCCGCGGCTTGGTTGCCAGGCTCACCAGGATTGTGACCCCAACGCAAACCAGCCACGCCCACAACGCTCGATACATGTTTTCCGCCATCCCTTGCGCGTCCGGGGAGAGCGCAACATAGCGTAACGCTGAGGGGTCCTTTACCACCCAAACCCAAAGGCCAATCGAAGTGAGGGTGCCAGCCACCAGCCCCCAGAAGCCCCCCTTGTCGGTCGCGCGCTGCCACAGCATGCCCACGATCACGGTGCCGAAAAGCGGCGCGACAAAAAAGCTAAACAGCTGCACCGCATAGTCCATGATGCTGGCTGAATGCTGTACCAGGTAAGCCGTACCCACTGATACCAGCACACCAATGAGTGTGCACCACCGCCCCATCGCCACGTAATGCCTGTCTGAGGCTTTCTTATGCAGGAAGGCGCCATAAATGTCGTAAGTCCACACCGTCGAAAATGCGCTCACGTTGCCCGCCATGCCCGACATGAAGCCGGCGATCAGAGCAGTGACCCCAAGGCCGATCAAACCGGGCCCACAGTAGCGCACCAGCATCAGCGGCAATACCTCGTTGTAGCTGTGGCCGTGGGTGGCCACCGCCACCCCTTCGGGCAGCAAGCGAAACGGCAAAACGGCCAATGCCAAAAGTCCGGGAAGGATGACGATCAGCGGCACCATCATCTTGAAGGCGGCGCCAATGATTGGCGCGAGGCGTGCGGAACGAAGGCTATTCGCCGCCAGCACCCGCTGTATCACCAGAAAATCGGTAGTCCAGTACCCAAATGACAGCACCATGCCCCAACCAAAAACAATCCCAGTCCAATGGACACCCATCGGGTTGTCTTTGAAATGGCCCAGCGTGCTCCAAAGGTGGGTGTAGTCCGATCGCCCGAGATTGTGTTCGATCTGGCGAGTAAGGTTTCTCCACCCGCCCACTTCAATCATGCCGAGAATGGGAATCAGCAGCGCCCCCGCCCAGATCAATACGAACTGCAGAATCTCATTGAAGATTGCGGACCGCAGGCCGCCCAGGGCGACATAGATCGCCACCACCAGGGAAGAGACCCAGATGCTGAAGTTCAGGTCCCAGCCGATAACCACCTTCATCACCAGCGCCATCGAGTACATGTTGATGCCGCTCATCAGAATGGTCATGAAGGCAAAGCTGACGGCAGAGAAGGCCCGCGCAGGATTGCCGAAGCGCAGATGGAGATATCCGGGAACCGAGTATGTCTTCGAAATGTAGTAGAACGGCATCATGACCAGGCCCAGAAACAATATCGCTGGGATCGCCCCAATCCAATAAGCGTGCAGGGCGAGGATGCCATATTGGTAGGTGGAACCGGCCCAGCCCATCATTTCGAGTGAGCCCAGGTTCGCGGATATGAAGCTCACACCCGCGATCCACGCGGTCATCTCCCTCCCCGCCATGAAGAACTCTTTGCTGGTTTTGGCAGAGCTCCTCACGTAGAAGCCAATGAAGAGAACCATGGCAAAATAGACGGCGATAATCAGCACGTCCACCGCAGACAAATGGATGAGCTGCGTCTTGGCGGGAAGAACCGTAGTCAATAGCACTCGTCAGCGTTTCTCCTCAATGGACGCCGAAGAAAAGTATCTTCGCTCCGGGCTTGTCGAACGTCGCTTCGATCCTGGCCCGGCCTGCCGCATCTTGTGACAACGTAACGCCCTCGCTGAGCCAATGCTCGCTGGCCACTTTATGGCTCGTGATGTATTGGTACGTGCCGCGCTCCGTTGCAAAGATAACCACCGCGCCCCGGCCCGTCGTGGCCGAGATCTTTTCATGAATTTCAGGACTCGCAGAAACAATACCAGTAACCACTGGATCGCTCTCCGTGATATCGTCGCGGACCTGCTTGTATCGTGCCAATGTGCTTCCGATGAAAGTCACTCCAGAATCCGAAACATTCAGCAGGTCTCCCCAAATTCCGTTCTGCCCCAGAATCAGCGACGCCACATCCACTTGCTGCCATTGCTGTGGGTCATCGGGAAAATAGTGGGTGAGAAACAAGGTGGAGGGGATCCATTTATCGAAGGTCAGGGGAGAGCGGGCAATCCACGTGCGGGCCGGTCCCTGGTAGAAAAACAGGTTTGAGTTCGTTCGCTCCAGGTCGATGGGGATGTCATAGCTCTGATAGTAAGGTCCATTGTTGATCAGAAAGTATTTCCCCGAAGCAAGGAACGCCAGGCCCATGGCCCGGCCGCTTTCCGTAACATCGAAGTCCACAATCGCCCCGGGCACAGCGCCCGCTACCTTATCCGCCACCCGGCTCATGTATTGGACCAGTTGGAATGCATATGAGTCCGCGCGCTCCTGGGCAGTGTTGTTTTCTCCACCATGATCATGGTGCGGGTCGTTGCAACCATACTGTGCAATCGCGTCCCACTTGAAATAAGTAACACCAACCTCCTTGGCAAGCCGAATCAATTCGTCCGCGAAGGCATCGGCGTACCCGCTCACCATGCACATCTTGTAGCTCTTCTCCGTCTCCCATACTTCCTCGGGCTCGCCCACTTTACCATCCCACGACCTCCGCCATTCCGGGTGTTCGCGCGCCACCCGGCTCGACACCGCCGCCGTAGTGGGGCCAAACCATAGCCCGAGTTGCATGCCGTAGCCATCCAGCTTCTGCTTCACCGCCTTCAGATCATCCGGAAAACGCCTGGTGCTGACGGTCCAATCCCCCGTCTTCTCGTACCACCCCGTATCCAGAACGAAAACATCCACACCCATCCGGTGCGCCACATCGATCTCTTTCAAGATGCGGTCTTCGTTCATTGATGCGAGGTAGGGTTTTCCATTCCACCACTTGTTACGCTCCTGAAAGTTCCAGGTGTTGTAGAAAATGTAAGGTTTCCGTGTCGCCGGATTCTGCGTCATGTACTTCAGAACGAAGCGGCGATAGTGGGAGGCAAGTTGATCGATACCGCCCTCCGCCGCTGCGGTTTGCATCCAAAGCGATCGGTAGGAATGATGCGCATCGATCACCTGGCCGGAGACATAGTTGCCCTTAACAGCAGTCAGGCGGACGTCTCGGTCGGGGCTTAGCTGATACCGCAGAAATGCATCGGGAACTTGACTGCCATGCTCATAAGCCAACAGGAAGCTGCGGTGGCCGTCGGTAGCAGCGAGGATAGGCCCCGTAAAAGCGCCGCTGTCCTGGAAATATCTGTCCGCGATCTTTTGTTCGGAAAGTGTGTAACTATGCGTTAGCTGCGCGAAGTTGGAGAGTGTGACCTCTTCTGCATCCGGTAGATCCCGGAGGGAAGTCTCAAGGTAGGTAAGACTGTTCACTCCGCCCGGTGCAGTGAGTGTTCGCAGTTGGTCACCGGTAAGTATGTAGCGAAAGCGAATCACCGGAGTTTCCTCGTTGACCTGGAATTGAACCCGTAACCGAAGATGAGGGTCCTGCACCAGGGCGCCCTCGAAGGAATATTCGGTGGCTCCGTTGTTGAGCTGAATTGCAACACCGGCTGGAGCAAAATGAGCCACCGCGGCGGAGACCGGTTTTCCATCGATGGAAAACGTTGGCGGAGTGAATCGGTGTGCGGAGTTTCGCTGGGCGGCACCAAACTCCCAAAGACAAGTCTGTCCGCAAGAAACCCGTACCCACACCTGACCGTTGCGGATATCGGCTTTTGTTTGTGCTGCGGAGTACAGGGAAGTGGCGCAGAACACTGCGGCGCAGACAGCTATCTCCCTTATCATTTATGTCTCCACCATGATTACGATTTGTATAAGTCCTTTCGATTGATGTGAGTCCGGTCCTGGCCATTTGTCAAGGCGATACCGCACCGCCAGTTTTTGGGTCCGCATCGCCGGGGATTGAGGTAGCCTGAACGTATGGATATCATGGGCCGTCCGGCACTCGAGGACTTGATCAGGTATGAAATGGAGAGCAGCGCCTACCGCTCTGCAGATGAGAACGTTGAGCACGCACTATCACTCCTGCAAGCGCACGAGACCTGGTTTGCGGAGCACCGCGCGGAGAGCCTCGAAATATAATTGCCTTTAAATCCCGTCCGCCATGGGCTTGGTGCCGTATGAGTTTGGGCTTTTGAGGGCTTTTAACTCCTGAGGTACCGCCTTCTTTCCTTGAGAGGTACGGGCTTTCAGCCCGCACCTCTAGTTTCTACATTTCTAGGGATCAAGCGTATGGTATTTCAACAACAGTAGCTCTATTGGATACTGAGTTTTGGCTTTGTATCAGGGCCCGACTTTAGTCGGGCCGTACAGGAAGGAAAGAGAATTGGGCTTTAGAGTGTGCGTGAGAACCCAATTCCAAGTCACCGCGCTCATGCTTTGTATCAGGGCACGGCTTCAGCCGTGCCGCAATGGTTGGGTTTGATGAGGGCTTTAAGCCCCTGGGCTACGTCTTCCCTCTTTGAAGGGCACAGGCTTCAGCCCGTACATACAGGAAACAAAACGATGGGCTTTAGAGGGTGTGTGAGAACTCGCTTTTTGAAGGGTACGGCCTTTAGGCCGTACGTTTAGCAGTCGAGATGAATCGGCTTCAGCCGCTGAGGGCTGCTCAAGCGAGCACAAGAGATGCCCTCAGGGGCTAAAGAGTGTGCGTGAGAACCAATTCCAAGTCACCGCGCTCATGCTTTGTATCAGGGCACGGCTTCAGCCGTGCCGCAATGGTTGGGTCTGATGAGGGCTTTAGCCCCTGGGCTACGTCTTCCCTCTTTGAAGGGCACAGGCTTCAGCCCGTACATAAAAGAAACAAAACGATGGGCTAAAGCCCGTCCTATCTGGGGTAGTTAACGTACGGCCTAAAGGCCGTACCCTTTAAAAAGCGAGTTCTCACACACCCTCTAAAGCCCCTGAGGGTAGCGATTCCTCGCCGAAGAATGATTTTCGACAGAGTGCAGCGCAGCCAGCAGGGGACCAGCTGTTTTTCGTTCTATCCTCTAACTGGCGATGGCAAAGATTCAAATCACAAAAACAGAGCTGGTCTGGCCCGGCAAGTACCGTGAGGACGGAGTGCTTGCGGAAACCCCACGAGCTAACCTGCCTTTGCAAACAATCGAAGTCTTCGGACCCGAGGCGGCATGGCGTAACAAACTCATATGGGGCGACAACCTGCTCGTAATGGGCTCGCTGCTGGAAGAATTCGCAGGCAAAGATCGACCTGATTTATATCGACCCGCCGTTTGCCACTGGAGCGGATTTCGCCTTCCCCGCCGCAATTGGGCAACAGGAAATGGCTTATCGGGATACCTGGAATGTCAGCACGGGTTCCTATCTGGCCATGATGGCAGAACGTTTGCAATTGATCAGGGATCTGCTATCGCCCACCGGGAGCTTGTTTCTGCATTGCGACTGGCACGTGAGTCACCTGCTTCGAGCGATCGCCGATGAGGTGTTCGGCGCCGGCAATTTTCTCAACGAAATCGTGTGGTACTACTACAACAAATTCCAAGGCAACGTAAAACGCTTTGCGTCCAATCACGATGTTGTGCTCTGGTACCGCAAGAGCGCGTCCTACCAGTTCAATCAGCAAATTGAAAAGCGGGCTGAGGGGAAAGTAAAGCAACTCGTCCGCATGTGGGATAAAGATAAGGCTGCCATTGTCAACGCCAAGGGTCTGGATGGAAAGGTCATGTATCGCGAGACCGATCAGCGAACGGTAGACGATGTGTGGCGCATCTCCATGTTGCAACCTGCGGATCGCACGGAAAATTGCGGCTTTCCCACGCAAAAACCCGAGGCTCTGTTGCAGCGGATCCTGGAAACCGCCTCCTCTCCGGGCGATCTCGTAGCCGATTTTTTCTGCGGTTCCGGCACCATGCTTTCGGTAGCCGAAAAACTCAATCGGCGCTGGATTGGCTGTGACCTCGGCCGCTGGGGTATTCACACCACACGCAAGCGTTTGCTTGGCATCAAGCCCTGCAGGCCTTTTGCCTTGTTGAACCTGGGCAAGTACGAACGGCAATACTGGCGGAGCGTGAACTTCAACCTCCCGTGTGAGTATGTCGCATTCATACTGAAGCTCTATGGCGCCGAACCGGCCAACGGCCTCGCCCACATTGACGGTAAGAAGAGCAACGCACTGGTGCGCGTTGGAGCGGTGGATCTGCCGATCACCACCGCAGAAGTCGACGCCGCGGTGGACGAGTGCGCAAAGTTGAAGCAGCGAGAATTGCATATCCTCGGTTGGGATTGGGACACCCGGCGCTGCGACGTGCTGGCCGAGACGGCCGGAAACAAGGGGGTCAGGCTGCTGCTCTTGCAGATTCCGCGAGAGGTAATGGAGGCGCAGGCTACCCAAAAAGCGGATGTGCGCTTTTTTCCACTGGCCTACCTGGAAGCGGAGATCGGGCAACCGGGCGATCTTACCGCGCGCGTAACCCTCAAGAACTTCGTGATTCTGAATACCGAACTGGTCGCCGGAGACGTGCGCAGTGACTGGTCAGACTACATTGACTACTGGGCCGTCGACTGGGATTCTCGAAGCGATACCTTCGTCGAAGGCTGGGCAGCATACCGCACCCGCAAAGAGAAAAAGCTGCCGCTCGTCTCCGGCTCCTACGCGTACGAAGAGGCCGGCAGGCGCCGCATCCTCGTACGCGTGATTGATATTTTCGGCAACGAAACCAGGCAGGCGTTCGATGTGGAAGTCAGCTAACTTCAAAGACAGAAATCAGCAACCGTAATGGCGGCCTTCTTCCTGTCGCAATTCCCACGGGTAGGTTTGCAGAGGCGTAAACGTGCGTTGGAAGAAGGCATCGTCGACCACGTAGGTTTCGCCGTTCTCGCCCTTCACAATCCAATCGCCCTTCGACACATTGCAAAAGCCGGTGTCGGTGGCAATCGTTTTGGCATGTTCGCACTGCGTGGCATCCACGACCAGCGGCCGTAGCGTACGGAATGTACTCATTAAGTCCTCCATGGCGCCGGCGGTTTCACAGCGGGCGTAAACCTCGGAGCGAAAGGACTTACGTGGTTTTCTCCAAAGAAAGTCACACCTCGCACTCTCTGAGACGACGCGATAGCTGAAACCGCTCTCATCGCCAATATCTCTATGAGAGAACCTTTTCCATAAGGAATGCGATGTGGAGTTATTAGGGATTTGTAAAGGCTGAACTAAAACCCATAGTTCTTCTTCCGGAGCGCATTCTTGTATTGGTCGCGGGCCTTTTTTGCCTTGGCTTCGGCATCATGGGCGGTAAAACCAGCCGCATCCCACTTCTCCATCTCGACCATGGTGTGATCGTCATTTGCCAGAGCCTCTTCGGCTTTAATTGCGGTTACCCAGCTGTCTATGGCCTGCCGGTAATTACTCAGAAGTTTGTCGAAGTCGGAATCTTGCATGGTTGCAGTGAATGTATGGCAGCGCCCAACCGGCGTCAATGGAGCTAGCCTTCGATTCATGAAAGATTGACACACCCCGAACCAGCCCCTGAGGTCCATCTTTGCAGCTATGAGGGCGCAACTTTCACACTTAGGGCGCTTAAGGCGCACACTTCCACCCAAAGTGCGCATAAGGCGCTTAGGGCGCACACTTCCACCCCGCTGCGCTGCGCCCTTCCCTGGAGTCTCGAAACCAACAAAAGCCTCAGTCGATCTTCGGCAAAGAATTGGGCACTATTCCGAAGTGAATGTACCTGCCGGCAGCCCGGCGCGATTGTAGAGAAAGGTCGTAACCACGCCCGACCAGTCATAACGAACGAAACGAGGGAAGGTGATCTTAGGAGATGAGACCAGGACTGTGTCTCTCTCTCCGATCTTTTCGATCTTTGCCGTGGCCGGCATGAAGTTGTGGTCGTCTCCAGCTAACTCAAATCCGCCAACTTCCTGGCCCCGCGTAGTGAGTCCTTCGGCGTGTGTAAACCATACCCGCATTCCGTTCGGCTCGCTGGTCGCTTGAAGAAATTCCGGTGAATTGTATTCGACGGCTTCACCGTAAACTTCGGCGCGGGCCGTCAGCGCAAGCCTGCTGGCGACGGTTTGCTTGTCAGGTGGATGAACGTTTTCTGGCGTCCCCACATCGAGCGTGACCGCCATGCCGGTGTGGCGCAATGCGAGGGTGCGTCTCTGGGCATCTCGAACCAACGGCCAGCCGGCGGCGGTCGAATTGAAACTGGAGATCTGAACAAATAAGAACGGGAAGTCGCCTTCGCCCCATTGGCGTCTCCAGTCGGAGATCAGGGTGGGGAAAACTCGAGCATAGTAGGGTGCGCGCTTGGCATCGCTGTCGGTCTCCCCCTGGTACCAGAGCACACCCTTGATGATGAATCGGGTATAGGGGGCGATCATGGCGTTAAACAGAGTCCCCGGTACCCACGCTCCCCCATGGTCAGTGGGTATCCGCGCATGGGTTACAGGCGGCTTTCCTTCTGCCTGCAAAGCGGCATCCTCGCGAGCGTTGTAGGCCCGGATCTGGTCAGCTCGGCCCTGGTCTTGGGCAATGGTTCCCGCGTCCTCAAAGACTGAGGTGAGATTGGCGGCCGCCAATGCCTGGGGGCTGATCCAGGAGTGGGCAGGCGTGCCGCCCCAGGTGGAGTCGATGAGGCCCACTGGGACATGTTCGTGCTCAGAGATCTCCCGGCCGAAGAAGTAGGCGATGGCGGAGAAGTTACGAGCAGTCTCCGGGGTGCATTCAGTCCACGCATCCGAAGCTTCCGTAAGCGGAACGGTGGAGGTTGCCCGTTTCTGGAAAAGCAAGCGAAGCCGCGGGTGGTTGGCTGCGGCGATCTCTTTTTCGCCGTCCTTGAGCGGGGCCGGGTTTGTCCCGGTAAAGCCGGCGAGGGGAAATTCCATGTTCGATTGGCCCGAAGCCAACCACACGTCGCCGACCAGAATATCCTTTCGCTCGATGGGCGTGACAGTCGAGTCGCCGCTGACGGCGAGCGTGTAGGGTCCTCCGGCTGGTTCGGGATTTAACCACGCCTCCCAATTGCCGAATGGATCGGTTTGCGTCGTGACTGTTTGACTGTGAAAGCGGACGGTCACGTTTTCTCCTCCTCGGGCCCAACCAAAAATGCGGACCGGCCGGTCGCGTTGCAACACCGCATGGTCGGAGAAGAGATTCGGCAGTTGTACAGCTGCGACAGCCGTCGGCGACAGAGCAGCAGCCGTGAGCGATAGAGCAGCAGCCCTGAGCAAGGGAGAAATGGTGCCTACTTTAATGAGCAGGTTAAAGCGGACAACCCGCATGACAAAGACTCCGGTAACGACCCTGCCACCATACCTGCCGTTCCCGCTGCCCGGCAAATCAGCTGCTCATGAGGAAGAGTTTGAGAAAGAAGGTTTGTTTGCAGGGTAGTCAACAACCCGGCGATCCTTGCACCGCAGTCGTCCGGCCCTTACTCTACTCCTGGCACAAATCCATGTGCCAATAAGAGCGGGAATCCGCTTGCCGGCCGTTGGTTTGGTTTACCCCTTGGTAACCGTAGATCGTCAGCTCGACTGCACCGCGAGGAATGCAATTCCAATTCGGAGATTCCGGGAAGTCAACAGTTTTGATGAGCCGGAACAGATATTCACCCTTTGGGATATCAGGTGGTGTATCTTTTCTCACACGAAAGCTGTGGACCAGAGGGACGTCGCAGAACAAGGTACGACCTGACCGGCAAGTGTGACCAATCTCGGGGTTCTAAGTGCGCGCGGGCCAATTTATAGATGTAATGTTGCACTCAAAATTCGTAGTTGCCGCAGGTCTCGAAGTTTCTTGAAGAGGCGTCCCGCTGTGAAGCCTGTTATCTGTTTGTCCGCTCTTCTTGCCGTCGGCCTATCCTGCCAGTGCTCAGTTAGCTGGGCTCAAACAGGCAGCACGGCTCGCCCAACCCCTTCCCGCTCCGCACTCCGTAAGCCACGTCGGTCCCCCAGACAACACCGTGATCATTCCCGGGCCGCTCCGCTCTTTCCTGCGCATGGCCGGCATCAGCCAGCAGATATCTGCCGACGACGTATTGCCCCTGGTGGCCCGCAACGCCTACGCGACCGGATATCTGAACGGCGTGCCAACGGAGTATTTGCGCTTACTCGACCGGTATCTTCATCAGGCGAGGGAGCTGCAGATGCTCGCCGGGTCGAGCGGCACCATTCGCGTTGCCAACTGTGAGGAGGCGGCGCCGTTATTGAGTATTCTCGGTTACCACGCCCGCCCGGCCTGCGGGCAAAAGGGCTCCACCCTCATGACTGCCGACGCAGAACGCGCCTTCCTCACCACGGATTCTGGTTTCCCGCTGACTGCCCTGGAAGAGGCGCTCGAGAAAGGGGAAACCTTTACCTACGCTTTTCCCGAGTCCCGCGTTCCCGTGCTGTTCAACGAAAACGATTGGAAGTCGCTCAGCAACGCAAAAAGCAGAGGCGCGCAGACGCTGGTGGATATCCTGCTACACGAGCCTGCCGTCGACCGCCTGTATTGGGCCATGGCCAATACCGATGCCGAAACCAGGACCGCGTTGGAACGCTCTCCCGGCCTGGGGAGACTTCTGCCCTATGGCCCGGTTCTTGATTTTTATGGAACGCAAATCTACATTCGCGCTGGCCGGGTCGTCGTGCCTGGGGGTAGTGCTGCCGAACCTGGCTGGAGGGACCTCGTCGGCGCCAGCCCCAGGTCGCCTGGAGACTTTGTCCTTCGTTTGGTGGATACAGATAACGGTTGGTTGGCGGTCTATTTCGACACCATATCGCGGGTGAATACGACCCAGCAGGCGTACTTAACCACATCTCCGCGTCTGCGCCGTCTTTACGAGGCTTTTCGAGAGCCCGAGCCTAAGGCATTTCCTGCCAGGGCGGTGTTTCGCAAGGCTCCTGCATTATTGATGCTGTTTACCCGCCTGCAGTGGGGACCGGATGGCGAACCACGTATCCCTGGCAGCCTGGACGTCTGGAAACAGGTTCTGGCGGAAAAATCTGAACCAAAAATCGCCCACGACTGGGGCAGGCGCGCCCGTGGCTGGAAGCGGCCTGAGCAGTTGCTGGAGGCCATGGCCGCGTTGTCTCGAGTCGATACCGATCTGGGTCCGCTGCAAATCTACCTCATGCTCAGTGAGGTCGATAGCCGGCGTGCTTCGGACAGGCGCCTCACTCCCGAAACCGTCCTCTTGTTGGCCAGCAAGTTCTCCCAGTTTAGTAACTGGTACCTCGTGTTCTCAGAGTTTCCTGACCTCGACGATACCTCGATCGCGCGTTTCGTAAAGGTGGCCGACGCAGTAGACGGAATCTCCAACCACAGCCTGCGCGGAAATGCCATGGGTATGTTTCAGGCCAACCTGGGGATCTGGCAAATTCTCGCTCGCCAGGGAGAGATCCGCAATGCCGATTTGAACCAGTCGTTTCAGGCGGCGATCGCACCCTTCGCTTCCGTCGATTCGCTTCCCCACTTGTTCGATGCCGGCCAAGCCTCGCTAAAAACCGTAGTGCTGGCCGCGAGCGGCAAACCAGATCTCTCCCAGGGAGAGTTAATTGAGCTGTTGGCAGGGCCTCCTCAAGAGTCCCCCGAGGGCCGCCGCATACGCCAGGAGATGGCCGCCAGAATGCGGTCGGTGCTCGAGGACCAACGCCTGGTTTCGCTCGATACCTTGTTTTCCCTCGGCGACGGCCTCAGCAAGATGGCGGGGGGAGCGCCGGCGGGCAGCAACATGCTCCCGCTGGCCGGCGAACTTCGGGAATTTGAGCTGCCCCGGCCCATCTTTACCGAGAGTGAGAAGACGGAGTGGGCGCCCGGCGTCTACGCCAACCGTCATGCAGAATTGCAAGTGCATGTGGATATCACCAAAGTGATCAAGACACCCGGCTCGCGGCCTCAATTGGAAGCAGCCCGGGGGCAACTGACTCCGTTTCTCAGGGACGCGCTGGTCGGTCTCAATTACGCCTACTATGAGCCGCCCGGTGCCCAGCTCCTGCACAACAATCCACTCTTTGTCCGCTCCCACGACTTCTCGGGAGAAACCATCATGGGCGTAACCCAGCTCTGGCAGGCTCCTGAATTGTTCAACCAGGGATCCCCGGCCGGCGGCGGCGCCTATCTGGTTGGCTCGCTGGCGGAGTTGCCCTATGTGCTCGCGAGCACAGAGGAAGACTTCATCGCTCCGAAAAACGTACAGGCTTTGATCTGGAAGGAAGTGACGGCCGATCTGCTGGTCAGCGCAACCCTGCCCCGATGGTGGAATGTGACCAAAAACGAACTCCACGCCGCGGCGCTCTATCAACGCGCCGGAGAAGATCTTGTAACCGCGGCGGTGGCAAACCAGGAACTGCGCGGCCGGGTGATCGATATTCTCTCCGGACGCCTCAACCCGCAGCGGCTGGGACAAGTAGAGGAAGCCTTGCAGTCCGGCGACGCTGGCCGCCAGCCTCTCGCCCTTAACCCCGGCAGACACCTTTCATCTGTCGGCCGAGTTTCGCCATAAATATCCCCAGGAAACCGCATCCTGGGGAACGGCTGGCGGGGAATTGGATGCGCTCATCCGTCAATCTCCGGCGGAGGTCAATTTGCAGCGCCTCTCCCGGGACTTCGGCACCCCTCATCCCGTGCTCGCGCAGAACTATCAGCTGCGAGCTCTTGAACGTGCAACCGTTCCCGGCCTTCGGCGGCAATTCCAGCCGCTTGCTGGGTGAGTCGTGGGACTCAACCAATCTGTATTGGGCGCGGCTGGCGGATGAGAAAGGGTTACTCGCCGGTTATGCTCAATCGCCTGGTTCCCGAGTTGACCCGGCACATGGTGGCGAATATTTTCGCCACCGACATCGAGGATTGGCCCGCGCTCACGCGTGCCATGCGAGAAACCGGCGAAGAGTTCAGGCAGGGCAAGATTGCCCTGCCACCAGTGACGGAAGCTTCCTCCTCCACCCAGGAAAATGGTGTGCATGTGGAACAGTCTCAAATACGCTCTGCGCCGGCCGGTCAAAAATAACGGGTATACAGGACACATGATGATGGCAAAGCGACACCTTCTTATCCTTCCAACTTTAGTGACTCTCTTTTTCGTGGGCGACCGCTTTACCGGGGCCCAGGATGATTCGGCGAACATTCGCGTGAACGTCGATCTGGTGCAGCTAAACGTCGCCGTGACTGATAGCAAAGGAAACTACATTTCCGGCCTCGGCCCGGAGAACTTCGCCATTTCCGAGGACAAGATCCCGGAGAGGATCGCGACCTTCGAGGAAGGCAACGAGGGACCTCGACAGGTGCTTCAGCCGGCGCCGAATGCTGCTTCCGGCAAACCGGCCGCGCCCGGCTCGCCATCGGCCGCGAAAACAAATGCGCCGGTAGTGGCGGCGAAAGCTGTTGTCAAGATCAACCCCGGAGCGGTTGGGGAAGATGTTGCCACCCTTCCGTCGCAGGTTACCGGTGCCAACGTGTTTGTCCTCTTCGACACCAGCAACTATATGTATCGGGGCTTTGTGTTTGCGCAGGACGCCATCACGGATTTTGTCCGGTCCCTCGAGGGCGCGAACAAGGTGGCCTTTTACTCCTACAGTCGTGACCTTTCGCGAAATTCGGCGCTTACTGCCGATCGTTCGCAGGTGCTCCGCGGGGTGCGTAGCACCGTCGCCGGCGACGATGCCGCACTCTACAACTGCTTGTTACTGACAGTAGAGGACGCTGCCAGATACACCGGGCGCAAAGTTGTGGTGGTTTTCTCCAACGGTCCCGACAACGCCAGCCTGGTGCCGCCCGAAGATGTGGCGGAACTGGCTCAGTCCACGGGCACGATCATCTACATGATCAGCACTCGTGAGGCACAGCTGGAACCGATCTCGACTGCAGTCTTTGAGCGCATGAGTAAGGCGACCGGTGGAAAGGCTTATTTCGCCCGCAGCTGGGGCGACGAAAAAAAGGCTTTCGCGTTTATCCAGGAGGACCTGGCCCATCTCTACGCGCTTAGCTACTACCCCCAACCCAATCCCAGCTCAGGTTGGCGCACGATCACCGTCAAACTCGTAGGCAAGGATCTGCAAAAATACCACGTGCGTACCCGTGCCGGATACCGCGTGCAGCAGGCCCATGCGGCGGCCAATAACTCCGCCGAATTGGAACCCGCCGCCGTTCCCAAGTAGCCCGGAAGGAATTTCGTCCGCCACACATCGGAAGCTCTGGGATAAGACCCCTTCCCGTTCTCACACACCCCGTCAAGGCCCGGAGGGCCGCCCGCTAAACGTCAGCCCAGCCCGGAAGGGCCGCGGGTTGGAAATCCCCCATTATGATCCCTAGCGCCATAGGCGCGGCTCCCAGCCTACTGCTTGGTATTTTTACCGCTCTTTTCGGCGCATGAAGGCTGCGCTTCAGATACCAGCCCGCTGTTAGCCGACTCACTGCAGGCGAATAACTCAGGCTGGTTCATGACCGACGTGGCCGCCTGATCCAGCGTGATGTTTGCCGGCTCGGGCTGAAACCTGGATCGTTTGTCGTCTTGTTGTAGAGAAACACTCTTGAAAAGAAGGGCGTTGCCTTCCAGGTGGACGTGGATCTGTGTCAGCTCCCAAACCGATGGGCCAACTTGTTGTTGTTCCAGCGCAAACGAGCTGCGTTCTTTCAATCTTCCCAGGAGTCCTCCGCCGAACGTGACGTCGTGGATGAGGTGGCCCTTTACCCTGCAAATGCGGTGTTGCTGATTATCGACCACCAGGTCGCCGGTCATGCTGCTGAACACCCGCGCCTCACGTGTCGGCGGATGGAAATTGGGTGCCGGTTCAAAGTGCAGGGAAGTGGTAGTTGTAGTGGCTCCCGTCTGTGTCCAGACGAAGGCAACGGGTAGAAGTTTCAGCAGGTCAACGATCTGCTGATTGTCGTGGTTTGCCTCCGCAACCTGTTTGTTCTGGGCTCGAGTGTCGTGCAGATATTTTTGAATGAGATCGCGCTGCCGGGGCTCCGGGAGCTGCAGCTCGTCTTTCTCAAGAACCCGCTCGACATTGCCATGTTGTGTGCCGGCGACCCACTGCAGAATATGTTCTTTCGGCTTGTTACTCTCTTCCAGGAAGACCCAATTGGAGTGGTCGTTCTCGTCCGCGATGCGCTCGCTGTCAACGGCCTGTTGAATGATCTGTTGGGGGGTCTGGGCATGTACCGTAGAGAACGATAGCGCGAGAATCCCCACCCAGAAAAGCCGGGCCTTTTCCTTGGTCATTGGACCTGCCCTTATGCCGAACAAAAAAGTTACGGCTTTTTGATGCACGAGATTCCCTGAACGGTTCGCCAGATCGGCGAGATTGCGCGGTCAGGTGCCTTGATCGCAAGCCAGGAAAGATCGGCGGTCAGGAAATAAATCCGCCTGGATCATCGTCGACCGCTCTCGAACTGAAGGGAAATCAGGGGTACTTTGATCCAGCCGGAGCATGAGATGGCGCTAGTTTTGACGTAGATGATGGGCTTTTCGCGCTATGCCGGGGCTCCAGGATCCTCTGGCTTACCTTAAGGGAAGTGCTTGAGGGATGGTGACATAAGGTTCGCCGTAGACTCGTCCTGTACGGCGTCTTCCGATCTCTGTCCAACGAAAACCGGAAGGGTAAATGAGAACACACTGCCGGCCCCTTGTGCACTCGTTGCCCAGATTGCGCCGCTTTGCCTCGTGATCAACTCTTTGGCAATGTGCAAACCGAGTCCCAGGCCTTTTCGTCCTGCCTCGCTGGACTCGGTGACTTGATAAAGGTGCTCGAAAATCCGCTCCAGATGGTCCGGTTGTATCCCTCGGCCGGTGTCAGAAACCTCCAGCAGCAAGTAGCCCGGTACTTTCTCGAACAGCCTGGCCTTCACCATCACCGACCCGCCGGTAGGCGTGAATTTGATCGCGTTATCGCACAAGATAATTAACACCTGGAGCAGCCGTACCGGATCCGCATAGGCCGAAGGCAAATCCGGAGGGATGGCGCACGAAAGGCTAATTCCCTTTGCCGTGGCATTTGCCTCGCACGTATGGACGGCATCCAAAATCGTCTCGGAGAGTACCGACTCCTGGAGATGAATGCTCAGTTTACCCGTCTTGCTGGCGGTAACCGCCAGCAGATCTTCAATCATCGATTGAAGCTGCTTTACATTCTTTTGGATGATTCGAAGATACTCGTCCTGCTCATGGCTGGTGGCGCCGGCCAACCCGTCCGCGATAATCGAGCTGAATGAGTAAATCGATGTAAGCGGTGAACGGAGCTCGTGCGAAACGTGGGAGAGAAAGTTGTCCCGCAGTTGCAACGCTTCTTGGCTGATTCTGGCGATTTCCGCCGCGCGCTCCTCTTCCTTTGCCAACTGTGCGGCATGTTCTTCGGCGGTCAGTCGCGTCAATTTCTCCTGCGCACGCCTGAGTTCAATCTGGTGAGTCACCCGCGTGCGGACAGCCACTGGATTGATCGGCTTCGTCACATAATCGCAAGCTCCCATCGTCAGGCCTTTTGTTTCTTCCGCCACACTCCCCAGGCCGGTGAGGAAAATAACCGGAATGTTGCTGGTCACCGGGTCTGCCTTCAGGCGACTGAAAACTTCATAGCCGTCGATGCCCTCCATCATCACATCCAGCAAAATAAGATCAGGCACTCTGGCTGCTGCAAATTTCAATGCGGCCATGCCATCGCTTGCATACAAGACCTCAGTGCGGCTGCCGAAGACATCTTTGAGCAGATCGAGATAGCCGGCCTGATCATCGACCAGCAGGATACACATGTCCGGTTTAGCTGAGGAAGTTGTCGACGTCGGCGAAGACGGCGCAATCCTCCTGTCGAGAGAATCTGCCGCGGCCACGGCCGGATCAAGCGTGGCCGCCATGATCCCAATCAGCCCCTCCAGGTCTTCCATCAGGCCTTCGCGGATCGCCCGCTCGATGTTCGCTGCCGAGGCGGTCAGTTCCTTCGCTTCCAGCGTCCCGGCGACTCCTTTCAAAGAGTGGGCCAGGCGGCTGGCCTCTTCCGTCTTACCTTCCGCTATTTGTTGCCGCAGCTCGGCGGCAGCACCCTTGTATTGTTCACGAAAGCTCAGCAACATCTTGCGCAGAAGCTTGGGCTTGCCATTGGCGCGCGCCAGGGCAGCCGGAATATCAAATGGGGGAAGCTGCGCGGGGATGTCGTCGCTGGAGGAAACAGCCGGCGTTTTTTCCGTGTCGATCGTCGGTTGTGGGATCGATCTTGCCGGCATCCATCGAACCAGCATCTCCGTCAGCACCTGGGGGTTGATCGGTTTGGTGAGATGGTCATTCATCCCGGCCTCCATGCTTCGTTCGCGATCGCCGCTCATGGCGTGGGCGGTCATGGCAACAATGGGCAGGCTGTGGAATCGACTGTCCGCGCGGAGGAGCTTCGTTGCCGTCAGCCCATCCATCACCGGCATCTGAATATCCATCAATACCAGGTCGAAAGGTTCAGCCTTAACCCGGTCCACGCACTCCCGGCCATTGAACGCGATCGAGACCTGGACACCCAGGTCGGTGAGCAGTTCCGTAGCGAGAAAACGGTTGACCTCGTTATCCTCAACCAGCAGCACCCGCCTTCCAGCCAACTCTGATGCATGAGTTGTTGGTGCGGAGGCAGGCCCGGCCTGCTCCGCGCTCGACGACCTCAGGGCGATGGTAACGGCATCCACCAGGTTCTTCTTGCTGACCGGCTTGCTCAGGAAGCCGTCGAATATAACATCGGAGTGACCAGCCAGGACCTCCTCGCGTTCGAATGCCGAAACCATAAGAATTTCTGGTATCTGCGAGAAGGTCGGATTTCGCTTGATGCGCCGAGAGGCTTCGATGCCGTTGATGCCAGGGAGTCGCCAGTCCATCAGGACGAGATCGATCGGCTGCCCGGTTTGCGAAGCACGCGCCAGCGCTGATAGAGCCTCCTCGCCGGAAGAGACTGCCTTGGCTTGGAAGCCGCTCGCGTCCAGCATTGCCATCAGCATATGTCGGGTATTCTCACTGTCGTCCACAATAAGGATAGATTTTTGCTGCAGAGGGTTGGAACTGGCGGAAGGCGATAACTCCATATCTCTCCCAATACCGAACCGGGCAGTAACGCGAAACGTACTTCCTTTGCCGGGTTCGCTTTGCACCGTGATCTCTCCCTTCATCAACTCGCAGAGTTGCTTGCAAATGGCGAGCCCCAGGCCCGTGCCGCCGTATTTGCGCGTAAACGAGGCATCTCCCTGATGGAAAGATCGGAAGAGGTTGGCGACCTGGTCCGGACCCATACCGATTCCGGTATCGGAAACCGACATGTTTAGACGCAGATCGGTAGCGGTAATGTCTTCCGCCTCCACACGAATCGTGATCTCGCCAAAGTCAGTGAATTTGATTGCATTGTTGACCAGGTTGATGAGGATCTGCCCCAGCCTCAACGGATCCCCAACCAAATACGCTGGAGCATTTTCCGCCACCGAGGAGATCAGCGCAACACCCTTGTCCTGCGCCTTCTGCCCGACGACGTCAAGAAGACTGCGCAGAACGTCCTGCAGCGAGAAGGAGATCACCTCCAACTCCAACTTACCGGCTTCGATCTTTGAGAAGTCGAGAATGTCGTTCATGATGCTCAGCAGCGAATCCGCGGCATTACCGATCTTGGTTAAATAGTCGAGAAGCTTTGGGCTTGGGTCCGCCCGCCGGGCAAGATACGTCATGCCCAGAATGGCATTCATGGGCGTGCGGATCTCATGGCTCATGTTGGCCAGGAAGTCCGACTTAGTTTGGTTGGACTCTTTGGCGATCTCCAGTGCCCGCCACGATTTCTCGTTCGCCTGGATGAGTTCGGTGACATCCCAGTCGGTGCCCACCATCCTTAGCGCCCGGCCCTTCTCGTCCCGCTTAACCTGGCCGGCACTGCGTATGTGGTGGACGCTCTTGTCGTCCCAAACCACGCGGAACATCGTGTCAAACGGCTTGATGCCCTCAATGCAATCGCGCAGGGCTTGCTCGACCGCCCGGCGGTCGTCGGGATGAACGCGGCTTGTCGGGGCATCATGGCCAACCGGCCGGTCATTCCCCTCTGTCATGCCGTAGTGCCGGTACATCCATGAGTTCCAGGTCGTCAGGTTGGTCGAGACATCCCAACTCCATATCCCAATGCCGCTATATTCCGCGGCCAGGGCGGCTCGTTCGTTGGCCTCCTGCAGTGCTGCCTGCTCGGCAACCCGCAGGGTTACGTCCTGGATGGCGCCTACCATACGGATGGGCTTCCCGTCTTCACACTCCACTGAGCCGGTCACCCGCACCCAGATGCATGGGCCGTCAGCTCTGGTCAAAGGGAGATCCACGGCGAAGTCACCCCGGTCGGCGATTGCTTTCTCGATGGCGTCTTTGATGACTACCTGAGCCTCGGGTTGGAACAGAAGGTCAATGCCCTCTTCGAGCGAAGGGCGGTATCCGGATGGCAGCCCGATGAGACGAATGGCTTCGTCGGTCCAGAGCAGTTCGTTGGTGACCAGGTTAATTTCCCAACCGCCTACGCGCGCGATCCTTCCTGTTCGGTCCAGTACTTCCTGGGTTCTGCGGTGGGCCCGCTCTTGTTCCTTGCGCACCGTGATGTCTCGCACCAGCCCGACAAACATGCGTTGGCCGCTGAAGGAAAAATCGGTGACCGTCAGTTCCATGGGAAAGACGCGGCCGCTGCTGTTGAGGCCCTCTAACTCGCGCCCTACGCCTATTGTCCGCGTCGACGCCCCGGGCTGATAGCGGGCCAGGTGGTCGTCGTGGCTGCTCCGATCCGGCTCGGGCATCAGCATCTTGATGTTCCGCCCCACCACATCCGCGACCTGGTATCCAAAAATATTGACTGCTGCGAGGTTGACGGAAGCAATCGTTCCCGTCCCATCGATAGTAATAATGCCGTCCAGGACGTTGTCGAGAATCGCTTGAAGCCTCGCCTCAGCATTCTTGAGATTGTTTTGGATCCGGATACTTTCCGTCACATTCGATGCGAACTTGACCACTTTCGTGGGCACCCCGTCCGGCCCCAGGATCGGGTTGTAGCTGGCTTCTATCCAGACGGTGTTGCCCTGCTTATCAATACGAGCGAATTGCCCGGCCTGATAGTGGCCGGCTCTCAATTCGTCCCAAAATTCTCGGTACTCAACGCTTTGCTTGTATTCCTCGGTGACAAATACACTGTGGTGTTTACCCGTTAATTCAGCGTCCTGATAACCGAACGCACGCAGATAGTTACCGTTGGCCTTGATGATCGTTCCATCCATCCGAAATTCGATCATCATCTGCGACTGATTGATCGCTTCAATCTGTCCCCGGTAATTAACTCCTTCACTTTCGGTCTCCCGCTGTGCGCTCGCAAGGGAGTCAAGGAGGTGCAGAATGTTGCCTGCAAGCTCAGGTGTCGCCCGGGCGAACAGGACCGCGGTCGAAACCGATACCGCTGCGCACGCTACCTTGAACGCAGCGGCCAGCGGATAGACCGGCCACCATATGGTAACGATCTCCATTCCATGAGTAATGCCGCATGCCAGGATGAACGAACCGAATCCGATAAAGATCCAGAGATACGGATGAAGGACCGCGGCATGCCGCACCTTCGCGGCCAACCAGAAAAGGCAACCAAAAAGTAGGGCATATGAGACGGCAATAAGGCCGTCCGCCACTGCGTTCGTCCAAACCAGGGCGGGCTTCGCGAGGTAACAGTAGCGGTGCGGCAGGTAGCTCGCCGAGAACAGCGGCGACAGTGCAGCCGGCCGCACCAGGGCAAGAATCCCAAGGGCGCCAGCGACTCCGAAGCCGATCCGTTTCCTCAATGCGTAACCGTCTGTTGGGAAAGACACTTGTTCTGTTTAGCGGCAGGGCAGGTGGGCGCAAATATTAGTCTCCTGAGGGATTGACAAATCGAAAATCGCGCCTCATGAAATTTATCTACGAAGCTCTTCGTTGACAACTACGAAGTACTTCGTATATCGTTCTTTTCATGAAGATGAGCAAGAGTCATTTACCCAAGCCGACCGAGGGAGAACTCGAACTCCTTCGCGTGCTGTGGGTCAAAGGTTCGGCAACTGTTCGCGAGCTCCATGAAGCGGTAAGCCAGGAACGCCCGCTCGGGTATACCACCGTATTGAAGTTGTTGCAGATCATGACCGAGAAGGGGCTGGTACAGCGCGCAGAGCTTGGCAGGGCCCATGTCTACCGCGCCACCGCTAGCCAGGAAGAGACGCAGAGCCAGCTCTTAAGAGACTTGAGCGTGCGGCTGTTTTCCGGCTCCGCCACACAGCTTGCCATGCACGCGTTGACCATGGAGCCGGCAAGCAGCGACGAGTTACAGGAAATTCGCAAGCTAATCGACCGCAAGCAGGAGAAACGATGAATCATCATTTGGAATCTCTGGGCTGGACTCTGGTGAATTTCTGTTGGCAGGCGGCGGCGATCGCATTCGTCTACTGGCTTGCCGATGCTGCGCTCTCCAAGGCGCGCAGTCAAACCCGCTATGTGCTGGCGCTGGCGGCCTTGCTCCTGATGCTTTTGGGCGCACTGGCAACGCTCGCCTATGAGGAAACGCGGACCCAGTCCGGGTTATCTTCACCGGGCGTCTCTTCGTCCCTTGCAAATGCGGCTGTCGGATCGAGCATCTCCGTCGATCTCGCGCCGTTAACACGACTGAATACGGCCGGCGTTACAGGGCAGCCGGTACTATATCTGTCTCGATTACTGCCATGGCTGGATGTCGTTTGGTTACTGGGTGTGGCGTGTCTTTCGACCCGAACCATCGGCGGCTGGTGGCTCATTGAGCAGTTGCGTCGCAGCGCTCTGGCCGAGGCTCCTGAAGCTGCGCGCGCGAGCTTCGCCCGCCTGTGCAAACGGCTTGGCCTTACACGGAATGTCAGTCTTCGTATTTCCGAACACATTCAGAGTCCGCTCGCGGTCGGAATTGTACGGTCGTTGATAATATTGCCGGCATCCGCACTGATGGCTCTGAGCCCTGAGCAGTTGGAAGCGGTGCTGGTGCACGAGCTGGCGCACGTGCGGCGCGCGGATTATCTCTGGAACCTGATCCAGACGACAGTTGAAACCCTGTTCTTCTTTCATCCGGCGGTGTGGTGGCTGGGCCGCAGGCTGCGCCAGCAACGCGAGCTTTGCTGCGACGACGTCGCCGTTCAATCATGCCCCGATCCCTTGATATATGCCACCGCGCTGTTGCGTCTGGAAGAGCGCCGTAGACAGCCCCTGAGTCTGGCTATGGCACTGGATGGACACAGGCCATCGTCGGGTCTTCGCCTGCGAATTGCGCGCGTCCTCGGTGAAACCAGCGGCGAGAACGGCCCGCGGGAAACAGCCCCCTTACCCTTTGCTGCGATCTTAACCGTGGTCCTGCTGGCTCTCCTGACCGTACCGCAGCTCTTCGCAGGATTGCGGAAGACCATGGAGACTAAATCCGCGGCACCTGCGATCTCTGCGCCATCACCCTCTATTCCTGCGGCAACCACGATGAAGCTTCCTGCCTCTGCGCCATCGCAGGTCGCTATCGCAAGATCTACTCCGCGACTAATTGCCTCAGCCGCCCCGTTCACTGCCCGCCCCTGCGACTGGAAACGACGGAGCCGCCGAAAAGGCAGCCGCTGATGGTCACGGTGCGGGTAGCGGCACTGGAGAAGGTGTGGGCTATGGCGCTGGAGCCGACGGCGAAGATGCGGAACAAAAACCGGGCGACGCATCCCCACACAAGACTGACTACATCGATGGCATGCGAGCTGCCGGCTATGACGTGGATGTGGACAAGTATATCGCCATGAAAGTGCAGGGCATTACTCCTGAATACGCTAAGGCGATGGCCAATGCCGGCTTTGGGAAACCCTCTGCGGACGAGCTCATTGCAATGAAGATCCACGGCGTTACCCCGGAGTATGTATCCGGCTTGCGCGCCGCGGGTCTACAGCCAGGCAGCATCGGCGATCTGGTGTCTTATCGCATTTTCGGGGTTACGCCGGAATTTCTATCCGGGATGAAGGCTGCCGGCTTCGACTCTCTCTCACCCAAACAGTTGATTGGACTGCGGGTTCAGGGAGTCACCCCCAGCTACGCCAAGACTGTAAAACAGCAGTATCCTGGCCGCCACGGTCGATGAATTGGTGCAGCTTCGCATTTTCCATATCGACGACGCATTTCTCGCCGCCGCCAAGCGTCATGGCTTTACTTCCCTCTCGATCCAGAAACTAGTGCAACTGCGCATCTCCGGCGTGCTGGGCGACGACGACAAGGAGGCGAAATGACAAAGACAGGCGGAGTTCTTCTTACCGCATTCCTGGCAGCAGCCACCTGCTTGTTCCTGCAAGCGGAGGAGCATCTTCGAACGCTTGCCGGCTCATGCAGCGTCGCTGCTACTGCGAATGAAGCCGAAGTCGATCTTCGCCTGGAGCGGGGCGCGTGCGGCTGGCGATGAACACTGTGGTTCTACGCAGACTCATGAACCGTTGAGTGCATTCCTTGGTTTCACGCTCGCGGATCTGCAGCGCGAAGGTGCGCACGTGGATGCGGTCATTCACGCCGAAGCTGGTACCCTCACCTGTTCCGGCGCGGTCCATGATGGCAGGATGAGCGGCGATTTTAGGTTCGTGCCCGATCCAACATTTGTCGACCGCATGTTGCAGATGGGATTTCACGATCTGGATGAGGAAAAACTGCAGGCCTACACCTTGTTTCGCATCGGGATTGCCTGGGTTCACTCCTTGCAGTCCGCGGGCGTGAGTGGTCTCGATTCGGGCAATCTCATCGCCCTAAGTATCTTCCATGCAGACACCGACTACATCCACAGTCTGAATGCACTCGGTTACCCAACTCCGGATGCGGGCAAGTTGATTGCCCTGCGTGTGCACCGTGTCGATCCGGAAGAAGTGAAACAAGTTCGCGCCCTGGGCTACCAGCCCACGCTCGACGAGTTGATCCAGATGCGCATCTTCAAAATCACACCGGATTTCATCCACCGTATGCAAGCCAGGGGCCTGAACAATCTGACCATCAGCAAGCTGGTTCAGATTCGAATCTTCAACTTGGCAGATTAAGGCGGACCTGCAGGAGTTGGAGTGCGTTCGGCGTCAACTGTGTCCCCGTAGTCCGGGCACTCAACCGCCGCCCTGGCCATCCCAGCCTTGTTAAGATGACCACCGGGAGGCGCCGAAGGGTCGCCAAGGGGCCCCAGAATTCTGCCCGATGAATCGCGTAGAGCAGGCCGCCGGCCGAAAGTGGACAAGATTGGTGCCAGAATATCCACAAATAATTTCATATCATCAACTTAGCTGCGAAACGAAGCCAGCGGTGTTCGACCCCTAACTTTTAGGCTAGGCACCCACGTTAGGATCATCGCATCGAACCACCATCATTCGGCATGTGGATCTCGAATCCAAGGAAGTTCATACTGATCATCGGCTAGTATTTAGTCGACAGGGGCAGGGTTATGCGTTCCGTCGTGGCCGGACGCCTTGGGCAGGCCTTTGCACCGCGCATCCGCTGGGCTAGAAATTGCTTCCACTGGGCCCATGGTTGATACGAAGAAGACGTAACACCGGCGACTATGGCGACACCTACGAATTCCCCAAAGCATGACCTCGGCTCCTTGCACATACCCGAGCGCCAGCGCAGGGAGACCCGTACGGTCAAGCGTGTCATCTTCGGCGCCATCCCCCTGCTCCTCCTGGCCGGCATCGCGTTGGCCGCTTATACCTTCCGCGTTCGAAAACCCGTAGTCGATGTCGCGACTGTCGCAACACCGGAAGCGAGTGGCGGCCAGACTCTCCTGAACGCCAGCGGTTACGTCACCCCCCGTCGCCGAGCCACCATCGCGGCCAAAATCACCGGCCGCGTCACCGGGGTTTTTTTCGACGAAGGCACGCACGTTCATGCAGGACAGGTTCTCGCCACCCTCGACGATTCAGACGCCAAGCGCGCTCTTGATACTGCCAAAGCCGACCGCGACGCGTCACAGGCCGCGATTGCGGACTATGAAGTACAGTTCAAGAATGCGCAAATTGAGCTTTACCGCGCGCGCGAATTGGAAAAGGCCGGCGTTCAGTCGCAGCAAGCGCTTGACAATGCATCCATGCTGGCCGACAGCCTGAAGGCTAAAATCGCGCTTTCCAAGAGCCAGGTCGCGGCTGCCGAAACCCGCATTGGCGAAGCCCAGCAGGCCGTCGCTAATTGCACCATCTCGGCTCCTTTCGACGGAATCGTGGTCTCAAAGGACGCGCAGGTCGGTGAGATGGTTTCGCCTGTTTCCGCAGGCGGGGGATTCACACGAACCGGCATCGCCACCATCGTTGACATGAACTCGAATGAAATTGAAGTGGACGTCAACGAGTCCTATATCGCCCGCGTAACGCCCCGCCAGAAGGTAAAGGCCACTCTCGATGCCTATCCCGACAGAGTGCTCGACGCCAAAGTTCGCACGGTTATCCCCACTGCGGACCGTCAAAAGGCTACGGTGAAGGTTCGCATCACCTTTGACAAGCTCGAAGATTTCATTCTTCCAGACATGGGTGTGAAAGTCGCGTTCCTGGAAGAAGAGCAACAGAAAGCAAAAGGCATCGAAAAGGGGCAGCGGGCACTGGCCTACATACCAAAGGGCGCGGTGCGAAGTGATTCCACTTCCTCGTTTGTGCTGCTGGTTCACGACGGAAAAATCGAGCGCCGCGCAATCACCCTGGGTACGGACCGTGGTACAGATGTCGCGGTATTGGCGGGCCTTTCGCCCGGCGACTCGCTTGTCGTAAAAGGGCCCGAGAGTTTGCAGGATGGTGACAAAGTCCAAGTCCAGCAATAGGAGTTGCACATGATTCGAGTGGATGGTCGCTCCGATTCTTCCAGCCTCATCAAGGTTCGCGGTTTGAACAAGACCTATCGCCGCGGCGGTGAACAAATCCAGGTGCTGCAAGGGCTCAACCTCGACGTCGACAAAGGCGACTTCGTTGCGTTCATGGGCCCCAGCGGCTCCGGCAAGACTACCCTGCTGAACCTGCTCGGGGGTCTCGACGTGCCCTCAGCCGGCAGCATTACGGTCGATGGCGATGAGATCACCCACATGTCCAGCGGCAAGCTGACGCATTGGCGCGCGCGGCACGTGGGCTTCATCTTCCAGATGTATAACTTGATCCCTGTGCTGACCGCATTTCAAAATGTTGAGTTGCCGCTGATCCTCACCAAGCTGTCGAAAGCGGAACGGCGCAAGCATATCGAAACGGTGCTCAGCGTCGTCGGGCTCGCGGACCGCATGCATCACTATCCGCGACAGCTCTCCGGCGGGCAGGAGCAACGCGTAGCCATCGCTCGCGCCATCGTCTCCGATCCCACTTTCCTGCTCTGTGACGAGCCCACCGGCGACCTGGACCGCAAAAGCGCGGATGAAATCATGGAACTCATCCATCGCCTGGTCAAGGAGTACGGAAAAACTGTGTTGATGGTGACCCACGATCCGGTAGTAGCGAATCAAGCTGACACAACGCTCCATCTGGAGAAAGGGGTCCTGGTGGAGTCAAGAGAGCAACAAGGCGTTGCCGCGGGAGGTATGGCATGAAATTTGGCCGCCTGATCTTCGCTAATCTTTTCCGCAAAAAAGTTCGTCTCATGCTCACCATAGGCTCCTTCGCAGTGGCCTTGTTCCTTTTCGCATTTCTCGCGGTTGTGAAGGATGCTTTTGGCCGAGGCTCAGACATCGCGGGAGCGGATCGTTTGGTCATCATCAATCGCGTCTCCATCATCCAGCCGCTGCCGCTTTCCTACCGCGACAAAATTCTGCGCATCCCCGGCGTCAAGGTCATTACTCACAACAACTGGTTTGGTGGCGTCTATCAGGATGAGAAAAACTTCTTTCCCCAATTCGTCATTGACGTCGAAAACCAGCGCCAGGTCTTCCCCGAGCTCATCGTGCCCGATGACCAGTGGGCCAACTTCGTCAAGGACCGCCAGGGCGCCGTGGTCGGCGCCGGCCTTGCCAAACGCTTCGGCTGGAAAATCGGCGATCATATTCCGATCAAGAACTCCCTTTTCGGGGGGCCAGCTACCTGGGATTTCAACATCGACAGCATCTACCACGGAAAGCGGCCCCAGGATGACGAAACCCAGTTCTGGTTCCAGTGGGACTATTTCGAAGAGCGCATGCCGCAAAGCTTCAAAGGAAATGTTGGCTGGTACATCCTCAGGCTGGACCAGCCGGACGATGCCCCGCGCGTTGCCAAGGTAATTGACGATATGTTTGCCAACTCTCCTTATGAAACCAAGACGGAGACGGAGTCCGCATTTGCCGCCGGCTGGGCCAAGCAGTTCGGGAACATCCAATTCCTTATCCTGAGCATCGGGGCCGTAGTATTTTTTACGCTGCTCCTGGTTACCGGAAATACCATGGCCATCTCGGTCCGTGAGCGGACCGCGGAACTTGCCGTTCTAAAGGCCGTTGGTTTCACCGACCGGTCGGTACTCTTTTTCGTTCTCGGCGAAGCGCTCCTCATCGCCCTTTTCGGCGGCCTTATCGGTCTGGCTCTTGCCATCTTCTCGGTGCCTTTGATCGCTACGGCGCTCAACGGTTTGCTGCCGCCACTGATTCTTTCCTACACCGTCCTGGCCGTGGGGTTAGGATTTGCTCTGATCGTCGGCGCCGCCAGCGGGTTGCTTCCTGGCATTGGCGCGATGCGCCTGCGCGTTGTCGACGCATTGCGGAGGGTCTGACATGGCTATTCCCGTTGTCTACAATTTCCGAAGCGTGAGAGCCCGTTGGACTTCGGCAATCGTCGCCGTTGCCGGAATCGCAGGAACCGTTGGTGTCTTTGTCGCCATGCTGTCGCTCGCGCGAGGCTTCAGGGCAACACTTGTGTCTTCTGGCTCGGAGGACAATGCCATCGTCATGCGTGCCGGAGCGACGGCGGAAATGATGAGCGGTGTCGACCTCGACGCCGTAAAAATCATTCAGGACGCTCCGGGAGTCGCGCATGATTCTGCCGGCCCTCTCGTAACTTCAGAGGTAGTTGCGATCGCGCCGTTTCCTCTGCGCTCGACTGGCACTGACGCGAATGTGCAGGTTCGCGGAGTTTCCGCAAATGTGCTTACCATCCGCAAGAACGTAAAGATCATCGAGGGACGCATGTTTCAACCTGGTCTTTCCGAGCTGGTCGTGGGCCGGAATGCCTCGCGTACCTACAGTGGATTGACCCTCAACAACACCGTTCGGTTTGGCGGCGGCGATTGGACCGTGGTAGGCATCTTCGATGCCGGCGGCAGCGCCTTCGATTCTGAAGTGTGGAGCGACGCGCGCGTGCTTGATGATGTCTACAAGCGGCCCACCAATGTCTTTCAGTCGATCACCGTGCATCTGACTTCTCCCCAGGCGTTTCAGCAGTTCAAGGATTCCGTCACATCCGATCCGCGCTTGAACGTTCAGGTGAGCCGCGAGATCGATTACTATGCCAAACAGTCGCGCACCATGACCACGCTCATCACCGTGCTCGGCGGACTCGTCGCATTCGTGATGGCAATCGGCGCTATCTTTGGCGCCCTCAACACGATGTATTCCGCAGTCTCCGAACGCTCCCGCGAAATCGCCACGATGCGCGCCCTGGGCTTTGGTGGGCCTTCGGTTGTCATCTCGTTCTTGATCGAAGCGCTATTCATTTCTTTTATCGGCGGTGTCCTCGGCTGTATTGCAGTCCTGCCCTTGAATGGCCTCACTACCGGCGCAATGAACTGGCAAACGTTCTCCCATCTAGCTTTCGCCTTCCGTATCACATCTGGACTTCTCGTCGGCGGCATCATTTTCGCCTTGCTCATGGGCATCATGGGCGGTCTCCCGCCGGCCATCCGCGCCGCACGCCGTCCCATTGCGTTGGCGCTGCGCGAACTCTAGGCGACTAGATATGGTGAAATCTGCTTGATTCTGAAAGGCCCTGGTCGCTCCAGAAAGTCCTGATTGCTTCCGTATCGGCTATTGTGACTTCAATCCGATGCGCACTCGGCGTCTTCCGGCGAGGCGGTCTTGCCGCCGAGCGGACCATTGGCCTATACTGGGACTAAACAGTACTGATTCAGTACTGTTTAGGGGAGAAAGGATGATCAGGCTCGCAAAACTCACGGATTACGGTCTGGTTTTGATGACCTGTATGGCGCGAAGGCATCAGCATACGCTGCACACAGCGCGCGGCCTTGCTTCGGAATCGAAGTTACCGCTCTCCACGGTCAGCAAGCTCCTCAAGATGCTTCTGCAGGGTGGACTGCTGATCTCGCGGCGCGGCGTCAATGGCGGATACGTGCTGGCCCGGCAGGCTGCCGCCATCTCGGTGGCGGAAATCATCGTGGCACTGGAAGGGCCGATTGCACTCACCGAATGCAGCAGCGACGTTTTGGGGTTGTGCGAGCTGGAGCGACACTGCGCCATTAGGAACAATCAGCGCACCATCAGCCAGGCAGTGCGGGGAGCGCTGGAGAATGTGATGCTCTCCGACTTAGTTCATCCTTTACAGCTCGTTGACATCAAAAATGGTAGGGGCCAGCTCGTGCCAACGATTGGTGTGCTCGCTGGGAGGGTTCAATGAGCAGCAGTGTTACTACAATTCAGGATCTAGCGGAACAAGAATACAAGTGGGGCTTTGTCACAGAGATCGATGAAGATCGCGTTCCCAAAGGGTTGAACGAAGCCACAATTCGCCTGATCTCGGCGCGAAAAAACGAGCCGGAGTTCATGCTCCAGTGGAGATTAAGGGCCTATCGTCACTGGGCATCCCTGGAAAAGGCGCAAGCTGAGCCGAAATGGGCCAACATTCATTACGACCCCATCGATTATCAGGATATCGTCTACTACTCGGCTCCGCGGCAGAAGCCGGTCTTGGCAAGTCTGGAAGACCTGGACCCTGAAATTCTACGCACTTACGAG
Source organism: uncultured Acidobacteriaceae bacterium (assembly GCA_963717225.1). GTDB lineage: Bacteria > Acidobacteriota > Terriglobia > Terriglobales > Acidobacteriaceae > PALSA-350. Next base: position 392,813 of record CAVQWB010000048.1, on the reverse strand, counting down.
AAGCTTGGGATACCGCTCGAAGAGCGGAAACGCCTGGCTGGCGTTGCAGTCGATGCCGTATTCGACAGCGTGTCGGTAGCCACAACCTTCAAAGAGAAGTTGCAAGAGATCGGGGTGATCTTCTGTTCCTTCTCTGAAGCGGTCCAAAAGCACCCCACCCTGGTGCGGAAGTACCTGGGATCGGTGGTCCCTTTTACTGACAATTTCTTCGCTTCCCTTAACGCGGCGGTCTTCACGGACGGCTCGTTTGTGTACGTGCCCAAGGGCGTCCGCTGCCCGATGGAGCTTTCGACCTATTTCCGCATCAACGCGGCGGAGACAGGTCAGTTCGAACGCACGCTGATTGTGGCCGACGAAGGCTCATATGTCAGCTATTTGGAAGGTTGTACCGCGCCGATCCGAGACGAGAACCAGTTGCACGCAGCTGTCGTGGAGCTGGTTGCCCTCGACCACGCGGAAATCAAATACTCCACTGTCCAGAATTGGTATCCGGGGGATAAGGAAGGCAAGGGAGGGATTTACAACTTTGTCACCAAGCGTGGAAAGTGCCAGGGCGTGAACTCCAAGATCTCCTGGACCCAGGTGGAGACGGGTTCCGCCATCACGTGGAAGTATCCCAGCTGCATCCTGCTGGGCGACAACTCCATTGGGGAGTTTCATTCAGTAGCTCTCACCAATAACTTCCAGCAGGCCGACACCGGCACGAAGATGATTCATTTGGGAAGGAACACGCGCAGCACGATCGTGTCGAAGGGCATTTCCGCCGGTCACGGCCAGAATACCTATCGTGGCCTGGTAAAGATCATGAAGGGAGCGACCGGCGCGCGCAACTATACCCAGTGCGACTCGCTGTTGATCGGGGAGAAGTGTGGAGCGCACACCTTTCCCTATATTGACGTGCGCAACGCGACAGCGCGGATGGAGCATGAGGCCTCGACCTCGAAGATCGGTGAAAATCAACTTTTCTATCTGCGCCAGCGAGGTCTCAAAACCGAGGAGGCCGTTTCTATGATCGTCAATGGCTTTTGCAAACAGGTGTTCCGAGAGCTTCCCATGGAGTTCGCGGTGGAAGCGCAAAAGCTGCTCGGTGTCAGCCTGGAGGGCAGCGTCGGGTAGAACTGTCTCGTGAAGACGGAGGGAAGGAAGGGCGGTATGAGCCTGCTCGAAATTAGAAATTTGCATGCCCGCGTCGATGGCCACGAAATCCTCAAAGGCGTCGATCTGAACATCAACGCAGGCGAGGTGCATTCCATCATGGGCCCGAACGGTTCCGGGAAAAGTACGCTGGCTCAGGTGCTGTCGCGACGCGAGACGTATGAAGTCACCAGCGGCGAAATTTTGCTCGACGGTAAGAACCTCCTGGAAATGAAGCCGGAAGAAGCAGCCTGCGAAGGTGTCTTTATGGCCTTTCAGTACCCGGTGGAGATTTCCGGCATCGGCAACGCATATTTTCTCCGTTCTGCCTTGAACGCAATGCGCCGGTATCGCGGTGAGGAAGAAATGGACGCCATGGATTTTCTTCCTATGTTCCGGGAAAAGCTCAAGTTGCTGGAGATGGATGAAGCGCTCCTGAATCGCTCTGTCAATGACGGATTCTCGGGTGGCGAAAAGAAGCGGAATGAGATCCTGCAAATGGCAGTGCTTGCGCCTAAGCTCGCCATTCTGGACGAGACCGATTCAGGTCTCGACATCGACGCAATGAGGATTGTGGCGAACGGGGTCAATACGATGCGCGGCCCGGAGCGCGCCATGCTGGTGATCACACATTATCGGCGCCTGCTGACCTATATCGTTCCGGATTTCGTTCACGTGCTGGTAGACGGCCGCATCGTCCAATCAGGCGGTCCCGAGCTCGCTCTCGAGCTGGAAGAAAGAGGGTATGCCAAGACCGAACAGACCGAACATGGCACGCAGCAGCAGGCGCTGTCTGCTTAAGGGGCAATCATGTCCACGACCATCCAACAACTCGAAGGGCATGTCATCGACGCCTGCGTCGAGTTCAAAAAACTCAGAGGAGAAGATTCCCCCTGGTTGCAAGGGCTGCGGGAAGAGGCATTTGAGCGCTTCCGCAATACCGGGTTTCCTACCACGCATGAAGAAGCCTGGCGGTTTACGAATGTATCTTCGATCGCCCAGACTCCTTTTCGTCTGCCATCAGAAAACGACTTCCCAGTCTCTCAGCGGGATCTTGAAAAGTATCGTCAGGTAGAGTTTGCCTGCCAGCTCGTCTTCATCAATGGATACTTCGCACCGGACCTTTCGTGGCTTGCGGACCTTCCTCCGGGGCTGGAAGTGAGTGGGTTGGCGGCCAAGATCGATGAAGATCCGGAAAGCGTCGAGCCATACCTCGACCGCTATCGCAGCGCGCCGCTCGACTCCTTTGAAACCCTGAATACCGCATTCCTGCGGGATGGAGCGTATGTTCACATTGAGCGCGGATCCGTGATCCGGGATCCCATTTGCCTGCTTCACGTTTCCGTATCTGGCGACTCGCCGGTCATGAGTCATCCACGCAACCTCATCGTCGCAGAAGAGGGCACGCATGCGGCCGTCATCGAAGAGTACGTCTCTCTACACCAAGGCGTTGGATTTTCGAATGCGGTGACCGAGCTGATTGCCGGGGACGGCGCAACCATCTCGCACTATTTGGTGGAACGCGAGAATTTCAAGTCGTTTAACGTCTCCACGCTCCACCTTCGGCAAGGGAGAGATACAAGCGTCTCCTCGCATTCCGTCCTCCTGGGAGGGGGCTTGGCGCGCAACAATGTGCATCCGGTTCTTGCCGGCGAAGGAGCGGAGTGCACGATCAACGGTCTTTATATTGGCAGTCAGCGTCAGCATCTCGACAACTACATGTTGGTTGAGCATGTAAGGCCGAACTGCAAGAGCCGCCAGTTCTATAACGGAATTCTCCATGGACAGGCACACGGGGTCTTTCATGGACGGATCGTGGTTCACAAGGAGGCGCAAAAGACTGACGCCAAACAGACCAATCGCAACCTGTTGCTTTCTGACGATGCGCGGATAGACACTAAGCCGCAATTGGAAATCTATGCCGACGATGTGAAGTGCACACACGGAGCCACTATCGGTCAGATCGACGAGGATGCTCTGTTTTATCTCCGAACTCGCGGAATCGACGAGGTCTCGGCCCGCAATCTTCTATTACGTGCGTTTGCCGGCGAGTGTCTTGATCGGATGGATGAACCGGCCCTTCGCCGATTCATCGAAGGCTTGATCGCCCAACGCCTGACAGATATTGCGCAATTGAAGCCTCGAAGTTCCGGCCGCGATCATCAGGAGACAGAGAATCTCATTTGGGAGGAAACCGCATGACAAGCTTGATGACTCAAACGTCGCGGCCGGTGGCCATGCACGGGGCCTCCGGTCCTCTCGATGTCGACAAGGTGCGCCGGGATTTTCCCATTCTTGAGCGCCGAGTCCACGGCAAAAGACTGGTGTATCTTGACAACGCCGCCACCACGCAAAAGCCGAGGGCGGTGATCGATACGATTTCACGCTACTACGAGGAAGGGAATGCCAACATCCATCGGGGCGTGCATTTCCTTTCCGTACAGGCTACGGAAGCGCACGACGCGGCGCGAACAACCGTTCAGGTATTTCTCAATGCCAGGGATGCCCATGAGATCGTTTTTGTTCGCGGCGCGACGGAGGCGATCAACCTGGTGGCCCAGAGTTATGGCCGGACGCATGTCGCGGCAGGCGACGACGTTCTCATAACCGCCCTCGAGCACCATTCCAATATCGTGCCCTGGCAGATCCTCTGCCAGGAAAAGAAGGCGCAACTGAAAGTTGTACCCGTCAGCGATCGCGGCGAGTTGGTGCTGGAGCAGTTCGAGAAGCTGCTCGGGCCGCGGACGAGAATCGTTGCGGTAGCGCAGGTCTCGAACGCGCTGGGAACAGTCGTCCCGGTACGGCAGTTGATCGAGCTTGCCCACAGCAAAGGGGTGCCCGTGCTGGTAGACGGAGCGCAGGCCATTCCGCACCTTTCCACGGACGTGCAAGCTCTTGACTGCGACTTCTACGTATTCTCCGGCCACAAGGTCTACGGTCCTACCGGGATAGGCGTTCTCTATGGCAAGGCCGCACTGCTGGAGGGAATGCCGCCCTACCAGAGCGGTGGAGACATGATCAGTTCAGTGAGCTTCGAAAGGACAACGTACAACAAGATACCGTATAAGTTTGAAGCGGGTACGCCCGATATTGCCGGCGCAATCGGCTTGCATGCGGCGCTCCAGTACCTGAATGAGTTGGGCATGGACAATATTGCGGCCCATGAAGACGCCCTGCTGGCATACGCCACCGGAGCAGTGGCGGCAATTCCCGGGGTACGCTTGATTGGCACTGCCGATCAGAAGGTCGGAGTGCTCTCGTTCGTGCTGGATGGCGTTCATCCCCATGACATCGGAACGATCTTCGACCAGGAAGGAATAGCGATTCGCACCGGGCACCACTGCGCACAGCCCATCATGGAGCGCTTCGGCGTTCCTGCTACGGCGCGAGCTTCGTTCGCCCTCTACAACACTCAAGCGGAAGTGGATGCTTTGGTCGAAGGCATCCAGAAAGTGCGAGAGGTATTTGTCTGATGGCCGACCTGCGTGAACTCTATCAGGAGCTGATTCTGGAGCACAGCAAGGCTCCGCGGAACTACCGTGAGCCGGCGACGGCGAACCATAAAGCCGAAGGATACAACCCCTTATGCGGGGACCGCTTTACAGTCTTTCTGGATGTGGAAGGCGATCGCATTCGTGACATCGGTTTCCAGGGCGCCGGCTGCGCAATTTCAAAGGCATCTGCATCTTTGATGACGCAGAGCGTCAAAGGCAAAACCAGGGCGGAAGCGGCGATGATCTTCGAGCAATTTCACACCCTGGTCTCAGGCCAGGCCGACAGCAAAGGAGATATGTCCGCTCTGGGAAAATTGACCGTGTTCTCCGGTATCTCCGAATTCCCAGCGAGAGTGAAATGTGCCACGCTGGCCTGGCATACGTTGCAGACCGCGCTCATGGGAAATCAAGAAGTCGCGTCAACGGAATAAACAGGAGTGAATGCAATATGGCGATCACTGATCCAATCACGCTAAGCAGGGATTGCGAGGTCATACAGATTCCCAGTGGCCTACGCGCCAGTCTTCCCGCCGGTACCACGGTGAGAGTGGTGCAGTCTTTGGGAGGCAGCTATACCATCGCGACCGGCGCCGGCGCCATGTACAGAATGGATGCGCGAGACGCCGATGTACTTGGGCTCTCCCCCACGGTGACCGAAGCGGTGACACACGAAGAAGCGTTTGAGCCGGAGATGATCTTGAAGCAATTGAAGACGGTCTATGATCCTGAAATTCCGGTGAACATCGTGGATCTGGGGCTGGTCTATTCGGCCGAGATTACGCCGCTCGATGATGGGAAAAGAAACATCGAGGTCAGGATGTCGATGACCGCCCCTGGATGCGGCATGGGCAACGTGCTCAAAGCAGACGTAGAAGGCAAACTTTCACGATTGCCCGGCGTTAACAAAGTACAGGTCAATATCGTCTTTAATCCACCCTGGAATCCCGGGCTGATGTCGGAAGCTGCGAGGTTGCAGCTTGGAATTGATTCTGACTTCGGCGTGCCTCGGTCCCGGGGATCGTTAGTTACGTTTACCAGATAATATTCAGAAGAATAGGGAACAAGGGCATCCAGATTCATGACGCCCTTGCTCTGTTCAGTGGACTTGAAGCCTATCCCTCTACTGCGCGCCGGGTGACCCTTTAGATTTGCCACCTGTCGGCACATTGTGGCTTTGTGCGATTTGCTCAATCAGCTGGAGGTGCTGCGAGATCACTTGAGCGCCCTGCTGTGCGACCTGCTTTACGTTCGGATCCTGAGCCTGTTGGGCTTCGGTCTTGAACTCCTTCAGGTCCTGTTTGTGGTCCTTCACCATTGCGTTGATATAGGTTTGGTCAAATTGTTCGCCGGAGAGACCTTGGAGCTTTGCGATAAGTTCTTTATCTTTCTTCGAAGGTCCGTTGGGCTCTTTTACGCGAAGTTGCTGTGCGATCGGCTTTATTTGATCGCCTAGCTGCGTGTGGTCCGCAACCATCTTCTGCCCGAACTGCTGAACATCAGCGCTTTGTGACTTTTGTTGTGCCAGTTGTCCCAGCTGCACTTCAGCAGCGCCGCCTTCGAGCGCCTTTTTTACAAACGACTGATCGGCCATGGCCTGCATGGCCTGCTGGTTTTGGGGGCCGGCACTCTCCATCGCCCCGCCAGGGCCGCCCGGTTGTTGACCAGGTTGTTGTTGACTAGGTTGTTGTCCCCCTCCGGCGCCTCCAGGCTGGTTTTGTGCCATAGCTGTCATACTCGCCAGCAGCGCCGATGCAGAACACAGTAGGATTCTGCTACGCATTCGTTTCGAGATCATTAGGGTTTCCTCCTTATTGGATTCAGACTGTAACCCGATTTAGACGCCTTGGGGGTATTGGGGTGCGATAGAGGCCCATTTTCGGCTAGAGTAACCCCACCTTTCGTTTGGGAGGCATTCCGCTCTACTCTGGGTTGCCTCCATTCCTTCGATGTAACCTCAATGCTCTTTTCGGCCATGAATTAACTGAGGGGGGAAATTGAAATCTGCGGTAACGAATATGACAAGGCCTTTGTAGTGAAGCCGCGGGTGAGAGGCACATACCTCAACAACGGCCGACCGGTGGTCGGGCGGGCTTCGATAAAACTAGATGGTAGGCACGAGGAGACTCGAACTCCTGACCTTCCCGGCGTTGCCGGGACGCTTTATTTCACAACTGGTCTATCAGTTCCTGAACTGATCGGTGGGATTTCCAGGACTTAATCTGCCGCTCGCGGCGCCGAGCTTCCGCCAAGATTGAGTGCTCCTCGGAATACTTAAGGATCCAAGGTCCGCGATTGCGAGTGTAGGGGCTGTGGCCGCGTTGGTGTTCCGCTAGTCGACTGGGCAAATCTTCAGCGGATCCAATGTAGAATTTGCCCGTCGCTTCGCTTTGTAAAATGTAAACGGTCGGCATTTAATGCCTGAACTAAATGGTAGGCACGAGGAGACTCGAACTCCTGACCTCTACCGTGTCAAGGTAGCGCTCTAACCAACTGAGCTACGCGCCTGTCTCGTTGCTTCAACCTCTCCATCTGACCTTCCCGGCATTGCCGGGACGCTCTAACCAACTGAGCTACGCGCCTGTCTCGTTGCTTCAACCTCTCCATCTGACCTTCCCGGCATTGCCGGGACGCTCTAACCAACTGAGCTACGCGCCTGTCTCGTTGCTTCAACCTCTCCATCTGACCTTCCCGGCATTGCCGGGACGCTCTAACCAACTGAGCTACGCGCCTGTCTCGTTGCTTCAACCTCTCCATCTCCTTCCCGGCATTGCCGGGACGCTCTAACCAACTGAGCTACGCGCCTGTCTCGTTGCTTCAACCTCTCCATCTGACCTTCCCGGCATTGCCGGGACGCTCTAACCAACTGAGCTACGCGCCTGTCTCGTTGCTTCAACCTCTCCATCTGACCTTCCCGGCATTGCCGGGACGCTCTAACCAACTGAGCTACGCGCCTGTGTCGTTGCATCTCGCCATCAATATCTCATCTTCCCCGCAACGCCGAGACGCCGGCGCCGTGCATCTCGCTATCATACCAAAAGCTCATGTACCATCAAGATTCTTGGCTGCCGCCACGAGGATCGGAACACCTTGCTGAAAGAATTGCGCGCAGCTCCGAACCTGCTGACGTTCCTGCGTCTCTGCCTCATCCCCTTTCTGGTCATTGCGGTTTTGGAGTCTCACTACGAAACGGCGCTTTGCCTTTTCGTCGTCGCCGGACTCAGCGATGGCCTCGATGGCCTGGCCGCCAGAGTGCTCAAACAGCAAACCCAGATCGGCCAGTACCTCGATCCGGTGACCGACAAGCTCCTGCTCAGCACCCTTTTCCTGGTGCTCATGCACCAGGGGCTGGTGCCGCGCCGGGTTACGGTGCTGGTTTTTAGCCGCGACCTGGGCATCCTCATCGTCGCCGCGTTGCTCTACATCAGTCTGGGCATGCGCGACTTCCGCCCCAGCATCTACGGCAAGACCAGTACCTGTGCCCAGATTCTGGCGCTACTGGCGGTGTTGCTCTGCCAGGTCTATTCCCCCATGCCGCTGATTATGCTGCGCACTGTGGCGCTCTACGCCACCGCTCTGCTGACCATTATCTCCGCCCTGCATTACGCATGGCGCACCGCCCGGCGCCTCGCCGTGGCCGAAGCTCACTAAACGTTTGAAAAATTCGCTTTCAATGACAAACTATTGCCAGCACTTGGCTCGCGGTTTAACTTTACTGAAACAGTTCACCACCCGGTCGAAACACGACCGCCGGGACAGAACTGTGGTTTCTACGAAGGCCCCTAATGTCTGAGACGATCCAAGCACGAGTTCTTCGAGTGATTGCTACCACCCAGAGAATTCCCCTCGAGAAGGTCAAGCCCGACAGCACCTTCGAAGAGCTGGGTATTGATTCGATGGATAGTATCAATATCCTCTTCGACCTCGAAAGCGAGTTCGACATCGAGATCAAAGACGAAGACGCTAAGAAGATCCAGACCATCCGCGAAATGATCGACGGCGTCACTTACCTGGTGGATTCCAAACAAAACCCATCTGCCCAAACCGCAACCGAATGAGCCGTACTGTATCGGGAGGAAGCTGGAGTTTGTTACCCTCGGTCCAGCAACAGTCCTCTATGAAAATGGTGTAGATGCGAGTTGTCATATCAGGAATGGGCGTCATCAGCGCTCTGGGCCTTGACCAGCAAGGGTTCTGGCAGGCACTTGTCAGTGGTAAATCTGGAATCGGACCGATACCGGACGCCGTCGGGCCCGTTGCCGAGATGGGCATGACTCAGGTCCGTTTCAAGAACGGGGCCGCGGTGACCGGCTACGACGCCGAAGCCTACTTTCCCCGCAAAACACTCAGCTTCATGGATCGCTTCGCGCAGTTTTCCGTCATCGCTGCCCGCGAGGCGGTGACTATGGCCGGAATCGAATGGACCGAGGAGCTACGCGAAAGTGCGGCGGTCATCACCGGTTCCTGCATGGGCGGCAGATTTACCGACGAAATCGGTTATTGGGAACTCTTCCACCACGGCAGGCATCGCGTCCATCCGCTGACCATACCCCTGGGAATGAGCAACGCTGGTGCGAGCCACATTTCGATGGAGTACGGCCTACATGGTCCGGCGTACACCTTCTCGACCGCCTGTTCGTCGTCGGCTCATGCCATCGGTAACGCACTCTGGATGGTGCGTTCCGGAGCTGCTCCCCTGGCCATTGCCGGGGGCAGTGAATCGCCGCTTTTCCTGGGCGGATTGAAGGCCTGGGAAGCGATGCGCGTGGTCAGCCCCGATACCTGCCGGCCCTTTTCTGCCAACCGCTCCGGAATGATCCTGGGAGAAGGCGCGGCTATGTTGGTTCTGGAGCCGCTCGATCGCGCCCTGGCTCGCGGCGCGAAGCCACTGGCGGAGATCGTGGGCTTCGGCATGTCAGCCGATGCATGCCACGTCACGCAACCTTCCGCCGAAGGTGCCGCCCGTGCTATCCGATCCGCGCTGCGAGATGGCGGTTTGGCCCCGGAGCAGGTTGGCTACATCAATGCGCACGGAACCGCAACCGAAGCCAATGACCGCATGGAGGCTGCAGCCATTCATAACGTTTTCGGCTGCCACACCTCTGCTTTGCCCGTAAGTTCGACCAAATCGATGCATGGTCACACGTTGGGAGCGGCGGGAGCGATCGAAGCCGCTGCCACGGTGTTGGCCCTGCGCAACGGGGTGCTGCCTCCGACCGCGAATTACATTGAGCCGGATCCGGAATGTGAGCTGGACGTGATTCCCAACCACTCCCGGAAGGCAAAGGTAGAAGTTGCTCTCTCGCAATCCTTCGCCTTTGGTGGGTTGAACGCCGTCCTGGCATTCCGTGCGATGCCGTGATTGTTGCTGGGCTCGTCTACACCAGTCCGTCAAGAACGGCGCATAGGGCGCATAAGGCGCACACTTTCCCCCCGGACCTTAAGGCGCATAGGGCGCATAAGGCGCACACTTTCCCCCCGGACCTTAAGGCGCTTAGGGCGCTTAAGGCGCACACTTTCACCCGCGCCTTGCCCATCCCGGTGCAGGGTCCTGGGTGGTTTTCTTGTCTAGGGAGCGTCCGCAGCGGGCAAAACTAGTTGCGAGCCATCTTCTCGAAGACATCGAGCGCGTATTCCAGGTCGGCTTGCGTGTGCGCCGCGGTTACGCAAAGCCGGAGTCGCGCCGAATCCTGCGGAACGGCTGGAAAGAGCACGGGCGTGGCTAGAATCCCGTGGTCGCGAAGCCGCCGAGCGAACAGACCGGTAGTCGTTTCGTCATTGAGGATGACCGGAATCACTGCAGTCTCCGACAAGCCCGTGTCATAGCCCAGCGAGCACAGGCCACTACGCAGGAAATCCGCGTTGTGCTTTATCCTGGCGACCCGTTCCGGCTCTTCCCTCAAAATCGCCAGACCTTCACGGATAGCAGCCACCGCTGCCGGGCTCAGAGCCGCGGAAAAAATAAACGGCGATGCCCCATGTTGAAGATAGATCGCAAGTTCCTGCGAAACTGCCGCAAAACCACCGGTAGAAGGGATGGACTTGGCCAGCGAACCCGTCCAGATGTCCACCTCGTTGGTCGGTATCCCAAAATGTTCATCCGTGCCGCGGCCGCAAGCTCCGAGGACCCCGGAAGCATGCGATTCGTCCACCAGGAGGAAGAATCCGAATTCCTTCTTGACTTCAAGGATCTCGGGCAGATGGCAAACGTCTCCGTCCATGGAAAAAACGCCGTCCGAGATGACCAAAGTACGGTTGGCCTGGGATCCGTTCTGTAACTCCTGACGCAAAGACGAGGCGTCATTATGACGGAACCGCTGCAACTGCACTCCGGCGAACCGGCAGGCATCGGTAAGGCTTCGATGGCACAGCGAGTCCATGATCACGCGATCCGCCGGACCCAGCAGCGCACCCAGCACCGCCACATTCGCTAAGTAGCCTGAGCTGAAAGTGATCGCTGCTTCTGTCCCTTTGTAGGCCGCGAGGTCCTTCTCCATAAGGACGTGTTGGTCGGTGGTGCCGGTCAGCAGGCGCGCTCCCCCGGTGCCGGTGCCGTATTTCCTGATCGCTTCAATGGCTGCAGCGTCGATCCGCGGGTCGCCGATCAGTCCCAGGTAGTCGTAGGACGACAGCATCAGCATGGAGTGACCGTCCGCCCTCACCTGGGGACCGGTTCGTCCCTCTAAAGGAATCTGAAAAGGATAGGCATCGTGATGGCAGGCCAACGCGGTGGTCTCAAAGAGACGCCGGGCGCGTGCGTCGATGAGGTCGTTTTTGCGGAAATTCCAGCGTTTGTCCTCGCTGAAGAACCCGTTAAAAGACTTACCGGAGGAAGAAGGAAATCCGGCTGTTCCGTGGTGAACTTGTGATTTCGTCTCGGTCGGAGTATCCATTGATTTAACTGACTATAGTGCAGGATTGGGGCATTGGGAAGTCCGGAGTTGCTGTCCCGGCACGGTTTAGAGCATTTTCTTCCCCCGTTGGATCCATCTCTGACCGGTCGATCGCCGCCCCGGGTTGAACGCCAAAGACACAAAAATGCTCTAATTGTCATAAGGATACGGAGTCTGCTACGGCCCAACCTCGCGGCTAAGGTCGAAACAGATTGGCTCGCGCATCATAAGGTTGAAGTACAGTTGGAGCTACTTCTACATGTCGCCTGTTGATTTGGACAATCCGGCCGCTGTACTCAGATCCGGCCCGACCCTCGCCCGCGTTCGGCCACCCGCTGCTCAACTACCCGCCGTTCAACTAAAAGATAAGTTCGGGCGAACGATCACCGATCTCCGTGTCTCCATCACCGACCGCTGCAATTACAAATGCGTGTACTGCCGCACCGGCTCCGACGGCGCCGCAATTTGCCGAATTGGAGCTGGACGATTACCTGCGGATGATTCGGGTTTTCGTCAGTCTAGGCATTCAGAAGATTCGTCTGACCGGCGGCGAGCCGCTCCTGCGTAAGGACATTGTTTCCCTGGTGGCCCAGCTTGCCGAGTTGCGAACAAACTCCGCGGCCGCCCCGCTGGATCTCGCTGTTACCACCAACGGACATCTCCTGGCCCAGATGGCCACTCCTCTTGCAGGTGCCGGGCTCAGCCGGATCACGGTCAGCATGGACGCGGTCGACCCGGCAATCTTTGCCCGCATTACCCGGATCCCAGGTAGCTTCGAAAAGGTACTGGCAGGCGTGCGTGCCGCCCAACGTGCCGGGCTGGGTCCGGTCAAGGTCAACTGCGTGTTGTTGCGGGGCTTCAATGACGACCAGATCGTCCCCTTTGCCCGCTTCTCGAGAGATGAAGGCGTGATCGTCCGCTTTATCGAGTTCATGCCGCTCGAAGAGGACCGCTTGTGGACGCCTGATGTGGTGGTTCCGTTGCAGGAGGTGGTCGACAAGCTCACCAGCTTTCGCCCCTTGGTGCCCCTGCCGGCTAATAACCCGGGGGAAACTGCGCGCCGCTATACCTTCGATGATGGCGTAGGAGAAATTGGCATCATCGCTCCCGTATCCCAGGCCTTTTGCGGAGCCTGCAGCCGCATCCGCCTTACCTCCGACGGCAAAATCCGCACCTGCCTCTTCTCCCACTTCGATCATGACCTTTATGCCGTGCTGGCCCGCGGCGGTTCAGATGACGATCTCGCAGCCTTCATTCAGAAGACGGTCGAAGCCAAGGAGGCGCGCCACCATATCGGCGAGCCCGGCTTTCTGAAACCATCACGCAGCATGGTGCATATCGGAGGCTAAGCATTTTCCCTTCTGGAACGTACAAAGGAACAAATGCCGCCGCGGCTTTTCCTTAAGAAAAGATGCACGTCACTACACTCGCCGGTGCAGAGTAGAAGGGGAAATGCGTTAGTAGAAGCCAGAAGTACGGCTCTATCTTGAAATGGTCGATGGATCCTTCCCAGAGCGTCCGCCATTGCCCCAAGACCTGAGGGTCTTTCATGACGTAGCGCGTGCGCTGACCTCCTCCCTCGACCTGGATTCCATCCTCGGCGCGATCATGCAGCAGATGGAGCAGTTTTTTGAACCCGAATCCTGGTCCCTGCTGATCGTCGACGAAGAAGAGCAGAATCTGTACTACGCAGTCGCGGCCGGCAAATCGTCCGGAGACCGCAACCTTCGTGTCGACCTGGGAGAGGGGATCGCTGGCTGGGTAGCGCAACACGGCGAGCCGGTAATCGTCTCGGAACCCGGCAATGATCCCCGTTTCCCTTTGCTCACCGGCTCTACGCACGTCTCTCCGGTCCGATGCGCCATCTGCATTCCCCTGCGTTGGAGAGATCGCACCCTGGGCGTGATCGAGCTGCTGAACTATCGCGCCTCCACCCTGACCGATGAAACCATGGCCTTTCTCCGCGTGCTGTGCGACTACGCCGCGATCGCCATTCAGAACGTGCGTGCCGTGGAGCGCATCCAGGAATTGACCATCACCGACGATTGCACCGGCCTGTTCAATTCCCGGCACTTGTTTTCCGTCACCGAGAGCGAGCTCGAACGCTCCCGCCGCTTCAATCTTCCCTTCAGCCTGATCTTCATCGACCTGGACCACTTCAAGCGGGTCAACGACCTGCACGGTCACCTGACCGGCAGCCGCCTGCTGGCCGAGATCGCCAGGACCATCAAGCATAATGTCCGGGGTATCGATTCGGCTTTTCGCTATGGTGGCGACGAGTTTATTGTTCTATTGCCGCAAACGGGCAAGGACGCGGCGCTCGAAGTGACCCAGCGTCTCTTGCACTCCTTGCGAGAGACGCGATATCTGTTATCGGAAGGACTGGAGCTGCAGATGATGGCTAGTTTCGGAATCGCCAGCTATCCGGAGGACGGCAGCTCGATCCAGGAGATCATCGGCGCTGCGGACGAGATGATGTACCTGGTGAAAAACTCATCCCGGGGCAACATTGCCGTCGCTCAGCGCGGTTTCATTCAAGCGTGACCCTCCCCTCGTGAAAGCCAAAATGCTTTAGCATGGACCCCGGCGGTTGAGGCACGCGCTTCATGGGATATGTCTGCGCCGTCGCCCAGAGTCCCGCAAGGGACGATTGAAACTCGCCAAGGACCTTAGTCCTGGGCAGATCTAGAAGGGTGAAGATAGAGATGGAGCAGCAAGGTAGACGTCTTCGCATGGGGATGGTAGGTGGTGGCGCGGGATCCTTTATTGGTCCCGTACATCGCATGGCGGCCGAGTTGGATGGGGCCATCGAACTGGTAGCTGGAGCGTTTAGTCAGGATGCCGAGCGATCGCGGCAGGCCGGCGTGACCTATCGCATAAGCCCCGACCGCGCTTACGCGAATTATGAAGAAATGATGGAGCAGGAGAGGAAGCGGAAAGACCCGATCGACTTTGTCTGCATCGTCACCCCCAATCATGTCCATCTCCCGGTCGCCGTTGCCGCCCTGGAACATGGTTTCCATGTGATGAGCGACAAGCCGGCAACGGCTACTCTCAAAGAGGCGCAGACCTTGGAGGCGGTGGTCAAGCGGACCGGACTGCTTTATGGGTTGACCTTTACCTACACCGGCTACCCCTTGGTACGCGAGGCACGCCGGATGGCTCGAGGCGGGGAACTGGGCAAGATTCGCAAGGCTGTGGTGCAATACTCGCAAGGCTGGCTAAGCAGCACGCTCGAGACCACCGGTCACAAGCAGGCCGTGTGGCGATCGGACCCGGCACAGTCGGGCCTGGGCGGAGCCATTGGCGACATCGGCGTGCACGCATTCAACCTGCTCGAGTACGTGAGCGGCCGCGAGGTAGTGGAGATTTGCGCCGACCTTTCCTCGGTGGTCGCCGGCCGGAAGCTGGACGATGACTGCAACGTCCTGCTTAAGCTCGACAACGGGGCGCCGGGAGTGTTGTTTGTCTCCCAGATCGCCGCCGGCGATCGCAACGATCTGCAGCTTCATCTCTATGGTGAACAGGGCGGACTCCACTGGTGGCAGGAGAATCCCAATTACTTGCATCTGAACTGGACAGGGAAGCCGAGTCAAACCCTGCATGCGGCCGGGGACTACTTGTCGCCCTCGACGCGCGCCGAGTTCCGGCTGCCCATGGGCCATCCTGAGGGTTTGATAGAAGCATTTGCTAATATCTATCGCGACTTCGCGAACGCGGTTCGTGCGCGGTTCAGCGATCCGTCTGCGCAATTGAGCGACCTGGTGCCGGGCATTCGCGAGGGGGTGCGCAGCATGTCCTTCGTCGAGCGAGCCGTGACCAAAAGCCGCGCCGGCTGGGTCAGCCTGCCCCAATGAGTCTCTATGAAATGAGTGAGTGTCCACTATGAAAACTGTTAAGGGGCCGGCAATCTTCCTGGCCCAGTTCGCTGCTGACCAGAAGCCTTTCAATAATTTGGAAGACATCGCCAGGTGGGCCGCGGGGTTGGGCTTCAAGGGCATACAGATCCCCTCCTGGGATCAGCGGCTTTTCGACCTCAAACAGGCCGCAGAGAGCCAGACTTATTGCGACCAGATACTCGGCATGCTGAACGGTCAGGGCTTGCAGTTGACCGAGCTCTCCACTCATTTGCAGGGGCAGTTGGTGGCGGTGCATCCTGCTTACGATCTCCAATTCGACGCCTTTGCGCCAGCGGAAATGGCGGGCAACCCGAAGGCACGGCAGGAGTGGGCAACCAATCAATTGCTCATGGGAGCAAAGGCCAGCCGGAATCTCAAGCTCACGGCGCACGCTACTTTTTCGGGAGCGCTGGCGTGGCCATATATGTATCCCTGGCCACAGCGCCCTGCGGGTTTGATCGACGAAGCCTTCGGAGAATTAGCGCGGCGGTGGAAGCCGATCCTTGATGCCTTCGAAGAATCAGGCGTGGACCTGTGCTTTGAAATCCATCCTGGAGAAGACCTGCACGACGGAGTCACCTTCGAGCGCTTCCTGGCTGCCCTCGGGGGCCACAAGCGGGCAAACATTTTGTTCGATCCCAGCCACTTCGTGCTTCAGCAACTCGACTACCTCGCCTTCCTCGACATCTACCATGAGCGCATTCGCGCTTTCCACGTGAAGGATGCGGAATTCAATCCTACTGGGAGATCGGGCGTCTATGGCGGCTATCAGGATTGGATCGATCGTCCGGGACGTTTTCGCTCCCTGGGCGACGGACAGGTCGACTTCGGCGGCATCTTCAGCAAGCTGGCCCAGTATGATTTTCCCGGTTGGGCGGTCATGGAGTGGGAATGTGCTCTGAAGCATCCGGAAGATGGAGCACGTGAGGGAGCACCTTTCATCCGTGACCATATTATCCGCGTCACCGAGCGCGCCTTCGATGACTTTGCCGGCGCGCAGGCTGATCGTGAAACCAATCGGCGGCTGCTGGGCCTGTGAGGTTGTTATGCCTTTCCAGGCGCGCAAAAAGCCACAGCCGCTCGACGAGGCAGCTCTCTACCAGTACGCCATCGCGGCGCTAGCCCGGCAAATGCGCACCGTGGCTGAACTCAAACGCCTGATGAGGCGCCGCGTCGAGCCGGGCGAGGCAGGAGAGAGCACAGTGGCGGCCGTGATTACACGCCTCCTGGACCACCGTTATCTCGACGATCCCGCTTTTGCCTCCACCTACACCCGCCTGCGCCAGGAAAACCAGAGCTTTGGCAAGCGCCGGGTGCAACAGGAGCTCACCCGCAAGGGCGTTCAGGCAGAACTCGTCTCGAGCACCATCGAGAGCGCCTATGCGCAGGTAAGCGAGGAAGAACTAGTCAGGCGCTACATCGCCCGCAAGCGCATCGCAAAGCCGGAAGACGAAAAGCAAACCGCGCGGCTGGTTCGCCGTTTGATCGGAGCGGGCTTTTCCTTCGCCATCATTTCGAAATTGCTCAAGACCTGGGACATCGACTGCACCGAAGCCGACCTGGCGATGCCGGAACATGACACCGAGTGAGTTGAGATGACCATTTACAGCGGCCATGTCCTTTACCAAACCCAGTGATGCTCTAAACTCAAAGCATGCAGTACCGCTCTGGTTCTGAGATCCGGGAAACCTTCCTGCGCTTTTTTGCCTCGAAGGAACACCGCCGTGTCCACTCCTCCTCGCTGGTTCCGGCGAACGATCCCACCTTGCTGTTCACCAACGCCGGGATGAACCAGTTCAAAGACGTATTTCTCGGGGTGGAGCGCCGTGACTACAACCGCGCCGCCACTTCACAGAAGTGCGTTCGTGCCGGCGGCAAGCACAACGATCTGGAGAACGTCGGTTTCACCCGCCGCCACCATACCTTCTTCGAGATGCTGGGCAACTTCAGCTTTGGCGATTACTTCAAACGCGATGCGATCGCGTTCGCCTGGGAGTTGATCACCTCGCCGGAGTGGCTCGCCATTCCCAAGGAGAAGCTCTACGTCACCA
The DNA here is from genome assembly GCA_963717225.1 of uncultured Acidobacteriaceae bacterium. Lineage (GTDB taxonomy): Bacteria > Acidobacteriota > Terriglobia > Terriglobales > Acidobacteriaceae > PALSA-350. Next base: position 375,345 of record CAVQWB010000048.1, on the reverse strand, counting down.
TTTTCAAGGGGGAAGAAGGGGTTCCGCGGGACGAAGAGGCTTATGAGTTGTGGCGCGGCCAGGGTGTGCCCGCGGAGCGAATCCACGAACTGGGTATGAAGGACAACTTCTGGGCCATGGGCGATACCGGCCCCTGCGGGCCGTGCTCAGAGATTTTCTATGACATGGGTCTAGCTGCGTCGGAAACCGGCGAGGACAAGCCTTTCGGCGAAGACGAGTCGCGCTACGTGGAAATCTGGAACCTGGTCTTCATGCAATTCGATCGCGATCAGTTGGGGGAGCTTAACCTGTTGCCCAAGCCCTCCATCGACACCGGGGCCGGGCTCGAGCGTATGGCCGCCGTGCTCCAGGATAAGATCTCTAATTTCGAAACGGATTTATTTACGCCGCTGATCGCCCGCGCCGGCGAGCTTACCCATATTCGCTACCAGGATGGCCACGCCTCGACTGACGCATCCCTGCGCATCATTGCCGATCATGCGCGCGCGGCGACCTTTCTCATCTCCGATGGCGTGCTTCCTGCCAACGAAGGCCGTGGCTATGTCTTACGGAAGATCTTGCGCCGGGGCATCCGCCATGGACGTATGTTGGGCCAGGAAGATTCGTTCATGTATCGGATGGTCGACGCCGTGCGTGACGGGATGCGGAGTGCTTACCCGGAATTGGGGGAAAGCGCCGGCCGCGTCGCCAGAGTTGTCCGCGCCGAAGAAGAGCGTTTCGGAAGAACCCTCGCCCTGGGATCCAAGCAGCTGGATTCCGCTATTGAGAGGGTTCGCAAAGATGCAGGGAACAATCCCCCCGTGTTGCCCGGTGCAACTGCCTTCCATCTCTACGAAACCTACGGCCTGCCCCTTGACTTCATGCTCGATGCGGCTCGCGACCAGGGTATTGATTTCGATCTGACCGGTTTTGAGCTGGCGCGTAGCGAAGAGCAGGTGCGCGCCCGCGCCTCCTGGAAGGGCGGCGTCAAAGCCTCTGCCAGCCCGGCCTTCCGCTCGCTGCCCAAGACCGTCTTCGAAGGCTATCGCCAGCTCTCCTCGCAGCATTGCGAAGTGCTTGCCATCGTGAAGGACGGCATCGGCGTACCCCAGGCAAATGCCGGCGAGAGCGTCGAGATCGTGCTCGATCACACCTCGTTTTATGCCGACTCCGGCGGCCAGGTGGGGGATACCGGCTGGCTCTACTCTGACGACCACAACGTCGTGGTTGCCGATGTTTTGGGTTGCGTGCAACCGGTGCAGGGGGTTCGCGCCCACAAGGTCTATGTGCGCCAGCCGATTGAGCTGGGCAGCTATGTCGATACCGTGGTGGATACAGAAACCCGCTCCGCGATTCGCCGCAATCATACCGGCACTCACCTCTTGCATGCCGCCCTGCGCGAGGTCCTGGGCAAGCATGTGAAGCAGGCCGGCTCGCGCGTAGACCCCGAACATCTGCGCTTCGATTTTTCTCATTTCACCGGCGTTGCGGAAGAAGAACTGGCCGATGTGGAAGAGATGATCAACCGCCAGGTGCTTGCCGATACCAAAGTGGAGACTTTGGAAGACGTTCCCATCGACGTTGCTGTGAACGAATATCACGCCATGGCGTTATTCGGCGAGAAGTACGGCGAGAAAGTCCGGGTAGTGAAAATCGGCGATTTCTCGACTGAGCTCTGCGGCGGCACTCACACCGGGGCCAGTGGCGAAATCGGCGTGGTCAAGCTGCTGAGTGAGGGCGGGGTCTCTTCGGGCGTTCGTCGCGTGGAAGCGGTGACTGGTCTCGGCGCACTGGGCGAGTTCCGTCGTGGCCAACAAGTGGTGCAGCTCGCGGGGCAGTTTGCCGGAGAAAATCTGTCTCCTGCGGAGGCGCTGCGCACCAAGCTCTCGGCCCAGGAAGAAGAAATCAAAAAGCTGCGCCGCGAGCTTGATCAGGTACGGATGAAGTCCGCGGCCACCTCGGTCGCGTCCGCTGCCAGCCAGGCGGTTACGGTGGATGGTATTCAGGTACTGGCGCAGCGGGTCGACTCGCTGGACCGCGGGCAGTTGCGCACACTGGTCGACAATCTCCGTAACAAGCTCGGCTCGGGGGTAGTGGTATTGGGGTCGGCGCAGGAAGATGGGAAAGTCGCTCTGATCGCCGGGGTTACGCGGGACCTGACCGGCCGCCTCTCCGCCGGGAAAATCATCGGGCCGCTGGCGCAGAAAGTCGGCGGCTCCGGCGGCGGCCGGCCCGACATGGCGGAAGCCGGCGGCAAAGACGTCTCTGCTCTGAACGCCACGCTGGCAAGTGCGCCCGAAGTGGTTCGCGAACTGCTTGGAAAGAATGGTTTTAATGCCTAGGCAAAGAAAACCGCAGGTCTCTCCACTGGGCTCCCCCAGATTTCCTGTGGGACTTGGTGGCGCTGGCAAACTTCATGCGCCTTTCTCTCCGGAAAGCCGCATACGTGGTCGTCGCGAGTGCCGCGATGTAGGAAATCCGGGTACGCTCCTGTCCCGGCTTGCCGTGGAAGCGCAGTGGAGAGATCTGCGGTTCTCTCCCCTGCATAGGAGGCATCTTTTGGAGCGGCCATGCCTCAACGGGGTATCCCAACAACGACACTTCGTTGCCGCTCGCAACTTGCCAACCTATAATCGGGTTAGCTTTGGCGTGCGGGTTTCGGGTCCGCTTCGCAACTATGTTTCTTGCCGCGCGTTTGCTCCGTGCGTTCTGCTCTCGAAGCCGCATGACGCCGGCTTGGCAGGCGCGTGCCGCCGGTAGCCTCTTGCTGGTTAGTGTTCTTTCTGTTCCCGCCCAACAACCGTTGCGCTTGCCTCCGTATGAGCGCGCCCAACAGATGCGCGCGGCCCTGGAGGCGCGTCCCGAGACGCAGCGTACGCGGGCGGCCTACGGGCGAGTGGTCGATGCTTACCGCGCCGTCTATTACTACGACCCCGCATCACCCAGAGCCGATGCCAGCGTGCTGTCGATTGCCCAGTTGCTGACCGAAGAAGGCCGCCTCTTCTCGGACGAGAAACTGCTGCAGGATGCCATCGGCCGATATGAATCCCTGCATCTGCAGCATCCTAGCGGCCGTTACCGTTATGTCGGCCAGATCGTCGAAGGGGAGAAGCAGGCTCGCGTCGCGCTGAACGAACTCCACCGCCGCGCCGAACTCCGGCCGCCTTCTTCAGCGTATGCGCAACACGCCGCTGTTCCGGCCGCTGCCATCGAGTCGCAGCAATCCGCCACGGCCGGCGCCAGGACTCCGTCGGCCATCCAGCCCAGCCCGTCCGTGGCGCCGTCGCGACCCCCGCCCGCGACAACCCAGCCAGCCATGCAACCGAGTCCGCCGGCACAACTTTCGTCCCCATCGCCAGAGGGCCCAACCAGCGTGCTGACTGCGCTTCACCCCGGACAGGTCTCCCTGGTAAGTGGAATCCGCCATTGGTCCACTCCTGTATACACGCGCATCGCGATCGATCTCGAAGATCAGGTGGCCTATCAGGCAGCCCGCGTGCCCGGTCCGGACCGCATCTACTTTGATCTCTACGGCGCACGCCTGGGCCCGGGATTGAACGGCAAGTCAACCGAAGTGATCGATGACGGATTCCTCAAACGCATCCGCGCGGCGCAATTCTCCAATAACGTCACCCGGATTGTGCTCGACGTCAGTTCTGTGTCCGATTACTCGGCCTTTCTTCTCCCCAACCCCTGGCGCCTGATCATCGACATCCATGGCCTTAAGCCCGGTTCGTCGCAGACCACCAACCTGGCGAGCGCTCCTGTCTCCGGCCAGCAAGCCGGCCGAACGCCTGTTCCTTCCGCCGTGGTGAAACCTTCGGTCGTCAACCCCCCAGTGGCCAACTCGCCGCCGCCCACAGCAGTAGCCAGCGTGCCTGCTGCAAGCCGCTCCGGAACACAGGAGATTGCAGCGCTCGGCCAACAGCCGAATCGCGTTCAGGCCACCGACCATCCCACGACTGGCCCCATCGCCGCCTCGGTTGCCGGAACTGTTCCTGCGTCGCAGCCAGATGACGGATCGTTAGCTTCGACCTCTGCGGCGTCCACCGCGCCCCCGCCGGTTGACGGCCGCCGCAGCCGCAAGAAGCCAAGCCCCCTCCACCCCGCTCCGCCGGATACTACCGAGACCGACGATAATTTCTCGCCGCCCACGCACGAGGCGGATCCGACTGCGGCCGGCGAACGCTCCCTGGTGCGCACGCTCGGTCTCAAGATCGGCCGCATCGTCATCGATGCCGGTCATGGTGGGCATGACACCGGCACGACAGGACCGGGAGGGATTGAAGAAAAGCAGGTGGTGCTCGATGTGGCTTTGCGCCTGGGCAAGCTGCTGAAGCAACGCTTGGGCGCCGACGTTATCTTTACCCGCGATAACGACACCTTCATTCCCCTGGAAACACGAACGGCCATCGCCAACAAGGCGCAGGCCGATCTGTTCCTCTCCATACACGCCAATTCCAGTCCGGACTCGTCTGCACGCGGAGTTGAGACCTACTACCTCAACTTCACCACCTCGCCCGATGCTCTGGAAGTGGCTGCCCGTGAAAATGCTGTCTCCAACGAATCCATTCACGAGCTCTCCGACCTGGTAAAGAAAATTACTCTCAAGGACAAGATCGACGAATCGCGCGAATTTGCCGCCGACGTGCAGAAGTCACTCTACGGCAATCTCGAAGACGGGAATCCTGGACTGCGTGATCGTGGGGTCAAGAAGGCTCCGTTCGTGGTCCTGATCGGCGCCAACATGCCGTCTATCCTGGCTGAGATTTCGTTCCTGACCAATTCCGATGACGCACGCGAGCTGCAGCAGCCGGCCTATCGCCAGCGAATCGCGGAGTCGCTCTACCGGGGAGTTTCGACATACATTAGCGGTCTGAGCGGTATTCGCCTGGCGCAGAGTCTTGGCCGGCCCAGTGGAAACTAAGGTAGCCAATTCGACACCCACACGAGAAATGCTCTAGTCTCTCAATAGGTGCGTATGCTTCGTGCCCTGCGCAGTTCGTTTTTCTCTTCCGTCCTTTCCATGCTTCCGGCCTCGGTTCTCTTACTGCCTTTGCTGGTTTCGCCGGCGCTGGCCAAGCCGGCCACTGCGGCCGATGCCCCTCCCCCCTTGTTGCCCACCGACTTCGCCGGCTGGAGCCTAAGCGCACCCGTTGAGAACAGCGCCGCGCCTGAAGCTGCGGATGTTGCGAATGGCGCCGTGCTGAAGGAATTCGGATTCCAGCAATTCGAGACCGCACACTACGCAAATGGGGATAACAAGCTCAGCATCCGCGCCATCCGTTTTCAGGACGCGAGCGGCGCGTACGGCGCCTTCACCTTTTTCCGGCGTCCGGGCAGCATCGCGGAGCAGATTGGCCGCAGCGCAGCCTGGGACGGCAGCCACGTCTTGTTCTGGAATGGCGCCACCCTGGTCGATGCCACTCTCGACCACGTCACCCCCATGACTCCGGCAGAGCTGCGCGAACTGGCCAAGGACCTGCCTCTACCTCCAGGCTCGGCAAATATCGCTCCGCCCCTGCCCGGTTATCTTCCCCGTCAGGACCTCGACCTTGGGCTCACTCACTATTCGCTCGGGCCGGAGGCTTATGCTCGCAGCGGAGGCGTGCTTCCAGCGGCGCTGATAGACTTTCCGTTAAGTGCCGAGGCGGTCACGGCCAACTATTCGAGCCGCGACGGCGAAGGACAAGTGACGCTCCTGATCTACCCCACTCCGCAAATGGCAGCGGCGCGTCTGAAGGATATTGACGCTTTTCTCAAGGCGGGCAACACCAAGTCCGCTTGGCCGCAGGCTCTGGCGGACAGCCGGCCCGACTCCCTCCTCACGCGGCGTAGTGGCCCCATCGTAGCCGTCGTCAGCGGATCGTTACCCGCTGCCACCGCACACAAGCTCCTCAACCAGATCAACTACCAGGCTGACGTCGTCTGGAACAACCCTCAGGGCTACATCAGTGACGGTTCCAAGGTAGCGCGTCTCCTCTTGGGTATCTTTGCCCTGACGGGCGTCCTAGGGGGCGCAGCGATCCTCCTGGGCCTCTTTCTCGGTGGCGGGCGTGCTCTGTATCGGGTCCTTCGCGGCAAGCCGGCCTCCGCCTTCCAGGAAGAGACAGAGTTCATTCGTCTTAACCTGGAGGACTAGACACGGAACCCGAGAACTCGCTTTTTGAAGGGTACGGGCTTCAGCCCGTACATTTAACTACCCAACATACGGGCTTTTAGCCCCTGAGGGCGTCTCTTGTCCTCGATTAAGCAGCCCTCAGCGGCTGAAAGCCAATTCATCTTGACTGCTAAACCTACGACCTAAAGGCCGTACCCTTCGGGACAAGCGGGAAAATCAGGGGTGATCTGGCTAAGGGGGTTACCCTTTGCAGCAGACAATTCGGTCGAAAAGATTTGAACCAGATAAAGTGCAGCCAAACTCCTAAGTGCTCAGATTGCAGTGGCTTGAGGGAGTTTTCCAGGCCTCTCCGACGGCGCATCGATTGCGGGAAATCGAAACATCCCTCCCGGTAACTTGCTCAAAATAATTAACTTATCGGCATCTGGATTTTGCCTTGACACCCTCGGGAGGCAACCATAAGATTTCGCCAGAAAGTTCTGATGGCTTTGCCTCCGTTGGAACTATTCTCCCTAGAGAAGAGGCCGCCCTGTTGCCGGGTGGCCTTTTCGTTTTCCCCGGCCGCTCGCCGGACCTGTCTTTACGCACGGCCAGAGCGTAGATACAATCCGACAAGGTACGTGCAAACGAGGCGCGCGCCGACGTAGCTCAGTTGGTAGAGCAGCTGATTCGTAATCAGCAGGTCATCGGTTCAAGTCCGATCGTCGGCTCCACATCCGACTGGGCGATAAGCATGCTCCAGCATTTCCTTTCCTTGTTCCTGCACCGAGTTTGGTACCACCTTATCCACTGTTTTTTCCTTCTGATGCTTGCGGTTAACGTGCGCCCATCCGCATAATCGCCTCAGAAGCTGAGGTGTGAGGTTGACGGCCTCGAACGAGCACATCACTGTTACCCAATACAGTCGGCAAGATGTACTCCGCATTTTGCGCATCCGGCTTAAGCAGCTTTGTTCCTGGGAGCGTTCCGGGCTCATTAACCAGAGCGAAGCGTATTCGTTTCAAGATCTGGTTCAGCTGCGCAAACTGCGTGACCTACGCGCGACGCGTCTCTCTGTCGCTAATATTCGAGCCTCCATTCTTGCCATGAGGCAGGTTTCGGGCGTGGCCAATCCGCTGCTCGAGGCGGGGGCGGTCCGCAACGGCACACGGCTTGCCTTTCGCCTCAGCGGCGCGATGATGGAACCGATCGCGCGCCAGTTCGTTTTCGACTTCGACTGTCAGCGGCACAGCCAGCTCGCCGAAGTTAGTTCTGCCGCCAGCCATCAGGCTGCCCGCGAGTCTCGGGTGCAAGGCCTCTTTTTCGAAGCTGTGCGCATGGAAGAGCAGGGCAAAACGCAGGAGGCCGTAGCCAACTACCAGAGCATTCTTGCGCTCGACAGTTTTCACGCTCCCGCGTGCATCAACCTGGGTACGATCCAATACAACCAGCGGCTGTTCATCGAGGCGGAGAGGCTCTACCGCCGGGCTACGGTGGCCGACCCGAAGTACGCCCTGGCCTTCTTCGACCTGGGCAACGTTCTCGACGAGCTACAGCGTTTGTCCGAGGCCATCGCAGCCTACGGCACCGCTATTCGCCTGGTGCCGCACTACGGCGACGCGCATTACAACGTTGCTCTCGCCTACGAACGCATCGGTGATCGCCGGGCCGCCCTGCGCCACTGGACCGCCTATATCAAACTCGATCCCATTGGTCCCTGGTCGAATCACGCCCGTATTCAGGCACGCAAGATCCTCGAGCGGGAAAAATTAGCCATCGTTCACCGTGGCTCATCCATTCGAAATGATTGCCACTTGCGGCGTACGCGAACTGTGCCCAGGTTGCTCTCGGTTCCCAAGCCAATGCTACCCCTCTAGGCTCGCTGGACAGCGGGCCATCGCAACGGATAGGTTATTCCCGTGGCTGATTCCGTTCTAGCTTCGCAACCCGCCCCCCCGCTCACCCTGCTTTCGGAAGATGAACAGCTCTTTCGCGCGACCGTCCGCCAGTTTGCCCAGGAAAACATCGCGCCACTGGTTCGTACCATGGATGAGCAGCAACACTTTCATCCCGAGTTGATTCCGCAACTCTTCAATCTCGGTCTCATGGGCATTGAAATCCCGATCGAATATGGTGGCTCCGGTGGAACTTTTTTCGAGGCCATTCTTGCCGTGGAAGAGATCTCCGCGGTCGACCCATCGGTCGGAGTTCTCATCGATGTGCAGAATACGCTTTGCATCAACGCCATATTGCGTTGGGGCACGCCGGAGCAAAAAAAGATTTATCTGGGCCGTCTTGCAACCGATACTGTCGGTGCCTACGCCTTGAGCGAAGCCGGTTCCGGTTCCGACGCGTTCGCGCTGCAGATGCGAGCTGAAAAGCGAGGCGATTCCTACCTGCTGAACGGGCAAAAGCTCTGGATCACGAATGCCCGCGAGGCCGGCCTCTTCATCGTCTTCGCTACCCTGGATCCGAACGCTGGCTACAAGGGGATCACCGCCTTTCTGGTGGACAAGCGCGCGCCCGGATTTTCCCTGGGCAAGAAGGAAGACAAACTTGGCATCCGCGCTTCCTCGACCTGCGAAATTATCCTCGAGGACTGCAAGGTACCCGCGGCCAATGTGCTCGGGGAGCCGGGCAAAGGTTACAAAATCGCCATCGAGACGCTGAACGAGGGTCGTATCGGTATCGGCGCGCAGATGCTCGGCCTTGCCCAGGGAGCCTGGTCTCATGCCGCACGTTATGCGTTTGAGCGAAAGCAGTTCGGTAAGGCGATCGGGGAGTTCCAGGCGGTCCAGTTCGCTCTCGCGGAAACGGCCACCGAAATCGAAGCCACCCGCCTGATGGTCTACAACTGCGCCCGCCTCAAGGACAACGGCCTCGCCTTCTTGAAAGAAGCGGCCATGTGCAAGTATTTTTCTTCCCAGGTAGCCGAGCGCGTTGCCAGCCATGCTGTAGAGGTCTATGGCGGTTACGGATTTGTGAAAGACTACCCGGTCGAGAAGTATTACCGCGACGCCAAGATCGGAAAGATCTACGAGGGCACGTCCAATATGCAACTGGCAACGATCGCGAAGCTGATGCTGGGGCACCGATAAATCCTCGAATCCCATTCGTCAGCCAGTATTGCGCAAGCCGGCGGAGATTCCGTTGATAGTTGCGGAAAGAGCCCGATTGATGGCATCGGAATCGTCTCCGGCGCGCTTGCGCCGCAGCAAATCGACCTGGATCAAGCTAATCGGATCCACGTAGGGATTGCGCAGGCGAATGGAGCGGGCAAGCACCTGGTTGTTCTCCAGCAGTTCGGATTGTCCGGTGATGGTCAGAATGCTCCTCCGGGTACGATGGAATTCAGCTTCGAGCTTGTTAAAGACTCGATCGCGAACTCCGCTATCAGTGACCAACGAGGCGTACAGCTGAGCAATTCCGAAATCTGATTTGGCCAGGGCCATTTCTACATTGCGGATCAGGTCGATGAAGAGAGGGAACTCGCGCGCCATAGTTGCGAGCACGGCGCTGCCACCGGGTTTCTGCCCGTAGGCTTCAAGAGCGTGCCCAACAGCGAACCAGGCCGGAACCAGCTGCCGGCTCTGGGTCCAGCCAAACACCCAGGGAATGGCGCGAAGATCACCCAGGCTCCGCCGGCCGCCCCGGCGCGACGGCCGGGAGCCGATTTTGGCGTGCTCCAGTTCTGCTACCGGCGTGGCTTCTTCGAAATATTGCAGCACCTCCGGATCGTCCAGAATGTGTTTGCGGTAAAAGGAAAAGGACACGCTCGACAATTCCGAAAACGCTGCTTCCCATTCCGGCGCCAGAACGCCGGTGAAATGACCCTGGGGGTTGCGTGCATTGGGCCGCGCCAGGGCATCGAGCGAGGCCGCAATCATCAATTCCAGATTGCGCTCGGCCAGGATGACGTCGGAATATTTCCAGTTCAGCACTTCGCCTTGCTCGGTGATGCGAATCTGACCGGTAAAGGCGCCTGCGGGCTGGGCATAGATGGCGCGGTGGGTAGGCCCGCCGCCGCGGCCGACTGTGCCACCTCGCCCATGAAACAGCCGCAATCGCACCCCGCACTCGCTTGCTACCTGGTGCAAAGCGCGATGGGCGCGAAAAATCTCCCAGGTGCTGGTAAGCATGCCACCGTCTTTATTGGAGTCGGAATAACCCAGCATGATCTCCTGTGAGTTCCCCCAGGACTGCAAAAGCTGACGATAGCTGGGGGACTGCCACAGCTCGCGGCAAATGCCGGGCGCGTTGCGCAAATCTTCAATGGATTCGAACAAAGGAACCGGCATCAAACCAGGATCGTCACCATTGCCCTCCACGCGCACGCCACCCAGCCGGGCGAGCCAGATCACATTGAGCACATCCTCGGTGCTGGCAGCGCCACTGATGACGTAGTGACGAATGGCTTCAGGAGTGGAGGATGCTTTGAGCTCGGCGATCGCGCGAAAAGTATCGATCACGTCGGCGGAGGCTGCCGTCAGCTGCGCCGGCACCGATGAGGCGCGCGCCGGGTCACACTTCCAGGCCGAAGCTTCTTCAAGCGCCGCGGTGTGCAATCGGGCATGCTGGCGGATGTCGAGCGTTTGCAGATGGAGGCCGTAGGTGCGCACCTCGAGGATTAAAGGGTCAATCAGGGCGTGAGCCAGCCGTGGGCCGCGATTCTCAACCAGGCTGGCGTGCAGAATCTCCAGGTCCGCGAGAAACTCCTGCGCCGAAACGTATGCCGGTAAGCCAGCCAGCGTTGCATCCAGAGCTGGGCTTCCCGAGGCCTCGCCGGCGCCGGCGAGGCGCACCCGGATGCAGCTCAGAAATCGCCGGTACGATTCAAACTCATAGCGCTCTCCAAACGCTTGCAGCCCAGTGGTGTTGAGTGCATGCAGATAGCCTTCCAGGCGCTGTTCCAGCGCCCCACTGGTCGGCACCTGTTGCGCCGAACTGGTGAGCAGATCGAGGATAAGCCCCAGTTGCTGCTGATAATGCGTCAACACATGTTCACGAGACATCTGCAGCGCTTCGCGCGTGACTTGGGGCGTGACGTAAGGATTGCCGTCACGGTCGCCGCCGATCCACGACCCGAAGGAGAGCAGTACCGGCATCTCGGCCAGGCTGAGGCAGACGCCGTACTCCGCCTCGAAAGCCGCCGCGACCTCTGCGTAAAGACCGGGCAACGTCGCGTAGATGGAGGAGTCATAGTAATCCAGGCCCATCTTCACCTCGTCGCGCACTGTGGGGCGGCGGGTTCGGACCTCGTCCGTCTCCCACAGCGCGGTGATTTCGGCGGTAAGGCTTTCTTCGAAGAGTTCTAACTGCTCATCCGAGAGCGGGATGCGGTCAAGCTGCTCCAGCAGTTCTGCGATGCGGTGCCGTTTGAACATCACCACCCGGCGCGCCACTTCGGTGGGGTGTGCAGTGAACACAGGAATAATAGAGATCGACCGAAGCCAATCCAGAGCCTCGTCGCCCGAGATGCCTGCAGCCCGCATTGCCCGCAGCGTTCCACGCAGGGAACCGCGTTGTGCCTCCCCGGAGAGCTGGAGCGAGAGCCGGCGCCGCTTGCGGTGGTTGGTCTCGGCCAGGTTGATGAGCTCGAAATAGAAGGCAAAGGCCCGCGCTAGCCGATAGGCTTGCACCAGGTCCAGCGAGTGGACGCTGCCCAAGGCCGCGGCGAACGGTTGCGCGGCTTCGCTTTGTGGGTCCGCACCATCCTGTGCCTCGCGGCGGCGGATAGCGATCTGACGCAGTTCTTCTACTTCGGAGAAGAGCGGATCCCCGGCCTGCTCGCGCAAAACCTGACCGAGCAGCATGCCCAGTGAGCGAACGTCGCGCCGCAAGGGCGCCTCTTTGATGTCGCCCGTACGAGCTTCCAATTCGGCCAGGCGAAGAGACCAATTCTCCGGTTTCCAAAGCAGAGTCATTGCCTTTGATTATGCAGGAAGCGCTCTGCAACTCTCCTCTCGTTTTCGATCATCTGAGATTTGAAGATGAAAGCGATGCAGGTAAACAACTCGACCCAGGGACCGGCTCTTGTTTCAAGCGAGCTCCCTCAACCGCGGCCAGGCGAAGGTGAGCTGCTGATTCGCGTCCGCGCCGCCGGAGTGACACCCACCGAGTTGCGCTGGTCTCCGACGACTCAGACGAAAGAGGGAGCCCCACGCAAGGGTGCCGTGCCCGGGCATGAGTTCTCCGGCGTAATCGCCGATATGGGGAAAAATACCAACGGCTTTGCAATTGGCCAGGAGGTCTATGGTCTGAATGACTGGTTCGCTGATGGCGCAACCGCAGAGTTCTGCGTAACCAAGCCGGACAGCATAGCGAGTAAGCCGGTCACGTTGACACATGAGGCTGCGGCCACCGTACCGATCGGGGCCTTAACCGCATGGCAGGGCCTTTTGGAACGCGCCCAGATAAAGCCAGGAGAGCGGGTGCTGGTGCACGGCGCCTCTGGCGCGGTCGGCATTTTTGCCGTTCAGCTCGCTCATCTGCACGGCGCGCATGTGATTGGTACCGCTTCGTCAAACAACCTGGAACTGGTCGCAGAGCTCGGCGCAAACGAAGTGATCGACTACCGTGCATCTCGCTTTGAAGATCGGACGGGGAAGGTCGACGTAGTATTCGATGGGGTCGGAGGGGAGACGCTCGACAGATCCTGGAGCATGCTCAAGCCTGGCGGCAGGATGGTGACAATTGTCGACCAGCGTCACCCGGACGCATTCTTTATCGTCGAGCCAAATCAGAAACAATTGATCGAAGTTGCGCAGCTGCTGGATGCGGGGAAACTCAAGACTTATGTTGGGGCGGTGGTCTCCCTGGCAGACGCATCGATCGCCTACGACGGGGTCGTCCCAAACAAGCGAGAAAACGGGAAAGTGGTCGTTGTTATCTCTTAGGCGGTCACGGGCGAGGTTGACTTCAGCTCAATCGTCTGGGCGATTCGGGCTACCCGTTCATACGACTGCAACCGGTCCGCATGCTCGAAGGTATCCGTCACCACAATCAGCTCGTCTGCGCCGGTTTCCTCCACCAGCTTTTCCATTCCCGCCTTCACCGTATTGTCTGAGCCGACAATCGCAGCGCCTAGTTTGCTTTCGACTGCGAAGCGCTCAAAGTCCTGCCAAAGCGGCTCCATGGAATCCACCGGAGGCAGCAGCTCCACCGGCCGGTTGCGGATCAACTGTAGAAAGCGCTGTTGTGGGGTGGTGAAAAGGCGTCGCGCCGCGGCATCGGTTTCCGCCGCAATCACCTGTACGCCCACCATAAGGTGTGGTTGGCGCAGCACCGCACTGGGCTGAAACCGGTCGCGATACATTTGCGCGGCCGTATAGAGATACTCAGGAGCAAAGTGCGCAGCAAAGGCAAACGGCAAGCCGAGCATCGCTGCCAGTTGCGCGCTGAAGCCGCTCGATCCCAGCAGGGTGATGGGCACATTGCTCCCTTGCCCGGGAATTGCGCGCACGGCTTGACCCGGTTTCTCTGGACCAAGATAGGTCCGCAACTCCTCCAGGAGCGCCGGGAAATCATCTCCGTTCTGGTGCAAATCCCGTCGTAACGCCCGCATGGTGGAAAAGTCGCCGCCCGGAGCCCGTCCCAGCCCCAGATCGATGCGCCCCGGATAAAGAGCCTCCAGCGTGCCAAACTGTTCCGCCACCACCAGCGGCGCATGATTCGGCAGCATCACTCCGCCGCTGCCCACCCGGATCGTCGTCGTGGCCCCCGCCACGTGGCCGATGAGAACGGGCGTGGCAGAGCAGGCGAGCCCGGCAATGGAGTGGTGTTCCGCCAGCCAGTAGCGCTGGTAGCCCAACCGCTCTACGTGTCGCGCCAGATCGACTGACCGGGCGATGGCGCTGCCTGCGGGTTCGCCCGGCCGCATGCCCACGAGATCAAGAACCGAGATGGCTAGTCTTTTACCCATGCCAAGTTAGATGAACAAGCCCAAAAAGCGACTCAACCTCAGCTTAGCCAATCTTGAGTATGGTAAGAAAAGCGATGATATCGATTCGAAAAATTGAGCTGCCCGTCCCCGGCATCGAGCGTCTACAGTTGGAGGCACTGGATGAGGGTTACGACTTTATCGAGACCCTGGTGGAGGAGTGGGCAAGCGCGAGCAATCGCTTTGACGCTCCGGGCGAGGCCCTACGCGGCCATCTGGATCAAGGAATGCTGGTGGCAGTGGGCGGCCTTAACTGTGACCCCTTTGCCGGTCGTCCGGATATGGGACGTATCCGGCGCGTGTACGTGAGGGCTGCGTGGCGAAACCGGGGCGTTGGTAGAGCGCTGATGACGGCCCTCATGGATGAGGCCCGGAACCATTTCACCTGCGTACGCCTGCGCGCTGAGAACGAGGGAGCGGCACGCCTCTACGAGAGCATGGGCTTTGTTCCCATTGCCAGCCCCGACGCGACCCATATCCTGTTATTCGACCAAGTAACCGTTCCCACCTAGGCCGGTTTTTCCATTCTCGGAGGTCTCGGCAGAAGCGGCCCGCCACAATTCGGGCATATGTGCGCATGCACCTCCTCCGCACATTTTGCGCAGAAGGTACATTCATACGAGCAGATCGTTGCCTCCCGACTCGACAGCGGGAGGGGTGCGTCGCATGCTTCGCATTTCGCTTTCATCAGCAACATGCAAAGAGAATATCGGAATAAGCCGGATCGAAATCATCGGCCCTTCCTGAATGGCAACTTTTCGGTTGCATGTCGCGAGGCATCTACGGCTAGGATGCAAGGAAAATATGCAACTTGGAGGTTGCGTTAATGGAACATCGGATTGAGAAGCAAATAGAGATTACGGCGCCGGTTTCGCGGGTTTGGCGGGCGTTGACGGATTCCCGCCAGTTTGGCGAATGGTTCCGGGTGAAGATGGATGGGCCGTTTGTGGCGGGGCAGCCGTTGAGCGGCCAGATTACTTATCCTGGATACGAGCATCTGCGCATGGAGATTGTAGTCAAAGCGATCGAGCCGGAGAAGTTCTTCTCCTACACCTGGCATCCCTATGCAATCGACCCGAAGGTGGATTATACGAAGGAGGAGCCTACCCTGGTGGAATTTCGGTTGGAGCCGACTGGGGGCGGCACTTTGCTCACGGTGACGGAGTCTGGCTTTGACAAGATTCCGAGCGCACGGCGGGCAGAGGCATTCAAGGGTAACGACGGCGGATGGGCACAGCAGATGAAGAATATTCAGGCCTATGTCAGTAAAACGTCATAGCAGCACGCGGGCAAAGGCGGCAGTCTTTGCCGCGTTGGGAGACGAGACCCGGTTATCGCTGCTCGCCAGATTGTGTGACGGGCAGCGGTACTCGATTGCTGAACTCACGGAGGGGACTAAACTGACCCGGCAGGCGGTGACCAAGCACTTGCGCGTGCTGGAGCGAGTGCGGATGGTGCATGGAACACGTAAGGGCCGGGAGAGCTTGTTCACCTTCGATCCGCAGCCGGTAATCGAGATGAGGGAGTACCTTGAGCTCGTCTCGAAGCAATGGGATGTGGCGCTGGCGAGATTGAAGACGTTTGTTGAAAGCGATCAGCCTTGAGAAAGGAGCACTATGGCAAACAGCTTTGGCACAGATATTCTGATTCAATCGCAAGACCCGAAGAGTGCAGCACAATTCTACGTCGACAATCTTGGATTCGAGATAACCGAGGAAATACCACGCATGATCAGTCTGTGTGGCAAACACATCAACCTGTTTATTGAGAGGGGCCCAGCGTTGGGACCCGTCCTCGAAGTAACGGTTGACAGCGTTGAAGGAGCCAAGCTGCGGCTCGTGAAACAAGGTTGCAAAATCGTCAAGGACGAACCCGAGTTTCCGCGATGCTATGTCCAGGATCCATACGGACTGATCTACAACCTGACAATCTAGCTTTCTGAACGAAGGGCACGGCTTTACCCGCTGGGGAAAGCGCAGCCCTCAGGGGCTGAAGAGGGTGTGTGAGAACTTCAATTGCAAACTCAGTCCCGTAGGGACGGCTGAACTTAGCCCAGGACGTGAGTCCTGGGTTAACCGAAAGAGCTGGACTAGTCCCGCCAGGGACGGCTGAAACCTCGTCCTCTGTGTTCAGCCGTCCCTTACGGGACTGGTCGGATTGCTTATATCTACCCAGGACTGTCGTCCTGGGCTAAGTTCAGCCGTCCCTTCGGGACTTAGAGCAGAGTTCTCACACACGCTCTAAAGCCCATCATTTTGTTTTCCATTTGTACGGGCTGAAAGCCCGTACCCTTCAGGGAGAGATCTGCGGTTTCTTTTCGGTTCTCAAAGCGCTGGTCCGAAGAAAGTTGCGTCGATTCATTCCGCCAGAGTGAAACTCAATCGAGTTTTCAGTCGCCGTTACTTTTCATTCCGTCCTGGGAACGTCTACTTAGACGCCGCTAGCAGCTTAAGGCGATTGTTAAGCTGTTCGAGATCTTTGCTGGAAAGATAGTGTCCGTCTGCCACCACACCCGCAATCTTGCGCGTGTTAGCGATATCGTCTAATGGGTTCGCCCGGAGCAGGACGAGATCGGCGATCCGGCCTATCTGGATCGTGCCGTAGTCGCTCCGCCGGTTATAGAAATCTGCAGGGTTAAGCGTGGCAGTCTGCAATGCCTCAAGCGGAGTAAAGCCCGCCGCAACGAAACGTTGCAGTTCGAGGTGGAGACTGATGCCGGGAATGACATCGACGCCCGCGGGCGTGTCCGTTCCGGCCAGAAAAGGCACGTTCGCGGCATGGAGCTTGCGCACGATGTCGAGCTCGTGCTCGACGAATCGCTCCCGTACGGGAAGGGGGTCGGTGTCCAGAGACTTCAAGATAGAGGCTTGCGACGCAGGCCATTGCCTGGTGACCCACGTATGAGCCGCGTATGCCAGATCCGGGTCCTTGGTATAGTCGATCGCGTCCACCAGCCACTGGCCTCGTTCCCAGTAGAGAGTCGGGCACTGCCAGACGTGGTTCTTCGCCAGCAGCTGAATTATGCCGGCCTCTCGCGCCGGGTCGTAAGTCTCGAGGAACATGCCCACCGTCTTCTTGCCAGTGAGGTATTTGTCCTCATCGGGAGAGCTGGCCTCGAAAATACCGATGAGGTGTTCAAACGTGACCTGGCCCGAGGCTACGGCTTCCGAAGCACGGACCGCATCCGGGACGTGACCTTCAAAGGGGATACCGACTTTCCTGGCTTCTTCCGCGATGGCGAAGTAGGCCTCTCGGGGGACACCCGATTGCACCTTGACGAAGTCGACTCCCCGGCTCTTGAGCATGTCGACCGCTTTGCGACCGTCCTCAGGCGTGGCGATGGGAATGACTGCCTTGTAGGTTGATTTCGGGCCATCGAGCATTGGTCCGGAGACGACCATGCGCGGGCCAAAAAGGCTGTGCGCGGCAATCCGGTCACGAGCCACGAGCACGTCATCAAGTTTGCTGCCCATATCGCGCACCCCGGTGATTCCGTTGGCCAGGAAGAGGGGCAGAACAAGGTCGGTTCCATCGGCGGCGGTGCTATCGAAATAGATGTGCGTGTGCATATCCCACAGGCCCGGTATGAGGAACTCGCCCGTGCCGTCGACAATTTGACCTGCCTTCGCAACGATGCTGGTAGAGGGCGCGATACCGGTGATTCGGTTTCCCTGAACCATCACTGTCGTGTTGGGCTGGGTCTTGCCTGTGACCGTGTCGATGATGGTCACATGGGTGATGGTGAGCGCCTGCTGTGCCTTTGCGCCGAGCGTCAGAAGGGGCAAGGCAAGAAGGAGGATTTTGAGGATTCGCACTCAGAGATGGTAATGGTCTTTTGAGCTCAGGGGAAAATCATCTTGCGGATGCTGCTCTAGCCTGAATTTCTACCAGATTTCGCGACAACCGATAATTGCCATGGCGAGATCTCTACCCGTAACAAATGAAGGGTGCCCCATATCTGCCCGATTTTGGCAGATGTGGGATTCCACTGCGCTAGACCGGCCACTTCTCTACTGCAACGGATCCCGAGGTCCATGATCCTCTCCACCCTGCACAGTCGGCGGTTGAGGTCCGTGGAATCCCACATCTGCCAAAACCGGGCAGATATGGGGCACCCCTTCATTTGTTACGGGTAGAAAGGCAGGTCTGTGAGAAATCCAGGCTAGCGCCAGGCTAGCGCAGCTCCACGATGATCGGCGTGTGATCGGACGGTCTTGGCTGGGCCCGCGGTCCGCGATCGATCTCGCATGCTACCAGGCGGCTGGCCAGGGCCGGCGATAGCAGGAAATGGTCGATGCGAATACCGCGATTGTGCTCGAACGCTTGTCGAAAATAATCCCAGAACGTGAATTGCCCGCTCTCCTCCGGATGCAACGACCGGAACGCATCGGTATAGCCGAGATTGAGCAGCGCACGATACCGCGCCCGCGGCTCCGGCTGGAACAAGGCATCCTTAAGCCACGAGGATGGCTTATGACAATCGATATCTTCCGGAATGACGTTGAAGTCGCCGCCAATCAATGCCGGTAGACCTTCCTCCAGCCATGCGCTCATTTTTTTGATCAGCCTATCCATCCAGGCCAGCTTGTAGGCAAATTTTTCGGTTCCCACCGGGTTGCCGTTAGGAAGATAGATATTAACCACGCGAATGCCCTCGATCGTCATCTCGAGATAACGCGCATGGCTATCCGCCTCATCGCCGGCAAGCGTCGTCTCGATGGTCTCCATTGGAGAGCGCGATAAAACAGCCACCCCGTTATAAGACTTCTGGGTCACAGCCACGCTTTCATAACCCAGCGCACTGAATACCAGGGCAGGAAACTCTGACGCC
The DNA here is from genome assembly GCA_963717225.1 of uncultured Acidobacteriaceae bacterium. Taxonomy (GTDB): domain Bacteria; phylum Acidobacteriota; class Terriglobia; order Terriglobales; family Acidobacteriaceae; genus PALSA-350. The sequence goes on along the minus strand of CAVQWB010000048.1, from coordinate 356,496 downwards.
TTCAGCTCCTGCAGCAGGAGAACGTCCGGCTGCTGAACCTTGAGCCACGCCATGACGTGATCCATCCGCGCACGAATTGAATTTACATTCCAGCTCGCGATTTTCATGGTTATCTTCGCTCCGGTGAGAAAAGCTCGACCATCATATTGGTGATGAGATCGGCGCCCCCTCCGCCCGGATCGAGGGTGGGGTCATAAATGGTAATTTCCATACCAATGCAGCGGTCCGAATTCACCGCCGTTTTCAGGAGGGTCGATAACTCGTGCGGCGTCATTCCTCCCGGTTCCGGCGAGTCCACTGCAGGCATCCATTCCGTGGCGAGCACATCCATGTCCAAATGAATCCAGAATCCCTTGGTCGGTGCAGATTCCAGGTGAGTGACCGCCATCCGCGCAGATTTTGCAATGCCTTGCTCATGAACCAGGGTCATCGGGAAGGCGCCCATCGGTGGTTGCGGGGCTGCCGGCGATCTTTCGCCAGGTGCAGGCCGTCGATAGCCAAAAATGATCGTGTCCTCCGCTCGAAAATAGGGCCTTCTGCCCTCGATGTTGGTCAGCATCTCTGGACCTAAACCCGTGGCCAGAGCCAGATCCATTCCGGCGGCACCCCCGGATTGGGAGCTGGCCGGAGTTAACAAATCCGCGTGGCCGTCAACAAAGAGCAACCCGTACCTTCCTCTTTCACGAAGCGCGAATGCGCTTCCCAGAAGGATGCTGCAATCTCCTCCCAGGACCAGCGGAAATTTATCCTGGCCGAGGAGTTCCCCAATCCGGTGCGCAAGCTGGAGACTGTAGCCGCGAATTTCCCTGGCATTCCTCACCTTGATAGCAGGATCGAGGTCGCCGGCATAAACCGGCGGAACAACGGCGCCGGCATCTTCGGCCCGCAATCGTTGAACAATGCCATGCGCCCGGAGCACACCAGGCATATTCCTCACCCCGGGCTCCCTTCCTGGTGAAGGTGGCTTGAGCCCCAGGTTGGATGGCGCATCCAGAACTGCGAGGTGTCGATGTGGGGAATCTCTCATTGCAAATCCGGGGTGCTCAAGAAAACATAAGGTCGCCGCGACTGCTCTCAAAAACGTGCGGCGAGATGACTCCGCAGTCATCGATCTTCCCATCGTCTGAGAATCTCACAAATTTCGCGACTTCAAGACCGTCCCCGCACCTTTCACTCGCAGCTATGATTGGGTAAGGGAGGCGCGGGCTATATGTTTGTTTCCCGTCCGATTGGATTTGTAAGCAGTTCGTATAACGATACCAAGGAGATTCCGAAGGGTCTGCACGCGAAACACGAAGCAGAAGGTGTGCTCAGGGTACTGCCGGAATTCGAGGTTGGGCTCACCGACATCGAGGGCTTCTCGCATCTGTTCGTTATCTGGGAGTTCGACCGCTCCAGAGATTTTGAGTTGATCGGCCGGCCACCCTTCGACGATCGACCGCACGGAGTGTTCGCCACTCGCTCGCCTCGTCGCCCCAATCCCATTGGTCTCACGGTCGTTGCTTTGCTTCGTCGTGAGCACGGACTACTGCATGTTCGAGGCGTTGACATGCTTGATGGAACGCCCATCCTCGACATCAAGCCATATCTTTCGAGCGTCCCCCCGGATACGTTGCGTCGGGGATGGCTGGCGGAAGCCGAGTCGCGTCAAAAATGATACGGAAATAAATGCGGAAAGTAGGGGGCAGCGTATTGGATGCTGAGGTGGACAATCTCCAGTACCAACACCACCACCAGGATGCGGAATATCCAGTACTTCGCCCGCTCATGCATCGTGAGCCGGGCTCCGATGTATCCCCCGGCAACGCTGCCGGCCGACATTATCAATCCTTCCGGCCAGCGGATACTGCCGTGTCCGGCGAACATCAGGATCGGCACCAGCGTGGTGGGGACAGCCAGCAGGGCTTTCAGCGCATTCGCCCGCACCAGGTCGTAGTGGAACATCAGGATGAGTACCAACAGTAGATAAGTGGCGCCGTCCAGGACAATGAAGCCGAGCCAAAAGCCAACGCCTAGCAAGGTGACCATGCCCGCTGTGGTGATGCCGGCAACACCCGGCTTCGGGTGCTCCAGTACCCTCTTCATCCTGGTAACCAGCAAGAGAAAAGCTGCCATGACGGCCATGGTGATCACCAATGCCATACTGCGCCCGGGAAGCCTTTCCGCAGCAAGCACGCCGCCAACGCTGCCCAAGGTGGCGGGGATTGCCATCTTGAGACCCGCACCCCAGTCCACCGCTTTCTTGGCCTGAAAGGTGCGCAATGCCATCAGCGAACCGAACAGCACCGTTAATCGGTTGGTGGCGTTCGCATCCAGGGGCGACAGCCCGAACATGAGCAGCACGGGTAACGAGATTGCAGACCCGGAAGAGGCAAGGGTGTTGACTAGCCCACAGCCTAGCCCGGCAACCAACAGAAGGAACCCGTAGAGAAAGTGCATGAGAGAGGCATTCATGGGAATCTTTCGGTCTGAGGCTGCTCCACGCAGGCCGACCCCAAACACAGAGGTGGCAAGCGAGAGCGAGAGCCCGGTAAAGATGTTCTGGGGAAACTCCGCTATCCTAGCTTTGTGTCGTAACCAAGTCAATTTTTTGCGCGGATGAGGATTCTATGGCTGCCTACGGAAGCGAGCTGTCACGGTTGGTTGACGAGCTGAACCGCTCGACCACTGCAACCAGAACTGGTGAGACTACCTCGATCGATCGATTGCTTGCTGTTGCCGTCCAACGCGGTGCTTCCGATGTTATTTTGGTGGCCGGATCGGGCATCGCACTGCGTGTCAGAGGTTCCCTGACGGCGGCTGCGGGCAAACCGTTGTCGCCCGAAGATCTTCGCAGCTTGTTGCTGCCGATATTGACGACGCGTCAGTCAGAAGAATTAGAGGCGAACAAGGCGCTGGATTTTTGCTTCGACCGCGGTCCGATCGGGCGGTTCCGGGCCAACTTCCACCACCAGCGAGGTACGCTGGCGGCCAGCATTCGTTTGCTGCCCGCGCAGATTCCGTCGCTCGAGTCGCTGCATCTACCCTCGGCGCTCTCCCAATTGACCGAACGCCGACAGGGGCTCGTGCTGCTTACCGGCCCCACTGGGTGTGGCAAGACCTCGACCCTCGCTGCTTTGCTTGACCTGATCAATGCCCGCCGCCGCGATCACATCATCACCATCGAGGACCCGGTGGAATATCAGCATGCAAATCGCAGCTCGATTGTGGAGCAGATCGAAGTCGGCCATGACACGCCTTCGTTCGCGCAAGCAGTACGCGCAGTGTTGCGTCAGGATCCCGACGTAATCCTGGTGGGAGAAATGCGTGACAGCGAAACCATGTCTGCCGCGCTCACAGCAGCCGAGACCGGCCACCTGGTGTTGTCATCTATCCACACCAACGATACTTCCCAGACCATCTCGCGCATCCTGGATATCTTTCCCGCGGGGCATCAGTCTCAGATTCGGCAACAACTATCCCTGGCTCTTCTGGCTATTGTCACCCAGCAACTCGTGCCCGCTGCCGATAACACGAACCGCTATCCAGCCGTCGAAATCTTGATGGCCACCAGCGCAATCCGCAATCTGATCCGGACTGCCCAGGATCATCAGATCCGCTCCCACATTTCTACCGGACGTTCGGAGGGCATGATGACCATGGAGCAATCCTTGGCCGAGCTTGTTGCAGCGGGCCGCATCACGCGCGATACGGCCTTCTCCCACTGCTACAACCCGCACGAATTGCGGCAATACTTGAGTGACTCTCCCACTCAATTTTGAAGGTGCCGCGTTAGAACTTCATTTCCAAACTCAGTCCCGCAGGGACGGCTTTTAGCCGCTATGACACATGCAGCGTCAGGGCCTGAAAGGCTCATCAGATGTTACCTGGAAGCTGTTTCCGGTGCCGCCGGCTTTTGGTTCACCACCGCCCTGCCTACCCATGCCGTCTTACCCCGCAGCCACTGGGGATCCTTGAATTCCCAGCCCACGCGTGGTTGCGCCTGGTCTCCATGCACGATGCCGCTTGCAATGCGCGTCTTTTTTCCCGCCATAACTTCGAACTTCGACGGTGCCCCAGTGGCATTCGCACCAGGAGCAAACGAGATCGTTAAACCCTGGTTCGCGTCTTCTCCTGCGGCAGCGTAATGTAACTTCTCAATCGACCATGCACCATTGTTCCAGACGGCCTCGATCGTGACGGTTCTGCCCGGAAGATGATCGTCACTGTCGAGTATGGTCGCATGATCGCCGGCGAGTGCCTGTATGCGTAAGGTGCGTCCCAATCCATCCTGCGCTTTCAGTTTCCATTCAGCGCCTACGGCCAGGGTTTTCGGTGCGCTGATAGTTGTCCATTGTGTCCCGGCTCCGGCGAAGACGGCGATGTCCACGTTCTCTGACCTTGCGCCGTGATAAGCGACAAAGTATGGCGGCTGGCTGATCTCGGTCCAGACATCGGCGACGCTGACTTTGTCCCCGATCTTGACTGCCGCACCCTCGCCGGCGACCGCTGAGCGCTCACGATACATAAGCATTGGCGGCGCAAGTCCGGCAGGAGAGCTTCCTCCGCCGCGCTCACTCATATCAGAACCCTGAACGAACTGCCACGACACGGGCTCCCCCGCGCGATCGACAAAACGCAGCAGGTAGGTAGCGCCCTTTCCTGCGTTGTCCGGACGATCGAGCTGCATCGTAGTCAGATACGCTTCCGCGCCCGAATGCTTATCGATGTCCACCATTTGCTGTTGGTTCGCGTAGTGTATCCGCTTGCCCGTCGCGCGCTCCGTGAGTACCGCGTCATATATAGGTGTCGCCCCGCCGCCCGGGTCGACATAAAGTTCAATCATCGTATACGGCAGCTCCGGGCCAATCCACTGAACGAATTGTTCCGGCCAATGCCGGTAGACAATCTGTTCGGGCGCGATCGGGGCTGGAAGCAGAGACTCTGCGCTCTGCGCGAACATCGACACTGCGGTGCAAAGAAGTAGAAAAGCGGTCACAGCTCTGGACATGGCGTCTCCTTTGAGATTCCGGTTTGAAGCGGTTTAACAATTGGTGTAGACCGAAGCAAAGGACCTTTTCGTGGTTTTCTCCCAAGGAAAACCACTCCTCGCGGCCTTTTGTCGGGCCACAGTAATTGTTAAACCGCGCTAAAAGGTGTAGCGGATACCGAACTCCACTCGCAGCGCAGCTTCCGCGGCGAGCGGCTGCGTGAATGTAGGCGAGCCGACCACGCTGCCCACGGTCGTTACATTGGTGTGGTTGAGAAGATTGGCGGAACGAGCATTCAGCGTGATGCTCTGGTGCCGGTCAGCAGCGAGCGAGTGGGAATGAAGCTCGAATGTCCGGCTCAGGTTGGTATCGAGGTGAATGAGCGCGGGCATGGTTCCGGCGTTTCGATCCAGCGATCCATTGAGGCCAGTGGTGTTGAGCAGCCCGAAGGGCGTTTGATAAGTGCCCGTGCCCTGCTGTGCCGTGAGTGAGGGCCGGTCGTTAAAGACGCCATCGCCATTGTTATCCATCCCGGTGACGACGTTATAGGGATCTCCCGAAGAAGCATCGAACTGGCTGGTGAGCGAAAGTTTTTCCGGAAGGCTTAGCTGCCCGATGGCGAACAGCCGGTGAGTCGATTCCCAGGAGGCGCGAGCTGTTTCCCCGCGATCGGAATAACTGGATTGCGGAAACAACGTGGCAGAGTCGGCATCCGTCTTCAGATTGAAGTATAAGTAACCGACAAAGATCCCGAATCGTTTGTAGCTGTGCTGGTCCACGCCCAGGAAGACCACCTGGCCATGGAGGTGGCCGGATTGTTCAAACTGGAAGATGTTCCTGCCCGGGGTGAAGGGCCGTGGAGCGAGCAAGGGGTTGACCGTGCTGTCAGTGACCAGGGGCGCGTTGATGTTGCGCGAACGGAATGTGCCCCAGGCCTGAGCGTCGAAAAGATTTGCTTGAGCATGCCAGTGTTGAGGCAGCTCGTGCTCTACGCCAAGCTGAGACTGGAAAGACCAGGCTTGTCCCAGGTTCGCAGCGAATTGACGAGTCGTCGCCACGGCGATGGTGGAAGGCGTGGGTACGAGTGGTTCGGTGAACGACGGCGAGTACAGAAGTGTTTGCGTCTGTCGCACACCGTTTAAACGATAGGCTTCGGTAGTTACATCCGGCATGACAGGACTCGAAAATAGTCCGCCGCGTACATGGACGACCCACCGCTGTTTACGGTCGGGAGACCACGCTATGCCGATCCTGGGAACCAGGTTTCCAAAGCTGGCGGGCGAGGTTTGCAGGGCATAGCGTAAGCCCAGTGCCAGCGATAGATTCGGCTTGAGGCTCCATTGATCCTGCGCATACAATGCCACGCGCCACTGCGCGAATGGCACCAAGGGCGTACCCTGGGTGATGTTGTAGCTGGTGGGAGCTCCGCCGGGCAGCGTGAGCAGAGTTCGCCGGTATTGTTCCAGTCCTGAGATCGCGGTCTGTTGCCCGCTGTTGTTGAGAGCCGGAGCTAGTCCGCCGCCGAAGACGTAGGCGCCATTGAAGGTGTCTGGATCGTAGTCGTGGACCAGAATGCCGAGGGAAGCGACCCCGATCTTCACCGAGTGCTTGTGATGGGTCCACAACACGTCGTCATCGATTTCAAGATCGCGCTCGCGATTTTGCAGATGGCCGGCCGTCGCACCTCCTCCGGTAAAAGCGCCTGCGACCTGCATGCTGGGCGCGCTCGAGAGTGGCACGTCGGCGGTGTTCTTCCAGGTAAAACCAATATGCGTTTCGTGCAGTAGGGACGGGCTGAGAGTGAAGATGTCGGTCAGCCGCAGATTCTGTTCGCTTGTCGTGCTGTTGTAGCCTGCCTCGGGCAGAACGAGGCCGCCACTGCCGACGTTGCCGGAGTCGTTCACGTTGGCGGAATAGGTGGCCGCCAGCATATTTTTAGCGCTCAACTGCCAGTCGGTGCGCACGCTGCCGATCCACAACCGCTGTGGTGCCGAGACGTTCTCGCTCAGTGGGGTCTCCTCGTTCTGGTTGTTGAGTACGACGGCGTTCACCACGTTGAACTCGTGAATGTCGCGCCTTTCCAGGGCGAGAAAGAAATCGCTTTTCTGCTTGCGAATAGGACCGCCAAATTCGAATCCATAACGCCGCTTGCCCGCCGGGGTTGCACTCAATGCGAATGGGTCAGTCGCGTTGAGCGAAGAGTCGCTGTCGGTGAAGAAGAGCGCTCCGTGCAACGAGTCCCGGCCTGGCTTGGTGAAGATTTCGACCCGGCCTCCCTGGTAGGGCGGGCGGTCGTATTCGGCCGAAAACAGGTCCGGGTTTACACGGATCGATGCGATCGACGATTTGGGCGGCAGGGTGCTGCTGTTTTGAAATCCATCGACGGTAACGATCGCCTGCCCCGGCGCACCTCCGCTGCTGGCGGCCAACACTTGTAGCTGGCGTTTGAAGTCATCCGGATCATCGGCCATGCCTTTCAGGTCCTCTGCGGTCAGAGTGTGTGTACCGGCGCCGTGATCGGCATCGACCGAGACTCCGCTGTTTTCTCCTACCTCGATATTGGTGTGAACATCGGCGATGCGCAGATGAACCGTGATGTTCGCGGGACCCTTGCCATTCGTCTGGCTTTCGGCAAAGCCCTGGGCGCGGACCGTTACCTGGTAGGGGTGATCACCGGCGCAACGGAATACGAAGGAACCGTGGGGGCCGGTGGTTGTGTGCTCCGCTGTGCCTGCTTGCAATTGGACGTCTGCGCCTACGACCACAGCTCCTGTTGGGTCGAGCACCGTACCACTCACCGTGCAGCTTTGTGCAAGCAGTTCTCCGCCAGTGCGCAGTGCCATGCAAAGGAATATGCAAGTCCATCGATTCATAACTCAGCCTCGACTTACAAGCTGAGAATCGCAGTTAGAGTGAGAGGGAAACAGTGTGGGTTGTCACAGAAAGCAGATGACAAGTGTCATGAGACACTAACTGCTACTTGTTACAGAGCTGTGTTGTTCCAAGACCTGTCCTGACCACAAATCCTGGGTGGGCCCCATATCTCGCTCGTTTTTCGCGAGATGTGGGATACCACGAAACTCTACCGTTAATGCCTATTTGCACTCGAAAGCTGGCGGGTTTAGCGCTGTGGTATCCCATATCTCGCGAAAAACGAACGAGATATGGGGCACCCAGGATTTGTGGAAAATTTGAATTCTTAAGGTCCTTCGGAGTCACAACCACCCTTTGCTGCGCGCTAGCCGGGCAGCCTCAATTCGATTCGCAGCGCCCAACTTATTGATCGCCTCGGACAAATAATTTCGCACCGTGCCTTCGGACAAATGCAGATCCACGGCAATCTCGGCGCCAGATTTTCCCTCACCAGCCCGCCATAGAATCTGCCGTTCCCGTTCGCTCAACGGGTCAGGCTCCTGCGTCCACGCCTCCGCCGCAAGCTCCGGGTCGACCACCCTCAGCCCACGACTTACGCGCCGTACACATTCCGCCAGCTCGGCCGCGGGGCGATCCTTCAGCATGTATCCCTGAGCGCCGGCATCCATCGCGCGGCGCAAATAACCGGCGCGGGCGAAGGTGGTGAGAATCACGATGTGCACACGCGGATATCGGCTATGTACTTCGGCGGCCAGCGTGAGTCCGCTCATCTCGGGCATTTCAATATCCGTCACCAGGACGTCGGGTCCGTGCTGCGCCACCAGCGTCATGGCCTCTCGTCCATTGCGCGCTCTCGCTACCACGGCAATGTCCTTCTCGATCTCCAGTAAAGCGGCGAGCGCGCCCAGCACCATCGCCTGGTCTTCCGCGAGAACGACGCGAATCTGTTTGCTCACGGCTCCAAAACCTCTAAGGGGACCCCGGCGTTCTCGACGAATTGGGGTAGTTCGATCTGCAACCGGGTGCCGCGACTCGATTCCAACGACAGACTGCCGCCCAATTCCTGCACACGCTCGCGCATGCCGCGTAATCCGTTGCCTTCCTGCCGGATGTCGCCTCGGCCGTCATCGGCGATCACCAGTTGAGTGCGGTCTGGTGCCGTGGAGACTTCAATCGAGCACTCGCTGGCGCCCGCATGGCGCACGATATTGGTGACCGCTTCTCGCAGGACGAGCGAAAGCGTAGCTTCGTGCCGCGGTGTGAGGTAGGGTGCCTTCGCCGGCTTGTTCAGTCGCACGCCTGCAGTTTCCAATATCTGGGCCGCGCGCGTCAGCTCGGAGGCAAAGCCTTCGGAACGGTAGCCGGTAATTGTCTTGCGCACCTCAGCCAGAGCGTGCCTTGCGGCGGTCTCAATCTCTGCGATTTCGAGCGCAGCCCTTACAGGTTGGATCGAGAGCAAGCGCCCCGCTAACTCGCTTTTAAGCACAATCAACGATAGAGAGTGACCAAGAATGTCGTGCATATCTCGCGCGATACGCTCCCGTTCGGCGGTCTTGGCCAGTTGCTCGATCTCCTCGTGAGCCATACGCAGCTTGGAGTCGGCGCGATGTTTCTGCTCCATTCTCAGCCGGTTCATGCCCCACAGCAACGTGAAGCCGATGCCCATGCTCCAAGTCCAGGAAGAGAGGTGGAAGAACCAGCTTTGCGCAACGATCGCTCCGCATTGCAGCAGTAGAAGGCCGATCACCGTGTTGGTTGATTCATAGATCTCTGGAAGCGAAGCCGCGATATAGATGTAAATTCCCCAGGCACTCTGGTTGATTGGCACATAGACCATAGCCAGGACAAGCATAGCGGCCACCCAGAACCGGCGAGCCCTGGGCGGTCCAAAATGCGCCAGCAGATAAAAGGGAATGAACAGAGCGATCGCGAGCAATAAGAAAAACCAGTAGCGTAGCGGTTGGTGGTCCAGGTAGGGCGAGAGAACCCAGAAACCTAAAAAGATCAACCAGATGCAGTGATCATAGTCAAACCAACGCCGCCAGCTATGTAAGCGAACCTGATTGGGGGCGTCTCGCCACCCCTCGCGGCAATCTTTGTTGAGCCAATCGCGCAGCCAGGTGTTGACACTCCAATGCTGAGACGATTGTGGCGTCATGGTTAAGCCTGTGCCTCCTGCCTGCGGAAGATAAACGCAGCGGCTAGCAAAAATAGTACCGTATACAACGCCAGCACCGCCCAGGCCAAGACAGCCGAACTATCGCTGTAGCCCAGAGTTCGCAGCGCAAGACGGGAAAACCAGAACGACGGCAAACCGTGGGCGGTCAGCTGCAGCCAGTGGGGCAAAGCCTCGATGGGCATCCACAAGCCACCGCAAAACGAGAGTGGCAGATAGATCAGGTTAATAACTCCCGGTGCCGCGTTCGATGGCATCAACAGGCCAATCACCAATCCCAGGCTGGCAAACGGCAAGACGCCGGTAGCAATCACGGAGAGCAGCCGCAGCCCTTCGATAACTGTGATGTGGACGCCTGCCAAAGCGGTCCCCAGCATCATCAGCAGGATGGTAATGCCCACTGCGAAAGTGATGGCGACGCATAGTTTCGCCAGCAGGTAGGCAGCCGCCGGCATGGGGCTGGCGCGCTTCATCTCCAGCCATCCGTGGCCGCGTTCCAATGCCAGTCCGGCGCCGATGCCGAACAGCGAAGAACCCATCGCACCAAAGCACGAATACCCGGCCAGAAGGTAGCGGGCAATGGTGTGGCCGTGAAAGACAGAATCCTTATTGGTGACTCCGAATAAGAGATAGAACACGACCGGAAAGCCGATCATGGAGAAAAGATAACTGCGATTACGCGACAACTTGAGCAACTCAAAGCGCGCTTCGTTGAAGTAGATTCGCGGCAGCGGCGGCTGTGTCTGATTGAGGGCGATAGCAGTAGCCATAGTGCCTCCCTATTCAATCCCTGTTGAGGTCTGGTTTGTGAGCGCAAGAAAAGCATCTTCCAAGGCCGCTGATCGCACTTCCAGCCTGCTCAATGCGGCGTCCTGCGCCAGCATGATGCGCAGCACGGCCTCAGGGGTACGTGTGCGCACCAGCAGATCGTCGCCATCCTGCTCCACGCTCGTAACCCCAGCTATGGTGGAAATCAACGAAGGCTGGAGTGAGGTGGTACAGCGGATGGCGCGCGAACCATCCGCGGCCTTCAGCTCCTCAGGAGTACCCTCTGCCACCACCTTGCCTTTTTGAATCACAACAATCCTGCTCGCCAGGGCATCGGCTTCTTCCAGGTAATGGGTAGTGAGCAAAATGGTCTTTCCCATAGCGGCCAGCTTGCGTACCTGCTCCCACATCGCCCGCCGCGCCTCGACATCCATGCCGAGTGTTGGTTCATCGAGACAGATGAGATCGGGATTGCCGCACAGCGCGAGCGCAAAAAGCATGCGCTGTTTTTGTCCGCCAGAGAGTGTGCCAAACAGCCTCTCTTCCAGGCCCTGCAGACCGGCGACCGCTAACAATTCGTTGAGCGGACGAGGATGGGCGTAATAGCTGCTGAAAAGTTGCAAATGCTCGCGCACCCGTAGCGTCTCCGGCATGCGCCCGACCTGCAGCATGGCGCCCAAGCGCAAGCGGCTCGCCCGATGTCTCGGGTTGCCGCCGAAGATCTCCACCTCGCCCGAGGTCGCCTGGCTCAATCCCAGCAGCAAGCGCACGGCGGTGGTCTTCCCGGCTCCATTCGGGCCTAGCAGAGCGACCACTTCTCCGGGGCGAAGCTCGAGCGAAAAACGATCGAGCGCAGTTTGGCGGCCAAATTTCTTAGTAACACTGCGCAGCGATGCGACAGCAGAACTCCCGTTCGTGGCGATGTTGTAAGGCTCGACCATAGCGCTCGCGGCCATAACCCCTCCCTGTGCCTACCTGGGACATCATCCGGCGGCGGAGCCCCCCGCACTAGTGTCTTTTGTCAAAAGAATCGCTGACATTTGTCATGTGGGTCGGCGAGACAAATTACTCTAGAGAATCACGGGGAGTGGATCGAATGCGGAGTCTGCCTGGGGTGTGGAAAGCGGCCATGTTGATCGGCCTGATGGAGTTTTTGCCGGCAGCAGCCGTTCACGGGCAGGGGCCACCTCTTCCCCCTTTGCCTCCAGGCTCACCGCAGGCCGCTGGGCAGCAGATCTTCGTCACCCGGTGTGCATCGTGCCATGGCACCAACGCGGGTGGCGGTGAGTTTGCGCCGTCGATCCTGGAACGGGTGCCTCTGCGTACCGACGACGAATTAGTGAGGCTCCTGCACAACGGCATTCCGTCGTCAGGCATGCCGCCCTTTCCGGATATTGTTGACAAGGATCGCACCAACTTAATCAGCTTCCTGCGCACCCTGAAGCCTTTTGAGGGTGCGGCCGCCGAGCACGTCTCGGTGACGCTCGAGGGCGGAAAAACCCTTCAAGGCACGGCCTTGAATCGCTCAGCAAAGGATATGCAGATGCTGGGCGACAACCATCAACTGTATCTTCTGCGCAAAACGGAGTCGGACGAGTACCGGGTGGTCACGTCGCAGGCGGACTGGCCGAGTTACAACGGGCAGACGGTTGGCAGTCGTTACAGTGAACTGGCGCAGATCACCACCACGAATGCTTCACGATTGCAGCCGAGGTGGATCTTTACCCTGAACAGCACCAGAGAAGTGCAGGCGACCCCCGTCGTTTCCGCGGGAGTAATGTACGTCACCTACGCAAATGAATGCTTCGCGCTTGATGCGGGAAGCGGGCGACAGATATGGCACTATCAGCGCTCCCGCACCCAGGGTCTGGTTGGAAATGCCGTTTCCGGCGCGAACCGCGGTGTTGCGATCGCCGGCGACAAGGTGTTTATGGTCACCGATAATGCGCATCTGATTGCGCTCAACCGAATGACCGGCGCGCTCGCATGGGAGACGCCGTTGGCCGACTGGCACAACAACTACAACGCTACCGGTGCGCCCCTTGTGGTCGGGAGCATGGTGATCTCTGGAACCTCCGGCGGGGACGAAGGTGCGCGTGGTTTCGTGGCTGCCTTCGATCAGGCCTCGGGCAAAGAGTTGTGGCGTTTCTGGACCGTTCCGAAACGGGGCGAGCCGGGATCAGAGAGCTGGCAGGGAACCGGGATCGATCATCCCGGCGGCGGCACCTGGATGACTGGAACCTACGACAAGGATCTTGACACCGTCTATTGGCCAGTCGGTAATCCCGGCGACGATCTCATCGGAGACGATCGCAAGGGAGACAATCTTTATACCGATTCGGTGGTCGCTCTTGACGCAAAGACGGGCAAGCTGAAGTGGTACTTCCAGTTCACACCCCATGATGTGCATGACTATGACGCCATGGCTCCCCCGTCGCTCGTCGATGCCGAGTGGAACGGGAAGCCACGTAAGTTGATGGTGCAGGCAAACCGCAACGGGTTTCTCTACGTGCTGGACCGGACCAACGGCAAATTTTTGCTGGGCCGGCAATATACCAAAAAGCTGACCTGGGCAACCGGCCTTACCCCGGAAGGCCGGCCCATCATCGCACCCGGCAAGGAGCCAACGCACGAGGGCACGAGGGTGTGTCCCTGGTTGAATGGAGCGACCAATTGGTATTCGGCCTCCTGGAATCCTCTGACCTCGCTGTACTATGTGCAGACCAATGACAAGTGCGGCATCTTCACCCGCACTGACATGCCATTTCAACTGGGCCACGGATACATGGGCGGCTCCAACAGCCCCGATCCAGCCGATCCGGGCCAGAGGGTCCTGCGCGCATTCGACATCCAAACCGGCAAGCCAGTGTGGGAGCTTCCTCAGACTGGCCCCGGAGATACCTTTGGCGGAGCGCTCAGCACTGCCGGGGGTGTGGTCTTTTATGGCGCAGACGATGGCGCCTTCGCTGCCGCGGATGCGAAGACCGGCAAGCCACTCTGGAGTTTCCAGACCAACGAGACGCCGCATGCCTCGCCCATGACCTATATGTTCGATAACAAGCAATATGTAGCGGTCGCCATGGGGCCAAACGTCATCTCCTTCGGCCTGCCGGACCAGGTTGCAAATCCCAGCCGAGGCCCTTAACCTTTTCCTTCCGCATTTACATGGAAAAAGGGGTGTCATTTGAAGCAATCACGGAGAGATTTCGTCCAAGCCGGCTCAGCGGCTCTTATCTGCAGCTCAATGTTTGGCAGGTTGAACGCACAGACGTCGAACGCACAGACGTTGAAGGTGCCCTTGGGTCTGCAGTTGTACTCGGTGCGAGAGCTTCTCCCTAAGGATTATGACGGCACGCTGAAACAACTCGGCGCCATTGGCTTTCGCGAGGTGGAATCGGCTGGTTACTACAATCACAGCGCCGCGCAAGTGAAGCAGGCCATGAGCGATGCCGGGTTGCACCTGGTCAGCGCGCATTATGGCTCAGACGATTTGCATCAGAAACTCGACGAGGTCATTGCTTTCAACAAAGAGTTGGGTGTCAGTTACATTATTTGTTCTTTTCCCGGTTTCAAAGATCCCGCGCGAGTCAAGGGCCTCTCTCCAAAGGAGAGATCCTCTGCCTTCACGCTGCAAGACTGGCGATGGAATGCGGAGCAGTTCAACGCCATCGGCACAAAAATAAGCGCAGCCGGTCTGAAATTCGGCTATCACAACCACACCATGGAGTTCCATAAGACGGATGGCGTGGTCCCTTACGATGAGTTGCTGCGTCTGACCGATCCGGCCCACGTCACCATGGAGATGGATTGCGGCTGGGTCACGGTCGGGGGTGCGAATCCGATTGACTATTTGCGGAAATATCCCGCCCGCATCACCATGCTGCACGTAAAAGATTTCAAGGGGATCACTCCTGACTCCTCGATCGAAAATGTGCCCACGATCGTGGAGTTAGGGCAGGGCACGATCGATTACCGTCCGATCTTCCAGCAGGCTGCCAAGTCCGGCAACGTGAAGCATTGCTTTGTGGAGCAGGAGGGCTACAACGTGCCGCCGATGGAAGGCCTGAAGATCGACGCAGACTACATGCACAAACTAGGCATCAGCTAGCAAAGTTTGTCCTGACGACGAATCGTTGGGTGCCCCATATCTCGCTCGTTTTTCGCGAGATGTGGGATACCACGAAATTCAACTTAGGGGGCTCATCGGGGTTCGAAAGTTTTAGGTTTAGCGCGGTGGTATCCCACATCTCGCGAAAAACGAGCGAGATGTGGGGCACCCAGCTTTTGCTGCACTGCCGGCGATCCGGGGCTAAGCTCGTCTGCCGAGCAAACGAGTCAGACTCCCCGGGGCAGCGACACCCAGCAGCCTGGTACACCCAAGATACCCAAGCCCAAAGATCGAAAGCACACATAACCCAACCAGCTCGGGTCGATGGAAGGGCAGCACCAGTTTGACTCCGTAAGCACATGCAGAGGCAATCAGAGCGCCCACCCACAACCGGGCTACTCGGGAGACCGATGCAACAACAGCGCCAATACGTGCCTGCAGCGCGCGGCGCAGCAACGCGAACTCCACCCACCCCGCCAGTCCTGCCGAAAGCGTCAGCCCGGCGACCCCCCAGCGCTGATCAATGCCCAGCAGCCGCGGGAGAGGCAGAGCGAACAGATAGCCCAACCCCACGGTCAACACCACCCGAATGATCGCGAAGTTCAGCGGCGTACGCGTATCCCGCAGCGCATAAAAAGCAGAGGAATAGAGTCTCCCGGAGGTTGACGCCAACAGGCCAACACCCGAGCCCGCGAGAACTCCCCACACGAACGTCACATCATGGCCGGTGAACTTTCCGCCTCGGTATATAGTGGCGACGACCACATCGCCAAGAACGACAAAGGCTACTGCCGACGGAACTACAAAAAAAGAAATATTCTTGAGGCCATTCTCCAGCCGCTTGCGCAGCACCAAGCTGATCTCATCATGGGTTCCTAACGCACTTGACATGGCCGGCAACTCAGCAGCCGATATTGCCATGCCGAACAGGCTTACGGGCAGCGAATTCAGGGTCTGTGCGTAGGCGAGAGCAGACACCGCCGAGGTGGGCAAAAAGCTTGCCAGAAACGAATCGATGTACGCGCTTATCTGCACCACGCCCCGGCTGGTAAATACGGGGAAGAAGTTCCGCACTACCGTTTGCACTTGCTCCGTTCCCAAGGTGAGCCGTAGATGGAGTGGACGCAAGAAGCGCATCACCGTCGGCAGCTGCACCGCAAATTGCAGGCCGCTCCCGATGACAGAAGCGATGGAAATCACGATTGCCAGCCTGGACAATCCCACGTGTCCACCCTTCCACAACAACGCCGTGATGATGGCCACATTCCAGATCACAGGGGCGGAATAGGAGAGGAAGAACTTGCGGTGACTGTTCAGGATGCCGAGGCACCATGCCGAAAGGACGAGCAGTGCCGCTCCGGGAAAAAGGATCGGCACCAGGCGGATGGTGAGCAGTCGCGTTTCACCATGGAAGCCGGGTACGATCACGTCGATCAGCCAGGGGGCAACAAAGATACCAGCCAGGGTCAGAAGCGACGCGATCAAGAAAAGGATGGCGAAGATGGCTTCTGCCAGTTGCGCAGCCTCTTCGTGCCGCTCTTCGGCCCGCAGCCGGGCATATACGGGGATAAATGAGGCGGAGAGAACACCCTCGCCGAAGAGCGTTTGCAGGAAGTTGGGAATGCGGAAAGCCCCCCGAAACGCGTCCGCGGCGTAGGAGTTGCCGAAGTAGTGCGCAAAGATACGTTCGCGCAGCAGCCCGATGACTTTGCTCAGCAGAATGCCCGCGCTGACAGTAAATGCGGAGGAGCGTGAAGCGATGCCTTTACGCTGGGTTGAGGTAGTCAAGGGGCCTATGGTTGAGCTCGAAGCTGCTCTTACTCTAATCCATGGGGTAGGGGAATCCGGGCCAATTCCATCGCGGCAGGAACCAGCTTGTTACGCCTGCTGCTCCAGTTGCAACACCAGCTCTTCCCATTCGGCGGTGAGCGAGGCATGCTGCTGCCGAAGGCTTTCGAGCATCTCGGTTAGCCGCTGCGTCTCCTCCGTGCTCTCATACACTCCAAGCGAGGCTTCTGCATCGGCAATCGAGCTCTCCAGTCGTGGAATTTCTTCCTCGACAAAGCTGCAGCGCTCCTGCATCTGGCGCAGTTTGATAGGGTTGACGCGACGGCCCTTGGCGGCTGCAACCTCGGGAGACGCCTTTTCCGGCTCCTGAACTGCTGCCGCTCCGTTCGACCGGTTTCCTTGCGTCTCAGCCGCCTGCTTCCGGTACAAATAGTCTTCGTAATTGCCTGGGTAGACGTGAACATGCCCGCCCTCGATTTCGAAAATGCGGGTGGCGAGCCGATCGATAAAGTAACGATCATGCGAGACCATGACTACGGTTCCATTGAAGCGAGCGATGGCTTCGAGCAAAACTTCCTTGGCCCGGAGATCGAGGTGATTCGTAGGCTCGTCCAGTAGCAGAAAGTTTGACGGGCTCACCAGGATACGGGCCAGCGCATAGCGATTGCGCTCACCTCCGGAAAGCACACCCAACGGTTTGAACACGTCGTCGCCGGAAAAGAGAAAGCATCCCAGCAGGCTGCGTAAATCGGTCGTCGACACTCGCGGGGCGGTGTTGCTGATGTCGTCCAGCATGCGTGCGTTGCCGTCGAGCACCTTGTACTGGTCCTGGGCAAAATACTCGGCGGTGACATTGTGACCCAGGCGCAGATGGCCGCTTGAGGGCGGCTCCATGCCTGACAGCATGCGGATCAGGGTTGATTTCCCCGCTCCGTTCACGCCCACGAGGGCAATGCGATCGCCGCGGTCGATGGTAAAGCTGACGTCCTCGACCACCTGCTTCGGCCCGTAGTTTTTGGCCAGGTCTGAGACTTCAACCACCGTACGGCCGGAAGGCTGTGGCTGGGGAAAACTGAAGTGGATCGCCTGCTCCTCAACAGGAATCTCAATGCGCTCGATCTTCTCCAGCTCCTTGATGCGACTCTGCACCTGTTTCGCCTTGGTAGCCTGGTAGCGGAATCGGCTGATAAAGGCTTCAAGATGCTCGATATGCTCGCGCTGATTCTTGTAGGCAGCGGCCAGCTGGGCTCGCCGTTCTTCTTTCTGTGTAAGGTATTTCTCGTAGTTGCCGTGGTAAAAGTGCAGTGCCTTATTCCATATCTCGATCGTCTTGTCCACCGTCACATCGAGAAAGTAGCGATCGTGGGAGATCAGGATGTAGCCGTTGGGATAATTGTGGAGATAGCCCTCCAGCCAATTGCGGGTTTCCAGATCAAGATGGTTGGTGGGCTCGTCGAGCAGCAGCAGGCTGGGCTTTTGCAGCAGCAGCTTGGCCAGGGCGATGCGCATCTGCCACCCGCCGGAGAACTCCTCGGTCTGCCGCGACCAGTCATGCTTGCTGAAGCCCAGGCCACCTAGTACAGTGCCTACCTGCGCGTCGAGCGCGTAGCCGTTGTGGGCGCGAAAGTGGGAGTCGAGAAAAGAAAAGCGGTCGGCCGCCGCCGCATACTCGGGAGTTGCCGGGTCAAACTCGGCCAATCGCGTGGAGAGGGTCTCCAATTCCTGCTCCATGCTGCGCAGCTCGGCAAAGACCGAAAGGCACTCGGCAAAAACGCTGCGCCCGCACAAGGCGAGCCCTTCCTGGGGCAGATAGCCGATGGTCATGCCGCGGGTGCGCTGCAGGCTGCCATAGTCGAGCGATTCGGTCCCGGCGAGTACTTTGAGCAGGGTCGACTTCCCGGTACCGTTGGCGCCCACCAGGGCGGTGCGCTCATTGGGCGTAATGAGCCAGTCGGCATTCTCGAACAATACCCGGGGGCCGAACCGTTTGCCGGCAGCAGAAAGTTGGAGCATAAGAAAAGCAGCGCCAGGGCGCTGCTCTCATTGTCGCATTGGCAAGCCCCCTGCTCGAGCATTTCGCCCCATTCAGAATCTATCCCAGCAACGAGCCTCTATGGAGACCGTTGCCCTTTCCTTTGTCATCCCGAACGAAGCCGAGGGATCTGCTAGTTTTTCGCGAGACCTGGATACTTGGAAATGTTTTCCATCCCGTACCGAAGCGGAGCCGAAAGCGGAGGTTGAGCGCAGCTGTATCCCACTTCTCGCGAAAAACGAGCGAGATCTGGGGCACCCCCTCCGTTCGTGGTTGGTCGAAATCTAGGCCTTTGGCGCGGCTTCCTTGATCACGGTCTTCTGTTTAGGCCTGCGCCGCCTGGAAGCGACCTTCACCGGCACTGTCCTCTTGTGCGCGGTTGGCGGCGCGAACCGCGAATGCAGAAATGTTTTGTAATCAAGCTCGGTCTGGTTGGCATAGTCCACCGCAAAGGACGAGACAGCCTCTACAAAACGATCCGAAGTGCCGATGTACCCGTCGAGCGCAATGGCATCGCCCGACCGCGCGTGGCCCCGGGCCAGCAGCTCCCCGCATATTTCAGCGTATTGCATCAGCCCTTCGCCCTTCAGGTCTTCCATCTCAATCGACGCCTTATGGTCATTCAACTGCCGGACCAGATATTGGCGATTGTGAATCGTGGTCCAGCCCAAAAGCATGTCTGACAGAAACTGCATCGCTCGCTGTCCCTGCACCACACGGTGCCCCTGGTGTTGCGGTGCCCCCATCTCGCCCAGGTATGGGGCATACGCGGATCCCGGCTCTTCCTTGATCTGCAGAAAGAGCGGGTCGTCGCTGCCGTTGCCCTCCAGGTAGACGATGTAGTCGCGCAGCCCGACACTGCCGGTGCCCACCACCCGGAAGGCGACATCCAGCGGACGGTACAAATCAAGAAAGTGCTGGCGCTCGGGTAATAACGATTCGCGGTACAGGCTCAACGAGTCGAGAATCATCCCCGCCTTGGCAGGCGAAAGGCGGTACTGCAAAGGCTTGTGTTCCACAAAGATGCGGTGAGGAGCCGGCGCCCCCTTTGCTGTTTTGGCGGGCGCTTTGGGCTGTTCGAGGAGGCGTGCCGCGTTGTACTGCGGAGTTGCCTGCTCCGCCTTGCGCAGAATCTGGGAAACCGGCGCAATGCGTTGCAGCCGGTGTACTTGAAAGTGGGCCACGTCCATGACCGTCATGCGCGCGAAGGCGTGGATAGATCGGCGATAACTCCTTAGAAACAGGGCTGCTGCCGCATCACAGGCGCCGCTCTTGTTACCGGATTCGCGGCCAGCCAGGATGATGCTGGTGGCAAGACGCTTCACGTCCCACTCAAAGGGCCCCCGGATGGTTTCGTCGAAATCGTTGATGTCGAAGACCAGCCGGCCATCGGGCGCGGCGTATGCGCCCAGGTTCCGAACATGGGCGTCCCCACATAGCTGGGTAAAGATGCCGGTATGGGGTAACACGGCCAGGTCGGCGGCCATAATCGGAACTGCACCGCGGAAAAAGCCAAACGGCGAAACCGCCATCCGCTGCCACTTGATCGCCAGCAGGGCCGGCACCCTTCCGACGGCGGAGACCGCCAGGGCGTCGATGGGATCGGTTTGCCGATCCGCAGAGCGCCATCGATTCTGCTCCTGCCGACGTACCTGCTTGCGCCGCGATTGTCCGAAGGCGCGACGTTCCGGCGGGGGCAGCACATGTTTAATGGGCATTTCGTTCTTTCCCCGGCGAGGTGATTTTCAGCAGGTGCTCCATCTCCACGTAAACCGCGTTCGTCCAGCCGAAACCCACGACGTTTTGATAGCCGGCGATCAGCTCCACGTTCGACGACCCGGTTTCGACGTTGTACTTCTCATGGATGGTCCCTTCCTTCTCGAAACTGGCTCGGACAGTATGGGTGAATTGTTCGGCAACCCGGCGCGCATCGCCGGTGTAACCATTCGTCCACAAGCCGTGAACCGCAAACCAGTTGAGCGGGGCCCAGCCAAAGGGCAAATCCCACTGCAGGCCGCTCGCGTAGGTGCTGCAGGCGAGGCCGCCGGGCCGGTCAAGCAGGGCGAGATTCTTCTCCACCGCCGCTGCTTGCTCCGCCGTAGCCAGGCCCGCCCAAAGAGGATAGAAGGTCGTTGCGTAAACGTAGCTCGACTGCTGCCCGGTGGTGAAGTCGTAGTCAAAAAACATCCCTTTGCTGGGGTTCCAGAGGTACTTGTTGATCGCCTGGCGGCGGGCGTCAGCCATTTGTAACCAATGCGTCTGCTGTGCACCCTGATCGACCATGCCGGCAAACTCGGCCAGGTCCTGTTCGTAGTGGTAGAGCAGACTGTTCAGGCCGACGGCGGCGTAATGGTGGGTGGAACCACTGAAGGGACCGAAGCGGAAAGAGATATCGAAACCAGACTCGCGTACGGAGCGGTCGCCCTTATAGAAGTCGCGACTAAGGCGAAAGCCCTGTGCCCAGGCCAACCCGCAAACCACGGAATGGGTCGCATCGCAACTGGTCTTCGCAAGCACGGCTTGCTGCGCTCGAGACGGGGATTGCGGCGCAGCGATCAGGTAGCTGGTGTGGATATCCGGATGAGCCACCAGCCAGTTGATAACGTCGATGTAGTAGCTGCTGTGGTCGGCAATATCCGGCACCGGACCCTCGCCGATATCGAAATACCGAGCCAGCCCGGTTTGCCCGGCGCGGTGAATGCTATTTAGCCAGAAATCGTGATCGCGGCGCGCATAGGGGTAAGCGCGGGCCAGCCACTGCTTTTGCCGGTCAAGATTCGCCGCCGACCGGTCGCGGGCACATGCCGCTTCGAAGACGGCGCGAATCATGGCGCTTAACAATGGCGGCTGAGAGCGAGTGAGAAAGTAGGTGCGGTTGGCGTTAAGCACCGCCCCATAATTCTCAATCTCGTAGAAGAAGTTCTCGACCATGCCGCGAGCCAGGTCTATCCGGCCGTCACGCAGCAGGCCTAAAATGATGAAGTAGCTGTCCCAGCCGAACATCTCGTTGAATCGGCCGCCAGGCACGACGTACCGGTTGGGTAGGTAGAGCAGCCCAGGCCGTGGAATCTCCGACTCCTTTACATCTCCCAGGTGCTGGATGCGATGAGGAAGGTGGGCGATCTGGATTTTGCATTGCGCCGGCAGCCGCAACAGTTCAGGCGGTGTAGGGGCTCCAAAAGGAAGATAAAGTAGCGGCGGCGCAGTGACCTTGGGGTCGACCAGCGATTTGCACTCAGACATGGAGCGGGAAAGGCTGTCCCATCCCTGGTGAATGTAGGCATCGATGGTGAGCGAAGGCGAGGGGAGTGCCTGAGCCCAAATCTGCTGACCCGCCAACTGGAGCATCAAGAAGGCAACAATCCGAACCGTCACCACAAGCTTCCCTCCTCGGTGCGATGTTACATGCCGGAACGCGTCGTTGTAGCATCGGGCAGCGGCATTTTCACATCCCGGCATAGACAAAACGACCGATGCCGGCGCGGCTTTTTCTCAGGGAAAAACGCCCATCGAGACACCCGCCCGCGCAGAGTAGAAGTGAAAATGTTGAAGCAGAAGGGCGAGGGCGTGGCAGGTCGAGGACATAGGACGCTGTTTTGGGTTGGAATGAGCGTCCTGGTGATCGTTCTGGTAGCGGCCGCTATCTTCGAAATCCTTGTTTCCCGGGCCGAGCCAATCCTAAGGGCGCGATTGCTGCAAAGTCTCTCTGCCCGATACCACAGCCGGGTAGAGTTGGCCGCATTTGACGTCTCTCTCCTGCGCGGGTTCCAGGTCTCGGGAAAGGACCTGGCCATCTACCCATACAACATCAGCTCCAGCGTGCCGGCGTTTTCTGCGCGCAGCTTCGCCTTCCGCACCGGCTATGCCAGCCTTCTGCGTTCTCCCATGCACATAGGTCACGTTGAGGTCGAGGGGCTGCGCATCAATCTGCCGGCCAGGAGCCAAAGCAAAGAGCTGGCAGGGTCGAAGAGCGATCATCATCAGCCCGGCAATGTAAGCATTTCTGTCGACGAGATGGAGTGCACCGACACCGTGCTCACCCTGGGCACGGACAAGCCAGGCAAGGTTCCACTGCGATTCGTCATCCAGAGCCTTTCCTTGCGCTCGATTGGCGCCGGCAAGCCGATGGACTTTACCGCGGTGCTGACCAATCCCAAACCAGTGGGCCAGATCGAGAGCCGCGGCTATTTTGGCCCCTGGAATGCCGACCATCTGGGAGCGACCCCCGTGGGCGGCACCTACTCCTTCCGCGATGCCGATCTCGGCACCATCAAAGGCATAGGTGGGATCCTTTCCTCGCAAGGGCGATATCAGGGCACGCTGGACAAGATTGTGGTGGATGGGAAGACCGATACGCCCGACTTCCAGGTGAAGATCAGCGGGCACAAGGTGCCGTTGCACACAGAATTCCACGCGATTGTAGATGGCACTGACGGGGACACTTACTTGCAGCCGGTTAGGGCGCAGTTTCTGCATTCCTTCCTGGTCGCGCGAGGGTATGTGGTGCGCGTGCAGGGGGAACCGGGGCGCCATGTTTATCTCGACGTAGCCCTGGATCAAGCCAGGATCGAAGATCTGCTGCGGCTGGCGGTGCGCACGGATCCGCCCGTGATGGAGGGCAAGGCTAAGCTGCATACCACGCTGGACCTGCCGCCGGGACCTCAGGACGTTGCGCATCGAATGCGGTTGCAAGGTAACTTTGCCATCGTCAATGGACGCTTTAGCAGCGAAAAAATCCAAAACCGCATCGACGAGCTCAGTCTCAGAAGCCAGGGCCAGGTAGAACTGGCCACTCAAGAAGAGCGGTACGGGAACAGGGAGGTAGTGCGCTCCCAGATGCGAGGCGATTTCAACCTGGCGGACGCCGGCCTGAATCTATCGAATCTGCACTACGACATTCCCGGGGCAAGCATTAAACTCGCCGGTATTTACAGCCTGGACGGCGCTAAATTCAACCTCGCCGGAACTGCGGATATGCAGGCCTCTGTATCGCGCATGGTGGGGGGCTGGCAGGGCGTACTACTCATGCCTTTCGATCGCGTGTTTCAAAAGAACGGCGCCGGCACCGAGATCCCCTTCAAAATCGACGGCACTCGATCCGACCCTCACTTCGGCCTCGACTTCGGTCGCCGGAAAACGAAATGAGGCGTAAATTTGCCTATGCGCATGCGCAAAACAGCAATACGCCTGATGGCTTTTGCTTGGCTGCTCCTGGGCCTCACCGGCACCTCAGCGCTGAACGTCAACGACAACAACGGTCTCTCCTGGTTGCGCAAAACACCCAGCGGGCGGTTGTCCCTCGGCCCCATAACAATTACCGGCCGTGGCTCGCGAGGACTTCGTCATACGTGCTGTAAACGCCCTCGAAAACCGAATCCCAGGAGGCCGACTGTGCATACAGCCGCGCCGCATCGCCCATCCGCGCATGCAGCTCCGGGTCGAGAATAACCTTCGCAATCGCATCCGAAAAACCATCGTCCGTAGCGATAAAACCAGTCTCTCCGTCCTTCACGATGTAGCGCGGTCCGCCATCGGGCGTGACGATCGCAGGTACGGCGGAAGCCAGGGCCTCGAGCACGACATTGCCGAAGGTATCCGTGTGCGAAGGAAATACAAACAGATCCATGTTCGCGTAAGCGCGGGCGAGGTCCTGGCCTCGAAGCACGCCGGTGAACTCGGCATTCGGCAGGTGTTGCCGCAGCCAGCCTTCCTCTTTGCCGTGGCCTATGATGAGAAATCGAAAATTCGTGAGGCCGCGCTCGATCAGCTCGGTCCGGATGCGCGCCAACAGGAATACATTCTTCTCAATGGAAAGCCGCCCACAAAACCCGAGCACAAATGGCTTCGCGATCCCACTGCGGTCCCGATACTCCGGAGAGAAAGTGATAGTATCCACGCCGCGAGGCATGAGGGCGCAATGTCGGCCGGTAAACTTCTCCAGCAGCCGGCATAAATCGATATTGGGTGCGAACAGAACCTCCGCCAACCGGTAAAAGCGAGCACACGCTAACAGCGTGGCGTCTTCGATTTTCTGTTCCGCCCCCGGCCGTTGACTCGAGGGCAGCATGCGCAGGAACCACCCCGAACGCTGAGCAGCGTATTCGTGCAGGTTGGTGTGCCAGGAGGCAACCAGCGGAACCTTGAGATTCTTCGCCAGCCACGCGCCCAGAATGCCCGGCTCACTGGGCCCAGTGATGTGGACAATGTCCGGACGGAACGCACGCAAACGTCCTTCGAGGAATTTCTTGTGGCGCAGGAAAGCGGCATCGAAGGTGAGATCTTTTTCCAGCCGAAACGAAATCATGCTGCCGCGTGGAATCTCCAGTGTGGTCAGCTCGCCCTGCTGTTGTTCGTGGATTGCGCTGTCTCTTTTCGCCGGATGGAGACAGAAAAAGGGGATGCCGCGTCGTTGCGCAAACGCTTCAAAGTGCCGGCTGGTGTGGGCCACCCCGTTGATCTCGTAAAACGTATCCGGGAAGTACGCCACCCTGGGCGTCGCCGAGCGCATAGGCAAAGTGTATCCGCGCTGGGGCGAACCGAGAAGGGTCAAGCCGTTCTAGAACGCTTCCTGCTCGCCCAGCGCGAATTGCAGCTCGTGCGATTCATTCCACGCAAAGCGCAGACCGTTGCTGACCGGGTTGCTGCCCAGCATCCTCACAAACTGGATAATCATGCGCATGTAAGCGGGCGCCTGACCGTCAGGCCAAAGCTCGCAGAGAGGGCGATCGACCCCGTTCACATCCGGGTGATACACGCGTTCATCCCAGCGGCGCGATCCTTCGGGAAAATCGGGGTAGTCGCGAATGGCATCCAACGTGGATTTCATGATGCGGTGTTTCCAGGGTTCCGCGTATTGCGGCATGAACAGTACATGGCTCCGATTCTCGCGTCGAATTTCGTCCACGAACTCGTTGAAGCTGGTCGCTTGCGTCAGGTTGACGTTGGCATTCGGCTCCAGGCCATGCCGGTCGCCGCCAGAGATCAGCAGCTTATTCCATCGCGCCGCGAGCCGTTTCACCAACCGGTTCTCTTCCCAGTTGCGCAGTCCGTTTAGCTCCACCGCGTGAATCATGCGGCTGTTCTGGGTAAGAAACTCTTCCACCCGCTGCTGGTGCACGTCCAGGCCGATCTTGTACAGATCCCAGAGCGGGTGATTGAAGACGATGAGCACGTTGGGAAGGTCGTGCAGCGCAGACAGCATCTCCGTCAGGCGCGAATCACTGGGATTGGCGGTGAATGCTGCAAACTGGCGCATCCACTCCGCGCCAGACGCGCTCGGCAGGTTATGGATGCCAAGGTGAAAGGCCTGATCCTTACCAAACGGTGTCGTCCACTCCACGGAAACCGGGATGTGGCGGGCGCTGGTTACGGTACGTAGCAGCATGGGCGCCTGGATATCATCGTGATCGGTAATCGAGACCAGCGGCTGCACCTGGAGCGACTCTGCGATCTGGCGGCTTTCCAGGTCGAATGCCAGCCGGGGTGTGAGCGGGGGCGTCCAGTAACTCGCAGAGTAGTTGATCTGCAAACGATGGTTTCGCCGGCACCGCTGTTCCTCTCGGGTGATGATTCCCGAGAAGCAGCGGTATTCGTGAGCTAGTTTGACGATGAAATCGAGAGTTTCTTTCGACCGGTTGGTATGGCTATGCAGCGAGACACCGGAAGCAAAGCCCTGGGCGGCGCGCTCATTGTTCCAGAGATACGAGATACGGGAACCTGTCATCTCTTCCTCCTAATGGAGCAATCGCACCTGGCCCCTGCTGCCACACAGTCACTGTGTGATCGCTCTCGTATGCCCAGTATCTAGTGCAAGTCGTGAATGCACAGTTACTGGCGCACGAATTGATGTCTAAATTCGGTTGGAACCAGACTGGATAACGCTTCTGACGATCGGTAACTAGCCTTTAGTACCTATCGTGTGCCGGAAATGTCCGGATTGAGGAGGGGTTCCTCTTCCGCATTCGGATGCACCTGGCGCCGGGCTTCCGGTTCGAGGTGATAGTGGGTCAGGTCGTTCTTCAGGATTAGAAAGGCCTCCTGGGGTGTATCCGCCATATGAAAAAGCGCGCGATCCTGGGGCGAAATTGTCCCCTTGTCGACCAGTACATCAAGGTTGAGGATGCTATTCCAGTACGCGGAACCATAAACCACGATGCAAATTTTCTTGGCCAGCTTTTCTGTCTGCACCAGCGTCAGCACTTCGAACATCTCGTCGAGGGTGCCGAACCCGCCAGGGAAAACAACCAGCGCCTTGGCCAGGTACGCAAACCAATACTTGCGCATGAAGAAGTAGTGGAACTCGAAATTCAGAGAAGGCGTGATGTAGGGGTTAGGCGCCTGTTCGAAGGGCAACCGGATGTTGAGACCGACCGACTTGCCGCCGGCCTCGTAGGCCCCCCGGTTGGCCGCTTCCATGATGCCTGGGCCCCCTCCCGAGGTCACCACGAAACGGTGCCGGCGCCCCTTCAGAGTCTGGGACCATTTCGTCACCAGGAAGGCAAGTTCACGGGCGTCTTCGTAATAGCGGGCCATCTCCACGCCCGCCTCAGCGCGGCGCCGTTGAAGCACGGTAGCTGTTCCCTGGGCGATCTCCTCATGCGTAGCCGGTTGTTCTTCCACTGGGGCCGGGTTTGCGGATCCTGTTTTATCCAGCAGTTCGAGTTCACGGCTGGCGTCAGCGTGCTCACGGAACCGCGCCGAACCAAAGAACACGATCGTGTCCTGAATCCGTTCCCGGCGGAAACGCGCCAGCGGCTCCGAGTATTCAGACATGATGCGCACCAGCCTGCCGTCGGGACTATTGATGAACGCAGGGTTCTGGTACGAGAGAGGAGCACGATGGAGCTCAGGCGGTTTACCGGTTTTACGCGTCATGCTTTCAAGAGTGAGATCTGCGGAAATGTACTGCTTCGACGACCGCGATCCACAGATTCAGAAGCCCGAGGCCGGAGACCATCCCGCGTACCGCTCCGTACATAAGAAACGTGGCTAGTCGCGGGAAGTAGTTCAGAAGCTGGTTGTCCGCCCACAGGGGTGCGTACCAGGGAAGCACGAGCACAATGACGCCGATGTAGATGCGGATGATGACGTAGAGGTATAGCTCCACGCGGCGAAGCCACAGAGGTAGCCGGGAAGGGTGCTGGGGCGCAGCCTCCCGATCTTGCACGGTCGAGCCGCTTGGAGGACTGGACGAAAACAGGTTCGACTGTTGCGGCATTTTCCTTTGGCCAGGGCCAGACGCGGGAGCACCCCAGTGTGTTCTATCGCAACAGTAACACAGCAGCCCACCGCCGCATTTTGATGGAACCCAACCGGCTTTAGGCTGTGCGCATCTGGACTGAGTTGCCCGCCTCGGCCGCGGCCGCGGCCAGAATCCGATGGTGGATGGTAAACAGTGCAAGCTCAAGGCGATCGGAAACGCCTGTCTTGTCATAAACGCTGCGCAGGTAGTTCTTGATGACCTGTTCGGTGGTGCCCAGCCGCAGGGCAATCTCTTTATTCTTGCAACCTTGCACAATCAGGGCGACGATCTTCATCTCTTTCGGCGTAAGGCGGTCGCGAACCCGCGCGCCTACGGAATCTTCTTCCTCAGACCCGATCGCCTCAGCCGGACGCTGAATGGACGAGAAGCCCTTAATCACTCGGTGCACGCACTCCACTAGCGCCTGGCCAGTGGTATTCCTGTACACCACGCCACGGATGTCGTGAGCCGTGAAAATCTGGGCCGGCTCGCCGTTTTCCGCAATCACCACCGCACGGCTCCCTGCCGCCTTTACATGCGACATCAAATCCTGATACTCAGGGCGTAAAGCCGACGCAAACAGAACAATCGATGAGCGATACGCATCGACGGAGAGCAGTAGACGTTCGAGGTCCGCACACTGTGCGGCTACGCGGAAGTCCTCTTCGCTCGCCAGGACCTTTGCAATGCCAGCGCGAAAGATTGCTTGGTTGTCAGCCAGGATAATTTTATTCATCGTGCTGCCTTGTGCCTCGTGTCGCTCTTATTCGCAATCTTTTCCGGCTCGACATAATGTCGCTATCGACCACCGGCCGTCAGTCGTTCTAAACTGTCTTGTTTTGCGCCACCTCGGGTACGTTTCTCTCCGCTACTTTGTGCGGAGCGTATGAGGTGCTGGTGATCTCAAGCCTAGCGGCTTGGGCAGGAAATGAAACCCCACGAAAGTGGCAGGGGCGCGCCCTCAAGTTGCTGTCGTGACTGGATTTGGGTGTAGCGAAAGTGGTGCGTCCGCGACGAACCGGCGCCCAGGCAATACACTAAAGAAGCATGGGCAAGCCAGTTATCCTCGCGGTAGACGACGATGTGAGTGTCCTGGAGATGGTGGTCCAGGATCTGCGTCGCCAATATGGTGCGAACTATCGCATCCAGCGCGCGGCGTCGGGTCAGGCCGCGCTCGACACTTGTGATCAATTGAAGAAGCGGGGCGACGTCGTCGCCCTGTTTGTCTCCGACCAGCGCATGCCCGGAATGTCAGGAGTCGAGTTCCTGGGTAAAGCAATGGAACTCTACCCGGACGCCAAGCGCGCCTTGCTAACGGCATACGCCGATACCGAGGCAGCTATCCAGGCCATCAACACGGCCAAGATCAACTACTACCTGACCAAACCCTGGGACCCACCGGAAGAGCGCCTCTATCCGGTCCTGAACGACCTGCTGGAAACCTGGAAGGAGGGCTACAAAGCTCCTTTTGAGGGCTTGCGGGTGATCGGACCCCGCTACACCCTGCGCGACCACCAGGTACGAGACTTCCTTTCCCGCAATCGCGTCCCCTATGTATGGCTGGACCCCGAGCAAAGCGCCGAAGGCGTGGACCTGCTCACCCGTTTCAAACTGGATGAACACAAGTTGCCGGTGGTCCTTTTTGGGGATGGCACCTACCTGGTCCAGCCGGGCCAAATGGAACTCGCCGGCAAAATCGGCTTGCGCACGCAGGCGGAGAAGGAATTCTACGACTTGGTCATCATCGGCGCGGGGCTGGCGGGGCTGGCGGCAGCGGTCTACGGAGCTTCGGAAGGTCTGCGCACGTTGGTAATCGAAGATGAAGCGCCAGGAGGACAAGCCGGTTCGAGTTCCAGGATTGAGAACTACCTGGGCTTCCCCGAAGGGTTGAGCGGGCAGCTCTTGGCCGAGCGTGCCCTTATCCAAGCCACACGCTTTGGGGCGGAAATGCTGACCCAAAAAGCGACAGGGATCCGCACCGAGAACAACTACAACATCGTGCAGCTGGCCGATGGGCGGGAGGTTTCCTGCCATGCCTGCCTGGTCGCTGTCGGGGTGTACTATCGGCGGTTGGACACGCCCGGCGTGGAGCGCCTGACCGGGGCGGGGGTGTACTACGGGGCGGCGATGGCGGAAGCCAGGGCTTGTAAAGACGAGAATGTATTCATCGTCGGGGGGGCGAACTCGGCCGGCCAGGCAGCCATGTATTTCTCCAAGTACGCTAAAAAGGTAACGATGCTGGTGAGAGCGGACTCCCTCAAGAACAGCATGTCGAAATATTTAATCGATCAGATTGCCGCTACATCGAATATAGAGGTCAGGACACAATGCAAGGTGGTAGAAGCCTTAGGTGAAAGCCGCCTGTCTTGCTTGAAACTGTGTAATGGATCCGGGGGTGAGGAGATCGTACCGGCAAGTGGGCTGTTCATTTTCATTGGGGCGGCGCCCAATACCGATTGGCTGCCGGACACCATCATGCGCGACCCAAACGGCTTTCTGCTGTCCGGTCCTGACTTGAAGGTGGACGGGAAACGGGCAAAGAGCTGGAACCAGGATAGAGAGCCCTATCTTCTG
Source organism: uncultured Acidobacteriaceae bacterium (assembly GCA_963717225.1). GTDB lineage: Bacteria > Acidobacteriota > Terriglobia > Terriglobales > Acidobacteriaceae > PALSA-350. The sequence continues at coordinate 325,965 of CAVQWB010000048.1, read as the reverse complement.
GAGACGAGCGTACCGGGAGTATTTGTAGCCGGAGATGTGCGACACGGTTCGATCAAGCGGGTGGCATCCGCGGTAGGTGAGGGGTCGATTTCAGTGCAGTTTATTCATCAATACCTGGCGCGGTTCTAAAACCATGACTGATGTTCAACTAAGTTCGCGAGTGGAGCAGGTCGAGGCGACTAGTCTTGCCGCTCAGTTGCAAAAGGTGCCGGTCTTCTCCGGCGTTTCTGTAGAAGACCTTCAATGCATGGGGCCTGTGGAGCTCATCCACGCCGAGGCCGGTGCCGATCTGTACGATATCAATCAAGCCCGCCGCGGATTTTGGATCCTGCTCGAAGGCGAGCTGCGCCTGCAGAAGCGGCAAAAAGACGGAGAACTCACCTTGTTTGGCACCCACGGTGCCGGCGAGACGTTCGGCGAAGTTCCCTTGCTGGCAGGCAAGGATTCGGAAATCGTCGTTACCGTTGTCAAAGCGGCCTCTGTGGTCTATCTGCGGGAAGAGCTTTTCTGGAAGCTCATGTTCGCGTGCCCGCACGTGCGCATGGGAGTGCTGGGAAACATGGCCCGCAGGCTGCAGGTGTATCAGTCGCAGGAACTGCATCGTGAAAAGCTGATTTCGCTGGGGACAATGGCTGCCGGCCTGATGCACGAGTTGAACAATCCTGGGGCGGCTGCGCGGCGAGCTGCCTCGCAGATGCGAGAGAATCTGAGCCGTATGCAACAAATCAGCTTGCGGCTTTGCAGCCAGGACGTCATGACGACTGGCCAAGCGGAGTGCCTGCGCATTCTGCAGGAGCAGGCGTTGCAACCGCGCAAGCCGAATGCGATGAGCTCTCTGGACCAGGCCGACGCCGAAGATGAATTGGCCTCATGGTTGGAAACACACGGCATAGAAAACGCCTGGAAGCTGGCGGCAACTCTTTCCGGGATCGGCTTCGACGAACAGACGCTGGAATGCGCGCAGCACGAGTTCCCCGGCAACACCCTTTCCGACCCGCTCAACTGGATGGAGGCGCTTATCTCAAGCGTGCAACTTGTTGGCACCATCGAAGAAAGCGTTTCCCGGGTCACCGACCTCGTCGGAGCGGTGAAGAAGTACGCATACGAAGACAAGCCACAGCGGCATCAACTCGACGTTCACGACAGCATTCAAAGCACCCTGGTCATCCTGGGCCACAAGTTTCGCCAAAAAGAGTTGGTTGTTGAGAAGCTCTTTGCCCCTGGCTTGCCGCCGCTCTCTACCTGTGGCGTGGGCCTCAGCCAGGTGTGGACCAATCTGCTTGACAACGCCATTGATGCATCTCCACAAAAGGGCATTGTGACCGTACGGACCTGGGTGGATGGTGACAGCGTGTGCGTTGCCATTGGTGATGCCGGTCCTGGCATTCCCGAAGAAAACAAGAAGCTCATTTTTGAGCCCTTCTTCACTACGAAACCTACGGGTCAGGGCACCGGTCTAGGCCTCGACATTGTCCGCCACATCGTAGTGGACAAGTTTGGCGGAGAAGTTAAATTGGACACCGTACCTGGCAAAACCGAATTCACGATCCAGCTCCCTGTCGTTTCGTAATTCCCCAACCCCAACCTCATCGAAAAGACGCTGGCAACCTTAGGCGGAGTCGCGTTTTGTCTACCAGGGGGTGGAATGAACATCCAGAAGAATATGCGTACGGCGTTTGCGTTTCTGCTGCTGGGTGGGAGCGCCGCGATTGCGTCTGCTCAGTATGGTCCGGCTACGGTCTTCTTACCAACAGCAGAACCAGTCACCTGATGCCGCTCATTGGGGCTATCAGGATGGTTTCCGACGGTAGCCACGACCGCGCACCGGCCACAGTTTTCGCCCCACGCACGACAGCGTACAAACATGCTCCGGAGTACGGCCATCCACCGATCCGCCGGGACGAGTACAAGAATATTTATCGCGAAGCCTCCGTGCGCGGATAGGAGAAGGCCTATGGGCGCTAGGGTTTCGGTCTCGTTGTCGCTCTTGAGGCGACCGCTGCTCGCCCACAACTGCATCGCGATAAAAGCGATCACAGCTCCAGCAATGACGACTGTAACTTCAAGCATAGTTTCTCCATTTTAAACGCTTTTGTTCTTACGCTGCTCGAAGAGTTTGGCGTCGATCAGGAAGCGGAACCAGAATGTCTGCAGGGTCCAGAAGATGAGCCCTTCCCAGCCGTCGAGAAAGCCCAGGCGAAGAAAGTAGCGGTAGCAAAAAAAGAGCGTAGGGTCGAACGAAGAGCGGTGCGTTGTTGTAGAGGCCGCGAAGAAAGCGCTTGCGCTCCAGTGGATTACCCCAAAAGCGAGGTTGGATGCGAACCGCACCCATCGCGGCGGTTTGCTCCAGCACCTCGGCGTCGGACCATCTGTTATGCCTGGCCGTCCATTCCGAAAGCGACATGCGGATCTCATCGATCATGTAGCCCTCGAGCTGGCCGGCCAAGCCGTGAGACAGGTAGAAATGCTGGTCGTACTTTCGTTCCTCGCAGCGCCCGGCGCCGTTGCGGAACAGCCTCAGGTGCCAGGTTGGCGACATGCCTCCATGCCGCATCTTCCGGCCCAGAAACTGCACTAGTCTGGCAATTAAAAAACCGGATTCCGCGGTGTCTTCCGGCAGGGACTGTATGGAAGCGATCAGTTCCGGGGTTAGGCGCTCGTCCGCGTCCAGATGCAGCTGCCATGGGTAACGGGGCACCAGATTATCGATGGCCCAGTTTCTCTGTGCACCATAGTTTTCGAAGGAATGCTGTACGACCTGGGCGCCATACTGCCGGCTAAGCACCACCGTGTCATCTGTGCTGAAGGAGTCCACGACATGGAGGTCGTCGGAAATTTCCTGTGCCTGAGCCAGCGTTGCCCCGAGGGTGTCGACGGAGTTAAACGCAAGAATGATGACGGAGGGCTTCAAGAAATCCACTATAGGATGCACTCACATCGTCGGCAATAACCGAAGGGTGCCCAAGTCTCGCTTTTGAAACATGGGATGGCAACATGATCCGTGCCAAGTTGTGCCAGCCCCGGACTTTCAGTCCGGGGAAGCGGGTTTTTAAACCCGCGAGAACGCTTCTATCTTGCAACTACCGGGCTTTAGAGTGTGCGTGAGAACCCAATCCAAGTCACCGCGCTCATGCTTTGTATCAGGGCACGGCTTCAGCCGTGCCGCAATGGTTGGGTCTGATGAGGGCTTTAGCCCCTGGGCTACGTCTTCCCTCTTTGAAGGGCACAGGCTTCAACCCGTACATAAAAGAAACAAAACGATGGGCTTTAGCCCTGGTGAAAATGCCTCAAGCTCCCCAATCAACGCGCACGTTCTTCGTGACCTCAGCGACCGTCCCTGCGGGACTCAATTCGTCCCGATTCTCACACACGCTCTTTAGCCCCTGAAGCCAACGGTAGCGCCTGCGAATATAGCCTACCCGCTACCCCAGCATCGCGCTGGTGATGCGATGCACCCCTGCTTCACCGAAAATGGCGTCGGTGGCGGCGATCGAATCGCCCAGGCCGATAGCCTTACAGGCATCCTCGACCACGTAGGTCTCAAACCCCGCCCGCATGCTGTCGATAGCCGAGTGACGCACGCAGTAGTCGTAAGCTAGCCCGGCGAGGAAGATGCGTCCCAGTCCGCGTTCGCGCAGATAACCGGTCAGGCCGGTACGCGTAATGCGATCGTTCTCGTTAAAGGCGGAGTACGAATCGATATCGCTGCGAAAGCCCTTGCGCAGAATCATCTCTACGTTGTCCAAAAGCAGATGGGGATGGAACGCCGCGCCGATGCTCCCTTGCACGCAATGGTCGGGCCACAGCTCCTGCTTGCCATGTCTCGTCTCGATGGTTTCAAACGGTTCGTGTCCCGGATGATTCGAAGCAAAAGAGTGGTGGTCGCGTGGGTGCCACTCCTGGGTCAAGATCACATGGCGGAAAGCGCCAGCGATGCGATGGATCACCGGCACCACTTCCTGGCCCCCTGGTACAGCAAGAGCTCCCCCATCGCAGAAATCATTTTGCACGTCGACAACCAGCAGAACGTCGCGGTCAACCAGTTCTATCCCCATGACTCCCTTTCTGTTTCTGTCCCGGCAACAGGCCCGGGTGCGCGTTCGACGGATTCAAGTTTAGTATCAAAGTCAACAACTTAGACCGCATCTTCATGTCTGGCTGCGGCCATCTGGTCGTTAGAGTAGCCGAGACTCTGAAGAATCTCCAGGCTGTGTTCCCCCAGCAATGGCGGCGGAAACCGGTACAAAACCGGGGTTGAAGAAAGCCGAACGGGATTGGCGATGCTACGCACCACGTCGAGAGTCGGGTGCTTGATCTCCACGATTAGCCCGCGCGCCAGCACTTGGGGATCATTCAGCGCCTCACCAACAGTCTGGATAGCAGAGGCGGGTATATCCTCCGCGGTCAGCCGGAGCAGCCACTCGCTGGCGGGCGCCTTATCGAAGATCTCGCATAGAACAGGAATGAGCGCTAGACGATGTTCCGTGCGCAAGGCATTGGATCGAAAACGCGGGTCAGCCCCCAACGTATCCGTCGCATCAATCACACGGAGAAATCGCTGCCACAGCGCATCGGTGCCAACGCCTGCGACAAAATGGCGGCCGTCTCCGCCGCGGAACACTTGATAAGGCACGATGCTGGGGTGTGCGTTTCCCCAGCGCTTGGGGGCCTCGCCCGCATTCAGGTAGTTGCTGCCCGCATTGATGAGCAACGTCAGCTGTGAATCCAGGAGCGCCATGTCGATGGCTTGACCCCTTCCCGTTTTTTCCCGGGCCAGCAAGGCCGCGAGAATGCCTAATGCGGAATAAAGTCCACAGGTCATATCCGCGATCGCGATGGGGTAGCGAACCGGCTCACCCTCCGGCTCACCGGTAAAGCTCATCATCCCCGCCTGCGCCTGCGCGATGATGTCGTAACCGGCTAACCCTGACTTGGGGCCCGAGTGTCCATAACCCGAGATGGCGCAGTAAATGAGCCGGGGATAGCGCGCGCAAATGGTCTCTGCATCGAGCCCGCGACGCTCTGATGAGGCCGGGTTCCGATGATTGATGAGGAATACGTCGGCGGTCGCGAGCAGTCGGTGCAGAATTTCTAAGCCCAGCGGGCGATCGTAGTCGAGTGAGAGCGAACGCTTGTTGCGGTTGGTGGCTAGAAAATAGGCAGATTCACTCCCCACAAACGGAGGGCCCCAGCTGCGCGACTGGTCCCCAGTCTTGCGGCGCTCGACCTTGATGACATCGGCGCCGAAGTCTCCCAGAAGCATGGCGCAGTATGGTCCGGCCAGCGCCTCGGTCAGTTCAACCACGCGGATGGAGTCAAGAACCGGCACTGGCGGATTCACCCCCTAAAACCCGGGCGGCCGCTGGTCAGCAACCCCAAAGCTGCGTTCCAGGGCTAAGCCGGCGTTACCCAGTCTGCCCTCGTCGAAGAGCCGGCCAATCAGCGTGATGCCATGGGGAACCCGCCGCGGCGGTGAGAACTTGGCTGGAGGGTTCGCTGGGTCGGGCGCCCAGTCGCTACGTGCCTCCGAAACTTCGATGAAGCCCGCACGCAAGGTGAGCGATGGATGGCCCGTGGAGTTGGTGATGGTAAGCATCTCGTCACGCAAGGAGGGAACCAGAAGCATGTCCACCTGGGAGAACAGCCGGCCCATCTCGTTCGCGACTTTGCGCCGGAATCGATCGGTCTGCACAAAGTCCACCGCGGAAAGAAAGCGCGCTTGGCGAAAGGAATTCGGCCACGCGTCAGGCACCTGCATTTTCAATTGGTCGACGCCGTGCGTAAGCGTCAACTCCTCGAAGGCCGCGGCCGCTTCAGCGAAGAGAATAAGCTGCAGCGAATCATATGGCCAGTCAGGAATGGCCACTTCGACCGGTACCATGCCCAGCTTCTTCACCGCCTCCAGAGCGGCGCGATCAACTTCGGTGGCCGGCGCCTCCTGCATCCACTTGGGGAAATAGCCGACTCGCAGCCCGCCAACTTTCGTGGCGGCGTCGAAGTCCAGCTTGCTGGGTACGCTCGATACATCGCCCGCGTCAGGACCAGTGATGGCCTCGAGCACCAGCAAGGAATCTTCGACACTGCGGGTCATCGGGCCGAGCTTGTCCAGCGACCAACATAGCGTCATCGCACCGGTTCGCGGAACCCGGCCGTAGGTCGGACGCAGCCCGGTGATGCCGCAGCGCATCGTGGGGCTCACGATGCTGCCGCCGGTTTCGCTGCCGATGGAAAACCCCACCAGCCCGGCGGCGGTGGCGGAGCCAGGCCCTGCACTGGAGCCTGACGAACCTTCCTGGAGCAGCCAGGGATTCTTTGTCTGGCCGCCAAACCACACATCATTGAGTGCCAGTGCGCCCATGCTCAACTTGGCCACCAATACTGCACCGGCCTGGTGCAGCCGCTTCACCACAGCTGCATCCTCTGTGGGCACGCGGTTCCTGAAAGGCTCAGCGCCATAGGTGGTGGGAATGCCGGCAGTGTCCAGCAGATCCTTGCCACCCCAGGGAATACCGTGCAGTGGCCCGCGGTAGTGGCCCGCGGCGATTTCCTGGTCAGCCTGTTTCGCTTGGGCGATGGCGAGCTCGCGCGTTGGCGTGATCACGCAAAGCAGCGTGGGATTGAAGCGTTCGATGCGCTGCAGATAGATATTCGTAAGCCGCTCGGAGGTAAGCTTGCGGCTCTCGATCCAGCGTGACAACCGGGTCACCGGGGCGAAGGCGATGTCTGCGTCATTCGTAGGCAGCGGACCCGGATCGGTCTTGCTGCGCAAAAACAGGTTGCGTTCGGGACCCGCTGCCTGGCCAGGTAAAGCCGCGTCGCAATGCGACCAGGGTGCTAACGCCGTCTCCAGCGCGACCTTGCGCGGGCCGACACGTCTCTCGTAGAGCGGCGCCATTGCGCTGCGCCAGCTGGCCACTGCCTCCTTGCGCTCGCTGTCACTTAATGAGACCTGCACCAGCTTCTCTGCTTCCGCAAACGTAACCGGTGATACTTCAGGCCCGACCGGAGGCGCGGTCGCGAAGGCGGGGGGTGCTCCAGGAGGCAATTCGGCTGGCTTTTGTTCGTGTTTGCATGAAGTGACAGCGATCCCCAGAAGACCCAGAGAGCTGTTGGTCAGGAACTGCCTGCGTGATTTCGACATGGCGCCTCTGATCCGCATTCTAGAGTGGTGTTCTGGAAGTTCGCAGCATAATTCAAGCCCATGTAGTGATCGTTGAAACCGCAGATCGCTCCGGCATTGGAACAGGAGCTAAAGAGGGTGTGTGAGAACTCTGCTCTAAGTCCCGAAGGGACGTCTGAACTTAGCCCAGGACGACAGTCCTGGGTAGATATAAGTAATCCGACCAGTCCCGTAAGGGACGACTGAACAGGGGGGACGAGGTTTCAGCCGTCCCTGGCGGGACTAGTCCAGCTTTTTCGGCTAACCCAGGACTCACGTCCTGGGCTAAGTTCAGACGTCCCTACGGGACTGAGTTTGGATTTGAAGTTCTCGCACACCCTCTAAAGCCCAACAATTTGCAGGCTGTTTTCGGCCCGACTAAAGTTGCGCCCTGATACAAAGCATGAGCGCTGCGGTTTGCTAAGGGTCTAGTTGACAAGCTTGACGATGACTCCTTCAAATGGGCGAAGTGAGAGACTGGACTGGACCTGCTCCCCAGCCCGATCCATGTGCGTCGAAGCAACGATATGGCCCGCAGCAGAAAGCCCGCCTTCTGTGCCCTCGCTCAAGTTGAGCATGATCGCAAACCGTTGGTCCTTATCGGCCCTCTCATAGCGGAGGACCTTGCCATTGCTGGCGACACCCTCCACTCGGCCGATGTGCAAAGCTTGATTCGCATTACGGAGTCCAATGAGTGTCCGATACAAGCTCAGCATCGAATCAGTCTGGCTGGAAAGCGCGACCACATTGACTGCCGGATAGTCGGCCGCCACGCGAAGCCAAGGCGTGCCTTGGGTAAAACCCGCGCATCTCGAACTATCCCACTGCATGGGCGTGCGCTCTGGATCGCGTCCCATGCCTTTCCCGGGCTCGTTCTTTTCCGCAGGATCTTGTACTTCCGCGGGAGGGATGGCGACATCCGTCATCCCGATTTCTTCGCCGTAATACATCATCGGCGTCCCCCGCAGGGTAAGCAGCAACATCGCCGCGGTCCTTGCCTGGGTGCGGCCAATGCGTGTGGCGATCCGTGGTTGGTCGTGGTTACCAATCACCCAGTTCGGCCATGCGCCCGCAGGCAAGGCAGCCTCGTACTCCTTGATAACCTTCGCAATCGCATCCGCGTTCCATGGGGACTGCATGAGATGAAAGTTAAACGGTAGTTGGGCGCCCTTGAGATCCTGACCGTAGTACGCCGCAAGCTGATCGAAGGGGAGATACGTCTCCCCGATGAGTAAGCGATCACCATAGGAATCCAAAACGGCGCGCATCTCAGCAACGATCGCGTGCACCTCAGGGCGATCCGTGTTGTAGACGGGAAGCAAACGGATCGATGCTGGAGCATCCGGGGTACTCGCAGGATTGACTGGGTTGTCGCGATACTGATCGTCCTTGATCATCATCCACATCACATCGACGCGAAATCCGTCGACGCCCCGGTCCAGCCAGAATCGCAGCGCGTTGAACATCGCCTCACGCAGCTCTGGGTTGCGCCAGTTCACATCCGGCTGTTGCTTCAAAAACGAATGGTAGTAATACTGGCTGCCATCCCTGGTCCACGCGGCGCCGCCAAAGTTGCTTAGCCAATTGTTGGGTGGACCACCGTCCGGAGCCGGATCGCGCCACAAATACCAGTCGCGTTTCGGGTTGGTGAGGGAGGAGCGGCTCTCCAGAAACCAGGGATGCTGGTCGGAGGTGTGGTTGGGCACAAAATCAAGGATCAGCTTGAGACCGCGTTCATGGATCGCCCGCAGCAATTGGTCGAAGTCAGCCAAGGCGCCAAAGATGGGATCGACGTTGCAGTAGTCGGCGATGTCGTACCCGAAGTCGGCCATGGGTGATGGGTAGAAGGGCGCGATCCACAACCCCTTGATCCCCAGGTCAGCGAGGTAGTCGAGCCGCCGCAGGATGCCCCGAAGATCGCCAATACCATCGCCGTTCGTGTCCTGGAACGATCGCGGGTAAACCTCATAAAGAATTCCATACTGCCACCATGCCGCCGAAGGCATATCCAAGCTGCTCCCACTCTCGAAAAACAGACGATACACTGGACGTTATGAGCAAACCGACCAGAACGTTGAACAAATACAGCTCTCAGATTACACAGCCCAAGGCGCAAGGGGCTTCCCAGGCAATGCTCTACGCGACTGGCCTTCGCGAGCAGGATATGGCCAAGCCTCAGGTGGGAATCGCCAGTGTCTGGTATGAGGGCAATTCCTGCAATATGCATCTGCTGGGACTCGCTGAGAAGGTGAAGGAAGGCGTAATTGCTGCCGGCATGGTTGGTCTGCGCTTCAACACCATCGGGGTGAGCGATGGCATTTCGATGGGCACGGACGGCATGAGCTATTCTCTGCAATCGCGCGACCTGATCGCCGACTCGATCGAGACCGTGATGGGCGCCCAGTGGTATGACGCCAATGTCTCCATCCCTGGTTGCGACAAGAACATGCCCGGGTGCCTCATTGCCATGGGCAGACTAAACCGGCCCAGCTTGATGGTGTATGGCGGAACCATCCGCGCCGGCCATCAGAATGGCCAGAAGCTGGACATCATCTCCGCTTTCCAGAGTTACGGTCAATTCATCACCCACTCCATCACCGATGAGCAGCGTCAGGCAATCGTGCGTCACGCCTGTCCTGGAGCCGGCGCGTGCGGTGGGATGTATACCGCAAATACCATGGCCGCCGCCATCGAGACCATGGGCATGAGCCTGCCCTACAGCTCATCCACCCCGGCAGAAGATCCATTGAAGCTCGATGAATGTTTTCGCGCCGGCGCCGCCATCCTCAACCTGCTTGAACTGGATTTGAAGCCGCGCGACATCATGACTCTGGATGCCTTTCGAAACGCCATGGTCGTGGTTGCCGCCCTGGGAGGTTCGACCAACGCGGTCCTGCATCTGATTGCCATGGCGCGGTCAGTCAATGTTCCCCTGACCATTGATGACTTTCAGAAGATCAGCGACAAAACTCCACTGCTTGCCGACTTCAAGCCCAGCGGTTCTTATGTCATGGAGGACCTGCAATCCGTTGGGGGCTTGCCCGCTGTCATCAAGATGCTGCTTGAAGAGGGGCTGCTCCACGGCGATTGCGTCACCGTCACCGGAAAGACCGTTGCGGAGAACGTGAAGAATCTCCCAGGCCTGCGAGCTGGGCAGCAGATCGTGCGTCCCGTTTCGAACCCTCTCAAGGCGACCAGCCACCTGCAGATTCTCAAAGGCAATCTGGCGCCGGAAGGCGCAGTGGCCAAGATTACAGGCAAGGAAGGGCTCCGGTTTTCCGGCCCGGCGAACGTCTTCGATTCTGAGGAGCTGATGTTGAAGGCCCTGGAGGAAGGCAAGATTGCCAAGGGTCAGGTGCTCGTCATTCGCTACGAAGGCCCAAAGGGCGGCCCGGGCATGCCCGAGATGTTAACTCCCACCTCGGCCATCATGGGAGCCGGCTTAGGGAAGGACGTAGCCCTGATCACCGACGGCCGCTTTTCCGGCGGCTCGCACGGATTTATCGTCGGCCATGTCACCCCGGAAGCCCAGGAAGGTGGTCCCATCGCCCTGGTGCGCACCGGGGAAGTGATCACCATCGATGCCAGCAGGAACGAGCTTTCGGTAGCCCTGTCCGACGAGGAACTGGCCGCGCGTCGCAAGGCCTGGCGCATGCCGCCCTACAAAGCGGAGCGAGGCACCCTGGCCAAGTACATCCGCTCTGTCAAGAGCGCCGCTCTGGGTTGTGTCACCGACGAATAATGTTGGTATCCCACATCTCGTGTCTACATTTTCTCGAGCCCGGGGGTATGATTTATCGAGCTTCAGTTTTGGGTTTTGCTTTGTATCAGGGCACGACTTCAGTCGTGCCGCTCATGACCCGAAATGATCAGGGCTTTAGAGTGTGCGTGAGAACCTAATTCCAAGTCACCGCGCTCATGCTTTGTATCAGGGCACGGCTTCAGCCGTGCCGCAATGGTTGGTTCTGATGAGGGCTTTAGCCCCTGGGCTACGTCTTCCCTTTTTGAAGGGCACAGGCTTCAGCCCGTACGTTAACTACCCAAAATAGGGCGGGCTTTAGAGTGTGCGTGAGAACCTAATTCCAAGTCACCGCGCTCATGCTTTGTATCAGGGCACGGCTTCAGCCGTGCCGCAATGGTTGGGTCTGATCAGGGCTTTAGCCCCTGTCATGGCAACACCAGCACGGAATGGCAACCCGGAAGCAATACTTAGTAGCGCACGGGTATTTTTGTCACCACGAAGACCAGTATGGCGAGACGCATCCTTCAATCTGAACGGAATGCGACGCTGTTGATTGAAGTATTGCGTTCGGGTGTAGCAGCGGGAAAATTTCAATTGCATGACTTCGTAATCATGCCGGATCATCTTCACCTACTAATGACAGTTCCCAGGGATACAACGATTGAAAGAGCGATGCAATTGGTAAAGGGCGGATTTTCTTTTCGTGTAAGCAAGGAATACGGCTTCCGTGGAGAGGTCTGGCAGCGTGGATTTTCCGAAGTGCGGGTCAGCGATCGGGAGAGCTTTCTGAATTTTCGTAAATATATCCAGCACAATCCCGTGAAGGCAGGGTTGGCGGAGTCTGCGGAACTATATCCCTACAGTTACACGTATCTGCCGCGAAAGAAAGCGGGCAGGGGCTAAAGCCCTGATCATTTCGAGTTCTTTGCGGCACGACTGAAGTCGTGCCCTGATACAAAGCCAAACCTCAAACTGAAGCTCGATAAATCATACCCCCGGCCCTCGAGTGTCTACATTTCAAAGAGGATGGATAGATCGAAATCTGCGGAATGCGCGAATTTTTCGGGAGTCATCGCGCTGGTGCCTTGTATCAGGGGTTCGAGTTCAGTCAGGCCGATGAGGCCCGACAAAGATCTGGGCTTTAGACGGTGTGTGAGAAGCGCAGATTTTAGAAGGCAATATCCATCGAAAGGCATGAGTACCCGGTTATGAAAGCCGCACCTCCGGGGCTAAAGAGTCCTGCATGAGAACTGGAGAAAGGTCCGCGGAACTGCAGACGCTCGGCTTCGCTCGGGATGATAAAGGGGAGGGCGAAGCATCCATGGAGAGCGGTTGCCTGAACAGAGGGTGTGTGAGAACTAAAAGAAAACGTAGGAGTCATGGGCCTGCGGCCGACCGAAGGTGATGAAAACGCCTTCTGTCCAGCAACCACTTTCCTTCAGAATGTCACCCTTTCCTTGTCATCCCGTCGAAGCCGAGAGAGCGGTGACTCCAGAAGACTCGCGCATTCCCTGGATCCGGATGTATCCGCCCTCTCTGCAATGTAGAACCTCCAGGCGCCTTTCTTTAAGGAAAACAAGCGCAGGAACTTAAAAAAAGCGCGATACCTGATCCAGGTATCGCGCTCTCGTTCTCACTTACCTCTAGCTGAAAATCGCGTCGTCGATTGACTGCACTTTCATCCCACATCGGCGTCGGCTCGAAGTACCCTGTGCCAGGCTTCAGGTGTTTCTTGCACTCATCGTCGTTCAGCGTGACCCCGAGACCCGGAGTCTCCGGAACCTTGATGAAGCCCTGGTTGATCATCGGCTTCTCCAACCCATTGACCAGATCCTGCCACCACGGCACATCGAGGGAATGGTTCTCCAGCGCCAGGAAGTTGCGGGTTGCGGCCGCGCAGTGCACGTTCGCCATGCAACTGACCGGTGTGCCCGCAAAGTGCATGGCCATCGGCACTCCATAACCGAACGCCATGTCACCGATCTTGTGAGTCCGCAGAATGCCGCCTGACGTCGCAAGATCCGGATGGATCTTGTCCACTGCGTGCACGCTGCAGAGCTTTTCGAAGTCCGCGATTTCGTAGATATCCTCGCCGGTGATCGTCGGCGTGGGGCTGGCATCGGTGATCTCCTTGAGGAGATCGGTGTAGTACCACGGAATCACGTCTTCGATCCATTCCAGGTTGAACTTCTCATACGCCTTGCCCAGCTTGATCACTGATTTCACGCCAATATGGCCAAGGTGATCCATGGACAACGGCATGTCATAGCCGATGTTGTCCCGCACCGCCGCAACGTATTCGCAAAGCCGGTCGATGCCTTTATCGGTGACCTCAGTAGCCATAAAAGGATGAGGTTGATTGCGCAGTTCCCACTTGCTCTGACCCGCCGGCTCCATCACCATGCCCGGCATCCCCTCGAGCACGTTGATGCCCAGATCCATCTTCATCCAGGTAAGCCCCATCGCTTTGCGTTCCTTGGCTCGCCGTCCATACTCTTTAGGATCATCCGACTCGGTCGTATCCGCATAGATGCGGATCTTGTCTCGCCACTGGCCACCCAGCATCTGGTAGACGGGACAGTTGTAGACCTTGCCCGCGATATCCCACAGCGCCATCTCAATAGCACAAACCCCGCCCGCCTGGCGGGAGATGCCGCCGAACTGCTGGATCTTCTGAAACAGAAAATCAATCTTCAACGGGTTCTCGCCCATGATGCGGTTCTTCAGCACCATGGCGTATTGATAGCCGCCCACGTCGCGCACTTCGCCCAATCCGTAGACTCCCTGGTTGGTGTCGATGCGGATGATGGGGCACGGGCTGGGGCCCGGCTTGACGATGATCGCATAGCGCATGTCGGTAATCTTGAGCGTCGACGGGCTGGAGTTCAGGTTGACGTTCTTGACTGCCGGCGCTTGCTCGGCCGCGGCCTTTTCCAAGCTGTAGCGGCTTAAAAGGCCGCCGCCCAGGACGGCCATCGAAGACTTGAGAACACCACGGCGATTAAATTTCCATCCATTGGAATCTGACATTGTTACCTTTCCCCCTTTGTTGTTGGATCCTTGCAGAAATCCTTACTCTTTTGGCGCACGGATGTATCGAGACAACGATAGGGCTCAGCAAGAAGACACCCGTCCGCCGCTCCAGCGGCAAGATGCTTCATAAATCCTCTGCGGTTTTGGCACATCACCCGGCTTGTCTACGCATATGCGAAAGAGAAGGATAACGCATTGTCAGACAGGTTGCATGGGGCCGCCGCGTGCGGTAGAGGGTGTGTGAGAACTCGGTTTTTGAAGGGTACGGGCTTCAGCCCGTACGTTAACTACCCAACATAGGACGGGCTTTAGCCCCTGCGTGAGAACCGGGAAAATGAGCCGCGGATTTCATCCACCCCGAATCTGGTGGAGCCCCCTGCTTCAGCAGGGGGGAGCTGGACTTCAGTCCAGCGGAAAAGCGGTTCATTCCGAAAGAACGGGCTTTAGCCCTGGATTTTCGAGGCCAGCGCTAAAGCGCATAATCTAGGTTCTCACGCAGACTCTTAGCCCCTGAGGGCATCTCTGGTGCTCGCTTAAGCAGCCCTCAGCGGCTGAAGCCGATTCATCTTGACTGCTAAACGAACGGGCTGAAGCCCCTACCCTTCGAAAAATGGATTCTCACACACCTCGGTAGCCCCATCCGTGGGCTTAGAAGTAGAACGTCGCCGATGCCTGCAGATCGCGGTTATCGTTTACCGTACCCGTAATCTGGCCGGCTTGTGCGGAACCGATCGCCGTATTGGGTGTCGAGAAATTAGGCGTGTTGAAGGCGTTGAAGGCATCGAACTTCAGGTTCAGGCTCTTGTCCTCATACAGCTTGATCCGCCGCTGCAAGCCGATGTCCCAATCCTTCGTCGTCGGGCCATATAGTACCGAACGCGCTACATTGCCATATGTATTGGCGGCCGGCGTCTGAAACGCGCAGACTGCGCCGCTCGGCAGCGTAGTCTCCCCAGCAGGACACAGCGTCGCGTTGAAAAAGCGCAGCGGTGTGCCGTGATCGATCTTGCCCCGGGCGCCGATCCGGTTTGGCCAGCTCGGCGAGCCGCTATTGACACCGCTGTTCAGACTCACTGAAAACGGAGGACCCGAGTTGTAAGTTGTGATCGCGTCAATCTCGAAGCCACCCAAAATCTTCGAACCAATTCCGCTATTGAGGAACTGTTTGCCGTTTCCAAACGGGAGTTCGTACGTAACGCTGCTGACGAAGCGATGTTTCTGGTCAAAGCCAGAGGCACCATATCCCGCTTTCAGGTTGGTTACTGTCTGCGGATTGCCGGCCGAACCGCCGCCCGAAGCGGCAGAACCGCCGTAGTCGAGCGACTTGCTGTAGGTGTAGCTGATCAGCGCCGTCAGGCCGTGGGTGTAGCGCTTGGTGTAGTTGGCCTGCAGGCTGTTGTAGTTCGACGCGTTGATCATGTCTTCCTGCACCCACGTCGAAATATTATTGATCGGCTGATAGAGCCGGCGCAGCGTTTGGGAGGTGGGGCCACCGGGCTGAATCAGTCCTACCTCGTTGGGGCTATAGGCATAGGTCAAATGGACACTATGACTGCCGGCATAAGCCAGTCCCACCACACCACCAAGACTTTGGTGCTCCACGCCGAAGGTAAAGGTCTGCATGTTGGGTGTCTGGTTTTGCCTGGAGTGGCCGATGAGTGCCGGATGCGCCGCATTGAGTGCCGTCGTGCTCGTCAGAGAAGAAAGCGGCAGAGCGACTGCACCCTGGGGAAAGGGATTACTGAGGATCGGTTGGCAGCTCGCACTCTGATTGGCCGCGGTGCACTGATTAGCCGGGGCGAACGCACTCGGGAGAGGAAAAGTTGCCGGGCTCGAAAAGGTCTGCGAAATAGTGAACGGCGGATTTTGTCCCAGCTCATCGGAAGCGGAGAACGGGTCCGGGAAGTAGGAGATACCGAAGCCGGCGCGGATCACTGTCGATCCCTTACCGTTGACGTCGTACGCCAGGCCGATGCGCGGCCCCACGTTACCGTAACGGGTCTGAATCCCCGCAGTCCGGCTCACGCCGTTCTGGCCTGCAAAATCAAAGACCAATGTGTTTTCATTAAAGTTCGCAAGCTTGTTGTCTTTCTCGATGTCGGGAGTGAAGACGTCGTAGCGCAAGCCGAGGTTGAGGGTCAGACGTGGGGAAACTTTCCAGTCATCTTGCGCGAAGCCGGAATATTGCACGTTTGTGATGTAGTACGGAACCGACAGGAAGTTGCGGCTGCCGGAATTGGGAAAGCCAAGCAAGATGCCCGCCAGGCCGGAGCCACCCGCGGCGGCCGTGCCGCTATTCGTGAAGTTGTCACTAAAGGTCAGTCCGCCGCGCGTGGTGGTATTGGTAAACGGCGAAGCCAGTACACGAACGTAGCGGAAACCGAATTTCAATGAATGATTCTGTTTCGTCCAGGAAAGCGTGTCTTCTCCCTGAATGTCGGTTTGGACCGGGTGTGCCGGCAGGAAAGCGGTGCCCCCCTGAAGGCAGGTGAACTCGTTACCACAGGCGCTGCCGATGGTGAGATTGGGCAGGCCGGTTGTGTACTGCGAAATATTCAGCCCCTGTATACCCAGCGAAGTGGACGAGTTGTGACCAAAATCCGATTGCGTGGTAAAGGGATTCGTACGCGAGTAGCCGGCGCGAAACTCGTTGAACAGGGATGGGTTGAAAACGTGGGTCTCGTTCAGCGCCAGGCCCTGCGCAATCAATGTAGTGAGCTGAATACCGGCGACGTATGGACCGAGGTCGAACTGTTTGGCTGCAGACGCAGGCGTGGGGAGGCAGCAGGTGCCTTGGCCGCCGGTCAGCGGATTGGGAGCATTTTGGACAAACTTCTCATAGCTGAAGCGCCCAAACATTGAATCCTTGTCGCTCAGGTGATAGTCCACGCGTGCGTTGCCGCCGTTGTCGTCGATAACCTGATCGGCGGTTGAGACAAAGTTGTTGAAACTACCAGGGCCGGTCGGCAGAGGGTAAATGCTGGCCAGGTTGAGACCCACTGGATCGAGGCGCGAGGGGCAAATGACGTTTGGCTGATTACCGTTGCAACCCATGAACTGGGTCCGGGTATAGGTTGTTGCCCCGTTGACCGTTGTTGCGACCGTCGTGAGCGGATCATAGATGGGGATCAGTGCGCCGCTGGTGTTGGTGTAGGCGCTGAAGTCGCCTATGCGTTCGGCTGCCGTCGGAACATTGTTCTGGTTGACGATGCCTTTCAGCGAACGCTGCCCGAAATAATCGGCAAAGTAAAAGAGCTTATCCTTGATGATTGCTCCGCCAACCGCACCGCCAAACTGGCCGCGGCGATAAGCGGGCTTCTGCACCGAACTTCCAACGCGGGCGAAGTAGTTACGGGCATCGGCGACGCTGTTGCGCAAGTAGAGAAAAACCTCGCCATGCAGGGCGTTCGCGCCCGACCGTGTGGACACTGAAACCACTCCGGCGCCCACGCCGTAGGCGGCCGAGTATGATCCTGTCAGCACCTTGAATTCAGCGATTGACTCGACGGAAGGCTGCACCATCACCGTGTTGAAGGTGTATTCGTTATCGACAATGCCGTCGACGATCCACGCGTTGGTGTTGGCCTGGCTGCCCAGAGCGTTAAAGTCCGATGCGGCGCGCGGATTAAAAGAGCTGGAGCCGGAGAGATTCTCCCCCGCCTGGCCTGTTGTGACGCCGGGCACAAGATAAACCAGCTGCGCAAAATTCCGGCCGTTCAGCGGCAGGTTCTGCACTTCGCGCTTGCCCACCACTTCGCCCAATTCCGAGCTGTCCAGGCGAATCAGCGGCGGCGCGCTGGTTACTTCTACGGTCTCGCTGGCTCCTCCGGTCTCGAGCGTAAAGTCAAGATCCGCCTTCTGATCGATATCCAGGACGATATTGTTGGCAAGGCTGCGTTTAAAGCCCTTCATCTCAACTGTGATGTTGTAAGTGCCGGGAAGCAGATTGGGAACGCTATAGTTGCCTTCTGTATCCGTCTGCTTGGTGGAAGTCGTGCCTTTTCCCGTATCGGTGACCGTCACTGTTGCCCCGGGAATCACGGCTCCGGAAGCATCGCGTACTGTTCCCAGAATGCTGCCGGTCGTCACCTGCGCAAGGCTCACCGCGCAGAAACTGAACAGCACGACAAATACAGCTGCGAGAGCTGATGGTTTCTTACTCATGGTCCCGTGACCTCCCAAAATTGGTTAAAACCCTTTGCTGACAACGCTGCGGTCTCTGTAAACAGAAAGCGGCGCGGTTTTCCCGTTTCTTTTTTGCATCTAATGCGGGCGGGTAACTTTATAGATAACTTAGTACACAGATGTCAAAGGAAATGTGGCATACCGCAATGTGGTATCTAGCACTTGGTTGCACTTCGCGGAGATAAACTAACCAGTGAAAAGTCAGGAGAAAAGCCATCTTGAAGGCGGGCGCTCGAAAACTTCTTCTTGCATTGCTCGTAACTCATGCAGTTACAGCAAGCTGCTTCGCGGTATCGACCTATCCCACGCGCCTGGAGGACCCGGCGGCGGTGTATCTCACCGCGGAGGAATTCCATGCCCATGGCGACGGCAAAGAGGACGATAGCGACGCCGTGCAGGCAGCGATCGACAAGGTGCAGGCCGGCAAAGGGGAGGGCATCGTGTTCATCCCGCCGGGCCGATACCGCATCAGCCGCACCATCTATCTCTGGCCTGGCGTGCGTGTCATCGGCTATGGTGCCCAACGTCCCGTCTTTGTATTGGGTGAAAACACCCCGGGGTATCAGGACGGCATCGCCTACATGTTCTTTTTCACCGGCGCGCGACCTCGGCCTCAGGGCGCCGCAGGCTCGCCTCGATTCAACTACCATCCTCCGCCCACGCCGCGAGGTGTTGTTCCGCGTCCCAGCCGCGACGTTCCCGACGCGAATCCCGGCACCTTCTATTCCGCGATCAGCAACGTCGATTTCGAGATTGGTCCGGGCAACGCGGGTGCCGTTGCCATTCGGTTCCATGCCGCACAACACGCGTTTCTGAGCCACATAGACTTCTCGATTGGTTCTGGGTTCGCCGGCGTGCATGAAGTTGCGAACGAAGCCGAGGACCTCCACTTCCACGGTGGCCAGTTCGGTATCATGGCCCGCAAGCCCTCACCAGCATGGCAGTTCACGCTCATCGATTCCACCTTCGACGGCCAGCGGGAAGCCGCCATCCGCGAAAACGAAGCTGGGCTCACCCTGGTTCACGATCAATTCCGTAACGTGCCCACTGCGGTCTCCATCGATCCCCACTACTCCGATCAACTTTGGATCAAAGACAGCCGCTTCGAGAACATCACCGGTCCCGCGGTCGTCATCGGCAACGAGACCAGTCGCATGACCGAAATTAATTTAGAGAACATCGTTTGCAGCCACGTGCCCATCTTCGCCAAGCTGCGCGAGAGCGGCCGCGAATTTCGCCAGGTTGCTGATACGTATCGCGTCAGCATCTTCTCGCACGGTCTCAGCCTGGCCTATCCCGGCGCAGTAGGAGCGTTCCAGACTCGCTATGAGCCGTCGCCCCTCGCCGCCTTGCCGCCACCCACACCGCCCGCCATTACCCCGTTACCAGACCCCGGCACGTGGGTCAACGTTCACTCGCTCGGCGTCAAAGGGGACGGCGAGACCGATGACACGGCTGCCTTGCAGAAGGCGATTGATGAGCACGCCGCACTCTATTTCCCCAGCGGGCGCTATCTTCTTCACGACACGCTCCCCCTTCGTCCCGATACCGTTCTCATCGGTCTGCATCCCAGCACTACACAATTCGATCTTCCCGATGGCACCCCCGGTTTTGAAGGCCCGGATGGCCCCAGGCCATTGCTGCTTGTGCCCGCCGGCGGCGCCAACATCATTACCGGGCTGGGCATCTTCACCGGCGGATTCAATCCTCGGGCTGTCGGTCTTCTCTGGCATTCCGGCAAAGACTCGCTGGTCGATGATGTCCGATTCCTGGGCGGCCACGGCACCAACAATCCTGACGGCACCCGGATGAATCCCTACAACGCCACCCACAGTGCCGATCCCAATCCACATCGCCCGTGGGACTCGCAGTACCCCAGCCTCTGGGTCGACGGAGGCGGGGGCACCTTCGCCAATATCTGGACCCCCGACACCTTTGCCCAGGCCGGCATACTCGTATCGAACACCACCATACCCGGCTTTGTGTATGAGCTCTCGAGTGAGCACCATGTGCGCGCGGAAATCAAGCTGAAGAATATTTCCAATTGGCAACTGTATGCGTTGCAGACAGAGGAAGAGAGCGGCGAAAGCCAGGATGCATCTTCGCTCGAGATCGACCACTCCAGTGATCTAACCATCGCCAACTATCACGGGTATCGTGTCACCCACATGGAAAAGCCTTTCCCGTATGCGGTGCGGGTTGCCGATTCCAACAACATCCACTTCCGCAATGTACATGTGGATGCCAACAGCTCCATCGGTCTGTGCGATGCCAACGGCGCATGTCGTCAGGCAGTGCGTTCAAACAAGGTGCCGTTCGAAAACGCCATCGCCGACCAATCGCTCCACACCGAGGTACGTGATCGCGAGTTTGCGTGGCTCGATCTTTCCGACAACAAACCGATATCTGTGTCCCATGCGACCGCAAGCCTAATCGAAAAAGGCGCGCAGGTCGAGCGCCTGGCCACCGGCTTCTACAACATCTCGGGCGCCGCTGTCGATGCGGCCGGCCAGCTTTATTTCGTCGACGCGCACTTCCACCGTATCTACCGCTGGTCGCCAGAATCGCAACACCCAGTGGTCGTGAGTGATGCCCCACTCGATCCGGTCAATCTCGTCTTCGACAAGGCCGGCGATCTCATCGTCGTTTCTTCAGGCGGTAAGGATATGACTGCGTATGCCCTGCACCCCAACACGACAAACCCTGAAGCCCAGCTTACAGTCCTACATCTAGAGCCCGCCGCAGAGCGTCCCGGGCTTACCCCCGCGCTGCCTGTCGACTACTGGTTCAATGGAGACTTTGCGGAGACTCTTTCTGCGACGCGACCCTATACGTATACGTCACTGCAACAAATGTTCGAGAAGGGCCTCGGTACCAGGACCACCTTTCAGTTCGTCTCGCCCGACAACAGCGTCTTTATCCCCACCAACGCGCCCATCGTGCAGGGCGAACCCTATTTCGGCACTAAGTGGGCGCCCGTGCTCGAAGCCTACGGATTGGTGAAAGGAAGCGAAGGTAAACCGTTTTATGCCACCAACGAAGCCGAGCAACGCACTTACCGCGGCTTGCTCAATCCGGATGGATCTTTGTCGCAGATAACTACGTTTGTCGAGCAGGGAGGAGAAAGCTTGGCCCAGGACGCTGATTGGAATGTCTATCTAGCCGCCGGCCAGATCTATGTCTACTCGGCGGACGCCAAGTTCTTGGGTAGCATCGAAGTACCCGAGCGCCCACACGACATTCTCTTTGGGGGCAAAGATCGCCGCACCCTCTACCTGTTAAGCGACCACTCGCTCTACGCCGTACGCATGCGCCATCCCGGCCTGTAAAAGATGGGGAGTCCAGCCATAGTTCTCACTATCGTTGCAACAAATGACGGGTGCCCCACATCTCGCTCGTTTTTTGCGAGATGTGGGATACCACGAACCTTAACCTTCTGTTTCCAGCGACGAATCGAAAATGATGGGGAGAGGACTGTGGTATCCCACATCTCGCAAAAAACGAGCGAGATGTGGGGCACCCGTCATTTGTTGCAACGATAGCTAGGGGCTTCGCCCATCAGGCGCTGAGGGGACGCTCAGGGTGCACCGTCATCCATAACAAAGCCCCAACCGCGGCCAACGCAGCGGCAATCGCGAACGATGTAGTCCAGCCAAAACGCTGGGCGACCCAGGGGGTGAGCGAAGCCGTCACCGCGCCCCCGACCTGCGCCCCCATGTTGACCATGCTGGAGAAGACACCCGAACTGCGGCCCGCGATATCGGCGGACACTGACCAGAATGAGCTCTGCGAAACGTACAGTGCGCCGGCCCCGCCCGCGAGAATGACGCCTGCAAGCTGTGGGCTTTGCACCCTCGAGCCGAGCACCAGGAAGATGGCCGTAAAAACGTACGCCACCGAAGCCAGGCCACATCGCCCTGCGCGAAGCCCGTAGGCGCGCGTAAGCCGGTCACTGACGGCTCCACCGGCCAGGCAGCCGATCGTCATAGAGAGGAAGGGCAGCATGGAAAACAGAGCGCTGGCCTTGAGATTGAAACCACGCACCTGAGCCATGTAGATGAAGAACCAGCTGAAGAATATCCAGGCGGTGTAACCGAAGCCGAAGTAGCAAATGATCAACGCCGGCAAATCGCGGCGGCTCAGGATGGCTCGCCAGGGAATGACCACACGTCCGGAGTTGGGTTCACCAGGCTTAAGCACCACATCCTCGGGGAGGCCCTGGCGAATGATATTCAATTCGGAGCGCGAGACCTTAGGGTCTTCCTCCGGGGTATCCCGGGCGAACCACCACCACACGCCTCCAGCGATCACACCGATGACAGCGCTGAACCAGAAGGCAGAGCGCCAGCCGTGGTGGAGAATGAACCAGGCCAGCAGTGGCGGGGTGAGGCCGCTGCCCGCGCCTACTCCAGCGAAGATAAGCCCATTGATGAACCCGCGTTCCTGCTCCGGCACCCAGCGGGCGACGAACTGGTTAGCCGCCGGATAAATAACGGCTTCTCCGGCGCCCAGCGCAAACCGGATACCGATCAGCAGCAGCACCGCCTGGGATATGCCAGGAGGTATCAGCGTGGTGAGGGCAGTCGCCACGCCCCACCACACCACCCCCAGCGTGATCACCAGCCGCGGCCCGAAGCGGGAGGCGAGCCATCCCGCGGGTACCTGAAAACCGGCATAGCCAATCAGAAACGCACTGAAAATCCACCCCAGGCGTTGGTTCCCCAGCCCGTACTCAGAGCTGATCTGAAGTCCCGCGATCGAAATATTTGTACGGTCGAGGAAAGAGATGGCGCTAAGAACGAAAAGCCAGAATGCGAGGAGAAGTCTCTTCCGGGTGTGGCGCTCTGCAAACATCGGTGATTGCTCCTGGGGACGCGGGCCGAAACAAATGATACCCCAGAGAGGAAGAGTGGCAGGGAGGCAGGCTCACGTATGATTCGTTTGTGCCCCTGGGGAGGGTTCCGTGTGTTTTTCAGCAAGCGCCAACTTTGTCGGTAGTGCCGCGCTTGGCGCTCTCGGAGTGGCCACACTGACTGAGGTGAAGCACAGGCGAGAGTTGCTGTTGGCAGCCATGCCCTGCCTCTTCGCCCTGCACCAGTTCACCGAGGGGTTTGTCTGGCTGGCACTTGACCACAAGCTGCCGCCGGTTGTGGCCCATGATGCGGGCGCAGCCTTCGTTTTGTATGCCCAGGGCTTGCTGCCGTTTCTGTTGCCGTTGAGCATCTTTCTCATAGAGCCGACCCGGGTCAAGCGTCGCAGAATGCTTGGCTTTTCCATCCTGGGCGGTGCACTCGGCGTGTACCTCCTCTGGGGGCTCATCGCCTATCCCCTGCAAGTGTCCGCCGGAGACAACGGCATCGTTTACCTGAACCGCATAACCACCACCACCCTGGTCGCCGTACTTTATGTGATTGCCACCTGCGGTGCGTTGTTCTTTTCCGGTTTTCGCCGGTTGGTCTTGCTGGCATGGCTGAATATGGTGGGTCTGCTGACGGTGATGGTGGTGCGCCGGCTTGAGTTCACGTCCATCTGGTGTGCCTATGCTGCTGTGGTGAGTGTCGTCATCTACTTCTTCTTCCGTCATAGCCGCCCAGTTCGGCCGGTCAACTATTCCCTGGAACTGGCGATATGAGTTCTGAGGGGCTGGTAAGCGATCTGAGGATGTTCTGGTGGGCTTTTGCCGTCAGAGGAGGCCTGGCGCTCGTTTTTGCCTTCGTCCTCTTCTTTGTCAGCGCCTTTCTGGGCATCTTCTCCTTTGATCCCGTGACCCTCGTCTATTTAAGCCTTCTGCTCGGATCGTTCGTGCTGGGCAACGGTCTTCTCCAGGGGGTGGCGGCCGCATTCGCCTTCGAGCATCATCTGCATCTCCGTTGGCTGACGCTCTGTGAAGGCTGCTTCGAATTGCTGCTCGGTATTTACATCGGCATTTCCATGTTGTTGACCCCTGAATCGCTCGCATTCCTCGGCGGGCTCCACGCCTTAATGAATGGGGTCTTCCAGATTGCACTGGCGGTCAAGATGCGGGATGACCGATCGCATCTATGTCTTCTCGGGTTGATCGGAATCGTCTCGCTGGGCATAGGGATCGTGTTTCTCACCCACTACACTCAGCCCGCGCGGACCACGACACAGGCGCTGTCCGGCTTCGAGTTCCTATGCGGAATCACCTGGATCGTGCTGGCATTCAGGTTACGCCGCTAACGCCATCCGGTCACAATTGACCACGTCGTGGAGGCCCAAATTCTACTGGGCGGCACGATTCCTTCCCGCCTGTCGAGCATCAAAAGCGAATGAGCGAGGGCGTGGCCAGGTGCTGAGATCCCTTTTCGACTTCATCGGGCGCGTCACACTGTTCGGTGCAAAGGCACTCCGTGACGCCTGGGTGCCCCCGTTCGAGTGTGAATACCTGTTGATGCAGTTCTACGAGATCGGCGTGGGTTCGCTGGCACTGGTCACAGCTTCTGGTTTTGCCCTCGGCGTGGTCATGACGCTGCACACCCGCAGCACCCTGGTCCAGTTCGGCGCGACCGCAGAAATCCCTGTCTTTCAATCGCTCGCGTTTTTCAATGAGATTGGACCGCTGGTCGCTGCATTGCTCATGGCGGGCCGTGTCGGCGCCGGCATCGGAGCACAACTCGCCAACATGCGGGCCACGGAGCAGATCGACGCCATCGAGACGCTCTCGGTGAATTCCTTCAAGCTGTTGGTGGTAACGCGCATCATAGCCTGCACCCTGATGCTTCCCCTATTGACGACCGTCATGGACGCTGCGGGTATCTTAGGCGGCTTTCTATCGGAGCATATAGTGTCCCACATCGGTTGGCGCCTCTACCTGGAGCGGGCCTTCGACGGCGTGGCAATCGCTGATTTCGTTCCCCCCACACTGAAGACCGCAGTGTTTGGCTATCTCATCGGGACCATCTCCTGCTATTACGGCTATACCACCAACGAAGGCTCAGAGGGAGTAAGAAAAGCTGCTACCAACAGCGTTGTTGTTTCATCCCTGGTGATTATCCTCGCGGACGTGATCCTCGTGAAATGCATATTCTTCCTTTTCCCGGACCAGGCTATATGAGTGACGGCATCGCCATCGCATTTGAGCAGGTGGAGAAGGGGTTTACTGGACGAAAGGTGCTGGATAACGTGTCCTTCTCGGTGGCCCGGGGAGAAGCGCTCTGCATATTGGGGAGAAGTGGCACCGGCAAAAGCGTGACCCTGAAGCTGATGATTGGATTGCTGCAGGCTGACGCTGGAAAGGTTCTGGTGGCTGGGGAAGACATGGGGTCGCTCGAAGAAGACGGGCTCGCGAAAGTCCGGCGCAAAATGGGTTATCTCTTCCAAAGCGCTGCGCTTTTTGACTCCTTCACCCTGAACGAAAATCTCGCCCTGCCGCTCCATCGCCTGGACCGCAACAAATCTCCTGAAGAAATCAAGCGCGCCGTAGAAGAAACGTTGGGAGAGGTGGGTCTGGAAAAAGATGGCCAAAAGATGCCGAACGCACTTTCCGGGGGCATGCAGAAGCGAGCCGGCCTGGCGCGGGCTCTGGTGCTTCAGCCAGAAATTCTACTGGTGGATGAGCCCGCCAGCGGGCTGGACAGAATTACGGCGGGGGAGATCGACGCGCTCCTGATGAGAGTCAAAAAGGAACGCCACACCACCATGGTTATCGTCACCCACGACATCCGCGGGGCACGCAAGATAGCGGATAAGTTCGCCGTCCTGGACCAGGGCCGGCTCCTTGCCTTCGGCACTCCAGCAGAGCTGGACAAAAAGCAGGACGACCACTTGCAGCAATTCATATCGGAGCGCTAGTCAAATGAAAAATCACAATGTGCTGGTCGGCACCTTCGTGACTGCGGCGGTTGCGCTATTTGGTGCTGCGTTGTTTCTTATTGGCAATCAGCACAAGGCCTTTCACCATCACATCGTTTTCTACACCAATTTTCAGAATGTCGATGGCCTGCCCAAGGGCGCGAAGGTGCGGGTGGATGGTATGGACGCCGGCGAAGTCTTAACAATCCAGATCCCATCAAGCCCGGCGCAGAAGTTCCGCCTGAAAATGAATGTGGATGATCAGCTCCATGGCTTGATTCGCGAAGATTCTTTGGTCACTGTGGAGACGGAAGGAATTGTGGGAGACAAATTCCTGCTCATTCACCATGGAACCGACCACGCTCCGCCGGCACCGGCAGAGAGCACGCTGCAGAGCAAGGAACCCTTTGAGATGACCAAGCTGCTCGAGCAGGCCCAGGGCATCATGACCCAGGCTGGTACTACATTGAATGGTCTTCAAGGCACCATGACCGACGTCACCCGCCACCTTGATACCACATTGGATACGGCCACAGGCACAATGAGAAACGTGAACGGAGTGGCGCTCGATGTGCGCAATGGAAAAGGTGCCGCCGGCCTTTTGTTGGAAGACAAAGCAACTGCGGCGGACGTCAAGCAGTCAATAGCCAATGTGCGTCAGACAACGGACAAGCTGAATATTTCGACTACTCGTGTCGACAACATCCTGTCCGACGTTCAATCGCGTCAACTCATTCCTAAGATGGATGACACTCTGACCGCAACCAAGTCCGCAACGCAAAACCTTGACCAGACAAGCCAGCAAATCAACACCACGCTCAAAACAGCATTTGGGCAGGACCAGTATGGTGAAGATGCCGGGGCCAACCTGCAGCAATCTCTCACCAACCTCAACCAGGCCACCGGCAACCTGACCGACGACACGGAAGCGTTGAAGCACGAGTTCTTCTTCAAAGGCTTCTTCAAGCATCGCGGGTACGACAACCTGGACGATCTGCCGGTTGAGCAGTATCGCGCCGGCCAGGTTTTCAAGTCTTTGCCTGAGACCCGGCAGTGGATTCCCGCTACCTCCCTCTTCACCAGTGATGGAGCCGGCGAGGAGGTCCTATCACCGCAGGGCAGGGGGAACATTGATACAGCGGTCGGACAACTCAATGAGATTTACGGCAAACCTCTGATCGTGGAAGGCTACGCGTCCGGATCGTCGCCGTCGGACGCGCTCATCCAGTCTCGCCGGAGGGCCACTCTCGTCCGAACCTACCTCCAACTGCGCTACCACCTCCAGCCCAAGAACACAGGTATCGTCGCTCTCAGGAGCACGCCGCCAAACGCAAGCGGAAAGGCCACCTTCGACGGGGTAAGCCTGGTAAGTGTTGGCACGAAGACCAAGTAGCGCCCGGATTTGATCTTCTAGTCTTTGGTTCTGGACGGGTGACCCTTGTTGAGCCGCCATCGTATACTTATTCCATGTCCATTGTGCGTAACATTGCCGGCGTGGCCAAAGGGATGAGCATCACGTTTCGCGAGATGCTGCAGCCAACCGAAGTAGAAAACTACCCGGATGGACCGGGCCCCAACCGCGGCGCTCATTTTCAGGATCGCTTCCGCGGCGCGCATGTGCTGCAGCGCGATGAGAACGGTCTGGAGAAATGTGTTGCGTGCTTCCTGTGCGCGGCAGCCTGCCCCGCCAATTGCATTTATATCGAGGCAGCCGAGAATACGGAAGAGCGGAGAATCTCGAGTGCCGAACGCTATGCCAAGGTCTATAACATTGATTACAACCGCTGCATCTTTTGCGGTTACTGCGTCGAAGCCTGTCCCACCGATGCCATCACCCATGGCCACGGATTCGAACTTGCCTCGCTCAACGCGACGACCCTGATCCATCGCAAGGAAGACATGCTGGCCCCATCCATTGGGCTGCCCTATAACGTCGCCACCAAAGCGGGCGCCGTGAAGTAGATTGTGGTGTAAATGCGGCGGGGACTGTTAGCATCTTGCTCATGCAAGACAAAGCTACGGACAGCAATGGGCGGAAGCGGATCTTCCACGTGAGCAGCCGCCTGAACATCATGGAGCTGCGCGATGAAATACTGCGCATGCATGGTTTTGAGGTGGATTCGACGGTCTATTCGAATCAGGCAGCCGATCAAGTGGCCAATAGAGACTATGACCTGGTGTTAATCGATGTCGAGGCGGACGTCAGGGTACAGAGCGCTCAGGAACTGTGCGACGAGATCAAGAAGGTCCACCCGCTCCAGCATGTCGCTTTTGTCTGCAATTATCGCGTGGCCATCGACAGCGACTGTCCCGACGAGATTATCCGCGCGGAATTCAATCCCGAGGCGCTGGTACGCGGAGTGAAAGATGCGCTCGGAAAGAACGAAGAAAGCGATAAGGACCGCGCTCTCTAGGTTTCCTTCGTGACCAGCTACTGGCAGTAGGGATGACAGATTCTACTCAACGCAGTGTTTCCATTCCGCATGCGCCGGGGGTAAGCGTCAGCCATCTCAGGGGCTCAAGAAGGTGTGTGAGAACCTTCAATTAGCGCAAGACATGCCTTCATGACGTCCCTTCGGGACTTAGAGCAGAGTTCTCACACACCCTCTTTAGCCCGCCTCATTTGCGGTACACACGGCCCCTAACTGGCCTTCTTCCGCGGCTGCGCCGCCTGGAACTCGGCCTTGAGCGCCGCTTCGATGCATCGGCTTCTCGTGCAGCAACAGTTGCGTTGCCTCCAGGTGCGCGTTGGCATGGAACCAGTCCTGCACAATGTTGTCGTAGAGTAAATTGAGCACGGCCAGCAGCGACATTCCCTGGTGGTGAGCCATCCACTCCAGGACTAGCTTGGGTGTCTTGGTCGATTCCTGGTAGTCCGCCGCCTCGTAAAAACCGAAAGCGCCCATCCAGCCCATCTTGGCCATACGCTTGAGATTTTTCAGCGCCTCCACCGGCTCGATGCCCAGCACCAGGCAAGTGGAATATGGCGAAACCACGGGCCCCGCCACAGCGTCCCACTTCAGCGCAATGGGGGGAATGCCGAAAGCCTGGTAATGGTAATGACCGTGGTCGTCTTTGCCCGCCCAGCCAGATTCCGATATGCCCCAGGGAATGCCGTGCTCCTTCCCAAACGCGCGCTGGATGGACACCACGCCACTGAGCGTGCGCGAGACCAGCGTGTCAGGATAACTGCGCATCCAGATATTCGGCATCATGTATTCGAACATGGTGCCGGTCCAGGAGATGAGCACGGGTTGCCCATAGGCCATGGTGTGAATGCGACCCAGTTTAAACCAGCTTTGCTGTGGCGCTTCCCCCTTGGCCACGGTAATAAACGCCGCAATGCGGGCTTCGCTGCACAACAGGTCATAGCAGGCCTGGTGTAGATGCTGGCGCTCGATCTCATAGCCGATCGACAACAGCAGGCGCGACTTATCCATCAGGAAGCCGAAATCCATTTCGGTGGCAAAGCGCATCGCTTCAGCGGAGAGGTCCTTCAGCCCCTTGGCGAGGGCCTTCAGGCCCTCCCGTGCAGGTGCTAACGCGATCCGCAGCTCTTCGGCCAGCACGACCAGGGGCGAATCGGATGCCAGGCCGATGGAGGCGCGGGCGATGCGTGAGTCCAGATCGGCAGCCAGCGCGCTGGCAAGTCCCGTCTGCACGGTGGCCGCAGCCTCCGCAATCCCATGCAACTGCGACAGATCAAGCAGCGGCGCGAACCGGGGCAACAGCCACGGCATGTAATCCTGAACGATGCCCGCCAGGGCGCTGATGCGCCGGTGGGTTTCCGCCAGCCACCAGGAAGTCTCCTCCCCTGCCGCAGCGGCAAACTCAGGTGCTTCGACAGTGTTTAGAGCCCAGGCGATCCACGCCTCGGCCTTCGCGTCCACCGCCGGTGGCGCCAACGCCTTCAGGCCGGCAGGTACATCTGCCAAGCTCGTCAAGCAATTGCCAATGATCGCGTATACCAGAGAACAACCCCCGATCGAGCAGCGGCTCGCGCAATAATCCTCGGCAACCGGCGCGTAAGGTATAGAACGAAGCCGCCAGGTTGCCGCTATCGACCGAAGAAATGGTAATCGGGCGGATGGGCGCCAGGCTCCGTGTGTCGTACCAGTTGTAGATATGTCCGCGAAATTTCTCCAGCTTGTCGTAGGTCTGCAAGCTCCGCTCGGTTAGCTCAACGAATTCAGGAATGCTCAAATAGCCGAACCTAACGGCCGCCTGCCGGGCATTCAGCAAGAGTCCAAAGTTCGTCGGCGAGACGCGCGCTGCCTCAAACAGCCCCTCCTCCTCGACGTTATCCGGGATCAGATAGTTGTGACTCTCGCCGCCAAACTGGTTGAAGTAACGCCAGGTCTTCAGCGCCAACTGGCGCAGAAAGCTAGTTTCTTCCTCGGTGAGCTTCGGCCTGGCCTGCTGGGGTGGGTTATTGAGCCAGGCGGTGATACCCCCGGCAGAGGCCCAAAGGATAAGAATCGGGAGCGCCACCAGCACCGACTGCGGATGACGCAGAAAGACCAGCACGCCCACCATCAATGCGACCAGGGGCGTCAGGGCGAGGTAGCGATCGACAGGCGTGCGCCCTTTCGCCGACGCTTCAGCCTCCGCGGCAGTTTCCCACTCGAGCAGGCGCTGCCCGGTAATAAAGCTACGCACAAGGGAGCGAATGATCGCGTCCAGCGCCAGCAGGGTCTGGTGGGGCAGGTAGACCAGGGTGAGCAGGGCGATAAACGTGCCTTGTTCAAAGCCGCTGAAGGCGTCGCGCATCTGGCCCGGCAACTTGGTGACGTAGGCTCGCCCCACGCTGAAGACGAGTTGGACCATCGTGGGCACGAACATGAGGAACAGCGTGACCACTGTCCAGTAGAGCGCGCCGCCTGGCAATCCAAGCCATCCGGCGAGCAGCAGGGCAAAGGTAAACACTTCCACCAGCGACCGGCGCAGATTGTCGAAGATCTTCCACCGCGAAATGGTGGCGATAGGGTTGCGCACATAGCGCCCGGATTCATCCGGAACCTTGGAAAAAAGCCATTGCGCGATCTGCCAGTCACCGCGCAGCCAGCGGTGCTTGCGGCGGGTGTAGGCACTGTAGTGCGATGGGTAATCGTCGATGACCTCAATGTCCGTGGTTAACCCAACCCGGGCATACGAGCCCTCGATCAGGTCGTGGCTGAGCAAGGAATTGCGCGGGAAGCGGCGATCCAGAACCGCGTGCAGGGCGTTGATTTCGTAAATGCCCTTGCCGGTAAAGATACCCTCTCCATACAGATCCTGATAAGCGTCGGAGATAGCTCGCGTGTATATGTCGAAACCCGTCTGCCCGGAATAGATGGAGGCCATCCGCGACCGCGACGCCGATTGCACGCTGACGCCCAACCCGCGGCTGCAGGATGCCGTAGCCCTCGGTGACGATCCGCAGTTCGGGATCAATGATGGCCCGATTGAGCGGATGCGCCATGGCGCCGATCATGCTGTGGGCCGTGCCCCGTGGGAGCTGCGTATCGGAATCAAGCGTGATGACGTACTGCGCGTGCGTAAGCGCACTGAGATTGCCCGCCTTCACCGGGAAAGGGTCGAACTGCCCCTTGAGCAGCTTGTTCAGATCCAGCAGCTTGCCCCGTTTACGCTCCCAGCCCATCCACACGCCCTGGCGAGCATTGAAGATGCGATGGCGGTGCAGCAGGAAGAACGATCCCGCCCCCGCCGTGGCGTAGCGCTCGTTCAGTTCGTCGGTCAGCTGAATGGCCAGCTCTACCAGGGGATCGGTATCGTTCTGCCGCGGCCGTGTGACCGAGTCAGGAAGATCGGTCAGCAACCCAAAGTGGATGTTGCGGATCCTGGTTGGCCAGGTAGCGAACCTCGAGGTCATCGAACAGTTCGCGTACCTGCTTCTCCTTCATCAGCAGGGCAGGCACCACCACTAAAGTGGTGAACGCCTGCGGCACCCCTTTGGAGAAGTCGAGCTTCGGCAAGGCGTAGGCCTTGAAAATTGCGGTGACTGTGTTGTTTACCAGGTCGACCGCACCCTGCGTGACCGGGAGTAATAACAGCAGGAAGGCAATGGTAAGGCCGCCGAAGATTGGGTAGGTAGGCACCAGCGGAGCCAGAATCAGCCCGATCAGCACCACCGTGA
The DNA here is from genome assembly GCA_963717225.1 of uncultured Acidobacteriaceae bacterium. Lineage (GTDB taxonomy): Bacteria > Acidobacteriota > Terriglobia > Terriglobales > Acidobacteriaceae > PALSA-350. Next base: position 293,898 of record CAVQWB010000048.1, on the reverse strand, counting down.
TGATCTGAATGCCGCCGATATAAAAGTCATCCGCGTTGTTCCAGATTGTCTGCCGCAGCCGGTCGATAAAGCGAGGGCGATAGCCGACCCGCGAAGCCAGCTGGGGAAACCCACGGTCAATGATGTAATAGCCCACATGCGCGCGCCGGGCGCGAAGCCGCGGATCTTCTACCCGCTGTTTTTCCTTCGCTTCCATGGCCAGGGCGAGCGCCGCCTGCGCCACTTCCAACTCGGAGCAATCGGAGTAGCGGGCAATCTCCGCCACCCGCTTGCGGTAAGCCTCCCGGCTGTCGAAGTCCATAAACCGGTAAGCGTTGACGGGATCCTGCTGCAGAATGGGGTCGTACACCACCAGCGGCTCGATCAGCGTGAACCAATCGGCATACCCGACGTCACGCAGGCTTCTCATGCGCGTCTTAAGCAGTTCGGCGCCGGCCTCAGTGTGCGATGCCTCATCCTGGATGACCCCGTTCGCCTGCATGATGACCTCTTCCACCAGCAGGAATTTCAGCACCGGAGCCAGAGCCCACAGCTCCCGCAGCTCGAGTGCGTCGTATTCCTGCACCCGGCTGATAAAAGCCTGGATCGCATCGGGGTGATATTCCGAGCCGGTAGCCTGCAGATAGGCGTCGGCCACAGTCACGATGCGCGGCTCGTCGTTCTCGCGGTCGCGGATCGTGCGCGGCGAACGGCCCAATTTCTTGCGTACGGTGGAGATCTCAGTAATCACTGAGCGCAGCAGCCGCGGGTTTTGCCGCAACTCGAGCAACGGATCCAGCGGCTCTCCCGGAAGGTAAGTTGGCACCGGCCGGGCGTCGAGAATCACAAACAGCTGGTCGAGCGACTGGGCGGTGGCGTCAATGCGGCGTCCAAAACTGCCGGCGCCTTCCGGCTTGTGCGCAACGTGCCAGCCCGGGGCAACCCGATCGGCGTAACTCCGCACAGACTCGGGGAGTAGGAGCGCTGCGACCACGGATCCGTAGTTAAGAGGCTTGGCCGGGGCCGGAAATAGTGTCGGTCATAAGTTTTCTCTCTACTTTAGCAGATCAGCGGTAGCTCGCCGCCTGCATTTCAAACATACTTGCGTAGCGTCCGCCCAGCGCCATCAGTTGCGGATGGGTTCCTTCTTCCACCAGTCTTCCACCTTCGAGCACAACGATGCGGTCCGCCATGCGCACGGTAGAAAAACGGTGCGAGATCAGCAGCGCCATTTTTCCCGTGGTAAGTTCGGCGAACCGCTCGAAAACTTCCAGCTCGCTGCGCGCGTCCAATGCGGCCGTAGGTTCATCCAGCACCAGCAACTGCGCATCGCGCAAATAGGCCCGGGCCAATGCCACCCGCTGCCATTCTCCACCCGAAAGCTCAACCCCGCTCTCGAAGCGGCGGCCCAGCATCTGGTCGTAGCCACCGGGCAGCTTCTCGATCACGCTTTCCGCCAGGCTCTTCTTCGCAGCCGATTCTATCTCTGCCTGCGAGTGTTCGCTCTCCACCCGTCCTATGTCGATGTTCTCCCGGGCGGTCATCTCATAACGCATGAAGTCCTGAAAGATGACTCCGATTTCGTGGTGAAGATCTTCCAATTTGTACTCGCGAAGGTCAATACCATCGAGCAGAATCTGGCCTTCGGTGGGATCGTATAGCCGGGTTATCAGTTTGACCACGGTCGTTTTGCCCTGACCGTTTTCTCCGATCAACGCGATCCGTTCGCCCACCCCGAGAGTGAAATTGAAATTGCTCAACACCCGCCGCGTGGTCCCGGGATAAGCAAAGCTGACGTTGCGAAACTCAAAGCCACGCCGGATCGGGCGCGGGATCAATGACCCATTGGGGTTTGAAACCACCGTAGGTTTCATCTCGAAGAAGGCCAGCAGATCGGTAAGGAAGAGAGCCTGGTCTGCAATGCCCGACGCGGTAGAAAACACCTGCTGCAGATTGCTGGAGGCCTGAATGATCGCGTTGGTCACATAGTAGAACTCTCCGATGCTGTTGTAGTGCCCGGTGACCGCGCGCCAGATCACGAAGGCATAGGCGCCATAGTAGCCCAGCGTAGCGATAATGCCGAGCAAGCCACCGGCCAGCAACTTCTTGCGCGAAAGGGCAACATTCTCCTCGTAGATTCCCTGCGAGAGACGGGTAAAGCGATTGGTCAGATACTCGCTCAAATTGAAGAGCTTGAGCTCCTTGGCGCCTTCCCGGCTGCCGGCTACCTGGCGCAGGTAGTCCATTTGCCGTTTGGCCGGCGTCTGCCGGAAATTCTTCGCATAGCCGAGGAACGCAAAATGGGTTTCTCCCAAAAACGTGGGCAGTACGCCCAGAGCGAGCAGAAGCACCAGCCACGGGGAGAACCAGAGCAGAATCGAGGTCCAGATCAACGTGGTCAGGGTCTGTTGGAAGAGCCGGCCCATCTGCTGGATCATCGCCAGGCGATCCGTGGCCTGGACGCGGGCCCGTTCCAGCCGGTCGTAGAAGACGGGATCTTCATAGGTGGTCAGGTCCAGCGCGGCAGCCTGGCGCATGACGCGGACGCTGACGAAGTGGGTATAACGGTCGGCCAGCAGGCTGTCGCTGTAATCGACTCCCCGCACCAGCAGCCCGTTCAGCACGTTGAGGACTGCTTCCAGCCCCACATAGCCACCAAAAGTGGGGTATCAGCCCTTTGTGGGTGAAATAGTGCTGCACGCCGTCGATGATTTTTGCCGCGATGTAGGCAATCGCCGTGGGCAGCGCCGCTACGAACACGCGCAGAATGATGCCCCAGGTAACGACAGCTGGGCCCGACTGCCACAAGATGCCCAGCACCGGTGGGACGTTTTTAAGTGCTTGCAGGCGTTCGCGCCAGGCGTTACTGGAGGATTGTGGACTGGCTTCCGTCATGAAGTTCCAATTCTTTGGGCGGACCAGACCCTCCGCAGACTCGGCAATTGATATCTCTATCTAATGTTACCAATCAGATGCACTTCCGGCTTGACTTGTTGGCTGAAGACTGCACTTGCGGTCCGCAGGGGACTGTGCTAAAAATCGAGTATTCAAGTTTGCTCCTTGTGAGCGAGCCTGAATTTCATGAAGAGTGGCTGAGGGACGGGCCCTGTGACGCCACGACAACCTGCCTGGGCAAACCAGGAGTATGGTGTCAACTCTCTCCTAGGTTCTGAAAAGAATTGGGGAACATGAGATTCGGGGTGCATAGTTGTTGCGCATCTCGCTAATTCCATGCAGTACCGTAGTTTAGAGTTCGTCACGTAGTGCCCGTGCATCTGTCGCTCTCAAATTGAGGGCATGATGGCATCATTCTACGAATTGCGCTGTAGGGAATGTGGCAAGCGTTTTCCCAAACCATCCGCTTTCCAGCTGCGATGAATGCTTTTCGTCGCTTGAAGTAGCCTACGACATGGCTGCGGCCAAACAGGCATTTACCCGTGAGGCAATTGCCCGGGGACCTCAAAGCATGTGGCGCTACCAGGCCCTGCTCCCCGTGCCCGACGACTATGTACCCACCACTCCCTCTGGCCTGACTCCCTTGATGGCGGCTCCCGCGCCTGGCCCGGCGCATCGGCGCGACCAATCTCTACCTCAAAAATGATGCTGTTTGCTTGCCCACGTTGAGCTTTAAGGATCGCGTGGTCTCGGTGGCCCTGGCTGCGGCCAAGAACTTCGGCTTCGATACCGTGGGTTGCTCCTCCACCGGTAATTTGGCGAATGCCGTGGCGGCCCACGCCGCACGCCTGGGATTGAAAACCTACATCCTGGTGCCGACCGATCTGGAGCCGGCCAAAATTCTGAACACCCAGGTCTACGGCGCGAACCTGGTGCGGATCGACGGCAACTACGACCAGGTGAACCGTTTGTGCTCGCAGATCGCAGAGCGGTACAACTGGGGGTTTGTGAACGTCAATCTCCGTCCCTATTACGCCGAGGGCTCGAAGACAGTGGGATTCGAGATCGCTGAGCAACTCGGCTGGCGGCTACCTGACAACGTGGTGGTTCCGATGGCGGGTGGCGCCTTGATTTCCAAAATCCGCAAGGCATTCGGAGAGTTGATTGAGCTCGGCCTGGTGGAAAACAAACCTGTTCGCTTTTTTGGCGCGCAAGCCACGGGCTGCTCGCCCATCGCCCATGCAGTAAAGAATGGACTGGCCCATCACGAGCCGCAGCGGCCGAACACCATTGCTCGCTCGCTGGCCATTGGCAATCCGGCGGACGGACCCTACGCTATCCGGGCCATCAACGAAAGCGGTGGTTGGGCGGAAGATGTTTCCGACGTGGAGATTGTTTCGGCGATCCAGGAACTGGCCGAAACAGAAGGCGTCTTTACCGAAACCGCTGGGGGCGTAACCACCGCCGTGACCGCGCGTCTGTATGCCCATGGCCGCATCGCTCCTGACGATCTTACGGTTATCGCCATTACCGGCAACGGGCTGAAGACCCTGGACGTGCTCCAGGGCAAGTTAGAACAACAGCAGGCGATTCGCCCGCGCCTGGCTGACTTTGAAGCCCTGTCGAGAAATGTTGAGCAGGATAGAGAGGAAGCATATGTCCGTTAGAGTGGTCTTGCCGAATGCCTTTCAAAAACACACCAACGGTACGCGGGAGATCCAATCCGCTGCCCGGAATCTGCCCCAATTGATCACCGAGATCGAGACCAGCTTTCCCGCGCTCAAGCCCCACCTTCGCGACAACGATGGCAAGGTGCGGCGCTTCATCAATTTCTACGTCAACGAAGAAGACATCCGCTTTCTCGGCAATGACGAATATGCCTTCAAAGATGGCGATGAAGTGTTAGTCATTCCGTCCATCGCCGGCGGTTGAAAACGATGTAGTCGTGATTGTGCTGTAACCCATGAGAAGTATCCAAGAAGAAGTATGCACGCGACTGAGGTTACCTTGCCTCCCCAGGTAATCTCGACCGGCCTCCCGTCCGGCTTCTGGTCATCCTTCATCTGGGTACTTGCCTCGGAATCTGATCTAAGCGACAAAACCAGTGCAATCTCCTTTCTCAAGGTAAATTGCGGAGTGTAGCATCTCTACCAATGTTTCCGAACCGCTTAGAGATTGCACGAATGGTCTCCCTTCAGCCCGTTCTCAAAGGGATCGCGGGACCAGCCCTGGAGCAGTTCGTCGAACAACTTTCCCTGACCAGCCTGCAAAATGAATCCCTGGTTCTGGAGCAACCCACCGAGCCCGCGATCCTCATTGTTTTATCGGGACAAGTGTCGCTCTCCGGCAGTGCGGGAGAAACCGTGCGAGATCTGGAACCGCAGGCGACCGTATTCCTGAACCGGGATCCCGCAGCCCGGGCGCATCCCGTGCGCCTGACGAGCCGCGAAAATGCCCTCGTAGGCATCATCACCAGGAAAGCGCTCGGCGAAATCGCAAATCGATATCCCGATTCGCAGCTTACCTTCGCCGGCCTGATCCACGCGACTTTAGAGCGCGAGACGCTGCACGCTTCTGTGAACGATGGAGACCTGCTGGGCCCGCTCAGTGATTCATTTCGTCAGGCGTTGGAAGCAGAACTTGAGCCCCTGACGCTCTACAGTGGGGAGTTTCTGTTCCGAAAGGGAGATGCAAGCGACTCCCTGTACATCGTTCTCAGCGGACGTGTGCGGGTGTTGCCGGACGATCCCGCACGCGAAACACTGCCGGTCGAACTCGGGCGCGGTGAGACGATCGGTGAGCTCGGGTTGGTTACCGGCGAGCCACGAACGAGATCGCTCTGCGCTGTTCGCGACACCTACCTGGCGCGGTTGTCCTCTTCCGCCTACGACCACCTGTTGACCAGATATCCCCAGGACGTCATGCGCATTTTTGGCTCCCGGGTGGCGCGAAGGGTGCAGCAGGTCACCTCAGGCACGCCCAGGGCCTCGTCCCGCATTAATAACATTGCGCTGGTTCCCGCCTCCCCGGGGCCGGCCTTCAGAATCTTCTGCGACCAGTTCTGTGAAGCCTTGGCAGTGTACGGTACGGTCGCGCGGGTCTCCAGCGCCCGCGTGGATGCGGCCTTTGGTGTCGAAGGGTTCGCCCAAACCTCAGACTGGGACGGCAACCGAATTCTCTTCATCGATTGGCTAAGCGGTTTGGAGAACCACCACAAGTACGTTGTTTACGAAGCGGACGATGGCCTTACTCCCTGGACCGAGCGGTGCGTCCGGCAGGCTGATCGGGGAGTCATCGTGGGAAATGCCAGTCAGAACCCCGAGCCGAGCTGAAACTGAGACCGAGCTGATTGCCCGTCTGCCCGCCAACGCAGCCCAATCGAAGACCCTGGTGTTGATCCAGGAAAACGGCAATCCATCCGGTACCCAGCGATGGCTGGCTCCGCGCAATGTGGACCGTCACCATCATGTAAGGCTCGGCAATCGGGAAGACTTCGCTCGGGTGGTACGATTTTTGACCGGCCGCGCCGTCGGACTCACCTTAGGTGGCGGTTTTGCCCGTGGCCTGGCGCACATAGGCGTCTTTCGCGCGCTCGCGGAATGCAACATTCCTCTCGATGCGGTGGGAGGAGCCAGCATGGGCGGATTGATCGGCGCCCTATGGGCCAGCGGGTGGTCGAACGAGCGCATCATGGAAGAGATCAGCACTGGATGCCGCGATTCGTTCAACGACATGACGCTGCCTTTTATCGCCTTCAAGAGCGGCCGGAAATTCAGCGACCTTGTAGCCCGCTTCTTCGGAGAGGCTCGTATCGAAGACCTGTGGCACCCGTTCTTTTGCGTCTCCGCCAATTTGAACCGCGCCGAGCTGACCTTGCATAAAAGCGGCGGCCTGACTAAGGCAACTTTGGCCAGTAGCCGGGCGCCAGGAATTTTTCCCCCGATCGTCTACGGGGGTGAATTGCATGTCGACGGCGGCTCCATCAACAACGTGCCCGTGGACCTGATGCGGGTCTTCTGTGGAAATGGAATCACCATCGGCGTGGATGTTTCACCTCCCCACGAATTGGAAGACGTGGAGGACTACGGTTACACCGTCAGCGGTCTAAAGGCGCTGCGCAGCCGTTTCGGATTGTGGGGAGTCAAGAAGTCATTTATGCCCAGCATCCCCCTGATCCTGATGCGCACCCTCGAGTTCGGCGGAATCTCTTACCGCATGACACGCGAGGGCTCAGCTGATTTAATGTTGCAGCCGGAAATGCTCGGTTTCAAGCGGACCGACTGGCACCTGGCGGATGAGATTGTCGCCCATAGCTATCGCCATACCATGGAGAAAATTGAAGGTCTGAACGGAACTCTGGGCGAAAGGATCCGCGAGATCAGGGCACTACCGTCGTGAGGCGGCCATGAAGATCCATCTCGAAGAGTTGGGAATGGCGCGAGCGTATACCGAGGGGCATGCGTTCGAAGATCTCAGCAGCGAACAGCTGCGGCTGATCCTGAATCGTGGGCGCGAGCTGTACAAATGGTTTAAGGCCCATCCGCGCACCCACGCGCTGATCAATGCGCTCGTGGTCGCCTGCGTTCTCGGTATGGATTGGGTCGTTCTGCTGCAGATGCCGCGCTGGATTCTGCCGTCGAACGGGCGCCCGGGAACGGGTTTGCTCGTGGCAACGGCAGTATTAGCCGGCGCACTCCACAGCTGGCTACTCTACTCGCTGGCCATCTTTACCTTGCATGAGGGCGCCGCGCACAAGCTTATCTTCCCTGCAAATGGACGGTTGAGCCGGGCCGCGCAGTTCCTGGCTGTGAATCTGTGCCGCCTTTCGGCTGCCGAACCCAATTACTATGCGGCGTGCCACATGGCGCATCATGCCAGGTTCGGCACCGAGCAGGACTCTGAGTTTCTTAATTTCGTCCAGCCTCGCCGTTTCTGGCGCATGCTGTTGCCCCTGGGCAGCTTTCTCAACTACAGTGACTTCGTCATCCATCGCCCGCTTGGCTACACCCGTGGCCGCATGATCTCCGGGCTTATCGCCGGGCTCTATAACGGAATCTACGCCTACTTGCTCTTCCGCCGTTTTGGAGGGTTGTTTATGCTCGTCGTGCTGCTGCTGCTGCCGCACGTCGGCTTCTACTTTGACCGCATGCGGCAATTCACTGAGCACAACCTGATGCCTCTGGAAAACAAGAGTGGCGCGCGAAGTTTTGGCGTGGGTTTCTCCGGGCTGTTGGTAGGAGGCGGCCCTTGGGGACAGCCTTGCCATATGGCTCACCATCTGGTGGCGAGCATCCCCTGGTATCAGCAGATTGCTCTGCACCATTTCATGGTGGGGCTGTTTTCTGAGAAACAAAGGCGGCAGTTTCTGCTGCCACCGGGCCTCGGGTTTCCGCAGTTGCTCTGGCGTGTCGTGCGGGATGCCAACGCATTCTCCAGAACTGCCGGAAGAACAACATAGCGAGGGATACACCATGCTGGGCAAAAGCCGGGACGATTGGATCAGGCAGTATTCGACCAGCCATCAGAATTCGGTGAATCGCGCATGCCACACCATCGGCATCCCCATGATTGCCGTTTCCATACTCATGATTCCTTTGGCCATCTGGCGGCCGCATATTGGGTGGTGGGTGGCCGGCGTATTTGTGGCCGGATGGGTGTTCCAGTTTATCGGTCCGAGGATGCTCATCTTGCCTATACCGTTCGGGGCTTTTCAACCACCGAAGCCCGAGAACAGGACGATGATCTCTGATGTTTCCGCCGGCGGCATAACCAGTTGTTCGATCGTGCCCGCTTCCTTTGTCATTCACGAGCGACTGTCTGAATTGTCAAGCGACCGGCGATGCTCCCCCTCACGCGTGAAGCTGAAGCTTCTGCACCTCTCTTCCCCCTGGACGGGTGCCCCATGTTTGCACCGGCGTAGCCGGGGCCCTACATGGGTTGAACAAGATGGGGCGGAGCCCCTTCCATTTCTCTTGCGCGTGTAACCGATGGGCCTGTGGCCCACCCAAAGTGATGAAAAACGCCGTCGGTTCAGCAACTACTCTTTATGGAACCGTTGCCCTTTCCTTTGTCATCCCGAGCGCAGCCGACCTGTCCCGGCGTGCCGTGGAGGGATCTGCGGTTCTGCGGACCTTTCGTGGAAATGTTCTCGACCGGGCGCAGCATAATGGAGAAAACAACCCAGAGAAGCCCGTCCCTTGGATCATTTTGGAGCGGGCAATCACGCTGAACTGACGAATCGGGTTGATCCATACTAACGGCTGAAGCCAGTGCGGAACCGCTTCCGCCGGTGTGACCGCGCCCGAAGCCGTAGTGAGCTGGGGGTTGACAAAAAAACTGGTGAGCCGTGCCTGTTGTGCAGGCTTTGAAAACGTCGCAATAACTGTCCCGAGCGAGATGCCGGATAGTATGCAAAGCGACGCGCCCCCCAGAACGACTTTACTGGGGTGCCTGTCTATGTATGATGAGGCAATCAGTAGCTCGTGGAGGATTGATGCGAATAAGGCAGGCCGCGGTAGGAGCTCTATGGATTGGTGTGTGCCTCCACGGCTGGACGCAGGCCCCGAAGAGTGAAGCGGATGTGGAAGAGACGCGCGTCAAGATGATCGCGCTACGTAATGCGTTTGTTCAATCTGCAAAAGATGCGGGATTCAACTGCCTGATTGCAGTGCCTCCAGTGTTGGTGGAGGATGTGCCTTCGTTTGGAAACTACGATCCTGAGACGAACACCCTGCGGACTTCCGCGTGGAGTTTGCTGAAGCCGGAAGAAAGCCAGATGTTCTATCGCTTCATGGGGCCGAATGCGACGGAGGCCATCGCGAAGAAAGAGTTTGAGGATGGGGTACACCACTGGGTGATCGTGCATGAGATGGGACACTGGGTCCAGGCATGCCGTGGAATTACGGAGAAGACGGCCAAGCCATACGCGATCGAGTTTGGCGCGGACCGAATTGCGGCGGCGTACTGGAACGAACACGATCCTGGCGTGATTGCGCATCAGAGAACAGTATTCGAGGCAATCCTGCACAACTTTCCGAACCCGGTGCCTGAGGGCGCGAGCGTGGAGCCGTTCTTCAATGACCACTATCAGGAACTTGGGCCGACGCCAGGGTATCTTTGGTTTCAGTCGCGAATGTGCCTGGCGGCGTTTGATGAGAAGCCAGCGCCAAGCTTCAAGAACGTGTTAGCGGACACGAAGTAGCGATTCTGCGACTCGTGTATCTGTTGCTCCCGACAGAATATACTAGGACACTGCTTTCGCTTTGCCGGTATTCCTATGAATCGACGTGAATTCCTCCACACCGCTGCCCTCGGGTTGGCTGCGGCCGCCGTAGCGCCCGCGCAAGAGTATGATCGCGACAAACGTCGGCGAGTCGGTTTGATCGGTTGTGGATGGTATGGAAAATCGGATCTGTTCCGGCTGGTGCAGGTATCGCCGGTCGAGATCGTCTCTTTACGTGACGTCGATTCGCAGATGCTCTCGAACGCCGCCGACATGTCCGCCGCCCGGCAGCGTTCCAAGAAGCGGCCTCGCACCTACTCGGACTATCGAAAGATGCTTTCCGAGAAAGATCTGGACTTGGTGCTGATTGCACCGCCCGACCACTGGCATGCCCTGATCATGATTGAAGCCGCAAAGTCTGGCGTGGACATCTTGGTTCAGAAACCGATTAGCCGCGACGTTCTGGAAGGCAAGGCCATGCTAGCCGCTGCCCGCCACAACAATCGCGTTGTCCAGGTTGGCCTGCAACGCCGTAGCACGCCTCACCTGGTCGAGGCAAAAGAGCGCTTCATTGAAGAGGGTAAGCTCGGGAAGATCGCGCTTGTCGAGATCTACTGCTACTACCACATGCGCGCGACGGCAAATCCCCCCGATACCGCGCCGCCCGCGAATCTGGATTACGATGCCTGGACCGGTCCTGCTCCAATGCGGCCTTATAACAGCTTGGTTCACCCGCGAGGCTGGCGCGCTTTTATGGAGTATGGGAACGGCATTGTGGGTGACATGGGCGTCCACATGCTTGATATGACACGGTGGATGCTCGGATTGGGCTGGCCAACGAAGATTGATTCCACCGGTGGAATCTTTGTCGATAAGAAGAGCAAGGCCAACATTTCCGATACCCAGACAGCCACCTTCGATTTCCAGGATCTTCGAGTCGTGTGGCAGCACCGCAGTTGGGGCGAGGCCGCAGATCCAGAGTATCCATGGGGCGCGACATTCTACGGCGACAAGGGAACGCTAAAGGTGAGCGTGATGGGATATGACTTTATTCCCGTCGGGGGCGGACAGCCAGTTCATCAAGACGTTACCTACGAGTTGGAACAATACCCCGAGGACAAGACGGAAAAGGAACTCGAGAAACACGTCGCGCCCGCCATCCGGCATCATATGCAGAACTTTCTTGCCTCGATCGACGCGCGTAGCCATCCGGTATCCGACATCGAGCAGGGCTACATTTCAACCGCCTCGTGCATTTTGGCGAACAACTCGATGAAGCTGGGCCGAAGCCTGGCGTGGGATCCAGAGAAGCAGCTCGTGGTCGGAGATTCCGAGGCAAATGCACTGTTGCGCCAGGAATATCGAGCGCCTTACACGCATCCCGAAGCTTAGGACGGACTTGCAATCGCGGTTTTTGTCATGGTTACTTCTCCCGTTCTGTCAGGATCTCGAAAGCTTCGCGCATGTCCTGGTAGCCTTCTTCAATATCTGCGGATGCGGCAAGATCACGGATAATCTCTCTGAGACGAGCAAACTTGTCTTCTTGGGAAGGGGTGTCCGAAGCCGGCCAAGTGTACGAGATGCCGACTTTACGGCCAAAGCCGACCAACTCTGCGAAATGGGAAGAGAATCGGACACACGGAAGCCACGCGTCTCAGTGATCCCGTGAGTCTGTAATTTCCTGGATTTTCTAGGGGGAGGCATTGATTTCTAATCTGTAGAATGGGGCGGCGGCAAGACTGGGCCTGCGCACCTCACGCTCCAGCTTTCGGCAGCAGGAACTGCTTATGTCTGACGATATCGATTACAGAATTTTTTACGACGACGAGACCTATCTCCTCGATGTGGGACAGCGATTCCGGGAGAGCGGAACACTGGGTCCCGTGGACTTCTACATGATGCTCGCGTGGAAGGCTAATAGAGCCAAGAACTACCACCGAGAGCGTCTGAAGCGGCTATCCAAAAGCTCATTTGAATACGCGGTCTCACAAATTGCGGCTGAGCTACATGGTCGCTCAGGGCTTCGTGAGAAGCTTGAAATCCTGATGGTGGCGTGGGAGTTTGCTTTGCCGACCGCAACCGCCGTCCTGACACTCTTGTACCCCGACGATTTCACTGTTTATGACGTATTGGTGTGTGGAGAGTTGCAGTGGGATTACCACCCAGACCGTTACTTTTCGGCCAAGCTGTGGACCGATTATCAGGCGTATAAGCAGGCTGTGATCAAGGGGGCGCCGGCAGATTTGTCATTACGCGACAAAGACAGGTATTTGATTGGAAGGGCTTACCGCAAAGCGGTGGAAACTGATTGCCGCGGCTGAGGTAGCAGAGAAAGGCGGCACGGGCCATCGGGGGTTAAGATTACAGCCTACTTGTGCTAGGGGCCGTTCGGGACGGACGAAGGTGGTCACCACAATTTCCGCAACCACCGACCCCGGTGATTGTTTTCGTCTGACCCGATCTCCGGGTCGAGAGATTTAACCGCATCGCGCAGCCACGAACACTCGCCAATACTCAAGGAGATCACCACTCAAAGCGCCCTCAGAAATCGCGTCTCATGAATTTTTGCTGCCAGCCATTAATCTGGTTCTCACTTGGATCATTCCAATTAAAAAGCTCGAAGATTTTTACGATTATTTTCCGGGCGATCGTGTCGGGTTCGGATCGTAGGTCTGAGATTCCCACGCTCTCTTTGATTTCGAAATTGTCGACTTGGATAGTGTATCCCTCTCGGATAAAAGCTCCGGGAGTCATTGATACCAGCATCCGCCCTTTCATGCCAGAGGCTCGTATTGAAAGCGAGATCCTCTCTTCGACTGATACAAGCCTTTCGAAAAATCGTTGTGCAAAAAGAACCCACTCGGTCACGCTGTAGATGAGGCCAACGAATGATATCTTCCCGTCAAGACCCTGCCAGTAGTCCTCCCCGATGCCTGGAACGCCACAAAAATAGGCCGCTTCTATATGCCCTCAGCCCTTCCGGCCTATCCCCGCGCCCATCGAGGATGTTCTGAGTGCCCAACTCAAAATTGGAAAACCGTGCAGTACTCATATGCCCGGCGATCGGAAACGTCCAGCCACGGATACTGATCGCAGAGTCCCTGATGAGACGCTGCAGCTCGGAGGAGGAGGGCACGCGCTTAGCGTCATACCTCTCCGGACGTAACTGTACGATCCAACCAGGCTGGCTAGAAAGCTCGGAGTGACCAGAAAAATAGGCTTCCGCGCTGGCGATTTCAGCGTTAAATTTGTCCGCCTCCGATTCACTGTCCAGGAGTTGATCGGGGCGCACGATCTGATTGAAAGCGCGAAGGAGGTCATCTTGATGCCGCAAAAATCCGCGGTTGATGAGCTCCCTCATCTCATCAACGTCCTCAATCGCCTCCGACGTCGCTCGGCCCGTGCGTTTGTAGAGCGCAGCCCTTCTCAAAATCAATTTAGCTGGATTCCTTGAGCTGTTTGCGTCGCGTGCACACAAGATCGGGACATCGGGGAACTCGGGTATTTCTATAACCACCAGCAATTTGCCTTCGATGGTCAGCCTGTGCACGTTGGACGAATGTCGAGGCGTCGCGTATTTGTCGATGAAATTGTTTAAGCTCGTTTGGTCAAAAGATTTGGATTGCTCCGGCGTCAGGCCCTCCAGCTCGCCCGTTTCGTCGTTTACGCCGATGAGAATGGAGCCGCCGTCTCTCGTATTTGAAAACGCGAGTACATCTTTTACGATCCCGCATTTCAAGTCGAGGTCCGCATCGGACCACGAGAAAGCCCCTTTGTAGTCGACATTACGATTCTCGTTGCCCAAACGAATCATCTCAACAACTTTTTCGATTCGAAATCACACGGTCACCCCTCGCAATCTTTGCCCGATGCGGTGCGCACGGTCCGCAAGCAAACAGCGTACACGGGGACCCCTGTGAAAAACACGGATGAAGGCCTGCGTCGGATGCCAAATGTCTCGCGACGCAAGGGAGGGGCCATCGAGGATCGGCGAGGCGCTTTGTCGCCTGAGGTGAACCTGACGCGAATCCTGAGACGCTCCATGCATAGGAAGTGAGAGGCAAGCGTCTTGGTCGCAGAACGCAAAGAACATAGTTTCGGTGAAACGGATTAGATAGCGAGTCTCGAGAAATGCCGACATTGTTGAAGCTAAATTCGGGGAAATCCAACAGTTGAAGTTCGACCTTCACCCCATCTATTTCTGCATTTTGAATCGCCGCAGCCACCCTGACTTTGGAATCTCGATTCAGAGCCCTCATCGCGCGATCGAGGCTCCCGCGCGTCATTTGAGGAGTGGGTATGACGCGACGCACGGTGTTGAGCGTGCGGTGATAGCCGCGCGCCCTGATCTCGAAACGCTCGCTCTCTCCGACGTAGCACGATGGGCTAGGCGTGCCCTGGAAGACGAAACGGTAGATTTGTGGCCCTCTTCGTTTCTCATCGCGTATCACGGGCCCCAATTTCCCTCTCAGGTGGAACGGCCAGTCAGCTTGGTCGGAAGCTGTGATGGTCCACCAGCGAATATTAACTCGAATCCAATTGGGTATCTCTACGGTCATTGATTTTCCTTCGCTAGCCACCTCCGACTGGGAGAGGAAAAGGTACCGCCAAGTCATAACCCTCGTAACCCTCATTTGCCGAGGAGGTTAAGGCGAGAAGCGCCGCAAGCACAACGCAGATCGACGGGGTTGTTCCTCGGTGTTAAGGAAAGCCAAGAATCGCAGTTGGGCTTGGTACATCGGAATTGTTCAAGCAGTTCTCTGAATGCCTTTACCACCGGTTTAAAGTCATTTTTGGAAAGAGCGGCCCATTCGTTGTAGTGGATTGCCTTGTTGATGACCCACTGTTCGCCCTCTTTTTCCGATAAGATTTGTTGTCGCGTCTGCTGCAGCTCTTCGATTTTGGCGATTGCCTCGGTGTCACCCCATGATTTGGCTGCTTTCATTGCGGTTTTCAAGAGCTCCGCCTGCCGGCCGATCACGGCGCTTAGCAACTCGCCCATGTCGTACCCTCCATCACCGCGGAAGCTGACCTTGGCGCCAAGTTCGTCTGCGAGATCGGCGGCGACAAATTCGAGGTGACGCCGCAGGCGACCCGCGGCTGTCGGCACCTCGTTCTTGGCGAGATCGGCGTCTATCTTGTCCCAGACCTCGCCAACTTCGTCGAGCACGGGACCGGTCTCGACCGTCCACGTTTGGAAGCTGACCGCGGTAGTCGCGCTGACGACGCCTTCGGTGCGCAATTGCCTGGCCCAGACCTGATCGTGGGTCGTGATGATGAACTGGGTGTTGGAGAACTTCGTTTTGAGGAGCTTACAGAATTGCTTGCGATGCTCCGAGTCTACCGAGCTCACAACGTCGTCCAAGACGGCGAAAGTGAAATCCTTATCCAAGACACGTCGCATCAACGCAAGGTAAAGACAAACGCCCATGCCATCCTGGTGTCCTTCGCTGTGGTATGCGGCTGGTGGGAACATGCCCTTCTCGTGAAAGTCAACTAGGAGCCCCAGTTTTCCTTCGCTCGGTTCAAATCGGGCTTTGAATTCCCCTTCGTCGTCTTGATTGATAAAACGGTAGTACGATCCGAATTCTTCCTCAACCTTTCGGTAGAGCGTGAGGAGCGTGGCCTCTGAAATTTCGTTGTAGATTTTATAGGCAGTCCGCCCCCTTGAAGCGTTGGATTTCTTCGCCTCCGCATTTCGTCGGGCAGCCCGGAGATTGTTGAGTCTCTCCTGGGCAACCACTAAAAACTTAGTAGCTTCGATTGTGGCGCTCTTGTCCGGTCGCGCTATGATTTTCTCGCGGACGACCTTCAGGTCTTCAATGAGCTTGGCGGGCGTCGCCGCCCAGCCACATTCGATCCTTTCTCGTGCTCCGAGTATGCCATCGAGGGACGCCAGGCTCTGGGAAAAGGCAAGTAGTCCTCCAGACCATTCGCTTAACCGGGCCGCCGTTTCGCCTTGAGCTTCGGGCAATTTCCTGAGCGGCTCTATCCAACCGCGCACACGAATGATCTCCGCCGAAACCGTGTGGCCGAAGCCCAATATTTGATCGCGCAACGCTTGCGCTTCCTTAGATTTGTTCAGCTTCCCCCGGATGTGCGACCGAAGTCTCTCGATCTCCCATTCGGTATCGCACAGCGGGCATTGGGGCCCGTCTATCAAATGCAAACCTGCTTCAAGGAAGGAATGACGCCGGATCATCGGCAGAAGGGAAGGGTCAGCTTCGATTTTGACGATATTCCTCAACAGCGATTCGACGGTTATCGTTATTGAAGACTCGATGCCTTTTTCGATCGCCTCTGCGAGCACCTTGACATCTGCAAGTGCCGACTCTTTGTTCTGTCCGACCACATCCGGACCGCTGCCCGCGGCCAGTCCCTCGGAGAGATCTGTATCCTTCTTCAAATCCACGAGCGACTGAAGATCCAGAAATGTTCTTTTCTTATTGACGGCCGCGAGAAGATCCGACGATGTGAGGATGGGAATATCCAGGTGGCGCTTTAAGCTTTCTTCCGCGCTGTCGGAGTGTGTCTTCGCCGAGGTATGCTCCGCGTTGAGTTTGTTTTCTGTGCTTTTCAGCGTTGCTCGGACCTGATCGATAGCGTCAAGCTTTAGCAGGGTTTGCACGTCCCGTGATCGCTGCGTAGCTTCCGTGACAATGAACTTGATTATTTCCCGGCGAGCAAGAGTCAACTCTGGGTGGTCTGCTAGTTCCCTAAAAACTGATTCCACCGCTAAATCGTTAGGAACAATCTTCGGCTGTTTTGGCTTCTTGATTGTTCTTGTGATGGTGGCCGACTTGCAAAGATGAGGGATGTAGACGGTGAGGCTGACGCAGGCGGCCTCGGGATCGCTGCGTCGCTCCACATGTGGTCCATGATCGGCGAGCGAAAGATCCCCGGTGCCGGCGCCCTTAAGGCGGCCAATCTCTCCGCTCAGAGCGAATTGAATCGCATCCACGACGCCGCTCTTACCCGATCCATTCGGGCCCGACACGACGAAGCTCGAACCGTTCATCTCTAACGTCAGATCCCGAATTCCCCGGAATTCCTGAATGTGAATCGATTCGATCTGGATCACGGTTAACTCTCCTTCGCATCTTCGGAGAGCACCCTAATGACCTCGACCGTCTTCGGCTTCTTCTTTCCGTCAAATATAGCGCGCAGCTGCTCGACACGTTCATCGTCGAAGTTGTCAGCCTTTTTTAAGGTCGAGTAGAACTGTTCGAAAATCTCATCTTGAATGCTCGACATCTTAGGCCCCCTACCAAGCAGCGAATTCCAGCGCGTTCTTCCGTGGCGAGTTTGACCAAGTTCGGTTCACGGTCCCGAAGGGTCCCGACCGCCCCACATCGTTTCTGCAGCGTTGCTCCCGCGGTCAGTTTGCGCTCATTGTTTCTTCCGATTGTAACCCTACCACAGCCGCTTAGCCTCCCGTCTTAAAGTATGTTCCGGACCGAAGGAACAGTGAAAAGGGTCGTTTTAAATCCCTTTCAGGGAGTAATACCACCGGGATTTAAAAGCTCAACTAAGCCAGTAGGAAACCCAACTCAGTGATTTATGAGTTTAGGAACAAATCACTTATATGCCCGGAACGCCTTCAGTAGGCCGCTTGTTTCCCGTCGATGACAGCACACTTCATCTATCATGGGTGGGTCTTATGACAAACTGCATCTTTTGCGACAACCCGTCCGGCAGCCGTGAACATGTCTGGCCGAAGTGGATTCTCGAGCGGAAAGACCTGGGCGCCTTCCGGCTGAAGATCGGCAACGGTCCCGATAAAATCCTGAACAACATCGAACTTCAGGTAAAGACTGTTTGCGGAACGTGCAATAACGGCTGGATGAGTACCCTGGAGACCGAGGCAGCTCCGATTCTCATCCCCATGTTTGAGGATCAGACGGTATCACTCGATTCCGCACAGCAGGAGGTCCTCGCCAGATGGCTAATGAAGATGGCGATGGTCTATGACAGTGTGAAGGGCCGAGGCGCACCGAACGTTTTCTACCGAAAAGACGAACGCGTTGCGTTCAAGAACACTTTCCAGATTCCCCAACCGACGATGATGTGGATCGGAAGGCTTGATGAAGTGCATCGGGCTATAACTGGAACCGATATTGCGCGCGACTCCGACGATGGCCGTATAAATGGAACGGTGATCACACTTACCAACGAGCGTTTCGTTGCGCAAGTGGTGAGCTTACATCTTCCAAAGACGCCCACAGAAACCACACGCATTCCGCTTGCGCTCAAACCCGGCGAATGGCACGTGGCTCTCGCACAAATCCAGCCGCCGACCGGGAACATCGTAAGCTGGCCGCCGCCGGGATCGTTCACGAATGGGGGACCATCCGGGTACGCGTATCTGCTGGACCGCTGGCGCGTCGGAACCGAGGCCGATGGTCCGATCACACCATGAAGAGAGCCGCCATCACTTTGGGAATCGGATTGTCTCTTTTGCCCTCGGCGCCGCGTCGGTTTTTGCTCCTCAGAAAGACTCGGGGCATCAATGGGACGGACTGAATAACCCATAACGTTAGCTACGGGGTTAGTCCGTCTGTTGCTAGGTCTTCACTTGGACGAGAACCGGCTTCGCGGCAATCAATCGCCTGGCATCACCAGACGGCCCCGTGCTCGGGACGCAGACTTCGTCTAGATGCGGGAAACTCGGGGAAACTCGGGGACACCACGTTTACCCGGGCCAAGTGTACGACCTCGCAGTACTGTCACCGGACGATGAATGGGAAATACCAATTTCAACCGTGGGATAGGAACCCCAGAATTGTCTGAGTTTCAAAAAACCTTCGCAACCCCGAAGTCAACTCTCGCCAATAGGGCTTTGCACTCATTGAACCCCATCTCGATGAGTGAGTCGGCGAATTGGCATCAACTGAGAATGAGGTATGTTTATCGCTAGCAGCGCATAATTGGGTTCCGTTGCGGCACGCTCTACCTTGGCCGTGCCCCAATTATCGGGCAGTATGCTTAGGGGAATCGGACGGGCTGAGCTTACCGCGAGAATTGGTCTATGGGCAGATTTGAGATTGGTTGCCTGCTTGACCTGATTCAAGGAAGGGTCAAAAGAATGGTTCATCAAGGAACGGCAGTACCTGAGGACTTCGCAGAAATACGAAAAGCAGCTCTCGAAGCGATTGCACCAATTCGCCCGATAGATGACAACACCAAAGCGCGGAACGACACACTCTTCAGTGCAAAAAGGAGCAAGGCCGGACAGATGCTGCCTGAGTATTACCTCGTGTATTTCTTGCTCGTTGAACTTCTCGGTTTCCGCAATCTTGGGAAGTTTGAAAAACTTGCATGGTCTGTACCGATCGATCTCGACGGGAAGGCATATCTCATCGAACACCGTAAGTTCGGGGTCGGTGTTTTCGTTCAAGACCCGGAAATCGACGAGCCAGCTTGTGAGGAAATCGTCAAGCTGATCAAACAGGGGGTGAAAGCGGCAAAGCCGTTCCTTGGCTGGCTTGCGGAACAGGCTGTTGTGAAGTCAAAGCTGAATGTAGTGAATAAGAGTATTGAACTATTCGGCCGCTATCAATATTTTCTAAAAATGTACAAAGGCCTTCATGACGAAACGGACCGACGGTCAGAGGAAAGAATCATCGAAAAGCACGAAAATGGTGGCGAGACGTGGATATTCCCTGCTTATGAGCTCCGGAAGCAATCGCAGTGGATGGCCCAAGCTGCTATTGACGCTTTCTTTAGCTGGACTGAGCATGTGTTTATTCATATTGCAATTCTGACTGGTAAGGCAAAGACAGGCTCGGACGTTGCGAAGCTTGCAGTTTCATCTTGGTATAAGAAGTTAGCCGGTGCCCTTGATTTAGACGATGACCACACAAAAGACTTGTGCGAGAAGCTCTCTGCTATAAAAGAACAATTGCGCAATTTCATGGCTCATGGAGCATTCGGGAAGCGCGGTGAAGCATTCCACTTCCATTCTGGGGCTGGTGCAGTGCCCGTCCTTCTCACGGAGGAGAGAGGGGGCTATGGAGTCACCATTGATAGCGGGATCGCCTTCGACGAATCCAATGCACTCGAGGTGATCGAACAATTCATCGCCCATCTTTGGTCCGGACAGCGTGAGGCTGCTCGTATCTACATACAGGACTCAGGGCTTCCGCTCCTACTGACAATGGCAAGCGATGGTACCTACTTGAGCGCGATGCGATCGACCGACGTAATGGAAGAGTTTGTGCGCGGTTTGAGCCGACAATTTGACGACGCGGCAAACATGGACTGGTAAGGCATGCGATTCGGTCCGACGTCTTGGTGAGCCATTTACCTACCGGGAGGCTTGTGTCTACCGATTCTGATTCAATTGTTGCTAATAGGCCAAATCACTCATCGAGCCATTCGTCTTCGTCAAGCGGCCGAGAAAACGGCTTCTCGGACAAGCGACTGTCGCCACACCCTGCCGGCGATCGCCCTGCTCTCGTGACTCGAACCCGAGTAACCCTTGAGCGGGTACCATGGTGCCCTAAAAAAATGCGTCCCACCCATGGCGTCAATTCTCAAGAAATGGTATTCCTCAAAGCAGACGAAATCGGCAGGCAGCGGCTTCTCACGCAACCGCGCTTAGCCGGCAGTCGCCGGTGGTATCGGCCTTCCGCGTGAGCGAAGGATAGCTTTTCCGCTATCCGGTAACACGCCCTATCCCTGTCTTAAAATCACCATCACGCCCGAATAGAAGCTCGATTGAACCCAACCGAGGAACGAGGATTCTCTATGCCCAAAAACCCTGCCTGCCCCGGC
This sequence comes from uncultured Acidobacteriaceae bacterium, assembly GCA_963717225.1. Classification (GTDB taxonomy): domain Bacteria; phylum Acidobacteriota; class Terriglobia; order Terriglobales; family Acidobacteriaceae; genus PALSA-350. Next base: position 273,026 of record CAVQWB010000048.1, on the reverse strand, counting down.
GTGCCGCGGGTCACCGATCCCATCACCGATCAGGAAATGGCCTTTGCTCACCTGATCCTGTCCGGAACCATGAACGACCGCCGCGCTGCGGAAGCCGTCGGCCTGAATCCCGACACCGCCGCCTATACCAAATCCAAACCCCGCGTTCGCGCCTACATGATGGAGCACCGCGCCGCCGTCAGGGAAAAGCTGGTAGACGAGGAAGCGGACAGGCTGCGCAAGCTGAACCTTGGTCGCGACCGGATCCTCACGCGGCTCTGGGAGCTGGCCGCTCTCAGCTCCGAAGCGACGAGGGGCAGCATTGCCGGTCAGATCAAGGCCCTCTCCATGATCGCAGCCATCGAAGGCTTCATCCCGGACCGCCGCCTCGCCCCATCCGCGACGCAACCCGTCCCCACGCCCCGCAATGCGCAAATCGACGGCTCCGGCTGGCGACCCAAGGACCAGCCTGCCGCGGCCGAGCAGCCGGCCGATCAACCTGCCTCAGCCCCGGCCGAGCCCGTCGCGCCCCGCGTCCCCGAGCCTCCGTTCGCCCACGATGCCGGCCAACTTAACCCCTTCGTCATCCCGCAACCGGGGAACCGGGTTTCCGCTCCAACCACCAGCTTCTTTGATGTCGCTCTGGACGCAATCAACTCCGTGAAACTGCCCTATTCCGCCAAACTAAGCGAATTCGCGCACAGCCGCTGAAGTCGAATATAGGCAAAAAGAGCCAAATTTTATCGAATTTTATAAAAGATCCCGCCCCCTCCGGCCGCAAACCTTCGAGTTACGGAGTTTTCAGCAACGGGTTAAAAGCACCTCGTATCCCGCATCGTAAGTCGCCGCGTTGAGGTATCTTGCAATGGCCGGCGGCTAAAACATCCAAAACAAGTGACCGTTTATGGGACCTGCGTCCTGAGGGCTAACTTCACCATCCCTGCGAAACTCTTTCGGCACCCGGTCTCATAGCGCTCAGCTCAGCATTTTGCGGAAGCGCCAGACGCTGAGCACCACCAGAATCAGCGTGAACACGCCCAGGATCAGAAAGTTCCCCCACAACCCGGCGAAACCCGTGCCCTTGATCATGTTGGAGCGGGCAATCACGCTGAAATGGCGAATCGGGTTGATCCACACTAACGGCTGCAGCCAGTGCGGAACCGCTTCCGCGGGCGTCACCGCGCCCGAAGCTGTGGTGAGGAGCGGGTTAACGAAAAAGCTGGTGAGCTGCGCCTGCTGAGCGGACTTCGAAAATGTCGCAATGACTGTGCCCAGTGCGATGCCCGAAAGTATGCACAGCGAGGGCTCCATACTAGATCAGCTTCTATCAGCCGATCAACAATACAACGGAAGGGTGTCCAAGCCTGCCCGGGTGCCGTGGGTCTCGAGTTTGAGACCTGAGATCCTCCTGGTAGAGGTCGGTTGAGTCCCGTGACATAACCCCAGGTGAGAATGGTCCTTACCTTTCCCTCTGTCCTCCCTTACAGCGACGGCAATCCGCATGACTCATAGATCTTCGACATGTACTGCATGTCGAGCAAACCCTCTTCGCCGGCCGTCTTCGGTGTCTGATCCTTGACAATGCAATCAGAGAAGTATTCGGCTTCCGCAGTGAACTGTGACGGGTCCTTACTCGCGTTTGGCTCATCGAGCATGATGGGCTTACCTCCCGCCGGGTCAGCAAACTGGGCCGTAAGGTGAAGCCCCTGGTAGATAAACGCGGGCTCCGCATACAAGAAACCCATCGACCCATGCACCCGGTAAAACCCGCTCATTGAGGCGCCATATGTGGTGTTGCAACTGGCCAACGCCCCGGAAGGAAACTTCATCGTCCACGACACATTCTCTTCTACCGTGTCGAACCGTCCGTCATGATCGATGACCGACGAATATCCCTTAAGGTCGATCGGTTCCTCGCCCGTGAGATAGCGGCAGGCGTTGAGGGAGTACACGCCCATATCCATTAACGGGCCGCCGCCGGCCAGCTTGCGGTCAAGCCGCCATTCGCCGGACCTTTCCCTGAAGCCGTTGGCGCTCTCGATCGCCTGGATCTTGCCCAGCTTGCCTTCCCGGATAAGCTGCATGGCCCGCAGATTTGTTGGTTCGTAGTGGCAGCGATACGCGATCATCAGCTTCTTGTTCGCCTCTTTGCAGGCCTTGATCATCGCCATCGAATCCGCGACCGAAGTGGCCATCGGCTTCTCGCACAGCACGTGCTTGCCCGCGCGTGCAGAACGGATGGTGTACTCCGCATGCATGCTGTTGGGCAGTGCCACGTACACCGCGTCAATCGCCGGGTTGTTCTTGAACTCGTCCATATTTTCGTAGCTATAGATTGAGGTCTCCGGTACCCCATACTTAGCCGCCTGTGCCAGGGCCTTATCGCGATGCCCGCTCACCAGCCCAGTGATTTTCGAGTTCTTGCTGGCCAGCACTCCAGGCATGAAGTGATCCATGGAAATGCGGCCCAGGCCGATAATCCCATAGCCGATCTTGCGATCGCCCCCTTGTGCCAACAGCGGAGAAACCACTTGGGAAGCAGCCCCGGCCATCGCCAGGCGGGTAAACTCTCTACGGGTAAGCATGATGGATCCTCCAGCGCGCCCGAGTAGTTTAGACGCATTTCTGGAAATGACGAAAAACGCGGACAGTCTTGGCTCCTCTTACAATCAGAGCCAGCATGTCGAAACCTCTGCTCGTTCTCACTCTGCTGTCCCTCATGATCGGTCCGGCGCTCCGCGCTGAGTCAACGCTCTCTCAAGACACGAAATCCAGCATCGATGCCGCCGCCAACCAGGTTTTGGCTTCGACCAAAGTGCCCAGCGCCTCGATTGCCGTCGTCAAGGACGGCCAGATCGCCTATCTCCAGGCATATGGTTTGGCCCGGCTCTCCCCACCAATGGAGGCCACCCCGCAAATGCAGTACTCCATCGGATCGATCAGCAAGCAGTTCACCGCGGCTGCTGTACTTTTCCTGGCCCAGGAGCACAAGCTCACCCTGGATGATCCCGTCTCGAAGTACCTGCCCGACCTGTCGCGGGCCAGGGAAGTCACCATCCGCATGCTCCTTTCGCACACTTCGGGCTACCAGGATTATTGGCCGGAGGACTACGTCATGACCTCCATGATGGTGCCCACGACCGCGCAGCACATTCTGGATGTATGGGCAAAAAAGCCGTTGGATTTCGATCCCGGCACGCAGTGGCAGTATTCCAACACCAACTACGTAATCGCCGGCCGCATTGTGGAGCAGGTCAGCGGCATGCCCCTGATCGATCTGTTGAAGAAACGCATATTCGTGCCCTTGGGTATGGACAACGTCTACGACACAGACGCCAGCAAGTTGCCCGCCACCGACCCCACCGGCTATGAGCGTCACGCCCTCGGACCCGAACGTCCTTCACCCCAGGAAGGTGCTGGGTGGATGTTCGCTGCCGGCGAGCTTGCCATGCCGGCCCACGACCTCGCGCTTTGGGACATCAGCATGATGAATCGTTCCCTGCTCGAACCAGCTTCTTATGTGCAGATGTTGACCCCCGTCCTGCTCAAAAATGGCGCCAACACCGGTTACGGCCTCGGGGTGGATTTGGGTAAGCGCGACGGCCACAACTTTATTGAGCACTCGGGGGAGGTCTCGGGGTTTGTCTCGGAAAACATAGTATTTCCAGACGACCGTGCGGCTATCGTCGTCCTCACCAATCAGATGGCCACTCATGCGGCACGCTTGATTGCCGATAGGATCGTGCCCATGGTATTGGGCCTCCCCGCATCAGCCCCAACCAAGGAGGAGGCGCAGGCGCTCGCTATCTTCAATGGCCTCGCCGACGGGCACATCGACCGCAGTCTTTTCACCAACTACTGCAACGCCTATTTCAACCAGCAGACGGTGGAGGATTTTGCCTCCAGCCTGAAACCGTTGGGACCACCGCTCAGCTTCAAGGAAACCAAGCAGGAAGCGCGCGGCGGCATGATGTTCCGAATCTTTACCGTCACCTTTCCCGATCGCGAGCTGAAGGTGACCACCTACCAGATGCCCGACGGCAAGCTGGAACAATATTTAGTGATTCCCTAAGCTCAGCCGTTGCCTTGCAGTCATCACTTCGAGCTTGCGTTTGCACCGACCTTTCGCTCGTCTACGCTTCCCATGGATTGACCAGGGAAATGGACAGGTCCTCAAAATGCCTGGTGTTTCGAGTCTTCTCACTGTTTCCCTACCAAAGGCTGGAACTCCGGATTCCTGGAGAGATAGTTCGCCACCGAAGGACAAATCACGTCCACTTTCAGATTGTTGTCGCGAGCGTATTCAAGCGCCGTCTTCGCCAGCACTCCAGCCACACCTCGCCCGCGAAGCGCTTGAGGCACCTCAGTGTGCCAGAGCGTGATCCATCCTGCATGATCGAGCTCAAATTCGAGGTATGCAGTCTCGCCCTCTTCTTCGAGCTCGAATCGGCTCATCGTCTTTTCCTCGCTCATTTCACCTCTGCCGGTTGCAGCCACGCGCTCGGAGTCGATCGTGAAATCTCCACCTCTTCCGGCGTCATGTCGACGGAAACGTCGGCGAAGAGTGGAGTGCTCAGGTACCGCTCTCCCGTATCCGGCAGCATGCACAAAATGGTTGTTCCCTGGGGCGCCGCTGCAGCAACTTGAAGGGCTGCCGCAAAGGTTCCGCCCGAGCTGATGCCCACGAAAATTCCTTCCTTGCGGGCAAGCTCTTTGCTCCAGCGTATGGCCTCCGCGTTGCTGATGCGGAGCACCTGAGTGACGCGCTTAGTGTCCATCGCATCCCCCACCAGCTTGGCGACAAAGTCCGGGCTCCAGCCTTGTATCGGGTGAGGCTTCCACGCGGGGTGTGGCGCCGACGGCGATCCATCCGGATTCTGTTGCTGCGCGATGCCGCTCGATACCATCGGCGCGTCATCCGGCTCACAAACCACAATTTTGGTCTCAGGCCGCTCTTTAGCCAGCACCCTTGCTACGCCCTTCAACGTGCCGCCGGTGCCAAAACCCGTCACCCAGTAGTCCAGCCGTTCCCCTTGGAAATCCCGCAATATCTCCTGAGCCGTAGTCCGCGAGTGCATATCGGCATTGGCTTCATTTTCGAACTGACGGGTGAGAAACCAGCCATGGGTTTCGGCCAGTTCCGTGGCTTTGGCGACCATCCCGAAACCTCTCGCCGCCGCCGGGGTAAGCACTACCTTAGCCCCCAGGAATCGCATCAACTTACGCCGCTCCACGCTGAAGGTTTCTGCCATCGTGACCACCAGCGGATAGCCTTTCTGCGCACACACCATGGCCAGCCCGATCCCTGTATTCCCGCTTGTGGCCTCCACCACTGTCTGCCCCGGCTTGAGCTTTCCCGTCTTCTCGGCATCCTCGATCACGCCCAGGGCTAGACGATCCTTCACCGAACCGAGTGGGTTGAAGGCCTCGATTTTCACAAACAGGTTGATCCCCGGCGGTCCCAGCTTATTGATCCTGACCACAGGAGTGTTGCCGACAGTTTCAAGGATGTTGGCGTATTTGTGTCCCATTCAAAAGTCCTCCGCATGCGCGCAATTCGAGCGTGTCCAAGATACCCCTTTTCGCCCCGCCTTCGCAGGAACGCGTGATTCCAGGCTTTGCGATCAGGACAGCCGGATCAAGGGTCTCGCCGCTTTCTGGCCCCCGAGTGGCAAACGGTGGCTCCGTGCGAATGCCGAATCTCCCACCCGGCGATCCAGTCAAGATGAGAGAAAATGACCCCGGCACTCCGGGTAATCAACGTCCGGGTACTGGCGTGTCTGCGGCCAGACGATGAAGGCTGACTGGCAACGCGAGACTCCGTATGCTTTCGCTCCAGCGGCGTTTCTCCACGGGCTCTTGCATTGGAAAATCTGATGAAGCGGGCTCGCTGTTTCGTTCGTCGTCTCCCCGATTCGATCAGGTGTAGGAGAGCCAGTCATGATTGATCCAAATGAGGTGCCACGCAACGTCCCTCTGTTCACGATGCCTTCGAACGCCACGGAAGTTTTGGAGCGCCTGCGCGATTCCTATAGCGCGTTATCGGAACGCGATGTGCTCACTGGTCCCGATCGGGCTGTTCTGGCCGTCGTCCAGATCACTCTGAAGCACCTGGCCAAAGCTGGCTGATCTTCTCCGTGGCATCCCTCAACCGCTCTCGGCATCATTACCCTCTTTTTGCGCTGCTTGCCCAGTGGGATATGATTCCGGACTGTGAACAGAAGAGCCCTGATCAAGAGTCTCGCCGCCGTTCCCCTGGCCTCGGCGTTTCAAGCAGCGGCCCCGCTCGGAAAAGTTAAAATCACCGGCTTCGAGATCCACAAGGTTTCGGTTCGCTGGCGCGACCTGATGTTCGTCGAGGTGCACACCGACGCAGGCATTACCGGACTCGGCGAGGCGACCCTCGAAAGCCGTACGGACGTAGCCGAAGCCGTGCTGCGCTGGCTTGAACCCGAGTACGTCGGCCTGGACCCCGCCGGACCGGAGGCGCATTGGGATCGCGTCTACTACGTGGCCACGCGCTGGCGCAACGGCCCGGCTCTGATGACGGGCCTTTCGGCCATCGACACGGCGTTGTGGGATATTGAAGCCAAGCGATTGGGTGTGCCTCTCTATGCGCTGCTCGGCGGGCCCATCCAGAACAATCTGCGGGTTTACTTCACCCATTGGGATGCATCCATTCCCGCCGGCAAGCGCGACATTGCCGCGGTCACGGAACTGGCGGCGCGTACCCGCGAGCAGGGCTGGACGGCGGTCAAGTACACGCTGCCCCAGGCCGCGACCGAACTCGAGCGCATGGATCAGGACGTCGCCGAGCTGGCCGCGATTCGCAAGGTCTTCGGCTCGCAGGTGGATATTGCGCTGGAATGTGCGGAGACCTTTACCGTGCGCTCGGCGATTCAGTTTGCCACTGCCATCGCGCCGTATCATCCGCTGTTCATGGAGGAGCCGACATTGCGCGAGAATCCTGTGGGGCTCGGGGAAGTGGCGGCAAAGAGCCCGGTCCCGATAGCCACCGGCGAAGGCCTTTTCTCGCGCTTCGAGTTCAAGCAACTGCTCGACGTGAAAGGCGCCGCCATCATCCAGCCGGATGTCATGCATGCGGGAGGAGTGACCGAGCTGCGCAAGATCGCCAACATGGCGGAGGCCTACGGGGTAGAGGTAGCGCCGCATCAATGCAGCGGACCCATAGCCCACATGGCCTCGATGGCCACCATGTCGGTATGCCGGAATTTCCTGATCCACGAATGCGAAGGCGCGGATAACGACTTATTCCTGGAGATGACGGATGGCACTTACCCGACCCAAAAGGACGGCCGGGTGCGCTTGCCGGATGCGCCCGGATTGGGAATTAAAGTGAATTTTGCCGAGTTCGAGCGAAAGTGTCCCTACAAAGCGATTCGTTCGCGGGCCCAGCTGAAACTCTAGGTGATAGGCGGGTGCGCGCCCTTCGAGTTAAACTAACAGCACCTCCCGAGCCGGGATGGCGGAACTGGCAGACGCAGCGGACTCAAAATCCGCCGATCGCAAGGTCGTGGGGGTTCGACCCCCCCTCCCGGCACCACTTAAAATACCCATATCCTCTGTGAATTCAGAGCTTTGCGGCGCTCGTTAGTGCGCTGGCCTTTGGGTAGTTTTTCGGGTCGACGCTGCTATAAGGTACGAGTTCAGGTACAGCGCGCATCCACTGTCGTTTCAATATCTTGGCCCCGGCTTGCGGCTGACCTCCGTCGCTTGAAAGACGTTTACTGCGACGATGAGCCACCGTTTGCATTCGACGTAGATCGCGATGTTCTGCGCGGCCTGATAAGGCCAGGAGAGGCTAGGAGCTGTCCGAAGCGCAGTAGAGGCGGCTCAGATTAGAGACTGCGAAGGGCTGTCATAAAGGTTTCGATCTTGCGAGTCGACGAGGCTTTACCAGATTTAAGGTTGCGCTCAATGCATAATCCGGAGAAAAAGGACAGCACCATCTCCGCAATTGCAGAAGCAGCCATCTTAGGCTTTTCCGCCTCGATGTTCATGGCAAGAAGGCGCTGCAATAGCACTCGATTCTCCGTGACGATCCCATAAGCCTCATCCGGAAGGATCGCGAACTCCCGCATAGAATTGACGGAAAAACACCCCTGCTGTTCCCCCTTGTTGAGAGGTCCATTCTTAAGAAACGTCTCGACGTTCTTCCAGCCAAGAGGCTCTCTGGTAAGAAAGCCTCTCTTCTCCTGGCTCTCCAGGTAGTGCCGCAGGCACGCTACAAAGAGATCTTCCTTGTCTCGGAACTCGGTGTACAGCCCTGACTTGTTCACGCCTGTGGCTCGTTCCAGGTCCTGCAGACTCGTGTCTGAAAATCCATGCTTCCAGAAGACGGGCATCGCCTTCTCCAGCACTTGCTCTCGGCTAAAGTTCTTCGGGCGCCCCATAGACGTATTATCCGATAAAGAACTAAATAGTTCAATATCTCTGCATCCTCGCCTCACACTCATCATCATATAGAACTGAATGGTTCATAACCGTCTGACACGATCGGGCAAGATCGCTAGCGAATTGGCTTCGTGAATTGTTCCGAGAAATACAAGGAGATTTTATGTCTAAGTTAGCGAAGAAGGTGGCACTCGTTACCGGGGGTTCCCGGGGTATCGGTGCAGCGATTGCGAAGCGTCTGGCCGCGGATGGAGCAAGCGTAGCCATCACGTATGCGAAGGACGCGAGCGCCGCCTCGGCCGTAGTCAAGGCGATTGAACTCGGTGGCGGAAAGGCCATCGCGATCCAGGCGGACGCTGCCAACGTCGAAGCAGTCAAGGTTGCGGTCGAAAAGGCCTTCTCTACCTTCGGGCGACTGGATGTGCTTGTGAACAATGCCGGCACGGCAATTCCGAAACCGTTCGAGGAGACCACGCTGGAGGAGATGGATCGCGTGCTCGACATCAACGTCCGCGGCGTATTCGCCACCACCCAGGCGGCGCTGAAGCATATGAAGGATGGTGGTCGCATCATCATGGTCGGTTCGGCCGTGGGCGAGCGTGCCGTTGCGCCCGGGCTTGTGCCCTACGCGGCCACGAAGGGAGCCGTCAAGATGTTTACCCAGGCACTATCCAGAGAAGTCGGGAGCCGGGGCATTACGGTTAACAACGTCCAGCCGGGTCCGATCGACACGGATTTGAATCCCGCCTCGGGTGATTGGGCGGTACCCCAGAAGGCCGCCACAGCACTCGACCGCTATGGGCATGTTGAGGAGATCGCCGCAATGGTGGCGTTCGTCGCCGGTCCGGAGTCCTCGTACATTACAGGGGCGAATCTTACCGTGGATGGCGGAATGAACGCTTGAACGAATGTGCACTCAGTCAATGGGTATTACGGCAAGTGTAACTGTGCTGACCTGATTGAGAGCCGACGGCCTAAAGGAGCCGGCTCTCCTTCGACCCCAGGTGCCGAACTCGTCTTATCCGCCAGCTGACTGGCAAGAGAGAGAGAACAATGACTACACTCCAAAGCAAAACTGCGCTCGTGACGGGCGCGTCGAGAGGTATTGGTCGAGCAACCGCACTGGCGCTTGCCCAGGCAGGGGCACACGTCGTGGTCCACTATGGCCGCTCTGCGGAGGAAGCTGAATCTCTCGTGGCTGAAATCAAAACGAAAGGCGGCCGCGCAGACGCAATTTCGGCGGACCTGAGAACTCCGGATGGCGCGTCGCTTCTTGCCAAACAGGTGCGGTCCATTGTCGGCGATCGACTGGATGTGCTTGTGCTCAACGCCGGAATCAGCAAGGCGGCAACTATCGCTGACTACACGGTAGAGGAATTTGACAATCTCTTTGCCACAAACGTCCGAGGCCCGTTCTTCGTGGTGCAGCACCTCCTGCCCATTCTTGGTGAAAACTCAAGCATCATTGCTATCTCTTCCCTTGGAGCCCGTGCGGTACCGGGCAAGCCCAGTCTGGAAAACCCTTCCCTTCTTGCTTACAGCTCGACCAAAGGAGCACTTGAGACGCTGGTCAAAAACTGGGCGGCCATTCTCGGGCCGCACGGCGTACGCGTTAACGCTGTTGCGCCAGGCGTAATCGACACAGATATGTCGAGTTTCACGAGGACTGAAGCGGGCCGTGAGGCCGCGCTGGGAATGCAGGCATTGAAGCGTATCGGCAAGCCCGAGGATGTTGCCGACGTGGTCGCGTTCCTGGCTTCGGACAAGGCACGCTGGATCACAGGCGCGAGCATTCCAGTCGATGGCGGCTCGAAGTTGTAACTGGCAACAGGAGGAGCACAAATGAATACCCCATTGAGCGACGCGAAAGAGATCAGAATTCCCGGGCCGGACCATCCCATCACGATTTCTCCAGTCGCCGACATTACGGAGTACCTGGCGTTTTATCTCACGCGGGTTGCTGCAATCGAAGTGATCTCTTAAGCACCTTCAGTCGATCTAGCAGGAGTTCATGTGATGTCAAATCAAACGCTTTTCATGCCATATCGGATGGGAGATCTCGACCTGCCTAACCGCATCGTCATGGCACCTCTCACTCGGATGCGTGCGCAATCGCACGATCACGTGCCCACGGCCTTGCAAGCGGAGTATTACGCGCAGCGTGCTTCGGCTGGACTAATCATCGCCGAGGCCACTGCGATTAGCCCGGAAGGATTTGGTTGGGCTGATACGCCAGGACTGTGGACAGAAGAGCAAGTGCACGGATGGCGACGTGTCACGGATGCTGTCCATGCGGCGGGCGGCCGCATCATGGCACAGCTCTGGCACACGGGAGCAATCTCGCATCCTGAACTACGGGGCGGCGCGCGGCCCGTGTCCGCATCGAACGTCGATCCAGGCCAGCTGTCGTTCACGCGGACGGGGCGAAAGCCGACGGTAACACCGCGGTCTCTGACGAAGCTGGAGATTCGAGTCACGGTTGCAGACTTCGCGCGAGCTGCGCGAAACGCGATGGAAGCCGGCTTCGATGGCGTCCAGATACTCGCCAATTACCTCTATTTGATCTCGCAGTTTCTGAACGCCACCACCAACTTGCGTAAAGATGAATACGGCGGAAGCCTGGAAAATCGTTCGCGCTTTCTTTTCGAGGTAATCGAGTCGGTCCTCAGTGAGGTCGATTCACAACGGGTGGGAGTCAAGATCAGCCCGATGCACGAAGGCGGGGCATTTCAAGCCAACGACGAAACTCTGCCCGTCACCGAATACGCAATTCAGAGATTGAGTGCTTACGATCTTTCGCACTTGTTGCTCATGGGCAATACCACCGACTTCACTGGTACGTCACTTGAGAAATTGGCCGACGATGGCATGTTCCGGTATTTCCGGCCTCTGTTCAAAGGCACTCTGATCGCAAACGTGAAGATGGACCGGGATCGCGGTAATCGCCTTATCGCCGAGGGGATGGCAGATCTGGTGGCGTTTGGGCGTCCATATATCGCAAATCCTGATCTTGTGCAGCGGTTTGCCGACAATACCCCTCTTGCTGAAGTGGACTGGGAAACGGTCTACGCCTCGGGGCCGCGTGGCTATTCCGATTACCCAACCTATGAATCATCCGAACACAACACCAGGAGCTGAATATGCCAAAGACAACACCCGAACAGAACAAGGCGATCGTTCTCGAAGCCTTCGACACTCTCTTCAACAAACGTGACTACCCGGCAGCGGAACGCTTCTGGTCGCCGAAGTACATTCAGCATAGCGCGCACATTGCACCAGGAAGGGAAGGGCTGTTTGCTTTGGTCCGCTCGACACCAGATACGTTGCGCTACGAAAACCAACTGATCGTCGCGGAAGGCGACTACGTCATCGCGCATGGCCGTTTCTCGGGAATCGGAAGACCCGCGTCCTGGATTGCGGCCGACATTGTCCGATTCGAAGACGGTCTACTAGCCGAGCACTGGGATGTATTGCAAGACGAAGCCACACAGGCAGAGTCCGTCAGTGGCCTTCCCATGTTTGGGACCACATTCCCTTCATAAAGAAAGCTATAGCGCTGGCTCCTAGATCGTCTCTCAACGATTTGACCACCTTCAATCTTGGTGCCTTCAGGCGGTATGCTTTAGAAGGTCTGCTACCGTCTTCAAGATTTCGCGCGAAAGCGCCTCATCCGATACAGCGCGGGCCAGCGACATCGCTCCGACGAGAGCGCTGAAAGTCAAGATCGCTCTCGATCTTGCCTTTCGCTTGTCCTTGCCTGGCAGCAACCCGACAATCAACTCAAGATCCGCCTTGACCTGATCGGAGGTAAGCACACGAGTCCGCTTGTCACTACGAGCGATTTCCGGGGCCAATGCGCTGAAGGCACAGCCCGCACCTGGATTCTTGCGGTGCACATCGCTCGCATAATTGTCGATGAGCTTCTCGAAGGAGAGCGGCTGCCCGCTGGATTCAGCAGCTTCCTTTTGGCGCTGCCAGGTGCCGAATGCATCACTGAGTGCCTCCGCCACTAGTTCGTCACGAGAGTCGAAGTGCTTGTAGAAGCCGCCAACCGTCAGGCCGGCTTCCTTCATCAACTCCGCAATTCCGAATCCCGCGAGGCCCCTTTCGCGGAATCTCTTTGAGGCAATGGCAACGATGCGCTTATGATTTTTCTCCTTTTGGGCCTGGGAATAACCCATCTGAACCTCCTCAGAAATAATGTGCGATCAAATCAGGATTACGAATCTAATCCTGTATGTGGATTATATCAATAATCCACACGGTTTGCTCGGTGAAGGCTAGGGACCCAATCAATTCGCGACCTGTTGGTGGGCCTCGATCAACCTCAACAATTTCCGGGTAGCGGCCTAGCGGCGCAGGCTGGAAGTGACAAGGGAAAAGGGAGAACCAAGATGCGTGCGATGAGAGCAGAGCAATTTAGCGGTTATGAAGCGTTGAAGCTCGTCGAGCTTTCCAAACCAGCGGCCACAGAGGGGAAAGTACTGGTGCGAATCACGGCGGCCGGCGTCACGCCGCTCGACCATACGATTCTCTTCGGCAATTTTCACATCCCGGAGGCGCCGCTAGTCCTGGGCAATGAAGGAGCGGGCGTAGTAGAGGAAGGAGGGGGACCGGACTTTCCCGCCGGCTCACGCGTGATGTTCTGGGGCGCTTATGGCGCCTTTGAGGACGGAACCTACCGTGAGTGGATTGCCGTACGGAAGGAAGATCTTTGCCTGATACCTGACAATGTCGATGACGTGAGCGCTGCAGGCTTTCCGGTCGCGTATCTCACCGCCCAAGTGGCTCTTACATTGGCCGGTTTTCGTCCGGGCAAAACCGTTCTGGCGCCGGCGATCGGAGGATCGGTCGGCAACGCTGTGACACAACTGGCGCGAGCTCTGGGAGCAAAACACGCCATATCCAGCACGACCAACCATGCGAAAGCCGAGCAGGCGAAGGCGCTCGGATTCAATGAGGTCATCGATACCTCTTTGGAGAAGTTGGGTGATGGCGTGCGCCGTGTCACGGACGGCTACGGTGCAGACATTGTCGTCGATGGGATCGGTGGTGAAGTCTTGAGCGAGGCGCTCAAAGCGCTCGCGTTGGGAGGAAGCCTCACAACACTGGGGTATTCCGCAAGCCGTAAGACGACCATTGACGTGACCGATCTCATCGTGCCACAAGCCAGCATCCAGAGTCTCAATATGTTCCGTCAGCCGCAGGCGACCGTTACTGACGCTTGGAACGCTATTGTCTCTCTACTACAATCCGGTGCGATCAAACCGATGGTGGCTAAGGCCTTTCCGCTGGTAGAAGCGGCTGATGCTCTGCGTTATCTCGTTGAAGGCCGCCCCTTCGGCAGGGTCGTTCTTACAGTCTGACCCTAATTGATGGGGAAAAACATAACAGGTATCCAGCTCCCCAATTAGCGAACACAAGTTGTTAAATCAACCGAATTGCGCTCGGGCGAGCTTACTCAGAGAGAGAAATCAATGACAACAAGGGCGGGATTAGGGGAACACTTGTCGGCTACCGAGACCAAACTGTGTGCCCCCATGAAAATGGGCGCAATCAAATGCAGGAATTTGGGCTCTACTTGGCCGACGCTTCGTCTTCGGACAAGACGCCTCTCAGATACAACGTCAGCAACTTCTTAAACTCAGCCACAACCAGGATTTTCCCTTTGGGATCTACTTCCCCATAGAGTGTCATCATGCCTCGGACTATCTGGAGAGATACGTTTGCAGCAAGTAGAGACTGTTCCTTTGAAAGCGACGGATTCTTTGCCTGAAAGGCATTTGCGATTGCGATTCGTGAAGCCTTTCGGGCGGCAGGGTCGCGGCGAAAGCGGATTGGCGCGGCCAGCAGGCTCAGATAGGCGGGACGCTCCTGGGCGAATTGGGTGATGCGCTCGATGAACCGATCGGCGAACTCCGCATGGGTCAGCATCTCCGCCTGCTCCATCAACGGCTTCCAATGCGCCTCCACCTCTTGGGAATATTGATTTACCAGCGTGAACGCGATGGACTGTTTATCCGGAAAGTAGTTGTAGAGCGCGCCGATAGAAGACCCGCTTCGCTCCGCGACCGCCGTCATAGTCGCTGCTTCGTAGCCGACTTCGACAAAGAGCTCCGCGGCCGCGTCCAGAAAACCCGCCAACCGGCGCGTCGAGCGTTCCTGCTGCGGTGCGACGCGAACGGGATTTGACGAAATCGAGGGCATCCTCATATTCTAAATCCAGGGAAATCGAGGCCATCCTCGATTTCAAATATTTTCAATAAAGAGGAACCATGGCAGAACTCCAGCTCGACCCTAAAAAGACCGCACTCGTCCTCATCGACCTGCAGAATGCCATCGTCGGCATGAACCCAGTGCCACATACCGCCGCACAGGTCGTCCAAAACTCCAAAAAACTTGCCGACGCCTTCCGCGTTCACGGCGCTCCCGTCGTCTATGTCCGCGTCGATCTCAACGACTTCATGAAGCTTCCCGTCGACCAACCGCACAACCTGGGCGACAAGCCAGTGCCCGCCGCAGCATCGGAGATCACTCCTTCGGCTGGTTTTCAGCATAGCGACATCCTCGTCACTAAGCGCCATTGGGGAGCCTTCGCCGGAACCGACCTCGATCAGCAGCTTAAATCCCGCGGCATCGACACGGTCGTCCTCACAGGCATCTCCACCAATGCGGGCGTCGAGTCCACCGCGCGTCAGGGTACCGGCCTGGGCTTTGCCTTCGTGCTCGTCGAAGATGCCTGCTCCAGCCAGAACGCCGAGCATCACCGTTTCGCCTTTGAAAATATCTTCCCGCGTCTCACTCGTGTTCGCTCCACCGATGAGGTCCTCGCCTCCCTTGCCTAAGATCTCTGCCGAATCCGGCGGACTCGACCCATTGGTCTGGAAGATCACGGCCGTCGCGGTGCTCGGCTCTTTTCTCTCGCAGCTCGATGCGACCATCGTCAACGTATCGCTCTCCAGTCTCGCCGTGGATCTGCACAGCAGCCTCACAGCGATTCAATGGGTCACCAGCGGATATCTTCTGGCACTCGCTCTTATGCTCCCGCTCAACGGCTGGCTGGTGGAGCGCATTGGAGCCAAATCTCTCTACCTCTGGTGTTTTTCGGTTTTCACGCTCTCCTCCGCCTTATGCGGTCTGGCTTGGTCGGCGAACTCGTTGATCGCATTTCGCATCCTCCAGGGCATGAGCGGCGGCCTGATGGCTCCGATGACGCAGATGATGATGGCGCGTGTTGCCGGAAAGCATATGGCGCGCCTCATGGGCTACGCGGCTGTGCCAATCCTGATGGGGCCGATCCTTGGCCCGGTCATCGCCGGTGCCATTCTGCAACACGCCTCTTGGCGCTGGCTCTTCCTGGTCAACCTGCCGGTCGGTGTATTGGCAATCGTCCTGGCGGTTCTCTTTCTGCCCAATGATCGCGAAGAGACCAGGTCAAGAGAACTCGATCTTCCTGGCTTCGCCCTGCTCTCTCCTGGACTCGTGCTCTTCCTGTACGGATCGGATCATCTGGGCAAGCGCTCCGGTCTTGCGACTCTTCTACTTTCCATCGGTCTGCTTGCGGCCTTCTTCAGGATGGCCATTCGAAAAGGGGACAAGGCGCTCATCGATCTTCAGCTATTCAAGAGAAAAAACTTCTCTGCGTCCGCCACCACGCAGTTCATGTCGAACGGAATCTCGTTCGCGGGCCAAATGCTGATTCCGATCTATCTCATCCGCGCCTGTGGTCAATCACCGAGTGCGACGGGCTGGTTGCTGGCTCCGCTTGGAGTGGGGATGATCTGTTCCT
This sequence comes from uncultured Acidobacteriaceae bacterium, assembly GCA_963717225.1. Classification (GTDB taxonomy): domain Bacteria; phylum Acidobacteriota; class Terriglobia; order Terriglobales; family Acidobacteriaceae; genus PALSA-350. The sequence continues at coordinate 256,843 of CAVQWB010000048.1, read as the reverse complement.
ATCCATGGATAGGAGCCCTGACGCAGCGGTTCGGGATACGAAAGGTATCGGCTGGAGGCGCATTTCTGGCCTTCGCAGCCACGCTGCCATTCGTCTGGCTGGCCAGTCACGGACTTGTACTCACCGTGCTCGCGTGTGCTCTCTTTGTGCGTGGGATGGGCCTCAGCGCGGTCGGCATTCCCTCCATCTCGGCTGCATACGCTTCTGTGAGGAAACAGGACCTGCCAATGGCGACAACATCGCTCAACATTGTGCAACGTCTCGGCGGACCGACTTTGACTACGCTCTGCGCGACCTTCCTGGGATGGAGGTTGGGGATGGCACAGTCCAGCGCCAGCCTCTCTAGCGCATTTACCGGTGTCTTTATTCTTCTCTGCGGACTACATGCTCTCCTGTTTGCCGCCGCGTTGAGACTTCCGTTTTCCATCGACAAAGCGATGGAACAACCCGGTGCCGAGGAACCGTCTGCCCTTCTGGAACTTATGTCCGAGTGATTGTCCGCTTCCATTGGAAGAGGCAGCAAAGCGCTAAATCCTGGGGGTGCGGGGGCAAAGCCCTGCGTCCTAGCTTGCTTCCGTTCCGAAAGCCGGCGTCCTCTCATAATGCGTGCGTAATCTCCGAGGCGCTCATTGACCAATCCAAACCGAAAACTCCAACTGTCCGTGTTCCGGGCGAGTGACCGGCAAGCAGGAAGTAACGTTGGGAAAGGAGCATGATCGCCCAATGGCGAGGAGGCCACAGGTTGATGAAGCATAAGTCGCGTTGCACGAAACAGCCTAAGTATCTCGAAACCCGTTCCCGTTTGCCGGATCTTGAAATTTCAAAGACGGCAGTGTTGAACAGCTTGACCAGTGTCGACGGCCAACGCGGGTATAGTCATGCGATCGACGAGTTCGTCGATTGGTATTGCTCGGCTCTCTGTCATCTAAGAAGTCAGGTATCAGCGGCGGCACACGTTGATGGAAACCGGAGAAGTTGCAATGGTGAACGGATCGCGACGATGATCATGATGACCAGAGACAATATCCAGACCGAGTTCGGATGGTGCGAGGATAAGATCCCTATTTGCGTCATGTATACGTTCTGGGCAGGGTTGCGCGAAGAGGGCCATAGTTGTACGATTGCTCTGCCGTAGCCTTCTCGCCTGCGATCCGTAGAACAATTTGCACCTAGGTGCTCTTGCCTGGGCTGCCGTGGCAATCCAGCGTGGCCGCTAGCTGGGCTAAGCTGGGGGAATCTTATGAGCAAGTCAGGCGAATCGACGCGCCGCCAGTTTATGAAGAAATCCGCACTGGTCACGGGCGCCGGTCTGATGATTCCAGGGGTGCTCAGCGCAGGTGATACCAGCGCAGATACGTCCGCAAGGCGCGCCACGGCGGGTGGCCTGCATTTCCACCAGTCAGGCTTCAGCGCGAACCCCGAAGGCTGGAGCGTCTGGAGCATCCGGCCGGAGACTGCGCCGCGAACCTTTGTCGATACGGTCGTGTCGCGCAGCGGATCCGGCTCACTGGGAGTCTCGGGAGACGGAAACATTGCGGCCTACGGTGGTTGGCAGCGCAAGATAACCGGCATCAAGGAAGGCGCCTGGTACAGATTCGTAGCCCATTATCGCGCCGTGGGCCTGACCAGCGAGAACTGGCAGATCGTGCCTGACCTTTACTGGCAAAAGCCCGACGGCATGATCGGAAACGACGATCGCGTGGATTATGCCGCCCGTTCCGTACGCAAAGGCCAGTGGACACAGGTGAGCCTCGAAGTCCCGGCGCCGGCCGGAGCGACCTACGTGGTTCTGGAACTATTCCTGGCCCATGCGGCAACGGGAATTGTCTGGTGGGACGACATCTCCTTCGAGGAGATCCCTGCTCCCCAGCCGCGCAAGGTAACGATCGCGACGATCAACCTGAAGCCGTCGAACACGGGTACGGTAGCGGAAAGCGTACGGCAGTTCGTCGAGGCTGCAGAGCGCTTGGCTCCCGTTAACACCGACCTGATTGTGCTGCCCGAGGGGATCAGCGTGGTCGGGCTCGACCCGGGCGGTCTCACCTGCGGGCAGGTTGCCGAGCCCGTGCCGGGACCTACGACCGAGCAACTCGGGGAGCTAGCCCGAGCCAAACACTGCTATGTTGCGGCCGGCCTCTACGAGCGCGAACGCGACGCGAAATACAACACGGCCGTTCTGATTGATCGCGAAGGCAAGCTGGTGGGCAGGTATCGAAAGATGTTCCTTCCGCGCGGCGAAATGGTGCAGCTCACTCCGGGGAATGAATTCCCCGTATTCCACACGGATTTCGGCACGGTCGGCATGATGATCTGTTATGACGTGTACTTCCCGGAGCCAGCGCGCCAGCTCGCTCAGCGAGGGGCGGAAATGATCCTGCTACCGATTTGGGGCGGGGACGAGGTGCTGGCCACCGCGCGCGCCATCGAGAATCAGATATTTCTTGTCGCCTCCGGCTACGATCACCCCACCTACATCATGGACCACAACGGAAAACGCATCGCCGAAGCGCACGAACGCGGAACCGCGGCCGTTGCCACCATCGATTTGAATGCGCCCAATTTTTATCAAGGGATAACGGATTGGCGCGACCGCCGCTTCCGCGAGTATCGACCGGAAATCGTGAAGGATTTCCTGTATTCGGGTGGCAAGGCGGAATAAGCAGTGGGCCGCGCTCCCGCAGAAAGTTCCAGGCCCGGAAGGCGCCGGTGCTCCACCTCTGAACACGAGCAAACCTCGGCGCCGTCCTTCAAAACCTCGGCGAGCGCCAAATCGCCATAAGCTCATCCACGGCAGATTAGTCCTGAGCCGGCTGAAACCTCGGCATCTGCGGGGCAGTCCCCCGGGAACTTTGTCCCGCTTTCCCTCATCTTGTCCATAAGCAGGTCCTTCGGGTCGGACTGGAAGCCCAGCCCCTCGGGGCGCGCCTGGGCCGGTGCGGGCGTAATCACAAGGCAGAAGACGGGGCGAGAGCTGGAGCTTGAATCCCCGCATCTGGAACAGCGGAAAGGCGAGGCGCCGATACTTTCGCATATCATGCGCAAGCATCGGCGCCTGTGACGATCATTCAGCTAGAAGGATATTCGCAGCGCAAACTGCATGACACGCGGATCGCCGGCCAGCGTCGTGATGCTGCCGGCGGAACTGCTGGTGATGTTGTTGCCCGGCTGTCCGAAGTCCGGCGTGTTGGTTATGTTGAAGACTTCCCAGCGAGCCTGGATATTGAAGCGTTCGATCGGGATATCGCGCATGAGCGCAGCGTCAAAGACGTCTGTCCGCGGACCGATAAGAGTATTCCGGCCGCTGTTGCCAAACTGCCCGGATGGCGGCGCTTGATACGCGTCAGAGAGATTGGGCGCGAATTTGGAACAGGCGCTGTTCGCCGAGATGTAGAACCAGCAGGCGGGGTCGCCCACCCGATGCGGCGAGCCAACCAGGAACGGCGTCGCGGTTGAGAAGCCGTAGGGGTCGAGCGCACTGGCCAGCGTGCTGCCTGAGTTCACGGTGAACGGATGCCCTGAGTAAAAGGTATAGACACCCGAGGTGCGGAAGTCGCCAAAGACCCACGACAGCGGACCATGGTTGAGCATCTGCTTGCCATGGCCGAAGGGAAGTTCCCAGACGTAATTGACAGAGACACGGTTGCGAACATCAAAGTCGCTGTTGCCATACCACGAACCGGCATCCCGCCCGTTGGGGGCATCGCCCGAGTTGGTCTCTAGTTCTTCCGGCGCGTTGTCGAGGCTATGGGAGTAGGTGTAGGCAGCCTGCAGGCTCAGCCCCTGCAACAAGCGGCGCTTCAGGCTTGCCTGCAGGCCGTTGTAATTGCCGTATCCGATGGCGTCGGTGTATTCAATCTCGCCAAAAGTGGGATAAGGAATGATGGGGCTGGGCTTTCCGGCGCTGTTGAGTGTTGTCTCCACCGTGTTGCCCGAAATCAGCGGCTGGTTGTAGTTGCGAAGCAGGTCCAGGTGCGTCGACTTGGTGCCCACGTAGTCGACCTCTGCTGTCCATGAGTTGCCGATCGCGCGCTGGAAGCCAAAACTCCACTGCTGCACGTAGGGCGTGGGATCGTGGGGGTCCATCGCGCGGACGTGGAATGCGGTGAGATTCTGGAGGTTGATGGTGGAAGGGTCGAGATAATCGGCCGGGAAGCCCTGCTGCGCAATCATGACCGGCGTCGTCGAGGTAGATGCAGCAGACTGCACCTTGTTGATAAGGAACGGCGGGTTCAGAGCGAGTTGGTCTTCGCTGCCGTAGCGCTCAAAGACGGTGTAGTAAATGCCGTAGCCGCCGCGTATGACCGTTTTCTGATCGGGCGACCAGGCGAAGCCAACGCGGGGACCGAAGTTGGTGTAATTAGGATCGACGAGCGACCGCGACTTGAGGCCGCTAGTGCTTGCAAATACCAGCGCACCGGCGGTTGGATCGAAGTTCGCCATCTGGTTTTTGCCGTTCAACGCCGGCGTGGCGAAATCGTAGCGCAGCCCGAGGTTGAGCGTGAGCTGCGGCATCACCTTCCAGTCGTCTTCGAAGAATCCAGAGAGCATCCACAAACGCTGATCGACGAAATGCACGTTGGTGAGCTGATTGCTTTGCACCAGGCCGAGCAGTCCGTCAGCGTAGGGATAGATGCCGCTGGTGGAAACGCACTGACTGGCTGCATTGCGCTGGCAGGTAAAGATGCCGGTGAAGGTCAAGTCGCCGCGCATGCCGGGCTCGTCCTGGAAGTAGTTGCGCATGGGCAGGTAAAGAGCCGCGCCAACCTTGAAGGTTTGCCGGCCGTGCACCACGGAGAGCGTGTCGTTGTACTGGAACTGCTGCGGGACCTGCTGCTTCGGCAGGAAGTCGGGCGAGCCGATGAACGCTCCAAGGGAGCCGCTGAAGGTCGTGAGTGGAACACCGCCGCCTATCGATTTACTGATCGGAATCCCGGGTACAAAGTCACCCGCATACTGGGTCAGCGCAAAGGGGTCCTGCTCGGCGAAGGAGTAGTTGCGGACCCAGCCAAAGCGAAAATCGTTGACCAGGCTGGCTCCGAAGACGTGCGTCCAGCCAAGAACAAAGCTGTGGTTTTTCAGATATTGGCGGCCCCAGGCCGAGGTGCTGCTGCCATCGGCGAGGCCGCCGAGGTAGCCGGGAATAAACCGGAACCGGTTGGAGTAATTGTAACGGCCAAAGATCGTATCGTTTGCAGACAGCGTGTAGTCCGCGCGGCCATCGTAGCTGTCGTTGTTGTCTTCCGCGCCGCCATTGCGGAAGTAGTTATTTGTTTCTGGAAACTTGCCGCCGGAGGTGACATTGGGCTCAGGAAAAAGAGCGATGAGCTTGGCCATCACCGGGTCGATGCGGTCCTGCGGAATCTGATTATTCGGGAAAGGTTGACCCGTCTGCGGATCGTAAATGGTCGCGTATTTAATGCCGGTGACTGCGCTCGCCGCGGCGCTAAAGTCGCCAATGCGCTCGTTGTCGAGTGGCACAGTGGAGGTGCGGGTTACGCCCTGCTTAATGCGTGTGCCCTCATAGTTGAAGAAGCCAAATAATTTGTTCTTGATGAAGGGGCCGCCCAGGCTTCCACCAAACTGGTTCTGGTTGTTTTCTGCCTTGGGAAGACGATGCTGTTTAGTGAAGAAGTCAGTCGCATCGAAGTACTGATTGCGCACGTATTCGTATACCAAGCCGTGAATCTGGTTGGTTCCGCTCCTGGTGTTCACAGAGACGGCGGCACCCGGCGCCCGGCCGTACTCGGCAGAGTACGGATTAGTGATGATGTTGAACTCGGAGATGACATCGACGGAGGGATGCGCGGATTCTGTGCTCAACTCCTGCACATTCTCGGAAAAGGTGTTGTTGTCGATGCCGTCGAGGATGAAGTTGTTCTGCAGGGAGTGGATGCCGTTCACGTTAAAATCACCCGTTCGCCCCGCGGAGGTCGAACCGCTTTGCTGGGTGAAACGCGAAATCTGCACGCCGGGCACTGTCCGCAGCAAGTCATCCCAGTTGCGCAGGTAAAGCGGCGTCTGCTCGATGACCTGTTGGCCGACAACGGTGCCGATCGATGCGTCGTCCGGCGAAAGCTCCGTGTCTTGTGCCTCTACCCGTACGGTCTGTTGGTCAGAGCCTACCTGGAGAGAAAAATCACGCCGTCCCTTTTCGGCGACACTCAGGGTTACGTCTTCCTGGTCGACACTGAACCCCGGGGCCTCGACGCGCACGGTGTAGAGCCCGATGGGAAGATTCTGGAAGGAATAGTATCCGGCAGCGTCTGTTTTTACCGTGCGCAGGTATCCGGTTGCGGAGCCCGTCGCAGTCACGGTCACATTGGGGAGCGCTCCCCCGCTTGCATCAGTGACCAGCCCGGTAAGACTCGCGGTATTTACCTGGGCAAGCGACACTGCACATAGCATGATGGCGATGGCGCAATATTGCCTCGCCCGCATCAACGGGTGTTTCATCATAAGCCTCCTGAGGAATGGGCGCCGGCAATCTGCCCGGCGGCATGACCGAATCTGTTTGCTAAACCGTTACTAAAGACACTACGGTTCATGCTCTAAATAAACCGTTAAGCAACGGTAAACAGGGCATTAATATGATGCCAATGTCATGCATCTGTTGCCCAGCCATACCAGCGCTTGCGGAGCGCGCCTCGCACGACTGAAAATCGGCGTCGCGGCAACGATCACGGATCTCGCGACGCGTCAGAGATCGAGCGGCGGAGCGGGCGCCAACGCCCCATTGGTGGCCGGGTTCTCATCCCGGTATCCGAAACTTCGGAAGCAAAAGGACCCACTATCCAGAGCGAAATAGTGGCTAGGCCACTTCGGAATGGGCGTAATCGAGTGTGCTTTCGGGCGTCATAAATGGGTGTAATTGGGTGCATTATTGGGTGTGATGATCCGTGCAAACAACCTCCAGATCACTTGTGCGGTCAACTTGCATGTAGGGGGGCCGCACAAGTCTCTGTCCCCGAAGTGGGTAGGCGCAGGGTATGTCCCTCGACCAAAACTTCGGCCGTAGTCTCGTCGAATTGAGCAGAGTCCAGGCGCCATTTTTGTTGGAGACAAACAGGAAGGTTCTGGTCGGAGCGTTCAGGCGCCGCAGGCGGTGGCATGGCGGGTGTTCACCGAGCAGATGGGCGTGTGGTGGCCGCTGGCATCCTATAAAATCGGAAAGGCCAATGCTGTGGACGCGGTGATCGAGCCGCGCGTCGGGGGCCGCCGTCATCTTGATCGGTATGGGGCGCGCCGCGATGAGATGCGTGCCATCTTCGACACCGAAGGCGATTGAGGTCGGCTCCTCGATGCGTTCGCCCGTGCGGCCGCGGTCTAGACAGGAGACTACATGTCGGATATCAGACAGGCACGAACAGCGCTGGCGATGCGAATCCTGGAAGGAGACGGCAAGGCGTCGACCTCCAAGCGCAGGGCCGCGTTCAACAACGGAGGCCTCGCCGAACCCCTAGGTACGCTAGTCGACAAGGTTGCCAGGTATGCCTATAGGGTCACCGGCGAGGACATCACCGCCGCGAGGGAATCGGGCCTCAGTGAGGACCAGGTCTTTGAAATTGTGGTGTGCGCCGCGGTCGGGCAAGCCACTCGGCAGTACGACATGGCGGTCGCGGCCCTTGAGGCCGCGACCGGGAAGGAGTGAGCATGCGGCTTGCAATCCTCGATAGCGGCCACGATTTCGGTACGAAGGCACTTTTCGCGCTCATTCGAACGGTCTCGCGACAGCCGGTGCTCGACGTCGTCAAGCTGGTCAAGTATCGGGCTGACTTTTACGGCGGGCCGATGCAGGGAGTGACCCATGAGGCGATGCGCGGACCCTCCACTTGGTCTGTTGGTGATCGCGAGTTGATGGCAGCGTTCGTCGCGAAGACCAACCAGTGCGAGTTCTGTACCAAGGCGCACGCGGCGGTCGCGCAACGGGCATATCGCAACGGGAAAACGGTCTCCGCGTTGTTGTCCGATCTCGACACAGCAGCCATCGAGGAGCCATTGCGGGCGACGATGCTCATGCTGGGCAAGCTGATGCGCGAGCACGCGGTGGATGCGGATGACATGCGAGCAGTCCTCGCTGCCGGCGCTTCGCGCCAACAGATCGAGGATGCGCTCGCGGTCTGTTTCTCGTTCAATGTGATGGTTCGGTTGGCCGATGCCTTCGGGTTCTTCGTGCCTGGTCCCAAGGCCTTCGAGGCTGGCGCAAAATACCTCCTCGCACGTGGTTACCGCTGAGCACGTACAGTGGCCAGATGCCAACGCGGCGCATTGGTGGCCGGGTTCTCATCTTGGCCCGGAGCTTCGGAAGTATGCCCGGACCGACCATCCAGAGCGAATTGAGGCTTAGGCCTCCGGAATGGGCGTAATCGGGTAAGCTTTTGGGTATCGTAAATGGGTGTGTTATTTGGGTGTCTTATTTGAGTGTGATGATCCGCGCGAAATGCCGTAGCTCAGAACGAAAAATCTAGCCTACACAGGCTGAACCTGTGCCGGACGCACTCTCGCAGGATCTGATCATCCTGTTGCAGAACGCTGCGCGATCGCCAGGGTGTAAGTCAAAGCCATCCTTTATTGCGAGCAATTCGGGCTGCTTCAAACCGGTTGGAAGCGTGCAACTTGGAGATGGCCTCGGAAAGATAATTGCGTACGGTCCCCTCGGTCAGTCGCAACGAATGCGCCAGTTCAGCGGTTGTTTCACCGTCGCCAGCCCGGCGCAGGATCAGACGTTCCCTATCGGTGAGCGGGTCTTTCTCTGTACTCCATATCTCCGAGGCCAGTTGCGGATCCACAATACGTGCCCCGCGACTGACCCGCCGGACCGCGTCGGCGAGCTCTTCGGAGGGCCGGTCCTTGAGAAGATAGCCACATGCTCCGGCGTCCAGTGCCCGCCGCAAATATCCCGGGCGCGCGAAGGTCGTTAGTATCAGGACGCGTGTCTCCGGGTAAAGCTCTTTTACACGGGCGGTAAGTTCGAGACCGCTTAGCTTCGGCATCTCAATGTCTGTTACTAAAACCTCCGGCCGGTGCTTTCCGACGGACTGAAGTGCTTGTTCTCCATCGGGAAAAGATCCGAGCACCTCAATATCGGGTTCGATCGAGAGCAGCGCTGCGAGCGCTCCCCGCAACATGCTTTGGTCCTCCGCCAGCACCACGCGTATTTTTTGCGTCACAGGGTATCCGCCTTCCCAACAATCTCTGACGCCGGTTGTACCGGAGACTCACTCTCCAAAGGCAACGTTATCTCCAGGCTCGTTCCTCCATTTGCCAAGCCTGTCAGCTTCACGGCCCCGGCGATGGATTGAACCCGCTCTCGCATCCCACGCAGGCCATTGCCTTCACAAATCTGCCCTCCCAGCCCGTCGTCCTCAATCGTGAAATGAATCTTCCTGTCCCTTTCAAGGAGCGCCACATGGCAGACGGTTGCGTGAGCATGGCGGACGATGTTCGTTACGGCCTCGCGCAGGGCAAGGCAAAGCACGTTGACCTGGCTCGATGAGAGATTCACCGGAGCGCGCCTTGTGGTCAGTTTGACATTGGCGGAAAGCAGGCTTTGCCGGGCGTGGCTGATCTCTGCGTCAAGTCCTTCGGCGCGGTAGCCGGAGACGGCTTCCCTAACCTCGGCGAGGGCCTTCCGCGCAATCTGCTCCGCTTCCACAATCTCGTTTCGGGCGCGGTCCGAGTCGTGGGACAGCAGCCGCCGGGCAAGATCGAGCTTCACAGTAATAACGGTTAGGGTATGGCCAAGGAGGTCGTGCAGATCGCGTGCGATGCGCTCGCGCTCCGCCTCCTGGGACAGACGTTCGATCTCAGAATTGGCACGCTCCAGAAGAGAATTGGTCCGTGCCTGCTGCGCAAAGGCGAGATTACTGAGCCCAAAAAACACGCAGTAGAAGACGACGCTTTCGGCTATGGAAAAAGGGAGACCGAGGTATCGAGTCTCGGCTACGACTCCAGCCATCATCGCAATCAGCACCAGGAACAGTGTGCGCAAACGGTTGAGGTAAAGACAAAGCACAGCGAAAGGGTAGACAAATACGATGTAGGCTTGCTGGTTGAGCGGGTAATAGAGAAAGACGATGAGAAAGAACAACACAAACGCTACGGTCTGCCGGCGTCCGGTAAGCTCCGCGACGAGAAAATAGAGAAGGACGAAACCCGCGTAAAAAACTGCGAATTCCATCCAGACCGCAAAGGAGTGCCCATAAGCCGGCACGAAAAAGAAATAAGCGGAATAAAGTAACCCCACCCAGCGCACGATCGCGCGGCGACGGGCGAACTTTCGCTTCGAGTCGGTGATGTGCGTCCCCGACGCTGCCGCGTTTCGTTCTGGCGCGTGTGGCTGCCCTTCGCTCATACCTTCATCATCCCACCAGGCAAAGGGTCCTGGTACCCAGGGGTGTCATAAGGAATGCATGACAGGTGTCATGGTGATACCTGTCATCTCTCATCGATGAGAGCTGCTACTGTTTTTCCCTGGCCGTCCAGCGCATTCTTTTGTTACGGTCAAGGAGGACCATTGTGAATCTCGAATTCCTTTTTAATGCGCTGACAAGTTTATGGGGCGTGGGGGAAATCCTCATCATCGTCCTCACCCAGACACGCCGGGGTGAGGGCAAGATACAAGATCGCGGAACGCAGATCATTCTCTTGGTCGTTATTGTTGCATCGCTCAAGATCGACGAATGGCTGCACAGATTGTTCCCAATAGACATGCCGGGAGGTCATAGCTGGCTGCTGCCGGCGGCCTTGGGGATCTTGCTTCTCGGCATGGGAGTTCGTGCCGCAGCCATCTTAAGGCTGGGCAGAGACTTCAGCACGAACGTGGCGACGCGCGAGGGACAGAGACTGCAGCGAAGCGGACTCTATAGCCTCGTCCGCCATCCATCCTATCTCGGCCTGGAACTGATTCTCCTGGCCCTTGCCCTTCACGCATGCACATGGGCCTGTTTCGCCGTTGTTCTCGTTCCGCCGACCCTGGCTGTGTTGTACCGCATTCATGTGGAAGAGACTGTGCTCCGCCGGGCATTTGGAGCGGATTACGAAGACTATAGCCGTAGCACAAAGCGGCTGATTCCGGGCGTCTATTGAGTGTTTTTGCGATTGGGACAAACGGGCCGTTCCTTGCGTTTGTTCTAATGGGCGATCACCCCATCTTGATGCCATGTTCCCCGACGATCGCGAATACAGACAACATGTGGGTCGTCCCCAGAAGCTGACGAACCTGTTTGCCAAGATTCACCAGCTCTAAACTGCAGCCCGCCGAGCGGGCAGAAACGTAAAGACGAACCAGCGCACCGAGTCCCATGCTGTCTAAACGGGCAAGATTGGTCAGGTCCAGCACCATTCTCTTGGTACCTGGGAGAAGCGGGCCTAACTGGGCATGGAGAATATCGTGCGCGCCCGCCACCAACTTGCCATTGCATCGCACAACGATGGTGTCGCCTGTTCTGACGACGTCAAGCGTAAGAAGACTTCCGGCTGCTTTATCAGTCATCAGGCGTTGCCTTATCCTACCTAAGGGTTTTATGTTGGCGATGCGATTCTCGCATATCGCAGTGGGAATGGGAACACTAAATGCCCCCTGAGATGAGGAAGGAAATACCTCCAGGATGACCCCTGTAGATGGCAAAAAGATTGACCGGGTGCCACTGGCGGCCCTGCTGTCGCAGGTATTGGTCGCTTTTACCATCGAGTTTGACAATGAGTTCGAGCATCAAGTGCCGCATCGGACAACCAACCATGGTTCAGCCGGCGGCAGCGTTCCCTGGCTGGTGTCGAGGGTGATGTGGTCAAACTTTATGCAGTTCGTTGATGAAGAGGGAACCACCATCCGTGACCTGCTTAGCCTGCTGCGGATGTCGGATAAGAACCTGCGCATCTGGTTGACGCGCATGGAAAAGTGGTGGGGTTACATCGTCATCAAACCGAAGGCAGTGGGCGCTTCATCAAAACGGATGCACCCCGATGCTGTAGTCCTAACAACTGCAGGGGGTCGCAAGGCTCAGCAGGTGTGGCGAACGCTGGATGGCCTGATCGAGAATCGCTGGCGCGAGCGTTTCGGTGAAGACACCATCGACAATCTTCGCCAATCATTGTCCACGATCGTCAGCCAGTTGGATGTTGAGTTGTTCGATAGTCTCCCGACCCTGGGCTATGGTTTGTTCAGCCACGGGCCCGAAAAGCCGCTACGCGCGCAAGCCACGGAGTCTCCGGCAACCTGCGCCAGGCTTTCGCTGCCGTCACTGCTCTCCCGAGTCCTGCTGTGGTTCGCCATTGAATTCGAGCAAGCGTCGGAAGTGTCGCTTGCTATCAGCGCTAATATCCTGCGGCTGCTAAGCGAGGAAGGAATTCCGCTTCGTGATCTCCCCCGAATGGCCGCGGTGTCGAAAGAGGCAGTAGCGATGGCGATCAGCTTTCTAACCCGTCGTGGATACGTACTCGTAGCATCAAAGCCCGGCGGCAGCCGCGGGAAGATCCTTCTGCTCACCCCGAAAGGACGCAACGCACAAGAGGCATACGGCAAACTGGTGGGCACGATTGAGCAGCGATGGCAGACACAATTGGGCGACGGGACCGTACGCCTTCTCAGGGATTCGCTCATGCGGTTGGTCGGTGAGCCCACCTCGCAGCGATCGCCGCTCTTTCGTGGGTTGGAAGCGTATCCCAACGGCTGGCGAGCATCGGTCCCCAGACCCGAGGGGCTGCCCCACTACCCGATGGTCCTGCACCGAGGCGGTTTTCCGGATGGATGTTGATCCTTTCGACTGAACTTGGAAGCTATCCTTTACAGTCATTGAGGACTAAGTCAGGGCCGCCAATCTTTTTCGGTTAGGGTCAATAAACCCGTGATGCATCAGATTGGGCATCTGATGTATGATGTTCGATGGAGGGCCGCAGGATGCGGACTACTTTGGCACTTGATGACGATGTTCTCAGCGCAGCCAGGGAAATGGCTGTCGCCCAAAACAAAACCGTGGGAGAGGTCATTTCCTCCCTTGCACGGCAGGGATTGAATCCGGTCCCATCGAGGCGCCAGACTCGGAGTGGCGTTCCCCTCCTGCAGGTACATCGCGGTACGCCAAGGGTTACCTCAGACCTCGTGCATAAGTTGCGCGAGCAGTTGCCTTGACTCGGTTCCTGATCGATATCAATGTCCTCATCGCGCTTATCGATCCCGCTCATATCCAGCACGACCGGGCGCACGAATGGTTTGCGGCGACGGGGCGCCACGCCTGGGCTACCTGCCCGCTTATAGAAAATGGGGTCTTGCGGATTGTCGGGCACGCTCGCTACCCAAATTCTCCCGGCACACCTGCAGCGGTTGCAGACTTATTGGCAGAGTTGTGCGCCTTGCCCGGCCACGATTTCTGGCCCGACGATATAACCTTACTGGATGCAAAACGAGTGAATCACAGTCGTCTTATGGATTCCACGCAGGTGACAGACAGCTATCTGCTGGCGCTGGCACGCGCCCATGGTGGACAACTTGCCACCTTGGACCAGCGCCTTGTGACAACCGCCGTCGTCAACGGAAGCAAAGCGCTTCACCTGATTCACTGAGCCAAAGTCCCCACGGCCGAGCGACGCCGCTCCAGGAAGCGTCGAACCGCGGGATCGCGTTCCAGGCCAATAGCAATTTCGTACGCGTGCCGAGCTTCGTCGTGCGCACCCGTCTTAGCCAGCAGTTCCGCGCGCGCCGCCCAGTAGGGCTGGTATTCAGCCAGTCGGCCATCGCGGGTATGATCGGGCATAGCGTCAAGACCCGCTTGCGCATCCTGCACCTCCGCCACGGCCAACGCGCGATTGATGGCCACCACTGGTGACTCGGTGATGGCGAAGAGCGCGTCGTAGATATGCAACACCGCATCCCAATTCGCCTGCCCGCTACGGCAGCGAAAAACGTGTGCCGACTGGACGGCGGCTTCGAGTTGATAGCGCCCCGTGACCCCGAAAGCGCTTGCGCGAACCAGCAGTGCTTCAGCCTCAGCGATCATTGGATTGTCCCAACGCCGCGCATCCTGTTTGGCCAGGGGAACGTACTCGCCCTCTTCGCTTCGGCGCGCCCCGCGCCGGGCTTCCGCATGCAGCATCAGCGCCAGCAGGCCGATCGCCTCCGGCTCGCCGGGCAGAAGATCGGCTACCAGCCGAGCCAAAAAAAACGCTTCCTCCGTGAGGTCGCGCCGCGAACTGTCAGTACCTGCCGCATCGCTCCACCCTTCAGAGAAGGCAGTATAGATGGCCGCCAGCACAGCATCGAGCCGTCCCGGCAGCTCTTCTCGTTCTGGGATGCAAAACGGAATGGCGGTCTCCCGGATCTTGTTCTTCGCGCGCACCAGCCGCCTGCCCATGGTTGTGGGAGATATCAGGAATGCGGATGCAATCGTCGCCGCGTCGAGCCCCAGGATGACCTGAAGAACCAAGGGCGCACGGATGCCCGCATCGATCGCCGGATGCGCACAAGCGAACATCAGCGCAAGACGACGGTCCGGAATCTCCTCATCCGCGGGCGTAGCACCGATCGCGATACGCTCCAGGTCTTCATCCACAAGATCATCGCCGTGTTGTCGCCGGGTCATGTCGATGAGCTTGCGTCGAGCCACCGTCAGCAACCATGCTTCAGGGTTAGCCGGGCAGCCATTTTGTGGCCAGTTCTCCAGTGCTGCGGCGAAAGCTTCTGAAAGCGCGTCCTCGGAGGCGGTCAGGTCGTGTATGCGTGCGGCAAGAAAGGCGACAAGTTTGCCATAGCTGCGGCGCGCAACCGCCTCCGCTGTGCTGCGCGCCTCATCGCCGTTGCATGCGTTCATGGCTCGTTTCCCCACCGGTGATAGCCGGTGCTCAACCCAGGTCAGGAGCTACATACTCCAGACCGGGCGCACCTCGACCGCTCCGTGGTGTACCGCGGGGCAGCGCGCTGCCCATGAAAGCGCGGCATCAAGATTGGGGACATCGATTAGAAAGTAGCCGCCCAGCTGCTCCTTCGAATCGACGTATGGGCCATCCAGCACCTGCGATTTGCCGTTGGTATTGCGCACTGTCGTTGCTGTCGACGTCGGCTGCAGACGATTGCTGCCCTTGATTACCCCCGCCGTCTTCAGTGCTTCGCCGTATGCCGTATAAGCCGCTATGCCCTGTTCCTGCTCGCCCTTTGACATCTTGGGCCAGCCGGCTTCGTCTACGTACGCCATCAATAGATATTGCATAGAAAAAACCTCCGTCTTGGATTTTAGGCGGTCGTTGTCGTCCGCTACTACCATGACGTCTGAGCGTCCGCCATTTGGACATCGGGTGATTTTTTCTTTCACTGCAGAGCACTAACGCGCCGGTTCATTCTGCTCTCACCTTCGCAATGGGTGCCGCGCCTATGGCGCTCCCGATCATGCTGGGGATTCCAACCCAGCCCTTCCGGGCTGGTCTGACGTTTGGCGGGCGGCCCCCCGGGCCTGGATGGCGTCGGGTGCCAGAGGCGGTCGTTCTATCCTCAACCGAGTGAGCGCGACCTGGAACGGGTTTGCGTCAGCCATGGCGCTCTGTAAACCCGCTTGGCGAGGTACGCTCAAACCTGCAACACGTCTCCCTCGCGGGCGACCATCTCATACAGCACCGGGTTGACAAAAAAACCAAGGAATAGCCGCGAGATCAACCCGGCCACAATCACGATGGCGAAAGGCCTTTGCGTATCCGAGCCGATGCCCGTAGAAAGTGCCGCCGGCAGCAACCCCAGGCAGGCGACCAGCGCGGTCATCACAATAGGCCGCAGCCGCAGCAGGGAAGCTTCGCGAGTTGCGGTGCGGATATCTCGATTCTCCAGACGCAGTTTGTTGATGTACGAGACGAGGATGACGGCGGTCTCAACCGATACTCCCATCAGCGCCAGCAAGCCCAGCGCCGAGGAGACACTGAACGGCGTGTGCGTCAGCTTGAGCGCAATCAGTGCGCCCACAGGCTCGGTCAATATGACGCCGAGGGCAATCGTCAACGGGAATTTGAAATTGCCGTACAGCGCGAACAGGATCATGAAAATGATCAGCACAGCAAGCGGCCCGATGAATTCAATCTGGTGCTTAGCTTCCAGAAATTCGCTGTACTCGCCGCCCCACGCCAGACGATATCCGGGCGGTAAGGATTTTTCCAGGTCCGCGATCGCATGTTGTCCAGCAAGTACGGCGCCCTGCAGGTCTCGTCCCTCAACGCTGTACTGTACCCCAATGTAGCGCGAGTTGTTTTCCCGATAGATGAACGACGCCCCGCCGGCCTCGTGGATATTCGAAAGTTCGCTCAGTGGGATCTGCTGGCCGGTCGGCGTGCCCACCAGCAGGTTGCCGATCTGCTGCGCGTTCTCACGGAATTCCGGCTTCATGCGCACCACCAGGTCAAATAGTTTTTCCCCTTGAATGACCTGGGTAGCCGCTTGGCCGCCCACCGCCGCTTGTACTATCGCTTCCACGTCGGCAACATTAATTCCGTAGCGGGCAATCTTGTCGCGATCGACATCGATCAGCAGGCTCGGCTGGCCCAGTTCGCGTACCACCGTCAGTTCGGTAAAGCCCGGCACTAGGGAAAGCCGGCGTTTGATCTCCAGCGCCTTGCTCTGCAAGACATTCAGGTCGGGTCCATAAATCTTTACTGCGAGTGCGCTCTTCAGGCCCGTCAACGCTTCGTCGACCGCATCTTCCGCAGGTTGGGTGTAATTAAAGATGACTCCCGGAAATCCGCTCAGTTGTTTTTGGATATCCTCGGTCAGCTCGGCTTTGTTGTGTATCGAGCCGCTCTTCCAGGCGGCATCGTTGTAAGGCTTAAGCCCCACGTAGAACTCGTCGTTGAAGAATCCCGTCGGGTCGGTGCCATCGTCGGGACGGCCAAGCTCAGAACCGACATCGGTCACCATCGGATACTTCATCAACAGATTGCGAACCTGGGGAGAGAACCTGCTCGCTTCTTCGAACGAGATCGTATACGGCATGGTCGCGCGCACCCACAACGCTCCTTCGTCCAGGTGAGGCATAAACTCCCCACCGATGAAGGGGACCAGTAAAAGCGTGAAGGCAAAAATCAAGCTGGCCACAAACATGGTCATCTTCGGGTGGTCCAGGCACCAATCGAGCTCCACCGCATACTTGTCCCGTAACCATTCAAACGGCTTGTTCACCCTTTCGTGAACACCCTTTTTGAACCAGTAAGCGCACATGACAGGAACGAAGGTGAGCGTCAGGATCAGCGCGCCGACCAGTGCAATAGACACTGTGTCTGCCATCGGCTTGAACAGTTTGCCTGAGGGGCCGCTAAGCGCGTAGATCGGCAGATAACCGGCGATAATCACCGCGACGGAATAGAAGATGGGGCGGTCGACGTCCCGGGCCGCCGCGAGGATCACTTCTTGCAGATCGTAGCTTTGGCCTTCCCGCGCGCCCAGCTCGCGGAACACGTTCTCCACCATCACCAGTGTTCCGTCAATAAGAATTCCAAAATCGATGGCGCCAATCGAAAGCAGGTTGGCGGCGACTCCTCGTGCATGCAGGAAAATGAATGAGAAAAGCAAGGCAAGAGGAATGGTAAGGGCAACGATCACCGCCGCCCGAATGCTCACCAGGAACGCCATCAGAACAATCAGCACCAGGGTCATGCCTACCAGCATGTTGTGCTCGACGGTATCGATGGTCAGTTGAACCAGGTCGCTGCGGTCGTAATAGGGCCGCACCTTTATATCGGAGGGCAGAATATGTTCATTCAGTTGCCGGCTTTTTTCCTCGACTCCTTTCAGCACGTTCTGCGTTTGCTCGCCGCGGCGCATCATGATGACGCCTTCCACGGCATCGTCTTTTTTGTTGAAGCCAAACTCGCCCAGGCGTGGCGCGGCTCCAATGGTGACGTCCCCGATATCGCGGATCCGTACCGGTACTCCATTTTGCGTGCCCACGATTACGTCGCCGATGTCCCGTGTGTCTCGCACCAGGCCCAGCCCGCGAACATAATAAAATTGGCCGCCCTGCGAGTAGAATCCGCCGCCGGCGTTGGAATTGTTGACCGAGAGCTGCTGGAGCACGGTCGGTACTGTGATGTGGTACGAGTAAAGCCTGGCCGGATCAAGCAGCACCTGGTACTGCATCACCGTGCCCCCGAAACCGGAATCGTCTGCGACTCCGGGAACTTGCTTGTATTCCCGTTCGATGACCCAGTCTTCGTAGACCTTCAGCTCTTGCGGAGTGCGGTCAGGGCTCTCGATCACATATCGATAGACCAGCCCCGATGGGCTCGCCAGGGGCGCCAGTGTAGGAGTTACGCCGGTTGGATATGTCACCTCACTGAGGCGCTCGAAAACCACCTGCCGGGCGAAATAGTCGTCCGTGCCTTCGTCAAACGTCATGATGACGTCAGAAAGCCCGTACAGCGAGATCGAACGCATGACAGCCATCCTCGGCACGCCGTTCATTTCCACTTCAGTCGGGATAGTAACCAGGCGTTCGACTTCTTCGGCGGCGTGCCCCGGCCATTGCGTAATAACCTCGACCATCGGTGGTGACAAATCGGGATAGGCGTCCACCGGCATGTGTTGGAATGAGATCGCTCCCCCCACAGCAATGAACGCCACCAGCAGTAGCACAAGGAGTCGTTGCCGCAGCGCGAATTGGACGATGTGATGAATCATCGGAAGCCCGCCTCCTCAGTGTTGTAGCGAATTAGCAAACTGAAGAAACAAGCTGCCATTCCCCACAACCCTTTCTCCCGGGGAAAGGCCCCGTAAAATATGCGTCTTCCCATTCAGGCTTTCGCCGATTTCGACGTCGCGCCTGCCAAACTGATTCGCGTTCTCGGCCAGATACACAAACGGCTGATTGTTGTCGTCGCGCAGCACCGACGAGTCGGGAACAGCGATCGCATTCGGAATGGAACCGGCCGTTACGGTAACTGTGCAATACATATCCCTTTTCAATTTCTCTTGAGGGTTGTCTACGACAATGCGCGCCTGCAGCGTTCTGGTGTTGGGGTCGAGTGCCGGCGACACGTAGGAGATCCTTCCATGAAAGCTGCCGGGATAAGCATCCGTTTCCACCACCACGTCATCTCCGGTGCGAACCGCGGCCAGGTCCGCCTGGTACACGTTGGCCAGTACCCAGACGGTCCTCAGGTCCGTGATCGTAAAGGCCTGGGTTTGCCCCGCTAGTACCACTTGGCCGGGCGAGACGAGGCGCTCCACCACTTCGCCACCGATCGGAGCAAGCACGGGAATCAGTGCCGAGCTCGGTGCCTTCGCCAGGTCACCCGGGTTCTTGATGCCGAGAATTCTCATACCCTGGTCAGCCGCGTTCAGGTCCGCCTGCGCCTGGTTGCGGTCTGACTCGGCCTGCTCCAGGTCGCGCTGGGCAATAGCCTTATGCTGGTATAAGTCCTGGGCGCGGACCCAATTCTTATCCGCCAGGCGGAAAGAGTCCGCCGCCTTCAGATAGGCGTCCAGCAACTGCGAGTAATCCGGACTGCTTATGTCCAGCATCGGCTGGCCGGCCTTCACGTGTTGCCCGGGCACGACCAGAATCCTGCTGACCGGGCCCCCGACTTGGGTGATGACGGGTGTAGTGTCAAAAGCGTTGTAGGCCACGGCGCCAGTAAGCCGAAGCGTACGTACCAGTCGACTTGGTTCGACCGTAACTACCTGGACGTGTGACATCTGGTCTTGCGGAATCGTGAACAGTTGGGGAATCGAAGACGGCGAGCCATTGGCCGAGTAAGAGGTCATCTCACCCGCCCCCTTGCGATTGTTGGCGCTGCAACCCGTAAGCGTCACTGCGAGAGCCAATGCCATCGCACTCTGGAGAGTATTGGAGGAAGTTGTCATGGCAAGCTCCTGGTTCCTACAGCCTGGCGAACCTGTTCGAGCGCGAGCAGGTAGGAAGCGAGCGCTTGCCGGTAAGCGAGTTCTGTGGCCCGGTAACTTCGCTCCGCATCGAGGAAATCAAGCAGGCTGGCGGCGCCGCGCCGGTAGGCGTACTCGCTGATGTCGCGGGATTGCTTCGCCTCGTCCAGATATCCGGAGCGATAAAGCCCAACGACCTGGTCATTGGTGCGCAGATTTTCATAGGCATCTCGCACGTCTGTCTGCACCTGTCCGTTGGTGAATCGCTCCTGCTCCTGCGCTTGCGTGATCGCATAAGCAGCGCGTGCGATCTCCCCCTGGTTGCGATCGAAAATCGGCATCTGCATTTGCCCAAATAGGGAAATGTCGTTCAGGTAACCAATGTGGGTGTAGTTGACTTCCCCCGTGATGTCTCTCTTCCCAATGGCCTGTTGTAAGGCGTGCTGGCTGTTCGCGGCGGCCACTCCCTGCTGTGCTGCCCGCAGATCGGGCCTGTTCTGCAGCGCGAGCGCCTGAAAGTCGTCCACGTTTCCCTTGACCGGCTGGTAATCGAATGCCCCGGCTACGTCGTAGTCCGCTGCGATCGATTCATATCCCAGCAGCTGGCGTAGATCCGAGAGACCCTGCACCCGGGCAAGTTTGGCCGCGGATACGTCGGTTTGGAACTGCAGCAACTGTAGCTTGATCTTCAGCAGGTCGCCCTCGCCAATGTCGCCTGCTTTATAACGCGCCTCTCCGATATTGACTGTGTTCTGGAAGCTCTGGAGATCCTGCTGGGCGAGCGCAAGCGTCGATTCGGCCAGCTCCACGTTGATGAATCCGCTGGCCACGCTGAAAGTGAGACTGCGTTCATTGTCGGCGACCAGCGACCGGGTTTGCGCCGTAACGTCCCGGGCGGCTCGCAAGCGGTGTTGCCGCTTCTTGCCACGCTCGAACAGGTAGCTCACCCCCAGGTCGAACTGCGCAGTGTTGTCTAGGTAATCCGAGCTGAATTGGCTCGGCTGGAATATCGGCAGAAACTGCCAATCGCTCAGGATGACCGGGTTGGGACGCAGATTGGCAGTGACCTCTTCCGCCTCACTCTGCTGGATCGCGGTGCGCGCCGCCAGGATGTTGTGGTTGTGCCGCAGCGCCATCTGGATGGCGTCGTCAAGTGTAATGGTCACCGAGGCTGGTTTCTGGGCCAGCGCCTGCGCCGGGGGGGACGGTGCCTGTGCCGGCGGAGATTGTGCCCCGGCGGCACACGAAGCAGTAACTGTGACGATAAAGAATGAAAGACGCAAACGTTGTAAACGCATGAGCAGTCTGCCTTCTTGAGGGAGGGCGGTACACAGATTGGCGTGCCTGGGACGGCACGAAAAAGAGCAGGCTGTCTATGCGGGGGGTGCGCGGGCGGGAAGGCGGCGGGCGGTGGGGGTGGGAGAGAAGTTATCTCGCTGGGGCTCCGGCCCGGGTCCCCTGGGAGCCGGAATGCCTACGCCAATGATTGTCGGCGGTGGTGCGATGGCTTGATGACTTAGATGGCAGATCGGGCAGGTGTCGGCTGGAGCATTGGCATGGTGATGCCAGACTCCCCCGAGCGTCGACCCGATCACCAGCGCGAGGAGCGCTATTGGCAATACCAGGCACCAGATTTGTTTTCTATTAGACACGTACAAGGTGCATTAAGGGACCTTATCCAGGGTTACACCAGTGTAGCCCAAAATGTGCATTCTTAGGCGCCCTTGCTTTCCTTTGACTATCTACCGGCCTAACCCCTCGATTTGGGGCCTATCCGGGTACACTGGCAGGATGACGAAACCGTCGAAGGTTGACTTGGTCGGTGTTGGCCTGAATGCGACTGACACGCTCATAGCCCTGGCAAGTTATCCAGAGCGTGGTTCCAAAGTGGAGTACGGTTCCGCAACGGTTTTGCCCGGGGGGCAAGTTGCGACCACCGTGGTGGCTTGTCAACGGTGGGGCATGTCAACCCGGTACGTCGGCATCCTTGGCGACGACTCTGCTGCGACTCTTCATCAGGAGGCCTTCACCCGTGCAGGCGTGGAGGCGCGAATAATTTCCGTTCCAGGAGGCACGAGTCCGCAGTCGCTCATTCTGGTTGATGGTGGTGGCGAGCGGACCGTACTTTGCCGGCGGGATCCGCGCGTTGCCCTGAAGCCTGCAGATCTGGATCGCCAGTGGATCGTGAATGCCCGCGCCCTGCATGTGGACGGATACGACACAGCGGCAGCGACCCAGGCGGCTGCTTGGGCTCGAGCCGCCGGCATTCCCGTGATCGCCGATCTGGATGAGCTGTATCTGGGCGTGGAAAAGCTTTTAGTGAACGTGGACTATCTCATTGTCAGTAGGGATATCCCTTGCCGCCTGATGGATGAGCCTGATCTCGAAATGGCGCTGCGTCAAATGCAGCGTCGCTACGGATGCAGCCTCACCGCGGCGACCCTGGGAGACAATGGCGTGCTGGCGTGGAATGGGAAGCAGCTATTTCAGCAGTCCGCTTTTTCCGTTCCCGTGGTCGATACCACCGGTGCGGGAGATATCTTTCACGCCGGCTTTATCTATGGGCTCCTGCAAAATTGGCCCCTGGAACGACAGCTCGGCTTCGCCTGCGCCGCGGCGGCATTGAATTGCACGGCCACTGGAGCCAGGGGAGGGATTCAGCCAGTCGAGGCCATCGAGGAGCTAATGGCCACTGGCGTCCGCCACCCACCCGCTCATACGCATTGCACTGCAGCTTCCGATTAGCCATACAAATCCGCTCCGGCATTGGAAAACCTCGATCAACGGCCCAATTGTTCCAGCGCCTTTTGGGCCGCATCGCGGACCGCAGGGTCGGCACTTGCCAGCGCCTTTCGACACTGCACCCTCGCTTCCGCCGTCTTGCCCTCACCCATGAGAATCAACCCCAATCCAAGGTTGGCTTCCACCCGGCTTGGGTCGAGCTGGGCGCAAGCCTGGAGCTCGACTTTCGCTTCCTTGTATTTCTGCTGTGCGCCCAGCAAATTCCCCAAACTGCAATGTGCATCGGCCAAACCAGGCTTCAGCCGGATCGCCTCGCGGTATTGCCCGCCAGCCCCGTCACCCTGTCCCTGGGCCATAAGAACGTCACCCAGATCATCATGGGTCTGCGCGTCATTGGGGGCGAGCCGAGCCGCCTCGCGTAACTCAGCGGCCGCCTGATCATAGGAGTGAGTCAGCACCAGCACCAGAGCGTAACTGTGATGGGCCTCAGCATAATTCGGATTGATCGCAACAGCCCTCTGGAAGTGATACTCCGCCTCCGGGTAATTACGGGCCGCCGCCAGCACATTTCCCAGGTTGTTATGAGCCTCGGCAAAATCCGGCTGGCTGCGGAGTGCGCCCCGAAACTGAGCTTCCGCCTCCGCCGGATCGCTCTTCTGCACGGCAATCAACCCGAGCAGGTTCTGTGCCTCCGGTTGTTCGGGGTTGATCTCCAGCGCTCGTTTGAGCGCTTGTTGCGCCTGGGGAAGCATTCGCTGGTGCAGGTAGGCGTTCCCCAGATCGGTAAACAGAGCCTCATCGGCCGGGGGAGCCTCGATCGCCTGCCGCAGCACTTCCGTCGCCCTTGCGTATTCTCCTTTACCCATCAGCGTAGCGGCCAGCTGCTTGGTGGCGGGGCGAAACTCCGGCTTTCTGCGCAGCGCCTCCTTGTACCAGCGAATGGCCTGATCGCTCTTTCCTGCCCTTGCGAATCCGTCTCCCAGCTCGAAGTAGAAGTCCGGCGCGGCGGGTGAGGAGCGAAGAATCGCGTGTTCCAGATGTGCGATACCGCCTTCCGATCCATGCTTCACCTCCGCAGTTGCGGCATAGAGCTCGTTCTCGGCGGTCTGCGGCAAGGGCGAAGGATAGTACGGCACCACCCCTTCACGGCCCTGCGGTTCGTTGGCCACCTCCGCAATCGGCGCCAGCAGGTCGCGGTCAGGTTTTACGCGCTGGATGTAGTGGTCCGTCATCACCACGTGGACGACATCATCGGTCCGTCGTTTGGGCATGTGGCAGGAGAGGCAGTTCGTTCCCGCCGGCAAGCTGGCCTGATGAACCACCGATTGATGGCAACCCTGGCAGACCGCCAGGTAGTGAGCCGTTGACGTCGAAGTATTGTACGACTGGTGAGGATCGTGACAGGTAAGGCAGGTCATCTGGCTTGACCGAAAGCACGCCGATATCCGCAACCGATACCCGGCATGCGCGATCTCGAACCGGTCACCTTGTCCGGACGCACGGTCGAAGTAGATCTTGTAATCCCCCATCACCTCCCCCGGCCGGTAGGAATCGATGGTGCGGTTGTAGCGGCGAATTTCGTTCGGCATCAGGCTGCTGCTGGTCTCCAGATGACATTGCATGCAAACTTCGAGTTGGCGGTCACGGCTAAGCCGCGCCGGATTCACAATCGCCTTCCGTATCTTTTCCCGAGGAGTGCCGGCGGCGAGAGCCGCGCGCACATGTGCCTCTCCCGGCCCATGACACCGCTGGCAATCAATCCCTTCTGGAATCTCTTTGGGGAACAAAGACAAGCCCGTATCACCGCGCTCCGGATAACTCCCTGTAAGTGGCAGACCATTGTGGCAAAGCAGGCACTCGCCAGGAATGGCGCGACGGAAGTCCTCCTGACCCGCGCGATCATACCCCGGGCTCATCGCCCAGTAGCCGGAGTTCTCGACATACCAGGAGACCGGCAACTCGATCAGCCTCCCATCAAGGCCTCGGTGAAGGTAGCTTCGAGCGTGGTTGCCGGAACCGATCACGTAGTCGACCTGTTCCTCGACCACGTTTGTTTCCTTACCTTCGAACCCCTTTTCTGAACGCCGCTGGTAAAACTTGCCATCGTGTTCCACCATGGTGTAGCTCAGGCCCGATGGTTTGTTGTCGACCGTGTTGTGGTTCTTGTAGTCCTCTACCGTGTACTCAGCCGTTGGGCGATATAAGGAATGACCCATGCCGGTGAGTTTGTATGTCTTGGCAATATTTTGGTGGCAACCCGCACACATCGCAGGGTCCACATAGCCGGAGCTGGCTGGCTTTTCGGCGGTGGGAACAACCGGGCGTGATTGAGGAACGACTTGCCGGCATGCGGCCAGCAGGGCAACGCCGCTCAGCACCACGCGCCATCTCCTGGCGTTCAACGGATCTCCCCGGTCATCGCAGGAAGTCTCTCAGTTTCGCGGGCCGAAGACAAGAACGGCGCGCTCAAAGGGTCACCCGAACCGGTATCATGCTGGCATGATGAGGCGTTTCCCGCAGGGCAAGTTGTTACCCGCCGTTGTGTTTCTCGCTTTCGCGTGGGCCCTGGTCGCCCACGCTTCCACGCCGCCGCAGCCATTAAACATCGAAGGCCTGGGCAAAGGCACCGTCGCGCTCGACGGGGATTGGCAATTCCATTTAGGAGACGACCCGGCTTGGGCTTCACCTGCACTCGATGACTCGGGCTGGGAGCGGATCGCGGTGGATAAACCCTGGGGCGACCAAACGCACTTTGGTTACACCGGCTACGCCTGGTATCGGCGGCATGTGAATTTTCTCCCAGTCAGTGGCGTCAAGCCCGACCTGGCGCTCCTGCTTCCGCGCATCGACGATGCCTACGAGGTCTACTGGAACGGAAGCCTGATTGGACACCAGGGAAAGTTGCCGCCGCACCCTCACTATTATCGCGATCTCCCGAGCGAGATCGTCCCACTCGGGCAGGCAGGTTCTGGCCTGCTTGCCTTCAGAGTGTGGAAGGCGCCGTATTTCTCTGCTGACACCGGCCAAGCAGGAGGTCTGAATGGACCACCCCTGGCGGGACCGGCGGACGCCATCGCTGCCTACAAGGGCAATCTCAACTATCGATGGCTCCAGGGCCGTCTGTTCGGTTTCGCGATCGAGATCATCTATGGGTTTATTGCCGTCCTCGGGTTTATTTCCTGGTTCCGCAATCGCACACGGCGGGTACTTTTTTGGATGTCCGCGTGGGCTTCTGCCCTGTTGCTCTCGGCCTTCTTCACCAGCCTTCGCTTACCTTTTACCTCGGCTTTTTCCAGCAGCCTCCAGCAGCCGCTTCTTTCTATCGCCGATATCTCTATCTGGTATCTGTTGCTGTATTTATTGGAGCTTGATCGGAATTCCGCCTTGCGCCGATGGACCCGCATTCTGGCATACATTTCCATCTCCTGCGGCGTCGCCGATGGCATCGTGATCTTGTTGGATTGGAGCGGTCCGCACGTAACCACGCTCCAGATTGTCGATGCTCTGCTTACCATACCGACGATGCTCATTGAAACCTATCCGCTGGTGCTGATCGGCTTTGCCATCGGCAAGAGGCTGGACACGGCTCGCTGGCTGGTAGCTATCCTGGGGGCGCTTACCCAGTTGACGCTCGGGTTCCAGAATTTCACCGGGCAAGGCCAACGATTCACTCACTGGACCATCTCTCAGAAAATCCCCTTCCAGGTAAGCGGGTTGGAATTTACCTTTCTTCTGATCTCGATCTTATACGCGGTCTACCGCTATTCGGTGGAGCAGAGCGAGCGGCAGGGTGCTCTTGAGCAGGAATTCAAAAGCGCCCAGGAGCTGCAACAGGTGCTCATCCCGGAAACTCTCCCCTCTCTGGAAGGCTACGCGGTGACCAGTGCCTACCGGCCCGCTCAGCAGGTCGGTGGAGATTTCTTCCAGCTCATCGCTCAGCCAGACGGCTCCGCGTTGCTGGTCTTAGGCGATGTGAGCGGTAAGGGCCTGAAGGCAGCGATGACCGTTTCGCTCATCGTTGGAACCATCCGGACAGTGGCGGATACAGTCGAGGATCCCGCGGAGGTTCTTTCGATACTTAACCGCCGCCTGCATGGAAGGCTGAAAGACGGATTCGTAACCTGCCTAGCTGTGCGCCTCGACGCAGAGGGAGACTGTGTTCTGGCGAATGCGGGTCATCCCGCTCCCTTTCTGAATAAGGAAGAGCTCAGTATGCCCGGAGCCTTGCCGTTGGGCCTCGATCTCGGCACCGAGTACGAGAAGGTACAGCTCCGTCTTGCCGTAGGAGACAGGCTCACCCTGTACACCGACGGCCTGTTGGAAGCGCGCAATTCTGCACGTGAAATCTTCAGCTTCGACCGCTTGCGGGCCCTGATCGCCACCCAGCCAGACGCAAAGCAAGCCACGGATGCGGCGGTTGCTTTCGGGCAAGACGACGACATCACAGTAATCACGCTCACTCGGTTGGCTCCTGGAGTCGAGTCCACAACTTCGCTGCTGGCCCCGGAGCTTGTCTCGTCCAACGCTTAATCGGTGGCCAAGGGGCCACCTTACCCCGGGGGATAACCAGCAAAATGAGGCACGGCAGGAGTTTGGCAATCGCAGAAAGCTTGAATGTCATATGGCCCAATTCAGGCCATGGAACTAAGGTTCCACCTTGACCACCGAGATCGAGGTAAGGTTTCGCACCCAGCGAGCCGGGCGACGCTCCTCGCTCGAAACCATCCTGAACGCGCCATCCTTGGTCAGCTTTTGACCGTCGACCGTATCGGCAACGATTACGTCGCCGGTGTGGATTGCCGGGTCGACCTCAGCCAGGGAGTACAAGACACCATAGCCATCCATCCCCGCGGCAGCAATCCCGATCATGAAGAGTTTGCCTCTTACATTTTCACCCAGCGGCACACCGGCTTTGGCCAAGAGATCTGCGAGTGGCACGCCAGAGTACGTCTCGTTTGTCTTACTATGAGCGTTGAAAACTGAGACCGATTTGTGAGGCAAAGCGGCCAGCTCTTCGGGCGTCAGCGTCAGGGTTTTGCCGTCGTAGGTCTTGATGGTTAAGCGAGTGGAGGGGGTAGTGGGCGCCGAGTGTTCCATCTGCTGGGCAACAGCCGCCCGCATGCTAACGCAGAGCATGAGGGCGAGAACAGGAACAGTAAAGGTTGTCTGCGGAAAATGTTTGCGCATGCGGGCACCATTTTAGCCGACCCTCGTTGAGGGCCACGGTAAATAATCTATAGTCGCGGCAAACTAACCCGGGCTGTAACTTCTATGCCCCATCGGCGTCTCAATACCGGGTGTGTTTTCAGGAGACATGATATGTCCCGTTCTTACGCAATGCGCAGCACCGTGGTTGCTGTGCTGATCGCCTTTGCTGCCTCGATCGGGTGCACGGCGGCTACCAAGACCCCGCTACCGGCGCCCACAAACGACAGTCCCTTAGCCCAGACCTCTGGACAGCAAACAGCGGTGTTTGCTGGCGGCTGTTTCTGGGGAACGCAATCAGTGTTTGAGCGCGTCAAAGGAGTGCTGGCGACCACCGCAGGCTACTCCGGCGGTTCTGCCGCCACTGCCACCTACGAGCAGGTTGGCCAGGAGAACACGGGACACGCGGAATCAGTGAAGGTGGTTTACGACCCGTCGAAAATCACCTACGGTCAGCTCCTGCAAATCTTCTTTTCCGTTGTGCATGATCCGACCCAGCTTAATCGGCAAGGTCCGGATGTTGGTGAATCCTACCGGTCCGTCATCTTCTACGCCAACGACGAGCAGCAGAAGATCAGCAAAGCCTACATCGCGCAATTGGATGCAGCCAAAGTCTTCCGCAAGCCCATCGTGACCCAGGTTGTGCCCCTGAAAGGCTTTTACGATGCCGAGGCCTACCACCAGGATTACGCATTGAATCACCCCGACAATCCCTACATCATGGTCTGCGATCGTCCGAAAGTAGAAGCTCTGAAGCAGCAATTCCCGCAGCTCTTCAAGGACTACCACGGTAAGTAATCTAAAACCCAAGCGAATGTCCGGGCTGGCCGGTGGATGGATGTCAATTCCGAAACGCCCTTGATCACGGCACTACTTCAGTCGTGCCGTACAAGAATCGGGAAGATGAGTGCTTTTAGCTCCTGGGTTGGAACCGACGCGTGGCTAAACCTGGATTTCTCACAGCCCGGTCTGCGACAAAGCCCGTCACTCGTTACGCATAGAGATCTCACTACTGGCAGCGATTCGTTTATTTGTTTACCCAGGGGTCTGTGAGAAATGCAAGCTAAGTCCTTTGTCTTAAGTGACGCCTAAAGCTATTGGTATATTTTCGCCTCCAGGGGTGGTGAAAAAGTGACCGACGAAAAGGGTGCGTGATATGCGTGGTATGCGTGGTAAGTCCGACGAAAAGGGTGCGTGGTATGCGTGGTAAGTCCGAATCCAGGCAAGAGGTTGTCCTGGACAATTTGCCCCACTGAGCCGTTCTGGCGGGCCGCGTTTCATGCATCATCCGCGCACGGTGGCCGGCAAATGATTGCAACAGCACAAAGTTATTGGTGGACACACCTATATATATGCGGATTCGGGTCAGTTTTGCAGCAGGAGAAGGACTTTTTTTTACGATTTTTCAGGTGGGAGGTAAGCTTTTTTCATTTCGCGGTCAGCCGCTTGGCCCCCCAGTTGCGTTTTTCTTAGCCTCCAGCTACTGGCCTTTGCTAAGACGGCGGTAATAATCGGCCACGGCTTCCTCGTACCCAGGCGGGACCACAGACTGCTTCGTCGTACGAACCTGGCCCGGCGTCTGATCGTCCGAATCATGACGCAACTGGAGTTCCAGCTTGTCGACCCCGGCGAGCACCTCGGTGTGCAGCTGCTCCACCAATTCCGGATTGCCAGGGAACCGGCGCGGGTCGAGACGCTGCATCTCGCGTGCCAGTTCCTGGACTTCCTTCAGTGCGGCTGGATCATTCTGAGCCAGATGGTGAAGCTGGTTCAATTCCGCCATCCCCTGCTGGAAGGTACGTTCCGGGTCGGCAGGTATAGGGGTGTTGTCAGGAGCAGCGGCCCGGCCTGATCTGTCGAAATGGTTGTTGCCGGTGTTGACATTGTTCCACGCCGTGCCCACCGCGCCGCCACCGGAGCGCCAATTCCCCACGTCGCCGCTCAGGTTATCCTGGGCGACCTGGTTTCCCCCGCGTTGATTTGCACCACCGCCCTGAGCGATCTGAGCGCCAGGGCCACCCTGGCTGCTCCAACTCCCTTGCCGTTGCCCGGGCTGTCCACCTTGCCCCGGCTGCTGCCCGGGCTGTCCATTCCGGCCTTGCTGCTGGCCCGGGCCCTGTTGCCCGGGTTGTTGGCCGGGCCGGCGCCCCAACGGATTCTGTCCGTGCGCGGTCAAAGACTCCACCTGATCGCGGAACCGTTCGACGTGGTCAAGCGCCGCCGTTTGTTGGCCATCCTGCGACTGACCCTGCCCCGGTTTGCCTGGACCCAATCCCTGCTGCGCCTGGTGCACCTGCTGGCTCAACTGGTCGAGACCTTTGCTGATGCCTTCTTCTGTTCCGTTGGAGTTGGGGTTGATTCCCCGGCGCAGCCAGTCGGCAGTCCGCTGCACCCGATTCGTCAGGTCACTCTGATCCATGCCTCCCAGGGCATCGCGCAATTTTGAAGCCGCCTGGGGTTGGGTGGGCGCCAGCTCCCGTGCCGTATTCCGCAAATTCTTTTCCAGTTGAGAGAGATCATCGGAGAGTTGCTGCCGATCCACTGCCAGCTGGTTACGCTGTTGCAGCCTTGCTGCATACTGCTCCTGATTCGATGCACCCGATTGCCCGGTCATGCTCCGCACGCGATCCGCCTGGCCGTGCTCTTCCTTGCTCAACCGGTCGCTTTCGCGAGACAGGGAATCGAGCTTGCCGGTGGCTTGTTGTTGCTGCGTGCTGCTCATTAGACCCGCTGCCTGGCGAAGTTGGTCGGCTGCCCTCTTCGCGGCTTCTGAGCTCTGCTGTTGCCCCGCGCTGCGCTTCATCTCTTCACCTGCATTGCGTAGCCGGTTCAGTGCCTGGGTTACACGGGGGTCGGGAGCGTCTCCGCTGCCATTGGACTGAGATCCACGAGACCGGGCCGACTGCGACTGACCCGATTGACCCGACGATCCACCGGATGACGACCCACCCGCGCTCTGTTGCCCCTTTTGCCCTTGCTGACCTTGTTGACCTTGTTGCCCTTGCTGACCCTGCTGGCCGTTCTGCGGTTGACCGTTTTGGGCCATCTGTTCCATCTGGTGCTGAAGCTGCTCCGCCTCACGACGCAGCATCTCTTGCTGCCAGCGCTCTTGCATCGTTTGCGCGTGGTTGCGTTGTTGCTGCGCCAGCTCTTCCTGGCGCCGCGCCAAAGCATCGAGCTTCGCCAAAGCGTCGTCGACTGCTTTCGCCTTCTGGTCTGCCGCTGAGCCGGTCTGCGCCGTCTCGTACTGATTCTTCTCCGTGTCCAGTTCCAGATCAAACAGGCTGGCGAGGTCGCGGCCCGCACCACCGCCGGCCCCGCCACCACCACCCTGCTGGCCAAACGCAACCTGTATCTTGCGGAAGGTAGCCTCCGCGCGCAGCAGATACTGCAGGGCTTTCTGTTCCTGCGGGATGGCTTCGTGCCATTGCATCTGCTTCAGCTTGTCGGAGGAGGGCGTCATGGCCGCGGCGGCGGCTTGCATGTCATGCCCGAAGCTGTTGAATTCCTCATTGGCGGACGATAAATCCCGGCTATCCATGCGCGCCGCCAGAGACAATGCCTGTTCCTGCAATTTGGTCTGCACTCCAGAGAGGAATTTGCCCGCATCCGCCGCGTCCTTGGCACTCGCCGCCTTTTCGTTCTGGCGCTTCCAGGTTGCGGCGATCAGCTCCTTCTCGCGCTTCGAGATATCGGTCTGGCTCCCCGCTCCGCCCCCGCCACCACCGCCGCCCATCTGCTGCGATTGAGAGAACTCACGCTCGAATGGGTCCGCCTGGATAAAGGCCATGTCCGTGCGCCCTTCCGCATGACCATCCTTAGCGGTGGCATAAAGGCTAACTAGATCCCCGGGGATCAGCTTGAAATCTTCCAGGCTCAGGGTCGTCGAGCCACTCACGTTTTTCGCACCTGGCTGTTGTGCCAGGTCGATGGTCTTTTCCGGTCCACCGTTCACGGAGTAGTGGAGGCTCACTTTGTTCAAGCCAAACTCATCCGCTGCCTTCACCCCGACCGTAACTTCCTCGATGGGACTGGCGCGGTAGTCGCCAGTGGGACGGTCGATGGCGATTTCCGGTGGGTTTGCTTTGTCGGTCGCAATAAAATAGTCCTCCGACAGACGAACAGGCTGGCCCTGGTCGAGCGCGGCAACATGATAAGCGCCATCCTTTTGCATCAGGATGGAGCCCTTGTAGACGTTACCCTCGCCGCCGCTGAGGGTGATCTGCTTTCCATCATCCAGAGTGAGTTGCCCGTTGCGCAGCGGGCGATCCATCCGGACCGTCAGCTCTGCATTGGTGCCTTCGATAGCCCGCAGATCTCCACCGTGCTCTTCGGTGACCTCATGCATGCCGGTCCATTTCGGGTAGTGATACGTGACCCGCAACTGCTTGACCGACGGCAAATCAACCACTCGGACTTTGTAATGACGGGAAGTGAGTGGGCCGGCTTCTACGTAATACTCAACGTCTTCAGGAAGCCCGGCAAAAAGGAACTGAAAATTGGAGGGATCCGTGGGCTGCATCGCCACTGGCTCCCAGCCAGCCTTACCCGTGCGTCCGGAATCCTTGTAGCGCGCAAACAGCCTAACCTTCTCCGGTTTGAGACCGATGATTTGTGCAGTCACCAGCTGATCGGCGTTACGGCGGACGGCAACATCGCCGGGTGTAACCCGGATGTCATAAAGCGGCATCGCTTTGGGCCCGGTCCAGAGCAGGGAAGCGCCGTATCCGAGATACCCGGGGCCTGCGGCGACCAGCCACACCAGAACCGCCACGCATGCCACGCCGGCGCCGGCCAGGAAATAAAGTTTGTTGTTCGGTAGCAGGTTGGCCGGCTGCGCATCGCGGGCCACCGAAAGCGTGTCCGCGGCAAGCAGTTCGAGGAAAGGATCGTTTCCTTTGTTCTCCCGATCATCGAAAGTGAGCAACCGCTGTTGGAATTCCGGATAAGCGGATTCCGCCACCACCGTGGCGCGGCGCCGCGTGAGACGCAGCAGAGGAAGCGCAAGAGCGAAACCTGCGGCACAAGCGAGAACCAGCAGCAGGAGCGAACGCGCGCCCGTCAACCCGCGTACCGGAAAGGCAAACTTGTTGAGGATAAGAACCAGGAAAACGGTGGTGATCAGGGCCGTGGCCGTGAGTATGGCCACTCCACGCAGAGATACACCCAGACGCAATCGCTGGTGCAACTGGTGGATATAGAGGTTGAGCCTATGCTGATTCGAATTGGGGTTGGCGTTGCTCATGCCTCCTCCCTCTGTGTGCCGAGGTAGCGGCTGGCAACGATGGACTCGGCAACCGCCGCCACCAATACAAGCAGCATAACGTACCACCAGATACTATGGGCTGTATTTTTTTCCTGTACGTAACCCACGGCGGCCGCGGGTGCCGTGGAATGGCCGCCCCAGAGTTGCAGAAGATCGTTTGCAATCGGCTCCAGGTTAGATTCGCGGCGATCGGGGTTCACCGCGATGAGCGCGTCCTTGCCGTTTGCGAAGCGGATGCGATAGAAGCCTGCGCGCGTTAACTGGAACGACTGCGCCGCGGCGGCTTCTGTGAGCGACAAGGCGCGGTGACCGTCGGGATCGAGGATCTCGACGCCGGCGGACGGACTGACCGCCGCAGATGTCCGCAAGGGAACAAACGAATCAACCAGCCTGCTGCTATTCACGTTGTCGCTCCCGGAAAGATAACGTGCGGTCCTATCAACAAACGGTACAAATGCAGGACGGACAGGAAGGTCGTTGGTCAGATTGTCCAATCCGGATGCGAAGAGAAGCACATGGCCCTCGCCAAGCTGCTTCTCCAACAACAGTGGGGTGGAATCGGTTAGCCGTACGATCACACGCGCCTGGCCCGCATCCACGCCGGCAACGTAGTAAACCTTCAGATCGGCCCATCCAGTTTCATTCATCACCGCATGAGTAAGGTCAGTCTGCCCCACCGTGGCGTAGCCGTCTCGTGTAAAGACGTGAGCGTCCGAGGTATATCCGCCGTAGATAGGAATGCGGGCATGGTGTGCGGCGGAGGTTCCGGTTGCAATCAGCACACTGCCGCCGGCTTGCACGTAGCGTAACAGCGCATTTTCAAAGATCGAAGGGAGCGCCATGGCGTCGGAGAGCACCACGAAGGCGTACTTGGACGGAGCTATATCCGCGGACTTCTCGCTGTCGATCGACTGCACCGTGAAGGCAGCCTGGTTGGCTGCGGATAAGGCGGCACTGAAATAAACAGGTGAGCGTGAGTCGCTGGCCTGGTGCACGAACAATACGCGTTCCGGGTCGGATCGTTTGACCGCAAACACGCTGATGTCATCCGCGGGAAAACCGTCGGCTGGACCGTTGGCTGGATCGATCCTGATGGCACAATGGTTCAAGCCGTAAGGTACATCGAGCGGTTGAAATTCAACCGCGGCCCGGCCATCGGCCGGTACCTCTACCTTGCGGGTGGCAATCGTGTTGCCGTTGACAACGAGCGACACAGTCTTGGATGCGGCCGGTGTTCCGTAGCCCGCAATCACTGCCTGTACCCGCGATTTCTTAGGATCTTTCGGGTCGGCAAGCTGAGCCGGTGCGTTGACGCCTTCGACCGTCCAGTTAGGCGTGGCCGCGTTTCCTACGGGATGCGGAACAACCGATACATTAGCGGGCAACTCAATGTCAGAGAAGTTAGCCGGCATGCCGGTCTTCTGCATGTCGCTGAACAGGTGCAGCTCGACGGGCGTTCGCACGGTCTCCACCAGGGCGCGGACTCCGTGCGCAAGCTCACCCAGGTTTGCCCGCGAGTCTCCCGGCTGGATGCTTTCGACCGCGGAACGCAGAGCCCCTGCATCTTGGATGGGCTGGGTCAACACTGCCAGCCGGCCGCCCAGGGCCATGACCTCCGCGTGCTGTGCGCGCGGCCTCGATGCCAGCAGATCTAAAGCGCCTTTCTTCGCATCCGCAAAGCGCGAACCGGCCTTCATGCTGAAAGAGTTGTCGACCACCACCAGCAACAATTTGTCATTCACGCCGCTGCTCGCTCCGCCGGATGAAGGGATTTGCAAACGCCAGCACCAATAGCAAGAGCAGTGCGGCGCGCAGGGAGAAGAGCAGAAGATAGCGCAGCCGCCGATGGCGGGTGGAGCTTTGCGTGCCCCGCTCGAAAAACATCAACGAACTAAAAGGCAGCGGCGTCGTCACGTGACGGCGAAGCAGATGAACGTAGATAGGCAAACCGATCGCCGCCAGGCCAAGCAGGAACCATGGGCTGAGAAATCCCATCAGCGCTCCGCCTGTCGAATCGCGAGGTACTCGCGCAGTGTGGTGTCGAGCGGCTGGTCGGTCACCAGCAGGTGGTAATCCATTCCTGCGCCGCGCGTACGGTTGCGCAGCTGCTCGATATGATCGTCAATCTTCCGGGTGTAGTCGGTGCGCGCGTACTCCGGAATGACTTCCATGCGTTGATCGGTCTCGAGGTCGATCAGTATGGCAGGCCCGCGCAGATCTGGCCTTATTTCTTTGGGGTCGAGTACATGGAAGAGGACGACTTCATTACCGTGGTACCGCAAGGGCTCGATGGTTCGCACAATGGTGGCCGGGTCCTCATAGAAATCAGAGAACATGATCACGATGCCGCGCCGGTGCAACAGCTCCTGAAAGTGATTCAGTGGCTTGGTAAAGTCGGTACGAGCATGCGGCTCAGCCTGCTCCAGCCCAGCTAATAACCGGTGCAGCTGTCCCTGGCGTGTAGATGGCCGAATGTAGTTGCGCACCTCATCGTCAAAGACGATCAGTCCGGCTGCGTCGCGTTGATTGTGAATGGCGAGATAGAAAAGCGAGGCGGCCGCAAAGCGCGCGTAGTCCATCTTGCTCGGCCTGCTTGGGAGCGCCGTGTAGTCCATGGAATTGCTGGCGTCGAGCAGGATGGTGAGTTGGCTGTTGGTATCGCCGCGATACCGCTTCAGGTAGCAGCGCTCGGTCCGCGCAAAAAGGTTCCAATCAACATGGCGCAGATCGTCGCCGGGTGTGTAGGCGCGGTACTCGGCGAACTCCGAACTGAAGCCGAAATCCGGAGAGCGATGGAGGCCGGCGACGAAGCCATCCACCACCGTCTTGGCAAGCAGGTCAAGGCCGCTGATGCTGGCGAGTACGCCGGGATCGAGAAAGCGCTGGAGCATCAGGCTTCCTTCGGCGGCGGCATGTGCTCGATCAGGCGGCGGAGAATTTCGTCCGCATCCACGCGCTCCGACTCGGCATGAAAGTTGAGCAAAATCCGGTGGCGCATAACCGGGATAGCCAGCGCCGTGACGTCGTCGTACGTGACGTGATAGCGGCGGCGGGAGAGTGCGCGCGCTTTCGCAGCCAGCACAATGTACTGCGCGGCACGAACGCTGCCCCCGTAGTTGACATATTTCTTTACGAAGTCGGGCGCGTTCTCATTCTTGTATCGGGTTGCGCGCACCAGGTTCACCACGTATTTCGCCACCGGTTCGCCAATCGGCACCATACGGACGAGTTGCTGAAAATCGAGTAACTCCTGGGCCGTGGTCACTGGTTCAACTTTTGCCACCTTCGTAGTCGTGGTGAGGTCTACGACCTTAAGCTCGTCGCTGGCGCTGAGGTAGTCGAGGATGGTGTTGAAGAGGAAGCGGTCAAGTTGTGCCTCGGGCAGAGGGTAGGTACCCTCGAGCTCAATGGGGTTCTGAGTGGCCAGAACAAAGAAAGGGGCGGGTAATGCATAAACATGGCCGCGGACAGTGCAGGAGCGCTCCTGCATGGCTTCGAGCAAGGCTGCCTGGGTTTTTGGCGGGGTGCGGTTGATTTCGTCAGCAAGCAAAACGTTGCCAAAAATCGGGCCGTGTACGAAGGTCCACTTACGGTGGCCGGTGGAGAGATCTTCCTCAATGATGTCCGTGCCGGTAATGTCAGAAGGCATCAGGTCGGGCGTGAACTGGATGCGGCGGAAACTCAGGCCGAGGGTTTCCGCTATGGTGCGCACCATCAACGTTTTGGCGGTACCGGGCAAGCCGGTGATCAGGCAATGCCCACCGACAAACAACGCGGTGAGGATCTGATCGAGTACATCATCCTGGCCGACGATGACCTGGCGCACCTGGGCGAGGATGCCGTCGCGGACCGCATAGAACCGTTCGATGCGATGTTGTAGCTGGGCTGCGTCCTGGCTAAGTTCAGGGAGCGTTACCATCGGCAATTTCCTTCCTCTCGATTACGCGGTTTTGAAAAACTTCTCGCTCGTGTTTTTGCGAAATGTGGGATTCCACTTTTCCGCAGGCTGTGAAGCCCGCTACCCTCCAAGAAAGAGAGACGTACCTCAGGGGCTAAAGCCCTATTCTCTTTCCAACCTTTACGGCCCGACTAAAGTCGTGCCCTGATACAAAACACCAGCGCGGTGACTCCCGAAAAATGAATGCCGGCTCCAAATCTTCACAGGCCACGTGCCATCCTTGTCCTAGTTCGTTTTGGGTGCGTCTTTCTGTTCCGGGTGTTCTATTTCCAAAAGCAACTTCTGCGCCGGCCGATAACCCGGCGCGGCTTCCAGCGCGGCAAGCACGCTTTCCTCGGCCTTGTCCTTCTGTCCGGATGCGTAATATGCCTGGGCGAGCTTAAAGTGTGCTCCCGCCTTGTCCAGCGGGTTGAGCGCCACCACAGCGTTGTACTCGCGGATCGCTCCGGGATAGTTCGCTTGCGCGAACCACAAATCACCCAGGTGACGATGCAGTTCTTCATCATGGACCGGGTAGATATAGTTGATGCGGTCCAGGGTTGCAGCCGCTTCCTTGGGCTGGCCTAACTCCTCTTCGAGCGAGGCAAGCTTTTTGAGAGTAGCTGGGTAGTCACCGCCGGCCTTTTCATACTCAATCAGGACGGCTTCCGCGGCCTTCTTATCGCCTTTGGCCAAGTCTGCCGCGGCAATCAATTCATAGGGGTTGGCGGCCCCGACGTACTCGGGATACGTCCGGCGGACAGCTTCGCCCTCCTCGATCACCGCGTCGTACTGCTTCTGTTTGGCCGCCTCTGCCATGTGCTCCAGCGCCTTGCGGGTCTGGTCAAAGTTTGCAGCCTGTGCCCCATAGTGCTTGTCTAGCCACTGCAGGTATTGTTTATCGAACTCTTCGGGTGAAACACCAAGGTCCGCCTGGATGACCTCAGGAGTGGTTTTACGTTGTGCATACGAGTGGACCATGTCGAGCAACTTGTCTTCGCTCCAGCGGCTCTTGATGTAGTCGCAAATGCTGCCTGCCTCGAAATAAGACACCACGACCTGCGCCGGATAATCGGGAAAGATAAAGCCACGGTCCAACTTGGCGACCGGCAGCAACTTCTTATCCCGAATGGCATCCAGAATTTCTGGCGACACGCGGTCACCCCACTCCGGGGATACCTGGGTCTCCTCGTGCACCGCCAGGCCTTCGGTGAACCAGCGCGGTACCCGTCGATTGGTGGCTGAAAGGATGTAGACGTGGCTCATCTCGTGCCACAACGTGCTGCCCCAGTTGAAGTCGCCAGGTTGGCGTGCAGACGGGCTATCCATCGCCACAACCTGACCGAACGTGACCCCCAGCGCGCCTAGCCCAGGCATGCCCATGGTGCGCACGGCGAAGTCCTCATGGTCGGGATAGACCTCGACCTGTACCGGGCCGGTGAGCTTCATCTGGTATTTCTTGTCGTAGGTGGCTGATGATGCGCTGCAGTTCCGCTTCAAAGTACGGGTGCAAGAGCTCCGCTTCATTCTTGCGCAGCCGCAGAATGGTCCCGTTTTCTTTGTAGGTGACAAAGTTCTTGTAGCTATCCAGAAGACGCAGGCTATTTACCGTCTCCGCGTCACGGTAACCGTTGTTGTAGCACATCTCCAATTGTTTGAATGGCTCATCTTCCTGGCCCAGGCGCATCAGCCCGACGCCGAGCTGAGAACGAGCAGGCCAATAGTCGGGGTCAGCCTCAATCGCCTTGCGGTAATAGCCGATTGCGTCTTCAAAGCGGTAGTTGAGCTCGAGATAATGAGCCACGTGAGCATAGCCCTCTGCGTAGCCGGGGTTCACTTTACGTATCTTGTCCAACCACGGGTCGGGAGAGCGATCCGCCAGCAACTCGACCGCCGCATGAATCGCCATCGCGTTCAAGGCGTCAGGCGACAGACGGAGTGCCTCATCGGCCTCGGCGATGGCGTGTTCTGTATCCGCATCTTCCAGGGCAAGATTCGCGGCGAATTCGTGGGCTTCCACCAGCTTGGGATCCAGCACCAGGGCTCTGCTGATGTAGTCCGTGGCTTTACCGTCAAATCCGTCTGCGCTGACGATAGCGAGACCTAGGTAGGCCTGCGCGTTTTTGGGATCTTTTTGCAGCGCTTCCTGAAAGAGGCCCACCGCATCGGTGTTATTAAACCGCTGATGCAGCAGCAATCCCCAGCGGACCTTATAGAGAGGGTTGCTGTCAGGCTGCGCCGTTGCGATGCGAAACTGTTCGTTGGCCTGGTCATACTGTTCCAGCCCCCAATAGCCTTCCGCCTGCAAATAAGGAGAGTTGGTCCGTACCAGCGACTCATAGCAGGATTTTGCTTCTGCCTGCTGACCGTGCTTGCGCAAGGCGTGGCATGCATCCGGAGAATTCGCGGCCTGGCAAAGGCTCAGACTGCCGAGCATCATCGCCAGCAACGCTCCGGATTTTTGCTGCCAGTTCATTTATCCAGTTCCTGTTGAACCTGTGCCAGCTGCACCAGCGCCGCCGTCAGCTGTTGCTTATAGTCGGCTGGATCCATCGCAGCCTTCTGATATTTGAGCGCGTCGATCTTTTGTTCCAGATCCTCTTTCTTCGCCAGCAGTGCTTGCTTCGCCGGGTCGTTCGCCTGTTTCTGAGCAGCCCCGATGCGCAGCACGGTAAAGTTTGCCAGCAGCACTCCCTCACTCTTTGACGGCTCCCGGACGGGTTCGTTCTTTCCCGTGTCCTCAAACACAGGATGTTCCGTCGCCAGGCGCTTTTGCGATTCATAGAAGGCCGCCGTTTTGCGTTGAGCGTAGGCGAAAGCTTCCATCGCGCTGATCGAGTCGCTCTTATCCAGGTCGGCGGTGGGGTCCTGGAGCGCCTCAACCCAATAGCGTGCGAAAACTGTAGCATTTTTCTCCGTGCCGCTCTTGGTTGCGGCGATCACCCCGCGTCCTGGTTTTTCGAGCGCGGCTACCGATCCGCCGCTGGCGCTGGTGGCATTCACAATCAGCTGCCGCTTCGCGGGAATGCGATCGCAGAGGTCGGCGAGTTCCGCCGCCGTGATGTCAGGGCCCACCAGGTTGAACTTGTAGTCGACGCCGTCGAAGGAGCCATGCCCGATCAACATAAGTACAAAGTCATCCTCCGGCTTTGCATCGTGAGCAATAGAGCCGAGTGTCTCCGTTAGATGCGCTCGCGTAGCCTGGGCTCCGGTCAGGGTATAAACATGCGCGCTGTTGCCGGATTCCTTAAAGAGTTTGTCCAGGTCCTTGGCGTTGGCTGTAAACCGCTGCTCGTAGTCCGGCTCGCCGCCGAGTCCCGCAACCGTGACGTAGTAAACGCTGGCATGCGCGGAGAGTGCGGCCATCATAATGCATAACAGCGCCGGTTTCATACCACACCCCACTTGCGCCGCAGCAGCCATTCCGCTGTCATCATCAGCAGCAGCCACAGAAAGACCACCGGCATGTTCCACAGTTCTTTGATGTCTCGCACGGAGATGCCGGCATCGGAATAGGAGATCTCGCTCGGCAGCCGGGATAGTTCGTCCGGCTTCCAGTACCGCCCGCCGGTTTCCGAAGCCAGCTTCTGCAGCAGCTCGCTGTTCTGCACCGTGCGGAAGCCTTCAGCAACGCCATCGATTCGTTGGAAGGGCAGGGTGTCGGTTCCCAGATCCATCGATCCCTTATCAGCCCGCCGTTGGGCTGTGACCTCAGCCAGATAGGAGCCCGGCTTTTCCGCCGTCCACGCAGCACGGAACACGCCCGGATTGTCCGCAGCAGGAGTCATGTCCACCAGGGCCGAGATGCCGTCCGGGCCGATGAAATGCGCGGTCACCTTGGCGTCGGCGGCAGGCGTGTACTCCTTATCGCGCACGCTTGCCGACAGCTGAATGTGCCCATCGTCCATCAGCGTTTGGGCAGGCGCCGTGACCACCACCTGCCCTGGCGACTCCAGCACCAGCCAGCGCAGCAATTGCTGCCAGAAAAGATCGTGCGCCGTATCGCCGAGCGGCTGGCTCATCTGCCACCGCCAGGTGCCCGAGGTGGCCATCACCGCGGTGCGACCACGGCCGTAATTCTGAGTGACCAGCAACGGCAGTTTGCGCGTGCCCGCATTCATCTGGGCCAGCACCGTGGCTCCAGGCTTGGGCGTACCCGCATCCTGATAGTCCATCAGGTAGGTCAGCCGCTTCCAGCGGTCGATGTTCTTCGCCGGATCGTCCATGAGCCGGGTGATGGGACTATCCGACCCGGCGGCTGTGAGTTCGGCGGTTGCCGGGTCGCGGTGAAACGTACTCCTGCTGTGGGGAAGAATGGTGGGCAACAAATCCACCAGGCTCGATCCGCCCCATCCACCATCTCCAAGCGCGAAGCGGCCGCCAAGAAAAAGCAGTCCGCCGCCGCGACGGTCTACGAACTCGCGCAGCAATTCCTGCTGCAGGGGAGTGAAATAGCCCGCCTCGACCGAGCCCACGATGATGCCCTGGTAGGCGAAGAGATCTTCAGCGCGAACCGGGAATCCATTCTCAAGTTCCTTGGGATCGCTGATGCCCTGGCGGTAAATTTTGTTCTCGGTGGTGCGCAGCATGGAGGCGACCTGCACGATCTTGTCATCGTCTTCGGCCCGCCGTATGAACTTGTACTCCCAGCGCGGTTCGCCCTCGACGTAGAGAATGCGGCGCTTATCAGCCGTTACCCCTACCAGCCGTGTGACTGAATTGTTCCCCGGGTTTTCTTCACCAGCCAGCGGGCCGACCGAAAAGTGCAAACTCTTCACCCCGGCATCGCCCGGGCTAAAGAAGATGGTTTCCACCTGGGTCGCTCCGTCAGCGCCGAGGGTGATTTCGCGAGAGCCGATGGTCTTGTCTCCATCCCGAATGACCAGCAGCGTCTTACTGCCCGCGTAGCCGGTTTGATGAAGGGTAATCGTAGCCGGGATGCGCGAATCGGCCATGGCACGGGAGGCGACTTTCACGTCGTTCAACTCCAGATCGTGGGCGAGTCGCTCTTTACCAAAGCCGACAGTATGGACCGGCAAGCGGCGATTGCGCAGCGCATGGATGGTTTCGAGACTGATGTCTCCGGAACCGTCCAACGAGTTTTCTGAGCCATCGCTCAGCAGTACGATTGCGCCAATTGGCAAATCGGAGGTTTCGCTTGCCAACTGTCTCAGGCCGTCGTTGATGTGGGTGGCTGAGGCGCCGGCCTGGATATCCTTGAGCGCAGCGGCCTGGACTACACGGCTGTCAAGCCGGTAGAGACGGGTTTGAAACTTCTTTTGCAAACCAGCCAACACGCCGTCCTCGAGCGCCTTTTGAGCCGCAGCTTCGCGGGTGAGCTTACCGTCGCTGCCGCTGTCGGCAATTGCCATACTGCGCGAATCATCGAGTACAACCGCGATTACGTTCTGCTGCGGCGCCAGCTCGGCCACGGTGATTGCCGGTTGCCAAAGCAGAACCAGCACGGTCGCAATGAGCAAAGACTGCAGCAGCCACACCGCCCCTGCGCGCCACTTGCTGATCTTTACCGCCGCTTGGGCCGCCGCCTGGGGCAGCCGCGACCAGATGAGCGCACCCAGCCCGCTTACACACACGACCATGAGCAGAAGCAGCACCCAGCCGGGCCACGCGCCAAGCAGGACGAACTTGCCTTTGGAAAACACCGGCATCGGATACTTGAAAAAGAATTGGAACATGTAACGAAACCGGGGTCCCCGCGGTCTGCCGACCTCAATGCGTCATGCCGTAAACGATGTAGTTCAACGCAACCCGGAAAGCCATGGAAGCGAATGGTTCCGGATAATCCGGATCATCCGCCCATTCCCAGGCGTCGCCGAGGTGCATGTTGTGACAGATGGCAACGATGATGCGGCCTT
The DNA here is from genome assembly GCA_963717225.1 of uncultured Acidobacteriaceae bacterium. Taxonomy (GTDB): domain Bacteria; phylum Acidobacteriota; class Terriglobia; order Terriglobales; family Acidobacteriaceae; genus PALSA-350. The sequence goes on along the minus strand of CAVQWB010000048.1, from coordinate 213,974 downwards.
TATCATCGCGGATGGCACGCCACTTGGGTACGTAGCCGTCCTTTTCGTAGGTCCTGTGGCTCCATACATATTGTTCCCCCGGTATCTGCATGCGCTCGTCCAGGTCATAAAGCACGTGAAAGATCTCATCTTTGCCGTCCAGGTCTTCGATCGGGCGGTCGGGGAATACCTGGCGCATACCCTCCATGAAATTCTCCCAGTCCGCCGTGCCATGGAAGTCGTCGACCATCAAAAAGCCGCCCTTGAGCAAGTATTCACGGAGACGCTTGGCTTCCTCATCGGTAAAGGACCAGGTTTGCACTTGTACCGCGTAGACCCATGGGTAATCGAAAATCTTGTCTGAGTCGAGGTCGACGACCTGCTCTGTGGAACGGCCCTGAATCCGCGTAAGTCGTTTCATCGCCAGCAGAACCTGGCGGTCGGCCTTGGGGTAGTCACGGGACCAGGAGCGGCCCCAGCCGTATCCTCCTCCGCCCCCATAACCTCCGTAACCCCCTGCAAAGCTGCTACCCGTAGCCGGGGTATAACTCAGCCGCGACCAGTAAAACTCTGCCTTTATGTTGGTTTCCGCATCGTCGCTAAAGCCGAAGTCTGCCGTCCGCTGGTAGGCGTAGAGTGCGGAGCACAACGCCATCCCAACCAGCGCTGCCGAACTGGCTTGCAGGAGCTTCACGGGCGGAACCCTCCCGTGGCATTTCGCAAAAATGCCACTGCGCGTGCCTTGAGACTACCAGAATGCCCTTGGCTCTCGTCTGATAGACGCAGCCGGAGTGGCAGTGGTTTGTAGCCCCACGCAAATGTTTGCCACGCACTCTTTCTGCGTGAGACGATTTTCTTCAGGTCGGGCCGAGGGGGCAGTCTTTTGAAACGGCGGGACTTCTTGAAGATTGGCGGCACGGCCTTTGCCCAGGCGGGTGCGGCCAGGCTGCTGGCCCAGACGCCGCAAATGCAAATGGGCGCCAACGCCGCCAATGACACTACCAAAGCGGATTACACCCTGCGCATCGCTCCCGTTACCGTGGAGCTCACACCCGACCACATCCTGAGCACCACCGGTTACAACGACTGCTCTCCCGGACCCGTGCTCCGCATGCGCGAGGGCAAACCTATAAGCGTGGATGTAATCAACGATACGGATGTACCGGAATTGGTGCATTGGCACGGCATGTTGATTCCATCCGACGTCGATGGAGTGGAGGAGCAGGGCACACCTCCGGTGCCTGCACGGGGCCGGCGCCGCTATCAGCTTACGCCGCGTCCGGCTGGATCCCGGTGGTACCACTCCCACGCCATGGCCCTAGCCGACCTGCATCGCGGAAGCTACACCGGACAGTTCGGCTTTGTCTACGTCGATGGGGGCAAGGACCCGGGCCAATATGACCAGGAGATTTTTCTCTCCCTGCGTGACTGGGAGCCGTTCTTCACCAGCAGCATGGACGACGATGATGACGACGGCCATCGCGGACCGCAGCCCGAGAAGCCCACGGTTTTCAACACCGACCCCAACGGCCTCGAGGTCAACTCCATGACCTACTCCATTAACGATAAGGCGCTGGGAGCTGGGGAGCCGATTCGCGTAAAGCAGGGCCAGCGTGTGCTGATGCACCTGCTCAATGCGAGCGCAATTGAAAACCGGGCCATCGCCTTTGCGGGGCATCAATTTCTGGTGATTGCGATGGACGGCAATCCGGTTCCGGTTCCGCAAAAAGTAGATGGAATTTTATTAGGCGCCGGGGAGCGAGTGGATGCCATTGTTGAGATGAACCAGCCAGGGGTATGGATCCTGGGCGCTACACAAGAGAGGATTCGCAACACCGGGCTCGGTGTCATCGTGGAGTACGAAAACCAACACCGGCAGCCGCAGTGGGTCGCGCCCCGAACCGCCTGGGATTACACCCTCTTCGGCAAAATCAGCGATAACCCTGTACCGCCGGACCAAACCATAGAAATGATTTTCGAAAAAATTCCCGGCGGATCGGGCAAGTTCAATACCTGGCTGGTAAACGGAAAGCCCTATCCCCACGAGCGGGAGTTCGTGTTGAAGCAGGGAACTCGGTACCGGCTGGTGTTCCGGAACCGCACGGATGATGCCCATCCTCTTCATCTGCATCGCCACCAGTTCGAGCTGGTGGAGATGAATGGCACCAAGACGGGCGGTATTATAAAAGACACGGTCGTAGTTCCGTATTACGGCCGGGCTGTAGTGGACTTTGTTGCCGACCAGCCAGGCTTGTCCTTATTCCACTGCCATATTCAGCAGCACATGGATTACGGCTTCAAGGCCCTGTTTCGCTACGCAACTCCCTCATAGCGAGTGTCGCCCAATGAGCTATCCCTGCCGTGCCTCTTTGCAGACATGATCCACCTTACCCTCTGTCAATCCTCGAGTCGCTGAAACTGTTCTATTTGTACTTCGCCTTCAGGGAATACCGCCTTGATTTGAAGATCCCCGCCCATCGCTTTGATATAGCTGCGCAGTGTGGAGACATACATATCCGTGCGTTTTTCCATCTTTGACACCGACCCTTGGTTGACGTTCAGGACTTTGGCCAAATTAACCTGCGTAAGGCTCCGGGCCTCGCGAAGCTGGTGAAGGGTCATTACTCTGACAGCTTCCTTCACACGTTGCCGAATTCGCGCCTCACGCTCCGGTGAAAACTTTCCACGGATAGTCTTCCATTTGTGTGTCATCTTGATCTACTCTCCACGGGATACCGTTACGAGCCGAAATTCCTTCTCTTCAAGCATATCCACACTCTCTGCGACGCTAGCCCTTTCCGCCTCACCCAGGTTTTCGTACCACTCTTTAAACTCGTTGCTGGCTTCGACATCCCAGGGCATGACAAATTATTCCCTAAGGGTGATATTCCGTCAACGGAATTAACGTTCCCGGTCGAACCGCACCCCCACCCTACTTGACATTTTAAAATGTCGCGTTACTATATGTTGTTATGAAATATATAGGAGCCCCGGCAGACCGGGAATGGAAGAAGGGCAGCGCGGAGCTGCTGATTCTTTCCCTGCTCGAGCACCGCGCCCGGCATGGTTATGAAATCAGCAAGCTAATCGAAGAACGTTCCGAGGGGGTGTTGAAGTTCAACGTGGCCTCGTTTTATCCCCTCCTCTATCGCCTCGAAAAGCGCGGCTTGATTGCCGGCCGCTGGGTGGAGAAGGCTGGCCAGCGACGGCGGCGTTACTACCGGTTGACGATCGAGGGGAAGCAGATCCTGAAGACACAACAGGCTACCTGGCTCGATTTCGTCAACGCGATCCGTCGCATTACGGAGGCGGAGAATGCCTGACTGGGCAAAGGAAATCCGAGCTGCGATTGCGCCGTTGAATCTTGCGCCGATGCAGGAAGCAGAACTGGTGGAGGAGTTGAGCCAGCATCTGCGCGATCGCTACGACGAGATGCTGGCCGGCGGAATGGACACCGAACAGGCTTACCACTCATTGCTCAGGGAATTAAATGACGGCGCCCTGGTTTCTGAATTGAGAACAAGCCTGCAGGCGGCGCATACGCCCTTGCCGGTTGGCAAGGATGAGAGGGAAGGACTGTTCACAGGAATTTGGAGCGACCTGCGCTTTGGCGCGCGGCTGCTGCGAAAAAATCCGGGATTCGCGATGGTGGCAATCCTAACCCTCGCGTTAGGCATCGGCGCGAATACCACCATCTTCCAACTGCTGGATGCAGTACGTTTGCGCACCCTCCCGGTAAAGGCTCCACAGCAGCTGGCCATCGTTCGCATCGTAAATTCCCCTCATTGTTGTAGTGGAGACCACTACTCGCCCAATGCCGCGCTCACCGGTGGCCTCTGGAACCTCGTACGTACTCAGCAAAAGGCGTTCTCCGAAATCGCCGCATGGGCCCCGGGCCGGTACAACCTCGGCTTGGGTGGCGAGGCCCACTATGCGGACACACTGATGGTGAGCGGAGAATTCTTCAACGTGCTTGGCGTGCAGCCACTGCTGGGGCGGCTGATCGCTCCCGCGGATGACTACCGCGGCTGCGGCGCCCAGGGGGCGGTCTTGAGCTACTCTTTCTGGAAGCGCGAGTATGGCGGACGTTCCGCGGTGCTGGGCAGCAAACTCACACTGAATGGGCATCCGTTTCAAATCGTGGGCGTCGCTCCCGCCAGCTTTTATGGCATGGAGGTTGGACAGAAGTTCGACGTTGCCATTGCCATATGCAGCGAACCGGTCTTTTCTACTAAGGGCTCGTTGATGGACAATCCCGTTGCGTGGTGGATAGCGACGGTTGGACGATTGAAACCGGGCTGGACGGTCGAGCGGGCCTCAGCGCAGCTGGATGCGATCTCTCCGGGAATCTTTGCCGCAACGATACCAGGTCAATACGATGCCATTGAAAAGAAAGATTACCTGTCGTTCCATTTGGGAGCGTTGCCTGCGGCCACCGGTGTTTCCGGGCTGCGTCGCGACTATGAAGACCCTTTGTGGCTCCTACTGGCATTGTCTGGCTTAGTGCTGCTGATTGCCTGTGCAAACCTTGCCAACCTGATGCTGGCGCGGGCCAGCGTCCGGCAACGAGAGATGGCGTTGCGGTTGACGCTGGGGGCATCTCGTTCGCGCCTGATACGCCAGCTGTTGGCGGAGAGTCTGCTGCTTGCGGCTTTGGGAACGATCGCCGGCGCAGTCCTGGCGCAAATCTTAAGTGCTGGATTGGTAGCCTTTCTCAGCACACAGCAAAACCCCATCTTTGTTGAGTTAACACCGGACTGGAGGGTGCTCGGCTTCGCCGCCGCTTTGGCGATTCTTACATGCATCCTGTTTGGGTTGACTCCGGCGATTCAGGCTTCACGCACCGATCCTGGAGTCGCGATGAAGGCCGGTGGCCGCGGAGCGACCGCAGGACGCGATCGTTTTCTATTGCGGCAAGCGCTGGTGGTTTCCCAGGTTGCGCTCTCACTTGTACTGCTGACAGGTGCGTTTCTCTTCGTGCGTACTTTTCGCAATCTAACGATGCTGAATACGGGCTTCCAGCAGGACCACATTCTGATTGCCAATTTCGATTTCTCCCCACTGCATTTGCCCCAGGAGAACATGATGGTATTTAAGCGCGAGCTGATCGCGCGCATGGAGGCAGTTCCGGGAGTCAGGTCAGTTGCTGAGGCGCTGGTCGTTCCCATGAGTAATAGAGGTTGGGATGACTACATCGATATTCTCGATGGCCCGCAACGACAGGACGTAACGTTCAACCGGGTTAGCGCCGGATACTTCCGAACCATGGAGACACCGCTGCTTGCGGGGCGGGACTTCAACCAGACAGATACGCCTCAGTCACCGCAGGTGGCGATCGTCAACGAAGCATTTGCCCACAAATATACCGGCGGCGCAAATCCGCTAGGAAGAATATTTCGCCATACAGATCAAAATCAGACCTATCAGGTCGTCGGCCTGGTGAAAGACACAAAATATTACGAGTTACGCGAAAATCCGGTGCCCATTGTATTCCTTTCGTTTACCCAGGCAAACGGACCAGACGAGGTTTCCGAGCTGATGATTCGTTCCGATGAGCCGCTGCTTCCGCTTATCTCTTCCATCAAGCGCGCTGCGAAGGATATCAATCCGTCGCTGGTTCTGACCTTCAGCGTGCTCAAGACACAAATTCGCGAAGGACTGCTTCGTGAGCGGTTGATGGCTACGCTGTCAGGTTTCTTTGGTGTTCTGGCGACGATTCTGGCGATGGTGGGCCTGTATGGCGTGATCTCGTATATGGTGGCCCGGCGTAGGAATGAGATCGGTGTGCGCATAGCGCTGGGAGCGAACCGTAACCATATTCTGCTTATGGTATTGCGAGAGGCTGCGATTCTGCTGGTGATTGGCTTGGGGATAGGGACAGGGCTGGCACTGGCTGCGGGAAGCGCCGCCGCTTCTATGCTCTATGGGCTGAAGCCGGGAGATCCGTTGACGCTCGGGGCCGCGATCGCGGGGATGGTTGTAGTCGCGCTGGCGGCCAGCCTGTTGCCTGCGCAGCGGGCGGCCACGGTCCATCCCATGGAAGCCCTACGCGAGGAATAAACCAGTTGTCCTCTTGCCACTAGAGCCGTTCCGCCAGCAAATGATCCGCAACCCGGATGGCGTTAGCGATGATGGTCAACGAGGGATTGACCGCACTCGCCGACACAAAGCATGAAGCGTCGACGACATAGAGATTGTCCAGGTCATGCGCCTTGCAATGCGGGTCAAGCACGCTAGTCGCGGGGTCGGTGCCCATGCGGCAGGTTCCGTTTTGATGGCCGACGCCCTCGAGCGGAATACGTTTTTTGAAGTACGCGTGCAGCGGAATGGAAGCCGTCGCATGCCCGGCCCGCTTAAGTACATCGACCCACCGGTCTTTGAGGCGATTGAACGACTCAACATTATTCGGCGTGTATGTGAGCTGAATCCGCCCCGGCGCGAAGTCATTGACAGGCTCTGACTCGTTGGTGCGCCCGGTGTCTCCGGCGGGATGAGCGCCGGCCAGTCCAGGCTGCCAATTCTCGACAGTAGCCGGCGTTGTGTTGTGCAAGGTGACTCGATTGTTCGGGTCGGGAAGATCCTCTGTCGTGAGCCACCAGGGCACCGCGTGCTGCTTCATCGTCTCCAGCACAAAGCCCGGCGTGAGCGGCGGGGCATCGCCCTTCATCATCTCGAGGTGGAAACTGCCGATCGGCTGCACCTGCCCCAGGGGGAAGGGATAGGCGGGATCGGAATCCCTGAAGTAAAAATCGTTTGTGCCCCAGGTCTTGGTGTAGCTGTCCTCGTTGCCCTCCGGGCCAAGAGCCAGCAAGGCATCCGCTTGGTGATACATGAAGTTCCGGCCAACCTGGTCGGATCGGTTGGCGAGCCCGGTAGGATACTTGTCGTTCGCCGACGCGAGCAGAATCACCGCGGAGTTGATGGCGCCGGCGCATACAGCGAAAAAACCGGCTCGATAAGTTGCGGGATTTCCGTCCTTGGATGCGGCGTCGGATCCTGAGTGGATGACTTCGACCGCCGTGACAGCCGTACCCGTGCTGTTGGTCAGCAGGCGGGTCACGCGTGAGTTGGTCATCAGGGTGACGTTGGGCAGGTGCACGATCTGCCGAATGCAGTTAATGTCCGCATCGGACTTGGCGTGCACCAGGCAGGGATAGCCGTCGCAGGTGTCGCAGCGGACACATTTCGAAGCCAGAGGGTCGGCCTGGTTGCGCTTAAGGCCAAGAGGAATAGGGAAGGTATGGATCCCGAGCTTCCGCACGTCGTCCTCGATGGTCTGCATGCGGGGCTCGTTGCTGAACGCCGGGTAAGGGTACTTAGCGGAGTGAAAGGGTTCCGTCGGGTCAAAAGACGATCCATATCCGCCGGGGACAGAGGGCGCAGAGCCCAGATCACCGTGAACGTGAAACAGTTCTTCGGCCCGGCAATAGAAAGGCTCCATATCGGCGTAAGTAATGGGCCATGCGGGAGAGATGCCCCCCTTATGCTGAATCACGCCAAAGTCTTCGGCTCGCATACGGAACATCGCAGCGCCGTAGACCTTGGTCTGGCCTCCCACGAAGTACGCCTGCTGGGGGTGGAGTGGTCTGCCGTCTTTATCCTGCCAGGTCTCCTTGGTGTGATAGCGATTGTCCAGGAAAACGGCAGACGTATCCCAGTTCAGCTTTTCCTGCGGCATGAAGGGACCGCGTTCAAGAATAAGGATGTTCTTGCCCGCCTGCGCCAGGTGCAGAGCGAGTGTCCCGCCTCCTGCCCCAGTGCCAATCACAATGGCGTCATATTCGCCTGGCATATTCATCTACAGCACGGTATCAGGTTTACCTGCTCGAAAATACGAATTCATTGCCATCGGGGTCCTTGAATTTTGCCATCGTTCCCCACACCTGCTTCTTCGGTTCCTCGGTCAATTCCACGCCTTTGGATTGGAGAAGCTTCGCCGTCGCAAAGACGTCATCGCACCAGAAGGTTACCGGTTGGAAACCGCCAATGCGGTTTTCGTGACCCGGGGGCGTGAACAACGCGAGGGCAGTATCGGCGCCCGGGATGAGGAGTTCGATCCAGCGTTGCCCCGGTCCAAAGGGCTGATCGGTAGCGACCTTAAAACCGATCTGTTCGGTGTAGAACTTTAACGCAACATCCTGGTTGCGAACGGGGATACTGACAATCTTGACGCCGCGAATCATATCGTTGCCTCCAAAATTTTTCTAGTTCGCAACATAACTTGCGCCATCAAACGGTGCAATCAGGTACTCGATGCTATATTAGCCGTTGGTATAGCCGCTGCAGAGCCCTCGATTGCTGAGCCCACAATGTTGAGTTTGGATGAATACGTAGTGGACGTCTTGATGCGCGACCTGGTCGGACACGATCGCAGGCCGGTGAGTTTTCTTGTGTACCTGTGGCTTGCCGCAGAGCAACAGCGCCAGGGAAAAGCAGTAACCATAAGCTACCAGCAGCTGGCGGAGTCGATCGGAATATCGAAAAGCTCCGCCCAGGCGGCCGCAGGATGGCTCGCCAGGAGAAAGCTCATCGCCGTAGACAAAGCAGGCTTCACCGCGACCCCCAGTTATGCGGTGCAAAAGCCCTGGCTATCCAGGTAACACCGGGCCCGTCGAGGAGCAACGACACCGTGTCTTTTTCAGAATGGCTGTTCTCCGATGTCGAACGCCCTGAGAGTGCTCACGGGCCCGGTGACAAAACCAACCATCCCTGGTGGCAGGTGATGTGCCTTACCGGCGTGGACTATTTCTCCACCCTCGGTTATCAATCGGGCATCGCTTTCCTTGCCGCCGGGGTCCTGTCGCCTGTCGCGACTCTGGTGCTCGTCCTGGTTACGCTCTTTGCGGCATTGCCCGTCTACAACCGGGTAGCCGCTGCCAGCCCTTACGGCCAAGGCAGCATAGCGATGCTCGAGAAGCTGTTTCCAGGGTGGACCGGCAAGGTATTTGTGCTCGTTTTGCTGGGCTTCGCCACCACTGACTTCATCATCACCATGACTCTTTCCGCGGCGGACGCGGCGGCCCACTTTATTCACAATCCCTTCACACCGCATGCGCTGCAAAACCAGATGGGCGTCACCCTTGTCCTGCTTGCCATCCTGGGAGCCATTTTTCTCAAAGGCTTTAAAGAAGCGATCAAGATTGCCGTCGTACTGGTGGGTGTCTATCTCGCGCTCAATCTGATCGTTTCCCTGGTCGGCATGTTTCATGTGCTGGAGCAGCCCCATGTCCTTCTGGATTGGAAACGAGCTCTCTTCACCCAGCACGGCAGTTTGCTCTCGATCATCGGCCTGTCATGCCTGCTCTTTCCCCGTCTCGCCCTCGGCCTTTCAGGCTTCGAAACCGGCGTTGCCGTGATGCCGCTGATCGAGTGCGACAACAATCTTGACCTCCGCATCCGCAACACCCGCCGGCTGCTCGCGGCCGCCGCGGTCATCATGAGTTTTTTTCTCATGGCCACCAGCTTCATCACCACACTGCTCATCCCCGCGGCCGACTTTAAAGAGGGAGGGCCGGCCAACGGCAGAGCCGTGGCTTACCTGGCCCACCAGTATCTCGGCGGCGCCTTCGGCTCTCTCTATGACATCAGCACTATCCTCATCCTCGCCTTCGCCGGAGCCTCCGCCATGGCCGGCCTTTTGAATCTGATCCCGCGCTATCTTCCCGGTTTTGGTATGGCGCCGGAGTGGGCCCGTGCCTCCCGCCCCCTCGTTCTGGTCTTTGTGTCGGTCGCATTTATGGTTACCCGGCTCTTTCATGCCGACGTGGATGCCCAGGGCGGAGCCTACGCCACCGGTGTTCTGGTCCTGATTACCTCCGCTTCCTGCGCGGTGACCATCGCCGCACGCACAGTGATGACTCGTGCGGTTCTCGGCCTCGTATCTCTCATCTTCATTTACACAACGTTGGTGAATATCTACGAGCGGCCCGAAGGGCTCAAGATCTCCTGCATATTCATCTTTACTATGATCTTTATGTCGCTGGTGTCGCGGGCCTTCCGTTCCACCGAGCTTCGTATCACCGGGGTCGAGCTCGATTCTGAGGCCCAGGCGTTGGTGGCCGAAAGCGCCCACAAGACCATCCGCCTCATTGCCTGGAAGCCGCACAGCTCCTCTGGGAAAGACCGTGATCAGGCCAGGGCTGACCTGGTTCAGTTACACGGACTTCCTCGCGATGCCGCCATCTATTTTGTCGAGGTGGAGCGGGGAGACACCTCCGACTTCGCGGAATATCTCCTCGTCCAGGGCATTCATGAAGGGACGAATCGTATCCTCCACGCCAGGAGCGCCGCGATCGCCAATTCCATTGCCGCGTTGCTCATTTACCTGAAGCAGGCCACGGGATGTATCCCCCACGTCTACTTTCACTGGACCGACGTCAACCCGGTCATCAACATCGCCCGCTACATCTTTCTTGGCGAGGGCGATACTGCTCCCCTCACCCACGAGGTCCTGCGACGCGCCATCAAAGACCCTGCGCAGCGCCCAGTCGTCCACGTAAGTTGACTCTTCCGCATTGCCAGATCGGTCGGTGAACCCTGAAATTTTTACCTGCGCACAAGAAAGCGCACCCTTGTCCACGATTGCGGAAACTAAACTGGGAAAAACGGCATCCCTCTACTGGGATCTGATTTGGGTGCGGTTAAAAACTACGTGCTTCAAGCCAACACCACGCAAGGCCCGAGAAAACACAACGGCCTGCGTTGGTTCCTCTGGGCTACGCTCATCGCAATCGTGGTGCTGCTGGTCGTGGGCGAAGTCATGCTGAGACGAGCAGCACCGATCCTCAAAGGGCGTGTAATCGAAACCCTCAGTACCCGTTTCAACAGCCACGTGGAACTGGATGACCTGCAGGTGTCTGTGGTCAAAGGTTTAGCGGTTTCGGGGAAGGGTCTTCGGATCTTCGCTCCTGATGATGTTGTGGCTGCAGGGGCGAAGGCTCCGATCATTGCGGTGCAGGAATTCGATTTTCATGCCGGGCTGGTTGGCTTATTTCTCAAGCCAACCCACGTGCGGTCAGCCCATGTACAGGGACTGGCCATCAATATTCCGCCAAAGTCGATGAGGCAAAACGGATTAGCACCTAGGCATCGGGGCAAGATCAAGATTGTCGTGGATGAGCTGGAGTTCGACGATTCACGACTGGTTATCGGCACCGACAAGCCAGATAAAGATCCGAAGATTTTCGAGCTTCAGCATATTGTGCTCAACGATGTAGGCTCGAAGTCTGCGTCGCCCTACGACGCTACTCTCATCAACGCAGTGCCAAAGGGAGATATCCACGCCGTCGGCACCTTTGGCCCATGGGATACGGAAACTCCCGGCGATTCCACCGTTACCGGCAAATACACGTTCCGGCATGCTGACTTGAACACCATTAAGGGGATTGGGGGTACTCTACATTCCGTGGGTGAGTTCACGGGGAGGCTCGACCGGATTGAAGTACACGGAACCGCGGATGTGCCAGATTTCTCTCTTGATACCGCGAACCACCCTGTACCCTTATCTACACGATTCTCAGCCATCGTCGACGGAACAACGGGCGACACTTACCTTCAACCGGTAGAGGCCAAGCTGGGTACATCTGAGTTTTCCTGCCGCGGCGAGGTGGTCAATGTGAAAGGCAAGGGGCACATCATCGATCTCGATGTCGATGTCCCCGCGGGACGCATCCAGGACTTCCTGCAACTTGCTGTCAAGACGCAGCCGGTGGTGATGACGGGAGTTCTCGCCATGAAAACCAAGCTGCACATCCGTCCGGGTAAAGAGAGCGTGACCCAGAAGCTGGGGCTGAAGGGAGATTTCGCCCTGAAGCGTATGCACTTTACCAATCCGCAAGTACAGGACAAGGTGGATATGCTGAGCCTGCGAGCGGAAGGACATCCAAAGGAAGCCAAGCCTGGCGCCGAGGACGTGAGCTCCGGTATGACAGGAAAATTTCAAATGGGTAATGGAAAGCTGGATCTACAGGATCTGCACTACACCTTGCCCGGCGCAACGGTGCAACTGGCGGGCGTCTACACGTTGGATGGCAAGAAATTTGACTTCACCGGCAAGGTGAGGACGCAAGCGAAGCTATCGCAGATGGTGGCGTCACGATGGAAGAGCTGGGGGTTGAAAGTAGTCGATCCGTTCTTTCACAAGCACGGCGCTGGAGCAGAAATCCCAGTGAAAGTGACGGGCACAAACTCAGCTCCCAAATTCGGTCTGGATATCGGGCACAAAGACAAGAAGTCCGATTGAGTGTCCTAGAGCCCTCGGTTCTCACATATCTGTTTACCGTCCGAAGGAATAACTCACTTTGAAGACTCCTGAATCGATGCCGGGGTTCGCGGCGCCACCACTGCCGGTGTTGGCGAGATGATGGTAGCGATATTCCAACTGGCAGGAGCGGGTGTGGGTGCTATAAATTTCCACCCCGGCCCCGAATTCGAAAGTAAGGTTGAAGGCAGAGCTGTTGAACACCGGAATGTCTCTGGGCGATACCGCAAAGCCGCCCAGCCCAGTCACGAACGGCTGCATGCGCCGGTGGGGAAATGCCTTCAGCTTATAGCCCAGCGGGCTAAAGCCGCTTACGTAGGTCGATCGCGTTCCGCCGATGTAGGTTGCAGTTCCGGGATAGACCTGGTTCTGTGTCACCAGAAGCACGTTTAAGGGGGTGCTCGATACCGGCTTATCCACCGGAACGGGTGAAGAAAACGTCACGTTTCCTGAATACGCAGGCTGTTGCGGAAACTGCAACGTGAACCCCTTCATAGTAGGATCCGTCACGGTCATGTAGGGCCGCACCTCGGCAAGCCACGAGCCGGTGACATTGGAGCCGAGAAAACTCCGTCTTTCGAAACTGGCCCCCAACGCGGTGATCTTGCGCCCATCCGCGTAGCCCAGAAGCATGTGACTGGAATCGTTGGAATACTCGACAAATCCGCCGAACGCCATGCGGTTCGAATAGACACTGACATCCTGCGCCCGAGTGACAGCGCTAGCAGTCAACCCCATCAGCAGGCAAAGACCCGCCTTGCGTGTCCATTTTTTAAAGCAATTGGTTTGCAACATTCGATCCCTCTCCTCATGCGTTCAAACGCATCGCTGCGCGTAGATGTCCGTAATTTCCGAAATCTGCTGCGGCGGGGGGACCGGGCATTCTCCTGTTTTGGACCCGTACAGAAGAGGACGGTATGAGCAGTCAATTCCTGAATTTCTCGATCAAGGCCCCGGGGGGTGGGGAACTTGGATCCAGAGGATGATGACAATTACTGTGACATTCCTGATATCGGTCCGGTGCAGCCTTTGGTTCAACAAAGCTACGTTGATTTCAAGGCAATCGTAGCACCCAGGGTATACCCTTCTGTTCCGTGAATCGCCGGGCCGGCGGGAAATAGTCACCTGGTTTTCGAAACTTTGGTGACGGCGGGTTAGGGCAACGCCTGGTAGACCGCATACATTTCACTGCGGTTAGGAAAAGCCCAGGCCTCGTAGTCTTCTTCGCTCATCGCGGTCTCGTCCCGCCACAACATCTTGAGCCAGGGGACCCCATCCAGCATCACTTCCAGTTCCGGGTGGATGTAGACCAGGTACAACTCCCGCGGCAGTTGCGCCAATGAGGCTTCCAGATTCTGAAAAACCCGCTCCATCACTGGTCCGGTAAACGCATTCCACATGTAGACAATCAAGGGTCCAGGCGGCCAGGGGAATTCCGCCGCATCGCCCTGGACGGAGGTGACCGGGGGCCGAAAACGAACTCCCGTATAGCGCCCGATGTTAGCCCGGGCGACGCGGTCCAGCTCCGGAGAAAGCTCAACCCCAAGGATCTCGCGAAAGGGATAGTCGCAAGCCAGCAACAAGGCGCGGCCCTTGCCCGAACCCACATCCACGAATCTGAAACGCTGATAGTCCAACTGCAGCCGGTCTCGCACCGCTTGCATGACGGAGTGAAACACGGAGGGCGCTACGCCAAAGTAACCGTTATTGTATGGATCGTGCTCATGGCCGGAGGGCAGCTCGTAGAGCAGCCCGCTGGTATCTACGCCGAAGCGCTCATCGAACGGGTGCACCGCGCGATAGCTGCGGTATTCACTCTGCTCCATGCGGGGCCACGCGGCTTGCTGCTTGCTGCCCGGTTTGCGCCACAGTCGCCTGATTTTTACTCCAGTCCCAACCTCTTCCAGATGGCATCCACGCGCGTCCGGGTGGTTGGATCCATGGCGATCATCTGCGGCCACGGCCGGGTAAAGCCTTCCGCGTTCCATTTACGGGTCGCGTCGATGCCCATTTTGCTGCCGTAGTTGGGCAGGCGCGAGGCATGGTCGAGCGAGTCGATGGGGCCCAGCGTGAACTGGATGTCACGCTCGGGATCGATATTATTGGTCACCCGCAGGGTTACCTCGCCCAGGTCCTGTACATCGCAGTCCTCGTCGACCACCATGATGCACTTGGTGAACATCGCCTGGCCCAGCGACCAGATGCCATGCATCACCTTGCGCGCCTGGCCGGCGTAGCTCTTGCGAATGGAGACGATCATCAGGTTGTGAAACACACCTTCCACCGGCAGGTTTATATCCACAATTTCCGGTATGGTCAGCCGCATCAGAGGCAGAAAAATACGTTCCACTGCCTTGCCCATCCAGGCATCTTCCATGGGCGGTTTGCCCACGATCGTCGCGGCATAAACCGGGTCCTTGCGATGGGTGATGCAGGTGATATGAAAGACGGGATACTCCTCTTCCATGGTGTAGAAGCCGGTGTGATCGCCAAACGGGCCTTCCATGCGCAGTTCGTCCAGTTCCACGTAGCCTTCGAGGACAATCTCCGCGTTCGCCGGCACTTCCAGATCCACGGTCTCGCACTTTACCAGGTCGACCGGCGCCTGGCGGAGAAAGCCCGCGATGACAAACTCTTCCACCTCTGGAGGCGCGGGCACGATGGCGGAGAAGGTAGTCGCGGGGTCGGTACCGATCACCACGGCAACGTCGAGCCGGCGGTCCTTGGCCTGGGCCAAAGCGATGGGCGGTAAACCCGGCTGCTGGGTGGTTCCCCCGGCCGTCTCCGCCATCACCCTTACGCGAGCCGCACGTACATCTCCGGAGGCGTCGGCGACGGCCGCGGCCCGCAGCCGTTCACGAAGGTGCTCAGCGGCTACCTTCTGCCGTTGCCAGTGCATGCCCGTTGTTTGCCCGTCATAGACTTGCATGCGGTACATGCCTACGTTGCGCTTACCACTTCGGGGATCCCGGGTAATCACACAAGGGAGGGTGATGAAGCGGCCGCCATCCAGCGGCCAGCACTGCAGCACGGGAAAATCGAGGATGCTGAAGCCTTCCCGCAGGATGACCTGCTTGCAGGGTGCGTCCTTTGCTGCCACAGTGCGGGGGAAAAACCGGCCAACCTCCGCCAGCATGGGAAGCATCTTCAGTTTTCCCAGCAGGCCTTCCGGTGACTTGAGCTGGAGCAGGCCCTCGATACGCCCCGCCACATCGTCGAGGCTTTCTACCTCGAGTGCCAGCTTCATGCGCCGCTCGCTGCCGAACTGGTTCATCAGCACCCGGCTGCCCGGGTAGCCCTTTACACTCTCAAACAGCAGAGCCGGTCCGCCAGGGGCGCTCTTCGTTTCTGCTCTCCTGCCCCATTTTGACACTCTATCCGTAATCTCGGCCATCTCAAGAATGGGATCTACGGGCTCCTGGATCCGCTTTAGCTCACCCGCCTTATCGAGCGCCTTTATCCATTCCCTAAGGTCGTCGTATGCCAATGCAGTCTCCACGCTCCACACACCATACTATCCGGGCCGCTTGGAAATTGACCCTGCCGGTAAACACAACTCTCAACGTGCAGGCTCATTGGGGCCGGAGGGCATCCGCTGGGTAAATTGGCAATTTCCATGCAACAAATTTGTCATCTCGCCTGTCCCGGCTTGCCGTGGGACCGGAGCAACCGATGGGCCTGCGGCCCACCCAAGGTGATGAAAAACAGTTGTGAAGTGGACGGCCTTCAGGCCGTCCACTGGAGTTTCTACATTTCGGAGAGGGTGGATACATCCAAATCGACGGAATGCGCGAGTTTTCTGGAGTCACCGGTCTGATTGCTTTGTATCAGGCACGACTTCAGTCGTGCCGCTCAAGGTCAACAAAGACATGGGCTTTAGCCCCTGCGCTTTTTTCTCTGCCAAGTAGGCGTATCGGTCCTGCTTTAACGGGGTTCTGAACCATAGATAGACGCGCAATGCATTTCGTGCAGGATTGCCATTGCACGGGCTGAAGCCCAATTCTCTTTCTTTCTTTTACGGCACGACTGAAGTCGTGCCCTGATACAAGCAAAGCAAAACTCAAAACTGAAGCTCGATAAACCATACCCCAGGATCGAGAAAATGTAGAAACTCCAGGGGACGGCCTTCAGGCCGTCCATAAGTGATCGCAAATCTTTCCGGCTTTAGCCACTGAGGGAGCGCTTCTAGCTCCTCCTCCGCCCCCTTAGGACGATGATTTTGTCTCTTTGGAAAAGGAAGTAGCTACAAAACCAATTTGGCAGGGGAACTCTACACTACTCGCCGCGCATCCACCGGTCCATGAGGGTCTGGGCACACCGTGCGCCACATAAGTGCCGGACGTTGGCGGCGTGGGAGAGCAGGATATTCCATGGCGTCAACTTCAGCATTGGCTGCTCAGGAGCACCGGGAATCAGCGATGCCGGCTCGGTCAACGCCAACCACCAGTCCTCCGCGTCACCCCTTGGTTTACCGCAAACATCGCAGTGGTAAGTCTCTGTAAACGCCATACAAATAACTCTCCGTCCCGCAAGGTCGCGCACCATGGGTGTACGCCACCTCGAACCAAGGGCAAACTAGCAGGAGCATCGCCCAGGGAGCCATCCCCGGAAGTGGGGATGCCCCCTCGTTCATTACGTTGTTCATTCCGACTGCACTGGTCCGCGGCCGACGATTTTGGACGCAAGTCCGTCCCTGGCCGAATTGTCATCCATCCTTAGGGCAAAATCCCCGCGATCGCAGGGGTTCTCCTCCCCGGCGTATCGACTTCGTTACTTTGGAGGTGACGGGAAAAGGCAGGTCAGGCGATACTTGCCGGCTGATCCTCGTACTGTTCCAGGGGATAGCCGAGCTTTTTCCACTGATCGAAGCCGCCCAGCAGTGGACGAACCCGGTAGATTCCATTCTGCCGCAGCTTCATCGCCATCTTCGCCGCCGTGGCTTCACTGGGGCAGGTGCAATAGAGGATCACATCGCGATCCCGCGGAATCTCCGCACTGCGTTGCATCAGGCTTTCGGGTGAGAGCCGGATCGCTCCCGGCAACACCCGCGGGTCGGGGAGGTAGTCCAGCGGATGGCGCAAGTCAACGATATAAGGGTTCTGCCCTCCATCCAACATGCGCTTCAACTCCACCGGGTCCAGCCGCGAAGTACGAACCTGCTTCAAAAAGGACTGTTGCTTCCAGATCCGATAGCCCAGGAGTCCCGCGATGGCGAGTAGAAACAGCGCACCCGCAAAATGGCCCATCCAGGAAAGTGCTCCGGGATGGTGACGTAGCACGTCACCGAAGAAACGGCCGATCAGGGTAATCGTTGCTGCCCAAAACAAGGCCCCGGCCAGGTCGTAAGCCAGGAATACGCGATATTTCATTCCCGTCTGGCCGGCAATTGGTGCCGCGACCGTACCCAGACCGGGCACAAACTTGGCCACCAGTAGTGCCTGCTCGCCATACTTGGTGAAATAGTCCTCCGTTTTGCGAACGCAGGTTGACCTCTCAAACGACAGCCGGCATACCAGCTTCACCATCGTGCTGCCAAACCGCTTGCCCAACAAATACCAAAGCGAATCGCTGACAAAACAGCCGGCCACAGCAGCAAACAGGACCAGGGGAAGGGATAATTTGTGTGTCGCAGTCAACGTGCCTGCAGCCAGCAACAGAGGCAGGCTCGGCACCGGGACGCCAAGCTGCTCCGCCATCACCCATAGAAACAGGATGATGTAGGCAAAATGCAGGAAAAAACCGAATGCTAACGGCATAACACAGGTGCCCCTGAGTGGTCTGCACTATAGATGATAGCTGGATGGAAAACGGTTCGTAAGCAAGCGCTCTCAACTCGTGCGAGAGCCATACCTGGAGCTCCCCATTCGCACCCGGGCGGCACGGGGTGGGGCCTCGGCCAGTGTACCTGAAGCGTCGGCCCCCATATTCTCGAACTGCATACAATAACGGCAGGCAATTAGGGACTAGTGTCTCTAGCTCGGCCCTAAACCGGGAGTGTACCTGGCGCTGGACCGTGGGTGCGGCGGGCGACCTAGTAAAATTCCCCAGAAGTAAGGGTCGGGCTGCCTCGTGAGTGCTTTATCTGGATCGCCGTGTTCGGACCACCGGTCTCTTCGGTCAGTTTTCGGTGCCGTCGCGGTACTTTTGAGTGTGGTGATCCCGGCAGCGGTTGCCCAGGTCAAGTTTGCACAGATCCAGGACGCGGGTTCGGTCCGGGGCACGGTCGTCAACTCGGCCGGTACGTTGGTCGGGGAAGCTTCTGTCAGGCTGGAGCGAGAGGGGAATGCCGCCGTTAGGGAGACAAAAACGAACCCAGCGGGCGTCTTTGCCTTTTCCGCCCTTCCGGTTGGCAGCTATCAACTCACCGCGCAGAAATCAGACCTGCACAGTCGAGCCACCTCCGTTCGTGTGGGGTCTCCGGGAGAGGAAAAACAGGTCGATCTGGTCCTCGACGATTCGCAGCCTTCGACCCAAGCCATGGAATTCGCCGACAAACCGAATTTCACCGTCGCGGGGGTTACCGATTGGACGGCCGTGGGGGGCCATGGATCGGATTCCACCCTGCGCACCAGTGAAGCTCTGGCACGGGAAACGCTCACCCTCAAACCCGATGCTTCCGGGCATCGCCCATCCGGCCTGCCCGCCGACCCGAAGGACTCGAACCAAACAGAAGGGAAACTGCGTGCAGCTCTTGCCGCCTCTCCCGGGAATTTCGCCGCAAACCATCAGCTCGGTGCATTCTCGCTGCACGCGGGCAGGTATCGAGAGTCGATTCCGCTGCTGCAGGCCGCTTACCAGATCGATCCGGCAAATCGTGGGAACGAGTACGATCTGGCCTTGGCCTACAAGGAAACCGGCGATTTCCCACAGGCGCGGACACACGTTCAGAAATTGCTGCTGCAGGAAGACAATGCAGACCTGCATCGCATGTTGGGTGAGCTCGACGAGAAAACGGGCGATCCTTTGGCCGCGGTCCACGAGGACGAACAGGCTGTCCGCCTGGATCCCAGCGAAGAGAACTATTTCGCCTGGGGTTCAGAGCTATTACTACATCGGGCTGTCTGGCAAGCCGCAGAGGTTTTCAAGAATGGAACAAAAGCCTATCCGAAGTCGGCCAGAATGCTGGCCGCGCAGGGGACGGCTCTTTTTGCCGGCGCCCTCTACGATGAGGCGGCGGTCAGTCTCTGCGCTGCTTCAGACTTGAACCCAGGGGACCCCGAACCCTACAGCTTCATGGGCAGGATAGAGATGGCCGCGCCCAAGCCATTGCCCTGCGTTGAGCCAAGGCTGGCCCGGTTTGTGCAACGGCAACCCGCAAATTCAATCGCGAACTACCTTTACGCCATGGCCATCGTTAAACGGCAGGAACAGCCGGCGGACCCAGGGGCCCTGCGCCAGGTGGTGACCCTGCTTACCAAGGCCGTTGCGATCGACCCCAAATGCGGTGACGCTTACCTGGAACTTGGGATCCTCTATTTTTCTCAGCACCAGCCTGAAAAGGCGATTCATTTTTACACCCAGGCAATCCAGGCGGACCCACAGCTTGGGGAGGCCCATTACCGGCTGGCCGTGGCCTATGATCGGATCGGATTGCCCGAAAAAGCCCGGCAGGAATTTCAGCTACATGACCAGATTGAAAAGTTGCAGGCGGATGCTGTCGAGCGCCAGCGGCGAGAAGTGAAGCAGTTCCTGGTAGTTCTTGGGGGGCAGCCGGGGTATCCGCCGCCTCCTAAATAACCAAAGAAGCAAGGAGTGAGGAGGCCTTTTCATGTTCAAGTTAGTCGCGGTGTTGTTGGCTCCAATGATGACCATGTACGCGACCGATCTGCCCAGCAGAAAGTATCTGAACCTGGCCGCCATCAAGACCATGGTCGCCGCTTCAGAAGCGAAAGCAAAGGAACTGAACGTTGAAGTGACCATCTGTATCGTAGACGAAAGTGGCAACCTGCTTTTTCTTGAAAAGGGCGACGCCGCTGGGCTCAACACCTTACAGTTTGCGCAGAAGAAGGCCCGGCATGCCGCCGCCTACGGCAGCCCTTCAAGAGAAGGAGCGGAATCGGTCAAGAAAGGTAATGTGGAAGACCTTGCTTTTCCTGAGTTTTTCCCCAACCAGGGCGGCCTGCCCATTCGGGTGGATGGCCAGGTTCTCGGTGGGATCGCCGCGAGCGGAGCAAAGTCTGAGATTGACGAGCAAATTGCTCAAGCCGGGCTTGATGCACTCTTGAAAAAATAGCTCGGCGCGAATTTGTCAGTGGACGTGTCGGTCTCCCATAACGCTTCCTCTGAAAAGCGCGGTGTATTATGGGGGAAAATAGTCGCCCATGCAGGCGGCAATGAATTTCAGCAGCAAAAGCTCTGTGAGCCGCCAGTCCCCGCCCACCTCAGACATGAACATCAGGGAAGTAGCAAAGAGAGCCGGGGTTTCCACCGCCACAGTCTCACGTGTGGTGAACGGCACGGCGCCTGTGGATGCGCGCACGGAAAAGCGCGTCCGTGCGGCGATCCTGCGAACCGGGTACTACCCGAACACGCATGCGCGCACCTTAGGAACAGGCAAGAGCCATATCTACGGCCTGATCATCTCCGACATTGAGAATCCATTCTTCCCCGAGCTGGTGAAGTGCTTCGAGCGCCTCGCGGTAGAGCATGGCTATGAAGTCCTGATTGCCAATACTGATTACCAGCCGGCGCGTATGGAGATTTGTGTCCGGCGGATGCTGGAGCGCAAGGTGGACGGGGTCGCGATCATGACTTCGGAGATGGATCCCCAGCTCATCCAGATGTTGAGCGGCCGGAGTATCCCCATTGTTTTTCTGGACACAGGATCAGTCGGGCAGGGAATCAGCGACATTTCCCTGGACTATGACAGCGGCGTAGATCAGGCGATCGACCACTTGACTTCCCTGGGGCACCGAAGGATTGCCTTTGTCAGCGGGCCGGAAAACCTCGCTTCGGCCAGAACACGTCATGACGCATTTATAGCGTCGCTGCGGCGCAAGAAACTCGAATGCAGCGAAGACTTTATTCGTGCGGCTAACCACCGCTTTGATGGAGGCTACGCGGCGATGCTGGAGATATTGAAGTTGCCCGTGCGCCCGACAGCCGTGTTGGCCTCAAACGATTTAACGGCGATCGGAATCATGGGCGCCGTCTATGCCGCCGGGTTGCGCGTTCCAGAGGACATTTCGGTCGTCGGTTTTGACGACATTGCACTGAGCAGCTTCATGCCGCCTCCCCTGACGACGATCCGCGTGTCACGCGCAGAAATCGCTGAGTTTGCCTTCACTTCGCTTTACGCCGCCAGTCAGCGCGGAGAAAACGATGGCGTTGTCCACATGGTGCGTGCGGAACTGGTGATTCGCCAATCCACCGCAGCCGTCCGATCGTAAGACTAGCCTGCAAGTTCTTAAAACTGCAACCTGACCAAGAGGTCGTCCCGAGAAATTTGACCGGCAGCTAGTTTCAGAGGTCAAAAGAATGGCTCACTCCCCGCTACCGCGGCTTGACGATGCCTTCGCCCTCGCGGATGGTGATGATCTGGTTCACCTTGACCTGGGTGAATCTCTCGATCTTCTGCGTGGTGGGCCATTTCACTTCAATCAAATCAACAGCCTCCACTTTCCCCAGTCCGAAGTGAAGGCGTAGGTCACTTTGTGACATGACGCTCGTTCCACTGTGGACCTCGTCCATCTGCGCATGCTTTCCTGTCACCACTCGAACCCGTGCTCCAATCGCTGTCCGATTGCATTTGGTTCCCAAAAGCTTGATCTTGATCCAATTTTGTTTGTTGCCACCCTCATTGCGAAGGAGTGAGGGCAAGTCGTTCATGTTCAAAATCAGCACATCCATGTCCCCGTCGTTGTTATAGTCTCCGAAAGCGGCGCCCCGGCTGGAGAAATGCTCGCTGATGCCTGGCCCCATTTCCGCCGACACGTCTTTGAATCGGCCGTTGCCTAGATTCCTGTAAACCAGTCGCGGATTCTTGAAGGTCTGGCCGAAATTATAATGATCAATCTCAGGATAGACGTGGCCGTTGATCTGGATAATATCCGTCCATCCATCATTGTCATAATCGACAAAGCCGCAGCCCCAGGCTACGTAGCGGTTGTTGACACCAACACCTGCCGCAAAGGTGACGTCGCTAAATGTTCCATCGCCATTGTTGTGGTACAGGTTGCAGGTGTCATCCGCAAAGTTGGTCTTGAATATATCGAACCATCCGTCACAGTCATAGTCCGCCACGGCAACGCCCATCCCCGCCTGCTCGTGCCCATTATCACTGTAGGCGCAACCTGCCATGACGGCGATATCGGTGAACGTGCCGTCATGGTTGTTCTTGAACAGGATGCTGGGCTCGGAGTCCACAGCCACATAAATGTCCGGCCATCCATCGTTATCGAAGTCGTAAGAGACGGCGGTGATGGAGTATCGAGGGCCAGGCTTCAGGATTCCCGATTTCTCGGAAACGTCGGTGAACGTGCCGTCTCCATTATTGTGATAAAGAATGTTCGTATCGGCCGGAAGTCCCCGTGGGCCGCACATGATAGGAACGCCCTTCCATTGGCAATAGCTGGTGTCACTGGCAGAAGGGATGGTCTGGGGATCCAGGGTCAGGTAATTGCAAACAAACAAATCGAGGTGGCTATCCCGGTCGTAGTCGAGGAAGGTACAGCCGGCCCCCCAACGGACCTTTGCCTGTTCAAGACCGGCCTTATGAGTGACGTCGGTAAACGTGCCATCTCCATGGTTGCGAAAAAGAATGTTGTGTCCCCAGAAACAGCAAAACAAGTCATCCCATCCATCATTGTCGTAATCGCCCACACAAACACCGGTCTGCCAACCGGTACGCGCCAATCCCGATTTCTCAGTGACGTCGGTAAACGTGCCATCGCGGTTGTTCTTGTACAGTTGCGAGGTCGGTGCTTTTCCTGGAGGCCAATGCGCATCCAGCCGATCGCCATTGGTGAGATAGATGTCCAGCCATCCGTCATTGTCATAGTCGAAAAACGCCAATCCGCTTCCTTTGGCCTCAATGATGGATCGTTTGTGATCCACACCGCCCCACACGTTGGGACTGGTCAATCCGGCTGTCTGCGCCACATTCACAAACTGCACAGAAGATGTTGTCGGAGTGGAGACCGCCGCTTCCACCAGGCCCCGGTTTCTCCATTGCCACAGGGGAGTTGCAAGAGCCTCTGTGAGCGTGCTGCCGAACAGGAAAAGGGATGAGCCGAGGAAGCGCCTTCGCGGAAAAATCATAGATTGCGATGATTATAGAGATTTATCGGGCCGGTCTTCCTGGGGAATCAAGGACGCTCACTGTAGCATTTCCAGGGCCTGCCGGACCCCTGGGTTCTGGGGCTGCAAATGTAGCAACTCCTGCAGCACCTCTCTGGCTTGTTGCTTGTCGTTGCGCAGCGCGTACAGGCGGGCAAGGTTCAGATACGACTGGTCAAAGTTCGGGGCTACGCGGATGCATGTCTTGAACTGTTCCTCCGCCTTTGCATAGTCCTGCCCGCGGACGAAGAGCACTCCGAGGTTGTTCAGGGCTTCAGGATAGTTCGGACGCAGATCAACCGCTCTCTGCAAAAAGTCCGACGCGCGCTGCATCTGGCCTTGTTGGGCATACAACATCCCGAGGCTGTAGTTGACTTCGGGGTCGTCGGGTTGAATCGCGAGCGCCTGATCCAGAAATTGCTCTGCCTTGTCGAAAGACCGCTGCCTGCGATAGACATTCCCCAGGTTCTCGAGCGCGGTCCCATAGCCTGGTCTCAGCAGCAGCGACTGCTGAAAATTTTTGACCGCCTCCTCCGGGTGGCCTTCCTGGGCGGCGATCATTCCCAGGTTGTTCCACGCCTCGGGGTAGTTTGACCGCAGCTTCAAGGTCTGCTCGAGATAAGTGCGGGCCTGCTTAAGATCATTTCGTCTTAAGCTGAGAGTGCCAAGGTTGTAATAGCCTTCAGGGTCATCCGGCTTGGCGGCGATGACCTGCTGAAATGACTCTGCCGCCTGGTCCAGGTAACCATGCTGGAACAGGGCAACCCCATAGGTAAAGTCATTACGCTGAAACGCACCCTGATAAAGCGTGCCGCCTAACGGGAGCGCCCTCTGCTTACGATCGGCCGCTGTCGTCGGCGCGGACCTCGCATCTCGCAGCAAGCGCTGAGGGTCTATCGGGCCCTGGTACACCTTGACGATCATGCCCTCTTTGTCGAGCAGGAATGAGGTCGGAATTGCCAGGTCCCGGCGACGGTCAAATAGGTAACGGTAAATGATGTTATAAACACCGGCCACTTCTTCGGTTGCAAAAAGCACGGGAAAGGAGAACCTTTCCTGTGCCGCGAACGTCCGTGCCTTTTGCGTCTCCCCCGCGTCGTCGACGTTGATGGCTAGAATCTGCAGTGGGCGCGCGCGCTGATGCAGAAGCCGCAACTGATCGGCGCACAGCGGCGCCCTCGTCGCCCAAAAGTTGAGCAGCACAAACCCGCCTCGCAAAGTTTTGAGTTCGCGCATGTTGCCCGCGAGATCAGGCAGGGAAAACTCCGGCGCCTTTAACGGTTCAAGCAGCCACGTCTCTATCTGCGAAGGCAGCGGTTCTAACCTCGGCGGTGGTCCAGGCTGCGCCCAGGCCGCGGGCGGCGCCGCGAAGGGCTTGGCCACAAATTCAGCGGAACCCTCGGAAATTTCGATCCGATGGTCGACCGGGATGCGTTCGAATTTCTGCACCAGCCCGCTGGGCCATCGGACCGTGGCTCGGATACTGTCTTCCGGCTTTCCCACTCCAAAGAAAACTTCTTTCGAGTGCTGGGCAAGAAATCCGGATCCTGCCTGCAGATACTTTGTCTGCCGCAGCGCCCCCACCTCAATCGTGATCGAGGTTCCAATGCCATCGCGATTGCTCTTTTGCCCTCGTAAGCGGAAGGCGATGGAAGAACCAAGATCCCTCATCCCATTGTGCAGAATCCGTAGTTGAGGGGCATTCCGGTTCTTGAGAATGACCTCCAGCCGTCCGTCGTGGTCGAGATCCGCAAGAACAAACGACCGGCTGTCTTCAGGAAAGTCTAATCCCACCGTGCCCGAAACCTCGGTAAACGTGCCATCGCGGTTGTTCGCAAACATGACATTACGTTCATAACCGCTCCACGACCCATCGGATCGAATCAATTCGTTCAGGGCGTTCCAGCCGTGCTCGTAGGCCAATGACGGTGTGGAATCCTGGGGCG
The DNA here is from genome assembly GCA_963717225.1 of uncultured Acidobacteriaceae bacterium. Classification (GTDB taxonomy): domain Bacteria; phylum Acidobacteriota; class Terriglobia; order Terriglobales; family Acidobacteriaceae; genus PALSA-350. The sequence continues at coordinate 188,513 of CAVQWB010000048.1, read as the reverse complement.
ATTTCGCCACCACCTGGCGCCAGAAAAACGAAGCAAGATCGCTCTCGTCCGGCTCGGGGTCGCTGCGCTTCGGTCCAGAAATATATCCATTGGCGACGTAAAGGTCGGGGTAGCCATCATGATCGAAATCCCAGAAGTCTGAGCACCAGGACCATCGTCCCATCGCCACTCCGGCTTGCTGGCCGATGTTTTGAAAGGTCCCATTCCCCTGGTTTCGGTACAGCGAATTGCCGCGTGCGTGGCGCCGATAGAGTGCGCGGATCTCTTCCGAAGCTTTTTCTTGAAAGCGCTTTTGTCCGGAAACCCGCTGTCCCGCGGAGGACCACATGTTCGCGGCATAAATGTCCTGGTTTCCGTCGTTATTGAAATCCCACCAGCAGGCACTCATGCCGGCTCCCGCATCCTCAACGTGGGCCTGGCTGGAAACTGCGGAGAAGGTTCCATTACCGTTGTTGCGGTACAGGTTGCTACGCCCGAAATCGTTGGCCACATACAGATCAGGCAAGCCGCCGGCTTCGGCGTGGCCCCAGGCGCAGGCGAAACTATAGCGGTCATTCTCGGCATTCAATCCTGCCGCTTCGGTCCTGCTCGACAAAAGTCGCGTTGCCTTCGTTGTGCAGTAGAAAATTAGGTGGACCATTGCGGGCGTCGAAGTAGGGTACCGGGTAGTGATACTGGTCCAGCCCCAGGTAGTAGTTGTACAGACAGAAGTAGATATCGAGACGTCCGTCGCCATCGTAGTCGGCCAGAGCCGCATGGGTGAACGTTCCCTGCGGAGGACTCTTGAACTGGAAAGCGTCGCGCTTGATCGAGAAGGTTCCGTCGCCCTGATTCAGGAAGAGCAGGGGACCGCCGCCGCAGACCACAAGCAGATCCTGCCGCCCCTTATTCTCAAAGTCGGCGAACAGGGCGCACGCGGTACTGTCCAGCACACCGACTCCGGCTTTTTCGGTTACGTCTTCCAGGGTTCCATCGCCGCGGTTGCGGTAGAGCCGGTTGGGCAACCCTGAGGGTTGGCAGACATAGAGATCATCAAAGCCGTCGTTGTCGAAATCACCCACCGCCACACCGTTGTTACCGTAAACCTCAATCCCGCACGCGCCATCCAGGACCGTGCGCCAGTAGTCGGAGCCACGAAGCATCTGCCGGGTATACGACTCCGTGCGGCCGAGAGCCTGCGGCGTGACGTCGAGAAACGCGGGTCCGCGGGTGATGCTCACCGTTTCTTCTGTGGCCTCCCACCTCCGGGCCTTCCACGCCCTGGATTCATCGCGCAACCACTCGGTCCGCCACAATCCGACCCGCTCCTCATGCTGCTCGTTGGTCCGGTGCAAAACCAGGTCGTAGCGAATGTCCAGCTGAACCGCCAGGGGAGCACTCGAAATTTCTTCGATACCAGTGATTTCAAACTCCGCGGTTTCAACCCGTAAGACCGGTCCCAGCCAGGCACGCATCTGCTCCAGAAATCGCTCTCGTCCGGGAACCACATGGCTGCTGAAGCGTCTTCTTTTGCAACTGATCCCGCTTCCTGTGCGCAGCATGATTTCCGTTTCTGGAAGCAGCGGAGAGGTTTCGATCGACTGGTGCAGTGATTTTGCAATTGCGGAAAGGTCGGTCGCCGATATTTTGAGCGCCCGGCTCCATAGTTTGAGGACGGTCTGGATCTCAAAGGCGTATTTCTCAGATACATATTCATCCGACCCCGGGGCAACCAGGCGGAGGACATCTTCCAGAGGAGATCGCGCCGGATAGTGCGGTGTCAGACGAACATCGGAGAAAGGGAAAGCGCGATTCTCACCTGCCGAGGCCGTCGGGAATCCGAGCAGAAGCGACGATCCATGCAGGGGGGCAGCGCGGAGAACCAAGGACGCCAACCCCATGGTCTTGAGGACCGACCGTCGGGAAAGCAGCCGGTCTTCGTTTTTGTGACACGACATCCCTGAAGTGTTCGGCAGAGCCAGCAAATGCTTGCATGCTAGCACCAAGACAGAGTCCAGCCAAAAATCCAGATCCATCCGCACGAATTTTGGCGCTTCATGGCGTGAAGGGATCTCCAACTTTCGGTTGACAAAGATTATTTCGGTGAACTAGATTTCTTGGCGGACGATGTAACCGGTTACTTTGCAGCCAAAAACGGCTGCCCATTCGAGTCGGCGCCCACGTAGCGCGATAGAACCACGCAGCATTTTTGGTTTGGAGGATCTGTGATGAGCAGTAGTCGCCTCTCCCCTCGCTGGATCACGTCTCTCGGCTTCCTAACCCTTTCCGCTTTGTTCTTGCTCCTGATGCAAACTCAGTATGTGTTCGGACAAGTGGATGAAGGCGCAATTACCGGCACGGTGCAAGATCCTACTGGCGCCGTCATTCCCAATGCACAGGTGACTCTCCTCAATACCGATCAGGGGATAACGCTCACCAGCACTACCAACGGCGGCGGCGTATACACTTTCTCCCCGGTCCGCATCGGGCACTACTCACTGTCGGTTGCTTCTCCTGGTTTCACAACCACCCACCAACAGAATTTGCAGGTGACCGTGGGTCAACAGCTGCAGGTAAACGTGCAGCTTAAACCCGGTGCCGCGTCGCAGACCGTGGAGGTGGATACCACACCGCCGGAGCTGCAGACCTCAGAGTCCTCCGTCGGTCAAACGGTCACCAGTCAAACCATCAATAATCTGCCTCTTAACGGGCGCAACTTTACCTTTCTGGCCCAGCTGGGCGCCGGCGTAAACACCCCGCAAGCGGATACACGAGGTAATGCGGCATCAGGCGCCTTTACCGCCAACGGTCTGACCCCCGCGCAAAACAACTACCTGCTCGATGGCATTGACAACAATTCCAACGCCGTTGATTTTTTAAACGGGACCAACTACATCGTTCTTCCCCCACTGGATGCGATCCAGGAATTCAAAGTGCAAACCGCGGATTTCAGCGCCGAGCTCGGTCGTTCCGCGGGCGCCGTTTTGAATGCCACAGTCAAGTCCGGCACCAATAGTATCCATGGAGCGGCCTGGGAATTCTTCCGCAACGACAAGCTCGATGCCGCGGATTGGTTCGAAGATAACCAGGGCATTGCGAAAGGGGAGTTGCGCCAGAACCAATTCGGAGCGGCTGTCGGCGGTCCGATCATCAAAAACAGAATTTTCTATTTTGGCGACTATGAGGGCCTGCGGCGTGTGCAGGGCAATACTCAATCCGGTGTTTCCGTGCCGACCGCGGCGGAGCGCAGCAGCGGTTACACCAACCTCCAGGACATCGTCAGCGGCACCCCCAGGGCCGACGCACTGGGGAGACAGATAACGCCGGGTGTCGTTCTGGATCCCGCCACCACGCGGGCGGTCGCGGCGGGAGCGATTGACCCTGTGTCCGGCCTGGTAAACCACTCAAACAGCACCGTCTATGTTCGCGATCCGTTCAGTAGCGTATGTGGACCCGCCACTCAGAATTTTACCCTCGCCGCCTGCCCCGACATCAATATTCTTCCTGCAAACCGGTTGGATCCAAACGCTATCAAACTGTTAAATCTCTATCCCAACCCGACCTCTGGAGGGGTCACTTCAAATTTTGCCTCCAGCCCCGCCCTGTTTGAGCACCGTAATGCCTTTGACGTTCGGGTCGACTTCGATATCACCCAAAAAGACCAGATCTTTACCCGCTTTAGCTGGGTGGATGACCCGCAGTTTATTCCCGGCCCGTTCGGAGGCGTAGCCGACGGTGGCGCTTTCCAGGACGGCGATCAGAGTGCAAAATCCTATCAGTCCGCCTCCGCCTGGACCCACGTCTTTTCCCCGACCTTGATTAATGTGGCGCGCGTAGGAGTAAACCACCTTCTCACCTCGCGATACGGACCAGTAGGCAGTCAGCTTGGCATTCCGGCGCAATATGGAATTCAGGGCATCCCGCAGGTGGCCGAAAACGGAGGCCTTCCCCAAATCTCCATCAGTGGGCTGCAGACGCTGGGGAGCAATGCTTACCTGCCTTCGGACGAAGTCAGCGATACTCTCCAGGTCACCGACGACTTTACCAAGATTTACGGCCAGCATAGCTTCAAGATGGGAATCGAATTCCAAAACGTTAAATTCTCCACCTTGCAGCCGGCGTATTCGCATGGCGAATTCGGTTACAACAGCAATAGCGGTACGGTCAGCTTCACGGATATTCCGAGTGTCGGCGGGGGCGCAACAGGTCGCGCGCAATTCCTGCTGGCTCCAGAAGCGTCGACCGTTCCGGGTGGTGTGGATTACGTCGGCGGCGCCGACCAGGTGCAGGCGTCGAACATCAACAAGACCTACGACGAAAAGAAGTATTTCGCGGCTTATTTCCAGGACGACTGGAAGATAACCCCTAAGCTGACCCTTAACCTAGGCTTGCGCTACGACTGGTTTGGACCATTGCTAGAGACAAATGGCGGACAGGCTAACTTCATCCCCGGCCCCAATCCGTTTAGCGGTCCGGCCTTTTTGCTCCCAGCGACGGGCAAGGACAACAGGCAATTGTCTTCGACGGCTAATAATCCGTCCCTTAATGGTCACGGTTTTCTCGATCTGTTGGCTAAGGATGGCATTGCACTTGAAGAGACCAATAAATATGGGCAAGGATTGACCCAAACGCAAAAAACCAATTTCGCGCCGCGCATAGGTTTCGCGTATCAAGCCAGCGATAAGTTGGTGGCGCGTGCCGGCTTTGGCCTCTTTTACAACTCATTCGATAATCAAGGCTATGGGCCGAATATCGGCGAGAACTATCCCTTTGTGTTCAATTTTAACTACCAACAACAGAACCTGGGCATTCCGAGCGTCACACCCATAAGTGCCGGTTCCCCGTGGGCAGGCTGTTCAACCGCGGGTCCGGGTCAAACCGCGACCCTCAGTTCTGGTTTCTCCTGCATTGGATTTTCACCTCTTGATGTGAATGCCCAGTCACTGGCATTGCAGGGACTTCAGTTCAATTACCAAACTCCCACCACGATAAGTTCTAACCTCTCAGTGCAATACTCACTCACCCATACTTTGTCCGCCCAGGTCGCATATGTGTATACGCGGGCGAACCATCTTCAGGTGGGCATCGGCGCTAACAATGTGACGCAAATCCTGCCGGCCGGTGCAAATACAAACACTGCAGTCCCATTTCCGGATTTTGGACATGGTTCGAGTTACAACACCACGATCGGAACCAGCAACTACAATGCAATTCAAACCAGGCTGGAACAGCAGTACGGCAATGGTTTGCAATTCCTTGCCACCTACACCTGGTCGAAAACCCTTGGGGATGCTCAAGACCTTCTCAACGGCGGAAGTCTAAAGGGGTATCGCGCACCGCAAGTGCCGGGCTACGGTCCGGAATATGATTATGGACTGATCGATTACGATATCCGCAACGTGTTCCATTTGAGTGGCGGCTACGAGCTGCCGTTCGGAACGGGAAAGAAATACTTCGGCAATACCAGCAAGGCGGAGAACTTGGTGGTTGGAGGGTGGAGCGTAAACGTAATCAGCGGACTCCAGGGCGGTCAACCGGTCACTTTCAATTGTCCAACGTCAACCACCTCCGGAACAAACTGTTACGACGTGAAAGTTCCCGGACAGAGCCAGAAACTTGGATTTCACACCGACGGGAATGGAAAGCAGAATTGGATTGGGAATCCGGCGGCCTTCCAACAACCCTGCCCGCTGGATGCGGCTCCAACCACCGGTTGCTTGACGAATGTGCCGATTCTGGGCGGTAGCCAAGGGACGCTCTCAGGACCGGGTCTAGCAAAGTTCGACTTCTCGGCGTTCAAGGCGTTCCCCATCAACGAACGCTTCTCCATGCAATTCCGGGCCGAGTTCTTTAATATCCTCAATCACCCGACTTTCAATGCGCCTAATTTCGGCGGCAACGGCGTGACCGCGATTTCGAACTCGGACAACTTCAACCGTAGCAACTTCGGCGAAATTGGCTCGACTCGGTTTGCTCCGTACGACCCGAGACAGATCCAATTTGCTCTCAAGCTGTATTACTAAGTTAAGATGAAAACACCCCCGCGACGGCACACTAACCGGCGGCCGGGCTTGGAGTGTTCTTCTGCGTAGCGACAGGCTCACGCGGTGATTGAGCATTTTTACTTCTGGTGCAGAGTGGATTAGCCAATATCGACGCTGGTTTTCCTCAAGAAAAGCAGCACATGGCTGGTCTTTCCGGGGCATCGTGGAAGTAAGAATGCTTATTAGAGGTGGACCGTGAGCAAAAGGCCCCGGCTTCGGTGGGCAATTGTTTCTTCTGTTGCGGTTTGCACGTCCTTTGCCGCAGCCGAGAACCGCCCGAGCCCTAAGCTGGATCAGGAGTTTCAGTCCGCGGTCGCCTATTACCACGCCGGACAATTCCCCTTGGCCGCCTCTCAGCTGGAAAACCTCCTACCGCAAGTTCCCAGGAGCTTTGAGGTGCATGAGCTGCTGGGTCTGGTCTATGCCGCGCAATCAAAGGATGCGAAGGCCGTCGAACAGCTGCAACTGGCGGCACATTTGAAACCAGACTCAGCCGCTGCCCATACCAACCTCGCGGCAGCCCTGGTACACGCCGGCAACTCCGAATTAGCCGGGCAACAGTTCCGCAAGGCGCTTGATCTTGAGCCGCACGACTACGACGCCAACCACAACCTGGGTGAGTTCTACATGCAGACTGGGAAGATCGCAGAGGCGACTCCTTTTCTGGAAGTGGCGCAGCGCATCACCCCTACCGCGTACGATAATGGTTACGTTTTGGCACAGGCGTATTTGGCGATCGAGCCGTCTTGCGTCCGCGACCCAGCTTGTTCAGGGTTTAGTACAGCAAAAAGACACTGGAGAACTGCATAACCTGCTCGGCCAGATCGAAGAAAAGGACGGAAAATTCGTTGACGCGGCCAATCAGTTTGGGATCGCCGCGCATATGGATCCGAGTGAAGACAACCTCTTTGACTGGGGAAGTGAGTTCCTGCTGCACCGGACGTACCAACCGGCGATAGATGTTTTTGAGCAAGCTACCGAGCGCTATCCGAATTCGCCGCGGTTGATGATCGGGCTGGGCATGGCCCTGTCCTCTCGAAGTAAGTATGAGGATGCGGTCCAATCCCTGCTCAAGGCGGCCGATCTCGATCCTGCCGATCCTCGCTGTTATCGTTTTCTCTCCCACGCCTACGACCTTTCCCCCAACCCGTCGGAAGACGTAGTCCAGAGATTCCGGCGTTATTCCGAGCTTCAGCCCGGCAATGCAATGGCCCAGTTTTATTACGCGATGAGTTTGTTGAAGGGAAAAGCGCCGGAAGAATCCAGTCCAGAATTCCACGTGGTGGAGTCCCTGCTGCAAAAGTCGATAGCGTTGGATGGGACGTTTGCCGAAGCGCACCTGCGACTAGGCAATCTCTACGCCGATCAGCATGACTATGCCAAGTCGTTTCCGGAGTATCAGCGTGCCGTGGAACTGAATCCCAATCTTCCCGACGCCCACTACCGTCTTGGCCAGTATTATGTTCACGCCGGGCGCAAGGATCTTGCCCAGCAGGAATTCGATGCCTACCAGCGGCTTCGGGCAAAGTATCTGGCCGAGCTCGACAAGGAAGGGTCAGAGGTGCAGCAATTTGTATATGCTGCCAAGGCAGCGACCCCCACCAAGCCGTAATCCATTTAGGCAAACAATCCTAAGGAACTCGCAGGCATCTTAGTGGCAGCCGCCACGGTTGTCTGCTGGCCGGGCACTCACCTTCCTGGCAGGTTGAGCTGTCGAATGTTACTCGAAGCCGAAGTGAGAAGGAGATAACGCCGCAGGGGCTAAAGAGTCTGCGTGAGATCTGCATTGAGGTTTTGTATCAGGGCACGGCTTCAGCCGTGCCGTAAACGCCCGGGCTGCTGAGGGCTTTAAAGCCCTCATCAGACCCAACCATTGCGGCACGGCTGAAGCCGTGCCCTGATACAAAGCATGAGCGCGGTGACTTGGAATTGGGTTCTCACGCACACTCTAAAGCCCTCGTCTCCTGGCTCCTTTTCGGCACGACTGAAGTCGTGCCCTGATACAAAGCTTTTTTTTTAATTGGCTCAACACAGACTGGCTCGGACATTAGTTTTGCAGGCTTCTTTAGCCCCTGAAGCGTTATGTATGAGCTTCACAGGCTGCAGAAAAACTCATCTATTTGAAAGGTACGGCCTTTAGGCCGCCAGCCCCAGCGTGCCGTCGGGCCTGCCGTGGGAGCACCATAGGCGCGGCACCAATTTCGTCCTCAACCAATCCGCGGCGTGGAGGGACAGAGAAACCTGGTCGGGGAGGTCTTCGCCCTATTTCACCCGCACCGTAGGCTCGACCGACAACCCAGGACGCAACAGGTGATCCTTATCCTCATTTCGATCCGTAAGATCGATCCGGACCGGGATGCGCTGCACGACCTTCACGTAATTCCCAGTCGCATTCTCCGGCGGAAACAAGCTCAGCACCGAGCCGGTCGCGCCCCCGATCTGGGTCACCTTACCGTCGTAGTCACGCCCATAAGCGTCCACATGAATCTTGACCGCTTGCCCGGGACGCATCAGCCGCAATTGTGTTTCCTTGAAATTAGCGGTGATCCATATATCGTCCAGAGAAACCAGCGTCATGAGGTTTTGTCCTACGCTGACGTTCTGCATCACTTCCAGGCTCTTCTTGGTGATGATGCCATTTGCCGGGGAGACAATTTTGGTATAGCCCAGGTTCAACTTGGCCTGCGCGAGCGCTGCACGTGCCTGCTCCACCTGTGCGGCCGCCTGGTCTGCCTTCGCCTTTTGAATCTTCACCTGGTCCGGCGCAGTTTGCGCAGTCTTTAACTCTGCCTGGGACTGCACCACCCGGTCACGGGCAATGCGCACCGCGTCCTCGGCGGCGATCTCGGTGGCCTTCGCTCCCAGCAAGGCAGCCTTGGAGGCATCCGCCGTGGCCACCGTGGCGTCGAACTGCTGTTTGGAAATGACATCCTTTTCCACCAGCGGCGTGTACCTCTTCAAATCCAATTGAGCTTTGATGTTATTTGCGTCCGCCTGCTGTACCTGGGCCTGCGCCGCTTCTAACTGACGCTGCGCTTGCTGCACGGTGGCGTCGGAAGTGCGCACTCCGGAGGCGGCCGACGTCAGGGTGGAACTGGTGTTGATTCCGATCACGGGTACGTTTACCCGTACTGCCTCATAGTTGGCCTCTGCGCTCTCCAGGCTGGCCTCGTCCTGCTGCACCGCCACTTCAAAATCCTTGGGATCGATTTCAGCAATCAAAGTACCCGCCTGCACGTATTGGTTCTGGTCGACGTTGACCCTGATAACCTGCCCCACAACCCGGGCGCTGATTTGAATCAGGTGACCATCTACCTGTGCGTCGTCTGTGTCTTCGTAATACGTGGAGTGCCACCAGAAGAGCAGCGCGCCCACGATAAGAACGGCGACCACGCCGATGACGATGAACCTGCGCCTGCCCTTCTTGCGCGGAAGGTTGTCAAGGTCCTGCTGGTCATTGTTATCGGCCTGAGGACCCTCTTCTTCGACGGTAGTTGCACGGCCTGATTCCGCATTCTGTTCCGCCACCGCTACTTACCTCCCACATAATCCTTGTAATTTGTTTGTGCAATGCCCAGTGCCCGGGCGAGAGACAGCTTCGCCACGTTGTGCTGGTAAAGGCTGGAGACCAGCTGGTCGTCCGCCTGGGCCATCGATGCCTGGGCTTGCGATACCGCAAGGTTGTCGGCCACGCCGGCCGCGTATCGCTGTTGTGCTTCGCTCAGAGCTTCCGTCGCCAATTCTGCGTTGCTGCGCGAAACGGCAGCCTGTTTCGCTGCGGCCTGAATGTCGAGAATACTGTCGCGCACGTCAGCGCTGATCTGGCCGCGCAGATCGTTCAACTGTGCCTGTTTCTGTTCCAGTTGCGCTTGCGCGTCGCGCGCGTCACCGCGCAATTTGGCTTCTTCGAACAAGGGCACAGAGGCCGTGCCCGTAACGTCGAAGGTCCCATGCGAATGCCCCAGTGTGGGGCCAATCACCCCGTAGTCTCCGGAAAAAGCGATCGTGGGGTAACGTTCCGCTGTCGCCGCCGATCGTGAGGCTTGGGCGCCTTCCACCTGCTGCTGCAACGCTTGCAGGTCATGCCGGTGAGCAAGCCCCTGTTGCACCGCCGCATTTGGGTCCAGGTTGTCCAGCGCCTGAAAGGGGGCCTGGTCGCTTAACTCGTAACTCTGTTCCAGGGGGAGCCCGATGGCGCGCGCCAACGCGATTTTGTCTTTCTCATACTGGTTTTGCGCAGTGATCAAGGTCTGCTGTTGTGTCTGGTAATCCACCCGGGCGCGAAGCTCGTCCAGCAGTGGCGCCGTACCCGCCTGGTGGTTCGCTACGGCTTGATCGAGCGACACCTTGGAGGTGCTTACCTGGGCTTGGGCCGATTGCACCCGCGACCCATCGGCGATGCAGAGCAGATACGCATTGCCGACCGTAAGCACCACCATGTCCTTTGCGTCCTCAATCGAGAGCCTGGATCCCTGGAAGTCATGTTTAGAGGCCAGGTAGTTCTGCAGAGACGACAAATTCAATAGCGACCACTGCACCGAACCCCGGATGTCTGTGTATCCATAGGGCCCGATGACGGCCGGGAAACCAGGGATCTTCAGACCTTCCGCCTGCAGGTTTGTCTGCTGCACAGCCTCTTTGGCCGAAGCATTGACGGTGGGCAACAAAGCCTGTAGTTGCTGCAACTGCTGCGCCCCTGCCGACCCCGCGTTGGTGCCCGAAAGCACCAGCCCCAGGTTGTACTGCAAGCCCATCCGGATCGCCTGATCCAGCGACAGCGGAAGAACACCCGGCACCGGTGCCTGCTTTACGATGCTGCCCTGGTAGGTATTGCTATTTACCTGCGCCGGCGTCGCCTGTACCGATGCTCCACTCGAGCCTGCCGCCCGACGATCCACTGCCCCCCAGCAGTGGTGAGAATGTCCCGCTGCCATAGCCGGGAAAAAAGCCAGGCTGAGGAGCACCACCAGCGATCCCCACCCAGTGCCCCACAATTCACCCGGCTTACGTCTCATCCTGCAGTCAACCTCGGCGCGTAACCTGTGGCCCTCAAAAAAAACCGGCAGCACCAACTTCGATGCCGAATCGCTTGTGATCTATTCAAAAAGAAGCCCGGCGCGTCCCCGAACACACCGGTTTCGCGCGGAAAAAACCGGGCAGAACGGAAGCAATGGTCAAACTGCGGCAGGTCAGGTGGCGAGTGGCTTTGGGTTCAGGCCGGCATGAGTGCCGTCTGTGCACTCATCAGGCAGGTTGCCAGCGAACACAGCGCCTGGCGATAGGCAGTTCCAACCTGGTCTCGCCGCCACCCCTGCGCTCCCGTCGCTCCACTCTGGCGAAGGCTCTCCGCAGTCTGTTCACCGTCTTGTTCGGCCACCGCCCGCAACACAAAAATAGCCCGCAGCGCGGGCGCCAACTGTTCCAGCCATTCCCGCATGCCGGCGCGTCCCGCTCCCGATATCAATGCGCCGAACTGCTCACCGGTTAAACCCGCTGCCCCAAGGTCATCGGTTTCAATACACACAGCGTCTGCCGGCTGCGATGTTGGCACCGCGAACGCTTCCGGATAGACCCTGGCCATCCGTTGCACAGCCGTGCGTACCAACAGAGTGCGCGCCTCAGAGTAAGCCAGCGTCTCCTCGGCGCATGGGTCGGCCTCGACTTTGGCCACGCATTCCTCCACCAGGGAAACTGCCTCCTCCTCGTCTCCCAGCATGAGGGCCGCGATCTGAAAAAGCTGCAAAGCCGTATCCTCAGCCATCAGTTGCCTGGCCTCCGCCACTGGGCCCAAATCTTGCTCATTCATGCGCGTCTCCTGGGAAACCGCCGGGCAAACCGGCGGCTGGTCCGTAACATTGTCATCCTCCATCCTCCCGCAACCCCTCTCCAGGCGTCAAATCCTCTGCGCAGCATCGACAATTCCCGGCATAATGGTGGCTTTCATCACCGATTCATCTCCCTGCGTCCTTTAGTAAGGTAGACAGAGTGAGTACGATCGGTGGTCAATCTCCTCTATGGACAATGTGAGCAGGGATCCGCAAAGTCTCTTTATCGGCCGCGATGAATCGTGGTTGAGCTTTAATCGCCGCGTCCTCGAAGAAGCCCAGGATGCGGACAATCCGTTGCTGGAGCGGGTCAAGTTCCTGGCCATCACCGCCAGCAATCTGGATGAGTTTGTTGAGATTCGCGTTGCCGGCATCATGCAACGCATTGAAGACGGATATACCGAACCGGGCTTTGATGGTCTGACCCCGCGCCAGACTCTGGATGTCGTGGTCGACTACATGCACAACTTTGTCCGCGATCAGTACCGCTGCTGGACTGAAGACCTCCGCCCCGCACTCTTCAACAACGGCGTTCGCGTGCTGGATTGGGGCGAGATCGACGAGACCGCCCGCAAGCACGCCCTCAATTACTATCAGCGCGAAGTCGATCCCCTGCTGACGCCCATCACCATCGATCCTGCGCACCCCTTCCCCCGGGTCCTGAACAAGGCGCTCTGCCTGGCCCTGCTGCTGCGCCGCAAACGCAAGGGGGCCACCGGGGCTTTGCTGGGGGTACTCACTGTGCCCCGGGCACTCCCCCGCCTGGTGCCCTTGCCATCCAGCGCCGGAACCCACGATTTCGTCTTTCTTCATGACCTGATTGAGCACAATGCCGTGGGCATGTACCGCGGCTACGAAATCCTTTCCACCGCGGCTTTCCGCGTTACCCGCAACAGCAACCTCTATTTCCAGGAAGAAGAATCACGCAGCCTGCTCGACAGTGTGCGCTCCGAGTTGCACAATCGGCGCAAGGGCGACGCGGTGCGCCTGGAAATTGAAGAAGGTGCGGATTCCGAAATCGTCGATCGGCTGCGCATGAATTTTGAACTTGAGGATAGCCAGGTATTTTCAACCGACGGGCCGGTGAATCTCACGCGCTTGATGAACCTGTACACCGACACTCCCCGCCCGGACCTCAAATTCAAAGACTTTCTGCCTCGGGAACTGCGTCTCAACCGGCGTTCAGAAGACCTTTTTGACGAACTTCGTCATCACGACCTGCTGTTGCATCACCCTTTCGATTCCTATGACGCGATCGTCAACTTCATCCAGTTGGGTTCGCAGGATCCACGAGTTGTCTCCATGAAGCAGACCCTCTACCGCACCAGCTCCGACTCGCCCATGTTTCATGCCCTTACCGAAGCGGCGCAAACCAAAGAGGTAACCGTGGTGGTCGAGCTGATGGCTCGCTTCGATGAGGCATCCAATATTCGCTGGGCGCGCAATCTGGAGGACGCCGGAGTGCTGGTCTTCCACGGCATTGTGGGCCTCAAGACGCACTGTAAGCTGGCTATGCTCATACGCCACGACCCCGACGGCATAACCCGTCGATACGTTCATCTGGGCACCGGCAACTACAACCCCAACACGGCGCGCTTTTACACCGACATCAGTTTGCTGACTGCCGATCCCGAAATCACGGCCAGCGTACATAGCGTCTTCAATTACCTCACTGCGCATTCTGAGTCCGACGATTACGCCCCTCTCCTGGTGGCCCCTCTAACCCTCGCAGAGAGCACCATCCGTATGATCCATCGCGAGGCCGAGCACGCTGCGGCGGGGCGCCCGGCGCACATCATCGCCAAAATGAATTCACTTCTCGAACAGGCAGTCATTGAAGCGCTCTACGAAGCCTCGAAGGCTGGTGTGCAGATTGACCTGATCGTGCGCGGCATCTGTTCCCTTCGCCCTGGGATTCCGGGAGTGAGCGAAAATATTCGCGTGCGCTCGGTGGTTGGCCGTTTTCTCGAGCATAGCCGGATCTTCTACTTTGCCAACGGTGGAGACAACGAGATCTACTGCGGCAGCGCCGACTGGATGCCGCGTAACCTCTTTGAACGCTGCGAAGTTGTTTTCCCCATCCGCGACGCCCAGATTCGCCATCGCATCCGCAACGAGATCCTGGCCGCCTATATGGCCGACACCACGAAATCCCGTATGGAGACGGCCACGGGTGCCTACCCGCGCGTCCGCGCACCCGAGGGCAGGTCTTTCAGCGCCCAGGATTTTTTGATCCGCGTGGCCGAAGGGCGAGATTCCATTGACGGCATTCCGGAACCGGCATGGCAGCCGGAAGCAGCGGTCCCGGTACTCACTGTCGAGGAGTCCAAAGCTCCGGCTAAACCACATCGTCGCAGAGCCGCGCGCAAGACTGCCGCGCCGGCGGCGCCGGCGGTCTCCTAACTTCCGCTTAATTGGCCTGCATGCTCGATCAGGGTGAAACGTAAGCGCCCCGCATCCATGCGCACCCGCAGATGACGATACTTCATCAGGTAGCCGATGCCGACCACCACAGCCGCGAAACCAGCGGCGGCGGCAATCCCCAGCGCCCAGCGCGGGCCCCACGCATCGGCTACCCGGCCGACAATAGGTGCGCCGATCGGCGTGCCACCCAGGGCGATGGCCAGAAGAATCGCCACCACTCGGCCTCGCATAGCCGGTTCCGTTGACATCTGCACCATGCTATTCACGGTGGTGGTGAATGTCTGTGCGGACACCCCGATGACGATGAGCGCCAGGCCAAAAAGCCAGTAGTTGGGCATGATCGCAGCGAGGGCACACCCGAAGCCGAAAATTCCGCCGCCCGCCAACACGACGGCGATATGCGGTTTCTCCCGATGCGCAGCCAGCAGCGCGCCGGCGACTGATCCGATGGCCATGATCGAGGTCAACAGCCCGTATTGGCCTGCGCCCGCATGGAAGACAGTGACCGACATGGTCGAGATGAAGATTGGGAAGTTGAGGCCGAAGGTGCCGATCAAAAACAACATGAGCAGCATGGCCTTCAGGTCGGGACGTTTCCACACGTATTTGAAGCCTTCCGCCAGGCTCCCGGCTGTCCGGTGGGCTCTGTCGGTGCGATGAAGTTCATGAATGCGCAGCAAACTTAGCGAGCAGAGCACGGCTGCAAACGATGCCGCGTTGAGCAGGAAGACCCAACCGGTGCCAACCGCGGCGATGAGCACACCCGCGACGGCGGGACCAATCATGCGCGCGGCATTGAAAGACGTGGAATTGAGCCCGACCGCATTTGCGAGGTCAGCTTCTACCACCAACTCCGAGACGAACGTCTGCCGGGACGGCGAGTCGAAGGCCGAAACGCAGCCCAGTAGGAAAGCAAACACATACACATGCCACAACTGCACCACTCCGGCGACGGTCAGAAGCCCTAATCCCATCGCCAGCACTCCCATACCTCCCTGGGTGGCGAACAGGAGTTTCCGCCGGTCGAGATGATCGGCCGCGAAACCCGTAAGCGGAAGCAAAAGAACCTGGGGTCCGAACTGGAGCGACATGACTATACCCACAGCGGTCGCATTGTGATGGGTCAGTTGCGTGAGGACAAGCCAGTCCTGGGCCGTGCGTTGCATCCACGTTCCAATGTTGGACACGAACGCGCCGCCGGCCCACATCCGGTAGTTGAAAACCTGGAGCGAACGGAAGGTGCCACTCATCGTTTCTCTTGTTGTTTCTCTTGTTGTTTTCCGATGAGCTCAATGATCTCGTCCGTCGTGCCCGTTTCGCCCAAACGAGGAAAAATGCGCGTGATGCTGTTGTGGTGAGCGTCGGGGTTCATATCCGTCATTGCGTCGACGGCAAGAGTAACGTGGAAACCATGCTCGTATGCTTGCCGCGCAGTCGACTCGACACCGATGCTGGTGGCGACGCCGCCAATCACCACCTGCGTCACGCCTAGCTCTTTCAGGTGCTCATAGAGGCCGGTGTTGCTGAAAGCTCCCCAACTCCTTTTGGTCACCGTGTGATCGTTCGGCTGCTGGTTCAGCTCCGGAACAAGGTCCGTCCAGCCAGCAGGGAAGTCTCGTGTGCTACGAGACTGTTCCGTCCGTCCAGACGCGCCTCCGGCAACATTGACCAGCACTACAGGCAAACCGTGCCTGCGGAACGCGGCGGCCAACTTGCTCGCATGTTTGACCACCTGGTCGGTCGGGTGTGCCGTAGGCAAACCGACGATGCCCTTTTGCAGATCGATCGTGATGAGAGCGGTTTTGGGATCAAGCGCGGTGACCGGCATTGTTTTCTCCTTCAGCGAGACGTTTGAGTAAGTTGACCGCGGTCGCGAGTTCTTCTTGTTCCCCCGGCGAAAGCTTGCTTTGGATGGCGCGGAACAGCCAATCCTCCTTCGCCGCGCGACCAGCTCTAATCCATTCCTGGCAGCTGGCAGTGAGCGACAGGATGGTTTGCCGTCCGTCTTTAGGATCGGGTGAACCAATCACCAGGCCGGCTGCCTCAAGGGCGGCGACGGTAGCGCCCATCGACTGCGGGCGCATGCCTTCCGCTCGGGCAAGACTCGTCACCGTGGCCGGACCCTCCCGGTCCAACCGGCTAAGCACCGACGTCTGCGACCATGTGAGATCGCCAAAGCTGGCCTGCTCCCGCAGTCGCCGCCTCAGTTGTCCCACCACAACCCGCAGTTCGCCCGCCAAAGCCAGACCACGCGCATCATCCACGTCTTCTAGGGTAACATATATGAAGGCAAACTACAAAGGTGACCTTCATATTTTCATCCACCACCACAGGCTTGGGTGCCCCATATCTCGCTCGTTTTTCGCGAGATGTCGGATACCACAGACCTCAACGTTCCTTGCCCATCGGGATCCGAAAGCTCAAGGTCGCGCCGAGCTTCCTAGCAAACAAACCCAAAACGTCATCCGACGTAAACTGAACCTTGGCACGACACTTCTACAACCTGGCGGAATGGTGGCATTTGCTCAGCCTGGATGCACCTACCGTCGCCGCGCTCTGGTCGTGGTTCTTTGTCCGCGCCATGCATCTTCATCTTTCGCTTGTCCAGTCGATGCTTCTCCCTCTTGGCACCTGGTTGCTTTACGTCGCTGACCGCATTCTCGATGGACTCCGCCAGTCCCAGCGCGCGCTGCTTCGCGAGCGACATCATTTTCACGCCCGCCATCGCATAGCTTTCCTATGGGCGGCTTCGCTTCTAGGCGTACTCCTGGCCTGGTCCGTCCTCACCCGCATGCGCCCCGAGGCCATCCGCGACGACTTGTGGATCGGGCTCTTCGCCCTGCTTTATCTCCTGGCGGTTCACGGCGGCGCGCGCCGCCTGCCTAAGGAGCTTGCCGTCGCCATCTTGTTTGCTGCGGCGACTGCGGTTCCCGCCTGGTCTCGCCTCAGCGCGGCCGGCGGATTGGGCAAAGGGCAGCTCGCCCCCGCGATCATCTTCTTTGCCCTGCTCTGCTGGATCAATTGCGTGGGCATCGAGAAGTGGGAGGGCGGCAACCTCTACGCGACGACCCGCTGGGCCAGCCTGCACCTGCGGTCGATCGTAACCATGATTGCGCTATTCTCACTGACCGCAGCCCTGCTTGCGCCTACACGCGGGCTGGCGATGGTTTATCTCGCGGCCCTGATCAGCAGCGCGCTGCTGTTTGCACTGGACGCGCGCAGTTCGCAGCTTTCCCCGCTGCACCTGCGCATTGCTGCCGATGCCGCGCTGCTGACCCCGCTGGCCCTGTTCCCATTCGCCCGATGAACCTGTTGACCGGTGAACCCTGTTCGCCACCACCCCTACCTTTGCCAGGCAGAAGCGAAAATGCCCAAAGGCGGGTCAATTTCGATCGCCTCGCTCGCCCCTACCGATGGCTCGAATACATGAGCTTTGGACCATGGCTAGCCCGCTGCCGGAACGCCCAACTTGTACATCTCATCGGTGCGCGTCACGCTTTGGTGCTGGGAGATGGGGACGGACGCTTCCTGGCCCGTCTGCTGAAAGCCAATTCGACCGTCACTGCGGATGTCGTCGACTCCAGCCGTTCCATGCTCGCGATTCTCGAACGTCGGGTTCGCAGATCCGGCCCGCAAGCCCGCCGGCGCATTTGCCTGCATCGCGCTGATGCTCTCGAATGGAACCCCACCGGGCCCTACGACCTGATTGTTTCGCACTTCTTTCTTGACTGTTTTTCCACTCAGCAGTTGGAGCCACTGTTCGATGCTGTCCTTCCCCATGCTCTCCCGGGGGTGCAATGGGTCATCTCAGAGTTCGCCATTCCCCGAAATGCCTTCGCCGCATATCTCGCGCGTCGGATCATCCGTTTGCTCTATCAGGTTTTCGGTTGGACTACCGGGCTTCCGGTGCGCGCACTCCCCGACTACGCGACGGGTTTGTTCCGCCGCGGCCTCGTCCTCAGCCATGAGCGCCGCTACCTGGCTGGCCTGTTATCTTCCCAGGTATGGGGGCTGCCCATTCCCCCATAAAAATGAACTAGAATGCCGCATGCCCTCCCCGCATGTGCGCGCGCTGTTGGTATTTCCCGTACTGCTTGCCTCCTCCGCCTGGGGACAGGTGACGGCAGTGTATTCCCCTGACGGAAAAGCCCTCTCCAAACGGGTCGCCGCCTACTGGATCGACGCCAGCGTGAATACCGATGCCAAGTCACTGGACGCGTCGGAGATCGTCGAATATCGCAATCCCTCCGACCATCCCGTTTCCACCATCCCGTTTCACCTCTACCTCAACGCTTTCCGTCCCCAATCCACCTTTTCCAGGGAGGCGCATCAGGAGGGGCTAAATGTGTCCCGTTCCCAAGGGGAACAAGGCTCCATCGACATTAAGAGCATCTCTGCCGAGGGCTATGGGGACCTCTCACAGAGTATGAGATTCATTGCCCCGGACGATGGCAATCAGGAAGACCACACGGTGATGGAAGTCACCCTTCCCAAACCATTGGCTCCGACCGAGGCGATCCGCTTCCAGATCGCCTTTCATGACAAATTCCCGCTAGCCGTTGCCAGAAGCGGATACAAGCGGGACTTCATCATGGGGGCGCAGTGGTTTCCCAAGGTCGGCGTTCTTTGGAACGGGGCGTGGAACTGTCACCAATACCACGTCGATACAGAATTCTTTTCCGACTTCGGCACCTACAACGTCAATCTCACTCTCCCCCAGCGTTACACCGTGGGCGCGAGCGGTATCCAGATAGCAGAACAAGCCAATTCCGACGGCACCAGGACCCTCAGCTTCCGCGGCGAAGATATACACGACTTCGCTTGGGCCGCCTCACCCCACTTTCAGGTCGCCGACGATGTTTTTGTGAACAGCCTCGGTCCGGTGAAGCTGCACGCGCTCATTCTTGCCTCCCATGCTGCCCAGCAGGACCGCTATCTCTCCGTCCTGAAACAGACCATGCAGAAGTACGATGAGTGGTATGGACCTTATCCCTACAAGCAGATCACGTTGATCGATCCCGAACCAAACTCTGCGGTCGGTGGGATGGAGTATCCGACGCTCATCACCGCTGGCACAGACTGGCGTGAGCCGTCGTGGTATCACTTCGGCATGGACGTCACGGTAGCCCACGAATTCGGCCATCAGTACTGGTATGGCATGGTCGCCAGCAATGAGTTTGAAGAACCCTGGCTCGACGAAGGCATCAACAGCTACAGTGAAAGCAAAGTTGTGGAGTCGCTTTTCGGTCAAAATACTTCTGTGCTGAACGGGCGCACTTTGTACACCAGCGATGCCGAAATCCAACGGTTGTTCTATATCGCTCACCCCGACGAAGACCCCATCGAGCGCCCGGGCTGGAAGTTTGCCACCACGGGAAGTTACGGGAGCATCGTGTATGGCAAAACCGCCACTGTGCTCACCACGCTGGAGGCTGTGTTGGGGGAGGAGACACTTCGTCAGGCCCTGCACGTCTACTTTATGCGCTACCGTTTTCAGCATCCCACCGGAATCGATTTTCTCGATACGGTGAAAGAAGTAACTGGGCGTAAAGATCTGGAACCTTATATGGAGCAGGCCTTCGAGGGCACTGAGCTCCTTGACTACTCTGTGGACTCGCTCACTTCGGACTCCACAGAATGGTGGAAAGGCGGCAATGCAGCCGGTCCTTACCAAACCAGTGTGGTGGTGCGGCGCAAAGGTACCTTCCTTTTCCCGGTGAACCTCGAAGTAGGATTTGCCGACGGTTCGAAGGAGCTCGCCACCTGGGATGGTAAGGATCGCTGGGCTCGCTTCTCTTGGGAGAAGCCGGTGCGGGCCGTGTATGCCCAGGTGGATCCGGACGGGAATGTCCCGCTGGACGTTAATTCTTTCAATAATAGTTACACCCTGCAACGAGACCGGACGGCTCGTCTTAAACTGACGAATTATTGGGTCTTCGCCCAGCAGCTGCTGGGGCAATGGTTGTCGTTCCTGGTCTGAGAGATGGGGGACGTATAACTCAATGAACATGACGAGCCAATCACCATCCTCAGGGGAGCTACAACTTCAGATGAAGCGCCCGCTGCCCAACCTTCTTGCCCAGGGATTTCAACTTGGTCTCCGCAATTGGCCCTGTGTGGTTTGGGCCTATGCAGTCAATCTCGTCTTTGCCCTGGTCGCCGCTGTTCCCTTCGCGACCGGACTGGCTTCTTACCTGGACCACAGCCTTGCTGCGCAAAAGATTGCCGGCACCATCGACTTCAGCGACCTCGGAGAGCTGGCGATCCGCGTCCGCGACACCAGTTTTTTCCCCATGGCGCTCCACACCGCCGGCTGGGTCAATCTGCTCCAGCTATTGCTGCTCTTTGTCTTTTTCGCCGGCAGCGTCTTTATCTTCGTCTCCGCCGAGCCACCACGGCTATCGGTACTGCTGCGCGGTGGTGTCGCGTACTTCTGGCGCTTTATACGCGCCGCCATCCTGGCCGGGGGCATTTCGGCTGTTATCCTCGGCATTCTGCTTGCCTTACGGGCCGTGGCGTTGGCTCGGGCCGACGCGGTCTACGTCGAGCGCCAAATGTTTCTCTTCTCGGCAATCAGCGGCATCGTGGTTCTGCTTGTCGCTCTGCTTTTGCGTCTCTGGTGGGATCTGGTTGAGGTCTACGTTGTGCGCAACGCCATGGATGGAGAGGGTAGAGTCCACCAGGCATTGCTGCCGGCATTCCGCCTGCTCTTCCGTCATTTCTTTCGCATCTTTGGCAGCTTCTTCCTGGCGGGTATAGCCGGCGTATGCGGTCTCGTTTTGTGCCTCTTTCTTTGGAAGCTTTTGCCCGCGCACCAGGTTTGGATCGCTGCTCTCCTGGCACAGGTCGGGCTCTTTCTTTTGCTCGCCAGCCGTTTTTGGCAACGCGGGCTGGAGGCCGTGCTGGTCCTGGCTGCCGATCCCCCCATCGTTGTCGCCGACGAATTGGCTGCGGAGGAGATGGGAACGGAAGCGATCACCTCCATAGCCGAGGAAGATGTGCCGGTTCTGCCTGGCGCCACGCTTTTGCCGGGGTTGTCCGAACCCACCCTGCGTGATCTGGTAGCGAAGCTGCGGACCCAGCCGTTGGCCACACAGGAACCCCTACCTGGGCCATCCCGCCCATCAACCGAGCCCGAAGCCGTGTCCGCACCGTGGGCCGCCAAACCAGAGATATACGATCCCTCGATTTCGCGGCTCGATCGACACGAAACGAAATTTCCGCTGGGCGGCGTGGCCCCCGCCAAAGAAGTTGCCCCGGCGAACTCAATTGAGGGAGAGAAACTCGCCGGCCCGTCGCAAGAACTTCCTCTTCCGGAGCAGGCTCCATTTCCGGAGAAGGTCCCCCATTCAGAGGAGACCCCTCTTCCGGACAAGGGTTCGCTTCCGGAGAAAACTCCTCATTCGGAGAAGAAGCCGCTTCCCTAATCGGCTCCCACAGAGGCAACCGTCCGTCCTCGGCAGCACTTCCAATTGGGATGAGTTCATTAGATCCAGATGTTTTCCCCCAGCCAGGCCCCGATCCGGCTCCTGATGTTGAACCCGTGCCCCTTCCACCGCCCGATCCAGATCCTGGTCTGCCCATCGATCCGTTGCCAACCCCGGCGCCGGTCTACTGAGGAAGGCCTTCTCTTGCACCCAGGGAATTGTTACAATTGCATGAATTGAAAGCACTCCCGCCTGAATCGGCTAAAGCGGTTTAATAATTGGTGTAGACCGAAGCAAGAGACCTTTTCGTGGTTTTCTCCCAGGGAAAACCACTCCTCGCGGCCTTTTGTCGGGCCACAGTAATTGTTAAACCGCTATCCCGCAGCGTGAGACGAGAAGTCCCAACCCGATGAATCTCTACATACTTCGTCATGCGAGCGCAGGCGTGCGTCGCGCAGATCCCACTATTGATGTCAAACGTCCGCTCGACAAAGAAGGCAAGGAGCAGTGTTTGCTGGTCGCCAGGTATTTGAACGCCCTGAGGATTCAGTTTGACCTGGTCATCTCAAGTCCGCTCAAGCGGGCTCTCCAAACTGCCTCACTGGTGGGGACGGAGGTCGCTTATGACAGCAAAATACAGATCTCGGAATCTGTATCGCCTTCAGGTACCGTGCCCGGCTTTCAGGCTCTGGTGACTTCGCTTTCCGCCTACGACAACGTTTTAGTGGTAGGCCACAATCCCAATCTGCCCGAATTTCTGGGCTCCCTTATCTGCGCCCCGCGACCAGCCAGCATACGGATGCGAAAGGGTGCGATTGCCCGCGTCGACTGCACCCGCCGGCCCGGACAATTGATCTCGCTGATGGACCCGCGGATGTTGAGACAGATCTACGCCAGCGCAGCGAAAAGCTCACGCCGAAACACCTCGCGGAAATAATCGCCTTCTTTGCGCAGCGACCAGAGTTCCAGCTCCGCACCGGTCCGGCCTGGGCTCAACTCCATCAGCACTCGCTTGGGATACACGCGCAGCGTCACTTTAAGCACATCGCTCGCCCGGTCCTGGTTCAGTGCGACGGCCAGGCGTAACAGCACCACGGCCCTTTGCACCCGAGCGAATTCCTCCGGCGGAATGGGCCGCATGGTGCGATCCGCCGGGTCGGGACGAGACTTGCCTAGATAGCGCGCGATGGCCGACATGATGGCCCTTTGCTGCGGCGTAAACCCGAATAGCTCAGAGTTGGCAATGATGTATTGCGCATGACGGTGGTGGCCCTGGTAGTTCATGAACTTGCCTACGTCCCGCATCATGGCCGCCGCCTCCAGCCAGGAGCCGTACTCCGCAGGCAGCTCGTGTACCGTCTGCATATCGCGAAACAGTTGCAGCGCATGTTGGCGTACTGCGTCGGCTTGCTTGGGATCGACGCCATAAAGTTTGCAGGTGGCCAGCACGCCCTGCCAGCGCTCTCGTTCGAACACCTGGTGAGCCGTAGTCTTGGCATCTTGTTCGGCCAGCATCTGGTCCAGGATGCCGTCGCGCAAGCCGAGATCTGAATAGACAAAACCGGGCAGAGCGAAACGCTCCAGCAACTCCGCATAGACGTGGGCGCCGGCGACGATGATCTCGGTGCGCTTGGGCCCAATTCCCGGAATACTGCTGCGTTGGGCGCTGTTCATGCCCGTTAGTTTCGTAGTCAACCGGCGCACATTCCGTGTCTGTGCCAGCGGCTTGCGTGGGCCATTCCTTCCCGAGGTCTTGTTGCCCGAGATCTTGTTGATGGCCTGGCCGGCTTGCGCCAGGGCGGCGGCTGTTCCTGAGGTCGCGATCACCATGGAGACCCGCAAAACCCCGAAACGCCGTTCCGCCTTGCGCAGTTCGCGTACGATAAATTGCTTCAGGCGAGCGAGCTCATCCTCCGAGGGAGGATCGCCGGGAAGGAATTCTTTGGTTAGGCGGACCGCGCCCAGCGGCAGGCTCACTGTTTCCTGGATCCGTTTGCGTTCCGAGAGGGTGATCTCGCAGCTTCCGCCGCCAACGTCGACCAGCAGGCATCTACCCTGAGTGCCGGGTTCGCCCATCACCCCGCGGTGGATAAGCCGCGCCTCTTCCAGGCCGGAGATGATTTCCACTTCCCAGCCGGTCTCCGATTTGACCCAGGCCAGAAAAGCCTGCGCATTGCGCGCGTCACGCAAGGCCGAAGTGGCGACCGCGCGCACCCGGTCGGCGCTGTGCATCTTGACCGAGCGATAGAAACGCTTGAGCGCTGTCAAGGTACCAGCCATCGCCTCAGGGGAGATAACGCCGGTTTCAAACACGCTCGCTCCCAACCGCGTGACCTCGCGGTCCTCGTGGAGCAATTTCAGTTGGTGTTGCTGGACTCGCGCGATTTTTAATCGGCAGGAGTTGGAACCAATATCAATCGCTGCGTACGTCTGCATCGTCAGGGGAGGTTTCACCCCAAGATACACCACACTCCAAAAATCTGTCCCTTCCAACCCTCTGGGGCACCACGATTCTTAATGTGTTTTTTCTTTGGCCACGGAGCAATTAGAATCCCGAAGCGAGGCGCCTTTCGTCGACGGTCACCCTCACCGGAGGCCGCTTGGCGGGTGGCCCGCTGATAGCCATCCATTCCCCCGAAAGCCGGGCACGCATGGTTTGGGTGATCTTGATCGCCGCAGCAAAATGGCGTTCCACCTCGCGCTCCAAAGACGAAATCAGATCCAGCCCATCCTTGCCCAGCGCCGTCCTGGCCTCTTCCCAAAGGCATAGCCAATCATGCCACTCGCCGATCGCATCCTGCACCCGTTTGAGCGCCTTGGCCACGCTGCTGTAGTCTTCCCCCTCGGCAGCGGACTCGGCTACATACCGCGCCTTCTTGGTCGCCTTGCGGAATTCATGCAGGTTCTCCGCATCCAGCAATGGCATTGCGTCGACGGCCCGTACAAATTCTTCCAGGGCCACGGCATCGGCCGAACGGCTAGCCCTCACCTTGTCCCGGGTCACCGATCCGATGGCGGCCAGGACCTCAGCCTCACCCTTTGCCAATCCCTGCTGCCGCTTTCTGATCTGCTTCTGCATCCCACGAGCCAGGTGTTTGCGCTCGCTCTTGAGCCACCCGTCGAGTATTTCCGCCTGTTTATCCAGGGTGTGGGCATCGCTGCCCGGGGCAGCCCGTTTGCCCAGCCAGCGTTCCAGTAGCTTGCTCTGCACATCCAGGTCACGCACCGCACCGGCGCTTTGGCGAACCTGCTTCAGTTGCTTCAGCCACGCCCGGACTGGCTGATCCAGGGCAAAGGTCCCATTTTCACGCAACCTGGCTTCGAGCATTGCCTGCAGGCGGCGGGAGCCTGTTCTCAGGCGATGCACCGCGTCCGGGTCCGCGTCCCGGACACATCGCGCGACTGCGGCGTTGAACGCGTCCGCGATCTCGGTCAAATGATCCGCCTTGGCCGAGGGACCAACCGATCGAGCCCGGCTGGTATCCTGCTCTTTAGTCACCGCGCTTTTCTCAGCCATGTCGAATCACTTCGCCCTTTCTCTTGAGGCGCCTCCCGAGAATACTCCTGCCCTCTCTCCAGTACGGACCTGGACGTTGCTGCTGCTGGTGTTCGCCGCGGTGCATGTGGCGGCACTCTTCACTCCATCGCTGTTGGACGACGCCGACGCCACCCACGCGGCTGCCGCCCAGTATATGGCCCGCAGCGGCGATTGGGTCACCTTGAAAGTGGATGGCATCCGCTACCTGGAAAAGCCGCCGCTTCCGTATTGGCTGGCTGCGGCCGATTATCGCGTCTTCGGGTTTAATGTATTCGCCACCCATCTGCCCCTCACTCTCGGGGTGCTTGGTCTCGCCGTTCTGGCCTGGGCCTGGGGCCGTCGCGCCTATGGGGAGCGCGCCGCGTTCTATGCCGCTCTCGGCATTCTGACCAGTGCCGGAGTGTTTTTGTTCACCCGCATCTTCATCCCGGAAGTCCTGCTAACGCTGCTGCTGGCCTTTGCACTTTACAATTTTCTTACCGGGCTGGAAGACCAGAAACCTGCCCACTTTTATTTCACCTGGGCCGCCTTGGCGCTAGCCATGTTGGCCAAAGGGATGGTGGCCCCGGTCTTTTTCTTCCTCGCCGCGGTGCCATATCTGCTGCTCACTGGAGATTGGCGCCGTTGGCGTCAATTCCGTCTGCTCTCCGGCCTTCTTCTCTTTCTGGCTATCGCTGCGCCCTGGCACATTCTCGCCGGACTGCGCAATCCAGGTGCCGGTCACCCCGTAGGCAATATTCCTACCCCTGGCAATGTCCACGGCTTCTTCTATTTCTACTTCATCAACGAGCAAGTGCTGCGTTTCCTGGGCAAACGCTTTCCAATGGATTACAACAAGCTGCCCTTTATTCTCTACTGGAGTCTGCACCTGGTATGGCTGTTTCCCTGGAGCATCTACCTCCCGGTTGTTCTTCGGCGGGCGTGGAAGGCCCGAACTCGATGGAGTCGCGGCCTGCGGCCGGCCCCGTATTCCGTAGCTGCGCGCTCTGCGCTCTTCCGGGCCAGGACCACCTGGCTGCTGGGCATCTATGCCGCGGTCATCCTGCTCTTTTTCTCGCTCTCCACCAACCAGGAGTACTACACCTTTCCCGTTTATTTCCCCCTGCTTCTGCTTACGGCCGGTGTCTTGGCAAGCGAGGAAGGCGAGGCCGGACGATCGAGCAAATGGCTCACCGGAGCCCAGGCGGTCCTGGCCGTCGTTGGTCTGGTAGCCGCTATCGCGCTGTTCTACGGCCTTTGGTCCTCGCGGGGCCTCCCCTCCGGCAGTGACATAGGCGCGTTGCTTGCCCATCGGGATGTGGCCGGCTACACGTTCTCAATGTCACATTTATTCGATCTCACCGGCCCTTCTTTTGCCGCCCTGCGGCTGCCCGCGGGACTGGCCGCTGCCGGCCTTCTGCTGGGGCCTATGATCGCCTGGCAGCTGCGTCGTCAGCGGCATCATTTCGAGGCTACGGTCAGCGTGGCGTTCACCTCCGCCGTATTTCTTATTGCCGCGCACATTGCCTTGGTACGTTTCGAGCCGATGCTCTCCTCGCGCGCCATGGCGGACACCATCAACCACATCTCACCTCGCGGGCAGGATGCCACCCTCATCCTCTATGGCGACGTGGCCGACGGTTCCTCGCTACTTTTCTATACTCAGCGCCAGGCTCTGTTAGTCAATGGCCGGGTCAGCGCAGTGCTTTGGGGTTCGAATTACCCCGATGCTCCACGGGTCTTGATCAGCGATGCGGATCTCCTGGCGCTGTGGGGAACCGGGCCCCGCCGATTTCTTTTCGTGCCCGGAGACGTTCATGCCCATGTAGCAAGCCTGTTAGGAAACCGCGCCTATCTGTTGCAGGAGCTCTCCGACAAAGCCCTCTACACCGATCGTCCGTTATAAGCTTGTCCGCCAAACCCGGCGATCTGATGATTCCATACTCTAGGCACAATGACTACGCGGTGAGGATAGCCTCAGGCTCGCGCTTGGCTGCCTGCGAATCATTCCTCATAAATCCGTCTTGCAGCAGGTTGTAGACTTCACCGCGCCATTTCACCTGGTTGCTCACGTAACTCGCGACCCAGTAGCAAAAACCCAGCAGGTCGCGCAGAGGATAGAGCAGGGCACTGCGCCAGATCCTAGGCTCGTCAACCACCAGGCTACCCACCAGCGCACCCAGCGCCACTCGTGAAACCCAACTCCAGAACAGCAGCAACCCGCCCAGCAAAGGGTTATGCAAAGCCACCGCAGCGCCTGCCGCCAACAACCCGTAGGGCATGCTGAAAGTGAGCGCAGTCCCGAAATGCCCCTTGGGGCGGGAGAACCGCGTGCTTTTCATCCAGCGGATCTGGTGCAGCACGGAGGGAATAAATGAAGAATTGAGCACGTGGTGATCGATGGTGTGAGTGGAGAGAATCACCTGGTGCCCACTGGCGGCGATCAGGTTCCCCAGCATGAAGTCGTCCGCGTGATAGGGCCCCAAAGCACGAAAGCCCCCGGCATCCATCAGGCTGTCCCGGCGCACCACCATGGTCGGCCCCAGGGCGAACTTCATGCCTTCGAGCATCTCGGCCACCAGCACCCCGGCGGACATCTCGATCGACATGCCGACTGCTTCGAGCCGGGACCAGAAACTGCCACCCACGCCACGGTAGAGGCACGTAACCAGGCCAACGCGTTTATTGGCGAAGGGCGCCATGACAGCTCGCAGATAGCCTGGAGTGACCGAAACATCGCTGTCACTCACCACGAAAAACCGGTGTGCCGCGGCATTCTGCATGCGCTCCAGAGACCAGACTTTGGCGTTGGCATACGGTGCATTGCCGCTGCACAGGAACCTGGACCGGATCTTCGGATAGCGCGCCGCCACCCGCCGGGCAATCTCCAAACCCGGATCCTGGTCACTGCGCGCGCAAAAAATGATCTCGAACTCAGGGTAATCCTGCTCAAAGAACGTTTCGAGATGAGACTCCAGGTCCGGTTCGGAGCCGTGGAGTGGCTTGAGTAAGCTAACCGGAGGAATGAACGAGCCAGGTAGCACCCCATGCCGGCGCCGGGCCAGACGCAGCGCGCCCACAGCCACCAGAATGGAATACACCGTGGAGGTAACGATGCCGATAATGCTGAGTACGAGCAGGAAACCCATCATGCTTGCGGCCGAGTCGAAATTCCCCTTTTAGAGTACACTTTGCCCCTAAAAGCTTCCTAAAGAATGAGCCCGTCAGGAGACTGCTAGCGCTTGCGCGTCACCGGCGGGACGACCACCGGCCGCCGTAGTGCGACCAGGGCGCCTTCGCTGGCCGGCATCCCTTGCTGCATCTTGGTCAGCATCTCGGTGCGTACGTAGTTGACGAAATCCTGCATTTGCCGATTCATCTCCTCCATCCGCTCCCGCATCTGCAGAATGATGGCGATCCCTGCGATGTTGACCCCAAGTTCGCGCGCCAGGTTAAGGATAAACTCCAGCCGCTCCAGGTCTTCGTCTGTGTACAAACGCGTGTTTCCCACAGTACGCGAGGGCTGCAGCAGTCCTTCGCGCTCATACAGCCTCAACGTCTGCGGGTGGATTTCGTACATCTCGGCCACCGCCGAGATCATGTATGCGCCTTTTGATTTACGTTTTGTCGGCATTTTCGTTCTCGTGCCTCTGCCTCATACGCCGGCGAAAGTTGCCTCTCGAGGATCTTCTGGATTCAACTTGGCAAACTCACGCAAGATCTCTTTCGACCGCTCGTCTCGAAGTGGGGGGACCACCATCTCTACGGTGACAATCTGGTCGCCGCGCACTCCATCGTGGGTGGCTGAGGGAACCCCCTTGCCGCGCATGCGCAGCTTCTGCCCACTCTGGGTCCCAGGGGGAATCTTCAGTTGGGCCCGGCCATCGATGGTCGGCACTTCAATTTTCGACCCCAGGGCTGCTTCCGGCACGGTCACCGGGATCACCACTTGAATATCGTCGCCGGACCGCGTGAATACCGGATGGCTATCAATCTTGATGATCAGATAGAGGTCGCCTGCCGGACCGCCGTTGATCCCCGCATTTCCCTTGCCTGCCAGGCGTATCCGCTGCCCGTCGCGCGTCCCGGCCTTGATACGGACTTCCACTGTCTCCGTGCGCGACACAGTTCCTTCGCCATTGCAGGTCGCACATTCAGTCTCGAGCTTGCCCGATCCGCCGCACCGCGGGCACGCGATCTTGAATTTCATCCGTCCGCCCATCTGTGTGACCTGTCCCGTGCCCTGGCACTCTGGACAGGGACCGCCGCCGGCGCTGGGCTTTCCTTTGCAGGTGGGGCAGACCTCCTGCCGTACCACCTGGATGCGCGCTACGCCGCCACGGATCGCAGTCCAGAAGTCTACTGTCACCTGGTATTCGAGGTCGGTTCCTGCCTGCGGTCCTTGCTGCTTGTGTCCCTGGGTAAAGACGCTGGAGAAAATATCCCGAAAGCCACCCCAGCTTGAACCCGATGAGCCGCCCGCAGTTTCACCGCCGTGACCGGCCGCATAGTCCGAGAAGTCGAAGCCCCCAAAGTCGATGGGGACGCCCCGTCCTCCGCCTGGTTGCCGCGTTGAGCCGCCCGCATGGCTCCCGCCCGCAAAACCACCACCATAACCTCCACGGGCTGCCGCCTCTGCCGCCGCGGGATCAATCTGATCGGAGTAATACCCCAACGCGTCGTAGACCTTGCGCTTTTTCTCATCGCTCAGGACATCGTTGGCTTCCGAAATCTCCTTGAACCGCTCTTCTGCTTTTTTGTCCCCGGGATTTACATCCGGATGGTGCTTGCGCGCAAGTTTGCGGAAGGCCTTCCGGACTTCGTCCGCCGTCGCCGTCTTCTTGATTCCCAGTAGCGCGTAATAATCTTTTGTCGGTGTTGTCGCCATGTTTGGTAAACGTCAATCACAAATGTTCGGGCCGCCATACGGCGACCCGGGTTTTACTTAGTTCCACCATAGCCTTGCTTCTATTGGCTCTATTCTCCAGAAGAGATCCGGTTCCACCCGGGTCATCTGGGCCGCGAAGCTTTCTGCCTCTTCGCGAGTATTGAACATGACCTGGTTATAGATCTGTCCCGCTCGAAGTTGTTCATATTTCCACATCGTCTCAGTCATCTCGCCTGCCTTCCGCCCGTTGTTGCCGCGTGGTTCTTGCTCTGATAAAGGTCGGGGCGCTCTTGGCGGTTGAGCGCCCCATCCCTATATTTGACGTCTCGCCGGACTGAGAGCGGCAACGAACTTCTGTTGCTCTTCCTCCGTCCTTACTTCTTGTCCGCGACGTCCACGTACTCGGCGTCGATCACGCCTTCTTCCTTCTTCTCCTCGGTAGCGCCGGGGGTACCAGCGGTGCCGTCGCTCGAGGCCGAAGCTCCAGCAGCGTTGGACTTGTACATGGCTTCAGCCAACTTGTGCGAAGCCGCGGTCAGTTTCTCCCGCGCGGTATTCAGTTCGCCCGCGCTTGAGCTCCCTTGTAGCGCGGTCTTGGCCTGGGCCAGCGCGCCTTCCACGTCGCTCTTCTCGCTGCCGGAAACCTTGTCACCGTTGTCCTTCAGCATCTTCTCGACGTTGTACACCATGTTGTCGAGCGAGTTCCGCGCCTCTACCTCGTCCCGCTTTGCCTGGTCTTCGGTAGCATGCGCATCGGCCTCTTTCGCCATGCGATCGACTTCCTCCTTGCTCAGACCCGAAGAAGAAGTAATGGTGATCTTCTGGTCTTTGCCGGTCGCGTTGTCCTTCGCCGTTACGTTCAGGATGCCGTTGGCATCGATGTCGAAGGTCACTTCCACCTGGGGCACGCCGCGCGGAGCGGGAGGAATTCCACTCAGCTTGAACTTGCCCAGCGTCCGGTTCTGCGCTGCCATTGGGCGCTCGCCCTGCAGCACATGCACTTCGACTTCTGTC
Source organism: uncultured Acidobacteriaceae bacterium (assembly GCA_963717225.1). Lineage (GTDB taxonomy): Bacteria > Acidobacteriota > Terriglobia > Terriglobales > Acidobacteriaceae > PALSA-350. The sequence goes on along the minus strand of CAVQWB010000048.1, from coordinate 157,395 downwards.
TGATTGTCCGCTGCCGTCGAAAACGTTTCCGTCTTCTTGGTCGGGATGGTCGTATTGCGCCCGATCATCTTGGTCGCCACTCCACCCAACGTTTCGATGGCCAGAGTCAACGGCGTCACATCGAGCAACAACAGGTCGGTGACTTCTCCCGCCAGAACGCCTGCCTGAACCGCCGCGCCAATGGCTACAACCTCATCCGGGTTGACACCCTTATGGGGCTCCTTGCCAAACAGGTCCTTGACCAGTTGCTGAATACGCGGCATGCGCGTCTGTCCGCCTACCAGCACCACCTCGTCGATCTTGCTTGTGTCGATCTGGGCATCGGCCATGGCCTTCTTGCAGGGCTCGATCGAGCGCTGCAACAGGTCTTCTACCAACTGCTCGAGCTTTGCCCGAGTCAGCTTCTTGACCAGATGCTTCGGCCCCGTTGCATCCGCGGTAATGAAGGGCAGGTTGATCTCGGTCTCAACGGTTGTCGAGAGTTCGATCTTGGCCTTCTCCGCCGCATCCTTCAGGCGCTGCAGGGCCATCTCGTTGCCCTTTGCCCGCAGATCCAGTTGTTCATCTTTTTTGAACTCGTCGATCAACCAGTCCACGATGCGCTGGTCAAGGTTGTCGCCGCCCAGGTGGGTATCACCATTGGTCGACTTCACCTCAATCACGCCTTCACCAACTTCGAGCACAGAAACGTCGAACGTTCCGCCGCCGAAGTCATAGACGATGATCGTTTCGTCCTTCTTCTTATCGAGCCCATAAGCCAACGCTGCCGCAGTCGGCTCGTTGACAATGCGCTTTACATCGAGACCGGCAATCTTGCCCGCGTCTTTGGTTGCCTGGCGCTGCGCGTCGTTAAAGTACGCAGGCACGGTGATCACGGCTTCGGTAACCGTCGTCCCGAGATAGTCCTCTGCAGCTTTCTTCAGTTTCTGCAGAATCATCGCCGAGATTTCGGGCGGGGTGTATTCCTTGCCCTGGGCCACGATGACCACGTGGTCGCCCTGTTGCTTCACCTTGTAGGGCACCATCTTCATCTCGTCGGTCACTTCATTGGCGCGACGCCCCATGAACCGCTTGATCGAATAAATTGTGTTTTCCGGATTGGTGATCGCCTGGCGTTTCGCCACCTGGCCTACCAACCGTTCCCCGCTCTTGGTAAATCCGACGACAGACGGGGTAGTCCGGCCACCCTCTTCATTGGGTATAACCTTGGGCTCACCGCCTTCCATCACTGCCACCACTGAGTTCGTGGTGCCTAAATCAATCCCGATAATCTTCGCCATCGCTTCGCTGCTCCTACCTGCACAGTCCTCGTGTGCGAGTTTGTGCTTTCAAGCCTCGCACTTGAGTCTTCTATTGTCAAGCTATCTGATGCTCCGGCTCACCAGTTGGATTCATCCGATAGCGGTTTGCCGCAGAAAAACGCCGAGAGGGGGGCTTAGGGCGCATAGGGCGCTTAAGGCGCACACTTTCACCGCGCCGCCCGGTAGCGATCTTGCCGAAGGAAACGCCAAAGGGGGGCTTAGGGCGCATAGGCGCTTAAGGCGCACACTTTCACCGCGGCCGCCCGGTAGCGATTTGCTGACGAAAACGCCAGAGGGGAGCTTAGGGCGCTTAAGGCGCACACTTTCCCCGCGCCACTCGTCCACCATCCGCACACGCGGCGCATTGCGAACAGTCCCGAAGGGACGTCCCGAAAATAGCCCAGGACGCGGTCCTGGGTAGACCTCGTACCTGTGAACAGCCCAGCAGGGACAGCTGAAAACAGGGCCCAAGATGTTCGCGAGCCACGGCTCTTAACGCTTTGTATCAGGGCACGACTTTAGTCGGGCCATAAAGTCCCTGACAAAGAATTTGGGCTTTAGCCCCTGAGCTACGTCTTCTCGTCCTGAAGGGTATCGGCTTCAACCTGTACATAATCCCAGGCAAATCATCTGGCCTTTATGCCCAGGGATACTTTCTTTATCCCGTTTAGACGCCAAAGTTGCGCAGCGCGGTGCAAGCCCTATCGAGGTCGCCGTCCTGTTTAGCAAAGCAGAAGCGGAGGAGGTTCTCCCCCCGGCCAGCGCCATAAAACGCTGACCCTGCCACCGCGCCCACCCCACTCGCGCGGAGCAGGTTCCGGGCCTTCACGCTTGCGGTTTCCCCTTCGACGCGGCTGGCATCGGCCAGAACATAATAGGCACCCGCAGGCACAGCAGGAGTCAGACCCGCAGCCGCGAGGGCATCACAGATCTTGTCCCGCTTCCCCTGGTACTCGGTTGCCAATCCCTGGTAAAAGCTGTCCGGCAGGGCCCTAAGCCCGGCGGCTGAAGCGTACTGGAATGGCGAGGGAGCGCATACATACCCCAGATCGTGAAAGTAGGCGATGGCCGGCATCCACTTGCTGCTGGCAACCACGTAGCCCATCCGCCATCCGGTCATGCTGAACGTCTTGGAGAAGCCGGAAATGCTGATCGTGCGCTCGGCCATCCCTGGGATCGTCGCCGGACTGATGTGCGACTGACCTTCATAGATGAAGTACTCGTAAATCTCATCGGTCAACACGAACAGGTCGTGTTCAATAGCCACGGCCGCAATGGCTTCCAATTCCGGCCGGGTGAATACCTTGCCGCAGGGATTGCCCGGGCTGTTGATGATCAACGCGCGGGTGCGGGGAGTGATGGCCCCGCGCAGACGATCGAAATCGATTTCCCAGGAGCTGGGTTCCATCGGGACGATAACCGGCTCGACGCGCATCGAAACCAGGGTGTTGTAGTGGTACCCGTAAAAGGGCTCGAACAGGATGACCTGGTCACCCGGATCGAACAGTGCCAGGCACGCCGAGGCCATGGCTCCAGTTGCTCCTGAGGCCACCAGGATCTCTTTATCCGGGTCGGCAATCAAGCCGTTATAGTGCTCTAATTTTTCTGCAATGGCCTGCCGAAGCACGGCCACCCCGTCCAGCCGGGTGTATATGTTGTAGCCATCACGGATCGCCTGGATGGCGGCTTCCATCACCACTTCGGGGAGAGGCGTATCGCATACCCCCTGGGCCATGTTCACGCCCCCAACGGCGTCGCACTCCACCGTCATGGAGCGAATTTCGGATTGAATGATCTGGGGAGCAATCTGACTCAGATGAAGGCGCTTCTCCGTCGTGACAGGCATGCTTGCATGTCTACCACGGCAACGGGGGACCCTGTAAAGAGGGAAGCTCACAAATCGTTAGCTGCACGTAGCAATTGCACCTGGCGCCACGCCCCTCGTGCCGCGCTCTTGCGGTCGGCAAATTGGCAGGGGGCATCGAAGCTGATCCTTGCGGCAAGACCTCGCACGCACAAGGTGTGAAACAGATGCGGGAAGAAGACCATTTCTCCCCAATACGTCACCTTTTCCTCGGTCGTATCCAATGCCTGGTAGCGAATGGCCGCCGCAGTCACGGGGGCCCCCGTGCGGATAGCGGGATCAAACAGTGGCGACCGAAAGGGCAGGACTGAGCTGCCGTCCGTAGAGGTCCCTTCCGGAAAGAGGAGTACCGCTATTCCGTCCCGCAAACCCTCTTCCATCCGCCGGCTCGCTTGGGCCACCTGAAGGCTGCGGCCACGGTCGACGAAGATGGTCCCGCCCAGACTTGCCAGAGTGCCCAGGAGCGGCCATCGCCGCACCTCTGACTTGGCGACAAACAGGAACGGACGGGCCGCGCCGTAAACCAGTATGTCCAGATAGGTCAGATGATTGGAAACCGTGAGGCCGCGGCCTCCGCTGCCCCCGGATTGAGTTACGGATTGAGTCACTGATGGCACCAGGGAGAGCCGCTTGGCAAGCCGCACGCATGACACATGCAACCACGCCGCCCGCCGTGCGCTGGAGACTCGCCCTCCGGACACGAGGTAGATAGCAGCAAACCGTCCCAGAGCCTCAAATATTGTAGTGAGCAGGATGGCCATGCGGACGGTACCGTAAATCCGCCGGCCAAGGGGCATCGGACTAGTCCACCAGGAAGCGGCTTCGCGCCGCTGGGGCAAGCTGTTCCAGGTCCAAAAGAGTGAGGAAGTCGATGGTCCCGAAGGCGCGGTCCCACGCCGGTGGTCCACAGATCCTGGCGCCCACGCCCAGGTAAGTCCGGAGCAGCCTGGGCAGCTTCACTGGCACCGCCGGCTCGCCCTCGCAACAGGGCAGCGAAAATGCCGCCGTGGGAACCGTAACATATTCGAACGAAACCAATTGTGAGGCAAGTTGGCGGTAGAGGCTCCAGCCATCGAGAGGCTCTTTCGAGGTAAGGGAAGAGCAGCCAATCAAGTACCGCAGGCTGTGGTGTTTGGCATATTGGGCGATCCCGCGCCACAGTAAGGTCAGGACCTCGCTGGAGCGATGGCGGCGATCGATAGAAGCACGGCCGAGTTCCAGAACCTGGTGGCGGATGACCTCAAACGGACCGAACTCGAACTCCTGGGCGCTGTAGTAACCGAAAGCCGCCTCGGCGGTAAGACCCGATTGCATGCGGTAGGTGCCAACCACCTGGTCGTCTTCCTGGTCCTCGACGATCAAATGATCGCAAACCGCGTCGAAGCGGTCGCAGTCGAGGCCAGTCGAGTAGGACGACGACAAGCCCTCTCCCATCTCCAGGTTGAACACGTTAAAGCGGAGGCGGCAGGCAGCAATGCGATCGTTGCCATTTTTCGCCAGGCGGACCCGGTAGCGCCCGAAGGTCCCGGATACATATGGAATAGATACGTACGGTAGGGCGTCGGCGTCCGGCCACAGCCCTCCGGGGGCGCTGGCAGGAGGAGGCACCAGGGCGGAACATTGGAGTTGCTGCCTTGGCGTCAATAGCTGGGAAACGGGAGTGTTTTGGTTTCCGGCAACAGGCAGTGCGGCCAGACTGGGAACCCCAACATGGTGGTGGTTGGCCATTGCTCCAGCAATGATGCAGCCACACCCCACTTCACAAGTTGAACGGAGCGAGAATTGTCCGCGAACGAAGGATGAATATCGACTTAGTCAACTACCCCTTTCGGGGCATTACCACGCGCAAAAAATATCAGTCCGGCAGCTCTGCGGAATAACTTTTGCCGTAAAACAGGGTTAGCACCAGTGACGGACTGTGGGAACTACCGTCTATGCAGTATGTCCGGCGAACGGATCGGGCGTCTCGCCAGGGCGAGAGGGGTTTAACAATGGATTTGATGAGTAGAAATCGTTTGCAATGGATACTTTCCGGAGTGCTGGGTTCGAGCCTCGCACTGGCTCCGGCCTTGGTTGCGTCTGCGCAGCAGGCTTCGCAACAGACACCGGCGCCGGGTCAACAAGGCGACTGGGGCCAGGCTGGACCGCCACCCGATGCGCAGAATGGACAGATCCCTCCGCCCGATGCTGCGGCGCCGGATCAAGGCCAGAATGTGGACCAGGGTCCTCCCCAATATCCGGGCCAGGCAAATCAGGACCCGAACCAGGGGTCTGATCAATATCCCAATGCAGCGCCACCCCCACCTGCGGCTGGTCCGGGCGTAGGCTACGGACAGCCGGCCCGGCCTGCCTATCAGCCAGGCCAGAACCAATCCAATGGATACCAGGGTCCCCAGGGTGCGCCGCAAGCGCCGCCCTCCGGCCCGGTCACATTGTCTTCCGGTTTGTTGCTGAACATTCGCACCAGCGAGCCGCTGGATTCCAGAAAAGCGAAGCCCGGCGACTACTTCCAGGGAACCGTGGCCCAGAGCGTGTATGTCGGCAATGTGCTGGCGATTCCGCGTGGCGCCGCCGTGACCGGCCGCATCGTGGATGTGAAGAAGCCGGGGGAGTTGAAGGGCGGCGCAAGCATGACGCTGCAACTGACCAACCTGAGCCTGGGCGGCAATTCCTACTCGTTGGCGACTGACACCTTCAACACCAACAGTCCCGGCAAGGGCGGTTACACTGCCGGCAACACGGTTGGTGCCGCGGCACTGGGCGCAGCTATTGGCGCCGTTGCCGGAGGGGGCCCTGGCGCTGCCATAGGCGCAGTCGCCGGTACGGGCGTCGGGTTGGGAGCTTCTGCCGCTACTCCAGGTCCGCGGAGCGTCGTTCCGCCCGAAGCCCTGCTCACCTTCCATCTGACCAGCCCGGCCACCGTCCAGCCGGTTTCTTATCAGGACGCTTCGCGTATCGAAGCGAGTGCCGCCCCGCAAGGGCGTCGCTATCCGCCGTCGCCCTACGCTTATGGAGCTCCTGCAGGCTATGGCTACGCACCGCCTCCCGGCTACGCGCCCTATCCGTATGCTTATGGTTATCCCTACCCCTATGCCTACGCTTACCCGCGGCCTTACGTGTATGGCTATCCGTACTACTACCGCCGCTGGAGATAAAAATCGTTCATTCCACCCGCGCCCATTTCTGACCCTTTCATAGGTCAGAAATGGGCGCGGGAATTACCCCAATTTGGGCCTCCGTCATACCAAAGACTTAGCCAGGGTGATCTATACTTAGGGAGCAAGTCTCTGCAATTGCGCTCTAAGGTCCCCACATCCAATGATTCGTTTCCTGCAAAAAGACAACCGCGTCGTCAAAATCATCTTCATCGTTATCATCTCTGTCGCCGTGGGCACTATGGTGATCACGCTGGTGCCTGGCATTTTCGCCGATTCGGATACCTCCACCGATACTTATGCCACTGTGCATAGCGGCGGGCTCATGGGCCGTTACTTCGGCACCACGACCACGATCACTACCCCCGAGGTGCAACAGGTTGCGGAAAGAATTCTGCAGCAAAAGAAGTATCCGGACATGGTGCTGCCCTACCTGATGCCCCAGGCGGCACAGGCGCTGATCCAACGTGAAGTGCTGCTGCAGGAAGCGAACCGTCTCGGCCTCCAGGTCGGAGATGCGGATTTGCGCCGCGCGATGCAGACCGGACCCTTTGCCCAGGCACTCTTTCCCAACGGTCAGTTCATTGGTGAGGACGGCTACGCGAACTTCGTGCAGAACTACTTCCGTACCTCGATCCAGGATTTCGAAAGTCAGCTCAAGAAAGAGCTGGAGATCAACCGGCTCCAGGCCATGGTGACCGGTGGCATCACAGTTTCGGATCAGGATGTTCGCGACGCCTATCGGCAGCAGGGAACCAAGATCAAGTTTGACTATGCAGTCATCAACTCCGAAGATTTGCGCAAGCAGATCAACCCCACGGATGCCGAGCTGCAGGCATTTTTCAAGCAGAATGCAGCCCGGTATAAAACGGCAATCCCTGAGACTCGCAAGCTGGCGTACATTGCCCTGAATCAGACAGACGTACCGAGTGGCGCGCCTGCGGTCACCAGCCAGCAGGTGGAGCAGTATTACCAGGGACATCAAAAGGACTACCAGGTGCCCGAAGAAGTGAAGGTGCGCCACATCCTGATCAAGGTGCCAACCGGCGCCGACGCGAAGACCGATGCAGCAGCGAAACAGAAGGCCGAAGACCTCCTGAAGCAGATCAAGGGCGGGGCTGACTTTGCCGCCCTGGCCAAGGCCAACTCTGACGATCCGGGCAGCAAAGAGCAGGGTGGCGAGTTGGGCATGATTCAGCGCGGAGTAACCGTGCCGGCTTTCGAAAAGGCGGCCTTCGAGCTGCAGCCAGGAAAGGTTTCCGATGTGATCAAGACCCAGTTTGGGTATCACATCCTGCAGGTCGAAGAGAAGCAGACGGCGCATCTTAAGCCACTGGAAGAAGTAAAGGCTCAAATCGTAGCCACGTTGACCCGTCAGCAGGAGGCGGAGCAGCAGGCCGCCTTTGCCCAACAGCTAGCCACCGAGGCAGGTAAGTCAGGCTTGGCGAAAACCGCCGAGGCACACCACATGCAGGTAGTAACGACCGACTACGTGCCCCAGAACGCGGTCCTCAGTGGGCTCCCGGACGGAGCCAAGTTGCTGACCCAGGCCTTCAGCGCCAAGCCTGGATCTGCTCCTCAGGTGAGCTCAACCGGCGAGGGTTTTGCTGTCTTCCAGGTGGAAGATTCGAAACCAGCGCACGCCCCCACCTTTGAGGAGTACAAGTCGCATTTGGTCGACGATTTCCGGGAGCAGCAGTTGCCCCAGTTGCTGGCGCGCAAGACCAACGAACTGGCGGACAAAGCGCACGCGGAAAACAACCTCGCCCAGGCTGCCAAGGAAGTCGGCGCAATCATCAAAAGCAGCGATCTCGTTGGCCACACTGGGCAGGTACCGGATATTGGAGACTTGTCCACGGCAGCGCCCGACTTGTTCGATTTGAAGGTGGGGCAGATCAGCAAGGCGATCAACACCGGGCACAGCGGTATTGTGGCTAAGATCGATGACAAGCAGGAACCGACTTCGGAAGAGACAGCGAAAAACCTGGATGCCACGCGCGAATCGTTGCTTGCCGAACGGCGAGAGCAAATGTTTGCCGTCTTCGTGACTGCCCTGACGGATCGCTATGAGAAGTCGGGAGGCATCCGAATGAACAAGCGTGCACAGACGGGCTTGGCTCAGAGTATGCCAAGCTAGTTTGCGGGCAACCCGGAGCCTCTGCCTTGGAATCTGTCTTCAACGAAGGCCACGGTTCTTCTCGCCTCCTCTACAGGTAATAAATGGCCCTCGAACGATCGTCGGGACTCCTTCTTCATATCTCCTCTTTACCTTCCTACGGAGGGATCGGAGACCTTGGCCCCGCCGCCTATGCCTTTGCTGATTTTCTCGCGGCGGCCAAACAACGATTGTGGCAAGTTCTTCCGCTGAGCCCGACCGGCTTCAGCAATTCACCCTATGCCGCCCTTTCTGCCTTCGCCGGCAATCCTTTGCTGATTAGTCTGGAGAAGCTGGTAGAAGCGGGGTGGATCGCGGAGGATCGCATTGCCGGCCTTCCAGGCCATTCTGGAAACGTGCATTTTGAAGAGGTGGAACAACGTAAGTGGCCGCTCCTGCTCGAGGCCGCGCGACACTTTCTGTCCCACCACGATGACCTGCAATGGGCTCGTTTCCAGCGTTTCCGGGAAGAGAATGCCTTCTGGCTGCAGGACTACGCCCGCTACAGTGTTTTGCGGCAAAGATTCTTGTCCGGCTACTGGTTGTCCTGGCCGAAGCAGTTCGCCCATCGGGATGGGGAGGCGCTGCTTCAACTGCAGCAGGAGAGCCGGGACGATCTCGAAGTTGAGCAGGCCATACAGTTCGCCTTCGACGAGCAGTGGAAAGCCCTGCGTAGCTATTGTGCGGAGCGCCATATTCGCTTCATTGGCGATGTGGCTATCTTCGTCAACTACGATAGCGCCGACGTGTGGACCCACCCGGAAATTTTTGAACTGCGCGAAGACCTTACTCCGATTCGTGTTGCCGGTGTGCCCCCGGATTATTTCAGCGCGACCGGCCAGCGGTGGGGCAACCCAATCTATAAGTGGGAAGTGCTGGAAGGGCAGGGCTTCCATTGGTGGGTTGATCGCATGCGCCGTACTCACGCACTGTACGACATTATTCGGCTCGATCACTTTCGCGGTTTCGAAGCGTTCTGGGCCATTCCTGCCGAGGATGAGACCGCCATCCATGGTGAATGGGTCAAGGCTCCGGGTGCCGCGCTCTTTACCGCCCTGCGCGCACAATTAGGCGACCTGCCGCTGATTGCCGAGGATCTCGGCCTCATCACTCGTGAAGTGGATGCGCTTCGCGAGCAGTTCGATCTTCCTGGCATGCGGGTGCTGCAGTTCGGCTTCAGCGACCGTTCCGCGCACAACTATCTGCCCCACCGTTATGTAACCAATACGGTGGTATATACCGGCACCCACGACAACGACACCACGTTGGGCTGGTGGCAAAACGGCGTGACGGAGAGTGAGAGGAACGCGGTCTATTTCTATCTCAACCCGGCTCCCAGTGACGTGGTGTGGACCATGATCCGCGCAGCTTCGACCTCAGTGGCCGATGTTTGTATATTTCCCGTGCAGGACATCCTGGTGCTGGGTTCGGAAGCACGCATGAACACGCCCGCGATTCCCGAGAACAACTGGACTTGGCGCATGGCTCCCAACGCCCTCAACAGCCAACTTGCGCACGGCCTGGCGCAGCTCGCAGAGTTCACTGACCGGGACGGCTGGGTAGAGCCGCCGAAAGCCTGACTTGAAAATATCCGGGCTAAACAAGGCTAAACAGTGTGTGAGAAATCGGATTTAGAATTTAGTCCCGAAGGGAAGGGACATCTGAACTTCTCTGAACTTAGCCCAGGACGCTAGTCCCATGACCGTTAACCTATTTGGGGTGTTTTTCTTCAAACCTCCCACAAAATCGTCATCCTGAGAGCCTGTGACTTTTTCGATCTTCTCGTGTATTCATGAACCACCATGATTGTTTAGTCCCGCTCCAGAAAGGCGTCATCCTGAGCGAAGCGCCTCACAGATTTATCGTGTGATACAGCGCTTGGTGGCGCGGAGTCGAAGGACCCCGAAGGTGCTTATCTTGTCAATGCTGTTCGGAGCTTTCGTCCTACCCAAGCCCGAGAACTGAATTCTTCCTGCGGTACGCACTTGATGGTCACGGGTACATCTTTTCATGCACTGTAATCATCTTCCATCCCCAAGTCTGTGCAAAATCTTTGAACCGTGGCGGGTCCGCCAGGTGCGGGCTTCGGTGGTTGAAAGGGTGCTAACGGCTGAGGAGGATTAGCGTCGCGGTCCTTCAGCTGACGGGCTCTTCGATCCGCCACCAAGCGCTGTATCACGCGATAAATCTGTGAGGCGCTTCGCTCAGAGGCTGTGACTTTTTTAATTTCACTTCTAGTCTGTGGCCGGAAAGCTCCGAAGAGCACCTGCCAACAAGCATCGCCGGGGTCCTTCGACTCCGCGCCATAAACCCTCTGCTGATGACGCCTTTGCGGAGGGGTAAAAAAACATCCGGTTAGCTACGCAAAAAACACGAAAAGATCAAAAAAGTCACAGGCTCTCAGGATGACGATTTTGTGGGAGGTTTAAAATCCAACCCAGGTACTTATCGTCCTGGGCTAAGTTCAGTCTTCAGTCGTCCCTTCGGGACTAAATCCGAGTTCTCACATATGCCCTTTAGGCCCTGGGGTACGTTCTTTAGGTCGCAAATTATTTTCCGCAGCCAGTGAACGTTTGTTGAATGTTTCATAGATGTTTTTGCGCCCTATTCCGAGCTGACCAGCAGTGCCACCGGATAGATGTCGAAGATAGTGCCCAGCGCTAGCGTCTGCTGCTCTGTCACCGTGACTGGCTCTCCCGTAAAAACATTTCGTGTACCGCGTTCCCGGCGGGACAGGAACACGCAACTGATCTTTTCCCCAGGCGTCTCCAAGCGGCAGTTCCGGCTTGCCCCGCATGAGTGTGCAGGCAAAGCGCGGCAGCACCGCCAGAACGCTTCGCTCGCTCACTGGATCCCGGCGCAAAAATGCAATCACGTTTTCCTGATGATCCCCCGCGACTTCGAGCGGTATGTACTCCCCACGACGGAAGATGGCATGTTCCTGCTGCCGCAGCTGAAGCGCGCGATGCGTGGTCCAAAGCTTGGCTCGGCCGTCAGCCAGGTTGGCGAGCACATCCCGGCACACCGTTCCCGCACCCTCTCGCTCCGACAGCGCTTGTAGCGCATTAAGGTAGCCAGCGCGCTGATCGAAGTCCACAGGCCGCCGGTTATCCGGGTCGACCAGGGTCAATTCCCAGAGTTCGTTGCCTTGATAAAAATCGGGTATCCCGGGAACCGCGGTCTTCAGTACCACCTGGACGAGCGAATTGACTGCCCCAAATAACTGTAACTGCGGTAAGAGCGTACTCAGTGAAGCGACGAAAGGGCTCTCTTTTCCGCGCGGCCCCGGCATCATAATGGCGGTGATGAACGCATGCACTGCCTTTATGTACTCAGGGTCGGGATTGATCCAGCTCAGATTGACTTTGGCTTCGCTCAAGGCCTTGAACGCGTACTGTTTGATCCGCTCCACGTAGTGTTCGCGGGCCTCTTGGCTTTCCATCTGCCACGGCCACGCGCCCAGGATGGTTTGATAGAGCAGATATTCTTCGTTGCCGTCCGGCGCAATACGGCCGTCTTCCATCTTTTGCTTGAATTTCGAATTCAAGCGCTGCCAGCGGTGAACAGACGCCGACCAGAGCTGGGGAAGTTCGGAAAGGACATTGAGACGGTTGCGCACATCTTCGCTGCGCTTGGTGTCATGGGTGGAAGTAGTGAGCATCGTGTCCGGGGAGTGTTTCAGGCGCTCCTGGTTGCTCTGGTGCAGTGCTTCCAGCGAAATACCAAAGGACTTTGCCGACCCCCCAACCTCGTTGGAAGAAAGAAAGCGAGTGTAGACATAGAACGCCGTGTCCTCGACCCCCTTCGCCATCACCGGGCCTGTGAGTTGTTGAAATTTTAGGGCAAAGTAAAGTATCTGCGGATCGGGCTTCTGCTTGGCTGCCGGAGAGCTGTTCTGCAGCAGCAGGGTTTCGCGCAGAAAGTCGAATGCCGAGGCATCGATATCCGGATTAAGGCGCTTGGCTCTTGCGATCGCAAAGCGCAAAAAGGCCACGTCGCGAGCCCCGTACTCACCCCGGTCATCGATGTAGGTCCGATAAACGGGGAAGGCGGCGATGGTGTGGCGCAGGACGGTCTCCAGAATGTTGTCGGTGAAATCGCGTGCCTTCCGGTTGGACGAGGCAATGCGGCTGAGCAGGTTGGTCAGGGCATACACCTCGCTGGCCAGTGCCGTTTGCATCACTTGCAGCTTGGACCGGTAAATAATTTCGTCCGGGTCGGCCGGGTGTCCGAGAACCTGGGCATAGAGAACGTTGAATCGCTTTTCGTTGGCGCTCTGGATAAAGATGCCGTTGGCCAGGTAGACGAAGTCGTAGCCGGAAGTGCCGCGAACCGGCCACTCAGGGGGCAGGTATTCGCGCGGCTCCAATATCTTCTCGACCACCGTGTAGAGCGGCCCCTGGCTCTGCGACCAGTTGTATCCGCGGACCGGATCGAGTATGCTGCGCTCGATTCCGTTGGCGGCGGTCTCCTGCTGCGGTACCTCCCCGGCGCACTGGCTGGCGAGGTACAAGAGCTGCAGCCGGATGAGATACTGGCGGGGATTGAACATGCCATCGCAGTGGTCGATGCGCAGCCCGGTCACTTGGTGCGAAGCAATCAGCCTACGAATTAAGCAGTGCGTAGCCGCGAAGACCTCGGGATTTTCCATGCGCAGGCCGACCAGGTCGTTCACATCGAAGAAGCGACGGTAATTGATTTCCTCCGCGGACGTACGCCAGGAGGCCAATCGATAGGGCTGCGCGTCCAGCAAAAGGTGAAGACGGTCGAAGCTATGGGGGTCCCCCTCGATGCCGTTGATGGCTTCAAGTGCATGCTTGATCAGCGGCTGCATTTCCTCCGAGCGAAGTGCATCCCGCAACCTGGGCATCAGCTCCGCCAATTGTGTGCGGCGTTCCTCCTTTAAATCGTCGTTGCTGGTTTCATGCGGCGGAATCTCGTCAATCTGTTGCAGCAGTTCGTAAAAAGACTGCGGCATCGGATTCGCACCGCCACCTGCGCGGTCGAAGATCAGGTTCACTGTGCGCGGCGCGACCGGCATGGTGTGATCGTAGTAATGAATCAATGGGCGCCCGTCTTCAATGGACACCTGGATGTGCTTGCGTTCGAGTTCGGCGCCATATTGGTCACCAAGGATAGGCAGAAGAAGTTTGTTGCGCAGGGCAGGTTTGAGCGGCTTCCAATCGAGATCGAAATATTCGGAATACCGCGAAGCGTGCCCGTTCTCCAGCACGTCCTGCCACCAGATGGAGTCGTTACCCACCCCCATGTGGTTGGGCACGATGTCGAGCAAAAGGCCGAGACCCTGGCGCTGCAACTCCGCTGAGAAGCTGGCAAAGCCCTCATCTCCGCCCAGCTCCGGATTGAGCCGGTCGTGACGAGTGAGATCATACCCGTGCATGCTTCCAGGCCGGGCTTCGAAAATGGGCGAGGAGTAGAAGTCGCCAATGCCCAGTTGCTTGAGGTAGCCCGCAAGCGCCTGCGCATTTGCGAACGTGAACTCTTTGTTCATTTGCACCCGATAGGTGGAGACCGGGACACGGGCATCGGTGTGCAGCACTCGCTCGACACACTCCCTCATTTCGTTGGAGGCTTCCTGGCGCGGGTTGGCTTTTACCGGGGCCGGCTCAGGCACGGTTGCGCTCGATCGAGAAAAATGGCTGGCGACGGACATTTTGCATTGGATGCGCTCCCTCAAGGTCGAGGATCAGCAATTGGCCCACCCAAATTCACCCGGTCGCTTTACGAATTCGCGCCCAGCACGGAAAATGGAGTACAGCGGTTTCACGATAGGTGTAGCCGGTGAAAATGCTTCCCACGGGGCTTTTCACCAAGAAAAGCCCCACTTCTCAAAGGCCGGATCGGGCCCAGTGATCGTGAAACTGCTCTACCCTATTGTAACGAGGAAGAAACCCATGCCACTTTCCGGCGAAGCCATCCGAATGATGAACTACATCGACGATATCGCGACCACACTCCGGCGTATCCTCGCCCTCGCCCCCACACTTTCGGCGGAAGAACGCAAGCGGGTTGGCGAATACCTCAAGGTTAGCTCGCCCAGCGCCGACGAAGCGATGGCCGCCCTGAACCTCAAATAGCGCTTTTTGGGAACCCCGTGGAAGCTGCGCCATGAACTCGAAGTGTTTAGTTGTGCAAAGGACGACGGGTGGGCCACGAACCTTGATGTTCTTTGCCAGAGAGTGAAAAACCTGCAAGTGTAAAGTTGTGGTATCCCACATCTCGCGAAAAACGAGCGAGATGTGGGGCACCCGTCATTTGTTAGGGGAAGAATAGTCCCAACTTAATCCGTGTCCGGTCTCTTATAGGGTTGCTGCAGATACTTGCGCGCCTCGTTCACCGCACCCTGGGTGTTGTCGTTGGTCTGCACCGCCTGCCGGTATTCGTTGACTGCCCGATCCCGCTGCCCGGTAACGTCGAATATTTTCCCCAACGCGATGTGGCTCCAGACCTCGGTCCACTTGGGCTCATCGTCCCCGCGCAGCGCATCACGATAGGCATTCGCCGCTGCCTGGTAGTTGCGTTGGTTGAATAACACTTCGCCGATGCGGTAGCTGGCGAGCGAGCTATTGGGGTTGGCGGTGAGAGCCTTCTGGTACTCCGCCAGCGCCCCAGGAGTGTCCCCCTCCGCGACCAGTTGTTGGCCGCGCAGAATCGAGATCCGCACTTGCATGTCCGGAGTATTCTTGAGCACCCAATTGTCCGGGTCAATGGAAATATGACGCGGCCGCCCAAATGTATCCACGACATATTGCGAGCTGGTGCCGACCACATCCACTCTCTTCATCTCCGTTTTGCCTTCGGTTTCGACCCGAAGTTCAACTGGCATATTGAAGAGATCGAGGTCCTGGCCGATCTCACCGATGGTACGAAATCCCTTGTTATTTCCTAATCGATAAACGGTGTATTTGTCGACGAACTGGGGTGCGCCGGTTCCATCCAACCATTGTGCAAAGAAGGGTGTGAGCTGCTGCTGAGACTCCTGCTCAGCCACCTTCTCAACGTCCCGGGTACGGATCGGCTTGTCGGCGTATTGCGTAACCAAAGCCCGCAACGTCTTGGTGAAGTTGTCCTCGCCGATCTCCCAACGAAGCATATGGAAGATCATGGCGCCCTTCTCCAAAGTCATGGATTGGAACTGCGGTGAAAAGGGGTCCAGACGTCCTGCCGAAGTCAGCGGGATGGTGTCATAGGCCAGCGCACCGGCTGAGATATCGATCACCGCGGCCTGTAACGCCGTCTGCCCCGCGACCCGCTCCACGTACATCAGCTCTCCGTACCGGGACATGCCATTGATGATCCAGAAGTCATTGAGTGTTGCGGGAGTAACTGTGCTCCCCCACCATTGGTGCGCCATGGTGTTCGCCAACAGGCGGTAGTTGTTGCGGTCGGCGATGCGGGCGCCGGCAATGGCGGCGATCTCCGGAGCCCAGTAGGAGGGCAACGTGTCGTCCGGAAGCTCCACGACATTTAACAGCCGGGAAGCCGATTCCCCAAAACTTTCGCTAAAGAAATCAAATTCCTTGTTGGCGGTTTGCGCGTACTCCGGACCGCTTTGCTTGTGTGCGTCGGTGAGGTACACCCGCACATTGGGAGATCCGGCTACAGCCACGGGTTCATTGAACTTGCCGGCGATGATCGTGCCCGGGAAGCTGGGCTTGGTCCAGTTGAAACTGTATTGCTGACCGCCGGAGACTGGGCGGGGACTACCGGTGCTGCCGCTGCCCACCACCTTGTAGCCGGCCGGGATGGTTACATGGATTTCCGCCGTAAACCGGTCGGTCAAATACCCCACCATGGGGAACCAGCGGCCTGCATACAAGAGATAACTGATGGGATCACCAATCGATGCCACCTTGAGTCCTTCTACCGGACTCTCTTCGCTGCCGCTGAGCGTTCCCTCATACGCAAAGGTGAAGGTAGCGGTCGCCCCCTTGCTCATGGGGCTCGTCAGGGCGACGCTGATGGTTGCATTGGGGCCGCGCTCGCCGTTGAGCTGGTGATTTTGCCCATCCGTCACGCTGCCTACCTTGAGCGCATTGTGCAGTTCGAAAATGGCGGAGCTTACGGTGTCAGTCGCAGTAAAGGTTACCCGTGCGGTCGCTTTGAGCGTGTGCTGGGCGGGATCGAGCTGAGCATCGATCACGTAACCGGTAATGTTGATGTTGGGCCGCTCTGCGGCGAAGAGGTGCGGACCTGCCAACCACAGCAAAGCGGTCAGCAGCAACAAAACCCTGGCGGGAATCCTGGAACTGCGCGTCATCGAAGTCATTCAACGGGCCATGATGAAACCAAAGCGGATTGCAACCCCGGCGGCTCCGCCACGGGGATCAATTGCAAGGCAATACGGGCTGCGTACTGAATCGCTCCCTCGCCGTTTACTCGCAGTGCGGCTCCAACGGTGCGCAAGTCTGACTGCATTGTTGCACGAGCCTCCTCGTTTTCCAGCAGCGGGCGCACCTGCTCCACCACTTTGGATGCGGTGAAGTCATGCTGGATGAGCTCCGGCACAATTCGGCGTCCGGCGATCAGGTTGACCATGCCCACATGGGCCACGCGGACTACCCTCTGAGCCACCGCATAAGTGATGCGAGACACCCGGTAGACCACCACAAAGGGGTTTCCGATGAGCGCCGCTTCAACGGTGGCGGTGCCGCTGGCTACAATACTGGCGCGCGCGTGCTGCAAAACTGCGCGGGCATCATGGACCACCCGCACCCCGGCCCCCTTCGCCTGGCGGGTGAAGCCCTGAACCTGCGAATCCTTCAGCGTGGGGGCCACGGGTAAGAGATATTCATAACCCGGACCCAGCAATCGAGCGGCTTCGAGCATTGGCGGCAAGTTGGCGTCGAGCTCCCTGGTGCGGCTCCCGGGCAGCAAGCCAACCCAGAATTTTGACGTGTCCAGACCATTTTCGCGAGCAAATTCTTCCCGGGTCACTGTGGGCGGGTCAAGATCCGCCAGCGGGTGACCGACAAAATCGGCGGCAACGCCCCGTCCGCGGTAGAAAGCTTCTTCAAAGGGAAAAATCACCAGCATTCGGGTCACATTGCGCCGCACACCTCTTATTCGCCACTTCTTCCAGGCCCACAACTGTGGACTTACAAAGTAGACCACGGGGATTTTCAAGCGGCGAAGCTCGGCGGCAAGACTCAGGTTTACGTCAGGGAAGTCAATCAGGATAGCGAGATCGGGCCGTTCCGCGCGCAAACTGGCCTTCAGTTTTCGATATTCGCGATAGATATTCGCCATGTGCAAAATCACTTCGGTGATGCCCATTACGGCAACATCTTCGGCACGCACCACCCGGCGCAATCCCAGGCCCGCCATGCGCGCCCCGCCGAGGCCGAAAAAATCAGCCTGCGGGTCCAGGCGACGTATCTCCGCCATCAGCAACGCGCCGTAGTGCTCTCCGCTGGCCTCGCCGGCCGAGAGAAAAATCTTCGGGCTAAGACTTATCGCTGGCATTGCCGCTCCTGGAGCTTGCTCCTAAGCTCCGGATTTGGTGTCTCGACCGGAGCGTAGCGCAGTGGAGAGATCTGCGGTTTGCACCCGGCTCTGTAGCAGCCCATCCTAGTCCGTGCCCACGGCCAGGCTGGCGTCCAAAAATCCGCTGGCTGACCGCGCGGCTTGCACTTCCTGGTCCTTGTATTGCAGCTGGTAGAGCTTCCAGTAAATGCCACGCTGCCCCAGTAGCTCCTGGTGAGTGCCGAACTCTCGCAACACGCCCTTGTGCATGACCAGGATTCTGTCCGCCTGCTGCACGGTCGACAGTCGATGGGCAATGATCACCGAAGTGCGCCCCTGGACCATGCGTTCGAGCGCGGAGCGGACCCGCATTTCGGTATCGGTGTCCACGCTCGAGGTAGCTTCGTCCAGTATCAGGATGCGCGGATCGTGCGCCAGGGCACGGGCAAAATTGATCAGCTGCTTCTGCCCGGTGGAAAGACTATTGCCGCGTTCGCGCAGCGGCTCATCAAATCCACGAGGCAAAGCCCGGATGAAGTCGCCCACATTCACCTCATCGGCCGCGGCCATCATCCGCTTATCCGTGATCCAGTCCGAACCCAGGCGAATATTCTCAGCGATGGTACCGGTGAACAGGAACGGATCTTGAAGTACCACTCCGAAATGGCGCCGTAGCTCGGTGACATCCTGTTCACGAACGTCGACGTCATCAATCCGCACGCTGCCACGCTGAATCTCGTAGAAGCGCATCATTAAGCCGATAATGGTGGTCTTGCCCGCCCCAGTGTGGCCTACGATGGCCGCTGTCTGGTCGGGCTCGATCACGAACGACACATCTTTGAGAATCCATTCCACCTCTGGAGAGGCAGCGAGAATCTCCTCCGTGCCCTCGGCCTGTTGGATGGCCGCCAGTTGCTGTTCATCCAGCCGCTGATACGTGAACCAGACATGGCGGAACTCGATTCGTCCCGAACCGTCGCAGGCGCGCGCTGCGGCCGGGCTTTGCAGCTCCGGCGGAGTGTCTAGCAGCTTGAAGACGCGCTCGCTGGCAGCCATCGCGGCCTGCAGGATGTTGTATTTCTCGCTCAGGTCCTGGATGGGGCGGAAGAAGCGCTGAGAGTATTGGATAAAGGCGACCAGCACGCCGATGGAGACTGCATTGCGCAGCACCCCGAACCCGCCCAGCCAGATCACCAGCGCGATGGCAACGGAGCTCAGCAATTCAACCGCGGGGTAATAGAGTGCGTAGGCCAGGATGGCGTCTTTGAAGGCCACCATGTGCTGCCGGTTGACGGCTTCGAACTCTTCGAAGGAGCGCTGCTCGCGGTTGAACAGCTGCACCACGCTCATCCCGCTCACATGCTCCTGGGTGGAGGCGTTGATACGAGCGATGGCGGAGCGAATGCGCCGATAGGAGTCGCGCACATGTTTACGGAAGACGCGAGTGACCCCAAGGATAATAGGCAGCACGGCAAACGCGATCAAGGCCAGCCACCAGTTCATGCGCAGCATAATGATCACGATGAGAACGAGAACGAAAACATCCTCAAAAATGGCGAAGACCCCGGACGTGAACATCTCATTCAGCGCGTCAACATCGCTGGTTAGCCGGGTGACCAGGCGCCCTACCGGATTGCGGTCAAAAAAGCTTACGTGCATGCTCTGGATGTGCCGAAAAATCTGGCTGCGCATGTCGAACATGACTTTCTGTCCGGTCCATTGCATCAGGTAGGTCTGAACAAATTCGAGCAGGTAACTGAATACCAGCGTGCCTAAATAGACGCTGGCAATTTGCGTCACCCCCACCGCCGCATTCGAGCTTAGCCAATGCGTCCACGCCGGCGAATGGAGCGCCGGCCGCGCGGTCATGTAGCGGTCGACAGCGACCTTAGTCAGATAAGGCCCGAGAACATCGGATCCTGCTTTGAGCAGGATCGCCACCAGCGAAATGAACGCCTGCAGCTTGTAGGGCCGTAGGTAGGTCAGCAAACGACCCATCAGACGGCTGTCATAAGCCTTGCCGACAACATCGTCGTCGTGCTGCTGGGGTTTGCGATTTTTCTCGGCGTTTGGTTCAGCCATGGGCTTCGAGTCTTATTTTACTTGGCGTTACGGCGAATGGAGGATGTCAGAATAGATAGCAGGACTTTGGCGGCAGATGAATTCTCTTGGTATTTACATTTCGGTTCCGTTTTGCCGCGCCAAATGCACCTACTGCAATTTCGCCTCCGGGGTATCGTTGGTGGGTGCACATGAGCAATATGTCGCCCGGGTTTGTGAGGACATCCGCAGCCTGCGGCAGCGTCTGCGCGGCGCGGCCATTCCTGAACAGGTGGACAGCATTTACCTGGGCGGAGGTACTCCCAGCGTGCTTTCTCCAGCCCTGGTGGGGAAGCTTGCCCTCGCCCTGCGCCAGGAGTTTGATATTTCACCTGCAGCGGAAATCACTCTTGAGTGCGCTCCAGGGCAGCTTGACGACCCGGCGTTGGACGCTATGCTTGCCTTTGGCGTCAATCGGATAAGTTTCGGCGTCCAATCCCTGGTGGATCGTGAGGCAGCGGCTACCGGACGATTTCACACCCGGCAGGTAGTTTTGAGCGACCTCGAACGTGTCCGTGCCGCAGGGCTGCACAATCTTAGTATCGACCTGATCGCCGGCATGCCCCATCAGACCGCGGCCAGTTGGCAGGAGTCCCTCGAGGTGCTGGCTGCGACCGGTGTGGAACACGCCAGCATCTACATGCTGGAAATCGACGACGATTCGCGCCTGGGCCGGGAATTGCTCGCCGGCGGCTCGCGCTATCACGCGCAGGCTGTGCCCAGCGAAGAGCTGACTGCCGATCTGTATGAGAGCGCTATTGCTGCTCTTGAAGCCGGCGGACTACGGCAATACGAAATCTCAAACTTCGCCCGCGGTGGGAGCGAGGCGCGGCACAACTTGAAGTACTGGCGCCGCCATCCCTATCTCGGTTTTGGCCTGGACGCGCACTCCATGGTCCATACCGCGGACGGTTCTGCGCTGCGCTTCAGTAGTACTGCGGTCCTGGCCGAATACCTCCGTGGTGACCAGGCGCAGGATGTACGCCAGGTCACCTCTTGCGAAGCGCTGGAAGAAGCCTGGTTTCTGGGTTTGCGACTGCGTGCCGGGGTGGCGTGGCGCGCCCTGGCGGCGGAGTTCGGGAGTGATCGCCTGGAGAATTTCGTGCCCCTGGTGCGCGAGCTGTGCCAGCTTGGACTGCTCACCGACCAAGAGGGTGTGGTGTGCCTGACCCAGCGTGGTCTCCTCTTTTCAAACGATGTCTTTGCCCGTTTCCTCGGAGTAGAGGAACCAGAGCTTCAGTTGCTATGAGTGTGGAGGAAACTTTGTCTACCAGGACCTTGCCCAGGCCCGAAACCATCGCTCGGCAGTCAACCGCGTCCATCGACCTGCGCAGCGATACGGTCACCCGTCCGACCCCTGCGATGCGGGCCGCCATGGCCGCAGCTGAGGTGGGGGATGATGTCTATGGCGAAGACCCAACCGTAAATCGCCTGGAAGCACGCGCGGCGGAGATCTTTGGCCGCGAAGCGGCGCTATTTGTACCTACGGGCACGATGGGCAACCAGATTGCGATCCGCATGCACACCGAGCACGGCCAGGAGGTTGTCTGCGAATCCCGCGGCCACCTGGTGGATTGGGAAATGGCCATGGTTTCCGCTTTTTCCGGATGCCAGCTCCGCACCGTGTATGCGGATCGTGGAATCCTCACCTGGCCGCTGATCCAGACGGTGATCTCATCCGGCCGGCACTACCGGTCGCGTACCGGGCTCATTTCTCTCGAGAACACCCACAACCTGGCTGGCGGTACCGTCATGCCGCTCGAAGTAGCCGAAGAAATCTGGGCCGGCGCGGTCAATGCGGGTTTGCCGGTTCATCTCGATGGCGCGCGGGTTTTCAATGCGGCGACTGCGTTGAAAATCCCGGTAGATCGGCTGACCCGCGGCTTTAGCTCGGTCATGTTCTGCCTTTCCAAGGGCTTGTGCGCACCGGTCGGTTCGATGCTGGTGAGCAGCCGGGAAAAGATCGAGCGGGCGCGTAACTTTCGTAAGGCGCTGGGGGGTGGGATGCGCCAGGTGGGCGTTCTGGCCGCAGCCGGTCTAGTTGCCCTCAATGACATGACTGGACGACTCCAGGAAGATCATGACAATGCCAGGCTCCTGGCCGCTGCCCTGAGCGCGCTTCCCCAGGTGGAACTCGATCCGGCGCTGGTCCAGACCAACATTGTCATCTTCAGCCTCCGCGGCGGAGGAGATGCCCAGGCGCTGGTCACCGCTCTGGCCAGCCGTGGCCTCCTTGCCGGGACCCTGGGACCACATTCCGTGCGGCTGGTCACGCATCACGACGCGGATCGCGCTGCGTGCGACCGGGCCTGCTCAATTCTGGCAGAGGAGATCCGCAAATGGGACGGCCAATAAGGTACACCGAAAAAGACAGAAATCCCGGCCGGGGATGGCTTTTTTGGGATTTATACTATCTGGATGCCAAAGTATTCGATCGTCGTACCCTTCCATAACGAGGAGGAAAACGTTACTGCCCTGTACGACCGCCTTAAGGCGGTTATGGAGCAGATTGGCGACAGTTTCGAACTAGTGTTTGTGGACGACGGATCGAGTGACCGCACCTACAAGCTGCTGGAGGAAATTGCAGCCGTGGATAGCCGGGTTTTGGTGGTCAAGCTGCGGCGCAATTTTGGTCAGACATCTGCGTTGGCCGCGGGATTCGATCACTCGCAGGGGGACTTCATCCTGGCCATGGATGGCGACCTGCAGCACGATCCCTCTGAAATTCCGGAGTTTGTTGCCAAGCTGGAAGAGGGTTACGACGTGGTCAGCGGTTGGCGCAAGGCGCGCATTGACAGCTTCGTCATGCGCAGGTTTCCGTCACGCTGTGCAAATTGGCTCATGGCAAAGCTTTCCGGCGTCGACATTCACGATTTTGGCACCACGTTCAAAGCATATCGGCGCGAGGTAATCCACAACATCCCGCTCTATGGCGAGATGCATCGCTTTATCCCTGCGTTGGCCTCCTGGTATGGCGCCAGCATCTGTGAGATTCCGATCAAGAATGTGAACCGCGAGCGGGGTAAATCTCACTACGGGATTTCTCGGACGATCCGCGTTTTCTTTGACCTGCTCACCATCCGTTTTTTGCTCAAGTACATGACCCGCCCGCTGCATTTCTTCGGCACCTTTGGCGCACTCGGCATTCTTCTTGGCAGTGGGATCTCATTGATGTTGGCCGGGCTCAAGATCTTTACCCATCAGGCCGTGATGGACACGCATGGACCGCTCTTTGTGGTGGCCGGTGTTTTGATTCTGGCGGGCATCCAGATGCTTGCCATCGGCCTTCTGGGCGAGTTGCAGGTGCGGCACTATCACACCTCATCGCATCGTGCGCCCTATGCCATCGATCGCCTGGTCCGCTTGCGTGCTCCTGAAGAACCCAGCATGCTGCAAGAGGGCTGAGCGGCCGCGTAGCGTAGCCTAACGCCCGCGAGATGGATCCGGAGACGCAGATACGTTCAGATCCAGAAATGTCTGGGCGCTGTGCGGTAGATCCGGTGCATAACAGTTGTTGTCGGCCGCATAGGTCGCCCCACATTCGCGAGC
Organism: uncultured Acidobacteriaceae bacterium; assembly: GCA_963717225.1. GTDB lineage: Bacteria > Acidobacteriota > Terriglobia > Terriglobales > Acidobacteriaceae > PALSA-350. The sequence continues at coordinate 133,785 of CAVQWB010000048.1, read as the reverse complement.
AAACGGTCTTCTGGGCGACTGCGCGTACTGCCAAACCTTCGCTTGGGGAACCCCACTCGAAGCTGCATCAAGAGACTTCTTCGGCAGCACACAACCCGGCGCCGGAGGGCACTGGTCGTTGGCTACCCAAAGGGGCAGGTTGCTGTCATGGCTCTGGATATCACGCGCGGTGCTGATCTGGCCTGGCCCATCCGGAACCAGAATTCCGGAGCAATAGACCCCCGGCTTATACGGCGACGCTCGCACCGCCTTCACCCATGAGAAAAGATAAGCGCTCTGTTCCGGCAACAGCCGTCCGCCCTCCTCTTGATCGAGAAACAGGATCGCACCGGGAGCAAAGCCCTCGCGTTTTGCTGCGCTGATGGCGGCGGCGGCATCAGCGCGGCCGAGGGCCGCTGCATCCTTGCCCTTGAGTTCGGAGTCCTCCCGTCCGTTGTACAAGACCATGAAACCGAAACCGTTCGCCTTGAGGGTGGCACGCTTGCCGACCCAGCTATTGGAATTCGTTCGCGGCGGATTGTTTAGCCAGTAACTGGTGTAGGAAAAGGTGCGGCGCAATGCCGGCAGGAGGTTATCCCCTGGATAGTCGTTTCTGTCGAAGCCGATGTAGTTGGTCCCCACTGCCTGTGCCCTGAGGGCGGGCGCGCAGCACAGCATGGCCGTGCAGAACCACAGCAGGGAAAGGCGCGATCTTAGTCTGCGCCGCCGGAGTTGGTAGGTGTGGGTGCGGATGGGGTACTCGCTAATTGAGGTGCCGCGACGTCATGCAGATACTTGGAGGGATTGACCGGGGTATCGTGAATGCGGACCTCATAGTGCAGGTGAGGGCCAGTACTGTGTCCGGAAGAGCCGACATAGCCCAGAATGTCACCGCGGCGAACGTCCTGACCTGCGATGACGGCAAATCCAGAAAGATGAGCGTAGAGGGTTTCTACTCCGTGGCCATGATCGACGATGACTTCGCGTCCGTACCCGGTGCCCAGGCCGGCTTTGAGAACCATTCCATCCGCCGGCGCGCGTACAGCGTCGCCTTGGCTGGCGGAAATGTCGATGCCAGTGTGAAACGCGCCTTCACCCTTGAAGGGATCAAGCCGGGCGCCGAAGGAGCTGGTTACGATCCCCTGTACCGGCCACAGCGATGGCGCGTAAGCCACGTTGATCCTGCCGCCCAGTCCCATTGGGAAGCGATTCGTTAAGTCGAGCCCATGCATGATCTCCCCAGACATGGCTGAGGAGCGCAGCTCTAAAAGCTGATCAAGCGATTGACTGTACTGCTGATCGCTGATGCCGTCGGAGGCCCCAGTATCAGTTGAGGCTGTCGACTTCTGGAGAGAGGTTTTGCTTAGCCGGTTTTGCCGCAGGCCATAAAGAGCACTGACTTCGCTGGCCAGTGACCCCAAAGAAGCTGCCTGCACATCTTTCTCATGCGCGACTTGCTCCATCTGCAGATAGTCATGACGGATGGTTTCGCGCTCGGTGCGAATCTGGTTGAAACGGGCGGTCTTCAGCAACATGCGGCTGTATGACCCAGCCATCCCAGTGATCGTGAAAAGCCCAATAACCGCAGCCGCGACAAACACATAGGCGTAGTGCAAAGGTATGGGGATTTTGCGCAATTCGCCATCTTCCTGGCGGGCTACAAAAATTATGTAGTGGCGTTTGCGCAATCTGCTCACTCTATAAGGGGATATCGGCCCATACTTCACTTTGCACAAGGGCCGAGTCTTGAACCTAACAGAGTGAATCTAATGGGTCAAACCCGTAAAGTGGGACGGGGTCTAACGCTTTGATAACTTGCCGGGCTTGCAAGGTATGCTGGCGGCATGGCTGACTACCGTAAAAAGAATCGACTCAAGACCGCAGGCGAGCGGGAACTGATCGCAGCCATTCGAAGACGGGCAGATCAACTGCAGAAGGGCCGGCGCAAGACCGGGATCCTGACTCTCGGCATCGGCGATGACTGCGCAGTCCTACGACCACGCCGCGGTGAAGAACTGGTGGTAACCACCGACCTCTCACTTGAGAATGTTCATTTCCGCCGGGATTGGCATCCGCCACAAAGTATCGGCCACCGTTGCCTGGCCCGCGGCTTGAGCGACCTGGCTGCGATGGGCGCCCGTCCGGAGGCGGCCTTTTTATCGCTGGCTCTGCCGCCGGATCTCACCACATCGTGGATGGAGCTCTTCCTCGATGGATTCATGGCGCTGGCTCAGCGCTATCGAGTGCCCTTGGCGGGCGGAGACATGGCAAAGTCACCGCTGGTGATCACCGACATTGTTCTACTGGGAAGCGTCCCTAAGGGTGAGGCGCTCCTGCGCTCCGGGGCTCGTGCCGGCGACCTGATTTACGTCACGGGTTCCTTGGGTGGATCCGCGGCTGAGCTGCGCGCCCTTGAGCGCCAGCCATCCGCCTTTCAGGCAGGCGACAAATTGCGTCATCCCCATTTATATCCAGAGCCCAGGCTGTCTGCCGGTCGCAGGCTGAGACGGTTGGCAACGGCGGCCATTGACCTGAGCGATGGGCTATCCACCGATCTGGCCCATCTGTGTGAAGAAAGTGGCCTGGCTGCGGAAATCGATGCGGAAGCTCTGCCCATCGATGCCCGCGCCACCCTGGAGCAGGCATTGCACGGCGGAGAAGATTACGAGCTGTTGTTTACCGCCTCACCGAAGACACCAGTGCCCGGTCAATTGGAAGGAGTGCTTACACATGCCGTCGGCCGGATGAAGAAACGTGGCAAGCGGCCGCAAGTAGCATTGAACCAAGGCGATACCCGTTCCGAGCTCGCAGCCGCCGGGTGGGAGCACTTCCGCTAGAGCCTTGCACTTGCCCTCACCCACATACATAACGCTCTTATGGCTCATAGGGCGCTCTTTTTTTAGCCGAAACCCACTCAGGAGCAGGTGTGAGAAGTCGGGATTTAGGAATTGAGTCCCGAAGGGACGGCTGAACTTAGCCCAGGACGCTAGTCCTGGGTTGGATTTGAAAGGACCACCCAGTCCCGCAGGGACGGCTGAAAATGGGCCGCGACGCAATCCTCCTTCAGCCGTCCCTGCGGGACTCAATCATGTTTCGTGATGTACCCTGGACTAGCGTCCTGGGCTAAGTTCAGCCGTCCCTTCGGGACTAAACTCCTAAATCTCGCTCCTGCGGGCAGTGCTTTCCCCAGAGCGTCGCCGAGTGGAGTCGATACAAATCCGAGAAACCTCGTGCATTCGGCGGTTTTTACTTCCGCTGTGCAGCGTAGAAGGGAACATCCTCTGAGCTTGATAGCATCAAAGCAGACCTATGCCAAACCCTTCCCCACGGGTGCGCTTTGCTCCCTCACCCACTGGTATGTTGCATGTGGGCAATGCCCGCACCGCGCTCTATAACTGGCTCTTTGCCCGCCACACCGGTGGAGATTTCCTGCTGCGTATCGAAGACACCGATGTAGAGCGAAGCGAAGTGCGCTACGAAGCCCAGCTGATCGAAGATCTGCGCTGGCTCGGCTTGGACTGGACGGAAGGGCCCCAGATTGGCGGTCCCTATGCACCGTACCGGCAAAGCGAGCGCCTGGGGATTTATCACCAGCACACGGAGCAGTTGCTCGGGGAAGGAAAAGCCTACCGCTGCTTCTGTACCGCCGAGGAACTGGAGCAGGAGCGGCAGCAGGCTCTCCGCGAGCACCGGACGCAGGTGTACTCAGGCAAATGCAAAGCTGTCACGCAGGCCGAAGCCATGACCCGCGCGGCTGCGGGCGAGACCTTCGCCGTCCGGCTGGCCGTGCCCGATGCTCCACTGCGCTTCCACGACATCGTCCGCGGCGATGTGGAGTTCGCGAGCGAGGCAGTGGGGGACTTTATCCTGGTTCGCTCTTCCGGCGTGCCGGTCTACAACTACGTGGTCACCATCGACGATGCACTCATGCATATCACGCATGTCATCCGCGGCGACGATCACATTTCGAACACTCCCCGGCAGGTGGCCATTTATCAGGCATTCGGTTGGACCCTGCCGCAGTTCGCGCATCTCTCGACCATTCTGGGCAGCGACCGGGAGCGCCTTTCAAAGCGCCACGGGGCTACGTCGGTTTCCAGCTTCCGCGAGATGGGAATTCTGCCCCAGGCGCTGGCGAATTATCTTGCTCTGCTCGGCTGGGGCGCAGAAGGGGGAACACGCGAGATTTTCTCTCGCGAAGAGCTGATCAAGGAGTTCAAGCTGGAGCGGGTCACGCCCTCGCCGGCAGTCTTCGATTGGGACAAGCTGCATTGGCTTAACCGTCAAGCCATCAAGCATTCTCCGCTACCCGAGCTGAGGGGCTTGGCTTGGCCATATTTCGCGGCGATGGAGTGGCTACCGCCGCAATCCTCTGCCGGCGACGTTGTCGAGCATTGGTTCGATCGGGTGCTGGAACTGTTTCTTCCCGCCGTTGACCAGCTCCAGCAGTTACCGGAAAAAGCAGCAGCTCTTTGGCGGGTGACGTCCGAAGTGACCGGCGAAGACACAGCTATGCTGACTTCGGAAGCGGGAGCGCGTGTAGTGAAGGTATTTACGGAAAAGGTCAGAGCAGAAGCGGGCGCGATGACGCCGCAGCGCTTCAAGGAACTGATGAACGAGGTAAAGGTGGAGACCGGGGTCAAGGGCAAGGATCTGTTCCACCCTGTGCGTATCATCCTGACCGGAGCTCACTCCGGTCCGGAGTTTGACAAGCTGATTCCCCTGCTGGAAGACGGCAGCCGGCTCGATTTGCCGACCCACGTGTTGAGCGTGCGGGAGAGGGTAGAGGCATTTGCATCAAAAGAACATCAACCTGGTGATTGACTCCACATTTGAGCACGCGTGGGAGGCAGAGATCCTTGCCTCGCGGCCCTTGATCTTGCCCGCGCGCCAATTCGTGTACCCGGCCCAGGTTGAGGAAGTGGAGCGGGGAGCGCTGGAGATCATGATCCGGCCCTTTGGTGCGGCGCCTCCGTTCCTGGCCACCTGTGCGCTTGGTTTCGCCGGGCCGGCCGTGCCCACAGGTGTATGGGCCTGTCCTGATCCGGCATGGCTCTGCGCTGTTGCCGGTGGGTACGCCTACCTTGTCGACACCCACGACCCCGGGCGATGGGAACAAGTGGTGTACCGCCCGGTGATCGGGGTAACACCGGTCGCGGAGCTGGACCTGCTCATATTTTCGAGTTTCCATTCGCTGCTGGCCTGGGGCCGTTCCGGCAAGGCTTGGCAAACCAGCCGTCTCAGTTGGGATGGGTTGCACATTACCGGCATCCGCGGAGAGATGTTGTTTGGCCTGGGTTGGGACATGAGCACCGATCGTGAACTCGAGTTTGAAGTTAACCTGAAGACCGGCGAGCACAGAGGGGGAGGCTACCTGGCGTAGAAGCTCAAGCCCGCGTCGCCCTGTTCAAGAACGCGATAGCGTCGCAGTGGGCCGTAACATTCCGTCAGCGGCTGCGTCATTTTGCGGCTATGTTCGGCGATCACGATGCCGTCGGGAGTGAGCAGCGAATCTGCATGCTGGCCGATGCCGGCAAGAGTGCCGGCGTAATCGTTCCCGGCCGCGTACGGCGGGTCGAGAAAGATAATCGCACAACGCCGATGCGGATCGGGCTCGGAGAGACGGCGCCATGCGGCCGAGACGCTGCTGGAAATAATTTGGAACCCGGAACTGATTTTGAGTGCAGCAAGATTGCTGCGGACCGCGGCTATCGCAGCCGGAGCCTGATCCACGAAGTAGACCAGGCTTGCACCGCGGCTGATAGCCTCGATGCCCACCGCTCCCGAGCCCGCATAGAGATCGGCGAACACGGCGCCTTCGATGCGCGCGGCCAGGATATTAAAAAGGGTTTCACGCAAGCGATCGCTGGTGGGACGGGTGGCGAGCCCGCAGGGCGCGATCAGCCGCCGCGAACGGTATGTGCCGCCAATCACCCGCATCGGATTTCATGGTAAATGAATCCTTTGCTGGCCAATGAATCCGCAAGCTCTACAATGAGAAGCAAGGACGGATGCAATGCGCGGATGGTCGTTCCCCCTAGGGCGCTGGATGGGTGTGGAGTTACGCATTCACACTTTCTTCATTCTGTTGCTTGGCATCTGTATGGCCTACACCGAGAGCGTTCATCTCACCATGTTCCGCGGCGTGGGCTTGTGGCTGGTTTTGCTGGGTGCGGTCGCCGTCCGCGAAGTGGCGCGCATGATCGTATCGGCGTACCACGGATTGCAATTGAGAAATATTCTGCTGCTACCGATTGGCGGCCTGGTGGCTTACGCGAACGCGGAGAGTGCAGAACAGGCAGGCGGCAGCAAAGTGCAGTGGCGCATGGCGGTCACCGGGCCTATCGCGAATCTGAGTTTCGCCCTGGTCGTCGCCATGCTGGTGCTCGGCATGTCCCCCACGCTGAATCTTTTGGAGCGGCCCTGGATGAGTCCCGCCCATTTGATTCGCAGCATTATTTGGGTCAATGTTTTTCTCGGTGTTCTGAATCTGCTGCCTGCTTATCCACTGGATGGCGGCAGGGTCGTGCGGGGAGGCGTTGCCCGGGCGCAGGGCAGGGCACAGGCATCTCGAGTGGCAACCGGACTGGGTCAGGTTCTGGCCATGACTGCCATCATCGCCGGATTGGTCCTGATGAATGCGTGGCTTCTATTAGCGGGATTTTTTATCCTGATCGGCGCTCAACTCGAAGATCAGGGTGTCCTGTTTCAGAGCGTAGTGGATACCGTCAACATGCAGGACATCATGCTGACTGAATTCTCCATGCTGGCCCCCTCCGACACCCTGGAGGATGCGCTACACAAGTCGATTCACAGTCTGCAGGACGATTTTCCTGTGGTGCGCGGCGACAGTCTGGTGGGCATTATCTCCCGCCAGAGCATCCTTTCTGCGCTGCGCAGCGAGGGCAACGGTTATGTGCAAGCGGTCATGTCACGCAGTTTTCACGTGGCTCAGCCGGAGGATTCCCTGGGCACGACCATCAGCCGCTTTGCCGGGCGCGGACTTTCTTTGGTGCCGATTACCGAAGGCGAACGCATCGTTGGCATCGTGACCTTGCAAAACCTGATGCACTCTATGAGCCTGCTGGCAGAGAGCCGAAAATTGCGTCGCCAGAGCCAGGAATAATCTTTGCTCGATCCCGGGCTGTATCTGGTCGCGACGCCCATCGGCAATCTTGAGGACATTACCCTGCGCGCGCTGCGGGTGCTGAAAGACGTCGATCGCATCGCGTGTGAAGACACTCGCCAGACGCAAAAGCTGCTGAACCACTTTTCCATTTCCACCCCCACCCTCAGCTTTCACGAACATAACGAGCAGTCGCGGGCTGTGGAGCTGATTGCTTTGTTGCAGCAGGGAGGCCGGGTCGCGGTGGTCAGCGATGCGGGTACACCGGCGTTCTCGGATCCGGGCCTGGAGTTGGTGCGGGCAGCAGTGGCTGCGGGCGTGCGTGTGATTCCCATCCCCGGGGCAAACGCCGCGCTCAGTGCGCTTGTTGCTTCGGGCATGGATACGGAGCGTTTCCTCTATGTAGGCTTTCTTGCGGCGAAACCGGGCGCACGGCGGACGGAAATGGAGTCTTTGGCCGGAGTCGCGAGCGGGCTCACACTGGTGGTTTATGAAGCACCTCATCGAATTTTGGAGACATTGGCGGATGTGGAGGCGGTATGGGGAGGCCAAGTGCGCGTGGTGGTAGCCCGTGAGCTCACCAAGTTGCACGAGGAGTTTCTGCGCGGCACGGTGGCGGAGGTCCGGTTGGCGCTGTCGGTTCGCGAGCGTGTACGGGGAGAAATTGTGCTGTTGATCCGCGCCACAACGCCGGCCCAGCCGGCAAGTGAGGGCCGGAGTGTTCGCCAACAGGTGTCGCAGCTGATGGAAGCTGAAGGTCTCAACGAAAAAGATGCACTCAAGCGCGTGGCGCGCGAGCGCGGTGTTTCAAAGAGCGAGGTCTATCGCGAACTGCAGCGCCAGCGTTCAACGAAGTAAACTACAGTAGCCTTTTACGGGTTTCCAAACTCAGTCCCGAAGGGACGGCTGAACTTAGCCCAGGACGCTAGTCCTGGGTACCTCATGAAACATGATTAAGTCCCGCAGGGACGGCTGAAGGTTGTCCAGGAGGGTGTTGCGGCCTATTTCCAGCCGTCCCTGCGGGACTGGTCGCCCTTTCGAATTAAACCCAGGACTTACGTTCTGGGCTAAGTTCAGCCAGACTTGTCCAAATTAGATTTTTGAGTTGGCCGATTTGGACAGCACATTGAAGCTTTTACTGACCCTAAGAGGCTGGGGAAGAGACTGTCGCACGAGGGGCACGGCTTCAGCCGCTGAGGTACGCTTTTCGATACACACATAAGGCAAAGTCATGTCTTTTCGCACGTGAGTTCGCCACAGACGATGGCAAAGACGTACCTCAAGAGCTTTAAAGCGTGTGTGTGCGAAGCCCATTTCCAAAAACCTCAGTCCCGCAGGGACGGTACAACCTGTAGCCCGGCACGGGAGTGCCGGGTAGGCTGAGGTTTATGATGGAGTCCCGCAGGGACGGCACAATGCGTAGCCCGTACATAAATCCAGCGAAATCGTCTGGCCCTTTTCGTCCCTGGGTACGCTTTTCTACGACGATGCCTCGAGAACCGTACCTCAGCGTTCTAAGGCCGCGTTGTGCAGATGACTTTTACGGCACGGCTAAACAGGCCGCGGCAAAATTTTTCGTTTCAAGGGTACGGGCTTCAGAGCTTGCGTGAAAGGTCCCCCATTGTGTCGTCCCTTCGGGACTCGATTTGCGTGAAATCCTACCCGGCACTCCCGTGCCGGGCTACAGATTGTCCCGTCCCTTCGGGACTGATTGCGTCGGGTGACCTGCGCTTCTTTTCTACCCCATTAAAGCCCACACGCTTCCGGGAAAAAGTGGCTTTAAAGCCCTCATCAGGTCCTGTGGCACGGCTTAGGCAGTGCCCTTCGTTCATCTGCGCAATTCGAAAACCGTTGCCATTTGGACAGCAGCCGACCCACAGAAGCAACCTGATTTTGTTCGGCCAAGCTCTCTCCAAAGCAATCAACAAGTTACATCGTCAAAAAGCCAGTTGTTCCGACAATTTGGACAGCTCTGAAGTTCAGCCGTCCCTACGGGACTGAGTTTTGGAAGTGAAGTTCTCACGCAGTCTCGAAAGCCCTCGTCATTTGCGGCTTTTACGGGCCGACTGAAGTCGTGGCCTGATACAAAGCGTTTCTGAAATTGGCTGACTCGGACATTACCTTGCAGCACTCAATAACTAGTCTTCGGGGGCAGTTGCCACGCCGGCACCGGCCGCTCGGCCAAAGGCAGATCGCGGCCTTTCACCCGGTCATATAGATAACTGTCGCTGGTTGTTCCGAGCGACTCGTTGTACAGGCTTGGTTCGCCAACGACTTCGCGCAACTCCTCCGCAAAGCGGTGCACCGCTTGCAGAGACTCCGCAGTTGCCGGCACCTCGATGCGGCTGGATTTCCAGAACTTCTGGTATCCGCGATCGAGCAGGGTGGCCACTTCTCCCCCTACCATGTAGCCCGGGCGCTCTCTCCATCTCACGGCGCTATGCGGCACCTTTTTTTCCGCGGCTTTTTCCTCAGCAGTGGGCTCCCCCATCCGAATCAGAATCGCGCCGGCGCCATATTTGCGCACCAACATCAGGTTTGCGACTTCGGGCACCAGTTGGACATCAAACCCTAAGGTGCGCAAAGCGCTCAAGACTTCGTCAAAGTTGAGAAAGTGTACTTTTGTTCGCATGGCTTGCGACTGACTGTGGATTGCTTCGGTTTTCGAGTGGCAGCTACACTAGAGAGTGCATCCTTACTTTCGCACATCGACGCTGGCGCTGCAACGTGAGTAGATCAGTTGAATCAGGGACTTTCCATGCAAACCGAAGTGCAAACTGAAGTGAGCTCGACGCCGCGCATCCTGGGCAGTAGCATCCTGGGCAGTAGCATCCTGGAACGGATTGGAAACACGCCGCTCCTGCGCCTCGATCGTTTGACTGCCCATCTCCAAGGAATCACCTTGCTGGGCAAGGCCGAATGGGCGAACCCGGGAGGCTCGGTCAAGGATCGCGCAGCCTCGGCGATTGTGGCTGCGGCTGAGGCCCAGGGCTTACTCGCGGGAAGGCACTTGCTGGATGCGACCAGCGGCAACACCGGCATCGCCTATGCGATGTTGGGCGCAGCCAGCGGTTTTCCGGTTACGCTGTGCATGCCGTCGAATGTTTCTCCCGAGCGTAAGCGGATTCTCTCCGCTTACGGGGCGAACATTGTCTGGACAGACCCGGCGGACGGGTCCGATGGTGCGATTCTAAAGGCGCGGGAGTTGGCGCAGGATAAGGACCGCTACTATTACGCCGATCAGTACGGAAACGAAGCCAACTGGAAGGCGCATTATAAAGGTACGGCGAACGAGATTTGGCAGCAGACAGAGGGAAGGGTTACGCACTTCCTGGCTGGGCTGGGCACCAGCGGGACCTTCATGGGGGTCACCCGCCGTCTGAAGGAGCTGAATCCGAAGATTGAATGTATTGCCATGCAGCCGGATTCACCGTTTCATGGGCTGGAAGGCTTGAAGTATATGGCTACGGCGATTGTGCCTCCTATCTATGATGCCAGCGTGGCAGACCGCCACCTGGAGCAGTCGACTGAGGGCGCTTACGAGATGGCCATACATCTGGGACGGACAGAAGGATTGCTCCTGGGCATCTCGGCAGCGGCGGCGGTGGCGGCAAGTCTCAGGATTGGTGAAGAGGAAGCAGGCGCAGGGAGAAATGCTGTCATCGTCACCATTTTGTGTGACTCGGCCGACAAGTACCTGAGTGAGCGGTTTTGGGAGCAATGATGGCGAGTACGAGTGTGGGGCAGAAGCTGAAGATCAGCGATACGGTCTATGGCCAGTTGCGCAAGCATGGCGAAGAGACCTATCCCCATGAGTGCTGCGGGGTGCTTCTCGGCAAGTCGCTGGAAGGCATCAACGAGGTGGAGGGGGTGGTGCGCGCGGGTAATACGCGGACCGATTCCGCCCATAACCGTTACCACATTGCGCCCCAGGAGCTAGTCAGCATCCAACGTCAGGCGCGAGAACGCAGCCTGGATATCGTGGGTTTCTACCACTCGCATCCCGACCATCCTGCTCGCTGGTCGCCGACCGATTTCAATGAAGCTCACTGGCTGGGTTGCTCCTATGTGATCACCAGCGTTGAGACGGGAGTAGCAAAACAGACCAACTCGTTTTTTCTTGCCGGAACTGGGGAAGATGACAAGCGGTTTGAAGACGAGGAGATCCACGTGTGGCCCGAGCGCTGTTGACCGCCGGCCCCGAAATGCCTACCCGGAGATGCCCGGCCTGGACATGCCCGCCCGATGCAACCAGATCAGAAAGAGAGAGAGTTCGACGAATGAAGATTCACATCCCTACCCCGCTTCGTCAGTTCGCCGCCAAGCAGGCCACGGTCACGGTGGACGCCGCAACCGTCGGCCAGGCGCTGGATGAACTTACCCTCACTCATCCCGAACTGAAAAAGCATCTGTATTCGGAGGAAGGCAAGTTGCGCGCCTTCGTGAATGTTTACCTGAACGATGAAGACATTCGTTACCTGAGCGATAAAGAGAACACGGCAGTCAAAGACAGCGATAGCTTGTCGATTATCCCCTCGATTGCCGGCGGATGCGTCGTTCTGAGCAGATAGGAGATTGAAAATGGCAACCATGACGGAAATACCCGCGCTAACCCCACCAGCGCTGAGCAACGACGAAATTGCACGCTATTCGCGCCACCTGCTTTTGCCCGAAGTAGGCATGGAGGGTCAGCAAAAGCTCAAGGCGGCCAAAGTGCTCTGCGTGGGGACCGGCGGCCTCGGCTCACCCCTGGCGTTTTACCTCGCCGCAGCCGGCGTCGGAACCCTGGGGCTGGTCGACTTCGACGTAGTGGACTCGAGCAATCTGCAGCGTCAGATCATCCACAGCACCAATGATGTAGGCCGGTTGAAGCTGGATTCGGCAGAGGAGAAGCTGACGGCCCTGAACCCCCATATGAAGATCGTGAAGTACAACACCATGTTGTTGAGCAACAACGCCATGGAGATCTTCAAGGACTTCGATATCGTGGCCGATGGCACCGACAACTTTCCTACCCGTTACCTGGTAAACGACGCTTGTGTGCTGAGCGGGAAGCCAAACGTCTACGGTTCGATTTTTCGCTTCGAGGGACAGGCCAGCGTGTTTGCCACCGAGCAGGGACCCTGCTACCGCTGCCTTTATCCCGAGCCGCCACCGCCGGGTTTGGTTCCGTCCTGTGCGGAAGGGGGAGTCCTGGGGATTCTGCCTGGACTGATAGGTGTCATCCAGGCCACTGAGGTCATCAAACTGATCCTCGGCCAGGGAGATCCGCTGATCGGGCGCTTGCTGCTGGTGGACTCACTGGGGATGCGTTTCCGGGAGTTGAAGCTGCGCAAGAATCCGGATTGCCCGGTATGCGGCACCCACCCTACCGTGACTGCGCTCATAGACTATGAACAATTTTGCGGCATTCAGCCGGCCCCGGCACCTGGTGCGGCGCAAATCAACGGCGTCGAGCAGATTGACGTGACCTCGTTCAAGCAGCAGCGCGACGCGGGCAAGGATTTGTTCCTGCTCGATGTCCGTGAGCCGCATGAATTCAAAATTGCGCAGATCGGCGGTTACCTCATTCCCCTGGGCGATTTACAGAAGCGCGTAGGAGAACTGGATAAGAGCCGCGAAATCGTAGTCCAGTGCAAGAGCGGCGGCCGCAGCCAAAAGGCAGCGGAATTCCTGCAGCAGGCTGGTTTCAAAGTCAAGAACCTGGCGGGCGGTATTCAGGCCTGGAGCGAGCAGATCGACCCCAGAGTGCCCAAGTACTAGTTCGGTATCTGTCATCCAATCCCGAAGCCGCGATGAATGCGGCTTCGGGATTTGTTTTTGCCCCAGGTCCTGTGCCATCGGTATACTCCGTTGGGTTGTTTCTGCCGCGCTGTGCCGGGAGTTTCATGGATCTCGTTGTCATCCGAATTCTGTTCATCCTCGTTCTTACCGCAGCCTGTTTCTTCCTCCGGCCCTTTGCGCTGCAGCCCTGGGCGGCCGCCGCTCTTGGCGCCCTCGCGGCTGCCGCGGTGATCGTTTTTGAGCTGCGAGTGCGGGCATTGAGCATAAAGCGGCTTCTGGGTGCGGTGCTGGGCAGCGTATTGGGGATCGCAGGGGGGGCTCTGTTCGGCACGGTGCTGAGTGGAACCCTGCCGCCGGGCGGAACCCGGGCTTTATTGCAGCTATTCGTGCTCATGCTTATGTCGTATGTGGGTCTGATGGTGGGGGCCAGCAAGGGCGACCTTCTGAACTTTACCGGGGGCCTGGCCGAGCTCTTCGCCGGCGAGCGGGCAGCAGGCGGCAAGCGCAACCTCAAAATCCTCGACACCAGCGCCATCATCGATGGCCGGATTGCCGATGTGGTGGAGACTGGCTTTCTCGAAGGAACGCTGCTGGTGCCCGAGTTCGTGCTCCGCGAGCTGCAGGTCGTAGCCGATTCCTCCGACGGCTCCCGGCGGCAGCGCGGCCGGCGCGGACTGGATATTCTGCAAAGGATGCAGGCCCATCCGCTGCTCGGCGTCCAGATCATCGAGGATGACTTTCCCCAGCTGCGCGAGGTGGACTTGAAGCTGATTGAATTGGCCAAGAAGATGGGCATTCCGATCGTAAGCAACGATTTCAATCTGAGCAAAGTGGCCCAACTGCACCACGTTCGGGTGCTGAACCTCAATGACCTGGCCAATTCACTGAAGCCGCTGGTGTTGCCCGGGGAAAAAATGAACATCGTAGTTCTGAAAGAGGGCAAGGAGTACAACCAGGGTGTGGGTTACCTGGATGACGGCACCATGGTGGTTGTGGACAACGCCCGTCGTATGATTGGCCGCGCCGTCGAAATTACAGTTACCAGCGTCCTGCAGACTGCGTCGGGCAAGATGATCTTCGGCAAGCTTGAAGACGGCGCCCTTAAACCGGAGCAGGTGCGTACTATTAGTGAGCTTTCCAGTTGAAGGTGTGTCAACCTGGTCCCGATCGGACGCATCCTTAAAGGAAACCGGTCATTTCGATGAATTTCACCCGACGGGCACCCGAAAGCACAGAAACAGATTTGACAGCGAGAATCCGGCGGGTACAATCTTGCCGAGAAGCACAGGTTGCACACTCAGACCCCCAGATGGACACCGCCTGCAAACACCCCAAAGTGCGCATCGTAGCGCGTGAAGAGGACGTAGAATACGTCGAATGTCTGGATTGTGGCCAGGTATTTGACTCTAACGAGTTCCGAGATATGGAAATCGAGGAGGAAGTGTTGCGCGAGCCGGAAGAAGACATCCGCTAGCGCGCATCCACTGAGAGCAGCTTAACCCTTTTGTTTCTCGAGATATTTCCGGGGCGTGCCCTTGCTGTCCGTCCCGACGGACTGAATTCCAAGGGCGGTTTTGGATTGCCGCCCGTAAAAACCCGTGTCCACGCCATCGAAACCCGGCGTCATGCTCCGTAAATATTGGTCTCCAAAAAGCGATTGCGGAATTTGCCTTGCGGGTCGTAGTGTGCCATAAGCCCCTGATACTGCGACATTTCCGGATACAGTGGCTTGATCTGTGGGGCTGCCATGGTAAACAGCTTTCCCCAATGGGGCCGGGCCCCGAACGGCGCCAACTTGGCCTCAATCATCGGGAGCACGCTTTTCACCGCCGGCCACTCCGGCTTCCAGGTGAAGTGAATCGCCATGGAAGGCCGCTGGTAGGCAGTGCTCGTCCAAAGGCGATCTGCTTCGATGGTGCGAACTTCCGAGATAAACAGGTGGGGGGTAACGTGATCGCGAAGTTGTTCGACGGCCAGTATTGCCTGGTAACCCTTCTCCCGAGGAATTAAGTACTCCGACTGCAACTCGGCTCCGCTGCTGGGGGTGAAATTGATGCGGAAGTGAGGCAGTCGCTCATACCAGGGCCCGGGGATGCCCATTTGCTCAGTGCAACTCTCCGCCGAGTGTCCGGGCAGAGGATGAAGTTTCCTGGTTGCCAGCTTGGCGCCTAGTAACTCCGGGGCGAATTTGGGTGGACTCCCCGGTTGAACCCGCCGTTTCACCCACACCTGGCTTATGCGGTGATTCTGCCAGTCGGTGAAGAGACTCACGCTGTAGCCGCCGGCAAAGATCTCCTCCAGGTGATGCTCCAGCTGATCCATGGAAAGGTTCTCGTAGACCACTTGAGCCACCTGAAAGGTCGGCTGCACGTCGAGCGTCACCTTGGTGACTACGCCGATCGCCCCCAGATTCACCACGGCACCCTGGAATCGATCGCCGTCCCGTTCCCGGGAGAGAACCCGCACCTCACCGTCGGCCGTGACCACTTCCAGCCCGGATACGGCCGTGGCCAGGTTTCCATTTTTGTTCCCCGAGCCGTGGGTGGCGGTGGCGATGGCGCCGGCGACCGAAATCTGCGGTAACGAGGCCAGGTTGTGCAGCGCGTAACCCTGGCTTTCAAGGTAAGGAGCCAGTTGGCTGTAAGTGACGCCCCCGCCTACAGTGACGGTGCGGGACCCGCGGTTCAGGGCAATCTGGTTCAAATGGGCCAGCGAAATCTGATTTTCGGTGCTGTCGGCAATCCCGTTAAAGGAATGGCGAGCACCCAGCGCCCGCAATTTACTGCAGCCCTTCACCACCTGCTGCACTTCCTCCACTGTCTGGGGCTGGTGCAGGCGGTCGGTACTGTAAGTGTAATTTCCTGACCAATTTGTTCGTCGTGCGCCTGGCTGCTCGCCCGAGCCTAATGGAGACAACATAGTGCCCGCAAGGAAGATACCTGAGGTCTTTAAGAATTCTCTCTTGTCCATAGCGAGGTTCGCTTCGAACTTTTCTCCTGTTAACTGCTTGGGGAAGAATACAGCAGTCTCCAGTCACTTAACTCTCAATGAACAAATCCGTTCCGACATTGGAACAGGGGCTTAAAGCCCATCGTTTTGTTTCTTTTATGTACGGGCTTAAGCCTGTGCCCTTCAAAGAGGGAAGACGTAGCCCAGGGGCTAAAGCCCTCATCAGACCCAACCATTGCGGCACGGCTGAAGCCGTGCCCTGATACAAAAGCATGAGCGCAACGGTTTGAAAAAGCGGTGGAGCTCCCGTTCATTCCTCTCTTAACTTGCCGCAGGCAAGTCGCTTAACTCGTTATGGAGGAGTTACTCCACCAGGATTACCGACTGCCGGTCAACGCTCGCCCACCCTCGTTTCCTCTTTATAGGAACGAGCAAGTAATAAATGTGTTCCTTCGGTGAACAGGAACACAATCGTTAAATCCCCCATAAGAGTAATAACAATGTGCCAAAACGGAGGTTATTCTCCAGCAGTTGACGCAAACCTGTGCAATCCATTACTAGCGGTGCGCCAGCAGGACTACTGCGATGAATTGCTGCTTTCTTTGTCAGGCGTTCGTTTCCTATAGATCACGCTTGCGAACTAACCGTACCAATTTGGAGCCTTGAAACCGATGACGCGATCCCCCTTCGTTGCACTTAGGCGCTGTATCTCTTCCAGACAGTTATCTCTTGGCCGCCGCATAGTGCCAGTGCTGTTGAGCGCTCTCGCGTTGGGGATTGCCGGGCCGGCCGCATGGGCAACCTCGTCAACCACTACGTCGCTGTTTACCACCCCCGACACTCCGTCGAGCGGGGCTGTCATCACCATGACAGCGCAGGTGCAGTCGACCGAGTTTACGGTTGCCGGGGGAACTGTGACCTTTGTTGATACCTATAACGGCATCAGCGAAGTCCTGGCTACGGTCCAGGTTCAATCGACCAACGGTGCTCCAGGCACGGCGGTTCTGGAGACAGAAGTTGGCGGAGTGGGGGCCCATCAATTTGTAGCCACTTATAACGGCACCTCTTTGTTCACCACCAGCTCCTCCACGCCCCAATCAGTGAATTTTATTGCGCCCTATCTTTCGGCAACTGCGCTGGCCAGTACCGGTACGGCCCCGAATGTCAAGCTGACTGGAACCGTGTCTGCATTCGGCCCATCGGCTCCTACCGGAAACGTCACCTTCACGGACACAACCTCGAATGTCGTACTGGGGACGTCCCCGCTCAACGCCGGCACCCTGAAGACCGGTTTCACTACCTCGCAGAATTATCCCATCGCCAACATGGACAATGGCCAAACCGGCTCCACGATCGGGCCGGCGATCGGCGATTTCAATGGCGATGGACGGCCCGATTTCGTAGTTCCTACCAATGGCGGACCCATCGTTATTCTGCTGGGCAACGGGGATGGCACCTTCACCACTGGCACGCCGATTAACACCAAGCCTCCTTTTACGCCGACATCGGCGGTCGTGGGAGACTTCAACGGAGACGGCAAACAGGATCTTGCTGTTCTCAGCGGACAAGGCATTGGCTCGGTCAACATATACCTCGGCAATGGAGATGGGACCTTCCAGGCAGCAAAGAACTTTCCGGTAGCGACCTCTGCTTCGGCGTCGAGACTGCTGGCTATGGGCGATTTCAACCGCGATGGAATAGCAGACCTGGTGGCCACGAACTCCAGTCTGAACCAGGTTGCTGTGATTCTGGGTAATGGCGATGGCACGTTTAACGCACCAGCCATTACTCCTCTCCCTCGCAACCATGGAATGTAGTAGTGGGCGACCTCAACAATGATGGATTCCAGGATCTGGTGGTGGCCGCGGACGGAAGCAGTTCGGCGACCATTCTTCAGGGTAACGGGGACGGCACATTCAAGCCCGCTGTCTTTGCCAATACCGGAGCCAGCCAGGTAGGTTCTGTCGCCCTCGGCGACTTTAACAAGGACGGATTCCTGGATCTGGCAACCACCAGCGCCCCGGACAACAATGTTTATATCCTGCTGAACAAAGGCACCGCGACCCCCAGCTTCGGAACGGCCACGAAGATCAGCCATGAACAGCGGCCCTTACTACCTGACGATTGGGGACTTCAATCGTGATGGCACAACGGACATTATCTCCGCCAACAACGGCAACACCACAGTCGGCCTATTGATCGGCAAGGCCGGTGGTGGCGTTTAATGCAGCGACCTACTACACCGTGGGCGGGAACGCCATCTTTGCCAACGAAGGAGATATCAATGGCGACGATCAGGTTGATTTAACCGCTGTAACCGGCAATGGCCTGAGTGTACTGCTGTCCGGCCAGTCGGAGCAGGCTACCCTCACTCACGTGGCTTTCTTTGGCTGCGGTACGAAATCGGTAACCGCTACCTACGACGGCGACGGGAACTATGGGTTGAGCACTTCAAACGCGCTGACCTTTACTGGCAAAACGCAGAATACGACTCTGACGCTTGCCGTCATGCCGGTAAATGGGGTTACTGGCCAGCAGACCACCCTGCAGGCCACGCTCACTCCGTACGCCTACGGTTCGACCACGACCAATGGGGAGTTGGTCACCTTCACGAATAATGGCAACCCTATCGGCACGGCGCCGCTCGCCAGCGGTGTTGCCGTGCTGAACATTGCCCTTCCATACAACCAGAACGACAAATTCCAGGCTATCTATGGAGGCGATTGCGCTTTTAATGCCGACAACAGCAACAATGTAAACGGTTCGACCTTGCACGGATCGACCCTAACCTGGCCGAACCCCGCACCCATCACATTCGGTACTCCGCTAAGCGGCACGCAATTGAATGCGACCGATGATGCTCCAGGCGGTGGAACATTCACCTATACTCCGGGAATCGGTGCGGTCCTTCCTGCGGGGACTTCTACTCTCTCCGTCACCTTTAATCCGACCGACTCGACCTACGGAAACGAGACGGCAACGGTACCGATCACCGTCGGCCAGGGGCAACCGGTCATTACCTGGCCTACGCCCACTCCGATTACCTACGGAACTCCGCTGAGCGGCTTCCAGCTGGACGCCACTGCATCGTCCGGCACGGTTTCGGTTCCGCTCTCCGGCCTCTACAACGTCTCAGCGATCTATACTCAGGGTTCCGTCTACAACACGGGTGGGTTCGACAACGATGGATACTCCTATGCCACCACCACGCTCGGTTCAACCGTGGTTTGGAACGGCATGACCTTTAACCTGGGTCCGCCCAATGCGCCGGACGCGGTGGCTACCCAAAATACGGACCCCTCATGCAGGGGAGGCGGCTGCACCGCCGGGCCCGCGATGGTGATCCCGCTGCCCGCGGGCAACTTTACCAACTTGTTCATGCTTGGGGCAATGGTCAATAACATTACCGCGGGCCAGACGTTTATTGTGAAATACACCGACGGCACGACCACCACGTTCAACCAGAATATGAGCGATTGGTTCAACGCTGCCGGGTGGTCAGGTGAGTCGGTCATCAGTTGCCAAGAGGATCGCAACTACAGCGACGGCACCAACCATTCCATCCAGGCAGATTCAGTTTGCGTCTACGGGTACCAAATCCCGCTCAATCCCAAAAAGACGGTACAGAGCGTCCAGCTGCCAAAGACCCGGAATATTGTGATGCTGGCGTTCGACCTCACCACTCCGGCCATACCGGGAACGTTCGTCTACAATCCCCCGGCAGGTACGGTCGAACCGGTGGGGACCAACACGCTATCGGTGACGTTCACGCCGACCGATACCACGGATTATCTGCCCGCCACGGCCACTGTGCAGTTGGTGGTCGATAACCCACCCGCCCCCATCGTCACGCCGACGATATCTTGGCCGCAGCCGGCAGATATTACCTTTGGCACCCTTTTGGGCCCCACGCAGCTCGATGCGGTAGCCATGGGCACGCCAAGGCCCACACCGGTGGTCCCCACCAGCCAATTGCAGGTGATCTCGACCTCGACTGACGGCACACCCTATAACCAACCGGGCTTTGATAATATTTCCACCGACCCCTATAACGGCGCCACCTATTCCTACCAGCAGCTGGGCAACGGCTCGGTCAACTTTGGGGGTACCACCTATAGCCTCGGTGCGCCTACCGTTCCCAACGCCATTACCAACGGAGCCGTCTACACCCTGCCAACGCCGGGCAACTACTCCACTGTCGACCTGATTGGTGCTGCGATTACCACATTGTCGTCAGGGCAACCCTTCATCCTGACCTATTCCGATGGCAGCACAGTAACCAGGACCCTCAACATGAGCTCGTGGTCGGCGTCGGCGGGCTACGCGGACGAGACCATCGTCGCTTCCACACCCTATGTGAACACCCAGGCTGGTGGTCAGATAAACGCGCCGTCCGGCAAATCCTTCGACCTCTACGGTTATCAACTTGCCGCCAATCCGGCCAAAACGCTGGTCAGCGTCACCCTTCCGAATACCCGGAGTGTCGTGATCATGGCGCTCGGCTTTGGCACCAACAACCAGGTCGTGGTGCCAGGCACCTACGCCTATACTCCAGATACAGGCACCGAGCTCTCGGTAGGAACCCATACGCTGAATGTGGTCTTCACGCCAGATAACACCGCTGGCTATACCGGCGCGTCCGGGAGCACAACGATCAACGTGATCAAGGCGACGCCAATCCTCAACTGGCCAACCCCGGCAGGTATTGCGACCACAACGCCGTTGAGCGACACGCAACTCGATGCCACCGCAACCTTCCAGGGCGCGTCTCTCCCCGGTGGATACTTTTACACTATTCCACCAGGCAATACGGACGCTCACAATAAGACGCTCACTGCCGGTACGCATACCCTCAAGGTGGTCTTTACACCCGCCGACACAACCGACTTCAACAGTATGTCGGCAACGGTACAGATCGTTGTCGGTGCTGTCGGCTCAACCGGAATCAGCGGATCGCCGGTATTTTCCAGCGGTGACTGCTGCTTCTTCAGCCAGCCAACGCCGTACACGATTACGGTGACGGGATCTACCGCTGCTCCAACCGGCACGGTGAACGTCGTCTTCAATGGTCAGACTATCGGTACCGGCACGCTCACGCCCGGATCGGGTGCGAGCTCAATCGCGAACCTGACGGTGAACAGCATCTACTTATTGCCCGGAAACAACGCGGTAACACTGCAGTACCTGGGAGACACGAACTACTTTCCGTTCACTGGTTCAGGCAACATCCCGTTACGCAACCCGGCAATTGGGGCGAACCCCGCGTCTGTGGGCGGGGGTCACTCGACGATAGAGATACCGTACGCGTACGTTGTGGACGGAACCGCTACCTTCAACTTCAACCCCGCAGGCGGTGGGGCCTCCGACTTTACCAACATCAGCAGTCCCGAGCTGCCCTCCTGCCAATCTGGAGTGCAGGAAATCGCGGGGACCATTTGCACCTTAAGCGTTGAATTTAAACCAGGCTTGCCCGGAATCCGTAAGGGCGTTATCGAGGTCGACTTCACGCCCACGGCAGGCGCAGCTGAACCCAAGCTCTATCTCTTCCTTTCCGGATTGGGCAGTGCGGCTCAGATTTCGCTGGGCGATGCCACGCAACAGATACTCAACTCCAGTCTGATGCAGCCTCAGAGCGTGGTCTTCAATCCCACTGACCTCACGACCTCCACGCTGTACGTTGCCAACAGCGGCGCACGACAGCTTGATACGCTTCCCTCATCCGGCGGCGCGTTGACCCAGTGGAACCCCGCCAACACCAGTAGCCTGGTCTATCCTTCTGACTTGGTATTTGACGCTTTCGGCAACCTCGTAGTGACGGATGCCAGCGCGGCGAAGGTGTTCAGCTTTAACCCTGCACTTGCCGGACAGACAGTGGACACGGGCTCGATCACGCTTGGATATCCCACACAGGCCAAAGTCGACTTCGCCGGCAACCTCTACATTGCCGATGGAGGCAATACCCCGCAGATCGTTGTAATTCCCGGGGAAACTTACGACACGGCGTACACCCCCAGCGTGTTAAACCTCGGCTCCAGCAGTGTGAGCTTCCCGCAATCGCTCGGTGTAGACAACAGCGGCAACAACCTTTATGTCGGCGACGGAGATACGAATCAGATCCTAAAGATCGGTCTTGCCGGCTCAGGCGTTTCCCAAGTTGCGATTGCGCCATGCGATGCCACGGTCACGTCATGTGCATTCAATGCACCTGCCGGCTTCGCGTTTGACCCCAACGGTGACCTGTACGTCACCGACGGCGCTCAACGCGTCCTCATGGTGCCGGCCAACCATTCGGCCAGCAGCCCTACCACCCAACTACCGCTGACCGGGATTATCAACGCCTCGGCCGTAACGCTCGATGGCTCGGGGAATGTCTACGTCACTGACCTGAACGGAACGGTCAACAAGCTGCTGGTAAACGCCGGAGCAATGAAGATCAGCACGCTCAACGCGACACAAACCACCACGGTCACGAATACGGGCAATTTGAGTCTGACCATCTCATCGCTGAAGTTCGCAAGTGGAGGGGGCAGCGCCTTCTCCGAAACCGATACGTGCACGTCTGCCCCCATCGCTGCGGGTGGTACTTGCACCATAATCGTCAAATACTCGCGTGCTGCCGGGACGGCGCCCGACACGCTGAATATCACAAGCAACGCATTCTCTGCCAGTGGGGTTTCGATTCAGGTCACCCACTAACCACCTAGACACTTATCGCTCAGCAATAAGAGCCGTGCCCGATCAGAGCACGGCTCTTGTTTTTATGTTTCTGCGGTTCTCTTATTCAGTGCCCAGTCCGGCGAAAACCCTGCGGCTCTCAGTTGGCTCAGCTTAGTGACAGGGAGACGTTATAGCTGAAATTTGTTTTCGGCCATGCCGGTTACATTGGTCTCCAGCGCAAACAGACAACCTCCAAAGCGTTCCCAATGGCCGGCCGCGGGCGAAGCCGAGGTAACGTAAAGCACGTTGCCGTTTGGCCCCCCGAAGGTACAGTTCGTCGGCCGGCTCACCGGCATTTCAATCACGCGATCGATCTTTCCACTGGGAGCAACGCGCACGATGCAGCTTCCTCCGTAACGGCAATTCCACAGGAAGCCTTCTGTATCCATGGCGGAGCCGTCGGGCGAGCCGCGCTCGAAATCCTGAAAGAAAGGCTGTTCCCCGCGAATGGTTTTGCCGGCTGCGTCATAGTCGTAAGACCAGATGCAATTCTGCAAGCTATCGCCAAAATAGAACCTGGAACGATCCGGGCTCCAGAGCAGCGTGTTGGAAATGCCCAGTCCGCGGCGCCATTCCGATGCCTTGCCGGATCCCTCGATCCGGTAAAGCACTCCGTCCCTGCCACCGTCTTCAGCAGGGGCGCCATCTTCCTTCACGTTGTTGCGCATCGACCCGACCCAGAGCATGCCGCCCGGATCCACGGCGGCATCGTTGCAGCGAACAAAAGGCCAGCCGGGAAGAGCAAAGAATGGCGTATGGGGTTCATGACTGCCGGGCTTCCAGAGTACGATTCCGGAGCCCAGAGCCAAAGCCAGGGTATCCGTGCGGCTGGTTTCCATCACGCAGGTTACGGGTTCAGAAAAGAACCAGGTCTTGTGGGCGCCGTCGTGTAGCGAATAGCGGTGAACGAGAAACCGGTTGATGTCGGTCCAGTAGATGGATTGACTATCCCGCTCCCACAACACTCCTTCGCCGCAAAAATCTCCAGTTGCAGCGACACACATCGGCTCTTGAATTTTCAGATTGTGCAGCGTAGTTCTCCCTGGCTTCCGGCCTGAACAATAGTAGGGATTTAGGAATCACTTTGCAAAATGGACACGATCGCTGCGCCGGCCGGGTGCATGGGAACGATCAGTTGTCCTTTGCGCACCGGTAGAAATTTCCGGACTATATGCTCTCCAGGTGCCTCGCCACGTAACCTCAGCTCCGCCCCACCGTAAAGTCTTGAGACATTGATTTTTTAGAGGCGGCTACAACTACCGGGGTCTACCCTGCAACCTGGGTAACTGCCAGAATTGGGCCATGGCAAGCAACCCCGCGGGTCTCCAAACACAGGAGCACAGTTCACTGCAACGCATGCTGGGCCGGGGCAGGTTCACTTCTCTACTGATCCTGTTCGGCTTGCTGGTTATTTGCATCGCATTTTCCTGGACCACGCGGGATGCGATGGCCCATCTGCCTTTCCTCAAAGGCCATCCAGCACAACGTGGGGGGGTAGCTTCCGCCCAGACGACCGTGGTTGACTTGCACCCCTGGCAGATTGCGCAAGCACTCACGCCACTCGCCGTAAGCAAAGAAGAAGAGGAGTATGCGCACGAGGCCGAACGACTGGCCGACCACGAGGTGAATCAGGCGTTTGCTACAGCCTTGCGTCAGGCCAGTACCGCGCGGCTGACACCCACCGGGGAAGCGCTCAAGCTTTCCCAAAAGGTCGCGGAACTGCAGCAGACGGCTAAGGAGGATCAGGCTCGGGTAAAGAGTCTGACGGCTGCCGCCGATGCCGCCGGTAATGACGATCTGAAAGTCGCCCAGGCGCAGCTTGACCTCGACCAGGATGAGTTGAGCGATGCGCAGCACGATTTGGCCCGGGCATCCGGCGACCTGCGCACCAAGATTCAGCAGGAGCTTGCGGCGCACGAGGCGGCCATGAGCAAGACCAATGGTCAGCCGGGAAGCAATGGCCAACTGGCGGTTCTTTCTTCCCGGCAATATGGCACGCTGGCCGGCCGGCTGGAGGCGTGGAACAGCCAACGCAGCCGCTATCAATTAATCCAGCAGGCCATGCAGCAAGCGAAAGCGGACGCTGCAAGTTTGACTGTGCAGCACAATAATTTGGAAGCACTGGCCGATGCCAGCTCTGATGCGGCAGTTGTCAATACATCGAAGCCCGATGCAACCAAGCTCGCCAGTCTGCAGCAGAGAAGGGAACAGCGCCAGCTTCTCAGCATCTACGATGACCGCATTCAGACCCAACAGCAGCTCGCGGGGGTTTACAACAAGTGGGCAAATCAGGTGACGCTGCAGCATCGCATCGTCACCCACATGGGTTTGCGGTCGCTGGCGACGGTTGCATCGATTCTTATTTGCGTCATTCTTTTGGAATCGATGGGAACGGCTTTACTGGAGCGGTACGCGTTGCATGGCGCCACGGTTGATCGCCGGCGCATGCAGACACTGCATACCATCCTACGGCTCGGCGTGCAGCTGGTTGGCGTGCTGTGCGTGTTGCTGGTGGTATTTGGCGTGCCTAGCCAAATATCGACCATCCTCGGTCTGGCGACTGCTGGGCTTACGGTGGCTCTACAAAGCTTCATCGTCGCGTTCTTCGGCTGGTTTATTCTTATGGGCAAAAACGGTGTCCGGGTTGGTGACTGGGTAGAAATCAACGGGGTGGCCGGCGAAGTGATTGAGATTAATCTTTTCCGCACCACCATCCTCGAGAACAGTGCCTGGGCCGACAAGGGACATCCGACCGGACGGCGCGCAACCTTCATCAACAACTTTGCCGTGACCGGGCAGTTTTTCAATTTCTCTACGGTGGGCCAATGGATGTGGGACGAGATGTCCTTAAGCCTTCCGGTATCACCGGACACATACTCCAAAGCGGCGCTTCTTCACCAGGCGATCCTGGAGGAGACGCAGCAGGATGCTCAGCTTGCCGAACAGGAGTGGAAGCGTGTCCCGCGGCAGAGTGGTTTGAGCCACGCCAGCGCGAGCGCATCCGTGAACCTGCGTCCCTCCGGCGCCGGGGTCGACCTTTTGATTCGCTACGTCACCCGGGCGTCTGACCGCCTCAAGGTGCGCAACCGATTGTACGAACGCGTGATCGACGTGCTCCATAAGCCACACGTGGTGATCTCGACGTCCCAGCCATCAAAGCTGACGGCTGCGGTGTTGGCGGCCAGCGATCCCTCTGACCATGATCCCAGAGATAGACGCGCCAGCATGTATACCTGAGTTTGAAAAAGTTGATTCAGCTGTTCCACTCCCCCGCACTCCTCTGGTCTCCGCCGATTTAGTTCCCATTGGGAAAGGACGCTAGTCCTGAACTCCAGTCCCGCAGGGACGTCTGAGCTTTCAGGTGCATCCAAGACTATGATCGTCAAAATCGTGAAATGGAGAAAACAGTGCACTCGGATTCGCTTGTCTTGCCTTCGTGACTGCTATCGCAACAAACTTCCGTCCGCTTACGAGCAATCATGCTGCGACCCAAATGCATCGCCTCATTTGCCCTTGGAACCACTCTGCTTCTCGGCAGTGTGGCCGGCACTGCTTTCTCTGAAGCGCAAGAACTGGTTTCAATCAATGCTCGCGGGCAGTCCATGCCCTTTCCCCACTTCTGGGAAAAGATGTTTGGCTCCGGGCGCGCGATTTTGACGTTGCGTGATAGCTATCGCGACGACCTGCGCGCGGTAAGGCAGATAACAGATTTCCAATATGTGCGCTTTCACGCCATACTGCAGGACGAGGTCGGAGTCTACAACGAAGACCAGCACGGCAACCCGGTCTACAATTTCTCTTATGTCGATCAGATCTACGATGGTCTGCTGAAGCAGGGTATCCGCCCCGTGGTGGAGATCAGCTTCATGCCGAAGAAGCTGGCCTTCAATCCAGACGCGCTCCACCCTTTCTGGTACAAGCCGAATGTGTCGCCGCCCAAGAGTCTCGAGGCCTGGGACGCGTTGATGACCCACTTCGCGCAACACCTGGTCGAACGCTATGGCATCGACGAAGTTTCGCAATGGTATTTCGAAGTCTGGAATGAGCCGAATATCGACTTCTGGGGTGGCATCCCGCGAAAGGGATCCTACTTCGAACTTTATGCGCACACAGCGCGCGCGCTGAAAGCAGTGAGCCCACGTTTGCGGGTGGGCGGCCCGGCCACCGCAGCCGCCTCGTGGGTCGATGATTTTCTCAAGTACGATGAGGCCAACCATGTCCCCATCGATTTCGTGTCTTCGCACGGCTATGCGGATGACACCGTACAAAATCTCTTTCACACCCGTGAAGACATTCCCATGGACGACCGCGTTTGCCGGGCCATCGCCAAAGTGCGCGGGCAGATCAACGCCTCTTCCATGCCCAACCTGCCCTTGTTCTGGACCGAATGGAACGTGCAGGGCATGGATGAATCACGGGATACGACCTTTGTCGGACCTGCCCTGGCCAACACGGTGCGGCAATGCGATGGCACTGTCACCATGATGTCGTTCTGGACCTTTTCTGATGTCTTTGAAGAAGGCGGCCCCATAGCAAACCCATTCGAAGGTGAATTTGGCTTGCGCGCCAAGGGCGGAATCAACAAGCCAAGCTATTACGGCTTTGCGCTGCTGCATCAGCTCGGCGATCGGCGCCTGGCCAATCCGTCAAAGAATGTGATCGTCACCACCGGTACTAACGGCAGCCTGGTGATCGCCGCATGGAATTTAGTCGACCCTGGTCAGCAGTCCATCACGCGGACGATGGATCTGGTTTTTCAAGGTGTCCCTGCAGACGCGAAGGCCACCCTGCAGCGGGTCGACAGCCAACACGGCAACGTGTTACCTCGATACGCGGCAATGGGCAAACCGCTCGATCCAACTCCGGCCCAGGTGGAACAACTGAATCGCGAAACCGCGCTACCGGCTCCGGAACAGACACACCTCACCGATGGAAAGCTGAAGCTCCAACTCGAAGCAAACTCCCTGGTGTTGGTGAAGGTAAATCGCTGATCGCCTATTTAGAGGTCCAGCCGCCGTCGATGATCACGTCGGTTCCGGTCATGAAACCGGCATAGTCTGAGCACAAATAGCAAGCCAGGGCGCCAATCTCTTCAACTTTGCCCCATCGTCCCACTGGCAAATTGGCCAGGAAGGTCGCGTTCACCTCAGGATTGTTAAAGAGAACCGCGTTCATGTCCGTGGCAATCGGGCCCGGGCTAATGGCATTGACGGTGATTCCTAGCGGCGCCAGTTCCAGTGCCAGCGCTCGCGTTAGGCCAAGCAGCGCTGCTTTGGCAGAGGAATAGGGCGTGCGTCCCGGCAGCGAGATGTGCCCCATGATGGAGGCCAGATTCAAAACGCGGCCGTATCCGCTGCCCTTCATCCCCGGGACGAAGGCGCGGCACATGAGAAAAGTAGAAATCAAACTGGAGTCCACCACGCCGCGAAATTCTTCCAGCGAAAAATCAACCAGATCCTTCCGCAGATTTGTTCCTGCATTGTTGATCAGAATCTGCGCATGGCCAAAGCGTTCGTTTACCGCTCGCGCCACTTGAGCGACATCCTCTTCCCTCGTCACATCGCCCGCAAACACGGCCGCTGTTCCACCGCGCCCGGTAATCGCATCGCGTACTGACTCCAGTCGCTTCAGATCGCGAGCCACCAGGGCAACCTGGGCGCCCGCCTCCGACAGAGCCTTCGCCATGGCCTCGCCCAGGCCGCGGCTCGCCCCTGTGATCACCGCCGTTCGGCCCGATAGATCGATTGTCATCGCCACCCGCATTCCCTCCCGTGGGAAGATGATACCTCTCGCCCTGCATGTGTTCTTGCGTGGTAACCTGACCGGGCGGATTTTTTCCCCACGATACGAGGGCCTGCAGATGAAGGCGAGTCGAACGCGGTACAGCATTGTCGCACTGGCCATCGGCCTCGCCATCCTCTCGTACGTACAGCGCGTTGCTATTTCGCAGGCCGCCGGGCCCATCTCCCATGATCTGCACCTCAACAAGGCGCAAATGGGGCTTGTTTTTGGAGCCTTTGGCCTCTCTTACGCTATATTCGAAGTGCCCATCGGCCTGCTGGGCGATAAGATCGGCGTCCGTAGAGTTCTGCTGCAGATCGTGCTCGGCTGGTCGGCGTTCACCGCTTTAACCGGGGCCGCCTGGAACGTCGTTTCCCTGTGGGTGATTCGCTTCCTCTTCGGGGCCGGCGAGGCGGGTTGTTTTCCTATTCTTACCCGCATGCTCAGCATGTGGTTGCCGGCTCGCGAACGCGTCACCGCTCAAGGGTTGCTTTGGGCCTTCGCTCGCTGGGGCGGAGCGTTCACGCCGCCGCTGGTGCTGGCGGCGATCGGGCTAATTGGCTGGAGGCTTTCGTTCGTTGCCTTCGCCGGCCTGGGTTTAGTCTGGTGCGCCGTGTTCTGGTTCTGGTTCAAGGACAATCCCAGGCAGCACACATCCGTTAACGATGCCGAAAGGGAACTGCTGGAGTCGTCACGGGTCTTGATGGCTCACCATACCGGGCAGAAGAAATGGCTATCCTTGCTCCTCACGCCCGAGGTCCTGATCCTCTGCCTGCAGTACTTTTGCGTCTCGTTCACCTGGTACTTCTATATCACCTGGTTGCCCACTTATCTGCGCGAGGGGCGAGGCCTGACGGCGGCTCATGCTGCCGGTTTGTCTGTGCTGCCGCTGCTCTTCGGCGGCTTCGGTTCGGTACTCACCGGTCTTGCACCGGTGCGCCTGCCGCGCCGCCGCATCGCCTTCTTCGGTTTGCTGGGTACCTCGCTGATGTTGTTTATATTTCTTCGCACCCAGGCGGCCACACTCGCCATGCTGTGTATGGGCCTGGCTAGCCTGTTTAGTGACTTGACCATGCCGATCTCGTGGGACGCCTGTGTCGAGATCGGTGGCTCTTACACGGCAACCGTAGCAGCCACCATGAACATGCTGGGTAATCTTGCCGGATTCGTCATGCCGGTCGTGGGTGGATTGATCCTCCAGAAAACCGCCGGCAATTGGGCAACGCTGATTCATCTGATGATCGCTTCCGACGTGATTGCGGCGCTTTGCTGGCTTTACCTCAACCCCGAGCGCGCCGGCCGCCAAAGGGAGCGCGAGCGCGTTCAGGAGAGGATGAGCGCGACACTCAATGTAGAGGGTGCTTCGCTTTGAAGAGGGAAATCAATCTGGCGATTGGTCTTCTGTTGCTCCTGCCTTTTCTCTTTGCGCTCGCGGCTCATAAATCGAGTCCTCCCCAGGCGGCTGCAGACTGGCCTATGCCCGGCCGTGACTTTGGGGGCACGCGCTACTCACCACTGGCGCAAATTACGCCGGCTAACGTAAACCAGCTGAAGGTGGCCTGGGTCTACCACATGAAGCCGGCCGGCAGCGGCACGAGTCTTCACCCATCGGAGGACCAGCCTCTGGTCGTGGGTTCAACCATGTACGTGGTGACTCCCTATAGCCGGGTAGTCGCCCTCGACTCCTCCACCGGCCACGAACAGTGGATGTTTCAAATTCCCGACGGCGACCAGGCCTCGGTTCGCGGAGCCAACTACTGGCCCGGTGGAGAAGGCGCCGGCCCGGCAATTATCTTCGGCACCCGCCACGGCCGCATGTATTCCATCAGCGCGACGACTGGCCAGCTTAATCAGGAGTTCGGCGACCACGGAATGGTCGATCTCAAGACCCCGGAAGTGATGACCACAGGCAAAGAAAAGAGCTACATCCTGCCTTCGCCGCCGCTCATCTACAAGAACCTGGTCATCACCGGGTCGGGTCCAGGAGAAGGGCCGGGCGGTTTGAATGGAGGGGTTGGTCCCGCCGGCGACACTCGCGCCTGGGATGCGCGGACGGGCAAGTTGGTCTGGACCTTTCACTCCGTGCCCCGGCCGGGTGAGGTTGGGCACGACACCTGGGCAGGGGACAGTTGGAAGGATCGTTCCGGTGTAAATGTGTGGGGTTACATGACCGTGGACGCTGCTCGCGGCATACTTTACATGCCCTTCGGCGCTCCCAACAACGACCGCGTGGGCGTCGACCGCCCCGGGAACAATCTTTTCGACTCATCTCTGGTCGCGGTCAACGCCGACACCGGCAAGTTGTTGTGGTACTTCCAGGTGGTTCACCATGATATCTGGGACCTGGACCTGGAAACGCCACCGACATTGTTTGACGTAAACCACAATGGCAAAACCATTCCGGCAGTGGCCACGGTCAACAAGAATGCACTGATGTTCATTCTCGATCGGGTTACCGGCAAGCCTATCTACGGAGTTGAGGAACGGCCTGTCCCCAAAAGCGATGTTCCTGGGGAACAGACGTCGCCTACCCAGCCGTTTCCGCTTCTGCCGGAGCCGCTGGCGCAAAATACGCTGAACCGCAACAACCTGTATCAGGACACGCCGGAACACAAGGCGTGGTGCGAGCAATATGTTGACAGCAACAACATGCTGCTGGGCGCAGTGCCTTATACCCCGACCGCGCTCGATCGCTACACGGTCACCCTGCCCGGTACGCAGGGTGGCGTCAACTACTATGGCGGTGCTTTCGATCCCAGGCTGGGTTTGTTTGTGGTCAATGTGAACAACCTGGGCCAGCCGATGCGGATCATTCGTAACCCGGACGGTAGCTATTCTAATTCCGGTCCGCTCGCCGGTACCGTCCGCTTCTGGAACCCCGCTGATCATCTGCCCTGCACCCCGACGCCGTGGGGCCAGTTGGTCGCGGTCGATGTAAACACCGGCAGGATCGCATGGCGAACGACGCTGGGAGTGACCGACAGCTTACCTCCAGGCAAGCAGAACACCGGCCGGCCAGGCCTTGGCGGTGCTATCGTCACCGCCGGCGGCCTGACCTTTGTCGGCGCCACGGATGATGCCCGCTTTCGTGCCTTCGACACCAGGACAGGCAAGGAAATATGGACGGTAAAATTACCAGCCTCGGCTGAGGCCACTCCCATCAGTTACGCGGATGCGAAGGGGCAGCAATACATCGCCGTCGTCGCCACTGGTGGTTTCGGAATCGGTGCTGCGTTGGCCGGCGACTCTGTGGTGGTCTTCAGCCTATCCGGCACTGAGAGCACCGGCACGTTAACCCAGTCGCTCGCTAAACCGCAGAACGCTTCGTCTGCGGCGAACGCCATGGCCTCTGTGCCTTCCGCAGGGAATCACTTGCCGCCCGGGCCGGGGCACGATCTGATGGTCAGAGTTTGTTCCGGTTGCCACTCACCAGAGGTTGCGGCCAACCAACACCTTAGCGCGCAGGAATGGAATGGCGTGGTGCAGAATATGTCCGCACGAGGAGCCGTCGCCACCGACGAAGAATTCGACCAGATCACCGACTACCTCGCCCGGTCGTTCCCCAGAACCGCGCCGCCTCCACAATAAGTTCGCACCCTTTCACTCCGGCTTAGGTCACGCATTTCCGTCTCCTGCGGATTTTTCGCCGGCGATCGGCGTTGCCTGCACGAACCCTTAGCTTTGGGTAGTCATTTAAAAATAGGGTCACTTGGTAGTAAACAAATATGAACAATTCCTAATGAAATGCATGGTCCAAAGAATGTTGTTGACAATCGAATATTGACGGGGATATGTTGGTGACGGGCACCCTTAACTCTGGAGATAGATATCATGCGTAAATTCATAGTAGCCATATTCTCTCTGTCCTCCGTTATGCTTCATGCCCAGGCAAGCACGCCTGCCCCAACCCAGGTCGCCGGCAACGGACCTGCTCCACAAGTCAAGCGCATTTCAACTGGAGTTACCCCTCCCAAGTTGATTTACACCGTTGATGTCGTAGCCGATTCGGCTGGCACCGCTCGCCTGCTCAACAATGACTGCAAGGTCGTTGTTGGCATGATCGTCGATAAGACTGGTAAGCCCTCTGACCTGAAGATCGTCCAGTCGGCTGGCGCGGGAGTAGACGCAAGCGTTCTCGCGGCCGTGAGTCAGTACCGGTTCGCACCTGGCATGGTCAGCAACCAACCCATTGCTACTCCTCTTAACCTGCAAGTTCTTATTTCCAATTCCTATCGGTAGTCCATTCCAGAATTCATCGCGAACAACGGGCGGACAACAAACCGCCCGTTTGCTTCTTGTGTCAACACCCGGGATTTGTATCCTTCACCTTCTCCTGCGCGGCAACGTCAGATTCGATATTCGCCGTTGGCCTCGCGGTCGCACCCCTGATTCCTACCACGCAGCGCACGTTGTGGACACGGGTGCGGCTTTCTCTTAAGGAAAGCCGCAGGCAGTTTGCTAAGCAGGTGAGCTCGACAGGAAATCCGGGGCTCGCATAAACGCGATGTGGTGAATTCGGTCCGTCCCCCTCCTCCGCGCCAGGCGAAGTTCCGCGACCTGCACCCTACCCATCTCATTCCATCGCTCTCCCTTTCGCGGAAGCGGAATGCTATCATCCGGTTGCTCGGACCAAATTACCTTTAGATGTGCACGACCACCGTCCGGCGTATACATCTATAGGGGAATCGGCTCTGCATATCGGCGCATCGGGAATGCTGCGATCTCTTACCAACTCGGTCACCATGCTCGGCGTGTTGCTTGCAGCAGGGTCCGCATCTGCTCAGAGAGCCCCAGCTTCCCCAAATCAGCCCTGGCAGTCGACTTTGTCCATGCCGGCCCCGGCGCGCTCGGCCCCGCTGGTTGTTCCTGACCCAGCCAAAACATACGCGCTTGCTGAACTGGTCAATCTTGCCGAGAAAAACAATCCTGAAACACGCGTGGCCTGGGAGAACGCGAAGGCCAAGGCCGCCGACCTCGGTGTCAGCAAATCGACTTTGTATCCGACCGTGGCGGCGGCCGTGGTCGCGGAAAGCGTTCGTACCAAGATATTGTTCGCGCCCGATTACATTCGCCAGACATTGCAGTCCTACGGGCCTGCTCTCGAGGTGGATTACACCGTCTTCGATTTCGGCAGGCGCCTGGATGAGATCGCTATCAGCAGGAACGATCTGCTCGCCGCCAACTTCCTCTTCAATGACACCCATCGCAAGGTCATCTACCAGGTCATGGCGGCTTACTACCGGGTGCTTAACACCAAGGGGCAGGAGGACGCGGCGGAAGCGAACCTTAAAAATGCGCAGACCGTGCAACAGGCTGCGGAAGCACGTTTGGAACTCGGCCTGGCTACGCTGCCCGACGTGCTTGAGGCCCGCAGCGCGGCTGCGCAGGCAGACTACGATTTGCAGGCTGCGTTGGGAGCCTCTGAGATCGCCCACGGGGATCTAGCCACTGCCCTCGGTATTTCGCCGACCATACCGTTGCAGGTAGAGAGCATTCAATCCTTGACCATTCCGCAGGATTTGACCAGCACTGTCGAGAGCTCCATCGACCGGGCTCTGGCGCAGCGGCCAGATCTCATGCAACGAGTCGCGGAACTGCGCGCGGCGAATGCCGAAGTGAAAGCCACAAAGACTGCTTACTTACCCACCCTCACCCTTGGTGGCACGGTTGGTCTTAATAAGACTTACGGCGAGCAGGATCAGGACCCCGGTGTTTATTCCCCGAATCAGGAGTTCTGGGATGCACACTTCAGCCTTACCTGGACGCTGTTTGACGGTTTCGCACGCGAGAGTCGAGTGGCGCGAGCGAAGGCCGATCAAAAACAGGCCGCTGCCGAAGTCGATGCCATCCGCGATCAGGTGGAAAACGATGTCTGGACCGCATACTCCACTGCTCGTACGGCACTGCGTCAACAAAAGGCAGCCGCCGCGTTGCTGGATGCGGCGTCTTCTTCCTACAACGCCGCATTACAATCCTACAATTACGGCGTGCGCAGCCAGATCGATGTAGTCTCAGCACAACGTACCCTAGCTGCCGCGCGCACTGCCGATGTGAGTGCGCGGACCCAATTGCTGACCGGTGTGGCTGCGCTAGCGTTCCAGACAGGCGACCTGCTTCATGCGAAAGGGCCGTGAAACCATGCCACCAAAATGCAACGGAAGTAGATGGACTCGAAGATTGCAAATGCCGCGCAGCCAAGGCATACAACGTGTAGCCGTGGCCGGGGTGTTGTTCGCTCCGCAGCTTTTGGCCGCCGGATGTTCCCGTGCGCCTACGTTCAATATCCTTGGCTCGTTTTTTCCCGCATGGATCCTATGCGGCGTAATCGGCATTCTGCTCGCCGTTGTCGTCCGCTTGTTCTTTGTGCGTATCAAGCTTGAGGATCAGCTTCTGGCCCCCCTGATCCTGGTGTATCCCTGCTTGACTGCGTTTTTCACCTTCACCCTTTGGCTTGTGTTCTTCAGTTAATCCGGGAGGAGATGCGATGCCCGAAAGCGAAACGGATCCGCAGCGCCGGAGCCTCGGCAGGATCGTCAGCATTGTTATCGTTGCCGCCGCCTTCCTTACGGGAGCCCTGGTCATCATCCGGACCAACAACCACCCGCGCACGGATGATGCGGAAGTATTTGCCAATTTCATTGGCATCGCTCCCCAGGTCGATGGCCCCATCACTCAACTTGCCGTGCAGGACAACCAATTTCGCAAACAGGGCGAGCTCTTGTTCGAAATCGACCCGCGGCCCTACGAATACGCGGCCGAGAAAGCAAGGTCTGATTTGGCCACGCTCGAAGGCCAGATTGTCGATCAACGCCGAACCATCGCCTCGCAGGTGAGCGCCGTAGGTGCCGCGCGGGCCAATACCGATAGCGCTACCGCGAACGTCGATCGCGCCGCCGCCGCGGTCGGTGAAGC
The DNA here is from genome assembly GCA_963717225.1 of uncultured Acidobacteriaceae bacterium. Taxonomy (GTDB): domain Bacteria; phylum Acidobacteriota; class Terriglobia; order Terriglobales; family Acidobacteriaceae; genus PALSA-350. The sequence goes on along the minus strand of CAVQWB010000048.1, from coordinate 98,537 downwards.
CAAGGCCAATGTCGCCGCCGCGCAGGCAGCACTCGACAGCGCGAATGCGGAACTGGCTTACCAGACCAACAACTTTCATCGCATTGAGCCATTGCTGGCCAAACAATTCGTCACCGTCGACCAGGTGGATCAGGTCAGAACCGCGGTCACCGCCAGGCAACAGACTGTGCAGCAGCTTCGCTCACAACTGCTTTTAGCACAGACCCAGGTAGTCTCCGCGCAGGCCCAGTACGAGCAGACAAAGGCCGCAAGGGAGCAAAGCCACGCGCAACTTGATCAATCGCAACATAGCGTGCTTACCCTTGATCCGCTCACCGCCCAGCGTGAGGGCCGAGCCTCAGCCATTCGCACCGCGGAGTACAACCTGAACAATTGCAGGGTGTACGCGCCCTTTGATGCGCGCGTGACCAACCTGACCATCTCCCGGGGTGCTTATGCCCATACCGGGCAGCAGGTGTTTACGCTGATTGATACCCGCGTGTGGTGGGCAGTCGCGAATTTCCGCGAGACACAGTTGCATCATATCCTGCCTGGCATGCATGCTGACGTTTACGTTCTCTCCCGTCCTTCGGTGAGATATGACGGCATCGTCGACAGCGTCGGCTACGGCGTGCAGCCTGATTCCACACTGGTGGGGACGTTTACCTCCTACCGGATTGCCGGACGTGCAACGATCGTTGAACTGGGTGCATCTGGCGACGCGCTATCCGGTGCGGGTGCGCATCAATGCGCCAGAGACTGAGCCTTTCCGTTTGAGCGAGTCCGCAGTGGTTGTCATTCGTGGATGGAAATAGCCATGGCGTCCGCAGGCAAAGCGTTGCCGTCTGTCTCCCACCTGAACTCCATCGATGACGCAGGGAAATGGCTTTGGAGTTTCCTCAAGACTGAGCTCGCGCCTTATCCGGGCAGGGCCTGGGTCGTGGGCCGAGTCACCATCGCTGCGACCCTCGTGATGCTGGTGATCATGACGTTCCAGATTCCCAACGGCTTTCTGGGCGCAATTTTTACTCTATTCCTAAGCCGCGAAAATCCCACTGCGACCCTTGTCTCCGGCCTCAAGGCGATTGCCGCTTTTATGCTGGCTACCATCTACACCTTGATCGGCGCCGCCATGTTTGTTGCCGATCCGCTGACTCACTTCCTGGCGGTTGGTGTAAGCCTCTTTGTGTCCTTCTTCCTGATCAGCATCACCAACGACTATGGCACAGCGGTGGCCTTTGGGTTCACCATTGCCGGCGCCATACCCCTATGGGATCGAAACACGCTCAACATAAACGACCGCGTCTCGGACACACTATGGTTAGGCGGCGTGGTCGCGATAGGCATAGTGATATCCATCATTGTGGAGTACGTTTTTCGCCGCGTCCATCCAGCCACTGACCTGACCGAAGGCATCGAACACCGTCTGCAGACGGTGGAGGCGGTTTTGCGCAGCGCAGCGGCAGAGCAGCCTCTGGACGGCGCCTCGGCAAAGAGTCTATCCCTCTATTCCAGTGTCGGTACCGCCAGGTTGCGAAGGCTCATCCTCCGCTCTCAATACGGCCTGCATTTCAAGGCGCAAATCGGCACCGCTGTTGCCCTGTTGGGGCAATTGGTGGACGTCGCCGCCAATTTCCAACGATCTCTCGAAGAGCGCGCGAAGGCGGCGGGGACTGATGACCTCGCGTCGCATATCGACGCGACCGATAAAGCCCGGTGCCAGCGCCTGGCAGACGCCATCGACCAACTCGTCAAAGCTTTGGCGGAAAAGCGGCTGCCGGAAAGGATCCAGCGGCCTGCGCAGCCCGAACCCTCGCAGCTGCCCTTCTTGACCGCGATGGAAAGAATCGTGGCGCTCATGCCAGACGCTTTTTCGGGGTCGAGTACCATCCACGAGCTTGCTACCGCTCCTTTGGACGAGGAACAGCCCACGCACTATTTTGCTCGTGATGCCTTTTCCAACCCGGCCCACGTGCAATTTGCCGTGCGCGGCACCATGGCCTCCATGGCCACTTACATCATTTACACAGCGATTGACTGGCCAGGGCTCAGTACGTCCATCGCGACTTGCATTATCACCGCACTCTCCACCATCGGCTCATCGCGGCAAAAGCAATTCTTGCGGCTCGGAGGCGTGATCGTTGGCGGCATCATCATTGGCTTTGGAGCGCAGATTTTTGTGCTGCCCTACCTCGACTCGATTGCCGGGTTCACTCTCTTATTCATGGCTGTCACCGCCCTCTCCTCATGGATTGCGACCTCGTCCCCGAGACTTTCCTATCTTGGCGTGCAGCTCGCCCTCGCCTTTTACCTCATCAATCTTCAGGAATTCACCATCCAGACTTCGCTCTCCATTGCCCGCGACCGTGTCTTCGGGGTTCTCCTTGGCTTGATGTCGATGTGGCTCATCTACGATCGTTTATGGCAGAAGAATGCTCTTGATGAAATGCAGCGGCTCTTTGCACGCAACCTGGACATGTTTGCGGAGTTGACCGAGCAGTTGCTGGAGAAAGATCAGATAAAAGCCATCAGGCGCATTCGCCAGTTGCGCGATCAGCTCAACGCCGGTTTCCCGGCAGTGTCGACGCAAGCCGACGCGGTCCTCTTCGAGTTCGGCCCCTCGCGTCAGCGAAAGCTGCAAATCCGTGAGGACTTACGGCGATGGCAGCCTTCCATCCGCACCCTGCTTCAGGTCCAAATCACTTCTGTGCAGTACCTGGTGAACAAACCACTTAGCAATTTGCCCGAGCCGATCGCTCAAGCCGGCGTCGCGTTCGAAAAGGACGTTGCCCAGGTGATGCATGCCATGGCGAGTGAGGCAAGCGGGAAGCCAGTCACCGGGGTGCCGGACATCAGCGTATCGGCCGCGCAATTCCAGGAGGCCATTCACAAGTACTACCAGGACGCCGGTATTCCGGTCCCCACCCAGGCGTCCGATGTGTTGGGCCTTGCTGAGAGTCTGGCAACGATCATTGCCCCGCTCTATGAAGACATCCGCGATACCTTCGCCGCCCACAACTATGGAACGGGCAGGCACATCCAATTGGCGCACGGGCAGGCGTGATTTTACGTCCTAAAGGTGAAGGGATTGAAAACCTCCACTGCCAAGCCCTTGAAGCCACGAACGTTGCGCGTGGCTACAACGAGCCCGCGGATGCGTGCTGTGGCTGCAATCATTGCATCTTCAAGCAGGTGCTCAGATCTTCCTTCCATTAGGCGCGCCCATTCGCGAAACATGCTGGCGTCCATGGGCACTACTTCATAGGCCTCGGAAAGTTGGTCGATCCAGGCTTCGATAGTTGCACCTTTCCCCTGATCTTGCCTTCGGGTGCGCTCGGCTCCCGCTTGCAACTCTCCAAAGGATAGAGCGGAAATGAATAATTGGTCGTCTGGTACGCTCTGAATCCAGGCGACCACTGCGCCGTGCGGCTTTGGCTTACGGAGTTCCGACACGACATTCGTGTCCAACAAGTACATTAAGCAAGCTCACGTGATTGCCGCCGGCGTAGCCCGCCGCGCTCAGGAATCGGAATCTCGAACCGGGCATCGGGAGAAAGCAGAATCTGCTTGAGCGTAGGCCGAGCCGCGTGCTTCAGGCGACGCCACTCTTCAATCGGCACCAATACGGCAGCTTCGACGCCGCGGCGGGTCACCACTTGCGGTCCGTCCCGAAGGCTAGCATCGAGTAACTCACTGAATCGTGCTTTTGCGTCTTGCACTTGCCACGCCACAGCAGAAACCTCCACTCTAACTAGTCATATCACTAGTCAGTCGTTTTGTACATTGCAAAAGCTTCACGCAAGTGCACTGGGTGCGTATTGAGCTTCGCCATTGCCGAATGACCAATTTTCCTTCGGAACTTCTACCAGGTTGATCAAGACATCTTCTCTGCGCACCTTGAGGCCTTCGTGCAGACGGTCGGCCACAGCTTTGTAGAAGCGCTGTTTCATCTCAACCGTTCTGCCGCCATTGAGCGTGATCTGCACAAATATGGAGTCATCCGATCGGTGGATGCCAAGGTAGTTCCGATCAAACTGCAAGCCGGTTTTGGGATGGGTGGCGATGACCTGGAAAAGGTCGTCCGTTGGGACGTTCAAAACTTCGGATAGTGCCCGTGCGACAATCAGGCCAACCTGAACTCCGTAGTCCGGTTGTTTTCCTTCAAGGAAGTCAATGCGAACGAGGGGCATGGTTTCTCCTTTGGTGAATCTATTCAACCCGACCAGGGATTCAAGGTTTCTTTCCGAAATTGATCACGAGAGTTACGGAACAACAGAGCGGGTTCTGGCGATCGCGGAGATTCGCAAGCCAGATTAAGACTTCATCGTTTCTGGTGGTTCTCGCCAATTGCGAGGCGGTTTGCGTGATATCGAACACGATATCGGAGCTCTCAAAGTCAGGGGTCGACAACACAAATTCCCGGACTTGGAGATCGACGAAGCCGGCATCTTTAAGGAGTTCTCTGAGCTCGCTTCCGACGCGTGGATTTCGAAAGCCTTCACGCCAGGAATGGGCGATTTGCCGAGCGATTGGGTGCTGGGCATCGTCGATGGCGAAGGTTCCCCAATCAGGCTCGGCGCATACGACCGCGCCGCCGGAACATACCGATCGGAACATCTCGTCGAGAACCGTGGCAGGCCGCTTCACGTGTTGCAGGGTTCGGTCTACCTTGCAAGAATTGAGAGAGCCGCTCGCAAAGGGTAGACGCTGAATATCTGACTGAATAAATTCGACAGCGTGCAATCCGCCGCTCATGGAACGCGCGGTTTCAATCAGTGCCTGACTGGCGTCCACACCGATGGCGCGCCCTTCCGGACCGACCAATGCAGCCAGGCGCCGCACGTCGAAACCCAGTCCACAACCAAGGTCCGCAATGACCGACCCGCGCTGCGGATTCATCATCTCGAGCATGGTGTTTTTGTATTGCTGAAACGCGGGAAGGGCGTCCATGTATGTGAGACAACGCGCCAGCTTGTCTACGCCGGCCGTGTCCACATCGCGGAAACCTCGCGCCAGAGAAGCTTCGCGATTCGGATCAGCTTGCGTCATGGGTGTCATTTTATTGATTTGTCCCACAGAAGACAGGGCTAGGGGCCGAAGTTAATTGGCACTGCTGAAGGTGGAGCAAACAACGAACCCTCTTCCCTGGACGGGTGCCCCATGTTCGCCTCAGCGTACATGGGCCGAGAAAGATGGGGCGTAGCCCCTTCCAACGCTTCTGCTTGGCGGACAAAGGAACCGCGGCCAAGAGCAGGAATTCTCGAGCATGGAGTGAAAGCATTTGAAAAATCCGTTTTCGGCCCATGTACGCTGGGGCGAACATGGGGCACCCGTCCAGATTCCAAGACGGTGGTTAGGCGATGAACGAACTCAATGGAACGCAGTAGCGATTCGGTTGAGCAGCAAATCCGGGAAACAGCCGAGAAGCACAACCAACGCGGCTGTGACCCACAGCGCGATTCGGGTCGTCGCCGGCACCCGTATGGCCGCCGCTCCCGTCGCAGGCTCGGCAACGTACGCTTGTTTAAGAACCTTCAGATAGTAATAAAACGAAACCACACTCATAGCCAGCGCCAACAACACCAGCCACAGCAAACCGGAGTGAGCCGCGACATCCAGTGCCGAAACAAATACGTAGAACTTGCCAAAGAAGCCTGCCAGCGGAGGAATCCCGGCCAGGGAAAGCAAAAAGACCAGCAGGCAAAACGACAGATCCGGAGCGCGCTTAGCCAGCCCGCGAAAATCCGTAATCCTGTCTACCCCTTCATCCTCCAGCGCGACGAGCACTCCAAAGGCGCCTACGGTCGCCAATGCGTACGTAATGACGTAGTACACCAGCGAGATAAAACTCTGCCGGCTATGGGCCACCAGCGCAATCAACATATACCCCGCGTGCCCGATCGCAGAGTAGGCTAACAGCCGCCGTATGCTGCTTTGCGCGATCGCCGCCAGGTTGCCCCAGAGCATCGAGACCACGGCGAGAAGCGCGATCAACGGTGCCCAGCCGGCAGAGTGATTTCCCCACGCGGCATTACCTGCTGCGCCCATCAGCCCCACAGAAAAGAGCAGAAACAGAATGAAGAAGCTGGCGACCTTGGAACTGGACGCGACCAACGCGGCGCTGCAGGTGGGCGCTCCCTGGTACACCTCCGGAGCCCACATGTGGAAAGGCGCAGCCGCAATCTTGAAACCCAACCCCGCCAGCACCATGACGATCCCGAGCGTCAACAGCGGATCACCCGGAGAAGCGTTGACCGCGATCGCAATACGTTCGAGCGCTAACGAGCCGGAAAGGCCGTAGAGCAAGCTCATGCCAAAGAGTAGAATCCCTGCCGACATTCCGCCGAAGAGAAAATATTTCAGCCCGGCTTCTGCCGATGGCCGGCTCTGTTTGTCAAACGCGGTAAGGATGTATAGCGAGAGACTCAGAAACTCGATGGTGATGAAGATAACCAGCAGATTCTGGGTGCTCACCAACAGCATCATCGCAGTGGTGGCAAATAGAATCAGGGAGCAATACTCGCCCACATGGGTGGTAAAGCGCGCGGAGCTAACCAGGAGGAGTACAAGAATCGCCAGCGCCAAAAGAGCGATCTCCACCAGCTGGGTCAGTGGGTTCACGACCAGCATTCCCGCGGGCAGCTCGCCCTGCGCAGGGAATTTCAGCAGCACCAGCAGCGCCATAACGCATCCAATGCAGGCAATGAGGCTGGTGATACGAAAACGCATCGCGAGCGCAGACCGGCGCAGAAAGCTGAGGTCGAGCACCAGCACCAGGAGCGCAGCCAGCGCCACTAAGATCTCAGGCGCCGTCAACCATAGCAGTTCTGGGTAGCCGGCTCCGCTCATCGCCACCCACCTTGGCGAAGCTGCTCGAAGAGTGGCCCGTTGAGACTGGGCACAATCAGATCCATCAGCAGCTTGGGATACAGGCCCATTAAAATCGTGCTCACCAACAGCAGACACGCTCCAACGCGCTCGGGAAGGCTAATCGGCGGCAGCACGTGGTCAGGCGGGGCCGTGGGCTCGCCAAAAAAAGTGGCTTGCAGCGCGCGCCACGAAAAGGCAATGCCGATCAGGATTCCCAGGCCGGCAATCCAGGCCATCCAGGGAAATGCGCGCCAGCTGCCGATCAGCACCTCCAACTCGGCAATGAACCCGCTAAACCCAGGCAGCCCAACTGAGGCCATAAACGCCAGGACAAACGTCACTGCAGCAAACGGAATCAGACGGCCGAGGGGAATACGCGCGAGCTCGGCCAGGTCGCGCGTATGAGTGCGGTCATAGACCATGCGCCCCACCACGGCAAACAGCAGCCCGGCAATGATTCCGTGGGAGAACATCTGATACACAGCGCCAGACAAGCCAATCTGGTTCAGAGTCATCAGGCCCAGCAGCACAAAGCCCATATGGCTGACACTGGAGTAGCCGACGACAAACTTGAGATCCTTTTGCACCAGCGCAATGCTTGCGCCGTATACGATGCCGATGAGCGCGAGCACGGCGAAGACCTGCTGCCACGAACCGAACCCGATCACGCGGAATCCCCACGGATCGAGCCCGCGGGGAAACAGCATCATCGCCACGCGCAAACACCCGTAGGCCCCCAGTTTCATCACCACGCCTGCCAACAGCATCGAAGCTGCGGTGGGAGCGGCGGCATGGCCAGTCGGCGCCCAGGTATGAAAGGGCCACATGCCGGCAAGCACGGCGAATCCCACAAATACCAACGGGAAGGCCCACATCTGGAAATGCACCGGAAACGGAAAGTGCGCCATCGTCTCCAGGCTCAGCGTGCGCTGACCAGAAACAACAAACGCGCCAATCAAGCCGGCCAACACCAAGGCGCTTCCCCCAAAGGAGTAGAGCACCAGCTTCATGGCGGCATACTCGCGCCGTGTCGATCCCCAGATCGCAATCAGAAAATACTTCGGAATGATCGCCAACTCATAAAAGACAAACAGCAGGAAAAGATCGAAGCTCAGGAAGACACCGTATACGGCGCCAATCAGCAACAGGTAGAGAGCAAAGAAATCCTTCACCCGCCGTTCGATATTCCAGGAAAAAAGTACGCCGGCGACGGCTGCAATTCCGGTCAGCAAGACCAGGACCAGGCTGATTCCATCAGCGGCTAGATGATATTCGATCCCCAGCCGCGGTATCCACGGCGTTCTCACGATGGTGATCAGCTGACCCGTTCGTTCCTGAGCCACAGCCGCGATCGCGATACCCAATCCTGCGAGTGTGGTAAGCAAAGCCGTGACGCGGGCAACCGCCGGGCTATTCCCGGGCATGACCGCAATCGCAACCGCGCCAATAAACGAGAGGTAGATCGTCCAGGCAAGCATGATCAATACCTCACCAGGCCGACAAACTGCATCACTGTGCCATGCACCATGCCGCTGATCAGTTGTGGGTACAGTCCCACGATGAACATGACGGCGATCGCGGGCGCGAACATGCACCGTTCGGCCAGGGTAAGGTCCGGCATGCCCGCCCATCGACCGTGCAAGGGGCCTGAAAAAACGCGCTGCACAATCGTGAGCAGAAAGACGGCGGTCATCAGCAAACCGAGCAACGCGAGTGCGGCTGCCCACCAGTCGAGCGGGAAGACTCCTTTGAAGATCAGAAATTCTCCTGGGAAGCCTATGAGTCCGGGTAAACCGAGAGATGCGAAGAGCGTGATCCCCATCAGCCCGCTGAATACCGGCAGCGGGCGGCGCAGCCCTCCGAAATCATTCAGGCCGGTCAAGCCGCCGCTGCGTCTTTCGAGCAGCGCTAAAAACCAGAAGAGCGCCGCGGCGGTCACGGCGTGGCTGAACAGCTGCAGCATCACCCCGGTAAGCGCGGCGGCCTTGGCGCTCACCTGGCTTGCATCCGCGCCGGTAGAGCCGGTTACGGCAACGATGCCCAATAGGCAATACCCCAGGTGGTTAATCGAAGAGTAGGCAAACATTCTCTTTAAGTCTGTTTGCGCCCAGGCGGCGAATGCGGGAAGTACGATCGTAGCGATGGCCAACCAAAGAAGAACGGTTCGCGCGCGCCACATCTGCTCGGGGAAAATGGGCAGCAGGATCCTGAGAAATCCATACACCCCCATTTTCGACAGCGCGCCGGTCAGCGCCATAGTAGTCTCCGGTGCCGCTTCTGAATATGCGGAAGCCAGCCAGCCGTGAAACGGAACCACCGGCGTCTTGACTGCAAATCCCAGGAATGCTCCGCAAAACAGGAGCATGGTGATGTGGCCACCGTCCCACTGCCGCCAGTGCAGGTTTTGGCTGATCGCGGCGGCCAGCTGTCCTGTCTGCGCCATCTGGGTCAGCTCAACAAAGTCGAAGGTGCCGCTAGCCAGAAAGAGAGCGAGGAAGGCCAGCAGCAACGTAATGCTGCCCACCATGGTGTAAACAAAAAATTGCGTCGCGGCCCGCGCACGTCCTGCGCTTCCCCACAAGCGAATCATGAAAAACGCGGGGATCAAGCTCAGCTCCCAGAAAAGGAACCAGTGAAGAAAGTTCAACGCAGTAAAGGTGCCGAAGAGGCCAGTCTCCAAAAAGAGCAGCAGGCAGAAATAAACCGGCCCTTGTTTAGGGTTGCTCCAGGAAGCAGCAACCGCCATGAGCACTACGATGGAGGAGACTGCCAGCATGAGCAGGCTCAGGCCATCTACGCCGACGTGGTAGGCAAGTCCAATCGCCGGTTCCCATGGGTGCAATTCCTGCATTTGCATCCCGGGCAGCGCCGGCTGAAATCGGACCCAAAGCAGGAGTGTATACGCAACCGCTGCTGCGGCAAAAACCACGGCGGTTAACCGGGCCGCGGAACGTCCGCCTCGGCCGAGCAAAAACACCGCAATTCCGCCCAGGAAAGGAAGCAAGGTGAGCACGCTGACTGAGGGGAAGTTGCTGCTCATCCTTTGTGTCCCAGCAGCAGAAAGAGAGCCAAAGCGGCCACTGCGGCGCCCAGCAGCCGCAGATAATTCTGGATGCGTCCATCCTGCAAGCGCGCCAGCAATCGCCCGCCATCCGCCACGCCGTCACATCCTTCGTCGAATCCCTTGTTCACGACCCAACGGTCGAGCGAGAAATCGATCCATCCAAGCCCTTTGGTGAGCGCCGACACGGCTACCGGAATGCCGCTCCAAAGCCATCGTTCCAGCCAATTCGCTGTGCACGCGATCCACCACGCCAGCCGTAGAATCGTCAGCGCGTAGAGCTCGTCGATGAAGAGGCCTTTGCGCAGCGCATGGAAGACCGCCGGCTGCAGCTGCTCCAACGCATCCGCGTTAGCGGCACGCTGGATCGGCTTTCGCCCATACATCCACCAACCGAGGCCCAGGCCGGCGAAGACCAGCAACGACGAGGCCAGCATAAGTGGGAGCAGTCCGTTTTCCGCAAGTTGCCCGAAGTCCAGACCGGCACGCCTCATGTCCAGAAAATGCTGAAACCATGGCCATGCCGGAGTTCCAATGAATCCCAGCAGAACTGCAAAACCGGCCAGCAGTATTAACGGTGTCGTCATCGCAGCCGGACTCTCATGAGCCGCCTCGTGTGGATCGGACGCTGCAGTCTCCGATGGTTCAATCGGTTCCGGCGCTGGATCCCTGCGCCTGGCGCCGAAGAAGACGTAGCAGACCTGGCGCGTCATGTAGAAGGCTGTAAGCAATGCTCCGATCGCGCCCAGATAAAAGGGCACTCGTGAGCCGTTCCACTCATAAGCAGCATGCAGGATCGCATCCTTGCTCCAAAAGCCGGAGAAGAAGAAAGGGAACCCGCATAATGCCAGCGTCCCCACCGCGTACGTTGCAAACGTCAACGGCATCCATTTGCGGATGCCTCCCATTTCGCGAATGTCCTGCTCTCCCATTAAGCCGTGGATCACCGATCCCGCGCCGAGAAACAGCAGCGCTTTGAAAAATGCATGGGCAATAAGGTGAAAGACGCCTACCGCCACCCCACCGACGCCGATGCCCATCATCATGTAGCCGAGCTGCGAGACGGTCGAGTAAGCCAGAATGCGTTTGATATCGTCCTGTGCCACAGCCACGAGCGCGGCAAAGATTGCAGTCAGAGCGCCAACCCAGGTGACCACCTCGAGCGCCCCGCCCCCTGCTCCGCTCGCCGAGGCGCTTGATGATGCGCTCATAAGGGGATACACTCGCGCCACCAGGTAGACGCCTGCAGCCACCATGGTCGCAGCGTGAATCAGGGCACTCACCGGTGTCGGGCCTTCCATCGCATCCGGCAGCCAGACATGCAGCGGCAGCTGTCCAGATTTCCCCACTGCTCCGCAAAAGATGAGCAGCGCGATGCCGGTCGAGGCCGCCATCCCAAATCCAACAGTCTGGGTCGCCAGTATGGAGAGAGCGGTATGCTCCATGCATCCAGCGCCGTGGTCGTAAAAAAGCAGCGTGCCACTTTGCCCGTAAAGCCACACCATTCCCAACAAAAGGCCGAGGTCACCGATCCGCGTCGTAATGAAAGCCTTCTTGGCCGCAGCGGCTGCGGCAGGCCGTTCGTACCAAAAACCAATCAGCAGGTACGACGTGAGCCCGACGACCTCCCAACACATAAACAGCAGCAACAGGCTATTGGCGATCAGCAAACCCAGCATCGCGCCCGCAAAGAGGGAGAGAAAGCAGAAGAACCGGGTGAAGTTTTCGTCGTGGTGCATATACGCCACGCTGTAGATAAAGATCAGCAATCCGACGAAAGTGACCATCACCAGCATGACCGCTGCCAGGGGGTCCAGCACCCAACCCAACTTTATCCATTCGGACCCGAATTGCATCCACGGAAAATTGAAGATAGACCGCTCCGGTTGCAAGAGGACATGGGCAAAGCCCACCACCGCCAGCACCAAAGAAAAGCACATGGAGGTGATCGCGATGGTAGCCGCGAACCTGCGCTGGCGCTGCTTAAGCAGGGCACCGATACCAGCCGCCAGGATGGGGAGTGCCGGTATCAACCACAGGTAGCGAACGATCCAAACCGTCGAGGCCATAGGCAGCTCTACTGTGGCCTCCCGGTGAGCTGGCTCAGATCGGTAGTTTTCGCGTGCCGGTACACTGCGAGGATAAGCGCGAGCCCAACCGCCGCTTCCGCAGCCGCAACGCCGATTGAGAATAGAACAAAGATCATGCCAGTCGCCGCTCCGGCATGGGGTCCAAAACGCCAAAAGGCAACAAAGTTGAGGTTGGCGGCATTCAACATCAGCTCAATACCCACCAACACCAGGATGGTGTTTCTGCGGGTGAGTGCACCCGCAAGACCAACCGCAAACAGCATGGAAGAAACGAGCAAGCATCCTGCCAAAGCCGTCATCGCGGGTCCTGTTTCTCCTTCATGGCAACAATCACGGCTCCTATGAGCGCTGCTGTGAGCATCAGCCCGATCACCTCCAGCGGCAGTACATAGCCTTCCATCAACGTAGTGCCCAACTGCCGGATGGTGGCTTGGGGAGCAGGCAATCCAGGCGAATGGATGGCAACGCTGTGAAAGATCGCCCAGGCAAGGATGGCGAAGATCGCCGCTGCCACCACTACCCCTGCGATCGGGAGAGCAGTTGGGGACAATGCCGGCGAGTCGCTATCGCCGCCACGTGTGAGCAGGATGACGAAGACGATGAGCACGGCGATCGCGCCTACGTAGACCAGCAACTGTGCCAGGCCCAGGAACTGGGCGCCAAGGTTAAGGTAGAGCGTTCCTAGTCCGGCAAAGGCAATCGCCAGCGCCAGCGCGCAATGCACCAGGCCGCGAAGCATCATCGCCGCGCATGCGCCAATCAGGGTTACTGCCGCGAGAATAAAAAACGTAGCGCTCATCAAGCTCACTCGAAGCTCACTCGGCAAAACGATAGGTTCGTTTCGCAATCTTGTTTCGGGTCTCCACGCCGCGGGCCAACAACGCATAGGCAACGGCAATAAACGCTGTGCTGACCACCCAGCGCGTCAAACCCTGGGGAAGAAAGCGCCAAGCCCCGGCTGATACCACCACCACGAGTGCCATGGGCAACATAAACTTCCAGGCGAAATTCATTAGCTGATCCATACGCAGGCGGGGCAGAGTGCCGCGCACCCAGATGAATCCAATGATCAGCCCCACTAGCTTGGCAAAGAACCATATCCAGGATGGGATCCAGGTAAGGAAAGGCAAGGGCGCCGACCATCCGCCCAGAAACAAGGTGATTCCCAAGCCACTAATGGCAAACATCCCCAGGTATTCTCCCAGAAAGAACAGGGCGAATTTAAAGCCGGAATACTCAATGTAATATCCGGCAATAATCTCGGATTCTCCCTCCGGCAGATCAAAAGGGGAGCGATTGGTCTCAGCAGTCGCGGCGATCATAAAGAGGACAAAACCGGCGAAGCCCCACGGCGTCAATACGTACCAGTGGGGAAAAATTCCTGAGAAGCCGGCTTGTTTCTCCACGATCTCGACCGTCGACAGAGAGCCGGCGGCCATGATGACGGCAATGGACGAGAGCAGCAGCGGCACCTCGTAGCTGATCATCTGTGCCACCGCGCGCATGGCGCCCAGCAGCGAGTATTTGTTACGGCTTGACCACCCGGCCATAAAAACAGACAACTCTGAAATCGCCCCAATGGCAAAGAAAAATAGCACACCGGCGTCGAGGTTGGCGGCGATCATATTCCGGCCGATAGGCAAAACAGCATAGGGCAGAAACGCCACCGCCAATAGAACCAGGGGAGCTAGAAAGTGAACCGTGTGGTCCGCTGAGGCGGGAACAATATCTTCTTTGGTGAGAGACTTCAACGCATCCGCCATCGGCTGCAGGATGCCATAAAATCCCACTCGGTTCGGACCGTAGCGGTTCTGAATTCGACCCAATCCCTTGCGTTCCAGAACCGTCGTCAATGCGAACAGCACTGGGAAGACAAGAAGTATCGGAACGATGGTCAGCAAAATCGAGACCGCCGGTTGGATCGCCGCCGGTGAGTAGCCCAAGAGCCAGTGCTTCAGTAGCACAAACATCTGGTCCGGCATTATTTCGTCACCGCGGGTTGCTGTTTCTTGGCTTCGGCTTGCGCCTTTTCTTCTGCTCGCCTGGCCTCTACTTCGGCTGCTTCCGTCGGATGGATGGCCATGTAGTGCTCATTCGGCTGCGCCAACTTCTCCTTGGTCCATAAGAGCCCGCCAAAGCGGTCGTCGGTGCTTAGCTCGAATTCGTTATCCATACGAATAGCGTCGAACGGGCATACCTCCACGCAGATTTGGCAGCTCATGCAGACCGATACATCGATGTCGAAGACGGCTGGGTAGAACTGCGGTTTGCCAACAAAGTCGGGCTTCTTGTCTTTGCTCTTTTCGATCGTGATGCATCGTGGCGGGCACTCCTTCTCGCAAATCTGGCACGCCACGCAGCGGAGGCCTTGTTCCGGGTCCACGCCATCGTAAATAAGAAAAGGGAAGTTACGCGCCGACTCGGCCACCGGCAGACGCTCTTCGGGGAACTGCACCGTTACCAGGCGGTCCTTATCAACAAAGCTGCCCAGAAAGTTTCGCGCAGTTTCCGCCAACCCTTTGACAATACCCATGCCTAACATCTCGTTTTGCCCTCGCTCTGAGTACTTAAGGCACATTTGCTTAATGGCTTTTTTGCGTAACACAAAAACCTCAACGAAGGGCACGGCTTCAGCCGTGCCATATAGCCCCCTGCCATTGAGGGCTTTAGCCCTTGAGGTACGTCTTTTCCCATGCTCACGTTCACGCGCAAACTACCTTCTAAAAACCGTACCTCAGCGGCTAAAGCCGTCCTACTCGCACGCGGTCTACGGCACGGCTAAAGCCGTGCCCTTCGTTGAGATCGTCTCTTCCCATCAGGGAAAGCCGCACTCATTCTGCAACCTGCTCCTGCATCATTAACGGTCGACTTCCCCCATCACAATATCAATGCTGCCCAGAATCACCACCACATCGGCAATGTTTTGTCCCAAACACATATCCTCAAGCACCGTAAGATTGATCAGGCTGGGCGGCCGCACTCGGTAACGGTACGGATTCGGCGAGCCGTCACTGATCAAATAGAAGCCCAGCTCCCCCTTAGGCGATTCAATCCGTGCGTAAGCTTCGCCTACTTTGGGCCGTAAGCCACGCAGCCTGGCTTTGGGATCCATGATCGGCCCCGATGGAATATCGCGCAGGGCCTGCTCCAGAATTCTTAAAG
This sequence comes from uncultured Acidobacteriaceae bacterium, assembly GCA_963717225.1. Lineage (GTDB taxonomy): Bacteria > Acidobacteriota > Terriglobia > Terriglobales > Acidobacteriaceae > PALSA-350. The sequence goes on along the minus strand of CAVQWB010000048.1, from coordinate 83,375 downwards.
ATTCCCGCATCTCGAGCACGCGCATCATGTACCGGTCGAACACATCGCCGTGTTCGCCCAGCGGCACACGGAACTGGAGCCGTTCGTACACGCCGTAGCGGTCTACCTTGCGCAGGTCATAATTCACTCCGCTGGCGCGCAGGCCCGGCCCGGTAATACCGGCGTTGATCGCCAGTTCGCGCGGACAGCACACCCACTCCCTGGGTTCGCGCCATCAGGATCTCGTTACCCGTCAGCAGCTGCTCGAACTCATCCAGGAAGCCGTCAAATCCGGCCACCAGCTTCGCCGTCTCGCCTGAGCCATTCCGCGGAGCAATCCACGCGCACCCCGCCAAATCGCATGTAGTTACACATCATGCGCGCGCCGCTTAAGGATTCGAACAGGTCCAAAACTCTTTCCCGCTCGCGGAAGGCGTACATCAGCGGCGTCCCGCTCGCCCCCATATCCTGAAGCAGAAACCCCACCATGCCGGCGTGATTCTGCAGCCTGGTCAATTCAGAGACGATCACCCGGATATACTCAGCGCGCTCCGGCACCGCGATGCCGGCCAGCTTCTCGACCGCCAGCGCGTACCCCCAGTTGTTGGTCATCGAGCAGAGATAGTCCAGCCTGTCGGTGTAGGGAATCGCAGCCAGATAGCTGGCCGCCTCGGCGATTTTTTCGTGATTGCGATGCAGATAGCCGAATACCGGCTTCAGCCGTACAACCCGCTCGCCATCCAGGCGAACGTCCATGCGGAAGACACCGTGGGTCGATGGGTGCTGAGGCCCCATCGATATTTCCATGATGTTGTGTTGTTCGGCCCCGGGAACCGCCACCTGTGTCATCCCTCCCTCAGTATTTCCAGGTCATCGTCAGGCGGAGGAACATAATCTTTGCGCATGGGGTGATCCGTAAAACCCTCCCACATCAGGATGCGCCGCAGATCCGGATGCCCATCAAACACAATGCCGTAAAGGTCGAAAGCCTCTCGCTCCTGGAATTCCGCGCTCCTCCAAACCGGCGTCAGAGACGGCAGTGCGACGTCTTCAGTCCGGTTCACCGTGCGCAATCGGATGATCACGGGTCCGTCCTTGTTAGCCATCGAAAACAGGTGATAGACCACCTCCAGGAAGCCAGGAACCGTCGTCTTGATGGTCTGCTCTATTTCTTTCTCGACCCCATCGACAATTTGTTTGGTCTTAACTTTGTCTGTCTGCTCGCGATCGGGCCAATCCACCGCAGTTACATTGGAACAAAAGTCCATTTGCAGCCCTTCGCGAAGCAGCCGCGCTGCTGCGAGCCCGTGTTGGCGATCAATGAGCAGCGAGTTCTGGGCCGAGGGACTGCCATTGACCACCAGCTCCACCTGGCAACCCGGAATATCCGCCTGCAACCGGCTCCTTATCTCCTCCAGCATCATCCCTGAAGCACCTTCAGTGGGTTGTGAAAGATCTCATTGTTCTGCGCCGGCTCAAGTCCGTGCTCGCCGAACTCCGGCACGGGAAACTCGCTCGGCAGCTCCGCCTTCAAATGCCTGGCCCTGGCCTCCCCGGTAAGGTGCTGGGCACCGATCTTCTCCTGCAAGGTCATGAAGGCGTGAATCAGTGCCTCCGGGCGGGGCGGACAACCGGGTATATGGACATCAACAGGTATGTAACGGTCGATCCCCTTAAGCACGTTATAGCCGTCGCGGAAGGGGCCGCCAGAGATAGCGCACGCCCCCATGGCAATCACGTATTTCGGCTCCGGCATCTGGTTGTACAGCCGAACCACCTGGGGAGCCATCTTCTTGGTTACAGTTCCGGATACGATCATCAAATCAGCCTGCCGTGGCGAAGGCCGAAATACCTCGGCTCCGAAGCGGGCCAGATCGTAGCGCGCCATCGTGGTCGCAATCATTTCGATGGCGCAACACGCCAGGCCAAAGGTGAGCGGCCAAACCGAATTCTTGCGGCCCCAGTTGTAGAGCTCTTCAAAGGTCGTCGCAAATATTCCGTGCTTGCTTAACTCCGTCTTTAAGTCCTGGTCCATGGAAACCTCATTAGCCCCAAGTCAACACACCTTTTTGGCAGGCCCAGATCAGGCCTTCCACCAATAGAAGCAGGAAAACCAGCATAGCGAGACAAGCCGCAACCGAAAGGCCAGAGAAGGCCGCGGCAAACGGCAGCAGAAAAACTGCCTCCACATCGAAGATCAGGAAGACGATGGCGTACAGATAGTAGGAAACATCCAGCTGGATCCATGCATCGCCCTTGGCCTCCAGTCCGCATTCGTACGTCGCGTTCTTCTGCAACCCCGGCTTGGCGGGAGAAAAAAATCGAGCCCACAACCAGGCCATTGCCAGCGGGATTGCTCCAAAAACGATCGCCGCAGCCAGGAGCACGACAATGGTGGCCCACGGGTGCTCGACAGGGACAGCTATCGGTAGACTCTTAACCATTCCTCACCATCTGCGGTCCCCATCGACATCTACGCGTTGGCCATACGCGGGGACAAGCTGAACACACCAGATTACGCCTTCTTGCTTCCGGCCGGCGGCTTGCATGCCGCCAATGAACCACGTTCTGAACTGCGGCATGGCGCCGATCCCTCGTGAAATCAATTAATTGGGGGGCGATTTCCATTGGTGGCATAACGGCGGGGCTGCCAGACATAAGAAGCTGGGTGTATGCTGGTTTCCGTTCAGGATGGCGTCTTCAAAGCTGTCCTGATTTTGTTTGACCGGATAAGATCCGGCGGTCCCGGGAGCATGTCTCGGAGTCCCCCGCAGCCTGGAGATGAATCAATGAGGCAGTCCTTCGCTATTGGTATAGGGGGCGCCGCCGGTCAGGGCGTTGCCACCCCGGGCGACATTTTCGCAAAAATTTTCAGCCGTCGTGGGCTGCACCTGAACGTCTACAACGCCTACCAATCCATCATTCGGGGCGGCCACACCTTTCTCACCATTCGCACCGGCCCGGAAACAATCACCAACATGGGCGATCGGATGGATCTGTTGATCCCACTGAATCAGGACACGATGGAGCGGCACCTGGGCCTGCTGAGCAGCGGGGGTGCTTGTATCTACAATGCCGACACGATTAAGCCAGGCAAGCCGGCGGACGGCGTACAGTTGTGCCCCTTGCCGGTTTCCAAGCTGGCCGACATCAGCCGCAACAAGATAGCCCAGAACACGCTGGCCATCGGCGCCGCGCTCAGCATGACCGGCGTCGGTTTTCAAGCCCTTGAGAGCGTCCTCACGGAACAGTTCCGCAAAAAGGAAAAGGCGGTTATCGATGAGAACGTGGGCCTGGCGCGCGTAGGTTATGACTACGCCACGCAAAACTTCAAGGCATTCGCGAATCCGCTGCCCATGACGGATAACCGCTACGCCGTGCTGGGCGGCAACGCCGCCATGGCGATGGGCGGAGCCGCGGCAGGCGTCAAGTTCTACTGCGCCTATCCCATGAGTCCCTCAACCGGGGTGCTGCACTGGATGGCAGACCACGCCCGCAAAGCCAACATCATGGTCCGCCAGGTGGAAGACGAGATCGGCGTGATTAACATGGCGATTGGCGCGGCGCACGCCGGGGTTCGTGCTATGTGCGCCACCTCCGGGGGAGGCTTTGCCCTCATGAGCGAGGCGCTCGGCCTCTCCGCTCAGGCTGAAATCCCCGTGGTTGTGATCGATTGCCAGCGTGCGGGCCCATCCACCGGAGTCCCCACCAAGACCGAGCAGGGTGATCTTTGGCAAATGTTAGGTGCTGCGTTTGGAGATTATCCTCGGGTCATTGCTGCACCCCTCGATATTGGTGACTGCTTCACTCTCATCCCGGAGATTTTCAACATCGCGGAGCGCTATCAGTGCCCCGGCATCGTGCTTTGCGACCTGCTGTTGGCCGAAGGCCGGCTCAGCGTCGATCCCAAGATTCTCGACTTCAATCCGAAGGTCGATCGCGGCGAGATGATCACGTCTGCGAACGGCAACGGCAACGGATCGTACAAACGTTACCTGATTACCGAGAGCGGGGTTTCGCCTCGTGCCGTTCCTGGAGTTCCCGGCCACACCCACGTGGTCTCGAGCGACGAGCACGATGAGGACGGCGTGCTCATCAGCGATGAATACACCAACACGGTGAAGCGCCGCGCCATGATGGAAAAGCGGATGCGCAAAGTCGTCGGCATCGAAGCCTCCGTTCAGCCGCCGACGCTGCAGGGCCCGGCGGATGGGGATGTGACCCTCATCGGGTGGGGATCGACCCAGGGCGTCATCGAGGAAGCGCGCGAGCTCCTGGCTGAGCAGGGAATCACTGCCAATCAATTGCAGATCCGCTGGCTGGTTCCTCTGCACGGCGACGCGATTGTCGACGTGTTGAAGCGTTCCCGCCGCACCATCATTATCGAAAACAACTACAGTGGTCAGTTCGCCCGCTACCTGCGCAGCGAAACCAGTTTCGTGGCCAACGGGCACATCCGCAAGTACGACGGCGAACCCTTTATGCCCCACCACATTGTGGAAGCAGTCAAAGAGCAGCTGAACGGAAGCACAACGCTTTCGGTCCCAATGCACGAGATCATGGTCTAGGAGAGAAAAGATGGCAACAGATATAGCGGCACCAAAACTGACCACTATGGCAGACCTTAAGGGCAAGGTCGATCCAGACTGGTGCCCGGGCTGTGGAGATTTCGGGGTTCTGGCGGCGGTACAGAAAGCGCTGGTTGAATTGCAGATTCCGAATTACGAGGTTGCCACCATCAGTGGTATCGGTTGCTCCTCGAACTTTCCCGGATTCATCAACACCTACGGTATGCACACGTTGCACGGGCGTTCGTTAGCAGTGGCCACGGGCTTCAAAATGGCGAATCACGGCATGACCGTATTGGTCACGGGCGGTGATGGTGACGGCTTCGGCATTGGCGGCAATCATTTTATGCACACCATGCGCCGCAACGTCGATCTGCTGTACATCGTCATGGACAACCAGATTTACGGTCTCACTACCGGCCAAACCTCGCCCACAAGCCGGCTGGGCATGAAGACCAAAAGCATGCCCTTTGGCAGCGTCGAAGGGCCCATCAACCCCATTTCGCTGGCGCTGTCTGCCGGGGCCACCTACATTGCCCGCGGCTTCAGCGCGGAACAGAAGCACCTTACCGAGCTGATCAAACAGGGGATCCAGCACAAGGGTTTCTCCTTCATCGATGTCTTCAGCCCCTGCGTGACCTACAACCACGACAACACCTTCCAATGGTTCCGCCCCCGAGTGAAGAAGCTCGAAGACAATCCTGAGTATGACTCGGCCAACTGGATGGCCGCGATGGAGAAGTCACTCCTGTGGGGCGATGAAATTCCCATCGGCAAATTCTTCGAACGCACCGACGTGCCTACGCTGCACGAATCAGAACCGGTATTGGCGACTGAGCCCCTGGTTAAGCAAAGCTCGCGGATTCCGCCAGATGTGGCGCGAGCATTTGTGGAAGAGTTGATGTAGGGAGGACTTCCCGGGCGAATTCGTCTAATTCGCCCGCCAGGCTGTGAAAGCTGATTTGATGGGAACGATCAATCAGCGGCTCGACTGGATGCGGAAAGATTCCCTGAACAACCATGACTGTGGCCAGTTGGCCTGTTATCTTCGCAGCAACAGGTCCCCGCCAAATGGCGGGTTTGTTCGCCTCGTGAACAGAATCCGTTCTTACCCTCTTGATCTGTCACCCGTCCTGGGTTATTAGTATTAGTTCAGTCGTAGTACCCCCTCGAAAGAGAAACTCGTAGTTTGTAAGACCTGAAGTGCATTCGGGCCTCATCAAGCACAAAGGATCCCGCCAAAAAGAGCGGGTGCCCTCGGGAAAGCTCTCATTTGGAGGTAGTACGCATGCGCCCCTTCCGGCAGCTTTCAGCATTCCTGTTTTTGGCCATCGGTTTTTGTGGAGTCGCCTGGTCGCAAGGATCGTCCACCTCTTTGCGGGGCACGGTCACCGACCCCTCTGGGGCTGTGATCCCAGGCGCTACGGTGAGCATTGTGAACAAGGCCACCAACGTGACCTCCACCCAGACCGCGAGTGGCAGCGGCGAATACCAGTTCCAGCAGCTTCCGCCGGGCACTTATGTCATCAACGCCACTGGTTCTGGTTTTAGCCCGCAATCGAAGCAGGCCGATCTTCTGGTGAATCAGCCGGCCACCATCAACTTTAAGTTGACGGTCCAGGCCACGGCCGTCACCGTCGACGTGAGCAGCGAAGCCGAGACCCTGAATACAACGGATGCTTCCATCGGAAACTCTGTCAATAACGCGACCATTCAAGCGTTGCCCATGGAAGGGCGCAACGTTACCGATTTGCTCAGCCTGCAGCCCGGAGTTTTGTACCTCGGCCGCCAGACCACCGATCAGCAGGATCAGGACAGTCGCAGCGGCTCGGTCGCTGGCGCGCGTTCCGACCAGACCAATGTAACCCTGGACGGCCTCGACGACAACGATCAGCAGAATGGCTACGCATTCACCGGGGTTCTTAGATCAACATTGGATTCGACCGAGGAGTTCCGCGTCACGACCACCAGTTCGAATGCGGACGCCGGACGCAGCTCAGGGGCACAGGTGACACTGGTGACCAAGTCCGGAACCAACAAATTTCACGGGGCCGCCTACGAATACAACCGCACCAGCCTCGGTTATGCGAACGATTGGTTTAACAAGCAGGGCGAGTTGCAATCGGGCGAGTCCAACAAGCCGGGAAAGCTCATCCGCAACACCTTTGGTGGCTCACTCGGAGGGCCGATCAAGAAAGACAAGCTTTTCTTTTTTTTCAACTACGAAGGGCAGCGCACCGCGGAAAATTCGCAACAGACAAGGATCGTGCCTAGCGCCGGCTTTCGCCAGGGAAATCTTACTTACCAATATTGTGTCGATCCCACCGATCCCACTTGCGCGCAAACCTCGACCAACACCCTGACCCCGGCGCAGCTTGCGGTCCTCGATGCCGGTTGCGTTGGCAATGGCGTTTGCAACACGCCTGGCCCGAACCCCGCCGTGCTGGCATTCTTCCAGCAGTATCCCTTACCCAACGGAGCCACCGAGGGTGACGGCTACAACCTTCTGTCCTATACCTTCTCTTCTCCTTTTCCCGGTTCGCTGAACACCAGTATTTTCAAACTCGACTACACGATCAACGAAAAGCATCGCCTGTTCGTGCGCGGAAACCTGCAGAAAGACACACAGTCCGGCGTCGAGGATTTCCCCGGCGATCCGCCGTCCTCGCGCCTTGAGGACAATAGCAAAGGGATCGCGGCGGGGGAAACCTGGTCGATCACTCCTCATATCGTGAATGATATTCGTTATGGTTACATACGCCAGGGATTCAGCAATCGCGGTACCGCCCAGGGAGACTACACAACCTTTCGCTTCCTTAACGACTCCGCCAGCGATCCCTATTACGTAACTCGCTCCTCCGTGGTCACTGTCCCGGTCAACAATGTCGTGGATAACCTCACCTGGAACAAAGGAAGCCACACCCTCGGATTCGGCGGCAATTGGCGGCTGATCCACAACAACCGAGGGTCGGATGCAAACTCCTTTAACTCGGCGACCACCAATCCTTATTGGTATACCGGAGGCTTCCCCGATCCATCCACTCTGGGAGCCCAGCCGGTCTCGGGTGGCTTCGAAAATTCCTATGAAATTGCTTATGGGAACATTGTTGGGGGGATCCCCGAAGCTACCAGTGTTTCTAACTACGCGGTGGACAAGGGCGGGGCAACGGGGAGCCTGTTTCCCGATGGTACCTTCATCAATCGGCAGTTCAAGGCCAACGAATTTGAATGGTACGTCCAGGATTCATGGAGAGCGCGACCGAATCTTACCATCACGCTCGGCATACGGCACACCATTCTCCAGACTCCCTACGAGCAAAACGGACAGCAGATCGCGCCGACGATCGATACCGATGCGTGGTATAAGCAGCGGAACGCGTCCGCGCTCCATGGCGAGGTGTACGAACCGGCTCTCCAATTCAGTCCCAGTGGGCCGGCGAATCATGCTCCCGGGCTCTGGTCTAAGCAAAAAGCCAATTTCGCGCCCCGACTCGCCATCGTCTACGCTCCGAATGAAAAGACTTCTGTCCGGGCGGGCTTTGGCATGTATTTCGACCATTACGGCGAAGGCATCGTCAACACCTTTGACCAGTTCGGATCCTTCGGTTTAAGCACTAGTATCGCCAACCCGGCGGGCGTCTATACCACGGAGAATGCGCCGCGTTTTACCGGTGTTCACAACGTTACTTCCAGCGGTTGCGAACAGCCGGCGTCGATTGCTTATCCCTATACAGCGCCGAGCGACACATTTTGCGGTTTTGCGATTACCTGGGGTGCGAATAACCATCTGAAAACTCCTTACGCAGAAGCAATGGATTTTTCCATTCAGCGCGAGGTTCGCGGAGGCATGACGGTCGAGTTCGCTTACGTTGGACGGCTAGGCAGGCATCTCTTGCAAGCGCTCGACCTGGCGGAGCCCGTCGACTACGCCGATCCCCAGGGGGGTGGCGACTACTTTAGCAACGCGGCGAAGCTTTCCGCACTGGTCGATGCTAATGGAGCCGATCCGCAGGCATCGGTACCAACAATCCCTTATTTTGAGGATGTCTTCCCACAACTTGCTAATTACGACTACCTGGGAGAGAGTGCGACCCAGGCTATCTATACCAACGAATGGGCTCCTTATCGCGATAATGCAGGAGAGACCACCTCTCTTTCCGACCTGGACTTCTTCTGTTACTACACTTGTCCGCAGGGAACAAAATTCTGGCAGTCCCAGTTTTCGTCGCTGTATGCCTGGGATTCAATCGGCATGAGTTATTACAACGCCGGCCAGATTACGCTCCGCCATCCGTTCAGCCATGGACTGCAGGCAGATTTCAGCTACACTCTGTCGAAATCGATCGACATGGGTTCAGATACCGAACGCGCCAGTGAAATCAGTACGAATAACTCGTTCAGTAACATCATCAACACCTGGAATCCTTCCTTGAACCGGGGCGTCTCCGATTTCGACACCAAACATCTGATCACGTTTGACTGGCTGTATCACTTGCCGTTCGGTACCGGGCAGAGGTTTGCCAACACGTCGAATCGGTTGGTCGATGAGGCAATCGGAGGTTGGCAGTGGTCCGGAGTAAACCGCTGGACCAGCGGACTGCCGTTCGGGCTCGCGGCACCGGGCTGGGGGACCGACTGGCAGGTTTCGAGTTTTGGCGTGGCGACAGCACCGGTGAAGATCCGCAAGCACCTGGATCAGAATGGAGCACCCCAGGTGTTTGACGATGTGGCGACACTTAATAATGGAGTCACGAATGGTTCGCCGATCCGGCTGCCATACCCCGGTGAAGCTGGGGACCGGAATAATTTCCGGGGAGATGGCTATTTCGATCTCGACTCTGGGTTGGCCAAGACGTTCAAGATCACGGAGAGTCAGAATTTAAAGTTCGCCTGGGAGGTATTTAACGTCACCAACTCTGTCCGGTTTGATACCAACCCGAATTTTTCGCTTGGGGTCACGTTGACGTCAGGGACTCTGGGCAACTATTCGCGCACCTACAGTAAGCCCCGTGTCATGCAGTTCTCGCTGCGCTACGACTTTTGATCAAGTCCTAGTGCGGCGATACCAGCGTCTTCACGTTGTTTTCCTTTTCATACAGCAGGCCGTGATAGCCCTTGTCGACCAAATCCTCGAGAGCGATACGGCCTGTAATCAACTCCTCGCCTTTAAATCGCTCATCCGTCATCATGCGAATGGTTTCGTCGTAGAGCCCGTAACCGCTCATGCTTCCGCTCACGGTCTTCTCCCGAAAGACTAGATCGGTCAAATCAAGCGGGGCTGGTTTCTCAAATACCCCCATCACAATCAACCGGCCCCGTGTTCTGGTAAGCTTCCCTGCAAGCTGCGCGGTCATCGGTTGTCCGGCACATTCAACTACCACGTCGAATCCCTGTCCTTCGGTGATGGCAAGCGCACGTTTCTCGGCATCTTCCGTTGCCGGGTCGATAACGTCAGTGGCGCCCAGCTTTTTCGCAGTGTCCTTGCGCCGCTGGGCAACTTCCACGGCCACCACTCTTTTCGCTCCGCGCAGAGTCGCGGCCATCAATGCCATCAACCCTATCGGACCTGCGCCCACAATCGCGACGTTGTCCTCCGGTCCTATTTGTCCCGTTGTGACCGCGCGCACTGTCGCTGAAAACGGTTCGACCAGGGCGCCCACTTCGTCTGAGATGGCGTCGGGCAAGTGATAACACTGGTACGCGTACAGGTTCAATCTTTCCGAGAGTGCTCCGCCCCACCAACTCGTGCCCAGGAATGCAACCTGATCGCATTGCGCCATGGAGCCGGACCTGCACCAGCGGCACCGCTGGCAGCCGATAATCGGGCAGGCGACGATCCGATCGCCCACCGAGAAGTCTTGAACATCCTTGCCCACGGCGATCACCCTCCCCGACATCTCATGGCCGATAAGAACAGGCGCCTGGACGGATGTCAGCGGATGCGGTGCATTCTGCGGGATATAAACAGGACCACTCAGGTATTCGTGAAGGTCGGTGCCGCAAATACCGCACCAGGCGACCTCCACCTGAAGCTGTCCCGGTGGTGGATCGGGGGGATCCGCTACACGCTCAATGCGAACATCCTGTCTGCCATGCCAGACTGCAGCTTTCATAAGCAACTCCATCCGCAGGAATGCTATTCCCTGGGAGTGTGCGAGGTCTCTGAAAAGCCGCGAGATTGTTTCTTGAGAAACTACGCTACACATTCCTCCTTCCCCACACTGATAGGGTTTTGAAGGGACTGAGGAGAATGTTCCCGCTACGGAACGGCTAAAAGCCGCGGCACGATCGGTTATCTGGAGATAACACTGTCAAAAAACGGCGAAACACCAGCCATTTTCGTCCATCCTTCCTGATCGTTTCATCGCCAGCTTCCCTGATAGCGAAACCGCTCGCCCTTACTCAGATGCAGAGGGATTTCGGCCGAAAATGGAAAACCAAGGGCACTCCCGGTTTTCTGTTTTATTCTGGCGGCGGGGCTGATTCCCAATTAAGGTTGACGAGGCTTTTAAGGGATTCGAATAAGATTCAGAATTGGATGGGTTCACAAACAATATGGCGCTAAGCGTGAATCAAATATCCACGATCGAGCATGTGCTTTCCACTCACCCCGGCGTGATCGATGCTGTGGTTATGAACACCGGTGCGGGTATCGCGGCGTTTGTAGTGCCGAATGAGGATTACCTCGACAACATATTAGGTCGCAAAGACACCGAAGCGGCAGCTCTCCGTATGTGGCGAAAAACCTACGACTTGACTCAATTCTCCAACCAGGCCGCATCGGCCCCTGTTGGGTTCAATACTCTTGGGTGGAACAGCACATACACGCGTCAGGCCATTCCCGCCGACGAGATGCGCGAATGGCTTCAAACGACGATCGCAGAGATCATGACACTGGTACCGAAGACCGTATATGAAATAGCTTGCGGCACAGGCATGCTTCTCATCCAAATAGCGCCAAGCTGCGACAAATATGTCGCCGTAGACTTCTCCCCTGCAGTATTGAAGAGCCTAAGAAAACAACTGGAGACTCTTCCCGCGGTTGCAGAACGCGTGGAAGTGATCGAGCGCACGGCTGACGACTTCAAGGGTCTTGAACCGAATTCGTTTGACACTGTCGTCATAAACTCCGCTGCGCATTACTTTCCTCAGCTCGCCTATCTGACTCGAATACTTGAAAACGCGGTCAATATCGTAAAGCCGGGTGGGCGCGTTTTTGTGGGCGATGTGAGAAACTTGCCGCTACTTCCGGTCTTTGCTTCTTCGGTGGAGCTGTTTCAGGCTCCGGATTCGCGAAGCGTTGGCGAGTTGCGCGAGCGGATCGAAAAGCGTATTCAACTCGAACAGCAACTCGTCCTTTCTCCTGCGTATTTTCTTTCCCTTGAGGACCGGTTGTCCAAGGTGTCCAGGGTAGAGATAAGGCCCCGTTGGGGTCGCGCCGATAACGAAATGTCACGCTACCGCTATGACGCAATTCTTCATGTGGGAGATCGGAGCGAGCTCGCGCTCGACATTCAGTTCCTGGACTGGACTGCCGGCGAACTGACACTGGACGAGATCCGTTCCACGGTGCTGGGACTTGACGAGGTAATTGGAATCAAGCGAATAGCGAACAGGCGTCTCGAGAAAGATTTGAGAGCCTTCGAAAGCCTTGAGACGGTGGCTCCGACGATCACGGCAGGGGAACTCCGCCGTCAATGCGAGGGTCATTCGGCACGCGGAATTCACCCGCAAGATCTCGCAGATATTTTCAAACTGCATCCGGGTTTTCGCTTGTTGCTTAGTTGGGCCGCTTGCCGTGACGATGGAAGCTATGATGCGGTTTTCATTCCGCCGGGAAGCAAACACCATCGGTCTTGGGTCGTAGGCAATTGGCCCGGGCCCGAAGCGGCTGATCTTGTCAACCTCGCAAATGCTCCAGGACAAAGCAAAATACGTGCTGAGCTCCTCGACCGTATCTTGACCCATTGCCGGCAAAACCTTCCGGAACACATGGTGCCGGGCAATTTCACGCTTGTCGATATGTTGCCGAAAACGGACAGCGGAGCTCTCGCGAATCGCGGACGCTCTTGATGCTCTCGCGCAGGCGCAACAACCTATCGGTTCGAAATCGTCCTCTGCTCAACTTTCTCCAGGTGCGCGTCTTTAACATTACGTGACATGGCAATACTGAAATCCTCAACGTTTTTCAGCTCAAATATCGGGGAGTTCGCCGCCTTCGGCGTTTTGATACGGAAAAACTCAGCCCCCTTCACGTTGTCCAGGTAGAAGGCTGGCCGGGCGTCTGGGTGGCTCCAGGAAAGTTCCACGTTGGTCATCTCAATATTGTTCACATTGCGGATAAAGAATCCGCCCGCGGGAATGTCGCCAAACCGATAAGGTTCAGGATATCCCTGTTCCATCTGAGGGACCACCCGGGCTGCCATTTCGCTTGTTCCTCCCCCGCGATGCTCCATATACAGGTCGTTGATCTTGATGTCCTCGATGGGATTGGATGGAATGCCCATAATCAGTCCCGCACCGCTGAACTGCGACGCGGAGTTGTAGCTGACAACGTTGCTGATAATGATCCGCTTCAGCGTGCCCACAGGAACTCCGGCCGGACCGCGCATGCGGCTCCCCAGCCGGAGAAACAGTGGTGTGTTGGTGCAGTCGCGCATCGTGACCCCGGTAAACGTAATATCCTCCACCAACGCACCGTCGACGCCCTCCAGTGCAAAACCGCGACAACCATCAAATACGCAATTTGAAATCGTGATGTTTTTAAACCCCCCGTTGGACTCTGTACCGCACTTGATACGGCCGGTAGGGGCCACCTTGAAATCAGCAGGCCAGCGTTTATAAGTGCCATCGAGCATGGTTCCCAACACATAAGCGCCAGTGACGTAGCAATTGGTGATCGTCAGATTCTCGGTAGCACGCGCATACCCAAGTGCGAATGAGCTCTTAGGACAAATGCCATCATCCCAGGGAGAATTGACACTGCAATTCGAGACCCGCACATTGTGACAGCAGTCGATATCCATGCCATCCCGGTCGGTATCGATCTTTAGATTGTCGATGGTCAGGTTGTCGACCCCAGTTGCCAGAATGCCGAAATGACCGGCTTTTAGAATAGAGACGTCTCGGAGAATTACGTTGTGGCAATTCTTGAGCGCAATCGCCTTATTTCCCATGCCTGGAGTCTCTGCTTTCGGTTCTTCCGACCCGCCGCGGCTCAGTCCTTTGCCCCAGATCAATCCTGGTCCAAGAATCGCAACGTCGTGGATCCCTTCACCCCAAATAAGGCTATTGTGCCAATGGTTGTGTCCATAATCCTGATAATCTTCCCACGGCTTATTAGGCTCTGCGGCGTCGTAAGAGGCACCGCTGGTGCTGCCGCCTGGCGCAACGCTGGCTGCCAGGATGGTGGCTCCAATCTCGAGGTAGAGCACAATATTGCTCTTGAGGTGAATGGAATAGGATGCATAGGTGCCGGGGGGAAATCGAACGGTTCCTCCTCCCTGGGCGCTCGCTGCTTCGATAGCCTTGTTGATTGCCGGGGTATCAATCGAGGCGCCGTCACCGAGTGCGCCGTAGGCTTTCACATCGAACACAGCATTCGTGCCCGCCCCTGGCATGCTTGCCGTTTGCGCTTCGGCGCCGATGGCAATTCCCGTTGTAGCGCCGGCCATCCCAGCGCTTGCCAGCTTCAAAAAGTCTCTGCGAAAAACGGTCATCCATGCACCCGAAAGCGTTAACGATTCTAGCAGCGCCCTCGTGAGTTTAGCCAGCGTCCCGGAGAGTGGGAGCGCTCGGCATCAATGGCGGACGTCTCGGCAGAAATCACCGCTGAACCTGCCGGCCGCGCCTCCTTGCTTCTGCGACCTTGCTTCTTCGCAGTTGTTAGTCTGCAGCCATGGAATCCAAAGAAACACTTGGCGCCAGGGCGCGCCCTCCTTGCCCGACCCAGGTCGTCCAACTCTTCGAAACAGCGCGGAGCATGATGAGAATCGTGGTGGCCAACACAGCGTACGCAATGAAACCAGCTCGATAGGACCCGGTGTATTGCCTCGAGAGTCCAAGCAGGTTGGGGAGGATCGATCCCCCGAGCGCGCCAATCTCCCCGATCATGGCGCCCGCAACCGCCGTTGTCAGCGGCCAGCGCAGCGGCACCAGTTGGAAGGTAGCTCCGTTGCCTGCTCCCAGCGCGGCGAAGCAAAGCATGAAAAGGAGCGTCGTTGCGAACAGCGGCGGTGTCGTCATCAATCCAAAAAGCCCGGCGATAGTAATGAGAAAAACGACCGAGAGTGTAGTAATGCCGCCGACGCGATCGCTAAACCAACCACCCAGCACGCGCGTCGCGGATCCAGTCAACGTGGCCAGGACAGTCAGTTCGCCGGCCATGATCTTGGTTACATGAAATTGCGCGTAGTAGAACGATGGCAAGAAGGTCGCAAGGCCGATGAAGCCGCCAAAGGTAATGATGTAGATCAGGTTGAAATACCAGCCGTCCCGTTCAAAAAGGCAACTGAGATGTTGCCTGAGTGACTGATGCTCAATATCCGGCGGCTCCTTGGCTAGAAATATCATCATGCACAACGGGAGAAGCATCATGGCCGCGGCGAAGCCATACACATGCTGCCAGCCATAGTGCGTCGCCAGCCGCGGAGCAAAGAGGGCTGCTACCGCCGTGCCGCTGTTGCCTGCACCCGCAATGCCCATGGCCAGCCCCTTGTATTGCTTGGGGAACCATCCGGAACCGAGCGAGAGCGCCACACCAAAGCTGGCTCCTGCAATGCCCAGCAGAACGCCCATGGCCAGCACGTCGTTGAAAGTGTGAACGAAAGAAAAAACCGTACAGCAGAGCAATCACGATGGCCGACATCTCAACGATTGCGGCATTCTTTCTGCCGATGTATTGCGAGAGGACGCCCAGCGGAAAGCGCATGAATGCGCCCGCCAGTGTAGGCACCGAGACCATAAAGGCGATCTGCGCCGGGCTCAGGTGAAAGGCCTCGGAAATGAACGGCCCCATGGCGCCATTCAGCACCCAGACCGCAAAACTGAAATCGAAGTAGAGAAATGCTGCGATTAGCGTAGGCGGGTGACCCGACTTTAGAAATAACTTTATGTTGGCCATAGCGGATTCTCACTTTAAGAATTTGCGAAACTGAGCTTGTGGTGGGTCAGGAATCGGGCCGGTGCCTCTTTACTTCAAAGCCTTGAACTTCTCCACTCGAACCGCACACTGCTTGAAATTCGGCTCGCGCGAAATCGGGTCGAACGCTCCCAGCGTGACCAGGTTGGAGTTGGTTTCAGGAAAATGAAAAGGCATGAAGACCTGCCCGGGGGCGACGATGCCGGTAATACGCAACTCCACATTCTTTACCGAGCTGCGCCTGGAAACTACGGTTACGCGATCATGCGGTTTGAGTTGCAGTTTCGCTGCATCGTCCGGGTTCATCTCCAGCCAGGCATTGGGCACCATGCTTTCCAGCATTTCCACCTGCCCAGTCTTGGTGCGGGTGTGCCAGTGTTCCACCGTGCGGCCGGTATTGAGGATGAGCTCGTAGTCTTTGTCTGGTTGTTCGATGAAAGGCAGACAAGGTACAGAGTGAAGCATGGCTTTGCCCGTTGCCGTAGGAAAGACGGGATCGGCGTAGAGACGCGCCCCGCCCCATTGCATGCCGCCGTTGTCTTCAATCTGCTGCCAGGTAAATGAACTGTAGTCGCACATGCGTCCGGCGGAAACGCGCTGCCACTCTCGGA
Source organism: uncultured Acidobacteriaceae bacterium (assembly GCA_963717225.1). Lineage (GTDB taxonomy): Bacteria > Acidobacteriota > Terriglobia > Terriglobales > Acidobacteriaceae > PALSA-350. The sequence continues at coordinate 67,077 of CAVQWB010000048.1, read as the reverse complement.
AGGCGTCATGGGTCGATTCCCAACCGGGATAGAGCTCATCCTTCACACCCAGTTTCTCGGCCAGAGCAAGAAAGATGTCAAAATCGGTGCGGGCCTCGGCGGGCGGAGCGACGAGCACGTTGGCCTTGCTGACCCGGCGTTCGGAGTTGGTATAGGTGCCTTCCTTCTCTCCCCAGATGGCCGCCGGCAGAACCAGATGCGCAAAGTGGCTGGTGGGCGTGGGATGAAAGCCATCCTGTACCACGAGAAAATCCACGCTGCGCAGCGCCTGCTCCAGCAATCCGTAGTTGGGGAAGGAGACCGCCGGATTGGTGGCGATGAACCAAAGGGCTTTCATCTTGCCGGCGACCGCACCTTCGATAATGTCGGGATACGCCAGCCCGCGCGCAGTGGGAATGCGATCCACGTCAATGTTCCACAGGCGTGCCAGATCGGCTCGATCGGTCGCACATTCAAATTTGCGATAGCCCGGCAGGCTGGAAGTAAAACCAGCCTCGCGCGTCCCCATCGCATTGCACTGGCCGGTAATTGAAAACGGCGAGGCGCCGGGGCGCCCAAGGTTGCCGGTAATCAGCGCAAGGTTGTTGATGGCGGTCACGGTGACCGCGCCTTGCGTAGAGTGATTGACGCCCATGGTCCACCCGATAAAGGCAGCCTTTGCGTTGCCGTACAGACGCGCAGTGTGCACGATGGTGTCTTCCGAAAGCCCGGTAATTTCGGCGGCATGTTCCGGGGTGAAGCTTTCGACAAAGGCGGAGAATTCCTCAAAGCCGGTGGTGTGGGCTTCGATGTAATCGCGATCGATGAGCCCTTCGCGAATGAGCACATGGGCAATGCCGTTGAGCAAGGCAATGTCGCTCCGCGGTTTGACCGGCAAATGCAGGTCGGCCATCATGGCTGTCTTGGTGACGCGAGGATCCACCACGATCACTGTGGTGGCTGGCCGCGTTGGCGTGCCCCGCATACGATTGCGCTCCAACCGCCGGCACAGGATGGGATGATTGTCCGCAATATTGGCGCCGATCAACAGAATCAGGTCGGCCGTCTCCATATCCTCGTAAGAGCCCGGCGGCCCGTCGGAGCCAAAAGAAAGCTTGTAACCCGAGACTGCCGAGGCCATGCACAACGTGGTGTTGCCGTCGAAGTTGCGGCTCCGGAAGCCCAGTTGTATCAGCTTACCCAAGGTATAGAACTCTTCCGTTACCAACTGTCCGGTGCCGATAACTCCCAGCGCATCGCGGCCGTAACGCGCTTGCACCTGGGCGATCCTTTCGACCATTGTGTCCAATGCTTCATTCCACGACACCGGCTCGAGCACGCCTTTTTTGCGTAACAGCGGCTGTTTTGCACGGCCGGGCGCATCCAGAACATGATGTTCGCTGAGGCCCTTGGGACAAAGCTTGCCCCGGTTTACCGGATGATCGGGGTTGCCTCGAACCGCGACTGCCTTACCATCCTTGATGCCAACCAACATGCCGCAGCCGACCGAGCAGTAGCCGCAAGTGGTCTTGACCCACCGCTCGGCGACCCGGGCACTGGCGACGTGGCCGGCTACTGGATCGCGCTGGAACGTGTACTTCGCTTGCTGGGTGTCGATGCCCAGCAAGCGTCGCAGACTGGTCCACATCAGTGGGTCCCTCCGCGGGTGAAGGTGAGCGCCATGTTCAAAGGAACGACGGAGACAAAGAACAGATACCGCGCCAGAAGCACAGCCGACAATGCCGCTGCGCAGGCAAGCGCAGAGTGCGAGCCTGCCCAGGCCAGTGGAACCGCTGTCGCGCAGGCGAAGCTGCCTATCAGCCCGGCTCGATGGCCCGGCAGGTTGAGCAACGCGGCGGCTGCGCGATGCTCGAAGATGGCTGATTGGTTGAGCCGGATAAGACGTGCACCGTGATTCGCGATCCACAACAAAGAGGCCAAGGCGACCAACCAGAACGGAAAGACCAGGGGTAGCGATGGGGCAGGAAGGAGCGACACCAGGATTGTTCTCAGCACGGCTGGCAAGGTAAGGCCGATAAGCGCGGCGCTGAGCAGGAAGTCAATGGGCGTGTGCACCATGTTCCAGGAGGGTCTTGCCGGTACCAGGTAGATGAAGGAACTGGCAATGATGCCGGCGATACTTAAGCCCGCGGCGATGATCCCAAGCGTAAGAACAGCCGGAGTCGTCACCGGCATGTCCTGCAGCCACGCTATGCGGATGAGGTGCAAACGGCCCAGCCAGATCGAGGGCAGGGCGTTGAGGCAGGTTGCAGCGGTGAAGCCGGCGAGTGCCGCGAAAAATAAGCCAAACAACAACACCTCGCGGCTGAGCCAGGAACGCCGCCACATCTTGAGCGCGCGCCACGCGTAGGCTGGACGGCCAAGATGAAAGACAGAGATGTTCAGGGCCACTGCGGTGATGCCAAGCAGCGCAACCAACAGCAGAGGTCGCGTGGCATGGAAAAACAGAGCGGCCAGCGAGCGACCCGGTAACAGCCTGCATCAACGTGGTCATGAAGACGAGAGAGAGGTGCGCGTGTTCCGGAGCAATGCGGCCGGTGTCGACGCGCTCCAGCTTTGTGGCGGTGTCGGGCGGCAGCGTGATGCGGGTCGTCGAGATGGTGTGCCCGGCGGCAGGCATACCAGGCGACTCGGCCAGGGCGTAGTCTGAGCGCCACGCCAGCATGTCAACAATCTCAATCTCGATAGCCCCTTCGGGGCAGGCGTTGACGCATGCTGGTTCGAGACCATCGGTAAGGCGGCCGTGACACATATCGCATTTCCCCACCACGCCGCGTTCTTCATTGAATTGAGGAACGGAGTAGGGGCAATTCCACACACAGTATTGGCAGCCGATGCAGGCATCCGCGGAGTGCAGCACGATACCGGTCACCGGATCCTTGGTGTAGGCATCGACGGGGCAACCCTTGAGGCAGTCAGCGTCGAGGCAATGGTTGCAGCCCATGGAAAGATAATGGCGGCTGGTATCGGGGTAGATGCCGCCTTCAATCTCTCCAACCCGCCGCCAGCGAATCTCCGTGGGGTTTCCGTTCTGTTCGTTGCAGGCAATCTCACAGGAGCGGCAGCCGATGCACTTCGTCATGTTGAAGTGGAAGCGGTATTGCTCTCCCGGCTCGAGCGGCCTGCCGGGAACGAGCATGGGGGCAACTGGAGGCAAGGCGGCAGGCGCCGGCGCTACCGGCTTGAGGAAGTCGTCAAGTGTCAGCCGAACGAGCGTGTCGCTGCTTCCGTCTTGTGCGCGTTCGTGCAGTGGCAATGCCATATGCGGACCTTCCCTCGCAACGCGGGCCCGTTCAATCAATAAACGTCGCGATGATAGCGGTGCTCGTCTTTCAGGCTCTGCACGTAGTCGACGGCCGCCTCTCTGTTCAAACCGCCCTGCTGCTCGACAATGGTATGCAGCATTGCGTCCACATCTTTGGCCATGCGGGTGGCGTCGCCGCATACATAGACGCAGGCCCCATCCTGCAACCATGACCAGAACAGCGGCGCACTGCTCAAGCATCTTGTCCTGCACGTAGATCTTGTGGTCTTGATCGCGTGAGAAGGCCAGGTCCAGTCGCGTCAGGAAATTGTCTTTTCGCATCGACTCCAGTTCTTCGCCATACAAAAAGTCAGTGGCAGCGGAGCGTTCGCCGAAAAAGAGCCAGTTCTTGCCGCTTGCGCCGAGTGCCCGCCGCTCATGCAAAAAGCCTCGAAAGGGGGCAATGCCAGTCCCGGGCCCGATCATGATGATTGGGCTGTCAGAATCTCTGGGAAGCCGGAACTTGTTGTTCGGCTGGATATAAATGGGCAAGCGGCCTTCAGGTTGCGAACGGTCGGCAAACATGGTGGAGCACACGCCGCCACGTTCACGATTATGTGAGCGATAGCGGACCACGGCCACCGTGGTGTGAATCTCCCCCGCATGCGCGGCTGGGCTGGATGAAATGGAATAGAGCCGGGGCGATAGCTTTGGCAACATGGCTACCAGGTCCGCCGGGTCGCGCAATACTTCAGGGTATTCATAGAGCAGGTCGATCAGGCCACGGTCCCAGGTGTAGGCGTCAAGATGCGACTGCTGTTCCGGCTTGAGTAGGTCCAGCAGTGGAGGGCACTGCCCGATGGTCGCGTACGACTGGACCATCTTGCGCGTGAGCCGGGTGATCTGCAGATGGTCGAGCAACGCCGTTTGCAGGGGCACAGTGCCTGCTTTGGGCAATTGCACCAACACGTCCCCGCTAAACTTGAGCCTGTGCAAAATCTCTTCCACCAGGCTGGGCTCGTTTTGCGGGATGACGGCACAGGCATCGCCTGCTTCGTAGGTGACAGCCGACCCCTCAACGGAGAAGGCCATGTGCAGCGTGAGTTTGCTCGATACCTCATGCGTGAGCGGCCGCTTCTCGACGATTGGGGCAAGGAATGGGTTGTCGCGCGTGTGCGCCGCTGTTTTCCTGGCCGGCTGCTGAGGCTTGCCGGCGGTTGGTTGATCCGCGGATACCGTCGCTTCATTCACCGTGGCGCGCTTCGCTGGACGGGTGCCGGCAAGCTCCTCGATGCTCTTGAAGAGCGAGCTCTTCCATCGGGCGAATGGCTCATCGAGATCGACATCGCAATCAACCCGTTCACACATGCGGTAGGCGCCCAGCGACGCTAGCTTTTCGTCCAGGTCACGGCCAAATTTGCAAAAATGTTCGTAGTGAGAGTCACCCAGCGCTAGTACGGAAAACGAGAGATTTTCGAAGCGCGGAAAGCGCTCCATGCACAGCTGGTTATAGAAGGGTTGCACCACATCGGGCGGATCACCCTCGCCATAAGTGCTTGCAATCAGGAGCGCATATCGCTCCGCGGCCAGGGATGCCGGCGTATAGCCCTCCAGCGGCAGAAAAGTGGTTACGTGGCCCTTGGACGTAAGTTCCTTGGCGACCTTGCGCGCAAGGCCTTCCGCGGTGCCTGATTGGGAGGCATACAGCACCGCAATCTTGAGTGCCGGCATCGGCTCCGCGGCGGTAGTCGATTCTACCCGCGAGTAGATGCCGGCGAGAAATCCGTTCAGCCACGCCCGCTGCTCAGCAGTGAACGGCGCACTATCCGGAATGAACGGAACATAAGGAACAGGGCCGGGCATGCTAGCTACGCTCCTCTGGCTGGCAGAATGCTTTGAGTTCATCGATCGCGTGACGGCGCGTAAATCCAAGAAAGGATTCTCCGGCCATCGCGCGCTGGGCGTAGGCGCTGAACAGGTTGTGTATCCGGGGCGGCAACTCGCTAAATTTCACTGCGGGAAAGAGTTCGCGCGCCAGACCCTGGTCCTGATCCGAGCCTCCACCCAGCACCACCTGGTATCCCTCTTCACCGCCCACCTTCACCCCCATCAAGCCAAGGTCTCCGACGTAGTGCTGGGCGCAGGAATTGGCGCAGCCGGTTACGTGCAGGTTCACCGGCTCAAGTATCTTGAATGCACCGTCCAGTATGTTGGCCAGCGCAACCGCATGGGTCTTGGTGTCGCTGGCGGAAAAGCGGCAGCCCTGGTTGCCGGTGCAGGCAACCGTTCCGCTCAGCACCGTGCCGGCATCGAAGCTCAAACCCGCGGCGAGAATATCTGCCTTGGCCGCCTCGAGATGTTCGCCGGAAATATGGGGGATCACCAGGTTCTGCCACACGGTAAGGCGGATTTCTCCGTTGCCGTATCGGTCTGCCACCTCGGCAAGGGCCAGCATCTGGTCCACGGGCAGGCGGCCAACTGGCACCGAAACACCGATGTAGTACATGCCTGGCTGCGTCTGCGCATGAACGCCGATGTGGCCGGCACGGTCGATTCTGTGGCGCGGTTCGCAGTCTGAAGTCGCGAAACGAATTAGCGGAAAGGCCAGACGTTTTTCCGTTTCGGCGAGAAATTTGTCGATGCCCCAACGGTCGATCAGGTACTTGAGCCGAGCCTTCTTTCGGTCCGTGCGATCCCCATTTTCGCTGAAAACACGCACCATTGAGGCGGCCACGGCCACCGCCTGGTCTGGCCTTAAGAGCAGGCCACAATCGCTAGCGAACTGCTTGTGCCCGGTAATGCCGCAGAGCAGAACGCGAAAGTAAACGCCCGGCGGCACACTATTGCCGTCCGTAACCCGCACAGCAACAAAACCGATGTCGTTGGTATCGGCCAGCACGCTGATCGCTCCCCCATTGTCGAAGGCGATATTGAACTTGCGCGGCAGCCCATACAGATCGCGAGAGTTGAAGATGTAATGACCCAAGCCGGCGGCCAGCGGCGCTACGTCATAAAGTTCCGCCGGGTCGATGCCGGTGATGGGCGAGGCCGTGATATTGCGGATGTTATCGGCGCCTGAGCCCCGCGAAGACAAGCCAAGAGCCTGGATGGCATTCAGGACGTGGACAATGTTTCTTGGCTGCAACGACCGGATTTGCACATTGCTGCGGGTGGTAAGGTCAGCTCGGCCGGGCCCGTACTCGGCTGCCAGTTTCGCCAGCCCGCGCATCTGGTGCGATTGGAGTATCGCTCCAGGTATGCGCAGCCGCACCATGAAGGAGTCTTGCGCTGGGGCGACATAAAACAGTCCATGAAACTTGAAGCGGAAGAGATCATCCTGTGCCGGAGCCTTGTCTTCATTGGCGTGGGCCAGCAGCTTGTCCCAGATATCGAGCGGGTTCTCCTCAAATTTCCATCGCTCTTCGCGGCACAGGTCAGAGACCGGAGTATTGAAATACAACCCCTCCGAAGCCAGGTTGGAGGTCGCGGAAGCAGGATCATTTGTGATCTGGCCGGAGCTCGTGTGCCCGGCAAATGGAACCAGGCCGCGCTGGGACAGGCCCGCGAAGAAGCCCTTAAGGTATTCCTGCTGTTCTCCTGTAAAGGAGGACGGCGGAGCCGGATTGGACGCCAATTGCGATTCCATGCTGCACACCCTTGAAGGAACGCTTCCCGCAGCTTGATGCGGGGGCGCGGGCGCCTGACGAACCTGCATCAGGATGCAGGAAGCACAGACAACCGGGCCAGATCAGGCATCGCTTGTGCGCGACGCATTCAAGGCTCTTCGTGGAGCGCGTGGAATTCTGGGATTTTCTGGTAAGCGCCACGGCGGGGTGGGCACTCATGCGAGACGCCCTACAGCAGGGTAGAGGCTCGCAATACTTTGATAGTAACGGCAAGGCTCTGTGGTCGCAAGCAGATTCTGAATTGACAAAATCCGCCGTTTTCGAGCCTCCTTTGCAGTTCATGTGCAAAAACCGCTAGACTCGTAAATGATCGGCCAATCCAATGCAATGAAGTAGGGCGTTTGTACACCGGCCACGGTGGTCCCCGACGTGTATCTCCGTGGCCAGTGCTTGGAGGAGGTGCATGGCGCACGCCAGCTTCGACGGATTACGAGTGCTATCGCTTGAATCCCGTCGCGCAGTCGAAGTGGCAAAGTTGATCCGCACCTACGGCGGAGAGCCCTTTGTTGTGCCCGCCATGCGTGAGGTTTCGCTCGAATCCAATCACCAGGCTCTGGCGTTCGCAGACGACCTTCTGGCAAAGAAAGTCGATCTCGTTATTTTCCTCACCGGGGTCGGTGTGCGTGCTTTGCTTGACATTGTGCAGACCAAATATGATCGCGAGCAATTTCTTGCCGCCCTGCGTGGAGTGAAAGTCGCCGCCCGCGGTCCCAAGCCAGTCGCTGCTCTCCGCGATCTTCAGGTGCCTGTCGCGGCCACCGCGGCCGAGCCTTCCACCTGGCGCGAACTGATGACCGCGCTCGAGGCGGAGTTCGGCGACTCTCTCCGAACCATGAGAGTAGCGGTCCAGGAATATGGCGCCTCGAACCCCGAGTTGCTCGCAGAGCTAACCGAGCGCTGCGCTGAAGTTACCAAGGTTCCTGTCTATCAATGGGCACTCCCGGACGATCTGCGCCCCCTGCGAGAGGCTGTCCTCAGCATCGCCAACAACGGCGTAGATGTTGTGCTCTTCATGACCGCGGTACAAGTGATTCACCTCTTTCAGGTGGCCGAGGAGATGGACCTTCGGCTTGACTTGAGCACTGGATTGCGTTCTCTTGTTGTCGTCTCCATCGGTCCCACCACTTCGGAGGAGTTGGCGCATTACGGCATCACACCGGACTTCGAGCCCTCGCGGCCAAAGATGGGTTTCATCGTCAATGAGGCCGCCCAATACGGGGGCAAGATCCTGGCGCAGAAGAAGCGCGAGATCGCCTCTCTCCCTATGCGGACTGATCCGGGCACGGCCATCCCGGTCGAGAAAGCGAAAAACAAGCGCACTTCGCACGTGCATCGTGTTGCCCAATCCACTCCAACCATGGCGGGCTTTCGGGACGGCCTGACCTCAATTGATTTTCTCCACCAAATCAGCAGCCGTATTGCCGCAGCCGACCCGTTTCACGTTGTGCTGGCCAGCATTGTGGAGTTTGTAACCACCGTCATTCCCTGCGATTCCTGCTTCATTTACGTTCTCGAGCAGGGGAAGCTGGTGCTGCGCGCCTCGAAAAACCCCCATGCCGACCTGATCGATCATCTAGGGATTCAACTTGGGCAGGGAATCACCGGCTGGGTTGCGGAAAACCGTGAGCCTGTTGCCATCGCGTCGAATGCCTCAAACGATCCTCGCTTCATGATCTTCCGCAGCCTTCCCGAAGATCACTTCGAAGCCATTCTGTGCACCCCGATCCTGTGCGCGACGAAGGTCGTTGGGGTGATGAACCTGCAGCATCGGCTCACTTATCAACATACGGACAATGAAATACGGCTGCTGTCCATGCTGGGCTTTCTGGTCGGCGCGGAGATCGAACGAGCACGGTTGGAGACAGAAAACGTCCAACTGGCGAACCGGCTTGAATCGCGCAAGACGGTGGAGCGGGCCAAGGGGGTACTGCAGCGTGACTTGGGGATAAGCGAGGACGAAGCCTACCGCACCATGCAGAAGGAGAGCCGGCAGCGAAGAATTTCCATGCACGAGATCGCGGAGGCCATTCTGTTAGGCGATGATTTGAAGAAGGGTCGAGACTCCGGTCGCGGTATCAGGCAGCCTTCACAGTTAGATTGATTCGTTCCCCAACACTGCAAAGCAGATCATCAGCGAGCCGTTCTTCGGCCAGAGTCGTTTCTAACAAAGAGGCTTGGTATGTGTAGCCTAAGACCAAAGCCCACTGGAAAGCAGCCTGGTAGCAAGCGATTTCGAACTGTTCTATTTTGTGCGCACTCGCGACAAGCCATGCGTCACGAACTGAACCTCGGTCCGTTTCCTTAATGACCTTCCCGACGGTTGCAATCAGAGCTGCGGTGACAGCACATTTCGTACCAACTACTTTACTGGTCAGCTCGAGTAAAATCTGCTCGACGCGCTCCCGCTGAAGCCCGACCTCCATCGCGTGCGACCGAAACGCGTCTTTCAACTGCTTGTCTGACGCGGCCTCGGTCAGTTCTTCGAGACATTTGGGAATCTGATTCAGCGTCGAGAGTAGATACCGCATTTGAAGCGTATATAACGACTTGATGGATTTAATGTTGTGAGTAATCAGATGCATACGTTCACCTCAGTGAAACCTCTAGGGGAGGCATCGTTCACGGCCTTCTAACTTGGTTCTTCGAGAGGCAACACACTTTTCTGCGCCGTTGTACACAGCATCTCTCTTCCGAGACCAGATGTGGCTGCTTGCCGTTCATATCTGCTCGACTGCGGTCGAGGCCCCTCTGCTGTGCACGGACCAATGAACTTTGTTTCTTCTCCCCTTTCCTTCAAAGTTCTTGACTCCTCTGACATTTATATTCTGACGCTGCAGACCAGCGGTTTGCCATGACTTCGGTCACAGTTATTGCTTTCGCGCAGAGAAAGGAGTTTCTGTCCTGACCACAGATCCTGGGTGCCCCATATCTCGCTCGTTTTTCGCGAGATATGGGATACCACGGGACCTCAACCTGCCGCTCCCGAAGGATGAATCCAAAGCTTAGGGCGTTCAGAAGCTTAAAAGTTACGAAGATAGGTCCGTGGTATCCCACATCTCGCGAAAAACGAGCGAGATCTGGGGCACCCAGGATCTGTGGTCAGGACAGAGGCACGAGAGTCAGTTCATGACGCAGGGCCGAAAGCTCCTGCTTCTGCGTAGAGTTTGAGAGCTCGTGCGTCGGGAATGATCACCTCATGCCCCTCCACCTCGATCAATCCGTCGTGCTTCAGCCGGGCAAAAGCACGCGCGACTACATCTCTTACAGAGCCGATGCGAATGGCAATTTCATGCTGGGACAAAGGGAGGTGAAATTCAATTCGACCTCGCATCGGCGTGCCGGCATATTGCGCACTAGTAAGTAAGAAGACAGCAAGTCTCTGTCCCACATCCTGGAAGCACAGGCTCTCCACCAATTGCGCATGCCTTCGTACTCGCTGCGCCATCAACATCAATGCTCTCATCGCCAGCGCTGGATATTTTTTGCAGAAATGGTGAACGTCATGCGTATCGATAAAAAGTACATCCAGATCCGCCTCCGATATTGCGGACGCCGGGTACGGCCCACCGTCGAAGACAGCGACTTCTGCAACGACAGAGCCGGCAGCGTCAATATGCATCACTTGTTCTCTGCCCTCGGCATTCTGCTGGAAGACCCTGATCTGGCCATTCACAACCACAAAAAGTCCTTTCGCCAGCTCTCCCGAGACGAATAACATTTCCCCTTTCTTTAAGCGAACTTCCACGGCTCGCTGCGCGACGTCCGCAAGTTCCTCCCCAGCCAGGCAACCGAACAGCTCCGTACGTTGAAGAGCTTTGATTTTTTCGATCTCCATCGTGGTCTCCACGTAAACCTCTCTCGACTGTGACCCAGGTCATAGCATACCGCTGACCCGCCGGTCACAATTTAACTGTCGAAGCACCACCGCTGAGACAGGACGGCATAAATCCATGATTTCACTGAGGGGATGATGGTACTTCAATACCTGATAGCGCCACTTCGACTTTCATGGAGGACAAAGTGATGGAGCCCGCAACGGTCACGGCGCCATCCGAGCTCCTGGTACGCCCGGAGAAAAGCTATTTAAACAGCAAATATGGCATTAAGTCGTGGCTGTTGACCCTGGACCACAAGCGCATTGCGCTGCTCTATCTCTTCACGACCAGCTTTTTCTTCATTATTGGGGGCACAGCAGCCTCCCTCATTCGATTAGAGCTCCTGACGCCCGCCGGCGATCTTGTGGCCTCGGACACTTACAACAAACTGTTCTCCATACATGGCATCATCATGGTGTTTTTCTTCCTGGTGCCGGTAGCGCCGGCCGTCCTCGGCAACTTTCTTATCCCGCTCATGATTGGCGCCAAAGACGTGGCGTTTCCGAAGATCAACCTCGTGAGCTGGTACTTGTTCGTCATGGGGGGCTGCGTTGAGCTGTATATGATGCTTTGCGGCGGTGTAGATACCGGATGGACCTTTACCACGCCGCTCAGCACACACTTCCTCAACACAAATGTAATCGCCGCAGCCATGGGGATCTTCATTGCCGGGTTTTCGTCCATACTGACCGGACTTAATTTCATCGTCACCATTCACCGCTTGCGTGCTCCTGGCTTAACCTGGTTTCGCCTGCCGCTGTTCATCTGGTCCTATTACGCCACGTCCATCATCTTTGTCCTCGCCACGCCGGTAATCGCAATATCGATGGTCCTCCTTGTGCTGGAGCGGGTCTTCGGGATAGGCGTTTTTGATCCCAGGCTTGGGGGGGACCCGCTTCTCTTTCAACATCTCTTCTGGTTCTATTCCCATCCAGCCGTATATGTGATGATCCTGCCCGGTATGGGGATCATCTCAGAAGTGGTTGCATGCTTTTCCAGAAAACGGGTCTTCGGCTATACGGCGGTGGCGTTTTCATCCGTAGGTATCGCGGTCTTTAGCTTCTTTGTCTGGGCCCATCATATGTTCATCATGGGTATCTCGAACTATTCTGCACTCTTGTTCTCGATCATGAGCATGTTTGTCGCTGTACCCTCTGCCATCAAAATCTTCAACTGGGCGTCCACCATGTACAAGGGGTCGATCTCTTTCGATACGCCTATGCTCTATGCGCTCGGATTCATCGGTCTTTTTACCATGGGCGGACTCACGGGAATCTTTCTGGCTTCGCTCGGCATGGACATTCACCTGACCGAGACGTACTTTATCGTGGCCCACTTCCACTACGTTATGGTCGGCGGCATGGTCAGCGCGTACATGGCAGGTTTGCATTTTTGGTGGCCGAAAATTACCGGAAGGATGTACCCGGAATCGCTGGGCAGGTTGGCTGCCGTAATCCTCTTTATCGGCTTCAACCTCACATTCTTTCCGCAGTTTATTCTCGGTTATCTCGGAATGCCGCGACGCTATCATGCGTATCCCCCGGAATTCCAGGTGTTAAATGTCCTTTCAACCGCTGGCGCCTCAATCCTTGCCATCGGATATCTACTCCCCGCAGCTTATTTCCTCTGGTCGTTGAAGTACGGCAAGATCGCCGGAGCGAATCCATGGCGGGCCACCGGATTGGAGTGGAAGGTCCAATCACCCCCTCTTACCGACAATTTCCTTGAAATCCCACTCGTCAGGGAAGAAGCCTACGACTATGACCGGATCGGCGACCGGGTCGAAGTGATGGGTTGAATCCCTCAGCACTGATCTAGTGCGTTGCGGAGCCCTTTTCACAGGGAAACTCTATCGTGATGCGATAATCAATACATGTCGAAGAATCTGGCCTTTGAAGATCGGCTAAGACTACAAAACCTGGCGGAGTTCCGCTATGAACTACGTCGATTCCTCCAATTTAGCGAAAGCTGTTCCGCGGAGGCAGGCCTCCACCCCCAGCAGCATCAATTGCTTTTGCAGCTCGCAGGAGCTCCGGCTGATGGCGAGACAACGGTGTCCTATGCCGCGGAGCGGCTGGGGCTCCGACACCATACCGTCGTCGAACTGAGCAAGCGCTGTGAGGACGCGGGATTGATCCATCGTAATCAGGATTTGAACGATCGCCGGTGCATCCAGCTGCAAGTTACTGCGAAGGGTCACCGGGTGCTGCGTGTTCTGTCGGAAGACCATGCGCGTGAACTCTACGAACTCGGCCCCAGGCTGATTAGGGCATTGTCGCTCATCTGCGGAAATGACGAACATACCACAAGTGATCGCGGCAGAACCGCTAGCGCGCGAGGAGATTAAAAATGAAGTCGGAACCATCTGCCTTACGCGATTTCACGGTTGATCGCAGGGTTTGGCTCCTTTCAGGCGTGTCCATCGGTATCGGGGTTTGTGCGACCGCTCTGGCTTTCCTGCTTTTACGCTGTATCGCACTTTGCACCAATTTGTTCTACTACCATCGCTTTAGCTTTGCGTCCGTCTCTCCGGCGGGCAGCCCGTTGGGCTATTGGATGGTGATTGTGCCTGTAGTTGGCGGCCTTCTTGTGGGGCTGATGGCCCGCTTTGGCTCTGACAAAATTCGTGGGCATGGAATTCCCGAGGCCATCGAGGCAATTTTGCTTCACCGTGCCAGGGTCGATGCCAAAGTCGCTGTCCTGAAACCCATATCAGCCGCGATTGCGATCGGATCAGGCGGCCCCTTTGGCGCGGAAGGGCCGATCATCATGTCGGGAGGCGCCGTCGGATCGCTCATCGCACAATGGATGCATGTCACCGACGCGGAGAGGACAACCCTGCTGGTAGCCGGAGCGTCTGCGGGTATGGCCGCCACGTTTGCAACGCCGCTTGCAGCGATTCTCATCGCCGTCGAGCTGCTGCTGTTCGAATGGAGGCCAAGGAGCCTGGTGCCAGTGGCGATCGCCAGCACCACGGCAGGCATCCTCCGAGTCTACTGGCTCGGTGCCGGCCCATTGTTCAAAATGCCAACCATCAGTGGGACTCCTCGGCTTACCTTCGCCATAGGTTCACTCTTCCTGGGTGCGTTTGTAGGTCTGGTATCTGCGGGGATGAGCCGCATGATGTACGCCTTTGAAGATCTTTTCGAACACCTTCACATTCACTGGATGTGGTGGCCGGCACTGGGAGGTATTGGAGTAGGAATTGGAGGACTCTTCTTCCCACGAGGACTCGGCGTCGGTTATGAAAACATCGCAGAGCTGCTGCGCGGCAACGCCACATTACCTTTGATTCTTGGAATTATCTTTGCCAAGTCACTGATGTGGGCATCGTCGCTGGGGTCTGGAACTTCAGGCGGTGTGTTAGCCCCGTTGCTAATGATCGGCGGCGCAGTGGGTGCAATCGTAGGACATGTCTCGCATGCCCCGGTAGATATCCAGGCCTTCTGGGCGCTTATCGGCATGGGGTCCATGCTTGCAGGGGCGCTTGGTGTTCCACTGACTGCGATCCTCTTCAGTCTGGAGGTAACACATTGTTTGCCAGCTCTCCTGCCACTCACCATAGCGTGTATCGCGGCTTATCTGATTACATCGCTGTTGATGCCGCGGTCCATTCTCACTGAAAAGCTGAGTCGTCGAGGGTACCATCTGAGCCGCGAATACGGCGTCGATCCGCTGGAACTGGTGATCGTGCGAGAACTCATGTCGCCCATGCTGAATTTCGGATCGAAGCAGGAGCTACCGGCGCACTATGTGTATGCAGATGGTACTGCGCGGGGAGCCGCGGAAGTGATGGCGACAGAAGGTTTGGCCACATTGCCGGTAGTCGACCGCAGCAACCAGCAAGTCTGCGGGACAATTTCCTTGAATGAACTCATACGTGGCCGTACTCGAGCCGTGGAACGCGAGAATGAACGGTTGCGGCTTTTCGATTACGTGCCGCCGGAACACGGAAACCATAACTGATCCTTCGGATCACGACACCCATCTCGAATGTTGTATTATAGATCGCATTGCGATATTCTTATGAGTGGTCCCGGGGGGCAAGCGGCCCTGGCGTAGATGCAGATACCTCATCTGTGGCAACGGAGGTGAGCCGTGTTGCCTCTGGTTTGGTTCTACATAGTCCTCGTTGTGTTCTCGTAGTTACTGCTCTTGTTTTGGATTGAGAACTCGCGCTAAGCGACATGTCGAGGGCTGCCCCTCGCTGCCCTACATTTCTCCACAACGTCTGGACTCGCTCATGCTAAATGAACCAGATTTGATCGTCGTTGAGTTGAGTTCAATGACCATGCAATTCCTAACCTCTCCGTACTCAAAGGAGGTCTCGAGTTGTGGTTGAGCAAACACCAGGCTGACGGACTGGTGGTTGCCTCTTGACTCCCGGCGAAGCGCCACCGGGTAGCAGCAATTCATAGACTGTCTAATCTGGTGCAGCCAAACACTTCATACCGGAGGTCCCCATGAATGCAGAAACGCCCATCGCCGAAGGCGAGATATCGAGTCTCGTCGAGCGATTCTATGCAAAGGTCCGTGTGGATCCGGAAATTGGTCCTGTCTTCAACGATGTGGTACAGAATTGGGATGCTCATTTGGCTCTCCTGAAAGACTTCTGGTCTACGGTGTTGCTGACCACGGGGCGCTATAAAGGCAATCCACTTCGCGCGCATTTCCCCTTACCCATCGAGGAGAGATATTTTGCTCGTTGGCTGAAGTTGTTCTCAGAGACAGCACACGAGGTCATGTCTTCTTCGCAGGCTGCGATCGTTACCTACAAGGCGGATCTGATCGCGATGAACATGAAACGAGTTCTCGCAGCGCGGCGATGACCGGTCCTCTCCGCGCAACCGCTTATGAAGCATGTTGCGGCTGACTCAGCGGACTGCGTCGAACGCTACCTGGAGAAAAGAGGCTGGATATAGATGGCGACCGAACGCCTTACCGATGACGGCACGATGCCGAAAAACCTGGCGCGCTTCGACATTGCCAAGGAGATGATGCGCTCCGAGCAGGAGAGACCATGGGCCAGAGGTCACTTTGTCAGGACGTTGTTCAAGAACCCGGACTTCAAGATAGTACTCATCTCGATGGACAAAGGCTCCGTCTTGAATGAACATCACGCGGATGGCTCCATCTCGATCCAGGTGTTGAAGGGTTTGATCCGCTTCGCTGCTCAAGCAGACGGTCACACTCTCCGGGCAAACAGCGTCTTGATGCTGGGCCCTTCGATCGAACACAAGGTCGAAGCGCTGGACGACTCGGTCTTTCTACTTACGATCGCCTGAGCGGCCGGGGTATCCGGGACACCCCATCCGGATGGTCTAGGCCTTTCCCTTCCACCAATGCCGGGTGCCCCATATCTCGCTCGTTCTTCGCGAGATATGGGATACCGCAAAGCTAAATGTTTTTCCCAATATCCGTAAAACATGCCGGGTGAGAAAGCAGATGCTTGGTGGGCCCACCAGGACTTGAACCTGGAACCAACGGATTATGAGTCCGCTGCTCTAACCAATTGAGCTATAGGCCCTTAACAAACTTACGGCGATACCGCCGTTTGATGTGGGGGAATTTGGGGGGCTTTCTACATTGGAGCTCCCAAGGCCGGCCGATTCAGAGCTTCCAACAGATCAAAAAGCACGTTCCACCGCTTCCGGCGTGGGGGTGCACATAACGCTGGTTCACCGTCACACTCAAATTTCCCGCCAACTTCATGATTGTAAACGCGTCGGCCCCCGCTTCGCTGTCCCCTCAACTCGTCCACTCCAGACCCGTCCGCAAATCAACGCTGAAGCCGTGCCCTTCCTGTAGAGAGTTTTTAGGGCGGCCTGTTCGATAAAATTCGATATTTTTGAGTCCTTTTTGGGATTGGCAGCTGAGCGGCGGTGGGCTGACCAGAGTTTTTAATAGAGAAAGGAACTCGGTTGCAGGCGCTGGTGTACTGCGTGACTGATCGACGCGAGGAAAGGCGGGGCGTAGGCCTAGACGCCGTCCGACATCCCTCGCGCCTCGAAATCCTCCTCCGGCATCCGGGCCCGGCTCTCCGCCGCCTGGCGCCTCTCGCGGCGGCCATGGACCGTCTTGAAGACGCCGATCAAAAGATATGCCCAGCCCGATAGGGCCAGCAGCCTCACCGGCAGCGCCAGTGCCAGCGCACACGAGAGCAGGCCGATCGCTGCCATTCCAGCCGCATCCAGTATGTAGTTCTTCGCAAGCGTTCGCTCCAGCGGGTTCAAGGTCAGCTCCTCCCGCCGCCTCCACCCATTCCAGTACAGGGCCGCGATCATCAGGTAGATCGCGGCAAAGCCTCCGCCGTAGAGCAGCATCAGCTCAACCGGCTGGCCCGGGTCCGAAAACCGCCCCGCTTCTGCGTTGCCCACCAGCTGCGCAATCACCAGGTTGCATAGAAACTTCAAGGGATACACATAAAACAGAAGAAGAAATAACAGCACGGCGTTCAGCACGATCGTCGGAAGATCATGCAGCCCGAATCTGCGGAAGAACTTGTAGTGTTCGTACCAGATCATCAGCAGAACGCCAAAGCAGATCGCGAACGGCGCAAATCCTGCCAGCGTCTCTTGCAGCTGCGCGAATCCCTTCGGCACCTCGAGCGAGACCACCAGCAGCGTCAGGGCAAAGGCAAACACCGCATCGCTGAAAG
The DNA here is from genome assembly GCA_963717225.1 of uncultured Acidobacteriaceae bacterium. Lineage (GTDB taxonomy): Bacteria > Acidobacteriota > Terriglobia > Terriglobales > Acidobacteriaceae > PALSA-350. The sequence continues at coordinate 49,614 of CAVQWB010000048.1, read as the reverse complement.
CATCGATCCGCGACATCGCGACCCCGCGAAGCCGAAATCCGTCACGTCCAATGTGTGCGTGCAGCAGGTCCATTTGCTCCTCCAAACCCAGCCTATCGCATCGAGCACCCTACGGAGTCCGCCCCGGCTCCCTACGCTGTGGCGGAACTTCTCCGGCGTCATGCAGGTCGACTAGCTTCCACTTAACGGCGGTGAAGGAGAAGTATTCAGGAAAAACCGGTTTGAATACTTCTCTGGTCCCGCATTAGATAGGCCGAAGTTTCTGATCCTTCTACGGTTTCAGGCAAAGAGGAAGCGATTTGGGATCCTTCTGGCAAAGGGCCATGATGGCCGCGTCGAAGTTTTTAGGATTAATCCAGGGGGCTTCTCCATTTGGATGCTTATCCAACCACGACACAGTTCCCACGAGAATGCAGTGTTCAAGCGACGGATACGTCGAATAGCCAGCACACTTGGATCGAAGCTCTTCAGGAGTAATGGCCCATTGCCGCCGCAGACTGTCCACCAGGCCTGCAAATTCCTCGTCGGTACACTGCTTGCCCTTGTCACATTCTGTATCTGGAGAATTATGAATGGTCGGAAGAAGTGTCATCTCAGAAGAAGGAGCGGGCTTATGGAACGGAATAAAGCTATTGATTCGCTTGAGAGCCGCAGGAACAGAAATGCGCTTGAAATCAGTTGCGCGGAATGCCACGACGCAGGCAGCAATGATCAACATCGCTATGAGTATCGTCAGCAACCCTGCCACAAGGTTGCGAGGGGAATGGGACCTTCGCGCATCTCGGTCGCGGATCTCTGAACGAGTCGATTTAGGTATGGGTGGCGCGTCGTAATTCCAGCCCCGTCTTCTTCTGTCGTCTGATCTCATACCCTGCGTGAAATTATAGAGTTTTCGGGTATCGAAGAGGAGGGAGCCAGGAAGGTCGCTGCGCAAACAAGCCCTCCACGATCAGGAGTGCTTCGAGTGCAGGGCGATTACGATGTGGGATGGTGGTTCACGACCACGAGAACCGTTGCCATGCCTGCTGGAGCGCGGGGACAGGTTACTTTGGTTTAAGCAACGCATTCGAGGAGGATGCATCAGACCGATACAGCATAGCGTGTTAACCACTGACGGGGCCGGAGGTGAGAGTCCGGCCCCTCTCAGCTTTGCAGGTTGTTTGGAGCTGGATTTCGCGGCTGCAGGCTTCGTTTTGGGGTATCCACGCCCACACCGAGGGGAGAAACACGCAGGGCGCCCCTACACCGTGCAACGATGTGGGCTTAAAATGCTCGCATGCGACTATCGAATAGAGCAGTCCTTCAGTATGGGGCTGCCCATGACCATACCGTCGCCACGGCATACAACTGTGATAGAGATTAACTTTGCCGGCCGAGGCTACTGCTATCGATTTTCACCATTGGCGAACGCAACGAAACCTGCAGCGTCACAGTGCAAGGACCCTTCACAAGGACGGGAACCTGAAAGCCAGCCTCAAGCTTTTTGAAACCATCTGCTTTGAATACGCCTTGCATGAAGACGAATCCGCCACACGGTGTAATTGTGGCGAGCAACTGCTCAGGCTCAAGAACGAATTGACCCCAAATCCAATCCACCAATATTTTTGTGGGTGCGGCGCACTTCATGAGACGTAATCTGTCAGCGTCCGAAAGGTCACGGAGTTCTAGAACGACCACTTCGTCCGGAGGGTTTGCTTCAGGCGCAAATGTTATTCGCAGACTCGGTACAACTTCAAACGCTGTGAAGGAACCATCCTCGTTTAGAAACACGACTCTCGCCCATTCAATTGTCATAATCGGGATGTCTTATCCCTTTTCCTGCTTCCGCCGGTGAGCCCTTCGGGGGTATCTTCCATCGGAACCAGAGGTATACAAACCACAGCGAAACGCTTGATTACAGAGGGAGGGCCCATCCACACCCACGGTACTCAAAGTAATTATCACTGAGTACTATTGAATGCCACAATAACGGATCGCTGTTCACTGAGTACTATTGAATGCCACAATAACGGATTGCTGTGCTCAGATTGGGGGTCCTGGCTGTGATCGATTCGGCCCGCGCTGTGACCTCGGAGATGACCATCCGCGCCTCACGTATGCGCGTGGAAAGCTCCGCCAGCCAGGGAAAGCAGCGTCCTTATATTGCTCTGGCCCGTGAACTGCAGCCACCCGAAGCCCATCCACAGCAAAAGCTTTCGGCCAGGTACGCCTCATCGCTCGATGGCGATGGAGTAAACCGCTCGCAAGCCACAATGCAGGATGATGCAAACAGGATCGCACCCTGCCAGGCGAACAGCGTAATTAACCGCTGCGTGCGGCGCCGCGAGAGCATGGCGAAGGAGATGAGCAAGAGTCCCGCGGCCAGGACTTTGAGTAATTCGGCGGTCAGATGAGAGGTCTGCATTTTCCGGCAAGACGGCGGACGAAGTCTGCAAGGTCGTTGGGGTCGGCAGGCGTAGCTTCTTTGCTTATCTCGCTCTACAGCGAGACCAGCCATCAACACCCCTCATTGCCAAGCTACGGCTGGATCAGCCGAAATCGCGAAATCGCAAGATCTCGAGCTGCTTCGGATACTCCGCTCAGCTCCTGCATGCAAGAACACTACGCCAAATAATTCTGAAAGTGGCAGTTAAGGAATCAGCGGATGTTAGCGCAGCTTCGTAATCTCTGCGCTCATCCATGCACAGTCATGTGCTTACGACAAATAGCTCTGAAAGATCTACGGCAAATATTTCTGAAAACAACAGCTAGACGCTTGATGTTCTGGTTTATCCGCAGCACATTCGTCCAGTTGTCTTTCTTCTCGATGCCTACCAGGCGAGCGTAGTTGGAGCCGTAGGCCATCCTGAGAAGCCGGTCGCTCGTCTCGCCCAGCTGGTTGACATACACCTCGCGCAAAGGGCTGCAAATGAGGCATCACGCAGTTTCAAGGAACTCCGGAGATTTGATACCTCTTAGCCCTTCGACCAGAACCGATCGGATGACAGTCTCGTCCCCTGGGATGGGTAGCTCAAGGACTGTCGTAGTCTTGAGGCTGAAAGGGGGCAGATGCAGAAATACTCCCGAGTTATCACTCGCCCGGTTGTCTGGCCCATGCGTGATGTCCAGGTTGGGACGCGAGCCGCGTTTGGTGAACAGTTCCTCAGTCACTAATACAGCTCGGTACTTCGCGCACTTAGCCAATACACGCAGGATTTCCGCATTTGTCAGATGCTGCAGAACTTGCCGGATCAGGCAAAGCCCACCGTCCGGCAGTGCATCATCGATCAAGTTCGCGCAACGGAATTCCACCTGCGGTCCGGCAAAACGCGAGCGGTTATATGAGATCAAATCCGGGACCACATCAACGCCCACGTACTGCACATTGCACTGCTCGGAAATGAGGCGCCCCACGCGGAAGTCGCCGCATCCCAGGTCAACAACCGTCCGAATTTGGTGTTCCGCAATCAAACGCTGGACCTGCTTCAGATAGGGAGCAGCAAAGTACTCTTCCGATCCCCCACCAGAATAGAAGTCCTCCCCTTCAGCCTCGCCCCAGAGTCTCGTGCGGTAGATCTCGGAAAAGCAATCGGCGACGTGGAGCGCCCCGTAACGTTGCCGGATCGGCTCCCATTTTCGGCGCTTGTGCCAACGCAGGAACCATCTAGGCAGCCGACCTTTGATCGCCTGACGCAGGGGAGTAGTCAACATATTCGGGGAGTATACACCGTTAGTTCAGAGGCCATCGGACGCAGGGCATCACAACATTCAATGTGCAGATAACTATCTGGTGTTCGATATTACTTATACATATGTGCGCATGCTTAAAGTTCGATATTGCTCATGTATTTTCAGGCACACTTAAATCCCTCTTCTGACGGAACTCCATAAGAGAGGCAAACTGCACATACCTAAGTGAAAAGCACTTAGAGTTCTATTAATGGCCCATCCGGACTTCGATCGATTGTTGGCTGAACTTCTTCCCTTCGCAGAGCGGATGCTTTTGCAGTATGGAGAGTTTTATCCATTCGCGAACCGCATGAGCCTGGTTGGCGAGATTCGCGATGTTGGCGGGTGGGATCGAAATGAACATCCTTCATCGTCGGATCTGATTCGGTTCCTCGGAGATGGTTTGCGACACGAGGCTGAACTAGGCATTATTCGCGCTTGCGGCATATGTCTGGATGTTCGGGCAAGGAAGTCGGAAGATGCGCTGATGACCGACGCGATCTGTTGCCGCCTCGAACATATCAACGGAGAGGCTGTGGCTGTTTTTATTCCGTACCATAAGACCCCTACTACGGAGGTTTTCTACGGAAACCTTTGGGCCATCCGCTCAAAAGCTGAGGTATTCATACATTGAACGGCCTTTCGAAGCCTTCAGGTATAGAGGCTCTGGTCTGTTCTAGTGGAAGCCTTTGGGCTATTCCGGCGAACGTTCGTGAACGATTGTCTCGAAGCTCCCGGAAAGTCTGGTTTAAGTAGTTGCCCAATGATCGTCTGGTAAACAGGTAGAGGCACTTAAAGCCCTGTTTCGTGGATTCGCTTTTTGGCACGTTGCAATTTGAAGCCCCGTCAAGGACCCGCAGCGAACTGGTCGACACCAACTTGCCAAGCTAATCGCTGTTGTTTTGAGAGCTATTTGTTAGGTGGGATCGTACAAATGTAAGAGACCCTGGACGTACCCAAGACTCAGAAATGCCACGACGGCCGTTCGAGGCTAAAGTCGACAAATTAGCGTGCCTTTCTTATTGCCAGCGGCATATACTGTTGACGACGCATTGGGCCTGCCGCTGTCCTCCCCCGACACCCCTATGCGTTGCTATCCGCCTGCCAAGTGGATCAGCCGGTGCCTGCCATACACAGAAACCTGCGATGAGATAGGCGTAACGGGAGATGAGCGGTCAACTAGCGAGACTCTCAGAAGTAGAAATATTGCCGTCCGGCAGAATCTGCGAAGGCGAGCCACCGTCCGCGCCGACGTATCTGGCAAGCGAAGCACGCCCGGAGAGTCGTGTTCAAAGCTTAACGATAATCCTTGAGCGTCTGTGGCTATTCTACGAGGCGATGCGGCAGGGTAAGCCTCTCACTGATGCCGATCAAATGCTGGCACAAATAGGCACGATCCTAAAGGATGCCACAAAACCAAGAAGTGACTCAGCCGGAGCCCGACAAAGCGCCACCACGGAGGCTAATAATATTCACTTCTTGAAGGCTTTCAAGGAGTGGCGCTGGACTTGAAGGCTTTCAAGGAGTGGCGCTGGAAAGGTTGCGAGTGACTCAACTTAACCCCTTAGACATATTGGTGATTCAAACCAGCATTGAGGAGTACAAGAGGCGGTATCCTCACCGCGAAACTCCTTCAGCGGACGTGGCCCTGGCTTGGCGGCTTGGCCGCCGGGGCAGCCGCCAGCACCGGGTGCCAGCGGAGTCTGAGGGGAAGATGGGGTTGCTGCGCCGGATCTACGAGAACTTTCGGGCGCATCGAATGCTGCTTTGAGTCCTTGAGTCCAATATGGAAGCCGGCCCGTCGCGCCGCGAAAATCGATCCGCTGGTTAGGTTGCGTTACGAGTAGCTGCTGCTTCCCTTGCCGAACCGGTACGTTGGCGTGGCCCCATCATGAAGGAGACCTTGTCCAGATCCACCCCAGGGCGTGATGCTGGAAGCGTGTTCTCCGGTCAGATGACAGCCACACCCAAGCCGGAAACGAAACCCAACCAAACGGCGCCGCGGCTAAGCCAATGCGCCAGTTGCTCGACATTGTTCTTCTCAATCAAGAAGCCGGTCGCTCCGTCGACAACCGTTTCTACGACGGTGCCAGAACGACTGGCCACCACGGGGAGACCCGCAGCCATTGCTGCCAAGTATTTCTTGGTTAGTCTTCTACGGGGGAAGATCGAGGGGGCTTATGCGCGATTAGGAACTAACTTACTTGAGAGTTAACTTTACTTTCCGATTCCGTGTCAACGAATCTTTCGATTGAATCATCGCATTCTACTGATGGCACTCGACGGCTCCTGAACGCATAATTGCAGGCATCTATGGCAACGTTATTTATTTATCTACAGCCATACTTAATTTTGGGCGCTTATTTTTGCCCGCACACGAGTCTAATTTCGATATTGGTTACTTATAAAGGCAGGCTTAATTGGCTGTGAACCATGCTTTAGTTTCTTTCCCTAACTGCGGCCAGAGCGTTACGCGCCTAAAGAAGTGCAGTCAGCGATTTCGAGCGGTCGACTGGGAGACTAGCTTTACAGCTGTGAAGAACTGCTTCACGCAAAATGGCGACACGTAACAGTTCTGGACCCGAGAGACTACTGAGCTATTACGCAGATTTCCTCCACGCACTCTTTTCCTCATTAAAAAAATTAGAATCACTAATTGAAAAATGTGAGAGAATAGCTCACCTCCCCCGAAAGCAACGTAACTATTATCACTGAAGTTCTGTTCGCCTAGCGACCGAAACCTTGGGGGAAGCCATGAAACGCCTTGGTCTTTGGATGTTCTTGTCGTTATCCCTGCCCTTGATTGTGCCGACCGCAGTTAGCCAAACAGCGAATCTGCTCTCACACACCGTCATCGTTGCTAACCCTCCCGACTCGATACATTTCGAGAAAGCGATCGGGAACTTCACGTCCACCTCGTATCCGAGTTACTTCCTGGGAACTAGCAGCAACGGATATGTTTATGACCTCAGCACGGACAAGAATTGCAGTGTAGGTGTGCCCGGTTATTACTATGAGCGGTCGAGGACCTATACGTTTCCCGGCGATAAATATGCCGGAGTGATTGCTTCGTTAGAAACCAGCACGGTGTGGCTGGAGAACCCGCTGAATGTGGGAGGGAATGTGTGCAACGGCTGGCACGCCCAGGTGGTCAATCCGAACAGTGGCTCCCATGACATGCGCCTCGCCGATTTCGATGGCGATGGGAAGATGGACGTTCTCGCCTCGGGGCAACAGATACCCAACAATCGTCTGAGCGGTTTTATATCCTTCCAGAATAGCTATAACGCCTGGGTTCTGGGAGCGTTTGCCCCGCCCTCCGGAGACGGGATTACTTTGGTGGCCATCACCGGGGTGAACGGCGGAGCCCGCACCAATATCGTGGCCTGCAACCCAAGCAACAACTCGCTCTACTGGTATCAAAATCCGGGAGGCGCCGCCGCGCGGACTGCGAACTGGAGCGCTCACCTGATCGCCAGCAGTAGCACCGGAGGAAATCCCGCCTGTACTGCCGGGGTGTCCTTTGGCACTTTAAATGTTGGCAACCGAGACATAATTATCGTCGCGACCAACGAAGGGGGGACGAATAACGCAGAACTTTGGCCGCCCGGATTGGGATATTTCGATCCCGGCAGTAATCCTAACGGCACATGGGCCTATCACGAGATCGACGACACCATTCGCGACGTTCATGAGATCGCGACGGACGTGCTGAACGGAGTCCCGTTTATTACCGTCGGTGAGCAGGAACAGACTTCCCTGATGTGCAATGGCGAAGGGTACAACACTCACGGAAGCCTCTATAACGGCTGCCGCGTCGCCATTTTTCCCTGGAACGGCAACGGGTTTAACACGCCGACGATCGCTTCGAATCTTGGCGCTCATAACCAGACGCTCTACCAGCTCAATGGTGTGGAGTATATGGCCGGAGCCAACCACGATGAATACGATGCCACTGACCCCGGCTACAACCTGTGGACATTCAATTTCTCAACCGGCGGCGGAGGCGGTGGTACTCCTCTAGCGGCGGGAACATACAACATTGGTTCCTCCTTCGTGATCGACGGAGGCTTTTATGATGCCTATTGGGGATTTCCTCCCGCGGCAGAGGCATACGCGGAGAATAGCAGTCCGGTTGGTTCTAACCCGGCGCAGCAGTTCAAGTTTGCAGGCTCCGGCGAGGATTTCACAATTTGCAACGTCCAGGAGGGCGCGTGCCTGACGGACGGGGGAAGCGTAGTGGATATTGGTCAGGGCACGGATACTTGGCTGGCAACGCCGTCGGGCTCGGGCTACACCCTCAAGAACACGCGGACGGGGAATTACATGGGAGCGATACCGGATGTCTCCCGTGGCAATGTTCCCACGTCTTCCACGGCGGTTGCGATACCACTTACCCCTGAAGCGGGCGGAGGCGGTGGTACGCCAACCTTCTCGGCGGGAACCTATAACATCGGCGCCTCGTTCGTGATCGATGGAGGATTTTATAGTGCCTATTGGGGATTTCCTCCCCAGGCGGAGGCATACGCCAAGAACGGGAGCCCGATCGGCACGAATCCATCGCAGGAGTTCAAATTTGCTGCCTCCGGAACTGACTTCACGATTTGCAACGTTTCAAACGGCGCATGTTTGACCGATGGAGGAAGCGACGTGGATATTGGCCAAGGGACCGATACCTGGCTGATCACGGCGTCGGGTTCGGGCTGGACAGTGAAGAATACGCGGACAGGAATGTACATGGGCGCGGTACCGTCCGTCTCGCGAGGTAACATCCCCATGTCTTCCACCGCCGTAGCCTTGACCATCAGCGTTCCTTAGCGAGACGTTTTCGGAATGCGCCTCGCGGCGGATCGTTGGTTTTCCAGGAAGCGAGAATTGGCGAGAAAGGCTCACAGATTGGAGGAGGGGTTGGGCCGCTATTGTTCGCTTCCCGGTATTAGCTGAGACAACGGATACCTATCGGCTAAACATGGGGCTTGGCCGATATGATAAGGATCTGCACCGATTCCGAGGATTCGTTTCGCCATCTGCGGTTGACGCCAGCGGGAATGACGGCTGAATCACCTGGTACGAGGATGTGATCTGTTTCGCCCAGAGTCAGGATTACTTCACCGTAGTACAGGAAGGCAAACTCGTCGTTGGTCGAAGGCCGAGGATGCTTTCCGCTCAACCCCCCGGCCCTCATCTTCACCAGAAACGCGTAGAGTTGACTTCCACTGTCCAGCGCCCCGGCAGACTCAATCTCCGCCAGAGACCAATCCAGATTGAGACGGGGGCGATCATTGTGGCGAACCACGCTGCCGCGTGAAGCTTCGGCGTGGTTGAAGACTTGACCCAAGGTCACGCCAAGTGCGGTCGCGATACGCTCCATTGAAGAGATGGAAGGAGATGCCTGGCCATTTTCCACCTGGGATAAGAAACTCGCCGAGAAGCCCGTCTGTTCGGCCAGTACTTTCAGCGAGATATCGCGACTCTGGCGTAAGCGACGCAAGGAGTGCCCGAGGTTTTCTATCATTTAATTAATCTCGACCAGTCTCCTACCCGTTTAAGACCAATCCTACACCGCCTGCTTGAATCGCGAACTCCGTTTTCTCGCCGTCCGGGTACCCAAACATCTTCAGATGAAGAAGGGCTTGATTTATTTCAACAGCATCAAATGTGGTCCCTGCTGCATTCATTGCTCATGGAGTGAAATTGCAGATTCCTTCAGGGCACACCGGGACAGGTCGGCTGCGTTCCTAGTGACACAAAGGGAATGTGGGTTTCCATCACGGCAAGATTCTCTTTTTCGCAACAACTTGCATGTACAGGCAGGCGTGGAACCGTCGGGTTCACTAGGCAACCCTGCGGTGGGGGCATGGAGGCGGATACAATCTGCCGGCAGCTACCTACGCTCGGCCTTGGGTGTTGCTTTGAGAATTATTTGGCGTAAATCTTTGAGCGCTATTTGGCGTAAGCTCTTCACATGCTTGAGCTCTTGGAGCTGTCGGATGAAGACCGAGAGTTGGCGATGTCTCGCTTTCTTGTGCTCCAACCGCATCTTGAACAGGACAGGCCGCTCCGTGTTGTAGCGGCGGAAGCGGGTTTGGCGTTTCGAACGGCTCAACGTTGGGTGGCACAGAACCGAGCCTTCGGTTTGGCAGCACTGGTACGGAAGGCAAGAGGAGACCGCCTTAACGGTTGAATCTTCATGATTGTAAATGCAACACGGCCTATGCGCATCGCGCACAGGCCGTCGCCCAGTCCACGCTGAAATCGGCGGAGTGAGAAGGCCTGGGCAAAACGCCGCCGGGGGTGCTAACCTTTCCGGTATTAGCCCTTACCGGAAGTGGAGGGTGACGCGATGCGACGGACGATCCTGTCTTTATTCTTGTGTGCAAGTTCCATGGCAATCTGCCAATCCATCCCACAACCGCCGGCGAACTCTGGAACACCGGCAAAATCCATCGTCGAACCTGGGAGCCGTTTCAGCGAACTCTCGCAAAACTGGCTCACTAGCCCAACCATGCCCGTTCAAAATGACCCTGGAGTTCCACCGGCCTGGAACAGTCCGCAGCGCAATTGGAAAATCAACCCTCAGCAGCCGTTTTCGCTCCCCGGCGAGCAGCCGTTTGGAAAGATTCTGATCGCCCGAAACGAGCATCCCGATCCTCAGTTGCCGAACCCGAAAGTGCAGCCGATCCCTACCCAGTGGCCCAAAGCGAAAGCGGAACCGATTCCCACCCAGTTGCCAAACTTCAAGTTGCTGCCGATCGCACCCCAGGCCGGCTCGCCGGTGATGCTGCCGACTCCCGCGCGCGGCAAATCGAAGTAACCCTGGCCATAAGAACGCCAGGCCCCACGCAAGCCGCCTCACCGGTTGTCTGCTGCACAAGCCTGGGCGGCTCCAGCGAACAGCTTCGCGGCGTTCGCAGCAATCTCGGGCGAGGCCATTGGTAACGCAATCGAAGACACACGTGAGTCGATGTCCTGAATGCCATCCACCGTTCTCGTCTCGCTAATCTCGTGGTCTCGCGACGTAATACGAACCCACGAGAGGTGGCATGACTGGTCTTCTTCGCACCGAAAACTTGTGTTGCCGGCAAACTGCGCAGGGATCGCGCGAAGATCGTGGATTTCACCTGCATTTAGCTTGCCCAGGCTGAACCGATATTCATAAACAGTATCGTCCGTCAGGTCGCCCGTCTGCTCAATATGAACTCGGCCGAGCCCGCTTTTGTGCAGAATAGCTCCCGAATACCGGTCCTCGACGTTCACCCGAGCCACCACCTCACATCCGTCTAACCGGAACAGGTGGATCCCCGTGTAAAGTGTGCCCGTGTAGGATACTTTTTCGTGCTGATCGTCGATGTAGGATTGCGCATAGGTCAACACTGCGCCGCGCTGCCGTTCAGAGGCGACGAAGTCTAGAAGTGCCCCGCCTTCTGGGAGAACTTGCGGCCACAAGTGCGGGCGAAGCAAAAAGGGCAGGATCGCGACGAGAAAGAATGCACGCCTAAATTGCACAGACAGGATGTTGCCCATCGCGAGCTCCTGGGGAAAACAGGATTCTCAAAATATTACATCCACCTAAGGCTTGCGTCAGGAGTTCTGTTCGGTAGTGGGTCAGTTTGAATCTGGGACGCTGGGCGAACTCGAATTCCCACCCTTGTTCTCATCGTCTGCAGGCTTTTCCGGTTCGTGTTGTTTCTGCCGGATCGCCCAAGCAACCTGGGGCCTGGACGAACCATACCCGCGCCGCTCCAACTCTGCCGAGATGCCGCTGTAACGGAAATACTCTCGCAGCGCAGGTGTGATTTTGATTGACAGGTAAACAAGTCTAGCTCCAATCGTGCCCCAGTCAAGAGTCGTGATCTTAAACTGATCCACTCCCTCCCCTTCCCCGTAGCCAGAGAGCCGTGCGTTTCCAACAAAATCCAGTAGATTTCTTCTATCCATCGCACCCCTGTTTCTGGCATGGTATCCCCAGTTGGCGCTAGCCTGTGGACGGAGGGTCGAACCAGTGATTTTTGCCACCGATCTCGGCGATCCCGAGGGTCCGGTAGCCTTACCAGACGGAACCTGGCTGGTGGTGGAGGGCACTGCTGAGCGTGGCTGCGTCACTCACATCAGTGCCGACGGTAAGACAAAACGTGCCATCAAGAAAACCGGGCTTCCCAATGGCCTGGCTGTCGATCACCACGGTGTCATCTGGGTAGCCGAATCCAAGCTGCCTTCCTTGCTGCGTCTGACCATGGATGGTAAGTCAGAGGTCGTAGCTACCGAGTGCGATGGTGAGCCTTTCCTGTTTCCTAATGACCTTTGTTTCGGACCGGATGGGGCCTTGTACCTGACGGATTCAGGCATACTCGTTTCTTACTTTGCTCCCGGCAATAAAATCCGCGAAGACTACCTCTCCTTGCACTATGACGGACGAGTCTATCGGGTCGATGTGGAAACCGGAAAAGTGACCAAGCTCGATACTGGCATTCGCTTTACCAACGGCATCGCCTTCGGACCAGACGGCCTGCTGTATGCCAACGAAACCATAACAGGCAACGTCTATCGTTACGAAACGAAGAAAGGCCGCCCCGCCGGCCCGCGCAACTATTTCGGAAATGTCATCCGCGCAGATGCACCACCTGGCTTCAAGGGGCCGGATGGAATGGCGTTTTCCAGCGATGGCAGGCTCTACGTCACTGTCTTTGGGCAACACGACATCCTCGTGTTGGATAGAGAGGGCAAAGTCATTGAGCGAATCGAAAGTCTCGGCCTCCTGCCCACAAATGTAGCCTTCGCGCTTCCCGGCAAAAAACAGATTGCCGTCACCGAGTACGAACATGGCCAACTCGAAATCTATGACACCCCGACGGACGGGCTGCCACTTTGGACTGGACCAGGCGGCCGCTAAATATTTTTCGAGCGGCCGCCGCGCTTTCCCACCCGCTTTTGCATCCTAGAATGGCAAGCGCATGCTGCAAGTGTGCGCTCTCAGAGGAGCCATGATGAAGAGGGCGTTATTTTGGGGAACGATTATTGCCGGGGCTGTGGCTGCATATTTGATGTACCGCCGGGGCGAACCAGTGGCTTCTATTGCGGTGCAAACGGTGACCAACCCCGTAGGGACGTTAGTCACAGAATTGCAAACTTCGGTTAGTTGAAAACTTCATTCGCTGCGCAGAATGGTCGTGGGCTCTCCCTGGTACTTTGGGCCAACGGGTAGCACGCCGGCGCGGCCGCCGCTAAATCCTACTCCTCTGAAGGCCGAAAAGATCGATCGCGCCTATTCCGAACGGTGTGCATGGGTCGATCGATATGCGCCGCTCCGGCGCTGGCTTGTTCCCGCACAAGTCAGGACCACCCTTTCCTTTGATCATCAAATCGGCCACGCGTGCCGGTGAGAGTCCCCGGGGTCACGTTTTTTGCTCCCATCGCTACGATCAGGTATCATCTCGCCTTCCGGCCCGAATTTATTGAGCACTCCTCACACCCGGGCCGGATTAAAAAAGAAGGGGCCAACATGCCAGAAGCAAATTGCGATATCGGATTAATTGGATTGGCGGTCATGGGCCAGAACCTGGTGTTGAACATGAACGATCACGGCTACAAGGTCGCTGTCTTCAACCGGACCGTCTCCAAGGTGGATGATTTCCTGGAAAACGAAGCCAGCGGAACGCAGGTCGCGGGGGCGCACTCCATCGAGGAAATGTGCCAACTGCTGAAGACGCCGCGGCGCGTGATGATCATGGTCAAGGCCGGAGAAGTGGTCGACCAAACCATTGAGCAGGTGCTTCCGCATCTCGAAAAAGGCGACATTATTATTGATGGCGGCAACTCGTTGTACACCGATTCCACGCGGCGAACCAAGGACCTTGCCGCCAAAGGCATTCTGTTCATCGGCACCGGCGTCTCTGGAGGCGAAGAGGGCGCGCGGTTCGGCCCTTCCATTATGCCCGGAGGCAATCAAGAGGCATGGCCACATGTGAAGGATATCTTCCAGGCCATTGCAGCGAAGGTTGAAGATGGAACTCCGTGCTGCGACTGGGTCGGAGAGGATGGCGCCGGGCACTACGTGAAGATGGTGCACAACGGCATCGAGTATGGCGACATGCAATTGATCGGTGAGGCCTACCAGTTGTTAAAGGATGGGCTGGGGCTCAGCGCCGATGAGCTCGCCGAAGTCTTTATGGAATGGAACAAAGGCGAGCTGGATAGCTTCCTGATCGATATCTCGGCGACCATTTTCGCCAAGAAGGATGACGACGGGCAGCCCATGGTGGATAAGATTCTCGATGCCGCCGGACAGAAGGGTACCGGCAAGTGGACCGCGATCTCGGCGCTCGACCTGGGACAGCCGGTAACGCTGATAGGAGAGAGTGTCTTTGCGCGCTGCCTGTCGGCATTGAAGGACGAGCGAATCGCGGCCGCGAAAGTTTTGAAAGGCCCGCGCAAGCGAAAGGTGTCGACAGATAAAAAGGATTTTATCGAAGAGGTGCGCCTGGCTCTCTACTGCTCAAAAATGGTGAGCTATGCCCAGGGTTATATGTTGTTGCGCGCGGCAGAGAAAGATCAGGGTTGGCACCTGAACATGGGCGGCGTCGCACTCATGTGGCGCGGCGGCTGCATCATCCGCAGCGTCTTCCTGGGCGACATCAAGGCGGCGTTCGATAGGGATCCGAATCTGCAGAACTTGCTCCTGGATAAGTTTTTCTCGACCGCGATGAACAAGTACCATCCGGCATGGCGCAGAGCAATCATCTACGGAGTCAGGGTCGGCGTGCCCATGCCGGCATTTTCAACCGCGTTAGCCTTTTATGACGGCTACCGGACACCGCGCCTGCCCGCGAACCTGTTGCAGGCACAAAGAGACTTTTTCGGTGCGCATACCTACGAGCGTCTCGATAAACCTCGCGGCGAATTCTTCCACACCAACTGGACCGGTAGAGGAGGTCGTGTGTCCTCCTCTACCTACAACGCCTAGACACCATCGAAAGGCACGAAGACCGCTGAAACTTACACCACTGAAAGAAAGGCACGGCTGCTTCAGCCGTGCCACACCAGGTTCCCACACTCCATCTTTAGTCCCTGGTCACGTGCCAGCCCTGGACTTCAGTCCAGGGTCAAACCCCGCGTGAACGCTTCGGTATATAGATTCAGGGCTTTAGCCCTGGTGGCGGGGCTCCAATTCCATTCCGAGAGACGCCGATGACCACGCAGAAGAGCTCCGGTCTCTCGCTCAAGCCCGCTTTGACCTACGTCAACCTAATGCGGAGTAGTAGCAGGCGGCGCACTCTGCTGCGACTGTTGGCCATTAGCCGGCGCGTTGTTGGGTTGGGGCTGCCCGGTATTGTTGGTCACATCCTGCCCCTGAAAGATCAGCTTGACGGTAGAACGGAACTGCTTGTAGTCGGTGTAGCGCACGATCTGCCGGATGTGCACATCCTGGCTCATGTACCCACTCCCACCGGAAAAATGGAGCTCGGCATCAGCCTTGGTGTACACAGGAAACCAATACTTGCCATCTACCTGTTCCCGGTAAGTGGTAAACGGCGGTGACAGATCCTCGTGGCCTTTGCGCATGTCGTCCGGAACATTCTTGGCGCTGGTGATCACAATTTGTAGATCCTTCTGGTCCACCCAGATGCGTCCTTTTAAGTAGCGCTTGCCCTTCTCCATGACCTTCGGCGCCACATCAAACACGTAGCAATCTACCTCGTCCACCTTTTGCCGGCCCACGTAGGTCAGGTTGTATTGCCCAACATCCTCAGTGGTCAAAACGAATGGTAAGCGCTGCTCAATATCGGAAACATCGGCCGGGCTCATCGTAATGCGCTCCAGCGTGTTCGCTGGCGCGAACGTCACATGCTCAGATTTGCGGCCGTTGGTGTCGAACGTAATCTGCACTACTTGGCGGTACTCCCCATCCACCTTGCCATCATCGTTGATGGTTTGGATGCGCACGTCACGTTGATAGGTGTAATTGTCCAGGGCGTGGCGGAACTCAGTTTCCTTCGCCGCAAACTGTTTCACAATCTCATCCGGCGGAGTGGCCGGAGCGCTGGTATCGATCGGCCCGAAGCCCGAGTCGGGCTGGTTTACGTTCTGGGCCAGCAACGGCAGCGCCGGAATAGGCACAAGCGCCAATAAAATCAGCAACTTCGCTATACCTTTACCCACCGTCTCGCCTCCCATCGTGTTCCCTAGCCATTATGCACCTGATCAAGGCCATCTCTTTAATAGACGCAAGCCGCCCCCAACTCGGCTACTGCCTATCGGGCCTCCTCGCCCAGAACGACCCGCAGCCGCCCTTGAGCCTCGTCCAGCCGCCGCATGGCCTGCTCCCGCGGAATGTCCAGCTTGTGCATTACAATTGCGACCCGCACCGCGCCTGCCTGCGAAAGCAGTGCTGCCGCCTTCTCTTTCGTTCACTCCGGTTGCAGCGGCAATGATCCGAATCGCCCGATCCTTCAGTTTCTCGTTGGTCGGCTGCACGTTGACCATCAGGTTGCCATAGACCAACCCGGTGCGGATCATCGCGCCGGTGCTCAACATATTCAGCACCAGCTTGGTAGCCGTGCCCGCGCGCATGCGCGTGGATCCCGTAATCACTTCCGGCCCTACCGCCGGGGTGATCGCAATTTTGGCCTGGCACTCCACTTCGGAGCCCGGTACGCAGCTCAACCCCACGGTCAGCGCACCCAGGTGGTTGGCGTACGCCATCCCTCCAAGTACATAGGGGGTGCGTCCGCTGGCGGCGATCCCGACCAGTGTGTCCCCAGCCTTGAGGCTGTGCGCCTTCAAATCCTCTGCCCCCTGCTTCGCATCGTCTTCCGCGCCCTCGATCGAATGCCGCAGGGCATAGTCGCCGCCGGCAATCAGGCCCACCACCAACCCAGGATCTACATTGAAGGTTGGCGGGCACTCCGAAGCATCCAGCACGCCCAGCCTTCCTGAAGTTCCGGCACCGGTATAGAACAATCGCCCCCCCTGCTGCAGGCGCTCTGCAATGCCATCGACGGCCTGCGCAATGCGGCCCAGTTCAGCGTGAACTGCATCGGCCACGGAACGATCTGCCGCGTTCATCACCTCCAGCATTTCCCGCGTAGAAAGCTGGTCAATATGAGTTGAATCGGGGTGGCGCGTCTCAGTCAGCAGGTGCTCAAATTTCATCATTAGCCAACCATAGCAAATCATCTCAGAGGTGCTACCCTTTGCCCCAGGGATCGTGAATGGACGCCGTCTCTCAAGCCCCGCCACCCTTGTCGCGTCACCCGCGGCTGCCCCAGATTCTTGAACAGAACTGGCAGGCAGAGATGGCCGGCCACTACACCTATCGCGCGCTCGCCCAGAGAGAGCGTGAGCCGGGCCGCAGGCAAGCGCTCGAAAACATGGCCCTTGCGGAAAAGGAGCACGCCGCGCTGTGGGCGGGCCGTTTGCGGGAACTCGGCGAACCGCAGCCGGTCTACCGGGGCAAGCCGGCCGGCGATGCCGACAGCCTCAAGAATCGCATCGGTGGCGACGATCTGGCTTTACGCCGCCTGGAAATCGACGAGAGTCGCGATATTGCCAAATACAGCCAGCAGCTCAAGGCGCTCGGCGATGCGCCCAGTCTGGCCATCCTCGAGCGGGTGATCGAGGAGGAGCAGGACCACTATCGCGAACTCAGCAGCCTGATTCGCCGCTTTCCTCCCCGTCCTGGTGTTCGCACAACCGGGCTAAATCCAAAAGCCCTCCTGGAGCAGCTGTTGGCGAAGCGCAACCAGGGCCGCTCGCACACTGCCGGATGGATCGGCGACGCCATCTACGGCGTGAACGACGGACTGGGATCCATCTTCGGCATCGTCTCAGGAGTGTCGGGCGCGACCTTGGGCAATAGCAAATACGTCCTGCTCTCGGGCATCGCCGGCATGATTGCCAGCGCCCTCTCCATGGGTTCCGGCGCCTATCTCGCGGCCAAGAGCGAGCGCGAGATCTACGAGGCAGAGCTGGCTCGCGAACGGGAAGCCATTACCATGAACGGCGCCGAAGCGCGCGAGTTGCTATCTCTTTACTACCAGGTCAAGGGCCTTCCCGAGCAGGACGCTGACCACATGGTTGAGCACATTGCGAGCGACCCCGACCAGATGCTGCGGGCGCTCGCTGCCGAGCGCCTCAACTCCACTGAAGAAGCTCTCAGCAATCCCCTCACCTCCGCTATGTCGGGAGCGCTCTCGACCGCAGCCGGGGCATTTATACCGATTGTCCCGTTCTTCTTTCTCAGCGGCTACAGTGCCGTCATCATCTCGGCCGTGGTTTCGCTGTTGGCGCATTTTGCCGTGGGTGCGGCCAAATCCCTGGTCACTGTGCGTTCCTGGTGGAGCAGCGGGTTCGAGATGACGTTGGTAGGAGCAGTGGAAGGCGTCGTAACCTACGTCATTGGTTTAGGTCTCGGCCGTCTGGGCGCCTAACTCGTCAAACGCGGAAGTAGTCCGCGCGCCAGGATTGAATCGAGGTTTTTATCTGCTTGCTGGTCAAACCCTCATTCAGCGCCCGCATGGCAAGCGCAGGCAGCTCAGCATCCGACGCGAAACGAAGCGCGATCAATTGAGACTCGGTCAATTCCGCAATCCGCGGCTTCGCCGCCTCAGGCAGAAGCATCGCCAGGCGCAGTCGCTCCTCAAGCCGGATAACCCGGTCCTGCACCTTAAGGGCAAAGCTCCGGGCTTTCGATGCGATCATCACAAACCCTATCGCCAGAATGACCCCTAGAGTGGAAGCGATGCCAGGGTGTGTGACGATACGAATAACGCTCAGAATGATCGCCGCAAGACCTAACGGCAAAAGAAAAAAGTGGAAGGGTGGATCGAACCTGGCGTGGTTGGCGTAGTTTTGCGGAGTAGTACTTGCCATCGGAAAGCCTCTTTCGGGAACCACTCCATCATGCTTGATTCGCAGTCCCGCTGTGAAATGATGGGGAGATGAACAAAAGTATAGTGGGCCTCGCCTGCACCAGCCTGCTTCTCTTCTCTGCCCGGCCTTCTCTTGCGCGAGAGCCTGTACAGCCACAGCCTCTTGCTTCCCCGATCGTGTTGCATGTAGATCTGAGCGATGCCCCGCGCCACCTGTTGCATGCTCATCTGGAGATACCCGTCACAGCCGGGCCGCTGACTCTGGAATATCCGCAATGGATTCCTGGAGACCACCGCCCTACCGGACCCATTGACAACCTAGCCGGAATCGTCGTTCGTGCCAACCGCCAGACTCTCCCCTGGAGCCGTGATGATGTCGATATGTACGGCATCCACGTCGAGGTGCCGTCTGGCGTAACCCAGCTCGAAGTATCGTTCGACTTTCTCGCCACCCCAGGCGACACCGGCTCCGATGAAGACCGAGCCACCAGCGCCAACATGACGGTGTTGGAGTGGAACTCCGTGGTCCTCTATCCGGCCCACATCCCGGTGGCGCAGATTCCCATCGCGGCTTCGTTGACCGTACCTCAGGACTGGAAGCTTGGAACCGCCTTAACCGTTGCCGCGCAGAAGGGACTGGAGACATCGTTTGCGCAGGTTTCAGTCGAGCAGTTGGTAGATTCGCCTGTGATTACCGGCAGATATTTTCGTGAGATTCCGATCGCTCCGGAGATCACACCCAAACACTACCTGGACGTAGCCGGCGACGCCGCGGAAGATGTCGACCTGAAGCCGGAATATCTCGCCGCGGTGAACCAACTGGTGCGGGAGACAGGCCCACTCTATAAGTCCCGCCACTACGAGACCTACCATTTTCTTCTCAGCCTGAGCGACGTGATTCGCGAGGAAGGTCTCGAACATCATCAATCGAGCGACAACGGCATCGAGAAAAAGGGCGTCTCTGACCCCAAGCTGGCCGTGTTGAATGCGGAATTGCTGCCGCACGAATTTACTCATTCCTGGAACGGAAAATATCGCCGGCCGATAGGATTAGCCACCCCCGATTACGCCACCCCGCAGAAGGGCGAACTGCTCTGGGTCTATGAGGGTATGACGCAATATTGGGGAAACGTGCTGGCAGCCCGTTCTCACTTCTGGACACCGGAGTCCTACCGTGAAGCCCTGGCCTGGAGTGCCGCCCGGCTTGACGTGAAACCAGGGCGCACCTGGCGCAACCTCGAAGACACGGCCATAGCCGGACAAATTCTCCGTGGAGGCCACCGGTCCTGGTCCAATTGGAGACGCGCCCAGGACTACTACCAGGAAGGCGAGCTACTCTGGCTGGACGCGGACACGACCATCCGCCAGCTCACTCACGACCAGAAATCCCTGAACGACTTCTGCGTGAAGTTTCTAGCTGTCGGTGGCAACACTCCGCCCAGGGTCGTGCCCTACGATTTTGAAGAGATCGTGACCGATCTGAATTCCGTTGCGCCTTACGACTGGCGCACCTTCCTGACCGAGCGCCTCAATTCTCACGCCGCCCACGCGCCTCTGGGCGGAATCGAACACGGGGGGTACAAGCTCGTTTATGGCGCCGAGCCCACGGACTACGAGAAGGCCTACTTGTACATGACCAAGCAAACCGACGCGTGGTTCTCGGCTGGGCTCATGGTGAGAGCGGATGGCACCATTAGCGATGTGAGGATGGGTTCTCCTGCCTTTCAGGCTGGGCTAGGCCCGATCACCAAGCTGGTGGCGGTCAACGGCCACGGCTACACCGAAGACGTGCTAAAGCAGGCGATTCGCGCGGCTAAGGGGACGACGGACCCGATTGAGCTAATCGTCTCTAGCGACAATGAATTCCGCACCGTGCGCCTGAACTACCATGATGGCGAGAAATATCCACGGCTGGAGCGAGTGCAGGGGACCACGGATTTGCTGGACGAGATCCTCAAACCGCTGGCTGCAGGCGAGGGAAGTGGCCTATAGTGGATCGTCGTCCAGATTTCCTGTTGGGCTTGTAGAATCAACGAACTGCACGCGGCTTTCCTTAAAGAAAGCCGCACATGCTGCCGCTGTTGATAGCCTCAAGCAGGAAATCCCGGGTCGTCCAGGAGAAACTATGCTCAATTTGTTCCGCGGCTTGCTGCTAGCTGCTTTGCTTTTGCCCTCTACGCTATTCGCACAGACCAGTACTCTGGCGGCGACTCCGCCCATGGGCTGGAACAGCTGGAACCTTTTTGCAGGCAGGGTAAACGATGCAGATGTCCGCGCCGCGGCGGATGCCATGGTCTCTTCCGGCATGAAGGACGCCGGGTACATCTACGTGAACATTGACGACACCTGGCAGGGCGGCCGCGATGCTCAGGGCAACATTCAGGCCAACAGTAAATTTCCCGACATGAAAGCCCTGGCCGACTACGTCCATTCAAAGGGCCTTAAAATCGGCATCTACTCCGGACCCGGTGCCAAGACCTGTGCCAAGTACGAAGGTAGTCTTGGACACGAAGCGCAGGACGCCAAGACCTATGCAGCCTGGGGGTTCGACTATCTCAAATACGACCTCTGCAGCTTTCGTCAGAACATGACCGAACAGGCTCCGAATGATCCGGCAAAGGCCACCCAGATCATGAAGGATGCCTACGAGAAGATGCATAAGGCGCTGCTGGCCACCGGTCGCCCCATCGTCTACAGCTTCTGCCAGTACGGTTGGGACGCGGTATGGGAGTGGGGACCGTCGCTCGGAGCAAATCTGTGGCGGACCACAGGGGACATCAATCCGACTTGGGATCGCATGACGTTGATCGGCTTTTCCCAGGCAGGCCTGTCTAAGTATGCGGGTCCCGGGCACTGGAATGATCCCGACATGTTAGAGGTAGGCAACGGCAAACTTACGCTGGACGAGAATCGCCTCCACATGAGCCTATGGGCACTGCTCGCGGCCCCATTGCTGGCGGGCAACGACCTCTCCCAAATGAAGCCCGAGACGGTCGCCATTCTAACCAACAAAGAAGTAATCGCGATTGATCAGGATCCTCTTGGCAAACAGGGGGATCGGGTTTCTGAAGTGGGTCCGGTCGAAATCTGGGCTAAGGCGCTCAAGGGTGGTGACAAAGCCGTGGGCCTCTTCAACCGCGACGACACCGCCCTGCCCATCACCGTCAAGCTGAGCGATGTAGGCTTTGCTGGCGGCGCGAAGGCGCGTGACATTTGGCAGGCAAAGGACCTGGGAAAACTCCAGGGCAGCTACACGGTAAGTGTGCCCCGCCACGGAGTGGTGCTGCTCCGCCTGTCGAAGTAGTGGTCACCACTCGAAGCACGATATGGTGTTCTGGCTTTGTATCAGGGCACGACTTTAGTCGGGCCGTAAAGGTTGGAAAGAGAATTGGGCTTTAGCCCCTTAGGTCCCTGAGGTACGTCTTTCTTTCCTGAAGGGTACGGGCTTCACCGGCTGCGGAAAAACTCTTTCGTCTGAAGGGGACGGCCTTCAGGCCGTCCATAAGCGATTGCAAATCTGTCCGGCTTTAGTCACTGAGGGAACGACTCCGTCCAATCGAAGACGTTCCCGCAGCCTGCCGCACTCTGGCCCCTTTCCGACAGCGCTAATGCGCCGCCGCCAAATATACCGTGAACCATTTCTTGGGGTCGCTCCATTGCCGCCGCAATTTGAATCCAGCCCGGGTGAACAAAGCCGTTACCCGCTGGTCCGTGAATTTATAGCTATTCTCGGTGTGGATAGTCTCTCCCAGGCCGAACCGCACCTCCATATCCAGCGCGCGAAGCGCAACCTTCTGCGCCAATAAACTTTCCAGGTGCATCTCGATCCGCGAGTGCTCCTCATTCCACCGCGCCCGGTGGCGAAACAGTTTGGGATTGAAATTCGCGTCCAGTTCGCGATTGATGCGGACCAACACATTCATATTGAACTTGGCGGTCACGCCGGCAGCATCGTCGTAAGCGGCGAGCAGCAAATTCACATCCTTCACCATGTCCGTCCCCAGCAACAGGCAATCGCCCGGCATCAGCTGGGCACGCACGCCGCGCAACAGTTCGATCGCGTCCGCGGGCGAAAAGTTCCCGATGCTCGATCCGATATAAAGCACCAGCCGTCTTCCGGCATGGGAGGCACCACTCTGACGCATCCCCTCGGTGTAGTCCGCCACGATAGGTTCCACCGTAACCTCCGGCAGCTCCCCCTCGATCCGGGTCCGCGCTTCCTCAAGAGCCGTTTCCGACACATCGATGGGGTAGTACGTCACACTTCCCTGGAGGCCGACGGCAGCGTTTAGCAGCAAGCCTGTCTTGGTCGCAGTCCCCGCACCCAGCTCGATCATCGACAGGTCGCGGCCCCCAGCAGCGGCCGCCACGATCTCATCCGCGTGCTGGGCAAGAATCTGCCTCTCCGTTCGGGTCACGTAGTATTCCGGTAACTCCGTAATTTCCTCAAACAGCCGAGAACCGGCCTCGTCATAGAACAGCCAGGGAGACAGCGTCTTCGGCCGCTCGGTAAGACCATTCAACACTTCAACTGCAACCGGACTCGACGCAATGGCCGGCAACTTAGGTAACGAAATAGCAGACATGATCTCTCCGCGTGCTTGCGATTAAAGGGAATCGGTTAGATGTTTGCCAAACGAATGCCGGCAAATTGCCAGCGCGTCGCAGGAGAGAAAAAGTTCCGGTAAGTTGCGCGGATGTGGGAGGCCGGGGTAACCACCGATCCGCCACGCAGAACCATCTGGTTGCTCATGAATTTGCCGTTGTATTCGCCGAGAGCACCCGGCACCGCGGCAAAGCCCGGGTAGCCGAGGTAAGCACTCTGGGTCCACTCCCACACATCCCCGAACATCTGCGCCGGACCCTTCGCGGGCCCCTCGCCAAGGGCGACGGGATGCAACGTTCCGTCTTCAAGAAAATTGCCAGTGGCCGGCAAAGCCTGCGCTGCGACCTCCCACTCGGCTTCGGTAGGGAGACGCTTGCCGGCCCAACGAGCAAAAGCGTCTGCTTCGTAATAGCTCACGTGGCACACCGGGGTTTGCAGTAATTCGGTAAGCGGCAGCTCACCGTAGAGGGTGTACACCAGCCATGCGTCATCCTGCTGGCGCCAATAGAGTGGCGCTTTCCATCCCTCGGCTTTGATCGTTTCCCATCCCGCAGAGAGCCAAAGCTCCGGACGCCGGTAGCCGCGATCCTCGATGAAAGCGAGATACTCCCCGCAGGAAACCAACCTCGAGGCCAACGCATAGGGCTGGAGGTATTCCGGATGACGGGGTAGCTCGTTATCAAAGGAAAACCCATCGCCGGCGTATCCGATCTCGCTGACACCGCCCTGATATTCAATCCAATCCGGCCTGCTCAGCGGAGGCGCGCTGAAGACAACCGGTTCGTTGAGATAAGGCGGACGAAGAGGGTTGGTCCACAAAGCATGCTTGATGTCATAGGCCAGCAGCTCCTGGTGCTGCTGCTCGTGGTGCAGACCGAGCACAATTCTCCGCGTCACTTCCTCAGGAGGATTGGAGGCCAGCAAGAGCTGAATCCCTTCCTGCACATGTTGACGGTACTGAAAAATTGAGTCCACTGACGGCCGGGAGAAGGAAGCGCGCAGCTTCTTTTCCGGCTGGTCGGACACGGAGTTGTAGTAGCTGTTGAACAACCAGCGGAAGTCTGGATGAAATTCGCGGTAGCCGGCAAGGAATTCCCGCAGCAGAAATATTTCGAAAAACCAGGTGGTATGCGCCAGGTGCCACTTGGCTGGGCTCGCCTCGGCGCAGGACTGCACCATCATGTCTTCCGGAGACAGCGGAAGACAAAGGTCTTCGGTCTGACGCCGAACGCGTGAGAACTCCTCGAACAAAGGGGAAGTTTTCGTCCTTGTCGTGACTGGCGTCATAGGTAGCGTTTCTCCATCTACTTAGAGACAGGAAGCGGCCTTATGTTGCCTATTTTTTTTCTCTTTTTGCTTGCCTTTCAATGAGCGCTCAATAACCGGGCCAGAAGGTAAGCTGCGCCTGCCGCCAGTCCGCCGATAACCACGGTTTGAATCGCGCTGCGTATCGTGCCGGCGCCGGTCAACCTGCCTTTCACCCCACCAAAAACCAGTAATGCCACCAGTGTGATGGCCACCGAGGCGGAGAGCGCGGAGGGCAGACTGCGTCCCGTCATGTAAGGAAGCAGTGGGACCAGGCCTCCGATCACATAAGAGAGGGCAATGGTGATTGCACTGCGGCTGGCCCGGTTTCGCTGTGGCTCTTCCAGCCCCAGCTCAAATCGCATCATGAAGTCGATCCAGGCTTGGGGCCTGCGCTTTAAGGCTTCGAGCACCGGCAGGCTTTCGCTTCGCTTCACGCCGTACTGCTCAAAGATCTCGTAGATCTCCTCTTCCTCGTCTCGGGTCCGATCCACGATCTCGCGCTCTTCACGTAGCCGCTCGCTGGCATAGTGCTCGGCGTCGCCCTGGGCAGCGAGAAAGCCACCCAAACCCATGGCGATGGATCCGGCGGCTATTTCCGCCAATCCGGCCAGTACCACCACATGATTGGAATTCACCGCACCGGAGAGTCCCGCTGCCAGGGCGAAGGGAACGGTCAACCCGTCCGACATCCCGATCACTATGTCGCGAACCAGCGCGGTTGAGGCGAAGTGTCGTTCCACGTGAGCCGGAGAAGGCGGTGACGCGGGGGAGTGCAGCGAGTCAATCGCCATCCCGGCAGTTTACCTCAGTGCCCTCAAAGCCCATGCAGTTGGGGTTTTCTACATTTCGAAAGAGGATGGATAGATCGAAAGCTGCGGGAACGCGCGAATTTTTCGTGAGTCACCGCTCTGATGAGTAAGCCACATTCATTCCAAAGTAATTACGGACGGGCTAAAGCCCGTCCCTGGAGTTTCTCCATTTCGGAGAGGGTGGATACATCCAAATCTACGGAATGCGCCAGTTTTCTGGAGTCACCGCGCTCATGCTTTGTATCAGGGCACGGCTTCAGCCGTGCCGCAATGGTTGGGTCTGATGAGGGCTTTAGCCCCTGGGCTACGTCTTCCCTTTTTGAAGGGCACAGGCTTCAGCCCGTACATAAAAGAAACAAAACGGACGGGCTAAAGCCCCGTCCCCTTCAGACGAATCAGTTTTTCCGCAGCCTGTTTAGCCGCTTCACAATCGGGCGCGTCACAAATCGCACGCGGCGACGTTTCACGACAACGCCTGGTCGCCTGCCTGCGTCCTTACTCTTACAGAAGCCGTCTAAATGGTGCGATGAAGCGTACGGCCAGTCTCGCAATGGCGGCCCTGGGAGTGGTGATGATGGTAGTGCCGGCTTGTCGTGCACAGGAGGGGCCGCCGGATGGTGGCGATGGTATGGGTCAAGCCTTGGGCCGGGGCAACGGGGTTCGCGGAACGGTTACCGCTTCCAAAGCTAATAGCTTCACCATCCGCACTGACGAGGGTGACACGTATCAGGTTCTTTACAGCCCCAACACCCACTTGATGAAGGACCGGCAGCCGATCGCGGCCGCTGACGTTCACGTCGGAGATATGTTGATTGCCGGCGGCATCGTCGATGCAAAGGCCAAAACAGTCGGGGCAGTGTTTGTGGTTGACGTCGATGCCAAAGAAGTCCGCGACGCCCGGGCTGCCTTCGGTAAGACCTGGGTGATGGGAAAAGTAACCGCCATTCATGAGCTCAAGATCACCATTGAGCGAGCCGGCGACAGGCAGGCGCAGATTATCGCGGTGGACGAAAACACATCTTTTCGGAAACGTAGGGAAGATGTGACCCTTGGCGACGTGAAAGTAGGGGATACGATTAGCGTCCAGGGGGCGCTGCACGCGGACACATTTGTCGCCAGCACTCTGCGCATCATGACTCCTGGTGCCGGTTCTGGTGCCAATCCTAATCCGGGACATCTGAATGGGCCCGGCCTCTGATTGAATGTGATCCTGCAAGATGATCTTAATGTGCCTCCTGACACGAGGGAAGGTCTAAGCTGTGTGCATAGCGATAGGAAAACCGGTCTGATGCGTCGACTATCCCTCCTCGTATGCCTGTTGGGCGGTCTACTCGCGCCTGCGGGGGCCCAGTCCGCTCCTGCTACACCGGCGGCGAATCCGAAACCGAATCCGGCATTCGCCGGTTCAGCCGGTGGTCAGGTGCACGGCACAGTGAAAGCAGGCAACGTTCCGCTTCCCGGCGTCAGCGTTGTCGCCACCAATACGCTGACCGGCCAACGCTACGCCACCATCACCGACATCAACGGCAGGTATTCCATGACCATTCCGGCCAATGGCCGGTACGTCCTGAAAACCGAGCTCGCCGCCTTTGCCCCGGAGACCAAAGTTGCGCTTATCAAGCGCATGACAGGGCCCACGACTGGACCCCCAACTGGACCCCCAACTGCTCCAACCACGGCCTCACCAGTTAACCAACAGGTCGATTTTGCGCTCACCCTAGCTTCGCGAGTCCCGCCCGAAAGTCCTCAGGAGAACGTCGCGGGCAATCCGAGCCAGGGCCCGCGCCCAGCGGCCACAGTGCGCCGCAATGCCGGTGGCGGAGCCCAGAATCTGGCTTTGCTGGCCCAATTGGCCGGTACCGAAGATGCTGGCATCAATAGCGGAGCTAATGGAGCAGCCCTCCCGTCGCTGGCGAATAACTCTGATTTCTCCACCGACTCGGTCTCCGTCACCGGGCAGGCCGGCACGACCAATCCCTTCGCCGGCGTGGACATGGAGCAGCTTCGGCAAAACGCGGAGCTGGATCAGTCACTTTCCGGCGGCCTGGGTGGGCCTGGAGGTGGTCGCGCACAGGGAGGCGGACCCGGTGGCCCGGGCGGAGGCGGCCCAGGTGGTGGCGGTGGTTTTGGCGGTGGTGGCGGTGGATTCGGCGGCGGAGGTGGGGGGCGTGGCGGCCGCGGAGGAGGTGGTGGTGGCGGCAGATTCGGTGGTGGCGGCTTCGGCAATTTCCGCAACTTCAAGCCCAACCAGCCTCACGGCGCATTCTTCTGGACGGGTGGGAACTCTGCACTGAATGCCACTCCATTCCCCGTCCGGGCCCAAAGGGAGCTACAGCCCAGTTACGCGCAAAATCAGTTTGGGCTTACCTTTATGGGCACCCCATACATCCCCCACGTGATCGAGCACGACACCAAAGATGTGATCTTCTTCAACCTCTCCGGGCAACGGTCGTCCTCGCCATTCAGCCAAT
Organism: uncultured Acidobacteriaceae bacterium; assembly: GCA_963717225.1. GTDB lineage: Bacteria > Acidobacteriota > Terriglobia > Terriglobales > Acidobacteriaceae > PALSA-350. Next base: position 21,845 of record CAVQWB010000048.1, on the reverse strand, counting down.
ACGGCACCGTGCCCACTGCGGCTGAGCGCCAGGGCGATCTGTCTGGTCTTACTACCCAGGAAGGCGCTCCGGTCACCATTTACGATCCGAACACTCCCGGCGTCCCATTTTCAAACAACACCATCCCGGCGGCGCGTATTGCGACCCAGGCAACGGCGCTGCTCAATTACATCCCTGCGCCGACCTTGCCCGGCCAGTTCCAGAATTACCAGCGTGTGGCCTCCTCCGAATCCAACACCACCCGCATTGGCGTTCGTTTTCTGCATAGCTTTGGGCCTAGCACCGGAGGCTCACCGCTGGGCGGCTTGATTCGCCAATATCTGGGTCAGGGGGGCGCCGGGATTCGGCAAAGCATGAACGTGAATTTCAACTATAGCCACCAGGCCGCCGACGAGTTGAGTCTCTTCCCTGACCTTGGCGGCAAGCAGCAAACCCACCAATATTCTCTTGCGCTTGGCTATTCGCTAGGCAAAGGCAGGATCACCACTAATCTCGGGCTCAACTGGAACCGCAGCGAGGCCCAACTCAAAAACGAGTTCACCAGCACCACGGATATCGCCAGCCAGGTCGGTCTCACCGGACTGCCGGATAACCCCCTACTCTATGGTCTGCCGAGTCTCACCCTCAACCAGTTCACCAGCGTAAACGAGCAGCAGCCGAACTTTCAGACCAATCAGACAGTCGCTGTTACCGATTCCACCTCGTGGATCCACAAGAAGCACAACATCCGCTTTGGAGGAGACTTTCGCCGCGTCCATAACGACCTCTTCGGCAATACTGGCAATGTGACTGGAACATTTGTCTTCACCGGCCTCTTCACCCAGCAGCCTGGCTCCAGCAGCGTCGGTCCTGGCGGTACCCCAACATCCGGCTCCTCGCTGGCCGATCTGTTGCTTGGTTTACCGCAGCAGACCTCGCTGCAGGCCCCCTATCAGAAATCGTATTTGCGGCAGAATTCCTGGGATGCTTTTGCCCAGGATAGCTGGCGAGCTTTGCCCAATGTCACTCTCCTCTTCGGTCTGCGATACGAATATTTTTCCCCTTACTCGGAGAAATACGATCGGCTCTCGACCCTGGATACGGGCAACGACTTCACATCTGTCATGACGGTCGTTTCCGGTGGCATCGGACCTTACACAGGAAAATACCCGCGTGGCTTGATCTACCCTGAACGCAACAACTTCTCTCCTCGCATCGGTATTGCCGTGCGAGCGATGAAAGACACGGTGGTGCGCGCCGGGTTTGGCATTAACTATGCCAACGGCCAGTACTCGAAATTTATTCAGGACTTCGCCTTTCAGCCACCCTACGCTGACGTCCAGACGAATGAAGTCACGGCGCAGCCGGTGACCCAGCCGCCGCTCACGCTGGCCAATGGGTTCCCGTCGCCGCAAACCGACGGCAACTACGCGGTCAACAAGTACTATCGGCTTCCCTACGTGCAGGTGTGGAACATTAATTTGCAGCGAACACTGCCGCTGGGCATCGTGCTCAACATCGGCTACAACGGCTCAAAGGGTACGCGTTTAGACATTGTCAATGCGCCTGGCCGCTCCGCCAATCAATCGCTGAGCGGAGTTTTCTATGACTATGAAGACTCCGTTGCCTTCTCCAACTACAACGCGCTGACCGTGAGCGCGCGCAAGCGGCTGCAACGGGGCATTGGCCTGGGCGCCACCTACACCTACAGCCACTCCATTGACAATGCCAGCTCCATCGGGGGTAGCGGAGGCACCGGGTTGGTAGTGGCGCAAAACTGGCAGGACCTGCTGGCTGAAAAATCAAATTCGAGCTTCGACATACGCAACCAGTTAACCGGCAACTTCCTCTACGAAATACCCTTCGGACCTGATGAACGCTGGGTCAACCGGGGATGGCTGGGGCACGCACTGAGCGGTATCTCTGCTTCCGGCGCCTTCACCCTCTCCAACGGAGAAGCATTGACGCCGCACTACGAGGCAACCGTAGAAGAGGTCGCCCGCGGCACCACTGCTTCCCTGCGGCCAGACCGCGTTCCGGGGGCCTCGCTGACCGCCGGCGGCGGTTCGCTTCGCAACTGGTTCAACAAAAACGCCTTTACCGCGCCCGCAAACACATACGGAACCGCCTCGCGTTACTCGATTCCCGGACCGGGTACCGTATCGCTCAATGCATCGCTCTCAAAAACGGTCCGCTTTTCAGAAACCCGTACTTTCGAGATGCGCGGCACCGCCAGTAACGTGCTCAACACCGTCCAATACTCAGCCGTCGATACGACATTGGGATCGGGGACCTACGGCCAGGTAACCGCGGCCGCCGGCATGCGTCAATTCACTTTTAATGCACGCTACCGGTTCTAGAGAGGATTCAGTTCGAATGAACGTCACCGGCTGCTTGCGCAAGGTCACCTCCATCGCCCTCCTGGGACTCTTGGGGACTATGCCGATTGGCGCGCAAGACCAAGGCTCGCAAAATCAGGCGCCATCGCCGCCCGATACGCAATCTACCTATACGCTCAAGGTTGACAGCGACCTCGTGCTCACCAACCTCGTGGTCCGGGACAAGAAGACCGGGGAAGTTGTCCGCGGGCTTACTGCCAGCGACTTCCAGATCCAGGAGAATGGCAAGCCGCAAAAGATCATCAGCTTCGACTTCCAGAGTGTCGATCAGGCTGCCCCTCTCAACGAGGCTACGGTGAACGGCAAGGCGGGCAATACCATCATGGGGAGCATGAACCGCAGTGCCACCTCGACTGAGTTGCGCAACCATCGTCTGATCGTGATGTTCTTCGACATCACTTCCATGCAACCGGAAGACCTGGAGCGGGCCCAGGACGCGGCCCGCAACTACATCAACAAGCAGATGCAGCCGGCAGACCTGGTGGCGGTCGTATCGCTCGATCAGTCGCTGTCGCTCGACCGGGATTTTACCGCTAATAAGCAACTACTGCTGAACGCAGTCAACGCCTATTCCGGAACCCAGGGCGCCGGGTTTCAATCAGGAGCGACCAGCACCACCAACCAGGTGGAAGACACTACGTCCTTTACCGCTGATGAGTCGGAGTACAACGACGTCAATACCGACCGCGAGCTCTTCGCTTTCGCTGACATTGCTCACTCGCTGGCCTACATCAACGAGAAAAAATCTCTGCTGTATTTTTCCGGCGGCATTCAGCGCGATGGCATTGAGAACCAGGCCTCGCTTCACGCTGCCATCAATGCCTCAGTGCGCGCCAACATGTCCATCTACTCCGTCGATGCCCGCGGTCTGGAAGCGATCTCGCCCCTGGGTGACGCCTCCACCGGCAGCCTGCGCGGTACCAGCAGCTACAACGGCGCGGCGCTGCAAAACAATCTCGATTCCAACTTCAACACCCAGGAAGTCATGGCCACGCTCTCGTCGGATACAGGGGGCAAGGCCTTCTTCGACTCCAACGATTTCTCACCTGCGTTTCAGCGTATTCAGCAGGACACCTCCGCTTATTATGTGATTGGTTTCCGCTCCACCGACACAGAGAAGGATGGCCGCTACCGCAGGCTCACCATCAAGATCAATCGCCCCAACGTGAAGCTTGAATATCGCCCCGGCTACTACGCGCCGGCCGACTACAAGCACGCCAATAAGGATGAGCGCGAGCGCCAACTGCAGGAACAGTTGGCCAGCGACCTGCCTGCAACCGACGTCGAGGTATACCTGGAGGCATACTATTTCCGCAGCGATGCGGGTAGCGGCTCCCCCCGCTATTACGTGCCTGTCTCTCTGATTGTGCCCGGCTCGCAGATTCCCTTTGTCAAGGGAGGCGATCGCAGCAAGGCTACGCTCGATATCATTGGCGAGCTCAAGAACACTGCTGGACAGGACATGGCTGAAATTCGCCAGACGGTCAAGCTTGCCATCGATGATTCGCAGCAGGTTTCGCGCAAGAACATCCAGTACACCACCGGCTTTACTCTGCCGTTGGGCAAGTATCATCTCAAGTTTGTGGTCCGCGAGAATCAAACCGGCCGCATGGGCTCGTTTGAAACCGATATCAATTTGCCCGACCTCAAGAAGTTTCCTCTCAAGCTCAGCTCCGTCGTGCTTTCCAGCCAGCGGAGTACCTCGAGCAAGAAGGATCTGGATAATCCGCTTTCCAACGGCGGCTTCATCTGGGTGCCGAACGTGGCCCATGTGTTCCGCACCGATCAGCACATGTACCTGCTCTACGAGGTGTATGATCCCGCTTCCACTCCGGCAAAGGGGGGCCCGGCTCTTCCTGCGGTTGTGAAGCCCCAAGGCACACCCCACGGCACACCGGGGCAGGCGGGCATGAAAGTGCTGACCAGCATCGAATTTTTGCAGGGCACCACGAAAGTCTTTGAGACGCCATTAGTGGAGGCCACCAGCGTGAACGTGCCCGGACGCGATGCAGTCGCCTTTGCCTTTGACATTCCGCTGGACCGGCTCAATGCAGGACTCTACATTTGCCAGGTCAACGTCATCGACGACACCGGCGGGAGCTTCAGCTTCCCGCGTCAGGCGATGCTGGTCCGCCCGGCCGCGGTGCCGCCGCCCGCCGCCACAACTCCACCTGCTGCGCCTGGGCCATTGTCCAATCCGTCCTCCAGCCTCGCGCCGGCCGCTCGCGCTCCTTCGCCCTGAAAATGAAGGTCATTTTTCCCGTCGACTCGCATTTCTCACAGATCCCTGGGTAAACGAATAAACGAATCGCTGCCAGTAGTGAGATCTCTATGCGTAACGAGTGACGGGTGCCCCATATCTGCCCGGTTTTGGCAGATGTGGGATTCAACGGCTGTCCACCGATCACTCTCTATCAGCAACAGATCTTGTCCATGGCCATCTACGCCCTGCACAGTCAGGGGTTGAGGTTTGTGGAATCCCACATCTGCCAAAACCGGGCAGATATGGGGCACCCGGGCTTTGTCGCAGACCGGGCTGTGAGAAATCCAGGCTAAAGAGGCTGCGGAAAAAAAGGCCTTTCTCCTGCCGCAAAACTGACCCCAATCCGCATATATATAGGTGTGTCCACCAGTAACTTTGCGCTGTTCGAAATCATTTGCGGGCCACGTGCGTGGATGATGCATGAAACGTGGCTCGCCAGAACGGCTCAGCGGGCAAATTATCCCGGACAATCTCTTGCCTGGATTCGGACTTACCACGCATACCACGCATATCACGCACCATTTCCGTCGGACTTACCACGCATACCACGCATATCACGCACCATTTCCGTCGGACTTACCACGCATACCACGCATATCACGCACCATTTCCGTCGGCAACTTCTGCACCACACTGGAGGCGAAATACACGCACAACTTTAAGCGTCGCTTGAAACAAAGGACTTAGCCGCGCGTCGGTTGCAATCCAGGGCTAAAGAGGGTGTGTGAGAGCTTGCTCTTTGAAGGGCACGGGCTTCAGAGGGTGTGTGAGAACCAATTCCAAGTCACCGCGCTCATGCTTTGTATCAGGGCACGGCTTCAGCCGTGCCGCAATGGTTGGGTCTGATGAGGGCTTTAGCCCCTGGGCTGTGTCTTCCCTCTTTGAAGGGCACGGGCTTCAGCCCGTGCTTAACTACCTAAAATAGGACGGCGAGAGATACTTCTTTAAATAGAGATCGGTTGGATGGTGAAGACAATGAAGGCAGTTCTTCTGCACGGATATGGCGGCGTCGATCAGATGGTGTACGAGGAAGTCCCTATTCCTGTCCCAGCCGCCGGCGAAGTCCTGGTGAAGCTCAGTGCCACCAGCATCAACCCCATCGACTACAAGGTACGGCGCGGGGACATGAAAGACATCATGCCGCTCGAACTGCCCACCATCCTTGGGTATGACCTTGCAGGCCAGGTGGTCGCATTCGGAGAAGGGGTCACCGGCATAACAATAGACACCCTCGTGATGGGCGTGACGGACCACACCTACGCTGAGTATGTCACCTGCAAAGTCGAAATCCTGGCGTGGATGCCGGCAGGGCTCGACCCCGTCGAGGCCGGGGTCTTGCCCCTGGTCTTGCAAACTGGCGCGCAGTTGATTGAGCAGGGAGTTAGCCCTCGATCGGGCGAGAGACTGCTGATTACCGGTGCGCTGGGCAGCGTGGGGCGTACCGCATTACATGTTGCCAAACAGCATGGAGCCTATGTGATCGCCGGTGTGCGCGCCAGTCAGCGCTCCATGGCGGAAAAGCTGGGAGTAGATCAGGTCGTCGCCGTCGATGATGAAAAGCAGATTCGCGGTTTGAAGGAATTAGACGCAATCGCAGATACCGTTGGCCGCGACGTAATCGATCGTCTCATTCCACGCATAAAGAAAAATGGAACCCTGGCTACAGTGATCGGCAAACCTAAGTCGGCGGATGGTCGTGACTTGCAGGTGCATGAGGTGTGGTCACAGCCGGATGCCAGGCGGTTGGAGCAGCTTGCCGGCGAAGTTGCGAAGGGCGAATTGGCCATCCCCATCAGCGCCAGGATGAAGCTGGCGGAGATCCGGCAGGCTCATGAGCGGGCAGAAAAAGGCGGAGCGGGTAAAGTGCTGCTAACGCCATAACGGGCAGTGCTATTCGGAACCTGCATCCGGAGCAAATGAGCTTCGGTAGGGGCAGTGCCTGCATCCCGAATTGCAGCACGTTCCCCGCTTCAAGTGATATGCCGCGGTAAACACAACGTAGGGACCCTCGTAGTAGTAATCCTCGCCGAGCTGCAGCTCCCCTGGTCCCTGCGGCCTGGCCGAATCATCCTGCATGCCTTATTTTCGCAGGCTCTACGTAATGTCGAAAGAGCCTCCTCCTCCCCCGAGTGAAGGCTCTTTCATGCGCCGTGATGCTCAGAAAATGCTGCTCACTGGCGTATCCGTGTCAATGCGGACCCCGGTAACCAGGCCCTGTAAGTGGCTTAAGAGTCCCCCTGCTTCGTTATAATTGTCGATAGTGACAGTCCCGCTGTAATGATCTTTGTCGGTAAGCGTCACTTCTTCCTGGATTCTCACCGGGCCGATCAAATGGGTTCCCGATGAATCCCAGGAGATGGCAAAGTGGTTTAGCTTGTAAGTGCACTCACCCACCTGCTTCCAGACGCCCAAACAAAAGTTGGTTTCAAGGGCTCAAAATGACCCGAGTTCATGATCTCAGTGCCGTCGCCATGCCACTGAGAATATCCTAGATTTGCCGAGGCTTATCATTTCCAAGCCAAGATATTTGCGGCACTCAATCGCCACCAGGAAGCGATTGCGATGCAAAAGAAGGCGATGGAACTCGACCCATTTGAACGCCCTTGGGCCATGGCTTTGTCCTTACGTGAGGCACGACAATACGACGCAGCTATAAACGATCTGCAGCAACGGCTGGAAGCGGACTCACAGAACGAAACCACGCGCTGGCTTTTGTATGATTGCTATCGGCGTAAAGGCGCAGAGAAAGAAGCCGGGCAGGAATTAGAGAAGGATATTCTTCAGTTCTGGGACCACAAAGTCCCTGCTGCGACCGTGCAACGAACCCTTGAGCAAGGTGGTTACAAGGCCCTGGTCCGTTGGCAACTGAGCGATGCCGAAAAGTGGTCCCCAACGCACTATGTCTCGCCTGTCTATCTGGCTAACCTGAATGCTCAGCTCGGCCACGCGGAGCAAGCCCTTGCTCTGCTCGACAAGGCTATCGGGAGCATTCTCCCCTTCTGCTGGAAATGCAGAACGACCCCGCATTTGATTTTCTCCACACCAACGAGCGCTACCGGGCCATCATCAAGGGGATTGGGCTCCCTCCTGCTTATTAAGTCAGCTCAAGCACACTGGATGGGTTAAGTGCCCGTGTCGAGGTGAAAGGTCTTATCGTAAGGCACAACGGGGTACCCTTTCGCCTTCCAGGCAGCCAGCCCACCTTTGAGGAACTTGACTCGATTGATATCTACCTTCGGCACCAGGGCCTCCGCCTTAAGAGCGATGGCGCGACTGGTCTTATCGCTGGGACAGGTGCAATACACAACCAGCTCTTTATCGGTGGGGATAAGAGCCGGATTCTGCTCCGCATCCTGGGGCGAAATCCTCTGCGCCCCTTCGATAATTTCTGAATCTGCCAACAAGTCTAGAGGCTGGCGGACGTCCAGCACCAGCACGTCGTGGTGGGCCATCATGAGATCGCGGAGCTCTTCTGGTGTGATGCTTAACCGTTCGATCTCGCGCCGCGCTTTCCTGCGCCGTGTCCAAATCACGGCCAACCAACCCCAGATAACGATCGCGATGCCAGTGAGGATCAGGTTCATCTTTCAGCCTCCCTCGATAAGTCATAGATTACCGAGCCAGGGTAAATGATTCGAGACTGTTTCAAAACGTTGATACTGCTAGGCTTGGTTCTTCCACCCGCACCGCGCCGCCAAGAAAGGTGACGGTCTTTCCGGGAATTGCCGCGGGTCGCTCTCCGGGGATCACTACGCCCGCAAGGTTGAGTGGGTCGGCAGCAGCCACGGTGATTGCTTCATCGATTGTATGCAGGCGTGTCTCGCGCAGCGATGCCACCGCTTCCGGCACCGCGAATTGTTCGCCGCCAAAGCCGGTTAGGAATCGGCCTCCGCGCACACCTCCCCGGGCTTCTAGCCGGCGAAACATGCCCTGCAACTCGCGCCAACGGGGTATGGTGGTCTCCCGTTCCAGCACGTCGCGGAAGACGACGCCGTAACGCCGCAGCAGCATCCAGCAGGCCGACTCAAGCTCGGCCTCGCGCCGCTCCGCCTGGGCCCCTACGCTCTCAACCAAGCCAGTCGGCGGATTAAGCAGGCTGAACCGCCCAACCGTGTTGCGCGGCCTCTTCAGTCCTCCTTGAAACACGGCCTTACGCCGGGGATCGATGAGCACCCGCAGGCTGTCAAATCCGTCGGCTGTAACCAGGCCGGCCGCAACCAGTTCCCATAGGCCACGGTTCACCTGCTCTGCCGGGACGCCTAGCCCGCGCACCAGGTCTCCGGCAAAAACTGCCCCATACTGCGCCAGGTGGGCGCGTACCTGCAAGGCCAATTCGCTCAGGCAGGCCAGCAAGGCAGGCTCCGGAATCGCCCGCTCCGCCAGGCAGCGGTCCATCCAAAGTGCGTCCTCGCGTAAGAAGAAGGTGATGGGAGCCATGCTGGTGGGCACTACCCGCTTGGGCGCCGCCAAGTCACCGTCATGCGTGGAAAAAGCCGGGTGGGGCGAGATGCGTCCCCATCCCACGACACCCTCCATGCATAAAACATCCAGCCAGCGAGGATCGTAGCCGGCAACCCGCTGGGGCAGGAGCGTTCGTTCCCATTCGATAGCCGGCGCTTCAAAGCCCTCAAGCTGCCGTAGCGCCTCCAGTACACCCGACTCCCCGCTCAACTGAGAGCGTGGCGCGACTCGCTGCCAACGCAGCAACCACTGCATATAGACTGACGGCGTCACCGGCTCGATCTGCTTGCGCAGCCCGGCCAGCGTTCTCTTATGGATGCGCTGCAGCAGCCTGCGCTCGCACCATTCCACATCCTCGTCGCTGGCTGCCTCTCCTCCTTCAAACACCCCGCGCAGGATGCTCCCCTGCATCTCCAGCACCAGCATGGCGGCCCAGATCGCCGCTGGTTCTATTCCCAGCCTCTCGCCCAGCGTCCGCGAAGTGACTGGACCGAGCAACGCCATCCATCCTTGCACCGCCTTGCGAACCACGTCGCTCGTTAACAATTCTTTTGTTTCCGCAGGGCAGGGAACTGGGCGTTCGACCAACATCGCCGGCCACAACAGACGGAGGTGCTGCACCCGTTCCGCCGCCACCAGGTATTGTCGTCCGGCATGTTCGGCCACCGTGGCACGGGCGTGAAACTGAAGCCGCTCAAAAAACATCGGCCAATGCGAGGCTCCATCGATGTTTTGCATCTCCATTGGCACCACGATCAGCGAGCGGAGCAGATCATGCAGCTCGTGCTCATCGCGCACGTCGGGCCAGCACTCATCGCGCAATTCGGCAATCGCAGCGGGATCGAGCCGTCCGGCCTCGCCCAGCAGCTTATCCGGAACCATCCCGCGCATGCTCACCGCGCGCGCACGGCGCTCTTCCAGCGGCGCATCGTCGAGGAAGGCATACGGATTGGCGTTCAGTAGCTCATGCGCGAAGGCGGAAGGCACCGCGCTATCGACCGCGAGACAGCGGATTGTCCCTGTCCGTATCCCTGCCAGTAGTTGAATCAGTCCTTCCAGATCCATCGCTTCCGTCAATACATCCTTCATCACTTCCTGAATGAGCGGATGATCGGGGATTTGGATATCGCCCTCGATGTTTTCCTGGCAGGCGGCGACCTGGGGAAAGACGCTGGCCAGCAGGTCATCGGACCGGGTCCGTTGCACCTGGGGCGCGATGCGTTTGCCGTTATAAAACCGTAACAGTTGTAGACTGCGCCCCGCATCCCAACGCCAGCGTGCACGAAAGATGGGCGAGTCGAGCGAAGCCTGTTCCAGCAGCCCGGTCACCGTCTGCTCGGTCAGAAAATCGAAGACGTCGCTGAGCGGAAAGCTGTGCTGCTCTGCCAACGAAATGTTCAGTCCGTTATCGGTCGCCGCCGCCTGCAATTCGAAATTGAAACCACGGCAGAAGCGTTTTCTCAACGCCAGCCCCCAGGCCTTGTTGATGCGGCCGCCGAAGGGCGCATGCAAAATCAACTGCATACCCCCGCCCTCATCGAAGAAGCGCTCCGCGATGATGGTGTCCAGTGCGGGGACGGCCCCAAGCACGGCCCGGCCGGCAACGATATAGCCGATCATTTGTTCTGCGCCCGCATCATCCACATTGCACTCCTGCTTCAGCCAGGCCACGGTCTCCGCTACCTGGGGGTGCGATTGGCTGATGTATCCGGGGAGTACATTGCCGGTCCGTGCGCTGATCTCCTGGCGCAAGTCAGAGACGAAGCGTGACAGCTCTAACGTGCGCTGTGGTGCCTCGCCGCGCCAGAAAGGTACATTGGGCGGTTGGCCGTGCGCATCCTCCACCAGCACCCGTCCGGCGCTCTCCACCCGCTGGATGCGCCAGCTGGTATTGCCCAGCAAAATCACGTCCCCGGCCGACGACTCCACGGCGAAGTCTTCGTCCAAGGTAGCGATCTGTACTCCTTCCGGCTGCACAATCACGGAATAAAGCGAGGTGTCGGGAATGGTGCCGCCATTGGAAACAGCGATGGTCCGGGCTCCGCGGCGCGACTGCATGCGGCCATTCACACGGTCACGCAGCAGATACGATCCATAACGCCCCCGGCTGGCTTCAATCCCATCAGCCAGCAGGCAAAGAATTTCGTCATAGTCGTTGCGCGTAAGGCTGCTGTATGAATGCGCCCGGCGCAGGACTTCATACAGCGCATCTTCCTCCCAGGGTTCAGCTGCGCACGCCGCAACAATCTGCTGCATCAGTACATCGATTGGACAGTGAGGAATCTCCAGTTGATCCAGTACGCCTGCGCGCATGGCACGAATCAGCGCCGCGGACTCCATCAGGTCGTCGCGTGTGGTGGCGAAGAAGCGTCCTTTGGGGATGGCCCCGCGCCAATGCCCGGCGCGGCCCACGCGCTGCATCGCCGCCGCGATGGCGCGCGGGGAATTCACCTGGCATACCAGGTCGATGCTGCCGATATCGATGCCCAGCTCGAGCGAAGCCGTGGCCACCAGTAACCGGATCTCGCCATTCTTGAGCTTTCGCTCCGCTTCGAATCGAAGCCGCCGCGAAAGACTGCCGTGGTGCGCGGCTACGTTTTCCGCACCGAGCCGCTCACCCAGGCAAAAGGCCAGCCGCTCCACCATGGCCCGGGTATTGACGAAGACCAGGGTCGACCGGTGTTGCATGGCTAACTCCGCCAGGCGTTCGTAGATGTCGTCCCAGATCGCGTTGGTCGCAACAGATCCAAGTTCCTCACCGGGCACCTCGATACCCAGGTCGAGTGCGCGGTGTTGACCCACCTGGACAACGGCCACCTCCGGCCCCCGTCGTCCGCCCAGGAAACTGGCGACCAGCGCGATCGGGTTCTGGGTCGCGGAAAGCCCGATCCGTAGCGGAGGTTGCGATCTTCCGCGGATCAGGGCGCCCGGGCTTAGCCGGTTTTCTCCGCAGACTAGGGCGTCAAGCCGTTCCAGGGTGAGCGTAAGGTGGGCGCCGCGCTTGTCATCGGCAACCGCATGGATCTCATCGACGATCACGGTCTCGACCGCGCAAAGATTGTTGCGGCTCTTCTCTGCCGTCAGCAGAATGTAGAGCGACTCGGGCGTGGTGACGAGAATGTGCGGTGGCCGCTTGAGCATGGCCCGTCGCTCCGCGGGTAGCGTATCGCCGGTACGCACCGCAGTGCGGATGTGCGGGCACAAGTAGCCGCGCGCCAGGGCCAGTTCCTGAATCTCGCGCAGCGGCAGCTCCAGGTTCTTCTGCACATCATTGCTGAGCGCTTTGAGCGGCGAGACGTAGACCACCGCGGTGGTCGGTGCAAGGGAGCCGTCGATTGCCTGGCGAATCAGTTTATCGATACAGATCAGAAATGCGGCCAGCGTCTTGCCCGAGCCGGTTGGCGCGGAGATGAGCGTCGGTCGAGACGCGAGGATTGGCGGCCAGCCCAGTTCCTGCGGAGAGGTCGGGGTCCCGAACTTGGTGGTGAACCACTCCCGCACTACCGGATGCGCCCAAGTCAACGCATCGGCTATTCCGGGTTCAGCGATGGTCAACTGCTGGGGACGCATCCGTCCATTCTAGAGCTTCTCTGAACGGGGTCCTTGCCACGGACAACCAGGGTTCCCATCTCCCGGTGGGAACGCTTGCATCGAACCCGCATGGCTGAATCAGAACCCAGCTTTACAAGCTTTGGCGCGGCCGTATCCCCGATCTCGCAATAAATCATTGAGATTTAAGGGCACCGAGGATGGGGGTTGGCACAGTGGTTGAGCCGCTAGGGGTGGTAGTTACTATTAAGGTGCGCGGACAGGGAGGTCGTGCCGAATCGACAGCTACCTCCCTACCGGCCAACCGGAGAACTCAGAGGAAACCGTGCTTCTTGTTGGCGTGCCAGTTCGACTCTTCCTTCTTGAGTGCCGGGGGAGTCGTTTTTCCCCACAACGAATGGTTCCAGGTTACGGCCTGAAGTCCGTCGTGGCTGGACTGAAAAACCATGGGTGCATCCGCTGGTTTGTCGCCCACGGCGTCAAATTTGATCGTGATCTGGCTTCCCGCGTCCGTCCAATGGCCAAAGGTCGTAATCGCGCCTTTGCCGAGATCCTGGGTCACGGTTGCCGTACCGTCCGGGCCCAGGCTTACGCTGAATGCAGGACCCGCCGGACCAGAAGCGTCGGTGGTATCCGGCGCTTCGGAACTATAGATGCCCGCATATTTCGAAAACACAGAGCCGAAAACGGGAGTTGCGACCAACGCCAAAACTACAATGGCGGCGGCGAAATGCAGGTGAAAGTGTTTAGTAGTTCTCATAGCGTTCTCATCATTGCGCTAGCCTGAGTTGAAGGCAAGATGCAGTGAGAAAACGAAAGTTGTATCCAGGCGGACCGCCGCAACGCTCGCGTACTTAGAATGAGGCTATGGATTTCTCCGCCGCTGAACGCGCCCGCCGCATCCGCCTCGTACTGTTCGATGTAGACGGAGTCCTCACTGATGGCAAGATATGGTCGCTGCCCGCGGCCATCGCCGGCCAGGGGGAGAAGACGTTTGAGCCCAAGGGATTCCATGCCCACGACGGGATTGGCATCTCGCTTGCCCGCATCGGTGGCATCCACACTGGCGTAATTACCAAGCGCACATCTCAAACAGTTGCTCACCGGGCCCGCGCCCTTCGCATGGAATACGTCTACATGGGCCAGGACTTCAAGATCCGTGCCGTACGCGAGATCATGCAGCGTGGATCCTTTACCCTTGACCAAATCGCCTACGTGGGCGATGACGTGATCGACCTGCCGGTCATGCGCGTGTGCGGACTGGCCATCGCAGTCGCCAACGCCCGCGACCAGGTTAAGGCATCGGCCCATTACGTCACTCCCAATGCAGGTGGCGAGGGGGCCGGGCGGGATGCCATCGATTTCATCCTCCAGGCTCACGGGATACTCGATCAGTGTATCGAGGAGTACATCAACGAGCATCAACCCACATCGGCCCCCGGACAGCAATGAACCCCATAGCACGCTGGCGTATGCTATCCCTTTGGGTTGAAAGATGATGTCGTACCCTTTTCCATTCCTTTCAGGCGCAGGAGCGTGGGCAAACTGATGTGGATTCCCTCTGTTCGCAGGTCCTTCTTTTTCCTTCTTTTCATCCTTCTTTTCACCTCATCTGCGTGGCGTCCAGCAACGGCCCAGACCTTGAAGAACATTGAGGGTGCGGTAAGCGTCTTTGGGCAATCGACCGGGACAGTCAATGCGAATGACATTCGCGACCACCCGACTGAGTCCATGGGCGCCCTCGCGACCGTCCGGCAATCGCTTCATCCCTGGTTGGGCTACGAGGTCAATTACTCCTATACCCGTTTCACCGAGAGGTTTTCCACCATCCCTTTCGGCGTGCAGAACAACCTGCACGAAGTTTCCGTTGCCTACCTGCTGCAAGGGCCGACGATTCCGATCCTCGGCTTGCAACCATTTGCCACAGTCGGAACCGGAGCACTCATTTTCCTCCCGACCAGCGTCGGCGGCCAAAAATACTCAAAGCAGACGCGTGTGCCAGTGCTTTACGAAGTCGGCGTCAACCATCCGATCTTTACCTCGCACCTTGGATTGCGATTCCAATACCGTGGGCTGCTTTACAAGACGCCGGACTTCAACGCAACTTTGCTGACGACCAATACCAGGCGGCAAACCTCTGAACTGAGCCTGGGTGCGTACCTCAAGTTTTAGGAGAATCGGTGATGAGCATTACGCGCAGTCGAACCTTGATGGTGATGTTGACCATTGTCTTATGCGTGCAGCCGTTGCTTGCCAAACCGGACGCCAAGAAGTGGGTCGGCACCTGGGCGTCGTCGCCGCTATTGGATGGACATGCCAGGAATGCTGAGGAGCTTCTCACCTCAGGCACACAATCGGGAGCCACCCTCCGCGAAGTGGTCCACGTGAGCATCGGCGGAGACACGGTCCGGGTGCGATTCTCCAATTTATACGGGACTGGTCCGCTCGTCATTGGCTTGGCGGAGATCGCTCCGACCCTCAAAGGGGCGGCGATCGCTCCGGGCTCTGGTAAGGCCGTGACCTTTAACGGACAGCCGTCGGTTTCGATTCCTGCAGGCGCCCTGGCTGTGAGCGATCCCGTTCCATTCAAATTTGCTCCGCTTTCCGACCTGACGGTCAGTTTCTTTTTGCCCAACCCATCGGGTCCTGTGACCGAGCACCAACTGGGCAACGCAACCAGCTATCGCGCCCCCGGCAATGTGGTTTCCAGTGCCACGTTGGAGGCGCCCACCACTGCGACCAGCTGGTATTACCTCAACGGAATCGATACCCTTGCTGCTCCCGATGCAGGGGCCGTCATCACCATCGGCGATTCCATTACCGATGGCGCGAAATCGACCATCGACACCAACCAGCGCTGGCCGGATGAGCTGGCGCGGCGCCTGCAAGCGGATCCAAAGTATCGCAACCTTTCGGTGTTGAACGAAGGTATCAGCGGAAACAAGATTTTGCTGGATGGAGCCGGCCCCAGTGCTCTGGCGCGCTTCGATCGCGATGTGATTGCCCAGAGCGGGGCGAAGTATCTCCTCATCCTCGAAGGCATCAATGATATCGGCCGCCTGCATGGCACCCCCGATGCCGGCCTGAGCGCCGCTGATCTTATTTCCGCCCTCAATCAGATGATCGTGCGTGCGCACGCCCATGGCATCGCAGTGATCGGCTGCACGCTGACGCCGTATCACGGCGCCGGCTACTACACCGAAAACGGCGAAGCCATCCGCAAGGCCGTGAACGAGTGGATTCGTACCGGCGGCGCACTGGATGGCTTCGTCGACCTCGAGGCTGCAGTCAGGGATCCGAATCATCCCGACACGTTCCTGCCCAGCGATGACCCCGGTGATCATCTCCATCCGAACGATGCCGGTTATAAAGCGATGGGAGATGCCATTGATCTGAAACTCTTCACCCTAAAGCCGAAGCAGCCCTAGTGATGCTGCCGGTGCTTCGCAACGCGACCAAATGCGTCGCACTGTTGCTGTTTTCGGCAACCTTCCTGTGCGCACAGACCCAGCAGCGTCCACACATCCTCGGCGTCGCGCACATTGCCCTCTTTGCCCATGACTACGAAAAGTCCCGCGCCTTCTACGGGCAGTTCCTGGGCTTCCAGGAACCGTACTCACTGAAGAATAAAGACGGCTCCGCTTCCATGACCTTCTTTAAAATTAATGATCATCAATATATTGAGCTGTTTCCCGAGCGGGAAGCGAACTCTGACCGGCTAAGCCACATTTCTCTCGAGACCGACGACATCGAAGCTTTACGGCTTTATCTTGCGTCCAAGGGCATTAAGGTGCCCGATCACGCCCAACAGGCAAGAATTGGAAATCTCAGCTTCAACATCATCGATCCAGCCGGCCACCAGGTAGAGATGGTGCAGTACATGCCCGGAGGGAAGACGGTCGCCGCCTATGGCAAATTCCTGGGCGATTCCTCCGTCTCGAGGCGCCTGACCCACGTTGGACTGATCGTCACCCAACTAGATCCCGAGTACAAGTTTTATACCGGCATACTTGGGTTTAGGGAGACATGGCGAGGCAGTTCATCTGGAACCGTACTCTCCTGGGTGAACCTCAAGGTGCCCGACGGCGACGACTACATCGAATTTATGCTCGCGAAAGATGAGCCGGACCCCACCCGAAGAGGCTCCGCTCACCATCTTTGTCTGCAGGTTCCTGACGTTCCCGCCAGTGTGGAGACCTTAAAGGAGAGCCCCGCGTTCAAAACCTACAACCGTCCGATCGAGATGCACGTGGGCGTCAATCGTAAACGTCAGGCCAATCTCTTCGATCCCGATGGGACCCGGACGGAACTGATGGAACCCGACACCATCGACGGCAAACCCGCGCCTTCCTCGACCGCTCCTCCTCCAAAATAGCGATCACGCTTTCCGGTTGAAGGCAACTTGGAGATCAATTACTATTGGGTCAAAGACAGTACTTTTGTAACCATTGGGTTCTCGCTATATCGCATCTTAAGCCAGTGGGAGAGTTTTTATGAATGCATATTGTGTAATCCTTTGCCGCCAGCCTTTCGTTAACCCTGCGTATCCGCGCACCAAGCGCTTTTACGTCGGAGCCTATACGGCTGACCACGCGATCCGTGCTGCGGCTGACGAAAATCCTCATTTCCGTGTCATGGGCGTCGAGCACAGCGATGTCTATCCCCCCCTTCCGCACCCCGACCCCGCACAAACCAACCCGTCGGTCTGGCAGGCTGCCTGAACTCTGGCCTCGTTCCATAAGAGCAGGCGGCTCCCTTGGCGGCCCATTCTCTTACTTTTGCCAGGAACTCATGTTGAGGCATAGGGATTGCGGTACGGCCCACTCCGGGATGCCACCCCCACAGAACAAGCGGGACTCATCTGTTTGAAGGGTACGGCCTTTAGGCCGTACATAACTACTTTGAAATGAATGCGGCTTTACAGGCTGCGGAAAAAGTCTGATCGGGCAGGAAAGCATGCCCCAGGGGCTAAAGCCCACGATGATTACGTTGCGTTTGCGCCGGGGATAAATCCCCGGCCTACCCTGAAACCGAGTTTTTCCGCAGCCTGTTTAGCCGCTGAGGGTACGATTTTCCCGCAGGAGAGACTTTTTCCGCAGCCTACTAGGCCGACTCGTTAATCTGGGCGGCCTGTACTAATGCAGCTTTGACCCGTTCGGGAGTGAAGGGCAGATCCCGCAGACGCGCCCTCGTTGCATCGAAGATCGCGTTTCCGATTGCAGCCGGGGTAACGGTAATCGCCGTCTCTCCCGCACCGGTAGCGGGCACATCGTTCGGCGTCACGAAGACACTCTCGATCGCGGGTATCTCGTAATCAAGGTGCAGGCTGTGGTAGGTCTTCCAATCGACCGAGGTGATACGCCGCTCGTCCCACGTGACCTCCTCCACCAGAGAACGGCTCATGCCTTGCAGGATGCCGCCCTCAATTTGGTTTCTGAGCCCATCAGGATTCGAGATCGGCCCACAATCCAATGCCACAATAAAGCGTCTAGGGTGCACCAAGCCGGTTTCGAGATCCACAGTCACTTCAGCAACCACTGCGGCATAGCCGTTTTCTCCTTCGTAAGCCACGCAGGCAATGCCGCGCCCACTGACCACTCCCGTGCGCGCAGCAGTGGGTGACGCCGGGCGCGCCTCCCAGTTCGCAGCCTCTGCCACCGCTTTGAGAACGCCTATGGTTTGGGAGTCTTGCAGATGCCGCAACCGGAAGGCCACCGGGTCGGCTTTCGCATGTGCGCAGAGTTCATCCATAAAACATTCGTTGGCAAACGTATTCTGGATCCGCAAAGGTGAACGTAATGGTCCGGTGAAGAACGGGGAACGCACCGTATGTGTGAGTGCGCGTTCACTTCGGATCGTTCCCCCGCCGCCACAGGCGCCACCCGCACACCCGGCGAAGTAGGACGGCACGGTGTTGCTTCCATTGCGAAGCTTGGTCGTAGGTGGTTTTGCCGCGACCGGCTCCAACGGTTCCGGTGGGTAGCCCGCTAGCATCCCGCTGATCACATTTCCCGGTTGATCATAGCCCGGCCGACTGCCAAGCGAGGCTACCCAATTCTCCCGGTCCCAGGCGATGATGCGTCCCTCCGGGCTGATTGCGGCACGATGCTCGACCACGCAGGCGGAGCCGAGATTCTCCCACATCATTTCGTCCTGGCGCGAGAACTGAAGCCGAACCGGTTTTCCCACCGCCTGGGATAGGAGGGCGGCGTCGAACGAAACCGCATCGGCGCCATTCAGTCCGTAGCATCCCGATCCTCGTTTATAAATCACGCGCACGCTGTCAGGCGGCAGACCCAGCAGCGTGGCTACAATACTCCGCGTTGGATAAGCCGACTGCGTGGCAGACCATACCGTTGCACGGTCTGGCTTCACGTCCGCCACCGCGCATGACGCCCCGACCGATCCGTGCATTTGATAAGGATAGGTATATCTCGCCCGCACCACGCTACCGGCGGCCGCGAGTTGTGTGTCGACGTCTCTGGAGTCGACGCTTAGGACGTCGTGCGAGGGCTGTCGCTGCAGGTGTTCGAAAAAGGTCTTTTGCTCTGGTAATGGAGGGCCGGGATTCCATCGCACGACTAACCGGCGCGCTGCGACCACCGCCTGGTATTGCGTCTCCGCAACCACGCCGACGAAGTTCTTGCGAACCACAACTTTTCTAAGCCCCGGCAATGCGTGGACTGAGTGCTCGTCCACCTCGGCCACCGTAGCTCCCATTTCCGGGGGCCGCACGACGCGACCGTGAAGCATGCCATCCACACGAAAGTGATGGAGAAACTCGAACCGGCCGGTCATCAGGGCGACCCGGTCCAGCGAGGGAACGGGCTTCCCCAGCACCGTCCACTGCCCCGGAGTTCGCCGCTTCGCCGTAGGGCTCAGCGCAAGGTTGAAGCGTTTGCTGCCAATGAGCTCTTCATATCGGACGGTTCGTCCCGAGCGGCCGGTGATGACGCCGTCTTCCAACCCAAGTTCATCCACCCTCTCGCCCAGTTTTGTCGCCGCGAGGCCAAGCAGAGCTTCTCGTGCAGTTGCCGCTGCCAACGCAAGATTTTCCACGTTAAAGTTGGTCGGCGTTGACTGGCTTCCGGAGGTGGTCCCCTGATCCGGGGTGACGGCCGTATCGCACTCAATCAGCTTAACGCGATGGATCGATACGCAAAGCTCTTCCGCGATCAGTTGCGTTTGTGCGGTAAAGATGCCTTGGCCAAAGTCGCATTTTCCCGTGTAAGCGGTGATGGCGCCATCCGCGCCTATCGCCAGCCAGGAGTCAAGCTTGTTCGAATCAATCGCGGACGCATGCGACTTCCTTTGGCCGCGCGCTTGCCCTGGGGCGACGGATGCAGCACTGAAGCTCACGATCAGGGCGCCGCAACCCTTTAGAAAGTCCCGCCGGGAAGGGGTCATGCTTTTTTGGCCTCGGCATATTTTCGAATGGCGCGCAGCATGCGAACGTGGGTAAAGCAGCGGCACAAGATTCCTCCGAGAGCATCGCGAATCTCCCGATCAGAGGCGTCTGGTTTTGCATCGAGAACCGCCTTCGCCGTCAGGATCACGCCGCTGAGGCAAAATCCGCACTGGGCCGCTCCTTCCTCAATGAACGCTTGCTGAATCGGATGAGGCTTCTCAGCCGTGCCCAGGCCTTCCAGGGTCGTGACCTCGGCTTGCCCAACCGCTCTCACCGGCATTACGCAGGACCGCACGGCTTGGCCTTTCAGGATAACTGTGCAGGCTCCGCACTGCGCCATGCCGCAACCAAACCGCGGTCCACGCAACCCCAGCTCGTCGTTTAGCACGAACAGTAACGGCGTGTCAGGATCCACTTCCACCGTGTGCTCACTGCCGTTAACTTTAAGCGTGATCTGCTTCATGAAACGAGTCTGCGCCTTTCCTGCGGCGCAGCAAGAATTAACTACGGCACCATCCTTCGCCGTTTTTGGTCAGCAAACAATTCTTTTTGTCTGCCAGCCATTTCATACCCGCTGCTTCTCCATCGCCAGGGCATCGTGTCGTTCTCGCGGGTGGCCATCCGGGGTCACAGTTTCCATGGATGCGGAGATGACCAAACCCGCTGCCACGCACTCCATAAAGATACGCATTCCCAATCGTGGTTCGGATACTCCAAAGACCCAGACGATTGCACCGATCGCAGCGCCTGCCAGCGCGCCCAAAAAGAAACGAATCAATGGCCGGCGAGGGATTCCACATAAGGCAAAAATCCCGATCGCGAACAAGCCACTGAGCAAAATCTCGGCACCGGCCAGTTCTATCTCACGAATCGGTAGCGAGCCGGGAAGCCATGACAAGATTCGCCTCGGTAAGCGGGGTCTTTTCGCGCCAAGATCTACTCGTGCGACCCGCTTTCCATCCACGTAGAGGCTGGAAAAACGCCCGTCGTAGACAGCCGCTACAAACGCTGGGGTGTTCAGTTTGAGCACCGGACCGGTGTACAGTGCCGGGTTCGCGCCGTTTGGGCCGGAGCTGGGTGTCCGAAGGCGGAACATCAGTGTGTTTCGGATTTGGGCCAGGGTAAAGTTGCGCCTGAATTCATCTTGAGAATACGTCACGATCCGTGCAGGGCCAGTCTGTTCGAGGTCGTTCGTCCGCATCAAAACCGTGAGGGTGAGCTGGTTTCGGCTCACCAGCGTGTCGTACAGCTTAAACTCTTCCTGCCTGGAAAGTAGCCCCAGACGCGTCGTCGAGCCCGCGGGATGCATGCGTTCGACAATAGGCGCCTCGGGAGAAACCTTCCCCGCAATCCTATTCGTGTTGGAACTCGCAGCCTGGCCTGCAAGGTCGTTGATTTGTTGTGGAGTCATCGCCACTGGATAGATGGCAAATTCCGAAACAGTCCCTGACCACGGCCGATCCTGGGTTAATTCGTTGCCGACTGCTACGTGGAACGTCGAACTCCAGTTAGAGAAGTCCGACACGGTGTGGTGAGGCAGGATTGCCAGGGTGCCGAGAATCGCGATGGGGATTGCCGCCACCGCGACCGCTCGATAAAGCACCAATGATCTTGGACCATCCGCCCTTTTGACAAAAGGTTTCGTGGCCAGATAGCCGGCCACGGCTCCGCAGGTGTTACCCGCGATATCTATGAAAGATGGGACACGGTCAATGTAACCAAGCTGCAACACTTCAGCGCATGTTGATAACGAAAGGCCGAAGAGAAAAGCCCGGATAAGAGACGT
>CAVQWB010000047.1:0-234766 GCA_963717225.1 uncultured Acidobacteriaceae bacterium | reverse complement strand
TTCCGCGATGGTCTTGGGTTCAATTCCGCAAAACTCTTGGAATCTGTAAGAGGACGTTTGGGCTTTACTGAGTCGAACCGCAGGTATGTAAACCACTCTTGCTTACGGGGCTCAGCGTCTCAAGGTAAATTATGTGTCTCTTGTTGGCCATGTGCTCTGTCCGAAGGCCGTGTCACCATTCGTCGAGCGAACAAACCGGGACAACTAAAAGGCGGCGTACAGCACTTTGCTGCTCGCTGTATGCCAGAGCTTGGCGATTATCCGCTACTGCAGACCCCGTTTCAATGGGTCCACGAGTGGGCTCTTGAACGATAGTTAACCGAGTCGGAGAAACAATGCATAACCTCACAGAAGAACGTCACCAAGAGTGCCGTCGCCGCATCCGCTGCCTTTGCGCTTAATGGCTTTTCGCAGACCGTTCCCTCCCAGCGAAGAGTTGGCATCGCTCCCGTTGGCCTGGGAAGCTGCGCTGAGGTCTTCATGCGTTCAGTAGGCAAGTCTGACAATGCGAAGCTGACAGGTTTGGTCACCGGCCATCCAGTAGAAAAGGGTAAGAAGTTCGCAGCAATGTACGGTGTCGCTGACAGCTCCATCTACACCTACGAGACCTTCGACAATATTCGCAACAACCACGATATTGACGCTGTTTACGTGGCTTTACCGAATAGCATGCATTGCGAATACACCATCAGGGCAGCTGAAGCGGGCAAGCATGTTTTCTGTGAAAAGCCGATGGCTATCTCCTCCAATGAATGCAAACGTATGATTGATGCGTGTCGCCACGCTGGTGTTAAGTTAATGATCGGCTACCGTCTACATCATGAGCCCGTATTTCTGAAGTTGCATGAGATGGTGCGGTCTGGGGCCTTTGGAGACATTCTGCAGTTCCAAGCCGGCTTTTACGGGATGAAAAATAAACAGGAATGGCGGCTCAATCGTGCCCTCGCCGGTGGCGGATCCATGTTTGACCTTGGAGTTTATGCACTCAACACGATTCGTTGGTTCACCGGCGAAGAGCCGGTGGGCTTCAGGACTCTGGTGGCGACGCGAGATAAGACTGGGAAGTTTAACTCGGTAGAGGAGACCGTCAATTGTCTTTTGAAGTTTCCATCCGGCATCCTTGCAGAATGCGGAAGTTCTTATGGACAGAGTGGTACAAACTATTTCCAGATCAACGGAACTACAGGACACGTTCGGGTAGAGCCCGCATTCACTTACGGGGACTCAATCCTCAAATACGAGGGGAAGACCGAGTCGGGCGATCTCGCTGGCAGCGGTGCTGTATACGATCCCGACCAGTTCGTCACTGAGGTCACACACTTTGCAAATTGCATTCTACAAAACACCGAGCCAGCGACCCCGGGCGAAGAAGGCATGAAGGATTTACTGTCCGTTGAGGAGATCTATAAAGCAGCCGGCAGTTCAATGGGTAACTGTCAGGTACAAGGTGCGTAGACTCCCTGGTTCTCAATGCTCGGATCATGGATGGATCAAGAGCGAACAAGCGCCAGGTGAAAGGTCGGGTAATCGCAGACCGCCTCTTGAGACCCGACTGAGGGATTGAAAGCTCACGTCCAGCCAACCTGCCTTTCCCATAACGATAACGAACGGTGGCTCGGCCATCAGAAAGTAGAGGTGCAACATGGGATATTTCTTGGCAACGATGCTCCTTCTTGCTTCTTTAGTCCCTGCGACGACGCCGACAGAAAATCCGTGGAACGGTACCTGGGTTCTCGATGCCAGCAGAAGCACTCCCGGAATCACGGATCAGGCTGCGGAGGGCTATCGCTTTACTCTGCAACCCGATGGACAAATCAAGTGGGAGATTCCATCTCTTGGCGAAGTGGTGACAGGCAAGACAGATGGCGTGCCGATGGAGATCCATAGGACCAAGCCGTCGCCTGGTCTAACGCTAAGTGTTACGGCGGAGGGTCCGGAGGTGCTCATCTACAGGGTCGCCCGCAGTGGCAAGCCCGTGGGGGAAGGTCGAATGACCTTGGTAGAGAACGGCAAGGCTTGGGTCGATATCTCATGGCCCGCAGGTCAGCCGCAATACGCGGGCGAAGTTGTGTACGTGAAGCAGTGAGGCTGGCCCGCTCCGAATATGTCTCCGAAGACTAGAGGGTTTGGCCCAATCGTTGCTCCAGAAGCGCTCGGTACGTTCTCGTCGCTACATCACGTTGGCGCGTCCATCACTTCACACGTTTCAACGTGATGAGGTGTGATCACCGCCTCTAAGCGGAACAAGGGCATTGGGCCGCCACGGAATCAGTACTTCAAGCCCCAACTCGCAAGAGGGCGAAGAGTGACTGCCAGAATCAACACCAGTGGCAGGTTGAGCATAATTATCGGCTGATCACATCCGGGTATGCCTTAGAACTAACCCTCGCTCAGCGCTCGGATTCCCAGATGCCTCAAAGCCAGTTCAGCGGTGCGCTTGAGCTGGGCTCTCGTGGAGCCGTTCGCGGCTTGAACTGCGAGACCACTGAGTAGTGATGAAAGATAGCGGGTGTAGTCGTCGATGTTCTCTTCTTTGGAGAACTCTCCGGCCCTTCTGGCCTTGAGAAGACGGCCCTTAAGGACGGCTTCATTCCGCAGCCGTATATCGAGCATCAGAGCCTTCGCAGGTTCAGTGTCTACGCCGCAGGACAATGAGCCAGTCAATGTGAAGCAGCTAGCCGGGTATTCCTTGCCACCCAGAAAATCCACCGTGTTGTAAAACGCAGCCTGTATGAATGTTTCAAACGTCGGCTCTGCAAGCGCCCGCACCATGTACTGCCCCGGTACTTCGATGTAGCGTTTCGCCGCAAGCGCGAACAGTGCCTGCTTATCGCCGAACGCTGCATAGATACTGGACGGGTGAATGCCCATCGCGTGCGAGAGATCCGCCATGGATGTGCCTTCGTAACCCCGTTCCCAGAACAGACGCATCGCGACATCGAGGGCGGCTTCTTTATCGAAGGCAGCAGGTCTTCCGAGCTTGTTCGAGGTCCTCATGTCGTTTTAGACGCAGGATTTCTGAGTCCGATGCAGAGTCGCCCACATCTGTAACGATTGTACGACAATATTCTGTAACGATTGATCGAGAATGTTTCGCAATTCACACTTGCCGCAGTGAGTGCGGCAGTAACAAAGAGATCGGAGACGATATGGGTTCACTTGAGGGAAAGATCGCAATTGTGACGGGCGGAAACAGCGGAATCGGTCTAGCGACTGCAAAGCGGTTCGTGGAGGAAGGCGCGTATGTCTTCATCACGGCCCGGCGTCAGAGCGAACTGGATAAAGCAGTCGCGGAGATCGGTCGAAATGTCACCGCAATCGCTGGAGATCTTGCGAAGCTCCAGGACATAGGCAAAATCGCTGATACCGTGAAAGCCGAAAAGGGCGTGGTTGACATCATCGTCTCCAATGCCGGGTTCACCGAACGATCTGCGATCGAGGACATCACACCCGAGCACTTCGATAAGAGCTTCAACCTGATGGCACGCGCGCCGGTGTTCCTGGTGCAGAAACTATTGCGGTTAATGACTCGAAAAGGTTCCATCATCCTGGTCAGCTCCGCGATGCACCAGATGGGCTTCGCTGGTCACACCGCTTATGCCGCGGTTAAGGCAGCGAACCGATCGTATGCCCGTACCTGGGCTGCGGAGTTCAAGGAGCGCGGCATTCGCGCCAACACGCTTAGCCCTGGGCTAACCGACACTCCCATCCTGGATAGCCAGGCCGAGGGGCTCGACCGTCAAGAAGTCATCAATGGCTATGTCAGCGCAATTCCGCTCGGCAGGGCAGCCGATGCTGTAGAGATTGCGAATGCAGCCGTCTTTCTCGGCTCTGATCAGAGTTCATACGTCACTGGTGCCGATCTGATGGTGGACGGCGGAATCGGGCAGGTTTAGTCCGGTTACCCAGAAATCTCCGTATGCAGGGCACGCTCCTGCATACGGAGCAAGACGAACAATTGTCGCTAGATAGATCCGGACCCCCGCTTTGACCGCATCGGTCCCAACACAGACACATAAGGAGGTCATTATGAAGAACTCTGAAGAAAAACACGCCACGCTACTCTCGCGTCGAAGGCTGCTCATCAATGGTGCGATTGCAACCGCAGGCTTGGGCGTCTTCGGAGAGGCGGGAGCGCAGGAAGCGACAGGCGGAACGCAGCCTGGGAAGGCATCCGACTCCAGCATCACTCTCCAGATATACAAAGGCTTCTCGCAAAACCGGCTCGATCTTTGGGATGCAGTGATCCATCCTGACGTCAAGTCCAACAGCCCTGCAGGACGCAATATTGACGGTATAGCCGCGCTCAAGCGATGGAACCAGTCGTTCATTGATGCTTTCCGCCCGCGGACCGATCTGGTCGACCATTTTGTCGCGGGAGATCGTGGCCTTGTCACGATCAATCTCCACTGGAAGCACGATCTTCCCTTCAACGGCCTCGCTCCGACTGGAAGGACCGGAACGTCGGTAGAAAACTTCATTCTCCGGATCGAAAATGGCCTGGTCACACGATGGGACGTCGCTGACGGTTCGCTCGATCTTGCCATTTACCTCCACGACGAGGGATTGAAGATGCCCACGTTTGTCGAGCCGCCGGCGCTTATCAAAGGCGTAGCTCTGCCTTCCTAGAAGCTTACGGTCATCGCTACAGAGGTCTCAGGGCCGCTGTTCCGATAAGAGCGCTGCTCCGAAAGGCCGTTGTGGTGGCTTTGCTGTCGCAACGGCCTGCTCAAGGAGATGGACTCGTGCCGACAAGTCGGCGTGTGTTTGCCAACGCCGATCTCAACTCGCGAGAACAGGCGAACGCACTCATCCACCCGGGTTGTGACCGCAAATCAATCTGATTTGGATCAGTTGCCGAAAGATGCGCTTTTGTAGGAGACGGGGTCAGGACAACGTGATGCCTGGAAACAGCTTTGTCCCCTCATACTTCACGCCGCTTCGAAAGATCCCGTAAATGGCATGGAGCAACTTCCTCGCGACAGCAATGAGCGCCTGTAGACGGGCTTTGTTTCGAGCCAAGAGGCTCTCGAAAAAGGCTTTTGCGTGGGGATCGCAACGAGATGCGACCAGGGCCGGCATGTAAAGCGCTCTTCTCAGGTGACGATTTCCCGCACGGCTGATGCGAGACGCCTTCCGCACCGAGCTTCCTGATATTTCATGCGCAGGATCAAGGCCGCTATGTGCGACCCATTCTCGCACCGTGAGGTCAGGCGGCAAGGTGGACAGTTCCGCGAGCAATTGCATGGCACTCACCTGTGCGATGCCTGGAATACTAATCAACAGCTCAAATCGCTTGCGAAGCAAATCGTCCTGTCGGACGAGTGTCATTGCTTCGCGCCGAAGTTTGTGGATACGAAGCTCCAGGGATGCCACGGCGCGCTTCAAATCTTGAACAATGCAGGCGGGTGTGGAAGCGGAGCCATGTGCCGCGTGAAGACGGTTCTGATTCTGAGCGCTCTGCACAGACAGACTCTCGACGTGGCGGACAACTGAGCGCAGTCGCATTGAACCGGGACTAGGGGCGACCCAAGCGGTGAACGGCATCCGACGAGCGTATTCAGCTAACACCTCGGCGTCTGCCGCATCAGTTTTCGACCGTCGAATGGTTTGAGCAAATCGATTGGCGACCTTGGGATTCAAGACTGCGACTTCGATGCCTTCCGCTGCATCAAGTGCAAAGGCGAGATCCAGAGAGTAAATTCCCGTTGCTTCCAACGACACTCGAACCGGTAATTTGGCCTTTCGCAGCCAGACGATAAGAGCTTTGTGCCCAACAGAAGTGTTAGGGAAGCTCCTTTGCTCGACTGGCTGATGCATGCGCTGACTTGCCACGGTGAGACTTTTGGCACTGACATCAATGCCACAGTATCTTGTTTCCTGGACCTGTATGGATCGCTTGCTCATGAACGGCCTCCGACGTTAAGGTTCGGCCTCGGCTCCCGTCCCTGGCCGGAGTCATGGACTCGCTCTTGTCGCCGACCTTGAACATGCAGGCTTTATGCCTCCGATTCTCCACGGCGTAATAAGAGAGGGACGGTGGCCGTTCTCTGCGACAGGCTCAGGATCGCTCCCGGCCTCAGGTGGGTACGGCCTTTCCGCCGAAGCGCAACTTCATCGTTACGCCCTGATTCGCAACATACAAGGTGGGTGAACAGGTTCTTTCCCCACAGCGTAGCCTCCTCAAATTTGTCGTAAAAGACAGTGACGCCCTCCGCGACCAATTGAGAGGCCACTTGCTCGACATAATCCCGATCTTCTCCCGCAAAGGAAAGCGCAACCTGGTATTTCTTCATATCCGTTCCCATTCCCATCCTTGTATATCAGCTTGCCGCGCTTGGCCTCTCAAATCACACGGAAACCTGCTGCGCAACGTAGTGGGGCGGCGAGAGCAAGGTTTCGTCGAACCCATGACCTCTGCCGTCCAACCGTAGAGGTTGAATCACGCAACGCTATCAAACGGCGCGCAAAAGTTGGCCTGTTCTAGCGCTCCAAGCCATTTTGGGAGGCTTCATCGACCCCTCACCGAACCCACAACCTTTGTCCCGCGCGACGCTTTAGCCAAGTGTATGGCGGCGAGTCCGGCCAACTGATTGACCCTTCTCAACCGACCTGATCGAACTCTCCCTGAACGACGCAAGCCACTATCAATGACGGTGTACGGCGGCTCACCTCCGAACCAATATGTTGCCTCGGTTGTTAGACTCGCGGTGGTTATCTGGTGGTGCCTATGCCTTCGATTGCCGACACTATTCATCTAGCATCTTCTCGTACATATATTGACAATAACCACAGAGCGGCGAAGATGCCAGCTCACTTGCCGGAATCTCACAGCCACATCTTTCGCACTCGTGTTGAGCGCTTTCTCGACAAAGGGCACATCGTTGTTCGGCCATAATGTACGTTTCTTCGCCGCATTCTGGACATTGCGTGTACGGCTCATCCCCCCCCATCTTTCTTAGCAGCATAGGCGTCACCATCCAGAGCCGCTTTGATAGCTTTGGGAACATATGAATCTCGCGATTCGGTTGCACCGCACCTTAAGCACTCGAGTGCATATTCTCCACCCTCATCAGTTGGCTTCAACAGCCCCGAGCCGCACTCCTCGCATGTGAGTTCCGATATACCATCCTTAAGAGCTCCAGATTGCCAGTCAACCGCGTTTCTGGCTGTAATGCAGGCTGCAAGTTCCTCCTCATAAACTTCCGAAACTTCCAGCATCGCCTGCCATGTCGAATCACCCAGGAGTTGAAGGGGATCTTCTCCTAACTCGCGGGTGACGAAATCACGAATGATCGTGAAGGCAGTGGCAATCAACTCTTCAAGAGTAGATTGAGAATGTTTAGGAACGTAGTGTTCGAGATCATTCCTGGCCTCAGTAATCTTGTCAAGCAGGGACCACTTGGTCGAGATCCCCAAACCCGTGAAACGCTCTTTAATCTGCTGGATGTCTACGGTCTTCTTGCCGACACCAACGAAGATTCATCTCTCCCGTTGAGTTCAGCTCCGGACGTATCTGCGCCTTCACGAGCACATCATTGGTGTTCTCCGGCGATTTTCGGCGAAGAGCCTCCTTGTAAAGAAGAAGAATTCCAGCGTGGATATTGCGTACCGCAGAGAGCATTCGATCTGAATCGCCCGACTTGTAATCTTCGACTCCCAACCTGATTGACGACGTAGCATTTGTTAGAAGATCCATCAGCTTAGCTCCTCCGTCGAGAACACTTCAGTTCTTGTTTCAGTTCACAAGTAATCCACTTCTCGAAAGCTAAAGGACCTCTGGTCGAAAGCCTAATGAGTGCTTCTGAATGGACCTAATCGCGCATTTTTCCAATTCCGCCAACAATCGAACAACAGGATTAGCAACGACTTTTCTGTACCTTCCCTTGGCCTTGAGGGCAGCCCCGCAACCAGCACAAAGCTGCTCAACCTCGACGGAGAACGCTGTTCGGCTTAGTTCGAAAGCGTCACGACCGCAATGATCGCAGGTGAGGCTGACAATTCGCCCGGATAGGGACGGCATTGATTGCTGCGCCATTAAGACCCGGACCTGCACAGCATCCAAATGAATTCCGTCAACGGTCACCGACGAATAAGTATCGTCGATCGTTGGACCATACCCATCTGTCTTGAAAGCGTGCAGGTGTATCCCTTCTTCCTCCTGAAGATCACTAGTCCATAACAACGCCGCGTTCGATCCCCAGATTTGTACTCCCCCTGGAAAATCCTTCTGCGAAATCTCGATTGCCCTATTTGCGGAGACAGGTGGTCGGGCTGGAATACCTGAAGCAGCTTGTAACAGGCTTATCGGATTTCCAATTCCGCGTTCCGAATCGAAGAAGTGTTTGCCGCATCCAGCGCATAGATGACGTCTGTGAGGATTGACGGAAAAGAAATCCTTATCGAGATGCGGATAACGGCAATAAGTACAAAGCACGAGCTTCGTCTCAAACCCGAAAACCGACGACACCATATAGTAAATCGATTCGAGTTCGGTGATGACCACGCCAGTCTCTGGAAAGGCTTCGCCGAAGACTCGAACCGCACGATACGTTCGGTCTATCTCTTTTGAGGCGCCGGTTTGCTTCCGGGCGTGAACATGAATACCGCGATCCATCGGTAATCGCGTAGTATCGTAAATTGCTGGAACAGCTCCCCACAAAGCGATTCCACCCTTGTACTGGTCAATATCGAATTCCAGGATGTCGGTCGGCGCGATCGGTTCTTGATCAGCATTCCGGCACCGCGGTGCTTGTACTCCGTATTTCGCCGTTGCGTCGCCTTTGTGTTCGATACACCAATACCTCATCTTGCCATCGCGCCGCTTTCCCGCGGGCACGATATTGCACTGATTGGAATCTGCCATCGAAACCGGCTTTGCACCACGTTCACTCTTCGACCTCATTGAGCTCCCTCATCAGTTGTTTCGGACTTTGATCGAGGCAAGCCAACGCCTCATTTGGAGAACCTGTTCTTCGTCTAATGACGACCCAAACCGTCCGACCACTTTGAAGGGCGAGTTCCCGGATTTATGCAGAATGTCCTGCAATGCTTCAAGTGTTTCTTTCCGGCCTCGTGCGATCTCTTCATCCGTGACAAGAACGAGCGGGTTGCGTCCAACGATGTAATTCGAGATGCGGCTTTCAAACGTGCGGTGGTCGTCAAGCTCATGCTGCTGTCCACGCGAATTGACGATAATATTGCCGGTCAGTTGACCGTCATCGAGGGCGCGCAGACGCTGTTCTGGATACAAGTAGAAAGCTTCTTGGGCATCGATTTTCGAGGCGATCTCGAAGCCCCCCATAATGTATTGGTTAGCGTCTGGAACTCTGCCTGAGATTGTGAAGATATGATCCCCTTCCGCCAACTGTTTCCGAATGTCAGGACGACATGCGCCCAAGGAGGGCTTAGAGCCGAGAAACGGATCTTTCACATGTTTTCCGAGTTGCGGATCGTATCCGGAACGGGTGATGAAAATCTTCCCAACCATTGACCTAGCCCTCCTCGATAAAGTTCCAGTCCAGCTTTTGCTTTAACGCGTTTCCTTGATGGCGTTCAATGAATCCGTCATGCTGCAACCTTCCGACAACTATGCCGGGAGCGATGTCGATTGCTTCAGCGAAGTTATGGATCGACTCGTTTGTAAATACACGTTTCCGCGTGAACTCTCCAAGTATGTGCGGAGGAATCATCGTATCTGCGGAAAACCTATTGGCTTCAGCCTCTACTTGTTGCATTTCCGGATCGACGATCTGATCATCCAAATCCTCCGCAGCGTTATCAAGAACAAATGAGCGACGGCGACGATGTAACAGAATGTGGCCCAGCTCGTGGAACAGAGTGAACCACATTTGATCATCCGTTTTATATCGTAGAGTTAGACCAACCAGCGCTTTACGATCTGACAACCATCGAGCACATCCGCTGATACCAGTGCTCTTGAGCGAAGGAACCCAAACTACTGCAACGCCAGCTGCCGCACAAATTTGCTGAACGGGGTCCATGATTTTCTCAGCTCGCGTGCGAGTCAAACTTCTCAGTCGTGGAATTAACTTGAAAAGTTCCTGTTCATTGAAATCGGCAAGCTGCAATTGACGCGCTACAAGTTCGGTCTCACGAACCCAAACCGCCACAGCTTCTTCCTTGAAGTTCATCGACCGAGTTTGCCGGTAAGCAACTTCTGCAGAAGTCCATACCGAGTTCCAACTTTCAGGCGAGGAGACCCCGAAAAACTGAAGAAGCGAATCGGCATCCGTTCTTCCTTGAGGAAGAGAAAACCTCATGTTCTTCATTTCGGTTATAGGGAAGCGATTTACCCATGCCTCCCACGACGGAGCCTTTGCTTCTTCTCTTTTCCTCGCCTCCAATTCATCGAATTGACGCTGAAGTGCCAACCAAAAATGAGCGGGTCTCTGCAATACACGCTCGAATGCAAGAGCGGTTGGAGGTGAGATCGGACTTTTGCCATTGCAAATTTCGCTGATCGTCTTGGGAGTCAGTCCAGTCCTTCGGGCCAATTCACTCTGCGACCAGCCGAAGAACTCCAGATATTCTTGGACGTTCTCGCCAGGATGCGGAACTGACTCCAATTCAATACTGTGTTGCTTCGCACTACTCATGGGTATCCTCGATTGCGGAGATGTTGATCGTGGTGATTTTGTTCCAGCGGTCTTGCTCGTTTGACCGGTCTTCTGGAGGAACATCCTCAATAGGCTGGAACAACAAGCGGTAGGGTTGCACAAGATCCACCGTGAACGTGCCCAAGGCATCTCCCTCCAATTCGTGACAGCGTTCAGGACCCGACTTTGGAGGCCAAAACACGCCGAGGCTAGCTGCCGCTTTCAGCGAGGCGATACGATTGTGCAATTTCTTTGCCATTTGTTCGCCATATTGCTTTGTCGCCTCCTTTAAGTCTGTTGCGGCCTTGCGGAGCTTATTGTTCGGTATCTTGATCTCCATGCACCCTCGCCGTAATCAACGCGTCCAGGCTGTTCATTACCCATATAGTAACACAAAAGATATATTCCTCGCTTACATAATCGGTAACACGCTATGGCGTATTCCAAAATTAACGGGCAGCCCGGTGGGTTGACCGTCATCGCGGGGGCGGCTTTGTCAATATAATCAATGACTTAGGCACGTAATGGCATCGCCGACTTCAATCAGTGGTGCAGCAATCAGAAGCGATGAATTTTCTGGAGAACGTCAGGATGGCCAAGGCGGACGAGGTAACTGAGTGGATTGATATTGGCAACGACAATCATGCCTGCGGCTCCTGGCTGTTCGCTGTCAACGCCCGGTCCAGCGTGGCCATGTCTTTGTCGAGATCCTCGACCGTGTAATCGTAGATATCATCCCGCTGGCATCCACCTGCATCCGTGTCCCAAACCCGAGGAACTGGCGAACTTGTTCCATCGTTAGCCGGCCGTCCCCCGGTATGCGCCAGCCGCCGACTTTTCTAGGAGCGGGCGAGCCGCATCGCGGCCAGCGGCACGAAGTGCTGGAGAAACTGGTCCGGATTTCGATGGTGACCTGCTTGGTTTGAGGGTAGTAAAACGGATTGCGGGAACGCCATTCCTATATAAAGCGTTCTACGGATCGGCTCCAAATGATGACGGGAGCACGAAATATTCCTTGAAGGGGAACATTTCTCGTTTCCAATGTCATCGACCACGTTCACCCGGATTTGGGCAAAAGTCGAGTGGCCAAACACGGATTCGAGCCTGGGGTTTCATGAAGTAGCTTACCTTTGGCCACCGCCGCCGCACTCTACCAAGGGGCTTATTGCACCTACGACCTCTGCCGTCCAGCGACAGAGGTCATGGTCGAAATCGACCGCAGAAACCGCCAAAATTCCGGGGAAA
This sequence comes from uncultured Acidobacteriaceae bacterium, assembly GCA_963717225.1. Taxonomy (GTDB): domain Bacteria; phylum Acidobacteriota; class Terriglobia; order Terriglobales; family Acidobacteriaceae; genus PALSA-350. Next base: position 222,902 of record CAVQWB010000047.1, on the reverse strand, counting down.
TTTGATGTGTGGACAGAGGTTTGGTGGACAGAGGACGCGGGTTCGATAAGGGTGCAATAACCGGTGCCAAGGGGTCCCAGGGCTCCGAAATTGGCCATCCGGGGCTCCTGATTTCAATCAGTTACGAACCTTCCTTGCTGTCACGGCAGAGGTCGCGGGTTCGAGCCCCGTCGTCCCCGCCATAGATTCTAAAGAACTTAGAGGCTATGGCGACCTATAGTGACAATCCACAATCCGATCCACAATTTACTGCACTAAGCGACTTCCAAGTCCTACCGCGCTTAGAAATGCACCTTGTGCCGCCTGCTTTCGTCGCGATCGTCCTGGGTGTAAAGATTCATGGTCGTTCTGATATCGCTATGCCGCAACATGCCCTGAACCGTCTTCGGATCGACCTTCCCCTTGTTCACGAGCCAGGTGCTGAGGCTGTGCCGGAGGTTGTGAAGACCGAAGCGCTGCCCCTTCGCGAGTACGACGCGGCGCTTACTGCCGCTGACCGCAGATGATCCTGCACGAATGTCGACGCCCAGATCGGCACTTTGCCGTTCTTAAGCAGCGACGGGAAGACGAAATCATCCACCTTCGAGTATGGGCTCTGCGCCCGCCATTCCTTCAGATACTGCGCCAGTGCCGGATGCATCGGTACATAGCCATTCGAGGCTGCTGTCTTGGTCTCGCCGTCCTGTCCCTTCGCCCATCGCTTCGATATTCGGATTTGCCCATCGCTCCACAGGATGTCCGACCAGCGCAGCGAGATGATTTCCGAAGCGCGAAGCGCCGTGGCAGCGCAAGTCAGGACCACCGTGTAATGCAACGGGTTTGTCAGAATATTGAGAATGGCGAGAGTTTGCTGCGGCGTGATGACAACTGCCTTGTATAGGGACTGAGACCTCGTCTCGATATTTTCCACGGGATTCTTGTCGATGCGCTCGTGCAGGATGCCGACCTTGTAGATCCGGTGCATAATGCCGCGGATCTTCGAGACCGTCGTCCAAGCCAGTCCGTTGACGGTGTGAAGCGACTTCAACCAACGCTGAATTTCCAGCGGCCGGATATCGCTCGCGATTTCATTGCCCCAGCGGGCACTGCGGTAGTCCCGGACGTAGTGTTCCACGATCGGGATGGTGTTGACCGACTTCGGGCGGACTGCATCGTCGCCAAAATCAACCTTCAAATAGTATTCCGCTAAGGTGTCGAAGCGGATGCGAGTGCCGGACTCTTCACTATTGATGCGTACCAGCAGCGCGAGCCTGTCCACCTCGCGCCATGCCGCCTTCTCAGTCGGTAAATCTCTGAGAAGACCGACGGGCAAAGTGTTCTCATTGCGGCTGCCGTCCGCTGTGTTGAGCCTGTACCGAAGCATCCACACGTCTCCGCCTTTGCGGGACACAAGTCTGAGTGATCCCCTCTGATATGCCATAACCTCTCATTTCAGTAGGGAACGCCTAATGAGTGAATGATACGGCCCCTCGTTTTCCGGCGGTCGCCGGGAACTCCGATCGCTATTGGAGTCGATCGCTGCAGCCAACTCGGAAAGACGGAAGACCCAAGTCTTAGGTAACTCGCCGGTGCTGGGGTAGGCACCCGCGATTATGCATCATCGCTGCAAAAGTCTAAAACTGTTCGCAGCTTTTCCGGGGCATAAGATTCTGCATCGTGCGATTGCGAGTCTTCTTCTTTGCGGTTACAGAAAACTCTACTGGGTTCGCGCTGAAGAAACTTTGTGAGGATCCTTGTGTTCCGGTGATACAGGTAGGGCATCCTGTCTTACGATCGCCCGGCGCACCTCACTAAAATCCATTGCAAACGGGGCTTTACCTTCGAGTAGCGAAGATCCTATAAAACCAGCTAGTACCAATCCGCTCAGCAAACCCAGCGCGAGGATAACGGGCTTGAATGGAACGAAAATCATCATAGCAACCTCCGGTGTACTGAGAGCAGCTTGCTACTCACGTCCATTCTACTGCGGAAACCCGGGTTGCAATCGTGAGGAGAACGCCCACGAATGCATTAGTGTGCTAACCTGCGCTTCTGCTACATGGATCACACGATTGTTGCGTAATCTTGGCATATCTTCGTTGCTGCAGGAAAACTGGGTTCAATAAGCAGAGTGTTTTTCCAAGAAGGGCTCAGCACAGGGCCGAGATCAAATTGGTTGCGCAGGTATGCAAACGGACGAGAAGAGTAAGCACCTTGGTTTGGCGAGGAGTGAAATGTAGTCTCCGCCCACGCCGCTAGGCTACCAACCAACGGCGACCGGCATCCATTCTGGCATTGTCGTCAATTGATTATCGAAAGCCAATGCTCATAAACTCCGAATTTCATATTGAATTTACTCTTCCCGAGCCCACCGCGATGGTCGCCGTGTTGCATCTGCACCCATCACTCATGCCGCGCCTTCGTTCCGGCGATGAACTGCTCGTTGAATCCCTTGGAGTGCCGTTTCCGCCCAACACAGTTGTCCCCGCCACCGACTACATCGACTCTTTTGGCAATCGCTGTGCTCGCTTCCTGGCGGCGGCTGGCCATCTTAGACTCTCCGGCGCGAACATTATCGATGCCGACTCGTTTCCTGATATTCAATACCCCGACGCAGCTCAGATGCCCATCGAGGACCTTCCCTCAGAGGTTTTGCGGTTTCTTCTGCCGAGCCGGTATTGCGAGGTCGACCAATTCGGCGCTATTGCCCACAATCAGTTCGGATCCACCAAGGCCGGATGGGAACGCGCGGTGGCGATCCGCGATTGGGTGCATGATAAGGTTACCTTTAACTACAATGCCGCGCGACCTACGAAGAGCTCCAAGGATGTCTTCATCGAGCGAATTGGCGTCTGTCGAGATTTTCAGCATCTTGCCATTACACTCACTCGTTGCATGAATATTCCAGCCCGCTATGTTACGGGTTACATTGGGGACATCCGTCAACCTTTTAGCGGTCCCGGAGATTTCAGCGCCTGGTACCAGGTTTTTCTTGAAGGCCGATGGATCGACCTCGACGCGCGCCATAATTACCCGCGCCTCGGTCGAATTCTCATGGCTACGGGTCGCGACGCAGCCGATGTTGCCATCACCACAAGCTTCGGTGCCACTAACCTCGTCAGGTTCTATGTTGAATCGAACGAGGTAGACACGGATGGCAACAAAGTTCCTCTGCCAAAGTACCCCTCCGAAGCTACTGACTTTGCCGTCGCACACAGTGAAGTAAACACTCCTACGCAGACCAATCCCAGCATGTCGAGCCCGGCGCAAACGCAGTCTGCAACCTCCTGAGCCCCAGCTTAGCAGAGCGGCCTGACTGAACTTCACAGCTGGGATGCGCACTGAGGGGGAGTGGGATGCCAATGCTGATGGACTTAAAGCTCGGTTCATCGTGTCGAGTCCGCTTAATAGGCCAAGCATTTCGCGAGTTGATTGTTTGCATCAAAGTTGTCGTATTGCCTTTCGTTGCTGTCCATCTGCTTTCGGAGTGACCTGGGATATGCCGACGATTGTGCCTCTTATTCCAGAAGCTTCATGGCTTCCAGCATTCGTGGATCTTGTTGATTGGGAACCGCCTCTTGTGCCGACGCTTGTTTTGGCGCCTCACCCCGACGACGAGACCCTTGGGGCCGGCGGCTTAATTGCCCGGCTCAGTAGGGCAGGCGTTCCAGTGACTATCGTCGCAATCACGGATGGTGAAAACGCGTATTCCGATACACCTCATCTGGCGGACATTCGGATACCGGAGCAGACGGAGGCTCTTCATCGTTTGGGTGTTCCTGAGCGCATGATCCACCGCCTTCATTTGCCGGACGGGGAGGTCTCAGTCCATGAGGACCAGCTCGCGGAGCTGCTCGTACCGCTGGTTGCCACGGACACGCACCTCATCGCACCGTGGGAGCGGGACTTTCATCCTGACCACGAGGCAGCGGGGCGAGCGGCGGCGCGGGTTGCTCAATGGAAAGGCTTAGCGATTACCTACTATCTTTTTTGGACCTGGCACCGGGGCAAGCCGAGCATGCTTGACGGACTTGGGCTCACGAAGCTTCCACTCAGTGACCAGGAGCTCAAGCTGAAGCTTCACGCATTGCAGGCGCATGCTTCCCAGTTCGAGCATGGGGACGGTCAGCCTATCTTATCGCCGGAACTGCTGGCACCCGCTCAGCGGGCATTTGAGGTCTACATCCGTTGACTGAGGAGATCCATTTCGCATCCTCCGCTGCTTTTTTTGAAGCCAAATACCAAAAGAAGGCAGACCCATGGGACTTTTCAAGTAATCCCTACGAGTTACGACGGTACGATGCGATCATCAGCGCGATCGCTCATCGACGTTATGCGAGGGCGTTTGAGCCGGGTTGCTCCATCGGTGTGCTCACCGAGCGCCTCGCGGCCTACTGCGACGAAGTATACGCTATTGATTTTTCGTCCTCTGCTAGCGCCCAGGCCCAGGCGCGGTGCGCCCATCTGCCACAAGTGGAAGTTCATTGTGCACCGTTGCCCGAGGGAACTCCGGCTAAGGATTTCGATTTACTGGTTTTGAGTGAAATCGGATATTACTTCACCCCGCAAGATTGGCAATGTGTCTCCGCCGGGTTGATCAATTTCATCCCGCAAGGCGTTACCGTTCTGGCCACTCATTGGCTAGGCCATTCGCAAGACCATCGCATCTCTGGGGATGAAGTGCATGAAATTCTTCTTTCTCACGCGAAGCTCCGGATAGACCACACGGAACGTCACCCCAACATGAGATTGGATCGTCTAGTGCGCGTATGAACACTTCCTGGCACATTGCCATCGTGATACCGGCTCGTGACGAACAAGAGCTGCTGCCGCGTTGCTTGCGCTCCGTTCAGAACGCCCGCCGCATGTTGCCCTCCCATGTAGCCAGCGACCTGATTGTTGTCGCCGATCAATCGACTGACGACACCTTCAAAGTCGCGCGAGACTTTATTCAAGGTAACGGCACTGTGGTTGAAACCGAAGTAGGTTGTGTCGGCGGCGCTCGTGCTCTCGGAGTACGGTGCGCATTGGAACGCTACCATGGTGTTCGTAACCGATGCTGGCTGGCCAACACGGACGCTGACTGCCAGGTGCCTGCGACGTGGTTACAGGATCAATTGGCCTTTGCCGACGCTGGATTTGCCGCCGTTGCAGGCATCATTGATGTGGACTCCTTTGCCGAACATGAGTCTTTTGTCTCTGAACGCTTCCGGCTCTCGTACCTGATTCATGCCGATGGAACCCACTCCCACATCCACGGAGCCAACCTCGGTGTGAGAGCAGATGCTTACCTTCAGGCGGGCGGCTGGCAAGACCTTTCCACCGCGGAGGATCATGATCTGTGGCGGCGCCTCCAAAGCGGACGGCATAGACGCGTATCGGATGCGGGTCTTTGTGTCTTGACAAGCGGGAGAAGGGTTGGGCGGGCTCCGCTTGGGTTTGCAGGTGCGCTCGCTGCCCATAACGGAGTTGCGGGATGACGACCGGAGAGTTAAAGGCGCGATTGGTCGCGATTGTCTCGCAGGAACTACCGCTGCCCGGGGGCGGGCGTACGGCGGAGCGGCTTAGTCTGATCGCCGAGACGGCCCGAGAGGATCTCAGCCTCGCTAAATTGGCCGAAGCCCACTGGGATGCGGTCGCTATTTTAGCCGAAGCCGGACGAGCCCCTGAACCTGGCATGCTCTACGCGGTGTGGGCCTCAGAGATTCCGGGTCAAGCCCTTCGACTGGAACGAACGAACGAAGGCTATGAGCTGAGCGGCAGCAAACCATTCTGCACCGGCATCGGCATGGTGGACCGCGCGCTGGTTACTGTGGGTCTGCCGGAACACCTCCTCGTCGAGGTGGATCTGCGAAGGAACCAGGACCGTATCGAGGCGGATTTGGAGACGTGGAAGGTGGATGCCTTTCGCGCCACCCAGACCGGCGCAATCACGTTTCTGGATTCCCGGCTATCCCCGAACACCCCCGTCGGAACTCCGGGCTGGTACCTTGAGCGGCCTGGTTTTTGGCATGGGGCTTGCGGTCCTGCTGCATGCTGGGCTGGCGGCGTGGCGGGCCTATTGGACTTTGCGCTGAACAGCAAACGAGACGATCCCCACACCCTAGCTCACCTGGGCGCGATGCAGGCGAGCGTCTGGGGTATGTACTCGTTGTTGAAGCAGGCGGGTGACGAGGTAGACGGCGCGCCTGGTAATGTAACGGCTGCGCAAATTCGCGCTTTACAACTCCGTCATCTGATCGAGCAGATGGGTACAGAAATCATCAAGCGGTTTTCCCGGGCTTACGGTCCCTACCCGTTGTCGATGGACGAGAAAACCGCGCGTCGATACCAGGAGGCGGGTCTGTATATGCGTCAGTCACATGCTGAACGTGATCTGGAGTGTTTAGGTCGCTTGATGCGTCTTCCGAAAACCAGAGGGACTTGAGGCGCTCAACATCGCAGCGGCTTAGCTCCGTTCGAGGGACTCGTCGAGGTGTCCCTTGATCGACTTTTGCTGACTGCCCGGCGAGTCCATGGCAGCCTCGCTACACCATCTTATGGCTCCGCACTTCCACTGCAACAGGGTGACGCACAACATGGTGCACCGGACGCCAGGAAGCTCAGATGCCTATCGTAGTAGAAATATAACCGCAGAACCGAATGATGACAGTCCTACTGTGATCCATAAAACGTAATCGCCTGGGTGGCCGCTCTGCACCATTCGCAGGGTGGTGAGAGGACCTTCCAGGAAGGCGCCGATTCTCAAACCTCGCACTAATTTTCCGCGAAACACCGAAGTGCAAGCCAGGCCGAGCGCCAGCAGCACTGCAGTTGTTCCGCGTAGCGCCGCTCCCGGAATGTCGTGCCATGACGGTGGCAACTTGGCCGGAATAGAAAGACCTGTGTAGACCGTGTTCCGATAAGCAGCCTGGTTATACATACGCGCCGCCGCTTCGCGCACACCGCTTTGCCAGTTCGGAATGAAGGTAAGAGCCATTGCGAGCAAGATACAAAGGAGAGGCGGAACGTAATGGTACCAGAAAACGCTTCGCTCTTTGGCGTCGGTTTCCGGCAGTTCATCCACCTGGGCACTGCGGTCTGTAAGCGGCGCGTCACCCCAACCGGCGAAGGTGTGCATGCCCACCCGGAAGACAGCAGCACACGTCATCACCCCGGCAAACATAAACAGCCATGATAGCCCATGGATGCCGGCTTGTTTTGCGGCGCTCGACATGCCCGCGTCCCCAAGCATGGTGCTGAAGCAAGGGCCGGCTGCGAGGCCGATGCCACCGAGAAACCACAGCGCCGCCGTCCATCGGAGCGAGCGCCCTTTGCCGAAAAGAACTCGTTCGCTCATCGAGCGCAAGCGATGGAGCATGATGCCGCTAACGAAAAACAACGATGACTTAACGAAGGCGTGTGCTAACAGGTAGATGAGCATGGCAGCGATAGCCAGCGGACCCTGGATTGCGAATATCACCAGCATGAGACCCGCGTGGCAGACCGTGGAGAAGGCCAATAGACGTTTCAGGTGGTGTTCGGCGTAGCACATCACGCCCCCGATTAAAATCGTGGTCCCGCCGAAAGCCAACAGGATATAGCGAAGATGGGTCTCACCGGACGCGAAGGTCTGCTGAAAGATGACTGATTTGAGGCGAACGACCGCGTACAGCCCGAGTTCGACCATGAGGCCGGAGAAGAGGACGCACACCGGCGTGGGTGCGACCGCATGAGCATCCGGCAGCCAGAAGTGGAACGGAGCAATCGCTGCCTTGATAAAGAAGCCGCACGCCAACAGGGTAAAGGCGAAGAGAACGGGAGGATCGTGGCGGCCGCCGAGTGCCAGTCCAATCTGGGCCATGTTCAAGGCCCCCGTCACCGCATACAGCAAGGCAATCCCGGTAAGCCCCAGGAAAGCCGCAATCGTATTGGTTACGGCAAAATTGAACGAACCCTGCAGAGGCGCAGGCTCCTGCGTCTTAAGGCCGCATAGGGCGAACGCCGCCGTGCTCATCAGCTCAAAAAACACAAAGAGGTTGAACAGATCGCCGGTGAGTACAAACCCATCCATGGCAGCCAGGAAGACCAGCATCAGGGGGTGGTAATGGTTCCCTCCCGCATCGACAAGTCGCCAGGAAAAGATCAGCGCAAGAAACACAAGCAGGCCGGCCAGCGAGCTAAGTCCCGCCGCAACGGGATCGACGACGAATGTAATACCAAGCACCACGGAACCGCGAGGATACCAGTTTCCGAACCAGTAAACCTGGGTATGTTGCAGGGCGTGGCTGAGCAGCAGAAGCGAGGAGATGAGTGTACCTGCGGCAACGGCGATGCTGAGGCTATCTGCGGCGGCACGGCTAAGCCATTTGCGCAAGGCGGCCAAAAGACCCGCGCCGAGCAGAGGTAAGGCGACGGGTAACGCTGGAAGTGGGCTGGTCATGCTCATCCACGCATGGTGCGCAGGTCAGAAGGAGAAACCGAACCGCTTTTCTCATAGGCCTTGACCACCATCGCCAGCAGTAGAGCCACCACTACGGCTTCAACAACCACGTCCGTAAGCATCAGGGCCTGCACCACGGGATCGACCGTAAGCGTGCCTGGAGCAATATCTGCGAACACCGGGGCCGCACCGCCGATACGATAGCCAATGGCAAGCAGGAGCACGTAAGTGGAGCTCTGAAGAATGGCAAGACAAATCACGGAATGGATAAGATGGCGGCTAGTGACCAGGCCGTAGAGGCCGCAACAAAAGAGCCACGCGCCAACGAAATACGGTAATGAGTGCAGTATCGGAGGCATCTCTACTCCTCGGGTATCTCGCCGGTGACAATTTCTTCGAGATAGGTATAGATAACCAGCAGAAAAGCGGCGGTTACCTCGATTCCCACGCAAGCACTGATGAGCGCTATATTCCCGGCGGAGAAAACATCGCCGGTTGTTCCCAGGGGCAGGATGTTAGTGAGAAGAGGCAGTCCAATCAAAACCGGCATCACCCCGATCAGGGCATACGAGGATGCCCCGGCTGCCTCCACGACTTCCACAGCAACATGAGACGTGATGCGCTTGAAGCCTTCGGTGTTGGCTGCGAGATAGACCAGGACCGAAGCGGTGGCGAGAATAACACCTCCCTGGAATCCGCCGCCGGGAGTGAGCTGCCCATGCAGCCCAATGTAGAAGCCGAAGATCACGGTAATAAGCAAGGCAGGCGTAATGACCGCTCGCACCGCTTCGCTCAACGATGGGCGATCTTCCACCTTACCAACCGGGGAGGTGGGCACATCCTTTTCTCTCCGCAGCAACATTGTGACCCCAATGGCTGCGGTAAACAGGATGAACTCCTCGCCCAGGGTATCGAATCCGCGGTAATCGTAGTTGATGGCGTTAACTGTGTCGGTGGCATGGCGCTCGTAGACCGCGAGTCTCGCAATCGTATCTCCATAGGGACCGCGATATTGTCCCCATGGCGGCAGGTTCAGGGCTGCGTAGCAGTAGAGCCCCAGGAAGACGGGGCCAGCGACAAGAAAGATGCCCAGGCGAAGACGGTCAGTCATGCTCGCCCTGCTTTTGCCTTGTTGAGTTGCGAAACTTCATCCGGGAGAGAGCAAGCATGATCATGAGCGGGAGAGCCACCGCGCCCACGGTTATTTGTGAGAGTGCGACATCTGGGGCCTGGAAGAAAAAGAACATCAAGGCTGTTACCAGGCCATAGAAGCTTAATGCGATCACCTGCTCGATCACGTTCTGCGTGCGCACCACCATAAATCCCGAGATCGCAAGCAGCATGAGAATGCCGGCTCCGCACCAGATCACTTGTCTCTCCCGGCGCGGACAAATTCTATTGGATCGCCGTCTCGCGGTTGCCAGTGGCCAAGTTCGCGGGCGCGAAATGCACGCGCCGTGGCATGGGCCACGACCGAGTTGATCGCGAGCAGAACAAGGCACATGAGAAGAGTCTTCCAAGCCGCCTGGCTGCTTCCGGTCTGCAGAAAGACCGCGGCCGTCAGGAAAATAGTAGCTCCCCACACCGGCAGAGCAAGATAGTGGAGCGCCTGCATCGGTTCTCGCATACGCCACATTCCGAGCACCCCAAGCCAGCAGGAGATGATGAGTGAGCCCAGCAGCAAATCCAGGAATGCGGTCACAGATGCTTCTCCAAAAATCGGGCGAACACCAGGCCACCACCGAAAGACATGACGGCAAGCGCGAGAGGCAGGTCAATGAACGGAATGCGGCCCGTGCCCACCGTCAACAAGACCATGGCGATGGTAATCATTACGCTGGCCATTTCGAGGCCTACCAGGCGGCGTTCGGGCGAACCGCGAAGGCACATGTCTGCGCAAGGCACCAGAGTAGCGATTATCACCACCGCCGCAATTAGCCAGATGTTCACGACTGGGCTCCCAAAGCCCGGGCCATTTTGGGCACACTGGCGCGCTCAAGCTGGTGAAACAGCATCCTGCTCGACTGCGGATCGATGCCGAGGACAATGGTATTAGGCGTCGCTGTCATGTAAATCGTGGTCAGAACCCCTCGGCCCAGAATCGCAGGGTCGCGTGTGCTACATTTAAATCCGCAAACCCGATAGTAGGAGCCGGCTGAGCGCAGATGCAAAAGATCCTTGAAGAAAGTGAGCGTGACCACCCAGGTGTCGCTCGCCATGTACCAGGGAATCCGCCAGCCTTGTAGGGCGTCTTTCCAATGCAACTGGATGGCGTTCGGCTGCGAGCGGTGAACCAGAAGCAAGAAAAGCGTTGCGGCCACGACGACTGCGGCTCCAACAATCATTTCGTCTAGGTGGGTCCCGGCGACCAGCCAGACCCATCCTATGGCGAGACTAATCGCCAGGGCGGCAATCCTGCTAAAGGGAAAGGTCTCGCTTTTCCCAGATTTCTGCGCAGCACGACTCATACGTGGGGACCGTACATCAATGGGATGATGGATGCCGTGCAACGCCGCTTTGTCGCCCCGGATCCTACGGTTTGCCGAAATCTTGTTACCTCGTATGAGGCCCGGCAGGGAAGTCCTTGGAAAGGTCCTTGATAATGTAGTCCGACGGACTGCCTCCCTTGCAGGAGGGATATCCAAATCCGCTGGGGCTGGAGTTGTTCTGCCAATCGAGGATCATGTTGTCGTTGTGCTCCGGGCTCGGCCCCATAGGGACGCCGTCGAGGTGCAGATCGTGACGAACCTTCCAGGCAATGACGTGATCGGTGCAAGAAGTATCTCCGCTTAGTCCCAGACCGCCGACGATTTTTCCTTGCGGGGTATAAAGGGGCAGGCCGCCACTGAAGACAATAACTCCCCCGATGGCTTTGCCAACCATCGGATCATCCGGCGTGCCGAAGGTGGTGGGGTTGCCAAAAACAGCGTTAGGATTTGGGGGCGAGCTGGTTGCAAGGCTGTAGAGGCTCTGCCCAGGCTGCGAGGCGGCGAATATATTCGCCGTCGATAAAGCATAGTTATTGCCGCTGAGCCCGTTGGCCGTGTTTGCCTTTTCCGCTGCGATCACTCGGCTGCCAGGCCATTGGTCCCCGCGTGTGGTCCCGCTAAACACGATGGCGCAAACAATGCCGTCGCGGTTTACAACCGCGGCCCACTCCTGGTTTCCCAAGCCACCGTTCTTCCCGCTACCCTGCCGGACGACAGACTGTACGGAAGTGCGCAGCTTGGTAGCGTTCGGAAGCCCAGAGCAATCCGGCTTCGACTGCGCGCTGCAAGGGAGGCTGATTGCGGCCAGCGCGGCCGATAGAAGCAAGCGAGAAAGGGTTTGGGGTGCGGCGGACATGAAAGACTCCTGTACTGGTTTCCGGCTACTGCAACTGGCGCAGGTAGGCGACTAAGTCGCTAAGCTGCTCACCGCTGAACTGGGTGAGGTCGGGCATCTGTGCTTCAGGCTTGAGCGATTGGGCGTGCGTGACCCACGCTTCAAGGTATGCGTCATTGTTGGGAAACGAATTGGCTGCGATGTACTGCCGGCTTCCGATGTGGGTCAAATCCGGGGCAACCCGGCCGCCTGCGATTGTGCCGCGCACCTGGTGGCACATGGAGCAGGGGCCCGTGAGAAACACCTGCTCTCCGGCCTTGGCTTGCGCGGACTCCGGCTCCGCCGCGGGTTTTAGTTGTTGCTGCCGCCATGCCTGGTATTCATCCGGTTCCTGAGAGACAACCAGGAGGCGCATGCGGGCGTGCTCAGCGCCGCAATACTCGGCGCATTGCCCCTGGTAATTTCCGGCAGCGCTGGCTTCGAGGCGAATAAAGTTAGGGTGCCCGGGAATAAGATCGACTTTGCCATGCAGGGCAGGCACCCAGAACGAGTGCATCACGTCTCCCGACTCTAACTCGATATTGACTGCCTGATGCGCAGGCAGGTGGATCTCGTTGGCGGTAGTGAACTGCTGATTCGGGCTGTCAGCGAGATAGTGCACATCCCACCACCACTGGTGCCCAATGATGAGAATATCCGGCTTCATGGTCTGCTCATCCGTTTTCCCTTGCGTGCCAGCATGCATTCCATGAATAGGGAAGGCCGCGAGCAGCCTGAGTCCAAGAATAAAGATGACCGTCAGGACGAAGAGCGGGACTGCCAACCCGCCAATCGCGATCCAGGCCTGGCCTCCGCCGATGTCGATTGGAGCATGCTCCGCCAGCGTGCCGCGCCGCTTAGTGAACGCCCAGGCGATGAGGGCCCACATGATCACGGTGATCACCACAAACAGGATGGTCATGAACCAGGAAAGGTCAGCAATGCGATCCGCCGCCGGGCCATGCGCATTGAAGGTGGACTGCACAGTGGCACACCCGCTCAATAGCAGCAGCGAAGGACCGGCTGCATTCCTGAGGGCACGTTGACTGTGAAACCGCTCTACGAAGCGACGCATCATTGTCCTCGATCAACGCGACTGCGGGGCTTTGGCGACGGTGTTGTCCTGGTCCGGTCCACCCACCATCTCATCCGCCGGCTCCACTGGTGGCTCGGGCTCCTGCGGAGTTCGCATGGACTTGATGTACGCCACCAACTGCCATATCTGGTCTTCTGGAATCTTGCTTCCCCATGCAGGCATTCCCTGGGATCGGCCCTGGGCGATGGAGTCAAAGATCTGATCGTCGCGGCTGCCGTAAATCCAGACACTGTCGCGCAGGCTGGGACCCATCCCGCCGCCCGCGTGTCCGCCATGGCAGCCGGAGCAGTTGTACCAGTTAAAGAGGCGCCATCCATTTTGCAGTGCTACCGGATCGTTGATGTAAGGGTCTACGGGCAAGTTGACCGGCTTGCCCGCACCGGGCACAGGGCCGACGCTGGTCGGTATGGGAGCCTCAGAAGCAGCCGCGGCCGACCTGGGCTCGTAGCGGCAGCCGGTTGTCAGCAGAAGAGTAACAGCGGTTGTGCTTATCAACACAGTCAATCGCATCATCAATACCCTCCGACCATGGGCAAAGCCGCCAGTGGAATACCATAGGCCTGGAGAAGTCGTCCAATTTCGGGCCTGCGGCGGTCAAGCTCCGCATTCAGTTGCTCTGTCAGCCCTTGGTCCGCTGTCCGAACGCCGATGGCAATGTCGAACGCCATTGGCAGGGAGGGATCCCGCGGGTCGGGGTCGATGACGGTCACTCGCAGGGGCACAGCGGACCGGCGCGCGAAGTACCCTGCCAGCGGTCCCCAGGCGATCGCCAAATCTACTTTGCCATCCCCCACGGCCTTAATGAGGTCAGCCGCAGGATCCGTCTCGGTGAGGTTGCCAAAGATGCTGTAGCCAACCAGGTTGCGAACGATGCCCCGGTTGTTGAGGGCGCGTACCGGGGGCACATCGCGGTTGCTGTCGCCCAGGACGTGAACGCCAATGCGGAGTTGACGCAGGCGAGGATCATCCAGCGAATGGACGGCCAGATTGCGGTCGCGGCGGGATACGAAGACATACCCCGAACGGTAGTAGGGCTCTGTTGTGCTTAGCCGCTGCATACCTGCGGGAACGCCCATCACTACGTCACACTGCCCGGCATTGAGCGTCTTACGCAGGAAAGCGCCGCGCTCTGGAAACCATGTGTAAGCCACTTGCATGCCTAGGTCGTGTGCGATCATCTGCGCGAGTTGGTTCTCAAACCCCGCTCGTTGTTCATTCGAATAAGGAAGGTCGTTCGGATCGGCGCAGACGCGCAGCTCCGGCGCCGTCGCAAACAAGCTCGTTCCCGCCCCGGCGAGCAGGAAGGCGAGCGACAGGGCTGCCGCCTTAATTGCTGAACACATAGAGCGTGTCTCCCGGCTGAGTGAGCTGCTTGATCTTCTTCATGGCTCCGGTTGCGCCCAGGGTTGCGTAAGGATCGTCGGTCGAGACCGAGGGCAGGGCGGTGGCTCCCATCCATCCACCAATACCCGAGTAGATGGCGACATATTGTTTGCCATCGGGACCAGAAAAGGTAATCGGATCACCGATAATTCCGGACCCTGTTTTGAATTCCCATAGCACTTTGCCGGTGTGCGCATTGAGGGCGCGGAACCAGCCCTCCATCGTTCCATAAAACACCAGGTCGCCACCGGTGGCCAGCACGCCGCTGTAGACGGGCAGGTCGGCGTCTTTCACACCCCAAACCTTTTTCGCATTGGCTACGTCCCAGGCGACTAACTCACCTTGGTAACCGCCGGGGCCGGGGTACATCCGCACACTCGCCCCCAGGTAAGGTGTTCCGGCGATATAGTTAACTGCTGTTCCTTCATAGTCCATGCAGGTGTTGTGGGCAGGGATGTATAGCAATCCGGTGCGCGGCGAGAAAGCCGACGGGATGTAGTCCTTTGCTCCTGTGGATGAGGGACATATATGGGTGGCATAAGTCCCGAAGTGGGTGCGCTTATCCAGGTTGATATCCGGCAGGCCCGTCTTGAGGTTATAGCTGTTCGCCCAGGTGACGGGCTCATACTTCTCCGCGGAAAGAACCTCTCCTGTTTCGCGATCGAGCACGAACATGAACCCGGTGCGCCCAGGGTGGATGATCAGCTTGCGCATCTTGCCTTGCCAGGGCATGTCGATAAGAATGTTTTCCATGATCTCGTCATAGTCCCAGGCATCGTGCGGGACCACTTGATAGGCCCACTTGGCCTCGCCCGTCTCCGGGTTCCGCGCCCAAATGGTGATGGACCACTTGTTATCCCCCGGCCGCAGGTCGGGATTCCAGACGCCCGGATTTCCAGAACCGTAAAAGAAGAGATTGAGCTCCGGATCGTACGAGATCCATCCCCACACCGTGCCTCCGCCCATCTTCCACTGACCCGGCGTCCATGTCTTAAGCCCAAGATCCTTGCCCTGATCCTTGGCATAAAATGCTTTGAAGCCCGGACCGATCAGGGCTTCGGAGTCCGGGCCGCTGTTGAAGGCCTTCCAAAGAATCTTGCCTGTCTTCACATCCAGCCCGGTAACGTGGCCGCGCACACCCAGCTCTCCGCCGCTGTCTCCGACGATCACCACGTTTTTGACCACCAGGGGCGCCATGGTGGTGGTTTCTCCATAGCGGATGTCACCGACCTGCGTCTCCCACGCCTTTTGTCCAGTATTGGCGTCCACTGCGACCGTGTGAGCATCGAGCGTGTTGTAAATGATTTTCCCGTCGGCAAAGCTCGCTCCCCGGTTCACGATGTCGCAGCAGGCAACTCCCACGGAGCGCACGTCAGGATTGGGATGAAAAATCCACTTTTGGGGAAAGCCGGGCTTGGTAAGATCGAGCGCGATCAGGTTGTTGGGAAAGGGAGTAATGATGTAAAGCGTGTTGTTGACCACCAGCGGCTGGCCTTCGTGTCCATGCGGGATGCCGGTGGATGAAGTTGTCACAACGTGCAGATTCTGAACATTCTGGGTATTAATCTTATCCAGCGGACTGAAGCGAAGGTTGCCAAAATCGCCTGCAGGCATGGTCCACTGGCCGTCGGCAACGGGAGCTACGAGATGAATGTTGGGCAGGGAACCGGGAACCGTGTTCTGGGCGTACGCGGTTATAGTCGCTGCCGACAGGAAGAGCAGCAGGCTTATCCGCGGTCTATTTGTGATTGCTCGATCCATCTCTATCCCTCTATTCATCGGCTCATCGCAGCGTGTATAAGTAAGCGGCAATATCTTGCGCCTGGTCGTTTGACAGGCCTAAGTCGGGCATCGCGGTGCGGGGTTCAACGGCCTTCGGATTTCGCAGCCAACGCACCAGGTTATCCGGCGAGTTCGGCAGCTCCCCTGCGATCATGGTCCTGCGGCTGAAGTACATCAGCGGCGGCCCTACCAGTCCGCGGGCGTTATAAATTCCCGGAATGGTATGGCACGAGCCGCAACCGTAGTTACGAATCAGAGCTTCGCCCCGCTGCGGATCGCCGTCCATCCGAACCGTATAACTTCGTAGATACTGGCCGCCCGAACATCCGGCAAAGAGACAGCAAATCAATAACAGCGCAACACTCAACCATTGGCGGTTCATCGGACCCTCAAGCACATCTCGATGATGAATACCGGCAAAAAGAGCCAAACCATTCCAAAGCCCAGGGTGAAGCTGATGAACAGGCTGGCTAAGGCCATGAACTCTTTGCGTTCATAGGCTTCCGCGCTCAACAAGTCCTTGAAGCCAGAGAGCCTGTGCCAGTCTTTGTAGGAGATGAATCCGGCAACCGCGGTCAGGGCCAGCAAAGACAGACCGGCGACGAGATAAAGTATGCGCGCGCCCGGATGAGAGCTCGCTCCCCCAAACTGCTCCTCATGGACGCAAGCTCGCCAGGTAATAAACATGTCTGCGAGCCCCAGGCTAAACCAGGCAAGGGCGGAGCCAACCATACCGAACCACAGCCTGCTTGTGGGCACTGCCTGATCACGCGTTGTGCTTTCGGACGGCATATTCAACCAAAGAAAGAATCAGTGAGCACGGGCCTGTAAGTTCGGCACCACATAAAGCAGAGCGACAATAAATATCCAAACGAAATCGACAAAGTGCCAGTAGAGTGCAACCACGCGGTATGGACGATAGGGCGGCGTTAGTGTAGGCCCGTAGCGTGGCAGCAGGCCGGCATATGTAAGCAGGAGCAGCCCCATGATGACGTGTGCCGCGTGGAAGCTGGTGATGGTGTAAAAGATGGAGCCGTAGGAGTCGCTGTAGGGCGTGAGCGTCTTCCAATGCTCTCTGTATTCGAGGGTCTGCAGTCCCATAAAGGCCAGCCCCATGGCCACGGTTATGAAAATGGCCATCCGTGCCGCGCCCTGGCGCCCAAGCTTCACCTGCTGCTCGCCCCAGTGAAGAACCAGGCTGCTGCTGAGCAGCACAACCAGCATGATGAACGCGTAATGCAGCTTGGGAGGCTCATGCGTGGCCCAGCGATCCTTGTTGGTGCCCAGGAAATAATAGCTGGCAAAGAGACAAACAAAGAGCGAGAGCTCGGTGGCAATCACGGTGTACATGCCATAAATGCCGCGGCGGTCGTCAATCGGCCAGTTTGTCCGTGCCGGCCTATCCGTGCCAGGAGAGACGTATGCCGTAGAGCTCATAGCTCACCTTTGATCGGCCGCGGCCAGAGCCAGGCGCAGCCGAGGAGGAAGGTTGCAACGAACGCTGCGAGGGCACTCCATAAAAATTGGAAAACCATGGCTATGAAAAATACGAACATGGTCACGGAGAAGAAAAGCGGGATCAGCGTGTCTTCAGGCATCGTGGCAATGGAGAGCGGGCGAGCATCGAGCCAACTGGTAGTAAGCGTCAGCCGCGCGCTATCCAGCAGGCGATCGCCGTCGGGGTCTGCCTCTTCATCGTAATCATCCCAGAGCGGATGGCGCGAAATAACCGTGGGGATGTGAACGGTCGCGTAAGGCTTGGGCGGCGAATCTGTTTCCCACTCCAGGCCGTCGGAGTTCCACGGATTCCTGCCCGCGATCGCTCCGAACCGCATACTCACCATCACGTTGATCAGGGTTATTAATATCCCAATGCCGAGCATGAATGCGCCGAAGGTCATGAGCTCGTTCATAGGTTGCAACCCGAGGCCGGGAGCATAGGTGTAAATACGCCGCGGCATACCCATCAACCCCACGATGTGCATGGGAAAGAACCCCAGGTTGAAGCCGATGAACATAACCCAGAAGCTCCATTTGCCGAGCCTCTCGTTCATCATCCGGCCGGTCATTTTCGGTAGCCAGTAATAGAGGCCGGCGAAAACCGGAAACACATTCGAGCCGATGAGAACATAGTGTATGTGGGCGACCACATAGTAAGTGTTGTGTGCCTGCCAATCCACGGGGATGATGCCGGTGAACACTCCGCTAAGTCCGCCGATAACCAGCAGCGCGACCGAACCTACTGCGTAGTAAAGCGCAGTAGTAGGTACGGGACGGCCTTTCCACAGCGTCGCCACCCAGGCAAAGACCTGCACCGTGGTGAACAACGAGATGGTCATGCTTCCTGCGCTGAAGAAGCTCATGGCCAGATCCGACATGCCGACGGTGAACATATGGTGCAGCCACACGCTGAAGCCCACCACGCCGGTGAGGATAGTGGAGATGGCTACATAGGGATACCCCACGATAGGTCTGCGAGAAAACACCGGGATGATGAGGGAGAGCATTCCTGTCGCCGGCAGGAAGATCACGTATACCCATGGGTGGCCAAAGAACCAGAAGAGCTGTTGCCAAAGGATCGGGTTGCCCCCACCGGAGATGCCGAAGAAATGCGTTCCCCACCGCCGGTCAAGCTCGAGAAAGACACAGGCCACGGTAAGCGCCGGCAAAGCAAACAGTATGACGCAGGAGACGGTGAGCGTGCTGTAGAGGAAGAGCGGCATCTTGCTGACGGCCATGCCGGGAGCGCGCAGCCGCAGGATAGTGACGATAAAGTTTGCCGCGCCGCCGGTCGTCGAGATGGTTAGAAATATCAGCGCAAGGGCGTAGAAATCCATTCCGTGACCGGGGGAATAGCGGATGTTGGTGTACGGCATGTATGAGAACCAACCAGCATGCGGCGCCTGTCCCATCAGCGGAGCTACATACAGGAAGATGCCCGAAAGCACATAGGACCAGTAGGTGAAGGCGTTCAAGCGGGGAAACGCCATGTCGCGAGCGCCGATCATGAGAGGAACGAGATATACGGCGAAACCGGAAAGGATGGGGGACGCATACCAAAAGATCATGGTGATGCCATGCATGGAGAAAATCTGGTCGTACATTTCGGGAGGAAGAAAGGCTTGATCGGCGCGCGTAAGTTGGATGCGCATCAGTAGCGCTTCCAGGCCGCCAACTACGAGGAAGATGAACGCCGTGAATATGTATCGTATACCGAGATCTTTATGATCTACGGTGGCGAACCAACCCCTTAGCGTTTTCGGCGTTCCCCACAGCGCGGTCAGGCGCTGCTCAATTGCGAGCGTACTCATCCCAACTCCGCAGATCCAGAACGATAACGAGGTACTGCTCGGGCCTGCACACCGGCTCTTCCGCAATAACGAGACTGATGCTGAGACAAGTAGTTGGGTTGCATGCGCGAACAGATGGCGCTGCCTCTTAGGGCAGCGTTGGGTCATATAAGCCCCTAGAGTCGAAGTCCATAGATTCGCAAATCGAAGAGCGAGCATCTACTAACTCGCCATCACTCATGGGGCGCTGATTGGTTAAGTCGAGCCGACGCGCGCGTCGAAAAAGTTGAATGTCGCCGTTAGCGGGAATGTGTTCGATTGCGCACCCTCGTACTAAGATTCGGTCGCTCGAACTCCTCGCTGATGGCGGCATGAACAGTGGGCAGCAGGTTGCTTCGCGCTGCCTGTCGCTGGCCTTGCGCCTGCATCACAGCTGCGCCCTGGCTGATCGCGCGAGATCGATGCGCATGCACGGCTCAATGCTTCATGCAGTGTCAGGGTTAAAGCGCTGCCGGTCGACATCCCGTCAGCAGTGCTGCCGCAAAACGAACTCTGCACGTTGGTGGTTCGCTGCATAATGGAAACTGAACCCGCCGGGGTTGATCTTCCGGGGCGGCACCTGCGAGACTGCGGAAGGGCCGGTGGTCTGCTGCGAGGGTGATTGAGGCACCGCGACAGTCGCCGATGTGACGAAAAGCAAGGCGGCAGCCAACACAACTCATCCACCACGTACCAGCCGCCTTACAGTTTTCTTTATGGCGACGCGCCATATTGGGACATCGGACCTGCCACTCAAATTTCCGCTCCCACATAGAAGAACCTTTCTTATATCAGACATCCTTAGGACGCATTTGTGCCGTCACGCGTTTTCTTGATTGGATCGAATCAATACGGTGAGGTGATCAGCGGTTCCAACACGCAAGGCATTCTGCTTCCTGAAGCGTGCATCCAACTTTGGCAATGGCGTCTTCCGATCGGGAGGCCGGCCCCACGTTTTAGTTAATCCAGGAGCGACTCATGTCTGACGTCGATACCCAGAACCAGTACGAGAAGAAAGATCCAACCAAGCAATACCCCAGACCCAAGTTGGAGGAGCAAACGCAATCTGCACCGGGATTAGCTCGGGAGATGACCCCAAAGCCTGACCATGGAGAGAAAAGCTATCGCGGCTTTGGCCGATTGCTAGGCCGCAAAGCGCTGATCACAGGAGCTGACTCGGGTATTGGTCGCGCCGCGGCGATTGCGTTCGCTCGAGAAGGCGCCGACATTGTTTTGAATTATCTGCCCAGTGAGGCGCCGGACGCTGCGGAGGTAGTCGCGTTGGTCGAAGATGCAGGCCGCAAGGCACATTGCGTGCCCGGCGATATAAGCAACGAGAACTTTTGCCAGCAGTTGATCGGCGCCGGGGAACACGGCGGCCAAATACTCTACAGCGGCCCTCCAGAGGGTCTGGAGCAGTAGCCATCGCAGACCCGGCGTTATCTATTCGGCCATCAGGCTGCCAACCGCAGGGCGCCGCGCAACCCCAGAGGGTGGCTAAAACTCAAAGGGGTTACCCGCAATAATCTGAGCCAGGTGGATGTCGCGTTTCCTCTGGGCGTCTTCACCACGGTCACAGGTGTTTCGGGTTCAGGCAAGTCGACCTTGGTCAGCCAGGCGTTGGTCGAACTGGTAGCGCAGCAACTGGGTGATCCGCTCCTCTTCGGTGAAGAAGAAGTGGAAGGCCTTGAAGCGGAGCCTTCGACCGTCACCGGCGGAAAGATCGTATAAGGGTTGTACCTTCAATCCGAAGACCATCGGCTAAGACTCCAGATGAGCCGGCGAGTCTTACCTCTATGATCTCACTGTTGGCGCCCCGGCAAGGGTCATGGCAGCAGGAGGTTTACTTGTCAACCTAAAGGATTAGCCCAGCTTTTGCGGACGAATATCGGAATTACGGCCGCCCGGGCAGAGCGGTCTATCGACATGACTCTGAGGGCCTGCGGCAGATCGTAAAACGGCATCTGACTGCAAATGCACCTTATCCCTCTCGGCCGCCTGATCCATTTCTTTATTGAATATGGTTACCTTGCGGTATTCATCGGTTTGTTAGCGGAAGGCGCTGGCATTCCCGTACCCGGAGAGACGGTGCTACTCATTGCGAGCGCGCTCGCCGCGCGTCCCACCGGATTGAACATTGGATGGATCGCCCTGGTCGCGTTTTGTACCACGTCTGCCGGCGATAACATCGGTTTTTACGTCGGCCGCTCCGGTGGGCAATCTCTGCTCGATCGCTATGGTAAGAAACTTCACATTGGCCCCCGAAACATTCAGCGTGGTCGGGACTTCATCACCAGGCACGGATCCTGGGGTGTGTTCTGCGCACGCTTCGTCGCAGGTTTCCGAGTGCTGAACGGATTGGTTGCAGGTTCACTCCGCATGAGCTGGCCACGTTTCTTCCTCTTCGACATCCTGGGAGCCGCCTGTTGGGTCGCCCTGGTCTGCTCCATTGGATACTTCTTTGGCGGCCGGCTGTTCTGGCTGATTCACCTCATAGGTCGAACCGGGCTGATATTACTCGGAGCGGCGGTGATCGCGGTCGTCTCGTGGGTTCTGGTCCAGAGACACAGGCGCCGAAAGGCTGGACATCAATATCCGAATGGCGATCGTTCGGTAAGAGCCCGACCGCAAAGATAGGGTCAGCAGAGCTCGTCGAGGTGCCTATATTTGATGATCTCACTGCTGATACCTGGCAAGACGCATGGCGGCACGAACTAGGGCGATGTGCGAAAAGGCCTGGGGGAAGTTGCCCGTCAGCCGTTTCGCCTTTGTGTCGTATTCCTCTGAGAGGAGCCCAACATCGTTGCTGACGGCGAGAACCCTTTCGAACAGGTTTCGTGCATCTTCGATCCTGCCGGTCAGGACGTAGTTTTCCACTAGCCAGAAGCTGCAAGCCAGGAAGGCGCCTTGCTGGGCTTTCTTCGATTTGGGCAAGTTACGCAGCATAAATCCATCTTTGAGCAGCGCCCGCTCTATGGCTTTGACCGTGCCCAGCGCTCGCGGATCGGCCGCCGGAAGGAAGCCGACAACGAACAGCAGAAGTTCCGAGGCATCCAGCGCCTTGGAGCCGTAGTGCTGCACAAAACTATCAAGGTGCTTGTCGAAGCCATGCTTGCAGATATCCGCGTGGATCTTATCGCGCAGGTCCTTCCACTCCGCCAGCGGGCCGGCCATGCCATGGTGCTCAATGCTTTCCACGGCCCTTTCCAGCGCGACCCACGCCATGACGCTGGAGTACGTGTATCGTTGCGGTTCGTCGCGCGATTCCCACATGCCGGAACCCGGCTGACGCCAGGTCTTCACCAGGTATTCGGTAAGCTCTTGCTGCAGTTCCAACTCCTCTGGCCGGCACGGCACGCCCGCGCTTCGAGCGTGCGCGAGCGCCACGGCGATCTCGCCGAAGATGTCTTGTTGATTTTGATGTTGAGCAGCGTTTCCGGCGCGAACAGGTGCGGAGTTTTCGTAACCTGGCAGCCAGGGCACTTCCCAGTCGGCGATGTGGCGTTCGCCTCCGATTCCGTACATAATCTGGACCTGGGAGGCGCCTCGTCCGATCGCGCGTAACAGCCACTGCTTCCAGGCGATCACCTCTTCGCTATATCCACATTCAATGAGCGCGGAGATGGTAAACGTCGCGTCACGAATCCAGCAATATCGATAATCCCAATTGAGCGGGCCGCCGATCCGCTCAGGAAGCGACATGGTTGGTGCGGCGACAATCCCGCCCGAAGGACGGTAGGTCATGGCTTTGAGCGTGATAAGCGACCGTTCGACGGCCGCACTGTAGGGTCCCTGATATTTGTTGCGTGATACCCAGGTCGCCCAAAAATGATCGGTTTGCTGCAGCGCCTGATCGACGTCTATGGGGTCGGGAAGAGCCTCATAAGAGCAGCCATACGTAAGGACGAATGTCTGAATCTCCCCGGCATTCATGGTGAACTCCGCACTGAGAGTGCCGCGTTTCGTTTCCTGTACCAGTGACGCGGTACGCAAAACAGTGAGGTTAGGGCCGGCTGTAGTGACCCAGGCAGAATCGCCTCGAGCGCCGGCTTCGAAGTGAATCCATGGAATCGTGAAGCCATAGTCGAAGCGAAGGCAAAGCTCGGTATGCATGGTCGTCCCGTGAAGAGTGAAGAGCTGGTTGTAGGCCTCCGGCGTGAGAAAGTGGTTTTGCGGCTTCGCGAGTTGCCATCGCATCAGCAGCGCTTCCACGCCGCCGACGAGAAAGAAGAACAGGCTGGTGAGCATGTACATCACGGCAATTTGCTTGTGGTCGACGGATGCGACCCATTTCAGCATGCCGGCATGCTCCTCAAAGCGCTCCAGTTTTTCGATATGCAGCGGAACGATCTCGATCTCGCTCACTTGAGTGTCTCCAGATATTGCACGAGATCGCCGCGCTGTTCGTCGGTAAGTCGGAGGTTGGGCATGTGGCTTCCCGGCTTGAACGCATCCGGATTGTGCAGCCACGCGGAAAGCTGGTCCGGCGTGTTGTGTAGCCGGCCGGCGGCGAACGTTTCCCGGCTTGCCAGATGCGTGAGATCGGGACCGAGTCTGCCGCGCGCCGAGGTGCCTGAAACGGTGTGGCAGTTCGCACACGGCATCCATGTGAAGTAGTCGTGCCCGCGCTGCTGTGCGGGATCGTCGGGCGCAGCGGCCTGGGCCTGCTCGGTGGCGGACCAGGCGGCAAATGAAGCCGGATCGTCGGCGATGACACGGATGCGCATCCACGCGTGCTCCTTGCCGCAGAACTCCGCGCACGTGCCAAGGTAGGTTCCGGGATGGTCAGCGGCGAGCCATATCTTGGCATGCCGTCCGGGAATCAAATCAATTTTGCGTCCCAGCTCCGGCACCCAGAAGTCGTGTATCACATCGGCGGACTCGAACCCGAACTGCACGTTCTTGCCCGTGGGAATATGGATCTCGTTGGCCGTGATGAAGCCCAGTTTTGGGTAGCGAACCTCCCACCACCATTGGTGCCCAACGACGACGATGTCATCCCCGCTCGCTTGCGCAGGCGGATCGGAGGTATGCATCACATGCAGCATGAAGCCGAAGATTACCGCCAGCAGTATCGTGGGCGGAATGACATAGACCATTTCCCACTTGGTGCTGCCGAACACCTGCTCGGGGTCCGCCTCACCGGGTCGAGCACGAAACTTCCAGCCGGCATACGTAACCAACCCTGCTACTAGCAGAAAGATGGCCAGGCAAACGTACAGCACCCAGGTGGAAAGCTCGAAAATAGAGTGGGCGTAGTGCGACTGTGGGTTGAGCACAGGTATCTGCACCAGCAGAGTCTGCGGGGTAAACGCGCGAGAGAGACTTGCCGGCATGGGAGAAATCCTCGCTATACACGCTGTTGCCGACGGGAGCAGTATCACTTAAGTCTTGGAACGCCCTTACCCCAGGTTTCTGGCGGAGCAAGTTCACGACGGATCGGGGGCGACGTCATGTCGCGCTTGTTGCTTTGGAAAATAGCGTCACCCTGAGATATCAAATAGTCCGCAGTGCGCGCTGCCAGCGCCTGGATTGTCAGACCAGGGTTGGCTGAGCCCTGTGTAGGAAATACGCTACCGTCGCAGACGAACAGGTTTGCGATGTCATGCGAGCGGCAAAACTTATCCACGACCGAGCTGCGCCGGTCGGAGCCCATACGGCACGCGCCCACCAGGTGCGCGTATCTCGCCTCCTGGACGACCTCAGTCGCGCCGGCGGCGTGCATAACGGCCTCCGTCTTCTCTTTGGCAGCCTTGATGAGCTTCTTGTCGTTGCTGTGCAGGTTAAAGCTGACGTGCGCCACCGGGAGGCCAAAGCGGTCTTTATCTTCCGAGAGGGCGACCCGATTATCTTTCCAGGGAAGAATTTCGCCCAGCAATCCAAACGCCGCCCAATGGTTGTAATCCATCATCTCGCGACGCAGACCCCAACCCCACGCCTTCTTGGCCGCCAACATCTGCTTGGCGAAAGCCACCGGCAGAGGTCCCACCGTCTGGATCGCGAAGCCGCGAGCAAAATCATTTGTGGGATTGGTCTCGTAAAACTCTTCTGTGAGCGCATGCGCGGGAGGCGCCTTGTACATGCGAACTGGTTGGTCGAAGCGGCCGATCACTACATTTCCTGCCTGCGCCATCAGATAGCGCCCTACAGTTCCACTGGAATTCGCCAGTCCATGTTCGAAGCCGGGGCAAGCTGAGTTGAGTAGCAACCTGGGCGTTTCAATGGCGTAGCCGGACAGGATGA
This sequence comes from uncultured Acidobacteriaceae bacterium, assembly GCA_963717225.1. Classification (GTDB taxonomy): domain Bacteria; phylum Acidobacteriota; class Terriglobia; order Terriglobales; family Acidobacteriaceae; genus PALSA-350. Next base: position 197,305 of record CAVQWB010000047.1, on the reverse strand, counting down.
CGGCCTTGGCGCGCTGGAAGTGGGCGTTGCCTTGCAAGTCATAGTAGTGGACGCCCATGACGCGGCCTTCCTTGCCAAGTTCGACGCGAGAAACCATGCAACGGTCGCGGATCTCGGCGCCCTTCGTCAATGCGTCGGGAACGTGGGTTACCAGCGTGCTCGCTTTAGCCCCTACCTTGCAACCCTGAATACAGAAACCGCGATAGATACAATGCGGCCGGTCGCCATGGGAGCCGGAGAGGATGGCGACCGGGCCACCGATCGAGACCGGAATGTTGAGTGCGGTACAGCCCCTGATCAGCGCGTCGCCGACGCCACCCATCGGATGCGGCCCGTAAGCATATCCATGCGGATGACCCCATGGGTAATACGCGGGGCCGGCCACCGGCATCTCCAGCTCGAGCTGCTCGTAGTAGGGCTTTATGTCCTCGTACGTGATGGGCCAATCTGCGCCCACGCCATCGCGTGTATAAACCTCGAAGTCGGAGGGATGCAGTCGGGGTGTGAAAGCGGCCCAGTGGACCGAGCCGCCGCCCACCCCCTTGCCACAGTTATTGGCTCCCAGCGCCAGCGGATCGGAACCCCCTGTAACCCGCGGTTCCGTCCAGTAAAGCTCGTGAGAGCCGGCTTCGTCGCTGACCCAGTCTCTCTCCGTATCCCAGAAAGGCCCTGCCTCGAGTCCGACGACGTTGAACCCTGCGCGTGCCAAACGCTGCAGCAGAACGCCGCCGGCTGAGCCGACGCCCACGATGGCGTAGTCCACTACTTCATACTCTCTGAAGCGCCGCATAGGCAGGTGAATCGATTGCAGGGATCCGACCATGTGCTTGTGAGAGTTACGAGTTTCAAAGGCGCCAAGAAGAGGCTTTCTCAATGTGTCCCTCCACTCCCGTGATCGCTATGTTGACCTGGCTCTGTGTGGTGGCTCGGGGTGGAGTCAATCTCATCGGAAATAGCAGTGGCGGGAGCAAGCCAGTCGTAGCGTTTCTCCTCCACCTCCCAGGGCTCCGGCTCGCCGCGTTCAAGGCGGGTATAAGCACGCGGGTACGCTGGGCCTCCGAAGCCAATCTCGTCCCACGCCCAGGGATGTGCATAGTACGCGTCAACTGCATCGCCCATGATCATCTGCCAGAAGCGGTGCACCGACATTTTCTTCCAGATCTCGGCTGCCGCCTCAGGCTTGCCGTCGTGGATTGCCTTGAGAACGAGATCCTGCTGTAAGTGTGGCAGCAGGAGAAATTTTCCAGCGTAGCGATGCTCAGCCTCGCGGTCGATGGCCTCGATGCCAATTTCGTACACAACGCGGTCGTGCGGCATGCTTTCGTAGCGGTAGCCCACCGTCTGGTTTTGCGCAAGCCGGTGATCGAGGACGGCAACGATGGGAATCTGGCGCTCGGGAGTGCGGTCTATCTGCGGAATCAGGTGAGCGAAGACCGCAGTCCAGAACTTCCAGGCGTCTTCGGAAAAGAATTGCCGATCTGGTGGATGCTCAACGCGCTTCTCCACCACAGTGCGGGTTGCGTCATCCCAAAACGGACTCTGGGAGAGGGTGCTGAAGCCGGCGTAATAGCCGGGCTGCTTTCGAGCTGCGAGCGGCTCGCCTGTTTTGGCGTCGCGCGGGCACAAGGCCGGATCCGCTGCGGGATAACGGTATTTCATTTGTGCCTCCGCCGCAGCAGGCTGGCGAGCATGCCCAGCATGCCGGCCGCGCCGAAGAGCAGGGGAGCAAAGATTGGCGGACCGTACATGATGTTGTAGAGCAGACGCTTGCTGCCGCCGGGCCGGCGAAGCACGCCGCGCGCATGATAGTAGAAACCAACGGCTGCATCCGCTCCCGCGAGCGCAGATACAGCCGGTAAGGCGGTGGTGGCAAGTCTGCGGCTTTTCACCGACGCAAAGGCAGTGCCGGCAAGCATGGGCGCCAGAACTACCGGGCTCCACTGGACCCAGTAGCGAAAGTTGTTCTTGTAGTGCGAGTAATAGGCTTCAAAGCCGCTCAGGAGTGCGCTGACGCCGGTAACAATCGCCACCTGACGCTGAAAACGCCCTTCGCGCATATCCTGTTCGGCGGAAAGCAGGTGGCGGCCTTCGTCAAAGGGCAAGAGGCGCACCAGAAACCCGTCCTTGCCCGATGTCGAGATCGCCAGCGAACTGTCTTCACGCTGAAGATAAGAAGCGATCAGTCCAAGGTAGGCACTCGTACCAAACAGCAGCGGCGCGAAAATCGGTGGTCCCATAATCATATTGGTCATGGGCAGCCGCCAGCCGCCGGGCTTCCTCCTGATGCCGCGTATGTGGAAGTAAAAGCCGATCATTGCATCGGCCAGCGTTGCTGCTGAGACCAGCCGGAGAATTTTGCGCGCTGCCCGCCTGCTGAAGAATCCCGCAATTCCCGCTGCGCCCAGCAGAACACTCAGTATGACCGGCGTGTACATGACGCGCCGGCTATAGCTCCCGCGGTAATGCTCGTAGGCGACCTCGAGCCCGCTTACGATACTGGTCCCCGCCGTGAGCAGGGATAGGCTTCTCTGAAAGCGCCCTTCCCTGATCAGGTTTCGAGCGATCTCCAGGTCCTTGACAGGACCCGTGATCATGAGTGCTGACTCGCTCAGCATCGTTTAGATAACCTCGCGAATCTTGTCTTTGGCGATGGTTTTCATGATCTTGAGTGCATCCTTCTGGCCACGCGTAAGCGCCTCGGCGAAGTGAATCGCCTGCTCGGTCGTGATCTTGCCCGGCATCGGCGGCTCGTTCGGGTCAACCACGGCCTGGACCACGGTCGGACCGTTGTGCGCCAGGGCCTCGCGGAGAATGTCTTCTGCATCTTCAGGTCGTTCGATGGTGTAACCCTTGGCTCCACAGGCGGTGGCAACCATGGCAAAATCGATCGGCTCAAGTTCGACACCGAACTCGGGATTGCCCTCCAGAATCATCTGCTCCCATTTGATCTGCCCGAGCACGTTGTTCTTGATGACAATGACGCAAACCTGCAGCTTGTATTTCACCAGCGTGGCGATGTCGCCCATCAGCATGGTTAGGCCGCCATCACCCACCACGCAAACAACCTGCCGTCCGGGATAAGCCACGGCCGCTCCGATGCTGTAGGGAAGGCCGTTGGCCATGGTCGCAAGCGAGCCGGAGAGAGAAAACTGCATCGTGCCGCGAATGTCTACGTGCCGCGCCGTCCAGGTGGCGATGGTGCCGCTGTCTGAGGAGACAATGGCATCGTCCTTCAGGAGTTTGTTCAGCGTATGCGTCACTACTTGGGGCTTCATCGGCATGTCTTTGCGCGTGCCGCGCTCTTCCATCAGCCCAAACCAGCTCTTCATCCGTTCCTGCGACTTCTTGAGGAACTTGTGGTTCTTTGTCTTCAACAAGGGCATCAGTGCCGTGAGAATGGTCTTCGCATCTCCCACCAGGCCAACATCCACCTGGTGCCTAAGACCAATGCGAGTTGGATTGATTTCGATCTGTACGCATTTCGCCTGGCCCGGTTTGGGGAGAAATTCCATATACGGATAGCTGGTGCCGATCATGATCAGGGTGTCGCACTCCTCCATCGCATCGACTGAAGGTGCGGTGCCGAGCAGCCCGAGGCCGCCTGTCGTGTAGGGGCTGCGATCCGGCAGCACAGCTTTCCCCAGCAGCGCCTTCACCACCGGGCCGCCAACTGTCTGTGCAAGATGGGCAAGCTCTTCGCGGCAGCCGAGCGCGCCTCGCCCGGCAAAGATGACCACCTTCGATCCTGCATTGATGACATCCGCCGCCTCCTGGATGAGCGATTGTGCCGGCTTAGCCGAAGACGGAACAGCCCAGTCTCCGCTGTGGTGTGCCACGTTGGCGTTACTGCGATGTTTATCGGTAACGGGCCACTCCTGAATGTCCTTGGGAATGCAAATGTGCGAGACACCCTTCCGCCCGTATGCGGTCCGCACCGCCATATCCACCACGTTCACCGCGTGCGCGGCGCTCATCACCCGCTCGTTGAAGACCGATACATCCATGAACAGCTTGTCGAGGTCGACGTCCTGCTGGTAGTCCATGCCGATCAGGTCACTGAAGGTGTGTCCTGTAATGGCGAGCACCGGCTGCTGATCGCACTTCGCGTCATAGAGCCCGTTCAACAGATGCACACCGCCGGGCCCTGAGGTAGCGCAGCACACACCCAGCCGCCCCGTATACTTCGCGTAACCCACGGCCGCGAACGCCGCGGCTTCTTCATGTCGCACCTGGATGAACTTTAGCTTGTCCGCGTGGGTTCTCAGAGATTCGAAAAATCCGTCCACGCCATCTCCGGGGAAGCCAAAGATGGTATCGACTCCCCATTCGATTAGCCGCTCTACGATCAAATCTGAAACCTGCTTCGCCACAACATTTCTCCTTTACTCGGGTGAGGGCGCGGTGGTGCCGTGCATGACTTTGATACGTCTTCAGGGAACATCCATGAAACGATCAGACCAAATACTGTGCGGCGTCTTTCTCTTTAAGCGTTAGGCCGGCGCCAGGCCGAGAACGATCGGGCGACATGACGCCATCGACAGGCTCGCAGAACCCGTCGAAAAACATCCGCTCGATACGAACGTGATCGTGAAAGAATTCCATATGAATCGCTCGTGGAACCGCGCAACACACATGCACATGCATGCTAGGTCCGCAATGCGAGGAAAGCGGCATGTTTGCTGCCCAACAGAGTGCGGCCGCATTGAGAAATCCACTGATGCCGCCACAGCGCGTTGCGTCAGCCTGCAAGACGCTTACCGCATTGGCCTTCAACATGCGCTCGAAGTACCAAGCGGTGTAGCCATACTCGCCCGCTGCAACATCCATGCCAATCGGCGCGCGCGAACGAACGTCACCCAGCCCTTCAAGATTGTCGGAGCTGACCGGCTCCTCAAACCAACGCACGTTCTGCTCCCCGAAGTGGTAGCCCAGCTGGAGTGCCTGAGTGACCGTATAAGCCCCGTTAGCGTCGACAAAGAGCTCTGTAGCGTCGCCGATCGCTTTGCGCGCAACTTCAACGCGCCTCAGATCGTTGCCCGGATGGCTACCGACCTTCATCTTCACCATGCGGAAGCCGCGCTCCACCCATTCACCAAGTTGGCTCTGCAGTTGTGCATCGCTGTATGAAGTAAAACCTCCGCTGCCGTACACCGGAATACCAACCCGCACCGAACCCAGTAGGCTGACCAGAGGCGTGTCGAGCAGTCTGGCCCGCAAGTCCCAAAGCGCGTTGTCGATTGCGGAAATGGCCATGGAGGTAATGCCGGTCTCTCCCGAATTGCGAACATGGTGATACATGGCCTGAAGAATGGCTCCGTGCTCGAACACATCCTTGCCTCGCACAACCTTATCTAGCAGGCTCTGCACTAGCTTTCCTGTTGCAGCGTCGGCGTAGGTATAACCCGTCCCAGCGTTATCTCCGGCCTCCAGCCTGACGAGTACCATGGTTGTGCTGCTCCAGGAAAAGGTCCCATCTGCTTCGGGTGCGTCGGTGGGTACCGTGTAGACTGCTGTCTTTGCCTGCGTGATCGTGCAACTCCCGAACATATTGGCCTCAGAACTCAGTCATTACCTTCACACCGTCGTTGGTTACACAAACCACGTCACAGTGGCGCATTCCGCCGTAGCCTTCGAAATACGCAGCCGGTTCGAGGTTGAATGTCATCCCCGTCTTGAGCACATCCGTGGAAAGGGGATGGATACGTGGCCTGCCATTCGGATTGGCAGCGGCCAACCCCACGCCATGGCCCGCGGCATGCTTGAATGCATTGCCGAATCCATGCAACTCCAGAGTGCCTCGCACCGCATGATCGACTTGTTGACCGGTTGCCCCAGGACGAATCGCGCGCAAGCCTGTGGTCCGCGCCTCATCGATCGCTGCACGTATGTCCCTCTGTCGGTCATCAGACTCTCCGGCGATGTAGGTCCGGGTGAGATCAGTCCAGTAGCCATCGGCGCAGGTGTTGGCATGAATCATCACTAGATCGCCGTCCTCAATCAAACACTGCCTGGTTCGTGCATAAGCCGCATCGGCTGTGGCGGAATTTGGTCCCGACATGCAAAAGAAGTAGCCATAGCTGCGCTGCAGGCCTCCGGCCTTCCTCGTTGTTTCGAAAGCGGACTGCGCAGCGGCAGCGACATCTGTCTCGCGCAGGCCGGGCCGAATACAGCCGGCAGCCTCCACAAAGCCGGCCGCTGCGACATTCGCTGCCATTTCCATCAGTTCCAGTTCCTTTGTGGTCTTTACCGCCTTCATGTCTTCAAACAGTTCGTCGCAGCCTAAATAGGTACAGGCAGGCGCAAGCTCGCGTAGCAGTTCAACAAGCCGAGCGCGAAACTGGGTGCATACCGCATAGCTCGAAGGCTGAACCCCCTGGCCTAACTGCAGACCGATTCTGGTATGTGGCAAAGCTAGACCGTCGATCACGCATTGCAATGGCGCCTTCAGGAGCTGCAGCGGATCGACCAGGGTTTGAAGACCACCGGGTTTGTAGGGGAACAGCTTCGCCGAAGACGTCGCTTCCGCTAGTTCAACCTCGTCCTCTGGGATTACTACCCTCACTTCACCGTCTGAGGAGAACAAAGCGATGCTGTTTCCCATCACCGGCCAATAGCCAGTAAGTAGAAGAACTTCCGTCGGGGAACTGGCGACGATCATGTTGTAAGACGAATCCGTAAGAGAAGCTATCGTACGTGCATGCCTTTCGGGATCGATAGCCATCTAGCGCTCACTTCTCTCCAACTACGGGGTATAGATGGTGCAATTTGGCGTTGGGATGTTCGTACTCCGAAAAGATGAATTCCAAGATGTCGTGAAGCCATAGAATCGGCGCAAGACCACCTCGTTGCGTTTAAGTCGCATCGTCTAAGCGCAAGGCTGGCAGAATTTGTTGCAAGAGAAGCTTATCTGAGTACTCTGGCAGAGATGAGCTTCGCCGGAATCTATCTTGCGTTTTGCGGCTTAATCGATAACCAATGGAGACAGAACCGCGGGTTAATTCCTGTTCGGCTTACCCTTGCGTCACAATATGGCATCCTACAATTTGTTCCGCCTGTTTGTATCTGTCGAAAGGTAATCATGTCAAAGGCTGCAGTTGTCGTAGTGACGGGTTCATCGGCCGGCCTCGGCCGGGCGATCGCTCACGGCTTTGCCAAGCGTAGCGCGAGCGTCGGCCTCATCGCCAGAAATCCAGAGGCCCTTAACGCTGCAAAAGAAGAATGCGAGGCGCTGGGCGGGAAGGCCCTGGTGCTGCCCACAGATGTTTCCGATTCCGCTGCTGTCGAGGCTGCAGCCAGCCGTGTCGAAGAGGAGTTGGGTCCAATCGACATCTGGGTGAACGATGCGATGGTCAGCGTTTTCTCTCCGGTCAAGGAGATGGAAGCGTCCGACTACAAGAGAGTGACGGACGTCCTGTATCTCGGCTTCGTGCATGGAACAATGGCCGCCCTGAGAAGGATGCTGCCTCGTGATCGAGGCACAATCATTCAGATAGGTTCGGCGCTGTCATACCGGTCCATTCCCCTGCAGTCTGCATATTGTGCCTGCAAACACGCCATTAATGGATTCACGGATTCTCTCCGTTGCGAACTGCATCACGACCATAGCGACGTCAAGCTGACAGCCGTTCAGATGCCCGCCATGAATACGACCCAGTTCGATTGGGTAAAGAACCGGATGCCGAACAATACTCAGCCGGTCCCTCCCATATACGAGCCGGAGTTGGCCGCCGAAGTTGTGGTGGCCGCTGGCCTTGCCAGGCAGCCCCGGCGCGAGTATTGGGTCGGCTCGCCCACCGCCATGGCGATCGTCGCGCAGAAGTTCATTCCCGGCTTACTTGATTGGTATCTCGGCAAAACGGGCTACAAGTCGCAGCAGATCCCGAACGATCCAAAGGATCCCAACACACCCGACAATCTTTATGCTTATGTTCCGGGGACGCATAGCACACGCGGCAAGTTCACCGGTCGTTCTTATTCAAGTAGCGCGGAGATTGTTGCGTTGCTGCATCCCGGTGTCGTCGCTCTAGGTGCCGCCGTGGCGCTCACCGCTGTAGGCGGTGCTCTCATCGCGAAACGGAAGGTTTCGTGAACCCCTGCTGCTCGAGCCAGACCCCACGGCTCAAGGATGATCGGCTTGTCATCGGCTCGTGTTGCGCGGCACTTGCGACCCTGGTGCCAGTAGCGCTCTTCCAGACCGGCATTCTCCCTGCGCTTCCAGACCCGCCTCTTCGCGTTTTCGATTCCGAGCGGATTACTATGTCAGCCGCCGCTCATCCTCTGGGAATTCCCGACGGATTGTTGGGCCTCGCGAGCTTCGGGGCGACGCTCGCTTTGGCCCTTCTTGCCAGACGCCATCAGACAGCGAAGCAGTTGCTCGGCGCAAAGTTGACTCTAGACGCCTCGGCGGCAGCGTTCAACGCAGGCCGGCAGGTGGTCCGTTTTGGCAAGCTTTGTTCCTGGTGTACAGGCACTGCGCTGGCTGCGGGGATGATGGCGTACGGCGGCCGCGAGGCGATACATGACACGTGGTCCGATGAACTCCCCATGATCAAAGCGCTGAAATAAGGGGGGCATCTGTTCCCAAGCGCTACGATCTCTTGCCGCGAACATTTTTCAGCCAACTATAAATAGAAAATCCGCTGCCTGCGATGCATAGCGCGATGAACCCGATCATGCTCCAGCGGAAGACGTCGGAGCTGGCGATACTTAAAATAGCCTTCCCGTACTTGATTGCGAGCAGTCCCAAAATCAGGAAGCGTACTCCACGACTGAAGAAGTTGATGACGCAGATACGGAGCCGCGAGTAACCCAAAGCCGCTGCGGCGGCAATCACCATGGTGAACGGAAAGGGCGGTAGGGCGATGCATGCGAGCACAACGGCCTTGGCGCCGTTCTTGCTGATCTTCCCGCGCAATTTGTCGAATCGCTTCGCGCCGGCCATCTTCTTGATGCCTTCTTCGCCCAATTTGGCCGCCACCCAGGCAAGCAGACAGACCCCGACCGTGGATCCGGTAGCAGCCGCGAGGATATACCACGTAAGGCCCGCATGGTGCCGCGCCACGAGCGTGACTACCAGCAGATCGTGACCAAACGGAAGGAAGAGAAACGAGGAATCGAGAACACCCATCAACACCGGGCCAAAATAGCCAAGATGCAATAGGAAGGCAAGGAGAGAGCGGAATAGTTTTGCCAAGATTGGGACATTCTGGCCTGGCTAGCCGAGGAAGCAAAAGCCGAACCGTCGACGTCCGGTAATCTGATTACAACAGAGGCGCCGGCGAGCGCGATTTGCTCTCACGCTCGCCGGCCACCGAATACGCCCTTAACCACGCGAATAGGCGTCAAGCTCGTGTATCAGAGGTTTAGCAGCGGCCGGGGTCGTAACCGTCCCACTGACAATCTGTCGCCTTTCCACCCCATCTCCATACATAGCCTGATCCCCGCTCTTATCCGCTTGGACGACCGCCCCGCTCAGGCTGACACCGGCGAATACTCCCTTGGAGCGGGAATACGACAAAACCTCCGCGTTGAGTTTCAAGTCGGTAGCCGCGGACGCGTTACGACCGACAGGGCCGGCTGCTACAGAGGCGTCGGCTCCAAGCTTGAACTTGTCGCTCAGAAGGCTATGGAACGCGTGGGTGTTCATAAACAGCATCACGATATCCGTCGAAGAGCCGCCGATCTGGTATCCGACGCTGCCGCCTTCGAGAGCCAGAAAAATGGGCGCGCTCCATCCGTGCTCAGTACGGCATGTCGCGAGACCGCGGCCATAATTACCGCCGAGAATAAAGGCAAACTTCTTGTCCCCTGGGATGATTGCGATACACTTTGCCTTTTCCAGTAAGTCATGCGGAATTCCTTGATCCGGTGTGTCCATGATTTCTTTGAACACCTGAGCAGACTTTTGGGTTCGAGCTACATCGTCGTCGCGGTCTGAGGCTTGTGCCAATTGACTGCCCATCAGGATAAGTGTTGATAGGAGGATAGTGCGTTTAAGCATGAGTTGCTCTTTCCGCTTGGAATCGTTCCGAGAGGTCGGTCGTCATGGAGCGTTGCTGCGTGCCCCATAATGAAAGACAACTTTCGTACATAGTGCCAAGACATCAGATACGATGCGCTAACCCGGATGAGAGGATGTGTAACAGCATCCTTCTTTGTGACAGGGGGAAGGTACTGATCTTGACGTATCAATTCACTTTACACCAGGAAAGGTGAGCCAGATTCAAAGGCGAAGCGGCCGGGGGATGGCTGAGCGTACGATGTGGGCTGCGGGTCATGGTGCAAACCGGGTAGCAGCTGTCTTCCTTTGTCACCAACCAGGAGATACGCGACGAGAAATAGTCCGATGAGCGCCACACCACTCAAGACCACGATTAGGAGGAAGTTCGGCTTCTTCGCATGGTCACGGCTGCCGGTGCTCTCGCAGGGCTGTCTCATATGTAGTGGGATGCAGGTTTTAAAGCACAAGTGCCAAATCGAGTGGTTGCGTTCTTTTCTGGTTAGGCTGATGCGGTGCGAAAACCGGCACCAGCCCATCTTTACCACCAGCAACTCTTAACCGTTAGCAGGCATGGGAGGAGTTTGAATGCCACCCATGTGCGCGATGTTGTCGATCATCTCGGTGTGCTGCCGGATCACTGACTCGCCCTTCTGCACAGCAGCTTTCAGATTCGGATTGCTCGTCTTGCTCTCTTCATCGAGAAACGACTGCAGATCATCGTGATGATCCTTGACCATCGCTTCCACATAGGCCCGATCAAAGTCCGTGCCGGACTTCATCTTCAATTCCAAATATTTCGCGTGGTCTGACAGCGGAGGCCCGCTCGGCACCTTCACTCCCATTCTTTTCGCAACCGGCTTCAATTCTGTGATCAGCATCTCGTGATCGTGGATCATCTTGGTAGCGAATTCCCGCACGTTCTTGTCCTGACTCTTTTGCTGGGCTAACTTTGCATAATTAACTTCTGCCAGGCTTCCCTCCATGGCATCTTTTACGAAGGTTTTATCCGACGACGTCGTGTCTTGCGCTTGCACTACTCCACCAGCAAATGTTGCCGTTGTGCAGCGCCTGCTATGAACTGTAACCAATAACCTTTCATGTTGATCTCTCCCCCTTGCGGACAATAAGAGGCGAGCAGGGAATCAAGCAGTTGCCTGAGCCCGATATAAGTAGCCGATATCTATATTTGTCCCATCCACAGGCGTGTAGCTCACGACGGGTACTTTTGCTTTCGGGACCCAGTGTGGAAGGGGAGTTCATCTGCTTCGGGGCTAGTTAGCGATCGCGCTCACGAGCCTTTACAAGCCTCGATGGTGCCGCGAGTCAAACGCCGGGCGGGCGGGGGGAAGTGTCCGTCCCAGAAAGGCGGCCCTTTTGTCCGAGCATCTATCAGACGGTAGAACTTGCACCCCGCATGAAGTGAAAGACTACGGACACTACAGCAAGAATCAGAAGAATGTGGATGAAATAGGCTGTGACGTGAAAGACGAAGAATCCGCCTAACCATAAAAGTAACAGGATAAGTCCAAGACCTAGAAACATACGTTTGCCCTCCTCAAGGTAACCTGCGAATTGGTTATTGGTGCACAAGCGCGCCCTTGTTGAAAGGCGGCTACTAATTAGGTGCTTGTCAACCGAGAAGTGTTGTCTTGCGCCTGTCGCGGCAACGAGGTGGCTGCCAGGCGCTTACTCCCCACGCGCTGTCCCACTAAAAACGATGCCATAAACACACTCAGAACCAGTACCACAGGAAAGGTCTCATGAACCTCGGCGGTGGAAGCCCAGAATGACGCGTCCGTGGGCCGTCTCAGCGAGTGACGCGGAGGGGGCCGTCCACTACGCGCAACCCGTCGCCCTGGACGTCGACCACATCCCAACGCGTCTCCGTGCCTCTACGCGCAAACTCGAGCGACAGCCGGGTAGACCCAATCCGTAAATCGTCAATCCGCAGCCGCTGTACAAATGGAGGCAGATGCGGCTGGTCGATCACCAACTCTCCCGCCTGCGCCCGAGGTCGCAGCCCGAGCAGGCCGGTGAGCAATAGGAATGGCGCGCCCGAGGCCCAGGCCTGCGGCGAGCACGAAACGGGGTAGTGCACTGGCTCGCTGCTCAATTGCCGCCCAATGCCGCACAACAGTTCCGGCAGCCGGTACTTGCGATAATGCAGAGCGGCGTCGTACAGCGCCTCGAACAAAACGGAAGCCTCCTGCCGCAATCCGTAGCGGGCCATGCCGTAACCAATCATCGACGTATCGTGCGGCCAAACAGAACCGCAGTGATAGCTCATCGGGTTGTAGTACTGCTCCGCGGCAGAGAGCGTACGAACCCCCCAGCCCGAAAACAGCTCTTTGCTCAGGAGTTTTGCCGTCACCTGGCGTCCGCGTTCTGCGCTGATCGCACCGCAAAACAGCAAGTGTCCCGGGTTCGACCCATCTACCCGCAGCGCGCTCTTATCCTTGTCCAGCGCCATCGCATAATAACGCCGATCTTCCAGCCAGAATTGCTGTTCGAGCAAATCGCGTAGCACCGCCGATCGCTTCGCTGCCTCGGCCGCCAACGCGGGTTCGCCCATCGTTGTAAGCAACTCCGCGGCGCCTGCGAGACCGCGCACCGCGTACCCCTGCACTTCTACAAGCGCGACCGGCGGCTGCGCGATGCGTCCATCGCTGTGGCGATTCGCGTCCCCCGAGTCCTTCCAACCCTGGTTGAATAATCCTTTCGGGTTCCGCCGGCAGTACTCGATCAGCCCGTCGCCATCCAGGTCGCCATACTCCAGCAGCCAGCGCGTCGCGGCCTTCAATGCATCCTTCAATACCAGCAAGAGCGCCAGGTCCGCCGTCCAACAAAAATACTCATGGAGCAGGATCAGGAATAAGGGCGTGGCATCGACCGAGCCATACGACCGGCCGAACGCCACCTCGTTGGTGGCCGTCATTTCTCCCGAGCGTCGCTCATGCAGAATCTTCCCGGGGTCTTCGTCCCGCTCATCGTTTTCGGCCGAGCCCTGGTAGCTGGCGAGCACACGCAGGGTATCCCGCGCCAAGCCAGGATCAAGCAGCAGAGTCTGGTAGCTGCTGATGAGCGAGTCGCGTCCGAATAAAGCCGCGAACCATGGTACGCCGGCCGCGACCGCCACTCCTTGGCTCTCGCGAATGCGTAGTGCGTAGAAGTCTTCTACAGAGGTTTGAAGCAGGGAGTCGAAAATCTTGTTATCCGAGTGGACGCGGCTGCACTGCGCCCTCCACTCCATATGGCGCGTTCGGGATCGGTGCCGCTCCTCTTCGCGGGCTGCAACCGGATCCTCCTCAACCAACTTGGAAACTCGCTCGTCATGGTGAGAGGTCACTGCCATGGCCACTGTGATAGTCAGGCAAGTCTGCCCGTGAGGGGGAAGGTCCAGCTGCCATCGCCCACAAGCTGCCTCCAGCGACTGCGGCTGTGGCGTAAAACCAAGCTCGGTAAATCGAATGCGGCCATCCAATCCCTCATAGCGGAAGCGGACGCGCGCATCCTCCACGAGTGGGCGAGCGTATCGCCCGCACTTGCCTCGGAGCAATCCCCGCACCTGGAAGATGTCCATGAAGTCGGCAGAGAACAGCAGCTCAACCGTCAGCTTCACACTCGTGTGATGGAAGTTTTGAAACGTCAGGGTGTCAAAGAGTCGGTTCTGCCCCAACAGGAATTCCCGATCGATAAAGATTGTGTTGATGGGCAGATCCAGGTCGGTGCCCGCGACGGCGCCCCCGCGCACCGTCAGGCCTACCCGCGCGAGGTCGGCCCCCGTGCTGGTGCTGGATAGCAAGGCTGGCGCCTGCCCATTGGTGCGTAGCTCATAATGGCTTAGAAAGCGTGTGTCCTGATGGAAGAGGCCGATGTTCGGCGACCCCGGCGGTACCAAAGCCCCCTCCTCTGTAGCCGCAAAGAAGGTGGATCCGTGGATAAGAGCCAGTAGGTCGGACGATCCAAGCGGTGGCTCCGGATAGGCCACCTTCGGTTCAGGCGGCGGATCGATATAGTTGGCCGGAAACGTAGCCGGTACGGAATCGTTCAAGCAGCTTCCTCATCTTGCTCGACGGGCGCAAGGCCGCCGTTGAGTATGCTCGTATAAAGTTGGTGGTACTGGCGCCCCATGGCCATCGCAGAGAAGCGCCTTTCTGCATAATTGCGAATGGCTCGCGCATCGAAGCGGTCTTCTCTCAGCGCCCGCACGGCGTCGTCCACATTCTGGCAGATCGTGCCCGAGACCCGATCGGCTACTATCTCTTCCACTGCGCCTCCGGGAAACGCCATGACCGGCGTGCCGCACGCCATTGCTTCGACCAACACCAGACCGAATGGCTCTTCCCATTCGATGGGGAACAACAGCGCCGTCGCTCGGCTCAGCAGATCGTTCTTCATGGAAAAGTCTGCCTCACCCAGAAACTCCACATTCCGTCCATCCACGTGAGGGCGTATCTGCGTGTCGTAATAGCTTTGGAAGATCGGCTGCACCTCTCCCGCAATCTTCAGGGGCATACCTAGTTTCTTGGCGATCGCAATCGCATGGTGCGTCCCTTTGATCGGACAGATCCTGCCTAGGAAGCACAGGTATGGTTCTTTCTCGACCGCAAAGCGGTAGCGTGAGAGATCGAGTCCGTGGTGAATCACCTTGGAGACCACCGTCGGATGCATGGACGCCTGGTGATGGCTAATCGAGACGTAAGTAACGGTCTTATACCGCTCGTATAAGTGGGTGATCGATGGTTCGCAAGGATGGTGCAACGTACAAACAAACGGCAGCGGGCTCAGGCGGGAAAAGGGAACTGCGAGAGCATTACTCACGTGTACGAGGTCACACCCCTCCGCAGCATCCTTGATCGACCACGAGGTGTGGTCGAGATCCTTCGTCAAACCCGACATCTCCGCGGGAAGTGGCCAGTCCTGCTTCGGATAAACCCAGCGTAGGTCGGCTTTCACTGTAGACTCACCGTTCGCGTACACACTCACATGCACATTCAGGCGTCGGAGGCTCTCCGCAAGATTGGCAACAAACAACTCTGTGCCGCCATAACCGGTAGGAGGAACTGAAATAAACGGCGAGGCGATAAGGCCAATACGCATACACGCTCCGAGATCCGGAAATCCGCTCTTGACCAATATAGATGCGCCCACCAACCCAAAGGTGTGCTGGGAACTTTCTAGTGACGAATCCTCAGCCTGGAGTGGCTGAAAGGCCTTAATGGATGCTCCACCAGCAAGTGTTTGCTGCAGAGGACGGCGCTCGCGATTACAGAAGTATTACCCCCGCGGCGGAAGACTCCGGAATGCCTCGCCATCTAACCGATAGAAGGGAAAACTATGCAGATGCCCGGAATTTCCAGCCACGACAAGACTTTTACCCAACCCATTGAGTGGGTTACGACCGCATTCATGGTGCTGTTTCACGTGGGTGCTGTGGCTGCGCTGTTCGTATTCAGTTGGAAGGCGTTCCTGCTCGCCATGGTGCTGTGGTGGGTCGCCGCAAGCCTCGGCATCGGCATGGGCTACCATCGGCTGCTGACGCATCGCGGTTACAAGACGCCCAAGTGGACAGAATACTTCCTCACTGTTTGTGGCACGCTGGCTTTGGAAGGTGGACCGATTGCCTGGGTCGCAACGCATCGTGTCCACCACCAGAACACCGACAAAGAGGGTGACCCGCATTCCCCGCAGGACGGCGGTCTTTGGGCGCATATGGGATGGATTCTCACAGGCCAGGCTATGCACAACAAAACGGCAGAGCTTCTGCCGTATGTTCCGGAACTTCGCAAAGACAAGTTCCACGTATGGATCAGCCGGTGGCACTGGGTGCCGATCCTCGTGCTGGGCGCGATCATTCTTGTTGCGGGTGGATGGCGGTATGTCCTGTGGGGCCTCTTCTTTCGTACGGTCCTTGGCCTCCATTCCACTTGGCTGGTGAACTCTGCCACCCATATGTGGGGGACTCGGCGCTTTCCCACGCGTGACACCTCTAGGAACAGCTTCTGGGTAGCGCTGCTGACCTTTGGCGAGGGCTGGCACAATAACCATCACGCCCATCCCCAATCAGCTCGTCATGGGTTGGCGTGGTATGAGTTTGATCTGAACTGGTATGGCATTTACGCTCTGCGAATGCTTGGCCTCGCGTGGGGCGTAACGACGCAGAAGCTCCAACACGATGAGGACAGAAAAGTGGCAATAGAACGAGAAGTTGCTGCTTGAAGGTGACCTCCGGCTTTCCTGGACTAGAGTAACTGCCGAAGGATACTTAGGATTTAATTTAATGACACACAGCAACCTCTTCTTACCGAAAAGCTTCCTAGTGCCCTAGAGGTAACTATGAAAGCAGTAAGTTTTAAGGGTCGAACACTTCAACTACTTGCGGTCTCAACGCTTGCTTCCACATTTCTAATCTCGAATTGTGCCTTTGGACAGGATCAGAGCTCGCCAACTGCTACAAGTCCGGACAACTCAGCGAGGAACAAGTCGCACATGACGACTGCGGATCAGCAGTCAGAAACCACTTCAGACCGGATGCTTACCCAAAAGATCCGGAGGTCAATCATCGCCGATAAGTCACTCTCCATGTATGGGCACAACGTGAAGATCATCACCAGAGACGGCGCAGTGACACTGAAGGGTCCGGTTCACTCCGACGCAGAAAGGCAGAGCATTGGTGACAAGGCGGCAGAAGTGGCGGGCGGCGCGGACAAGGTCACAAATCAACTAACCGTTAAACAGTAATGCTTGCGTCCCACAAGTAACGCAAGAAGGAGATCGGAATTATGGCAGGCAAAAATACGGCAGCATTTGGCATTTATTCGAACGAAGCGACCGCTCAGACCGCGGTGGATCAGTTGCTTGCAGGTGGTTTCTCAAACGACGATGTTTCCGTCCTGATGTCGGACGTTCAGGGGTCGAGGGACTTCGCGGCTGAAAAGAACACAAAGGCGCCAGAAGGAACTACGACCGGTGTATCGGTTGGAGGTGTAGTGGGTGGAACCTTGGGACTGCTTGCGGGCATTGGCGCGCTTGCGATCCCGGGTGTCGGACCGATTATCGCTGCGGGCCCGATCATGGGCGCTCTGGCCGGTCTTGGCGTGGGTGGCGCTGTGGGCGGACTGGTGGGTGCCCTGGTCGGAATGGGAATCCCGGAGTATGAGGCGAAGCGCTATGAAGGCCGGGTGAAAGAAGGCGGTATTCTCGTATCCGTCCATTGCGACTCTTCAGAGGAGATTTCCAGAGCAAAACAGCTCCTGAAGGCGACTGGTGCAGACGATATCGCCTCTTCTGGAGAGAGCTCTCAGGGAGTTGACTCTAAGCATCCGGCCTATGTAAAAGCGGAGCCTGTCGGCACGGTCGATACCTATGGAACGAAGGTTGTCGACGACCCGCGCCGGGTGAGCTAGCGGAGACTTTCAATTTAAGTCGGTAGGGTTAACTGTAAAAGCTCCGGCTCCTGGTGCCGGAGCTTTGTTTTTGTGCGCCGTGTGGGTGAGAGCCTTTGCGATCGACGAACCCGAGGAGCTGCGGCGGGACACCAATGAAATGTCCTATTTCGGCGCCTGATCTGGAAGGAAGATCGAAAAACAAGTGCCACTTTCTTCCGCCGGCTGAACACGGGTGCGCATGGACATGGATCCACCGAGACGGCTGACAATGCCATGTGCCACCCAAAGGCCGAGACCAGTTCCGTTCTCACCCTTGGTAGTAAAAAACGGCTCAAAAAGCCGCTTGGTATGGTGAGCGGAGATTCCGCAACCGTTGTCGGCGAGGGTGACGCGAACGCCGCGGCTTACCGGCTTCTTGCCCCAATTCCTCGACTTGCTGATTCGGAGCGTAAAGGAACCGCCTTTAGGTACAGCTTCAATAGCATTGACCAGCAGAGTGGAGAACACCTGGCGAATTTCCCCAGGATAGCTTTTGATTTCCGCTCCGTGCGACCGGTACTCTTTCGTAATTGTTATCTCTTGGGCTTTGATCTGCTTGTCGTAGAGATTCAAGGTGCTATCGAGCGACTCTTCCAGGTTCACCATCGAAGGCAAAGTTACGTCACGGTAGAAGCTCAAGGACTGTCTTGTCAGGTGCGCCACGCGGGCGAGTTCCTCCGCCGCCATGTTCGCATAGGCTCGATTCTGGTCATCCAGGGTCGCAGACTGCCGCAAGAGCATCATGAGATTGGTGATCGCTTGCAGCGGATTATTGATCTCATGCGCCAACGTCGCGGCCAGGCGTCCAGCGGCGGCCAGCTTCTCGGATTTGATCAGGGCTGATTCAGCGAGCTTGCGCTCGGTAATATCGGTATTCGTGCCGAACCATCGCTTCACCTTGCCGTCTGAATCCAGGATGGGAACCGCGCGAGACAGGAACCACCGATACACGCCATCCTTGCCGCGCAAGGGAAAGATGTCCTCCCAGGTCTCGCCGGTTTCGGCCGAACGTTTCACGCCCTGGACCACACGATCGAGGTGTTCCGGGTGCTGAACCTTGCTCCAGTTCCAGCCCTTCAATTCTTTAAGCGCCATGCCTGTATAGTCCACCCAGCGCTGGTTGTACCAGGTGACGTCGCCGAGGTGGTCGCAAGTCCACGCGAGTTGCGACATATTGTCGGCGACCATGCGGAATCGCTCCTCGCTGGCGCGAAGCCCTTCCTCGGCCAGCTTGTGTTCGGTAATGTTGTCCATCGACAGAAGGAGCATGGGCTGCGCGTCGTCCACCGAAGAAAGAACGCGTGCATTCAACACCATCGTTTTGCGGCCGATGCTCTCGAAATCGTGTTCCACCTCGAAGTCCGTTACCGCCGCTTTTTTCGTGAGGACCCCCTCCAGCAGCGTGCGCAGCTGGGGGATGTTCCACTGACCGTTACCCAACTCGTAAACAAGTCTGTTTACCGTCTTTACCGGCGACACCTGGAAAGTACTCAGGAAAGACATATTCGCCGAGAGAACGCGGAGCTCGTGATCGAGTACCAACAACGGTCCTCTCACAGTGTCGAGCACGCCGCGAAAAAATTGGGACGATTTTCTCAGTTGCTCACTCGCGACTTTCATGGCGTCGATGTCCTGGAGTACCAGGACTACGCCATCGATCTTGTTGTCCTCTGTGCGGTAAGGCAGGATGTTCAAAGAATGCCAGCGTCCCCGAAGATCTCGCACTTCGCGTTCCACCGGTTGAAGACTCTCCAGCACCTCCGCCGCCCAGTGCTCCAGCTTCGGCGCTTCGATATTGGTACGAATGTCGCCAAGAAAGCGGCCGGCGTCGGATGGAAGCACTTTGAGCAGCTTATCCGCCGTGGGCGTAAGGCGGCGGATGCGCAAGCCACGGTCCAGCATCACGACAGGAAGCCGGGTGCTGTTCAGAAAATTAGAGACGTCGTTGTTCAGGTCCAGGAGTTCGCTGTTCTTGTGGCGCAACTCGGCATTCAGCGTGTTCAGTTCCTCATTCGCCGACTGTAATTCTTCCTTCGAGGTTTCCAGTTCCTCATTGGTGCTTTGCAGTTCTTCATTGGCGGAGAGAATCTCCTCGTTTGCAGACTGAAACTCTTCCCTCAAGGCGTCTTCGGACTCAACGGCGGAACGCAAAGCCTCTCTCGCGCCGGCCACCTCCTGTTCCAGCCGTTTCGATTCCCTCTGGACCCGCTGGCTGGGCGCGGTACTTTTCCCCTGCCGCGGCGAGACACCTTTCGGCTCGCGAGGCCATTGCGGTGTAACATCGTCGAACAGGACCAGGTAATAACGGTTGGCAACCCGCTCTTTCTGCTTCGCGCCCTTCTCTTTTGTCTCTTCCTCACCCAACGGCATAACTGACAGGTTCAGGGTTCGCGGATGGCCGTCACCCTCAAACCTGACGCCATACTTGTTTGCCGCCGCCCCGCTCTTTGCTGCGGCGGCAATCAGCGTTCGCAACTCGATTGCCAGACCGTTCCGCGCCAGTTTCAGCACGTTCAGGCTCGCTTTGCCGGGGCGCTGGCTCCAGATATGGAGTCGTCCGCCCTCGGAACTGGACTACTTCCAGCGCGCTATTCACCAGGACTCCGACCGGGGCGTAATGCTTCAAAACCATCTGGTCGGCTTCCGCCTGTACATCGAACTCATCTCTTGCGGGAGCCGTGGATTTGAGCTCCCTGGGGAATCCAATCCCCTTGCCGCCTGCGGGATGTGCAGGATAGTAGCTCTGCACAAAGTCGTAGTGCAGCCGGGATGCGACCGCCTTCTTGCCATAAATCTTGTGCTTCTTGTCTACCAGTGAGAACAGATCGGGAAAGGCCGAGACGCTCTCGGAGCCGCCCAGGACGAGAAATCCGGAAGGCTTCAACGCATAGTGCAGGATCGGCATGATTTTCTTTTGCAATAGGGGCTGGATATAGATGAGGAGGTTGCGGCAGGCCACCACGTTCATCTGCGAAAAAGGCGGGTCATTGGCCAGGTTCTGCCGGGCAAAGACGCACATATCGCGTACCGCCTTATTGACGCGATAGCCTTCCTCCACCTTAACGAAGAAGCGCGCCATGCGCTCCGGCGATATCTCCTCCGCTATGCTGGCCCGATAGACTCCGGCGCGCGCATGTTGAATGCCTTTTTCGTTGAGATCCGTTCCAAATATCTGCACCTGGAAGCTGGCCGCCTTGTCCCCCAGAAATTCCAGCAGGGTCATCGCCAGGGAGTAGGTTTCCTCGCCCGTAGAGCACCCCGGCGCCCACATTCTGATGGTGCCCTTGTTGGCCTTATCCTTCACGATGGCGGGATAGACCTGGGCTTTCAGGGCCTCGAATGCCTCAAAGTCGCGGAAGAAGCTGGTCACAGGTATCAGCACATCTTCAAACAGCTTGCCCGTCTCTTCGGGATGCTCCTTCAGGTGCTTGGCATACTCGCCAAGTGAGTCTTGCTGGAGGATCACCATGCGCCGCAAGGCGCGCCGGTGAATGGTGTTCGGCTTGTACTGGCTGAAATCCACTCCGCTGGTCTTCCGCAGCTGGTCGAGGATGGAGGTGAAATCTCTTTCCCGAGGCTGCTGTGCGACGGAGGTGTTGAGGTCTTTGCCTCGTTCCGCTTTTGCCTTTTCCTGTTCCAGCAAATACGGATGACGCCGTATGCGGGAGAGTTCCTTCGCAATGTCCTTGGGCCCCAGAATAAAGTCCACGCACCCGGAGTCGATGGCGCTCCGCGGCATTCCATCGTATTTGGCTGTGGCTGGTTCCTGGGCGAAGGTAAGGCCGCCCTCTGCCTTGATGTCCTCCATACCCGAAGTGCCGTCCGAGCCCGTGCCGGAAAAGATGATGCCGATAGCGCTGCTCTTTCGCTCGGTCGCCAGGGAGCGCATAAAAAAATTGACGGCTAGATGCGGAGCCGCTTTGCTCCGCGGCGTCAGCGTCAGGGCCCCGTCCGCAAGGGCGATGAAAGCACCGGAAGGAATCACGTAGACGCGGTTCGGCCTTATTTTGACCCGTGGCTTAACCTCCTCGACCGGCATCCGGGTCGCTTTCGCAAGAATTTCCGCCAATATGCTGTGGTGGCTTGGGTCGAGATGCTGCACCAACACAAACGCCATTCCGGTATCCGCGGGCAGCGCATGAAAAAACTCCGTATACGCTTCCAGGCCGCCCGCCGAGGCTCCTATGGCAACGATCGGGAACGGCGCACTAAGTAGCGCCCTCTTTCGACCGGGGCTTTTCCCGCGATGGGATCCAGATTTGGACACGCGGGATTTCATTTGCTTACCATTTTTAAGGTCGTGGCGCGGCCAGCATCCTATCTGTGCGAGCCGGACTGGGACGGGCAATTTGATGTCACTACAAACAACTAAATTTACCAAAATTGGGCGATTTTCGTTAAAAGCCCAGCTTAGTCACTGCAACTTGGAGCCGCCCTGAATAAGACTGCAGGATCTCGTTTCGAGTTGGCCTTCTCCCCCCGAGACCTTGGATTGATAAGATTTCGGACTTGCCGTGTCGCTCCCCCTAGTCTACGGCCATCCGGAAGCTACCCATCTGGACAAGTCTAACGACTTTCTGAACAAGTAGCTGCTCCGGACGGGTCTGGCTACTTCCAGAAATGGAATTGCGATTGCGTAATTCTCTAAACTTCCGGGTCTTTAGTCACCCACCACAGCACTTGGCCAGCGATCTTCCACTTCGAATCGTCCGTAATGTCGATGGGCACATATTTATGGTTCGCGGAGACCAGGATGTCTGCGGAAGGGAGCCTCTGAAGCCGCGCAACTTTGAAGCCAAGATCCCGATGAGATGCCAGGACGATCTTTCCTGAAAGAGCAGCCCGGTCGGTGACCTGCATGTCGACGGCAATCACGGCCTTCGGAGGGATCAGCGGAAGCATGGAGTTCCCCGCTAAATGCATACAGATCATGCCACTGGGGTGCGGACACCAACCCAAAGGCGCCATGAGCACTTCTTCAACCGTAGCCTCCGATAGGTGGACATGCCTCTCCGGTGGGACCGGATCCCCAAAGGCCGTTATGTTCAGTAAAGGAATAGCAACGGCATTGGCCTTACTTGCCACAATTTTGCTGGAAAGTCTATGTCCGGAGACGAATTTGAAATCGTTCAGTCTCACTCTAATCGATGAGACCGCAACCCGGGAACTGCTCTGAGGAAAGCTGGCCGTGTTGATCCCTGCTCGCTCCCAGAAATAAAGATCTTCTGGAGATCCAGCGAGATTGCCTAACGAGACATATGCTTCGCCCGTCGGCTCATGCGTGCCCTTCATCCATCGGGACACAGTTGCTCCGGAAACTCCGAGACGTTCGGCTAACGCTGCCTGAGTGAGTCGCTGCTTACGGAGCAACTGTGCGATTCTCGCTGGCCATTCGGGTTTTACTTTGACATGAGCGGACATATTATCAGAGCCGGTTCTTCCATAACTGCAATTACACTAGTGAAATCAATAACTTACATCTCAATTTGGAGATTACCATGCACACTTTCCCGGTTTTTGGGTGTCTCCTGGCCTATGGATCTGTGATGCCCGGATATTGCCGCGATGGTCACATATCGGTCGACGTTTCCCGCGTGGGGTGTGATGTGGCAGAGAGACTCTCTCTCTAGTTGCAGGTCATTCCGTTCTATGGGGCGCGAAAGTGGAGGATCGCAGGCTCGTGCAGGGCGCAAATACCTCAGACGGGCGTTCGGCTGGCAGCGGCAAACTCATCACGAGCAAATGCGTGACTGCGGTGTACAACGAACCGTCCTCCCTTGGAATCTGAACAATAAGGCGTGCCTTCAAGTTGGTTCTTACGGGACCTGATAGAGGGGTGGGCCCACCATCTCTCGGAGAGATACGTATTCAATACGTCGCACCCGAGACAACTGTATCGGGGGTATCTGCGCGTATGTCGGTTCATCTGATAAACCCTAGTGACAATTCTTTTGGCACCGCGGTGATTACCCCTAGATGGTTGTTTGTGCTGGCGGCGGCAACGCCGCGGTCGATGGGCGACCCGGTATTAGTAGATGAATGTCTCGAAAGACTGGATCCTCAGACAATCCATTCTGGGGACGTGGTTGGAATCAGCGTGCACACTGGCAATGCCCTGCGCGGGTACGAGGTCGGAAGACTCGCACATCACCGTGGTGGTCGCGTGGTGTACGGAGGCATTCACGCGACGCTCTTCCCTGAGGAGTCGTTCGAGCGGGGCGCGGCGGACGCGGTGGTGAAGGGTGATGGGGATGTGGCGTGGGGGCAAGTGCTCCGAGATCTGGAAGCAGGGCGTGCGAAGCGCATCTATGAAGGAGGCAAAATTAGCGGTGACGAGTTTCTTGCTGCACGCTGGGACTTAATGCCGACAGACAAATATATGTGGGCCTCAGTGCAGACCATCCGTGGGTGCCCGAAACACTGCTCCTTCTGTTCAGTTTGGCGTACAGATGGGCAGAAGCCGCGGCAAAGGCCGTTCGAGAAGGTAATCGACGAGATCATCGACTTGAGGCGCAGGGGTTTTCGCTTTATCGCTCTGGCGGATGACAATTTTTACCCCGTGACGCTAACAGACCTTCGCCTGGCGCGGGAGCAGCACAATTTGGAAAAGGTTAAGTCCCTGACTGAGATACGCAATGAGCGATTCTCACTGATGGCGGAGTTAGCCAAGCTGCCGCACGACATGGTGTTCTTCACGCAAATTACGATGGAGTCCGCCGAGGATCCCGAATACCTGGACGCCATGCGACGCGCGAATATCAAGGGAGCATTAGTGGGCGTGGAGGCGGTGACGCCAGAAGGCCTGAAGGCTGTCTACAAAGACTTCAATTACTCAGGTGACCAGCTGGTCGAACAGCTGCAAACCTTCCGAAAGCACGGAGTCCATGTGCTCGGATCGTTCATCTTTGGACTGCCGACAGACAAGCCCAGCACATTCGGAGCGACGGTAGAACTGGCACTGAAGGCGGGGGTGACCTTCGCGCAGTTTGTGATGATGACGCCGTTTCCGGGAACGGTGGACTTTGGCCGATGGGAGAAGGAGCAGGCGCAGAACCCGATGATGGTGGAGGGCACGTCCATCACCCGATACTGGTTGATTCCGACGGCAATCCGCCCAAAGATGTTTATGCCGCACCCGCTGATGAGTTCGGACGAGATAAGGGAGCGGACGCAGGGAGTTTGGGACCGTTTCTATGAAATCGGCGCAATATTGAGGAGATCAGCGTGCGCTCCTTCCCTGCGCTCTCGGCTGGGCTTCGTGCTGCTATCAAAACTGTACCGGCAGATGTATGCGGAGACTGGCATCTCAACGGATAGCGCCCGGCGGAAGAAGGCGAGGACTTGGGCGCGATGGATTGCGCGCCAGACGCGCAAGGTGTTTCGAGCGACTCCGATGCCGGAGCTCATCTATCCGGTGTGGGAACCGCGACCGGCGCGTCTAACGCAACTTACACCGCCCTCTGCGGCCAATAGCACGAACACTTCAGTGGCTTAGGCGCATCCTTGACTTCAATAGCTGGTTTGGGAATCTTCCGAACCTGGAGCCCACGCGTGTGAGCCGGTCAAACGGGACTCGTCAATCGGATGATCAAAGACGCTCTCGAGGGGGGCGTTGAACTGGCGGGCCAAAAGCTGAGAGACCACTTGGCGAACTGCGAGTTGTGCCGGCAGCCTTCCTAGACGAACGGTGCCGGCAACACACAAATCTGCGACCGTCGGGTGGGTTTGCTGTTTAACCACTCGGAGCAAATCAGTTAGTTCCTATAGCCTTCCATGATCCGGCTTACAACGCCGCCGACTTGGCGCGAGCCCCTACAACCACCAAGCCGATCCCTGCTACCAAGGAAAGAGTGCTCAGGATGGGTGATATCGGGAGTGTCTGCTTCTGTTCATGGGAGACCTCGACAGGACCGAGATCGAGGTCTTCTTTTGGTGAGTAAAGCTGATCCCGCCCACCGCAAATCCGGCGTACCGAGGATGATGAGACGGATTCCTATAATTGTCGCAGCTTTCGTTTGACGGCTAGCTTTCAACGTTGTGCGTGCGTGGATGCGATATTCTTAAGGGCGAACACTTAGCGGTTGAACTCGTGGATAGTCTGGCCCACCGCCTGGGCGATACTCCCAGCCGCATCTTGAGCTTGGCCAGTAGCCTGATCCGCGATGCCCTCTCCAGCGAGATTATTGTTTCCGATGATCCGGCCAGCACCTTCTTTTAGTTTGCCGGAAAGCTGGCCGCCGGCTCCGGATACTCTTTGCCTCGTTCCCCAGCCAAACACCGTCCGGGCAGCGTCCTCGGCGTTTCCAGACCCAGTCGCGTACTCCGAATTGGAGCGAGTCAATAAAACGTAAGCAGCAAAGCCGAGCCGGCGCCGGTAAACATCCAAGGGAGCATTTTCATAAGAAACCTCGTCTGGTTGGATGCATAGCCGCGACGCTTGCTGAAAGCGCCGTAAGTTTATTTGAAAGGCTATATATCGGGAAGGACAAAGAATGTTACTGCCTCAAACATTCGCAACCTATTAAGAAGCGGTGGCCAACGGTCGTCACGGTGGCCACCGCCCCAAAGTAGCAAAAAGAACAACATGAGAGCTGGGGCGCGAGGAACGCCTTGGCTAAACTTCGACTGTGGCGGTCCTGGCTGCTTTCTCGTTGGCTTTGTCGTGAAGCGCTGCCTGTTTCTTGCCCGCTGTTCCGGTATAGGCACCAACTGGTGTCGAATCCGAAGGCGAGGTGGTTTCGGTCCCAGGTCTTGGATCATAAGGCGTGACGTCGAGACCTTCACCACCTTTGATCTCTGACTCCACAGGTCTCAGACCGTTCGCGTTATTCCACGGGCCATCGAAGTCTTTTTCGCCATATTGGCTCTCCCCGGTAGACGCATTGAAGAACTGATCCACCAGATTGGGCGTTGGTTGAATGATACCGACGGCAAACTGCGGCTTCTCCATACTTTCAAGGGCTGCCGCAAACGCGCGCATGTGGGTGATCTCACGCGTCATGAGAAATTGCAGGGCCCGCTTTGAGCCCTGGTCGTGGGTAAAGTTGATGAGTCGTTCGTAGACGATCTTGGCTCGTGCCTCGGCTGCGATATTGCTGCGCAGATCCACGGCCAAATCACCCGTCACTTTCAAGTAGGCCGCTGTCCAGGCGTTGCCCATGGAATCGAAGAGGGCGACACCACCGCCTCCCGCGATCGCTACCAGTGGGTCAGCTTCTGCTGCTTCCCGGCTACTTTTCATCGGCTTCAAATGCATTCTGATTAAGGCGCCTACTACTTCCAGGTGGCTTAGCTCCTCTGTGCCGATATCCATCAGGAGGTCCTTACGGGCCGCATCTTCGCAGTTAATGCCCTGTATTGAATATTGCATGGCGGCTGCAAGCTCCCCATTGGCCCCTCCAAATTGCTCCAACAACATTTTTCCAAACTTAGGATCGGCCTCACCGACATCGACGGTGTACATAAGCTTTTTCACGTGGTGATACATGCGTTGTCTCCTAGGGTTTTTCTCGCGGGTGGTCTCTGCGGCGCTGCACATGTCGTGCGGAGCAACGTGTAGGCAGAAAATTTCAGCGCCTAAGCGCGGGCGCTGCCTTCTTCTCGTCTTCCTTGCTCTTCTTCTCAGAGTATTTCTCTTTGCTGGATTTGGGCTCCTTTTGCTGTTCTGGTTCGCTGGCGGCTTCTTTCAGGATCGGCTGGGCCGCGGCAAGAATCTTCGTTGCGGCTGACATCTCTTCTTTGAGGTTATCTGTTAGAAGCTCGGCCACGTCCGCCATGTCCAACGTTTTCGCCATAGCAATCGTCGCGGTGTAGCCGGCGATTTCATAGTGCTCGGTTCTCAACGCTGCCCCGATGATGCCGGCTTCAAAGGATGCACCGTCTTCATCCTTCTCCAGGGCATCCGCGCCTTCCTCGATGACTCCTTCCATCCCGTTGCAATGTTCTCCTGTAGGCTTTTCGCCCAGGATGGTAAATACCTGTTTCAACCGTTCCACCTGGCCTTTGGTCTCTTCCAGATGTGCCGTGAAAAGGGCTTTAAGCTCCTTGTTGTTGGAGCCTTCTGCCAACTTGGGCAACGCTACGACCAATTGGTTTTCTGCGCTGTACATGTCACGTAACTCGTCCAGCAATATTTCGCTCAATGCCATAAGACCTCTCGATGATAGATGTGCGTGATGGGAATCCGAGCGGAAAGGAGACCGCTTCGGGCAAATGAAAAACTCTCCTACATTTCTTTAAGATGCCGTCCCGCGGTCGCGCGCAGCTTGGGTTGCATTTAGGATTGGTTGTTTTGATTCCAAGCGTCGTCGGCGGCGGCCATTTGACAATCGGCTCAGTCGTGGCACGCGGCGAAAGGTTAGTAGCCCCACATCGATAATCCAGGCCGCCGTCCGAGAGACTGAAAATGAGGCAGCTTTAACTTGCACCCTGTTGGATTTGCCCGCGGCGTACTGCCGTCAGTGTTCGAGGTACGCTGCCTCGTGAAGTGCGGCCAAGCCGTGCCTCCTACCTCCAAAGCCGTGGAGGAGCGTCGAGCTCCTTATTGTGCAGTGGCCTTCCGCCATTCGCCAGGTCCGCAAACCAAGCTTCCATTACACCGCCCACATCGCGAATTGTGTGAATCCTTTTGGCTGTTATTTTTCGATGTTGAACACGAATCGCGGCCTCCCCCAAACTGGTCAAGTCGACGGAAGTGGCCGTCTGCGTGCCGCAGGCAAAAGCGAGGCCCTGAGCTGCGATCTGGTGAAGCGTAGCGATCTGTTCTTTTGCCGCACGCATGTACTGGTGGACAAGCGCTGGCTCTTGGGCATCGGCGGAAAGATAGACAAGATTGCCCAATGCATCAAGAGGATTGCGAATGTCGTGCATGACCTCCATGGCAAATTGTCCCGCCATGGATCGTTCTTCACATTTTCGAAGCGCCTCGATGGCGGATTCCAACTTTTCAGAACGAGTGGGCTCCATTCTCTGCCGCTCCAGACCTCTAGAGAGAAGGCCCTTGCTGACGTCTTCGTCGAGGAGATCAACCCCCCACAGACCAGATGACGGTGGGATGCAATAAAGACGCGACGAGTGTGTGAACTTTGCCGGACAGTCGCTGGTATGGGCTTGAGGCGAACAGGGTTGGTCGAGGGCAGGCGCGCGATGATTAACACGCTCGACCGTGGCCCGGCGGCGGCAGATGGCACCCTCCCAGGGGGTACTGTTGTAGAGGGCAGTATCAATGAGGTCCTTGCGGCCGAGCAGCAGACCGGAAACCTGCGGGCCCATGAGGCCTTTGCCGCCGCTGAAGCAAAAAAGATCGACACCAAGCTTGGCGTAACGCGTGAAGTTAGAGTATGGGGGGATGCCCGCGGCCTGGTCGACCATGAGGGGGACTCCCGCCGGCTTGCTAATCTTGAGGATCTGGGTAATGCGATCGTCGTCGTGCCAGGTGGTGTAGATCATGGCGGCCCGCGATGTGATGGCGGAATTCAGATCCTTTACCGTGGGGGCGACGATCAGCCTGACTCCGGTGAGCCGGATGCAGCTATCCCAGACGCTGCGGCCGCCCATAATGATGACCTCTCCCTTCATGCCCGTGGTGTCGGGCAACTGGTAAATGTTTTTGGGAGCGGAGCCGGCGATGCAGCCTGCCGTGGCGCAGGCGATCGAGCCCGCCGAGCCGGATGTGATCATGCCGGATTCGGCCCCGGACATCTTGGCGAGATGGCGCCCGACGGCCGCCTGCAGCTCAAAAAGATCGATGAAGAAGTGGGAAGCTTCTTCGGCGGCCTTGCGGACCTGGGGGAGTTCGACAGAGGCGGTGAGGTAGGTGAAGACGCCGCGGCAGTTGATGATAGGACGAATGCCAAAGCGGGTGTAGATATTGTTATTCCAATCTCTCGGGGATGT
Source organism: uncultured Acidobacteriaceae bacterium (assembly GCA_963717225.1). GTDB lineage: Bacteria > Acidobacteriota > Terriglobia > Terriglobales > Acidobacteriaceae > PALSA-350. Next base: position 167,983 of record CAVQWB010000047.1, on the reverse strand, counting down.
AGGGATCATTCCGGCCGCGGAGGCAGCCACGGTGGAGGCGAGGCTGCGCGCGCCCAGGGAGACAAAGAGGGGAGCTGCGGCCACGAGCTTCATGAATGACCGGCGGCTGTTTTGCAGTTCGCTCTCAGGCGACATGATGTTCCTTTCCTATTGCGGCAAAATCGAATGGGTGATGCACAAGGCGGGGAGAAATAGGTATTGTTCAGACTCTTGAATTTGCTTAACCAAAATCATCGTTTGTGGGGCCACTTCCATCGCCAGGCTTACCTTCAGGCCGGGCTGCACGCGAAGATAGTCGTATGAGGCAACATGATGTAACTTTCCTATGGCAGCGACAACTCTGAGTAACCTCGCTAAAGCTTTCATGCGAATCGCATGATGCGAAGGATCTGCTCAATGGAAGGCCCCAGTGCCGTTGTTAGTGAAGTTTCCTGAAGGCGCTAGACGCTCCGCCGAGCGATCATCCTTCTCTTTGGCCGGTTGCAAAGGAAGAAAGGCTGGATAAAGGACACCCGGTCGCAAGTCGCTGAGCGACGTCGTCTTTTCCTATGTAGTTGTTAAGCGCAGTCTCGATGAATGTTCGCTGGGCGCGAATGCATTTTCGGGACCGGTCCCCAATGTGGCCTAAAATTAATAGAGAAAAATATTCATGTCAAGAGAAAATTCTCATAGAATTAAGATGTTTAAAGCTGAACTGGCGACCATATCTTGGAAAACCCTAGGAATTCGCGCTCTCGGGGGAAATGACGCCCCGCTTTTTTCTTGCTATGGTGAAACTTTGCTCCATGGTTTCGAGCGGACTAGGCTCCAGGTTATTCTTAGCGCCTACGCACTACCGAGTTCCGAGGTTAGGGTTCTACAACTAAATGAATGACACACACCCCAAGAAACGCAAGGTAGGGCTCCGGGAAATTGCATCCGCCGCCAACGTAAGCATCGCAACGGCTTCCCGCGTTCTGAGTGGAAACAGCCGAGTTGCTCCCCATATTCAAAAGGTTGTTTTTGAGGAGGCGAAGAAGCTTGGTATCGATCCCTCTCAGCAAAACAAGACCAAAAGCCTGGCCTTTCTTCTTAGCAATCGCGCAATGCTACACGTCTTTCACTCCAGAATTCTGATCGGCGCGGAGCAATGCGCCTCCGCGCACGGATGGGAGATGGTGTTTCTCACTTTCAACTATTCACTCCTCGCTCCCTCGACTGAGCTTCACTTGCCAAAGGTGGTGCAGCGTCACGACGTGACCAGAGCGGTTATTTTGGCGGGCACGAACTCAACGAATCTTATCGAGCTGCTACACCAGAAAGGCATGCCTTTTGCTGTTTTCGGCAATAACGTGATCGGTAAGCAACAGGATCTGCAGAATAACGACGTGGTCCTGGGTGATGATATTCAGGGCGGCCAGGACGCGACTCGATATCTGATCGGTTTAGGTCACCGCAATATCTGGTTTGTTGGCAACACCCGCCTGCCGTGGTTTGCGCGTTGCTTCGAGGGGTATCAGCGCGCGATGCATGAGAGTGGTCTCGTACCCCGCGAGAGCAGCATCAACTCTGAAGATTCTACGGAAAGTGGATATCTGGGCACCAAGTCGCTGCTGGCACGGGACGAATCCGTCACGGCGATTCTTGCCGGCAATGATACGACCGCCTATGGAGTTTATAAGGCGCTGCAAGACAAGGGGTTGAGTATCCCCAAAGATATTAGCGTAGCCGGCTGCGGCGATACCATTGGCACATGGCTATATCCAGCTTTGAGTTCGGTCCGGGAATTTCCTGAGCTGATAGGGAAGCAACTCGTCGAATCGGTGCTCAATCGTATTGCCAAGCCCGATCAGGCCCCCCAGCGCGCTACGGTTCCAACCGAATTCATCAAGAGAGACTCGTGCGGCCCGGTCCGCGCTTCCAACAGCGCAACCACCAGCGGGACGAGGCAACGAACCACGGCTCTATGATCCAAAGACTGACTGAACCATGTGTGAATTGTGCCTATTATCCATCGTGCTATGGCAGTGCGAATGCAAACACATCATCGCCCGCCGCCAAAGCGAAGTATTGTTTTCCACTCACGGCGTAACTCATAGGTGATGCGCGGGGTGTTTGTCCAACGTTGAAGTGCCATAGAGGCATGCCGGTGCGCCCGTTAAGGATTACAAAATTGTGTGCATCGTCTCCAAATGCAACCAAGCCCGTTGCAGTCGACATCACACCGGCCCAGGCAAAGGTGGCGCCGATCTGAGGATTTCGCCAAGCGAAATCGAGCTTCTTAAGGTCGAAGGCGTTGATGTAACCCTTCGTGATCTGGCCTGTCGGCGTGCGGGTTCCGGTCGAGTAATACTCAAGGCCTTCCTGGAAGGGCTCGGTTTTCGAAGTAAAGATGCTGCAGGCCTCCATCGAGCGGAAGTAGAACATGTGTGTCGCCTCGCTATAGCTGGGTGAGTACCAGTTGGTTCCTCCGCTTTCGCTGGGACAAACAAGAACGCCCTTCTCATCGGGAATCAGATTGTTGGAGATGGGCCGCCCGTTATCGTCAATGCCCGTGGCCCAGTTCTCGGCCATAACAAACTTTTTAGAGTAGAGATACTTCCCGTTCGTCCGGTCCAAAATATACAGAAAGCCGTTTCGGCTTGCCGATACAATCAGCTTGCGCGGCTGGCCTTTGAAGTTTGCGTTCACCAGCACCGGCGTCTGCAGGGCGTCATAGTCGTACAGGTTATGGGGGCTGTACTGGAAGTACCACTTTAGCTTGCCCGTATCTGGGTCCAACGCCAGCAGGGAACTCGTGTACAGGTCGTCGCCCGGCCGCACGCTGCCGTCGTAGTCCGGTGTAGGATTACCCGTGCCCCAATAAAGAGTATTCAATTCCGGATCGAAGGTCCCCGGCATCCAGGTGGTTCCGCCGCCATGAAGATACATATCGCCCGGCCAGCTCTCGTTGCCCTTCTCGCCCGGCCCAGGGATGGTCCAGAACCGCCACACCTCACGGCCCGTCTGCGCATCAAATGCCGCCAGGAAGCCGCGCACGCCGTCGTCGCCGCCCGACGTGCCCACCAACACCTTGTTCTTTACGATCAGAGGTGCACTCGTTGCTCCATAGTTCTTGTTGCCCGTGGCATACAGGACGTCCCAGATCAGGTTGCCCGAGCGTGCATCCAGGCACAGCAGGTGCGCGTTGTCGGTCTCCATATAAACCCGCGTGCCCAGAATGGCGATACCTCGATTGTGATGGCTGGAGGCGTCATCAATGAGTCCCTGGGTGATGGCTCTTGCGTGATGCCAAAGCTCCATCCCCGTTTTCGCGTCCAGCGCATACGCGTCGTTGGCGCTGGTAATGAACATCACTCCCGCTATTACGACGGGAGTCACTTCAAGGGGGCCAACTTCTCGGGTATGGAAAACCCACTTCGCTACCAGATTGCCTACGTTCGCCGGCGTGATCTGCGTCATGTTACTGTAACGGCGTCCCGTGTAATCACCGTTGTAGGAGACCCAGTTATCCTCGATGGCCGTCTGCTCCAGGTCGCTCTGCTGCACGTCGATAAGACCGATACCGCCAGTCGCCGCTGGAGGGCTGGCCTTCGCACCCGGCTGCGCCGCGGCCTCCACCACCCGTCTTGGCGCCCGGTCCCTGTCAACCGCGAGTAGCAGGCAGCTCGCTGCCGCAAGCCCGAACCCAATTTTGGCCAATCGCGTCATTTTTATCTGGCTGCCTTCAATCCTGTCGATCTCACTTGTTGCTGGTTGCTGTTCTATTGCCGTGCCGTGCCCGTCGCGGCGGTGGCGCCTCCATCGGGGCGTTCTTACTCGTAACGATCAGGAAGCTAACCAGGTCATCTAGCTCCTTGCTCGTCAGCCTGGTGCCGTAGTCGCGCGGCATCAGCGAATATTGCTTGTAGTTCACCTCCGCCAGGCTGCTCCGCGCCAGAAAATGGTAACGGCCGTCCTCGGTTTGCAACGCCAGGTTGAAGTTGTCCTCTGAGCGCACCACGCCGATAAGCTTCTCCCCGGTCTTTGTCTGTACTTCGACCACACGCGAAGCTGGATCCAATGGCGTATCGGGTTGCACGATTGCCTGCTCGATTGCTCTCGCTGTATGGTTCGCACCGTAGCCTGTCAGGTCCGAAGCGATAAACCCGCCCTCCCCTACGCCCGCCGTGTTCACCATATGACAGCTTGAACATTGTGCCTTGCCGAAGTACAGAACGCGTCCAGCGACGGCATTTCCCGCCAGCTCATCGGTGTCTGAAACGGCAGTCTTGCCCTGCAGTGTGCGCAGATAGCGCACCACTGCAGTGATCTCCGCATCGCCAAGCCGCTCGAACGATGGCATACCCGCGGTCGTGCCATCGCGCACAATCTTGATCAGTTCAATATCAGAGAGCGCGACGATGCTTGGCAACGTCGCAATCGCTGGACCCTTATCACCGCCCTTGCCATCTGCGCCGTGGCATCCAGCACAGTTCGCCTGAAACTGCTGGGCGCCTTGATCGACAGCACTCATCTGTCCCTGTCCCATCAACGGCATTCCAGCGAGCAGGAACAGAGCTGAAGCAGGTAACATGCGTGCAAGGCAGCTAGGTCTCATCTGCTTCAGAGTTCCCCTCAAAAAAGTAAAGCTAATATAGCCGCGCACCCTGGTGTGGTGCCCCTGAAGAAGTGGCGATCATGAGTGGCGCGTTTCAAACAGAGAGAACAGCACGATGCAAGTTGGCGAGGGCCGATAAGAACGAAGTCGGCTCAGTGCACCTGCAGTCTGGCCGACCGCTTCAGAGAGACCTATGCCCGTAAATAGGGCCCCAGAAATTGTGTCAGCTCTTCGCGGATGACTTTCCTTTGAGCTTCGTCTGGCGTCACGCCGTTGGGGCCAAAAATGCGGTGCGCGTCGCGAATGGTCGTGGTCTCTTTAAAGACCCCGCGTGCAGTCAAAATGTACTGCATCGCGCCCGGAATGGTTTGAAACGCTTGTATCCTGCCGAACATATCAAACGCTTCTTTGTGCTTGCCTGCATACCACAGATCGAACACCACCTGAGAAAGATCGGCCAGGCCGGTTTTGGGCACGTAACCGTCAAAGCCCAGTCGCATTCCAGCAAGCATTTGAATTGCACCGTTTGCATCCATGACCACGAACTTGTTATCAGTTCGTCTCTTGAATTCCGGGAAGCGGGTCAGGGTATTGCCGGTCTCATCTTTTAGTCCTTTCAATGTGGGAACCTGCTGATACAGCGCTACGATCAGATCGACACTCATATCACCGTGGCTCTGCACCATGAGGGGAAGGTCTGTCGCCGCGCCTACGGCCTTGTAATAGTCCAAGTGCTCCTGAGGGTTAAGCTTTTTTTCAGGCTGACCATTGTCGATGCCGGGAGGCAGGGAGACGAGTCCATCTGCGCCATGCTTGGCAGCGTGCTTGGCATAGCGAATCGCAGTATTCGCATCGCCATCTAAGGGCTGAACACCAATGATCAACGCGGTTTTTCCATCCTTTCCAGCGGCCAGCATGGCCTCGGCTCCGTCCAGCCGCTCCTTCTCGGAAAGGGTCGTCCATCCGCTGGAGCCCTGCGGCCAGAGCAGGCCGGGTATACCACCACGGTTGCAGAATCCGACCTCAGCGACCAGACAATCGAGGTCGAGCTTATTGTCCGGAGTGAATGGCGTCTGCCCAATCGGAAACAAGCCCCGCCAGGGTTTGGCGCCGGGGTTGAGCGTACCCGCGGCCTCGGCTTCTTCGGAACGCAGCAAAGCAGCCGCACCAAGTCCAAGGGTGAGCATGCCGGCAGTTTTCAGAAATGCACGTCTATCGAATTGATCCTGAGAATCCTGTCTAACCATGGCAGTGCTCCTGTTGATTTGCCGCAAACACTTCGGAGCGCGCCGCCCCTCCCCCCTGCGGTCCATTCAGTGCACGCGCCTCATCTCGGTACCTCAGTGGATGATCAGCATTCTTGAGTGGAAGGCGAGTAGCAACGCTTGGATTGCGTTCGGCGTCAAGAACGGCCTCAAGCCTTATTCGCTCGAGATCATAAAGCAAATTTTCACAAGGAGCAAGAAAACAAAAGATACGACATCTTGCTCGGCTCCCAGTCAGGCGGCACGCGATGCGTTCGTATAACGCCAGCGCAAGTGCCGCGACTAGTTTCGGTTCGTTCCGAATAAGCATCTTAATCTTACGATAATTTTCTCTTGACATGAATATTATTCTTTAATAGTTTTAGGCCACGCCGATCCGGTCCTGGAAAAATGTGGTTGCTCCCAGCAAAGATTTCAGCGGGGGCCGGTTAGTCGACAAGAAGACGAGAGACCTCACAAACTTCATCTGATCGATTCGACATCGGGAAAGTCACGATGCAGCAAAGGTATCGGGTCCTCTTTAGTGCAGTAAGTAAGAAAGTCTTTGGACGTCCCGTAGTACCAGTTTGACCGCACTTTTTCCGGGTAATTCGAAATCGCCGTATCTCGGGACTGGCATACTTTGTCACTTGCCGGCCACGCTTCGCGGTGATCCCCGTTGAAGGCTCCACCCCCTGGGCACGTTGTACAGCGGCCATCTTTCTCGTTTTAACCGGGACAAGCTCCAAATCCTTGAAGAACTTGCGGAGGCAATCGGTCAAATGAATACGTTTAAACGGCGCGTTCCAGTACTCATCGCGATTGTATTTTTCCTGTTGACAGCAGTTGTGACATGGGCCGCAATCACTGGATCGATCTCGGGCGTCATCACCGACTCAAGCGGCGCGGTGGTTCCCGGGGTTACTGTCACTGTCACCAGTCAGTCGACGAGCGTAAAGCACACGACTGTTACGGACTCAAAGGGCTTTTACAGCTTTCCCGCTCTGGATGTTGACAATTATGACGTCAGCGCCAGTCAGACCGGCTTCCGGGATTTTTTGGAGCAAGGCGTAAAAATCGATGCCAATTCAGCAATCCGCGTCGATATCTCATTGCAAGTTGGCGCGGTCAATAACGTCGTAACAGTACAAAGCAACGCGCTGCAAGTGGAAACAGAGAACACGCAAATGGGAGAGGTAATCGGAGAGCAGCAGATTGCGACCATGCCGCTCAATGGACGCTCCTTCATCGACTTACTAGCCCTCCAGCCAGGTGTCTCACCCTACCAGAGCACTGGGTTGACCAAGGGCGCCGGTTTGTCGGAGACAGGAGTATCCGGCGACCTTACCGACGGAACCCAGTCAGTCAACGGCGGTCGAACGGGTGCCAATGGATTCATGGTCAATGGAGGAGACTCTCAAGAAGGCGTTCACAACGGTGCCGCGCTGATTCCAAACCTGGACTCGATCGCCGAATTTCGCATTATCACCAATAACTTCAATGCCGAATATGGTAACTACAGCGGCGGTCAAATCAATGTCGTGACCAAGTCCGGAACCAACAGCATACACGGCGACGTCTTCGAATTTCTGCGCAACACCGACCTGGATGCAAGGAACTACTATTCCCCAACTCGCGGCGTTTACATTCAAAACCAGTTTGGCGGAACAGTGGGTGGCCCTATAAAGAAGAACAAAATTTTCTTCTTTGGCGACTACCAGGGAACGAGACAGACCATCGGGCAAACGCAGTTTTTTCCCGTGCCTACCGCGTCGGATCGCACAGGAAGTCTGAGTGACCAGGAGGCGGCGCTCCTCTCGGCCACCCCGGCAAACGGCGGCACAGGAGTCAACGGTGCGTACTTTGCAAGTGTTCTTTCCCAGGCACTCGGGTATCCCGTAACCAACGGTGAGGCATACTACACGCAGGGATGCGTCAGCTCATCCCAGTGCGTATTTCCCAACGCTATCATTCCGCAAGCTGCGTGGTCGCCGGTCGCGGCCAATACTTTAAAGTACATCCCCGCGCCCAACTCAGCGGATGGGAGTCATTACCAGACCGCCGCTTTTCCTTCGACCTTAAGCGATAACAAATATGGAATCCGTGGAGACGTAAACACCCGCGTCGGGCAGGCGTTTGCCTACTTCTTTCAGGATAAATTCAACGGAGTCAATCCCTATACCGGTGTCAACATCCCTGGTTTTTCCCAGGGAAATATTGGCGATACCCTGATGGGGGACGTGGGCCTTACGACATCCTTCAGCAGCAACACCGTCAATGATGTTCGTCTCGTTTACATGCGAGACGACGCCAATGAGGGGACGATCATAGGCGGAAAGGGCGTTACCCTCGCCTCTCTGGGTTTTAACTCACCCTGGAACGACACCGGTGGCCTCGGGAACGTGTTTACTTCAGACACCGCTGTTCCACAGTTTGGGTTCAATAACTACAGTTTTGGCTCCTCTACAAGTATTACGACCCAGGTCAACAACACGATACAGGTGATCGACAATTGGACCAAGGTCATTGGAACGCACAGCTTCCAGGCAGGGGCCGATTTCCACTACGACCAGATCATCCAGCGTCACCCCTCGACCCCGAACGGAGCTTTTAGCTTTAATGGCTCGGAAACAGGCCTTGATTTTGCCGACTATCTCATCGGTGCTCCCTCAAATTTCAGTCAACAGAGCTTCCAGATTCTTGATACACGAGATATCTATTATGGAGTTTATGCGCAGGATAGCTGGCGTGCCCGGCCAACGTTAACCATAAACTATGGCTTGCGTTGGGAGGTGAGCACTCCCTGGTACGATGCAACCAATAAACTGGAAGCACTTGTCCCGGGCGAACAATCGCTGTCCTTCCCGGGCGCCCCGCTCGGACTGGTTGTGCCCCTCGATCCCGGGATCCCCAGGACGCTGGCGCCTATTGGCTACAAGAACTTTGCTCCGCGAGTCGGGATCGCTTACGCACCCAATGTTGACGGCGGATTTCTGGGTAAGCTTCTCGGCGGCCCCGGAAAGACAAGCATACGTACTGGCTACGGTATCTTCTACCAGGGTATCGAGGATGCCACTTCCTTCTACGAATCCGGCGATGCCCCCTATGGCTCGAACTGGGTCAGCCCTGTTCCTTCTCTGCTCGCTTCACCCTATATCGATCGGCCGACCGGGCGTTTCGAAGGAATAAAGTTTCCCTTCAACTATCCTCCAAAGAATGTGTCCCCATCGCATCCCTTTACCGACTTTCCCTGGGCGCAAGTCGAACCGGTCTCGGGCTCAGAATTCTACTACATACATAACGTCACGCCGTATTCACAGCAGTTCGAACTTTCTGTTCAGCGAGAATTCGGCAATTCCACAGTGATGAGTCTCAGCTACGTGGGCACGGTGGGGACGCACCTTCTTACCGGGGTCGAAGCGAACCCTGGAAACCAGGCTCTCTGTCTCTTACTGAGTAATCCTGCGAACGTCGCCCCCGGATCGGCAACTTGCGGCCCCTTCGGCGAACAAGTCGACTATACCGAGGCGAGCGGGCAGGCAATCACTACTACGCGTGCGCTTGGATTGAATGGAATCGGTTCTAACCCGTGGTACAAATCGGCTGCCCACTCCTCCTATAACTCCTTACAGGCAAGTCTCAGGAGCGCGGGCAAGTGGGGCAACTTCTTGCTTTCTTATACGTACTCGAAAGCTATGGATAATGGCTCGGACGTATTTGACGCAACCAACTGTTTCAACCCGGCATTGAGCTATGGCTTGTCGATCTTCGATCTGCGACACAATTTTGCGGCAAGCTATACGGTGCGACTGCCCTTCGATAACTACTTCGGAAAAGGCGATATCGCAAAGCGGTTTACGGGCGGATGGGCCCTGGCGGGGCTTTCCACATTTGCCACCGGTCAGCCAATTCGACTCTCAGAATCAGATGATCGCGATCTCGTTGGTGATTTTAGCTTCCCCTTCGATACGCCCAGCGCCGCCAATGATGGAAGCCATTTGTACGTCAACCGGAATCCCAGATCAGGGCAACCCTATTTCAATCCGAATTATTTCGTGCCGAATCCAATAGGTCAGGTGGGGGATATTTCGCGTCGCTTTTTCTCTGGTCCCGGTATCGACAACTACAATTTGTCATTGTTGAAGGATACGCGGATCACCGAGAACACGCAGTTGCAGTTCCGCGCAGAGGCGTTCAACGTATTCAATCATGCGCAATTCAACAATCCGGCGGGGAATATCGGCAATACTGGCCAGGGGGGGTTCGGCTATGTGACCTCGGCACGAGACCCTCGCATCATGCAAGTTGCCTTAAAACTAGTCTTCTAGGTTTGCGTGGCTGCGGGTGACCGCAGCCAAACCATTTATAGATGAATGGGCTGATACTGAAAGCACCGGGCCGCGTAGGTCGACATAGCTATTGCCCCAGGGGGAATCAGAGCACTATGCAGTCTGAGCGAGAGCTTCAAAATAACCTGCTTCAAACTAACCTGAACGATCGGCGATCCTTCCTCAAGCTGCTGGCTGCGGCGCCCCTGTTTGCTTCCCTTGGGGCGCGGAGCTTTGCCTCCGCCGTAGCTGCCACCGCCAACCCAACTGGCTCCAATGGGTCCTTCTCCAACAATATCTATACTCGCCTCGGCGTTCGGCCGGTGATTAATTGTGTTGGGACCTGGACCTACTTGACTGCGTCGCTCGAGCTACCCGAGGTGCGCGCGGCTTGCGAAGCAGCCGCCCACTATTTCGTCGACCTGTTTGAGCTGCAGGCTGCCGCCGGCCGCCGTCTCGCAGAACTCTCCGGCGCCGAATCCGGCATGGTCACCTCCGGCTCGGCGGGCGCGATCTCCGCGGGAACTGCGGCTTGCATCGCCGGGTCGGATCCTAAGAAAATCTACCAGTTGCCCGACACGACCGGCATGAAGGGAGAGGTCGCCTTCCTTGGTCCACGCACACCCTGGGATAGCTGCATACGGCTCGCCGGGGCCAAACTGGTCGTCGCGCCTACGGTCAATGATCTCCCCGCTGCGCTCACGTCGCAGACCGCAATGGTATACACCACCTGGGGCGACGAACGCCTCCAGGCGATCCTTAAGATCGCCAAGCCCGCCGGCGTTCCGGTGTTTCTAGACCAGGCCGGGCACATTCCCCCGTATTCGAACCTTACAACCCTGGCAAAGACGGGCGTCGATCTTTTTTGTATCAGCGGTGGAAAGGGCCTGCGTGGACCGCAGGTCTCCGGAATTTTGTTAGGCCGCAAGGACCTGATCGACGCGGCCCGGTACAACTGCAGTCCTTGGGAAGGCGCCATTTGCCGGCCAATGAAAGTCGGCAAGGAAGAGATCATGGGCGTCCTCGCCGCCCTCGATTACTGGTCCAAGCCTCAGGCAGCGGTCATCGAAGGAACTTGGCAGCGCCAGATGGAGCGCATCGCGAAACTGGTGTCGACGGTACCGGGAGTCCAGACAGAAATCTTGACTCCTCCGTCGGAGAAGGGCAACAGTTATCCGACCTTGACGATAAGTTGGGACGAAAAGAAATTTGGCTTGACCGCCAATCAATGCGGCAAGCAGCTGCGCGATGGAAATCCTCGGATCGACGTGTGGACGGGGTTCAATTTCAGTGGGGTCCTGGCGAGAGAGGAGCTCGACAAAATCTATGATTCGGACGTAAGCGGCCCCAACCAATTGCAAATTTTCTCGGTGACGATGCAGCCGGGTCAGGATCTCATCGTAGGCAACCGTATTCGCCAGGAGCTCGAAAAGGCGCGCAAACAGGCATTGGCATGAAAAAGGATCAGTTGGATAGGCGTGAATTTATTCAAACGGCCGGTGTGGCCGCGCTCGGTGCTGTCGCTATGATGGCTCCCGGAAAAGCCATGGCTTCAGGTGTGTTGAAGCCAGGCTCCAAACCATGGCGGGGCTTGTTTCCTGTGGCCCAGACTCCGTTCACCCCGGACAACAAGCTTGATCTCGATTGCCTGGCTGCACAGGTCAAATTCTGCAACCTGAATCGTGTGCCGGGTCTTATGTGGCCGCTGAATTCCAGTGGATGGTTCCACCTTACCGAGAAAGAGCGAATGGACGGAGCCGAGTCCATGATGGCTGCCGCCAAGGGTGGAAACACCGCCGTAGTCATTGGAGTTCAGGCCTCAGGTGGCGATGTGAACGCCGCCGTTCGCTATGCCCAACACGCTGCGAAGTGCGGCGCAGATGGACTGATTTCCTTGCCCCCCGGTGCCCTTGCAGAGAAGGCCGGCGAAAAGGTAAGCGATCGAGCGGTTTTGGACTACTACAAGACCTTGGGTGCGGCGACCGATCTGCCGCTGATGATTCAGAGCTACGGTGATATGAGCGTCGATTTCATCGTAGAACTCTATGAGCAGGTTCCAACTCTCAAAGGAGTCAAAGACGAAACGACGGGCAGCCCACTGCCCCGCATCCCGGAATTCAGGAAACGAACCGGCGACAAGTTCGTGATCATGGCTGCACACAACTGCCTTCAGATGCTTGATGAACTCCGAGCGGGTTTTGACGGTTATGTGCCCATCATCACTTACGCCGATCTTCTTCAGAGGGTCTACGAACTGTGGAATGCAGGCAAACAGAATGAAGCGTTTGAAATGTTCGGCAGGGTACAGGCGTTTCAAACGATAACAGGAGCGACGCAGTACCTTTTGACTGCGCGCGGGGTTTTCAAAGAAACAACTGTAGTTCGCGACGCCAGCCGCGTCTTCGGCCCCGACGGCGTCACCCCAGACAAAGCGCAACAAAGAGTGATCCGCGAAGCAATGAAGCAGTTTCTGGAACCTTATTCACGGGCATAGAATTGCTTACTTCGCACGCTTTTTGAAGCCTTGCGCGATCATCGGGATGGAATAGACCTGGGCCGCGTTGTCGACCTCTTTTCCCTGAGCATCTTTGGCGCCCTGGGCTAAGACGAAGAGCGTTTTCTTGTCCGGGCCGGAGAAGGCGCCAGAGGCTTTTTTTAGTGCTCAGCGCGTTTCTGCGCCATGCCCGGATACCAGGAGCGCACGCAGAGGATGCGCGATTTTACATTCGGGGCACTATAGTAGCCGACCGTAGCGTTAAGTCGGAAGAAGTAGGCATCGCCAGGCTCGGCGGGGTGGCGTCCGGCCAGGCCGTCGCCGCCGTCGCCCGCCACCATATCGCCGTGGCCGTCCAGCACGATATAGATCTCCTCCTCGCGCTGATGGTGGTGCGGGAAGTTCGTGCCGCCGGGCGCGATTTCCATCAGGAAGAGGCTGGTGACCGCCTTGCCGGCGTCGATGCGGTCACGGGTCTGTCCGTCGTCGCCGAGGAGTAGGCGGTACAGCGTCGAGTCAGGATGGCCGCCTACGAGCTGCGTCGGGACATCCTCGATGTTGGCCTTCAGAGCATGTGCCGGAAGCGGGGCAGCGGTGTAGCCCTTGGTCTTAAAGCCCATCACGAGGATCGTCATCGTGGCCTTGGTGGGGTTGCTGAGAGCGTGCGCGACGGAGGCGGGGATATAGAGGAAGTCTTCTTTCTTGAGGGTCACGGTCTCATCTGCATATGTGGTGGTGCCGGAGCCGTCGAGGACGGTGTAGATTTGGTCTTCGTCGGGATACGCAGTCGAGGTGCAGGAGCCGCCGGGGTCAAGCACTGCCTCGCCGAAGCGGGCTACGCCGACTACCACGGAGGTCTGCGAATCTCCCTGTCCAAACATGGCCTTGTAGTGGCAGGTCGGAGTGGTGATGTCGGAGGGCTTTTCGGGAAGAGAATTGGAATCGCGGTAGAGCCAGGTGGGATCAATGGTGCGCTGAGCGATGGCTTTTTCCTGAGACGCAGTGCGCTGCTGCGCGGAGAGGAATGCGGTGAGCAGAAGGGCGAAAGCGGTGAGCAGGAGGGCGAAGGCGGCAGAGTTGCGATTCATGGCTTGTACCTCGGGGAGTGGTGCGGATGATTTTATCTTTCTACAGAACGACCCCTCAGATGTGCTGAGTGGGCCATTCAGTAGAGATTGTCATTGCGGTTTAGGCGTTGGCTGCCTCACGCGCGTCCCCGAGCCATTTCGCTATCGCTAACCGCATACAGATAGCTGTGGGTCGGATCGGTAACTGCAAACGATGGATTCGCGATCTCCGCCGCAAGGCGCAATGAAGTCAGGCGGTTCGATTTTTCATCGAAGCGATAGAGATAAATGCCCCTGCTATCGCCACTGGGATAAGTTCCTACATAGACAAAATAGTATCGAGCGGTTTGAGCGGGACTCCCTGCGAGCTTCGCGCTTGAGGAAAGAAGCGCCGCTGCCGCAAGAACGGTCGCGCACAGAATCCGCAGCGAATGTCTGAAACGACAGCCGCTCGAAAAATTTGCCCTTGCAAGACATTCTATCCTCCAATGGATCTCCCCGATCCGGTCCCTCCGTAAACTATCTCTCTCCTATGAGAGTAGGAGCAAAAATTTGCGGTCGGATCCGAGGACTTTGGCTGAGGGCAATCCATTTCAAAATAGCTTCAGTAAGCCGAATAGGTAATCATCGTCCTACCAGCTCCGTTTCGAACGGGTGCCGCATGCCATCGATAAGAGCTACTGCTCTACTGTGATCGCCGAAATTTCAATCTTCGCCCCGTGGACAAAACTCGCAACCTGAACCTTGGCTCGTGCTGGTTTGGTCACTTTGACTGCTGATTCCATTCTGGAAACCCCTTCAGAAATATTTTCTCTTGACACAGATATTTTTCTTGACTATGTTTGACTCTTATCCGGCCAGCTTTATTGACATGCGTAAAGGTTTCGAGGTCTCCCATGGAAATCACCTGATTTGCTTTGTGGCCGGGTGGTTCATCGGGAAGGACGATATCGCTAGGCGGTTTTACGTCTTGATGGGCTCTATTGGGGCTTTCTTAATTTTGCAATTGGTCAGCCAGTCCAACTGGAAAAAACGGATGATCGCGCTCTCAGCGGTACATTTAACGACAGCATCGATGAGCCCAGCTACTCCGTAACGGCAGCCCACTCCATATAAATCGGAAGCCTCGAATGGCGCAGCCATACTTCAATCCCGCCTATTTCGTTCCAGAACCATTAGGACAGGCGGGAAACGCTATGCGCGAATTTTTTCGTGGATCCTGGCATCGATAACTACCCTATGGCGTTGTTGAAAAATACAGGAATTACGGAAAGAACGTAGTTGTAGTTCCGCGCAGAGGCCTTCAACGTGTTCAACAATGCTTCCGAGTTATCGCAGCCATAGGAGAGGTACCTCACGTTGTCTGAACGGGAGATTCAACCTAACTCGAATGACCGGCGATCATTCATCAAACTGCTGGTTGCGGCCCCGCTCTTTGCCACCATCGGGGCGCGCAGCTTTGCCGCTACCGTGGCTGCTGCTACCAAGGCCGCCACGTCTAAAGGATCCTTTTCGGACAACATCTACACTCGCTTAGGCGTCCGGCCGCTGATTAATTGCCGAGGGCCCTGGACTTATCTGACTGCCTCGCTCGAGCTACCCCAGGTGCGCGCGGCCGCTGAGGCAGCCTCCCACTACTTCGTCGACCTGTTTGAGCTCCAGGCAGCCGCCGGCCGTTACCTCGCTAAACTCTCCGGCGCTGAATCCGGCATGGTCACCTCCGGCTCGGCTGGTGCGATTGCTTCCGCCACGGCAGGCTGCATCGCCGGATCGGATCCCAAAAATATCTACCAGTTGCCCGACACCAGCGGTATGAAAGGGGAGGTCATCATCCTTGGCGGCCGCACCCCCTGGGATAGCTGCATCCGTCTCACCGGAGCGAAGCTGATCGTCGTTCCCACTGTGAATGATCTCTCCGCGGCTCTTACATCCCGGACCGCCATGGTCTATACCACCTGGGGGGAAACCGAGGTCGTCCAGAGCATCCTCAAGATCACCAAGCCCGCCGGCGTCCCTGTCATGGTGGACCAGGCTTCGGCCATCCCGCCATTCTCGAATTTCACGCGCTTGGCAAAGACGGGTGTCGATCTTTTTTGCTTTAGCGGTGGAAAGGGCATGCGTGGTCCGCAGGTCTCCGGGGTGTTGTTAGGCCGCAAGGATCTGATCGATGCGGCACTATACAACACGAATCCCTGGGAAGGCTCCATATGCCGGCCGATGAAGTGCGGCAAGGAAGAGATCATGGGCGTACTCGCGGCCATCGACTACTGGTCCAAGGCCGACATTGCGGCGATCGACAAAGTATGGCAGCGCCAGATGGAGCGCATCGCAAAGTTAGTGGAGACAGTACCAGGAGTTCAGGCAACCATCACCACCCCTCCGTCGGAGGAGGAGGACAGTTTCCCCACCCTTGCAGTATCGTGGGACGAACAAAAGTTTGGCTTGACGGTGGCTCAATGCGACCAGCAGCTGCGCGAGGGCGAACCTCGGATTGACGTGTCAACAAGCAACAATCCCAGCGGTGTTCTGGCGCGAGCGGGAATCACGGAGTCAGGCAGTAAGACGGCAGCCCGTCCGAATCATCTGCGCATCCTCTCCCTGACCCTGCAGCCAGGCGAAGAGCTCATAGTGGGCAATCGTCTGCGTCAGGTGCTTGACAAGGCTCGTAAGCAATCAGCATGAGTGATTTCTCTGGAGGGCCCAAATGAACACTCGGTATGCGCGTCGGTCTTTCTTTGCGTTCAGCAGATCGCGCCGAGTGCGGAGCCGGAGAAGGCACTCCCGGGTCGACAGAATCTGTTCCAATCAAAAATGGATCTATATCACCGCAGGAGAATAAGATGCCGACACGTCGCGAATTCCTATCCGCCGGAGCTGCCATGAGTGTTCTGTCGCTGGCACAGAGCCAAGCCGGCACAACATCTTCCTCACCCTATCCCATCAACGAATTCGAAGCGCGGATTGCCAGGAAGGATTTTCACGGCATGACCAAGGACATCCTGCCTACACCGTGCATGGTCGTAGACCTGGATATGTTCAACGCCAACGTGAAGCACATGGCAGAGACGGCCAAGACCAGCGGCGTCAACGTAAGACCCCACGTCAAGGTCCACAAGAGCGTGGACGTTGCCAAACATCAGGTAGCCGCCGGAGCGGTCGGGCTCACTTGTGCCACCATCGCCGAGGCGGAGCTCTTCTCCGGAGCGGGGATCAAGGGCGTTCTGTGGACCAAGCAGCCCGTTGGCGTCAATAATATCCAGCGGGCCGTAGCGCTGTCTAAGAAAGATCCCACTTTCATGTTCGTGACCGATGACGCACAGGTGGTGGAATGGCTGGCGGAAGCGGCGGACGCTCACAAGGCAAAGCTGAGAATCGCAGTGTCGGTATTCGCCGGAATGAACAGGCAAGGCATTGACGGCGGTCAGCCTGCAGTCGAGCTGGCACAAAAAGTATCGTCCTGCAAACACATGCAATTCGAAGGCTTCATGGCCTACTCCGGTGGCGCGGCGCATACCAAGGGCTTCGAAGCACGAAAGAAGAAGTCCATGGAGGTGCTGGCTGGTGCCCGCGAAAGCAAGGACCTGGCGCTCAAATCCGGCTTGCCTGTAAACATCATGTCCGGCGGCTCCACCGGCACTTACAACATCGATTGCGACACTGGATTGACGGAACTGGAAGCCGGCACTTATGTCTTCATGGACACTGAATACTTCATCGTCGGCGGGCAAGATGGGAACATGACCAGATATACGGATTGGCAACCTGCGTTGACCATTCTAACTACTGTTGATAGTCAGCACCACCCTAACATCATCACCACTGATTACGGCAACAAGGCGCTCGCCAAGAAGACCGACGAGGTGAAGGGGATGCCGTGGCTGCAGGTAGGGGTTCAGGGAGCAGAATATGGTGCCCTGACCTGGAAGGACGGGGACCAGGCGCCGAAGTTGGGCGAGAGGTTGGAGATTTACTGCACCAACCTGGACCAGAGCACCAACGCCTTCGATCGCTACTATATCGCCCAGGGTGACAAGATCGTGGACGTATGGTCCATTATGGGTCGTAGCGGCGCGGCACAGCGTTAAGCAGTTACTAAGCGTCCCCTAACGGGAATGTCTAGGTGGGAAAAAGCGGAGTGCAGTTTTGATGCAAGCAGCAGGGGGCGGCACTGACGTTCACCAGGAATACGGCTCACATCCTCAGGCTGTGCTGGTTGTTGCTGGCGACGACTTCTTTTGCTCAGAACTACAGGGCTGAGAAAACGTCGGATCACGGCGTCCCTATCGTTCGCCTGAGCGATGCGAAGAACGGAGTGGAAATCTCCGTGGTGCCGTCAGTGGGCAATCTTGCCTACGAGATGAAGGTGCACGGGAAAAACATTCTGTACTTTCCCTACGATGACCTTTCCGAGTTTGTGAAGAACCCAAAGCTTGCCGGGATTCCATTTCTCGCGCCGTGGGCCGACCTGTTGGACGAACAAGCCTTTTGGGCCAACGGCAAGCGGTATGGATTCAATATGAGTCTAGGCAACGTCCGAGGCGTCATGCCGGGTCACGGGTTCCTCATTAACTCGCCACTCTGGGAGGTGACGGAGGTGGCGGCCGACAGCCGGTCCGCACATCTGACCAGCCGGCTTCAATTCTGGAAGTATCCGGATTTGATGGCGCAATGGCCGTTCGCCCAGGAATACGAGGTGACCTACAGTCTGGCCGACGGCGTCCTGGAAGTGAAAACAACGATTACGAATCTAAGCGCGGATCCAATGCCGGTGATCATCGGATTTCACCCCTTCTTTCAGATTCCTGGCATTCCGCGCGACGAGTGGATCGCGCATCTCTCTGCACGGATACATGTCGTGGCGGATGAAACGAAAGTTCCGACGGGTGAAATGCGGCCACTTGACATACCTAATCCATTACCCCTTCGCGGCCAAACTTTGGACGACGGGTTTACTGGCCTTGAACGCGATGCGGACGGCCGTGCCCATTTTTCAATCGAAGCGGGTGGCATGAAGGTAGAGACGTTATTCGGACCGAAATACCAGGTCGCCACCATTTATCTACCTCCTTCCCCCGACCTGACCCGGGAATTCATTTGCTTCGAGCCCTTGGCCGCCATTATCGATGGAGTAAATTTAGCGCGCCGCGGCAAATATGCGGAGTTACAAATGTTGCCTGCCGGCCAGAAATGGACCGAGAGCTTCTGGGTCCGCGGCAGTGGAATTACACCCTGATTTAACCAATCAGGGCGCCGCAGCCAAGGGGCAGGATTGCTGCGCTTTCCTCGCGGCAAGACCGCGTTTATTTTCTACTCTCGTATGGGATAAACCCATGCGTCTTCGTCTGCAGGATATACACGGTCTTGCCCGCGGTGATGTACAGCTTGGAGTAACTAGGTCCCCCCCAGGCAAGGTTGGCCATGCTGTGCGGCATCTGCACCGTTCCGATGTGCTTGCCGTCGCGGTTATAGACCCAGATACCGTTAGGCCCGGAGACGAAGAGCCGGCCATGTTTGTCGACCCTCATTCCGTCAGGGTTCCCCCGGCTTCCTGGATCGATCATTGTGCCGAAGACCATGCCACCGGAAATGGTCCCGTCCTTGTGGAAGTCATAGCGATGGATTTCCCTCGTTTTGTCGTCGTCGACGTATAGATATTTCCCGTCGGGCGAAAACGCCAATCCGTTCGGCGCTAACAACTCCCGCGTCAGCAGCGTTAAGGAGTGATCGGCGCCGATACGGTAAATGGATTGTGGCTGCTCCTGTTGTTGGTCGGGACGCAAATCGATAATTGGATCGGTGAAATAGATCGCGCCGTCCGGTCCGGTGACGATGTCATTCGGGGTATTAAGCTTCTTGCCTTGATAATGGTCCGCGATGACCTCGAAGCTTTTGCCATCCGCGGAAAGCTCGATGACTGCCCGCAAACCGCTCGAAGTACTCCACAGGCGATGCTGTCTATCGTAGGTGCTGCCGTCCGGATCGATCAATGAAAGTACCGTTTCGATATGACCGTCTGGATAGAGCTTGTCGACTTTATTTCCCTTTTCATCGCTCAACCACAAAAAATCGCTCCGGTCCCAGACGGGTCCCTCCGTGAAGGTGAAGCCGGTGCCCATCGTTTCGAGCTTGACCTCCTTACGAAACACCTTCCAGAACTCCGGCTCGAGCGCGTGCAGCTCAAACGGTTTATCCGGGACCGGTGCATGAGCCGTGACTTGTGTTGTCGGAGTGGAAGGTGTCTGTGGTTCCGGGGCCGCAACTTGCGCACCGGCGAATATGTGAAAGAGGGCAAGAGGTACGAGCGTCAACAGCGGGGGATGGAAGAGTCGGGATATCATCGATCGCTTTCCAGCAAAGTCATATCGACAGCGAAAGAGAAGATAACACGGTAAGGCTTATGCCGGTAGTCCTCACCGAGCCGGTGCAATGACTTTGTATTGACAGCATCTCATAGGTATGTAAAATCTTGGCTATACTTTGTTTCAGTATGAAACAAAGCGTAAATTCGTACACATTTGCGATCGAACATGTGTACGCAATAGCCAAGCCCTATCTTGCCGTCGCAACAGCCGTTACTGAAGTTGTCTGCCAGCCCACTGGTCGGGAGAGGTTATGTGCACAAACACGCTAACTCACGCCCGAAACCAATCCGGAATATTGCAAGCTAAAATAGACAGGCGAGGGCCGCGTACCCGTCGGACACACTCTCGATCCGGTAAGAGATTAACCAGTATTTCTCCAAGGAGAAGGCATGAACCACCACCCCAGGCGCGCGTTGATCACGTTGGCATGTCTATTCGCTATCTCCTGCGGCACGAAGTTGTTGGCGCAGAAGGGGGGTGCGCTGAAGGTCATCAACGTGCAAGGCCGAAGTGCGGCTTCAATGTCGAGTCCGGGCGTGCTGGCGGGTGACACGCTTTATGTGGCAGGCCAGAATGGGCGAACCAGCGAGGGCAGCCTTCCGAAGGACTTCTCGCAGGAGGTGAGCCAATCACTGCGCAATGTGCAAGGTGTACTGCGCGCGGCGGGAATGGATTTTGGCTCTATTGTCTGGATGCATGTGTATGTGACGAGTTTGCAGGACATCGCTACGATGAACGATGTCTATTGGAGGTCGATCGGTAATCATCCTCCCGCGCGCACAGTGCTGGTGGTGGCAAATCTTCCGCATGGAGAGAAGGTCCAGATCAGCTGCATCGCGGCCGCCAATACGCTGCAGCGGAAGGTGATCCAGCCGCCGGGATGGCCAAAGGGAGATCACATCGATCCTGCGGGAATCCAGGCCGGCGAAGTGCTCTACATGTCGGCCCAGGATGGGACCGATCGGGTCACAGGGAAGATCTCTGAAGATTATGCGACCGAGGTGAAGCAGGCGCTCGACAATGTAGCAACGATTTTGAAAACGGCGAATATGAGCATGGCCAACGTCGTGTGGGTAAATCCATACCTAAGCGGCGCAGAGGCGAATGCGGTGCGGTCAAACCCGCCCGGGCCGATCGGTCACAATGGGCAGCCACAGCGCTCCGACGCCAGTGTGATGAACAAGATTTATGCGTCTTACTTTGAGTTTGGCAATACCCCCGGGCGGGGAACGATCCAGGTGGCGAGCCTTCCGAACAACCGCCATATCGTCTTCAGCGTAATCGCGGGGTCCGATTTATCGAAACGCAAGTCAATCCAGATCAGGAATATGAAGCCCAGCCCGACGGCAAGCCCAGGGGTGATTTATTGGGATACTTATTACATGTCGGGCAAGAGCGGGTTCATCCCCGATCAAGGGATCGTTACTCAAGATGTGACTTTGCAATTGCGGCAGACGATGCGAAACCTGTTGGACGATCTACAGGGCGCAGACATGGACTTTCCCGACGTTGTGCAGGCGACAATCTATCTGCGGGAGATGCAGTATATAGATCAAGTCGTGCCCCTTTATGGCACATTTTTCAAGGCAAATTATCCGGCTCAGACCCTTCTGCAGAACAGCTTCGACATGAAGACGCCGACGGGGGAACAAATTTCCTTTATCGCCGTGAAACAGCCGAAACTTTGATATGAGACAACTATCATCGTTCGTCGACAGAATTGTCATCTGCGGAGTCCCTCTAATTTTGGAAACATAGGAAGGGGAAACAATGTCACTTGAGCAAAACAGCACCGCAGGCCAAAGCGATCGCCGATCGTTCATTAAATTTATGGCCGCGGCTCCGTTATTTGCCACTATTGGCTCACGTAGTCTTGCAAACACGTTGGCCGCGGCGACTAAAAAGCCGGCCGTAGGGAATATATACTCGCGACTTGGCGTCAGATCTTTTATCAATGCTCGGGGGACATGGACCTACCTGAGCGGTTCGCTCGAGCTTCCCGAAGTGCGAAAAGCCGCAGAAGAAGCATCGCACCATTTTGTGGACATGTTCGAATTGCAAATTGCCGCCGGACGCTATTTAGCCAAACTTTCCGGCGCAGAGTCAGGCATGGTCACTTCCGGCTCAGCTGGTGCTATCGCGGTGGCGACCGCGGGGTGTATCGCGGGCTGCGATCCCAAGAATATATGGCAACTCCCCGACACAACTGGATTGAAGGGAGAGGTTGTCATGCTTGGCGGGCGAAGCGCCTTTGATAACGCCATTCGTCTATGCGGCGCCAAGCTCGTGATCGCGCCCACCGTAGACAGCCTGAAGGCAGCAATTACCCGGCAGACGGCCATGATTTACACGTCTTGGAAAGACGACCGCGTACCAGAGGTGCTGAAGATCAGCAAGCCCGCGGGCGTGCCAGTGTTGCTGGACGACGCTGCCGGTATTCCTCCCTTTGAGAACTTCACCCGCTTCGCCAGGATGGGCGTCGATCTCTATTGCTTTAGCGGAGGAAAAGGCTTCCGTGGGCCGCAGTGTTCCGGGATACTGCTGGGTCGCCAGGACCTCATCACTGCGGCCCTCGCAAACACCTGCCCCTGGGAAGGCTCTGTATGCCGCGCCATGAAGGTGGGTAAGGAAGAGATCATGGGGATCCTGGCGGGCATCGACTACTGGGCACAGGCCGATCAGAAGGCCCTGAATAAAGAGTGGACATCCCGCGTAGAGCGCATTGCGAAGCTCGTGGGAACGGTGCCGGGCGTCACCACTGACATCGCCATTCCTGCGACTGGTAATAGCTACCCGACACTCACTGTTCAGTGGGACGAGCAGAAGTTCGGTTTAACCATCGATCAATGTGCGGAGCAGCTACGCGCTGGTGAGCCCCGTATCGAAGTTCTAACCAACAATAACCCAAGTCTGGTTCCCGCAGTGAGTGGTAGAGAGCCCAGGTCAAAAGTCAATCATTTACAAATTATTTCCATGACGCTCCAGGATGGAGAGGACCTGATTGTGGGAAATAACCTTCGCAGGATACTCAACAAAGCCCGCAAACAGTCGGCATGATGGCGGTAGCCCAGCCAAGAACCCGCCGGAAAACTGCCTCTTGCTCACGTGATCCGGGACGCAGTTTCCAGCTGATATCTCGATCAAACTATGGTGGAGGCGTCACGTCTTTATCTCCGCAAGGGCGAGTTCGGCCTTCAGAAAGGCGGCAACCGTAGCTGCCTCATTTGCCGCGAGGCTATGGGTAATCAAAGGACCGTTGAATCCAGCCCGCCGCAGAACTGTGAAGAAATGGTGGTAGTCGAGCACACCAGTGCCCGCCGCCACGAAACGGCCATCGGTACGGCGATCCTTGGCGTGGGCGAGTGTGATCCGATCTCCGAGCAGAGCGATGGCGCTTTCGACGAGTAGTTTTCGCCGTTGCGGACTGTCGACCTCGAAGAGATTGGCCGCGTCAAAAATGATCCGGATTCGTTTATCGCCGAAGGCATCAATCAGTTCCCGGGCCCGTTGCGCAGAATGGACAACATTTGCGAGCTCTGGCTCTACTCCAAGCATCACGTCGTATTTATCAGCAATCGCAAGCAGGAGTTCGAACTCCTTGCACATCTCCCGCCATGCTTTAACGCCAGAGTTATCCGGGTGATACCGCCATTGATCGTGTGGGTCGCAACTGCCTGTGCATACGGTGAGGAGGCTGGTCCCAATGCGATGCGCGGATCCAGCTATGGCTGCAAAGCTGCGACGGCCCTCTTCGCGCTTGCTAAGGTTGGGCTCGATCATGTTATAGGTAGCCGACACGGCAGCGATGGCCACGCCTGTTTTTACTGACGCTATGTAAACTGCCTCAGCAGTCTCATCGCTGATCTCCAGCGGAAGCGGGGAAAGGCCAGAGCAGGCCATGTTGTATTGAACGGCTTCGTAGCCGGCCCGGCGCGCCGACGAGAGAACCTCCTGCGGCGTCGCCCCTGCGAAGGTCCTGGCAAAAATCCCAAGCTTCATCGTAGGCCCCCGAGCACCTCGGCTAAGCGGACTGGCTGGTTGGTTCTGACCGATTGGGAAATTGCCACCATGCCGCGAACGGATGCGAGCCCATCGTCAATGTCTGCGCCGGTCATCGGTGCATGGTCAAGGATCGCTGCCGCAAAGCCCTCCAGTTGGCGCCGGTAGAAGTGTCCGTCTGCGCCGAGCAGACGGGTCGTGGTTCCGCTGGATTCGTGAAAAATGTCGACGTCACTCGTCTTGAAGAGCCAGGGATTATAGGTCTTGCCGACAACACTGCCGTGCTCGCCGTAAATTTGGAAGCCTTCGTGCCAATCCATGCGGACCGCCACTGTCAGGTCTAGGTGGCCAATCGCGCCGCTGGAGAAGGCGACGTCAACAAACCAGCAGTACGTTCCGAAGCGTTGCCGCAAACGCGCATCGACCTCGACGATCTCTCCACCGAGATAGCGCGCGGTGTCGAGCAGATGGCAGCCATGGGCCAACATGTAATAGTGATCGAGATTGGCCTTCGGATCGGCCGACGGGCGTTTGGCATTGGAACTCGTGATGATGAGAGGCTGCACTGCGTCGGTCAACTGGTACCGATGTGTGGAGTCGCAGTACCAGGCCTTCAACGCCAGCAGTTCGCCCATCTCGCCGTCGATGAAGGCTTTCGCGCTCTGCAATCCGGCGTCAAAGCGCTTCATATGGCCGACTTGAAGCAGTTTGCCGGATTGCTGCACTTCGTGCTTCAGATCCTGAACTTCTTCGACATTCACGCCAATCGGCTTCTCGCAGAGAACATGCTTGCCCGTCCTCAGCGCCGCAGTCGCCGCAGGCACATGGAAAATATCGGCCGTTGCAATGACGACCGCGTCAAGACCTGGATCGGCAAGCATCTCACCGTAGTCCCGGAACGACTTTTCTGGTTTGTGCATGCACGCCATACGCTCCCGCAGGTCATCCGCAACGTCGCAGATTGCATACAGCTCAACGTTGTGTGCCTTTGTCGCACTTTCGAAGTGCGCCGCCTGGGCGATGGCGCCACAACCGAGTACCCCGACCTTCAGGCGGCGCTCATCTTTTAACATTGTGCCGGCCGCGGAGTCCTTTCGCAGGATCAGTTGGACATCAATCCAAGACTACTGCATCTTCACACATTCTAATCAACCCCAGACAGCCGGATGGTCGGGTGGTGCAAAGCCAGGAGAGTCGCTGATATGTTGATGAGCTGAGCATGCAACCGTGCGGTTCAAACTTATCTTGATGGAATGTTTATGGTTACGCTTCTTGGAACGGCCACTGGTTTAAGAGAACAGAATCTGTCTCGATTTTACTTGTGTTCGATAGGAAGACATTCGCGCGGTGCTCAAGAACCAGTGTGCGGATAACCATGTACTGGTCACGGATGGTAGCATGTTCGAATTCGAGTTACGATCGCTAGCACAACCCGCTGGAGACTATTCGCAACCATGAAGCTCCGATCGCTCTTTACAAAATCCATTCCATGTTTCCTGGTGATTGGTACTGTAGCCGTGTGGGCTCAGACGTCCGGCCTAACCTCGCGGGATCTCTGGAAGACCGATCGTGTTCCTTTTTCCTTCCAGTACGATGGCAAGGAATCGGCCCAGGTTCTGCCCACGTGGCAGATTTCGCACGAGAAGATGGGGGAGGGAACCACCCGCTACTTGTATGTAGATCCGAAGACCAAGCTCAAAGTCACCGCTGAGGTCCGCTATTACCGCGATTATCCCGGGGCGGTCGATTGGGTTATCAGGTTTCGCAACGATGGCACTTCGGACACACCGGTTATCGAGAACATTTTGCCACTGCATTGGGCCATCGCGCCCTCGTCGGGAGAGTGCATCATTCGCCATGCCCGGGGCAGCGATGCGAGCGCGCTGGATTACAAACCGTTAGAGGAGCGTTTTGGTCCGAGCGCTAGCGACCACTTGGAATCACCAGGAGGAGACCCATCCAGCCGGAACACGCTGCCATTCTTTAATCTCCAGACCGGCGACCACGGGTTGATAGGAGCCGTCGGCTGGACCGGCGACTGGAAGGCCGATTTTTCTTATGCCGGTAGTGGGAAAGCCATCTCGATGGCGGCGGGGATGAAGAGGACGCACCTGGTGCTTCATCCGGGTGAGGAGATTCGCACGCCACGTATCGTGCTTATGGATTGGAGCGGTGGTAACTGGCAGGATTCGCAAAACATTTGGCGGCGTCTTTTGCTCGCGCACTACACCCCCCACGACAACGGCAAGCCGATGATGGGACCGATTATGTTCGGCAGTTGGGGATCGGAGGAGATCGACCACAAGATCGCGTACATTCAGTGGGTTCATGAGCACAAGATCCCGGTTGAACTCTATGCTGTGGACGCCGGCTGGTATGGTGACTCGTTCGGGGCAGAGACCGATCCGACCAACCCCTGGTGGAAGAATCGTGGCGACTGGTTTCCTAGCCCCAGGTATTATCCCAATGGCATCAAGCCGCTTGGCGAGGCGCTGAAATCCGCCGGCTTCGGTTTCTCTCTCTGGATTGAACCGGAAACCAGCATGCCGAACAGGAAAATCATCAAGGATCATCCGGATTGGTATCTCCGTACCGATCATCCGGTAAATCCTGGCGTGGCGCTTGCGAACCTGGGCAATCCCGTCGCGCTCAGAGGCATCACCGACATGGTTTCCGGCTTCATCACGGATTTCGGGATGACCTGGTACCGGCAGGACTTCAACATCCCACCCGAACGCTATTGGGAGCTTGCCGACACGCCGGATCGCATCGGCATGACCGAGATTGCCCATGTTGAGGGTCTCTACAAAATGTGGGACGATCTGCTCGCCCGGCATCCCGGCCTGCATATTGACAACTGCGCCAGCGGAGGACGGCGCATCGATATCGAGATGATGTCACGCAGCTTCGTTGTGTGGCGGACAGATCACGGATTCCTCGATACATTGGCCGAGCAAGCTCAGACCCAGGCCCTGGCCCCCTGGGTGCCGGAGAATATGGCTTTCGAGAGTTATACCCAATCCAAGCCGTGGAAGAAGTTTGGGCCGTTTAGTACGCCGGAGAACTTGTATCTGATGCGCCTCGGCTACGGTGCAGGGTACGGCACCAATCCGGGAGACGCGGGCGTCGATAACCAGGAATGGGTGGCGTGGATCAAGCAAGCCATCGGCGAGTATCAGCAAGTGCGGCCCTATTTCTACGGTGACTTCTACCCGCTGCTGCCTTACAGCCTTGGCGCGGATGTCTGGACGGCATGGCAGTGGGACAGGCCAGAAAACAAAGACGGCATAGTTATCGTCCTGCGCCGGCCGAAAAACACAACCACAAATATGCAGTTAGATCTTCAACACCTGAAGCTTGATACGTCTTACGAGGTGGAGATCCGGAGCACCTATGGCAAAGCCCCGGTCAAAGAGATGAAGGGTAGTGAACTGGCCCATTTGCAAATTAAGCTGGCGGATGCGCCGAGCTCCGCGCTTGTGTTCTATCGGCAAAGGTAGCGGTTAACGCTGGTAGTAGTTGGCGGTCCCAATGGCAATCACAGCCACAACCAGTAGAAAGATCCCTAGGTAAAACGAGCGATAAATGCTGGGCTTCATCATGCGCCATTCGCCGGTGAAAACCGCCGCCATCTGGCCGCAGATGATCATGGTGATGGTGAACATCGCGAAACCGATCGAAACCCCCAGGGTTCCAAGAAAAGTGGTAGAGCTGCTGTAGAGGGCGATCCCGCCCATCCACATCAGCGCCATCATAGTCGGGTATGTAACCTCGCCGAATTTCTTGCCGAAGTAGCCCCACGTCTTATTCTTTGCCAGCAAGTAGACGCTGTACGCGATGTTCACCACGGAACCGCCCAACAACGCGATGGGCCAAATGGCAAACGGAGCCCATGCCGGTCGACCGCCCTGAGCCATTACTTTCTGCAGAATTCCAGTGCTGTAAGCCAGCGAGATGTTGAGTAGAGAGGAGAGCACGCCCGAGATTATGGCGATGCTTAGGTAGAGAATATATTGACCGGGCGTAGAGCCGGTTTGCGCCATGGCGCTTTCGCTTGAGGCGAATCCCGCCCCGCGTCCCTGACTTTTGGCTTGATTTTCACGCCGGTACCCACTCCATCCGCAAAGCGCAACGCCCGCTACGGTGACGGCGGTTCCGAACAGGATGTATAAGCCGCTCTTCTCGAAAAGCACGTTCGAGTGCAACAGGAAGAGCGGTATGAGGGTCCCTACAGCAACGCCTACACCATTGAGCACTGCACCTGATACAGCAAGGCCGAGACGGTATAAGGTGACTCCAGCGCCCAACTGCGCCAGGCCCCAAAGCAAACCGAAGCCAAAGGGCAGCAACAATTCCCGGGCCGTCAGCGACGCATACACGCTGTTAAGGTGCGGCAGTAACACATAAGCCAGGGCGGTGGGAGCTAGAATCAAGGAGACGATGGCGTAGACAAGCCAGAAGTTTTCCCACTTCCAAACTCTTGCCAACTTGATAGACCAGCCCGATAAGCCCATGGTTATGCCGGCCAGCAGAGCGAGAACAAAACCTGTGATCAGAGGCATCGTTGGTCGTTTCTTTTTCGAAGCGGCTCATCTTAACCGACCGTTCCTGCCGCAGTCAATGCAAGTAGAAACGTGTTCTGCAATTCAGAATCATCTCGACAACGATGGGCGCGAGGATGTGGTCGTCACCACCAACGACGGGCCGCTTGCGCCCTGCACAATCAAACAACTTCTGCCAACAACCGGCTCACGCTCGACCTGGTGGGCCACTAGAGCAATCGGGACCTATTGGTGCAGAAGTGAAAGTTGTAACGTCCAGCGGATCCCAGTGGTTCACTAAGCGGAGTTCAGCCAATTGAACGCGGTTGCTGCGAGGCGCCCATTCTTGCCATACTCGAGCGTTACTGTCCTTTTGGTGGTCAGCTATGAAGTCGATTCGCGTGCTTCTCGTATTGCCCTGTTTGTCACTTGGGATTTGTCACGCAGCGGCAACGAGTGAAAGTGCGGCCGCGGTACAACGGTGGGTGGCGGCCAAGTTTCTCGGAGCCAGCGGACCGGCGCCTTCAGAGAAGTCATTTCTAGAGGCGCGGCTCAAGCCGAATTCGCTGGTTCGCGATCGCATTGAGGGGCACCCGCTCCTAATAGTCGACCAAAAATTTGACAACGGGATCGCCATGCGGTCACCGGGCGAGATCGTTGTCCGCTTGTCCTCGAGCGCGAGCAGCTTCGCGGGGACAGTGGGTGTCGATAGCAACGATCTCGGCTACTACGCCAACACAGGAAGGGGCAGTGTAGTGGCTTCGATTGAAGCTGGAGGACGGCAACTCTTTGAATCGCCGGTGTTGCATGAAGGCATGAAGGGTATACCGTTCCGGGTGGAACTCGGAGGCGCGCGCGAATTCACTCTTCGGCTGAAGGCGGTAGGCGAGCGGCCGCCCACGTACCAGGCAGAGTGGGATCAAGCGGATTGGGGAAATGCTACCGTAACGCTCTCCGATGGCAGCAAGCTACTCTTGTCATCTCTTCCCACGGGCCCCCTGGTGCAGGATTATTCACTCAACCCCCCGTTCTCCTTTCAGTTCGGCGACCAGTTATCGGCCGAGCTGTTAAAAAAATGGCCGGTCGATCGCAAAATCCGCGAACTGGATGAGCAGAGGACGGAATACTCATCGGTCTACCAGGATCCGGCGACTCACCTGGTTGTGCGCTGTGTGGCCGTGGTCTATCGCGATTTTCCCATCGTCGAGTGGACGGTTTACTTCAAGAACGACGGATCGGAACGAACGCCGATTCTGCAGGATATCAAGGCTCTTGACACCGAGTTCGAAGGCGTCGTGCAGGGCACGATGGTGCTTCATCACTCCCGGGGAAGCAGCGACTCGGCGAACGATTATGAGCCGCTGGAGAAAGCACTGCCCGCTGGCGCACAGGAGCACTTTGCATCGATCGGCGGCCGCGGGACAGATGGCGAGATGCCTTATTTCAACCTAGCCTCACCTGGACGGGGGGTGATCTTTGCCCTTGGCTGGCCTGGACAATGGTCACTTGATCTCTCACGCAATCAGTCGACGCAGGTACACGTGAAGGGTGGCCAGGAGTTAACTCACTTTTGGTTGGCGCCCGGGGAAGAGGTACGCACACCGCTCGCTGTGGTCCAGTTTTGGGAGGGTGACTGGATCGACGGCCAAAACGTGTGGCGGCGATGGATGATCGCCCACAATCTGCCGCGGCCCGGCGGGAAGCTCCCTGTACCCTTTGTTTCCGGAGGGAGCGGCCGCTACACCATTGAAATGCAGTTTGCAACCGACGAAAATCAAAAGAAATATATCGATCAAACCCTGCAGGATGGCATCCCCATCAACTACTGGTGGATGGATGCCGGATGGTACCCCTTCACGGTGGGTTGGTGGAAGACGGGGACCTGGGATCCGGATCCGAAGAGGTTTCCCAACGGGCTCAAAGCAGTCGCCGACTATGCCCACACAAAAAACTTAAAGGTGATTCTCTGGTTTGAGCCAGAGCGAGTGACACAGGGCTCATGGCTCGACCAACACCATCCCGAGTGGTTGTTAGGCCCGGATGGAAAAGACAAGTTGCTCGACTTGGGTAATCCCGAAGCCTGGCATTGGCTGGCCGACCATGTAAGCGGAATGATTGCCGACACTGGCATCGATGTTTATCGTCAGGATTTCAACTTTCCCCCCCTGCAAATATGGCGTGCCCACGATGCTCCCGACCGCCAGGGGATTACTGAGATCAAACATGTCGAAGGCTATCTGGCCTACTTTGACGAGTTGCGCCGGCGTTTTCCGAATCTCTTGATTGACACGTGTGCGTCGGGCGGTCGACGCAACGATCTCGAAACTCTGCGTCGCGCTGTGCCTCTGTGGCGCAGCGACTACCCATATAAGCCGATATCCCAGCAAGCGGAGACCTACGGCCTTTCGCTTTGGATCCCCTTCTACGGCACGGCGATCAATTCGCTTGACCCATATATCTTCCGCAGCCAGATGACCCCCGCGCTCGGTTTTGGATTAGATCACCAGCAAATCGAGGGTCAGCATCCGATAGCGATCCACTTGCTCAAGCAGTGGCGCGACGTTGCGGACTATTTTTATGGCGACTTTACCCCGCTCACGCCATACAGCCTGGACACTAACACCTGGATGGCGTGGCAGTGGAACCGCGAGGAGGATGGGAGCGGTGTGATTGAGGTCTTTCGTCGAGAAAGCAGCCCCTTTACCACAGCTCAGTTTAAGCTGCGTGGGTTGGATCCCAGGTCGCACTACAGTGTGAAGAATCCCGATTCGTCGACGGCGGCGGACTTCACCGGCGAGGTGCTGATGGAACAAGGTCTCTCTGTCAGTCTTCAGGATAGGCCCGCATCCGCGCTTCTCATGTACAGAAAGAGCGCTCAAAAATGATCAGCATCAGCAGGAGAAAGTTTCTTTCGGCCGTTGCCATCGCAGGCGTGGGACGGATGTTCTGGTAAACAACGCCGGTATTCAGACCTTCGGCGATCCGGTGACCACCACAGAAGAAGTCTGGGATAAAACCATGAACGTCAACCTCAAAGGGCACTGGCTGATGTCGAAAGTACGCCATCCCGGAGATGTTGAAGCGGGGCAAGGGCTCGATCGTCAATGTCTCCAGCGTGCAGGGTTTGGCCTCTCAGAAGAATGTCGTCGCCTATTCCACCAGCAAACACGCCATGATCGGCCTGACGCGATCGATGGCAGTCGACATGGCATCTCGCAGCATTCGCGTGAACTGTGTCTGTCCCGGCACCGTCAATACGCCCATGATCCATGGCATCATCGAACTCGACACGAACCCCGACAGACTGAAAAGGATCCTCGACAAAATGCACCCTCTCGGGCGCATCGCGCAACCCTCGGAAATAGGAGAAGTGATCGCGTTTCTGGCCAGTGACCGGGCCAGCTTCATGACGGGTTCTATCGTTGTCGTGGACGGCGGCCTTATCGTGCCGCTTGCTGGCTCACCGGAATAAGAAGGGCGATCGAGTTGAATCTCAGTCCCAAGGAAATCGGCGTCGTCATAGGTTTCTTGCTGGTTCTGTTGGCGGCGGTCATGAACGGCGCCTATGCCATACCCATGCGGTTCATGTCCCGCTGGAAGTGGGAAAACATCTGGCTCTTGTGGACAGAGTTCGATCACTGTGCCGCTCTCAACGCCACTCATTCGTCGTTGGAGACGCCGAATCAATAACCGCTGCATCATTTGACGATCATGTTTTGGCGGTGCTATGGTTCGTCGACTGTACCAATTTGTAAACGCTCAAAAAAACCGGTGGAGGCATCTGGATGTCCGCAGTGACCGTACCGCAGACGTTAGCTAAATCAAGCAAACCAGGCTCGCTCGATCCTCTGCCCGCAGGCATCGTGGCTTCGTCCGTAACTCCGTTTACGGGTGAGGGAGAAATGGACCTTCAGCTTCTGCAGCCGCATATTGACTGGCTGATCGCTGAAGGCGCCAACGGGCTCTCCCCGCTGGGCAGTTCGGGTGAGTTCTGCGCCCTTGAGATCGAGCAGCGCAAGCGCGTTCTCGACAAGGTCATCGAGCTGAATAATGGCCGGGTGGCTCTGTGGGCAGGTACTCACCACTACAGCACGCGGTTGACCATTGAACTGTCGAAGCATGCGGCGGCTGCCGGGGCAGATGCTCTGTTGATTGTGCCGCCCTACTATATGGCGCCGACTGCGGAGCAAACGATGGACCACTACCGGCACATCGCTGGCGCGGTCGATCTGCCAATCATTCTGTACCACAACATTCCGTTAACGTGTATCGATCTTAAAACGCATCAGTTACTAGCGTTGTTCCAGGAAGGCGCGATTGCCGCGGTCAAGATGTCAAACCCTGAACCGGATCGCATCTGCGAGCTTATCCAGGAATCTGACGGCGCGTTGCGCGTGTACTGCGGAATCGACTCGGTTGCTTTCGAGGGCCTTTGTCACGGCGCGCGCGGATGGATCTCGGGCATCCCCAGCATCGTGCCGCGTGCGGCCCGTGCACTCTATGAAGCCATCGCTGTGCGCGGCGACCTTCAGTCGGCGCGTGAACAGTGGCGGTCGCTGTCGAAGTTGATGCGCCTGGAATTTGCAGCGTTCTCCAGTCGTGGCCAGGGTCCCCACTGGTTCAGCGTAATGAAGACGACGTTGAACCTGATTGGGCCACCGGTTGGTAATCCGCAGCTTCCGGTGCAGCCGATGCAGGCCGACAGGCTGGGTGAGCTGGCCTCGATCTTACGAGGGCTTGGCTATCAGGTACATGGGCAGGACTAGAACGCAAGGACGGTGGACACCATGCTAGTGAGCAGACCAGCGACGAGCAGTCTGGTAATGCAAGGTGCCGGCGGAAGGCCTCGATCTGCATTGCACGGCTCAGGGGAAGGCCCTGATCGCCCACTTGCCGGATGACGAACTCGACCAGCTTCTGACCGGCCGTGAATTGGCCGGGTTCACCAGCAAAACCATTCTTTCCCTCTCGGGGCTCAAGGCCCACTTGGCTGAAGTACGAGCCAATGGTTACGCAGTCAACGATGAAGAGCATGCCCTGGGCGCGAGAGCGGTCGCGGCTCCGGTAGTCGATTCCTGGGGCGTGGTGATCGCAGCAATTTCCGTCCGGGGCTCGACCCAACAAATTCCCAGCGCCCGGTTGCGGGAATTGGGCGGTGAAATGGTTCGCGCGGCACGGGATATGAGCCTGCAGCTGTCGGGTGACTGACGCGCGGAGACGAGGCGACTTCAAGTTCCTGGCGTGGCGCCGTAAAGATCGTATCGCTCTCGAAGCTCGATGGTTGCTTTCTCGACGGAGGTCTTTCCACTGAACGCCTTGGCCAATATCAGCAGGCCACAAAGCGCATCCTCGGCTACCGCACAGAGCCGCGATTCCGTTTGAAACCGGTCCTCAATAATGTGTCGCAATTGCGGTAGCTTGAGCGCCAGACCGCCGGAAAAGACGATCCCTCGCCACGAATGATCGGGCCATACACGGGAAGCAGCCGCGTAGTAATTTTCCGCCATGTTCTCAAAGGCCGCGCGGAACAGTGTGCCGACGTTCAGAGTCTTCTCGCTGATGTTTGTGATGCCGCCGCGCTCTCCGCACGGTCCAGGATAAAAACTCAGGTCCACCTTCAGATCAGTGCTATGGACGCCCGCTGCGGCTGAAGCGATGTACGACCATGGCTCAGCCAGGCTCTCGCCTTGTGCCTTCGCGATCTCGGTGAGCAGGTCGACCAGAACGTTCAACGATCGGCCCGCGGGCAAATGGGAGATGGTATTGGCAAACTTCCCGTCAAAGTAGGGCCGGGTCTGGTAGTCGCCCGGTGCAAGAGTAGGCACAATGCGGCTCACCTGCGAGCCGGTAGAAATGTTGAGCGATAGCTCGTCCGGCAAAAGGAGAGCCCCCAACAAAGCACAATGATAGTCACCAACGGCAACGAAGCAGGGGATGGTCGCTTGGCCGATCTTCATGTATCCAGCGCGTTCCCCTTGTTTTCGCAAGGTTGGCCAGCGGACGGCGGAAAGGCCCAACTTTTCGATCACATCCGGATGCCATTGCGAGGTGGACAGCTTAAGCAATTCATAAGTCATCGCAGTCGTGACGTCGACTGACGGCGCTTCATTACATAGGGAACTCAACGCGAAGTCCCCGAGCGATACTGGGATGAGACCAGGTTCGAGCTTTCCCTGTTCCGCGAGCCAAAAGAGAAACGTTGCCGGTGACCCAACCGGCAACTCGTTGCCAAGTTCGCCGAGAAACAGCGCGTCGATTCTTTCCTGAAGAAGCTTGTAATACGAACCCCCGCCACCAGGGTGCGATTGTAGGGCACGCTGGTCACGCCATCCAAAACAGTTGGAGGCAGCCTGGCCCTGGCCGTTCATCATGACCATGGAACCCAACTGCGTGCACATAACCAGGCCCGTGCAGTCTGGCGCCAGGGTTGCAAGTTCCTCGATCAGCGTTCGCGTGGCCGCGAGCACTTGCCCAGGAGCAAACTCGCAGTACAGGGGATCCAGGCCGGGGAGCGCCTCGGGGAAGGGAATGCGTCGCACATACTCCACGCGGCATCCGTCGGTGTCCAACAAGGCACCCTTGATGAACGAAGTACCTACATCGATCCCGATAAAAGGCAAGCATCCTCCTTCGATTACGACCCGCGGACGAGGGTTCCCGCTCCCCTATGGTAAGCACTTCGGATCCCAACTGTGCGCGAACGGCTGCGGCTCGGGCTTGAATTGCAGCCAATACCAGGCCAGGCCGTGATATGCGGGAAAGGTCTCTTGCAAAACCGATGGAACGCGCGTTGCTTTGGCGCCAGGTTGTGGACTGCGGAACCAGGCCTGATCGCGCCCGGCATTGTCAGGATCGGTAGCGATAAGCCATCCGCTATCCAGCGTAACGGCCATTGTATCCGCGCCTTTCGCCACCTTCTTATTCTGCGCGAGCGGTTGAAGCTGGCGTGTGGCCACGCCGGGAAAGGCGCCCAGGCGGCCGGCAAGCTGCAAGAATCGGGGGCGGTGCTTCATTGTTCGACTTCTTCTGTTTTCAGCAGTACAGTATCTAAGCCGAGATCCCGGGCCGCGTCATGAAGGGAAGCGAGCACATGTGCAGGCAAGGGAATCCCCTTCGTGAGCGCATCTTCTCTGCGTTCCCATTCAATCTCGCCGGGAAGGTAGACGCGCGTCGAATTTTTCGCCTTGGGCGACCCGCGTAGCTTGCGGATCATCGTATCCACCCGGTGTTTGAAATCGCCTATGGGCAGCATGATCCCCGGGTTGATCACAATGAACGACTGACCCAGGGAGCCTTTCGCGGTTGGATTCAAAATCCAGCTCTTCGCCTCATCGAGCACTCCAGCGCCGGGCAGAAGGCCGGCCATAGTCTCGATCAGCAATGCGATGCCGTAGCCTTTATGGCCAGCCATCGGCAACATCGATCCACTCGCCGGCCAATCGCCCACCTCGTCCACCGGCATCCCCTCTGCATCAGTGAGCCATGTGGAGGGGATTGGCTGTTTAAGTTCCTTCATGGCGATAATCTTGCCCGCGGCCACCGCGCTGAGTGCAATATCCAGCAGAATCGGGTATTCCTCACCCGCAGGCACCGCATAGGCCAGTGGATTGTTGCCGATGATGCGTCCGCAGGCGCCTGGGACCACCATGTTTGGATCGGCATTGCTCATGGCGATGCCCAACATGTCGTGGCGTACTGCCATGTTGGCGTAATATCCGGCGGCGCCAAAATGGTTGCTGTTGCGCACACCGGCCCAGGCGATCGCATGGGTGCGGGCTTTCTCGATCGCCGCGTTCATAGCCAAACAACAACCCAGCATGCCCATGCCGGAGTGTCCGTCAACCAGAACCCAGTTGTCGCCTTCCACTACCACTTCGGGCCTGCTGCGTGGATTCATCCCGCCGGCACGGAGAGAGTTGAGGTAATTTCGCAGAGCGCCGGTGCCGTGGGAAAACGTGCCCCATGTGTCGGTCATCACCAGCACTTCAGCCACGGTCTCGGCGTCGTCAGAACAAAGGCCGGCCTTCTCCAGTGCTTCGACACAAAATCTTCTCAGCTTCTCGACTGACAGGTGTTTCGCCATGGGTTCTTCTACCGTTGCCGAACCAGGTCGATCTCTTCCCCGATGGTGGGGACGATTGCTTTTCCCGGCCCGCCCAGTCGGCCATAGGTGTTGACGAAAAGCTCCGGGTTGAGTGTCTCTTCCGCGGTGCCCGTGGTTACTGCCCACAGGTAATGATGGATCGGCACCACAATGCTGGCCCCTAAATGCCAGGCCATCAAGGCAGCCTCATGCGCGTCCATGTTGCCCGTGATCCCGTTGATGCAAAGTAAAGCAACATCGGGATGGCGCGTCTTCAGCCGGCGCAAACGGACATCGTACTCCGTGTCACCGCAGTGATAGATGGTGAGTTCGCCAGTGCTGAGCAGAACGCCCATCGCGTCGGGAACTTCCCAGCCCGGGATATTCGCCTCGTGCCGCGCCGGTGTTGCCTCGACCAGTCACATCCGCAACCTGCACTGTCTGGCCCCACTGCAACGGGACTATCTGGGTGCGAGTGACTCCCCAGCTTAGAGCGTGGGCGGTCGCACTCGGAGGCATAATGAACTTCGCATGCGGATTGTTCCGCGCGGCGGTCGGAATGAATCCAGGATCCAGGTGGTCTTCGTGCCAATGCGTGGCAATGAAGGCATCGGCCCGCGCATCTGATGGATCGATCGGCGGCGCAAAGGCGCGATCCGCGCCAAAGATTCCCTTGACCGCATCGGAAAGGTAAGCATCGAGATAGACGACAGTCCCTTTCGCCGTTTTGAAGACGAAGCCAGAACCACCTAACCACCAGCACAAGACATGCCCCGCAGCAACTTTGGCTGCTGCGATACGTTGTGACAAGTTGTTCATTCTCGTTCCAACTTTTTTGGTGAATTAAACTGGAGCTCGAATACTACTCTTTCCTGGAGTGAAGAGCTGGCGTGTTCGTTCCACTGAACACCTTTCGTGCATCTTCCTTACCCCGGCTAAGACAAGGGGCAAACTCCGTTCAATAGGCTGAAAATACGTTGACACCCTCTCCGCCCGTCTTTACAACGGAATGGCGTTCACCCGTTCAGCATCCGAAGCATCGCGTTCTCAGCCGGTCAACGGAACTCGCATCTGCTAGCGACTGGCTGCCATGAACATTTAGCTGGGTTCTTCCTTACCTTTGTAGCAGGCGCTAGTGTTGGCATGAGCATGTGGCCCCTGAAATGGGTCAGGAGATTGAAATGGGAGAATTTTTGGCTGCTCTATTCCATCTTCTCCCTCATCGTGGTCCCGTTCGCTCTGGCATTTGCGGTTTTGCCACACTTGACCGCAGTTTATGCGTCGCTCACTCCCAAACAGATCTTGCCGCCATTTCTCATGGGCTTATTATGGGGAGTCGCCCAGCTGGGTGCGGGCTCTGCGTCCACAAGCTCGGCTTGGCCGTCGCCGGTGCAGTGATGAATGGAACTGCTGGAGCGTTCGGAACGGTCATCCCGCTCATCTCGCTGCACAGCAGCAGTACGCTTTCGGCAAGCGGCCTCTGGATCCTGACCGGCACGGCGCTGATGCTTGCCGGCGGAGCCTTCTGGGGCTGGAGCGGCTATCTGCGCGAGGTGGAAGCCAGGGATCGGGAATCCTTCTCTCTGGGAGTCGGCTTTCTGGTCGCCGCCGTATTGGCGATAGGGACTTCCAAATACCTGGAGGCACAATAGAAATGACACCAACCAAGAACACTAAGTTGGATCGGGGCTTGACCCTGTCCCTTTATCGCAACATGGTCTTGATTCGAGAATTTGAACTCAAGGCGCGTGAAGTCTTCCGCACCGGCAGGATGCCCGGGTTCATTCATGTGTACATCGGAGAAGAAGCGGTGGCGGCCGGGGTTTGTGCCCAATTGAGGGTTGACGACTATGTTGCCAGCACACACCGCGGGCACGGCCATGCCCTCGCCAAAGGTGTCACCCCACGCGAGGCCATGGCGGAGCTTTTGGGTGCGGTTACCGGCTGCTCCGGCGGTCGTGGCGGCACCATGCACCTGTACGATCCGACCGTCGGCTTCCTGGGCTCGAATGGTGTCGTACCTCCCGGTATCCTGATTGCCTCCGGGGCCGGTCTAAGTGCTAAGTTGAGAGGTACCGATCAGGTTGCAGTCGCTTTTTTCGGCGATGGGGGGTCGAATAACGGCGCTTTTCACGAGGGCCTCAACATGGCCGCGACGTGGGAAATTCCGGTGGTTTTCGTCTGCGAAAACAATCTCTATGCAACCGAGATGCCTTTTTCCAAGGCGACGAAAAACACCAATGTAGCCAGCCGCGCCACGGCTTATGGAATACCTGGTTTGCAGGTGGACGGCAACAACGTGCTTGAGGTCTACGAAAAAGCGGGAGAAGCCATCGCGCGAGCTCGCAGCGGCGGCGGCCCCACGTTGTTGGAATGCCTCACCTACCGCTGGTACGGCCATCACGAGGGTGATCCCGGCGTCGCTTACCGAACCCGGGAGGAGGTGGCGGCCTGGAAGGAACGGGATCCGGTTAGGAAGCTGAAGGATGATGCGATCGCGGTTCGGATGCTCACCGCGGAGGATTTCGAGAAGGCAGACAGCGAGGTTGCGGCGGTGCTGGAAGATGCGGCGCAGTTCGCCCTGGCCAGCGCACTGGAAGACGAAAGTACAGCTTTACGCCACGTATTCTCTGATTGAGGCGAGAGGGAGACCATGTCTGAAACCAACCTGGAAGTTCCATCTGCGGTCGAGCCTTTCACCGAAGCGCAGCGCGTCATCACCTATGCCCAGGCGGGCGTCGAAGGTGTGCGCGAAGAGATGCGGCGCAATCCCAACATCTTCTATATAGGGCAGGGCATTGGGCCGCGTGGCGGCAACTTCCAGCAGAGCCGCGGCTTGTGGGAGGAATTCGGCGAAGCTCGAGTCCGCGACACACCCATTGCAGAACGCGCCCAAACGGGCTTCGGCATTGGAGCGGCGCTCGCTGGCAGCCATCCCATCGTGGATATCGTCTTCATGGATTTCACGCTGGAGGCGATGGGAGAGATCGTTCAGCAAGCCTCAACCATTCACTACATCTCGAACGGCAGGTTCAAAGTACCCTTCATGCTGCGTGCAGCAGGCGGGGGTGTTCGCAGCACCGGCCCACATCACTCCCACACCTTCTGGTCTTTCTTTGCCCATATTCCTGGCCTGAAGGTCGTTCTGCCTTCAACGCCTTATGACGTCAAAGGCTTGATCAAGACCGGGCTAAGAGATGAAAATCCGGTGATCTTCCTCGAGCACAAAGGCCTCTACAACACCAAGGGTCACGTTCCTGAAGAGGAATATCTCATCCCGTTCGGGCAGGCCAGAGTCTTGCGCCCTGGAAGGGATGTCACGGTGGTCGCGATGGGCAAGATGGTCGACCGGGCGCTGCAGGCTGCAGAGAAGCTTCAGGAGCAAGGGATTTCCGCCGAGGTGATCGATCCCCGGACTTTGGTTCCATTGGATAAAACAACGATGCTCAATTCGTTGGCCAGGACCGGCCGGCTGGCCATTGTCGACGAGGCCTATGCGACCTGCGGCATGGCGGCAGAGATCGCAGCGGTCGCCGCATGCGAAGCGCTGGATGAGCTCGATGCACCCATACTCCGGATCTGCGCACTTGCGGCTCCCCATTCCTTCAGCCCGACGGTTGACGCCTATCTCGTTCCCTCGGTCGAACGTATCGTTCAGGAGATCGAGAGCATGATGGGTAAGACGCTATGACGGTTACAATCTCCATGCCGCAATTGGGCCTGACCATGACAGAAGCCACGGTCGGCGTCTGGCTCAAAAAACCGGGAGACACGGTCAGGAAAGATGAGCCCCTGCTGTCCGTCTCAACGGATAAGGTCGATATGGATGTCGAGTCCAACATAGACGGTGTTTTGCGGGATATTTTGGTCGAAGAAGGCATGACCGTGCCTGTAGGAACCGCGTTGGCGCTCCTTGATACGGTTGGGAAAGGCTCTTCCACTCCTGCGCCTTCATCCCCTCTTGCTCCTGTTGGCGGCATAGCTCAGCCTGCCCATGATGCTTCCGTCCAGGTAGACCGGGCGCTCGAAAAGGAAAATCCAAGTGAGACCTTCGGGTCATCGCCTCGGACGTCTCCTCGGTCATCACCGCGCGCCAGGCGGCAAGCCAGACGACTTGGTATCGACATCGCTACCGTAAGAGGCAGCGGGCCCGACGGGCGCATTGTAGAAAAGGATCTACTGGATTTTGCGCCGCCCGCGCCGCCGCGCCCTGCGGCGACCAACAGTCAGGCGGATGCGAAACGGCGGCAGTTGATCGCCGGCAGCATGACGGAAAGTGTACGCACCATACCAGCTTTTTCGGTGTCGCTTGAGGTCAACGCGCAAAAACTGGTTGCCCTCTATCACGACCTCAGCGAGCCTGTCTGCCGGAGCGCGGGTGCGAAGCTCACCTACACTGACCTGTTGTTCCGCGCACTGGCACTTTCCCTGGCCGCTATGCCTGCGATGAATGCGGTGTGGGAGGGTGAAGTACGCCGGCGCAACCAGGTCATCCTGGGCCTCGCCGTGGCGACCGATCGTGGAGTCGTGGCGCCTGTACTTTCAGAAGTGGACCGGTTGCCATTGCCGCAGCTGGTCACGCGCCGTGCCGCACTCATGGATAGAGCACGACAGAGCCGCCTGTCTTTTGTCGATTTGGAAGGCGGCGTCGGCACACTCAGCAACCTCGGCATGTACCGCGTAGATCGTTTTGAAGGAATTATCACCCCGGGTCAGAGCTTCCTTCTTGCCGCGGGCAAACTGCGGGAGCGACCGTGGGTCGAACAGAAGGCGCTGGTCGTCCGGCCAACAGTTGTCCTCAACTTATCGGTTGATCACCGGGTAGCCGATGGCGTTCTCGCGGCGACCTTCCTCGAACGGATCGCCGAGGTGATCGAAAATCCTTATCGGGTTCTCTGGAATGAGTAGAAACACTCACCACGTGGCTACGACGATCGCTGCCTGCCAGGCGCCCGGAGAAAGCTCAACCTTGTATTGGCCTTGTGCGCTGCCGACGCCGGCTGTGCAAACGATATGGATGAAGCCGGGTAAGGATTTCGTATCTTGGCGGCCGGCATGAATGGCAAACTGGTCGCGACGCTGGCCTCCGCGGATAAGCCCACCGAGGCCTGGAAAAGCCCAGATGGCACCGTCGCGCTGGTGCTGCCCTACGGTGGACGCATACTG
The DNA here is from genome assembly GCA_963717225.1 of uncultured Acidobacteriaceae bacterium. Classification (GTDB taxonomy): domain Bacteria; phylum Acidobacteriota; class Terriglobia; order Terriglobales; family Acidobacteriaceae; genus PALSA-350. The sequence continues at coordinate 126,120 of CAVQWB010000047.1, read as the reverse complement.
GGACTATTCACGCCTGGGTCGGAACGGAATTTTTTTTGGACCCATCCTGCGCTCGCCGCCGCAGAAACCGCGCGCGACTTCTACAAGAGTGCTCAATGGCACAACTCTGGCGGAGATCGCACATGGCTCGCACCCGAGGTGGACTTCTTCTTCCCTAACTTTCCTAACCTCGAACCCTACTGGCAACCGCGTGAGTTCGATCCGGGCAATTACCAGGTAACGCGATCGAATGGGAGCCTGGTGTGGGAGTACCATGTACCCGCTATTGGTGGACCTGGTGGCGAGCACGCTTGTGAGGATGTATCCCAGGTGTGGGCTTTTCGCGGCCAGAGAGAAGACATTCTTGAGGCTGCCCGCATGTTGATTTACTCCGACGTCTAAGCGCACAAATTTCGAAAAGGCAGGGCATGCTCATCTTGAAAGCCGTCATTAGCGACAACAGTTTCCCGTCTCTTGATTTGCAAAGAGCCGTCATAGAGGCAGCAGGGTTTGAGCTCCACGAGTCCCAGCCAAAATGTGTTACGGAAGACGATGTCGTGGCGCGATGCCGGGGCGCTGACGCTTTGTTGGTGCAGTGGGCTCCGATCACACGCCGCGTGATGAAAGCCCTGCCGAAGTTGAAAGGAATTGTCCGCTACGGCGTCGGCGTCGACAACATAGACCTCGACGCTGCCCGGGAGTTGTGCATTGGGGTGGCCAATGTGCCTACCTATTGCCTGGAAGAGGTTTCCAATCATGCCATGGCGATGATGCTGAGCCTGGCGAGGCGCATCCCTCAGGATCATGCGGGCATTGCCCACGGTGAATGGGGCGTCGGACCCTATCTGCCCATCCCGGCATTTCTCGACATGACTCTGGGCCTGGTATCGTTTGGAGCGATTGCACGACGCGTGGCTCGCAAGGCCAGGGCTTTCGGCTTCCGCATCGTGGCGGCCGATCCATTTTTGGATGACTCCGTTTTCGCCCAGGAGGGAGTGGAGCGGATTGACATGGAAGGGCTGTTTAAGACCGCCGATATTATTTCGCTCCATTGCCCCCTGGTTGCCGCGACCGCGCACCTCGTCCGGCGTGAGACCATCGCAACCATGAAGCCCGGCGTGTTGATTATCAACACCTCGCGCGGCGGGGTGATTCACGAATCTGACCTGGTGGAGGCATTGACCAGCGGCAAGGTCTTGGCCGCCGGTCTCGATGTCTTTGAACGGGAACCCTTGCCGGCGAATAGCCCGCTGCGTAGTATGCGCAATGTGCTTTTGACCAGCCACGCGGCCTCAGTCTCCTTGCGTGCCGTGGAAGCATTGCAGGTGAAGGCAGCTGAATCAGCTCGCGATTTTCTTCAGGGCAAGCGTCCTGAGGGCGCACTGGTTTGGCCGTCGGCAGATTGAGGAGTAACTATGAAAGTTGATTTGCAAGGTCGAATTGCGGTGGTCACTGGCGCTTCGGGGGTAATCGGCCGTTCCATTGCGCTGATGCTGGCGGAGAACGGAGCCATTGTTGCAGTAAACGATTTGCATGAGCCGGAAGCGACCTGCGTGGAGATTCGCGGGCGCGGCGGCAAAGCCCAAGGGTACACAGCGGACGTCTCGGACGTTGCCGCGGTCAACACTATGATCTCTAAGATCGAATCTGATCTGGGCCCGATTGACATCATGGTGAATAATGCGGGGATCAACGTGGGCAAGAACCGAGTTCCTATTCACGAATTCTCTGATGCCGACTGGCACACAATTATTCGCGTCGACCTGGATGGGGTCTTCTTCTGCTCCCGCGCGGTGTCTGCCAGTATGATCGCTCGCCGCAAAGGCACCATCATCAATATCACTTCGGTTTTCGGACTGGTGCCGGCACGGCTGCAGTGCTCCTACACTGCGGCCAAGGCGGGAGTAGCAAATTTCACCCGGTCGCATGCTTTGGAGGTGGGTCAATACGGGATACGCGTGAATGGAGTCGCTCCCGGCTCCATCCTTACCGAAGGGACTCGTTCGATGTTCTACAGCCCGGAGAACAAGCAGAGAGACAGCATGCTAAGCCATATCCCTCTGGGCACGCCAGGCGACGGCGACGACATTGCGGCGGCCGTGCTCTTTCTCGCATCCGACGATGCGAAGTATGTCACCGGCCACATCCTGGTGGTCGATGGAGGCTGGACCGCGGGTTATCATCGCGACTGGTGAGCTAGGCAGGCGGAACATGAGCGAAACAGGAAAACTTGCCGGCAAGCGAGTGTTGGTGACTGGTGCCGGTACGGGCATCGGGCTTGAAATCGCGATGGAGTTTGCGCGGCAGGGTGCGGATGTCGCGCTCCACTACAGCCACGCACCACAGGCGGCCGTCGCGGCTGCGCATGAAATCCAAACGATGGGACGGCGGGCTACCACCATCAAGGCCGATTTCACCGACGCGGGCGCGTCGATTCGCATGGGGGAGGCAGCCCTGGATTTTCTTGGTGGAATCGATTGCCTGGTGAACAACGCCGGTATCACCTTCAATAGCCCATTCTTGAAAATCAATCCGCAGGAATTGGACACCCTCTTCGAGGTCAATTTCCGTACGCCGTTTCTGCTCACTCAGCAACTTTGCGAACCGATGGTGAAACAGGGCAGCGGTTCCATCTGCAACCTGATCTCGATCCACGGGTTGCAAGGGGCGCCGGAGCACTCCGCTTATGCAGCTACCAAAGGCGCGATCATCGCTTGTACCCGAGCCTTGGCCGTTGAACTTGGACATCGGGGCATTCGTGTGGAGTTGGGCTCCAGAGTGCGCCAGCAACTTGATTTCTATATCATGCTGCACGCGTGGTGTCGTCACTTCGCCGGCCTTCAATTCATGAAAATTTGCGAGGAAGATGTAGCGGCCAATCGTCGCGACATCTGCGACAACGTTGAGCGGTGCAGTCACTCAACTCCACTGGATACGCGCAGAGTGCTCGCCAGATCAGCGACCGTTGACGGATCTTCATGGTCAAAGTCTGCCTCTGCACTCTTGGTTAAGCAGCCAAGCGCAGAGGCATTCGTCCATCGAGCACCGCAACTCCCGATGCGGCGCAATTTAAGGGAACGCGCGTCGCGGGCTGGTCAGACTAGTGTCACATCTATGTTGTGGGCCCGCAGCCCATCGACAGCTTCACTCGGCAGGTTGCGATCGGTGATGAGGTACTGAATGGCGCCAGGCGGCATGATCCGCGACAAACTGCGGTGATTGAATTTACTCGAATCGCAAACAACCACGACCTTCCGGGCAGCCTTCACCATGGCCCGATTCACTCGAGACTCAAGAAAGTTCGGAGTTGTGATGCCGACCTCCAGGTCGAACCCATCTACGCCGAGGAACAGAATATCTGCATGCATCTCTTCAAGATTGTCCTCCGCGAGCGGTCCGACCAGGGAGAACGAATTCTTCCGCAGCGTCCCACCTACCAGAATTACCTCGAAATCCGTGCCCGCAAGTTCCGCGGCGATGTTTACGGCATTGGTGATCACTGTCAACCGGCTGAAGCGCTTCAACCCCAGCGCAATGGCGGTCGTTGTTGTCCCGGAATCAAGAATGACACACTGGCCTTCTTCAACCATTTTGACGGCGGCCGCAGCAATTTTCTGTTTTTCAAGGGAATGGTGTTTCTGCTTTTCCCGCAAGGTAGGATCGGCCAGGGCGCTCGAAGGAATACGCAGGGCGCCCCCGTGAGAGCGCTGAATCAGTCCCCGAGCCTGCAGCCAATCCAGGTCTTTGCGAATCGTGATCTGTGAAATCTTCAGTTCACTCGACAAATCAGTTACGAGCACTCTTCCTTGCTTCTGGATCAGTTCCAGGATGTGCTGCCGGCGCTCGCCTATCAGCATCTCGTATTTGTCGCTGCCGCTCGTAGGTGCGACCTTCGTCTTTTTCCGCATTTATCTACTCGAGGGCTCGTCACTTTCTGAAGAACTACGGAAAAAGGATACGATGCCCTTTTTCAACCAGATGGGATGATAACGGAAACCTCTTGCGGATTCCATACCTTTGCTCCCTCCGAGGGCGTATGGCATGAAGGTCAAGCGGTGCACCCGGCGGCGACGACTTAAGCTCGATTCATGGCCTGGGCGGTTGCTATCAGTGAGCGTCACTTCTGTCGAAGCGGGCGAAAGCTTCGTTGTTCCCGTAGTTCGCAACCTGGGCATGGGATCCCGGGAAATCTGCGCTCGCTTTCTCCACTTTTCCGAAAACAAGGTTGGCACCCGGCTCTTAATTTCGCAACGATTTGTACGCTCCTCCGAAAACGGACTTAAGAAATTCGCGGGTCGCAAGCGTTCAAACTCATGTGCGTGCGAGCTCTGATTTGGTTCATGTTTCTGATCCGGCAAGCTTCTCCGACGATTTCAATCTCCTGTGGTGAACTAACGCTCCTTAGAATTGCAGAATTGCCTTGATCTTATTTCCCTCGCCCTTCAGCATGTCGCGAAATCCGGTTTCGCCTTCCTCCAACGGGTACCTCGTGGCCCAACTTGTCTCAAAATCTCCAACGGCTAAAAGTTTGGCGCTCTGCCTGAGATCGTCCATCGATCCGGAATAGGTACCTCCCACGCACTTTTGCCCGAGGGTCAAAGCATAGCTATTCAGTTCGATCCGGTCCTCGTGCAGTCCGACCCATACCACCATTCCGCCGGGTTCTACGAGGTCGAGGGAAAGAAGTTTGGTCTCGGAGCTGCCGACTGCATCAATCACAAACTCGGCGCGCTCGCCGGCCCAGTATTTCAGGGTCTCCGTTGCCAGGTTTTGGTGCGAAGAGTGTACCGTCAGATCCGCTCCCAGGATCAGGGCGGCATCCAGGCGCTGGGGAATACGGTCAGAGATCACCACGCTCGACTGATACACGCGTTTTGCGGCGAAAAGACACATAAGTCCGATCGGTCCGGCTCCGATAACCACAACTCTTGATCTTCTGGCGTTTGGTCCTTGACGCATGGCGTTGATACCGCTCGCGAGTGGCTCGGTGAACACAGCCGTGGCGGCAGGGAGATCTTCTGGCCAGGGAATCAGAACCCGCTCAGGAACCGCCACGTACTCCGCGAATGCACCAGGGCGATCCATTCCAAGGACCTGCCGGCGGAGACAGAGATTCGTGTCGCCTCTTAGGCAGGCTGAACATTCTCCACAATGAACCACAGCATGGGCAATCACCCGGCGTCCTTTTAATCGGTCGACCTGCGCGCCGTGAACCTCTTCAACCTGACCACAGAATTCGTGGCCCATGATCAATGGTGGCGTCCTCCGTTTGCTCGCATCTCGAAACGTCTCCAACTCCGAGCCACATATGCCGCAGTTGGAAACACGGACCAGCACTTCGCCGTCAAGCAGCGTCGGGATCGGAACGTCTCTGACCTCAAGGTTCCCCCAGGCCGGGTAGTACAGCGCCTTCATTTTCGATTCTCCCGCCGCCGGTATTGGGCGGGACTACCATACCACGAGTAAGCGCTTAAGCGCCATCGGAGAGCCCCTCAGGGACACGACCGGCCCTCCTGTAGAGATTGAAAGGACGCGCTCTGACGGGGTCATTCGTCTCACATCTAGGGGGAAAACCGCCGCAATTTTCCCATTAAGTAGCATATTCCACAGAAATTGATCGCAATTCAAAATTTCAGGTTGACAAGTGCGTAAGGCATCAAATACGGTCATCCCGCTTACCAGAATCAAGCGCTTAGAGGCGCAGGCCTGACGACCGCCTACTGTACGCAGAGCTTAGGCGTTGCCGGGAATCGATAGTTGTTGGCTGTAGGGAGCCCCTCGGAACTGACCGACCGATAAGAGTTCCCACCCGCAACACTATCCACGTAAGCGGAACCGAAGGGTCGACAACTGGAACCGTAGGTCGAATTTTTTGGAGGAGATTGCAATGAAGTGCTTTCGGATACTCGTTCTCGGAATCCTTGCGTACGCATGTCTCAATGGATCCTTCCTGCTAGCGCAATCTGGCGGAGGCTCTGTGGTTGGTACAATCCACGATCCCTCTGGAGCGGTCATTCCGAAGGCCGACGTTACCCTCACAAGTGTTGAAACAAGTGCGCCGCTCAATACGAAAAGCTCGTCCTCGGGCGAGTACGTCTTCCCCTTGGTTCCGGTAGGAACCTACACTTTGACGGTTTCTGCTCCCGGATTTGAACGCGTAGAGCAGCAAGGTGTAAACGTGGGCCTCAATAAGACGGTCGACGTCAACGAGGTTCTCCCAGTCGGAACCGCGACCGCCACGGTCCAGGTCAAGGGTTTGGCCAGCCAACTGGAAACCACTACCTCTCAGGCCTCCACAACGATCGATCAGAAGACGTTCGACGATCTGCCTATCGCCATGACCGGTGCAGCCCGTAGCGTGACCAGTGTCGCCGATTTGATGCCCGGCGTCGCAGACACCGCTGCTATAGGATACGGATCTACGGGGGCGCAAGGGCAGGAGTTCTCGACCACGATTAGTGGTGGGCAGGCTTGGGGCGGCGCCGTCATGTACGACGGCATTCCGTTCATCTCTGCCAATCAGAGCGGCGATTACCGCATCCAGCCGGTGCCGGTTGAAGCACTACAGGAATTCTCCCTGGTGCAAAACAATTTCTCCGCCGAATTCAGCCGCACACCCGGCGGCAACCTCACCTACACCACGCGCAATGGAACCAACGCCTTTCACGGGCAAGCCTACGAATACATTAGAAACACAGCGCTGGACGCCGCGGGGTATTTCGCCACCACTACACCCGTCACCCACCAGAACGAGTTTGGTGTAAACATCGGTGGACCGGTCATCATCCCGCACCTCTTCAACGGAAAAGACAAACTCTTCTTCTTTGCCTTTTACAGCGGATTCCGCCTGGCGGGCGGAGTTACCAACAGCTTAACCACGATTCCCACCATGGCTGAACGAACCGGTGACTTCTCCGCACTGGGTAGAAATATCTACGATCCAAGATCGACCGTCTGCGATGCCTTAGGTAACTGCGCGCGGCAGCAGTATAACTACAACGGAGTTCCGAACACCATGTCTCCCAGCCAGATCTCGGCTACGGGAGCCGAATATGTCAAATATCTTCCCAAGCCGATCAACGACAGTTTGATTAATAACTTCCGTCAAACCGGCGTAAGCAACGTAAACGAGGATCGTTACGGCGGCAGGCTTGACTACAATCTAAACGAGAGTAATCTTTTTCATGGATTCTTCTCCATGGGACCAATCAACACCGTATCTACCAGCACCATCTTTTTACCGCCCATTTCCACTTATGGCGACAACGTAGGGAACAATAATCTCGCACTGGCACGCATAGGTTACGATCATACCTTTTCCGCATCCCTGCTGATGCACCTGGGCCTGGGATACAACTACGACACGCAAAACGGTACTTCACCCTACAGCAACATCGTAAACACCTTTGGCATAGGGAACGCGCTTCCCATTACCCCGCAGTTTTATTGCAACCTCAATCTATGCCCCTACGCCAGCACCGGCGGCGGCGGCGGCAGCACCAACAAAGAGAACACCTATATTGGCAGTGGTTTCGTCTCCTGGACGAAGGGAAAGAATCAAATGAAGGTAGGCGCGGAATACGACAGGATTGAAGGCAATATCAAGACCCTGGACAGTATTGTCGACGCGATGAACTCAACCGAGACCGCACTTCCCGGCGTTGGCAATTCGGGAGATGGCTTCGCCAGCCTGATGGCCGGCGCATTTGACACCACGCAGCAGGTAGACAACCCCTTCGGCGCTGAAAATCGCTTCAAGTACCTGGCCACATATATCCAGGACAACTATAGGCTGCTTCCGAACCTGACCCTCAACCTCGGATTCCGCTATGACATCCCCTGGACTTTGACCGTGAACAACCACGTGAATGGGGTGCATGTCGCTTCCAGCTTTGATCCCAACCTTCCCAATCCTGGCGCAGGCGGTATCCCGGGAGCGCTCGTTTATCAGGGGAGTGGCCCAAATACCTGCAATTGCTCGCGCTTGGCGGATACCCGGTACGTGATGGCACAGCCGCGAATTGGCTTTGCCTATCAACTTGACAAAAAGACTGTGGTCCATGCCGGGTACGGCCTCTACATCAGCATTGACGGATCCAGCAATGGAAACGGTTTTGCAATTTTGGCGGATGGCTTCAATGCAAATGTTGTGACCAACACGGTGAACAACGGAGTTACTCCGGCGATGCTGGTGGAAAACGGCTACGCGGCCTTCACACCTCCGCCCTTCATCAGCCCCACCTTTGATAACTTCTCCGGAACCAGCTGGACACCGAGGTCGACCGGACTTCCTGGTGTTATCAATGACTACACCCTGAACGTGCAGCGGCAGCTGGGCGGGTTCGTGTTGGACGTGGCTTATGTCGGCAACGTGGGCGCCCACCTTGGATCGCGTCTGACAAATCCTAACCAGATCCCCATCGGTTATGTCGCCCAGTACGGCGCCAGTACTCTGAAGTCCCTGTTGACTTCGCCGGCGGGAATAGCGAGTGGCGTTGCCGCGCCCTTTCCCAACTTCTCAACTGCTTTAGGAAGTGCGGCCACCGTCGCTCAGGCATTAAAGAAATACCCTCAATACACCGGCATTACCGTGGTGAAGCAAAATGACGGCCACTCAACCTACAACGCGCTTCAGGCCAGGCTCCAGCGCCAGTTCAGCAATGGTTTTTCGATGTTGGCAAGCTTTACCTATGCCAAGCAGATGAGCAATGCGGAAGATGAGATCGGTCAGTTCAATGACGGCCCGCAAGACACCTACAGTCTCGGGGGCGAATACGTCAATGCCCTTACCCAGCCGCCGCTGACATTTGTCGTTTCCTATAACTATGAGCTGCCTTTTGGCTATCAACGAAAGTTTCTGAATCACGGAATAATGGCATCCCTCCTGGGAGGCTGGGGCATCTCCGGGATCCAGCATTACCAAAGTGGTAACCCTATGTTCGAAACCTCCGTGAGTAACACTCTACCCATCGGCGGTTCTATCCTTCGTCCGGACTTTGTTCCCGGACAGCCCCAGAAAGCGCACTGGAGCGGTAAATTCAATCCCCATACGGATCTCTATATCAATCCCAATGCGTTCACGGCTCCAGCGCCCGGAACCTTTGGCAACGTGCCCCGCAACCTCACCCTTCGCAGTTTCGCGTATTACAACGAGGACTTAAGTGCAAGAAAGAACTTCCATGTCTGGGAATCTCTAAACGTGCAGTTCCGGAGCGATTGGTTCAACGCGTTCAACCGGACATCCTTCGAGACTATATTTACTGGCACGAACAATCCAGGAGTGGCCAATTCGGGCTTCGGCTCGATTGGCAATCAAGGCAATCAACCGCGAACCATTCAATTCGCGCTGAAACTGTTGTTCTAACCAATGCTCCCATAAGGAGTGCGGGAAAGCGTAACACCGCTTCCCACACCCCTTATGGCGCATTTCCATTTAAGAGGCTCCGTAAAAGCTCATCTATTTGAAGGGTACGGCCTTTAGGCCGTACATAACTACTTTGAAGTGAATGCGGCTTTACAGGCTGCGGAAAAATCCGAATTCTTTGAAGGGGACGGCCTTCAGGCCGTCCATAAAAGATTGAAAACATGTCCGGCTTTATTGATGCCTGCAGAATTGATGTCCTAGTCAGTCTCTTTCGAGCCAATTTCAACCAACGCTTTGTATCAGGGCACGACTTCAGTCGTGCCGAAAAAAGCGGAGACGAGGGCTTTAGCCCCTGCGGCGCCATCTCCCTCTCGCTTCGGCTTCGGGTAGCGTTCGGCAGCTCAACCTGCCAGGAGGACATTACCTTTGCAGGAATCAATAGCCCCTGAGGGCACGATTTTTCCGCAGGAGAGACTTTTTCGCAGCCTCTTAAGCCAACGGTTGGTGCTCATCGAAGTTTCCCACTATCACACCCTTAACGTGCGACGGCATCACTCCGCTCCTGTGGCGGCTCCTCCTCAAAGAGGAGAAGCAGATTTCAGCGGCGCGGTACGATGCGTTGGCCGGTTATCCCATGTTCGGAAAAGTCCCTGTAAAGGTATTCTTTCGACAGGTTGAGAAGGAGCATTCGCATTGTCGAAAGATAGAAAACAGAAGGAAGGGTTGAGCCGGAGGGCCTTTCTCAGCAGCTCCCTAACTGCAACGGTTGCGTCGATTGCCTTACCGGCAAGCGTGCCTATCGCTGCCGCTGCGAGCGTCGAGCAGCACGCGGTGTCTGGGGCTTCCGAAATCGCCTTTCGCTCGGCTAAGCCCATCTGGCCGCGCGGGCGCGAGAAAGAGATGAACCTCTTTGTCGGATTCCGCGCTGTTTTCGAAGCTCCGCGGGGACAACACGTTCAACTGCGGGTTGCCGGTTCGACTCTTTATCGTATTTATCTCAACCGAGAATTCTTCGCATCGGGACCCGCTCGCGGCCCACATGATCATTACCGGGTTGACCTTTGGGAGATCGCTCCGTTGCTGGCGACCGGCAAGAATAGCGTCTGCGTCGAAGTCGCCGGCTATAACATCAACAGCTATTACATTTTGAATCAGCCTTCATTTCTCCAGGCGGAGGTCGCGACCGACTCAATGGTGCTCGCTTCCACTGGCGGAAGTGGAGTTTCCTTTGAGGCCAGGATTCTCTCCGAACGCGTGCAGAAGGTCCAGCGTTATTCATTCCAGCGCGCGTTTTCCGAGGTTTATCGCGTTGATCCTTCATCTGCCGGGTGGCGCGAGCACTTCGATGCTTCTTTCCGGCCAGTTCCGTGCGCCAGTTCTGAGCCCCGAAAGCTGATTCCGCGCCGGGTTCCGAGCCCGGCATATGAGAGACGCCAGGCCGAACAGGTAACTTCTGAAGGATCCTTCCAATGGGGCGCCGTCGGCCCCAAGAGCCTCGCGCAAGATCGCTCTATACCTTTTGGCGGCAAGATCAGTCCCACGCTTCTTGGATACCCAGAGCAGGAATTGACGGTGATTCCCTATCTTGAGCTGCAGAAAACTGAAACCGTTGTCAACCATCGTGTCGATGAACCATATATTTGCAATCAAGCCCTACGGTTGCGCACAAATGAGTTCAAGATTCTCGATTTCGGCACAAATCTGGTGGGATTTTTTGGCGCAAGCGTAACGGTCCATACTCCCGCGAAGCTCTATTTCACGTTCGATGAAACCCTGACGGACGGGGATGTGGACTTCAAGCGTCTGATGTGCGTCAACATTGTTGCTTACACTCTTGCGCCCGGGTCCTACCAGCTCGAAACCTTTGAACCGTACACCCTTCGCTTCCTGAAGCTAATGGTTCTGGAAGGAGAGTGTGAGGTCGACCACGTTTATCTGCGGGAATTCACCGCCCCCGACGTTTGGACCGCTCACTTTCGCTCCAGCGATGAGGGGCTTAACCAGCTTTTCGCCGCAGGCAGAGAAACCTATCGTCCGAATGCCGTCGATTTCTATACGGACACGCCTTCCCGGGAGCGCGCCGGATGGCTTTGCGATAGCTCTTTCACCGCACAGGTTTCTCCTTTATTGAGCGGGCATACCAAGGTAGAAAAGTGCTTCTTTGAAAACTTCCTGCTGCCCGACCACTTCGCGTATATTCCCGATGGGATGCTACCCGGGTGTTACCCAGCAGACCATTATGACGGAGGGTTCGTCCCAACTTGGGCCCTTTGGTTTCTGGTCCAGCTGGAACAATATCTGGCGCGGAGTGGAGACAGTGAATTAGTGGAGGCCCTACGGCCGCGTGTGCTCAAGCTCCTCGATTACTTAAAGCCATTTCAGAATGACGATGGCCTGCTTGAGAAGCTGAAGGGGTGGGTTTTCATCGAGTGGTCGAAATCGAACGATTACATCCAGGACGTAAGTTATCCGGCGAACATGCTCTATGCTGCGGCGCTCGCTACGGTCGGGCGTATTTACAATCTGCCCCAACGCACCGAGCAGGCGGAAGCGCTACGAAAAGTCATCCGCGCACAATCGTATGATGGCGAATTCTTTGCCGATAACGCAGTGCGTCAGGGAGCAAAACTCGTTCCCACCCACAACCGGACGGAGACGTGCCAGTACTATGCTTTCTATTTCGACACGGCATCTCTGGAAAAATATCCCAAGCTCTGGGAGACGCTGCACACCGCATTCGGCCCGGGACGCAGGACTACCGGAGCATTCCCGGAGATCCCTCCCTCCAACGCCTTCATGGGCAACATTCTGCGTCTTGAGCTCCTATCTCGCGCAGGCCTTACGGATCAACTTGCCACTGAAGCCAAATCTTACTTTCTATATATGGCCGAGCTCACCGGCACATTCTGGGAGAACACGGGTAATGAGGCCAGCATGGACCACGCCTTCGGGTCGCACATAGTCGTAGCGCTTTATCGCGATATCCTCGGTCTCTATCAGGTGGACATGGTTCGCAAGACGGTCCATGTGCGCTTTACCCCATCTTCCCTTGAGATGTGCGAGGGCCGCATTCCCACTCCGGATGGATTTGTTTCCATGCGCTGGACAAGAACGGCGAATGCCCTCACATATCAGCTCGATGTTCCTGCTGGCTACAGCGTGCGAGTAGAAAATCTGGCAACATTTAGCGTCATCCAGAAGCAGTTTCCCCACGGCAAGATCACCTACGGGTACAGGATCGAAGGAGGATACAAATAAGCGCATTCGCATGCCGGATGATACGGCTCGCTATTGGGACTTCCGCAGGCGCAAAGGTTTGATGTTGTTAAGGTTGGAGGAAAAAGCAGCGTTTCCTCGCGGTGACGAAGATGCCACCCATTATGGGTGGGCGCCCCCTTGCCATGTTAGGCAGCGCGAATTGGTGCTCTCAATAAGTTGGGGAGCTATTGAAGATAGAGGGTGTGGTCTCTTCGAAGCGGCCCGAACTCTCCGGTTTAGAATCATCGGCAGAAGGTGGATTCGCTGAGCTTGGGGAGAACATAACTCGGGTGTGTTCGTGAAAGGTGCCAATAGCCTGGATCACGAGCCGTTCCGCAAAAACTGGATCGTGCGTTTTTAGCGCCTCGATAATCCGATCGTGCCGCTCAATACTTTGAATCCACTGCCCCTTTTGAGTCCGTACCGTATGTATAACGACGAAAGCGAAAAGAGGAACGATGATCCGCCTGAGAGTCTGCACCAGCATTCCATTGCCCGTCATTTCGGCGAGCAGGAGGTGAAATTGCAAATCACGCTCGTAGAATGCGTTTATATTCTGGCAATCCGCAGCTGAGCGCATATCGGAAAGTGTCTGTTCCAGTTCGCTCAGATCAACTTTCTTCTGGGCCACGATGCGAGCGCAGTAGCCTTCTAATACAGCGCGTAGCTCATAGCTGTGGGTTATCTCTTCATCCGAAAGGCGAGTTACCTGGGCCGAACGGCCTGATCCTTTTTGGACGAACCCTTCGGCCAGGAGGATATTGATCGCTTCACGGACGGAAGTTTGCGATAGCTTGAGCTGTTTAGCGTACTTAATCTCTACGATCTTTTCGCCCGGCGCAAGCTTCCCCCTGATAATCTCCTGCCGGAAGTACGCGGCAAGATTATCCTTCACCAGCAGGAGGTCCGTTTTTGCATTTGTTGTTCCGAGAGGAGGCACGCCCATGATCACCCATTTTAACATGCCGCAGGCCTCTTATACGATCAGCCGCTGCGGAGTCGCATCGTCTAGTTACCGCTACAAAACGGACTCAATGCACATAACCAGTGCGATGTTGATTGTTCCTGGCGGAGTGATTTTACCGGCCGGATTCCACGACCTCTTTAGTCTCTTCAAGGAATGCGCCGACGGTTTGAGTAACGAGGCGCTCCGCGAAGACGGGATCGTGCGTCTTGAGCGCGCCAATGATGCGCTTGTGCTGCTCAAGGCTCTTGATCCACTGCTCGTCTTGAGTCCGCGCTCCTTGAACACGCATTACTACGAAGGCGAATAGCGGCAGAATGATCCGCTTCAGAGCCTGTACCAGCATTCCGTTGCCGGTTTTCTCCGCGAGTAGCAGGTGAAATTGCAGATCGCGTTCGTAGAACGCTCTGAGGTTGTGGCATTCGATTGCGGAGCGCATATCTGACAGCGTTTGTTCAAGCTCTCCAAGATTTACCTTCTTCTGGGCTACGATGCGCGCAGCGTAACCCTCCAGAACAGCCCGCAGCTCATAGCTATGAGTTATGTCTTCATCAGCAAGGCGGGTCACCTGGGCGGTGCGGCCTGATCCCTTCTGGACAAATCCTTCCGCCAAAAGAATATTCAACGCCTCGCGGACGGAGGTTTGCGAGATCTTGAGAAGCTTTGCCCACTTGACCTCGACGATCTTCTCTCCGGGAGCAAACCGCCCACTGATAATCTCCTCCCGGAAGTACGCGGCAAGGTTGTCCTTTACCAGCAGGAGGTCTTGTTGCGAGTGTTTTGTTGTGAGCGGAGAGGGATGCATAGGGCCGTCCGTCAATTTTAGCATGAGAGCAGCAACTTAGGTCCTCTCCAGGCGTACCGGCCGTCGGTATCTTTTGGCTATCTGTAGATTCTATATAGTCACCACCACGAAGATACCGAAGAGTGTGACTCGGGTTCGCAGGACTAATCATCGAGGGCCAGGGGAAATAGCTCAAGAAGATAGGGTTCTTACTTTGCCGCACCATCTGCCGTCTCGTCTACCCGAACGATGCGATCTCCGGGTACATTTTTGAGCACTTGAACAATACCGCTGGGCCATTCGATTTGTACGCTTTGCGCAGACTGACTCGAGCCCAATCCAAAGTGAGCCCGCGGATCACTTGAGGAAAGATAGCTGCCGGCAGTCGTGACCGTGACCCATTGCGAACCTTGCAGCGTGACAACTTTGATCACCGCGCCGATCCCGTCGCGGTTGCTTTTATGGCCAACCAGCTTCAAGGTCAACCAATGGTTTGTGGTTGCGGTTTCGTTGCGCAGAACATAGGCAGGGCCTCCGTTTGTAGTTACGACTGCATCGATGCGCCCGTCATTGTCGATGTCACCGATAGCCATGCCGCGCCCTGCCCATGCATCATGAAAGATATCGCCCGACCTGGATGATACGTCGACGAGCGCCTTGCCTGTGTTACGCACCAACAGCATTGGCTCCCGATAACGCAGTTGCGGGAAGCTCTTTTGAACGGTATCCAGGTCGTGCCCCTGTGCGATGAGCAGATCTTTCCAGCCATCGTTGTCGTAGTCCAGAAAGCGCACCCCCCAACCTGAATGCAATAGCGTCATGCCGGCGATGCCCGTCAGATAGCTCGCATAGTCGAAGGTTCCGTCTCTACTGTTTTTGTACAGAGCGTATTTTTGGTTCGCCAGATCCGTCACCATCAGATCAGGATAGCCATCGTTATCGTAGTCGGCGAAATCCACTCCCATTCCTGCGTAGATGTGGCCGTCTCCATCGATGGCAACTCCTGATTCCAGTCCGACTTCCTCGAAGGTGCCATTCCCTTTGTTGTGAAAAAGAAACTCGACCATGGAATCGTTCGCGATAAAGATATCCGGATGTCCATCGCGATCATAATCGGCTATAGCAATTCCCAGGGCTTTTGCCGGCTTGGCTAAACCCACCTTATTCGCAACCTCAGTAAAGCGGCCGTTACCGTCATTGTGATAGACCAACATGGCTATCGGTTGAAACTGATCCGGATGACAATATCCGCGATTGTCCCGGGGACCACACCAGATGTCCTCCCAATCCCAGGTAACATAGCGGAGCACAACAAGATCCAACAGTCCGTCGTTGTCGATATCGACCCACGCCGCGCTGCTTGACCAACCGCTTCCCGCCACTCCTGCCTGATTCGTCACGTCTGTGAACATGCAATGGCCGTCGTTGTGATAAAGGCGGTTTCCGCCATAGGCAGTTACGTAGAGATCCTCCTTGCCGTCATTGTCGTAATCACCCGCAGCAACTCCCATCCCGTAGCCGGCGCCCTCCAAACCGGCCTTTTCTGTGATGTCTTCGAACTTCCCCTCCGGTGTCTGGTGAAACAGGCGATTCCAATACTCTGCGCCGGTCTTTTGCGGAATCGTGCCCTTGAGAGTGGGATCCGAAAAAGGAGCGCCATTGACCAGGAAAATGTCGAGACGCCCGTCGCCGTCACAATCAAACAAGGCGACACCCGGCCCCATTGTCTCGATCAGATACTTTCTGGACGTATGCGGAGCCTGATGCGCAAAATGAACCCCCGAAGCGGCCGTGATATCCACGAACTTCCCGGGTACTTCAACAGCGGGCGGCGCGCCAGGGACGGTACTTCGCTGCCCGCCAGACGAAAGAGGTAGAATCAGCCAAAGCAACCAGCAACTCACGGCAGAGTGCAGCCTTGGACGCGAATTTCGCCAGCGTGACGCGACATTTGCGCCGCACTGGACTGAACCGGTTGATTTGCTCCCCGCCACGCGGCGGGAAATCAGCCTTCGGTCGTTTGGGGTCATACCAAGAGGCATATTCCGCGGCGTGGGGATCCTTTCCTTCGATCCCAGTGTAGACCGGGGCCGCGACCGATGAATTACGCCCACGCTTCATGGCGCATATCATGGAATAGCGGAATAGTCGCCGTACTATGCTCTGGAGTTTGAGGGCAGTCTTCCATTTGAAAACCAAGGCTCCATTGTTACCGAGGGAAAAGGCGAAGATGAGACTCGCCGCCGTTCTTGTCTGGACTCTTGCCCTTGCGCCTCCAGTGTGGCCCGCTCTTCCTACACCCGACAAAATGTCTGAAGCCAAAGGGCTCATCGACGCCAGGGAACTCGACAGTGCCGAGAAGATCATCGTTGCCGAGATGATGACAGCTCCCCGGGATGCAGATTGGATAACTCTTCTGGCGCAGGTTAGGTTGGGTCAAAACCGCACGCGGGAGGCGTTGAAATTGCTCGACGATGCGGATCAACTCGCCGGCATTACTGCTGCCCGGGCGATGCTCATTAGCCTTGCAGAAAGCCAGGCGGGCCACATGGATCTGGCCGAGCCGCCACTCCGCACTGCTATTAGGCTGGATCCTTTCAACGCATCGGCCCACTACTTTCTGGGGCGGCTGCTCTATACGGACAATCGATTTGATGAGTCCATCGAGGAAAGCAACAAAGCCATTGCGCTTGCACCCGGCTTTGTTCGGGCCTACGAAAATTTGGGGCTGTGCTATGAAGGCAAGCACGATCAGGAGGAAGCGGAGCGCTGGTATCGCAAGGCGATCGATCGCGAGGCAACAAGCGAAAGTAAGACCGAGTGGCCGATGCTTGATCTGGCTACGATGATGATCCGTGAAAATCGCTACGCCGAAGCCAAGCCCTATCTAACTCAGGCCCTCGACATCAATCCCCGCAACATCCAATCCTTGTTCCAGATGGGAATTCTCCTGGAGAGGACCGGAGATCTTAAAGGAGCATTGGACCAGTTTCGTGCAGCAATCCAAAGTGACCAGGCTGGTGACCAACCTGGCCGCGCAAGCGCCTACTATCGAGCTGCTCTACTATGCAAGAAGCTCGGGTACGCGGACGAGGCGACAGAGGATTTCAAGAAGTTCAACGAAATCCACGATGCACACCACCACATCTCACCATAACGTAGTAACGATAAGTCGACTGCGGAGCTGCAGTACGCCGGGTGCTATGATTTGCCCATGCGGGCTCGCCCCGGAATTCAATGCCTGATCGCATTATTTGCCGTCTGTTGTGCGGCCCAGCCAGCAAATCCGGGAGAGCTTGAAGATCTCTTGAAAAATGGCGCGGCCCTGAACCAGCAGGCGGATTATGTACACGCAATTCCGTTACTAAGGCGAGCAACTGAACTTGCACCTCAGAATCCTTCGGCGAACTTCTTGCTTGGAGTAGCCCTGCTGGAAAGCGGCCACCCGGCCGATGCCGTAGCTCCGCTGCGGATAGCTGCCAAGGCAAATCCCCTGAATGAGCCGGCAGAGGGCTATCTGGGCGACGCTGAGATGGAACAAAACGAATTTGCCCTCGCCGCCGAAACTTTCCAGACGGCGGTTGCCCGATCGCCAGACTCCGAGAGAGCTTTGTTATGGTGGACCGACTATAGCCTGGAACGGTTCCGGGTATTAGCATTCTCACTTCGCGGGTCTCCACGAGGTAGAGCGGCGGCGCTGAGGGGCACAGCCGAAAACGGCAAAACCGGGGCGACAGCGAAGGAAGCGTTGTTGCGGCAAGCGGCAGCATTGGATCCTCAGCTCAATGGGATCTGGGGAGAATTGGGCGTAGCGCAGGCCCAGCTTGGTATGGACGCGAACGCTACGGCTAGCCTCAAGACGGCGCAGCAACGGCAGCCGGAGGCCTCGTCAACTTTACAGCTCGAGGCCATGCTTGAGGCCGCACGCGGGAATTGGTCTCAGGCCGGGAAGAGGCTTCTGGACCTGGGTGAGCGCTCGCCTGCCGGCTTGCAAAAATTTCTCGCCGCGTGGCCGCAACGATTGGTTCCGGACCAGGGAGTAACGGGCGCTGTTTGGCAATGTCTACGCCAGGGGACGACAAGTTGTCCATCGGGAAAAGTAGAGGGAAACACTCTGCCTGTTGAGCGCCTCTTTCAGGAGGGACGTTGGGAACAGCTGGCAGCGATGCCTACTCCGGCGCCGGACAATGCAACGGAGTGGTTCTGGCGGGGAGTCGCATTCGGAGAGTTAGGAGACTGTTCGCAAGCGATCCCGGCCCTCGAACGCGGACTGAAGGCGGGCTCTGGGACTGCTGCTTCCTGGCTGACGAGCTGCTACGAATTAGAGGCCGTGCACACCGCAGACCAGCTGAAAGCTCAAGGAAAAGAAGCGTCTGTTCATCAGATCCGTGGCGATATTTTGCTATCCATCAGGCTCGAGGCCTCGCAAGCCGCAGCAGAGTACACGGAAGCGCTGCGTCTGAAGCCAAAGAATCCAGAACTATTAGAAAAGCTGGCAGAGGCATACTTTAGCCTCGGAGACATGGACCGGGCGCGGCGGAGCGCGCAAGAGGCTCTAGAGCAGAATCCTCACCGTCGACAGGTGCTGCGATTGTTGATCCATGTTGCCATGAACCAACGCGACTATCCAACTGCTCTTTCGCTTCTCGGCCGATTGGCTGAGCTGGAACCTGACGATGCCTGGACGCGCGTGCAGCAAGGAACGGCTTATGCGCAGACAGGGCACCCGGAGGAGGCAGTTCAACACTTGAAACCAGCGTTGGACGCCGGTTATCCCGACGAGAAGGGTGCGCTGCATGCAGTGCTTGCCGGACAACTGCGCAAGCTTGGCCGCGATCAGGACGCCAACCGTGCGGCAGACCAGGCCACCAAGTTGGCTGATTCTTTTGAGCAGCATACTCAAAGCAAACCAGATGATCATCAGTAGGCGAAGGTTTTTGGAGCGGTCGGCGATCCTTGCGTCATCGGTACTGGCGCTCCCAAACGGCTGGGCCGCACCGGCCGGCGGTCCAATCCGGATGGTCAATGGAGCGCCGGCGAACGGCTTGGATTTTGTGCTCCGAAATGATGCCCAAGGGCACAAGTATCAGGTGGAAACGCTACCTGGCGGATTGGGCGTTATCGATTTTGATGGGGACGGCTGGCCGGATATCTTCTGCGTAAATGGCGCGGCTTTGCCCTCCCTCACCAAAACCGGTCCGGAGTTCTGGAATCGTCTCTACAAGAACAATCGCGATGGGACATTTAGCGATGTGACCGTCAAAGCGGGCCTTGCCGGGCGAGGTTACGGAATGGGCGTCGCTGTCGGCGATTACAACAACGACGGTCATGAAGACTTGTTTGTCGTCGGCGTCCACGGCAATCAACTCTATCGCAACAACGGCGATGGAACCTTCTCCGACGTTACAGAAAAGGCCGGTCTCGACCAGCCGCCCGTTCGCAAATTATGGTCGGTTGCTGCCGCCTGGATCGACTATGACTGCGATGGCAGGCTGGATCTTTTCATATCCAACTATTGCGACTGGGAAGCAGGAACCGATCCAGTCTGCGGTGGACTCGCAGCGAATACGCGCGTCTACTGCCATCCGGACCTTTACCGCGCGGAACGGATGCAGCTCTTCCACAACAATGGGGATGGGACGTTCACTGAAGTGACCTCCAAGGAGGGCCTTCCGAACCTTCTCGGCAAAGGCATGGGAATTGCCATGGCCGATTTTGCAGGAGACCATCGCCCCGGTCTCTTTGTCGCCAACGACAATGCACGGAATCTGTTGTTGCGTTCAACGGCTCACGGCCTCGAGGAAGTGGGGATGCAAGCAGGTGTCGCCTACAACGGAGACGGGCGCAACATCTCCGGCATGGGCGCGGACTTTGGAGATATTGATGGAGATGGACGGCCCGACCTGGTGATGACTGGACTGAAGAATGAGACCTATGAGTTATTTTTGAACCGCGGGGACGGCACCTTCGATGATGGAAGCGCGGCCTCCGGCTTGCTCGCTTTGAGCAGTCCGTGGAGCGGTTGGGGCTGCGGCCTGGTGGATCTCGACAACGATGGCTGGCTCGATCTTTTCATCGCCTGTGGAGGGTTAGATAGAAATGAGCCGCAGCAGAATCGAATCCTGCGCAATCTCGGCGGGAAGTTTGTCGATGTGTCGGAGGGCGTGGGCCCGCAGTTCGCAACCCCGCGGCTGCACCGCGGCGTCATCTTTGCGGATTTTGACCGCGACGGACGGATCGATGCGGCTGTCACCGCATTGAATGCGCCCATTGAGATGTGGTGGAATCGAAGTCCCCAGCGCAACTGGCTGCAACTGCGGCTCCAGGGAAAGCGCAGCAACCGCTCCGCAATTGGAGCGCAAGTGACTTGCAAGACTGCAGGCCGAACCCAGACACGTTGCGTAACAAACACTGTCGGCTATGCCTCCAGCAGCGATCTGACGGTGCACTTTGGACTGGACATGGATAGCAAGGCCTCAGTGGAAATTCGATGGCCTTCCGGGAAGGTGCAACAGATAGGTGAATAAGCCGCGAATCAGCGTCTGCGCGTGGAAGAGGCGGATTAGGCTGTGTCTCGATGGAAAGACTCCGATGAAAGTGCGACGGCCAAGCCGACTGGTGGAGCGATTCAATGGCGTTTCAGTCGACTCGATTCACACCTTAACCGAAGGGAAGGGAATCGCCGCCGCCCCCGGGCATTGAGCTCATCTTCGTTCCCGGTTGCCGATTTCCCGCTTCGAGTACTCTGTGCACCAAACCTCCCGGCTGGGTCAATGCAGTGATGTCCTTGTTAAGCAACGCGGCTGGCGCATTCCAGATCGACCAGTTAAACCAATAATCCCAGCCATAGTTGACTTCGCCGGTGTCTCCGCCGGCGCTGCAGCCGTTCGTGCCATCCCACATATATCCCCAGGTAAGATAGCTGAGCACTAGATTCTTGCGCAGAAGCTCCAGGCCAAACTTCTTTTGCCCTTCGTAGATGAATGTCAGCGCATTCCAGATGACTTGGTGGTTGGTATAAACGTATTCGCCGGTGAGGTACCCGGTTTTATCGGCGGTCCAAAGAGTGCCGTCGGGCATGGAGTAGATCGGCGGCATGCCGGTTTTGCTTAGATTGCAAACTTCCTCACGCAGAGTCGAGAGCACGCGGCGCACATTTTCCTTGGGAAAGACCTCGGGCAAGCCACAGAAACGCGCCCAGTACTGGCCGTTGAGTTGAGGCGAAAAGAAGGCGTCCAGAGTCTTACCCGTTTTCGTATCGTTGTAGACGAGGTAGTGATCGCCTTTCCATAGATACTGCTGCATGGCTTCTTTGCCGGCGGCGATCGAACCATCCAGGCGCTGAACCTCTGCGGAGTCGCCCATGGCCTGCGCCCACGCCTTGAGCATTTCGGCCCCGGCCAAACGCAGGCCGCCCGGGTGGGTAACGTAACCATACATGGAACGATCTTCGAACCATTCGATATCATTCCAGGCATGCGGGCGATGTGGCGGCATAGCGATAATTTGTGATGGTCCAAGGTCAGGACGCTGGCTGAAGGAATACTCGAGAGCCTTTTTCACCGAAGGATAGAACTCCTTCACGAAGGCTTCGTCTCCGGTGATTTTCCAATGCAGGTATGCCGCCGAGACGTAGCAGAAGCCGGATATCACTTCCTGGTAGCCGTACGACATGGGATTTGCCGGATCTGCCCAGCGGCCCATTAGCTGGGCGACGTCGCCGTTCTCCTTTTGCGTCGAACGAATAGCGCGCAACAAAGACAGCGCACAGTCCGGGAAGAAGAACGAAAGCGTCGGTCCTTGCATCCCTACGTTGGAAAGCGTGCTCATGTGCGGGCAGGCCCGCGGCGACTCTTCCAGGGCAAAGAGCCCGTCCTCTGCCCTGCACCAGCTTCCAATGGGATCTTTGGCCTGCGCCCACATGCTGCACGGAGCAAAGTAATAAAGAGAATTAATCAGCGAGTCGGCCAGCCATCCGGGCAGCGTTGGGTCTTCGTAGATCGCCGATTGCCAGGCAATGACTCGCCGGAGCAACTGCTCGTGATTGCGCTCAAGAAAACTTGCCACCTCGCCCGCATCGGCAAAGCGCGAGGCATACATATGCGTGAAGCGCTTGCCGGTGGTGGAAAGGGTCTCCCCCTCGGGGGCATAAGTCATGATCCGGCTTCCCCCGGTTCCGGGGTTGCCGTTGCCCTCCCATTCAGGCGCGTACCACGCCAGGATGATGCGAATGACCTTTTCCTCGCCCGGTGGGATGTTGTAATTGACCGTCAGTGACGAACTTCCATCGTCTTGTTCGCCGGTGGAAGGCAGATTTTTTTCTGCAGCATTCCAATACTTTCCATCCACACCCAGACCACCACCCGTGCGCACCGAATCCCCGCCGAGTGCCGCCAGCACGTAACTCATGCCCCAGGATTTGTTTTCCACCCAAATGCCGGAAAGCCCCGCAGGCGGCGCGTGGCGCGAGACTTGAGCAGGAGGCATGACAGGCTTCATTGGCAAGTCAGGCCATCCAATCGAAGAGTCCCTGGAATGATGGTCGGCAAAGCTGGGCAAGTTGAAGATCAAGCAACCTTGCTGTGCGGAGGAACCCTTGTTTCTGAGATGTGTCTCGAATACAGCGCCGGGCGTATTCGACGCTATCGCATCCCCGGGAATAAAGGGCGACCAGCAACGCACGCCAATTTGAACGGGCGCGTCGGATTTATATTCGATATCGGCAATGGGGTAGTGTCCCCAGTATTCACTCTCCTGCATGGAGCCCAGAACTTTGACCCCCATCGTCGCACGATTGTTTCCGGCGTAATTCTTCGTTTGGGCAGTGCCGCAGACCCACGATCTGCCACCACTCGCCACGCCCATGTAAGGAACATTCAGGGGGCCTCCGATGGGCGTGAGGTGATTGAAGATTGAGGTGTAACCGAGTACGCCGGAGGGTTCCAGATACAGCGCTCCTGTGTCGATACCGCCCAGCGGCATTCCGGAACAAGGATAGAGCTTATCTACATAGCAGGTGAAATAACCGGCTGTCTTGGTGCGATAACAGATGCCGGATACGTCTTTTGCGTACCCGGC
Source organism: uncultured Acidobacteriaceae bacterium (assembly GCA_963717225.1). Classification (GTDB taxonomy): domain Bacteria; phylum Acidobacteriota; class Terriglobia; order Terriglobales; family Acidobacteriaceae; genus PALSA-350. The sequence goes on along the minus strand of CAVQWB010000047.1, from coordinate 102,693 downwards.
CGCTTGAAAGGTGTTCCATTGCGAGCCCTCCAGGCCGGTGGGGAACAGCCGGCCAGGTTCTTTTCTCCTCTCCGGCGCGGCAACCGCAGATGAGTTCCTGCTGGAGGCAAAGCTCTTGATGCGTGACCAGCTCAGTGCGCTGGCGGCTGCGGTAACTCGCAAAAAACTACGCCGGGAAAGTCCAAGTCCCATAACTCGCCCTTCGCTTTCTCAGTTACAACCAACCCTCAGTTCGATTTCACGGGCATGAAGTTATCCGAGGCCGTGACGGTTTCAGGCTTCACATCCGGGCCGAGTTGATAAGGAGTCTTGGCCCCATGGAAGTTGTTGCCAAAAAGATGAATGTCCTGAGTATTGGCTCCGGCGATTTTCAAAAAGAGGTCGGTGCCCGGCAGGGCCTCCATATTTCGCAAGGAAGCGCCTTTAACCCGATCCAAAACAACTGCCGGAATATTGCGCTCAGGAAAGGCCGAACTTCCGGTAAAGCCATCCAGCTGTAGCCGGTCAACATCTTGCAGTGAAAGGGCGCTTTCCCACTTATCGAACCAGGGCTTCTCCCAGTTCACCTCGATATTCCTGAGCCTGAGATTCCTGGCAAAACGAAAACTCATAGCGTTCACCGTGGTGTCGTAGGGCGACGCAGGATTGCTTGAGATGAAGAACTTGACATTTTCAAGCGTGACTCCATCCAGCCAGCTATCCGGATGACCGTAGAAAGTCGAAGCTCCCTGGCAATGCACTATGACGTCGTGAATGATGACGTTGTGAATCGAACCTGGGCTTTCGTCGAGCTTCACGGGCTCGCCATTCCATTCGCTTTTCCTCTTGAGTTCGAAGTTGAATGCGTTGCCGTCTCCAGCCCAAAACCAATCAAAGCGGTGCAGGTCCATGGTGAGGTTCGACATGACAACGTTGCTGATCGACCCCCCGGTCGCAATCTGTAGAGTGACGCCACGGTTGGTGTCAAAAATGGCGCAGTTGTTAATCAATATGTCGCGGATAACCAGATTATTGCCTTCGCTGAATTTGATGGCGGCCGATGCGGACGAAAGCCGGCAATTAGTCACCGTGACATGTTCGCAAGGCGCCGTCGGCCCCCATTCGTCGATTCCGCAGACAAAGACGATGCAGTCGTCGCCGGTAGCTATCGTGCTGTTGGCGATGTTGACGTCGTTGGAGCTCACGATGTCGATACCATCGGCCCAAACAGCGTCCTTCAGACTGGTGTAGATATAGATGCTATCGATCTCCACCCGCGAGCATGCATAGAGCGCGAAGGTCCAGCTGAAAGAGCGGACGAAAGACACGCCAGTGATACTCACATTCTTACAGCGTCCCAGCCACAATAAATGAGGATAGACTTGGCGATTAGGGAAGCCTGCGGGATAGGAGCGCATCTGCGACTTGCCCAGAGTTTCCACCAGCACCTTGTGGCTGAATGTCCGCTCAATCGTATCCGGCGCCCAGAAATACTTGGCTTGACCGTCCACCGTGCCTCGGCCTCCGATCGCAATATCTTCCAGGTCTTCGCCAAAGAACAGCGCATCTTTTGACTTAACCTTTTGCAGATCAAAAGCAGCGGGATCTTCTGATGCGAAGAGGGTGGCGCCCGCTTCGATATATACGTTTACGTGGCTGCGCAAAAGAAGAGTCCCGGAAGTATAGTCGCCGGGAGGCAGATACACTGTTCCGCCCCCAGCCGCGGAGGCGGCGTCAATGGCTTTTTGAATCGCCGGCCGCGCGTCATCGGACTTTTTCCCCGTCGCGTGAAAGTCCCTGACATTAAACACCGTCTTTACCTGGAAGACGGCTTCGGCCGCGTAAAGGCAGGAGCTCCCCGCTAGAAATAGCTGAAGCAGAATTGTGACCGCGATAAATTTCTTCGAATTGAGCCGTCCCATCAAATTCCCATCCCTTCAGGTAATGCCGGCGCCTGCCCTTAATAGAAACAAAGACCCGAACCTGGCGTGTATAACGGTTTCGCAATTGGTGTAGACCGAAGCTACGTCGCCTTTCGTGGTTTTCTCCCAGGGAAAACCACTCCTCGCGACCTTTATGAGGCCACAGTAATTGCGAAACCGCTCTAATCAATGCACCTTGCACCGACCGGGCATTTCTGTCTCCTTCAAAGCGAAGAGCACTTCACAACCGCGGATGCTGGTGAGAGCCCATCCGACTTGGCCTGGAGAGTCATCGTACCCTCGCGTCCAAATGGGCGCAGAATGGCCAGGCACCTTCCGCGAAAGGTCCTGCATGTGGGCTCGCGGAAGCTGGCTACATCCTTGGGGTTGGCGTTTCCAACGGCAGCCAGCTCTCCGGCGCCATCGACTTGGAAGTCGATCCGGCGAACGATATCGGGAACTGGTGCGCCCGCTGCATCCGTTATCTCTACTGTGACAAATGCCAAATCACCGCGCCCGGCAGGAATCGTCTGACGATCCGCTTTGAGGCGGAGCCGTGCAGGCCTTGCCACCGTCTTGAATGCAAGCGAATCGATTTCTTGCCTGTCTTTGAAGGCGATCGCCCGCAATTCTCCCGCGGCATAAGGCACATCAAACTGAGCGATGAGCTTGGCCGATTCGGGCACCGCCTTGGAGCCGATCTCCTTGCCGTTCAAAATAAGTTTGACTTGGTCCCCGGAGGAATAGACCCGAACCTTCAGGGACTTGCCCTCATAACCTGTCCAGGTCCAACTTCGAAGCTCGTCCAACCACCCCCAATTAGCAAGTTCTTCCGTTCTTCCCGCCGGTAGCGGGCGCAGAACCGCCATCTCAAGTCGGCTTCGCCCCCAGAGCACATCTCGATAGTAGGATTGCGGTTTCTTATCGCCGATAAGATCGATGTCGCCGCAGTATGCGTTGAACCATGGGTACTGCTGTCGCCACCATGCCGGGGTTTGCGAGAGGATCGAATGCCCAATCGCAGACTCGCCAAGGTAATCGATTCCGGTCCAGACAAAATCGCCAAGCACATAGCTCAGCCGGTCCGCGGAACGCCAACTGTCGTAGGCTTCGATGGGAAAGGACTCCGTGCCCATCATGATCCGATTTGGAAACCGCTTGTGATCTATTTCATATTGCTGCCACTGGTAGTTGTACCCGCCCACATCCAAATGCAGGAACGCCGGATCATTGGCTTGCCACTCGGGCAAGTTGTGGTCGTATGGCCCGGGGACCGCCATGATGACAGGCCGTATCGGATCGATGCTCTTCACCGCGTCACGGAGCTCCTTGGCGATCGCCACTCCCTTAGGTTCCCGGCGACCATCGATCTCGTTGCCGATGCTCCAGAAAATGACGCTGGGATGATTTCTATCCCGCATCAACATGCTCTTGAGATCTCGTTCCCACCAGTCCTCGAAGTAGAGATGGTAGTCGTCAACATTCTTGCCGAGATTCCAGCAGTCAAACGCTTCATCGATAACCATCATCCCCAGCCGGTCACATGCGTCGAGAAAAGCAGGGGAGGGAGGGTTATGACTGGTTCGAATGGCATTGAAGCCGTTGGCCTTCAAGATCTCTACACGCCGCTCCTCGGCGCGGTCAAAGGCGGAGGCGCCGAGAATGCCGTTATCGTGGTGCGCGCAGCCGCCTTTAAGCTTCACTTGCTCCCCATTGATGCGCAGGCCGCGCTCGGTATCGACCTCAATACTGCGAATGCCAAAAGCAACGGTGGAGCGGTCGACGGCTTTCCCCGCCACCAGAAGATCGATTTCGGCCCGGTACAATTGCGGCGTTGACGGTGACCACAGCTGCGCAGGCTTCACATCAAATGACTGCGCGACTGTGTATCCGCTGCTGGCTGGTAGATCCGCCGTTTTCTCCCCCGCGCCCGCAAGTTCCCCGTGTGGCCCAACGATCCTGGTGCGAACGGTAGCACCTTGCGGAATCTTGCTCCGATTTTCCACCGCGATGGAAACTTCGACCACCGAGAGCTCCGGCGATATCTTTGGAGTGGTCACACCCACGCCCCACAGTGGTATCCGTACCTCCTCCGTCAAAGTAAGCCACACATGCCGGTAAATTCCTGAGCCTGAATACCAGCGGCTATTTGCCCCTTCATTTCGAACTCGAACGGCCAGGACATTCTCGCCGTCTTGTTTCAGAAAAGGCGTCAGATCATAAGCAAAAGGAGTGTAGCCGTAAGGGTGGCTGCCGAGAGATTGTCCGTTGATCCAGACTTCGGAGTTCATGTAAACGCCATCGAAGCGCACTTCAGCCTGCGCATGCCTGTCTGTCGCGGGAAGCAGAAAGTGCTTGCGGTACCAGCCTGTCCCGCCCACAACCCATCCAGTTGCTTCCTGGCCGGCGCTCAAAGCCATATCAAAGGGGCCAATCCTGGTCGGTGTGTTGCCACCAACCCAAATTGTGCCCTCGCCCGTCGCGTCGGAGGTTGGAACGAGATCTTCGATGCTCCAGTCGTGGGGGAGATCCACTCTCCGCCACTTGGAATCGTCGAAATGCATGTGTTCCGCGCCGGCGACATCTCCACGGAAAAAGCGCCACCCCAAATCGAGAGACTGTTCGAGAGACTGATCGAGAGACCGCTCGCGCAGACGAGTCGAAAGAGGCGTGACCTCAGAAGCTCGGGCGACATTGCCGCCACGCTGCCCTTGTTCGCCTGAAGCTGGCTCCGCAAATAACGGTATCGCGGCGAACCCCGCAAGCCCTTTCAATGCGTCCCGGCGATTGACCCTGCGAGAGTCCTGTTCAGACTGCTTCATGAACTAACCAACCACGTCCTCATTGTTGAAAGGGTTCACCGTCAAACACACTGCTCCGTCAGTCCGGTGAGGAATAGGCTGGCAAGCGCTTGATCCTTTAAGCGAGCAAACAGTAATTGATCACCTGTGCCCTTGTCAACCTTTTCATTTGGATTCCGCCCCCAGGACGCAACCCGAGTGTTCTTCATGTATAGTCAAGATTATAAAGGTCGCAGCGCCCCAAGCCTTAGAACGCTCAATTGACCCCCCAAAGATCCTGTTTCAGCTCTCCCCAACACACGTATCCAATCGCAGAGAGGCACGTAAGCGCTTAACATGGTGTTCTGACCTTGTGACGAAAGCCTCCCTTCAACCCAATCTCAAGTAGAGCGCAATGTAGCGATCAGGCTTTTCCAGAAGGATACGAGTTTTTCCCTGACGCTCCCTTATCTGCAAAGCCTTTGTCTTCGGCCAGACGGCCTGCGCCGCTGTTACTTTCAATCGCCGCGGATCAATGGAAATTTCAATCTCCGGCGTGGGGCGTAACTCGCCCTTAGTCGCGAGTTGCGTGGTGTCTAAAAGTTGAACCAAAATCATCTGCTTGCCTGCATCGTGGAATAAAGTGCCATGCACGTACTCTGAAAAAGGATTTGTACGCAGCTCCGCCAGCGGATTCGGCACAAGCTGCCGTATCAATCCAGGGATCCAGTTCTGAATCCAGTATGCCCGCCAGTGCATGGCCCAAAATATGGGAACACCCAGATATAAGGACTGCCCCTTGCCGAACTTATTGAACGCCACCGCCGTTCCCGCAGTTTGTGGCCCGGGAGGGGGAGCGCCCCATCCAACCCACTGGTCGTGGCTAACATCTTCTGCAAGAAGGGGTAATCGGTAACGCATCACCGCGTGGGCCGTTGTTTCCCTGATCGTGATGAAGGGTCCCGGCAAGCCTACCGTGCCTTGCGCTAGCCCCGCAGCCAAAGGATGGCCGGTAGATTCCATGTAAGTAGTGACAGCATTCCCCTCCCTCTGCTTGCCAGTCGCGTCATACGCGTACGTTGTCACTTCCGAAACATAGTCAGCGCCGAAGACATCGGCGAGGGCGAAGTTGTCACGCTGCTTGTGATTCTCATCCAGCAAGCCGCACCGGTAACTGGAGATCAACGTCCCGCCCCTTTCTACCCATTGACGAATCGTTTCCGCCTGTGCCGCGGACAGCACCGTGACTTCTGGAAGAACCAAAACTTCAAACTGGCTTAGAATTTCCGGCTTCAAATTGAAATCGGGTACGCTTTCAACCGGACGGCCGGCGTAGGTCAGCGTTTCCAAAGCGCCTAAGGTGGAGCGCCTGAAATCATAGGGACGTTTCTCTGCTTCGAACTCTTTGCGAGTCAATTCGCTGTAAAGCATGGCCGTGCTCAGGAGCGGTTTGAGATCCGGCCCTAGAAGGCAATCGACATTGCGGACGTCCTCCCAGGTGTCCTTAGCCACGGCAAACCACCGGTTGGAAAATCCCTGGCCGTCGACTCCACTTACAACCGGCGCATTCCCCACAAAAAAACTTCGCGCATTCTGAACAATCAGCGCGTCTGCCTGCACCCTCGCGAGATCACCAGGGTAAGTATCGGAATAACCGTACTCGGTAAAGATCCCGGCTTGAAAATAGGGGCGGCCCCATCCACGCATCAGGATGGATCCAAGGGCGATGCCCGTTGGACAATCCAGAGGTTCCGCATAGATATAACTCACCCGCTGCATAATGTCGTTGGGAAACGATTCGGGGCCGCCGTTGAGTGAGACTAAAAGATTGGGCCGGTGCTTGCGGGCTCTAGCGATGATCTCATCCAGCATATCGGCCATTGTTCTTCGCTGATGCCATTGAAAACGACGCTCCCAGCCTTCGCGCGTTCGAAAACCTTCCCGATAAGGATCGTCGGGATACTCTTTGTTCCAGGCCTCCTCAGTGTGCCGGCAGAAGCAGAACGGATTTATTCCGTTCTGGTTGTACATCGCAAATTGAATCCCAAAGATATCCAGGAATAATTCATCCACTTCATAGCGGGAGAAGATTTCGTCCATCATGGCCAACACGTATTGGCGGTATGGGGTGTCCAGGCACACGATGTGCCAACGGCCATAAAACCTTTGCGGTACTCCCTCTTCGTTTACCCAGGCCCAGTCGGGATGGCTGATCGAGCATTGATTGTTGAACTGCAGGCTGTAGTAGGCCATGGTCGAAATTCCGGCTTTGCGCGCCAAAGAACACTCGGTTCCGAACAGGTCAAACTTCAATTGAGGGTGACGCACCGCCGAGTTGCTGGGATAAAAGGCATATCCCCAGTGGTCTTGCGTGTAGAACATCAGGCTCTCTGCACCCGCATCGCGAGCGGCTGCGATAGCCCCCTCAAGATTAATATCGAAGGTTTGCTGGGGGGGCGTGTGAAACTCCCACTCCATTGCCCGGTACGTTCGTCCGGGAGAAACAAGCCCTGCCTGCCGATGCTCATGCCGGAGCCGATCCAGATCGGGAAAAGTGGTTTCACCTACGGCAAAGGGAATGCTGTTCAAGAGCACGATTCCGCCCCCGCTCGCGCTAGCCAGCTTTAGAAAAGTCCGTCGATCTGTCCGTCGATTGGTCTTGGATGGATGGAGCACTTTGCCGTGCAAGATCGTTCTCTCCACTGAGGCTTTCATCGCTTACTGAACGTCAGAGTCTGTGTGAGAACCCACTCAAGCCACACAAGACCTTAACCCCCTGGACGGGTGAAACCAATAAAAACCCGAAGGGTATGCCACAGCGCTCTCACTTACACATGATCTCTTCCCACTGTCCGGCGAACATGTTCAGCTTGGCATCGGGATTCTCCGGATGCGCACGGATCAGTTCTTCGTTCACATCCACACCCCATCCTGGCTTAGTAGGAACGGCATAGCAGCCCTGTTCGACCCGTGGGGTCCCGGGAGTCAAATCGCAACGCCAGGGAACATCGTAGTCTTCAAAGGTCTCCAGGATGTCGAAGTTCGGAATATTTGCGCAAAGGTGGATCGCTATTACCGTGCCCAGCGGTCCCCGGCAGTTATGCGGGGCAACGCTCACGTAAAACGTTTCGGCGATGGCAGCGATTTTTTTCGTCTCCAGGAACCCGCCGCTGTAGATGATGTCCGGCTGAATCAAATGCGCACCCTTGCGGGAAAGCAGATCGAGAAATCCAAACCGGCTATAGGTATGCTCACCGGTGGCGACGCGCAGCGGAGAGGCCGCGACAACCTGTGCCATAGACTCATGGTTGTGAGCCGGAATCGGCTCCTCGCACCAGCGTGGCCGGTACGGAACCATCGCGCGAATGGCTTCGAGCGCCATGATCGGACTGAAGCGCCCATGGAACTCAAGCATCAAATCGATCTTCTCTCCCACCGCATTGCGCACGGCCTCCACGATTCGGCAAGCCATTCTTAGTTCTTCGCTGGAAAGTTCCCGGCCGCCGGGACCGAAGGGGTCAAATTTCATTGCCGTGTAGCCGCGGCCGACTACTTCCTGGGCTCGATCCGCAATCTTCGCGAGATCTCCCTGGAAGGCATACCACCCGTTGGCGTAGACCTGCACTTTCTTGCGAACCGCGCCGCCCACCAGGTTGTAGACCGGTTGACCCAAGGCTTTCCCCACCAGGTCCCACATTGCGGTCTCGATGCCGGCCATGGCGGCATACATAATCGGACCCGTGTTGTGCTCGATCTGATAAAGCTTGAACCAGAGGTCTTCGATGTTGAAGGGACTCATGCCGATGACATATCGCCGGCCAAAATCGAGGATCAGATCCCGAACGGCCGATTCTTTCCATTCGAGAGTTCCGTCACCCCATCCGATGAGGCCCTCATCCGTCGTCAGCTTGACGAAAAGAAAATTCCGCCACGCCGTACCCGTCAAAAAAACTTCAACTTTCGTAATTTTCATCGAAACATTGCTCCCAAGCACGCCTTCTGTCCAGCAACCACTTTCCCTCAGAATGTCACCCTCCCCTTGTCATCCCGAGCGTAGCCGAGGGATCTGCAGTTCCGCGGACCTTTCCTGGAAACGCGGAATTCTATGCTCAAACAGAATTGTCATCTCGACCGGAGCGTAGCGCAGTGGAGAGATCTGCGGTTTTTTCTTAATTCTTACGTCTTTCCCACAGCGTCGGAAACCGCCTTAATTGCTTTTGAGCTGCCCAACCCCGACGAGAAGCGCCCGAAGCTCTTCGCGCACCGATGCATCCACCGGGCTGAGCGGCGCCCGCGAAACACCAATAGGGATGCCACGAAGGGCCGCGCTCTCCCGGCAAACAGCCAGCCAATGCGGACTTGCTTCATTCGTTCCCATGGCCCGGTATTCCAGCCGGATAATCGGAACGATGCGCAGCCAGAGTGCTCGCGCTTCCTCCAGGTTTTTCTCTTGAATCAGGAGTCGGCACAGCTCGACCGCCAGCGCCGGCGCGATCATCGGTATTCCGCCGATCCAACCGTCTGCCCCAATCGCCAAGGCGGCAAACGCCGTGATGTCGATGCCGGCAAATATTGCGAAATCCTTCCCGCAAAGCAGCCGGGTGTCTTGCACTCTGGCGATCTCCATGTGGGACCACTTGACGGCGTGAACCACGTCCTCGGCGGCAAGCATCTGGATCTCTTCCGGCGTAATTTCGATACCGGTCAGTACCGGAACATTGTAGACCATGATAGGCAGGCCAACCCGCTCACGGACTCGACGGAAATGATTCAAGACGTCTTGCTTTGGCGGCCGCAGCAGATAGGGCGCCATCAGCATGAGCCCGTCACACCCGATGGAGCGCGCGTGCAGACTGAGCTCGATCGTGGTTGCGGTGCTGTAATCGCCGGTCCCAGCGTAAATAGGGACGCGGCCTGCAGTTTCCTCCACAATGGCTTCCAGAGCTTTCATTCTCTCGGTAGTACTCATGGCGATAGGCTCGCCGGCGCTCCCGAGCGGCGTCAGACCGTGCACGCCTTGCTCTAAAAGGAAGCGTACAAACGCACGCGTTCCCCGCGTACTGAGAGAACCATCGCTCTCAAAGGCGGTGACCGTGGGGGCGAATACCCCGCTCAATCGTGTTTTTTTCGAAGTATCCGTGGCCATCTTGTCTCCTGTATGAAAATGCTCACCAGACTACGGAAGAGCGAATGCAACATAAACGGCGCCTTGGGGAGACTTGGGATCTCTCGCACCACAGGTTGCGATCACGATGTACTGTTTGCCATCGACCATATAAGTTGCCGGGGTGGTCACGCCGGAGAAGGGAAGCGTCGCTTCCCATAACAATTCTCCTGTGCGGCTGTTGAACGCCCGGATCTTGCGGTCGAAGTCGGTGGCGGCAATGATCAACAATCCACCGGCAGTCACAATGGGACCACCGTAGTTCTCGGTGCCTGTATTCTTCAGTCCCCTGGCGGCTAATTCCGGATACTCACCCAAGGGAATCTTCCACAGATATTTGCCCGTATTCAAGTCGATGGCGTTCAGCGTGCCCCAGGGAGGAGCGACTGCGGGATAGCCATCCGCGTCGTCAAACCGCGTATAACCAGTGATGCTATAGGGCATCTTTGCCTCGGCATCGCCCGAGTCCACGGCCGCGGATCCAGAGGCCGGCGGTCCTGCGTCGCTCGCTACAGCGCTCGCGTTTCCAATGTCTTTTCCAGTGCGGAGGTACTCGAGCAAGGCATCTAGCTTCGCACCCTGAAGGTCGGGGAAAGAGGACATTCTTCCTCTGCCCTGATGGATGATATCGGTAATTTGCGCCGCCGTAAGCTGGCTGTACACGTCCACGAGCGAAGGGTAGGCCGGCGGAGCGCCGGAACGGTCTACACCATGACAGACCGCACACTCGCTTCGATACGTCCGGAGGCCAATGCCGGCCGAGGGATCGTTCTTGACCAGTGTGGTCGTGAAAGCAACCTGGTTTGCATTGATGTAAATGATGCCGGTATTGGGATCAACGGCGGATCCACCCCACTCCGCGCCGCCACCGACGCCGGGAAAGAGAATGGTCGCCTTGCCCAGGAGGCCGGGAACGAATTGTCCACCGCCAACGAAGGTACGAAACTGTTGGACCGCCGCCGCGTGAGCCTGCGGGGTTCGATTGGTGAGCGTGTTTTCGGTGACAACCTGCCGTGTATATGGCGCCGGTAGGAGCGGCACCGGTTGTGTGGGCGAGGTCACCTCGCCCGGAACAGTGCTCGGCGGAAATTTACGCTCTTCAATTGGGAACAGTGATTGTCCGTTGGTTCGGTCGAACAGGAACACCCATCCCTGCTTGGTCGTTTGCGCAACCGCATCGATGTTCTTGCCATTTCGCCGTACCGTGACCAACGCGGGCGGAGAGTCGAAATCCCGGTCCCATAGGTCGTGGTGTACGCCCTGAAAATACCAGAGGAGCTTCCCCGTCTCCGCATCGAGTGCGAGCATCGAATTAGCGAACAAATCGTTCCCAACGCGATCGCCTCCGTAGAAATCAAAGATCGCGGACCCGGTAGGCGCGTAGACAATGCCGCGTTTTACATCGAGCGCCATCCCTGCCCAGTTGTTGGCGGCGCCCACGGTCGTCCATGCGGCCTTGGGCCAGGTATCGTAGCCCGGCTCTCCAGGATGAGGGATTGTGTGGAATCGCCAGCGTAGCGCGCCGGTGCGAACGTCAAAGGCGCGAATGTCACCCGGCGGCGCCGGCGGCGTCTCCGGATCTCGCCCGCCGACGATGATCAGATCTTTATAAATCGCTCCGGGACTGGTCAGTCCGATCGACTGCAAGGTGTAATCGCCTCTGAGCTCTTTTCTGAGGTCAATGTATCCACCTTCGCCAAAGCTTTCGATCGGCTTGCCGGTCGTGGGATCCAATGCGTACAGCAGGTTCCTCATACCCGCGAAAAGGCGGCTCTCCTTTCCGTCGGTCCAATATGTGACACCGCGGCTGGAGTCAGGCTCATGCACCCCAGAGTCGAACGTCCAAAGCAATTTGCCCGAAGCGGCGTCAAGAGCGACAACCTTGAGGGAGGGCGTATATGCGTAGAGAACGCGTCCCACAATCACCGGGGTTGTCTCCAGACTTTCCTTTTCGCCGGTATCGAAGGTCCATGCGATCTTGAGTCTCTTCACGTTTTCGCGGTTGATCTGCGAAAGACTTGAGTAATGATCCTGCGATGGCTGGCCGCCATAGCTCGGCCAGCCATCGCCCGTCTGCTGTACTGGCGCTGCTCCATATTCGGCTGCACGCGCCGTGCGCGAGGGAGCGATGCATGCGCCCAAGGTCAAAGCCATCGCTGCGACGGTCGCGACCCAAGCCACCCGCAGGCCCTGAGTCTGCACCTCAAACTCCATACGGGTCATCGATTGATCCCAAAGCACATGTGAAAAGAAGACAATCCCACAACCTGTCGTTACTCTTATCCAAAAAAGACTTGTCCAAATTAGCTTTTTCAATCGGCTGATTTGGACAGCGCTTGCTGAAAAGAGACCAGCCATGAAGTTGTATCGGGACCAGTCCCGAAGGGACGGGTGAAAATAGCCCAGCACGCAGTGCTGGGTGTACGTTCCCAGCAAGACCAGTCCCGCAGGGACGACTGAAGGATTACCCAGGACGTCGTTCCTGCATACTCTACACTCTGCCAGGCCCTATCTTCCAGCTTCTATTGTGATCGTCGAGCAAAATCCGGATTCTCGACGAACGACAGAACGACGATCAAGGCAGAGCGAAGGCCACATAAGCCGCGCCTTGTGGACCTTTCGGATTTCTCGCTCCGCTGGTGGCGATCACCACATATTGCTTGCCATCGACCATGTAGGTAGCTGGAGTGGCCACGCCGGAAAACGGCAGGTCCGCCTCCCAAAGCAGCTTTCCGGTCGCGCTATGGAAGGCCCTGATCTTTCTATCGTAGCTGGTCGCGCTAATAATGAGCACGCCTCCGGCGGTCACGATGGGGCCGCCATAATTCTCGCTGCCGGTATTTTTCAAGCCCTGGGCGGCCAGCTCCGGGTACGTCCCCAACGGAAGCTTCCACAGATATTTGCCCGTATTCAAATCGATTGCGTTCAATGTTCCCCAGGGAGGAGCGACCGCGGGATAACCATCCGGGTCATCAAATCTGCGATAGCCGTCAAAGACGTACGGCATCTCTTCACCGGCCTCCGTCACAGCACCCTCCGTCGCTGGAGATGCGACAGGTGCTTGCTCCGAGGCGCTTTGGTCCTTGCCCGTTCGCAAGTAATCGAGCAGCGCATCGAGCCGGACGCCCTGCAAACCGGGGAAGGATGTCATCCTGCCCCTGCCTTGATGGATAACGTCGGCGATCTGCGTCGAGGTGTAACGCGTGTACACGTCCAAAAGCGAAGGAAAGGCTGGTGGAGAACCAGCGCGGTTGATGCCATGGCAAACCGCGCACTGGCTTCGATAGGTTTGTGAACCTAACCCGCCCGATCCATCCTGCTTGGCCAGGCTTCCAGTCCCCACAATGTCATTGGAGTTGATGTAGATAACACCCGTGTTGGGGTCGACCGCGGACCCTCCCCATTCCGCTCCGCCGTCATACTCTGGAAATACGACCGTCTGCTTTCCGGAATCGAGCGGAACGAATTGTCCATCGCTGTGGTATCCGCGGAATTCCTGAACCGCCCATGCATGTGCCTTTGGTGTCCGCTGGGTAAGAAGGTCCTCGGTCAAGCGCTGTCTTGCATAGGGCGCCGGCATCAGCGGCACCGGTTGCGTAGGCGACGTTACTTCACCTGGAACGCTACTTGGCGGGAACTTCTGCTCTTCGATCGGGAAAAGCGGCTTACCGCTTGTCCGGTCGAACAGGAAGAGCCATCCCTGCTTGCTCGTCTGCGCGACCGCGTCGATGCTCTTGTCGTTCGTGCTTCACCGTAACCAACGCCGGTGGCGACGGGAAATCGCGGTCCCATATGTCGTGATGTACGCCCTGGAAATACCACAGGAGTTTGCCCGTAGCTGCATCGAGGGCTAACAATGAATTCGCGAAGAGATCGTTCCCCACGCGATCGGCACCGTAGAAGTCAGAAACCGCGGATCCAGTCGGCACATAGACAATGCCCCGTCGGATGTCGAGTGACATCCCCGTCCAGTTATTGGCCGCGCCTGCCGTCTTCCATGCGTCCGTAGGCCAGGTATCGTAGCCCAACTCTCCGGGATGCGGAATGGTATGGAACCGCCAGCGTAATGCGCCAGTGTGAACGTCGAATGCGCGGATATCCCCTGGGGGCGAGGGCTGCGATTCCGGATTGCGGCCGCCGACGATGATCAGATCTTTGTAGATGACCCCCGGACTGGTCAGCGCGACAGACTGAACGCGGTAATCTCCCCTGAGTCCTTTCCTAAGATCGATGCGGCCGCCTTCGCCGAAGCTCTCGATTGGCCTGCCCGTAGCCGGATCCAGAGCGTAAAGGAAGTTCATGATGCCCGCGAACACGCGGCTCTCGTTTCCGTTGGTCCAATAGGTCACACCGCGTGAGGGTTGCCGGCCGTCGATCCCTGAGTCGAATTTCCAGAGGAGTTTGCCTGAGGTCGGCGTCGAGAGAAATCACCTTGAGAGAGGGGGTAAATGTGTAGAGAACGCGCCCTATAATCACCGGGTTGGACTGCAAGCTACCCGTCCGGTTGCCATTTTCACCCAGATCGAATGTCCAGGCGACCTTGAGTCTATTTACATTTTTCCGGTTGATTTGAGAAAGGCTTGAATAATGGTCCTGCGCCGCCTGTCCGCCGTAGACCGGCCAATCTTGCGCGGTCTGCTCAGGTAGATTCTTTCCGGAAGCGCCGGCCCGCATCACCAACGACGGCGCGACCCACGCGCCCAGACCCAGGAACGTCACTGCGATGGCCGACACTTTGCCCATGCCACTCCTCAATTTCCAAATGTCTCAGTTTGTCACTTGCTCTGCAAATCCGGAGCGGAATACCACAAATTTCCACCGGCAATCAAAAACCGATGGTACGAGTTTCCACATGTGTAATTGAGCATTTCCGAGCTCATCACCAGTCCGGTCCAGCCTTCCGCCACTCGACCACTGGCCTCACATGTGGGGAAAAGGCCTATCGCCTGCCATGGAAACAACCTCGGTTACTTTACCGGTAGCTGCCTGACCTTGCTGCCGAATACACTGGCTTGTAGATCTGCATTGGTGCTCCCCTTAGCGTCAACTTTCCCGAGGTAGAGGTGCTTCATGAAGAGACGAGATGTTCTGCAGGGACTTGCGGCGATGCTTCCAGCCTCGTCCATGTTGGGGCGCTATTCAGCTATGGCCGAGCCGCTGAGAAAGAAAGTGAAGATTACGGATCTTAAAGCCATGGTCATAGGCAGATCCGGTGGCAACACCCTGGTGCGCATCGATACGGATGCAGGTGTGAGCGGATACGGTGAGGCCTATTGGGGATTCGGCATAAAAGACGTAATGATGGGATACCTGCGGGATGCCATCATGGGCGAAGATCCGCTGGATATCGATCCCCTGTACACGAAGATGATTCTCATCACAGGTGGAGCGGGTGCTATTGGCGGCGTAACCGTAACCGCGATCAGCGGAGTGGAGATTGCGCTCTGGGATCTTGCCGGCAGGCTTCTTGGCCAACCGGTGTGCAAGCTGCTGGGCGGTCAATATCGCACTGGCGTGCGCGTCTATCTGACCAGTAGCCCGGAGAACTTCCTGGATCCCGCTTCTTGCCGCGAATGGGCGGCTATGGTCAAGGAGCATCCCTACGGCTTCACCGCGGTGAAGACAGACATTCTGCGCCTGGGGTATCCCAAGGAGAATCTTTACAGCACGGTCTTCGACAATCCACATGGGTATAACCGCCAATTGACGAATGAAGACCTGGACAATAACGCAAAAGGCTTCGCCAATGTGCGGGAGGCGTTAGGATCCGATTTTGGCATCGCGGTGCACACACATTGGGAGCTGGACTGGTCCGATGCGCTAAACCTTGCGCGCACGGTTGCGCCCATTCGACCGATGTGGATCGAAGATCCCTTGCCACCGGACTTTTCCGATTCCTGGGTCAAGCTCACCGAGGAATCTCCCGTACCCGTCCTTACCGGTGAGAATCTCTATACCAGGCGCGGTTTTATGCCCTTCATCGTTCATCAGGGCTGCCACATCGTGCAAATCGACATACCCAAGGCCGGAGGCTTGTTGGAGGCCAAGAAAATCTCAGATCTGGCTGACATCTTCGACATGCCGGTATGTTCCCACAACGCGTCTGGTCCGCTCGGGGCTGTCGCCGCGGCGCACAGTGCGGCAGCCATGCGCGATTTCAAGGCGCACGAGTTCAGCGTCGGGCGCCTGAATGGAAAATCCAATGACTCGCCCTGGGGACATATCGTCGGCGACCCGGTGAAGGCCTGGGAAAGCTTTGTGATCCACGACGGCCCGCTAGTGAAAGACGGCAGAATCCTCATACCGGATAAGCCTGGCCTTGGCGTCGAACCTAACCCGGACTATGTCCGCGCGCATCTGGCTCCAGGCGAAACCTGGTGGGGCTAAGGCAGTCTGCGTCAGCCATTCAACTTGTCAGGGGACGCCTGAAAATCCTGAAATAGCCAGCACGCCAGTGCCATAAGCGCAAACCTACGGATGCTCTTCTTCAAAATTCCCACAAAATCGTCATCCTGAGCGAAGCGCCTCACAGATTTATCGGGTCAACAGCGTTCGGGGCGCGGAGTGAAGGACCCCGAGATGCTTATCTTGTCGATGCTGTCGCACCTTCGACCACCAGACCCGAGAACACGATTCTCCCCTTCAGCTCTTTCAGCTCCATAACGCGAAAATACAGGTTGTTGGTGATGCCAAGCTAAGGCGTGCCTGTACGGCTGCTCAGGATGTAGATGTGGCCGCCGTACACAGAAGCGCTACCTTCTTGCTCTCGGCCCCAAAAACCGCGGCGGTCCACCAGGTACGGACTTCGGTGTTGGAAAGGGAAGAACAGCATGGATAGGACGTAGCCCTGGGGTCCTTCGACTCCGCGCACCGAGCGCTATGCATGGATACTAGGCGCTTCGCTAGGATACGTTTATGGGCTTTTGAAAAAAAGGTTAGCGCTTATGGGACACGTCCTCGGTAGGGTAGGACGGATTCAGTCCCCAGGGACGGCTGATACAGGCTTTACCCGCAGGGGACAACTCGGGAATGAGGGTTCCAAGGCGGCCATGGGCAGGCGAACATTCAAAAAATTAGTCGGTCTTAGCACCATAGGCTAGTTGAAATACCGGTTTCCATGTGATAGAGGCAAAAGAGTATAGTGCCAACCGTACCTCTATGGGCTTAGGAAACGTCTTGGGCGATGATTTCCCCAATTGCCCCGCCTGGGAGAGATTCCGATGTTTCGACTGGATGCTGACAAGCGAGTTCATTTCTGTGACGGTGTCAGCCGGCGGGATTTTCTGCACGCGGGATCCCTCGGCTTCCTGGGGCTGACGATGCCCCACTTCTTCCGCCTCAAGGCGGCAGGTGCGGTGCAGGCCGGCAAGGATGTGAACTGTATCCATCTGATGTTGGTGGGTGGCCCCAGCCAGTTGGATACCTGGGATATGAAGCCGGACGCGCCGGCTTCCATCCGCGGGCCGTTCAAGCCCATCAAAACCAACGTTTCCGGGATTGAGATCTCGGAGATCTTCCCCCGCATGGCGACCCATGCGGATAAATTCGCGCTGCTGCGTTCGGCCTACCATACCGCAGCGGCAGTGCACGATACCGGTTGCCAGATGATGCAGACGGGTAGGCTCTTCCAGGGTGGACTGGAGTCACCCAACTACGGCTCGGTGCTCAGGTTTGAAAAGGGCGCGAAGGGCGACATGCCCCCCAACGTTTTGCTTCCCTACACCATCGGCCAGCTCGGCGGAAACCTGCCTCACGGCGATACGGCCGGGTTTCTGGGCAAGGGCTACGACCCTTTCGTCCTGAATGCCGACCCCGCCGACCCCCACTTCAAGGTACCGGATCTGCTGCCACCCGATTACATCTCCGCCGTGCGCGTGGATCGCCGGCGAAGCTGGCGCCAAATGATTGACCAGTCCGTCGCCTACTTCGAGGAGAACAACCAGGACTCGAAGCTGATGGATGCAACCTTCAATCAGGCCTATACCTTGATGACCTCGACCAAGGCGCGCGAGGCCTTCGATCTGACCCAGGAGCCTGACGACGTCCGCAAACGCTACGGCATGAACCGGTTCGGCCAGGGATGCCTGCTGGCCCGGCGGCTGGTGGAGAGGGGCGTGCGCTTTGTCACGCTCAATATGTTCGAGACCGTTTTCAACGAAATTACCTGGGACATCCACGGCTCTGCTCCCTTCAGCCCTATTAGCTGTTACAGCGAGCTGGTCGGCCCGATGTTTGATAACGGTTACAGCTCCCTGCTCGAAGACTTAAGCAAGACCGGTTTGCTCGACACTACGATGGTGCTGGCAACCGGCGAATTTGGCCGCACGCCGCGCATCAATCCTGCCGGCGGACGCGATCACTGGCCGCAGTGCTGGACCGTGGTGATGGCGGGAGGCGGTATCAAGGGTGGACAGGTGGTCGGCTCCTCGGACGCAATCGGGGCAGCGCCCAAAGATCAACCGGTCATGCCCGCCAACATCGCGGCGACCATTTATAAATGCCTGGGTGTTCCCATCGACACCATATTGAAGACGCCGCAGGGCCGCGAAGTGCGGGTGGTGGACCATGGTTTTGAACCGATCAACGATTTGCTGATCTAAGTTGCTGATTCAGGGAATTGCCGAAGGTCAGTGAACAGAAGGACGGGGCTATGAGGACACGCAACACGCTTCTGGTTACTGCTCTGGTGGGTGCCCTTACTCTTCTCGGCGCCATTCTCTTTTTAGCCGAGACACCCTCTCAAGCCTCCGCGCAGAGCCAGCCGAAGGCCGCAACCGCCGCTCCCCATCCTCAAGCGGCGGCGGCCTCGAAGCCGGTGCTCCGCAAGGCCTCCACTGCCGCAGCCCACCCAGGGCAATCGTTGGCTTCGCTCACCAAAATTGAGATCCTGCCTTCCTCGATCTCGATCCAGGGGCCGCACTACAACCAGCGGCTGCTGGTCGAAGGAACCTTTGCCGACGGACATCAGGAGGAGCTTACTCCGCAGGTCACCTTAACCGTATCGAATCCCACGGGTCGCGATCGTCGACAAAGACCATTTCACCCTTCCCCAGGGTGACGGGCAGGCGACCATTACCGGTACGCTCCAGGGCCATCGAGCCGTTGCCACCGTGAACGTCAAAGACTTCGAGGCCGCAACCGCCTGGAGTTTTCGCAACGATGTGCTGCCGGTCATGACCAAGATGGGATGTAACTCAGGTCCCTGTCATGGCGCAGCGGCGGGAAAGAACGGCTTCAAGCTTACCCTGCGCGGCTACGATCCCGAGGTGGACTACTACACGCTCACCCACCAGGCTTTGGCGCGGCGCACGGAAGTAATGGAACCGGCGCGCAGCCTGATCCTCTTAAAGCCCACCCTCACCATCCCGCACGGAGGCGGAAGACGATTTCCCGTTGACTCACCGGAGTTCAAAGTGATTGCCGGCTGGCTTGCCCAGGCGATGCCGGCGCCCAGGGAATCCGATGCGCGGGTTACCAAAATCGAAGTGTTGCCTGGCGAGGCCTCCCTCCGCCCCGGTGCCGAACAACAACTACTGGTGACGGCATACTTCTCCGACGGCCACACCGCGGATGTGACCCGCTGGGCCAAGTATGACAGCGGCGACGAGGGCGTCGCCACCGTCGACAATAACGGCCATGTCACCATGCACAGCAACGGCGAAGCTCCGGTCACGGTGTGGTACCAAAGCCACGTCACCTTTGCCCGGCTGCGCATCCCCTTCTCGTCGAAGCTGGAGGAAGCGGTCTTCCAGAAGGCGCCCCGCCACAACTATATTGATGACGCAGTTCTCAAGCACCTGCAAGTCCTGCACATTCCGCCGTCGCCCCCCGCCGCCGACGCCGAACTTATGCGCCGGGCGTATCTGGATGCTGCGGGCATTCTGCCCCGTCCCGCAGAGGTCGAGCGCTTCCTCAAAGATCCCTCCCCAGAGAAGCGAAACCGGCTGGTCGATGACCTGATGAAGCGCCCCGAGTTCGTCGATTATTGGGCCTATAAGTGGTCCGACTTGTTGCTGGTTTCCAGCAACCATCTTTCCAACGAGGAGATGTGGAGTTACTACAACTGGATTCATAACAGTGTCGCTAGCGATAAACCGTGGAATCAGTTTGCCACCGAGATCGTAACCGCCACCGGCAACACGGTCGAGAACGGCGCGGCTAACTATTGGTTGATCCACCGCGATCCGCTGGATATCTCGGAGAACATGGCGCAGGCCTTCCTGGGCATCAACATCACTTGCGCTCATTGCCACAATCATCCTCTGGCGAAATGGACTCAGAAGGACTACTACGGCATGGCCAACCTTTTCGCGAGGGTGCGGCTGAAGACCTTCGCGCCCAGTGGCGCTCGTCCCGCGGTAGGCCCCCTCTTCAACAACGTCACCGTCTACTCCGCGCCGACCGGCGAGTTCAGCGATGATCGCTTCATGATGGTGCTGCCTCCCAAGCCGCTCGATGCCCAGCAGCTTGCCAACGAAGCGCCAGGCGACACGCGCTTCTATTTCTCCACCTGGCTTACCTCGCCCCAGAATCCATTTTTCGCCCGCAACATCGTCAACCGGATATGGCGTAACTTCTTTGGGCGGGGCCTGGTTGAACCGGTAGACGACATGCGCGACACCAACCCGGCCACCAACGACGCACTGCTCAATGCGCTGGTCAAGGACTTTGTCGCGCACAACTACGATGTCAATTACCTGATCCGCACCATCATGCAGTCGGCGACCTATCAGGCTTCCTCAACACCTCTGAAGGAAAATGTCGACGACGACAAGTATGGCTCGCACTACGTCATCAAGCGTCTCCCCGCCGAGGTGATGCTGGATGCCTACTCCCAGGTGACCCAGGTCCCGGAAAAGTTCGATGGCTATGCAGTGGGTATGCGGGCAATGCAATTGCCAGATACAGCGGTCACTTCTTACTTCCTGACGGCTTTTGGCCGGCCCCTGCGGCAGCAAACCAGGGAGAGCGAACGCACCTCGGTGCCCACGATCACCCAGGCGCTCCATATCATCAATGGAGACACATTGAACAATAAGCTACGTGATCCCGGCAACTCGGTCGACATGATGATCCGGCTCGGGTTCTCGGATGAGCAGATTATCAACTACCTTTATCTGGCTTCCCTGAGCCGCTACCCGAAGGACTCGGAGCGGTCAGCCTTGACCGGCGCCCTGGCATCGGCGGAGCAACAAAAGACCACCGGGGTGGATGATCCGCGCCGGGCCGCGCTGCGCGACATGACATGGGCTTTGCTGACCAGCCAGGAATTCATGTTTAACCATTAGAGCAGTTTTCCTTAATGGTGTAGTCCGGGGACCTGAACTTGACGCGGCCATTCCGTCGAAGAATGGCCGCACATAACCGATCCCGCCAGACCGAAGTATTAGGAAAAATGCTTTAATATGCGAAATGCCCCGTGGAATTGCCGGCCCCTGATCAACCCCGCCCGTTGCCTGGTTGTGCTTGCAGTCGCGTGCGGCATGGTTTGCGGCGCGATGGCCGCGGAGACCCCGGCCTTCGATTCCCAGGTCGCCCCAATCCTGCAAAAGAATTGCCTGGCATGCCACAACAGCAGCGCGCGGATGGGCGGCTTGGTCATGGAGAGCTATGACACCTTGATCAAGGGCGGAGCGCATGGACCCCCGATCGCACCCGGCAATGCCGATGGAAGCCGCATCATCCAGATGCTGGAAGGAAAGATTGCGCCGCGGATGCCCTTCGGCGCCGACCCGCTTCCCCCAGCCGACATCGCGGCCATCAGGGCCTGGATCAATGCCGGCGCAGCGGGGCCGGTAGCAGGTGCCGCCGGCAAGACTCTTGCGCCCGCGGCGCTCCCGGACATCCGCCCCGTGGTTCCAGTGGTTTCTCCTGTGGCTTCACTGAAATTTTCTCCGGATGGGAAACTGCTGGCCGTAGGCGGTTATCGCGAGGTGCGCCTCATCGATCCCTCGACCGGCAAAGAGGTTGCCACGCTCTCCGGTCACGCCGACTACGTACGTTCCATTGCCTTCAGTCCTGACGGCAAGATGCTTGCCGCGGGCGGTGGCCCTCCGCAGCGCTCGGGCGAGATCAAGATATGGGATCTCCAATCGCACCAGCTCCTTAAGACCATGCAGGGCCATAAGGACTGCATCTACTCCGTTGCCTGGAGCCCGGACGGGAAGATCATTGCTTCCGGCAGCTACGACAAGATGGTGAAACTGTGGGATGTTGCGTCGGGCAAAGAGCTCAAAAATCTTCAGGACCATATTGACGCCGTCTTCGCCGTGGCCTTCAGTCCCGATGGCAAGCACCTGGCCTCAGCGTCACAGGATCGAACTGTGAAGATTTGGGACGTGACTACCGGCAAACGTTTGTACACACTGGGCGACGCGCTGGACGGTCTCACGGGCATTGCCTGGTCTCCTTCCGGCGATCGGGTCTCCGCTGCCGGTTACGACAAGACCATCTACATCTGGACGGTTGGGGAGACGGAGGGAACGCTCAAGCAGTCCTTGATCGGTGACGAGGAGAGCATCCTGGCTTTGGTCTGGTCGCCCGACGGCCAAAGCATTATTACCGCGTCGTCTGATGGTTCCATACGATTTCGCGACGCCAAGACCCTCGACCCGCTAAGGGTCATCGACCACCAGCCGGAGTGGGTGCAAGCGCTTGCCATTAGCCCCGATGACAAATGGCTGGCGGCGGGCCGCTTTAACGGCACGCTGAGCCTGTACGACGTGAAGAATGACAAAGTACCAGCAGGGCAATGGACGGTCTTTACGCCCCGCCAGCCTGCTGCGGGAGAGGAAAAAAAGCAGGTTGCGAGCCAGTAAAAAACTCCATCACCCTGCGCGAGGTGCCAAGTGAAAATTAAGATTCTGCGTTACGTCTCCCTGCGTTACATCTCCCTGCATTACCTCTTATGGTTCGCCTTGGCAGTACCGTGCGTTTTACCGCTGCACGCCGAGCAGCCAATCATCCCGCCGAGCCTTTCGAAGATATGGCCGGTTGGCATGGAGCGCGGAAACACGGCCACCTTTACCCTCGACGGCCGCAATCTCTCCGGCGCCAAAGCAGTGATTTTCGATGCGCCCGGCATCACCGCGAAGGTCACTCAGATCACTGACCTTCCAGAAGAGGCGGCCAGTGGAAAGTTTTCCACCGAAGCTGCGGTGCCGCTCGCCAAAAAGCAGTCCGCTTCGCTCGAAATCACCGTAGCCAATGACGTTCCGCCGGGTATCTACCGTTTCCGCGTGCAGACGCCGCTGGGCACGACCAACATGGTTCCCCTGGCCATTGGATCGCTTCCCGAGATGAAGAAAAGCGAAAAGTCAGGTGACACCGCGCTGTCACAACCGGTGGTGTTGCCTGCGACAATGGTGGGCACGATTGCAGCGCCAGGAAACAGTAATCGTTACGATTTCGACGGCAAAGCAGGGGAGGACGTGGTATTCGAGGTCGTCGCCTCGGAGCTTGGCTCCAGGCTCGAATCGCTGCTCGCTCTCAGCGACAGCTCGGGCCGGGTTCTGGTCGAAGCAGGAAGGCATGACAACAGCCCTGACGCCGCACTGCGCTACCACCTGCCCCAGGACGGGAAATACACTCTCACCATCTCGGACCGCGAAGGGGGCGGAGGAAAGGACGATTACTATCGCGTGGATGCGGGTGCCTTGCCTTATATCACCAGATACTTTCCCCTCGGCGTGCGCGGGGGTGAAACAACCTCGGTGGCCGTAGAGGGCGTCAATCTGGGGGGAACCCGTGAGCTCAAGATCGAAGCGCCGAAGCAGGCAGGGGACTGGAAGACCATTCCCATCACGCTCAAGGAGAACGCAGCGCTCCCGTTGAACAAGGTGTCGCTCGTGGTCGGCGCCTTACCCGAAATCCTGGAACAGGAACCGAATAACTCGGTCGCTCAAGCAGAGGCCGTATCCTTCCCTGTCACCATTAACGGGCATATTGATGGCGGAGCCAGACCGGGGGAAGTCAGCGATGAAGATTATTTCCGTTTCCGCGCCGGCAAGGGGCAGCAGCTGACGATTGATGTCGAGGCCGCCAGAGTCGGCTCGCCCCTTGACTCCGTAATCGAGGTTCTGGATGCGCAGGGAAATGCGATTCCGCGAGCTACCATTCGCTGTTTGAACCAAACCACAACCACGCTCAGCGATCGGGATTCCCGCACCACCGGTGTCCGGCTGACATCCACGACCGGGCTTCACGTCAACGATTACCTGATGATCGGCGATGAGCTCAATCAGCTGGATTACATCTCAGATCAGCCCGATGCCGACGTTGATATGAAGGGAATCAATGGCCTTCGGCTGGCCTTTCTGGGCACGTCCCCGGTTGTGCATGCCGTGAACACCCCGGTCTACCGCGCGCAGATTCTGCCTCCCGACGCCGAATTTCCACCCAACGGCCTGCCCGTCTTCCATCTGACCTGGCGCAACGATGACGGCGGCCCTGGGTACGCCGCAGACTCGCGCATCGACTTCGTAGCGCCCTCCGACGGGCAATATATCCTGCACCTCAAGGACGTTCGCGGTATGGGTGGACCAGACTTTGCCTATCGCCTTTCCATTCGCGAAACCGTTCCGGATTATCAACTCACAGCCACTCCCGCGAATCCCAATATTCCCAAGGGGGGAAGGGTACCCTTGACGGTTTCGGCCAATCGGCTGCAAGGCTATGAGGGCCCCATCGAGATTGACGTGAAAGGTCTGCCTGCCGGCGTCACCGCCGGTCCCGCCAGGATCTCCGCGGGAGAGGATTCGACCGTGGTAGTGCTCTCGGCTTCTGCGGATGCTTTCGCGGACGCGCCGCCGGGCGCGATGGAAATTGTGGGCCACGCGACCATCAACGACCGTGACGTTGTGAGGTCGGCGAATTTGAATGACATGCTGGACGCCGGCCTGCATTCGGAGTTGTCCCTGCAACTCGCCACCATTATTCCGCCACCGGATGTGGTGGTGACGACGGACACCAGGCAGGTCTCTCTTGAACCGGGGCAGCAGGTGACTGTGACCCTGCATGTCGAGCGTCAAAATGGGTACAAGGGTCGTGTGCCTTGCTATGTCAAGAACCTTCCTCGTGGAGTTCAGGTGGTCAATATTGGACTGAACGGCGTGCTGGTGACTGAAAGCCAAACCAGCCGCACCTTCACCCTGCGGGCCGAGGACTGGGCAAAGCCGATCGAGCAGCCAATCTATGTCGTAGGCGAAGTCGAGTCAGATTCTTCCACCAACCACGCCTCGCCTCCGCTGGAGCTGAAGGTCACGGGGCGCAAGCAGGCGCAAAGCGTCGGCGGCTCTCAAGCTGCAAGCGTAAACTAGCGCCTGCATGGTGGAGCAAGGCGGCCCCTGTTGAGTTTTACAGAACTCAAGCACTCCGGCGCTCAGGAAGCAACGAGGGTCCCGCGTTTGATCTTGCCACTATTCTGTAATCACTTTGTCGGCCCATTCCACGAGAGAAACAAAGATCGTGGGATTTCCGTACTTGGCTCCGTAGTTGCTGAGATCGACCTCGGTTACGCCACGAGCCCGGGAGCAGGCGCCGCAGGCATAAATCGGAATGTGCCTCGCCGCGAGTTTGTCCAGTGTCTCGGCCACCTTCGGCCAACCCACGGGCGTGACGGCCTCGGCCACAACTTTGCGCATCAGAACGACCGCTTCTCCAAGAAGAAAGATCTGCACCTCGTGGCCCGCCTCGGCGAGGGCGAGTCCGTGCGAGAACGGAAATGCCGCCTTGGTCGGGTCGTCCGAGCCCCAGGCGCTCTTCATCATGATCTTGAGCGGCTTGTGGGTTTGACCTTGTACTTGCGCCTGCACCCCGTCCGTCGCGGCCATCGCGAGGAGTGGTAAACCGGCTAGGCGGGAGAGAAAAAAGCGACGAGGCTCCATAGAGTGCGCTCCTTATTACAGGTCTCTTAGTTCCTGGTGAGTGCCCCACGCGGCGACCCCATCGAATCGACGCAAACCTCTGATGCCGAGAAGTTTCACACCGGAGGCAACTGGAAGTCCACTGAAAAAGCCCTCATCTTACTTCGGATGGGCCGGCTTGCAAAACGAAGTACCTGAAAAAGTCGGCGTTCCGGACAAGTGGCCGTTCCGCACTGACGCCGAGTTCCCGTGTAACCCCATCTATGATAGGACCGTGCGTCGCTTGGCCGGCCGGGTCCGTCTAATCCTGTAATGACAGTGCGGTCGGCAACCATGGCCCAGGCCGGAGAGAATCTCGTAGGGAGAATCCCTTACGGAATCAGTCTGCCGGGTCCACGCTTGTCAGGCTCATCACAGTTCTGTCGCCTCCGGAGGTGGAGTCACGGAGCCCCTGTGTTACCGCGTGCCTACTCAGCCGTGCGACTGCTCCTTCTCCTGGGTCTCTTCCTCCCCGCCTCTCTCTACAGCCAGAACACCCCGACGGACGACAACGGTCACGTCTTCAGGAAGAACGCACAGATCGTCATTCTCGACGTGGTCGTAACGGGCAAGAACGCAGCCCCCGTCCCCGGACTACACAAAGAAGATTTCCAGGTCTCAGAAGACGGGCGTCCGCAGACCGTGTCGCACTTCGAGGAACATCCTGGATCCTCCCAACCTCCCCCGATCCCCCGCCCGGCTCTCCCGCCCAACGTCTTCTCCAACATTCCCGGGACCAAGCCCGCTGATTCTGTAACTGTGTTGTTGCTCGATTCCCTGAACACCCCCCTCGCGGACCAGGGCACGGTTCGTTCGCAAACCCTCAAGTTCCTCAAGACTCTGCAACCCGGGCAGAGAATGGCCATCTTCACCCTCAGTTCCCAACTACGCTTTATCCAGGGTTTTACCGACGATCCATCTGTCCTGGCGGCGGCCATCAACCGCAAAGGTCAGGTAAGAGCTTCCCCGTTGCTCGATTCCAATTCCGACACAACCGCCCAAAGCCAGGAAACCACCGCTACCCAAAGAGCTATTCGTGGCGGAGAGGGTGATGACGCGGCCCTCGGCGTGGAGCAGTTCATGGCCGACCAAAACTCCGCCCGTGAAAACGAGCGCCTGCTGCTCACACTCGAGGCGTTCCAGCAACTGGCCCGCTATCTCGGCGGAATTCCCGGGCGCAAGAACATCGCCTGGTTCTCAGGCGCATTCCCGGTCATGCGCGCACCCGACGTCACCGTGCGCGAAGCCAGCGGTCCACAACGCGACGATCAAGAGGCAGTGCGTAAGACCGATGCCCTGCTGGCCTCGGCCCAGGTGGCTATCTATCCTATTTCTTCGGAAGGTGTGTCCACCGGTAACTTCTTCAACGCCGAGACCGACGCCCGCCAAAGCCAGCAGCAAATAACCACGGCCCGGCAGGCCGACGTGCAGGAGCGGAATGCGGCTCACGCCGCCATGGACGTGATCGCCAAGAGCACGGGAGGCAAGGCGTTTTATAACACCAACGGTTTGCAGGATGCGCTGGCCAATGTCACCAACAACGGATCGCATTACTACACCCTCACCTACAGCTCCGCCAACCAGGCCACAGACGGGCGATTCCGCAAGATTCAGGTAAAGCTGGCCAATGGGCCCGGCTACCAACTAGCCTATCGCCAGGGTTACTACGCCGACGACGGCAAGAGCAGCCAGGCAGTGGCAAAATCGAATCTGAAATCGTCAGCGAAATCCGAACCAACCGATCCGCTCTCTCCGCTCATGCGTCCAGGCCTGCCCGTTTCCACCCAGATCCCGCTCACCGTGCAAGTGTTGCGCAGCACCGGCCTGCCCGTAGCGGCCGCTGACCCCAACGGGAAAGGCCCGCTCGCCCGCTACCTCGTGCACTTCTTCATCCCGCCGGGCTGCCTGCAGCTCGACCTCGCACCCAACGGGAATCGCGAGCTCAGCGTCGACGCCGCCCTGTTGGTCTACGATCACGATGGCAAATCGCTCAACTGGATGATCCGCAAGATCGATCTCGAGATGGATGCCGAGCACTACGCCACAGCAGTAGCCAATGGTGTCAACTTCCGCCTGCAGATCGATGGGCCGAACGATGGCGCCTTTTTGCGCGGCGGAGTCTATGACTTGAAGTCCAACCTTTCTGGAACACTTGAAGTTCCGCTCAGCTCCGTTGTCACTCCAGCTCCTGCGGTCACTCCTCGATAACTACACCACGTCCTAAGGAAGCTGAATTGCTCAGTCCCTCAACGGTGTACATCCCGTAGATGCGTTGAACTACACGTGCTTCGGCTTCAAGCACGGGCCCACTTCTCAGGCACGCGCAGAGGAGAGTCGAGAAGACGCACGGGCCGCCTTCTCTCGCGGCGGCAATAGTCGAGTCGAGTTCAGAATGAATGTCAGCTCGGAAGCAACGTGAATGAAGGTCGCCAGGAGCGGATTGAGCATCCCGCACGCCGCCAAGCCAATCCCGACCGCGTCTACGATGAGGGTTCCGTAGAAATTCTGGAAGATGATCCTGCGGCAGCTCCGGGCAATGCGCACCGTCTCCACGAACTTGTTGAGATCGTTTCCGATAAGGACCACATCGGCACTTTCGCGCGCTACGTCAGTACCCGCTCCCATGGCCACACCGACTGTGGCCTCGCTAAGGGAAGGTGCATCATTGATGCCGTCCCCCACCATGGCGACAGTGCGCCCCTTTCTCACCTGCTCGGTGACGAAGCTCGTCTTCTCATTCGGCAACAAATCGGCGTGTACATGGACTATGCCAAGCTCCTCTGCTACAGCATCTGCCGACACCTTTGCGTCTCCAGTCAACAAGACTATCTTAAAGTCCATAGTACGAAGCGCCTGTACAGCGGATGCTGCGCTTTCCCGTAATGCATCGGTGATCACAATCGAACCGAGGAAATGTCGGTCTCGCGCGACCAGGACCTCGGTGCTTGCGCCTACAGTTGGTCGTTCCGGGACGGGTATCGCGAAATCTTCAAAGAAAGCACGGTTGCCCACGACGATCGAGAATCCATCGAGTACGGCGACTACCCCCCGGCCCACTTGGTATTCAAACGACGAGGGCTCCTCAACCGAAATTCCTTGTTGCTCGGCGTAGCGAACGATAGCGCGGCCCAGAGGGTGTTCGGAGTTCCTTTCCGCGCTGGCAGCTGACTCAAGCAGTATCTGCGTGGAAATCCCAGAAGCCGTGCGCACCTCCGAAACCAATGGAAGTCCGTAAGTGAGAGTGCCCGTTTTATCGAGGAAAACCGTTTGCAACCGTCCCAGGGCCTCGAGATAAATCCCTCCCTTGATGATGGCCCCATGTCGTGCTGCCCTTCCAATGGCTCCCAGGATGGCAAGCGGGGTACCCGCGGCAATGCCGCACGCGCCGGCCACGATGATGACCGAGATGGTCGAGCGGATGTTGTGGGTGATGAGAAACGTAAGTACCGCAGCACCCAGGGCAAAGTAAACCAGGTAGCCAGCAAGGCGGTCCGCTGTCTTCTGAATCGGCGCGCGTGATCGTTCTGCGTTCTCTACCGCTTCGATGATTTTGCCGAAGGCGGTGTCTCTACCAAGGCGCTGGGTACGGACTTGGAGTGTCCCTGTCTGGTTGATGGTGCCGGCATACACCTCACTTCCGATCCCTTTCTCGCTTGGCATGGGCTCGCCAGTAATGGCTGCCTGCTCCACATAGGAGTGTCCGCTGCTCACTACTCCGTCCACGGGTATTTTGCTGCCCGGTCGAATAAGAACAATCTCCCCTGGAGTGATACTCCCGGTTGACACCTGCTCGATGTGGTCTCCGCGAACTACGCTCGCCGTTTGCGGCAGAAAATCAAGCATCTGGCGGATCGCGCTACGCCCGCGGCCCACAGTCAGCCCTTCGAGGATTTCTGCTGCAAGAACAAAGGCGGTGATGACCAGGGCGGTGAAGAACTCGCCGATCGCAAGCGCAGAAACTAGCGCGATGGTCATTGAGAGTTCCATCGTCATGCGACGTTCAAGAATGTTTTCCAGGGCTTCTTTGAAGATGGGATAGCCACCGATCAGCGTGGCCGCCAGACCGATGACGCTCACGCGATGGAACGGTTCCCATAGATGGAACCAGACTGCCGCTGCCGCGAGTGATACAAAAATGACGCGCAAGATTTCTATGAGTTCAAAGCCGTGCTCGCGATCAGGGCGCTTATCCTCGCCGTGTTCATGTTCCTGATAAGAGTCGCTAAGAGGTGCACCCGTGGGTTCAGGAAGATGAAATCCTGCATCAGTCGGGTCGCTGAGTCCAGTCCGCGTTTCGTTGTGGTTCACAACCGCCATACCGCGCCTCCAACCGCTAATTGAAATATCGCTTGACCACTGAGATCAATTGCTCCGCAGCCTCAAGCTGCGAGGGAAGAGCCTTCTGTCCGGGAGAAAGAACATGGAACCGAAGGTGCCCCTCGATCAGCTCGGCCATCAAGCCATTGAGCGCGCCCCGGCAAGAAGCGACCAGCTGCAAGATGTCCTCGCATTCTCCGTCTCCCTCGACAGCGCGTTCAATGGCTTCGGCTTGTCCTTTGATGCGACGAATACGGGACAGCATTTTTTTCTTGTCTTTCGTAGTGTGGGACAGGATTGCCTCCAGATACGTAATGTATACTCCACTATATTATATTCCCACAATCGATTGGAACATGCAGATGCTGGAAACAAAGCGTCGGGTGATCGGCCAGATGATCGTATGCCAGGGTTGCTGCTGCGGGTCGGTGCAGAAGGACCGGCCGGAGGTACCGGTAGAATGGTTGAAGGCCGAATGGCGTAGACGTGGTTTGTTGAAGCGGGTTCAGCTTTCTGTCAGTGGCTGCGTTGGCCCCTGCGATCTGCCGAATGTTGTGGTCGTGAGCTCTGAGTCAGGCACCCAATGGCTAGGTAACATCACTCATTTCAATCAGTACAGACAGCTGGTCGATTGGGCGGCCCGCTCGATGGAAGCCGGGCGCCTTCTGGATCTCCCCGCCGAGTTCGAGGATCATTTCGTTCAGCCCTGGCGCTGATCCTTCTGTCAAAAGAGAATCTAGCGAACATCGGGGCACATTGAGGCGAAACGACAATGAAGACGAGCAAAACAAGTTGTCGAAAGACTAAGGAATATTTGGTCGATTGGCTCGGTCGTCGGCCGGTTTTGCCCGAGGTCCGCGAACACTTCGTGTCGTGTTCCGATTGCGCGTCAGAACTTGCCTCCATGGAATCAATGATGAGAGTTCTAGACGAGTGGCGGGCTCCAGATCCGGAGCCTTTTCCAGACGCGAAATGGAACGCACGCTTGCGTTTGGAGAAGGCAAGGGCTCTGCCTGGCATCTTTGAACGACTGCGCGACTGGATCGATTACGGCAGTAATCTTCACATTGGCCAACTAGCCGTCGGTGCAGTTGCGACGCTGCTCGTCGTCGGAGCCGGCACCCTGGTTCTGTTCAACAATCCCCCGCAGCGGGTTGAGGTGTCGGACACGGTGCGCGATTTGCAGTGGTATGACAGCAACGCGCAATTAATCCAACAATTGAGTTCTTTAGATTCCGACGACGAGACTTCAAACCCGCCTCTGGACAGTTCAAATTGAAACATCCATCCAAACAAGTGAGTTCGCTTTCGCATCACGGACTGAACGCCCGCGCGCTGGGCCAAGCGTAAATCGGAAGACGCTGAAAGTCTGTCAGGTCAAGGTTTACCGGCGCCATCGGTCATCGCGGTCATTCCGAGCGTAGAAGTGCCTGCACGCGCCAGAGCAAGGGCGAAGAGCAAATAGGCGGCAATGGACCATCGCCCCAAACCCGCCTTGTTCCGCGACCCCGAGCCCCCGCGCTGCAACCCTGCCAAAGCGCTGGCCTGCATGCCAGCAATACCGTCAGAATCGCGGTGCCGTCACCCTGATCAGGATCTGCAAGGGCAGAACGTCGACGGACAGAGGGGCTTACATTCTCTCACCTCGAGTCCCTCCGCAAGAATCAACCGACACCGGCCGGTGGCGTCGGGAACCCAGTTCCGCTTTTCGGGGTTGATAAAGGGATTGATTACGCTCAAGTGGTTGGGGACAAGGTTGGGAGACGACGCGTTGTTTGCCGGCTTCGGGGCTGGCTGGGGACGGGACTCCGGTTCGGGGACCGGGCCGCGGCGGCTTGGACTTTGGTGGCGGCAACGACATCGCCTGGGTCATCGCTTGGCTGCGGGCCTTCGGCTTGGTGCTGCTGTGGGCGACGCCACTCAGAGGCGTAGATTTGTGCCTTAGCAGGCGGGGCCGCGGGTTGGTTCTGGGTTAGGGAGAGGCGGCGGGCATTCATGGTTCCGGGTTTTCTCGGCGAACCAAAATACTTTGTACCACGAGCAATAGAAATGCGCTGATAGGAAGGAGCCAAATCCCGGCTTTGACGGTCGACGCCTTCGCAACATAACCAATGGCCGCGGGTAAGATCATGCTCCCCGTAAAACCAGCGGCCATAAGAAGCCCAAAGATTGTCCCGAAGATCTCCGGGAAAAGACTGCTGGTGATTCCAGCCGTGGTTGGGAAAATGGGGCCATAGCAAAGCCCGGTAACGACTACGGCAACGATCGTCGCCGGCAGATTCCATCCCAGGGCGAGAAATACCAGTCCGATCACCGCTCCCGCTGCACACGCCGCAACCACGATGGGTCCACGTACTCTTTTCGTGATCTCGCTCGCTGCCAGCCGTCCAGCCAGCATTGACGCAAAGAACGCAGCGAGGATTCCTCCCGAAGTTTGCGCAGACGAAAAGAACTCCTGCTCAAAGTAAGTACGAAGCCAACCCGCTGTCGACGCCTCCAGCGACGAATATAAAAAAATCACCAGCGCGAGCAGGAGAATGGAGCGGTTCAACAGTGCGTTGCGGATCAGCGTCCAGTCAAGTCCACCCTTTGAACGAGCAGCAGGAAACGTCTGAGTAAGACTAAGAACTCCCGGAATCGCGTTCGAGATTCCCACCAGGACCAGCGCCGGCGCCAAACCAAAACGACGGGCCATCAACGTAACCAGCACCGGAAAGCCCACGGTTCCCAGGCTAAAGAAGGAATTCGCCAAATTAAGTGCCGAAGAGGGGTTCACAGGGTAAAGGTCGGGCACCAGGGTGTTGGATCCACTGTTGATGCAACTGCCTCCCAGGCCGACCGCGAACACAAGCATGGCCAGAACCTGGTAGTTCGGAGCGACGCTGATGGTGGCAAGGGCAACGGCGCAAAGCAAAGAGCCACTGGCCAGCACCGGCTTTTTGCCGAAACGGTCGATCAACGGCCCGGCAACGAACGACATGGGAATCTGAGGCAGGAAGAGCAAGCTTATGAGTGTCCCGCCCTGTGCAATGTCGAAACCAAAGCGCGCTCGCAGTTCAGGCAGGGTAGCTCCGAGAAAGGCCACCAATGTGCCAAAGGCGAATGTCCCGGTGCACGCGGTCACCATCAGATACGACCTTGCGGTTTGCCGCGGAGTGTTGGGAGCCGGCATTATCTAGAGCGTTTCTCCTTGTATCGCATCGATCTTACGCAGCGTGCCTGCATGAGAGCGCCAGGTTCCATGGTCCTGAATATGGGTCCTGAATACGCGCGCCTGCGGAGGGAAAATCTCCGGCCGCGCTACGAGATCAATGCTTTTGTGTACTATAGCCTTGGTTTCGGAACATAGCTCTGATTTGTGCAAGGGGATGAAGTGAAACTCACCCGCAGCGAATTCATGAAGGTGATGGCGGCCATGGCCGGCACTGCTCTTGTCCCGGAAGTTTGGGCCAATCCTTATGGTTTACCCCTCGGCATTCAACTTTATACTGTTCGCAACGATCTCAAATCCAACTTCGCCGGCGTTCTGGGGAAGCTCGCTGCCATGGGATACAAGCAAGTCGAAGCCGGCTTTACCGACTCCGGAGACATAGATTTCAATGGAGGTCCGGTGACAGAGTTCCGAAAGATGCTTGAGGATGCCGGGCTCCGCGTACCGAGCTGTCATTTCCCTGTGCCCAAAAATGATGCGGAATGGGGTGCAAACATCGAGCGGGCGCACAAGCTGAATCTTCAATATATGTTGTGCGCGGGGCCGCCGGAGGAAACCAACTCCCTGGACGCCTGGAAACGGGCCGGAGCCTTTTTCAATCGCCTGGGCACGCTTTGCCGAAGCGCCGGAATCCAGTTCGCTTATCACAATCATAATCACGAGTTCGTCGTCTACGAGGGCGTGATTGCCTACGATGAGCTGCTGCGTTCGACCGATCCCGCGCTGGTAAAAATGGAACTGGATTGCTTTTGGATGACATTCGCCGGCAAAGATCCGGTGGAATATATGCACAAATATCCCGGTCGGTTTCCTCTCTTACATATCAAAGGTCTCAAGGCCGGCTATAAACCGACAACCGGACATTTCGAAGGCAATCCCTTCACCGAAGTCGGAAACGGCATCATTGACTGGAAACGTACCTTTGAAGCCACCCGTGCAGGGGGACTCAAGCACTATTACGTCGAGCAGGATCAGTGGGATCGTCCTGCGTTGGAAAGCGCGGCCATCAGCGCGGCCTATTTGAAGAAGCTCCAGGTTTGAAGGCGGAGAGAATACGATGAAACTGGGACTTTTCACCGCGGCGCTCAGAAAGGTCAGCCTTGATGAATTGATCCCGCGCGTCACGGCGCTCGGCATCGAGGCAATTGAACTCGGGACAGGCAATTACGGCACGCCTGCTCATATTCAACTGGACCTGGTAGAGCAGCCTGCAAAACTTAAAGATCTGCAAAAGAAATTGAAAGATGCCGGCCTGTTTATTAGTGCCTTGGGATGCGGAGGAAACGTTTTACATCCTGACACAGGGATCGCCGAAGCGCACACGACAACCATGCGACGAAGTATCCTGCTCGCGGAAGCCCTGGAAATTCCGACCGTCATCAACTTCTCAGGTTGTCCGGGCGACTCTGATCATTCCAGGTATCCCAACTTCGTAACCGTGGCGTGGCCACCGGATTACCCCGAGATCCTGCGCTGGCAATGGGAAGAGAAGGTTCTTCCTTTCTGGCGCCAGGAGTCGCGGTTTGCCGCCGAGCATGGCATACGCATCGCGCTCGAGATGCACCCGGGATTTGTGGTTTATTCGCCGGAAACCCTGCTCCGGCTCCGCTCCGAGACCGGGCCGAACATCGGTTGCAACTTTGACCCAAGCCATCTTTTCTGGCAGGGTATCGATCCATGTCTTGCGGTTAGAAAGCTGGGAAACGCGATTTTTCACGTGCACGCGAAAGACACGCGCATTTACGAAGCTAATTCCCGCGTGAACGGCGTTTTAGATACCAAGCCCTATGGCGATGAGATCAATCGCTCCTGGATATTCCGGACGGTCGGTTTCGGGCATGGTCTGGAATTCTGGACTGATTTCATATCGACTCTTTCGATGATTGGTTACGACGGTGTGATTTCTATCGAGCACGAGGATAGTCTCATGTCGTTAGAAGATGGAATGGAAAAGGCTGCGGCGTTTCTTCGCCAGATTCTCATTCGAGAGAAGCTGCGGGAAATTTGGTGGGCGTAGCTGATGACTCTGACGAACGCGCTGGCCCTTGCTGTGAGTGCGCTCGCTCTACTGTCCTCGCCCAATCGGCTCTTCGCCCAGGGCGTGAGTGATGCCATGCTGCTGCATCCCCCGCCGGATAGCTGGCCCAGCTACCACGGCGACTACTCCGGAAGACGGCATAGCGAGCTGGCGCAGATCACTCCGCAAAACGTTCAAAAACTCAGCCTAGCCTGGGCTTTTCAGTCGAAGCAACCGGCCAGCATCAAAGCTTCTCCGCTGCTGGTGGATGGCATTATCTACCTCACCGCGATTGAAAACGTATGGGCGGTGGACGCGCGAACCGGTCACGCAATCTGGCACTATACCTACCCCAATAAGGGAGGAACCATCGGCCAGCGTGGTGTGGCGATGTATCACGACTCAATTTACTATCTGAGCCCGGATGCCCACCTGGTCTGCCTGGATGCCAAAAATGGCAAGCAGCGCTGGAAGGTCGAGGTTGCGGATTCCACTAAGGGTTACTGGTCGACCGCGGCTCCGGTGATCGTGGGCAACCATGTGATTGTTGGCATTGGCGGCGATTCAGATAACATCCAGGGTTTTCTGAAATCGATCGATGCCGACACTGGCGCGGTGCAGTGGAAATGGGACTCTACGCCGCCTAACGGCACACCGAACGCCACCACGGGTGGCATGACGTGGATCCCCGGAACCTACGATCCGGACCTGAACCTGTTGTATTGGGGCACCGGAAATCCAACCCCGGTTTTAAATGGCGCCGTGCGTCCCGGTGATGACCTTTATACCTGCTCGATCGTCGCGCTGAACCCCGACACGGGAAAGCTTGTCTGGTCTTTTCAGCCTTCCCCTCACGATACCCACGACTGGGATGCCTCCGAAATTCCCGTACTGGTGGACGGTGTGTTTCATGGAAAGCCCCGCAAAATGCTCATGCAGGCCTCCCGCAACGGCTATTTCTTCGTGCTCGATCGCACTACCGGCGAGAGTCTCTTGACAGTCGCTTTCGGGCCGACGAACTGGGCGCTGGGTATCGACAAAAAGGGTCAGCCGATTCCGAATCCCGAAAAAGATCCGGCGCCCGATGGCCGGTTGGTCGCGCCGGATGAAGGCGGCCTTACCAACTATCGGTCGCCGAGCTTCGACCCTAAAACCGGCCTGTTTATCGTGAATGCCAGCATCAGCTACGGTATCTATTTCACCAAGCCCGAGGACGGGACATGGGGTTGGGCTGGTGGGGACTATGACGTCGTGGAGCGCGGAGCTCTCGATGCCATCGATTACCAGACCGGCAAGATCCGGTGGACCCATAGCCTCGGCTTTTTTGATAGTTCAAATACCGGGGTCCTTACCACCGGCGCGGGTCTCATCTTCACCGGCGACGCCACAGGGAACATGCTTGCTCTCGATACAGCCACCGGCAAGACGCTGTGGCATGCTGGTTTGGGGGCGGATATAGAGACCTCTCCCACGACGTATGAACTGGATGGCCGCCAATATGTGCTGGTGGGCGCAGGGCAAACGCTTTTCGCCTGGGCCCTTCCTGAGGGGTAGCCGAACCAAATCTGCGAAAATGCGCGCCCCTTCTATGGGTCGCGGCTATCGTGCCATCTCGACAGAAGTATATGCTCAGCACTCATGATGCGCTCAGCCGTTTGGCAGACTCGAAGGGGTGGGAAGCCGTCAAGCTTTAATGTCAACTTGCGAACTCCGTTTGTATCAGGGCCCGATTTTACAGGCTGCGGAAAAACTCATGTTTTGTATCAGGGCACGACTTTAGTCGGGCCGTAAGTGATTGAAAATACGTTGGGCTTTAGCCCCTGAGGTAAGGCTTTCCTACCCAACGGCGAGTTTTTCCGTAGCCTCTTTAATCGGGCCGCAAAGGCCTTGAAAATCCAGGGCCAAAGCCCTCCCTCAGAAAGGAAACGCTTTTCCGCTGGACTGAAGTCCAGCTCCCCCTGCTGAAGCAGGGGGCTCCCACCAAACTCGGGCCGGAGAGATCTGCGGCTTCTTTCCCGGTTCTCACGCAAACTCTTTAGCCCCTGCGGCTCTACCAAATCAGCGGTTACGTTCCACTGGCAGGGTGGCTCTCATCACTGGGGCTGCAACAGGCATGGGACTGGCGACCGCACAGATGTTTGCCGAGGCGGGCGCTGCCGTTGCGCTGACCGACTTCAAAGAAGACCTCGTGAAAGATGCAGCGGAGAAGCTCGGCCTTCTGATTAAGGAGTGTTCCGATATCGTAGGTGGCGACGACGTTGCGCACCTTTACCATGTATTCGACCTTCTGACTCTGGCGGGTAGATGGGACAAACCGAGTGACACAAACCCAGTGACAGACTGGACTGCGCCCCTGAGTTGAGACACGCGGGAAGGCGATTTACTGGGTGACACCTCGGCCGGTGTGCGTTGGTTATGGATTAAACAGCCGCCGTGCCGCGGGAGTGTGGAAATCCTTTAGGGATTTCCAAGGCCTGTGGGAGCGGTGGTAAACCGTTCTTTGGTTTTCCACCGCTTCCATCAGCGCCGTCACTTCCGCGTGCCTGGCTGATCTGCTCGAATTCTTCCGGTGTTAGATATCGTAACGCGGAATGCAGCCGCTTCCGGTTGTACACCTGCTCGATAAATTGGCCTATCCGCCTGCGTGCGTCCTCCAGGTTCCTATAGGTAGTTTCGTGTATTTCCTCCTCTTTGAGCGTTCGCATGAACCGCTCTGCACGAGCGTTGTCGTACGGATTGCCACGCCGGCTCATGCTGATCTGGATATCGTTCTGCTCCAGCAGACCTGTGTACTCAGTCGATGCATACTGAACACCGCGATCGGAGTGGTGAATGAGCCCTTCAGCTTTCCAGTTACGCTGCTTGAGGGCCATCCGCAGTGCTCCAAGCGCTAGTTCCACCTGCAGGGTGCGTGCAAGGTCCCAACCGATGACGCGGCGAGAGTATGCATCTAACACAACTGCCAGGTAGATAAACTCGTCGCGCAAACGAATGAAGGTGATGTCGGCCACCCACAACTGGTTCGGCGCTGACGGCTTGGCATGCCGCGCCAGGTTTGGGTAGATGGGTAGAGTATGCGCCGAATCGGTGGTGAACACGTACTTCTTCCGTCGCAAGCTAAGCAGGTTGTCCTCGCGCATCAGGCGCAGCACGCGCTTGTGGTTCACCAGCTGTCCTTCCCGCCGCAGCAACGCTGTCAACATACGGTAGCCGCGCAGACGATGATGCGCAACCGCAAGCTGTTGCAAGCGAGCGCGAAGCAACATGTCGGCTTGTTTGGGTTTCCTCTGATGCAGATAGCGGTAGAAACCTGCACGACTCACCTCGGCTGTCTGGCACTGCTGTTCCACGGTCAGTCCTGCTCCTTCGAGCGAGAGCGAGGCTTCGATCGAGCGATAGATTCCTTCTCTCCATCGCTGGTATGATTCGACGCTGCTCCCCTGACGTGCTCGAAGGTTCGTCTTAAAAAATCCACTTCCAGTTGCTTACGCCCCAGCAGCCTTTCCAACTCGGCAATGCGCAACTCAGCTGCGCTGGGAACCGATCGGGAAACCTTCTGTGGTTTGCTCCCTGGCGGCCGGCCCACCCGTCTTTCCAGCCCGGCACTCCCTTGGGCCTGCAATCGGTCACGCCACTCATAAAGCAGCTTGCGTCGAACGCCTAACTCCTGCGCCAACCCAACGATGCTCGTGGCCTCTGCCATGCGACGCACCGCTTCCAGTTTGAACTCCGTGCTGAACTTTCTCGCCTTCTTCTTCATCGGCCTGCCCCATTATGGCCGATATGTGTCACCTATTTCTCGCTCCTCGCGTGTCTCACTTTTGGGGTGCACTACAGACGGGCGTAAGGTATGCCCTGGTGAGTGTCCTATTCGGATTTGGAAGGAGCACCCGGAACCACGAGGTCGTTGTCGACGCTGAAGACCCCGGGAGTGGAGTTGGCCTGCATGTAAGCAATGGCCGCATCGCTTTCGTTGTTGACGGCCCCGTAGAGGGTAACGTTTCCATTCTTCACAATAATGTGGATCGCGTGGAAGCCTCGAGGTGGATCATTTGTGATTCCACCGGCCATCAATGCGACGCTTCGGCCACCAGGTCCCATCGCTTGCGCGATACTCCCCTGGTTAGCGTTATATTTCCGCAAACTGGGTTGCCTATAGATGCGGTTGTAGACCGCGGCGCGAATTCGATCGTCGTTAGGAGAAGTCGGGAGGACTTCGATCTGGTTGTCTACCGACTCGACTCCCTCAATGCCCTTCAGAACGTTGGCTGCGCTGCTCTTGAGTGTCGGACGAGAGGCGTAGCCCTTGAGCACGACGGTTTTGCCATGGAAGCCGAACGTGATCCAGTCGAAAACGTTGTAGTTGGTGAGGCTGCCCAGTCTCTTCTGTACCTCTTTAGCAATGCGGAGCGTGTCGTTTTGAGCCCAGGTAGGAGAGGGGTTCTGGGCGATGACAGCTGGTGCAGCCAGGCCGAAGATGAGAACAGCCGCAATAACCGGCATTGCACGGCGAGTTGCAGGAGACAGAACGTTCATTGTTAACTCCCTCCGCTGATAGAGTTTGGCTTCGTCCGAACGATACGCCTAACTGCAATCTGAGTCTACCGTTCTCATGCAGTTTGGCGGCATTTTACGAGTGGGTGACTTTGGAGGAAGCGGCACGTTCTCTTTGGGGATATGGCAATCACATTGCTGGGCCTGAATTCCACCATTGGGGTACAAGCCAACCTTCCGTCTCAACATCGACCTCCGGTGGCAGATAGGCATTCAAGGCGATCACGAGATCTTCTCCTAACCATGCAGCATTTGTTCGGATTTTGAAAACCAGCCATGGGCACCACTCGTTGTTTTCCGTCTGCCGGAAGTTCGGCACTGTCTCGAATCGCAGAATGGGTTGTTCACCGATCGTGGCTTTAGCCTGCACCAGATCTGCCGGCTGCTTGTACCTCCATAACTTGCCGCCCTTTCGGAAACGGAGCAAAATAGCGAGCACCTGCGGCCCAGCTGCATCGTGAGGAAGTGTGGTTTGTTGCGCCCACATGCGCTTGCGGTACCCCATGCGCTCAAACTCATCGAGCGTCGGACGTTCGCTGGATGACCGAAAATTAGGCACGGGTGGGCCATAGTCAATCTCGATACCCGATTCTCCCGGCATGTTGGGAATCGTTTGTTGCGAACTCAGGGTTTTCATAATCAGCCGATGGCTTTGGATATCGGGCTTCTGCGTTGAAAGGTGGCGCGGCGCGAGCGGCGCCGGCCCTGTTGCACTGCGATCCGGAATGATCTCCCACATCGCTACCTCAAAAGGACGCAACCATGTTTCGACGCTTTGTCCAGGTTGGAATACCGATTTCCCATCGAGATTTAAATGCGCCTCCTCAGGAAAATGCGAGATGATTCGCATACGCATACCCGGGGAAGCCTTGAGATTGATCGTTTCGTCCAGTTTGAAACTCACCTTGCGAGATTGGAAATCCACGTTGTTCATGAATACAAAGCCATGAGCGCCCTGAAAATAAGCGTAGCCGTATATTTCGTTGTCCCAGGGATTACCCAGGATCGTCTTCCGCTTATAAAAGATCTTCTCGTTCGCTTTGGCCAGCTTCTGGATCCGCGCCAGAAAGGCGATATCTTGATCATTGAACAGTCTTAACTCACCCCAAAGCTGCGGAAAGAGAAGATTTCCCCGGCCCAGATCCATTACGATGGCTTCGCGCCATCGCTCTTTCCTCATGGCATTGCCCCACCATGTATCTGTGATCCAGACTCCCAGACTGTCTTTGTTGATAGGCGGGATCAAGTCGTTGAACTGTGCGCCCTGATCCAGGGCAAGCGTCACCGCATCACGAAAAAACAGGGCAGGGAAGTCGCCGGTGCTTGCCGCTTCCATACGGAGTCGAGTTTCGAAGATGGAATCTCCGTGCAATGCAAAAAACGGCGACCGAATTCCCCAATACCACATGATGTATAGGTCGGGGCTCGCCTGACGTGTGAGGCGTGCAATTTCGATCACAGCGTCGAAATTGGCTTCGGTTGAGTATTTGCCCGGAAGATGAGCGTGATCGACACGGTTGCAGAAATAACTGGATGCATCCAATTTGAAGAACTTGAGGTTGTTCTTTTGAATGTGGAACAGTAATGCGTCGCGCAACATGCTGAAATACGGTTCCGAAGCTAAACAGAGCTGTCTCGACCCGTCATAAATATCAAAATTGTCGCGGAAGAGCGGAGCAGGCCACTTACCCCCCGCAACCACGGTTTGACTTGCTATCGTTCTGGGATTGAGTCCCGATGTCCAATCGGCCCATGTCCCGGTAAACCACAGGCCCCACTTCATTCCCAGCTCGTTTACTCGCTTGATGATTTTCTGCGGTCCGTCGGGAAAGCAGTGCGGCCAAAATCGTGTGATATCGCCGGAAGAGTCCTGCCATCCCACGTCTGGCACGTAATAGTCAAACGCTATTCCCTGTTTCTGAAATTTCTCTAACAGATCGGCCGTTTCCAGCATCTCCTCATCGTTCAAGGCCCAACACGGATCATCCGGGAAGCCATTGATTCCCAAAGGGTCGTAAACACCGATCATTTTCTTTCTGGGACTGTGGGCCTGAATGTAATCGATGAATTGCTGCTTCCCACCTCCTTGAGGGGCCGTGCCAACGATCGAGACTTTACTGTTTATCGAGCTTCCGGAAGCAAGCGTCTTCCCAGGGAAATGCCGCAGTCGAATCTGGCCGCCCATACTTTGGTTGAGTCCACCAGGGTGTTCAATGGCACAGAAAGCTTCTCCGGCAACAATCACGGGATATCCGTAGTCTCCCTCGCTGGTAGCAGCAGCGACACTAAATTGATCCACATCCACATCCAGGAGCAAACGATCATGGTCTGCCAGATTCCTGATCACCAGCCACTTTCTTCTTATGAAGCCATCGAGCTGGTAGTGCGCGGTTACCTGTATTTGCTCTTGAGGGTTGGTTAATTCGAATACGTAGCCTTGCCGTTCTCCCTCTGCTTGCCGGAGCCAGCTGCTCACTTTGAAATCAGAGACATGGAGATAGGGCTGCCCCACGGCGAGAAATTGGTCGCAAAGACGGCCTTCGAAAATGTACCGATCGAGAATCTCATCCCTGATTCCATCAAACCTTCTGTTTGTCTGAAACGCTCTCACAGCAAGAAGATTCTTTGCCGATCCAAATTTCAGGGTGGCGTAGGTTTTTGATTCCGGTCTGAGACTCAGTTCTTCGGGTGTCCGCCAGCGACCCGATCTCTTCCAACTGCCGATCGGCTCCCCATTCACATATACCCAATACTCATTCCAGTCTTCCTGGTTATATCCTCCCAGGCAGAACACAAGTGGTTGCCCTTCGGCCTTCTGGGGAAGATCAAACCATTGCCGAAACCAAACGTAGCCATCAAAGACTGGAGGCGCTTCCGAAGAATTAGAACCCCGAAGCAAAAGATTGAGTGTCGTCTTCCAATTCTTTTCTCCGCTAAAATCCGGCAGATGATGCCCCTTAAGGTATCCCGGCTCCTGATCAGGTGACGAGTGGTCGTTATCGGGTCCAAAGTCAACGTACCACCAGGGGATTTCTACCCGCGCCGTGGCCTGAGAAAAGGTGAGTGACAGCTCTTTGCACTGCTCAAATTGGAAAGCCCGGCCGCTCAGCTTATTGCGAAACCCTCGACTCGTGACGGTTCCTCCGCTCATCACGAAATCCCAATCTAAATATTGGTTGCTGAGAGTAAGTTGTTGCCCTTCTACATAGGTGCCTTTTGTGCCCGGTGCGATGGCTTGGCCAATTACGGAGGAATCGATTGCGCCTGTGGCAGCTAGAGATGCCAGCCCTGACTTGATGAAATCTCGGCGCTTCATAGGTAAGAACAGTCCTTCCCGACGGGATCAAGTCCGATCTATAACCGCATTGCAGGCACGCGAAGGGACGTGAGCTGCGCGCTGGATGAACCGGGCATTCGTTAAAAGTGTGATCGAAGCTATGCCAACGAAGCTGAGTGCCCTCGTTTTCAGTGCACCTCAATCAACGCAAGCGATCGAGGTAGCATATCGAGGTCGAGGACGCTTGGAAGTTCGATCGTCCGTTCGCTTTGCTCGCCATCGATATACATCGACACTTTCTTGCTCCCCTGGCCCTGCAATTCCACGCGAGGCGACTCACCCAAATCGGCGAAGTTTGCCAGAACAACTCCAATGCGGCCGTCTTGCGCTTGCCAGGTCGCCGATTGCACTGAGGGCTCCATCCCCCAGCCGAAGTCGCGCCGGGTTACATTGCTGACTGTCCAGGGCCGCAGCATCCGGCCGTAGACAAGATAGTCGCGAGCGAGTCCGGTTCGCAGCTTGTTGACTCTCTTCGCCCAGTCGAAAATCGCGGCCTGGTCGGGAATGGCGCGGGTCCAGGGCTGATCCCAGTCGTAGGTAATGAGTCCCTTGTCGCGGAGAGTGAAGTTCATCATATATCCGGTGACAAACGCTCTGGCGACAGATAGGCGCAGGGTTTCATCGCTGATGCGGTTGGTGTAGAGCCCCTCATGGCCATTGGCGTACTCGTGGTAAATGAACGAGTAGAGAGGACAGTTTCTGACGCGTGCATCCCAAATTTGAAAATCCTGCAAAAAGGTTTCCGGGGGAGATCCTTCACACGACATCGCCACATCATGGTTCGCGGTCCGGGCCGCGTCCATATCGGCTCGGAGAAGATCTTTGAAGGCTGGGATCATCCACGGTCCTGGAACCGGCGGATGACCATGGTTGATCGCATAACAGGCTTTCGGTCCAGGCCCTTGATCGAATTGCTGCACCATGGCCGGCCCAAACTCCGCCATCTGGCGGGTCATATCGATGACCATCTCGCGGGCTCTCGGGGTGGTGACGCAGGTTGTATAACTCCCCCGCCATGAGGAGAGGGCACCTTCCTCCAGGGGTTTTCCATCCCAATTGATGGCGGATGCCGCTTCTCCGCCGTGAGCACGGAAATAGGGCATTCCGTCGTACTTGGTATTTCTCTGCCACGTAACCCAATTGAGTCCGTCGCCGTAGATGCCGGGGTACCAGCCTTTCTCTTTCGCCTTTGCCATGAACTCTCGCATGGAAGCCTCTCCTCCGACAGGAGGGAAGGCATCGGGCTGGACCCATGGGCCGGCATGCTCCCAGTTAAAAACCAAGGGCATGAGCGGAGCGTCAAGCTCTGTTGCGACCTTTTCAAGATAGGGCAGCGCATTCGCGGCGGGCGTGTATTCGGGATTTACCGCGGCCGGCGGATCCCAGTCGCATTGGCCGCGCATGGGAAACATGATTCCAATCGGAGATTCCGTTATCCATTTCGGAACGTCCTTCCTGTCTCCCAGTTTGGTCGCGCAGAAAGACTGCTTCGAAGCCCAGTCACGGTAGATTGCCGCAGCAGCATACCAGTCACCGTGGAAGGTACCGAGTAATACGTTATAAGGCAACTTGAATTCACTT
Source organism: uncultured Acidobacteriaceae bacterium (assembly GCA_963717225.1). Classification (GTDB taxonomy): domain Bacteria; phylum Acidobacteriota; class Terriglobia; order Terriglobales; family Acidobacteriaceae; genus PALSA-350. The sequence goes on along the minus strand of CAVQWB010000047.1, from coordinate 57,929 downwards.
GGGCCCCGAGTTCCGGGATAGTGTCCCAGGCCCATGGTGACTCCATCGTCTTCGAGCAGAGGATCGATGAACTTGGGCAATCCGGTAGCGTCGTCACAGGCGATATAAAGACCGCCAAGATCGTTGTAATAGGCCATCAGCTGGGTCGCGGCCCATTGCCCCGGATAGTTGTTAAAACGCCAGATCTCGGGGGTATTGCGCTTGCCCTGAAACCATCCGCCCGCCTTCATCGAGGGGTCAACCGGGCCAGCCAGGCCACCGTCTCCGATCGACCACAGGATATTGCTAAGATGATCGTCCTTGAGATTGTCGAACGGCACTTCGATGACGGGAAACTGTATGTGGCCAATCCAGGAATCGGTGCCGTTTTTCAACTGCAGATTCCAGTAAGTGAGCGCTTCGCCTGCGGGGCACCGCACCGTAACTCGCGCGTCGATCGGCAACTCTCCCACTCCGGCAAACTCGATCGTGACCGTTTGCTCTTTTTCACCTTCGGTCCGGTGCACGGTGATGTGCTTGGCCTGGGAGGAAGTTATGGTTTTGAATTCGCGATGGTCGTTCATCAACTCGATTTTGAAAAGCGGCAAGCCGGCATGGTTTGGAATCAGCAGATCCCGGTCAACACCGTAGGTTGACCGAAATGATGTGATAGAACCGTTTTCCGAATCAACCAGCAAACGATATCCGGGATTGAAAACCGTTACTGGTGGAGGTGTCGAGGCTTCGCCCGATGCACGAACGTGGGTGTATTGCGCGGCACAGGTTTCTGTCGATTCTGTGGCCAGAATCGCCGCTCCAGTCAGGGGCAGACAGGAAGTTGCGGTTGTCGATGCAATGGCGGAAAGGAACGTTCTACGTGAGAGTTTCTTCGAGTCCCTCATCTTCAATCCTCTTCTTTTGTCTATTTATCCGTGCCGCCAATCCGCGGGCTGCTGAGACCTGGATTGATATGCTGTGTAATCGCGAGGCCTGATGTCTAGACCATCTTCATGGCACGGACTTTAAGGGCAATTTATGGCAGTTGTCAAGATTAAAATGCCCGATGGTCTGATGTGTCGATCATCAAAAATTAAACGATTCTTGAGGGGTCTGTGGTAGTCGAATTATCGGGTAATGGCATATAAATGTTTTGCGATCGAGAGTTCAGGTTAGGCGAGGAAGCTCGAAGCCATGCGGAATCCCAACTCCAGCTCCTCCGTCAGCAGTCATGCTCCATCCTTAGCCGGAACTTCCGGCACAGCCCATCCCATCGTGGGCAGCGGCGAGCACGTCTGCATCTGGGAGATGATTCAGCGAGCGATTGGCGCAAGACAAGGACCGGCAATATCTTTGTGGTCCAAGGGGTTGAAATTGGACGGGTAACCAAGCTACGCAAGGTATTAGATTAGTTCTCGACTCCGCGCTTCTTCTTGGGAACGAATCCCGCCATGTCGAGAAGGTGATTCTTCATTTCTTTGCGGGCCGCAGTCCCGTCCCGGTTCTCGATAGCTTGCAAAACACGCTTGTGTTGCGCACAAGCTTTCTCAGGAACGCCCTTGATGGCAACAGCACTCAGAATCCACTGCTGCAGGAGATTGCGAATCAATTGCAGGGCATTCATCAGGATTCTGCTCGACGCAGCCTGACCGATGGCTAGATGGAAATCCACGTCTGCCTGAACAAACTCCTGCGGATTCTTCTTCGCTCTTTCCATATTCCGCAGATGCTCGCTAATTTGCCGCAGATTTTCAGAGGTTGCTCGTTCCGCGGCCAAGCCGGCAAGTTCCACCTCGATGAGCGTGCGTGCTTCAATGAGCTCGCGGGCATCTGCTTCAGAGCTGCCGGCGATGGCCCACAAGAGTGGACGGGAAAAAAACTCTGCCCGCTTGCAAACATAGGTGCCGTCACCCAGCCGGGTCTCGATCATGCCCATGATTTCTAGTGCCTTGAGGGCTTCGCGCAGCGAGGCGCGGCCAACACCCAGCGTTTGGCAGAGTTCTCGTTCGGCAGGGATCTTTTCGCCCTCGCTCCAAACTCCGCGGATAAGATGGCTTACCATCTTACGGCAGATGTCGGCGGTAAGCGTGGTCCTTACAACAGGCGTGAGACTCTCTATTTGCATGTTTTGTTTCATTCTAGCGTGAAACCTCCACAGGCCTGGTTATACTTATGTTCGTTGCCGTTTGCCCGGCGAACCGAGAGTCGCAGTTACAGGAATCGGGGTGCTTTGATCCCGAAACGGACCCCCTTACGTCAGACTCGATATTGCCATATTTGAAGCTTCATGCTTTAGCAGCCTTTGATTTTTTGCTGATTGCGCCACTCGATTGAATCACCTGCGCGCGAAACTTTCGTACGCCGTCCAGGAAGATACCGATATCACTGCCCAAACTGAGGGCACGAAAGCCTCTCTCAATCCAGTGAACGGCCGAATCGGCCGAAGGGGGAAGGAAGCCGGGGGCGACCCCGTGGCGCTGGCACACCGTGACTAGTTCGTCCATCGCAGAAAGAAACCGTGGATGATCAAACTGTGCCGGGATGCCCATGGATACCGTGAGATCGTAATGCCCCATCCAGGCGACGTCCACGCCTGGCACGGAGATTATCTCGTCCAGATGCCGGAACGCCTTTTCGGTTTCCAGCAAGAGGATGACGCAAATCTCCTCATTTATTTTTTCAAAAAAATCGGGACTTCCAGCCCGATAGAGATCATGGGCTATGCCGAGGGCCACACCCCGCCTGCCGAGCGGTGCGTACTTTAACTGACTGACGATGTCTTCGGCTTGTTGCCTCGTCTCCACCCGAGGCACCATCACACCCCTGGCGCCCACGTCCAGAGCGCGCGACAGAGGTGCATAGGCCACATCCGGAACGCGTGCGATGGGAACAATCCCGCTGCCGCGGCACGACGCTACCATCTCTGCGAGCAAGGAAATATCGCAACGTCCGTGCTCCATGTCGAAGATTACGAAATCGAGTCCGCATGCGGCGAGCATGGGTCCGATACCGGGGGTAAAGAGTTCGAGCACCATCTGGCCCAAAAGAAGCTCTCCCTGGCGGAGTCGCCCGCGAAACGTGGTCATCAAGCGCCTCCATTTACCGCAAATGCAGCTTTGTACTTCGCCAGCTTCTGTAGAAACGCCGGCGTGTTTAGCACCTTTGGGTTTACCACATGTTCAGGCGCCTCTCCCCGATAGATGGCCAGGGCTCCCTGGCAATCGATGCGCCCCATATCCCGGAACAGCTCCTCGGTCCAGGCAATGGAATGCGAGCTCAGTATGACATTCTCCATCGTTGCCAGGGGCGAGCTTGGGCTGAGCGGCTCATGCTCGAAAACGTCGAGCGCGGCGCCGCCGATTTTACCTGCTTGCAACGCCTCAACCAGCGCCCCTTCATCCACGATCGGTCCGCGGGCTGTATTGATGAGCACGGCATCGGATTTCATAAGAGCGAACTGTGGCTTACCGATCAAGCCACGTGTCTCCGGCGTGAGTGGGCAGTTGACCAGGATGTAGTCGGATGCTCGCAAAAGTTCTTCGAGGGACACCAAATCGACTCCCAGTTGCGTGGCCCGCTCGGCGGAGGTATACGGATCAAAAGCCAGGAACCGGCTCACGTCAAAAGATCGCAGTAGACGGATCGCCTCCGTCGCGATGTTGCCCATGCCGACCGTGCCCACGACCCGCTGGCGCGGTTCCCGCCCGAGTCGACGGGTACTTTCTGCCCACAGCCCCCGGCGCACCTGTCGGTCCTTGAACACCAGGTTGTGAGAAAGCGCCAATACGAAAAGAACAATGGATTCCGCTACTGGGCGCACCACGCCGGCGGGCGTGATGAACACAGCGATTCCATGCTCGGTGCAAGCATCCAGATTGACGTTGTCGTAACCCACGCCGCAACGGCCGATAGCACAAAGCCGGGAAACTCCGTGCAGAGATTCTGCTGTGACCTTCGGCTTCAAAGAGATCACGACGTCGTAATCTGCCAGTTGACCGGGAGGATATTCGGGTTGATATCCGCGCAGAAACTCGTGGGAAATCCGCGGCACTTTGTCGAGAAGCGATAGCCCGATGTCAGGAAAGACAGGCTTACCTTGTTCATCGCAGAAGTCTGCGGAGAAGGCAATTCGGAATGGATTGGTTGCTGAATTAGACATTGCTGAGTGTCGTGGATTCACGCGGCGCGTTCAACAGCGATCGGATCAGGCTTTGGTGTTCTTGTCCCCCAACTCAGTTCCAAAATGCTGTCCCCTCCAACATCGGAACGCCCTCTGCCGTGAAATAGTCAGACCATCCGATAATGGTTGAGCTGCGTGCCGGTGTCAAGTAACGAAACACCCGTCTTTGACCACAGCAGCCGCGGTCGCTGGTGCAGAAAACGGCCCGTTCACGAAGTGTCTTCCCGGCAAGAAAACTCCTTGACAGAGGGCTGAACCACATTTAGATTGCTGTAGATTAGTATGATGGTCTGATAACTATTGGGTGGCCGCATGGGGGAACCTCCGCGTATCGTCAGGGAAAAGATTATTTCCGCGCGTGAGGGGCATGCGGGCGCAGATAAGACAGGCGGGGGTGTTGACCTGCAGACCTTCGTCTCCAAGGCATGTGGCGCAACGAGCTTCAGCACAGGGATAGCGAGGTTCAAACCAGGTGCGCTTCTGCCGTATCATATCCACCAATTCAGTGAAGCCGTTACTGTGATCGACGGCACTGCTCGCGTCCTCATAGAGGGCAGGGCTTATCAGTTGGGTCCGCGAGACTGCGTGCATGTCCCCGCAGGCATTGCGCACCAGGTGCAGAACGACGATCCGGCAAAAGCTTTGCTCGCCCACTGGGCCTTCGCCACCGCGAGCCCGGTCCGAGAGTTGACCGATCGGTTTTTTGCCATCGATGATCGCGGGTCGGGCAACCCATCTGAAAAAGATCCCGAGACCATTGTCAGATGTAAGAACGATGCCATCTATGAGCTTGCAAAGGATGCCTTCTTTTGTGACCTTTTTGCGCACCGCTTCGGCGCGGTGGGTATCTGCGGCGGCTATGGGCGGTTTCTTCCAGGCGCCTCCTTACCATGCCACACGCATGATTTCGACGAATCGATCACGATTGTGAAGGGCGATGCTGACTGTCTGGTCGAGGGAAAAAAATACGAACTGAGCGGATGTGATACCGCTTTTATTCCAAAGGGACTGCCTCATCGCTTCCTGAACAACTCCAAGGAGGAGATGGCGATGGTGTGGGTCTACGCCGGCAATGAACCAGACCGCAAGATCGTCGATGCCGGTTATTGTTCTGGATCCCTCGCATGGCCGCAGCCCTTGAAGTGAGTCGTTCGTTCTCCATCAGCTTGAGAGCGGTACGTTGTATTCCGCCGCGGCCAGGAGCCCTCCATCGACAACGTGGGTGATTCCGGTTACCCCCGCCGAATCATCCGAGACCAGGTATAGAGCGGCTCGAGCCAGATCTTCCGGTGTGAGGATACTACCCAGCGGAACACGGGAAATGCGCTCTCGAATACTTGCTTCACCTTCGGGCCCAGTGCCAAGGTGTTGCCGAAGCATGGGCGTATCGGTGATTCCCGGGCACAAGCAGTTGACTCGGATGTGATCGCGGCCATAGTCCAGTGCGAGCGTTTTCGTCAGTAGGGCGATGGCCCCTTTTGAAGCGATATAAGCGGGCGTCTTGAGCTGGCCTACCATGCTCCCTATAGAACCGGTGTTGAGAATGGCGCCCCCGCCGCCCCGGCGCAAATGTGGCACCACATGCTTGATCGTCAGGAAGGCCGCCTTCAGGTTGATGGACATCACCCGGTCCCATTCTGCTTCGGTGGTTTCTTCCAGCGGCTTTACCAGCACGATTCCTGCATTGTTGAATAGAATGTCGATCCGGCCCCATCGAGCGACGGTGTCCCCGGCCATCCTCGCGACCTCTTCTTCCCTGGAAACGTCGGTACGGTCAAAAAATGCTGTGCCTCCCTCAGCGTGAATGGCCTCCACGGTTTCTTCACCACGGCGCTGGTCGACGTCTACGGCTACTACTTTCGCACCTTCACGCGCAAACACGACCGCGCTTGCCTGGCCAATGCCACTGGCAGCGCCGGTGATGATGGCTACTTTCCCGCTGAGTTTCACGCAGCAGCTTTCGCAGCGGCTTCCAGCACGCCTCGCAGCAGGATGGTCTCGCTCACCGCCTCTTCCCCTTTCAGTTGCGATCGGTCCTGGAAGAAGGAGAGATCAATGCCATCCATCTCCAGGTCGCTGGCCACGCGAAGCGGCTTTTCCCAAGTGAGAAGCGGGAAACTGTAGTCGGCCGTGGCGAATCGCATCATCCTTTGGAGGGCCTCTCTATGTCCGCCTTGCGGCTTGCTGACTGGAACGGCAAGGGGAGCTCAGGCTGTTTGTTTGCGTGAAAGCTCCTGCAGCTCATAAAGGGAGGCGACATGTTGCTTCCGGCGCGGGATAGGGAAATGATCGAAGGAGAAGCGCGCAGAGTCGGCCGGCTTGCCCCGCACCAGCCGGGTTGCTTTTTCCAGCTCTCTGGTTACGTCCCCGGAATAGACCGGGAAGGCGTCGGCGGCGCGATAGCTGAGGATCAGCGTCCTGCGCGGCCGATTGGATCGATTGGTGACGGAGGCATGAGGTGTCATGCAATGCATGAAGATGGCCGTACCGGCCTTGCCTGCCACAGGAACTGCCTGCGACTCATCCACCGGCTCCACTACCTTCCCCACAAAGTATCCGTCCATGACGTGATCAAGAAGCCTGCCGTTATGGCGGCCCGGCATCATCTGCAGACACCCATTTTCGACGTCGGCATCATCCAGATAGATCAAAACGGCAAGAGAAGAGGAGTTGGTCAACGGGTAGTACGAGAGATCCTGGTGCCACTCGACTACCGAACCGATGGACGGCGGCTTCATGTTGATCTTGCTGTAGTGGAACAAGATGTCGGGTCCCAATAAGCTCTCCACTGCATCCAGGAGCTTGGGCGTTTCTGATAAGTCGCGGAAAGGCGCATAGTGGCTGCAGGGCTCGTAGATTCTGCGCACCAGTCGCCCGTCGGGCTTCTGCTGAGGCTCCATTTCGAGGCGGGTCTTATCGTGTGAGGCCAGGGTATTGCCGTCACTGATACGGCCGATCTCAGCCAGCAAAGTCTTTAGTTCGCCGGCGTCAAGCAGGCCAGGATAAGAAACGTAGCCGTTCTTCATGTACTCATCGCGTTGCAACTTTGTCATTTTCCACCCCTGTTCGGGTCGTCGATATTTGACCAAGGCAGCATATCATCAGACCAATTGCACAGTAAATGGCTCGCTCTCCGGGGAACGCCCGTCGTCAGTCTGAAGTATTCGCACTGAAGTCAATTCCGGTTGGTATCCAAAACATTTCTTGAATGACCTAAATGTTTCAGAGCGAACGATCTGAAGCTGTCTACGACTGGAGTGCGGACGCGCTTATCGCAAACAAGTGCAATTTCAGACATTGGAAGATCGCCGGCAATGTCACAGACGAACACCGGCGCAACGCTATGTTTCACTGCCGACGCGGGAAGAATGGCGACACCCATCTGGGCAGAGACCAACGACACCAGCGTTGAGAGTTCTGCTGCTGTCTGGGAAACAGACGGAACAACCCCAGCATCGCGAAGCATCCCGAAGATTAGATCGTGGAACCCAGGGGCATAGCTGCGCTCATTCATCACGAAGTTCTCACCCGATACTTCACCTAGACGCACTCTTTTTCTTTTTGCCAGTTTGTGGGAAGACGGCACCAGGAGTACGAACGGTTCCCGGTGCACTGTGCGAACCTCAAGAGCCGGCTGTTCGCCAATCGGGAGGCGAAGAAACCCGATGTCCAGCGACCCTGTCTGCAACATTTGTAGCTGATGCGCTGTGGGGATTGCGAGCAGAGAGAACTCAATTTCCGGATTTAAGTCTTTAAATTCACGAGCGATGTTGGGCACAATCTCTGCTCCAACACCTGAGATGAAGCCGATCCGCAACAGTCCTAGTTTTCCATTAGCCGCCAGCCTGGCCTTGCGAATGGCTTGATCCAACTGCAACAGCGCCGCCGCCGCGTCATTGCGAAAGGCGGCACCCGCCGCGGTCAGCGATGTTTTGCGTCGGTTCCGCTCGAAGAGGCGGACGCCGACCTCCTCCTCAAGAACGCGTATCTGAAGACTTAACGCCGGTTGGCTGATATGGATCAGCTCCGCAGTGCGCCCGAAGTGCAGAGTCTCGGCGATGGAGAGAAAGGACCGAATCTGGCGAAGCTCCATACATTTTCACTTATAGGCTCATCCTATCACAGACTACAAAACAAACAATGTCTCCAATGGCAGCCCCAGGCGTCAAACATCGTGTGGCAAGGAAATTTCCGATGTTACAACAGATTGCGAAGCAGCCTTGGCCTTCGTGGGGTACGGCGCACTTAGAAGGAACGCCGCACGGAAAGAACAACAACAATGAGCAATTCAAAGGAGTCTTCCAATGCTGAATAGGAGAGTATTGACGAGCGTAGTGGCCGCACTGGCAGCCACGATTACAACACTATCTTTCGCGCAACATCGAGCCACGGTGACTCCGCCGGCGGGCGCAAAGACCGGAGCGACCCAAGGTACCTTCACGACGATCGACGCCATTCTATGGAAGCCCCTCAATCCGAAGCAACCCGGACTGCAGATGTTTGTGGTGTGGGGGAATCCAGACGCCGGCGCCTCGGAGATCGTACAAAAGTTTCCCGCGGGTTGGGACTCGGGCTGGCACTGGCACACCGCGGCGTATGAGGGCGTCGTGGTTCAGGGCAAGTGGACGCATACGTTCAAGGGAGCATCACCGGAGACAGGCGGCCCGGGATCCACGTATTCGCAACCTGCGAGACAGGTCCATGATGACAAGTGCGAACAGGGCGCCGAGTGCATCATCGTAGCGTACTTCCACGGCAAGCGCGACTTCATGCCGGTAAACATGAAGGCGCATTGGGGAATTGCTCACCGATCTATTATGGATCGCCGGGCGGACAACGCCAGATAGCGTATCATCAGGCCAATCGGCATGTAAACGGCGCGGGGTGAAGCCGCTTACTGCAGACACCGCACGCACTGGACCCTTCGCGTTGTTCGCAACTTCGTTTGCCAGCCGCTTAATATGCATGATCCCCCTGGCAGCTGCGATCGGCCGGTCCGAGCCGCCTACCGCGAGGCGAACCTTGCGTTGACTGCTGCGGCGGCGGAAAAGCTTCACGCAGGACTCTCTTCAGAACGCCCCCGCTCGATGCACAGAGGAAAGATGGCCGATACATCCGACCATCAGGCATTTTTTTCTTGACAAGCATTAAGCATTGCTCCTAAAGTCCGTGCCATCAAGATTGCCCATCCATTTTCGGGTTTATTTTCCACTCTCGAATCCGAGGCGCCGCTCCAGAGGGTGGTTGGAAGTCAGCCAAAGGCAGTTAAGAAGCCGTTCAGGCGATCAGATCCTGTCCCGGCACTTCTGTCCGGAAATTAGGGAGGTTAGCGGATGAGAGGCCCTCTTACGTTTTCACTCTATTCTGCGGCCGCGCTGGTGGCCCTGGTATTCACCGCATCGAGTGCGCAGGCTCAGTACAATCTGGGCACGATCACGGGCCGGGTGAGCGATGCTGCAGACGCCGTTATTCCCGGATGCGACGTCCAGATCAAGAATCTCGATACTGGGGTGGCGAGAACGATTCAGGCGAATGGAGACGGCCTATACACGGAAGCAGGCCTTCCGCCCGGCAACTATCAGGTTTCTGCGTCGCACGCCGGTTTCAAACAGCAAGAGATCACCGTGGCATTAGCTGTCAGCCAATCACTCGTTGTGGATATCCACATGACCGTAGGATTGGTCACCGAGACGGTGACCGCAACTGGGGGCGGGGGAGCCGTCGCGTTGCAAAAGGATGATCACGCAATCTCCCAGTTGCTGGACCAGACTCAGGTAGCCTCGTTGCCGGTGGAAGGAAGAAATTTTCTGGGTCTGGTCACCACGGCCCCGGGCGTCCAGTCGGCTGCAACGGTAAACCTGCAGGGGAGCGGCGCCTACTTTGGAACCTTACCCAACGAGCTAGTTGTCTCGGGCCAGATGGAAGGCGGTACTTCCTATCTGCAGGATGGCGTCTCCAACATCAATTTCCTGACCCAGTCTGCCAATATCCTCCCGGACATGGATGCGATTCAGTCGGTTAACATCGAGACCAACGGGCAGGCGGCCAAATTCGATCGGCCGGCGATCGTCAATGTGGTGACCAAGTCCGGTACAAATAGCTTCCACGGGACCCTCTACGATTACCTCCAAAACGATGATCTGGACGCGAATAACTGGGTGAATAATGCGTTTGGCATCCCCCGGGGCCCCCATCGGTATAACCAGTTCGGGGGCACGATCGGTGGCCCGATTCGCAGGGATAAGCTGTTTTTCTTCTTCAATTATGAGGGACAGCGGCAACTCGATAGCGCTCCCTATGTAGGCCGTGTGCCTACCGACGCGGAAAGGCAGGGTGATTTTTCAGCGTGGTTGACAGGCGTTCCAACATCACTCAATGTCATTCAAAAAACCACAATTTATGACCCGAACACTTATAACCCGGCAACAGGAAGCGTTCAGTCCTTCCCGGGAAATATCATTCCCACCGATCGGCTAAGCGCCTTTGCCTTGCAGTTCCAGAAGTTTTACCCGGAGCCGACAACATGCTCCGCATCCCCGTGCAACGTGATCCTCGATACTGGGGATAACTACACCACAACGCTGAGAAACACCAACAATTTGGATCAATACCTCGGGAAGGTGGACTACACCATTTCGCCGAAGGATACGATATTCGGCGACTATCAGTACGCGAACGCGCCGATCATTGAACCCTCGTATGTTCCCAACCTGTTCGGCTCCCTATACATCAGAAAAAGCGGAAATGCTGCGGTCGAAGAGAATCACATCTTTTCGTCCTCGCTCCTGAACACGGCGCGCATTGGGTACAACCGAAGCAACTATTTCTATACCCAACTAGGAGTCGGAGCTGAGAACTGGGTTCAAAAGTTTGGGATTCAGAATCTTAATCCTACGATTCAACAGAACAGCCCCCCTGGCGTGTCAGTTTCTCAACTCGGGAGCCTGGGCAATATTTTTGCTCCCCAGGGAGCGATTGAGAACCGTTACCAATATGCTGACGAGGTGAATTACACTCACGGACACCACTCGATCGATGCCGGCGCAGAACTGATCCGCAACCAGTTCAATGGCAACTGGGTACTCGAGAACTCGGGCGATTTCAGCTTCAATGGACAATTCACCTCAAACTATCAACTCACTTCCGCCTATCAGAACGGTATTGGGATTGCTGATTTTCTCCTGGGCTTGCCAAATACCGCGGCAGGCGGCAATGGGAATACCACGGCAGCGTTTCGCAAATGGGATATCGTAGCGTACGCCCAGGACAACTGGCGTGTCCGGCCGAACCTGGTATTGAACCTCGGGGTGCGCTATTTGTACGACGGACCCCCGATCGACAAATACGGTCATGCCGCAGTATTCAATTTGCCCACAAATTCAGCCATCCCTGGCAGCTGGAATACCAACCCGAGGGATTTTGCTCCCCGCATCGGGTTTGCATTGACGCTTGACCCGCATACTGTTCTTCGCGGCGGATTCGGCATGTATTACTACACGCCCGCCTACAACATGCTCCAATTCCTGATGGCTAACCCGCCAAATTTTGTCAGCGTGTCTAATACCTATACCTTCACGCAACCAACCCCAATATCGAGCCTGTTTCCCCAATTTGTACCCGCGACCATCCTTCAGCCTTTCGCGGTCGCGAAGAGTATGCCGACGCCGTATACCGAGCAGTACAACCTGAATATCGAACGGCAGTTGACGCACCAGATCCTGATGAGCATCGCCTACGTTGGGAATCAGGGTAGACATCAATCGAACCGGATGAATCCCAATCAAGCGTCGCTCAGTCCGGATCCCACCAATATCACCCCGATCCAGTCGCGGCGTCCGTATCCCCTGATCGGAGACGTTCTTGCCCAGTACAACGTTGGCAAGTCCAATTACAACGGGTTGCAGGCGAAGATACAGCAGACGTTCTCTCATGGTCTCTCGTTCCTTGCCAGCTACACGTGGTCTCGAACCTTCGACATTTCGGATTGCGACTGCACCGAGTACGCTAATTTTTTCAATCCCAGAAGGGACTACGGTCCGGCCGGATTCGACCAACCCAGGATCATCAGCTTTAGCTATGTGTATGAGTTACCCTTTGGCCCGGGCAAGCCGTTCCTGGCCAACGGAAACGCGATCGAAAAGAACGTGGTTGGCGGGTGGCAAATTAACGGGATAACCAGCCTCTCCTCTGGTATTCCCTTCAGCGTGGACGCCCCGGACTTTTCGGATACAGGAGCACACGGAGACTATGCCAACAGTGCTTGCAACGGAACGCTTCCGGGCAAAAAGACCTATTTCTCGTGGTTCGATACGTCGTGCTATTCAGCGCCTCTACCCGGTACCGTCGGGGATGCACCCAAGAACCCGCTGCGGCAGCAAGCATACAGGAAGTGGGACTTTAGTCTCTTCAGGAACTTCGGCCTGGGAGAGACCCGCTCATTGCAGTTCCGTGCAGAGGCATTCAACGTCTTCAACCAGCACACATTTATCCTGACGGGTCCGGCTGTAAGTACCACCGATGCGAACTTCGGTGGCATGGGTGCTTCCGCGGCGGCACGAACCATGCAAATAGCCTTGAAGTTCTTATTCTGACGTAGTTATGATTGGGGGCCGGAACTATCTCACGATGATAGTTCCGGCCCCGCAGCTTGAACAGAATGTGGACTCGTTGTGCCCTACGTGCGGTATGTTTCGGTCTGGCGATTGCCGGCGGCAGCTGCTGTGCGTTAGCGGCGCCGGTTGAGAAACCGGCTGATGCGGTCGCGCGGCACTACCTGCGGGGTATGCTCTTGCTGCAGCAAGAGAAACTACCCCAAGCCATCGACGAACTGCGCGCTGCTATTGCGCTCGAGCCGAACTTCACAAAGGCGCATCTTGGCTTGGGTTCGGGGCTGGAAGAAGAAGGCGAATTGGATGCGGCGGCGGAGCAGTTCCGGGCCGCCGTCATTCTCCAGCCACAAGAAGTACTGCCGCACCTTAGATTGGCCGCCGTACTCCGCAAGCAGCGATACTGGTCGGCTGCTTTGCGAGAATACCAAACAGTACTGAAGCGTCAACCCGGCAATGCCGAAGCTCATAACGGCTTGGGACGGGTGTTGGTGGAGAAGGGAGACCTGCCGGCCGGTATCCTGGAAATCCGCCGTGCCGTTGAGTTGGCGCCAAATTCGCCGCAATATCACACCAATCTGGGTGTTGTGCTCAGCGCCGGAGACAAGGCGGAGGCAGTGCGGCAATTTCGCGAAGCGCTTGACCTGGATCCGGCGTTCTGCCTGGCGGAATACAACCTGGGAGCGGCTCTGCAACAACAAAATGGAATGCTGCCGGAGGCTCTCAAGTATTTACGCAGTGCTGCAAAATGCCAACCCGAAAATGCGGAAGGGCACTACATATTAGGTCTCGCTTTGGAACAGGATGGCGATCACAGTGGCGCCATCGCGGAGTTTCGTGAGTCCATCCGGCTTGATCCGGCAAATTCCGGTGCGCACTATAACCTGGCGCGGGCTTTGACTAAGGCCGGTGATGCCAACGCTGCGTCAGCGGAATTCGCGCAGGTCCGGTCCATCCAGGAAGCCATAGACGCCGATACTCCGGCGGCGCACGTCCAACGTGGAAATGATCTTTCAAAAAACGGAGATTTGAACGGAGCCGCTAAAGAATTTGAAGCCGCCTTACGGATCGACCCAGATTCTTCCACCGCTCGTTACAATCTCGCTTTCCTCGAGCAGCGGCGAGGCAACCTGGATGCCGCGATTGCACAACTCCGGCTGACCCTACAGTCCAGTCCGGACTACGTCGATGCTCACAATAACCTGGGTACGATTTTTTTTGAGCAGGGGAAGTTACCCGAGGCTAAGAAGGAATTTGAAGAAGTTGTGCGGCTCAGCCCCAATTCTCCCCAGGGCCATTACAATCTTGGCGTGCTATTGCTGCACCAAGCCGAAACTGGTGTGGCCATCATCGAGTTTCAGCAAGCCGTACGCTTGCAACCCACCTACGCTGATGCTCAGTACTACGTCGGTTTGGCGCTCAGAAAAGAAGGCAAGTTAGAAGAGGCCACTGCGGCTTTCCGCCGCGCACAGCAACTCGACCCGCGTCTCGCTCCCCCTGTCGATTAGTACTTAAGAATGGCCCGACTTCAGTCGGGCCGGTGAGGTCCGGCAAAGATCTGGGCTTTACAGGGCGTGTGAGAACTCTGCTCTAAGTCCCGAAGGGACGTCTGAACATAGCCCAGGACGACAGTCCTGGGTAGATATAAGCAATCCGGCCAGTCCCGTGAGGGACGGCTGAACGCAGGGGACGCGGTTTCAGCCGTCCCTGGCGGGACTAGTCCAGCTTTTCGGTCAACCCAGGACTCACGTCCTGGGCTAAGTTCAGCCGTCCCTACGGGACCCACGGCAGGCCGGGGCAGGCTGAGTTTGGAATGGAAGTTCTCATACACCCTCTAAAGCCCATTTCTCTTTCAAGCCTTTATGGCCCGACTAGAGTCGTGTCCTGATACAAAACCAGGCTCAGTTGAAATGTCTACCCTTGGTCCCTCAAATGTAGAAACTCCGTACTTAAGAGGGCTCGTCACCAAAATAACCTTCAGCTTCGGGGCGCGTGTCCTCCTGCCACCAATGCTTTACTACCCAGGCCTTCGTTGTTGCCTCAACGCGATCAGGAAGGTAGGAATGGACGGCAAACTCGATAGGTTGGTTGGAGAGAGCCTGCCCCAGGGCAATCTTATAAACGATCCAGGAACAACCGGCGTGTTGAGTGTTGCCATATTGTCGTGGACTTGGGACCGCGGTGAGTTGGATGTCATGATCGCCGATGCGCGCCCGAATGATGATGATCTCAGCGACGACCAGAGTGTGACGATACTCCTCGCCGTCTTTACTAAGCTCAACCTGGATCGCCAGTATGTTGCGACCCTCGGGCAACGCCGGTAGGCGGGAAGAGAAGACCCCAACGCCCTTGCGCATCTTTTCTTGTTCGAAGCGAGCGGCATCGGCAAAAATGAGGTCCATCCAGGGCGCCATCGGGGCCTTTTGCAGCTCCAGACTGCTTCCAAAATCCGCAACAGCGGCAGCATTTACCTGCCTGCGCGGCAGGGCCTCTGCCGCAGGCACACCAATTTCCAATAGCAGTGTTTCGAAAGGTCGCATCCATATTTCGGCAGTCCCGCCGCTTTGAAAGCCGGAGCCGTTCTCGGTAGCCAACTCCTGCGCCTCTGGGAAATGGGAAGCAATGCGCAGAGCGGTTCCCGACGGAGCAGACAAGCCGATGTCAGAATTCAACGGCAAGCTCATCTTGCGTGCCGTGAAATGAACATTGTTCAGGAAGACAAAACCGTGCTGCCCATCAAAAAAAGCATACCCATACGGCGTGTTCTTCCACGGGTCGCCCACATCGCGGCGCGGCTTGAGAAAAATCTGTTCGTTGTCGCGAGCCAGGGCCATCAATCCGGAAAGAAAATGAAGGTCATCATCATTCAATAGATACGGGTCGCCCCAGATCTGGGGAAACATGAGGTTTCCTCGACCGAGATCCATCACCATCGCTTCACGCCATCTCTCCTTGCCCATAAAATTTGCCCAGCGAATCTGTGAAAGCCAGACTCCGAGGCTGTCTTTCAGCAACGGCGGCACCAGGCTGGCAAAGACAGTGCTTTGATCGAGCGCCAAAGTTACTGCGTCGCGATAGTAGAGGGTGGGATACCAACTGGTTCCCGAGCCCTCGAGAAAGAGACCGGACTCGAAGATGACGTCGCCGTGCAGGGCCCAGAAAGGGGATCTGCCGACACCCCAGTACCACACCACAAAGACGTCTTGAGAGACGGAGCGGACACCACCAGCCAGCTCAATCAGGCGATTGAACATCATTTCGGTCGAATACCGGCCCGGCATGTGCTGGTGAGCAGTACTGTTGCAGTAATAGTTTCCGATATCAAATTTCACCAGGCGAACGCCGTTGTGTTCCACGTGATGATCTACTGCATGCTTGAAGACGTTGAAATAGGGATCGGAAGCGATGCACAGTGTCCTGCCTATACCGCCGGCAGTTGGATACCCGTCACGGTAACTCCAGACAGGCGGAGTGGTGGGTGGATCTCCTGGCGAACCCGGCTCGGGTATCGCGCTGGTTTGCACCGCGGGATAAGATCCGTCAGACCAGCCGCCGCCGCTTACTGAAAACCAGAGCCCTAATTTCATGTCGAGCGCTTTTACGCCCTCGACGACCTTCTCCGGCCCATCCGGATAGCACGCACTTGCGAATTGGGTAAGGTCCCCGTCATTGTCCGGCCATCCCTGGTCCAATGTGAAATAGTCGAACTTCACGTCCTTGCTTTGCCAGCCCTTGATCATTTTTTGGATATTCAATGTCTCGACGTCGGTAAGGGGAGGGCAGGGACCCCACTGATTGTTAATGCCGTAGCAGGTATAGAGAGAAACGTGCTTCCTTTTATTTCTCGGGCTCTGCGAGATGATGTAGCCGTGAAACTCATCGAGGAGTTTGTTGCGCGCCGTGACTCCAACTAGCGAAGCCTCTGTCTTGAGTGTTTTGCCGGGCTGGATCTTCGTTCCCGCGCTATGCCATAGTCGGATTTGCGTATCCGTGCCCTCGTTAATGCCTGCCGGATGTGCAATCGCGAGAAATGCCTCGTCATCAATGAAGACCGGATCTCCCTGCCCGCCTTCAGTACGCCGGGCATCCATCTGGTAAGCGTCCACTTCAACATCGAGCAGCAGACGCTCCTGGTCTGACTCATTCGTGATTTCCAGCCATTTTCGGCGCACGATTCCGTCGAGCTCGTAGTGGGCGTTGACTCGCAGATGATTTTCCGGGTTATACAGGTTGAAGTTGAGCTTTTCCGGATTTCCCTGATGGCTGCCCTGCAATTCAAAGTGAGAAATCGGCAAGAACGGCTCTCCTATCGAAACAAACTGATCGAAGAGCCAAGGCCGGAAGACATATCGATCCACCGCCTTTTCAGAAGTGTTCTCAAGATGAAAATTGTAGGCCCGTGTACGCACTGCTAACAGATTAGAGGAGCCGAAGCGTAGAGAGCCGTAAAGGGAGTCGGAGGACCGCAGCGTAAAGCGGCCCGGTTTCCGCCACCGTCCGGATGAGGTTCTGCGGCCTATCTGCTGGCCGTTCAAATAAACCCAGTAGTCGTTCCAGTCCTGCTCATCGTATCCTCCGAGCACCAGGACTATATCTTTGCCTTTGGCTGATTCAGGTATCTCGACTTTGCACCGGAACCAACCATAGCCACCATAGGCACGTCCATGTTGGCCGCCGGAAAGGTTATTCACCGGGCGCCAGCCTTGAACCTCCGCCCCAGTATGAAACCCCTGGCTAATACCAGTCTCACGTTCGGGCGACACGGGTGTCTCGTCGCCCAGGCGAAAGTCCCACCAGGGAATCTCGATTCTTTGCCCGATCGAGAAAGTCAGACGAAACTCATTCTCAGCTTGCAGTGCAAAGCGGCGGCCCGATATGCGATTTTCAAAAGCAACACTCCGGATGCCATCTGCTGTGGACTGCAGATGCCAGGCCAACTGTGGGTTTTGCAGCGCAAAATTGCGCCGGTGTTCCGGGGCGCCGGACGCCGGTGGCTTGAGGGCCGCTGTTACCGCGGCCAATGCCCCACTTTTCAGAAAGCCTCTTCTATCCATAGAACCTCCGGTTCATCGTCACCGCATGACTTCCCCTGGATGGCGCCAAAGATCAGGCCATCATGCATTCAGTCCAACTGACCCTATAAAGCATCGACTTGGCTCATCGCGCTGTCAAGTGCTTTCTACCGCTCTACTTGTGTCGAAAACTCGGCGCAGAGCCGGTCCAAGAGGGACACCGGTTGAGAAAACGTGCGGATACGCAGGACTCCGCGCCGCAGGCGCAAGGAGGCGGGGACCGCGGCGTCCCTGGTTTGAGCGGAGTCCTATGCCTTGAGTCGATTGCGTATTCTCTGTCCATCCATCTCGAAGTCGGGCTAAACTTCAAAACAACTTGCAATTGAGTAAAGCGCAGGATAGGTCACCACCTGCGGCCGGGGAGCGCGCTTCCCCGTGATGTCGGAGATCTTTTCAGATTGCCTTAAGCCAGGGCATCGAACAGGCGCCTTCCGGGAGGAAAGAACCACATGATCAGGGGCAAACTTGGATTTCACTTGTTTCTTTTAGTAACGGTCGCTTGCACTGTGGTGCACGCCCAGGATGCGGTGAAGATCGCCCCGGACAACCCAAGTACCTGTGGTTCCGCGGCAAGCCCCTGGTACTGATCTCGGCTTCAGAGCACTATGGATCGGTCATCAATCGACCCTTCGACTACGAGAAGTATCTTGCGAATGCCGCCGGGCATAAGATGACCATGACGCGGACGTTTCTTCTTTATCGAGAGCTACAAAGCGTCCGTAACCCGTCATCCCCCTGCAAGCCGGACTCTCCTGACTATATCTCGCCATTTGTACGCAGTGGCCCGGGCAAGGCCATGGATGGTGAACCCATCTACGACCTGGATCAGTGGAATCCCGAGTATTTTGAACGGCTGCATCATTTTCTTGACGTCGCCTCTAAGGATCGAATCGTAGTGGAGCTGACGGTGTTCAGTAATACCTATGCCAACGATGTGTGGGCGCTGAACCCGTTGCGCGCGGAAAATAATAAACAGCACGTAGGGGCGGTCGACTGGCAAGACTATATCTCGCTAAAAAATCCGGAATTAGTACGCAGGCAGAGTGAGTATGCGCGCAAGATCATCCAGGAGACCAGCGCGTACGACAATGTCTACTATGAAATTTGCAACGAGCCTGGCGGCGGTTTTCCCGGCCACGCGTCTCCCGCGGATGTGGATGCATGGCAGGAGGAGATGGCCCGAGTGTTGCGAGACGAGATGCAACGGCTAAACCGCCCCCACCTGCTTTCGGGCCAACAAGCCTTCACTTACGGCAAGAAAAACGCATTCCCGATGGATGCGACCTTTGCCGGTAAGACCTTCGATATTGTGAACGACCATCCATTGCCAAATACTCTGTTCGACGGTCACGTCTACGAGATGGGCAACTTCATGTCGAAGGAATTGATGTTGGACCAGGTCGCGAGCTTTTGCCGAGCTACTGACTCACGTCCAAAGCCGGTAGTTCTCGATGAAGACAACACCGCAAGCATGTATCGCGACACGACAGGGTGGACCATCCACCGCAAGCGCGCATGGACCGCTCTGCTGAGCCGATGCCACTACGACTACATCGATTTCTCGATCACCGTCGGTAGCGAGGGTGGTACTGCAACGTCGCAAAGGGCGATCCGGTCGTGGATGCAGCACCTGTCGGAGTTCATGGCATCGTTCGACTTCATTCACGCCCAGCTCGCTCCGGAGTGGGTCGCAACCTATCCGCGGCATCTTACCGCCTCGGGCCTTTCTATCCCGGGACGCGACTATGTGGCTTATCTTGCGGACTCTCGCGAGGTAGAAGATCCTGCAGCCGGCGCAGCGATTGCTGGCACGGTGTCCCTCTCCTTGCCACCGGGAGCGTACGATGTGCGGCTCTACTCACCGGTTACCGGGGAGTATTCTCCAGCGATCGAGATGCAGGGTGGTGGTAAGAACGAGTTGGTTTTGCCTCCATTCAGGGAAGATGTGGTGCTACGCGCGACGCGCCGTGAACCCTGAATCGTCGATTGTTGCCCACCGCCGGCGATTCTATCCCGTTGCCGTGCCCTCGCTTATTTGCCGGAATGAACCTTACGGTGAACCACATGTTTGCCGATTGCCGTCCAGTCCCAGTCGATTCCGTTGCCCGGCTCTTGCGAAGCGATGGCCATGCCTTTTTCAACCCGGATCCCGGCCGAGGTCACCATATCCAGCTGTGGAATGTATTCGAGATAGCGGCCATTCGGTATCGCGCAACATAGAGCGAGATGGAGTTCCATGAGGAAATGCGGACAGACCGGCACATTAAAGGCTTCCGCCATATGGGCGACTTTCAGCCAGGGCGTGATGCCGCCTACCCGGCCCACATCGACCTGCACAATCGAGCAGGCGCTGCTCTGCAGGTAATCCTTGAATTGAGAAATGCTGTAAAGCGACTCCCCAACCGCGATGGGCACGCTGGTAGAGGCGGCAAGCTGCTGGTGCGCGTGAATATCATCCGCATGAATTGGCTCTTCAAACCACGCGATGTCGAGCTCTTCATAGGCACGGGCGCGCCGGACGGCCTCATTCAGGCTGAAGCCCTGGTTGGCGTCCGTCATGATCTCCCACGTAGGGCCGACGGCGTCGCGTACCGCTGAAAGCCGGCGCACATCTTCAGACGCATGCGGCTTTCCAATCTTGATTTTGGTACCGCCGAAACCGCGCTCCTTGGCCTGCAACGCCTCCTCTACGAGCCGGGCGTCCTCGATGTGGATCCAGCCGCCTTCGGTGTAGTAGCACTCGATCGTATCCCTGGCGCCGCCCGCCAGGCGGTGAAGGGGCAGATGTGTTTTGCGGCCGCGCAAGTCCCAAAGCGCAGAATCGATGGCGGCCAGCGCGATCGACGTCAACGCTCCTACCGTCGTAGAGTGAACATGAAAGAAAAGGTCGCGCCAAATCCGCTCGAGGTCGTCAGCGTCGCGGCCCAGCAAAAAGGGAACCAGGTGATCGTCGAGAAGCTTAATGACTGACGATCCACCGGTGCCGATGGTATAGCTATAACCTGTTCCTGTGACGCCGTCAGAGTCCGTTACACGCACCATCGGCGTCTCCTGGCACTGAAAGCTCTGAATGGCGTCGGAACGCTTGACCTTGGGCGCCAGATCTACTTGCAGGACTTCAACGGAAACGATTTTCGCCATTAGGATTGTCCTTTTGCAGCACTTGGCTATCGTATCAACCACTTGCCGGAGTCGTTCAACCACCCGGGGCCAGATTGAAATGTTTCGAAAGAATTGCTCTCCGAGAGGACGGTACCGATGCCCAGCATTGAGGTGAGTGGTGCGCGGCTTTTCTATACCCTGAGCGGCAAAGCGAACGCTCCCGTGCTCATGATGTCAAACTCCTTAGGGACCACGTTGGAGATGTGGCAACCACAATTGGCAGCGATGGAGGGCCGCTTTCGACTCTTGCGCTACGATATGCGTGGCCATGGAAAAAGCGATGTGACCGGAGCCGCATGCTCGATCGCCACGCTCGGCCAGGATGTACTGTCGCTTCTCGATGAGCTTCAGATAGAGAACGTACACTTTTGTGGTTTATCGATTGGCGGCGTCATTGGGCAGTGGCTCGGAGCAAACGCGCCCCAACGCCTCAAATCCCTTGTGTTGTGCAACACCGCAGCCAGGATCGGTACGCTGGATTCGTGGAACGAGCGCATCGCCGCTGTTGAGCAGGGAGGCGTGGCTTCCATCGCTGACGCTGCAATCCAGCGCTGGTTCACGCCTGCCTTCCGGCTGGCATCTCCAGGCGCAGTCGCGCCTCTGCAAGCCATGTTGCTAGCCACCAATCCGAGGGGATACGTATTGCTGTGCGCGGCCCTCCGCGACATGGATCAAAGAAAGCTGGTGGAAAGGATTCACCTTCCCACTTGCGTAATCGCCGGCGATCACGATCCGGCGACCACCCTGGAGGACGCAAAGTTCCTGCAGGGGCGGATTCCGGGAGCCAAGCTGGTTTCCTTGCCCGTTGCGCATATCTCCAACGTGGAGGCTGCCGATCAGTTCAACGCTGCGGTGATCGAGTTTCTTCAGGGGATGGATAACTGCGCATAAGAAGACATTGCTGCCCGCTAGACACAAGGGTTTTCGAGGCCGTTACGCGACTTCTTTGAGCTATCATGCTTACCGTCAATGTATTTAGCCGGGAGGGTTATGCTAGAGGATCTCTATTTCGAAGACTTCTATCAGGGCCAAACTTTCGATTCGGAGGAGAGCTATTGGCTCACGACGAGAGAGATCATCGGCTTCGGGGAGAGGTACGACCCGCAGCCATTCCACATCGACGAAACTGCGGGTCAGAATTCGTTTTTTCACGGTCTCGCAGCCTCCGGATGGTTGACCGCGGCAATTGCCATGCGCCAGCGCGTGCAATCGATCAAGGTCTCCGGGGGAATGATCGGGGCCGGCGTTGAGGAGATGCGTTGGACGAAACCGGTACGTCCGGGCGACAAGATCCGCACCCGATCAGAAATCTTACATACGCGCCCTTTAGCGAGTCGCCCGACTTACGGAGTGGTGCGCTGTCTGACTACGGTTTACAACCAGCGAGATGAGGTTGTCATGACATCGATTACCAACTTCCTGGCTCCGCTGAAGGCTTCCTCGAATCAGTTCTAACGTGATCAGGCCGGCTACCTAATCCTGTAACAGACTTCGCTGCATGAATACTGTATCGAGCCAGCGGCCGAATTTGAATCCCACATCTCTTAGCAATCCCGCGTCATGAAAGCCGAAGCGCCGGTGCAAGCTGATCGAGGACTGATTCGCGCTGTCGCCGATCACAGCAATCATTTGCCGCATACCGCAAGCCTGGGTTGCCGTGATCAGGGCCGGCAACAGTAACTTGCCCAGGCCGGTGCCGAGCCGATCAACTCGGACATAGACGGAATCTTCCACCGTGTGCCGGTAAGCCGGACGCGAACGATAGGGTGCAGCATACGCATATCCGCCAATAACGCCGTCGTCCTCGGCCACCAGCCACGGCAGGCCCCTGGCGGCGACTTCACTCCAGCGTCGTGCCATTTCGGTTCTATCGGGTGGTTCGGTTTCAAACGATCCGGTGCCGTGGCGTACGTGATATGCATAGATCAGCGTGATTACATCCATGTCGGATGCAACCGCTGGTCTGATAACGACGGACATTGTCCCCCGGCCCCCGAGATAGGATTTAGCGGATGTGCGGATAGACTCCAGGAATTTTTAAGGAGATGCGATAAATGCTCGAGCTAGCCGCGACATACAGCGTCTTGTGATCGCCGCCGCCCCATGCCACATTTCCAACCCGCTCCGGAATGTCGAGCGTGCCGAGATGCTTGCCCTCAGGAGAAAATATCCAAACGCCGCCAGGGCCTGCGCTGTAGATATTTCCGCTCTGATCTACTTTCATGCCGTCGGGCGCTCCCTCCCGCGTATCAGAGGTTGCATCGAAAAAGACTTTTCCATCGGTGATTGTCCCATCGGGCTTGACTGTGTAGCGCATCCAGAGCTTTTTGGGCTGGGAGTTGTTCACGTACAGATATTTCTCATTGGGAGAAAAGCAAATTCCGTTCGGCCTGGGCAATTCTTTGGTCAGGAGCTGTAAATGATCATGATCGGGGGGAGCGCCCGGTTTCTGATTGACCGCGCCGGGTAGCCGGTAAACCCCGGCAAATGGCAGCTCCTTGGTCGAATCCTCGTCCAGTTTGGGAAGGCCGTACGGTGGATCAGTAAAGTAAAGTGTCCCGTCGGACTTGTACACCAGGTCATTAGGGCTATTCAGCCGCTTTCCCTGGTAGCTATCCGCGAGAACAGTGACTTGCGCCTTGGGGTCGACTCGTTCCAGTCTCCAGACATCACGCTGCGCATGACCCGCAACTGTAAGCCGGCCGCGGGTGTCGAGCGTCATACCGTTGGACCCGGGTTCGGGACCGGTGAAGGGCACAGAGCCCTTGTAGCCGCTCGGCTGTAAAAAGACGCTGACGCCACCGCCGGGGGTCCACTTGCGAATGCTGTTGCTGGGAATCTCAGCAAACAGAAGATAGCCCGCCGGTATCCAAACCGGCCCCTCCGTCCATTTAAAACCTGGACCCGTGGCTACTTTTTGCAGTGCGGGCTTGGCGGGAAGGATCATGTCCAGGCCCGAATCCAGCCGCTCCACAGCCATAGGCACGGTGGAGGGCGCTTCGGCAGCATAGGTGCTCCCCGAACCCTCGTTCGGAAGTCCGTCAGGGTTTGGCAACGTTGCCACCAGTACAGCGCCGATAATAATCGCAGTCAGAATGATTAGCCGGAAAACCTGTCGTTGGATCACTCAATTTTCTCCACTGCCGGTCTGGAAGACTCGGAAACAGACGGATGATACCACTACCGCCTGATAGGCCGGCAAACCGGACGCTGGGCGGCGAAGGCCTAAAAGCTCGTACCCTTCGGGAGACAAAGACGTACCTCAGGGGCTAAAGAGGGTGTGTGAGAACTCGCTTTTTGAAGGGTACGGCCTTTAGGCCGTACGTTTAGCAGTCAAGATGAATCGGCTTCAGCCGCTGAGGGCTGCTCAGGCGAGCACAAGAGATGCCCTCAGGGGCTTTAGAGTGTGCGTGAGAACCCAATTCCAAGTCACCGCGCTCATGCTTTGTATCAGGGCACGGCTTCAGCCGTGCCGCAATGGTTGGGTCTGATGAGGGCTTTAGCCCCTGGGCTGTGTCTTCCCTTTTTGAAGGGCACCGGCTTCAGCCCGTACATAAAAGAAACAAAACGCAGGGGCTAAAAAGCCCGTCCTATCTTGGGTAGTTAACGTACGGGCTCCAGCCCGTACCCTTCAAAACGAAACCCGTCCGCCCCGTCTCGCTGTGTCCAGAGTTTTCCAAGAGAAAATCCCGGGAGATTCTCTAGATTTAAGGTCCGAACAGGTTTAGCCTCAAACCCGTTTCCATGTCACCGGTTGGTACGAAAGGCAAAGACGGGTCTAGAACGCCACAAATCATATGCCGACAAAACTCTCTGTTCCAGCTTTCATCGCTTTACTGGCTGCTCTGCTGCCGGCAGTTTCATTTGCCGCGCCAAAGGGCGTAGCGTTCTCGAATGCTCCTGCGCAAATCGACGCGTATGACTACGTGGAAATCTCCGCAGCAATCGAATCTCCGGACGCGGCTGATCCATTTGTAGACGCCACTTTAACCGGGACCTTCGAATCGGCGGACGGGAGCGGCCACTGGAATATCACGGGGTTCTGCGATGCAGCCGATGGCAGCATTTTTCGCATACGGTTTATGCCCTCCCAGGCCGGCAGCTATAAGTACTCGCTTGCTTATCGGCAAGGGAATTATCAGAAGACAGTGACTGGAACATTTCAGGCGATCGATGGCCACAGAAAGGGAATTCTCCGGGATGACCCGCAGTATCCGTGGCATTTTCTTTGGGAGGGAACCAAGGAGCACTATTTCTTCAATGGAACAACCGCTTACTGGCTGGTTGGCTGGCGCGACGAGCACACCATTCAGTACAGCATTGACCGGCTTGCCCGCCTGAAGGTGAACCGGCTGCGCGTGACCATTGCCGGGCGGGAAAACATTTTTTTTGGCGAGCCCATCATGGTCGGCCCAAGCTGGACCCTGCTTCCGACAGTATGGCCGGCAGAACACCCCAATGATTTTACGCACCCGGGCTTCGACTACTCCCGGTTCTACGTGTCCTATTGGCAAAAGTTTGATCGGATGCTGAAATATGCGCGAGACCGGGACATGATCATATCCGTCGTCTTCGACATGGGCGATAACGCCGTTCATCCCGTGGGCGGCAGCGAGGACGAACATCGCTTCATACAGTACGCCGTGGAGCGCTACGCAGCTTTCTCCAACGTTACCTGGGATCTTGGTGACGACCTCGATCACTATCGCGACGAGAAGTGGGCGCACGAGACGGGCACGTTGGTAGAGCAGTGGGATCCATATCATCATCTGGCCACCAGCCATCCGACGCAAGACGTCCACCAGGACCGGGCATCCAGCTGGTTCGGCTTTACGTCGTACCAGGACTGGACCCGGGATCAGCATCGCCTGATGCTCGAGTCGCGAAAACTCCAGCAGGCAGCCGGACGCATTATTCCTCAGACGAACGAGGAATACGGCTACGAAGACCACTACCCAGGGTGGGCTGCCCCCGGCTCCGACTCTGCTGACGTTCTGCGCAGGACAGCGTGGGACATTTACATGGCGGGTGGATACCAGACGGCCGGGGAGAGCGCTCGCCGTGGAACGAACGTCTGGCCCGACACAGGTGGGGGCTGGATGAGCGGACGCGGTGACGATACCCAGACCATGTTTGTTGGATACGGGCATATTGTGGAATTCTTCAGCAGCTTTGCGTGGTGGAAGACGAACCCTCACGATGAACTGGTAAATAGTGGCAACTATTGCCTGGCGGATGTCGGGAAGACCTATGCGATCTACCTGCCGCGTGGAGGGAAGGTAACCGTCCAATTAGAACCTGGGACCTATCGTGCGGAATGGTTCGACGCAAACAGCGGACAGCGCATCCCCGTGACGGAGGATGTAATAGGTCCCTCATGGACCTCGGGTGATCCGCCAGACGATTCCCAGTGGCGCAATACTCACGATTGGGCGCTGCTGCTTCAAGCCAGGTAGTAGCGGATTTAGGCAGGTAGAGTAGGAAGCTTTCTACATTTCGGAGAGGGTGGATACATCCAAATCTTCGGAATGCGCGAGTTTTCCGGAGTCACCGGTCTGATGCTTTGTGGCCCGACTAAAGTCGTGCCCTATAGTTTCTACATTTCAGAGAGGGCGGATGGATCCAAATCTATGGAATGCGCGAGGTTTCCAGAGTCACCGGTCTGATGCTTTGTATCAGGGCACGACTTCAGTCGTGCCGCTCAAGGTCAACAAAGACATGGGCTTTAGCCCCTGCGTGAGAACTTCAATTCCAAACTCAGTCCCGTAGGGACGGCTGAACTTAGCCCAGGACGTGAGTCCTGGGTTAACCGAAAAAGCTGGACTAGTCCCGCTAGGGACGGCTGAAACCTAGTCCCTGTGTTCAGCCGTCCCTTGCGGGACTGGTCGGATTGCTAATATCTACCCAGGACTGTCGTCCTGGGCTAAGTTCGGACGTCCCTTCGGGACTTAGAGCAGAGTTCTCACACGCCCTCTTTAGCCCCTGCGCTTTTTTCTATATGGGCCATAAGCTCTCAAAGATTTGGCTGCGAAGAGATTACGCTTAAGTTTCACCACCGGCAAAAGACGTGCTGAGCCAACAGCGTTAGGTGCTGTCGCCAGGAGCGCCCTTACTTGCTGCTGGCAGCCGTCTGCGGACTTTTCACATAAGTGTTCAACCAATTGTTCATCTCCCAGAGCATGTGCAGAATAGACTCACGCGCCGCATAACCGTGCGCCTCCAACGGAAGCAACACAAAACGAACCGTACCACCCTCTCCCTTTATGGCGCTAAACAACCGCTCGCTCTGCATCGGAAACGTGCCCGTGTTGTTGTCCGCCTCGCCGTGGATCAGCAAGAGCGGCGTCTTGATCTTATCTGCGTAGGAAAATGGCGACATCTTGTAATACACCTCGGGCGCTTGCCAATAGGTACGGTCCTCATTTTGGAATCCGAACGGGGTCAGCGTGCGATTGTACGCCCCGCTGCGCGCGATGCCGGCCTTAAACAGATCGCTGTGAGCCAGCAAGTTCACGGTCATGAACGCCCCATAAGAATGGCCCATCACCGCAACCCGGTTTCGATCGACCACGCCAAGACGTACGCCCTCGTCGATGGCAGCTTTTGCGCTGGCTACCAGCTGCTCCACGTAGGTGTCGTTCGGCTCTGCCTGACCCTCGCCCACGATGGGAATCGTGGCGTTTTCCAGTACCGCATAGCCCTGGGTCACAAATGGCACCGGCGATCCCCAATACAGAAACGGAAACGCGTAAGGAGACCCGCTCACCTGCCCGGCCGCTGACTTGGTTTTGAACTCCGTGGGGTACGCTTCCATCAAGGCCGGCAGGGGACCGTCTCCGATCTTGTAACCCGGCGGGAGATACAGATTTGCACTCAGGTCCACTCCGTCGGCGCGTTGGTAGTGAATCACCCGTTTCTTCGGCGTCGCCGTATTCCCGTATGGGTTGGGAAACTGCGTGACCTGGGTAAGAGACTTGCCCGCGAGATTCGTGAGGTAATAGTTTGGGCTCAGTTCCGGCGATTCTCGTTCAATCAGAATCGCTGAAGCTGCAGGATCTAGAACCTCCGCAGGGGTCTCAAAAAAAGGCGCTCCCGATTGCCACAGGCGTTTCGTCTCTCCTGTGGCCAGACTCATAACGGAGACAAATGGCTGATCTCCGTCCGGCGAGGCTCCGGGCGCGTGCATATATACGCCTCTGCCGTCCGCTGTGGTACGCATGATGAGTTTGCCTTGCGGGTTCATCACCTCAAATGGCTCACCCGGATCATGATAGTGGTCTTCGAAAGAGCCTTCGAACAACTTTACTGCTGCCCCGGGGGTTGCCGGGGAAACCGCTAGCAGGATCTCCTTCCGATCTTTCCATCGTTCCTCCTCGACCATCGCAACCTGGCTGTTGCCCCACTTTACTTCACTGAAGCGCAGAGGAATTTCCGCAAGCGTTCGCGGCGGTCCCGTGAAGGGCGAGTCTCTCAGCAACAGCCTGTCACGGATGGCTGCTTCCACCCGCGGATCTCCGCCGTCGGCCGCCTCCACCCAGAAAACCGTAGAAGGTGCGTCACTCCGCCATTGGAATTCGCGAGGTCCGGGGGGAACCGCATCGTGGATGTTCAGTACCGTGTCCGCGAGCGGGTTATCGGCCAGCTGCCGTGTGTCTCCAGTCTTCAAATCGACTATGGAAACTCTTTCCGGAAAATATTCAAAACTCAGCAGGTAGGAATACGGGTGATGTAACTCGTCGAGCAAAGCAAAGCGCCCGTCGGGAGACGCGGATGCCCCTTCGATCACCCCTGGCTTACCTACCGGAACGATTTTGCCGTCGAGCCCAACGACCACCACTTGAGAGGTTGCGTAATAATCGAAGATTGCCTCGTCCACCGGGTTCTTCAGCAAGTCCTCAAATGTCGGCCCGGGCGTTACCCGCCCGAGACTTTCCTGGACGACCGGTCCTGTCGGCGCTTCGCTGCGCACCGGTGGCGCCCCTCTCCCTTGCGGCACCACCTTACAGATCAGGTTCCGGCTGTCTTCTAACCATTCACACGGTTGCCCGAATATTCCATTCAGAGCAAGGCCCGGCACACGCTTTGCTTGTGCGGAAGCTACGTCCACGATCCACAGACTCAAGCTCGCGTCGGCCGGCGCATCGCCGGCATTGACGAAAAAGAAGTGGCGAGCGTCCGGCGCCCAGCCGGCAAATCGAACCAGCATGAAAGGGCTCGCGATCGTCGGAATCCTGGTGTTTGCGGGGAGCCCTTCCACCGGCCTCGCAACGCCGTCCGGGAGTGCCTTCAAGGTCAGCGCCGTCACATAGCGCCCGCGGCTGGGTCCATTGCTCCTTGGATTGAATCGCAATCCAGCCAGCCGGAATTCGGGCTGAGCCAGTTCCGCAATCGAGGGCAGACCAGAAATGGCCTCGATCATCAACCAGCGTCCACCGCCAGGCTGATCTCCTGGAGAAAGATCTACTCTCGGGGTGGGCCGCACATCCACCAACTCAATCAGTGCCTTCGGTGGGTCTTGATATTTGAGAGCGGTTTGAGCTTGCACCGCAGAAATCGTCGCGGCCATCAACAGCAGGCGGAAAAGCACGAAACGAAGCACGCGCGCTGCCATTTCAACCTCCAGATAAGAGGACCAGGATGACTGAAGTGTACAGTCAACCACGCAGCGGACAAGACGTACCCCCTTTGCGGCCCGACTAAAGTCGGGCCCTGTAGTTTCTACATTTCAGAGAGGGCGGATGAATCCAAATCTACGGAATGCGCGAGGTTTCCAGCGTCACCGATCTGATGCTTTGTATCAGGGCACGACTTTAGTCGGGCCGTTAGAGGCCAACAAAGAATTGGGCTTTAGCCCCTGCGGCTCTACCAAATCAGCTGTTACGGTCCGATAGTCTCTGTGCGGTACCCAAAGTACTTGCGATGCTACGGGCACGACTAAAGAAGCTGCGGAAAAAAACCCCTTCCTCCTGCTGCAAAACTGACCCGAATCCGCATATATATAGGTGTGGACACCAATAACTTTGTCGTGTTGCAAACCATTTGCCGGCCACGTGCGCGGATGATGCATGAAACGCTGGCCCCCAGAACGGCTCACTGGGCAAATTATCCCGGACAACCTCTTGCCTGGATTCGGACCTTACCACGCATATCACGCATATCACGCACCCTTTTTCGTCGGCATACTACGCATACCACGCATATCACGCACCCTTTCCGTCGGCCACTTTTGCACCACCTTGGAGGCGAAATACACGCATAACTTTAAGCGTCGCTTGAAACAAAGGACTTAGCCGCGCGTCGGTTCCAACCCAGGGGCTTCTAAAGAGGGTGTGTGAGAACTGCTTTAGTCTCGAAGAGCCTGCCCTGAGCTTGTCGAACGGGGACGTCTGAACTTAGCCCAGGACGACAGTCCTGGGTCTGGAGTTTCTACATATCTAGGGACAGTAGCTCTATTGGATGCCGAGTTTTGGCTTTGTGGTGCGAACGGGCATGTCGGTAACAGAAGGTACCGGGCATGTAGGTAACACTTTTCGTCAAAGTTGAAGTTAAACGAGCTTGGAGAAAAAAGGAAACCAAGTCGTCGCCGCAGCTGTGGGAATGTGGGAAGCTCGCGGTTGTTTGCGAGCTTTCCAAGGCGGTGTGGGGAAAAGAGGGAAAGGGCTTTTTCTTTTCCTCTTTTTCCATACCGCCGTCATTTCCATAGCTGTTCACTCTCCGCCAGCAGGCATCGGTTGCAGAATGAGCTTGTGACTGTCGAATCGCGCCAGGGGAAAGGTTGCGAAATGGACCTTCCAGTAGCGATCATCGAGCGGCTCCAGGCCGATGGATTCCCCGCCCAGGGTCTTGCTGATAAACACCTGTGTGCCTTTCCAGAAGAAGGTTCCATCCGGATAGACCCGCTTGGCCTTCATGTTGCTGTCGTATTGCGGCTCCGGAACACGATCCGGATAGGTGCGCGGCGAACTCTGGTAGCAAGAGGCCGGTGTCTGCTGCTGGAGCGCCTCGTGCGGCCAGCTCCTGGTTGTACTGTTGGCGGAATCGATCAAAAGCCTTTTGTTGCCCTCTCCGGCGGCTGGCGGTTTGGCCGTCTCCGCCTTCAACGTCCGGTGCATACGCTCGTGACGCCCGTTTTGCTCCGGATGACC
Source organism: uncultured Acidobacteriaceae bacterium (assembly GCA_963717225.1). Lineage (GTDB taxonomy): Bacteria > Acidobacteriota > Terriglobia > Terriglobales > Acidobacteriaceae > PALSA-350. Next base: position 26,788 of record CAVQWB010000047.1, on the reverse strand, counting down.
TGGCTTGATCCGCTCCGGCTGAATGCCCAGCTTCATCCAGTAAATCGATAAACGAGAGATGCCGGCAATTGCTCGCGAGGCAAACGGGGCGCCGTTATCGGTGCGGATCGTTTGCGGCAGGCCATATTCTCGAAACGCGGCCGCAAAAATCGCTTGTACATGCTCCGTGTCCGTCTTCTCCACATCCTGGCAACGCAGCAGGTAACGGCTATGCGCGTCGGTCATCGTCAACGGATCAACCCGCTCTCCCTTGCCCGTCAGAAACCATCCCTTGAAGTCCGCACACCATAGCTGATTGGCCCCGTCCACCTTTTGAAACGGCTGGCTGTACAGAGCAACCCGTAGCCGCTTGCGCTGCGGTGTGCTCAAACCTTTTCGCCGCAAGATCTCTCCAAAAGTGCTCACTGCCGGCCAAAGGACCCCTTTGTTCTTCGTCCCAAGATGACCGTGTAGCTTTTTGGCTCCCCAGCTCGGATGCGCATACTTCAATTGCACAATCTGCTCCTCGATCGAAGCATCGGTCTGATTTGGATGATTGTCTGCTCCATAGCGTCGATCGGGCAATCCACCCAATCCTTCCGCCTCATAACGCTTTACCCACTGGTAGCCTGTCTTGCGGGCTACCCCATAGATCCGGCACAGCTCTGCCATCGTGTACTGCTCACTGTCGTGATCCAAAACAAAACGCGTCCGCTCCTCCAACACATCCGTCTCTTTCCAGGGCATGCTCTCTTCTACCTGCCCCCGCTCTGGACGAAAAGTGTTACCTACATGCCCGGTACCTTCTGTTACATACTTGCCCGGTCCGTACCTTGTATCAGGGCACGACTTTAGTCGTGCCGTAAAGGAAGGAAAGAGAATTGGGCTTCAGCCCCTGCAAGGGCACATCCTGCACGAAATGCATCGCGCATATATGGTTCCGCACGCTGTCAAAGCAGGATTGGTACACCTACTTGGCAGAGAAAAAAGCCCAGGGGCTAAAAGCCCAGATCTTTGTTGGCCTCTAACGGCCCGACTAAAGTCGGGCCCTGATACAAAGCACGATAGCCGTGACCCATAGAAGGGTCGCGAATTTTCGCAGATTTGGTTCTACTCCTGAATCAGGCCAAGTGGTATCGAATACTCTTTGCTCGTCGGGACTGAGATACCAGTAGTAAGGTAACTTTGCTTCGACGGATGGTTGGTCGAGAATGCCAAGCCGCGGCGCGTCGATGTCTGGCCAATTCATCCCTGGATTTTGCTTCTTCGGCACGTTCCCGGCAGATCTGTAGATATCGCAGGATACTGAACTCGCCAGATCTGGACTGCCGGGCTCAAAAATCGCTGTGATCCCCTCCAACTACAGCTTGACGGTGACGGTCTTTACTTCCGTGTACTGTTGCAATGCATATTCGCCCATCTCTCTGCCTACACCGGATTGCTTGAAGCCACCGAAGGGTGCTGCGGCGTCGAAGACGTCAAAACAGTTGACCCATACCGTGCCTGCGCGGACGTTGTTTGCGATCGCGTGCGCCTTGCCGATGTCTCGCGTCCAAACCGCAGCCGCCAGACCGTAAGGTGTGTTGTTCGCCCGCTCAACGACCTCGTCCAGATCGCGGAACCGGATGATGCTCATCACCGGCCCGAAAATCTCTTCCCGGGCGATCTTCATTTCATCCTGTACATTGGCAAACACCGTTGGCTCAATAAAGTGTCCCCGGTCCCCGACGCGCTTGCCGCCGGTTAGCAATTCGGCGCCCTCGCACTTGCCGGAATCAATGTAGGACATCACCTTGTCAAACTGCGTGCCGTCGATTTGCGGCCCCTGCTCGGTGCTTGCCTCAAAGGGATCGCCCACCGTGCGCCGGGTCGCGCGAGCAACGCTTTTTTCGACAAATTCGTCGTAGACTTTCTCTTCAACAAAGAGGCGCGAACCAGCACAGCAGATCTGGCCCTGATTGAAGAACAGCCCCTGATGACAGCCTTCAATCGCCTGCTCCATATCGGCATCGGCGAAAACGATACTCGGGCTTTTTCCGCCAAGCTCAAGACTGACACGCTTGAGATTGGATCTGCCTGCAGCTTGCATGACGAGATGGCCCACCTCTCCCGAGCCGGTGAAGGCGACCTTATCAATGTCCATGTGATTGGCGATAGCCGCCCCGGCTGTCGGCCCATAACCAGGTAGGATGTTTACGACTCCCGGCGGAAAACCGGCCTCGACAATCAGTTCGCCCAGGCGTAGTGCGGTCAGCGAAGTCTGCTCAGCTGGTTTGAGCACGACAGTATTGCCCATGGACAGAGCCGGACCAAGCTTCATGCCGTACATGAGAAGCGGGAAGTTCCATGGGGTGATCTGGCCGACAACGCCCACCGGCTCGTGTCTCGTATAGCAGAAGTAGTCGCCGCCGATGGGAATCGTCTTGCCATGGTTCTTGTCGGCCCATCCGGCGAAATAGCGAAAGTGGCCGATGGTGAGCGGCAACGCCACGTGCCGCGCGACAGACAACGGCATTCCGTTATCAAGAGTTTCAAGAGTTGCAAGCTCATCGGCGTTCTGCTCGACAAGATCAGCGAGCCGATTGAGGAGACGCCCGCGCTCCGATGCGGATGTCTTACGCCATGGGCCGCGTTCAAAGGCGTTTCGAGCCACCGCGACTGCCTTGTCCACGTCAGCAGAATCGGCTTCGGATATTTGTGCCAGCTCCTCGCCTGTCGCCGGGTTGAAAGTGATGAAGGTCTTGCCCGATTCGCTGGGAACCCACTCATTGCCGATAAGGAGTCTGGTTTCTGTATGGATGGCCCTGGACTCCGGGATGCTGGACGTTGCGGTTGCCATGCAATTTTCTCCTCTTACAAACGTTCCAAATTTTGACGAAAACTCAATTCGTTGGTGCGAATGCGTGTTCTTCCAGCCGAAGGGCACGGCGCTGGATTTTTCCGGCTGCACTTTTGGGCAGCTCGGTTCGAAAGATGACGGTTTCCGGTGTCTTGTAGTCGGCCAGCCGTTCCCGGGCGAACGCGATCAACTCGGCTTCCGTGACCCTGTGCCCAGATCGCAGGACCACAAAAGCGACAACCGCTTCTCCCCAGAGAAGATCCGGTCGACCAATGACACCCACCTCTCGCACCGCCGGATGCTGGTATAAAACAGCTTCGACTTCCTGCGGGGAAATGTTGCTTCCGCCGCGGACAATGATCTCTTTCTTGCGCCCGGTGAACCAATAGAAGCCGTCTGCGTCGCAACGGGCCAGATCTCCGGTATGGAACCAGCCGTTCCGGAGAGCTGCCCTGGTGGCGTCCGGATCCTGCCAGTAGCCGGTCATCAGGTGTGGGCCCTGAATGCAAATCTCGCCCACCTCGCCGGGTTCCACATCGCGTCCGTCAGAATCCACCAGACGAAATGCAACTCCCTCGCCCGGCCGGCCAATGGAACCGACTCGAACATGACCGGGCCGGTTCCACGATGCTGGGGCGATCTCTGTCATGCCATAAGCTTCGCAAATGGGGCCCAGGGCAGCCTCAAAAGCCTCTTGGAGCGCAGGAGGGGCGCAGTCCCCACCGCAGAAATAGAATCGCCCCGAGGCAACATCCTGCGGCGCATCGGTATGAGCCTGAAGCAGACCATGGAATATCACTGGAAGCCCCATCGTGTAGGTGCAGCCCCACTTCGCATAGGCGCGCAGCGCGCTCTCAAAATCGAAGGGTCGAGTAATGACGACTGTTGCCCCATTGAGCAATCCGGACAAAAACACCATGCCAAATCCAACCATGTGCGCCATCGATGAGATCACGACAACCACCTGGTCCTGGTCCAGCCGCATGTGGCGCATGGTGTTCGCCAACTGAGCAAGGCTGTTATGCGAATGGATGACACCCTTCGGCCGGGCGGTCGTGCCGGAGGTATAGGCGATGAATGCAACCTGTTCGGGAGCGATCTCGGGGATGGGAGAGGCACCCGCCCTGGGCCGCAGAAGATCATCGAAGGCATTCGTCCGCGTACGGGGCGAGTCGCCTGTGAGGTAGCGTAGCTCAAGGGCGGCAAATGCCGGGCAGGAACTGGCAGCCTCCGCATAAAGATCCGGCTGTCCCACGTAACATGCCGATCCGCTATGGCGAAGAATATAGTCGATCTCGGGCCCCTTTAATCGCGTGTTGATGGGCACGGCAATGCATCCGGCTTTCAGACACCCGAAGTAACCCAGAGCGAGTTCCGGCCCATTCAGAAGGTGAAAGGCGATCCGGTCCCCGGGTTCCAAACCTGCCGCCAGCAAATTGCCCGCTATGTGGTCAGTAAGTTCGTTGAACTCGGCATAAGTCCACGACTGATCGCCAAATACAATAGCTGCCTTCTCAGGAGTCCGGGTTCGAGAACGGTTCAATGCAGCGGTCAGCGACATGTTGATACCGGAGTCAGTCTGCTCCACCTGGCGGTGGCCGGCAAGTATGAAACGGTTTCAAACACTGAATTCATTCATCGGAAAGCGGTCGCCGGATCAGCGACCGAAGGTAAGCCCAGCCGTTCGAGAAGCGAACGGAAACGGACCTCTTGCCGCAATGGATCGTAGCGCGGATCTGTGGCCAGGTACATAAGCCATCCTGCCCGTTCGTTATAACTGCGCTCCAGCCAGTCGAAAACCTTGTCGTCCCCGAGCCCGAGGTAAATCAGCACGCGTCCGTAAGGCGACACGTAACGGCGCGGGGCAAGTTCCTCCAATTCGGCCAGCAGGCGATAAGCGTCGCTCGTTCTTCCGCTCAGCGCATAAGCGTGTCCCAGTGCTCCAATCGCCGTTGGAACGTTGTCGGAGACCACTTTTGCATGTTCAAAGCAGGCGATCGCGTCTTCATAGTATCCACGCGCCTCATGGCAGCGCCCCATGCCGACGAGTGCCCGCCAAAAGTTCGCGTCCAGTTCTAGCGCGCGACGGTACTCCAGCTCCGCTTCTTGCGTTCGGCGCGCGCAGAGCAGCACTGCGCCCCTGCTCGCGCTCACAAAGAGAGATAGCGGATCGATTCGCTTAGCGTTGTCGAGCATGCATAGCGCCTCTTCGATGCGGGCCAGTGGCAAAAGCACGAACAACGCGAACAGATGTGCTGAGAGGTCGCTTCGGGGTTGCGCATCGAGGGACTTCCGAAACAAGGCTTCCGCTGCCTTCCAATCCCACTCGAACATGGCCTTGGTGCATGCCGAGACAGACAACGCATCGCCGTTGCGCGGATCGATCTCAAGTGCGTGGCCGGCCGCTTGTTGGGCTTTCGGCATGGTGTCAAACGGCGCATCCATGGCAAACAAGCCAAGATAGAACCAGGCCACTGCCATACCACCGAATGCCGGCGTGTATCGGGGACTGCGCACCAGGGCTTTTTCGAAACACTCGATTGCCCGGTGAAATTCCTCCCTCGTTTGGCGGTTCAAATGATGCCGGCCTCGCAGGTACCATTCGTATGCCTCGAAATCTCCGCCGCTGTTGACCGGCAAAGCTCGTGGCGGATTTGCGGCGTCGATGCGAAATATGTCCGCAATCGCGAGAGCTATCTCATCCTGTACCGCGAATAAGTCTTCAACGTTGCGCTCGTAACGCCGCGACCACAATTGGTAGCCATCCGAAGTACTCGCCAGCTGCGCCGTCACGCGCAGGGCCGTTCCCGACTTACGAACGCTTCCTTCAAGAACGAAACTCACATTCAGTGCCCGGCCGATCTCGCGAACGTCGGCATTCCTGTGTTTGAGCGCAAATGCAGATGCGCGCGCGACGACTCGAATGCCCCGTATGGAGGACAGCGCATGGATAATCTCTTCTGTGAGACCGTCGCTGAAATAGTCCTCAGGTTCAGGGCTGAGATTCGAGAAAGGAAGAACCACGATGGAGGGTTCTCCTACAAGAGCCGTCGAAGGGGGCGATGAGGCACGCTGGGTCGAAGCTTCGTGAAAGATCGGCACATAGCTTCCCTTCGGGAGATCGATAATGAGCGGATCCGCGTTGCCTTCCGATGAGTAATATTCCCGAAGCTTTGTCCGCAGGCGCGTAGCATCAACCCTGACTACGGAAGTGATTCGAGGATCGAATTCTCCGTGCCCGGCGTAAAGCTTGATTCCAATGATCATCTCTTTCAAGGGTTCGTTTGGAGACGACAAAGCGTGCTCGACGATGAATTCCAGAAAACATCGCATTCGCTCAGCGTGCGCAAAGGCAGTGCTTGCAAGCACTTTGCTAAGTTGCGCTCTGATCGTGCCTTGCCGTTGAGACCACATAAATGGTGACAGTTTACTGCAATTCATCGGCTCCGATACTTCTAATGCCGCTGGAATGAAGGTCTTCGGCACAACCCGGGAGAGATTTGGAGCTTTGAGGTACAGACGAAAAGTAACCCAGTAGTAAACCGAAGCGGACTCACCAGACATTGGTGTACTTTTCGATTCACCCTTTGATTGGTTGCCGGCGTCAGCATGAACGGATTGTTGGAGCGCGAGCCTTGTCGTTCCTTTCCTCACTGCCAACTCATGGCGTCCACCAGGGCTCCGTTGACTATTTCGAGGAGCTTGCGTAAAGCAGTCGCGGTTGACCCATCCAGAAGCAGTTGCTTTTGCGTGTGAGCGCGCCCGGCTCGCGACCGCGCAGGCGAGCCTGGGCTTCGTGAAAAGGGCCGACAAACCGTAATGCGCTGGGCATATGAGGATAAAGACGGGGCAGCCAGCGGGCGGCCCGGGATACAGCTTGTTCCTCCCTTGAGCCGAAAGGCAGGGCAAAGGCGGTGCGGAGTGACGCCGGCATCCAGTATGCGGTGACTGCGTGGTACCAGTGAGGAGGGCGAAGCCACGTCCCTACTCCAGACAGCACATTGCGGCCAAGCGCGAGTGCGTTGGCGTCGACGCCCAGGTGGGGCGAATCGAACATCTCCGCAGTGTAGTGCACAAAGGCGGCCCAATCTTTTGGCAGGGCCTCAGCCGGGATGCCGAAGAGGGCGGCCATTTGTTTGCTCTCGGCGTAGTACTGTTCTCGATCGGAAGGCGAGAGCGGGAAAACAAATTCGTAGGCCAGGATCGCACTCTCGACCAAGGTGGCATGCACCCAGCGGAGCGCCGCAACCTCGTTCGCCTCATAGTGCTCGCCTGGAGCGTAGGCGCCGACCGCGTGAGGGAGTTCGCCGTGAATACTGGTGTGGCGCTGATACAGATGCTTTGCGGCCTCGAGCGCCTGCGTGCGGGTGCCGAATAACATGGTGTAAATCACACGAAACGTCGAGTGAAAACGTCCGACCGCATCGTGCAGCAGGTTGGAATGCTGAGCCAATGCGGCCGCGACCCAGGGGTGAGCCAATTGCAGCAACGCCGCGCGCCCCGCACCGAGAAAGACGACGGACTCGCGGTTTACCCGCCAGGTGACCGATCCGGGACCGAAGAACCCATGTTGAGGCTCTCCGGGCAGCTGCTCAAGGAGGGCGAGCAACTGACTGCTGGACGCGGGCGAAACATACTGCGGGGCGGTTGGATCAGGCGCCATCTCTCTCATTAGACGATAGACGGGCCGCCTGGGAACACGGTCGCGGCGCGATCAGGGATACATTCAGCGGCTGAAGGCGAACACTCCGCGGCCCAGGTCGACGCCGACTTTGGTGATGCCCAAGGCTGCCGGACTCATCAATCCGTCGAAATCCTGGTTTGCCGTGCCGCTGTTGCGGACCAGAAAGGCGGGTTTTCGGCCGAACTCCGCTTCGCCGACTCTCAGGCTAGCCAGCCAAACCTGTTTCCGCTCGAACTCGCCGATGGTGTTGGCGGACCGGTCAGCGCTGACCCTCATGGGCGAAGCCGGCCTGGGTGTGGATGGCTCGAAGAGGATGAGCGCAGAAGCCCCGGTATCCACGAGCAAGTGCACGGAGAGGTGATTCATCTCGGCGCCGACAATCGGGAGTCCCGCCTTCAGTTCCAATGGCAGGGAATTCGCCAGAGGGGGAAGCGGACCGAAACGAATTTCACGCGCGCTGTAGTCTATTTCGAAGGCGCTTTGGCCTAGCACGTCCAGACCCACCACTGCATCAATGTGGACCGGGAGAGCCTTTTGGAAGAAGGATAAATCTTCGATCAGGACATTCAAATTGTCGCGGCGAAGAGGGCCAAACTGCAGGCTGGGTACGGTCGCCTGGCTGGCTTGCACGCTACCCTCCAGGACAGCGATGCTGGCGGGCATTTCTTCCAGATGAAGCTTTTGTGCCAATGGCCGATCCAGAACAGTGGGGCTTGCGCCGGTATCCACCAGGAAGTGGAGTCCTTTTAGCGGACCGGCCGAACCCTTGGCCACGATCAAATAGTCGCGATAGAGATCGAACCTAACCGCTTGTCCATCCGTATATCCCTTTGCAGGTAGCTCACCCGCCACCAGCAGAACCGTCAGAAGACTAATGCAGAAGAAAGAGTGACCACGCATGCGCTTCACCTCACTCAAAAGGCATGCTCGAACGGGCCGTCAGGTACCTCAATTCACATCAGCTAACTTGTAGGTCCACGGTGAGTTAGGCAGGGGGAGACAGGTTGGAGAGGTGTTGGAGACCTTGGTCTCCGAGTAAACTAGTTGAAACTGCAGGATGCCTGTGGCATCAACAGGGAACGGGGTAACGATGCTAAGCTCATCCATCAACGGGGAACCACCGCCGCGAAACGGATCCCGCACGATTCGATTTGGGGCGTTTGAGGCCGATCTCCATTCCGGAGAGGTGCGTAAATCAGGTAACCGCGTCAAGCTGCAGGATCAGCCCTTTAAGGTGCTGCAGATTTTGTTGGAGCGTCCTGGCGATCTGGTCAGCCGTGAGGAACTGCAGACCCGGATCTGGCCCGAAGAAACCTACGGGGATTTCGACCACGCCGTGAATGTGGCGGTGGGGAAGCTGCGAACAGCCCTCGGAGACTGCGCCGACAATCCATCCTTTATAGAGACCGTGCCCCGCCGGGGCTATCGCTTTGTTGCCCGGCTTGAGGGCGCCCAGGTCGAGGCGCCTCCGGCTCCTGCGCCGGAGATCGTGGTCGCTCCTCCCCCCGTTCCACCCCGCCGGCGCAAATTGGCATGGGCGGCCTTGCTAGCCATCGTGGTCTGTGGAATTTTGCTTGGGGTAGGGGCCTGGCTGGGGCGTCGCACCGCGCGATCGCGGCCGCCGGACTTTCAACGTCTGACCGTTCGACACGGGACAGTCTTCTCCGCCAGATTTGCACCGGACGGGCACAATGTGGTCTATAGCGCCTCGTGGGATGGCCAACCGATCGAAATATTCTCCACCGACCTGAAAATTCCCGGGGCACGGAGTATCGGAATTCCTGCGAGTAATTTGCTTGCCGTTTCTTCCACGGGTGAAATGGCGGTGCTGCAGGCGGTGCACGCTCCTTTTATGTTTACCTTCCGAGGAACGCTTGGCCAAGTCCCACTCACCGGGGGAACCCCGCGCCTGATGGCGGAGAACGTCGAGGGGGCTGACTGGTCTCCGGATGGGAAGACGCTGGCCATTGTCCGCGATATGGGTGGCAAGCAGCTTCTGGAATACCCCATGGGCCACGTGATTTATGAAACCGATGGCTGGATCAGCCATATGCGGGTTTCCCCCAAGGGCGGGCAAGTCGCGTTTCTCGACCACACCACCCATGATGATGACCGTGGGGTTGTTTCCATGGTTGATCTTGCTGGGCACAAGAAGGTTCTTTCGACGGGGTGGGAAAGTGAGGAAGGGCTGGCTTGGTCTCCGAACGGCTCAGAGGTGTGGTTCTCCGCGGCGCGAGCGGGACTGCAGCGCCGGATCTATGCCGTGGACCTGTCAGGTAACCTACGGCCGGCTTTCCGCGCCCCCGGCGGAGTGACGCTGCACGATATCTCTAGCGATGGCAGGGTTCTCATGACCCGGGACGAACAACGGGCCGGTCTGATCGGTCTGGCCAATGGGGCGACAAGGGAGCGGGACTTGTCATGGCTGGACTGGTCGCTGCCGGCGGATATTTCTCACGACGGCAACACCTTGCTTTTCGACGAAGAGGGAGAGGAGAGCGGACCGACCTATACTGTCGCCGAGCGGGACCTGCGAGGATCACCGCCGATCCCACTGGGCGAAGGCGTGGCGGGTGATTTTTCTCCCGATGGGAAATGGGCAATCACCACTATTTCTTATACCCAGCTGGAGCTGTTGCCGACCGGGGCAGGCACCATCAGGCACCTCGATCGGGGCAGTATTGAACAGTATCGGCATAGCCTCCACTGGATGCCGGATGGCAAGCAGATTCTTTTCTCGGGGAACGAGGCTGGACACCTGGCTCGTTGTTTCCTGCAGAACATCGATGGCGGTAAACCACGTCCGGTAACTCCCGAGGGAGTGAGCGGGTGCCAGGTCTCTCCCGATGGGCAGTTGATTACCGGCACCAATGTCCTGGATAAGGGAGTGCAATTGTATCCATTGGATGGCGGCTCACCGCGTCCCATTCCCGGCTTACTACCGGGCGAGATGGTCACGTGGACATCCGACCCACGGTTTGTGTATGCGTCCCTGGGTAAACTAGCGCCGGTGAAAATCTATCGCTTGAATATTGAGAATGGACAAAGGCAGATGTTTAAGGAGATTAATCCTACAGACGAGACCGGCCTTTGCGACATGACGGGTATTCTTTTCAGCGCGAACGGTAAGGCCTACGTGTACGGGTACACCCGGTTGCTCTCGGAGCTGTACCTGGTTAATGGGTTGAAGTAGGGTTTAAGATCGCTCGGCTTCGCTCCCACGGCACGCCGACAGATCGACGGAGAGAGCGCGGCGAGAGGCGTCACGCTACCGCTCTCCGATCTGCGAATCGCAGTCACCGCGCTGGGTGGCCGGTTCACCACTTCGAGCAAAGTTCCGGTCCCGTCTGACCACTAAATTTTGGATGAACTTTCACTGCGGGATGTATTAAGGAAACTTAATCCTTCTCGGGGTGATCCCTGCGGCGGGCGGGACCTAGATTCTCGATTACCCGAGTGTTAGATCTGTAGGGTGGGTCGTTTCTTTACCGCTTCCAGCAAACTTCCAGTCCCGTCCGACCACAAATCTTTTCCGCAAACCAGTCCCGGAAGGGACGGAAGAATCCAGAGCCCGGCACGGGAGTGCCGGGAAAGGAAAGCAACGGAAACCAAGTCCCCTTTAGGGGACGGCACAAACGGAGACAACCTGGTTAGACAACCTGGTGACAGACGGAACGTAACCGTTACAGTTATTCATCTGAATATTGCTTTTTTGCATGCGGTGATCGTTCCGTCTGTCACCAGGATTCTAACCGAGATATAGTGCTGATGCGATAGGTCGCTTGCACATCCCACGCGTTTCCTTTGCCTCTGTTTTCGAACACAACGTTGACAACCCCGGCGTTAATCAGCATGATGGTTCACGATCAGGGGAGAGCCCCTCTGGCCGGTGACGTAGGTCCACGCCCACTGAACTAGCACGCTCAGTCGCAGACTGGATTGACCCAGGAATTGCCAATGCACGGCGACCCAGACTAGCCAAGCGGGGAAGCCGCTGAGCCGAACCTTGTGGCTTTCCAGGACGGCGAAGCCTTTGCCGACTACGGCCAGGTTTCCTTTGTCGAAATAGCGGAAGGGTGCGGGTGCGGGCTTCCCGTTAAGCCGGCGGTGAATGAGTTGGCCCGCGTAATGCCCTTGCTGCATAGCCACCTGCGCTACTCCTGGCAACGGTTTTCCGCCGTGATCCAATGAGGCAGTGTCCCCGATGACGAAAATCTCCGGATGATCTGCAATCGAAAGATCAGGTTTGATTCGTACCCGCCCGGCATGGTCGGTTTCTGTGTTGAGCCACTTTGCTGCTGGGGAGGCCTCCACTCCAGCGGTCCAGAGCACGGTTTTGCTGGCGATACGTTCGCCGGCAACGATCACTCCTTGTTCGTCGACACGGTCCACACCCTGGCCAAGCCTGACCTCGACGCCGAGCTTTTCCAGGCGGCGTTTTGCGGCGCTGGATAACTCCGGGTCAAACGTGGCGAGCGGACGGGTTCCCCTGTCGACCAGCACTATGCGCGCAGACGCTGGGTCAATCCGCCGGAACTCGCGCTTCAAGGTGATTTGTGTCAGTACTGCGATGGCGCTCGCCATCTCCACGCCGGTGGGACCACCCCCCACGAGCACGAACGTGAGCAGATTTTTGTGCAGAGCCGGGTCTTCCTCCGCCTCCGCTAACTCGAATGCACGCAGGATTTTGTTTCTAAGCGCGACCGCATCTGCGAGACACTTCAGGCCCGGAGCATCTTTCTCATACTCTGGGTGACCGAAATAACTTTGCTGCACGCCTGTAGCAAGAATCAGATAGTCATACGGTAGCGAAACGCCTTTACGATCCGCCGAGTCCGCGACGATGGTGCGCGCCGCGACATTGACTCCGGTGACTTCACCTAGAATAACCGTGGTGTTGTCGTTGCTTTTCAAGATGCCGCGAATAGGAGAGGCAATCTGCCCCGGAGCTAACACCGAAGTGGCCACCTGGTACAACAGAGGCTGAAATAGGTGATGGTTGGAGCGATCGATCAGGATTACCTGAACCGGAGCATTCTTCAGCGCTCGAGCAGCGGCCAGGCCGCCAAAACCTCCGCCCACGATGATGACGACTGGTTTGTGTTCCGGCATATCTTTCTCCAGGGGACTAACGCGGTAACTCTCCGATGGTTCTCTTGAGGTCGCCCTGGGCCAGTGACAAGCCCAGGGCGGCTTGCAGAGAAGAGGCCTTGGCGGAGATTGCCTTGGCGTGGGCCTCAGCCCGTGCGGATGTGAGAGCCGCATCCTGTTCGAATCGGCGATCCGTCACCCGCGAGGCTTCTTCTCTCGCTTGCAATGCTTCTTCTGCGACGCCTGCGAGATCCTGCATTTGTTCGACTTTGTCGTAAGCCGTCTCCACCTGGACTGCAACCTCGTCCTCGACCTTGGCAAGATTGAGCTCGGCCTCGGAGAGCAAGGTTTGCGAATCCCTGATATCGGCAATTCGGCGCCCTCCATCGAAGAGCTCGTAGGAGAGAGAAAAACCGAAGGTGCCAAAGTTGTGCACCAGGAAGGGAATGCCGCTTTGGTAGCTATATCGTGCCAGACCGGTAACATCCGGGATGTACGCATCTTTGGCGGCTGATAGTCCGGCTTTCGCTTTTAACACGCTCTGCTTTGCAGCTAGGATTTGGGGGCTGTGCTCCTGGGCGATCCGGATGCATTCCTCGCGCGAGGGAATGGGCATCGAGACTGAAGACGTGTCGGGATCTAAAGCAAGTTGGGTATTCAGCGGCAGCCCCAACAGGTCGTCGAGGTTAATCATCTGGTCATGGATCTGCAGGCGTTGAGTCAAAGCAGCCTGTTTGGCATCGAGATTGGATGCGCGGCCCTCCAGCACAGCCACGTCCAGGGCATTGCCCCTTTGCACGTCCTCAGTTGCTTCCTCGAGCTTGACCTGGCTGGCGGCAACTTCTTCCGCAGCAGCCTGCTGCTTGAGCTGCGCGATGAGTATGCCGTAATAGAGTTGACGAACCTTGAGAGCCACCTCATTCTGCGCTTGATCCACCTGAACTCTGGCGGTGTTGAGATCGGCGGTTGCGGCGCGATTGGAGGCGTGGATCTTGAACATCTGGGTGAAGGGCTGTTCCAGACCGGTACCGCTGGTGTATGTCGTGAGTAAGCCCTGGTCGAGAAACAGATTCTGGCCGGGGATGGGCCCGGTGTCGGGATGATTGCCAAAAGCTCCCGCAGGGATGTCTATTCCAGCGAATTCGGTGAGGTGAAGGACGCTGGACTGGTTGTTGATGTGAGGGAAGTAGGCAGAACGAGCGGCCTCCTTCTTGTGCTGGCTGTCGACCACCGCAAGCTGGGCAAGTTTGAGATCGCGATTTTGCTTGAGGGCGAGGTCAATCGCCTGAGAGAGGGTTAAGGGCATCGGTGCGTTGCTTTGGGCAATGGCGCCGTGGGCGGCAACCAGCAATGCCAATAGACACAGAAGCTGTTTCGTTTTGCAGGATCGCATCGTCGTAAGCCGCATCTTCGAATTCCTTCCTATGCGCTCAAGCCTGCACTACCTGGCGATATTGCGTGGGGACCGGGGCCATGCAGGCGATGACGATCAGACAGCACACGACGGAAAGGGCCACCAGCATGAAACTGTCGGTAATGGCCAGGGTGAAGGCTTGTTGTCTGACCTGCAGACCGAGGATCTCGCCCGCTCTTCCGGTAGCTGCTGACAAGCCCGAAGACTGGCTTTGCACCCCGGCACTCAGGCCGAACAGCCTCTGATAAGTGGATGGCTGGCCAAGCTGAACGCCCAGTCCCAGGATGTTGGAGTGGAACTGTTCCCTGGTGGCGAGGAAATGACCCAGGAACACCGCCCCGGCCTCCCCGCCAAGGAGGCGCACAGTTTGGAAATAACCGGCGAACGTAAGCACGTCGATCGGACGTTTCAAAGCTCCGGAATTGACCACTTCGAGAATGATGGCGCCAACCATGGCATTGAATGCGAAGGCCAGTCCAACCGCCATGATCGCTTGCGAAAAGCCGAAATTAGCTCCCGACCAGGCGGAAGAGAGGTGTGCATTGAGCAGGCAGGCAATGGCCACCAGGGTAAAGCCGAAGGTCAGGATCAGGCGGGCATCTATATACCTGAGCAAATACATGGCGAGCAGACCGCAGATGCATTGGGGCAGGCCAACCCAGAGCAGGATGGGCCCGGTTTGCAAGGGCAGATAACCCTTGACCGACCCCAGATAACTGGGTATGAGCACGACGGTCGCCAACATAGCAAAGCGAAAGAAGATCAGCACAACGCCGAGCAACAGGGTGTTGCGGCTCAGCAAAAATTTGAGATTAACCAGCGGATTGGGCATGCGGACGCGGCGAACGACCGTCATCACCACTAGGAACGAACCGGAAACTACTAAACCGACAATGATTCCGGAGTGCCACCAATACAGTCTCTGGCCCTGATCGAGGGCCGCGTACAGCAGAGCCAAACCCACGCTGAAATGGAAGAAACCTCTCCAGCTCGGTTTAGGCTGCCCTTCTTTGGGGACGGGTAGTGGCTGCCAGGGGATGCCGAAATAGATCAGCAACATCATGACGGGAGTGAGCACGGCGCTGTTCCAGAAGATCCAGCGCCACGACAAATGATCCATGTACCAGGCTTCAAGCGAGGTAGCGACGTTGGTGGTGAACACGATGTCCATGGCGTACATGGCGATCCCCAGCAGCACATAGCGCATGGGCAGATTGCGCAGGATAAAGGAAAGCGTCAGCGGGTAAAACGTCCCTGCGGTCAACCCGGCGAGCACCAGCAGGATAAGCAGCACGGGAAGGTTGGGAGCGAAGGGAAGGAACAGGCTGATGATGGTGAACGCAGTTGCGCAGGCCAGAAGAACACGCCGCGGGCCGAGCAGTCCGCCGAGATAGACGGAAAAAGGGCCGATAAACATCATGCTGGCGTTAAAGGCTGTACCCAGCCATGAGGCTTCGTCGAAGCCCAGGTGGAGATAGCCCCTCAGATCGGCCAGGCCGACACTGATGAGCCGTCCGGCGCAGGTTGCGATCGAGGCGCCAAGCAGAACACCGAAGACTCCCAACACCGGGTGGGTGGTAATGAGGGGGGCTGCGGAAGGGCTGGCTGACGCCGGCGGACTGGAGGGTGGCGCGCTCAAGACTGATGACCTCCCTGCGCAGTATGTTTGCCGGAGGCATGAACGGTGACTTCCGCGGAGAAGCCGGGACGCAGTCTGCCCTGAAGAGGATGGCCGGGATCGAGCACGATTTTTACCGGGATTCGCTGCACCACCTTGGTGAAGTTTCCGGTCGCGTTGTCAGGAGGCAGAAGAGCGAATTGTGACCCGCTGGCGGGGGAGATCTCCGCCACTTTTCCGTGCAACACGACCCCTGGAAAGGTATCGATGGTAATGTCGGCGACATCCCCTTGTTGCATGTTCGTAAGTTGTGTCTCCAAATAATTGGCCTGGATCCAGACATCGCCTCTGACCAAATCGACGACCTGCATGCCGGGAGCGACCAGTTGCCCCTCCTGCACATGACGCTCGCTGACAGCCCCTGCCGCCGGAGAGACAATGCGCGTATATCCGAGATTGACTTCCGAGACAATGATGGCGGCCTTTTTGGCCTGAATGTCTGCCCGGTACACGGCGTCCTTAGTGTCAAGGGCGGCGCGCTGTCTTTTTTGCGCTTCCAGCACAGCGCGGCTGCTGTCGAGCGATGCCTGGGCCCGGTCCAGGTCTGCCTGGCGGGAGGCTAGCAGTCCTCGATAGCGATCCGCATTGGCCAGAGCTCCTTCCAGTTCCTGGTGGGTGGTGGCCTTGGACGAGAGCAAAGCCTGCTGGCGCTTCAATTCAAGTTCAGTGTGTTCGACATCCGGCTGAACGGCAGAGACGCCGGCCTTGGCCGCGTTTACCGCGGCTTCAGCCTGCGCTACTCCGGTCTGCGCGTTCTGAACCGTGACATCCTGAATGCGTTTGGTTGCCTGATTGTCTTCGAGCTGCGCTTGCGCACCGGCCAGGGCTGCTTTGGCTTCGGCGAGTGCAGCGGCATAGTCCTGGTCTTCGAGCTGGACCAGTAGCTGACCAGGTTGGACTGCCTGGTAGTCGCCGACCTCCATTTTGCGAACGGTTCCGGAAATGCGTGTGCTCAGCGGGGTCAGATCCGCGCGCAAGTAAGCATCGTCGGTCCGCTGCTCCGCGTGCCCGCCCTCCCACGAGTTCCAGCAACCCTTTATGGTGAACAGGAGCGCGGCAGCGACCACTAACGTCACTACGGGAACGATCATCGCTCGTTTTGACATGCTTGCGTGACTCCAGAGAACAGGTTGCCATCGGGGCCCGGGATGCGGCGGGCAGGTTCAATGCACGCCCAGAACGCTGCACGGCGCATCCTGCGCCAGCTCATAGACGGTGCTCCACAAGCGCGCGATGTGGAGATCGCGCTGGTGAAGTCCGATGACCAGCAGATCGGCTTTCTGCCGGCGTAGAAAGTCGACGATTGCCTCCACTTGGTGGCCTTCGATCAGATAACTGTGGAATCCGATGCCGTAACTCTCAACTTGGGCTCGTGCCTGGTCCTGAAGTTTCGTATAAAACTTCAATCGATCTTGCTCCAGGACTCTCGCGATCGAACTATCGGCTACCGCAGCAAAGGCGGTATAGGCGGGTAGATCCCCCATAGCCGTTACTGCCAGTAACTCAGCATTGAGGCTTTTGGCAAGTTTGATGGCCGCGACGAAGGCTCGCTGGGACTCGGGAGATTCGTTGTAGGCGACGACGATTTTGCGAAACATGGTTCCCCGATTTCTATTCGTTACCGTTCTCATGAGAGCAGCGCTCGGCGAAACTCTGCGCGGCGCGGGTTACTGCGCGCTGTAGTTCTTCCTCCGTGAACGGTTCTACAATAACGTCGTAGCCACCAATTTCCAAAACTCCGGACCATAGCTGGAAAGTTGCCGTGTGGGCGTAGACCAGGATCTCCGGCCGCGGATTGAACAGAGCGATCTCTCCCCAAAGCGACCACCATCCGTTATCCGGCAATACCGCCGGCAGGAGCGCAACGTGATACGCGTTTCGCCGGAGGGCGAGGTGAGATACTTCTGCTGCCTTTGTAATGAAGTCGATGGTCACGTGGAGGGACGATAACTTACGCCGGATCTGTCCCTGGGTGTCTTCCGGGGCCAGGGCAAGAATCCGCACTACTGGATTCTTGTCAACGTCTCGGCGCGCCTCAGTCACGTTTGGCTCCCGGTTCTCGCTCTAGGTTCTCAATGGTGAGGATGCCAGAACTTGTAGGGATTCATGGAGTGAGCAACTGTTAGCTAACGGTGATCTGAACATTGGAGTGTCATCGACGCGCTATCATGACGTCGGGATCGCGCGCAGTCATCAACGGAAATTACACAGTTGTGAGGAAGACTCAACGTTGCAGGACACACACACATCTGAAAACCTCTCCGAGCAGGAGGTCCGGGCGGAACTCGAGCGGCTGTTGCAAAGCACACTCTTTTTGCAATCAGACCGCTTGGCCCGCTTCCTTCGATTTGCGATTGAAAATGCTCTCGCCGGGAACACGGATCTTCTGAAGGAGTATGTAATCGGCACGGAGGTTTATGATCGCAAGCCTCCGTATCATCCCAGCCAGGATTCGATTGTGCGCACAGAGGCGCGGCGGCTGAGGGCGAAGCTCAAGGAATACTATGAGTCGGAAGGCAAGCAGAATCCTGTTTTCATTTACTTCCGGCCGGGTACGTACGTTCCCCTGTTTCGGAGGAACGAAACCCTGGCTGGGCTTGACTCGAATGGGCCCTCGCCCGGGAGTGAGCTGCTGGCCAAGGGGGTGGGGGTTGCGGTGGCCGTCTTACCGTTTGTCGACCTTTCGCATCGACCCCTCTCTTCGATGTGCGCCCAGGGCGTCACCGAAGAAGTCATTCATACACTTACGCATACCGATGGGATTCGGGTGATCTCCAGGCCCGCTCCGCCGCAACCGGTGGAAGCACCTTATGACATTCCGTCGCTGTCGCAAAGGTTCGGAGTGGGCGCAATCGTTGAGGGAACGGTGAGGGAGGACTACAACCATTTGCGCATTACCGCAAGGGTCCTGGGCTCAGACGGCTTTCAGATGAGCTCCCACCGTTTCGATACTGAGGCAAGCGCTGAAGTTCTAACTCAGGTGCAGGAGCAGATCGCCACCGCCTTTGTCAGCCGGGCGCGTCCGGAACAGTCGCATGTGCGCCGCCGATTGGCTACGCCGAGTGCACTGACGTATGCGGTCTATCCTCTCGTTCTGCATGCGGAGACGCTACTGGATGAAGGGTCCGCGTCTGACCTGCGAGCTTCCCTGATGAAGTTTCAAGAAGCGAGAGAGCTGGCCCCCGCCTTTGCGCGATCGTATTGTGGAATTTCCCACTGCAACATAGAGATGGCTCTGCGCGGAGCGAGTCCATCTTCCACCCTGGTTTCCGTCGCCAAGGAAGCTGCCCTGCGCGCGATCGAGTTGGATGCGGAGATGATTGAATCCTACTCCTGCCTGGGAAGCGCGCAGGCTCTGGAGTGGGATTGGGAGAACGCGGAGAAGAGCTTCATCCATGGATCTGGCCTGGGATTCCACGTTTCCGCCGCACGGCGGCACGGATTATTTCTTGCCGCGCTGGGGCGGAATGACGAGGCATCGCACCACCTTGAAGCGGCGCAACGTATCGATCCTTTCTCGAACCGTCAAAAGGTAGCTCGCACCAAATTCCTTCATATCACTCGGCGATTTGCTGAGGGGTTGGGTCTGTTGTCGGAGCCATTGATTTATGGACCGCTTCCTGTGGAAGCCCGGTATTTGTTCGCGCTTATGGCGGTGCATTTGGGAAAGAAGGAGCAGGCGAAGCAACTAATCGAAAGCATCCGGCCTGCTTCAGGGGCTGACTTGCCCATGATGGCAGGGGTTGCGGAAGTACTGGCGTTGATCGGTGAGACGGAACAGGCAAACCAGATTGCGCGGGGTTTCAAGCTGCTGTCTTTGGACGCGGCGATCAGCCGATTCCGGCAAGCGTTGCTGTCGCTGGCGCTGGGAGCTGGGGAAGATGCAGTTTCTTTTCTGACCCTGGCGGTTGAGGAGCGCGAAGCGGAACTCGCTTGGATCGGGGTAGACCCGCGGTTTGATTCGATTCGCCAGATGGCCGCGTTTAAAGACATTGTCTATAAAGTGGTACCGGAGTTGCGAAGTTAAAACTCATGGAACGAGGGGTAATTAGGCTTTATTGACCCTGCAAAAATAATTTCCGAGTCAGCCAATTTCGAGCCAATTTCAAACCAGGCTTTGTATCAGGGCACGACTTTAGTCGTGCCGTAAGAGGTGGTACGGACCGGGCAAGTATGTAACAGAAGGTACCGGGCATGTAGGTAACACTTTTCGTCCAGAGCGGGGGCAGGTAGAAGAGAGCATGCCCTGGAAAGAGACGGATGTGTTGGAGGAGCGGACGCGTTTTGTTTTGGATCACGACAGTGAGCAGTACACGATGGCAGAGCTGTGCCGGATCTATGGGGTAGCCCGCAAGACAGGCTACCAGTGGGTAAAGCGTTATGAGGCGGAAGGATTGGGTGGATTGCCCGATCGACGCTATGGAGCAGACAATCATCCAAATCAGACCGATGCTTCGATCGAGGAGCAGATTGTGCAATTGAAGTATGCGCATCCGAGCTGGGGAGCCAAAAAGCTACACGGTCATCTTGGGACGAAGAACAAAGGGGTCCTTTGGCCGGCAGTGAGCACTTTTGGAGAGATCTTGCGGCGAAAAGGTTTGAGCACACCGCAGCGCAAGCGGCTACGGGTTGCTCTGTACAGCCAGCCGTTTCAAAAGGTGGACGGGGCCAATCAGCTATGGTGTGCGGACTTCAAGGGATGGTTTCTGACGGGCAAGGGAGAGCGGGTTGATCCGTTGACGATGACCGACGCGCATAGCCGTTACCTGCTGCGTTGCCAGGATGTGGAGAAGACGGACACGGAGCATGTACAAGCGATTTTTGCGGCCGCGTTTCGAGAATATGGCCTGCCGCAAACGATCCGCACCGATAACGGCGCCCCGTTTGCCTCGCGAGCAATTGCCGGCATCTCTCGTTTATCGATTTACTGGATGAAGCTGGGCATTCAGCCGGAGCGGATCAAGCCAGGTCATCCGGAGCAAAACGGGCGTCACGAGCGTATGCACCGGACGTTGAAGGCGGAGACGGCCAAACCGCCAGCCGCCGGCAGAGGGCAACAAAAGGCTTTTGATCGATTCCGCCAACAGTACAACCAGGAGCGGCCGCACGAGGCGCTCCAGCAGCAGACACCGGCCTCTTGCTACCAGAGTTCGCCGCGCACCTATCCGGATCGTGTTCCGGAGCCGCAATACGACAGCAACATGAAGGCCAAGCGGGTCTATCCGGATGGAACCTTCTTCTGGAAAGGCACACAGGTGTTTATCAGCAAGACCCTGGGCGGGGAATCCATCGGCCTGGAGCCGCTCGATGATCGCTACTGGAAGGTCCATTTCGCAACCTTTCCCCTGGCGCGATTCGACAGTCACAAGCTCATTCTGCAACCGATGCCTGCTGGCGGAGAGTGAACAGCTATGGAAATGACGGCGGTATGGAAAAAGAGGAAAAGAAAAAGCCCTTTCCCTCTTTTCCCCACACCGCCTTGGAAAGCTCGCAAACAACCGCGAGCTTCCCACATTCCCACAGCTGCGGCGACGACTTGGTTTCCTTTTTTCTCCAAGCTCGTTTAACTTCAACTTTGACGAAAAGTGTTACCTACATGCCCGGTACCTTCTGTTACCGACATGCCCGTTCGCACCAGCGGCAAATGACGAGGGCTTTAGCCCCTGCGTGAGAACCAGAAAATGAGCCCCGGATTTCATCCACCCCGAATCTGGTGGAAGCCCCCTGCTTTAGCAGGGGGGAGCTGGACTTCAGTCCAGCGGAAAAGCGGTTCATTCCGAAAGAACGGGCTTTTAGCCCCTGCGGCGCTATTTCCCTGTCAGTTCATCTTCGGCCAGCGTTCGGCACCTCAACCGGCCAGCAGGACATTTCTCACGCAGCATTCAATAGCCCCTGCCCAGGCCCGCCGGCCCGCCCGATCGGCACCAGCGCGGGGACTCCCGAAAAATTCGCGGGTCGCTATAATCTGGCTCTACATCCCATGAGCCTTTCTGCCGGAACCCAACTTGGACCCTATGAAGTAGTAGAACTAATCGGCGCAGGAGGCATGGGCGAGGTTTATAAGGCACGCGACCTGCGCTTGCACCGCGATGTTGCCGTAAAGGTAATGCCCGCATCTTTCGCGGCCGACCCGGAAAGGCTGCGGCGTTTCGAGCAGGAGGCGCGTGCCGTTGCCTCCTTGAACCATCCGAATATCCTGGCCGTTTATGATATTGGTCAGCATGCCCAGCAGCCCTTCATGGTCTCAGAGTTACTCCATGGGGAGAGCCTGCGCGAGATACTTACCCGCGGCGCTCTTTCGCAGCGCAAGGCGATTGACTATGGGGTTCAGATCGCTCACGGTCTGGCCGCTGCGCATAGCAAAGACATCGCGCATCGCGATCTGAAACCAGACAACATTTTTGTCACCCGCGATGGCCGGGTAAAAATTTTGGATTTTGGCCTGGCCAAGAACGTGCAGAAACCCGGTGCGATGGGAGTGGGCGAAGCTTCAGGCGACATGACCGCACTTGCTCCCGCAACCGAGGTCGGCGCAGTGTTGGGCACCGCGGGATATATGTCACCGGAACAAGTACGCGGCGGGGCGATCGATTGCCGGACCGATATCTTTAGTTTTGGCGCAGTGCTTTACGAAATGCTGACAGGCGTGCGCGCCTTCAAACGGGATACCACCGCGGAAACGATGACTGCCATCCTGCACGAGGATCCGCCGGAGTTGTCGCTTACCGGACCCGTCATTGCTCCAGCGCTCGAGAGGACCGTGCGCCACTGTCTGGAGAAAGCGCCCGAGCAGCGCTTCCAGTCAGCGCGCGATCTGGCATACGCTCTGGAGTCCTTTTCCACGTTGACCCCGCTGCTTCCACCGCCCGTGGACGCCTCGGCGGCAAAGGTCAAGATAGGGAATCGGGGATGGTATGCCCTGGCTGCTGCCGGACTGTTGGCATTGGGCGGATTGATAGGGTGGCGAACCACGGTCGCCATGCGCAAGGCGGCCGGCTCGCAATTTCGCCAGGTGACTTATCGGCGGGGGAATATCCAGGATGCCCGCTTTACACCCGACGGCCAGAACATCTTCTATACCGCCGCGTGGGACGGGTCAGAACCCGAGATTTACACGGTTGGCGCGAATGCTATCGGAGGACATGCGCTGGGCATCAAAAACGCGCGCCTGTTGGCCGTATCTTCGCGGGGCGAGTTGGCAGTGGCCCTTTCTATGAAAACGATAGCGACGGTTCTCTGGCCGGGTAACTTCGCGCGGACCTTCGCGGAAAACGGCGCTCCCAAGCCACAGATAGAAAATGTAGAGGCCGCCGACTTTACTCCGGACGGATCTGCGCTGGCCATTGTGCGCTGGGTGCCGGCCGAGCGAAGGTGCCAGTTGGAGTATCCGATCGGGAAGGTCCTTTATCGCGAGCGTGCGATTGACGACGTCCGTTTTTCGCCCGACGGAAAATACCTTGCCTTCATCACGCATGACAATATTTTCGACGACCGGGGCAGCGTTGTTATTGTGCGAAGCACAGGAGAGAAGGTCGTCGCCAGCCCGATCTTCGAGAGCGCCCAAGGCTTGGCGTGGACCCATGCGGGAGATGAGGTGTGGCTGACCTCTCCGCTAGGGTCGGGAGAAATTCACGCGTTGTCGCTTTCCGGCAAGGTACGCGTCCCTTTGGCTGTGCCTGGGCGTTTGCGGTTGCTCGACATCGCGGCGAACGGAGAGCTTTTGGTGGCACAGGGAATCGATCGTCGAGGCATCGTCGTTTCCACGGAAGATCAAAAAGTGGAACGCGACCTGTCCTGGCTCGACTTCAGTTATGCCCGCGCTATCAGTGGCGACGGAAAGATGATCCTCTTCGAGGAGGAGGGGAACGAATCCCAGAGCTACACAGTCTACGTTCGCAATGTGGATGGATCGCCCGCCGTGCCTATTGGCGACGGATACGGCGTGGCGCTCTCGCCGGATAAGAATTGGGCCCTGTCAGAGAAGTTGACCGAGCCCACGCACCAGGTGTGGCTGGTGCCGGTGGGGCCGGGCGAAGCCAGGCCCATCAGTCCGCCAAATTTGTCGCCCAGGGTAGCAGCCAGTTTCTTATCCGATGGCAAACGGATCGTGTACGTTGCGCAGGATGGTGCTCGTCCGCTACGCAGTTGGCTCCAGGACTTAAACGGCGGCAACCCGCGTGCGATTACCGAAGAGGGAACCTCTGGCTGGCTGGTTTCGCCGGATGACAAGTGGCTGCTGGCTGGATTGGGATTTGGATTCCCCAGGGTCAATGATCCGGTGTTGGTCCCGGTCGAGGGCGGAAGTCCGCAAAAAGTCGCAGGCTTAAAGTCCGATGACAGTGTGATCGGGTGGAGCAGCAATGGCGAGCTCTATGTCGCGCCTTTTACCTCTGTGGCGCGCGGCGCGCTTCCTGTAGAGAAGCTGAATCCCCATAACGGCAAACGCAGGGCATGGCGTGATCTTAGCCAGCCTACGATCAGCGGCGTAACCGCGGACCGTCCAATGATTACGGACGACGGCGCGAGCTATCTTTACGGCTACTCTTTGAGCCTCTACGATCTGTACACCGTGAACGGGGTTCAGTGAGACTTCTGTGAGGTTGAGTGGGCCGGACCTATACTGATCCAATGGTATCTCTTCTCCTACTGTGTCTCGCGCTTGTGTTTGCCTCGCCTGCTCAAAGTGCGGCTGCGCAAACAAACAAAGTGGCAATCCCCACAAAGGCCATAGGCGATTTCCAGGATCTGACCGGCTGTAGCAATCCGAATACAGGCGCTTCGAATCATGACTGGGGCGTAGGATCAAACCCTGTATTTACCGACCCCAAGAATCTCACTGTGGGAACTCCAACCTACACGAAAAATGCAGTCTTCTGGGTATCAAGAGAGACCAAGCCGGGACAATCGGTGCTTGTGACAGGCGCGTTTACGCATGCGGCAAAGCGAGTAAGAGTAGCTGTCATTCCTCCTGGAACGCGAGATTGGCAGTCGATTGTCCAAAAGAGTTCGGTAGTCATCAACGCCACACAACAGAGCACGACGGGGCTTTCCTTCGTGATTCCTTCGAGTTTTCCAGCCGGGGTATACGGATTCCAAATCGAAGATCCCTCAGCGCCATTCGTCCTCGGTTTAGCAAATGCGCCATCTATAGATTGGGCAATTGGAGTTCCTTCCGTCACTGATGTAAATACGGCACTCCGGCACGAGGTTCACGACTGTGGTGTGGAACAGGGTGCGACCTTGAGAATTTTTGGCAAGAACTTCATTCCTTCGATGCAAGTCGTGCTGCAATCTGCAGCCGGCAAGGTCTACCGGCTGAGGCCCTCGGGATCAGATACCAACTCCATCTCAGTTCCAGTTACCAGCACGCTGGCTCCTGGAACGTACACTCTTTGGGTGGGAACTTTCCCCTGGGGTGTGACTTCAACGCCTCCTAGCCGGATCACGGTCTACACGCCTCCGTCATTGACCGTTAAGCGTACAACATGCCCTAACCTCGTGGGTGATGGGGCCACCGATAACGCCGCCTCGCTTCAATCGTGTTTAGATCGGAATGCGCCCGCAGCGGGTTCAAAGCAGCTGGTCTATATTGCGATTCCGGCAGGCAACTTCGTACTGGCAAGTGGCGTGGTAGCCCACCCTTACGAGTTTTTGGAGGGAGCATCTGCGACCTCCACTCGCTTCCTCGGTAAGCCCGGCAAAAGTCCGCCGGCAGCGTGGTTCGGGGCTCCTCAGCATTTCGGGTTGGCGAATTTATCCCTTGAAGCGCCAGCGAATCCTAGTCTCCTTGCGGCCACCGACAGTAAAACCGGCAATCCGGCTACTTCTGGTCATTTATTCTTCAGCAACCTGAACTTTAAATCTACCGGGGATGCTTCGGGGGGCCATGAACAGATGTTCCTTGTCGCCGGCCCGGATATCCAGATCTATCATTCGACGTTTCTTTCCGGTTCTTACCAGGCTCTGGACGTCAACTTCGGGGACGGTGGCGTTGTTTCGGGGAATCAAATCATTTTGAACAATTTTACCGGCCTCGGAATCAGCGACAGCCAGAACGTTATTTTTGAGAAGAACTCCATTTATTCTCAGAACGCGCCCGGACAGGGCAAGGGTGGAACATCGGCAGGCTCCGGACTGAGCGTCAGCCGCGGAAATAGCCGTTTCGGGCCATCCGCGCTTTCTCAAAATATTTACGTCGGCTATAACACCTTCCGAAATATGGGTTCGAAAGGCCAGCAGGTCATCACCAATGACGGAGACGGTGGATCGTATATTGGTCCGATTGCTAAAAGCACGGCCGGCATGGTGACATTGGCCCATGATCCCGCTTGGGATTGGATGGGCACAACGAATCCTCAGGCGTCCAGCATTGCGATCATCTCGGGGACCGGGGTCGGACAGTACTCGTTCGTCAAGAGCTATAGTGGCCGGACGATCAATCTTATGAAACCGTGGCTGGTTCTACCTGACACAACATCGATCGTCGTCATCTCTCAATACGAACTTCACATGACCACAGCGCACAACACGATTACCAACACTCTCGGCTTCTCCATCGTGCTCGGCGACTCGCTCGAAAGCGTTATAGAAGATAACGTATTGACCAACTCGGGCGATGGCATCCTTATTTCAGCGTTTGGGCCGTACGGTGGCCCCGCAGCCTATGGGCCTGTCATCAACACCGACGTGCTCCGGAATTCGATTAGCGAAGGCGCAGGGAACCTCATGACCCCTTCCGTGAACACGAATATGGGGGGATCGTTATTCAGGACATGCCCGGTTGCCTGATCTCCGGTCTGCTGATCCGGGACAACGTGGTGCCGCCGAAACAAACCATCAGCAGCACTAACGGACTGAATGGGATTAGTGCTGTCCTGATTGAGCAAAATCGCGCTAATTGGTTTCCAACGTTTCCGATTCCGGGGTTCCTCATCCAAAGCAATCAACACCAGGGCGACTAGAGCTTCGTTGAGCATTACCATCCGTGTTTTCCTGGAGCGTGCATGTTCCAGGTTGTCTTGACTCTCGTTGCAGTTGTGGCCGCGTCCGTTCATCTCACCGCCGGTCACAAGTGGAAGAGCTGATTTTCTCACCGCATCAGGA
>CAVQWB010000046.1:0-449357 GCA_963717225.1 uncultured Acidobacteriaceae bacterium | reverse complement strand
GCCTGGCGCGGCAATCGATCCCTCGAGTTTCGCGGCCTCGCTTCTGACCGCCAGCCCAGGCCCAGTGTTTGAAAGTCCCGCCGAGCTGGTGCTCCATCCGGAACAGAATCAGATGGACTTCTATACCTGGGGTAATGGGCAATGTTGCCTACCTGTGGGCGCAACCCAGGCTACGCTCAGCTGTGCCCGCCATACCCTGGGTGCCGGACAGGTGCTGATTTTTGAGGAAGTCATGGGGCCGCACACCGGCGATCCTGCCGATGCCGACCCGACGCATCGCTGGGCCGTGCGCCTGACCGCAGTGACGACCAATCTGCAAGACCCGGTGACTGGCGCGTTGCTCACCAGCATCACCTGGTCCGACGCAGACGCCCTGCCATTCCCGCTCTGCATCTCTTCGATGACGGACTCGCTGGCCCTGTCGGGAGTTTCAGTGGCGCGTGGAAATACACTGGCCGCCGACCAAGGCGTTTGGACATTCAACGAATCGCTTGGAACAGTGCCAGAGCCGCCTCCATCTCCGGTTACCGGAAACGGCTGCAACTGCGGAATAGTTGCCGGAGCAGCAGTCTCACGCGCGCGCTATCAACCTGTGCTGGCCAACCAGCCTCTCACCTTTGCCGTGCCATTCGATGCAGCGGCGCCCGCGTCGACATTCCTCGCTCCCAATATCTCAACAGCCGCGCCGCAAATCTCCCTCTCCGGCAGCGACGGCGTCACCTGGCTTCCCGAGCCCGACCTGCTGGAACAGACAGTAAATTCCCCGGTTTTGTCGCTGAAATTGAATCAGATGGCTCCGCCCACCTGCGCTTTGGCGACGGCACCTACGGCGCGGCGCCCGACCCCAATCTCGCTTTCACTGCGACCTACCGCACCGGCAACGGAGCGGCAGGAAACGTCGGCCGCGAAGCCCTGGCGCACGTTCTCTTCACCGGCCTGGGCATCACTGGGGTGCGCAACCCATTGGGGGCTGCAGGCGGAGTGGACCCAGAAACCGCGGACCATATCCAACAGGTCGCGCCGTTCAGCTTCGAGAGCCAGCTTCGCTGTGTCGCCGCGGACGACTATGGAACCATGGCCGAGACCTTGCCTGGCGTGCGCGAAGCAAAAGGAACGATTCGCTGGACCGGCTCCTGGTACACGGCTTTTACCTCCATCGATCCTGCCCAAACGCCCTTGAGTTCCGCTCTCGAAAGCTCCGTCCGCAGCAGCCTCAACACCATGCGCATGATGGGTACCGATCTCGTTGTCGAAGGCGCCGTGTTTGTCGGCCTGCGCATTGGCCTCGATATCTGCGTCGCTGCCAGCCAATTCCGGGGCGATGTTTACGCGGCGGTACTGCGTGTCCTGGTCACCGGAGATCGATGCAGCGGCACTTTGGGCTTGCTCGATCCGGCAAACTTCGAGTTCGGCGAAACGGTGTACGCCAGCCCGGTGGTGGCCGCGGCGCAAAGCGTTCCCGGCGTGGTCGCGTTAACCCTCACCACCTTTGAGCGCATGGATTCGCCCACACCGCCGGGAATGGCCACGCCGATTCAGTTGACCATGGGGCGCCTGGAGATTCCCCGCTGCGACAACGACCCGAATCATGCCGATCGCGGATTGCTGATCCTAAGTCTGGATGGTGGCAAATGAGCTGCGCTTGCGGAAATGACGGACCGCAGCTGTGCGGATGCTGCACCGGCGTCACCCAGCAGACCCCGGCGCTCGTGGTCAACCCGCCGGGGTTGCCTGCCATCGGCTATCGAGCCGGCACCTATTCAAGCTTTATGCAATCCATGCTGGCTGGGCTCTCGTCTTCGAGCGTGCCGGCGTTGGCCGGTTTGCGCACCCGGTCGAGCAGCGATTTTTCCATCGCCCTGGTAGATGCCTGGTCCGAAGCCCTCGACATCCTCACCTTTTACACAGAACGGCTGGCCAATGAAGCGTACCTGGGGACGGCGGTGGAGGGGCGCAGCATCTTTGAACTGGCGCGCCTGGTTGGATACAAGCCCTCTCCCGGCGTCAGCGCATCCACGGTGCTGGTGTTTACGCTGGCTTCGGCGCCGGGATCCTCAGCGACTGTGTCCATCGCCGCAGGCACACGCGTACAAAGCGTTCCCGGACCCGGCCAGACGCCACAGGTGTTTGAGACCTCCGCAGCGTTGACCGCTACGCTGGCCGTCAACGCTATCCCGGCGGCCACTACGCGGCCCTGGCAGCTGGCCGGCGCCGATACGTCCACCTGGATCGCCGGCACTGCCAACAACATCAAGGTTGGTGATGCGCTGCTGTTTTTGAGCGCCCCGGGCGGCAACCCTTCCCCGACCGGACCGGGTGCATTCTGCTACGTAACGGCGGTTCAGATCAATCCGCTTTCCGGCAACACATTCATTGCCTGGGATAGCCCGCTGCCCTCCGGTTTTGCTGCGGGAACGAGCGACGTGTGTCTTTACATTTTTCGCACCAAGGCTGCACTCTTCGGTGTTGGATCGCCCAAGCCGGTTCTTTCCGGCTGCCACATTCGACACCATCCCTGGCTCACCAGGCGGGACCCCCTCGCAAACTTCGGAATGGGACTTTCAGTACGCGAACAACGCAACGATCAACCTGGATAGTTCCTACCCCGGGCTCAACCCGGCCGCGACCTCACCGGGCGGCGCAGCGGGCCAATTGCAGTGGATGGTGCTGACCGGCCCGAAGTACACCTCGTTCTTCCAGATCACAACGGCATCCGAGTCCAATCCGGGCTTGTATTCGCTCTCCGCCAAAACGTCGCAACTGACGCTGGGATCGGTTACAGTGTTGCGCGGCAACACCACGCTGAGTCTGGACAACGTGCTCAACGACTTTGTCGCCGAGACGCGGGAAACGACAGCCTATGTCCAGAGCCAGTTGCTCCCGTTCGCCAATCTTCCCCCGACGCAGTGGACTTCGCCCAACAGCTATCCCCTCGCTTCCGGAATGCTGGCTCCTATCTCAGGCGGCGGAATGACTCTCTCCGGTATGCAACCGCTCGCGGAGGGCGCTCCGATCGGCGTGAGCGGGCGGCGTGCGCGCATTGTCTCAACCGCCACGTTGAGCGGAACGCTTGGCGGATTTACCCGGCCGGCGCCACCGGCATGCTTGCTGTCAGCGCCAACCAGCCTTTCCTGGTGGATGCCTTTCCGCCAATGGCTGACCCGGATAGCGGAAACCTGCTTTGGAGCGTGCTCACGGTTACGGGCCAGCCCGGCACGCTGTCGCTTCCGCCGGCATCGGTTCAACTGCAGCCCTCGGCCACCCCCGATCCTCAGGCCGGTGAGGCAGCGATCATTTCCGCCGTTACTGTGAATGGGACAACCACCTCGCTCACCTTTAATGCAGCGCTGGAACGGATCTACGACACGCCCACCGTGATCGTGAATGCCAACGCCGTCGAAGCCACACATGGGGAGACGGTGCAGGAAATTCTGGGCTCCGGCAACGCCACCAACGCGGCCCTGGAGTTCCAACTAAAACAGTCTCCCTTGACTCACGTTTCCGCAGCCACCACGAGCGGGGTGCAATCCACACTCCAGGTGCGAGTCAACAATCTGCTGTGGACAGAACAGCCGAATTTCCTCTCCTCGGCAGCGAAGGACCGTGTCTACGTCACGCAGCCCAATTCGACCGGCGGACCCAGCGTACGTTTCGGCAACGGAATTCAGGGCGCCCGCACACCCACCGGCCAGTTGAATATCAAGGCCCAATATCGCAAGGGCATTGGCCTGGCAGGAATGGTCGCGTCTGGGCAGCTCACTCAGCCAATCGACCGCCCCCAGGGCCTGCAATCGGTCTCGAATCCCGCCCCTGCCACCGGAGGCGCCGATCCGGCTTCGCCCGCCGATGCCAGGCAGTCGGCGCCCTTGCCAACGCTCACCCTGGGCCGCGTGGTCACGCTCGAGGACTACCAGAACTTTGCCCTGGCATTTGCCGGCATCGGAATGGCGCTGGCCACGTGGACCTGGTTCGGCGCGACGCGCGGCATCTTTCTTACCGTAGCCGGCGAAGGTGGATCGGTGCTCAACGCCAGCGATCCCGTGGTGGAGAACCTATCGCTGGCCATTCAGGACTACGGCCTTCCTTACGTGCCGCTCCAAATCGCTTCCTATGTGCCGGTCTTGTTTGAGATTTCCTTGCAGGTGAAGGTCGATTCGCCCACCTACGACTCCACCGTAGTGATCGCCCAGGTATGGCAGAGCATCACTGCGGCCTTTGCTTTCGGTCAGTTGGCGCCGGGCCAAGGCGTCGCCGCCAGCCTGGTCATTCAACTGGCGCAAAGCGTTCCCGGCGTGATCGCAGTGAACCTTACAGGGCTGAACCAGAGCGGCGCCGCTGCCACCGTCGCCAACATTCTTTGCGCGGCAGGGCCTCGACCGCCGCAGGGAGCTGAAATCCTTATCCTCGACCCGGCGTCGCAGGGCGGAATCGGAGTCTGGTCATGAGCACAACGTCTCCAGGCGGAGGCCCCATCTATTCGCTACTGCCGGCGGTCTTCCGCACTCGCGACGCGCTGCAGGGCGGCCAGCTGGCCGCGCTCTTTTCGGTCCTGGAGAGCCAGTACGGCATCGTCAAGGATAATCTGGCGCAACTCTATGACGATCAGTTCATCGAGACCTGCGCTCCCTGGGTCATTCCCTATATCGGCGAACTGATCGGCTACGATCCGGTGTACACGGTTGCGTTGAGTAGCGCCGACAGCCGCGCCGAGGTCGCCAACACCATCGGTTACCGCCGCCGCAAAGGTACGCTGCTGGCCATGGAGCAGCTTACGCACGACGTCTCCGGGCGCACAACGATGGTGGTCGAGGAGTTCCGCTGCCTCATCACCACTCTTAGCCTGCGCGACGTGCGCCCGCATCACAGCGCTACGGCTAACCTGCGCCGCGGCAAAGACTGGGAAGGATTCTCTGTGCAGGATGGGCCCTTCACTCAGCTCAACCGCACCATCGATGTTCGCCGCATCGCTCCCCGGATTCGCCCGGCAAAGAACCCCGACCCGGCGCCGCTCGATATCTCGTTGCACGGCGGCGGCCGCTTCAACATTCCCGATATCGCGGTATGGATCTGGCGCTGGCAAAGCTGGCCCATTACCAATGCACCTTCCTTTGCGCTGGGTGGCGGCGGCTATTTCTTCAGTACGCTCGGCGGTCCGCTTGCGCTCTTCCAGCAGCCCCCTCCGGCACCGTTGCCCTTCACTCGGCTGATCGATGAAGGCGACGCAGCGCAGCCGGTCTCGTGCCGCCAGTTCGCCCGGAATATCGCCGGCTTTTATCCCAGCAGCTTTGCCCTGATCGCCGATGGCGCCCTGGTCGATGCGTCGCAGGTCATGAGCGCCAATCTATGCGAACAGCCAAACGGCGCAGTCTGCACAGTGCCCAGCGGCAAGATCGCCATTGATCCCGAACGAGGCCGTATTCAATACGCTGCCGATGTGCCGCTGCCTGATTCGCTCAGAGTCAATTACAGTTACGGAGCAGCCGCAGCCATGGGCGGAGGCCCTTACGACCGGACAACCAGCATCGTGCAGCCTGCGGCAAGCGTAACTTTTACAGCACAGGTGGGCACTGCGGAGTATCCGACGTTGGAGTCAGCCGTCGCCGATTGGAATGCCCAGCCTGCAGGCGCAGTTGGCACCATCCTTCTGTCCGGCTTCGAGTGCTATGCGATCGACGTGACTGGAGCCAATGCAATCCAGATCGCGTCCGGCAGCCAGCTGCTGATCGCGTCCGTGGAAATATCTTCGAGCTCAGCTCCGCTCTTCACGCGATCCTGCGCGACTCTGCAGGGCAGCATCGAAGTGATTGGACTTCCCCTGCCAATCTTACCGAACGGCCTGGCCGCACCTCTCGGTCAGTTGCAGATCAATGGCATTCGCCTGGCCGGCGAGGTCGGTGTACTCGGCGACTCGTTCTGCCTGCAAATCACCGACTCCACGCTGGTACCGGGCCGATCGTTCACCCGTCAAGGCAACCCGGTATTTGCTGGAGAGCCGAGTATCCGCGGCGACGCTATCGGCGCTTTCCTCTGCCTTACCCGCACCATCAGTGGCCCTATCGCTTTGGACACCAGTTGCTCAGTTCGCGTAGCCGCCAGCACCCTCGACGCCACTTCGCCCTACTGCGTCGCTTTTGCGGGTGCTGATCTCGCGAGCGCCGGGGCCGTGCTGCATATCGAAGACTCGACGGTGATCGGTCGTGTGTGGACGCAAACAATGCGGCTGGCTTCGAATACCATCTTCTACGCCCGTCTCGGCCGGCGCGATCCGTGGAAGGCGGCGGTGTGGGCCGTGCGGCGGCAAGTGGGTTGTGTGCGTTTCTGCTGGCTGCCGTTCTCTTCCCTCACCCCTAAGCGCTATGAATGCCTGCCGCCGGATAGCGCCAGCGAAGCGGCACTCGAACCAAGATTCATCAGCCTTCGCTTCGGCGAGCCGGGCTACTGCATGCTCAGCGGGGACGTCCCGTTGGCGATCTGGAGAGGCGCCAGCAACGGTTCGCAGATGGGCGTCTATCTGCAGATTCAGGAAACCGAAGCAGTCACCAACGTGCAGATCCGCTCGCAAGAGTATCTGCCGGCAAATCTGGAACGAGGCGTATTCCTCATTCCGTCGCGGTCCATTTGTGGGACGGTTCCCGCCGACCACGTCTACGGCTACGGAACTCGCGCGGGGCGCTGCCGAGGCGGCACCGATGCGACGGACGATATCCCCCCGGGCATAGGCATTGGATTGATTTAGCTCCCACACTTCAGGAGCACTTACAAGAAAGATGGGCAGGGTAGGTTATGAAAGGTGATTTCAGCCGGATTCGTTTCAACCCCGCAAAGCACTATACGGCGGTGCTGGAGCAGCAGGGACGCGTAGCGCTCGATGCCGACAGCAACGAGCAACAGGCCATCGACGGATATTTACGGGACACGACCAATATTGACGTAATCGGCCGCTTTGGCGGCCCTATCGGCGATGTGGGGTTTGCCATCGAGGTGGCCGGCAATCAGATACTCATCGGCCGCGGGCGCTACTATGTCGACGGAATCCTGGTCGAGAATAACTCCGTCATCGACTATGATGACCAGCCGTTCCTCATTGGTCCTGCTTACTCAGCGGTCGAGCTTCTTGAGGCCATCCTGCAAGGAAAAAACACTGTCAGCGTGCAGTTGTATCTGGAGGTGTGGCAGCGGCTGGTGACGCAACTGGACGACCCTTGTCTGCGCGAGCCGGCGCTTGGCCAAGCCGACACCACGGCGCGTTTGCAAACTGTTTGGCGAGTCGCCGCGGCGCTCGTAACCGCGGATACGAACCAGAAACCGGCAAGCAGCGGGCTTGACGGGCCGGTGACACAGCTATCCTCTTGCTGCCAGTCCATGTATACGGCGCCTGATCCGGAACGCAGCGGAGCGTTGGGCGCCGGTACCGGCATAAGCGGCAGTGATTGCGGTTGTCAGCCTATTCCCTCCGCCGGTTACCAGGGTCTCGAGAATCAGCTTTACCGCGTCGAGATTCACACCTCCGGCACGTTGGCGACGGCGACCTTCAAGTGGTCGCGTGAAAACGCCTTTATGGTGGTGGAGGTGACGGCCGTCAACGGCGCAGTGGTCACCGTGCCCGGCATCGGTCCAGACGCCAATCTGGGCTTCCAGGCCGGGCAGTGGATCGAGCTCACCGACGACAGCTACCTTTTCGGCCAGCCTGCCAACCAGCCAGGATCGCTTTACCAGATCGCCGGCATCCAGTGTGCCGGAGGTCAGTTTCTGGTGACACTTTCCGCGCAAGTGACAGGACTCGACCCCGCGCGCAATGCCCGCATGCGGCGCTGGGATCAAAGCGGTCCTTCCACCACCGCGCTAGGGCTTCCCTTGTCGGCAACTCCTATCCAGCTTGAAAACGGGATCGAGGTAACATTCCGCGCCGGCAGCTATATCTCCGGCGATTACTGGACGATTCCGGCACGCACGGCCAGCGGACAAATCGACTGGCCCCTTTGCGGAAGTGACGGCAACGTCTTTCAGCCGGCACATTACATAAAGATTCACAGAGCCCCGCTGGCATGCATCCATGTTCGAGCGACGAATGTGTTCGGCAATATCAACCAAAACAATCCGACCGGCTTGACCGCTCACGAAACAGCCATGGTTGCGAACACCGGCAATGACCGCTTTCAGGTGGATGATTGCCGGCTGCTCTTTCCACCGCTGACGGGCGTGAACGCCAACAGTGCGGCAGCGGCGCTCCACGTCAATAGCATCAGCTGGGTCAACGATGAGGTGATGACGGTGGATTCCCTGATTGAAAACGGCTTGTCTGTCACCCTCGATCAGGTCCCGGTGTGCCCCTGGGGCGGGGGCAACTTCCGAGTCACCCTGGAAACTCCGAAATCGATCGACGTTCTTTCCAAAGGACCCGTCAATACCGGCCAAACCCCGCCCGACTGGACAGATGTTTTTCTGCGCCAGGAAACGGTACTCGATCCTTTTGCCGGCATCAGCGTTTCCGGCGCTCAGGTCATTTGGCTGTCGCCGGCAGGCCCCCTGGGCCTCAAATCGCCCCCAACGTTTTTTCTTTACCAGGTACTGAACACGCTCCTAACAGGAAACGGGCCCGGCTGGGGGCGGGTACGCATCAAGCTCGACGGTGGCGCCATCTATGGCAACGGAGCCAACGGCAACCTCTACCTCGATGGGCAAAGCTTTGGATCGACCGGGGCCAGAGTGGGCGACGGTTCACCATGCATCCAGTTAGGGCTGCCTAGTGGCAATGCCGCCAAAGCCAGCGACTTCGAGAGCTGGTTCTATCTCGCCCCTACGGTACGAATCGCCAGTGTGATTTTCCAGGGAACGGAAAACGGTGTGGAAACGACGCTCACCGAGGTTTGGGTCGGGCTCAACGGCGCTCTCCAAAATGGTGACGGAGCCTCGGGGGCGCCTGTCTTGCCCATCACGAATTTCCAGGCCCTTATCACTTTAACCTCCGCGCCTGTTCCAAATACGGCTGTCTCTCTCACGCTCAGCGGTGTCAGCCAGGGGTGGGTGATTTCGATCGCGCCGTCGGTCATTGTTCCTGCCGGCCAGATTTCGGTGACGGCCCCGATCAGCGTTTCGCTCTATATCGACGGCGCCACGGACACGGTTACGCTGCTGGCGTCGGTGACTTCACTCCTGGGTAGTCTTTCCGTCTCCTCACCCCAACTGATCATCCACGGACTGAATGTGATTCTGTAGCGGCCACGGCAGTTGGGAAAACACTTTCACGATTGCGAAGGAGAAATATTCGAAGCGAGGGTCGATCATGCGCGCAGTCTGGTCATTCTGGAGCAAGCCATTCAAGGCCTTTAAGGGTCGCATTTGGCATGAACCAACGCATCATTTGTATGCGTGGGGGTTGTCGCTGCGCCTGGCACGCCAGCATTATCCCGATACAGTGCTGGTGACAGATACACCCGGCAAGAAGTTGCTGATCGACCGCCTTGGCCTCCAATTCGGCGAGGTCTCTACGGAGCTCGACCGCATCTGCAACGCGGACCCGGACTGGTGGGCGCTGGGCAAGCTGGTCGCCTACAGCTTGCAGCATGAGCCCTTCATTCATCTCGATACGGATGTATTTCTGTGGAGAGCGCTGCCAACCTGGCTGACTTCAGCTCCGGTATTTGCTCAGTGCCCTGAAGACCATCCACCGCTGGATGAGTGGTCCGGCCCAGGGGATGTCGAGCACGCGTTTGCGCAACATGGCTTGTCTCTGCCGCTCGAATGGGAATGGGCACGCTCCCGCGTTCTTGACCGCTTTCGCGAGGTCAGCTGCGGCATACTCGGCGGCACGCGCACCGACTTTCTTCGCTACTACGCCAACGTCGCTTTGGACCTGGTGCTCAACCCGAAGTATGCCGCGGCTTGGGCGGGGTTCCCGGACAAATCTGGCTACAACATGATCGTCGAGCAATTCCAACTGGCCGCCTGCCTGGATTTCCATCGCTACGCCCCCGACTCACCATACCGAGGAATCAATATTCGCTATCTCTTCGACTCGTTCGGGCAGGCTTACGACCCGCAGGCAGCCGCGCGGGTTGGCTTCTCGCATCTGCTCGGCGACGCCAAGACCCAGCCGGAGGTCGCTGCCAGACTCGAGCGCCGCATCGCAGCGTTCGACCCAAATTTTCATCGCCACTGCCAACTCGTAGCCCGGCAAGCAACTGGGACGGGAGTGTAGCAATGGCATCTACCGTGGCCGTGCGGGCTCCATCCTCAGCGAAGAAGGCGCCGATTGTGGCCGCCGGGCCCGCTCCGCATCCCGCACAGCCGGCTTCGCCGGCCGCCCTGCTTAGCCACAATCACGTGCAGCCCGCTTGGCCACACGCAATCCCCGTTCAGAGCGAAGCCAAGACGCTGAATTCACCGGAGCAGGCTGAGCCCGGCATTGCCTTGCCCATTCAACGAAAGCTTGCCATCGGCGGCACCTCCGACCCGCTCGAAGATGAGGCCGACCCTATTGCAGAGCGGGTTATGAGTATCAGGACGCCTTATCCGGTCGAATCCGGCATTGCGAATGCGCCACACAGGGTGCAGCGACAATGCTCCTGCGGAGGGACCTGCTCCAAATGCAAGGGCGAAGTCCGCGATGAAGATCAAGGTGAGTTGCAACGCAAGCCCGTGGCCTCAACTAACGTGAGAGAGACCAACGCGCCTCCCATCGTGCACCAGGTGTTGCGCTCTCCTGGACAGGCGCTCGATAGCGCAACTCGCGCCTTCATGGAGCCCCGCTTCGGATATGATTTTTCAGGCGTGCGCGTGCATACCGACCGGCGTGCGGCCGAATCCGCTGAGTCGATTCACGCCCTGGCTTATACGGCAGGTCAAGACATCGTTTTCAGCCACAATACTTACGCGCCGTTCACACATCAAGGCCGTGAGTTGCTTGGGCACGAACTAGCCCATACGATTCAACAACGGGGTTCGGGCGGGGTCCCACCTTCTCCCGCACCAGATGGAATCTTCGAATCGAGCGCGGACGCGGCGGGACGTGCGGTGGCCAACGGACAATCAATTTCTGCTGATTTTCCTGCCTGTGGCTTCGGTCTGGCGCGGTCTCCGGCAACACCAGAAGTCTTAAACGACGAGGACTTGGTTCGGGCAATTCAGGAGACGAGCGATCGGCTAAAACAGGCATCGTATCCGGGACGTGATTCCGATGTCGGCTGGATGGCGCAACTTAAGGCCGAAGCCGCGCGGCGAGCGAGCTTTAAGCAGCCTCCCGCCATCACGCCGCCGAAACCTGCCGCCGCGCCGAAACCACCGCTGCGCGACCCCGCAGCGGATCGCGCCGCCGCTGTGGCGGATGCCGAAGCCGCTGCCGCGCAAATTGATCAGGATCTAAAGGCGGAGGATGACGATGAACCGCTGGTTACGCCTATGGCGATTTCCAGCACCAAATCTACAGTGAAGCCTGCGGCCACTGTTTCCGCCGATCGGGCCCGCCAGAAAACCCCCGACCCGGCGATGGCAAGGTTTTTGCCCGGAGGCTTTAAGGACGAAGATATTTATAAAGACTCTGACGCAGAGATGAAACGCATTGATGAGAGGATTGCCAGGGATCGCGAGATTGCCAAGGCGCCGTATAACGATAGGCTGCAAACCGTTCGGATTAAGCTTCAGGCTAAGTCGAGTTATTCGTATTCGCGGAATGAAGCCTTCAGCCACATGACCGGTGCTGAAGTCTGGAGCGAGGGGATGGCCGACGGCTTGTTTATCGAGAGTGAAAAACAGTCGGTGTATGAAGATCAAAAATCACACCAGCAGTTTATCAATGAAAAAATGGCGGAGGATGCCAGTAATGCCAGGGCAAAGTCTGAGTCGGACCGGTACCAAGCCTGGGTAGCTCAAGGTGAACAGTTCAGCTCACCGCAGACAATCATCCAGCCGTTCGTCGTTGCCGCCGCTGCTCCGGAATTGGTTGCCGCCGCCTATTTTGGCACCCAGACCGGTGCGATGGCCGGCGAAACTTATAACTCTTGTGTGCACGGCACGAAGGAGGAATGTGCAGCGGCAGCAGCTAAACTGGCAGCACAGATCGCGCTGGAACGTGCGACTAAGGGAAGATCCGGTGAAGCGCCCACAAGATCGGGAGGCAAGCCGCCTCCTCCAGAAGATCTGACCTTTCCTCGCGGGACGGATGTCACGAATGCCAGTGCATTTCCACCGCCCAAACTGCCCACGCCCGTCAGGGAGACGAAGTTGGAGCAAGCGGCCGCGCGACCGCGCGACGCTACGCCGGCGCCGCCCGAAGCCGGAGTGGAGACCCCGGGCGCCCCGCAGCCTGAAGCGGAGCCGGTGACAACCGACCCCGAGCTTAAGCCTTACGTGAACAACAATCCGAAGGCCACACTTCCGGAGATAGAAACCGGCACCTTTCTGGATACCAGGGCGCAGGCAGGCAAACTAAAAGGAGTCAGCCGTGTGGAAGGGGCTCCGGAATTGAAGGTACGGAGCGGTGATTACCGCTTTGTCAGGCCGGACGGCACCAAGATTCGCGCTGATTTAGTGGAACCTCGAACTACGAATACAAGCAGCATCGTCACCAGCATCTTCAAGAAAAGCGGTCAGGCCGAGGTTGCGGTAGTAAGACTTGGAGAAGGGACCAGTGGCGAACTCTCCGCTGCGCAGGCTGAGTCGATTGCGCGTGACGTAGTTAGCACGCCGGGTATTACCATCAACCGAGTCATCGTGACAAAGGGAAGCGAAATTATCGTTGATTTACCGTAATCCATAGGTTTCCAACAAAGGCAGTTTGGAAGATAGTCGCGATTCCGAAGTATAAATTTGGGGCAGGAAGCTCCTGTTGAACCGCCTCGGTCTCGCGTCGCGTGTGGTCTCCACGGACTCGATCATCCAAATTTTCATCGGCCCCTACACGGTCGTAGACCGGCATGTAACTGCGATAGGATCATAAGCATGACATTGAGCTTCACCGCGCGTGCTCGACCTTCGATGAGGAAGACACCGAGTGTGGCCACCGGGCGTGCTTTGGAGCCGGCACGGCCGGCACTGCTGTCTACCTTCTCGAGCCGCAACCGAGTGTTGCCCGCACGGCCGGCCGCGATTCCCGTTCAGAGCAAAGCGGAGATGCTGCATTCACCGGAGCGTTCCCAACCCAGTATCGCTTTGCCGCTGCAATGTAAGCTCGCCGTTGAACCCGCCTCCAACCCGCTGGAAGATGAGGCCGACCAGGTTGCGGAACAAGTGACGCGTATACCTGAAGCGCAACACCGGCACGAGCGGTTGCAGACAAAAGGCCTGGGCGGAAACGAGCAGGGACAGTTCGAAGCGCCGCCCATCGTGCAAGAGGTCCTGCGCACGCCTGGCCGGCCGCTGGATGAGGGCACGCGCGCGTTCATGGAGCCGCGGTTCGGAACCGGCTTCGCTCAGGTGCGGTTGCACACGGATGGGCGCGCGGCGGAATCAGCCCGAGCACTCGGCGCTCACGCCTACACAGTGGGCCGGGATGTCGTTTTCGCGGAAAATCAGTACGCACCAAACGGAGAGAGGGGCC
The DNA here is from genome assembly GCA_963717225.1 of uncultured Acidobacteriaceae bacterium. Lineage (GTDB taxonomy): Bacteria > Acidobacteriota > Terriglobia > Terriglobales > Acidobacteriaceae > PALSA-350. Next base: position 435,823 of record CAVQWB010000046.1, on the reverse strand, counting down.
GACGCCTGCTGGCACACGAGTTAACGCATGTAACGCAGCAGGGAAACGAGCAGCCAGGGAGCCTCGGAGGAGCAGCGGGCTCGCCCATACTAATGCGGGAGCCGGACGGCCAAGATGGGGAGAAGGAGATGAAGCCTCACCGGGTCGAAGGTACTCCGTTCACCATCATCCCGCTTGAGCCCGCGCGGGGCGATGAGGCCATCTACATTTTCGGCTACCGTTTGCCGTTCCGGGCGGTGCGTGTCACCAACGAGAACGAAGTGACGCCGCTGCCCAAACTGCCGCGGGACTGGAAAGACGTGCCCGGCATCTTCCATGTCAGACCCGATGCGCTGCCCAGGCTCGCAGGTCACGTGAGCGGCGGCGCGGCCGATCTTGCAGATCAGTTACCGGGTCTGGTGAACGTGGAACCTGCTCCGCCCGGGCAGCCGCCTTCCACTGTGCCTCGCTTCGCCGTGACCGTGCGCTCTGACGGCGTCGGCCTCGATGTGCTGGACAACGTACTGACCAGCCTGCACCCGGACGTGGTTCCAGGGACGCCGCTAAGGGGGAAGATCAGCGAAGATAACCTTCGCCGCAATAAGCTTATCGACCCCTCCGTAGCTGTCGGCAAACGTCTCTTTGCTGCGGGTACCCTCTCGCTGCGCGACCCTTATCCGCTGCATTACGTAGATCCCACACAGGTATCGGTCGAAGCTCACGGCACATTCAACCCGAAGGAAAAGGACGACCGGCTGGAATTGGCTACCGGCTCGCTGCGGGTCAATACGCTCGGCATCGCCGGTGCAAAGGAAGACGTTCAGGCATTTGTCGAACTTAGCCGGCTGAATACCGCGCTCGCCCCGCTCGGTCTGGACGAGAAACAGGCGAATGTGCTGGTTCATGAGATCGTGCTGCTGGTGGAAGCGAAGGTCACCGAGATATCGAAAGGCGGATCGCTGCAGGATGTGATTGACGGAGTAGAATCTCTCGGCGGAGGCGGCACGCTTCGCAAATCGATTGAGCAGACCATCGCCAGTCACATTGCCCCGGGCACCAAACCCTCCGTTGTTCAGCACGCGGTTGACGAGATCGTGAAGGAGTTAGCCGGCCCAGGCTTCTCCCTGCATGGACCAATCTTCTTCGGCATCCCAATTGGTTACGGTTCTTTCCGCGCCGAGACCACGAGACATCTGCGCGCTCCGCTCGAAGGCAGCGGCATCGGGACACCTTTCCCGGCCTCGCTGGCTATCGTGGGGCCGGCGTACATTCCCCCTGGCGTGCTCTCGGCACCTGGGACACCGGCCCTGGGCGCCACGGTGGCTCGCGACTTTGAATCTCTTGCGCTGTCGGCCACCATCGCAGCCAGGCCCTATCTTGATACAGGCGTGATCGGCGCCGCCGGTGTAGCGACGGCCCGATTGGGCTTTCGTGTGAAGGGCTTCGATGTGGTGGTCGAGGGTGGATTCCGCGGACAGGTACCCTTCGTCGGCGGTCCGGCCGCTACAAGCAGTAATTTCCTTAGCGGCTTGAACAGCCTCGAGCAGGCGCAGCAGGAGGCCCAGGCAAACTACAACGAGAATGTCAAAAAGACAGAGAGCGGCGTCTTCGCCCCCGACCTGCAGCCCCCAGAAATCCTGCCGGCTAGCCGTCCCGATGCCGAGTTTTATGGCTCTTTTCGCATCGTCAGGAAGTTTAAGTGAGGCCTCAGATACCCCATCTGCCTCGGTCAGACCGCAGGACACATCAATGAAACGGCGGCCCGGTGCACGGTGGCCTGCCGGAAGGCACGCGAGCGATAGGCTGATCCCGACTCCAGGCATGCACTGACCATGGCAAACCCAAGGTCAGTTATGTTTGGGAGCCTCGGGAGCGGCCTGTTTCGTTGGGTCGACGCCTCTCATGCTCACGATAAAACTTCGAATCTCGCTTGAGCGGCGATCGAGACTTGCCTGTTGCCTGCTCATGACCTCGCGATGGCGATCAAAGGTTCTTTGCGCGTCTTCATGCCTTCCCAAACGGACGTATGCCTGACCAAGCTTGTACAGTGGTTCGGGGTAATCTGAATCAAGCGCGATTGCCTTTTCGTAATAAGGCACTGCATCCGATGGCCTTTTTTCCAAGCGGAATACCTCTGCCATCTGGTAGTAAACGCGGGCATCCCGGGGACGCAGTTGTGCCGCCCGATTCAGTGTTGCCAGAGCCAGCTTCGCATTGGTCAGCGTACCGTCACTATTCATTGCCACCACAAGAGAAGTGCCGAAATAATACTGCGCCCCAAAATTCTCGGGCTCCTTCGCAGCAAAGTACGCGAGCTTATCCAGTACCTCCTTAGAGCGAGCGCCCGAAAAGGTGTAAGCTTCGCCAAGGAAAACGTAGGCAGGCTCAAATTTTGGATTCAAATCGACTGCCTTCAAAAAGGAATCGACGGATTCCGCAGTCTTGCCACCCATGAACTCCGCAGCGCCCAGGGCTAAATAAATTCGCGACGACTGCGGATTATGGGTTTGTGCGGCGCGCAAGATCGTCTGGGCTGCTTCGTAGTTCTCATGAAGCAGCAGCTCGGAACCCAAGTCAAAGGCGAATTTGTCATTGGCCGGATCCAAACGGGCGGCTTCCTGATATTGATTCAGCGCGTTTCTGTAGTCTTTCTTGCGCTCCCAAATATCAGCCATGAGGTCATGGATTTCGCCTGTATCGTTTATGGCTTGTGCTCGCTGTGCTGCGTCGAGTGCGATGTCCAGATCTTTGGGATCACCTGATTTCTCAAGTCGCAAGACGGCGACATTATACAAAGCATCGTAGGAGTCAGGATCCTCAAGTGCAGCTTTTTCAAATCGTGACAAAGCCTGTTGCGAAAATCCCTTCTCCGCCAGGATCGCACCTTCACGTAGGTACCTGGCAGCCGGGGTGAGCGTTCCGAAACTCTTGTCAAACAGAGAAATCGCCGCGTCGACCCGCCCCGCCTGCAGCCGGGCCATGCCCAAGTTGTAGGACAACTCGAGATTGTCGGGATCTAATAGCAGCGCCCCCTCGAAAGCCTTGGATGCGGCCGCAACGTTGCCCTGGTCGACCTCCAACGCACCGAGCAGTTTTAACCATGGAGCTGCGTTTGCTCCTTTCGGAGGGGTCGACGACTGCAGGATTCTCAGTGCCTCTTTCTTACTACCGATTCCCGCCAGGGCCACAGCAAGTTCATAGGCGACTGCGCCAGAATGCTCCAAACGGAATGCCTGTTCGAGAAGCGGCTTGGATTCGGAATATTTCGTTCTCGCATTCAAGAGCGCGCCGAGGTTGTAGAGTGCATCCACGGCGCCAGGGCGAATAGCCAGGCTATGACGGAAAGCCGTTTCCGCTTGATCGGGATTTCCTGCGCGCAGATAAGCTGCGCCTAAATTGTTGAAGGCTTCCGGCTTATTAGGGGCGAGGCGCGCAAACTCCTCAAACATCCTTAAGGATTTGTCGCTCTCGCCAACCCGGTCATAGGCGATACCCAGCAGATTGCAGGCATCCGGATCGAGGGGGTGGTCGCGGTGATAAGTCTCCAGAGCCGAGATGGCCTCTGCGCTATGGCCGGTATCGAGTTGCTGACGTACACCATCCAGTGGATTCTTATGTTGCCCGAGCGAGGTGCTTACGAAAATGGTTAGCAATAAAGACAAAGCCAAGCTTTGCCGTTGAATCCATCGAGAAGTCATCATAGGATTGGCTGCGACTTGCCGGATCAGGAACCGCGTTTGTCCTGGAGCAGACCCCATGAGGACTCAGTGTTGAAGGGGCACAAACTGAAGCTTGAGCTGATCCGTGACGAATCCCTTCATTTGGCGAACACTCTCCATAATACTAGGCTTGCGGGTACGATCCAGCTCCAGCATGACCCATCCGCTGAATCCGATTTCGCGATAGAAATCGGCCAATCCGCGGAAATTGACTACGCCCGTTCCGACTTCGACAAAGTCTCCGGTAGCTTTCCCTCCCAGGTAAGCGGGACCAGCCAGTTTGGGATCAAAGTCCTTCCAATGGCTCACTGCCAATCGCGAAGCATATTTCTTGACCGTTTGCAGCGGATCGAGTCCCATGCCCGCGAGATGACCCACGTCGGCGCAGAACTTCAGATACTTGGGGTTCGTGCCGTCGAGAATTTCCAAGACTATGTCTTTAGGGATATCGCGTTCCGCATGCAGGGCAACGAGGATGCCGTACTCTTCACTGGAAATGCGGCCGATCTCATCTGCCGCCCGAATTACCTGGCGGACATCCTCCGTCTTTCGTTGATAGGGCTTGCCGCCGACGGGAGCAGGCGGATTCCATCCTAGCGCAATATACTTCGCATCCGCTGCTTTCAGGAATTTGCCATCGGCCCGGATCTTGGTCAACATTGTTGGCAAGTTCTGGCGTTCGTGCAATGGCAATGCCTGGTAGACGCCCTCGAGTTGCACGCCGATTCCGCGAGACCGGGTAACGAATGCTGCAGGATCTGCTCCGTATGCGGAGTCCAGGTGGGCATTGCTATTGTCCGCTTCGGTCGCACCGATCCCTAACTGCGAAATCGCCTCGACCGCCTTCCAATACATAGCAGTCGACTGCTCGGTGGCGAGCCAACTGGTTGCAGCCATGCCGATCTTGAACTTTTGCGGTTTTTCTTCACTGAACCCCTCGCGGGAAAAGGCATAAGCCAGAGCGCCCAGGGTTGCAACCTTGAGAAACTTCCGTCGCTCGATCATGGTCGACTACTCCGTTCTATCTCTTGCCACGCACGTGATCGATTCAACCCGACATGCCAGGCAGCTATCCCACAAGGTGGGTACGGATTGAATCAATCTATTGAATCAATCTATTGTTTTGAATCAATCCAGGGTTAACTGCTCTCACATCGTTATGGCCACTCCAGGCGCTCGCCGTGCCCTCAGAAAATGAATTTAAGGGCGAATTGAAGCTGCCGGGGATTGGTGGCGAGATTCGATATTTGACCGAAGGAGGGGGTGTCAATGGTCGAATTCGGCACCCCGAATTGTGGTTTATTCCAAAGGTTGAAAGCCTCTGCACGGAACTGGAAATATTTCGTTTCCGAGATGGGCAGGTTCTTGAACACGGAGGTATCCCAGGTCGAAACCCCGGGGTTTCTTGGCCCCGGCGTCGGTCCACAGGTGCCGAAGTAGTACTGCAAAGGGGCGGAGTAAGCATTTGGGTCAAGCCAGTGGTCGATCGTCTGATGGATATGCGGCGTGGCAATGCAGTTGGGCCTGGCACCACCTCCCGCCCCGGTCAAGTTGGAACTAGGCGAGAGGGTGATAGGTTGACCATCCGAGTAGTTCACGATTGCATTCAGCTGCCAATCGTCGGCCAACTTGCCGGCGAAGCCTGATGGATTGAGATCGTGCCCCTTACCTATAGGCAAGCCATAGGTGGTGCTGACCACAAAACGTTGGGGTGTGTCATTGTCCCAAAGACCCCATTCTTTGTTCAGATTGTAGCGGTCCTGAATGCCACGCAGCCCAGCCTCAAAGTCGCTTCCCTGGGCCAGGGCCTTGCTCCAGGTGTAGGCCGCATGGAAGGCAAAGTTGTTGGCCATTCTTTTGTCGACGCTGATCTGGAGACCGTTGTAGCTGGAACTCAGGTTGCTATCCAACCACTCGACGAAGGTCGGGTTGGTGCCTTGAACGAACTGCGGAAAGGGGATGGTCGGCGGACTACCCGGATTGTCAAGATGGCCCTGATTTTCGTTAGTAAGAGCCCACAGGTGGCGGCCCTGGTTGAACACGTAATTGGCCTCAACCGCCAGATCCCTGCTGATCGAGTATTGGAAGCCGAAACTTCCTTCATAAATATTGGAAGGTATGAGATGTGAATTGATGGAGCGAATCTGAAGCTGGCTAACGGCCGCAATATCGTCGATGCTCACAGGGTCAGTGAACCCTGCGGGGAACCCGTTCTGCAGAAGTAAGCCCGGCGCAGCGTTCAACGAGTTGTTCAGGGCGTGGTCGGTGAGGAATGGCGGGTTGAGCGCCAATTGACTCTCGCTGCCATAGCGGTAAGTATTTTGGAAATAGACACCAGCCCCAGTACGCATGACCAGGTCGGGGGAGATCTGATAAGCGATGCCTACCCGGGGAGCAAAGTTGTCCAACTTGGGATGAACGGTTGTCCGGCTGAATGTTCCAGACGCATTCTTGGGGATAGTGAACAGGCCCCCCTGCCCGCCATTGAGCGTGGGATCGAAGTTGGTTACGTGGTTGTCGCGTTCAAAGAGCGGGCTCTCATACTCATATCTCACGCCATAGTTGATGGTGAGTTTTGGCTTCGCTCTCCAGCTGTCAGCGAGAAACCAGTTGAACCCGTTGCGATAGATATGAGCGATGTTCAAGTTTTCCAACTCGGCCGAGTTGGGAATCCCGAGGAGAAGGTCAGTGATGCCCTGGTTGCCAGTGTACTGACCGCTAAAGTTGAAGAAACCCCGCGTACAGCACAGATCGCTGAAGTTATCCGCGTCTCGGCGCCATTCGATGCCGCCCTTGAGACTGTGAGTTCCCTTGATGAGGGTGATGGTGTCTTTGAACTGCCAAATCTGCGCAAATTGATTCTGTGGCAGCCAGCGGGGGCTTCCCAACTGAGAAAAGCCGGAAATGTCGAGTTCCGGGAGTCCGCCTGAGACGCCTGCATATACGGGAATTCCGTTCAATCCAACCTGGCTATTCGCGTCCACCCCAAATGTAGCCTGCTTGGAGTGCGACGCCGCCCGATTGAACGTGTAGTGCGCGTCGCTAATCAAAGTGGGGCTGAAAAGGTGGACCCATGCCATGGTGACGTTTGTGCCACGGTCATCGTTGATCCCTTGCGTGGATCCGGCAGTGCCGTCTGCGACGGGATTGACCAAAGAGAAAATTCCGGGGATATTCTGACGCAGGTCAAAGACAACATAATGACCATAAATGCTGTCCTTGTCGCTGATCTTGTAATCAACGCGAGTGCCAAACTGATCGGAGTTGCGCGACTCAGTAGGGCTGGCAATGTAGTTATTGCCGCTAAACGCCCCTAGCTGCCCATTCTGTGCCAGGTTGGTGTTGGGCAGCGGGTAGAGCGAGAATATCTTTGCCCCCACAGGGTCAACACAACTGGGGTTCACCACGCCGGCCACAATGCAGTTGGCGGGGGCACCAGGATAGGTGGGGTTGGTCGGCGGTGAGCTCAGTTCATTGAAATTGTATTGCCGCATGAGCGGAGTTGGAACGGTTCCGACCAGACTCTGTCCAGCGGCAACTCGGGTTCCCTCGTAATTACCGAAAATGAACAGCTTGTTTTTGCGAATGGGGCCGCCCAGGGTACCTCCAAATTGGTTCTGCCTGAACGCCGACCTGGGCTGGCCGGCCCGATTGAGAAAGTAATCATTCGCATCCAATTTGTCGTTACGAATGAATTCGTAAACATCGCCATGCACTTCATTGGTGCCGGATTTTATGGAGGCGTTGATCACTCCCCCGGCGCTGCGCCCATACTCAACATCGTAATCGCGCGTCTGCAGCTTGAACTCTGCCAGGGAGTCGACCGCTGGCTGGGCACTTTGGGCGCTTTGATCCTGAAGGTTCGTCGTATAGGAGTTGTTGTCGGCGCCGTCCAGAACGAAGTTGTTCTCGGTCGAGCTATTGCCATTTACGCTAAAAACTCCCTCAGCGCGGCTCTGAAACGAAGCGCTGGAGGGATTCACACCGGCCGTTAGCAAAGAAAGTTGATCGTAGCGTCTCCCGTTCAAGGGCAGATCCGTTGTCTGTTGCGAATCGACCACAGTTCCAACATCGGCATTCTGCGTCTGGAGCAAGGGTGCGCTGTCGGTGACAGTGACCTGCTGGGTGTTGGAGCCCACTTCCATTGCGAAATCCACTTGCTTACGATCTTGTACGTTGAGCTCGATCCCGTCGCGAATTACCGTCTTAAACCCGCCGGCCTCAGCGGTGACTGTGTAGGTTCCGACTCTTAGATAGGGAAATACGTAGGTACCGGAATCGCTCACCTTGGCCTTCTGGCTTTCGCCGGTGGCTACATTCTGGACAGTCACTTGAGCGCTCTGAATTATGGCACCGGTTGCATCTTTGACCGTGCCGACGATGCTTGCCGTGTCAACCTGGGCGTGGAGGGCAGCCGACACAAGGGTGACGACTAGTACGGCGGCTATGCGGCATGGGCGGCCCAGGCTAAAAATGGACAATCGCATGATTCCTCCTAGACTCTCGACGGGCAAATGGAAGACCCGCCCCGAGCAAATCGCGTAGCGTTCAATTTTGGTACCGTACTTCTAATCGCTTATACGGCTGCCAAGCTTTGTATAGGGTTATGGAATTCATTGTCAAGCGTTTATTGCGTTGTGCCAGATCTGCCCGACTACTGAAGGCTCCCGGCTTAGGCAGCAAGCCGGCCTTGCCGTCGTTGCGCACTTTGGAGAGGGCCTGGAAAAAGGAGCGCTATTCACAGCCTGCCGCGAAAACGAACCTTCAGACCCCTGCAGCAGTCGGGGACGATAGGAACCTCAGCGAGGCAGTAGCGGGGATGCATGGCGCGCCCAATCACGGCCACCTGGGGTAGCGCGCCACAAGAGATTACCGTCAGCATGCTCTCCAGCCAAACCACACGCGCTGCGGTTGTTTCTTTTGCCGGTTGAAAGTGCCGTTCCATCCGAACCCGGCTTCGCAATTTTCAAGCAGTTCCTACGCAAGCGAGCTGCGCCTGGCTTGCGTTTTGGAAGTTGACTGAACCGCTTATATCGTTATTGCCACCAACAAGAAGCCACGTCGCGCCTCATGCCGGTACATTGCTATCTCCACCGACGGCGCCGCAGAAAACGAATAGCGGTGACCAGGATTTTGCCCATCGACTTTTCGGAGCCGCTTGGTATACATTTCCCTCTTGTAACAGTTTGACTAACCGCTTCGTAGATCCGATTCCATTCTACTGTATTCGGTCAGGATACTTTTCAACCATGAGGGCGCAGCATGGCAGCAGCAAAGATGGACCGAAGAGATTTTGTAAAATCAATCGCGGCCAGCGGAACAGTTGCAATGACCGCATGGTCAGGCCTTGCCGAAATATCCTCCGGCGATCCCCTGCAGACAACTTACAAGGCGTTGACTGCTCCCCAGGCAGCTACCTTGGGCGCGATCGCAGAACAGCTGGTGCCCGCGGATGATTATCCAGGCGCAAAAGAAGCTGGTGTGGTCCAGTTCATCGACAGCAAACTTGCTGGACCTTACGGGAAATTCTACGTAGATCGTTATGAGGCCGGACTTGCAACGGTGGATAAGGTCAGCCACAAAATCGCCGGCGGTGATTTCGCGTCCCTTAGTTCTGAGCAGCAAGTAAACGTCTTGAGGGCCCTCGAAGCAGGAATAGAAGGGGATCCAAGCGCCCAAAAATTCTTCCGGTTGATCGCCGAGCATACGTTTGAAGGCTATTACGGTGACCCGGAACACGGCGCCAATCGCAATGGCGAGAGCTGGAAGATGCTAGGTTTTCGAGGATAAGCTGGTGCCGAAAAATAGGGTTGATGCGGTGGTTGTGGGTTCAGGGGCCGGTGGTGGCATTCTCGCCAAGGAGCTCGCGCAGGCAGGGCTGTCGGTGGTGATGTTCGAACGGGGGGACAAGTACACCACTAAAGACTTCGACCACTCCGAACTGCAGTCACAGTATTCCGTACCGCCAGCCTATGGCCCAACTGTCTATGCCAATCCGCGCACGTTCCGATACACCGACAGCGAGACTGCACGACTCGTCTACCCGGGAATCGACGAAGTCTACGGCAAGACTGCAGCTTCCGTAGGGGGAGCGACTCTCGCATACGGAGCTGCCGCCTGGCGCTTCAAGCGGGAAGACTTTCGCATGAAGTCAACCTACGGCGCGTTTCCAGGAACCTCCGTCGAAGATTGGCCAATTACGTATGACGACCTCGAACCGTACTACGAGAGGGCCGAATACGAGATAGGCGTTTCAGGCCTGGCCGGCGCCGACCCATTTGCGGAACCTCGGAAACGACCCTTTCCCGTTCGGCCGCTGCCTATAAATCCACAGGGAGAAATCGTCCGGGATGCTGGGCTACGGCTCGGCTGGCACCCCTTTCCACCCCCTTTCGCGATCCTGACGCAGCCCTACAACGACCGCTATCCTTGCGTTCAATGTCGCTGGTGCCTTGCTCACGCCTGTGAAGTGAATGCCAAATCCGGTACACAGATCAGCATGCTACCCCTCGCCCTCAAGACCGGGAGGTGCGAGCTGAGGGTGAACTCTTTTGTGACGCGCATCTTGACCGATAAAAAGGGACGCCCATGTGGAGTCCAGTACTTTGACTCTGACAAAAAGGGTCATGAACAGTATGCCAATTTGATCGTAGTTGCTTGTTCCGCTACCGAATCGGCGCGGCTGTTGCTCAACTCAGCAGACAAATTTCATCCTCACGGGCTGGGGAATTCATCCGGGCAAGTGGGCCGAAACGTGAACGATCATACGGGAGCGGACGTAATGGGCATTTTCGACCGGGAGATCCCTCACGACAAGGGCCCTGGTCCATCGATAGCTTTCAACGACTGGAATCACCCGCGCGGCCGTGAAATACGCGGGGGCGGCTATATCTACAACTACTATTGCACGCTTCCGATTGAGTTTGCGTCGAGCCGCCCCCCCGGCGAGGCCACGTGGGGGAAAGCCCACAAGGACTTTCAGCGCAAGTATTTCTATCGTTACATTCATCTTGGCAGCAACTGCCAGGCGTTGCCCCAAGAGAGAAACCGTGTGGATCTTGATCCAAAGGTTCGTGATGCTTGGGATATGCCGGTCGCTCGAATTACACATTCTTACATTCAGGAAGATTTTGATGTTGCCAATTTCGTAATGGACCGGCAAGAACAATTGCTGAAAGAGGCCGGGGCTATCAAGACCTGGCGCGGTGGTAACGCTAGGGGCGGAGTCGGAGACCACCAAAACGGCACTTGTAGAATGGGAAATGACCCCAAAACTTCTGTCGTCAGCTCCTATTGTCAAAGCCATGATGTCGACAATCTCTTCATCACGGATGGGAGCGTATTGGTAACCGATGCTGGATTCAATCCATCACTAACAATCCAGGCAGTCGCCTTCAGGGCTGCTGAATATATCAAGCAGCAATGGAAAGGTTCGGCTTGGCGCGACGGCAAAGGGACATGACCGCTCATTCACGAATGCAGCGGGCGACTTGCCTATCTCCCGGCCGGGGGGTGGCCGACGCTCGTTGGTTTGGACTAGTCGAATCACAAGAGGATGCTTTTTCAGCCCGGAGGACTCGTCCATGATCGGTGGCAGGGCGCTCATCTTCGCTGCCTGGTCTGGAGTGTTTATCTACGGTTATCTCAACGCGATGTTGGGCATCGTCCTGCCGAACTTGATGGAAAAGCTTAAGCTGGACAAAACTCAGGCCGGCGAGTTCTTCATGTTCAGCTCCATTGGCCTGCTTGTCTCCTCTGTGCCTTCCGGGCTAACGATGGACTACTCGGGGACGAAGCTTGTAACGTGCCTGGGCTTGCTCCTGGTTGGGGCAGCCTTCTGGGGCTTGGGATCGATTCGATCGGCCAGGTTCCTCTATGCTCTCGCTTTCGTCCTGGGCCTCGGAGGGTCGATGGTAATCGCGGGGGAGAATACGACGATCTCTCTGGCTAACACCAGTCACCGGGAAGTCGCCGCCAATCTCCTCAACCTCTTCTTTGGCGTAGGGGCCTTCGTTGCTCCTTTTCTCGTCATGCCGATACTCAAGCACCGCGGCTTTTCTGGTGTACTCAAAACCTCAGCGATTTTGACCGGCGCAATTCTAGTCTTACATCTCTCACTTTCTTTCCCTCCCCCTGTGGCCGCCGCAAGTTTCCCTTTAGCCAGCGTAGCGACACTCATTGTTCAGCCCCGATTACTGTTGCTCATATTCCTGGTATTTCTATACGTCGGAACCGAATTCTCCGTATGGAGTTGGACGGTTACGTTCTTCACCACAGAACGTGGATACGCACAGCAGTCGGCATCGCGCATTATCTCGATATTCGCCCTGGCTATGATCGCCGGACGCTGGACTAGCCAATGGACTCTCATCACATTTGGCCCCCAACTACTCCTACTACTTAGTGCCGCGGGTGCAGTCATCAGCCTGGGCGCACTCTATGTCATACGAGGACGAGCAATGGTCATCCTCTCTGCGTCCGCGGCAGGATGGTTCATGGCCGCCATCTTTCCGACCGCTCTGGGGCTCGCCGGCAACTTTTTTCCATCATCGGTGGGAACGGCTATCAGCCTGGTAACCACGGGAGGTTGGATAGGCGCCATCGCTATTCCGCCGGCCGTAGGATTCGTAGCCGATCGGTCCGGTGTCAGTCGCGGTGTACTTATCCCGGTGGCTTCAGCGTTTCTGATGATTATTACTCCTATTATGCTGATACGAATGCACTGACAAGGAGCGATATGCTCGCTCTTCCGGTGAGGCCGATATTAATCGCTCGCCTTGGTGAAGAAACAAGACGGCGACTTTCACGGTGTCATGGCTTGTTAAACCCATTGGGGTTTACTAGTCCACACGATTAACCCGGCCGTGAGTCGGCTTGTGACGAACTTACGAACGCAGAGTTTTCTCGCGAGTGATTTCAATCCTAGATTTCACCAGCTTACTGGAGTCAATGAATGAAGCTTGATACTTCTATCGTGCATTCGCAGAATCCCCCTCAAAGTCAGTCCGGCGAACTGCTCAGATTCAGCCGTGCGGAGGCTGGCTGGGAGTGGATGAGTTTTGCTGTTCGACGGCTGGCACCCGGAGAGACGCTCTCCCTCCATACCCAGGACGAAGAAATGGCGATTGTTTTCCTGGGTGGGAGCTGCGTGGCAGATTGGGGTGAAGGCGAAGTATCGATAGGGGGCAGAAAAAATGTCTTTGACGGACTTTCTTATACCTTGTATCTTCCTTCATCGAATCGGGTCGCTCTCAAGGCGGAGACGCTTTGCGAAATGGCCGAGTGCCGAGTACCTTCCACCGCTTCCCTGCAGCCCAGGCTGATCACTCCGAAAGATCTCTCCAGCAATTTGCGTGGAGGTGAGAATGCCTCACGGCAAATTATCGATGTAATTCCACCGGATTTTCCGGCCGACAAACTGGTCATCGTGGAGGTCTACACGCCAGGTGGTAACTGGTCCAGCTATCCACCGCATAAACACGAGGTCCACAATCCCCCGGTCGAAGTAGACCTCGACGAGATCTACTACTACCGAATGAAGAATCCTGGCGCCTTTGCGTTCCAGAATCTTTATAGTTCGGACTATGCGAGGGATTCCATCCTCAAGGTGCGCGATGGTGACGCGGTTCTGGTGAGGGACGGATATCATCCCGTCGTGGCTGGCCCCGGATATGACATCTACTATCTCAATTTCCTTGCAGGGACCTCGCGTTCCATGATGGTTACGGAGGATCCGGATCATGTTTGGCTTCGATCAAGCTGGAAGACGCAAGATGCCCGTCTGCCCTTAGTGCGTGGTTAGCCGGTGAGAGAATAGTTGCTGAGGGTGGACGATGACACAGATCGTTGGAGAGTTTTGCGAGCAAGGATGGCTCGTTCCCCGTTCGATGTGCTTATGAGTTCCAGGCGCTCTTTCCTCAAAAGCATCGGGTTATTAGGTCTTTGCAGAAGCGGCCTTGGTTCGACTGTTCCCCTATTGTTCTCATCCTCCGCGGAGTCGGCAACTGGCGGCCTACAGGATTCAAGTCCTTTGTTTGTTCCGGTGGCGCCTTCTGCCAGCGGAATCAGCTGGCAACACGTCAATGGCCGGTCGCCGCAATACTATCTTCCCGAGACGACGGGAGCCGGCTGTGCTTTCATCGATTACGATTGCGATGGTTGGATGGACCTGTATTTCGTGAATAGCGGCCGCTGCGATTTTTATGATCCTTCTCCGCCACTGCGCAATGCCCTTTATCGCAACAATCGTGATGGCACATTCACTGACGTCACCGCGCATGCAGGGGTTCCCGGAGGCGGTTATGGAATGGGAGCGGCTGTGGGCGACTTTGACAATGATGGGTTTCCCGACCTGTATGTGACTCAGTACGGCGCCAGTATTCTGTACCATAACAATGGAGATGGGACGTTCACCGACGTCACAAAGAAAGCCGGAGTCGAGGCGCCGGGTTGGGCATCCAGCGCCGTTTGGTTTGACTACGACAACGATGGAAAACTCGATCTATTCGTGTGCCGATTTGTCGATTTCAGCAAAGACAAGAATAAGTTCTGTGGAAACTCGGCCACAGGTGAGCGTTACTATTGCGTGCCCAGGATTTACACGCCGATGCCGAGCTGGCTCTTTCACAACAATGGAGATGGGACGTTCACTGATGTGAGCAAAGAGTCCGGGATCGCACGATATTTGGGAAAAGCATGGGGTGTGGTGGCTACGGATGTCAACAATGACGGCAATATGGATCTCTTTGTTGCCAACGATACGGTGGCCAACTTTCTACTCGTCAACGATGGCAAGGGAAAATTCAGAGATATTGGTGTCGAAGCCGGGATTGCATACAGCGAAGACGGCAGCCCACGGTCTGGAATGGGTGTCGATTCGGCAGACTACGACTGCGATGGGTGGATGGATCTTTTCGTAACCAACGTAGATCACGAGAAATATTCCCTCTATCGCAACCAGCACAATCTGACCTTTGATGACCAGGCTATGCCGAATGGAATTGGACAGAGCACCATGCTGATGAGCGGCTGGGGGCTCAAATTTTTTGATTTCGACAATGACGGGAACGTCGATTTATTTATTGCGAATGGGCATCCGGACGACCGGGTCGAAACCCGCACAGACGACGTGAAGTACGCGGAACCGATGTTGTTGTTTCGGAATAAGGGCGGTGGACCGGAACGCCGTTTTGAAAATGTGAGCAAACTTGGAGGCTCGATCTTCAGCCAACGATTTGCCGCCCGCGGCCTGGCGGTGGGCGACTTCGATAACGACGGCGCAGTCGATGTTCTGGTGTCCGTAAATAATGGCGCCCCGCTGTTATTGCGGAATACTGCAGCCCGCGGGAACCATTGGTTAGGGCTTACGCTTATCGGAAAGAAGGCGAATCGAGATGCAATTGGGGCGCTTATCACGTGGCAAGCGGGTAATTTGAGGCGCCACCATTTTAAAGTTGGCGGGGGCAGCTATCTCGCCTCGCACGACCCGCGTGTGGTTCTGGGAGCTGAAGCACACCCAAAAATTGATTGGCTGGAAATCAGATGGCCGAAGCCCAGCGGATTAATCGAACGCTACGCGAACTTGCCTATCAATTGCTACATATCCATCGAGGAGGGTAAGGGAGAGAAAAGAAGTGTATTGACCTTTGAAAAATCTTGCTAAGCACTTCGCGACCGTGCCGTCGCATTCGATGCCGACCGCGGGCCCTGGCTACGCAGCGGCTAAAGCGACTTCATTTCAGGGCGTTTGCGTACGGCCTCAAGGCCGATACCCTGCAGTTTGTCGTGGTGCCGGGGAGAGACACCGGGCGCGGCACATACATGCTGGGGCAGGTCTCAAAGAATGGAACTCCGTCCTCTTGGACTGCAGGCTGCACTTGACGCGTTCGACCGCAGCCAGAGTCAGACAGACGAGAAGCGACGCGCGATCGAACTGGCAGCGCAGAGATTTCGTGAAGCCATTTCCGCCATTGGACGCCCTTTCTCGACAGCCAGAACAACTCATCAGGTTCGCAGTGTCGAGACTTTCAACCAGACCTAAGGTGCCCCACAGCGACAGGAGAACGACGTCGCCATAGCCGCCGATGGCATAGCTGCTTGTCGAGGAGTAAAACCAGGCTGCGCCTCTGGCAAACAAAGGTCATCGGCAAGGGGACCATTTGACCTAACATTCTAGTGAACCGATACCTTCGCACTCTTGCCTGGTTCGTTTCTCTTCAGCAGAAATGAGGCTACAAACATAATCACGGAGCCCATTGCCAGCAGCCAGTACACATCGATGTAAGAGAGAACCGCCGCTTGGTCCTGAACCACAGCGTACAGGCGTCCCAGGGCCTGTTGTTGAGCGGCATGAGCACTCAAGCCGGAGCGCGTCAGTCGTATGGCAAGAACTTTTATAGAGCTGTGAAACCGGCCAGTAGCTGTGTATTCCGCCAAGACGGATTGATGGTACTGACTCCGTCGAGCAATCAGGGTCGTGACGGCGGACGTGCCGACGCTCTGCCCCATGTTGCGAAAGAAGTTCATGAGCCCGGCGGCAGCATTGGTTTTTTCAGGCGCCAAGCCGACATATCCGGCGAGTGTGAGGGGGACAAATAGAAAGGCCACGGGAATGTACTGCCAGACACGTAATACGAGTGGCCGAGCGGAAACTCATAAGGAGATCGATCTGTTTGCTCGATAGGTACATGGCTGCTGCCAGACCTATCCAGCCACAGGCGATGATATGACGCGCTTGAAATCGGGTGGTCAGTTTGCCTACCATCGGGAGAACAGCCAGCACAACCAGGGCGCCGGCGGAAAGCACCATCCCTGCCTTTTGTGCCGTATATCCCATAAGAGTCTGCAGGAGTTGCGGCATGAGTACCGTGGAACTGAATAGGGCCGCTCCCAGCATGAGAAACATCAGATTGGTGGTCGCGACGTTGAAGTTCTTGAACAAACGCACATCCACGATGGGCTCTTTCTGAAGCCATTCCCAAATGACCAGGGAAATTAGGCCCACGAAGGCGATCACGACCAAGGTGGTAATAAAATGAGATCCGAACCAGTCGTCTTCCTGTCCTTTGTCGAGGACGATCTGCAATGCGCCTACGCCCAGGGTCAGCAGAGAAAATCCGACGAAGTCGAAGCCGGAGAGCCGGGCTTTCAGGCGGGTAATGTAGGGTGGATCTTCGACCAGCTGATAGACCAGTATGAGTGCCAGAATGCCAACCGGAACGTTAATGTAGAAAATCCAGCGCCAAGAGTAGTTGTCTGTGATCCAGCCCCCCAGCGTCGGACCAATGGCAGGAGCGCAGATCGTCGTAATTCCATACAGCGAAAAGGCCAGCCCTCGCTTCTCGGGAACAAAGCTATCGCCCAGGATGGACTGCGCCATCGGCTGTAAGCCCCCACCGAACGCGCCTTGCATGACGCGAAACAGAAGCAGAAACCCAAGGCTGGGCGCGATGCCACAGAGAAAGGAACTCGCGGTAAAAAACGTAATGCAGATTAAGAAGAAGCGCTTCCGCCCCAGCGATGCGACCAGCCATCCACTGAGCGGTAGAACGACTGCATTGGAGACCAAATAGCTTGTTAGCACCCACGTGCTTTCGTCATTGCTGGCCGCCAGACCGCCGGCGATGTGTGGCAACGCCACATTGGCGATGCTGGTATCAAGCACCTCCATGAACGCCGCCAGCGAAACCGCCGCCGCAATGATCCAGGGGTTGACTTTTGGCTGCCAGAGATCCTCTCCGGTAGCGTTCATCGCACCCTCACTTCGGGTTCAACGGACAAGCCGGGCTTCAGCAGTCCTTCCACGTTGAAGTCCGGTCCTGCAGAGCGATCAAAATCGAGGCGCACTGGCACCCGCTGCACAACCTTCACAAAGTTGCCAGTGGCGTTCTCCGGTGGCAACAGGCTGAACACCGAGCCTGCGCCGGCGCCCATGTTGGTGACGTGTGCCTGCCATTTGCGGCCGTAGGCGTCCACCTTGATTTCGACGGGTTGCCCCGGCCGCATGTGGGCAAGTTGTGTTTCCTTAAAGTTGGCGGTAACCCAGACATCGTCGAGCGGCACTACTTCTACCAATTCCTGCCCGATGGCGACGTTCTGGCCCACTTCGACCGTTCTCTTACCGATAATTCCTGTCACTGGAGAACGAACGACCGTATAGCTAAGGTTGAGATCTGCTTGATCGAGCTGTGCCTTGCGTTCGAGCTCCTGGGCATCGGCCGCGTGTGCCTTCGCGATCGTCATCGAAACCTGTTCCGGTGCGGTCTGAGCGCTGCGTAAATCGGCCCTCGCCTGCAATAGCTTTCCTTGCGCCTGGCGCACCGCTTGTTCAGCCGCCTGCACATTCGCTTGGCCTGACGCGACGCCGGATCGATTTGCTTTAGCCGCGGCGACTGCTTGATCGTACAGCTGATGTGAAATGTCTTCCTTTGCGACTAGTTGCTCGTAGCGCACCAGGTCCGCGTCGCTCCTCGCCGCATTGGCTTCAACCTGTTCCAAAACGGCTTTCGCAGACTCGAGATTCTGCTCTGCAGCCTTGAATCCCGCCTCTGCATTTGTCACCGCAGTACTTGCTGAATCGACATTGCTTTGTGTGGTAACGGAGGTGATCGGTATGTTGAAGCGAGAACTTGCAGCAGTGGCCTCCGCGTCTTCGAACGTCGCACGAGCCTGTTCCAGGGCGATCTTATAGTCCTTAGGATCGATGGTCACAAGCACATCACCCGCATGCACAAGCTGTCCCTCGATCACTGGGACTTCGAGCACATAACCATTGATCCGCGCGCTCAACGGCATGATGTGACCATTGACTTGTGCGTCGTCAGTCGACTCCCACGCCAGGCTATTCCACAAGAAGAGTCCACCTCCCACAGCCACAACGGCAAGTAGCAGCAATGCCACGGCCCGAGCGCCCACGGGATGGTCGTCAAAAATCCGGCGGATGCCCTGCTTCGTTTGGTTGCCGCGGGACAATTCTGGTATCGCCGTCGCCACCGCGCTGGAATTTGTTTCCTTGAACTCCGTCTGTAGTGCAGACACTTAGCGTCCTCCGAGATATTGGTTGAAACTGCCTCGTGCAACGCCGAGGGCACGAGCGAGCGCCAGTTTTGCGAGATTGTGGCTATAGAGGCTGGTGATGTATTGGTCGTTGGCGCTGGCCAGCGACTGCTCGGACTGCACCACTTCGACGCTGTCGGTCACGCCTGCCGCAAAGCGGTCCTTGGAACGAGCGACGTTTTCGTTGGCCAAGCTCACATTCTGATGAGCGACTTGCACTTGCTCTCTGGCGGAATTCAGATTGAGAAATGCCGTGCGAACGTCGTAGTCAATTTGCCCGCGGATGTTCTCTGCTTCCGCTTTCCTCTGGTGCAGAGTCGCTTCCGCTTGGGTTATGTCGCCCTTGATCCGGCCACCGGTGTAGACGGGTACATTGATCCCCGCCTGGAAACCGAAGACTCCGTGGGACTGGCTGAGTGTTGGCCCTTGGTCGCCGTAATCACCATTTACAGCCACGACAGGATAACGTTCGCCCTTGGCGGCAGATAGCCCTTGCTCGGCTGATTTGGCTGAATCGAGAGCCGAGCGGAAGTCACTGCGCGAGTTGTAGGCCATCTTGAGGGCATCTTCGACGGTAGGCGGCTGGATGTCGCCATACGGGAGTTGGTCCGCTATCTCGAAGGCCTGGCCAAGAGGTAATCCGATGGCGCGGCCGAGCCTGAGTTTCGTGACTGCGAAGTCGTTGCGTGCCACGCTCAGGTTGTACTCTTCGGTATGAAGCTGGACTTCCGTCCGAGTCACGTCGATCCGCGGTCTTGTACCGGCCTGGAATTCGTCTACCGCCTGATCGTAGAGAGCCCTCGCATTCTGCACTTGCGCCTCTTTCGCTTCAATCCGCGAGCTGGCTTCGATGACCTGCAGATAAGCGTTGCCCACGGTGAGCGTAATTACGTCGAGCGTGTCTTTGTAGCTGAGCTGCGCTGCCTGCTCGGAGGTGCGGGCAGCTCGGAAACGCTGGATCGATTCGTAGCTGAACAGGGTTTGGCTAAGACTTGCACTCGCCGTGCTGTAGCTGAAGGGGCCAACAACCGCAGGGACACCGGGTATCTTGACCGCGCCGAGGCCCAGGGCTGTGAGATTTACCTGGTCAACGTTCTCATTTATCCCAGCACTTACCTGGGGAAGAAGGTGGCTTAACGCAAGCAGTCTTTGCCCGCGAGCCGCCCGGGCATTCTCGTCACTCTCGATCGCCCCCAGGTTGTAGCGCACGGCCTGGTTGATAGCTTCGCTCAGCGTGAGCTGTAGAACCGAATTGGTGGCGGGGCCGCTGGGAATACTTCCGGAATTCGGTGACATCACCTGCGCCGGGGATGCAGTCGTCGCGACGACCAGCAACAGGATTAAGCTGCACAATTTCCCGCTATAGGGGCGAGCGCTCTCCGCGCGATCCCTACCTACCATTCGCCCGGTGCCTTGTTCTCATCTTTGTCTTGGTTATTCTCTGCACGTTTTCTTCCTTTCCACCTGTCGTAGCTTGTGTTTCTGCGGATGTGTAATCAATGGCGAGAGGCCGCCCCATCTCCATTCGGCGTTCCATGCGCACCGGCACGCTCGTTATTCCAACGGACAGCCCGGCAATACGCAGCCCCGACAATTCGTCGGGGCATATCCAACAGGAGGGCGCAATCACCAATCGAGAAATGTTGTATTCCCCGCAGCACCAGTGCGGAGCGGGCCAGTGGATCAAGCGCCGCAACAACGTCTTGTGCATCGACATGCCGAAGCGAAGCGATCTGATCGTCGGAAAGCACATCATGATCGGGGTGCTCGCAGGAGGAATCGGTATAGCGACTCGCCGATGCAGAGATTAGATCGCGAACCTCTCTTACCGCCGCGCGCACCGTTGCAGATTTCGTCCAGCCGATGAGCCAGTCGCGAAATACGCTACTACTGCTCTTGGACAGATCGCTCGCGTTTATCACCGCCTGGTCTGCGAGAGCGTGGTCTCCGGTAATGAGCAGCGCAACCCAGTTCAAATAATCGCGTTGCTCGATGAAAGCCGATTTGATCTCGTGGTTCGAAGCAAGGCTTCCCTGGGGTTGTTCCTGGTTGCCTCGTTCTATCGAATGAAACCATTCCATGGTTGACCCCTTACCTGGCAATAATGCGACGGCCTTCCCTCTTCACCAGCTCCGCAATCTCACGGATTCTGTTGTTGAAATCGTTCAATGCGGCAACAAGTGCCTGATAGCTTCAGGATTTCTCCAATGATGCGCGGCGGTGTGGCAGGCAACATGCCCAGGGGCTAAGACAGGAAAACCCACACAACCGCCGCTACGAGAGCAATCGCCACCAAGGAACCAGACACGTACAACAGGTAGGAGACCGGATAGTCTTCAGTGTCGTCTTTCATGTTGCTTTCTCCCTTGCTATTCACGCGCGAATGAACTTCAACAACGCCCGCGACCGCGTTACATCGCCCTGGAGCGGGCCTCGGCACGTTTGGGTGCCATCGGCAAATGCAGGCGTTCGCAGACGTGGAGGGGATAGCAGTTGTCGGCAATAAACCTCCCTCCAATTCGAGCTAACCACGACAGCATCTCTTCGCCGACCGCATCGACGAATGTCACCTCCGATAAGTTCACGACAAGTCGCAGCGGAATCTTTGAGCGCGTCACCAGATCCCTTGTGCCCTCCGCGAATGGCCCGACGAACCGGCCTTCCAGCCGCATGGTCAGGGTGTTGTCAACGTCCTGAAACTCGACACGCAGCATTGGTGATCTCCACTCGACACAACATCGTTCCATCTCTTTCGGCGGATTTCTTCACCCCGCCGCATAAGATAGTGCAACTGGCATGCCAACAGAAGGCGGTGTAAGTTGTTGTAGTTGCGAGGAGTCTGGGTGCGACGCGAGTGTTGCCATGCCCTAATACGGGCAGTGCCTAAATGTGGGCAGAGCGGAGGATTCACAGGGATCGACGCGGCTGGTCCGGTTCGCCCAACGCTCCCGCCCAACGTTCCCACCCAACGATCCAAATGATCGACTGGCTCCAGAGGGTCGGCTTCGTGGAGCGGCGCCACCCATCATCTGAACAGCGTCAAGATGCAAAAGACGCGGATTGTATGAAAAAGATGAAGCCCAGATTTCGAGGCCGAGATCTGGGCTTCGCACTAGTGTAATTGTAGCTCTTGGATTACTGGTCGTTACCCACGGTCAGTTCTGTTGAGACGGGTTTGAGGTAACCAAAGAGGCCGCCCGTGCCGTGGTTGGGGCCGGCGGTGAAATAAAGTTCGGAGCCAGGCGAGCCGGCGGGGTCGTAACTACCGGGGGAGGCGCTGTTGCCGGGGCTGAGGGCCCAGAGGCCGTTAATGGAGAGCGTCTTTCCAGTTGCGTCCTGGACGAGGCCGATGAACTTACCGGTGGCGAAATCGTAGGCGGCAATGGTGCCGCTGCCATCAGTGGTTCCGCCGCCGGCGAACTGGCCGATGAGGAGGTCGTGGCTAAATACGCCGAAGTCGAGAGGCGCGAGAGCTACGCCCCAGGGTGCATTGAGCCAGTCTCCGTGTTCGAGGCGTCTGAGAAGTTGACCATCGGAAGAGAAGATGTCGACGTACCCCAGGCCGGGGCCATCGGTTTCCAGGGGATTGCCTTCCTGGTGGAGGACGAAGGTGACGACGATGTCGTTACCGATGGCCTGGACGTTGAAGGGCACGAAGTTCCGAGGAAGCCGATCGTCGGTGAAGGGCTTTTCGTTTTCAGAATTGTGGTCCCGATCAGGATCTCCATACCCGCTTGGCTGCAAAGTGACTTTGTTGAAGGCGTTGTCGTAGACGTCGACCGTGCCTTTGTTGAAGTTGGCGGCGTAGAGGTAGCGCTTGCCGTTGACGCTGGCGCTGGTGAGGCCGGTATAGCTGGATCCGTCGGTGGTTTTTACCACCACTACGGCGTGCGTGGACGGCGGCGCACCGCCGCTGGCTACTCCAACGGTTGGGTTCCATCCGGAGATGGTGCCGTCAATGGTGGAGAAAAGAAAAGACGCGGGTGCGCCTGCGGCCAGGAGGAAATCCGTCGGGCTGCCATTGGCGATCGTGCCCGTGGGAGTCCCAGTGGGGAAGGTCTTGCTGTTGGGGTCTGCTTTAGGAATGGTCACGACGAGTGGATTGATGGCCCCAGCGCCGTTGTAAAGGGTACTCAGGCCAGTCCCGTTGTCGGAAATCCACCAAGGGCTGCTGGAAGTGCGCGAGACTCCCCAGGGATTAACAAGATTAGGGTCGGTGACGGGGGCTACGCCTGACGTGTTGGCCACGAGATCGACCTGGGTGTAGTGCTGCGCGTAAGCAAATGTTGACCCGGACAAGATCAGCGATCCAGCTGTGGCCAGGGATAGGAACATCTTCATGATTTGAATCTCCTGAAGCTGTGAGGCCCCACTTTCACGGCGGCTGTCGCATTGGCTGACAGAGCTGGATGCAACACAAGGATCTTTTCATGCAAGCGGGGATGAGCAGGAAAAAACCCTCACAGAGCGTAACCCGCCGCCGCACCCTGGATGTCACGGAGATGTAATAACTTTGTCACCAGATGGCGGATCTTCTTATGAATGTCTGGAATTATCTGATAAGAAGGGCCAGCAATCTCAACCCAAAATTATTCTTGGATTCAGGCAACCAAAGACAGAGGCCGACCTATCAAGCTCATCTTGAGCGGAGTATCGCCGCCCACTTATTAATCCTGACCTTTTCTTATTAATCCGAATCTTTGTGAGGATGCCAGGCCCTCAAGGACTAGTTACTCGAGCGCAGGAAGAGCAGACGTTGGGTAGATACGGCCTCCTTAAGCGAGTCTTGCCCGATTCCGCCGCATGAGATAGTTGCACGCAGTGTGCCACCGGAGGTTCTACGTAAGTCGTTGGGTTTGCTGGCGCTCCAGATGTGCGACCAATCGTCGCCGCTGCCCTACTGCGGGCGGTGCCCGCATACGGGCAGGTGCGGTTCTGGTGAAACTTGAAGCCAGCCCGTTTCAGGCGCCCCATGCATGGGATCGCATGAGGGCTTCAGTAATTGGCTTTCGTGATGTTGAGTCGCCGCATTTTGTTTTGCAGCGTTGTGCGCTTCAGCCCGAGGCGTTCCGCAGCCGCTCCCGGACCGGAGATTCGTCCCGAGGCCGCTTTTAGTGCGTCGACGATCGCTTGCTTTTCCGCTTCCTGGAATGTCCCGGGAGAGGCATTTCGGACAGAGGACTGCTTAAGTTCAATCAGCGGGATATTTAACTCGTCTCCCTGCGTAAGAATGACGGCCCGCTCAATGAAGTTCTCCAACTCTCGAACATTGCCGGGCCATGCCGCATTCGTCAACGCATCCATTGCGCGCTTCGGGATTGACTTGATGCGCTTCCGCATCCGGCCTGACAACCGCGAAACAAAATAGTGCACAAGGAGCGGGATATCCTCCCGTCGCTCGCGAAGTGGTGGTATCTCAATTGGAAAAACATTGAGCCTGTAAAACAGATCCTCGCGGAATTGATGGTTGCGGATCATCTGCGACAGATCCCTATGCGTCGCCGCGATAAGGCGAACGTCAACATGAACGGTCTTGTTGCTTCCCAGGCGCTCGAACTCTTGTTCCTGCAACGCGCGCAGCAACTTTGGCTGCAGCTCCAGACTAATGTCGCCGATTTCATCCAGGAACAACGTGCCGCCATCGGCAATTTCAAAACGGCCGCGTTTCTGCATCAGAGCGCCAGTGAACGCACCCTTTTCATGTCCGAACAGTTCGCTTTCGACCAGCCCGGATGGAATCGCAGCACAATTGAGGCGTACGAACGTTCGGTCTCGTCTTGGACTGAGATTATGCACTGCGCGCGCAATCAGTTCTTTCCCGGTTCCCGTCTCGCCGTGCAGCAACACAGTAGATCCGGTTGGGGCGACAATCTCGATCTGCTCAAGGACTTTACGCAGAGCGGCGCTCTTGCCAACGAGATCCTCGAAGTTGTATTCCCCGCGGATTTCCGATTCGAGATACAAGCGCTCGTCTTCCAGGCGATTTTTTGATGCGCTGAGTCGTCCATACGCGAGCGCGTTGTCCAAAGCCAGGGAAATCTGCGCGCTAATCTGGGATAGAATGTCGAGATCTTCTTGTCCAAAGTTGTTAGACCGCTTGCTCCCCATGCCGAGAAACCCAAGGGGTCCGTTCGGTGTCCCTAGGGGGGCTACGGCCATGGTAACAATCGATTCGTCCTTCAGTCGTTCGAGAACGGCTGGCCGAAGCTTTTCGATATCCTGCTCCGACCAGATCTCAGCGGTCCGAGTACGCATCTTCTCAAGTTCCTGATCAGTGACTTCACGGACAGGAAGATCCGCAAGGAAGCCCTTCCCGCCGGGAAAATCGAGAACCGCGCATTCGAGCCGGTTAGAGCGTTTATCAATAAGCCAGAAACCGGTGAAGTCATTGGCAAAGTATTTGCGAATCGACGATGAAGCGGAGCGGAAAAGCTCATTGACGTCCAACTGCGTCACAACCTGATTATTGATTTCGAGTAGCAGTCGAAGCCGATCGCGCTCGTGCGCTAATTGCCGTTGGTACAGTTCTGCGGCATCGCGGGCAACCGCTCCCTCAAGCGCTACGGCAACATGCGATGAGACGGAGATCATAAGTTCCATGTCGTCAGGGCTGAATTGCTCTCTCTGCGCAGTCGCAAATGTCAACGTTCCCAGTTTCTTCCCGGATATCGAGATGGGAAATATGTATGCGCAATGCGGAGTCCGAAGCACCGCTTGCGATGCCAGTTGGGGAATCCGGGAAAGCTCGGCCTGCAGGTCAGGAATGTATATCGGTCTTTGTTCGTTGATGGCTCTTCCAACCGCGGTCCCCAAGTGCGGAACCTCCGTGCCAATTTCGAGTTGAACAGCTTCCGGGCTTCGGTCAAATGCGATGAGTCGGATCGAATTCCCGTTGTCGGACAGCAGGGAAAGGCTAGCCGAGTCGAAAGGCACAACGCTCGATAACAGACGGCGCAAACTCTGCAGGACAGCCTTCAAGTTGGGCTGGGATGCGATGGCGCCGGACACTTCAAGCAAGGTCCGATACCTGCCGTCCCCTGCGCTCCTTGATCCCATCACAGCCACCGGCATGCTTCTAAGCTAGCACAGGGGGGCAATAGCCGGGACGGGAGCCAGTGTGTCTTGTCAGGACTTCGGTGAGGTGAACTTGAACCAGCTCAAAATGAAAGTGCGCAAGCGTGCAACTCGCCGAACCCGCGTGCTAGAGGGTGGATGAGTTCGCTCATAAGCCCGGAGCAGCGGTCCGTCTTCGGACTAGCCAGCTTGCCTCTGGGCCTACCTGTCATACTTGACTGACGTTCGAAGTCAATAACTGAGAAGAAAGCACATGCTGGAGAATCGCCATCTACGGTACTTCATCGAAGTAGCCAGGTCTTTGCACGTCAGAAGAGCAGCGGAGCGGCTTCACATCGCCCAGCCGGCACTCACTCAGAACATTCAGCAGCTCGAGAGTGAGTTGGGGGTCGAACTCTTCCATCGCAAGAGCCGTCATCTCCGTCTGACAGAAGCCGGCCAGATCTTCCTCATTGAGGCGGAGCAGAGTCTTCGTCAATTCGCCCATGCGCAGAAGACCGCCCAGCGCGCTGCACGCGGCGAGGTGGGGAAACTCGTTCTTGGGTTCCAAAGCACCGCAGGACTCACGGTTGTACCAAATCTTCTGCAGAACTTTCGTACAGAGTTTCCAGATGTCGAAGTAGCTCTGATCGAATCAGGCAGCACAGCCCAGAAACTCGCATTAAGGAGCGGAGAGATCGATATTGGCCTGATGTACGCACTGCCCGATGCAGACTTCGCTTACCGTGAACTCAAGCCTGAATCCCTAGTGATCGCTCTGCCTGAGGACCATCCGCTTGCCGGAAAGGACTCCGTCGCCCTTGCAGAACTCACGCAAGAGGTCTTTATACTGCCATCGAATTCGGCGGCGGAGATTTTGCACCACGCCATCATGACGGAATGCGCCGACGCGGGCTTTCAGCCAAAGAAAGTCCAGGAAATCACCACAGCCCAGACAGCTCTCGGCTTAGTTTGTGCCCGATTCGGCGTTTCGATTCTTCCAGCCTCTGTTCAGGTTCTTATACGGCGAGGTGTGACACTTCGGCCGATACGCGATAGCCGGATTCAGGTGGGCCTGACGTTCCTGTGGATGAAAGACACTCGCTCTCCGGTCCTGGCGAATCTCCTGAAATGCATCTGAGAGCAAGTGGGCCAGCAACGATTCTCATGGGGATGGTTGCTGGCCCTGTTTGAGCTCGACGGACACTACTACGCGATCACCGGCGAATCTGTTCTGACCCACACCGACGAATGAGGGGAGGCGTTCTAGTTGACCTCGAGCAGAGGACAAGGGGTATGGTCCGCCACGTCGTGCGCCGTAGAATTGAACGCTCCGAGCCCGTGATGTTTTGGGAGGCCGATGACCAGGAGATCTGCATGCTCGCGTTGGGCTGCTCGCACGATCCCGGACACCTCGCCTCCGTCGACCAGGATTGCTTCCGCTTTAACGCCAGCCAAGGTCGCTCTCTTTATAGCGCTTTGTTGAAGAGTTCTGAGCCGGCTGCGCTTGTCTTCCAGAGACTCGGAGAGTACGGATGGGGAGACGATCGCAGCGACATTGTAAAAGGAAGGCAGAGCCTCGACGACGGTGACGATTTTCAAATCAGCTCCAAGAGGACTAGCCAGTTCGATGGCCGACGCCAGGGCATGAGCAGCTTCTCGTGATTCATCATAGGCAACCATAATTGTGTGAAACATAAGGAACCTCCTGACATAATTGCGCGATGGGCAATGTCCGCTTAGCTGTGGTGATGATGGTGTGAATGAAAATTATCCTCGATCACAGTGACGATGAAAATCACGGCACCAATCGCCGGCACGAGATAGAGCAGAGCTAAAGACGTAAGCATGGCGAGCGTAAGCATGGCGACCTTCTTCCTTCAAGACCCGAAATACGATCTTGTAATACACCATAGAAGATGGTCTAGAAGGACTACCCGGAGCGATATTGTTTAAAGCGGCATTTGATAAGCCCCTGCTATCAGATAGGTTGTTGCTCGAAGGTCTCTGTGTGACAATTCGCTTCTCGGCCTGTATCAGAACGCTGACATCAAAATCCGTCAGCCCAAGCTCTATGCACAGCGGTTGAAGCCGCGAGCGAAGGTGTGAGACCCAAGCCGGACTGTAGAGGGCGGCTAGTTCCCTTGAACCTCGGCAGTACCGATAAACCTGCTTTCAAACCATTCCTCAGGTATGACGCCAATTCGCTGGTAGTCGTCCTCCCCGTCCGTAGCTCGCAACTCTGCAAGCAGCGCGTAGTCAGGACGAAACCTCGCCAGCACCTCGACGTAACAGGAGACAAGCTGGCTGGAACATCGCGCCGGGATTTCGAGGCCTTCGGCTGATGGTTTTCTACCCCTAGAATGCCTGGCGTACTTCATTCGCGACGCGGGCAAAAGCGGGGTTGGCGACCAAGGCTATTTCGTGCGCCTCATCGGGACGGCTGCTCAGGAAGGCGGTCGCTCCGAGCGGATGATCAGGCGCGCTCCCGCCGGTGATCTCCATGCCAAGAACGTCCCTGTAGAATTCCGCCGACACCGCCGGGTTGGCGGCGCGTACTCCAACGTGGCGGATACTAGTGTTCTGACCGGGAGCCTGCTTTCTCGTGGAGGCCTCCTTGGACAAACGTGCTTCATTGCGGCTCACGCCGTTATGCAAAGTATTCGGGGTTTGTGTCATGATCGTGTTCTCCTGTTCTCAGTTTGGTCTCACTTCTTTCGAAATGCCGGGACCTTTTCTTCAAACGCCTCAATGTGTGGATTTGACGAGTAGGTAATTGCGGCTATCCTCCAACCATCGGTTCCTTTAACCAACACCCAAGTCTCGCTTCCGCGATTTTGTTCCTTTCCGTCTACTAGAAATACGAAGTCAAAGTACACCGACGCAATCGTCCCGTCGCTGTTCTCCTGCAGATGTGTGTGCGTCGGATTGAAGCTGGCCTTTGAGGTCGAAACCACCTTCGCGAAATCCGTGTAGCTGCCAACACGAATCTTCACCGCATCCGGCGATTTCACTTTCGCATGAGCGTAAGCGTCATCGGAAAGCACGTTGAGCCACATACTGCCTTGCGGAATAAATAGATGCGCTAGTCGAGATCCGTCGTGAGTGAGAACGGCTTCGTGGTAGGCGTCGATCACATGCTGAACGTCGACAGTATCCGAAGCGGTGCCGGCAGGGAGAGCCTTGTTGCTCTCAGCAGGTAATGGGCTTTGAGCAAAGCTCGCAGTGCCCGTGAGAATCGTGAGAGCAAAGACGACGCCGCTGACGAAACGCTTCATGTGTTATCTCCTTGAAGACGAAGGTTATAAAGGTCACATTTGGATGTGAGAGCAGGAATCACCGAAGCCGGCGGACGAAGTGGAGATCGACCCCGGACAAGGGAGCGCCGACCTCGTGCATGGCACCCCCTGCTGCGAGTGATCCGAGATCAATCGCAGCCAATCCAGTGCTGTTGATCAACTCGATCACTAGCTGTTTGGCTTCGGTGTCGTCGCCGGATGTGAAGATGACGGTACGGGGCTTGTTCGGCGAGAAGTCCTGTATCCAGGCCATCGGCATGTTGCTGATCGATTTTACAAGCCGTGCGCCAACTGCCATCTCAGCGACTATCTCGCTCGATGTGCGCCCCTTCAACGCGGCCCGCGATCTGGTGACTCCCGCCAGACTGATATCGAGTTTTGGACCTATATGCGCGTTCGTCGCATCGATCAGAATCCGGTCACGCCAATCGATACCTTTCAGCGCTTCACGCACATTCACCCAATGTACAGCGAGAATAACCACGTCGCACTCGGCCGCCTGCTCCCTCTTCCCCGCGATGGCGCCTGGACCAAGATCAGCGACAAAATCAGCCAGTGTCTCAGGACCTCTGGAATTGGACACGACCACGGTATGACCAGCGGTGATCAAATGGCGGCCAAACGTACCCGTTACCTTACCGGCACCTATAAAACCTACTTTCATAAACGGATCTCCTTTTTTCCTTTAGCTCGCGAAAGAGCATGCAGGTTAGTTAAGTGATTGTTGCAATCAGACAACCCGCCCAATGCGAGGGCAGTTTCAATCCTCCGCGCACAAGATTCAATCATAGGAACGAATCAGCAGCGGGTATAGAACGATATTGCTCAGCGTTGAATGCCGCGGGACGAGAGGAAGCTACGGGTTGTAAGCTGTTTTGCTGCGTGCCGCTTGCGCTCAAACTTTTCTTTCACTCGACGATCTGAATCCAGATGGGTGCGGAAGACATCAATACGGAGAGGATCGTTGGGAGGAGGTATTCCCCAGTGCCGGAGCAGATTCACTCATGGTCGACAATCAATTTAGGTGGTAGCATCAATGCGCTTCATGCAGAGCACATCCTCAGGTATTGCATTGAACCTCATTGGCACGAGGAATTTGCCGTTGGACTGATTGATTCCGGTGATATGCAATTTAATTGCGACGGCAAAACGGAGCATATCGCTGCCGATAACGTCGTAATAGTCAACCCTGGCGAAGTACATAGCGCGGACCATTTTGGCGCTCCCATTCTGAGCTTCCGCATGGTGCATATCCCGGAGAGCAGCTTTCGTGAGATCGTCTGGCAACGAACGAAGCTGCGGTGTGACCTCCACTTCTCTCAAACAGTGTTGAGTGATCCATCTCTGTCTCGCGACTTGTCCAAGGCGCTTCATACTCTGGATTCGGACGCCAGCCTCCTTGCAAAACAGGGAAGGCTGCTTGACATCATGGCGGCGGTGATTCGCCGTTTTAGTTCCTGGTCAGGCGTCATCGACGGATCAGTCGCACCTGGCACCCTGGACCGAGCACGTGAGTACCTTCACGACCGCATTTCAGAAGATGTCAGCCTGGATGATCTTGGAACGGAAACGGGTCTGACGAAGTTCCATCTTCTCAGGGCCTTTCGTAATCGCTTTGGTCTGCCGCCACACGCCTACCAGCTCCGGCAACGTGTATTGCAGGCCAAACGCCTACTAAAGTCATTCTCCCCTTCTTATGTAGCGTTCGAATGTGGATTTAGCGATCAAAGTCACTTCACCCGGGTTTTCCGGGCGCACACCGGAACTACACCACGGCGCTACGCAGGGCAATTTCGTCCAATATACGCGGAGAACGTCGCCTGAATGCTTCGCGAACGTACATCATTCGCACCAATCACTTTGGAGAACGAAATCCTGCGCCTTTCGTGAAGATGAGGGGTCGCGTTATACAACCTGCATCGTCAAAGCCTTCAATCTCCGCCCCATCGGACGAAACATGTCGAAATTTCTCGAGGACTCAAAGTTTTTCTGGACCGAATACCACAGCGGCAAGATGAATATCATCATGCACCTGGTGAGTTTTTCCTTCCTGTTCTATGGATTGACCGTAAAAAGCGTGGCTCTCGTCCTTACAGGCCTTTTCGTCTTCGATGAGATGGGACATGCCTATAACTACTTCTTTGTGCATAACAGAGACCCGAAATTTGGCCTCCGGATGCACGTTTGCATCGTAAACAGAACTTGGCATCCGATTCCGGCTATTAGCGAAATTCGGAATTAGCGAAGGCGTTGCGGGGCATATCACGGCTCGTGACCCCGAGTTACTAGACCACTTCTGGGTAAATCCTTTACCAGCGCTTTCGGCCCGACGATACTCTGAGCGCCGTCGCTGTTTTGCTGGTGATTGTGCAGGCGCTCCAATTCGCTGGAGACTGGCCGGCACGATATTTTGTCCGCAGATAGGGAAGACCCACTCACCTAGCAGGGAGCGCTCCGGCAGGAACAGCAGTGGAATTCCAGTTGACACCAACATGTGTTTCTGGCTAGCATGCTTGCATCGTGCGAACGACGTCAATCACTCTTCGTCCGTCCCGCCGTGCCGGAGCATCTTCTTTCAACCGCCAAGGTTGTTGTAGCTAATTCACTTTTCCACGACTTAGCCTGCTCGCGCTACAAAGTCCTCACTACGTCGTTCATCTAAAACCGTTCATGCCAACTAGCGGCTAGGTGCGCTGGTCCGTCTGGCGATATTTTTCGACCAGTTCTATACTAGCTGCTTGCTCGTTCGGAACGTTACGAAACAGCCCTTAAACCGAAAGGCAGAACTGAAACGCAAACTTCAGATGCTTTTATAACGAGGCATTATGCGATTGATGAGATGCTGGCCGGCGCCAATGCTATCCTGCGCCACGTTAACAACCACCATTCCTCGGTTTTCAATTTTCCTGGTAACCACTCTTGCCCTAACCCCGTTCCAGAGCTTCGCCCAGGTATCCACAGCTACCGTCAGCGGTGTCGTCCGGGACCAGCAGGGAGCAGTCATCCCCAATGCAACTTTGGTGTTGCGCAACATCGACACACAGGTGGCAAGTAATACCACCTCGAACACCAGCGGGGCATTCGAAATCGTCAACCTCAATCCCGGCACATACACGCTCATGGCTACTAAGCAGGGTTTCACCACCAAACAGCTCCCTGCGTTCACGCTGACTGTCAGTCAAGTAGCGACGATCGACCTGACATTAGCTGTCGGCGCCGCATCGACAGTCGTGACAGTCCAAGGCGCGGCTCCTATACTCGATACTTCGAACAGTAGCCTCGGGACCGTAATCGGTACGCAGCAAGTAAATGATCTCCCGCTGAATGGCCGAAATTTTACTGAACTTCTGACCCTGACACCGGGCGCAACGAGCGCAAACACCTCGCAAAACAGCAGTGTATGCTGCGCTCCTTCAGCAAACGGCTCGACTGTCGTAACCCCCTCGGTGAACGGACAATCGAATCGTAGCGACTTTTTCCTGACGGATAGTCTGCCGAATTTGGAAGCGCAGTTTACCACTTACGGCGTGCCCCCGGTCATTGACGATATTCAGGAATTCAAAGTAGTCTCCCATCCGGACGATGCCCAGTACGGTTCGGTTTTGGGCGGCATAGTCAATGTCGTCACCAAATCCGGTACAAATGCATTCCACGGCTCAGCCTGGGATTACTACCGCGATCGAGTCTTCGACGCGCGCACTTATTTCCTGCCATCCACTGTAGCGAAAGCCCCTTACCATCAGAATCAGTTCGGCGGCTCGCTTGGTGGACCTGTCTTGATACCAAAGTTATACAACGGAAGAAATAAAACTTTCTTTTTTGCCGACTATCAGGGATTCAGGTACGGCAAGACCAGTGATACTCCACTGTTAGTGCCCACGGCGGCGCAACTGGCCGGCGATGAAAGCGCGTGGCCGACACAGATTTACAATCCATTTACCACCACCCCTGATCCGTCGCACCCAGGGCAATACATTCGCCAGCCATTCGTCGGAAACCAGATTCCAGCGAGCTTGATCGATCCTAGAATGGTCGCTTGGGCGCAGTTTGTCTTTCCTCCTGCCGGGCCTGTTATCGACAGCCGTGGGGATAATGCGCTCGACACCACCCCTGTTACGCAGAAACAGAATCAGTGGGACATTCGAATAGACGAGGTTCTTGGACCAAAAGATTCTATATGGTTTAGATACAGCAATATCACAGACAATAAGACTACTTCCGGGGGACTTCCTGACGTGCCCGACGTCACTACCACTCCCGGAACTAACTATGGCGGCAGCATCGTGCATGTTTTCAGCCCAACCCTTGTGCTGCAAATACAGGGAGGCTATGAATCCGTGGCAGTCGGATTCGCAACGCAATTTGCGAAATCTACCGCGGCTATCTTCCAACAGGTTGGCTTTTCTCAGGCGTATGCTGGGGGATTTGCCGAAGCGCCCGGAGCAACTGGTGGAAACCTGCTTCCCGGGCCCGGCATTGTGGGATATTCGAATGCCGGTGACAATTTCGAAGGAGCCGATAAATCGGGTGGCACAACAGACCTAAGCTCGCTTGGCGGTACTCTTACAAAAATCTGGGGAACTCACTCTTTAAAATTCGGAGCGAGTTTCGCTGGGAACTACTACAACGATATCAATGCGGTTCCCTACATGAGCTTTGCGGCGGAGCAGACGGGCGACCCTAATCCAGCCGATACTGTGAACGCCGGCGATCCGATCGCTTCCTTTATTCTAAATATTCCCAACTCCGCCCAGCGTAGGAATGAGGTGGAAAAAGAGCGTCTCGGCGGAGTTTTTGGCTTTTTCGGCGAAGATTCCTGGCAAGCAACAGACAAATTAACGCTCAATTATGGTCTGCGCTACGACATTACGATTCCGCCGCCATTTGGAACCCTATCCACGGTTGGGCAACAGGGGGGGATACAAACAGGCGATATGGATTTCAACAACGGAACTTACATCCTCAACTTTCCCGCCCCGCCCTGCAGTGCTACTGTTTTCGCGCCGTGCATACCGGGAGGGCCAGGTTTGCCCGCCAACGTAGTTCAGCTAGGTTCCGGCAAAAAGATGCAGGCTACGCATTACAACAACCTTGGACCGCGGATAGGTGTCTCCTACAAGCTCGATAACAAAACGGTCGTCCACGCAGGTTTTGGAATTGTGTATGACAACTGGGGAGTAAACTTCCAGATGTCCCAAAATCTCACCGGAGGCTGGCCGGGTATCGGAAACCAAATCGCCGCTAACCTGAATCAGCCTACAGCAAGTTCGCCAACGCCGACGGTGATTGCCCAGAATCCATTCGCCGCAGGCGGAAATACCGACCTTTATCCGTCGGCGACGCCCTTCACTGAAATAAATACTTACTATGACCCGCATTTTAAGAATCCATATTCTGAACAATGGGTCTTTGGCTTTGAGCGCCAGTTGAGCCAATCCACAACAGCCACGTTGAACTACGTTGGTAGCGTTTCTAAGGACCTGGACGTCGGCGGGTATTACAATACTGCACTGACGCCGGGACCGGGTGATCCACAGTCTAGAAACATATACAACTATATTGTGCCAACGCCGTACGATCGTAGCGTCGGCTATTCGAACTACAATGCCCTACAGTTCTCGCTCGACAAGCGATACAGCACCGGCGTTGGATTTCAGGTCGCCTATACATGGTCCAAAACGATGGACGCGGGAACAGATGGCTGGTTTGGCGGGGGATATCCTCAAGACCCCTACAACCCTGGAGCCTTTGGCAGCTATTCTCCCGCAGGCTATGATGTCACTAATAATCTCGCGATAAACACTCTTTACCGGGTTCCCGTGGGCAAGGGACAAAGATTTTCAACCGGTAAACAGTGGTCGGATTACATCCTTGGCAACTGGCAGATCAACAACATTTTTAGTGCCCATTCCGGGCTACCTTATCCTGTAACCATCAGCAGCGACGTTGCGAATACAGGGAATGGCAACACCTATGAAAGTATGAGTCTGGTAGGAAATCCGCATTTGCCGAATCCGACAGCCGGAGAGTGGTTTAACACGGCCGCATACGCAGTTCCCGCAGGCTACACCTACGGCACCTCCGGGCGCAATTCCCTACGAACAGAGGGTTCGTGGGACCTCGATTCGTCTATATTCCGCGAGTTCCCAATTGCAGGCGAAAGAATTATCCAGTTCCGCGCGGAGGCATTTAACCTCGCGAACCACGCTGTCTTCGGGTACCCTGCATCCGATTACAATGATGGAACGTCGTTCGGTACGATCGACACGACTTTCAGTACTCCTCGTGAGATCCAACTTGCGGTTAAGTTCATTTTTTAATGGCTTCTTCAGCGACTGGATCATTTGAACGACGCCCAGGAGGGGTGCAGAGGTGACGACGCGCCGCATTGTTGCAGGGTCCTCCCGCCGCGCTGTAGCGCTAGCCGCACTTGTGTGGATGCTGGGGATCAGCTTCACCAGCCGCCTTGTCGCGCAAACCCAACGATATTCCGAGAGCAGTGACTACACAGCGATGCTGGATGAACTGCATCACAATCCGGCCCACCCAAGTCGCGTAAGCGCAGGCACCTTGTTGATGACAGCGCAACCGCAAGCGGGACTCAAGATGAGCGAAACTGCCTCCATACTAAGCTGGGAGACAAGCTTGTGGAGACTGGAAGTTACAAGGAAGTATTGGTCGATGAGGTTGACGAACAAGGAGACCAACCTTACATGGCAGTTAGGTGATCCGAAAGAGCACTTAGCTGGCATCGCTTGGGGTCAAGGTACGGATCATCAAGCTACGATCGCGCTTGCGGCTATCCAGCATATTGAACGGCACGGAGATAGCTGGCATTTGGAGGTCGGGGTTGCAGGATCGACTGCCATCGCCGTCCTGGAAATCGCGGTGATCTCGCCAAGTGTAGTTCGCCTTAGGATCAGTCCCCCGCATCTCGAAGGTCTCGGCGATATGACGTTGAACGTCAGCGGCGCGGGACCATTCTTTGGATTGGGCGAGAGATTCGATCAAGTGAAACTCGATGGACTCAAAACAGTGTTGCATCCCGAAGACCACTTGGGCCAGCCGGGACACAACTGGACATATATTCCGGTGCCTTTTCTTTTTGCACCGCGCGGGATCGGCATTTATCTGGACACGGCGGCGGTCAGCACCTTCGATCTGACGCAAGCACAGAACCAATCAGTGGCGATCCAGCTCAGGGATGCTTCTGTAGATAGCTACTTTTTTATAGGCAGCCCGAAAAGTATTCTCTCGAGTTACACCGCGTTGACAGGGCGCTCTCCCGCTCTTCCAGCGTGGGCGTTCGGGGTTTGGCTGTGTTCTTATCAGGGTCCGCACAAGGTCCTCGAGGAGGCGCGCAGGCTCAGGCAAGAAAAGATTCCGGCGAGCGCAATATGGACTTTCGATGTGATGGGCCAAGGCGACATTATGGGCTGGCCATTGTGGTGGACAGGGTACTATCCGAGTCCACGTGACTTTACCGATCAGCTCCATTCTATGGGATTTAAAGCACTGACCTATGTTCATCCTTATATTCGATCCATGCTCGATCCGTACAATCTACCGAACCGTGTTTTTACGGATGGGTTGCGAAACGGTTTGTTCGTTCTTAATTCGCAAGGGGAACCAACTGGACCGGTTTTCGAACCGTACACAAACGGTAATGTCGATTTCACGAGGCCGGCGTCCGTTGATTGGTGGCAGGAGAAGGTTCTGGATATCGTCGTCAAGGACAACTTCGATGGATGGATGGAGGACTATGGAGAGTGGGTGAAAGACACCGACCGTTTTGCCGCCGGCATAAGCGGGGACAGGATGGCGAACCTCTATCCGTTGTTCTATCACAAGATCACCAATGAGATCGCCCGAAAAGCCAAGCCGGACGTTGTTGAGTTTGACCGGTCCGGTTACGCCGGCTCACAGGGTTACACTCCGGTTGTTTGGGGAGGCGATCAGCTCCCGGATTGGAGTCAGGACCGCGGACTTCCCTCAGTTGTCCGCGGCGGCATCACCGCGGGCTTATCGGGATTTGCTGTTTGGGGGCCAGACATCGAGGACAATAGCCACTCCAAGGAGCTGTGGACTCGCTGGGTGGAATTTGGGGCTTTGACCCCAATCATGCGAAATCATTCATGGAACAAACCGGAAGGTGTAGTGACACTTTGGTATGACGAGGAAACGATCAATACCTTCCGGAAGTATGCCAAGCTGCACATCTCATTGTTTCCCTATTTCTATACTTATGCCCAACAAGCCACAAATTCGGGAATGCCGATTATGCGTGATCTCTTGTTGGAGTTCCCGAATGATCCAAAGGCTTATGATCTGAGTGACGAGTACATGCTGGGCGATAAGATTCTGGTCGCCCCAGTTGTTGTTCAAGGAGCGGAGAGCCGCTCACTCTACCTCCCGCAGGGTGCCTGGGTAAACTACTGGAGCGGGGAGATCATGAATGGAGGGCGCCAGGTAACTATCGCCGCGCCGCTTCAACAGATTCCCATCATGGTGCGTTCAGGTAGTATCCTTCCGCAGATCAGTCCCGACACCCAAACGCTGGTTCAGGACGGAGCTGCGACTGAATACCAGCCGTCGCCGAGCAGCCTTATTTGGCGGCTATTTCCTGCTGCGACTCCCACTCGGGACAGCTTCAGTCTCTATGATGGTACTACGGCACAGGCGGAGCAGGAGCCGTCGAGGATAGAGCTGCGGGTGGAGCATTCTCCCACAATTCGGCACTATGAAGTGATACTGCCGGCAATGCACGTGCCACGTACAGTTTCTATTGGCGGCGAATCAATAGCTGAGATCCATGGCTTAAATGATCAAGGTGAAAGATCGGGCTGGCGAACGGACGGACAGACTTTGCATGTGATCCTTGAGGCAGCCGACTTTGACCTGACAATCACAAGATGAAATGAAACAGACAGATGGATCAATACGACCCTAATGATGATCGTCATTGTTTCCTTTTACCAAAGCTCCTGGAGTCTCCCATAGACCTGGATGAACAGGCTCGGAGCTGCCTCTGCGTCCAATTAGGCCCTCGTCCGGTTTGCACCAAGGCGGGGAGCTTACCAATCCTGCAAATGGTTCCCATAAATGTTGGATAACATACGCTATTTTTCGCACATTTGAGTTGAGTTAGTTGGTTGAAGGTTGGGACGAGCGGGAGGGGCGAGACCTCTGAGGCGGGGATGATGGAAACCAACCAAGGAAGCAGGAAGAGGGGAGAAACAGCCGATTGGGCGGGTGGTTCAGATTAACGAAGGACGCATACAGGCATACAAGCACATCTGGACGGGTGTACGGTCGACGGTGAAGGGTTGCTCCACACCCGCGCAGTCTCCGCCGCGCCAGCGGCTTCGTTCAAGTCGACGATCCGGACAGGTGGCCGTTCGGCACTCACGCCGCGTTCTCGCGAAACAGGTTTTTCAGTATGTGACTTCAAGAATCCGATTTCAACCCCTCTATCAAACGCACAGTTGACGTCAGACTAGGGGCGACCGCCTATTGAAATTGAATGTGGCCCCATCTGCAGGCCGGCAGAAGCCGCTCAGTACGCCGTGAAGCAGGGTCGTCGTGAGTCATTAGCAGTGATGGGCGGCGATCTGGTGCTCAGGGATACCCACCTTCTCTTATCGCCGCCCGGGGCCCCCACTACTGCTCTCTCTCCAACCGGAAAATCCTCGCGTAAACCCGTTCGTAGGCCTCAACCATTGTTGCGATGGAAAACCGTTCCTGAACCCTCTTTCTGCAGGCTTTGTCTTCAATCGCAGGCACCTCTTCGAGGGCTCTCACAGCCCCTGACACATCGGACACGAGAAAACCAGTCACGCCCGGCTCGATTACCTCCTTGCAGGAACCAAGATCCATCGCGATCACCGGAACTCCCGCCGCATTGGCCTCTGCGAGCACCAGGCCAAATCGCTCTGGGATGGTGTTCAAGTGGAGCAGAGCGAAGGCGCTCGCGAACAAATCGTTCTTTTGCTTCACGTCCACTGCTCCTACGTAACAGATCTGCCGGTGATCAACGTGTGGTTGCACTTCGTCGCGGAAGTAGCACGTATCCTGCACAATGCCGGCAATTAGCAATCGCCGTCCGCTCTGCTTCGCCACCTGGATCGCAAGATGAACGCCTTTGTCGGGATGGATGCGGCCAATGAAGATAAGATCCTCTCCGCGCCGCGTTCGTTGGGGGTAGAGAGCGAGATCGATTCCGTTGTAGACCGTTGCCAGGTAATTCAGCGCGGGCGAGCGATCTGCATCGCTGATAGAAACGAAGTACCCCGCACGATACTTCTCAAAGACCGGCATGATCTGAGGGGAGGAGAAGCCGTGGATCGTGGTCAGTACCGGCGTCTGCACCAGCCTTGTGTAGCCCAGCGCCATAAAGTCGTAGTGGCTGTGGATCAGGTCGAACTCCCCGGCATGCTCAAAGGCTTCCGCGATGTGCAGGTATTCGGCTACCTTGGGATCGATGGAACGATCCTCCTCGTAACCCTTATCGACCACAGAATGCAGCCGGGCGCGGGTGATGGAGTCACCAGTGGCGAAGAGC
The DNA here is from genome assembly GCA_963717225.1 of uncultured Acidobacteriaceae bacterium. Lineage (GTDB taxonomy): Bacteria > Acidobacteriota > Terriglobia > Terriglobales > Acidobacteriaceae > PALSA-350. The sequence continues at coordinate 396,158 of CAVQWB010000046.1, read as the reverse complement.
GTCACCTCCCACCCTCGAGTCACCAGCCCCTCGGTGATGTTGCTGGCCACGGTCTCCCAGGCGCCATACCGTCGCGGTGGGGTACGCCATGCAACCGGAGACAGGATAGCGATTCTCTTGTTCGAGCTCATCAGCAAACCCGCTAAGCAGTTTCGCAATTGGTGTAGACCAAAGCGACAGGCTTTTTCGTGGTTTTCTCCCAAGGAAAACCACACCTCGCGACCCTCGCCAGGCCACAGTAATTGCGAAGCTGCTTTAAGACATTGCCGCCAACACATCGTCCAGGGCAACACTGGCGAAGCCGGTGGCTAGATCGGCGAGTCCATAAGGAATGATCAGCTGGCCCTGGTGCAACATGGCGCCGCAGGAATAAACCACATTGGGCACGTAGCCTTCGCGCTCGCTCGGCTCCGGCGTCATGATCGGTTCACGCAGCCGGCCGAGGACTTTCCATGGTTGTTCGAGATCGAGCAGGAAGGCTCCAATGCAGTACTGACGCATCGGCCCCACTCCGTGGCTCAACACCAGCCAACCAGCCTTGGTCTCAATGGGCGATCCACAATTGCCAATCTGTATCAGCTCCCAGGGAAACTCCGGCTTGAGCAGCAGCTGGCGCTCATTCCAGAAGTGGGCATTGTCCGAACGCATGAGGAAGATGTTCTCGTTGTCCTGGCGCGAAATCATTGCGTACGCCCCATTCACCTTCCGCGGAAAGAGCGCCATACCCTTGTTCTCCGCTTCCGGGCCGTTTAGAGAAATGAACCGGAAGCGAAGAAAGTCAGAGGTCTCGAGTAGTTCCGGCATGATGACCCTGCCGTCGTAGGCAGTAAAGGTCGCAAAGTAAACGTGCTCGCCATTGTCCTGTTGGAAGCGCACAAACCGGGCGTCCTCAATGCCGTTTCGTTGCGAGGGAGTGGAGGGGAAGATGATCCGCTCAGAAAGGTCCTGCTCCGGCTCAAATTGCACTTCGTAGTTGGAGCGGGCAAGCATCCAGATGCTTCGCGCCAGGATCTGATCGTCTCCCGCTTCCCCGTGGGTTTGATCGGAATTCTCGAGCTCTGCGGCCAGGGCGTCTCGCAAGGCGGCCTGACTAAACGAACTCCCCAGCCTTTCGAGAACCCGGCCGGCAAACCCACTTTCCAGTCCCAGTTCCCAGAGTTTTCGCTGGAACAGGGGTCCTTCATAAAGGGTGTTGGCGATCTGCCGTGGCTCGGTAAGCAAATTGGCGGCCGGATCCACCTCAATGCGAAGATCGCGATGAATGATTCCACTGCGAAAGGTGATCGAGGAGATGTGACCCTCCCCGGTAGCGCGCAGACTGATGATGAAGCGCACAGCGCCCGCCGGCACCCCGGTCTGGTCAGGGTGCTCGACCATCGAGGGGCTAAACAGGGCCGCTGATTCGAGCGAGTATTCCGATAAAAAGTAGGAGCCGATCAGAAGCCGCCGTTGCTCGGAGATGATTGCGGTTGCCGGCATGAGTTCCCGTAGCTGTTCGAAGCGATTCAGGAACCGCAGCCACAGGTACAGGTGGCGCTGGGAAAAGTCTGCCGTAACCTGCTCCAGCAGCAGGCCAACCGTCGGATCCGGAATGGCCATGATTCGGTCGATGATCCCCCTCATGCGTTGCGGATTCCCAGGGTCAAATCGGCGCAGAAGAACGCGTGACGGATCTGGTCTCAGAACAGTCTTTGAGCGCTTCAGAGGAATTGCCAGTGCAGTCCCATTAACCATCGGTGGGTCCCATTTCTCCTGCTGCTCATGCAACAGCTGCTCTAGTGGATCACAGGCCATGTGGCCTTTCTGCTGTATTCGCTGTCTCTAAATAGAGCAAGCCGCGTAGGGCGTGCTGTTCCGGTACAAATCGCGTGAGGATCGCTTTAGCGCATCGAAATAGGCAAAGAAGGGTAATCCTCGGTCGTGATTGGCTGCCTGAAGCTGGTCAGCATGTTCTGTGCCTGACGCATCCCCACCAGCGAAAGCAGAAAAGCCAGGGTGGACTCGGCTCCCTGGTTCCCATTCATCCGGTCCACATGCAATCCATCGCGGCAGCCGCCGGTCTCGGGGACGTAGAGCTCAAGGCCGAGATCGTTGCCCCCAATGAACCAGTCAAAGGCGTGTTCGGCCTGTTCGTACCAGCGCATATCCCCGGTGGCCCCATGGGCCTCGAGACACGCGGCGACGGTTGCCTGGGCCTCAATCGGCTGCTGGTCGAAGTTGGCCCGTGCACCGCCGCGATGATAGAAGCCGTTGCTGCCGATCGGCCGCAGATGACCCTGGGCGGTGGTTTGCTGCTCGGTTAGCCAACGCAGGGTTTCCAGACCGCGGTTTAACACCGCTTGCTGCCCCGTGGCTCGGCCACTCACAATCAACGCGTGGGACAATCTCGCGTTGTCGTAGGAAAGCTCTTCCTCAAACCATTGCCAGTCGGCATGCGCGTGCCGGTTGTACAGCTCCATCAACCGTGTCGTCAAGACTTCGCGCGCCTGGTTCACCTGGCTATCACCACTTAGTCGGCGCAGATACTCATGAATACCCAGCAGCCCAAACGCCCACGCTCGCGGCGAGCTGAACTCGGTCAACGCCGGCAACGCCCTGGCGAAGAGCTGGCCGGCCATCATCTGGAAGGTTCGCAGCTGTGAACGTCCCACGCCGACCCCAAGCGCCCACAATGCGCGGCCGTGGCTATCCTCCGACCCCTGCTCGTCCAGCCAGTGGCGATCGAAGCTCATGTGGTTATGAAAGCGCCCGCTGGCCGGGTCGAAAGCATGGTGCAGAAAGGCTGCACTGGTGCTGGCCAGGCTCCGTTCCAGCTCCGCATCGTCGCTCAACTCCCCCATCAGCACGGCAAGAATAAAGGCTCGTGCATTATCGTCGGTGCAGTAGCCTTCGCTGAAATTGGGCACGCTGAAGATGGCGTGCTGAAACACGCCCGTGGAATCCGTCATTCGTGAAAGATGCGTCAACTTCAACTCCGGCAGCTCACGATGCTTCTGATCGAGTGTCTTCAGGGCGAGTGACTTCCGCGACAACGGTGCGCCTTCCAGGCGAGCCAGTTCAAAACTGTGCATGTAGATCTGGGCTACGTTCGACCAGATCATCTCCCGTCCCAACCGATAGGCGTTCTTGCGCATGTTATTCCGTCGCGTGTCGTCGCGCAGTAAGGCGAGAATCTCATCTGCCATCGCGGAGGAATCGGCAAACGGCACCAGTGCGCCCTGGCCGTCCGCGAGCAAATCCGCCGCGTGCCAGTAAGGTGTCGAAACCACCGCCTTGCCGGAGCCGAAGGCGAATGAGAGTGTCCCGGAAGTGATCTGCGTCGCATTAAGGTATGGCGTAATGTACAGATCCGCGGCCCCCATAAACTCCTTCAGGTTCTCCGGGTCCACAAATTGGTTGCAGAAAATCACGTGTTTCTCCAGCTTGTTCTGCGTGGCGAGGATCTCCAGGCTTAGGCGATATGCCTCGCCATGATGGCGCAATTCATTAGGGTGGGTCGCACCCAACACGATATACACCACATCGGGAAACTCGGCCAGAACCGCCGGTAGCGCATTGAGCACGTACTCGATGCCCTTGTTGGGTGAGAGCAGTCCGAAGGTAAGCAGAACGGTGCGCCCTTCCACCTGGAACTGATCTTTGAAATAGGTAGGATCAACAAATCCTACGTCGGCAATGCCGTGCGGGATCAGATCGATCTTGCTCAGCGGCGCCCCGTAAATCTCATGCAGCATCTGCCGTCCACGATCGGCCATCACCACCAGCCGGGTCGAGAGCGCTACCAGCTCTTCGGTAACGCGCCGCTGGTCGATCCTCGGTTCGTGCAGAATGGTATGAAACGTGGTCACCACCGGCATCTTCAACTCACGCAGCATGGCCAGGATGTGGCCTCCAGCGGGACCGCCAAAGATGCCAAACTCATGCTGCAGGCACACGATGTCGACATCGCTGATGTTCAGAAAATCCGCAGCACGCAGATAGGAGGGCAGATCCTGTTCTTCAATCTCGAAGCGAACCACTTCCGGATAATCGTATCCGGCCTCGATGTCATTGACGGAAACGCACAGGCACTGGCTCTCCGGATACACGCTCTGTACCGCCGATAGCAAATCGGTGGTGAAGGTCGCAATGCCGCACTTGCGCGGCAGGTGGTCGCCCACAAAGGCAATCTTGCGGATCTTCGCAGTCTCTCTTAAGTGGAATCCGTTACCCATACGCGGAACCTCTTTCGTTCGATGGTTGTCAACTAGACTTGTACTTTGGCAAAACAGTAGTACCGGCGAAAGCAGTTGGCACACCGAACCGGACGAAACGCCAGGAGCGTCAGCAGCCGGTCAAGAGGGCGATGCTCTGCCTTGTTGAACAGAATTGATGTACATAGAGGGCACCGTTGACTAACCCAGAGCAGTCCCGAAAACCTGCCGAGCCGGCGGACACCTGCGACGTCCATAAGAGTGATTCCTCAACAATCCCGTAGCGATGACGGCATATAAATCGTGAAGGCCCGGCTCACGATCGAACACGCTTGCCAGGCTTCTTGAGGGTCGGCTGACCCGGTGGCATGGTCATAATGAGTGGTTTTTCTGCGTTCTGGTCGGGTAGTTGGTCATGCAGGATCACATTGAGCAGGGACTTGTGCACCCGGATGCGGCCATCGTATTCGATGAACCCCATTTTGCGGAAGCGGTTCATGAAGAAGCTGACGCGGGACCGCGTGGTGCCGATCATTTCCGCCAAGGTCTCCTGCGTAATCTGCGGGATCATCGTTTCCGGTTCACCCGGCTCGCCGAACTCTGCCATCAACAAGAGGATCCGGGCAAGGCGTTTTTCGCTGGAGTTGAAAAGCTGATCGACGAGATCAGCCTGAGTTCGCATGCTGCGGGCGAGCAAAAACTTCAAGAACAGATCGGAAAAGGCATGCTCTTCATGCATAACACGAACCATTTCCGCCCGCTCGATCTTGAGCGCTCTACAGGCAGTAATGGCCGTGGCCGTGGCCAGTCGAAGCCCAACCGCTCCGGCGATTGATTCCTCACCGATGAAGTCACCGGCGGAGAGCAGCGTGATGGTAGCTTCTTTCCCTCTTTCCGATACTACGGTGATCCTTACGCGGCCCTTTTGAAGATAGAAAACAGAGTCAGCGTTACTCCCCTGCGCAAAGAAGAGTTGCCTTGCTTTCACTGCGATGATCCGCCGTCCAAGGCCGGCCTTGGCGAGAAACGTGGCAGTATCAAATTCGGTTGGTTCTGATTCAGTCATCTGGATAGCCTCTCCGGTATCCGATCTCAACCGACGGAGGGACGCCTGACCCCCCGATTCGTGGGCCATCTCTGAGTCGGCGCAAAAACATACTTGACGGCGCACTCGAACACCGCTATCCACAGGGGCAGACTCTCGTGCGTCCAGCTGAGCTAACAAGGTAGCTATGGCTTCAGACTTTCGCCTTGGCAGGCAGAATGCTGGCATTGGCATGCCGGTTCCGTGATTCCTTCTGCATCGGCGCAGGGTCACTGCAGTATTTGCTCCCGTCCGCGGGGACGCAGTTGCCAGCAGGATGTGTGTATCTGGAGGTTGCATTCATAAGAAACTCCCTTTTGTGGAACGTGCCAGGAACGCTGCCATATTGGGTTCACAGCGCTCACTGACAGTATCGAGCCGTGCGGACGTAAAAAGATGTGCAGTTTTGCTCAGAAATGACCGGACAGCCTCTTTATAAGGCGACCGCCGCCGAGCCAGATCTATACTTTTTCACGAAATTGATACAATTGAGGGTATTCCCCCTGGCTACTTCAGCTTGTACGCGGTCGTATGCCCCCGCGAATGGCCGCGTCTGGGAAAGGGCGGTTTACATGGCCGAGGCAAAGAACAATTCATTTGACCCGGCCGCGTTTCTGGCGAATGCTGGACTTGGACGCCGGATCGTCCGATTGCGGGCAAAGCAGGCATTCTTTTCACAGGGAAGTCCCGCTGACTCCATCTTCTATCTTCAGTCAGGACGCGCGAAACTCACGGTCATTTCGAGAAACGGCAGAGAGGCTACGATCACGCTGCTTTCGGCCGGCGATTTTGTCGGAGAGGAGTCAATCGCTGGAGCGGTTGGCCTTCGACTGGCGACGGCCACTGCGATTTCCGGCTGTACGGCGCTCAAGATCGATAGGGTGGAGATGATCCGGGTGCTACACGAGGAGCATGCCTTCTCCGATCTGTTCTTGAAGTTTTTGCTCGCCCGCAGCATGCGAACCCAGGCCGATCTCGTCGATCAGCTTTTCAACTCCAGCGAGAAGCGCCTAGCACGGGTTTTACTGTTGATGGCTGAATTCGGTAAACCGGGGCAAGTGCAAACACCCATCCCGAAGATAACGCAGGAATCTCTGGCGGAGATGATCGGCACCACGCGGTCCCGCGTCAGTTTCTTTATGAATCGGTTTCGCACTCTCGGCTTTATTGAATACAACGGCCGCATCCTGGTTCACAAATCGCTGCTCAATGTCATTTTGCATGACTAAGTCAATCCAAGGTCCCTGAGTGTTCTTTTTGTGGACCCTCGGCGAGGTGAAGCAAGCCTAAGTTGCAATCGTCGGCGCACGATTAGCCGATGTCCTCTCAATAAATTTGAAAATCGGGTTGAAAGCATACGTGGGGAGCTGCCGGGTCTCGGGATCTGAACTCTGCCCTGGTACCCGTCAGCCCCTCTCTTCATTCATCAGTTATCGCTTTCTCAGACTAGCTCGGTCCTGCGCCTACATGCCACTCGCTGTACCTGTGTGGGTATGAAGGACATGCATAAGATTTCTCGCCGAAGCTGGAATTCGAACTTCGCCATCCAAGATCCCGTGCGTGTCCACATTGTCTCCATACAAGGCTTGGTCCCCGCTTTTGTCTACTTGGACCGCGGCCCCGTCGAGGCTGACTCCAGCAAAGACGCCTTTGGTGCGCGAATAGGAGAGAATCTCCGCATTCAGTTTTAGATCCGTGCTGGCTGCGCCATCCCGGCCGACGGGGCCGGCAGCTACAGAAGCGTCAGCTCCCAGTTTGAACTTGTCGCTCAGAAGGCTATGCAAAGCGCGATCATTCATAAAGAGCAAGATTATGTCGGTTGACGAGCCCCCAATCTGGTAGCCCACGCTGCCTCCGTCCATGGCAATGAACATCGGAGCGCTCCATCCGTGGCCGGTGCGGCAGGTGGCTACGCCGCGACCATAGCTACCGCCGAATACGAAGGCAAACTTCTTATCTCCCGGAATGATGGCGATGCACTTAGCCGTTTCCAGCAGACCATGCGGTATACCTTTGTCGGGCGCGTCCATAACTTCCTTTAAAACCTGGGCGGCCTTTTGGGTGCGCGCGACATCGTCCGCACGGTCGGAGGCGACCGCAATTTGAGCGGCAGCTAGAAGAAGTACCGGGTAGATCAAAAGTCGCTTTACCATATGATTTATCCTCTTTTGTTTGCAGAGACGTTTGCTAGAGACTGCTGCACTCGTGTCGTATTTGTTTTGTTGCGCTTGTCTTTTGCTTGGTTTCTTTTGTGTTATTCGTCACGTACCAACGTGGATCCGCGCTAGGGAATGAAAGAGTCCAAAAATATTCAGTAACCATAGAACGACAGCAATGACCACTACGCCGTTCAGGATCGACTTGATAGAAGCCTGCATAGGGATGAAGCGATTGACGAGCCACAGAACAACACCTACTACGATGAGAACTTCCAAAACTTGAATCAGCGGCATGACGTTCCTCCTTTTCTCTTTATGCGAGTTAATTTCTCTGGCCCATCCCGATTCTATAGCTGAGAGTTTGCGACCTTTTCGGCTGACTCTTATCTACAAAATGGTTTTGCGGAATACACGGATAGGGATTGTCAATCGACTTTGGCCGGCTGATTTGACTAGGTGGAGTCTCAGCCACAGCAACCTAAGAATGGCTGCTAGAAGCTAGTACCGTCGGTCTCTCAAAAACACTCCGCAAAAAGAAGAATGACAGATGCAGGTTCCCATTTCTGAGCAAGATAGCTCATGTGGGAAGAATTATGTTTTGGATGCCTGAACGGAATCGCTGAACTCACATCGACCGCTTCGCGGGCACACGATTTGTTCCATATTGCTCAACTACTTGCAGATCTCGATCAAAACGGAACACTGGCTCTGGTGTAAGCTGCTTGCTTTTCCCCTGATCATGGAGCGCTTGCACAGGACTTAGCTGGTGTGAGTGCGTAACGTGCCCAGCCTACGCGGGACGCACCCAAGGCCGCGCGGGCGGTGGCCAAACTCTAACCTGGTGATTCGGCAGCTCTGAGCGGTTTTGACCAGTATCCGGATCTGAGCGAAGCGCACACTATCTCTACTGACCCAAAGTGTTAGCGTCCCGCTAAAAATACTCGAAATGCCAGCTTGAACTCTCCGCCTAACTGGTGCTTCTACCATTCATGAAAAGGGTACTCGAAAGAGGTAGCATGTGCCTTCCACCTCAGATCCACGTATCTTTGTCGTTGACGATGAACCCATCATCGCCTCCACTCTCGCCGCCATATTGCAAATGAACGGGTTCTCGGCGAAGTTCTTCACCTGCCCGAAGGAGGCCTTGAAGGCAGCCCGGTTGAAAGCTCCTGATCTGGTCATATCTGACGTCGCGATGCCGGGCATTTCCGGAGTTGATCTCGCGATCCAAATGAGAGCGCAATACCCGACGTGCAAAATACTGCTCTTTTCGGGACAGGCAACCAGCATGGATTTACTGGAAGATGCCCGCGCCCAAGGTCATGACTTCGATTTGCTCCAAAAACCTGTTCCTCCGACTGAGTTGCTATTCGAGATTGGGAAAATGGTCAACGGCACCGTCGCGGTCCAACCAATTTTAAGGAGAAGTAAATTGAACGGAAATATGGTGATGCTGGAAAGATCTGGAGCAAATGAGGCCGTATAGGCCAGAGAGGTTTCTGAGTCATGCCGAGAGTTACTTACAGACTGCTTCTAGTCGTGATGGCCGTCTTGGCCCTACTGCTGGTATGGACATTTTTTCAGTCTAACTCGTTGGTCGAACCGCCTTAGATGCTAACCCGCGTTCACGCAGGCAAGCTGCTTGGCTCAGATGTTTATCGGCACAAGCGGCAGTATAGCTGGTGGGCTCGATGACGCAGTTATCGTCCCATTGCCCGATCTTGGACCAGCGCCCACGAAACGTGCGGCGATTCATCCTGGATTGCCAACTCAGCCGCGGGACCGGCAAGATCACCTGTTGGGCGGAAGGTGACCCAAAACGACCCCTTCACGTCGTGGGAGAGCGGCAATCGTGTTTACATCCCGAACCAGATTCGTGCCGATCTACCATCTGCGCGCGAACTCTTCTTGCCTCTGCAAGTGGCGACAAGTTATTGATTTGATGGCGGGGGAAGGCAAGATTTGAACTGCCCAAGGCAGAGCTCCTCCGCGCTCAGCCCTCTACCGTGGCGAGCAGAAAATCGAGCAGCGTTCTCTCCGCCCAATAGCCTGCGTCGCCGGGCTCGAGCGAGAGAAAGGCGCAGTGTCCGCCGTGGCGGGTCTCGATCAGCATAACGCGGGAGTTGGCAACCAATTTGGCATGGGTGTCGGGAGTCATGCGGATGAAAGGATCGTCCAGCGCGTGCAGGATCAGCGTGGGCACGGCTATGTTCTGTGCCGAGTTGGAACTAGCAACGCTGTGGTAGTAGTCATCCGCGCCTGTGAAGCCGCCGTACCGCGCGACGACCTGCTCGTCAAATTGCCGCACGGTGCGAATCTTGTCCAGGCCGTCGGCGGTATACAGACCCGGGTAGAGATCGATCTTGCGACGAAAGCGCGTGAGCATTTCGCCGAGAAACCTGCTCTCGTAAAAGAGATTCTTCGGTTCGTGCAGTGCGGCAGACGAAGCAGCCAGATCCATGAGGGGCGAGACGCCGACGACGGCTTTGAGATAGAGCGGCGCGGCTGTGCCCAGCTCGCCGGCCAGCTTGAGAACAAGGTTGCCGCCCATGGAATAGCCAACCAGCGCGAAGCTGCGAATGAGGTACGTACGGGCCAGTTCGGCCATCACCAGAGCGACGTCCCCGGAGCGCCCCGCGTGATTGATGGAGGGGGAGAATTCTTCGCCTTCGCCGCAGCTGCGCATATTCATGCGGATGACGTTGCAACCGGCTGCCAGGGCACGCGCCGAGTTCCCCAGGACGTACCCCGAAGAAGAGGAGCCTTCGAGCCCGTGGACGATGATCGTTGTCAGCCGTTGGCTGCGGACTTCGGCGGGCTGCCAATGGCAGTGGCACAGCACGAAACTGGCTCCGCCGGAGGTATGGCGTTCCACCTCGATGAGCTGAGTTTCCGGTTCCGGCAGAATATCACTGCGCGGCAGGAGAACGCCGACAATGGTTTGCAGATGAGCATTGCGTAGGAGACGGGGCGGTACAAAGGGCCGCATCCACGGCGAGGCTTCGGTGGTCTGGAGCTCGTCGCCTTCTGTGGTGCCCATGGGGTCCCTGGTTTCCACTTGCTACTCGTCAGGATACGCGTCCCGAAGATAGAATGTTACCGGCGTGGCAAGAGCTGGACTTATGGCTGAGGCGGCTCCTACTCCACGATCTAACAACGGGCAAACCGGGGCCTGTGACTTCCAGACAACGTCGCATAGCAAGCCTGTTGGTGTCCTCAAGCCTAAGTGGTCCTGGATACTCCTCATTGGAAATGCGAGCGTTAATACGGAGACTTAATGTAGAGCTGTTTGAACCGGGAGGCGAGGCCTCTTAGGGCGGCCTTGGCCGCGCAAATTCCATCCGATCCTGCGGCTCAGAACGGTGGGGATTACTTTGCCCCCCGAAACTTTCAGGACGCCTTGATGCGGCATAACCCGATGAACCCTTTCTGGGCGCGCTGAGGATCCATATCTTCGCCCGTCTCAGCATCTCATAGAGAATGGGTGCCTTCAGGGTTTCTCCGCGAAGGGAAGGACCCCATTTGCCTTAAAAATTCGATGTTTCGATGCGTCGCGCGTGCATCAATCGTAGGCAAAAATCTCTGTCACAGTACACCGATGACGTACCGCCGTTTTTGAGCAATATTGCACAGCTTTCAAGTCTCCGCGAGAAGACACTCTACGTAAGGGAAGACGATGACGGCGGATGCCGCTCCAAACGCCCTAGGCACTTCGAGGGTAAGGCGAGGAGCAACCGCGGGAGCATTGCCATGCGAGAACTCAAGCAGCACACAACCTTCCTGCGCGAACGCATCGTGCTGCCGGAAGGTATTTCCTTTACTGGAGAAGCTTTTTGCGAAGGATGGACCCTGTTGAAATCCGATAATGCGTCGTGGCTGGATTCAGCAATTCGTAAAGCTGGATGGAACTCTTTTGTGCTCACAAAAGAGCACTGGAGAAGTGGATTCGGGCCATCTTCTCAGGATGCCCTCCAGAAGACAGTACGGTTGGCTCTTCGCAAGATAGGCAGTAACCATAACGCAGCTGAGATCGAGCAAGTTAAAGTCACCAGGTATCTATGGTTCTATCTCGTGAAGATCAGCATTCTGGCGCGCCAGATCCAGAGAAGTCCCTTTCTAGGCATGGTCGACGAACTTTCGGTGCTGCCAGAACCGCTAGCGTGGGATCGGAGACAGCTACTGTAACCAAATAAGCAAAGAAGCGCCTTCCTGAATTTAAGGGAGAAGTTGGACGGTTATCATCATGCAGCATCACGGCGGGGATTATCGAAATGCAATCGCCTCGACCGTCTGGCACGGCGCGGTGAATAGAAGGGTAGAGAGGTCAGTGAGCGTTCGCTGCGAGGATGATTCTGTGCAGCCGGATTGGGTGCCTGCCGCCGTCCTCTGGTTGCGAAACACCAGCACAAGCCCGGCCGCCGTCCATCGCTTCACAATGAGTGTCTTCGTGCACTCACCAAGAAGCGACAAAGCTTGCTGGGTGCGGACCTCATCGCAAATGGTCCGTCGTCTGACTGGAACTGATCGTCAGATTGCGCTTCCATTCCAAGTAGATTGAGCGTTTCTTCACGGAGATAAAGCAGCTCTTTAGAACATATTGGATTTGCGCACTGCATGGTCAAGTTGTACTTGCTCCCTATAATGCTTGCGGTTGGGCAAGTGATTGTAGACATCACATTCCTGTTGAATACTCATAGATACTCTATTGTCATGCCGTTGGCATACCTAGACTGGGCTCGTCTGGAGCATTGCTGAGGCCGGAGGCGAGGAAGGATCTTTGCGGACATCCACAGTTTACCCGCTCATGGATGTGGTGATTGTGTACGTTCCCGGCGACGGCCTACACTCACGGAGCAAATAACCCGATCGCGAAGAAGTTAAAGGTCATTTCGAGGGCGCGGTTTCGAAGAAGTGGCAATACAGATCAGGACACTCTTGCATCTTGACAACCGTAGCTACATAGGCCTACCGTTGTTGTTGAGCAAGTTTCTCTTCTTACTCTTTCAGGTTCACTGAACTAAGTCAGCCCATCTGAAGTTTTTCCTCTTAGATTACTGCTAAGGAGGAACTGCGTTATGACACTATTAACCAGTTGGGAATCTCTCCGCGAATTTTCCGCCCTGCAAGAACGCATGAACCGCATGAACCGCCTTTTCCGTGAGTCGAACAGCCCCGAAGGCCCGGAAGAGGCGCTGACAACCACTACCCTCGCACCGCCGGTGGACATATACGAAGATGAGCACAACATTGTTCTGAAGATTGAAGTGCCGGGCATCGACGAAAGCGACATTGATGTCCGCATTCAGAACAACACCCTCACCGTCCACGGAGAGCGCAAGATCGAAAAGGACGAGAAAGAGGAGAACTTCCGTCGCGTCGAACGGCAATACGGAAGCTTTACCCGCTCGTTCACGCTTCCCAGTTCCGTGGATCCGGGGCTAGTGAGCGCCCACTGTGACAAGGGCGTGCTGAAGATCAACCTCGCCAAGAAGGCCGAAGCCAAGCCCACGCAGATCAAAGTGAGTGTTGGCGGCGAGAAGACCCTCGAAGCCCAAGCTCCCGGCAGGGCAGCATAAAACCAGGACGCCAGTGACAGAAATGGGAGGCGGCTAATACCGTCTCCCATTTTATTTGTCGCCCCGATCGAGAGGAAGACCCAATGAAAAATACGAAATTTATCGTAAAAGTGAACCGTGGCGGTACTCGTGCCCCCGAATATGTGCAGCGAATTGACCGGGCTCCCTTCCACACGACAACCAACCGTAAGCTGGCACTGCTTATGGGAAAATTCACGGCGGAAGACGCTGTCAAATCCATTCACAATTCCCAGTGCAGCCCGGAATTAGTGCCTGTAGGTTAGCGCCTGGTATTTTCGGTATCGCGCGTTTCCGTTACGCGAGGACTCATTGACATTGCGTCGGAGGACGTTCGAAAAACTTCTACCAGTAGTCGACACCGGAATTGTGGATGGTAATTCCCCGCGCCGCTAGTTCATCCAGCAACTGCGCTACTGCAGGAGAAATCTCACTGTCTCCCGGAACATTCACTGCCCATTCCAGATCTTCTCGGAACTCCTTCGTGCTGATATGCCATCTCTCGAGCGAAGGCGGCGTTGTCGCTCCAATCTGAATGATGGACCAGTGTCGAATCAGTGCCCGTGCAGCGTCTCGATCCGGCAATGGGCCATGCACAACGAAGTGATTGTCGCCATGCACGAGTATGCCTACCATGTAATTTCCTGTGGCGTATTGGATGCGGACACGCGCGGATCGGGAATCGGATGGCCAATCGCAAAATGGTATATGACCTGTCCTTGTTTCGGCATCAAGTTGAGATGCCGGTGCACCTCATCATCGTAGAAGGCACCTATGCCGGTGGCACCCAGGCCAAGTGCCTCAGCGGCGAGATACAGGCGATGGCCAATAGCGCCTGCTTCAAAATGTACGTAGCGATAACCACGGTCGCCATAGATTCCAGTGGCACGATCGAGATCGCCGATCATCGAAAAGGTAATGCAGGCGTTACCAGCCAGGTCCTGCCCGAGGCTCAGACCAGCGGCCGCTACGCGCTGGTCGCCGCTCTTCACCTGCTCCAACTCGTCACGCTCCGGCCAGCATCTGTAGACTCCCGGTTGTAACCCATCGACGCGATGAGCATACAAATACAACTGGATGAAACGCGTGCGGGCAAAGTCTGCCGACAATGGCTGGGCTGTGACGGCGAAGATGGCCGAGAACTCCGTCATTGACATCGATTGTTTTCCTCCCAGGAAGTCGAGCGCCGAGCGTCGCATGCGGGCGACCTCGCCAAAACTGCGAGGCGATGAAGCCGGAGAAGGCAGCTTGATCTCATCGCAGCCAGTTGGGGCCGACTCAACGAAGACGGTGCCACTGCTCTCGCTGCTGCTCCGCTTCGTGGCGAAGTGGATGCCGTCGATCAGCGGGTGAGCAATCGTCTCTTTCGAAAGCTGGTTTGCCTGCCCGCCAAACCAGACAGTCTCGCCGGTCTCTGCCTCGCGCATCGGAATGGGCTTGCCGTGCAGGCTGACGACCAGCATTGGCCACTCATCGCTGTTCGGGCGAAACAACTGCGCCACTTCATCGTCCGGGAAATCTCCCATCGCAAAGCTGTCGCATCCCATGGCCCTTGCGGAGAGTGCAAGCGCTTGCCAAGCGTGCCCTATGTCGTGCAAGCAATATCGATAGGCACGTTCACCGTATTTCCATGCCTCGCGCCACACGATGCTGGTCAAAAGGAACACAATTGGCGCTGCACCGCCCAGCAGGTCCATCTCAAAACTACCGCGCCCGCGTTGCTCAACCATGTGCCTGGATGGATCGTAGTGATACAACCCATCTGGATTTCCTTTCAGACCCCGCGTCAAGAAGTGGAATTCCGTTGGGTGAAGATTCCCGGAGGACGGATTCACTCTTAGCGCGTACTTGTGTCCGGTGGAGGGGACAAACTTAGACGCGCTAATCGCGGCGGAATAGAAGAGGAGTTGCGAGAGGAAAGCTGGACCGTCAACTACACGCGTGGAGCCGGAGGTACCCTGTAGTACGTCGAGTACTGGCATTTCGGGGACGGGCGGGTCTGCTGGCAGATCGAGAACCGGCACGCCCTCGTAATGACGAAACGGATCAGGCATATTTGCCCAGTCAAGAACATGCCGCATTCGCCTCAGCGATTCAACGCTATGCTTCGTTGCTTCGTGGTATTCGCGCCAGGTCATTGCCGATAGATGGGCTCCGTTGATTCTGATGCTGGCAGCCAATTTGCTGCTCGATTTTAATATCGAGAGTCTCCGCGCTAACGAGCAGCGCTCTCTCAGGTTCGTCTTGATTTGCGGCGAAATTGGGGCAGTAAGATGGTCGAGTTACCTAAAAGCCGACCTATGGAGGATCTCTTCCGGCCTGGCTGTGCTCGACCGCAAATCCGCTTCTGATACTGATAAGGAAACACTCGGGGCATGTCCCGGGAAGTTGGAGACGGTTTTCGCGGTCAGCCTGTCTTTGGACCAAGAAAATTTCTTCGCAACGCAAGCGAAGCGGGCCGAGGGAGCGGATGCCCCGTCGGCGGTATGGGCAAGACAGTCAGTGACACCGGGAGAGGCTGCGTCGTTGCGACCGCTGCAGGAGTAATTAGATTGGGCCCGGTGCCAGCCGATTTCTGGTTGCGAAGAACTAGGACCAGTCCGGAAGTCGTCCATTGCTTAACGATGTGTGTCTTCGAGCACTCACCACAAAGCCAAAAAAACTTGCCGCGCAGAGGCTTCATCGCAAATGCGCCATCATCTTGAGGGGACTGATCGTCAGAATCCGATTCCAATTCGAGCAATCGGAGCGATCCCTCCCGGAGATAGAGCAGTTCTTTAGAACATTGTAGATTTGCGCACCGTGTGGCCGAGTTCTGCTTGCCCACTACCACGCTCAGTAGGTGGGACGGAGGATGGCGGACGTCAAATTCCTTTTGGGTACTCATAGATGCCACATATCTTCCCGTTGTATACGTGAACCTGGGCTCGGCTAGAGCTTCGCTAAGGCTGGAAGCGAGGAGGGGAATCGTAGCAACATCTTCAAGCTTACGCTCTTTTGGGTTGGGACGTTTTGGTCCAAGCCAGAGGCAAAGAAGAGTCCCTACTGCATGTCGCTCCCGAGACTCATGCCCTACTCGCCTCTCCTCTCGTTCGGGCCCTCAACAGTAGTGGGCCGCTCCACGATTTCTATGAGTATTTGCTCACTCAGGGAAGGAAGCCCACGATGGCGCGCCTGACCCTGTCGAGGAAGATCGCCGCGATCACGTTGATCGTCTGGAAGAAGGAGGTACGTTTCGCCCGCCAACTATTTGAAATCACAATCAGCGTGAGCGCCTCTGACTGAGATTCCTTTCCATCCCCGGGGACCGTTTCTGGCGGTGGCCGTCGGGTTCCTGAGACGCTTGATTTCGAGGGGAAGTATCAAACGTCCAAGTCAGGCCCGTGCTTTCAATACGCGAGTCTCTGGATCGACCCTATGCCCCCTCGGACAATTGTCAGGCTTGTTGTTTCAGAAAACGATTGCCGCCGTCACGACAGCGAAATGGAACCACAGAGAAGAGAACGCGAATCTCTGCTGCGCACGCGGAGACGAAACAGGGCACTCGGACCCCTTGAGAAAACCTCTCTCGGAGTCGGAGTGCACGCTCAAACAGTGGGGCTGAATGCCGAGACAAGAATGGGACTGTATTGAGCCGATGTGGAAGGTTTTTCTCTTGACATTCCTTTTTATAGGACTTGGACGTATTCATCGGCTTGTCGGACAAATGGTGTGGCTTGGGCTGATCGAGCACGGGCTCTGGTTACATGGAAATTGCCTGAACAAGGATTCAATCTGTGCCGGTGTTGCAGCTTACTCCACCCTCACGTTAATGTCGCTGCAATTCCAAGTTTTTCAATTGGTTAGCTTTTAAGAAAACAGTCGGGTCCAATTAGAGTCCAACTTAAACACCCTTCGACTTGCCCAAGGCTGCCTTTTAACTGACTCATGTGACGCAACTTACCATTCCATTGCGTAGAAAATACGGCGCGTGAACCCTTGATTCGCCCAGGTGATCACGCTTGTCCGTAAGTTATTGATTTTAATAGCAGGCTGCTTTTGCCCGAAGCGGTATTTTCAACCTCAAGAGTAGAGCTAAGATAGATCCGGGCTGCCGGACGATCCGGTAGCCGAATGGTTGAGTTGCGGCAAGGCGCGCCGCGCAAGCGGGGAGCGAAGAGTCAGGCGTTTTGCGGCGGGGGCCGTGAGAGGAGGGCGAGCAGATAAGCGGCAATGGAAGCTGCGACCGGCCCGTGAGGCGGCGAGATTTCCGGCACAGCGAAGCGCGGAACAACGAAGGCGACAGCGATCCGGGCGGAAAGCAGGTGCGCGCTACCGCTGGTCGGCTGGAGCACGGAGAATTTGCGAAGTGGGCCCGCTGAGGACGCTGCTAGCCATCTGCCGTGCATAAGGGGCATCTTACTGCAATTTGTCATTGAGGGTCCCCAAAGCTTGCCCCACAAAACCAGCGGCGCCCATGGTCTCTGTCGCTAAGGTGCGCCTGCTGAGCCGCTCGCTCTCTGAGCGAACGAGTTTAACAATTTTCTTTCGGTCGGACCAAATCCCTGCGGTCGATCTCGCCGATGACCGATGACCGTGTACGCTACTTGTTCCGCTATTTTTTCGACCTTGTCGCGGGACCTCCAAGGGGATTCCCGGGCGAGGGTTCATTACCCGTAACTTCCGATAGATGTGGAAGTTGCTGAGGCTTAGCCTGTGAAGTCGCCAATTTTGCAACAGGCTGCTGCAAAATTACCTGGGGGCACCATTTGGTGCTTCTCGACAAGGTCAAAGACGCCCGGCTAAATATCCTTAAGCGGCTGCCTTCGTTGCATGTTCAACTGAAGCGATAGCCATCACCATGGAATCGATCAAGCGCATCCATCACCGTTCTGACCCAGAGGACAAGGTTGCGCTCTTTCGGTCGCTCTTCCGCGGTCGCGACGATGTTTATCCACGCCGCTTTGAGAGCCGCAAGACCGGGAAATCCGGCTATGCTCCCGCATGCGCAAATGAGTGGGTGAAGGGCGTGTGTGAAAAGCCGAGAATCAAGTGCGCAGAATGCCCGCATCGCCGGTTCCTGCCGGTTACGGATGAGGTGATTCGTTATCATCTGTCCGGGCAGGATGGCAACGGCTGGGATTTCATCATCGGCGTATACCCGATGCTGCTGGATGAGACGTGCTTCTTTGTTGTCGCGGATTTCGACAAAGCCACATGGCAAGAGGATGCAGCGGCGTTTATCGAAACTTGTCGTGCTATGAATCTCCCGGCCGCACTGGAGAGGTCTCGCTCCGGCAATGGAGGCCATGTCTGGTTCTTCTTCAGGGAGGCCATTCCAGCTGCGCTTGCTCGCAAACTCGCCTCGCATGTTCTGACGGAAACGATGGAGCGCCGTCCCGATGTCGGTTTGGATTCCTATGACAGGTTCTTTCCCAATCAAGACACTCTTCCGCAAGGTGGCTTTGGCAGTCTGATCGCGCTGCCGCTACAACGGAAACCTAGGCAGCTGGGCAATACCCTGTTTCTCGACGACAAGCTATTGCCGTATGAGGATCAATGGGCTTTCCTGTCGGATGTTCGCAGAATCGGCCGAACCGAAGTCGAGGAGTGCGTGAGCAAGGCGGAAGCTAAAGGGCAGGTCATAGGGGTCCGTCTTCACCCGAGCGAGGAAGAAGGCGATGCCCTTGCCTTGTTCTCTCCTGAGTCGCGCCGAAGGGGAAGGTCGATAGCCGGTCCCTTGCCGAAGCAATTGGAGTTGGTTTTGGGTAGCGAAATATTCATTGCCAAGGATCTTTTGCCTCCCGCGCTGCGCAACCATCTGATCCGGCTGGCAGCCTTTCAAAACCCTGAATTTTATAGAGCGCAAGCGATGCGTCGACCGACCTACGACACTCCCCGAATTGTTGGCTGTGCGCGGGATTATCCACACTCTCTCGGCTTGCCTCGCGGTTGCATGGAGGATCTCTGTCATTTGCTTTCGGACCTGAAGATCTCATGGGTCCTGCGTGATGATCGTTTCTCGGGGAACCCGCTGAATGTTGCTTTCCATGGAGAATTGCGCCAAGAGCAAAGAGTCGCTGCAGAAACTATGCTTGCCCAAGAGACGGGCGTGCTCTCGGCGACTACGGCTTTCGGCAAGACGGTAATCGGGGCATGGTTAATCGCAAAGCGCGCCGTAAACACACTGGTGCTCGTACACCGACGGCAATTGCAAGAACAATGGATTGAACGGCTGTCGAAGTTTTTGGGGTTGCCGTCAGATGCCATCGGCCGGGTTGGAGGCGGCGCGCAGAGTGCCGACTGGGATCCTCGACGTTGCAACCATTCAAAGCCTGGTCCACAAGGGAGTAGTTGACGCAATCGTTGGCAACTATGGACACTTGATCGTCGACGAATGCCATCATCTTTCCGCCTACAGTTTCGAGCAGGTTGTGCGCCACTCGAAAGCACGGTTCGTCACCGGTTTATCTGCGACGGTGACCCGTAAAGACGGGCACCACCCTATCATATTTATGCAATGTGGCCCACTGCGCCATCGGGTCAACGCAAGGGAGCAGGCGGCCGCTCGGCCGTTCGAGCACACCGTCCTTGTCCGGCCAACAGGGTTCCGCACGCTGCGTGTACCGAATCCTGACCTGCGCGCCCAGTTCCGCGAACTTACTGACGAACTTGTCTGCGACGACAGCCGCACACGGCTTATATGCCGGGAGGTCGTACAGGCGGTTCGAGAACGCCGTTCCCCGATCGTGCTGACGGAGCGGAACGACCATCTCGATAAACTGGTACAGCAGTTGACGCCTGAAATTCAGCATGTGGTCGTGCTTCGAGGCGGTATGGGCAAAAGAGAAATTGCCAAGACGCGGGCGATGCTCAAAGCCATTCCTGACGATGAGGAGCGTTTGCTGTTGGCAACAGGACCATACGCCGGCGAGGGGTTCGACGATGCGCGATTGGACACCCTTTTTCTTACTCTCCCCGTCTCCTGGCGCGGGACGATTGCGCAGTATGTAGGTCGCCTTCACCGGTTTCACGACGGAAAGCGGGAAGTGCAGGTGTACGACTATGCAGATTTTGATGTACCAATGCTTTTGCGAATGTTTGATCGCCGCTGTAAAGGTTATGAGGCAGCAGGCTACAAGCTTCATTTACCCGCGAGTGCACTACCTGGCTGGCCGCCGACCATATCGCTTCCTGCTGATCCCGAATGGAAGGTTCAATACTCGTCCACGGTACGGCGGCTGGTCCTTGATGGGGTTGACCCTCCGTTAGCAAATCTCTTTGTTGAGGCAAGCCAGAAGGATACCAATCGCGCCAGAAGTGCGAGCGAGCATTTTCTTTTTCGCCGGCTCGAGACTCTAGCTGAAACAAGCGGGCGGTTTCAACTCAATGTCGAACTACCCATTCCGTTCGACGGTTTTGGGAAAATGGAGGTGGACCTGCTATGCGCGGATGCGCGTGTAGCCGTTGAGTTGGACGGCGAACAACACTTTGCCAGCGCGGAGGCGTACCGACGCGACCGACGAAAGGATCTGCTGCTACAAGAAAATGGCTATCTTGTGCTTCGGTTTCTTGTGGAAGATGTTGGAAAACGGTTGGATGATGTGCTGAACGGCATTATCCGAGCATTGGTTCGTCGCGGCCGCCGGCCGCCGTCTACCGCATCCCCGTACCTTTTCAAGATCCTTTGAGGCGGCTCGTCACTTTGTATCGCGGCCGCGTTTCCCAGATAGGGTTACAAAGGCGTTGGCGTCCCGGACTGCGGAAACGGGATGATCAGTGAAATCGCAAAACAGTACCTACCGAGCAATCGCCTTCTTGATAGCTTCCCTCTCGACGAGAGCGGCAAGCTTGAGATTTTCGAAAACGGCTTTTTCAAAGGGAGATTTTGAACCAGCGTTCTTTAGAAGCTGGGGGAGTTTGACTTTTACCGCATGGTAGCTCCGAAGCATTTCGGGCACGGTCATCGGATTGTCGGACTGCCAGAAAAGCGAGAGTAGCGCGGACAAGATACCCTTCGGTGATCCGCTGTGAATGCGAGGATCCATCTTGTTTATGTCGCTTGTCGAGCGTTGAGCACGAAATGCCTTGCTCTCGAAGACATAGACATCATGCTTTGCCTTGGTCGATCGATAGAGCGCAATTCCGAGTTCGAGCGGCATGTTGAATCGAGGGATACCACGAGAGGCTTCAATCCGGGAAAGGTCGTGTATCGAGAAAGTGCATTTCTCTATCAGCTCGATGATCTTGGCTAGGCGGTCCTGATTAGGATGAGCCAGCGTCGCCGTGACATCGAGGCCCAGCTGGGTCAGACCGACCACGTAGGCAATATAGAGATCCTGAAATTGAGAGTCGTATGGGATGTTGAGAAAAACAGGCTCTGGCTTTCTCCGTCTCGGCACGCAGCGCTATCTCTGGGTCGCTTTCTTTGCAGCAGCTTTTTTCGCAGGAGACCTGCGAGCAACCCGACGGTAGCTCGAAAGGGATGTAGATTTTGACTTCTGCGGAGCTTCCATGATTGATCGCACAGCTGAGACCCGCTCCGAGTTGATGCCTAGAAATTCGCCCATCTCTTCTGGAGTCGGGACTGCATTATGAATCGTGCGTAAGCTCATCGTGTCTCCCATTATAGATGCGCTCTTTTCAACGCAAAACCTCGAAGTCCGCAGATTGGACATTTATTTCGTCCCTGAAACGTTGCGTTGATTGAGGAAGTCAACGCGCAGGCGGAGGATCGACTGGGGCAGTTCGACTCCCTCCTTACTAGCTCGTTTTCTCAATGGACCCAAGTTCAAATCCGGTGCAACCTGAGATGCGGTCACCAGATAAGTAGCGGGGAGTCGGCTTGTGATCAGTTCTTGGGGGCCCGTGAGCGTTGCGCGAGCGAAGAAGAATTTAATTTCGGATTAACTCACTGGTTTACTCGAGTTCCGGACTTGGGTCCAATTTGGGTCCACTAAACTCCCTCAATGAACTCCTACACAAGCCGTTAACAATCGTTACTTCATATAGTTATCGATAAAACTTCGCACCGATAGGACCAAATCCGCCCAGGGGGTCATGCAACGGGCTAACCAGTTGAAAACAAACGATAAGACTTGGAGTCGCAAGCGATAATGAGACAGAAACCAAGTGCTCAAACTGTCAGAAGCGACTTCACTAAGTCATTTATTATGTGCGGCTTGGTCGGGGAGAGAGGATTCGAACCTCCGACCCCCTGGTCCCGAACCAGGTGCTCTACCAGGCTGAGCCACTCCCCGAACTTGCGGTTGGAAGGATGTTTACGGGCTGAAAGGCTGCCTGGCCCTTCCTTTGTGAAGGCCCGTGAACTACAACAGAGTGTATCAGAAGATGGGGAGGGCCTACACAGCCACCGTGGTCCTCTAATCGCCTGAAAAGACTGAGCGTACACCGCGGTCGAGGGATGCTTAGTCTGTTAACCGATGAAACTGGTAAACCAACTCGACTTGACCGGCTTGCATGTTCTCGACGGAGGCATGGCCACCGAGCTGGAACGCAAAGGCTTCGACCTTTCCGGTCCGCTCTGGTCCGCGCATGTGCTGGAAAGCTCGCCTGAAGCCATTGCGGCCGTGCACCGCGAGTATCTCGAGGCGGGCGCGGATTGCCTGCTGACCGCCAGCTACCAGGTCTCGACAGAAGGCTTCCAGCAAATCGGCTACGATGCGGAGAGTGCAGCCGAGGCCGCGGCTCGTGCGCTTCGCGCTTCCGTGGCCATCGCCGAAAAAGTACGGAACGACTACCGGGCAAGCTCATCGCGCAAGATCTGGATTGCTGGGTCGCTCGGACCCTACGGGGCGATGCTGCACGACGGAGCGGAGTATCACGGCAACTATACCTGCTCTTTCGATGAGTTGGTGGGGTTTCATAGCCGGCGCATTGCTGTGATGGCCGGGACCAATGCCGACTTCCTGGCCTTCGAAAGCATTCCCTCGCTGGAAGAGGCGAAGGCCATCCTGGCCGCTCTGCAGCCATATCCTGAGGTGGGAGTGTATTTCAGCTTCACCTGCCGCGATGGGTCCCACGTCTCCCATGGAGAAACCCTACACAGGTGCGCAAAATTGCTCGATGAGCAGGGCCAGGTTATTGGGATCGGTGTCAACTGCACGGCTCCCGGCCTGATTGGCAGCCTCATTCGCCAGCTAGCCGGGGCCACGAGCAAACCCATCCTCGTTTACCCCAATTCCGGCGAGGGGTGGGATGCGGTGCATCGCTGCTGGCAAGGCGATGGACAGATGCAGGACCTTGGCGACCTGGCGCAGAAGTGGCGGAGCGCCGGGGCGCAGTGGATCGGGGGCTGCTGTCGTACCGGACCAGAACACGTCCGGGCCGTCGCCGAGGTCTGGCGCAGTTGAATGAGTTGTCCCAAATAGGTTCAACACCAGGCGTTTCGTACAGGATGTGCGTCATAGCCAGGGCTGAACAGGTTGCATGAGAACTAAAAAAGAAACCACGCCCTGATAAAACACCAAAACTCGACACCCTGGTGACGAAACCTCTTATTTATCGCATAGCTGGACACTGCATTGCGATCGCGCGAACTTCGGTAATTCAATTCCTCAAATAGATTGTCCGGCTTGTGCCCGGCAAGCCGATAGAGAAGCGACGCCCAAATTCTGCAGAATACCCGCCACTTATGCGCGCTGCTGCGTCCTGAAGGACACGAATGCCGAAGCAAGTTAAGACATGCTCTTCTCTTTTTGCCTTGTTGTTGATCTCCGGATGGAATACCTCCGCCGCCCTGGCACAAGCACCGGCCAATCGGATAACGGTCCGCATTGACGAAACGCAGGTGACAACATTGTTGGGAAACGTGCATCCGATGGCACGCGGTGACTTTGACCAAGGGGCGGTGAATGCGGAAACGCCGCTGGAGCAAATGATCCTGCAACTAGAACCTTCCGCAGCACAGCAGACAGCCCTGGATGTATTGGTGGAAGCGCAGCACGATCCGCGGTCGCCTCTCTACCATCAATGGCTTACGCCTGCCCAGTATGGAGCCCGCTTTGGGGCAAGCGGCCAGGACCTGGCCAGGATCACCAGTTGGCTGACAGAACATGGATTTGTGGTGAATGAAATAACCGCGAACCATCGACAGATCGTTTTTTCGGGAAATGCGGGACAGGTGGAGGACACGTTTCACACCGCGATTCATCATTACGTTGTGGCCGGCGTGAGTCACATAGCGAACACACAGGATCCGCAGATTCCCTCAGCATTGGCGGGCGTGGTGGGAGGAATTGTTTCGCTCCATGATTTCCGCCTGGTCTCGGAGATCGGGTCACGAACTTCGTTGGCCGTCCGTCCGCGGTACACGAGCGGCAGCACGCACTATCTGTACCCGGCCGATTGGGCCACTCTTTACGACCTCAGCCCGCTTTACAAAGCGGGGACCAATGGCACCGGAACCACCATCGCGATCGTAGGCCGGAGCAACATCAACTTAGCTGATGTTTCCGGGTTTCGTGCGGCCGCCGGCCTGGCGGCGCGTATTCCGTCGGTGATCCTGGTGAGCACGAATCCCGGACTGGTCGCGGGCGATCAGGATGAATCGACGCTGGATGTGGAATGGTCTGGCGCCGTGGCTCCGTCGGCGACGGTGAAATTTGTGGTGGGCGCTTCGACCGCGACTACCGATGGCATTGATTTGTCTGCGCAATATGTCGTCAACCATGCGACAGCACAAGTCATGAGCACCAGTTACGGAAGCTGCGAAGCAGATATGGGCGCCACCGAAATGTCGTTCTACAACAGCCTCTGGGAGCAGGCCGCGAGTCAGGGCATCAGTTCGTTGGTGTCTTCAGGAGATGCAGGCGCCGCGGGTTGTTATAGCGGTTCGTCCAGTTCCGCCTCGAGTACGGGCGTGAACGGGTTATGCAGTTCGCCCTACTCAACCTGTGTGGGCGGAACAGAATTCAATGAGGGCTCGAATTCGGCCGCTGATTGGTCTTCCACCAACGGAGCGGGCGATAGTTCGGCGCTGGGCTACATTCCCGAAGTGGTCTGGAACGAGAGCGGAACCAAGGGTGGTTCGGGATTGTGGGCTTCGGGCGGCGGGGCAAGTCTCCACTATAACCAACCGGCGTGGCAAAAAGGAGTCAGCGGTGTTAGCGCAGCCAATGGGATGAGGGCCGTACCGGACGTGGCGACATCGGCATCCGCCCACGACGGCTACATCATCGTCGAGAACGGTAGCTATTACGTAATCTCTGGCACGTCGGCTTCATCCCCATCCTTTGCTGGTGTCATGGCATTGGTTGTCGAAACCCACGGTGGGCTCGGACAAGGCAATGCCAATCCGTCGCTCTATGCGCTGCTGAACGCGAGCAAGAGCCCTTTCCACGCCACACCCGGCGGCAACAACAGCGTACCCGGCGTAAGCGGCTTCACGGCGAGCGGAGCTGCCTATAACCTGGCCACCGGCCTGGGATCTGTGGATGGGGCGGCGCTGGTGAACGAGTGGGGCGGCAAGTTGAGCACGACCAATCCAAAAATAGATTTCGTGCTAACGCCCTCAGCCAGCCAGGGGACCGTGCTGGCGGGCAGAACGGCCGCATTCACGCTAAGCGTGACGGAGAGCGGCGCCGGCCAGAATAAGATTTTCCTG
This sequence comes from uncultured Acidobacteriaceae bacterium, assembly GCA_963717225.1. Lineage (GTDB taxonomy): Bacteria > Acidobacteriota > Terriglobia > Terriglobales > Acidobacteriaceae > PALSA-350. The sequence continues at coordinate 370,524 of CAVQWB010000046.1, read as the reverse complement.
ACGGCGACGGCAACTGCAGGCTTAACGGGCAGCATCAGCCCGGGATCGCTCCTGCCCGGCACAACCGCTACCGTGACTGTGACCGCTCCCCCGACTATGGCAGCAGGAGCAAAAAACATCGTCGTTACCGGTACCGACAGCACGGGAACGCAGACAGCGACGTACACGCTCACGGTATTGCCATTGCCCACATTGACCTTGAACGCGGCATCCACATCGGTGACAGTCATGCGAGGAACTTCCAGCACGATTGCGTTCACCGCGGTTACGGGTGGGTCCTTCACCGGCAGCATCAATTATTCGGTCAGTGGGCTGCCATCGGGCATCACGGCAAAATGGTCAGCCAATCCAGCGACGCCGTCCGCAAGCATTAGCACGAACAGCGAGATCCTGACGCTCACGGCTCCTTCCGCCGGAGTGGCAGCCTCCACTACCGCAGTGGTTACGGTTGCAGGCGATGGTATCTTCGCAAGCAAATATGTGACGGTGCGAGTACAGGCAGCACCGGGCGTTCTGCTGCAAGTGTCGCCGCAGGCAATCGCGATGCCATCCCTCTCCACGGCAACAATCACGGTGACAGCAACACCTGTGGGTGGAGTGGCGTTGGCAACGAGTAAGGCTGGGGCTACCATAAGCGTCGCCTCCGGATTGCCGAAGGGCTTTACCGCCTCGTGGGGTGCGGCGAGGGTAACTTCCGCCGGGGCCTCGGTCCGCACCCTGACACTGAAGGGCAGTAGTGCCGCGGTCACGAGCACCTCTACCCTGACCCTGGCTGGGATATTCACCGCCAAGACCGGGAACGTCTACAGGACGAGCATGAACCTGCCTTTCACGGTTACGCTGCCTACGGCGAAGCCTCTTTATCCTCGGCCATTGCAGGTTCACCCACAAAAATAACAACTGCTGCGCTCATTTTTGAGATGCCTCTTTAAGATCTCCTGCGCACGCGGCTTACTGCTCGAAACTGCCCAGATAACCGCCGGCGTCGCCCGAGAGCAAGATGGCCTTCGTAGGGGAAACGAGATAGAAGACTCTCGTTACTCCGTCAGCTGCGACGACCACGACCCTTCCGTTCGAACTCACTGAATAAGTGCTGGTGATGCTCCCGTTCGACACCAATCCTTTCGGTCCGCTGTTGTTGTAAGTAAAGGTTACATTGCCGCTTCCGTCGGCTGCAGCTAAAGCCACTTCATTGATTACAGATGGGCTACTCAGTGGGAGGCTGCCGCCGAGGTAATTCCCCTTGAAGGAGGCGTTAGTAAGGCTGCCGCTCGATTGAGGCTCCAGAATTCCGGAGCTCGCCGACGAATCCCCACCGAGTATGAATGCCTGGTTGTTGTTCAACAGATAGAGAAAGGCCGGAGTGCCGGCGAAGCTGAGGACGACGCGTCCGCTGGCGGCATCGACTGAATACTTGCCGCTGAAGGTTTGCGGGGTTAACAACTGGCCCTTGTATTCGTCGTAGACGATGCCAAGGTTGCCGTTTCCGTCCGGAGTTGCCAGGCCCAGGGTGACGTCGGGAACGAGCGCCCCGCTGAGTGCAGCGAGTCCATTCAGCTCTACCACTCCAGCGCCTTTCAGCGATGCTGTACTAAACGTGCCCGTCTGTTGATCGATCAAGCCGCTGACCAGCGGCGCATTCGCGGACAATGTATCCACCGAGATTGCCAATAGCTCACTTGGGGATACCTGGTAAAAGCTGTAGTTGTAGGTATTGCCGCCGAGCTTGAATTGCATGGTTCCGCGGATATCGTTTACGGCGTAGGTTCCAGTGAACGAAGTTTCACTGGTGATGGCGCCGTTATCGTTCGCATCGGCGGCGAAGCCTGTGATATTGCCCGCGCCGTCGGCCTTGAACGAACCGGCAATGGCGACTGGATTCTGAGAGGAATCCACACCTGCGAAGGAGAAGGCGTAGTTATTTACGATGGCTGAGCCTTGACCAATGTTCGCACTTTTGAGGACACCAGAGCCACGAGTGCCGGATCCGGTCTTATCATCAAATTCAATAATCCGGATGTTGGTATCGTTGCCAGTGGTCGAGATGGAAGCGGGTGCGGCCAAAGCAAAGGTCACGGTTTGGCTGCTGGCGAGTTGCAGAGTGAGTTGCCCCAATCCGTTGGCGCCGATCATCACGCCGCCCCCCATCAGCTGTTGATTTACCTTGGACCCTGCCGTGCCTGTATTTTCGTCGTAAAGTCCGAGGGTGATGGCCTGGTTTGTCAAGAGGAAGTTGCCATTCATGACGATCGCACCGTTAGGACCCGTGCCGCTGAACGAGAAGGAATAAGTGCCGTCGGGCAGCGACTCGCCGGCAGGGTTAATAGTCACGGAAACATTCTGAGAAAAGGAAGTGTTGGCAGCGTCAGTGACCTGGAGTTCGAAGGTGTCATTTCCCGCGGTGGTTGGCGTCCCGGAGAGAACGCCGCTGGAACTGAGAGTTAACCCCGGCGGCGGGGAGGTGTTATTGGTGGTCGCCCATGTGTATGGTGGGACCCCACCCTGAGCGGAGGCCTGGAAGTTATAGCTCGCACCGACTTGGCCGTCCGCCGGTAGTGGCGCAATGATGGCGAGCTTTCCGCCGCTGATCGCCAACTTGAGGGGCGCACTCGCGGTCTGCGGGGCGGTTTCCGAGTCCTGAACATTCACCGTGAAATTGCCAAGGCCAGCCGTCGTGGGCGTTCCGGAAATGACGCCGGCGGCGCTCAGCGTGAGTCCCGCCGGGAGGTTGCTGCCACTGGCCAGGGACCAGGTAAAGGTTCCTGAACCGCCAGTCGCCGCTAACGTCGAATTATAGGCAGTATTCGTTGTGCCCTGGCTGAGTGTGGTGGTGGTTATGGTGATGGGTGTGGGCGGCGGGGTACTACCCCCTCCGCCACACCCCATCATCCATTGAGAGAAAACCAATCCGCAGACTATGCCGAGCGAACGCAACCTCATAATTGCTCCTATTTCTTTTCAGACTTTTCGTTATGGATCGTTCTGACTGGTAAAGCGCAGACAAGTGAGAATTGGGATCATCTCCGTCAAAAAAAAATAGAGAGGTTCTGGCAGGCGGGTTGCGGCGCCTTCAGCGGCGCTCGATGAGCCATGCATTTGTGGCAATGATGGTATTCAGGAATGCGACCCGGCGCCCGTCTGGTGAGGGAACTGCCCATCCGTGGATGTCTCCCAGGGATTGGAATCGGCCATCCAGATAGACATAGAGCAATTGATTACCCACCGTTGTGTCCACAGACACGAACCAGCCGTGGCCGTCGGCGGCCCAGACCAGGCCACGCAAATCGGTCACGCCTGGCAGAATTACTTCGCGCTCACGAGGCTGATTCGCCTTCGGCTCCAACGACACCACGCGAATGCGCGCGTCGCGCGAATCATGGTTGGGAATGGCTATCTGTGTACCGTCAGGAGAAACATCCCAGTCCCCAAGAACCTCGACGTACCACTTGGTGCTAGCCAGTTTCTGGCCCTTACCCCGCACGGCATCCAGATCGTAGTACGTGCGTGATTCGCCGGGTACCGTGGTCCTTAGCACACATCGCTTACCGGCGCCCAAGGCGCAACGAAACTCATCCAACGGTCCCCCGATGGGAACCTCCTGCGGGTTCCCACCATCGACCGGCACGCGCATCAATTTGGAGGACCCCGGTCTGTAAAACCACGGCTGATCGCTTTCACGAGGTCGCGCGTCATAGAGCACAAAGTGGCCATCCGGCGACAGTTGAGGCAGCATCTCTGTCATCGGAGTGGCGACGATGACCTCGGGTGTTCGCTGGTCGATCCCTTGTTTGAAGATGTCATAACCGCCCCTGCGATTTGACTCAAAGATCACGTCACGACTGTCCGCCGTCCATGCATGTGGATAGTTAGTTTGCTCGTCCAAAGTTAACCGGCGGACATTGCTGATGCGTGGCGCAGATTGATTAAAGTCCCCCACGAAAACGCTGTTTTGCGTGGACCGCATGAGGGTCAACGCTTGCTTTCCATTTGCTGCGACGCTTAGGCCAAGCAAGGTAGTTGTATCGTCGCCCGCCAGGGACGCGACCTTGCGCGGTTCTCCCTGAAGCGCACCGGTCGCCAGGTCGGTCTTCATCTCATACAGACCATGAGAAGAGGTGAAGTCTTCGTTGTCCCAGCGCAGGAACATCACCCGGCCGTCCGGCAACGCCGAAGCCGCACTCATCAATAGATTGGGCGATTCGACGGCAACCTTTCCCGTGGCCAGCTCCACCGATTCGTACCGATACTGATACTGATGTTGATCGAAGTGTCGCCGTTGAAAGGCTAACCGGCGTCCATCGGGGGACCAGAACACGATCGGGAATGTATCGTGACCGGCGCCGGCGACGACTTTTCGCGGCTCTCCGCCATGCATTCCGGTCACCCATATTTCCGACCAATCCTGGCTTACGAACGCGACCTGAGTTCCATCTGCCGAGGGGGTCGCCCCACGAGCGTGCGTTCGCAGCGGGCTGGGGTCTGCCCCGGCGGTCGAGATCAGCCAAATGCTCGGAATGTTCGTCGTCGTCGAGAACCCGCTCGCGACCATCTTGGTACCATCCGCGAACCAGGCGAGACGATCCACAAGATAATCGCCCGGCGAGGAGAGCGTCCTGGTGTCACCATTCTGAATGGTTCGCAGAAAGATTCCGTCGACATTGGCGTAGGCCGCCAATTTTCCATCCGGAGAGATCGCGGCGGCGGTCGCCCTGTTTTCCGGAATCAGGGTTGTGATCTGGCGAAAGATGGGAGCTCTCTCTGTAATCTGAGCTTGTTTCCATCGCCACCCGGCGAAACACGCGGCCAGCAACAATACTGCCGCGATTACCCACTTCCAAACATTCGGACGTAGATCTGGGTGGACTTTGCGCGCACTCTGTAATTCCCTCAAAGTCCGCACGACCTCTCCCGCGGTAGGACGCGCGGAAGGCTCTTTGGCCAGCATGGTTCGAACCAGAAGATCGAGGCGCGCCGGGACATGAGGATTGAAGGAGGAAGGCGCAACCGCTTCTTTCTCGAGAATGCCTTGTGCGGTATCGAGGGGAGAGGCCGCAGGAAAAGCATGTCGTCCGGCCAGCAACTCGAAGAGAACCAAGCCGAGGGAGAATACATCGCTTGCCGGTGTCATAGGCTCCGCACGAGCCTGTTCGGGAGACATGTACCGCAGCGTGCCAAGCGGAGGGCCAAATCCCAGCGCGATCGTTTCCGTCGTCACTTTGCGGGCCAAACCGAAGTCGAGCAATTTCACATAGTGGTCGGGACGCACAAATATGTTCTCGGGTTTGATGTCCCCGTGAATCACGCCACTGGCATGGGCCGCCGCCAGGGCTTCGGCAATTTGCAGGCCGGTGGCCAGCACTTCCGGTAGTGGCAATGGCTTCCCGCACACCTCTCGAAGAGGTTTGCCTTTCACCAGTTCCATGACGATCGCGGGCGTAGACCCGGATTGAACTACCTCGTGAATGGTCACGATACCGTGGTGGTTCAGGGCCGAGGCAGCCTTGGCCTCGCGTGTGATCTGCTGCGGATCCAACCCCGCAAGTGTTTCCGACGTGAGGAATTTGAGTGCGACCAATCGGTCCAGGTCGGTGTCTTGAGCCGACCAGACTTCCCCCATACCGCCCCGCCCAATCAATGCCACCGTGATGTAGCGTCCGAGGCGCTGGCCCGGAACAACTGGGCTCGCACGGGATTCACCACTAAGCGAACTGAACAGCGGCTCACTCAGAAAGCCGTTTGCGGCTTCGTCTTCTCTCAGAAGCTCTTCCACCGCTTTGCGGAGCAGCGTACTTTCTCCGCAAGCAGCGTCGAGCACGGTCACGCGTTCACCTCCGGATTTTTCCCGGGCGGCGTGAAACACTTCGAAAAGCCGATTCCATTCCTCGGGTGTCATGCAAGACTGCTGGCGGGACCCTCGGGACGCAATTGCCCTTTCAGCCAAGCCCTGGCGACAACCCAGTCCCGTTTTACGGTGATCGGAGAGACTTTCAGAACCTCTGCGGTTTCTTCTGTTGAGAGCCCGCCGAAGTAGCGCAGCTCCACCACCTGGCGCTGGCGCGAGCTCATTTTCTCCAGCTGGTCCAGGGCGATGTTTAAGGCCATGAGTTCATCCGCCTGCTCGTAGGACAAGCCGGCATAGTCTTCCACATCCGCCTGGTCTTCGAAACCGCGTTTCAGCGCTCGCTTGCGCCGCGCATGATCGATCAATATTCGCCTCATGACTGAGACGCTCACCCCGATAAAATGGGCGCGGTTCTGCCAGTCTCTGGCTTGATCCCCTACCAGGCGCAAGTACGCTTCGTTGACGAGGGCTGTCGGCTGAAGCGTATGACCGGGGCGTTCGTTTCGTAGCTGGAGGCGGGCGAGACGGCGGAGCTCGTCGACGACCAGAGGAATCAGCTTATTGGCTGCCCCTGAATCGCCTGACCTCATTTGCTGCAAGAGTACGGTGACTTCGCCATTTGGTCCCGCCTGCATTGGCCGCCCTCATCGTAGGCCCCGAAGTATATCACCAAAAAATCGCGGATGCCTGATCCCCTTTGCTGCTCTTTTGCGCTTTGTAGATGGGATGTTTGCAGCGATCTCAGCTCAAGAGGAAGTCTGACCCGGACCACAATGAGCCGGCACATGTGCGGTTTTTTTCGCTGACTAACACGGCTAAGAGAAAATGCTCTAAGCTGTTCTGCGTGCGAAAACTATTGGTTTTTCTGGTGTTTGTTGCCGTTGGCTCAACATGGTCCCCGGCCAGTGATCAGTCCAGCGCTAAAGCCGGCGTGGATCAGGAAATTTTGTCGCAAATCCCGCAGCGGATGAAGTCTTTCATCGATCAGCAAACTGTCGCCGGAGCCGTTACGCTTGTTGCCCACGGCAGCGACGTGGTGGAGTTCGACGCGACCGGCATGGCCGATATAGCGGCCGGACATGCGATGCGGAAAGACTCCATTTTCCAGATCATGTCGATGACCAAGCCGGTCACCGCAGTCGGGATCATGATGCTGGCCGAAGAAGGCAAACTTGCCCTGCGCGACCCCGTCGATCTGTATCTGCCCGAGTTCAAGGACCTGCGTGTGGCCACCACGGTTGGCCCGGACGCGGCACGCATGGCCATCCCGAACCATGCCATCACTATCCGCGACCTGCTCACGCACACCGCAGGCATCCAGGACTATCCGCCGCCCGCCATTCGTGACTACCCGCAAACCATGAGTGTTCCCCTGGACGAGGTGGTGAAGCAGTTAGCCAAACAACCACTGCTGTTTCAGCCGGGCACACAGTGGAGTTACTCGAGCCCCGGGATTGAGATTCTCGGCCGCATCATTGAAGTCTGTTCCGGCGAGAAGTATGTGGACTACATCACGGAGCACATACTGCGGCCGCTGGGCATGAAAGACAGCTTTTTCTTTCCGCCGCCTGACAAGATCGAGCGGATCGCCATGGTCTACGCGCACAAAGATGGAAAGCTGGTGCCTGCCCCGGGAAGCATCCTGGGAGGGGACCCGGCCAGGCATCGCCAGGGGGCCATCTTTCCGGCGCCAGGATGGGGCCTCTACTCGACCGCGGAAGACCTGTTGCACTTCTATCGGATGATGCTCAACGACGGTGTGTACGAAGGCCGCCGCTATCTGTCGCCCTTCTCCGTCCACGTGATGACTGAGCCACAGACCACAGGCATCCAGCCGGTTGGATGGATGCGCGGATCAGATTATGGGCTCGCCTGGGAGGTGGTGACCGACCCGCTGGGCGAGCTTGCGGGACACTCGATCGGTACCTACGGTCACGGCGGCGCGTTTGGGACCCAAGGTTGGATCGATCCCAACAATGACCTGATATCCATCATGCTGATTCAAGGCTCCGACGGGGGTGCCGAGAGCATGACGAATGTCTTCCTCAACATGGCGGAGTCCAGCGTCGGCAAGTAACGTTTCTACCCGGTACTTTACAGGGGATTCGAGGGCTGCCCCACAGGCGAGACAGGGGCAGGCCGGTTTAAGTGCTTTCTCGCCGTTACATTCCCGCAACATGCGACAATGGAATTACCCGCATGAAACCTGAGTCGCTCTCCGTGGACCTGGAATCACTCTCTGTTACGCCGGAACTTCTGGCTCAGCACAGCATCACACCCGAAGAGTACCAACGGATCGTTGCTGCCCTGGGGCGTCCTCCGGGACTGACTGAGCTGGGCATTTACAGCGTGATGTGGAGTGAGCACTGTTCCTATAAGTCTTCCCGCGTCCACCTGAGGCGGTTGCCGACGCGCAGCGAGCGCGTGGTACAGGGACCGGGAGAGAACGCCGGTATCATCGACGTCGGCGACGGCTGGGCCTGTGCCTTCAAAATCGAGTCCCATAACCACCCCTCCTTCATCGAGCCTTTTCAGGGGGCTGCGACCGGCGTCGGCGGCATCCTGCGTGACATCTTTACCATGGGTGCCCGGCCACTCGCGGTCATGGACTCGTTGCGCTTCGGCCCAATCACCGAAGAGGAGTTGGGCAACGGTAGATCGGCCTCTGCGGTGGTCCACAAGAACCACTCTCTGCTCGAAGGGGTGGTCAGCGGGATAGCGGCTTACGGAAATTGCTTCGGCGTGCCTAACCTCGGTGGCGAGACCCGGTTCGACCCTTGTTATTCGGGCAATCCCCTGGTCAACGCCTTTGCCCTGGGATTGGTTAGGCGAGACGAGATCTTTTATGCCAAGGCATCCGGCATTGGCAATCCGGTAGTTTACGTGGGGGCAAAAACGGGGCGCGACGGTATCCACGGCGCCACCATGGCCAGCGAGGAATTCAAAGAGGGTGCGGAGCAGAAACGGCCCAACGTGCAGGTAGGCGATCCCTTCATGGAGAAACTGCTGCTTGAGGCCTGTATCGAGGCTATGCGCACCGGCGCGGTCGTGGGCATCCAGGATATGGGGGCGGCCGGGCTCACCTGCTCCACGTGCGAGATGGGCGCCCGCGGGGGCGTGGGACTGGCAGTGGAGCTGGACCACGTGCCCCAGCGGGAATCAGGCATGTCCGCCTATGAAATCATGTTGAGCGAAAGCCAGGAGCGCATGCTGCTGGTGGCCGACAAAGATCGCGAAGACGAGGTTATTCGGGTTTTTGAAAGGTGGGGACTGGACGCGGTCATCGTGGGCGAGGTGATCGCCGAACCAAGGTTGCGCATCCTGCACCATGGCCAGCTGGTCGCGGATATTCCTAACCAGTCGCTCACTGACGACGCTCCGCTGTATCACCGGCCGGTTGGGACGTGGAAAGCGCCCGTTAGCCTCAGCCCCCCGCCGGAAGTGCTGGATGACCTTACGTTCTTTGATGAGACGCTGAGCGGCGCCACCGGCTCCGCCACCAACTATGCGGATGAACTGCGAGTTTTGCTGGCATCCTCGAATATCTGTTCCAAGAGCTGGATCCACGAGCAGTACGACTCGATGGTACAGACCAACACGGTGCAAGGCCCGGGCGGCGAGGCCGGAGTGATGCGCATCAAGGGCACGGGTCGCGGGCTGGCCATGGCGCTTGATGGCAATGAACGCTGGTGCTATCTGGATCCCAAGTTGGGAGCTTCGCATGCTGTCGCAGAGGCTGCGCGCAAGGTCGCCTGCACGGGCGCGACGCCGGTAGCGGCAACCAACTGCCTTAATTTCGGTAACCCGGAAAAGCCGGAGATCATGGCCCAGCTCTCGCTGGCGATCGATGGAATCTCCGCGGCCTGCCTTGCTTTGGGAACCCCCATTACCGGGGGCAATGTTTCGTTGTATAACGAGACCCGCGGCCAGGGTATTCATCCTACCCCGGTGATCGGAATTGTGGGCATCCTCGATCAGGTCCGCAAAGCGGTAGGATCAGATTTTCAGCGGGCCGGCGACGCGGTCCTGCTGATTACTCCTGCCTCGGTCCCCCCGCTGGAGGAGCGCATGCAGGAGTTCGGCTCCTCAGAGTACGCCAGAAAGGTTCTCTCCACGTTGTGGGGAACGCCGCCCAGGCTGGATCTGGAGGTAGAGGCCGGGCTGCAGCGATGCCTGGCCGAGCTGGCAGAGCAAGGCCTCATGAATTCAGCGCGTGATGTTTCCGATGGAGGACTTGCCGTTGCTTTGGCCGAAGCATGCTTTTGCCATGGAATCGGACTGCGCGCGAATCTTTCCAAGGCGCCTGATTTGCCGGCGGAATGGGATCTTTTCGGCGAGACGGCCAGCCAATGCATCATCAGTTGCTCCAAGTCATCGGTTGCCCAGGTCGAAAGGCTGGTTAGAAACTATCCCGGCCTGATGGTGGCAACCCTGGGAGAAACCGTCACTGATCTTTTTGAGCTGACGGTGGACAGCCGGGTGCTGATCCGGGAGAGGGTTTCCGGCTTGCGTAATGTTTGGTCAACAGCATTGGCAGCGGTGTTGCGCAATGATCTGCCGGTAGCAAACTAAGGCCCTGGAGAGTAAAGACCATCGAGCATTTCGATAAATTGCGGGAAGAGTGTGGTGTGGTCGCGGTGCATGGCCACGCCGACGCTGCGCGACAGGCATATCTCGCCCTATATGCACTGCAACATCGCGGGCAGGAATCCGCGGGGATCGCCACGGCCGACTATACCAACCTTTACAACATCAAGGGGATGGGCCTGGTGGCCGACATCTTTAGCGATGATGTTCTTTCCAAATTGCCCGGCGAATTGGCGATTGGCCACACCCGTTATTCGACCACCGGGGACTCGGCGTTGCTGAACGCGCAGCCCATCCGGGTGGACTCGACACGGGGCCTGATTGCCATCGCGCACAATGGCAACCTGGTGAATCTGGGGACGCTGCGCACACGCCTGGAGCGGGAGGGCGCCTACTTTCAAACCACCAGCGACTCAGAGATCATCGTGCAACTGATTGCCCACTCCAATGCCAACTCGCTCATTGAGGCCATTGGAGACTCGCTGCGCCAGGTCTCGGGTGCTTTCTCGATCGTGATGATGACCCGCGACCGCGTTTTCGCCGCCCGCGATCCTTATGGCTTTCGGCCGCTCTCCATGGGGCGCATCAGCAATCCAGATGGACCCGACACCGTGGTGTTCGCCTCGGAGACCTGTGCGTTTGACCTGCTGCGCGCCAAGTACGAGCGCGATGTGCGGCCAGGCGAGGTGGTGATGGTGACGCGCGACGGTGTGTTTTCGGTGCAATACGCGACCGGCATTCGACAGGCGAGCTGCATTTTCGAGCATGTGTACTTTGCCCGGCCCGACAGCCGAATCTTCGGCCGCTGGGTACAGGCGAGCCGGGAACAGATGGGGCGCCGCCTTGCGCGCGAATCTGGAGTGGATGCCGACCTGGTTGTGCCCGTTCCCGACTCAGGAGTGACGGCGGCCCTGGGGTATGCGGCAGAGAGTGGGATTCCTTTTAACTTCGGGCTGATCCGTAATCACTACGTGGGGCGCACGTTCATAGAGCCGGAGCAGCGGGTGCGCGATTTCGGGGTGAAGCTCAAGCTGAATCCGGTGCGCAATCTGCTCGAGGGTAAGCGGATCATTCTGATCGACGACTCGATTATCCGTGGTACCACCAGCCGCAAGATCGTGCGCATGGTGCGCTCGGCGGGAGCGCGAGAGGTGCATCTGCGCATCAGCTGTCCGCCGACCATCTCTCCTTGTTATTACGGAGTCGACACGCCGAATAAGAGCGAGCTGATTGCCGCCAACTCTTCGGTGGAGGAGATTCGGGAGTTCATCGAAGCCGATTCGCTTAGCTATCTTTCGCTCGAAGGCCTGGAACAGGCTTGCGACGGGGGCGAAGGCAATCAGTATTGCACTGCGTGTTACACGGGTGAGTATCCGACGCAATGGGTGGACGTGGCGGAGATTCTGCCTGCCACCGCTGCCAGCCGCTAGGTTGGGGTATTGTGCGATGGCAGGCTTTAAAGAGCTTGTGTGAGAACGGGGAGAGAAACACCAGGTCCCTGATCTTCGCTACGCTTCGGTCGCGATGACATATCCTTTTGTAAGGAAATGCCCAAAACCGACTAGAGGAATGGATCTCAATAGTCTGACAGAATTGTCATCCCGGCAAGCCACTTGCCTGCGGCAAGTTGAGAGGGGAATGAACGGGAGCTCGCCGCTTTTTCAAACCGCAGCGCTCATGCTTTGTATCAGGGCACGACTTTAGTCGGGCCGAAAACAACCCGCAAATTGTTGGGCTTTAGCCCCTGTTCCAATGCCGGAGCGGATTTTGTTCATTAGGACCGGAGCGTACCCGGATTTCCTGCCACGCAGCACTGGACAAAGCCGCGTGTGCGCCTTTCTCCTTAAGGAAAGGCGCATGAGGTCAGCCAACGCCACCAAGTTCCATAGGAAATCCGGGGTAGCGAAGTGGACCTGTCCCGCCTGCCCCGCCTGCCCCGGCGTGCCGTGGGGCGTGCCGTGGGGCTTGCCGTGGAGGGACCTGCTGTTTCTCTCCCGGTTCTCACACAACCTCTTCAGCCCTTACGCTTCAGAACAAAAAGACGTACCAGGGGCTAAAGCCCTCATTTGTTCCCGCCTTGCGGCGCGGCTGAAGCCGTGCCCTGATACAAAGCATGAGCGCGGTGACTTTGAAATTGGGTTCTCACGCACACTCTGAAGCGCAGGATTCTGGTGTGAGAACCGGAATTCTGCCGATTGGCAGCTGACGGATTGGACCAGCGTCCTACTCCGATTTGCTGGTGGACGTAGACGTAGACGGGGTTCCGGGAGTCGAAGCACTGTCTGTTTTCGCGGCTGGTTTGTCCGCTGATCCCTTATCGGCTCCAGCTTTGGAGGCAGCAGCGCCGTCGGAGCCACTCCCTCCATCCTGCGATTTGCCCGAAGCAGCGGGCTTGGCAGCGTAATCCGTGGAGTAAAAACCCGAGCCTTTGAAATGCGGACGGGCCGGGGTTGAAATCAGCCGTTCGACCTCGCCCTGGCAAACCGGGCATTCCTTCGCATCTTCGGCAGAAAAGGACTGAATCCGTTCAAATCGATGTCCGCACTTTTTGCACTGGTATTCGTAAAGCGGCATTTGTGTTCCTTCAAGTTTGCAAGTTCTTCATTCGATGGCTGCGGGTACTGGCCGGCGATCAGCCAGCTCTATCAGGCGAACCTCGGTAATCGCTTCCGTCGACTGCAATGCGGTCAGTACCGACGACGTTACACGACCGTCGATCTGTACCACCGCGAGCGCATTGTGCTGAGCCGTCCGCACACTGCGGCCCAGGGCAAAGTTCGCTATGTTCATCTTATGCTCGCCGAGAATGGTGCCGATCCGGCCAATCACGCCCGGCACGTCGAGGTTGCGGATGAACAGCAGCGTTCCGTGCAGCGGGGCTTCGATATCGATGCCGTCGCAGGAGAGCAACCGCGGCGAAATGCCATGGAGCACCGTAGCACTCGCGGTAGTGTCTCCGGTGCCGGTATGCAGGGTCAGCTTGAGCACTGTTCCCGCGCCGCCCGACCCTTCTTCCTTTTTGTCTTCATGGACCCGGATGCCGCGCTCAGCGGCAACGGAAAGGGCATTGATCCGATTGACATTTTCAGAGTTCGCCAGCACGCCCTGAATGGCGGCGTTGCGTACCAACTCGGTCTTGCCCTGCGCCAGCCGCCCACTATACGAGATATGGATGCTCTCCAGATTTCCCGCGGCGAGTGGGGAGAGGAAGGCGCCCAGACGCTCGGCCATGAGGATGTAGGGGGAAACTTCCTGGTACTCCTCATAGGTCATGGAGGGCAGGTTTACGGCGTTCTGTACCACCCCGAACTTCAGGTACTCCTTGACCTGCTGGGCAATCTGCACCCCAACCGCCTCTTGCGCCTCGCCAGTGGATCCGGCAATGTGCGGAGTCAGGATTACGTTGTCGAGGCCGAAATAGGGCGAATCCTTCAGTGGCTCCTGGGAAAAGACGTCGAGGGCCGCGCCGGCTACCTGTCCAGACCGCAGGGCCTCTACCAGGGCTGCGTCGTCGATTAACTCGCCGCGGGCACAGTTGACGATGCGCACGTTCTTTTTCATCGTAGCCAGGGTCGCGGCGTTGATAATCCCCGTGGTCTGCGGGGTAAGTCCCACGTGCAAGGTTAGAAAGTCAGCTCCGCGGAACAACTCGTCCACGGAGCAAAGGCGTACGCCATTCTCCCGGGCTACAGCAGGCGCGACAAAAGGGTCGTGGCCCAACAGTTCCATACCGAAGGCCTTGGCGCGTCTCGCCACTTCAAGCCCCACGCGGCCCAGACCGAGGATGCCAAGTTGCTTGCCTCGCAGTTCGGCCCCCTGGAGCGACTTCTTCTCCCACTTGCCGGCGTGCAGAAGCGTGTTGGCTCGGGGCAGTTGACGGGCTAAGGCCAGCATCAGCCCGATGGTCAACTCGGCGACAGCGATAGCGTTGGCGCCGGGAGTATTCATCACCACGATTCCCCGCCGGGTTGACGCATCCGCATCGATGTTGTCCACGCCCACACCTGCGCGTCCGATCACCCGCAACCTCGGAGCTGCCTCCAACAATGCTTCATCTACCTGGACTGCGGAACGAACGACGAGCGCATCGGCGTCAGCCAATTCTGCGGCCAGCCCCTTCTTTATCTGATCGTGGGTTACGATCTGCCACCCGGCCTCGCTCTGAAACACAGCCAAGGTGGCTGGCGAGACTTTCTCTGCCAATACGATCTTCATTGTTCTCCTAAGGGGCTTCTACACCACGACGCAACTGCCGCAGCATCCAGCAGCAATCGCATCGGGTCGACCGGTTCTTTATCGGGAGGCGGCACCTGCCATGGCAAGCTCCCTGCGGGCGGCCTCATCGGGCGCTCGGGAAGCGAAAACATTCTGGGCGGCGATCAGAGCTTTTCCAAAAGCAAACCCGGGCAGTTTGAGCGCGTAGGCTACCTGTTCCAGCGCGCCAACCAGGGCGATGGTATCCATGTAGTCGAAATATCCGAGATGCGCGATGCGGAAGATCTGGCCCTTCATCTCGCCCTGTCCGTTGGTGATGACGGCAGCAAACCGGGTCTTCAACTCCTTGACGAAGGCACCGGAATCCATACCCTCCGGGGGCAGCACGGCTGTGGCCGCGGAAGCTGGAGAGTCAGGCGCGAAGAGCTTGAGACCCAGTGCTTCCACAGCGGCGCGGGTCATGGCAGCGCAGGTTTCCGCGTTTTCCACCAGCTTCGCCCGGCCCGCCGCCAGATCGCCGTCCGCCTGGCCAGCGATATAGTCGAAAGCCGCGCCCAGGGCAGCGATCAGCGCCACCGCGGGAGTGTATGCGGATTCGCCCTTGGCGGCGTTCTTTCTCTCTTTGCGGAGATCGAAGTAGTAGCGCGGATTGAGGCTGATCTCCATCAGATCCCAGGCACGGTCACTCACCGCGAGATAAGACAGACCGGGCGGAATCATGACCGACTTTTGCGACCCGCCGATCAGCACGTCTACGCCCCAGGCATCCATGTCGATGTGCGTGGTCCCGAGGCCGGTGATGGCGTCCACCACCAGCACGGCATCCTTGCCGCTCTGCTTGAGAAGTTCCGCAACCCCCTGAACGTTGTGGCGTACTGCGGTCGAGGTTTCGGTGGCCTGCATGAAAACGGCGCGGGTCTCAATCTTGAGCGCCTTGCGCACTTCTTCCAGGTCGAACGTCTGGCCATAGGGAGCGCTGACCACGTCCACGTCGCACCCGAATGCCTTGGCCAGGCTTACCCAGCGCTCGCCGAACTTGCCCGCCGTGAGAACCAGCACGCGATCTCCGGGCGACGTCAGGTTCGAGACCGAAGCTTCCATCGCGCCGGTACCGGAGGAGGCGAGGAGAATGACATCATTCTTTGTTCCGACAAAGGTTTTCAGGTCTCGAAGCACCTTGGTGTAGAGGGCGCGAAACTCTGGAGTGCGGTGGTGGATATCGGCTGCGGCCATGGCGAACTGGGCTGCAGGAAGAAGCGGTGTGGGGCCTGGAGTAAATAAGCGGGTCTTCCGGATCATGCTTCCATTGTAATAAAGTCGCCCCCAACAAAGGTTTCTATAATAAGAGTTTTGCCACCACTGGAGGCGTATGAGCCTGGTTGAGAAGATTCACGAGGATATGGTCGGGGCCATGAAGCAGCGGGCGGTCGAACGCCTGTCCACGCTGCGCATGGTCAAAGCAGCATTGAAGAATAAGGAGATAGACCAACGCTCCCCGGTGACCGATGCACAGGCGGTCCAGGTATTGACCACTTTGATCAAGCAGCGAAAGGACTCGATCGAGCAATTCACCAAGGGCAACCGGCCGGAGCTGGCGGAAAAGGAAGCAGCGGAAATTGTGGTGATCGAGGAGTACATGCCGAAAGCGGCGGGGGACGAAGAGTTGCGCCAGCTGGTTACCTCCACCCTGGCTGACTTGCGAGCTCAAGGAGCCCAGCTCGGGGCAAAGGATATGGGAACGGTGATGAAGGCGGTTCAGACGAAGATTCAGGCCACAGGCCTCCGGGCCGACGGCCGCGTGGTCAGTGAAATGGTGAAAGCCGGACTAGCCGGCTAGAGATTTTCTTCGCAACGAACTCCTGGGTGACCGCCTAAACCTTAAGCGCGTATCAGGAATAGAAAGCTTACGGGCTTTGCACGCTGCGGAAAAGTCGGATCGGGCAGAAAAGCATACCCCAAGGCTAAAGCGGGTGTGTGAGAACCCAATTTTTGAAGGGTACGGCCTTTGGGCCGTACGTTTGGAGTCTCTCATTTCATAACAAAGGTAGGTATTTCAACTCAGTTTGGTTTTGTATCAGGGCACGACTTTAGTCGTGCCGTAAGTGTTGAAAATGCGTCGGGCTTTAGCCCCTGAGGTACGGCCTTCCTCCCAACGGCGGGTTTTCCGCAGCTTCTTTAGCGCCTTAGCCCCTGTTATGGCAGTACCCATGCCGCTACACTTACCTGGCAAAGAAAAAACCCAGGGGCTAAAGAGTGTGCGTGAGAACCCAATTCCAAGTCATGGCGCTCATGCTTTGTATCAGGGACGGCTTCAGCCGTGCCGCAATGGTTGGGTCTGATGAGGGCTTTAGCCCCTGCGTTTTTTCTTTGCCAGGTAAGTGTAGCGGCATGGGTACCGCCATAACAGGGGCTAACCCAGGGGCTAAAGTCCTGATCATTTGGCGTTCGGAGCGGCACGACTGAAGTCGTGCCCTGATACAAAGCAAAACCCATAACTGAAGCTCGACAAATCATACGCCGGGCTCGAAAAAATGTAGAAACTCCAGGGGACGGCCTTTAGGCCGTACGTTTAGCAGTCAAGATGAATCGGCTTAAGCCGCTGAGTGCGGTTTAAGCGAGCACAAAAGCTGTATCCCACCTCTCTCTCGTTTTTGTTTGTGGCTGGGACAGAATTCATCCGTGTCACTCGGGGATGACCTTGACGAACGTGCCGTCCGGCAGCTCACCGCCCAGGACGTGCACCACTCCGCCCTTTACCAAGCCGCGAAGCATGACCGGCTTCGCGGGTGCTGACGGCGCCGGGGTCGCGGGTGCTGGGCTCGCAGCCGGCGCCCGCCCCATACCACGGTCCATGGCCAGATTTGCCAGCCGGTCCGCGTGGCGGTTCTTCTCGCGCAGAACGTGTTGGATCTGGAAGTGGTCGAGCTGCGTGATGCGGCGCCGCGCCTCCTCGTAAAGAGGGCGGAGTTCGGGGCTGTTCACGCGATACTGGCCCTTCATCTGTTTGACCATGAGTTCGGAGTCGGAAATGACCCGCAGGCTCTTGTGTCCGTGGGTGATGGCGAACTCGAGGGCAGCAAGAAGCGCGGAGTACTCGGCAAAGTTATTGGTGCGCGCGCCCAGATATTGGCTTAATTCGGCGAGGACCCTTCCGGCCGAGTCCTGGATGTATACGCCGAAGCCGGCCGGACCCGGGTTACCGCGAGACCCACCGTCGCAGTAGGCGACAATTCCGTCGAATGCCGGGGCACGAAAGCTGCCATCGGGAGTGGGGGATTGAGGAGGCATAGGCTGAGATTAACTTGAGCCTGGCATGCTTACCAAACGTGCCGCCGATTCGTCCTAGGGACAGCGGTTCAGTGTGTGTACGTGGGAGCGACGAATGCCGGCGGACGCGCTTCGCTTTACTTCGCAAGGACCAATCAAGGCTGGGGGCTCTGCCTGGGCTCCGAAGCGAACGTTACAATCCTCCTCAGGCATGGCAAGCGAAGCATGGGGTCGGGCCACCGAAACCGAGCTGATCCGCGAAGCTCAAAAAGGCTCGCGGACCGCCTTCGAAGCCCTGGTGCGCCAATACGACCAGCCGCGGTTCTGCGGCTGGCACTGCGCTTGACCGGCTCCGAACAGGATGCGCAGGACATCCACCAGGAAGCCTTCCTCAAGGCTTATCGCTACCTGGCAAATTTTCGCTTTGAATGCTCCTTCTATACCTGGATCTACCGCATCGTGACCAACCTATGCCTCGATCATCTGCGCCGGCGCAAGTCCCGCCGCGAAGAGCAATCGGTGGTGGTCGATTCCAGCGGCGGGGAGATGGACCTGCTCAGCAATATCTCCGACGATCGGTCGATGGCGAATCCGGAGCGCGAATTGGAACGCAAGCTGCTGGGGGAACGGATCCAGGAGGCCCTGAGCCACCTGACCCCGCGGGAACGCATGGTTTTTGAACTCAAGCACTACCAGGGCCTGAGATTAAGAACGATCGGTGAAATGTTGAACACCACGGAAGAGACCGCCAAGAACACGCTCTTTCGTGCGACAAGAAAACTAAGAGCAAATCTGGCGGCAATTCGGTGAGGCGAGGTTTCAAATGGACTGCGAACTGGCTCAACAGAAGATAGCTCTCTTTGCGTATGGAGAGCTTCCTGACGATCAGTGTCATGCGCTGGAAGGTCATCTAACGACCTGCAAGCGGTGCCAGGAAGAGTTTGCAGCCGTACAAGCGCTGCAGCAGGCAATGGCGCTCGCGCCAGCCCAGGAGCCTTCCGCCAACCTGCTGGCGCAGGCGCGCTTACGGCTGGAAGAAGCCCTGGACAGCATGCCGCGCACCAGCTGGCTGATGCGCATCCAGCAATCCATGTTTCAGAGGCGTCAGCATGCTCGGCCGGGCGCCGGTCGCGGCCTCTGCGCTGCTGGTCCTGGGCCTCGGCTCCGGAAGCTTGGGCGGGCTATCAGTATCGCCGCGCGCAGCCACCGGCCGCCGGTCGCCGAATTGGCCGGGGCGATCGAGGGCGCAGGCAAGATCGCCAACGTCAACAGCATCGTCCGCGAGCCGAACACCGAGAATGTCGAAGTACACTTCAATCGCCTGGTTCCGGAAACCGCCCAGGGATCCCTCGATGACCCGCGGATACGCGAACTCCTGGTGCTGGGGGCGCAAAGCCAGGTGAACCCTGGGGTGGCGCAAAATTCCGTGAACCTGTTGGCCGACGAGTGCCAGGCAGGAGCACCAGTGCGGCGACGGCCCGATCCGTCAGGCCTTGCTGGTGGCTCTGCGCTATGACAAGGACAACAAGGTTCGGCTGAATGCATTGAACGGCCTCAAACCGTATGTAGCGGAAGATATGTCGGTACGCGACGGTGTACTGGAAGCTCTGCTGGACGACCCGGACCCCACTGTCCGCTCGCGGGCGATCGAGCTGCTGCACCCAGTCGAAGCCGATAGTAGCGTGCGTGAGGTATTGCACACCGTGGCCTCAGAGGACGACAATCCTCATATTCGAACCGTCTCCCAGGAAGTTTTGGATCAATCTCCTCAAATCCAATAGCCCGGGAGTTTGTTCGAACCGAAAACAAGTCTCAGTTTTAGCTATTCCTGGGGAGATCTCCGATGAAGCACTTTCCGATGTTTGGTTTGCTGGTGGCTGTGGTTATGGGTGGTCTTCTTACCGCTTATCCAGGCTGGGCGTCAGGCAGTCCGCTGAATTCGCCGAGGGATCTGGGCCTGGATTTTCTGTTGTACAGCGCACAAGGCTACCTGGGAGTTAATTTAAGCGAGATCGACACCGACCGGGTCAATGCGCTCCACTTGAAGGATGCCCACGGAGCTGAGGTGACGTTGGTGGACCACGACGCTCCTGCGGGCAAGTCTGGCCTGAAGGTCCATGACGTGATTCTTCAGCTCGACGGGCAGGCGGTTGAGAACGCCGAGCAATTGAGACATCGGCTGCTGGATATGCCCTCGGGGCGCACGGTCAATTTGCTGGTGAGCCGCGACGGCAACCCTATCACCGTCTCTGTGCAGCTTTGCGACAGGGCAGAGCTCGAACAAAAGGCCTGGTCGCACCACTTGACGGTACCGGAACCAGCTCCGCCGGCGAGAAGCGGCTTCCACGAGACCTTCATAGGAGAGCCGGCGACCGGCCGTCACCGGGATCCTGGACACGGTGATGCCCAAGGGCCTCTATGTGGGGGCGGAATGTGAACCCGGTGCGGACACAGCTGGCAGACTATTTCGGGGTGAGCAGCGGCACCGGATTGCTCGTCGAGAATGTGGATTATCAGAGCCCGGCGGCGCGGGCCGGCCTGAAAGCCGGGGATGTCGTGGTTAAAGTAGAGTCGCAGCAGATGACCAGCAAGGGCGACTGGGTCAAGGCCCTCCGGAATCACCGCGGGCAACTGGTGCAGGTGACGGTGATGCGCAATAAGCAGGAGCAGGTCCTGACCATGAGCGCGGGAAAATTAAAGAATAAATAAAAGCGTCATCCAGCCGCCCTGAGACACCGCTCAGGTGAAGATTCGCCCCATTCCTTTCTGGTTACTCGCGCCCCTGATTGCACTGTGATTGAATAAAGCAGATGCAGCAGACGCAAAACCACACCTGGAAGGGCCGGGCCAAGGCGGCGACGCGCAAAGTGCGCGAGCTGGCGGTGGTGGGTCATGCTTTGGCTTCCACCCGGCACGTGGTCATGGCGCAGATCGTGCCCATGCGCTTTTGCAATCTCTCCTGCGCTTACTGCAACGAGTACGACAAGGTATCGAAGCCAGTCCCGCTGGAAGAGATGGTGCGCCGCATCGACCATCTCGCGTTTCTGGGCTCAAGCATCATTACCATTTCCGGGGGAGAGCCGCTCACGCATCCGGAACTCGACGGGATCATTGCCCGTATCCGCCACCATGGGCGGGTGGCCGGCATGATCACCAACGGATACCTGCTGATGCCGGAACGGATCGAGCGGTTAAACCGTGCCGGCCTCGACCACATGCAGATCTCGATCGACAATATCGAGCCGGATGAGATTTCGAAGAAGAGCCTCAAGGTTCTGGACAAGAAGCTGGAGTTCCTCTCCCGCCATGCCGAGTTCCACGTCAATATCAACTCCGTGGTCGGCGGCGGCATCAGGAATCCTCAGGACGCACTGGTCATCGGAAAGCGCGCCCTGGAGCTGGGGTTTACTTCCACCATCGGCATTATTCACGACGGAGACGGCCAGCTGAAAGCTCTGAAGGACGAGGAGCGGCGGGTCTATTACCAGATGGCCGGCATGGCAAAGAAAAACTATTCGCGCTTCAACAAGTTTCAGGAGGCGATTGCCAATGCGGAGCCGAACGACTGGCGGTGCCGGGCCGGCTCACGTTTCCTGTATGTTTGCGAAGACGGGCTGGTGCACTATTGCTCCCAACAGCGTGGATATCCTGGGGTTCCGCTAGCGCAATACACCAAAGCAGACCTGAAGCGGGAATACCTGACGGAGAAGAGCTGTGCTCCGCACTGCACGGTCTCCTGCGTGCACCAGATCTCCTACATCGACCACTGGCGCTCACCGCAGACGCAGCAAACCACGCCAGGCCAGCTGATCAAAATCCAGACCTAGTGGAGTGCGTCACACGATAGGCGTCTATCCAACGAGGGTCCAGCGGACCCGGAAGGAAAACCGTGGAGTCCCGCAGGACGGGCTGAAAGTAGCCCAGGACGATAGTCCTGGGGTAATCCGCCACGAACTGGACGAGTCCGGTAGGGACGGCTGGAATTCCAGCCCCAGTCAGCCGTCCCTGGCGGGACTGGGTCGAATGGCTTTCGTTTACCCAGGACTATCGTCCTGGGCTACTTTCAGCCGTCCTGCGGGACTTTGGCTCGCTCCAGCCTCTCTGGATAAACGATCCCATTTATAGAGCACTACACTAGGTAGCTCTACTGACCCGTGCCGCGGTGGGCAGGCGCAGCCTGAGCCCTTGGTTTCGGCCAGCGCCTGGTCGATGATCTGGTAGAGCCGCTGACGGTCGACTACTTCGACAAACGGCACGCCATTCGTCTTGCTGGTGACGACCCAGATGGTCGGCGTGTGCTCGATGCCGATGCGCTTACCCAGATCGATGTCCGCCTGGACTTCCGCTGCCAGTTTCTTTTGCGGATCGACGACAAAGGGCAAGGCCAAGCCGTGTTCCTGGGCAAATTTTTCCGCGAAATTATGGATGGCGGTCGCGGCGGCCGTTGTCGGACCTGCCGGCGTTTCCGGAGAAGTCTCACCCGCCGCATCAATCAGGTTCTGATTGGCAAAGACCGCATCGCGAAAATCATCGCCCAGCTTTTTCGATTTGGTGTCGAACCAGCGGGCATAGACCGCCGCGTCAAAACTCCAGGCGTGAAAGGGCAAAGGAAAATCGTGACGCACCCAGGGAATATGGTATTGGGCCGCAGCATCCTTGAGCAAAGGGTTCGCTCGGGCACAATCGGGACACTCCATGTCTTCGAACTCAACGATAGCCACGCGAGCGCCAGGCGGCGGCTTGAGGGCCGCGGGATCATGGACGGTGGTGGCCTGCGCACCGGCAAACTGCGCCGTGAGACCGCTGAGCAACAGGAACGCCGCCATAGCGGAGCCGTTCGGGTGGGTTTTTGAATCGGTAGCCGGAACCGGCGGGATAGCGTGCATGGTTCCTTTGCCCTTCACTCTTCAGACCCTCATTCCTGTTTATTGTAATGGGTGGGCGGCTGATATGATGCAGGCTTCCGGTGGGGATGCAAAGCGCAACGCTGAAGATCGTACTCAGCCTGGCTGGAGCGGGCGTGGTTGGCTTTGGCGTCTTTGTTTTGCTGGAAGCCGTGCTACCGGGCGCGCATGGACCCGCCGCCGGCGCCGTGCTCTTTCGCTTTCAGCTAAGCTCAATGATCGCGATGGCGGTCTTTGCCGGGCTTGCCATTGTGATCTACGTGCGGCTGTCACGTAGATAAGGAAGTGATATGAAGAATCGGGCGGAGTGGCTAACGTTCGGGGTGTTTGTAATCGCCGTCCTGGGGGCATTGGGTTTCTTGCTGCGCCGCGGAGTCCACGGCCAGTCGGCAGCCCTCGCAGTGGCCCTGGTGGTGATCCTGTTGTTGCGGATTGGGATCTTTGCCTGGAACCTGCGCCGGCAACGCGCAGAGCTCGATCGCCAGTAGATCGAACCGGGGTAGACAAAGTACGAAGCGGGAACACTGTGCTACACTCGGTTCCCGCAAACGAAGCAGGCCGCTCGTGTGCAGGAAAATCCGGGTCTGCGTTTTACCTTCTTCTCGAATTCGCAGGCCCACGGCCTTCCGCGACGCGCTTCCTGGCGCGCACGGATTGTAATTGGAGATACCGCGGATGAATCGTTCATTAAAGCCTTATCAAGGACAGGACATTCGTAACGTCGCCCTGGTAGGTCATGCCCACTGCGGGAAAACCACCTTGATCTCCGCGCTGCTGCACGCCGCCAAAATGACCGAGAGACTGGGCCGGGTGGATGACGGCAGCGCGGTAACCGCCTATGACGAAGAGGATGTAGCGCGCCGCACAACCATGCAGAATGCGCTGGCATTCGCCGAGTGGCACAACGTAAAGATCAATTTTTAGATACCCCTGGCTTTCCCATGTTCGTGCACGAGGCGCGCGCGGCGCTGCTGCCGGTAGAAGCGGCGCTGCTGGTGGTGAACGCCGCCTGCGGCGTGGAGGCCATGACCCGGCGGGTGTGGAAGTTTGGCGAAGAATTCAACCTGCCGCGGGCCATCGTGGTCAACCAGATGGATCATCCCCGCGCCGATCGCGAACGCACCATCAACGCGTTGGGTGAAGCTTTTGGCCGCCAGGTGGTTCCGGTGCAGTTGCCTATTCTCGAGGGCAATGGACAAAATGCCACGTTTCCGCGGGGTGGTGGACCTGGTAACGATGCAAGCCTTCGTCTACGAGCCGGACGGCAGCGGCTGCGGACGTCTTTCCGAGATTCCAGTGCGTCTGCGCGAAGAAGCCACGCTGGCCCACCAGGCCCTGGTGGAGCTGGTCGCCGAAGGCAAAGACGAGTTGATGGAAGAGTTCTTTCGCGAAGGAACCATCCCTGAAGAGCACCTGATCGTCGCGCTGCATGAGGCCATCCGCGAGGACCGTATCTTTCCCGTGCTCTATGCGAGCGGGCTGAGAAACGTGGGGAGTGACCATCTGCTGGATTTTCTGCAGGTGTATACGCCGGCGCCGATCGAGCGGGTTCCGGTAGCCGCCAGGGGTGCGGAGGAGCCGGCCATCCGCCGCATCAAGGTGGGCGAACCGCAGCCCGCGGAACCATCGTCAGTCGGGGTAGCCGAGGCCAGCGGGGATGGCGCCGGAACCAGCCCCGATTCGGTTGCGGAGATGGTGTTGCGTAAGGTGGACGATCTTGAGCCATTGTCGCTGTATGTGTTCAAGACCATGTCTGATCCGTTTGCAGGAAGGATCTCTTTTTTTAAGGTCTTTTCCGGAGTCGCTCGAAGCGACGCCGCAGTCACCAATTACACCCATCGAAGCGCGGAGCGGCTGGCCCACCTGACGGTCATGCAGGGACGAACGGCAACCCCCATCGGGGAGCTGCACGCAGGCGATATCGGCGCCGTCGCCAAGCTGCGCGAGACCTTTACCGGCGACACGTTGGGGGATGCGGGCCATGAAATTTATTTCGATCCGGTGACCATGCCGGAGCCGGCCGTCACCTATGCCATCGAACCCAAGACGCGAGCCGACGAGGACAAGCTCGCGCCGGCGGTGCACAAGCTGATGGAGGAGGACCTGATGGTCCGCTTCTATCGCGATGCTGCGACTCACGAATTCCTGTTGGCTGGCTCGGGCCAGCCGCATATCGAGTCCGTCGTGCAAAAGTTGCGCCGCCGCTACCATACCGAGGTGACGCTCAAAGCGCCTAAGGTGCCTTATCGGGAGACTATCCGTGCCCGCGCCGACGCCCAGGGCAGGCATAAAAAGCAAAGCGGAGGCCACGGACAGTTTGGCGACTGCTGGGTGCGCCTGGAGCCACTGCCCTTGGGCTCAGGTTTTGAGTTTGTCAACGAGATCTTCGGCGGGGCGATTCCGCGAACTTTCATTCCCGCGGTGGAAAAAGGCATTCAGGAAGCGGCGGCTCGCGGCTGGCTGGCCGGCTTTCCCATGGTCGATTTCCGAGCCGTGCTTTACGACGGAAGCTACCATGACGTGGACTCCAATGAGCTCTCCTTCCGCCTGGCCGGACGGCTAGCCTTTCGCCACTGCATGGAGCAGTCAAGGCCGGTTCTGCTAGAGCCCCTGATGCGGGTGGAGATTGAGGCGCCGGAGGGTTTTACCGGCGTTCTCATGGGAGACCTGACTGGGCGGCGCGGCCGCGTTCAAGGAATGGGGAGCGGCCGGGGCACCACCATCATTCGGGCCGAAGTCCCGATGGCCGAGATGCTCAGTTACGGCGCCACCCTCACCTCCCTCACCCAGGGATTGGGCAGTTTCCACATGGAAATGGCCCGTTACGATGTGGTTCCCGCCGGCGGCGGCAGAAAAAGTCATCGCGGCGGCCCATAAGCATGTGCAGGCTGACGAAGAATCGTAGGGGTTGAGAGCCCTCCGCCCCAGCAAACCATGAACGTCCCGGCGTTGCCGGGCCACACTCACTATTACGTCCTGGGCCTAATTCCGTCCGTCTTTGATAGGACTGCGAGTGCGCCCTCGGGCTCAACTCGCCTAGTACGATAAGGGAGGCAGGAAGGCCGCGTTCCAAAGGCCCAAAATTAGGCAACCCGGGGCCTCCGATTCGATCTAAAGGATTGAACGGAAAGGAAGAGACCACACATAATGACGATCCCAGCGCGGAGCCTCATGGCAGCGTTCATGGTGGTATTTTTGTCCGCCGGAATGCTGCCAGCGCAAACGGCCAATCAGAGTTCCGCGCAGAGCCCCTATTACGGTAGCGTAACCATCGTGAAGCCGACCGAGGGAGTC
This sequence comes from uncultured Acidobacteriaceae bacterium, assembly GCA_963717225.1. GTDB lineage: Bacteria > Acidobacteriota > Terriglobia > Terriglobales > Acidobacteriaceae > PALSA-350. The sequence continues at coordinate 344,415 of CAVQWB010000046.1, read as the reverse complement.
AAGCCGCTGACGCTTGACGAAGCCATCGGGATGGGCATTGAGCATAATCTGGCGCTGGTCGAGGCGCGGGAACAGGAGCAGAGCGCAAAGGCACAATCGCTCGAAAGCCTGCAACCTCTTTTGCCGACAGTTACGGCTCAAGCTGATTCGGGTGCACACCAGATCAATCTGGCGGCTTTGGGATTCTCCTCCAGCGTCTTGGGGAAGATCGGACTCCTTTTCCCGAATTTAAACTTCTCCTCGTTTCCCACCGTGGTGAAGGTGAACGTCACCGACGCCATGGTGAATTACTCCCAGACCCTCTTCAGCCTGCCCAATATCGACCGTTACCGGGCGGCAAAGGCGAACGTCGTGGCCGCCTACTTCAGTAAGCAATCCTCGCGCGGGCTGGTCGTGCTTACCGTGGGCAATGCCTACCTGCAGGCGCTGGCTCTGGGGGCCCAGGTGGATAATGCACAAGCGCTGCTGCAGGCCGACCAGGTGCTTCTCAACCAGGCGGTCGCCGAGCATCAGGCGGGCACGGCGGCGAATCTGGATGAGACTACGCGCCCGGGTACAGTTCCAGACCCAACAGCAAGCTGTTATCACGGCTGAAGTCAATTTCAGAAAGGCAAAGATCGCGCTCAACCGCGAGATCGGACTTCCGGCGGAACAGGAAATCCAGCTCACTGACGCCGCACCCTATGCCGACCTGGCGGCCATGAATATCGACCAGGCCAAGGAGATCGCCTACCGCAGCCGGCAGGACTACCAGGGTCTGCAGGCGCAGGTACGGGCGGCGCAATTGCAACGGAAAGCAGCCAATGGGAGCGGCTGCCTACGCTTGATTTTCAGGGCAACTATGGCGTCACCGGAGTGACCGGCGGCCTTTACCACGGAACGTTTGTGGCTGCGGGGTCGTTGAATCTGCCCCTTTTCCAGGAAGCCAAGTTTCGCGGAGACAGTGGCGTTGCCGCCGCCAACCTCACCAATCTCATGCAGCAACTGGCCGGCTCTTGAAAGAGCAGATCAACCAGCAATTGAGGGATAGCATCCTGGATGTGCAGACAGCTACCGAGCTGGTGCGGGTGGCACAGAGCAACGTAGAGCTTGCGCGCAAGGAACTGGAACAGACGACGGATCGTTTTCAGGCCGGGGTGGACGATAACCTGCCGGTGGTGCAGGCCCAGGCTACCCTGGCCGACGCTGAGACCACCCTGATCAATACGACCAGCCAACACAACCAGGCGAAACTAGGGCTGGCGCGCAACCTGGGCATCGTCGACACCCAATACGCAACCTATCTGCACGGCCCCTGATTTTGCTTGATTAACTTCCGGGCCGGTCCAGCAGCGTCACCGCTCCACTGCGGAGATCGAAGTACCCGGCCGCTACCTTCAGCTTGCCCTCTTCGATCATGGACGCCAGCAGCGGGGATTCCCGCAGACGGGCAGCCTGGAGCAAAGCGTTGGCGCGAACGGTTGGCTCCAGGTCAGGGCCCGCTTGCTTCACTGCCGGTTCGATATACGGGAAAAGCGCGCTGATCTGTCCCGGCGGAACCGCCTGAGCCGGGTTTGCCGCCTGGATTGCCGCCGTGACCGCGCCACACTTGCTATGGCCCATGACCAGGATGGTATGTGTTCCCAGAACTGCAACCGCATACTCCAGGCTGGCCATGATCTCCGCACTGACGATGTTCCCGGCGACGCGGGTGACGAAGAGCTGCCCGATGGTCTGGTCGAAAAGGACCTCTACAGGCACGCGCGAATCGGCGCAGGAAAGAACAGCAGCAAACGGTTCCTGCTTCTCCATCATCTGTTGCAGCAAGGCGAGGTCACGCCGGTGGGAGGACGTTCGGCCACTGGTAAATCGGCGGTTACCCGCGATCAACTCATCCAGGGCAGCCTCGGGGCTGAGCTTTTTCTCGCTTTCGTTGGGGGAGAGGATGGGCTGAGAATCGGCCACCTCCACATTTGCCTGAGCAACCGACCCGGATGACATGCCTGCATCGTATCGCATTTCTCCTGGTGCGATATCCTTTGCAGGGGCGATCAACTCTTCTTGATCGAATATTCAAAGAACAGGCCTATGGCCCCACCGACAACAGGTACAGCCGCATTTGGCTATCGCGACTTTCGCCGCTATCAGTTGGCCCGGGTGATGGTCATCATGGGTGCAGAAGCCCAGGCGGTGGCTGTGGCCTGGCAGGTATATGAGATCACCCATCGGGCGATCGATCTCGGGTACACCGGGTTGGTGCTCTTCTTGCCCGGGCTTCTATTCCTGCTTGCCCGCCGGGCATGTCGCTGACCGCTATGACCGCCGCCTGGTAATCCTGGTTTGCTACGTCCTCCAGATTCTTTGCACGCTTACCCTACTGATCTTCGCCCTGCGGGGCCTGCATAGAGTTGAGCCGATATTCGCGGTGCTGTTCCTGATCGGCTCCGGGCGCGCGTTTAGCGGCCCGGCAAGTTCAGCATTGTTGCCCCACCTGGTTTCCACCAAGCACTTCGTGAACGCAATCACCTGGGGAGCCACGGTCTTCCAGATTGCCAACATCGCCGGGCCGGCGGTGGGTGGTCTGCTGTACACCCTGCCGCTGAGGGGCAGACTGTACGGGGCCCCTGTCGTGTTTCTTTTTACCCTGGTCACCGGCATCAGCTTCGTAGTGCTAATCGAGTCTCTGCATGTACGCCCCGGTCGCATGGAGCATAGAGCCATTTCGGTCGACGTGATTCTGGCGGGGTTTCGTTACGTCTGGAAATCGAGGCTGTTGCTGGGATCCATCTCGCTGGATCTCTTTGTGGTGCTGTTAGGAGGCGCAACCGCACTGCTGCCGATCTTTGCCCATGATCTGTTGCATACCGGGCCACAGGGATTGGGGGCACTTCGCTCCGCCCCCGCGCTCGGCGCCCTGGCCGTTTCCATCTGGATGACCTTCCGGCCGGTGTTGCGGCATCCCGGCGCGCTCATGTTCATCGGGGTAGCTATCTACGGGACGGCGACGGTGGTCTTCGGACTCTCCCGTAGCTTACCGCTGTCACTCGCCGCTCTGATGGTAGTGGGCGCCTCAGACATGGTGAGCGTGGTGATCCGGTCGTCGATGCTGCAACTGGCTACCCCCGCGTCGATGCGGGGCAGAGTGAGCGCGGTGAATTCGCTCTTTGTAGGAGCGTCGAATGAGCTGGGCGAATTCGAGAGTGGCGTCACTGCACAGTGGTGGGGCGCGGTGCGTGCCGTGGTCGTGGGCGGACTGGGAGCGCTGGCCATTACCGGCATCTGGAGCCTGCTGTTTCCCGCACTGCGAGGTATTGACCAGCTAACGGAAGAATCGCTCATGCAAGCCGAAGAAGAACCATCCAGCGCGAAGTTTTAGTTGACAGAAAGATCTTCGAATTGCACAATCCCTAAGGCTTCGCATGACATCTGGCTGTCCACCCTCCCCCGGGGTCCGAAGATTCAATTCATCCGCAGACGCGAATGACCACGTGAGCGTTGCCGACAGGCGCGCTTTCCCGGTCTAGGCGAAAAAAAACGGAATAGGGGTTTGCGCACAAATGAAAAGTTCAGCTTTCTTGCAGAGCCTAACGGTTGTCTGCATCGCCGCTACTGCTTCAGCCGCTTTCCGGCCAAAATGCCATCCAGCTCTTCGGTCCGGCCAACGTCAGGCTGTCGACCGCGGGCACTTCCGGATCTAACCCAAAAACCTTCAATAGCACGAAGCTGAACCTGAACTGCCCCGCCGATTCCCCTATCCACGCCACCATTTCATCTTCGCCTGACGGCAACGGCAATGTACTGGTCGACAACTTTATAACGCTCAGCGTAGGAGGAGCCAGTCCGGTCAACATCTGCAAAAATGGCATTTCGGAAGGCGAGCAACAGGACTGCTTCACCAGCAGCTACCAAAATGATGCCAGCAACGGTAAGCTGACTAACCAGGATCCGGATACTTTTGTCAGCACCGGCGGAGTGTCCCCCATCGACATTAGCAGCAGCTTTCTCCCGGGCGCCGTACAGGCCAACATCGGGCTCGTGGATACAGGCGGCTATCTCGCCAGCTCCACTATCTATCTGGTAACCAACTGCACCAATGCAGGGGTGGCAGGTCCCGGCAACATCACTGGCAACCCGATTTCAAGTTCCAACCCGACGGCCCAACAACTTACGCAGAATTATTCGTTTAACCCCACGACTAACCAGCAAGTCCAGTTCACCTACGATCTCTCCCGGGCGCAGAGTGCCAACACGCTATCGATACCCGATGGCAGCACGCCTTCGACTGCGGATACACCCCTTGATCCCTCAACCTTCACGTCCACCTATCTGAACGGCACCTCATTTGCGACCGCGAACTGTCTGCTCCATGATGGCGAACTTTTCAACGGATCGCCTGCGTGCAAGCTCTACACCCTCACTTGTCAGATCGGCACCGATGCAACTCAGAAGGGTGCTTTGTGCCCCGCCTCACAGCAGCGTAATGAGATTTTTCAGGAAGCATTCGATGGCCCCGCTTTTTCGCTTCCCGATGTTGCCGGCACGGATGGCCTGACTTTCCACCAGGGAATTGGTTTTCTGGAAGCTGCCGAAAATTGGGGCGGGAAATCCTGTGTATTCGATTCATCGTCCAGCATTGCCAACTTGCTGTGCCCGCAAAATGTACTCACCAGCTTCACCGGTCCTGGGCTTTACAGAAGCGGGGGATCAGGGCAGGCGCCGAATTCCACTTTCATTACCGTCGCCCCCGTGCCGGAGGATTTGACCACTGTCACGGTCACTGGGCAGCGTCCTGGAGGCTGGATCAATAGCCATAGTGCAACAGTAAACTTCGTCAGCACGCCCCCCGCCGTGTCTTCAACAAACAACTTTGTCGCTGCGCCGATCGAGAGCATCACTTATGGCATCTCCAGCAACTCGAGCGTGCCTCAACCACCGGCGCCCATTCCTGGCGACATCACGCTCACTAACTCGATTGCCTGCCCGGCCCCCGGCGGAGGCAATCCACCGGTGGCCACTGTCTTCACAACCGAGGCGGCTGTCAACAACATTCCGGAGGGCAAAAACCTGCTGCATTACTATGCCCAGGACTGCGCTGGCACTCAGGAACTCCAGTTCACCCAAACTGCGGGAAGTTGGTCCACTTCCTTCTACACTTTCCCGATCAACGTGGACACGATCAATCCAGTCGTGGCTTCGGGACCAACGTTATCACCGCCACCATCTACCGTTGGCGGCGTTCCCAATGCCTATTTCGTTGGTCAGAAAGGAGTCACGGCAACTTACCGTTGCACGGACGACCTTTCCGGGATCGTCCAATGCGGCACGTCGACCTATGCTCCCGGCAACCTGGATACCGGCAACATCACCAGTGCAATCGATACAACCAAGGCCGGCCCGGCAACCTTTACAGTCAACGCGGTGGATGCCGCGGGAAATACAGCAACCGCGTCGGTAAGCTACCAGGTGGTGTCGGCGCCCACGGTGGACCTGGGCATTCTGAAAGTTGCTGTGCCCAGAGTGAAACACAACACGCAAATGACCTATGTGATTACCGCGGGCAACCTGAGTAAACAAACGGCTTCGTCAGTCGCGATCACCGATTCGCTTCCTGCCGGAGTCACATTCGTGAAGGCTTCCGCGCAGCAGCTGACCTGCACCAAAGGCAAGTGTTCCAACACCGCCAGTTGCACGTTTGCCAACAACACGGTCAGTTGTACGGCTCCCTCGATGACGCTGTTAAGCCCTGTTCTTGTTGAGATCACCGTGAGCGTCCAGGCCAGCGCTGGAACGACAATCAAGAACACTGCCACCGTGACCAGCGCGAACCCAGACTCGCAGCCGGGCAACAATCAATCGACAGCAACGACCGTTGTTAATTGAGGAGTCGGCCAGAAGGCAAAAAAGGCGGGCGTTGGGAGCGAGTCTCCCACGTCCGCTTTCTAACCCGCATTTCTCACAGACCCTCGGTAAACGAATAAACGAATCGCTGCCGGTAGAGATCACTATGCGTAACGAGTGACGGGTGCCCCATATCTGCCCGGTTTTGGCAGATGTGGGATTCAACGGCGGTCCACCGACCACTCTCTACCAGCAACAGGTTTTGAAGTCCATGGCCATCTACACCCTGCACAATCAGGGGTTGAGGTTTGTGGAATCCCACATCTGCCAAAACCGGGCAGATATGGGGCACCCGGGCTCTTTCGCAGACCGGGCTGCTAGAAATCCAGGCTAACCCTACTCGTCCCTCAGCGCCACCATTGGATCCACGCGCGCCGCCCTGCGTGCCGGAATCCAGCTTGCGAAGAGCGTAATCGCCGCAATGGCACACGCAATCGACGCGTACACCGCAGGATCGTCCGGCCGCACGCCGCGCAGCAGGTTTGCGACCAGCCGCGCGAGCATGTACGCCATCACCAGCCCCGTTCCCAGCCCCACTCCGGCCAGTACCGTGGCCCGGCGCATCACCATCCGCAGCACATCCTGGTAACTCGCTCCCAAGGCCAGCCGCACTCCGATCTCGCGCGTCCGCTCGCCCACCATGTTCGCCATCACGCCAAAAATACCAATCGCTGCCAGCAGCAGAGCAATCACGCCATCGAGCGCCAGCATTCCCGACGCGTACATCAACCCGGTCAGGTTGTCGTTCTGAAGCTGCGCGTAGGACTCGACCGTGTTCAGCGGCAGCGCCGGGTCCAGGCTCGCCAGTGCCTTGCGCGCCGCCGGCGCCAGCGCCAGCGGATCGCCGGTTGTCATCACGGCGTACTCGGTTCCAGTGGGCGGGACCTGCATCGAGTCCATGTAGACTGCCGCATACGGCGTCGGGTCCCACAGCGAGTAACTCGTCTCCTTCGCCACGCCCACAATCTCGAGCCAAGGATCGTGGCTATCCTTCCTGCCCATCCGGACGCGATGGCCGATCGGATTCTGGCCCGGGAAATACTGCGCGGCAAACCGCTCGCTCACGACGGCCACCGGCTTCGTTTCCAGCGAATCACTCTGCGCAAATCCCCGCCCGCTCACAATCGGAATCTTTAGCTCCTCAAAGTACCCGTCCGTCACCGGCAGCCGCAGCGCTGCCTGCAACTTCCCCGGAGCCACTGGCTGGTTCTCGATCGTCATGTCCTGCACCCAGCTGTTGTCGTTGTAAGGCAGTGAGGTCGTTAGCTCGGCATGCGTGACCCCGGGCAACGCGCGCAGCTTTGCCAAGCTGTCCGCATACCATGCGGCCTGCTTCTGCGGGGTGTCATAGCGCGCCAAGGGCAGACTCACGTTGAACGTCAGCATCCTGCTTGGCTCGTACGGATCGGCCGCGTGCAAATACGCGTTCATCCCCTTCGTCATCAGAGCCGCGCCAATCACCAGCGCGACTGCCAGCGAAATCTGCGCCACGGCGAAGATATTCCTCAGCCGATGCGTGCGCCCCGATCCGGTTGCCGACCGCGAACCTGCCTTCAACTGCTCCACCAGGTTAACCCGCAGCGCTTCGAGTGCCGGCGCCATCCCCGCCGCCAGCCCTGCGCCGCAGGCCAGCAGAATTGAAAACGCAATCGCCCGCCCGTTCAGCTCCGTGTTCGACCAACCCGACATGAACCGCGCTACCCGCTCCGGCATGCTCGCCAGCAGGTAGTGGCTGTAAAGCTTCGCAACCGCAATTCCCCCCGCTGCGCCCAGCGCGCTCTGCAGGATATTTTCGGTCAGCAGTTGGCGCACAATCCGCATTCGCCTGGCGCCCAGCGCCGTGCGCATGGCAATTTCCGGCCGCAGCGCGATTCCGCGCGCCAGTTGCAGATTCGCGATGTTCGCGCACATCACGAGCAGCACAAACAGCGTGGCGCCCATGAGCATCTTGTAGTAGAGCGGCGTATACGGTCCGTTGATTCCTTCGAGCAGCGTCTCTACGTGAACGGACCATCCCCCGTTCGTTGCCGGATATGCCTCGGCCATGTGCCCGGCAATGGTCTTCATCTCCGCCTGCGCCTGTTTCACCGTGACGCCGTTGCGGAGGCGTCCCGTCACCAGGTAGTCGTGCGCCTTGCGGTCCGAAAGCTGGTCAGCGGCCGGCGCGAATGGCAAATACACATCGGCCAGCGACGGGTATTGCATCGACTTCGGCATCACGCCAACAATCGTGTACTTGCGCTGGTCCAGCTCGATCGTCCGGCCCAGCACACTCGCGTCGCCTGCAAATTGCCGCTGCCACAAGCCGTAGCTCAGCACCGCCTCCGCGTCCTGCCCGCGCTGCGTCTCGCTTTCGCTGTAGACGCGTCCCAACAGCGGCGTCGCCCGTAGCACCGAGAAGAAATTCGCCGACGTAAGTGCAGCCTCCAGGTGCGCTGCGTCGCCTGCTCCCGTGAGCGTCCTGTCTTCTTCCTTCCGCACCGCAAGCGACTCAAACGAGTGGCTCTGTCGCGTCCAATCCTCGTAGTCGCCCAGCGCCACCGGCATATAGCCGACCGCGTTTGGATTACGGTCCTCCTGCTCGCCCACTGTGACCACGTGGTCCAGCTGGGGCACCGCGAGCGGATGCAGCACCACAGCGTCCATGTTGCTGAAAAGGGCGGTGTTGATGCCAATGCCGATGGCCAGCGTCAGTACCGCCGCAGCAGTGTAACCTGGCGACTTTGCGAGCCGCCGAAACGCGTAACGGAGATCCTGCCAAAGCGTGTTCATGGGCGCAAACTCCTGCAAAGAGTGGACACCTCAATGGTGCATTCCGCGCACCAGATCGCCGCCGAGGATAAGCCTCAGATTCCAAGGCGCTTGTTGCGGGTCTGCCGGAACGTCCCGCCAGTTCCTCTGTCCGGTTCCATCCCTCGCCGTTCAATTTCGAACAGTCGCCGGCACCAACCTTGCAGCTACGTAATAAGCGGACTATTGGACCGTCTCGTCCGGTCAAGATGGGGACTTCGAACGCTTGCCGGCAGAGTGCCAGCTATTTTTTCCAGCGATTCGATTCGTCGTACATCGCCTTGAAGTCGGTTCGGCTCATTACTTTCTCCGCGCCGGGGTCGCTACGGATTGCGTCCAGCGAGCTGGCCGCCTCGGTGTAGTACTCACCCGCACGGTCGCCGCTGCCGCTCAGTCTTGCTGACGTGCCCAACAGGTAGTAGATCCGGGCCAAGGCAAACCGGACTCCGGCCCGCTGCGCTTTTGCCAGCTCCTGCTCCAGATCGTGGCTGGCACCCGCGTAATTCTTCTCTCCAATCTCGGCCTGCGCTTTGGCAAGACTGATTTCCAGGGACAGGTTCGCGTTGATGGCGCCTTTCGTTTTGAGCAAGGCTTCCAACGTGCGGAGTGCTTCTTGAAACTGGCCCTGGGCTACCCGGACCTTTGCTACATTGAGCTTTGATAAGAGTGTTTCCTCGTTTTCCTTCGTCCGAGAGGCGAGCCGTAGGGCTGCATCGTAAAGCTGGGAAGCGTTCTTGAGGTCACCACGGTAGAAGGCAATGTCCCCTTGGGTGTTCAAAATAGCAGCCTGCAAAACATCGTTTTTCAGAGCCCGCTGAATCTTCTCTGCTTCCTCGAGCGACTTGGCTGCGTCGTCAAATCTTCCTGCCCGGGCCAGCGCACCCGACAAATCAGTCAGAGCTTCGGCCATGCTGAGGCCGCTTTCCCCTTGATTGCGAAATGCGTTCACCGCATCCTGCAGAGACTTCACCGCCGCGCCAAACCGGCCTTGAAATCCAAGGACCAGACCGATCTGGCGAGAAACCACCGCGATCAGACCGCCATCCCCCACCTTGCGACCTAACTCAAGAGCCCGCATCAGTGCTGTCATCGCCTGGTCGTACTGCCCAGTGGCGGTATACGCCTCGCTCAAGCCCTCGAGTGTAGCCGCGATATCGCCCGGAACACCAAGCTTTTCCCGTAATTGCAAGGCTTGCTGGGAATAGGTAAAGGCGTTGTTGGTGTCGCCCATCGCCAGGTAGACGCCGGCGATATTGTCGAGGCACTGTGATTCGTAGCTCCGGTCGCCGGTTTCTCGCTGGATCTCCAGGGCCTGCTTGTAAACATCGAGCGCCTGATCAAATTTTCCGAGATCCTGGTAAACCGCCCCTAGATTCATCAGGGTGAGGGCCGTTTCGTCCTTCATGCCAATCTCACGTAACAGGACTAGCGCCTTGTTATAGCTGGCGATCGCGGCATCGGGTTTTCCAGTCGTCCTCTGGACGGTCCCCATCTCATTAAGCGCCGCAGCAACGCCCCTCTTCTGACCAATTTTCTCGTTGACGACTATGGACTGTTGATAGTTAAGCAGCGCTTGCTCCGGTTTATCGAGCAAGCGGTAAGAGATTCCTATCGAAAGCAGGATCAGCGCTTGCTGCTCCTGATTGTCTACCTGGATGGCGAGACTTGACCCGCGGGTAAGCGAGTCGAGGGCTGCCTGCGGATTGCCGGTGAGGTTATCAACTACGCCTAAACTCCACAACGCCTTGATATTTTTGGGATCGGTTTCGAGCACGCCTTTGAATTCGGCGCGGGCTTTGTCGTATTCGCCGCTTTGCAGGTAGAGACTGCCCAACGCATATTGGACATCCACATCGCCCGGCGAGCTTTTCAATAGATTTTCGTAGGCTTCGAGCGCCTTTTTGTTGTCCTTCATGATCCGCGCGTTGCTGGCGCTGATCAGGTACTTCTCGGGCAAAGGCAGGTTCTGATTGTGAGCGAGATCAGCGGCACGTATTGAGGATTGCTCAGCATCGCTCTGAAAGCCCAACTCGAACTGAGTATCCGCCAGTTTGGAAAATGCCAGGGCAAATTGGGGATCTTGATTGGTTGCAGCCTGCAGATGCTTTAGCGCGTCGAGATTCTTGCCCGCGCGCATAAGCACGGTTCCCTCGTCGTACTCACGCAAAGCATCGACAGATTTCGAGTTTGGCTTAAAGGATTGGGCCTTCAATTCCTCGACTACATCGGCGGAGAGCGAAAGGTTCTTGCGCACAGAATCAGCCAGGCTGTCGATGGCAGTGGGCAGATCTTTCTCCAACGCCTGAGCCTTGACGGGCACAGTTTGGTCATGCACCAGGTCACGAATGGTCGCATCGATAACAATCTGATCACCGAAGCGAGCATATTGCCCGGAGACCAAAATATCGGCATTGCTGAACTGGGCTACACGCCGGAGCATATCCGGATCGACCGCGGTCTCGGGGCCGACGCGAAGATCGGAAAGCACCTGATGCAGCCTGTCTGTCGGTACGGTATGGAGATGCGCCGATTGGCCGATGTCGGTGCTTAGCATATCCGCCACACTGGAGCCAATCCAGTCGTCTTTGGGGTCGCCGGACGTATTGCGAAAAGGCAAAATCGCCAGGGATCTGGCCCGCACGGCGGTCACTGCCTGTTTTGCTTCTGGCGCAGGGCCGGTTCTCGGGCGTGTGAGGAAATAGGTCAGGGCCGCAATCAGCAACAACACCAGGCCGGCCCCACCGGCAAGCAACCGTTTGTTCTCGTCCGCCCACCGCCGAGGGCCGGGCCGAAGGCGGGCGGCGATGATGCCCGACCTGCCGGTGCCCGCCCAAAGCTCAAGGTCTGCCAGTAGCTCCGCCGCGGACTGGTATCTGAGAGCGACATCCCGTTCCAGGCAGCGGCTCACGATCTGGCTCAGCTCTGGGGGGATGCTCTTGTCGAATTCCGAAACGGGAACAACCCGCTCCTGGGTACGCTTGATCAGGCTGGCCAGCGCGCTGTCGGCGCGGAAAGGCGTTTGCCCGGTCAGCAATTCATAAAAAATCAATCCCAGGGAAAAGATGTCGGAACGTTGATCCAGGTTCCCCGCCAGCGCCTGCTCGGGCGACATGTATTCCATGGTGCCGACCATGGCCCCGGTCTGGGTCATGCGATCGCCTTCCAGCGTCTTAGCCAAGCCAAAATCCATGACCAGGATGCGGCCGCTTCCCGTTTCCCGCATGATGTTCTGCGGCTTCAAGTCACGGTGTATAACGCCCACGCTATGCGCCGCCTCGAGCGCCCGGCAAACCTGCTCGACAACGGCGACTGCTTCCTGCGGCGGAAGCTTGGTGCGTTGACGGAGTACGGCGGACAGATCTTCGCCCTCGACGTGCTCCATGGTGATGAACTTTATCCCCTCCGCTTCGCCGAGGTCGTAGATGCGGACGACGTTGCGATGGGTGACCTGGGTGGCAAGGATCAGTTCCTGCTTGAACCGGTCGAGAATAGCGCGGTTGCGGGCCAGGTCCGGGCGAATTACCTTGAGGGCGACCATGCGGCCGAGCTCAGCATCCCTGGCTTTATAAACGGCGCCCATGCCGCCTTCGCCTAGCAGGCTCAATATCTCGTAGCGCTGCGCCAGCAAGTGGCCGGTAGTCAGGACATGTTGTCCCGTCTCGGTGTAGTCGCCAGGCAAAACTCGCGAAGAGGCGCCCAAAACTTGCGAAGAGGTTCCTATTATGGTGGGACTGTCACTGGGGCCAACGCTCGGTGGGGCGCCAAAAATGGTATCGGCATCGCTGGGCACGCGAATATTGGCAGACGAGCTTTCACCCTTGACGGGGGCGCGCACACCCCCATTGCCCGGCTTTGAGGCATCGTGCCCGGGAGGATTTCCTCCTTCTTCTCGCATGACTCAGCGGCCCCAGCCCCGCAATCAGGGTGCAGATTCATTCCAGTGCGGCGGATAACCGCAGTATATAGTGATTGCGTTGGATCGCCTGTTTCATCTGCAGCGTTGGGTGACACAGGTACCAACCGCCCAATAAGCCCTTGTACCTGCAAAGGGACCCTGGGTCTTTTTGCTAAGCGAGAGGTTCCGAGGCGTAACGAAGTCCTGGGCGCGTGAGGGACCGAACCCTATCGCCGCAACGGACATGAGAGACCGCTGGTGAAAAGCTAAATTCCGGTGCCGTAATCTGCTGCGCAGACACTATCCCCGGCATGCGAGAAGAAATCGTACTGCGTGCGGTGATTGAATTTATAACGCGCACGCAACTCGCGACCGATGTAGAGACCCAAAGCGGCAATTCCGACAGCAAGCGAAGTCCAGCCAACAATCCACATTGCAGACCCTTCTTCCTGGGGGGAAGAGATTTCCGTCGATTGCCCGGAATGTTGAAGCCCGTAAATGTCGTTACTATCCATGTACTTCATGCCGAAATCATAGCGCAGGTTGATGACAATCACGTAGTTACGGTGGGCGACACCAAAGGGCTATTTGACCTGCTCAATTTGATGCAGGAGAGCGACCTTTCGTGCCGCGGGAAGAAAACTGGCTTCAATGGAATTAGACGCCAATTCGCGCAAATGTTCTTCAGTAAAGCCAAACGCCTCATGAGCCAGTCGATATTCGTCCTGAAGATCGCTCAGGAACATGGCCGGATCGTCGGAATTGAGTGTGATCATGAGGCCGGCATCGAAATAACGGCGGATCGGGTGCTCCTCAAGCCTGGGACAACAACCAGTGCGCAGATTGGAGGTGACACAAATCTCGAGGGGAACCTGGCGTTCGGCCAGTACCTCCATCAGATCCGGGTCCAGTTGTGCGGATAACCCATGGCCGATGCGCTCAGCGCCGATGTTGAGTGCCGCCCAGATGCTCTCGGGGCCCATGGTTTCGCCGGCATGCGCAGTCAGGCGAAGGCCGGCATCCTGCGCTTCCTGAAAAAGTTCACGGAAGGGCTCGGCACCCGCCCGCCGCTCGTCTCCGCCAATCCCGATGCCGATGACGCTGGGTGAATCACGCCGCAATTCCGCTGCTTTGCGAAAAACACGGGCCGCCTCCTCTGGGCCAAAGTGACGAACCGCATCGAAAATCCAATAGAGGGTGATCCCAAATTGGCGCTCAGCGCGGACGCGGGCCGCTTCCATCCCGTGAAAAAGGGCTTCAAACTCGATGCGCCTCCAGTAGTAGACGACGCCTACCGAGACATACACCTCGGCATGCACCACACCCTGGGCGGCCAAACGCTCCAGCATGCGAAAGGTGATCAGTTCGTAATCCGCCGCGGTGCGCAACCGTTCGCTGACCGCTTTAAACGCTAACAGGAAACCGGTGAAGTCGGTGTAGCGGTAAAGCGCCCTGGCCTGGGCAAGCGTCAGCCGCTCGCCATCGTGCCTCTGGCTCAATTCAACCAGGGTTTCCGGAGAAACCGTCCCCTCCAGATGCAGATGGAGTTCTGCTTTGGGGAGCCCACGAAACCAGGTGGCCGCGATCCGGCGCGAGGTGGCATTGCGTGTCATGAAAGGGACGAAAATTCGCTGTGCTTGCGGCTATATAGAAAATAGATGACCAACCCGATAATCAGCCACGCGAAAAAACGCAGCCAGGTAATCACCGGCAGACCCGACATGAGCAAGGTGCAAAAAAAGAGACTCAGGATGGGAACGGAAATTCCGCCAGGCGCGCGGAACCCACGACGCCGGTTTGGTTCACGAAAGCGCAGGATCAGCACCCCGATCGAGACCAGGACAAAGGCGAAGAGGGTGCCAATATTCGATAGGTCGGCCAGTGTGCCGATATCCAGCAGCCCACTGGGAATCGCCACCAGGAAGCCGGCAACCCAGGTGGCCACGGCGGGAGTGCGATAACGCGGGTGCACCTTGCCGAACCAGCGGGGAAAAAGCCGATCACGTGACATGGCAAACCAGACCCGTGCCTGTCCCAGCTGGAAAACCAGGATGGAGGAGATCATGCCCAGCATGGCGCCGCATAGCACGATCAACCGCACCCAACTCAGTGTCGCAGAGCCCGTCGTATGGCTTAGCTTCTTCAGGGTGTTGACCACCGGCGCGGCGTCGTCCACCAGGGTCTGCCATGGGATCAAGCCGGTGAGCACGACTGCTACGCCGATATAGAGCAGGGTACAGACGACCAGGGTGGCCAGAATGCCGATAGGGACATCGCGCTGCGGACGGTGACACTCTTCCGCCGCGGTGGACACCGAATCAAAACCAATGTAGGTAAAGAAAATGATGCTGCCGCCGGTGAGTACGCCGGACCACCCATTGGGGAAAAATGGGTGCCAATGCGCGGGATGGATGAAGCGGGAGCCCACGACCACAAACACCAGAATGGCGGTGATCTTGAGCAGAACCATGATGTTGTTGGTCTCCGCGGACTCGCGGATGCCTCTTACCAGCACAATAGTCAGGATCAGCACGATGAGAAATGCGGGAAAATTGAAACCCAGGTGCCAGCCCGGCTGGTAGATCGTGTTGCCCTGAAGATCGCTGAGGCCGGAGGGCAGAAAGGCGGGCGAAATCCAACGCGCACTGGGATGCACGCCAAACCAGTCCATGAAATCGACGATGTGGGCGGCGAAACCGACGCATACCGCCATATTGCTGACGGCGTACTCCAGGATGAGATCCCAACCGATGATCCAGGCGACTAATTCTCCCATGGTGGCGTAGGTGTAGGTGTACGCGCTGCCGGCGATCGGAATCATGGATGCCAATTCGGCATAGCAAAGTCCAGTGAACGCACAAACGATGGCCACTAACGTGATGGAAAAGGCCAGGGCCGGCCCGGCTCCCGGACGGCCCGCCAACGCGTGGTGGTTGACCAGGTAATCCAGTAAAGGAGTGTTCAGGATGGAGGAAGTGTCAAACTTTTCGCCCGCAATGGCGGTGCCCACCACGGTGAAAATGCCCGAACCAATCACCGCGCCGATGCCCAGCGCAGTCAGCGACCAGGGTCCGAGCGTTTTCTTCAGACAGTGCTCAGGAAGCTCCGAGTCGCTGATCAGCTTGTCGATCGATTTGGTTGCGAACAATTGCTTTCGCAGCGTCTCGGCTCCTTTGCTATGCCATGCAACCCGACCATAAATGTTTGTCGCATCCGCAAAAAGTCCCGGAGGGACGACTGAGGTTAGCCCAGGACGTAAGTCCTGGGTCTGGAATTTCTACATTTGCAGAGAGGGTGGATAGATCGAAATCTGAGGAATGCGCCAGTTTTCGGGAGTCACCGCTCTGATGCCTTGTATCAGGGCCCGACTTCAGTCGGGCCGATAAGGCCCGACAAAGATATGGGCTTTAGCCCCTGCGTTTTTTCTTTGCCAGCTAAGTGTAGCGGCATGGGTCGTGCCATCACAGGGGCTAAAGCCCAATTCTCTTTCAACCCTTTATGGCCCGACTAATAGTCGTGCCCTGATGCAAAACCAAAACTCAGTTGAAATACCTACCCTTCGTTCCTGAAATGAAACTCCAGACCCAGGACTTTCCTCCTGTGCCGCTCTCAGACATCCCGTCGGGACTTTAATCTACTTAGCGCTTGCTTTGACCTCGAGTCAGTTTCTTGGTCTTCTTCTTGTTGGAACCTCGGGGTGTGGTACGCGCGGCCTTGGGTGCAGCTTTCTTGCGCGCCGTGCGCTTGATCTTTTTCCGTTCCAACTTGTCTTCGATGTTCTTGGTATTGGCCATTATCTTCCTTGTCTACACTTTTTCCAGCTGAGCAAACTTCTCCACCAGCTTTTTCACGCCGAATTCTGCAAATTGTACCGTAATCTTCGCATCATCACCGTCTCCCTCGCGGCGGAAGACGACCCCCTCGCCATATTTTGGATGGCGCACGCGCTGACCGCTACGAAAACCAGTCACACCACCCGGAACAGGGATCTCGAGCTTCGGCCTGCTCCCACTACTCTTGCGCGAGGAGAAGAATTGGGCAATGTTGTCCAAGGAGCCGGTCTTTGGCCGATTGGGAGTAGTCCCGGTTCGAGAAGCAGCGTGCGGACGCTGGTCCTCGTCTTCATAACTGTAGTGCCTGGGCGATTCCCATTCGTCTCGACTGCGGGCCGAGCCATAACGTGCGGCATATGCGCCGCTCGACGGACGCTGGCCCCGGGTCAGGTCTTGGAGCAGATGGGCCGGGATTTCCTCCAGGAATCGCGAGGGCTGGCTGGCTTCCGGCATATCGTTCCCGTATCTGCGGCGATAGCGGGCTCGCGTCATCACCAACGCGTCCATGGCTCGCGTCATGCCCACGTAGCAGAGCCGCCGCTCCTCTTCAAGTTCGTTGGGCTGATTGAGTGTCCGCGAATGGGGGAACAGACCTTCTTCCATACCGGCGAGCAGTACCAGGGGAAACTCCAGCCCCTTGGCGGAATGCAGGCTCATCAGGGTCACCCGGCTCTCGGGATTGTAACGATCAGTGTCACTGACCAGTGCGGCGTGATCGAGGAACTCAGACAACGTCTCGCCGCGTTGCTGCGCGTCCTGCGCGGCGTTGGCAAGTTCCTTCAAATTTTCAATACGGGAGAAGGATTCAGGCGTTCCCTCCTCCTCGAGCGATCGGATGTAACCTGTGCGATCGATCAGGAAGCGAATCAATTCCGGGAGCGTGGCAGCGTCGCCAGGCTTGCGGAATCCCTCCTGAGGAAGTGGGTCGGTCGCCGGCAGGAAAGGTTTCTCCGCTTCATCGAAGCTCAGCAGCGGCGCTGTTTGCTCTTCAGGGTCCACATCGGCCGGCTCCGGTTCGAGATCACCAAAGTCGAAACCAACATCCTCCCACTCGCTTGAATCGGATTCCGCGGTTTCAGGCGGGCACGACTCCTGGTCGGGGGCAACGTCCTGGGCGAGCTTCTCGGCAAACCCCGGCTCGAGCAGAGCGCGAGCATCCTCGATCAATCTGCGGAAGTTCGCCAGCGCAATACATGCGCGCGCGGGCAACAGCTGGTCTTTCACTGCGCGCCCGATTGCTGCCCACGTACTCATGCCGGTTTCCACACTGAGCCGGTCCAGCACTTCCAGCGTGGTCTTGCCGATACCACGTGGCGGCGTATTGATCACTCGCGCCAGGGCGATCGAATCATCCGGGTTCTGCACTAATTTGAGATAGCTCAGCAGGTCCTTGATCTCGGATCGGTCATAGAAGGAGAAGCCGCCCACCATGGTGTAGGCAATTCCATAGCGGCGCAGCGCTTCCTCTACCAGGCGGGACTGGGAGTTCGTGCGATAAAGCACCGCGACACGCGGTGTCTCCTGCTCTTCGCCCGCCTTGCGCATGTACTTCTGAATGTAGTCGGCAACAAAGAGCGCTTCGTTTTCCCCATCCGGCGCTTCGTAGTAACCGATCATGGCTCCGCCCTCGCGCGAGGTCCAAAGATTCTTGCCCTTGCGCTGCAGGTTGCGGGCCACGACGGCGGAAGCTCCTTCGAGAATCACCTGCGTGGAACGATAGTTTTGCTCCAGCCGGATGGTCTTTGCTTCCGGGAAGTCGCGCTCGAACTCCAGGATGTTGCGGATGTCAGCTCCGCGCCAGGAGTAGATGCTCTGGTCTTCATCTCCAACGACGCAGACGTTGTGCTCTGTACCAGCCAGCAGCTTCATCAGCTCGTACTGCGGCCGGTTGGTGTCTTGATACTCGTCGATCAGCAGGTAGCGATAGCGCCGGTTGTAACGTTCCCGCACTTCGCCGGAGGACCGCAGCAGGCGCACAGCCTCGAGCAGCAGGTCATCAAAGTCCAGCGCATTGGCCTTGCGCAGTTCCTTGCGATAAATCTCGTAGATGTGCGCGATCCGTTCGGCTACGGGGTCGGTGGATTGCAGATAGATCTCCTGCGGATCGAGCATGTGGCTCTTGGCCCAGGAGATACGGGAGAGAACCGTCCGCGGCGTCAACTGCTTCGTGTCAAGCCCCATGCGGCGCATCGCCTGCTTGACGATGGCCTGTTGATCGGCTTCGTCGTAGATCACAAAGTTGCGAGTAAGCCCTTCATTGCCAATGCGCAGCGCTTCAATGTCGCGGCGCAGAACGCGCACGCAAAAGGAGTGGAAGGTGGCCAACAGCGGTTTGGCTAGCGATCGATGCTCAAGCAGGCGGTCCACCCGCTCGGCCATTTCTGCCGATGCTTTGTTGGTAAAGGTGACCGCGAGGATGGAATCGGGTGCAACATTGCGCACCTCAATGAGATACGCGATGCGGTGGGTAATGACCCGGGTCTTGCCGGAGCCCGCCCCAGCCAGGATCAGCAAAGGCCCATCCACCGATTCGACGGCGGCACGTTGCTGCGGATTTAATTTATCAAGCAGATGTTGCAATGGCTGGTCTCTGGAGGATGGTGGGGCGATGAATTCTCTGCTACCAGTGTATCGTCCGGCGCGAGTTGTGTTGCAATTCGGATATGCACAGTGTGGATGAGCAGTTCCGGCGGAGAGTTTGCGTTTTTTGTGGATCGAGTCTTGGGGTAAAGCCGGCATATCGTACCGAGGCGGTGACTTTGGGCCGCCTGTTGGGAGAAGCAGGATTGGGTCTGGTCTACGGCGGGGCGCAAGTGGGCTTGATGGGCGCATTGGCCGACGCCGCGCTGGCGAATGGAAGCGAGGTCATCGGGGTGATTCCCCGTACGCTTGCCGGCATCGAAGTAGCGCACCAAGGCCTGAGCCAACTGGTTCTGGTCGAGACTATGCATGAACGCAAAGCGTTGATGGCCCAGGAAGCGGATGGTTTTGTTGCCTTGCCCGGTGGTTTCGGTACGCTGGATGAATTTTTCGAGATCCTCACCTGGGCACAACTCAATATCCATTCGAAACCGTGTGTGCTGGTGAATACTGGCGGTTACTACGATCATCTTCTGAGCTTTCTCCATGTAGCCATCAACGAGGGCTTCCTCAAGCGGGAAAACTTTGCCCTGATCCACATCGTGGTGGACGCCGCCGAAGCACTCAAATGTATACAGAAGCTCTGGCAGTCCTTGCCCATGAGCCACGTCGCCCCGGCCGAGCCCGCTCCCTAAAAAGTTGTCTACGGTATCGGCATGCGGTATAACCGGCTCACCGATGAGATGGACAAGCTGCTTGCGCTCTCCTGCTCGCCGCGGCGTGCCTGGCGCACGGCGAGTCGCCCAGATCTTCCGCAAAACCGGGGCTCAAGTTTCAGATCTCCTTTCCTCCCGCAGCCCACGCGGAGCCCATCACCGGGCGCGTATTCGTCATTCTCTCTCGCGGACATTAGTCACTGCGGGCCCGCCGACGGTAGCCGCAACTACGGAACCCTGTGAGCCGCGCCTCAGGTCATCTCGCATTGGTGTTCCTTTCTTCGGCCGCGATGTCGAAACTCTTAGGGCCGGCGACTCCGCTACGTATCGACAATTCCGATCTTGGCTCACCACTCGCCCACCTGGCAGATGTTCCCGCCGGCGACTACTACGTCCAGGGCATGATCAACGTTTACTCCGAGTTCCATCGGGCCGACGGACATACGGTATGGATGCATGACGATCAATGGGAAGGCCAGCGGTGGCAGCGGTCGCCGGGCAACCTCTACAGCAAACCGGTCAAGATGCACATTGACCCATCTGCCGGCACCATTCGCTTGCTTGCGGATCAGGTGATCCCGCCGGTCGCAGTGCCCGCGGACACTCCGTACGTCAAACACATCAAGTTCAAGAGTGAGCTGCTTTCGAAGTTCTGGGGCCGTCCCATCTACCTTGGCGCGGTCGTGCTTCTGCCCCGCGATTACGACCGCACGACCATCCGCTATCCGATTAACTACGAACAGGGACATTTTTCCCTGGAGGCGCCCTATCGGTTCGACGGCAAGAATGACTTCTCAAAAGCCTAGCTGAGCAATCACTACCCACGCATGATTGCTGTCACCCTGCAGCATCCCAATCCTTACTACGACGACTCCTATTTGTTGATTCGCCGAACCTTGGACCCTACGACGACGCGTTGATGCAGGAGCTGATACCCGCCATTGAAAAGCAGTTCCGGTGATTGGCGAGCCCCTATGCCCGCGTCATTTCAGGCGGCTCGACCCGGCGGATCTCCGCCTACCTGCAGATCTTTCATCCACCTTCTTTGGCGGCGCCTGGTGCTCCTGCCCGGATGCCGTGACTTTCTCCGATGTGGAAGGGGTGAACTTCTACAAGGACGACAATGCTTTTTTCAAAATGTATGACTGGCGTCCAGTCCCTACGATCAACAGCCGCTTCCCCAGCGGGCAGGCGATCCAAACCTCGGAGCAGCGCAATCGTTATGAGCTGGTCAGCGGTACGCACGGCCGTTCCGGCGAACAGATTGACGTATGGTCTGCAGTGTGGGGTCCGGTTAGCTGGCGACGACGGGTTTTTCACAACCCCGCGTTTGACAAATCCACGGGCAAGATTGACAAGAATGTCGTCGCTTATTGGCGCGACCACTCGGATCTGCTCGAGTACTTGAAGCGCAACTGGTCCACGGTTGAGCGCCCGGAGCTTAAGGACAATCTCTATTTCTTTGCCGGCGACGCCGACACTTATTTCTCTGCAACAACTCCACCATGGAGCTGGAAGCCTGGCTGAATACCGCGACCCTCGCCACCCTCAAGCTCAATTTATGTTCGGAAAGCTCAAGCCGCACTGTTGGCAGGGTCCGGTCACACCTGCGCAACGCGTCATCGAGATTGCCCAGCACATTCAGCGTCACAAACCCGCAGGCTCGGAAACTCCTGGGGGGTATCGCTAGCTGGCTATTCCACATCTCGCGAAAAACCAGCGAGATGGCCACCCCGTCGTTCGTAGCAGGGACAGGAGGTTCTGAATTGCTTGCTGAGTGCAAGGCCTTGCTGCTGATAAGAGAACCGATTGAACGTCCGTAGACCTTATCTGGCAACTGTGCCATCTGATGGTAGATCAACTTTCCCACCAACTGACCATGTTCGAGAAAAATAGGGATTTCTTGTGCTCTTACTTCCAGAACTGCCTTGGTGCCAGGAATCTCCCCTTGCGTCGCCGTATCCCAAACCCAGTATCGAAAATCCTGCGTAGTGGATGCGAAACTCGCCAATCGAAGGGTCAAATGGAACCATCTCCGCTGCATGAGTCGGCGGTACACGTATCCTTTCATGGGATACCAAGATGTAGAAATCTCCGGGTTGTGAGGTCGGTCTGTGGATTTCGACCGCGGGATGACCTCCCAAAATTCGCCTATCTCGTATGCGTTGACCTTGTCCAAATCGATCGGGTGCCTTGTCTTCTTAGCCCTGTAAGCGATAATGTTTGAGCCGTTTCCCTGCAAGATCTACTGAAACGCTGAGCCCTCTCTCTATTTTCGGGTCAATTGGACTGTTGTCGTCGCTAAAAGTCAGCTGTTCTTTTTCCGCGAGCCTTACCAGCTTGCCATCGGTAGCTTGTGGCTTTCCGCGTACAAGTCTCAGTTGATTCAACTTCATCCCGGTTCTGACCCGGATCGGAAAAGTGCGGGACACGATTTCAAGATAGAGTGCCCCTTGGTAGCCTTCAAGTACCCGTTCGAATTCAATACCTGGTTCCGTGATCAGTCTGGTGAAAATGTCCAAACGTCCAGTTGTGCTTTTTGGATTTGCAATTCCGGACACGTCAATAGGCAACCTCTGAGTTTCAATGAGAGGAACCAGAAAAACGGAGCGTGGCTCCAAAACTGCGGAGTCTTCTAGCTCCATTTCCCTGATCAGCAGATCCCTTACTCGCCTTCGATGGGTGAGTGCCCAGGCAAAAAGCTGGCCCCGATCTGGAACGCTTTCTTCCCCAATCGCAGGTCAATACTTGCTGGCTGGATTTGGTTGCTGTCGAGGTCAGGGCGGTAATGAATCCGCCATCTATCAAGGTTACAGACCCGTCAGTTGTCGCGGGGATAGGTTCTAACAAATCCGTCGTTTGTGCAGCGACAGGTTCTAACAAGTCCGTCGTTCGTGTCTGGGCAAGCCCTAGGGAGCGGCCGACCGGCACTCGTCGCATTGGCAGTGGCGGCGAAGGTAGTCCCAGGAATAGATGCCGCTCTGATGCCCGTCATTCCAGCGAAAACTTATGGCGTAGCGGCCGACCGGGGAGGCCGACTCCGGGCGCGCTGGGGCTTTGTACATTTGCAGTAGCTGGACTGGCTGAGGCTTCGGTTCACCCGGCTTACGGCCGGTGGCGCCGCGTTCTTCGTGGCAGGTGGCGCAGGGGCAGGCATCGCGCAGCCAGGTAAAGGTCCAACGGCTCTGGTGGCCGTCCTTCCAGTCGATTTCCATGCCGGTACCGGTGGTTTTTTGCACCCGGACTCGTGCAGGCTCCGTTGCCTCGTGAGGCAGATCACGATGCGCCGTCTCCTGCGCCAGCTTCTGGGCCTCTTGTTCGCTGATAAATCGAATGCCTTCGTGGCTCATCACAAACCCTCTCTAAGCATACTGTCTCCAGAAAAAGTACGCTGCCATTCCCAGCCCGATCACGACCACCAACATACGCATGAACCGTGGGTTCATCCGGCGCGCATAATGGGCTCCCAGATAACCCCCGAGTGCCGCGGCTATCATCATGAGCAAGCAGTACTTCCACAGGATTTGTTTCCCCACGATAAAAGTAACCACAGCGATGCCATTGGCGGTGGTGGTGGCAATCACTTTAAGCGCGTTGACCTGGTTAATGTTCTGGATCCCAAAGACCGCCAGCACCGACATCAACAAAAAGCCCGCGCCGGCGCCAAAATATCCGATGTAAAAACACACCACGACCACGCCGATCCACAGCGGGATCAAGCTGGGCCCGGGGCTGGGCTTGTCATCGGAAACGCTGACGCGATTACGCCGCAACCAGGCAGAGACCGGACCACTGGCCGCAAACAGTCCAGCGGCGAGCAGTAACAGCCACGGCACCAGCGCCATGAACGTAGCCTCCCCGGTACGGAGTAGAACAATGGCTCCCAGCACGCCCCCCAGCAGGGCCGCAGAACAGACCGGTACCACCAGTCCCAGGTTGTGCTTCAGATCTTGCCAGTAAGCGGCGATCGAGGTGAACTGACCTGGCCAGAGAGCAACCGTATTGGTTGCATTTGCCTGAATTGGCAAAACCCCCACGCCCAAAAGCGCCGGAAATGACAAAAAAGAACCGCCGCCCGCCATCGCGTTGAGGGCGCCGGCGAGAAAAGAAGCGATGACCAGCCAAGCGTGTTGCCAGTGAGGACCAAATGCCATGCAGCCTTATTCTCTCAGTCAACCTGCAGAATCAGGCACTTCAGATATTCAGTCTCGGCGATATTGAGGACTACAGGGTGATCCGGGGCCGCCCCGCGGCGTTCCAGCAGGCGAACCCGGCGTTGGGCATCGCCCGCTGCGGCCGCCACCACGCCATGAAATTCATCCCAGGAAACATGGTGCGAGCAGGAGCAGGTCACCAACGTCCCCCCGGGGCGCAGCATCTTGAGTGCGCGCAGATTGAGCTCTTTGTAACCGCGGAGGGCGCCCGCCACCGCGCGCTTGGACTTGGCAAAAGCCGGCGGATCGAGTACCACGGTATCAAAGGTGTTGCCCGCGGTGCTCCAATCGCGGAGAAGATCGAAAGCGTTGGCCTCGATCCATTCGACCGAGGCCTGGATGCGGTGCCGGTTGACCTCAAGATTCTCTTCCGCCACCTCGAGCGCGGCGCGAGAGGCGTCGAGCCCAGTGACCTGGGAACAGGACCGGGCCAGGTGCAGTGCGAAGCCGCCCTGGTAGGTACAAACATCGAGAGCCTCGCCACGGGCATAGCGAGAGGCCGCGGCATAGTTCAGGCGCTGGTCAAGAAAGGCGCCCGTCTTTTGCCCGGCATTCGCGTCGTAGTGAAAAGCCAGGCCATTCAGGTGAAAGATCGTCGTCAGCTGCGCAATGGACTCGGCGGAATAGAGCGGTTCCTCCGGCGGTTCGCTCAGCTGCTCCAGTTCGCGGATGCGGGAATCGGACCGCTCGACGATCGTGACCGGCGTCAGTTCCGATTGCAGAACCTGAACAATCGATGCACGAATGTCGTCGCGATCGAGGGCCTTGGCGTGGATTTCAAAGAGGATCAGGTCTCCATACCGGTCGACAATCAGGCCGGGAAGCTGATCGGCTTCCCCGAAGACCAGGCGGCAAGCGTCGGTGCCCTCCTCCAACATGCTGGCGCGAAGGCGAATGGCATCACGCAGGCGCTGGTCCAGCAAGGCCATCCACGCCGGATGGGGGAGATGGGGGTCGGAGCTTACCAGGCGAAGCGCAATCTGCGAGGTCGGGCTCCACAGCGCCGTTCCCAGCGGAAAACCTCGAGGATCGGCCACCGCGATCAGGCCTGCCTCCATCTCCACCAGATGTTCGATATCCGACCGGTATACCCAAACGTGGCCGGCGCGCAGCCGATCCGCGGCCCGGCGTGAGATGACAGCGACTGGCCCCTCGCTGCTGAAGGCGCGCGCAGCTTTGCTGGGGGGCGCGGAGATAGGTTCGCGGGCCACAAGTCATCTTCGCACAGCTTAAAGAAGGGTACGGCCTTTAGAGTTTGCGTGAGAACCGGGAAAGAAGCCCCAGATCTCTCCGCCCCGAGTTTGGTGGCAGCCCCCTGCTTCAGCAGGGGGAGCTGGACTTCAGTCCAGCGGAAAAGCGTTTCCTTTCTGAGGGAGGGCTTTAGCCCTGGATTTTCAAGGCCAGGGCTAAAGCGCATGATCAAAGTCGAACTTCTTTGCACAACGCTGAAAACGTTGCTCCCCCCCTGATAAAGCAGGGGGCTCCCACCAAACTCAGGGCTCCTTTTGGATTCTCACGCAGACTCTTTAGGCCGTACGTTTAGGAGTCAAGATGAATCGGCTTCATCCGCTGAGGGCTGCTCAAGAGAGCACAAGAGATGCACAAGGGGCTAAAAGCCCCGTCCTGTGTTGGGTAGTTAACGTACGGGCTGAAGCCCGTACCCTTCAAAAAGCGGACACTCAAGCCTGTATCTACCCTCTCGCACCTCTCAGCATTGAGTTTTTCCTCCGCCTGCGACCCCTTGCTCTTCGGTCAAAGACCTTCTGGACCCTGTCTCACGTGGGCAAGCCGGTAGCAACCCCCAATGCAAGCAGCCTATAATCAGGTATGGCGACTGTGCACTCCACGCCACTCGAACCTCCCGCGGAACCAGGCATCCTGGCGGCGAAGTTTGCCGAGCTGCTTGCGACCATCGGCAAGAATCGGCCGAGCGATGACATCGGTGTCATTCGCAAAGCGTGGGAGTTTTGTGTGCAGCACCACAGCGGGCAGCTCCGGGCTTCTGGGGAGCCGTATGTCCTGCATCCCCTGGAAGTAGCCCAGGTCCTGGCCGAGATGAAGCTGGACTCGACTGCCATCGCGGCCGGCCTGCTACACGACGCCGTCGAAGACACTCCCGTTACCACCGAAGACATCACCGAACAATTCGGGGAGCAAGTCGCGCACATCGTCGAGGGCGTGACCAAAATCGACAAGATCCAGTTCGCCAACCGCGAAGACCGCCAGGCGGAGAACGTGCGCAAGATGTTGCTGGCGATGGTGAGCGATGTTCGTGTAGTCCTGATCAAGATGGCGGACCGGCTGCATAACATGCGGACTCTGCAGCACCTGCTTCCCGATCGCCAGGAATCGATCGCCCGGGAGACCCTCGACATCTATGCTCCCCTGGCCCACCGGCTGGGCATGGGCAAAGTGCGTGGCGAGTTGGAAGACCTGGCCTTCCGTTACGTCGATCCCTTCGGCTACGAGCAGGTAAAGAGCGCGGTGGACGCGGCGCGCGATGAAGACGAGCAATTTCTCAACTCGGTCGAATCCTTGCTCAACGAACGGCTGCGCGAGAACAATATCCACGCCCGGGTGGAATGGCGCATCAAGCGGCTTTACAGCATCTACCAGAAGCTCCAAAAGCAGAAGGTAACCGTCGACCAGGTTTATGACCTGCTGGCGGTCCGGGTGATTACCTCGACGGTGCAGGATTGTTACGCGGCCTTTGGCCTGATCCACTCCATCTGGCGCCCGGTGCCGGGCCGCATCAAGGACTTTATCGCCATGCCCCGGCCCAATCTGTATCAATCACTGCACACCACGGTGATGGGCGAGGGCGGCCACCAATTTGAGGTCCAGATCCGGACCGAAGAAATGCACCGCATCGCGGAAGAAGGGATCGCGGCCCACTGGAAATACAAGGCCGCCGGCTCACCCACCAGCGCCCGGGATGAACAGCGGCTGGCCTGGGTACGGCAGCTGGTCGAGTGGCAGCGGGAGATGTCCGATCCCAACGAGTTTCTCTCCACGCTGAAGATCGATCTCTATCCGGAAGAGGTGTACACCTTTACCCCTAAAGGCAAGGTGGTGGTGCTGCCCAAGGATGCGACCCCGATTGACTTTGCCTATTCCATCCACACCGAGGTGGGCAATACCTGTGTGGGCGCCAAGGTAAACGGCAGAATGGCCCAGCTGCGGACCAAGCTGCACAACGGCGACATTGTGGAAGTGGTTACGCAGAATGGGCACACCCCCAGCCGCGATTGGCTCACCTTCGCCAAAAGCTCGCGCGCGCGCAACAAAATCAAGCATTGGCTCAACGAGCACCAGCGCGAGCGGGCGGTGGAAATTGGCAAGAAGCTGCTCGACCGGGAAGCGCGCAAGTACAAGGTGTCACTGAGCAAGCTGACCGATACAGACTATGCCCGCGCAGCCAGCGAATGTGGTCTGGCGACGGCCAGCGACCTGATGGCTGCCATCGGCTTCGGCAAGTACTCCTCGCGCCAGGTGCTGAACAAGCTTTCCCCGGGGGTGACCTCGCAGACCGGCCTCGAAATAGAACCGGGCAACGACGCCGCCAGGAGCCTCATGTCGGAAGCGGTGAGACGTGTCCACATGCACGGGTCAGACTCGCTGCAGGTGGAAGGCCAGGACGACTTGCTGGTCTACCGTGCCCGATGTTGCAATCCGATTCGCGGCGAAGAAATCGTCGGCTACGTAACCCGCGGCAAGGGCGTGGCGGTACACGCCCGCAGCTGTCCCAATGTGCAGAATCTGCTCTACGAAAGCGACCGCCGCATCTCTGTGGAGTGGGCGCGGATGGTAGAGGATAATGGCGGCCGCAAGATGACCTATCCGGTCAAGCTGACTGTATTTTGCGACGATCGGGCAGGCATGCTGAAGGAAATGACCGCCGTCATCAGCGACGACGGCACCAATATTCGAGGCGTCGATTCCAAGTCGACGGGGGACTCGGAGGCAGTGGTCGAATTTGTTGTGGAAGCAGAAGACATGCGGCACCTTACGCGTCTGGTGAGCGGTCTGCGGCGGGTGCCGGGCGTTCGCGACGTGCAGCGCGCTCACAAAGTGTGAGCGTACATTTGCCTCCCTGCACCCCAGCGGCGAAAATCAGGACATGAGCCTTGCTGGCAAATCGGCAATCTCCACTCAGCATGCTCCAGCGGCCATCGGTCCCTACTCCCAGGCAGTGGAGATTGGGGAAACGATCTATGCCTCGGGGCAGGTTCCGCTCGATCCCGCGACCGGGCAGATGGTGGAGGGTGGTATCCGGGAGCAGACTGTTCGCGTGCTGGAAAACCTGAAGGCAGTACTGGCCGCGGCCCACACCGACCTGCAGCACGTAGTCAAGACCACCGTTTTTCTCAAGAACCTGAGTGACTTTGCGGCGATGAATGAGATCTACGCCTCGTATCTGGCGAAGGACGGTTGGGTTGCACCGGCGCGGTCCACAGTCGAAGTCGCAAGATTGCCCAAAGACGCTCTGGTGGAAATCGACGTGATCGCGCTACGTTAAGCCTGGCGTCTGTGACCGGGCAGGCCGCATCGAACACTCAGGAGCAAGATGATGGAAAAAGAGCAAGTCGCGAAGAGGGAAACGATAGAAAAGACGGATGCCGAGTGGCGCGCCGAACTGACTCCGGAACAATATTACGTCATGCGGCAAAAGGGGACGGAACCGGCATTCTCCGGCGCCCTCTACCGGAATCATGCTAATGGGACCTATCGCTGTGGAGCCTGCGGCAGCGAGTTATTCAGCTCCGATACCAAGTTTGAATCGGGGACCGGCTGGCCCAGCTTTACCGTGCCGGCGAATGCCGAAGCAGTGCATCTGCACGAAGACAACAGCCACGGAATGACGCGAACAGAAGTCACCTGCGCACGGTGCGGCGCCCACCTGGGGCACGTCTTCCCGGATGGACCGGGGCCTGGCGGGCTCCGTTATTGCATCAACTCTTTATCGCTCGGTTTTGACCCCAAACATACTGGGGAAAAGGAATAAGGGTTACGCCTTAACGATCTTGCCTGCTTTGATACAGCGGGTACAGACACGAATACGTTTGCTGCCGCCGTCGACCTCGGCCCTGACCGGACGAAGATTGACGTTCCACCGGCGCTTGGAAACGTTGTGCGCGTGCGAGATCTTGTTACCGAACTGCGGACCTTTGCCGCAGATTTTGCAAACCTGAGCCATGACAAACTCCAGATAACCTAAGCTTTTCGCGGAAATATGCGGCGATCTAAATCTGTGCACGCATTTGTCGCAGAGGGTGATAGTGGCTAGAGCACCAGACACGCACACGCACTAAACTCGCGAACTCTCAGTATAGCCGCACCTGAGGCGGACGACAACCCGGCCCTTCTCTCAACAAACACCCACCATCAGGCACCCACCATCAGGACAAGAAGGGCGAACGCGACCACCAAACCACAGGTTCTTACCCAGTGGTACAGATCCCATCGATCCTCCTGCGCCTTCCAGTCGGCGGGCAGGGATTTCGGTGTCCATTTGGCGACCCGATTGTTAATGGGGACCGGACCGACCAGTGAAAACGCCACCGCGAAGACCTGGATCCCGAGCGCGATCGCCGCCAGGCGCCAGGCCCCCTCGCCGAGGTGCGCGAAGGGCAGCAGAAGCAGAAGATTCAACAGCGCGGAGCCTGTCATCCAAAACGGCATGACACGGCCAAACAACACCGCCATCGACGAGCGCACAAATATGTGCGTCTCCAGCGGTTGCCGCCTTAGCATGGGATGGCCGAACGCGGCCACGTTCAGCTCACTGCCACACATCAGGCCCAGGACCAACACCGCAATTAGCTCGAGAGTCATGGAGATCAACCTCTTCCCGTTCGATGTTGGCCGAGCCCCAGCCGACTCGGCAAGCTCCTCCCGCGCTAGAATACGGATCACCACTTCGAAGCCTTTCGATGACTCATCGCGCCGTAACCCGAGCACGGAGTGAACGCGGGCGCCAGCCCACTTGAGCGCAATGACTCCTCCTTCCCGCCACCAGCAACCTGGAGAAGAATTCCCCGCGCCGTGGTTGATCTTCTGGGTGGCCTTCGCAGTGCGCGTGCTTTATCTCACCCTGGCCCATACCTACCGCTTCCGCCCCTACGACGACCACATGCTTTTCGGCGAAGAGATGGGGCGCATCGCGCGCGCGCTGGCCACTGGTTTTGGGTTTTCCGACCCTTTCCGGGGCCACACCGGCCCCACCGCATGGGTGGGACCGTTCTTTCCGCTGCTCCTGGCCGGGGTCTTCAAGATGTTTGGCGTCTTCACCCCGCTCTCGGCCTGGGCGATTCTCACCATCAACAGCCTGCTTTCAGCGCTGACGGCACTTGCGACCTGGGAGATCGCGGCGCGCTGTTTCAACCGGAACGTCGCCCGGTGGGCAGCCTGGATTTGGGCGCTCTACCCGGCAGCGATGCAATATGCCGTCCGTTGGGTTTGGGACACGTCGCTGACTACGTTCTTGTTCTCCTGGATACTCGTGGTGGCTCTACGCATGCGCGAAGCCAGAACCCTCGGGCGTTGGGCACTGTTTGGGCTGCTCTGGGGCTTGACCGGCCTTAGCAATCCGGCGCTTTTGATCTTCCTGCCGGTGTGCGGGCTGTGGGTGCTGGGCCGAGCACCCCGGCGAGAAGCCGGCGGAGCGCTGCTCGCAGCTGTGCTGTTCGCAGCCTGTCTCGGGCCCTGGATCTGGAGAAACTGGGTAGCGTTCCACCATTTTGTGCCTGCCCGGGGCAACTTTGGGGCCGAGCTGTATCTGGGCAATGGACCGGGATCGACTGGATTGCTGATGGAATACGACCACCCCATCCAGGCGCCTGATCAACTACGCCAATACACCAGCATGGGAGAAATTGCCTATTCCAAAATGCGCGGGGACCAGGCCTTGGCGGTGATGCGCGCGGATCCACTTCACTTTGCCCAAAATACGCTGCGCCGAGTGTTCTTCTTCTGGGCTGGCGTTCCCCATCCAGTGAGTGCGACGCCGTGGGTAGAGTACGCGCGCAGTTTGAACTTCATATTTGGCAGTGTTTGTGGACTGCTCGGACTCGCTCTGGCCCTGCGCCGGAAGGCACCGGCCGCCGGCCTATTCGCGTGGGCTTTCCTGCTACTGCCCCTGGTGTACTACGGGGTGGCCGCCCATGCCCGTTTTCGTCACCCGCTGGAACCGTTGATGGTCGTGCTCGGGGTTTACCTCTTCCAGTCCGCCGAGTTGACCAAAACCAACGGGAAACGTAAACTTAGGAAGCTTGGGACCTAAGCCTTTGGTGCGGTCTGCTCACCTTTGGGTTTGAGCACAATCAGCCATCCATTATTTGCCCAGCCAGTTTTTATAACGCCGGTGTCGTGCGGCGTATGGAGGTTTTATGTACGCAGTGATCCGCACAGGCGGGAAACAGTATCGCGTTGCCCCCGGCGACGTGGTCAAGATCGAAAGGCCTGCGGGCGAGTCCAGCAACGCGGTGGAATTCGATGATGTGCTGGCTTTCTCCGACGGTGTATCGCCCATCGTGAAGCCAACCGGCGCCAAGGTTCTGGGCACGGTCGTCAGCGAAGGACGCGGGGATAAGATCCTGGTCTTCCATTTCAAGCGCAAGAAGCAATACAAGAAACTGCAAGGTCATCGCCAGGCCTACGCCGAGATTCGGATCAGCGGCATCGAGGTCAATGGCTTTACCTACGGCAGCGAAAAGACCGAGGCAAAAGGATAGCCAATGGCACATAAAAAAGGTTTAGGCAGTTCCAAAAACGGCCGCGACTCCAATGCTCAGCGACTGGGCGTGAAGATCTTTGCCGGCCAGGTGGTCACTGGCGGTTCCATTATCGTGCGCCAGCGCGGCACCAGGTTGAAGCCCGGTTTGAATGTCGGCCGGGGTAAGGACGATACCCTCTATGCGGAGATTGGCGGCCGGGTGAACTTCACCGACCGCGGCAAGACCGGGCGTTTTGTCTCTGTGGAACCCGTAAAAACTCCAGCGAACTAGCAACCTCCCATACCTTCAGCATAGTTTTTCCGCAGTCTGTAAAGACCACATGATTTTGCTGGGTTCATGTACGGGCTAAAGATGGTGTATAAGAACCTGTTTTGAAGGGTACGGGCTTCAGCCAGGCTTCAGCCCGTACGTTAACGACCCAGACAGGACGCCTTTAGCCCCTGAGGGCATCTCTTCTGCTCCCTTGAGCAGCCCTCAGCGGCTAAAGCCGTGTTCATTTCAAGTAGTTATGTACGGCCTAAAGGCCGTACCCTTCAATAAATAAGTTTCTCCGCAGCCTGTTCAGCTGGTGAAGGGTTTTCCACGTCGGTGTGTCCATAGGTCAAGTTTCGAATTAGATCGTGCACATGCAAAAGGCCATAACGGAAACTCCGTTATGGCCTTTTAGCCTTACTGGAAGGGTCAACTCGCTACGTGGAGCGAGTTCTTAATGAGAATACGATCGACCACCTTTTCGACATCCTGAAGGAAGAAGTCGCTGGCCGGGACCGTAACCGGTACCCGAGGTGAGCTGTGTCCGAGGGTCGTAGCAATCTCATTCCAACGCGCCAACGGCGAGGAGGGACTGAGTGCGGCAGCACGGCGAGCCGGTTCAGGCATGAGGAAGTAGGCAGACCAGACAACCAACGTCACCAGGCTGGCACTGGTCGTGACCACGCTGATGGTGGAGGTCATCATATTTCGTCCGAGATGCAAAAACGCCGCGGAGACAGCCAAGTCGCTGGCCGCCATGATGCCGAAGCCGAAGCTGATACCGAAAACCCGGCTACGGTAAGAAAGGCCGAGTTTCCCTGCTGCAAGCATGAGGAAAAGCAACAGACTGAGGATGAAGATGCTCTCGCAACGCATCGCCTGGGCGACTATGGCGAGGAGAAACCTGTTACCTTTGCCACCCGGTGTGAGCAGCGCCGCTGACGCGGCAACAAACGAAATGCATGCCACCCAGCGGAAGGATATGGTGCCCAGCCACTTCAGGCCAGGAAAAGGATCCATAGAGGACTGGAACATTTCCTGAATGACCAGGAACACCACAATCGCGCCCGCGACATAACTGAACCAATATGTATAAAAATACCAGGAGTAAGCGGCCTTCTCGCTGATCGCAACCACCCGGTGCACTTGCAACAATAGGTGGAGGATCACCGAAGAGGTCAGCCGAACCGTGACGTAAGCGAACAGCGCTGGAAACCGCCGGTGTTCCCGGGACCTGAGCAGAGCAATCATGGCTACCACCATGAGGAGGGGCTCTGCCGCGTACAAGATGCTGAGTGCTACGCTCGTCATCACAACACCCCTTCCGAGTCTTGAGAATAGCTCGAAAAGGGATGGTGCTCAACCTAAGAAAACCTTTAAAGCTGGCACTTTTGTGCTATGCGTGCATAGTTTGGGTACTGTTGGAGATCGCCTTAGTACCCATTTTTGGCTTTAGATACCGCAGCCGCCATCTCCGGGAGGGCAATTGGGCACCGGCATAGCGTGCGACACGACTAGGCTATGATTCGCAGTCACATGAGTTGTAGGCTTCGTAGTTAATGCGCTGGCGACGAAACCGGCAAAGACAACGGAAAAGACGGATGCGTGAACGAGAAGTTTCATAGAGTGGTTACCTCCGGGTATGGTACTTTTCTGTTTGATGTGGAAGACGGGAACAATCAAGAGTATAGTTCGCCGGACACACGGCCTGTGTTTTTAATGACATATTAGAGGTTATCTACTCCGAGCAGCACTAAAGTACCTCTATTGACTGTTCTAGAGTACCCCATTTTTCGGTTACTTCAGATTGTTCAAAAGATGCAGATTGATCACCGAAGTACCGGCGACTTTCGTTTCCCACCCGGTGAGCCCTGCTAGCCGTTTCGCTTTAATTGTGCCCTGTTTTCCACCCCCCAAAGGCCGGCCTGCGGCCGCCAATCGGACCCAAAAACGTGGTAAACTTGTATCAGTCAAGTGCAGCCAAACCCTGCACTTTCAAGATGTTATTTCCAATCGGCCCCTTCGTGCCGAGAGCCGCTCTCAGAGCTTTGCCGTTCGGAGTTGCATGTCCACCAAAGAACTTCCAGTTTCCGCTGCTCTTCCCCCCACAGCCATGAGTGAGACTTTGCTCCCGGAACGAACCTACACCGGCGACAACATTAAGATTCTTGAAGGCTTGGAAGCCGTTCGCCTGCGTCCCGCGATGTACATTGGGTCAACCGGCGATCAGGGTCTGCACCACCTGGTATACGAGGTAGTCGACAACTCGGTCGACGAAGCACTGGCTGGTTATGCAACGCACGTAGACGTAACCATCCACATCGACAACTCCATCACCGTGACCGACGACGGGCGCGGGATTCCGGTGGACGAGATGGATGTTCCGGGTGGTGAGCGGATGCCCGCTTTGCAGGTGGTGCTGACCAAGCTGCATGCCGGGGGCAAGTTCGATTCTTCCAACTACAAAGTCTCGGGCGGGCTCCACGGCGTGGGCGTCTCCTGCGTGAACGCGCTGAGCGAAGAATTCGACGTTGAAGTCTGGAAAGACCTTCATACCTACGAGCAGACGTACGCCAAGGGAATTCCGATTACTAAACTGAAAGAGACCGGCACCACGAAGAAGCGCGGTACCAGGATCCACTTTCTTCCCGATCGCACCATCTTCACCATGACCGAATATAACTTCGATACCCTGGCCCAGAGGCTGCGCGAGCTCGCTTTTCTGAACAAGGGTTTGGAGATCAGCCTGGTGGATGAGCGCACAACCGATCCCAAGACGGGTGAGGCCAAGCGTTCCGACTTCAAGTATGCCGGTGGCATTGCCGAGTTCATCAAGCATCTGAATCGTGGCAAACAGGTGCTGCATGACAAGCCCATTGTCATGGAATCATCCCGTGACGGCGTCGAGCTGGACATTGCGTTGCAATACAACGACAGCTACTCCGAGTCGGTGTTCAGTTTTGCCAACAACATCAACACGGTTGACGGCGGGACTCACCTTTCCGGTTTTCGCACTGCGCTGACGCGCACCATCAATACTGCTGGGCAGCAGATGGGGCTGTTCAAGGACGTGAAGGAGAACCTGTCCGGAGACGATGTGCGTGAGGGCCTGGTGGCGGTGGTCAGCGTGAAGCTGTCGCAGCCCCAGTTTGAAGGGCAGACCAAAGGTAAGCTCAACTCCGATATCGCCGGGACGGTGCAGGCTTTCGTCAATGAACGGCTGGGCATGTTCTTCGAACAAAATCCTCCAATCGCCAAGCGGATTATCAACAAGGCCATCGAAGCTGCCCGGGCGCGCGAGGCGGCCAGGAAAGCTCGCGACCTGACCCGGCGCAAGGGTGCGCTCGACGGCGGCGGTTTGCCCGGCAAGTTGGCCGACTGCAGCGAACGCCAGCCCGATCGCTGCGAGCTGTACCTGGTCGAGGGTGAATCCGCCGGTGGAACTGCCAAGCAGGGACGGGATCGGAAATTTCAGGCCGTACTCCCATTGAAGGGCAAGATCCTCAACGTCGAGAAGGCCCGCTACGACAAGATGTTGGGGCACGAGGAAATTCGGGCCATGATTACTGCCCTGGGCTGCGGTATCGGCAAGGATGATTTTGATCCGGCCAAGTTGCGCTACGGCAAGATCATTCTGATGACCGACGCCGACGTGGACGGGTCCCACATCCGCACCCTGCTGCTGACGTTTTTCTTCCGTCACATGGTCGATCTGATTCGGCGAGGACACGTCTATATTGCTCAGCCCCCGCTTTATCGCATCAAGAAAGGCAAATTCGAGCAGTACATCAAAGACGACCGGGAATTTATCAAAGTAATGATCAAGCGCGCCTCCGAAGGTATGGGCCTGCGCTACGGAACGGCCGGCAAGAGGCTCGAAGGCGGCGCGTTGACCAAGTTCATGAGCCAGCTCAATGACTACCTGGGCGTTTTCGAAAAGGCCAACAAGCACATGCGTAACGAAGAAGTCACTGAGCTGCTGCCCAGGTTCGAGCTTATGCGGCGCAGCGACTTCGAGTCCGATGGAGCTATTCCGCCGAAATTGGCCAAACTGCACGCCGAGCTGGTGAAGATGACCAAGCGCTTCCAGTTCAAGGCGGTGGCGACGCCGCGGTACGAGGAAGAACACCGGACATGGTCGGTGAGTTTCACCGACAGCCAGGGGGCCGAACGCCGGGTTGACTGGACCCTGGCGTCATCTCCGGAGTACCGGCAGATGATGGCTAAATACTCCGTGATTCGGGAGGAGCTGGAGCCGCCGTTCGTCATTGAATACGCCAAAGCCGCAGAAGCCGAGGAGCCGGAAGCGGATGCGCCGGCAACAGAAACCGCGGCCAAGCCAAAGAAGGCAAAGCGGGTGGCTGCGGATCCCGTGACCAAGCAATCGGCGCGGGAGGTGTTCGAGTACGTGATCGAACAGGGCCGCCGCGACTATGACGTGCAGCGCTATAAGGGCTTGGGCGAAATGACCTCCACGCAGCTTTGGGAAACGACGATGGACCCTGATCGGCGCACCTTGCTTTCGGTCAAACTGGAAGATCTGGCTGAAACCGAGTCCATTTTCAGCACGCTGATGGGCGAGGATGTGGAATCGCGGCGTAAGTTCATTGAAGACAACGCTTTGGATGTGAAGAACCTGGACATCTAGGCTTTTTTCGGCGGGAGTTTTCTGGAGTCACCGGTCTGATGCTTTGTATCAGGGCACGACTTCAGTCGTGCCGCTCAAGGTCAACAAAGACATGGGCTTTAGCCCCTGCGCTTTTTTCCTCTGCCAGGTAGGCGTATCAGTCCTGCTTTAACGGGATTCTGAACCATCAATAGATGCGCAATGCATTTCGTGCAGGATTGCCATTGCAGGGGCTGAAGCCCAAATTCTCTTTCCTTCCTTTACGACTGAAGTCGTGCCCTAACAAGAAACAAACCCTCGGCTAAGTAGCCAAGGGCGTGATGCTGACGGCGAATCCGAGGTTCTGTAGGCGGTTGAGGAGCCGTTGGACATGCTTGCCTTGGGCTCTTTTGTCGAAGTGATTTGGGCCTAGATCCTGGTACGGATTGCCATTTTTAAGCATGTGATAGGCGGCGGTGAGGATCGAGGCGGCGACCGCACAGATGGCTTTTTTCGCGCCCCGCCGAGAGCGCAAGCGCAGGTATTGTGCTTGAAGATAACTCCCTTTGGTGCGACTGGCCGCCCAGGCGCATTGCACCAGCGTGGACTTCAGCCATGGTGCGCCTTTCTTCATCCGCGTGGAACGGCGTTTGCCCGCGCTTTGGTCGTTTTTCGGACACAGCCCGGCCCAGGAAATCAGATGGCCCGCGGTCTTGAATCGGCTCATATCGATGCCTATCTCCGAGACCATCACCTCAGCCGAGAGAGCCCCCAGACCGGGGATAGTGCAGATCAGCTCGATGGCGGCACGAAAGGGTTCCAGCTGAGCCTCCACCTCCTGATCAACGCTCGTGATGGCCGCATCCAGAGCATCGATCTGGTTCAGATGCAGCTGAAGCAGAAAACGATGATGGGCCCTTACCCGACCACGCAACGCCGCTTCCAGCGCATCGGTGGTGGCGTGGAGGCGTCGGTGCGCCAACAATGCCAGGTCCCGGGGCACGGTCTGGCCGGCAATCAAGGCTTCCACCATACGACGCCCAGACAGACCCAGAATATCGGTGACCACCGAATCCAACTTGATGTTGGCATCCTCCAGCGTCTTCTGAAGCCGCTGCATATGACCGCTTCGCTCCCGCACCAACTGCTTGCGGGTGCGCAGCAGGTCGCGCATCTGCATGGTCGGCTCGTCGGGCACAAAGCTGGCCTTGATCAGCCCATGGGCCATCAGATCGGCTAGCCACGCCGCATCCTTGACATCGGTCTTACGGCCAGGCACGTTCTTCACATGGGCGGCGTTGCCCAGCACCAGTTGGAACCCGCCCTCGCAGAGAATGTGCCAGATCGGCTTCCAGTAGACACCCGTGGCTTCCATAGCGATATGCGTCGCCCCCTCGGCCGACAGCCAGTCGGAGAGGTTCATTAGTTCTTGGGTCGTAGTCTTGAAGGTCTTCACCTTGGTGCTTACCTCACCTTCTACCATGTGGCGAACGCAGGCCACCACCGTGTCCTTGTGCACATCCAGACCAGCGCAATGCGGATGCAGAACTTCCATCCTTCCTCCTTCTGCGCCGTGGGTGTGGAAACCCTATCCAAAGAATCTAACAAGCGTGCTCAGGAGCGGTTGATCTGCCCTTGGCGACAATCCGGGGTGCTTAAGGCTTCCGGGTCCGACTGATACACGGGCTCGTTCACACCAGGGAATAACAGACCTCTGTACCCACCACGCTCCCTAACTTTAAACCTGCTCAACCCACATTTCATCCCTCGCGGGTCGGCAACGCCGGTGGACGACTGATACAAAACCAAACCTAAAACTGAAGCTCGATAAACCATACCCAGGATCGAGAAAATGAAACTCCAGAAGCAGGTCTTTTGCTTGTGGGCCTTGACACTCGAGCGGCTGCTACCATCCGGGCATGGCTCTGCTCGAGGTAAACCAGCTCACCAAGAACTATTCGCGACGCTCCGGATGGCGGGGGGCACGTGAGGAAAAATGTGTCGTCGAAGGCGTCTCCTTCACCATAGCCCGCGGAGAGACCCTTGGACTGGTGGGCGAATCCGGCTCCGGAAAGAGCACTGTTGCCCGGATGATCCTGGGCCTGATCCCTCCCTCGTCCGGAACCGTGTCTTTTGACGGCGGGGAAGTTATCTGCGGCGCTTCCAATGCCAGGGTGCGCACGATGCGCCGCCGAATGCAACCCGTGTTTCAGGATCCGTTCGCCGCCCTCAATCCGCGTATGACGGTTGCACAGATCATTGCCGAGCCCTTCCGCATTCATGGTCAAGACGGCCCGGAAAGCCGGTCCGTCGAGAATCCGCGGGAGCTGCTGGCTGAAGTCGGTCTGGACGAGTCTGCCCTGCCCCGCTACCCTCACGAGTTTTCCGGCGGCCAGCGGCAGCGGATCAACATCGCCCGGGCGCTCGCCCTTCGGCCCGAACTGCTCGTGCTGGATGAGCCCGTGTCTGCGCTCGACGTTAGCGTCGGAGCCCAGATCATGAACCTGCTGCGCCACCTACAGCAAACATTCCATTTGACTTACCTGTTCATATCCCACTCCATGCCGCTAGTGCGCTATCTCTCGACCAACATCGTGGTGATGCGAGCGGGCAAAGTAGTGGAGACGGGAACGTGCGAGCAGATCTGTCATTTCCCCGGCGAGGCATATACAAAGGCGCTTCTGGAAGCGACGCCTGAGCTGCCTAATATAAATGTGATGTAAATACACTCATATTTTATGACTCCTCTATGCTATGATTAGCATCAAAAGTGATAGCTGGCCATTGAGTGGCCCGCTTCGGAGGAAACGCATGACACTTACCCGCTGGGAAACATACCGCGACGTTTTGGCTTTACAGAATCGAATGAACAGCATTTTTCAGGACTTTTCCCGTGGCAACTCGGGAGAAGACGAGCTCGTGACTGCTGCCGGCTTCGTGCCCCCTGTCGACATTTATGAGGACGAACACAAGCTGGTGCTCAAACTCGAAATCCCAGGCATGCGCCAGGAGGATCTCGATGTGCGGATGGAAAATAACACCTTGTCCGTGAAGGGTGAGCGAAGCTTCCAGAGTGAAGGAAAGGAAGAGAACTTCCATCGCGTGGAGCGGCGCTACGGTACTTTCTATCGTGCTTTCACGGTTCCTAACACAATTGACCCGGAGAGCATCAAGGCTGAATACGATGCCGGGGTGTTGCGCCTGGAGCTGCAGAAGCGTCCCGAAAGCAAACCCAAGCAAATCAAGATAAACGTAGGGTCCACCAAGGAACTGAAAAACAACCAGCCGGTAGCAGCAGAAACTGCGAAGACGGCCTAACTTTAAGGTTCACCCCGGTGGCTTAGCTCCTCCGGGGTGAACTAACATTTCTTTTTTCGACGCCGGCACCACAATTTCAAGATCAAAACAGGAATAACGACCAGGCTTTGCGGCATCCAGGGGGATGCCCTCCTTGCCTTCGCTCTGATAAGCGAGCGAGACTGATCTGGTCAGTAAGGATGACACCCATATGGCAATTCGCTGGGACAAGTTTACGTTGAAATCACAGGAGGCCATCCAAAAAGCCAGTTCGCTGGCAAATGAGAACGGTCAGCCGGAAGTGCTGCCGATGCATTTGTTGATGGCTCTGGTAGAAGACAAAGAAGGCATCATTGTTCCGCTGTTGCAGAAGATCGGCGTGCCCACCGAACAAATGTTGGCCGGTGTCCGCCATGCGATCGCCGGACTGCCGAAAGTCTCGGGCGCAGCGGCCTCAGAGCCGGGTCTCTCTACGAGCATGCAGAGGGTTCTGAACGACGCCTCAAAGGAGGCCCAGGACTTCAAAGACGAGTATGTATCGACCGAGCATCTGCTATTGGCGCTGGCTCAGATCAAGAAAGATCCGGCGCAATTACTGTTGACCTCCGCGGGAGCCACTCGGGAGGCGATCCTGCAGGCACTTACCTCAGTGCGCGGCAACCAAAGGGTTACCGACCAAAACCCCGAAGGCAAATACCAGGCGCTGGACCGATACGCCAAGGATCTGACGGAGCTGGCACGGAGGGGGAAGTTGGATCCTGTCATCGGACGGGATGAAGAGATTCGCCGCGTGATCCAGGTACTCTCTCGCAGGACCAAGAACAATCCGGTCTTGATCGGGGAGCCTGGCGTAGGCAAGACCGCGATCGTCGAAGGGTTGGCGCGCCGGATTGTTTCTGGCGATGTGCCTGAGCTCCTGCGCGACAAGCGCGTGATCTCGCTCGACCTCGGCTCCATGTTGGCAGGTGCGAAGTATCGTGGCGAGTTTGAGGATCGGCTCAAGGCGGTACTCAAAGACATTGAAGAATCGAATGGACAGATCATTCTCTTCATCGATGAATTGCACACCCTGGTGGGGGCAGGCGCGGCGGAAGGAGCCATCGACGCTTCGAATATGTTGAAGCCGCCGCTGGCACGGGGCGAGTTGCGGGCGATCGGCGCCACTACGCTGAACGAATATCGTAAATACATCGAGAAGGATGCGGCGCTCGAGCGGCGATTCCAGATCGTGTTCGTAGGCGAGCCCAACGTGGAAGACACGATCGCAATTCTGCGCGGTCTCAAAGAGCGCTACGAAGCTCACCACAATGTCCGCATCAAGGACTCGGCTATTGTGGCCGCGGCTACGCTTTCGCATCGCTACATCTCCGACCGCTTTTTGCCTGACAAGGCTATCGACCTGGTCGATGAGGCAGCGGCTTCCCTGGCCATCCAGATCGGCTCCGTGCCGGTGGAGATTGACCAGCTTGAACGGCAAATGATCTCGCTCGAGATTGAACGCACGGCGTTGAAGAGGGAGACCGACAAGAATTCAAAAGAGCGACTCGGGGTGGTCACACGGGAACTTGCGGCGCTAAAGGAGCAAGCCACCGGGCTGCGCGCCCGCTGGCAGACGGAGCGCGGGGCAATTACGCGGCTGACCGAAGTGAAGAAAAAGATCGAGGCGCTGCGCTTTGAGATGGAAGAGCAGACGCGGCGTGGCAATCTGGAGCGCTCGGCCGCCATCCAGTATGGCGAGCTTCCCCAGCTCGAAGCGGAACTGAAGCGCCTGAACGCAGAACAGGATGGGGCCGCTGGCGGTGGCCGGCTGCTGAAAGAGGAAGTCGACGAAGAAGACATTGCCAAGATTGTGAGCAAGTGGACCGGCATTCCGGTGGACAAGATGCTGGAAGGCGAAGTGCGCAAGCTGGTAGAGATGGAAGGCCGTCTGCGCGAGCGGGTGGTCGGGCAGCAAGAGGCCCTGGAAACAGTAGCTAACGCGATTCGGCGTTCGCGGGCCGGCCTGAGCGACCCCAAGCGCCCCATCGGTTCCTTCCTTTTCCTGGGACCGACCGGCGTGGGCAAGACGGAAACTGCGCGTGCGTTGGCCGAGTTCCTCTTCGATGACGAACAGGCGATGGTTCGTATCGACATGTCGGAGTACATGGAGAAACATGCGGTCGCCCGGCTCATCGGCGCACCGCCTGGATATGTCGGCTACGACGAAGGTGGCCAACTGACCGAGGCGGTACGCAGGCGGCCCTACTCGGTGATTCTTTTTGACGAGATCGAGAAGGCGCACCCCGATGTCTTCAATATCCTGTTGCAGGTGCTCGACGATGGCCGTCTGACGGATTCGAAAGGCCGCACTGTCGACTTCAAGAACACGGTGCTGATCATGACCTCGAACCTGGGAGCACACCTGCTGCAGTCAGAAAACCTGGAGAGCGAGGCCGCGTTTGACGCGGCACGGGAGCAGGTAATGCAACTGCTACGGCAGCATTTCCGGCCGGAGTTTCTCAACCGCGTGGACGATGTCGTGATCTTCCGTCCGCTGGGCGAGGAGCAGCTGGAGCATATCGTTGACTTGCGGTTGGCCGATCTGCGCAAGCAGCTGGAACCGCGCAAGATCTCTCTTGAGTTGACCCCTGGTGCGCGTCACCAATTACTGCTGACCGGATACGATCGGCAATATGGAGCGCGTCCATTGAAGAGAGCCATCCAGCGCTTGATCCAGGATCCTCTGGCTATCAAGATTCTGGACGGCGAGGTGCTTCACGGCGACCACATCCGCGTCGATGCCGATCCGTTAAAGAATCGGCTGCTGTTTGAGGTTGCGGGGCGGACTGTCGAAGCCTGAGCTGCAGCTGTTGCTAAGATAGAGAACCGCGCCTGATCTTTCCACTTCGCCAGACTCTTCTTAGAACCTGTCCCTGCCACAACCGACGGGTGCCCCACATCTCGCTGGTTTCTCGCGAGATGTGGGATACCACCGCGATAACCCTCAAGCTTTCCGATCCCAATGAGCACTTAGGGTCAAGGATCGCGGTATCCCACATCTCGCAAGAAACCAGCGAGATGTGGGGCACCCGTCAGTTGTGGCAGGGACAAGTTTCTAAGAAGCAGCCGGCGAAGTGGAGAGATCTGCGGTTCCTTTTTTCTAAACCCACTCACCTTTGCGCATCAGGGGTTCCACGCTGCCGGTTGCGGTGATGCCGTCCAGATCCATGGCACTGGATCCGATCATCCAATCCACGTGGATCAGGCTGTCGTTTGCACCCCTGGCTGCAAGCTCTTCGGGCGTGAGCTGGTCACCATTTTTCAAACACGTGCTGTACGCTTGCCCCAAAGCAATGTGGCTAGCTGCATTCTCGTCGAACAGCGTGTTCAGAAAGAGCAGCCCGCTACTGGCGATAGGAGAGGAATGCGGCACCAGGGCGACCTCGCCCAGGCGACGCGCGCCGTCGTCGGTATCGATCATGCGCTGCAGCACCTCCTGTCCTCGTGAAGCCTTCGCTTCCACCACGCGGCCTCCCTCGAAACGCACTGCGATCTTCTCAATGAGCGTCCCCTGGTGAGAGAGTGGTTTGGTGCTGGTCACCGTGCCCTCGACGCGATCTTTGTGCGGCGTGGTAAACACCTCTTCTGTCGGCATGTTGGGAATGCAATACGCGCCGGTACCGGCTTGTGTGCCTCCGCCCATCCACAGATGATCGTCTGCCAGTCCTACGTGCAGATCGGTTCCCGGTCCGCGGAAGTGAAGTGACGCGTAACGCTTCTCGTTCATCAGATCCGCGCGGCGATGCAGTCCCGCGTCGTGTT
This sequence comes from uncultured Acidobacteriaceae bacterium, assembly GCA_963717225.1. Classification (GTDB taxonomy): domain Bacteria; phylum Acidobacteriota; class Terriglobia; order Terriglobales; family Acidobacteriaceae; genus PALSA-350. The sequence goes on along the minus strand of CAVQWB010000046.1, from coordinate 300,818 downwards.
GTTTCCAACGCGCAATGGGATCATCCACGTCCACCCGCGATGCGGCAAAGATCGCGTCCCACAACCTGGTAATCGCCTGATCGGGTGGCAGATCCGGAAATACCGCGACCGCCCACGCCGGGGTGGCGGAAGCAACAATGGTCCAGTTAATGTCATGCCGCGTAATCAGCTCGATCGCGGGACGATAGGCCTTCGATACAGCGCGGTTAGCCCGCCCTACTTTTTCCGGATCTTCCTTTGAAAGCAGAGAGGGGTTTCCGCCGGCGATCGCAAGCCGCGCCGCCCCGCTACGGAATGCCTGTGCCATTCCCTCGAAAAGCCACCCGGCCGCTGTGTCGAAGCCGGCATCATCGGCGTAACGATAGCGCAACAGGGTCGACTTTTCGTCCGTGAACAATGTGGTTACGAGTGAAGCTCCAGCCTTGTACGCCTGCTCGGTGATCAAGCGGGCCAGCGGCAAGGCGTCGAGCGTCGCCGTCATGACCAGCTCTTGTCCGCGCTCCAGGCCCAGGCCCACATTCACTGCGACTTGCGCCAGTCGATCGAGTTTCTGTTCGAAGGTTAGAGATGTTTTTGGAAGCTCGGTTATCGTAGCCATAGATCCCTCGTATCTCCCATTATCAACCAAATCAAAGTAGTCTCGCCCGTTTGGATGAACCGCAGATCTCTGCGGTCTGTTTTCTAGGGTGCTTGCGCCAGAATCACGCGCGGGATTCCCCGCAGGTCGTCGTGTACGGTCACAACGGTCCAGTCCTTCAGGAGTTTCAGAAGCGCGGGGCGTTGTCCGTAACCGATCTCGAGGACCAGCCAACCGCGGGGTTTGAGCACCCTGCGCGCCTGCGGAATCAGGCGCTCATAAATTTCCAGGCCGGTTGGCCCGGCGTAGAGCGCGGAGTGGGGTTCGTAGTCGGATACCTGCGGCTCCAACACTTCTCCTTGAGCAATATAGGGGGGATTCGATACGACGACGTCAAACTCTCTACTGGCGACGGATGCCAACAGATCCGATTGCAACAACGTGACCCGGTCCATCACCCCATGCCGCTGCGCATTGTGGCCCGCGACCGCGAGCGCCGTGCAAGAGATATCCAACGCTGTCACCCGCGACCGCGGCAGAAGATGCGCAAGCGTCACCGCGATGGCGCCCGAGCCGGTACCCACATCGATGATGCGCGCGTCAGCTTCAGGGCCGAAATGCTCCAGCACCGCTTCTACCAGGTGTTCGGTTTCGGGCCGCGGGATAAGAACATCGGGCGAGACTTCGAAGAGAAGGCAAAAGAATTCCTGCGTACCAATAAGGTATTGCACCGGCTCCCGCGCCAGACGGCGCCGGAGCAAATCCTCAAATTGGTCTGCTTCCTCCGGAGAGAGCAGGCGCTCGGGATAAGTCAGCAGAGCGATTTGATCGCAGCGCAGTACATGCGCCAGAATCAGCTCGGCGTCACGTCGAGGATATTGGGAGACGGACGCCAACCGAGCTCGGGCGTCCTGCAGCACGTCACCGGCGCAGGCCGGCACTTTACGCCACAGTGGCTGTTTCAGCCTTGAGCCGCTCGGCCTGGTAGTGTGCGGTGAGGGCGTCGATGGTCGGCTGGAGCCTGCCTTCCATCACTTCCGCCAACTGGTGGTTGGTCAGCCCGATGCGATGGTCCGTGAGCCGGTTCTGGGGAAAATTATAGGTGCGGATCTTCTCACTGCGGTCGCCGCTTCCTACCTGCTGCTTGCGCTCTTTGGCCAGTGCTTCCTGCTGCTTTTCCATTTCGACTTCATAGAGCCGGGCACGCAGCACGCGCATCGCCTTCTCCCGGTTTTTGATCTGCGATTTTTCGTCCTGGCAACTCACCACCGTATTGGTAGGGAGATGGGTGATACGTACAGCAGAATAGGTAGTGTTCACCGACTGTCCGCCGGGCCCTGAGGAACAAAACGTATCAATGCGAATGTCTTTTGCCTCGATCTTTACGTCGACCTCTTCGGCCTCAGGCAAAACCGCGACGGTGATGGCCGAGGTGTGCACGCGGCCCTGGGTTTCGGTGGCGGGCACGCGCTGCACACGATGAACGCCGCTTTCGTATTTCAGCTGCGAGTACACTCGTTTGCCCTCAATGATGGCAATTACTTCCTTGAGGCCGCCAACACCGGATTCGGATTGCGAAAGGATCTCTACCTTCCAGCGATGCTGTTCGGCAAAACGCGAGTACATACGGAAAACCTCAGCCACGAAGAGCGAGGCCTCATCCCCACCGGTACCGGCACGAATTTCCAGGATGACGTTCTTCTCGTCATTGGGATCCTTGGGCAGCAGCATTACCTTGATCTCTTCTTCCAGGGCGGCCGCCGTGCTCTCCAGGCGAGTGAGTTCTTCCTGAGCCATGGCCGCAAGCTCGGCATCACTCTCGTCCAGCATGCCCTTGGCATCCGCAATTCCCTGTTGAGCATGTTTGAGCTCGCGGTACTTTCCCACCACCGCTTCCAGGTCACGATGGGCTTTGGCGGTCTTATGGTATTTTTGCTGGTCGGTCACCAGCTGCGGGTCGGCCAGCTGGCGTCCAAGGTCCTCATAACGGGTTTCAATCTGTTCCAGGCGATCCAACATGATAAGGTTCCTTTCCGCGGGCGAAACAAGAGACAGACAGTCGGCGGCGGGAGCCGCTAGGAAAGAGCGTGCCGGACGGGAACCGTGTTGGCGACGCGAAGAACCATAGCTCTTTATTTTATCAGGTTTAGGGAAACTCAGCTTACAGGGAAAGAGCTATCTTTCGGCAAGTTGCCCTCTGAGAAGACCGGCAAGGTAGTCTGCCATTTGAGATACATCGATGTGACCTTCTGCCCACGCGCGATCAGCCGCCTTTAGTGCCTCATAGTAAAGGTCTCTGTTCTCTCGGATTCGCTCCGGAACGATTTTCTTGCCTGGTAACAAAGCCCCATATTGCATACATATCAGGTAATAGCAGGCTGCTCTTGCAGTTCTTCCGTTCCCCTCTACAAATGGGTGTATCCAGTTAAGGCGCCACAGAGCGAATGCTGCGAGGCCCGTCGGCTGATCGCCGACTTCCTTCTACGTTCCAATTCTCGTGAATGAACGAGAAGAACATATCCATCAGATGGGGCACTTTGTCGAAGGTAGGAGGAATATGATCGCCAACATAGATCGGCTCTTCGCGAAACCGCCCACCGAACTGAGCTATGTTGGCCACAGCCGCGGCATTCAGCGCCCAGAGCGTGTATTTGTCGAAGGCCTCGATACCCTTGGCCATGCCTATTTCGATGCAATTAGACAGTAGATCATACTGTCGAAGCAGGTTCTGCTCTTGGAGCTTATCGTAAAGCTCAGGGTTGTCTCTCTCACGGATTGACATACTGGAGGTGGGGTGGCTGCGGCCTGCCTTCTCGCGGCAGGCCACGTCGCTAACCTAACAACTTGATGTTTTGTGATGTTTTCCGAACGCTATCTTTTGTGATGTTCTTCGCATCAGCAGGCGCATTACCGAACGCGAAGCTTATCCGCTGCTCATGCAGTTCTTCCTCTGTGACGGGACTGCGCCTAGATTCTTCCAGAAGTTTTTTCAACTCCGGGTCCGACTTGATCGGCCCAATGAATGGTTTCCTATCTGCCATTTGTCTCCCTCCCTTTAGTTGCCATCATCAGACTGTCAAAGGTACAAATAATCCCTTACTTCATCGCGTCAATCTCTTTTGGGTTAAGAGTAAGAATTCCATCCGACTCCCTATGCGTATCTTACGTTGTTTTTTCAACGCGTGTTCAGGTTGCGAAGGCCGCGCTTGGCGGGTGAGCGCTAGCGAGGCAGTCTAGCGGATGTGCATCGTTTGAGCATGTCAAACTGGGACATCGGGGAAGCCACTTGCCTAAACTATAGCGGTCGAAAGAGAAGTTGGCTCGCCATCTGGATTCTATGGTCTACCCGGCGGATTTCCTCGTATGACAACGGCGAATACGCCACAACAGGTACTGCGGAGGAAGATCAAGTGAGCGCGACGTTGTCCCAGTTTGCCGAGCTCTGCCAGCGCCTGGCAGAGACGGGCAGCAAGCTCGAGAAGCGAGCGCTTATGGCTGAATATCTACGCGCCCTCCCTGTCCGCGAGGCCGGGTTGGCGGCGCTGTACCTTGCCGGCGTTCCCTTTCCAGAGACGGACGGCCGCGCATTGAACGTGGGCGGAGCGCTGTTAAGCCGCGTCCTTGCCGAGCTATCCGGAGCCAGCCAGCCGGCGATGCACGCCGCCTACCTGCGCCATGGCGACCTGGGGGGCGTGGCGCAAGAACTGCTGCCGGCGCGAAGCGATGCCGCAACGCTGGTGCTGCCCGATGTGGCTACTGCCTTTGAGGACATTGCCAATGTCTCCAAGGCTGCCGCCAAACAGCAAATCACACGAGGCTTGCTGGCTAGGGCGACGCCGCTCGAAGGCAAGTACCTGATCAAGATCATCCTGGGGGATATGCGCACCGGCATCAAGGTGAGCCTGGTCGAGGAAGCGATTGCCGCGGCCTACGGCGCCCCTATCGGCGAAGTCCGGCACGCCAGGATGCTGAACGGCAATCTCCCGGAAGTGCTCGAGCTGGCAGCTACCGGCCGCATGCTGGAGGCCCGGATGAAGCTCTTTCATCCGCTTGGTTTCATGCTGGCCAGCCCGGTCGAGACGGTAGAGGAGGCCTTGAAGCGTTTCTCCACCGAGGTGGCCGAAGAAGCCAAGTCGTCTTCCCCTAAAGGCCGCCCGGACGGCCCCCTTATCAAAGAGGCGCAATTGGAGGATAAGTACGATGGCGTCCGAGCACAGATTCACTGTGGCTCGCCTGACTACCCAGGGCGTGTTGCGCTCTTCTCCCGGTCGCGGGAGGACATGACGGCCAGTTTTCCGGAGATCGTGGAGGCGTTTGCCGGCTTTCAGGAACCGATGGTTCTGGACGGTGAAATTCTGGCCTGGAATCATGTCTCAACCTCCGAAGGAGGCCGTGCGCTCCCCTTCTCCTCGCTGCAGGCAAGGCTGGGGAGAAAACGAGTGACGGCGGAGATGCGCGAAACAGTTCCGGTGGTCTTTATGGCTTTTGATGTGCTTTACGTGGGCGGCGAAATGACCATGGAGAGGCCGCTGGAACAGCGCCGGAAGATGCTCGAAGATTTCGTCGAGCGGGAGCAGATTCGAACCAGGGTGGGGAGCCGCTTGACCACAACTGGGCAACAAACCGAGTTGCAGTTTGGAACGGCCATAGAGGATGATGGCTTCCCGCGGCTCGTGCTTGCGCCCGCCGTCCAACTCGGAAGCGTGGCCCAGCTGGAACAGGCCTACGTGGACGCCAGGGCCCGCGGAAATGAAGGCGTGATGCTCAAGGCCCGGCACAGTACCTACCAGCCTGGCCGCCGGGGTCTCGCCTGGCTCAAGCTGAAGCGGGAGCTGGCCACGCTCGACGTGGTGGTGACGGCCGCGGAGTATGGCCATGGGAGACGCGCCGGCTGGCTCAGCGACTATACCTTCGCTGTCCGCGATGGTGACGTGTTGCGCAATGTGGGTAAGGCCTACTCCGGCGTGACCGACGCGGAGATTGCCCGGCTAACCCAATTCTTTCTCGAACACACGATTCAAGACTATGGTGGTATCCGCACCGTGGAGCCGTTGATAGTGTTCGAAGTCGCTTTTAACAACGTGATGCGCTCGGATCGCCATGATAGCGGCTTCGCCCTGCGCTTCCCGCGCATCCTGCGCATTCGGGATGACAAGCCGGTCAGCGAGATCGACACCCTGGAGCGGGTGGCCGAAATCTATCAATCCCAGCCAGATAAGCCAACGGAGGCCGAAGCCGATACTTAGCTTCGATACAGCTTGAATTCAGTGCTGCTATATATCATGATATATAGCAGCAGAGGGCTCACGCATATGACTCACGTCGCAAAGGCAAAGGTCTTCATGAGTGGCAGAAGCCAAGCCGTCAGAATTCCGGCAGAATATCGCTTCACTAAAGATGAAGTCTATATTCGCAGAGACCCGCAAAGCGGAGGCCTGATCCTTTCCGAGGCTCCTGGCGACTGGGACGAGATATTTGCTGCTCTCGATCAGGCCGGCATCCCCGATGACTTCATGTCTGATCGCAGCCAGGATCCTCCCCAGGAGAGAGATGAGCTGTGACCCGCCGATACATGCTCGACACCAACACGGTCAGTTACATCATCAAGGATAAATCTCCGGCGTCGCGCGCAAAACTGACGAATCTCCCGCAAGGGGAAATCGCATGTATCTCGGCGATTACGGAGGCAGAACTCCAATATGGAATAGCCAAGAATTTGAAAGGCATGGTCATCCGCGCAGCAATCGAAGCGTTCTGTGCCAGAATTCAAGTTCTTCCGTGGGGTAGAGAAGAGGCTCAGGCATATGGAGGGCTTCGAGCGAGGCAGGAGGCGCAGGGAAAGCCACTTGCCAATCTGGATATGTTGATCGCGGCCCACGCAATTTCGGTCGGCGCAATCCTGGTCACTAACGATAAAGCGTTTCTGCAAGTAGCAGACTTGCCTGCAACCGTGAATTGGGCAATCGAGCTCTAGTGGGAATGAGCGTGCGAGTGGTCGTGGCCGGGATGATGTTCGTCTTTCTCGACCGGCGGGGCGCAACCGTGCGCGACTTCACATTCGACACATTCGAACTGGATGGTGGAATGATAGATGCGGAACTTCTGCCGCAGCGTTCCGTTCACCTGCTCCAGGATGTGCGCGCTCTCTGACGGAGGGATGTCGTCGATCGTGATGTGGGTGGCCAGGGCGTGGGTTTGTGACCCCAGGCTCCATACGTGGAGATCATGTACGTCCTGAACTCCATCGATGGCTTGCAGCGAAACGCGTATCTCCGCCAGTGAACAACCGCGCGGGGTACCCTCCAACAGAATGTTGAGCGTCTCGCGCACAATGGACAGCGAACTCCATAGGATCAACGCGGCGATAAAGATGGAAAGCACCGGGTCGATCCAGTTGTGCCCAGTGAGCAGGATCGCGAAGCCGCCAACAATCACAGCCGCGGTCGAAAGCGTGTCGCCCAGCATATGAATAAAGGTGCTGCGGATGTTGACATCGCGCGAAGTGGTCCAAAGCAGGGCGGCAATGACGCCGTTCATCAATACGCCGGCAGCAGCGACGATCATCATCAGCCGCGGTTGCACTTGTACCGGCTCGCTGAGGCGGTGGACAGCGGCGATCGCGATCCAGATGGCAATCAGCACCAGGGTGAGTGCATTGAGAAATGCCGCCAGCACGCCGGCGCGCTGATAACCAAAGGTCTTTTGATCGGTGGGCGGGCGGGTCTGGAAGTAGACCGCGACAAACGAAAGCAACAACGCCAGAAAGTCGGATACGTTATGCCCTGCCTCGGAGATGAGAGCAAGCGAATGAGCGCGCACACCGGCAAAGAAAGTAAGGCCCACATAGGCCAGCGTAGCCAGCAGCGAGATGCGCAGGATTCGTTTTGTCTTCTCCGATCCCCCGCCGTGAACATGCATATGGATATTGTACCGGGAGAGGATGAGGAGCCTACCGCATCGAGGGCGCTGCGGCACCGGCGCGGCCATGCAGCGGGACGGAATTGGCAGTATCCCGCAATCCGCTCCAGCCCTCGGCCACGATCAGGGAATTTCCTGGGTTGTGTGGGTCATAGCGCACAGAAGCGGGAAAGCCCAGGCGGCAATCGTAGATATTGACCAGGTGGCGCAACATGGTCACGTCCTGGGAGCACTCATAGACCACCCCAGCTGCCTCGTATTTATAGAGGATCAGCTGCATACCGTTGGGTCGTCCGCTCTCTTCGGCATTGAGGTCGGAGATGTCAATGACGGTGGCGTCGATAATGCGTCCCTGCTGGACCAACATTTCCCGACGCTTGCGCTCCAATTCGTCAGGGCTGGGCCGGCGACGAAGCAGCCCGTAAGCGGCTGCGCCCCCAAGGCAGAGTCCAGCGGCGCCAAGCAAGGGCAAACTGTTCATTGAGGCTCCGGCCTGAAAAAGGAGTACACGAAGCAGGATATCGCAGGCCGGAGTCTCCTGGGGGCGCTGCGAGCGTGCGGACCCCATTCGGCAACCCCCCTGCCTGCGTTATACTGGCAACAGATGTCCAACCGTTCGTCTGTTGTCCCATGCTCGACGGCGACCGCCGCTTCGAGGTCCGTTTCTAAAGCAAATTCCCGCTCCTCAGGCCGGCGTATTCGCTCAACTACCGTTCTTTGCGTGCGCAGAGATACGAGCGTGGTGATGGCGGCCGATGGCCAGGTGACCCTGGGCGAGAGTGTGATCAAGCATTCGGCGCGCAAGATCCGCCGACTCTACCAGGATAAGATTCTGGCCGGCTTTGCCGGTTCGACGGCAGATGCCTTCTCGCTCTTTAGCCGCTTCGAGGCCAAACTGGAACAGTACGCTGGTAATCTGGGCCGATCGGCGGTAGAGCTGGCCAAGGACTGGCGCACGGATAAGATGCTGCGCAACCTGGAGGCCCTGCTGGTGGTTGCTGACCTGAAGCAGACGTTCCTGATCAGCGGCTCTGGCGACGTAATCGAGCCGGATGAGGGAATTGCGGCCATTGGGAGTGGGGGAAGCTTTGCCCTGGCGGCGGCCCGCGCTTTAGTTGAGAATTCCGATTTGCCGGCCCGGGCAATCGCGGAAAAGTCGTTGCGTATTGCCGGCCAGATCTGCATTTATACCAACGACCAAATTACGATCGAGGAATTGCACGGTTAAGCGCTTTGGTGGGTTTTGTACGAGCTAATGCTCGCTGCGGCGAGGTTGCTCGCTGCGGCGAGGTTGCTCGCTGCGGCCAGGTAGCCCGTACACTTCACCAGCCAAAGGAGGAATATGGCGATCTTTTTACCAGGAACTGCAGAAGAGCTGGAACTGTCGCTCGAAGACCTTTCGCCACGGGAGATTGTGGCGGAGCTGGATAAACACGTTGTCGGCCAGCGCGCCGCCAAACGGGCCGTGGCCATTGCACTGAGAAACCGGATGCGCCGTCAGAAGCTACCTCCTGACATTGCCGAAGAAATCATGCCCAAGAACATCATCATGATCGGACCCACGGGCGTGGGCAAAACGGAAATAGCGCGCCGCCTGGCTAAGCTCACCAATTCGCCCTTTATGAAGGTGGAAGCCTCCAAGTTCACTGAGGTCGGTTACGTCGGGCGAGATGTGGAATCGATGATCCGCGACCTGGTGGAGATCGCGGTGGACATGGTGCGGGAAGAAAAACTCGAAGAGGTGGAAGACCGGGCCGAGCTCAACGCCGAAGAACGCTTGCTCGATCTGTTGTTACCCCCCTCTCCTAGCCCCGCGGCGGGCGCGCCGGGCCCGGTGGCAGTGGATGGCAACAGCTTTCCTCCGGCAAGCCAGGAAAGCCACAACCGTACCCGGGAAAAGCTGCGGCAGCAGTTCCGCGAAAGCAAGCTGGACGACCGCACGGTCGAAATCGATGTACGCGAGCGCAGCACACCATCCTTCGAGATCATCTCCAACCAAGGCATCGAGGAGATGGATATCAATCTCAAGGATGTGCTGCCTAACCTTTTCGGCCAGCGCACCAAGAAACGCAAGATGAAGGTCGGGGAGGCGTTCGAATACCTGGTGCAGGAGGAAGAAACCCGGCTGGTAGACATGGACCAGGTAACACGGCTGGCGGTCGAGCGGGTAGAGAACTCGGGCATCATCTTTTTGGACGAGATCGACAAGATTGCCGGACGGGAAGGCGGTCACGGTCCGGATGTGTCGCGCGAGGGCGTGCAGAGAGATATTCTCCCTATCGTCGAAGGGACCACCGTCAATACCAGATACGGGATGGTGCGCACCGACCACATTCTGTTTATCGCGGCAGGGGCATTTCATGTTTCCAAGCCGAGCGACCTGATTCCTGAGCTGCAAGGCCGGTTCCCTATCCGGGTTGAATTGCAGTCGCTGACGGTGGAAGACTTTGTCCGGATTCTTACCGAGCCCAAGTCTTCGCTGACCAAGCAATACACGGCTCTGCTCGAAACCGAAGGGCTGAAGCTGAGGTTTACCAAGGAATCGTTGGAAGAGATGGCGCGGTTTGCTTTCCGGGTCAATGAGACCACCGAGAACATCGGCGCCAGGCGGCTGCACACCATCATGGAGCGGGTGCTGGACGAGATCAGCTTTATGGCTCCGGATATGATGAAAGGCCATTCCGCTGAAGGCCCACTCCTCGAGATGGCAGCATCGGCTGCGGAAAACGGCGCTACTGTTCCCTTGCCCATAACCGAGGTGGAGACAGCCGACGGCAGGGAACGGGTCGTCCTGATTGATCCGGAATACGTACGGGCCATGGTGGCATCGATCGTCAAGGACCAGGATTTGTCCCGCTACATTCTGTAGTGGTTGGCCAGAGGCTGAAGAGGGTGCGCGCGAACCGCGAATTTGCACTCTCTCCCGCAAACCGACTCTGGGTGCCCCATATCTCGCTCGTTTTTCGCGAGATGTGGGAATCCACGAATGTCGACCACTCGCCTCTAGCCTTCCTCTAGCCTGGATTTCTCAAGAGACCTGCCTCTCTCTACCCGTAACAAATGAAGGGGTGCCCCATATCTGCCCGGTTTTGGCAGATGTGGGATTCCACGGACCTCAACCGCCGACTGTGCAGGGTGGAGAGGATCATGGACCTCGGGATCCGTTGCAGTAGAGAAGTGGCCGGTCTAGCGCTGTGGTATCCCACATCTCGCGAAAAACGAGCGAGATATGGGGCCCACCCAGGCAGAGTGGTAGAGGAACACAAGGGTGCCGCGCCTCTGGCGCTCGGATCATGGTGGGATACCGACTGAGCCCTTCCGGGCTGGGCTGACGTTTAGCGGGCGGCCCTCCGGGCCTTGAGGTGTCGGGTCCCAGAGGCAATCGTTCCCGCACACCCTCTAGGCCCTGCGGTAGGTTCTTGCCTTTCGTTTCTGGAGAACCATCGCCCCTTTTCCGCAGCCTGTGAAGTCGCGCCCTGTTACAAAGCTTCGGCGCGGTGACTAAACGTCGGCTCAGTTCTATGGAACGTGCAGTGGCCGGGCGTCGAAGTGGACGTTGGGCAGTTCTTCTACTGCCCGGCGCAACGCTTGCTCCCACCGGGCGTGCATCCGGCCGAGCTCAGGATCATCGGCCTCGAAGCGGCGGTAGCGGTCGAAATCCAGGCGGTCGTTTTGGTAGAGCAGAACCTCAAGGGGCGGCCCGACGGTCACATTCGAACGCATCGCGGCGTCGAGGGAAAGCAGTGCGTAGGTGCCTGCGACGTCCAGGCTGGTGGAATCAAACTCAATGCCTCTATCAAGGATCGGCCGGCCGTATTTGACTTCACCGATCTGCAGGTAAGGAGAATCCTCGGTAGCACTTAGGGGGTTTCCCTGGGGATAGATAAGAAAGAGGTTCGGTTTTTCACCCCTGACCTGGCCACCCAGCAGGAGGTGGATGTTGAACTTGAAATCGTCCTTCTCCAAGGCAGCGCGGTCCAGATCCGAGACCCGGCGAACCATATCACCCACAACGCGGGCGGCTGCATACATGGTGTCCGCCTTCGCCAAGCCTTCACCGGCCACGAAGTCATCCCGCAAAAGGGTGATCACGGACTGGGTAAGAGACAAGTTTCCACTGGTCAGAATGACAAAAGCACGTTCTCCCGGGTGAAGAAAGGTGTGCATTTTGGGGCAGACATTTACCTGGTCAAAGCCGGCATTGGCTCGGGAATCGGAGGCCATCACCAATCCTTCACTGGTCATGATGCCCAGACAATAGGTCATTATTCATCTCCAAGCTGCATGCTAGAGCATTTTCCGTGTGTACCGACCGGGATTGTCTGATAGTTTTTCAGCATCATAATTTTTGCGACAAGGACCTTGTCGTTCCTGTCGAACTTGCCCGGGGGACACCCTGGGCACTTCGCTTCAGGGGCTCGATTGAGGGAGTGCAATGCTTATTCGCTTAGGTTATGACATCGGTTTCAACGTTCCGGCTCCCGTGACGATAGTCGCGATGCTCCATGTGCACCCCTCGCGAGAGCCGGATCTGCTCGAGCCGGACGAGCTGACACTGGACCCTCAAGTACCCATCACCAGCTACATCGATACCTTCGGCAATCGATGCTCAAGATTCGTAGCTCCCACGGGACACATCAGGCTGACTGGTTCTACTCTTATTGAAGACTCGGGTTTGGAAGATCCTTCGCCGATCGATGCGACCGAGCATCCGGTTGCGGATTTGCCCAACGAAACGCTGATCTATCTACTCAACAGCCGTTATTGCGAGGTTGATCGGCTCTCCAACGTAGCTGTGGAGCTATTCGGCAATGTGACGCCGGGCTGGGGCCGGGTTCGGGCTATCTGCGATTGGGTCTATTCGAAGGTGGCTTTTGGCTATCAACATGCCCGATCCACCAAGACGGCGCTCGATGTGTTTACCGAGCGAGTTGGCGTATGCCGTGATTTTCAGCACCTGGCGGTGACCTTTTGCCGGGCCGTCAATATCCCTGCCCGTTATGCGACCGGATACCTGGGCGATATAGGGATACCGCCAACGTACACGCCGATGGACTTCAGCGCGTGGTTTGAGGTCTACCTGGCAAACCGCTGGTGGACGGTGGATGCGCGGCACAATCATCCCCGCATCGGCCGAGTGTTGATGGCGGTCGGCCGGGATGCTTCAGACGTGGCGATCACCACCTCGTTCGGGATCGCCAGTCTCACCCACTTCAATGTGGTCAGCGACGAGGTGGCGACCGAAGCCGCGTCAGGATTCAGGCAATAAATGGAGATAACCCGACCCAGCACATTCGTGAATCCGGTCCTAAAAGACTACCTCCTCGATAACACCTTTGACGAGATGTTCACCGAGGATGGCGTGGTAAGGCCGCACTATGCCGAAGTGCTGGAGACGTTCCTGAACCTGCCACCGGAGGAGATCGTTCGCCGCAAGCGCTCGGTTGACCTCTCTTTCCTCACCCAGGGCATCACTTTCAATGTTTACGGGCACGGAGAGGGAACGGAAAAAATCTTTCCCTATGACCTATTGCCGCGTGTGATCACCGGCGCGGAGTGGCAACACATTGAAAAGGGTTTAACCCAACGCATCACCGCACTCAATTTGTTTCTGCACGATGTTTACAACGATGGAAAGATTCTCAACGACGGCCATGTTCCGCGCGAGATCGTGTACAGCTGCCGCCAGTTTCGGAGAGAGATGCGCGGCCTGCAAGTGCCGCGTAATGTATACATCACGGTCACGGGGACAGATCTTCTCCGCTTGAGTAGCGGAGAATTCGTGGTGCTGGAAGACAACCTGAGGGTGCCGAGCGGCGTCTCCTACATGCTGACCAGCCGCCGGGTGATGAAGCGGACGTTTCCCCAGTTGTTCCGCAATTACGGTGTGCAGCCGATCGAACACTACACTCAATTGCTCTTGAGCACGCTGAGGTCGCTGGCTCCGGAGGGCCGGCATGACCCTTCCATCGTTTTGCTGACCCCTGGCGTCTATAACTCAGCATATTTCGAGCACACCTACCTTGCGCGCCAGATGGGCATCGAGCTGGTCGAAGGACGCGACCTGGTCATCCACGACAACGTGGTGTACATGCGCACCACCGCCGGCCTGAAGCGGGTGGATGTGATCTACCGCCGGGTGGACGACGACTTTATCGATCCGCTGGCCTTTCGTTCCGACTCGATTCTTGGCGTGGCCGGCATGTTCAATGCTTATCGTGCCGGCAACGTAACCCTGGCTAATGCTTTCGGAACCGGCATCGCCGACGACAAGGCGGTCTACGCGTACGTGCCGGCCATCATCCGCTACTACCTGGGCGAGGAACCGATTCTGAACAACGTGGAAACCTATCTCATGACCGACCCCAAACAGCGAAAATACTGCATCGAGAATCTGGACAAGCTGGTGGTGAAAGCAGTCGGGGAGTCGGGCGGTTACGGAATGCTGATAGGACCCCACAGCAGCGCTGAGCAGCGGGAGGAGTTCAAGCTTGCCATCGAGGCCAACCCGCGAAACTACATCGCCCAGCCTACGCTCGATTTCTCTCGCGCCGGCTGTTTAACGGAGAACGGAATCGAGCCGCGCCATGTCGATTTGCGGCCGTATATCTTGTACGGCGACAAGGTGCGCATCGTTCCGGGAGGACTGACCCGGGTTGCGCTTCGCCGTGGGTCGTTAGTAGTGAATTCATCGCAAGGCGGGGGCAGTAAAGATACCTGGGTTCTGAACGACTAACTAGAGGGACGAATGCTTTCTCGCGTAGCAGACAGTCTTTACTGGATGAGCCGGTACCTGGAGCGCGCCGAACACACGGTGCGCATGCTCGACGTGAACATGGGACTGATGCTGGACAAGTCCAGTACCAGCGCCGAGGGACGATGGAAGCGGGTACTGGCGGCGCTGGGAAATCCGGAGGGCGTGCGCTGGGAAAACGACTATTACCAGCTCGTTCACACGCTGACGTTTGACGCGGACGTTCCCGCATCGGTGACTGCCTGCCTGATCGAAGCTCGGGAAAATGCTCGCCAGGTGCGTGACGAGATCAGCACCGAACAGTGGCAGCAGCTCAACCGCATGTATCACTGGGTGATTCAGCCACAATCGGAGTTCGGATTGAATACCCGGCTGGGCGATTTTCTTCCCGCGGTGATCGACGGGGTCCACCTTTTCCAGGGGGTGACCGACACCACGATGAGCCACGGTGAGGAGTGGCAGTTTATTCAAATGGGACGCTACCTGGAGCGGGCGGCTGCCATTGCCAATCTGCTCGACCTGTATCAACCGGAAATCCTTCATACGCCGGAAGTCGCGGCGGAGGGACGCCAATATCAGGAGTGGGTCGGCTTGCTGCGCTGCTGCACTGCATTCGAAGCGTATTGCAAGGTCTATACCGCCGATATCACGGCAGACAGAATCCTCGAATTTCTGCTGCTGAACCCGCAGTTTCCCCATTCGCTCAGATATTCGGTCGATTGCCTGCGGCAAGCTCTGGTGGCGGTGCAGCACTCGAGCGGAAGAGCGCCGGTAGATGAATTGACCAGGATCTCCGGGAAGCTGCAGGCTTCGCTTAGCTTTGTAGAAGTCTCCGATATCCTGGCCCAGGATGCCGGGGCTTATCTGCATAACATCCTGCAGCAGTGCCGGCAGACGCACGACCTGATTTACCGTTTCTATATTCAATATTCGGTAGAAGCGGCGCTTGCCATGTAGCGAGGCGGGGTGCCGGCGAATTTAGTGTGCGGCCAAATGGAGAGTGTGCGTGAGAACCGGGAATTCGCAGTTGCTCACGCAGGCTCTAAAGGCCGTCCCCTTCAGCCGAATCAGTTTTTCTGCAACCGGTAAAGCCCATCGTTTTGTTTCATGTTCATGATGTACGCGCTGAACTCTTCCGCAAATCAACCTGATCAACACAGGTTTCCTTTTCGGCACAATCGAAAACGTCCTCCCCAAGGTGTCGGGTCACGATCCCAGGGCAAGTGGTCAGGACAGATCACGAAAACAACGATTTGCGGCTCCGCGGCCGCTGAGTGGAACTCCTTCGATGGCACCTGTATTCTGGTAAATAGTTGGATACTTCAGCACTTATGAGCATTTTGCAAGCTGTTCGCGGTACCCGGGATCTGCTGCCGCCGGAAACTGAACTCTGGAATCACATCGACGCTACGGCGCGGAACGTCTTCGAGCGCTACTCTTTTGGCGAAATCCGCACGCCTATTCTTGAGGAAACCCAACTCTTCTCCCGGGGTGTCGGAGAAGACACCGATATCGTTTCCAAGGAGATGTACACCTTTACTCCGGATGCCGAATCGAGCCAATCGCTCACCCTCCGGCCCGAGAATACCGCCGGCGTGGTCCGCGCCTACATTGAGCATCAATTGGGCGAGACCGGCCAATTGCAGAAGCTCTATTACATCGGGCCCCAGTTCCGCCGGGAACGGCTGCAAAAGGGCCGCTACCGTCAGTTTTTTCAGATCGGCGCCGAGGTGATTGGACCACCCAGCTCAGGCAGCGAGTCGCCTCTTCGTGATGCCGAAGTGCTGGAGATGCTGGCTACCCTGCTGAGTGAACTGGGCATTACCGGCTGGAAGTTACTGCTCAACTCGGTTGGCTCGGCCACCGACCGGCCACGATACGTGCAGACTCTGCGCACAGCGCTTGAACCCGTGGTGGCGCGCATGTGCCAGGATTGCCAACGGCGTGCGGTCACCAACCCATTACGCGTGCTCGATTGCAAGCATCCCGAAGACCAGCCCATCATCGCGATGCTGCCTCGCATCTGGGACTCGCTCGATGAAGGATCCAAGGAACATTTCGCCGCGGTTTGCACCGCGCTCGATGCCTGTGACGTGCCCTACGAGCACGACCATCGACTGGTCCGCGGGCTCGATTACTACACGCGGACGACCTTTGAGTTCGTCTCCGACGACCTGGGGGCACAGAATGCCCTGCTCGGCGGGGGCCGCTACGATGGGCTATCCGAGGCCATCGGTGGTCCCAAGGCTCCAGGCATTGGGTTTGCTATGGGTGAAGACCGTCTCGTGCTTACCCTCCAGGCGCAGGCCAGGCACACACCACAGTTGGCGGCCGCCTATATCGCGCCCCTGGGTGACCGGATGAATCCAGCCGCACTGGTGATGGCGCGGGACTTGCGGGCCGGCGGCCTGCGGGTGGAGCTGGGCGACGGATCGTTTCGACTGAAGAAATCGTTCGAGGCGGCAAACAAAGTCGCGAACGCAATCGTTATTCTCGGCGAAGACGAAGTCGCCTCCGGTATCTTGACGGTAAAGCACTTCGCCTCTGGTGAGCAGTTCAAGGTTCCCCGAGGCCAACTCGGCCAGAAGCTCACCGCTCTTCTCGCCCCCACTCCCACGGCAACTTCAAATTAGGACATCCGCATTGCTCGACTTTCTTGGCACTCTTCAGCGCACGCACTCCTGTGGACAGCTCCGCGCGCAGCACGCCGGCGAACAGGTCACTCTCATGGGATGGGTGAACCGGCGCCGCGACCACGGCAACCTGATCTTCCTGGACCTGCGTGACCGCACCGGGATCACCCAAATTGTGCTGGACAAAGATCTCACCCCGGAAGGCCACGCCAAGGCTGAACAAGTTCGGCCGGAATACGTGGTGGCGGTGGTGGGTAAGGTTCGCCTGCGTGGCCGTGATGTGATCAACCCCAAAATGGCCACGGGAGAAATTGAAGTCGCCGCCGAGCAGTTGTTGGTACTGAACGACTCCAGGGTGCCACCGTTTTCTCCGGCGGAAGAGGCCATCGCCAACGAAGAGTTGCGCCTGAAGTATCGTTACCTCGATTTGCGCCGGCAACAAATGCAGCGGAATTTCGAACTCCGCCATAAGATCGCCCTGGCGATACGGGAGAGCCTCTCGAACCAGGGTTTTCTTGAAGTCGAGACCCCGTTTATGACTCGATCGACTCCGGAAGGGGCCCGCGACTACCTGGTCCCCAGCCGGGTGCATGGCGGCCACTTTTATGCTCTGCCGCAGTCGCCGCAATTATTCAAACAGATACTTATGATTTCGGGCTTTGATCGCTATTTCCAAATCGTCCGCTGCTTCCGGGATGAGGATCTGCGCGCCGACCGGCAGCCGGAATTCACCCAGGTCGATCTCGAGATGTCGTTCGTGCGTCAGGAAGACGTCTTCCAGGTAGTCGAGACCTTCTTGCAGGAGGCCTTCGGGGCGGTGGGGGTCATGTTGACCACTCCCTTTCCCCGCATCACCTACGACGACGCCATGCGCCGTTATGGAATCGACAAGCCGGACCTGCGCATGCCCGGGCTGACGGACGTTCGCTCCGCTTTCCGGGATGAGGATTTGCAGGCGCTGGCCATCGATCCGAACCAGCCGGTGGTGGTGGTGTGTATCCCCAAAGTAGGAGAGCTATCGCGCAAAGAGCGCGACGACAACCGGCCGCTCTTCGACGCCACCAAGGGCGCGAAATTAATCGACGACTGGAAACGGTTGGAAAAGGGCTTCCCAGAGGCGGTCAGGAAGATACGCGAACTGGTTCCGGCTAGGGCAGAAGGCGACGCGGAAGATCTGCTGGTGTTGGTGGCCGGGGATGCAGCCTCCCACGTAAGAGCCAGTGATACCAAGACCCAGGGGCACCTTTCCGAGCGCGAAATCTGCGTCTACTCGGCCGCCGGCAATCTTCGCGTGGAGCTGGCCCGGCGTTATGCAGACCGGCACGGGGTATCGGCGATCACCGACCAGGTGGTCGAATCACCAGAGCGTTATTCGGGCCAGCAGGTGGCAGGAGATACGGCTTTCCGGCCCATTTGGGTGACGGATTTCCCCATGTTCGAATTCGATAAGGGGTCGCAACGCTGGCTACCTGCCCACCACCCTTTCACTTCACCCCATGAAGAGGATATGGAGAGGTTGGTCTCCGATCCTGCTTCGGTACGGGCGCGGTACTACGATCTGGCGATGAATGGCCTGGAACTGGGTTCCGGTTCCATTCGTATCCACCGTCAGGATGTGCAGCAGGAGATATTTCGCGCGCTAGGGATGAGTGAAGAGGAGGCACGGTCGCGTTTCGGCTTTTTCCTGGAAGCACTTACGTACGGCACACCGCCCCATGGGGGCATCGCTTTAGGGCTGGACCGCATTGCCATGATTCTGGCTGGGGCGCAGAGCTTGCGGGAAGTCATCGCTTTTCCCAAAACGGCTAAGGCGATCGACCTGATGGTCGATGCGCCCACTCCGGTGAGTGCTCAACAGCTGAAGGAGCTGCACATTCGCACCACCGGCTGAGCAGAACTACTTTTTGAAGGGTACGGCCTTTAGGCCGTACGTTTTAACCGTCAAGATGAATCGGCTTTAGCCCCTGAGGGGCCGCTCAAGCGAGCACAAGAGTCGCCCTCAGTGGCTAAAGCCGGTCCTCTGTTGGGTCGTTAACGCACGGGCTGAAGCCCGTACCTGGAGTTTATACATTTCGTGAGCCTTGGGTATGATCGATCGAGCTTCGGTTTTGGGTTTTGCTTTGTATCAGGGCACGACTTTAGTCGTGCCGCTCCGAACTCGAAATGATCAGGGCTTTAGCCCCTGCAATGGCAATCCTGCACGAAATGCATTGCGCATCTATCTATGGTTCAGAACCCCGTTAAAGCAGGACAGATACGCCTACTTGGCAGAGAAAAAAGCGCAGGGGCTAAAGCCCATATCTTTGTTGACCTTGAGCGGCACGACTGAAGTCGTGCCCTGATACAAAGCATCAGACCGGTGACTCCAGAAAACTCGCGCATTCCGTAGATTTGGATGTATCCACCCTCTCCGAAATGTAGAAACTCCAGGTACGGGCTGAAGCCCGTACCCTTCAGGAAAGAAAAGTACCTCAGGGGCTAAAAGCCCTCAACGGCCCAAGGGCAATGCGGCGCGGCTGAAGCCGTCCCCTTCGTCCGAAGTTTGTTTCCGCCGGTATGCGAGTCGTTCCTCCGGGCCCGAATCAGGTTCTCCGAGCTCTCCACGACGAGGGGGTTCTCAAGCAAGCTCTTTACCCCGTACCCTTTGCTCGTGGTGAGTTTAGTTCATCCACTTGCGGTCGTTGGGATCGCGTTTTTCGTCCGGGTCGATGTAGCGACCCTCGCTGTCGAAGCGGACGTCGCGGTTCTGCTTACGCATATAGACCTCGAACTTGCGCGCAACCCGCCGGCGCTTCCAGCGATAGTAGTTGTTGCGTAAGCTGAAGAAGCCTTCGCTAAAGGCCATGCTCATACCCCGCCGCGGAGCGCGCCGGGCGAAAAGAAGGCCCAGCAGAGCACCGCTGAGGATCACGAAATAGGCAAGCGGCGGCCCGCCGGAGAGCAGCAGCGCTATTTCAATGAGCATGTAGACGATCACCAGATATTTGGCTTTGATCGCCACTGGCAGAGGGAACATGTACATTTCCAGGTCGCCAAAGAGCACGGCGAAGGCCGCCAACAGACCGAAGAGCGCCGCGTCGGAGCTGCTGGTTGTGGAAACGGGGCTGGAATGAAAAATATGGGTAAAGCTGAGGGCGCTGCCGATCAGACCGCCGCCAATCGCGCATAGGAAGTACACTTCGAGCAGCCAACGGCTTCCTTTCGACGTCTCAAGGAATGAGCCGATGAACCAGAGCGTAAGCATGTTGAAGGCCACATGCAGCACGCCGGCATTCAGGAAGCTGTAGGTTGCCAGTTGCCACACAAAGCCGTGGAGCAGCAGCGCCGGGGTGAGCGCAAAATAGGTAACAATGATGAGCGCGACGTGAGGCGCCGCGTATTGCATGAGGAGCAACACAAAGAACATGACCACATTGGCCAGCACCAGTTGGCTGGTAACCCCGCTGAAGCTCGGGAACGAAAGGGCGGAGAGACCGGTGCGGGGAAAGCGTGCCATGACTTCTTTTGTAAGACTAACGCGTTTTGACGGTTGCTGGGATCCCCCTGCATGAAAACGCTTTAACGTTTGGTCACGGTTCGCGGTAGGATTTGGTGTCTGGCAGGAGTTCCTTGACGTCCGGCGTGTTCTCCCGGAAACTAGCCAAGCCGCCTCTGCGTTGCGGTCACCGTCAACATTTTTGATACTCCGAGAAAGGAGCGCTGTATGCCAGTTTGTCAGGAATGCGAGAGTGTTCTCGATTTCGATCCCGACGAAGTTGAAGAAGGCGACATCGTGGTCTGCGATGAGTGCGGCACCGAGTTCGAAGTGGTTGCAACCGAACCCCTCGAACTTTCTCAGGTGGACGAGGAAGGCTACGAGGATGAGGACGAGGAAGTGGCCGACGAGGAAGAAGAATGAGGCTGTCGCGGATTCTCTTGCTGCTGTTGGCATGCGCAGCAATCCAGCCGCTGAGCTTCGCGCAAAGCCTGGCGCAATCGGTGCGAGTGGTGCAAGGTATGGTGCAGAATTCCGACGCGCAGCCACAAGCGAACGCCGTGGTCTACCTGCAGGATCAGAAGAGCCTGGAGGTCAGAACCTTTATCACCGAGGCGGATGGACGCTACCGCTTTGGGCAGCTCAGCTCAGACGTGGATTATCAGCTCTGGGCAGAGTACAAAGGTCACAAATCAAAGACCAGAGCCATCAGCTCTTTCGACAGCAAGAAGCAGTTCAACTTTGATTTGAAGATCGAGAAGTAGGCGAAAGCGCGCTGGAACTTATTCGTGTTCCAGGCGCTTCCAGTTGACTAGATCTCCCAGCGTGGTGGTGGAGCTTGAAACCGGCTGTTTGTAGGCTTCCACATCTGCCCGGCTGGCTTCTTCGCCCACGGCTCGCAAGCTAAGGCCTACCTTCTTCTCATCCTGGTTCATCTTGATGATTTTGAAGTCGTGTTCCTGGCCTGCTTCGAGCTTGATCGGCGCGCCCGTAGCATCAGCGGCCTCGGAAACATGGCAGAGCCCTTCCACGCCTTCGGCGATTTCGATAAACGCTCCGAATTGAGCGGTGCGCAGCACTTTGCCTTTCACCACGTCACCAACGCGATGCTGAGCAAAGAACGTTTCCCAAACATCCGGCTGAAGCTGCTTGATGCCGAGTGACAGGCGACGATTCTCCGCTTCCACCCCGAGTACCACGGCGCGAACTTTCTCGCCCTTCTTGAGAATCTCAGAAGGATGCTTGACGCGTTTGGTCCAGCTTAAGTTGCTCACGTGGACCAGACCGTCGATTCCGTCTTCGATTTCAATGAAGGCGCCAAAGTCGGTCAGATTACGCACCCGGCCTTCCACGATGGTGCCCGCGGGATAACGTTCAGAAAGGTGTTCCCAGGGGTTCTCAAGCAATTGCTTCATGCCCAGCGAGATGCGGCGGTCGTTTGGGTTGACGCTGAGGACTACAGTTTCTACCTCGTCGCCAGGCTTGACCAGTTTCGACGGGTGCTTCATCCGCTTGGACCAGGTCATCTCGGAGACGTGCACCAGCCCCTCGATGCCCTGCTCCAACTCGACAAAGGAGCCGTAGTCGGTCACGCTGAGGACCCGTCCACGTACCCGGGCGCCGATCGGATAGCGCTCCACTGCATCGAGCCAGGGATCGGGCGTGAGCTGCTTGAAGCCGAGGGAAACGCGCTGCTTTTCACGATCAAACTTGAGCACCTTGACCTGGATCTCGTCGCCGACGTTCACCAGATCGCGAGGATGGGTAAGCCTCCCCCAAGACATATCGGTTATGTGCAAGAGGCCATCGATGCCGCCCAAATCGACAAAAGCGCCGTAGTCGGTCAGGTTCTTCACCGTCCCGGTGAGGATCGCCCCCTCTTCGAGATGTTCGAGGGTCAGGCTGCGCTTGTTGGTCTGCTCTTCTTCCAGCAGCTCCTTGCGCGAGACCACGACATTGCCCCGTTTCTTGTTCAGCTTGATGACACGGACTTCGATCTGCTGGCCAATGTAGCCGTCAAGATTACGGACTGGCCGGATTTCCAGTTGGGAGCCGGGAAGGAAAGCCTTGATGCCAATATCGACGGTGAGACCGCCTTTCACGCGCCCCAAAACCGTCCCGATGACCGGAGTCTTCTCGTTGGCTGCGCGTTCGATCGCATCCCACACCCGGTGCCGCTGGGCTTTGTCATAGCTCAGCAGGAAGCCACCTTCGGCTTCTTCGCGCTCTACCACCACCTCAACTGTGTCGCCGGCCTTCAGCCTGGGCTGACCGTTGTGATCCAGCACCTGCTCGAGGGGAATGAGGCCTTCGGACTTTAGCCCCACATCGACCACTACATGCTTATCCGTCAGCTTTATGACGGTGCCGGTCACGACGTTGTCGTCGTAAGCCTGCGCGGCGGCTTCAGCGGCTTGTTCGCGATCGAAGGATTCCAGCGCGGCGGCAAAATCCTCCATGCCGGTCAGTTCTGTTTCTTCTGAACCGGAATGGGTAACGACAGGCTTGGGGTCGACGACCCGGTGCGGCACGGTGGGGGCATCAGCGTGCGGGTTGGCGGTGTGGTCCTCGGACGGGTCAAAATGATCCGCCGGTGCATCAAGCGTTGGGGTTTGCAATTCGGTGTTCAGGTGTGGGCTCTCGGTTCGTTCAGGATTTAGGACGTCTGCCATGAATGCCAGCTCCGGATTCTCGATCAGTAACTCTCGATCCGTCCATCGCTACAGGTATTCGATGAATCACGCGCGCCAAGGTCTCACAACATTGATCAAGGCTTAGGTGACTCTATCCCGCAGCTTGCTTCGCGGACTCATTGCAGACTTGGCCGGCGAAGTAGGGCACCGTAAGTTTACTCTCCACCAGCAAACGTTCGGAGGGAGACTGTTAGTGCAGCCGCACTGAATGGCTTGGCACTTAAATCAGTCTCCGGTAGGAGCATCCGGGAGGGGGTAAAGCAAGAGCGGCGATGGATGTCTACGCCGAATCCTCTACGTAGACCCTTCATACACAACTATAGCAATCGCCGGGAAAACATGTCAACGAACTCGTGGGTGATTCGACGCTCGAAAAAGCGTATCAAAAGTGCGGGAAATACCTATTTTTACTGCCTTGTAATCCGGTGGTGAAGACAGGCCCGCCCGGTTATGCAGTGGTCGTGAAAGCCTGCCAGACACTCCGTATACTTGAACCGCATGGACTACTTGTGGACGCCCTGGCGCTACGCTTACCTGGTCGACGCCGACCCAACCTCTCCGAAGGGTGGGCGCAAAGGCGTGCCCCAGGCGTTGGCTGCGTGGCCAGGTGACTGTGACTGCGTCTTTTGTAACCTGATCGGCGCAACGCGGTTCGCGATCGAACATGGCATGCCTGCGAAGGACGCGGAGCGGGCGGGTCATATTGTGCTTCGGGCAGAGCATTGCTTTATTTGCCTGAATGCCTTCCCTTACACGTCCGGTCACGTCATGATCGTGCCCTATGCCCACCAGGAGACGCTGGCTTCGCTGGATCAGGCGGCCGCGCTCGAAATGATGAAGCTGGCGCAAAAAACCGACGCGGTTCTGCGCCAGGTGTACGCACCCCAAGGGATCAACATGGGATTGAACCTTGGCCAAGCCGCGGGCGCCGGGATTGCTGCGCACCTGCATATGCATGCCCTGCCCCGGTGGCTGGGCGATTCGAACTTCATGACCGTGATTGGGGAGACGCGGGTGCTTCCGGAGACGCTGGATGGTTCCTGGGAACGATTGTGGGCGGGCTTTGCCGGGGTTGAGGCGGCGATGCCGGAGCCGGCCCCGCCTGGCACGGTGTAAGGAAACAAAGGTCACGCTTTCAGAACGGGCTGCGGAAGAAGTCGAAAGCATACCTCAGGGGTTTAAGAGGGTGCGAGAAGAACCAGGGAACAAAGCAACCGGGTATCTTCAGTCTCGCTCAGTCACCGCGTTTGTGCTTTGTATCAGGGCCCGACTTTAGTCTGGCCGTAATAGTCGGAAAACAATTGGGTTTTAGCCCCTGAGGCCCCTCTCCGCTAGACGTGCAGAAAGCATTCGATGTAAGCAACCGAAAGACGTACCCCAGGGGCTAAAGCCCTCATTTTTGTTGGGCTCAACGGCCCGACTAAAGTCGTGCCCTGATACAAAGCGTCCAGGTCTTCGTCCGCAGCCAGCCATGTTAACTCGATAGGAGCCGGCCCCGCCTGGCACGGTGTAAGGAACGACCCTACGGGAGGTCCGGCTGGTCTCCCAGCTCGAGGGTTTCCTGTTGCGCTAACTCGATTAAGCCCTGTGGGATCTGCTTGGTCGGCTTCACTCCGAGCGCTTTCAGCAATTCCGCCTGGCGGATCACATTTCCAGGGCCGGTGTGCAACTTGCCCAGCGCGCCGGAATAGCTGGCCTGCGCCTGCTCCAGACGCCTCCCCATTTCGGTAAAATCGGCCACAAAGCCGGCCAGCTTGTTGTAAAGTTCCGCTCCCCGCCGGGCAATCTCCTCCACATTGTGCTTCTGCTGCTCCTGCCGCCACAGGGAGGCGACCGTCCGCAAGACAAAAAGCAGAGTACTGGGGCTAACCAGCAAAACGTTCCGCTGCCACGCCTGCTCCCAGAGCTTGTCATCCCGGGAGATAGCCAGCATAAAGGCCGACTCGAAAGGAAGGAACATGATCACGAAGTCGATGGAATTGAGGCCGTACAGCGTCTGGTAGTTCTTCTCCGCCAGCCCACGAATGTGGGTGCGTACCGAGCTGCAATGACTGTCGGCCGCCAGTGCTCGAGCCGCGTCACTTTCCGCAGTGTTGTAGGCCCCATGATGAACCAGGGAAACCTTGGAATCGATGATCAGGTGCCGGTCGCCGGGCAGATGGATGACCACATCCGGCTGCGCACGGGTGCCATTTTCAGCAGCGTAGCTTTCCTGGGCGTCGTATTCATGTCCCGGACGCAGGCCGGCGGCTTCTAAAGTCCGCTCCAGGATCAACTCTCCCCATGCTCCCTGGGCCTTGCTCGACCCGCGCAGCGCGATGGCGAGATTATTCGCCTGGTCGCTGATCCTGGTGTTTGATTCAAACAGCTTATCGATATGCGCGCTCAGCTTCTCGCCGCCTCTGACCTGTTCCATGCGCGCGGCTTCAATTTTGGTCTGAAAATCCTCCAGCCTGGTCCTAAGTGGCTCCAGAACCTGGCCCAGACTGGTCTGGTTCTGCTCCACAAAACGCCTGGATTTCTCTTCCAGAACTTCGTTGGCGAGAGACTTGAAGGTCTCGGGAAGGTTGACCCGCATCTGCTCCACGACCCGTTCCGTTGCCGCGTGGCGTTCTTCGAGCCGGGCAATGGTGGCCTGGTGGATAGCGTCGTCGTTCCGCGCCTGGTCAAGACGAGCCCGGGTGTCAGCCAGCTGGTCGAGCAGAGTCTTGGAGGATTTCTCGAAGCTCGCACGCTCGGCGGCGGTGCGGTTCCGTTCAAAATAGGTGGCCGCGACGATGCCGGCGACGAAGGTGGCGACGGCCACAAGAAGGAGGGTGCTCATACCGGGAAACATTGCCATCTGCTTTTTTGACTTTACTCGCCTACGACGGCAAAGATGCTGTGCAAAGCGCAGCAAGGCGATCGGGGTGCTCCGCTTTACACCACCTAGAGCGCTCAGTAGACTGAGAACTTTGGGGCCGTGAACTGCGCGGGTTGCGGGCTAGGCCGTTTTTCCTGTTGCTGTCTCCTGCCAGGCATTGGCTTCCGGCGCAGAAGGTCCCAAGGGGACCATTTGCAAAGCCAGATCCTTTCTTGTGGCAGGTGGCGCCTGGAGGAAAACCGGAACGACCGCCGCACCGCCTTCCCGGACCGTTCGCCCAACCTTGCGGGGTCTTGACCCTGTAGAGCGGTTTCACGATGTAACTGTGCCCAATCCGGCCTCACCGAGGTGGGACTTTTTAAGTAAAGCCCCGTGAGATGCATCTTCACCGGATAGACCCATCGTGAAAACGATATAACGAGTTGCTTTTATAGACAGGAGAACGGCATGGCGACAGCAGCAGTGGAAGAGAAGGTAAAACAGATAATCGTCGAGCAGCTTCAGGTCGATGAAGCTGAAGTGACCCCCAGTGCCTCGTTTCAGGAAGATCTGGGAGCAGACTCGCTCGACGTAGTCGAACTGGTTATGCAGTTCGAGGAAGCCTTTGACCTGGAAATTCCGGATGAAGATGCGGAAAAGATTAAGACAGTGAAGGACGCAACCGAATACATCGAGAAAAACGCGAAAGGCAATAAGTGAGTCGGCAAGATGGCAAGAAGGGTGGTCGTTACAGGCATCGGGCTGTTGTGTGGAATAGGTAGAACCGCGCCCGAAGTCTGGACCAACCTGCTTGCCGGCAAGAGTGGAATGGCTCCCATCGCCAGCTTCGATACGACGGGCTTCCCCGTTACCTTCGCAGCCGAGGTGAAAGGCTTTAATCCACTGGACTTTATGGAGAAGAAGGAAGCGCGCAAGATGGGGCGCTTCATCCATTTCGCGCTTGCCGCCACCCACGAAGCGCTCCTGCACTCAGGCCTGAAGATCGGCCCGTTGAACGCTGAGCGCGTGGGCGTACACATCGGGTCGGGCATCGGCGGATTCGACGTGATCGAGCGAGAGCATAGCGCCATGCTCCATGGCGGCCCGCGCAAGATTTCACCATTTTTTATTCCTGCTACCATTGCCAACCTGGCGGCCGGCCAGGTGAGCATCCGCTATGGTGCGCTTGGCCCGAACGAGGCAACGTCGACGGCTTGCACTACAAGCGCGCATTCGGTAGGCAATGCCTACCGAACCATCGAGCGGGACGATGCGGATGTAATCATAGCCGGCGGTGCTGAGGCAGCCATTACACCCATGGGCGTGGGCGGGTTCGCCGCCATGCGAGCGCTCTCTACCCGCAATGCCGACCCGGAACGCGCTTGCCGCCCGTTCGACAAAGACCGCGATGGTTTTGTGGTTGGCGAAGGGGCCGGCATCCTCATCCTCGAGGAACTGGAACACGCCCGCGCCCGTGAAGCCAGGATCCTGGCGGAGATCATTGGTTACGGAATGAGCGCGGACGCCTACCACATCACCAGCATGGCGCCCCACGGTGAGGGATGCCTACGGGCCATGAAGAATGCCCTGCGCAGCGCAAAGCTAGAGCCCACCGGCGTGGACTATGTAAACGCCCACGCCACCTCTACTCCGTTGGGCGACGCGCTGGAGACCGCGGCAATCAAGTCTCTTTTCAACGAACATGCGACGAGCGGCAAACTTCTGGTTAGCTCGACCAAGTCGATGACCGGTCATCTGCTGGGTGGCGCGGGCGGGTTAGAGGCAGGCATCACCATCATGGCCCTGCAACGCCAGATTGTTCCTCCCACCACCAATCTCGACGATCCCGATCCAGCCTGCGACCTGAACTACATTCCCAATAAGCCACAAACCGCGAAGCTGGAGGTTGCGTTATCCAACTCCTTTGGGTTCGGCGGCACCAATGGGGCGCTTATCTTCCGTCGCTGGCCGGAATAGCCGCAAACCACCCTCTTGAACTGCTACATCCGTGTTACGAGGCTCCCACGACTGTGCAGTCTGGCGATGACACTTTCGTGGAATACGGGATGAAACTCTTGGTTCGGGAGCGGTTTAAGCCGAGGAATGCTGCTTCAATCGTGGGATCATAAGCTGATCGAACGGTTGCAGGAAGCGAGGCCAATTGAAGCGAATCGCCACAGGATTAGTTTGCCTTTTTTTCGCGGCCGCTTCATTCGCAGCCTGCACAAACACCATTCCGGTCTCCAGGGAGATGAAGGAATCGCAGGTTGTGATCATCGGCACCGTGATGTCCTCGCGCCAGGTGCCGCAATCCTGGGACACCCTGGATGGCACCGAGTATGTCGTTCACATTGACCAGAAGGTCAAAGGCAAGCAATCGGGCGAAATCAGCATTTTCAGCGAGCACCGGGACGACGCCATCGCCCTGGAGTCCGGCAGGCAGTACCTGCTCTTTCTGACCAACAATAATGCGCACTGGATGGTGAATACTTGCGGGAACTCGGGCCCAATGGACGAGGCGAGCAAGGTGATCCGGCAGATGGTGCACGCGAACGACTGAGGTGTGGTTCCAACGGGAAAATGAGTCCCGCAGGGACGGCTGAACTTAGCCCAGGACGTAGTCCTGGGTAGCGATTCGAGAAACGAAAAGTCCCGCAGGGACGACTGGAAGTTACCGGACATCTCGAAATATTCCGCGGATTGAGAATTCCCAATCCGCTGCTCGACTTCAGGATCATGTCTCGACTTTCTCAGTCGTCCCTTCGGGACTTTTCAATGGTGCTTGTTAACCCAGGACTGCGTCCTGGGCTAAGTTCATCCGTCCCTGCGGGACTCGACTTCGCCATGGTAGTTCTCACGCAGTCTGTAAAGCCCTGATCATTTCGGGCTCTTTGCGGCACAACTGAAGTCGTGCCCTGATACAAAGCATCAGACCGGTGACTCCCGAAAACTCGCGCATTCCGTAGATCTTGGATGTATCCACCCTCTCCGAAATGTAGAAACTCCAGCGCCGGGGATAAATCCCCGGCCTACCCGAAAACCGAGTTTTTCCGCAGCCTGTAAAAAGCCCGTACCTACAGGAAACAAAGACGTACCTCAGTTCGGTTTTTGGCTGGCGGGATCGCATCCTGCATCCGTCAATGACACTGTGACGGTTTCCTAAAAGGCTTTCAGTACCCTGGTGCACCCGCAAGTACCTGGCAGCTCCCACTTTCTTTGCCCGTATGCGGTGGTTTCTATCTGCCACGTTCTTTGTGGCAGATATTGCAAACAAGAGCCTTATAGGGCGTGCTGCCGGCTTTCATTACCATCGGGCCAGATCCTCCCCTCCGAAGTAAGGGTGTTCGAAGACAATACAATTGCCATCCCCCGTTAGACACGGCAATCTACCACTTAAGCAGTACACATACAACTTACGTGGTACCGCAAATACCGATTCTTGACCCTAGGAGGGTTTGTGAAAAACTTTGCCATAGCATTAATTCTCTGCCTGAGTGCCGCTAGCGGTTTCTCCCAGTGCAAAACAGATCGTATCAACGCCCGCAAGGAGATGCATATGGCATCGTCTGTGTTCGTGGGTACGGTGACGGAAGCACAACCAGTACCTGAAACGTGGGATTTTCTGGATGGCGTGAATTATACGGTTCGCGTTGATTCAAAGATTCACGGCAAGGCGCGCCCCAACACCGAGGTCACGGTTTTCAGCGAAAACAGCCCTCGTTTCTTCGCCATGTATGTGGGCCAGCAGTATGTCCTTTACGTGCAGCCCCAGTACGGGCGCAACCAGGTCGACAACTGCGGCAATTCGCACGCCACGACCAACGACTCTGCCTCGACCAAACAGGCGAAGCAGACCACTGCTAAGGGTTTCTAAGCTTGCAGTACTGATCAATCTGCCTTGGAAGAGGGGTACCGTCCGCGGTACCCCCTTTCTACTTTTATTGCAGAAGCGTTCCGTTTTCGGGTTCACTCTTGGCTTCTTCCGGCGGAATCACGACCGCGGCCGCGACCTTGTCTTCATCTTCAAGATGCAACAGCCGGACACCCTGCGTCGATCGGCCAGCGGCGCGGATAGTTTTGGTGTCAATCCGAATAATCTTGCCGTACTGGCTGATGACCATGAGTTCCGAGCTTTCGTCGACCAGCAGAATCGCGCTCACCTTGCCATTGCGGGCAGTGGTCTTCACATTGATTACGCCCCTGCCGCCCCGGGTCTGCAGACGGTATTCGTCAACATCCGTGCGTTTGCCATAGCCTTGTTCGGTGATGGAGAGAATCAACGAGGGAGAGTGTCCCCCATTGCCGTTCTTTTTCCGTTCCAGCGGGGTGGCGGCAAGGCCGACCAGGTAGTCGCCCTTCATCAGATCGATGCCGCGGACGCCATAAGCGGGCCGGCCCATGGAGCGCACGTCGTTCTCGCCAAAGCGAATCGCCATACCCAAATGCGTTGCCAGGAAAATGATCTGATTGCCGTCGGTACGGCAGGCGCCAATCAGCTCGTCATCGTCGTCGATGCCGATGGCGATAATGCCGCGCGCCATGACGTTGGAAAAGTCTTTGAGCGGAGTCTTCTTGACCGTGCCCTTGCGCGTGGCAAAGAAGATGAACTTGCCCTCCTCCTCCAAATTGCGCACGGGCAGGATGGTGCGCACATTTTCTCCCGGCTGTAAGTTGAGCAGGCTGGCCATGGATTTGCCTTTGCCGGCAGCACCGATATCGGGAATCTCATACACCTTGAGCCAATAGACACGGCCGGTATTGGTGAAGCAAAGCAGATACGCATGGGTGGAGTCGACGATGAGCTGGGAGACAAAGTCTTCTTCCCGCGTCTTCATACCCAGCCGGCCGGTGCCACCGCGCCGTTGCTGCCGGTAGATGGAAATGGGAGTGCGTTTGAGATAACCGGAATGAGAAACAGTGACGGCGACCTGTTCATCGGCGATCAGGTCTTCCAGCTGCAACTCGGCAGTCTCGTCGAGAATCTGGGTCCGCCGTTCGTCGCCGAACTCCTTGCGCGCAGCTTCGAGCTCCTTGACGATCAACGCCCGCAGCTTCGGCTCGGAGGCCAGAATGGCCTCGTACTCGGCGATGCGCTCACGCACCTCGATCAATTCTTTGAGGATTTCGTCGGTCGAAAGCTGGGTGAGGCGGTAGAGCTGAAGTTCGAGGATGGCGTCGATCTGCCGGTAGCTCAGCCCGGGTTCCCGCTCCGGCCCGGTTACGATGCCGGTATCAAGCTTGAGAACAATATCTTTGGATAGCGAAAAGCGGCGCAAGTTTTCCCGTGCTTCTGCGCGCGATCCCGAGGCACGAATGATGCGGATGACCTGGTCGATATTGTCCAGGGCAATCTTGTAGCCCTCGAGAATGTGTTCGCGCTCCCGAGCCTTCTTGAGCAGGAACGCCGTGCGCCTACGAACCACATCTACGCGGTGGTTAATGAAGTGGCGGATGGCGTCGTGCAAAGCAAGCTCGCGCGGCTGGCCATTGACCACGGCAAGAAAGATCATGGAAAAGCTCTCTTGCATCTGGGTGTGCTTGTAGAGCTGGTTGAGGACGATCTGTGCCTCCGCGCCACGCTTGAGGCCAATGACGATGCGCATTCCGTCGCGGTCACTTTCATCGCGGAAGTCGTCTTCGGAAATGTCGGTGATGACCTTGTCGTTGACCAGCTCGGCAATGCGCTCGATCAGTTTGGACTTGTTGACCTGGTAGGGAATCTCGGTGACGATGATCGCCTGCCGGCCACCCTTTAGCTGCTCGATGGCCGCTTTGGCGCGCATCAGGAAACGTCCACGCCCAGTCTTGTAAGCCTGGGCAATCCCTCCGCGGCCATAGATGAAGCCGCCGGTGGGAAAGTCAGGCCCTTGCACGTGCTGCAGAACCTCAGCCAGGCCGGCCTGCGGATTTTTCACCAGTTCAATGGTGGCGCTGATCACTTCGTTCAGGTTGTGCGGCGGAATATTGGTGGCCATGCCCACCGCGATTCCATTGGAGCCGTTCACTATCAGGTTGGGAACGCGGGTTGGCAGCACCGTGGGTTCGAGAGTGCTTTCGTCGTAGTTGGGAACAAAGTCGACCGTGTCCTGATCGATGTCGGCCAGCATCTGGCCGGCAATGCGGGTCATGCGGCATTCGGTGTAGCGCATGGCCGCGGGCGGATCGCCATCTACGGAGCCGAAGTTCCCCTGGCCGTCCACCATGGGATAGCGCATGCTAAAAGGCTGCGCCAACCGTACCATGGTGTCGTAAATCGCCGAATCGCCGTGGGGGTGATACACACCCATGGCCTGACCGACCACTTTGGCGCACTTGGCGTACTTCTTGTTGTACTCCAACCCCATCTCATGCAGGGTGTAGAGAATTCTGCGATGCACCGGCTTGAAGCCATCTCGAATATCGGGGAGAGCGCGCCCGATGATGACCGACATCGAGTAGTCAAGATAGGAACGCTTCATCTCATCTTCAATGTTGATGGGGATGAGGCGGGTCCCTGGTCCGTCTGGCGGGTTGCCGTCGCTGCCGTTTGGACCTAGAGGAAGGAGGGGATTCGAATCGTCTGCCATAAGAAAGGTGGGCCTTGGACGGGGAATAAATCTGCGGTCAAGGGCTATTTAGATGATACGTGGTTTGGGCCCGCCCAGCAAGGCGATGGAGCCACTCTAAGTCTTTTTCTTTGAATCATTTGTCTGGAGCTAAGGCAGGGAGAGAAGGCTCAGAGCCGCCTGGAGAACAAGCAGGCATCCGGCCACAGCCACGAAGGTGCGCCGATAGCGGGTTTCGAGGAAATCGGCAAACACTCCGGCGATGAATGTGAACAGAAAAGGGAGCGCCCACAGGGTGGGCTCGCTGGAGATGCCGGGAGTGACGAGCAAAAAGAATAGCAGCGCCAGAAACAGTGGGACGGTATTGCCAAAATACCGTGACCTCCGGGTGGGCAGATAGAGCAGGACGGCGACGGCAGCAGCAAGGGTTACGGCCGAATTGGGAAGACTAAGAAACCAATGACGCGCAGGCGCAAGTGAAAACCAGATCCGCCCTGCACCGCTGTGAAAGAAGTAGCTGAATGCGTCCGGGCTGAAGTCGTACGAAGCGAACACCAGCAGCAAGGTTCCGAGGACGGCCGCCATCATGATGGGGATGATATAGGCGCGACGGCCGACAGCCAGGTAGGCCATGAAGCCGATAGACAAAAGGATCGCGAGCAGAAAGGCGGCCACATGCGACGCCGCGGTAAAGGCGAGGGTCAACGTGAGCAACACAATGCGGGAACGCCACTTACGAGGGGGGCCCTGCATGGCGTGGGCTACTCCCATGGCGGTGTAAAGAGAGGCAAACAGGCCAAATGCAGTCAGAATTTCATTATTGGGATAGGTACAGGCGTGGATGACCTGAGGAGAGAAGCAATACAGGGCCAGCGCGATAAAGCCGCCGGGGTTGCCATACAGTCGCCGGGTAACCCACCACAGCGCACCCCCCAGGACAATTCCAGTGAGCAGGAAACCACTATGCAACAACAGCAGAACATAACCGAGTTCGTGGCGCATCTCCCAGGTGGAGGTGCCGGCATCCTGTCCGGCAAGAACACGCTGCAAGGTCAGTGGGAGGCCGGCGATACGGTAGCCGAGCGTGCCGTCGGGGATGTTGCCACAGGTAGTGAAGTATCCGGCCAGCGGGTCTGGTTTTTCCCACATCTCACGGCCACAGCGGGCGAAGTCATAGTCCCGCGAGGTGAGCGTCTGGCGATGAAATACCCACAAGCACTGTGCTATCAGCAGCAACAGCAGCAGGGCTGCGAGCTGTTGCGGGCGGTTGAACTGGAAGCCTGAGACCTTGGGCATGAATTTTGCGTTTTTACTATTGCTGCGCGTTGGACATATTGGCTCCGTGCGGCCATTCCTTGACGGAATGGCCGCGTTCGTACCCGTCTCCCTGTTTACGTCGATAGTAAAACGCACGGCGATTTTCTTTAGAGCCGGGGCCAGGTGAAATGACTATTCGGCAGGTATTGGTGGGCGTTGGGAAAGCCGAAGACCCGTCCATAGGCGGTGTATCCAGTCTCGCTGAACCAGAACCAGAGCCGCTTCCAAAGCGGGTAATCCAGGGGCCAGGGCGCTACGTCCATTCGCCAGGCAAGAGGATAGCGTTGAAAGATGAGGCTGGCGCGGCGCACGTGGGTGGGTGAAGTAACAACCAGCGCCGAAGTCCACCCCATTGCCTGCATAATCCGGTACGAGTAATAGGCATTCTGGATGGTGTTGTGCGATTCATATTCCGCATAGAGTGCTGATTCAGGAACACCTTGCGAAAGCGCAAACCGAAGCATGACCTGGGACTCGATGAACTTGTTCCGGACGGCGCCCCCGGTCATCATGATTCGCGGCGCGGCTCCCGCGCGATACTGCCGTATAGCTTCCAGTACTCGCGATTTGGCGAGCGGGGCGATGGAGCCATTGTCCGCAGCAGGATTACCCAGAACCAGAATCACATCGAATTGAGTCCGCTCAGTGTCGTTCATGGGAATGGAAAAGTAGAGGACGGAAATGCAGGCGATTGCTGTCGCCAGCAAAATGCTGGAAATGCGTAGGATCTTAGATCCCTGCTGAACCAACGCTGTTGAAATCATAGATGATGATTCTAGCGAGTCTGCCGCCTGAAAGCTTCGGGTGAGAAATGCTCAGCGCCGGTTTTTTGCCACACCTTGCTGCTAATCTGATGCCAATGTCCGCTGGTAGAAGTGAGTCTGAGCGGCTGGTCTCCGCCGACCGCGCCGAAGATGACAATTCGTTTGAACTGAAGCTCCGGCCCAAGTGGCTGGGCGAGTTCATTGGCCAGGAGAAGGCCAAGGAACAGCTGGGCATCGCCCTCACCGCGGCGAAGTCGCGCGGCGAAGCTCTGGATCATGTGCTGTTGTTCGGGCCGCCAGGCCTGGGCAAGACGACGCTGGCGACGATTATTGCCAACGAACTGGACGTCGGCTTCCAGCAAACCTCGGGGCCGGCGCTTCAGATCCAGGGAGATTTGACCGCAATCCTGACCAATCTGCGGGATCGCCAGGTGCTGTTTTTGGACGAGATCCACCGCCTGCAGCCGGTGCTCGAAGAAAAGCTCTATACCGCCCTCGAAGACTACAAGCTGGACATCATCATCGGGCAGGGACCGGCGGCCCGGACCCACGTGATGGAGATCAAGCCGTTTACCTTTATTGCGGCCACGACACGGCCGGGGCTGCTCTCCTCGCCCTTGCGATCGCGTTTTGGTATTTTGCTCCGGCTTGAGTTTTACACAGAAGATGAACTGCGCTTCATCGTCGAGCGGTCGGCGGAAGTGCTCCATGTGCCGATTGATGGGGACGGCGCCGCGGAGATAGCATTGCGCTCGCGGGGAACGCCCCGCATTGCCAACCGGCTGCTGCGCCGGGTGCGTGACTACGCTCAGGTGCGGGGTACGGGAAGCATCGATCGGGCAACGGCTGAGGCGGCCCTAAAGTTGCACGGAGTCGACGCACATGGCTTCGACGATCTGGATCGCCGGCTGCTGCTCACGATTATCGAGAAATACGATGGAGGGCCGGTCGGACTCAACACCCTGGCGGCGAGCCTGGCGGAAGAAGAGGATGCCCTGGAGGAGGTCTACGAGCCCTTCCTGATCCAGATCGGCTTTCTGGATCGCACCCCTCGAGGACGCGTGGCCACACGGCTGGCCTATGAACATTTCGGGCGTCCATTGCCTGGCCGGCAGACGCCGCTTTTCTGAGGTGACCTGCGGAAAACTCAATAACGACGGGCACGGCTTCAGCCGCATTCATTCCAAAGTGACTAGGGACGGGCTAAAGAG
Organism: uncultured Acidobacteriaceae bacterium; assembly: GCA_963717225.1. GTDB lineage: Bacteria > Acidobacteriota > Terriglobia > Terriglobales > Acidobacteriaceae > PALSA-350. The sequence continues at coordinate 265,089 of CAVQWB010000046.1, read as the reverse complement.
TGTGCGTGAGAACCCAATCCAAGTCACCGCGCTCATGCTTTGTATCAGGGCACGGCTTCAGCCGTGCCGCAATGGTTGGGTCTGATGAGGGCTTTAGCCCCTGGGCTACGTCTTCCCTCTTTGAAGGGCACAGGCTTCAGCCCGTACATAAAAGAAACAAAACGATGGGCTTAAAGGGCATGTGTGAGAACCGAGATTTAGAAATTTAGTCCCGAGTTCTCATGCACCCTCTGAAGTCCGTCCCCTTCAGACGAAAGAGTTTTCCATAGCCTGTGAAGCGGTGCCCTTCGTCTCTACTGCGCTCCGTTTTTGAAGATCTGTTCCGCCAGATGGTTTTCTACGTGCGTTTGATTACGCATCATTTCGATGTAGGCGGCTCGCAGCAGTTGGGAGCGGTTGTCGCGCAGTTGCTGGCGGATGTCCTGCTGTACGCGGGGGTCATTCAGTTCACGCTGGCCGGCTGGTTCCTTTTCAATGAGCTTGTAGATCGCATAGCCGAGAGGAGCTTTTGCGCCCGGCGCCAGCAATGGGATGACGTCAGTTATTTGCCCTGGCTGCAACTTGGAGATGGCGGCGAAGATAGGCGGGGGTTGACTGCGCAGGCTCGACTCCGGGACAAAGCCCATGTTTCCGCCGTTGCCGGCGTCATTGGTGTTCTCAGATAATTTGGACGCCAGGGTAGCAAAGTCTTCGCCGCTTTCCAGGCGATTGTGGATCATATCGATCTTTCGGCGCGCCTCGATATCGTTGCCGGCTTTGCTGTTCTCTAAATTGGCTCCTTGCTGCATCCGTGTGGCTTGAGAAGTCACGACAATGTCAGCGATGTTGTATTTCGGTTCGATAAAGTTGAATTGCGCCTTGTTCGAGTTATAGAAATTGGTGACGTCCGCATCGGTGATGTTGATACGTGAGTTCACTTCCTTGTTCATCAGTTTTTCGGCGGTAAGATTTTTCCGGATCTGCACCCGGAGGTCGGCCAATGACAGGTTGACGGCATGTAGCCGCTTCTCCCATTCCTCCTGGGTATACGGCGCCTTCATTTCAGCGAGCTTGGCGTCCACCTCTTCATCGCTGGCGACCAGGTTCATCTTCTTTGCCGCCTGTTGCACGATTTCCTCGTCAATCAATTGCTTCAGAATGCCCAGCTGCGTGGCCTGGGCTTGCTCCTTGGTGGGTTCTTCTTTGTTGTTCCCCAGGTTGTCGCGGTAAAGGTTTTCCACCTCGGTGCGCTGGATGGGTTGTCCGTTCACCGTGGCTACCACGTCTGGCCCGTAACTGTGTTTGCAACCGAGAACGCCGCTCAGCAGTACGATGCTTATCGAGGCGCACGCCCCGGCTGCACGCCCACGAGGCGCACGTCGCGGCACGGCGGAATTGCCTGGTAGTGCGCGCTCTAACAATGGTTCCAACGGTCTTTCTCCTAGGGATTGCATGGTCTTAATTGGGGGGCTGCGGAGTTGGCGGTTTTACCGCTTCCGCTACCCGGGGCGGCGGTGGCACACCGGCCTCTCGCAGAGCCCGGTCGATGGCGGTCCAAAGCTCGGGTTGCGGTAATGCGCCGGAGATACGCTCGCCGTTGATAAACAACGTCGGCGTTCCATTCACCCCCAGACTGTCTCCCTGCTTCATCGAAGCACGCACCACAGACTCATCCTGTTTGACGATGCACGCATCGAGCCTGGCCTGATCCAGCGCGCCACGCTGGCCCTCATCACGCGCAAGCTTATCCAGCGTCTTCTCTGCCTCATGAACATCTTTCGCAGGTCCGGCGATGTCTGACGCGTGCGAATGCACATAGTCCACAAACTTCCAGTAGGCTTCCGGACTCTGGTCCGCCAGGCAGTCCGCATTCACCGCTGCGTGCATGGCCCAGGGATGGATTTCGATGAGCGGGTAGTCCTTGTAGAAGAATTTGACCAGCCCTTTGTAGCGGTCGAACGTGGCGGGGAAGAGCTGTTCGTGCATCCGCGCGCAGTAGGGGCACTCCAGGTCGTCGAAATTCACGATCGTCACTTTGGCCCCAGGCGTTCCCCGCAAGGGACGCTTCTGAAGCGAAATCATGTCCGCCGGGCTATGACTGATGTCAAACCTTTCCAGGCGCGCAACCGTGTTGCCATCGCTGGAGAGAAGAAAATTCACCACCGTCTGCTTGCCATTGCTGGAAAAAGTAATGGGAAGGTTCTCAAACCCTGGGAATTCACTCTTGCTGGTTGCCCCAATGGCGACCTCGACATTGGGAGGTACCTCAAATTGCGAGCGCACCAGGACTTCGATTCTCCGGTTGAGCTGAGGGGTGGGAACTGGAGAGGCGTTAGTTGATGCAGTACTGGGGGGGCTCTGCGCCTTGCAGCCTGCAGAAAGAGAGATGAGCAGGCACCAAACCAGGGTACGGCGTACAGACAAGACAACCACCTTTCCATACCATCTTTTCATTAGAACGGTTTTTCCACTAGCGTGTCCAGCGGCGGCGGTGAGGGCAGATTAAAAGATCTGCTCCGCATGTTTGAAATATTGACTGCCGGCGGACCCTACGCCGGCCAGGGTGAAGCTAAAGCTGCAGCATTCATTTTCGTTACGCACCGAGCCGAGAGCCAGGCGGCGATATTCGATACTCAGGCCACAGCAGTCCCAGTTGTAGGTGGTCTGAATCCCGCCATATTGCAGGACATTCTGGACGAAGTCGTAGCCGGCGTTGACATCGACGCTAAAACCGCGTCTGGTAGGGTCTCCATAACCGAAGAGTAGACGCAGCAGGTTGTATTTCGTAACCTGGCTGCCAAGCGCCGCCGAGAAAGTAGGATTCAGGGCCTGAAGGGTCGAATGGGCAACGCTCCCGAAGAAGTTATCCCGGCGATAGTTGGCCAAGACATTGCTGGCGTCCAGCCGCTTGGTTTTGAAGTCGTAATCCGCGTCCCACTCCAGGTCCATGTGTTCACTGGTGCGAACCTTCAAACGTGAAATAACTGGGGAAGTGTTGCGCGGCCCGTTGAGAAAAGCTACCCCAGTGAAGTCGAGGGTGGAGGTAAGCACGTTACGCCGCAAGGGAGACGCAGCGCCCCCGAAGTACGGATCAAAGAAATATTTCGCGGCCAGCTTCCAGGTAATCCATGCGTCGGTATCGCCGCCGCATTCGGTATAGTTTGGCGGCACGTAAATGTTTCCGTTAAGGGGCGGCGGCAGCTTATCACCCATGCAGGACTTGGGGTGAAGATGCTTGAAGAAGAGCCTTTGCGTCACCGAATATTCCAGCTCATTGGTATCGCTCACAATATCGGTAGCGTCGAAACGCGGGATGGAGGAGAAATTATTGACGCCGGCAACGTAGTGATACTGCAGTTCGGGTTCAATCGTATGGCGGAGGTCACTGCCGAAGATCCGCTCCAACGTGGGCGCCTTAAAGTCGCGAACGAGAGCGGGTGGCCGTAGCTCAAAGCTCGCCTCGAGATCAGAGCGGTTGACACTACCGTTTCCTAGCAGCGGGGTGGTGGCGCCCGGAATCTGGCTCTGGGTATAGAACGTCTCGCGGGCGCCCACCTCCGGCAGAAAGGTCCAGCCATCGGCGTGCAGTGGCATGGAGACATGGGGGTAGAGATCAAAGCGTCCGACCGCTCCGCTCTGGAACCCGGGCTCGCTGCGGGTCAAGCCACCTGCTGAACCATCAAACCTCCAACGTATGGGAGTGTCCTGGAGCGGCCGATCGAGAGTATCGAAATCGAGGCCGGGGATGTGGACAATGCGGATCTCCGGCGTGTCGTAGGTGTTGCCTACCTGGGTAATTCCTTCGAAATTCTGGTAGCGGTCGAAGTGAATGCTTGCCGAAACTCCGTTGACATTGTGGGTGACGAATGCCGAAGAAGTCACCTGGGAGGCCACTGCTTCGGCGTAGAGTTCTGAAAAGGCCTCGCGATAGACATACGAGCTTAGGTATTCGCCAGTGGCGACGGCACGGTCGTGCTCGTCCAGGTCAAAGTCCCGCCGCCCGCTGAAGACGATGTCCTGGCCGCCCTGGTTGATGTAAGTGGGCGCCAGTCCGCGATCGAAGAGCGCGACAAAGCGAGCACTGGCAAAATCCTCTCCGCGTCCGCGATAGCGAAGCTCGCCCCTGGGCGACCAGCCGCGCTTGGAGAGGTACTCCGTGCCAAAGGTGGCATCCGCACTGCGGTTGATAACCCAATAGGCTGACTCACCAATAATGATGCCTTTGGTCGAAGAGTTGCTGGCGGTGGGGATCAGCAAGCCGCTCTCCCGGCTCGTGGTCTCCACAGGGTGGGTGACGTAGGGCAGGTAGAGGATGGGCACGCCAAGCAGGGTGAAGTAGCTATTCTTCGCCCGCGCCTGGCCGTAGTTCACGTGGATCAAGGAGGAATGAATCTGCCAGTCCGGATCAGGCAGGAGGCAGGAAGTCATCGTGCCCTGGATGAGTCTGGTAGCGCTCCGGTCCTTGCTTGATGAGCACACGGCCGGTAAAGAGGAACGGATTAGCCGTCGTGTACACCAACTTCTTTTTGCCGGCTGCGGGCTGGCGGCCAATGCTTCCGGTCACGTTTTCGAAACGGCCGGTCTCCAGTTCAAAGTTGAGCTTGCCGTGATCCGCCAGGATGAGTTCGTTGTTTCGCCCACCTTGCAGCCGAACATGACCATCCGCCTCGGCGTCGCCGGTCTCTCGATCGTAGGAAACTTTGTCTGCGGTGAGGACGTAGTCCTTATATTCGATTTTGACGTCACCGATAAGGGAATAGACCTCCCCATGCTTCTCCTGCTGCCTGGATTCGAAGCGCACGGGGACACCCGCGACCGGCGCAACAACCACTTCAGCAATCGGATAATCGGGCGCGTCAGGGAGCGACGACGACGGCCCAGAAGCCGAGGGAAACTGCTTGGTCAACGCCTGCGGCCAAAGCTGCGGATGACACAGCATTAACGCTGTGATAAACAAAAAGGTGCGGACTCTCATTACCAGGGGCGAGGCTAGGATAGCAAATGGCCCATACCCAAAGTACCTGATTGCACCGCCGCTCTGGTAAATTCAGGCTCGTTCTCTCGCCTTCATTGCGCTTGCCAATGAAGAAAGAAGCGTGTTTCTGTCGCCTCCGCTCCCCCGGATTTCCTGTCAGGCTTGGTGGGGTCAGCGATCTTCATGTGGTCCCGGCAGGCCGGGACCGCACACGAGGCCGTCGATGGCGCCCCTTAGTAGGAGATCCGGATCTAATGTCGCTAAATTAGGTACACACGCCCGCGTGTGTGCATCTCCACTTGTTCTACGGGGCCACGAAACATGCAACACCTAAGAGGAGAACAGAATTGAGTCCTTCTTCGCCGAATGTCGGAGAACACCTTTCCCATGCAGACACAGAACTTGTGCCGGCATGGAAGCAGGAACTGAACGAGCGCCTGGCCGCGACGCGCACGCGCCGGCTACGCAACAAGGAGGAGCAAATTGCTCTCCCGGGCCTTGAACACGTAGAGCGCAAAGTTCACTCGCGCGCGTCCCTGCTCGCCGCTAAGGTAGCTCGGCGATATGCAAATGCTCCCTCTTATAGCGAGGTGTTGGCCGCCGAGGCTCGCGCCCGGGCAGAGGCAGTACCGGTAGCGCTACCCGCGAGCGAAGACACCGGTGTCTCGGCCCAACCCACATCCGAAAGCTGGAATCTTTCCCTACGCGCTGAGGAATTGGAAGAGAGTTCGCTACCCCGAGATACTCGAGGAAGAACCGGCGTTTGCAAAGGTGGAGCCGTTAGCAGTGAATCTGGTCGACTTTCCGCGGGAGCTAGTCGCAGCACGGAAAGTTCGCCCTCGCCTGGCGGAAGGTCCGTTGCGCGAGACCTCGAAAGAGGAGAAAGATCAGCTCAAGATTTTCGAAGTTGCGCCAGAAAGCATCTCGAAGACGGTGAGTATCGGGCCAGCCCCGGCGGATTGGTCTCCCATCCGGCTGGATAACCAGCCGAGTGCCGCGGTGGATGGTGGTGGGGCGTCAGTCTCTCAACAAATCTCTCTCAAAACCGCGCCGTTGGAAGACCGGATGATGGCCGGGATCTTTGATCTCGCGCTGATCGTAGCCGCTTTCGCAATTTTCGTCCCTGGTGTTCGTGGCCTGTACGGCGCATCCACCCTCGGGTAAACCTGCGCTGCTGGGCGCCGGGTTAGTGCTGGGAGGGTTCTGCCTGCTGTATCAATACTTGTTCTTCAAGTACGCCGACGGCACTCCGGGAATGCGCTACGCGAAAATCGCGTTGTGCACATTTGAGGACGAGAACCCGACCCGTAAGGCGATGTGCAAGCGAGTTTTGTTTGTGCTGCTTTCGGCCGCTCCGCTGGGCCTGGGCTTTGCCTGGGCGTGGTTCGACCCGGATCGACTGACATGGCATGACCGGCTATCGCGAATTTATCAGCGGAGCTATTCCTAAGCAAGGGCGGCCTTGGCCCACCCAACGCGGCGAAGAGTACGTGCTTCAGGAACAAAAACCTACCTCAGGGGCTTCTGTATCTCAGGGGCTTCTAAAGAGGGTTTGTGAGAACTTCAATTCCAAACTCAGCCTGCCCCGGCCTGCCGTGGGTCCCGTAGGGACGTCTGAACTTAGCCCAGGACGTGAGTCCAGGACGTGAGTCCTGGGTTAACTGAAAAGGCTGGATTAGTCCCGCCAGGGACGGCTGACAGCTCGTCCCCTGTGCTCAGCCGTCCCTTACGGGACTGGTCGGACTGCTTATATCTACCCAGGACTGTCGTCCTGGGCTAAGTTCAGTCGTCCCTTCGGGACTTAGAGCAGAGTTCTCACGCACGCTCTAAAGCCCTCAACAGCGTAAGCGCGGTGCGGCACAGTCGAAAACCACCTCACTAAGGTTTTCATCACCTTGGGTGAGCCGCAGACTCATGGGACACGGCGAAGCCGTACCCTTCGTCTGGAGTTTGTCCTCGCCTGTAGCTTGTACCAGCCGTCTCCCTGGACTGAATCTGGTTTACAGCCTACCCAGGACTAGCGTCCTGGGTAATTCTCGGTCGTCCCTGCGGGACTGGGTCGCTGGGCTAATTTGTGTCTTTTCTTAAGGGGTGGGAGCCAATAGCGCGGACGCGGCCGCACCAATGACTGCAACCTCTGGACTATCGGGCACGACTTCTAATGAATAGCTTTGCAGCGGACTCATTTTGATCATTTGCCACAGATACTCCTTGAGCAGATTAAGATCGAGAAAGCGCACGTTTAGGCCGGTGTAGTAGAAACGGCCCGGTCCACCTAAATGGATGGAGGTGGCCGTAGCAGCACCCAGACCGCGGTGCCAGAGACGCACGAAGTCCATACAACGAGCGTCACCTTTCTTGGCAGCGGCGAAAACTTCCTCCGGCTCCATGTCGAGGAAGCGCAGACGCATCGCGCGGTAACCCATGATTCCTTCCAGGTGTCCCCTACCGCCGCAGCCGCAATAGGTCTCCTTGGGGTCGAGGGTTACCACCATGTGACCACCTTCCCACACGCCTTCGGCATAGGGATATCGGCCGAATCCGATACCGTTACCAATGGTCCAAACCCGCACCAGGCGATCGGTGCGGCGCTGGGTAACGGCCAACCCAGCCGCAACGGCATCGGCATCATTCATCGTCTTCAGTGGCGCATCAATCCCCTTCGATTGGAAGATGGCAGCCAACGATTCGGCAACGTTTGCGCCCTTTAATTGAGCCAGGTTCGGAGAATCCTCACAAATTCCGTTGCGGATGATCCCGGGAATAGCGACACCGATGGCATCGAACTTGCCCTCCGGATGAAGTGCCAGGACCTGATCGCTAATCAAATGACAAAGGCTTTCGAAGGGATGTTCCAGCAAGGCTTCGTGATCGTCCGGATTCTCCGGAAAAGTGCGCAACGATCCAACCAGTTCGTGATCTTCAATAAGCCCCGCGACAATCCTCGAGGACACGACAACGCCAATAGTCCTGCCCATCCGCCCTCCCTTATTCTTTAAAGCAGTTTCACAGTTGCTGCAGCCTCACAAGATCTCGCGAGGTGTGGTTTTCTTTGATGGAAACCGCCAAAACTTTTGTCACATCGGTCTACACCCAGTGTGAAACTGTCTAGTCCGCCGCCCGGGCAAGCCGGTTGATGCCGTTGAACGCGGCAGCCTTATAGCACTCGGCAAGGGTGGGGTAATTGAACACCGTATCAATAAAGTAGTCCAGTGTACCGCCGAGAGACATCACAGCCTGCCCGATGTGCAGCAGTTCGCTGGCGCCCTCGCCTATGATGTGCACACCCAGCAGATGTCGTGTCTCGCGATGGAAAACGATCTTCAGCCGTCCGGTCGTGTCGCCGCGGATCTGACCCCGGGCAATCTCGCGATAATAAGCGACGCCTACTTCGTAAGGCACATCTTCATCGGTGAGCTGTTCCTCAGTCTTGCCGATAAACGAGATCTCCGGGATCGTATAAATCCCATACGGGTAGTAGCTCGGATTGGATACCAGGTTTTCGTTGCCGAAGGCGCGCGCCACGGCGATACGGCCCTGCTCCATCGACACCGAGGCCAGGCTGGGAAAACCAATCACATCGCCGACCGCGAAAATGTTCGGCACCTTGGTGCGGAAGTCTTTGTCCACCGGGATGCGGCCGCGAGAATCCGGTTCGATGCCAACGGCCGCCAGATTGAGTTGGTCGACATTGCCGGAGCGGCCGACCGCATACAGTAAAGCGCCGCCAGAAATTCTCTTTTTGCTTTCCAGGTTGGCGACCACACTGCAATCGGGCAGCTCCTCCACGCTTTCCACTTCCTCGTGCAGGCGCATGGTCACGCGACTATCGCGCAGGTGATAGCTAAGTGCCTCTACGATTTCCTGGTCAGCAAACTCGAGCAGCTTGGGCCGCTTTTCGATCAGGGTGACGCGCACGCCGAGCGCGGCGAACATGCAGGTGTACTCCACGCCGATGACGCCGCCACCCACCACGATCAGTGACTTGGGCAGGTTGGGCAGGTCGAGAATCTGATCACTGTTGACGATCGAGCGCCCGTTGATGGGTACCCGGGGGGAGTCGGCCGGCTTGGTGCCGGTGGCGATGATGATGTTCTTCGCCTCGTAGGTCTGGGTGCCCCCCTCATTGGTCACCTTCACGTGGGTGGTGTCTTCAAAGCTGGCGACTCCGGGAAGCACATCGATTCCATTGCGCGAAAGCTGCGCTTCGGTCACATCGATCTCGGTCTTGATCACGTGCTGGACGCGGAAGGCAAGATCCGCCATTGTGATCTTTTCCTTGACCTTGTAATTCATGCCGTAGATGGAGCGATAGTTATAGCCGGAGAGATGCAGCACGGCTTCGCGCATGGTTTTGCTGGGGATGGTGCCGGTATTTACGGAAACCCCACCGATGGTTCGCATACGCTCGACCACGGCGGCGCGCTTGCCCAGCTTATTAGCGTAGATAGCGGCGCGCTGCCCCGCGGGGCCGGAACCAATGATGAGTAGATCGTAGGTAATCATGCCTTGTTGGAAGGGTACCGGAAGAACGAATTGAAGAGATTAATTTCCCGTATCTGAGAGCTGGAAAAAAGCCCGAATTGAAACAGCATGACTTGTTTCTAGCATACGCCCGCAGGTTTGCCGGCGATGCAGCGAACTGCAGCCTCGTCGATCCAACACCCAGAACGAACCTTTCGTTTGAAGGTACGCTTTAGCCCTAGGCATCGTGCTCGACCTCAGCGCAACTTCTCTTGACCGCTAACGTAGGCTAAGCCGTACCCTTCAAAAATAGTCTTGCTTTCTCGCGGTGCCCAGATCTTGCCCCGGATTAGACTCCACTCTATGCAACTCTGTGCCATTACCGACCGCAGACAGGCCACCCAACCCCTTGTCAGTCTGGTGGAAAGCTGGTCAGCCGGAGGCGTACATTTCATCCAATTGCGGGAGAAAGATCTAAGTGCGGACGCCCTGGATTCGCTTGCCCGGGAGATCATGGGGAAAATCGACCGCAGCCGTTCGAAGCTGCTGGTAAATGTCTCCACCCTGCAGTCGGCCGCGCTGGCCGTGGCAGCCGGCGCCGACGGAGTTCATCTTGCCGGCAAGCCTCGGCCGGGTTTGGCTCGCAGAGTGCGTCAGACCTTCCGGTCTATCACCCCGCTCACCCGCACCCCAATCATTAGCGTGCCTTGCCACAGCCTGGAAGATATCGATGTGGCCGTTCAAGAAGAAGTGGATCTGATGCTCTTCTCGCCGGTTTTTCGAAAAGGCGTCAGGGGTGAAGGTGTCAGCACAAGCGCAGGGTCTTGAAGGACTCCGTCGTGCTTGCGCGGCGGCGCGAGCGAAACCGGTGTTCGCCCTGGGCGGCGTCACGGCAGAGAATGCATCGGATTGTGTGGCGGCAGGCGCCGCCGGAATTGCCGGCATCCGACTCTTCGCGGGAGAGGATTGGCGCAGGCTCCTCGAACGGCCAACCGAGCCTATGGAACCATATATAGTGGGATTAAGACTCAACCATGCAGAGTGTCAGTTTGAAAAAGTCCCTAACCCTTCCTCGATCGGCCCGGAGCCGGCGGTTTCCATACTTCTTAAGCGCACTACTGGTGGCGGGGAGCCTGCTCCCCTGGGCTGTTCCCTGCCATGCGCAGGACACCCAAACCATGCAGACGGCGCCGGTAAGCAAAGAAAAATTCGATGTCGGCGTGGGCGGCTTTTACCAGGTTACGGGCGCCGCCAATGGCAATTTTATTCGCGACGATACGACCGAGTCGGGCGGAGCCCTGATCAGTTTTCGCCAACCCTGGCGGCCCTGGATGGGATAGGAAGCGAACGTTGGCTACACCAAGTTCTACGAGTCTTACAACAAGAACATGGTCAAGGTGGAAAGCAACGTTACCGACGTCAGCTTCTCCTACCTGTTTCAATCGCCTGCTTATTATGGGGTTCAGGCCTATCTGAGCCTGGGCGGCGGGATCATCGTCTTTTCTCCCATTGCGGGGACAATCACCAACCTGAACGGGCCGGCGACGACGGGCACTTTGCCGTCTCAGCTGCTGCCGGAGTTCACTTATAGCCTGGGCCTCAACTACCCTTTGTTCAAGAGATTCGGGGTACGGGGCGGACTTCGTGGCTTAAAGTACAAAACGCCTGATTTTCACCAGTTCTCGATCGATACCAAGACGCTGCGAACTACCCTGGAACCAAACGTTGGTGTCTATTACCGCTTTTGAGCCGGAGGATGCTATGGCCATACTGATTACGGTGCTCGACCTTGAACGGGAGCCGCTTGAATTCAGTGAGACGATCCCGGCCGGCGCCATTGATTATGGCTCCGGAATTCGTCAAATTGACGGCATGCCAGTGAGTGGCCGTGCCGATCTCATCACCGAGCATCGGGGCGCCCACAATCTGATCCAGGACATTCGTTTGCGCGCCGGCTACCAGGGTAATTTCGAAATGCCCTGTGCCCGCTGCCTCGATCCTGTAGCACAACGGCTTGAGGAACACTTTGACTTGCTTTTTCGTCCCGCCGGTGTCGACGCTGACGCCTCGGAGCACGCTATCTCGACCTCCGACACGGAAATCGGGTACTATGAAGGAGGCCGTCTTGCGGTGGAGGACGTATTGCGCGAGCAGGTGTTGCTTTCCCTGCCGGCGAGAGCGCTCTGCCAGCAGGAATGCAAGGGACTCTGCCCTCGCTGTGGACGGAATCGCAATAACGAGGTCTGCGCTTGCGATACAAGCCAGGTCGATGCGCGGTGGACAGCGCTGGCCGATCTCCGCAGCAGGATGAAAACGTAAAGTTGAGAGCGATCTCAGGCTGCAGCCGCACAGCCAGGGAGAACGCCTGAAAGGAATCTGCCATGCCGAATCCAAAGCGGCGCCACTCCAAGGCCCGCACCTCCAAGCGCCGTTCGCACGACGCGCTGACCGCCATTACCACCTCGGAATGTCCTAACTGCCACGAGCGCAAACTACCACATAGGGCTTGCCCCAAATGCGGCATATACAAGGGTCGCGAAGTGCTCGAAGCCAAGGAAGCCTAATCCGCTCCGTGCCCACGCTCACGGATATTGCGCTCGATGCCATGGGGTCGGACAAAGCTCCTGACCCCGAGATCAAGGGCGCAATCCAAGCCTGCCGTCAGCTTCCGGTCCGGGTCCACCTGGTGGGTCCGGAGGACCGCCTGCGCGCTGCGTTGCATGATGCAACCGGGGGCGAGGAATTGCCTATCGTGATCGTTCCCGCAGCGGAATGGATCACGATGGACGAGAAGGCTGCGACCGCCATCCGCAAGAAGCCGGGCAGCACCATGCGGGTCGGCCTTCGCCTGGTCAAAGACAAAAAGGTAGCTGGCTTCCTGACCGCGGGCAACACCGGGGCCGCGATGGCCTTGGCCAAGATGGTGCTGGGACCGTTGCCCGGAGTAGACCGTCCCTCACTGAGCGCGCTGCTGCCCACCTCGACCGGTTCGCGCTGCGTGCTGCTCGATGTGGGCGCCAATGTCGACTGCAAGCCGCACAATCTGGAGCAGTTCGCCGTGATGGGCGAAATGTACGCGCGGAGCGTGCTCAAAATTCCACGTCCTCGCGTTGGCCTGCTGTCGATCGGCGAAGAAGAAGGCAAGGGCAATGATCTTACCCGCGAGTCTTCTCCGCTGCTCAAGCAGCTTTCCTTCAACTTCATCGGCAACGTGGAAGGCCGCGACATTTACAACGGCCGTGCCGATGTTGTGGTGTGCGATGGGTTTGTCGGCAATGTCGCGCTAAAAACGTCCGAGGGACTGGCCCGCCTGGTGCGCGATCTGCTGCGCCAGTCGCTGAATTCCACCGTCACCGCGCAGGTGGGCGCACTGCTTTCGCGGAAGGCGTTCAACGACTTCAAGAAGCGGCTGGACTATTCCGAGTACGGCGGTGCGCCGCTGCTGGGAATCCGCGGGGTTTGCATCGTGAATCACGGCTCTTCCAATGACCGCGCCATCTATAACGGCATCCGGGTGACGGCTGAGTTCGCCCAGGCTGGTGTCAACCAGCAGCTGGAGCAGGAGTTTGCCTGCCGCCGGCCGGCGGATGCGCCGTCGGAGCCGGGTATTAGCGAGCCCATCCAGCCGCTTTACTGAGGCCGCTTTACTAAAGTAGCGAAGGGATCTGCGGTTTTCTTTTCTCAACCTCCCCAAAACGACATGAGTAAGACTGCTTTCCTATTCCCTGGGCAAGGTTCGCAAAGCGTCGGCATGGGCCGCGACCTTGCCTCAGCCTTTCCGGTCGCACGCCAAACATTCGAGGAAGCCAATGACGCACTTGGCTTCGACCTGGCCGAGCTCTGCTTTCATGGGCCCGAAGAGCAGCTTCGGCTGACTGAGTTCACCCAGCCGGCGATCTTTACTGTATCCGTGGCGGCACTGCGGGTCCTGGCTGAGGCCGGAGTGACTGCGGATTATCTAGCCGGGCACTCGCTGGGAGAGTACTCCGCCGACGTCGCTGCCGGAGCGATCGAGTTCGCGGCAGCAGCGCGTACGGTTCGCCGGCGCGGACAGTTGATGCAGCAAGCCGTGCCCGCAGGTCAGGGATCCATGGCTGCCATTCTTGGCATGCAAGCGGAGGCAGTGGCCGCCCTCTGCCAGGATGCCTCGAAGGAGACGGGCACGCCCGTCGAACCGGCTAACCTTAACAGTCCGGAACAAATCGTCATTTCTGGCGCAACCGGAGCAGTCGAACGGGCCATCGCGCTGGCCAAAGAACGCGGCGCCAAGCGAGCCGTCTTGCTGCAGGTCTCCGCCCCCTTCCATTGCAGTCTCATGCAGCCGGCCCAGGATGCGCTTGCCCCCATCCTTCAGGAAATACCATTTGCTTCCGCAAAGGTACCGGTGGTCGTCAACGTGGATGCCACCCTGGTTACGGACGGGACAGCGTTGCGGGATGCGCTGATCCGCCAGGTCACGGGCGCCGTTCGCTGGACGGAGTCGATGCAATTGCTGGTCGCGGAGGGAGTCACGACCTTTATTGAGGTCGGTCCGGGTAAGGTGCTCAGCGGGCTGTTGCGACAGATTGACCGCAGTCAGAAGTGCGCGCAGGTGGAAGATCCCGCGAGCCTGGAAAAGCTGCTCGCCATTCTCAGTACCTAGTCCGTGGAAAGTTGCACGGGCGAGAAGCCCAGCGTCTTGTTGCTGCGCTGCACCCAGAGAAAGACGGGCTTCTTTTGCCCGTTCACTTCGACTCCCACCACTACCCCGGAGCCTACTGTTTTTGACATCGTGATCTTGTGCGTTTTGATGTCGCCCCAGTCGCTGTTGTGGCCCCAATCTACTTCGAAGCGGCCGTAGGGGTACGGCGTATATTGTTGCGGGTGCTGTTGCCAGTCCGGGTCGTGGTTCCAAATGCCGAAGGCCTTGGGCAAGTCGTTGGCTTCGATGGCCGCGAAGAATTGATTGACGCGATGCTCCTGCGGCCAGTCCCAGAAGTACCACAGGAAGCCTGCGAGCAGCAGGCAGGCGACCAAGCCGGCGATCAAAAGATTTTTGCGCGTGCGCGCCTTGGCAGGATCGTATGTAGGTGCATCGAGCAGGGTCATGGGCGCTCCTTGCTTACAGGCAAGTTTACCGCTCCTGACGATATCACCGCGAGTAGGAGATTTGTTCCTGTTCGGCTTTGCGTTCCAGCGCCAGCTCAATCAAGCGGGAAATCAAGTCGCGATATTTCATCCCTGACGCCTCCCACAGCTTGGGATACATGCTGATGGAGGTAAATCCTGGCATGGTGTTGATCTCGTTCAGGTAGAGCCGTCCGGAGTCGCCTGCTTCGAGCAGAAAGTCCACGCGCGCCAGACCGGCGCAGTCACAGGCACGGAAGGCGTCGAGCGCCATGGCCTGCACTTGCTGGCTTTGCTTTTTTGTCAGTTTGGCGGGAATGATGGCCTGTGAGCCTTCGCTGAGATACTTGGCCTCGTAGTCGTAGAACTCTTTCCCGGGGACAATTTCGCCGACCACTGAGGCTTTGGGTTCATCGTTGCCCAGCACGGCGACTTCCAGCTCGCGTGCCTTGCCCATTTTGCTTCGGTTGCCGCGGCCGCCCACGGCCTGCTCCACCACGATCTTGCGATCGAAGCCCGCTGCCAGTTCGATAGCCGGACCGAGCTCCTTGCGGTCGTGCGCTTTGCTGATGCCGACCGAGGAGCCGAGGTTTGCGGGTTTGACGAAGAGCGGATATTTGAGCGCGGCTTCCAGTTGAGCGATGACCTTTTTCGGACCTTGCCGCCATTCGTGGCGGAGGAAGGTTACGTGTTTGGTAATGGGCAAGCCGGCGGCAAGGAAGAGGCGCTTCATGACTTCTTTGTCCATCCCGGTTGCCGAGCCCAGCACACCGGACCCAACGTAAGCTAGCCCGGCGAGCTCGAACAGGCCCTGCATGGTGCCATCTTCGCCAAACGTACCGTGGAGCACAGGAAAGACGACATCCAACTGCAACACGTCGTGCGCCGGGGAGATAGACGACGCCTCACGCTCGAAGGGCACGAGGGTACCGCCGTGGCCACCTTCCGCGGCCGGCATGGGTGGCACGATGACGCCTTGTCCCTTGGCCAGCAGCGCGGCGGGGGCGGTGTGTTGCGGATCGCCCGCGCGCAGTGTCCCGGTGTCGGGAAAATCTCCGGATAACAATCGTTCGGCATCGCCGGAGACGAGCCAGCGACCCTGCTTGGTAATGCCGATCGGCACCACCTCATAACGAGTGCGATCGATTGCCTTGAGGACAGAGGCCGCCGAGAGCAGCGAGACTTCATGCTCGCCGCTACGACCGCCAAAGAGTATGCCAACCCGAAGTTTCTTCATGCCCCTCTGATTTTATGGGTGGTGGCGGTGAAGATACGTTGTCGCTTCTGGTGCGGCCGGTTTCGCAAGCCAGGAGAACGGCTCAGAAAAGATCGCTCTATGAGCGATAAGAGTCATAAGTCCAGTGGAGACACCATCGAAATTGCCCTGATCACGAGTTCCGGCAAGGTGACGTAGCGGCGCTTATTCGTTCTTAGACCGGCACCATCTCATTTTTTTCCGCAGGCCCATTCTCCTTTTGCTCGACCCGCAAAGCGATGACCGCTACCACCAGCGCCACGCTGGCAACAGCCGCGCTCCCCAAGGACAGATAGCGATAGCCGATACCTTCGGTCAGCATGATACCGCCCAGACTTGCGCCCAGCGCGTTTCCCAGATTGAAGGCGCCCTGATTCAGGGTCGAGGCCAGATTCGGCGCTCCTTTCGCCTGATCGACGATCCGCGACTGCAAGGGAGCCCCGGCGGCAAAGTGGATGCAACCCCACACCAGGACCATGACCACCGCCGGCACCACGGTGAGTTCCAGGAAGGGCATGGCCAGGAACATCAGGATCAGCAGCATGAATCCGGCCAGGAGAACGGGCATTTGCTTCCAGTCTGCCAGTCTGCCGCCGAGCAGATTACCCACGGTAATGCCCACGCCGAAGACCACCAGAACCCTGGTCACCGCGGCCGGCGACAGATGCGTTACCTGCTCGAGAATCGGCGCGATGTAGGTAAATACGCAGAACAAGGAAACCGAAGATAGCGTGCTGAGGGCAAGCACCAGTTGCACCTGGGGGCGCATCACAGCGTGGAATTCGTGCTTGAGGTGGATCCTTTCTGCGGGCTGGTGCGGCACCAGGCGAAGCAGTCCGAGACCGGCGATCAGGCCAATCGGAACCAAGGCCCAAAAGGCAAACCGCCATCCGAACGCCTGGCCTAAAGCAGTCCCAGCGGGAACGCCGAGCACATTCGCCAGCGTCAGGCCGCTGAACATGAGTGCGATTGCCTGGGCCCGTTCGGAGCGCGGCACCAGATGCGACGCCACGATGCTGCCGATGCCAAAGAAAGCTCCGTGGCAAAGCGCAGTGAGAATGCGCGCCAGGAGAAGAAGCAGAAAGGTCGGAGCCAGGGCGCAGAGCGCATTGCCGACGAGAAACATGCCCATCAAAATCAGCAGTGCGCGTTTACGATCCATGCGCGACAAGGCGAGGGCCACGAGCGGTGATCCCAGAGTGACGCTGAGTGCATAGCCGGAGACCAGAATCCCGGTCTTTGGAATACTGACGCGGAAGCTGTGAGCAAGATCCGGCAGCAGCCCCATGATGATGAATTCCGATGTACCGATACCAAAAGCGGAAACGGCCAGCGCAAGCAGAGGTTTTCGCATAGGTCATTTCTATTGTCCCCGATTTGTGGTCGAGAGCGACCCTGGAAAGCCTGACCGGCGCGGTTACTATGATTGTGCAGACAGGCTGCTACGCAGGCTGCGGAAACGGTCGGATGGGCAGAAAAGCATACCCCAGGGGCTATTGGTGACTGCAAAACTAATGTCCGCGTCAGTCTGTTTCGAGCCAATTTCGAAAAGCGCTTTGTATCAGGGCACGACTTCAGTCGTGCCGAAAGGGCCAGTAGGACGAGGGCTTTAGCCCCTGCGGCGCTACTTCCCTTTCAGTTCGGCTTCGGGCGCCGTTCGGCAGCTCAACCTGCGAGGAGGACATTACCTTCGCAGCATTCAATAAAGCCCACGATGATTACATTGCGTTTACGCCGGGGATAAATCCCCCGGCCTACCCGTACCCTTCAGGGAAAGTAGACATACTTCAGCGGCTAAAGAGGGTGTGTGAGAACCCTTCTTTTTGAAGGGTACGGCCTTTAGGCCGTACATTAAGCAGGCATTTCTCACAGATCCCTGGGTAAACAAATAAAGTAATCGCTGCCAGTAGTGAGATCTCTATGCGTAACGAGTGACGGGTGCCCATATCGCCCGGTTTTGGCAGATGTGGGATTCAACGGCTGTCCACCGATCACTCTCTACCAGCAACCGATCTTGTCCATGGCCATCTACGCCCTGCACAGTCAGGGGTTGAGGTTTGTGGAATCCACATCTGCCAAAACCGGGCAGATATGGGGCACCCGGGCTTTGTCGCAGACCGGGCCTTTCCGGCCCGGCTAAAGTCGTGCCCTGATACAAAGCAGCAGAGCGGTGACTCACGAAAAATTCAGAGTGACAGCTCCATAAAGACATTCGCGCGCGCATAGGGCATTTCTGGAATACGTTCCGGAGGCACATGCCGAAAACCGACCGACTCATAGAGATGTACCGCATTTTCGAGCCTGGAATTGCTGCCCAGGAATAACGACTTGGCCCCCATGCGCTTCGCCTGCGCAATGGCATGCTCCAGCAACCTGCGGCCGATCCCAAGCCCACGCATTTCCGGCGAAACCGCCATCTTCGACAGTTCATACACACCGTTGCCCATGGGAATCAAAGCGACACAGCCAATTGCTTGCTGGCCGAGATAAGCCATGAGAATACAACCGCCCTTCTTCAGGATCATGCTCTCCGGGTCGCCCAGAGTTTCGCGATCCATTTTCTCCAGGGTGAAGTAGCGACTGATCCACTCTTCGTTCAGGGTCCTGAAGGCAGTCGCATCCTCTCCCGATTTAAGTTGTCGAATTTCAACGTGCGGAGGATTGACCGCATGCTCACCGCTCAGCACTTGAGTCCCGTCGTTATGCATTTTGCTCTCCCCTAACAGCAGTCTGCATCCGGGCATCGATTACGTCCAATATCTTGTTTTGCTGGATTAAGATCTTTTGTATATGGATAGAGATATTGAACTCAGACATCTGCGTTACTTTGTCGCGGTTGCTGAGGAGTTGCACTTTGGGCGCGCGGCGGAACGGCTCCATCTTGCCCAACCGCCCCTCTCACAGCAGATACGCAAGCTTGAAGAATTGCTGGGATATCCACTCTTCACCCGCACCTCCCGTTCTGTCAGCTTAACCACGGCCGGCGACGCTTTGCTGCAGCGCGCGCAGCGCACGCTGCGCAATGTGCAGCGTGATATCGACGAGACCCGCAGCATTGGGCGGGGCGACGTTGGCTCGCTGCATATCGGCTTCATCGGATCCGCCATGCTGACTACGCTACCTGGCATCTTCCGCTCCTACCGGGAGGCGTATCCGCGGGTGAGGCTGCATTTGCATGAATCCTTCACCGCTTTAGTTACCGAGGGACTGGAGAACGGAACGCTCGACGCGGGGATTCTGCGCGACGGAGATCCCTTCGAGGGCCTTCAAGTAACCACGATCCTCTCCGAACCGTTCGTCGCTGTTCTGCCGGCAACCCATCCTTGCGCGAAGCAGAAGACTATCTCGGTCGCCTCGCTACGTGACGATCCCTTCGTTTACTACCCCCGCAGCGCGGGCGCACGGGCCTATGAGAAACCTTTGACGCTGTGTGAGGAGCACGGGTTTCGTCCGCAAATTGTTCAGGAAGCATCCCACTGGCTCACGATCCTGCAGTTGATTGCCGCCGGGCAGGGAGTTTCGATCGCGCCCGCATGTGTTCGCCGTATCGCCTCGACGGAAGTCGTTTGCCTTCCGCTTCGCGGCGCAAAGGCGGTGAGCCACATTGAACTCGCCTGGCTCGCAGGAGACTCGCGGCCTATTGTCGAACGGTTCAAACAGATAGCGGAGAGCACACGACCGGCGGCGGGGTGAGCGGCGGAGAAATTTCTGGAGGAACGAAATAAAGCCGTGCCCCAAGGGCTAAAAGAGGGTTTGAGAGAACTCGGGATTTAGAATTTGAGTCCCGAAGGGACGGCTGAACTTAGCCCAGGACGCCAGTCCTGGGTTCATCAAGAAACATGATTGAGCCTGCCCCGGCGTGCCGTGGGTCCCGAAGGGACGGCTGAAGGAGGATTGCGTCGCGGCCGATTTTCAGCCGTCCCTGCGGGACTGAGTCGTCCTTTCAAATCCAACCCAGGACTAGCGTCCTGGGCTAAGTTCAGCCGTCCCTTCGGGACTCAAATTCTAAATCCCGAGTTTCACGCATGCCGTAAAAAGCCCTCGTCTGCCATAGAACTGTAAGGCCCAGGCGCGCAGCCCACTCAAGCCAAAAAACGGCTTGAATGGGCCACCCGACCCGACGGGATTTGGCCTTGGTCCAGAGTTTTTCGCAACCCAGGTTAGGCCCAGGCGAGAACGATAGCGCCGGCAGCGATCAACAGCACCCCAGCCGCCTTAGCCAACGAAATGGTTTCGCCCAGCAGTGGCCATGCTAAAAGCACAACAAAGACCACGCTCAACTTGTCGATGGGTGCTACCTTCGATGCCTCTCCCAGGGAGAGCGCATGAAAATAACAAATCCACGATAAGCCGGTTGCCAGACCCGAGGCGATGAGAAACAGCCAACTGCGGCGGCCCACGTGAAGGAAACCGGCGTGCGAACCGAGACTGAAAGCGATGGTCCAGGCAAAGACCACGACCACTGAGGTTCGAATGGCGGTGGCCAGGTTCGGGTCCACATGGGCGACACCGATCTTGGCAAGCAAGGCGGTTGCGGCAGCGAACAGAGCAGAGAGGACGGCCCAGATCAGCCAGGTCATGTCATTACCATGGCCACAGTTTACTTCCCCGGCCAGAGACGAAGTTCGGGGGCTATAATTCGCGCCGAGGTTTCAACGATGGCGACATATCTTTCCTTATTGCGTTGGACAAAAGAAGGCGTGGAAAAGATCAAGGACAGCCCTGCCCGCCTGGATGCCGGCAAAAAAGCCTTTGAGGCTGCCGGCGGCAAGATCATCAGTGTCTTCGCGCTGATGGGTCAATACGATATGGCGATTGTGGCCGAAGCTCCCGATGACGCGACCTTCGCCCGCATGAGTCTCGCTCTGGCGTCGAAAGGAAGCGTTCACACGGAAACGCTCCGCGCCTTCACCGAGGATGAATATCGGAAGATCATCGCCGGCATCTCCTGATCCATTAAGGACAATGACTCTATTTGTATCGCTTCGGCCGTAGTAGGTTGGCGTGTGCCCGTAGGCCGCCGTGTCCTCCGCTCGCGTAACAAACGTTCCGCCGATGATGGACCGCCATGTTAAAGGCAAAGATTCCGCCAGGGGTTCGTTGCCCAGGAATGCTCACCTGCGGCTTCTGTTTTTCTGGTAGGACTACTGCATGAGTTCTCCCTGGTTTTCGAGTCTGCGGCGGGAATGGCTGCTGGCGGTGGCCTTCGTCACGACGGCTTTGTTTCTGCTGTTTGGTAAAGGCGTGGCTCGCCGATCTGTCGAATCCGTTCTGGTTCGCCTTGATGCTGGTTTGGCTCTTCGCCGTAATCATGGGCGCGGCCTTCGCCGTCGTACATCACGCAGAGAGTCTGGCTACACAGCTCGGCGAACCTTTAGGCACGTTGGTGCTCACGCTTGCCGTCATTGGCATCGAAGTGATGATGATCTCCGCGGTCATGCTAACCGGTGATGGCAAACCGGCCCTGGCACGCGACGCCATGTTCGGGGTGGTGATGATTGTGCTCAATGGCATGGTCGGGGTCTCGTTGCTGCTGGGGGGCCTGCGCCACCGCGAGCAGGAATACAACCTGCGGGGAGCTAACTCTTTCCTGTCTCTAATTGTGTCTTTGACGGTGCTCGGCCTGGTGCTCCCGAACTTCACCGAAGCCTCTCCAGGGCCCACGTTCTCTGCCTTTCAGTCCGTTTTCCTGGTAGTGATGTCGATCGCCATCTATGTTCTCTTTCTCATTATCCAGAACTGGAGGCATCGCGACTATTTCGTCAGGCCGGCGGGCGGGGCAATCGCTGCGGTCGAGGCAGCAGCCCACGGAGAAACCAATTCGCTTACTTATCACGGGATATTGCTGGTGATGTACCTGCTGCCCATCATTGTGCTGGCGGAGGAAATCGCGGTTCCCATCGACCACGGGATCGACGTTCTCCACGCGCCGGCAGCGTTGGGAGGCTTCCTGGTGGCTGCGCTCATCCTGTCTCCCGAATCGCTCAGCGCAACCCGGGCGGCACTGGCCAATGATCTACAGCGCTCGATCAACATCCTGTTGGGTTCCGTGCTGGCGTCGATCGGTTTGACCATTCCCGCGGTTTTGACGATTGGCCTGATAACCGGAAAGACCGTGGTCCTGGGACTGGACCCGGCGAATTCTGTACTGCTGGTGCTTACCCTCGCGGTATCGGGCCTTACCTTTACCAGCAATCGAACCAACGTGCTGATGGGCGCGGTGCACTGCTTACTCTTTCTCGCCTACGTAATGCTGCTTTTCGAGCATTGATCGAAACCTTCACGCTTTCCGTGCCTGGTAGAGAAGCCTGAGCAGACGTCTTTCCTCGGTCAGTCCCTGCACGCTGGAAAGGAATCGTTGCAGCCCCGCCCATGTCTGTTCACCTTCCAAGGCGAGCAGGCGCTCTCTGTATTTCTGCCGCGCCTGGTGCCACCTGGCTGCGATGCAGGCTGCTTGCTCCGTCGTATCCGATACTTTGAGACCAGTGAATCCGGCTTGCAGGATCAAGCGCTCGTTTTCTCCCGGAGGACTAAACAAATAAAACCCGATCGAACTGCGGGTGGCGATCTCCTCCTGCGAAATCAGGCCTCCGATGATCAGGGCGTCGCTGAATAACATCGGCCTTCCGCCGAGCTTCAGAACGCGGTACATCTCGGCAAGGAGAGAGAATCTTCCCTGAATGTGGCACAGCACATCGTTTGAGAAAACAGCGTCGAAGGTTTCATCCGCAAATGGCAGGGGCTTCGAAACATCGCATACTGCAAACCGTATCTGCCGGTCCAGGCCTCTGTTCAGGGCCAACTGGTTGGCGTTGCGAATACCCAGAGCATTTATGTCGAGACCTGTGACGCTGCAACCGGTGGTTTGTGCGAGGTGCAAGGCGTAGACCCCGGAGCCGCAACCGATCTCCAACACCGATGAGTTACTGGTGAGTTCCAGCAAGCCCGGGATCTGCTCTGACTCTTCATTTGTGACCCAACTGGTCTGACCGAAATCTACGCCGTAGGTCTCGATTCGTACTTGCCGGTAAATGTCGGAATCATAGTTACCGTACTCGCCATCATAAAGCTCGACCTGTTTGGGCATACGATTTTCCCTTTAAGTCTTTGCATGAAGGGTACGGCTTCAGTGTTGCCGTACGCGGCTCGATTGGTAGTGAGGACTGACGATCTGGATGAATTCAGCCGTCCCTGGGGGATCATGCTATCAAATCATACCCAGGACACAAGCCCCGGGCCTGGAGTTTCTACATTTTCTCGTTGGAAGGCCGAACAGTTCAGGGAAAGAAAACGTAGCTCAGGGGTTAAAGGCCCGCATGCAGGCCTACCGCAAAGAAAAGTCGGATCATACGCTTCGGGAAGAGACAGTTCCAAGAGAATGCTCTAGCATCTGGCCATTATGGAATGGACGGCTCAATGCATACTGAGATGGCTTTTTTCTATGAGCCTTGGATTCATCAGCGCGGTTGCGGGAGCGGCAACCCAGGCGACACAGTCTGCGGGTCCACCCGCTGGCCCAGCAGCGGTTCCGCCGCCGGCGATTACTGCGCCTTTTACCGCACATACGATCGCAACCGGTATTCGGGGCGGCTACCAGGTTGTGGCCGCCGACATCAACCATGACGGCAAGGTGGACCTGATCGGACTAGGCAGCGGGGCCGATTCGCTGATGTGGTATGAGAACCCCTCATGGACACCCCATGTCCTCGTTTCCGCCGCACACATGATCAACGCAGCCGCTGCCGACCTGGACAATGATGGAATTCCGGAGATCGCCCTGGCCTATGGATTCAACTCGAACCCGGCCAAGAGCACGGGCAACATCGCGATCCTGCATAGCAATGGAGACCCCAAGGCTCCATGGACGCTTAAAGAAATCGACCGGATGCCGGCGGCGCATCGCGTTCGCTTCGCAGACATTACCGGCAAGGGCCACAACGTGCTCGTCGTCGCTCCGGTTCTGAACGCGGAGGCAAAGGGGTTCCCGGATCCTGATCACTTGCCCACTCCACTGCTGATGTATCGTCCAGGAGATTGGAAACGCGAACTCATTCCGCAGGAAAACAAGGGAGTTGTTCACGGATTGCTGGCGTTCGATTGGTATGGCGACGGGCGGCAGGATTTGCTAACGGCCGGCTATAGCGGTGTGTTTGTACACAGCTTCGGCAAAGATGGGCAATGGAAACACCTGGAGATTGCTGCCGGCAATCCGGCCGAATGGCCCCATGGCGGCGCAGGCGAGATTGCTGTTGGGAAAATGAAGGGCAAACAGTTCTTCGTCACCATTGAACCATTCCACGGCAACATGGTCGTCGTGTACACGCAGGACGCTCGAGGCCACTACCAGCGAAACGTGATCGATGACAGCCTGGTGAACGGTCACACCCTCACATTGGTCGACGTGGACGGTGATGGCGTTCCAGAGATTGTCGCCTCAGGCAGCGGGACGAGGGCCGGCTTGTTCTTCTATCGAGCCAGCGACGCCACCGGCCAGAGGTGGCAGAGGATGCTGATGGATAACGACATGTCTGCCCAGAGCTGCGTGACCGCAGATGTAAAAGGCAACCGGCGAAACAACGATGTCGTATGCATCGATACCCGAGGCTCGAACTCTCTCAAGTGGTATGAATACCAGGGGAAGTAGGTGCGAGATGAGCAGTGCAACCGTAAGCAGCGAACCATGCAGCCGCTCAAATAACAGGACGCTCTTCTCATATAGCTCTCCCGCTGTGTCTACGACCGATTGACTGTGTTTCGGCAGGCATGATAACTTTTCGCGATCTAATGAAATCGCCATTGCATAATGTGAAGCTAGCAAACCGTCGTGGAGTCCAAGCCATTTCCGGGTTACGCAATGCGGATTTGGTCGGTCTCTGTCATCACACTCTCCATGATCGCGATTCCCCTGGCCCGCAGTCGAGGCCAGGAAGCGGCACCCACGTTAAGCGTTCCCAGCTTTCTGCCCGATGGCGGCGGGGCAACGCTGGCCGGCTGGCACACCCTGGAACAGGCCGGCGCCGGATCTGACATCCTTGCCGTCGACCTGAACGGCGATGGGAGGATGGATATTGTCACTTCCACCAGGAGCGGGACGTATATCTTTTGGGGCAAACCAAACCCGGCCGGCAAAGCCCGGTAGCACGATTTAAGCACCAAGCGGAAATCTGCCCTAATTATCGGTTTTTGGGCGTTTTTCCGCTTATTTACCTCGCCCGATAGCGCTGTTTTTCGCTCCCGGCAGAATTACTTCAATACCCAAAAAATACTTCCTTGACTGTGCTTTCGCCGCGTGATAGCGTGCCTCGGTGTAGATGCAAAAGCAATTGCATAATACGAACACCAGCGACCTTAAAAATAGAGGTGAAGTTCATGCAAGTATTTCGAGGATCATTAGGCCGGACGCTATTAGCTATCGCAGTATGTTTTTCCATGTCTTCGCTCTTAACCCTGGGTCAAACCACCACCGGTTCGATCGTAGGAACGGTGACTGACCCATCCGGAGCAACGGTAGTCGGAGTAACGGTCACGCTCACGAACGATGCGACCGGCGAAGGCCACAGCGCGACTACGGACGCCTCGGGCAACTACCAGTTTGTTCTGCTGTTGCCCGGCACTTACAAGATCGACATATCGGGGACCGGCTTCAAGCGCTACACCCGTGATGAGATTGTGGTGCAGGTAGACCAGGTGTTCCGCGTGAACGCGACCATGGAGGTCGGGGCGGTCAACCAGCAGGTAGTGGTCACCTCGCAGGCGCCCATCATGCAAACGGAAACCGCTTCGCTGGGGCAAGTCGTTGCGGGCAAGGCAGTCACGAATATCCCGCTGAATGGCCGAAACGTCCTTGCGCTCGTGGCGCTGGTACCGGGCGTCGTGCCCCAGGGTAGCTCCTCGGGCAACCTCACCGGACAGAATGTTTTCTCCGCCGGCAATTATCAGATTGGCGGCGGGAACGGGAATCAAAGCTCGGTGTTGGTCGATGGTTCTCCCGTCAACACCTCCTACGGAAACACTGTCGAGCTCGTACCCGATCAGGATGTGATCCAGGAGTTCAAGGTTCAGACCAACAACAACACCGCTGAGTTTGGTATGTACACCGGCGGCGTGATCAACATGGCGACCAAGTCCGGAACCAACTCGTTTCATGGAACAACGTATGAATATTTTCGCAATACGGTTCTGAACGCGAACGACTTCTTTGCCAAGCGGAACCACACCGGCAAGCAGCCTTTCCATCTGAACCAATTCGGCGCAAACATTGGCGGACCGATCAAAAGAGACAAGGTGTTTATCTTTGGTGACTACCAGGGATACCGGCAGGCGCAGGGCAAGATCTACGATACAACGTACCCACGCTGGCCATGAGAACGGGCGATTTTTCGCAGACCGGCACCAACATCTATGACCCGCTGACCACCTGCGGCTATAACGGCAATCCTGCCTGCACGCCTGCACAGTTGGCCGGAACCCAGCCTACCCGTCAACAATTTCCCAACAACATCATTCCCGAAAGCCGCTTCAGCACAGTGGCCAAGAGCCTGATCGCGTTTCCCTACTGGGCTGCGCCCACGGTGGCGAATCCCAACGGCCAAGGTCTCTAACGATTTCTCCAGGTTTGGCAATTCAGGCGGCGTGAATGACCAATACACGATACGCGGAGATCAAACGCTCAGTTCAAAGCAGAGCCTGTTCGAGCGCTACACCTGGTGGAAATCGCAGAACCATGGAGCGGAGCCCTACCAGAACGGCCTGATCAGTGGTGACCCGATCTCGCCCGAGGCATTCACCACGCAGCAGGCTGTGGTGGGCGATACTTACATTTTCAACCCCACGACCATCGCCGACCTTCATCTTTCCTTCCTGCGCTGGAACTACAAGAGAACGCCGGGAACTTTGGGCTACGATGAAACCAAGCTTGGTTTTCCGGGGTATTTTTCGCAGATTGCCCAGTACAACGGTTTCTCTCCATCGACGACGCTCCCATCGATCCTCATGGGCAAATCCTACTTATAACGGGGTGGGCACTGGCCTGATTTTCTCGATCAACAACAATTACGTAATCGCCCCGACCTTTACCAAGATCCTCGGACGTCACACGCTGAAAGCCGGAGCCGATCTGCGTCGTCTGGAGATGGCATATTTTCAAAACAATGCTCCCGGCGGTGTCTTCACCTTTGACAATGTCTTCACCGGCCAGAGCGCTACAAGTCCAGGCTCCACAGGCAACCCATTTGCGTCCTTCCTGCTGGGAGATGTGAGTGGTACGTCGGTTTCGGGCACTTCGCAGACGGTTCAGATTGCTCCGCCGACCCTGCAGACGATTTACTACCAGGGTTATTACGCTCAGGATACCTGGCAGGCGAACAACAAACTCACACTCACGCTGGGTTTACGTTACGAAATTCCCGGGGTTTACGTGGCGCGGCACGGCTACGCCGATACGTTTAATCCGACGGAGATCAACCCGATCGTCGGTGTCCCCGGTGCATTTGACCTGGTGAGTAGTCCGCAGCATCCGGCAAGCGGAGTACGGAACGAGCACTTCGATAACTGGTCGCCGCGCCTCGGGCTGGCATACCGTTTGAACGATGCCACGGTGTTGCGGCTGGGCTGGGGCAAATTTGTAATACCGTCGGACCTGCAGTTTCCCGAGGCACCGCTCCAGGCTGGGATTAACTTCATCAATAACCTGATGGTGCAATCCACCAATAACAACCAGACTCCAGGCAACACTCTGGATGACCCTTATCCGAATGGCTTGATCGGGCCGCCACATCGCAACCCTAATTATCAGCAGATCCTTCTCGGTGGAAACCCGCAGGCACTGTTGGCAACTGAACCCAACGGCGCGACCTATCAATGGAACTTCGCCGTGCAGCGTCAGCTTCCCATGGGTGTGGCTTTCGAGGTCGCGTATGCCGGACTTCATGGCGCGAATCTTCCTATCAGCCACACCATCAACCAAGTGCCGGACAGTACGCTCAACCAAGCGCACCTGGATCCCACATGTGCCAGTGGCGATCTAAAGAACTGCTTCTTTACCAAAACAGTAGCCAATCCGTTCTACGGAAAAATATCGCAGGGTGTCTTGCAAAATGCGACCGTTCCTGCGAACCAGTTAGCCCGGCCGTTTCCTCAGTATGGAAGTATTTCCAATTCGGGGAACTACGCGGGCGTGAGCAACTACGACTCGCTCCAAATGAAGTTGGAAAAACGCTTCTCGGCCGGCGGAACTTTATTGGGTTCGTACACTTTCTCGAAGTTGATGACCAATGCGGAGTACCTTACCAGCTGGCTGGACTCGACCACAACCGCTAATTTCCAAGACGTGAACAATCTTCAAGGCGAGTACTCGCTTTCGAGCTTTGATTCCCGGCAACGCCTGGTCGCCAGCTATGTGTATGAGCTTCCCATCGGAAAAGGAAGGATGTTCTTAAGCAACCTGTCGGGGATCGCCAATGCGGTTGCCGCGGGCTGGGGCGTCGATGGTGTCACCACGTTTCAGGCTGGTTACCCATTGGGCTTTACCAACGCGACCAACAACATCTCTAGTTATGCTTTTGGCGTTAACACCAGGCCGAACATCACTCCGGGTTGCCAGAAAGCGATTGGAGGCGGCATCTTCAATCGCCTGGGTAAAGTGGAGGGGGCTGCGAATAATTATTTCAACCTTGCTTGCTTTAACACCAACCCAGTGCCACTCTTCACTTACGGCAACGAATCCAGGACAGACAATCAGCTGCGTACTCCGGGCGTTGCGAACTATGACTTTGCTCTCTATAAAGACACCCCGATCCACGAGAATGTTACTTTCGAGTTCCGGGTCGAGGCCTTCAACCTGTTCAATCGTGTCCAGTTTGGCAGCCCGAACACGGTTGTCGGAAACTCCCAATTCGGCAATATCACCACTGATTTGAATTTGCCGCGGTTGCTGCAAATGGCGGGAAAGATCACGTTCTAATTACTGCTTGGACTCCTTCAGGGATTCACGCCTTTGCAGCCCCAGAGTTGAAGAGAAACTCTGCGGCTTCAGAGGCTGCGGAGGAAATGGATGGTTTCCGTAAATATCCAGCAGGATTCCGTGAAGGCAGGGTTGGCGGATCTGTGGAACTATATCCCTACAGTTACACGTATCTGGCGCGAAAGAAAGCTGGCAGGGGCTAAAGCCCTGATCATTTTGGGTTCTGTGCGGCACGACCGAAGTCGTGCCCTGATACAAAGCAAAACCCGAAACTGAAGCTCGATAGATCACACCGCGGGCTCGAGAAAATGAGAAACTCCAGAGTTGACCGGACAACCGCCCTCGTGAGGTTTGCCGGTGATTGACCATCGATAAGTTAGCTGATAGGCTACGTTGTATATTCTGCAAACATTCCAGCTTACTATACAAAGTCAGGGTTAGGGTCAATGGATTATTCAAGCTTCGGACTGCGGGATAAGGTAGCGATCGTCACCGGGGCCTCTCAAGGGATCGGTCGTGCGATCGCCCTTGGACTGGCGCAAGCCGGGGCTCATGTTGTGCTGGCGAAATACCCTGATAAGCGCCAGGATGAGATCAAGGCAGTCAAGGCCGAGATTGAAGCCTTGGGGCGCAAGGCCCTGATCGTGCAGACCGATGTTGCCGAGGTCGATCAGGTTCGAGCATTGATGGACCTGGCTCATTCGACTTTCGGACGCATCGACATCCTGGTCAACAATGCCGGCTGGACGGGGACCACGCCAGCCCTGGATGTGAGCGAAGAGGAGTACGACCGCACCATGGCGGCCTCTTTGAAGAGCGTGTTCTTTGCCTCTCAAGCCGCCGCCCGGATGATGATTCCTCAGGGCGGTGGGAGAATCATCAATATCGGCTCCAACTTCGGAGAGATTGCTTTCAAGGGGCGATCCGTCTATGCAGCAGCCAAGGCGGGGGTTCACCACCTGTCGCGCGCCCTTTCGCTCGAATGGGCTAAAGACGGAGTGCTGGTAAACGTAGTCGCGCCTTGCATCACGGAGACCGAGTCACGAAAAAATATCCTGGAACGCCCCGGCTACAAAGAATGGGCCACCAAGGAAATGATTCCGCGCGGACGATGGAATCAGCCCGAGGACCTGGTCGGCGCGGTACTGTTTCTCTCCAGCCCGCTTTCCGATATGGTGGTCGGACACGTGCTGATGGTCGATGGTGGCTGGACGATCCACTGAGGTAAGAGGTGACCATGAAGCTCCGCAATAAAGTAGCGCTCATTACCGGAGCCAGCCAGGGGATCGGCAAAGGCATCGCCGAAGTGTTCGCCGAGGAAGGTGCTGACCTCGTCATCAATCACGTCGGATCGTGCGACAAGGCGTGCGCGGTCGCGGAATGGGTCAGGAGTAAAGGACGGCGAGCCCTGGTGGTCGAGGCAGACGTCAGGGAGCGCTCGCAGGTCGAGGCCATGTTCGAGCGAGCGGAGAGAGAACTGGGGCGGGTGGACGTGTTGGTGAACAACGCAGGCATCGAAACCATTGTTCCTTTTCTGGATCTGACTGATCGCCAGTGGAGCGATCTGGTCAACACTAATTTGTGGGGAGAGTGGCTCTGCTCCCAGGTTTTCTGCCGCCAGGCCGTAGCGGCGGGGCGCGCGGGTTCCATCGTTAATATTGGTTCCATCCAGGCGGGCAAGGTGTTGCCTGGACGTACTCACTACGCGCCGGCCAAGCTGGCGATCGAGGCGCTCACGCGCAATGTATCCGCGGAAATGGGACTGTTGGGAATCCGCGTGAATTGTATTCACCCGGGTTTGATCGAGACCCCGATGGTCGATTGGGTTCTGAAACATCCCGACCCAAGCATCCTGGCCGGGGTGGTGGCCCAGATCTCGTTAGGCCGCGCGGGACAACCACAAGAGATTGGAACCGTGGCTGCGTTTTTTGCCTCGGACGAGGCGAAGTACGTAACCGGCCAATCGCTGTATGTCGATGGCGGGTGGGTCGGTAAGTAGCCCCGAATAAGGATCGGATGAAAACTCCTGCATACACTACCGCCCGGCGTGAACGATTGAGCCGGGAATTCTTCCGTGATGAAGATTACGCCTTGCGCCAGGGCATCCTGAAACTGCTGGCCATCAAGGATTCCGACATTCGCCTGCTTACCCTGGAGCAATGCCGCGATGCCGTCGACAAGGGTCTCCATGCAGGCGGTGCTTTTTCCTCCATCATCCCGCTGGTCGCGCTTTTCTATGGTGGCTTCCTTCACCTGGATATCGAAGATCCAACGCGTCGCGGACAGGACATTTTCACTTTGAGCAAAGGGCATGCAGTCGCGGCCCTGGCCTCCATCTATGCCGAACTGGGCTACTTCGACCGCAAGACGCTCAAGAACTCGCGGTCGTTTGCCAGCATTCTGAATGGACACCCGGGGCCGATTTTACCCGGAGTGCATATTGCTACCGGACCGATGGGGCAGGGATTTGGTGTGGCCCAGGGCTTTGCCATCGCCGGCCACAGCAGCCCGCGATTCGATTCTTATTGCATGACCGGCGACGGGGAGTTGCAGGAAGGTCCTATCTGGGAAGCGGTGATGTATGCGGGGCAAAACCATCTCGACAATCTGTGCGTGCTGGTCGATCGCAACAACGGGCAGCTTGACCTTCACACCCGCTTGATTTTTCCCATGCCTGATTTGGAGACGGTCTTTCGCTCCTTTGGATGGCTGGCCTACACCGTGGATGCAACCCAATACGACGGCGTGGTTGCGGCCCTCAAGAAGTTCCGCTTTGGCCCTCGCAATGGAATGCCCACAGCCATCATCTGCAACAGCAGAAAAGGCTTTGGTTCCTTTTCGGATTTCCTGAACAAACATAAAGTCACCATGCCGGACAGTTTGATTGCGCAGGAATACGCTCTGCAGGCGGAGCAGCGGCAGGCTCGGATTGATGAATTTGCTCTCTACTGCGAGCGGCTGGCGGGCAGCACCGAAGGAGAGGCGACCCGCGACAACCTGCTGGAAGCGGCCCATCGCATGCATCTCGAAATTGACTCGAGCGGAAGCACGGTAACCACCATAGTTGGGCCGGTCCTTACCCGGCGTGTTCCTCCTCGCAATAAGCGTGTCGCTTACGACGCCAGGTTATTGCCACAGATTGATCGCAAAAAAGAATATGCGGCCTCTGACATCGTGACCGCCGCGATGAAAGTCTTCGCCAAAGATGCGGCCGTGGTTTCGATCGATGCGGATCTTGCCTCCACCAGCGGCCTCGAAGCGGGCGTCGCCGCTGTGGATCAGAAACGGGCGTTGAACGTCGGCGTCGCCGAGGCAAACATGATGCTGATCGGCGAGGCGTTCGCGGCCCTGGGTGGCAACACCTGGGTGAGCACCTTCTGCCCATTCTTCGATTGGAAGGTATTGCGCCGCATTGCCGTCGGCGCCCAGGAACGGCAGGAAGCCATCGAAGCGCCCGACGGCTGGTTGAGTGAAGGCCACGGGCTCGATCTGACCTTCCTGGCCACGGCGGCAAATTTCGAAACCCGCACCAACGGCGCCACGCACATGGGCAACGATGACAGCACTACCTTCGACGCAGTCGGCCAGTTGAAGATCATCGATGTTTCCTGCCCTCAGCAAATGCTGGCCATCATGCGATGGATCATGGAGGGGAATCGCGGCCTGGTTTATGTGCGCGTCATGCGCACGAGCTCCGCAGTGCTTTACGGCAGCGACTATGTATTTGCTTTTGCGACCGGCCACCGTCTACGCAGCAGCCCGGCCGACCGGGCGACGATTATCAGCAGCGGCCGCGGTGTGCACGAAGCGATGGCTGCCGCTGAAAAGTGCGCGGCTGCGGGCATTCCGGTGGGCGTGGTGGATATGCCATCGATCGACCAGGGACTGTTGCTGGAGCTATACAATTCCGGCCAGTGGTTGGTTCTGGCAGAGCAAAACAATGGATACATCTGGCAGAATTTGCTGAAGGTTCTCTATCGGAATCGCGACAAAGTGAAAGCGGACGGCTGGGACAGGATCATCACCATCAACACGCTCAAGAGCGACGGCCAGCCGCAGTTCATTCATTCCGGGACCTATGAAGAGTTGATCGCGGCCTTTCATTTGACCCCTGACGCGATTGCTCGCACCATCGAAGGACTCGTCAAGGAGAAACCATGAAGCTACCTATCGTGGACGAAAATTCGATCCCGGCGCTCGATTTACCCGGGCGCCGGCTGCGCTGGTTGATGACCCAGGAAAATGTCGACGCGCGGCATTGCTCGATGTGCATGATCCAGGTCGCTCCCGGAGAGACTGTCAGACCCGCGCATTCGCACCCCAATGGGGAGGAGATCATCTACATTGTGCGGGGATCAGGCAAGGTGATGATCGAGGGCGTGGTGGAACCGGTGAAAGCGGGGAGCTCGGTTTTGTTTCCGCAGGGGAAAATACACATGTTGCGGAATACGGGAACCGAGGAGATGAAGGTTGTTTGTTTTTTCGCGCCTGCGACCAGTCTTGACAACTATAAGTTCTTCGATGATGTGGAGTTTCCGGAGTAGTGTGCAGATGCGTCGACTAAATGATCAGGGCTTTAGAGCGTGTGTGAGAACTCCAATTGCAAACTAAGCCTGCCCGGCCTGCCGTGGGTCCCGAAGGGACAGCTGAACTTAGCCCAGGACGACAGTCCTGGGTAGATATAAGCAATCCGACCAGCCCTGTCCCGGCGTGCCGTGGGTCCCGTAAGGGACGGCTGAACACAGGGGACGAGGTTTCAGCCGTCCCTGGCGGGACTAGTCCAGCTTTTCGGTTAACCCAGGACTCACGTCCTGGGCTAAGTTCAGACGTCCCTACGGGACTGAGTTTGCAATTGAAGTTCTCACACACCCTCTTTAGATGGCAATACCAGCACGATATCCCTACAGTTATACGTATCTGGCGCGAAAGAAAGCGGACAGGGGCTATAAAGCCCTGATCATTTCGAGTTCATAGCGGCACGACTGAAGTCGTGCCCTGATACAAAGCAAAACCCAAAACTGAAGCCCAATTAAATCATTCCCGGGGCTCGATAAAATGTAGAAACTCCAGTGTACGGCCCTAAAAGCCGTACACTTCAAAACCCAGGCTTACTGCACCCTCAAATAGGCGATCAGGTCATTAATTTGCGCTTCGGTCAGCACCGAGCCAAAGGCGGGCATCGGAGCCTTGCCGTTTTTGATGGTCTCGGTCGCCTGTTCCAGCGTAACCGGCGGGGTCACCATTGGCTTGCTGCTGAAGATGCCGTGCAGGTTGGGCGGACCGAAAGGGGTGTTGTCATTGGGCTGCTTGTTGTGGCAACTCACGCAATTTTGTTGGAAGATTGCGGCGCCACGTTTAGCCTTGGCATTCATAACCGGTTTCGCCCCCGTGTCGGCAAGACCGATCACATTGGTGATACCCATCGCACCGGCAGAAGCCAGGATGCACACTGCCAAAAGCCTACGGCCTATAACCATTTCTCTAGTGCCTCCGGTATTCATCCCACTATCGAAATGATAAACCATGCCAACGCTCCTTCGTGAGGCAGACCGACGGATAGGCTGTGCGTATTATGCAAAACTACTGGACAATTGCGAGCCACAGCAGTAGTCTCTTATCGGGTTGATCAGCTTGGCAAAACAAACCATCAGTCGTCGCGGCTTGATGAAGTTGGCCGCCCTGGGCGCGGCTACCGCCGCACTGCCCGCACTCGCAAAAACGAAACGGAATCTCGAGGTAGGTCATACCGGCATCACCTGGCCGAATGATGTGATGCAAGCCATCACCGACACGGGAAATTTGGGTTTCTACGGCTTCGAAACATTCGGCGATGTCCTCACAAAATGGGAATCGCAAGGGGGCCTGCAGACGGCTCTCGATCAGCATCACTTACCGCTCATCTCCGGTTACTGCACGTTGAACCTGACTGACTCGACCAAGCGGAAGGATGAGATGGATAAGGCTGTCGCCTGGGCGAAACTGATCAAAAAATACAACGGCCGCATCTTTGTGCTGGGCCCGAACCAGGTTAAACGGGACCAGTATGACTTCGCTGCCAACAAGGCGAATATTGTCAGCACGCTGAACGAAGCCGCGAAAGCAGTCACCGGCCAGGGCCTGACGGTGGTGCTGCACCAGCACACTGGGACCTGTGTTGAGTCGCGCGACGAAACCTATGCGGTTTTGGACTCGGTGGATACGGAGTGTGTAAAGTTCGGGCCAGATATCGGCCAACTCACCAAGGGGGGCTCCGACGCCGTGCAGGTGGTGAAGGACTATCTCCCGCTGGTCCAACACATGCATTTGAAAGACTACAACGGAGTTGACCCTCACCTTCTTGGCTACTGCCCTTTAGGGCAGGGCAAGGTGAACATTCCCGGCATTTTGGACTTGATGGCGGGGCGAAAAATTCATGGTATGGTTATGGGTGAACTCGACAACGATCCCAAAAACCCGTCACCCACTGCCCCTGTGGAACTGGTTAAAACCAGCAAGTTATACCTTGAAACGCTGGGAATAACGTTTCGAGCCTAGAACCGGACCCTTCTCTATGCCCGAGGAAAAAGTTCGCCAGATTCCCTTCATACAAAGTCTTGATCGCGGCCTCACCATTCTGCAAGCGGTCGCGCTCTCCAAACAACCTGTCTCGCTCGGGGAATTGACCGAGTTGCTGGGGATCGATCGCAGCAGCGCATTCCGGCTGGCGAACACGCTTCGGCGCCGCGGGTTTCTTGCCTGCCCCGCGGGCCGGAAAGATTACATCCTCGGCTCCTCCATGTGGCGTCTCTCTCACCGCTACGACTGGGGCAACATGCTGATCCGCGTGGCGAATAAGCAGCTGAAGCTGCTTGCTGCGCAAATCAACGAAACTGCACACCTTGCCATCCGCGAGGGCAAGTACGCCCTGTTTATTGACCACGCGGCAGCCAGCAACGTAATCGCGGTGGCGGGGCAAGTGGGGGAGCTAGTGCCCCTCTATTGCACCGCGCATGGCAAAGCCTTATTAGCGGATGCGGATGAACGCGAGTTGCGGGCTCTCTTCGGTTCAGGCCCGATGCGCAGATACACCAAGAACAGCATGACCTCGATTCAGGAGCTGAGCAAAGATTGCGCCCTGATCAAGAAGAGAGGTTTTGCCACGGACGAGGCGGAATACGCGGAAGATCTGCGCTGTGTGGCCGCCCCGATTCGGGTCGATAACGATGTCATCGTTGGATCGATTGGTGTTTCCGCGCCCCTGGCCCGTTTTTCCAAGGAGCGCTTTCGCATCTCAGCGCAGCAGGTATGCAAGGTAGCGCAGGCAATCGGTCTTCTGCTCAGCAACGCAGACCAGAATGCCGATGCAGATTCGGACAAACCGGTAGCTGAATTTGCATGACGGATAACCCGATCCTGCATTTTGCTCTTGAGAAGTCGGCGATTCAATACATTGGCAGCGATCTGCAGCGCCCGGAATGTATTTTGGCGGAACCGGATGGCACGCTGTGGTCCGCGGATGCACGTGGCGGCGTGGTCAGGATTTCGCCCGGCGGCAAGCAGCAGATCATTACCCAACAGAGGTCAGGTCACTTTCAGGGTGTGGGCAGCGAAGCGAGCCGGTATCTTGAGGGCACGCTGCCCAATGGACTGGCCTTTGCCCGCAATGGCGACATTCTGATTTCGAATTTTGGCACCGACTGCCTGGAGTTGATGACCCGGGACGGCGCGACCAAGGTTCTTGCCGACAGCATTGACGGCGAGCCGATCGGTAAAGTGAACTTTGTCTTACGCGACTCCCAGGATCGCATCTGGATCACGGTGTCTACGCGTATCAAGAACTGGATGCACGCTCTGCGCACCGATCTGCCGGATGGCTACATCGCCCGGTACATCGACGGAAAATTTCGCATCGTCGCCGATGGTTTTCACTTCACCAACGAAATCCGCATGGATGCACGGGAAGAGTTTATGTACGTGGTCGAGACCACGGGCGGATGTGTGAGCCGATTGCGGGTCGGCAAAGACGGGAGCTTGAGCAAGCGCGAGATCTTCGGACCGACGAGTCTAGGAAAGGGCGCATGGCCCGACGGCATCGCCTTCGACAGCCTGGGAAATCTGTGGGGCACTTTGGTGTATTCCGACAAGCTCTTTGTGCTCACTCCCCAGGGTGATTTTCGCCTGCTGCTGGACGAGGGCGACCCGAAAAAAGTTGACGCCCTGGAGAAGGCCTTCTTCGAGAACACCGTGAATGAGCAAGTACTGTTTACCACTGGCCAGGGCATCGCGCCATGGATGGCGAGTGTGACTTTTGGCGGCCCGGATCTACAGACGATTTATATTGGTTCGCTGAAGGGCAAAAAAATTCCCTACTTCCGAGCGCCCGCGCCGGGACTGCCGATGGTCCATTGGAACGACGCCCGATAAATTCTTCAGGGTCCGATGACTCCGTGCTCGATCAGCCAGTCAATCGACTCGCGCACCGCTTCGAGCGAACTATAGTGTGGTTCGTATCCCAACCGGGTGCGCGCTTTGGCGATGCTGCAGTTGGGCGAGTGGGCTATGTGATCCCAGGTCACTGCAGCCTCCCGTTCCGTAACTCCCTGGCGCCACTCTTCCCAAGGCAGGAACTGCAGTTGGGCCGGATGCCCGAACCACTCACTTACACGTTCGGCATAGCCTCGCAACGTGAGCGCCGCGGGAGACACCACGTGGAAGGCCTCACCCAGTGCGGCGCTGCGCCGCTCGATGGCTTTGACAAAGCATTGTGCGACATCGTCGGCATGGACGTGATGTACCGTTTCCATCCCAATGTTCGGAAGCTGGATCTGCCTGCCCTGCCGCAACCTCGAAAAGACCTCCGGGTTGAAGTTGCCGGCGGGATTGACCGGAGCCCAGCCAGGGCCCACAAGGTGGCCAGGGTGCAGAATGGTCACCGGAAAGTCTTTTTCCTGACTCAGAAGATAAGTCTCGATCGCGGCCTTCCTCTTGCCGTAGTCGCCGAAGGCATTCCGTGAAGCTGCTTCCGTAGTGGGCACCTCTACGCTGGGGCCGTGTACCCAGATCGTCCCGCAGTGAAGAAAGTGCCCAACCCGTCCGCGCAACGATTCGACGAGCTGTTGTGCGCTCTCCAGCCGGTAGCAGGTGAGATCAATGACCACCTCTGCATCCAGCTTCGCAATGCACCCACCAAAGCTCCCCGCAGCCTCTTCCGCCACGCGGTTAAGCTCCACCCGCTCGATGGCTTGCCATGCCGCGTGTTCGCGGTAGGGAGCTTTCAAGCCCCGGGTGATGCAGATGACTTTGTATCCAGCCTCAAACAGTCGCGGTGTTAGATAGCTGCCGATATGGCCGGTTCCACCTATGATGGCTACACGCAAGTTGTCTCTCCTGATCAGATCAAGCCGCGCAGGGTTCCGCCGATGTCCAGGGTCGCCCCGGTAATGTATTTGGCGAGCGGCGAAACGAGAAAGGCGATGGCGTGCGCAACGTCCTCAGGTTGTCCGATGCCGAGAGGCATGTACCGGTCCTCCAGAAAACGCTTCAGGGCGGCGTCTTTGTCTACACCGTAGCTTTCGACGAGTTGATCGACGATTCCCCCGGGACGGGTCCACATCTGCGTCCAGATGGGTCCCGGCAAAACTGCGTTCACGCGGACGCGCGGCGCGTATTGCACCGCGAGTGCCTTGGTTAAATAGAGTAACCCCGCTTTACAAGTGCCGTAGTCCATCAGTGTGGGCTCGGGCTGCTTGGCCAAATCCGACCCGGTATTTACCACCGAAGCGTTGCCCAGCTCAGCCATCCTGGGAAGGAGCTTGCGGCAGGTTCGAATACACCCCATCAGGTTGACTTCGAAGCTCTGCGCCCAACGCTCATCGGACAGTTCTTCGAAGGATCCGGAGTTACCCACGCCGAGATTGTTGACCAGAATGTCGGGGGCTCGGCCAAAGGTAGCGAGTACGTAAGAGGTAGCGTGCTCGACTCCATCCGCGGTCGCCAGATCTGCGGCCACCACACCAGACCACCGATGAGATTTTTGCTGCAACGTGGCTTCGTCCCGATCGGCCACAATCACGCTTGCGCCTTCCTGGGTGAGCAAATCTGCGGTGGCTTCCCCTATTCCGTGCGCGCCGGCATTAACGAACGCGTATTTTCCCTTAATGCGATAGTCCATAGTGTGCTCGATTCCTGGATCGATGAACAGGCAGAGTTTTAACGATACCTTGGACGGTAACTGTGCTTTTTCCTTCTAACGTTACACGGAAAGCGCGTGATGGCCGGGATACACTTAGGGGGAAAAATTCTCAGGCAGAGGGGCAATGCTGGATACACTACAAGATTTTCTTATCATCGTGGTTGCTCTGGCTGGCTCCCTGGCCTTTATGGAGGTAGTGAACTATTACTGGCCTGCTGAGAAAAGACGGCCACACAATGATCTGATTGGCTGGCAGCTCTCGGTTCTGGGCACGACCTATGCGGTCATCGTCGGATTCATGCTCTACACGGTTTGGATCAATTTCGGAGCGGCTGACCTGAATACGGATGCGGAGGCCAATTCGCTGGTGAATGTCTACCGCCTGTGCGACGGCCTTCCGGCACAACAGGGTGAAAAACTCAAAGCTCTGGCGCGGGCGTATGGTGACGCGGTGGTCGACCAGGAATGGGAAGAGATGGAGGTCAACACCATGCCGCAGCAAACCCAAGACATCGCACGGCAAATGTGGCTGACACTGATGGCCACCAAAGGGGCCTCGCCCACGGAGATCACCGCAGAAGACCATGCCCTCTATGAGCTCAGCTCCCTAGCAGGGTCTCGTCGCATTCGTCTGGTCCAGAGCGCGTCCCGTCTTCCCACCGTGCTGTGGTTTGTCCTGCTGGTTGGAGGGGCGGTCACGGTTGCGTCTACCTGCATGTTCGGTGCGTCCAATGGCGCATTGCATGTGATTCAGGTGGGCGCGTTTGCTTCGCTCATCTCGTTGGTGTTGGTGGCCATTGCCGATATTAATCGGCCATTCCAGGGCACAGTGCACGTGAGTGATTACGCTTTCCGGCGCGCGCAAATGGAGATGAAGGACAAGTAACACGCTGTTTGTGGTTAGGAGCGGCGCGGGGAAAAGTGTGCGCCTTACACGCCTTTTCAGGCTGCGGAAAAAGTCGGATCGGGCAGTAAAGCATGCCCCAGGGGCTAAAGCCCAATTCTCTTTTCTTCCTTTACGGCCCGACTAAACAGGCTGCGGAAAAACTCATGTTTTGTATCGGGGCACGACTTTAGTCGTGCCCTGGAGTTTCTACATTTCGGAGAGGGTGGATACATCCAAATCTACGGAACGCGCGAGTTTTCTGGAGTCACCGGTCTGATGCTTTGTATCAGGGCACGACTTCAGTCGTGCCGCAATGGTTGGGTCTGATGAGGGCCTTAGCCCCTGGGCTACGTCTTCCCTTTTGAAGGGCACACGCTTTAGCCCATACATAGAAGAAACAAAAACGATGGGCTTTAGAGTGTGCGTGAGAACCAATTCCAAGTCACTGCGCTCATGCTTTGTATCAGGGCACGACTTCAGTCGTGCCGCAATGGTTGGGTCTGATGAGGGCTTTAGCCCCTGAGGTACGGCTTTCCTACCCAACGGCGAGTTTTTCCGCAGCCTCTAAAGTCCTGCCCTGATACAAAACCTAAATGCAGATCTCACGCAGGCTCTACAGTCGGGCGGTTCGCAGGCGCAGGGCGTTGGTGATCACGGAGACGGAGCTGAAGCTCATGGCCGCGGCGGCAATCATTGGATTGAGGAGCAATCCGAAGACCGGAAAAAGCACGCCTGCTGCGAGCGGCACTCCCAAAGCATTGTAGAAAAAGGCAAAGAAAAGGTTCTGACGAATGTTGCCCATGGTTCGCTGGCTCAAGCGGCGCGCCTTGAGGATGCCGCGCAGATCGCCCTTCACCAGGACGATGCCGCCGGATTCCATAGCCACGTCCGTCCCAGTGCCCATCGCGATGCCCACCTGCGCCTGTGCCAGCGCCGGAGCGTCGTTGACCCCGTCCCCAGCCATGGCTACGACCGCTCCCAGGGATTGCATTCTCTTGACTGCCTCAGCCTTTTCCGCCGGCAGGACTTCGGCCTCGAACTCTATCCCTAACTTTCTGGCCAGGGCCGCTGCAGTGGTGCGGTTATCTCCAGTGACCATCACCACCTTGATGCCTTCGCGCTTAAGTTCTTGGATCGCCTGCGGGGTAGATTCCCTGATGGGGTCAGCGACTCCGGCCAAGCCGGCCAGGCGGCCATCCCAGGCGACGAACATTACCGTTTGCCCAGCCTGGCGCAAGTCTTCGGCTTGCTGCTCCATGGCCTGGGATGAAGCTCCAAGGTCGCGCATGAGCGCAGCGTTGCCGGCGGCAACGTAAGCGCCCTGTATGGTTCCTGAAACGCCCTTGCCGGTAATTGACTTAAATTCCGCGACCGGCAAAAACTCGAGTCCCTTCTCTTTCGCGGCCCCGAGAATGGCTGCAGCCAGAGGGTGTTCACTCTCTCTTTCGAGGCTGGCGAGCGTTTGCAGAAGCCGCGACTGGTCGATACCTTGGGCGACGAGGATGGTGCTGACCTTCGGTTTACCCTCTGTTAGAGTTCCCGTCTTATCCACGATCAGCGTATTCACTTTTTCCATCATCTCGAGGGCTTCTGCATTGCGGACCAGGATCCCCTCTCCGGCGCCGCGGCCGGTGCCCACCATGATGGACATGGGCGTCGCCAGGCCTAGCGCACAGGGACAGGCGATGATGAGCACAGCCACGGCGTTCACCAGGGCATGCGCGTAACGGGGCGACGGACCAAAGGCCGCCCAGACCACAAAGGTGATCGCGGCCGCGGCCAGCACCGCCGGGACGAAGTAGGAAGCCACCTTATCGGCGAGGTGTTGAATGGGGGCGCGTGTCCTTTGTGCTTCGCTGACCATTTTCACAATCTGCGCCAGCAGCGTGGCTGCGCCAACGCGCTCGGCTTTCATCACCAGGCTGCCAGTTCCGTTGATCGTCCCGCCCACCACTTTGTCTCCGGCGGTCTTTTCTACCGGGATGGGTTCGCCGCTGACCATCGATTCATCCACCGAGCTACGGCCATCCAACACCAGCCCGTCGACGGGCACTTTTTCGCCTGGGCGGATACGAAGAAGGTCACCTATGGCAACCTCGCTGACCGCGACATCGGCCTCGCTCCCGTCTGAGGAAATGCGGCGCGCGGTTTTAGGGGCGAGGCCGAGGAGTGCCTGGATCGCGCCACTGGTCCGGCTGCGGGCCCTCAACTCCAGTACTTGGCCAAGCAGGACCAAAACCGTGATGACTGCGGCCGCCTCAAAGTAAAGTCCGAGGTTTCCGGAGGCATCGCGAAACGTAGACGGAAAGAGGCCGGGCGCGACCACGGCGGCAACGCTGTAGAGGTAGGCTGCGCCGGCGCCAATGGCAATGAGCGTAAACATATTGAGGCTGCGATGAACAATCGAAGCCCAGCCACGCTCGAAGAATGGCCATCCGCCCCAGAGCACCACAGGCGTTGCGAGGGCGAGTTCCATCCACCCCAACAGCCCGCCTGTGACAAGGTGTTGCAGAGGATGGCCGGGCAAAACATCGGAGACCATGACGGCGAGCAGGGGAAGCGTCAACAGAGCCCCTAGCCACAGGCGACGCGTCATGCCGGCCAATTCTGGATTAGCCGCGCTGGTGGTTACAGTACGAGGCTCAAGCGCCATGCCACAAATAGGACATGTGCCCGGCGCGTCGCGCACGATTTGCGGATGCATGGGGCAGGTGTATTGGGTGTGCTCCGTTGCCGGCGAGGGCTCGGTTGGCTCAAGCGCCATGCCGCATTTAGGGCAAGCCCCTGGTCTTGCAGAACAGCACCTCGGGATGCATGGGACAGGTGTATTGCGCAGACGCCGGGAGCCTGGGGGCGGGCCCGATGGATACCGAGGGAGCGGCTTGCGAGCCGTCGTATTTGCCTGGTTCCGCTTCGAACTTTGTCCCGCAACCCTTGGAACAGAAGTACCAGGTGCGGCCTGCATGCTGAACGGACGATGCGGCCTTCTCCGGGAGCACTTTCATGCCGCATACCGGATCGATCTCTGCCACCTCAACCTCTGCCATGCGCTCACCTGCCTCCTGTTTAGAGCACTGAGCAGGTCTGAAGATTCACCCACCCATGCGAGGGACCTCAGGTCTTTGGCGCTAGCCTATGTCTTCGTTCCAGTTCTCCAGGTATTTTTTCAGTTCGGCCATGAATCGGCCTGCGTCGGCTCCATCGATAATACGGTGATCGAAGCCCAGCGTCAGACGGATAATGCTGCGGATCGCGATGGAATCGGATCCGTTCTCATCGGTAACTACGATTGGTTCTTTAAAGAGGCCGCCGACACCAAGGATGGCCGACTCCGGCTGGTTGATGACCGGGGTTCCGAATTGTTCGCCGAAAATGCCGGGATTGGTAATAGTGAAAGTGCCAGATGCCACTTCTTCCGGTTTGAGCTTCTTGGCGCGTGCTCTTTCTGCCAAATCGACGATGGCGCGGGCAATGCCGAGAAAGCTCTTGTCTTCCGCCTGGCGAATGACGGGCACAATCAGACCCCAGTCCAGAGCGACCGCAATGCCTAGATTGATGTTCTTGTGGTAACGGATGGCGTCGCCCTCCATCGAAGCATTCACGATGGGCATCTTGCGCAGGGTGGCAATGACGGCCCGAGAGATAAACGGCATGTAGGTGAGCTTGACCCCGTTTCGCTGCTCGTACTTGGATTTTTCCTTCTCCCGAATACGCACGATGCGGCTCATGTCGATCTTGAAGACGGTATGGACGTGGGCGCTGGTGCGCTTGGAGTCGACCATGCGTTGGGCGATGATGGAACGCATCCGGGTCAGGGGCACCAGTTCGTCGCCGGCGGTCACCACAGGAGCCGGAGCGGGGGCGGCTGGTTTGGCGGCGGCGGGAGCCGGAACCGGCGCGGCGGGAGCGACCGGGGGTTTGGGGGCGGGCGGCGCAGTGGCGCCTCCCTTGGCGAGAAAGCCTAGAACGTCTTCCTTGGTAATTCTCCCGGACGAGCCGGTTCCGGGGACCTGGCGCAGGTCCAGATTGTTTTCTTTCGCTATCTTGCGCACCAGGGGCGAAGAGCGGACTCTTTCTCCGGTTACGGCATCTGCTGTATCGGTCTCGGTATCCGGCTCGGTGGCAAGTGCGGGCTGAGCAAGTGCGGGCTGAGCAGGGGCGGGTTGCGCAGGAGTGGGAGACTTGGGAGCGGCTGCAGCCGCTCCAGCAGCCCCGATCACGGCGACGATGGTGTTGATCTGAACCGTGGTGCCGGCCTGCACTTTGATCTCGGAAAGTACGCCCGCAGCGGGCGACGGGATCTCAGCATCGACTTTATCGGTGGAGATCTCGAACAGGGGCTCATCCTGTTGCACCATGTCGCCAGGCTTCTTTAACCACTTGGTGATGGTGCCTTCAAAAATCGACTCGCCCATCTGGGGCATGATCACGTCGGTGAGGGAGGCCGGCGCAGCGGTCGCGGCGCGGCGGGAGCCGGTGAGTTGCTGGCGCTGGGCGGGTCGATGTCGGCGTGTTGTTGGGCGTGTTGT
This sequence comes from uncultured Acidobacteriaceae bacterium, assembly GCA_963717225.1. GTDB lineage: Bacteria > Acidobacteriota > Terriglobia > Terriglobales > Acidobacteriaceae > PALSA-350. The sequence goes on along the minus strand of CAVQWB010000046.1, from coordinate 220,763 downwards.
CAGGAGTCTTGTCGGCGGTCGCAGCAACCGGGGCCGCGGGCACGGCGGGCTGACCGTCCGCCTCACCGATCACACCCACCACGGTGTTGATCTGGACAGTGTTGCCTTCCGCGATTTTGACTTCGGTGAGCACTCCGCTGGCGGGCGACGGGATCTCGGCATCGACCTTGTCCGTGGAAATCTCAAACAGAGGCTCATCCCGCTGCACCGTATCACCCTGCTTCTTCAGCCACTTGGTGATGGTGCCTTCAAAAATCGACTCACCCATCTGGGGCATGATCACATCGGTCGGCATGGACTCCCTTTCGCTACGCGAACTCCCTATTCTAGAGCAATCCTGCAGTCACTGCGTGGGCATGGGGAAGCAGATCATCCAGCGCTTCCAGGCATACGATCTGGCGGCTAAAAACCCGGCCAAAGTGCCGTGCGATCGAGTTGACCACCTGCTCGAGCGAGGGCGCGGGGGAAACTTCCACTTCGATGCTGGTGACGCCGCGATCGCGGATACCGCAGGGCACGATCAGGGCGAAGTCATCGAGATCGGTGGTTACATTGAGGGCAAAGCCGTGGGTGGTCACGCCGCGAGCTACATGCACGCCCAGGGCGGCAATTTTCTTTTCCGCGACCGCACCGCCAGGCATGGTCCAGACGCCGGCACGGCCGGCCGATCTCTGGGTGAGGACGCCATAATCCGCACAAGCGCGAATGAGCACCTCTTCCAACTTGCGCAGGTACTCGACGATGCCCAGCGGCGGAGTGAAGCCGCGCAGATTGAGAATGGGATAACCCACGAGCTGCCCTGGTCCGTGATAGGTAACGTCTCCTCCGCGGTTGGTCTCGAACAGTGAGATCCCACGCCGTGCCAACAATTGGTCGCTGGCAACGACGTGCTCGCGGTGGGCATTCCGGCCCAGGGTGAGCACCGGCGGATGCTCGACCAGCAACAGCACATCGCCGATGCATTCCTGCTGCCGCAGGGCACAGACCTGTTGCTGCAGGGCCAGGGCCGCCGCGTAATCCAGGCGGCCGAGATTCACCAACGAGATGACCTGCTCAGACATTAATGGCCATGTTCTCCACGCTGCCAAAACCATCCAGCATTGCCTCCGCCAACGTGGGGTGAGCGTGAATGGTAAACATGAGCTCTTCGATGGTCGCTTCCAACTCCATGGCCACTACCGCTTCCGCCACCAACTCTGTGGCCTGCGGCCCGATGATGTGTACGCCCAGCACCTCGCCGTGCTTGGCATCCGCGACAACTTTCACAAAGCCTTCGTGCGAGCCGACAATGGACGCCTTGGAGTTGGCAGAGAAGGGAAACTTGCCTACTTTCACCTGGTGGCCCTGGGCCTTGGCCTGAGCTTCGGTCAGACCGACGCTGCCAATTTGCGGCTCGCAGTAGGTGCAGGCCGGGATGCGATCCCGGCGCACGGGCCGCGCTCGCTTACCCGCTAGCTTGGCCGCGACCACCATGCCCGCCATGGCGGCTACGTGGGCCAGCTGGGGCAGACCGGCCACAACATCGCCGATGGCGTAGATGCCGGGTTCCCTGGTTTGCATCCATTCGTCCACGCGGATGAAGCCCCGCTCTACTTCGACCTTTGTAGCCTCGAGGCCGATATTCTCGGTACGGGGAGCGCGGCCAACGGCCACCAGCACTGTCTCCGCCTCCTTCACCACCTGCTTGCCATCCGCGGTGGTGAAGGTCACCTTGACCCCATCGTTGTTCTTCTCGATTTTCTCCACCTTGGCGCCGGTATGGGTGTCAATGCCTCGCTTGCGAAAGACCCGAGCCAGTTCCTTGCTCACATCTTCGTCTTCGTTAGGGACCAGGCGGGGCAGGTACTCGACAATGGTGATCTCGCTGCCAAAGCTCTTGAAGATAGAGCCGAACTCGACCCCCACTGCCCCGGCGCCGATCACCAGCATAGACTTGGGAATCTGTGGCAGGGCCAGGATCTCCATATTGGTCAGAATGCGGTTCGCGTCCGATTCAACACCGGGCAGCAGGCGGGCGTCCGATCCGGTGGCGACGACAACAGCCTTTGATTGAACGACTTTTTTCTCGCCGTTGGCGGCTTCGACCGAGATGGAGTGAATGCCATCCTTCGCCGGGCCGGTGAGCCGGCCATAGCCCTCAAGCGTGGTGACCTTGTTCTTGCGCATGAGGAAGTCGAGACCTTTCACGTGTTTGGTGATGATCCCGTTCTTACGGTCCAGGATGGTCTTCCAGTTGATGGTGATCGAGCCCACTCCCTCGATGCCGTGTTCGGCGGCATGCTTCAGGTGGTCGTAGACCTCAGCATCGAAGAGCAGGGATTTGGTTGGTATACAACCCACGTGCAGGCAGGTGCCCCCCAGTTTCTTTTCCCGCTCGATCAGAGCGACCTTCAACCCATACTGCCCGGCGCGGATGGCAGTTGTATATCCGCCCGGACCGCCGCCAATGATGACCATGTCGTAAATCGTTTCTGCCACAAGAAGCTCCCTAAGAATTCCGTTGCGCCAGCGGGAATCCAGCCGCCGGCAGGTGGTAAAGCGCAAAACCCCTATTTTACGCGAGGTGCCCGCGATCCCAGCGTTTACGGCCGTCTTGTGCCACACTGAACGAGTGCGACCGCACCTGGCAACGCTCGTGGCAGACTTCCGCCGCTATGACGAGCAGATCGCCGTAGTCACCCACCGCGGCAACCGCCGTTTTTCTTCCACCTACGGGCAGCTGGCGGAGTTGAGCGCACGTTGCGCGCGTGCCTTCGACCAGCTCGGCCTACAGCCCGGAGACCGGGTTTTGCTGTGGGGAAATAACTCGGTGGAGTGGGTGGCAGCATTCTTTGGATGCGTTCTGCGCGGAATCGTCGCAGTGCCGCTGGATGCCGCTGGCAGCCTGGACCTGGCCCGGCGGGTCGTAGCCGAGGTGCAACCGAGGTTGCTGGCGGGCGATCTGGCGCTGTTGCAGGCACTGGATGCCGGCGTCCCGACGCTGGGCTTCTCCGGGATGGCTGCTTCCCTTCCAGCGCCGGACTACCACCCGGCGCCCGGGCTATCGCGGGATACGCCGCTGCAAATCATCTTTACCTCCGGCACCACGGGAGAACCCAAGGGCATCGTGCACACCCACGGCAATGTGCTGGCCTCGCTCGATCCCCTGGAGAAGGAGATGGGCAAGTACCTGCGTTACGAGCGCCTGGTGCATCCGCTGCGCATTCTGCATACGCTCCCGCTCAGCCACGTCTTTGGGCAGTTCATGGGCCTTTGGGTTCCGCCGTTGCTGGTGGCGGAAGTGCACTTTGAAGACCGGCTGCAGGCACCACGCCTGGCCAGGCTTCTTCACCAGGAACGCATTTCGGTGTTGGCGGCGGTTCCGCGGGTGCTCGATCTGCTCCGTGCCTGGCTGGAAGCCGAGTTTCCCGGGCTTTTGGAAAGCCTGGCCGCTGCCCGGGGCGAGTCGATCGGGAGACGCTGGTGGCGCTTCCGCGCCGTGCATCGGCGGCTGGGATGGAAGTTCTGGGCATTCGTTTCGGGGGGCGCGACTTTGCCGGCCGACCTCGAGAGCTTCTGGACCACTGTCGGCTTCGCCTTGATCCAGGGTTACGGGATGACGGAGACGACGGCGCTGGTGACTCTCAACCACCCGTTTAAGATCGCCCGGGGCAGCATCGGCAGGCCACTCGCCGGCCGGGAAGTCCAGATCGGACCGGATGGGGAGATCCTGGTCCGCGGCGACTCCATCGCTTCTCAGGTATGGCAGCACGGCGGCTTACAGGTGAGGGACCCGGGTTGGCTGGCGACGGGCGACCTGGCAACTCGCAATGCGGAGGGCGAGCTGATCTTCGCCGGGCGCAAGAGTGATGTCATTGTCACTTCCGCCGGGTTGAATATCCATCCAGAGGATCTGGAGGCGGTGTTACGCAGACAGCCCGGGCTGCGGGATTGCCTGGTGGTGGCCTACGACTCGACCGCCGGCCCCGCCCCAGCCGCGGTGTTGATTCCCGAGGCTCAAGAAGACGTGCTGCCCATCGCGGTCGACGCCGCGAACCGGGAACTGGCAGCCTACCAGCAGATTCGCTACTGGCTGCGGTGGCCGCAGCCTGAATTTCCCCGAACTTCAACGGGCAAGGTCCTGCGGCGCACGGTGCAGAGCTGGGTGCAGGGTTCGCTCACGAGCGGGGGCGAGGCTCAAGAGGATCCGGCCGACCGGCTGGTCGGGGTGCTACGTGAATTAGGAGCGGCCAAGCCGGAAGTGGCTTCCAGCGACCGCCTGGCCGAGGATCTGCACCTGGACAGCCTCGCGATGGTGCAGCTGCAGTCGACGCTCGAAACCCGCTTCGGGGTGGAGCTGGATGACGCGCTCTGGGGGCAGGTGAGAACGGTGGGCGATCTGCGCGATGTGCTCTACCGGCATCCGCCTGCCGCAGGTTCAGCGAGCGGCAAGCTGAGGGAAAGCGCCATAGTTGTACCTCCCGCTGGGCCGTCGGTTGGCGCTCCGGCCAAGTTACCTTCGCCGCCCAGACGAGAAGGGGGAGCGGTTTTTCCCCGCTGGCCCTGGTGGCCGATGATCCGCGGAATGCGAGTCAGCTTTATCGAGGGGGTGATGCGTCCGCTGGTATCGCTGGTGCTGGCTCCCCGCATCGCACCGCGATTCTTACTGACGCGGCCTTCCTTGCTCATCGCTAACCACCTTACTGCGTTCGATGTGCCGGTTATCCTTTACGCCCTGAGCAGCAGCGACCGCGACCACGTGGCGGTTGCCATGTCGGGACAGCTGTTAACTGGATGGCGTCACGGCAAGGCCGAACGCCACCGCCTGGTCAGCCTCCTCACCCCGCTTGCCTATTGGCTGGTGACTGCGTTGTTCAATGTTTTTCCGCTGCCCCGCGGCGCTGGATTGCGGCAGAGTTTCGCCCACGCGGGGGAGGCCATGGACCGGGGGTATCACGTGCTGGTTTTTCCTGAGGGCCACCGCTCCGACGACGGAAAATTGCAACCCTTTGAGCCGGGGATTGGCTTGCTGGCCCAGGAGTCCCAGGTGCCGGTGCAACCGATTCTGGTGGAGGGTCTGAAGCGGCAGAAGGGAGAGAGATGGCCGGACCGCGGAACAGTGGCGGTCCGCCTTGGGGAGCCATTGACCCTGGAGCCGGGCGAAGAGCCGCAAAACTTCACCCGGCGCTTGGAGGCGGCTGTAGCGGCACTGGAGACGTCGCCTAGGCCCTAGGGGGGCTGCGGGAAAAGTCTCTCCTGCGAGAAAACCGTACCCTCAGCGGCTAAACAGGCTGCGGAAGAACTCATGTTTTGTATCAGGGCACGACTTTAGTCGTGCCGCAAGTGATTGAAAAAGTTTGGCTTTAGCCCCTGAGATACGGCTTTCCTACCCAACGGCGAGTTTTTCCTCAGCCTATAAAGCCGCATTCATTTCAAAGTAGTTATGTACGGTCTAAAGGCCGTACCCTTCAGTGGTCAGGCCAGGAGCCGTGCGGCTTCTTTGGCGAAGTAGGTCACGGTGAAGTCGGCTCCGGCGCGGCGGATGGAAATGAGCGATTCCAGGATCGCGCGGTCTCGGTCCAACCAGCCTTTCGCGAAGGCGGCCTGCAGCATGGCGTATTCACCCGAGACCTGGTAGGCCCCGACGGGCACGTCCAGACGCTCGCGGGCGGCACGGAGGACGTCCAGATAAGGCATGGCTGGTTTCATCAGGATCATATCCGCGCCTTCGGCGATATCCTGATCGATTTCCCGCATGGCCTCACGCAGGTTGGCGCCATCCATCTGGTAGGTGCGGCGGTCGCCGAACTGCGGCGCCGAGTCGGCTGCTTCGCGAAAGGGGCCATAGAAGGCAGAGGAGAATTTGGCGGCATAGGAGAGAATCGGCACCTGCTCCAGCCCTGCATCGTCCAGATGATCGCGGATGGCTCCCACCCGGCCGTCCATCATGTCGGAAGGGCCGACGATATCGGCGCCGGCTGCGGCAAGGGATACAGCAGTGCGGGCCAGCAGGCTGAGGGTAGGGTCGTTCTGTACTTCATAGTCTTCGCCGCTTTTGCTTACGATGCCGCAGTGGCCGTGCGAAGTGTACTCGCACAGACAAACGTCGGCAATCAGCAGCAGCTCTTTGGCAGCAGGCTTGAAGGCGCGAAGAGCCTGCTGGACGATGCCATCCTCCGCATAGGCGCCGCTCGCCTCCTCGTCCTTGACGGCAGGAATTCCGAAGAGCAGCAGTCCGCCCAGACCGAGTTGGGTCGCCTCTTCCACCTCTTTCATCGCTTCATCGATGGAGAGGTTATAGACCCCGGGCATGGAGCTGATTTCTCGCCGGATGCCTTCGCCGGGACAGATAAAGAGCGGGTAAATAAATGCTTCGGGACGGAGATGAACCTCGCGAACCAGCGAACGCATGGCCTCAGTTCGCCGTAAACGGCGGAGGCGGGTGACAGGAAATTCCATTCATTGATTCTAAGGGGTAGAAAACGATCTGGCCGCAATTGCTCTAGCATGATGACGTGAGTCTCTTAGAGCCAGTCCCGTCGGTGGTGGAGGAATGCAGCTGCGATGCGCTCGAATGGGGCCGGCTGTTGGAGCTGGTGGCGAGTTTCGCCTCCTCTGCCGTCGCGCGCGAGTGGCTGCTGGCCATGAAGCCATCGCGGGATACTTCCTGGATTGGCGGACAGCACGACCTGGTGAGCGAGATGCGCTTGCTGTTGGGGCAGGGTGTCTCGCCCGCCCTGGGCGGATTGTTCGATCCAATCACGCTGACGGACAAGGCCCGCATCGAGGGAGCTTTGCTGGAGCCGGAGGAAATCCGGAACCTGCTCTTCCTGGTGGACAACATCACCACCTGGCAAGAGCTGATCGAGCGCCCTCCGGAAACGTTGACCACGCAGCTCTCGGGACTCAAGGTACTGAGCCAATTGCCCGCGGGCGCACAATTAGCGAGCCTGGCGCGATCGCTCCGCTCGCGGCTCAATCCGGATGGCTCGCTGAGCGACAACGCGTCTCCCGATCTGCGGCGAATCCGCAGGGAGATGGAACGCCAGCAAAGAGTAATCGAAGAAAGCCTGCGCAATACCTTACGCCGGCTCTCCGAAGGCGGGAGTACGCAGGAAGATCTGATCACCATACGCGGGGAACGCTTCGTGATACCGGTCAAGGCGGAGCACAAGCGGCGCATTCCCGGAGTCGTACACGGCGCCTCCTCCAGCGGCCAGACGGTCTACCTTGAGCCGCTGGAAACAATCGAGCAGAACAACGAGCTGGTGCGGCTGATCGAAGAAGAGCAAGCCGAGACCATACGCATCTTCACGGCCATGACGCGGGAAATTGGGCAGCAATCGTACGCCATCGCCCAGGGCGCGGCCACGCTGGCCCAGGTTGATGGTCTACAGGCACGGGGCCGTTTCGCCGCCGAGTTTGCGTGTGTCCGTCCCCGGTTTGCCGACCCGGCGGCGCCGCTGCTGGAGCTCAAGCAGGCACGCCATCCCTTGCTCGAAAAGCGCTTGCGCGCGCGGCAGGCGATGGTGGTCCCCCTGACCCTGGCGCTGAATGACCGGCAGCGGCAATTGATCATTAGCGGGCCCAATACCGGCGGCAAGACTGTGGCGCTCAAGACAGCAGGTTTGCTGGGCATGATGGCGCAGGCAGGGATCCCGGTGCCCGCCGACGAGGCGGTCTTTCCCCTGTTCGATGCTTTTTTGGCGGACATCGGCGACGCGCAGTCGATCGAGCAAAACCTTTCTACCTTTTCCGCCCACATCACCAATCTGGAGCGCATTTCGAAGGTGGCGGATTCGTCTTCATTGGTTTTGCTGGATGAGCTGGGCTCAGCCACCGACCCGGAAGAGGGCGCCGCGTTAGCGGTGGCCATCGCCGGATATTTCCTTGAGCGCCATGCCTGGTGTCTCATTTCTACCCATCACACTTCTCTGAAACTCTATGCTGCCAAACGGACTGGCGTGCTCAATGCTTCGGTGGGCTTCGACGAAGAAACACTGGCGCCCACTTTCGTGCTGCGGCTGGGTGTTCCCGGGGCTTCGGCGGGCATCAATATTGCCCAGCGGCTGGGACTCAACTCTGCCATCATCGCGGATGCGCGAGAACAGCAAAATACGCAGACGCAGGACATTGCGCACTTTCTGGACCAGCTGCACAGCCAGCTCGACGCCATCACCCGGGAACGGGAGGAGTTGAAACGCCGCGAGCAGGAGGTGGCACGGGAGAAGAGCCGCCTGGAGAGCGAGGGCCTCAAGGAATGGCGGGTCAAAGTACGAGACCTGGAACAGCAACTGCAGTCGTTACTGAAAGACTTTACCTACCAGATCCGGGAGACGGTGCGGGCGATCGACGATCGGGCGGCACAACAGAAGCTCTCCAAAGAAGCAGAGCGACGCATGGCGCGCCTGCGACGGGAATTCAGCGAGCAATTTAACGCTGTGGTGGTTGCGCAACACAGCGGGGCCGACCGGGGAGACAGCCACGCACAGCCACACATGGTGCGGCATGTGTCCATTGGGGACACGGTGAAACTGAAGTCGCTGGGCAAGACTGGGGTAGTGCAGCGCCAGGTGGATGGCAATGCTTTCGAGGTAGCGGTGGGACCGATGAAAATGCGCGTGGCGCGCGATGACATCGCGGAGGTGATCGCTGCACGGGAGATCCGCGCGGTGAGCCCGTTGGAGGCAGCACGCGGGCGGGGAGTTACGGTTTCGATTGCTCACCCGGAAGAGATGGTTCGTCCGGAGCTCAACGTGATTGGACGCACGGTGGAAGAAGCTACCGGTGAGGTGGAGCAGTATCTGGACCGCGCCTTCCTGGCTGGACTGCCGCGAGTGCGGATCGTGCACGGGATGGGTATGGGGGTGTTGCGCAAGGCGCTGCGGGCGCTGATGGAGCGGCATCCGCATGTGGCGCTAGTGGCCGAGGCCAGTCCCCATGAGGGCGGAGCCGGCGCCACGGTGGTGGATTTGCGGGTCTAGTTGCCGTCGTCGAAGTGGAAAAAGAGATTGTTGAGCGATTCGGAAAGGGTGGGGTGAGCAAAGACTCCATCGCGGAGCACGGTGTATTTCATATGGCCCATCATCGCCATCTCCAGAACTGTCATGACTTCCCCGCCCTCGATCCCGAGCACGGTTGCGCCTAAGATTTCTTCTGTCTCGGCATCGACAATGGCCTTCATCAATCCGCGCGTTTCGTCCATTTCGAGGGCTCGCGCTACCGAGGTCATCGGCATCCTGGCTACACGAAACTTCTTTCCACTTTTTTGTGCTTCCTTTTCTGTCATGCCGACCCGTCCCAGTTGCGGGTCCATGAAGACGGTGTAGGGGACCATGCGGTCGCGCACCGTTCGCCGGCCGCCATCGAGCAAGTTTGCCTTGAGAATGCGGTAATCGTCGTAGGAAATGTGGGTGAACTGCGGCCCCCCTTTTACATCGCCGATCACATAAATGCCGGGTGCCGAGGTCTCCAGCCGGTCGTTGGCGCGAATAAAGCCGCGTTCATCCGTCTCGATGCCGGCAGCGCCTGGTTTGAGTGCAGCGGTGTTGGGAACGCGGCCGGTAGCGAGCAGCAGATCGGTTCCTTCGATCGTCTGCGTCTTGCCTTCGACCGCGGCCGTCAGGGTGATGACGCCGTTGGCCAGCGCGACCCGCTGGGTGTGAGCATTGAGCAGGACTTCTATGCCATCCTGGCGCAGGATTTTCGTTACCTCGGCGGCCACGTCCTGGTCTTCTTCCTTGAGAAGCTGGGACCCTGATTGGATCACCGTCACCTTGCTGCCGAAGCGGCGAAACATCTGGCAGAACTCCACCCCGATATAGCCGCCGCCCACGATCAGCAGGTGCTCCGGCACACGGTCCACCTCCATGATGCTTTCGTTGTCGAAATAAGAAACGGTATCCAGCCCGGCGATGGCCGGCGCGGAGCTCCGGGTGCCGGTATTGATAAACACCTGCGCAGCCTTCAACAGCCGCTCTCCGCCGCCGCGCAACATGACGCGAATCTGCCGGGGACCGGTAAACGAAGCTTCGCCCCGGATGAGCTCAACGTGCGCCGTTTCCAGCCTCTTTTCGTTGCCGGCGCGAAAGCTGCTGACAACGGAGCGCTTTCTCTCCCGAACCCGCCCCATATCGATAACGATGGGGCCGGCATCGACGCCATAATCAGCACCGCGACGAGCGAGGTAAGCCACACGCGCGCTGGCCACCATGGTTTTGGTCGGAGTGCAACCGCGATTGATACAAGTACCGCCAACGTCCTGGCGCTCGATGAGCGCGGTCTTTTTTCCCGACCCGGCGAGCGCTCCGGCGAGGGGATTGCCACCCTGCCCGGAGCCGATGATGATGGCGTCAAAATCCTCGGTCGTACCCGCGTCCGCACTCATGTACCAGCACCTCCCAAAACAAACACTATGATGCTTGCAAAGAGGAGATGGGGTCTAAGCTTTGACTACCGGGGCTTCACTAGCAATGTCAAATCAGCAACGGTTGGCTAGTGGGGTGAGTTGGCCTGGCTGACCTGAGTTTCGGGCGCCAGGGTAAGTGCATCCTGCAGGCGGAAAGTGACCACCGACTCGGCCGGAATCGATAGATCGCGGTTGCCGGTAAAGGCTGCGCCCAGGGCTCCCGCACCGCCGCCAGCCAGACCGCCGACGAGCAGGCCGACCCCTCCGGTCGCCAACCCTCCAATCAGCATGCCCATGCCCGCACCGCCGCCGATGAAAGCCGCACTCCGCTTGCCCTTGCCTTTTTTGGTCCGGGCCAGGTTGCTGGTGTCAATCCGATAAGGGGTGCCGTTGACGTCCAATCGGGTGAGGGTCAACGCAAGGACAGATTTTCCTTTGAACTTCCCCCGCTTGTGGGCTACCAGAACTTCCCCGCTGGCAGCGGAGCCGGAGGGCACAGCCACACTATTGCCTTCTACCACGGGCTCCGCCAAGACCCCGCTAAAGCGATCCCCCGACTCGGAGTGTTTAACGTCAATGGTCTGGTTCAGACGCACTTGCAACCGGGTGCCGCGGGGAAGGATCAGCGCAGGTTGGGGTGCGGGTGCTGGGGCAGATGCGACTGATGCCGGATTAGCCGCGTTCGCGGGGCCGGCAGGAGCGGTACTGGCCGCGTTCGCCGGGTTGGTGCCGGGTGCCGCGGCTGGTGTTTGCGCGGCCGGCAGGGGGCTGGTCTTGTTGGTGCATCCGGCAAGTGTCCATGACAATGCGGAGGCTAGAATCGTGAACGCGGCAATGGATCGCCAGCGATTGGGGGAGTCATTCATCGGGAGCGCCTCAAAGGCAAAGCGTACCGCGAACCGCCCGGCTACCGATGCGACACTTTAGTGTTAGTAGACTGAGATGGCATGAGACCGCGGCTTTTGTTGGCTATTCTCGTTCTGGCGCTGATGTTGGCCCCCTTGGCCGCGCCGCTACTGGCTGCGAGCCACCCATTGGCGGCGTTGCTCATCCGCAATTTCTTCTCCCGCCTTTGCCATCAGGATCCAAGCCGGAGTTTCGTGGTGGATGGCTCGCCGGTAGCGGTCTGCGTGCGTTGCCTGGGTATTTACTGGGGGTTCGCGCTGGGGATGGTGTTGAGGATGAAAAGGGCTCGTAGCCTGCTGGCGATGGCGATGCTGCTGAATGTGCTCGATGTCGCCAGCTCGGCTCTGCATTTGCACGGCAATCTGCCGCTTACTCGGTTCTTGCTGGGGATGCTGCTTGGAGTGGGAGCGGGCGCGCTTCTTTTCTCGACGCAGGGACCGGCGCGGGTAAGGCTCTTTCCTAAAGGGGATACAGCCGGTTAAGAACTAGGGCATGGAGTGCCGCGGTATTCCACATCTCGCGAAAAACGAGCGAGATGCCCCAAATTTCCTGCACTGTACTGGATAGGACTGCGTGTGCGCCTTTCTTTAAGGAAAGGCGCATGAAGTTTCTCTCCATGAACTTCTCCTGTGGGGGGGATAAGTTGCTGTTTAGCTGTTTAACTGTTGCATGAAGGCGGAATCCGGCCTTTTCCTAGCTTGCCAGACTCTTCCCTTCTAACCGAGTTCAAGTTCCTCTGATCCCGCCCCAAGGGCCGGCCGCAGCTACATTTCAGGGAGGGCGGATAGATCCAAATCTACGGAATGCGCGAGTTTTCTGGAGTCACCGCTCTGACGCTTTGTATCAGGGCACGACTTTAGTCGTGCCGTAAAAAGGCCAACAAAGATCCGGGCTTTAGAGTGTGCGTGAGAACCTGATTCCGAGTCACCGCGCTCATGCTTTGTATCAGGGCACGGCTTCAGCCGTGCCGCAAGGTTGGGTCTGATGAGGGCTTTAGCCCCTGCGCTACGTCTTCCCTTTTGAAGGGCACAGGCTTCAGCCCGTACGTTAACTACCCAAGATAGGACGGGCTTTAGAGTGTGCGTGAGAACCTGATTCCAAGTCACCGCGCTCATGCTTTGTATCAGGGCACGGCTTCAGCCGTGCCGCAATGGTTGGGTCTGATGAGGGCTTTAGCCCCTGCGCTTTTTTCTCTGCCAAGTTGGTGTACCAGTCCTGCTTTGACAGGAACCATATAGGCGCGATGCATTTTCGTGCAGGATGTGCCCTTCCAGGGGCTAAAGCCCAATTCTCTTTGCTTCCTTACGGTCCGACTAAAGTCGTGCCCTGATACAAAGCCAAAACTCAGCATCCAACAGAGCCACTCTTGTTGAAATACCATACGCTTGGTCCCTAAATATGTAGAAACGCGGAACCCAATAAATTACACAGGAAATCGGGAATGAGGGGCACCCAGCATTTATTAGCACTTCGCTCCGGGATGACAAAAGATGCCGATCGCGTTTCAGTCTGCGCGGTAGACCACACGGCCTTCGCTGATGGTCAATCGCACCCTGCCTAGCATGGGCCAGCCGTCGAAGGGCGTGTTGTTGGATTTGGAGCGGGTTGCTGACGCGCGAAAGGTCCATTCTGCCTTGGGATCGAAGAGGACTACGTCAGCAAAGGCGCCGGGAACCAGGCTGCCGCGGCCGCGCAGGTTCAGCAGGTTGGCGGGCTGAGTGCTCAAGAGGGTAATCAACCGGCTAAGCGAGGCCTTGTGTTTGCGATGGAGCAGATCGAGGGTCAGGCCCAAAGCGGACTCAAGCCCGGTAATACCGTTGGGCGCGCGTTCGAACTCCTGTTCTTTTTCGTGGCTCGCGTGGGGAGCGTGATCGGTGGCGATGCAATCAATGGAACCGTCGAGCAGTCCCTCGAGCATGGCGCGGCGATCGGATTCTGCGCGCAAGGGGGGATTCATCTTGGCGTTGGTGTTGTATTCGCCGACAGCGTTCTCGGTCAGCACAAAATGATGCGGGGCTACCTCGCAGGTAACGTGCAGGCCGTTGCGCCGGGCTTTGCGGACCGCATCGAGCGCCGCAGCCGTGGATAAGTGGGCGACGTGCAGATGGGCTCGACCGCCCTTGAGCTCGGCCAACAGGCGAAGGTCGCGCTCCACCAAGCCGGCTTCCGCAGCCACCGGCATGCCGCGCAGGCCGAGCCGGAAGGCGAGCGCGCCGGCGTTCATGGAGCATCCCCCGGTCATGCGTGTGTCTTCGGCATGCTGGATCACCGGCAGCCCGGCACGGGCCGCAGCGGCCAGCGCCTGGTGCATGATGGCCTCGCCCAGGATCGGCTTGCCGTCGTCGCTGATGGCAACCGCGCCGGCGGCCTTGAGCGAGCCGTATTCGGTAAGTGCTTCGCCCATACTGCCGCGGGTAGCCGCCGCAATGGGGAAAACGCGTGCACTGGGATTGCGCTCCGCACTCTGCATCCAGCGGGTGGTCTCCACCGAATCGTTCACGGGAACGGTGTTAGGCATGGCGCAGACGGTGGTAAATCCACCTGCTGCTGCCGCTGCGGTGCCGCTGGCAATGGTCTCCTTATAGCCCTGTCCTGGCTCGCGCAGATGGACGTGAATATCGACCAGGCCCGGAGCCACCACCAGGCCGCCGGCCTCGACGATCTCAGCATCGGCCTGTTTAGCAGCGGCGGTTAATTTGCCGGGTGGCTCGATGGCAGCCACGCGGCCATCCTTAAGCAGCAGGTCGCGGTTCGCGTCCACCCCGGCTGAGGGATCGACAAGATGGCCTCCACGAATCAGGATCGCACTCAAGAGCGGCCGCCTTTCCTGGCCGCGGGCGCCTTCCTGGCCGTGGGTGGCTTCACTGGGCGCACCCTGGGTGCGACCTTCGCTCCACCCTTCCCGGGCTCCGGCTGTAGAGCGCGATGAATCAGGGCCATGCGAATAGCCACACCGTTTCGCACCTGCTCCGCGATCACCGACTGCGGGCCATCGGCCACCTCGCTGGTGATCTCGAGTCCACGGATCATGGGACCCGGATGCATCACGATGGCTTGGGGCGCACTGACACGCAGCCGCTCACGGTGCAACTGATACCGGGCGGTGTATTCATCCAGGTCGATGTGGACCCCGGTCAGCCGCTCTTTCTGAATGCGAAGCATCATCACAATCTGCGCCTGCTTGAGCGCGCGATCGAAGTCTCTCTCGATGCTGATGCCGGGCCCAAGTTCCAGGGCTACTTCAGGCAGTAGTGCGGGCGGTCCGCATAACAGGACACGGGCTCCCAACCGGGGCAGCAGGAGGGCATTGGAGCGGGCCACGCGGGAGTGGAGAATATCGCCGGTGATGGCGACTGTAGTTCCCTGAAGAAGGGTTTCGCCTGGAGCGTCCTCCGGCCGGTTGAGGGCACGGAGCATGGTTCTCACGTCGAGCAGCGCCTGGGACGGATGTTCGTGCATGCCATCTCCGGCGTTCAGCACGGGCAGTCCGGTGGCCTGCTGCAAAAGGTAGGGAGCCCCGGAGCAAAGATGCCGCAGGATGATGCACTCCGCGCCCAACGCTCGCAGCGTGATGCCGGTATCTTTGAGCGATTCACCTTTTTCGATGGAGGAGGATTGAGAACTGATCAGCGCCGTATCCGCGCCCAAACCCTTGGCGGCCAGTTCGAAAGAAGTGCGGGTGCGCGTGCTGGATTCATAGAAGAGAAGCGCAATGCGCCGATGGGCTAGCCGTTGGGCGCGAACTGCGGGTTCTTCGGCTTCGAGTTCTGTGGCGAGGCGCAGGATGGCAGAGACATCGTCAACACCGAGCGAGGTGACGGAAAGCAACGATCGCGAGCAAGCATGCGGGTTGGGCGCGACGGCAGCGGGCAGCGCGACGCGAGGTGGCTCCGGTATGGCTTTGATGGCTGTCATGGTGGGCTGCGGTTATGAACGCGGAAAGTTAGTCGCCGCGTTCAACCAGGATCACGTTCAATCAGGATCACGTTCAACCAGGATCACTTTTTCGTCGTTGTCGATCTCCCGCAGCTTGACCTCGACGATTTCACGGGCTGTGGTTTGCACATGGCGGCCGACAAAGCTGGCCTCGATGGGCAGTTCGCGATGGCCGCGGTCGATCAGCACCAGCAGTTGTACGCGCCGGGGGCGGCCATGGTCAAAGAGCGCGTCCAGCGCCGCGCGAATGGTTCTGCCCGTGTAAAGAACGTCATCAATCAAGATGATGTCGCGATCGGCAACGTCAAAGCCAATGGCGCCGGGAACCACAACCGGCCGAATATCACGGGTAGAAAGGTCGTCACGGTAAAAGTTGATGTCGAGAACCCCGGTATCGACGGGGGCCTTCTCGATGGCGCCAATCAGGTGACCCAATCGCTGCGCCAGGGGAACTCCGCGACGCTTGATACCCACCAGCCCCAGGTTCTGACCGCCATTGTTTTTTTCGATGATCTGGTGCGCCAGCCGAATCAGCGTGCGCTCGATTTCCGATGCCGACATGATGCGGGTCTTTTCCCGCAGCACTGGGGTCGCAGTGACTTTTGCTTTGCTCATAATTGCTCTGGCCGGATGATACGAGGGTTAAGGTATTTTTGTCATGAAATGGGAGCGTCCCTTACCCGTTGCCCAGTGTGGGCTTTCGGGGGGCAAGAAGGCGGACACCCAGAGCGCCGCCAAGGGCGGAAAAGAGAATGATGCCGAGGGAAGTGGTGGCGGCATTCATCAGCGTATAAGCCGCTCTCCCATCCGGTGACAGCAGGAAATGGACATACGCGTGCCACTGGGCCTCGGCGTCAGGATTACCCTTGACCAGCGCAGTCGATTGCTGGATGACGGAATCGTAGAACTGATCGATGGCGTAACCCTGGTGCAGCACATAGCGCACAAAGACGCGCCAGACGGCGGTGGCAATCACGGAACTGTAAGCGGCGATAAGTCCGGCGACAGCGCCGATGCGGACCCCGGAACGCGTTTCCAGCAGAAATCCTGGAGCCCGCCGGTGATACACGGCGATGGCCAGCACCGCGCCACCGACCACCCACAGACAGCATCCCCAGGACAGCACGGAAACGGCACTCAGCAAACCTGCAGGAACGGCGACAAGAAGCGCGGCCAGGATGGCGTCTTTCCAGGAGATTCCCTGGACTCGGGGAGGCGCCCCGGGCGGGCGGACGCCGGCATATCCTGTCTCGCCCTCTTCCTGCTGGGCAAACTTGAGTTGGGGCGAACCGCAGTTGGGGCAGAACAGTTCCGATGCGCTAAGGGTCGCGCCACATCGATGGCAGAGCGGGTTCATCCCTCTTGAAGCTATCTCAGCGGCGCACGGAGCGCAATCGTGGCTTTAATTGGTACCCTTTTGCTCGTTGTCGACGCCATGGGGGAGATCGAGGGCGATCAAGGTGAAGTGAGTTGCCGAGGCACCTCTATCGTGGAAGACGACAAGGTGCTGATGGCGGGCGGATCCGGCTTTCAGCTCCAGATCCTCGGGGTTGCTGTGCGGACCAGGACGGTCATGATCAGAATGGTCGCAGTTAAGCCCTTCCACGGTCACAGCGGGTGTGCCGACTGGCTTGCCCCCTGCACATTCGATCACGTTCCCGTATTCGCTGAGCGCCTTACGATAAAAAGCCAGCACCTGATCCCGATTATCGGAAGTGCTGAAGTTGGCCACTCTCACTCGCAGCTTGAATGAACCGAACCCCATGTCGACTTTGGCCGACCGGTTCCCATCATTCGAGGTGTCCACTACCGACCCGGGATAGGCGGGGAGACCAACCTCGGCGGCTGAAGTCTGATCCTTATTGACGGCGATCCCTCCGAAAGGAGTGGCAATCTTTACGTTGTCGCCATCGCCCGACTTGTTCACTTTCACGTTGCAGCCGGTCGCCGCAGCCACAACCACAGCGAACAAAGTGAATATGAGGATGCCGTCTTTCATGTTTTTTCCCCTCTGTGAATGTACGCGTATTGACCCTTGCGTGTTCCCCCAAAAAAGGCCAAAGGGGGCCACCGGGCTCGCGAAGCTGCGACTTTCGCTTGCCCGGTGCATCTTGACAACAGAAGCGTGAGCTCAGCTTCATTCTGGGCTTCATGCTGAATGAGGTCATTTTGTCCACACATCGATCGCTCTTGTTTTCCCCCATCCAGTTGGCCGGGGTCAGTTTTTCCAACCGGGTATTCGTCTCTCCCATGTGCCAATACTCGAGCGAAGACGGATTCAGCAACGACTGGCATCTGGTGCATTTAGGAAGCCGGGCCGTCGGCGGGGCGGGGCTGGTTTTTACTGAAGCGGCGGCGGTGATGCCTGAGGGGCGGATTACGCCGCAGGACCTGGGACTGTGGAAGGACGATCACATCCCCGGCCTGAAGCGAATTGTTAATTTCCTTCATGCGCAGGGTGTGCGCGCCGGGGTGCAGCTGGCGCACGCCGGGCGCAAGGCCAGTATGACGCGTCCGTGGGCTCGAGAGCAGCGCTCTCTGACTCCAGGCGAAGGTGGGTGGCAGAATGTGATGGCGCCCAGCGCGGTGCGTTTTGCAGAGAACTTCGGTCAACCCATTGCGTTGGACCTGGCAGGGGTACAAGCCATTATCAAGGCGTTCGCCAAAGCAGCCGAACGAGGCTTTGGAAGCAGGATTCGACCTGGTCGAACTGCACGCGGCGCATGGCTACCTGCTGCATGAATTTCTCTCCCCCTTAAGTAACCGGCGCACCGATCAGTATGGCGGCGGATTTGAGAATCGCATCCGCATGGTGGTGGAAGTGGTGGACGCAATACGCGCGGCACTGCCCGCTGAACTTCCGTTGTTGGTGCGCATTTCCGCTACGGATTGGGCCGAGGGAGGTTGGGACATCGAGCAGTCGGTCGCTTTGGCCAAAGTGCTGAAGGAGCACAAAGTCGATTTAATCGACGTTTCATCCGGTGGGATGACGCCCCAGGCCGTGATGCCGATTGGACATGGCTATCAGACGCCCTTTGCGGAGCGAATCCGGCGGGAAGCGAAGATCCCAACCGGTGCGGTGGGCATGATAACCGGAGCGGTCCAGGCTGAACACATCCTGCGCACCGGTCAGGCGGATGCAGTTCTGCTGGCGCGGGAGTTGCTGCGGCAACCGTATTGGGCACTGGAGGCGGCCAAGGAGCTGGGAGACGAGGCCAGCTGGCCTGCCCAGTACTTGCGTGCAGCGCCGCAAGGCAGCCCGGAGCGCGAACCGATTGTTCATTCCGCTGTCCCCGAGACAGCTTCCATCTAGAGCAAGCTAAGGCATTGTCATACTTGGTGTATTGGGGCGAGAAATCCACCTCACAGCGCAAGAAAAGCTGGGGTGGAAAGGCAAGCTGTCCTATACTCTGAGCGAAGGTGGGTCTCTCGTAAGATTACCGCCTGAATATCAGTATGGCTACTCACCTGCCTCAGCAACGCGCTCCGCAAAAACCGGAGATCCCCGACAAACTTTACTTTCGCATCGGCGAGGTTGCCCGGCTGTGCTCGGTGGCGCCCTACGTTTTGCGTTTTTGGGAGAGCGAGTTCACTCAGCTCAAACCGAACAAGAGCGGTACCGGCCAGCGCCTTTACCGGCGGCGCGACGTGGAGATGGCGTTGCGGGTGAAGCGGCTGCTTTACGACGAGGGCTACACCATTGCCGGCGCCCGCCAGGCAATCCTGGCGGAAACGCGGAGCAAGCGAGCGGCCGGCCAGCCGGAACTCCCATTGCCGCAACAACAGCAATCGGAACAGCGGCTGGAAGCGCGCCTGCACAAGGTGCGCAAGGAATTGCGCGAGGTCCTGAGCATGCTCGCGTCGCCCACTCCGCAATTGCAAGTCAAGGAGCAGCGGCCGGTCGCCGCCCCGGCGGCAAAACCCGGTCTCTTCGAGCTGTAAGCGCCAGGCCTAACGGCTAACAGGCACTTCCGCTGCGCCGTGCAGATGGCCATCGGACATGATGCTGCCGTGATTCATAAAGCGCTCCATCGCCTGCATGGCGCAACCCTGCCCGCATAGGTGATAAAACTCCCGATTGCCGCTCTCCGCCTTATTCCAGGGCATGAGCGTGAACCGCTGGCCGGGCTGCCCTTCCTCGAAGCAGGGAACATCGCCCAAGACCAGCATCCACCAGTGATTCGCTTCAAGCTTCTTGCGGCCGCAAATGTCGCATGTGAAAGAGACATCCCAAACCATTGTTCACCTCATACTGTAGATGGCTTGATCCTGAATTCTCTCCGTGCGCGATACCGGAGAAGTGCATGCGCTGCAAGCAGGAAAGCCGTAATAGCCGCCGTTGGCATCGAGGCAGCCCGGTGACCATGCTAAAGTATAAGCAGGCACGGGCCGGATAGATTATAAAGCGGTTCCAGTGACCGGGGATAAAAGATCGCGAGATGTGGTTTTCTCTGCCGGGAAACCTGAAAATCTTCGATTTGCTCGACACCTAACTGCGAGACCGCTTCAACCTTTTGAAAAGCCGGTGAATCCAGTGACTTGTCCCGAATGCTCTTCCTCCAGTTTCCGCTTGTCGCGCTTCCGCTTAAAAGATGTTGAGCGGCTTTTGCTGCTGCAGTATCCGGTGCGTTGCCGGCAATGCCAACGCCGGGTTTACGCAGGACTACCCTTGGCCTTAGTGCTCTTGCAGGCCAGCCGGGTGCGTCGCGAGCGGCGCCACGAAGCTACCCACTGAGGCGACAGGGAATAAGTTTAGTTTTGAAAGGTTTGGTCGGGACGGGCAGATTTGAACTGCCGACCCCTCGCACCCCAAGCGAGTGCTCTACCAGGCTGAGCCACGTCCCGACAAAAAATACCTCTTGAGTGTACACGACGGAAGCCGGTCTAGTGCCCCATCCCGCGCTCAGACCCGCCTAGTGTGCAGGCGGGACATACTCTTTCGGTAACGCCGATCCCTCTCCGAAGAAGTACTCCTGCATCTGCTCCACAAGGAACTCCTGCGCTTCTCGGGTCCAGGGCTGCAAACGATACTCATTCAGTAGCATCTTCTGGCGCTCGATCCACTCCGACCAAGCCTTTTTGGAGACATGGTCGTAAATTTTCTGCCCAAATTCACTGTCAAATGGGGGCTCGTCGAGCCCTTCCATCTCTTGCTTGTAGCGCGCACAAAGGACCATGTGGGGCATTCAATTTCTCCGAAACTATCGCTGGCTTCATTGTAAGAGATAAGGGCAGTGGTGTTTGGCTGAGCATCAGGTTTTGCGAATTTAGTCGCCTGAGAGCAGCCGGTCCCATTGCTTCATGAAAACAGATCCCTGGGTAAACAAATAAACGAATCGCTGCCAGTAGTGGGATCTCTATGCGTAACGAGTGACGGGTGCCCCATACTGCCCGGTTTTGGCAGATGTGGGATTCAACGGCTGTCCACCGATCACTCTCTACCAGCAACCGATCTTGTCCATGGCCATCTACGCCCTGCACAGTCAGGGGTTGAGGTTTGTGGAATCCCACATCTGCCAAAACCGGGCAGATATGGGGCACCTGGGCTTTGTCGCAGACCGGGCTCTGAGAAATCCAGGCTAAGTCTAGAGAGGTTGTGTGAGAACGGGAAGAGAAACAGGACGGTCCTCGCGCAGATTCTCTAGCCGCGTTTCTTGCCCGGGCGCTTGTTTTTCGCCTTTTGCTTTCCCTTGCGCAGCACTTTGTTTTTTGGGGGAAGGTAGGGGTGGGCCTTGGCGTTGGATTTGGGCGTAGTTTTCGTCTTGGCCGGACGGCTCAGGCGGACCGGAGCCACCTCTTCCAGAATGGAAAACTGTAACCGTCTCTGTACGGCGTCCACGCGGTCGAGGACCACCCGCACCCGATCCCCCATGGAGTACCGGCGGCCCGAATGCTCTCCAATGATCTGACGCGTGTTCTCGCGGAAGGTGTAGTAGTCGCCCTGGAGGCTCATGATGGGCACCAGGCCCTCGATGAAGAGGCTATCCAGTTCGACAAAGCAGCCGTACTTGGTCACGCTGAGGATCATGGCGTTGAAGTCGTCGCCCAGGTGGTTCTGCATGAATTTGACCTTTTTCCACTCCATCAGCTCCCGCTCGGCATCTTCAGCGCGACGCTCGGCCTGGCTCGACTCATAGGCAATGCCGGCTAGCTCGGCTTCGCTGAGAGGAGCCCCCAGGTGGGGATCTGCATGCGAACCCTGCTGCTTCCCGGATTGCTTCGCGAGTACACCTACTCCAGTCTCTCCGGAGGCCAGAATAGCCTTGGCAATGCGGTGGATAATCAGGTCAGGGTAGCGGCGGATGGGCGAAGTAAAGTGGGTATAGCAGGGCGCCGCCAAGGCAAAGTGGCCCTCGTTCTTTTCGCTGTAACGCGCCTGACGCAGGGAACGGAGCATGAGATGGGCCAGGATTCGCTCCTCCGGCTTGCCGGCTATCTTAAGCGCCAGCTGCTGATACATGCGCGGGGTGACCGCGATATCTTCCGCGATCTCATACTGGCGAGGCGGATGGCCCCGGCCGGCGGCGCGGCCTCTCTGCTCGCGGCGCTCCGACTTCATGGTCACGCGCTTCACCGGCAGCGGGCCCAGGCCAAGCGAGTAACCAAAGGTAGCAGCCACGGTTTCAAAGTCGGCGACACGGCGAGGTTCCGGCTTTTCGTGAATTCGATACAGCGACGGTACTCCAAGGTTTTCCAGCCACGAAGCAACACATTCGTTGGCAGAGAGCATGAACTCTTCGATCAGACGATTGGCCCAGCTCCGCTCGGAACGAACAATGCTTTGCATCGCGCCCTGAGAATCAAATTCAATGACCGGCTCCGGCAGATCAAAATCGATCGATCCGCGGCGCTGACGTTTTCGGTTCAGAAGGCGGGCGAGCTCGTACATCTGTTCGAGGTCCGGAACCAGCGGAGCAAGTTGCTCCCGCGCTTTCTGATCGCCGTCGAGCACCGCGTGCACCTGGGTGTAGGTCAGGCGGCGGGCAGAACGGATGACACCCGGGGTGACCTCATAGCTGCGGATTTCGCCGTCGGGATCGATCATCATGATGCAGGAGAGAACCAGGCGGTCTTCCCCGGGGCGGAGGCTGCAAATGTCGCTCGAGAGTTCCTGCGGAAGCATGGGGACGGCCCGATCGGGAAAATAGACGGAGGTGCCGCGCAGGCGCGCTTCGAGATCGAGCGCCGAACCGGGGGTGACATATTGAGCGACGTCGGCGATGTGCACCTGCAGCTCCCAGGTACCGCCGGCGCCCCCGTATTGGCGGACATAGACGGCATCATCGAAGTCCTTGGCGGTCTCGCCGTCGATGGTGATGATCGGCAGTTGGCGAAAATCGCGGCGGCGGCCGACTTCCTCCTGATCCAGGTGGGCGGCGGCGCGTGCCTCCTCGAGAACATTCGCGGGGAAAACATGGGGCAGGTGATGCTTGCGAATGACGATTTCTACGTCGACGCCAAAATCGTCTTCCCGGCCCAGGATCTCGATGATGCGCCCGCGCGCAGGCCGGGAGGGCGTAGGCCAATCCGTGATCTCCACGTCGACCACCAAACCCTCCAGATCGGAGGCGGTCAAGGAGTCGGTCACGGAGGCGATCATGGGAAGACCCGGGGGGCCGATATTCTCACTGACGACGCGATGCGGAGTTGCGGTGCCTGTTGAGGGCGCTTGCTCCAGGCCAAAAGGGATGAGGATGGGCTGGGTCAGCCGGTCATCGAGGGGTGTTACGGTGTTCCCCGGTGCATGGTCGTGAAGCGCATAATGGAAGACGCCAACCACGGTGGGGTTGCGGCGGCTGAGAACCCTGGCAATGCGTCCGCTGCGCCTGCCGTCAGGCCTGGGGGGCGCGAGTTCGACCAATACCTGGTCGCCTTGCATGGCGCCACTCATCTCGTTGGGAGGAATGAAGATGTCGTCGTCACCGCTAGCCTGGCGGGCCTCTGGCCGTACGAATCCAAAGCCGTCGCGATGCACGTCCAAACGGCCGGCGAGCAGGTTGTTGCGGGTGACAGCTATTGGGAGGGCCCAGTGATCGCGGTCAGACTTGACCAGCTCGCCGCGGGCAGTCATGCGGTCGAGCTGTTCCACCAGCATTCGGCGCTCCCGGCCACCCCCCAACCCCAGTTCCCGGACCAACTGCTTGTAGCCGGCGCGCTGGCCGGCGGAACGTTCAATGCGATGGAGGAGTTCGCGGTCGGTCATTCGGGGTATAGTTGTGCGGATATGGGTAAGTCACCAAAGGCCATATCTTTGTTGATACTAATGGGTCGGCTCCCCCGGAAGTCCGAAAGTTTCAGAATGGGGGATTTCAATTTTGCGCCAAGCGTGATTAAGATGCAGAGAAGAGCAAGGATTGCGCCGCTTGCTGGCATTGGCCGAGCAAGCAAATGAGTAGGAAACCAACAGCTCCGCCTGACTTGCCCTGAAATGCGGGAAACAGCTCCGCAGGGTTGTTCGGGGGCCTGTATCCAGAAGTAAACGAAAGGAAGTACAAAACAGATGTGGAAACCGAACCAGCCTGGAAGTCCATCGCAGTCCCCTAGCACGGAGCCCACGCGTCCGTCTGTACCCACGGCTTCTAGCCACGAACAAACCAGCACACGTACTTCCAGCACCTCACCCGCATCGCCGGCAGCCGCCGATCAGGCCACAATTGGCAAGAGCCTGGTGGTTAAGGGCGAAGTGACGGGTTCTGAGTCGTTGTACATCGACGGCAAGGTCGAAGGCGCGATCAACCTACCTGGCAACCGGGTTACCGTGGGCCGCAATGGCCAGGTGTCAGCGAATATCTCCGCGCGTGAAGTCGTGGTTCTGGGCAAGGTACGCGGCAACATCAATGCGAGTGACCGTGTCGACATCCGCAGTGAAGGTTCCTTGACCGGGGATGTGATTGCACAGCGCATCAGCATTGAAGATGGCGCCTTCTTCAAGGGCGGCATCGACATCCGCAAGCCAGGCCAGGGAAAAGAAGGCGTGCCGGCTGCAACGATGTCCAACACCGATTCGCAAAAGGCCGCTGTCACCGTCCAGGCGTAGACAAACGCGACTTTTCACGGCACGGGCAGCACCGGTCATTCGCCGGTCCTGCCCGTGTTGTGTCTCTAATCTCCAAACTGGGTTTCACGGTATGCCACGGTTGTGAAGCGTGGGTGAAATCCCATGTTTGTATGGAGGGAGCCCGGAGTCGGTTCCGCTGCTGCCTAAAAGAGCGCCCAGGGCCTAAAAGCCAGATCTTTGCTGGACCTGAGCGGCCCGACTAAAGAGGCTGCGGAGAACTCGCCGTTGAGTAGGAAAGCCGTACCTCAGGGTACCTCAGGGGCTAAAGCCCGACGTATTTTCAATCATTTGCGGCACGACTAAAGTCGTGCCCTGATACAAAACATGAGTTTTTCCGCAGCCTGTTCAGTCGGGCCCTGGAGTTTCTACATTTCGGAGAGGGTGGATACATCCAAATCTACGGAATGCGCGAGTTTCCTGGAGTCACCGGTCTGATGCTTTGTATCAGGGCACGACTTCAGTCGTGCCGCTCAAGGTCAACAAAGACATGGGCTTTAGCCCCTGCGCTTTTTTTCTCTGCCAGGTAGGCGTATCAGTCCTGCTTTAACGGGATTCCGAACCATCAATAGATGTGCAATGCATTTCGTGCAGGATTGCCATAACAGGGGCTAAAGCCCCAACCTCTTTCAACCCTTTATGGCCCGGCTAAAGTCGTGCCCTGATACAAAACCAAAAGCTGGCCTCAAGTAGGCTCTAAAAGCCCTCATCTACATCAGGGGCAAGCGGCCCAGCTGAACAGGCTACGAAAAAGTCTCTGCTTGGACGGAGTCGTTCCCCCCAGTGTCTAAAGCCGCATTCATTCCCAAGTGATTACGGACGGGCTAAAGAAGGTGCGTGAGAACTAACATGACGAAATCGAGTCCCGCAGGGACGGCTGAACTTAGCCCAGGACGCAGTCCTGGGTTAGCAAGCACCATGGAAAAGTCCCGCAGGGACGGCTGAGAAACACGGTCCTGAAGTCGAGCAGCGGATTGGGAATTCTCAATCCGCGGAATATTTCGAGATGTCCGGATAATTTCCAGTCGTCCCTGCGGGACTTTTCGTCTTTCGAATCCCCACCCAGGACTGCGTCCTGGGCTAAGTTCAGCCGTCCCTGCGGGACTCGATTTCGTCATGTTAGTTCTCACGCACCTTCTTCAGCCCCGTACCTACCAGCCCTATTCTCAGGATTGAGTTTTCTCTGAACTTAAGTTCTCCTAAAGACCTCCGGTTAGAATTGGATCAGGCATGATCCTCCCCTTCGTCCGCGAGCTGCTCACGGACCTGGAACACTGTGCGCCCTTTGAGCGCGTACGAAGGCATCTGTCCTTCGGTGCGGGGCGCAAACGTGTCTCCGGACTGACTGCCACTGCCCGTGCCCTCTACCTACCGCTCTTTGTCCGGGCGGCCCAGTCGCCGGTGGTGGTGATCGTTGCCGACAATAAGGCCGCCGATGCACTCCTGCTTACCCTGCGTGCTGCCTGTGAACTAACCGGGGCAATCAAACCAGACCAGGTGCTCCGCCTTCCTGCCCACGATGTTTTGCCCTTTGAAAATCTGTCGCCCCATCCGGATGTACAGGAGCAGCGCGCCTCGGTGCTGTGGAAAATCGCAACCGGTGCGGCCTCGATTGTGATTGTTCCCGCGGAAGCAGCCAGTATGCGGGTCTTTCCAGCGGAGTACTATGCCAACCTCGGGCGGGTCCTGCGGCGCGAGGAAGAGATCGACATGGACGAGCTCATCACCCATCTGGCAAGCGTGGGCTACAGTCCCATGGATATTGTCGAAATGCCCGGGCAGTTTACCCGCCGGGGCGGAATCTTCGATGTCTACTCCCCGGAAGCGGACCGGCCGGTCCGCATGGAGTTGTTTGGCGACGAGATCGAATCGATCCGCAAGTTCGAACCGGACTCGCAACGCTCGTCCACGGCCATCGACGAGACCCTGCTTTTGCCGCTGACCGAGACGCCCATATCGGAGGATCTGCTGGCTGCCGTGCACCGGCGATTAACTGGAACCCGTCTCGATGCGGGAGACGACCCGGAACTGCTGGACCGGGCGTTAACCGCGGGTGGGGTCAGCGTCTTTCCCGGATGGGAGTTTTTTTGTTCCGTGGCGGGTGCCGACCGCACCCTATTCGAGCTGTTCCCGAAGGTGCAGGTGCTGCTGGAAGAGCCGGCCATGATCCGCAACCAGCTGGACCGGTGGTGGAACAAGGTTGAGCAGCGGCATGAACGCAGCGGTATCGGGACGCTGATCACTCCTGCAGACATTTATCTTTCACCACCCGAACTGCTGGCCAGAATTTCCTCGTTACCCGGCCTGGAAATGGATCAACTGGGTGCGGTGGATGTTCTGGATGAGGATATCAACCCGATGGACGAGATCGCCTTCTCGTCCCGTCCGACGCTGCGATTCCACGGTTCTATTCCCGCATTTCTGCAGCAGATTAAGTCACTGGCGGCGCAGGAAACACGGATGGTGCTGGTGGCGCCAAACCACGGAGAGGTGGAACGGCTAGCCGGCTTGCTGCGCGAGTACGGCCAGCCTTACCGGCTGGGCAGCCGCGCCCAGGCCCCGGGCGCCCAGCAGGCCTATGACGAATCCAGTCACCTGGCGGGCGATCTTCGAACTCCGGTGATTGTGCAGAGTGCGATTGCGAGTGGGGTCAGCCTGCCGGAATGCAACCTGGTGCTCTTTGGCGCGAATGACTTCTCTGACGAGGCAGATGTGGCGGCTCGTCCGCTTCCGCGGAAGGCGAAGTCAAAGACCGCAGCCTTTGTGTCTGACTTTCGCGACCTTACGGTCGGCGATTACGTAGTCCACGTGGAACACGGCATCGCCCGCTACATGGGATTGAAGGAGATCGAGCAGGACGGCATCCGGCTGGAATTCATGGTGCTGGAATTTGCCGAGCAGGCGCGTCTTTACGTGCCGCTTACCCGGCTCGACCTGATCCAGAAATATCGTTCCACCGACGCGGGTCCGGCTCCTGTGCTTAACCGTCTGGGCAGCCAGCAATGGGCCAAAACCAAGGCCCGGGTGCGCAAGGCGATGCAGGATATGGCCGATGAGCTGCTGAAGCTCTACGCCCAGCGCAAGGCCGCCCAGGGGCATGCCTTTCCCGCCGACAATGATTTCCAGCGCGAGTTCGAAGACGCCTTTGACTACAACGAGACCGAGGATCAGGTCTCGGCCATCGCCGACATCAAGCGAGATATGGAATCGCCCCTGCCGATGGACCGGCTGCTGGTGGGCGACGTCGGTTACGGCAAGACGGAAGTGGCCATGCGCGCCGCCTTCAAGGCGGTGCAGGATGGCCGCCAGGTCGCGGTGTTGACCCCGACCACGGTACTCAGCTTCCAGCATTTTGAAACTTTCAAGAGCCGGTTCAAGCAGTTTCCCATCATCGTAGAAATGATCTCGCGCTTCCGTTCTCCCAAGGAACAGAAGTCCATTCTGGAGCGCGTAGAAGCGGGCAAGGTCGACATCCTGATCGGTACTCATCGCCTGCTGTCAAAAGACCTGCACTTCCAGAACCTCGGCTTGCTGGTGGTGGATGAAGAACAGCGCTTCGGGGTCCGCCACAAAGAGCGATTGAAGCAGATGCGGCGGGAGATTGACGTGCTGGCCATGTCGGCCACGCCGATTCCGCGCACCCTGCACATGTCGCTGGTCGGACTGCGCGATATGAGCGTGATTGAAACGCCACCCAAGGACCGGATGGCGATTCAGACCGTGGTGGCCAGGTTTGACGAGAAATTGATTCGCTCCGCCCTGGAACTCGAGTTGGAGCGAGGCGGCCAAGTCTACTTTGTCCATAACCGGGTCGAAACCATTTACGAGATCAGCGCCAAGATCCAGGAGCTGGTGCCTCACGCCCGGGTCACTGTCGGCCACGGCCAGATGAGCGAAGGCGAGTTGGAGCGGGTGATGCTGGCCTTCATGCACGGGGAATACGATGTGCTGGTGGCGACCACGATCATTGAGAACGGGCTCGATATTCCGCTCGCCAACACCATCCTGGTCAGCCGCGCCGACCGCCACGGGCTGTCTGAGCTGTACCAACTGCGAGGAAGGGTTGGCCGATCCAACCGTCGCGCCTATGCCTACCTGCTGATTCCGCCGGAACACGAGCTGACGGAAATCGCGCGCCGGCGGCTGGCAGCGCTGAAGGAGTTTTCTGACCTGGGGGCCGGCTTCAAAATCGCCGCACTGGATCTCGAGCTGCGCGGTGCAGGCAATATGCTGGGTGGGGAGCAGAGCGGTCACATTGAGGCCGTGGGTTTTGAAATGTATACCAGTATGCTCGAACACGCGGTCAATGAGTTGAAAGGCGAGGAGCATCCGCCACGGGCAACGACACAGCTCAATCTCGGGATTAGCCTGCGCATTGATGAAAACTACATCGAGGAAGAAAATCAGCGGTTGCGCATCTACAAGAAGATCGCCGGCGCAGAGGATGAGGGCATGCTGGGCGAAGTGCGGGCCGAGCTTGAAGATCGCTACGGCGAGCTGCCGGTCAGCGTGCACCATCTTCTGGAAGCAGCCAGCCTTCGCCTGCAATGCGAGCGGACGGGAGTGGCGCAGGTGGATCGCAAGCGAGACCAGATGCACATCCGCTTCACCGGCCAGGCCAATATCGATCCTGGGCGGTTGATGAAGCTGGTAGCGCAAAATGCCAAGAAAGGCGCGCAGTTCACTCCCCAGGGAGTGCTTCGTTTTCCGCTCAAGGCGACAGAGCCAGGGGATGTGCTGGGAGAGATTCGGGCCCTGCTGGAAACGCTGACTGCCGGCGAAGAAGCCGAGGTCGCGGCCCAGCACCAGCGTAGATAGGGATGCGCAAAAGGTTCAGGTAAAGATTCGTGAAACCATACATCTCGCGAAAGGCCGGCAGATGTGTGGGCACACCAGGGATTGGTTGCACTTCAGGCGCAGGAACATGAAGCGGCCTTTCCACTAAGCAGTTTTGGAGACACCCTCGCTTGTTGCATGGCAAACGGATCGCGATCGTACTGGTTGGGCTTGCAGCGGCGGCGGCCGGGTGCTCGAGCAAGACACCGGCGCCTGCAGCTCAGGTGCGTGGCAGCGCTGCCGATGCACTGCGCAAGCTGGCCGATGACTACTTCGACCAGGTCTACTTCCATTACGCCCCGTCAAACGGCACCCTACAGGGTTTCCACCAGTACGATGCGCAGCTTGAGGATTTCTCACGCGCCGCGGTCGATCGGGAGACGGCTGACCAGAAGCGGTTCGAAGGCAGATTTGCCGCCATTCCTGAGGACCAGCTCGATTTGACCAGTCAGGGGGACCTGGAGTTGTTGCTGGGGAATATCCGCGGCAGGCTGCTATCGCTCAACACGATTCGCTTGTGGGAGAAAGACCCCGACCAATATTCGAGCGGGATTTCCGATAGCGCTTTTGTGTTGATGGAGCGGAAATTCGCCTCGCCTGACGACCGTTTGCGCTCGCTGGTTGCGCGGGAAAAGCTGATGCCCGCAGCGCTGGACGCGGCGCGTGAGAATCTTAAGAACCCACCGCGGATTTATACCGAAATCGCCCTGGAACAACTGCCGGATATCATTAGTTTTTTCCAATCGGACGTACCCGCGGCATTTAAGGACGCGGCGGACGAGCAACTCAAAGCCGAATTTTCACAGTCGAACAACGCCGTCATCGCAGGTTTGAAGAGCTACCAAACCTGGCTCAGGAAGGATGTTCTTCCCCGTTCCCACGGCGACTTCCGGTTTGGTGCGGAAACCTACTCGAAGCTACTGCTCTACGACGAGATGGTGGACACGCCGCTACCCAGGTTGTTACAGATCGGTTATGCCGACCTGCATCAAAACCAGTCGGAGTTCAACCGCATCGCCCGGGAGGTGGACCCCCACCGGACCGCGCGCGAAGTACTGGCGGAACTGGGCCGCGATCACCCTGCTCCCGATCGTCTGCTGCAGAGTTTTAGCCAGACGTTCCAGGGTTTGATTCAGTTCATCCAGCAAAAGCATATAGTCGACATTCCTTCGCCGGTGCGGCCCACACTGGAAAACACGCCTCCTTTCATGCGGGCGACGACGACCGCATCCATGGACACGCCGGGCCCCTTTGAGAAGGTCTCGACGCAAGCTTATTTCAATGTGACCGTGCCTGATCCACATGCGACTGCACAACAGACGGAACAGCTCATGGCTCAGTTCAATCGGGGAACCATCATCAGCACGGCGATTCATGAGGCTTATCCGGGCCACTACGTTCAGTTTCTGTGGGTGCCGCAGGCGCCCAGCAAAGTGCGCAAGCTACTGGGGGCTTCTACCAACGACGAAGGGTGGGCCCACTATTGCGAACAGATGATGCTCGACCAAGGCTATGGTCAGCCGGGGACGGGCGCGCGCGACGCCCGGGATGCGAAGATGATTCGCCTGGGGCAACTGCAGGATGCGCTGCTGCGCGACGCCCGGTTTATCGTTGGCATCCAGATGCATACGGGCGGGATGACGTTCGACCAGGCGGTAAAATTCTTTGAAGACGAAGGTTATGAGACACACGCCGGCGGCTTAGTCGAGACCAAGCGTGGAACAACCGATGCGACGTATCTTTACTACACGTTGGGTAAGCTGCAAATACTCAAGTTGCGAGCCGATCTGGAAAAAAAGGAGGGCGCGCAGTTTTCGTTGCGACAATTCCACGACGATTTTCTCAAACAGGGATTTCCACCCATCAAAATCGTCCGCCGCGCACTTCTGGGGGACACGTCACCAACACTCTAGATTTTGCTGCATCCTACACGTACGCGGAACGGGATGTCGCTTTCACCCTAAGACTGGACTGGAGCTTCAAGAGATGAAGGACAGAGTGCGCAAAGCAGTTTTTCCGGCGGCCGGTCTCGGCACACGTTTTTTGCCGGCAACCAAGGCGCTGCCCAAAGAGATGTTGGCGCTGGTAGACAAGCCGCTTATCCAATACGGAGTGGAAGAAGCGATTGCGGCGGGCTGCGAACAAATCATCATTGTTACGGGCAGAAACAAGGCAGAGATCGAAGACCACTTCGATATCAGCTTTGAGCTGGAGCAACTGCTGGAGAAGCGGGGCAAGACGGACTTGCTCGCCATGACCCGGCAGATATCGCACATGGCGCGGATTGCGTACGTGCGGCAGAAAGAGGCGATGGGGCTGGGACACGCGGTGCTTATGGCGCGTGACCTGGTGGGCGACGAACCGTTTGCGGTCATTTTGCCCGATGACATCATTGAAGCCAGGGTGCCCTGCCTGCAGCAAATGATGGAGGTGTTTGAACGGACGCAGTCTTCCATCCTGGCCACACAGGTAGTGGAGGGTCCATCGATCTCTTCTTACGGGGTGCTCGACTGCATCCCGGTCGAAGGCAATGAGCGCATCTTCGACGTCAAAGGCCTGGTAGAGAAGCCGAAACCGGAGGAGGCGCCCTCACGACACGCGATTATCGGGCGTTACATTCTTACCTCCAGGATTTTCGACGTACTGGAGAAGACGCCGCTCGGCGCCGGCGGGGAGCTGCAATTAACCGACGGCATCAAGGGCCTGCTGCAGAACGAAAAAGTCTACGGGTACAGTTTCGACGGGCTGCGCTTTGACGCCGGCGATAAGTTGGGCATGCTGAAAGCAACGGTAGAGTTCGCCTTGAACCACAATGAGCTGGGAACGGCTTTTCGTGAGTATCTGAAGTCGTTGCCGATTTAATTTTCTGCACAAGACAAATGCCGGGACAGAATTCAGTGAAGAACGTGGAATATCCTGAGACCCGTAAAGATGACCAGGTCGATGACTATCATGGGATCAAGGTCGAAGATCCCTACCGCTGGCTTGAGGATGATAACTCCGCTGAAACCATGGCGTGGGTCAGTGCGCAAAATCGGGTAACTTTTGACTATCTGGAGCAGATTCCCTACCGGTCGCGCCTCAAGCAGCGCCTGCAAGAGCTCTATAACTATCCCAAGTACGGCATCCCAAGCCGTAACGGCGTCTATTACCTTTGGTCGAAAAATGACGGCTTGCAAAACCAGAGCGTGTTGTATGTACAAGAGGGTTTAGAGGGAACACCCCGAATTTTGATTGATCCCAACCAACTCTCTCCGGACGGCACGGTGCGCCTGATGGCCGGGGAGGCCTCACGAGACGGGCGCTACTTTGCCTACTATCTTTCCAGCGGCGGGTCGGATTGGTTGGAGGGCCATGTTCTGGAGATGGAAACGGGACGCGTTCTCGAGGACCATTTGATGTGGCTGAAGGTGACTGGCCTCGCCTGGTTCCGCGATGGTTTCTTTTACAGCCGGTATGACGCGCCTGAGGACGGGCACGATCTTTCTTCCCGCAACGACGGCCACCACGTGCATTACCACCGCCTGGGCACTGCGCAAGCCGATGACCAGTTGGTCTACGAGGATAAGACCCATCCACAACGGTTCCACACGGTACAGACGACAGGGGACGAACGGTTCGCGATTTTGACGGTCTCAGAACGCGGGCAGGGCAAGGACGGCAACGCCCTGTTCTTCAACGACCTCTCCGGGCAAGAAGCAACCTTCACTGCGATTGTTGCCGAAGTGACCAACGACCGCTTTCAGGTGATCGAGAATGTCGACGAAAAATTCCTCATCCTCACCAACAAGAATGCGCCTAACGGGCGAGTGGTGCTCTACGATCCAGGAACCGGGTGGAGAGACGTGGTGGCAGAAACCGCGGATACCTTGAGCAGTGCTTCTACCCAGGGGGGCAAACTCTTTGTGACCTATGCGCGGGATGTCACGTCGC
Source organism: uncultured Acidobacteriaceae bacterium (assembly GCA_963717225.1). Taxonomy (GTDB): domain Bacteria; phylum Acidobacteriota; class Terriglobia; order Terriglobales; family Acidobacteriaceae; genus PALSA-350. Next base: position 187,710 of record CAVQWB010000046.1, on the reverse strand, counting down.
ATCCTTACGTCTATTCGCTCGAAGGCAAGATGGAGCAAGCGGTTGCCTTGCCCGGGCCAGGAACCGCGGGCGGTTTCGGAGGACGGCGTGACGATACTTCCGCCTTCTATGCGTACTCCTCGTTCAATTACCCCAGCACAATTTTTCGATACGACATTGCCGGCGGACAGTCGAGCCTTTTTCGCGAGTCTGCCATCCAGGGATTCACGGCAGCGGACTACGAGACGGTGCAGGTGTTCTATAGCAGCAAAGACGGCACGCGGGTGCCGATGTTCCTGGTTTTCAAGCGCGGGTTGAAGCTGGACGGAAACAACCCTACGCTGCTCTCTGGGTATGGCGGCTTCAACATAACAGTTGCTCCCGAATTCAATCCGCTGCGCCTGGCCCTGCTGGAACAGGGGTTCGTGTACGCGTCGGCCAACCTGCGCGGCGGCGGCGAGTATGGAGAAACATGGCACCAGGCGGGGATGAAGCAGCAGAAGCAAAATGTCTTCGATGACTTTATCGCCGCGGCCGAGTGGTTGATCGCCAACGGCTACACTTCAGCGGTCAGGCTGGCGATCACGGGGGGCTCGAACGGCGGTCTTTTGGTGGGCGCGGTGATCAACCAGCGACCGGATTTGTTTCGCGCCGCGGTGCCCCAGGTCGCGGTAATGGATATGCTTCGTTTTCAAAAGTTCACGATCGGATGGAACTGGATTGCGGACTACGGCTCAAGCGATAACCCGGAAGAGTTCGACGCGCTCTATCGATACTCTCCAGTTCACAATATTTGCGCCGGCGTGACCTATCCCGCGACACTCATCACCACCGCGGACCATGACGATCGAGTGGTGCCGGCCCATTCCTTCAAGTACGCGGCCACGTTGCAGGCAAAAGCGAGCCACGCTCATCCCGTGCTCATCCGGATCGATACCCAGTCGGGTCATGGAGCCAGCAATACCAGCAAAGCACTCGATGCTGCGGCCGATATTTATGCGTTCCTGATATATAACCTTGGCGTTGAACCCGGCTTACCGTGACAATCCGAATACGTCGCAGGCAAAATACAGGCTTTTAACCCCTTGCCCAATCATTACCCGGGGCTTCCCGTCTATTAATAGTGGTACCGCAGTACTGTTTGCCATTTGGTATCTTAGCCATGAAAATGGCATCTCACGACTGGGCGGGCGAATCTATTAAAGGGGTTGGGGTAGGGATGAAAACCAGGGTCCAGGGTAAGAGCGCGGTTCTCCTCAAGATGCAGTCTCTGGGCACGCTTGTCGGCGAGTCTGCCTTTCGACCGATGACCGGAGAGTCGAAGAAGCCGCTTCTGGTTTCGCCGCGAGAACTGGGGATCACTTTCATTGGCCACTCGTCATTCCTGATCCAGATCGCCGGGCGCAAGCTGCTTATGGACCCGGTTTTCGCTGAACGGCTGATCGCGTTGCGGCGTTTGCGCCGGCCAGGAGTCAAGATTAAGGACCTGCCCGCGATTGACCTGGTATTTCTCTCCCACGCGCACATGGATCACCTGAATCGGCCATCGTTGCGCCGCATTGTCGCCCATACCACCAAAGTGGCCGGCCGGGCGCCGATTGCCGTGGTGCCCTGGGGCGTAGAGGACCTGGTGAACGACCTGGGTTTTGCGCGTGTGGTGACTCTGGAGTGGTGGCAGACCAAGTCGATTAGCGGCCTTGAGGTAACCATGACCCCCTGCAAGCATTGGGGTGCGCGGTTCTTCAAAGACACACATCGGGGCTTCGGCGGCTACGTGATCCGGGGTGGCGGGCATACGCTCTATCACTCTGGCGACACCGCGTATTTTGATGGCTTCGCCAAGATCGGCAAACGGCTAAAACCGGAAGTCGCACTGCTGCCGATTGGGGCCTACCGGCCAGATAGCTATCGTGGGGTGCACACCTGCCCTGAGGAAGCGCTGCAGGCCTTTCTCGATCTGGGTGCACGGCGGATGATCCCTATGCACTACGGCACCTTCCGGCTCTCCCAGGAGCCGATGGAAGAGCCAGTGGAACGCCTGATGGCGGCCGCCAGGCAAGCTGGGGTTGCAGGATCGGTTTGCGTGCTCCCGGAAGGGGAAACAGATGTGATTCGGCCGGTAACCGAACCGGCACTCACCCGACGCGCCGCCCAGGGGTAGTAGCAGCGTATTCATAAGGCTGGGAGGATGTTTTGGGGCTGCGTACCCCAGGGGTTTTAGAGGGTGTGTGAGAACTCGCTTTTTGAAGAGTACGGGCTTCAGCCCGTACGTTAACTACCCAAGATAGGACGGGCTTTGCAGGCTGCGGAAAAACTCATGTTTTGTATCAGGGCACGACTTTAGTCGTGCCGTAAGTGATGTAAAAATACGCTGGGCTTTAGCCCCTGAGGTACGGCCTCCCTACCCAACGGCGAGTTTTTCCGCAGCCTCTGAAGCCGTGCCCTTCGTTCAGAGCCTTCTTCCCAAGCCTATTGGCTGCGTGGGTCTTGCCTCGTGGGACGTTCGCGACCTACGTGGCCGGAGCCGGCGGAGTCTTTCCAACAGCCCGCGGAGTGCTTTGACTACCCAGCGCACCATCAACACGGAAACCAGGAGCAGGGCAATGGTGATGCTGGCCGCAGCCCAGGGGTGCTGGGTAGCCAGCCACGTGATGCCCACGGCGGCCACGTCTTCACTACTGCTAAGAGCAATGTTGGACACGGGTTCGGGACTGGGGGTGACCAACGCCCGCGCCGCCGTCTTTGACCCGTGGGCAGCCAAGGCAATGGTCGCCCCTACCGCGGTGGCCAACACCTGCATACCGGGAGAGAGCTGGGTCGTAGCACGGTAAGCCAGGAGCGCCGCAACCGGCACGCGTATAAACGTGTGCAGAGCGTTCCAGAGAAGATCGAAACCCGGAATTTTATCGGCGATGAACTCCACCGCAAAGAGTGTTCCGCTCACGCCAATGATCCACCAGTTGGAGAGTGCTTCCAGACCCGGCGGCAAGGCGACCCAATGCGCGTGCGCCAGTAGGCCCAGCGTCAGAACGGTCGCATAGACATTCAGCCCGGCGGCGAAACTCGCGGCGATGACCAGCGCGGCAATGGTGCTCGGCGTAAATGGCATGTGCTCGGAATTCTACAGCCAGCCAAACCTCTTGAGCATCCATAACACGATTCCGGTGGAGGCCACCATCGCCCCGACCACAATCTCGGTGCCGTGACTCGACTCCAGGAAGGGCAGGCCCTTGAGGTTCATTCCATAGATGCCGGAGATGACCAACGCCGGCAACGCGACGGTGCTCAGTACCGTCAGCACCTTCATCACCTGGTTGGTGCGATTGGCAACGCTCGACAGGTACACGTCAAAAGTGTTGTTGAGCAGATCGCGCAAGGTTTCTACCATATCGAGCAGACGGAGTGCGTGATCGTAAACATCACGAAAAAAGGGATAGAGCTCGGGCTGGAGGATGGATCCGGATTCCCGCTGGAGGGACATGCAGGCATCGCGGAGATTGACTAACACGCGGCGCAGTTCGATCAACTTGCGCTTCTGGTCGAAGAGGTCTTCCAATATCGCCGGCGACGGATTGTCGAGAACGCTGTCCTGCAGCTCATCGATGCGGTCATCGCTGTGGTCGATGGAGACAAAGTAAGAGTCGACAATGCTGTCGATGATCAGATAGAGAAGCTTGGAAGGTCTCTCTTCGGGACCCGCCTTCATAGCGCGCTGCAGAATCTCGTTGCTTACGCAGGTAGGGTCGCGGACGCTGATGATGAAGTCGCGGCCGACGAACAGGTAAATACTGGCAAAACCGATGTCGCCATCCTGCACCGATTGAATGTATTTGAGGATGAGGAAGAGATAATTATCCGTTCCCTCAGCCTTGAGGCGTTCATTGCTGCTGCGGCAATCCTCAATGTGGAGCGGATGGAGCTGAAACTGCCTGGCCAGCTCGTCCAATTGCGGATCATTAGGATCATCTAGGGCGTACCAGGACACGAGACCCTCCTGCCAACGAGGAGAACATGGTTACGCAACGTTTTGGTTAATAAAAGCTCCCCGTAGGGAGGATTTCTGCGACTCATTTTCAAAACCAGGGCGGCAGGCAGCGGACCCTAGACAGCATAGTCTGTGACAGGCTACAGTATGACCCGTGCCAGCCCCGGACTTTCAGTCCGGGGACAAGCCCTGGACTTCAGTCCAGGGTCAAACCCGCGGGAACGCCTTGTCTTGCAACTACCGGGCTTTTAGCCCTGGTGAAAATGCCCCAAGCTCCCCAATCAACCCGTACGTTCTTCGTGACCTCGACGACAGTCGGACGCCGCGCGCTTCTGCAATCCGATCGCATGGCTCAACTTCTAGTGGATGTTCTGGCAGAGAATCGTCGAAAGAAGCGGTTTCTGCTGCATGAATTTGTAATCATGCCCAATCACTTTCATCTGCTGCTGACCCCTGCAGCGGAAATCCCACTGGAAAAGGCACTGCAGTGGATCAAGGGCGGTTTCTCGTATCGCGCAAAGCGGGAGATACATTTTGCTTTTGAAATATGGCAAGCCAGTTTCGTCAATCACCGCATTCGCGACGCAGAGGACTACAAACACCACCACACTTACATTTGGGAGAATCCGGTCCCCCGGATTTCCTGTCGAACTTGGTGGCGTTGACGAATTTCATGCGCCTTTCTCCACGGAAAGGCGCACACGCGGCTCTGTCCGGTGCAGCGTGGCAGGAAATCCCGGTCAAAGCGGGCTTGAGCGAGAGACCGGAGCTGTTTGCGTGGTCATCGGCGTCTCTGGGCATGGAATTGGACGCCCCGCCACCAGGGCTAAAGCCCTGAATCTCTATACCGGACCGTTCACGCGGGTTTGAAAACCCGCTTCCCCGGACTAAAAGTCCGGGGCTGGCACAGCTTAGAGCCTGGACGATGAGCTTTAAAGAATTTTTTTCCCGAAGGCGGAACAGATTAACTCCACCGCCAGCTCAGCGGTTCGGTTATGCTCGTCGATCACCGGGTTAACCTCGGCAATCTCAAAGCTCAGCAATCGTCCATGATCGGCCAGGATCTCCATTGCCAGATGGGCCTCGCGATACGTAGCGCCTCCGCGCACCGGGGTACCGACTCCGGGCGCATCTTCGGGATCGACCCAGTCCATGTCCAGCGAGACGTGATACCCGGCCGTTCCGCGCCCGGCCGCACGCAAAGCTTCTTCCATCACCGTGCGCATACCACGCTCGTCGATGTCGCGCATGGTGTAGACCTCGGCAATGCCGGCGCGACGGATGTTCTCCTTCTCCGTTTTGTCGATGTCGCGTACGCCGATGAGCACCGTGTTTTCCGGCGCGATTTTCGGTCTCCAATCATAAATATCCGAAAGCATCGGCGGTCCCAGGCCAAGCAGAGCGGCCAGCGGCATACCGTGCACGTTGCCGCTCGGAGAGGTCTCAGGAGTATTGATGTCGGAGTGAGCGTCGATCCATAGCAACCCGATCTTCTGGTTGCGGCGCCGGTAGAATTCAGCTACCCCGGAGACCGAGCCCACGGCAACGGAGTGATCGCCGCCGAGAATCATCGGCGTGATGCCTTCTTCGAGCGTCTGCAGCACGATGGCGGCTACGCCCTCGCAGGTTTCGCTGATCTCCCTGAGGTATTTTGCGTTTGCCTCGCCGGCGTTTCGGGTCTCAGCAAGTGCCACCGGCACGTTGCCGCCATCGATTACCAAATGACCGAGAGATGTGAGCCTGGCCTCAAGCCCGGCTACCCTGACTGCGGATGGACCCATGTCGACGCCGCGCCGCGACTGACCCAGATCGAGGGGTACGCCGAGTATACGGATCTGACGTGGAGGAAGGGACTGTACCCCACCATGTAAGAGCTTGGCTGCCCCCTGCCTATCGATCGGGCCCGGATTTCTGCCTGTTGCCATACCTTCCTGTTCCCCGGAGCCTTCCGCGCTCCGCCGCCATGCATGCGCGCGAAGGGGTCGTCTCCCGGACGTGTTGCAGGCCGTGACATCGTGACAAAGATACCAGAGAAGCTTATAGATCCACCGCCGGGCCCGAATAGAATCAGAGATCGAGTCCTCTTAATTCGCTAGCGGGTCACGACGGATTGGACTCCCGTATGCGCGCGTGAGGACGATCAAAAGTCTTGCCCGACACCAGTACTGACAAGGCAATTCGCTTCAAACCAGTTCTCTCGTTAAGAGCCCTGGTTCTCTTTGGGCTCGCGTTCGTTGGCCCAACCGCCCCCTATACGTTTTTCGGAGTGGGGGCGGTGCAGTCCCGTGGCCACTTCGCCCTGGTGTACCTGATCGCGCTGATCGCGGTCAGCTTCACGGCAGCGAGTTATGGAAAAATGTCCGCGGCCTATCCCGAAGCGGGTTCCACTTATGCTTACGCGTCGAAGGCGATTCACCCCATCGCCGGTTACCTTTCCGGCTGGGTCATGATTCTCGACTACATCCTGATGCCAATGCTTTGCGTCATCGTCGTTGGCGCCACCTCGCACAAGCTGTTGCCGGCCATTCCGTATAGCGCCTGGGTTATTTTTACCGCCCTGATAGTCACAGGAATCAACCTGCGAGGCATTGAAATGACCTCGCGGGCGGCCACGATTTTCAATATCGTATTGGCTTTTTCTGTGCTGTGGTTCCTGGGCGCGGCAGTATGGGCCTTAACGCACGGAGTTGGACGAGGAACGCTGTTTTCCCTTGAACCTTTCTATGCGCCTCAGAGTTTTTCGCTGAAGCTGGTGATGGCGGCAACTCCGGTTGCAGTGCTTTCGTTTCTCGGATTCGATGGGATTTCGACCTTGGCTGAGGACGCCAAAGATCCCAGGAAAGACATTGGGCGGGCGACGATCCTGGTCTGCTTCATTGCCGGCGGGCTCTTCATTCTGCAGACCTACCTGGGACAACTGATCTGGCCGGACTACAGTACTTTTAATCCAGTTGAGACAGCGTTCAGTGACATCGGCCGCCGCATTGGCGGTCCCGCGCTAGCCTATTTGATTGCCTTGCTGGTGATCGCACAAGCCTGGGCCAGCGCGATTACCAGCCAGGCGAGTGCTTCCCGTCTACTGTTTGCCATGTCACGGGACGGAAGGTTGCCGCACCCCATCTTTGGGTATATGCATCCCAAACTACGGACACCGACTCACAGCATGCTGCTGATGGGCGGCATCGCCTTGGTAGCGGGATTATTCCTGGACCTCGACAAGGCCGCGGAGCTGGTCAATTTCGGCGCCTGCGCCGGCTTTATGGCCGTGAATCTATCTGTGATCGGTTGTTATTTTGTTCAGCGGCGCGAGCGCAACGGCGCCGGTATCTGGAAATACCTGGTGTCGCCGTTGATTGGCTTTCTGGTGTGCTTGTGGATCTGGCTAAGTGTCTCGCCTCTAGCGCTCCGAGTTGGGGGGTTGTGGAGCTTCGCCGGCGTGGTCTATCTGATTTTATTGGTTCGTCGCCGCGGTGCGAACCTGGCCGGCTATTGATGACTGCAAAAATAATGTCCGGGTCAGTCTGTTTCGAGCCAATTCCGAAAAGTGCGTTGTATCAGGGCACGACTTCAGTCGTGCCGAAAAGGGCAGTAGGACGAGGGCTTTTAGCCCCTGCGGCGCCATTTCCTTCTCAGTTCGGCCTCGGGCAGCGTTCGGCAGCTCAACCTGCGAGGAGGGCATTACCTTTGCAGCATTCAATAATCACTATTTTGCTGTGTATCCGCCGTCGACCATCAGGCAGGTGCCGGTGATGAAAGAGGCTTCCTCCGAGGCCAGGAACAAGATTGCGTTGGCCACCTCGTCGGCTGTACCGAAACGATTCAGGAGGTGTAGAGGGCCCTCGATCGCCAGGTCTTGTTCGTAGGTCAATCCCGCACGGGCTACGTCGGCGCGCAGCTGTGGTGTGTCGATGCATCCGGGGGCTACGGCGTTGACGCGAATTTTGTGGGGCGCGAGATCCATCGCCAGGCACCGGTTGAGCCCCAGTAGTGCCGCCTTGGTGGTGTTATAGGGAACACTCTTCTCCTGGGCCACAAAGCCGCTGATCGAACTGACATTTACGATGGAACCGCCGCCGGCCCGGATCATGGGCTCTACCGCATATTTTGCACAAAACGCAGCACCCATCACATTGACCGAAAGCACCCGCTCCCAATCAGCCTGAGTCGCCTGATAGGAACCAAAGACAAAAGCCGCCGCGTTGTTTACCAGGATATCGATGCGTTCGAATTCCTCCACTGCGCGCACCACTGCCTCGCGCACGCTTGCTTCTACCGAAATATCTACAGGTAAGAAGATCGCTTTTCCCTCGGTGGCGCGGATCTGCTGCAAGACCTCTTCGCCACGAGCGACGTCGCGATCGAAAATGACCACAGACGCACCCTCACGGATAAAGCGAATGGCGGTCGCGCGCCCGATTCCCGATGCAGCGCCAGTAACGATAGCGACTTTTCCTGCGAGGCGCATGCAATGGGCTCAATAGCAAAGGTTGAGATAGCAATGAGTCTTCGGTTAGGGTTGGCTCGGAGCACGCAGGCCGCGGGAGGAATCGTCCAGCAGTAAGACCCAATCCCCCTCCCCCGGAGGAGCAAACTTATGCTTGCCATGAGTCGGCACAGTTCCGATAGAAATGGAGTTTCCGTTTCTCGGATTGAACCACCATGCCTTTGCTTCTTTGCCGGCGACCTTGGTCATATCCACAGTGATATCGCGGCTGGTGGGCATGTAGGCGATGACCGTTGCCCCATCCTCCGTCCGCGCGGCGGCCAGGTAATCTAGTCCTCTAAATTCGCCAAGTCCATCGACAACGACCTCATGCTTCTCATCCGGAACCAGTTGGTACCACGGCCGCGAGGTAAACAGCTCTTTAAGTCGGGTCATGTCCTGAGAGCCGGCATAGTTGAGTGCTGCTTCCCATCCAGGATCAAAGAGCCAGATAGGGCGATTGCCCATGAATTGTCCGGTCGCTCCAGAAAGTATCGCCCAATAAGCCTGGCGCCGGATTTGTACCGCCGAAGCGTTGTGCTCTCCCTCATAAGTGGATTCTATGAGCACGAAAGGCGTCGCCGGCGTGCGCTGGTAATCCCTTAGCAGCATGCTGTGCACAATGTTGTAGGTGTAGGTGGTATTGAGATCTACCCACCCTTCCTTCGCGTACTGGTCGAGCGCGGAATTTTCCGGATGACAATGAGCGCTGAAGATATGCCGCTTATCAAACTCCTTAATGCCTTGCACGATGGCATCGACACCCTCGCGAGTTGTGTCGGGATTTCTATCTCCACCAATCAGCCAGACGATGTTGTTAAAGCTTGCGTAGCGCTTGCCGACATAGCGTCCCCAATCCCGGCTTTTCTCAGGACCGTTTGCCAATACCTCCTTCACCCAGCCTTCGTTGGTGCCGATATAGCCGAGGTAAACCGGCGCCAGAAAAACCTGGATACCCTTCTCCGCGGCTTTGCGGATTACCCAATCCGCGTGGGCAAAGTATTTTTCATTGGGGGTGGAGAAGTCTCCAGGAACGGTGAACGGGTTTTGTCCGTAACGATCGACTGGCCCGCGGAATTGATGTTCGATGAGGTTGACGATCACCGAATTAAATCCCTTGCTGCGACGATCTTCCAGGTACTTTTCTGCTTCTTCGCTGGTCAGGCCTGAAATGAGAGACCATGCCGCATCCCCCTGCACTAAGAAAGGCGCGCCGGTCTGATCCACCAGATGCCTGTGATCAGGACCTACGGTTACGGGATAGATCTCGGCTGCTCCCGCAAATTGGCAGCAACACATCAGAGCGAGGGCGAATAAGCGAAGGATTCTAGGCATGGTTCACGATCTAGTAATAGAGGGGGGAGCGAAGACGGTCTATACCTTTTCTACAGCGATTTGTCACAAAAGTATCTCGCGAAGGTGGTGACGAGGATGCGGCTGCAGGCTCATCCGTGAGCGTGCTTACGATAGAGAATAGTGATTTATTGATAGAAATGAATAGTCGATCGCGTTACAAACAGAGGCGTCGTCTGCAAGTAAGAGATCAGGAGAAGATCGATGGACTACGAGGCAAACGCGCGGGAATATGTTCTGCACGCTCTAAGGCGTGATCGATCGGTGATTTTCGCGCGAGCCGAGGGCTCCAGGTTGTGGGACATTCACGGCAAGGTTTATCTCGATACCATGTCTGGTTCGGCCGGTCCGGCCATGGTGGGCCATGCCAATCCGAGGGTGGCGGCGGCGGTCGCGAAGCAAATGGCGACGCTGCCTTGCGTAAACATTGTTCATGACAGTGTGCCCGTGATTGAGTTCTGCACCCGGATTGCCGGGCTTGCGCCAGCCGGGTTGTCGAAGACGTTCCTGTGCGTTGGCGGCGGCGAGGCGGTAGAAGCTGCCATTAAATTCGCCATGCGCATCACCGGACGAACCGACGTGCTGTCTCTGACCGGCGCCTACCATGGACAATCGTTTGCAACCATGGGCCTGGGCGGGATGAGCACGAGTAGAGCATGGATGCCGGGCGCTCCTCGCTGGCCGAACTTTCGTCAAATCCCATCGGCTGATACCTACCGTCCACCATTGGGCGAAGATCCGAATAGCTGGCGGGCAGCGGTGCACGCGCTTGAGGCAGAACTCACGGGGAACGCGGGCCAGGTTGCGGCTTTAATTATGGAAGTAGTGCAGGGGCCAAACGGCCACACCGTTTATTCGCCGCAATATTATCAAGAGGTGCAGCGGGTCTGCCGCGAACATAACGTCCTGTTGATCGTTGATGAGATACAGACTGGTCTGTGCCGATGCGGTACCACTTGGGCCTGTGATCTCTACAACGTGCAGCCGGACATTCTGGTGATTGGTAAAGCGCTGGGTGGAGGAGTTCCGATCGGGGCATTCATCACACGGAAGGATCTGATACCCGAGGGCCTGGAGTCAGAAGCCTGGCACATGCTTACATTCATGAATCAGCCGCTCGCGGCCGCTGCCGGCCTGGCTGTTCTGGATATTGTGGAAGAAGAAAAACTGGCGGAACGCGCGCAAACTTTGGGGGCGCTGGCGACGGAACGATTTCGCGATCTGGCGCGCCGTTACGATGTAATTGGGGATGTGCGCGGCCCGGGCTTGTTTATCGGTGTAGATTTTGTGGAGAACCGGCAAACCAAGACGCCGGCCAGCGCAGCGTGCCGCAAGGCCTGGGACTTTGCTACCGAGCGCGGACTGGTTCTACAATTTGGCGCGGCTACCGGTAACGTCTATAAATTCAAGCCTCCGCTGACGACTCCGCAAGCTGAATTCGATCGCATGCTGGAGATTTCAGAAGAGATTGTGGCCTTTATTCAGCGCGAAGTGGACGAGACGCGGAGAGTACCGTCGGTAACGGTTACGGCTGCTGTTTGCCAGTAAGCACTCCCGTGCCAGCCCCCGGACTTCAAGAGGCTGCGGGAAAACTCGCCGTTGGGTAGGAAAGCCGTACCTCAGGGGCTATAAAGCCCAACGTATTTTCCCCCTTTATGGCCCGACTGAAGTCGTGCCCTGATACAAAACATGAGTTTTTCCGCAGCCTGTTCAAGTCCGGGGAAGCGGGTTTTCAAACCCGCGAGAACGCTTTAGCTTGCTACGACCGGGCTTTTAGGAGTGTGCATGAGAACCGGGATTTGGGAATTTAGTCCCGAAGGGACGGCTGAACTTAGCCCAGGACGCTAGTCCTGGGTACATCATGAAACATGATTGAGTCCCGAAGGGACGGCTGAAGGAGGATGGGTCGCGGCCCATTTTCAGCCGTCCCTGCGGGACCCACGGCACGCCGGGACAGTCTGGGTCGTCGTTTCAAATCCAACCCAGGACTAACGTCCTGGGCTAAGTTCAACCGTCCCTTCGGGACTAAATTCCCAAATCCCGGTTCTCACACAAGGCCTAAAGCCCAATTCTCTTTCGATCCTTTACGGCCCGACTAATTCAATCGCATGTGACAATCCGTTGTAAGGGGCGGTGAGTCGTTGAAGGCTTTGTTTTTGTAAAATTCGATAAAATTCGATGGTTTTGGTGGTTTTGGAGACATGAACAGCCAATGCGTAGGTTGTCATTTTCTGGGAGAGGTCAGCGGCGGCGGGCAAACGGGTTCCTTTTTATGGAGAAGGGGACTCTGGTGTCAGGAGCAAAATAATCGGCCATGGGGACACGAGGCACCGATGAGGCCGTTGGAGAGGGATTCAAAGGGGCGGCAAAGAAGCTGGACTCGCCATGGTTAAGAGTTGGGTCGGGGGTAGGGCCGGGGGTAGGACCTGAAATGGGGGGCGCGCCATCGGCCCAGCCGGGAGCGGATTGGGGCTCGGAGGCGGCTTCTTCCTGGGCAGGGGGCGGGGGCGGCTGGGGGTCTACGTTTTCCCCGGACTGCCGGTTACGAAGCCATTCGGCGGTATAGATTTGCGCGGTAATGGGTGGCGGGGCGGGTTTGTTCTGGGCGGAAGCGGCACGGCGATCAGGGATCAGGCCTTCGATGGCGATGATCATGGATAGGGCCTTGACCTGTCCGGTAATGCTGCATCGGGTCATTTCGGGGCCGAGGTTGGCGAGTTCCCAGAGGCGGCCCAGTACTTGTTCCCGGCCGAGGTTGAGGCGGTGCAGTCGGTCGGTATCCTGGTCGACGAGCTGTTGCTGCACGGCGGCCCGATGCTCAAGCATGTAAGCGCGGACACGAGGCTTGGATTTGGTGTAGGCGGCGGAATCGGGGTGGAGACCGACGGCTTCTGCGGCACGACGGTCGGTCATGGTTCCTGCGAGGACCAGGCGGGCAAACGCTATTTCCTGGTCAGTGATGGGGTCGCTAACGTTGTTCTTCGGCATAGATGGCTCCGTTTTTCGGTAAGTTGGGAAGTTGAGAGTAGGCAGAGGTTTCTAGTGCGCAGGGGGAGTGGGGACGCAATAAAAAATCCCGCCACGGCGGGATGCTGGATTCGCTGATTTGTGACAAGGGTCGAGTGGGACACCGGACAGTGGTAACACTGTCCTTCGCTCGCGCGTAGGCCGGAATTATCGGCAACTGCCCGGCTCGGAGCGGTTACGCGAGGACCCGCCTCCTGCCGAAATCATTTACAAGATATAGGTTAACAGGATTAGAGACCCTCCTGCAATCGTGGTACCCGGCACAGTCAGGGTCCTCGGCCGGTCACAACTCCCGCAGGAACGTTCGGCTCTAGGAGGGAAGAGAAACCGGGATGGAAGATGGATCAGACGGCCGTCTCGACTTTCGGGGTTCCGCCTCGGTGTTTTCCAGACGGAATGCGAGCGGGGTCTCTCCCACGATCTGCCGGAACACTACCGTGAAATAGCTCTGGTTACAGAAGCCGGCTTCCAGACTGATTTCCGCAATGGACTTGTTGGTGTTGACCAACAGATCCTGCGCCTTCTTCACGCGAAATGCGTTGAGATACGCGACAAAGGATTGACCGGTCACCTGCTTAAAAAGATTCATGAAAGAGCAAGGGCTGGCGGCACACATGCGGGCCGCATCCTTGATGCGGATCGGCTCGTCCGCGTGCTCCTTGATGTATGCGAAGATCGGCGCCAGGCGCGCAGAAGATTCCTGCTGCACGGCAAAGGCACGGCGCAAAGATACGATCTCGGAGCAGTGATTCAGCAGTCTCAGCAAAATCATCTTCAGATAAGTCCGGACCGCTAATTGCGAGAACTCGGTCGAGGCGGGAACCTCTACCCGGATTTTTTCGATCAACTCACGGATTTCGCGAGAAAGAGCGGGGTTGGCGCGAATCACATTCGGCACCGAGGGGCTTTGAAGATTGAAGGGCATCAAGTACTGCAGATCATCACCGAACGGGATGCCGGAATGCACGGTTCGTGGAAGAAAGGAGAGGACCGTTGAATACGCCGGCGGGCGCGAAGAAGCTACCGGCAGACATCTGTGGGAGAGGCGATTACCTACGATGATGATGTCGCCCTTGGTCAGGGTACAGGTATTGTCGCCGATTTCGTATAACTGCTCGCCTGACTCAAAGACCACGACCTCGAGATGATCGGGACGATGCAGGGGGATGGAACTTCGTCGATCGAGCACGAGGAACCGCACGTCAATAGCAAACGAGTCCGCGAACGGCCACACGTGACAGTTTTCTGGATTAATCCGCTTGTCGACGAATAAGTCGGCGGGTTCCCACACGCGGGAGGCTTCTGTTCGCATCAGCATGAAACCCCACAATGATTTGCACGAGCGGCTAGCCTGAGTGTGGACAACTGTACCATAACTTAAATTTTTGAAAAAAGTTTTTGTTCTCCTGTTGTCAGAAAGAGAATTTCGCTCCTAACTGTAGAATTCTTGCCGGAAAAGCCGAGTTGATCTCACCGAGGACGTTGCCGGTACACGGTGCGCCAGGGGCTGTTTGATCACTACAACCCGTGTTCACCCCTTGCCACTGAGGATGGTTAAAGGTATTAAATGTCTCTAACCGAAGCTGCAAAATACTGTTCTCAGCGCTGAACCAGGGCAGGGTGAAGTTCTTCATCAGGGCGATATCCCAGTTGTTGCGCCCTGGCCCCTGAAGACTGTTCTTGCCCATGGTGCCAAACATGCCGGGCTGGTTGTTGGCGGCGAGTTGGGGCAGAGTTACCTGGCCAATGATGCTCGGGTCGAACCACCCAGGAGTGGGACCGAGGACCGGGTCGACCAAACTCCCTTTCTTGATTTTTAACGAGCCCAACGCATTGCACGCGGCTCCGCCCCCGATTCCAGTAGATAGTCCGGAAATTCCGCAGGTGAAGTTAAGCGGCGGACCAGTCATGAAGCTCGCAATCCCGGTCAACTGCCAGCCACCCAAAGCTGTTCGAGCGACCGCGGATGAGGCGCCGGCAAAAAACGGTAGCTGGTAAACCCAGTTGATCACCAGGGTGTGCTTTTGGTTCAGGGCTGAGGTTCCGTACCAGCGGCGCACATTGTTATCGTCGATGCCAGGGGTGGCAATAATGTCGTCCAAGGTGTGCGCATACGTATAGGAAAGTTCATAGGTGAGCCCGTGCCCGGTGGGATGACGCAGGCTCACCTGCATGGAGTTGAAATTGGAAACACCTGAGGGGTCACGCAAAGAAATGGTGTTGTAACCACGGTAGGGGGCGAAGAACAGCGACGGCTGGTAGTTGTTAATCAAGACTGTCTGCACATCGCAATTCCCCGCGCTGTCACAACCTGGAGAGCCGGCAAGAGCAGGCACATTCTCAGTACCCAAACCCAATGGAACCTGGTTCTGGTTTCTGGTTTGCTGCAGGTGCCGTCCCAGGGTGCCGACGTAACTTACGCTCAGCAGATTGTTATCCACGAATTGATGCTGTACACCCAAACTGTATTGGTCTATCTCGGGCCATTTTCTGCTGGTGGGCATATTCGAAAACGAGGCCGTTCCGAGAGGCCCCGGGCCAATATTCTCGAAGCCCAGGATATTCGATGTGCTGAGGTTGGCTGCGGTGGGAGCATTCCCATTGAATCCACCGGCGGCGAACAGTGGATTATTGGAATCCCAAGCCAGGGCATAACCGCCGCGAATTGCGGTGGTGCCTTTGCCAAACGGATCCCACGAAAAACCGAAGCGAGGAGATACGGTTCCTTTGTTAGACTTGGTGCAGCCTTTAATGATGGGCGCAACACCACACTCCAGTAAGCCATTCCCGTAGTTCAGAAAGGTAGCCCCGGTACCGGGGATGACGTTTCCGCCACTATCCAGCTGCGCCTGGTTTGCGGAGGAGTAATAGCTGGGTACAAAGATCGAATCGCTGGTTGGATTTGAGGCGTCCCAAAATGGGGACAGGTCGTAATACCGAATACCGAGGTTAAGGGTCAAGTCCGGCCGGACACGCCAGTCGTCCTGGAAATACGGTTCAAAGTCCCATTGCCGCCAGTGACCGTTGCCGCGGCCACCGACCAGCGCACCATTGATGACTTTGCCATACTCCTGATAACTCGCGATGCGACCCAAAAACATGTCGGCCAACGAGTTGGTGGTGGTGATGCTGGAAGAGTCGCTGAAGGTGAAGTTACCCTGGGTGGAAAGGCCGATGTTGGTGCTGGTATTGATGTGATTATCGAGTAGGAAAAATCCCATCTTGAGCGTGTGCTTACCCTTCGACCACACCAGGTTGTCTTTAAATGCTGTTTGAGGATCCCAGAAATAAAATTCGAATCCCGTCGACTCACCCAGGCCCTGGAAAGGGACACCGCCGCCGAACGAGATACCAGGCAGAACAGGTTGGTTCTGATTTCCAGGGAATATGGTTTGCACCGTGAAACCCGTCGGCTTGTCGATGGACTTCGCCGGGCTGTCGAATCCGGTCTTGTTGCTGACGGTATTTACGTCCGCCGACATGTTGAAAATGAATTCGTTTACGAGCGAGGGCGTGATGGTCTGAGTCAAATGCAGGACGATAGACTTGGCCGGACTGGTCCAAGTTGACTTAACGGTGCCATAGTTTGCGGAGGACCATAAGGTCGGGATGAAGTCCTGCACGTACGCGTCTTGCGTATAACGAAGAAAGACGCGGATCTTATCTCCTATGTTCTGATCGATCTTGAACATGTCTTCGCGAAATTCGGTGGGCAAGCTCGGCGAAGACACATAGAGATTCTTACCCGTATTGGGCAAAGGGATGAGTCCATTCAGCAGAGCCGCCGCTTGGGGGTCAACAGAGACCACGTCGTTTGGATAGAAGTTTCCGGTATCCGGGTCGATGGGCACGGCACAACCTGCCGCCACATCCGCGCTAAAGTTTGGCGAGGCCGGATCGCATTCACTAAAGTCGCCGCCTCTTTGCTTAAGCGACGGGACCGGATTACGAATAATGGTTCCCTGGCGATTGGAACGCCACTCTTCTGAGACGAAAAAGAATGTTTTATTTCGTTCCGTGTTGTAGTGCTTTGGGATGTAAACGGGGCCGCCCAGGGTGAAGCCCCAATTGTTTCTCTTAAGCGGATTCCTTGGCTGTCCAGCCTGATTCAGGAACCAGTCGTTCGCATCGAAGGCATCGTTGCGCACATATTCGAACAGGTCGCCGTGGAAATCTCGCGTGCCTGACTTGGTCACTACCTCGACATTGGCGCCGCCCGACTTGCCGTACTCCGCGCTGTAATTGGACGTCGAAATCCGAAACTCTTCAATGGAGTCGATGCTGGGGTAGATCATGAGCGAATTGCTGCCCGAACCCTGGTCGACGTTGTTGGTGCCATCGATTTCCCAGTTATTGAAGTTACCCGGTACGCCATTAAACGAGATGGTAGCGTTGGCTAGAACCCCGACGGAGGAAGGATCGAAGCCAGTGCCCAAAGTTGCTGCGCCCGGGATGAGCGTAGCCAGGTTAGCGAAGTTCCTGGCTTGCAGATTCAGTTGACTTACCTGAGAGCTGGTGACGACATGAGAGATGGCCCCGGTTTCCGTTTCTACGGAGATGGGATTACCCGAGACCACCATCTTCTCCGTGGTTGAGCCGACCTGGAGCTGAAAATCCAGGCGCAGGGTCTGGCCTGCAACGAGCGTAATACCATTGCGCAATAATTTTTCAAATCCACCTTTCTCCACGGTGAAGGTGTAGTTCCCGATGGGAACGCGGGACACCGCGTACACGCCGATGGAGTCGGTAGTGACGATACGGGTAAAGCCTTGGGCAGCGTTGGACACGGTCACTTCAACCCCGGGCACAGCACCGCCCGAAGCGTCGGTGATGGTTCCCAGGATGGAAGCGAGATCTTGCGCCCTGGCTGCGAGAGGGGCCATGAACATACACGCCAGCGCGAGCAGAAACAAAAGCCTTCATCGCAATACTCCCCCTTACGGTGAGGACTCCATGGCGAATGCCGCAAGGGCAATTCGCAGAAAAAGATGACTGCCGGAAAACGGATGAAATTGCTGCTCGCTTTCAAGAAAGCGCGGCACCCGGTTTTAAAGAACCACCCAGGAAAGTAATGGGACCGGCACTTTAGGGCCCTTGGAAATTACTCCGAGGTTAGAGCCGGGGTCAAAAAACATCTATCGGTATTGACGGTTTTTTTGTTGTGAAATAAATGACGATGAGACCGGAACCGGCCAGATTGTGCCGTGGTATGATCCGGTCTCGCCATGTTACAGAAGCCTCATCGAAGACGGCTAAGCCTGGGTTTGCTTGGTATTTCCTGTTGCCTGCCACTGGCAGCGCAGTCGCTAACGCCCAGCCAGGTGCAAGCGATCTTTGCTCACGGTGAGCAGGCTTTGGCGGATAAACAGTATCCGGTTGCAAGAGAAGACTTCAGCCGGCTTCTCCGTTCGGGGGTACACACGGCTCCGGTGTATTCCAACCTGGGCGTCGTTTACCTGCGCTCCGGCAAGCCGGATCAGGCGATCAAGATGCTCGAAAGCGCGGAAAGACTTGCCCCAGCGGTCGCCGGGGTTCGCCTGAATCTAGGCCTGGCATATTTCCACGAGCGGGAGTTCAAGGTGGCGTCCCGGTACTTTGGTGAAGTTCTTTCCCTGGACCCCAATCATCGGCAAGCGCGATATCTGCAGGGCATTTGCGGATTCATGACTGATGATTTTCAGGCTACGGTCGACTCCCTTCGGCCCCTGTTCGCGCAAGAAGGTAATGACCTCGAGTACTTATTCATGCTCGGCATCAGTTACGGCATGTTGAAGAGGACTGAAGAATCGCAACAGGTCTTTGCTCAGCTGGTCAAAGCTGGAGGCGACACACCTCACCTACACTTGCTTCTCGGCAAGGCATACCTCGCGCTGGACAACCTCAAAGCGGCAGATGAGGAACTTACAGAAGCCTGCAAAGGCGGCCCGTTGCCTTACGCGCATTACTATCGCGGTATTGCCGCCCAGGAACAGGGCCAAGTGGATCGTGCAGCGGAAGAATTCTCGCAGGAGGTGGCGCTGATCCCCAATAATCCCTGGGGGTTCAAGGAGCTTGCGATCATCAAAGTTGACCAGGGAGATGTAAAGGGTGCAACCCAGCTGCTGGAGAGAGGCGTCACCAACAATCCGGACACTCCGGATCTGTACGCGGCATTGGGGCGAATTTACCTGGAGTCAGGAAACCCCAGGAGTGCTGTGCCGGTGCTTAAACGGGCTATCTCGCTTGACCCCAAGAATGGCACCTACCATTTCCAATTGGCCCGAGCGTACCTGGCGCAAGGGCTGCACGGGAAGGCGGATGAAGAGATGGCACAAACGCGGGCCCTCGCCAACGGAAACCCGACTGGGAAAATGGAGCTTCTATCAAGAGGCCCGGCACCCACAGCGACGCCCTAGTGCAGTGCGTCACACAGATAGCCGTTTATCCAGCAAGGGTCCAGCGGACCCGAAAGGAAAACCGCGGAGTCCCGCAGGGACGGGCTGACTCCAGCCTCTCTGGATAAACGATCCCATTTATAGCGCTACCCTTGCATTATCTCGGCTCTGTAATTCGCAGTAGCTTATCCGCAGACACCTGCTTGAGTACTTGTACCACCCCCGACGGCCAGTGGATTTCGATCTCATCCACGACACTGGCTCCCGCCAAGCCAAAATGAATAGGGCCCGCACTGGACGAAGCGTACCCGGCCGTGGTGCTCACGTGATTGAATTGTTTCAGTCCGCCCGCAGTCAGCTTTATCTTTGCGCCGATTCCGTCGCGGTTGCTCTTAGTGCCCTGAAGCGCCAGATCTATCCAGTGATTTGCGTTCTGTGTGTCATTGATCCAAACTTCCGCAGGGGAGCCCAGGGCCGTAACCACTACATCGAGCTTGCCGTCGTGATTAAAATCTCCGATAGCTGCTCCTCGATGACGCCTTGGTGGTTGAGAGAGAAACCCGGCCTCGGCGGTCAAGGCGGACCAGCCGCCGTGTTGTGAATTTCTGAAGACGGTGTTGGGCTGCTCAATATGCCGAGCTCCCGCCATGGCCAGGGATTGCACGTCTCCGCGGCTCACAAAGATATCTTTCCAGCCATCGTTATCAAAGTCGGCCACATTCACGCTATAACCCGACATGGGCTTGCTTAACAGCGACATCCCGCTTCGATTGGTGACTTCGGTGAATTGTCCCTTACGATCATTCTGGAAAATGGGAAACGTTTCATCCTGCAACGCAGTAAAGACAATGTCTGGGAAACCGTCGTTGTTGAGATCGCGACTCTCAACACCCATGCCGGAAATGGGGTCACCGTACTCAGCCAGCATGACCCCCTTCGCGAATGCCAGTTCCTGGAACTGATTTGCTCCCAGGTTATGAAACAGGTAATTGAACATCTTGTCGTTGGCGACAAACAGATCGGGCAGGCCGTCTCCATCGAAGTCGGCCATTCCTACTCCCATTCCCTTGCCGGGATGAGCACGGATGCCGGACTTGGCCGAGATATCCGTGAACGTGCCGTCTCCATTGTTCAGGAACAGTTGATTAGGAAGTCCTGCAAAGAATTTCGGATGACAGTATTCTGGTTTTCCGTTGAATAAGCAGCTCGGTTCTTTATTCACGTCCCAGGCCAGGTAATTCACTACGAACAAATCCAACAACCCGTCGTTATTGACGTCGAGCCAGACCGCCCCTACCGACCAAAGTGGACCGTAGCGCTGGTCAGGCTTATTCAGTCCAGACCTCTGGGTGACGTCGGTAAAGGCTCCGTGGCCATTATTGTGATAGAGCGTGTTCCCATGTACGCCGGCTACGAACATGTCTTCGTAACCGTCATTGTCATAATCTGCGATCGCCACCCCGATGTCATATCCCTTTCCCGCGAGGCCTGCTTTGTCAGTTACATCTTCAAACGTGCCGTTGCCGTTATTTCGGAAGAGGCGGTTGCGGTATTTTGGCGATGTCTTTTTGAGACTAACGATGTCAGCACCATTGGCAAAGAATATGTCTGGATTTCCATCGTTGTCATAATCGAAGACAGCGGTACCGCCCGCCATGGTCTCAGGCGCGTGCTTCTCGGGCGTCTCGCAACTATCCAGAATGAACGGAATTGGCTGGAACTGGAAATGAATGGAAGGGAGCTTGCTCTCGCTCGCAGCTTCACGGCCAGCAAGGAAGACCGGGGACATGCAAGAAAGATTGAACGCTATCCCCAGGATGAGCGCCCGGCGTGTTTGTGTCGCCTTCATTTGAGAGGGGTTGTATCACAGAATCCGCCGAGGGCGCATCCTAATCGATTAGGATACCTGTAGGGATGGTGGGGACATGCAGAATCCGAATCAGTTGGAGCGGCTGGTCTGGAGTGGGGATCAGACCGGCAATGGGCGCGATTATCAATTCGTCTCAGCGCCGCGCCCGCTCGGCGTGAATCCGATAGAGCTTACGGTGGATGGCAAGCCGGTGCCGGCCGAGGGCGGCGAATGGCTCATTGATTCGATTCTGCGCGTCGAGGAATTACCGCATGTCTGCTACCACCCACAGATGGGCCCGATACAGAGCTGCGATACCTGCATGGTGGAGGTGGATGGCAAGCTGGTGCGCGCGTGCGGTACAAAAGCCGCCGCGGGACAGACCGTGGTGACACGGAGCGCGCGAGCGCAGGCGTCGCAGAAGGAAGGCTTCGACCGGTTGTTAGGCAATCACATGCTCTACTGCACGGTGTGCGACAACAACAACGGCAACTGCGAGGTGCACAATACCACGGCGCTGCTCAAGGTCGAGCACCAGGCGTATCCGTATAAACCGAAACCCTACGCATGCGATTTTACGAATCCGTTTTACCGTTATGACCCAGATCAGTGCATTCTGTGCGGGCGCTGTGTCGAAGCGTGTCAAACCGTGCAGGTGAACGAGACGCTCTCGATCGAGTGGGAATCGGCTCATCCGCGGGTGTTGTGGGACGGCGGGCATCAGATTGGCGGATCGAGCTGTGTAAGCTGCGGCCACTGCATTACCGTGTGCCCATGCAATGCGTTGATGGAGCGCTCCATGCTTGGCGAAGCCGGCTATATGACAAAGTGGCCCAAGCAGGCGCTCGACAAGATGATCGACATCGTGAAGGATGTCGAACCGGAAATCGGCTACGGACCGATCCTGGCGGTCTCGGAGACCGAGGCCGCGATGCGCCTCGCCGACCGCATCAAGAAGACGAAGACCGTCTGCACCTATTGCGGTGTCGGCTGCACCTTCGAGATGTGGACGAAAGAACGGCACATCCTGAAGGTGGAACCGACGCATGGGCCGGCGAACGGCATCTCCACCTGCGTGAAGGGTAAGTTCGGCTGGGACTATGTAAACCATCCTGACCGGCTGAAGAAGCCGCTGATTCGCGACGGCGAAGATTTTCGCGAGGCGAGTTGGGACGAAGCCTTGAGCCTGGTGGCGCGGCGGCTGAGCGAGATCAAGGCCGCGAACGGGCCGGACTCGATCGGCGTGATTGCATCGTCGAAGTGCACCAATGAGGACGGCTTCCTCATGCAGAAATTCGCTCGGACCGTCGTCGGCACGAACAATACCGATAATTGCTCGCGCTATTGCCAGTCACCGGCCACCGCGGGACTGTGGCGCACGGTGGGCTATGGCGGCGACTCCGGCTCGATCGCCGATATCGAGAAGGCCGAACTGGTCATCATCATCGGGAGCAATACTGCGGAATCACACCCGGTGCTGGCGACGCGCGTGAAACGCGCTCACAAGCTGCGCGGCCAGAAGCTGATCGTGTGCGATCTGCGCGAAAACGAGATGGCTCGGCGCGCGGATATACATATCTCGTCCGGCGCCGAGCTCGGACCTGGTCTGGCTTTCTGCGATCAGCCGTTATCTGCTGGACAACGGGCTGGCACAGACCGAGTTTCTCAACACCTGGGTCAACGATCTCGACAAATATCGCGCGAGTCTCGAGCCTTTCACGATGGAGTTTGCGGCGGAGCGTACCGGGATTCCCATCGAGACGCTGAAGACGATCGCGCATGAGATTGCCAGGTCGAAGGCCACCTGCATTCTGTGGGCTATGGGCGTTACGCAGCATTGCAATGGATCGGATAACTCGACGGCTATTTCGAACCTGCTGCTGGTAAGTGGCAACTACATGCGGCCGGGAACGGGTGCGTATCCGCTGCGCGGCCATAACAACGTCCAGGGCACCAGCGATATGGGGGCGATGCCGCCCTATCTCGCGGGCTACGACAAGGTGAACGATGACCCGACGCGTGAACGCTATGAAAAGGCCTGGGGCGTCAAGTTATCCACGGCCAAAGGCCTCGACAACCACGAGATGGTGGATGCGGTCTACGACGGCAAGCTCAAGGCGATCTATCTGGCCGGCGAAGACATGGTGAGCGCGGATGCCGATGCGAATCGTGTCGCCGGCGCATTCGAACGGCTCGAGTTCTTTGTCGTGCAGGACATCTTCTTCTCCGAGACCTGCCGCTATGCCGATGTCGTTTTTCCGGCGGCGCCGTCGCTGGAAAAGGATGGCACCTTCACCAGCACGGAGCGTCGTGTGCAGCGCCTCTATAAAGTCTTCGAGCCGCTGGGCGAAAGCAAGGCGGACTGGCAGATCACAATGGAGCTTGCGAACCGCATGGGCGCCCACTGGACCTACACACATCCCGCGGACATCATGGCCGAGGTGGCGTCGCTCTCAGAGATGTTTGCCGGTGTCACCTATGACAGGCTTGCCGGCTTCCAGTCGCTGCAATGGCCGGTGGCGGCCGATGGAACAGATCAACCGCTGCTCTATACCAAGAGCTTCCATTTCCCTGATGGCAAGGCGCGCTTGTATCCGTTGGAGTGGAACGAGCCCGGCGAGAAACAGGACGATGAATATGACATCCACCTGAACAACGGGCGCCTGATGGAGCATTTCCACGAAGGCAACATGACCTATCGGGTAAAGGGCATAAAGGAAGAAACGCCGGAGCGCTTCCTGGAAGTCTCGCCGGAACTGGCAAAGGAGCGCGGCATCCAGAGCGGGACCTGGGTCGATGTCACATCACGAACGGGCACGATTCGTGTGAAGGCGCTGGTGACCGATCGTGTGAAAGGGAAGCAGGTGTACCTGCCGCTGACCTCATCCGAAGGGCCGGTGAATGTACTGACCGGCAGCATGGTCGATAAGGACGTGCACACGCCGGCCTATAAGGAAACGGCGGTGAAGCTGAAGGTGCTGGATTTCGTGCCGATCGAGAATCCACTGCGTCCGCTGAACTTCCGCTACTCCGGCAAACCAACCCCGCAGCTTGGCGTGGAGGTGGAGCGCAAGTGGAAACGCGCTGACTATCACATGCCAGGCGAAGGTCCTGCGCTGGTGCAAATCAGCAGCAATGGTAGCCATTTACGCGAAGGCGACGGCGCACACGCCGAAAACGGCAACAGCAATCACACCCGATAGGAGAAAAGCACATGGCCAAGCCGGTCGCATATCGAGTCTTCACCCCGCCCGATACTCGCGAGGAGCTGAAGCGCAGGATCGATGCAGCGCCTGCGGAACATGCTGATGCCATATTGAGCGCCTACCGGCTGCTGGAAGAGGCGCATGAGGGTGGAACGCTGGAACTGCTGCGGGGCGCCCTGGCAGCGCAGGATTCAATCATCAACCACGTGATAGGGATAGTGAGCCAGCCGGAGATGGTCAATGGGCTGCGCAACCTGATTGTTCTCGGCAAGGTGCTGGGCAACATCAATCAGACGTTCGAGACTGTAAGCCCCGGCGATGACAAGGTGAAGAGAAGGCGCGCGCCACCGTCGCTCTTCACGCTGGTCAGCCGGATGAACACTCCGGACGCGCGACGCGGCATCGAGGTGGCGGCGGGCTTGTTGGCGGCGCTGGGGGCGGCGGCTCGTCCGCTGAAGAAGTAACCTGAGTCAGGCGATACTGACTAACTTTTCTTGACTCCCCATAGTACGCTTGGGTGCGCCCACAATCGTTTTTGGCCTATCTAAGGGTAGATGCGGTTCAGCGTGCGGGCGAAAGGAATCGTCTCCCGTACATGATCCAGGCTGCACACCCAGGCCACAGCGCGTTCGATGCCCATGCCGAAGCCGGCGTGGGGAACGGAGCCGTAGCGGCGGAGATCCAGGTACCAGGAAAAGGCTTCGAGGGGCAGGTGGTGCTCCTCGATCCGTTTCTTGAGCAGCTCATAGGAAGCAATACGCTGGGAACCACCGATGATTTCCCCGTAGCCTTCCGGCGCCAATACGTCGACGCACAGCGCCAGATTCGGGTTCTGGGGATCGGGCTCCATGTAGAAGGCCTTCACCGCGGCGGGGTAGCGATGCACCATGACCGGACGATCGAATTGGGAGGAAAGGTAGGTCTCGTCGGGTGATCCAAAGTCGTTCCCGTACTCGAATTTCTGTTCGAGCAAGCCGCGCGCAAAAGCATCGTTCAGCATACTGACGGCCTGGTCGTAGGTGATCCGCGGAAAGGGCGGCTTCACGGCCTCCAGCTTGGCGGTGTCGCGACCCAGCACTTTTAAGTCCAGGGCTCTCCGGGTAAGCACGCGCTGCACCAGGAAGCTCAGAAACTCTTCCGCCAACACCATCAGATCGTCAATGGTGGCATAGGCCATCTCCGGCTCCACCATCCAGAACTCGGTCAGGTGGCGCCGGGTCTTCGACTTCTCGGCGCGAAAGGTAGGGCCGAAGGAATAGACCTTGCCCAGCGCCATCGCCGTGCTTTCGATATATAGCTGGCCGCTCTGGGTGAGAAAGGCTTCATCGCCGAAGTAGTCGACTGGAAACAGGGTGCTGGTGCCTTCGCAGGCAGCCGGCGTAAGGATGGGCGGATCGGTCAGGACAAAACCGTTGTCATCGAGATAATCGCGCGCTGCCTTGATGATTTCGGCGCGGATGCGCAGAATTGCCGACTGCCGCGGAGTACGAATCCACAGGTGCCGGTGCTCCATCAGAAATTCGACGCCGTGCTCCTTAAGCGTAATGGGGAAGGGTTCTTCCTCGCTCACACGCTGCAGTACTTCGACGTTATCGACATCCAGTTCATAGCCGCCGGGGGCGCGCTTATCTGCTCTCACCCTGCCGGTCACGATTACGCTTGATTCCTGAGTCAGGCCACGAACCCGTTCAAAAACCTCCGGCGCCACAGCGGCCTTGGGAACAATGCCCTGCACCGTGCCGGTCCCATCGCGAAAAATGGGGAAGAGCAGCTTGCCGCTCTCGCGCAGGTTGTAGAGCCATCCTCTGAGGGTTACCGGTTTTCCTTCGTGCTGGTTCAGGGTCGCGATAGTGGCCAGCGGGGCGGCCACAGCTTCGTTCTTGGTTTCTTCTGCCATTTCCACCTACAGCTCGAGCATCTTGAATGTTTCTGCAGCCCGGCTGGCGACGTGTTCCGGCGAATCCTCGGGCAGGTAATTGATCTCCAGGACTGCGGCAGACAACTGCGGCGCCGTACGCAACTCCTGCATCGTCTCCGCCCAGGGAATGGTTCCGTCTCCAGGCCAGAGATGTTCGTCCCTTTGCCCGTGATTGTCATGAATATGAGCGGATCGGATCAGGGGCTTCAATTCGCCGATGGCCGCAGCAATGCCACCGCCCAGGTGTGCGTGACCCACATCGAGGCACACACCCACGTCTTTGAAGTGGCCGATGCGCACGATCTCCAGCAGATTGACCGCTTCGGTCACTTCGTTCTGAATGTTTTCGAGCAGAATTTTTACGCCTAAGGGCCGGGCAAACGCCTGCAGGTGCTCGATAGCGGTCATGGCATGCTCCAGGGTCCGCGGGCTCCACAGGTCTTCGCGCTCTCCCAGGTGCAGAATCAAGTGGCGCAGAGGCATCTCTTCAGCGGTTTCGAGGGCTCGTTTTACCTCGTCCATAGCGTCGATCCGGCGTGACTTCTCGGGATGAACGACATTGACCGCCGGCGCGCCGCTGCGTCCCATCTCTGCATCCCCAAATATCGGCATGTGCATAGAGAACGGCTCCACGGGGTTGGCCGCGAACCACAGCGCGATTTCCTTCACGTGGGTTTTGGAGGTGTAGTCGAAATGCTGGCGCGCGGCAAAGATCTCGATTCCCTGCGCGCCGCCTTTCGTTAGAGTCTCCAGCAGCCCCGGATGCAGCCGCTGGCGCAGGAATATGTGGGTCGAAATGGTTCTCAGCATTGCGCCGTTTCCACGGAACTCCTCGGCTCCGTTTGTTCTCTACCTATCTTCTCACCGCACACGCGCATGTGATGGGCCTATGAATCAGGAGAAACACTCTAAACTGACGGTTTTAAGACGTGGAGTTTCTAAATTTCAGGAACGAAGGGTAGGTATTTCAACTGAGTTTGGTTTTGTATCAAGGCACGATTTTAGTCGGGCCGTAGAGGGTTGAAAGAGAATTGGGGTTTGAGACCCTGAGGGCATCTCTCGTGCTCGCTTGAGCAGCCCTCAGCGGCTAAAGCCTGGATTCGTCCAACTGCTGAAACGTAGGGCCTAGAAGGCCGTACGCCTTCAGAAAACGCAGGGGGCTAAAGCCGCAGATCTTTGTCGGACCTCAGTCGGCCCGACTCAAGTCGGGCCCTGATACAAAGCATCATGGGGACTGAGCGGAATGAGCTCCGAGAAGGAGACTGGCGCATTCGCTACAGATTTGGAGCTATCCAGCCTCTGTTGGAAAGAACTCCAAAGTCGGTGCCTAGGGACCGAACAGGAGATCCGGCGATGCGGGGCTCACATGGGTTTGATGTCCGGCGAAACAGAGCCCTCACTACCGGGAATGATGGTCGCTGAAGATGGAGATGGGAGTCATCTCGTCCTTGCACTGAATAGTAGGGGACCGACTGCCATCGCAGCAGGCAATCGAGCACGGCCTTGGAGTCATAAGCGATATTGGCGACGACTAACTGCTTTCCCCCGGCTCCGTGGATCACGACCCCGCGATCGCAGCGGATGCGGTAGGCCCGGACATGCTTGAGCTCTTGCCAGCGGATGCGGCTGGAGGCACTGTGGCCCTCAAGCAAACCTTGCCCGTCCAAAATCAGGGGTTCCGGCCAATCAGCCAGAGCCAGCGGAACCAGGAAAAAGCCGAAGCCGAAGCCCGCCCACGCTAGCCAGTTATAGGCGCCAGAGCCAAGGAGGTACTTAGCGCTGAAACCGACCGAAGCCATTCCGCCACCCAGAGCCAGGTAGTAAAGCAGAAGACAGGTTGGTTTCACGGGAAAGCGCCAGCCATCTACAGTCGGTTTTGGCTTCAAGCCGAAGTTGGGGGCGATCAGGATCAGCAGGCCAATTACGCTCATTACGCCTACTAAGATCAAGCCGATTTCGATCATTCGTTCGGGGAAGGGGTGCATCGTTGAAAGAGTTTCTTCTTTCTGACTAGTAATTGGCAATAGCCAATTGGAATATGTTTTCCGAGAAAGTAATGTTAGGTGAGCGGTGCAGACTAAAATCGGTGGGATGCCCACCCGCGTTCGATCGCATACCAAGGTCAATTTGGGCTTGGCTATTGGCCCACTGCGTCCGGATGGGTTCCACCAGCTCACCACCGTGTACCAAACCCTGGCGCTGCACGAGTGGGTGACGGTGACGGCCCAGCCGGCCGCCGCGACTCGCATGTCACTCAGCAGCAGTCATCCAGGCGTGCCCACCGATGCCGGCAATACGGCGTGGCGCATGGTGGAACGCTGCCTGGAGTTGCTCGATCTGCGGGCCGAGGTCCACATCCACATTGACAAGCAACTGCCGGTGCAAGGCGGCCTGGGCGCCGGATCAGCCAACGCCGTGGCTGCGCTCATAGGGCTAGAGCAGGAGCTCGACCACCGGCTCCCGCCACCGGAACGCCTGCGCATCGCCGCGCAGATCGGTTCCGATGTGCCGCTATTCCTTTTGGGTGGGGCAGTGATTGGGGTAGGGCGCGGGGAGGAAGTCTATCCTCTGCCCGATATTCCTTCGCTTCCCTGCGTACTCGCGCTACCCGCCACGGGGGTTTCCACGCCACAAGCCTACCGCGACTGGGACAGCCTGCATTCTGCGCCCGCGTTGACCATGGGAGGCCCCTCAGCTACAATCACAGAGTTGAGTCGGTCGATCGCTGCTGCATTTGGCGAACCGCACTCCTCCGGTGTCTTCTCCAGGAGGGAAGACCGGGCCGAGGATCCACTTCTCGCGCTTGTCCGAACCGGGATCGAAAACGACTTCGAACAGGTCGTCTTTCCTCAGCATCCCTTTCTCGGTGAAATCAAGCGCATTCTTGTGGGCGGTTCCAGCACGGAGGACGCGGCTGTCTATGCAGGCCTCTCCGGGTCCGGGTCAGCCCTTTTCGGGCTTTACCGTACCTCGGCCGCGGCACAGGCGGCACTGGTTCGGCTGGAACGGCACGGTGTAACTGGCTTGGTCACCAGCACGTTGCCTCGCAGCGATTACTGGCGCACTATGATGGTGGCAGACGGGGAGTAGCATCTTCGCTTCCCTGGCCGCACCCAGTTGGGCGATCGACTAATGGTAGGTCAAGTGCCTTTGGAGCACTTTGTCTAGGTTCGACTCCTAGTCGCCCAGCCAAGCTTTCGATTTAGGAAATGTGGTTCCTGTCACGGCGGAACACTCCGTGGCGCGACAATCAGGCGGAACAACCAAAGCAAACCAGCTTGGGAGGTTCGTGTGAAGGGAGAATCCACTGTTCTGACGGTTCCCACCTCGCAACAAGAGGTCGGGGAGCGTGACCCAGGAGTTCGCGGGGCCGGCCAAGGTCAAACCGGAGCGCAAGCGCGCTGGGCGTTTGAGCGAAGACAAGCGGTTCAAGATCTTCGCCGGTTCAGCCAACCGCAAACTGGCCGAGGACATTTGTACTCATGTCGGGGTGCAGCTGGGCGAGAGCAAGCTGCAGCGTTTCGCCGACGGCGAGATTTACTTTCAGCTGCTGGAGAACGTCCGCGGGTGTGGATGTTTTTATCGTGCAGCCAACTTGTTTTCCGGTGGATCAGCACCTGGTAGAACTGCTGATCATGATTGACGCGCTGAAACGCGCTTCAGCCGGACGGATCACGGTGGTAGTGCCGTATTACGGCTATGCCCGGCAGGATCGTAAGGATCGTCCGCGGGTGGCTATCTCGTCCAAGCTGATAGCGGATCTGTTGACCACTGCCGGAGCCAACCGGGCTTTGTTCATGGATCTGCATGCGGCGCAGATTCAAGGGTTCTTCAACATCCCGGTGGATCACATGTTCGCCAGTCCGGTGATGGTGAGCTACTTCCGGGAGTTGAACCTGCCCGATCTTACGGTGGTTTCGCCGGACGCGGGCGGGGTGGAACGGGCGCGGTTTTTCGCGACCAAGATGCAGGCTCCGTTGGCCATTGTGGACAAGCGGCGCACGGATCTGAACGTGACTGAGGTGATGAACGTGATCGGCGATGTGGAGGGAAGAACGTGCCTGATCATCGACGACATCATCGACACTGCGGGCACGCTGGTCAAGACGGCGCAAGCTCTGCTCGATGCCGGAGCAGTCAAAGTGTATGCGGCAGCTTCGCATGCGGTGTTGTCGGGGCCGGCCATCGAGCGCATCAGCAGCTCACGGCTGCAGGAAGTGATTGTCACTGACTCGATCCCGCTGCGCGAAGAGGCGCAGAAGCTGGAACGGTTGGGAAAGATCAAAGTGCTCTCGGTCGCCGGCCTGTTGGGCGCCACGATTGAGAGTATTCACATGGAGACCAGCGTCAGCTCGTTGTTTAGTTAGTCGTTAATCTGGGCGGCGCGGAAGAGTTACGAGGAGAGAAGTATGGCTGAGCAGGAAGTGGTCGCAGCAAAGGCCCGGGAGGGCAAGTTCAACAAGAACGCGGCACGCCGGGTGCGCGTCGCGGGCATGATTCCGGGTGTGCTCTATGGGGCCAAGGAACCGGCCATCGCGGTGGAACTCGATCCCAAGCAGATTACCCGTATCCTTCATTCGGATTCCGGTCACAACACGATCTTTGATTTGGAGATCGGTACCGGCAAGACCAAGGCCATGATCGTCGATTGGCAATACGAGCCGATCAAGGGCAAGCTCATGCACATCGATCTCAAACGCATCGCCATGGATAAAGCGATGCGGGTGAAGGTCCCGATATTGCTCGAGGGAATTCCGGTTGGGGTCAAAATGCAAGGCGGCATTCTCGACCAGGTGTTGCGCGAAGTTGAGATTGAGTGCCTGCCGGGTGATATCCCCAGCCATATCGACCTGAATGTCGACGGGTTTGGGACTGAATAATTCCATCCGCGTGGCTGATTTGCCTCACGATGGCAAGCTCAAGTTCATTACTGATGAGAGTGCAACCATCGCCCACGTGATGGCGATTAAGGAAGAAGTTGCGCCGGTGGTCGATGCGGTGGTTGCCGCGTCTCCGGCAGAGCCGGAAGTGGCCAAGAAGGGCAAGGTCGAAACTCCGGATCCGGCTGCGGAAAAGGGCGGGAAGAAGTGACCTGGCTCTGAGCTTGGCTGCCGAGTTGGATGAGAAGAGAAAGGGTCCGGCCTTGGTGGTCGGCCTGGGAAACCCGGGCATCGAGTATCAGTTCACGCCTCACAATGCGGGCTTTCTGGCTATCGACCGGCTGGCGGAACAAGGTGGGGTGGCCGTAACCAACCGCCGCTGCCGGGCCTTGACAGCTACGACTCGAATCGCCGGCAGAGACGTGGTTTTGGCTAAGCCGGAAACGTACATGAACCTGAGCGGCATCTCGGTTCTGGCGCTGGTGAAAGAGTTTGATGCCGATGCGACGCGCGATCTGATTGTGATCTATGACGAGATTGCGCTTAGCCTGGGTTCGCTGCGCATACGGGAACGGGGCAGTGCGGGCGGGCACAATGGGGTCAGTTCAGTCTCCGGGGCGCTGGGCAGCGAAGAGTGGTTGAGGATTCGTATTGGGGTCGCTCCCCCAGGGAATGAAGCGGCAGAACGTGCACGGAGGGGGCGCAAGGATTATGTGCTCACCCCGATGCGCAAGCCTCAACTGGCGATCCTCGATGAGGTGCTGGATCGCACGGCGAAGGCAGTAGAAATGGTGCTGGCCAAGGGAGCCGGCCCGGCAATGAATGAGTTCAATCGCCGCGAGAATGGCGGCGAACAGGAAGGAATTGGAGAATAGCCATGCAACGCACGTACGAAATCATGTTTATTGTTCGTCCGGACATTCTGGACGAGGATCTCGACAAGCTGATCGCCGGCCTGGAGGCGAACATCACCCAGGGTGGCGGCAGTATCAAGTCGATGGAGAAGCTTGGCCGGCGCAAGTTGGCCTATATGGTCAAGAAGTTCAACGACGGCAACTATGTGCTGCTGACGATCAACGCCGACGGATCGCTGGTGGGCGAGATCGAGCGCCGTTTGCGCGTCTCCGAACCGGTGATCAAGTTCATCTCCGTCCGCATGGATGAAGAGGAGAAGCGAGTGGCGAAGATCAAGGCCATCCGCGCCACGCGCAAGAAGCTCAGCGCCCAGCCGGCAGCGACTCCCCCGACGGCTCCCGTGGAGCCTGCCGCCGCGCCCGGCGCCGGCTACAGAAGCGGCCAGCGCTTAAGCAATTTTTGAAAGGAACAGAAAAATTATGGCTGACGAAACCAGCACGCCAAGCGCACCAAGCACATCCCGGCCGGAGGGCTCTGGACCCGGTTCTTCAGGTCCTGGCGGACGCCCGCCTGGCGGACGCCCCAGCGGCCCCGGCGGCGGCGGACGCAAGTTCTTTCGCCGCAAGAAGGTTTGCAAATTCTGTGTCGAGAAGATCGATGCCATCCACTATCGCGATGTACGCCTGCTGCAGCAGTTTGTCGCGGAGCGGGGCAAAATCGTGCCCCGGCGCCTCACCGGCGTCTGCACCACCCATCAGCGTGGGTTGGCGCGTGCCATCAAGCAGGCCCGCAATATCGCTTTGTTGCCCTTTGCAGCCCGCTACTAGGTAGGAGATTGGTCATGGAAGTCATTCTGAAAGAAGATGTCAACAAGCTCGGCCAACGCGGCGATGTGGTGAAGGTCGCCGACGGTTACGGGCGCAATTTTCTGCTGCCTAAAAAGCTCGCAATGGAAGCAACGGCCGCGAATAAAGTGGTTATCGATCAGATGAAGCAAGCCGCGGTGCGGCGTTCCGCGAAGGAAAAGTCCGAGGCGGAATTACTGGTCACACAGCTCAACCAGGTAGAGCTGGCCTTCGAGCGCAAAGTGGGCGAGAACGATCATCTGTTTGGATCCGTCACGGCTGCTGAGATCGCGCATCAACTGGAGCAGAAGGGTTTCACTATCGATCGCCGCAAGCTGCAACTGGA
Source organism: uncultured Acidobacteriaceae bacterium (assembly GCA_963717225.1). Classification (GTDB taxonomy): domain Bacteria; phylum Acidobacteriota; class Terriglobia; order Terriglobales; family Acidobacteriaceae; genus PALSA-350. The sequence goes on along the minus strand of CAVQWB010000046.1, from coordinate 154,610 downwards.
AGAGCCGCTACGGCAGCTGGGCGAGTTCCATGTGCCGATCAAGCTGCATCGTGAAGTGACCGCGCACGTCAAGGTCACGGTCAAGGCTGAGGACAGCGACCAGGCTTAGTCTCGAGTTCTGAGGGGCTAAAGAGCGTGTGTGAGAACCGAGATTTAGAAATTTAGTCCCGAAGGGACGGCTGAACTTAGCCCGGGACGTTAGTCCTGGGTTGGATTTCAAAGGACGACCCAGTCCCGAAGAGACGGCTGAAAATGGGCTGAGATGCAATCCGCCTTCAGCCGTCCCTCCGGGACCCACGGCACGCCGGGGCAGGCTCAATCATGTCTCTTGACGTTCCCAGGACTAACGTCCTGGGCTAAGTTCAGCCGTCCCTGCGGGACTATGTGGTTCGCTGACTCTGTCCCGATCGAGGTGGCTGAAACGTACCCGTTTCAGCGTCCGAAGCCCAGGCGCATAGCTAACTGGTCGGGGAGTCCGGCGCGCATGATACGCATTTGCGCCAGCCGGAAGTCATAGGGCACGCGGCGGAATTCGACTACCATCCGCTCATCGTCGTACAGCGCGAACGCCGCTCGGCGATCATTATCCCTGGGTTGCCCGACAGAACCGGGATTGATCAAATAACGCGCCCCCGGAACCAAAACCAACTCCGACACATCAGGCTCATCATCACTGGAGTAAACCGGATCCAACTTGAACCAGTCCTCGCCGTGAGCGGCAAAGCCACCCTGCAGATGCGTATGGCCGAAGAAATTAATGCGGGTTTCCGCCTGCTTCAACGGCAGTCTTGCGTCACGCACGGAGAGCAGATATTCATCCTCATCAAGATAGGATCCGTGCATGCAACTCACCTGGGGACCATCCGGGGTGACCGGTCCGCGAACCATATGCTGGAGCCAGTCGATATGCTCCGGTGTGAGCACCTGGCGCGTCCAGCGAGCGGCGCGGCTGGCCACCGGGTTAAACTCCTCCAGCGAAAGCTGCCCGCTGCAAGCGCGGTCGTGATTACCCCGGACAAAGGTATTGCCCAGACCCCGCACCCGCTCGATCACTTCGTTGGGCGCTGCGCCGTAGCCCACCACATCGCCCAAATTCCAGACAACATCGTGTTCTGGGGCAGCCTCAAGGACAACCTCGAGGGCATCGATATTGGCGTGAATGTCGGAAATGAGTAAAGCGCGCATAGTGCCAGTGCCTGCCGACGGCGCACTTTTCAGGGGCATTGCGCCATCCGAAAACAGCCGCAACGGCCAGAATATCAGACCGGCCGGATGGAGCGTACCCAGTGGCCAGGAGCTTGCTCGACAAGAGTTCCGGTCGTGCTGTCGGCGGCAGCAGCCAGCGTAGCCAAAGGCTGGTCGCGGTCGGTGGTAAGGGTTGGCACCGCCCCCAGCAGGCTCTTTGTATAGGCATGCCCAGGGTGAAGAAAGACCTGGTCGCGCGTGCCGGTCTCAAGCAGCATGCCCCGGCGCATCACGGCAACGCGATCTGCGATCTGTGCCACCACGGCCAGATCATGGGAGATGAACAGCATGCCCAAGCCGTTACGTTGTTGCAGGGCTTTGAGTAGAAGCAGAATCTGCGCTTGCACGGTGACGTCCAGGGCTGTGGTAGGCTCATCCGCGATCAGTAGCGAAGGCCGGTTCACCAGCGCCATCGCGATCAGCAGGCGTTGTCGCTGACCGCCGGAAAACTGGTGAGGATAATCGCGCAGGCGGCGCTCCGGCTCGTCAATCGCCACTGCGGCCATGGCCTCCACAACGGCATCGCGCACCTGCTTACGGCCGAGTTGCGGTTGGTGGGTTTCGATGGCTTCGGCGATCTGCCGCCCCACCGGCATGACGGGATTCAGAGCCGTCATGGGCTCCTGGAAGATCATGGCAATCTTACGCCCACGATAGTGGCGCATCTGGTCTGACTTCAACGTCAACAGGTCCCGGCCTTCGAAGCGGATCGCGCCTTCGACTCGCGCCGCGGCGTCAAGCAGCCGCAAGATGGAGAGCGAGGTCAGCGACTTTCCCGATCCTGATTCGCCTACCAAGCCTAGTACCTCGCCCTGCCCAACGGAAAAAGTCAGATCCCGGACCACTGCCTGGTCACGAAAATAGATGGATAGATGCTCAACTTCCAGCAGGGTAGCCACGGGCCAAGATTACAACATGATGGAAGGGACGGCTAAGGCACGTTGATTGCGGCCTCGGCCTGAGCACTTGTCATGTAGCGGATACCGGGGAGTGATTGTTGCCTCCGCCTCGGGATGTGTCATGTAGCGGTGACAGTTGCATAAACAACCAACCCCTGGCCGGAGCCAAGGGTTGGTGAACGTTCTCCATCGCAACTACTTGCCGGTGTTGTCCATGGTAATGCCGCCCGGCGTTTGTTGATTCTTTTTCGCTTCGTTCGCTTTGCGAGTCGCCATGGTCTTGTCGCGCCATTGATCGAACATAGCCAAGTCCGCCTTGTGTCCGGCTTCATCGCCGCAATCAAGATCGGCCTTGCGGCGGTAGAGCAAGCTGAGATAGGACATCGCGTCATCGTACCCAGGACGCAGGTTGATAGCCTGCTGCAATTCCTTGATGCCTTCGTCGACAACGGGCCCGTTCTGTTCAGCCAGCTTCTGGCATGCGGCCTTGTCCTTAATCATGTCGCCGTTGTCCTGCATTCCCAGGCCATTACGAACCTGGATGGCGTTCTTGTAGGCAACGCGCCAATCGATGACCCCAATGGTGTAATGCGCGACCGGGTCATTGGCATCGACGGTTGTGACCTTTCTCTGCCACTGCTTGGCTTCGTCCGTCTTGCCGGTATTCAGGTAGACCGCGGCAATTCCCCTTAGGGCAGTCAGGTCGTTCGGGTCCTTCGCCAGGACCTTCTGGTAGGCATCCACCGCGAGCTGCGCATTCTTCGTATTCTCAGGGGTGTTTGCGTCCGGAACTACCTGCTGAGCATACGCCGTCGCGAGATACAGAGGAGCGTTTTGCAGGGTCGGGTCAAGCCGTTCCGCGTTCTGGAAGTGGTCGATTGCCTCTTCAAATTTGGCGTTCTTATACGCCTGCACACCCTTAATCAATTGATCGCGAGCCTGCAGCTTGCTGCACCCGGTTACCATGGTCAGCAGCGACAGGGTGGCGACCGCCAGCACCGGAATATATGCGCTTCGCTTCATTCTGGTTTAAATCTCCTTATGATTGCCAGGCTCTGCCTGATCTCCTACAAGCTTACCCGGCCAGCAACTCGAGGGAAAAATCTCCGCGCAGTGATTGTAATTGGTTTGCGCGTGCTGGCAAGTCCCGCCCAAAAAACAGAGCCCGCGGCTGCTCAAGAAGCAACCGCGGACCTTTTGCAAAGCGCGCCAAACCGTCGAACTGGTGCTTGTCTATCGTTGCTCATGCAGCAGGTCAGGCAACCTTTCCTTTAATTCCAGTGCGGCACAATCAGCAGCTTTCTGGATACCAGGGCCCGGCCTGCAAAAACGTTACCGCTTTACTGCCCAGCTGCTACTTTCGGCGTGATGAGGCCAATGTGATCCACGCCCGCCTCATGACCGATGTCGAGCACATCCGCCACTGCGGAGAAGTCCAGCTCTGGATCCCCCTTGACGAACATGACCTTCTCGGCTCGGGTGGCAAAAATTCCTTCCAGTTTATTCAATAGATCCCCGTGGGAAATGTCCAGCTCATTGATCTTGTACCCTGGAACACCTCCACCGGCCCGATGCGAGATCTGGACCACGATGGTGCGGTCATTGTCCTGCTGCTTTTGCGGCTCCTTCGGAGGCTGCGGCACCAAGGCATCGAGTCCCTTCGGAGTTACCGGCGTGATGACCATGAATACGATCAACAGTACCAGCAGTACATCGATCAGCGGAGTCACATTGATGTCGTGGGAAAGACCCCCCTGTCCACTTGGTCCCATTGCCATGTTCGTTCCCTCGTTTCCTGAATTCTGTACTACGTTAGGTTGCGGTCCGAGCTCACTGCCCGGCGGGTGGGGTAGGAGGTGGCGGCGTGGTCTGGTCCTGGCGGCGATCGGTCAGCAAACCTACCTGATCTACGCCGGCGGTGCGCACGTCATCAATAGCATCCATGACCGTGCCGTACTGCGCCCGGGCGTCTGCACGCATGAAGATCTGCTTCTCGGTCTTGTTCTGCAGCAGATCGGCCACCTTGGCGCCAAGATCCGCCATCGATACCTGGTTCTGTCCCAGGTACACCTTGTTATCCCGTGTGATCGCCACTACCACCGCGTCTTCTTTGTCGGCATCGGGCATGGAGGTCGGGTCGGTGACTTTGGCCAGCTCGATATTCACCTTGTTCTGAAGCATGGGGGTAATGACCATGAAAACGATGAGCAGCACCAGCATCACGTCCACCATGGGAGTGACGTTGATGTTCGAATTTACCTTGGCGCCTTCGTTTCTAACTACGATTGCCATTGTTTTGCTCCGTGGGTTGAGCGGCTATAGCGTTTTCAGAGTGGGTGCTGTTGTATTTTGACTGGCTGGCCTGCACCAACTATGAAAACGCTCCAGGCTTGCCCACCTTCAAGATGACTTTCTGTGAGTCCGGTGAAAACCACCAGGTTGGAACGGATTTTCTTGATCCATTCCAACCGGTGCAGGATTCCCGCTGTTGAGTGCTTGCGGCCCACGCGCCGTTTAGCGGCGGTGGCTCTGCTTGATAAAGTAATCGATCAATTCGCTAGAGGAATTGTCCATCTCCACGTCAAAGGCTTCCACCTTGCCGGTGAAGTAGTTGAAGGTCATAACGGCCGGGATAGCCACCAAGAGGCCGAAAGCCGTGGTGACCAGGGCCTCGGAGATACCGCCGGCGACTGCGCCGATACCGGAGGTCTTCTGGGTTGCGATCTGTTGGAAGGCGTTCAAGATACCGACCACTGTTCCGAACAGCCCGATGAAAGGCGCCGTGGAACCGATGGTTGCCAGACCGCCCAAGCCCCTCTTCAACTTCGCGTGGACAATGGCTTCCGAGCGCTCGAGAGCGCGCCGGCTGGATTCGATCTGCTCGTCGGTGACCGCACCGCCACTGCCGTAGTTGCGGAATTCCTGTAGGCCAGCGGTAACTACTTCGGCCAGATGGGACTTCTTATTGCGGTCAGCAACCTTCACCGCTTCGTCCAGCTTGCCTTCCTTGAGGGCGCCGGCAACGCGTGGCGCAAACTCACGGGACTGCTTACGAGCGGCGCTGAAGTAGAGGGCGCGATCAATGATCACAGCCAGGGACCAGATGGACATGACAAAAAGCACGGCGACGACGGCCTTGGCCGCGTTGCCCATGTTATGCCAAAGGTCCATGGGGGAGAAGCCGACGGTTTGTCCGTTATCCTGGAAAAGGTACATACCGAGAGCTGCCTGATGGGCGAGGTGAGCGAGAATCACTGAATCTTTCCTCCTACGGAATGACTTTGGTTATAGCTCTGAAACATCCAGATGCTAGCACTGGGCCGCTTCGTTCCGAAATGACCCGAAGAGGCCACAAGGGTGATGGCCGGCTACCACCTTTTTGGACAAGGGGCGCCGGCGCACATAGGGTTAACCGCCGAGATTGAAGACCACGTTGACAGTCGTCTCCACTTCGACCGGATCTCCATTAAGCAGATAGGGTTTGTAGCGCCAGGCGCGGACGGCATCCAAGGCCGCTTGCTGCAGCATCGGAGGACCGCTGATGACTCTGAGGTTCTGGATCGAACCGGTCTTGGAAATAGTGGCTTGCAAAACCACGGTTCCCTGAATACGGGCCGCTTTCGCGATCGCAGGGTACTGGGGCGTGACCTTATCCAAAAGGTTGCCGGCCATGACACCGGACGAAATACTCAGCTTCTTGGGGGGCGCCGATTTGACGACAGGGCCCGATCCGATGCCGCCGAGGATACCTCCCATGACGCCACCAGGGGTGCCGCCGCCCATGCCTTCCATGCCGGCAACACCAGCCATGGCCGGCGGGGCTGCCGACTCCTTGATCTGCTTGATATCTTTCGGGATCTTGCTGGGCGCCTGCAATTGATTGTTAAGCATCTCAGACTTGATTTTGACCTGTACTGGAGCCTGAGGTGGTGGTGGCGGGGGAGGCGGTGGTGGCGGTGGCGGGGCAACCAGCAGCGTGGCCATCATCTGCGTGGGCAGCGCTTCAGGGTGCAACAGTGGCCAAATGATTAGTCCAGCGAGGATAATCCCGTTAATGCACAGAGTAAGGATCGACCAATACTTACTCTTGGTTTTGAGCTTCCCACCAGACTCCATTAGAGAATCTTCAAACATCGCCTTACCTCGGATATTCGAACTTGTACCTGTTTAGACACCGGCACTCGTTTTTTTGATCCCAAAGGGCTATTGGCATGCCTTGACACTCTATGCGAGAGCCGGTGAACTTCGGGAGAAAGCCAACCCGGCTTCCCCCTACCTTGCTCAGAATGTGAAGGCAGGGTATCGAGTTGGCTGTCTATTTTTTCACCTGGTAGGGCACCCTCAAACCCTGGCTTTCTTACTCGCAGGCAGAATCGCCTTCTTGCCCCGTTTAGCTCGCCAGTCCTGGTAGGCCACCAGCATGGGCGCGGCGACCGCAATCGAGGAATAAGTGCCAATGAGGATGCCGATCACCAGGGCGAACGAGAAGCCCCGCAGGACCTCGCCGCCAAAGATGTAAAGCGACATGACGGTAAGAAACGTCAGCCCGGAGGTGAGAACCGTCCGGCTCAGCGTCTGGTTGATACTGCGATTCACCACGCTGGTCAGGTTCTCGCGGCGGGAAATGCGCAGGTTCTCGCGTATGCGGTCGAAGACAACGATGGTGTCGTTCATGGAGTAGCCGATCAGGGTCAGAATGGCGGCAATGACGGTCAGCGTGATCTCCTGGTCGGTCAAGCTGAACGCGCCCACCGTGATTAGGGTGTCGTGGAAGACCGCTACCACGGCGGCGACTCCATAGATCAGCTCGAATCGGAACCACAAATAGATCAGCATGCCAGCCAGGGAGTACAGCGTAGCCAACAGGGCCTGCTTGCGCAAAGCCGCCCCCACCTGGGGTCCGATAATGTCTGCCGCGAAAACATGAAAGCCGGAGAGGTAGGCCCCCTGCTTCAATTGGTTGACGACTGCCGGATCAGCCACCCCGTTCAGTTGGTCGATGCTGCTAAAGATACCGCCGAGATCGTGGTCGCGGTGGTTCAGAATCGCCGCAGCTTGCTGGGCATATTTCTGTGGTGCGCCGCCCGTGCTGACCAGATGTTCCGGGTCATTCTGCTCCAGAAATTGCGCCACGGAGCCTTGGCCGGCATTGTCTAAGTCCAGCTTGCCCTGGTTGGCAGCACTATCGCGCGAGTAGTTCGAGTTCAGGGCCTGGACTATGGTTTGGCGCCCAGCGTCGAGGGCTGACTCCCGGGTTTCCTTTTGTGCCAGCGAAATCGCCACCTGCTTCTGGGATGCCGTTCCATAGGGTTGAATGCGGCTGTCATGTATGCCGGCGCGATCGATCGCCTCGCGAATCCGGTCGGCATTCGGCGGCTGCTCAAATTGGACGTAGACCAGGGTGCCGCCACGAAAATCGATTCCCAGCTTGATACCGTGCCAAAAAAGGATCGACAGCACCCCCGCTACGCTGAAGATCAGCGAGAAGCCGAGAAAGTACCACTTTTTCCCGAGCCAATCAACGTTAACGCCACGAAATAATTCCACTTGAAACTCCGCCTTACTGGTACCCGGCCACTACCCGATGGAAAGTGCCTCTCCACGCTGCTTACGCTTGAGGATCGAATCGAAGATGTGGCGCGAGACAAAGACCGCAGTGAACAGGTTTGCGAACAAACCGAAACTCAGCGTGACGGCAAAACCCTTGACCGGGCCGGTGCCGAAAAGGAACAGGATAATTGCCGAAACTATCGTGGTCACGTGAGTATCGACAATCGTCACCCAGGCATGCGCGAAGCCCTGGTCGACGGCCGCGGAGGGCGCTTTGCCGGCGCGCAATTCTTCCCGGATGCGCTCAAAGATGAGCACGTTTGAATCGACGCCCATGCCGATGGTGAGGATCACGCCGGCAATTCCGGGCAAGGTCAACGTGGCCTTGGAAAAACCCATGAAGCCAAGCAGGATCACCAGGTTCAGCATCAGGGCCAAGTCCGCATTGATGCCCGCTCCATGGTAGTAAATGAGCATAAAGATCATGACCGCCAGCATCCCGACCACGGACGCGAGCACGCCCTTGCGAATGGAATCGGCGCCCAGCGACGGTCCCACAACGCTTTCCTGCAGGTAGTGAATCGAGGCCGGCAATGCGCCGGTGCGCAACATCAGAGAAAGGTTTTGCGCCTTCTCTTTACCCAGGCCCGTAATCCGGCCCTGATCGCGGATTGCCTGCTGGATATTGGCCGCTTCCTGTACCCGGTTGTCGAGAACGACAGCCAGCGATTTGCCGATGTTGGTGCTGGTGAACTGGTAAAAGCGGTCACCCGCGTTGCGGGTGAGAATAAACGTCGCATCTGGCCGTCCGTTTTCGTCCACCGACGGCTGCGCATCACGGAAGTCGTCCCCGGCCACGATCGGAATGCGCTGCAGAACATAGTACTGACCCAACAATTCCGGCTCAGTGCCGCCATACGCCATGACCAAATCTTCCGGTGGTACCGTTCCGCCGACGCTCTGCACCGCGGCCTGCTCAGTTGGGAAGGGTCCACCCACGACCAAGTGAATCTCGAGGCGAGCCGTCGACTGGATAATGTCGCGCACCTGGCTAAGGTCGTCCACGCCAGGCAGCTCGACCAGGATCTGGTTGGTGCCCAGGTTGTATTCCTGGATGGTGGGTTCGAAGTTTCCCAGGGCATTGATCCGGGTGCCGATGGTATCGATCGACTGCTGCATCGCATGCTGCTCGATCGACTGCACCTCGGTCCCCTTCATGGTCAAGGTCCAGCTATTGTTGGGCTCGGAAGCCACAATGTACTGGGCTCCGTAGCGGGAGTCGAGCAGGCTGCGCACATCGCCGGTACGGTCCGGAGGTGTTCCCTGAATTTGGATCAGCTCCGGCTTCTTCGGATCCGGCTTGAACACGTGGGCGGCGAAGCCGCCCTGCTGCAAATCGGCTTGCACCCGGGCCACCGCATTATCCGTTTCCGCGCTCACCGCTTCATTCACCATCACCTGCAACACCAGGTGGATACCGCCCTTGAGATCAAGACCAAGGTGGATGCGGTCAGTCAGCGCCGTCTTCCAGGCAGACAGGCCGATGCCCTTCGGAATGCCGAAGATGCCAAAGACGAACACGAGAAGAACTGCAACGATCAGAATGGTTTTACGCATGGGCTCAGGCTTGCCGCCGGGCTTAATGTCTGCCCGCGAAAATGCGGTTTATTTAGCTTCCTCTTGGTTAGTCGTCACGGAAGCGATGGCACTCTTGGTGACCTCTAATTTAATGCCGTCCGGAGGAACGCGCAGCTGCACCGCATCCTCCTTAAGGGAGATGATAGTTCCGCGCATGCCACCGGTGGTAGTGATGCGATCGCCGGGTTTCAGGCTTGACAGCATCTCTTGCCACTGTTTCTGCTTCTTCTGGTTGGGCCGAACCAGCATCAGATAGAAAACCGCAATGATCAGCAGGAACGGAAGAAAGGTCACCAGGCCGGGCGGAAGAACAGGAGCCAGCAACAAAGGGGTGAAGGTCAACGTACTATCCTCTTAATTTTCTTATCCAACCTTCTACTACAGCCTATCTGCCCCGGTTTGTCTACTGGAGTGGGTGATGGCTGGAAAGGTGCCGCGACGAGGCCTTCATCCCGCGCCGACGCGATCTGCTTGCGCGCGCACGCGGGCCAGCAGGGCGGGAAGAGTATCCGTCGCAATAGCATTTCGTACCGATCGCATCGTGTCAAGGTAGTAGGCCAGATTGTGCAGGGTGTTGAGCACCCCGGCAAGCGGTTCCTGGGCTGCCATCAGGTGGCGCAGGTACGCCCGGCTGTAGCGGCCGCATACCATGCAGCCGCAGTGCGGATCGGGCGGCTCCGGGTCTTCCACGAAACGGCGATTTCTGATGTTAAGCCTGCCCCCAGAGGTAAAAAGCAGGCCGTGCCGGGCGGCGCGAGTGGGAATGGTGCAATCCATCATGTCCACCCCCATCGCGGCGTACTCCACAATCTCATCGGGGTAGCCCACTCCCATGACATATCTAGGTTTGTCTGGGGGCAGCAGCGGCAGGGTGCTTTCGATGATCTCCCGGGTCAACGCGCGCGGCTCGCCCACGCTTAGCCCCCCAATGGCATAGCCCGGGAAGTCCATGGCGACCAACTGCTCGGCTGACTCGCGGCGCAGATCGGGATACATGCCGCCCTGCACGATGCCAAACAAGGACTGGCCTCCGTTGGCATGGGCGTTGAAGTACTGTTGGCTGCGCCTGGCCCAGCGCAGGGTTAGTTCGAGGGATTGGAGGGCCCGGACCCGGTCGGCTGGGTATTCCGTGCACTCGTCAAATGCCATGACGATGTCGGCGCCCAACGCCATTTGCACGTCCATGGAGTGCTCAGGGGAGAAGAAATGGGAGGATCCGTCCAGGTGGGAGCGAAACTTGACGCCTTCTTCGCTTATTTTGCGCAACTGGTTCAGGCTGAAGACCTGAAACCCGCCGGAGTCGGTAAGCATGGGGCGGGGCCAGGCGATGAAGCGGTGTAGTCCCCCGAACCGGCGAATCAGCTCGTGTCCGGGCCGCAGGTACAGGTGGTAGGTATTGGCGAGAATGATCTGCGCGTCCAGCTCTTCGAGCAGATGCTGGGGAATGGCCTTGACTGAACCGGCGGTGCCTACTGGCATGAACGCTGGAGTCTGGACTAACCCATGGGGCAGGGTCATGGTCCCCCGCCGTGCCTGCCCACTGGTAGCTTCTATCTGAAAAGTGAGAGACACGTAGCTGATTCTAGCTTGCGCCTTCAAAGGCCATGGTTTGGGCTGCGCCGGGGCCTGCCTCGAAGCTGCGAAGAGAAGCTTTATGGAGCGGCTTCTCCGTGCAAATGGACCTTGGGTGCCCCACATCTCGCTCGTTTTTCGCGAGATCTGGGATACCACGAACTTCAACCCCTACCTTTGGCCCCTACCTTTGGATTGATGAAGGAAACTCAGAGCTCAACAGATCCGACGAGTGGCAAGGGTGGCGCTGTAGTATCCCACATCTCGCGAAAAACGAGCGAGATGTGGGGCACCCAAGGTCCATTTGGGCGGAGAAATCCCTCGTAAGGTTTCTTCACACCTCCTCGATAGGCGAGGGCCGAGCCCTACCATTGCTGCTCGAGCCGGTGCACGGCTGCGACCCGATTCTCACCCTCATCTGGCAGCTGGGCCAGTAGCTCCGCTATCGTCTGAGCGCACTGCGGGGGCCGGACCTGCGGCGCGATCTCGGCCAGCGGCGCCAGGACAAAGCGGCGCCGGACCAGGGCCGGGTGGGGCAGCATCAGTTCCTCCCCGACAATCACTACGTCCTCCATCAGGAGCAGGTCGAGATCCAGAATGCGGGGACCGTTCGGGACCCCCTGACTGCGATCGCGCCCCAGTTCCCTTTCGATTGCCAGCAAGGCATGCAGTAGCGGTAGCGGCTGCAATTTCGTTTCCAAAGCCACGACTGCGTTCAGAAAGGCCGGCTGATCATGAAACCCTACCGGCTCGGTTTCATAGAGCGAAGAACAAGCTTCCACCCGGCCCAGCCGGCCCAAACGATCCGTTGCCGCGGCCAGCGTTTGCTCCCGATCGCCCAGATTGGACCCGAGCGCAATGTAAGCAGTAGGCATCGAAGTGGCCCTAGAATACAGCGGGCACGATACGATGCCCTATGCGCATCGCCTTCTTCGGGGGCACCTTTGATCCACCGCATTGTGGTCACCTTGCGATCGCTCGCGCGGCCGTTACACGTCTGGCGCTGGACGAGGTGCTCGTCGCGCCCGTAGGGACGCAGCCACTCAAGGGCGGCTCCGCCCAGTCCAGTTTTGAGGACCGGCTGGCCATGGTCCGACTGGCGGTGGAGGGAGTACCGGGGCTCACGGCGAGCAGCGTAGATGCACCTCTGCCGGGCGGGCAGCCGAACTATACGTTCGATACCCTGCAAAGTCTGCGCCACCACCTTCAGCCTACGGACAAGCTCTTCTTTCTGCTGGGTGCTGATTCCTTCCTCACTCTGAGATCGTGGCATCGATGCAGCGAGCTCCTGTTTTTTTGCGACTTTATCGTGGCCGGCAGGCCCGGATTCTCGCTTGAACAGATCAACGGAGCACTTCCCAAAGGCGTGGTGAACACGGGCGAGCATCGTGAAGCCGGGATCACTCGCTTCACGCTGGCCGGGCCTTCAGGGCAAAGCGCGGGGCTTTTCGTGCTGCCCGATCTGGACCAGGACATCTCTGCGACGGAGATTCGCGCCGCGCTGGCCGAAGGGTCGGAGCCGCAAACCGTGCTGCCCCCCGCAGTTGCGGAATACATTCGCTCCCACGGACTCTACCGCCCGGTAGAGATACCATAGGAACCAGGAGATACGACCCGACCGAATGGCAATTACGGAAACGCGCCGCATGGTTTTGGCCGCTGCGCAGGCCTGCGAAGACAAAAAAGCCGAGGATACCCGTATCCTGGAGCTCGATGCGGTGGATGCCGGCTTCACCGATTTTTTCCTGATTTCGAGTGGATCGAACGAACGCCAGACGCAAGCGATCGCCGACGAGATTGAGATTCGCCTGAAAAAGGATTTTCAAACCTATCCCAACTCCGTCGAAGGCCGGCGGCTGGGCGAATGGATACTGATGGACTATGTGGATTTTGTCGTCCACATTTTTCTCACCGAAAAGCGGGCGTACTACGACATTGAACGCCTAAGAAAATCGGCACGCACCGTGGACCTGAAGCAATTGAAGGCCATGCTGCTGGAAAAGACGGTGGTTGCCCGCGCCAAGCCGGGGAAAAAAGCCGGAAAAAAGGCCGTGGCAAAGAAAACCGCTACAAAGTCCGCGCTCAAGGCGGACGTCCGCCGCAAGCATGGGGTCAGTAAGACGGATAAAAGTTGAAGCCCCTCGCCGGTTTGGGGGCGGTGGTATTCCACGTTTCCGCGCGGCTTTGTTGCGTGGACTTTCTACATTTCAAAGAGGATGGATAGATCGAAATCTGCGGAATACGCTAATATTTCGGGAGTCGCCGCGCTGGTGCTTCGTATCAGGGCACGACTTCAGTCGTGCCGATGAGGCCCGACAAAGATCTGGGCTTTAGCCCCTGCGTTTTTCTTTGCCAGGTAAGTGTAGCTGCATGGGTGCTGCCATACAGGGGCTAAAGCCCATTCGCTTTCCCCCCTTTATGGCCCGACTAAAGTCGTGCCCTGATACAAAACCAAACTCGGTGAAATTCCTACCCTTCGTTCCTGAGATGTAGAACTCCACTCATTTGCAGGATCGAAGTCCTCAGATGCGCATCGGCATGATCACGTAGCGATACTTGAAGTCATCGGCCGCATCCTCCGGGCGCATCTGACCGGCGGACTGAGCGTCCTTGAATTCGAGCCGTACTTCGCCACTCGACCCAGCAGCCTTAAGAAAATCTATGAGATAGGTTGAATTAAAGCCAACTACAATGGGATCGAAGCTATAGGGAGACTCGATCGTGTCTTCCGACTCGCCCGATTCGGTCGAGGACGAAGAGATCTTCATCTCGTTCTGTTCCAGCCGGATCTTAATGGCCCCGGAGCGTTCGTCGGCGAATTGCGCAACGCGCTGAATCGAACCCATCAGTTCTTCGCTGCGGACCACCACAAATTTATTGTTGTCCCGCGGCAACACAGCTTCGTAATTGGGAAATTGACCGGTGAGCTTGCGCGTGGTGAGCACTCGATGGCCGAGACGGAAGAACAGAGTGTGCTCGTCGTCATAAAAATCAAGCGACTCCTCGCTGGTATCGGAAAGGAGCGATTGCAGCTCAGCCAACGCCTTGCGCGGGATTAAGGTTTTCTTCTCCCCGCTGATGTTCTTGAGCGATTCGCCCGTCTTTTCAATGTGGGCCAGCCGGTGACCATCGGTGGCAACCATGGAGAGCGACTCCGCCTTCAAGATAAGCAAAGCGCCGTTAAGGGTGTACCGCGATTCCTCATTGGAGATAGCGAAAATAGTCTTCGAAATCATGCCCTTTATCGAGGCCGCGGTGAGCTGGGTCAGGCCGCTCTCGGGAAACTCCGGCACCTGGGGAAAATTGGCCCGCGCCATGCCCACCATTTTGGTGTTAGAGCGGCCGGAACGAATCTGCACCCAGTGGTTCTCCATGAGCTTGATGGAGATGTCACCATCGGGCAGCAACTTGACGTAGTCAAAAAGTTTGCGTGCAGGGATGGTGCATGCCCCTGGTTTTTTAACTTTGGCGGCACAGGAGGTACGAATGCTCTGATCCAGGTCAGTGGCCGTGATCGTGAGACGATCGGTCGCGTCCCCTTCCCCTTGGCCAGCTTCGAGGAGAAAATTAGAGAGGATAGGGATTGTGGTCTTCCGCTCGACGACGCTCTGCGTCGCACTCAGCTCCCGCAGCAAGTCCTGACGGCTCACGCTGATTTCCATGGTTGCGGCTCCCTGTACGACTGGTCTCTCCTGCTCAACCCCCGCGCTAAGCATGGCGTATTTGCCCCCTTGTCGGTTTGACTCACTCTACACCACAGCGAAGGGGCGTGAGAATCTCAACTGCGTTTCCGCCTGTGGATTCCCGGGGCCAAAATAGGCCAGCGGAGCACGGGAAGGACCAGAAAATTTCTACTACGACGAAAAGAAAAAATAATCCATTCCCTCTTAGTAGTAGTAGCCGTTGATGACGGAAAAGTGGAAAGAGAGGCGGAAACCAAGCGGAGGGCGGGGATGAGAGTCCTCCCCGTTTTAGAAAACCAGGCTCCCACAAAATGAAAAGCAGGAAGAGTCGCGCATAACGTCGAGTTCGGTCCCGCCTTCCCCACGGTCTGCACAGGCGGCTGAAAAAAGGCTGTGGAAAGCGGCAGCGGTCGAGTGCAAAGCGCGTTCCGACGCAGTGCTGATGCGGCTCTGCGAAAGGCCTGCTTTGCACAATGGTGCGAAACGGATCTAGGGTGTTTTTTCCGGCGCCTTTTCCCACAATTCCTGGTGGCGGTCGTCGGAGAATAGCAGTCCGGTGACACGGCCATCGGGAGCCTTCTCGAACGTGAGACGGGTGCTGCTGCCGCTGGGATAGAAAAACCGATTGGGCTGCTCGGGGAGTAACTCGGTCTGGTCGCCGGTGCGGTTCCTGGACATCAATCGGTTCCCTTGGCGGTAGACGGTTACCTGAGTCACGCCGGCGTCGACGTATTCTCCTTGATAAGCGTCATAAATGTTGGGATCGACGCGAATAGGCGGAGGATGGATGGGGATGACGCGCTTTTCTGCGTAGGGTTTGGTAGTAGCGATATCGGAGAGGCGATGGGCCAGAAACCACTCCGGCAATTGCGGATCGACGTATGCCCTGTCCCAGGCATTGTGATGATAGTTGGCGTACTCCCAGAAGCGCACGTTGCCGCCTGCGGCACTGAGGGCCGCATACATGATCTGCGATTGAGCGGGAGAAACCACTGGGTCGTCCGCACCATGGAAAATCCAGACGGGGGTGCGGCCGATGGCTTTGACATACTCCGGGACCAGCTCTGGCTGATGCCAGCGTCCGGGCGCGTAGGACCAAAAGATGCCTCCGCACACGGGAGCGATGGCGGCAAAATGTCCGGGATAGTCTTTGGCAATCTCCCACACGCCGTAGCCGCCAAGAGACATACCAGTGAGATAGAGGCGCTGAGGATCGCCGTGGAATTCTTTTACCTCGGCATTCAAAGCAGCCATAGCCATGGCCATGATGTCCGAGTCAGTCCAGTGATGGTGGCTGTAAGGGACCTGAGGCATGACCACCACAAAGGGCCAGCGCTCATAGTGGGAACGCAGCGCGTTCGGTAGGCCTACCTGGGTTTCGTCGAGTCCATCCGAGCCGCGTTCTCCCGATCCGTGCAGAAAGAGGATGACGGGCCATTTTTGCCTGGGGGACCAGTCCATCGGTAGATAAACGACATAGTGATAAAGGGTTCCATTGAGGGTGAGGCTGCGGTTAAGAAATCCGGTGTCCTGCTGGCGGGCGTGAGCGCGCGGCCCCATGACGGGGATTACACCGAGAAGCAAACCGGCGATCAAGTAGCCAGCCAACGAAGCCAGGCGGCACCGCGACCCGAAACGAAACATAGACAACTTGAGCATACCGGGAGCGGCGCGAACGTGGAAAGGCGCGGAGTTCCCGGGGGCTTTAGAGCCCCTAAGGGCATCTCTTGTGCTCGTTTAAGCAGCCCTCAGCGGCTGAAGCCGATTCATCTTGACTGCTAAACGTACGGCCTAAAAGGCCGTACCTATGCTGATTAGTTAACGTACGGTCTGAAGCCCGTACCCTTCAAAAAGGGAAGACGTAGCCCAGGGGCTAAAGCCCTCATCAGACCCAACCATTGCGGCACGGCTGAAGCCGTGCCCTGATACAAAGCATGAGCGCGGTGACTTGGAATTGGTTCTCACGCACACTCTAAAGGCCGTACCCTTCAAAAAGTGGGTTCTCACACACCCTCTTCGACCCGAACCCAAATCGAATGGGGTCCCAGCTCAGCCGTTGAGGGTCTCGAGGAGCTTATTGATGGTGCGGTTGAGATCTTTGTCAGAACGGCGCTGTTCGTCGATTTTGGCAATGGAATGCATCACCGTGGTGTGATGCTTGCCGCCGAATTGCCGTCCGATCTCGGGCAGGGAGGCTTCAGTCATCTGCTTGGCCAGATACATGGCGATCTGGCGGGGGACGACCACGGAGCGAGAATTATTTTTTTGCTTCAGCTCGGCTATGCGCATGCCGAACTGCTCAGAGACGGCACGCTGAATCGCTTCGATGGTGATCTTGCGTACCTGAGTATCGATGAACTGCTTTAGGCATAGCTGGGTGGTAGCCAGGGTAAGCTCCGCACCATTAAGGCGGCACCAGGCTAGTAGCCGTACCATGGCGCCTTCGAGTTCGCGCACATTGGTGCGGACGTTCGACGCGATGAAGAGCGCGATATCGGTGGGCAGCAGAACATGCTCGCTCTCGGCCTTCTTCTGCAGGATAGCGACTTTGGTCTCCAGGTCAGGGGGCTGAATATCGGCAATCAGTCCCCATTCGAACCGGCTGCGCAGACGGTCCTCGATCTCCGGCAGTTCCTTGGGCGGACGATCGGAGGCGATGACAATCTGCCGCATGCTCTCGTGGAGCGCGTTGAACGTGTGGAAGAACTCTTCCTGGGTACGCTCCTTTTGCGCCAGGAACTGGATGTCATCTATGAGGAGCAGATCGACGGAGCGAAACTTATCGCGAAAGCTGGTCATTTTGTCATAGCGCAGCGAGTTGATCATTTCGTTGGTAAATTTCTCACTGGAGACATAGCAGACGGAGCATTGCGGCTGGCGCTTCTTCACCTCGTGGCCGATGGCATGCATCAAGTGGGTCTTGCCCATGCCTACACCGCCGTAGATAAAGAGCGGGTTGTAGGCCTTGGAGGGGCGTTCGGCAACTGCTTCAGAGGCTGCGCGGGCGAACTGGTTTCCGTTGCCGATGACGAAGGCATCGAAGGTGTAGCGGGGGTTAAGCTGCGCGGCAGTGGTCCAGTCGAACTTCGCCTGCTGCGGCGCCTGCGGTATGCCGATGCCGCGGTTGGCAGCGCGTTGTGCGCCGGCGGAATGAGAAGGGACGGGTGCGAACCCTCCATCCTCGCGCACGCGGACGGTAGCCGGGTCTTCCTGCGGGATGACGAAGGATACGTCATCGAATTCCAGGTGAAACGCATCAATGGCTTCCTGAATCAGGTCGCCGTAGCGGTCGCCGATGTGTTGAAACTCGGGCGTGGGAACCCGCACGAAAAGCATCCGGCCAGTGATGTGGCTGAACCGCGTGGGTTTCAGCCAGGTGTCAAAAGATTGCCGGTTGACTTTCTTCTCGAGAGCTCCCAGTATCCGGGCCCAGGGATTGGGCAGGGTGGGGGCGGTGGCGACAAAAGACATACGCTTCCTTCGTTCAACGCCGACTGCCTGATACCTTCTGCAAAGTGCAAAGGAGCAAGCCGCATCGGCATTTACCGTGCGTGCCATTGTAGCTCCTGTGCTTAGGAACTGCTTTGGGGGAACAAGCCCCTTCGCGAAAGTATCCAGATCGAAAGATCAGGTAGTGTGGACGTGCAGAAATCTATCTTGATCGGAGCCGATACTAGCACAGTTACAAGGCGGTGCAACGGCTCATTCCGGCAAAAAAATCTTTCTTTCCCGAGTTGCACCATGCACAGTGAAAGCATGGGCTTCGGCAGCCCGAGACTTCAGCCTGCTTGGCCCTTTCGGCTCAATCCGTTATACTTAAAGCTTGCCTTCAGGCATAAATTTTTGAGTGAGATCAGGAGCGCAGCGTTATGCCCAAGCGCACATTCCAACCGAACCGCCGCCATCGTGCGAAGACACACGGCTTTTTGACCCGGATGAAGACCAAGGCCGGCGCAGCAGTGCTTTCCCGCCGTCGCGCCAAGGGGCGCAAACGCGTTTCCGTGAGTGCCGGCTACCGCGACTAGATCATACGCGCAATGCAGGGAATTCTCAGTTGAGCCTTCTGACCCAAAGCGATGCTCGGCTACGAAAACATGCCGACTATCAACGCGTTTATCAAAGAAGCCGCAAACACTTCTCGCCTTCGATGACGTATTTCTTCGCCGAGCGACCCGCAGGTGCGAGTCCGGTTTCAGGCGTTAACCGGATCCTTGGTCCGCGAGTGGGCCTGACTGCGGGGCGTGTCCTCGGCAAAGCGGTTGAGCGCAACCGCATCAAGCGGCGCATGCGCGAAGCCGTACGTCTCAACCTGGAGTTCCTGACGCGAGACGTCGATGTGGTGCTACACCCTCGGCGAACGGTACTGACCGAGGAATTCGCGCGATTGCAATGCGAAGTATGCGCAATTTTTGCGGTCATTGAGAAGACTTCGCATGCCTGAGCTATATCGGCGCTGGATTTCCCCGTTGGTGCATTCCATCAGCGGGGTCTCTGGTGCATGCCGCTTTCAGCCCACATGTTCTGAATATGCAATGGCCGCCGTCGCGTGCCACGGAGTGTTTTATGGCACCGCGCTCGCGCTTTGGCGATTGCTACGCTGCAATCCTTTTGGCCGGGGAGGTTTCGATCCCGTTCCGGGTACTTACTCGCCGCCCCTCCCGCCATCACTTCCGCACAGATGACCCCCGCCATTTACCATAAGATCGTACGATCGACAGGAAATCTCTTTGGCCGAAATACGCAATCCTAATCAGCCGGGTGGCGGTGGGCAAGACTCACGCACGCTTCTCATCTTCTCCATCGTCTTTGTTCTCATCTTCCTCGGCCTGCAGTACTTCGCGCCAAAGAAAAAGACGCAACCGGAGACTCCGGCGCAGGTGGCTTCGACTTCGGCGTCAAAGGCGGCGCTGGCCCCTACCCCTACCCCTTCCCCTGCCTCTGCCCCTGCTGTGACCGAAGGCCCCGGTTCCGCCAAGGCAACCACCCAATCTGTAGTAGCGGATGCTGAGGCGACCACGGTGGTCGAAAACGAGTTGTACCGGATTACGTTTTCCAATCGCGGTGGACAGGTCATCTCCTGGATTCTGAAGAAGTACAAAGACGATGCCGGTAAGCCGCTGGACCTGGTCAACGCGAAGGCGGCGGCGAAGGTTGGGTACCCGCTCTCGCTCTGGACCTATGACGCTAACCTGCGAAACCAGTTGGTGAAGGCGCTGTATGTGCCATCGGCCTCGGGGACGTTGAATGCTCCTGCCACGCTCGCGTTCACCTACTCCGAAAACGGGCTTGAGGTAAAGAAGGTTTTCAGTTTCGATTCCACATACGTTCTGCATGTGGACGTGACGGCCACCGATCATGGGAGCCCGGTAACTGTGCTAGTGGCCTGGCCGGGTGGATTTGGCGACCAGGATACTCTGCCGGATTATGCGCAGGCGCAGTTCGACACCATGCAGGGGGGCAAGAACGAGAACCAGGCGGCAAAAAAGATTGCCGGGGGAGGCACGATCCCTGGGCCGTTTGAATGGGCCGGAGTGAGCGACTTGTCCTTTGCGGCGATTTTCCTTCCCGACGAGCCGTCGCAAACGCTGTTGGTAGGCCTGCACGATTCGATCGACGTACCACGCCATGGCAAAGCGGATCAGACGGACCAGGCAGCTGTGCTCGGGGCGGCGATGGGCGCCACTTCGGGGCATACCAGCATGCGGCTGTTCGCTGGACCTAAGGTGTTGGACGTGCTCGCTTCTGTGCGCGCGACGTCGAATGGCGGCCAGACGGGCCCGAGTCTGGAACCAGTGGTGGACTTCGGTTATTCGGGCATCATCGCCAAACCGTTGTTCCTGGCCCTGCGTTGGGTGCACGAGCATATCGTCTCCAACTGGGGATGGGCCATTCTGGTTCTGACCCTGGTGATCAACCTGGCGATGCTGCCGACGCGCATCCAGATGATGAAGTCCGCGCTGAAGATGCAACGCATTCAGCCGGAGATGAACGCGATCAAGGAGAAATTCAAGAAGTACAAGGCCACGGATCCCCGCCGCGCGGAGATGAACAAGGAGATGTTCGATCTGCAGAAACGTGAGGGCGTGAACATGTTTGGCGGTTGCCTGCCGATGCTGGTGCAGTGGCCGTTACTTTTCGCGTTTTATCGCATGCTGCTGCACACCATCGAACTGCGCCAGGCGCCCTGGTTGTGGATCCATAATCTGGCGGCTCCTGATCCACTGCACATTCTGCCCATCTTTTTCATTGTGACCATGTTCCTGGTGCAGTACCTGACTCCATCGCCGGGCATGGACCCGGCGCAGCAGAAAATGATGGCTTTCACGATGCCGATCTTTTTCGGTTTCATGACGTGGAACCTGAGCTCCGGTCTGGCCCTTTATTGGGCTTTCGGCAATGTGATCAACGTGATCCAGCAGGCCGTGATGAACCGCACGGGCATGGGTAAGCAGATGCGCGAAGTCGCCGCGAAGCGGGCGGCGAAGAAAAGCGGCGGCAGTGGCCGGCAAGCGAATCGCAAACCCGGACTGGAGCCGCGCAGGCGACCGGAAACGGGCGGTTAAGCGAAGCATCTTAATTCTGGATTCATCGTGCCGAGTTCTGTTGGTGTCTGTTCCTTCGCATATAAGGCTTTGCTCTAGAACGTATAGCGTCGAGAATTTGCAAAACGGGGCGCTTGACCGCCCGGTTACCAGACGTAGGAATTGGTGTCCTGGTTGGCTGACTTCCCTGCACACAAAGTGCGATACTAAACCGATGCCGATAGTCGACCACGCGGCTGCAGCCCAGAAGATTGCAGCATTCCTCAAGACTCTTACTACCACTGGCGGCCTGCGATTGAAGTATCGGATCATCGCGGGCGCCGGGGCCCGTGATCCTGACGGCCTCGAGGCCCGTGAGATTTATGTCGAGATGGCGGGTCCGGATGCTGTGCTTCTGACCCAGCGCGGGGGCGAATTACTGCGAGCTTTGGAACACATCGCAGCCAAGATCGTGCGCCTCGAAGCGGAAGAGCATGACATTATCTCTTTCGACGCCAACAACTTTAAGGCCCTCCGTGCACGGGAATTAAAGCTGGCCGCAGAGACGGCGGCGGAGCGGGTCCGGGGCACGTCCCAGCCCTACAGCTTTGCTCCCATGAGTTCGCGCGAGCGGCGTATGCTGCACCTGGCCTTCCGGGACTATGCGGATCTGGAAACGGAGAGCAGCGGAGAGGGTTTGCGCCGCTTCGTAGTCGTCTATCCCAAAGGCGCGGCGCGGCTTCGGCCACGGGCTTCTGAAGTCAGCAGCCCGCGCCCTTCACGGCGCAACTCTCCCTACTAAGCATCGGGAGGCTTCATGCAGCCCGATCCCCACGTGGTTTATCAGAACGAGACCATCGTTGCCATCGCGACGCCGCCCGGGCGCGGAGGCATTGGGATCGTGCGCCTTTCAGGGCCTGAGGCGACCCGGATTGTCGAACCGATGCTACGCCTGCGCAACCCGCTGGCCCATGCGCAGGCCCGCTTTGCGGATCTGCTGGACTTCGACACCCAGGAGAAACTGGACGAAGCAGTGGTCACGTTCTTCGCCGCGCCCCACTCCTATACCGGCGAAGACGTGGTGGAAGTGGCCGCTCACGGTTCACCGGTAATTCTGGAGACGCTCGTGCGCCAGGCGCTGGAGGGCGGGGCGCATTTGGCAGCCCCGGGCGAGTTTACCCAGCGGGCGTTTCTTTCTGGCCGCATCGATCTGACCCAGGCCGAAGCGGTGCACGACCTGATTGAAGCGCAGACGCTCTACCAGGCACGGATTGCGGCGCAGCAACTGCATGGCGCGCTTTCCCGCCGCATCAAGCCCATAAAAGAAGGACTGGTCGCGCTCATTGCTTTGCTCGAAGCAGGCATCGATTTCGCGGAAGACGATGTTGACGTGCTGCCTGGAGGCGAGATCGTGAGCCGGATCGATGAGATTCGCGCCCTGCTGCAGCCGGTAGCGAACAGCTTCGCCCGCGGACGCATTGTGCATGCGGGGTTGATGCTGGCGATTGTTGGACGACCGAACGCGGGCAAATCTTCTCTGTTCAATCGAATTGTGCAACGGGAACGCGCGATTGTTACCGCGGCGCCGGGGACCACTCGTGACCTGGTGACGGAGCGTGTTTCGCTGGGCGGAATTCCCGTAGAGCTGGTGGATACGGCGGGCATGCGTGAGGCCCGTGACGAGGCCGAGCAGATTGGCATTCGCAAATCGCGCGAGGCGTTGGCGGATGCAGATATGGTGCTGATGGTGCTGGACGCCACTGCAGTTCCGGATCAGGAAGAGCTGGAGCTTCTGGCGACGCTGGCGCAGCGCAGGGCGCTGGTGGTGGTGAACAAGAGTGACCTGGCCCGCCCACCGGATGCCATGGAGGATGCCCTGAACGGGCTGGGCCTGCCGGTCGTTCATACCTCGGCACTCAACGGAGAGGGCGTGGCGGAGCTCAAGGAGAAGATGTTGACCATGGTGGGCGACCGCACGGTCGAGACGGAGGGTGGCATGCTGACCAGCATGCGTCAATACCAGGCGGTAACGGCAACGCTGCAGGGCCTTGCGGCAGCGGGTGCGGCGGCGGGGCAGAACATTCCCCACGAGATGGTGCTGCTGGATTTATACGGAGCGCTTCGTCATCTCGATTCACTCACGGGCGAGACCACCAGCGACGACATCCTGAACCTGATCTTCTCTACCTTCTGCATCGGAAAATAGAAGTAGAGGCAGACCGCAACAGCTCCAGCCATGATTGCTTAGACCGGGGTGGCGCAGATTTATTCGTTTCAGCGTCATTGCAGTGGAAACACTGAGTGCCTAAGGATGCTCCGTTACTACGCCCGGCGGCCGTATCAGGACAAAAACGCAGACGGTGGCAAAAAGTGGCATCAGGCCGGCAACCAGAAACGCGGGAGTATAAGAGAATCGATCCACCAGGATGCCCACGGCGAAGGTAAAGGCGGCGCTTACCAGGCCCGCGGCCAATCCACTCATTCCAGTTACGGTGGCCACTACATCGTGGGGAAGCAGATCGGCAGGCAGCGTCAATCCCATGGTGGACCAGCTGGCATACCCCCACAAGGCAATGCAAATGAGCGCCAGCGCGAGCGAAACACTGTGGACACGCGCGGCGGGGATGCCGGCCAGGATCGGCAGGCAACTGACGGCGCAGACCCAGGTGCGCGCACGCAATACCGAAATGCCGCGGCGAACCAGATAGCCCGAGATAAAGCCACCAGTAAAGTTACCAATATCCGCGGCGACGAAAGGCATCCAGGCAAATAATGCGATACGTTTCAAGCTGAAGCCGCGCGCATCGCTCAGGTATTGCGGCAGCCAGAAGACGTAAAACCACCAGATAGGATCAGTGAGCGCGCGGCCCAGGACGATGCCCCATACATTGCGGTTCCTGGCCAGGTCAAGGTAACGCCACAGGCCGCGCGCCGCCGAGGTGCGAGGCACATCCTGCCCGGCGCGGATCAGCGCCACTTCTTCCACCGTCACACGCGGATGATGGTCCAGGGGATGGTAGACACGCAGCCACATGGCCAACCAGATGAAGCCAAGCAGTCCGGAAAAAACAAAGGACCATCGCCAGCCGAACGTTAAGGCAATCAACGGAATGACGATTGCTGCCAAAGCGCCACCCACGCTCGAGCCGCTGTCGAAGATGGCAACCGCAATGCTGCGCTCCTGGCCAGGAAACCACTCGGCCACCGTCTTACTGGCTGCCGGCCAGTTAAATCCTTCGCCGATACCCAACAAAAAACGGAAAGACGCGAAGCTAAAGACAGAGCCGGCGAACCCCGTCAGGAGATTGACCACGGACCAGAAGATGACGGCCAGCGCCAGGCCCAGCCGCGTTCCAACAGCATCAAGGAATATGCCGCCAAGCAGCCAGGTGACCGCATAGGAAATCTGGAAAGCACCGAGAATTTTGGCCAGATCGGTATGGCTCAGATGGTATTGCGCGGAGATCATCGGGGACAGAACAGAGAATGTCTGGCGGCTGATGTAATTCGTAACCGTAGAAAAAAACAGCGTCCAGACAATCCACCATCGCACCCCGACCTTGCGACGTTTCGCAGCCGGTGCTGCCGTTCGTGGTTCTGCGGGCGGCGTGGAACCCGGTCGATTCATCGCGTCTCAGTTCTTGCCCGCATCGTCTTCAACCTTAATCGATATCCTGTATTTTTGATAATTCAGAGGTTGGTTGGCCCGAACTCAGTTGGAAACGGATTTGAAAAGGTTTGGCGGCCTGCAAACTTCCGAAGAAGTCCACGGTCCGTTTTAACAAACCTCAAGTATCTTTGTTTGTGGTTTGTGCGCGACTTATTGCCGAGGCTCGGCATCTTGAGAATGCAGTCGTGAGCCTTGTGACTGTGGCTTTAGCCGATGCGCAACTTGAGGAGCAAAACCCATGCCGCTGCCTACCGACGAAAAGATTCTTGCCCTAAGCAACGCGATATTGCAGAAATTCGAAGCCCTCTTTGGAGCGCACCCAGGCTTTCGACCGGCGCACGCCAAAGGCATCATGCTGAATGGATCGTTCACGCCGACGGCGGAAGCGGCAAAGCTCAGCAGGGCACCCCACTTGAACCGGCCGTCCACGCCGGCGACGGTGCGTTTCTCCAATTCCACAGGCATTCCGGTCATACCAGACAATGATCCGAATGCCGATCCACGCGGCTGTGCGGTCCGGTTCCATCTGGCCGATCGCGTGCACACCGACATCGTGGCCCATTCGACCAATGGTTTTCCTGCGCGAACGGGCCAGGACTTCCTGGAGTTCCTGAGCGCCATCGCCGCGACTGACCTGACACATATCCCCGGATCACCGCTGGAAAAATACCTGGGAACGCACCCGGCGGCGCTGGCATTTGTGCAAACACCGAAGCCACTACCCTCAAGCTTCGCGCAGGAAACATATTTTGGTCTGACCGCCGTGCGTTTTATCAATAAGGACGGTGCGGGCCGTTATGGGCGCTTCCGCCTTCTCCCGGAGGCGGGAAACGAGCATCTGGAGGCCGCGGCTGCGGCGGCTACGGGGCCTAATTATCTCTTCGACGAAATTGAGCAACGGGTCGCAAACGAACCGGTCAGGTTTCGGGTGGTGGCTCAATTGGCCGAGGACGGGGATACAGTGGATGACGTGACCGTTCAATGGCCCGATAGCCGCAAGCTGCTGGAGTTGGGAAAGCTCTCTTTTACCGAGCCCGTGCTTGACCAAGCTCACGAACAGAAGCAGATTATCTTCGATCCCATCCCGCGGGTGGATGGCATTGACGCCTCCAATGACCCTCTGCTGGAGTTGCGCGCCGCAGTGTATCTGCTGAGCGGTCGCCGACGGCGATCAGCCCCCGAATAGGGTAAGTGCGGACGCTGGTATTTCCTTGCCATACTTCCAACAGAAAGATTGGGGGCTGTGGGTACGCCAGATTTTTTTCCTTCTTCTCCAGTCTGCCGGAACTGCCACCCGGGATCCTTCGTATCTACCTTTGCGAGGGGGTACGGATGCAGATTGCAGCAGATGTCCGTTACGCGTTACGTCAATTTGCCAAGGCTCCAGGATTTACAACTACAGCGATTCTGACCCTGGCGCTTGGCATCGGCGCCACCACAGCCATTTTCACCCTGGTGTACGCGGTGCTTTTGAAGTCGCTGCCGGTGGTCAATCCTGAAGATCTGTGGCGTGTCGGCAACGAAGAAAACTGCTGTGTCAACGGCGGCATGCAGGATAACTGGACACTCTTTTCGTACGAACAATATAAGCAATTCCGCGACCAGGCCACTGGCTTCGCGGAGCTGGCGGCCTTTCAAGCCGGCGGAACGATGGTCGGCGTTCGCCGCAATGGCAGCAATAAAGCATCCGAGCCATTTAAGAGCGAGTTCGTCTCCGGCAATTACTTCTCGACTTTTGGCATCCCTCCCTATTTCGGACGTTCCATTACAGCGAATGACGACAGGAAAGGGGCACCCGCCGTGGCCATGATGAGCTTCAGGACATGGCAGGAGAAGTTTGGTAAAGACCGCTCAGTCGTCGGAGCGGGCTTCGCGATCAATGGCCAGCCGTTCACGGTGGTCGGGATCACTCCGCCGGGTTTCTTCGGCGACCGGGTACAGAGTACGCCGCCGGCCTTTTTCATTCCCCTCAACGACGAACCACTGATCAGCCCAACCGGCACGATTTTGGAGGAGGCCTCACTCGACTGGCTGGATCTGATCGGGCGCATTCAGCCGGGGGCAAACACTCAGGCCATGGAAGCGCATATGCAGCTGCAACTGCGACAATTTCTGCTGAGCCCGTTGAGCAAAGTAGAGGAGCGCGATAAGCCATTGGTGGCCAGGCAGACCCTGCACTTCTCTCATGGGGGCAATGGCGTCCAGATGATGAGGGATGAATATAAGGACGGGCTGCACCTGCTGATGTGGGTCTCGGGGTTTGTCCTGTTGATTGCCTGCGCCAACCTTGCCAACCTGATGCTGGTGCGGTCGGCCAACCGGCAACAACAGACCTCGGTGCGGGCAGCGTTGGGAGCACCTCGTACCACGCTGGTTCGCCAAACCCTGACCGAAAGCATCGTGCTGGCCGTGATGGGTGGGATGGCAGGTATCGCGGTGGCGTTTGCCGGGACCAGGGTGATTCTGTTTCTTGCTTTTCAGAAGGAACCGGTGCCCATTCCGGCGAGTCCTTCGCTGCCAGTACTTGGGTTCGCCCTGGCGGTTTCCTTGTTGACGGGGATTCTCTTTGGGGTTGGCCCGGCATGGTTGACGTCCAAGGCAAACCCGGTGGAGGCGCTACGCGGCGCCAACCGTTCGACGGCGTACCATGGCGGATGGGGACAGAAATCGCTGGTGGTGGTGCAGGCGGCTCTTTCCATGGTGTTGCTTTGCGCGGCAGGATTGTTGGCACGAAGCCTGAGTAACATGCAGCACCAGGACTTCGGTTTTGTCACCACGAATCGCTACATAATGCACATTGACCCGCAGATGGCGGGCTACCATCCGAACCAGCTGGAAGCGCTTTATCGGCAACTGCACGTCAACCTGGCGGCGATTCCGGGTGTGAAGCAAGTGAGTTTTTCGATGTACAGCCCGATGGAGGGCAATAACTGGGGCGAGGGTGTCTTCATCGAAGGTGAACCGCCGCCGGCCGCGGGAACTCGCGATCATGGAGCCTCGTGGGTACGCGCGAGCCCTCATTATTTCGACACCATCGGCACAAAAATCGTAGAAGGCCGTGCCATGAATGAGGAGGACACGCCAACGACGCGCAATGTGGCGGTGGTCAACCGGTTTTTTGAGAAGAAGTATTTCAAAGACGGCCATGCGATCGGAAAGCACTTCAGCGACGATGTGAAGCATCCTGGATATTTTGAAATCGTCGGGGTAACGGAAGACACGCACTATTGGGGTCCCTCGGAGAAGATGCGCCCGATGTACTTTCTTGCGCAAGGCCAGAGCGTTCGCAGCGGCGAGCCGCGATATCAGCAGTTCGAGGACCGGTCGCAATATCTCAATGCAATTGAAATTGAAACTGGCGGCAATGTGACTGGACTCGAGGCGCAGGTACGGCGCGCCATTGCGCAGGTCAATCCTGATCTCGCGGTGATCAATTTCCAAAGTTTTGCCGAACAGGTCAAGGCAAACTTTACCCAGCAGGCCATGATCGCTAAGTTGACGTCGTTTTTTGGTGTGCTGGCGCTAGTGCTGGCCTCGATCGGACTCTATGGTGTGACTGCGTACTCGGTGGAACGCCGGACGAGTGAGATTGGCATCCGTATGGCGCTGGGGGCCGATCGTATGAGTGTGCTGCGTATGGTCTTGCGCGGTGCGTTTCTGCAGGTGGGTATTGGTTTGGCTATCGGGATTCCGGTGGCCATCCTGGGCGGTCATGCCATGGCGAGCCAGTTGTTCGGTGTAAAACCGTACGACCCGATCACTTTGTCAGTCACGCTGCTGGTGCTCTGCTGTGCGGCCTTTTTCGCCGCGCTGCTGCCGGCCCGCTTAGCCGCAGGACTGGAACCCATGCGGGCGTTGAGAACGGAGTAGTCGCCCGCTACTCGATGCCCGTGGGTTCGAAGCCGGCTACGATGGTCGTAATTTGCCCGTAGGGAATGAAGAAAGCGAGGGCCGCCGACGAGGGTTTCTTTTGTAGTCTCCCAACGACTTTGTCGACTGCTTCCTGGCTCTCGATCCAGATGCCGGCATCTTCCACGGCCAGCAGCTTCACGCTCTGCAGCTTTTCGTTGTCGATAAAGGCCGGCCCCATGACGACCACCTGACGATCGATCAGCCGGCGCAACGCGATTTCCATGGGTACCTAGACGCTTTCCGGTGCAGCCGGGTTGCAACGGTCGGGCGGATTCCTTGCCTGATACCTACCGCGTAACGAGATCGAGAGGTTCAACCATCGTGGTCCGCACGGCCTGGCATCAGTCAGGAGGAGGCGAATTGTCCTGTATAAGGAACCCGGGCACGGGAAACATAAAGTCCATATAGGCCTCATTCTGTTCGATGACGACAGCAGTAATTCCATTCACTCCGTTGGTACTGAAAATGGTGTTTCTGGAAGGCACCACATTGTCGCGGATCATAAGGCCAGAGACTAAGCAACCGGGCATATCCTGTATCCCGATTCCTGCGTAATTGGAGTGCGGGTTGTACCAGATATCGGTCCCGTCCCCCACCATAAGCTTATTGCGAAGAACATCAGTATTGATCACCGGCCCATAAGATGCCGGGCCGCCATAAGGTCCGAATGCCGAGAGATAAATACCAGCACCTGAATTTGTCAACGTATTGTCTTCAATCACGCTTTCGAGCGCGTCGGCCAGGGTGAAGGAAGCTCCGAGAGTATTGGTCATCGTGTTGTGCGCCCATGTCATATACAGCTCGTATTGAGTGATGGCGACGATGGATGTTCCATCGGGCTGCACCTTCCATGGGGTAGCAAGCGTTATGGTTCGCCCGCTGTAGCTTTGCAATAAGGAATACTGACCGACACCTGTTCCCGAGACAATTGCGATGCTTGCCGCCTGCGGGTTCGTCGTGCCCATCCACGCCCACCACGGATCCGCACTCAGGGTCACCGTATTGGCTGTGCTCGAAGCAACTGGGCCGTAGTAGGATCCACCGTCTCCGTCATTGAGGATAACCTGCTGACCTTGCGAGCCCATATTCTGGAAAGTGTTGTATCCAACGTAAACATCGCGAGAAACCGCAGAAGGTCCCCAGAGGCTATTTCCTCGACTGATACTTAGACCAGACCCTCCTGACGTTCCGCCGGAACCTTGACCAATGGCTTGGGCAGAATCTGTCAGGTTGTTTTCGAAGATCACATTCTGGCTATCCCCTATCTCGAGGCCTGTCCAATTATTCAGGACAAAGTGATTTCCCGAAACAATAGCTCCATCTCCGAAGTAAATATCGAAATCCTGATTTGAGTCGGCAACGAAAGTAGAGTTGTAGACCTGAATATCAGGGCCAGCCACGACGAACATTGATTCCCCATTACTGCCTGGGCCGGAGGTTGATGCGAAGTTTACGTTGTCGAAAAAGAGATGACCTGAGGTCGAGGGGTTGCCAGATGTGCTGTCAGCGCTGAGAAGGAGGCTCGGGTTTGCAGGGGCCCGCAGCGAGACATTTGCCATGCCGAAGTCATGCGGGACGGTGAACCACGCGGCCGGTGGCGCGCCTGGAGGGCGTCCCACGAAACTGGCTGGACTGGCAGAGGGCCCAATTAGAAACTCGAAGGGGTGCGCGGTGACTCCTGCTGTGAGCAGAAAAGGGCCGCTGGTGGGAAGACTTATGTAGGCGAGTTCGTTGGAGCCAGAGGTCGGAGCATACTGGTCGAGGCATGATTGGAGGCGCTTCGTATTGTCAGTAACCCCATCCCCTATCAAAGTAGAGCAGGCGACATTCCGGACGTTCAGGGAGGGTGGCGAGTGGACCGTGATATGAGCCGCTGGGCTGGAGGTCGCACTCCATGGAGATGTTCCGACCCAGAGATTGTAGGTTCCAGGAGCAAGCCCGGTGGGAACCTTAGCGGCAATGGAATTACTGTCGAGCTTGGTTGGGATAAGGGTATACGCAGTACCGTTCGGAGATTGCAGAATAACCTGATTAGACGGAACGAAATTCTTGCCAAAGACTCTGAGAACGCCCCCCGGCTCAACGCCGCAATCATAAACCTGGTGGATGAGCGCCGTGGCCGGGTCCGTTGTGGGAGGGACCCCAATTGCCCAGTTCAGCGCGGGCAAATTTGCCATTCCCAGGACTGGGGGAGCGGATGGATCTTCAATCCGGAAGCCATAAACTCCGGCAGGAAAACTTACAGGGACAAGGAAAGACAGCCCTGTAGTGGTCTGCTGGGTGGGTGTAATCACTGTGCTGCTCTGGGTCACCAGGGTTTGCCAATCTGAGGTTCCGGCGGGAATCGGAGCGATTCTTATACTCTTCGTCGCATCGGTGAAAGCGCCGGTCAGCAAAACCGATTGCCCGGGAGCAGTTTCTCGCGAGGTCCAAAAGATCGTATTGGATTTGTAAACGGGAGTTCCAACGACGACATTCCAGGGGTTCACGAAAACAGGATTGGATCCTATGCCCCAATCCCCATTGGACACTCCTGTATTAGGGTTTTCGCATGCAGTAAGTGGCTGAATGATCGCGGGAACAGGAACGGTTTGACCTACCGGGCCCCCACTTGGCGATTCCGCGGTTGCCTGGGTACCCGTAGACCCAGAGGGGGCATTGAGAGAAAACCCACATCCCACCAACAACGCGGGCAACAGGAAAATAGTCGTAATGCCTAAGGAGCGTCGCGGATTTCTGAAACTTACCGTTGGCCAACGGATATCGATGGGCGGCACTCGCCCAAGGGTCCTCTTCATCGCACCGTACGATCCGATCCAGGATGCTTACCAGTGCGTTATCGGCCGCGATACAGAACGCATTAGATCGCCGGAATTATTCTTGAGAGGGAAGAACAGAAGCGCTTTGCTTTCACGTGAAAAGTGGACGCACTGCCTTTGCTGAGCGCCGTCGCATTTTCCTATGTAAGGTTGCGCGAGACGGGAAACTGCAGATCCCTCCACGGCATGCCGAGGAGTTTCTACATTTTCTCGATCCCGGGTTATGGTTTATCGAGCTTCAGTTTTGGGTTTTGCTTTGTAATCAGGGCACGACTTCAGTCGTGCCGTAAAGGGAAAGAGAATTGGGCTTCAGCCCCTGCAATGGCAATCCTGCACGAAATGCATTGCGCATCTATCGAAGGTTCAGAACCCCGTTAAAGCAGGACTGATACGCCTACTTGGCAGAGAAAAAAGCGCAGGGGCTAAAGCCCATGTCTTTGTTGACCTTGAGCGGCACGACTGAAGTCGTGCCCTGATACAAAGCATCAGACCGGTGACTCCAGAAAACTCGCGCATTCCGTAGATCTTGGATGTATCCACCCTCTCCGAAATGTAGCTGCGGCCGGCCCTTGGGGCGGGATCAGAGGAACTTGAACTCGGTTAGAAGGGAAGAGTCTGGCAAGCTAGGAAAAGGCCGGATTCCGCCTTCATGCAACAGTTAAACAGCAACTTATCCCCCCCACAGAAGAAGTTCATGGAGAGAAACTCCAGGGCTTCGCTTGGGATGACAAAGGGTACTGAGGCCGATCTTCCTTGTGCTTTTCTTCTCGCACTCACGACATCTGCGGAAACACAAATCTTCTAATCTTTGTCATCCCGAGCGAAGCCGACCTGTCCCGCCTGCCCCGCCTGCCCCGGCGTGCCGTGGGGCGTGCCGTGGGGCATGCCGCGGAGGGATCTGCAGTTTGTTTTCGGGTGTCGCACTGGCTGCGTCGGCCGGCATGCACGCGCTCAGTCCAGCCACTGGATGATCCGCACGGCCATTGTTCGCGAGGCCCCCTGAGCCCGTGCAACGTGGTTGCAACTCGGAAGCTGATTCATGCCTGATATCCTTGTAGGGAGTGAATCCGGCAAGGATAGAGATGAGTGAATCCGCGGAGACGTTGCAGGCGAGATACTACGAAGAAAGCGCCTTGGCTTATGACGGCATGCACAATGCCAGCGACGACCATGAGCACAATTTAGCCCTGCAATACATCGACATGATCAGTAATGCGTACGGATTGCAGACCTTCCTCGACGTGGGCGCAGGAACCGGACGGGGCATGTGCTTTCTACGCGATCGCGGAAAAGAAGTACGTGGCGTCGAACCCGTGGCTGCCATGATCGAGAAGGCCGAGTTGAACGGGGTGCCTAAAGGGTCGCTGCTGCAAGGCAGCGGGTATGCGCTACCGTTTGAGGACTCGGCGTTCGACGCGGTTTTCGAGTGCGGAGTCCTGCACCACGTGGCGGAGCCTAGCCGCATGGTGGCAGAGATGATCCGGGTGGCGAAGCGGGCTATTTTCCTATCCGATTCGAACCGGTTCGGACAGGGCGGCCATGCTGCGCGACTGCTGAAAATAGCTCTTTACAAAAGCGGCTTATGGCGCGCCGCTCGATTCGTTCAGACCAAGGGAAAGATGTACACCATCTCCGAGGGCGATGGTCTCGCATACTCGTATAGTGTCTTCGATTCTTACCACCAGCTGGCTGCCCGGTCGGAGCAGATCTGGCTACTACCCACAGCGGGTGAGCAGTCGAACGGCAGAAGCTGGATCCACCCGCTGCTGACCTCTACTCACGTGCTTCTATGCGCCTTCAAAGAGATACCGGGTAAAATCGGGGCATCGACGCATTAATCCCGGGCGCTCGCTGTCGTCGAGCGCGACGATTATTTGTACGGCGGAGTTCATTTATGCCCAGCGCGACCGTCAGGCCGATCAGACGCCAGCCGCGCGCACCGGTGTGGGCATCCAGAGAGGCCTTCTTCACCGACCTGGGAATTTTCATCCTTGGCGTTGCCGGTGCATTTAGCGTCGATCTGGTTGGGTCATTTCCGGGCAACGAGGTTCTGCTCATCCCATTCCTTCCTGTGTTGCTCTTGTACAAGGGAAGTCGAGCGTTCAAGCGTCAGTATCTTTGGTTTTGGATTCTCGTGGGTGCGTGGCTGCTGGGCACGGTCATCGCCGACTTTTACTTCTCGACCCCGCTGACCAGTCGATTGAAAGGCACCGCACGGGTAGTGTTTTTTGCAATGAATTTTGCAGCACTTGCCATTTTGGTTAATGACAAGACACGCAGGATGGTTATTTTCGGGGTGAGCCTTGCGGTGGTAATGGGTAGAATCGGGCTGGGATTTACCGGCGAATATGCTCTTATGTGGAAATTCGGGCTCAGTGGCGCTGTGGCCATCGTGGCATTGCTGATCTCATCCCATTATTATGTTCAGCGGAGATACTGGATCTGCGCTCTTATCTCCTGCGGCTTGGCGGCGGCGAATTTATATTATGGATTTCGCTCGCAATTAGTGGTCCATCTTGTCGCGGGCGTGCTCATTCTGCCGCTCTTCGAGGGTGCAAAAATGCGGCGCCGTGGCCCTGCCGGTCAGAGCCGATTCAGGACCGTCGTCTTACTAGTGTTGGCCGGGGGTGCCGCCTACGGGGCGAATGCGGCGATCAAATACGGAGCACACCTTGGGCTTTTCGACGAATCACTTCAGGAGAAGTTTGAAACGCAGGCTGCCGGGGACTACGGTGTGCTTGTCGGAGGACGGCCGGAAACTCTGGTGGCCATTCAGGCTATCCGCGACAGTCCCATCCTCGGCCACGGTTCTTATCCGGTTGACCCGAAATATCTCGAACTAAAGCAGGACATCCAGTACGAACACGGCTACAGCGAGTCCGACGACCCGGAGGATATTAAAGATCCCGTCATTCCCACCCACTCTCATTTGACTATGGCCTGGGTCGAGTCGGGCATACTCGGCGGCATTTGTTGGATTTATATCTTTATCCTGACCTTCCGAGCGGTACTGCAACTTGGCGCTTTGCGTCCACCAATGGCGCCCCTCTATTGTTACTTTCTGGTGTGGTTCCTGTGGGATATTCTTTATTCTCCGTTTGGAAGCGTAAATCGAATTTGGGCTGCATTCTTTATCTTATTGAGCTACCACATATTGCAACCTTCTGCACGGGCTCTTCCTGTTCGTCGTCTCCCGGCGAAGTACCTCCCCGTCAGGCAACAGTTTCGACTGCCGCGAAGGGCCGTCTACTAGTGGTGAGGTTTTCCATCCTTTTTCACCATCTATCATGGTAACCAGCGCGAAATCCCGATATCTACGTGGCGTGCTGTTCTTTATCCTGGCTGGTACTGTCGCAAGCGCTCTCATTGCCGTTCCGTTCTCCTGGCCGATGGGCGGCTTCTGGGCAGATGCTCAGCAGTTTGCCAGCGGGGGACGTATCAGTTCTACTTTTACTCCCTGCGGGTACCCGGCGCTGCTTGGGCTAGGCGTTCGTATGGGTGGTATACCCGGCGTGGTTGCGATCCAGTTTGTGATCTATATCGGGATCATTGCCGCCGTCTACTGGATCCTTCGTTTGCTCAAAGTCGATCGAACGCCGGCCCTGGTGGGTGCTTGCTTACTAGGCTTCCATCCCGAGCTGGTGATAAACATCAAGAAGGTTTGGGATACGAATATTACTACCGTGTTTCTGATGTTGATTTGTGCCGTCCTTCTTTATGTCTTTGAGCGTGGTCTCACGCCTGCTCGCGCTCTATTGGCCGGTGTTCTTTGGGGTCTCAGCATCAATGTACGGCCAAATTTCCCGGCACTGATTTTGCCGATTGCGTTCGCCTTCTGGTTCGCTCCCATTAGAGGAAATCGGACCAAAACTCTCTTGACCTGCGGAAGCCTGACATTAGGGGCAGCGGCGTTGGCCGTGTTTGCCGTCAGCGTCCTTGTCCATGGCGCCTTCTACGTGCCACAAAATGGACCTTATAACCTTTATGCGGGTGACAACGCTTTTACGGAGCGCGCTTTGCTCGACAATCTTAATGCCGAACAATCGATCTACCCGTCGCTCCTCGCAGAGGGTTTCAGTCCCGACGTGAATGTTTATAACCCCGACTTGCGACCGTACTACAGGAAACATGCGTTGCTGTATGTCCGGCGGAATCCGGTCCAGGCACTCAAGTTGATATTGCTAAAGCTGGCCACGCTGCTTCGTCCCGACACCAAGATTTACCCGCTGGCTTCTTTGCGGGGCGCGGTCAAGGCGCTGCTGGCACTTGCGGTTCCTCTCTGGTTGATTGCTCTGGTGGCCTTACGGAACTACGCCTGGGGTCTCGAGGACTGGCTGTTCGTGGTATTTGTGGTGGCCTACGTCGCCCCATTCCTGCTCACCAACTCCGACCCCCGCTTCCGTGTTCCTTTGGATGTTCTGATTCTCACCCACACAATTTATCGAGTTGCAAAATTCTCGCCGTTGCGATATTGGGCAATCCTGCAGGAAGGTGGCAGTCAAAATGAGTTCGCTCGTGGCGCCAGATAGGAACCGCAGGTTCGCTTATCTGCCGAGCCTGGATGGGTGGAGAGCGGTCGCCATCCTGAGCGTAATTCTCTACCACAGCAATCTTCACCGGGTAGGAATTTTTAGCACATGGTTGGCGTGGCGTTTCGGGTACCGCGGTGTGGACGTATTTTTCGCAATCAGCGGCTTATTGATAACTTCCAAACTGCTGGAAGAGGAGCAGCGTTCAGGCGGCATTTCGTTGCCCAACTTCTATCTACGACGAGCGTTCCGCATCCTACCGCCTGCCCTCCTTTACCTGTTCATCATCGCCGGTCTGGATAAGCTGAGATTGATCTATGTATATGCGGGAGAGTGGTTCGCCTCTCTCTTTTTCTATCGCAACTACACTTCGTTGTTCCATATCGAGCGAGCGCTCCAATTCCCCTGGTTCACCACTCACTTTTGGTCCCTTTCGATCGAAGAGCATTTTTATTTTCTGCTGCCTGCTCTGTTGCTTTTCACCCGCGGAAAAGCCCGCATCGCCACTCTGGGGGTAATCAGCCTTTGCGTAATAGCGCATCGGCAATTAGAGCTTACCCACCGAAGTTGGTTCACCATTCAATTCCATACAGACGTCCGATTAGACGCGCTCATGATACCGGCGCTCTTTGCGGTGCTCTCCCGGTCAGAAGTATATGGCGAGCGCTTTAATTCATTCATAAGGAAGTGGCATTTTGCCTTCATACTGGCCTGCCTTTTCTTTGTGTGGTGGGCAGAGGGATCGGGGCTCCAACAGACGGCGATAGGATTTGTTATGCCGGGCGTTGTATTGGGCACGGTATTGAAGCCAAAAAGTCTGCTGACGAAAATTCTGGAATGGAGCCCGTTGCGATGGATTGGCCGGATCTCCTACAGCCTTTATTTATGGCAGGAATTATTCTTCACGCAACGCTTTCTGCGCGGGCGGCCGCTTGGACATCTCCAAGCCTGGCCCCTCAATCTCGTTCTAACGTTTCTCGTGGCTGCACTCAGCTACTATGCAGTCGAGCGTCCGCTGGTCCGGCTCGGGCATCGGCTGACGAGAAGCCGGGTCAATAGCAGCGTAGAAGTGGGGGAACCACATACCCCCGGTGCCGCGGTGTGATCCCCGGTGGGGCCTTGCAGTCCCTCCCTGAACAATGGAAACGCCGTGACTGTGGCGTATGTTAGTTCAAATCGTGGAATATTACTCCGGAAGAGTTCAATGCGTTGCGCTCCGGGGGGTCACCTACGGAACGTGCATCCAATTTTGGATGCGGCGCAGTGCATAATCGAATTCAGGGGGCGCAATGGACTACGTGAATCTCGGCTCAACTGGCCTAAAAGTTTCCCGAATCTGCCTCGGGACTATGACCTATGGCTCGAAGAAGTGGCGCGAGTGGGTGTTGGAGGATGCGGAGGCGCGCCCGTTCTATCGCCGCGCCATTGAAGCCGGGATCAATTTTTTTGACACGGCAGATATTTATTCGCTCGGGGTGAGCGAGGAGATTACGGGGCGGGCGCTCAAGGAATATGGGCCATCGCGAGACAAGCTCGTGATTGCCACCAAGGTGTTTAATGCCATGGGAGATGATCCCAACCAGCAAGGTCTTTCCCGCAAGCACATCAT
Source organism: uncultured Acidobacteriaceae bacterium (assembly GCA_963717225.1). Lineage (GTDB taxonomy): Bacteria > Acidobacteriota > Terriglobia > Terriglobales > Acidobacteriaceae > PALSA-350. The sequence continues at coordinate 116,963 of CAVQWB010000046.1, read as the reverse complement.
GCACGCCATCGATGATAGCCTGCGTCGTTTGCAGACCGACTACATCGATCTTTACCAGATACACCGGTTCGATCCTCATACTCCCATCGAAGAGACACTCGAGGCCCTCGACCAGGTGGTGCGCTCGGGCAAGGCACTCTATATCGGTGCTTCGTCCATGTATGCATGGCAGTTCCTGAAAATGCTGCAGACCTCCGACCTGATGGGTCTGGCCCGGTTTGTGACGATGCAGAATCACTACAACCTGGTGTACCGCGAAGAAGAGCGGGAGATGATACCGCTTTGCCTGGAAGAGGGCGTGGGGCTCATCCCCTGGAGCCCGTTGGCACGGGGTTTTCTTGCCGGCAATCGGAATGCGGAAAGCCGCGGGGAAACAGTGCGCGCAAAGACCGACGATTTTGCACAACGGCTTTACTACCGGCAGTCAGACTTTACCGTGGTGGACCGGCTGACCGAGATCGCGAAAAAGCGAGGGGTGGAGAATGCGCAAGTCGCTTTGGCCTGGATCCTGTCCAAGCCGGGAGTCAGCTCCCCTATCATTGGCGCCAGCAAGATGCCCCACCTGGACCAGGCCATTGAGGCGCTGCAGATCCACCTGGATGACTCGGAAATCAAGGCTCTGGAGGAGCCTTATGAGCCGCACCCGGTGTTAGGGTTTTGAGCGCTCCGGTGTGCATGGAAGCCGCAGAAGATGGGTGCGCTATTCCTCCAGCATCTGGAGGTCAAATGGCGGAGCCTGCATGCAGTCCAGTTGCGCGATTTTCTTCAAGGCTGCTTTCAAAGCCGAACTCGGGCAGGGCTCGACCGTGACCACAAAGGGTAGACGGTCCTTGGGATAGCCGGGCTTTTGCAGCAGGGCATTTATATTGATGCGCTCCTCGGCAAGGTGGCCCGCAATCGCGGCCACAATGCCGGGACTGTCGTCGACCACAAACCTTATATAGTGCGGCACGACGAAGTCTCCATCCACCCGGGCCCGGGTGCTGGTGATGGATACCGGACAGCCGCCATGCGCGATTGCCAGCAGGTCGGAAATGACCGCGACCGCCGTGGGATTGCCCCCCGCCCCATGGCCGGAAAATACAGTCTCGCCTCCGTAATGACCGCCTGAGATAACCATGTTTTCCGTACCCCGCGACCAAGACAACGGAGAACTGCGCGGCACCAGCATGGGCCCAACCGTGGCCAGCAGTTCCTGGTCTCTGACCTCGGCGCGTGAGATCTGCCGAATAGTGCAATGCAGGTCCTTGGCATAGGCGAAGTCGATGGCGGAGACGTCGCGGATGGTGCGGCAGGCAACCTCCTCCGGCAAGACCTCCATGTGCAACCCGATGCGGGAAAGGATAACCAGCTTGGCTCGGGCATCGAAGCCATCGACATCTTCGGTGGGATTGGCTTCGGCATATCCACGTTGCTGCGCCTGGCGCAGCGTGGGTTCAAATTCAGCCCCGTCCTCCATGTTGCTCAGAATAAAATTGCAGGTGCCATTCAGAATGCCGTGGAAGCGGTAGATGCGGTCGCCAGCCAAGCCCTGCTGCACCGCGGGAATGACGGGAACGCCCCCAGCAACTGCAGCGCCAAAGAGCAATTGGGCGCCATGGCGCCGAGCCAGTTCCTCAAGCGCCAAGCCCTGCTCGGCGATCAGTTTCTTGTTGGCCGTTACCACAGACCTGCCAGCAGCAAGGGAGCTGCGAACCCATTCACCCGCAGGCTGCAGGCCGCCCGCCAGTTCAACCACGATGTCAGGCTTCGACGCGAGAACTTCGTCGAAGTTTTCGGTCCAGAGAACAGACGAGGGGATCCAGGCGACCCGCTTACGATCGATCCCCCGATTGAAGATGCAGCCCAGCTCCAAACCCTGCGGCGGGTGCTCACATAGAATGCGGGCAACCGAATTGCCCACCGTGCCAAAACCCAAAATAGCAACCTTCATCCGTCTATCCATGTCGTCTGACACAACCTTCTCACAGACGGGACAGACAAGAAAGCAGACTATGGTTCATCCGCTCGATCAGAAGTAACTCACTAAAAGTGACGGAACTGTTCTTCGGGCATGGCCTCGCCCCCGGGACGGGCTGACTCCCGTTCAAGCGAACGGCTTACCAGGTCACGCGAACCGAGGCCTACGGCCAGCGCCAGCGCCAGAACGATACCGCCGAACAGAATGCCAAAGGCCAGATCCACGATTGCGGCCCCGATCGACAGGTGGTCGAGGACCATCGCCGCAGTGAGCACCAGTACCAGCCACTTGATGCCCAGGCTCAACAAGCGCGCGTAATGCAGGTTCATGTTCACCGCGCCAATCAACACGCTGCGGGAAAGAAAGCGGGCGATGACGTTGCCCAGCAAGAGCAACACCACCGCGCCGACTACGTTGGGAATGTAGCCGAGCAGGCGAGCGGAGAGAAGATTGTCAGAGGATGCACCAAAGGCTTCCAGTCCGACCAGAAAACCCACCAGCACCACGCACCAAAACACCACACGCGTGATGAGTGTGGTGGGCGTGTAGCTGGGCGACCACTCAGCTATAGCGTTGGTCCCGCGCGCCAACCGTTCGTCGATGCGAATCGCGTTCAGAAAAGTGCGGACCAACCAGGCGAGCAGCCACGCGATCGCGGCGAAAAACACCACCGCAAGAATAAACGCGAGTATCCCCGGAAGCAGGGTAGCGATACGGCTGATGACCCGAGCCATCGATTCGTGCAGTGACTGTGACACTTGAGTCCACATAATGATCTCCTCTCGGGCCTAAGGGTTGAAGCGGTCTGGCCAACGCCACCGCGATAGTAGATAGGGCTTGCCTTCTTCATAAGCGCGAGCCAGCTTTTCCAGCCTCTGCTCGGCCTCTGCCGCGCTGGCGTTGCCGACCTCCAGTGCGTACGAGGCTACCCATCCCAGGTAAAGCGGAGTGAGCGCCCCCAACAGATGGGTGCGGCTGATGGTACGGAGACGATAGGCCAAAGCGAAATCGTAGACAATGCGAACCCAGAGCTCGTCAGGCAGATGGAAGCGCCCGGTGCTCGGCCGGGCCAGACGCTTCAGCTCCAGAAGCGTGACCGGAGGCAAAACCAGAGCCCAGACCTCCTGCAAATTACGAAAGCCGAGCTGAAATGTTTCCAGCATAGGAGTGGTGTCTGCAGCGGCCCCGTCGGCTGGGGGGACCGCCGCCACACCTAAGGTGTCGACCGCCTGAGAACCCCGAACCCGCTGCCACAGGGGGGCATTGGTCGCCATCTCCGCAAACAGAGGGCCGACCGTCTGGGCCAGAACGGTACTTAGGTCTACACCGTCGGACGGGGGAATGTGCCGCGTATCCACATGCACCTGGCACATTCCGCAATCGCGGACAGCAGCTTCGGTCGCAGGCCAAAAGACGGATTGTCCCTGGGCGGCGGTACGTTGCAACGCCAGTTCCAGCTCTGGAATCATCTTGCCCGAAAAGCAGAAGTCGGGCGCCAGGGGAAAGCGTATCCGCCGGCCATAGAGCGCCCTGGTGAGCGGGGCAAGGATGCTCGAGTTCAGCAGGCCGTCGAACTTTCCCAGTGCATAGAGGGGCATCGCAAGTTCGCAGCGCTTTTCGATCACGGGCGTCATCATCGGGGCCAGGAAATTTGTTTGCAGTGCCGCGAGATCGAGGCCGATCACCGCGCACGCGCTCACCCCCAGCTCTCGAGCCATGCCGAAGAGCGCCTGATAGGTGCTGGCATCGGGGATCCAGGGAATTCTCGAGGGACTGCTGGCGGGCAGCGCATAAGGCACGAAGCGCAACCCGCTGTCGGTTTGCTCGGGCTCGAGGTCCGTCTTAGCCTGAACCGAGGGCTCCACACCACTGTTGCCAGGAAACGCCACCACGGTGCGTAGGGCAGTGAGCGCGGGTTTACCCGCGCCCAGGATCGCTTGCGTAGCCGCAACCCGCAGTTGCTCGGCATCCACCGGCACAGCGACCGCGATCAGGAGATCGGCTTCTCGTACTTCTTCCATTCCTGCTTTCGTTTCTTCCGAAAGCTCTAGCTTCGCCATACGTGTACCTTCGGTCGCTACATCGAATCTTAACTGGTGGTGCTCTCAGGGGTTGAACAGGCTCCGGAAAAGCTCAATTTCGAGAACGGACTGGTAAGTACGGGCCGGCAGGTACGGGCTTCAGCCCGTACGTCAACTACCCGGCTCTAGCCCCTGAGGGCATCTCTTCAGCACCAAAAGCGGTCCTCCCTAAAGCCCAGTCCTTCACCCTATATCGGCAGACCCAGGATCCCAGTCAGGGGAATCAGTACCCAGCTGGGCCGGTTGTTCAACTCGTAGACTAGCTCGTAAAACGCTTTGTCAATCACATAGGCCTCGAGTAATTGCTCAAAGAGACGCGGTTCCGATGGAACCACCTCCACCCCTCGGGCAAATTCACAATAGGCGCGGAGGAAAGCCGATGCAACCGATTGCTCCCATAGATGCGCCCACGGCTCCAGCCGGTGAAAGTCTTCAGGACGCCGCGAAGTGTACTTCATCAGGGCCGAAAATGCGGCATAACTGAACGAGCGCAGCATGCCCGCAACGTCTTTAAGAGGCGATTGCTTGGTCCTGCGCTCCGCCAGCGAGCGCGCGGGCTCACCCTCGAAGTCCAAAATAACGAAGTCCCCTTTGGAACGCAGCACCTGACCCAGATGATAGTCCCCGTGGATACGAGTGCGCAGCGCATGGATTTCTGGGGCCGACAATTGGCGGAAGCGGTCGAGCACCAGGGTTCGGCGACTGAGCACCAACCCGGCCCGCTCCAGAACGCCATCGGGTAATCGGGCTACATTTGCCTTCAGCGCATCGAAGGCACTGCTGGCGTGCGCAATCAGCTCTTCGCGCAATACGTCAACGTCCATCGAATTCAATGGTTCGGGCATGAACGCCGGATCATGGGTCGGTGAGGCGAGAGCCAGGTGCATCTCCGCTGTTCGTCTGCCCAGCAATGCAGCGGCATCCATATAACTGCCGACGTGCTCGCGCGCGAAGGCGGTTTCCTGGGCCGCACTCAACTGCAAGAGGTTGGCTGGCCCATCCGGGATGGCACCCTGGGCAAAATTCTCTGCGGCGCTTGTCTCGTAATAGCGGTCCAACTCTTCGAGCATCCATTGCCATCCGTCGCCTTCGTTACTGACCAGGCCTTGGAGCATGGCGAGCGTCGACGGTTCCTTGCCCTTGCAGCTATATTCGATAGACCCCGCGAAGGGGGCAATATGGCTGAAATGTGTCGATTCGGTGATGTAACGGCCGATCTCGGTGTCCGGGTTCGGACCACATTGCTGTCTTCGGAATAACTTCATGATCAGCTTGTCGCCGAAGAGAATTGAGGTGTTACTTTGCTCCGCGGAGCCGCGCCGCGGCACCACGCGCTCCCCAGGATCTCCCTTCAATTGAGCCAACGCGGTACTGGGTAATCCGATGACTGCTCCTTCCCGCGATGTAATTTGGCCTCCCTCGGTAATCAGGGCCAGCAGGGCTTCGCTGGCGGTATCGTTGAAGATAGCTTCGTGCAGCACGCCGTCGCTCTCAACGGAGGTGAGTCGAGCCAGCACGGCGTTCGGCGACTCTTCCCGCAGCCCCTCGGCAGCCTTGCCAAAAAGCAATCCAAGGGTGACGAGATAGGTGTCGCACGGCCCTTCGGCATATTGGACCTCCACCCATACCAGGGCGCTGATCCCCTGGTTGAAGACAGCCCAGTCCTCGATCCTGGTGTCAGTGATCGCTCGCGATTTTGCGCCAAACCAACGTTGCCGAGCCAGGTAGCCCCTCAGGATCGACTCCTCCAGCTCCCGCCGGCCATTGCCTTCGAGAACGCTCATCCAGTCAGCCGGTCCGCCGATCTCGAGCTCCGGCTCGCCTTCTTCTGCCAAAGCCGGCACCGGCTCGAGTGAAGGTTGCAACTCCAGCCACAAAAATCCGTAGGGGCCCACAGTCAAAGGATAGGCCGTGCTCCGAATCTTGGGAAACTCCACGTAACCGAGCATTTCCACCGGAACCATGCCGGCATAGGCCGTCAGGTCGAGCTCGACCGGCTGGGCGAAGCGGGAGAGATTGGCCACGCACAGGACTTTCTCGTTTTGATATTGGCGGATGTAAGCGAGAATTTTTCGGTTGCTGGGATTGAGGAAGGCCAGTGTGCCACGGCCAAATACCTGGAACAGCTTGCGCAAGGCGATCATATTGCGCATCCAGCTCAGCAGGGACGAGGGGTCGCTCTGCTGCGCTTCGACGTTAAGCCCCTCGTAGCCCCATACCGGGTCCATGATGACCGGGCTGTAGAGCTTTGCGGGCACGGCGCGGGAGAAGCCTGAGTTTCTGTCCCCGTTCCACTGCATCGGGGTGCGCACACCATTCCGATCGCCCAGATAAATGTTGTCGCCCATGCCGATCTCATCCCCGTAATAAACGATCGGGGTGCCGGGAAAGGAGAAGAGCAGGCTATTCAGCAGCTCGATGCGGCGCCGGCTGTTGTCCACCAGTGGCGCCAGGCGGCGCCGGATGCCGATGTTGATGCGCATGCGCGGGTCGGCGCTATAGGCGAGGTACATATAATCTCGCTCATCGTCGCTCACCATCTCCAGCGTCAGCTCGTCATGATTGCGCAGAAACAGCCCCCACTGGCAGTTATGGGGGATGTCTGGCGTTTGCGCCATGATGTCGGTGATGGGGAGCCGATCCTCCTGGCGCAATGCCATGTACATCCTGGGCATGAGGGGGAAATGAAATGCCATGTGGCATTCGTCCCCGTTGCCGTAGTAGATGCGTACGTCGTCGGGCCACTGGTTTGCCTCCGCCAGGATGGTCCTGCCGGCGTACTCCTTGTCGATCTCGTAGCGAATGCGCTTCATCACGGCGTGGGTTTCAGCCAGATTCTCGCAATTGGTTCCTTCCCGCTCCACCAGGTAAGGAATGGCATCGACACGGAGCCCATCGACGCCCATGTCGAGCCAGTAGCGCATGATCTTTACCACCTCTTCGATCACCACGGGATTGTCGTAGTTCAAGTCTGGCTGGTGGGAGAAGAAGCGATGCCAGTAGTACTGCTGGGCTTCAGGATCCCAGGTCCAGTTGGATTTCTCGGTATCGGTAAAAATAATGCGCGCGTCGAGATATTTCTGGTCAGTGTCGCTCCACACGTAGAAATCCCGCTCGGGTGAGCCTTTGGGGGCGTGGCGCGCTCGCTGGAACCAGGGATGCTGATCGGAGGTGTGATTGATGACCAGCTCGATCATTACCTGCAGACCGCGGGCATGAGCCTGGCTGAGGAACTCTCGAAAGTCCTCCATGGTGCCGTAGTTCGGGTGCACGCTCAGGTAATCGGAGATATCGTAGCCGTCGTCGCGCAGAGGAGAAGGGAAGAACGGCAATAGCCAGAGACAGGTAACCCCCAGATCCTGGACGTAATCGAGTTTGCTGAGTAATCCTTGGAAGTCGCCGATGCCATCGTTATTGCCGTCCATAAATGCCTTGACGTGCAACTCGTAAATGATGGCGTCTTTGTACCAAAGCGGGTCCGCCGCGCTTCCCGATTGCTTCAATCCTGCCTCCCGGCTTGTTTCCCGGTTAACTCGTAACCAGTACAGTTATATTTGTGGCGGCGCGGCGTCACGCGGGCGTCACGCGGAAGAGATGCGCCGGCGCCTCCGCCGGCCGCAACGCAACATAATTTCTCGACCCTCGCCAGCGATACGAGTGATCCGCAAGCAGGTCGTAGACTTCAAATGTATCGCTCGGACCGAGCCCCAGGACGTCCAAATCGAGGTCAACCCAACCCGTCTGTACCAAGAAAGGATCGAGATTGACAACGGCAAGGATGACATTGCTGCCATTGGCTGAACGTTTCGAATAGCAAATGAGCGAGGGATTGTCTGTGGCGTGGAAGTGCAGCCGCTCGTTGCTCTGAAGCGCCGGGTTTTGCCGCCGGATTTGGTTCAGCCGGGTAATCAGTGGTTTGAGGCTCGCGGGATTTTGCAAATCCCAGCGTTTGATCTCATATTTTTCCGAGTTCAGGTATTCTTCGCTCCCCGGTTTTGCGGGGGTGTTTTCTCCCAACTCAAAGGCGGGCCCGTAGATCCCATAATTGGCGGTGAGGGTCGTGGCCAGCACCAGCCGGCTGCGAAAGGCCGGGAGACCACCGGTCTGCAGGTGCCCGGGGAGAATGTCGGGGGTGTTGGGCCAGAAGTTGGGGCGGAAGTATTCCCGTACCGAGGTCGTGGTGAGTTCAAGCAGGTAGCGCGTGAGTTCGTCCTTGGTGTCGCGCCAGGTGAAGTAGGTGTAGGACTGGGAAAAGCCGAGTTTAGCCAGCCGCTCCATGACGCGGGGCCGGGTAAAGGCCTCAGCGAGGAACAACACGTCGGGGTCCTGCGCCTTCAGTTCGGGAATTACCCATTGCCAGAAGGGGAAGGCCTTGGTATGCGGATTATCCACACGGAAGATGCGAACACCCTGCTCCATCCAGAAGCTGAAGACACCCTTGAGCGCGTCCCATAATCCCTGCCAGTTGGAAGACTCGAAATCCAGCGGGTAAATGTCCTGATACTTCTTCGGCGGGTTCTCCGCATACTGAATCGACCCGTCGGGGCGCTTCTTGAAAAATTCAGGATGTTCGGTCACCCAGGGATGATCCGGAGCGCACTGGAAGGCGATGTCGAGGGCAATTTCCATGTTCAGTTGTTTGGCTCGCGTCCCCAGTTCAGCGAAATCCTTCAGAGTACCCAGCGCGGAATGGATCGCTGTGTGGCCCCCTTCGGCAGAGCCGATTGCCCACGGACTGCCCTCATCTACCGGCGCTGCTTCGACTGCGTTGTTTTTGCCCTTGCGAAAACTCTTGCCGATGGGTGAGATCGGCGGCAGGTAAAGGACGTCGAAGCCCATTTCCGCCACATAGTCCATCCGGCTGGTTACGTCGCGTAGCGTTCCATGCCGGCCGGGGGTGGGTGACCAGGAACGTGGGAAGAGCTCGTACCATGCGGAAAAGCGCGCCCTTTCCCGGTCGACGACGACTTCCAGTTCGCGTTCATACCAGGTCTCGAGCACGGGATCGGGATAGCGATGGACCATCGCCCGGAGCTCATCCTGCAACGCGAATGCGACTGCTGCCGAGTCCGGGTTCACGGTTCTGAGCTTCTTGGCCCACGCGGCCAGTTTTGCGCTGTCTGCCTTCGTTGCCCTGGGCCGCACCTGTTCGAGAAGGAGGGCGCCGGTTGCGAAGGGCACAGCGAGATCCTGCTGCGCCTCCACACGTTTTTTGAGGTCACTTTGCCAGGTTTCGAAATGATCGATCTCGCCTACGAGTGTGTAGCGATATCGGCCAGCATGAGTAACGGGAAATTCTCCCCGCCAATGGTCATTACCCAATGGCAGCATCTCTACTGCCCGCCAGTCGCTATCCCCATCCTGCTTCCACAGCAGCCGGGCGCGAACGTGGTCATGCCCGTCGCCGAAGACATCCGCCTGCACGGAAACCAGGTCGTCAACAATTCGCTTGATGGGAAAGAGGCCACAGTTTATCTGGGGCTCGACATTTTCAATGACTACCCGTTTTCGACCCTCGTTCGGCTTCTCCATTAACCCCCCGTTTGAACGGATACAACAAACCCATTGTAGGCAGATGCAATTTCCTGGCGTTGTGAAGGGATTTTGCTTCTAGGGTCGAGAGATCTAAATCCGCTTAATCGCCCGTTAGCCATATATCGATTCAAACTTTCCAGGCGCGGGGTGGCCATCGAGCCAATCGCACAATTTTTACCCATTCCTTCTCCCGCCGATGGACAATGAACGGATGCGCCTGATCACCTACCGTCGCGATGCAACTACTGGCCCGGCACTCCTCAAGGACGGCCACGTCTTCCCTCTCAATCCGCTCGGATACCAGGACACCCAGTCTTTTATCGCCGCAGGCCCCAAGAGATGGTCTGGGGTCAATCTTCAGCTGGAAGAGACCGGTCACAACCTGCTCGCGCCACTATCCACCGTTGCCCTGGAAGCCCCCTTGCTCCGGCCTTCCAAAATTCTCTGTATTGGCCTCAATTACCGCGATCACGCCGCTGAATCAAAGATGGAACCACCTAAGGTTCCTACGGTGTTTACCAAATACCCTCTCACTCTCATTGGGAACGGGCAGCCAATTCTTCTGCCGCGCGCCAGCAAGCAACCGGATTATGAAGCCGAGTTGGCGGTTGTGATCGGCCAAGGCGGTCGCAATATACCCGAAGCAGAGTGGGAGGACCACGTCTTCGGCTACACCATCCTGAATGATGTCAGCGCTCGTGACGTGCAGCTCGCTACTTCGCAGTGGACGCTGGGGAAGAACTTCCCTACCTTCGGGCCGATGGGTCCGTGGATCGTATCTAAAGACGAAATCCCCGATCCTCACCAACTCGATATTTCGCTGACGATCAACGGGGAGACCCTGCAGAGTTCCAACACCCGGGAGCTTATTTTCAAGTTGCCGAAGCTGATTTCCTATATTTCGACCATGATGCCATTGGTCCCGGGGGACGTTATCAGTACCGGCACTCCGGCGGGGGTCGGGATGGCCCGCTCTCCGCAACGATGGCTTCGCCCCGGGGATGATGTGGTGGTAGATATTTCCGGCATTGGCAGCTTAAGAAACCCCGTCCTCGCCGAACCCTAAAAAGGTACCAACGGTCAGGTGGCCGGACTCTGGATTATTCAGTCCGCCGGTGCTAGCATCACGCCATCGGGGGGTCCGGCCATTTTGGCGGGAGATATTCTCCATGGTCAGGGTGATTACCGTTGAACGGGAATATGGCAGCCAGGGAGCGGAATTTGCCCACCGCCTGGCCAACCGGCTGAACTGGAAGCTTATCGACAAGTGCCTGATCGATGAGATCGCCCACAAGGCTGGAGTACCAAAAAGCATGGCGGAACAGTGTGACGAGCGCCTTGACCCGTGGTACTACCGGATGGGCAAGTCCTTTTGGCATGGCAGCGTTGACCGCATGCCGGCGCCACCCAAAGACCAGGTATTCGACAGCGAACGAATGGTCGAATTTGTGCGCAATTATTTGAAGCAGTGCCTGGCCGATGGCAACTGCGTGATTGTCGGCCGCGGCGCCGCTTGTGCGTTGGCATCCCTTCCAGGCGTCTTCAATATTTTTGTATACGCGTCGCTGTCGAGGAAGGTTCGTTGGTTTGAAGAGCATTTTCCGGAACACCCGGGACACGCCCGGGCAGAGCTTGAGGCCACGGACAACCGGCGGGAAGAGTATGTCCGCCGCTACTACGACCGGGATTGGACTGACCGTCGCCTGTATCACATGATGATCAACTCATGTATGGGTTGTGACGCCATGATCGAAGCAGTGCTTGACGGGTCGGGATTGGCGTCGGCCCTTGAACACGCAGGGGCCGGCCGAAGCGGCGGGTAAGTTGTTTGGGGTCCCTCAGGGCCTTTTCCGCGCCTCAGCCTGTTCAAGCCGCTCCCCTTCAGGCTAAACCTCGACTTCCGGAGGCATACCCAGTCTGACCCTCACACTCGCATTCGTCGCCCAGCGTACCCGGAGCGACCTGCTCGGACCTGCAACAACCATGTACCTCGATCGCATTGCACCGTATGCCAACGTGGAAGCGGCTGCTTTCCGTGATGAGGAGGCACTGTTCACTTTCGTAGCCCGGCATCGGGCGCGTACCCCGGCATGGCTGGTGCTGCTCGATAGCCGGGGCGAATCTTTATCGTCGGAGGAATTGGCCACCTGGCTAGGGGCACGCCGGGATTCGGGCCAGCAAATGATTGTCTTCGCGATCGGGCCGGCTAGCGGCTGGTCGGACCGGGCTCCCCGGCAGGCGCAAACGGTGCTGTCACTAGGACGGATGACACTCCCTCACGAGCTTGCTCGCCTGGTGATGGCGGAACAGCTCTACCGGGCATTTACAATACTCGCAGGGCATCCGTACCACACCGGGCACTGATGCAAGCATTGTTTAAGCAGCTTCCCAACCGGGGAAAGACTGCACAGAATCTGAGGCAGAACGAACGGGGTCGCTGTATGCTCCAGAGTCGGAGCATGGGTAGGCAACGGGCACAGCAGTGAGACACCACAGGGGCGGGTGGCGGAAGGGAATACATGTCCTGGTTTAAGCGGCAGGAAAACGAGATTGAACCGAACACCGCAGAAAAGAGCGTTCGCACCGAGGGGTTGTGGCAGAAGTGCGAGGGCTGCGGGCAATACGTCTTCAAAGCCGAGTTCGAAGCTAACCTGCAAGTCTGCCCAAAGTGTGGGCATCATCTTCGTCTGGATGCGCGCACCCGCATTGCCAGCCTGCTGGAGCCGGGCTATCAGCTAGTTGACCTCGAACTTGTCTCCACCGACCCGCTGGAATTTGTCGATATCAAGCCATATCGTGACCGGCTGGCAAAAGCCCGGCGCGAGACGGGCTTGAATGATGCGGTGATGAATGCGGTGGGAAGCCTTGGTACCCATGCCGTGGTCCTGAGTGTTATGGAATTCGCCTTCATCGGGGGAAGCATGGGGTGCGTGGTCGGCGAGACCATCGCGCGTGCGATCGACCGCTCACTGGCCGCGCATCACCCACTCATCATCGTTGCCGCCTCCGGCGGGGCCCGCATGATGGAAGGGGTGGCAAGCCTGATGCAACTGGCCAAGGTCTCGGCAGGGCTGGCGCAGCTGGATGATGCCGGTGTGCCGTATATTTCGGTGCTTACCAATCCCACCACGGGCGGCGTAACCGCCAGCTTTGGCATGCTGGGCGATCTCAATATCGCCGAACCTGGCGCCTTGATCGGCTTTGCCGGCCCAAGGGTCATTGAGCAGACGATCCGGCAGAAGCTTCCGGAAGGATTTCAGCGATCAGAGTTCCTGCTGGAGCACGGTATGTTGGACGCGATCGTCCCTCGCCGCGAGCTGAAGAGCTACTTAATCCGCGCGCTGGACTTCATGTCGCCGACGACCGTTCGCGGGGTAGAGGTAGGGAATTCACTCTAGAATAAGAACATGTCCTACGCTTCGGCCCTTGACCGCCTGCACGCCCTCGGTCAGGAATTGCATACAGCGCCCGGCACACCTCGCCGGAAATTTGAGCTGGCGCATATGCGCACTCTCATGACAGGTCTGGGCAACGCCGAGCGAAACTTTAGTTCGATCCTGGTGGCCGGCACCAATGGCAAAGGGTCAACGGCTTCGACTCTGGCCAGTATTCTCGCCCGAGCCGGTTACCGCACCGGTCTCTACACGTCTCCTCATCTAAGCCGCGTCAACGAGCGCATTCAGGTGGATGGCTCCATGATCGGCGACGACGATTTTGCCGCCCTCTTTTTCCGGGTTGAGGAGGTAGCTTCGACCCTGGTACGAGATGGCCGGCTGCCGGCGTTGCCGAGTTTTTTCGAGACCATCACCGCCATGGGGTTTTTGTATTTTGCTTCACGCCAGGTGCATACGGTAGTGATCGAAGTGGGCATGGGTGGGCGGCTCGATGCGACCAATATCGTCGAGCCCGTGGTGTCGGTTATTACTGATATTTCGCTCGATCACACCGAGTGGCTGGGCTCAACGGTGGATCTGATAGCGCGTGAGAAGGCCGGCATCTTGCGCCGCAAAGGCGTGATGGTGACACTGCCGCAGCATCCTGAGGCTAACCAGGCACTGGGAGAAGTGGCAGTCGCGCTGGATGTGCGCGGCGTCAACGCCGCCGGCTATGTGCCGGTGAACAATCATCCCGAGCAATACACGCGCAATCGCTATCCGTTGTCGGTTATGGGCGAACTGATCGGGATCGACTCCCCGCTGGCAGGCGCCCATCAACAACGCAACCTGGCGCTGGCCATCGCGGCTGCGGTAGAGCTAAGTAACAATCAAGGTTACAATATAACCCCGATCGATATTCAGACCGGTATTCGGGACACGGTTTGGCCCGCACGGTTGGAGTACATTGCCGGCAATGGCGAGCGGGCCGATGTACTGCTGGACGTGGGCCACAATCCTGCTGGCGCGTGGGCTCTTCGCGCGGCGGTATCGCAACTGGACCACGGCCAGCCTCTGACAATGGTTTTTGGCTGCCTGAAAGACAAACCGGCTGCAGAACTCGCCCAGATTCTTTTTCCCTTGTTCGGAAAAGTGGTGGTAACACCAGTCGACTCTCCGCGCAGCGCATCGGTCGAGGATCTGTTGGCGGCCGCACGGAGTACAGGTAGTGAGGTAGAGGCGACTCCAGGCGCGTTTAGCGCGCTTGAGCGTGCGCTTGAGCTCACCCCGTTTCACGGCCTTGTTGTCGTTACTGGCTCAGTTTATCTGGTTGGGCAAGTCCGAGCCCTTTTGGTCAGTGAACAGACCGCACCTTCGGAGCCGCTCAAGGTATGAGCTCCGCGCCTAAGAGCTACCTCCCTGACACGCGGCCAGCTCTGCCGTTAGCAAGCCGCTTAGCTTCCAACCTGGGCCGAGTGCCGTTGTTCTTTTGCGCTACGGGTGTTTTCGGATGCATGTCGCTGGCAGCATCCTGCCTGGAAAAGGACGGCCGATGGCAGCACAACATAGCTCGGCGATGGGCGCGGACTTCGTTGCGGATAGCAGGCGCGCCGGTGACCGTTATCGGACGTGAGAATTTAGTGCCGGTCGCCGTCTACACCTCCAATCACACTTCGTTCATGGATACGCCGCTCGTCTTTAGCAGCCTGCCTTTTCAGTTTCGAATCCTGGCAAAGCAGAGTTTGTGGAAGTGGCCGTTTATCGGATGGCATCTCCAGCGGTCTGGGCAGATTCCGGTCGATGAGGAAAGTGGCAGTGGCTCCATCGCCGGATTAAACCGGGCAATCCGTGTGCTTAAGTCCGGTATGCCTTTATTCATCTTTCCCGAAGGCGGCCGAACCCAGGATGGCCAGGTGCAGCCTTTCATGCGCGGACCAGCCTATATATCGATCCGCGCTCGAGCGCCGCTGGTTCCCATCGCGCTGATTGGCACCTATGAGTTGTTGCCGATTCACACTCATCACTTTCGTCCTGGACCGGTGAAATTCGTGATCGGCAAGCCGATCGATCCATCCGGATATACCATCCGCCAGGCGGATGAGCTTACGGCGAAACTTCGCGGCGAAATCCTGAAGCTCTATCAGGATCATTTTGCGCCGGGCGATCTTTCGCCCCGTTTGGCGGTGCCACAAGTCGCGGAGTTGCTGGAAAATTGTTCGGAGGTTTTCAGAGAGGATCCATGATGTCATCAGCTCCCCGCATTGCCATCCCCGAACCTACGTCTACGGATGAGGCTTATAACCAGCGCAGTTTGCCGCAATACATCCGCGCGGTGGAAGCTGCAGGCGGTATTGCGGTGCCGATTCCACTACGCGGGGGCCGGGCCGAGCAAGCAAGGATGCTTGCCTCATGCTCCGGCATCTTGTTGCCGGGCAGCCCGGCAGATGTAGATCCAGCGCGCTACGGACAACAGGCGACGAAAGAATGCGCACCCAGGGATGAGGCGCGGGAGGCTGTTGACGAGCTTCTTTTGCAGGACGGCTTCGCTGAAGCGAAACCGATCCTGGGAATTTGCTACGGATTGCAATCTCTAAATGTGTGGCGGCAGGGAACGCTCATCCAAGACTTACCGCATGCGGAAGCGGCGAATGAGCCCACGGTTAACCATCAACCCGGACGGGAAGTGCAAAGGGCGCATCCTGTGCTGGTCACACCTGGTTCCCGTCTGTCTCAGGTCGTCACGCAAGTCGTGGACGATGATGACCCGCGGCTCTTCGTCAACTCAAGCCACCACCAGGCTATCGACCGGCCGGGGAAGACCCTGATGGTTGCCGCCAGAAGTCCCGCCGATGGAATCATCGAAGCCCTGGAAGGCGTAGATCCTTCCCAATTTTTGGTCGCCGTGCAATGGCATCCGGAGCGCAGTTACGAGAGTAGCGCGGCATCGCGCGCCTTATTCAAGGCCTTCCTCGAGGCAGCGCGCCAGTGGTCAGGGCCAAAGGCAACTCTCCAACAGCGATAGGCCGCCGTGCACGCAGTGAATGGCAATGTAGAGCAAATCGAAGAGGCATTCAGGGAAGCTGGCATTGCCGGTTTGCCGAGAAAGGCCTTCGATCAATTCCACGGTTATCTGCAATTGCTGCTGCGTTGGAATTCGCGTGTGAGCCTGACGGCTGTTCGGGAGCCGCTGCAAATCATCCAGCGCCATTTTGTGGAGTGCTCGCTGGTGGCCCAACACATTCCCCTCGATGTGAGGAATCTTTTGGACTACGGTTCGGGTGCTGGTTTTCCAGGGATACCAATTGCGATCTGTCGTCCTGAAATCCGGGTGACGTTAGCGGAGGCGCAAGGGAAAAAGGCTGCTTTTTTGCGGGAAGCAGTGCGAGTCCTGGGGATTGACGGCGAGATCTTTGACGGACGGGTGGAAACGATGCCGCAGCTGGTGCGATTTGATGCGGTTGTAATGCGGGCTGTAGAGAAGATGGATTTAGCGATCCCGGTTGCGGTCCAGCGTGCGAGACGATATCTGGCATTGATGACGACCGAGGGATCGGCGCCAGGTTACGCGAAGCTTGCCCCGGAATTGGATTGGAGGGAACCCGTTCCGCTACCAAAGACCAGGCAAATGATTCTCGCAATCGGGC
This sequence comes from uncultured Acidobacteriaceae bacterium, assembly GCA_963717225.1. Lineage (GTDB taxonomy): Bacteria > Acidobacteriota > Terriglobia > Terriglobales > Acidobacteriaceae > PALSA-350. Next base: position 100,369 of record CAVQWB010000046.1, on the reverse strand, counting down.
GGCGTGTGTGACGGTTGTTCCACGTGGAACAACCGTCCTCTCTCAGGTAAATCTCCCGCGGTTGTTCCACGTGGAACAAAAGGCATCTCGGATCTCCAAACAAGTCTCTATCCTGACCACAGCTCCCGGGTGCCCCATATCTCGCGAAAAACGAGCGAGATATGGGGCACCCGAAGGTCAACTACGGGGACAGAATGCAAGTTCGCACTTCTCATGCAGACACCTTTCGGCCCTGGGCGTGTTTGCGATCTTCGGCCCACAAGGGCTGTTCCACGTGGAACACAGCGACATTTTAGACTGAAATGCGCCCTTGTTGTTCCACATGGAACGACCAGATTTCCACCGGCCTCCTGGCAATCACCCCCGGGGCTCGCTCCGTCAGCCCCCGTCTATCTTCTTCAGAATGTGATACTTCGCCCTCAGTCCGATTAACGCGCTCCCCGATTCTCCACAATTTGAGCCCAGTTCTGCACATCGCCTTTCTTGCTCTCCTCGCCTTCCCTCGATACTCTTCCATTACGCATGGGTAAAGTAATCGCGGTCGTCAATCAGAAGGGCGGGGTCGGAAAGACCACTACCGCAATCAATCTCGCTGCGGCGCTGGCTCTTGAAGGATTGACGTGCCTTCTGGTTGATTGCGACCCACAGGCAAATTCCTCTGGTGGACTCGGCGTGCCCCGGGACGAAAATCGAAATTCTACGTACGACATCCTGATGGGGAACGCCACGATCGCCGAGACAACCCTCCCGACGGAAATCGACGGCCTGAAAGTGGTTCCCGGTAGCAATCATCTGATCGGCGCCACTGTCGAGTTGATCCAGGCGGAGCGTCGCGAATACCGCCTTCGCCAAGCCCTCGAACCGGTGCGCAATCTCTACAATTTCATCCTCCTCGACTGTCCACCGGCGCTTGATTTGCTTACGTTGAACGCACTGGTCGCCGCAGATCGCCTGTTGGTCCCCATGCAAGCCGAATACTTCGCCCTGGAAGGAATCTCAGAGCTACTCACCACTCTTGGACGCATTCAAGCTGCATTCAACCCAACGCTCGACATCGAAGGTGTCATTCTCACCATGTATGACGAGCGTACAAACCTTGCCCAGCAGGTTACGGAAAACTTGCGTCGCTTTTTCGGGGCTAAGTTGCTGAAGACCGCAATCCCGCGCAATGTCCGTTTGGCGGAGGCGCCGAGCTACGGAAAGCCCGTAGCTCTATACGATCCACGCTCCCGTGGAGCGGAGAGTTATCGGGAGTTGGCCGAAGAGATCCTTCAGCGCAACAACATCGATAGCCCGCGCGCCCTGGAGCGGAAAGCAGCCTCGCAGGCTCGCACGCAGACACGACAGGAGAACAAGGTGCGGTTCTGGCCATACGCTTAACCGCCTCCCACGCGGGAGAGGGGCTTTCATTCCGGCCAGTTGTGGGATACGGGCCGCAACCGAATTCGCAGTTCTCAACTCCGGCTTTCAGGACCAACACTATGACTGCTTCCGTTGAATTACCCAAACGCCGCGCCCTCGGCAAAGGTCTCGAATCCCTCCTCCCTGGTCGATCCGGCTTTACTCCAGCTCCTGCCGGCGCCATCGCCCCTCCAGTGCCCGATGAGGGGAAGCCCAGAGAGATACCGGTTGACCAGATCGAACGCAATCCCTTCCAGACTCGGGCGACTGTGGATGAGAATGCCCTCAGAGATCTCTCCGCCTCAATTGTGGCGACGGGCGTTTTGCAACCGGTGTTGGTGCGACCCCTGGCAGACAATCGTTTTCAACTGATCGCCGGCGAGCGTAGATGGCTTGCCTCCAAAATGGCCGGCAAGGCCACGGTGCCCGCCATCCTTCGCCACGTGTCCGACGAGCAGGCGATGGAAATAACCATCGTTGAGAATTTACAACGCACCGATCTTAACCCCATGGAACAGGCCCGTGCCTACGACCGGCTTAGCCATCACTTCAAAATGACGCAGGAACAAATGGCTCAGCGGACGGGCAAGGACCGCGCTTCCGTAGCCAATTTTCTCCGGCTTCTTCGCTTGCCGCTCGAGGTGCAGCAGAAGGTGGAAACCGGCAGCCTCAGTTTCGGCCACGCGCGCACGCTACTGAGCCTGGAGTCGCCAGAGGCGATTTTGAAGGCTGCGCAAAAAGTGACAGCGCTCTCCATGTCAGTACGCCAGACGGAAAGCTACGTGCAGGGATTGTTGAATCCGGAGAAGAAACCAAAGGGCGAGGAAAAGGAGAAAGCTCCGCTCGATCCAAATGTCCGCGAAGCGCGTGATCTGCTGCAAAGAGCCCTTGGCCTGAAAGTATCGATCGAGGACAAGAACGGCCGCGGGCGCGTGATCATCGAATACTCCCGCCTGGAAGACTTCGATGCCCTGCTGGAAAGCTTGACCCGCAAGTAGTGCCCCGGGTCATCTCCCTGAATATGACACTATTGCAGTTACATTATGCATCGCCGCCGGGGAACGGTCAGTGGGCCAGCCGATCATGAATGCGGCACCGCTGTTGTTTCGCTTCCGTCTCTTCATTTTCGTGCTGCTTTACTTGCTCGGCTTTCTGCCTCCCTGGGAATTTCGTGATGGCAGTCATGGCACACTTTGGCTCGCGGCATCGACGTGGCTGGCCCGCACTGGCTGGATCGGTCTAGCGGGTGCAACCCTGGTGGTCACGCTCCTGAGCCTCAGTTGCCTGGTGGTGGGCGCCGTTCTGCGGGTTTGGGGCACCGCGTATCTTGGATCGGGCGTTATGCGTGACTCTGCCATGCAGGCAGAACAATTCGTCGCCGCAGGGCCTTATCGCTATGTGCGCAATCCGCTTTACCTGGGGTCTTGGCTACTCGCGATTGGCGTCTCTATCCTGATGCCGCCAAGCGGAGCTGCTTTCTTTCTGCTGGCCTTGAGCGTTTTCGTACTCATTCTCATCTCTGCGGAAGAGCGCTTCCTCGCTGCGAAGCAGGGGGATGTTTACCAGCAGTACCGGCGCCATGTTCGCCGATTGTTGCCTCGTATGGCTGCCGGCAGTACTGCCCCGTCCCCTCGCCCGCAGTGGTGGCAGGCGTTCTTAGCCGAGATCTATCCGATCGCGTTAACGGGCTGCTTCCTCGTTTTCGCGTGGCGGTATAACGCCCGCATCCTTCTCCAATGCGTGCTTATCTGTTTCGGGCTTTCCCTCGTGGTTCGCGCATGGACAAAGCGACCTACCGCAAACGTGACTGTGGATTCGGTATAGGGGGCGCGAAAGCCGGAGACGCTTTCGGGCGAGAGGCATGAACTGCGAGCCGTGAACTGCGAGCCGTGGAGTGGGGCATCTCGCGAAACAAGAGCGAGATCGTGGTTTCGTTCCAGGCGGGCAGCGACAAGGCGGGTTGAAAAGGGCAAAGACAACCGGAGGTACAGAGGGCGCGGCAAGTCGCCTGCCCTCTTCGATGCTACAGCCATCCAGAAATATTGCTACTTCCTTGGCGGCGCGATGGTGTCCTTAGCAGCCTTGGCCACGCGGAACTTGACCACGGTCTTGGCTTTGATCTTGATGGTTTCGCCAGTTTGGGGATTGCGACCCATGCGGGCTTTGCGCTCAGCCTTTACCAACCGGCCAAGCCCAGGGATGACGAACACACCATTCTTCTTCGTTTCCTTCACTGCGGTCTCTGCCAGCAGGTCCAGAAATGCTGCGGATTGCTTGTTCGTCAACTCAAGTTTTTCTGCCATTGTCCGGACCAGTGCTGTCTTGGTCATGCCTGTTGCCATATTTGTCCTTCTTTCGTCTGTTATTTCATGGGCTCACGGTCTCGGTGTTCCGCAACCTTGAGGATCCATGTCGTGACCGGTTTTCTTAAATCGGATGCTCGCGGGAAACGCGCATCGATCATCAGAAACCCCAGTGTTTATGCGGGTAAAAACGAACCCACCGCCGTTTACGATGCGGCTTTGTCTGACGTTTGTCAATCGAAAAACCGAGATTTGTTCTGTTTTTGGCTTGTTTTTCCAAGATTTTTCCCAATTTCACAGGTTTTCCGCAGAATTCACCGCTCTTTCCTTAAAGGCTGCAACGCGAACAGGGGCCGCCGGTTTTTCTGAATGCTCATCAGCAGGGGTGTGTTGAGAGCACTCACCAGCGGGGTCGCGAGGCGAAATCGACGGATCACCTGGTCTGCAAAATCCTTTTGCAATGACGCCAAAGGGGCCATCTTTCCCTCTACGCCCCACTGCCGGCATAAGAGCAAATCCATCGCCGGATGGTCTTTCGGAAAACCTTTCGGCGGCCGGGTAAGCGGCGTGCCGGTAAACGAGTCCATGACTCGTTTGAGCTTGCTGTCCATGAGCATCTTGCGCACTTCCGCATGGTGTAACAGCAGATACTCCCTGATCGCCAGTAGCTGCTCGCGCTCCGGCATATACACGCCTGCGGCAATGACGACTTCATCGGGGGAGATATGCATGTAGTACCCGCCCCCGGAAGTCTTTTCCAAACCTTCACGCGACCACCATGCCGAGACGTGGCTTTTGTAAGGCCTCTTGTCCGAAGAAAACCGTATGTCGCGATAAATGCGCATCATACATTTTTGAGGGGGACGGACATGGGCGGGAGCGAAACCTTCCATAGCCGCGTTGACGGTTTCGATAAGCGCCAGCATCGGCTGCTTCAGTTCGCGCTCGAATTCCGGCTTACGGGCTTCGAACCACTCCCGGCGGTTATTTCGTCTCAAGCCGCGCAAGAATCTCAGGCCGGCTTCACGAAAGAACGGATCGCCGGCGACGTGCGAAAAGGAAGAGATCATGGTCGTAGTGTGTATCAAAAACGCATCTGATGAAGATGAAGCCTAAGTATTTCGCCGGTTGGAGCAATAATGAGAGCTTAGAGTTCGAGCTGGTAACTTCGCAGCATATACTTGAAAACCGACTTTAAAGTACAAAAGTAATGGACTTGCTACGCCACAACAAAGCGTGTTTCGATGGTTGTGCAATAGACTTTGCTTGCCTCCCTCAATCTGACCAGGCTGTCCGGCTGCTCACATACATGAGACAACTTGCCCTTTTTGTCTTTTTTCTAGCCGCCTCTACCCTGTGCGCGCGTGCGCGTGTGCATGAGATGGCGTTCGACCAGGCTCGCCAGGTCGTGCTCCTCGTCGCCCAACACGACAACATCACGGTGGATGATCGCACGATCGTGATGAACTCGATGGATACCCGGACCGATGCCGGTTTTATTCGTGGCTACTATAGCTTTTCCATCATTCGTGAAAGTGACTCGCCCGCGCGCCCGGATGAAACCATTCGGATGTATGTGGTGTCGAAGAAGACCGCCGATACGTGGGAACTCAATCTCTGCACGCACTACTCATTCCCTGAACTGCAAAAGTTTCAGCAAGACATTATGCACAAAACCGGGGCAAATTCCGATGACGACGCCGACATGCGCAAGGCAATCGGCTGTGTTGATCAAGCACAGATGAAGCCTGCATCCGAATGACGATTCATTGACGCAAAAAGAAGATGCCCACACCTCCCTGGCATGGGCATCTTCTCCGCGGCATCACTGAAGTGAGCCGCAAACTCAGGAACCGCAACTCGAGGCGGTTACTTTCTTTACATCCGCCGTTACACATAATTCACCTGCATGTGCCATGCCAAACAGGAGAGGCCGGGACCCCCGTTGTTTCAGTGCTTTACGTGGCTGTGGATTTTTCCATGGCGCGCGCAGGGCTCATTCTACTCATGGATGGGAAAAATCTACCTGTTTTGGGGCGCTGGCCTAAGTACGCATTCCGGCCAGGGCGGCGCGGAACAGTGCCTCAAAATTGTCCGTTACTGTCTTGTCTTTGGCCACTGCGGCAGCAATTGCCTTTTGCGCCAGTGGACGCTGATACCCCAGGTTCACCAGTGCTGATAGCACGTCGTCGGTGGAGGGCCCGGTCTCGACCGCGCGCGGCGCGGCAGCCATATCTTCGAGCTTGTCCTTGAGATCCACCACTAACCGCTCCGCCAGGCGTTTGCCGATGCCCGGGATCTGGGAAAGAGTGGCATGATCCTGGCCGCGGATGGCGCCCACTAACCGCTCCGTGCTCAGACCGCTCTGGATGGTGACCGCGAGCTTCGGGCCGACGCCGCTGACCGTGATCAACCGTTCGAAGACGCGCTTTTCTTCCCGATCGAGAAAGCCGTAAAGCGCCAGAGTGTCTTCCCGTACGTGAGTATGGATGAAGAGGGCTACTTCCTTTCCCTCCGGCGGCAGCGCACTAAATGTGGGCACGCTAATCACAACGTCGTAGCCCACCCCGCCAGCTTCGATAATCGCCTGCTGTGGATGTTTCGCGAGCAGCCGGCCGCGCAGGTGCGCAATCATGCGCTGATTGTACTAACTAGCGGTTTCACCAGGGATGGAGACCGATGCTCAAGATCATTTTCTCCCCAGGAAAACGACTCTTCGCAAACTCAAAACAGGCCACGGAACTTTGAAACCCGGTTTAGAACTTGTGGCGATAAGAGATTTGAAAATTGTAGCCGGCGTTGGGGGGAAAGAGCCCGGCCACGTGGCGGAGGCGCTCGGCCAATGCGGGCGCGGCCAGCAGCGGATATTCCCGCTCCCGCAAATCGGTGTAGTTGAAGTCAAGCGTGAGCGAGAGCATATAGATGGCCAAGGCATCGGAAAAGGCGGATTCGAAAAAGCTGCTCTTAGCCCTCTCGTCGATGCGCCCCTTTTCGACAATTCGGTCGGCAACGGGTTGGTCCACGCGGGAGAAACTTCTCTCCGCCATGCGAGCGCCGGGACCTTCATTGCGCCCACGGTCAAGTGCTCTGCGCCGGCTTTCGTAGCTGTCCTGACTGGTTTCGCCGCGCACCTCGGCAACTGCCTGCGACCATGCCAGGTCACAGAAACTCTGCGGCACGCCGGCTGCTTCCACAAAGTGATGGCCCACGTTGATAAAGAACTCGAAGGCCAACGCAAACCGGTCCTGCATCAGCCGGGTGGAGATGAAGATGCAATCCGAGCCATCAAATTGCACATTGCGGTGGCACATGGCGCGATCGCCCAGGTCGATGGTGTAGCCGGGCGCCACCATCGTCTCCTCGGTTTCACCAATGGTGAGAGGCACAAAATAATATGCATGCCGAGTGAGCGCGGCGGCGATGGCGTTGGGCACTGCCTGCACGATCGGCTCAAGCTCTTGTGCCGTGATGTGGGTATCGGCAAAGATTGCGTAACACAGGCGGTTTTCGGATTGACGCACGGGCGTCTGCTGCGCCACGAGCGAGGCCGGTAACAACTCCATTTGGGCGGCTTCAGCCATAACCTAGTATTCTAGCTGAGTGGAGGGTGTGCATATCCCCTTTCGAGGCCAATTATGAATGCGCAGCAGAACCTGCACCAGGTTCGGCCCCCGCAGGCGGGGGGAAAGGTTTTTCGGCATCCCATTGGGCGATCTTGGTCTCGTTACCAGTGTTCTGATGGCTTTTACGGTGGGTTTCCTGAGCTTCTTCCTGTTTACCTTTCTGGCCATTGTCGGCCTCATGATTTACAACGGCATGGGCCACCACGTGGACTACGCTGACAGCTACAAGTACATCTCCTTCCCCGCCGGCTGCGTTGTGCTGCTCGTTAGCCTCATATTTTTCGGCACGCTTTGGCTGCGGCGCAAGGTTTCCGGAGGCTAGGAGGCCGCTCCCGTGGCTCTTATCACCATCGATCTCGTCGAGCCGGTGCAACCAACGGGCTGACAGCCATGGAGGCCGGGGCGCGAGCGTGGTGCCAACGCCTGGAAGCAGGCGACATTCTCTACTTTCCCCAAACCCCCATTCGCTTCCGGTCCGAGGACTTGTCTTTTCTGCTGGGCCAGCAGCAGACGGGCAGCACGCTGCACAAGAACATTGCCTACAAGCCGAACCTGGATAGCGTGAGCGGCCTTGACGCCGGCACCACCGGCGCCGCGGAACTGAAGCAGTTGCAGGCGGTCATGCGCCAGTACTCACAGGATGTGACCCGTTTTCTGACCGGCTTTTTGTCGCCCTACGAGGGACGCTGGCAGCTGGATTACGCCAGCTTCCGGCCGCAGGAGGAGGAGGGCCGGGACTTGCCGCTGCGCCGCCGCAATGACCTGCTGCACACCGACGCTTTCCCTACCCGGCCTACGCGGGGCGCGCGCATACTGCGCTTCTTTAACAACATTCATCCCACGCGCTCGCGCGACTGGGTGGTCAGTGATCCCTTTCCAGTGCTTGCGCCGCGGTATGCGCCGCAAGAGATTCCGCTTCCCGCGCCCGGCAACTCCGCCAGCCGCGCGCTGCGCTCCCTGGCCAATACCGCGGGTCTCGGTTATGCGATCCCCAGCTTGAAGCGATCGCCCTACGACGACTTCATGATGCGCTTCCACAATTTTCTCAAGGAGAACGCATCGTTTCAGGCGGACTGCCGCAAGGAATACGTGCAGTTTCCCGCCCGGCTCCAGCTGGATGGTCTACACCGATATGGTTCCGCATGCGGTTCTCTCCGGCCAGTACGCACTGGAGCAAACCTTCCTGGTCGACCACCAGGCCATGGTTTCTCCGGAATCATCGCCTCTTTCTGTGCTCGAGGCCATGACCCATTCCGCACTGGTTTAGAGTCATTGTGGGATCCATCCCAGCCAGTGAACCCCGCGGTTCGCTGGCCGATGAAAGTCCCTGGTAGAGGTTATCCTTGAGCTTTAAGGAAAATGACAGCGAACGCAGACTCAATAAAAGTCCATCTTCCCGACGGTTCCATCAAAGAATTTCCCGCCGGATCCACGCCTCTCGACGTGGCCCAGAGTATCTCACCGCGACTGGCTGCCGCAGCTGTGGTTGCCCGCGTTCGTCCGGCGAACGCAAACGGCGCGGCGAAACCCAGCGACGTGCAGCTGGAGACGGCCGGAGACGCGCCCGCCGAAGCCGGCATGTATGCGGCCGAGGAAGCAAACGCCGAACGCCTGGTGGATTTGAGCACTCCGTTGCACCAGGACATGTGGTTGCAGTTGCTCACCGAGAAGGACGCCGATGCTCTGAAGGTGGTGCGCCACTCCGCCGCGCACGTGATGGCGACGGCGGTGCTCGAGCTGTATCCCGAGACCAAGCTCGGCCACGGGCCGGCGACGGATGCCGGCTTCTTTTACGACTTCTACCGGCCCACGCCATTTACCCCTGAAGACCTGAAAGCCATCGAAGCCAAGATGGCGGAAGTGGTCGCGCGCAACGAGCCTTTCGTGCGCGAATGGGAGCCGCGCGAGCAGAGCCTGGATCGCTTCAAAGCCGGCAACGATTTTATGAAGGCCCACTTCGTGGAACGCTTCACCAAGCCGGGTGAGGAAATTTCGTTCTACCGCAACGGCGCCTTCGAAGATTTTTGCCGCGGGCCGCACGTGCCTTCGACCGGCCGGGTGAAGGCCTACAAAGTGATGAACCTTGCCGGGGCTTACTGGCTGGGGGACGAAAAGAATCCGCAACTGCAGCGTATTTACGGCACGGCGTTTTTTTCCAACAAAGAGTTGGAGCAGCACTTTGCCCGCCTGGAAGAGGCGCAGCGCCGGGACCATCGTGTACTGGGCAAGCAGCTGGACCTTTTCTCCATCCAGGAAGTTGCCGGGCCTGGCTTGATCTTCTGGCATCCCAAAGGCGCCATGGTGCGCAGGATCATGGAAGACTGGATGCGGGACGAGTGTCTCAGGCACGGTTACGAGCTGGTGTATACGCCGCACGTGGCGCGGGTGCATCTGTGGCAGATCAGCGGTCATGAAGGCTTCTACTCGCAGAACATGTTTACGCCGATGGAGCTGGACGACGCAGACTACCGGATGAAGCCGATGAACTGCCCGTTCCACATTCTCATCTACAAGAATTCGCCCAAGAGCTATCGTGATCTGCCGGTGCGCTATGCGGAGCTGGGCAATGTGTATCGCTATGAGCGCTCCGGCACCATGCATGGGCTGTTGCGGGTGCGCGGCTTCACCCAGGATGACGCGCACATCTTCTGTTCCCCGGAGCAGATTGAAGATGAAGTTGTGGGCTGCATTGAGTTTGCCCAGCTGGTGCTGAACACCTTTGGCTTTGCGGAATTCAAAGTGGAGCTTTCCACCTGGGATCCCAAAGACCGCAAGAGTTATACCGGCTCGGACGAAAACTGGGCGCTGGCCATCCACTCGCTCGAGAACGCCCTGGCGCGCAAGGGCATTCCCTACAAGACCATCCGTGGGGAAGCGGCGTTTTATGGTCCCAAGATCGACATCAAGCTGGTGGATGTGTTGGGCCGCCTATGGCAACTGTCGACGGTGCAATTCGACTTCAACATGCCGGCACGCTTTGAGATGGAGTATGTGGGCGAAGACGGGGAGCGCCATCAACCGCTGATGGTCCATCGCGCCCTGTTCGGGTCAGTGGAGCGGTTTTTTGGCGTGCTGGTGGAGCACTATGCCGGCGCGTTCCCGCTCTGGCTGGCGCCGGTGCAGGTGGGGATTGTGCCCATCAGTGAGCGCCATCTGGCTTACGCGGAAAAGATACAAGCAACGTTACAGAACGCCGGCTTGCGGGTGGAGGTCGACCACCGCAACGAGAAGATGGGCGCCAAGATCCGCGACTTCACGCTGCAGAAGCTGCCCTACATCCTTGTCGTCGGCGACAAAGAGGCGGAGACAGGCGCGGTCAGCCTGCGTGTCCGCGGCCAGGGCGACCAGGGCGGCATGCCGCTGGAAGAGTTCGTTAGCCGGGCGCAGGTCGCTGGTGGAGAGCAAGTCAACTAGCTTGTAAAACCCGGAGCCACGGCTAAGTCCTTTGTTTCTTGAGGCGCTCAAAATTCGCGTGTGTTTTCACCTCCAGGGTGCCGGCAAGTAGACCGACGAAAACAGTGAGTGATATGAGTGGTAAGCGTGGTAAGTCCGGATCGACAGGGAGTTCTCTGAGGTAATTTGTCCACGAAGCCGTTGCGGCGAGCCGCAGTTGGATGGATGAGCCGCGTACGCAGCCGGCGAATGGTTTGGCTTTGCGAGAAGTTATTGGTGGACACACCTGTATATATGCGGATTCGGGTACGTTTGTTGTAGGAGAAATGCGGTTTTCCCACCTGGTGGTACTCATCCGGCGCTCAAAGGTCCCATCGAGAAAGGTCGCCGCGCCGGTTCTCGAATGGGCTTTAGAGTCCGCGGGAGAACCGGAAAGAACCGCAGGCCCGTCCACGGAAGCCCCCACGGCAAGCCCCACGGCAAGCCCGGGCAGGCGGGGCAGGCGGGGCAGGCGGGACAGGTCCGCTACGCTCTCTACCGGCTAGGGAACTCTGAACCTCAGGGCACGGCTTCAGCCGTGCCGTAATAGACGGGTAGATGAGGGCCTTTTTGGCCCCGGGGTACGTCTTCTTTCCCTTGAAGGGTACGGGCTCATCCCGTACATCAATGAACCAAGCACGATGGGCCTTATGGCCGCTCTTTCACCCTACCACTGCACTCCCGGATATAAGCTCGGCATACGGAATGCGCGGTAGAATTAGGTTCCCGCGACTTGCATCGTCCACACGGTCTGCGGGGCGCTCTGTGGCGTTACCTCAAAGACGTAAGAAACGGTTCCCACTCCACAGAGGTCGTACTCTATGTTGCCGTTGGGGAGCAGATCGACGCTTCCGCCGAAAAAGTTGTAAAGGTTGGCAGGCAGAATCTGGTGAAAGGTGAGCGTTGCCGTCATCGCGTTCTCATCGATTTGATAGACGGGAATGGTGGAGTACAGGCATGGCGGAGCTCCCGCTGGCACCGCAAGTGACGCCAGTAGGAAAGATGCGGTCATCACCGTTGTCCATCACGCTGAGTGAGAAAACGCCGGTTGTATTGGAGCTAAAGAACGAAGGATAGTGCTGCGCATAGTGCCAGTCCGTTGGATCCACACCGTTCTTCAGCGTGAAGTTACCGCCCTCGCCAAGACGCCAAAGAATAGCGCCGGAACCCTTCCCGTCTTCGTAGTCAATTTTTATCACCCAGTTCTCGTGGCGCATCGAAAGCAGGAGGTTGCCATCGTCCTTTGAGTAAAGCACCGCATTGGCATGGGTCCAGTCGGGAAACATATACGGATGGTGGTCTGGATTCAGGTGATTGAACGTGTTCCAGACCCAAACCGGCCGCAGGTTTGCGTCGAGATCTACGATTACGTCGCCGAGCACGTTGGTGGGCGGAGCATCGGTCAGCGGAGGCGTAGTGGTTGGGGAAAGTTGCATGGTGGTGTTGGCAAGCACCAGCCAATGGCCATTTGGCAGCGGCTCCACATCATGATGGAAGCTTTGCAGCGTCACCTTGCATTCTGCGCATGTAGCGGTCGCGAGGAGAGAATTCAAATCAGGGAGGGTAATCTCTCGTACGGTGTCGCCCCCCAGGTTCACTTCCCGAATCTCATTGATGGTTCCAGTCGGAATCCCAGTGAGCGGGGCCGACGAGTTCGGTCCAATTGCCATGAGGAAATCACCGTTGGGGAGCAACTTGGCCCCCTGGATGAAGTTACTGTTGACGCCGGGACTCGCGTAGGTCCACAGAACGTTACCGGCAAGGTCGGTCACAGCGACTCCAGACGGCTTGCCATTCAGCATATTCAGTAGCTCTACGCCGGATTGTGGCGTCATTCCAGCAGCGGTTGTTGCCGTCAGCGTTGGTTGCATATTGGCTGGCACCGCCTGAGTCGTGAATGCGTGGTCGGTGTCAGCCGTGTTGATGCCGTTGGTAAACTGGATCGCCGCCTGCATATGGTAAGTGGTCCTCACCCTGCATGCCAGCGACAAAAATACTTACTGGACCACCGCTTTCAGTGGTCGATTGCGTCCAGGTCTTCATTCCATAGGTTGTGTCTTTGCCGAAGTTGACCGTGACGCTTCCGGGGAACGGCAGCGTCACGGTGTATAACGCAACCTGCGGATTGTCGGTGCCGACCACCTGCCCTGCAGGCAAGGCTGCCGACGTTCCGGAGAGTGCGACGGTCTGCGGTGTTCCTGCAGGCACGCCCACGAATCCGAGATTCAAGACGCCATTCTGTGTAGCGGGGGCCGAGGCGGTCGTGGGGGTATAGCTAACCATCACCGCGCAGGTAGCAGACGCCGCCAGCTGTGCACCACACGAGCCAGTGCTCACAAGTGCGTAACTGGGATCTCCGCTCAAAGCAGGATTCATTGTCAATGCAGTGGTGCCCGTATTCGTAACCGTGACCACGGACTGGGTCACAGTATTGTTGAGTAGATTGTTTCCGAAACTAAATGAGCTGCCGCTCAAAGCGGCGTTGGTCGAGATCTGTGACGACCCCGCACTGACTGTCACAGCTGCGGTCACGCTATGACTCAGCGAGCCCGAGGTGCCCTGGAGCGAAATCGTGGCGTTTCCCGCTGCCGCAGTTGGCATTGCGGTCACGCTAACCTGCTGCAGCCCCCCCGGCGCTAGGGAGAGAGTCATCGGCGTAGCTGTCACTCCACTGGGCAAGGAGCCTACGGCTACGTTCACACTCCCGGTAAAGCCGTTCAGGGGAGAAGCGGTAACCGCAACGGTCTGCGCGGGGCCGCCTGGTGTGACCGTAAGCGTGGAGGGAGCGATTGCCAGAGTAAAGTCGCCCGAACCTGCCGTTGATGACCCGCCGCCGCCACAACCGGTTGAAACGGCGAGCAGCAAGATTGCGCATGATAAAGGTATACGCGATTCCATGAGGGAAGCTCCTAATGTATCCGTCAAGTGGTTCTTCTTCATAAGTTATGCAAAGACTATAGGGACGGATTCCGTGCGACTCCTCGTCCAAACATTGCAGTACGGATCTTGCAGCAAATCGAAGAAAAGCGAAATCCCTCGGTGGTCGATTCCCGTTATAGAGGTGCACAAATGATTATTAGTTGCTAGCGTCCGGGCGCACCTTGACGTGTGTTGACTGCGCCCCGGCGTGTTATGCCACGGCGTCAACAGGTAGGCTTCTACTACTTAGGACAGCGCGCCGCCTGGTCAGAGGATCCCGCTTTGCTACTGGAAACGGCAGCGACGGCCGCCTGTTTTAGGGAGAAGCGCACCGGCTAGCATTCGCTGCACTGCGGAGCGGGAAGGTGAAAATGCTAGCCTATTGTTTTACAGGCCCGGATCCACGATTTTCCAGGAGCAGAGGATTGATCTCCACCCAAACGCCAGGTAAGCAGGAAATGACCCCTATTCCGAACCGGTCATCGCCGTATAAGGCGGCGCGAGACCTTTGGCTGGTGATTGCCGGACTTACGGCCTTTTACCTTGTGGTCGTTGCGATTGGGAACCGCCGCTATGTGTGGTTCGATGAACTCTTTACTTTCGATATTGCAAGATCTGGATCGCTCAAAGAACTCTGGTACCGTGTTCTTCATTTCGATTGCAACCCGCCTACTGTCTACCTTCTCAGTCGCATCTCCATGTCCCTCTTCGGGTCGACTCCCTTTGGGCTCCGCTTTCCGTCGATGGTTGAGTTTTATTTCGGGAGCATGGCGATTCTGTTTTACGTCAGACGCAAGGTTGGCTTGGCATTTGCTGCGGTCGCCGTACTTATGTTGTGGGCGGTGGGTCCTACTCTGTATTATGCGGTCGAAGCCAGGGCTTACGCCTTGCTCTTCATGGCGTTCGCATGCCTCTTGCTTTCGTGGGATACGGCGACTACTACCAGGCCTCGCGGCTGGGCTCTATTTGGCATATCTTTCTCTACTCTGGCTTTAATCGGAGCTCACGTTTTTGCCCCGTTTACCCTCTTTGCCTTTATCGTTGCCGAAGCCGTGCGCTTGCGCCACCGAAGAAAGCCGGACTACCCGCTTTGGGCCGCTCTGTTCGTGCCCATGCTTGCGGTGCTCCTTTATATACCTTTAATCCGGCTGTATGGCGGCATCGTCTTTCCAGCACATGCCTCTTACAACACTATTGTCTTTTTCTTTGTAGATACTTTCGGCGCCGACATCATGGCTTTCGTCCTTTTGGCAGCCCTGTTGATGCCGTTTAGCCAGAGACCTGAAGCGAAGCAGCCTCGCTTCCTGCCGGAAGAGCTCGCCCTGTTGGCATGGATGTTCCTGAGTCCGATCGTCTTGAACCTGATTCTGATGCGTCGCCACGGACTGTTTTACAACCGCTATGGCGTGACTTCTCAGGTGGCCATCCTGACGGCTCTCGCCATCTTCCTCGCTTGCCGTGTGCGCCTCAATCGCCTGGCCGCCTACGCTGCCATGGCCGTATTGGTGCTGGCTATCCTCAAAGACCAGGTCTGGCATCCATTGCTCTATCCGATTCCTCAGCGTCCGGGCGCCCTCGCATCCGTTCAGCCGAACCTCCCTATCGTGGTTGGCGAAGGGCAGACTTTTATGGAAATGAATCAGAGGGAAGACCAGGCGTTCCTTAACCGGCTCTATTTCCTTAAAGACCAGCAGGCGTCTTTACAGTATTCGCATACCAACTATTTTCAGGACTTCGAAGCGCCGGATGTTTTGCAGAAAGCCGGCTTCCCATTTACCGCGAATGTCGAACCATATTACGGTTTTGTCCATGGTCATCGGCAATTTCTGCTGCTGGCTAGTCCCCGAGATTGGGTTTTCCCCAAGTTGCTCTCGAACGGAGCATCGATCGCATTTGTCGGCGACTACAGCAATGCTGTGCCCTATATTGACAAAACGCTATACCTGGTCAGCATGCCCTCCCCGCAGTAGCGAAAAGAACGACGTGCCGGCCTCATTGTTGGCTATGGCTATACGCCAGGCTCTGCGTGGGCGTCACAGGTTCTCGCGGAATTGCGCGTGCCATCCGTTGGCCTAGGTGGGCGCTCTCGGCGATGCTTCTGTCTTCCGGGTAGTAGAAACAGGTATCTGCAATCTGAAGACCTCGAATGGGCGTCTGAATCGGTGGAAGCTTTGCGGCAAAACCGGGTTCGCAAATAGGCTGCGCATAGCGCAGGCGCGAAACCTTTGCGTCCAGCAAATCATCGCGGGTTAAGGCTGGGTTTAGCGTCGTCAGGCAGCGCATGGCATCATCGATCAGCTGTTGGTCCGACCATGACCATTTGTGATTGCTGGCAGGCATGTAGTAAGGCGCATAGACGATCGTAGCTCCCATGGGCCGCAGGTTGGAGAATTCGATGATGCCCGGGTATTTCAAAATTGAGCCCGGACATATTTACCCAGAAATGCGGACTGACGGGGCGCTTGAGCTTCAGAATGACGCAACAGATACCGATGTTACGAATGGACTCATAGCGCTGCCTCGACGCCGCGGGCAGATCCGGAACCAGGTTAGAAACCAAGGGAATCGGTAGAGTGCAGAGGACGTAGTCAGCGGGAAAGTTTCCGGTCGAAGTATCAACGCTCGATACGCGTCCGTCGCTCATATTGATTCGCTGTGCGGCGGCTTGGAGATGCATCTTCCCTCCGCCGGATTCAATGGATTGCACCAGGGTATCCACCAGGGTCTTTGAGCCCCCCTCGATGTAACCGAGTTCCTCTTGCATCATGCTCTTGCGAGAACGCCCGACACGTCGCATCCGGGTCCACATCCATGCCGCGGAAATGTTGTCGGCAAGCTCGTAGAATTTGTAGTCAAACAGCGGCCGCCAAAGCTGGTCATATGTCTTCTGACCGCACCACTGCGTTATCCAATCTTTAGCCGAACGATTTTCCAGGGCAGGCCAAGTTTCACGTTTGGTGCAGATATAAGCAAAGACGGCGTAGCGCAGCTTGGCCCACAAGCTCATGCCGCCGAGACGCAAAAGCGCAACAGGATTTCCCCACTCGCGCAATCCGCCCTGGTAGAAAAAGCCCATCGTCGTTGGAATCCAATGTAGCTTCTCGCCTATACCCAGTTCGGCCATCAAATCAACCGTTGGCTGATCGCTCCGGCAGACGAAGTGATAAAACCGCTCCAGCGAGATGCCGCCAAAATCAAAATGGCCGGCCATGCCTCCCGGTTCAGGAGCGGCTTCAAGCAAATCCACTTGATGCCCATCTTTCACGGCTTGGTAGGCTGCGGCCAGGCCCATTGGGCCTGCGCCGATGACAACAACTCGAGCCATTTAGTTTTTTCTCCTCCATGCTAACCGTGGAATCGTAGCTAAGGTCGCAGCCTCAACCATCCTTCTTGAAGACAGCATAGATCTCGCCTAGCCAGACGGGGACGGACCACTCAGAAATTTTCGAGCCCTTCAATACCCTGCTAAGAAACACGCTTCCAGGAATTCTATGCTGCGACGCACGAAAAAAGATGTACTCAAGCGAGAATGCGGAGGGTCGCTGACCCGTTTGCATCAACGTCAGACCGGCAGTCTGGCCGCAGATGCGAAGGCTCGGGGTCGTAAAGTAATTGAGATGCTCTGCCAGCAGCAGGGGCCATCGCGAGCCCAACAGCCTGGCTACGAGGCTGTCGACTCTCGGCACATTTAAGGCGAGATGACCACCCGTTTTCAAGTGTGACGTAGCCAGCTGGAGAAATGGTGCCGGTTCGGTGACGTGCTCCAGCACATCCCATAAGGTGACGAGGTCGTACTCCTTGTGCAGGACCGCATCCTGCAGCATGCATTGCTGAATTTTCGATGCATCGCCCAGAAGCGTGCTGGCCCGTCGGAATTGCGATTCAGACGGCTCGATACCCTCTCCGTCCCAGCCGGCGTCGCGCATAACCCGGAGGAATGCCCCCGAGGCGCACCCCACATCCAGAAGGGCCCCCTTTCCGGCGACATAGCGATCAACGATCTGCTTGTGCCTTTGCGCCGTTCTCCAACGATTAGGCATCTCCGCTTCGTATCTGCTGTCATCGGCAGCGCGGTAGAGGCGGCCCAATTCTTCGTTTCGCGGACGGAAGGAACGATAACCCAATCCACACGATGTGCAGCGCATGATTCTGCCGGGGAAAGCAGTGTGCGGGACGACCCCACAGAGGCGAGGCTGATTTCGTTGTCGTCTCCGTCGAGATACAAGGCTGGCTCGGGGTTGCTGCATACCGGGCATGAAACATCCATCCGAGACAAGCCTCTTAATTCTGTTCCGGGACACCAGGGTTGTTGCAAAATGGTAGCGCTGCGTTCCGGTGCACGGAAATCAGTTTCCTGTTCACCTCAGTCCCCTCGAAAGAGGCGATGACCCTCCATTCGAATTGAGGCGCCGTTTTGATATTCAGGTCGAACCAGTTTGGTTTTCGCATATCTGGCTCAATCCCCCTCGTGGTGTCCAGTGTGGTCGCATTTGGAGCGTCCAGAACGAGAAAATCGGGATGAGAACATAGAAAGTTACGGCCATCCTGAATGTTCTTGGCGTAATAGCCGCTATTACGGTAGGCCTGCATCAAGTGATAGTCGAGTACAAATGCTCTCGGTCCCAGCAAGGCCGCTTGCCAGTCCAGCAGAAAGTAGTAGCGATCGCTAGGATTCTGGGCGAGACGCATGAGCTTTACAAAATCCTCCTGCCACACCGCGACGACCACACTGTTTGCAGGGATGTCCCTCTCCAAGCGTGCCAAGTCCAGATAATCCCAACTCAGGCGCTGAGGTCCTAACGCAAGAACAGTAAGCATCGGCGAGATCAAGAGAAACAGTACAACTACGGTCCAAAGCACTCGCTGTCTCGGGCGCGAATATGCTGTCGTGTCTGAGCCGAGCAGCGTCGGCTGATGCTGCCAGCACCATTGCCAGGCCAATTCCGCTGGGCAGGAAATACCTCTGTACGAAAACCGGCGTGACGAGATGAGAAAGAACAAACAACAGCGCAGGTGCAGATAACAGCAGGTATGCGAGAAGCAGAACGGCGTTGCGCGAGTCTGTGATCGTCCGCCAGCCGGACTTTGCGATTCGTCGAAGTCCCAGCAGAAACACGATAGCCAGAGGAACATAAATCACGAATTCCGCCGTTCGGCTAACGATCTGAAATCCCACTTCGAGGGAATGACGCTTAAAAAATTTCAGCCACGGCAAGGAGTCTTGAAATAGAAAGGCGGTGCGCACGTCGGTCAGGGTTGGCATCGTGATCCAGCCGTGCGGTTTGCCCGCTGCCATGGACGCTCGGATCGCAGGGATCCAGACCAGCAGCGCCAGCCAGCCGGCCGCGTAAGCAAAATAGAGCTTGAAACGAAGGCGGCCTTTCGCGGCATCGACCACGATCAACGCCAGCAGGATCAAGCCGCTGTAAATCAAGCCCAGAACATGAGTCAATACCAAAGCCGCCTGCGACAAAAACGCTGACAGCAATAACCAGCGCGTTGGTACCGGACGATCCACCAATCGCGTATATAGATCGACGGCAAGCGCGACCGCAAGCATGTAGAGCCCATAAAAGCGCGCTTCCGTATTCTGATCGAGCAGCACGCCTGAGGTACCCCAGAATGCGAGAACGCCAAAGGCCGTCGCCCACACTCCGTAGAATCGGCGTATGGTTTTCCAGGTGACCAGCAAGGCTCCGCACATGGCGATGCAGGAATACAAGCGAAGCGCCAGCACTCCGAAGCCGAAAGCTCTCGCCCACAGCCACGCTGTGGTGTAAAAAAGCGGCTGGCCGCCATCGGCGCCATGTTGAATGGCGTAATACAAATGCCAAAGAGAGGGGTCGCTCACCTCTTTCCAGGTGAAGATCTCGTCCATCCACGCTTGTTTGTGAGGCGACCAGAGGATGCAGGAAGCCACAAGGGATAGGACGGAACCGCAGAGCAACAGAACCTCGCCCACCGCCAACTGGCGCACGGGAGAGGTATCTAGATCACTGCCCGCATCGTCCGGAGAACTCACGTAGGCCGAAGTTCTTCTCTTGCCCCGCGACTCCTCGCTTTGGGCCGGAAAGCCATGAAATACCATTTGAGATAGTGAGGCAACCACTTCCAAAGCTTGAAGCGAGAAGTTCCCGCGGTCCGGTCACGCCAGGTGGAGGGCGTTTCGGTGATCGTATACCCTCCAAGAAACGCCTTCACCGTGATCTCCAGGCTCAATTCAAATCCGCCCTTGCTCTCGATCTGGATGTCACCCAGCATGGCGCGATCATAAATCTTGAATGCGTTGGTTGCGTCATGCGTTGGTATGCCGCGGAACCAGCACAAGGTCAGCCCGGATAGGCGGGAAAGAAGTTGCTTGAACCACGGGCCACCGATGAGCCGGCCGCCCTTCATATAGCGGCTGCCGACAACGATGTGGCTCCCCTGCCGATAGTGTTCGAGCATCCGGCGAACCTGCCCCAGGTCATCCGAGAGATCCGCCATCACCACGAGAACCGGCCCGGGAGGCGCCGCATCGAACCCCGTCCGGATTGCACCCACCACGCCCCGGCCGTAGGTGTTCTTGATCAACTTCAATCGGGTCTCACCCTCGGCGATGATTTGCTGCGCGACGGGAAGAGTGTTGTCTCCGTCAAAGTCATAGGAGACCAATGCGGTAAAGGGAAAGTCGAGGTACTGCGTCATCTCTGACCAGAGCGCAGGAAAATTTGCTCCCTCGTTGTAGACCGGAATCACTATGGTTAACGGTCTTTCCATTCCATCTCCTGTCGATCCTGCTGGGGTGACGAATTCGCTCACATTTGGCCTATTTCCACTTGCTCCGCTATCCATGGAATGACCTCATCCAGGATGTCTGAGAGGGGAGTAGTCGCCTCGAAGCCCAGAAGTCCTTTCGCCTTGCCAACCGCGGGCGCCCTCTCCTGGACATCGTACTCGTAAGCGGGGTCGCTTACGTAGCGGAACGGCTTGCTGGAACCGTGAATCTTTCTCCAGATCAACTCTGCCAGTTCCAGCACGGTGGTGCGTACCGGGGTGGAAAGGTTGAAATCCTGGTTCAGGGCAGCCGGATGCTCGACACAAACACGAATGCCGCGGGCGAGATCACCGCCGTAAGTGTAATGGCGAACCTGCTTTCCGTCACCCAGGATGTGCAGTGGATCCTGCCCTTTACCAGTTTCTGCACCAAGTCCGGAACTACGTGAGACATGGCCAGGCGTACGTTGCCGCTCATGATGTCCCGGTCAGACAATGCCCGCTTTTCGCCGATGCCAACGCAATTGAAAGGCCGCACGATGGTGTAAGGCAGCTTGTACTGTTCAAAAGCGCCCTGGACAAAATACTCGACCGCAAGTTTTTGGAAACCATAGGTCGAGCGTGGCGGCGGGCTTCGCCGCTCCGCACCTTCGGGCGTGGGGTATTCGGTCGTGCTCTCGAACACCATGCTCGAAGAGAGCACCACGATCTTCTTGAGCTTACGCTCTTTGTGTGCCCAGATAGCGGCGTCGAACGAAGAGGCGATGATGCGTTCGTTCTCCGCCAGCAAATCGTAAGCAAACTCATGAAAGTATGAGATGCCTCCGATCATGGCGGCGGCAGCGACGAAGTGATCGCAATCGGAAAGCAGCTCCTTCATCAAGCCGACGTCTTTTGCGTCCCCTTCGACCAGCTTGTAGTGGGGGTGAGAGTCGTAGGACTTTTGCAGCCGCCCATACTTGCTGAAGTTGTCGAGGCCTACCACGTCGTATCCGTTATCCAGCAGCTCCTGGATCAGATATCCACAGATAAAACCGGAAGCGCCAGTAACCAATACTTTCACGATGCGAGATGCCCCCCTGTTGCGATTTGACGGCGGTTTGGCCAGAATCCCCAGACGTCGACCACTACTTTATCGTCTGGGAGATTAAGGTCGCGGTAGCCGGCGTGAGGGGCTCCCAAAATGATGATGTCGGCTCGACGCACGGCATCATCGACCGGAATCAGCTTAGGGTCGACGACGTAAGGGTCGGTGCAGAGCACCTCCTTGGCCGCCACCATGAGCAACTTTCGGAGTTTGTAAGAAAGGCTTTCGCGCTTATCGTCCGACTCGGATTTGAAAGCCATGCCGAGGATTGCTACGACTTTATCGCGAAGATCTTGCTGTTGGCGTAGTTGGTTCACTACGAAGTTGGGTAGACCCTCGTTGACCAGCATCGCCGAATGTCCCAGGAAAAAATTGTTGCCGGAGAACGCCGACAACTGTAGCGTGTCTTTCAACAAACAAGGTCCCGCCGCAAAACCCGCCTTGGCGAAACTCTTCATGCGCGGGTAGCGATGGGTCACCGCGCCGTAGATGCGCTGGAAGTCCAGACCATATGTCTCGGCGAGCACGTAGAACTGGTTGGAAATCGCAAAGTTCATGTAGCGCCAGCTGTTGGTGAACAATTTGGCCAGCTCGGCTTCAAGTGGAGAGAGTTCGATCAGGTCATCATTAATGATGGAGAACAATTCGCGCACGCGGGCCAGAGAATCGGGATCGAAGGCGGAAATAATCTGCGGCAAAGTCCGGATCTCTTCCATGGCTTTGCCCTCGGCGATCCTCTCCGGGCAAAAAGACAACAGAATCTTGCGTCCGGAAGCCTGCAGACGCTCGTAGACCAGCTTCGTAACGCCGGGGTAGACAGTGCTGCGCAGCACGAGGAGAGCATTTTCCGGCATGCGGGCAATGACTTCGTCGATGCTGTGGTAAAGATCCGTGACCGTGGGATTGAGATGTTCATCGACGGGGGTGCCAAGGACCGCGATCGCCGCATCCGAATCATGCAAACAGGAAGGATCTGCGGTAGCGACCAACTTCTTGCCCACCACCCGGCCCAGCTGTTCCAGGGCGTTGGTTTCCATAAAGGGCATTTCGCCCTTGTTGACGGTGTCTATCTTGGCTTGGTCCCGATCGAGAAGAACGACGTCCAGACCGCAATTAGCGAAAACGATGCCCAGGGGAAGACCTACGTGGCCGCACCCACCGATAATGACAACCTTTCTAAGCTGTTGCATGAACTCCTGATCGCCTCGTTTTGAATAGCGCTGGTGATCGAATTGTAAACCGTGATGGCCCCACGCTCGCACCGCATGGCGATTCACTCGCGCCCTGGTCTACTGAATGGCAATGGCTTGACCTTGGCCCCGTTTGGCCATCATGCGGAGTGGTGCAAAGAGCGAAGTGAAGACATCAATCATCCGGCCCGAAGACCATTTCGTGTACAAAGCGCCGTCCTTAACCTTTTCAATCAGGCCTGGACCGTCATTTCGCATACTCATACATGAGGCCACCAGCATCGTCTTCAGCTGATGCGATTCGATATCCGCCGCTTAAAGCTCGGGGGTTGGAGCCTTTGCTAGCTGCGGCGACCCAGGAGCTGATGGGCTGGAGTTTGCGGCGCAAAACAGGTCGCCACGGAGAGATTGGTGCTGGATATAGTTGAGAACGTGGTGCTGCTCGCCTTTTCGAGTTCGGTTTCGAGATAGCTGCAGGGCTGAAGTTTGAAGCGATTGGAGCAAGTGGTGGCGGTGAAGCGGAATCCGGATGTGTTCAACCGGTTACTCGTGTTCATAGACCAGGTAATTTCCCACCCTGCCGCGGACCCGCCAGTTTTCTGCCAGATTCTGCGCGAACCGCAACCCAACGGCATACACTGGCCGCTTGGTCCGATAAGGAAGCTGAAGCCCCAGCGCGTTCTTCAACCCTTCTGGCCGCTCGATATATCCATATCCGAACGGCTGCACGACGGGAATCAAGGCCCATTTGGATTGATTGAACTCCTGGATCTGAACATCCTCAGCGGCTACATCAAACAGATTGAAAGAAAAATTGTAAAAGGATGGAGTGTAATACCCCGAAGCCCGAAGAGATCCTTCTACCTGCAAAGATACCTCGAGTGGAGTCGCCACCGGATCATGCCCTACTATCGCACGCAGGCCTTGCAAATTGAATCCACCATCATCCTCTAGCACGCTGACAGGGCGTCGCTGTTCCACGACGACGCGGCACATGGCAGCTTCCGCAAGCAGCACCGGCTTCATTTCAGACCAATTCACGCATCGGTTTATATTACACATCCATAGAATCACGACTGCGAGACATACCCCCCAGCCGATCTGCTGCCATCGGGGTCGGGACGAAATAGCCACGGCAGACAATAGCAATACAGAAAGGCCGTTCCAATACACATGCGCCGGGTCTGCTCTCCCAAAGGCCGCAGGCAGTAGCGCCAGCGACATTAGATAAAGCGCTGTCAACATCGGCGCCTCTGCTCTTCGCTGGCGGAAAAAGCCCGCAAGACTTACCGGAACCAGCCACACCAAGGCGAATAGGAACACGAGAATGAAAGGCAGCGGCTCAACAGGGAGGCTAAAAACGCCATGCGCCGAAATCACTACTCTGTGCAAATACGGCCAGCCCTCAATGATGAGGAATACTGTCGCCGAGACAATGGGAGCTGCCGCCGCCCATGCCCACGACCGTCCTTGACTGAAATAGCGGTAAAGCGCAAACGTAAAACTACCCACAAGGAATGCAAACCCTATTTCAGGAGACACCCCGAGACACACGGCTTGGCCAGCGAAAATCCAAAGTGCAGCTTCCCATCCTCGCTTACACTTCTGAGCCACCACGAGAAAAACAAGCTGGGGCGCAAAACGAATATAGGTATGGTTGGGACCCATGTTGCTGACCATCATGCCAGCTGAAAGGAGAACAAAGATGACCGCTCTCCATTGTTTTGACATTGGAATGTGGTTTATCAGGTAGGCCACTAGCAAGAGACCGGCCATGACCTCCAGCACTAGTGTCAGTAGATACCACCCGCAGTAGTCACATGAACTGGTCTTAGGATCGCCCTCACCCCAATGGGGAATTCCAGAAGCCAAGGGCCGTAAGCAAATTCCATCTGGGAATAGAGCTTGCGGCCAAAATCCGCGTGCACACTGAGTCGGTTTAGGAAATATCCCCAGTCGTACTGATAACGGACCCCTAGCCGAATGATCTGCGCTCCGAATAGAAAGACTGCGCCACCCCACAAGAGAACAACGACACCCACCAGTCCACTCGAGATCCGACTGTGTTCTTTAAGCTGCACCCCTCCATTTGCAGCCGGTCCAAAGCTGTTTTCCCCAAGGATCCGAGGCCATTTCAATGCCAAGAGAAAAACCAACGTCCCTAAACTCGCTGCCGCCAGCGCAGCAATTTCGTTGTTGAATCCAGCCAGGTTCGACGCAGAGACGCCTTGAAAATATGGGCCGGGCAAAAGGAACGGTAAGACGAACACGCCTAGGCAAGTGGCCAACAAAATTGCCAATCGAATGCCCCACACCGTCCACCTTGTCGGCATCGCAAAAATTGTATCGCACCCCGGATAGGTCCGATCGCACAATTGCTATCCTGAAAGCTCGATGCCAGCAACGCGAATATCCTCCGCATATCTCGAGGTGCGCCACATCATGACCTTGCTAAGGGGCTAAATGCAACTCGTTCGCAGGTTTCGTATTTCATCTCTCTTCTGTGCCTTAGCCCTGCTGCTCTGCGCGCTCATCAGCCGACCTTACGCCGAAATGGGCATCGCTGATGATGGCCCTTATATCTTGACTGCGCGAGGGCTTGCCACAACTGGACACCTCGCCTACAACGGCTGGGTATCTGCCATGCTGGGATGGCAGCTCTATCTCGGTGCAGTGTTGATCAAGCTCTTCGGCTTCTCGTTCACCGCTGTCCGCATGAGTGGGCTGCTCATATCCATGGCACTGGCATTCGTACTCCAACCCACACTTGTGCGTGCCGGTCTCACCGAGCGCAACGCCACGATCGGCACTCTCGCATTTGTCCTCTCGCCGCTCTACCTTACGCTCTCGGTCACGTTCATGAGCGACGTGCCGGGCTCTTCGCCGTCGTTGTCTGCCTCTACGGCTGCCTCCGCGGTCTGGAATCCACCGACGACCGTACCGCGATTGGATGGCTATGTTTCGCCGTCGTCACCAACGCCATCTGCGGCACATCCCGCCAGACGGCATGGCTGGGAATCCTTGTGATGGTTCCCTCCGCGCTATGGCTTCTGCGAGCTCGGCGTCGCGTTCTGATCGCGGGTGCCGCGGCCACCCTTGTGGGCGCAACCTTCATCTTCGGCTGCATGCTTTGGTTTCGATATCAACCCTACACCATACCTTCAACCGACCATCTACTCGTCAAGTCGTTTCCTGTAGCCACAATTTTCATTGCGTTCGCGCATTTCTTTCTGAACTTCCCTTTCTTACTACTCCCCATTGTCGCCTCGTTTCTAACTGTGCTTGGCAAGAGTCGGCCGCGGGTCGTCTTGATTTCGTCTTTTTTCCTTCTGGTGTATCTCTTTATTGCCTTGTACCCTCACCACCTCCCAGTCAGACTCCCGCTTGACCCTACCTTTCCAGAGCATTTCGGTTTCAATGCTTCAGGAATGTTCGACTACGCAGTACTTCAAGGGCAGCCGCCCATACTGTTTGGTAAGACGGTGCGGGTATTACTGAGCGTCGCCTCGCAGGGCGGTCTTATAGCCGTGATCGCCTCGTTCTTTTGCTCCCAACCGACGTCTCTTGCTGCGCAGCCGCACGCGAGCATTTCGTGGAGGCAGCTGTGCCTGCTTTTTGTGCCCATTTACCATCGCCTATACGCTTATCATTCTTCCTCGGCCCGCCACGTTCGGCCTCTATGAGCGCTATGCGTTGCCGCTGCTGCTGGTCGCGCTGGTATGCCTTGTTCGGTGCTACCAGGAGCGAGTTCAGCCCCAGCTTCCGACGATCAGCCTCCTGCTTGTAGCGGTCATGGCGATTCTGGCTATCGCCGTCACCCACAACACGTTTGCGTTTCTCCGCGCCCGCGTGGCGCTTGCGGCCGAGCTTCGGGCTGACGGTGTCCCTGAAACCTCGGTCGACAACGGCTGGGAGTACAACTTCGGAGTCGAACTTCAGCATGCTGACCATATAAATGTTCCCATGGTTGTAGTGCCGGCAAACGCCTACATTTCTGTGCCGCCGCTTGCCGCCGGCACCTGCCCGATGTATTGGTATGACTACACTCCCCATATCAAGCCTCTCTACGGCGTCTCCTACGACCCCAATGAGTGCTATGGCCCGGCACCCTTCGCTCCAGTGCATTATTCCCGCTGGCTCGCGCGCACGCCCGGCGCCCTTTATGTCGTACGGTACACTGCTCCCTCGAAGCAGTAAGCCCTTGAGAGTCTCGTCGTGGCTGCGCTGCCGTGTACGATTCAACGACTGACGGCAAACGGATGGATTGATATCGCTTGGCCGCCGCGCTAACCCTGCTTGATGGCAGACACGGCATATTGGCCGCCGAACGGAACGCCCGATAGATAGGTCTCAAGAACTCTCAATCCCGAGAGCGCATGCGGAAAAAACAGATGATATCTCGCCTTGGGCCCGACCCATCCGCTCTTGCGATAGCGCTCGATGAGTTGTTTCGCTCGGATGAGATGCGCGTTGGCGTCAAACGGGCAGGTGTTTACGGCGCGCACAGTCAGCGGATTGAGGGGATTATGCTCGAAAATAGTGAGCAACCCACCTACCCGCGTGACACGGCGCAGCTCACCGAGCCAATGGACATGCTCGTCGTGAGCAATGTGATGGAAAACGCACGCGGAGAAGGTCATGTCGAAAGAATTGTCTGGGGCAGGGATGCGGTTATCTTGAATCTGCAAGCCCGTCGCGGCTCCGGGAAAGCGCTCTTCTGCATGCTGCAGACTGCTCGGCGAAACATCGGCGCCCGCCAGCTGGGCGGAGGGGAAATATCGACGGAAGTAGGGAGTCGAATTGCCTACTCCTGACCCGAAATCCAGGATGGTTTCCGGTTGGAGCTTTCGTTCATGTGCCAACCGGGCCAGTTCCCGTATCTTGTATTCGTGAAAGAATTCAGGGCCTTCACCGGTGACGGCCACGGTTTGCCGGAGCAACTGATCGTACTCGCTCGCGAAGCGATCAAATTCGGCAGAATCCATAAAATTAATCCTTCTGCTCGTCTGGAGCATATCAGAGATGGAACCGCAAGATCACGGTAAGCTATGGTTATGACTCTGCTGCGCCATCGTGTTGCTGTTACCGGTTCGACGGGCTTCATCGGAATGCATTTGCTGCGTGGCCTTCATGCGGTTGGGGCGGAAATCGTAGCGATCGCTGCGGCTGACAAGCACATTGAACGGTTGGACGGGTTACCGTTTCCGGTGGAGCAAGTGATCGTGGACGATGTGCGCAATCTCGGCGATGCGATTCGGCGGGCGAAGGCTGAATACGTGATTCATCTGAGTGCTTTTGTCTCCACCGAGCGGAGCCTGCATGCCCTCGACGAGACGCTTCGCCAGAATCTCCTCCCAACCATTTCACTTCTGGCTGCAGCAGCCGAGGTACAGGTTGGCCGCGTCGTCCTGATGGGTTCTTGTGAAGAGTACAGTCAGAAAACAAGTCCCTTTGATACGGCGCTGGCGACCGATCCCTCCTCGCCTTATGGAGCCAGCAAAGCAGCGGCGACGGCATACGCTCGCATGTTCACCAACTCGTTCAGGCTGTCGACAGTCGTTCTGCGACCTTCCGTTGTATACGGTCCGGGACAGGGTGACCGGATGCTCATCTCCCAGGTCATGAAGGCGATGTCAAAGAATCGCAAGGTCGAGGTCACCAGAGGAGAGCAAACCCGCGATTTCATTTATGTCGAGGACGTTGTGAAGGCGATTATCAGGTCCCTGACGGTACCCAGCGCCGAAGGCGATGTGTGGAACGTCGGTTCTGGTGAGGTCGTCACGGTCCGCGACTGTTTGGAGCGTATCGAGCGAATCACGGGCCGCACCGGTCTGATTGAATATGGCAAACGGTCTTATAGCGAAAACGAGATTTTTCAATATGAACCCAAGGTGCGAGGGACATATGCCGCCTTCGACTGGAAACCGTCCGTGACTCTGGACAAGGGTCTCCACCAGACGTGGGAATACTTTCGTGACAAGGTATAGGCCTATCTTCCGCTAGGATGGCTTCATGGAGACGTGGCCCCTCATCTCGATCGTGCTCCCGGCTTACAACGAGGAATTGAATATCCGTCCTCTCTTCGAGCGCCTACGTCCGATCCTCGCGCAGCTCTCCGATCGGTTCAGGTTCGAATTTGTCGTCACAGACAATCACAGCACGGATCGCACCTTTGCGGTACTGCAGGAAGTGGCAGCCGGCGATCCGCGGGTGCGGGTCTTTCGGTTTTCGAGGAACTTCGGATTCCAGCGATCCATCCTTACCGGCTACATGCAGTGTCGCGGGGACGCAGCGATCCAGCTTGATGTGGATCTCCAGGATCCGCCGGAGCTCATCCCTGTCTTCCTGGACAAATGGCAAGCCGGTGCGGACGTCGTGTATGGCATCCGCATCAAGCGATCGGAGGGCCGCGTGATTACCTTTGCTCGCAGCCTTTTTTATCGTCTCATCGACCTTCTCAGCGAAGATAAGCTCCCAGTGGACGCTGGGGACTTTCGCTTGATCAGCCGCCGTGTCATCGACATCGTCTGCGCGTACCGTGATGCGAACCCCTATCTTCGTGGCACTATCGCCACGCTCGGTTTTGAACAGGTTGGCGTGTCTTATGCTCGCAGCGCGCGAAAGTTCGGCGAGAGCAAGTTCCCCTTTTCCAAGCTCCTCTCTCGCGCTGGATGGCATCCTCAACCACTCGACCGTGCCGCTGCGCTTCGCCACTTACTTCGGTCTCGTCACCTCGGTGCTCACGCTCGTTCTCATGCTCTGCTATGCCTTCGGTCGCCTCATTCTGAGAGCGGATTGGCCCGCAGGCTTCACGACACTCGCAGCGCTCATCCTCTTATCGATCAGCATTAACGCAATGTTGCTCGGCATCATCGGCGAATATCTCGGTCGAATGTACCGCCAAGTCCGAGAGACACCCGTGTCCATTATCGAATCCGTTATCGATAACTCTCCTGCTGACCGCCGTACATAGTAGCTATACGCGACTCCCGGTGGCAGTTCCTCCCTTATAATCGACTCAATCAAGTCCCCTGGAAGCGAAGGAATGAAAGCAATCATCCTCGCGGGCGGTTTCGGTACCAGAATCAGTGAAGAAACCTCCCTGCGCCCCAAGCCCATGGTCGAAATCGGCGGTCTGCCCATACTGTGGCACATCCTCAAGATCTACTCTGCGCACGGAATCAACGATTTCATCATCTGCTGCGGCTACAAGGGCTACGTCATTAAGGAGTACTTCGCCAATTACTTCCTGCACACCTCCGACGTGACCTTTGATATGTCCGCAAACGCCATGACCGTTCACAACTCCGTCGCTGAACCTTGGCGCGTCACACTAGTCGACACCGGCGAAAAGACCGGAACCGGTGGCCGCCTCAAGAAGGTCGCGAAATTCGTCGAAGGCGAAGAGTCCTTCTGCATGACGTACGGCGATGGCGTAGCCGACGTCGACATCACCGCCTCCATCGCTTTTCACAAGGCCCATGGCAAGAGTGTGACCATGACCGGCGTCCGGCCCACGGCACGATTCGGAGGTCTCGGTATCGAGGGCACCAACGTCTCCTCGTTCCGCGAAAAGCCGAGTGACGAAGGTGGCTGGATCAACGGCGGCTTCTTCGTGCTCAATCTTGACATATTCGGCGACATCACGGACGATAGCCAGATGTTCGAGCATGAAACCATGCGCTCCCTCGTCGCCCGCAGCGCGGTTCAGGCCTTCTTCCATCGCGGTTTCTGGCAGCCTATGGACACCCTCCGCGACCGCCAGCAACTCGAGGAGCTCTGGAGCTCAGGCAAAGGCTCCCTGGAAAATATGGTAGAACGGGCCAACCCCACAGCGGACCCCAGCGCAACACACTTCTCCTGGCAGGGCCGCAGGGTCTTCCTCACCGGCCACACCGGCTTCAAAGGCGGCTGGCTCGCCCTCTTGCTAACGCAACTAGGCGCCACCGTGCGCGGCTATGCACTCGATCCCTCCTCCGAACCCAACCTCTTAACCGTCGCCCGCGTCGGATCAGTCATCGAAGACATCCGCGGCGACGTCCGCGATGCCGTCGCGCTTGAGCGCGCCATGCAGGAGTTCGCTCCCGAGGTCGTTTTTCATCTCGCCGCCCAGCCCATCGTCCGCCTCTCCTACGAAGATCCGATCGGCACCTATCGAAACCAACGTCATCGGCACCGCGCGCGTCCTCGACACCGTACGCCGAACCCCCAGCGTCGCCGCCGTCGTCTGCGTCACCAGCGACAAGTGTTACGAGAACAAGGAGTGGATCTGGCCTTACCGCGAAACCGATCCTCTCGGCGGGTACGACCCCTACTCCAGCAGCAAGGCCTGCGCCGAGATCGTCTGCGCCACCTTCCGCCAGTCGTACTTCCCCATCGACACCCTCCGCCAGTCCAACAGTCACGGCGTAGCTATCGCCACCGCCCGCGCCGGCAATGTCATCGGTGGCGGCGACTGGTCCACCGATCGCCTCATCCCCGATCTCGTTCGCGGCTTTCTCTCCGGCCAGCCCGTCGGCATCCGCCGCCCCCACGCCATTCGCCCCTGGCAGCATGTGCTCGAGCCGCTGCATGGCTACATCTGCCTCGCCGAAAAGCTCCTCACCCACAACCCGCGCGTTCGCGTCCGCCTACAACTTCGGTCCCGCCCAGTCAGACGCTCGCCCCGTCTCCTGGATCGCCGAACAGATGGCCGCTTTCTGGGGCAACGGCGCCTCCTGGGTCCTCGACAAGGCTCCCTTCCCGCACGAAGCCGGGTACCTCAAGCTCGATTCCAGCCGCGCCCACGCCGACCTCGGCTGGTCCCCGCAGCTCAATCTCCAGCAGGCGCTCGAACTTCTCGTCGGCTGGTACCGCGCCTGGCAGACCGGCTCCGACATGCACACCTTCACCCTGAACCAGATCGAACAGTTCAGGTCCCACTGCGAAAAATAAAGGGTGTCGTGTCCTCGGCCTGTCCCGCCTTCGACCATCGACACTGCTCGATTTATCAAATTCACCTGACGGGTTAAGTGGTTGCGGTAACGGAGAGCGGGATAGTTGTCGAGGCGCATCCATCCCGTCAAATCGAAGCAACTTCTACGGCTGAAATAGCGGCGTCGTGGGGGTTTGCCGGTCGCGCATACGCATGAAGGGCCGCTCGACCAGGTAGTAGGAGGCCGGCGCCATAATCAAGGTAAGGATAACCGTCGGATAGCCAAGATGGCGCATGTTGAGTTGTTGGACGGGCGCCTATAAAGTAGGTTGTAAATTTCGACCAGGGCGAACGGAAATAGTAGGTACACCGCATATACGTGGGTCAATAGAGCGCCCAAAAGAACAAGTCCGAAGCCAGCGAGCCATAGATGCTTCGCGCGCCCTCCGCGTTCCTCTGCCAGGAAACGAGCGTTAACCCACACCACCCCAATACAATTCCATGCGCTCTGGCTTCGTAGGAATAGTACTGAGCCAGAGTAAAAAAGGGGAATGTTCCGGCGATGAATCCCGGAGACTACACCAGCGCGTCTGGCCACAAAGAGAAAAAGTTAGACGTCGAAGATCCAGACTCCTACCATCGCAGGCAAGCGTGTCGCGATCAAGCCTTCGCCAAAAAGCCTCTGTGCACCCCGTGTGAGCAGATAGAGGAGCGGCGGGTTAAAATCGGCACCGTTGAGTACTGCCACCCAGGTACTCTTGAAATTGGGCAAACGACAAAGATAGGTAGTAAAGAGCTCGTCGAGCCAAAAGCATTTCCGGCTGGCTTTAAGAAAAATATCTGCGAAGTAAACGGCCGAGACCAGCGCGATGCCCGCAACTGTGTTCCAGGTTAACTGGCGAGAGCTAACTGCGTCATTCTCCTCGACTGTTGCCATCGTTCTTCGAGTATAAGGGCAGCGGAAAGCGGATCGTCCCTACTATCCGGCTTCCGGGGAATACTCGTGTCATCCCATGGCCATCGCGAGTCGTTGGCATCAAGTAGACTCCGAGTTGGAGGTTGTTCTCTGATAGAGCTTCGGCCCGAGAAGATGCAAATGAAGCTGGATTTTATTCCGCGGATATGTCCTCTCTGCGGCGGCGATGACGCCAGGGTGCTGGTGGAAGCGACTCTTGATGAAGGAAGGCTGACAACGTCGGCGTTCGCCTCTCGAAAGCTTCCCGAATACATGCATTCGAGGATGGTCGAATGCAATGCGTGCGGTATGCTCTATGCCAACCCGGTGCTGCGTCAGGAGACCCTCGCCGACGCCTACAAGGATGCGTCTTTCGATAGCGGAGCAGAGTCCCGGTTAGCTGCTGTAACTTATCGCACGCTGCTTGAACCCCACTTGGCCGCACTGCCGAGCCGGAGTAGTGCTCTTGATATAGGGGCAGGGGACGGCGCGTTCGTAGAGGAGTTGTTGGCACTGGGGTTCACCGACGTCATTGGAGTGGAGCCGTCGATTGCCCCCATTGAGGCCGCCAAGCCGGCCATTCGCGGCTATCTCAAATGCGGCATCTTTGCTGCGGATCAGTTCGCTGCTGCGAGTCTCGATCTCATCACCTGCTTTCAGGTGATAGAGCATGTCTGGGATCCGGTGAAAATAACCAGCGATGCACTGGCGTTGTTGAAGCCGGGGGGCCTGTTCTTCATTGTCGCGCACGATCGGCGAGCATTCTCCGCCCGCATCATGGGAACGAAGTCGCCGATCTTCGACATCGAACACCTCCAGCTCTTCGATAAGCCCACCGGGGCTGCGCTGCTACGGAATGCCGGATTCGATTCAATCAAGGTGAGTGGAGTGCGAAACAAGTATCCGGTTGATTACTGGATTAAGCTGTTTCCCCTTCCCAGGGACCATCAAGCCTACCTTGAGACGGGTGGCTGAGACTTCGGGGGTAGGAAAGCTATTGCTGTCTCTTCCGGCGGGCAACTTAGCAGTCGTAGGACAAAAGCCAATTATCCCGGTGTGACTGAATCACCCGCTCGAACGGCAAACACGGTATAGCCCAGGCAGTCATCGCCTCCGGACCGCGCAGGGAGAGATTCGCGACGCACGCCAGCAGCAAAAACAAAGGCAGAAATACCAAGCCCACCAGTCGAAGGAGCAAACCCGCCACCGTAGATGCTGTTTGAGGCATCAAGAGCAGCAGAAGAAGGGTCATCGCCTTGTAGCAGGCGACGGTGAAGGCATTTCCACGGGCGTAGACGCGCACGCTGTGAAAGCCCGCGGCCGTCAGCAGATGATTAAGGCTGGAGGGCGTAAAGCGCCAATAATCATAAGGGATGAAGTGCCATCGGGCGGCAAAGGGAATGGTCAATAGCAGCGTTCCGTCAGGCGCCAGGCAGCGTGCCGCTTCGGACAAAAAACGGCGTGTTTCCAGCACGTGCTCCAAGGTCTCAGTGCATAAAACCACGTTCACCGAGCGAGTCGGCGACGGGCCAGACATCACCTGAGAAATAGGTTGTATTAGGCATCTCATACCCGAAATGCGCTTTGGCCGCATCGGTGTCGATTCCCAAATATGTCGCCCGGGGATTGACCAGCGAGCGGAACGGTTGCGCTCCGCAGCCGACGTCGAGTACCGTCCCTTGCAGCGACGGAAGCACCGCGCTCAAGTCGCGCCACGCAGAACCTGCCTGAATGTCGAAGAATCTACGAACTGCAGCCAGAATCCGAGAAAGCCGGGTAGTCGTTGGGACAAAGAGCTGCGGTCGCCAGGTTTCCGAGGTGGCTTCCACCATGTTGTTACGATGCTTGAACGCCGCCAGTTCGTGCTCTGGATACAAAGGTGCGCGGCTGCCTTTCATTAGCTCTCTTTCGCCGCCAATCGTACTTCTCCATCCCGAATGATGCTGCGGCGAATGTAGTGAGGCCGCTGCTTGACCTCTTCGAAGATCTTGGCAATGTATTCTCCAGCCACGCTGACCGCGAGCACGTTGAGCGACCCAAAAAATACGATCAAGATGATGAGCGTGGCAAAGCCCTTGGGAGCCAACTGAGGGAAGAGCAGCTTGGCCAGTAGTTGTCCCAGGATCATCAGAAACGAGATGGCACACAAAATAATGGCCGAACTACTCATGATATCCAGCGGGACATAGCTGAAGGAGAGGATTCCTTTCTTTGCCCAACCCAGATTTTTCAGAAGGCTGTTAGTGGTACGTCCGAACATGCGTTCCGGCCGCACATAGTCGACACCGATCTGGCGAAATCCCGCGTAGGCACGAACGCCTCGCAAGAAGAGATCGCGCTCCGGAAAGCGAAGCATGGCTTCCATGACCCTCCGATCGACAAGGGAGAAGTCGCCGGCATCGCGCGGGATCTTGATATAGGAAAAAGTGTCAAAGAGACGATAGAACATTTTGTATGCGATTTGCATAGGGAGAGACGCCTCCCGTTTTACGCGCCGGCCGTAAACTACGTCGAAGCCCTCGCGCCATTTCCCGACAAATTGTTCGATGAGTTCCGGCGGGTCCTGCAGATCTCCGTCCAGGAGAACGCAGGAATTTTTTGTGGCAATCTCCATCCCACTGCGAAAAGCAGCCTGGGAACCGAAGTTTCGCGAGTGAGAGATACCCAATACCCGCCGGTCATTCCGGGAAATGGAGCGGATCACCTCTTCCGAATTGTCCGGGCTGCAATCGTTGACGAAAATGATCTCGTGATCGACGTTCAAACCGGTGAAGGTCTTTTTCAGGCGTTCATACATGATTGGTATTGCCTGACCATCCTTGTAACAGGCAATAACCGCTGACACGCTATGCTTGGTATCGAGCCCGAAGCGTTTGGAAGACTGCAGGTATGCTGTTTTGTCTGGCAGGGACCGATACCACGCGGCAGTGCGTTCGAGCCCTTCTTCAAGCTCGATCCTGGGCGTCCATCCAAACCGCTCGCGCACCTTGCTAATGTCGGAAAACCAGTCCGTTAGGTCCCATTCCCGATTAGGCATGGTGAACACCGGATCCTGCCGGATGTCAAAAAGCTTCTGCGAGACAGAGACAATATCCCCAATCGTCGTCTTGCGTCCGGTGCCGATATTGAAGGATTCGCCGTAGTCGGATTCACCCAGCTTCAGGCCCACGTCCACGAATGCTTGTACGACATCGTCGACATAGATAAAGTCGCGCGACACCCGTGGGTCGACCAGCTCCGGGTATCCGCCGGAAGCTCCAAAGTGAACGATGTTGGGAATCAAACGAGAAGAATCCTCCAGCGGTCCATACGCGGAATACAGTCGAAGGTTCGCGCACGGCAAGCCCTTTTTCTTGCCAAGGTAATTGATCAGGCTGGCAGCGGCCACCTTGGACACGGAGTAGTGACTGTTGGGTGCCGGCGGTTCATCCTCTTGTGGTCCGGAAGAATTGTCACCATATTCCGAGGAACTGCCGGCGTGTACATAACAGGAGAGCTTGCGCGGATCGAGCCGGCCCAGCAACCTGGAGATCAAGTTGAAGTTGGTGCGATAGATCAGCTCCCGGTCGGTCTCGAAGGAGTAGGCGCCATAAGCAATGCAGTCGAAGATGGATCGGGGCTTCACCGCGTCGAGGAGCGCATCGAGGTTGGAATCAATAAGTAGATCGGTGACCAGGACGTGATTGCGTGGTAAACCTTCAAGTCGCCACGCAGGAAGCTGGGTCGCGGTCCCATAAACGTCCTCGCGTTGCTCCAGCAGCGTGCGCAAGAGGTTGGCGCCGATGAAACCACTTGCCCCAAGAACCAGAATCGGCCCCTGGAGCTGACGGATGTTGGTGGAGCTAGCCTCGTTCACCGGGTCGCCTTGTGGTGGACTCATTGCACGGAGACCGCGGCGACAATGGAGGCGGGATCGAGACCGCATTCCGCACGATGGAACTTCTGCGACCCATACAGACCGGAGACATAGCCCAGCGCGTGTTTGTGGGTGAAGGAATCGAGAGACTGGCCCGCTGCTGCGAGATGATGGGCCAGCATCTGACCAAAGCCGCCGTGCACGGTATGTTCTTCAACCACGAACAGCCGGCGAGTGCGGCGCACGCTCTCCATAAATGCTACCGGAACGTCCGTGATAGGCAATTCGGTTACCAGCCACACCTCTGGGCGCACGTCTTCTGGTAATTGTTGCAATGCGGGTCAGCATGCCACCGAGTAACGGCCCCACTCCGGCCAGGACCGATCCATTGCCATGAAGGAGTTTGCGCCATGGAGCATACTCTGGAACCGGCCATCCTTTGGGTTCTTCCGATAAGCCCAGCCGCAAGTAAACCGGCCCATCGCAATGCATCAGCATCGGAATCATCGTGCTTACATCCGAATCGAACGCGGGAACGAATGCGCGCATGTGCGGTAAGGTGAGCAGGCAGCCGTAATCTTCCAGCGCATGGTGCGAACTGCCCATCACACCGTACCCATACCCGCCACCGTTGCCGACAAGGATCACAGGAAGGTTATGGAAACAGACATCATTGCGAATTTGCTCGAAGGGACGGGCGTAGAGGAAGGGTGCAATGCTATAGGTCCATGGCCGCAAACCGCCGCGCGCCAGCCCGGCCGCGACAGAGACCATATTCTGCTCTGAGACGCCGGCATTAATGAAGCGTGAGCCCATCACATCTTGCAGCGGCTCCAGGGCTTTGAAACCGAGGTCCCCGGTGAGGAAAACGAATTCGGGCAGAAGAGCCTGCTGCACTAGACCGTTGCAGAAAGCTTGCCGCATTCTTTCACCTCCCGCACCGCCTGCTGATACTGTTCTTCGCTCATTGGAAGGTAGTGCCAGGCCATCTGATTTTCCATGAAAGATACACCGCAGCCTTTTCTGGTATTGGCCACGATAGCCAGCGGCCCATGACTGGAAGCGAGGGCAGGACAGATGCTGTTTAGATCGTGACCGTCAACTTCAATGGTGGTCACACCAAAGGCGCGAAACTTGTCCGGCGAGCGGGTCGAGGTTGGCGACCTGCCTGGTGGAACCGAAGCCCTGCATGCCATTCAAATCGACGATGAACGTGAGATTGTCGAGTTTCTGATGGGCCATGAAAATGAGTGCTTCCCAGCAGGAACCCTCGTTCCATTCGCCGTCCGATGTCAGACAAAATACCCTCCCGCTTTCTCCGCGCAACTTCTTGCCCAATGCCAAGCCCGCGGCGAGACTAAGACCGTGGCCAAGGCTTCCCGTAGCAAAGATGATCTCCGGGATTCCTCGTAAAGGCGGATGGCCACTGAGCCGGGTTCCTTCCCCATGAAACTGGCGCAAATCTTCGTCGCTCAAAAGCCCCAGTGTCCATAGCGTCACATACAGCGCGCCCGCCGAGTGTCCCTTGGCTAGTACGAATTTGTCGTTCGGTCCGAGACGGAAGTGGTAAAGGCTGATCAGGATATCGAGCGCACTAAGATTGCCGCCAATGTGCCCAACCTTACTCTGGTAGTGCATTTCCAGTAAGCGCAACTTGGCTCGTTGGATCAAATCTGTTGCATCTGCCTGCACGATGACACCGGGGGATCTGCCATCCATGCATACAGAGTTTACACGACGGCTTGCGTGGTTAGGACCGAAGGAAAGGCACGTGCCCAGAGGAGTAACGGGATGTTTGGTCTATCGCGCGTCTCTCCGGTCAGCGCGCAGCGACAGCCCGGGCACGGGGCACAAACTCCAGCACCTTGACCCCATCGAATACTCCCAGTTCCCGCACGTCGTGCGTTCCCGCAGCCTGATTCCGAAGCCAGTCCAGAGTGCTGTAGGACTTCACAAAGGCAAGGGCCAGAAATCGGTGCTGCGCTTCCCGTTGCAAAAACGCCGAACCTGCCCGGACCGCCTCCTCATTGAGCGCCCGCGGCAGCGGCACCACCGGCACGCTGAGCTTGTAATAACTCAGCGGGGGCAAAATGCCGCTGTCCTCGATCGCGGACCCCACGGGCATCCGCATGTGATCGGCCTCCGGGATATCGCTGCAGATCAGCACCGGAGCGTTGTCGGCAGAAGCATTCTTCTCCGCAAAGGCCAGCGCATACTTCCAGCTGTATATGTGACGGTGAAACGATGGCGCCGTAAAGTAAACGCAAGCCGCAACCACCACCAAAGCGGCGCAGAACAACAACCGCAGCGCACGGGAATCGATCCAACTGACGACCAAGGCCCAGCAGAGCGCGATCCCCGGCACGGCAACCAGTCGATAGCGGGGAACAAACACATGGATCGATGTTCCCACGCTGAGCCCATACAGGATCAGAAGCGGAACCAGCGCCAGGGAGGTGCAGAGCAGTACAGTCCATCGATCCGAATGGCCTCGTATATCCAGGCGCCGTCGAGCCGCAGCCAGCAATACAAAAACGACCAGGACAATCACCAGCCCACTCACGGTGATCGTCGAAACCAGCTGGAGCAGCCGCGGAGCGTCCGAGAATACATGCGTGCCGCTGGTGTGCATCATGTACTGCAACCGGGGAATGACTGGCAGAAAAGCCACCGCAAACACAACCAGCGCGATACCGAGCTGCCGCCACAGCGTCTTTCGGTCGTCTATCTTGCTGGCAATAAAACAGATAGGCAAGGGCGGGCAGGATGGCCGCGAAGAGCAGCTGAAATTCCACGATACCGGCTGCGAGCAGCCCGAACAAAGCCGCGAGCCAGTTCGAGCGATTGTGCCGCAAATGAACCAGGGCAAGGATCGTCGCGTTGATGGCCAGGGCAGCGAAGGCGTAAGGACGAACGTCAATTGCCGCAAAAATGATGATCGGATGAAGGCAGAACACGATGGCAGCGATGAGCGCAACGTCCCGGTCGAACAATTCCCGTGCCGCACGATACAGCAGATAGACCGCGCCCAGCATGGGAAGAACCGACGAGATCCTGAGCATGAGCTCGCCTGTGCCCATCGCCCTGGTCCAGAGCCAGAGCAGACAGGAGTAAGCCGGGGAGTCCGGCCAGACCTGGCGGTGCATGATCCCAGCCCAGCCCCCCTTGATGAGGAACATCGAGACGGTTTCATCCAGCCAAAGGGGCGCGCGGATGACGATGAACCAGGTGGAAACGGCTACAGCAAGAGCCAGGGCGTAGATGCTGTACTGCAAGCCTTCCCGGAGGCCTCCAGGCTGGTGTCCCCGGGCCGCTTCCGTCCCAGCCGCTGAAATCGTCTTGGAAGCTTGCACGAAGGTGCTCCTGGCGTTGGGCTTGTAGGGTCGCTCAGCCGGCGCTACTTGAGATCGACTGCGTGTGGGGCGCGGAACCTTCGGGCGCCAGCCTTGCATCGGGCACATCCGCCAGGAATGGGGGCTTGGCGAGACCCCATCGCTTCAAGCGTAAATCGAGCGCGGTGCCAAGCACTCCAAACCCGTAGGTCACGCTGCGCTGGAAGTTAATGGAAGACGCTTCTTTGAAATACTTGGTCGGGCACGAGATCTCGCCCAGGTGAAAGCCAAAATATAGGGCCTGCACGATCATCTGGTTGTCAAAGACGAAATCGTCAGAGCAGCTCAGCAGTGGCAGGCGCTGCAGCAACTCGCGGCTCCATGCACGGTAACCGGAGTGGTACTCCGACATTTTGTGCCCAATCAGTACGTTTTCAATGAACGTGAGCCCCCGGTTGGCAATGTATTTGTATAGGGGCATGCCCCCTTGCAGCGCGCCCCGGCCGAGAATGCGCGAGGCCAGTACGGCGTCGTATTCCCCGTAGGCGATCATCGACGCCATGGCAGACACCAGCTTGGGTGTGTACTGGTAGTCGGGGTGCAGCATGACCACAATGTCGGCGCCCCGCGCCAGGGCGGCGGTGTAGCAAGTCTTTTGATTTCCGCCGTAGCCCCGGTTGTGATCGTGCCGGATCGTGATGAGTCCAAGTTCCAGGGCAAGCACGGAGGTATTGTCGCGGCTGGCATCGTCGGTCAGGATTACCTCATCCACAATCTCGCGAGGAATCTCCTCCACTGTGCGACGCAAAGTCCGGGCGGCATTGTAGGCTGGCAAAACCACGACGACTTTCTTGTTGTTCAGCATCGGTCGCACCCCGACCCGGAGCCCTGTTTGATTATAAGGATTTGCCGGTGAGCCTCTTGGGGCACAGGTGTTTTTTGTAATCAACGGGTTTCCGAGTACCAGATTATGTTTCCCGTCTCGGTGCCGGCCTCCCTAGTGTCGATCCCGGACTCAGTAACGACAGTGGTTACCGGAGGCGCCGCGGAACGGGAATGCCGCTTGCTCTTTCGGGGGGAGCTGAAATACTTGGACCGTCGCCCTATGGCCCATCCATCCATTCGGGCGGAAGCACCCCCCGTAGTATCGAGAGTGAGCTGAGCAGGATTCTGCAACCCGGATCTATTGACAGGCCCTTCATGCGTATGCGCGACCACTCCAGCCCGCACCGGCAGACATCCCTTTTGCCTGATGTAGTCGATGTCAGGCCCAATGCTTAAGGGAATCGATCGTCAAAACGGTTGGAAAGCGCTGGTTGCGTCGGGTTTGGTGGTCTTTTGCCTGGCGGTGATTTTCTATATCTACTCTCGTCCATCAAGAAACGGGTTCGGTCCCGAGCACGATTTTGTGACACTCATCGCCGGGGTGCATTGTGCAGTGGACCGATGCGACCCCTACGACTCGCCCACCCTGGAGCGAGAATTCCCGAAGATGGGCGGATATACGCCTACCTCGCATTTCAAGCCGGAATGGCCGGTGTATCCTCCCAGCACTTTCCTGTTGCTTTTCCCTTTCTCGCTTTTGCCGTGGTCTGTGCTTTCTGTGGTATGGATGCTTCTTTGCTACGGGTTTTTGTGCGCTGCGTTCCTTGCGCTTCTTCTACGATTTAAAGCCTACCGCGATCTGCTGTCGATTTTGCCCTTCGCGATCCTGCTTGCTGATGGGTCCATCGGCTGGGCTGTCCAGTTGGGGCAGCCGGCGCTCATTGCCGCTTCCGCATTGACACTGGCCATCCTGGCTCTGGAGTCGGGTTCCATGCCCATCACCGGAGGTGCGCTATTGGCGATCAGTTTGTCTCTCAAGCCTCAGGGCGCGTATCTCTGCGGCATCTATTTTCTGCTCAGAACGCGCACGCGCATCCCGGCAATGGCAGCATACGTATTCACTGCGGCGGCGGGGGTAGCGGGCATTCTTCTTTTTTACTTTCGCCTTGGTTCTTTCGCTTACCTGGGGCATCTGTCTGCGAATCTCAAGCTGGCGGTTGCGCCGGGGAGAGATGCGGACTTTTCCCGGCTGAATGGGGACTCGTCGAGTTTTCTTAATCTGCAGGCGTTCCTGGCTCGCTTCATCGAGAATCCGCACGTCTGCAACGGGCTTACGTACGCGACATTCTTCGCCATCGCCGGGCTGCTTGTTTACGTCTGTTGGCGAAAGAAAAAT
Organism: uncultured Acidobacteriaceae bacterium; assembly: GCA_963717225.1. Taxonomy (GTDB): domain Bacteria; phylum Acidobacteriota; class Terriglobia; order Terriglobales; family Acidobacteriaceae; genus PALSA-350. Next base: position 58,380 of record CAVQWB010000046.1, on the reverse strand, counting down.
CTAGCCACGCGACCGTACACCATCCTGGCGGTTCTGGTGATGCTCGAGCTGCTGGTGAGCTACCATCGCCTGTATGACCATGCCTTTATGCTGGCGGCAATTCCTGGGCTTTATGAAATCAAGCAAAGAGGAAGATCCGCGTACCTGCTTTTCATATTTGCCTTGTTGGTTTACCACTTCAGTCAATTTCACGGCTTAACGATCCATGGCCTGGGACCATTTCCTTCGGGCGCGCCGGTGGAACTGTTCATTGCTGCCATCTGTTTGCAGAGTCTCTGGAAAAATCGGCTCCGTCAGCCTGCTTTAGAGTTTGAGCGCTGAGCACACCAGGTACCATTCGTGGCTGGTGCAGGCGTAGTTCGACGCAGCCTCCGTGCCGATTAATGGCGTCAATCCCTGTTGCAGTCCCGCCGGGGTCGCGACGAAAACGATCACCCTGGTGTTCGCCAGCAGCTTGGAACGCATGGGCGAAGGGAGCGTGGGCAGGTCGACGTTGCCGTTGATGATGTGCTCCGCCTGATCGGCCGAACTCATCTGGTCGATAAGGAGATCGCCTCCGGCAGCCGGCATGAGGGGCGTAATTTTCTGATCCATGAAGGGGCTGTTGAGCATGACGTCGTCTGCATGCAACAAAGGAAGAGCACCACTCCACAAGTAAGGGTTGAAGCCCAACTGGTGTTGCAAGCGCACAGCCTTAAGCATGGCAGGATCGAGGATGGCGAGCGCCTCAGCGTGTTGCGGCAGCGGCTGGTGTTCGAGAGCAGACAACTGATCTGCGACCGGGCGAAAGAAAAACTCCGCGGGCAGGAGGGTGGTAATGGTCAGGAAAATAGCGAAAGGGGCCACGACGTGTGCCAGGCGGCGCGTAGTCGCGCTAGCGGCGGCAATCGCGCCGAGCCAGGGGAAAATCATGAGCCGTTGGGAAAAGAAGTCGGAGCCATTCATGGATGAAGGAAGTATAGGGATGGCGAACAGAACGGCGACGGTCATGATCAGCATGCTGTCGCTCGGCCTAAGCTTACGCGCCCTCCAACGTCTGAGAAAGCCCTCTGCTGCTAGTAGCAGGCAGCCAAGTAAGAGTGCGTACAACCCCAGGCGGTAACAGTTAATGAACAGGTTCTTCGAGCGCGTATCAAAAGGGGATATACCGAAGAGGGCGACACTGCTGATCAGCGCATCTTTGTGCAGGCCAAAGCCGAGCAGGTTGGCAGCAGAACGGGACCGGTCGACGCTGGCGAGCGGGTAGAGAAAACTGAGACACGTGACCGCCAACCCAAAGAACTGCCAGCGGTAGTCCTTCGGTGAGAAGTGCTGGAACAAACGAATGAATAAATCTAACGAACAGAAGACGATCAGGAGCAGCAGGGGTACAGGATGGGTGAACGCGAGCAGAAAGCTGGTGAGCATAAAGAACAGCCAGAGGCGGGGTTGTTCCGCTGCGCGGCACCAGAATCCAGCGGCCAGGAAAAGGAGACCGATGGCGAGCGAATAGTTCAGGAAACCCATCACCAGGGACCAATGAAGCACCAGGGGAACCATGCAGAGCGAAAGCAGGTCTCCCCCTGGACCCAGCACTCGGGCGCAGTAGCGAAATCCGTAGGCCGTGCAAATAAAAACGATGCAAATGAGGATTTTCTCAGCGACATCGAAGGGGAGGAAGCTGGTCAAACCAAGCAACATTGCATAGTGGGTCGCATAGGGCGGAAATGGGTGCCGGATTACATAGGAATTGTAGGCATGGGAACCTGAGAGGATGGAAGCGATGGCGTGCACATAGTACTTGTGCATGGGACCGTCCTGGGTGGGGAAGAGCGGGAGCGAAAGTACCCAGAGGCAAAAGATGCAGACGAGACCGGTGAAGAGAAAGGGCGTGAGCTTCGCCGTGGTGTCTGCTTGAGAATCTACTTCTGCCACCGCTCAGCCGGCATGGGCGCTGGCTAACTTCACCTGCGCCTCGTGGATGACTTCGTTGGCCTGCGCATACTTCTCCGCATCCTCGCCGGCTTCGTTCCACAACTTCTGGCCGCTTTCGAGTTGCCGCTGTGCTTCACCGGCATCAATTTCTTCCGGTTTGATGGCGGCCTGCGCCAGGATCGTCACCCGGTCCGGCAACACCTCCACAAAGCCCCACACTACGAAGTACGTCTGGTCGCCGCCACCACCGCCGTGCAGCCGCACCTCGCCCACGCCGAGTTCGGCCAGTAAGGGAGCATGCCCATAAAGCACCTCCATATAGCCGGACTTCGATGGAAGCTCGACCGCATCCGCGTCCTGGTCGATCAGAATCTTATCCGGTGTCACCAGCCGGACTTGTAGTTGATTGCCTGCATCTGCCATTGAGGTTATTTATCCTTCATGCTCTTGGCCGCTTCGAGCACTTCCTCGATGGTGCCCTTCATGTAAAAGGCCTGCTCCGGGATGTCGTCGTGCTTGCCCTCGATGATCTCCTTGAAGCTGCGCACTGTGTCCGCAACCTTGACGTACTTTCCGGGCGCTCCGGTAAATACCTCGGCCACATGGAAGGGTTGGGAAAGGAAACGCTGCACTTTGCGGGCGCGATTCACGGTGAGCTTGTCGTCCTCAGGGAGCTCGTCAATGCCCAGGATGGCGATAATATCCTGCAGATCTTTAAACCGCTGCAGGATGCGCTTAACCCCCTGGGCCACCGCGTAATGTTCTTCACCCACCACACGGGGGGTGAGAATGCGCGAAGTGGAGGCCAGCGGATCGACCGCCGGGTAGATCCCGATCTCCGTCAACGCGCGGGAAAGCACGGTGGTCGCATCCAGGTGAGCAAAGGTCGTCGCCGGCGCTGGATCGGTGAAGTCATCGGCAGGCACATAAATCGCCTGCACCGAAGTTACGGAACCCGTTTTGGTGGAGGTGATTCTCTCCTGCAGTTCACCCATTTCCGTCGCCAGGTTGGGTTGATAACCCACGGCTGACGGCATGCGGCCGAGCAAGGTTGACACTTCTGAGCCCGCCTGCGTGAAGCGGAAGATGTTGTCGATGAACAGGAGCGTGTCGCCACCTTGCTCATCGCGGAAATATTCAGCGATGGTGAGCGCGGTGAGGGCTACGCGCAGGCGTGCTCCAGGCGGCTCCGTCATCTGCCCGTAAACCAACGCGGCTTTTGACTTCTCGCGATCCTTGGAGTTGATAACGCCCGATTCTTCAAACTCATTCCACAGGTCGGTTCCTTCACGGGTGCGTTCGCCGACCCCGGCGAAGACGGAAACGCCGCCGTGCTTGCTGGCCACATTGTTGATCAGTTCCTGGATGATGACGGTCTTGCCGACGCCGGCGCCGCCGAACAGGCCGATCTTGCCGCCTTTCAAAAAGGGCTGGATCAGATCGATGACCTTGACCCCGGTCTCAAACATTTCCTCGCCCGTGGCCTGATCTTCGAAAGAGGGCGCGGCGCGATGGATGGGCCAACGTTCCTTCGCGTTTACCGGCCCTAACTCGTCTACCGGCTCACCAATCACGTTGAGGATGCGACCCAGTGTTGCGACTCCCACGGGGACCGAAATCTGCGAGCCCAGGTCGAGGCACTTCATGCCCCGCACCATGCCCTCGGTCGACTCCATGGCCACGCACCGAACCCGGCCTTCTCCGATGTGCTGCTCCACCTCCAACACCACGTTGATGGGTAGCGGAACATCGAAACCTTCGCTGGTCACCCGCAGTGCCTGGTAGATCGGGGGCATGGTCGCTTCTTCGAATTGCACATCGACCGCCGGCCCGGAAATCTGAATCACTTTGCCTATGTTTTCTGCCATAACTTTTTCTTTCCTGTTGCAGCGATCTAAAGCGCGGCCGCACCGCTGACAATCTCGATAATCTCCTTGGTGATCGCGGCCTGGCGCACCCGGTTCATGGTGAGCGTAAGCGAGTCGATCATCTCGGAGGCGTTACTGGTAGCCGCGTCCATGGCGGTCATGCGCGCGGCCTGCTCGGCGGCGCTGGACTCAATCAAGGCGTGATAGATCTGTGACGCGACGTACTGGCGTAGAAGACCATCCAGAAGCTCCCGCGGCGGCTGGTCATAGATGTAATCCACTTCCGCAGTCCCAAACTTCTTCGCTTCCTCTTCGGCCTCGCTACTGTCGGCTTCCTTGACGCTTACGCCTGAGTGAGCGGCCGCGAGCGCCATCTCCTCTAGCTCCTCATGGCTCAGCTCTTCGGCCTGCTTGATATCCCGCTGGCCCGGTTCAATGATGGGTAGAATGCGCTCTACCACTACCCGCTGAGCCATCACCGATTTGAACTCGTTGTAAACCAGGTAAACCGCGTCGAGCTCTTCTTCGATGTAGCGGTGAACCACCTCACGCGCCAATAACGCTACTTGCTCGAAGCTGGGTTTATCCAGCATGCCGGGGTAATCCCCTGCCACTTCAATCTGGTGTTTGCGCTCGCCCCGGCTCTTCTCCTCCGGCGGCGGGGGCCCGCCGGGGTCTCGATCGTCGGTGCCCTCGGCCGGGTCGTTGGCTTTGTCCTGGCCGCCCTGCTTCTCGACAAATGTTGCGATACCGTAACGGCGGCGAAAAAGCTCACGCGCCTTGCGTCCGATGGCAGCAATGTCGATGTCCTGTTCGCCGTGCTCACTGATGTAACGAAAAGCTGCCTTGGTAATGTTTCCATTGAAGCCGCCGGCAAATCCTTTATCTCCGGAAACAACGATGAGCAGCGCCTGCTTCTCTTCCCGCGCCAGCAGCAAGGGGTGACGGACGTCTCCAGTCTGGGGATCGTACAGTTCAATATGGCGCATCAGCGAACCGATCACGCTGGCCAGCATGCTGGCATAGGGCCGCCCGGAGATGGCGCGCTCCTGCGCCCGCCGCAGCTTGGCGGCGGCGATCATCTTCATCGCTTTCGTGATCTGGCGCGTGCTTTTTACGCTGCGAATGCGCCGTCGTAGATCGAGAACATTTGCCATGCGCGGTTCAGGCCTTCTTGGTTTCTTCCTGTTTCTTCTCTTCTTCCGAAAGCGGCTTTACCGCCGACTCCTTGAGGGCCGCATCACGGTGCTCGGAGAGGAAGTTCTGTTTGTACTCCGTCAACGCAGCTTTGATGCGATTTCTCAGGTCATCGTCCAGCGCTTTCTTGCTGACAATGTCATGCAGCAATCCAGACTGTGCCGAATCAAGGTAGGGATAAAGCCCGGCCTCGAAGGCGTGAATCTCTTCCACTTTGAGGTCGTCGAGAAATCCATTGGTGCCGGCAAAGATGACAATGATCTGCTTCTCGGTGGAGAGCGGTGAGAACTGCGGCTGTTTCAGAATCTCGGTGAGCCGCTGGCCACGGTTCAGCTGGTTCAGGGTCATCTTGTCCAGATCGCTGCCGAATTGAGCGAAAGCCGCGAGTTCGCGGAATTGCGCCAGGTCAAGCTTCAAGGTACCCGCCACCTGGCGCATGGCCTTGATCTGCGCGCTGCCACCCACGCGGCTTACGGAAAGGCCGACGTTCACCGCTGGTCGAACACCGGAATTGAACAAGTCGCCTTCCAGGTAAATTTGCCCGTCGGTGATGGAGATGACGTTGGTCGGAATGTAAGCGGAGACGTCTCCGGCCTGGGTCTCGATGATGGGCAACGCGGTCAGTGAGCCGCCGCCCTTGGCATCGCTCAACTTGGCCGAGCGCTCCAGCAGGCGCGAGTGAAGGTAGAACACGTCGCCGGGATAAGCTTCGCGACCGGGCGGACGGCGCAGCAGCAGCGAAATCTCGCGATACGCAACCGCGTGCTTGGAAAGATCGTCGTAGATGATCAGCGCGTGGCGGCCGCTATCGCGGAAATATTCACCCATGGCGGTAGCGGCGTACGGGGCCAGGTACTGCATGGGCGCCGGCTCTGACGCGGTGGCGGCGACCACAATGGTGTAATCCATTGCGCCATACTCAGTCAGGGTCTGCACCACCTGGGCGACGGAGGATCGCTTCTGCCCAACGGCGCAATAAATGCAGATCAGGTTGTTTTTGGCGCTATTGATGATGGTGTCGAGCGCTATGGCTGTCTTTCCTGTCTGGCGATCGCCAATAATCAGTTCGCGCTGTCCGCGGCCGATCGGGATCATGCTGTCGATCGCCTTGATGCCGGTCGACATAGGCTCGCGTACACCCTGCCGGTCGACTACACCCGGAGCGATACGCTCGATGGGCGCGAGCTCAGTCCCTTCGATGGGGCCGCGGTTATCGATCGGCTGACCGATCGCGTTGACCACGCGGCCGATCATCCCGTTACCCACCGGCACGCTCATGATCTCGCCGCTGCGTCTGACCTCATCTCCCTCGCGCAGCTCGGTGTAATCGCCCAGGATGACGCAGCCGACCTGATCCTCATCGAGGTTCATGGCCAGGCCTTCCACTCCGTGGGGAAACTTCAGCATCTCTCCCGCCATGGCCTTGTCCAGGCCGTGGATGCGGGCGATGCCGTCACCGAGCGAAATGATGGTCCCGGTCTCATCGACGCGAATCTCCGCATCGTAGTTTTGAATCTGCTCCTTAAGGAGCTGCGTAATCTCGTCTGCGTTGATCTGAGCCATACGTTCTTCCGTCAATTCTCTTGTTCTTGGTTGTTTTGCGAATCTGCTTAGCTGGCCGCCAGCCGCTCTCTCAAGCGATCTAGACGGCCGCGCACAGAGCCGTCGTAGATGGTGCTGCCAATGCGCACAATCACCCCGCCGATCAGCGACTTATCCTGGCGGAAGGTTGCATTCACCCTGGTGCCGGCCAGCTCCGCAACTTCGCCTTCCAACGTTGCCCGCTCCTGGTCCTGGAGTGGGCGCGCCGTCACCACTTCAGCGTCGGAGATCGACATACGCCGATTCATCTCCAACCGGTACTCCTCGATAATCTCGTTCAGAGCGGCCAGCCGTTCGTGGCTGATCAGAACCGCCAGGAAGTTTCTCACCTTGGGCCCGCAGCCAACTCGACCGTTGACCGCGTCAAGAATGGACACTTTCTTCGCCGTTGGGATGGAAGGGTTCAAAAGAACCTCTCTCAGGTCCTTACTCCCTGCGAAGGTGGCAGCAAAGTCCTTCAGTTGCTGCTCCACTTCTGAAGAGTTCAACTTCGCGTCTAACACCACGTCAGCAAACGCGCGGGCATATCGGGCGGCAAAAGCAGACATCAGTTCTTGCCTCCGTTGCGGGCTTGCAGGCTAAGGCTTGAGAACTCCCGCACCAGCGCGCGGTCATCGTCTTCGGTCAACGCTATCCTTTGGGCTGCGCGATCCACCGCCAACCCCGCAGCAAAACGCTTCAGATCCCGCTGGGCTGCACTCGATGCCGCAGCAATGTCCCTGCCTACTGCCTCAACGATCCGTTGCCGCTCGGTTTCGATAGAGGCCTTAATGCGGGCCTCATCGTCGACGCTGTCCTTCTCGGCCTGCTTGGCGATCGCCGCGATTTCCTCATCCAGCCGCGAAAGCCGTTGCTCGATCGCAGCCAGGCGTTCATTGGCCTGCTCCGTGGCGGTCCGCGCGTCCAACAGTCGATGCTGGATGTCCTCCCGGTTAGCCCGGAACGTCTTGGGCAGGTACTTGAACATGGCAAACAGGATGGCTCCAGCGAGAATGGCAAAGTTCAGGTATTCGAACAGCCGCGCCGAGGATTCCTGATCCAGATGCAACCAACGCCCAAGCAGTCTTACTGAAGTTGAATGGCGATAAACATTGTCGCCGGATTCGGATTCCTGTGCCATGGTCTCGGCGGAGGGTTGCGTGCTATTTGCGGCGGGCGCCGGCTTGGTGGGCGCCGCCTGCAGGGCCCGCGCCGGCAGACCGAGTGTGCCACCCAGGCACAAAAGAAGAAATAAGTAGAAAGAAAAGCGTGAGAAGGTCAACGGACTCTCTCCAGAGTTGCGGCGCCTTTGGGAAGGATGGCGCGGAGAATCTCACCGGCGAGGTCCTCGATAGAGCCCTCGAGGGTACGATGGGCGGCAGTGGCTTGCGCCTTTAACGCTGATTTTGCCTCTTCGACCTGCCGCTGGGCGGCTTCATGCGCTTCCGCGATCGCAGCGTCGCGTTCACGATTCCAGTGTTCCAGCTTCTGTTGCCGTGCCTGGAAGATTTTGGAGCGCGCGGCCCGCAGTTGGGCCTCGTACTCCTGGGTTTTTGCCGCGGCGGCAGCGGTCGCCGCATTGGCTTGCTCAATCGCCCCTTCGGTCCGCTCGCGCCGTTCGCTCAGCACCCGCATCAGGGGGCCGTAAACCAGAAATCTGTAGAGAATTACCAGGAAAAGAAACAAAAAAATGGTCGGGATGGAGCCGAGCAGTAGTCCGCCGAGTTGATGTAAGGTCTCGTTCATGCCAAATATTCAGTATATGGGTAGCTTGTGGGCGGAGAGTCGGTAGTGACAGCCGGGACCTTTGTTTTTAACAGAGGCGAAATTTGGCTGTCAAACTTCTGCAGCCCAATTTGTCGTGATCATGGGCAGCGGAGCCTGGGGTCGCGCTGCCAAAGGGTCAGCGTCTTCCGGGAGTAGGTTTATCCGTTGTGGATCGGTGGAGTCAAGCGTATACTTTAGGTACTTCCTAGACCCAGATCAGGGTCAGACGGGGCCGGTCTCGTGGGAAGTCGCTCCGCTCCCACCCCCCCGGCCCGTCCTTATCTTCAGTCCATTTTTCACTTTCAGTCCATTTTTCGCGCCCCGATACTGGCTATATCGCGCCAGCAATGAGGCTGGTCCAGCGACTGCGAGTTCGACCAAATCGCCTGAAAACTCGCGCTTCAGAATCAACGCTCCGGCATCCAGGGCGGCCAAAACCGCGCCTTCCCGCTGTGGAACTATGAACTTGTCCTCAACGATGGGGTCTGCCGTGAGAGCCCGATCCATAAGCTCGAGCAAGTGGTCGATACCTTCGCCCGTTTGTGCCGAAATGGCCGCCGACGTGGGATCGGCCGCGTACGCCAATCGCTCCGCGGGTGGCAGTAAATCGATTTTGTTCAAAACCGAAAGAATTGGCTTGCCCAGCGCACCCAGTTCGCCAAGCACCTTCTCCACTTCCTCTTTTTGTTCTTCCCGATGCGGGCTCGAGCAGTCCTGCACCTGCAGAAGCACCTCTGCCTTTTCCACTTCTTCCAGGGTGGCTCGGAAGGAAGTGATGAGGGTGTGCGGCAGGTTACTAATGAAGCCGACAGTGTCCGATAAAAGGACCTTCCTGCGCGAAGGCAGCACCAGCGCGCGCAGCTTGGGGTCGAGGGTGGAAAACATGCGCGACGAAGCCAGGACGCCGGCGTCGGTAAGTCGATTGAACAGCGTGCTCTTTCCCGCGTTGGTGTAGCCGACCAGCGCGATCGTAGGCACCGGGACTGCCGCCCGGCGGTGTCGCTGCTGCGCACGCACCCGGCGGACCTCCTCGAGTTCACGCTTGAGTTGGAGTAGCTTCCGCTGGATCTTGCGCCGGTCAGTCTCCAACTGGGTTTCGCCGGGTCCCCGGGTCCCAATTCCGCCGCCAAGCTGAGACATCGCTGCGCCTCGCCCGGCTAGCCTGGGCAGCATGTACTCCAGCTGTGCCAGCTCTACCTGCAGCTGGCCCTCGCGGCTGCGCGCGTGGCGCGCGAAAATGTCGAGAATAAGCTGGGTGCGGTCCACTACCCGGACTGGCAACGCCCGTTCCAGGTTTCTGAGTTGCGTAGGGGTGAGATCGTGATCAACGAGAATTAACGTGGCCTGCGCCGATTTGGCGACCGCCGCGATCTCTTCCACCTTGCCTTTGCCGACCAGGGTAGCGGGATCCGGCCGGGGTCTTCGCTGCAGCACCTCGGCGACAATTTCCGCCCCCGCGCCGGCGACCAACTCGCGAAATTCTGCAAAGGCCGCACCGTCGTCAGGAACGGCAGGACGAGGCTCTCCCGCCGTCGCGTCGTCTCCGGATCTGACGATCTCAGAGAGTTTTGCTGCTTTCCGGGCCAATGCCGCGGAACGCGGCAACGCCTGCGGCCGCGAGACGAACTCGACACCGACAAGCAGTGCCCGGTCCGCTTGAACGCCAGTGATTTTCAGCAGACCCTCATCGAAGCCGCTGCGGATTGCTTGCTAGCCTTCTGCCACCGCGGTGTCAGGACGCGTCCCGCCAAGGCCCGGAGCGCTGGCGGGTGGATGGCCAACCCCGGTGCTCGGACGGTGATCAGTGTGCAGCACGGAGCGTGTGCTCACCACCGTTGAGATGGCATGCTTGAAAATCAACTGCTCCTGACTGTTGTTTTCAAGCAACACAGAATACTTATCAAACGAGCGTATTTTGCCTGTGAGTTTAACTCCGCTGACCAGGTATATCGTGATCGGAGTCTTATCTTTCCGGACCGTATTAAGAAACGTGTCCTGAATGTTCTGTGCCGGCTTATTGTCCATGTGCCGATCTCCCATTTCTACGATGGTCTAAATGCGTTATGGAAAATGCTCAAGCTCTTGCAGCTACTGCAAAGTTGGGCTATGAGCCGGAACGCGCTCAAGTCCTGCTATTCAAAGTTTACACGCCTTCCAGGATTGCGTTCGGACCCCGCAAAGGCGGATGGCGCAAAAACCGTGCAAAGACGCCATATGGCACACATTTACTGGACTTAGATGCATCCTCGGCGCCGGCAGTTGACACGGATTCACGGTGCTACCATTACGAACGTGGCAGACAGGAAGGAAAGTTCGGCCGGTTCCCGGCTAAGGGTGCCGAGCCTGGACCTTTCGCGCGAATATCGTGCCATCGGGCCTGAGCTCCTCAAGGCCGTGGAAAGCGTTTTTTCCTCTCAGTCTTTCATTATGGGTCCCCAGGTGGGGGAGTTTGAGCGCGCCGCCGCGGAAAAATGCGGGGTAGCCCACGCCATCGGCTGCTCTTCCGGCACCGACGCTCTATGGCTGGCGCTCGAAGGGGCGGGGATCGGTCGCGGCGATGCGGTTGTCACCACCGCTTTCAGTTTCTTTGCCACGGTGAGCGCCATTCTCCGCATCGGAGCTCAGCCCTTGCTTGCGGATATCGATCCGGAAACCTTCAACCTGGATCCCGCAGCGGCCAGAGCCTGCCTGGGAGCTGCACCTGCGGCTCGAGCGATCCTACCCGTTCACCTTTATGGACAAACTGTCGACTGGGAGTCCTTCGAGCTACTGAAGCAGGAGCACAACGTACTCCTGATCGAAGATGCGGCGCAGGCGTTCGGGGCCTGCTGGGATGGGCGCCCGGCGGGCTCTTTGGGCGACGCTGCCGCTTTCAGCTACTACCCCACCAAGAACCTCAGCGCCGCCGGCGACGCGGGTATGGTGACGGCTGGGACAGAGACCATCGCTGAACGCGTCCGCCTCTTGCGCGTGCATGGGATGCACCGCCGCTACTACCACGACGAGGTCGGTTGGAATAGCCGTATGGACACAATCCAGGCGGCGGTTCTGCTGGTGAAGCTAGCCTACATCGACGAATGGAACGCTGAGCGCCGGCTCCTGGCCGAACACTACCGGGTCCTTTTTGAGCAGGCGGGCCTGATTGACACCGGGCCTTATCCACAGAACGGAGTGGTCCTGCCAAAGACGAAGTCCAGGGCCACGCACGTTTTCCACCAGTACGTCATCCGGGCTCGCCGCCGGGATCAAATGAAAGCCTTTCTCCTGGAGCGGGGGATCGGATCAGAGATTTACTATCCCCTGGCACTCCATCAGCAACCCGCGTTGCAGAGCCTGGGCTATCCCACCGGGGCCTTTCCTGAGAGTGAACGCGCGGCCGAAGAGGTATTGGCGCTGCCTATCTACCCCCAACTCACGTTTCAGGAGCAAGAGATGGTGGTGGCGGCGATCGCAGATTTTCTGAGCTGACTCGTGATAGTGGAAGGTGTGTTGCGGGTGGCCGGGATCTGGGGTTATCTACAGGCTGCGGAAAAAGGTCGAATAACAAGCGAAAACCGAATTTAGTCCCGCAGGGACGGCTGAACTTCAAACTTGTCCAAATTACTTTTTTCGACGGTTCGATGCTGATGTTTGCCTGGAAGCACCACGGTGCCGAGGGTGTAGACGATGGCCGGTGGAAATAACGGAACCAGTCCCGTAGGGACGGCCGATAGTAGCCCAGCACGCAGTGCTGGGTAGGCTCAGGAAAACGATCAAGTCCCGGCAGGGACGGCAGAAAATACGCCGCGACGCAATCCTCCTTCAGCCGTCCCTGCGGGACTCAATCATGTTTCTTGAGGCACCCAGGACTAGCGTCCTGGGCTAAGTTCAGCCGTCCCTGCGGGACTATCTAAATCCCTGTTCTCACAAACGCCATCTAAAGCCCCGGCCCTTCAGACGAAAGAGTTTTTCCGCAGCCCATCTAGCCGCCGGCCGCTTTGCCCTTCCCGCGATGATGATGGGAATGTGCCACGGCCGGTTTGGCCTTGTTAGATACTGGCGTCGGACCTGGCGCCCCGGCCTGCGTAACACGCTTGACCATGCCGGACTCAAGCTGATAGCTCAGCACTTCGGTTTCAGCAGGGCGCGTCACCCCCGTGAGCGGATCAACCTTGACTGCCTCACTCGTGGCTACGGTGATCGAGAACGTGGGCACCGGCTGACCCTGGGCGTTCTTGCTCACACTTACCGAGACCGGCAGTAAGCCTTCGAGGTTCCGCTGGCGGAAGGCTGTTTCGTAGCGATGCTTCTTCGTATTCCAGGTAAAAATGCGAACCTGATCGAAATCGTAAGGAAGGCCGTCCTTATAGGCATTGGTGACGGAGACATATTCGGGTACCAGCTTGTCGGGCAGCGAAGATGCCGAATCGTAGACCTTGGTTAGGACATAAGCACCCACGATTTTCTGCCCTTCGGAATAACCTGCAATCTCATCCGGAACATCCACATCCAGCCGGCGTGAAAGCATCCAACCAACCTGTCCCTTACTGTCTCGTACCAGCCACCAGTCTTCCATCGGGACGGGTGGCTCCCCTGCCAGGGCTGACTTCTTCCCCTTTGCGTTGTTCACAGCGGGATGGGCCGCCGGAAGAAAGCCCTGGGGCGGCGCCGGCTTAGGCACCGAAGCACGTATCAATAACTGAAGCTTTTCGTTTTCCGGGAGCAAATAGAACCGGTCCGTCTCGCGGCCAGGTTTCACGTGCAAATAGAGGTCGTCACGCAGAACCCCCGTAGCGACCACCGGGTCGTGGGCATGCTGCTGCCCGAGGGCGGCGAATTGATCATAGGTGGCCTGGTCGATGACCATATGTTCTTCGATCCAGCCCACCTCACCCTTTGCTGTCTTGGTCTTCAGGAATCGGCGGCCGTGTTCGACTACTTCCAGCGGTTGTCCATTGCTCACCAGGGCGACTCGATTTGATACAGCGGCCACCCGATCTCTCAGGTAGGTTTGCTTGGCCACAACGTAGACCATTTCGGGCTTGAGGTGCTCGCGCAAACGGGTGCAGCCACTCATAGCGGCCGTCAGTGCAACGCACAGTGCGGAGCAAAGAAGCCGGCGCGGGCCAGTTCGGCGAAACAGTGACCAGACAGCAAACATATGAGGGGCGAGTCTCCCTGTCAGCATTAGACCATCGAGTTCAGAGAAAAATCCAAGACACGGTGCTACTTATGGTCCCCACGCAATGCGCTTCAGTGAAATGGCGCATGGGTTGTATCAGCGCTCAATTGTTTCGCCGCTGACAACAGCAAGCGAAACCTTGCAACTTTTGTTGTACCCATCGATGCTTTCCAGGCAATCCGATTCTTGCCGCAATCCGAAACGGGCGCTGTTACTCAAGACAGCGAGTGATGCAGCTATGAGCAACAGGTATCGCTTGATCTTTCAAGCAGGAGAGGTAACTCGTGGACAAGAAATTGAAAGAGCAGATCGTTCTCAAGCTCCAGAGACACTTGGCTCCGGGGCTAATGCGAGGCTGCGAGGGACAGAGGAAGCGTCGGATCAGTCCCTGTGGTGGCGGTCGAAACAGGGTTGAGTTTTCCGTCCGTGGTGGCGTCGAAGCTGAAAACCTGCATGTCGCTGTTGCCTGTCGTGCCGTTGTTCCCTGAATTGATAACCGCCACGAATTTCTTGGTATTGTCATTAATCATCGCGATCGGCACCTGTCCTCCCGAAGAGAACGGGGATCCTGCAATTGCCGTCAGTTTGCCCGAGGCCGCGGTGAGCGTGAAAGCGCTGATATTGTTGCTGCCCTTATTCGCGACATAGACATAGCTGCCCGTCGTGTCCAGGATCACAGCTGTTGGTCCTGTTCCTACCGCGTAAGGCGAACCAGAAACTTCCTTGAGCGAGCCACCGGTGCCAATGCTCAGAACGCGAAGCCCGGTATTAATCTCGGCCACAAATAAGAACGCGGAAAGAGGATCACTCGCCAGCCCGGCGTCCGAGGGGCTGGTCGAAGTACTGATAGGGGGCAGGATAGTGGGGGCAGAACCCGCACTGAGAGCGCCTCCCGTACCCAGGGTCAGGACCTGCACGCCCAGCGTATAGAGGGAAACATAAACGATAGAGTTGTTGGGCGTGATAAGCATTCCGGTCGGCGTGACCACGACTGGCGTGTTGCCGTTACCGGTATAAAGGGCTAGAGGAGAACCCGTGACCGCGGTCAGCAAGCCTGTCGTGGCGTTGATTGTGTAAATGCCGATGGCCTGTGCCCCAATCGACGTACCCACGCCCGATGCCAGCAGATAGCCTCCGGTGCTATCGACCTGCATCTGGGTTGCAACCATGTCCTGAGCGACGGCGCTGCCACCATTCTGAACGGTAATCGAACCGTTGCTATTAATCAGGTATTCGTAGATGCCGTTGGTCGTTCCCGCGTACAGGAACGTATTGGCAGGTGTCACCGCCAGCGATTGCGCGGCCACTCCGTTGTTGTAGGGCGAGTTGCTGAGAACCGAAAGTCCTCCGCTGCTGTTGACGCCGAAACCGGCTATGAAGGTATTGTTTCCATTGCCGACATAGATGTAGTCGCCGGTGTTGGTGCCGCCTCCACTGTTGGTTTGAGGAGTAAAAAAATCGCAACCGGTCACACCAAGGAGCAACAAGCAACACAAACCCTGAATTCGGCGCATCGATGGTCCCTTACCAGCAAATCTGTTTTTTTCGTTGGGGCAGTCTCAAAGCACCAGACGATGAGGCGCCGGTATCCGCTCAGTGAAAGTACTCGGAAGACCTCCATTATACTTTCCCGATGCGTTTGCTAACCAAGGCAGTTCTGTGTGCGATGTCGCTGGGCGTGACTGCCTGCCATAGCCAGATGATGAAATCGGCGCAGGCAGCCCTCTGCATCCCTTGCATCCGCGGCGATATGAGCTTTCTTGCTTCCGATGAGCTGCAGGGACGCGGCAGCGGCACCCGCGACGAACATCTGGCCGCACTCTACGCCGCCTCGCTGTTCGCCGGGTTTGGCCTGGAGCCGGGCGGCGATCACGGCAGTTTCCTGCAAAAGGCCCCACTCCCCACGACTCTGCCGCCTCCCATCGCCCGTCGCCTGGCGGGGTTTGCCCAGATGCCCAGAAAAGAGACGTGGAACGTCGTAGGCATTCTGCGGGGCTCCGATTCGGGAAAAGGCGCGATCCTGCTTACCGCCCATCTGGATCACCTGGGGGTTGGGCCGGAGAAGAAGGGCGATCGGATTTATAACGGCGCCGATGACGATGCTTCTGGAACGACCGCAGTCATCGAACTGGCGCGGGTCTTTGCCGGTAGGGCCCGGCCTCTCCGCACCTTATTCTTCGTCCTCTTTGGTTCAGAAGAAATCGGCGGCTACGGGAATCGATATTTTCTTGATCATTCTCCGGTGCCACTGGATCAGATCGTGGCCAACCTGGAGTTTGAAATGATCGGCCGCCGTGATCCCGCTCTGCCCCAGGATGGCCTGTGGCTCACCGGTTTCGGACGCACTGACCTGGGCCCGGAACTCGTGCGCCACGGTGCCGCCCTGGTCGCCGACCCTCACCCGGCACAAAATTTCTTTAAGCGGTCAGATAACTATAGTCTTGCCCGGCGGGGAATCATTGCCCAAACCGTTTCCAGTTTTGGGCTTCACGCCGACTACCACCAGCCAAGCGACGAAATCGCCGGCATCGACTTTCCCCATATGACGCGAGCGATCGGGTCGATGATAGAACCGATAGCGTGGCTCGCCCAGACCACATGGAAGCCGCAATGGCTCCCCAATGGAAAGCCGACTTAATTCTGTCTGGCAGGTGTATCCGCCTTGGAAGTCGGCTGCGACGCCTTGTTGTGAGAACGCATTTCTCAACTTGGATCTGTCCTGATCGCGGACCCAGGGTGCCCCACATCTCGCTCGTTTTTCGCGAGATGTGGGATTCCACGAGCCTTGACCGTTCGCCTTGAAAGGACGACGCAAACTCCGAAGTTGCAAAGATAAGGCAACGGAATCCCACATCTCGCGAAAAACAAGCGAGATGTGGGGCACCCAGGGGTCCGCTGGCAATTGGACTTCTTGAGGGAGCTTTTTTCACAACCTTCGCGGCGTCAATGGCTACGCATTTTGCTCAGGCGGTACAGCACCCCCACGGATATAGCGAATTCGTTCTGCGATACTCCGCCGAAGCGGGTAAGTAAGTAATCCGGGGAAATGCGCAGGGAAAATTTTGGCGAGCGGTTCAGATCGAGGGATCCACCGAGTGCCGTAGCCAGTGTCACGCCGTTGTTGAAAAGCCCCAGATTGGGTCCCGAGAGTCCCTGGTCAACGGCCGAGTCAAATACTCCGTAAGAGCCCCCAACAAGAGCGTGGAAGGTCAATGCGGCGTGTTCGTTCTTTGGGCCGCGGATCGAAGGTCCAGCCATGAACAGGTGCTCATAAATGAAGGGGCCGCGGATGCTGTCAGGGTTGGGAACCACACCCGTGGTCCCGTAGTAGCCGCGCACGTTGGCAGTTGCGCCCAGCCGCATCTTTAACCAGAGCGTGCCCTGGATGTCAAAACCGCCCAGGTTGGCGCCCGGAATCAAAGCCGGGCCGGCGTTAAAGTGTGACGAAGCAAAACCACCATAAATATCGTACTTATTTCGATAATCCAGAGGTTTCAGCGACTCGTTCTGGAGTGAGGGCGTTTCCGGCACAGTCTGCGCGGGGGGAATCACCTGCGCTTCCGCCATGCTGCCCAGCATCAAACCAGTACTCAACAGACCCATACCCAGGAGGCCAGCCCCCCACTTCCGTGCAGCAACGCCAAATACCTTCAACCAAACCTCCGCAAACCGTACGCCCAGTAATCCTTAAGATACATTGCACTTCGCTTCCTGTCAGACGGCAGAAGCGTTAGGCTGAGCCTATGACCGTCAAAGCGATTTCACTTCTGGCGTTTACAGAGGAACGAAAGCCGGCGCGGCTTTTCCTCAAGAAAATGCGCACTTCGCCAGACTGGCCTGTGAAGATTGGGAGTGAAAATGCTTAAAGCGAAGCTGGCCGAAAGCAACTTCGCATCCCTCGCAGACATGATGGCTGCGTACGCGGAGGAAGCCGTACGCGTCGCCTGGGCCGACCATCGCCGGCGGCTTGACCTGAGTGAGTCTTCGGTCGAGGTCTTGGAGCAGATTCTCGACGGCCAGTCCGACGAAGATTTGGAATTCCAGACGCGTTTATGGGGCAGCTACTTCGGCGAGGTGATCCGCGGGCGCTATGCGGGGGAATGGGAGCTTGCGCCGTATCCCGGCGAGGGGGTTGCTGTTGTGCCTACCCTGGTGGTCCGGGGTGCGCGGCTGTATCCGCTCATCAAGGTCTATCGTCGCCTGACTCTGGGCCGGGGAGAAAATCTTCCTGCCTTTTACACCATGGTCTCGAAGCGCCTCGACAATCCATCCAAATAGCGGGTCCAATAGCAGGGCCAAGGCGTACTATGATTGGGCACGCTCGCGCGGTCACAAGGCACCTACTGTGCGACAATAGAAGAAGCGGAGAAATTCCATGGGCGAACTACTCACACCTACTCACCTCATTGTCGTTTTGGTGGTCGCACTCTTAATCTTCGGCCCGCGCAAGCTTCCTGAGCTCGGTAAGGGGCTGGGCGAGGGAATGCGTGGCTTCAAAGACGCCATCAAGGGAACACCAGATCCGGTCAAGCAGGATGCGCCCCCACCGAAGTCTGAAGTGACCACTGAGGTCAAATAGCTTTCCGTTAGAGGGAAACGAGCACGACGGCGCCTAATGCCAGTGCCATTCCGAATGCCTGACTTGACGTGGTCCGCTCCTTCAGAAACCAGGCAGCCAAAATAATCGTGACTACCGGGTAAAGTGACGCGAGTACTGCCGCCACATCCAGCCGGCCCTGCGTCGCCGAGCGCATATAAAGCAGACTTCCTGTAGCTTCCAACACCCCGGCAGATCCAGCAATCCAAAAGAAGCGATGTCCGCGAGCTTGCTGGCGCCAGGTCGCCGCGTCCTTGTGGGGGCGAACCAGCGCCCAGATCACCATCGTGCTTGCGAGTGCAGCGCTGGCAGCACGGGAAAAAATGAGTTGCCACAACAGGCCATGGGTGCTGCCCACCTTCAACACCACCAGGAACACACCGAAACCAAGGCCCGCGAATGTCGCCAGGCCAAGGGCGAGGGGACGAGGCATGCCTGCGGGCGTGTAGGCAATGAGCGCGATAGCAGCGGCCGCAATCAAGAATCCCGCGAGCTGGCTCGACTTGGGAGAACCCTCGCTAAAAAATGAATAGATCACGGGTACGATTGCCGTGAGCAAGCCAGTGAGGGCAGTGGTGAGTCCCATCTCCCCCAGAGATAAGGCTTGGTAGTAGAGAATGAGCGCCACACCCCCAAACGCTCCGGCACAAAGACCCATAAGAGCGAAGGGTTCCGGAGGAGGAGCGGAATGGGTCGCAAACGCGATCAGCAGCAGTAGTCCCAGGCTGAGGCCGTGGGCCACGGCGACCACCAGAACCACGTGGGATTTTCGGGTGGCGAGGCCGCCGAGAAAATCACTCGCGCCCCAGAAGGCCGACGCCGCCAGCCCCAGGCCGATAAAGCTCCAGCCCGGGTGCCCGCCGGCTCCGGTCATCGCGATTGGTTGGTTGCCGTAGGGTAATATCCCCTCTTGGCGACGACGTCGAGATTCGGCCGCAGGACGCGAACATCGAGGACTCGATATTTCTCGTCCATAACCGGAAGGTGGCTGTAGTAGCCAAGGGTGTATTGCGTGCGCGCCAGGACGGCAAGCTCTGCGAAGCTGCGCTGGATTCCGTTGGCAGTGAACTCAGAGTACAGGTGGCCGCCAGTCGCATCCGTATACTTGGGCAATATGTTGTCCGGGGAAAGTGGCAGCAGCGGCAGCTTGAACCTGTCCAGGTAGCCCAGCCCCCAGGTGGCCGAATCCCCCACCAGGGTGCCGTAGACTGCGATCTGGTTGGTTTCAAGATACTTAACGACCTCACGGAAGTTGGCTTTGCTGCGTGATTCCTTTCCATCGCTGATTACGTAAATGATCCGGCGGCTCCCCTGGGGCCGGGTAGAAAGAGCTTTGCCCGCGGCCAGAATGGCATCGTTCAGCGTATGAATTTCCTTGGGAATCACACCAAAGCCGGAATTTCCCCGCTGCGGATCCAGATTCGGGTCTACCGATCGACCGTTGATAGTGGGTCCGCCATAAAGCGGCCCGCTGTTGATCGGGATGCCCAGGTAGTCCCCAGGCTTTTTTGCCTGCTCCAGCACAGCTGGTATCCGCGCACTCAACGCCGCGGTGAAATCCGTAGGGTTGTTCACCCCATCGGCGTAAGTGAATACTGCAATCTCATCGTAGGGAGTGAACCCTCCCTGGATCGCAGACAGGCTATCGTTCACTTTCTTCATGGTGTCCCGGGGCAGGCTTTGGTCGATGACCAGGGCAACCGAGAGCGGCACCAGGTCGGCGCTGAAGAGGCGAATATCCTGGCGCCTGTTGTTCTCGTAGATTTGAAAATCGCGCCAGGTTAACCCCGCCACCTGGTTGTGTTTCTTGTCCAGCACGGTTACCGGCACAACGACGTAGTTGACGGTGGTGCGAAACGTCGCCAAATCCTTTTGCAGCTCTCCCGGTGCGGTCACCACCGGGGGTGTTTGTTGAACCGCGCCTGCGCCGGCTGGCTGGTTGCCGGAGGCGGGCGGCACCTGGGTGCTGTTTGTCCCTTGGTCTGGGGGAGTCTCTTGAGATCCTTTTCCCGGTGTTACGCCCAAAGTGAGATTGCCCAGACTGTCAGGCCCTTGCGGGGTGGGCGCATCCGGCACACTCTGATCCTGCGTTTTCTGCTGCTGCCCCATCAAGCCCGTTGGCAGCAAACACGGCAGCAACAACACCATTACCAAGACACCCTGCCTCACCAGAAGATCCCCCAGGCGGACGACTCGGTTCATGGCCATCCTCAAATCCCGCGCACTCGTTGTGACTTACTATATGAGACATAAGATTACCAGACGCGCTGCCGGCGTTGTAAGGCTCCCGAGGTATCGTTCTGCCATGTCTCATCGTCTAACCTCCATGAATTTCCGTCTCCTGCGTTCGCCCTGGGCGATCTTGCTGAGCGCCATGCTGTGCTGTGCTGCCGTAAATGCCAGAGCGCAGGTTGCGCCTTCTCCCGACGCTCCGCCTCAGGGGCCGGCGGGCGACCCCAATCAGGACGACCAGCAGCAGCCGGTGGCGACCCTTAAAGTCAACGTCAACCTGGTGAGCCTTTACTTCACCGTGCACGACAAGCACGGCGCGCTTATTCCCCATCTCACTAAGGATGACTTCAACGTCCTGGAAGACAAGGCGCCCCAGAAGATCAAGAACTTCGCTGCGGAAAACGATCAACCCCTCACCTTGGGTATCCTGCTCGACACCAGTGGCAGCCAGGAGAACGTTCTCCCTTTGGAGCAGCAGGCCGGCGCTGCTTTCCTGAGCCGCGTGCTGCGTTCGAAAGATGAAGCTTTTCTCATCTCCTTCGATGTGAATGTCGACCTTCTCTCCGACTACACCAGCAACGCCCACGCCCTGTCTCATGCCATGGACAAGGCGCAAATCAATGTTGGGACCGGGGGCGGTGGCGGCATGCCCTCGGGTACGCCCAGGGGCACGCTGCTCTACGACGCCGTTTACCTGGCCACCCATGACAAGCTGCAGCAGGAAACCGGCCGCAAGGCCATCATCATCCTCACCGATGGTGAAGATCAGGGCAGCATGGAGAAGCCCCAGGGCGCCATCGAAGCCGCGCAAAAGGCGAATTGCATCGTCTACGTGCTGCTGATTGCGGATCGCGGCTTTTACGGGCGCGGCGTTTATACCATGGGCTACACCGGTGACGCGGCCATGAGGAAAATGGCGGAAGAGACCGGCGGGCGCGTCATTGATGTAGGTAACAACGGCAAGAAGATGGAAGCTGCCTTCGCCCAGATCGAGGAAGAGCTGCGTACCCAGTACGTCGCCAGCTACACCCCAACCAACGATAAATTGGACGGGAGCTATCGCAAGATCGACGTCGAGTGTAAGGGAGATGGTCTGAAGGTGCAGTCGCGCAAAGGGTATTACGCCATTCCACCCGCAGAGTGATTGCTCTAAGATGTCGGGATGACATCTGACGATTCTCTTCGCTACCCCATCGGAGGTCCCAGGCGAGCGGAGTCATTTACTCCCCAGGAACGAAGTGCCGGCCGTTGAAGGTATACGGGAGTTGCCGCAGAGCTTGCGATCAGCGGTCGCCCCTCTTACGGACCAGCAGCTCGAAACGCCCTATCGGCCCGGCGGATGGACCGTACGCCAGTTGGTCCATCATGTCGCCGACAGCCACATGAATGCTTATACCCGGGTGCGTCTCGCCCTGACCGAAGACTCGCCAACAATTTTCGCTTATCAGGAAAACCGTTGGGCTGAGCTGGAAGACGCCCGCGCAGAGCCCGTCTCCACCTCACTCGATTTATTAAGCGCGCTTCATGTACGTTGGGTGCGGCTCTTTTCATCGCTCGATGAGCAGGACTGGAAGCGCAGCTACATGCATCCTGCGAACGGCCCGCAATCGGTCGAGCAGGCGGCCATCCTCTACGATTGGCACGGTCGTCACCACATCGCACACGTCACCCAGCTGTCTGCGCGCATGGGCTGGTAGAAACTCAATTGGAAATCCAGCAGAAGGCTGAGTTTTCCCCAACGGAACTCGCCCGTTTACTGGAGCAATTTTTCTCCGACTATCCTCGCGCTGCCCTGCTTGAAGATGGCCGTGTGCTGTTCGAGATGGCGGCAAGCCACTACTCGATCTCGGCTGAGCATGGCCGCTGCGTCCTGCATCTGTGGTCTGAGGAGAGAAATATTGTCCGCACGGTCGTAGGCCTGGAGGCACGCAAAGAGACGTTGCGTATCCGCGTGCGCCGTCTGGGTACGCAGCGCCCGCAATCGCTGGAGGTAGTAAGAGAGCGCGACCTGCGAACGCCCGCCACCCGCGCCCTGTCAAGGTCCAGGTATCTGCTGCTGTTGGAGCGCCTGCTTAGTCGTCACTTTAACGAGTACAAATTAGAAAGCCTGCGCTCGGCCATGGATCTGGAGCACAGCTTTGGGCCTGCGTACGCGCGAGGTTTGCTGGTGCGCGGTCAGCAATGCTGGGCGCTTATCGGAGTCAACGCCGAGGAGAGCCCGGCGATCATCGATGGCGTACTGACCCTGGGAATTCTCTGGCTCGCGTATTGCCGGGACCACTATGGTGGCAAAAGAGTATGCCAGGGACTCAAAGTGTTTTTGCCTGCCGGATGCGGAAGCACCACGCGGGCACGCATGGCCTGGCTCAACCGGGAGCTGGCGCAATGGGAACTTTACGAAGTGAGTGCGGGCAGCGAGGACTTGCTGCGCATCGACACCGCGGACCAGGGCAATTTGAAAATGCGCCTGGTGCATGCCTTCAACCCCCAGGCAGCGATGGAGCGAGCCCAGGACGGAGTGACTCGTATCCTGCGGCTATTACCCCCGGGCATGCAAAGCCGGGTTACCGTCGCCGCACGCAGCGCCAACGAGGTTGCACTCTCCCTCTATGGCCTGGAATTCGCACGCGTTCGCCAGGGATTTGTGGCCGACTCCTTTGCGCGCCAGGCCAACGTCACGTTTGGCGCCGGGGCCAACGAAACACCGTTGCTGGAAGATACTGAACCAGGCTTTACCGATCTGATGCAAAGGCTCTTTGAGAGCCGCTATCCTGAGGGTACGGTGCGCAATCCGCTCTTTCGTCTGCAGCCGGAATCGTGGCTCCAGTCGACCCTGGCCGGCGATCTGAGCCAGATAGACGACTGCCTTGGTGGACACATGATCTACCACCAGGTGCCTGCCTTCGCAGCGGCCGACCGCGCGATGCTTGACCTGCTTACGGTGACACGCGCTGGACGGTTAGCAATCCTGGAACTGAAAGCGGGCGAAGATCTCCACTTCCCCCTGCAGGGACTGGACTACTGGATTCGCGTGCACTGGTTGCAGCAGCAGCGCAACGCCACCGGGGCTGGCGAACTGGAAGCGAACGGATACTTTGCTGGTATCCCTTTGCAGCACCACTCGCCGCTGTTGTATTTCATCGTCCCCGCGCTGCGCGTGCATCCTTCGATGGATACCGTGCTGCAGCACTTGTCCGCGGCAGTTTCCTGGACCCTGATCGCCTTAAACGAGGGTTGGCGCACCGAGCCCAAGGTCATCTTTCGCAAGCGCGGCGGGTCTGTCTGACCGCGCCGGGTTTTGCTGTACCTGCGAAGAACCTTGGGTGCCCCACATCTCGCTCGTTTTTCGCGAGATGTGGGATCACCACGGCTCTATACCGGCCAGTCTTTCACTCTATGAGCAATGAACATCGAGGTTATCGGTATCCCACATCTCGCGAAAAACGAGCGAGATGTGGGGCACCCAAGATTTGTTGCGGGGAGAGATTCTCAGGTGCGTTTCTTCACCGAGGATCAGGCTCCCGCGGCAACCAGCTGTTGCGGCTGCGCCGCGAAGAACGCATCGACCGCAGCGAGCACCGCGTCGCTGCTCCTCGCCTCATAGATGCTCTTGCGCAAAATCGCTCCGCCAGGCACACCATGCGTAAACCAGGACGCAAACTGCTTCATCCTGCCGCTGATGGCGGCGGTCTCTTCTGTTTCTTCCACCAGCATGACGAAGTAATCCCGGATCATCCGATAGCGGTCCATCGGAGCCGGCTGTTCGTAGCTGCCGAAGGCCGTGTATTGCGCGATCTGGCGAAAAATCCAGGGGTTGGCGGGCGCGGCGCGGCCGATCATGACCGCGTCGCATCCGGTTTCCGCAACCATGGTGCACGCATCCTCGGGGGAGCGGATATCTCCGTTCCCGATCACCGGGATACGAATCGCATCTTTCACCGCGGCAATATATTCCCAGCGAGCCTGGCCGGAGTAGCCCTGTTCCCGGGTGCGTGCATGCAGCGCCACCGCATTCAGGCCGCTCTCCTGAGCAAGCCGAGCCAAGGGAACGCAAACAATGTGCTGGTCACTCCAACCCATGCGGAATTTGACCGTGAAGGGGATCTGCACCGCCGCCCTTACGCGCTCAAAGATGGTTGCAATATGGGGAAGGTCGCGCAACAGGCCACTGCCGCCATTACAACTGACCACGCGCTTCGCTGGACACCCGAGATTGAGGTCCACCATGTCAAAGCCGGCGCCCTCGACAATTCTTGCCGCCTCTGACAGGGTCGCTGGATCAGAACCGAAGAGCTGGGCAGAGATGGGGTGTTCGTCGTCGTCGTAGGAGAGATAGCGCTTACGCTTCGATTCCCGCATGCGCGACAGGCCGTCCGCCGAAGTGAATTCGGTCATGATCAGGCCGCAGCCGGATTGCTGATTGCTAATCGGCGCCTCCACCAGGCGACGGGCACTCGAGGAGACTCCTCACTTCCGCTAAAAACGCTGGCGTTGCGGATGAAGCGCCGGAATACAGTGTCGGTTACGCCCGCCATAGGCGCCAATACTGTGGCGGGGGCCACACACACACCGCCGATCTCGACCGAGGCCGGCACTCGAGCAGCCGGCGGCATGCTGTTCTCGCGCGGGTTGTCCCAGTTCTTCTTCATGGAAACTTTTTTCATAAGCCGCCGAGACAACAAAGGCCTCCGTCGCCGGAGGCCTTTGTTCGAGACCAGCCGTGTTTACTTGGACGCGGAAGTCTTGGCGCCTTCAGCCTTGCCGGTATCAGACTTGGCATATTTGCGGCGGAACCGCTCGACGCGGCCTGCCGTATCGACCAGCTTTTGCTTGCCGGTAAAAAACGGGTGGCAGGCAGAACAAATTTCCACGTGGATATCGCCCTTGTGGGTCGAGCGCGTTTCAAACCCGGTGCCGCATGCGCATTGCACCCGGATTTGTTTGTAATTTGGATGGATTCCCTCTTTTGGCATCTGACAAAACCTTTCCTGCAAGCCCGGAACGCAAGGCTCGAAACTCCATTTTAGGTCATTTATTGCTTTCTTTCCACTCTTCCACCTTCCGCTATCCTGGCGAGCGGTCCTCGCTTCAGGTAAGTTGGCCTTAGTCCCATGAGCGAATTCTGCCCCATCTGTAAAGACTCCGGCCTGCGTCTGATGACCCAACCCGATGGTGAACGCTACGCCCAGCCGTGCGAATGTCGCTTGCAAGTGCAAGCGGCCAGGCTTCTGAATCGGGCCTCGATCCCAAAACGATATGAGCATTGCACCCTGGAAACGTTCGAGGCCGGCTATCCGGGGGCAGACAGGTCATTGTCGGCAGCTCACATTATGGCGCGCAATTTCGTGGCCGGATATCCGGTTACCACGGAGGGCAAAGGGCTGCTGCTGACGGGAGACGTAGGTGTCGGAAAGACTCACCTGGCCGTGGGCATCGCCCAGGCATTGATTTTAGAAAAAGGGGTGCGCGCTCTCTTCTGCGATTACCGGGAATTGCTCAAGCGCATCCAGGAGTCTTACAACCCTACAGTTGCATCCACAGAATTGCAGATCCTGGCCCCTGTGTTTGAGGCTGAAGTGCTGATCCTGGATGAATTGGGTGCACAAAAGCCCACCGACTGGGTTTGGGACACGGTGGCTCTTGTCCTCAACACGCGTTACAACGACAAGCGGACAACCCTGATCACCACCAATTACCCCAATGCGCCGGCAGCCTTGGCTCGCAATGCCGATAAGACGATTCGCGAAGAGACGCTGGGTGACCGGATCGGAGAGCGCATGCGTTCTCGTTTATCGGAAATGTGTGTAGAGGTCGAGATGCGCGGCAATGACCTCCGTCAATCGGTCAAGAAGGCCCGTTTCGGCTGAGACGGCTCCGGGCAGAGCGAGAGCCTCCAATCGAGAATCTCCAATTGCCGTTGACCATGGGTGCCCCATATCTCGTGCTGTTACGAGATGTGGGATTCCACAGGTCTAACTCCGCCAGTTTTCGGGCCCATAGGCAAAAACGTTGAGATTCGCGGAATCCCATATCTCGTAACAGCACGAGATATGGGGCACCCATGGTCGTGGAAGGGCCAAGTCTCGAATTGAGTTGTAGGCAGGTACAATCTCGTTGATGTCGACTTCCGAACCAAAAGACGGAACTGACCCCAAACCTGGGGAAGACGCGGGCTTCCTCGCTTCGCACCAAAACCGCGAACCAACCTCGTGGCTTCCGTGGATCATTGCTGCCGCGGCTGTCATCCTCGGTCTCGGGATCCTGGTCGTGGCCGGCGGCCGCAGCACCCCGGAGTCTTCCTCGACTGGGACGGGGATGGCGGCCGCCGACCCCTATGCCTCGAAACTCTCCATCAGCGGTATCCAAATGAGCGAAGCGACCAGCTTTTCCGGGGCCAAAGTCACCTACATTGATGGCCAGATCGCCAACACCGGCGATCGAACCCTCACGGCGATCACCGTCCAGGTTGGTTTCCATAACGATGTGGGCCAATTTGCCCAAAGGCTGTCTCTCCCGCTCAACCTCATTCGCACCCGCCAACCCTACGTGGATACCCAACCCGTCTCCGCTGCTCCGATCGAACCCGGGCAGAGCCGCGACTTTCGCTTGATTTTCGACACTGTTCCTGCGGATTGGAATATGCAAGTTCCTGAGATGCGGGTGATTAGTGTCCGTAGCAGGTAGGTTTGCCGCCTTCGCTTTTGGTACCCCAGTAATCTGTCTGCACGAGGGCCGAGCATTTTTTGCCCACCCCCTAGAGAAAAGTGCACGTTTTCCACTGCTATTCGTTGCTAACAAATTATCCACATTTGGGAATAAACTCCGTGCTAAGCAATTTAAAATGAAACAGATAAAGAAATTATTTTCGCAAAACAGCGGTTTGGCCAATCGCTTGCAATAGAGTCTGGCAAGTGCGGAAGCGACGGGTGTGCGCGTCTCTTCTCACCCAGTTTTGGGCCGACAAAAGGGAAAACGTGAACAAAGGCACTGCAACCCCGGGATCGATCGCAGCAATTTTGCTGGCAGCCAGTTTAGGCGTGCCGGTAATGGCGCAAAATCCCCCGGCCGCAGACGGCGCTCCGCAGACCAGCGCCACGACTCCAGCACCGGCTAGCTCGACCCCCGCGAGCACCTCCGGTGCGGCTACAGATAACTCCACCTACGCAACTGGGCAACCGCTGCCAGCCAAGTCGACGGAAGGCTTCTGGGGAAAAATGAACCCCTTGGCCCGGAAGAAGTGGGTCAATCGTCAAGTATCCCCGGTGAAAGACCGGCTGAACGAGCTTGATCAGCTCACAGCCAAGAACGCGAACGACATTAAGGACGTGGATAGCCGGGCTCAGGCCGGCATCCATCAGGCACAAACCACGGCCGACTCTGCCAATCAGCAGGCGCAGCAAGCAAGCACCCAGGCCGGGCAAGCGCAGCAGTTGGCGCAGCAGGCCAATGCGCAAACGAGTCAGCTGAATACGACAGTCACCAATCTCGACCAATATCAGCAGATAAACGATACTGAGCTTCACTTCCGCTCCTCGCAGACCGCATTGAACGCCAAAGCCAAGGAGGCTTTGGACCAGGTCGCGACGCAGTTGGAAGGCCAAAAAGGTTACATCGTCGAAGTGCAGGGCTACTCCCATGCACGGGGACAAGTTGGAATTCAGAAATCTCAGGATATGGCAGATGCAGTCGTACGCTACTTAGTCGTCGACCATCATGTGCCGGTCTACAGAATTTATCGCCTGGCGATGGGCAATGCCCCTCGCGAGGAGACCACAGAATCGGGCAACACCGGTACGGTCGTACACGTAACGTTGATGCACAACAGTCTTGCGGCTTTGAACTCGCCAACCGGCAGTTCACCAATAGGCGCGACGCAGCAGTCGAACCCGCAGCCCTCCCCCCGGAATGCTGCGTCGCAGCCCCAAAACTAAAGCCGCATAAAAGCTCTCACACAACGAGAGAACCAAGGCAGATTGGCCCCTCACCCGAGGGGCCCTTTTTTTGGTAGCGCAAAATACCGCAATTAACCCCTACCGCGTCCCAAATTGTAGGCCGACTCCGTTACTTTCGTTACGGCCATATTGCGCCATAATCTATCCGAAGGAGGCAAGGAAAGCTACAGGCTTTTTCGAGCTACGCTGTGGATTTCTACCAGGTTTTCCAAAAGGGGCCTAAGATACCCCAAATTAAGGGCATTTGCCCCATCGGATTTGGCCTTCGCCGGGTCATCATGCACTTCGAGAAACAGGCCGTCCACGCCGGCGGCAACAGCGGCCCTGGCCAGCACCGGGATAAATTCCGGTTGCCCGCCTGACTGGCCGCCCGCTGAAGACGGAGTCTGGACGGAATGCGTCCCGTCGAATACCACCGGAGCGATCTTGCGCATGATGGCCAGGGAGCGCATATCCACTACCAGGTTGTTGTAACCGAAACTGAAGCCGCGCTCGGTGAGGAACACTCGCGGATTGCCCGCGCTTGTGACTTTATCGACCGCAAATCTCATGTCCCACGGAGCGACGAACTGACCCTTCTTGATATTCACGGCGCGTCCGGTTTTGGCCGCCGCCAGGAGCAGGTCGGTCTGCCGGCAAAGAAACGCCGGGATCTGCAGAACGTCGACCGCCTCCGCCACGCGCTCGCAATCGCCGGCCTGGTGCACATCGGTGATCACCGGCAGACCGGTTGCCTCCGCGATCCGGCGCAGGATGCCCACACCCTGCTCTAATCCCGGTCCGCGAAAGCCCGTGGCCGAGGTGCGATTGGCTTTGTCGTAAGAGGCCTTGAAAATGTAAGGCAGGTTCAGATCGCTGGTAATGCGCTGGATGGCATCCGCCATGAAGCGTGCGTGCGTTTCGCTCTCAATGACGCAAGGTCCGGCGATCAGAAACAGCGACGGCGACCCCACCCGCACAGTGCCGATTTCAAAGTCGTTCATGGCAACGACTGGGTAAGGCTCTTGTCCTGATTTGCCACCCCGGATTGCAACCGCAGCCGGTTCTGGTAGGAAGCCGCAATGAACGAGCGGAACAATGGATGCGGTTCCAGTGGCTTGGACTTGAATTCAGGGTGAAACTGGCAGCCCAGGAAGAAGGGGTGGCCAGGGAGCTCCACAATTTCCACGTAGGTCGAATCCGGCGTGGTGCCGGTAATCCGCAGTCCAGCGCCAGTCAGCAGCGCTTCATATTCCCGGTTGAACTCATAACGATGACGGTGCCGTTCACTGATCTGGGTGGCAGTGTACGATCTGGCGGCAATCGAATCCTCCGCCAACACGCACGGCCATGCACCCAGGCGCATCGTTCCGCCCATCTCTTCGACCCCGGTCAGTTCGCGAAGCTTGAAGATCACCCGGTGCGGGGTGGAGGGATCGAATTCGCTCGAGCTGGCTCCTGCCAGGCCGCAAACATTGCGGGCAAACTCAATGCAGGCTGTCTGCATGCCCAGGCAAATGCCGAAGTAGGGAACGGCATTCTCACGCGCATAACGAATGGCGTTGAGCATGCCTTCGATTCCCCGCTTCCCAAATCCGCCGGGCACCAGGATGCCGTCAAAGCCGGCCAACTGTTCCTCGTACTGCCGATCCCCGGCGTGTTTGCTCTCCAGGCCCTCGGCTTCAATCCAGGTCACACGCAGCTTCAGGTCGTACGCCAGTGCGCCATGCACCAGCGCCTCTTTGAGCGATTTGTAACTGTCTTCGTACTCGACGTACTTGCCCACGATCCCGATCGAAACCTCGTCGCGGGGGTTGTAGCAACGTTCCACCAGTTGTTTCCAGCGTCCCAGGTCAGGTTCCTTCGCTTCGATGTGGAGATATTTCAACGCCAGCTTGTCTACTCCTTCCTGGGCGAAGGTGAGAGGCACTTCGTAAATCGACGCCACGTCTTTGGCGGCAATCACCGCCCGCTCCTCGAGATTGCAGAAGAGCGCGATCTTGCTCTTGATCTCATGGGTCAGAAAGCGATCGGTGCGGCACAACAAAATATCCGGCTGGATTCCGATAGAAAGCAGTTCCTTCACCGAGTGCTGTGTAGGCTTGGTCTTCAATTCCTGGGCGGCGCCGATCCAGGGGACCAGGGTAACGTGCACGAAGACGGTGTTTTCCCGGCCAAACTCCTGCCGCATCTGGCGGATAGCCTCCAGAAAGGGCAGGGACTCGATGTCGCCGACCGTGCCCCCGATCTCGACAATCGTCACATCCGCGTCGGTGGCCACCTTGCGCATCGCATTCTTGATTTCGTTGGTCACGTGGGGAATGACCTGCACGGTCTTGCCTAGGTAGTCGCCGCGGCGCTCCTTGGTGATGATTTGCTCGTAAATCCGGCCCGTGGTCAGATTGTTATCGCGGCTGAGCCGGGCGTGGGTGAAGCGCTCGTAGTGACCCAGATCGAGATCGGTTTCCGCACCGTCGTCGGTCACGAAAACCTCACCGTGCTGAAAAGGGGAAAGCGTGCCTGGATCCACGTTGAGGTAGGGATCGAATTTCATCAGGTTGACGCGTAGACCACGGCTCTCCAGCAGGCATCCAATCGAGGCTGCGGCCAGGCCCTTGCCGAGACTGGACACAACTCCGCCGGTCACAAAGATGTACTTTGCTGACATTGCTTCTTCACCTTTTTATTGTGGATGGAATTGGCGCACCGGGTGGGCACGTTCAAGTATCGCAGGAAGTGAAAACGAAGGGAAGATAGAAGTGAGAGAACTGTACCAACGTCGGCCACGCGGATTCGTCTAAAGTAATCACAAGGCTATGTCGCCCTCGCGCATTCTGCTTTTCCTCGTGCTGCTCCTGTCGAGCGTAGCCGCCGGCCTTCCGGCCCTGGCGCAGACGCCGAACCAGCGTCTGATTCTCAAGGACGGCACCTACCAGGTCGTGACCAAGTACCAGAAAGTAGGGGACCGGGTGCGCTACTTCAGCGCCGAACGGGGCCAGTGGGAAGAGCTGCCGGCTGAACTGGTGGATTGGGCGGCAACCGAGACCTACGCCAAGGAACACAAACCGGGCGCGGAGCCCGTCTCGCCTGCCGTACCGGAAGCTGCTGCGATTGATCAAGAGGAGCAGCATGCGCGGGCCCGGACTCCCGATGTTTCCCCCGGTCTAAGGCTCCCCGATCAGGATGGGATATGGGCGCTTGATACCTTTCACGACCAGCCGGAGTTAGTAGGGCTTGCCCAGAATTCAGCCAGTGTGAATCGCGAAACCAGTCACAATGTACTCCGGGCTACCCTCAACCCCCTCGGCGGCATTCAGCAGAGCGTACAGATTCAAGGTGCGGAATCCAAGGTCAAGCTGCACGTAAACGACCCCGCGTTTTACGTCAGCATAGTCGGGGTGGATGACAACGAGGCAGTTTCCTCTGCGGTGATGGTGGACACTCACGGCGGGGGCTCGGCTAAGAACGGGTTCAACTCCGCAAACAGCCAGTACGCCATCGTGCGGGTGCGCAGCAATTTCAAAAAAGATTATCGCGTGGTGAGCGGCATCAAGATTGGCATGGCCGGCAAGGTAACGCAGACGGAAGACGTAATTCCGACCGTCGCACAGACTCTGCCGGGAAATCGCTGGATCAGGCTGACGGCCCAACAACCGCTGACGATTGGCGATTACGCGCTGCTGGAGGTGTTAGGCCCGGGGGAAGTGAACCTGTCGGTCTGGGACTTCCGCATCGATCCCCAGGGACCTGACAACAAAAACGCCATCATGCCCCTGCAACGGTCCAGCGACAACGACCGCTAGTCGGCTCAGCCACACTATAAAATATGCAAACCGGTATTTCTCGAGCCTATACTAGAAATCATGAGGGTACGAAGGTACCCCATAGCGCTATAGCTTTTCATGCACTGCAGCTCTCCCTCGCTGCAGAATCAATAAAAATAGGGAGGAAAATATGTCCATTGCCGTCACTGATCTTTCTTGTCTGCTCAAGGGTATTCCCTCCGGCGCATGGGTCGCGATTTCTGAAAGAAATCGCACCGTAGTTGCCTATGGCGCCGACTTAAATAGCGTCGTCGAGAAGGCACACAAGGCGGGCGTGCCCGATCCCGTCGTTATGCGCGTTCCTGAGCAAAATACGGCATTCATCCTCTAGCGGCAGATCGCTTGTCTATAGAATTCCCATTTTGGCCTTTCAACGTGCCTCCCAGTGATGCCTTTCCAAATGGCCAAACGTGCTGGAGGCCAATTGTGCAGGTAAATCTAAGCAGCCTAAGGGGCAAGCAATTTAGGTGTTTCGCGTTGATAGACTCTGGTGCAGATCATTGCTGCTTTCCTGCTTCTTTTGCCTTGCAGCTTGGACTTGACCCCCTGACCATGAAAAAGACTAGCTGTCAGGGAGTTGGAGGCATATCGATCGGTTCCTACGAAGAGATCGACATCGACCTTGGAAATGGGATTGTATCCAGAGCCACTACTGGATTCTTGGCCAGCCTGGAATCGATTGGCTACGGCCTGCTAGGGCAATACGGATTCTTCGACAAGTATCGGGTCGATTTCCGGCACGCTGAACGGCGATTGCTAATCGACCCCCTCCAGCAAGCACCATAGCTGTCAATTCTTAGCCCTGTGGATTCAAGCTCATCCACTACCCACAAATGGTGACCTTGCGCGTCGCGTATGTTATTCATAATCTGTGCTAAATTGTTTGGTTGTCAGCCTTTCTGGGCTTCATGAGCCAGACCGCCTGCACTAGACCTCTTTCCCTTTTCGCCTAGCGGCGCCTTGCCAAAGCAAACTTTATTACGCTCACCCCAGTACACGTGGGTGCGATTCCTCCGCCTCCGACCACCAGTAGCGAGCTTTATTGTCAGTTTTCTGACAGGGCCCAGGTAGGTAACAATCATTCTGATCGAAGGCTAGAACGATAGAATCAGCTGCATGCAAAGAATGGCCTTGAACACGTGCCTTGCGTCTTTCCTATTCTGCATCGTCTCTTGCGCTACTGCCTATGCTGAGGCCCCCAAGATTGCAGAGGGGCAATGGGTGCTGAGTTTTGGCAACCGAACCCTGATACTGCTTACGCTGAAGCCGACGGGCAATACCTCTCAGCCATTCTCTGGATCACTCTCACGTCCGCAGCATTTCCAAACAAACGATGACGTCTCGTTCTCTCATATCAATGGAACTGTCGAAATTGAACCAATCACAGCTTCCGAATGGAAGGACGGTTCTCTTTCGATCACCGTAGAGAACCCAGCGGATAAATCCGACAAAGATTCTTACCTCCTGAGCCTCAAAGATGACGAACGCGCCCTACTTCAGCTAGTCGGTGTCCCGCT
Source organism: uncultured Acidobacteriaceae bacterium (assembly GCA_963717225.1). Lineage (GTDB taxonomy): Bacteria > Acidobacteriota > Terriglobia > Terriglobales > Acidobacteriaceae > PALSA-350. The sequence continues at coordinate 24,791 of CAVQWB010000046.1, read as the reverse complement.
CCCCCCCATTAGTCTTGTGAGATCAAGCCGACCAGTTGAAGTTTCTACAGAGTGGGATCCCAATAGGACTTACTCCCCAGACGACGATGCTCCCTCGAATGCGGAGATGAAGCGTATTTTCAAAGAGGATCAGAAGGTACGTCAGCCAGGCTTTAAGATCGACTGGTCCTCGGTGAACAAATCCGATGCCGAGCGTCGTCAAGCCACACTCAAACTACTTAATGCCGGGGCGCTTCATACAGGAGAAGACTTTACGTGGGCAGCCTTCTTGTTCCAGCACGGCTCCGGTCCGAACGATTATCTGCTTGCTCATACTCTCGCAATGATTGCAGTGAAGAAGGGATATGGAGACGCGCTCTGGATCGCTACGGCGACGCTTGATCGCTATCTTCAGTCCATCAAGCAGCCTCAGATCTATGGAACTCAGTTCCTCACCCCAAAAGATCTCCCCACTACGCAGGACCCTTACGACCGCACGCTCATCTCAGACTCTCTTCGTCGACAGCTGGGAGTTCCCTCGCTCTCTGCCCAACAAGAGCAAACCAAGCAATACGACGCCGAGCGCAAGAAGTAACGGAGAACCCTAAGGTCAAACAGGCTCTTCCTGTATGCAGGAGTTTAGAACGGTCGGTAAGCCGAACTCGTCCTGACTCCTCACCGTGTGGTGTCAGCCGTAATCGCTCTTAGCGTGCTCTATTGTCCGTTTTCTGAGGGGACCCCGAGATCAGCGGGTCGAGATTTTGCGGATATACCACGGTTCACAGGAACTGGAAATGATCGCGTATGAGCAATGAAAGTCGCGGTAATGGGTCACTTTGAATCCACTATCACGACGAGCGTGTGCGGAATCTCGGTTCGCGTCGAATCCAGTGCGACGAAATCTGGACTTTCTGCTATGCCAAGGACAGCAATATCCCGAAGGAAAAGAAGACTGACGGCATCGGGAGCGTGTGGACATGGACCGGCCTAGACGCAGATACCAAATTGATGGTGTCCTACATGTGCGGTACGAGGGACGCTCTCAGCGGACTATTGTTTATAAAGGATTTAGCATCGCGCCTGTCCAATCGAGTCCAGCTCACCACAGACGGCCACAGGGCATACTTGGAAGCTGTCGAGGCCGCATTTTGAGTCGATGTGGACTACGCGATGCTGATAAAATTGTACGGCAATGTCGAGGATGACCGACGCTATAGTCTTGGCCAAGTGATCGGCACAGAGACAGTCGTTAAGTCTGGGCGCCCCGATCCCAAGCACATTAGCACCTCATATGTAGAGCGGCAGAACCTAACGATGCGCATGTCTATGCGCCGGTTCACTCGGCTAACCAATGGGTTCTCGAAAAAGGTTGCAAATCACGAAGCGGCGATTGCACTGCACTTCATGCATTACAACTTTTACCGGGTTCACAAGACGTTGCGTGTCACACCTGCTATGGAAGCTGGCCTGACGGGCCACATTTGGGAGGTTGAAGAACTCGTTCGCCTGATGGAGCCAAAGTCCATTCTCGATGGCCTGAATCAGGCATCCTAAAGCGCAAATTATTATTCAACAGGAATTCCAAGATATTTCCATGAAGGATGTTTAAAGATTGGAGTTATTGCGCATGCGTCGATAGTGCTAGTTGATTCGACAGTTTTAGGACTGTCATTGGACATACAAAGAAGCTGTCCATTCGGAAGAGGAAATAGCCCGTTCAGGCGCATGTGGCTGGGGGTTAACCAAATAATCTGAAGAATTGGGTAGCCATCACTCGTAACAACCTCAAGGGCGCGGGACGAATAATTTAGGTCCAGATCGCTGTTTCTAAGAATGAACTTTCCATCTTTAACCTCGATCACGGAATTCTGAGTAGGACTCCAGAATTTGACGGAGTAAGATACTTTTCCATCCAAATACTCTAACTGGATAGGGGAATACCCCTCATAGTTTATTGGAGAAACTGGCTGTCCCTGCCTTTGCTTAAGCATCGCAATATGATTGCCTGCAGTCATGCTCCCGAATGTCACTAGAATGATATCCGAGTCGTCTTGAAACCCCACCGTGGGCAACTCGCTCTTGGCGCCCTTATTTTGTGTAGCTTCATACGCCGCAATTTTGGGGGCAAAAAACGCGTTCAATCCCCACCAATAAACGCAAAATACGCCCGCGCCTATAACACCTACCAGCAAATAGGAGAGCACTTTGTTGCCTTTCTTCGCCCGTATCCACGCTCCCGCAAATCTGGACAACACAAATTTTGACGTCCCTAATTCCCACGTATAGTGACCGAGGAGCACGAGGCAAATTAGCGGAAGATATGGGATTAAGGCCTCGAACAGTACTACCGCTAGGCCCACAGCGACCGCCAAGCATATATCGATAACAACCTTCCAGATTGTTCGCATTCCGGTGATAGTCTCATTGGGCACCACCGTGCGTCGATCCCGTTACAGGATTGCCAATGGGCAGCCCCTGTGGATCGAAACTGACCCACTACCAAAGTCGCCGTGACCTTGCGTGTCGCGTATGTTATTCTTAATCTGCGCTAAATTGTTTGGTTGTCAGCCTTTCTAGCCTTTATGAGCCGGATCGCCTGCACTAGACCTCTTTCCCTTTTCGCCTAGCGGCGACAAGAAAGCCGGTCGGATACCGCCCAAGCCCTTAAGCGTAGTCGCCCCAAAAGTTTGGGGCGACGATAGGAAGCACGCGCTTCCCTGGCATGGTGCGGTTTACGGGCGATGCTTGGCTATCACGCCAAAAGCCCCTCCCGCAGCGCAAAGAAACTGCACACAATGTGATGCAGTTTACAATGCCGGATTCAATATCAGCAGCCTAACGGCCGAAACCGACGGTGATCTTCGTGTCGGTGCGCGGAGGATCGCGACAAGGCAATCGGGCTTTCATTGGATCGCCGGACGGACGAAGCCGTGCGGAGATGAACAGCAATCCAGGTCTCAACGTGAGGCCGGAAGCAAGGGACTTTTATTTTGAACGAATTTTCAGCATTACCCATTTCGGCGGCGCTCAAACACCGCCTTGCCAAAGCAAACTTTATTACGCTCACCCCAGTACAGGTGGGAGCGATTCCCCCGGCGCTTGAGGGCCGGGACGTATTGGCGACTGCACAAACCGGTACCGGCAAAACGCTCAGCTTCCTCATTCCCATCATCGAGCAGCTGCAAAAAACACAAGCCAAGGTTGCGAGCGCACTGATCCTGCTGCCCACGCGCGAACTCGCGATGCAGGTGCAACAGGCATGTGCGCAACTGATCAGCTTTCCCACCGCGCTGGTCGTCGGTGGCATGGCTGAGGGTCCGCAGTTGGACGCGATCCGTCGCGGCGCGCGCCTGATCGTGGCCACTCCCGGCCGTCTGGAAGATTTTCTCGGACGCAGGCTGGTCAAGCTTAACCAGGTTGAAATCCTGGTGCTCGACGAAGTCGATCGCATGCTCGACATGGGCTTCAAGCCGGCCATTCGCCGCATCGTGGCGGCCATCCCGCCGGTCCACCAGACGCTCTGCTACTCGGCTACCCTGGAAGGTGCGGTGCGGGAAGTGGCGGGTGACTATCTTAAGAACCCGGTTCGGATTGAAATCGGCTCGGTCCTCAAACCGGCAGAAAACGTCAAGCTGCAAACCTTTGAAGTGAGCGCCGATCGCAAATTGCCGTTACTGGAACACCTGCTCCGTTCGGAGGTTGGAAGCTTTCTCGTTTTCGTTCGCACCAAGCACGGCGCGGAACGCGTGGCCAGGAAACTCGTCCATGCCGGTTGGAAGGCTACCAGCATTCATGGCGATCGTAGCCAGTCGCAGCGGAATGCCGCTTTACGCAGCTTTGCCCAGGGAGGACATCGCGTCCTGGTGGCTACTGACGTAGCCGCCCGCGGTATCGACGTCGACCACGTGGCGCACGTGGTGAACTACGATATGCCCAAGGTCGCGGAGGACTTTGTCCACCGCGTCGGCCGCACTGGCCGCGCATCTCGCAGCGGCGTCGCTTCCACGTTCGCCTCTCCTGAAGAGAAGGGCGATCTGCGGAAGATCGAGCGTGCGTTGCGCATTAACATGCTGCGTTTCCGGGTAAAGGATGCTTTGCCGCTGGCTGTCTAGAGCGGTTTAACAATTACTGTGGCCCGACAAAGGCCGCGAGGAGTGGTTTTCCTTGGGAGAAAACCACGAAAAGGTCCTTTGCTTCGGTCTACACCAATCGTTAAACCGCTTTAGCCATCGGCGAAGCCCAATAGAAAAGGGAAGCCCAGTGGGCTTCCCCCTGAAGTTTCTACATATCCAGGGACCAGCGTATGGTATTTCAACAAGAGTCGCTCTATTGGATACTGAGTTTTGGCTTCGTATCAGGGCACGACTTTAAGTCGGGCCGTAAGGAAGCAAAGAGAATTGGGCTTTAGCCTCTGCAAGGGCACATCCTGCACGAAATGCATCGCGCATATATGGTTCAGAACCCCTGTCAAAACAGGACCGGTACACCTACTTGGCAGAGAAAAAAGCGCAGGGGCTTTAGCCCATCGTTTTGTTTCTTTTATGTACGGGCTGAAGCCTGTGCTCTTCAAAAAGGGAAGACGTAGCCCAGGGGCTAAAAGCCCTCATCAGACCCAACCATTGCGGCACGGCTGAAGCCGTGCCCTGATACAAAGCATGAGCGCGGTGACTTGGAATTGGGTTCTCACGCACACTCTAAAGCCCAGATCTTGGTTGGCCTTTTTTACGGCCCGGCTGAAGTCGTGCCCTGATACAAAGCATGAGCGCGGTGACTTGGAATTGGGTTCTCACGCACACTCTAAAGCCCAGATCTTGGTTGGCCTTTTTTACGGCCCGGCTGAAGTCGTGCCCTGATACAAAGCATGAGCGCGGTGACTTGGAATTGGGTTTTCACGCACACTCGAAAGCCCAGATCTTGGCTGGCCTTTTTACCGCCCGGCTGAAGCCGTGCCCTGATACAAAGCATGAGCGCGGTGACTTGGAATTGGGTTCTCACGCACACTCTAAAGCCCAGATCTTGGCTGGCCTTTTTTACGGCCCGACTAAAGTGCCCTGATACAAAGCATCAGAGCGGTGACTCCAGAAACTCGCGCATTCCGTAGATTTGGATCTATCCGCCCTCTCTGAAATGTAGAAACTACAAAGGGAAGCCCAGTGGGCTTCCCTTTTCTATTTTCTGTTTCGATCTACTTCTTTGGCTGCGTGGCGATGATCAAGCTCCGAATCTTGGCATAGGTCGCGGACGGAATAATTTTCTTCGTAACCAGCTCCGTCTTCGTTTTGTATGGCCTGCCGTCGATGATCTTCTGGGAATATACGTCGCCGATTCCGGGCAGCGCACTCAGATCGGCTTTACTGGCGGAATTGATGTCCACCAGGGCGGAGGCAGCGGGAGGCGTCGTCTGCGCCATCATGGTATGAACGCTCGATGGTCTGGCTCCCAACTGGGCCGCGGCTACGCCACCCAAAAGACCCAACGTCAGCAAGATGGTCAAACTCTTCTGTGACAGTCCCCTTAATTTTGTGGTCAGCATCATCGTTCTCCTTCTCCTCATTGCAAATCTTGTTGCAGCGAAATGCTACACCAGCCGCGGGCGGTTACGTCAATAAGCGATCAACCCCAAAGGGCCCACGCTTACATGATTTGCGTTGACTCGCCGGAAGGAGTGACATAGCGCGGCGGAGAGATCGCCCTCCGCCGGTCGAGTTCCCCGCGCACCATATTCAGCCCGTAGATGCAGGCTTCAAAGGATCCGGAAAGCCGGGCGAAAAACGGCGCTTCCTGTGCGTACTCAAAAAGGTCGAATTGGGAAACGATGTAGTAGCTCTCTTTGCCCGCCTGCACCATCTGGAAGAAATTATCGCGCTGCAGCTGCCCCCAACGATGCATCGACTCCGGATACATGCCGGTAAAGAAGAGAGTGTAGTCACCGATATGTTTCCGGCGCTCCCGTTCTTCTCCGAAGGACGATGCCGTGCCATGGACAGGATCGGCTGCCAGTAGCATCTCGCCCACCTCGCGCACGGGATTGCCCGCGGCATCGCGGATGCGGTAGATGTTTTCTGCGCGGCAAAATTCCGTAAGCAGATCAGCGACGTAGCTGGAGATCTCCGCATCGCGCAGACCCAAACGTGAGTCGTAGCATTCGGAGACAACTTCGTGGAAGAGCTGGCGTAAGGAATGCTCTAGCGGAATCATGTCCACCTCCAGGGAAGGTTGGGTCTGTTCCTTGCCAGGCTGCGGAGCTTGCTCGCACGCCCCGAAGCCGCGTCTATTGCTTAGGTATGACACGAAGACTAAGCGATTTGTTGCAGATTACAAATAGATGAATGTGGTGTTACAGAAAATTTTTGGCACTCTCGATTAACAACTGCGAAATTGAACCTCTTCTGGTAACACCCATTGGTGTTATCCCGCAGCCTGGACAGGCTCAAAGGTACCTATTTCCCCCAAAAGAGGTAGGCGGATGTATGAGGCAGCCGATCCATCGGCAGCCTAAGTTTCCGGGGATTTGATTTGTGGGGATTTGTAACGGAGTTGGTGTCAGAAAACGAGGTGCGGCTGGACCTTGATGGCCAGCCGCACCGGCTTTAACTGCGGTTTATCGAGCGGCGACTGCTTCCTGCTTACCGGCGCCCATTTTCGCCAGGCGATCGGCCAAAAGTTTCTCCAGCTTCTCGAGCGCGGCGCTGAAGCCTTCAATGCCTTCCTTCAGCTTGTCGTGGGCCATGCGATCTTCAGCATGCATCTTTTCAAATGTCGCCTGGTCCATTGCGATCTTCTCGATTTTCAGGCTCTGTGAGTTCTTCGGATCGAGCTTGCGAGGCAGATCGTCTTGCGTGGTCTGGAGCTCTTCCAGGAGCTTCGGAGCGATGGTCAGCAGGTCGCATCCCGCCAGCTCGCGAATCTCCCCGATGTTGCGGAAGCTTGCGCCCATCACCACCGTCTTGTAACCGAACTTCTTGAAGTAGTTGTAAATCCTGGTCACCGATTGCACGCCCGGATCGTCGGCACCCTGATAGTCCTTGCCCGTGTCCTTCTTGTACCAATCGAGGATGCGGCCCACGAAGGGCGAGATCAGAGTCACCTTAGCTTCGGCGCACGCAATGGCTTGGTGCATTCCGAACAAGAGCGTCAGATTGCAATGAATGCCGTCCTTCTCCAGTTGCTCCGCGGCTTTGATGCCGGACCATGTGGACGCGATCTTGATCAGCACGCGTTCCCGCGAGATCCCCGCCGCATCGTATTGCTGAATAATTTCGCGCGCTTGCTTCATCGTCGCTTCGGTGTCGTAGGACAACCGTGCGTCGACCTCAGTCGAAACCCGCCCCGGAACGATGGCCAGAATTTTCTTTCCAAAAGCCACTGCCAGGTGACGGAAAGCGAGATTGGCCACGTCGCTATCTTTGGCTTGCGGCCCCAGCTGCTTCTTGGCTTCGAGCAGCACGCCATCCACAATAGGCTGATACTGTGGCATCCCGGCGGCCGTGGTGAGAAGTGAGGGATTGGTTGTCGTGTCCTGGGGCTTGAATTGTTCGATCGATTCAATATCCCCGGTATCGGCGACGACCACGGTCATTGCGCGGAGCTGTTCGAGCAGTGTCTTGGCCATGTGAGATCTCCTTGCGTTCACCTTCTAGTGTAAGGCTTCACATCGTTGAGATTCTTAAAATCACGATTAGGGCTCATCCGAGGATGGGATTGGTGAGTGTTCCAATTCCCTCCACCCTAATCGACACCTGGTCGCCGGGCTGCATGGGAGCCACTCCAGCCGGAGTGCCGGTGAGGATCAAGTCCCCTGGAAAGAGCGTCATGGCAGCGGTGATATAGCGAAGCAGGTGGTCGATGGAAAAGATAAAGTCGCGCGTGTTGCCGTCCTGCCGTAGTTCCCCATTGAGATGGGTAGTGATGCCAAGACCCGCCGCGGGATCCACTTCGTCAGTGACCAATGGCCCTACGGGACAGAACGTGTCGAAGCCCTTGGCCCGGGACCATTGGCCATCTTTCTTCTGCAGGTCTCTGGCGGTTACATCGTTGGCAATGGTATAGCCGCGAATATAGTCGCGCGGATCCTCATCGGTACCGATTTTGCTGCAGCGGTTGCCAATGACGATCGCAATCTCACCTTCAAAATCAACCCGCTTAGAAAGCTCAGGGATGCGAATCGCCTCAGCTGGGGAGATGAGCGCGGATGGAGCTTTGAGAAAGAGCAGCGGTTCGGCAGGTACCTCATTGCCCAACTCAGCGGCATGCTCGCGATAGTTACGACCTACGCAAACAATTTTTGAGGGAGCGACGGGCGCCAGCGTTCTGGCCTCATCGAGCGGCAGGGGATGGAACGGATCGATAGCGGCATCGACAAAATCGCTTGCCGGACCTTCCTCGAAAGGCGGAATAAGGCGCTCGACCCACAACCGGCCGCCACGGTCGACGACCTCAGCGTATTGCGCTCCATGCGTAGTTTGCAGGCGGCAGTATTTCATTCACGGCACTCCTATTTGGGTTAGCGACGGGGTAAAGTTTCCTCGACCTCAGGGGATGGTTTGCTTTCGTTACCGCTTTGGTCTATGGCCGACACGGAATAAGCATACGTATGTTCCTGCCTTACTTCGGTATCCCGGAATGAGGTTTCAACATTCACAGAACCGATGCGTTGGGCGGGCGAGCCTTCTTGCAGATCACGGCGGTAGACATGGTAGGCAGCCAGGTCGGTATCGGTGTCGGGCGACCAGGAGAGATCGATGGCGCCGGCAGCGGTATCGGCGACGGCTACCAGCCCCTGGGGAACCGCGGGGGCAAAGGTGTCCTTGGTAGAAACCTCGATGGCCTCGCTGGGCGCACCCTTTACCTCCACAGATTTGCCGGAGAGATCGAGCGTGACGAGTCGTTCCATTACGTAGCGGTACCTCTGGTTGAAGAGGACGGAGGCATCGATCGCATGACCCGGATCTTCGCCGTCACGCGGATGGACCACGAGCGTCTGCGCGGCAGCAGGTGCGGAAGGGGCCAGCGGAGACCGGCGATCGCCTTCCGGCGCCGGCGCGGTCAGTTGCAGACGCTCTATGCGGAAGGCTACGGTTCGTCCCGGGTCAGCGACCGGCTTCCAGCTGAGCACGACACCCTCCCGCCCCATCTGGCCAGCCAAGCCGGTGAGCTCGGCCGGAATGGCTCCGGCAGCGCTGTAAGCGGGATTCGATGGGCCGGCGGACTTACCGGCATGATTGCGTACGGCAACCTCATAGCGCAGCAGGCGGTCCGGAGTGTGGACCAGATCGGATGGCAGTGCGTCCGAGTATGTGCCGGCTGCTCCGGCCGCCAGGGTAAGGTTGGTAATGTTTGCGCATAGGCCGTTTTCGATCGCGCGGCAAATCTGGGCGGTGACCGGGTGCCGGAGGGCGACACGGTCCGTTGTCCGCGTCGGCATGGTCCAGGCGAGGTGAACGGTGTCGCCGATGCGCACTGCGGATAGATTCAGAACCGGCGCCGGCAGGTCAAGGCTGGGGGGTTGCGGTGCGGCGGGTGTTCCGCAGCCAATCAGGGTGCGCACCAGCAAAAGCGCGAGAGCCGAAACCAGGAGCTTGCGATTCATGCTCTCCCAACGTAAATCATTCCTTTGACGGGTACAGAACCTCGCGCAAAGCGGCGCCCAGTTCAGGATATTCGAAGTGGAAGCCTGCGGCGCTCAGGCGAGCCGGCACTACCCGCTCGCTCTGGAGGATGGTAGCCTCCGCCATTTCGCCGAAGGCCAGTCGCACCGCGAACGCGGGGACGCGGAGGGCCGCCGGGCGGCGGAGGGCGCGGGCGAGCGCACGGGTGAACTCCAAATTGGTTACAGGGTTTGGGGCCACGATATTGACCGGCCCGGCAATCCCCTTAGTTGCCAGCGCAAACTCGATCATCCGAGTCGCATCGGGCAGCGCGACCCAGCTGATCCACTGCCGCCCGCTGCCTAACCGGCCGCCCAGACCGGCGCGAAAGACGGGTAGCATCTGCGCCAGGGCGCCTCCATGGGACGAGAGCACAACCCCAAAACGGAGATGCACCACCCGGATTCCAGCATCCGCGGCCGGCTGGGTTGCCTTTTCCCAGGCTAGGCAGAGGTCGGGAATAAATCCGCTTCCGGGCAGAGAGGCCTCAGTCAACACTTCATCGCCACGGTCGCCGTAGATACCAGTTGCCGACGCGCAGACCAGCACTGCGGGTTTCGATCCCAGCCCGGCCAGCAGAGTGGCGAGCGCGTGGGTCGGAGTCACCCTGCTTTCGGCGATTTCGCGTTTGTAAGACGAGGTCCATCGCCGTGCAGCGAGGTTGGCGCCCGAGAGGTGGACCGCCGCGGTGATCCCTTCAAGCGCCTCAGGATGGCTTAGAGGTGTTGGCGCGTAGGGATCCCACAACTCCTCGGCGCCGGTGCCCTGAGAAGGATGTCGATGCAAGGTAACCATTGCCATCCGATTTCGTCTCAGACTACGTACTAAAGAAGTACCGATAAGTCCCGATGAGCCAGTCAACAGTATTCGGTCCATGCCCATCTCACTCATCCTCCCTCCGATTCTGGCGGGTGCGATGCCGGCTCTGCCGCGTCGCGTTGCAGGCAAAGTTCATGGAAAACAAAACTATTTCATTGCTAGCAACATTTAAGACGCGAGTCTCATCAGATTGACAGACAACTCAACCATGCAGGAGCCGCGCCGTGGATAACAAAGAAATCGCGCCAAATTCTGAGATCGACCCCGCCAGTGCAGAGTCCTTTATCGCCGAGAAACGCATCGGCGAGCGCATCAAGCGCCTTCGGCTGAAGAAATCCATGGGATTAGTCGAGCTTGGCCGGCATACAGGCTTGTCGGCTAGCTTCCTCTCCCAGCTGGAGACCGGACGTGTCGTGCCTACCTTGCGCAACCTGGCCCGTGTGGCCATGGTTTTCAGCAAGGACCTTTCCTATTTCTTTGAAAGCGAGCCGCACACCCTCTTTCGCATCCATCGGAAAAAGGAACGCGTCCGTCTTCCCCAGACTGGAGTAGACGATCCTACCTACTATTTCGAGAGTCTGGGATACATGGTTCCCGATCGCCAGCTGGATCCCTACTATGCGGAATTTGTACCTCTGAAGAAAAACATGGAGGTCCGCCCTCATGTGCATCCCGGATATGAATTTCTCTATATCTTGGAGGGTGAACTGGAGATCCGCCATGCCGACAAGACCCATGTTCTTACCCCGGGCGATGGAGTGTATTTTGACGCGAGCACGCCCCACGGGTATCGCTGTGCCGGGAAGTCAGTGGCCCAGGCCATCATTGTGACCATGCACCAGCTCCAATCGCCACAACCGGCCATGAACCTGCGGCCTTTGGGGGCAGCGATGACGGCGAAGGGCGCTCCCGTGAACGCGCCTCTCAGGAAGCCAACCACTCTTCCGACGCCCACCCGCGTCAAGGATGACGCCCCGGCCCAACAGTAGACACTACGGAGGGAACGCTTTCCAGGCGGGGACATTCTCCTGATGGGCACGGCTTCAGCCGTGCTCTGGAGTTTCTACATTTTCTCGATCCTGGGGTATGGTTTATCGAGCTTCAGTTTTGGGTTTTGCTTTGTATCAGGGCACGACCTTCAGTCGTGCCGTAAAGGAAGGAGAGAGAATTGGGCTTCAGCCCCTGCAATGGCAATCCTGCACGAAATGCATCGCGCATCTATCTATGGTTCAGAACCCCGTTAAAGCAGGACTGATACGCCTACTTGGCAGAGAAAAAAGCGCAGGGGCTAAAGCCCATATCTTTGTTGACCTTGAGCGGCACGACTGAAGTCGTGCCCTGATACAAAGCATCAGACCGGTGACTCCAGAAAACTCGCGCATTCCGTAGATTTGGATGTATCCACCCCTCTCCGAAATGTAGAAACTCCAGGGCACGGCTTCAGCCGTGCTGTAGGTGAGTTCGTTTGATGAAGCCCCCTGAGGGTACCGCGCCTCCTGCCCTAGGCCCTGCCCACGGGCAGAAAGAAATCCTCGATTTCTCGCCAGCCGGAAACACGACGGAAGCCGGTCGCCTTCGCATTATGCGGAGCGGAAAAAAGAATCCCCTGGCCTCTGAACCGCTCAAAGTGCCGGTAGGTGTCGTCAATCAGGTAGTCGGCAAGCAAAATGCTCTTATCCCCGCAAAAAACGAAGTTGGTTGGCGGAATAAAGGGGAAATGGCGACGCAACCACCGATATTTGGGCCCGAAGGAGTTGGGGAACTCCATAGCCGCCGTAGCGATAAAGATCTCGTAATGTTTGACGAGCTTGGCAAGAACCTCCTGACTGTCCTCGAGAACGGGGAGATCCTCGAAAAAGTCTTCGCTGCGGAGGTAGCCTTCCAGCCGCTCGTGCCGGTCGGCGGAAACCAAATCCCACAACCACTTACCGTGCAATTGGCCCTTGGTGATCGCCTCGCCGTGGTCACGGTTGTAGCGAGCGAGGTGTTCGCCCAGGGCGTCTGCCAGCACCTCGTCCATGTCAACAGCAATTCGCTTCATTCCCAAATGGTAAGGCCTGAGCCTGTGGCTACGCTCCGGCAGAAGAAGAAGAAGAAACGTTGACCTGGCTGGGATCGAAATAAAGCAACCGCCCACAACTCTCGCAATTTAATAGCGTGCCCTCGCGCACCTGGTTCCAAAACTGCGGCCGTAAGGCCATTTGGCACGAAAGACAGCGTTGCCCAGCAGCGCGAGCCAGCGCAGTCTTACGCGATGAGGAGGCGATGCGGTCGTATTGCGCGAGTAAGGGCTCGTCCACACTCTTACGGATCTTGGCCCGCTCCAGCTGTAGAACGTCGAGTTCGTCCTGATACCCCTGAGAAGCAATCCGAGCCCGCTCCTTTTCCTCCTCCACAAGCTTAGTTTGCAAGGCAGATGCCTTACGCGCTTCCGCTCGCTGGCCCTCGAGCGACTCACTTTTAATCATGCTGTTGAGTTCCTCATCTTCGATGCGGGCAATTTCCGCTTCCACGAATCCAATCTCATGCTGCAGTGCATGGAATTGCTCGTTGGTTTTTACGCTACTCGACTGCTCGCGGTATTTGATGAGCTTTTGTTGCTGATCTTTGCGATCGCTTTCCAGTCGTCTGCGCCGAGCCTCTTCGATCGGCACGGCCTTGTCGGCCTGTTCCAGAACCAGCTTATGCTGCTGCAGAGTTTCTTCGATCGTTCGCAAATGCCGAGGCAATGCAGCGATAGTTTCCAGCACTTGGGCGATCTTGATGTCGACCTGCTGCAAACGAATCAACAACTCCAGTTGAACATCCATGTTAGGTCTGGAGTCTAGCACGCCGACCCCAGCCGAGTCGCTTTATGCGGTCAATACTGCCCGTTATGCTCGGCTGGACGTGCGATACACTGCAGGCTCCAAGCCGTCCCGCTGGAGTCATCCTTGAGACCGATTCGATTCGCCCTGGTGCTTATTTTCTGGTATCCCTTCTTATGCTCGGCGGCGGCCGATCCGGCCAAGCCAGTAACCGTGGAACAGATCTACCCCCAGGAACAGGCCACCCGTCCGCCAGACGGAATCGTGTGGAGCCCGGATGGCACCCGCCTCAGCTACATCAACGACAACGGCGATCTGCTCGCGGTGGAAGGTGGAACGGGGACCTCGCAAGTGCTGGTCGACCACGACAAGATGAAGGCTCTTAGCCCCCCGGTCACTTCGGAGCATGACCTTAACAACCGAACCCGTTACAAAGAGGCCAGCTACATCTGGGTGCCCGACTCGAAACACCTGCTATTTGATTCCAGCGGACAGCTGTGGTTCTTCGACCTGGCCACCAAAACCGGCGTGCAGTTGGCGTCCACCGGCACGGGTAGCGGAGACGATCCCAAGTTTTCTCCCGATGGGGCCTACCTTTCTTACGTTCGCGATCACAATATCTATGTCAATAAGCTGAAAGACAACAATGCACCATCACGTCTGACAGACTCGCAAACAGACACAACCCTCGATGGCGAGGTGGACTGGGTCTACGAAGAAGAGCTCGATGTCCGCAGCAATTACTTCTGGTCGCCGGACTCGCGCCGGATAGCGTATCTGCAGATGAACGAGACTCCGGTGCCTGATTACCCAATTGAAGATTGGATCCCCACCCATGCGACAGTCAGCCGCCAACGTTATCCGCAGCCCGGCGATCCGAACCCCGTGGTGCGGGTGGGAGTCGTAGGCGCGAATGGTGGACGGACCAAGTGGATCAACCTGCCCATCGACAACGGAAGCGACTACATCCCGCGCTTTGGATGGCTTAATCCCAAGACTTTGTGGATTGAGACCTTGAAGCGCGATCACCAGACGATGACCCTGTATTTCGCGGATGTTTCCACCGATGAGTTGAAACCGGTGCTGACCACGAAGGATGACAAATTCCTGGACGACTCTTATGATCTGACCTTCTTCGACTCAAACTTCCTGCTTACCAGTTGGCGGGATGGGCACAACCACATCTATCTCTATGGATTTGATGGAGGAAATCCGTTGAGTGGCGGAGCCAGCCTGGTAAAGCAGCTAACCAGCGGCAATTGGGAGGTGGCCGATATTTTGGGCGTAAACCAGGTCACGCACAGTGTCTATTACCTTTCCAACGAGGGGGACCCGCGCCAGCAGCAAATCTGGGTGGTCGGTTTGAACGCAGAGGGCAAGCACCGGGTGAGCCGCTCTGGAGAATGGCATGAGCCTGTGTTCTCTCCCAACACGAACTTCTTTGCCGATGTCGTTTCTTCCACCACCACGCCTCCAGTGGTGAATCTGTGCCGCCACCAGAGCGATTGCCAGACTATCTGGAAGGCGCCGCCGCTCGACGCCGTGCTCCAACCTCCATTGGCTGTCGAAGGTAAGGCCGCCGATGGCGCCACTACCCTCTATGCTCAACTGGTATTGCCGCCGGGAAAAACAGCGGCTGCCAGCGTGCCCTTGATCGTGAACCCCTATGGCGGTCCGCACGTACAAATGGTCACCGGGAAATGGGAGGCCCGCGCACGTCTCTTCGATCAGATACTGGTGCAGGCTGGTTTTGCTGTGCTCCATGTGGACAATCGCGGCATGGGGGGCAGGGGCCGTGATTTTGCCCAGGCCGCTTACCATAACTTCGGTCCGGTGCAGTTGGGCGACCAGATTGCGGTACTCGATCAAACGCTCCATGCGTATCCGCAACTTGACCCCAGGCGTCTCGGCTGGTGGGGGTGGAGCTGGGGTGGTACCTTCACCCTCTATGCCATGACCCATAGCGACCGTTTTCGTTCCGGCGTTGCCGTAGCTCCGGTCACCGACTGGCAGAACTATGACTCCATCTATACCGAGCGTTATCTTGGATCGCCGGCATTGAACGACGATATATATCGCGACGACTCCGTGGAGAACAGTGCCGCCAATCTGAAGGGGCATCTGCTTCTGATTCAGGGCACGGGCGACGACAATGTACACATTGAAAATTCAATCCAGTTTATTCAGAAACTGATCGATGCCGATCTGCCGTACGATTTGCAACTCTACCCGCGCAAGACCCACGGCATCGACGGTGCCGAGGCCACCACCCACCTGTTCACCCGCATCCTGGCGCATTTTCAGCTATATCTCATGCCGCCGATTGCGGATAGCGTGACCAGCCAACCGTGACCACCGATCTGGTGCGTGGCCATACCACGCTTGGAGACCTTCAACCGTGACCACCGATCTGGTGCGTGGCCATACCACGCGTGGAGACCTTCCGCAGTGACCACCGATCTGGTGCGTGGCCATACCACGTTGGGCGACTTTGAGCTGACCATTCTGACCGATGGCCCTTATCTCGGGGATGGGGGCGCCATGTTTGGAGTAGTCCCCAAGACTCTGTGGGAAAAGCGCATGCCGGCCAATGAGCGAAACCAGATTCTGCTCGGAACGAACACCGTGGTTGTCCGCACCGGCCAACACACCGTGGTGATCGAGACCGGAATCGGCAACAAGTTGCCGGAAAAACTGAGGAGCATTTTCGATGCCCGCCAGCTTTTGCCGCAGAGCTTTCACGCGGCGGGGATACGCCCCGAGGAGGTCGACGTGGTGATCAACAGTCACTTGCACTTCGACCACTGCGGATGGAATACGACCCGGAAAGAAGATGGCACGATCGTGCCGACTTTTCCCAATGCTCGCTATTTCGTACATCGCGGAGAGGTGGAGCACGGCCACCTGCAGCTGGAGCGCGATGCCGTCAGCTATATCAGCGAAAACTACGATCCCCTCATCGCCAGCGGGCAGATGACCCTGATTGATCCGCCGGAAGGCCGCACCGCAGAGATCGTTCCCGGCGTTTCCGTCGAGGTGTTTCCGGGACATACCGCGCAGATGATGGCGGTGATGCTCGATTCGGGCGGCCGGCGCGGGTGCTACATTTCCGACCTGATCCCTACCAGCGCCCACCTGGATGTGACTTGGGTGATGGGCTACGACCTCTACCCGCTCACCTGCATTGAGCAGCGTAAACGGTTTTTATCGCGGGCAATCCCGGAAGAATGGCTGGTCCTGTTTACTCATGACCACCATCATCCGATGGGGTACGTGGAATGGGGCGCGAAGGGAAAGCCTCAGCTGAGGGTCTGAATCTGCAATAATGCGCGTGGGGAAGGTTACCTACATCCGGATTGAGGCAAGGATTGCCCAGGCAGAAATACCGTGCTTCCTTGCTGAACGCGCTGACCCAATTGCAGAGCGAGGTGATATAGCGTGAGATGGTCCTCCTGGTTTTTGACCCTTTGTTTTTTTCTATCGCCGTTCGCGGGGTTTGCGCAGCAAGAATCGGCTCTGCCAAACAACCGCACAGTGCGTGACCTCACACTCGATGTCGTTGTGACCGAAAAGAACGGTACGCCCGTTCGTGGGTTACAGCAACACGACTTTACACTTCTGGACAATAGACAGTCGCAAACGCTTACTTCCTTTCACGCCGTGGATGTGCAAGCAGGGACACCCGCACCTTATATCGAGGTTGTCCTGGTCATCGATGCAATCAACGCTAACCCCTTGAAGGCCGGCCTGGAACGGGAAGGAGTCAAAAAGTTTCTACAAATGAACGGGGGCAAACTGGCACAGCCGGTATCGGTGGTGTTGGTCTCGGACAATCCAACCCAGATCCGGAGCAAAACCTCGACCGACGGCAACGCTCAGGCGGCTCTGGTCGATCAGTATGTAACCGGCTTGCGCACGATCAATCGATCACAGGGCATCTACGGCGTTGCTGAGCGCTTCGAAATGTCGATGAAGGCACTCGACTCTTTAGCCGCGTACGAAGGCAGCAAACCAGGACGCAAGCTGATCCTTTGGGTCAGCCCGGGTTGGCCTTCGCTTTCCTCCGGAGGAATCGACGTAACCACCCAGGATCAGAGTCACATCTTTCACTCCATCGTTGCATTGTCGACCCAGTTACGACAGGCCCACATAACGCTGTATAACGTCCAGACGCGCGGGGTGGCGGGGACAAGCACGGGTGAGTTCAACGACTATGAACAGTTCCTCAAGGGCGTCAAGTCGCCCGGCCAGGCGTACCCGGCGACACTTTCCCTGCAAGTGCTGTCGGTTCAGACCGGCGGCCGCGTCTTCAATCAAAGCAACGATCTGCCGAACGAGATCGGGGCCGAAATCGCGAAGGGCGCGCAGGACGCCGGCGCATTCTACATCTTGTCTTTTAAGCCTGACCGGCCGGAAAAGGTGAATGAATACCGCTCCCTTGAGGTCAAAGTTGCCAAGCCGGGGGTTGTCGTGCGGACGCGCACCGGCTACTACGCTCAACCCTAGGCCGGTCCCAGGTCCAAATCAGGGAATACTGCGCGAAGGACAAGCCTCCGCTGAGGGTCTGAATCTACAACAAACGAATGTCGGGTGCCCCACATCTCGCGAAAAACGAGCGAGATACCCCGAATTTCCTGTACGCGGCACTAGACAAGACTGCGTGTGCGCCTTTCTTTTAAGGAAAGGCGCATGAAGTGTCCGGAACCCACTAGCACCAACAGGAAATCGGGGATATGGGGCACCCGGCATTGGCAGCAAGGATACAGACTACTTGTGGAGCAAGCAGAATTTGTTGCAATCAGCCTAATCTGGAGACAGGACAGGGCGGTTGAGCGGGGGCTTTCGGGCGGAGCGTGAAAAGTACGGTCCTCAGAACACTTGGCGGTGAAAAACTTCGTCCTTCTCTTCACATGGCGAGCAGGTGGCGCCGATACCGCAAGCGATCAGCAAGGCTGCGCCGATGGTGACTAAAATTGCTGGGCCGTACGACTCAAACTGGAAGAACCAGTGTGCGAGGTTGTGGAAGTTTAGAAAATGCATCTTGAAGCTCCACGCTTTATGAGACCCGAAACCCGGGGGATGGTTTTCCAGGATTCAAAATATTTTCTACGGCTGGCTTCCTTTTCGGGACAACATGCGTCCACTTTCCCGAAAACCACCGATGGCACAAAGCTTAGCATCACCATAAAGAATCCGATATGGGCAAAAATAGTGTGATGTGACCAACACGATCGACAACACGTTCCGGATGGGGGATCCCCGGCTGCAGTGGCTGTTCCTGGACCTCAATTCCTACTTTGCGTCGGTGGAGCAGGAGCTTCGATCGGAGCTTCGCGACCGCCCGATGGCCGTGGTGCCGCTGCTGGCAGATACCACGTGTTGCATCGCCGCCAGTTACGAGGCAAAGCAATTTGGAGTGCGCACCGGAACTCAGGTTGGGGAAGCCAAGCAGCTCTGCCCCGGCATCGTGCTGGTCGAAGCCCGGCACGAGTTGTACGTGGACTACCACCATCGCGTTGTGGAGGCGGTGGAATCTTGTCTGCCTGTTACTTCGGTAATGTCCATCGATGAGATGGCTTGCCGGCTGTTAGGCCGGGAGCAGCCTCTGACTGCAGCACTCGAATTGGCCCGGGACGTCAAGGCCGCAGTTCGGCGCAAGGTCGGGTCGACGCTTCGCTGCTCGGTCGGCCTGGCGACGAACCGGTACTTGTCCAAAGTGGCGTCCGATATGGAAAAACCAGATGGCCTGGTAGCTCTGACGCCTGACCTGCTGCATGACGCCTTGGCCGCGTTGACGCCCCGTGATCTTCCGGGCGTGGGAGCGCGCATGGAGAAGCGGCTGCACCAAGGCGGAATCCATACCATGGAGCAATTGCTGGCGCTTGACCGGGAAGAGTTGCACACCGTTTGGGGTGGGATAGGGGGCGAAAAATTGTGGCACTGGCTGCGCGGGGAGGACTTTGGTGACCCTGAATTGGAGCACCAGAAATCAATTGGCCACTCCCACGTTCTGTCTCCGGAACTGCGCACGCCGGAGGGTGCCTATGCCGTAGCCAACAAGCTGCTGCATAAAGCTGCGATGCGGCTGCGCAAGGCGCAGCTGTGGGCCTCGCACATGACCTTGACCATACGTTTTTCGGTGGCCAGCGCGGCCGCGGCCTCCAGGCACTCTTCCGGTATTCATCAGCAGCCATGGACGCAAAGCTGCCCCCTGCTCGAATGCCAGGACAACCAGACACTGCTGGAGGGGCTGCAGCGCCTGTGGAGTCAAAGTCCTGCGGGCCGCGGGCAAAAGAAGCCATTTTTTGTGGGTGTTACCTTGGGCAACCTGGTTCCCAATCATCTGCACACGCTCAGTCTTTTTTCCGGTCTTGAAGAAGAGGGCAAACGGACCCGCCTCTCAACCACCATGGATCGGGTGAACTATAAATACGGCACCAACACTCTCTGCTTCGCGAGCATGCTGCTGGCGGGTGCGGCTGCCCCGACGCGGATTGCGTTTTCCAGTATCCCGGATCTGTTTTGAGCGTGCCGGATTTCCTACTACGCAGCCTCAACGAAGACCGCGTGTGCGGCTTTCTCTTAAGGAAAGCAGCATGAAGTTGCTCAACGCCACCCATCTCGACAGGAAATCCGGGAGCGCATACCGGGGCCGGCTGGCTCCTTCTCCAACCGGATACCTGCACCTCGGCCATGCCCGCACCTTCTGGGTCGCGCAACAGCGAGCGTTCGCCGCGGGAGGAACGCTCATCCTGCGCAATGAGGACCTTGATCGCGACCGCGCGCAGCCGCGTTTCTATCACGCCATGATCGAAGATCTGCGCTGGTTGGGCCTGGAGTGGGAGGAGGGGCCGGACGTGGGTGGCCGCTTCGGGCCGTATACGCAAAGCGAGCGCCATGGCCTCTACCGCGACGCCTGGCGGCGGCTGCTGGATGGCGGCTGGCTCTATCCCTGCCGCTGCTCGCGCAAAGACCTGGCAACGGCCGTGCAGGCCCCACACGGCGACGAAGGAATTTATCCCGGAACCTGCCGCCCTGCCAACGCGCAGATCGGCGGCCCCCTCGCGCCGACCGGGGCAAACTGGCGCTTTCGCGTTCCCGAGGGCCAGGTTATCGAATTCCACGATGAGCATCTCGGGTCGCAACGATTTGTGGCTGGCCAGGACTTTGGAGACTTTTTGGTCTGGCGCCGGGATGATCTTCCTTCCTATCAACTCGCGGTCGTGGTGGACGATGCGGCCATGCAGGTCACGGAAGTAGTCCGCGGAGCCGATCTGCTCAATTCGACGGCAAGGCAGATTTTGTTGGCACGGGCACTGGGCCTATCCTCTCCCGCCTGGTATCACTGCGATTTGTTGCGTGATGAGCGGGGCCAACGGTTAGCTAAACGGCATGATGCGCTTAGCCTGCGCACGTTGCGGGAACAGGGACAACAACCGGAGGAGCTGGTATCAGCGTTCCACACAGGGGCGTGATTTTCCAAGGCCTGCGATGTACGACAATGAGGTGTAAGCATTCCTGTGGCCTCAGACTTCGCCCAACTCGTAAAGCAGCAGACGGACATCGTCCGCATCATCGGCGAATACATCACGCTGAAGAAATCCGGAGGGCAGAACTACGCCGGATTGTGTCCATTTCATGGAGAAAAAACCGCATCGTTCTCAGTGCACGCGGTGCGGCAGTTCTACCATTGCTTCGGCTGCCACGAGGGTGGCGATGTTTTCTCTTTCGTGCAGAAGATCGAGAATGTCGGCTTTAGCGAAGCGGTCAAAATGGTGGCCCAAAAGAGCGGCATTCCGCTGCCCAAGCGGGAATTCGCCACTCCGGAAGAGGCGCAGGAGAACCGGCAGCGCGGCAAACTGCTCGAATTGCATGAATTGGCTACCACCTGGTTTGAAGAGCAGTTACGTTCGCCCGAGGGCGCACGGGCCCGTGAGTACCTTACCGGGCGGGGTTTAACCGCGGAAGCCATCGCGAAGTTCCGCATCGGCTATGCCCCCGATTCGTTCAACGCGCTGCGCGACCGCTTGCAGGGAATAGCCGGACCCGATCTGTTGCGACTGTCCGGCCTTCTTTCATCCAAAGAGCAGCCGGATGGCTCTGCCGGACCGCTGTATGCGCGCTTTCGCAAGCGCATCACTTTCCCTATCCACAACGAGTCGGGACGGGTGATCGCCTTTACGGCGCGCGCACTCGATAGCGAGGAGAAATCCGGGCCGAAATATATGAATTCGCCCGAGACTCCCCTCTACTCCAAGGGCCAGGTACTGTTCAATCTAGACAAAGCCCGGCAAGCGATCCGGGAACGCAAATATGCCCTGTTGGTGGAAGGGCAGATGGACTGCATCACGGCATTCATGGCCGGATTTCACAATGTGCTGGCAACCAGCGGAACCGCCTTCACAGAGATGCAAGTCCGGTTGCTCAGCCGCTACACCAATAAGCTGTTCATCAATTTCGATCCGGATACCGCGGGCGCGAATGCCGCGGAAAAGTCGATTGCCCTGCTCACCGAAGAGGATTTTGAGGTCAAGGTAGTCACCCTCGAGGCCGGCCTCGATCCCGACCGCTACATACGCGAGCGAGGCATAAAGGCCTACGTGAGCGCCGTCGAAGGCGCCAGGCGCCACTCGGACTACCTGATTGACCGCGCCATGCAGTTGTTCCCTCCCCGAACGGCAGAGGGTAAGAGTAAGGCCCTCAATTACTTGCTGCCGCACATCCGGCGTATGCCCGACCGCATCGTGCGCGATGAATTCGCTTCCGACGCAGCGCAAAAGCTGGGCATTGACTCAGCCCTGGTCAGGGAAGAACTGCGGCAAGCGGCGCGCAAACGCCGGGATGAGGTCCATCCGTCTAGCGTTGACGCCTTGAATGAGGCGGAGCGGGTACTTTTGCGGGCGGCGGCTTCCCCTCCCGAAAGCCGCATTTGCCTCCGTGTCTTCCAGGCCATGCATGACCAGCCCCAGTCGTTCGAAGGGCTTACCGTGGCCCCTATCCTGACCGTTTTGCGCGACCGCGGGGCGCTTGAGCCCCTCGCGGTCATCTCAGAGCCCAGTCAACGAGCCCTGTTGGCCCAGGCGTTGTTCCGCGAGTCCGGGGAGCTGGAGATGCGCGAGGTGGAAGCCGCCCTGGAATCGCTGAAATATCGTCATTTGGAAGCCCTGCAGCGCCGGGTACGGGCGGATATCGCTGAGGCCGAGCGCCGTGGCGATTTGGCCCAGCTGGCCATTTTCATGGCCGAAAAACTCAAAGTCGACCGGCAAATGCGCGACGCCGACGCCTAGAGAAGCTGATTAAGCCCGACAAAAGCCTTGGACGAAGGGAACGACGTCAGCCGTTCCGTACCGGTTCTGACACGCCCTCTTTGGCCCCCGAGGTTCGCTTTTCAAGACTGTCGGGGCGTTGGCCCGGGTGAACCGGAATCCGCATTTTCACATCTAATTACGTAGGTTTCAGCTCAGAAAGCGGCCGCAAAGAAGAAGGGGTGTCATTCTGGGACCCGCACGGGAGCACACTCCATTCCATGATATTCTATAACTCTTTGAAGGACGTGCGTCTACTTGCCCAAACGGTTCATCAACCGTCCGGAATATGCCCTTAGCGGCTCGCATAGCACCCTGTCCTTTCTGAGCACGGACCGATCCGAAAAATAAGGCACGGGATAGGATTTGCTTGGCTATTGAAGACAAGTACGAAGAAGACATTCAGAAACTGATTGATGCAGGTAAGGAAAAAGGTTACTTGACCTATAACGAGGTCAACGACCTTATTCCTGGTGATCTGCATTCACCGGACGATCTCGACGATCTGCTGACCACGATCGGGACCCAGGGCATTGATGTGCTCGAAGGCGGTCCCAAGTTTGGCGGGGATAAGTTCGAGAGCGAGGGTGAGGAGGGCGAGGACGTTGAACTCGACCTTACACCGGGCACACTCGAAAAAACTAATGACCCCGTTCGCATGTACCTGCGCGAAATGGGTACTGTTCCACTACTGACCAGAGAAGGCGAAGTAGAGATCGCCAAGCGCATCGAGCGCGGGCAGTTGCGGGTACTCAAGGCCATTTCCCGTTCGCCCATCGTCATTCGCGAGATCGTCGCCCTAGGCGAGGACCTCAAGCGTGGCGTGCGCAACATCAAGGAAGTGGTGATCTTTGACGAGGAAGAGATCACAGAAGAAATTCTGCAGGCGCGCATCCGGGTCACCATCGGCCGCGTCGACACTCTGCTCAAGCACCAGAAGAAAGCCGCGCTTCTCTTTGAAAAGCTAGAAACAATCAACGTCAAGGCGAAGGCCAGGGAACATCGCAAGACGCGATGGATGATGAACCGCGAGCGGGTAGAAGTCTCGCGCATCGTCCGCGAACTGAAGTACACCAACGCGGAACGTAAGCGGCTGCTGGACAAGGTCAACAAGACC
Organism: uncultured Acidobacteriaceae bacterium; assembly: GCA_963717225.1. Lineage (GTDB taxonomy): Bacteria > Acidobacteriota > Terriglobia > Terriglobales > Acidobacteriaceae > PALSA-350. The sequence goes on along the minus strand of CAVQWB010000046.1, from coordinate 1,117 downwards.
GTCGACGCCATGCGCATGCTCGAGCGGCAGGTTAAGTCGCTGGAACAGAAGCATGACCAGTCGAAAAGCGAAGAGCTGCGCAAGGAGTACCGCCGCCAGCAGAAGAACTGCAAGACCGACCTGGAAAAGCTGGAGCAGGAGGCCGGTGTTTCGATCGCCGAGCTGAAACGCACCCAGCGCGAGATGATCCAGGGCGATATGGACGCGGAGCAGGCCAAGCGCGAGCTGATCGAGGCTAACCTGCGCCTGGTGGTTTCGATCGCCAAGAAGTACACCAACCGCGGCTTGCAATTCCTCGATCTGATCCAGGAAGGCAACATCGGTTTGATGAAGGCGGTCGATAAGTTCGAATATCGCCGTGGTTACAAGTTCTCCACCTATGCCACCTGGTGGATTCGCCAGGCGATTACGCGCGCCATTGCCGATCAGGCCCGGACCATTCGTATTCCGGTGCACATGATCGAGACCATCAACAAACTGATTCGCACCTCGCGCCAGTTGGTGCAGGAGCTGGGCCGCGAGCCCACGTCGGAAGAGATCGCCCGCCGGATGGATATCCCGGTGGCCAAGGTTCGCAAAGTGCTCAAGATCGCACAGGAACCGATCTCGCTCGAAACTCCGATCGGCGAAGAAGAAGATTCGCACCTGGGCGACTTTATCGAAGATCGCCAGGCGGTTTCGCCTTCTGAAGCTGTGATCAGTGTGAACCTGAAGGAATACACCTCGCAGGTGCTGCGTACCTTGACCCCGCGTGAAGAGCGTGTGATCAAGATGCGCTTTGGCCTGGAGGATGGCTCCGAGCACACGCTGGAAGAAGTGGGTCAGAGCTTCCAGGTAACTCGCGAGCGCATCCGGCAGATCGAAGCCAAGGCGCTGCGCAAGTTGCGTCATCCTTCACGCTCCCGCAAACTAAAGGCCTTCGTCGAAGGCGTCCGCGAATAACGCGGATGGAATAGCACCCAATCGAAGACTCGCCTGCTCTCCATGGGGAGCAGGCGATTTTTCTTGTGGTCGTTGCTCTTCTCCATCATCTAACCACTGAAGCCAGACCCGTTCAGGAGTGATCCCGTGCCCCCGACATCATCCCCCGAAGTCATCGAGAAGTTAAAGCATGCAC
>CAVQWB010000045.1:12500-340540 GCA_963717225.1 uncultured Acidobacteriaceae bacterium | reverse complement strand
GCGATCCAGTTTCTCGGGGAACAGGTCCGCGACGGATTGAAGTCCTCGGCATCCCCACCTCGCGGGCCAGTGGCGAGCTAGCGCGCTCGCTGAACATTCCCCTCACCAGCTTCGATGAAGTCGGGTACACGACGCGACGATCGACGGCGCCGATGAAGTCGCTGCAGGCCTGGCATTGATCAAGGGCGGCGGAGGCGCGCTGCTGCACGAAAAAATCGTGGCCACTTCTTCGCACCGCCTGGTGATCGTGGCCGATGAGCATAAAATCGTCCAGCGGCTTGGGCGCTTTCCACTGCCGGTTGAGGTGATCCCCTTCGCTGCCTCGCCGGTCAAGAGACAGCTAGAGAAGATGGGGGCGAATCCGGTGTTGCGTTCCGGGCACGACGGCTCGCCATACATCACCGACGAGGGCAACTACATCTTCGACTGCCACTACGGAGAAATTCTGGATCCGCCTGCCGTAGCCCACGCCATCAAAAGCATCACCGGGGTGGTCGAGCACGGGCTTTTTCTCGGGCTAGCTTCAGTCGCGGTTGTCGCCGGTCCCCAGGGCGCGCGGGTCATCGACGCATAGGACGACCCACCGGAAGCGGACAAATCGTCCGAGCCAACAAGCCTGAATAGCGACAAATGAGTGCGGTGTGCTCGGCGCACTTTTGATGACACGGGTGAAGGCGTACGCACGAAGCGGCTGAAAACGAATGAGCATGCCTCCATCATTCGGACGCGAGCGGCCAGGATGGAAGAGTCATTGCTCACCAGTCGTCACCATAACATCAGGTGACTATTCGCCGTAACAGACTCTCCAGCAGGTAGTCCTTCCTTACACCTTTCGTGGTACGTTTCTCGTCTGCGCTGTTCTCTTTCCCTTTGGATTCGTGGATTATCAAAAGGAAAATTAATTTAGTAATCAAGACTGTGTCACTTATGATAGCCGAAGTACCAGTTATTCTCTGGTCTTCGTAGCAGCGGTGCATGTAGCTTGAGAATGTCGCACAATAGCCACGATCTTTCCCAAAAAACTTAATTCGTCGGGGTGATGGGTTCATTTGCGATCTAAGGTTATGCAAACACTAGGGTCTCTCTCCTCAGGTTGCAAAAGGAGTTTTACATGCCGTCGAAGAAGAATGTTTTTATGAAATCGAAAACGAGTCAATGGAGGCGGGAGATTTCCTGCCTCCCCGCAGTCGCTGCCTTGTTTTGTACCTCTCACGCCTTTGCCGCGGTTCCGGCTGTCGTGGCGGACGCACAACAGACTATCGGGACGGGTAACTTTAATCCACCACAAGTGGCAGTCGCGCCAAACGGCACCGTCTATGTTTCCGATACCAACAATAACCGCGCGCTGAAGTTCATTCCCAATTTGCCGAGCCAGGTGAACGGGTCGCAGGTGAGTACACCGGGCTACGCGCTGCTTCGCCGCAGGGTCTCGCGGTCGATGCTGCCGGGATCTTTACATCGCCGATACTCCTGGACTGGGAATCACCTCGCGGATTATCGAAGTAATGGCAACCAGCAATGGGAGCCTGGGCACCACGGTCAGCAGATTTTTCGCGGAGGGTTCTTCCTTACACCCTTGGCGATGACCGTCGACAGCGCTAATACCTTGTTCATCGGCGATGCCGGCGTGTTCGGTACGGGCGCTCATCCCCCCCATCGTGGCCGGCAGCAGCACGCCAAAGAACGTAGCCACCGGCCTCACCGGTTTTACCCCATCCGCGTTAGCCAGACCTGATCAGGAAACCTGTATTTCGTGAACAGCGCAGCGGGCAGCGGTGGCGTTTATAAAGTGGCCGCGACCGGTGGAACAGCGCAGTCTGTGAGCGTTGGATCCTTTAGCATCAGCCAGCCCGCAGGGTTGGCACTCGACGGCGCAGGAGATCTTTTTATCCTGGCAACGGTCGGTGTGGGCCGCAATTCGGCGCTGGATGTTTTGGAGATTCCCGCGAGCTCTCCATCGACCCCATACATCATTCCCACGTCAAATCTGCAAAACAGCACCAGCATCGCGTTAGACCCGAGTGGTAACCTCGACCTGGCGGGAGTGAGTTTCGGTTTCTTTGGCAGCACCTCTGGCAGCGTGACCCAGCTTAACTTTAGCAATCCTGTCGATATGGGCAGTGCGAGCGTCTCTGGAAACGGAACCGGGATTGTGTTTAATTTCGAGTTCAACGCGCCCGCCACGCTCGCCGGCTTCCGTGCGGTGACGGTCGGCGACCAGGGCACCAGCACCAACAACACCCTGGCCGACGTGGTTGCCACCAACAGCGGCAACTGCAAGAATCAGACCCTCTCCGGCAGCACTACGGCCCTTGCGCCCTATACCTGCAATCAGTCCTTCCAGGCAACACCGCAATATACGGGCATGCGTGCGTCGGCGATCCAGGTCAAGGGTCCGGTCAACGCCGGCGTGACCACCATCCTCGATTCCACAGCGGTTTACGAGACCGGCCTCGGAGCAGCACAGGTTACCTACCCGCTTGATGCAAAGATCACGGCGACGGGCTTGATACAACCTCAAGGAATCACCGCATCTGGCTTTGACCAGACGGTTTATATCGCAGACCTGGAAGGCGGTAAGGTCTATTCCACGGGCGGTCTGGGCGGATCTTCGCTGCATGCGGTATCTACCGGAGATATTGCCCTTGAGTCCCCGTCGGCCGTCGCCATCAATGCAGAGGGCGACTTATCCATCGCCGACTTCGACCAGGCCGAGGTGATCGTAGTACCCACGACCACAGGGCTCGCGCCTCACGTGTTGAACACCGGGAACCTGTTGCAGCATCCGACTTCGCTCACGGTCGATTTCCTGGGCGACTTGTACATCGGAGACGCTGGCCCGAACGGTATGTATGCCGGCAGCACCACTCCAGGTTACGTGGTGGAGGTGCCCTACAAGGGTTCGGCCTTTAAGCTGCCCACTCCGGGAGTAACGATCATTTTCCCGCAGGCGCTGGCAGTAGACAGCATCAACGGCGACTTGATCGTAGCCGATGGCGGGGACGTGTCCACGGGCCTTGGCGAGACCGTAAGGGTCCCGGCAAATGGCGGCAGTGCGACGGTGGTTTCCATCACCGGCGAGCCGGCACCAACCCAGCCTTCCGGCGTGGCCTTTGATGCTGCGGAAAATCTCTATGTTCTTGACTCTGCCACGAACACCATCACGGTAGTGCCTTCAACCGGAGCGAGCCACCTGTTGAGCTTTGATGGTTCTTCGCTCATGAATCCCAGCGACCTGGTCAGTTCGGCCGGTACGCAAAGCTTCATCATTTCCAACATTGGCAACGGAAGCGACAACAGCCTCCTTTATCTAAATGGGAATAGTGAACCCTTGCGTCCGGAAACCAGGCGACTCACACCAGCAGCCAGACGCAGACGGCAACGGTTGCCAATATCGGTAACCAGAACCTGACGCTTTCGAACCCGTACTACAGCGGGGCCAAGAGCAACCAGGGATTTACTCTTCTCGGGAGCAGTACCTGCACGCCGACCTGGTCCTGACTGCGTTGACCACGTGCTCGATGAATGTGCAATTCCAGCCCACGACCACAGGCGTAAAAAGCGAGCAGTTGACGATCAACAGCAACGCCTACAACGCCGGCAACGAAACTTTTCCTGTCACACCGCAGCTCAACCTGACAGGAACGGGAACCAGCGCAGCAGGTCAGGCGCAGGTCGCCGCGTCCATCATCAGGCAGTATCCAGACGCACGTCAGCCAGGGAGGGAAATCGAGACCTACTGGGCCGGAGGAACTTTTCAAAGTAGCCCAGAGTCCCGTTTACCTGTTCAGGCCACGCTGGAGTGATCGAGCGTGGCCCTTCTTTTTTGGTTTGAGGTCTGTCCCCCACTCTTTTTCTGCCGCCGTCTCTCACGATGGGTATTCGCTTCCATACCTATCCAAATTGGCGTTTTTTAAAATGGCCGATCTAGACACCACCCGCCGAAGCCCTGATTTCCTGCCACGCAGCACTGGACAAAGCCGCGTGTGCGCCTTTCTCTTTAAGGAAAAGCGCATGAGTTCAAGCTAACGCCACCAAGGTCCACAGGAAATCCGGGATGGCGAAGTGGACCTGTCCCGCCTGCCCCGGCGTGCCGTGGGGCTTGCCATGGAGGGGCCTGCTGTTTCTCTTCCCGTTCTCACGCACACTCTTCAGCCCGTACCTAAACCGAGCAAAATCATCTGGCCTTTAGCCCCTGCGCTTTTTTCTCTGCCAACTAGGTCTACCCGTCCTGCTTTGACAGGGTTCTGAATCATAGATGCGCGATGCATTTCGTGCAGGATGTGCCATTGCAGGGGCTTTAGCCCATCGTTTTGTTTCTTTTATGTACGGGCTGAAGCCTGTGCCCTTCAAAGAGGGAAGACGTAGCCCAGGGGCTAAAGCCCTCATCAGGCCCAACCATTGCGGCACGGCTGAAGCCGTGCCCTGATACAAAGCATGAGCGCGGTGACTTGGATTGGGTTCTCACGCACACTCTTTAGCCCCTGAGGTATGTGTCATCATTTCCAAGTCTCTGTCCTAAACACAGATCCTGGGTGCCCCATACCCCCGGATTTCCTCTCAACGCCATGAACATTGACAGGAAATCCGGGGTATGGGGCACCCAGAGCCAGTTTGCAGGGACAGGCAAATTACAGACGGCTTTCAGCCGCTGAGGTTCGAGATCGGATGCGGACTGAACACATGTGAAAAAATCGATTCGGCATACATACGAACAGAACCGGGTCGGCCTCCCGGCAGACCCATGACCAAGGCACGGGGGGAATAACGATGGTTGTAATGGCACCGGCGGGCATGGCTCCAGGGAGCTGCTGCCCTGGCGTTCACCTCGGACATCTGGGCGGCCACAGCAAAGCCGCTGGACCTGCCTCATGCGCGGCCACCTGTGGGGGCGCGGCATTTCACCAGCGAATCCGTCGAGACCGTCATCCAACGAATAAAAAAGCAAATTCCGGACGTACCGCTCGCCACCATCTTCGAGAATTGCTTTCCCAACACACTGGACACCACCGTCTTCCCCGGCACCCACGAAGGCAAGCCGGATACCTATATCGTCACCGGCGACATCGATGCCATGTGGCTGCGTGATTCCTCTGCGCAGGTAATGCCATACCTCACCCTGGCAACGCACGACAATCGGCTACGCGAGCTCCTGGAAGGTGTCATTCGCCGCCAGGCGCGCATGATCCTGATCGATGCCTATGCGAACGCATTCATGCGCGATGCTACGGCGGCGCCGCTGAGTGGGCAGTGAAAGACAAGACGAAACATTATCCAGGGGTGGCCGAACGCAAATGGGAAGTGGATTCGCTTTGCTATCCCATCCGCCTGGCATATGGCTACTGGCAGCAAACAGGGGACACGACCCCCTTCGATGCGCAGTGGAAAGAAGCGGCCTGGACGATCGTGCGCACCTTTCGCACCCAACAGCGTAAGCAGGGACCGGGCCCCTATTCCTTTCAGCGCGCATCGGAAACACCGACGGATACGTTAGCACTCGATGGATTTGGTAACCCTGCAATCCCGGTGGGCATGATCTTCTCCATGTTTCGCCCATCGGACGATGCCTGCACTTATCCTTTATTCGTTCCCGCAAATCTCTTCGCGGTGGTGAGCCTTCGCCAGCTCGCGACGCTGGCAAACCAGGTTCTCAAGGATGCTCCGCTGGCCGAAGAAGCGCAGGCGCTGGCTGCGGAAGTGGAAACAGCAGTGAACCGGTATGGCAAAACCAGGCATGCCAAATACGGCGAGATCTGGGCCTATGAAGTCGACGGCTACGGAAACACGCTGATGATGGACGATGCCAATGCGCCGGGACTGTTGAGTCTGCCATACCTCGGCTGTTGCCATATCGATGATCCGCTCTATCGCCGTTCCCGGCAATTTGTGCAGAGCGAAGCCAATCCGTATTTCTTCCGTGGAGCAGCGGCGGAGGGGGTGGGCGGCCCGCACGAGGGATTGAACATGATTTGGCCAATGTCGATCATCATGCGCGCGCTACCTCCACGGACAACGCGGAAATTCGCCGGTGCCTTCGCTGGCTGCGCAACACCACAGCCGGCACCGGCTTTATGCACGAGTCTTTCCAGAAAGACGATCCCAAGGTATTTACGCGGGCGTGGTTCGCGTTGGCCATTCTCTCTTCGGCGAGCTGACGATGAGGTTGGCATCCGAACGGCCACACATCTTCATGGGTGACAGCAGGTACTGGAGCTGAGGTTGCGAGGGAGACCGCAAATCTCCTCCAGGGCGCTTCCCGGATTGCTGGTGCCTCCACGAGTGCTAGAATTGCAGTCGCGAAAGTCCCCCTATGCCTCAGACACGTCAGAATGGCGCCAGGACCATAGCACTAGCGAAAATAGCAGGGACCGAGGAAGACATCGCCCTGCTTCAGCAGCATGTCAAGGAAGTGATTGAGGGGGAAGCATTTAAAGGCAGTCACCGTAGCGGGCAGTTTCTTCAGTACATCGTCGACCAGGCGATCGTTGGCCATTTTGAATCCCTGAAAGAGCGGGTTATTGGAGTCGAACTGTTTGGGCGTTCTCCTTCTTATGACACGGGTGAGGATGCTATTGTTCGCGTCACCGCAAGCGATGTGCGCAAACGGCTAATGCGGCATTATGCCAGGTACGGATCAACCCTGGAGTTCCATATCAGTCTGCCTCTGGGGTCATACATTCCTGAAATATCACGTGTTTTGCCCCATAACGCCAGTGCACCGCATGTAGAAGAGATACAAGGGCATCGCAATAGCGCCGCCGCGACGCAGCCGGAGGCTCTTCCAAGTTTCAAAGTAGCCCCTGTCACGATTCCGGTTCGCCCTGAAACATACACCGGTCCGAGTCAGGGAGGGCGCCGCCGCAGATGGCTCGCTGTCTGCCTCGCCCTCACAGTGCTGAATGTCGCACTTTGGGGCTTCTTCTGGAACCACTTCGAGCGCAAAGCCAGCGCCGCGGCTTCGACGCTCCCCTGGTCCGCGCTTTTAGATTCGACTCGTGTTTTGCAACTCATTACCAGCGATCCTGACATCGCGGAGATTCAGGGATACACCGGGCAACCCATCTCCGTTTCCGACTATGCCAATCACAACTACATCCCCGATCCGAACAAGCTGACACCCGAGACCACCCTGATTTGCCAGATCCTGCTGCGCGGAAACAAGGCATCGCTGGTTGATGCCCCAATCGCCGTCAGGATCGGGGAAGTTGCACTCGGCCATGCAAAGAGAATCGATGTACATCCCGCTCGAAGCGTGCAGCTTTCCGGCCTTCAAACCGACGATAACCTCGTTCTTCTCGGTAGCCCCCGCTCCAATCCATGGGGTGCGTTTTTCAGCGATCAGCTGGATTTTCGCTTTTTCTATGACCGGGATTCTAAACAGGAAATCATACGCAATGTTCATCCGCGTCCCCACGAGCAGGCAGAATATGTCCCTACAGCTCTTGGATGGGCCACCGGCCAGTCTTATGCCATCGTTGCCCTGGTTCGGAATCCCGACCAGAACGGCCACGTATTGCTTCTTGCGGGCGCCAATGCTGAAGGCACAGAAGCGGCGGGAAAACTTGTCACTGAACTACCGCGCCTGACGAATGTGCTCAAAGATTGCGGCATTCCTCCTACCGGCGGGCTACAGAACTTTGAATTGTTACTGCGATTGAACCTGATGGCGGGCTCTCCAACCAATGTGAATGTAGAGGCTTGCCACATTTTGCCAGGGAACCCCATCCACTGACCTGCTTTTAGAAGCGAAAGCGACCTCCTTTCTGCGCGATTCATGGCACGCTTGACCAGCCACAACTCACCTGCGTGTTGTCTGGGGAGCCGACTGGAACTTCTCTAAATGCGCGTTTGCCAAATCAGGTTGTTTCAGCTTCGCATAGACACGCGCTAGTAGAAAATGAATCTGGGCATCGCTGGTGCCGAGTTCCGGCAAAGTCAGGGCTCGTTCTCCTTCCAGTGCAGCCTCTTGAAAGTCCCCCTCGCGGCCCAATCCTCTCGCCAACTCATAGTGCGCATCGCGGGACTCGGGGTGTTCTTCAATGGCCTGTCGTTCTTTTTCGATGCCCTCCTTGAACCTGCCCATCAATGACAAAAGTCTCCCGTAAGCAACAAGAATGGATGCGTGGTCCGGTGATTTCTCCGGTGAGAGATTCTCAGCTTGCTGGTAGAGCTCCAACGCTTTGGCCGGGTTTCCCAGCGCTTCCTGGGTCATGGCAAGATAGAACACGGGCAGGGGACTTTTGGGGGAGAGCGTTTGCGCCGTCTGAAGAGGTGAGATCGCCAACTTGAAGTCGTTTTGCTGGTAGTAAAACGCGCCGAGGAAAAATTGCGCCTCTTCGGATGTTGGATCGGCTGTAATGGCCGTGATAAGACAGCTCTTGGCAACATCCGGACGATGAGCAAAGACCGCCATCCGGGCCTTGAGAACCAAGGCCGGAACCATGGCTGGGTTCTCATGCAGAGCCGCATCGACTTCGCTCACCGCTGCGGAAAATTCTCGTTGGGCAAACTCCTGTTTCGCCTTCTCATAGTGTTGCGCTGGACCGACTGCGATTTGGAATGCGAGAAGCCAGATCATAGAAGCTTGCCCCCGAGGCACCCACTGAATGGGCCCTTAGAACTGGATTCTCGCAACAAACTCGCCACTTCTCGGAGCAAAGTTTCCTCCTGCATTGGAGATGCCGTTGCCGAAGAACCCGAACCCGCTGGAAATGCTTCCATCGCTCCCATACTGAGGAGTCTGGAAAGGATTCGACGTATTGTTCAGGTTGGGATATGCCCAGCGGTTAAAGACATTGAAGAGATCCGCGCGGAGAGAGAACGTCACGCCCTCCTTGATCGGGACGACCTTGCCGAAGCCCAACTGCTCGTTGGGATATCTCGGAGCACGATAATCGCCGTAGAACGGCTTGGAATTGGCGTAGGTCCCTGGTGCCGGGTTAGCCCACGCAGCGGGGTTGAGAAAGAACGTAGTGCGCGGGTTAACGTTGTGGCTGTTGAGACTATGCAAGAAGAGCGGCTGACCCGGAACGCGATTTGCACGAACAGAAATGAGACCGCTGTTGGCCCCATTCGCAAAAGTCACCGAATCCAAGGGGCTCGTGGAATTCGGTGTTTGTAGCGGAAAACCGCTCTGGTAATGGAAGATGCCATCGGTTGTCCAGCCCGAAAGCAGGAGGCGCCTCCACCCGGTCTGCGAGAAGCTGAATCGCGGCACCTCGTAGTTGAAGTAGAAGTTCAGCGCCTGCGGCTGGTCAATCGTCTCATAGGATTTCTGGCTCTTGGGTGGGAGGGAGGGATCCTGAATCGGTACCGTCGTAAGAAAGGTCGCTTGAGCCGAGGTTGCCCCCACGCTCGTGGATGACCCCACTGTCCCCAGATTCTTCGACCACGAGTAACCGACGCCGCCCGATAATCCATTGTTGAGCCGCTTGACAACCATGATTTGAAGCGCGTCGTACCACCAATTGCCATTGTGCTCGTAGTAGTCGGAAACTCCTCCGAATTGCGGGTACGGCCGTAATGCCTGAGCCAGGGTGGCTCCGGACGGGAATGTAGAGTACGGCGCCGTGAAGCCTCTTGCCGCCACGGCGGGAGAAGAGACCGGCTGCGTCAGCAGGTTGAAGTCGTTGGCGTTGGTAACATCTAAACCTTTCTTTAAGAGCATCGATGGCGTGAGTTCGTTGGTAGTATTCGTCAGCCCGTCGGAGTTGAGCCAAACACCACGGTTGTCGATGTACGAGATTTTGACCGACAGATTGTTCATAACTTCGCGCTCAACGCCAAAAGTTGTCTGCTGGAAACGTGGCGGACGGCCATTATTGGGAACAATGAACGCCGGGGGGGAGTTGAGTTGACCGACATTCGGATAGGCGCCAGGGTCGAAATTGGTGGCAGTGATAGCGGCCGGGGAGTAGGGTATGCCATTAGAAAGCTGGCCGGCGGCAATGCCGTACGAAGGACTGTTCAAAAACGCCTGGTTGAAGCCAAATCCCTGGTTGCTATAGTTTTCTTCATTCATGAAAAGCTGCGGGCCAGAATAGAATCCCCACCCCGCATGGACCACGGTCTTTGGATTCAGTTGATAACTCAATCCCAGACGGGGCTGAATCATCCAGGGATAGAACTTCTCGAAGGTGCAGTTGCAGCGGCCCGTCCCATTCCCCTCGTATTCGGTTCCACCCAACAGACCTCCAGCTGACGGATTCACGACCGTGGGACTAAATTGCGTTTCCCGCAGATACTGTTCGCGCTGCATCTGTTCGAGATCCCAACGCAGTCCGTAGTTCACCGTGAGTTTATTTGTCGCCTTCCAGGTGTCCAGTGCGTAAAACGCGCCCTCTATGCGATGAAACCATTGAATGTTGTCGTTGCCGATACTTGCGCTATCGATTAGGCCAAGAGCAAAGCTGGCGAATCCATCGCCGAGGCTGGCTCCATAAAGGTTTTGGCCTGCCGCGGACGGCTCAGACGTTTCATTGGCGCTGAAATTGTATACTCCGGCTGACGGGTCGCTGTGAGTGCCAAACAGTTGATGACGGAAATCGCCGCCGAATTCGAAAGTGTGGCGGCCGTGAACCCAGATCGCGGATTCAGTGTTGTAGTAATTGTCGTCAATGAATGGAGCGTTGTTGACTCCCAAATTTGGGATGGTCGAGTGATTTACGGATGGGGTATTGCCCCAGGAGAAGATCGGGAAGGTATTCGCTGCTCCGCCCGGCATATTGGCCGCCGTGTTCAACCCAATTGTCGTCGCCTTGAAGTTCTGGACCGCCGAATCCTGCGCAGCGGCATGGCGCGTGAAGTCGAATCCGGCGTGGAGTACAAGATTCGGCGTGGCTGTATAGTCCGCATTGAGATACAGCTGGGGGGCGGGGGTTGTGTTCCAGCGGGTCGAGGCTGCCACGCCATTAATTCCGTCCGCCGCATTGTCCTTGTTGGAATACTCGAGGATGCCGTAACCCGACAAGTGCCATTTCTCACCGATCGAGTGATCGATTTTGATGCTCGTCAGGTACTGGAACTTGTTGTTGGGCTGCAAATTGGGGTAATTTTCGGTCAGCGCATTGGCAGTAGCCCCGGACGGGGAAGGCCAGTAGCCAAGAACCTTCTGGGCCACCGGATCCCATGTGCTGGGATCACCAATGAAGTTATTCGGAAACGGATCCCGGACCGTTTTGATTGAGCCGTCCGTGCAGGTTGCTACTCGGGTCGTCGCCGGGTTATACACTGCGCCATTGATCATCGGCCGGCCCAGGCAGTCCCGGACCGGATTCCCGCCGGAATCCACAATGGGACCCAGCAAGTTAGAGCTTAGATCGCCATTGCGATAGGCTGCCGTGGGAACCGTAATGGTTCCCTGGTTGAGGGTTTGCGCGTTGTGGTACTCCTCGTACGCGAAGAAGAAGAAGGTTTTGTTGTGGCCGTTGTAGACATGAGGAATCCACACTGGTCCACCGAAGGAGCCGCCAAAATCAAGCTCCCGCTGCACGGGGTTATACTTCTGGCCGCTTGAGGTATAGTTGAAGGGCTGTCCAGCGTCCAGATCCTCATTCTCAATGTAGCCGAAGGCCGTCCCGTGCACCCTGTTGGTGCCGGATTTCGAGGTGTAGTTGAAGACTCCGCCACCGGACTCGCCGAATTTAGCGGAATAGTTGTTAATCATCACCGATTCTGAGCCGAGCGATTCGACCGAGGGTTGTTGTTCATCGGAGATGGCGCCCTTGACCGCCGAGGTGTCGTCCAGGCCGTCCATAAAGACACGGTATGTCGTTCCCGGCGAGCCGCTTATGTGGATATCATTCCACCCGCCTGCGATGGTGCCCGGCACCAGGGCGGCAAAACCCATCGGGTCACGCACAGCTCCGATTCCGGTAATGTTGATCGGAAGCTCATTCAAATCTCTCGTGGTGACCTGCACATTGTTCTGTGGGCTATCGGTTTGGAGCAGGGGAGCATTTGCCGTTACCGTAACCGACGTTGTGGCTTGCCCTACCGCCGGTTGGAGGTTGATGGTTGCCGTCTGCCCCACCGAAACGGTGATCCCATTGCGGATCAGCGTGCTAAAGCCCGTTGCAACGACCGTAACGTTGTACTCGCCCGCAGCCAACTCCGGGACCGTATAGGCGCCTGAACCCGTCGTAACGGTAGAGTTCTGCGTGCCCATGGCGGTATTTGTGACGGTTACCCTGGCCCCCGCGATCGCGGAGCCTGATGGATCGGTCACAACTCCCGATATAGTGCCGCGGTCCAGTTGTGCCAAGCACAACTCGCTCCCGCAATATAGCGACACGAAGACCACGCTCAAATGGATGAATCTGACCCAACCTTTTTTTTGCATACCTTTGCCTCCAGGCCTCTCATGAAGTGCAGTAAATAGTCGGTGGGAATCGAAAATGTGTTTTCTGTGCGAGCAATTCCGATGGGTTCCGAGCCAGCCATATTGGTTCTCGATGGCATAGCTTCGGTTAGAAAGCAGCACCTCAAGAAGCAGCACCGCTGGTTTGAACATGTTGTTTCACGCTTAAAAAAACCGTACCTTCACGACCGGGGATCACGTTATGCCCCGCTGGCAGGGCTGGCAACGTTAGGACAGAGCTCTAACGGTCTACGTAATGTATTGAGAACATTGGAATTAAAGTAAGGCGTAACGGTCTTAACAGTAGATATTGTGGTGAAACCGGCAGGGGAGTGAGCTCACCCAGGCCGGAAAGCGTCCGTCCATCGCAGAAGGGAAGCGGTTAATCAGCCTGCGGAAAGACTGATTCGTCTGAAGGGGGACGGGCTTTATAGCCCGTCCTATTTTAGGTGGTCAAGCACAGCCTGAACCCCGTGCCTTTCAAAAAGCGAACTCTCCCACACCCTCTTTACCCTAGGGTTGCAACCGACGCGCGGCTAAGTCCTTTGTTTCAAGCGACGCTTAAAGTTGTGGGTGTATTTCGCCTCCAGGATGGTGCAAAAGTGGCCGACGGAAATGGTGCGTGATATGCGTGGTATGCGTGGTAAGTCCGACGGAAACAGTGCGTGGTATGCGTGGTATGCGTGGTAAGTCCGACGGAAACAGTGCGTGGTATGCGTGGTATGCGTGGTAAGTCCGAATCCAGGCAAGAGGTTGTCCGGGATAATCTGCCCAGTGAGCCGTTCTGGCGAGCCGCGTTTTATGCATCATCCACGCACGTGGCCGGCGAATGATTTCGAACAGCACAAAGTTATTGGTGTCCACACCTATATATATGCGGATTGGGGTCAGTTTTGCGGCGGGAGAAAGGCTTTTTTTTTCGCAGCCTCTTCAGCCCGTCCGTGCAGTTTCTCTCATTTCAGACAATAAAGAGGATGGATAGATCGACCCTGAAGGGGATGGGCTTTAGAGGGTGTGTGAGAACTCGTTTTTTGAAGGGTACGGCCTTTAGGCCGTACGTTTAGCAGTCAAGATGAATCGGCTTCAGCCGCTGAAGCGAACACAAAAGATGCCCTCAGGGGCTAAAGCCCGACGTATTTTCGATCATGAGCGGCACGACTAAAGTCGTGCCCTGATACAAAACATGAGTTTTTCCGCAGCCTGTAAAGCCCGTCCTATCTTGGGTAGTTAACGTACGGGCTGAAAGCCCGTACCCTTCAAAACGGGAGTTCACACACACCCTCTTTAGCCCGCCCGTAATTGCTTTGAAATGAATGTGGCTCTAATACCCTCTCGGCATCGGAGCTTTCGCGTGGTCGCGATGGTCGAGATTTTTGTCATCACTTCCCATGGAACGTCTTTTCAAGAAACTCAATGTAGATGCCCCAATCGGATGCCACCATGCCGTGGCCGCCCTCGTGCATGTAATAGCTCAGGTCATGGAAGATGGGTTGCCCGGCCTGGGGCCACACATCCGTGCCCAAATCTTCTTTGCCGAGTAGCTTATAGACCTTGCCCGCGGCGACCGCAGCCAGGAACTCCCCTTTGGGATCTGACCAATAATCACGACTGCCGGTTTGCAGGAGCAGCGGTCGCGGAGCGATCAACGCGATCAGCAGATTGGCATCCATGGGGGCCTTATCAGGGAAGCCGCCGTACTTCGCGTAGTTGGCAGCAAATTGATAAGGAAACCGGGTGGGAGCAGTGAGGTGGGCGATGGTCTCGCCATAGTTGCGATGGCTGAGGGCGGCGCCACCCTCGCCCGAACAGCTTGCGATCACGGCAGCAAAGCGCTGGTCATGGGCTCCGGCCCACAGCACTGTTTTTCCCAGGCGGGAGACGCCGTGGATAACCACGCGCTTGGCATCGATGCTCTTGTCGGTTTCGAAGTAGTCCTCGACACGGCTCATGCCCCACGCCCAGGCCGCGATGGAACCCCAGTCATCCGCCGCTCGATCCGTCTCTCCCGGCTTCAGGTAGCGAGCACGAATGCCGTTGCGAAATCCGGCAGGATAGTCGGGATCGATGTCGCCGTAGTAATAGGTCGCGACACCGAAGCCTGCGTCGAGCAGCTCCTCGGCGTTGATGCGCCCGAATCCACGG
Organism: uncultured Acidobacteriaceae bacterium; assembly: GCA_963717225.1. Taxonomy (GTDB): domain Bacteria; phylum Acidobacteriota; class Terriglobia; order Terriglobales; family Acidobacteriaceae; genus PALSA-350. The sequence continues at coordinate 326,040 of CAVQWB010000045.1, read as the reverse complement.
CCGGCGGGCGGCGTGGTCCGGGTATTGGTCTTGGGGTCCCAGGCAGTCTCGGGTTTGATCCCAGGATCGTCTACCGCATTCTGCACCACACCAAAATTGATACTGAAAAACATCGGCACCGGCTTGCTGGCTGCGGCGGGAAGATAGATGAGCAGATCGATCGACGGACCGGTCTTGTCCTTGGCGAGATAGATGGTGACCTGTTTGCGAATCGCTTTGCCGTGGAGCGCCGGCGTTCCCGGGTCGACGACTTCGAAGCTCTCATCCGCAGGCCTTCCCGGCGCTCGACCATATTGTTGGGTCTCGAACATCTCGACGATCTCCGGACGGCGCTTGGAGTACCACGTCCGGGCGTCGCGGACGGGCTTTCCATTGTTCAACTGCAGAGGGTCGGGCAGTGTGTAAGTTCCCACTTTCGCCTCGTCGTAGTTGACGGGAATGCCGGCGACGACATCCGGGGAAGGCTTCGGCGTAGGGGGCGGCGACTGTGCCTGAAGTGTCAGCGTGGCACTCACAAGAAAGAACAACAGCAGCGGTTCTCTGTGGATCATCGGAAATCGCCTCGATGGGCGTGAGGAGATACAGGTTGTTTCCTCTCCAGAAAATTCGTAGACAGACTCACCCTGGGCTAAGGCGGCGTGGAAATACGTGTCGTATCGTGGAAGCGTTTGATGTCGATGCCGGCCATTCTCCCTTCCGGGTCATAGACGAAGATATCGGTAAACTTCGCGTCCCATATAATTTCGTTGGCGCGATAAGATGAGCGGGCATTGACCACCTGGGAAAAGGTCTCGTCCATGCCGGTGAGCAGAATCAGAAACTCCGCGCCCGCAGCACACAATTGATCTTGCGTAACTCCATACAGCGGGCTGTCTTTGTCCACGATGTGCACGATCGTCCAGGAGAGAGGAAAGAAGACCACGCTTTCCCGCTCCAGGCTAAGCGGGTAATAGCGGCGTACCATCGTTCCACTGGCATTGGGTTCAAAGCGCGAGACCAGAAGCCGGACATGAAGATCGATGATCTGATTGTTGCGCGCATTGATGATGCGGAATTCGAAGGCGCGACGGTTGCCGATCCAGGACATCACCGCGTTCTGACTGAAGAGAATGTCCGCGACCGGCCGGGAGAAACGCGCAAATACTAACCCCGTCACTACGGCCAGGCCAAGCAGACTGACGACCGACTCAAGCGCGACCAGGATGTTGGTTTTGATCCCCACCGGCACAGTACTTCCGTAGCCGATTGTGGCCGAGGTGTGAATGCTGAAGAAGAAGGCCTTCAGAAAAGGAGTATTGATTCCAGTGTTGAGGGTGTTGACCAGTCCTTCCGGCCCGCAAGCCTCGTAGAACAGGGCGAAACAGCCGTTGAGCGTAAGGTAGACCGCGGCAACAAAGAGAAAGAAACGGCTCCAGGTCGTACTCACGAGGTTGGAGTAGGCCAGAAACGTACGCAGGCCCCGGCCCCGCTTCTGCACATTGAAGGTGCCATCGCGATTGAGCAGGCGAAGCTCACGCTGCTCCGATACAACCCTGCCGAATCCCAGATCGCTGGACGGATCTTCGGCGAGTTTTGGAGGAATTTCCTTGAGCTCTTGATCCGTCACGATGACAATTTCCGGTGCAGCAGGCCCAGCGACATATTCAGGCACAGGGCCGCCAGCTCTGGATCATAACGATAGCCCTCGTCGCGCATGAATGCGTGCGCGCCGTTCACTTCCAGCCACTGAAAATCGGCCCCCACCTCGTCGAGCCGGGCCTTGATCAGGTTGCGGCCGGCAAGGGGAACATGGGGATCCTGACGTCCCCAGATATGCAACAGCTCACCCTTGATTTCGCCCGCGCGTTGCAGCGAATCGTCCTGTTTGCCCAGGCCCAGGCTGTGACTGTGAATGTCCGTAGCATAAAAACAAACCGTGGCCAGCACGCCGGGGTTCATGGCTGCGCGAAAGGCCAGATGGCCGCCCATGCAGATGCCGATGGTCCCCAGGCGGCCGGTGCAGTCTTCGAGGTGGCTGAGATAATCCAGCAGCGCACGCGCATCGCTGTCATAGGACGAAACCGGCTTGCCGTATTTATCCGCATTGCCTTTATCGGAACCGGCCTGATCGTAAGTCAGCACCGTACCCGCCGGCTCCAGCTCGTGATACACCTCAGGAACGGCGACGATGTAGCCATGGCCGGCGATAAAGGCGGCAAAGCGGCGGATCGGGCCGGTGGCCTGAAAGATCTCAGAAAACAGCACCACCGCGGGATATTTTCCTTTGACCACGGGACGATACATGTAGGTCCGCATGGGGCCCGTCGGTGTGGCGAGATCAACCGCTGTTGGTTCTTGAAGGATCATGGAAACTCTCCCGGGTCAGGTTAACTGATAATGACCCCGTGGCAGCAAGAGGATTCGAATGGTGATTGGGTCGTTACACCGGGAACAGAGCGAAACAGGCTGGCGCCTCAGCCTGGGAACAAGTGGAAGCGGCGCAACGGCGAGTGCGCCTGCCATGTTTGCTGATACCGCAGCCGGCTCATGCCGTATTGGCGGGAGAATTAGCCGCAGGGTTAACTTGCTTCGGCGAATTGCCTCCCGAGATTCAAAAAGCCATTCAAATGCACGATACCGGCTGGGCCTCAAGCGATGCGCAGCAGATTCAACGGCTGCGTTCGGAAAGCCCATACGCGGGGACTGTGGTTCCGGTTTCCTTTATCGCGATCCCACCCCGGGAGGTACAAGAAGCGTGGACGGCTTCGATTGATACGGTCGAGGGCTTCTCCAGAACTGGGGCGATGGTGGTCAGCCGTCACTTCAGCTTGCTCGCTCAACATGATCAGGCCCACCAGCGTTTTCTCCAGGCAGAGAAGTCGCGTCAGAAGCGGCTCGAAGGCGCAGCAAACGACGTCGACATGGAAAGGTGGACGGCAGCGCTGGGGTTCTGCGACCTGGTGTCGCTCTGCCTGTTGAGCGGGCTCAGCGGAGAAGTCGAGCTTCCGCTCGCGCATCCATCCTCGCCCCAGGCACAAAGCGCGCCTCGGGTGAGGATGCAGGGCGATGGAAGAAACCTTCGCTTCGTGCCGGAGGTCGTTCGCACCGGCCTTTCATTGTCGATCCAGGCGCTGAATCATCCTGTGCCGGCGCAAGGCCCACGCGCCGAAACCCTCATCTGGCAAGTGGAATGAATGATGACGTGGCAATGAAGGATGTGATCGTAATTGGTGCAGGGATCGCCGGACTGGCGGCGGCCCGAACCGTGGCGGAAGCCGGGCTCGGGGTACTCCTGATCGAAGCGCGAGACCGGGTGGGAGGCCGCATCCACACCGTTCCAGCAGCTGGGGGCGAGTTGCCAATCGAGCTGGGCGCGGAGTTTATTCACGGTCTGCCCCCGGAGCTCATCCGCCTTGTGGACGAAGCGGGTGTCAGCCGTTTCGAGCTGAAAGGCGATACCCGTTGCTTCCAGCCGGGGTACGGCGCAGACCGGCTGGGACCCTGCGGCGACCACCGGGAGGTGCATCAGTTTTTTGATGAGCTTGGGCGCCTCCCGCCACCCGAGGAAGACCTCAGCTTCAGTGAATTTTTGGCCCAGCGCCAACTCACACCGAAGGCCGCGGCCCGGGCGCTCAACTATGTCGAAGGCTTCAACGCGGCGGATGCGGATCGCATCAGCGTCCGCTCACTTGAGAAGCAGCAGGCGGCGGAAGGTGCGATTTCGGGAGACCGTGTATTCCGGGTGGTGGAAGGCTATGCTCGCGTCCCAGAATTTCTGCTGCGCAGGTTCCTGGATGTGGGCGGCGAGTGGGTTCCGTCGACTCCTGTGCGCACCATTACCTGGAAGCCCGGATGGGTGGAGATGGCGACCGCGACCGATCGCGTCTTCCAGGCTACCGCCGCGATCATTACCGTGCCTCTGGGCGTGCTACAAGCGAGAAGCATCGCATTTGTGCCGCAACCGATACAGATTCTGGCTGCGGCGGACCGGCTTGCCATGGGGACGGCGGCGCGCGTAGTCTACGAGTTCGACCGCGGCTTTTGGTCCCGTTTCACCAGCCTGGAGGGCGTGAGCTTTCTCTTCGCTCCAGACGCCGTTCCGCCTACCTGGTGGACCACCCATCCCAACAAGGATTCGATGTTGACTGGTTGGATCGCGGGCCGCAAGGCGGTCAAACTAGATATGGCCGGCTTTCCAGAGACCGGCCTGGCAACGCTAGCGAGCTTTCTTGGGAGTGATGTACCTGGAGTGCGCAAGCACCTGGTGCGCTGGCACCAGCACGACTGGCAGGCCGATCCGAACAGCCTCGGCGCCTACACCTATGTTCCGCGCGGGGCCATCCATGCGTCGGACGAGCTCTCAGTTCCAGTGGAGGCGACGCTATTTTTCGCCGGCGAGCATAGCGACACCAGCGGCCATTGGGGCACCGTACATGGAGCCCTCCGCTCCGGTTATCGTGCCGCAGAACAATTACTGGCTAAACAAGCTGCGGGAAAAACTCGCTTCTAGGGTCGGCCGGGGATAAATCCCCCGGCGCAAACGGAATGTAATCATCGTGGGGCTTGCCGTGGAGGGACCTGCTGTTTCTCTTCCGGTTCTCACACACCGTCTTTAGCCACTGGGACATGCTTTCCTGCCCGATCCGACTTTTTCCGCAGCCTGTTAACCCATCTGACAGCAGCAATTTGTCAGATGGGTTAACCCCCTCGACGGATGACCGGCTGCACCTGCAGAAAAGAGTGCTCTAGACCAGATCCCCGACTTTGTCGGCGATATTGCTGGCCGCGGAGCCGACGTTACTGGCGACCGAACTAACGCGCGAGGCTACATCGCCGGCCCTATCTATGGTTGTCTGATACACACGAGTTGCGTGTTTGCTGAGATCATCACTCGTTTCCTTGATGTAATCACTTGCATCTTCCAAATGACGTCTAAGCTGTTTGCGGGTTCTTTCCCCGCTCTGCGGAGCGTAAATGAGAGCCGCGGCTGCACCGGCCGCCACCCCGAGAGAGAAAACTGCCCAGTAACGAACTGCGCTCATGGAACTTCCACCTTTCGCGAACAGCAAGTAAGTCAATCATTTGGAGTGCACTGAGACCGGATAGGTTGCAGTAGGGTGTTTGGGCGAGGCTGCGCGAGCGTTAACCCGTTAGCTCGAATTTGCTATTGATTTCTGGAGAAAAAATCCTTAAAATAAGAGCTTTGGCACGCCCTGGCGGGATCAACTGTCCAGAAATAGAAAAGCCGCCGGGCAGTGCTTGTTGCTCATCTCCCTAGAGGTTAACCGATCAAATGGCAAAACGACGTGGTAATCCTAACTGGGGCAAGCCGGAGCCGATCGGCCCGGTCGTCCCGACTGTCACTTCTTTCGAGCAGGTTGTGAAAGAATTTAAGCTGACCCCCGATCAGTATGTGCGTTCCACACGGTTGCGCGAGTGGGCCCGGCGCAACAAGAATTCGAAGTATATCCCGGAAGCGCTACTCGAGGCTTGGGGTTTTGAAATCGAATCCACCTTGTAACCGAAAAGGGATCCGCAGAGAAAAGAACGCCGCCTTGAGCGGCGTTTTTTGCGTCTGGAATCTATCTGGCAGAGAATACAGTCATGCAGTTAAAAACGCCGTTTACCGATGTGCCGGGGGCGCTTGAGGAATTCAAGGCGGGGCGCATGATCGTCGTCGTGGACGATGAGGACCGCGAGAACGAGGGAGACCTGACGCTGGCGGCGGAGTTCGTCACTCCCGAAGCCATCAACTTTATGTCCAAGTATGGACGCGGGCTTATCTGTCTCAGCCTGACCGAGGAGCGGGCTGACTACCTTCGCCTGGGACCGATGACGCAACAGAATTCGTCTCGCTTCGGGACCGCGTTCACAGAAAGCATTGAGGCTCGCGAGGGGGTGACCACGGGCATCTCTGCCCACGACCGGTCACATACCATCCGGGTGGCCATCGACTCGAGCATGACGGCGGCAGACCTGGCTCGGCCGGGGCACGTTTTTCCTCTGCGCGCCCGTCGCGGGGGCGTTCTGGTGCGTGCCGGACAAACAGAAGCCGCAGTCGATTTGGCCCGTTTGTCGGGGCTGATTCCCGCTGGAGTCATCTGCGAGATCATGAACGACGACGGCACCATGGCCCGGGTACCCGACCTGGTAGAGTTTTGCAACCGGCACCAGCTTAAAATGCTGACCGTGGCCGAGCTCATCCGCTTCCGCCTGCAGAATGAGCGCTATATATCCCGCATGGCGGAATCGATCATGCCTACTCGTTTCGGCGACTTTCGCATGATCGCCTACGAGAGCGAAGTGGATGGGGGAGAGAGCCACTTGGCGCTGGTTCGAGGTGATGTGAGCTCTGAGGTCAACCAGGAACCGGTTCTGGTACGGGTACACTCCCATTGCCTGGCGGGTGATGTTTTTGGCACGACGCTATGCGATTGCCACCAGGTGGTGCAGCGGTCATTGGAGATGATCGCGGCTGCTGGACGCGGCGCCCTGATTTACCTGCACAACACCAGCAAAGGTTTCGAGATTGACCGTAGCCTAACCCCGCATCGCCTTTCCCTGCATCGCAGCGGAGAGCACAGGGAGGACAAGCATCAACAACGAATCCTCCGCCAAGTCGGGTTGGGCGGCCAGATCCTTTCCGATCTGAACATCCGTAAGATTCGTCTTCTCTCCAACACCCCCACACATGTGCCGGCGCTGCAGGGCTTTAACCTGGAGATCGTGGATCAGGTCCCCCTGGCCCTCACCAAGCCTGGCGCGCGCTAGGCGTAAGACGAACAGCAGGTCCCTCCACGGCGTGCCGTGGAGGGATCTGCTGTTGTCCTTCAACCAGCAAGCGGCTCCAGAGCAGGAAGAGGAAATCCACGCCGAGCCAAGTCGGTCTGCAGCTGTTCTACATTTTCAAACAGAGCTGCGTGCAATCCGACATCTTCTGCGCCGACGATATTCTTTTGCAGGTTATCGATGAACAGGGCCCTCTCTGGGGAAACCTGTAGCTTCTTGACCGTGTGCAGATAAATAGCTGGATCGGGCTTGACTACCCCCAGTTCGCAGGACCAGGTCAGGTGGTCGAACTGGGCCAGCCAGGGGAAACGCGGCCGTAAGTAATCAAGGACTCCGTCGCCCATATTGGAAAGGATCCCGAGCCGGAAACCCGCCTCCTTGATCTTGGGAATCCAGGCCAGCATCGCCGGATTCAGCTTCATCCACATCAGCGCATCCTGTTCCAGCAATTGGCCCATCTGCTGTGGCGTGAAATGCACCCCAATGTCCCGGGCCACGGTTTGCCAGTACGTCTGGCCGTTCAAAATGTCGGCATCGTAATCCAACCGATGCGCCCAGTAGGCCTTTTCGAAAGGTTCCTCTTCCACTCCGGCGATGGCCAGCAGGTTGCGATGCGCCTGAGGATCGGGCGGTCCGCTGAGAACTTCACCATAGTCGAAGATAACGGCTTGCAAATCCATGCGTTGCGGGCTCCTGCTGTTTCCTGCTCTATTACAACATGCAGTAGGGAGGGAATTGGGTGACGGACGGTGGCTCAAAACGACACTTTTGGTCCACGCGGACCCACTGGGATCTGGCAGAGACGCCTTGGGCGCAGCAGCTTGCCCGATTGCGCGCAGCAGGTGCGCGGCTGTTGGATCTGACCGCCTCGAATCCAACCCACTGCGAATTTACCTACGATGCCGCGTCGATTCTGGCTCCCCTGGCTGATCCCAGGGCTCTGCAATACGACCCGGACCCAAAGGGTCTTCGCACGGCGCGCGAGGCGGTCTGCCACTATTACCGTGACCACGGAGCGGTGCTGGATCCGGACCAGATCTTTCTCACTACCAGCACCAGCGAGGCTTACAGCTTCCTCTTCCGGCTGCTCTGCGATCCTGGGGACGAGGTGTTGATTGGCCAGCCGGGCTACCCACTGTTCGACTTTCTGGCCCGGCTGGACGATGTGCGGCTGGTCCCGTATGAGCTTTTCTACGATCACGGCTGGCATCTGGACCTGGAGGCGTTGCGCCAGCAGGTGGCCCCGCGCACCCGAGCTATTACGGTGGTCCACCCCAACAATCCCACAGGTCACTTCACCCAGCCTCGGGAGCGAATCGCGCTGGAAGAATTTTGCCGTGAACAAGGCCTGGCGCTGATTGTGGATGAGGTCTTTCTCGACTACGGCCTCAATCGAGCGGGAGAGAGCTTCGCCACGGGTGGCCATGCCGTGCCAACGTTCGTGCTGAGCGGACTAAGCAAGGTGGCCGCGCTGCCGCAGATGAAGGCCGCCTGGATCGCATGCTTCGCTGAGGGCGACGCCCGGCAACGCCTGGAAGTCATCTCCGACACCTTTCTTTCCCTGAGCGCTCCCATCCAGTGCGCACTCCCGGCTTGGCTGAGCCAACGGGCAACACTGCAAGCGCAAATCAGCGGGCGTGTAGCAGGGAACCTGGCCAGCCTCGACGCAATCCTGCTGCGCCAGAAATTGGTGACTCGATTGGAAGTCGAGGCGGGCTGGTATGCCGTTTTGCGAATTCCTGGACTGCAGCCGGAAGAAGAGACTGCACTCAGCCTGTTGTTGGAGAGAGGGGTGGTGGTTCACCCAGGCGGTTTTTTTGGTTTTTCACAGGAAAGATGGCTGGTAGTGAGCCTTCTGACCCCCTCTCCAGAGTTTGCCGAGGCCATCGAGGAGATCTGCACGCATTTCAAGGGCCATTAAAAGAATTGCCCTGTGCAAAGGAGGACTCAAGTTTGCTACTAATACTTTCGTGTCATTCAATTAATGCTTTTGAGAATAGATGTAAATCAAAGATTTAAAAATAGTTAACGGCCTATAAATCTGTCCTCTAAATCCCAATTTGATCCAGTTTTGACCGTTCTGTCGCGCAATGCTCCAAAGGGTTAATGTGTCACATTCGAAAATTTGGCTGAAGAAACGGATTTGATTGTCTTTCCTCACCAATTGATGTCTCTGGGCCATGACCAGGCAAAACCCGTGTTGTATCCGGCAGTACCAGGAGGCGATCGCGCAAGGATCGCAGGATTTGACGTCCATCGCCCCCCGGAAGATCAGTCCTCCCGATCGATCCGGCGAAGAGCGTATCGCCCGCAAGCAGTAGATTCTGCTTGTGGAAAAGGAGACAGATGCTTCCCGGTGTATGTCCCGGCGTATGCATCACTTCGGCTGGTAGCGCCGCGAGGCCCACGGCCAAGCCGTCCTCGGCGCTGGCATCCGGAGGCGCCACCTCTGGTGTGGGAACGCCAATCCATCCCGCCTGTACCTCCATCGCACCCAGCAAGGCGAGATCCTTCTGGTTGAGAAACACAGGAGCCCCGGTTGCCCTCTTCAGCAGGACCGCGCCACCCACATGATCGATGTGAGCGTGGGTGATGACGATTTGGCGCAAGCTGAGGCCATGCTTCTGCAGCCGGGAGAGAATCTCTGGAACGTTATCTCCGGGATCGACAACGATGGCTTCACACGTAACCTCGTCGCCCAGGATTGTGCAGTTGCAATGGAGCGGGCCGACTGGAAAGCTTTCAAGGATCATTGCTACATTTTAGGGGATTTGATCTTTGGCGCCGGCGCCGCTGGTTACAATGCGCCATGCGGATTTATGCGGCGGTAGGGGCATTGCTGGGGTGGTTTGCACTCGCCCTGCAACTTTACCTGATGCTCGTCCAGTCCTCTGGTCCGGCGATGTTGGGGATAGTGATTACCTACTTCAGCTTCTTTACTATCCTCACCAACCTGCTTACCGCATTGGTTTTTACCGCGATTGCGTTCGGCCCGGAAACCGGCTGGGGAGGGTGGTTCCGCAGTCCATCGGTGCAGGCCGGCACGGCCGGCTATATTGCCATTGTTGGCGTTATCTATCAGCTCCTGCTGCGCCAGCTATGGAATCCGCAAGGTGCCCAATGGGTTGCCGACGTACTGCTGCATAGCATCATTCCGGTTGGCTACGTCCTGTATTGGCTGCTTTTTGGGCCGCGCACAGGACTCACCTGGAAGAATGCCCTCTTCTGGTTGCTGTATCCCGCTGTCTACCTGGTATACATTCTGGCGCGGGGAGCGGTGAGCGGGCTTTATCCTTATCCATTTGTCGACGTGAACGTGCTGGGCTACGGCGGAGTGCTCGTCCGGGCCGCGCTCTTTCTGCTGGTGTTCCTGGGTACGGGATTCCTGGTTGTGGCCCTGGCGCGCCGAGTCCGAGCACGCTCCTGAGGCAACCGGGTTTACGACTTCAGTTCTGCCGGAAAATGCCATTTAGGATGAGGGCTAAAGAGGGTGTGTGAGAACTCCCGTTTTGAAGGGTACGGGCTTCAGAACGGGCTTTTAGAGGCTGCGGAAAGACTCGCCGTTGGGTAGGAAAGCCGTACCTCAGGGGACCTCAGGGGCTAAAGCCCGACGTATTTTCAATCACTTACGGCACGACTAAAGTCGTGCCCTGATACAAAACATGAGTTTTTCCGCAGCCTGTTTTAGCCCCTGAGGGCATCTCTTGTGCTTGCTTGTGCAGCCCTCAGTGGCAGAAGCCGATTCATCTTGACTACTAGACCTACGGCCTAAAGGCCAGGCCCTTCAAAGAGCCGTGCCCGCACCCGGGCAACTCGGAGAAGTCTTTGTTGACAAGCCCTCATTTTCAATGTGACTATTTTGTCTCCCGCCAAAGAAACCTAGTAGCCCGTCCAGGCTCAGTTCGTGTGTCTGAACCTCGATGAGATAATCCTGGATCCCCCCGGGATCTTACGGAGTGGTTTTGCGAAGACCTCATCACCTCTCGAGATCTGGGTTTGATCGTGTGCCTCATCCCCGTTCACCGGTGGCCAGGACATTCGATTGGTCGTCCTCAAATCTTCTACACCCGGATTCCCCTGCGGCCCGGTACGTCGACTGGACGTCTGGTGATTTGCCGCACCCTGACTCGCCGTCTGCCCGGCGAACTCTCTGGGATACCAGGCGAAAGGGAATCGATGAATGGGGGGATGGGGAACTTGAGAATCTCCGTCTGGGCGTTGAAATCAGCCTGGATAAGCACTCCGACACCTTGCGGGATGCTCTGCCGGACACCGGTCTGCAGATCATATACGACCGTCAGGTAAGCCGCCTTAAGGGGGCTTACAGCTTCACGAGGTTATCCAAGGTCATCGATCCGGCCCAAGTGGTCCTGGGTGTCCGGCGTCAGATCGATTGGGTTCACTGCCATTTGCAAGGCGTTTTGACCGAAAGCTATCAAATTGCTGTTGGGCCGATTTTGCGCGAAATCGATTTACTCCAGGCACAAACGCGTTCCGGAGAGAAAGCGAAGCTACTGAGTACAACTCAAGCTCTCCTGGAACGCTATTACCAAGCGGCCACCGAGAGTGTTGAGGAACAAATGGCAGATGCCGGGAAAACCGGCAAGCAGCAGGAATTGATTCACAGATGGAGAGCGCGGATGCTCGCTTGCGCCTCTGCGGGGCCGGCCGGCGTTGAATCCCCAGCCGAAGAGGAGCAAGCGCCCGCACAGAAGCCTCCAAAGAAATCGAGCGACGCACCTGTAAAAACCTGGATCGCCGTTCAATTGATCGACGACCGTGGAGATCCCGTGCCCAACGTTGCCTATAAGGTGACTTTGCCGGACGAATCAGTGATGACCGGGTCGCTCGACGACCAGGGAATCATCCGCTTCGATGAAATCGACCCGGGAGAATGTCTGATTTCTTTTCCGGAAATCCATGCCAAGGAATGGAAGCGAGTTTGATCATGGAATCAGTGTCGTTGATTTTATCCGTCGCGGCCCGTGCCTTCTTCCGCAGGCCTCAGGCTGCCGCCAACAGATCGCATTTTGGGGGCGAACGTGTGTACAAACTGCTTACCTGGACTGGCGCTGCCTTCAGTTGTCTAGTATCCTCGCGCCACTTGAGCAAAGGATAGCGATGGCAACTGATCACGTCGTACTACAAGGTGAACATCTCTCGCAAATCTCCGCAAAGTACGGATTCCGCGATTACCGAACTATCTGGGACCATCCGGGAAACGCGAAGCTCAAGGCACTTCGTAAGACACCCAACGTCCTTTTGCCCGGCGACACGGTTCACATACCCGATAAATTGCAAAAGCAGGAGTCGCGCGCAACCGGCCAACTCCACAGATTTCAGGTCCCAAGCCAGCGCTTGTTCCTTCACCTCGCTCTGAAGGATTGGGCCAACCAGCCGCTCGTCGATACTGCGTGTGAACTGCAACTGGAGGGCAAAGCTATTCCGCTGAAGACCGATGCTGACGGGCGCATCAAGGTGCCCATTTCCATAACGGAAGCGGACGCGACCCTCACCTTTAAAGACCCGATGGTCCCCTTCGACCTTTTGGTACCCATCAAGATCGGCCACCTCGACCCCGTCGACTCAGCCTCGGGGCAGATGGCGCGCTTGAGCAATTTGGGCTACATTACGCGGCCGCTGGAAGATGTCGACGACATCGTCCTAGCGCGCACCGTCCAGGAGTTTCAATGTGACACGGGCCTGCCGGTGACCGGCGAGTGCGATGATGCCACGCAAAGCAAGCTAAAAGAGATGCACGGCAGCTAATTTCGGCAGCTAATCTCTATGACCGATACTGCTACCAATCCCGAGGCCTCCACAGCCGCCGCGCAAACCGGCGCGGCGCCGTTGACGGCGTTTGTGGCCCCCACCACCACGGCTGAATTCAACACCCTCGGTGAGCGTCTCGTTCCTAAGGCTTGTTTCAAAGTAGAGGATTTGCTGTTCGATTTTGCCTCATCCTTTATCCGCCCGGACATGAAGGACCACCTTCCTGAACTGGCCGGTTTGCGCAACGATCATAAGATCCAGGATCCGGGCAGCGGCGCCGATATCTTCCCGCCGCTATCAATCTTTGGCCACGCCGATCCAGTCGGCACTGATGATTTCAACAAAGTCCTGAGCGGCCGGCGAGCCACCGCGTTCTACGCCATGCTGGTTCGTGACACCGACCTCTGGGAGACGCTATTCAGTTCACCGGTGCAGGACGACAAGTGGGGAACGCGATCCATCCAGACCATGGTTTCAACTGTGCAGGAGCCCATTTCGATTGACGGCATTGCGGGTGACGAGACCGCCGGCGCAGTCCGCGAATTTCAGAGCGCCAATGGGCTGAAGCCGGATGGCGACGCGGGACCGGTCACCCGGAAAGCTTTGTTCAAGGCCTACATGGATGCCTTGTGTGGACCTGATCTGAAATTGGATAAGACCACCGATTTCCTGGCGCGCAATCAGGACGGCGGCCAGGGCAAAGGTGATTTCCAGGGTTGCAGCCGGTTCAATCCGCTGCGCGTGTTTTCCACCAGTGAAGCCACAGGTTTCGAGGAGGCGGCAGATAAGTCGGAGCGCAACCAGGAAAATGCTCCGAACCGCCGCGTGGTGACCCTGCTGTTTCCTCCCGGGCGTAAAGTAAACCCCAGCTTCTGGCCGTGTCCTCGGGCCAACGGAGGGTGTCGCGGATTGCCGTAAACGCTTCTTTCCGGATGCGGATGTCCGTCGCAATCCTCAGGAGGCGCACCGGGAATTCGAGGACACGGGAGATACCTTCGGCTGCCGCTTCTACCAGATTATTTCCGATGACTCGCCGTGTGAGCGGGTTAAACCGATTCCGGTAGTGGCAACGTACAGGATCACCGTCGTCGATGAATTCGAAACCCCCCTTTCCGCCATCTCGGTCACTCTTGCCGCTCCAAACTTCGAGCAGACATCTGCAACAGACTCTGCGGGGGTTGTGCAATTTAACGGCCCTGCCGCAGAAGCGACGGCGATTGTCCGCAATGACAAGAGACTGTCGGATGCGCTGGCTGCGCTGGTGGAAAAGACGCCGCGAGACAAGCAGCCTCCGGTGCGTCCTGGATTTGTGGCGATAACACCTTCCAAAGCAAACAAGGGTATCTCTGTGGCAGCGAGTATTTCTCAGGAGATCATGATCATCGCGCGAACCGACGTCGTCTTCAACATACCGGAGGGTTGGGAGGATCTTCAACCGTCTGCGGCCGGTCCCTGGCGCCTTTCCAAAAGTGACTTCAACGCGATCCTCCAACTTGTATCGCAAGGGCTGGGTCGTTCTGTGACCCTTCAGTGTCCCGCTGCCGGCGGGCCTCCGTTTGCCGGAACATTTCAGCCGTCGCCCTTGTGGAGTCCGGATCACAAACGCATCCTGCAACCCGGCGAGAGTCTCGCTTCTCTGGCTGAGAAATATTTAGGTGACGCGTCTGAAGTCGACACGCTGGTTGCCCTGAATCCGCATGTGAGTGCGATCCACAGCGGAGTCACAGGCTCACCACCAAGTCCGGTAACGTTGCCGCCGGAAGCCGTTCCCGGCTGGCTCTCGATCCCTGAGACAGTCCAATCTGTGACGGCTGAGATCCCGGAGGATATTTTCGCTACGATCGACATTGACGCACTTCACGACGCGCTGTTCGCGGGCGATGATGACACAGTCTGGAGCATCCTCTCTGGCCTGCCGCGCCAGCCACGCAACAAGTCGATATTGTCGGGCGAAGATCTTCTCGAAATCTATACGCAGAGCCTGCTCGCCGACCTGCGCGAGGCTTCCAAAATATGATCCAACTCAAAGTCACTTGGACGAACGCGAATAGCAACCTCATTGGCAATGCTCAGGCGGAAGACCTCATTATCGTCGCTCAGCCTAACGCGCCGGCGCCGGAAGATAAGGGAAGGCGAACCAATGACGCCCGCTTCTTTACATTGGTTGACGACGGTCTCGTCAAGGTGACATTCAATCTCAAGGTGGATGTCCCCACGATCACACCAAGCCTCAATACGATACTCAAGGTGATTCAGCGATTTGAATGCAAGGGCGGTGTTCTCTCAGTTCGCTCCTACGACACAGATATCGGGCCGGTTGTCGATATACCGGGAACGCATCCGCTGGTCAGCATGCCGGCAGCCCAGCAGGCGACCGGCGCAGTCGTTATGGTCATTACGACTGACTTCGTGGATGTTACGATTCCATGGTTCTCGGATGTTTTGCGGCCGGGCACCGACGGCCGCACGGTGTGGAACCATGGTCCGCATTTCGACGCCAACTTTCGCGTGCTTGCCTGCCTGAATGGAACTCCAAAGCTGTGGTTCGCGAGTATCCCGGATGCATGCGTGAAGGCGGACGCAGTATCGGCCCTGGTTTTCTTTCGCCCGGCAGGATATCCGTATTCCTTGGCAGGAGACGACGATTTTTCATGCGTCTTCAATCCCGATCATAACGACAAACTGGGGACCAATTTTTTCAAGATCTGGCGATTTCTCATGGAGCCCGTGTGTAATCGTAGTTCGGCGCCGCCCACTCCAGCGGCCGGAACCCCAGCCAGCACGCTCTTCCATGGCCGGTTGTTCTTCGATCATATGGACGAGAATGACAATCCGCCAGCCGCAATGGAGCGTTCTCTTAAACAGGCTGATAAGCCGGTGGTGGTGCTCTTTCCAGTGGTTGACGGAAGCAAGTACGGTACATCAACCTCGGCCCAGCTTGCCGAGATGACTCGTATTGCGGTCGCATGCCTGCACTCTATGGGCATTGTCATGAGAGATGATAGTAAGAAAACGCCATTTCGTGGCCTAAAGCGGCTGGGCGTCGCCGGCTTCAGTTTTGGCGGCACTGCGCTGTGGAAAGCAATTCATAGCGCAGTTGTCGAGCACCAGCGCCCGGGAGGATCGCCAAATCGGTTCCAGGAGATTTACGTCTTCGACGCAAACGGCTGGCGTGCCCAGCAGGCCAATCCGGGTGACATCCTGGCGACCGCAAAACAGACACGCGACGTGCGGCTCCGAGTTGTTGTGGCGAAGAGCACGGACGCCGACCTGACCGCGTTTTCGGGTTCCACGCAGCTGACATCTTCGGCTCATCCTGACTTTACGGCAAGCCCAGATATTTTCAACCTCGCGAAGACAAAGGGACCGAAGGGCAATCCCAAGATCAACGGTTGGTATCTCCATTACACGAAGGCCCAATTCGACAAACTCGGAATGAAAAAATGGTTTGTGGACCAAGGCAAAGGAAAAGGAATTCCCGACGAAGGAAACTTCGATCGAGGCGCGCGGCATCAGTTTGCCGTTTTCGGCGGAGAAGATCCCAAAGTTGGTGAAACATTTTTCTGTCACTTCCTGAAGGAATCGGGTTTTTGAAGCTCGGGCTTCGCTGCGGCTCGCCGTAACGTCCGGAAATTCGAACCTGCGACTTGGAGGTCTGCAACAGGAGTGAACGGAGCTTCAGGTCACGTAGATGAAGCCGCGTCATGCAGCTTTATAGATGCCTCGATGTATTCGCGCGGGCTTACTTGACAGGAGCCGAGGGCTTGGCCGGCGTGGTGTGCGTAGTCTGAATGCCCGAGAGCACCGAACGAGCTCCGCTGCTGCGTTGGATCAGCACCGTAAGTCCGATGGAAGTCAACATGAACACGATGGCAGCCCAGGTAGTCACCTTGGTCAGCAGATTGGCTGCTCCGCGGGGGCCGAACGCAGTCTGCGATCCCTGGCCGCCGAAGGCGCCCGCGAGGTCGGCGCTCTTACCCTGCTGGATCAGAATGACTCCGATCAGGATGAGGCAAACGATAACGTGAATAGTACCGATGAACCAGATCATCTGAACATGAACCTCAATCGATGGTGCGGAAGGGGGGACTTGAACCCCCATGCCTCTCGGCGCCACCCCCTCAAGATGGTGTGTCTGCCAATTTCACCACTTCCGCTCTTAGAAACCGCTTTATTTTCAACTACTTGCTGGATAATCCGCTTGGTGTTTCGGTGCGTGTATCCAGTTTTTGTCACTACCTTCTGCACCGCATCGCAGGAGAGAAGCTCTCCGCTTCGCAGAGCCGCCAGACGGGCAAATAGGCGATGAACAGCGTTCGCCTGAGGGTGGACGCAACGCATCGTCGTTTTGATGTTATCGTGCCCCGCTGTGTACTGCAATGTGAACGGGTCCGTATATTCCCCGGCCCCGGTCAAAAATATGTGCCGCAATCCGTGCAATCCTGCGTGGGAAGGAAAGAGAATTGGGCTTCAGCCGGCTTCAGCCCCTGCAATGGCAATCCTGCACGAAATGAATTGCGCATCTATCTATGGTTCAGAGCCGCGTTAAAGCAGGGCGCATACGCCTACCTGGCAGAGAAAAAAGCGCAGGGGCTAAAGCCCATATCTTTGTTGACCTTGAGCGGCACGACTGAAGTCGTGCCCTGATACAAAGCATCAGACCGGTGATTCCAGAGAACTCGCGCATTCCGTAGATTTGGATGTATCCACCCTCTCCGAAATGGAGAAACTCCTTCCCGCATAAATGCGGGGGCTCCCACCTCCTGGACCTTCTCGCAATAATCGACAATATTACCGACGCACTACTCTAGGGAGACATTCCAGGCTGCGTCAGATGCAGGGTGAAGGCCGTGGTTTCAGTCACATGGTTTTGATCAAGTGCGATCACACTTATTGAATAGGACCGGGTGACATTATTGATGGTGAGGCCGCACCCGGTAGTCCATAGGATAGAGCAGAGCAAAGCCAAAATAAGGAAGGTAGCATTCGGACCACGCCGGCGCTTGTGCCGGCAAGCAATTCCGAAGATGCTCAATATTTCCCATGGAAGCAGGAATCCCTGTTCCAGATTCAGCGTCACCTGGTTGCTCGCGGTTTGAGGTGTCTGAGCCGAAAGGACGAGTGTACTTGTCGCCATCGTCGAGTTGACCATGAGGTTTGCTGGAGAGAAACTGCAGCTAATTCCGGCCGGTAGACCACTGCAACTCAACTGAATTGAGCCGGTGTAGTTTCCTGATGTGGAAACTGCTACCTGAAGCGATGCCGTCTCAGAATCGGGCATAGACATACTCACGCTATTGCTGCTCAAAGCAACCTGGAAGGATCCAGACGCTTCACCCGGCGTATTCGCCTGGACTGTAAAGTTCACTGGGTCGGACTGGGAGGTAAGGTAATCACCTTGACTGGCAAAAGTCGCGGAGGCTGTGTGTGCGCCTGGTTGGGGTGTCTTCATGCTGAACGTTCCCGTACCACCTGCAACCGTGAGTATGTCAATGGGGGATCCATCCAAGTAGAGTGTGACTGCACCACTGGGTGGGTTACCTGGTACGGTCGTGCGGACATTGACCTGCAGGGTCATCGATTGGCCCGCGACCGGCTGCCCGGGAGTAATGCTCAGTGATGTCGTTGTCGCCACAACGATAGGTACAATCGTGATCGGCACAGGTGGTGAAGTGGATGCATCGTCCTCGTTGTTGCCATTGTAGGTGGCCGTCAAGTTGTAGGTTCCGGGGGTGAAGCTGCCGGTCACAGACAGTGTCGCTACGCCTCCGGCTAAAGTTGCGGTGCCAAGCTGTTTTTGGCCGAGATAGAAGCTAACGGTGCCTGACGGCATGCCCGAACCACTACTTACAGCCACTGTTGCGTTGAGCGAAAAGGGCTGGCCCTCCGAAAGCTGCAATGCGCTGGATCGCAATGTGGTCGTTGTCTGAACACCAACAGATGCAATCGTGATGGGCACAGGTGGTGAAGTGGATGCATCGTCCTTGTTGTTGCCATTGTAGGTGGCCGTCAAGTTGTAGGTTCCCGGGGAGAAGTTGCCGGTCACAGACAGTGTCGCTACGCCTCCGGCTAAAGTAGCGGCGCCAAGCTGTTTCTGGCCGAGATAGAAGCTAACCGTACCGGAAGGTGTATCCGAACCATTACTCGCCGTCACTGTTGCGCTGAGCGAGAAGGACTGGCCCACCGTGATCTGCGAAGCTGTGGACCGCAACGTTGTCATTGTTGCTGAAGGCAGGGTGGAAGCTGTTTGAAGCCGCAGAATACTCAGCTCATCGCTTGCCTGAACCAGGATGCGGCTGCCGTTTATGGGCACGGTTGATGGCTGCAGTTTCCAGTTACCATCGTAGGTATACAGGGTAGCTTTCATGATATCAGCGGGGAGTGTTATTTCTATAGGGAGGGATTCTGGAGTCATATCCGGGTCAGTTCCATTAACAGGATCCCTATAGCTGGTGACTCGGCTGGCATCTGAGATATCGTGCCAGAAGAGCAAAAACCAGTCCCCATCACTTTTTTCCAGAAGTAAATCGTGGGCGTATTGCAAACGCGTATAAGACTGATCTGGGCTTGGAACAAATCCGTATGTGAGCTTTGCGGGCGAGAACGGCCCACCACTGTCCTGAAGAAGGCCGATCATACTTTGTAGAGCCGTATAGGCGGGTTTCGGGGTCAAATCACCTCGAACGAGGCCGAAGCTGTTCTCCATTCCGCCATCCATGCCTTCATCTACAAACTCGTAGACGAATGTCTTTGCGATACTATGGCGAAAGAACTCAGCAAAAACGCGAGGTATGTACTTGGCGTGGGTTAGTTCGTCAATGCTATAAGGTGCGCGGCCTGTATAGTAACCTGTCTCCGTCGCGACCAGGGGTTTCTGCTGGTTACCGTTCTGGTACGGATAGTCAAAGTTGGTCAGCGCAGTAGGATATTCATCGATAAGCACAGAGGTTTCTGTGGACTGTACGAAGTACTGTAGGAGTCCGTCATACGCAGGCGGGTCCGTGACCGCTGCATTGCCGCGGTACATATAAGGATGAATGGCGCCCTGATCCACAAAGCTGTAGAACGCGCCTGCCGGCACCCCTGCCCAAGTGCCTCCAAAGCTAGTGCCGATAAGCGGTATAGATGCAAGCGCGGGGTCCTGGCGAACGACGGCTGAGGTATCCTGCACCAGGCTCTGAATGTAAGATCCCCAGTAGTTGCTGGCTTTAGGGTTATCTGATAAATAGTCTTGATCGAGTGGGTGCCACTTCTTACTACCGTAAAAAATATCGATCTCATTACTAATTTCGATAGCGCTGATCGTGTTAGTGCCAAGAACATTTTCCAGAAATGAGGGCAAAGTGTAGTGCGGCGGCGCTGTCCAATACGCCGAAGTGGGAGCCACTCCATCTATAGGATCCATTACCCAAGTCACATCGATACCGTCGTTGTGTACGGCACGGAAGCTTGACACTGCTGTAGGGTTCGTTCCGCCGTCTCGTACGTTGCGGATGCCCGATTGTACTAACAGAGCCTCAACCTCAGGGAAATTGTTGTAAGGTGTCCAGGAATAGTCGAAATGGCATGCTACCCCGATGCTATTAAGAAACTCAGACGTGCTTGCGG
The DNA here is from genome assembly GCA_963717225.1 of uncultured Acidobacteriaceae bacterium. Taxonomy (GTDB): domain Bacteria; phylum Acidobacteriota; class Terriglobia; order Terriglobales; family Acidobacteriaceae; genus PALSA-350. The sequence goes on along the minus strand of CAVQWB010000045.1, from coordinate 305,892 downwards.
CTTGAACGGTGGTAATAGCTGCAGGGGGCTGCGATGGATTAGTTTGGGATGTGTGAACGAGCATCTGTGCACTGGCGCTTACCACGCATGCTAATTCAACAATGATCAACAGAATGTTCTTTATCACTGTTGTCCCGCAGGCCGAGGAGCGAACACCGAGGCGTGATCGATCACAAGCTATCGAAGTGACCTAGAATGATGAGTATCGCGGTGAGCTTAACACGGAGCGGTGGGAGTCAATATCGTCAAAATGGGGGAGTAGTATTACATAAGTACTGGGGGTTCAGCGCTCCACGAGGTCGATGGTTGGAAGGCGATGACGCGGGCGGTCACCTACGGTTGCCCAGCCTAAGGGTGTTTTTCGCCAGATCGGAACTAGTGTAGTGCGCTATAAATGGGATCGTTTATCCAGAGAGGCTGGAGCGAGCCAAAGTCCCGCAGGGACGGGCTGAAAGTAGCCCAGGACGATAGTCCTGGGTAAACGAAAGCCATTCGACCGAGTCCCGCCAGGGACGGCTGAACATCGGGGCTGAATTCCAGCCGTCCCTGCGGGACTGGTCCAGTTCGCGGCAGGTTACCCAGGACTATCGTCCTGGGCTACTTTCAGCCCGTCCCTGCGGGACTCCGCGGTTTTCCTTCCGGGTCCGCTGGACCCTCGTTGGATAAACGCCTATCTGTGTGACGCACTGCACTAGCGTTGATGATCGTAAGTCCCTTATTTTGATGGCCGAATCCTCCCATAGTCCGCTTTTGACTCAGATACACTTAAATTGTGCACGGGCTCCATGTTATTGATCCATCGCGAAGGAGGGTTTCGCATGTCATGCCGATAGGGCGACGCTTTATCAGAACAGCAGGACTCGGAGTGGCCCACCGGCAAGGGCCCGAGTTTTCGTAGCGCTCTGCGGACAAGTTTGAGCGGAAAGGAGGGCCGAACGCCAGAGATGAATACCAGGTCACGAGCGAGAAAAGATAGCAAACGTTTCACTCTGCGCGACCTGGCGACCCCACTATTCCGCCGCAAGCGAGTGTTGATCATTATTTTCCTATTGGTCTTCGCCTTCGCGGCATTTCTCGGCACCCTCTCCTGGCGCAAATACGAATCGCACATGGCGATTCTGGTCAGCCGTGAACACGTGGATCCCGTGGTTACGACCGAAGCCGCAAATCAGACGAGCTCCGCGCCGCCCTTGACCGATCGAGAGGTCAATTCCGATGCGGAGTTACTCAAGACTCGCGATCTTCTTGAACAGGTGGTTCTCGCCAACGGCATGCAGAACACACATAGCAGAGGACTTCTCAATTTCTTTCTCCCCAGGCAGACGCAAGCAGATCGAATCGCGCAGGCCGTTCAAGCGCTGGCCAACCAGATTCAGGTTAAAACTTCGCCGAAGACCAACCTGATTAAAGTGACCTATAGTGCGTCGGATCCCGCTCTGGCGTACGGCGTATTAAAGAGCCTGGGCGACCTTTATCTGGAGAAGCACGCTGCAATCCACCGGCCGCCCGGCTCCTATCAGTTTCTCGCCCAGCGGGCGCAGAATTACAAGGAGGCTTTGGAGGACGCTGAGGCCGGTTTGCGGGCATTCGGGCGGACGCCGGACGTTGCCGAACTCATCAACGAGCGCACAGTCATGGCCCAACAATTGACCGCGGCCGTGGACGAGTCGCACACGATAGAAAAGGCGATTGCGGCTGATGAGCAGCGGATCCGGAGCGACCAGGCGCAGATGAAGATTACGCCGCAGACATCGCCGACAATACAGGACAGGCAGGCTGACAACCTCCTGCTTCAGAAGCTTGCGGCCAGTTTATTGGCGGCCGAGACCGCGCGCACGCAGTTGCTCCTGAAGCATGAGCCGAACGATCCGCTGGTGAGAGAAGCCGCTCGGGAGATTGAAGAAGCAGAAGCGGCGATAGCACAAGCAAAGCAGAACGTTGATCAGCCAACGGACCGCGACCCAACGTTCGAATCTTTGCGAGAAAATCTGGTCAAAGACTGGTCAGACCTGGAGACGCAAAAGGCAACTCTTGCCGCAAAGCAGCGCGGCATAGAGGCTATCCGATCCCAGATGGCCAAACAAGGTAACCAATCCCTGGACGAGGAAGAGTTAGAGCGTGAGAGCAAGGCTAGGGAGCAGAGTTATTCACGGTATCTTTCGCAGCGGGAGCAGGAACACACTTCCGGCGGGCTTGACCGGACCCGGACTGAGAGCGTCGCCATTGCAGTACCACCCGAGATACCCGTGCGACCGGCGCACGGTCCAGCTCTCATTTTTCTCAACGCTTTTGCCATAGGCGTTCTGGTCAGCTTACCAACCGCCTATATCATCGACTACTTTGATCTGACATTCCACACTCCGGCCGACTTAGTGGTAGCTCCGCCCTTAGTGGTAGCTCTGCCAAAGAGAACTGCTACGGAGGCTATGGTCTTAGACTACTACGAACTGCGAGAACAACCTTTTGGGGTCACACCAGACTCCCGATACCTGTTCTTGAGCGCCAGCCACAGGAGAGCGCTTGCTTCTCTTCTTCATGGCGTGGACACAGGGAGCGGATTAGTCGCGCTGATCGCAGAGACTGGGCTGGGAAAGACCACTTTGCTCTTTCAAGCGTTGAGTCAGCTCCAGGAGAAAGCCCTCACTGCATTTCTACTACAAACAGTATGCACTCCGATGGATCTTCTGCGGTCCATCCTCACAGGCCTAGGGATCCAGGAAAGGCAGGGGAGCCTTATCCATATGCAGTTAAGATTGAAGGAAGTTCTGATGGAACAGAGCCGCCGGGGAAAGCGCGTCGTCGTGATCATTGACGAGGCGCAGAGTCTGGACAACTCAGTGATTGAGCTGGCGCAGACGCTCTCAAACTTTGAGACTTCTCGCGAAAAACTCATACAGATCATCCTTGCGGGGCAGCCTCAGCTCGGCGAGAGGATCGCGTGGACCGAGTTCGACCAGCTACGGCAACGCGCCTCCATCGTTGCTTCTCTCGAGCCATTTTCCCGGGAAGATACGGAGCTTTATATAGATCACAGACTGCGGATAGCGGGTTATGCCTCGGAGGCCCCTCTGTTTACCCGGGATGCGCTGGCGCTCATTGCTGAACACTGCCAGGGCGTTCCGCGGAATATCAACAATCTGTGCTTCAATTCGTTGTCGTTGGGATGTGCGTTGCAGTCGAATCCGATCGATCGCCACATCGTCCGCGAGGTCATTGCAGATTTTGATCTCGAGCGATGGGTAAAGAGAAGCCCTGTTGCGGCGCGGCCGGAGCAAATAGGGTCGCAGCAGTAGCGGGGTTTCTCTCCGTTACAAGCGCACCCGTTTTGGCTATCACGCCATTCGAAAATCGGCGTCAAAAACGAATGTATGGCGTAGCACTTATACGTGTTCGGTGTATCATTAAAATTGACATTGACCCCGAAGATATTGATCTCGACCGGCATCAAATCTATTCATTAGAGAGGTTGAAGCTTGGAGCACGCGCTTTCACATCCGATTTTCGCTCGCAGCGTTCGTGCCCTTGACGTCCTGCAGCGGGCCTATATGCGGGCCTTTGCGTATATAAGTCCGATTAAGGACTGCCCTACCGTGTTCGGTTCGATCGTGCGCTGCAACGCTCGCGATTTTTTGCAACGTCGAATCCGCTTTTTTCAGATATTTGAGCATAACCTCACCTATTACTCGATGGATCGGCTGCGCGAGGGAGATCTGTACGTCGACATCGGCGCAAACGTTGGCTACTTTAGCCTGCTCGCCTCGCGCTGCGTCGGAAATAGTGGACAGGTGATTTCGGTCGAGGCGGACCCGGTGACGTTCAAGGCCTTAACGAAAAATCTAGAGCTCAATGGCTGTCGAAACGTTTCAGCCCGCAACATCGCGGCGACCGCGACCGCTTGTAGGATTGAGATGACGCGCAGCGATCCGCATAATCTGGGTTGCAACGCGATCAGTGCCGCGACAGGTTCGGGCGGCATTGAGGGCCGGCCTTTTCGCCACATAGTCGGAGAGGATCTCGGCCGGGTGCGTTTCATCAAGATTGATATTGAAGGCTCAGAGGAGCCTATCCTTCAGGCGATCCTCGAAGCATTGCCTGAGTTGCCCGACGACGTCATCGTCGCTTCTGAAATAAGTCCGACCTCGACCGAACACGTCGCGCGTTTCATCGCTGCCGGGTTTCGCGCCTATGCCATGCAGAACGTTTACACCATCGACTATTACCTCATCCGTTCGTATCTACGCAGGTTTCACGAAGACAAGAGTGTGCATATGGTCCCTGTCGATCGATTCGATCAGAATTACAGGGACTATATCTTCGAACGGATCGGGCCTTCTGCCGCCTGAGAGGTCGCGAACAGCGTTAGCCAGATTACTCGTTGTTCATCACTGGGACCTCCATGTGGCGTGTACGTCGAGACGGCCTCTCAAGCAGAAGCTCGCGGTAGATCTCGGAGGTTCCCTTAGCCATGGTGGCGTAGTGAAAGCGCTCGATGCCGATGAGCGCTCTTTGTTGCAAAGCCATCCGTTCCGGATCGTGCTTCAACAAGCGGAGCATCTCTTTTACGAGCTGTGGGATATCTGAAGGGGGAAACAGGATGCCTGCGGCTCCCCGGTCCAACGCCTCCGGAATCCCATCCACATCTGAGGCTATGATGGCGCAACCGGCTTGCCTCGCCTCCACCAGAACAAGGCCGAACGACTCTCTACGTGAAGCAAGAACAAAGACCTCTGCGGCCCGCATGTAAGACTGGGGTGTAGGTTGGAATCCCTCGAAATGGATGCGACTCTGGTAGGAGGAAGCTTGCGCTTGCTGCTGGAATAGTTGCATCTCGGGACCATTTCCGACCAGATAGAGGTGAGAATCCGGGATCTCCGAAGCGACCTGCTCAAATGCCGTGATGAGGTCTGCAATTCCTTTTCTATGATTCATTCCGCACACGGTAACGATAGCGGGATGTTGGATGGAGGCGGCCGATACGGAATCGAGCGAGGGCAGGCGTGGGCTGTGCAGGGGGCCGTTGTGAACTACCCGTATCTTTGTTTTCGGAACTCCCATCGCCTGCATGGTTGTACCGACGGATTCACTCACAACGATGACCCGATCAGCGAGGCGCATGATCGCGGATTCACGCTCGTGGACGTTGTGAACGTGAGCGACCAGAGGGTGCCGGCTTAGTCTTGTCGCCAACCAGGCGACCACAAGGCCAGTACGCGAATGCACGTGAACAATATCTGGCTGAAAGTCGCGAAGATACCTGCGTAGGATCACAAACGCGTTCATGAGCTTTAATGGACGACGTGTCTGATCAAGAGCGAAATGCCCGATCTTGAGGCGGCGCAGCAGTGGTTCATGACCTCCGCCGGCCGAAGCGATCACCACTGTATGCCCTTGCTCGACTTGTCCCGCAGCGAGATCGATGGCAGCATTGATGATGCCGTTGCCAAGGTCCGTCATGTCATTCGTTATATGCAGGATCCGCATTGATTCTCCTGATGGCTCTCTTAGTTTTTCATTCCCACGGCGGCGAAAGCAGAAGCGTGCGGAGATAAGCGAAGAACGCTCAACTGATCTTGTGCCATGACTGAGACACGGTGTGACCGGATGGGTAACGCCTTAGCGCGGAATTTCCATTGCCCATCATATGTGTAAAGTGTAGCGCTCACAATCGGGTCTGGCAGGGCAATGGTTACCGGCAAAGGTGGGGGGCTCACGTCGATGTCTGTCCCCACCACGTCTGTTCCCGAGCGATCGGTGCGGTTGGCGTCGGAAATCTCATGCCAGAACAACAGGTAAAAGTCACCGTCGCTCTTCTCCAACAGGAGATCATGTGCATATTGGGTTCGTGTAAAGCCTCCGTTAGCCGCTGGAATAAATCCGTAAGTCAGGTCTCCGGGCCGGAATGAATCATGTCCATCTTGCAAAAGACCCGTCAGGCTTTTTAGAGCGGCGTATGCCGGCTTGGGAGTAAAGTCGGCTCGGACGAGTCCGAAACTATGTTCCACTTGTCCATCAGCGCCTTCGTCGAGAAATTCGTAGATGAACGTTTTCGCGATGCTGTGTCGAAAATACTCCGCAAAGACTCTCGGAATATACTTCGCCTGCGCCAATTCACTGATGCTGTATTGAGCGGACCCGGTGTAATAGCCGGTCTCCGTTGCTACCATGGGTTTCTGATGCGCTCCCAATTTATATGGACCTTGAAAGTCCCGGAAATAGGTTGGATATTCATCGATATAGACGGTTGGCTGGGTCGTCTGCACGAAGTAGCTTGGTACTCCATCGTAGGCAATCCCCCGGGGTGCAGACATATTCCCCCGATACATATAAGGGTGGAAAGTGCCCATATCTACCAAATCGTAAAGCGAGCCATCTGGCACACCAGCGGACATTCCGCCGAAGCTTGGTCCCAACAGATGGATTGAGGAAAGGGCGGGGTCGGCCTTTAGACTTCGTGAAGTATCCTTCGTCAATGCCAGGATGTAATCTCCCCAGAAGTACGGCGACTTTGGATCAGCCGAAAGAGGAGATGGATCGTGCGCGCGCCAGTGCTTGTCCGCATAGAAGATATCGATCTCATTGCTGACTTCAACGTTGTCAACCACGGCCACGCCCAGAACATCCTTGAGAAAATGAGTCATGGTATAGCGTGGTCCGCGTGCCCAGTAGGTTGGTGTTGGCACGACCCCTTCTGTGGAATCCAACACCCAGGTCACTCTGATGCCGGCTGCTCTCATATCACGCAATCGGGTAATAGCAAGAGGATTGGCGCCCCCATCGCGAATATTGCGAATTCCCGAAGCGACCAGCAAAGCCTTGGTTGCTCGAAAATCTTTATATGGCGTCCAGGTGTAATCCAGATGACAGGCGACTCCAATGCTGTCCAGAAACTCAGACGTGCTTGCCGCCGTTACGGTGGAAGGGTGGGTTGTTGGCGGCTGGCCCGGCGTGCGCTGGGAAGTGTGGACCAGCATCTGTGCATTGGCAGCCGCTGCCAAGCAAATTACGTGTGCAAAAAGCACGGAGCATCTTCGCATTCTCTTAGATCCCTGGTGTACTTTACGCAAGCTAACCCGAGAGCAAAGGTCGCCCATACGAACAAGCCGTGAGCGCCGTCGAGACATGCATTCAAGGGAGACTGCACTAACAGCCCTGCCCAAATGGCCAGAACACCTGCTAAAAATGCATCTTTCGTCCTACGGAATAGAAGGTAAATCTGCCGCAAACCAATAAAGAGCGCCAGTAGAATGGCAACGCTACCGATGACGCCAAAGTCCACCAGGAGTTCTACCACGGCGCTATCGTTGGGACCAAAGTCCTCATAAATCACCGGAGTGTAAGCGACCTCCATCGCACCCGTGCCTGAACCGAAGGGGTGCATTTGCATCAGCCGCAGACCCTTGTCATACCCGGCCGCACGCGCACCTACACTAATATCGTCCCCCTTATCGGAGAAGCTCAAAACGCGCTGTTGCAGGGTATCGCCGAACGAAGTGAAGGAAAGCGCAACGCCGATAGATCCGAGAATCAGAGCCGCGGCCACCAAGCTCCTGAAGTAACGGCCCTTTCTGGTCAGAAGGGCGAAGACGATGAGGGAGACGATCGCCTGTAACCACGCGGTGCGTGCCAGCGAAAGCAGCACGGGCATCATGCCAATGCCCGCAGCGAAGGTGTAGAGCTGCTTACCTTTGCTTAAAGCGATCAGAGCCAGGATGATTAATACGATGGCCATAGGCTGGTGCGAATTCATGGTGCTGAAGGTACGAATGGAAAATGGTTCGGGCAGACCATAAACACCAGGTCCGCTCGCCGGGTCATATTCCATGGCCTGCAGCCATAAGCAGTCCCAGGGAGGCGCAAGCACGAATTGCAGCAGACCATAGAAGCCAACTACCAGGAGACCCCCGAGCGCAGCTCTATGAATTGCTTCTTTCATCGCTGGATACGTGCGCCAATTGAGATAGACGAAGGTGGCGAATGCCATAGGGCTCATCCAGCCAACCAGAGATTTAACTACCGCCTGACGATCGGAAAGAAGGCCAAATCCAAGCGCTCCGCCGTAAACGAGGGTGGCCAGTAACAAAACGAAGGCAAGCCAGCTATCATCGATCCGGTGGGGTATTTTGATAAGAGCGAGCAGTGCTACCAGACTGACCAGTGCGGGCGCCAGCAGCATCGTATTGCCATCTATGTACGCACCAATGCGATAGTCGGCAAGCCGGCGGGCAAAGGGAGTCAGGAAATACAGCCATAGGGTAAACGTAAAATACTGCGAAGGAGATTTGACGTACAGGTAAAGCCCGAGGAGCAGCGCCGCGGCTGGATATGCCAACCGTAAAGCGCCGGGTGCACCCGCCAGCAGCACCACCGTCATCAAGACGAATAATCCGGCGGGCAACCACGAGCGATTCCACAGCGTCCTGCCACCCACCAGCGGGTCAATCGGAAGTCCGCGTGGTAGTAGTCGATCGCCGCTTTCCGTGTACATCATGAACTTTCCTTTCTCCAGACCGTGCACTTGCCACCGAACGGCCAGAGTACGCGTTCTCAGGAGGGAACGATGGTGGCAGTAGCCCCGGTCAGAGATGCTAAGCGATTGGTGACGAGGCGCAAATCTTCGCGCTTAGGCCAGATATGCGGAGGCGCCGTTTTCAAGATATAACGAAAAGCCCAAAGGGTTATGGCGATGCGAATGACACTGGAAACCAGCAGGGCCAGCGGCGCTCCTGGCCCTCCGAACTCTTTGATCAATCCCGGCATGATGAGCAACCCGATGCCCACGCCGAGCGCTTGAATCGCTGTGACTGTTCCCGGTCTTCCAAGCGCAAGATAGGCCTGAGCCAATACTTGCGTTGCCCCGGACAGAACGACTTCCGCCAGCAGCAGCCGAAACACGCCGACCCCACCTTGCGCATAGGAAGCGCCGTAGATCGAGCGCAGCAATATGGGACCCACAGCGCCGGCCGCTACTGCCCCCGCCGCCGCGCAAAAAGTAGTCACTCTGAAGATGAAGCCTGTCAGTTCGACCACATCCGCCGTGCTGCGGGCAGCGATACGAGGAAAGAGCACAATCACGGCGGACGTTTGGAACACGCTAAGCATGCGAGCCAAACTGGCTGCCACGACATAGGTGCCCATGTCCGCGGGAGATAGAAAATGAACGACCAGCACCTGCTCCGATACTGCCAGCGCGGAAAGCAGATCGATACCCCATGCGCGAACGCCGAAGTGCAGCAGATTCTGGAGCGACGCGAGAAGGTTGGCGACCCGTGGCTGATAAGCACGATAGACTCGCGCAACCAGGAAGACAGCAGGGGGAATGGCGGCAAGAACGTAGGCCAAGCCCCCTGAGAGCGGTGTCACATGGCCGGCTACTACAAGTGCGAACAAGCCGATAAGGGTCAGGAAAGGCGCAGACCAGAGGCTTAGATTCGAGGCGAAGAAATCTCCCTTCGCTTCGAGCGCTGACCGTCCGCACAAAGGTATCAACCCAAGCGGCGAGGCAAGTAGCATCCATCGCGCATACTGTATATCTCCGGAGGAGTACTTAGTCAGCCAAATGGGAAGGGCAATGAAGCCCAGGATCCCGGTGACCAGGCCTATCAAAAGAGTTAAAATCGTGGCCGCCCCGATGGTTTCCGGAGCGCGCTCGGGACGCCGTCGCAAGTTATAAGTCAAAGAACTGGGGAGACCCAACGTCAGCAGAGCGGCAAAAAATCCAGGCCACATGATGATGGCAGACATCTCTCCCCGGCCCGCCGGCTTAAGGGCCCGAGCGACCACGATGCTGGTAGCAGCATTCAACCCGAGGACAAGAACTTTAGTGGCGAGAGATTGCAGCGCCGCCGCGGAATTATTGCGTCCGGTAAATACTGCCTTAGTCGCAGCAACGATTGCGGTCGTGCGACTCTTCGTTTCCACCGGAGCCACACATGGTTCAGGCGTCATGCGCGCTCCAGCTCCTTGCCTTCCCGCACTCTTCCAGCTTGGGACGGGGCACCGTCACGGGAGCGTCAGTGGGTATACCCCGGACTACGTCAACATAGAGTTGACGGACCTTTTGCAAAAATCTCTCCTGTGTGAAGTGACACAAGACCCTTTCACGGGCCGCAACCCCCAGATTCCTGCCATACTCTCGATCGTTGCTTATCTGCCTCATTGCGTTCAGCATGGCGCCGGAGTCTCCATACGGGAAGAGCTTGCCTGTTACCCCGTCGAGAATGAGCTCGGGGACACCATCCACCGCCGACGAAAGGACAGGTGTCGCGCTGGCGCAGGCCTCTAAAAGCACCAGGCTGAAAGGCTCCGAGGAGGAGTTTGAGACCAGTAGGTGGCAACTCTGCAGTATTACCGGAATGTCCGAGCGATGTCCCATGAACCTCACATTCGATTCGATCCTCAGCTCTTTCACCCTGGCTTGCAAGCGGCGCAGATATAGTTCGTCATTGTTGAACACGGGATTTCCAACAAGCAGAAGTTGTGCCCCTGGGAGACCGGAATGGACGAGATCCGCAAAGGTCTCGATGGTTTCCAGCTGGCCTTTGCGCGATGTTATTTGTCCAATCATCGCGACCCGGAAGGTTGCGTTGCTGAGCCCTTCCGTCTGCAGGAAGTTTTCTATTGGGGGATGCCGCGAAGCGTAGACGACCCCATCGACACCGTTATGAATCACGGTAATTGGGACTCGCCCGAGCGTGCGAGAGCTTCCGCGAACGGCTTGCGCGGTGGCTTGAGAGACCGCAATGACAGAGTTTCTGCGCGAGGATGCGAGAATAAGACGGACGATGGCGGTTATCGGATGGTTCCTGAACTGATCGTGAACGTGCCACACGATGGGGGTTCTGCTTCCGATCATCGCCAGGCACGCAACGATCCCCGCGCGCGTACTGTTGGCATGTATAACGTCGGGACCAACCTCTCTCAACAGGCGGCCCACCTGGAGTACTCCCCGCAACCCAGAGATGAAATACGTGATAAGCAGAAAGGGATTCATTGTGAATCGCGCTTTAAGTTCGTCTACGGGCAGATGGCGGATCCCATGCTTCAGGCAGAATGCCCGGATTGGCGCCGTTTGCGGGGAGACCAGCGTGATCTCGAACCCGGGCCCCACATTGGCAAGCAAGGTAAAAAGAACCCTCTCGGCCCCGCTCACTTTACCAGTGTGGTTGTAATAGCAGACCTTCATGCGACGGTCAGTCCTCCGTGTATGCAATTTCCGTTGTGACCGCAGCAACGGTGGCTCTTCTATTCATAAGTGACACGTGTTGCAAGCGAAAAGACAGGAATTACGCGGTCCGGCGAGCACTTTCTACGGCCTCGTCGTCAAGGGGAAAACCCAGTACCTCGAGCAGATCATAGAATTTCCTGCGGAACTGACTGACATCGAACCGCAGCGCATGCGCCCGTAGCGTCTGTGGATCCCAACTCATCCGCTCAAAGGTAAGAATCGCCCCGGTGACGCTGGAGACGTCCTGCCTGTCGAAGAAGATCCCTGTGCTTCCTTCAACGATTGTTTCCAGCGCACCGCCGGCCCGGTAAGCGATCGTAGGCCGGCCCGCCGCCGCCAACTCGAGGGGAGCCATGCCAAAATCCTCTTCTCCGGGAAACAAGAGGGCGCGGCACTCACCTGCATAGCGAGTGGCTTCGGCATCAGTAACATGTCCAAGTAAGGTGACGGTTGGACCCGCCAAGGCTCGTAACTTATCGCTCTCCGGCCCCCCACCGATGACGATTAGCCTCTTGCCTAAAATGTTGCAGGCACTGATGGCCAAATCGATCCTCTTGTATGAAACCAATCGCGCGAGCACGAGATAATAATCTTCCTGCCGGGGTTGCAGCACGAAGCGGCTGGCATCGATCGGCGGAGGAATGACGACGGCTTCCCGCCCATAGCAATCTCGAATCCGTTGCGCAACCACCGTGGAGTTAGCCACGTATTGGTCGGGCTGCCTTGCCGCATCAATATCCCAGGCCTTCAATCCCTTTAGGGCCATGGGCAACAGAAACTTCTTCGACGGTGCGAGCTTCTCCCGGCTGACATAGTCGTGATATCGCCAGACCCAACGCATAGGCGTGTGGCAGTAGCAGATGTGCATTGCATCACTGCGCGTGCGCACACCTTTCCCATATCCAGAAGAACTAGAGATGACGAGGTCATACCGCGACAGGTCCAACGACTGTACTCCGAGAGGATAAAGTGGAAAATACAGCCGATAGAGGTCTGCGATCCAGGGCAGACTTTGCATCCAAGATGTCTGCAGCTTGTCCCTTGGGATGCAAGCCGGGACATATTTATCCAATGCAACGGTCGCGAAAATATCAGCCTGCGGAACAAGGTTGTAAAGCTCGCCCGCCACGTTCTCGGCGCCGCCGTGTTGCGTGAAATAGTCATGTACAACGGCCACACGGACCATACTCCGCCTCCAAGCGAATCGTTCTACATTGCCCCTGAGCCGCGAACGATCACAGGGATAGTCGCCAATAGAATTTGCATGTCCAGTCCGAACGACCAGCGGTCGATATAAGAGAAATCAAGCGCGATCCATTGGTCGAACGTGAGATTACTGCGCCCCGAAATCTGCCATAAGCCGGTAATCCCGGGCTTGACCCGGAAACGCCGCAGCAGATGAGCTTCGCTGAAGAGTGACACATCCCGAAGGCTCATAGGTCGTGGACCTACCAGGGACATATCGCCGATGAACACATTCCAGAGCTGGGGCAGTTCATCGATCGAAGTCTTACGCAGGAATCTTCCCAGAGGAGTGATGCGAGGATCTTTTCTAATTTTGAAAATGGGACCCGAGGCTTCGTTCAGGTGTTCCAGGCTCTGGAGCATGGTCTCGGCGTCCCTGACCATGGTGCGAAATTTGACCAGACGCATTTTCCGCCTGCGGTAGCCGTAGCGCTCCTGGACGAAAAACACCGGCCCCGGGCTGGTGGCCTTGACGGCCACCGCAACCAATAACAGCAGGGGTAAAAGCGCGAACATCGCGAACACTGAGACGAACACGTCGAAGGCCCGCTTTGCAACTCGGGACAGACCATTGTGCAAGGTATGCGCTGGTTCGAAGAGATGTCGCGGATAACTCCCCTGGGCGGTTTCACTATCGAATGGGAACGGATCACTGAAGCTGAAAAGATCGATACCACCTGCGCGGGCAGTCGCAATCGCATCCTGAATGTTGTCGTAGCAAGACCTTACGGGAAGCGCCACTACGATCAGATCGATCGCATGCTTGAGTAGAAGACTTTCGAGCGAGCTGATATCGCCAAGGTACCGGGCCTTCACGTCAGAAGAAGCGCTGGACAGGCATGATGTGTCGCTGAATCCGATGACCTTGAATGACCGGCAGTGCGTCGTTCTTATTTCTCGCCAAGCCCGGCGCGCGAGCGGGCCGGTACCAAGGATCAGCACATTGTGATTGCTATCCAGGACCAGCCGGCGAAGGATAAAGTTCAGACTCGTCACCGCGACGGTTAAAGAGAGGCTCCACAACCAGAAGCCAACGATGGTTTGACTGATATTCGAGCCGGGATGGATGGTTTCGATGACGGATATAGCGAGCAAGGTTAGTATAGCCAAACCGAACAGAGTTGCCCGTAGCGTCGTGCCGAGTGACGTGCGTCGCAATTGTTGCTGCCGCAGGTCAAAAAACAGCATCATCCATGCCGTGACGAACAACAGACTGGCAAGCAGCGTCCGCCAGGCCAGCGACGAAGGAAGTATCGTAGGCGGATGGTGTTGGCCGGCGAAACGCAGAGTAACTACAAAGCACAGAAAGACCAGCGCCGACTCAACGGCCAGGGAGGTAAATCGCGCAACGGGAAAGTGAGTCATCGATGTTCTTTCATCCAAAAAGTTGGCAAATGCGAGAAATGGGTTTATCTAGAACTGAGTAGGGTTGACGTACAATCCGTAAGATCCAGGGTTCGCAAGCTTCACGTACGGCTCGACCTTAGCCAGCCTCGTCTTGGGCACAATCAGGATGTCGCCAGGTTGGATGGCCGCGTCTTCGCTGATATCGCCCTTCTTCATGATCTTCTTGAGGTTAATAAGCCGCGTGGTTGCGTCGGTGTCGTTAATGGGGTGAATTAGCAGGACCTGGTTAGCTTTTCCGCTCTCGCGTATTCCTCCGGCAATCTCTACCGCCCGCAAAGCGGTCAAGGGGCCGCGGATCTCGTAGCGGCCCGGCGTGCCGACTTCGCCGCCCACAATGTAGTACGGCTTCTCAAACTCCTTGAGGATGACGGAGATTTCGGGATCATTGAATCGGGTGTTAGCTCTTGCTAAAATGCTTTCCCGAGCTTGCTCGACTGTCAGTCCTGACAATTTCAGCTCCCCCAGCATGGGGAAATCTGCATAACCATCGGGCTGAATCGAAGCGCTCGCATCGTATTCGGGACTGTATCGGTAGGTGAGTCCCAGCACGTCGCCGGTATGCAGGTGATATCGGCTGTCACGCGTTTCCAACTTCGGCCCTTCTGCAGGGAAACCATGAAGGCTCAAAGTTGCCATGCAAACAAGCAAAGGAATTGCTCTTTTCATATTTACCCTCGATCAATAAATGCTTTCCCGTTTTAACTAGTCCCCGGTCGCCGGCTGAAACGGTCGCGCAGGATAAAGATTGGTGAGATCGGCGGGGGAACGCTTACCTTTGGAACCGCGTTCGGAATCTCGCCAGAAGGCCAGCATGATGGCGAGCAGAAAACCAAAGACACCACCCACAGCAAGGTTCACCCCTAATTTTGGAGATACAGGAATGGGCGACACGGTTGGCGTCTCGATCATCGCGACATTGGAGAATTTAGCGCTATCGAGCCAATCTGCGAGGCGCGCTTCACCCATCTTCCGCGTATACAGGTCGTAGTTATCAAGTGCTTCTTTTTCTTCCTGCTGCAACTGCTGAAGCTTCATCGAGTCTTTTTCCATGCCCGCGAGTTCGCCTACATAGGCAGATTGTGTAGTCATCAATGCGGCCTTCCTTGCTTCCAGCGCCGTGATCTCAACCTGACCTCGTGAAATTTCCGATTCGGCCGCTAGCCGGATTGGGTTGACGTCTGTTGTCCGCTCTGTCGCCGGCTCATCCTGGAGGTGACGCAACTGCTCCTCAGTCGAAGCGATCTGTTCGTCCAATTCTTTGATTAGCCGGTCGCCCGGTTTGAACTTCATAAACAACGCGATACGACGGTTACGCAGGTCGGCGAGCATGGTGCCAAGCTGCTGAACAGCCATTTGATTAGGAACTGCACGAACCTGTGTCGTCATTCGGTCAGACAAAGTTGATATTTCTCTGTTATTGGCTGCGAGGCGAGCCTTCTGCTCGCTAAGCTTGACCTGAGCTTCCTTCAGTTGGTTCGCAGTGCTCTGCAGCCCATCGATATCCGCGCTCTGCTGTTGCGGCATTGAAAACAGTGATGCAGTTTGGTGAAATGCGGTCAGCGCGGCGCGAGCGTCCTGCAGTTGCTCCGCGTAGTGCTTTTGCTGCTCAGCGAAGAATTGATACGTTCCAGGTGCATCGTGCGCGGCCAGGTGCTCGGCCAGGTAAAGCTTGCCGAGGGTATGCAGAGCCGCAACTGCCCTGTCGGGATCATCAGTCTTGTAGGCAACCTGAATGATATTGGTCCTGTGAACTGCTGTTATGTTGAGGTTCTTCTCCAATGCCAGGATGGCGCGCTCGATACTTTTTGGAGTCGCAGAGCCCTGTCGGTCGCGAAGATATGGCTGGTAGAGCTTTTGATCTGCGACCACACCCCGCAGGATATCCTGGCTTTTCAGTAGTTCCATCTCCGAGTTGACTTCGGCCTCAGTCAGATCTTGACGGGGTGGCTCCTGCTGGTTGCGTTCAGGTGTAATCACCAGGTCCGCGCGCTCGTTGTTGACGAGGAACTTCATCGTCGATTCATAGCGACGGGGCATGACAGCAGTTACAAGGCCTGCCAGAGCAATGCATATGACGGGCGTGGCAAGCATGGCCACCCAGTGACGCTCAAAGAGAGCGGTGACAGAAATATCCGGGTCTGCAGGCATTGATTAGGGACCTCTAAAATGTGTGTCGTCTCGGCAGACAGGACTCGTCTGCTCGCTATTGCGTGTCGCTATTGCGTGTCACTATTGCGTGTCACTGTTGTGGGGCCCTGCCTGCGGCGCAGGCGCTCGACCTTACAGCAATATGTGGCGCTCTGAGGAGCGCGCGTCCGTTGGAACGAACGACTTCAACTACCTAAAATCTGCCTCATGTTAGCAACTAAGTCAAGTGATTATTTGTACATTCGGCAAACCGCATACGGGCGCCGCTTCGGCAAAGGGTGCTTATTTTAATGATGGATGTACTGACTTTGCGTCAACGGGAGAAGAAATGCGAATAATTTCGCTTCAGTCGTGATGCTATTACACGGTTACTAGATATAAACTACATGAAACTTGAATAGTTGAACTCAAAACCGTAAGAGAAAGCCTTCGTGTGCTGGAGTATCCATACTGTAAAGAGAAGACCACAGTACGCTCCAGATTCAAATACGTCGGAGCCATCTGAACGCCGCCCATGATTGGTGCGCGTCCACCATTCCTCCATCTATTTATCTCCTGCTTCGCTCACCATCTTCTTTGTGGTGGTTTTTACTGGGAACTGACAGGGACAAAGTTTCATGCTTTGGTCACAGAAGTAATCAAACCCGCCCCGTGAGGGTTACGCGCACGCAACTCATTCCGAAACTATGGTTGCTGGACCCCACGGAATGATACGCACCGTCTACAACCAATTGACAAGCCCGTGTTATTCTGACATCTTGCGCATTGACCCGGTGAGCAGCCACGGTTCGTCAGGCTTATTGCTACAGTGGTAGTTACCAATGCTGACGCGATCATCGAGACTGGCCTCGGTGAAGTAGCACCCCGGCGCGGAGACGCTCGTCGTCTGCAAACGGACAAAACGAAAACGACTACATCCCGCTTGGGCAAGTTCCCCGAGAATGGTGCGACAAGCACGTGATCGAAACATGCGTGCCCTTCACTTTGCTGGTCGTTCAAACACCGGCGACTTTCGGATCGGCTGGTGAGTAGTTATTAACGAACAGGCCGCGCGTTGCCAAGGCTCTAACCGTGGTCATAGCTGACGGATTCTGAACTGAGGCCGCTAGCGCCTTCAGTAGTCCTGCCCCTTACATGCTCGAACAGTATTGAGGCCTGCCGTTCAGGAGCCTGCTTCCGGACGGACATTCCTCTCCCGGTGGGATTTCAGCACGTTTCTGAGGGGTAGATTCCTCGCAGAGTGTACCCATTTCTGGTCACTACCGTTTGCACATGGCGCTTACCGGCTGTACTTGGCGGTCAGACATGACTCGAGGTAAACGACTGAATCGAAACGAGAACCTGTTTCATTTCAAGGAAGTAGCTCATCTTGGAAGAAGGCGCAGGAGCAGATGGTGTGTCTGCCAATTTCATCACTTCCGCGCTGAGAACGAACTAGTATGGGACGGTGCTCACCATCAGGATAGCCGCAACCATCCGTCATGCTGGTGTTATCTTGCCCGGCTATCGACTGCAAACCGGACACATGCGATCCCCGTCTATGCGGATGAAAGGTGACAAGACGAACGCCGATGTCGTCTAAGGTGGGCATGGGTCTGACGCGTATCCCCCCGCTGTTTTGCTTGCTCCTTCTGGCTCCAGCAGTCCAATCCCAGAACTCGAGTGGCCCGCCGCCCGCCCCCACCTCGCCGGCGGCCCAGAGCCCAGCCTCGCCCGTAACCACGATTCCGGTCAACGTAAAAGTGGTCACGTTGCCGGTGACGGTCCGCGACAAGAAGGGCAAAATCGTACGCGATCTCACCAAAGATGATTTTGAGCTGCAAGAGGACGGCAAGCCACAATCAATCCGCTACTTCAATCTGGACACGAATCTACCCTTGACGGTTGGTCTGCTGGTGGATACCAGCATGAGCGAGCGCGACAATATCGACAGGGAGCGTAGCGCCAGCAGGAGCTTTCTTGACCAGATGATCACCAAGCCGGTGGATCGGGCCTTCGTCATCCACTTCGATCGCGAGATCGAGCTGCTGCAGGACCTGACGTCCGATCACGCCAAGCTGGAGAAAGCGGTCGGGCTCATTGACGTCCAACAGGCGGTCGAGAGCACCCCAACCAACGATCAGGGCTCGGGGTCGCACCGGGGCGGGCGAGGCGGGGGCACGAAGCTCTACGACGCCATTTTTCTTGCTTGCGACGAAATAGCAAAGAAGCAGACCGGCCGGAAGGCAATCGTTGTCCTGACCGATGGAGAGGATCGGGGCAGCCAGGAGACCCTGAACAGCGCCATCGAGGCAGCCCAGAAGTCTGAGACGGTGGTCTACACCATCTATATAGGAGGGCATGAGGACCACGATTACGGAGATAACCCCGGCATGGGGAGGCGCGGCGGTTACCCGGGAGGTGGCTATCCCGGAGGTGGCTATCCCGGAGGTCGCTATCCGGGCGGTGGCTACCCGGGCGGTGGCTACCCAGGCGGTGGCTATCCCAGCGAACAGGTGAGACGACCCGATGGCAAGAAGATCCTGCAGCAAATCGCCCGGGAGACCGGGGGACGATACTTCCAGGCCAGCAAGAAGGATTCGGTGGACGACATCTATGCCCAGATCGCCGAGGAATTACGCACCCAGTTCATGTTGGGTTATACGCCGCCCAAGGACCAGGAAAGCGGCTACCACTCCATACATTTGACCGCCAAGAAGAAGGACCTGGAAGTACAGACGCGGGCCGGTTACTACTCGGGACAGTGATATGCGTGCGCTTGCTAGTATCGGTGCATGAGCGAGATCGGCATTCTGGTCGACCCTTCTCCGGCCCCCCGGCCGCAACCTGCTGTGCTTGCCGGCCGGCTGGTCACCCTTCGGCCTTTCGATCGGCCGGCCCAGGCAGAGTCACTTTACCAAGCCACCCACGGACCGGAAAAGGAGGCCCTGTGGCGCTATATGGGAGACGGTCCGTTCGGCAGCCGGGCAGATTTTGACGCTGCATTCGATAAGAAGCAACAATCCAGCGACCCGCTCTTCTTTGCCATTGTGGAAAACGCCACCGGCACTCCGGTCGGGCAAGCTTCCTACTTGCGGATCGATCCTGCCAACCGGGTGATCGAGGTTGGCAACATTATTTTTTCTCCCGCTCTGCAGCGGAGTTGCGGCGCGACCGAGGCGATGTATCTCATGGCGCGCAACGTTTTCGAGAATTTGGGCTATCGCCGATACGAATGGAAGTGCAATGCTTTCAACCAGCCGTCCCGCCGCGCTGCCCTGCGCCTGGGCTTCGTCTTCGAGGGAGTCTTTCGCCAGCACATGATTGTCAAGGGCCGCAACCGCGACACCGCGTGGTTTTCCATGCTGGATTCGGAATGGCCCCTGCGCCGGGCGAGCTTCGAGCAATGGCTTGCCCCGGCGAACTTTGACCCCGCCGGCGGCAGATTCTTTCCCTCTCTACCTTGAATAGCACCGTGTCACCAAAGGAACCATCTGCGACGTTTCGGTGATTGCGACCCCCTCTTGCGACCCATACAGTTGTGGCAATCGGAGGGCACCACCAATGATGAACAGTTCGGGGACGGTGATTGGGAAGGGTATTTGCATTCGCGGGGAAGTCTCGGGTGAGGAAGACTTCTTCCTCGACGGAGTATTGGAAGGCAACATCACCTTGACGGGCAAACGGCTGACCGTCGGGGCCAACGGTGTGATTCATGCCGACATAGTCGCCGGCGACCTGGTGGTTTTTGGGCGCGTCGAGGGCAGTGTCAAGGCGAGCGGCCGTGCCGAATTGAAGCACTCGGCAGTTTTTATCGGAGACATCTCAGCCGCACGGTTGTCGATTGAAGACAACGCCACGCTGCAAGGCTACGTTGACCTCACCGACGCAGTACAACCGGCGAAAAAAGAACCGGTTGCCCACCAGGAAGCCGAGCCAGAGGAAGCCAACGAGTACGTCGAGCAGTACAGCGAAGCAGTCTAGAGCATTTTCACTTCTACTCTGTGCAGGAAGGTGCAGCGATGTGCGTCTTTTCCTGAGGGAAAGCCGCGTCGAGTGTGGTTGCTTTGTATACACCAGAAGTGAAAATGCATTAGGCGGCTCGAACCAACCGGTATTCGCCTCTAAACGGTTTCACAGTTGCTGTGTACCGTCCCTGTCGCTGACCGCCCCGCTTTGCCCAGGCAAGGCCGGGGCGGTCGTGTTTTGGTGTTCAACTGGATTAACGACCGAGTTCGTCAAGATCGAGGTTAAGCAGAAGGACATTCACTCGCTCCTCCCCTAGAAAACCAAACTGGCGTCGCTGCACGTGACGTTCCACCAGCGCGCGCACGGTTGCCAGAGGCAGGTGCCGGGCGTCGGCCACACGGGCCGCCTGGAACATGGCTGCGGCAGGCGAGATGTCTGGGTCGAGCCCGGAACCGGAGGCAGTCACTAAATCGATCGGTACCGGCTGATTCTTGTTCTCTGCTGCGTAGTGAGCCACGCCGTCGTCGATGCGGCTGATCAGTTTCTGGTTCGAGGCAGCAAAGTTTGAGCCTCCAGACGAAGTCGTGTCATAACCGTTCCCGGCAGCCGATGGGCGTCCATGAAAATACTGGCCGCCGGTAAAGCTCTGCCCAATCAGCCGTGAGCCTGTCACTTGGCCGTTCGAGACGATCAACTCTCCGTCGGCTTGGTGGCGAAACACTAAATGCCCGATGGCGGTGACGGCCAACGGATACAGGATGCCCAGCAGCAGCGCGGTGAGCAGGGTAAAGCGAATGGCGATCTTCAATTCATTGCGCAGCATACAAACTCCGTTCAGGACAAGCCCAGGCCGGTTAAACAGATGTCGATGAGTTTGATCCCGATGAAGGGAACGATCACCCCGCCCACTCCGTACACCAGCAGGTTGCGCCGTAACAATGCCTGTGCCGACCGGGGTTCATATTTAACTCCGCGTAGGGCCAGGGGAATCAAGGCGACGATGATCAGCGCGTTGAAGATCACCGCGGAGAGAATTGCCGAGTGTGGCGTGCTCAGGTGCATGACGTTCAGCTGATTGAGCACCGGAAAGACCCCGGCGAACATAGCCGGAATGATGGCGAAATACTTGGCCACGTCGTTGGCTATGGAAAAGGTGGTGAGCGCCCCGCGGGTCATAAGTAGCTGCTTGCCGATCTGAACAATTTCGATCAGCTTGGTGGGGTTCGAGTCCAGGTCGACCATGTTGCCGGCTTCCTTGGCGGCCTGCGTGCCCGAGTTCATGGCCACTCCCACGTCGGCCTGGGCCAGAGCCGGGGCATCGTTGGTGCCATCCCCGGTCATGGCGACCAATTTTCCCCTGGCCTGTTCGCGGCGGATCAGGTCCATCTTGTCTTTAGGTTTTGCCTCGGCCAGAAAGTCATCAACACCGGCCTCCCGGGCGATTACGGCTGCGGTCAGGGGATTGTCTCCAGTGATCATGATGCTGCGGATGCCCATTGTGCGCAGCCTGGCCAGCCTCTCCTTCAATCCACCCTTGACGATGTCTTTGAGGTAAATCACACCCAACGCGGTATTGTTTTCTGCCACCACCAGCGGGGTTCCACCCATACCCGCGATTTGCTCCACGCTCTCGCGCACCTTCTGCGGCAGGTTCGATCCTTGCTCGACCAGGAAACGGGTGATGGCGTCGACCGAGCCTTTGCGGATGACGTGGCCGGCGAAGTTGACTCCGGACATGCGCGTCTGCGCGCTGAAGGGAACGAACTCCGCGTGCAGGGACGTGAGGTCACGGCCGCGCAGGCCGAAGTTTTGCTTGGCCAGCACAACGATCGAACGGCCTTCTGGTGTTTCATCGGAAAACGACGAAAGTTGGGCCGCGTCCGCCAATCGCTCGGCGCTGATGTTCGGTGCGGGAATAAACTCGGTCGCCTGGCGGTTGCCCAGCGTGATGGTGCCGGTCTTATCCAACAAGAGAGTATCGACGTCACCCGCTGCTTCGACCGCGCGGCCAGACATGGCAAGCACGTTGTATTGCACCAGGCGGTCCATGCCCGCGATCCCGATCGAGGAGAGCAAACCCCCGATAGTCGTGGGAATGAGGCAGACAAGCAGTGAGACGAGCACAAAGATGGTCTGCGGCGCCTGGGAATACAAGGCGAAGGGCTGCAGAGTGGCCACGGCCAGCAGAAAGATGATGGTGAGCCCGGAGAGCAGGATGCTGAGGGCAATCTCGTTGGGCGTCTTTTGCCGCTGGGCGCCTTCGACCAGGGCGATCATGCGGTCGAGAAAGGTTTCGCCGGGATTGGAAGTGATCTTGACCATGATCCAGTCGGAAAGTACTTTGGTTCCGCCCGTTACCGCGGAGCGGTCACCGCCCGCTTCGCGGATCACCGGCGCGGATTCTCCGGTGATGGCCGACTCGTCGACCGATGCGACGCCTTCGATGACTTCTCCATCCCCGGCGATATAGAAGCCGGCCTCGACATAGATGATGTCGCCGCAGCGTAAGGCTGCACTCGAAACCTGTTCCCGGCCGGCGTCTTTGCTTGCACTTTTCAGGCGAACCGCCATGGTTTCACCTTTGGCTTTGCGCAGCGTGTCGGCCTGGGCTTTGCCCCGGCCCTCCGCCATGGCCTCAGCGAAATTTGCAAACAGAACAGTGAACCACAACCACAAGGTGATCTGCAGGTTGAATGCAAAGCTGCCCTGGTGATTGAGAATTCCTTGCACCAACAGGATGGAGGTGAGCACGCTGCCGATCTCGACCACCAGCATGACGGGGTTCTTCACCATCAGGCGCGGGTCAAGCTTTCTCAATGCGTCGATCGCCGCTTGACGCAGGATCGCGGGGTTCCACAGACTTTGTTTATCTGCCATGTCGTTTCTCCGTGCGACCATCTAAAAGGTTTTTCCCGCATGCAGCAGCAGGTGTTCAAGGATGGGGCCAAGGCTCAGTGCGGGGAAGAATGTCAATGCGCCGACGATCAGGACCACGCCTACCAGCAGCACGGTGAACAAGGTTGTGTTCACGGGAAATGTGCCTGATGAGGGCGGAACGCTCTTCTTGAGTGCCAGGTTGCCGGCCAGGGCAAGCATGGGCACCATCATCAGAAAGCGTCCGGCCAGCATGTTGAACGCGAGTGTCAGGTTGTACCAATGAGTGTTGGCACTAAGGCCGGCAAAAGCGGAACCATTATTTCCGGCAGCCGAAGTGTAGGCGTAAAGGATCTCGGAAAAGCCATGGGGCCCCTGATTGGTCAGGCTGGTGAGAGCGACCGGATAGAGCACCGCAATGGCGGACAGCACCAGGATGATGAGGGGAAAAATGAGCACGAAGAGCATCGCCAGCTTCACGTCGTAGCTTTCGATCTTCTTGCCCAGATATTCTGGAGTTCGACCGACCATCAAGCCGGCTATGAAGACCGAGAGCACGACGAAGATCAGCATCCCGTACAGTCCCGAGCCCACACCGCCAAAGACCACCTCGCCCAACATGATGTTGACCATCGGCACCATGCCGCCCAGCGGGGTGAAAGAGTCATGCACGGAGTTGACCGCGCCGCAACTGGTATCGGTGGTGATCGTGGCAAAGAGCGCGGATTGTGATATGCCGTTGCGCACCTCCTTGCCTTCCATATTGCCGCCGGAGTTGATCAGCGTGGTCTTCTGGTCGACTCCATGCAGCAGCGGATGTGGTTGTGACTCTGCCCAGTAACAAAAGGTGTAGGCGGCGATGAATAGGATGGCCATGGCGGAAAAAACCGCCCAGCCGTGACCGGAGGAACCAGTCATCTTTCCCAGGGTGACGGTCAGCGAGGCAGGGATCAGCAAGATCAGTCCCATCTCGATGAAGTTGCTGAAGGGCGTGGGATTTTCAAATGGGTGGGCGCTGTTGGCACTGAAGAAGCCACCGCCGTTGGTGCCCAATTCCTTAATCACTTCCTGCGAGGCCACCGGTCCCTGGGCGAGCGTCTGGGTGCCGTGCTGCAAGGTGGTGATGGCGGTATAGGGCTTGAGATTCTGTATGACGCCCTGGCCAATCAGCACCGGCGCAACCACCAGGCAGATAGGCAACAGGATCCACAGGATGACGCGTGTGGTGTCCACCCAGAAGTTGCCGATGGTTGTTGCTTGCTTACGCGCGATCCCGCGCACCAGGGCCACGGCGACCGCGATGCCGATGGCCGCGCTTAAGAAGTTGTGATATGCGAGGCCCACCATTTGCGTGAAGTAGCTCATGGTGGTTTCGGGCGTATACGACTGCCAGTTGGTGTTGGTGGTGAACGAGACGGCAGTGTTGAAGGCAAGCGCCGGAGCGACCCCGGCGAGATGCTGCGGGTTCCATGGCAGCAGGCCTTGTACACGTTCGATGAGGTAAGTCAGCAATAGGGAAACGAAGCTGACGATCAACATCGCCACTGAGTACTGCTGCCAACTCATCTCCTGGTCCGCCTGGATGCCGCAGATGCGATAGAGAAGCCTTTCGATCGGCCGGAGCACCGGATCGAGAAAGGTCTTTTCTCCTTCCACCACGCGCGCGATATAGAGGCCCAGGGGGCGCATTAGCAGCAGCAACACAGCAAAGAACACCACAAACTGCAGCCAACCATTGGCAGTCATTCTAGAATTTCTCCGGATACAGTAGCGTGATCACCAGATAGATCAGGGTCGCGACTGTGAGCATTAGTACGATCGCTGTGCTATGGGACATGTCAGCCATTACCTCAACTTCTCGCAGCCGCGAACGTAGAGCAGGGCGACGGCGAAGAAAACAGTTGTCAACAGAATCATCAGCAGGTCCTGCATAGCTTTAGTGGAACGCCACTGTACTAAAGGGGGTGTAAGCGAGAGATAAGGAATTCATAAGGATGGGTGCTTCGGGCGAGGTTTTGCGAGAGGTTAGGAGCAACAGCAGGTCCCTCCGCGGCACGCCCCACGGCACGCCGGGGCAGGCGGGACAGGTCCACTGCGTACCCGGATTTCCTGCCACGCAGCACCGGACAAAGCCGCGTGTGCGCCTTAATTCGGTCTTATTCTGGGACGCCCTCGGGCAAAAAACGATAACCGACCCAAGGCTCGGTCTGAATATATTGGCGCGGACCTTCGGCTTCGAGCTTGCGGCGAAGTTGACCGATAAAAACCCGCAGATATTCCGGCTGATGTGCCGACTGGCCACCCCAGACTGCGGTAAGGAGAGCGCGATGGGTGAGCGCCTTGCCCGCATTGCGTGCCATGTAAAGCAGCAGATCGAACTCGGTCGGCGTCAGGTGCAGGCTGTTGCCGCCTACGGTCACCGTATGCGCCGCGGCATCGATGGCAAAATCGCCAATCTCGATGGGCGCATCGATCGTACGTTCCGGCGCGCGCCGCAAGTGGGCCCGAACGCGGGCCAGCAACTCCTGAATGCTGAACGGCTTGGTCACGTAGTCGTCGGCGCCTGCGTCGAGTGCCTCTACCTTCGATCGCTCCTGGTCACGGACCGACAGCACGATGATGGGGGTTGAGGTCTTGCTGCGTACCCGGCGACAAAGTTCTACGCCGCTCATCCCCGGCATCATCAGATCGGTCACTATCAGGTCCGGACTCCACTCCTCAAACAGACGAAGGGCTTCTTCGGGATCGTTGGCCGCCCGGACGTCGTACCCCTGCGCGGAAAGCGCGGTGCGCAGTACGCGCGTGATCTGGGCCTCGTCATCGACTACCAGGACTCGTTCTGCCATCTCCATCCTCTGCGCGGCAAGGCTACGATATGATCGCCACTGTGCTTCTCTCCCGGTCTCGGGTGCTCGTCTTTCGTTATGTGGCGATGACCTCGGCCGCCCTGCTGGTGGTGCTGGTCTATCGCAGAATACTCCATGTAAACCAGACCACGGTTGCACTCACCTTCCTGGTGATGGTACAGATGGCGGCGTTCCGCTGGGGATTGGTCTCTTCCGTTTGCCTCTCCGTCGGCTGCACCCTGCTCTATAACTTCTTTTTCCTGCCCCCGATTGGCAGCTTCACCATCGCCGACCCACAAAACTGGATTGCGCTGATCTCGTTTCTTGGGTCTGCCATTTTCATTAGCAAGATTTCGGAAAACGAACGGCGGCAGACTGCCCTGAGCGAAGTGCGGCGCGCTGAACTGCAGCGGCTTTATGAGTTCAGTAATCAGCTATTGATGGAAGAGAACCTGCACGATGTGGCGAGTCACGCGCCGCGTGTGGTGGCCTCCATCTTCGCTTTCGACGCAGTCACTCTCTACCTCACTGAAAACGACACCGCGTACTCTTCTGATCCGCGCCGATCTTTTGTTTCGCTGGATGACCTGCGGACCACCGCGCGGTTGCCGGATGGTCCGCGGCCACGAAAAGACGGTGTATGCATCGTTCCCCTGGTGCTGGGCATGCGCGCGAGTGGATCGATTGCCATGACACAAGCGGGTTACTCCGATGGATTGTATGACGCTATCGGCGGCCTGCTTGCCATTGCCCTGGAGCGAGCCACAGCGCTCGATCGTTTCAGCCGGGTGGAAGCGGCGCGCGAGGGAGAACGCTTGCGCAGCGCATTGCTCGATTCGGTGACCCATGAACTACGTACGCCGTTGACCGCCATACGCGCGGCGGCGACCAGCCTGTTATCGCAGTCCTCACTCGAAGAAAGCCAGCGGCACGAGATGTTCGCAATTCTCGATGAGGAGAGCGCACGCCTGGACCGGCTGATCGGTCAGGCGGTGGAAATGGCCCAGCTCGATACGGACGGCATTGAGGTGCGCTTAGAACCGCAGCGGTTGCAGGCGGTGATTGATATGGCGCTCGAGGACTGCCGCGCACTCTTGCGCGGTCGTCCGGTGATGGTGGATTTGCCGCCCGCCACGCCCGCCATCTCGCTCGACCGGGAACTGATTCGCCGCGTCCTCCGCCATCTGCTGGAGAATGCCGCGCGTTACTCGCCCGCCGGCTCCCCGGTGCGCATCGCCGCCGCGCTCGAAAACGACCGCCTGCTGGTAAGCATTGCCGATCAGGGGCAGGGAATCGATGACGCCGAGCAGGCCTACATCTTCGACAAGTTCTACCGCGGCAGCCGGCACCGCCTTTTGCATGGTACAGGGATGGGCCTGGCCATCGCCAAGGCGATTCTTCGTGCGCACAGTGGGGGAATCGAAGTTGTCAGCCATCGCGGCCAGGGGGCGACCTTCACTTTTTGGGTGCCTGTAAAACCGCTCATACCCGGAGTGCCGTAATGATCCGGCAGCCTCTCCTAGCACATTTTTCGGAACTTCGTAAACCCGGGGTTCTTTTTTGGCGTCTGTCTGCTCGGAACGCAACAAGTAACTTGCACGGCGACATCGCCGCGGGAGACACTGCTCCTTATGAATATTGACCTGGGAATATTGACCTGGTCTGAGCAACCTTTTTCATTTGATGCGTCTAACGGATAACGGATAATAGGCGTTGACCGTTAAAGACTCACCTTGAGCTCCGGTGATTGAGCTCCGACCCCTAGGAGAAAGCCTTTGCGCAAACTCTGTAACATCCTCTCCGTGCCCTTTTCTCTGCTGCTTGGTGTAAGTGCCCTTTCCCAGGTGTCCCAGGCTCAGGTTATTCTTCAGGATCGGATTGTTCAGCCGATCGATAGCGTCAGCATGTCGCCGCTCACGGGGAGTGTGCATCCCTTGGCGAAAGCTGAATTCGATCAGGGGGTGGCCGACAATTCCAAAGTGCTCGGGGGCATGACCATCAACTTCAAGCGCACCGAGGCGCAGGAAGCGAGCCTGAAAGCGCTGTTGCAGGCGCAACAGGATCCTGCTTCACCGAGTTACCACAAATGGCTAACCCAAGCGCAGTTTGGACAGCTGTTCGGGATGAGCGCGGCGGATTTGGGCAAGGTCTCGGCCTGGTTGCAGCAAGAGGGATTCACCGTCAATTCGATTCCCCCGAGCAACAACGCCATTTCTTTCAGCGGCAATATCGCTGCGGTCGAAAGAGCTTTCCAGACACAAATTCATAATTACAGTGTGAATGGCGAAACCCACTTTGCCAACGCGACCCAGATTTCGCTTCCCAGCGCCGTTGCCGCCACGGTGAGCAGTGTTCGTGGTCTGGATGACTTTCGCTTGAAGCCGCGATTGCAATTCGCGAAAAGCAGGGAAGTCGCCAGCAACCCGCATTTTACTTCCGGTCTCTCCGGAGCTCACTACGTGGCGCCAGGGGATTTTGCCGTCATCTATGACGTGAACCCGCTTTATCAGGTGGGAAACACAGGCAAGGGCGTAACCATAGCCGTAATCGGACAGACTGATATTGTCCCCGCCGACATCACTGATTTTCGTGGGGCAGCCGGTCTAACGGCCAACGATCCCACGGTGGTCACCGTCCCCGGTACGACTCCTTTATCGGCCGCCGCTGGTTCAGCGTCCAATGACCTGGCGGAAACCGACCTTGACCTGGAGTGGTCGGGTGGTGTGGCGACTGGAGCTTCGATCGTATTGGTAAATTCGGGTGACATTTTTACTTCCTTGCAGTATGCAATTCAAAATCCAATTCCTGTTCCTGGCAACACAGCCGGCATCGCCATCCCCATCATCAGCCAAAGCTATGGCGCCTGTGAGGGGGCCTTCAAACCTGGAGACCCGAATACGATCGATGGCTGGCTGGCGCAGGCGAACAGTCAGGGACAGACGGTGGTGTTAGCCGCCGGCGACACTGGAGCCGCGGACTGCGACGATAGCGGCGTCACTTCGGCAACGCAAGGCTTGGCCATCGACTATCCCGGAAGCAGCGCTTATGTGACCGATCTGGGGGGCAGCGAATTCATGGGTGACGGTACAGCCGCGAACCCACAGACAGGCGCCGGCACCTATTGGAGCGCGAATGGTAGCGGTAGTGTCTCGGACGATCTGATCACTTCGGCTAAGTCGTATATTCCCGAGATGGCGTGGAACGACACTGCGTACGCCCTTACCCAGCCCAACGGCACTCTTTCCGCGGGTGGCGGTGGTGTGAGTGCCTTGTGGCCCAAGCCTTCATGGCAGACGGGAGTGCCTGGTATTCCGGCCGATGGGCATCGCGATGTGCCGGACATCTCACTCAATTCTTCGCCGGACCACGATGGTTATCTCTATTGCACCCAGGTGCTGACTCAGGGAAGCCCGACTACCTATGTCTCCAGTTGCCAGGCGACGAGTTTTCGGTTAAGCGATGGAAGCCAATCTGATACCAACAACCTCACCTCGGCCGGTGGCACATCTTTTGCTGCGCCTAGCTTTGCTGGTCTGCTCGCGATCATTGAGCAGAAGCTTGGGTCCGCCGGGGGGTTAGGAAACATCAATCCGGCCCTTTATCAATTAGCTGCGAACGCGACCACGTATGCTTCGACCTTTCACGACATCACCACTGGGAACAACCAGGTGCCCTGCACTACCGGTACCACGAATTGCCCCAGCGGTTCCAATCCAGTGATTGGTTATGTTGCCGGTACTGGTTATGACCTGGCTACCGGACTGGGATCAGTCGACGCCAACAAACTGGCGACCGCCTTTGGCACTGTAACCTTCTCGACCGCAACTACCACAACACTTGCTGTTTCGCCGGCGAGCCCACTGGTTGGGGCAACGGTTACCCTGACTGCAACCGTGAAGCCCGGTTCGGGGACGACGGCGCCCACAGGGACGGTCACCTTTACGGTCGATGGGACGGCCCTGGCCAGCCCTCCTGCTTTGACTAATGGGGTGGCGGCCACAACTACCACCTTTTCCACGGGTGGACCGCACACGGTGTTCGCGACCTATTCGGGTGCATCGAGCTTTTTCGTCTCCACCAGTGCGGTAACGACGGTTAACGTCGTTGCTTCCGGTGTGGCAGCGACGACGACTACGCTGGTGGCGAATCCGACCTCAGTGGCGCTGGGTGGCTCACTTACCCTCACCGCTTCGGTGCAATCTGCGACGGCGGGCACAGTTGCCGGCAACGTCACCTTCACCATCGGAAGCACCACGGTTGGGACGGCGGCTATCACGCCAGGTGCGAGTGGCATGGGGACGGCTACACTTTCCGTCAACCCAGTTACCACCTCCCTTGGCTTTGCCGCGGGCAGCAACACAGTTGTGGCTACCTACGGCGGTGATTCTTCGTATACGGGGTCCAATGGATCAGCAACGGTGACCGTTACCAATCCGAGCATCACGCTTTCGGCCACCGCCATGACCATCTCTTCACCGTCGCCGGGCAACAGCGGCACCTCGACCATCACCCTTACCTCCGGCGGAGGGTATTCAGGAACGGCTAACTTATCTGCCACGGCCAGCTCGCTCAATGCGGACTATGGATTCGGCAGCACGGGCTCGCAGACGGCAAGCGTCTCGCTGACTTCGGGTGGCACCGGCACCACAACCATCACCATCACTACCATCTCTGCTACCGGAAATCTGCAGAAGGGGCCAGCCGGCAACTTCCGCAAGACGGCAGGACGGATCGCAGCGGCAGGAGGAACAGCAGCAGGGTGCATCCTCTTACTGCTCATCCCCGGTATCCGGCGAAAGAGATGGCCGGTGGCGCTGGCAATGCTGGTCTTCCTCAGCGTGGGTGCGGGGCTGGGTTGTGGTGGCGGCGGGCCCGCAGGCGCTTCTCCGGCCGGAACCTATACGGTTACCATCAGCGCGGTTGACAGCAGCAACGCGAACATCACTGGCAGCACATCGTTGACCGTAACCATTCAGTAAGCGATTTGCCGTGAGGGCTGCCTCTTGAACAAGGCAGCCCCATTTTTTGTTGTCGATCTTCATTCATCAGTCGCGAAAGTTTCATGCGGTTGCCGGGTTGTGGTGTGATAGCAACAGGGGCAGTGCTATGAACAGACGGAACTTCAGCAAACTGTTGGCAGGAACGGTGACCGCCGCGGGGGTTCAGGGGATGGCCGGGGCAGAGAAGAAGCCGGCTTTGCAGAACCCGGTTATTGCGGATATCCCGCCAAGCGGCGGCAGCAATGCATGGGAATTGATCATTCTCGACGCCGCTCCTCCCCATTCCACCGAGGTAGGAGGCACGGCAGCAGGTGACATCGATGGAGATGGCAAGACCGAAGTGATCATTGCCACGGATGGCGCGTTGCTATGGTACCGGCCATCCACTTCCGAGAGAGGCATTGTGAGCCGCGGCAACTTTAACGTCGGCATGGCGGTGGAGGATGTCGACCGTGACGGGCACAAAGAAGTCATCGTGGGTAAGCTCTTCAATAAGAAATGGGCGCTCTGTTGGTACAAGTTTGGCTCCAGTCTCAACGACCCGTGGACAGAACACATCCTGGACGACGCCTGCACCGGGCACCCGCACGATGTTGTCTTCGGCGACCTCGATGGAGACGGGGAGCAGGAACTGGTAGCCAACGCCATGTATGTCGATCATCCGGGACTGTTTGCCTACAAGGTTCCTCGCGATCCCACCGCCCCCTGGAAGAAGCAGGCGGTGCAATTAGGCGTGGGTGCGGAGGGTACTGCGACCGGCGACCTGGATGGAGATGGCAAACATGAAATTATCTCCGGTCCCTATTGGTATTCTGCGCCGCGCGCCGGTGCTTTTTCCGGCGAGCTGTGGAAGACGCATTCGTTAGCCCCGGACTATCGTGAGTATTGCCGTGCCGCCGTCATTGATGTGAATGGGAACGGCCGTCCGGATGTGATCCTGGTGGAGGACGAATATCCCGATGGCCGGCTGGCGTGGTTTGAAAATAAACTGACTGTGGGCGAGGAACATCCTGCGGAAACATCATGGATCGAACATCCCATCGAGGCACCTCTCAACTTTTCGCATTCGCTCAAGGCGTGGCGCGATCCCAAAACGAAACAAGTACAGGTTCTGGCTTGCGAGATGAATGAGGGGGGCTGGGAAGCTCCTTATAACTGGAACGCGCGCCTTATACGATATACCGCACTGGACGGCGGTAAGGCCTGGCACAGCGAGATTCTGTATCGCGGTGAAGGCACCCATGAAGCGGTTTATACCGACCTGGACGGTTCCGGCAACTACGTGATCTTTGGACACTCAGCGCAGATCATGACCAAGCAAAACCGTGTCTACGACGGATGGGTGCAAATGTACCGTCCGCGGACGACGGCGCCCATCTTCTCGCAATACAAACACGCTTTTATCGATCGGCAGAAGCCTTACACCGGCATAGACATTCATGCGGTTGATGTGGACGGCGACGGCCTGGTGGACATCGTATGTGGAGCCTGGTGGTATAAGAACCCGGCCTGGGAACGGCATACCATCCCTGGGGTGGGACAGATCGTCGCTGCCTACGATGTGGATCGAGACGGTCGCAAGGAACTGATCGCCATCAAGGCCAAGCCTGGCAAGAACGACTTCTACAACGCGCTCTCGAGCGACCTGGTGTGGCTAAAGCCGACGGATCTGAGCCGCGACCTCTGGGAAGAACATGTGATCGGCACCGGCGATGGGGACTGGCCCCACGGAATTACGATTGCAGCGATATTGCCTGGCGGGCGCTCGGCGATGGTCTGCGGATACCATGATGGCACCCACCCGCCGCAGCTCTTCGAAATCCCCGAGGACCCGAAACAACCCTGGCCCAAACGCGTGATCGCCGACATCCGTTACGGCGAAGAAATGATTCCTTACGACCTGGATGGCGACGGGAAACTGGATATCGTGGCTGGGCCCTACTGGCTCGAAAATTTGGGAGACGGGCAGTTTCGGCCGCACCTGCTGATTGATCCCGAATACTTACAATCCGCCAACCTCCACGCGATTTGCCGCATTGCGATTGCGGATATCAATGGCAATGGCCGTCCCGATATTCTCTTCACGGTGGAGAACGTCGACTGGAATGTTCATAAGGCTTTCTTCTCGCCGGTGGGCTGGTTGGAGAATACTGGCAGTCCGCGTGATCGAAAGTTCAACCTCCACATCATCGACAAGGTTCGTTCGCCGCATTCGATCTCGGTCGGGGATCTCGATGGGGATGGAAAAATGGAGGTGATCGTCGGCGAGCACGATCCTTTCAAGCCTTACCGCAGTGAAAGCCGTCTTTTTGTGTACAAGCAGGTTGACCCGCAAGGGATCGCCTGGAGCCGGTTCCCTATTGACAGCCGCTTCGAGCACCATGACGGTGCCAAAACGGTGGAGTTGAGCTCCGGCAAGCTGGCGATCATCAGCCACGGATGGATGGAGCCAACTTACGTTCATCTATGGGAGCGGTCTTAGTTAGCTGAGGCCGGCCCCAAGACTCTGTCCCGACAACAATCGACGGGATACCACGAGCTTGAACCGTTCGCCTCCAAGGACGGGTCGAGACTCAGGAGTTGCAAGGAAAGGGCAGTGGTATCCCACATCTCGCAAAAAACGAGCGAGATGTGGGGCACCCGTCGTCCGTGGGCTATTGGGACTCTGAATTGAGGTTTTCTCACACACCCTCTTGATTCCTAAGGACGGACGATCGTGCCATCCAACATGCGATCGTTTCCCCGGTCCTCAAAGTCCTTCGTGTAGGGATAGCGTGCTGCCGCCTTCTCATCGATATCAATGCCAAATCCCGGCTTGTCATTGGAATAGATGTAGCCTTTCCTGATTTCCGGGGCGCCGGGAAATACCTCGCGTGTCTTCTCGTCGAAGAATGTTTCTTCCTGAATCCCGAAGTTGGGAGTTACCAGGTTCAGGTGCAAATTGTAACAGTGTCCGACTGGATCGACGTTGTTTGGCCCGTGCCAGGCCGTGCGTACATCGAAGAATTCGCAGCAGTGCGCCACCTTGCGGCACATGTTTAGTCCACCTACTGACGACTGGTGGATGCGAATGAAATCAATCCACCGGTTGGCGACCAGGCTAAGCCACTCGTTGCGGTTCACAAACAATTCTCCCATCGCCAATGGCGCGGAGGTCTCCTGGCGGAAGATCTGGAACCAGCCTACGTCCTCCGGGGAAAGCGGGTCTTCCATATAAAACGGCCGGTACTGCTCCACCGCTCTGCATAACTCGATGGACTGGTTTGGCGCCGGCCGTTCATGAATATCGTGAACCAGCCCGATGTCGAATCCGAACTTTGCCCGGATCGCCTCAAACATGCCAATCGTGGTGGTGAGGTAACGCCCAGCGTCGAAGACCGGTGATGGCGTTACTCCATCCGGCCGCAGCGCTTGCACTGCGGCGGAGGTCTTGGCGCCGCCGACGCCATAGCCCGACCACCCCGGAACCGCCAACTGTATCCGCACCACCTGGTAGCCCTTCTCGATGTAGGCCTGCACCTGGTCATTCAACTCACTTTGTGTAAGCGCAGCCGCGTGACCATAGAGCGGCACCGCGGCACGAACCTTTCCGCCTAGCAGCTGGTATACCGGCACTCCGAGTCGCTTACCGAGGATGTCCCACAGGGCGCCATCGATCCCGCTCAATGCATCGTTGCCTTCGGGGCCGGAGCGGAAGTATTCCTGCAGGTACGCAGACTGCCAGATGTCCTCGATTTCATCGCAGTTCTTGCCGATGACAAACGGCTTCAAGCGCTTCTCAATGTAGGCTTGGGCTGCCTGCGGAATTTCCTGGTGGGTCGCGGCGCCGAGGCCATACAGACCGGGCTCGCTGGTTTCCACTTTGACGATGGTCCAGTTGGAACCCGAAGGTGCGGTGGCGATGATTTTAACGTCGGTGATTTTCAGTGGAGGCATCCCTCTCCGAGCCGCATCTTTGGCTTGCGCCAGCGGTCCTCCATTTCCCAGGGTCTTGACGACACCGGAGGCCGCTTCGGCAGCGAGCGTGCGGCCACCCCCCAGGCTGGTGACCGCACCGGCCGCGGCGGCGGTAGAGAGATTCTTGAGCAGACTGCGACGATCCATAATTGCCCTCCTCAATCAACTTGTCTTTTGGCAACTTGTCTTGTAGGCGTATACCAGGCGCATGCCAGCAGAAATGCCGCCCCGCCCGCGTAGGCGAGTGTAAACTGTGGCGCGACCCACCAGCCGATCAGGCTCTCCACACCGTTGGGTGAGAGCGTATAGGCATGAATGATGCCCACGGCCGAAAAGGCCGCCGCCGCTGCCAGCCATGCCGCCGCAGGGGCGAAGCGGCGCTGCAGGATGAACGCCAGCGCCGCGGACCAGAGCATCGAGGTCAGCAATGATCCTTGCCCCAACGCAATGAGACCCCCCATGGCCAGATCGTCTCCCATGCGTGGCGTTAGTTCCATCAGGCTGCTCCCTGCTTTGCGCGCGACCGTGTCTGCAATGCCCGTGGCCCACTGCGAAAGCGCAGGAATAAGCCCGATGACTACCGCGATCGCCTGGTTGGCTGGAACCTCGGTCACGGCTTGCCCCACCGTGATCAAGCCGAACCAGATGATGACCGGCGCCGCCACCTCCAGAGGTACAAAGCGTAAGACTACTGGAAGGATCCCGGTGGTGCACAGGGCCAGCGTGACCAGGCCGTTGAGTACGGAATACCC
This sequence comes from uncultured Acidobacteriaceae bacterium, assembly GCA_963717225.1. Classification (GTDB taxonomy): domain Bacteria; phylum Acidobacteriota; class Terriglobia; order Terriglobales; family Acidobacteriaceae; genus PALSA-350. Next base: position 270,491 of record CAVQWB010000045.1, on the reverse strand, counting down.
AGAACGGGCGCCGTTGGCCTTGTGTGCGGCATGGCCCAGGTAAAGCGTGGTAGGGAAGGGACTCCCCAGGCAGGCGGCGGCAATTGTGCCCACGCCATTCATCAACAGGGACGGCCTGGTGGAGTAGTCATCGCCGGCAACCTTGACGCTTTCCAGGATCATCAGCGATGCCAGCGTGTCCAGCGCGGCGAGGGGCACAATGATCGTCAGATACGGCCAATAGGTGCTTTGGTTAAAGAGAGCAAATACATTGAACGCATGGGGCAGATAGAGTCTCAGCGCTGGTACTGCCGGCATGGGAACGGTGTAGATATGGAGCCGGCGCAGCACCGCCACCAGGAGCGCACCGATGCCGATAACCAGAAGAGCAGGCGGCAAACGATAGGGGAGTTTGAGATGCGAGCCATAGAGGGTAAGCAGGACGAGCATAGGCAGGAGCGCAATCGCCGGTTGCTGAAAGATGCCGAAAATGAAACCCAGGCATAGATAGGCGAGGGCGAGTCCTGCCAGGGGAGAGAGCAGTGCGGCACGGGGGGTGTTGCGGCGCAGCCAATCGGTACAGAATGCTCCGGCGGTTTGCACTATGCCGCTCAACAGGCTGGCGAAGACGCCCGCGTGCCAGGCCAGGTTTGCGTCGTGCGTCCGCAAATATATCGGGCCCATGATGAGGAAGACATAGGCGAAGATGGTGGGCGTATTAACGCCGAAGGGAATCGCGGTAACATCGCTGCGGCCCTCCCGCAGTGCCAGGCGCCGTGCTTGCCATGCGTAGAAGAGGTTGCCCGCCAGAACGGAGATCGCCGCACCGGGAAGGATACGGCTGGCGACAAAGCTCAAGGGAAAGCCGCACACCGGCGCCAGGCCCACAATCAACAGAAGATCGGGAAAGCCGCTGAAGAATAGTCCGAAGAAGCCGTCTACGTCACCAGCTGTGAACCACTCAGGCCGTTCCATAGGAGAAGCCGATCTCGCGCAGCCACTTACGATAGGCAATGGCCATACGGTCCGAGCGCAGGTGCAGCTCCGATTGCAGATCCAGCGGTAGCAGCTCAGGCCGCTGCGATTCGACGACAACCTTGTCTTGCGCAGTGACCTGGTCTTGAAAGTGAATGAATTCCTCTTCGGGAACATCGTGCGCGTAATCCATCGCGATCACCAGGCGCGATTCGCAAGTGTCCGCATCGACCGGCGCAACCGGGGCAAGAATACCGAAGCGTTGGCCGCCGTGCACTTTTTCGAGAGCGACGGTGAGTGGAGAGCAGGCCCAATAATGGTAGGTGACCAGGGCACCCTTTCCCGTGCCGTCCGGGTCTGGCTGCCAGATGCGAATTTCGCGCGCCTCCGGTCCGTGCAGTCCCATGCCTACTTCGTAATTTTCGATCTCACCATGCTGCGGATCGCCCAGCAGGCCCGCATGCGACGAAGCCGAGGTGGGCTACGTCAAGGAAGTTTTCGATCACCCGCGGACCTTTGGCGCGAAAGAAATACGGCCCAGCCAGCATCAAGCGGAACCTGGGGTCGTCACCATACGCAAAGCGGGGAAGGTCGCCCAGCGGTTCTCCTACGCAGACCCAGACAATACCGTAGCGCTCCCTTGCCTGGTAAGTATGCGCACGTGCCTTGAGTGGAGGTGGCTGGTCCGCTTGAGAAGGGATATGCACACACTGGCCGCTCGAGTTGTATTCCCAGGCATGATAAGGACACACCAGGCGATCGCCGCACAATCTGCCCAGCGAAAGCCGGGCGCCACGGTGGATGCACAGATCGCGCCAACAGTGGATGCCCTGCGATGATCGCCATACCACAACGTCGCGGCCCAGAAGCCTGCGAGCGAGAAGCTGTCCTGGCCTCACTTCGCGCGACCATGCTACGGCAAACCATTCGCCGGCCAGCCTGGGATCCTCCAGGCCGGCGGCTTGCACCGCCGTTGTTGTTATGTCGCGATTCATTCTAAGACGCTAATTGGCAATCGTGCTTTGAGCAAGTTTTGCGACAACAAATCCGCCCAAAGTTGCGCGGTCATTGGAACTTACTTCTCAGAGGAGCGAAGCATCCCGTAACCTGCGTGGTACGCGCGCCGCTCTCTTGTAACGATGCAGATCTTTCCATCACTAACACATGTAGGCATTGACCTGTATCAGGAGAGCCGACGATGTTGAATGATTTTCTTCCCGCCATCATTTGCGTCGCCATTTTGGTTGGTGCGGTTCTTTTCGGATGGATTTCGGATCATCCCAGGGTTCGGCGACACGGCCGCCCCGAATTCGTGCGGACGAGGTCCCAGCCCAAGATGAAAAGCGAGAGTGGTGAGCCGCTCGAGACATCCACTGAATCGACCCACAACATACCTGCCTCCGCAACTCCCTTGCAGTAGCTTCAGCGCTGACTCCCCCTTTCTCATCCCAACCAAAGCGACCCGTCCCGGCTTGCCGTGGGAGCGTAGCGGAGGGATCTGTAGTTCCACTCAACCGGCCACAGGCCTTCGGTCCCCTCATATAAACTGAGCCGATGTGAGGACCGGCCGAACCAATGAGGAAACGCTTCGCTCTGGGGATGATGGTAATTTGCGGATTGCTTCTGCCTTACGGCGCGCACAGCGTTGCTGCGCAGGCTAATGGATCAGCGGAGAGAACGCGTTGGGCTGTGGAGGCGGCCAACGTCAAAATTGTGCGCGACGACTGGGGCATTGCGCATGTTTATGGCAATACGGACGCGGATGCCGTCTTTGGCATGATCTACGCGCAGGCCGAAGACGACTTCAACCGGGTAGAAACCAACTACCTGAACGCCATGGGACGGTTGGCAGAGGCTGAAGGCGAAGATAAGGTCTATCAGGACCTGCGTATGAAGATGTTCATTGATCCCGAGGAACTAAAGAAAGACTACGCGGCTAGCCCGGAGTGGCTACGCAAGTTGATGGATGCGTTCGCGGATGGGCTCAACTTCTATCTCAGCAAGCACCCGGAAGTGAAACCTCGCGTGATTCAACATTTCGAGCCCTGGATGGCGCTCTCGTTTTCCGAGGGCAGCATCGGGGGTGACATCGAACAAGTCGACCTGAAAAAGCTGGAGTCCTTCTACGGAAGGCCCGATAAGAAAGCCGCTTTGCCCACAGAAAGGGAGGCTGAGCCCGGCGGATCGAATGGAATTGCCATTGCACCGTCGAATACCCGGGATCACCACGCGCTGCTTCTGATCAACCCGCACACTTCGTTTTTCTTCCGCTCGGAGCTGCAGATGACCAGCGGAGAGGGGCTCGATGCTTATGGAGCGGTGACCTGGGGACAATTCTTCGTCTATCAGGGATTCAATCCGCGGGTAGGGTGGATGCATACCTCAAGCGGCGTAGACGCCGTGGATGAGTATCTGGAAACGGTGCATCGCAAGGACGGACACTACTACTACAAGTACGCGGACGGCGAGCGGCCGGTTATCGAGAAGCGGATCACCGTGCCCTACAAAACCGCGCACGGAATGGCAGAGAGAAAATTCACCGCATACTATACCCATCATGGTCCGGTCATTCGCGATCAGGACGGCAAGTGGGTGACCATCCGGTTGATGCAGAGGCCAATCCAGGCCTTGATGCAGTCTTACCTGCGTACCAAGGCAAAAGATTACAAGCAATACCTGCAGACGATGGAACTCGAGGCCAATTCGTCCAATAACACCGTCTATGCCGATGCGGATGGGCACATAGCTTACTTTCAGGGCAACTTCATTCCGCGCCGAGACACGCACTTCGACTTCAGCAAGCCAGTGGATGGCAGTGATCCGGCAACGGAGTGGAAGGGTTTGTTGACTGTCGATGAGTCACCCCACCTGCTGGACCCGAAGAGTGGGTATCTGTTCAACGTGAATGATTCGCCCTGGAACGGTGCGGGCGAGAGCAGCCTGCGCAAAAAGGATTACCCGGCCTATGTCGAAACAGGCGGGGAATCGGCTCGGGGCATCCACGCGATGCGGCTGTTGTACGGAAGGAAAGACTTTACCCTGGATGGGCTGATGGCCGCGGCTTATGACAGCTATCTGACCTGGTTTATCAAACCGCTCCCCGCGCTGCTGGATGCGTGGGCAAAACTCCCGGCGGATTCTGCAATGAAGGCCGCACTTGCCGGTCAGATTGCTGTTCTGCAAAAGTGGGACCTGCGGTGGGGTGTGGACTCGGTGGCCACGTCGCTGGCCGTCTTCTGGGGCCAGGAGATCGCCAAGGTAGGTCGTACCGCCGCGCATGAAGAACAATTTTCCGCGCCGGTAGTACCGGGGGATGTGGCTTTGAAAGCCCTGGCCACAGCATCTGAAAAGCTGACAGCGGACTTCGGCACCTGGCAAACACCATGGGGCCAGATCAACCGGTTTCAACGCCTGACGGGAGATATTGTGCAGCGGTTCGACGACGCCAAGCCAAGCTCGCCGGTGGGGTTCACGTATTCCGGCTGGGGTTCGTTGGCGTCATTTGCGGCCAGGCCCTACACTGCGAGCGAAACAGGCCGCGCGACCGGGACCAGGAAGTGGTATGGCACCGGCGGCAACAGCTTTGTTGCGGTGGTTGAGTTTGGGGATAAGGTGCATGCCAGAGCGGTGACTGCCGGTGGGGAAAGCGGGCATCCGGGGTCGCCGCACTTCAAAGACCAGGTGGAGAGATACCGCACGGGAAACCTGCGCGAGGTTTACTTCTACCCTGAGCAACTGAAAGGCCACACCGAACGGGAATACCATCCGGGAGGCTTGTGAGGGGCTCGTTTTGCTAATACGGTTGAGTGAGTGAGGTTTTATGGGCGAACGTCCTACGGTTTCAATGTTGCTTTTATGGTTTGTTGCGGGGTTACTATCTGCCTCCCCGCAGGAGCAAGTTCCGGCAACAAAAATGCTGAAGGCGCTCGACCCGAACCTGATGGATAAGAGCGTCGACCCGTGCGAGAACTTCTACCAGTACTCGTGCGGCGGATGGTTGAAGCAGAACTCGATTCCGAAAGACGAATCGTCGTACGGGCGGCCCAACGAAATCATTGACCGCAACCAGGAGGTGTTGAAGGCGATCCTGGAGAAGGCGGCTGCAGGTGGTGCAGAACGCTCTTCCAATGAACAGAAAATCGGTGACTACTATGCTGCCTGCATGAACGTTGAAGTGGTGAACAATGCGGGACTCAAGCCGCTGCAACCACTCCTGGAGCGCATCGCCGGGCTCAAATCGAAGGACGAATTACCGGAACTGACGGCCTATATGGACAGCGTCGGAGTGAATACACTGTTCTCTTTCGGATCTGATCAGGATTACAAAGACGCTACGCAACAGATTGCCATTCTCGACCAGCTGGAATTGGGCTTGCCGGAAAAGGGGTACTACGAGCGCAAGGACGAAAAGTCTGTCAAGCTGCGCAGCCAGTACAAGGCGCATGTCGCGCGCACCTTCGCGCTGCTCGGCGAATCGCAAGCGCAAGCGGCGAAAGATGCGGAAACGGTTTTAAGGCTTGAGACGGCGCTTGCCGGAGTTTCCCTCAGCAATGTGGAGCGGCGCGATCCTGCGAGTATCTATCACAAAATGAACCTGGCGAAACTCGACAGCAGCACGCCGGCTTTCAGCTTCGTTCGTTTTTTGCGTGCGGCGCATACGCCCCCGGTGGTAGCGCTGAACGTAACCGTGCCGACCTACTTTAATGGGCTCAATCGCCTGCTGGCGAGCACCAGCCTGGATGCCTGGAAGACCTACCTGCGTTGGGCCCTGATCCGTCACTTGCCGACTACCGCGTTGCCCCAGGCGCTCGATCGGGAGTCGTTCGATTTCTACGGTAAAGCATTGGAGGGCCAACCCGAGCAGAAACCAAGATGGAAGCGGTGTGTCGCTGCCACCGATGATGCATTAGGAGAAGCGTTGGGCCAGGTTTATGTCGAGCAGCGGTTTAGTGCTAAGGACAAAGAGCGGACCCTGGAGTTGACTCGCGATGTGGAAGCGGCGATGGATCGTGATATCGAACAGCTCGACTGGATGAGTGCGACGACGAAGGCTCGCGCGAAGGAGAAGCTGCATGCGATTGCCAATAAGATTGGGTATCCGGATAAATGGCGTGACTACTCCACGTTGACCGTTAACCGCGACGATGCACTCAGCAACGCGTTGGAGGCGGCCGCATTTGAAGAGCGGCGCGAAATCGCAAAGATCGGCAAACCGGTGGATCGCGGCGAATGGGGTATGAGCCCGCCCACGGTAAATGCCTATTACAACCCGCAGATGAACGACATCAATTTTCCTGCCGGCATTCTGCAGCCCCCGTTTTTCGATCCCAGGCAGGATGATGCAGCGAACTACGGGGCAGTAGGCGGCATCATCGGTCATGAATTGACGCACGGTTTTGACGATGAGGGACGACAGTTCGACGGCAAGGGAAATCTTCAGGATTGGTGGACGCCGGCAGACGGCAAGCAATTTACCGGGCGCGCCGATTGTGTGACGAAAGAGTACGACGGCTTCATCGGTGTCGGCGATCTGCACGTGAACGGAAAACTTACCCTGGGCGAGAACATTGCCGATCTTGGTGGACTGAAGCTGGCTTTCCTCGCCTATCTTGACCGTGCACAGAAGAGCGGCGTCGATCTGGAGAAGAAGGGAACCTCGGAGTATGGAGGATTAAACCCTGAGCAGCAGTTCTTCGTGGCCTTTGGACAGAACTGGTGTCAGAAAAACCGTCCGGAAAATCTGCGGCTGCGCATACAGACCGACCCCCATTCCCCGGAAGAGTTTCGGGCCAATGGAGTGGTACGGAACCTCCCGGAGTTTCAGCGGGCTTTTGCCTGCAAGGCTGGCCAGCCGATGGCCCCTGTCAACCGCTGCACCATCTGGTAAGGGCGAGGAACTGGACGGGTGCCCCACGTTCGCACCAGCGTACGTGGGCCGAAAAAGACGGGGCGAAGCCCCGCCAACCGTCTTGTGTCGAGGGCCAAGAAAAAGCATTCGAAAAATGTCATTTTCGGCCCACGTACGCTGGTGCGAACGTGGGGCACCCGTCCAGTTCCTTACGCCGTAATGGGCACTTCAACCGGCTTATAGCGCAGCATGAGCAGATAATAAATAGCCGCCGATATAAAGAAGCCGACAAACCAGGCATAGTCATAAAGAAACCGAACGGGCGGCACAGCGAGCCCGATAAGCGCCACGAAAACACCCACGACCAGCGCCGCAACGGCACGGGGGTTCAATCCGCGGGAGTATTCGTAGGGACCTCCACGACGATAGAGCGAGGCAACGTCCAGATGCGTGCCGCGGATGAGAAAGTAGTCCGCTACCATGATCCCCGCCACGGGGCCGAGCAGACCAGAGTAGCCGACAAGCCAGCCGAAGATGTAAGTGCCAAAGGTACTCATCAACTTCCACGGCATCATGGCCAGGCCAAGAAAGCCGGTGATGAGGCCACCGGTGCGGAAGCTGATCAGGCGCGGCGCGAGGTTGGAAAAATCGTTCGAAGGGGAAACGACATTGGCGCCGATGTTCACGTTGAGGGTGGCCACCAGCACGGCGACCAACGCCAGCAGCGCCACCACCGGCTGATGGAAGCGCCCCAGCAGCGTGATGGGGGACCATATAGGCTCGCCAAAGATCTTCTCCGAGGCTGAAGTGCAAGCAATGCCGATAAACGAATAAAGCGTCATCGCGACCGGCAGACCAAAGGCCTGGCCGACGATCTGCGAGTCCTGCGACTTGGCATAGCGGGTGAAGTCGGGGATGTTGAGCGAAAGCGTGGCCCAGTAGCCAACCATCGCGGTCAACGATGGGAAAAAGAAATGCAGAAAACTGCCGGTACTGTGAAAGCGGCTGGGCGTAGAAAGCATGGGCCCAAAGCCGCCTGCCTGGTGCAGCATCCAGAAGAGCAGGGCAAGCGACATGACCAGCATGAATGGGGCCGAGAAAGCTCTGCAGAAAGCGGATCGACTCAACTCCACACCAAACCACGAACATGTTGAGGAGCCAGAAGCCGAGAAAGCTCGACCATAAAACGGCGGGACTGTGCGCCGTGACCGGCCATATGACGGCGATCATCGCCGCAATGGCCTGGCCGCCCAACCAGGACTGAATGCCAAACCATCCGCAGGCCACCAGGGCGCGCAGCATCGCGGGAATATTCGCGCCGAGTGCGCCGAAGCTGGCGCGCACGAACACGGGGTAGGGAATGCCGTACTTGGCGCCGGCGTGCGCATTCAAGAGCATGGGCATCAGCACGATCAGGTTGCCCAGCAGGATAGTGAAGATTGCCTGCTTCCAATTCATGCCCCCGGCAATCAGGGAAGAGGCCAGCATGTAGGTGGTGACCTCCATCGACATGGAGAACCACAAAGCAATGTAATTGTAAGTGCTCCAGGTACGATTGGCCGCCGTGGTGGGCGCAAGGTCAGCGTTGTATAAGCGCGGATCTACGTCGGTGAGCACCGGCATCAGGCGAATCCTCCGGCATTGGCGTCGCGCTTGAGGAAGCGTCCGCGCCCGGTCTGCCCGATCCACTGCCCATCTTTAACCACCAACTCTCCACGAGAGAAGACATGCCGGGCGTTTCCGGATACTTTCCAGCCTTCAAACATGGAGTAGTCGGTCGCCATGCGCTGGGTGGCGGCGGTGATGGTGTAAGAGGCCTTGGGATCCCACAGCAGGATATCCGCGTCCTTCCCCGGAGCGATCACCCCCTTTTGCGGCATGCCGAAGATACGTGCCGGCGCGGCGCAGCAGAGCTCGACAAATTTTTCCGGCGTGAGCTGGCCTGCATTCACCCCGAATTGCCAAAGGATCTGCAGCCGGTTCTCGATGCCCGGGCCGCCGTTGGGAATTTTTGTGAAATCGTTTTTGCCCAGCGATTTCTGATCGGCAAAGCGGAAGGGACAGTGGTCCGTGGAGACCACGGAAAGCGTACCGTCCGCCAACGCTTTCCAGAGTGGGGCCTGGTTGTGTTTTGCGCGAAGCGGTGGAGTGAAAACGAACTTGGCTTCCTCCCAACTCTTGCCCGGCATGTGTTCTTCGAGCGAGAGCACCAGGTACTGAGGACAGGTCTCCGCCATGGCGCGCAGGCCGCGCTGGTGCGCATGCTTGAGCTCGCGCAGCGCATCTTCATTGGAAAGGTGCACGATGTAGACGGCGGCGCCGGCCATATCACCAATGTGAATAGCCCGGTGGGTAGCCTCAGCCTCCGCTTTGGCCGAACGGCTGTGGGCATGAAAGTGGGGCGCCGTCTTACCCTCGGCGATCATGCGCGCGACTACGACATCGATAACGTGACCATTTTCCGCGTGCACGCAACAGAGCGCGTTCAGCGTGCCGGCCTTGTGCATGACTTTGTACATCAGGCCGTCGTCGATCATCAGCACGTTGGGGTAGGCCATGAAGAGCTTGAACGATGTGATGCCTTTTTCCACCATCGTTTCCATCTCCGCCAGGCCCTGTGCTCCATCGCCCGGGCCGAGGTCGGTGACGGCCATGTGTAACCCAAAGTCAATACATGCCTTGCCGTCGCTCTTGGCCAGCCAGGTTTCGAGCGCCTCAGCCATGGTGTGGCCCCGCGACTGGAGCACAAAGTCGATGACCGTGGTCGTTCCGCCGACGGCCGCGGCAATGGTGCCGGTGCGGTAATCGTCAGCCGACACGGTGCCACCGAAGGGCATATCCAGATGTGTGTGAACGTCAACGCCGCCGGGCATGACCAGCAAACCAGTGGCGTCGATGACCGTGTGGCCTGCCGAGGGAAGGCTGGGTCCAACTTGCGAAATGGTCTCCCCTGCGAAGAGCACGTCGGCTTGCCGCTGGCCATCAGCGTTGAGCACGGTGCCATTCTTGATCAGGGTAGGCATAGGACGTTGGTTAAGACCTCACAGTCGCCGCCGCGCTGCGTTCCGCCCAACTCTGTGGGGCGAGCCCGTTATCCACCCGTTCCATGGTGATGCAGCCCTCGACCGGACAGACCAGCGAGCAGAGATTGCAACCGACGCAGTGGTGTTCGTCCACTCGCGGGATGCGCTCCAGTGGAGTTACGGCATTCGTATGAGTGGCGCCGGAATCAAGCTTGGGAATGGGCGTAGTCGAGATGCGCCGGGCAGCTTCAGCCTCGACCATGGCTGGTGTGCGCGTGGTGTCCGGTGCGGGCGACGTGCGATCGAGGTGAATGCACTGATGGGCGCCATCCCAGCAGGCGGTGTAACAAAGCTGGCAACCGATGCACAGGTCCTCGTGAATGCGGGCGACTATTTGGTAGTTGAGGTTGAGCTGGTTCCAGTCGACGACGGTGGGGAGCGAAAGTCCGCGGAAGTCGTCAATAGTGGCAAAACCCTTGTCCGCCATCCATGCCAGAAGTCCATCCTGCATATCTTCGACGATGCGGTAGCCGTAATGCATGACCGCAGTACATACCTGCACCGTAGTGCAACCAAGCAGGATAAATTCGGCAACATCCTGCCAGTTAGCGATTCCGCCGATGCCGGAGACGGGCAATGCAGCCTGCGGGTCAGACAGCACCTCTTGCACCAGGTTGAGCGCGATAGGTTTCACCGCCGGGCCGCAATAGCCGCCATGAGAGCTTTTGCCATCGACATTGGGGTTGGGCTGGAAGGTGTTGAGGTCAATGCCGGTGATCGAATTGATGGTGTTGATCGCGGAAAGAGCATCCGCTCCACCGCGCTTGGCCCCGCGCGCGGGCATGCGGATATCGGAGATGTTCGGGCGTGAGCTTTACGATCACCGGAGTGCGCGCCCTCTCCTTCACCCAACCCGTGATCTGCTGGCAATATTCGGGCACCTGTCCTACGGCTGAGCCCATGCCTCGCTCGCTCATGCCGTGAGGGCAACCGAAGTTGAGCTCAAGCCCGTCGGCTCCAGCATCTTCTGCGCGCTGAACAATGTCGTGCCAGGTTTCGCGCTTGCTCTCGACCATGAGCGACGCGATGACCACGTGGTGCGGATACCGCCGCTTTGTTTCCGCCATCTCCTGCAGATTGATCTCGATGGAGCGGTCGGAGATGAGCTCGATGTTATTGAAGCCCATCATGCGGCGGCCTTCCCAGTCGATGGAGGAATAGCGTGAGCTGACGTTGGTGATCGGCTCGCCGATGGTCTTCCACACGGCGCCCCCCCAACCTGCATCGAAGGCGCGCATGATCTGCTCGCCACAGTTGGTCGGCGGAGCCGACGCAAGCCAGAATGGATTGAGACATGGGATGCCACAGAAGGTCGTGGCAAGCGTTGGTTTAGGCATGCTTAGCTCCCAGCCACGCGGCTATGCCGATGCCTGCGCGTTTCCCATCGGCTACTGCGTCCACCACTTCGCGGCCGCCATTGGTGCAGTCTCCACCGGCGAAAAATTTGGGGATAGAGGTCTGGCCGGTAGCCCGGTCGATCACGATACGGCCGCGCTGCAATTGAAGCTTCTCTGAAAGACCGGGTTGGTTTGCCTGGCCGATGGCCAGTACAACCAGATCTGCCGGGAGAATGAACTCCGAACCCGGCTGCGGGATCATCGATCCATCTGTAGAGGCGGCCAGTGTGATCAGCTCCAGGCCCTCCACCGCTTCCCCACCCAAAATGCGCGTGGGCTGCACATGCCACAGGAACTTTACTGCCTCCAGCCGCGCGTGCTCGTATTCAAAGGAAAATGCCGACATCTGCTCCGGGCCCCGCCGGTATACGACGTGCACGTCGTTTGAGCCTAGCCGGACGGAGGCAATGGCGGCGTCAATGGCGGTGTTTCCCGCTCCCACCACGACCACCCGCGGCGGCACTGCCGTACACTCACCTGACTTGTAACGGGCGATCAGATCGAGCGCATTGGTCACCCCCCGCAAGTGTTCGCCGGGGACCCCAAGTCGGTGGATTGCCCCCAGTCCGATTCCCAGGAAGATGGCATTGTGGTCGCGTTCGAGTTTGGCCAGGCCTTGCGCGTCGATCACTGTATTGAAGTGAAACTCGACTCCAAGCTGCGAGAGCATTTCGATTTCCCGCAGGCTCTCGACCAGGGGTAATTTGTATTCGGCGACGCCATAGGTATTCAAGCCCCCGGGCAGAGGACGTGCGTCATAGAGATTGGCCCGGATGCCGCGGCGGCGCAGTTCGGCTGCGCATGCAAGCGAGGCCGGCCCAGCGCCGATGAGCGCCACCGAAAGACCGGTATCCGGCGCCGGCACGAAGGGCAGAGGGGCGCCGCTCGAGTACAGGGAATCCATGGCGAAGCGCTGCAGCCGGGCGATTTGAATCGGCTGTTTGTTGTAGCGGTGCATGACACAGGCGCCTTCGCATAGGACGTCGACGGGGCAGGCTCGGGCGCAGCTGGCGCCCAGGATGTTGGCGTCCAGGATGGTGCGGGCAGAGCCGGCTAGATTGCCACTGGCGATTTTCTTGATGAAGCGGGGGACGTCGATATGGGTGGGGCAAGCGGTGGTACAGGGTGCATCGAAGCAGTAGAGGCAACGATTGGCCTCGGGGATCGCAGCCTGCCGGTCGAGCGGCGGATGCAGATCACCGAAGCGCGCAGAGGTCTCGGGATGCACCGGCGCCTGCTGCACAAAAGACGTTTGGCCGCTCATTCGGGCGATGTCCTCTCCCTGGTAGTGGGGAAACCATCATTATGCACTATCTGAGTGCATTAATTCGCAGGTATAGATTTGTCCCCGCCAACAAACCCTGGGTCACCCGGCATCAACGTCATGTCCTTGCAATCAATGTGTCATCCCGACCGGAGCGGTAGCGGAGCGGAGGGACCTGCTGTTCCCCCTTCCAGCCACTGCATAGTCTTTCGGACCAGCCGGTCGAAGGCCTGTACAGCCAGCTCCAAATGCTCAGTTTTAGTGTTTTCCGCCGGGTTATGGCTTAGGCCGGCAAGTGATTGGGTAAACATCATCACTACTGGAATTCCAGCCCGCGCCACCTCGGCAGCGTCGTGCAGCGGCCCCGAGGGTAGTCGGTGGGAAGCACCCGCGGTTTCCCGAACCGCCTGATCACAAAGCTCAATAAGCCGCGGATCAAACGGGATCGGCTCGATGCTCCAGATCCTTGACCATTCGACGGTACAACCTTCCTCCGCGGCGAAACGCCGGCTCACTTCCTGGGCTTCGGCCAGCATCGACGCCAGTACTCCCGCATCCAGGTCACGCATGTCCAGTGTGGTTTCGCAGCGGCCGACGACCGCAGTCCCGATGCCGGGAAAGGTTTTGACGCTGCCCATGGTTGCGACGGCGTCAGGATGTTTGCGCGCGATGGGCCGAATCTCGAGCGCGAGCTTGGCCGCAGCAGCGAGCGCATCGCGCCGCACGGCCATCGGAGTGGATCCGGAGTGCGCCTCCTGGCCATGAAAAGTAATCGCGTGGCGTTCCACGCCCTTGGTGCCGAGCACCACGCCCAGCGGCAACTTCATGGCTTCCAGAACCGGTCCCTGCTCAATATGCAATTCCAGGTAGGCCCCGGCCTGACCCCTCTCAACGCCCGCGTCGCCGATGCGGTCTACGTCGACATGGCATTGGCGCAAAGCATCTTCCAGGCGAATGCCATCCCGGTCCGTTCGGCCCCGGTCCGCTTGGATCGTGTGCGTCCCCGCAAATGCCGAGGAACCGAAGAGGCTTCGGCCGAAACGCGCGCCCTCCTCGTCGGCCCAATCCACCAGGCGAATGGTGACCGGCGGCTTGCCTTTAAAGTCTTCTGCCAGACTGCGCAGCACCTCGAAGCTGGTGAGGACTCCGAGAGAGCCATCCAACCAGCCCCCGTTGGGCACCGAGTCAAGATGACTGCCGAGGATCAGAGTGCGATCTGAGTCGCCCCGAAGCGTCGTCCAGGAGTTTCCGGCAGCGTCAAGGTGGTGTTCCACCGGCAGCTGGGCTAGCTTGCTCTGAAACCAGGCGCGCGCCTTGAGCCAGGTTTCGGTCCAGGCAATGCGCTGCGCCCCGTGATCGTCTGCGGTGAGCGCCCGAAGCTGCTCCAGATCGGCAATGGTTCTGTGTGGGTCTACTGGCATCGGACCCTAGAATAACGCAGGCAGGCGATACCATGGGGCATGCAACTTCCTGTAAATCCGCCGGTCCTGCCGATGCTCGCCAAGCGAGTGGGTGAATTACCGGCGGGCAACACGTGGGTCTTTGAACCGAAGTGGGATGGCTTCCGCGCCCTGGTGTTTCGCGATGGAGACGAAATCCTGATCCAGAGCCGCGACCAGAAATCGCTCAATCGGTATTTCCCCGAGTTAATCGAGACTCTGCGCACACAGTTGCCGGAACGATGCGTACTCGACGGGGAAATCGTGATTGCCAACGAAACCGGTCTCGACTTTGAGCTGCTGCAACTGCGCATTCATCCCGCCGCGTCCCGGGTGAAGCTCCTGTCGCAGCAAACGCCGGCATCGATTGTGTTCTTCGACTTGCTTTGCGAGGGAGACCGGGATCTGTGCGGCGAACCATTTCAAGCGAGGCGCAAGCAGATGGAACGGCTGCTGGCCTCAGCGGCGCCCCCGGTACACATCACCCCGGCAACGGACGAAGCGAGTGTTGCGTCAGATTGGTTTCGCCGGTTCGAAGGCGCCGGACTCGATGGCGTTATCGCCAAGCAGATGAGCGGGACCTATGAGCCCGACAAGCGAGTCATGCTCAAAATCAAGCACGAGCGGGATTGTGACTGCGTCGTCGCCGGGTTTCGTTGGCACAAGACCGGTGAGGGCAACGTCGGCTCACTGCTGCTGGGCCTGTTCGATGATTCCGGCTCTTTACAGCACGTTGGTGTATGTGCAAGTTTCACGATCGAGAAGCGCCGTGAGCTGGCGGAATTCCTCTTGCCTTATCGGCGAGATGCGCTGGTGAATCACCCTTGGAGCGGCTGGGCGGAGCTTGGCGCCGGTGAGCAACGCATGCCCGGCGGTCAGAGTCGCTGGAGCCAGGGGAAAGACTTGTCGTGGGAACCGCTTCGACCCGAACTGGTGGTCGAAGTCGCTTACGAGCATATGCAGGGCGCCCGCTTCCGCCACATGGCCCAGTTTCGCAGGTGGCGCACAGACAAGAAGCCGAGCGACTGTACATACGCGCAACTGGAAGTGGTTCCACCGCAGGAGCTGATGGAGATATTCGCCAGCGGGCGTTGACACTTATTTTCTTGAGTCGGCCTCAACCCGAGGCTTTTTGAGTCGGCCTCAACTGGGCTGGGTGCCCCTCGTCCCGCGCGTACGTGGGCCGAGATGGGCGATAGCCCCATCTTAGCTTTTGCTGAATCAGAAAGCTTTGCGTCTAGCGCTGTGGTATCCCACATCTCGCAAAAAACGAGCGAGATGTGGGGCACCCAGCATTGTTTGCAGGGATAGATTTCTAAATCTACTCAGCTTTTTTGGCAGCTCGCTTCGACGCCCGCCAGGCCCGCCATTCGCGGGTTGGATCATCGTCAGGGTCGGGAGTTTCCTGCGGCGGCCTTAGCTCTTCGGGAACATGGCGCAGATTGATGCGGATGCGCGTCCAAGTCGACGACGTGCCGCGCATGGAGTCGACCAACACGTCGTCCACAGCCAGCAGTGCAGCCACTTCGGGGTGTTTGCTTTTCCATCTCTCCAGGCCAGCCAGGGCATCCTCTTTGCTGGGAGAGTTCGCGATCACGATCAAAGGCATCTTCGTCCGCGGAGCCTTCTTCGCGGCCGACCTGGCTCGCGACGGCGCCACCCGCGGTGCTTCCCCTTCCATCTTGCGAAAGTGCGGCGGCCAGGGCGCATCGCCCAATCCAGCGGACTCGTCCTTGGCCGCGAGCTCCAGCAGTGTTTCGAGCGAACCGGGTGCGGAATCCATGCTTGCGTGGGGGTCGCCGATCTCGGCAAAACGGCCAGGCATCGTGAGCACAGTAAAATCCGCAGGCTCGCAATCCGGCACCTCGTGCCAATGAAGAGGTGCGGACACGCGGGCATCGGGGAGCGGCCGCACTGAGTACGCGGAGCAGGTCGTCCGATCCTTGGCGTTCTGGTTGTAGTCAAGAAACACGCCGTGGCGTTCTTCTTTCCACCATTTCGAACTCGCCAGGGAAGGGACACGCCGCTCTACCGCACGCGACAACGCGAGCGCTGCGCGCCGCACTTCACTGAACGTCCAACGCGGCTCGATGCGCACATTGACATGCATCCCGCGGGAGCCGCTGGTCTTAGGCCAGCCGCGAAGCCCAAGCTCTTCGAGTAGCAACTTCACTTCGAGCGCGACCTGGCGTACATCGGTCCAGCCCACGCCAGGGCCGGGGTCGAGATCCACTCGCAACTCGTCGGGGTGGTCAAGATCGGAGGAGCGAACCGGATGCGGATGTAACTCGAGGCAGCCAAGATTGATGATCCATGCCAGCCCGGCGGCGTCATCCACGACGATCTCTTCGGCCGTGCGGCCGGAAGGAAAAGACAGCGTCACCGTCCGCAGCCACGAGGGCCGATCACTGGGCGCGCGCTTTTGATAAAACGCCTCCGCTTCGGCGCCGTTCACAAACCGTTTAAGGACGATGGGGCGGTCCCGGATTCCGGCAAGGGCGCCCGGCGCAACTGACTGATAGTAGCGAACCAGGTCGAGTTTCGACAGCCGCGTCTGCTTTGAAAAATAAGGCTTGCCGGGGTGGGTGACGCGGACCTCGCGTCCCTCGATCGAGAGCACCTCAACCGCTTCTTCTTTGCTCACGAAAACAGCCTACCCTTTCGGCCGCGTTCTCACCAGATCTTCACTCGATCCTGCGGGGCGAGATAGAGAGCCTGTCCGGGCTGAACGCCAAACGCCTTGTACCACGCATCCACGTTGCGTACCGTGTCCGCACGATATTCGGACGGAGCGTGCGAATCGTTCAAGACCTGTTCGCGCAGTGCCGCAGGCCGCGACTTCGATGCATAGTTCTGGCCGAAGGCGATGAAAAATTGCTGGTCTCCGGTAAATCCATGATCGACCTGAGCGGCTTTGCCTTTCAGCGAGGATTGATATCCATCGTAGGCTGCAGAAATACCGGCGACATCGGCAATATCTTCTGCCAGCGTCTGCTTGCCATTGACCGAAAGGTCAGGGAACGGCTTGTAGGTGTCATACTGGGCGGCGAGTTTTGCCGTCGAAGCGCGAAAGTGTGCGAAATCCGAGGGCGTCCACCAATTACGCATCCGCCCTTTGGCGTCGAATGCGCTGCCCTCGGTATCGAACGTGTGGCTGATCTCGTGGCCGATCACGGAGCCAATGGCGCCATAGTTCACAGCGTTGGGCGCCGCAGGGTCAAAAAAAGGAGGCTGCAAAATGGCGGCCGGGAAGTTGAGTGCATTCTGCAACGGCAGGTTGACCGCGTTCACTGTCTGCGGGGTCATCTGCCACTCCTTGCGATTCACCGGCTTTCCGATGCGGCCAACGTTGATGTGATAATAAAGAGTCGGCCGCGGCGCTGGTTGCCGGCGATATCATCAGGCTTCACCTCGTAACCGGAATAATCGCGCCAGCTTTCGGGGTAGCCGACACCCACATAAAGTGCGTTGAGCTTGGCAATCGCTTCCGCTTTCGTTGCCGGCGCCATCCACGACAGGTTGCGGAGCCGCTCGCGATAGTCGTCGATGATGTGGGCAACCAACGCCTCTGCGTCCGCTTTCGCTTGTGGGGAGAAATACCGTTGCGCGAAGATCTGGCCCACAGCGTCTCCCAGTTCATTGTTGACCATGGCAACGCCTCGTTGCCAGCGGGGACGCTGCTGCGGCGTGCCTGAAAGAACCGGACCCACCAGTGCGAAGTGTTCGTCGGCTATCGTCTTGGGCAGCACATCCGCATAGGTTTCGATCAGATGGTAGGCCAGCCAATCTTTCCACGCGTCGAGCGAAGTGGAACCTACCAGAGCCGCTTCGCCAGTGAATGCGCTTGGCTGCCAGACGATAAACATCGATTGCTGGCTGAGGCCGGCGCCGCGAAAATATTCCTCCCAATTAAGCCCAGGGGCTTTTACAGGAAAATCGCTCCGCTTCCAGGGGTTATTGGCTTTTGCGACTTCCTGGTTTTCGGCCAGGCTCCAGTGCTTTTCTGCGATCGCATGTTCAAGGGCGTAGATGCGCGCCGCCCGATCATCCACATCGGCGAAGCCGGCAAGTTTCAACATTGCCGCAATGTGGGCCTGGTATTTCGTCCGAATCTTACGCATGCTATCGGTGTCAGAGAGATAGTAGTCGCGATTGGGTAGCTCAAGGCCCCCCTGCAACAAATAGGGCGCGTAGTCGGCCGAATCGGAAAAACCGGGGCCACCCACAATCCAAATAAATTATCCGTGTGAAAGTGGGTGTTGTTGAGGGCGTCTACATCGGCCCGTAAACTTTCGCCCAGGGCGCGTGCCAGTTGGGTCTTGTCACGAATGGCTGCGACCGCTTTGAGTTCTGGCTCAATGGGCCTCAGACCACGGACTCGATGCCGGCCTGGTCCATATACGAGTGATAGAGTTCCGCAATTTTCTGTGTATTGGACCCCGCGGGCGCCTTTGCTTTGCCCGCTTCTTCGATCAAGGTAAGGGTGCGTTTGTTGCTCAGATCGTTCAATGCATCGAATACGCTGATCCGGCTGCGATCGGCAGGAATCGCGGTCGTTTGATCCATGCGCCATTCGCGTATAGGAAGAAATTATCGCCCGGCTTGACCGCACGATCCATATTGGCAATAGAAATGCCGTGCGTCGCCTGTTTGGTTTGTTGTGCAGGGGCGAGAAAAGCGAGTGCAAGTACTCCCAAACCGACGCGGAAAAACGGATTGAGAATAATTCATCGGCAATTAGATGAGAGGATCACGACCAGGGGGGAATCTTTTTTGCGTGCTACTTCTACTGCGTTGCGCAAGGGTCGGCCGAAGCCATCGAAGTGAATCTCCATCACGTCTCCGTCCTTGAGCTCGATACCCTGCCCGAAACTCAGCGAATGGGCGCCGAGAAAATGTATGTGCACGTCTCCCGGGCGTCGATGCAGGTCAAACTTGAAGTGGTGGTGCTCCAGGTTGCGCAGGCTGTGGGACATTTCCTCTTCCCCCCTCGAGATTCGTTCGACCAGAATTCCTTGCCGTTACGCGTAATGGTCACCGTGCCAGGCACGCTCCGGAAATCCGGATCGACAATTAGCTCGGGTCCAATCGAACCAGTGCGCAACTTCGATCCCGCCAGGTTGAGGTAGTTCTTCTTCTCGAAGCGATGGTCTGAAAACTCGTTGCCCTGGGTCATGCCCACTCGATAGGGCTGACCATCGGGACCAATCACCTATGCACTGCGATCTCGGCTTCTTCGCCACCGTCTTCTGCGTAGGCGGGAAAAGCAGCGGCTCGCCGTGCGCATGCACGACGGAACCATAACCTTTATGGAACCACTCCGGGGCTATACCGATTTCCCCCGCCGGGCGGCCGCCTTCCAGGCCCCAGCGAAACATCTTCATGCTGTCGGTCAGTTCCTGCTCCTTGGCCATGTGCATCGAAGCCCGGTCGCGCGCGCTGCCCAGTAGGGTAAGCCTGTGCCTGATACCAAGCAGCGGGCAACCTCTTGTGGGTGATGATGGGCGCGGGCAGCCTCCACTCGCCGGCTCCCTCGTAAACCGGCTCATAATCAAGGATCATCCGTAAGAAGATTGGTTGCCACGCTGGTCAGCTTGCCACCACTGCAATCGCCGCCTGGGCCAGGAGCGTACATCGATCAAATTCGCGCAGCAAGCATCAGCTTCGGTTCTTCCACCACTGCGACGCGGCGCACGTCGCCAGCTTTAATTCAACAATCGCATGCACCCTCGGGAAAAAAACTTCCTCCGCTCCGCGTCTGTGGGCAAAGGGCAAACTTCATATCGGCCGGTCAGCCGATAGCGGTCCGGGCGGACGGTCCATAGGTCGCGTTGCGTACAAAGCCGGGCACCACACGAACAAATGCCCTGAGACCCGCCAGCGCCCGCCAAGAGGGCACAGCATGTTGACCGTTACGTCGGATCGCGTCAACAGTCTTTGATGCTCGGAGCCGGCATCGACACCAGATAGACGGTATTGCTTTTTGATCATCGTTTCCCGGTCAATGCTATGCCGCTTGAGTATTGCCGCGGCAAGTTCAGACTGCAGAGGTGCGAAACAAAACAATCAGCATGATCCCATTGGGTTACCCATTCACGGCGCTGTTGCAGAGGCCGCAAAGCCCATCGAAGAGCATCAACACGCGGCTGCCCACTTGTTCGCTCAACACGAGTTCGCTTGCTGTTGCACCCTGGCTCATAAGAGGCCGGCACCATCTTACATGGTCCAGAGCGCCGCAAAAGACCCGTAAGTGCTTCGCGATAGTGATATTTGCGGTTACCTTTGGCATCCACCAAAAGGTTGATGATCAGAAGCTAAACAGGGCCCGGGGGGCCGCGACCCCGGATTTTGGTTCAAATCAGCGACGTTTCCTCTCCAGGTCAAAAATCCTCGCGTAGACCCGTTCATACGCCTCCACCATAGTTGCGATAGAGAATCGTTCCTCGACCCTTCTTCTGCAGGCGTTGTCCTGAAGGGAAGGCACGCCATCGAGCGCCCTCGACCGCCCCGCTGACATCGTTCACCAGAAATCCCGTTACCCCCTGCTCGATCACTTCGCGGCAGGAGCCAAGATCCATGGCGATCACCGGAACACCTGCCGCGTTCGCCTCGGCCAGCACCAGCCCAAAGCGCTCAGGGATGGTATTTAAATGAAGCAGGGCGAAGGCCTGTGCGAACAAGGTGTTCTTTTCTTCCACCCCGACCGGTCCCAGGTAGCGTATTTGCTGATCGTCGAGGTGGGGCTCAATCTGATCCCGGAAGTAAGCCGTATCCTGCACAATGCCGGCGATCAGCAGTTGTCTGCCGCTCTGGCGGGCGGCCTCGATCGCCAGGTGGACACCCTTATCCGGGTGTATCCGGCCGATGAAGATGAGATTTTCGCCCCTGGTTTTGCGTTGGGGATAAAGCGCGAGGTCGATCCCGTTGTAGACCGTTGCCAGGTAATTGAGCCCTGGGGCGCGATCTGAATCACTGATAGAAACAAAATATCCTTCGCGGTATTTCTCATAGACCGGCATGATGCGCGGCGAGGAGAAGCCGTGGATGGTGGTCAACACCGGCGTCTTCACCAGCCGCGTATAAGCCAGCGCCATAAAATCATAATGGCTGTGGATCAGGTCAAACTCCGCGGCGTGCTCAAAAACCTCCGCGATATGCAGGTATTCGGCTACCTTGGGATCGATCGAACGATCCTCTTCATAGCCCCGTTCAACCACTGCATGAAGATGGGCGCGGGTGAGCGAATCAGTGGTGGCGAAGAGAGTTACATCCCATCCCCGGTCCACCAGGCCTTCGGCGATGTTGCTCGCCACTGTCTCCCAGGCGCCATATTGGCGCGGCGGCGTTCGCCAGGCGACCGGCGACAGGATAGCCACTCTTTTGTTCGAGGCCATCTCTCTAAGACATGGCCGCCAGCACGTCGTCCAGGGCAACGGTGGCAAAGCCGGTGGCGTGATCGGCCAGCCCATAAGGAATGATCAGTTCGCCCTGGTGCAACAAGGCGCCACAGGAATAAACCACGTTGGGTACGTAGCCTTCCCGTTCGCTTGGCTCGGGTGTCATCATTGGCTCGCGCAGCCGGCCGATAACCCTGGACGGCTGCTTCAGATCGAGCAGGAAGGCGCCAATGCAGTACTGGCGCATCGGCCCGACTCCGTGGCTCAGCACCAGCCATCCCGCCTCGGTCTCAATGGGCGATCCGCAGTTTCCAATCTGCACCAGCTCCCATGGAAACTCGGGCTTCAGCAGTAAGCGACGTTCATTCCAGAAGTGCACGTTATCCGAGCACATGAGAAAAATGTTCTCGTTGTCTTGCCGCGAAATCATGGCGTAGCTACCATTCACCTTTCGCGGAAACAGCGCCATGCCCTTGTTCTCCGCTTCCGGGCCGTTCAGTGAAATAAATCGGAAGCGCAGAAAGTCAGAGGTCTCGAGCAGCTCCGGCATGATGACTCTGCCGTCGTAGGCGGTAAAGGTGGCAAAGTACACATGCTCGCCATTGTCCTTGCGGAAGCGCACAAACCGGGCATCCTCGATGCCGTTGCGTTGCGAGGGCGTGGAAGGGAAGATGATTCGCTCAGAGAGATCCTGCTCGGGGTCAAATTGCACCTCGTAGTTGGAGCGGGCCAGCATCCAGATGCTCTGCGCTTTTAGCTGGTCTTCCCCTACTTCTCCGTGCGCCTGGCCGGAGGCTTGCAACTCGGCGGCGAGGGCATCCCGCAATGTCTCCAGGCCAAACGATCTCCCCAGTCTTTTCAGCACCCGGCGGGTAAAGTTGCTCTCTAAGCCGAGCTCCCAGAGTTTTCGCTGGAACAGTGGACCTTCATACACTGTGTTAGCGATCTGGCGTGGCTCGGTGAGCAAGCTGCCCGCCGGATCCACTTCAATACGAAGATCTTTGTGCACGATTCCGCTGCGAAACGTGATGGAGGAGATGTGCCCTTCCCCGGTCGCGCGCAGGCTAAGAATGAAGCGCACTGCGCCCGGTGGAAGGCTGGTCTGGTCCGGGTGCGGCACCATCGACGGACTGAACAACGCAGCCGATTCCAGTGAGTATTCCGACAGAAAGTAGGAGCCGATCAGTAGCCTGCGTTGCTGGCTATGATCACATCTTCCGGCAGCAATTCCTCAAGATCTTCAAAGCGATCTAAAAAGCGTTGCGGCAGATTAAGGTGGCGCTGCGAAAAGTCGGCCGAGATCTGCTTCAGCAGCGAGCCGACCTCTGCCTCGGGCACCGCGAGGACTCTTTCGATGATCCCGCTCATGCGTCGCGCATCCCCGGGATCGAATTGCCGCAGAAGAACGCGTGAAGGATCCGGTCTCAGAACGGTTCTTGATCGCTTTAGATGAATCGCCAGTGCAGTCCCATTTCCCATCGGGGTCCCATTTCTAGTCGTGCGTATACAACAGCAGCTATCAGTGGACCACAGGCTCTGCAGCGTTTCTTCCGTTTAGCTGTTTCTTTATAGAACAAGCGGCGTAAACGTGCTTTCCCGGTACATAGCTCGTTTAGGGTATGGCAGATGGGTAAAGGAGGGTAATCTTCCGCGGTGATTGGCTGCTTGAAACTGGTCAGCATGTTTTGCGCCTGGCGCATCTCCACCAGCGAAAGCAGAAAGGCCAGCGTGGACTCGGCTCCCTGGTTTCCGTTCACCCGGTCCATATGCAATCCATCGCGGCAGCCGCCGGTCTCGGGCACGTAGAGCTCCAGGCCGAGATCGTTGCCTCCGATGAACCAGTCGAAGGCGTGTTCTGCCTGCTCATACCAGCGCAGATCCGCCGTTGCTCGGTAGGCTTCCAGACAGGCGGCGACAGTGGCCTGGGCTTCGATCGGCTGCTGGTCGAAGTTGGCGCGTGCGCCGCCGCGGTGATAGAACCCGTTGCTGCCGATCGGCCGCAGGTAACCCTTCTCAGTGGTTTGCTGCTCTGTCAGCCAGCGCAGGGTCTTCAGTCCCCGGTTCAAAACGGCTTCCTGGCCGGTGGCCCGTCCGCTCACAATCAAGGCATGGGAGAGCCTGGCGTTGTCATAGGAAAGCTCTTCCTCAAACCAGTGCCAATCGGCATGCGCGTGCCGGTCGTAGAGTTCCATCAACCGCGCTGTCAACGTCTCGCGTGCCTGGTTCACCTGGCTGTCACCGCCTAACCGCCTCAGGTATTCATGGATGCCCAGGAGGCCGAAGGCCCACGCTCGTGGCGAGCTGAAGTCAGTCAACGCTGGCAAGGCCCGGGCAAAGAGCTGGCCCGCCATCATTTGAAAATTGCGCAGTTGTGATCGTCCTACGCCCACTCCAAGTGCCCACAGCGCCCGGCCGTGGCTGTCCTCCGATCCCTGTTCGTCCAACCACCGGCGTTCGAAACTCATGTGGTTGTGAAATCGCCCGCTGGCGGGGTCGAACGCGTGATGCAGAAAAGCGGCGCTGGTGCTGGCCAGATCCCGCCCGATTTCCGCGTCGTCGGCAAGTTCCGCGATCAGCACCGCGAGAATAAACGCACGGGCATTGTCGTCGGTGCAATAGCCCTCGCTGAAATTAGGCACACTGAAGATCGCATGCTGAAACACGCCGGTGGAGTCCGTCATCCGCGAAAGATGCGTCAGCTTCAGTTCCGGAAGTTCGCGATGTTTCTTGTCCAGGGTCTTAATGGCGAGGGACTTGCGCGACACAGGCGCCCCTTCGAGACGAGCTAGTTCGAAGCTGTGCATATAGATCTGGGCTACATTCGACCAGATCATTTCCCGCCCTAGCCTGTAAGCGTTCTTGCGCATGGCATTACGCCGCGTGTCGTCGCGCAGCAGGCCAAGAATCTGTGTCGCCATGGCGGGCGAGTCGGCAAACGGCACCAGCGCGCCCCGGCCGTCAGCCAGCAGATCCGCGGCGTGCCAATACGGTGTCGAAACCACCGCCTTGCCTGAACCGAAGGCAAACGAGAGCGTGCCCGAGGTGATCTGGGCCGCATTCAGATACGGCGTGATGTATAGGTCCGCGGCGCCCATAAACTCATTCAGGTTTTCCGGGTCCACAAACTGGTTGCAGAAGATAACGTGCTTTTCCAGTTTGTTCTTGGTGGCCAGAATTTCCAGGCTCAGCCGATAGGCCTCCCCATACTTGCGTAACTCGTTGGGGTGGGTCGCGCCCAGCACGATGTAGACCACATCGGGAAACTCCGCCAGAACTTCCGGCAGCGCATTGAGCACATATTCGATGCCCTTATTCGGTGAGAGCAAGCCGAAGGTAAGCAGCACGGTGCGGCCTTCCACCTGAAACTGATCCTTGAAATAAGTCGGGTCCACGAACGCGACATCGAGGATGCCATGCGGAATCAGGTCGATCTTGCTGAACGGTGCATGGTAGATCTCGTGCAGCATCTGCCGTCCGCGATCGGCCATCACCACCAGCCGGGTGGAGAGGGCGATCAACTCTTCGATGACGCGCCGCTGATCTGGTTTGGGATCCCGCAGGATGGTATGCAGGGTGGTGACGACCGGCATTTTCAACTCGCGCAACATGGCCAGGATGTGACCGCCGACCGGGCCGCCAAATATGCCGAACTCATGCTGCAGGCACACGATATCCACATCGCTGATATTCAGAAAATCCGCAGCCCGCAGGTAAGACGGCTAAATCCTGTTCTTCGATCTCGAAGCGCACCACTTCCGGATAGTCATACCCGTCCTCTATGTCGTTAACCGAAACGCATAGGCACTGGCTTTCCGGATATTGGCTTTGTACGGCCGACAGCAGATCCGTGGTGAAGGTGGCGATGCCGCACTTGCGCGGCAAGTGGTCGCCCACGAACGCAATCTTGCGGATTTTTGCTCTCTCTTTTGAGAGGTTTCCGTTGGTCACCATGCTTCTGGACCTCTTCCGTTATTCGGTTGCCGGTACGCTGAAGTGCGTAGAGGGAAGCGGGGGAGGGGACGGGGCTCTCGATGGCAGCCCAGCGTTATCTTGATGATATCAGCCGATGTTCGCGATGGATTCTAGTAACTTGGAAACGATCGGAGTCTCCTAGGATGAAATTAGCCGTCGTTACAGGAGCGGCCCAGGGCATCGGCCGCCGCACCGCTGAGATTCTTCGCCGCCGCCGGCTATTCTCTTGCCCTGTTGGATCTGCAATCGTGCGCTCCACTCTTGCCGCTGTGTGCGCGACCGGCTGCGAGGCCGCGGACTTTCCCGGTGACCTCTCGGATGAATCGGTTGTCGACATCACGGCCGCTGCGATCCGCGCGCGATGGGATCGGGTGGACGTCCTGGTAAATAACGCCGGCATCAGCTCGATTGCCCGGCGGAAACGGTTGATGCACGGACCTTTCGCCGGGTGCTCGAAGTCAACCTGGTCGCACCGTTTTCTGCTGGCTCGTGCTTTCGGGAAGATGATGTTGCAGCAGCGCTCCGGCAGCATCGTGAACGTAGCCTCCATTGCTGGGCTTGCCGGCATCGCTGACCGCGCCGCGTACAACGCATCGAAGCATGGGCTGATCGGACTCACCCGCACGTTGCTGCGGAGTGGGGAGGGCGCGGCGTGCGCTGCAATGCTGTTTGCCCCGGGTGGGTCAAGACGGAAATGGATGTCGCCGACCAGGCAAGCGGTTCTTACACGGATGAGGACATTTTCGGAGTGAACCCGATGGGCCGCTTTGCGTCACCGGATGACATCGCCAAGGCCATTCTGTTCCTGGCCGATCCGGCGCAGAGCGGATTTGTGAATGGCCATGCTCTGGTGGTGATGGCGGTTGGACCACCGACGCCAGCTGGCAGAGCCTGCGCCTGCGTCACCGCTAGCGAGAGCTGGGACCCAGCAACCTTAGCCAGATTCCCGGCAGTGTGCGAGTGACGCATGTCGAGGCCCGGAGGCCGACCGCCAAATGTCAGCCCAGCCCGGAAGGGCTGGGTATCGAATGTCGTGATCGCGAGCGGCTGGTGGGGCACCGGGTTCGCGGCGGGCAACGACCGGGTGTTACTCCACCAGCCGCAGCACTCTCTCCACCTGCTCACGCAACTGCGCCACTTCCTGACGCAGTGCCGCGACCTCTGCTTCGAGCTGCGATCCACCTCTCCCGGCACTCTCTGTCTCCACTGCGCTGGGAAAGGCCTCTGTCACCTCACCCGATAACAGATGGGCATAGCGAGCTTCCTTGGTGCCGGGCTGACGGGGCAGCACCATTACCAGCGGCGGCTCGCGCTGCATCAGCCGCTGCAGCGTCGACTGGACGTCGCTCAGCTCCTCAAAGCGGTGCATGCGCTCCGTCCTTCCGCGCAACTCGCCGGGTGTTTGCGGCCCGCGCAGCATCAGGACGCACATCACCGCGATCTCGCCGCGGGTAAAGTTGAACACCTCCTGTACGTGGTGCTCATACTTGGCGACGCGGCTCTCCGTGCCACGCGCGGCGCCAGCCAGCCCGGCGTCTTCCAGTCTGTGCAGTGCCTGCCGGAGCTCGCCCTCGTCGAGGTTGGTTACCGGCTCGCGGTTATTTTTCTGGTTGCAGGCGTTGGCCAGCGCATTCAGAGAAAGAGGGTAATACTCGGGCGTAGTGATCTCTTTTTCCACTAACGATCCGAGCACGCGAACGGCAATAGGGGAGAGTTCCATGGTCACGGCATCCATACTACCTTGATGTAGTAAAGGTCGGTCGCAACCTCGAACTGGTCTTTGTCAAGTTGTGTGGCAACGTTTGCCAGGTGGTGGTGGGCCGAATTTTTTGCCAGTGCTGCCGGCTGCCCACCAGCACCGGCATCGCGAATGCCGGCACGTCTGCGTGCCACCGGTAGCGGACGCTTCCTCCGGATCCCACTGCAATTCCAGAACCGGCAGCGCCGTGTGCCGGAGATATTGGTCGAAGATGGGTGTCAGGTTCATTCCCGTTTCCTGGTTGAAGTACCGCACCACGTCCTCGGTCATGATGTTCTGATACTTGAAGTGCTGGTAGAACCGTGCAGCAATGCCCACCAGCGTGGGTCGTCATCGACCACGCTGCGCAGGGTATTCAGAAAGAGCGCACCCTTGAAGTACTGGTCTTCCGGCGGTGTGCTGTTGACTCCCCGCGCGGAGATAATCGGCTGCAGGTTCTTCACCTTCGACTTCAATCCATTGAGATACTTCAAAGCATCGGCCCGCCCCCAGCGTGACTCCACGTAAAGGCTTTCCATGTAGGTCGCCCAGCCTTCGTGAATCCACATATCTGATCGGTCGGCGGCCGTGATGCTGTTGCCGAACCACTCATGGGCGCTCTCGTGGATGATGATGAAGTCGAACCGGAGGCTGATGCCCGGACCCGGCCCAGTCCCGCCCCAGGTAGCCATTGGTGAAGTGGTTGCCGTAGGTCACCGCGGTCTGGTGCTCCATCCCGGAATAGGGCGCCTCGATCAACTTATAGCCGTCTTCAGGAAAAGGATAGTCTCCGAAATAGTGCCCGAAGATCTGCAGCATTTCTCTTGCCTGGGTGAATTGCTTTTCCGCTTTCGCCTTGTCTTCCGGCAGTACGTAGAAATCGAGCGGCAGGTCGCCCAGCTTATCGGAGAAGTGCACGTAGTTTCCGATATTGAGAGAGACGTCGTAGTTGTTGATGGGGTAATGAACCATCCAATCCCAGCGCGTATAGCCGTCGCCCAGGTCGGTTGCGCCCATAAATTTTCCGTTGGAAACATCAACCAGGCCGTTGGGAACGGACACGCTGATCTGCATGCTCTCTACTTCATCCCGCCACTGGTCCTTGTTCGGCCACCACACGCTGGCCCCGGTCTCTTCGCAGGCGGTGTTGATCCAGGGATGGCCGGCGGGATCTTTGCGGAAAGTGATGGCGCCAAATCGGCCTGTCTCCACCGGATGGCCCGAATAGTAGAAGTCGATGGTGTTCTCGCGTCCCGCTTTCAGAGTTTCGGGAAAGTCGACGAAGACCGCTCCTGAATCGCGCTTGTACCGGAGCCGAACCTCACCCAAAAGTATCTTGTCGATTTGGAGCGCGGGGTGCAGATCGAGCTGGATGCGCCTGCCGTCCTTAAGCATCCTGAAACGGATGGAGTTCTTGCCCTGGAGGAATTTCTTCTCCGGATCGACGCGAATGTCAAGGTGGTAGAACAGCAAGTCGTTGTTCGCGCGATAAGCTCCGTACGCCCCGCGCAGAATATCGGCGCGCGTCGCCCCGTCCGCGGAAACCACGGTTGCGGCAAATACCAGGAGCAAGGTGAAACGACAGAAAGAGACGAGTTTCAAATGCGGACAACCGTCCAGCCAAGAGTAATTTACCGTCGACCCCGGTTGGGCAAGACCACAAAAACCGGCAACACGATAGATGAAACCTCATGACCCTGCTGCTGACCCAAATGGCCACACGATCTTACCCTGCTTGGCATTCGCGGCACGAAGAAGCAGCCGGGTTCGGTGCCGGTCTCCGTGAGCTAGCCAGACACACGAAAGCGCCGGCCCGGCATAGCCAGACCGGCGCCTCGGGTGAACCCTACAGCCGTTGGCCGGTGGCAGCCGGCGCAATTCCTGCCTGGGTCGCCGCCAGTGCACCAATAACCGGTAATTGGAAGGTCTTGCCCTGGTAGGCGGAATACATCAGGTAGACCCAGATGCAGAATCCGCCGACCGTGACCAGCAAGTTGATGGGCAACTGGATGATGAAGAACAAGCCATGCGAGACGGCGCCCAGCACCAGGCCCACGATCATCCATACGATCCAGAAGGCGATCCACGCCAGGTTGAAGAAGATCGACTGGAAGGCATGAAAGCGAACAAAGCGATCGGTTCTTGAAAGGATCGATGACCAGGAACAGGATTCCTGTAATGGCGCCCACCAGGTAGGCCAGCGCACCGGCAACATTGGGGGTAATGCCGGCTCCGGCCGCGGGCAGGGGAGCGGGCATTGCGCCGGGCATGGGACCAGGAATGGGTCCAGGAACCGGCACCGGGCCGGGCATCGCCCCGGGCGCAGCGCTCGATGCAGCCACCCCTTGGCTAGCTCCACATGCAGTGCAGGTCGGACTCCCGTCGGGCAAGCTGGTTCCACAGGTTTGGCAAAAGCTCATCGTCTTCTCTCCTTACACTTCTATGGCAGGGGGTTGGCGGCACGTTCTGTTGCCATGGGCAAGCAGTTTACACAATGCCGGTGGCACTGTCTCGCTTTTTGTGCAATCGAAGGGTCCCCAACGCGGTGCGTAACTTCCCAGTCAACCCCGGCTCTGCTAAGCGCTCTGACGGCAAAACCAAAAAACACGGTAAGCGTCCCTTTTGGGCCGAACCCCGAATTTCCTGTCAGCTACGCTCTCTGGTGCAGCGTGCAGGTAAATCCGGGAAGCACGATAGCATGCGTCTTGGATGACCCGCTTTAATCGGACGATTGTCGCGCAACTTGGTTCTGCAGTCCAAGCATTTTTCTTGCCTCTTGCGATCCTGCTGCCTTTACTCGGGACTCTTGCCTACCCCCTGTGCGCCCAGCAGCCGGTGAACCGAGAACGCCGATTGGCGAGGAGCACTCCGCAATGCTGCCGGCAACCCCCTGGCTGGGGCGCCGATCGAACTGGTTGTCCCCAGGACGTACCGCGACCGCCGTCACCCGGCCGGACGGCAGCTTTTCGTTCCATCAGCTCCCGCGCCTTCGGTATGCGCTTTTCGTCACTGTCGACGGCCACCGCATCGCCTCCCCTCAATCCATCGACCTGGCCGCCCCGCAGGCGGATGTTCTGCTCACCCTTACCGGGCAGGGAGCGCTCACAATAGAGGCAGCTTGCGAACGAACAGGAAACCACGGGCGGGGTGGACCTCTCCAGCAAGTCCGTGAGCCAACTTCCTCTGAACAAGCGGGACTTCAGCCAATTGCTGCTGCTGGCAGCCGGGACCATGACCGACGCCAATGGAGCTACCAACTTCACCCAGCAGTTCGCCATTAACGGCCAGCGCGGCGTGGAGGCGACCTTCGCCATGGACGGGGCAGACATCAGTGACCCGGAGATGGGTGGGTCCACGTTCAGCAACTTTAACGTGGATGCGGTGCAGGAGATTCAATCCCAATCAGGGTGGATGCCGGCGGAAATCGGCCGCGGCGCCGCCGGCTTTACCAATATCGTCACCCGATCGGGGAGCAGTGGCTTCCACGGCTCATTCTTCGAATTCGTACGCAATTCGGCCTTCGATGCAAGAAACTACTTTGACCACGCTTCCTTAGCCAATCCTGGCCGGCTTCCGCCTTTCCGCCGCAATGAATTTGGCTTCACGAATGGCGGCCCGGTCGTCCTCCCCCACATCTACAACGGCGCCGGCAAAACCTTTTACTTTGGCCAGTACCAGGGTTTTCGCCAGGTGCTGGGCACCACCCAGGTATTCCCGGTGCCCACGGAGCAGGAACGCGCAGGCATGGACACCACGGCTTTTCCCGGCGACGTGCTCACGGTTCCGGTCGATCCGGGAATGGCGCGCGTGCTGGCGCGCTACCCGTTGCCCAACAATCCTGTGGGCCCCTATGGAGTCCACACCTACGCCAGCTCGTCGCCGGTGGTCACGGATGCGGACCAGTTTTCGCTGCGTCTTGATCATCGAATCTCCGATCGCTCTCAGCTGTTTGCTCGTTTCAACTTCAACAACCTGAACGGGCCTACCACCAACCCTGATCAGACCGTGCTCGATCCGAACTTTGCCATCCGCTACATCGATCGCCAGCGAAACCTCGTCCTTACCTATACCCGGACCCTTTCTCCGCGTTTGATATCGGAATCCTCGCTCTCCGCCACCCGCGCCACTCCTTCCTTTCCCACCACCGACCTCACCGATCCCGCGGTCAAGTTCAATGACGGCCTTTACGAGCCTTTCAATCAGCCGGCCGGAACGGTGATCAGCGTCTACGGCAATCTCTTTCAGGCGCGGCAGAATTTTTCCTTCACCACCAGCAGTCATAGCTTCAAGGCGGGGGCCGAGATTCGTCTGAATCGCGATACCACCTACTTCGGCATCAGCCCCGATGGCGAGTATGACTTCGGTGGAGGGACCGCTTATTCTCCGGTCAATATTTCCTCGCTGAGCGGTATGCACAACATTCGCATTGGCGATCCGCTGCCAGACACCCTCTCCGGGCTGCTCAGCGGGAGCCCGTTCGTCTACACCGTCGTAGTCGCGCCTCCATACTTCTCCGGGGGCGAACATATCGGGGCCGCGGCGATCAACCGAAATGCCTTTGCCTTTTTTGCCCAGGACACCTGGAAGATCTCGCCTCGGCTGGTGCTCGATTACGGTCTCCGCTACGAGCTCTATACGCCCATCACCGAGCGTGCGAAAAGAACCTCGGGCATTGCTTTTTCGTCGTCCGAATCCGGGGTCGCACAGGAGTTCGTCGTCAATCCGCAACCGGGCTATCGCTTCAACCTGAACGGCCTGGGACCCCGCGTGCGACTGGATTGGCTGGCCGGGCACGAGGTCCACGTACGCGCCGGCGGCGGAATCACCACCATCCCGCCCAATTTATACCAGGACAACTTCCTGACCGGCTCGACGCCGTTCGCTGTCTATCCGCGTCTCACTTCGGCTCCAACCGGGCCAATCCCCTACGGTTTTCAGATCACACCGGGCGAGTTGCCGCTCGTGTACACGCCCGATGGGCAGGAGATTTTCGCCAACGGCACCAAGGCAGTTCACGCCAACACGGTGATGGATTTGAATCGCTACCAGCAGGATTTGGCATCGCTTTCGCCGAGCCACCGGATTACGCCGCTGACCATCTCGTCTGTGTACCCCGGGTTTGGCAACGCCTATCTTCAGACCTGGACTCTGGGCCTGGAACGCCATTTCGGCGGTCTGGTAGCGGACGCGACTTATATTGGCACGGCCGCTGCCAAGTTGGCCCGGACAACCTTCTTCAATGGATATCCCGGCGCGGGTCCCAGCTTTGCCCCCTATACCCAGTTTGATTCTGCAGGAAACATCACCGGCGGCTTCGGTACCGAGAACGTGGTCACCAGCACGGCACATTCCTCCTACCATGCATTGCAGACGTCGTTACAGGGTACTGTCGCCCATGGCGGGCCCGGCGTCCAGGCCAGCTATACCTGGTCCAAGTCTCTGGACGAAACCAGTTCGGTGGTTGGAGGATTCATTACCGGAGGCACCGGCGCCATCTCCCAAACATCTCCGCAGAACCCCTTCGACACTCATCCGGAAAAAGGGCCGTCTACCTTCGACATCGCCCACACTTTCACCCTGAGCATGGCGCAGGATCTTCACGGGGAAAATCTTGCCTTGCTTAGACCGCTGGGCAGAGCCGTGACCGGGGGTTGGGAGCTGCTTAGTATCTCCAGCATCAACAGTGGTGCGCCCTTCACCGTCTACTCGGGCGTGCAGCAGACGGATGCCGGCACCAACGGAGCAGACCGCCCGGACCAGGTTGGCACCCCGCACCTTTCTACCAGCCGCAAAATTCGCGAAGACTACTTCGGTCTGGGCGCGAATAACGCTTCCTACTTCTCGATCCCCATCAATGTAGCGGGGGGCACGGGTCCGAACCGTGGGCGATTCGGCACGCTGGGGCGCAACACTTTCCGCGGACCAGCCTACTATGACTTCGATTTCGCGTTGATCAAGAGCACACCGTTCGGCCGGCGTTCGAGCGGCATCGAGCTGTTGGATCTGCAGTTTCGCGCCGAGTTCTTCAACCTGTTCAACATTGTGAATATGGGCATGCCGGCCAATACCCTCGCAGGAGCGGGCTTCGGCGAGATCAGCCATACCGCCGGCACCTCCCGCCAAATTCAATTCTCCTTGAAGCTCATCTACTAGACTTCCGTGAAAAGCAGCGAGGATCATATCGTTACATTCACCCGTCGTTTGTTACAAGGATGAGTTCATGAAGCCAAAGAGCACCCAAGGGGCCTGGCCATACTCGGACGAATCAACTTCAAGGAACAATCACCGCCGAGCCGCGCTCGGTTTCCTCTTTCACCGCCAACAGGGCCTTGTTTGCGTCCTGCAGAGGGAACACTGCCACCTGTGGGCGGATCTTAAGTTCCTGAGCGATAGCGAGAAAATCACGCGCATCCTGGCGCGTCATGTTGGCTACGCTGCGGATCTGGCGTTCGCCCCAAAGCAGTTTGTCGTAGTCAAAGGAAGGCATCTGGTCGAGATGAATGGCATTGATCGCGACCACGCCACCTTTACGCAGGGCCGATAAGGCGCTGACCACTACCTTGCCACTGGGCGCAAACGTGATCGCGCGATCGAGCCTCACTGGAGGCGTCTCATCTTCTTTGCCCACCCAGGTCGCGCCCAGCGAGACCGCCGTCTGACGATGGGCCTCGCCCCGGGTGGCGACGTAAACCTCGCATTTCCACGACCGCAGAACGGTGATCGCCAAACTTGCTGAGCTGCCGAAGCCATAGAGCCCGACTCGATCACCCGGAGCAACGCCAGCCACGCGCAGGCTGCGAAAGCCGATGATGCCGGCGCAAAGCAGGGGGGCGACATGCACATTATCTAAACCCTCGGGCAAGGGAAATGCGAAATCCGCGCGAGCCAGGGCATACTCGGCGTAGCCTCCATTGACCGTGTATCCGGTAAACGTAGGATGGTCACAGAGATTCTCCATCCCGTGGTGACAGTACCAGCAATCCCCATCTACGCCGCCGATCCAGGACACGCCCGCCCGGCTCCCTAAGGGCAGCTCTGCGGTCGCACCGCCGGCCACCTCGCCCACGATCTGGTGACCGGGGATGAGCTGCGGACGAACCGGTGGCAAATCTCCTTCGGCAATGTGCAGGTCAGTCCGGCAAACGCCACATGCGAGAACGCGGAGTACCACGTACCCCGGCTGCAACTCCGGGCGGGGGACCTCTTCAATCTGGAGGAATGGCTCGGGCGGCGTGCGGCCCGTCGCCAGGACGGCAGCCTTCATGGTCTCCCTACTCCTTGGCATCCCTTGCCGCGAGCCCTTCGCTCAACTTGAGGGCATTCATCGAGTGTTCGTGAGCCTGCCTGGACAATTCATGAGCCGTCAGATGATCTCCTTTTCCGTGGGCGACTGCGGCGGCGGAGTGGCTGTGAGCGGCGAGGTTATGGAGTTCTGCGATTCGATCGTGTGTGCTCTGGGGCATTGTGCTCTCCCTTAGGTTTGGATGCACAAAGCAACGGTCGATCCCTCCCTGTTCATCATAGGCAGGTGGCTCGCGCCGCGAGGAGGCCGCCAGAATTATTCTAGTGTTAAGAAAGATCAGAAGGTACTGACGAGCGCCCGCCTTTGCGAGACAATCGGTACGCGACGACAGCCTGAGAAACCGATGCTTGAGGAAGCAGAGCCTTGAATACCATTAGTCCCAAAGCCGGGAAACTGGCCACTCCCACCGACCTGGTTGATATATCGAAGTTGCTTGCCGCCTACTCCGCGGATCAGCCTGATCCCCGTGTGCCGGAACAGCGGGTTGCCTTTGGCACTTCGGGCCACCGAGGCTCATCCTTCGATCGGTCGTTCAATGAATGGCACATACTCGCCATCACCCAGGCAATTTGCCTGTACCGCCGGGAGCAGAAAATCGACGGGCCGCTTTTCCTCGGCATCGACACGCACGCGCTTTCGCGGCCGGCGATGGATAGCGCCGTTGAAGTTTTGGCTGCAAATCGGGTCGACGTTATGCTGGCGGAAAAAGATGAGTTCACGCCTACGCCCGCAATCTCGCATGCCATCCTTACCTACAACCGTGGCCGCAAAACCGGCCTGGCCGACGGCATTGTGGTCACGCCCTCGCACAACCCGCCTGAATCCGGGGGATTCAAATACAACCCTCCTGAAGGCGGCCCGGCAGGGAGCGACGTCACCTCCTGGATTCAAAACAAGGCCAATGAGTTTCTCAGCTCGAAGCTGGAGGGCGTCGAGCTCTGGCCGCTGGAAAAGGCTCTCGCCGCTCCTACCACGCACCGCCATGATTACGTAACAGCCTACGTTCAGGACCTGGGAAACATCATTGACATGGAAGCGATTCGAAGTTCCGGAGTGTGCTTTGGTGTCCATCCTCTGGGCGGCGCCGGCGTGCATTATTGGGGACCGATCGCAGACCGCTATGGATTGAATCTGAAGCTGGTGAGTGACGTGGTCGATCCCACGTTTCGCTTCATGACATTGGACTGGGATGGCAGGATCCGTATGGATCCATCGTCGAAGTACGCGATGCAGTCCCTGATTGCGCTAAAGGATAAGTTCGATGTTGCCGTCGCCTGCGACACCGATCATGACCGGCACGGGATTGTGACGCGGAGCAGGGGATTGATGCCCGCCAATCACTACCTCGCGACGAGCATCTTCTATCTTTTCGGGCATCGCCCGCAGTGGGGCAAGAAAGTTGCCGTGGGCAAGACGGCGGTCAGCAGTAGCATGATCGATCGCGTAACCGCGGGGCTAGGCAGAGACCTCTTTGAAGTTCCCGTGGGTTTCAAATATTTCGTGGATGGCCTGCTGGAGGGCACGCTGGGATTTGTTGGGGAGGAAAGTGCTGGCGCTTCCTTTCTGCGTCGTGACGCGACGGTGTGGACCACAGACAAGGACGGCATCATCGCAGCGTTGCTGGCGGCGGAGATGACGGCTACGGTGAAAAAGGACCCGGGCGAGATCTACCATGAGCTCACGCAAAAGTATGGCGACCCGTTCTACGACCGGACGGATGCGCATGCCACAACCCAGCAAAAGGCAATGCTGGCGAAGATGAGCAAAGAGAGCATCCAGAGCCCAACGCTGGCAGGGGAGAAGATCAAGACGATCCTGACCCACGCACCCGGGGATGGCCAGGCAATCGGCGGTGTGAAAGTGATCGCCGAAAACGGGTGGTTCGCGGCCCGGCCCTCCGGCACGGAGGAGATTTACAAGATCTATGCCGAGAGCTTTCGCAGCCAACAACACCTGGAACAGATAGAGGAGGAAGCGCAGACCATCGTGGGCCAGGCGCTGAATGCCGCGGTGGTACAGAAGGCCTGACAGGCTAAGGAGAGTTAAAAGAAACCGCAGATCTCTCCACTGCGCTACCCCGGATTTCCTGTAGAAGTTTGTGGCGTTGGCAAATATCATGCGCCTTTCCTTAAAGAAAGGCGCACACGTGGTCTTGTTCGATGCGGCGCGGCAGGAAATCCGGGTACGCTCCGGTCGAGATGACAAGTTTATTGCCAGGATAACCATCTGTTTCCATGGAGAAACCGTAACCGGTTTTCTAGCGAACTTGTCATCTCGACCGGAGCGAAGCGTAGTGGAGAGATCTGCGGTTTCCTTTACCCGCTAGAACACCGACGTTAAACTGGATCCATCCCGAACTCTCCTTCCCACTCAAACCCCAAAGCTTTCCGGTCCCTCATGAAAAAGCGAAAAGCTTTTTCGCCGTGAGCCCGCGTATCTTTGCCTGCTCTGTCTCCGGGACGAAGTCGAACATCAGGTCAAACAACTGAACAGCCTGGTGAAACTCGGTTATGTTTCCACCCCATTCTCCTGCGATCATCTTGTCCGGGCCGAATGCCTCGTACACTCGCTTCACCAGCGGCTTGGCATCCCGATGGGGAAAGGGTTCCCTGGACGCCGATGCCACACCTGTGGAAGAGAATTTCATATATACGCGTGGGAGTTGGGCCAGCTTGAGAACTTGCTCATATTCTTCGGGGGTACCCTGGCCGGGGCGAGCCAGGTGATCCAGAATAACCGGCGTGTCGGGAAATTTGCTTGCCAACTCGCGAACGGCCACCGCGTAGTGCGGGATGCAGTGGATCTGAATCGCCAGCCCTAATTCGTGTGCTGCACGCCAGGTCACTGCCATCTGCGGATCTTTGAGATCCCGGTCGCGGATGAGCCCACTGGTCGTGGGAGGCGTACCCGCCGCGTGAATCTCATGGATTCTTAACGCCACGATCCTTCCTGGATTTCTCCGCACCAAAGCCTGCATTCGTTTGGGAGTATCGGGGTTGATCGGATCGAACAGACAGGTTCCCTTAAAGAATCCCGGCGAAAGCTCGTGAGCGAAAGAATATTCCAGGTAGCGATGATCATCCTGGTAGGGCTCGGGGTGAACGATGACCGCATGGTCGATGTGTGCCTCCTGGGCAAACTTCACATAAACTTCCACCGGTTCCGTGTGGGGTGTATAGGATGCGCTGTTGTAGGGGAACCTGGCCGGATCGCCGGCGAACAAATGGATGTGTGATTCGATCAAGACCCCCTTAGACCGCCTTGGCGCAAAGGCTGCACCGGCTAGTGCGCTTGCGATGCGCTTCATCCCCTGGGGTTGCGCGGCCCATGCATGCGCAGTTGCCAACGCACCGAGCATCCAGTCTCGTCGAGAAACCATAGAGCCTCATTAGAAGCCCAATTGCAGACCAAAGCAAAACTTTCGCCTCCATCCAATCGGAGATCCGCGAAGTTTGGAGATAGTAATATGGGTCCCATCTTTGCAACAGAACACTCAATGTCGAGAAGGGTCACGGAGGAGTCGTCATGAATCGAAGGGAATTTATCGCGTCCAGCGGTGCGGCCGGACTACTGGCAGCCAAGGATCTGACCGCTGTTGCGGCGCCCAAGGTCGTGCTCGCCAAGCCGGTGCTGATGAAGGTTGGAGACCAGACTGCTCCTACCAATGAGACACATTTGAAATACCTGGCTCGGTACAGCGTGCGAAACATCTGCGGTTATCCGCAGATTGAAGGCGGCCGCATGTACGCGACGGTGGAAGAACTCAATCGCATGGTCGACATGGCGGATAAGTGCGGCATAAGCATCGACTGCACGGCTCCTCCGTTTCTGGAGTCCAGTCACATCGACAAAGAAAAACATCCGGCGATCATGTTGGCACAAAGCCCGGAGCGGGATCGCGACATTGAAGCTCTGCAAACCATGATCAAGAACTGTGCCCAGGCGGGCATCCCCTCCATTAAATACAACATGAGCATCCTGGGTGTGGTCCGCAGTGGACGAACGCCGGGCCGTGGCGATGCCATGTACAGCACCTGGAAGCTTTCCGAAGCTCATCCTGATCCCGCGCTCACCAAGGCCGGCAATGTGGACGCCGATATGTTCTGGGAGCGGATCACTTACTTCCTGGACCGCGTGATCCCCGTGGCCGATGAGTACCGGGTCCGCATGGCCTGTCACCCGCACGACCCCGGCATGCCCCCTGAAGGCTATCAGGGAGTAAACCGGGTGCTGGGCACCGTCGACGGCCTGAAGAAGTTCATCACCATCCGTGAGAGCCCCTATCACGGACTGAATTTTTGCCAGGGCACCGTGTCTGAAATGCTGCAGGATCCGAGCACGGAGATTTACGACGTGATCCGCTATTTTGGTTCTCGCAACAAGATCTTCAACGTACATTTCCGCAACATTCGCGGTCATCGTAACGATTTTTTGGAGGTTTATCCCGATGAGGGGGACGTTAACTTTGTACGAGCCATCAAGGTGTACAAAGAGGTCGGCTATCCCTATATGCTAATGCCGGACCATGTGCCAGTGGCGCCGAACGACCCGAATGGCCTGCAGTCGTTTGCTTTTTGCTATGGCTACATTCGGGCGTTGATTCAGTCATTGGATTCGATGTGTTCATAGCGAGATCAACTATACTGGCGGCCCACAGATTCAACACCGTGCTGGATAACTTTATAAAGAAAACCCGGAAGTAGGAGAGTGTTGATGAAGACCATGGATCCGCGGGAAATGGCAAAAAGGGTCGGAGAAGGCCTGCTTTCCTTTCCTGTCACGCATTTTGGCGAAAACCTGGAGTTTAGGCTGAGGCCGTACCAGGAACACATTGCGTGGCTGCTGTCGCACCAGCCCGCCGGCCTATTCGCTGCTGGTGGTACAGGGGAGTTCTTCTCCCTCACCCTCGCCGAGTTTTCTGCGGTGGTCCGTGCCGCTGTTGACCAGACCGCGCGGCAAGCGCCCGTCATTGCCGGTTGTGGCTATGGCACCGCCATGGCCAAAGAGTTCGCCAAGGCCGCGGAGGATGCGGGTGCGGATGGGGTACTGCTTTTGCCGCCATACCTGGTCGGCGCGGAGCAGTCGGGCTTGGCTGCTCACGTCGAGGCGGTTTGTGCGTCCACCAAACTCGGCGTCATTATGTACAACCGCGACAACGCGGTCCTCGATGACGTAACTCTCGAGCAGCTATGCAAGCGCTGCCCGAATTTGGTCGGCTTCAAGGATGGTGTTGGCGACATTGAGCGGATGACACGGATTTATGCCCGGTTGGGAGACCGTCTCACTTATATCGGGGGCCTGCCCACGGCGGAAACCTTCGCCCTTCCATACCTGGAGATGGGCGTGACCACATACTCTTCCGCCATCTTCAATTTCCTACCCAGGTTCGCGCTCGAGTTCTATGCCGCCGTGCGCCGCCGCGACCATTCAACGGTATTCACCGGCCTGCGGGAGTTTGTGTTGCCCTATATTCAAATCCGAAACCGTCGCAAAGGGTACGCCGTCTCCATTGTGAAAGCGGGCATGAAAGCCGTAGGCCGTCCCGCGGGCCCGGTGCGCTCGCCGCTCACCGACCTTACGGAAGCGGAGCTGGAGGAACTGACCAAGCTGATCGCGGGACGGTCCTGACAATTGCTGAAGCCAAAAGAACCCATGTACGGTCTCGACATTTCAAAGAGGATAGATAGATCGAAGTCTGCGGAAATGCGCGAATTTTTCGGGAGTCACTGCGCTGGTGCTTTGTATCAGGGCCCGACTTCAGTCGGGCCGATGAGGCCCGCCAAAGATCTGGGCTTTAGCCCCTGCGTTACCTTTTGCAGTCAAGATGAATCGGTTTTAACCACTGAGGGCTGCTCAGGCGAGCACAAGAGATGCCCTCAGGAGCTTCCATGAGAGAGTGTGTGAGAACTCTGCTCTCAGTCCCGAAGGGACGTCTGAACTTAGCCCAGGACGACAGTCCTGGGTAGATACAAGCAATCCGACCAGTCCCGTAAGGGACGGCTGAACACAGGGGACGAGGTTTCAGTCGTCCCTGGCGGGACTAGTCCAGCTTTTTCGGTGAACCCAGGACTCACGTCCTGGACTCACGTCCTGGGCTAAGTTCAGCCGTCCCTACGGGACTGAGTTTGGAATGGAAGTTCTCACACACCCGTAAAGCCCAATTCTCTTTCAATCCTTGTATGGTCCGACTATAGTCGTGCCGATACAAAACCAAACTCAGGAAATACCTACCCTTCGTTCCTGAAATGTAGAAACTCCGCTCGACGGCCCGGAAGGGCACGGCCCCCCCTGCCTAGAACTTGTTCCAGAGGTACTGGTTATAAACGTCGTGGTGATACTGTAGCTCAGGCGCCTTCACGAACGTGCCCAATAACCGAGGGCAGCGGTCTGCGGAGGCCTTCTTCAGGTCCGCGTACCGTTCCTTTAC
This sequence comes from uncultured Acidobacteriaceae bacterium, assembly GCA_963717225.1. Lineage (GTDB taxonomy): Bacteria > Acidobacteriota > Terriglobia > Terriglobales > Acidobacteriaceae > PALSA-350. The sequence continues at coordinate 229,669 of CAVQWB010000045.1, read as the reverse complement.
ATCGGCTCCCAGCAACGTGTCCGTCCACTTTGCTGCATTGAAGTTTTCGAGCGCGGTGTAGATGTTGTCGGGCAGAAAGCGCTTGGCCTGACGCAAATTCTCGATCTTTGCAGTATCCCCATCGATGCCGGTCTTAAATACTGAATAGAGCACCAAATAGGGGTTGGCATCGGGGCTTACCGAACGGACTTCCACCCGCATGCTCTTCTCGTTGCCGATAGGAATCCGCACCATGGAGCCACGGTCGGTGGCCGAAGCCATTAGCTGGTTGGGGGCTTCGAAGTGAGGATCCAGACGGCGGTAGGAGTTGACGCTCGCATTCAGCAGCACACAAATGTCATTGCCATGGGTCAGAATACGATCGATGAATTCCCAACCCATCTTGCTGAGCTGTTCTTCGCCCTTGGCATCCCAGAATAGATTCTTGCCCTTCTCGCTGATGGAGACGTTTGTATGCATGCCGCTGCCATTTACGCCCACTACAGGTTTGGGCAGAAACGATGCAGTCAGTCCCATTTTTGTGGCCACCTGACGGCAGATCAGCTTGTAGAGCTGGATCTGATCAGCCGCGTTCACTACATCGCTGTAGCTGTAGTTGATCTCAAACTGTGAAGGCGCAACTTCCGGGTGGTCCTTTTCGTTCTCAAAGCCCATGGCTCGCTGAATTTCGGCGCAGGTATCGATAAAGGTGCGCAGCGGATCGCCGGGGAGCGAGTGATAGTAGCCGCCGGTGTTCACATACTCGAAACTTTGCGTCTCGTGATAGTGCCGCTCCGCGTCTGTGCCCTTGAAGAGAAATCCCTCGATCTCGTTGGCCGCATTCAGGGTGTAACCCTTCTTGTCGAAAAGGCCATTGGCATAGTTCTTGAGTACTCCGCGAATATCAGCGGAATACGCCTTGCCGTCTTTCGCGATCACTTCACCGAAGACCAGCACCTTGCCGGCGCCGAAGACGTCGGACGGCACCCAGTAGAACGAGCCCCAGTCGATCCCGAGGCGAAGATCGCTCTCTCTCTGTGCGGTAAAGCCGCGAATGGAACTGCCATCGAAGGTGAGATTGTCGTCGCTCTTGATGATGAACTTCTTGTCGTAGTCCAGCATGTGCAGCCGGCCTTCGAGGTCACTGAAGAGCACGGTGACGGCCTTGATGTGCTTTTCGTCGGCGAGATATTTCAGCCGCTCTTCGCGGATTTTCTCCGCAGGAACCCGGCGTCTGCGCTGGTCCTTTGCCGCCAGGTTGCGTTCTTCCAGTTCGGCGTAGGGCATTTCAATAAAGCTGCGAAGTGCGTCTGACATGGTTCTCCTCAGGGAATCGTGTTCCCGGCAGATTGTTTTGTACAGCAGATCGCGAAAAGCGTGGCTCCATCAACCGGGGCCGAGGACAGATCGAAGTGGCTTCAAATCGCAATTTCACCACGTTCATTGTTGCGAATGCGGATTGCTTCATCCACCCGGGTCACGAAGATCTTTCCGTCCCCGATCTTGCCTGTCTTTGCCGCAGCCACAATCGCCTGCACGGCTTTCTCCGCCATCTCGTCCACTACCACTAATTCCACTTTCACCTTGGGTAGTAAATCGACCGAATACTCCCGCCCGCGGTACACCTCGGTGTGACCTTTTTGGCGGCCATGCCCGCGTACGTCGGTAATCGTCATACCGGAGATTCCCAGTTCGATCAGTGCATCTTTCACCGCATCCAGCTTCGATGGCTGTAGCACGGCTTCTATCTTCTGCATTGCCCTCAGTCCTTCCTCATCATCCAGCGCCGTGATCGGAAGCCTTCCCACGGTTCCTAGTTAGCGAAGTCATAGCCTTCTTCGCCGTGCTGCGACAGGTCGAGCCCAGTGCGCTCGTCCTCTTCGCTCAACCTGAGCCCGATTGTCTTATCCACGACGAACAAGATGATCAGGGTACCCACAATGGACAAGGACCAGGCGATGGCTACACCCATCGCCTGGTTCAGTATCTGCCCCTTATTCCCTTCGAGCAGGCCTGTTGCCTTACCCGGCCCCAGGATGGGGTTGATGGCGCTACTGGCGAATACCCCGGTCAGCAATGCTCCGATCGTTCCGCCCGCGCCGTGAACACCGAAGGCGTCGAGAGAATCGTCATATCCGAACGTGGCCTTCACCTTCACCACCATCAGGTAGCAGCATACGCCGGCGATCAGGCCGATCCACAAAGCGGAGATCGGGGTCACAAAGCCGGAAGCGGGCGTGATGGCCACGAGTCCGGCGACTGCCCCGGAGATCGCACCCAGCGCGGTACAGCGGCCACCGCGGATCCACTCCGCCGCGCTCCAGCCAATGGCTGCTGCGGCGGCCCCGAAGTGGGTGGCCACGAACGCAGAGGTTGCTAAGCCACCGGCGCCCAGAGCCGAGCCGGCATTGAATCCGAACCACCCCACCCACAACAGGCATGCGCCAATAAAGCTCAGGACCACGGAGTGCGGCGGCATGGGCTCTCGGGGGTACCCGAGCCGTTTGCCCAGGTATAACGCGGTCATCAGTGCCGACACTCCTGAAGTGATGTGCACCACCGTACCGCCGGCAAAATCCAGGCAGGGAACCGTCCGCCCAGGGAAGCATTCGAGCAAGCCGCCTTTGCCCCAGACCATATGCGCCATCGGGCTGTAGACAAAAATGGCCCACAACACCATGAAGGCCAGCATGGCCGAGAACTTCATGCGCTCGGCGAATGCTCCTGTAATCAGTGCCGGAGTAATGATCGCAAACATCAACTGGAAGACCATAAAGGTCTGCAGCGGTATCGTGGCCGCATATTTTGGGTCGGGCGCCAGCCCTACGCCATGGAGAAATACGTTGTGCAGGCCGCCAATAAAGGCATTCCCTTCACCGAACGCGAGCGAGTAAGTCACCAGCGCCCACAGCACGGTGATGACCGCCATCATGGCGAAGGTCTGCATCATGGTGCCGAGAACGTTTTTCCTGCGCACCAGGCCGCTGTAAAATAACGCGAGCCCGGGCCCACTCATCATCAGAACCAACGCGGAGCTCGCCAGCATCCAGCTGTTGTCACCGGCCGTCTGTGCGGCAGCAATCGCGGCGGCCTGGTCAGCGGAACTCTTTTCCAGGGCGGCCAGCCGGTCAGTGTCCGTTCCCTTTGCTGGAACCGCGGTCTGTGCCCAGGCCGCACTCCCGGCGAGCCAAAGCGACGTTACTAGCACAACGACGCGAACCAGCACCCCAATGCGATCGAATCGTCTGATCAATTCACACCCTCCGTTAGGTTGCAGAGAAGTCGACCCGCCCAGAAACAGTCCCATTTTTTTCTCTGTTCGCTTACTTTACACAAAATTTTCATCGGGTCCGAATGTTCTTCGCGTAATCCCGAATATCTATTGGGTAGGGAAATCCTATGGGGGGGACAGAACTCCCTGAATACGCTCCCTGAATACGCCGTAAGGTTCCGCTAAAAAATGCCAAATCAGATCCCCGGCAAGGGTGAGCTGGCTCTTCTTGGTGGGCGCACCACTCACTCCATTACCGAGGGAGAGTCAAAAGCCGATCCCGGTAAACTAAGTGCTCGATGGAATCCATCTCTGCACTGCTCGGCCTGGCCATCGTTCTTTTTGTCTCGACCAATGTTGACGATCTCCTTGTATTGATCGGTTTCTTCGCGGATGCGAGGTTCCGCGTCAGCGAGATCGTGGCCGGTCAGTACGTAGGAGTGGCTGTCTTGTTCGCGGTGAGTGCCGCCGGAGCTCTCCTTTCCCTCGTGATTCCTCGCGCTTATCTCGGTTTGCTGGGAATATTTCCTATCCTGATTGGCATCAGGAGACTCCTCGAGTTAAGGCACGACCGCACCCAAACGGAATCCGGCAAAGCTCTGAACCCTCATGGAAACACGGCCACTGTTGCCCTCGTGACCATAGCCAATGGCGGGGACAACATTGGTGTTTATATGCCTTCGTTTGCCGTCCATTCCGGTGGACAGATTGGCGTGATCGCGGCGGTATTCGTCGTCATGACGGCCCTGTGGTGCGTGCTTGCGCGTTGGATGGTAAGTCATCGCAGGTTGGGAGCACCTCTCAGGCGATACGGCCATATCGTTGCTCCCGTGGTGTTGATCGGAATAGGCATTTTGATCGTTTACAATGCAGGCAGCATCGGCTGGTTCCTCCGTAACACACGCCACTAGCGGCGGTCCAGATCAGCTTCGAAAGACGTGTGGAAACACGATCCAAGCCGAATGGCAGGCATGACCAAGAATATTCTGATCTACCGCGTCCTCAAGGCCCGGAGGGCCGTCCGCCAAACGTCAGCCCGGCCCGGGAGGGGCTGGGACAACCTTACGGCTAGAACTTAACCAGCATCGCAACGGTCGCAGCAATTTGGCCGGTGCGTAGGTCGGGGAACCAGAGACTGTTGATCCCTCCACCGCACGCCGTCTCCGCGTCTGCCAGCACGTTGGATCCGGAACTAACTCCGGTAGCGCAGGCGAAGTTGCCGGGAGAGCCGTTGTTTCCCCCTGGAGGAGTGATGCCGCCGTGGCCACTCCAGTACGGCACATCGGTGTGGCGGTATCCCATCTCAGCGCGGAAAGTGATGTACTGGCTGGGCATGTAGTCGTAGGTCACCGTAAAGTCATAGGCGTGGAAGGGCTGTCCCGGGTTCTCGGTGAAGTACGGCGAACCAGTAATCGCAGTGGCCCCGTTGATGGGTGGCAACAGAACAAGGTACCGCCCGGGGTTGTTCAACTGTCCGCCGCCAATCGTCATCGCGTAAAGGTCCTTTTTGGCCCAGACCCGGTTGTAGAACATGTAGCCAAGGAATGACTGTTTAGGGTTGCCGCCCTTGCCGGTGCAGCTTACGCCGCCGCCGAACTCGCATCCCATGTCTCCCGTAAATGTAAAGGCGGCCTTGTCAATAAACCTTTCTGGTTTGTCGTAGTACTTGATCTCCACGCTATCGTCGGTATGCAGCCGGGAACGATCGCCGATGCCGACCGCGTCTTCGCCTAGCCCGTAGTTGTTAAAGACCAGGGAAATCCAGGGCTTCGGACGATAAAGAATCTGTCCTCCCAGGCCGGGCTTGCTGTTCGGCCGGCCGTAAGACTGCCAGCCATTGATGAACCATGGCTCAATCTTTAACTTATCGGTAGGAAACCATTGCGCACGTACACCATTGAAGAACCATGGCGTGTTGGATGAGACATAAGAGGGTTGGTACGCCCAGTTATCAAAGTTGTAGTAACTGAACAACCCGATGTAAGAGACGAAGATTCCGGCATCAAGGTTGATACCATGCTGCACGTCCCAGTGATATCCTCCCCAGGCTTCAGAAACATAACGATAGGCATTGGCCAGGTCCCACTGTCCACGTCCGGGGCTGGCGTCATTGCGCGGTGTGGTGGTAGCGAACATGCCGTACATTGTTAGAAATCTTCCGCGTACATTATTTACGCGGATGTCGCCGCCAAAGCTCAGCTGCTCCACCTGGACCTCGTCCGAGCGAAACGATTCGGTCGACCCGCCCATGCTGTCATCTTTCGGGTGGTTGAAGTCGAGAATGTAATTGACGTCCGCGCGGAACTCCGGTGTGAAATACTTCGTCGCCATCGGAGTATCTTTTGTTCGTGCATTGCCGTTCAGCCAGGTCCAATCAGCGTAGGCAAACGGCCGGCTTTTGGTGGTCACCTCCGCAGGGAGGTCGGGTGTGGTCGCTACCGGCACAGGTGGCATTGCTTGGCGCCCACCCTGTTGCGCCGCTGGTCCCTCCGTCAAATTTTGCTTTGCACCTGCCAGCGCAGTTGCCGCGTCGGTGGCAGTGGCTCCGCTCGCTTCGATCTCGGCTTCGAGTTCTGCAATGCGCTGCTTCATCGCTTCAAGCTCTTTGGTGAGTGCGGGACGTAGCTGGGCGCCGGAGACGGCTGCCCCTGGAACTACTTCTGTTCTCACGGTCCCCGCTGCGCCCGCTCCATCGGCGTTTGCTGGTGCGGGTGAGGCGGCTGCGCCGCCATCAGCTGACCCGATCGCAGCGTATTGCAAAGTTGTGCGGGGCGGATCCTGTGCGCCGCTCCCAGGGGTTTGCGCGATACATGCGGGGTATACGGATGCGTAACCAACTGCTACAAATAATGTGCCCATCTTCCAAAGTTTGCGTTCCATAAAGCCTCTCATTTGCTGAGGTAGGATCGATGCGCCCCTTTGGCCGCGCCTGGGCCTTGCATAATGAGTGGAAGATCGCCCTATGCTCGATGTCATATCTCTATTAGGAGTGGGAGCCCCTAAAGAACCCATAAAGGGGAAATAAATGTTGCATAAGGACGTAAACCATAACCCACGCAAGGATCCGCCCGAGTGTCCAGAACGCCTGCTGCCGCCACGCAGAAAGAGGGTGTGTGAGAACCGAAAAGGAACCGCAGGTGGAGGAACCTGCTGTTCACTCGACCTCTCTCCGGTTCTCACGCACCCTCGAAAGGGCCTCTGAAACTATGGCTTTATGCCTGTACAAGAGGCTGCAGGTGATGACCACGTGATGATCGATGGAAGAGCGCCAGCCTCACGCTGATAGATGGAGCGATTTTGCCATGGCAAGATACCACACGTCGTCATAGATGGTATTGTCGTTGCCCCAATTTCCCGCATGCTCTGAGGGACACTGGTCCCAGCGCCGAAGCTCTATACTACCTTGCGTGCTCATCCTTACTCATAAGAGGAATTCGATGCCCCTGGTTATCGCCGGAGCTGGACGGCTCCGCTTTCCAGCCTTCAGTTTGCTGCTCTCCCTGGCAACAGTACCCACCCTGGCGCAACTGGCGCCGCAAACCAAACAGCTCTCTCGCGATATTTTTCAGCAGCTTATTGAAATCAACACTACAGACTCCGTGGGGAGCACAACAGTGGCCGCCAAGGCCATGGCGCAACGCTTGCTCGACGCTGGATTCGTGAAAAAGGACGTAGTCGTCCTCGGGCCCAACGAGCGCAAGGGCAACATGGTGGCGCGCATTCATGGCACGGGCACTGCTAAGCCCATCCTCTTTATCGGCCATCTCGATGTGGTGGAAGCCCTGCGCTCCGACTGGACCACGGACCCATTCAAGTTCATTGAGAAGGACGGCTACTTCTACGGCCGCGGCACCCAGGATATGAAGGAGAGCGACGCTGTCCTGGTGACCACGTTCATCCGGCTGAAGAAATCAGGGTTCAAGCCGGATCGCGACCTAATCCTGGCTCTTACTGCTGACGAGGAGGGCGGCAAGTCGAACGGTGTTGACTGGCTGCTGAAAAACCACCGCGACCTGATCAACGCTGCCTTCGTGCTCAACTCCGACTCCGGAGGAGTGGACCTGGAGCATGGCAAGCCGGTCACCTTCAATGTGGAAGCGACGGAGAAGCTCTACGGCGACTACCTGCTCACTGCCACGAATCCTGGCGGCCACAGCTCTCTACCTGGGCCCGACAATGCCATTTATCACATAGCCGATGCGCTTACCCGTCTGCAGGCCTACACCTTCCCATTTGAGCTGAACCCGGTGACGCGCGCCTACTTTTCGCGCATGAGCACGCTCGAGTCTGGTCCGACCGCTGCCGATATGAAGGGTATTCTGAAGAACCCGCCTTCGCCGCAGGCCATGAAGCAACTGTCTGAGACCCCCAAATACAACGCGACCATGCGTACCACCTGTGTGGCCACGCGCCTCTCCGGCGGACATGCCAACAACGCCTTACCGCAAACCGCGACTGCCAATGTCAATTGCAGGATCCTTCCCAGCGCTACGCGCGAAGAGATTCGCCAGCAGCTGATCCGAATCTTCCACGACCCCAAGATCAGCGTGCGCTACGTTAAAGACTCTGGTGAAGTCATGGATACAGCTCCAACAACCAGGGCCGTGCCTCCCACCGATTTGAAGCCCGAGGTGATGCAGCCTTTAACCAAAGTGGTGGCACAGATGTGGCCGGGCGTACCCGTGGTGCCGGTGATGGAAACCGGGGCGTCGGACGGCAAATATACCAGCGAGGCTGGTTTGCCGACGTACGGGATCAACGGAATTGCCATCGATATCAGTGATGTGCGGGCGCACGGCAAGGATGAGCGCGTAGGGGTAGACTCCTATTACCGCGGAGTGGAGTTTTATGACCGCTTTATCAAATTATTAGCCGGCGGAAAGCAATAATCTGGAAATGGATGGCGGGAAGTTGAACGAATCTAGAATTACTACCTTCCGTAGCGTCTCTTTCGCTGCAATTCTGGGCCTGTTTGTAGCAGTGGGCGCCGCGTCCGCGGCCAATCCGGAGCGACCCTGGATGAACACCCAGCTCTCCCTCGATCAGCGCGCTGACCTGGTGCTGAAAGAGATGACCCTGGATGAGAAGATCCAGCTCATGCATGGCCAAGGCATGCCGGGTTGGAAGCGGCCCATGCCCAAGACCTACCTTGGCAATCAAGGCGCCGGCTTCATCCTTGGGATCCCCCGCCTGGGCATTCCACAGGTAGAGATGAGCGACGCGGCCTATGGCGTCCGCATGAGCGCTCAAAATGGACGTTACTCCACGGCGTTGCCCTCAAACATAGCGGCCGCCGCAACCTGGGATCCTGAGGGGGCTTGCGAATATGGCGCGCTGATCGGAAGAGAACTACGCGCCCAGGGCTACAACATGTCGCTCGGCGGTGGGGTCAATTTAACCCGCGAGCCGCGTAATGGAAGAACCTTTGAGTACCAGGGCGAAGATCCTCTGCTTGCCGGGACACTGGTGGGCAATCGCATCAAGTGTGAGCAGGCCCAGCATGTGATCGGCGACATCAAACACTACGTTCTGAATGATCAGGAAGACGGCCGCGACGAAGTGGACGTGATCATCAGCAAGCGGGCGATGCAGGAAACCGATCTGCTCGCCTTTCATATCGGCATTGGCATCGGCGAACCTGCTGCGGTCATGTGCTCCTATAACGCCATCAATGGCGATTACGCCTGCCAGAATAAATACACCCTGACGGATGTGCTCAAGCAGGATTGGCAGTTCAAAGGCTTCGTGCTTTCCGACTGGGGCGGGACCCACAGCACGGTCAAGGCATCCGCAGCGGGGCTCGACCATGAGGAACCCATGGACGACTTCTACGGTGAGAAGCTGAAGCAGGCTGTCAAGGCGGGTAAGGTTCCCATGGCGCAGGTGGATGATCATGCGCACCGCATTTTGCGTTCCATGTTTCAGGCCGGACTCTTCGACTATCCCACACAGAAGAGCGTCGTCGATGTAGAAGGCGGCTTTGCTACCGCGCGCCACATCGCCGAGCAAAGTATCGTTCTGCTCAAGAACAAAGATGGTCTTCTGCCCCTTGATCGCAACACGGTCCATTCGATCGCGGTGATTGGACCCCACGCCGACACGGGCATGATCTCTGGCGGTGGGTCGGCGCAGGTAGATCCGCCTGGTGAGCCGGCGCATCCCTGGCAGTCGCACGTATGGTTTCCCACCTCGCCATTGAAGGCGGTAAGCGCAGCCGGTCCTGGAATCAAGGTCCAGTTTGATTCAGGAACTGACCCGGCGTCTGCGGCCGCGCTCGCCCGGCGAGTCGGATGTGGCGATTGTCTTTGCCTATGAGTGGATGAGCGAAGGAACCGATCTACCCAACCTTTCGCTGCCAGATAACCAGGATGGGTTGATCGAGCAGGTGGCTGCCGCCAATCCCCGGACCGTTGTGGTGCTTGAAACCGGAACCGCGGTCCTGATGCCATGGCTCGATCAGGTTGGCGGTGTGCTCGAAGCCTGGTATGCGGGCAGCAAGGGCGCGGACGCGGTGGCCAACGTCCTCTTTGGCGACGTGAACCCGAGCGCGAAGTTGCCGATCACCTTTCCCAGGAGCGAAGCCGATCTGCCCCGTCCTGAACTGGTGAAACCCCCCGGCAGAGGAGGAGATGCCGGCGCGGACCTGAAGCCGGAAGATGCCAAGCCGACCTTTAGCGTGCATTACGACGAGGGCCTGAAGGTGGGCTACAAATGGTATGACGCGGAGAATAAGCCGGTGCTGTTCCCCTTCGGCTTCGGTCTTTCCTACACCACCTTTGAGTATTCTCGCCTGAAGGTCGCTTCCGCCAGAGAGCCTGTGATCACGTTTACGGTGAAAAACTCAGGCGCGCGCGCCGGAGCCGAAGTTGCGGAGGTCTACGTAGCCCTTCCGGCCGCTGCGGGTGAACCTCCCAAGCGGCTTGCTGGCTTTAGCAAGGTACAGCTGAGCCCTGGCGAGAGCAGGGAAGTCAGCCTGCCGATCAATCCAAGGGAGCTGTCGATTTACGACGAGAGCATCAACGGATGGAAAGAATTGCCAGGCAATTACACCTTCATGGTCGGAGGCTCATCGAAAGATCTGCCACTCCACCAGAACGTCAACCTGCCCTGAACTTGCAAGCATTAACCGCTTCTCGTTATCGTTGACTCATCCCCGGGAGGGAAGGGCCAATATGTCCGCATCACGCCGTGAATTCGCAAAATCGCTAGCCGTCATGGGCGCGATGACTCAGTTTCAGCCAGCGCACGCGTTTTCCAGCCCGGCCTGTCCCTTTCGACTTTCCGTCATCAACGACGAGCTGACGCCTGATTTCGGCCGCGCCTGCGAAATCGCGACCAAAGACTTCGGCCTGCACTGGATCGAACTGCGCTCCATGTGGAACAAGAACGTCACCGATTTGGATGCCAAAGAGATCGCCGAATCGCAACGCATTTTGCAGAAATACCAACTTCGCGTAACCGATATTGCCAGCCCGCTCTTCAAAGTTGACTGGCCTGGAGCGCCTCTTTCAAAAGAAAGTCCGCAACGCGACCAATTCCATGCGGGTTTCGACTTCAAGCAACAGGATCAGTTGCTGGAACACTGCATTGACTTGTCGAAGCAATTCCAAACTGATCGCATCCGGTGTTTCGATTTTTGGCGGCTCGAGAACCAGGCACCCTATCGCCCCGCCATCAACGACAAGCTTCGCGCCGCGGCTGAGACCTGCGCGAAAAACAACCTGATCCTGCTGCTGGAAAATGAAATGGCCTGCAACACGGCCACGGGAGAAGAGTCAGCCGCTGTACTGAAAGCGATCCCCAACAAAAATTTCATGCTCAACTGGGATCCCGGCAATGCAGCAGCCATCGGCAGCACCCCCTATCCCGATGGGTATCGCCTGTTACCCCATGAGCGCATCGGGCATTGTCACGCGAAAGATGTGGTGCGACCCGCGGGCAAGAAGTATGAGTGGGCACCCGTCGGGGCGGGCGTCGTCGATTGGACGGGTCAGTTCCGCGCACTCGCCAAAGATGGCTATCACTATGCGGTGAGCCTGGAAACCCATTGGCGCGGCGCGGGAACTCCGGAAGCCTCCACCCGGGTCAGCATGAAAGGGCTAAAGAGCACCTTGAGCAAGGCCGGCTTGACTTGTTGAAATAACTATTGTTCCGCTTTCGCTTGCGTGTCACTCACTTCTTTCGCGTAGAACATGTGCGAGATGCGGGGTGGCTCTTTGCTTCGATGGAGACTCCAGACCCGCTCCAGGATCTGCCGGTCTGAGGCCGTGAAGCGCTCCCGCTGGCGCAGGTACTCGAGCCATGATTCGGTCACGAATGTCTCGTTGATGTGTCCAGGGTCCGAAGCATTCTGGTAAACGCCCCAGCGGATCGCACCGTTCCTCAAACGCACATCTCTTAGCTGATGGATCGCTTTCGTAAAAGCGGCGTAGTCCTGCGGATCGATAAAGTAGTCGATCGACACCCGCACCGGTCCATCACTGTCTTCACGCTCTGAGTTCAGCTTCGGCGCCGGCACCGTATAGAGGTGGGGGCTTAGATCGGGCTGCACCCCTCGCAAGACATGAAAGCGGAGAGACAACGGCAGGGTGATCGCCAGTCCTGCTGAAGCACACATGAGTGACTTTGGAGTGGAAAGGTGCTCGGCGATAGTGCCCCAAATGACTCCGCCCAGGGCCATGCCTCCGGCAAAGATCATTTGATAGGCGCCGAGCGCCCGCGCCTGCACCCATGCGGGAACGGATACCTGCACCGCCAGGTTCAGGGTAGACATGGCGCTGGTCCAGGCAAACCCGGCCGCAATCAACATGGGAATAATGACCAGAGGCATTTTTACCAGCGCCAGAACCGCCAGGGTAGCTATGAAGACGCCGCTGGCCGTGGCGATGATGGCGTCTGCGGAGAGCACCCTGCGCACTCGGGGCAGGCTGGTGGCGCCGATCACCGCACCAAAGCCCATGCTGCCGTTCAGGATGCCGTATCCCATCGCGCCCTGGCGCAGATCGTTTCGGGCCACGATGGCCAGCAGAGCCCAGACCGCGCTCACAAAAAGAGTAAAGATGACGGTACGCACAAAGGCGGCCTGCAGCATCGGAGCGTAGCGGATATAGCGGATGCCCGCGCGCACAGAACCGTGTATACGTTCGGCCGGCAGGGCGCTCTTGAACAGCGGATTGCGCTGCCAGCGATACAAAACCAAAATGACCCCGACAAACGAAAGCGAATTGAGCAGAAACACCGAAGCGGCGCCGGTCGTGGCGAGGGCGAAAAGCGCCACCGCCAGGCCGCCCAGGGCGGGCCCCAGGGCGCGGGCCAGGTTGAATCCTGCGGAATTGAGCGAGACGGCATCCGGCAACTGCGCCCGGGGTATTACCTCGGGCACGATTGCCTGCCATGCAGGGCTGTTCATCGCCGCCCCGATGTTCAAAAGGAAAGTAAGAATCAGCAGGATCCAGGGCGAAACTATGTCAAAAAACGTGAGCACACTGAGGATCGCGACTGCTGTCAGCATCCACGCCTGCCAGAAAATGAGCAATCGGCGGCGATCGAAAATATCCGCCGTTGCCCCGGCCAACAAGCCCAGGATGACCACCGGAAGGCTGGCTGCAGTCTGCATCAGGGCAATCAGCAGGGGAGACGTCGTGAGCACCGTCATCAACCAGGTGCCCGCCGTATCCTGCATCCATCCGCCCAGGTTGGAAACAATCGAGGCCAGCCACAAATCCCGAAAAAGCGGCACCCCAAGGGGTTCAAAGCCGTGCAGCTTCGGTTGCGTCTCCAGTTGATCGGTATTCAAGGTGGTCATGGGCAGGCAGGGGGGCGATCCCCTGCTTGATTATCCCAGAGTGTTATCTAACGCTGGCCCGGATGTGCCGATGAACGCAACACTGATTCCGCAAAAAAGACTCGGACGACTTTCCGCGATTTCTTCGGTCTTAGTCATCAAGCGGTAGGAGAGGGCACACATGAGCGGCATGGCTTTGATGAGCATGGCTTTGCGCGGCAAAAGGGGGGCATGGACGAGCCTTGCGGCTGGTCGCGGGCACCAGCTGGTAGCCCTGTTGCTGACCTCCATTCCGTTGGCAGAGCGCATGTTGCTCTATCACGTGGCGATGACCGCCTGGATTCTGCTGCCCGAGCGTGGTTTGTTGGAGAAGACGCCCCTTTCGTGTGTCGGCCGGCTGGGCCTGTCTCGCTAGCTGGCAAGAATTCCCACCGACAACTAAAAACTCCCACCCAGCTTGGTTGGCCCGGACAAGGGCGAACGGCGTATGCTGGAGCTGTTGTGAGCCCTTCATTCCAGTCGGCCGCGCGACGCATTCTCCCCGCAACCATAGCGGCGCTATTGCTCGCCCTGCTGGTGACCCAGGCAGCCTCTTCGGTTTGCACTGTTAAGTGTGTTCAGCATCAGATGGCTAGCGGCCCTGCCGCCGCCATGACCCACTGCCACGCGATGTCGCAACCAGCGAACGGCGCCACAGCTCAAACCTGCCCGCCAACCGCCACGTCCTTCTGTGTGATCGATCTTCTGGCAAACACCCAGCAAAAGACCTTGGCCCAGCCAACTATCCATGCGGGCGCGCGTCCGTTCAGCCTGCTCCCCACTACGATCATCGCCGCCCGCACCCCCGTTTTCCCTCTGCTCCGAAGTAGCATCGGCGACCCGCCACTGATCACTCCGCTCCGCGTTTAGCTATCCTTCCCTCTTTCTGCCTAATGGAGATCTGCGTCCCGCCGATCCCTCTCCGTGCTTTCCGCCATCGATTCATAAGGAGTCGTTATGAGTACCCGACGTACCTTCCTGGGGCGCGCTTTCGGCGCCTGTTCTGCTCTTTTTGCCGTGCGCGGCTTATCCGCCCAAAGCATGCAGATGCCAATGCCGATGCCTCCGGCAACGCCTGCTCCACCGCATCCGCAAACAGGACCACCACCCACCGATGCCATATCCTCTTCAACCTCCCCAACCCCCGTAGTAACCACCGATGTTGGCGATCTGGCTTACACCATGGACGGATCCACCAAGGTCTACAACCTGGTGGCGGAAGTTCTTCGCCAGAAGATCCACCCCGACAAAACGATCGATGTGTGGGGTTTCAACGGCAGCGCGCCGGGACCGACGATCCAGGTCAACCAGGGCGATCACGTTCGCGTTATCTTCGACAACCATTTGCCTGAGTCGAGCTCCATCCACTGGCACGGCTTTGAAGACATGATCGGCAACGATGGCATGCCGGGCATCAGCCAGGAGCCGGTCAAACCAGGCGGCCGCTTCGTTTACGAATTCAACATTCACCAGGCGGGAACTTACTTCTACCACTCCCACATGGCCATGCAGGAAATGGCAGGCATGCTGGGCGGATTCATCATGCATCCCCGCACACCCTACCATCCGCATTGCGATAAGGATTTTCTGCTCCACATACAGGAGTACGCGGTGCTGCCCAACAACACCGTGCCCAACACCATGAACATGGAATACAACTGGCTGCTGCTCAACGGCAAGGCGGGCCCCGCAGCCACGCCGCTGATCGTTCGCCAGGGCGAGCGCGTACGCATTCGCTTTGTCAACCTGGGCATGGATCATCACCCCATGCACATCCACGGGTACACCTTCCAGGTCACAGGCACCGAAGGAGGCCGTATTCCGCAAACCGCCTGGTGGCCGGGGACGACCGTTCTGGTAGGCGTGGCCCAGGCACGCGACATCGAGATCACCGCGGATCGTGTTGGGGACTGGATGCTGCATTGCCATCTGCCCCACCACATGATGAACCAGATGTCTTCCAACGTAGGCAGTATGACCCGCCGACCCGGTCAGCCGGCAGGAGTGGATATGAACACCGGCATGGGCATGCTGCAGGGCACCCCGGGTGCGCCCAGCGGCGATGACTACGGCACCAGCCTGGGCCGCGGCATGGGGTTCGGCAGTACGGCAGACATGGCCACCGCCAACGGACCGCTCGGACAGCAGAAGGCGATGCATTCGATGGGGGGAATGGCAAACATGGCGAGTGATGTCGCCGCCAACGCGAACGCGGTACCAGGCTTCCCTCAGGATGCCTACATGGAAGGTCCCGCCATGGCCATGGACCAAATGGTCGAAAAGCCGGAGAACTATGGCCTTCGGCCGGGCTGGAGCGGCTACATGATGGGCATGATGACCTTCCTGCGTGTGCTGCCGCCAGAGAAATATGAAGAAGTGGTGGCGCGCATGAAGCAGGCCCAGAGACCCAACGATCCCTACGCGTCAATGTTGCAGCGCATTTCATAACCAACCAGGGAGAAGAAGATGCACAAGAGATTCGGGTCCGTTCTATGGTTGTGCGCCGCTCCGCTTTTTTCCCAGAATGCGCAGCAGCCCTCGATGCAGATGCCGGAAAAGCCGCCGGCGCCCCAGCTGCTGCAGGGTGTCGCCTCGCGCGCGCCGCTCAAGCTGGAAGCCTTTCTCGCCCTGGCCGACAAAAACAATCCGACCCTGCAGCAGGCTGCGGCCATCATCCGACGCTCTGAAGCGGAAGCCAGGCAGGCCGCCCTCTACCCCAATCCCACAGTCGGGTACGAAGGCGACCAGATTCGCGGCGGCTCTTACGGGGGAGGGGAGCAGGGCGGTTTTGTCGCCCAAACCATTGTGCTCGGTGGCAAGCTCGGTCTTCGGCGCAATATCTATGAGCAGCAGAAGCACGCCGATCAAATCGCAGCCGAGGCACAGCTCGCGCGCGTGCACAACGACGTCGCGCAGCTGTTTTACGAAACCCTGAGCGCTCAGCAAACGGTGTTGGTGCGCGGCCGGCTCCTGGGGCTGGCGAATGACGCCGTCGAAACCGCACACCAGTTGGCAAACGTGGGTCAGGCGGATTCGCCCGACGTCCTACAGTCTGAAGTTGAGGCGGAGCAGGCAGCCATCGACTACACCGTTGCCCAGCGCCTCTTCCTCGAAAAGTTCAAATCGCTCGCTGCGCTGGCCGGCAGTCCGGCGACAGAAGTGGCTCCGCTCGACGCGGCGCTCGACGCCCCGCCGGAGATCGATCCGGCTCGGATCATCGACGCGCTGTTGCAGCAGGGTCCCACCGTGCGCCAGGCGCAGCAGCAGGCAGCGATTGCGGAAGCGAGGCTCAAGGACGCCCGCCGCGAGGTGGTGCCTGATCTTCAATTACGCGCAGGCGAGCAACAGAATCTGGAGGCGCTCCCGGAGGCGCCGGGCAAGAAAACCGGAGCCCAGAGCTTCGCCAGCGTCGGCATAGAGCTGCCGCTTGTGGAACCGCAACCAGGGCAACGTCCGCGCTGCGGAAGCACAGCTTGACCAGGCCCGGGAGGAGATAACGCGCACCCAACTATCTCTGCGCCAGCGGGCAGAGATGTTGGCGCAGAATTATCTGTCCGCCAAAGAAGAGGCGGAGCGTTACCGCACCGCATTGCTGCCTCGTGCCCGTCGAGCGTATGAGCTTTATCTCGACAAGTACCGGAACATGGCGCAGGCGTATCCTCAGGTCATTGTGTCGCAGCGGACGCTCTTTGAGCTTGAGGTGCATTACATCGACTCCCTCGATCGAATCTGGCAAAATGCAATTGCGCTCCAGAACTTCACTCTGCAAGGCGGCCTCGAAAAACCGCCGGTAGACTCGCTACGATGAAAGGAAGCCCGCTTGAATCTGCAACTGTGGTTGATTCGTCACGGGGAGACGGAATGGAGCCTCTCCGGCGCCCATACCAGCAGAACCGACATCCCGCTGACCGCGCGAGGAGAGGAGCGCGCGGCGAAGATTCGGGATTACCTCGCCCATCGAAAGTTCAGTCTGGTGCTGACCAGCCCAATGAAGCGTGCCCGGGAAACCTGCCGTGTCGCAGGCTATGGCGACGTCGCGCAGATTGACGAAAACCTGCGGGAATGGGATTACGGTATTTTCGAGGGCCGTACCACCACGGAAATTCGCAAAGAGCAACCTGACTGGTCCATTTGGGATTCTCCTGTGCCCGAGGGTGAACCCGTCGAGCACGTCGCCGCCAGGACGCAGCAGGTGATCGATCGAGCCGGCAAGAGTGGCGGCGATGTCGCCTTGTTTGCCCATGCCCACGTACTTAGAATTCTGGCCGCCACCTGGCTTGGTCTGCCACCTCGTGCGGGCAGCCTGTTGGCCCTGGGAACAGGCTCGGTGAGTACACTAGGATTTGAGCGAGAGACGAGAGTGATCTCCACCTGGAACCGTTCATTCGAGGAGAGAGCAGGTCGCTAGGGATTGTGAAACACCTCCTGCATCTTGGTCCAGGAGGTTTGGCCCGGGAAGGGAATCTGCATTGCGTCCGTCACACTGAGCCACTTGATATTGCGCGGCTCTTTCGCCATCGTATCCATATCTTTTTTGTAGTCGTTTCCAGTGTATTCGTAGTAAGCAAACAGATAATAGTGACTCTCATCCATCTTGTGGATGTAAATCGAGAAGTTGTTCATGTGATATTTGTCGAGCAAATCACGAACGCCCTGGTTTGACGCCGCATGAAGCGCTTCGTAGGCCGAGATCTTATCGGGCTTAATACCGATAATCATGCCGACTCGCCTGGGCTGACGCTGTTGGCTATAGAGCGCAATCGACAGCAAGGCAACGCCGCCAAAAAACAAAGTCAGAACACTCTTTTTCATCTCTCCCTCTCCCTTGGTGAGCGTCCCAATGATTGCACCTTTGCAGACTCCGGAGAAGAACCGGAAGAGAAAAAACAGCAGGTCCGGTCCACACCCCTACCTTGCCAACGCCGATCCATTAGTTCATCATTTCAGACGCCACCCAAATTGCATGCGACTCGATTCCCATCAACACTTCTGGCACTCCAACCCGGCCGAGCACACCTCGCTTCTATCAGATTCCTGCCGAGGAACAACCATGAACGCTTTGCATCTTGCCGCGGAAAAATCCCTGGCCCTGAAAGTGCAGGTCCAGCCCTAGCTGCATGGCCATTTCTCCGATCGATGCCATCGTCATTGCTGTTTATCTAGTGGGCATAACGGCCTTCGGCATCAAAGTAGGCTATCGCCGCAATGCGTCCTCCGAGCAATACTTCCTGGCCAACAAATCGCTCGGTTGGTTCACCGTCGGCGCGGCCGTGTTCACATCGAATATTTCCACCCTTCATCTGGTCGGCTATGCGGCGGGCGGTGCGCGCGATGGCCTGGTCATCGGTAATTTCGAATGGATGGCCTGCTTCATCCTCATCTTGCTGGCGTTGATGTTTGCCCCCTTCTACATTAATTCCGGCGTGGCCACGCTGCCTGAGTTCATGGAGCGTCGCTACTGTCCCGCAGCGCGCACGTTCCTGGCTGTGATCGGGATTCTGGGCGCACTCCTCATTCACATTGGTATCAGCCTCTTTGCCGCCGCCAAGGTTTTCGAAACTCTCCTTGGCGTACCCATGTTTGCCACCATCGTTGTATTGTCGCTGTTCACCGTCACCTACGCGTCCCTGGGCGGCCTGAAGGCGGTGGTGATGACGGAGAGTATCCAGGTCGTGCTGCTGCTGGCGGGCGCCACCCTGACCACCATTCTTGGCATGCGCGCGCTGCCGCGCGTGGGCGTGCATGACCTGGCGACCTTCGAACATGCCGTCTTTCCAGGACAACTCCACATGCTGCAGCCGGTGATCGATGCCCAGGGGCATCTCAGCGAGTTCTCCTGGCTGGCAGTCGTGCTTGGTTATCCCATCCTCGGCATCTGGTACTGGTGTGCGGACCAGACCCACGTGCAGCGCGTGCTGGGCGCGCACACCTTGAAAGATGGGCAGAACGGAGCTCTGTTTGCGGGCTTTCTGAAGCTCACTCCCGTATTTCTCATGGTGTTTCCCGGAATCATTGGCTATGTGCTTTGGCAGAAAGGTGCGATCCACCTGGCTTACGTGCCCGGCACAAACCGTCCTGACTACAACACCATGCTGCCATTATTGATCCAATATCTCATCCCGGTCGGAGTGCGCGGTTTGATCGCCGCCAGCCTCGCGGCCGCGCTCATGAGTTGTATGGCGGCAGCCCTCAATAGTTGTGCGACGCTTATCTCCATTGACGTAGTCAAGCGTCTCCGCCCCCAGGAAACGGATGCACAGGTAGTGCGGGTGGGCCGCATCACCACCGGGGTGATTATGGTGTTGGCCATGTTGTGGTCGACCCAGGGCGACCAGTTCGGCACCATCTTCGAAGCGGTCAACAAGATCCCCATGACCTTTGCCCCCGCGGTTACCACCGTTTTTGTGCTCGGCGTCCTGTGGAAGCGGGGGACAAGGCAAGCAGCCATGGCCACCCTCTATTTCGGCTCCCTCATCGGAGTCGTTTATTTTCTCGTCGACTTGCCAGGCTTCGGCAGCTGGTTTCTGCCCTCCGCCCGCCTCACAGACTTCGGCGGATTCGTGACCGATCCCGTGCAAGGTCTCGGCATTCCGTTTATGCTCGCAGGGCCGATCATCGCCGCGGCCTGCGTGGCGATCTATGTGGTGACGAGCCTGCTGACGCCGGCCATGGACGAAGCTGAGGTGTCGAAAGTTTGTTGGGATCACCCGCTGGCCTTTCTCAAAGGACCCGTGACGGCGGTAAGTGATCCCCGAATCATCTCGCTTTTGTTACTCGCAACCGTAATTGTCTGCTATTACCTGCTCCGGTGACGCCCCCTTCCCCCCATTTACAAA
This sequence comes from uncultured Acidobacteriaceae bacterium, assembly GCA_963717225.1. Taxonomy (GTDB): domain Bacteria; phylum Acidobacteriota; class Terriglobia; order Terriglobales; family Acidobacteriaceae; genus PALSA-350. The sequence continues at coordinate 209,760 of CAVQWB010000045.1, read as the reverse complement.
TCGCAGGGTGCATACCACCGATGTTGACGTAAAGTGCATCGGATGAATCGAGAGTCAGGGGGAAAAGCCGTGGTATCCCACATCTCGCGGAAAAACGAGCGAGATGCCCCGAATTTCCTGCACGCTGGCCTGGACAAGACCGCGTGTGCGCCTTTCTTTAAGGAAAGGCGCATGAAGTGCGCGGAACCCACCGAGCTTCACAGGAAATCGGGGATATGGGGCACCCGTCCTTAGTGAAGGAACCAGAGTTTGTCAATGGAGTTCTCACACACACTCGAGAGCCCTCATCAGCGCGAGTGATGTGGCACGACGCAGGTCAATGAATCCTGGCCCCCTCCCTTAGCATCCCAAAGTGTATGGGACGGAGCAGGGGATCGCAGTGTTTTCCGTAACCTGGCAAGGAAAAGCCTCAGGCGATACCCTATGAGTAATGCAACTCTCGCGGTGTCACCGGGTTAAACAGAGTGGTAGAGGAGAGTAATTGTTATCCATCGACGAAACGATAAAGCTGATTCGCATCGGCGAACGCCCTGAGAGCACGAACCCTTCGCTTCCCGCACCTACCAGTGTTTGCTCTGCCGCGCTCGCCGATTCGCCCTGGGTATTTGACACCCAGGCGCCCGGTTATGGCCCCGGCGCCTCCATGCACGACACCCTCCCCGCCGGGTCGCCTCACCAGGGAATGCTTCCGCAGGAATACCGCCAGGCCTCAAAGGCCGAGCTCGATCTCCGTATTCGCGCCGCAAAGAGCGCACTCGGCGACCGCCTCGTCATCCTCGGCCACTTTTATCAGCGGGACGAGGTGGTGCAGTACGCCGACTTTATCGGCGACTCCTACCAACTCGCGAACGCCGCCAAGACGCGCCCTAAGGCTGAAGCGATTGTTTTCTGCGGCGTTCACTTCATGGCCGAAACCGCTGACATGCTCTCGCGCCCCGATCAGGCCGTCATTCTGCCGAACCTCGCTGCAGGCTGCTCCATGGCCGATATGGCCGACCTGGATTCAGTGACCGATTGCTGGGAAGAGCTTGAACAAGTTTTTGGCGCCGCCCCGGACGCATCGGGCCGTCAACCGGTTATCCCGGTGACCTATATGAATTCCTCAGCCGCACTGAAAGGGTTTTGCGGCGAGCACGGTGGCATAGTTTGCACCTCGTCGAATGCGGCGCAGGTTCTCGAGTGGGCCTTGGCCCGCGGGCAACGTGCCCTCTTCTTTCCCGATCAGCATCTCGGCCGCAACACCGGCAAAGCGATGGGCATACCGCTGGAACAAATGCCGCTTTGGGATCCTACTAAACCGCTCGGTGGTTGCGACGAACAAACTCTGCGTCAGTCGCGAGTCATTCTTTGGCACGGTTTCTGTTCCGTGCACAAGCGCTTCACGGTCGGTCAGATCGAAGCCGCTCGCCTGCGTTTTCCAGACGTCCGCGTAATCGTGCACCCCGAGTGCCCCATGCCGGTCGTGGATGCGGCCGATGCTTCGGGCTCAACGGACTTCATCACCAGGGCCATAGCTGCGGCTCCCGCCGGCGGCACATTCGCCATCGGCACTGAGATCAATCTGGTGCAGCGGCTGGCAAATCAAAATCCGCAGCACAAAATCTTTTGTCTCGACTCCATCGTCTGCCCCTGTTCGACCATGTATCGCATCCACCCCAGCTACATCGCATGGGTGCTGGAAGCGCTGGAGCGGGGCGAAGTCCTCAATCGCATTACTGTACCTGAGGACGTGGCCGTGCCCGCACGCATCGCCCTGGAACGCATGTTGAGCGTCAAGCCTCCATCACCGCCACCGGGCCCCACCGTGCAAAGCACTTCCGCAAGGCAGGCATGAGGGCCGGTCGCATGAAGCACATCATCGTGGTGGGCAGCGGCATCGCGGGGCTCATCGCTGCGCTCGAGCTCAGCCGCAAGCACGCCGTCACACTGGTCACCAAGGCGCTCCTGGAAGACAGCAACACCCGCTTCGCCCAGGGTGGCATCGCTGCAGCCATGTTCTCTGACGATAGCGTTGCCGAGCACATTGCCGACACCCTGCGCGCCGGCGCCGGGCTCTGTGATCCCGTGGCCGTCGAAGTCCTTTGCGAGCAGGGCCCCGCCCGCATTCGCGACCTCGTTCGCCTCGGCGTGGCCTTCGATCAGGATAATGGCGAGCTCGCCCGTGGGCTCGAAGCAGCCCACACCCGCGCTCGCGTCCTGCATGCCGGCGGGGATTCCACCGGCCTCACCATCGAGTTGGCACTGGCCCGCGCTGTGCGCGCCGCCGGCATCTCGGTCATGGAACATACCTTCGCCTGCGACCTCATCCTTCGCAACCAACAGGTTGCCGGTCTACAGGTGATCGATATCCAGAGTGAGCGCCACGACATCGACGCCGAAGCCGTCATTCTGGCCAGCGGGGGCGCAGGCCAGCTCTATCTCCATACCACCAACCCCACCGTAGCCACCGGAGATGGCGTCGCGATTGCCCTGCGCGCGGGCGCACAGCTCGCTGACCTAGAGTTCTATCAGTTCCATCCCACAGCGCTGGCAACGCCAGGTACGTTCCTCGTCTCCGAAGCTGTACGCGGCGCGGGCGCCGTACTTCTCGATGCCGCTGGCCGCCGCTTCATGCAGAACATCCACACCGGCGGAGATCTCGCCCCGCGCGACGTGGTAGCCCGAGGCATTGCGCGCCAGATGGCCGCTCAAAATGGCCAGCCGGTCATGCTCGACGCAACGGCGCTGGGAGCATCCTTTCTTGCCAAGCGATTTCCCACGATCGACGCGGCCTGCCGCGCGCGCGGCTGCGACTGGTCAAAGACTCCCGTCCCCGTCACCCCTGCTGCACACTACTGGATGGGTGGGGTGCGCACCGATACCTGGGGCCGTACTTCAATCCCCGGCCTGTTTGCGGTCGGTGAGGTTGCGTGCACCGGGGTGCACGGAGCCAACCGTCTCGCCTCCAACTCCTTGCTCGAAAGCCTGGTCTTCGCCTGGCGCTGCGCCGGCTTTCTGCTCAATGAAAATGTCAGGGCGGAAACGGATGCTCCGCCCTCAACCGGCTCGCGCGAATTTGCTTCGAATTTATTTTCACCGTCCGCTTCGGCTGCATCTGACACAGTGTCGATGGACCGTCTCGCTCTCCAAAGCCTCATGTGGAACGCGGTAGGAATCGAGCGCAATGCGTTAGACCTCGAAGCCGCCGCAAGGCGACTGGATCATTGGCAGGCGCCCGGCGCCTCGGTCCACGATCTTGAAACTGCGAACCTGCTGGCCCTCGCCCGTGTCATGGTGGCTGCGGCCCTGGCTCGCCGTGAATCACGCGGTGCTCACTTCCGCGAGGACTTTCCCCAGACATCTGCCGGCTTCCACCATTCCCTCGTCTACTCGCAGGAAGTGGCGAAAACCGTCGCATGCTGATCAAGCCCAGTCCCGACGCCATCAACCGCCTTGTCCGCATGGCCCTGGACGAAGACGCACCCTGGGGCGACCTCACTTCGCAGGCCCTGATTCCCGTCGCCGCGCGCGTCACCGCGCACCTGGTCGCGCGCGAGCCAGGGGTTCTCAGCGGGGAAGGTCTCTTTATCGCGGCCATGTCTCTTACCGACGCTACGATCTGCACACAGTTCCATGTGCATGACGGGGAAACTTTCACCGCCGGCACGGTTCTCGCCGGCGTGGACGGTCCCGCGCGGTTTGTTCTGCAGGCTGAGCGGGTCGCGCTGAACTTTGTGCAGCGGATGTCAGGTATTGCCACAGTCACTGCGCAGTATGTCTCAGCCGTTGCGGGAACCCGGGCGCGCATTGTAGACACGCGCAAGACAACCCCCGGTCTCCGCATCCTCGATCGCTACGCAGTCCGTTGCGGCGGCGGCCATAATCACCGCTTCTCGCTCTCCGATGCGGTTATGGTCAAAGACAACCACCTCGCCATCCTGACTGCCAATGGAGTAACCGATCTGGGGCACGCCCTGCGATCCATGCGCGTCTCTCTACCCCACACGACGCACATAGAGGTGGAAGTCGATCGCCCTGATCAGATCGAAGCAGTCCTCGCCGGAGGAGCCGACACCATCTTGCTCGACAACTTCAACACCGCCGAACTTCACGCAGCGGTGGACCAGATTGCAGGTCGCGCGCTGGTGGAAGCCAGCGGTGGCATAACACTAAAACGGATCCCGGAGATCGCCGCCACCGGCGTCGACATTATTTCGGTGGGCGCGCTCACCCACAGCGTGCGCTCCCTTGATCTAGGCCTCGATATCCACAACGACTAATCCCGTTGCGTCGTTGCTGTAGGAGCAAAGAACGAGGCCATCTTCCCTGGACGGATGCCCCATGTTCGCCCCACCTGCCCCGGCGTGCCGTGGGGCGTACATGGGCCGAAAAAGACGGGCGCAGCCCTTCCAACGCTATTGCTACGCGACCAACAGACCAAGAGCAAGAATCCTTGGTGTATTGAGTAAAAGCATTAGGAGACCATTCTCCCGATAAGTCATCAGCCTGGATTTCTCACAGCCCGGTCTGCGACAAAGCGCGGGTGCCCCATATCTGCCCGGTTTTGGCAGATGTGGGATTCCACAAACCTCAACCTGTGACTGTGCAGGGCGTAGATGGCCATGGACAAGATCTGTTGCTGGTAGAGAGTGATCGGTGGACAGCCGTTGAATCCCACATCTGCCAAAACCGGGCAGATATGGGGCACCCGTCACTCGTTACGCATAGAGATCTCACTACTGGCAGCGATTCGTTTATTTGTTTACTTAGGGGTCTGTGAGAAATCCGGGTTAGGGCCAGGCCACCACTCTCCTGTTCGACTACGAAGCAGTCGCCATTGAAAGCTGGCGCCACCACTAGCGGAGTTGATAGCCCGCATCGGCGCGTAATCGAAGAAGATTGGCTACACTTACGCATTCAAGCAGTAAGACGAACATTCCCCCTCCCAAGAGCAGCCAGATCACCAATTTTCGATCATTGGGGAGCGAAGCGCCTCGAAGGGGTTCCACTGAAACTCTCCATTCCTTATCGCCGTTGCCGAGGTTATGGCTAATCCGAGATACAACTAGATCAACATTCGCCTGGGCCTCCCGGATACTGACGCCGGGTCTAAGACGTCCCACCACGTTCAGCCGTTGGCCACCCTGATCGCGTCGTTCGCTCGTCAAGACAAGGGGAACTGTTACTGGCGCACCCCGATCCCGCAGACCCGGAGCGAGCACTCCCACCACCGTGTATGGTCTTCCATTCATAAGTATGGCCGCTCCTATAATGCCTGGGTCGGCACCGAGTCGCCTCCACATCGCATGGGCAAGGATCACCACCCGGTCCCTACCTGGCATCCCATCCTCAGAAATGAAGTTGTGACCCAGGTAAAAGCGATCACCCATCATCGAGTAAAGCCCGGGAGTCACGAGGCTCGCCGGCACGTTTTCCACCCCGTCTTGCGTCGTCACTCTAAATGTGCCTTCGGTCGACGCATTCAAATCTTGAAAGACTGTGGTTTGCTGTCTCCAGTTGACGAATTCTCCGGCCGATATCCCGTCCTCATGACGCGGCATCTTCGATCGAAGCACTACGAGCTCGTCTAGCCGTGGATAGAGCGCCAGGAAGTTCAGGTAGCCTGCGGTGAAAATTGCCGTGTTGATGCCAAGTCCAAGGGCGAACGCCACCAAAACTGTGAGGATCGGGCGCGGACTCTTCCGTAGCGCCGCAAGGGCGCGGTCAAAAGCGCCGTTTTGATTCGAAACGCTACTCGTATCGCAATGCATGAATTGGGTCCACCCTCGATGCCCGAAGTGCCGGCAGATAGGTCGAGACGATTGCGACTAGCGCGACGAATATGGGAACCCCGATGAGTATGGCGCGTGTGTGTAAGACGAACGTGTCCTGGAAAAGTTTCCCCAGCAGGTGAGGTATGGGTGCGGAAAGTGGGAGTCCAATAACCAGCCCTATCGCAGTAAGCTCCAGACCGTTCATCAATACCATCACCAGGATGTCTCGGCGATGCGCACCCAAAGCCAACCGAATCCCGATTTCTCGATTCCTCTGGTTAACCGTAGAGGCGATCACTCCGTAAATTCCGATGGCCACCAGTAAGAGCGCCAGCGTGGCAAAGATTTCGAGCACAATGATCATAAGGCGGTTGCCGCCATTGGTATTGGTGATTACCTGCGTCATGGTTCGAGGGTTATCAATAGGTTGATTCTTATCCACTGACCAAATAGCTTGTCGTAGTGAAGCGATTACTGCTGTGGGATTCATGCTGGTGCGTGCGGCAACGGTGAAATGGGCATCCGGGTACTGCGCATAGGGGAAATAGATCTGCGGCTGGAAGGATGATTGGCCTTGATAGTCGGCTACATTGGCAACCACGCCGACGATTTCCGAGACGATCTGATCTGAAGGTGAATTCAAGGCTACGGTCACAGTCTTCCCGATGACATCACGCTTCGCATAAAACTGCTCGACGAAGGTTTGGTTGATGATGGCTACGGACGGTTTGCCTGCACTGTCTGAAGCCGCAAATCCTCTGCCCCGCAAGAGCGTGATACTCATCACGCGAAGATAATCCGGGGTGATCGCGTAGTATCGTGCCAGAGGGCGCTCCTCCGGTTTCTTCACCGGCTGCCCCTCTACGCTGAACGGGATCATGCGCGCGAAGCTTATTGGCAAGTTCGTAGTAGCGGCTGCGAAGCGCACCCCGGGAAGGTTCGCAATGCGAAGCAGGCTCTCCTCGACAAATGCCCGCTGCTTCGCAGCGTTGTCATACGTCCCCTTGGTGAGCTGAAGGCCGGCAGTTACCACCTGCTTTGGTTCGAAACCCGCGTTCAACTGATCCAGGTCGTACAAGCCTTTGACCATGATCGCGCAGCAGGTAAGTAGTATCACCGTAAGTGAGATTTCTCCCACGACAAGAACGCTGCGGAGGCGGCTCCGCTTCGTTCCTGACGATCCGGTACGATCACCTTCCTGAAGTGACGAACCTGGATGAACCTCCGAGGTGGCAAACGCAGGCAAGAGCCCGAATACCAAAGCTGCGAATACCGAAATCGCCAAAGTGAAAGCCAGCACACCTCCATTCATTGTGATCTTGCCGGCGATAAAAGCGCCGAAGGAGTTAAAATCCAGTCGCCAGCGAAGTAAGCGGACACCTCCAAAAGCCACCAGCAGAGCAAAGCCGCCGCCAATCAAGCCGAGAATGAGATTTTCGATCATGAGTTGCCGCACCAAACGCCAGGTTCCGGCACCCAGAGCCCTACGGATTGCGAACTCCTTCTCCCGGGAAACACCGCGCACGATCAAGAGACCGCTGATGTTGACGCAAACGATCAGCAGGACGAAACCGGCCAAGCCCATGAGGAACGCCAGGGAAATGCGCAAAGGCCGCGGCGCAAAATAATTCTCTACCGGTGTTACCGATGCGCTCCAGCCTTTGCCGTGTTCGAGCAGGCTGGCTGCGTAACGCGCGTCGAGCGACTGCGTCTCTGCCTTGGCTTGCGCAAAAGTTACGCCGGGTTTCAGCCGGGTGAAGACGACCAGGTCGCGTGGCGCATCCGCTCGTGGAAATTTCTGCTCCTCCCCGAAAACCAGCGGCGTCCAAATATCAACCGGATAGTATGCATGCGCGAAAGAGCTTGGCATCACTCCGATGACGGTGTATTTCTCGCCGTCAAGCTGAATCGCTCTCCCAATCACGCCAGGGTCAAGTCCGAATCGGCGCTGCCACAGGCTTTGACTCAGAATCACAACGTGTTCTTGCTCTGGCCGGTCTTCGCCGGGCAAGAGAGTCCGCCCCAACTCGGCAGCGACGCCAACTAGCTGAAAATAGTTTGGGGAAACCTGGAATGTGGTTAACCGCTCCGGTTCACCGCTTCCAGTCAGATTGAAACTTCTGGAAGAATCACCGGCAGCCATCTCACTAAAACTCTTTGCTTGTTCGCGAAGAAACAAAAACTCCGGGGCGCTAAGCGGGCCACGCTGCTCTTCGAATGTAGGATTAGTGGCGACGACCACGCCGACGCGGTCCGGCGTATGTATCGGAAGCTGACGCAATATGCCGCTAGCGAGGCTGTACAGGCTGGAGTTAATTCCGATCCCGAGCGCCAGCGTCAGTGCCGCTGTGATGGTGAAGCCTGGAGATTTTAGCAATCCATAGATTCCATATTGGATATCCTGTCGGATACTATCGAGAACCAAAGCAGCATCCGCGGCGGCCACCCGTTCTTGCACAACCGTGGGGTTTCCGAAGCGAAGAAGGGCATCGCGCCGAGCTTCTTCCGGGGGCATGCCGGATGCAATGTTGTCTTCGGTTCGCATTGCGATGTGCGACGCCAGTTCGGCATCGATCACTTGCCCTACTTTGGAGCGAGTGAAAAGATTTGAGATGCGGCGAAGCAGCGACATGGGATCACCTCACGCGTACCGGAGTATGGCGCGGACGCCCTTTACCAGGTGATCCAGGGTTCCCATTCTTAGCCACCCCATGCACCCCTAGACAACTTAGTACCGATGAGCTTATCCATAGACGGTTAGGTGTGTCAAGACACTTCAGCGGGAAATAGCGCAGAGGGCAGGACCCCACGGCCGACGGAAATGGTGCGTGATATGCGTGGTATGCGTGGTAAGTCACGCGGGTTGGTTGATGTCTGCATCGGTCGGCGACCACGGCCGACGGAAATGGTGCGTGATATGCGTGGTATGCGTGGTAAGCCACCCGGGTTGGTTGATGTCTGCATCGGTCGGCGACCACGGCCGACGGAAATGGTGCGTGATATGCGTGGTATGCGTGGTAAGCCACCCGGGTTGGTTGATGTCTGCATCGGTTGGCGACCACGGCCGACGGAAATGGTGCGTGATATGCGTGGTATGCGTGGTAAGTCACGCGGGTTGGTTGATGTCTGCATCGGTTGGCGACCAAAGAGTGTGGGGCCGGCCGTTGCCAGGCAGACTTTTGCTGGTGACGGCGCCCAGCGTCATGAGCTGCTGCAAGGCAGCATCAATGCGCTGGCTGGAGAGGTGTCCGTTGAAGAATTTTCGAATTTGTTCCCGGGTCAGGCCATTGGGTGAGCTCTCGATGGCCTCACGGATGCGGTCGACGGTTGGGTCACCGGTCGCGTTACCGAAGATATAGCCGGCGCTGTCGGAGCAATAATTCCATACGGCGAGAGCTGCCTGGAGATGGGGCAGAGCAATGACGGGGCTGCGATCGAGAACGGCGTAGGTTGCGCTCAGCCGCAGAACCTGGGCTTCGGCGCGATTGGTGGCGGCACCGTAGAGGCCGGGCCAGGCCTGGCTCAGGCTTTCGTAGCGAGCGTCCCAGAACTCGCTTGCGGCTGCATCGCGGCAGAAGGGCCGCTCGGCACCGGTTTCCACCCAGTTGAGAATGCTGCGCAAATCGCGGGCGAGACCGGCAATTGTTTCAGGGGCGAGGCTGCCGCCGTTGGGGAGACATTGGCTTCTGCGTACGCAGGTCCAGAGGCAGCGGTTGGCGAAACCGTTGTGAGAGCCGGTGCGATGGAGATGCTGCACGAGCTCATGCTGAGTAATGTGGCCGATGAGGCTGATGTGGGTCCCGGTCGCCTGCAGAGGATGGTGGCGGTCAAGGGTGCGGAGATTGCCGGTATCCCAGGCGCATCGGAGCAACGGGGAAAGATGACTGCTTTGCCTTCCGAGGGCCTGGAGAACACCGGCAAACTCCTCGGAGAGCAGGAGGAGACGGCGGTCGGTCGCAGGATCCTGGTCGCGCAAGGTGTGGATGAGGCCGTCGGCGGAGAGGCGGGCGGAGGTTACGGAGCCATCGACCCAAGGGCCGTCGACTTCAGAGAAGAGACGGGAGATCTGGCGCCAGCTTGAACCCTTGCGGGCTTTGCTGGATTCGCCGACGAGCACGACAAAGAGATTCAAGCTGTGGCGTGTGGACTCGACCATGCAGTGCGGGGCGGGCCCGACTATATTGCCGAAAGCGGCGAGGAATTGCAGCAGAATGGCGGCCGGGTCGGCCTCGGTGTGGGGGGCAATGGTGCGCACGACCAGGCCGGCGAGGCCGTGATAGGCGGTGGCGGCAAGCGTGGGCCAGGGTGGGGTTCTGGGAGGAGCTGGGGGAACCGGCTCTTCGTCTGGATGGTCGAGAAAATCCTCTGCGGGATTCTGGGCAGTGAAATCCATTGCCGGATCCTCAAGAAAATCCTGGATGGACTGCGGCTTAAGTTGAGACCCAGCGTGCTGCGCGAGCAGCTCTGATCGACGGCGTAATACTTCGGACAGGGTGGGAATGCGGAGAGACTTTGGACCAGTAATGGTTTCAGACACAGTGAACCCTTCTTCGGCAGACGATGGTTTTTGTCCGTCCCTGATTGATTGCTGCGAAGTCTTTTGTTCGATGACCGTGCGCAAGCTTTCGGGCGGAACTGGCGGGGGCCGTCAGCTACGACGTTATTATGGCTTTGATGAGCGGTCCATAGGTCCAATCAAATAAACAAGAGGAAAGGGGGGTATTTAACTGGAAGATAATACCTTCCTGATGATTGGAGATTACTGTTTAGGATTGGGGATGAGCAGGTAACTCAGGCGCGAAGGCTTTATGTAGAACTCAACCCGTTCGTGCCTCGCCGGTGGGGCGGGAGCCGGGATTGGCCTCTCCGGCCTGGCCGAGAATCTTAGGCTAGGCCGGGCTGGGGTGTGAAAGAACGTGAAGTTAGACGACGGACGGCAAGAGGTCGTAGCGGTCCAGGTTCATTACCTTGTTCCAGGCGGCGACGAAATCCTTGACGAACTTTTCGTGGGAATCGGCGCAGGCGTAAACCTCCGCCGTGGCGCGTAACTGGGCGTTGGAGCCGAAGATGAGGTCGGCACGAGTAGCCTTCCACTTCACCGCGCCGGTCTTACGCTCGCGGCCCTCAAAGGTGTCCTTCGAGTCCGTGGTGGGCTTCCACACGTACTTCATATCCAGGAGGTTCACGAAGAAGTCGTTGGTCAGTGTCTCCGGACGTTCGGTGAAGACGCCAAACTTCGTGCCCCCGAAGTTAGTGTTGAGCATGCGCAGACCGCCGATCAGCACGGTCAGCTCCGGCGCGGTCAAGCGCAGTAGCTGAGCTTTGTCCAGGAGAGCGACCTCGGCAGGCTCCGAGTTCTTGTAGCCGTAGGAGCGGAAACCGTCGACCTTGGGCTCGAGCGGCTCGAAGGACTCGACATCCGTTTGTTCCTGCGAGGCGTCTGTGCGGCCGGCGAGGAAGGGCACGGTGGTTTCGACACCGGCATCCTTGGCCGCCTTCTCGACACCCGCAGCACCCGCGAGGACGATCAGGTCGGCCAGCGAGATCTTCTTACCGCCAGTGGCCGACGCGTTGAACTCGCCCTGGATCTTCTCGAGCGTCTTCAGCACGCGGGCCAGTTGGGCGGGCTGATTGACCTCCCAATCTTTTTGCGGAGCAAGGCGGATGCGGGCGCCGTTTGCGCCGCCACGCTTGTCGGAGGCACGGAACGACGAGGCCGAGGCCCAGGCGGTCGAGACGAGCTCGGAGACGGAGAGGCCAGACGCGAGCACCTTGGCCTTGAGGGCGGCGACGTCCTGATCATCGACCAGCGGGTGGTCGACCTTGGGCACGGGGTCCTGCCAGATAAGCTCCTCGGCCGGAACCTCGGGCCCGAGATAACGGGCGCGCGGACCCATGTCGCGGTGAGTCAATTTGAACCACGCGCGGGCGAAGGCGTCAGCGAATTTCTCCGGATGCTCGTAGAAGTCACGGGAGATTTTCACGTAGGCCGGATCCGCGAGCAGCGCCACATCGGTGGTCAGCATGGCCGGCTGCTTCTTCTTGTTGGGGTCGTGGGCGTCGGGCACGGTGTTGGCGCCGGCGTCGCCCTTTGGGTTTCCACTGGTTCGCGCCGCCGGGGCTCTGGGTGAGTTCCCATTCAAATTTGAAGAGGTGGTCGAAGTACTCGTTGGACCATTGCGTGGGCTTGGTGGTCCAGGTAACCTCCAGGCCGCTGGTAATCGCGTCCCCGGCGATGCCGGTCTTGTAGGCGCTGGTCCAGCCGAGGCCCTGGTTTTCAATCGGCGCTCCTTCGGGCTCGTGCGCGAGGTGGGTGCCCGGGCCGGCGCCGTGGGTCTTGCCGAAGGTGTGGCCGCCCGCGATCAGCGCGACCGTCTCTTCGTCGTTCATGGCCATGCGGCCGAAGGTGACACGGATGTCTTTGGCCGCACCTGCGGGGTTTGGCTTGCCCTCGGGGCCTTCAGGGTTCACATAGATGAGCCCCATGGTGGTCGCGCCATACGGGTCGGCCAGCTCGCGGTCACCGGAGTAACGCTTGTCGGTGCCCATCCAGGTGGCTTCGGCGCCGAAGTCGACATCGTGATCGGGCTCCCAGGTGTCTGGGCGGCCGCCGGCGAAGCCGAAGGTCTTGAAGCCCATCGTCTCCAGCGCGACGTTGCCGGCCAGGATCATCAGGTCGGCCCAGGAAATTTTCTTGCCGTACTTTTGCTTCACGGGCCACAGCAGCCGGCGGGCGCGGTCGAGGTTGACATTGTCAGGCCAGCTGTTGAGAGGAGCGAAGCGCTGCTGACCGCGTCCGCCGCCGCCACGGCCGTCGTAGGTGCGGTAGGTGCCGGCTGAGTGCCAGGCCATCCGGATGAACAGCGGACCGTAGTGGCCGAAGTCGGCGGGCCACCAATCCTGCGAGTCGGTCATGACAAAGGCCAGATCTTTCTTGAGGCCTTCGTAGTCGAGGGTCTTAAACTCCTTCGCATAATCGAACTCTGCGCCCATGGGGTCGGAAAGCTCGGAGTGCGCATGGAGCAACTCCAGCCTGAGATGGTTTGGCCACCAGTCACGATTGGTACGCGGCCCGCTGGGTGCGCTTACCGGGCTGGCTGCGATCGCTCCGTGGTCGACCGGACATTTCGCTGCGGACGCTACCTGCGCGTTCACTTCGGATTTCGCTTCGGACGTAAATTCGGTTCCTTTGCTCGCCATTGAGTCTCTCCTCAGCAGTGTTGTGGTCTTGAATGTTTAGGTTTCACGGCAGGCCATTTCACCACGCGCCCGCCGACGCTTACCGACGCTGACGCGCACCGTGCTTCGCCGCGCATTTGGTGCAAAATCCGCGGAAAATGAGTTCGCAATCGCGAACGATCCGTTTACCCAGGGAGCGCGGGGCAGGCCTGGGCACGTCGTACCACTCGATGTCCTCAACATTTCCGCAGCGGTCGCAGATGAAGTGGTGATGCAGCAGACCTTTGGCATCGAATCGCGCGGCGCGGCCCTCGACCGCCACTTCACGCACCAAGCCTGCCTGTACCAGGTCACGCAGATTGTTATAAGTGGTGGCCCTTGAAGAGCGGGGATCGGTCCTATTCACGGCTTCGAAGATCTCGACGGCGGTGGGGTGCCTGTTCTGTTCCATCAAGAAGGCCATCACGGCGTAGCGCTGCGGAGTGCAGCGCAACCCGCCGCTTTCCAATGACCGTTTGATCGCCTCGGTGTCCACCGCAATTTAGACTATCTCTAACTTGATATTTTGGCAAGACAGGGCCTCCGGGCCATTGTGGAAAAGAGCGACGTGGAGGCGGGGAATATGGGAGCCACTGATCTGCCCTGCAATGGCAATCCTGCACGAAATGCATTGCGCATCTATTGATGGTTCAGAACCCCATTAAAGCAGGACTGATAGGCCGACTTGGCAGAGAAAAAAGCGCAGGGGCTAAATAGCCCGTACCCTTCAAAAAGCGAGTTCTCACGCACCCTCTTTTAGCCCGTACCCTTCAGGGAAAGAAAGACGTAGCCGAGGGCTAAAGTGAAAACGCAGATCTCTCCACGGCAAGCCCCACGGCGGGCCCCACGGCAGGCCGGGGCAGGCGGGGCAGCGGGACAGGTCGGCTTCCCCGGATTTCCTGTCGAGAGTTGCGGCTTCGGTCAACTGCATGTGGTTCTCTTTAAGGAGAACCACACAAGCGGTCGATGGTAAGAGCGGTGAAGTAGGAAATCCGGGTACGGTCCCACGGCAAGCCCCGCGGCAGGCCGGGGCATAGCGGGGCAGGCGAGATGACAAGGAAAGGGTGACATTCTGATGGAAAGTGGTTGCTGATGGAAAGTGGTTGCTGGGCAGAAGGCGTTTTTCATCACCTTCGGCGGGCCGCAGGCCCATGACTCCTGCGGTTTTCTCTTAGCTCTCGCGCAGGGGCTAAAGCCCATATCTTTGTTGACCTTGAGCGGCACGACTGAAGTCGTGCCCTGATACAAAGCATCAAAACTCGGGCGGTGTTCTGTAACCGAGACTGTTATGTGGCCGTTGTTCGTTGTATTCCTGCTTCGAGCTACCTATCTTCCTGCGCACTTCGAACACAAGTGGGGTAGCCTGGTGCAGGCGGCATTGATGAGATCTCGATGGCGACGGCGTGCGGAACAGAGCCAACTGATGCGAACAATAAATGACTGGAAACGGAGGACAGGATACTCATTCGCCTCAGGGTAGCCTGGGAAATAGGTTTGCCTCAGAATGTGCTGTTCCAATAGGCGTGCTGTCCGAGGTAGAGGTCGTCAGCAACGTTCTTCAATATGGCGCGGCGCACCTCCAAAACGTTCATCTCTCCCTGCGTTTTGTAGAGCACTTCGCCTTTGGTCCCGATCAGAACGGTGTACGGAGCACCGCCCTCCCAGCCCGTGCCAAGGGCTTTTACCGCATCGGCCGCATCGTCGCTGTTAAAGAGATAGTTTTTGTTGAACGCGTGCTGCTTCTGAAGAAATGCGGAGACCAGTGGCTTCTCGTCAGGGTTGTTGATGCTTAACGTCACGATATTCAATGGCCGGTTTGCATACATGCGGACCATTGTTTGCAGATCCGGAAATTCTTTGACACATGGCCCGCACCAGGTAGCCCACACGTTCACGAGCAAGAGCTTGTCTGTACCGGCATTCTGGCGCAGTTTTGTGAGCTGATCGGCAGAGATCAAATCCAGGGTTACCGGCCTCTCGTTGAAATGCACGTTCTCATTTTCGACGTTGGCAGCTTTGTAGGCCCACTTGGTGGAGCAGCCAACCGCGGGCGTATCGGTGACGGCGACCGTTCTTCCAGCAAGAAGATCATCGACGGCATCTCTGGCCTCGTGTTTCTTCGCCAGCTCCTCACGTTGGTTGCTGTCGATCCGTCCTTCGTAACGCAGAATGCGCTGCTGGTCAAAGATGAACGCGTGGGGAGTTGCCGTCGGTCCGTATTTCAGTGCGACCGCCTGCGTGGCGCCGTCATACAAGTAGGGATAGGGCAAGTTCCGGTATGCAGCGCGGGCCTTCATATCCGCAAAAGAATCGCCTACATCGGTGTATCCGTATTCGCTGAGCTCCTCGGCTTTCGGATCATTGCCCATGATCACAACCACGGCGACTCCCCGGTCCTTATAGTCTGTGTATAACTGCTTGATTCGCTTTTCGTACATCTGTGCGACCGGGCAGTGATTACAACTGAAGACAACAACGAGCACCTTGCTCGAGGCATAGTCATTGAGGCTGTGCGATTTTCCGTCGACTCCCGGCAGGTTAAAATCCGGCGCATGCGA
The DNA here is from genome assembly GCA_963717225.1 of uncultured Acidobacteriaceae bacterium. Lineage (GTDB taxonomy): Bacteria > Acidobacteriota > Terriglobia > Terriglobales > Acidobacteriaceae > PALSA-350. The sequence continues at coordinate 194,231 of CAVQWB010000045.1, read as the reverse complement.
GCCGATTTTCAGGATGGGAGGGACATCGCTACCGGTGTGCGGAACGTCGTCCTGCGCCTTTCCGGCAGGGCATAAAAGAATGGCCAAGCCCAGAGCGATCACTGACAGCCAAACATGTGAGCTAAGCCTGTGCTGCCTAGCTGGTGTGGATGCAAAGTAATCAAAGTACACGGAGGCTCCTTTCGAGAACCTGCAATTTCAAAAGATTATCAGAGTCGCCGCGTCCCTTTGGTTGCCCGGCGGCCGAAGGGACGAACTCTGCCAAGGGCCGGGTGGTGCCAATGGCTGGATAGATAGGAAGTCTTATTGAATTGGGTCCCTATCCTGAAATTCCCAGCAGGGGCTGAAGCCCACGATGATTACATTGCATTTGCGCCGGGTTTGAAAACCCGCTTCCCCGGACTAAAAGTCCGGGGCTGGCACAGCGCAGCCTCTGCAGGCGCTTGTTTTCATCCCAGTCCGCGGTGTTGGGCAGGTCGTCGTGGCTTTTGTGGTTGGATTCTGTTCAGGCTCGGATTTCCTTTTCGTCCGGGTGGGCCTATTCTGCTTGAGACGCTCTCCGCGACTGATTGGGCGGCTTAGGCGATCACGCAGAACGACATAGAACCTGAGGCCAATGCCGCGAGACGCTCACTATTCCGCAGAGAACGCCACCCTGGGCGGCGGTGCACGCTTTAAATCCGGCCGCTGGACGATCGTATGGCTGTTGTTTGCCGCCTCCCTCATTAATTACCTTGACCGATCCAGCATTTCACTGGCCCTGCCGCTGCTGTCCAGGGATCTGGGGCTGGGCCCGGAGAGCAAGGGTTTATTGCTTTCGGCGTTCTTCTGGACCTACGCCCTCATGCAGATCCCGGTGGGCTGGGCCGCCGACCGCGTCAACCTGCGGTGGCTCTACTTTGGATCGTTTGTGCTGTGGTCCCTGGGCCAGGGCCTGACGGGTTTCGCTGGAAGCCTGGGCGTGCTGATCTTGTTTCGCCTGTTGCTCGGCATAGGTGAGTCCATCTATCTGCCCGGCGGAACGAAGATCGTCAGCCTGTTATTCGGGTCCACAGAGCGTGGCCTCCCGTGCGGTCTATTTGATTTTGGCACGCGCATGGGCTTAGTTCTGGGTGGCCTGATCATCCCCTGGCTGCTGGTCCGGCTGGGTTGGCGTCTTACCTTTCAATTCATCGGGTTCGCCGGGCTTTTGTGGGTTCTCCCCTGGCTGTGGGCCACCAAAGGCCGGCTCGACCAGCACCCCCGGCCTTCTACGTCAACGCGCAACCAGCGACAGCACCTGCGGTGGCTGCTGACGAATCGCAACCTTATCGGTATCTGCCTCGGTTTCTTTTGCTTCGATTACTACTGGTATCTCTTTGTCACCTGGCTCCCGGACTACCTGGTGACCGTGCGGCACTTCACCATCCTCCGCGCGGGCTTTTTCTCCTCACTTCCGTATTTCGTATTTGGAGCCAGCGAACCTTTGGGTGGCTGGATCGCCGACCGGTTGATAGCGTTCGGTTGGGACGAAACCCGAACCCGCAAGGGAATCGTAACCGTGGCCTTCCTTTGTGGCTTACTGCTCATTCCCGCGTCCCGGGTTCATAATGCCAACACTGCCGTGGCGCTGATCGCCGGCGCTTCGATGGTTGGCCTCGCCACCGGTAATTTATTGGTAATTCTGCAGTGCTGCGCACCCCACGAGGACGTGGGTCTGTGGACCGGTTTTGAGAACTTCGCCGGCAACCTGGCCGGTGTCCTCGCGCCGCTGCTCACCGGCCTGCTCATTAGCCGGACGGGCTCCTATGCCCCCGGCTTTGCACTAGCCGCGATTGTGTTGCTCGCCGGCATCTTCTGCTACTGGTTTATCGTGGGAGACCTGCGCTCAAATCAGTCTGAGTTGCAGCCTTAGCCTGCCTTCGCCCCAGACTTGTCGAAATGAGTTTCATCTCCCAACCACTGTCTTTGTCCAGGGAAGCAGGCATCGTTGTTGGGGGAAACGTATGAGGCGAGGTGACGTTTGGACGGCATCTGCTGTTTTGCACATGGTCGAACGCTAGACCACAACCGGACGTCGCTGCCCGATATTGGTGGCCTGTTCAAATGCGTAACCCAGCTGAAGCACGCCCCAGTCATCGTGGTGGCGGCCAACAATCTGGATACCGATCGGGAGCCCGCTTGCAGAGAAAGCGCAGGGAACTGACATCGCCGGATTTCCCGCTGCAGAAATGTAATAAGCCGACTTCATCCAGGCAATATAGTTTTCCATCTGTACCCCGGCAATCTCTTTCGGGTAATGAATGTCGACTCCAAAGGGGAGCACCTGGTTCACGGGCAGAACGAAAAACTCATACTTTCCTTCGAAGTTACATAAACGCTGAAAGAGCGCCGTGCGCCTGGCCTCGATCCGAGACAGTTGAGGCCCGGTAAGTTTGCGGCCCTCCTCCACGTGCCAGTGAATGTATTCGTTAAGCTGGTCGCCACGTGTGGCCAGCAAATCGCCAAAGGCTAACTCCGTCGACCAGTGCCGCCAGGCCAGAAAGGATTCGTTGGCGTCTGCAAAATTTGGCTCCGCGTCTTCGACAATGCAGCCCAGCGATTCGAAGACTTTTCGCTGTGCCTGCACCGCGCTTTTCACTTCCGGCTCCCACGGCAATCCCATATCCTTGAACATCGCGACTCGCACTCCTTTGAAGCTGCGATTTCCCAAAGGCTGGGCAAACGGAGTGCCTGGTTGTTCAATGGAGATGGGTGAGTGGCGATCGTAGCCGGCGAGCACGCTCAGGAAATACGCACAATCCGTGACGTTACGAGCCACCGGTCCGGGAACCGAAAGCGTGAACCAACCTAAATTGGTGGGTACGTTCGACACGCGCCCCGGGGAAGGGCGAATGCCGACTACATTGCAAAAATTGGGAGGATTGCGCAGCGACCCGCCCATATCGCTGCCGTCCGCCAATGGAGCCATACCACATGCGATCGCGACCGCCCCGCCGCCAGTGCTTCCACCGCATGTCTTGGTCGTGTCGTAAGGATTATGCGTTGGGCCGAAGACGGGATTGAAGGTCTGCGAGCCAAGGCCAAATTCCGGCACGTTGGTCTTGCCCAGCACAATCGCTCCCGCCTCCTTCTCCCGCTGCACTACCCGGCAATCGAAATCCGGCACGTTGTTTTTGTGTAGCGGGGAGCCATAGGTAGTGCGGATCCCGTGGGTCTCGTGCAGGTCTTTCACGGCAACCGGCAAACCATGCAGAGGGCCGAGCCAGTTGCCATGGGCGAGCGCCTCGTCGGCCGCAGCCGCCTGCGCCATCAACTGGTCTTCGGGAACCATGGTCACCATCGCGTTCACCTTGGTATTCACCTGGGCGATTTGCTTCAAGTGAGCCTGCATCACTTCGCGCGAGGAAAGCTTCTTAGTGCGGATCGCATCGACCATGTCGACCGCACGCATGTAACAGATTTCGTTCGAGGAATCAGGCATGGTGTAATCCTATTCTGTCTTGGCTGGACTAGACAGGCTGCGGGAAAAGGTCGAATAGCCGTTCCCTCAGCGGCTAAAGCCGCATTCATTTCAAAATAGTTATGTACGGCCTAAAGGCCGTACCCTTCAAGAGCATTGAGTTTTCCGCAGCCTGTAAATCCGGACAGATTTGCAATCAGTTACGGACGGCCCGAAGAGCGTGTGCGAGAACTCTGCTCCAGTCCCGAAGGGACGGCTGAACTTAGCCCAGGACGTGAGTCCTGGGTTAACCGAAAAAGCTGGACTAGTCCCGCCAGGGACGGCTGAAACCTCGTCCCCTGTGTTCAGCCGTCCCTTACGGGACTGGTCGGATTGCTTATATCTACCCAGGACTCTCGTCCTGGGCTAGGTTCAGCCGTCCCTTCGGGACTTAGAACAGAGTTCTCACACACCCTCCGAAGGCCGTCCCCTTCAAAGAATTCGGGTTTTTCCGCAGCCTGTATAGCCGCGGAGCCAGGTATAGCGCCGAGCTGATCCGTATGATACTTTCTCATCGTACGGGTCATTCACTCATGCTCCTGCGGAATGACAACACGGCCTATCTTTGCGGAAGCCGCCCCGGCTTCTGTTGTTGTCGCGCCAAATAGCGTCTACGAACGTTACCCCATCAAGTCTTCCTTGCGGCTCCGAGCGATAGTGCGGCACGACCCATCCTTGCGTGTTTCGTTTCGGCGGTCTCTAATATTGGCCTTGGAATTGCCGGCCGCCAGGGTAACGACGATCCCCGCGAGCTGTAACTTAGCCTGAAAGTATTACTTCTGATACATGGCAAGGTTTTCCTTCAAGCAGGAGACCGCCGTAAGATGTAGAAGGGAGTTTTGCATTGCCCACCAATCGACGTGACTTCATGTTGGGAACAACGGCCGCGGCCGCAGCAGCGCTTACGGCCAAAGCACAGAGCCCGGTAGTACCCGCAGCGGGAAAGAAGAAGCCGAATATCATTCTCTATCTGGCCGATCAGTTCCGTTGGGACTTCATTGGCGCCAACCGCCTGAATAGCTCGACCAATACTCCAAATCTCGATGCCATGGCAGAGCGCGGCACGCTGTTTACCCATGCTGTCACCAACCAGCCGGTATGTTCCCCCTCTCGGTCCGTCATGCTGACTGGTCGTTATGCAACCGAGACGGGCGTCTGGCACAATGCACTGCCTATCGACCCCTCGCTGCCGACGCTGGCCGGCGAACTCCGCAAGGCGGGATACACGGCAAACTTGTTGGGCAAGTGGCATCTCGCTCCTGGCACCGAGGAAGCAGGTGGTGGCCGCGGCTACGTCAAGCCGGAGTATCGCGCCGGCTTTCTCGATATGTGGGAAGGCGCCAACGAGTTTGAATTCACCACCCACCCCTATGAAGGCACGATCTACGATCGAGACGGCAAGGAGATCACCTTTAAAGATGAGTTCCGCGTCGACTTCGTAACCGATCGTGCGGAGAAGTTTTTGCGCCAGCCACAGGACAAGCCGTTCCTGCTCTTCATCTCCCAGTTGGAGCCCCATTTTCAGAACGACGCCAAGCGCTTTATCGCGCCTAAGGGCGTGGCGGAGCGTTTTCAGGACTCATTTGTGCCGCACGACCTTCGCCCTTTCCCGGGAAATTGGCAGTCGCAGTTGCCGGATTACTACGGCTGCTGCGAGTCGATCGACACTTCCATAGGGAGAATTCGCAAAATCCTGGAAGAGGAGCATCTCGCGGATGACACCATCTTCGTTTTCATCAGCGATCATGGCTGCCAGTTCATGACTCGAAACGAGGAATACAAACGTAGCCCCCACAATGCTTCCATTCGTATTCCATTGATCATCGAAGGCCCCGGCTTCAATGGATCGCAGCGGCTGGATGAGATCGTCGGCAATCTTCACATCACGCCCACGCTGCTTGAGGCAGCAGGTGTCGAGGCGCCGGCTTCGATGAAGGGAAGAAGCCTGCTTCCGCTGCTCACCGACCAGAAAGCCCGCGACGAATGGCCAAACAAAGAGCTCATTCAAATTAGCGAAGCGATGGTTGCTCGAGCGATTCGAACCGCGGACTGGGTTTATTGTGTGGCCGATCCGGATGCAAACGTACGAACCGACAAAGGCGGAACGAAATACCACGAGTATCTCTTCTACGATGAACGCGGCGACCCGAACGAGATCATCAATCTGGCGGCCCGCAAGGAATACCGTAAACATGCGGACACGCTGCGAGACGAGTTGAAAAAGATGATCGTAGCTGCCGGCGAGCCGGAGCCGGAGATTGTGCCCGCAAAGCTCTATACTTAGCATTCGACCGAGGCTGCATGATGAGCGACAATACACCCGGCTCCTGTTGTTCTCCTGGAGAACGGCGAGAATCGGGCCATCCGCATGTAGGCACGTCGTTTGCCTCGTCTTCAGACGATGCGCACCGGGCTATGGTGGCGCTCCCGGCCGGGACTTTCCTCATGGGTACGGATTACGATCGCGGCTTTCCCGCCGATGGCGAAGGCCCGGTCCGCTCTGTCTCACTGGCAGCGTTCGATATCGATACCTATGCGGTAACCAATGCTGACTTCGCCGCCTTTGTAGAGAGCACAGGTTTTCGCACCGAGGCCGAGTTATTTGGATGGTCCTTTGTCTTCTGGTCTCATATCCCGCCGGAGCGCTTCGACGAGCTGGTTGAAGACACAGCCGCTCCCACGCCGTGGTGGTGCAAGGTTCCGGGTGCAACCTGGAATCACCCTCTGGGTCCCGGTTCTGACGTACAGACCAGTCTGAATCATCCGGTGGTGCATGTTTCGTGGAACGATGCCGCGGCTTATGCGAAATGGGCGTCGAAGACACTTCCGACGGAGGCGCAATGGGAGTATGCCGCTCGTGGCGGCCTCGAACAGAACCTTTATCCCTGGGGAGATGAACTTACTCCGGGAGGAAAACATCTGTGCAACATCTGGCAGGGCCAATTTCCCTATCACGATACCGGCGAGGACGGCTATCGAGGGAGTTGTCCGGTCGATAGCTTTCAGCCAAACGGTTATGGGCTGTATTGTGTCACCGGAAACGTTTGGGAGTGGTGCGCCGATTGGTTTCATACATCGTTTTCCTCTAAGTCCACGCTCCATGACCCAATCGGGCCGTCGACGGGACAAGCCAGAGTGATGAAAGGCGGCTCGTTTCTTTGTCACGCATCGTATTGCAACCGTTATCGTGTTGCTGCGCGGACCTCGAACACTCCCGACAGCTCAGCCTCGAACATCGGCTTCCGCTGCGTAAGGAAGGCATGATGACCACAAGCAGCAAACTCCGGCCCCGGTGTATCCAGGTTCATGCACAAGACAACGTGGCCATCATCGCCAATGAAGGCGGTCTTCCATCGGGAGCCCAATTCGACTCCGGCCTGACGCTTTTGGAGGCGATACCGGAAGCACACAAGGTTGCCTTGTCCGCGATTGAGCGTGGCCAGCCGATTGTTCGTTATGGCGTCGTTATCGGATACGCTGAAGTCCCGATCGCACAAGGCAGCTGGGTGCACGAGGGAGTCATGAGCTTGCCCGCTGCCCCGCCGCTCGATCAGCTTCCCCTTGCGACCGCTGTGCCGGCCCCGCTGCCCCCGCTTGATGGATATACCTTCGAGGGCTATCTCAATCACGACGGATCTGCCGGAACAAAAAATATTCTCGGTATTGCCACGACGGTGCAGTGCGTTTCCGCTACGGTAGAGTTTGCGGTCAACCGCATACGCTCAGAGATTCTTCCGCGGTATCCGAACGTTGACGATGTGATTGCGATCACTCATCCCTATGGATGCGGGGTTGCGATCAATGCGCCGGGCTCCGAAATTCCTATTCGCACCCTGCGCAATCTGAGTCTGAATCCGAACCTTGGCGGGGCTCCGATGGTGGTCAGCCTCGGCTGCGAGAAACTCCAGCCGGCGCAGATGCTGCCGGCAAGCAGCCTTCCCATACTGTCCAGCGTGCCCTATGTCATTCGCCTGCAGGATGAGCAGCATCGGAGCTTTGGCGACATGATTACGGCCATCATGGAGATGGCGGAGAAACGGCTCATTCAGCTGCATGCGCGAACCCGAGTAACCCGGCCGGCGGCCGATCTGGTTGTGGGCTTGCAATGTGGGGGAAGCGATGCGTTCTCCGGGGTCACGGCTAATCCGGCCGTGGGCTATGCCGCGGATCTTCTGGTGCGCGCCGGCGCGACCGTGATGTTTTCAGAAGTCACCGAGGTTCGCGACGTAGTTCATTTACTGACAGCCCGTGCGGCAAACGAAGATGTCGCCCGCGCGCTGATTCGCGAAATGGCCTGGTACGACGCGTATCTACAAGAGGGCGGCGCCGATCGCAGCGCCAATCCAACTCCGGGAAACAAGACCGGAGGACTGACAAATATTGTTGAGAAGGCGCTGGGCTCGACTGCAAAAGCAGGCAGCAGCGCGCTGGCCGGTGTTTTCGGCCCTGGGGAACGCGTCACTACCAAGGGACTTATCTTTGCTGCCACACCAGCCAGTGACTTTGTCTGTGGAACCCTCCAGCTGGCTGCGGGCATGAACATGCATGTCTTCACCACCGGACGTGGAACTCCTTATGGACTAGCCATGGTTCCGGTGATCAAGGTGGCCTCTCGGAGTGCATTGGCGGATAGATGGTCCGACCTGATTGATATCGATGCCGGCCGCATCGCCACCGGTGAGGCAACCATTCAGCAAGTGGGCGAACAGATCTTCGAGACGATTCTTGAGGTGGCCAGTGGCCGCAAACAAACGTGGGCGGATCATTGGGGTCTCCACAATGAGTTTGCTTTGTTCAATCCCGCGCCCATCACGTAAGCGGTTTCCGATCGTTACTTCGATTTAAGCTGCGAGAAAGGATTAACGACTCGAATGCCGGCAATCTTCTGTCCCGCGTTCAAGTCTTCGGACAGAATCCGTTCCGCGCCTGCCTTCAGGGCCGTGGCACAGATGAGTGCGTCCCAGAACCCAAGTCGGGCCTCATCCTCTATACGAAAGGCAACCGCGATCTCCGCCGGTGACGTGTCGATGCACCAGATAGAATACTGCTCCACAATGGTGCGGGCATACTTCTTCGAGAGCGGTTTCGAGAGCTTTCTGGTCGCGTTGAAATAGAATTCCTGTAGTACCTGCACACTGAGAACGCCGTTCCGATTGGCCCAGAGTTCTGATACGGTTTCCTTTGCGACCGAGTGCTTCTCTTTCGCGTCGAGATCGTAGGCGTAGATTAAGACATTTGTGTCAACAAATGCCTTACCGTTCATGCAATGCCTCTCGGTCGACGGAAGGGTTTCCGCCCATGTGGAAGCCTCGCTCCATCAGGTCGAGTGCTGCTCGACGCGCATTCTCGTACGCTTCCTCCGTGTCCACCAAGGCCTCAATTTGCATGGCCAGGAGGCCGCTGATGGATGTAGAGCGCTTAGCCGCGAGAACCTTGGCCTTTTTTATCGTGTTTGGGCTGAGGCTTACGGTCAGGTTTTGTTTTCGCATTTCAGGCATACGCGAGTCTCACTCTTTTAGTGTGTACCACGTATTTTACGTGCAAACGCTAGGGGTGTCGAGGGGAACCTCCTACGCGCGAAGCCAGAGCTAGAGCATTACGCAATGCCAAGCTTGCGTTGCAGTTGCTCGAGGGTGATCCCCTTCGTTTCCGGGTAGACAAACAGCACCACAAAGAACTGCAGCGTGGTCATAGCCGCAAAGAAGGCAAAGGGCAGTCCGCCTGAATATTTTGCGAGCACTGGGAAAAGAAGGGAAATGATGGCGTTCATAATCCAGTGCGAGGACGATCCCAGGCTCTGCCCCTTGGAGCGGACGCGGTTGGGGAAAACCTCGGCGATGTAAACCCAGATCACGGCACCTTGAGAAACGGAGAAGAAGGCAATATAGGCAACCAGCAGCCAAACCAGCGTCTCGGCATGGGTATGAGTGAAAAAGACGGCCGCGACACCCGAAAGGCATAGGGTCATCCCCACACTGCCGATAAGAAGCAGTGTTTTTCGCCCCAGTTTATCGATGAGCGACATGCCCAGTAAGGTCGCCAGCAGATTCATCAGTCCGATCAGCACCGTCTGCAGGGAACTGGAAAGTTCATTGAAGCCGGCCGAGGCGAAGATGTAGTTTGAGTAATAGAGGATGGCGTTGATTCCCGCGAGTTGGTTGAAGAGTCCGATGCTGATCGCGAGAAAGATAGGCAGGCGATACTCGCGCTTGAACAGCGGCTCGGCCGCCATGCCACGCTCCAGATGTACGGAATCGACAATTTCGCGCAGTTCGGCCACCGAGTCCGGAGAGCCCATCATCTTCAGAATGGCGAGCGCTTCGTCGGTCTTATTTCTGGTTACCAGCCAGCGTGAGCTGCGGGGGATTCCGTACAACATGATCAGAAAGAGAAGAGAAGGAACCGCCGCAACACCGAGCTGCCAGCGCCATTGCAACTGGCCCAGGTTGAGCAGCGAGATGAGGTAGTTGGAAAGGTAGGCAAGCAGGATGCCGGCGACCACGTTAATTTGAAACAGGCCTACCATCCTGCCTCGCCACTTGGCGGGCGCCAATTCCGCGATATAGACCGGACCAAGGACGGAAGATCCGCCAATTCCAATGCCACCAATGAACCGAAAGACCACCAGCGCGGGCCAGTTCCAGGCGAACGCGCATCCGAGCGCTGAGACGGTATAGAGAATGGCCATGATGCGGAGCGCCTCGCGGGCGCCAATTCGTTGGCCCAGCACTCCCGAAGTCATCGCTCCGATCACCGTGCCCGCCAGCCCGATAAAGACGGTCAGCCCGAGGGTGAAGGGTGTGAGTTGGTACACCAACGTCAACTGTTGGGTGGTGCCTGCAATCACAGCCGTGTCAAAGCCAAACAAGAGCCCGCCCAGGGCCCCGACGATCGTGCTTTTAAGAAGATATTTGGTTATCGCCACGCGTAAGATCTTTCCGCTCCGCAATTCTCACAACAGCGCACAATTTAAACACACGCCCCCGCGCCCGGTTGAATTTCTGCTGCAGGTATCATGGGCAAGTATATGAGCTATAGAGCGTTGAAGGCTACTGAATGCTTTAACTAGAGATGGCCGGTCTCAAAGCCACAGAGTAGCGCGGCGTCACGCAATCGTTGGTCGGCAGTCAGAAAAACTCTCCCATGTGGCTGATGCTCGCACCACTCGATGGCAGCCGCAAGTTGAAGGGAATCGGCGGCGCGCAAATCGTACCGCTCCACTAGCGCTAAGGCACTCGCCCGCAGGATATCGGAGGGCTGGACGACCCACCATGTCTCAGAAAGATCATTCCTGAGCTTCCGCGCTGCGGTTAATTCTTGGGCATTGATTTGTTGCATGCGCAGCAACCGGGCGAGGGCGCTGGCGATTTCAACGGGAGTGATCCACCAGACGGTGACCTCGTACGCGTTGTACAGACTCCGTACACGAGACGTGAGGGTTTGGCGTACACAGAGAGGCACAAGGGCACTTGCGTCCCAGAATGCCGCGACGCGGTCTACCTGCCTTCGCGTTCTTGCTGCCATATTTGTTCCATCGCATTATCAGAAACATTCCCCGGGGGCATAGGCCAAGGCACGGTTCCAGACCCTGAGGACTTCCTGTGGTGGCACAAGGGTGCCCCGTGCGACAAGCCGCTGCTGTTGCTCGGCGTAGTCATTGGAAGAGCAGGGAATGATTCGTGCAACAGGTTTGTTTCGGTCGCAAATCAGCACCTCCTCACCCCTCCTGACCAATTGGATGTGTGCGCTGAGTTGCGCTTTCAGGACGCTGATGTTCACGCTCTTCATAACCCCATTTTAACAGACATGACTATGTTGGTCATGTCTTTCATCTTTATCTTGGCCAACGGTTGGCCGGAATCTATCTCCACGTGGCTCTGGCGGGAGCCGGTCGCTTGACAATATAACTAAACCGTTCAGTATTTATCTGCCGGGAAGCTTTCTGCTCCTAGGAGGTACGTTCTCGCATGATCTCGGTCAGCCATCTGGTCAAAAAATTTGGAGATTTCACCGCCGTCAACGACATTAGTTTCGACGTCGCGCAGGGAGAGATATTCGCCTTTCTCGGGCCGAACGGTGCCGGCAAGACCACCACCATCAAGATGCTTACCACTCTGTTGCGCCCCACCAGTGGCCGCATCGAACTGGATGGGCTTGATCCTACAACGAAGCAAAAGCTCGCCCGTCAGCGCTTCGGCATCGTCTTTCAGGACCCTAGCCTTGACAACGAACAGACCGCCTACGAAAACATGGATCTGCATGGCGTCCTCTATCATGTACCCCGCAAGGTCAGGAGCCAGCGCACCGAGGAACTGCTGAAACTCTTCGAACTGTGGGAGCGCAAAGATGCATACGTGAAGACCTTCTCCGGCGGCATGAAGCGGCGGCTTGAGATCGCCCGTGGCTTTCTGCACACGCCTAAGATTCTCTTTCTCGATGAGCCCACGCTCGGTCTCGACCCGCAGAGCCGAAATCAACTATGGACCCACGTCAAGCGGCTCAACGAAACGGAAAAAACCACGGTCTTTCTGACGACGCATTATATGGATGAGGCCGATCGCGTTGCCCATCGCATCGCGATCATGGATCACGGGACGATCGTGGCCCAGGGCACCTCGGCAGAGTTAAGGGAGCAGACCAAGACCGAATCGCTTGAAGCCGCATTCCTGGCCCTCACCGGCTCTTCGCTACGCGATGAAAGTGCAGATTCAAAGGATAGGTTGCGCCAGATGGCGCAGATGTTCCAACGGCGCTAACCATCGTCAGGAGAGGAAATCATATGGGTGCGATTTATATCTTGTGGCTGCGGGAACTGAAGCGCTATGTGCGCTCGCGGGTGCAGATCGTGGTGTCTCTTGGCCAACCATGCCTTTACCTGCTGGCGTTGGGTTTCGGACTTGGTCCGGTCTTCAAGCAGGCCGGCCACGGCAGCTATCTGCAGTTTATGGCCCCCGGCGTCGTCGGGATGACGGTCCTCTTTAGCTCCGTCTTCTCCGGCATAGCGATGCTCTGGGATCGGCAATTTGGCTTCCTCAAAGAAACGCTGGTAGCTCCCGTGTCCCGCATGCAAATCATGATCGGACGCACGCTCGGCGGCGCAACTGTCGCTGTGATCCAGGGCACACTGATCCTTGTCATCTGCCTTATCGCGGGCTTCCGCCCCCACAGCTGGTTTGCCATCCCTGTCGCCTTTCTCTTCGTGGTCATGATCGCTGTGGTTTTTGCCGCGTTGGGCACCGCCATCGGCTCGGTCATTAAGGACATGCAGGGATTTCAACTGGTAATGAACTTCCTGGTCATGCCCATCTTTTTTCTATCGGGCGCGCTCTTTCCCCTGGCCAATCTGCCCCTCGCGATGAGCATAATCACCACGGCTCGATCCCCTGGCATATGGAGTAGACGGCCTGCGCGGCGCGCTCATCAACACCTGGCACTTCAGTTTGTTGTTCGACGTGACGCTACTCGCGGCAATCGCCGCGGTCTTCCTGAGCGCCGGCGCCTATCTGTTCACCAAGATTGAAGCGTAGGAGCAGAAGAGAGCAGATGGCGAGACCGAGAAGCGCGCAGGCGCATAAGAAAGTTTTGGATGCGGCAGTGCACTTGTTTTCAGAACACGGCATCGATGCCACCAGCATGGATGCCATCGCCGAGACGTCAGGTGTAAGCAAGGCCACCATCTACAAGCATTGGCAGGATAAAGATGCCCTTTGCCTGGAAGTGATGGGCCACCTGCACGGTCTCGATGAAGAGCCACCGGTCTTCGATTCTGGCGACTTCCGCGCCGACCTCATTGCCCAGCTGCAATATCATCCGGCTGCCGACCGCCAGGCGCTGAGGGAAAAAATGACGCCGCACATGATCGCCTACGCGTCGCGCAATCGGGCGATGGGTGCAATCTGGCGGGCGCGAGTGGTCGAGCCGGCCCGCGTGGCGCTCACCAACATGATCAAGCGTGGAGAGAAGCGCGGCATCCTCCGCCGCGGCATCGATCCTGAGATCGGCATCGCGCTCCTGCTCGGCCCCATGATCTATCGCCACGTGTTCGTAAGCAAGTTCGGCGGCAAGTCTCCCAAAGACCTTGAAATTCACGTCGCCGACGCCTTCCTCGCAGCCTTCGGATCAGAAGGCCAGAAACAGATTCCGGCGAAGCGTAAGTTAAAAGCCGGCCCACCTAACTCATAACCCACCCGCCGTTGGCGTGGATCGTCTGGCCCGTGATATACCCATTCGTCGCCAGTAAGAGCGCTATATCTGAGACTTCTTCCACCGAGCCGAACCGGGCCATCGGAATATTCGCCGTGCTCGCTTTCACATTCGTGCGTGTCATATCGGTTTCGATCAGGGCTGGGGCTATTGCATTTACGGTGATCCCATCCGCTGCCAGGTATCGAGCGTAGTAATGCGTCAGTCCAAGCATACCGGCCTTCGAAGCCGCATAGTGTGGCCCGACGACACCACCTATTTGAGCAGCGACCGAGGAGATGTTGATAATGCGACCCCATTTCCGAGTGCGCATGGCAGGAAGAAACGCCTGCGTGACCAGGAAGCAGGACTTTAGATTGACATCGATCAATTCGTCCCAATCGCTCTCTGTAATCTGCTCCAGAGCCTGCTGTCGAGCAATGCCTGCATTGTTCACCAGGACTTCGACCGCCCCCATTGACCTTTCCGCTTCGCCAGCGAGCCGCTCAACCTCGCCGGCCACGGAAACGTCGGCCTGAATGGAGACACAGCGCCGTCCCAACCGTAGAATTTCTGTTTCGACTGCCTTGGCTTCCGCTGCGCGGGTCAGGAAGTTGAGAACCATATCCGCACCGGCCGTGGCCAATGACAGGGCGATGGAGCGACCAATACCACGGCTTGCTCCAGTAACCAGCGCAATTCTTCCTTTTAGGTCATTCATCCTCTGAATGGTACATGTCCGCGGTCACTTCCTGGTCAGCATTGCGCTCGGTGTGGTGTCCGCCGGCAGGTCTCCGAGCACGAATTGGATGGCACCTAACATCATTTGCGCCAGAGCTGGTGTTTCAAAGAGCGTCGGCGTGTGCCCTATTGCACAATTGAAGACGCGGCCCTCACCATAACTCTTGATCCAAACCAGGCCGTAGTCCTTGTCCGGACGGACATGCCATTCGCTAAGATCGGATTTGTCCGCATCAATGCTAATCAACACGTGAAGCTTCTGGCGTGAATAAGGCCCGGTGGGTAAGAAGTGATAGAACTCATCCGTGTAGACGAAGCCTTTCCCGCCGAGCTCCGCAGTAAGCGGGCTGTCGGCAAATTGCTTAGTCAGCGGGCTGTCGGGGTCGTCGATCTTGAGCGTGGCCTTCTCGACATGATGAGGACCGGTCTGCGCGCCGATCAGGTCGCCGAACTCGGGCACGTCCCAGGAGGCGTAGCTTGCACCATGCAGGCCGGCGAGGCCTCCGCCTTCGCGTACGAAACGAATAAGTCCGCTCAACACTTCTGGATCGGAGAAGACCTCTCCATCGCCGCTGTTCATAAATACCGCGTCGTAATCCAGGATCTTGGGATATTTCAAGTTATTCAGATCGTTGCTGAAGATGGCCTGGTAGGCTCCCGTTGTGTCGGCCATCTTCTGGACGGCAAAATTGGCATGCGCCGCCGTGTCGTGATAATAGGCGCCTGCGGGAGCAACGTCCACGATCAGCAGCTTTCTCGGCTTGGTGGGGGTCACCAGCGCTTTTTTGGGCAAAGCTGCCTCGATCTTTTCCTTCACGTCAGCAGGAATCCGATCGGTGCTGGTGATGGGAATAAGTTTCGCATCCTCGTCGACGCGATATCCCATCGCTGGACGGACCACTCTTTCAAAGTCTGCGGCATGCTGCCACAACTCGGCGAATATTCCACCGAATGTGCCGGGTTGTGGCCCGGTTGCTATCGCCACTTGCCATGGGTCTACGTCCAGGGCGATAAAGAGCGGCTTTGTGCCTCCATATGGCCGGCTGCAATTGACACATTTGTTGGGGTCCTCCTGTGGTGGCGGCTCTTGCTTGGCGACTTCGAAAAGAAACTTCTGCAGGTCCGCGACACCGGTTCCAAACGGAACATCGCGGCCGTTTGCCCCAAGAACGTTCCGGTCGCGTAACCGTACCACCATCAGGCGGTCTTTAATCAGGGCAAGTTCATCCACCGGCTTGATCCCGTGCTCGATCAAGTTACCGAAATCGATGCTGACGCCAACGTGGGGGCTGAGATTCTCGATCGCGCCCATGACTGTTTTTGGATCTCCATCAACCGCAATCGCCACATTCACTCCGCTATCGCCAGCCAGCTTGTCGATGGCGGAAAGAGACGCGGGCGTCGCGCTGGTAACAATGGTCTCTACACCTAGTTCCTTCGCAAATGCGAAAAGCTTAGCCGCGGAATTCTGCTCGGAGGGGAGGCTATCGACGCGGTAGGCGGTCATCTTGAGCCGCAGTTCCGCCAACCTCGCTTTGACCGCGGCGACTTCATCGGAAGAAAGTTGATCATCAAGGTTCTTGTCAATCTGCGGGCTGACCTTCTGACCGCTGTTGCCCTCAATATTCGCGAGCCCTAAGGCATCAGCCAAAGCCGCGGCTTCAGAGAATGTGAGCGAACGGAAGACGGTGGAAGAGATGCCCACATGCCAGCCCAGCAAATGATCGACGGATATCCGGATTTGGGCCGCGTCTGGCCGTACCGATTTGTCCGGCCCGCGGTTCACCGGAGGAGCGGGGGCTGCGCTGGCCACCTGGGCAGATGTGATAGCAATGGTCGCGGCCGCAAGAGCTACTAGATGCGCGTTCCTGGTCATATAGTCTCCACTTCTGAATAAATGTGTTAGCTCAGATCGCGCATGCTGCCCGGCACGATCAAGCGTGGTCAAGTGTGGAGCGGCATTGAGTGCACAGCCCTCTCATACGGCCTAACTATGCTGCTCCGCGAATACTATGTCTTGCTAAATGTCTCTATCTCCCAAGATAGCCCCGGCATCGCCGAGGTATTCTAACTCCGTGAAATGCTGCCATGTTCCGCGAGCGACTTACTGGCTGCCGGAAGAACTCGCCGGGGGTAATGAAAAAACATAATAGCCCTGTGCTCCCGGTTTACCGGGCTTATAGCTGAGGGTCTCCGGAGCACCGGATACCGCTGCATAGAATGCAATATATTCGCGGCCGCCTACCTCATAGACCGCCGGAATTCCATCTGGGTTTCCATCGATTTCCGTTTCCCATAGCGTCTCCCCGGTGTCTTTGTCGAGTGCGTGCACCATGCGGTCTGGACCTGTTCCTATTATCAGCAGGCCTCCGGCGGTCACGACTGGACCATTTCTAGGGAAAGCCGAGCTACCCGTATCTTTGATACCTTTGGCGGCAAGACCAGGTGTCGTTCCAATCGGTCTGCGCCACTTGATCGTGCCTGCGTTGAGATCGTAGGCCACGAGGGAAGACCATGGAGGACTGAACGCGACGAGTCCGTTGCCGGCACGAAACACAAAGCCAAACTGACCGTAAAAGCGCGTCTGGCCCGCAGGGGGAGGGGGAGCTGAGGAGTTGACCTGTGGGTTCTCAGGATTTCCCTCTCCCGCAATGGGGTCTTTTAAGTACGCGGACAGCGAAAGTATGTCTTCCGGTTTTAAAGTCGATTCGGAGAAGGCCGGCATCACTCCGTTGCCCGCCCGAAGGGTCGCGGTAAATTTGTCGAAACTAATGGTCGCCGGGTAAGTAATACGCTCCCGATTCGGTCCATGGCAGGCAACGCAATTCTTTGTATAGAGGGCATAACCTCGTTGCTCCAGCGTGCCTTGGGTCGAACTCATCCGCCGCACCGGAGGCGCTTCGGTCATCCTGTGAATAGTTGGGGCATCATACGTCTTCACGTACATTACAGCAGTCGATGGATCCGCGGCGGTACTGCCCTGGTTGGCGCCGCCATTTTCGCCCGGCACCTCGATCGTTTGCCGCTGGTAAGCGGGAGGCGTATAAATGCCGTTGTTACTCGCCTTTAGAAGTATGTCGCGTATGCGCGCCTTCTCTGCCGGATCCAGATATGGGTTGATGTCATCGACGGTGAACTTCTGGCGGGCGAAGGGCGGCGGGGCAGTGGGGACTGGTTGGGTAGGCCAGGACTGTTCGTTCGGCATGTCGCTCTTTGGAACCGGCCGCTCTTCGATTGGCCACACAGGTTTGCCGGCGACGCGATCGAAGACATAGAGGAAGCCAAATTTCGTTGCCAGGGCTACGACATCGACCTTCTTGCCGTCATGTTGCACGGTGAGGAGCTTCGGCGCTGCCGTTGGATCGTAATCCCAAAGGTCATGGTGCACGATTTGGAAATACCACAAACGCTTGCCTGTACGCGCATCGAGGGCTAACAGGCAATTTCCGTAGAGATCCGCGCCAGTGCGATCGGCGCCGTACAGGTCATAGGTGGGAGAGCCGAGAGGGAAGTACGCTATCCCACGTTTCTCGTCGAGTGAGATTTCGCCCCAGGCGTTGTTGCCCCCCACGTGTTTCCATGCGTCCGGAGGGAACGTATCGTACCCGAATTCTCCGGGGCGTGGGACGGTGTGAAAGATCCAGGCCATTTTCCCGCTCTCTACGTCGTACGCGCGGATGTCTCCCGGGGGCGAGCCATAGGCCTCGCCCGGCGCCGAGCCAAGGATAAGCAGATTTTCAAAGACTCGTCCCGGCGTGCCACTCTGGACTTCAGTGACCGTAGCCAGGTCTCGTCCCAACCCTTCGCGAAGATTGACCCGCCCATTTTCGCCGAACGAAGAGATCAACTCTCCGGTCTTCATATCGAGTTCCTGTAGATAGCCGTCGACGGCGAAGATCAGCCGCTGATCTTTACCGTCTTTCGATATCCAATGGTTGAAACCGCGATTAGTAGGCTGCCCCCCTTCCACCGGATGAGCCCAGATTTGCTTTCCGGTCGCAGCATCAAGGGCGTAAATTCCGTCGTCCTTTCCAACCACATACATCACCCCGTCGATGACCAGAGGATTAAACGAGAACCTGCCGGCAGGCCCGGGCGCTGGGACAAACCAGGTCAACTTGAGCCGATTTACGTTGCTCTTGTCGATCTGTTTGATCGCTGAATACCCCATGGAGTCAGGCGAACCACCATAATCGCTCCACGAGGTATATGGTTCTTTTTGCGATCGAGCGGAGATCGACTTAGGAAGATAGGCGATCGCCAGCCCCACACATGTGGAGGCAACGGCTGTTCTAAACAGTAAAGCGGTGTATCGTGATCGCATAAGTACGTATTCCCCTTGGCTCACAAGCACATCACCAAAACGTTTCGCACACGCAGGGGTCAGGTGCGAAACGTATATCCCAGTTTTTGCAGATAGGCTTTGGTAGTTTGCACGGTTTGTAACGGCGTCATCGGTCCATTGGGCGACGGATCCAGTTCAACCATGACGTCGTTGATCAGGTCTACGCTCTCCACCATGTCCAGAATCGCCGGAATGTCGACCGTACCCATACCCAGCGGGCAGTATCCCGAGTACCACTCCCAGCCTTTGTAATCTTTCAAATGCATATGTTTTACCAGCGGCAGAAAATCCTTCACCACTTTCGCCGCATCGGCCCCGCCTTTCTGCAACTGGCCAACGTCGGGGGCGAACTTCAGGTTTTTGGTATTGACGGCTTCCATCACGGTGTAGACTTCATCCCGCGATTCGATGCAGGTGCCGGTATGTTGATGGAGGCCGGTTGCCAAACCCAGATCCGTTACCGCGGCCGCGTAGTCATTCAGCGCGGAGATGATGTCGGCACGATGTTCCTGAAAGTTATAGGTGTCGCGTTTGACGCTGTTCGGAGCAAGAACAACAAAGGCTCCGTTGAATTTCTGAACCACCTTCGAAAGTGCAACGATGCGAGCGATCTCATCTTTTCTCTTCGAGGGATCGATGAGATTGCCGGTGATATAACCAGACCGCAATGGCACACTATATTTTGCGATCATAGGGGCCAGCAGTCCTCGTTTGTCCCAGTTATCCAGGACCTCAGGGAAGGTTTCAAACGACCAAAAGCCTTCGGCCGAGATGTCCTTGAGCGCCGGTTCAAGCGTGGCATCGTCTCCGGGGCGTGGGAATGTGCCCCACGTAATGCAGGTATGACCGATTTTCAGTTTTTTCGCGGGCGTCTTCTTCTTCGCGAAGGCGGTTTCAAAAGAGGGCAATGCCATTGTCCCCAACCCGAGGGCCATGGTTTTCAAAAAGCGACGACGCTCCAGCATGCCATTCATGGTTGACTCCTTGATCTTCTTCTGAAATTTCCGCACGTTCGCTCCTGCTCATATGGGTAGAGGTTGATTCTTTGTTTCGATACCAAAAGGGACAAATAGCAATCCGAGAACAAATGCCAGCGAAGTCAACGCGACCGGTACACCGATGCTTCCGTAGTGCGCAATTCCCGCTCCCACGAGCAGCGTTCCACCGGCCGCCACAAAGCGGCCAATACAGGTAGCAAGAGCGAGGGCGCTGCCCCGGCACTCGCTGCGGTATTGTTCCGGTAGCCATAGAAGCTCGACGGAGAAGCTGCCTCCGCCCACACCGACCGCGAACAGGCACAGGATGAACGCCCGCAAGCCACCGTGTCCGGGATAAAACGTGTATCCGAAGGCCAGAGAAATCGAGGCCGCCATGATGGCGAAGAAGAAGGCCAAGGTACCCCTGCGGCCGAGCCAATCGGCGAGGCGCACCATGATCAGGCAGCCGGTAATTGTGCCGGTAGCCAAAAGCATTGTGGCCCATGACGCGATCCTTGCCGCATCCGCGCTGCCGTATCCTTCGCGTAGGGCAACTTGAGTGACCGCTCCGGGCGCATACACCGAGCCCGCCCAAAGACCAATCATGGAGACCAGCACAAAAATGCAGTTGAGTGTGGTCCTTTTGCGATACTCCGGCGAGAAGAGGGCAAAGAAAGAATCACGCGCGGTCCACACTCCTATGCTTTCGATTCGTTTTCTCCAGCGCTCTGGCTCATGCACGTGATACCGAATGAACGCAATAAACAACGCGGGCGCCAACCCCACCGCGAACATGGCCCGCCATCCCAGGCGTGCGCCAATCAGATAGTTGAGTCCTGCGGCAAGGAAAATGCCGACATAGTATCCCGCGTTCAGGTAGCCGGCCCCAGTCACCCGGCGGCGGCCCGGCAGTTCCTCGGCTACAAAAATCGCAGCCCCCACGAATTCTCCACCAACTCCGAAGCCCGCTAGAAACCGAAATAAACCGAGCTGCCAGATGTTCTGCGCGATACAACCCAGGAACGTAAATACGGAATAGCAAAGGATGGCAAGTATGAGGGCGCGAACGCGTCCGAAGCGATCCGCAATCGGTCCCCACAAAAAGGCACATCCCCAACCGATCAGGAAGACTGAGAACAGGATGCTGCCATAGAATCCAAGATTGCCGACCGTGGCCTCGATCCCGGAGCGGGGCAGAAGATCGCGCATTGCGGGCACAAGCACTAACGCATAAATGAACGAATCCATTCCGTCCAGGGCCAGGCCGCCCCACGCCGCCCAAAATCCACGCCTCTGATTGGGCGTGAGTGGGACTTGAAGTGCGGGTTGGCTGAGCGTCTTCAAGGTCAAATCTTATGTCCTGATCTTCGGGGGTTTCGTAGGGCGAAAGCCGCCGTACGGTTTGAGTGGAACCAGCAACATCTCCGTCATTCCAGCCTTCGCGAACGGAAAGGTATTCCACCTTTCACGAATCTGCTCTTCGCCACCGGCTTCCCATAAGAGGCAAGCGCCGGGGATGTCTGCGCGATGCCAGATCTGGCGAATCCATCCTTCCGCATACAACTCGCGGGCACGCTCCATCTCTAGTTCTGCCAAGCTCGCGTATTCCTCCTCCGCGAATCCTTTTCGCCGCTGCGATATGGATAGAAACTGCATCGCCGGTTAATCCTTTAGAATTGCGACCGCTCGAACCGGGGCGCCGGTTGTATTGACCCATTTGATAGGGAACAGGCTGAGCTTGAATCCATGCCCTGGGAGTTGATCGAGATTGGTCAGGTTTTCCAGGTGGTAGTACTCGCGTGTGCACATGACACGGTGAGCTTCCCAGAATTTCTTTCGCTCAAACATCGCCCAAATCGGGGGATCATACGTGACCGCGTCAATGCCCGTCATTTTGACGCCTTGATCAAGCAGCCAATTGGTTGCTTCACCGGTCATGCCGACGTGGTCGGTGAGATATTTGTCGCTGTCCTGGATCTTCCCGGCTCCGGTATGGATCAACACGATATCCAGTGGCTTTAGCGTGTATTGGATTTTTGCCAACGCCTTTTGTACTTCCTCAATGCTGATGCCCGTGCCGTAGGGAAGATGACGAAAGTCCAGGCAGACACCATCTCCGTAGCAGTACTCCAGAGGAATCCCTTCCGGCCCCGGGGCGTCCTCGCGCATGTGCCGTAGCGAATCCATATGGGTGCCGATATGGTCGCCCAGTACCACCATGCAATGAGCCGTGAGTGATTTGACGCCGTACTTAGCGGCCCCAATCCGCTCCGCGAATCCCTGCCAGGTTTCAAACATGAGAAGAGCAGGGCGCACGACACGCGGAAACGTAACCATTTCATTGTGTACGGGCATGCTTAGATCGATGAGTTTTTCTGGCACAATGCAATCCTTTCCCGAAGACCGAGACGTTACTGCGTCACGGTAATACCGCCATCCAGATAAAGTGTCTGCCCAGTGATGAAATTGGAAGCCGGCGCCACCAGGAACAGCACCGCGGCCATCACGTCCTCCGGCTCACCGATCCGCCCTAAGGGAATTCGACCGATAAGATTCGCATAAAACACCGGATCCGAAAGCATCTTGCCCACCTGCTCGGTTCGGATAAATGTGGGGGCAACGACGTTTACATTGATAGAGTGGGGCGCCCACTCCGCCGAAAGCTGTTTACACAAGGTGATCAAGCCGCCTTTGGCAGCGCAGTAAGCGGCGTAGCCGCGCCCGCGCAGCCCCAGCAGCGAGCGTACGGAACCGAGGTGGACCTGCTTCCCGCCTGCGCCCTGTCGTATCATGTGGCGAGCAACCGCTTGCGCCTGGAACATGGCGCTCTTGAGGTTTACGTCGCAAACATAGTCAAACATCTCCTCGGTAACCTCTTCCGCTTTTTCCTCCCGGTTCAATCCAATGCAGTTCACCAGGATGTCGAGTTTTCCGAAATGAGCAACGACTTCATCCACCATCTGCTGTGTACCGGCGACTGATGTTGCTTCGAACGAGGTTGCCCACGCATCCCTGCCTTCGGTCTGTAGCGATTCTGCGCAAGCCGCAGCGCGTGCGCCATTGTGGCCGGCAATCGCAACTTTGGCTCCCATGGCCCCCAAACCACGGCAGACCGCTTCGCCAATGCCGCCGTATCCTCCCGTCACCAGGGCTACTTTGCCATTCAGCCGGTATAGCTCGTCGATAGATGTCATTCCAGAGTCGGATCCTCTCTTCTTACTGCAGCGTTGATCGGGTGAGCGCGTCCGGATCGTTGGGATGCGATGCAAGGGGGTGGACGGTAATGGTCAGATAGGAGAAGAGCGGCAATGAGACAAACGCATTGTGCAGCTGATCGCAGTCTTCAGCTCTCCAGATGCCCCAGTTCGCCCGCCTTCCGGGTACTCGCCAAAGACGGAGCAGCACCCCCTGCTTCGCCAACTCGCGACTCCGCGCCGCTTCCTGTTCTCGCAGCTGTTTTTCTCTTTCCTCGCCACCCTCAACGCGAGCGACTTCCATGTACACAAGAAACTCCATCATGATCTCTTCCGCTTAACCGCAAGTATGTTTGTTACTTACCCGCGAGTAGACGCCGGGTTTCCTCCATAACTTTTGCGGCCGAGGGAACCAGCGCACGCAGGAGAACCGGGGAGGCGGGAATTCTCATATCCGGGGTCGCAACCCGACGGATATTGAGACCTATGTCATTGCCGAAAAACTCGTGCAGCCGCGCGACCACTTCCGCGCCGAATCCACCGGTACGATTTGCTTCGTGCAGAACGATCACTTTCCCCGACGCGCTTTTGACCGCGGCTCGCAAGCCATCATTATCCAGAGGGCAGAGCCAGCGGAGATCAAGCACTCCTACGTCCAACCCCTCTTCTGCCAGCTGTCTGGTTGCCTCTAACGCTACCTGTAGCATCGTGCCCCAGGTAACAATCACTGCGTCCCGTCCCGCTTTATGCAGCCGCGATTTTCCCGTAGGCTCGTATCACGTCCGTGAAATCTACGGGGCCGGTGGTCTGATACAGTCCCCTGGCTTCAAAGATGACGCAGGGATCGGCAGAAGCAGTGGCGGTGCGCAAAATGCTGTAGGCATCTTGTGGGGTTGCGGGAAGGGCGATCCTCAGTCCCGGAATATGGGCAAGAAGCGCTTCGAGGCTTTGCGAATGCTGAGCGCACGATCCAGGCGTTGCTCCCTGCTGGGTGCGGACAACGATGGGTGCACCCGACCGGCCGCCGGTGACGTAACGGACGTTGGCCGCCTGGTTGATGATCTGGTCAAGCGCCACTAACATGAAATCGCCCCACATGATTTCCACGATTGGCTTCATGCCCATCAACGCTGCGCCCACCGCCGACCCGAGAATGGCGCTCTCGGATATGGGTGTGTCGAATACGCGGTTCGCACCATAGCTCTTTTGCAGACCGCGCGACGCGCCGAAGATGCCTCCCGCCTGTCCGACGTCTTCGCCATAGACGAGGACGTCGGGACGTGTGGCCAATTCGCGCGACAAAGCTTCATTGACTGCCTGGATGTAACTGATCGTCTTTGTCTCCGCTATCCCGGATGCCCGGGAAGAGGCCGGCTGGAGCGGTGCCTCGGACCACACGTGCAGACTGGCGGTTGCCGCATTTGGGGGTGGTGAGCTGAGGACGACCTTTTGAACCTGATCCACCTCGGATTTGACCTGGTTCTCGAGTTCGCGGAAAGAATCGCTGGTCAGCACTCCGGCGGCAATCAGTTTGGCGGAAAAGGTGGTGATAGGATCGCGAGCCCGCGCTTGATCTCGATCCTCTTTGGAGCGGTAGTGTTCGATGTCGCGGTTGTAATGACCCCACAAACGGGGTACACGGCATTCGATCAATACTGGTCCATGGCCATCCCGGGCCCGGTTGGCCGCTTGTTTGACGGTGTCGCGGACAACCAGTGGATCGGAACCATC
The DNA here is from genome assembly GCA_963717225.1 of uncultured Acidobacteriaceae bacterium. Lineage (GTDB taxonomy): Bacteria > Acidobacteriota > Terriglobia > Terriglobales > Acidobacteriaceae > PALSA-350. The sequence goes on along the minus strand of CAVQWB010000045.1, from coordinate 169,580 downwards.
AATCGTCACCCCGGGAATGCCGTAGCCGTTTGCTCTTTGCGCAATCCGCTCCACCCGGAAGGTCAGGGAAGTCGGTGTTAGTTCCGACCACCCATTGTTTTCACAGAGGATCAGGACCGGGAGACTGCGAGCGGCTGCGAACGCAAGCCCTTCATGAGTTGAACCCTGATTGAACGCGCCATCTCCAACGGAGACGGCAACTACCTTGCCATTTTGCGAGGCAACGTTGGCCATGGCTACGCCGCAAGCGATCGGAACACCGGCGCCCACGATCGAGTTTTCGCCGATGAACCGACGGTCGGGCGCCATCATGTAAGCTGAGCCCCCGCGACCACCGTTGACACCAATGCTGCGCTGGCAAATCTCTCCGAAAACCTCGGTAAGAGAGAGGCCCGAGGCCAATGCCCATCCGTGTCCTCGATAGGTTGCTACGATCTGGTCAGCCTCAGACAGGCCGGCGATGGTTCCGACAGGAACGGCTTCCTGTCCAGCGCAAAAATGGGCTGAGCCGATAACTTCAGGAGGTGTGGCGGTGCTTAAATCGAGCGATCGCTGCTCAAGCTCCCGGATGCGCAGCATATCCCTAAGGAGCGCGACAGAAGTAGCCTGGTCGTCCTTGCCTACACCGGTCGCAACCCCTGAGACGGAAGCAGTCATTGGTCAGCCCTCAGCCATTCATTCTACTTCGCTCATACGACCTGAATGGTTCGCTACGCTGACCAACGGCCGTCCATAGGGATCGTGGTTCGCGTCTTGTCGTCGATTGTTCCGGTGCGCGCACGGTAACGGAACTCCGCAGAGATATGGCGCCTCCAGTCTTCTCTCAACCTTGCATTGGATCCGTGAACCGAACTCAGTTTAGGTAAGTTACCAACGCTACCGTTCAAACGAAACGTCAATCCTGTTACTTGATCGCTCAGATTGCAGACGCCTGGTAAAGCTGCACCGGAGCCGCGACGGCGGCCCCGATACGGTTTGCACCGGGAAATCACGCAAAGCCCGAGGAATCAGCATCTAAAAAAATGCTCTCAAGCTGAGCTGTATTTGCCTCGGAGTGGCGCCGGCAGCGAGCGAGCTGATCACGCCGAAGCCAGTGCCTCCAAATGTAGTTCCAGGGTTGCCATAATTTTGGATATTGAAGATGTTGAAGAAGTCCGCCCGGAATTGAAAACCAAATGATTCCCAAACGGGCATACTCTTATTGAGGCCGAAGTCAATGTTGTCATAGGGCATGGAAGTGAGGATACCCCGTCCAGAATTGCCGTACTGATTGACTGGGGACGCGAAGGCCGCCGTGTTGAATGCGACGCTCTTCGTGGGATGTGACACGTGGGGATTCCCAATGAGGTTTGCCCGTCCATAGTTATATGTACCGGTATTTCCGATATTGGCCGGATCGAGTGCCGCGACCGAGATGCCTAGTGGCGCTCCTGAGTGGGCGGCAAGAATTATGTTGGTCTGCCAACCGCCAAGTACAGCGGCTGCAACGCCATGATTGAGCATGGGCTTATCTTTTCCGAAGGGGAGCTCGTAGAGGCCCTGCCCATAGTAAATAAATTTGAGGCTGCTGCCTGAGATGCCATAATCTGCGTTCAGATCATTGTAGTTTTGAAAGGTCGAGTAGCTCTGCGGGCCGTTTTCCACACCGTAGAAGCCGCTTCCGCCATTGTCCATCGACTTCGACCATGTGAGGCCGGTGCCGAATGAAAGTCCATTTGTCATACGCTTGTCTACTTTCATCTCCAAAGCGTTGAAATTTGATTCGCCTCGCGCAGTGGCTTCAAGTGCGGTTCCTGACCAGGGGAATGGGCGATCGAGGCCGGCTCCTCCGGCCTCAGGAGAATTGTTGGCCAGACCCGTGATAGGAAGGTGCCTGTCAACGCTTCCGACGTAACCGATCGTCGCTGTCAGACTGGAGGTAACTTGTTTTTGTATCTCGAGGTTGAACTGGTGAGAATAGTGATTCTTTAGATGCGGATCGTAATACCACCCGAACTGATTGAATGGTGTTGCGACCGCTGGCAGCGCCTTGGTGCTGCTCAGGGTCGGAATAATGTCGTCGATTGTGTCCAAAGGCTGACCAATGACGTTGAACACCAGAGGCAGGGAGGCATTCGACGGCCACGCCAACAGGCGATCCCTTACGGTTTGAATGGAGCCTGTCAGGTTGTCATAAATCAATGCGTAACCACCTCTGACCACGGTGGTGTTATCGACCTTATAGGCAAAGCCAAAACGAGGGCCAAGGTCCTTGTAGGTTGGATCCGGACCCAAATTAGGATTGGGAGCTACAAGGACATGAGCCGCGATGACCGCGTTGTTAGCAGGAGTTGTGGATGGAATGCATGGGGCAAATACTCCTGAAGCGGCATCGCAAGGCGGCGGCAGCTTTCCGCCGGAAACGATCCAATTGCCGGTGTTCGGATCAAGCATGGCTGCTGTCGTTCCATTCAGCAGATGAGGTGATGATTCGCCGTCCCAACGCAATCCGCCGTTCAATGTTAAGCGTGGTGTCACCTTCCAGGAATCCTGTATATAGGCGGAGGGGACTATGGTGCGAACAGCATTCACCTCTGACTGAAAACGGCCGTTGTCCGGTATTCCCAGCAATGCGCCAGCGAGGGGATTGCCAGTGCTGGAAGCATTTTGTGGATCCGCGGTCTCTGCAGTGGCGAAGGTAAATGTGGCCCCGCCAAAATGACCGCCAGAAAGACCCTGGGTCATCTCCGGAATCTGTTCTTCGAAACCGAAGCGCACCTGATGGTTCCCATGGATCCACGTAATATTTGCCGCAAAGTTGAATTCGTGGCTCTCGGATCCTGCGGGGCCACCGCCGCCTATACCGTTATAACCCTGGGTTAGCCCTGTTTGGCTACTTGAGGAGGACGCCGTATAGCCGAAGTTGGGATGGCCGTAGACCTGTTCTACCGCCGTAAAAGCGGCGTCGGAGCCGCTGGGAACGCCGGTAAACGCTGTTGTGCTTACGGTGTTGAACCTGCCGGAAAAGCCGGCCGCCGCATCCAAGATCAAAGTCGGCGAGAACGTGTGGGTGTAGCCGCCTCCGTAGTTTCTGTTGTCTGCAGTGGTGGATGCGCTGGCATGATGTGAGCTGGGCGCTATGCTCGTTCCGTCGAGAAAGCTATAACGAAACCACAGCGTGTTACTCGACCCGAAGTTCTCATCGACCCGCCCAGTAAAAGCGTTGGCATTGTTTGTACCAACGGAATTCAGAATCGTGTTGGATCCGCCAACCGTCGTCGGCGTGAAATTCGGAGTATCGCTGTATCCCTTCAAGAAGGCCTGGACACCAGGGTTTATCATTCCGGCTGGAACGTGATGCCCGTCTCCAAGCAGTTGCCGGGTATAGTTTCCTGCTGTACCCGCTGTCGTAAAGGGATTGTAGAGAAGTGCAGGGGCGCCGGTGTTGGTGACTATTGACGAATTGCTGAAGTCGCCATCCAACTCGGCCTCAGTGGGTGAGATGTAGCTGGCTCCCGCGGCCTTGGAATATCTCCAGCCCTCGTAGGCAGCGAAGAAGAAGGTTCTATTTCTTCCATTGTAGACCTTTGGGATCCTGACGGGTCCGCCGACATCGCCGCCATACTCGTTTTGACGGAAGGAGGCGGGAGGTGCAGGAACATTGCCCTTAAAGTCGGTAAAAGGATTGCGCGAGTCGAAGTCATTGTTCCGCAAATATTCCCAAAGGGCTCCGTGGAATGAATTCGTACCCGACTTGGTTACAAGGTTTACAACTCCACCCAATACGCTGCCGAATTCGGCTTGATCGTTATGGGACTGGATCTTGAACTCCTGGATTGCGTCGACGATTGGGGGAACATCGTAGGAGCTGGCGAAAGCAGCCGTATTGATGATCCCGTCCAAGTAGTAGAGATTCTCGCGGTTCCACTGACCCTGGGTAGACGGAAATGTATAAGTTGAGCCAGGAATACCGGCGGATCCGAATCCTGTGCCGTAGCCAACGCTACCATTTTGCGAATAGTTGGTTGGGTTGGAACCAGGCGTCAGGGTGAGCAGAGCCGAAAAGCTTCTTCCGTTGAGTGGCAGATCATTCACCTGGCGCTGTTCGACCACTGCACCCAGGTTGGCCGTGGATGCCTGGAGCATCTCAGCGGTTGCCGTCACATTGACTGTCTGCGACGTCGCTCCTACTTGTAGTTTGAAATCCTGCGTGGCGACCTGGTTCACATCGAGCTTGAGCTGCGGGCTGGTCGCTGTATCAAAGCCTGTTTGAGTAACCGTGATGCTGTATGTGCCGGGCTGAATGAGAGGGAATATGTATAGGCCCTCACCGTTGGTCTTGGTGGTTCGAGTTTGGTTAGTCTGCGCATCCTGCAACGCGACGGTTGCGTCCGCCACGACCGCGCCGTTCTGATCGAACACGTGGCCGGTGAACTGTCCGGTGGAAGTCTGCGAGCGGGCGACCGTGCAAGAAACAATCAAGATCGCGAGGCAAGCAAGGACTCGCAGGACGCTTCGGGAAGGGTTAGCCGCGTTTGAGGGATAGAGCGTTGATACGAACCGGGGATGCGTGTCCCCGAATGTAATTTCTCTTGATAGAAAAGTTCCCACATCTGCCTCCTGGGCCTCAAGCCCAAAACAAGTGCCCACGCGAACCCGTTATAACGCTGCGATTTCCGGAGAGTCTTCTGACTGCTCTCATCTCCCTGGGGACCATGCAAGCTCCCCTCAAACCGCGACAAAACAACAGAGGGCCCAACCACGTTTTCATCCGGACAGGCACAAACACCTATCCCGATACCCAACTGCAACTGAAATGACCTGGATTACGACGCCGTCCTGTATAGGTGCCAAGCAATACGGTTGTCAAGAAAAATATCTCACTCTGAAGAAGTGACAACTATATGATGATTTCTGCCCAGGAACCGGGACGGAGACATGGGGATTGCAGTTTTTCCTCTACGCGATGGATTTGTCATATCGACCGGGTATCTGATGGGCCTTAAGTGTTTGCGTGAGAACTGCGAATTTGCACGCTGTCCTCCGCAAACAGGCCTTGGGGTGCCCCAGGTCCCCGATTTCCTGTCGACCTTCGGGGGTTACGCGAGGTTGATGCGCCTTTCTTTAAAGAAAGGCGCCTGGAGTTTCTCCATTTTCTCGATCCTGGGGTACGGTTTATCGAGCTTCAGTTTTGGGTTTTGCTTTGTGGTGCGAACGGGCATGTCGGTAACAGAAGGTACCGGGCATGTAGGTAACACTTTTCGTCAAAGTTGAAGTTAAACGAGCTTGGAGAAAAAAGGAAACCAAGTCGTCGCCGCAGCTGTGGGAATGTGGGAAGCTCGCGGTTGTTTGCGAGCTTTCCAAGGCGGTGTGGGGAAAAGAGGGAAAGGGCTTTTTCTTTTCCTCTTTTTCCATACCGCCGTCATTTCCATAGCTGTTCACTCTCCGCCAGCAGGCATCGGTTGCAGAATGAGCTTGTGACTGTCGAATCGCGCCAGGGGAAAGGTTGCGAAATGGACCTTCCAGTAGCGATCATCGAGCGGCTCCAGGCCGATGGATTCCCCGCCCAGGGTCTTGCTGATAAACACCTGTGTGCCTTTCCAGAAGAAGGTTCCATCCGGATAGACCCGCTTGGCCTTCATGTTGCTGTCGTATTGCGGCTCCGGAACACGATCCGGATAGGTGCGCGGCGAACTCTGGTAGCAAGAGGCCGGTGTCTGCTGCTGGAGCGCCTCGTGCGGCAGGCTCCTGGTTGTACTGTTGGCGGAATCGATCAAAAGCCTTTTGTTGCCCTCTCCGGGCGGCTGGCGGTTTGGCCGTCTCCGCCTTCAACGTCCGGTGCATACGCTCGTGACGCCCGTTTTGCTCCGGATGACCTGGCTTGATCCGCTCCGGCTGAATGCCCAGCTTCATCCAGTAAATCGATAAACGAGAGATGCCGGCAATTGCTCGCGAGGCAAACGGGGCGCCGTTATCGGTGCGGATCGTTTGCGGCAGGCCATATTCTCGAAACGCGGCCGCAAAAATCGCTTGTACATGCTCCGTGTCCGTCTTCTCCACATCCTGGCAACGCAGCAGGTAACGGCTATGCGCGTCGGTCATCGTCAACGGATCAACCCGCTCTCCCTTGCCCGTCAGAAACCATCCCTTGAAGTCCGCACACCATAGCTGATTGGCCCCGTCCACCTTTTGAAACGGCTGGCTGTACAGAGCAACCCGTAGCCGCTTGCGCTGCGGTGTGCTCAAACCTTTTCGCCGCAAGATCTCTCCAAAAGTGCTCACTGCCGGCCAAAGGACCCCTTTGTTCTTCGTCCCAAGATGACCGTGTAGCTTTTTGGCTCCCCAGCTCGGATGCGCATACTTCAATTGCACAATCTGCTCCTCGATCGAAGCATCGGTCTGATTTGGATGATTGTCTGCTCCATAGCGTCGATCGGGCAATCCACCCAATCCTTCCGCCTCATAACGCTTTACCCACTGGTAGCCTGTCTTGCGGGCTACCCCATAGATCCGGCACAGCTCTGCCATCGTGTACTGCTCACTGTCGTGATCCAAAACAAAACGCGTCCGCTCCTCCAACACATCCGTCTCTTTCCAGGGCATGCTCTCTTCTACCTGCCCCCGCTCTGGACGAAAAGTGTTACCTACATGCCCGGTACCTTCTGTTACATACTTGCCCGGTCCGTACCTTGTATCAGGGCACGACTTCAGTCGTGCCGTAAAGGAAAGAGAATTGGGCTTCAGCCCCTGCAACGGCAATCCTGCACGAAATGCATTGCGCATCTATCTACGGTTCAGAACCCCGTTAAAGCAGGACTGATACGCCTACTTGGCAGAGAAAAAAGCGCAGGGGCTAAAGCCCATGTCTTTGTTGACCTTGAGCGGCACGACTGAAGTCGTGCCCTGATACAAAGCATCAGACCGGTGACTCCAGAAAACTCGCGCATTCCGTAGATTTGGATGTATCCACCCTCTCCGAAATGTAGAAACTCCAGGCGCCTTTCCTTAAAGAAAGGCGCACACGTAGCCTCGTCTAGTGCCGCGTACAGGAAATTCGGGGTAGCTCGCTCGTTTTTCGCGAGGTGTGGGATACCACGAACGTCTCCACTCGCCTCTAGAGAATGAATCGAAAGCTTAAGGGCGTCCAGAGGGTCAAAAGTTACGACGGTAGGGCTGTGGTATCCCACATCTCGCGAAAAACCAGCGAGATATGGGGCACCCGGGGTCTGTTTGCGGGTCGCAGTTCCATCAATCATCTGCGCATGCGAACGAGCGATTTGCAACAGCACGAGGTTATTGGTAGACACAAGTGTGTATATATGCGGATTTCAATAGTTTTCTTATCAGGAGAAATGCAGTTTTTATCTGGGTGGTACTCTTCTGGCGCTCAGGAGTTTCATGGAGACGAGTTCCCGTGATACGATCGGCGGCTTCCACAAGGAATTTTCCCCGGTTTAGCATGACAGCTTTGTTGGCTGTTGCGACTAGCCGGATTTTTCTACCGACGATCGGCGGTGCTCAACAAGCGCCCAGGGTGCCACCTGCAAGCAGAGCCTCCTCCAGCGCATCTGCACTCCTGGATCAGGCGAAGAAGCTGGTTCAGGCTGGCGATCCGCAAGGCGCCCTATCGGTTCTGCAGCAAGCTGATCTTCACAGTGCCAACGCGAGTGACATCCACGCGATGAAAGGCATTTGTCTCGCACTGCTGTCGAAGCCAATCGAGTCGGCCGCCGAGTTGGAACAGGCCATCACGTTGCGCCCGGGCTATGCCCCCTATTATTTATCTGCAGGCCTGGCCTATGCGACCTTCGACAATCTGGATCGAGCTCTGGACCGGCTTTCCATCGCGCTCAAGCTTGACCCGGGCTTGCCTGGAGCTCGTTATAACTATGCTCTCGTGCTCGCACGAGCCAAGAGATTCGCCGAGTCAGAGAAGCAGGCGAACCTGGAGATGGAAAGCAAGGGCGCAAAGCCGGAGTCTCCGCTTGACCTTTGGCGCTTGAAAGCTCGTGATGCCTACTATCAGAAAAAGTGGCAAGACACCATTGACGCTTACCGCAAGACGCTGGAGCTTGAGCCTGATTGGGCAGAGGCGTACGCGGCCATCGGAGAGGCGCTTTTTTCTCTAAACCGTTCCGAGGAAAGCGTGACCGCGCTGGAAAAAGCTGTGAGTCTGGATTCGGAAAATGGAGCCCCGCATGCGCTCCTGGGAAAGCTGTATCTAGACGCAGGAAAGCAAGACAAAGCAATTATCGAGTTCGAGGCGGCACATCGCTTGATGCCCAACGACCGGGAGGTCATCTATCGGCTGTATCGGCTTTACAGCCTCAAAGGTGATTCAGTGAATGGGGACCGTCTGCAGAAAGAGCTCGAAGATTTACTCGCCAGCAATCGTGCCGAAGGGGACAGCGAGATCAAAGCGACCGTCTTAAACAACACCGGCATTGAGTTGGAGAAGAAAGGAGATCTGGCGGGCGCGTTGGAGCACTATGACCAGGCAGCGAAAACAGATGTGGCCAACGTGGTTTTCCAGCGCAATGCTGCTCTTATTCTGTGCAAGACAGGAAGAACAGAAGAGGCCATCCGTCGCCTGCGAGACATTCTCTCCATTGATTCTGACGACGCCGAAACGTTGCAGATCATGGCCGTTGCCAACGAGCTTGCGGCGGGCAACCTCGCCATGAAAAAAAGTCTTCCCGCAGCAGAGGCGTCACACTGATCCGCCGTGCCAAGGGTGCGGCTCAATGCTGTTGCAGTGAAACATCCTCAGCGGCTAAAGCCGAATTCATTGCATGGCGTTTACGTATGGGCTGAAGCCCATACCTGATACAAAGCATAATTTTTCCGCAGTCTATGAAGCCCTCGTCTGCCCCAGACGACGAGAGAGAGGCTTCCGTTTGCATTGGTTCCGGTGAGTGAAACTGCGGATCCCTCCACGGCATGCCCCACGGCAAGCCCCGCGGCAGGCCGGGGCATAGCGGGGCATAGCGGGGCAGGCGGGACAGGTCGGCTTCCCCAGATTTCCTGTCGAGAGTTGCGGCTTCGGTCAACTGCATGTGGTTCTCTTTAGGGAGAACCACATAAGTGGCGCTGGTGAGAGCTGTGAAGTAGGAAATCCGGGTAAGCTCGAAGGCTGTGACTTTCCTGAAAAGGGCTGCGGAAACAGGGATGGTTTTTTCAGAGACGAAGGAAGAACGGTATCCTCAGGGGCTAAAACCCTCATCAACCTCGCCATTTACGCCACGGCTGAAGCAGCCGTGCCCTTCGTCCAATTCCTTTTCCGCAGCGTGTGAACACTACACCATCGAGTGCATTGCGCGGTTCAATTATCTGCGGTGATGATGGCCTGCCGGCGTGCGAGCCGCTCCACCGCGTCCCAGTCAATCGAAATTCCGATGCCGGGTTCTTCGCTGGGCGCCATTCTTCCGTCCTTCATGACTGGAATGTTTCGCAGAAACTGATTCAATGGATCGGCGCCACACTCCTTCGTGATCCACTCCACTGCTTCTACGTTTGGAAATGCGCATGCCAGGTGGATATGAAGCGGCGCGAACACATGTGGGAATACGGTCCTCCCGGCGCCCGCTGCAAGATTGATGGCCTCGATGGCACCCGTGAGCCCGCCCACCGTGGTCGCATCGACTCGCAGGATGTCGATTCCGCTCACCAGATCGGAAACCACGCCGGCTCCGAAAACGTCTTCGCCGGCCGCGATCGGAGTCCTCAGTTCGCGCCGTAGTTGGTGTGTCAACCGCACGTCAGATGCAGAGAACGGATCTTCGATGAAGTTCAGGCCCAGCACATCGAGATCGAGGCAGGCTCGCCTGGCTTCGGTGAATGTATTCCATGTCCAATGGGCGTCTGCTGCAACTCTTCCCGGCATCTTCTCCGCTACCGCCGAAGCATACTTGCGATCGAAGTCGCGATCGTCTCCCTTCAGCATGATCTTTACGCGTTTGCATCCAGCGTCCTGGAGCAGGCCGACTTCATCCACCACCGCCGCGATCGATCGTTGATCCACGTAGTAGCCTGCCACCACAGTTACGTCGGCCGCGGTGCGCAGGCCTCCCAGAAATTGAAAGAGCGGCTGGGAGGCGCGCTTGCATGCGATATCCCAAAGGGCGACGTCAATCAGGCTCAAGCTCCGCGTCAGGGCAGCGCGAGCGGGAACATTGGAGTACTCGAGGTTGAACATCACTTGCCGCCGCATGCGCGCATCTTTGCCCAGGATGCGGCGCGCCATGCTGCTCATTGTCTCAAACAGCGGAGTTCCTCGCGGATAGCCTACGGCTTCACCAAACACACCTTCGTCGCTTTCGATGCGAAGGAGCACGTAATCCCGGGTGCGAATCTCAACCGGACCCAATCGTAGAACGTAGGGAAGCGATATGCCGCACTCGGCGATTTGTACTTTTGAAATTTGCAAGATGCTCTTCCTCAATGACCAATGCATTGTTGCATGAAAGAACATTATGGTATAAACGACCTTCCATCAAGGCTTACTCATTGCCTTCGCGGAACAAGCCAAAACACAGGAGGTCACGTTGTCATCTGAATCCAGTAACCTGCCTTCCACCGGCCTTCCCGGTTTACGAGGAACGGAACACGTTGGCTTCACGGTGCCTGACCTGGAGCAGGCGACTGCATTTTTTGTGGACGTCATTGGCTGCGAATATATGTTCGAACTCGGTCCATTTTTAGCTGACGATGACTGGATGGAAAAACATCTCAACGTGCACCCCAGGACCGTTATGCGCAGGTTGCGTTTTTTCCGCTGCAAATATGGCCCGAATTTTGAAGTCTTTCAGTACGAAGCGCCCGGTCAGAATCTCGAGCTACCGAAGAACAGCGATATCGGTGGGCATCACCTTGCTTTCTATGTCGATGATTTCCATGCGGCAGTGGCTTATCTCGCGGCCAAGGGAGTTCGGCTTCTGGGCAAGCCTACAGTGAGAACCATCGGGCCAAATGCAGGGCAGACGTGGATTTATTTTCTTTCACCCTGGGGGATGCAGTTTGAGTTGGTCAGCTTTCCCAACGGCAAGGGATATGAAAAAGACACCACATCACGATTGTGGCACCCGGCAAAACCTGCCGCCTGATCTGCAGCAAAGTTGCGATTAGAAAAGAGCGCCGGCGACTTGCTCCGCTATATTTCTGGTTTTCTCTTTCAGCGCTTCTCTGGGCATGGAAGGATCGTGGTGGCCGCTGGTAGTCACCGTTACGGTGAAGACCTGGTCGCGAACGCGGCCAATCACCTGCTCACCGTGGGTGTGACCTTTTGTATCCGCAGCACACGCCACCGCCTCATTTCCAATGGCCTGTAAAGGCGTCGCAGCGCCGCTGCACTGGGTCGTGTAGGCCGCCAGACCAGGACTTGGATCCCTTACCTGGTCCACGGTGATCCTAAGCTCACGAGAGGCAGTTGCGTCATGGTAGTCGAAACTGCAGGCCGCGGCGCTGCCCTGAGAAAGGGTTGCCATGGGACCACTCTCGCTGCTCCTGAGAACGCCTGAGGCGGTAGCCACGTTGAGCCAGGGACAACCTGTATTCGCCTGGCCGATTGCCGGCCCGGAAGCCAGAACTACAAAGATAGCTAGCGCTGAATATCTCATTTACGTCCCGGATAGCATCATTGGGCTCCCGCGTAAGCCGGCTTTGCGTCATAGGGAAGATCGGTATGTACATGCTGCGGAATGCTCTCGATCGATATCTCAGGATGCTGGCGAAGAAAATCGAAAGAATACGTGGGCGCGCCAGGGTCAAATTTCTTGGTGATGAACTCGGCTTGTTGTTCCGCAGCCTTCTGATCCAGGTTCCATGCGGCGGTAGATGATCGACAAATTGTAGTGCGCCGTCAGGTCATCCGGGTCGATCTGCTGCAAAGTCTCAAACTGTTCTCTTGCTGCAGGGTAATTGTGTTGCCGATAAAGGGCGAGGCCAAAATCGCGTCGAGCATCGCGTGACTGAGGGAATTGCTCGACCACCTTTTTTAAATTGGCGATTTCCGCGTCGTAGTCACCTGCCCTTCTCTGCAACAGCGCAAGGTAATACAAGGCGCGCGCGTTGTTTGGGCTCAGCGCCAAGGCGCGTTGTATGGTGGCGCGGGCAGAATCGTATTTCTCCCACTGGATCTCGGTGAGGGCGATATTCGTATAGGCATCGGGATAATCCGGTCTCAGCTTGACCACTTCACTGAAGGCTCGCACTGCGTCGGAGTATTGCTGTTGGTCCAGGTACGCGATGCCGAGATTGTTCCATCGCATCCAGTCGGGGTTATCGCCGGCCTCCGCTAGAATGACCGGGTTCTCCCCGACATTCAGGGTCCGGGTACGCGATGCGATTTCCACCACCGGATACGCCGGATGATCGTTGCCAAACACATTGTTCATGTAGCTCTGCCGAAAGTGCCTGTAATTTACTTTCGCCGTGATGGTGATCGGACCCTTCAAGTCCGATGGTATGCGGAACTGATACCGCACCAGTACCGATCGGCCCGACTGAACGGAATTGTCATAGGCAACAGAGTGGATGGTCCAGACTTTGTGGTTATCGACAAATCCACCATCGACGTTGACCGGCCGATTGGTGAAGCTATGCGCGCGCTCGTCGAGCATCCCATCCGGCTTGATAAAGCCACTATGATAGATCTCTTTACCGGCTGCGTCTTTGGCGGTGAACTCGACCCAGGCCTCATAGAGATCGCGGACTTCGGGGATCAGCGAGTGGCCGATGTTCTTGTTCTGAATCACCACCAGAGCCTGGACTACGTCATTGGTCTTGAGGCTGAAGGGTACTGAACCAAGCGGACCGATGACTTTGTCATCGCTGGCCTTCTGGAGGGCGAAAATATCTACATTCAGATAGTCGCCGGTTTTCAGGAAGTCGGTTGTCTTGCGCAATTGTTCGTCGAAGCCGTAGTAGAAGGGAACCGCGGTATTTCCGGCAGCCCAGCTATGCGAAGCAAACATGCCGTTCTTTGCTCCGTATTCGAGAAGCGTGTTGGCCGCACGCTTCATGTGGCATCCCTGGCAGGTCTTGAAATCCGCGGTGTAGAAGGTGAGCGGATTGCGCTGCGAAAACTTGGACTGCTGCCACTCGTCATAGGTGGTGAAGGCGCGAATGAATTTATAGTCGTTCAAGGTGTCCGGGAGATTTGCCTTATGGCACGTCGCACAGAACTCGGGAGTCCGGTAAATGCTCTTCATGACCGCCATCGAGTGGCGCTTCGGATTCTTCATGATCTCGTCGTAAGGGACTTCGCCGGAAATCCGTTTTCCTTTTTCATCGACCATCACTGCTGGGATGCCCATGACAAACCCGCCATTGCCATTGGTTGACTTCAGACTCTGAATGGAATGACAGGTGGTGCAGGTGAGGCCATCTTTATCAAAGGCCCGATCCACCTGCGAGTCCTGGGTTAAGCCGCCCGCCAATACGGCGATCGGATTGTGGCAGCTATCGCAGTGCCGTGAGAACTCGATGCCTTTTGTCCGGATCAGGATATTCACGCTGGTTCGATAAAAGGGGGTGCGAAAGGAATTCGAGTGAAGAGCCTGTCGCCACTGGTGGTACGCCTCCTGATGACAATGGGCACAATATTTTGCGTTGGGGAAGGCCCCGGGCTGAACAAAGTCGTCTCCTACCATGGAAGCATTGCCGGGCGCAGAAGGCTTGTCTGCGCCGAACCGGTTGTTGTAGGTAGCACGAACCTTATCGGCGTATTCTTTGCGTGCCTGGTCCTGGCTGGAGGCGGCCTGGATCGTCCCTTTAACCAAGCAAAGGGCCGCGGTGACGACGGATATAATCAAAACCCCACGCAGGAATAGGGTCTTCACCTTCTATTCCTCCTGAGATTCGTCATTTGTGCACCGAAGGCGAGTTTTTCGCGATGGCGTCGTAGACGCTCGGCACTACTCCTTTACCCTCTTCAATCACGAAGAACCGATCGACGCTGGGGAGGTTGACATGTTCCACAGAGCCGCTCGGCCAGTGGATCTCAACCGCTTCCACGCTTGCCACCTGCCCCAGCCCGAAATGAAGGCGCTGGTCATTGGATGATTCATAGCTGCCGCCGCTCATCACGTCGCCGCGCTGCCGAATGCCGCCCGCAGTCAGGTAGACAGTGGCCCCCACGGCATCACGAGGACTCTTCGCTGCGCCGATAAGCGCAATCCCTACCCAATGGTTCTTATCGGCATTTACATTGCGCAGCAGCACGGGCGTATGGTCGATGCAGTTGATGACGACGTCGATCTTGCCGTCGTTAAACAGATCACCGAAAGCGGCCCCGCGTCCTGGGATGACATCGGCAAGCCCAGTCCCTTCCACGGCGGGAACAAGCTCGAAGCGTTTCCCCTTATCGAGGTTATGGAACAGCAAGGGACGCTCGGCGAAGGTCATGCCCCAATCAAAGTGATGTTTGTCGACTTGCGGGTAGACGTGGCCGCTGACCGACATAATGTCTTTCCATCCATCATTGTCGTAGTCGATGAATTCAGTGCCCCAACTAAGGAACGGATAAGTGATCTGGGCGATTCCCATCTGCTCGGTGATCTCAGAAAAGTTGCCGCCTCCTTCGTTGCGGAAGAGTGTTTTGTAGTCGTCAGAGAAGGTCGTGGTGTAAAGATCGACCAGGCCGTTGTTCAAATAGTCGCCCACGGCCAGCCCCATGGAGGCGGTTTCGCGAGCCTCCTGGTTCAGGGCGAAACCAGAGAAGAAGCTTGCATCCTGGAATTTGCCGTTGCCTTTATTGATGTAGAGATAATTGGGGGTCGAGTCATTGGCGACGATCAGGTCAACCTTGCCGTCGTTGTTGATATCGACGAAGGTCGAGGAAAAGCCGAAATAGTGGCGTGGATCACTGACCCCGGCCTCCACGCTCACATCGGTGAACGTCCCGTCGCCGTTGTTATGAAACAGATGATCGGGCTCCCCCGGCAGACCGCGAGGACCGCACGATACTGTTGCTCCGCGATATTGGCAGAACGAATGGGCTGCATCGGCGCCGCTGCCGGAGGGTGGAGGGTTTTTTACATCGTAGTGCACATAGCCGGGGACAAAGAGATCCAGATGACCGTCACCGTCATAGTCACCAAAGCTCGCGCCGTTTGACCAGTTGCCGAGGGTCACTCCGGCTTGCTCTGCAACGTCGGTGAAGGTGCCGTCATGATTGTTGTGAAAGAGGCGGTTCTTACCAAAGTTGCTCACGTACAGGTCTGGCCAACCGTCGTTGTCATAATCTCCGACGGCGGCCCCGTAACCCCAGCGGCCATTCGTGACCCCAGCTTTGGCAGCAACATCGGTAAAGGTTCCGTCGTGATTGTTGTGGAAGAGGGCGGCATGCGGGGGCTCGGCTTTTCCGTCCAATGCTTCATAGGTGGAGCCGTTCACCAGATAAATATCGATCCAACCATCATGGTCATAGTCCAGCAATGCGACTCCAGACCCGGTTGTTTCGATGATGTAATTCTTTTCGGGGGTGCCCATCTTGTGGCGCCAAACGGTCAAGCCGGATTTCTTGGAGACATCCTGATAAATGATTGGCCCTGTCTTCACAAAGCCGCCTGCGGTGATGGGCCTTTTTTCTGAGTCGAGGACGGGCGCGAACACACCGCCGGTCGCGGAGCCCGACTCCTGAGACTGCGGGTTGCCGCCGTATATGGGGGGAGCCGGCTGTGTCTGCGCGTTCATGCCGCAGGGCACAGTAACAGAGAACACTGTTAGCAGACCGGCCAGCAGTGGGTTCCATCGCGGGCCATGATGCATAAACGAAGACATGAATCTCCGGCAACAAACGGTTGTATTGATAAACATACGATTATCAGTGCTACAAATTGATACTGTCAATTCATCACTCAAGCATCCGCGCGGGCTTCCCCCTTTCTATGGGTTGGTTTTCCAGGAACGCAGTTGGCCCTGAACCCACTGCGGTGTCTTCTCAGAGTGGCAGAGCATGCAGGCATTTGGGCTCTCTTGCTGACCGAAACGCATCGTCATCTCGGCATTGGGGATATCGTCAATCTGATGCGACCGCACACGCAACAGCATGCCATCCACAATGCGAGGCATATGGCAGGAGACACATCGGCTCGCCTCGCTTGCGCTCGAATGATGGGTGTGAGCCGCGGCCTGCGTCTTGTCCTGGAATTGCGTGTGGCAACCGGTGCACATAAGGTCGGGCTGGTCTTTGAATTTGAGCGAGGTCAGGTTGGATGACTCGTCGTGCCCATGTGGATCGTGGCAGGTGCCGCAACTGGCCCGGCCTCTGCGAAAGCATTGAGAACGTTCCAGCGCTTCGACCATGAAGGTGGCCTGGGTGAAGCGCCCATCTTTGTAGAAAGCACCACGGGTAAACTCACCTAAAGGCAGGGCGGCGTTCTTGAGAAAGAAGGTGCCGGTGCTTGAGTAGTTTAATTCTCCCTGGGGGCTGCCTCGGTGTTCATTGGATTGCATGTGGCATTGGGCGCAGATGGTTACGAATTCGCGATTGGTTATCCGGCTGAAATCGACTGGAGGATCGAGAGGTTTCTTCGGATAGAACTTACCATTCGCCATCGCTTCGACGTGGCTGGCCGAAGGACCGTGGCACATTTCGCAACCGATGCCAGGTTCGCGGAAAACAACATTATCCGGACTGAGGCTCTTGCCGAGTGTGTTGCGTAGTTGGCTGGTATGGCAGACAGCGCAATTCAACTCATAGCTGGAGGAGCCGTCGAGCCTCTCCCATTGCCCGGGATCGGCACGTTCGCTGCCGGCCGCGTCGATGACCTTCCAGTAGTTCAGCCACTTCTTTTCGACGGCGCTGTACTGGATAGGGAAAACGTGGATTTGTCCGTTCGGTAATTTGGTGGCGTAGGCCTGCTGCCATTTCGAGCCGATGGTGTAGTCGACTGGATAAGAGTGCCAGCGTCCGTCTGACTGCTTAATGTCGAAGTAGTGGCGGCCGCCTCGAATGACCATGCGCGCGAAAAGCGTGGGATCCGCATGAGGTGTGATTTGAACCTTGCCATTGCGGTAGACGATATCTTCGCCTTCGTAGAACTCATTCCTTTTCTCGAAGTCTCCAATAATATTTTGGGCTAGATATGGGCGCAGCATTTTCGACATGCCGCTCTGCGCCCACTGACGGAAGATGTCCACGTGGCATCGTCCGCATGCTGCGGAACCGGCGTATGCAGGCAATTTGTTTGCGGAAATCTGAACCTCCGCCGGTGGTAACGGCAAGGCTTGGGCCGTTCGATTCTGCAGGCTGCTGACAAAATCTTCGAAGGTGGTTTGCGCCTTCGGTTTGGCTGCTTCGTAGATCGCCGCCAATTGTTCCCGAGCTTGCGGCGCGAGTTCTGTGTTCTGCCGATATACGGTGGCGAATTCAATCGCTGCCGCGGAGGAATCGTTTGCAGACAGGTGGGCAACACCCAGCAGGTAGAGGATTTCCATGTCCCCAGGTTTCAGAGCAGAGGCGCGGCCAAGCGCGGTTATTGCCTGTTCAACAAGCGATGTGCGATTTGCACTCGCTGGTTGCTGTAATGCTTCGTTGAGGAGTGCGCGACCAATGACGAACCAGGCCGTGGCCTGCTGCTTTCTTTTCGCATCTGGCCAATCCTGCTCTGAGATCTTGAGCGGGCGATCAAATCGATCGAGGTAATCGAGCGCATCACGGGCACTGGCCATAGCCGCCTCGTCCTGGTGGAGAACCGCCTGGACATCGGCGACCGCAACCAGCAACAGTGGATTCTCGGGCAGCAGCGAGAGAGAAAACTTCGCGTAGTCCATGCCGGATTTCAAATCACCGAGATCAAAGCTAGAGCGTGCCGCTCCCTCCGACACTTGTGCCAGGAATGCAGAGCGAGGATATTTCTCCAGAAACGAACGTGTGAGGGCAAGCAGGTTTTGGGGATCGGTGGTCTTCGAGATGGTGATAAACGCGTACCTCTCAGCGGGATCTTTGATCCCGTCGGCGATGGTGGCGGAACTGCGGCTCGCCGAGGTGACGATGGAATCGATATCCTGTGCCGCCAGCCGCAGGTGAGCGCTGAGGAGCAATGCATTCACACCCGATACCAGCAGCAAGACGCGCATGGTGTTGGGACGACTCGTTGTTTGAGACAAAACTCTAGTTAGGATTTCTCCCAACCACGGACCAAGGGGTGCCCCACACCCCTTGTGCATAGATTCGGAAGCTTGCCGGTGTAGTGCTGTGGAATCCCACATCTCGCGAAAACCCCCTGTTTCCTGTCGAGCTCGGCTGCTCAGGCAAACTTCCTGCGGCTTTCCTTAAGAGAAAGCCGCACCCGTGGCCACAACAGGCGCTGCGTGGTAGGAAATCCGGGGTCCGAGCGAGATGTGGGGCACCCCTTGGTCCCTTTGCACGGATAACATCTGGTCCCTTTGCATGGACAACATGAAGAGAAGCTAAGCCCATTTCATTCCTCGCGGGTTATTGCTTAGGCAGCGCAAACACGTAGTAGCCTTGCGCCTCGGCCTTTCCCGCTTTCCAGGCGAATCCCTCCGCCACCGCGGTTTCTGCCGGATGCCCGGCGGCACAGAAGACGATGTACTGTCGACCGTCGACTTCGTACACGGACGGAAGTCCCTCGGGATTCGCGTCAATCTCCTTTTCCCAAAGCAATTGCCCAGTCTCTTTGTCGTAGGCATGGATGGTGCGATCCGCCCAGCTGGCGACAAACACCAACCCACCGGCTGTCACCACGGGTGCAGTCCTGTTTGCGGCCAACGTTACTCTCGACGAGCCGGTGTCCTTAATGCCTTTGGCAGCCAGACCGGGCACGACGCCCAACGGAACCTTCCATCGAATCTCTCCCTTATTCAGATCGATGGCCACCAGCGAGGTCCATGGCGGGCTGATCGCCGGGAGGCCGTTGCTAGAGAGAATTCGATTTTCGTAGTTGCCGAAATAGCGCGTGATGCCTGGAGGTGGCGGCAAGCGTTCCATTCCACCGCCAGCGCCTGCTCTGCGCGCCGGCCCAGCTACGGTTGGATTGGAAATGTATGCGGCGAGCGAATCCAGATAATGTTCTGGTAGATCGGAGAATCCTGGCATCTCGCCTTCGCCACCGCGGACGACTTTTTTGAACTTGTCGATCCCAATATCCTTAGGAGACATGACACCGGTGCGGTTTGGGCCATGGCATCCCTGACACAACTGAGCGAAGATCACGTGGCCCTGGGTTTCGGGAGTCGCCCCGGGCGGTACCATCAACGGGACTTTCGGCGTCAACTTATACTTCAGCTCCGGGGAATCGGCAGTTCGCAAATAAACCATTCCGGTCGTTGGATCGGCTGCGCCGTTGCCCCAATTCGCGCCTCCATCGTCGGCGGGAAACTGGATGGAGTCGCTCTTGTCTGTACCCGGCGTGAAAATGCCGTGGTTATTGGTGGTTCGCAATATCTCAAGAATCCGCGCCTTGTCTTCGTCACTCACGTAGGGATTGACGTCGTTGGCGGTGAAGCTTTGGCGCGCGAACGGCGGCGGCTTAGTGGGAACCGGTTGCGTGGGCCAGGATTCTTCTCCGGGCGCATCGCTCTTGAAAACGGGCCGTTCCTCGATCGGCCAAAGCGGCTTTCCCGATACGCGGTCAAACACGAACAGAAAACCGGACTTCGTAGCCTGGGCGACGACGTCGACACGCTTGCCGTTATGGTGCACCGTCAGCAACTTGGGCGCTGCAGTCGGATCGTAATCCCACAGGTCGTGATGGACGGTCTGGAAGTGCCAAAGCCGTTTGCCGGTTCGCAAATCGAGGGCCAGCAGGCAATCGCCGAACAAGCCGGCGCCTTTGCGGTCGCCGCCCCAGTAATCGTAGGTGGGCGATCCCACCGGGAAATATCCAATGCCTCGTTTCTGGTCGATGGCAAATTCGCCCCAGGTGTTCACTCCACCCACGTACTTCCACGCGTCCTTCGGCCAGGTTTCGTAGCCGAACTCGCCGGGGTGGGGAAGGGTATGAAAGCTCCACACGGTTTTGCCGGTGAGTACGTCGTAGGCACGAATGTCGCCTGGCGGGGAACCATAGGCTTCGCTGGTCGCTGAGCCCAGGATGATCATGTTCTCAAAGACGTGCCCGGGTGTTCCGGTTTGAATTTGGGGGATGGTTTTGGGATCGCGGCCGAGGCCCTCACGCAAATTGATGCTCCCATCGGTGCCGAAGGTGGAAATGGCGGCGCCGGTACTGGCGTCGATTTCCTGCAGATAACTGTCAGCGGCGAAGATGAGTCTGCGGTCTGCGCGGTCTTTGCTTTCCCAGTAGTTGATGCCCCGGTCGTTGGGAGTCCCTGTGGTCGGGTGTGACCAAATTTCCGTACCGGTTGCGGCATCGAGGCAAACAATCTCGTCGCCTTTGCCGAGAACATACATTTTGCCGTCGACGATCAAGGGGCTGAAGTCGAACCTGGCGCTGGTGCCCGGCACGGGAAAGAACCAGGCCTGGACCAGTTCGTGCACGTTGGTTTTGTTGATCTGCTGCAAGGGGGAGTATGCCATCGCGTCCACCCCGCCGCCGTAGTCGTTCCAGTTCACGTTAGCGGGATCTTTCGGCGTCTGCCCCCTGAGCATGGCGGCGATGCAGAGGGACATGAACAAAGAGACGTTTCGATTCTTTACCTTCATAAGAGACGGAGCCCTCAACCGACCAAATACCGAAATAAGCTTTGAATTGGAGCCGCATCCTTATATATGTGTCGTGGTTGGGGTTGTCAAGGAAAACGTCTACATCTGACAACCTGCCAACTATATGATGATTATGGGCCTGCGGAGTATTTCTTGTTGCCGCAAGTGTGTCTGCCAGACAAACGGGGGTTGAGGGCTCGGAGGGAGGTTGTTCGGAAAAAGTTGCGCTATATGCGCTATCGAAAACTCGAGCCTGGCTCCGGTTTGCCGGCGGGCGTGGGGGGATAAGTCCTGTGTTTTATCAAGATGCTCAAATTTTTAATTTTCACGCCCCCATAAGACATTTAGGGGGAAGAAGCGATTAGATGGGCGGCTCGACGAACTTTGGGGCGGTGTATCGATTCGATTTGTCGGACCGGCCAGCAACCATCATGCGAGCAAGCCGGGTCATCATGGCAAACTACTATAAAAGAACGAAGACAGGGGATGGTATCGTGTCAACGTATCTCCCTGTATACATGGCTTGAAGAGTACTGGTTTGACAAGAAGGCATCGATTCGTGATCGGTTCTGCATTGAAAATCCAAAAGAGTGAGGAGATTTGAGTATGCCGAATTTAAGTGCGGGACGGATTGCCGCCTGCGTCGTGTTATTGACGGGCCTTGCACAGGCTGCGTCTGCCGCTGAAATTCTTATCGTTGACGATAAATCCCAGCCAGAGAGTTTGACGGTCGCACCGGGTGGGATACTGATTGTCGGTAGCGCGAGCACTCCGTTCATTTACAAGGTGCGCCCGGGGTCGACCACTGTTGAGAAGTTCGTGGATGCCAGCGCTGAGGGTGCCGGCACCTTTTTCTTCGGTATGCTTGCCGATGTCGCTACCAACACGTTGTGGGCGTGCCAGCTAACCCCGGTGCCAGGCACGGTCCAGCGTCATACCGCCCTGAGGGGCTTTGATCTCTCCACCGGCGCCCAAAAGCTTTGTTGGAACCTGCCTGGTGACAACAGTGTCTGCAACGATTTCTCGGTCGGACCAGACAAGGCGCTTTACATCAGCGACACCGCCAACAGCAAAATCTACCGGCTACCGGCCGGTGCTACGACTGCCGAACTCTTCCTGGAAGATCACGCGCTCTACGGCATTGATGGGATCACCTTTTTGGACGGCACGCTGTATGTCAACAATGTGTTCTCGAACAATCTCTACCGTATCCCGGTGGACGCTGCCGGCAAGGCCGGAAAACCTGTCGATATCTGGATGGATCAGCCGGTGAAAGGGCCGGATGGCATGCGCGCAGCGAATGGCAAGCTACTGCTTGCTGAGAACGGCAGCGGCAAGATTTCGGTTGTTACTGTCAATGGTGACAAGGCCAGCGTCATGGTAATCAAGGAAGGACTCAAGACACCAACCGCAGTCGAGCCTGCGGGCGACACGATCTGGGTCGCCGAACGCGGCGCCGGGAAGGCGGTGTCGATTCCGATGCCGAAATGATTGAGAGAAAGAGCGACATGAGAGAATGGATTTTTGAGCCCACCCTTCCGGGCTGGGTCGACGTTTAGGGACGGCCCTCCGGGCCTCGATGGGATCTGGGCGGGGGCTATAAAGCGTCATCGTCTGGTTTTCCTGAATGTACGGGCTGAAGCCCGTTCGCTTCAGGCAGAGGAAGGGACCTCAGGGGCTTTACAGCTGCGGAAAGAGGTCGATAGGGAGCGAAACCGCTTCCTCAACGGCTAAAGCCGGTTAACTTCAAAGCACTTTGGACGGCCTGAAGGCCGTCCCCTTCGAGGGATTCGCGTTTTTCCGCAGCCTGTAAAGCCCGCGTCTGCTGGCCTTTTGGGCACGACTGAAGTCGTTCCGTGATTCAAAGCATCGGAGGAGTGACTCCCAGAAAACGCGGCGACAGCAAACCTACAGTTCCAATCTTAAGGTTCGCCACTATCTCCTATCGTGACTGGACTTCTACTTGTCTTTCAACTTTTCGTTTGCATGGATCACGATTGGAATACTCTTTTTCCGAAAAGCATCAAGCACCTTTGGATCAGCCCATTCCAGGTCCCATCCGTTCGTAATTGCCAGCAGCCGGTAACGCCCCGGGATGATCCTGAGAAGAGAAAAGGAGCCATCAGAATCGCTCTGGTCACGACGGAATAGGATGTGGTTGTCCTTTGCATCCTCGGGCGCGAGTAAGATCATGACTCCGCTTACCCGCTGCCCGGCTAACTCGGCCCAGCCGTCGATTTGACCGTACCCGGTGCCCGCCACGATCTGCAACTTTGCAACTGCGTCGGCCTTGACCTGCAGCATGCGCCCCTTCACCGAAGCGTTCGGCGAGGAAACAGCTGCCAGGTAATTTTGCGGGATCCGGCCGACGATCTCGTATTCACCCTCCGGCACCTTCATGGAAAACTCGCCGGCCTGGTTGATCTCGGCGGTATATTCCCGACGCGGGTGCAGGGAAACCAGGGCCATACTGCCAGACGGGATCCTGCTCTCGAGTGAGATCACTTTGCCGGTGACCGTCGCCTCCCCGGCACCGCTCTCTTCGCGTAACTCGGTTGTGCCGGCAGCGACTTCCGCTGTGAAATGCGTCGACGCTGGTTGAGGACCGGCGGCAAATCGTGTGACAGTGACGTCGTATCGACCGGGAATCACGCCTTCGATTTCTATAAAACCGTCTTTGAACACTTGCATCCCAGTTGGCACCTGTTCCGACTGACCGAAGACGGATTGCATGAGCGAAACACCATAGCCCCCACGATTGCCCTGAGGAAGCGGCAGGCGAAGGCGCATGGCATGCTGAGCTGTCAAGGTCATGTCCACCTGGATGCGCTCGCCGCCCTTCACCGGAATCGGCGTTGCTTCGTCAGAATCAGTCACAGCCGGATAGTAGGTGGTGGGGTAGGCTACATCGAGACTGGAATCGAGTTCGCCTGGTGTGTTAGCGGGCGCTGGCCGCCTTAATTGCTGGGCATACCAGGCTTGGGCAGAGACAGCCAGGAAATAATTGGCCGGCGAGATGTCAGCAATCTCGTACATCCCGCGGTCGTCCGTCCTTGCCATCTTCCGCCCCTGAATCGATCGAAGGCCGCCGCGGCCCTGATCCTCAAAGAGTCGAACCTGGGCGCCGCGTATCGGTTCGCCGGACTCATCGGTAACAACCCCGTAAAATACCGCCTGGGGCATCAGGTTGAAAATCAACCCTTCGGATTTGAGATTCGGACCTACGGCAATCGCGGTGGAAAAGCTTTCGTGTTGCTGGTAAGACTGGGTGAGATAGCCGCGCCTGGCGGCGGTGAGCCGATATTTCCCCAATTCCAGGCCGGCAAACACAAACTGCCCATCTTCTCCGGTCACCGTCGATACGGATTGCGTGCGCTCCTGGCTGGGGTCGATCCCGACCACACATCGTGCCAGGGCTTGTCCGCTGCGCGCATCGACTACCTTGCCACTTATCCGCCACGTCCCGGAGGAAGAGGAAGGGAGAGGTTCCTGCTGCTGCGCGGCCGTTGCACAAACCAGCGCCAGCACCAGCGAAGCGACTCCAAGCAATGTGCGTCCAGGAAAGGATGCATACGTTCTTTCCCTTTCACTGTAGTTCGATCGGCAGGGCTGCGCGATGGGCTTGTTTGGCAAACAGAACATCTACAGTTCTCCCGCTACCATATCCAGCTGCACTTCCGACTTCGCGTTTGGTGTGAGCGTGACTTCCTTACCCAGAGGCAAGTACCGTTCGAGAGCGGCGGCATCGCGGTAAGGTAGTTCCTGCAGATGTTGAAGCGCAATGACCAGATAGCGGCCGGGGGCGAGGTGCTCAAACGACCCTTGAGCAGGAGAGCCCCCTGTCGCAGGCCGTTGACCGCCTGAGAAGCTCGGAGACTGGGTTAAGTTTCCCAGCGGAATCGCGATGACAGAGACCGGCCCGGTCCCGCCCTGGTGATCGCTCGCATCCAAGGCAAGCTTACCCGGAGCGATGGACCACTTCAACGTGGCGCAATCATCGTGGAGCACGGCGTGGATGGTGCACGGGGCAACACCCACCCCGATTACAAGAGGATCGCGTGTGAGGTCCACGTTGCCGCACGATGCCGACGCCAGGTACCACGGCGGCGGCGTAAAGACTTGTAACTCGTAACGGCCAGGTTCAACATTCCGGATAACCAGCGATCGTCCACTATCGGATGCCTGGCCGCCGGCCGGCCCTGCAGGCTGGTTGGAGAATACGCGCATCGGGCCTGCGGAATCGTTATCCTGCAGGGAGACGTTCACAAAGCGGGGGTCGGTGTCTTTGGTATCTTGCGAATCTGTGTTGATGGCCTGGAACTCGACTTCGACAGGAATGGACGGCTGCGGACTAAGGTTGACCGTGACCCCTTCCAGCGGAGCGTGACCCACGGAAATCTCCTGGATGCCGATGAGCTGTGCGCCCTCGACAGCGGAATGCAATATGAGCCGATAGGAGCCACTGGGCAGCATCATGCGGAATGTGCCGCTCTCTCGATTAAAGCGGGTGGGAGGATTGACCATTTCGCCGTCCCGCGTTTCTACCTGGAATCCTGCACCCCGCGCGGGCGGGCCAGAGACAATTCCGGTCACGGCGTAGAGTTTCTCGACGGGAGGGTCTAGCTGCGCTTCTATATGATCGCCGGGCTTGAGCGTAAGGGCGCCACTGCTTCCATCCCCTTGGAGCGGGGGGTAGACGGTGGGCACGAAGGCAACCGAAGACGCTGCTTCCGGCAAACCTTCGACATGGAAGCCGGTGGCAAGGGAATATTTTCCCGCCTCGAGCCCAGCAAACCGGAACTCTCCCTCTACATTGGTCGTGGTGGATTGAATCTGTTGCCAATGGCTAAGCCCGATCGGCGCCTGCAGCATTTTGAGCTGGATGCGTAGATCCTGAATTGGCTGGCCGTTCGCATCAGTGATGGTGCCATAAACAATAGCCTCGGGGATAAGCTCGAGAACGATGGGCTGATTTTGTGGAGGCACTCCACTGTCTTTGGGGAAATACCCTGGCTTCGACGCAGTGGGCGCGCCGGTGCCTTCGGTAACATTCTCAAATTCGAAACGCCCATCGTGGCCGGTGAGTGCAGCATGCTCACCTATTTGCACCAGCGCGCGTGAGATGGGCTGACCGGTGATGCTGTTCACGACCACTCCGCTGAGGGAGGTCGGGTTGCTTGCCTGCGGGCTTAACCCTCCGCCACTGCTCCCAGGATCTTCTGCAATCTGGCTCCAGCCGATGGACGCGGCGACGACCAGCACCAGCGGAAGCAGCAACTGGGAGATTCTGGTAAGGACCCTCATGCACGCCAACCCATGATACTTAACAGCGTAGTTTCTTCAATCTCTTAACTTCGACAGTACATCCATGAAATTACCCAGTGATGGGCTTTCTGGGTAAGCTGCTCCAAAGCAAATGGACCGAAACGTAGCGACAGTATACCTACCTGTCCACATATGGACACGTAGAGCCGAAACTGGACGCAAAAGACCCGCTAAGCTCTTGTAAGCCGAAGAAAATGCCTGTTCTCTGTGGTGTCTCACTTGCACTGTAGATTGGTGATCATCTCCCGAAGTCTTCTCACTATTCGCACTTCAGCGAGAGGGTTCGCGCGGGTGCCGGGTCTGTCGCTCGCTCTGCTGTTCACGATTGCGCTTGGGGTAGGACAATGCTTCGGTGTACGGGTTCGTCCAGGGACTGACTCACCCCAGTTCTCCGCTTAGAGGCGCTGACAGAATTGTATCGATATTCAGGCGAGGCCGCCTCCGCGAGCCAGGACCACTCTCAGGTAATGAATATCTGCTGCTCAAAAATCGTCTTGATGTGTTTGATTGGATCGGCGCGGCCCGCATTACACCCAGCGACATTATGATTAATGACCGCGCGGAGATCGCGATTGTCGCCGCCGTCACGCCCAATTTAGCCGGAGTACTCGACCTATCGCCAGGAGCCGGGGTAGTTATCAGCCACCACATTGGCAAAGGGAGTTCGACGGCAAGGCCAATGTTATTGGCGGCCGGATTCGCGTCAACAACACAGATTTTCGGATCACTGGAATTGCGAAAGATCGCCTGGAAGGTTTATATAGCGACCGCATCGTAGATGTTTGGATACCCTTACAAGATAGAAGCCTGCTAGGCGCAGATCCAAACCGGCGAGATTTGTGGGCTCTCGCGCGTCTTCGCCGTGCCGTTTCAACCAGTCAAGCACAGGCGGCTGTTCGCCGGAACTTCGACAATTCCAGTGAGGTGAGTGTAATTCCTTTCACCGGCACCGCACCGAGAATGGTCCAAGGATTATCGCGCATCGGCACGTTACTCAATTGCGCGTCTGGCGCTGTATTTTTTATCGCTTGTATCAACGTTGCTTCGTTCCTGCTTGGACGAGCTTTGAGGCGGTCACATGAGACGTCTCTTCGCATCGCGCTCGGCGCGACCCGTGCCAAACTGATGGGGGAGTTGTTGTCAGATAGTATCGTCATCTCTCTTGCCGGTGGAGCTTTGGGCATACTGCTAGCCGTTTGGACAGCGCGTGTTATCCCGGCTTTGCTCTTTGAAGAGGATGCGGAACGCCTCGTCTTCACGCCGCATTTGCTCTCTATCGTTACGGCCTCGATATTATCTGTGGGCATTACCGTCGCATGCGGAATGATGCCGGTCTTTGCAACAGTAACTGATCGCCCGTGGACCATTCTTCAACGCGAAAGCGGGCTGCCATCGAAAACAATGGAACGTCTGCGAGCCGGCTTGGTCGTTGGACAAATTACGACCTGCTGCGTGCTCGTAGTCTGTACGGCTTTTCTCCTTCGAAGGTCTTCACTCGGCCCTGGAAACGAACGCCGGACATCGCCTTGGCTATGCGATCCTTGCAACCGTACAAGCGCAGGCCGATCTCAACTATTTCAACGAAGTCGAGCGAGGGCAAAATCGGCGGCGACCAATCTATCACCATTGGCTTGGACGGATCTGCCTCCCGGCAATCGACCAACGTGGAGCTCTTTTAGAGTCCAGCCGCCATCTTTACAGCTTCGCGACGTCGAGATGGACATTGAGTGGCTTACACCTCGCTCGCTCGAATTGTTAGACAAACAACCCATTGCCGGGAGGATGTTTGGCTTAAGGGATCAAACGAGGGTCGCGGTCATAGATGAGGAGGCGTCCGCAGAACTTTTCGGCCGAGAGACGGTCGGCGTGGTTGTACAAGACCCCGCGGGGGTGCCGATCGAAATCATCGGCGTGGTCAAGAGAGGTCCAAAGTATGCGTTGCAGCAAAAATGCCCAATATTTACTACGGCTATATAGATCATTCAGACGCACCGAATCCAATCAGGCATGCGCGTTTTCGTGCACCTCTCTCGCCGTTGACGGACATCCAGTTAAGCGCGAACGTTGTGTCACCGACCTATTTCAGTGCACTCGACCTGCCGTTGATCGCCGGCCAAGGGTTCACCGAACATCAAGTCCCTGGTCAGGGTCGTGTAGGCGTGATCAATCAAGAAGCCGCTGATCTCTACTTCAGCGGCGGACCGCTCGGCGCTGGTATCGTCGACGACCGCGGCGCCAGAACTGAGATCATCGGGGTAGTCGGGTCACAGGTGTTCGGTACATTCCAGCAGCACGCAGAACCTACCATTTACTTTCCGATGTGGCAAGAGCGGCCGCCGCGCATGACGCTGATTATCAAAAGTTCGAAGCGGAACGGCCGCCTACTTGCCGATCTTCGGCGCCGGATTGAGTCCGTGCCAGGACATGACTCGGCTCCTGCGGTCATAAAAACACTCGATACGCAGTTGGCTCAATCGGCCTTCGCGCCGTTGCGGATCACGACGCTGATAGGCGGCGCGTCGGCATCCAGTGGGCTGATACTCAGTATCCTTGGTCTGTTTTGCGCCCAGAATGATGCTGAACGTCAGCGCCTGCGCGAGCTGGCTCTTCGCCTTGCGCTCGGAGCCCAACGCTGGCGCATTGTCTTTAAGGTCCTAAAAAATGCAGGCCGGCTTGCCGTCCTCGGCACTGTGATAGGGAGCTTAGTGTCTCTTGCGCTCTTGAGATTATTGATAGCCGATACAGTAAGCATCACTTCACCACCATTCTGGGTGTGGATGGTCGCCCCGCTCTTGCCAGCGTTAGCCGTAATGATTGCGAGCGTGATTCCCGCGAGTCGCGCTTCCAACGTAGACCCTCTGACGATCATGCGCGACAGCAACTGACTTCTCCTACTGATTCGAAAGGCTCGATTCTTGCCAACTCGCCGTAGCGCCGGGGATTCAGCGCGATCCACATTGCTGTAATGCCGATTATTCGTCCAGGTGGATTGTTTCCTGTTTGCCTTTGACTCGCAGGAGCAATCGAGCTCATTTTGCGCTTCTAAGGGGCGACAATGCCACAGCAGCATTTCCCGGCTAATCGCGAAGTCGAGATGGTTTTGCTCGCTCTCCAGGTGTTTCAGGTTCTTTTTCTCTGGGTTCACGATTGGATTCCGCTTGGGCGTCTCAACGATGTCGCGGCGGTACGCAGCCAGGATACGAGACGCCATCTTATCACTGGTGACGCTCATTCAAAGTGTACCGTGGACCATCGGGCTATTCTTTAGCCTATTGCACTTTAGACGACCGTATCCACGACTGGCTTTACGTCTGGCTTGTAATTAGCTACGGCCTGCTCTTCATCGGGCAAATCCGCGCCTGGCGGGTACCTTATCTTTTCCTTCCGGCAAACCGAAGCGAGCCGCCGCGTCATCAAATTATGTTCGGCAAAACGCATTCCTTTCTGCTTACGCGCAATGGGATGGTTCCTCAAACACTGCGCATATCCTCCTTCCTCGGCGACCGCCGCCACGTTGATCGTTCTTCTCATGAAGTGAGGACGGGAATCAGTCCTCGATCGAAGATCCCGAGTAGTCGCCAAACAGGAAGCAACACGCGCCGAACTCGAGAGTTCATGGCAAGTCGGCCTAATGCAGCTCATCGCAGAATGGACTACAACAAGATCTCATATAGCCGGCTCGGCGGCAGTCACCATCCGTCATCGGAAGTCGAGTACGCCATCGCGCAGCCTCCGCTACCGCCCCGTCCAAAGACGCAACGGGCTACTCCACGGTGATGGTGACGTTTGTAGAGGTTGTGAGCTTCGAATTGGCTGCGTCTGTCGCCGTCAGGGTAAATGTATAGCTGCCTGCGGTTGTGGCCGGCGTACTGGGTTGCGCAGATTTCTGGCTCACACCTCCTCCACCCCCTCCGCATCCTATGACTCCCCCACCGGCCATGATCAACAACACCATCAGTGCCGATGCCCAGCGATGACGTCGCGACGGTATGCCGAACATGATCAGAGCTGCCAACATTGAACCCCCGCCCATGGGCCAGAAGTTCAGTCGTGCCGACGCAGTCGAAGCTGCGGTCGTGGTCACATTCAGCACGGCGGTTCCGCTTCCGCCGGATGCGAGGTTCATGCTTACCGGATTCAGGCTACACGTGGGTAGACTCTGTGCGCCCGCCGGAGAAGCTATCAGAGAACAACTCAGGTTTATGGATCCCGAATACGTGCTGCCAGCGGCCAGAGTGACGCTCCCGGTAGCACTCGACCCGGGAGAAACCGGGGACAGAGGGAGCACGGACATCACAAACGGAGCGACGGTGACAACAGTCGTCGCGCTCGCCGCGGCATAGGTTGCATCCCCTGAATAAGCAGCTGTCAATGTATTGGCGCCGCTGCTCAAACTTCCCGGCGCAATGGTGAAGGTGGCCATCCCATTGGACAAGGTCTGCTGCGCGTTGTAGGCGCCACTCGACAGTGAAATGCTGCCGGTCGGCGTAGCTTGCCCGTTTACACCCGACAGCGAGACCGTCACCTGAACGCTTTGCAGATCGGTAATGGTCCCAATGGAAGCCTTCACGGTTATGGTTGGGGCGATTGTGCCTGGCCCTTGCATCACGGTGACGCTGGCGGATTGGGTTGCGGTTGTATATGCAGCGGCTGCGGAAGCGTCAGGCGTATACGTCGCGTTGAGGATATTCTTGCCCACCGGAAGCGCGCCTGCTGCCAAGTTGAATGTGGTTGTGCCTGAGGCCAGATTTTGTTGACTGCTATAACTTCCGCTCGTCAACGTAACGGAACCAACCGGTGCGGCGTTGCCGCTTCCGCCGCTGACGGTCACGGTCACCGCGAGCGCCTGCGCCGTGGTGATGCTTGAGGAGGATGGAGTGACGGTCAGCGTGGGCGTGGTGAGTTCTGCAGTCAGTGGCGTTGTAGCGGAAACGCTGGATCGATAGCTGGTGTCTCCAGGGTAGCTTGCCTCAACATTGTGCGTTCCGGAGCCAGCCGGCGAGATGCCGGTCGCCGTCGCTGTCGCAACCTGTGTCAGCTGTGCTGTGAGAACGCTTACGTTATTCCCGTAGGTGTTCGCGATTGCCAGGTCCTGGATGCCGTCGCCGTTGAGGTCCCCAACCACGATGGAAACGGGATCTGAGCCTGCCAATTGGCTGCTTGCCGAGCTAAACGTACCGTCCCCATTGCCGAGCAGAATCGTCACCGTGCCGTTGTTTCCGTTTGCTACCACCAGATCGGGCTTGCCGTCTCTGTTCAGGTCCGCGACCGAAACGGAAACGGGAGCTGGAGCCCGCCGATGGACTCGCCGTCGCAGCCGTAAACGTTCCGTCTCCATTGCCCAGCAGAATGGTCACCGAACCGCTCGATTCGCTGGCCACGGCCAGGTCAAGCTTGCCGTCCAGATTAAAGTCTCCAACGGCGGCTGCATAAGGATAGGCGCCCGTGGCTGGACTTGGCGCCGCAGAAAACGATCCGTCCCCATTGCCCAGCAGAATCGTCACGGTGCTCGCGGCGGCGTTGGTCACGGCCAGATCCAGGGAGCCATCTCCGTTGAAGTCTGCGGCCACCAGCGATCTTGGCTGGCCGCCCGTTTGCGAGCTCAAGGGAGAAGCGGTAAAGGTGCCGTCGCCGTTGCCCAGCAGAACGGTGACCGTATTGATCCCGGCGTTGAGCACGGCCAGATCCAGGATGCCGTCGCCATTGAAGTCCCCGACGGCCATCGACTGCGGTTGGGGGCCGGTTTCCGGACTTGAGGCGGCAGCCGTAAACGTACCGTCTCCGTTGCCGAGAAGAATGGTCACGTTGTTGCTGCTAAGGTTGGCAACAGCCAGGTCGGCTTTGCCATCTCTATTGAAATCTCCTACGGTTACGAATGAGGGATCGGTACCGGTTTGCGGGCTCGAGGCAGTGGCAGTGAAGGTGCCGTCCCCTTTCCCCAGCAGGATGGTCAGTGTATTGGCGGCTGCATTTGTTACGGCCATGTCGAGGACGCCATCCCCGTTGAAATCGGCGAGCGCGATTGACCCCGGTTGTGCGCCAGTGGCGGGCGACTGGGGATTCTGCCAGTTGAGAGTCGCCACGCCGTTGCCCAGAGCCGCACTACCCAGTACGGAGTTCGCGGTGCCCGTGTCGTTATTGGTGTCGAGGAAAGACACGGTTCCGCCCGACGCAACCGGTCCTTGTCCCGTCACGGTGGCGGTCAGTGTGTAATCGCCTGGATTCCCGCTCTGAGCGATGGTCGTTGTCGATACTTGTGAGGCGGTGACGGTCAGACTCGACGCGACGGAGGAACTCTTTCCATCGGCAAGGGTGCCGGCAAACATCGCTTTGTAGCTGTGGCTTCCCATTCCCGGGATGAACTGAAGACTCGCTGTTCCCGCGCTCGTCAACTGGGCGCTGCCGACCAGATGGGTTGGATCGCAGTACGTCGCCGCCGCATCGCAGAAGTTCACCTGCCCGGTCAGGGCCGGGGACCCGCCCTTCACCGCAGCAGTCAGCATCACCACCGTTCCGGATGCGACGGAGGTGACCGGATCGCCGGACGAAGATATCTGCAGGGTTGTCGAGGTGGAGGCCGCGGTCCCGATGGTCACCACCAAAGATGTTGTCGCAGTCTGCGATCCCGAGGTGCCGGTAATGGTCAGCGTCTTCGTACCCAGCGCCGCAGAATTGCTTGCCGCCAGAGTCAGCACGCTGGTTCCGCTAGCAGTCGGATTCGGAGAGAAGGTCGCGGTCACACCGCTGGGCAGGCCGGCGGCTTCAAAGCTGACGTTTCCATCGAATCCATTTTGAGGAATCACAGAGATGGTGGATTCCCCAGAACCGCCTGGCGCCAGGTTGATTTCACCGGGGGCATTGCTGATCGCGAAATTCGCCGCATTGACGGTCAGACTGATGGTCGTCGAGGTGGTCAGGCTTCCGGAGGTGCCGGTGATGGTGACAATTGCGTTCCCCGGGGTCGCTGTGTTGCTTGCCACCAGCGTCAACGTGCTGTTTCCGGTGGACGGGTTGGGAGAAAAGGATGCTGTGACTCCATTGGGCAGCCCCGATGCGGCAAAGTTCACGCTTCCGGTAAATCCCCATTGCGGGTACACGACCATGGTGGCGGTAGCAGAACTGCCCTCGTTCATGCTCAGGTTATAAACAGACGAATAAAGCGTGAAGCCCGGCACATATATTCCCAGAGACATGGTGGCCGTCACCGTCTGGGTTCCGGAGGTGCCGGTAATGGTCACGGTGTATTGTCCCGGCACTGCCGAGCTGCCGGCGGTAAGTGTCAACGTGCTGTTTGTGGTGGCCGGGTTCGGAGACCACGATGCTGTGACGCCGCTGGGCAGGCCGGACACAGACAAGTTCACGCTTCCGCTGAATCCATATTGCGGGTACACCCCAACATTTGTGGTGGCCACGCCTCCCTGGCCAACACCGATACTTCCCGCGGAGAGGATGAAGCTCGGCGTATAAATTCCCAGCGTGAGGGGGTTCGTCACCGTCTGCGTGCCGGAAGTGCCGGTGACGGTCAGGGCGTATTGCCCCGGAGCCGTTGCGCTGCTCGCCGTCAGCGTCAGCACGCTGTTTGAGGTGGTTGGGTTCTGAGAAAAGGATGCGGTCACGCCGCTGGGCAGCCCGGATACGGAGAGATTTACATTGCCGGAGAATCCGTACTGTGGATTCACATAGACGTACGCGGTGGTGGAGCTACCCTGGCCCAAAGCCACAATCGGGGAACTGGAAAGGGTGAAGTTGGGCACATAGATCCCCAACGTTATCGTGTTGGTCACAGTCTGGGTCCCGGAGGTGCCGGTGATGTCGAGTGTGTATTGGCCCACGGCAGCTGTACTGCCGGCTGTCACCGTCAGCGTGCTGCTCCCCGCGGTCACCGGGTTGGGAGAAAAAGACGCTGTCACACCGCTGGGCAGGCCGGACACGGAAAGATTCACCTGGCCGGCAAATCCGTACTGTGGATTCACAGACACATAGGTGGTTCCGGAGGTCCCCTGGCCGACATTCAAGCCGTAACTGTAGAGCGTGAATGTGGGTGTATAGACAGCGAGAATCAGGGTTGTGGTTTCGGTCAGATTGCCCGAAGTGCCGGTAATCGTCACCGTCTTGGTACCTGGAGCGGCAGAACTGCTTGCCGTCAAACGTCACCGTGCTGAACCCGGTCGTGGGGTTGGGAGAAAACGACGCGGTCACACCGCTGGGCAGGCCGGACACGGATAAATTCACGTTGCCAGTGAATCCGTATTGAGGATTTACAAAGACGTAGCTGGTCCCGGAGGTTCCCTGGCCAATGTTCAGGCTCCCCCCGCCGGAAAGTGTAAAGGTTGGCGAATATATGCCAAGAGTCACAGTGGTAGTTGCGGTCAGATTGCCCGAGGTGCCGGTGATCGTTAGCGTCTTGGTACCTGGAGCGGCAGAGCTGCTTGCCGTCAACGTCAGCATGCTGGTGCCGGTGGTTGGGTTCGGATTCCAGAGGGCGGTCACGCCGCTGGGCAGCCCGGAGACCGAAAGAGTGACCTTGCCCGTAAATCCATATTGCGGGTTCACCACGAGGTAGGCTGTGCCTGACATTCCCTGGCCGATGTTCACACTCCCTGGGCTGGAAAGTGTAAAGGTCGGCGCATATACGCTTAGAGTCAGGGTCGTGGTCGCCGTCAGACTGCCCGAAGTACCTGTGATTGTCAGAGTGCTGGCGCCCACGCCGGCGGTAGCTGCCCGCCGTTAGAGTCAGCGTACTTGTATGCGTCGTGGGGTTGGGGGAGAAGCTCGCCGTGACCCCTTGGGGCAAACCGGACACGGCAAGGTTCACATTGCCGTTAAATCCATACTCGGGGATCACGGAGATAGGCGCAGGGCTTGACGTTCCCTGGCCCAGATTCAAGCTGCCCGGACCGGAAAGCATGAAGCTTGGACCATGGATGGAGAGTGACACGGTGGTGGTCTCCGTCAGACTACCGGAGGTGCCGGTGATGGTCAGCGTGCTGGCGCCGCCGCTGGCGGTGTTGCTTGCCGTCAGGGTCAGCGTGCTGGTCCCGCTCGTGGAAGTGGGTGAGAAAGAAGCGCTCACGCCGCTGGGCAGGCCCGAAAGTGAAAGATTCACCTTGCCGGTAAATCCGTATTGAGGAGTGACGGTGATCGTCGATGTTGCGGAACCGCCCTGGTTCAGCCCCACGCTGCTCGGCGAAGCGGAAAGAAGAAAGCCGGCCGCATGAACTCCTACCGTAATGTTGGTGGTCGCCGTCAGTTTACCGGAGGTGCCGGTAATCGTCAGCGCGGTGGTTCCGCTGGGCGCGGAACTGCTCGCCGTGAGAGTCAGCACACTGCTCCCCGACGTCGGATTCGTACCCCACACCGCCGTCACACCACTGGGCAGCGGTGTGGTCACAGCCAGTGTTACGTTTCCGCTAAACCCGCCGGCATCGGTCACATTGATGGTGGTGGAACTGGAAGCCCCCTGGTTTACCAGGACCGTGGCCGGAGTGCCCAGGATCCAGAAACCCGGGACCGGCGCCCCGGCCAGATCATCGATGAGGTTCTGCCCATTGGCGCTTCCCCATCCGGTCACCAGATCGTAGCCCGTGACGGCGCTAAACCATACCGGCTGATTCCCGGTGTCGTTGTTACCGGAGGTGACGTCGTGGAAATCTTTGCTGAAGGTGGACCCCTCCGCGAGGGTATAAAGAGTTGGATTGAGGAAGCCCACTCCACCTTTGGGTGCTGTACCTGCCTCGACAGCCTGTTGATTGACCAACGCCATGAACCCGGCCCAGCGAGGAGCCGCAAAGCTGGTGCCCGCCCATGTTCCATTACAGGAGCCCAGGCTACAGACGTAGTTGTCGAAATCCCCTTCCATGCTGACATCGGGCACATTGCGCAGGGTGGCCGAACCGGCGTTGGATGCGTTGGCCACGCCGCTTTGCCAGCCTGGAATTGCGATGTTATCCGGACTGATGCCGCCGCCGCTGCCGTCTCCCAACGAATTCCAGGCTGTCTCTGAAGCCCACGCGCCCCCGGCGCCATTCGTGGTCAGGTGGGTGCCGCCGACAGCCGTCACGTACTGGTCTTCCGCCGGATAGAAGAATGGGCTGATCGAGGCATCCCAGGCGCCGTAATCGCCGGAGGCAGTGAAGAAACTCTGTCCCTGTGCAGCAAATTCCTTGAAGAAGACGTCGTCCGTCGCCGGATCGTCGGGGTACCAGCTCCAGGAACTGCTGATTTGTTTCGCGATGTTCTCTGAGGCCATGGTGTTGAGGAGGTGTGCATCGTCGAGACCCTGCCCGATATACACGCGAACCTGGCTGAGGCCTGGAGCCATGCCGATGGCCTGGACAATATCCAGCACTACTTCAGCGGGTCCGTTCCCGTCGCCTGGCAGTCCCGTAGCGCCATCCAGCAATACGTTATTGATGGCGACGTTGTAGGTTTGCCCCGCATTGCTGAACGTGCTGTTCACGTCGCTCAGGTCGTAGCCGCTAAACTCCAGAAGACCTACCGACTGACCGTTGCCATCGAGGGTTGTGCCGCCGTAATACGCCGCGCGCATGTCGCTGGCGAGATAAGATCCTCCTGGGCCGGTTCCGGCCGCGTTCGCGACCGCATGCCCAAGGTGCGGCTCTGTCAACATTGGACGCGGCAGATGGAAGCTGTTCAGGCCGGCGATATGCGCGACGGGCACACTCAAATTGAGTGACGGCTCACGATCCGGAGAGTAGAAGGTACGATCCTCCGTGGGATGCTGATAGACATTCATCCTCAGGTGGAAGGCACTGTTGATCTGGTCCACTGTGCCGCTGATGGGCACGACCAGCCGATTCACCGCTGTTCCGGTGACCGTGAAACCGTTGGCCCGAGCGAAAGAAACGGCGGCCTGGTAATCGTGAGCGGTGGGACCGAACCGTTCCGTGAACTGATCCACGCTGAGAAACTGGCGGAAGTCGGGACTGGTGGGGTCGTAGAGCCGTTGCAATAGGCTTGCCAATTCTGCCTGATTGCGCAGTGGCAGCACGATGGAAAGATTCATCTGCTGCCCGGGCGGCAGAGACCCTACAAGCGGCGCTTGCCCACCTGTGACTTCGCGGTGCACATGATTGTGCAGTGACTGAGACGTTTGCTGCGCGCGCCCCAGGTGGCAAGTCCCGGCCAGCAGGACCGCGAGCATCACCAGGTAGGCACACAGCGTATTCCTGCGTCGCCGACTGTGATTGAGGGCGAACGAAGGCCCACACCAGAGACAGGAAATCACCGAAAGACCCCTTGTAACAAGGACAGAGATATTTGTCAGCCGTAGTTAACAAGGGGGGGACGCCCAACACGGCACATCCGCGGAGTCGAACCTCCGCGACTCTCGTTTTTCTGAGCGTCTGCGAGAGTCTACCATCGGCCTGCTCTCGTGTAATCCGAACAATAGTAACCGCTTGAGGTGTCTTTAGGATCTGCCATCACGACAAAGTTGCAGGAGGTAGCGCCTGGCGAATGGGGGCGCGTTAAGAGGGTGTGTGAGAACTCCCGTTTTGAAGGGTACGGGCTTCAGCCCGTACGTTAACTAATCAGCATAGGAAGGGCTTTAGAGTGTGCGTGAGAACCCAATCCAAGTCACCGCGCTCATGCTTTGTATCAGGGCACGGCTTCAGCCGTGCCGCAATGGTTGGGTCTGATGAGGGCTTTAGCCCCTGAGGTACCCTGAGGTACGTTTTCCCGAAGGGTACGAGCTGTAGTGAAGGGTACGTGAATTGGCTTTGTATCAGGGCACGACTTTAGTCGGGCCGTAAAGCAGGGCTTGATGAGGGCTTTAGCCCCTGAGGTACGTCTTTCCCATCGTCTGTGGCAAACTCAGCCGCGAAAAGACATGAGTTCGCCCTATGTGTGTCTCGAAAAGCGTACCTCAGCGGCTAAAGCCGTCAAGCGCGCACCCATTTACGGCACGGCTGAAGCCGTGCCCTTCGTTCGACAGTCTCTTCCCCAGCATCTTGGGATCAGTGAAGGTTTCATGTGCTGTCCAAATCGACGAACTGAAAAATCTAATTTGGACAAGTCTGGTTGATCTTAGCCCAGGACGTAGTCCTGGACTCACGTCCTGGGCCTGGAGTTTCTAACATTTGGAGAGAGCGTGGACAAGCCAATTTTGGGTGGAACGGGCGAATTTTTCGGGTGCCACCGCACCGGTGCTTTGTATCAGGGCACGACTTTAGTCGTGCCGCTCAAGGTCAACAAAGATTCGGGCTTTAGCCCCTGCGCTTTTTTCTATGCCAAGTCGGCATATCAGTCCTGCTTTAACGGGGTTCTGAACCATAGATAGATGCGCAATGCATTTCGTGCAGGATTGCCATTGCAGGGGCTGAAGCCCAATTCTCTTTCCGTCCTTTACGGCACGACTGAAGTCACCGCCCTGATACAAAGCAAAACCCAAAACTGAAGCTCGATAAACCATACCCCAAAATCGAGAAAATGTAGAAACTCCAGACCCTGGACTAGCGTCCAGGACTTAGTCCTGGGTGGGATCTGAAAGCACGAACAGTCCCAGAGGGACGGCTGACATAACCGAATCTTTCAGCCGTCCCTGCGGGACTATCTCGATTTGCGTAAGCGCACCCAGGACCACGCCCTGCGGGACTGCATGCAAGTTTGCGGTTCTCACGCAGCCCGTCTATCCCCTGAAGTACATCTTCTTAGTGGTCTACCTCGTACCAAGGGCACGGGTTCGCAGGCTGCAGAAAAACCAATACTGACGGTGGTTGTTCCGTTTGTGCCTTTTTATCTCCGCGGCCAACCCACCTACCAAACCTGAGTAACCTGTGGCCTGGTACTCCGCGCAGAAAAAAGCATCTGGCCACTTACATCAAACCTGGAAAACCTGTATTTCTTAGTGTAGAAGATATCGGCAGGCGACGGCTCCTCACGCAACCGCGCCCTGTCCGGCAGTTGCCGGTAGTTTCGGCCTTCCGCGTGAGCGAAGGATAGCTTTACCGCTGTCCGGTGCCTCACCCGATCCCTGTCCCAAAATCACCAACACCAAGCATGAGTGCCCGACCGCGGCTCTCAACCCCCTTTGTGCCCCGAAAAGAGCGGCAAACAAATCTAACCCCATCTCCAGAAAACCAAGGAACGAGGATACCCTATGCCCAAAAATACTGCCTGCCCCGGCGTGCCGTGGGTCAGCGATCCCATCACCGATCAGGAAATGGCCTTTGCTCACCTGATCCTGGCCGGAACCATGAATGACCGCCGCGCCGCGGAAGCCGTCGGTCTCAATCCCGACACCGCCGCCTACACCAAAGCCAAGCCCCGCGTCCGCGCCTACATGATCGAGCACCGCGCCGCCGTCAGCGAAAGGCTGGTGGATCAGGAAGCCGACCGGCTGCGCAAGCTGAACCTTGGGCGCGACCAGATCCTGACCCGGCTCTGGGAACTGGCCACTCTCAGCCACGAAGCCACCAGAGGCACCATCGCCGGTCAGATCAAGGCTCTTTCCATGATCTTAGCCATCGAAGGACTCATTCCAGACCGCCGCCTCTCCTCATCCGGGACGCAACCCGCGGCCCCGCCCGTCAAGCCACAAATCTACGAATCCGAGTGGCCCCACAAACAGCAGCACCAAGCCGCGAGCCCGCAACCAGGCGATTACCCAACCGATGACCCAGGCGATCCCATTGCTGCCGCGGAAGCCGAACCCGCCGCGCCCCAGGTCCCCAAGCCGGAGCCTACACCTGGCCCAGACCCCAAACCGGCTAACTCCTCGTCTCCCAACCTTGATCCCAGCCTTGGCTGGCCCCAACCCAGCATTACTGATTCCTTCGTCAACCCCGTAATCCTCAACCGGGTCCCCGACGCAACCGGCCGCACCCTCGATGCAGTTCTGGCCAAAGGGAGCTTCCTCAGGCCGCCCTTTTCCCCGCCTAAAGGCTTCTCTGGGCGGCGCCGCGGTCGATAAAAAGCCAAATTTTATCGAATTTTATAAATATCCCGCTCTTCTTTCACTCGACTAGCGCGGCGTCAGCTGGACCGAAGATGGCTCTACCCCGCATTTCTCACAGACACCTGGGTAAACAAATAAAGTAATCGCTGCCAGTAGTGAGATCTCTATGCGTAACGAGTGACGGGTGCCCCATATCTGCCCGGTTTTGGCAGATGTGGGATTCAACGGCTGTCCACCGATCACTCTCTACCAGCAACCGATCTTGTCCATGGCCATCTACGCCCTGCACAGTCACAAGTTGAGGTTTGTGGAATCCCACATCTGCCAAAACCGGGCAGATATGGGGCACCCGGGCTTTGTCACAGACCGGGCTGTGACAAAGCCAGGCTACATCGTCGACAACGCGCCGGGGCCAATACTTCTTCGGCGTGGGAAAAACGATGCAAAGGAAGAGTAAGGCGCACACGCCGCCCTATACCCGGTCAGTGTGTTCCATGCATAGGTATCGCATGAGAGAGCGGTGGGCATCACTTGCTGCAAGCGCGGAGTTTCATGAAGGCATCCCTACCTGGCCAGACGGAACAATTCGAAAGCTGTTGCGAATTACCCTGCCGATCACTCAGGCAGCCCCTAAGACAGGGCCGACTACCGTCAACGCTGCGCTCAGCATCACCTTCGAGGATGAAGCGACGTGCGTTGCCGCGCTGGGTTATGTGGTGGGGAATGCCTCGAGCTACCACACGCGCCGGAAACTAGGTGAACGGACGGGACGTAACCAAGGGAGCAGGCGAAATAACCTACCATCGGAAAGGCGCGCAACTGCATCGACCGCTATTCATTGCGCAGAGCGACAGCGGGGTCCACTCTCATTCCCGCGCAGGCGGGAACGAGGATCGCAACCAGAGAGACGAGACACAGAAGCATCGGGACAGCGATAAACGTGAGTGGGTCGTAGGTGCTGACTTGGAACAGGAGCGCCTTCAGCAGTCGTGACACTGCTAAGGCGGCGCCAAGTCCGATGACTCCGCCCGCCAGCACTAGTCGAACGCCATCCTTTGCGATCAGATGGAGAATATCTGACCTGGTGGCCCCGAGCGCCATTCGCACACCGATCTCCTGCGTTCGCTGGGTGGCCATGTATGCGATAACGCCATAGAGTCCGATGACGGCCAACACCAAACCCGTGAAGGCGAAGAATCCGAGAAGTGCCGTCTCAAAGCGGGGCCGGTCCGCCAACCCACTTATCGTTTTGGTAAGAGGTTCCATGTCAACAGGTACGGTCCGATCGATCGCTGCGATCTGCGACCTAACCCAAGGCCCAATGGTCGTTGTGGGAAACACCGAATCGATAAGGAGGATGGACCTGCTTCCTTCCCAGTCGTCGCTTACATTGCGCCGGAGCACATAGATTTCAGGATCGTCCTGGTCAGTAAGCCCGCCATTTTTTACGTTGTTCGCCACGCCTGCCACGTTGAACCAGGTTCCATCGTCAGCCGTCTGGTGAGCCATCTGAATGCGTCTCCCGATAGGGTCCGCACCCGGAAACAGTTGAGCGGCCAGTAGCTTGCTGAGCACGACCAGATTCTGCGGCGAGGTGCGATCCGCCTCCACGAAACCGGGGCCCCGAATGATCGGAATGTTGAGTGCAGGAAAGTAGTCCGGCGTGACCCTGCGGACGACAACCGTAACACCGGTCGCCGGCTTTGACGGCGCTCGTCCTTCTACCGCCAGATCGGAGAACCGGAATTCTCCTTGCCAGCCTCCGGGCGGGATACAGTCCGCCATACCCACCGCACGCATTCCCGGCAGCCGCCGCAGAGCCGATTCCAGACGCAGATAAAACTGCATCTCCTTCTCATTGGTGTTGTAGCGGAACCAAGGCAGCGCGGGCTTCACCGTGAGTACTCCTCCGGTTTGGATGCCGAGGTTCTGATCTTGAATTTTCTGGAAGCTGCGCAGCAATAATGCCGCGCCCGAAACCAGAATGATGCTTACAGCTATTTGTCCCATGACGAAGCTGCGCCTTAGCAACACGTGACTGCGGGATAGTGAGGTCCTCGCGTTGAGGACAGCCGAACTCGGTTTCTGGAGCGCGGTGGCAAAGCCAAAGAGCGCTCCGCAGACCAGTGCCAGGGACGCCGTGAACATCGCAATGCGCAAATCCAGATGCGCTTCGCCCAGAAATGGAACCCCAGTTGGAGCAAGCTTGATGAAAACTGCTAGCAGCCCTTGAGCCACCGCTAACCCGGCAACAGCTCCCGACAGAGAGAGCAGAATGGCCTCCGTGAGTGTCTGCCTGATAAGCCGGATACGGCTTGCGCCGAGCGCTGAACGCACCGCAAGCTCGCGTTGGCGCGCAGCACCGCGAGCCATCATCAAACTCGCCACGTTGGCACAGCCTATCAACAGAACTGCGAGAACCGATCCCAATAAAATCCAGGCAACCGGCCGCACATCCATTGTCTCGCGATCGTGCAAAGATCGAATGCTGAGGTGCGCTTCGTCCCGCGCCTCAGCAGGAAAGAGCTGCCGTTCGGAATCGAAGAGCGGCTGCATTTGGGCATACGCCTGTGCGATGCTCACTCCCGCTTTGAGGCGGGCGAAGGTTCGCATCGGATTGCCAAAGCCCCCATTGATAGTTTGTTGCGCGGTGCGGTTCAGCGCCATCGGGAAGATCACGTCAGCCGACGCGAGGGTGGGAAACTGAAAATTCCTGGGCAAGACTCCGACTACATGGGCCTCGCTGCCATCAATATCAATGGCTCGTTCGAGGATATGTGGATCGCCGCTGAAATGCCCCTTCCAAAGAGCGTAGGAGATCATCACCACACGCGGCCCGTTAGGGCGATCCTCCTCGGGCAGAAAGTTCCGTCCCAGGACCGGCGTGATTCCAAAGAGTGGGAGGAAGCCCGCCTGGAAGGAAACGCAGTCGAGTTGCGCTGGGTTGTTCTCAACCAGGTCGCAGGCATGTGTGCCCGTGCTCTGGCTTGCGAGTGAGACGAAGGATTTTTGATTGTCCTGCCACTCGAGATAAAACCGCCCCATGAGGAACTCCTGGTGTTCCAACGAGTGCACGATGCCCAGGGAGACGATTCGGCCGGGGTCTGCGTAGGGCAGGGTGCGAAAGAGGATGCGGTCGACTACGCTGAAGACGGCGGTGGTCGCTCCGATGCCGAGTGCAAGGGTTACGACCGCGCTGACGGTAAAGAGCGGATTGCGGCGGAAACCGCGCACTGCATAGCGCGCGTCCTGTAGCACCGTGCTTAGCCACCATCCGGGGCGCTGCTGGTCGCATTGCTCCCGTGTGCGCTCTAAACCGCCGAACTCGATCAGGGCCTGCCGACGCGCCTCGGAAGTGCTCAGGCCCTCTGCAATTTTCTGTGCAATGGACTGCTCAAGGTGAAACTGCAATTCGTGCTCGAAGTCCACCTTCTTGCGGAAAATGAGGAACCGGATTCGCGTTAGGAATTCTGTAATCATGACGACGCCTCTGCCTCGCGGCCAAGCACCGATGCAATCGCGGAGGTCAGTCGATCCTACGTGGCCAGTTCCGCCTCAAGCTGCTTTCGGCCGGCCGTCGTCAAGCGATAGAACTTCGCCCTACGATGGTCCCCTCGGCGTTCGACAATAGAAATACTCGCGCTCTTGTCGAATGTCAAGAGGTAAGCAGTGCGGTGAAAAAAGATGGCAGTAATAGACCGCCAGTACCTTGATCGGAGCGGCTCTTGCGGCCACACCGATGTGCTGTTAACACTTCGTCTTCTGTGAACGTCTATGATTCCGTGGGGATTTTGCGTGCATGGCGTCGAGTTCTGGAGATGGAGCTGACGTGCTCGCGGCGGGCCTGGGACGTCGGCCCGTGAGGGAAGGGCCCGCGCCTGAAGTCTCCGACGATGCGATGCTGGTGTGTGCGGCGCGGGACGGGGACCGGGCGGCATTTGGGCGCCTCTACGAGCGCTACGCCCGGATGGTCCACGGCGTTCTGCTCGCGAAGGTCCCGCTGGGCGATGTTGAT
Source organism: uncultured Acidobacteriaceae bacterium (assembly GCA_963717225.1). Lineage (GTDB taxonomy): Bacteria > Acidobacteriota > Terriglobia > Terriglobales > Acidobacteriaceae > PALSA-350. The sequence continues at coordinate 125,714 of CAVQWB010000045.1, read as the reverse complement.
GACCTGGTTCAAGATGTCTTTTTGAGAGCGCTGCTTCGGCTTTCCACGCTGCGGGAAAGCGGAAGGTTTGGGGGTTGGCTGGCTGCAATCGCTCGCAATCGGGCGAATGACTACCATCGGCGTTCGGTGCCAACGGACCCATTCGCGGATGATGGGCCAGACAACCATCTTGGCCGTGTAAGCGCTGGTGGAGAACATGAAGGCCCGGGCATCGCGATCCTCGACGCGATCAGGAGCTTGCCCAACGCCTATCGGGAGACACTGATCCTGCGGCTGGTCGAGGGCTTGACTGGCCCTGAAATAGCGGCTCGCACCGGGATGACGCACGGTTCCGTGCGGGTCAATCTTCACCGCGGCATGGAACAGCTCCGCGCAATACTGAGTGTGAACGCGAACAGCCACGGGCCAGAACAGGAGATGCCGTAATCATGGACACGGGGGACAACAATATCGAGAACGAAACACCGGCACATACGAAGCGTGGCGACTATCTGTGGGACGGATCTGGCGAGCCCGATCCTGAAATCCAGAAGCTGGAAGCGTTACTGGGACAGTATCGACATGACGGCCGGGCTCTCGTATTTGCAGAGATCGTCCCAGACAGACGATGGACATTTTTCCCGTTGCGGATGCGGTTGCTTCCCGCTCTGATGACCACAGCCGCTGTTGTGTTGGCAGCCGGAGTCGTCACATTTCTGGTTCACGGAAGGAAGCCGCCTTCACACACGATGGTGGGTTGGGATGTATCCCGCCTGGCAGGAACACCTCGGATCGGACGAAGCGTCATCATAGGGAACGAAGGACCGAGCCGCCTCGGCGTCGGCCAGATGCTTGAAACCGACGATCACTCGGGGGCCAGCCTGCAGGCTGAAGGTATCGGCCAGATCGAGGTGGGGCCGAGCACACGCCTGCGTCTGCTCACCATGGGCAAAGGGTTGAAGCGGATTGCCCTGGATCGCGGAACTATTCACGCGTTTATCTGGGCGCCTCCAGGTGAATTCGTGGTCGACACGCCATCCGCTGTGACGGTGGACCTGGGTTGTGCGTATACCTTGCACGTGGATGATTCGGGCAGTGGGATCGTGCGTACGTCTCTCGGGTGGGTCGGATTCAAGCTGAATGGTCATGAGTCATTCATCCCTGCCGGCGCGGCTTGCGCGACCAGGCGCAAAGTCGGCCCTGGCACTCCCTACTTCGAAGATGCGCCGGTGGAGTTCCGTTCCGCGTTGGCGAGATTCGACTTTGAGGACAACACACCGCAGCGACGCGCCGAAGACCTGGCGATTGTTCTTGCCCAATCTCGGGAACGCGACGCACTTACACTGTGGCATTTGCTGGCGCGTGTCGACGAGGGGCACCGAATGCTCGTGTACGACCGGTTGCGTCAACTCGCGCCTCCTCCCGCGGGTGTTACCAAGGAAGGAATTCTGCGTCTCGATCAACCGATGCTTGATTTGTGGTGGAATGCGCTAGGCTTCGACGACATTTCGGTTTGGCGCCAGTGGGAGCGTTCCTGGTCCGGAGCGGCGGTGCAGGGCGAATAGTGAGCACGGCGAGCGACGTAGTCATCCAGCCCCCACATCGTAGCGCTTCCACATCGTAGCCATCATGCTCCGCCTTGTTAACAGTCCACACGCTGCTGGCGTCTCTTTGAACGTGAGTTAAATCAGCCGAACAAGGAGACATCCGGAATATGAATTCGCATGCATTTTCACGCCGTGCCATTAGCCTCGCAGCTGTGCTGCTCGGGCTCACAACGTACGCACACGCCGGACCACCGCTTATCTGCCATGCTATTGAGATCGGGCAGGCGAAGACGCTGCCCTGGGTCGACGTAGGCTATCAGAAGGGAAGTGGAGGGTACGACCTGAAGAACCTCACTCGAGACACTCTGGCAATTCTCGATGCGAACCCGTCCGTGTTGGTGCGAATGGAGACCCTTCGGCGAGCCACGATTTACGGCCGCCAGGATCCTCAAGTAGCGAAAGAGTTGCTGACCCGGCTTTACGCGCGGGCCACCAATTCCGATGCCGGTAGCCCCGGCGCTCTTGCGTGGTTCGACGCCGGGTACCTGACCGAGGCTTATAAACAATGGTTGGGCAAAGGAGAGCCGAACCCAGCGAGGAGCCTTGACGGATACGGCTGGGTAAGGAAGGCCATCAGCCTGCGAGGATCGGATCCGGAGATGGAATTCGCCGCTGCTCTCATCACTTTCAGCGGTTCGGAGCGCGATCGCAACGATCATGTCGAGAAAGCGATGGCGGGTGCAACAACCGATCCTCTTCTCGCTCAGAACCTGGCCTCGTACTTTAACCGTCGGACCATTGCTGAGCGCTAGCTTACCGTCCCGCCGAAGAGTTGAGGAGATGACTTCACGCATGAGAATTTTTCTTGGGGGGCCGAAGTTTGGTTTGCCGGCTCCCCAACTGTATCTCTGAGGCAGGGGCTTCTACTGGTGAGTGGTCCGTAGCCGCGGCGCGTGATCGCCCGAAACGCCGATGGATGATGCGTAGCCGTTCCTATAATTCATTGCTACTATGAACTACAATGTAGTATAAATAAACGTGTGAGATCAAAACCGTTGATTGCTCTGGCTTGCCACGGTAAGTAGGTTGGTTACAAGTTTGCGCGCAAACTTGTGGCAGGTCTCATAGAGCGCGGATGAGAAACGGATCGATTCTCTCCGGGTAGGTTTCGTGCCCCGTGGTTTCTGAAACTTCTGCGAGAGTGTTCGAATTGTTCAGAAACGGACAATCGCTATGACGTGTTACACCTGCGTGAAGAGTGTTCATAAATGAACATGGTTTTTCAATTTCAACCGTCGCGTCCCTGCGTTATAGCAACCCTGATAGCTAAATACTGAAGTTTGCCGGGAAAGACCTTCTCCATTTGTGGCCTTCCGAATGCAATACATCGAGCTATGCGAACTCCGATGTGAACAGTCGTATGCGCACGGGAACTTATGACGAAAGAATTGCGTAACCACAATCCAGGTAGTAGTCGATCCCCGTCTTTCTTCCAAATTCTTATTGAAGGACACACACATGATCGCCTTGTTTTCCCATCGCGCATACCGACCCTATCTTCACTTGAGAGTGAGCTTGCTTCTTCTTACCGCGCTGAGCTTGAACGTTTGTGTCTCCTGGGCGCAAACGTCCGAACCCCAAATCGGGTCTACGCAGGCGCGCATTGCACAGGACATGGAATTGATTCATATCGCCGAACAGCAGCATCGTCCCGATCCGGAGCGAGGTGCTTTGTGGGCGCGACTCGCATCGGAGTACCAGTACGCAGCAGAATTCCTGAAGGCAGAAGATGCCTACAACAAGTCGCTACATCTGCTGAAGACCGCGCCCGCACCCGGGGCAGAATATGCCGCAGCACTCGAAGGCCTCTCTACCCTCTATCTTCTTTATGGCCGTGTCGATGACGCCGAGGGCGTCAGGAAGCGGGCGCTCGCGGTGCGTGAGAAGCTGGGCAACCCAACGGATATCGGACTTAGCCAGGTACATCTGGCGGACGTAGCTATTGCCCGGCGCCAGTTCAAGAAGGCAGAGCAGCTAGCCCTGCGAGGAATGGAAGAGATGGAGTCTTCCTCTAACCCTCCCAGGTCGGGGATGCTCTCTGGATTGATTACGGTCACATATGCACGCTGCAGGCGGGGACACTGTGATGAAGGACTGATGAGCGCACAGCAAGCGGTTGCCTTCGCCAACACCCACTTCGAGTCAAATTCGGCAGCTGTTGGATTTGCGCTGGAGACACTTGGGTTTGCGGAGTGGAAGAACGGGGCAATCCAGGACGGGGAGAAAGCCATGCTCAACGGTATCCAGATACTCAGGACAAAGCTGGTTCCGGCCGATCCTCGCCTGGCCGGGGCGCTGCTGCAATACCATGACTATTTGATCGCGACCAGCAGGAGGGTGGAAGCACAAGAGATTCACGTAGAAGTGGAACGGATGACCAGTCAGACGGGAGCTTTCTGTTCGGCCTGTACCGTAAGCGTCTACAGTTTATCGAAGACCTTGCGATAGGAAGAATCCTACGGGAATTACTGTGTAGGAGGCCTGGCATCTCGCGCAGGGTGTGGAGTCACGAGAACCTCTCCCAGTGGGCCGCGATCCAGGCCGCTCGCATCCACCAAATGCACCGAGATCCTGCTGGTATTGGGTGGCGCCTGTATGGTGGTCTGCAACTGTACCGGCTCGATGGGAGTCACGGACATAAGCTTCGCGGTACCGCGCACGCCCCTTCCGTAAAAGTGCACCACCAGATCGCCCGCATAGAACACTCCAAAGCTTCCGGAGAGTACCAGGCCGGCGGGGGTAGCGGTAGCCGTAAGTGGCATTCCGATAACTCCGCTATAGGTCGTCGTCTTGAAGTCCTCTCCCATTCGCGTGGGATACCACTGCGTGTCCATAGCGTAGCTTTCGCCCGGTGCTAGCTCGACTAACGGGCTGTTCAACTCCGCCTCCATGAAAGGCCCCTCACGGGGTTCCGTGTTTTTATCCTGCCGCGAAGGCTCGCCGGACGAATAGAAGATGATTGTCGCTTTACTGGGATACGCGGCCGTGGGATCGACACGGTGGCGCTCAACCATGGTGTATCCGGTTGTGCCATCGACAGCCGCCAGCCATCCCAAGGGGGAGTCTACCCAGACTTCTTGCATGATGTTGTTCCAGTGCACCCGTAACATGCCATCACTGACGGAGAAAGCCGGGTTGTCCGCCGGGCCGGTGCGCACATAGTAGCCATTGAGATATGCACTTGTGGGGTTCACCGCCGTCACCCCCCAGAATTTCGTGTTGAAATTCTCCGAGCCGGCGGGATTGGAGGTGGGGTACTCGGTGATTGTCTGCTCCGACCAGGTCTGCGGGTAGCCGCTCATGTTCTGCATTACCACATGAAATGAGATCACGGGCGTGTCCGCGTCGATGCTGATGTCGCGGATATACCGCTGCCCAATCTCCGGATTTACCGGCCCAGTCATCCGCACAGCACACCTGGCGCCTTGCGACAGCACCTCCAAAGTAAATGGGCCACCGTCGAGGTTGCCCCCGCCGGACCAATGCTGCTCATCCTGGTTGCCCTCCGGTAAGGGCCATACTTTGTCGCCACCGTAGTTGTGCTCACCGCCCCGGTTGCGCTCCAGCGGAACCACCTGACCTTTAAGTTCCGGATTGACGTAGAGGAAATCGTGGCCGCCGAAGGTAACCTGGATGAGCCGTCCACCAATCTGCGGAACAAGCTCCAGCTTCACCCAGGGATTGACCAACTCCTCCGCTTTCCATCCCAGGTAATTCGTTTCCTGCACATTGCAGCCGGGCGTGGAAGCGGCTTGGCACTGCAGCGGCAAAGGCAGCAGCGCAAGGAAGATAAACCAGTCTAAAAAGCGCTCTTTGGTTCTGGCAGAAGTGGAATACATTGGCTACCTGCAGAAAGATTGGGGCTGCCGGTCATTCAACAAAGCGCAACCGTATAAGCGATCTTACGATGGGATTTCGCTGGTTTTATGTACCGTCTTCAGCCCGTACCTATCTCCCATACCTTCAGCATGAGTTTTTCCGCAGCCCGCTAGAGGTCTCAAGGTTTCGGTTGTTTCACTGCAATGAATGAAATCTGCTCCACATCCTCTGCCTTCAAATCAAAATTCTGTTGCAATGTTGTTCGTGCCGGGAAATGATTCTTAAAAAACGTTCCATACAGAGCATGGACCTGGTCTGCGTCTTTCATCTCACGCGTATAGATGGTTGAAGAGGCGACATTCGAGAAATCCATATCCGCCTCCTCTAACCCATCCAGCAAGTTGCGCATCGACAGCCGTACTTGCACACCCAGATCAGATGTAAAGAGGCCTAGAGCTGGAACATACGCGTCTTTTGCTGAGAGATAGAGTGTATCTCCATAGAGGATACCGGGGCTTGCAGTTCGGCTGGGCCTCTCATTTTTAGGACGAACTGCCTTGCGTTTTGCCAGATCGGCCCCCGCAATGCAGCTGAAAACGATGTGATTCCTATTCGGAAGATCCAACACCTGAATCGTTCCCCGTCCTGGTGTATTTCCAAATTCGAAATAGGTCGCATAAATCTTGTTCATCACGTCTTCTGGAGCATCGGTGCTGCTGAGATATGGATTCACCCAGACAACATTCGCCATACTCATGTTCGCCGACTTTACAATCGTGGTGACGTTATCCAGGGCCTGTTTCACTTCGCCTGCAAAATTCGCCGCAACCTTTCCCGTCAGCGGATCAGTGCCCCCCTGCGCCGACATGTAGAGAACGTCATCCACCTGGATTCCGGCCGGATCGAGGTGCGGCCCCTGCCGCCATCCCTGCGGGTGGATCACACGGCGAGTGGCCGCGGTGCTCACGGCAATGCAGTTGATCTCAATCTTTTCTCCGTTGGGCAGAGCGCCTACCACCAGGACAGTACGTGCGGGGGGATTCTGAACAATCGATCTCCAATAGACATCGTTCATGGCAGCTATATCGTGCCCATTGGTCACATAGATGTTCATCCAGACGATATTGCCATAATCCATTCCTGCGGCGCGGAGCACACGTTGCACATTGCCCAACGATTGGCTTACTTCCTGTTGAAAATCCTGCGGAAGACTCCCATTGGCATTCCGTCCGTTTTGACCGGCTACGTAGAGCGTTTGGTTGGCGAGAACGCCGGCACTTGATGCCGGGCCAGAATCTTTGCCATCGATCTTGATGACCTTGAGCATACCGCCCTGCTGCGCGAAGACCTGCGCGCCGCATGCAGCAAGCGACACACATAAGGCAATTCGCCGGCAACACCTTAGTAAGTAGCTCATTTTTCCTTCCGGAGACCTTTCGTGGCCGCACAAGCATACCAGACCTCTTGGCTTATCGTGCAAGGGCGTCCAACGAACCGAGGGAATGGATGGTCGCGCCTTTCCATCATTCGGAGAACCCACTTCAGACTGCTTGTTTGCGTGCTTTGGCAAGAATCTGGCGGAGGCGGTTTCCGACTATGAGATCTTCCCCTGGTTGCATGGTCATCGAGATAATTTGCAAATGATTCGGACGGTCTCTCCGCTGTTTATTGGGATCATTATTTTTTATGCGTCCGAGAACCCCGCTGGGATTACTGTTCGTCAGCACTTCAATCCGAGGCTCACCTGCGCGCAGCTGCTCGTCGCATTGAGCCACGGTCAAGCCAAATTTCTTTTCGTCCCAGGTTACCGTCAGGGTCGGATAACTATTTTCGTCTTGTGGAACCGCAATGTTTGTGGTGACGCCCGGGACCGTTTCCACTAATTTCTGGATGCGTTCTACGCGGCTCTGCCACTCTTTGTTTAACGCCCCAAGATCCGCACGCGACCAATAGTCAATGGCCGCAAGCATTCCCATAATCTCTTCCTTGCCGACTTTCATGGGCCGGCACACGGCACCTTCCCATGGGTTGCTATTTGCCAGAGCCGCATCGATCAGATCCTTTCGGCCCAGCAGCACCCCGGAACATTGGGGGCCAGACAGACCTTTTCCGCCACTGAAACAAAAAAGATCGATGCCGAGTTTTGCGTAGCGGGTGAAGTTCTCATATGGGGGAATACCCGCCGCGTCGTCCAACAACACAGGAACTCGAGCGGGCTTGGTGATCTTGAGTATGCGCTCAATCCGGTCGTCCCTCCAGGTGGTGTAGACCATAGCGGTTTGTGGATTGATGGCCGGCTGCAAATCGTCCACTGTCTTTGCAATGACCAGTTTGCCTCCGGCGAGGCGGATGGCGCTATCGAATGCGCTGCGGCCGCCCATCATGATGACTTCACTCTTCAAGCCGGTGGTGTCGGGCAATTGCCATACATTTTTCGGATCTGTCCCGGCGATGCAGCCCGCAGTGGCCGAAGCCATCGCGCCCGCTGAGCCAGAGGTGACCATTCCAGACTCGGCTCCGGAGAGCTTCGCCAGATGGCGGCCAGCGCCCGCCTGCAGCTCAAACAGGTCGACAAAATAATAGGACGCCTCCTCCGCGGCCCGCCGAGTCTCGGGTAGTTCCAGCGAACCGCACAGATAGGTCCAGGTGCCTCGTGCGTTGATCAAGGGGCGGACGCCAAGCCGGGTGTAAATATTGTCGGAAAAGGAATGCTTGACAGTGGACTTCACCGTGGCGGCGAAGCTGCGCGTGCCAATGGTTGCAAATAGCGGAGCCGCAGCCAGCAGTTTCATGAAAGATCGCCGGCCGTTCAGATTATTTTGAAACTCCTGATCAGACAACACGATGTTCCTTTCTATTGAGAAAACAAAACGGCTGAGCTAGAAGAAGTATTTCAGGGCCAGCTGCAGCTCGCGGTTTTCGCTATTGGTCGTGGTTACGACCCCAAAAGGTGCCGGTGTCATAGAAAGCAGAGCGGTTGTGATGGCAAGGTATGGGTTGACTATTTGCACGCATGAGGAAATGCAACGTTTGCGCGGTATAGTTCGTGTTTCCATACCTTGAGGGAGCCCGTTGTCACTTTATTTCATACAGAAATAAAGTATTAGGCACGATTTTACACGCCTTTAAGAGGCTGTCAACAAGACGGGATTCTTAGGGTCTACGGCGGCAGGTCAGTATTTGTGAAGCCAAATCGAGGCTGAGGATCCAGTGGTGACTCGGGGTGCGAAAAGGGTCTGGTCAATAAGGCATGAAGGCATGGTCAGTTCAATTGAAGTTCAGCAAGCGGGTTTCAGCAACCTCAAGAGCGGTCTTCAGAGCGCCCAGGAGCGCAGCATCTTTACCACAAAGGCTTAGGCGTACTCGAATCCGGTCCGAATCATGGTTCTGAAGCTGGAGTTGACGTGATACAGCTTCAAAAAGTGGCTGAGAGCACCCGAATGGGCCGCCCAAAACAATGAGGGTGGGATCGAGAAGAACAGAAATATTGGCGATCACATCAGCAAGAGCTTTCGCTGCGGTCTCAATAACCTTGACAGCCAATACATCTCCAGCCTCCGCAAAAGCCAGGATCTCGGCAGCAGTCGCAGGTTCCCTGGGAGGCACGTTCTTTGACATTCCGCGCCATGTTTCCTCCATGCCTTTTCCACCCGCCACCCTTTCCAGGGGGCCCGGTAGGTGAGTGGAGAATGGACCGCGTGGAGCGCTCGGCACCTGCATATAGCCGATTTCGCCTGCACTTCCGGTCGCTCCCCTGTACAGCATTCCATTGATGAAAATGCCGGCGCCCACACCGTTTCCGACTTCCAAAAACACAAAATGGTCTTCGCCCTTGGCGGCACCGTACGCTCGTTCTCCTAACGCATGCAAATTTGACTCGTTGTCTATGATTACAGGTACTTCAAAAGCGTTTTCTAACAATTTTCTCAGTGGGATATCGCCCCAGTCTTTGAGAAATGGCGCGAAGATGAGATTACCGGTGCGGACGTCAGTAATTCCGGGAGCCGAGGCACAAATCGCATATAGCTTCCTCTTCGCAATGGAGTGCCGCTTTAGCAACCTTTCAACGCTGACGACAAGTGTACGAACAACTTTCTCGGGAGTTTTCCGCGATGATAAACGCGCACCCCACTGTGCAATTCGGTTCCCCTGCAAATCGGCCAATGCGACCCTAATTCCCGAATCCTTAATTTCGAGTCCTGCGACATAGAGGTAACCTTGATTCAACGACAACTGATCTGGTGGCCGCCCGCCATCAGATTCTCCGAATCCCACGGAAATAACAAGGTCCCTCTGTACAAGATAGTCAATTGTTCTGGATACAGTTGGTCCGCTTAAGCCTGACAGTCTGGCGAGATCTGCCCTCGAGCATGGACTGTTTGCACGCAGGAGCAGGTATAACTCCCGCGCATTGATATGACGCAAGCTGGTTGGCCGTGGTGCTTCTTCTGCCGGGATTGGTAGCTTGCGCTTACGCGCACTTCTTCCGATCAACTGTATCTCCCCTCTTGGCAAACGGGTCGCTAAAACCATAGCAGAGATCTCTCAGACCGTTTTCGGTAATGAAAGTCGTAGTCAGTTTTCCTGGAGTTTAACGGCTGGAACAGGGCAACCCCAGGGGCTGTTCCTCGGGAACCATATCCCAGTAGGCAGTCTAGTTTTGACCCGACGAGTCCACGGAGGTGAATATCACAGATTCTGGGTTACCCAGGATCTGTCGTCAGGACAGAGACTTGATTGGAAATGAGGTTCTCACGCAACCTCTTCAGCCCGTACCTACCAGCAGGTATCTACAGCATTGAGTTTTTCCGCAACCTCTGACTGGGCCTATTGAAGAAAGACCCGACCTGTTGACATTCAACACTACACGACTGTAGATTACACGTGGAAGGCCAACAGGTGGTGCGATGGGTGACGGAAAGTCGGATGTTCTGCAAGGCACGCTGGACCTGATGGTGTTGAAAACTCTGGAGTCAATGGGTTCGTTGCACGGGTATGCGATTGCGCGGCGCATTGAACAGGTCAGCGAGCATACCGTGATCATGAATCAGGGGACTATTTATCCGGCGCTGCTGCGCCTGCAGCAGCGCCGTTGGATCAAGGCGGAGTGGGGCGTCTCTGAGACTGGACGCCGCGCGAAGTTCTATTCACTGAGCAAGCTGGGACGGCAAAAAGTGGAGACGGAGACGGAGAACTGGGAGCGGGTTGCCGCGACTATGGCGCGCTTTCTAGCCTCGTCCAATTAGAGTGAGCCATGGACCGGATACGGATTCTGTTGAGCCGCTTCGCTTCTCTCTTCCACCGGCGTGCGATGGATGCGGAGTTAGAGGAAGAGCTGAGTACGCATCTGGAGCTTGCGATTGAGGAGAACCGTAGGCGCGGTATGACAGAAGAGGAAGCGCGGACCGCAGCGTTGCGCTCGTTTGGTAACGTGACGCAGACGCGAGAACGCTATCGCACCGAGCAAGGGTTGCCGTTCCTGGAAGCGTTGGCCAGGGATCTGCGTTATGCCCTGCGGCAATTGCGTAAGTCTCCAGGCTTCACTATCACCGCGACGTTGACGCTGGCGTTGGGCATCGGTGCTAACGCTGCGATCTTTACACTGCTTCATGCCACGCTGCTGCAGGACCTGCCGGTACCGCATCCGGAACAGTTGATTCGAGTTGGCGACGATCATCGCGGCGGAATCTCATGGTTCTCGACGCAGATGTATGACCAGCTACGAAAGAATACGCCTGAATTTGAAGAGTTGGCAGCGATGCAGGCATCCATCGACAGCACGTGGCTCACGCTGCACCGGCAGGGAGTGGCTGAGTTACCTCATGGTGAGGTTAGCGAATGGGTGTCGGGAAACTACTTCGCCATGATGAGGATTACACCAGCGGCGGGACGGCTGTTGCAGCCTGCGGACGACATCGCAGGAGCGCCCATGGTTGCCGTGATGAGCTACTCGATGTGGCAGCGCGAATACGCCGGAGACCCTACGATCGTCGGCAGCGTATTTGTGATCAACACTCATCCGGTGACCGTTGTAGGAATCGCGCCGAAGGAGTTTTACGGGGACCGGATCACGGCGTATCCCACAGATTTGTTTGTGCCACTATCGACGGAGCCCCTGCTGGGAGAGGGTGATTTTACCCATAATCCCAGGATGCAGTGGCTCTACATTCTGGGCCGCGTGAAGCCGGGCGTGGCGCTGGGACCGCTGCAGGCGAAAATGCACGCCGAATTGGTTCCGATTTTTTCTGATATACCGTATTACTCCGATGCAGCTGGAGGAGAGGAGCGGATCAAGCGCATCCGTCTTTCGTTGACGCCGGGACATAGCGGCATAGCTGTGATGGCGCGAGACATGGTAGCTGGTTTGCACCTGTTGATGTGGATCTCTGGGCTGGTGCTGTTGATTGTGTGCGCGAATATTGCCAATCTGCTGCTGGCTCGCGGGCTTGCACGAAGCGGCGAGATATCCGTGCGCGTTGCCCTAGGCGCTGCGCGGACGCGCATTGTCAGCCAGATGCTTACTGAGAGCGTTCTGCTCTCGTGTATGGGCGGCATGGCGGGGGTGGCGATCGCTTACCTGGTGTCGGCAATGATGCTTCGACTGGCATTCCCTCGTGCGGAGTTTTCCCCCATCCATGCCACCCCGTCGCCGCAGGTGCTGGGGTTTGCGTTTGGCGTGTCGTTGCTGACCGGACTGCTGTTCGGTATGGCGCCGGCGTGGGCGACCTCTCATGCGCAGCCGGCGGATGCGCTACGTCGATCGAATCGGACGAGCAGTGGCCACGCTTCGCTGCTGCAGCGTTCATTAGTCGTTTTGCAGGCTGGGCTGTCAGTGATTTTGCTGATTGGCGCAGGCTTGTTGGCCAAGAGCCTGATCAATCTGCAGCATCAGAGTTTTGGTATCGAGTTGGAACATCGCGTGGTGGTCCGCCTGAACGCTCAGAATGCCGGCTATACGACAGAAGAGTTGCAGCCGCTCTACGATCGAATGCGCGCCAGGATGCTGTCACTGCCAGGCGTGACGAAGGTGGGGATGGCCCTGTTCGCGCCACTCGATGGCGACGACTTGGAGTCTGACGTGGTCGTCGAGGGACAGCCGAGACCGGGACCTGAGGACGATGTTCACTCGTCATGGGACAGGGTTAGCCCGGAACTTTTCGATGCGATCGGCCAGCACCTGGTGCGCGGACGCAATTTTCTCGCAACCGACACGGCTCACTCAAACGGGGTAGCTGTGGTGAACCGCGCGTTCGTGAAGCGCTTTTTTCCGCGCGGAGAAGATCCCATCGGACAACACTTTGGCATGGGAGACATGAAGAGCGCCGCTGACTGGCAGATCGTTGGAGTGGTGGAGAATGCCAAATATCAGTATCCGCGTGAAGAGCAGCAACCAATGTTCTTTCTTCCTCTGTTACAGCGCGCTCAAAGCGACACAAAATCTATTGACGTGTCTTCGTTGTACATCGGTTCGATCATCCTGGTAACCACGGGACCGATTCCGGGGCTAGAGCATCAGGCGCGTCAAGCCCTGGAGGAAATCAACCCTAACCTGAACGTCAACAACTACGAAACTCTGGAAGATCAGATTGGCGACCGATTGAGCCAGGAGAAGTTGGTGGCACGGTTAACACTGCTGTTCGGACTGGTGGCCCTCGCGCTAGCGGGAGTGGGGCTATACGGCGTAACGGCCTACACAGTTGCGCAACGCGGATCGGAAATTGGTATACGGATGGCGCTAGGGGCAGAACGTAGCAACATTATGCGGATGGTGTTGCAAGGGGTGATGCTACAGGCAGGGCTTGGGCTGCTCATCGGGGTTCCGGTGGCTCTGCTCTGTGCACGCTATGTGCAATCGCAACTCTTTGAGGTAACCGGAGGAGACCCGGGTGTCTTAACAGTGGCAATCGCGACCCTGGCGCTGGCTGCTTGTGCTGCCGGCATACTTCCGGCCAAACGAGCGGCGACGATTGACCCTGCTAAGGCCTTGAGGAGTGAATGAAAGATTCATCTTTGCTCATCTGCCGCACACTTGGGTTGACCGCCAAGTAAAGTCAACTGCGCGGAATGTGAGAACTACAGGTTCGCAGCACACGCTCGAACAGCGCCCCCAAAATAACTTGAGTGCGTCGGACGCTGACTCTGCCGGCACTGAGGGGCGAAAAGTACCCCACTATTTGAGAGTTTGCTCCCGCTTATGATTGGGTTTACGTTTCGTTGTTTGAATGTATAGATATGAACGGTGTTTACATCAGTCAATTCCGACGGTCCCCGATTTTACCGGGCGTTCCCGCGGAATAGGTCGGAAATACGTGATCGATCAGTTCCTGTCGCAGCGTGAGACGGAGGTCCGTGCCGGGCTCAGGCTCGGTGTTCGATTGGGGATGCAGTGTGGAAGAGGGCGCAGGCACTCCGGTGTCGGTCGTGTTGACCGCTAGAATGCTGGCCATGTGCTCCGCCGGGTCGATCAGCATCTCGGAGGAAAAGCCGCCCTGGTCACCGTCGTGATAGAGGTAGCGATGGTCGTGGAAGTCCAACACGAAAAATCCAAGCCCCATCATCGGCGTGCCCTTGGTGTAAGGCGTGGCCGGTTTGCCCGGCTCGGTGACAGGCAGAACTCCCTTCCATGCCTCCTCCATGGAATGGCGCTTCAGCACAAAATCGTAGCGCGGGTTCGCCGGATCGCCGATCAGGAATTGGAGATACTTCACCATGTCGGTGATGGGCGCTTTCAGTCCGCTGTTGGAGGTTGTGATGCCCGTATCGAAGTTAAAGGGCTGCGGGGTGAGCTTATTACCCGCGCGCAGATAACTGGCCGAGACATGCGACTCAAGGAAGTACGGCGAGCGATCGAAGTAGCTGGCGGTCATCCCTAGCGGCATGAGAATGTTCTTGTGTATGTAAATTTCGAAGTCATCGCCTGAGAGCCGTTGAATGATCTGGCCTAGAAACACGTAACCGAGGTTGGAATAGCTCCAGTGCGATCCCGGACGAAAGGCAACCTGCGTATACGGCAGCATGGCGGCGACCTGCGCCCATTGCGTTGGTTCAAACGGTTGCCAGTCGCAGTTGGAAACGTAATCGCAGTCCCAGGGCCATGTGGGATTGCGAAACCCCGCACTATGGGTGAGCAAATCGCGAATCGTGATGGCATCGATGGAGCCAAACTCATCGTGCACCTGCCGCAGTTCGGGCACATAGCGTACGGCGCTGTCATCCAGCGAGAGTTTGCCCCGGTCGCGCAGCTGCAAAATGGCGATTGCGGTCATCGTCTTGGTGATCGAGGCCCAGTTGTAAGATGTTTCTCCGTCGACGGGTTGCTGGGTATCTTTGCGTGCCTTGCCGAAGAACAATTGCGTTGCCGGTTCGTGCCTGTGGACGATGGCGATCCCCCCACCCACCACCCCGTGTTGTGACAGAACTGCATCGAAGCGCTGCGCAAAAGCAGGTCCTTGTGCGCACGCTGGTGCATCAGTGATCAGACAGCTCGCGAGGAGCTCGCACGCGAGCAACGCTGCGCAGGCGATGGGAAAGCGGTTCGACATGAGGCTCATGATAATACGCTTGCCTGGTTGCGATTTGTGCGTCTGCGTGCCGCCGCAGAGGCTGCGGAAAAAGTCTCTCCTGAGAGAAAATCGTACCCTTAGCGGCTAAAGCCGCATTCATTTCAAGGTAATTATGTACGGCCTAGGGGCCGTACCCTTCAGGGAAAGAAAGACGTGCTTCAGGGGCTAAAGCCCAAATATTTGTTAGGCCCTGATACAAAACATTAGAGCGGTGACTCCCGAAAAATTAGCGCATTCCGCAGCTTTCGATATATCCATCCTCTTTTGAAATGTACAAACTCCAATGTATGGCCTAAAGGCCGTACCCTTCAAATAGATGAGTTTCTCCGCTGCCTGTTCAGCCCGGGGACACGGAAATCGGGGAAAGTACCGGGCATGATACCTATTGACCGTCGAGAGTGTTCATTTGCGGCAATAAGTTAGCTGTCATCGCAAACGCCCTCTTCAACCTATCTGCAGCTCGCCTGGAAGCAGAGGTTCTTGCTGAAGAACGGCATTACATGATTCTGAAACCGGTCAGCGACGGCGCTGGTATGCGTGCCGGGATAAATCTCAAAGCTGTTCGCGATTCCATAGTTGTCGAGAATATCGTGCAGCTTGCCGGCATCGATGCGCAACCTATCCTGGTCGCCCACATCCATGGAGATGGCGCGGTACTGCTTTAGATTTCCTATGTATTGGTCGACAAACGACAGGGGTGCATTCGCCGCCCACTTCGCGACGACGTCCGGTTGAGGAACGCCATCCTTCACGGGTAGATCGAGATAGAGGGGAGGATTCTTCGGGTCTGGCGACCAGGCCGCTGCGCTCGCAAGCTGAGCGCCGAGGAAGAATGGCAGGCTCGACGTGTCTGCCGGGGTCTTAGCTGCAGCCACTGCCTTTTCGAGCTCGGGATTCGCCGCACCGGCTGCCCGTGCAGACATGCAGCACGGGCTCATGATGTACAGGCATCCGAACACGTCCGGGTGCCTCATGCCGATACGACTGGCGCCGTAGCCGCCCATCGAATGTCCCACCAGGCCGCGGCTCATCCGATCCGGGATGGTTCGGTAATGCGCATCGATATAGGCAACCACGTCATGAGAGATGAACTTTTCGAAATCCCCGGTAGTCACAGAACTCGAATACATCGAGCCGTTGTGGACTGTCTTCGAATCCGGCAGCACCACGATCATCTCTTTGGCGCCCTGGGCGAAGGCGCCTTCGATGGTCTGCGGGACATGAATCTCATGTGTCCCTGTTCGGCGCCAATGGAATAGCCGTGCAGCGCATACACGACGGGATAGCGGCGATGCTTCTCTTTCTCGTAGCTGGGCGGCAGAAAAACGATCACATCCCGATCAACGGCATCTCCTTCCAAATTACCTTCAAGAGCCGTGCCGTGTATTTTGATGTGCTCCACCGTCACCGGCTTAGCACTCGGAACCGGTGCAGGCACGATCGTTTGCACCTGAGCCGACAGCATGGGCCCGAGTAAAACAGCCATTGCCATCACCCCCGTCCAATACAGCTTCGTCGTCTTCATCGCTCTCCTCAGTTGGAACCTGGTTGGTTTCAAGTAGTCACATTGCCGGCAACGAGTACCCGGTCTTGGACGCGGACTTCGATCAGGACCGCATGACGGATACGGGCTGGCCGAAAGATAACCTTAGATCCAAGGATAACCACTACCTATCCTGTTCGATAACCCTGCGTTTACATATCTTCTGTTAAATCGTGCGATTGTCCGCCGGCGACAACTATTCACCCGCCCCTCCGTCTATTTTGATGGAGACTTTCGAACGGCATCTTCGTTTCACTCCTTCTGGCAGAGCAGACCTGGTTCTGCGACATTCGTCTGATTGGTGGCGACACTGGAGAACCATGGCGATTCTTGCTTTCCGTTCGAGGTGCATTCGTAATGTTGATGGTTTGTTGGTGCGCGCGGGTGAACTCTCCGGCATTGTGAGAGCTTCCTACCTTAGTCCCTTCTTCCCCTTCGTCCTTGGTTTCGAATTGTGGCGGTTTCTCCGGCGGCAGCTGCCAGGCGATCGTTTCGTCCCGGCGAAGAAGAGCCGCTTAAGTCTGCGTCTGCTGCGAGGAGGCGCTTTCGCCGTAATGATGATGCTTCCGGCGGAAGGATGGGCACACGGTGCTGGTGGTATTTCCAATGCCTATTACCCTGCTGCGGATAGGGGAGTTGAGCAGACGTTCGACGGGGCGCTCACCGTCACGGCAGAAGGCGTAATCGGCGCGGAATTTGTCGAAATCTGGCCTGACATCTCAAGGCATCTGTTCAAGAAGCACCACGCCGCGCAGTAGGACACCTTCAGAGCTTGCCGGTCAGGCCACGTGTTGGGGAAGATGGGTTTGGCTTCCCTAGAAAGTATTTGAGCGGACAATGCCCGCCGCTCCTGCCACAGTCAGATCATGAGCGACTACCTTGAAACCGTCACGCGAAGCGTCCACATCACGGGAGATGCTTTTCAAGAGCAGGATGCTTCCGTCCAGATGGACGCGGATCTTTGTCGTTGTCCATTGGGCGGGAGAAACTTCCTCGCGTGCGAGGAAGAAGTGCGTTTTGTCACTCAGTTGCCCGAGGATACCATAACCAAACTCCACTTTATGCTGGAGCTGCGCATCAAGCTCGCATAGGCGCATGTCGGTCGTATGGATGAGCAGCATACCCGACATTGCATGGACCACGCGGTCCTGATAGCTCTTCTCATGAAACGATGGATTGGGCTGAAAAGCAATGCGGGTATATGCACCCTCAGAGCTAATGGTCCTGAACAGGAAGATGTTTGGGACTGCTCTGAGCAGTTCCGGCATTCGTGCTTCATCTTGTTGACGACGGTGCCGGGCGCGGCGGAATTCGCTCGGATGCCTCGCCAGATATGCGATGCGTTCATCTTCTTCCCTCTGCCGGGTGCTGGATAAAGGCTTACCATCTTCGGAGATAAGGCGGGGGAGAGAACCATCTGGGGTTTCGACTACCAGTTCCTCCCAAAGCCGGCCGTTGGTGCGGTTTGACCTTTCCTGGTTTCTGTACAAGAAATGCTGACGGTTCCTCCAGGCAACGGTTTCAGCCTGGACCATCTGATCGACCGTATTGATCGCGGGGATGGGTTGACTTACCTGAGCCGGCAAACTGGTACACACGACAAACTGCCCGGCCAGAAGAAAGAGGACAGCGGCCCCTCGAAAACGAGCGCAGCTATGAAGGGTAGATACGCCCACCGTGCTCACATTGGATGCCACGTCATCTCTAGGCGCACCGGAATTTCGTTCTTGATCGGAACTGTCAGGAACGATGGCCGGTCGATCTTAAAATCGGAACACGTAGCCGGGATGGTTCCAGATATTTGCACCTGGTTCCCTTCTGTCACCCGCTGGAAGGCCAGGTGCTTGTACTGGGCGGTCTGGCCGGCAAACTGCACCTCCAAATCGGCGTAAATGGTTGGAGATGTGGTTTCCGCCTCGGGAAAATGGGTCCGTACGACAACCATGGGAAACTGCGCCCCGCGAACGTCTTCGATCATGTGAAGATCGCGGTTGCTGTCTCCGGAGTCGAAGGACTTCACCGGCACCGCAATCAGGAAATCACATTGTCCCGAATGGCAAGCGCCTTTGCCTTTCGCCCCATGACTGACGCCATCGACTTCATGCATGGGATGGGTCGTGTGATAGGTGAGAGTCGATCGCTCCAGAACCCATTGCGTATCGGTTTGTGCCGGTATCGGGAGCGCCACAAGCAGGAACGCAATCAGGATCATCTTCTTCATGGTCACTTCCAAAACTTCCAATGAATTGGCCACGATATCGATACAATCGAGGCTCCGTACGCTGCCGCCGTTACATATGCAACCGTGCCATGTTGTGCGGCGATCCCATGGACCTTTTCTCCGGCGTTCTCCTGCTTGTAAGCCATGATCCCCAATATGGGTGTCAGGATCATACCCGGACCATGAACCCACTCCAGATCCCTATGGAGCCGTATGGCTCCTTTGGGTTTGACCCCGGGAACCTTGGGGGCAAATATGGAATAGTAAGCGGTTGTCCAATAGAGCCCCGTGGTCAGGCCGCCCAGCGCGATATGGAAATCCAAATTGGCCGCGGTCGGCTCGGTTATTACTTGCCCGTTTTTCCCCTTGGCCTTGGCCTGTGGCCCGGTAATGAGGCTGGCGACCATCGGAATCGCCGTGATCAATCCGAGAGTTTGATGGACCTTGAGCATGTGCGTTCGTTTATCGAGCATCTCCTGCAGCCGCGGATTCGCCTGTGTCTGTTGCGGAGTGAAGCCCAGATCCTGCAGGGAAGGAGGCGACGTAGTTTGGGAAGGGGCGTTCGGGAGCTCGGCTGGGGGTGCTGCCGTTGGATTGTTAGCTGGGATTTCCTGCTGAGCCGAGCCGGCGTTTAAGTTGAAATTCGCCGTCTGCTGCTTATCCCCGGTGAGGGTCACTCTGGCTACTTTCGTGGCCAGGCCTTTGGCCGATACCGAAACCTCGTAATCCCCCGGGGTGAGGTTGGGCACGGTGTAAAGACCGGCCGAGTTGCTTTCAGTTTCGATAGATTGACTGGTCTGTACATTCTTGATGGAGATTTTGGCAGTCGACACGATTCTGCCCGCTGGGTCCGTGATGGTGCCAGATAGCATGATGGCGACCTGCGCTCGCGACAGATTCGGGATCAGGAAAGAAAGAGCAAGAAACCCCACTCCCAGGACGATCTTCGCCCCTATCAGCTTCATTTGGAGCTCCTCTTTTTCCGGCGCCAGGCGTGTTGGAACTTGCTTCTCAAAAGGACCCGCGATCGGTTTTCCACCATTTAGTCTTAATCGCATTAAGAGATGCTGTCAAGTGCCCTCGCAAGAACCATTTGCAATTCCCCCGTTTGGAGCCGCTTCTTGAGGTTCGACTTTTGCCTGGTGGCCGAAAAGATGAATAGATTTCTTAACTAGTGTCGCTTGCATGGTCTGGTCACCTTATTGCTGGTGGCTCGTTTGCTGTTTCCCGCCTGGGAGCCCTGTATGAGATCGGGATGCCATGGCTTTCTGACGAAGTAATGAACATGTTCAAAAATATCTTGCCAATCCTCTGACTTTACGATTTAATTGAACGTGTTCAGAAATGTGACAAGGAGGAGCAAAATCATGTATGTGGTCAGTTGTTACTTCAGTTATCTCGCCATCAGCATCGCCCTCACGATCTGGGTCGCCCGCACGCTCCAACATAGCGGACGCGTGTTTCTGATCGAGGCCTTCCAGGGTAACGCGGAGCTTGCGGATTCTGTGAACCGTCTGCTCGTAGTCGGCTTTTACCTCATCAACGTTGGATATATCGCCCTGGCGCTGAAGACACAACAGCCACTGAAGACGGTTCGCGAGGTTATCGAACTCGAAAGCACTAAACTCGGCGTTGTTCTCCTCATTCTCGGTGGGATGCACTTCTTCAATATCCTCGTGTTATCAAGGATGCGCAAGAACTCGGCTCACGCGGTTCACGCCTGATGCGCATGCCCACCCAAGCGGAGAAGAAGTCGACCATGCAGAAATCCGAGGCTACCCGCGCCCGCATTCTCGAGTGCGCGCTTGCTATCTTCCGCGAGCGGGGATTCGAGAAGTCCACGATGCGCGAGATTGCCAAGGCCGCCGGGGTAGCCGTCGGCGCTGCCTACTACTACTTTGATTCCAAGGACGCCATTGTCATGGCCTTCTACCAGCGCGCCCAGGAGGAGATGGCTCCATCGCTGCTCACGATGCTCTCGGAAGCGAAGACGCTGGAGGCTCGTCATCCGCGGGCTCATCGAATTCAAATTCGAGTATTTCCTGCCCAATCGCGCGCTGCTGGGGGCCCTCTCCGGTCACGTCGATCCCGCGCACGCGCTCTCGCCCTTCAGCGAGGAAACAGCCGCCATCCGCGAGCAGGACATCGCGTTTTTTCAGCGTGCTGTGGAGGACTCCAAGGTCAAGCTCCCGTCCAACATTGCCCCGTATTTATCGCGCTTACTCTGGCTCTACCAAATGGGGCTGCTCCTCTTCTGGGTTTATGACCACTCATCCAGGCAAACTCGCACCCAGATCCTCTTTGACAAGACTCTGAAGATGATTCTGATCGCCCTGCGGCTAGCCGGTCTGCCGTTCCTGCGCCCGATCCACCGCCTCGCCGGAGAGCTGCTCGATGTTATCTATGACAAACACACAGCCAAGTCAAAAAAGGAAGCTCAGCGATGAAGCGTTGGGCGCTCGTGATCACCGGAGTTTCGCGTCATGATCCGCTTTGAAGAAACCACATTCATCGGCGCGCCGATCGAGCGAGTGTTTGACTTATCGCGTAGCGTCGAAGTCCATCTGCTGGCAAATATCCACGGCAACGAACAAGCCCTGGCCACCGGCGGAGTTACCACTGGAATGGTCAACCTCGGCCAGCAAGTCACCTGGCGCGCCAAACACTTTGGATTCTGGCACAACCTGACTAGTGAGGCTACCGTCGTGGAACCTCCCACTTATTTCCAGGTCACCATGGTCAAAGGCATTTTCCGCTTCATGCAGGCCGACCATCTGTTCCGCAGCCTGCCTTCCGGAGTCACTGAGTTACGGGACATTTTTGCTATTGCGGCTCCGCTCCCAATCCTGGGGCCAATCGCCGAGGCACTCTTTCTGCGCCGCTACATGATGGCACTGAACCGCGAACGCAATACCGTCATCAGGCAGCTCGCTGAATCGGACGAATGGCAGCGCTATCTACCGGCCCACGGGAAAGAGCAGACCCCATGAAGATTGTCATTCCTGGCGGCAGCGGACAGATTGGTATCGTCCTTGCCCGGCACTTCCACCGACAGGGGCACACGGTTACGGTCGTGGATCCACGAAGCCGACTTTGTCCGCGCCATCGACTTCCTGATCGCAACCGAGACCCTTACAGGTCCAGTGAATATCGGGGCTCCCAATCCTGTGATGAATCGTGAGTTCATGCGCGCTCTTCGTGCTTCCTGGCGACAACCCGTGGGATTTCCCGCTCCAGCATGGATGATCGAAATTGGCACTTTCCTGCTGCGCACGGAATCTGAACTCGTGCTCAAAAGTCGTTGGGTCATTCCAGGCAGGCTGATGAACGCCGGCTTCACCTTCACCTATCCAGAATGGCCGGCGGCGGCGCAGGAGTTGGTCACCCGGTACCGATCTGAGTGTGATTAGACGGAGCGGCAGGTCTGGGGACGGCCCACGACGAGAAAGGGCAGGCCGAACTGGCTGCCATGATACAAGGCTAAATTTCCCTCCAACTACAATCTGTCGCCGATTGGTTTCCCCGTTTAGGATCTTGAACGAGGGTTAAACCATGAAAGTGAAGGCAGCTGTTCTGCGTCAGGTAGGACAACCGGCTCCCTATGCCGTGTCGCAACCCCTGGGTATCGAAACGGTGGAGCTCGCACCTCCGGGCACTGGAGAGCTTTGTGTACGCGTGCTCGCGGCGGGTTTGTGCCACTCGGATCTGTCGGTCATCAATGGATCTCGTCCGCGGACTATGCCCATTGTGCTGGGACACGAAGCCACGGGCGAGATCGTCGAGCTGGGCGCCGAGGTACAAGGCTTTCGTGTCGGCGATCGCGTCGTCTTCTGCTTCGTGCCGAACTGCGGCCGTTGCGGGCCTTGCGCGAG
Source organism: uncultured Acidobacteriaceae bacterium (assembly GCA_963717225.1). Lineage (GTDB taxonomy): Bacteria > Acidobacteriota > Terriglobia > Terriglobales > Acidobacteriaceae > PALSA-350. The sequence continues at coordinate 103,110 of CAVQWB010000045.1, read as the reverse complement.
CGGCCGCGCATCGCTTTGCGAACCGGGAGCTTTGGCCAATGCCGCAGGCACGTTGCTCGGCGGCGGAAGGCGCTGGCTCGATGCACAGGGCGTGACGATGCAGCATCATCTCGGCGTGTCAGGATTTGCTGAATATACGGTGGTATCGGCGCACTCGGCGGTTCGCATTGATCCCGACCTTGCACCCGAGATCGCGGCTTTATTCGGGTGTGCTGTCATGACCGGAGTAGGCGCTGTGGTCAATACGGCAAAGGTCTCCGCCGGCGAGAGCGTCGCCGTGTTTGGCCTCGGAGGCGTCGGATTGGCTGCTCTGTTGGGAGCTCGGGCTGCTGGAGCCAATCCAATTATTGCCGTCGATGTGGCCGCGCACAAGTTCGCACTAGCCCGTGAACTGGGCGCCAGCCATTGTGTCGACGCCCGCGATGCGGATGCGACCGACTCTGTCCGCGAGCTCTCGCATGGTGGCGTGCAATACGCGATCGAGTCCGTTGGCAGCGAGCAAGTGCTTGCCCAAGCGTATGCAGCTACGCGCCGCGGCGGAACCACCGTCACCGTCGGCCTGCCCGCTCCCAACCGCATGTTGACTGTGCCCGCTTTTCATCTGGTGGTCGAAGAACACACCATCAAAGGATCGTTTATGGGTTCTTCGGTTCCATCACGAGATGTGCCCCGTTTTATTGCGCTCTATCGCGCCGGTCTTCTGCCGGTGGACCGCTTGCTCACCCACCGCCTACGGCTGGACGAGATGAACACCGGCTTCGATCGGCTCGACCGAGCGGAAGCGATCCGGCAGGTTGTTTTGTTTTAGATTGCCCCCACGCGATCGTCCTGGTCTCCGGCAACGCCGGTTAAGGGTATGCATGTCAAATGCTGTCACCCTGCTCCACGTCACCTAGTCCACCTTGCTGGTGTGCGGAACTTTGACAGGATCGCGACGAAACTGTGACAACTCCGGCAGCCGGGCGGAATAGGATTTCGGACTGGCGAGGTTCTCCCCAGCCATTGGGTGTGGACAGGAACCCAATGAAGCCACCGCGCCGATGAAGAAAAACAAGCCCCTACTCGAAAGGGCATCGCGACTTGCGGCTGCATCGAGGGGGACAGAAGCTCAGCTTTCGCGGGGAGGGAGGCTCAAAACGAAAATCGCGGTCATCTAAAGGAGAAACTATATGACATTCGCGGTCCAATCCTTGAGGCCATTACTGGTGAGTGCCCTCGTCGTATCGCTGTTTCCTACGCTTGCATCGGCGCAACATTATCAGCAGACAAATCTGGTGTCCAATGTGCCCGTGACTCCAGCAGCCTCAGTCACGGATCCCAACCTTCAGAATGCCTGGGGACTGGTCCATGGCCCGGCCACCCCTTGGTGGATTTCAAATAATGCAGGCGGCACTTCCACTCTATACAACAATTCCGGTTTAAACCCGGCTAATCCCGCAACACAGACGCCGCCCCCGGTGCTCGAGCCGGTGACCATCGTTGCGCTCAACGCCCCTGGCGGCATGCCGGGAAATGGGGTGAAGATTCCCAACGCACCGGGCCAGCCGGCTCCCGGGTCTCCCACTGCGGTCATGTACAACGGCAGCACCACTGATTTCCTTCTTGCCAATGGCAAGCCGGCGGTTTTCTTGTTTGCCACCGAGGACGGCACCATCCAGGGCTGGAACTCGGGCATGAATGCGGTCATCATGGTGGACAATTCCCAGGTCCCCAACAAAAACTATGGAGCCGTTTACAAGGGAGCGACCATCGCCGAGATTGGCGGTAACGAATACATTTTGGCGGCCAACTTCCGCACCGGCAACATTGACGTTTTCGATTCCAACTTTAAACCAGTAAAGGTTCCCGAGGAGGCTTTCCACGGTGACGGGATCCCGCGCGGCTTTGCGCCCTTCAATGTGCAGGGCATCGGACCCAACATTTATGTAACCTTTGCCCAACAAGACTCTGCAAAACACGATCCGGTCGGGGGCGCGGGCTTAGGTTTTGTGGTGGTCTTCGATGGCCATGGCAGAAACATTGCCCACCTTGAGCATGGAGACTGGTTGAATGCGCCATGGGGAGTGGTGCAGGCTCCGGCCGACTTCGGTGAGTTCAGCCATGCCCTATTGGTTGGCAATTTCCGTGGCGGCACCATTACGGCGTTCAATGCACGGACCGGCCGGTTTATGGGAAACGTCCTCAATGCCGCCGGCTCCACGGTAAATATTGACGGGCTGTGGGCACTCGCGTTCGGGAATGGTGGAGCTTCCGGTCCGGGCAGTACTTTGTTCTTCACCGCGGGCCCTGACAACGAGACGAATGGCTTATTTGGAACCCTAACGCCGGTTACCACCGAACTGCAAGAGGACGACGAGCAATAGCTCCAGAGTCTTCGGAGTATCAGCCGACGCGCTCCCTTACTCGAGAAGCGTCGGCTGATATCTTTCGTAAGTTTCTTTAAGAGGTTTCCCTGTCACCCCTTCCCCTAATTATTTTGCAGGCGGGTACAGACGAGAGGTTAGAAAAGACCATTTCGCACCGGGAAATTGCTGGGATCGGCTTCGGGTGGTGAGAGCATATCTATTGCAGCAAATGAGCATTTTTCAGGGTGAACAAAAGTGGAGGGAACGACATGGTTACAGCGCTCGTTGGGATAGCGGCCATGATCTATATTTTCAAGTCCATCACGGATCTTTTCAAACCGAATCCAGCAGTATGGCGTTGCTCACAAGTCGACGGTGGCTGTGGCTACGGGCCAGAGGAGGCGTGCGAGTGCAGTGATGAGGCCAAAGAGCGATGGATCAGGCAGGGCTGCAAGGAGTTTCACCTCGAAACATCCTCTTAAGGGCTGCCTGCCGTGCAAATGGATCCCGGGTACCCCCATATCTCGCTCGTTTTTCGGGAGATATGAGATACGGCAGTGCTACCCTCGCCACTCGTGGGATGTGTTGATGCCCTGAGTCTCCATTCATCCCTCCAGTGGTGTGCGGTTGAAGTTCGCGGTATCCCGCATCTCGCGAAAAACGAGCGAGATGCCCCGAATTTCCTGCACGCTGCACTGGACAGGTCCGCGTGTGCGCCTTTCATTGAGGAAAGGCGCATAAGGTGCGCGGAACCGACCAGGCTTCACAGGAAATCGGGGATGGGGGGGCACCCTTCGGTCCATTTGAACGGAGAAATCTTCTTGAGGCGCTCTCTCGCCAACGTCGGGGATAGATAACTCGGCAAGCCAGTAGCCCGACATAACTTGATGGTAATAAGTCGGCGACCTGCCCTTTCCCGAGCACTTTCTCTTACTGCTTCACAACGTTTTCAAGAAAGTAATCAGCGCCTCCCTTTCCTGTGGGCTCAATTCTCTAAAGTCTTGACCGGCGTCGTGCGCTTCACCCTCGTGCCGGGCAATCGCGTTTTCGAGGGACAACGACCGCAGGTCATGCATGAAGCGGGCCCTGGTGCGCAAACCCCAGAGCGGGGCAGTTCTCAGTTTGTTCGCGGTGTCTTGCGGCCCAACCTGGACAATTCCATCGCCAGTTCCGATGTCATGCAACAAGTAGTCGCTGAAGGGGTGAATGACTTTGTCGCCCAGTGCTTCTGGAACGGTAAACATCCCACCATCGACCACCGTCCCTACCGGAGCCGTGGTAATGGCTTCCATGTGGCAGACATTACAACCAGCCGACCTGAACAGCCGTTGGCCGGCCAATGCCGCGGGAGTCGCGGCCAGCGCAGTGTCGCGCGGTGGAACCATCGTTCCGCGCACAAACTGAGCAAAGTGATCGATGTCCGCCAAGCCTAGTTCATCTGGCTGATCTTCGAAGTCCGTCGTAGTCTTGAGAACGGTCGTAACGTCCTTGGGGCGCAACCGGCTGGTGATCCCCATCTCGTTGAGATAGGCATCAGCAATAAAGGAGAGTAAGCTGCTGTGCTGGTCCTTCCAGCCGAAGCGTCCGACTCGGGTCTGTCCCGGAGCCTCAAAAATCGGAGCCTGCACAATTTCCCCATGCACTCTCCCTCCACTCAACTGCGGTTGTTCCGCGGCGATGGTGATCAAAGTGCTGTCGTCAATCGCTTCCACAAATCCATCCCCCAGGGTGTTGAGGGTGGCGCGTAATGTGCGGATGTTTTCCGTCGCAGGTATGTTCTCCTGCGCTTGCGGACCGATCGCCCGATCATCGACGATGGACCTGCCGGTAATCGTGTCTTTTCCGTCGTTGATAACGATGGTCGGGTTTACGAAATTGCCATTTACATCATTGTGCCCTACCCGGAGTTCTGTGATCTGGCTGGCTGCCCCGCTATTCGGATTCTGGTGGCAATTGACGCAGGAAGTTGCGTTGTATACAGGTCCAAGTCCACCCGCGACCGATTTGTTTTCCTCATAGACTGCCTGATCCCGGGCAAATGAGTCTCCAGGTGGTTCAATGAGTCCATTGTTGACGCTTGCAGCGCCGTTGAAGCTGGGCGTGTTAAACCCGGCTGGTGCTTCCGTCGCTGAGTTCGCTGCGGTTCCAACCAGTCCGGCACTCAGCGCGGTCACTGCCGCGAATAGACAAGAACACAGGAGAACTTTCCTCCGTGGGGGCATGAGCATGAGCGTTCCTCCAGAAGACACGAGCCGCCTACGCGCGTGCGGGGCGTAAGCTGGCTGATCCGTTGACCTCAAATCCTCAAAGCCGTGACGGAACATGGCCTGAGATGAGAAGTCCCCGTGCTCATCCAAACTGGTTTGCGCAGAAATTATTTCCACCGCGGAGAAAAATGTTGAGAGCGAGTGCCTTTGAACTGCGCGTGCCGGCTAGACAGCATCACCCCTCCACTCGCTCAAAGTAAAGCAGCATGTGATCCCCGGTGGTCCGAAATAAAGGAAAATGGCAAATCGCCCTATCGATCACGCGCAGCAGGCCAAGGACTCGGGGATATTTACGGAAGATCGGTTCGAGATACGAAGGCGGAACTGCAACGCCGATCCCGGTGCATGAGCGCAGGTGAAAAGATGGTGAAAATAGCTTCCTCACTTGCCTCAAGGTTGGGTAATGAATTTTGCGGGTGCGGTCGCCTATTTTCACGCTAGCAATCCCGGAGGATCGGCGGAATGCCTTGCGAAATTTTCCATGGAGGAGAAACCAAAGCGTTTCAGAGAAGCAGAACCGGCTGGAAAGGCAAATGATGACGGGAGCACCCATGGTAACCAGGGACGCCAACTCGTGAGCAGTCTGATTGAGGTCCGCAACACTATTGAGTCCGGAAAAGTTCGACAATGCCCCGTCGAACATCGTGCCGGGGCGAAGCTTCGGATGGATCATCCCTTCCGCACCATCACGGGCGACAACGGAGACGTCCAGCAGTCCAAGAAAGAGCTCGTCTTCCCGAGTTCTGCAATTGAGCACCAGGATTGCATCGCCAGGTCGAAAGGTGTCAGCAAGCACTTCCCACACCAATCCGCGTTGGGTACCGATCCTCGAGCGCGAAAAAAGGTCGTCATACCTCCAGGCTAGACCTTCAATTGTCACGCTTGTCTGGTTATTTGCTGGTGAGGCGGGAGTCAGGCTTTCACCTCAGAAACTACTTCTTAAAGACCAGCGTCATGAGCTGCGCTTGAACCTGGTTTAACTGGTTCAGCGTTGCCTCCAAAGTCGGCCGGTCTTCATACGAAGCTTCGCCGAGGATATCTTTGAGGCGAAAAGAAGTACGCCTAACAAGCAATTCGGCATCCTTCAGTTTCTTGCTGTCATTGGGAACACCCGTTTGAATCTTCTCTGCATACCGCTGCACCAGCTTAAGGGTTTCCGAGGCCTGCCCGGAATCACCGGAATTGAGCTGTTGGCCGGCCAGGTCTGTCATATGGCTGACCAGCTTGGCGTAGAGAAAGCATCTGTCTCTGGGCTGGGCTTGCTCCGCCCTGGCTTGAAGGGTGGCAAGAGAAGTTGGAGTGTCGTCCAAGCCCGAGGCGGAAGCATAGTTCCAAGCCAACGACAAGGCGGAGAGGACGACGACAGCGGCCACAAACCTCACCTCGTACCTCACAAATTATTCTCTATGATCAAGATTCGCTCGCTATTCGCAGGCCTCAATGCGGATCCTGGGGCCGTCGAGGTTGCTGCCAAAGTGGTGGTCACCACGAATTCCGCTTTCTGTGGTTGATTGAAACCGTTCGCAGAATCGTGAATCATCAAAGATCTATTCTTCTTCGCGTACCTTTCGAGTTGGAAACGGAGCTTCCGCGTGGCCCGGAAGAAAGTCATCTTGACGGACCCTTCCGAGGTATTGAGAATCTCGCTCACGCTTTGCAGCTTAAAGCCCTGGAAATGTTTCAAGTCAAAAACCATGCGCTCGCGCGGCGTAAGTCTTTGGAGAGCCCGCATGATTTGCGAACCTAACTCCTGGTCTAAAAGTTGTTGCTCGGGGTTAGCGCCCGGTCTGTCGTCCGACAGCCGGTTCAGCAAGTCTTCGTCGTTGACTTCTATCGCCTTATTTTTCCGACCGGCACGATTCCTCCGCAAGTGATCCAGGCAGACGTTGGTGACAATGCGGTAGATCCAGGTAGAAAAGGAGCACTCGAACCGGAAGCCATCCAGCTTCTTGTAAATCTTTATGAATGCCTCTTGATGGATGTCTTGAGCATCGCTTTGCGAACCGGTGAGCCGCAACGCCAGCCGTAACACGGCTCGGTCGTAGGTATGTACCAATTCTTCGAAAGCGGCCTGGCTGCCGCCTTGGGCCTCGCGGACCAGGGAATAATCCTGGCTACAAGCTATGCTCACCATTGCCATCCTCCAGGGCATCTCTTAATCACCCCACGCGCGATTTTCGACGATAGGGTCAGTCAGCAGAGGGGGGCGCCAACTCTTCAAGCGGGCGCCTATGGCGATGCCTCTCGGGGCGCTCACATAGCAGTAAACTGCCGGGCACGCATTTTATTCGCGCCGCTCTAAAAATAGTCAGTCCCCGCCGAAATCCCTGGAATAAAAACGATGGCCCGCAAGTTCTGCACAGTGACGCGCGGAGTGAACCTTTGTACAGACCAAATAGAGGAGAGAAATGATGAGGATAAGGAAGGCTGGCAGGCGAACTGACTGGATCCTTTGTTTAGCTTCCCTGGTGATGACAGCTGTGATTAGTTTTCAGCCAGTCCCACCGGGAGTGGCTGCCGCACCGGCCGCCGGGGGAAAAGCCGAGGTAAAGATCGATAACTTCAATTTCTCGCCGGCGGCACTCAAGGTAAAGGCAGGGACGCAGATCACCTGGACGAACGGCGATGATGTTCCTCATACCGTGGTCAGTGACGGCCAGGCCTTTAAGTCCAAAGTCCTCAGCACCGGCGAGAAGTTCACGTTCACGGCTGCCAAGCCCGGCACCTACTCATACTCCTGTTCGATTCATCCGAATATGACCGGCAAAGTCGTTGTCGAATAGGCGGAGACATGCTCAACCGGCCCGACTCATTGCTCAAGAAGTCTGTGGCCGGAGGCGTTTTAGGAAGGCCGCCGAGCGCAAGAGGCGGGTTCGACCAACTGAAGCGGTGGGTTAAGAATCGTTTCCTTCCCAAGACGCGGGTCTGGGTGCGGATTCAGTCCGGTTTATCGAAGGGAATATGGATGCATCTCTGCCTTCGTGACGAGGCGCTCATTTGGCGTGGGAAGCATGAACCCGAGGTGCAGAACGCGATTCTAGCTAAGGCTCGGCCTGGTGCGGTTGTCTATGACATCGGGGCCAATGTAGGGACCATGGCGCTCGGCGCAGCTCTGCTTGTGGGCGACTTGGGCCGTGTTGTCGCTTTCGAGGGTGACCCCGAAAACATTGCGCGTTTACGAGAACACAGGGCGCGGAATGGGTTGAAGAATCGTTTGCTTGTGGTGCACGTCGCTGTATGGTCGCGTACCGCGATGGATGGAATCAGGTTTCGCCGTGGCGCACCAAAGTCGCAGGGCGGCGTGGAGGCTGATGGAATCCGTCCCGTATTGGGGAGCGGCGAATTAATCAAAGTACCGGCAATCACGCTCGACGACTTTGTGGCTACCGGTGGACCTCCGCCACAATTGGTGAAGATCGACGTGGAGGGTGGTGAGTACGAAGTGCTGCGCGGGGGGAACAAGCTTTTTGCGACGGAGCGTCCCCTCGTCATCGCCGAAGTCCACCACCAACAGGCTACCGAGCAAATTACCAGCTGGCTGAGTGAATACCACTATCGCGCCCACTGGAGCATACCCAAAGAAACTTTCCCGCGACATCTGTTTGCCTGGCCCGCAGAGACAGATGGAGAGGCCTGGATGGCGGTAGTCGCTCGAGGTAAGTCTCTGAGACGGAATATCGGTTGTGATAGCTGACTGGCGCAACATTTGTGGCGAAAGCTACACTGGAAAACGCGACAAGACCCGCTATGAGCAGTTTCATGAGATAAATCTCCCCTTGAGCTCCTGTTATTTGTCCGTGCGGCGCTAGAGCTTGACTACCACAGGAGGGACCTAGCATCCGCTTTACCAGGTATTAGAGGTACGTTTGCAATGCCCCAGCACTTACGATAACTAGTCCACGTGTGTTTTATTCCAATGTGTACAAGCCAGCTCATACCGCGAGCTGGCTTGTGCATAGGTGCGCCGCGCCGGTGTTTTAAAGCGAAGAAGTATCAGGCACCAGCTCATCGCGATTAGGTTTGCCGCACCGCCGCATCGGCCTCTGCTGCAATCTGGTTGACTACATTAAAGAACTCCTTGGATTGACCAAAGAAGAGCCCATCGGCGGTGAAGCTTGCGATGGTAGCCACGGCACCACCGAACTTGTCCGTCAGAGGGCGAATCACGGCACAGCGAGGAAGGCCGGGACTAATGAACTCGCACGGGGCAGGGAAAATCAGGCTTGGTTGGACAAGTGCACCCAAGGGGCTGGCAAAAAAATCTGGGAAAGTTAATCCCTTGTCCGTGACGGGTGCAACAGGCGCTTGGACGCCATTGCCTGCAAAATCGACCCACTCCAGGAAATGGGCAACTTCGTCGCCGCCGATGCCGAAGACGATCTCAAGGACTTCCGGGCTGGAGGCTTTCTGGCCCAAAGAAGCGTAGAGGCTGGCGCCGCCTTGTTCGATGTATCCGAAGTGGAAGGCTGCAGTGTTGGCGATCACCTGAATGTGGGCGGCGGAGCCATTGAGATCCGCATCGGTGATGGGGATGGCGGTGCGGTTTTGAATGGTAACGGCTTGCGGATACGTGGCGCCAAAGTCCGGGTTTGTTTTGCTGCGGTAGCGTATAAACCAGCTAGTGTCGACGTTAAGGTGCTGGAGGCAGGTGAGCCGGCCAATGTTGTCCGCGCCGGTTGCCGTGCTGCCTTGCAGGGTGCGGAACTCGTCGAAGTTGACCGGACGTTCCCCTTTGGACTCCAGGTATCCGTTGAGGAAGGTGGCGTGGCTGATTTCGTCAATGGTGTTGCTGGTGATGTATTGCGGGCCATCGCCATCGAGATTCGAGAGAGCAGACTGATAGCTGTTCAACGCTTGGTTAGGAGCTAATTCAATAGGTGGATTGTCGCCAATGCCACCTAGTTCCGCATACTGTATCCAAAGATCTGCTTCGATGAGCTCGGCGGCAGCCAGCATACGCAGGATCGCCACGTCTCCTTTGTTCAGACTGCCGCCTTGGCCGAACGCTGGCTTGAGACCACCCACCAAACCGGCGCCTACCGTGGCTGCACTTCCAGCCAGCATTCCAGTTTTAAGAAACGACCGGCGATTCACCGGACGGTTGATCGAACCGCTAGATTTCTGCATAGCACTCCTTTAAGTTAGCTGTCATTTGCGTTTTGACTTCGCAGAAAGCAACCCGGAACGCTCGACATAGCTGCTCGCCACACTGTTTACTTGATTACCCTCTCGAGTAGTTGGCAACCCGATAAGCTTCGCATTACGCGTGCCAGGTAATCATTAGAACTGGCTGAAGACGCTTTTATTCCATGGTCTTCGCAATATAGGGAGGGGTGCAGAAGCCGAGAGCCCGAAGATTGTGGATGACGAAGGAATCACAAACTTGTGACCTCCGCGTGACATCGTTTCCCCTTTGAAGCGGTATCGTGTGCTAGGGCGAGAGGGGAAACAGCCGTGAGTTGCTCAAACAGAGCGGTCGATCAGCGCCTACCAGGAACGGCATCACGTGGAAAAAATTCTTGTCATCTATGACGATCCAAAATCAGAGCAGGCAGTGCGCCGGATTCTCGAACCAGCTGGCTACGACGTCATCACTGTCCCTCTCGCCCCTGTCGCGATGAGCGTCTTCCACAAGACGAAACCAGGGCTTGTTGTTTTCGATATTGGCCGACGAGGGAAGCCCGGTCAGGATCTTTGCCGCCAGATTAGCGTCAGTGGTGTTCCGATTCTCATGTTGAGTGCTATCGGAGATGTTGCAGATGTGGTTCTAATGCTGGCACTCGGGGCCGATGACTACATAACGAAGCCATTCAGTGCGGACGAATTCCTGGCGCGCGTGCGAGCCGCGATGCGCCATTTAATTCACTGATATTGGAGGCTCCGTCGCTCATGCGCGAACCTGAGCACTCGTTAATGCTTCCCCAAGTTCTGGGAGTCCAAGGGCTGAACAGCGATCGGCCGCCCGGCGAATCCACTCCTCCACCGGTTCCGTCATCTGTGCACCAATGGCGCAGAAATAGAGGAGAAAGGCTTCCAGAAATTGTGGCAGATCACAGTTCTTGTGGCGGCAACCCGCCGGCGGAGAGATCTCTCTCCGCCGACAGGCCACGCGTCTTGAGTTGGGTTAGAACTGCGCCTTGAGGGCGAACTGGTAGAGACGAGGGGTATAGTTCGGATCGAAGTTGCTAACCACTCCGAAGTTAGTGCTGCCAAGTTCAGTACTGCCGTCCCCCAGTGGAAAGATGAAGCTGGGCGTGTTGGTGATGTTGTAGGCCTCCGCGCGGAATTGCAGGTTCACGCGCTCGGTCACCGCGAAGTTCTTGAAGAGAGACAAATCCACGTGACGGAAGTCGGGGCCGAAGAGCGAGTTGCGCGGCGTATTGCCAACTTCCCCGGTAGGCTGAGGGGCGAAGGCGGCAGTATTGAAGAACTCGGCCTTCGATCTGTTTCCACGAGGGTCGAAGAGAGTGTTGGGGCGATCCCTGCCGCCGCCGTTATTCGGCACAGCCCGATCAGCGTAGGACTCGGTAACCGACTGCCCGGTGGCAGGATTAATATACGTCGTGGTGTCGTTATTGCCCGGTCCGGCGTTGCCTCCATTGTTGAGAATGGTGAAAGGCTTACCGCTCTGAAAGACTGTGATGGTGTTGATCTCCCAACCTGTCAGCGCATCTTTCGTTATCCCTGTCCAGGTCTTGCCATATTGAAACTGGTAGTTCAAGGAAAGCGCAAACCGGTTCTGGATATCGTTCTCCGCGATGCCATACTCAATTTGCCGAAGCCGGGTTGGGTCGGCATCGCTGAAGCCCTCCTGGCTACCTTCCTGCGAGTACCCCGTGTTATCGCTAAGCGCCTTTGACCATGTGTAATTCGCATCGAACGCCAAACCTTTGGTGAAGCGCCTCTGCAAAGAGACTTGTAGACCGTTGTAGTTGGAAATACCTTCACTCTGCACCAACCCTACCCCGCTGAGGTTGCCGGCAGGGAACTGGGGGTCCAGTTTGCGCGGTCCGCTATTAGGTCGAACGGCTGTACCCGGTTGGTAGAGAGGGCTATTCGGGTTGGTGCTGTACGGTGCGGGTTGGTTGATGTCGTTGATCACCTGCGGCAGGTGGTGCCCGACGTTGCCCACGTAGCCGATGGTCAATACGTTGGGACCGAACTGCTGCTCGACTTGCAGGTTGTACTGGTCGATAACGGCGGCTTTGAAGTTGGGGTTCTCGGTGTTGAAAGAGAGCGGGTTGAGGTTCTGCAGGTTCGACGCGTTGGGTGCTGTGGGAATGGGCAGCCCCTGGTCGAAGGAGCTGTAAGCCGCGGCGCATTGGCCATTGCCAACACTGTGGCCGGCACCGAGAAAGTTGGTTTCGATCTGAATCGCTAATGCCGATTGGCAGTTAGGCTGAAAGTTCGAGAGGAAGGGTACGTTCTTCAGATCGGTATTAGAGGTGTAGTTCCCGGGAAAGTAGCTGATGCCAAACCCGCCGCGGATAATCGTCCCAGGGAAAGCCGAGTAGGCGAACCCGAGACGCGGCGCCACGTTGGAGTAGTCGGTTGAGATCCCGGCGTGACCATCCACACCGTTGACGTTGGCGATCTTCAGGGCACTGGTGACGGTTGAGGGAGTCAGACCCAGGGCCTGGAAGAAATTGAAGTTCGAGATACGATTGTGCGCCTCGGTGAAGGGAGTGAAGAGGTCGTAGCGAACACCATAGAGCACCGTCAGCTTCGGTGTGACCTTCCAGGAATCCTGGACGAAGAAGCTTGGCTCCCAGGTGCGATAGTCGGGCGCCGTGAGGTCTACCTGGCGCTGCTCACCGCTGAAAGCACCGGTAAGAGCGGACGCAATACCGTTGTCGCGCTGTTGCGTCGCACTGGGCTGAACGGTGGAACCCGGTGCTGGTGACGAGTCTGTAGCTAGCCCGAAGGTATATTGACCACCAACGTACGGGCTTTGGACGTTGCGAGCCTGCCGGCGAAGAAGGCTGGCGCCGAACTTGATATTGTGGCTGCCCTTGGTCCAGCTCACCGTTCCGAGGTACTGGAAATTGTTGTCGATGTCTTGTAAGGGAACGAACGAGCCGTCGCCGATGTCGCTCAGACCAGGAAAGCTGATCGGAGTGAGGTTGGTGGACTGGCTGTTCAGGTTCGACGCAAACGTACCCAGCCCTCCAGAGACGATGGCGTCGGCGCCTTGCGTGCCAGTCGAGTTGAGGGGCAGGGAAAGATTGTTGATTCGGGTGAAGGCGGCACGCAGGTCCACCAGAAGGTTCTGCGTGAAAATGTGGGTAAAGCCGAAGCCATACTGCTGCGCTGTATCCGTCGCCGGGCCGTCGAAGTCAAACTGGCCGCCGCTGATCTGGAGTCCGGTCGCCGCATTTGTCCCAAGACCCGGAGGCGTGAAGGTATTGACTTTGTTGTAGTCGTAACGGGCGAAGAAGAGATTGCGGTCGTTGAACTTGTGATCCACACGCACATCGAAGCTGTTCGAAGACTGCGTCCGGTTGGGGCTGGTGATGTAGTTATTGGACAGCGCACCGGGAGCGCCGGCGTTGGGAGCGGGGTACAGCTTCAGGTAAGCCAGTGCGATCGGGTCAACAGCGAACCCTTGAGTGCCGTTCCCGGCGTTGAGCAGAAGCTGAGGCGACCCACCATTGAGGCTGTTGACGTCGTTGTACTCGTTTTGGGTAAGGGTTGTTTTGCTGTAGGTAAGACCATTCACCTCCCGGAAACCCTCGTAGTCGCCAAAAAAGAAAGTGCGATTCTTGTAGATCGGTCCACCGATGCTCCCGCCAAACTGGTTCTGGCGGAGCTCGGGCCTTCTGCCGGTAGTCTGCAAGACGTTGCGCGCATCGAAGATGTCGTTGCGGAAGAACTCATACGCGCTGCCGTGAAATTGATTGGTGCCTGCGCGGGTAACGATACTGACGACGCCGCCGGCGGTACGGCCGGCCTCAGCAGTGTAGTTGTTGGTCTGTACCGTGATCTCGTCGATGGCTTCGACAATGGGGCGCACGCCGATGGTTCCGATGATGCGCTCGTTATCGTCGATACCGTCGATGGTGTAGTTGTTGAGAGTATCGTCCTGACCGTTTACGGAGAAGCTGGCGGTCTGGCGACGATCATCGGGGCGGCCGCCGCTGGTTAGTCCGTTGCCAGGGCCCTCGTTGGCGCCGGGGACAATCTGCACCAGCTGAACGAAGTTACGGCCGTTCAACGGGAGGTCTTGCACGGCTTTTGCCGTCACCGTAGAGCTCACGGTTGCGCTGTCAGCCTGGAGCAGAGGCGTGGTTGCAGTTACCTCGACAACGGCAGTCTGCGAACCCACCTGGAGGTGGACGTCAGCACGGGCACGGTCGCCTGCTTCTACGCCAAGGTCTTTGGTGATCGACTCCTGGAATCCGCCGGCTTTCACCGAGACAGAGTAATGTCCAACGGGAAGGAGGGTGAAGGTGTAGTCCCCAGAGCCGTTGGACTGGACGGTGCGCTGCTGGTTAGTCCCAAGGTTTGTGAGGATCACAGTGGCATTTGGGATACTGGCGCCGGTCTGGTCCGTCACCGTTCCCAGAATGTCCGCCGTGGTTAGCTGGGCTAAGGCTGCTGAGGTGAGTAACACTAAAATCGCCAGCGAGAAAACCGGCGGCATCCATTGTTGAGAGAGTCTTCGCCTGCACTGGCCAAGGCGGCTGATTGCTGTCTTCTTTTGAGTTTTCATGATATGCAGTCCCGTTGTAGCGGTTGGTTGAGTGTTTTCGATGATCAGGCGCTCGCGCTCATTACGACCATGATCATCAACAGACGACGAGTTAGCCGATCTATCTTCGGCTGCTTGGGGCCAAAGGCAAATTGTGCAGAGCTACACGGCGCGAGTTAAATGGAGGTCAACTCCGTCGTGAATGACATCGCTCGGCCTATTGGAGCCGATTCAGGCATAAAGGTTACAAAACGAATTTGATGGGGACACACGATTGTCTTGAACAGTGTCGTTAGGCTTGCACTCCATGGATCGTTCTGCTACTACTGGAGCTAAACTGGGAGTCGCGTAGTTTATTCACGGGTGAAGTAACAAATCTATTGATGGAAGGGATGAGAACGAGTGGGCGGCACAATTTATTTGCAATTGCGAAAATAGATAGAGTTCTGCGAACTTTTGCCGCATTATAGTCTGCATAAGACCCGACGAAAACATTGATGTATGAGGGTGGAATCCAGTCACGTAACAGTGATTATGTCTTTAGTGTTGATAGTCGTAACGCATGGCGCGGGAGCGGCCATCCAAGGGCAGGTAATGAAAAAAAATCCTAACCTCTAAGGCAAGGCGGCACAATGGACTGCGCCGCCACCTGGTGAGTTTTTGAAAGCTGGGACAAGTCCGGATAACCTGGCATGAACCCAAGTCAATCAGTATCAGAGAGGTAGCCGTAAGGGGGAACTGGAGTCCCTCCGCCAGGCTACACCGGACTTCACCGCTTGAAATAGGCAATGAGGTCCCGTCGCTCCGCTGCCTTGGGTACATAGAAGTCCATCTTGGCATCCGGTACTACCGAGTCCGGACCACTTAACCACTTCTCCAGCGTCGCGTCGTTCCAGGTCAGCCCCGAGTTCTTCAATCCCTGGGAGTAGTCGAACCCCGGCACGCTCCCCGCCTTTCTTCCATACACTCCCGACAGCCTGGGCCCCTCCCCATTGATTTCCATGGAGTGGCAACCGGTGCAGCGTTTATCGAACACGAGTTTGCCCCGCGCTGCATCGCCGGCGCCGGCCACCGTGGCCTCGCTACCGTCCGTATTTTTGCTTAGCGCCGAAAGTGTGTGCACATCTGTCTGCGAAAGCTTCGCTCCCCAGTGGAGTGCCACGTACTGAAGGGGCGGCATATCCCCACTCTTTGCCTCATGGCTAATCTTGGCCAACAGCACCTGCTGCTGCTCCAACGACAACCGCTCCCATCGGGAGAGGTCCATATGCTTTCGGGCCTCGACAATATCCCGTTCTATCAGCCAGGACCCTGGAGCCACGCGGGCATAGACTGGCCACCGAGTTTCGCTCGAGTGGCAATCCGCGCATTTGTTCACCAACACCGCCTTTGCATCCGGCGGCAGGTTGGCGCCCTGGAGCAGGGTGCCGAACCCTCTTCCGGTCTCGACACGCGGATTACCGAACGGATGCACATACCCTAACCCCGTCACCGAGGCTACGGCCAGCACCGCCAGGATCCAGGCGCGCTTCACACCGCCTCCGCCAGCGAAGAGTCGACGACCGCAAGGTGATTGTGCCCACGAATGACCTTGACGTCGGTCACCCCCAGGACGCTCTGCAGTTTGCCGGCGGGAACCGCCATGGGGCCCGGTCCCGGCGCAGATCCTGGCGCAGGCTGGGGGAATGCCGTCGACATGGCCGTATGAAAGCTGACATTACCCTCAACCTTCTGCACGATCTGATGAATGTGGCCGTTCAACACCGTGACCGACCCAAAACGCTTCATATAACTAAGCGCGGCCGCTCCATCCTGCGTGCCCCAACCCCACTTTTCATAGACCATCCATAGCGGAATATGCGCGAACACCACCACCGGCATCGAAGCACTCAGGGCGCCCAAATCAGCCTTCAGCCATGCCAGTTGATCCGCGCCCAGGTTGCCCATTGCGTCCACCTGCACGCAATTGTTCAATCCCACAAAGTGAACTCCCTTGTAGTCGTGGCTGTACCAGCCGTTTCCGAGTGTCCCTTTGCCAAAGCGCCGCTTGTACTGTTCGCCATCGTCAAGCGAAAAATCATGCTCCCCGGGAACGTAAAATACCTGCCCCGCTTTTGCGCCCTTGATCACCTCCACGGCAGTGTCGAATTCTGCCGGCTTGGAGCTCTGGGTGATATCGCCGGTATGGATCATGAATTCCGGCTGCTTCATCCCCGCGCGTCCCGATTGATCTTGTCGATGGCGATCTTCAGCGTGCCGGTCACATTCTGGTTGGCCGCTTTATTGAAGCCGATATGACTGTCGCTGATCTGTACGAACGAGAAGTCCTCTACCATCTTCTTTTTCCCTGAATTTGTCGTATCCGCCAGCACCTTCGAAGTCGGTACGCCTGCAACCATCGACCAAACAAGACCCGTACCCGCCCATGCCATGCACTGCAGGAAGTTGCGCCGGTCGATGCCATCTCCAGCAACCTTCGGCTTATTGGTTTCCTCCGTCGTTTCCACCTCATTCTTCTGCTTCATATCGATCTCCTGCTTCATCGTGACTACCTCTGCAGCAGAAAACTGGCTTTGCCGTCTTTTATTCACCAGCGCGCGCAAAAATAAACCATGGAATAATTTGTCTGCTATCCGGTTTAGAGTAGTGATGTCCGGTAGGGAAGCATTGCTCGGCATGCCCATGCATGTCCGTGACTCCAGCCAGCGCGAGGCATCTGATAACGTGGCGTCCGTCAATCGCAGCGCAGATTTCGAACGGCTTGCGCTTCCACTGTTGCCGTCGCTCTATAATCACGCGTCCTGGCTTACTCGCAATCATGCGGAGGCTGAAGACTTGGTACAGGAAACATTCTCTAAAGCACTCCGCGCCTTCGACTCGTTCCAGGCGAGTACCAACTTCAAAGCCTGGATTTTTCGCATTCTGCGCAATACCTTTCTTACCTCACGGACCGGCATCGCTACATCTCGCACTGTCTTTCTGGAAGATCATCCGCACGTGCTTGACACCACGGATGAAAGCCCGACCCCGGAAGATAACCTCATCCGTCTTGACAACCAGGCAGCGATCGAGAGGGCGCTCGAACAACTCGAGCCACCGCTGCGTGAAGCGCTGCTTTTGTGCGACGTGGAAGAGGTTAAGTACAAAGACATTGCTCTCATCCTCGATATCCCTATCGGGACCGTCATGTCACGCATTTCTCGCGCCCGCCGTGCACTGCGTCAACTGTTGCAGCCGCAGCTCGGAGAAACCCAATGAACCAGGCAATCGAACATCTAAGCCCAGACACGCTCAGTGCCTTTATCGACGGCGAGTCGCCAACTGGCGAGCAAGAGGCGGTCCGGCAACATCTGGCAAGTTGCCATTCGTGCGCGCTTCGCGTGCTATCCGCCACGCAGCTGAAGGCTGCGACAGCGCGTGCGGGCCGTCGCTTTGAACCATCCCCTGAAGCGCTTGCCCGTCTTAGAGCCGAGCTTCATGAGAAGCCGAAGTCGCCCAGCCGCATCCACTCGATTCGCCGCTTAACATGGGTGGGCCTTGCCGCGGCATTCCTGCTGGCCGTGTCGCTCATTGGTTGGCGGCAGTTTCATGAAACCAATAGCCTCTCCGCGGAGCTACTTGACCAGCACCTCAGCACGCTCTCCAGCGGAGCGACACCGCAGGTAATCTCTACCGATCGGCACACCGTGAAACCATGGTTTCAAGGACGTCTTCCCTTCAGCTTCAATCTTCCCGATACGCAGGCGCTTCCACGGGACACGACCCTCAAAGGCGCAGACCTTACTTATCTCAAAGGGCAACCTGCTGCCTTGCTACTGTTCACCATCCACAAACATCAAGTCTCCGTTTTTCTTACCCAGCGATCCGGTGGTCCCAACCTGGCTGCGCTGACCCGCGTCCGCTCGGGATTCGCGATCCACTCCGCGGCGACGAAGGACCTGGAGATTGTGGCCGTCAGCGATGTGAACCTCGTGGATCTTGATGCTCTTGTCGCTGTTTTGGTTCAGGCGCAATCGGGGTCTTAGGGAGGACATGGCACTGATCGCCCTACCGCGACAACTAGTGGACCGTAACAGCTGATTTGGTAGAGCCGCAGGGGCTAAAGCCCAATTCTTTCTCAGTCTTTTGCGGCCCGACTAAAGTCGGGCCCTGGAGTTTCTACATTTTCTCGAGCCTGGGGTATGGTTTATCGAGCTTCAGTTTTGGGTTTTGCTTTGTATCAGGGCACGACTTCAGTCGTGCCGTAAAGGAAGGAAAAGAGAATTGGGCTTCAGCCCCTGCAATGGCAATCCTGCACGAAATGCATTGCGCATTTATCTATGGTTCAGAACCCCGTTAAAGCAGAACTGATACGCCTACTTGGCAGAGAGAAAAGCGCAGGGGCTAAAGCCCATATCTTTGTTGACCTTGAGCGGCACGACTAAAGTCGTGCCCTGATACAAAGCATTAGACCGGTGACCCCGGAAAACTGGCGCATTCCGTAGATCTTGGATGTATCCACCCTCTCCGAAATGTAGAAACTCCAGGGCCCGACTAAAGTCGGGCCCTGATACAAAGCACGATATCCGTGACCCATAGAAGGGTCGCGCATTTTCGCAGATTTGGTTCTACTCCTGAATCAGTTGTTACAGGCCACTGGCAGGTATTTCCTGGTAGCCGATCATCCACCAGCAATTGGCCCCGTTCAAGTTCCTCAATTTGGCCGATGAATGCAAAGCCGTCTCACTTCAGCCATGCAAATGCCAGGGAGTCAGTACCCATTGCTTCGTCTATTATCGGTTTCGCGATCTCCAGCCCGTTTTGGCTGTTTGCGAACAGCACTACGCCGGACTTTGATTTTGGGTCGGCCATCACGAAACCCTTGAATACCCCGTTGTCTCCCCAATGCCACAGCGCGCTTCTCCCATCCTTGAGTTGAATGCCCCATCCCAATCCCCAAAACAGATTTTTCGATAGTTCCTTCGGCGCTTGCTTGATGCAAATCCTGCAATGTGGATCAACTGCGACTTGCGGCGTCTCCATCTCATGCAGCGTCGACCGCTTCAGCCCTTTTCCATTAAGAATGGCGTCGACGAACAGCGCATAGTCTTTGGCTGTTGTGTTCAGTGTTGAAGCCGCTCCCGCTTCGTTGGGCTTCCATAGTTGGGCGGGCTTGCCATCTGCGTCGTGGCCCGTAGCGGTTAGCGCATCAAAGGCTGGCCTCCATACATAACTACTGTTGGTCATACCCAGCGGGGTGAACACGGCTTCGGTCATATACTCGTTCAGCGGTTTACCCGTGATGTGCTCGACTACGCGCTGCAGGTAGATATAGCCTTCGCCCGAGTAGCTAAACCGCTCGCCGGGGGTGAAGTAAATTGGGAGGGAGCCGTCGTCTCCTCTCCAGTTCGGGAAGCCCGTTCGATGGCTTAGGACGATCCGCGCCGTAATTTTAGCCAGGCGCTCATCGCCATCAATGTAGGGCTTTGGCAAATAGGTCGTAAGAGGAACATCCAGCGCCAGCTTCCCCTGATCCACAAGCTTCAGCACACCGTAGGCAAACACCGGCTTGCTCAGTGAAGCTGCTTCGAAAACTGTCTCCGCTGTTACAGGTGGGCCGCTTTCTGCATTCTTCACTCCGAAACCGTGCACCCATGTCGTGTTTCCGCCACGAATGACAGCGATCACCAATCCCGGCACGATGCCCTTCTTCATTAGGGCAGGAACGTCCCTTTCCAACAGTGAAATAGTTGCCGTCGAGTGTGTCGTTGGTGCGCCCTTTGCTCGCAACACCGGCAAAAGAATAGTTGAACTCACAACTGCAGCCCCAAGCAGAACTGCCGTTCGGGCTCTCAACTCTGACCGCTTCATTTCTTTCTCCTGAGGGCAACCTGAACACACATCATCGACAAACCAAAAGGCCCTTGGCCATTTCTGGCACTTCTGTACGCAAGATTACGAGCGATCGGTCTCTTTGGTTCCGTGGAATTCATCAAGAGGGAACTACTGAAGCCAGTGAAACGTAGGTTGATAGGGTGGGGGCGCGCGTTGACAGGGCTTCTGTTTGGCTCCTATAGTGGGCCGTGCCTAAGGGGGAACAATCGAGAGTGCAGACGGAAGTCGAGCTGTTTCGCGCCATCACTGAGAATCTCTATACGGCGGTGCTTGGCGATGTATTGGATGTGCTGGGTTATACCCACCAATTTCTGCCTCAACCAGTGCAACCGATGAAGGAGAGCATGCGGGTAGTCGGCCGGGCGATGCCAGTCCAGATCGCCGACACGTGGAGCAAGCAAGACGATCCGTTCGGCCTGATGACGGCAGCCCTGGACCAACTGCTTCCGGGCGAGGTCTACGTCGCTACGGGAGGTTCTCAGAATTGTGCCGCCTGGGGGGAAATCCTTACTGCGACCGCTCGCACACGCGGAGCTGTGGGTGCGGTCATTGATGGATACCACCGCGACACGGTGCGCGTCCTGGAGCAGAATTGGCCGGTTTTCAGCCGCGGCCGGTATGCGCAGGACTCAGGCATCCGTTCCAAGATTGTGGCCTATCGGTGCCCGGTAGAAATTGGTGGAGTCCACGTCGAACCCGGGGATTTGATTTTTGGGGACATGGATGGCGTGATGGCTGTGCCCCGTGCTATCGAAGAAGAAGCAGTTGCACGGGCGCTCGAAAAGGCGCGCGGCGAAAAGGTAGTACGTAAAGCAATCGAAGCCGGTTCTTCCAGTACGGATGCGTTCCGCAAGTACGGCATCCTTTGAGATGGGGCATTCGGTAAAGGCGTGGAAGCAAGCATGTCACAAGTCACGGTAACGGATGGCCGCCTCTTGTTTCTTAATGCAAAAGACAATGTGTGCACTGCCATCACTCCTATCGCCGGCGGCACTACGCTCCAGATAAGTGGACAGACCATTCTATTGAAGCAGGACATTCCGCTAGGGTTCAAGATAGCTTCCTGCAATATCGCTCGAGACGAATCGATCGTAAAATATGGGGTTTCGATAGGGTCCGCAACGCGAGATATTGTAAGGGGAGAGCTTGTTCATCTGCATAACATGAAGAGCGATTACCTGCCCACTTATACGCTCGACAAGGAAGATAGCCATGCCCGGTGACCAGGAACTGCGAGGGTATCTTCGCGACGACGGACGCAAGGGCATCCGCAATTATGTTGCCGTATGTTACCTGGTGGAATGTGCCCATCATGTATCCCGTGCAATCGTGAATTCTTTTCCCGACCGCGGAGTCCATCTGATCGGTTTTGGAGGTTGCTACCCCAACGCCTATGCTTCGCGTATGCTGCGGGGCCTCTGCACTCATCCTAATGTTGGGGCGGTCTTGCTGGTCTCTCTGGGTTGCGAAAGCTTTGATCGGGCGGATCTCGAAGAGGCGATCCGGCAAAGTGGACGGCCTGTCGATACGCTGGTCATTCAGCAGGCGGGCGGAACCCGCAAGACCATTGAAAAGGGGCGAGTGTGGGTCGAGTCCACGCTTGCGGCGATGAAGCCGTTTCCCGATACGCCGATGAGAGTGAACGAACTGGTTGTTGGCACTGTTTGTGGAGGCTCGGACTCGACCAGCGGCATCACCGCAAACCCGGCCATTGGCCGTGCATTCGACCTTCTGACCGCGCAAAATGCGACCACCATCTTTGAAGAGACCGGGGAGCTGATTGGCTGTGAACACATCATGGCGCAACGTGCAGTAACAGCCTCCCTGTCGGACGAACTGATTGCCGTGGTGGCCAAGGCGGCAAAATATTATGCCACCCTGGAGCATGGTAGCTTTGCGCTTGGAAATGCGGAGGGGGGACTCACCACGCAGGAAGAAAAGTCCATGGGGGCCTATAGCAAGAGCGGCAGTTCGAAGATTTGCGGCATCCTCAAACCGGGAGATGTTCCTCCTACCGGTGGCCTGTATTTGCTCGACATAGTCCCCGACGGCCCGGTTCGGTTTGGCTTTCCGAACATCAACGACAATGCGGAGATTGCGGAACTGATCGCGTGTGGCTCGCACGTGATTTTATTTTCGACGGGGCGGGGAAGTGTCGTAGGGTCCGCCATCTCGCCGGTTATCAAAATCTGCGCCAACCCACAAACGTTTCGTCGCATGGCGGATGACATGGACATTAATGCCGGCCGCCTTCTGGAAGGCTCAGCCACACTCGATCAGCTAGGTTATGAGATCTATGACGCATTGATGGCTACTGCCGGAGGCAAGCAAACTGCATCAGAATCTCTCGGGCACCAGGAGTTTGTACTGACCTACAAATACTTTGAGCCGGTTGGCCCGAGTTGTTTGCCGCTGGCGTGAAAAGTGTTTCAGAGGATGAGTACTTCTTATTACGCGGTCGAGGCTCTGCCTGGTGAACGTCGATTAAAGCTTTGGTGGGGCTTCCCCCGGATTTCCTGTCGAACTTGATGGCGTTGACTAACTTCATGCGGTCCCGGCTGGTCGGGACCGCACACGCAGGTGTTGGTGGCGCCCCGTGGCAGGAAATCCGGGTCGCCCCGTCTTTTTCGGCCCGTCCAGGGTTATTAACCTTTTTTTACAGGACATCAACCGTTGATTTTTGCAACGTTGAGCAGAGCCGCTAGATAGCGTTCAAAATTTGCCTCGAAACGTTGCTTGGGTACGGAGATTCCCAGCACGAAGCGGCCCCCGAGTCCCTCCACCGGCACGGCGAGACACTGTAATCCCTCATGAAACTCCTCATGGTCTACCGAGTAGCCCTGGGATCGAATTCGTTCGAACTCCCGCTTGAGTTCGTCGGGATCCGTGATGGTCTGGCTGGTCCTGGGATCCAGCGGATGCTTTGCCAGGTAGGCCTCGCGTACCGCCGGCTCGACCATGGCCAGAAGCAGCTTTCCCGCCGCTCGTGCATGAGCGTATCCGCTGTAACCCTGAGGGACCTGGGCTGCTCCTACGGGAGATTCGCCGCGCGCGGTTGCGAGGGCAACGATTTCACCATCCACCCACCCTCCGGCGTACGCGGTCTCTCCGGTTGCCGCGACGATCGACCGAACCCTGCGAGCGAGGTGCTCTGGGGGGGCCAATTGGCGGCTGAAGCCTTCCGCTATGGAAACCGTGGCCAGGCCAAGCACGTACCGATTGCTCTCGTTCTTGCGGATGATGCCGGTCCCGTGCATGGTATGGATCAGGTGGTAGGTGACCTGGCGCGATAGTCCCAGTTTTTCCATGATTTCTTTGGCTTTGAGGCCGTTCGGACTATCCGCAACCGCCAGCAAAACAGAGATCGTCCGAACCGCGGACTGTATTCGCGGTTTTAATTGGCCATCCTCCGCGGTGCCCTCCGACGATTCATTCGCATCCAGGGCCTTCGTTGCCTCTGCCTTCACGGGTTTGCCCTCCTCATTGGTTTCCGCGACTTGAACCCCGGTTTCTCCATGTAGGTATCTTCGTTGCCGGTCGACGCCCAGCATACAGTATGAGGTTAGGCTAAAATGGGGGTCGCTTAGCCGCGCCGACAGTTTTCTGGCTCGCCTATTGCTTCAACTTCAAGACCAAAATCTCTGTAACGAGGAAGGTTAGCCGCTGTAAAGCATTCAAAAGAGACGCGGGTGTTGGCTAAAAAGTCTCGCAGCTGGACAAAGTAAACCGGACCTGGCGCGGGTTCAGATGCCCCGATAAGGATCCATCGCGGTTGGCCCGGAGAGGAAGAATCTGGATGGATTTGGAACTCGGTGGAAGGGTCGCTGTTGTCACCGGCGGAGCCAGCGGCATCGGATGGGCGTGTGCCCGCGGTTTTTCGCGTGAAGGGTGCCGGGTTGCATTGTGGGACCTATCGGCGGAGGCCGGGAATGCGGCTGCACGCCTTACCGCGGAATTTGGCGGCCCCTCGCTCGGCTTATCCGTAGACATCTCTGACTTTGCCGCGATGCAAGAAGCGGTTCGGCAAACTGAAGCTGAATTGGGACCGATCGGCCACCTCGTTCATGCCGCCGCGATTGGGTCCGGTCGGTTTGGCTATCCTTTTACTAATCTGGCGCCGAGCGATTGGCCTCGCGTGCTGGAGGTCAACGTCCTGGGGATGGTGAACGCCGCTCATGCCATCGCACCTGGTATGACCTCGCGGAAAGAGGGAACGCTGGTTTTTCTGGCGTCGGTTGCTGGCCAAATTGGTTCCCAGACCGACCCGCCTTATAGCGCGAGTAAAGCGGCGAACATCAACTTCGCGCAGTGCCTGGCAAAGGATCTGGCGCCACATGGAATTCGGGTCAATGTGGTGTGTCCTGGTATGGTGCGTACACCGTTGAACGAGCGTGTCTGGCAGGCATGGAACGATCAACAGCCACCGGCCCAACGCCGGTCGTACGACGACTGGGCCGACGACAAAGTGCGAGCCGTCGTACCTCTCGCGCGCTGGCAACAGCCTGAAGATGTTGCCGATATGGTGGTGTTCCTCTCTTCAGCCCGGAGCAGAGAAATCACCGGTCAAACCATCAATGTCGATGGCGGCCAGGTGATGCATTGGTAAAGCGATCAACCTCTCGACTAGCATCCCGGAACAGCAGCTGTCGGGTGGCCTAGCTCAGTTGGTCATCCGCGACATGATATCGAGGATCTTCAAACAAATTGATTTCGACCATCGACTTGGCCTTTTGCAGTAACTCATAGCAATCGGGGCTCAGGTGCCGTAAACGCAGGCGTTTCCCGGCTTGTTGGTATTTTTGAGCTAATTTGTCGATCGCCTCTATGGCGGAATGGTCCATTACCCGTGCGTGTTTAAACTCGAGAATCACTTCCGCGGGGTCGCTTCTTGGCGCGAAAAGATCGTGAAAACTCGCGACGGAGGCAAAAAATAGTGTGCCGTTGAGTTCGTACACTTTGGCACCCTGCTCGTCGATGCGCGTCTGCACGGCGAGCTGCTTTGCGTGCTGCCAGGCAAAAACGAGAGCGGCGATGAGGATGCCCAGAATCACCGCGCTTGCCAGGTTCGTGAACACGGTTGCTGCGGTGACGGCGACGATCACCAGGGCGTCATGTTTCGGTATCTTGCCGAAGACTTTGAACGTGCCCCACTCGAAGGTCTTCTCGCACACGACGAACATGACGCCCACCAGCGCAGCGATCGGAATGCGCTCGATGAGCGACGAGCAAAAAAGAATAAAAGCTAGCAGGCAAAGAGCGGCGGTGATGCCCGAGAGCCGTCTTCTGGCGCCGGAACCGACGTTGATCATGGTCTGCCCAATCATCGCGCAACCGCCCATAGCTCCGAAAAAACCAGACACCACATTGCCCGCTCCCTGAGCCAGGCACTCACGGTTCGGCCGGCCTCGGGTCTCCGTTACGTCATCCACGAGATTGAGCGTTAAGAGAGTTTCTACGAGTCCGACTCCCGCAAGCACCAGGGAATAGGGAAGAACGATCCACAGAGTGGCAGTGTTCCAGGGAACAGCGGGCAAATGAAATGTAGGAAAGCCCCCGTGGATGGAAGCCATGTCCCCAACCGTCTTGGTATGGATGCCGGCAAAGATGGCAAACATCGCCACCAAAAGGATGGCCGCCAGCGCCGGCGGAAACGCTTTGGTGAGCTTGGGAAACAGGTAGACGATGATCATGGTGGCGAGGATGAGCGCACCCATCACCAGCAGTTGAGGGCCGGCCATCCAATGCTCTTTGCCGGCTGCGCCTCTTACCTTGAAGTGCCCGAATTGTGCCCGGAAGACCAGGATCGCCAGCCCGTTTACAAAGCCAAGCATCACCGGATGAGGGACCATGCGGATGAACTTCCCCAGACGAAGCAAGGCGAACCCGATCTGCAAAATGCCCATCAGTACCACGGCGGCAAACAGATATTGCACTCCATGCTGCACTACGAGGGCGACCATCACGACCGCGGTGGAACCGGTAGCTCCTGAGATCATGCCCGGGCGGCCGCCGAACGACGCGGTAATGAAGCACATGATGAAGGCCGCATAGAGCCCCACCAGAGGATTGACGTGAGCCACCAGTGCAAATGCGATGGCTTCCGGAACGAGTGCCAGCGCAACCGTGAGGCCTGACAAGATGTTCGTCTTCCACTCGGAGTAGGAAAGTGCCGGGTTTCCGGGCACCGAGCGACTGGCTGCCAACACGGGAAATACACCGTCGCGGGCACCAGGATATTCGTCCTCCGGGCCGGCGCACGAATCGGCCGTGCGGCCCCTCCGACGGTGTGGCTCCCTATGCAGTACCTCTTCGCCAAATAACTCTTCGGTTTTTTCGGACTGCATCTTCGGGAATTGCAATGGTTCAGTCTTTGCCACGGCTAGACGCCTCGCATGGCAACGTTAGGAGAGAGAGTGGATCGAGGAGGCAAGTTTTGCCCAGGAGTCGTGGTGCTCAGGGCGTGCCCTAGCCTGATCATGGGACGCTCGAGGAGGTACCGGCTTAGACAAGCGCACACCAATATGCCCAGCAGATTCAACGGCGGTTGTTGAAAATAATGAAAAACCCCCGGCGCCTTCACCGAGGCTACTTCGGGCAAGAAGATCTCCTGCCAAAGGTAAAGACTGTAGGAGATTGTGCCCACCCAGCGCATTGGTTGCCACTCCAAAACACGCCCCAGCATGTTGTTCGGCTGGATGACGGTGCTTAGCACCAGGGCGGGGAGAAGTGCCGCTTGCCATACGAGGAGGCCCGGCACGTGGAGCGCCTCGACCACCAAAAGTATTGCCAGAATCGGAAGCCATAGCTGGGTGAAGCGAATACCCTCAACGTATCGCTTGATCGCAGGAAAGTAGATGGCGGCAATGCATCCCCACAACAGCGCGTCCACCTTGGCATCCGTGCGGGCCAACAAATTCGACGGAATCAGGATTGTAGGAAATAACTCGAAATGACCTTCAAACGCGCGCCAGGCGGCGACAGCCATGGCCAGTAGAAAAGCAACTCGCCCCAAGCGCCTCGGTTTCACGGCAATGAGCAGCATGGGCCAAACGAGGTAGAAATGTTCCTCTATGGCAAGAGACCAGAAGTGCGCGGTGTAAAAGCCACCGGCTTCGTTCACTCCGAGCAGCCGGTAGTTTCTGTAAAGCAGCAAGCAGCTCGGTAGGTCGGAGTAATTTACGCGGATCGCCCCAAAGACCGATAAGGCAGCAATCCCGGCCACGGCTGCATAGTAGGGAGGCAGAATACGGAAACATCGCCGTATGTAGAACCGGCGCAAGTCGATGCCGCCATTCCGCTCATACTCGTTCAGCAAAAGTCCGCAGATCAGAAAGCCGCTGATGGCGAAGAAAACGTCGACGCCGATATCCCCGTGAGACGACAATCTCCAGAGCAGCGAATCGCTCTTGAAGAAGCCGAATCGACCGTGGAAAAGGATGACGCCAATGACAGACAATCCACGCCACCCATCCAGTGTGGGGAAATATTGCTTCTGGTGAGCCACGTTACCTCCACCCGAAATGCGCGGCTGGCCTGGTAACATTCACTCCCGTCGGTGCGCACACGTAGGCAGGGGTTTGATGGCCGGTCGCAAACCGGTATTCCGGTTGAGGCCGCCGTCTGGTTACCAAGGCTAAAAAACCGTCGGAGGAAACGGTGCTTCTAAAGAGACAGGGCTTCTAACAAGCGCCCCTAGAACACAGCCTAAGCGGCGAGTGGGTTGTCGTCAAGTACTGCTTAACATGGTTTATGACTTCTGTACGCGACTTGGCACACGGGGGTAACGGGCCGCGATTTAAGAATTCACTTGAGGGTGGAGGGACAGCTACGACCCGTCCATGTGCCGGGCGTCTAGGGCTGGCGGAGAGAGAGGGATTTGAACCCCCGATACCCGTGAAGGTATGCCTGATTTCGAGTCAGGTGCATTCAACCGCTCTGCCATCTCTCCGTATTTAGATGACCACAACGGTGCAAAACCATCATAAATGAGCGGCTCGCCGGCGGCTATTTTGCCGCCGGCAGCAACCCCCAATTCCTCAACGTTTATTGAAAGTCCTCGAAATAAACCGTCATAATCCAGGGAGAGAACGGTACTCCGCTGGCTGACCTGAAGCTAATGGTCGTGGTGCCTGGACCGTAGGCCACCGCCTGCCCCTGCTGGTTGACAGACATGACCGCCGGGTTGCTGGAGGTCCAGATACCCTGCATGCCATCGAAATTCTGGTTGAGCAGCGGACGGACGACGCCATCACTCCACTTCGCCTGCGCGGTAAAGATAAGTCTGCTACCGTTCAGAACGGCGTTCACCTGTGGCTGGTTTTCTTCTCGGTCCAGATTGTAATCGGGGAGGAGAACATTGCTCAGATAACCACTCTGCACAGTCAGACCGTAGGTGGCTATCGCCGTTTGCGCCATCTGGGTAATCAGCGAATACCCGGCGGCGCTGGGCGTCTCCCCTCCCGCATTGGGAACTCCTAAGCTTGCAGCGAAGGTGTCGTAAGGCATGGTCGCGCCAACGCACTGGCAAAGCGCATCGTGATAGTTCACCACCGGGATGTCGTTCAGCCGCCCATATTGATCGAGCCAGGCATTAAAGAGCTGCACACCCGCGGGGTTGGTTTGTGGGGGCAAACTCGCCGGCAGGTTTCCCAGTATGACCTTGATGTTGGCCTTCTGTGCCATGGCCACCATGGCCATGATGTCCGATTCCCAGTTTTGCGCCACAAAGCCCAGTGGCGTCGAATCCTTAATCGTTGTGAGGTCGCCGAACCCGGTCATGATGTGGACAAACGCCGGATGACGGTTGATGACATCGGTTTGGAAGTTTTCGAGCACGACATCGCTGCCCCCAAACACCCCAGGATTTTGTACACCGGCACCAATCCAGTTGGTGTTCGCAGTGAATTGCGGAGTGGACTGCCAAGCAGTGGTGAAGTCCTCTCCTACGAAGACGACCTGTGGAGCGGTTTGTCCTACGAAGCCGCCCTGTGGAGCGGTTTGAGCGATGGCGGCGAGAGGCAGCAATAGGCAGGTAAGACAACACAGTTTGAACATACAGGCCTCCAAGGTAGAAATCCGGAGGTCTACGACTCCCGGGTTTTATGATCCATTTTTGGGGTAGTGCGGGGCCTGCGTGGGGTTTCAGCTCGGAAGCTGAGCGCGCGCGTGAACATCAACGGTTTATCACAAATCTTCGAGTCGGGTAAAGCAAACTTTCGGAATGTTAAACGACGGCGCACGGCCCACCGAGCACGTGAGCTTTCGTATATGCGGCGATTGCATAGAAGGCATTCAGGCCGTTCAAGAGGAGAACGGATGGTGCCGTCATTGTGGCGTATGGAAATCCATAACCAGCGCAGCGCAACATTTGACAATATTTTGATCGGCTTCCGTACGGGCGGTGATTGTTGCTAAATGGTTTGTTGCAACAGTTTTAGTTGCTTAACACGCTGAATTTCGAGTCCGGCGCGATCGACCCGGCTCTGCCGCCTCTCGGTGTCTGGTGACGACGACGGTGCAAGACAACCATAAGAGAGAGGCATGCCGGCGGCTATTTTGCCTCCAACGGCAACCGCAATTCTTGAAAAACTTGAAGATCTGCCGCTGGTGGAGACTGCGGAGAAGGTACACTCCGGACTTGCGATTCGCTTTTCCGGAGATTCGACTTTGCTAAAGCTCTTTCATGGGGTGCGGCCGTTCAAGATGGCAGCCGCCTTGCGCGATGGCTTTGCCGGGTTCTCGCTCGCGGCCATGAATATCCCGCAAGCCCTGGGATATACCAAGATCGCCGGCATGCCCGTGGTTACCGGTCTTTACTCGCTGCTGTTGCCGGCCGTGGCCTTTGCCGCTTTCGGCTCCTCCCGTTACCTGGTGGTTTCCGCCGATTCCGCGACTGCGGCCATCTTCGCTGGAGGAGTCTCCGGTTTAGCGCCCGCAGCCAGCACGCGATATATTGCGCTCGCGGGGGCGGTGGCACTGCTCACGGCGGGCTTCCT
Source organism: uncultured Acidobacteriaceae bacterium (assembly GCA_963717225.1). Classification (GTDB taxonomy): domain Bacteria; phylum Acidobacteriota; class Terriglobia; order Terriglobales; family Acidobacteriaceae; genus PALSA-350. Next base: position 72,938 of record CAVQWB010000045.1, on the reverse strand, counting down.
GCTGCTGGCGCGATTGCTCAAACTGGGCTTCATCGCCGACTTTCTCTCTCAGACCGTACTTGCCGGCTTTCTCACCGGGGTCGGGTTTCAGGTCGGCATCGCCGTATTGGGAGAGATGCTGGGAGTGCCCGTCTCCGCTCGCCGAACCGTCCTGCAGTTCGCTGAAGTCATAAGAAGATTGCGCCAGGTGCATCCTCCAACCTTGGCCGTTTCTGCTGTTGTCGTGGTGACCGTGCTCTTGCTTCGCCGCTTTGCGCCAAGAGTCCCCGGCGCGCTCATTGCGGTCGCCGGAGCCATGACCGCGAGCGCCATCTGGAACTTTAGCGGCCATGGTGTCTCCATTGTCGGACCGGTGGCAGGCGGCCTTCCTCAGTTCAAACTGCCTGCTGTGAGTTGGAAAGATCTACCTCCGCTGTTTTCCATAGCCGCATCCTGCTCCATCATGATCATCACCCAGAGTGCCGCGACCGCACGATTCTATGCCGGCCGCCATGAGCAGCAGTTGGATGAGAACGCCGACCTGGCCGGTCTCTCCGCGGCCAATGCCGTGGCCGGATTGAGCGGGACCTTCGTCGTCAATGGCAGTCCGACCCAGACCGCGATGGTCGAAGGCGCCGGCGCCGAGAGCCAGTTCGCTCAGCTTGCGACCGCGGCCATTGTCGCCCTGGTCTTGCTCTTTCTTACCCGGCCACTCGAGTACCTGCCGCGTTGCGTCCTCGGTGCGCTGGTTTTCATGATCGCCATGCGGATGATCAAATTGAACACCATCCTGGCTATGCGGCGCGAGAGCCCGGGGGAGTTCGGCTTAGCTCTGATCACCGCAGTTGTCGTCGTTGGGGTGGGGGTCGAGCAGGGAATCCTGTTGGCGATGATCCTTTCCCTGTTGCGGATCGTTCAGCATAGCTACCACCCGCAGACCGGCGTCATGGTTCGTACAGCGGACAGAATTTGGGAACTGAACCCCGTGGCGCAGGGCGCGATGACCGAACCTGGACTGGTGATGTACCGCTTCGAAGCAGAGCTCTTCTACGCCAATGCCAACCGCTTTGCGGAAGAGCTGAACTGCCTCGCGGGGCAGTCGCCCGGGCAGGTCCGTTGGTTGATTGTCGACGCCGAGTCCATCACGCACCTGGATTATTCGGCCGCTCGCATTGTTGAGCAATTGCACCAAAAACTGGCTAGTCGTGGAACTCAATTAGGCTTCGCCCGGATGCCGTTTGGCTTGAAATCGGACTTTGACCGTCACCGCCTGAGCGAGGTCATTGACCCCGCGATGATCTTCCGCCGGCTCCATGGGGTGCTGGAGGCTTTCGAGAAGCTCCCTCGCCCATGAACATAGAATCCACCCGCCGATTCGCTGGTTGGCGCCATTACCAACCGGTGTTACTATAATGCTCCCGCGTATTACGCAAGGTCTCTAGCAAATTTCCTATGAACCGGTATGCTCATTCACGAGCGGCGATTCCTCGAAACTCTGTGATCGATTCTTTCGGGGGAGGGACTCGGTAGTGGAACCAAGGGAGTCGCCGCCATATGTCCTCTGTCGTACTCAGCCTTCGTCCAACCTTAGAAAAGATGGTCATGCCAACAAAAAATTCTTGTAAGGTATTGCAGTTTGCCACGCCTCAGGCTTCCATTGAGGGAGAGCTGGAGAAGTGGTTTCGTGGTGTCATGAAGAGCAACCACGATCTGATTTTTGCTTTGGAGCGGCTCCGTGATTCCTACAAGGGACTTCTGGGCGGGAAGTTGGCGAGCGAAGCCGATCAGGCTGTCTTGATGGCGGTAGAGATCACGCTTCGGGACGCCAGGAACGCTCGAGCCTTGTAACTGCCTACCCTGGCCGCGGCCAGGGAAAGAAGCCCCGGTACCACCTTTCATTACTACAATCCTTCCCTGCGTTACCCATGAGTTGCGGTGTCCTCTGCCGGAGCCGGTATGCTCTTCAATAAGTAATGGACCCTGGGTCAATTTCAGGAGACGGATTCGAAGGCGGAAGCAGCGTTCCAGCTTTCCCCTCGTAGCTTAGGCAAGAGACAACGATAGTAAGTACCTTTAACGGTTAGGTAGCCGCTCTATGGCCAACAATATTGATGTCTTTTGCTCGACCTGCTTTGCGTTACCAGGAGAATCGTGTCGAACGAAATTTCTGGTGCATGGCCACGATGAAGTCACGCCGGTCATTTGCTGTACGCACACCGTTCGTTTGGTCGATAGCCGGAGGAAGTCGATGCGCCAGTTGTTTGCCCGGCAACTTTTGCTGGTAGCTCTCAAGTCTCTTGGCGATCGCTAGCCGAAGCCCAATCTTTAGAGAAAGAAGACGGCGCAGGACCTCAACCTTTTGCCCTACCGGCTTACCAGATGCCTCGCCTCCGGCCGGATGTTCTGATTGACGCGGAAAAAATTATCGGGATCGTACCTGGCCTTAATGCGTGCCAGTTTCTCGTAGTTGTCGCCGTAGGTCGCTCGAATACGGTCTTCGCCCTCGTCTTCCATCATGAAGTTTACGTACGCGCCGCCGGCTCCGTAGGGATGCAGTGCTTCCCAGTAGTTTCTGGCCCAGGCAGTAATGTGATCGGTATTTGCCGGGTCTGGGTCTACGCCGACAATCACTTCGCTCCAGGTGGCGTCGCGATGGCTCCAGGGCGTGTCGTTGTTTTTCGGTTTGTGGGCGGCGCCGTTGACGGGGTAGAGATGCATCGTCGAGTGCAAGGAAGGCAGCTCTGAGCCATGCTTTATGTGCAGGGCGATCGCCTCGTCACTCAGTTCGTTCACGAAGTCTGCCTTCCAGTACCACTGCAGGCCGGGGGGATAAAGACCGTCGAACATGCTTTGCAGCATAGGAAAAGGCATGGGCGCAAAGAACTCGAAGGCAGGGCGCCGGAAACTGCGCACTGGCTCGATCATTTTATTTGCCCGTTCCAGTGTTTCCGTTGAGCACCACACGATGCCGCACATCCTTTTGAAATGCAATTCCTGCGGGAAGGGCGGCGCAGGCGGGACGGTAAGAAAGGCAAAGAAACCGTTGATCTCGTCCGGCGCCTGGACAATGAACTCGCGATACCATTTCATGACATCGGAAGCCTGCTCCAGGTCCCACAACATTGGGCCTGCGCACACCATCTGAACCGGATATGCCTGGAACAAAAACGACGTTACAACCCCGAAGTTCCCTCCACCTCCGCGGATGGCCCAGAACAGATCGGCATTCTCGTTGGCGCTCGCGACTACAAATTTTCCATCAGCCAGAACAACATCGGCTGCTAACAGGCTGTCGATGGTCAAGCCATATTTTCGCGTGAGGTATCCCATGCCGCCACCCAGGGTCAAGCCTCCAACCCCGGTTGTCGAGATAATCCCAGAGGGCACCGCCAGACCAAATGCATGCATTGCGTGATCAACATCGCCCCAGGTGCAACCGCCGCCCACGCGTACCGTCCGTGCTGCTGGATCGACACGAACATACTTGATGGGGGAAAGGTCGATGACCAGACCATCATCCCAGACGCCCAGACCACCGGCATTGTGGCCCCCGCCTCGAATCGAAACCCGCAGATCTTGTTTGCGGCCGAAATGAATGGCCGTCATTACGTCGGCTACGTCGGCACACTTGGCGATCAAACACGGCTTGCGATCGATCATGGCGTTGTAGACTTTGCGCTCCTTCTCGTATTGCTCGCCGGCAGGTTCAATCAAGTCACCGCGGAGCTGAGCCTTGAATTCATTGATATCTTGCTGTTGCATGTGTTCCTCTCTTTCCGGGCAACGCTGCCAATAAGTCCCCGCTGCTGGTCCAACCCGAACTTAGCCGGCTTGACCACCCAATCGTGTGCGCGAAAACGCTGGGGCGCTGAGTCATCCACCCGCTCTTCAGAGGGTCGTTTGTAGCCGAGGGAAGAGCGTGGCCCTCTTGCGCTAGAGCGCACAAGAAACTGGCGCTCAGAAGGGCAACGGTCACCGCGCAATACCGGGAGCCAATTACGAATTGTCTGACTTTCGTGAAAAATATGGGCATCCGCACGACTTTTTCTCCTTACGCTGATAGAAACTCAGATTCCCTGCCTTATTCCCTGCGGCTTCCCCGGCCATCTACTTTTGCTAGAATCCGCTCTGGAGGGCGTTGTTCGTTCCGCAAGGAACGCAAACTGTGGAGGGTTGAGTCTCGCCAACCAGATTCACAGTAACCGCCCTGAAGACGGGAAGTAACGAAACAACGCCGAAGAATTGCCAAAATTCGGACGCACAGTTGCCTGTCTTTTGCGCAAGCGAGAGCCCCCTTGGAAGCGAGTCGCCTGAGTTATCAATTCGGGGAGTTCACCCTGGACGTCGCCAGGGGATGCCTGCTCAGGGCGGGCGTGGAAATCAAGCTGCGCCCGAAAGTCTATGAAACCCTGAAATACCTGGTGGAACATCCCGGGCAACTGATCGGTAAGCAGGAACTGATGCAGGCGGTGTGGCCGGGGGCCTTTGTTACAGACGATTCGTTGGTGCAGTGTACCCTCGAGCTGCGTCGCGCGCTGGATGATGGGCGCCAGCAATTGCTAAAAACAGTGCCTCGACGGGGCTACCTGTTTGCTGCGCCAGTGATCCAAAACCCCGCGCCTGCACGTTTCCCGGCAACAGAGGCCTTTGACTTGTCCCTTGGCCGTGAGCCCTCGGCGAAGATCATCAGGAAGCGCCATCATTTGCCGATCCCGCGTACTTCACTGATCGGACGGGAACAGCACGTGGCGGGAGCCATCGATTTATTGCTGAGAGAGAACATCCGGCTGTTGAGTCTCACTGGTCCGGGCGGCGCCGGTAAGACGAGGCTGGCGATTGCCGTGGGGGTTGCGATTGCAGACCGCTTCACCGCGGGTATTCAATTTGTCAGTTTGGCGTCGATCACGCGGCCCGACCTCGTAGCCACTGCCCTGGCGGACGCACTCGAAATTCAGCAAGTCGCCAACCGCACCATCCCGCAACTTATCGGAGATCAACTAAAAGACTCGGGACCCTTCCTGCTGCTGTTGGACAACTTCGAACAGGTGATTTCGGCTGCGACCGTGGTGGCTGAGATATTAGGAGCGTGCCCCTCGCTCAAGGTTCTGGTGACCAGCCGGTCCTCCCTGCGTATTTATGGCGAACAGGAATTCCCGGTAACTCCACTGGCGCACAATTCTGCCATTGAATTGTTTACGCAACGTGCGGCAGCCGTCTGGCCCGATTTTGCCATTACGGCAGAGAACGCACGCGCCGTAGATGAAATTTGCTCGCGTCTGGACGGATTGCCGCTGGCGATCGAGTTAGCGGCTGCCCGCACCAAGGTGCTCTCTCCCGGAGCGATTCTGGATCGGCTGCAGAGTCCGCTACAACTGCTGACCGGGGGTGCGTTCGATCTGCCGGAACGGCAGCAAACCCTGCGTAAGGCCATCGATTGGAGTCATAGCCTGCTGAATGACGCCGAGCAGAAACTGTTTCGGCGGTTTGCGGTATTTGTCGGCGGCTGCACGTTGGAGGCCGCAGAGGCGGTTTGCAACGCCAGGCGCGACCTTGGTATCGATCCCCTGGAAGGATTGTCATCCCTGGTGGATAAAAATCTGGTTCAACGTATGGACCGAACTAGGATCGAGCCGCGCTTCGCCATGCTCGAAACCATTCGTGAATTTGCCCTCGAACGCCTGTTCGATAGCGACGATTACCCGGTGACGCGACGCGCGCATGCGGCCTACTGTCTCGTCCTGGCGGAGGAAGGAAACCCGGAACTGAGCCCCGTGGATCGCACTCGCTGGCTGACGCAATGCGACGCGGAGATTGATAACTTCCGTTCCGCCCTTGACTGGCTGTTCCAGTCGCTCGATCTCGACTGGAGTTTACGTCTCTGCGTGGCTCTGTTTCGATTCTGGGATATGCGGGAACATCTGAGCGAAGGTCGAGCCCGCCTGGAGACCGTGCTGCGGCTGGCTGGCGCTGAGCGCACGAGAGCGCGGGCCAGGGTGTCCCTTTTCATCGGGGCTTTGGCAGCTGCCCAGGGCGATTATCTGGCCGCCGAGCATTCTCTGGAGCGCGGTCTTTTGCTCTATCAAGAATTGAGCGATGATTCGGGTATCGCCGCCTCCTTGAACGCCCTGGCGATTGCGGCGCGAGATCGTGGGGACTATGCATCGGCAGAAAGCAATTTTGAGCGTAGCCTCGCATGTTGGCGTTTGCTGTCGGATCGCTCGGCAATTGCGCGTTGTCTTCACAATCTCGCCAATGTGGTCAAGGTTCGTGGCGACTACCCTCGGGCTCGATGGGCATTGGGGGAAGCCGCGAATATTTTCGAAGAACTGGGCGATCGCAGCGGAGCTGCCTGGTCGATCAATCAGCAGGGTGACATTGCCTCCGCGACCGGCGACATCACGACCGCTCGAAGAGCGTACCAACGAGCTTTGTCTATCTTCCGGGAAGAGGGAGACCCGTGGGGCTGCGCCCGGTCGCTGACAGATTTGGGTTACATCGACTTCGAGCAGGGAGACTATTTGGCGGCACACATGGCATTCCGCGAGGCGATGGAAATCTTCGCCGGGCTGGGCCAGCGGCGCGGTATGGCGAGGGTGCTGGAAGGTTACGCGTGCCTGGCTCTGGCAGAACGATGCGCCGCGCGGGCGCTGACGCTGGCGGCTGCCGCAGCGCACTTACGCCGGCTGATTTGCGCGCCCCTTTCCCAGGCGGAACAATCGAAACTCGATCGATGGTTGATACCTGCCTGGGAGTCGCTCAGTGAGGCGGAAGGGAAAGACGCCTGGGCAAAAGGATTCAGCGATGAGCCTGGAAAAGGCTATGCAATATTCGCTCGAGGACCCGGGTGTCGTTAGTTTAGATTCGCAGGGTCAATGAGACGGCGAACGGCCGAGACACGATCGGCGGGAATGCCGGCGCGGCGGGCATGTTCCCGAACCGTGTCTTCGTCTGGTGCGAGGTAAACGCAGTAGACCTTATCCTCGGTGACGTAGCTGTGGAGCCATTGAATCTGGGGTCCCACGTCCTTGAGCGCCTGCAATGAGCGCAGAGAAATCTCCCGGATCTGTGTATCCGACAGTGCTCCGGCACCATGTAACTCGCGCTCGATTACGAATTGCGTCACAATCCCAAAAGTTTACCACCACGCTGCCATCGCATGGCGTGTTGACGGGCGTCGGGTTGCGCCAGGAGCCTGTGACTTTTTCGATGTTTTCGTGTTTTTGCACCCGACCAGATGTTGTTCCAGAAAGGCGTCATCCTGCCTGCCCCGGCGTGCCGTGGGAGCGAAGCGCCTCGCAGATCTATCGCATCACGGAGGGTTTATGGCGCGGAGTCGAAGGACCCCGGCGATGCTCGTTGGCAGGTGCACTTCGGAGCTTTCCGGCCACAGACTACAAGGCAAATTAAAAAAGTCACAGCCTCCAGGCGGAACAGACGGGAGTTAATCCCAGCCGGTGCGTCTAAGAAGAGGTCCGTCCTGTCACTTCTCCTTGCTCCGCGCGGTTAGTGTCGTAACTGCTGGCGCCAACTGTTCACGAAACTGGTTGGTAGCCCCATGCCTGGAACACGCGTGGCAGGCCGACAATCGTGCCCGGAGTTTGAGCGTACTCGAAAAGGTCTGCTACCAGGCCGGCAACCTCGGCCTCGGAAGCCAGGCCTCCAGCAATCACGGCCGGCCCGATGCACTGCATCGTAATGGGGGTCAGCAACTTTACCTCGCCCACCATGCCCGCTGGCTGAACCAGGCGCATCTCCACGTTCTCAAAACCCGCGTCCGTCAGCAAGGAGGGCACGCTAGGTCCAATGTTCGGGTCCGCGCCTTTTCGCCGCACGATCTCGGAGTAGAGTTCCACGTAGCGCACCAGCGCCGCGCTCTCCGGGTAAGAAAAATGGCCTCGGAAATCGATGTCTTCCACGACCACTACGCCGCCGTGCCGTAAAGCTCCGCGCATGTTGCCCAAGGCGGTCGCGGGATCAGCCAGGTGCGTCAGCACAAACCGTGCATGCACCAAGTCGAACTCCGAAGCAAACGTGCTCTGAGTAATGTCGGCAACACGGAATTCAACGTTGTTGAGTTGCAGATCTGCGGCTTCACGCTTGCCGAGATCAAGTACCGTTTCGTCGATATCCGTTCCCACCACCCTGCCCAGAGGACCGGTCATGCGCGCCATGTCGAAGGCCACATCGCCGCCGCCGCAGCCGATCTCCAGGCAAGCCATTTCTTCTTTCATACCGGCCTGCGCCAGGCAAGCAAGCGTCGTCTGCTGCATCACACGCGAGAGAATACGCAGCCGCTCTCTTCCCTCAACGCCCCCGCGAATGACGTAGTCATTGGTGCTCATGAGTATGTTTTCAAATCATTGACTACGTCTGGAAGTAGAGCGAAATCTCGCAGCTGCCGTCTTTCTGCTGGCTGTTGAGACGGTCGGGAAACACAGAAGACAAAAAGCCCGACAATCCGACAGCGAAAATCTGCTCCTCTACCATCCCGCGGGGCAGCCGCTGTTCTGAGGCGACGTAGGGCAGCGTGCCCTGGTAACTGAGCTTGATCGCCAGGTCGAGGTCATCATAGCTGACGCTTGCCGTGATTGGGCTACTTGCATGACCCCCTTCTTCGATCAGCCGCAGCAGCTCGGTGATACTAGTCTCAGCACGGCCGGTGTCGGCCGCGCTCAGCTGCCATAGCTTAGCCTGCGCGTGGAACTTGTCGTCGAACGCGAGAGATCTTTGCCGTCGCCAGCCTGTAAGACCATCACCTCGGTGCGGCGTTCGCCGATAAGGAAACACAGGTTGAGCAGCACGCAGACCACCACGGCGATCGATAAGATCGAATCGGTAAACGCATGGGTCCAGGGGGCAACAGGCTGAAAAACTCGGGATACACGCGCCGGCTTAGCGCAAACAGCAGCGAGATGCCGACGATGAACGTGCTGCGCATGGTTACCGGGCGCGAGGTCACGATCTGGATCCCGCCCATCAGCATCGAGGCGCCATTGAAAATGAGCGCGGCGCCGATGATCGGCAACGGCAGCGCCAGCAGCACCGCGCCGACCTTGGGCACGCATGAGAGCAAAACGAACCAGCCCGCGATCGAATAGGCAATGTAGCGGCTGGTTGCCCCTGTCACCTTCTGCAGCCCGACCAGGCTCGGAGCGGCGCTCAGCCCCGGCGTCCCCAGCCACCCACCGGCAACGCACGCGACGCCATCCGCGAGAACCCCGGAGCGGATGTTCTTCAGGTCGGGCCGCCGCCAGGATGCGTCGTTGATCTTCTGGCAGGTTGTGATCACCCCGATCGCGCGCAGGCCCGAGGCCAGACCCGCGATGGCGAACGGTACCATCAGCGACGATTCAAACCGGTAGGAGAGAAAACGCGGATCAGGCAGCGCGAACCACGGCCGCGCAGCGATGATCGCGACGTCCTTGCTGGTCACCATGCCGACTGCGACGGCAATCGCCATTCCCGAAGCAAGACCGATCAGAGCGCAGAGCAGCCGGGGCAGGCCCTTGCCCCATACGCCGAACCCGATCATCACTGCCAGGGTCAACCCGGCCGCGCCAATGTGGGTGGCAAGGTTCGGATCGTGCAGGTCAGCAATCCCCAGAAATCCGCGCACTCCGATAAGGCCCAACTCCACGCCCACGGCAATCACGATAAAGCCGGAAACGACCGGAGGAAACACCCTGCGCATCCGCGGCAGCGCCCAGGCGAAGATCGCTTCAAACACACCGGCGAACACGATCATCCCGCAAACCAGCGCCAGTCCGCCGCGATGCGCCGCCTCCAGTGCCGGTGCGAAGTAAATTGCAGAAACCACCGGCGGGGCCAGATACCCTGACCCCACTGGGCCCAGGCGATGGGCTTGCAGTAGCGTGGCCAGCGCAATGGCGATCATGCCCAGCCCGACCGCGTGGGACGACACCGTGGTGGACGCCCCTGCCTCCTGCGCGATTAAAGTAACGAACACCAGGTAGGGACAAATCACGGCCACATGCTGGGCGCCGAGAAGAATCAAATGCGCCAGCGGAGGCCGTTCGTCCAACCCATAAATCAGATCCGGAGGACGCAGACGCTGTTCGCGCCGCGGCGTACCCGCGCCCGCCTCTTGCGGCGGCTCACCTGACTGCGCTTTCATTCGCCCGAATTATAGCCCGGGGAAAGGGGCGCTTCGGTTGGGAGTTGCTGCTGGGCTACGGTGATAAGGCGAATGCGTCCCTGAACCTGAACCGGAGCCAGAACCTGGGCGCCGACAATAAAGCAATATTCGACATGGCAGGGCCATTTTTGACAAATCAATATCGACTAGCTCGTACACTCGGCCTACCCGGTACTCTTTCGAGAGCAATGCAAAATACAGAAGCAAAGTCTCCATGCCGGGCCCTGAAAACATGCTCTGGCGTTGATTCAGATTTTGGAAGATGATGCCGATACATCCTCGCGGCGAGGTTTTTCGTCAACATGACCGGTGTTTCGAAACGCAACCTGGTAATCGCTGGTGCCGGAGTGCTTTGCCTGGTCGTCCTCGGCGTGATCATCGGGGCTGCGGCCCAAACACGTTTCAGGCGCACAGCCGGCGCGCCTACTGGATGTCGAGGTGGTGCAGGTTGAGCAGAAGGATGTTCCGATTTTCGGCGAATGGATCGGCACCCTCGACGGGCTCGTCAATGCCGACGTCCGGGCGCAGGTCACGGGGTACTTGCAAAGGCAGGGCTATCAGGAAGGCGCATTCGTCAAAAAGGGTCAGCTTCTGTTCGAGATCGACCCGCGGCCTTTTCAGGCAGCCCTCGACCAGGCCCAGGGCCAACTGGCGCAGGCGAAGGCCGCACTCGCCAATGCCGTAGCAGTGCAGGGCCGCACCGATCTCGATGTCAAACGATACAAGCCCCTGGCACAAGAACAGGCCGCCAGCCAGCAGGATCTCGACAACGCCGTGCAGAACAACCTGGCCGCCATGGCCACCGTGGAAACGGCCAAGGCGCAAATTAAGACCTCTGAGGCCGCGGTGGAAACGGCGAAGATCAATCTCGAGTTTACCCGGCTGGTTGCCCCCATCGACGGCATCGCCGGACAAGCCCAGCTGCAGGTAGGCGCGCTGGTCAATCCCAGCAGCGGGCCCGTCACCTCCGTTTCCACGGTTGAGCCCATCAAGGTTTACTTCACGGTCGGCGAGCCCCAGTATCTCGCATGGCGAAAACGCTTCCCCACCGAGACCAGTCGCCAGGCAGGCCGACAAAGCTCTACGCCTGCAACTGATTTTGGCCGATGGTTCCACCTATGAGCATGAGGGCCGTTCTACTTTGCCGATCGGCAAGTCAACGAGAGCACCGGGGCCATTCGGATCGCCGGGCTGTTTCCGAACCCGGGAAACATTTTGCGTCCCGGCGGCTACGCCAAAGTGCGCGCCGTCGTCAGCCTGCAACATGACGCGCTGCTGGTTCCTCAACGCGCGGTGTCAGAGCTGCAAGGCGCATACCAGGTCGCCGTTGTGGATGGCGACAACAAGGTGAGCATTCGAACGGTCACGGTCGGTGACCGTGTCGGTGGCCATGTGGGTGATTGCCGAGTGGACTGAATCGGGGAGAAAGAGTCGTCGCCGAGGGAGTTCAAAAAGTGCGCCAGGGCGCGAAAGTGAACCCCAGGCCGTTTGCGCGCGGCAAGCCAGGGATAGATAGCCCGATGTCAAAGTTCTTCATCAACCGCCCTATCGTCGCCATGGTCATCTCCATCGTCATGGTATTGGTGGGCTCGCTCACCATCCTGAGCTTGCCGGTCGCCCAGTTTCCCAACATCACTCCGCCCGAGATTCAGGTCCTGGCCACCTATGTGGGGGCGGACGCGCAAACCCTGGAACAAGCCGTTGCCACGCCCATCGAGCAGCAGATGAATGGCGTGGACAACATGAACTACATGTATTCGCTGAATGCCACCGGCAATTCCACCACCAGCCTGATTGTGGACTTCGATGTAAAGACCGATCCGAACACCGATTTCATTCTCACCCAATCGCCGTGAGACGCAGGCCGCTTCTCAGCTTCCCACCGACGTCACCAACTACGGAATCACGGTTCGAAAATCCGTGACCGCTCCCGCTCATGTGGGTTGCCCTTTATTCGCCGCACGGAACCTATGACGCCAAGTTTCTCGCCAACTACGCGTACATCAATCTCGTGGATCCCGATCCTCGTTCGCCAGGCATCGGCAACGTGACAGGTATTCGGCGCCGGCCAATACGCGATGCGGCTTTGGGTAAAACCCGACCAGCTGGCAAAGCTGGGCATCACCGTCCCGGACATCGTCAGCGCCGTTCAAGCGCAAAATACGGTGAACCCGGCGGGCAAAGCAGGAGGCGAGCCTGCCCCCAAGGGACAGGAATTCACCTATTACGGTTCTGGCCCAAGGCCGCCTCGTTCGCCGGAAGAATTCGGCAACATCGTGGTTCGCGAAACTCCCGACGGCGGCACCGTCCGGGTACGCGATGTCGCCCGCATCGAGCTGGGCGCCCAGGACTATAGCGTCGCCGGCCGTTTTAACGGGAGGCCGGGCGCCATTATTGCGCTGCTATCAATTGCCCGGCTCGAACGCGGTCGACGCCGCCGCCGGGGTCAAGAAACTGATGGCGCAAATGAAACAACGCTTTCCCGAGGACATGGACTTTGCCGTGTCGCTGGACACGACTCGTTCGGTGACGGAAGGCATCAAGGAAATCGTTAAGACCCTTGTGATCGCCCTCGTCCTGGTGATCCTGGTTGTCTATCTTTTCCTGCAAAGCTGGCGTTCCACGTTGATTCCGCTTCTGGCCGTGCCGGTTTCGCTGGTGGGCACGTTCGTGTTCTTTCCCCTCTTCGGTTTTTCCATCAACACGCTTTCTCTCTTTGGGCTGGTGCTGGCGATTGGGCTGGTGGTCGACGACGCCATCGTGGTGGTCGAGGGCGTGGAGCGCCACATCGAGGAGGGGCTGACTCCGAAGGATGCTGCTTTCAAAGCGATGGAAGAACTCTCCGGGCCCGGTGGTAGGCATCGCGCTGGTTCTCTCCGCTGTATTTGTGCCCACCGCCTTCATTCCCGGAATCACCGGAAGGCTCTATCAGCAATTCGCCGTTACGATTGCCATCTCCGTTGTTCTCTCCGCGTTTAACGCGCTTACGCTCAGCCCCGCGCTTGCCGCGCTGCTTCTCCGCCCCCGGCAACCGAGCCACGGCCTGTTGAGGAGATTCTTCGATTGGTTTAATCGCCTGTTTCGAGCAAACCACCGAGGGATATGTCCGTTGGAGTGGAGTGCTGCTCCGAAAAACCGCCGTCCTGGTTGTCCTGCTGGTGGCCTTTGGCGATGGCGGCGGGCTTTCTTCGCCAGCCGCCTGCCGTCGAGCTTCCTTCCCGACGAAGATCAAGGTTATGCCTATGTCAATCTGCAACTGCCCAACGGAGCTTCGTTGGAACGGACAACTGCGGTTGCCGCGGATGTTGAAAAAATCATCATGAGTACCCCCGGAGTTCAACACACGACCACCGTCGTGGGCTTCAGTTTGCTGAGCTTTGTTCGTACCAGCTATAACGCGTTTTTCTCTGTGGCCCTCAAGCCCTGGGACGACGCGCACGGCGAGAGCCCAGCAATTTCAATCCATCAAGGCGCATCTCAACCAGCAGCTGAGCAAATTGCCTGCGGGAGTCGCCTTCAGCTTTTCCCCGCCTGCCATTCCGGGCGTCGGCACCGCCGGCGGATTCACCTTCATCCTCGAAGACCGTTCCGGCGGCGATATTCCGTTCCTTACCAGGAACCTCGCCGTTTTTCTTGACGCTGCTCGCAAGCGGCCGGAAATCGCCAGCCTCACCACCACTTTCCTGCCCAGTGTCCCGCAGGAATTTGTCGACGTAGACCGCGACAAGGTGCTGAAGCAAGGGGTGAACCTCAACGATGTCTACCGCACCATCCAGGCGTTCATGGGCGGTTATTTCATCAACTACTTCAATCGCTTCGGCCGCCAGTGGCAGGTCTATATCGAAGCCGAGGGTGACTACCGCGCGCAGGGCGGAGAATGTCGGGCAATTTTATGTCCGCAACAACAAGGGAGAGAACGTTCCCTTGTCCACGCTGACCACGCTCAAGCCGCGCTCCGGGCCCGAATTTACCATGCGATTTAACGAGTACCGTTGCGCACAAATCAACGGGAGTGCCGCGCCTGGCTATAGCGCGGACCAGGCAACGGCCGCGCTGGAAGAAGTGTTCAAACAGACCATGCCGCGAGAAATGGGCTTCGACTACTCCGGCATGTCGTTTCAGGAACAGAAAGCGCGGGAGGGTGTTCCGCCGGCGGTCATCTTCGGGCTTTCGCTGCTTGTTCGTCTTTCTTGATTCTTGCGGCACTGTATGAAAGCTGGTCGCTGCCCTTCAGCGTATTGCTCAGCACGCCGGTGGCGGTCTTTGGCGCCTTCTTCGTGCTGTGGCTCCGCCGCGTCCTTCTGAGCGCGTTCCTGCCTGCTTACCTGGTTCAGATCGAGGGCGACGTCTACTCGCAGATCGGGCTGGTGATGCTGATCGGTCTGGCGGCCAAGAACGCGATTCTGATCGTCGAGTTCGCCAAGGATCAATACGAGCAGGGAAAACCACTTGCCGACGCGGCGCTCGAAGGCGCCAGGCTTCGGCTGCGGCCGATCCTGATGACGTCGTTCGCATTTATTCTCGGCTGCGTGCCGCTGTGGACCGCAACCGGCGCCGGCTCGGTGGCGCGCCAGATCATGGGAACCACGGTGATCGGGGGGATGCTGGCCGCCAGCGCCTTCGGGATCTTCTTCGTCCCGGGAATTTTCTACCTGGTGGAAAAATTGTCTGGCGCCGGTCAAGAGCAGATTGCCGCGCCGTTGCCGAAAACGCCTTCGCCTGAACCCGGCGATTGAAACGGGGGATTGAGATGCGACCGGGCCGCGACCAGCCGGACGAAACACAAACGGAGTTGCCCCTCATGAAGCTCGCACGATCACTGACTGCGTTGTTGGCTTCCGGCTTGCTCGCCGGTTGCATGGTCGGTCCCAATTACCATCGGCCGGCCGTTCAAACTCCAACTGTATATCGTGATCTATCCGAGAACCCCCAGCTTCAGGCTCAGGCTGCCTCTTATGCGGATCTTCCCTGGTGGCAGGTCTTCAAGGACCCGAAATTGCAAGAGCTCATTCGCCTTGCGCTCAAGCAAAACTACGATTTGCAGCTGGCTACGGAGCGCATCGTTGCTGCGCGCGCCGAGCTTGCCATTACCCGCTCGAACCTGTTTCCTCAAGTGCAAGGCAACGGCAATTTCATCGGTGGACAGGAAAATCATTGCGCAAAACAACTACAACTTTCTCACCCTGACTGCCGATGCAGCGTTCCAGCTGGATCTCTTCGGCCGTCTGCGCCGTGCCACTGAGGCCTCAAGAGCCCAGCTGCTGGCTACGGAAGCCGCGAGGCAAACCGTCGTATTGACCCTGGTGAGTGATGTGGCCGCCGACTACTTCACGCTGCTGCAACTCGACCTGCAACTCCAGATCACGCGCGATACGGTGAAGACACAGATAGATTCGGTCAAGCTCACCAATCTGCGGCTGAGCCACGGTGTGGCCACAAAACTCGATGTGCTCCAGGCACAGCAGGTACTCGATACGGCGAATGCCTCCATTCCTGATCTGGAACGGCAAATCGCTCAGGAGGAAGACGCCATCAGCATCCTGCTTGGCAATTATCCGCAGGGTGTGCCGCGCGGGCTTCCCCTGGTCGGCGCAAACACTTCCTCCCGAAGTACCGCCCGGCCTTCCTTCCTCCATCATCGAGCGGCGGCCAGATATTCGCGAGGCGGAACAGAACCTGGTTGCCGCAAACGCCGAAATCGGAGTCGCGAAGGCTGCATTTTTTCCGCAAATTTCGCTGACCGGGTCTGGGGGGGGTTCTTTTGGTAGAAGCAGTACTTTCTCGAGCCTCATGAGTTCGCAGCTTGGCATCTGGTCTTACGGTGCCCAGGTAAGCCAGCCGATTTTTACCGGGGGCGCCTTGCGCGGGAATCTGCACCTGGCTGAATCGCGAGCACCAGCAGGCCTTGATCGCTTACCGGCAAACCATTCAGCGAGCTTTCGGCGACGTCTCCGATGCGCTCATCGGCTATCAGAAGCTGCATCAGGTGCGACTGCGCCTGGAGGATAGCGTCGCGGATCTGCAGGAGTCTGTCCGCCTGTCTAACATGCGCTACAAAGGCGGTACGACGACCTATCTTGAAGTGTTGGATGGCCAGCGATCGCTGTATTCCGAGGAGCTGACGCTCGCCGAGGCGCGCGGAAACGAGTATCAAAGTCTGGTGCAACTTTACCGGGCACTCGGCGGAGGCTGGCAATGATTCTTGCAGTAGAAAATTATGTAACTGTGAATATTTCTTGACCCGCAGCCACTTTTCGTACTCGCTGCCCTGTCGCGGTGCCAAACAACGCGCGCCTTCGCTGGCTCAAGGCGGAAGTCATTCGGAGTGGAGTGTAGTGATTGGATCGAGGCGCATGGCGCGCAGCGCCGGGATATAGCTGGCGGCGAGCGCGACCGTGGTAAGTACAAGGGTGACGCCGGCGAAGGTGGGCAGATCGTTAGGCGACACGCCGTAGAGCAGTCCGGCCATGAGGTGAGAGACGATGAGCGCACCGGCCACACCCAGCCCGGCACCGGCGGCGGCCAGACCGAGTCCCCGGCGCAGGACCATCTTGAGGATATTGCCTCTTTGCGCTCCCAGCGCGAGGCGAATGGCGATCTCACGTCTTTGCTCATTCACTACATAGGAGATAGTCCCGTAGATTCCAAGCCCGGCCAGCAGCAAGGCAGTGGCCGCAAAAGACGCCACCATTTCCATCGAGAATCGCCGAACGGAAAGCGAGCTGGAGAGCACGTCATCCAGGGTCTGCGCGTGGAAGACGGGAAGTTCCGCATCGACGGACTGGATCTGCTCGCGCATTTGTCCGTCCCAACGGAAAGCGAGGTGGAGAGCACGTCATCCAGCGTCTCCGCATGGAAGACCGGGAAGTTCCGGATCGATGGACTGGACCTGCTCGCGCACTTGTGCGGAGATGGCGCTGGGATCGAGTTGTCCGCGAAGAAAGATGGCCAGGTCTTTGGCGGGGCGCTGGTACACGCTGCGGTAGATCTGCGGAATTGCCGGGTCCGCCAACGATTCCGTGCGGGCATCCGCAATCACGCCGACGATCGTGGTCCAGGCTGGCTTGGCAGAGCTCAACGGCTCGCGGGAATCCAGGCGCAAACGGACGCGTTTGCCAAGCGGGTCCTGGTTTGGCCAGTAGGTGCGAGCCGCGGCCTGATTGATGACGGCAACCTGGGGCGTATCCTCAAGGTCCTGGTCGCTGAAAAGGCGTCCGCGCAACAGCGGCATGCCCAACAGGTGGAAGTATTCGGGCGAAACGATGGGACTATCGATCACAGGAGCCTCATTGTCCATCGTGTCCTCGTTCGTGTTAGGGCCTTCGCGGATCAACGGCAGCGGGCTGGGATGGCTGTGGCCCAGGGGAAGAGCGGCCACGTCGCCGACGCCCGCTTCTTCTACGCCCGGCAGGGTTCGGCTGCGGCGAAGAATCTCGCGCAGCAAGACCGATTCCTGGGTGGCGGTTCGGTAGATATCCGCACTGGGATCGTTGGGCCCCGGCAGCCAGGTTTGAATGGCCATGACGCGGTCAGGATTGAAACCGGGCTGCACCTTGAACAAGTCCCAGAAACTGCGCAGCAGAAGGCCCGCGGCGACCATGAGCACCAGGGAGAGCGCCAATTCACTGATGACCAGAATCTGGCGGGCGCGCGAGCGTCCAAGTGAACCAATTGATCCGCGCCCTTCCTGCCGAAGCGTACCGATCAAATCGAAGCGGCTCATGAGCCACGCGGGGGCAAGCCCAAAGACGGTTCCGGCTGCGACGGAGACGGCGAGAGCGAACACCAGCACGCCCCAGTTGATCGATATGTCGTTCAGGTGCGGGAGGCTCTCCGGAATCAAGCCGCAGCAGGAATTTCCTGGCGAAGAAAAGAATCGCAAAACCGGCGATCCCGCCAAGCAGGAAGAGCAGCAGACTCTCGGTGAGAAACTGGCGGATGAGGCGCGTTCTTTGCGCTCCCAGTGCCTGGCGAACCGCGACCTCACGGCCTCGCACACTGGCCCTGGCAAGCAGAAGATTGGCGACGTTGACGCAACTGATCAGCAGGACCAATCCCACCGCGCCGAACAGCAGAATGAGAGATTGGCGAACGCTGCCGACCACGCTTTCGCTGAGCGGAATCAGGCGCACGGTCCATGCGGCCTGTGCCGGATACTCCGCCGGATATTGCTTTTTCAGCGATTCAACCAGCGCATCGAGGTGCCCCTGCGCGGCCGCAATCGAGAGACCGGGCTTCAGGCGCGCGACCGCGCGACTCTGCAGACGTGTACCGCGCAGCGGGGGCGGAAACGGCAGACCGGCCATGCCGGCCGCCAACCACGTTTCCGTTTTCCGCTCCTCGCTGGTTGAGCCCAGATCGCGAAAACCGCGCGGCATGACGCCCACGACGTGATAAACGTCGTTGTCGAGTCGCAGAGCTTTGCCGACAATGTGCGGGTCGGCTCCGAATTCTCTCCTCCACAGCTCGTCGCTGATCACGGCCTCTAAGTTGAAGCCAGGAGTAGCATCGTGGGGATCGAATGTGCGACCCAACTGCGCGTCTACACCGAGGACCGCGAAGTAATTCGGCGTAACATGCTTGTAGCTGAGACGCTCGGGCTGTTCACTGCCGGTGAGGTTCACGTCTGCGCCGGTGCCGGAAACCGACACGGACTGGAATATCCCGGAACTCTGCAGGTCTCTCCACTCAGGGACGGAGATCCCGACGTTCTGCGCGCCTACGCCGGAAAGATCGTCCTGGATGCGCACCAGCTCGGCAGGGTTTGGGTACGGCAAAGGGTGCAGCAGCGTGGCGTCGATCACGCTATAGATCGCGGTGGTGGCTCCGATGCCCAGCGCCATGGTGGCGATCGCAATGAAAGAGAATCCAGGAGATCTCAGAAGCATGCGAACCGCGTACCGCAGGTCGAAGAGCAGATTCTCGATGAGGGGCAAGCTTTGCTCGGCGTGATGCTGTTCCCGTATCGCTTCGGCCGAGCCAAGCTTGAGTGCGGCCTGGCGCCGCGCCTCGGCGGATGACATGCCGGCGCGCACATTCTCCTCCGTCTGGAACGCAAGATGTTCGGCGATCTCTTCCTGCAGGCGCTGGTCGGCACTCCGCCCGGTCACGAAATTCGACAGGCGTATCACGAGGCGTCGTAGGAATTTCATGCCAGGTCCTCCGTTTTGACTTTGAAAAAGCGCGCGATGATCGCCGCGGTTTGCTCCCAATCGCGGGTCTCTGCCTGCAGTTGCCTGCGGCCGGCCGCTGTAAGACGATAGAAGCGGGCTCGGCGGTTGTTTTCCGATGCGCCCCATTGCGAAGCGATCGAGCCTTCATGCTCCAGCTTCAGCAGCAAGGGATAGAGCGTGCCCTGATTCACATCCAGAAGGTCTCCGCTGATCTGCTCGATGCGCCGGGCGATACCGTAGCCGTGCTGCGGCCCAAGGAGGTCCAATGTCTTGAGGACCATCAGGGCAAGCGTTCCTTGCAAGACGTCCGGCTTTTCCTTCATCGGGATTCCACCTTTAGGTTTCCAACAGGAATAATGCCACGTTTCCTTTTGGAAACCAACAGGAAATTTTGAACGTTCTTTCGGCGACAAATCAGAAGAGCTGTCGTGAAACCGCCGCGATTCTGTTCCAAGACCACGGGCAACGGGTACGGTTGCGCATCCATCTGGAGGGTAGTCGTAAAGTTGACCCAGGAGGCCGAACTCTCCGGATAGCCCTTTTTTATCGTCCTCTGTGAAGCTTTTCAGTTGCCCGTCATTCGCTAGGAACCGGGCAAGGCCCAGCCCCTGACCTCAGTTCCATAGGGAGAGGACTCAGCCTCCTCGGTCCCTCTCTGCAGTGTTCCGGTGACGAAGCTACTTTCGTTTCATCGTCGACCAATCAATATTCCGGTGGCGATGCCTATGGCGATTCCGGTCCCGATACCTATCGCAAATGTCGCGACCACGGTTTCGACAGGATGTCGTGTCAGACGCTTGATTGTGTCATCCACAAGCTCTTCAGCAGCGTCGCCGCCAAGTTTTGCGGCGCGCCGCGTCGCTCCCAGACTCTCCTCAAGTGCATCCACAAGGGCAGGTCCCGCCCGAAACCTTGGCGCGCTGCTTCGGCAATCTGGTCGCCCGTCCATTCCACCACTGATGGCGCCATTATGTCTTACCTCCTTTTGTCTCCGAAAATCGATTTGCCTTGCTTATTTTACCGACGGCCTTTTGACATGGCCCGACTGCGCTTTTGGGCCTAAAACGCATTCTTTTCGGCTCTGCCGCAGCCTCAAGGTCGATTATAGTGAGATTGACCGCGCTCTCCTTAGGTTGTTCCCTTCTTCGGCAGTTCCGCAATCGGTTTTGAGCGGCGTTCGTCATTCAATGAGAATAGCTGCCACTGAATCCGGCTCCGGTGTCCTAGGTCAGTTCTGCATCAACAACGAATGACTTTTAGCAAGTGGGCACGAAAATCTTCGAGGAGTCGACTCAAAAAATGGCGCGCTTTCAGAAGAGGCGCCTGGCAGAAGGTGCGTCTCCAAAGACGATCAACGACGAAGTCGGGACACTCCGCGGAATCATGCGTCGGTCTGGTGCGTGGGCTCGCAATTTTTTTTTTTTTTTTTTTTTTTTTTTTTTTTTTTTTTTTTTTTTTTTTTTTTTTTTTTTTTTTTTTTTTAAAAAAAAAAAAAAAAAAAAAAAAAAAAAAATGCGGGAACGCCGTTGCCGAAGGTCGCCAAGATCGTAGGCTGGTCACCCAGCACCATGGTGCAGATTGGCGGCGCGCTATGGACGCCTTAAGGTCGACGATCTGCGCGAAGCGATGGAAACAATTTCGACACAGGTACCGGTATTTTCCCCGGTACGCACCGATAAGGCGGGAGCTAACGCCGATGGTTTTGAGAGTTGCACGCTGCTGCAACGCATCGAACCTACAACCTTCGGTTAACAGCCGTGGAAGCGGTCATATCCAAGTCCTTTAGCGTCAACATTTATTGAGCCAGTCAAGGTGCGAATGTAGTGACTTTTGTAGTGACTGCCCGGTAATTTTTTACTGCAGGGTGCGCGTAAGATTTCGGCTGTTCGATGTTCATCTTTTCGAGATTTGCAGCGCGGGCCTGGCGGCGATTCTTCAGCACCTCTTCGAGCGCATTCCGCTCACGGCCTGGGTCCGGATATGACTGTATCGAGTGAGCATCTGCCGTGAAACGTGACGGCAATGTCCATGATGGTTTGATCGCCGGCGCCGCTTTCCGCAAGCTGGGTGATCGAGCGTGTGGCGCGCGTAGTCCATCGGCCAGTCACCACGGCCTTTCTTGGTACCGTGTTCCATGCCGTCTTCAACGTGGTGATGGGCCTGGCCGGATCCATTCCGCCGCGGCGACCGAAGGGGAACGCGGCACCACTTCCGGCCTGAGTTCGCCGAAGGTCTTGGAATACCACTTCGCGTGCTTCAGAAGCGCCTCCAGGATCTCAGTATTCAGGGGGATCGTTCTGCCTTCGCCCGCGGCCGTCTTGCTCTTCTACCGTTAGCATCGCTTTGGCGAAGTCAATCTGCGACCATTGCGTGCGCTCGATTTCGCCGTCGCGCATGCCAGCGTTCGAGCCAGGGTAAGCGCCGGCAGATAGCGGCGATAAGAGATTGTTCCGCCGCGGAGACCATTGCGTCTTTCTGCTCGATGCTGAAGGCCTTGCCCGGTTGCGCGCTGACATCCAGCTTCAGGGGCTTGTTCGGCGGTTACTGCCGTAGTAGATCCCCGCGGGCCACCCATGATGCGCAGCAGGAGAACTGCCACCTGTTTCGTTGATCGACTTCCCTGCAGCCTTCTCTTCCACAGGGCGATTGGTAGGCGCCCACGGTGTCCTCACCGATCTGGATCAGCGTCTCCCCGAGATGCCAGGAAACGTGGCCGATGGCATATTCGGCGAAAGTTAAGGCCTTGTGCTTTAACCGGTATTCCAGTGGGTCGACGGCCGCGACGTCTGCCAGCGTGCGGGCGTTCGCCTTGGGTTGTTGAGCGGCGAATTTAGGGCACTTTCCAACTCTTTGCGCTTTTCATACTCCCTGGCTTGGGCGAGCGTCTTGGAGGTAGTTTTCGCGCTCTTCTGAACATGCCGGCCAGCAAAAATAAAGTTGTACCACCAGGTCTTTCCGCGTTTAAAGACGGCCATGGGGGTTACCATCCCTGGCTTGTAGAGGTTTCTGATCGAGCGCGAACTTCATGAGCCAACGGGCGGCTTCCGAGCGAGGACTTCGAAGCGATGCTTAAAACGGAAATCATCGAGGCGCTTGAGGAGCGCCTCGTCCAAACGCATATGGACCATCTGCTTGTCGTCGAAGAATTTCGTTGGATCAGTATACGCGATACCGCCGATATGCTAGGTGACGTGCGGTGAAGAGTTAGGCCGCGGTCGCTGACGCCGGCCTACCGCTAACCGAAGACTTTGCCCTCAGGAGGCAACAGTGGCTAAGCCCGATTCTAATTCCCCATCCGCGTCCGATTACCAAGCCAGAATTCCATTCGCGAACCCTTCGCCCAGCGAGGTCGCCGGCCAGCTCAAGGCCGGCTTCCAGGCGCAGGAGAGGGCCAGAGAGCAAGCCGAATTGGCTCACCTGGCCGAGCTGGCGCGCATCCTCAATTCCGAGTGCAGCGACTTGCTGCGGCTTGTCCGGCCACCAACGAAGACTTCTTCGCCCTCGGCTTCGGGTTTGAGTCTCGTTGAAGGTTGGAAGGTTGACTACGGCTTTGCCCTGGTCGATGACCGGTGGCAACTGGCGATTCGGCGGAGGAAAACTAAAATCCCAACCCCTATGATAGACGCCCGAAATCCAGAAGTAATCGAGGGTTTGCAACTGGTTCCCGAGATGCTTTTCGAGTGGAGGCGGGAAGACGAAACGCAGAATTGCCGCGGTCGGAAAGCGAAGCAACTGCTGGCGAAGCCGCCCTCCGAGTGAGGGAGCAGCGCGCAGCCGAGTCCGGTGAAGATGCGCAGCAGCGTAGGGAGATTAGAGCAGCGGTGTGAAAGACGCCTGCCCCGGCGCAGTAATAATATTCGTCCGCAATTGCCCCACCGGGGATCGTTTCGACCCGCAGCGCAGTACACACCCCGGAGGAGACGATGGCAGAGGAAATAAAGGAGACGCTGCGGGAGATGTTCGAGAATCAAGAGCTTGGAACGTGATTGAACTGGCAGCCGAGTATGGCAAGCAACCCGCCCATGAAGGCTCTGGCCCTGGAAGCTGCCTTCGTTCGCATTGAATTGTCGCAACGGGACGATCTGACAACTGACCACTCGAAGACGTTCAAGGGGCTCGATCCGGCCCTGGTTGACTACAGAGAGCGAATAACAACCCAAGACGCCTTTCCCCGGCGCGCTTAATGGCTCTATTATACATGGAAGATGCTGCGATGACCCCACGCGGGCGGTTCATTCTGCGGTTGCTGACGCCCCGAGAGCGAGCGGTTTTGCCACTCGTTTGCGCCGGCTTCAGCAACAGAAAGATCAGGAGAACACATCCAGGTCAGCAACGATCAGATCGTTAAAAATTATCTAAGAAGCGTTTTGCGAAAGGCCGGCGTCAAGACGGCACGAACTCGTAGTTTTCGCCTGGCGCAATGAGATCGTGCGGTGCCCGTGCCAAGCGCGCAGCCAGTTTCTCTCAGCAGCCAATATCGGATGATGCGACTTTGATCGGAAAAGGGGAGGCCTGATTTTCCGGCAGGCGCTCTAACCGATCCGGCAGGCGCTCCATTTCGCGCTCTGATGCCCTTCCTGCGATTCGGGGTGTGATCCCTCGCAAAACAGGAGAAACGAGCAGGGGCCCGGCAAGGCTCTTCACGCTGATGGCTATAACATCCACGCCGGTGTTTCAAAGAGGCCCCCATGGAGAAGCCCTGTCGCGGGCCATCACCGCGCACCATGCCCGGCGTAAAGCGCCAGCTCCGCGAGCTCCGCGGCTTGCTCGGCCAAATTCTTGAGCTCCGACACCAGCGTTGACGTTTCCATAGCTGTCGTCGCCGCCCTCGAGCAATGCTGGGTCGCCGGCCAGATCCAAATCGTTATCGTCGTCGAAGCCGTCAAACATGGCCTTCAAGTGCTCGCGAATGCCGCGCTGGGCACGGTCGATTGATTTCCGGTGCGCATCGATGGCCTTCAGGTGCTTGCCGCGGTCATCGTCGGACATCGCCTTTATGCCCGTGACCTGGGCGTCCTGGTTCATGGGAAATGTCACGATGAGAATTCCCACAATTTCGAACTATCCAGGTTAGGAACGTCGTCGACGAAAGACGCCTTGACGGTCTCGTAGCCGATGAGAGAGACCTTCGATGATGCCGGCCTTGAAAACTGGTACGCCTTCGCGGCCGTCGGGTCGGCCAACAATAGCTGCCCCTCGACCTGCAAGCCTTGTGACGTGTCGGTCACCTTTACACTGCCGATCGGGTCCGAGGGATTGTGCTGTCCAAAGTAAAGGGAGAGTCTTCGTCCCTGCGAGGGGTACAGGCTGAAGGCGCCCGGCAGAATCTTGTCACCGCCGAGGTCGACGTTCCGTACACGGCTCCGACTCAGGTGAACTTTCCGGCATCGTCGACGCTTTTGATACGTAAGCTGAAGCTGTGATGGTCCACTGTCTGCACCCTCAACCGTTACATGATGGCGAATCCGCCACAGATGGGTAAGTGGGCGCCGTCCAGTTACGAGCGACGCCCATTCACTGCAGGCTCCGCACGAACCTACGGTGAAGTGGTCAGCTCCCCGTAGGAACGAATTTGGCCTTTTTGTGACCATGGCGAGCCGGCGTTCTGCCGGCCGGCGATCGAGTTTATGGGTAAAGATGTCGGGCGTCTTGATTATCAGTTCAAATTGCATGTCCATTCTGTCGCGTATCTCCGCTGCGACCGGTGAACCGCTGCCGACCAAAAACGTTCCCTAGAAATGCTGGTGGTGGTAACCACGTCCAAGCCAAACACGCGGGGGGCGGTCAAGGATCCAGGATTTCCTAGAAGGTAGCGCCCAAAACCGTCCTTACTCGGTGCAATTTCCGCCGATCGGTCGGGTGCACGACCGACGAAAGTCGGATCAATTTCTTTGGCCGCGTTGGTCCTCTGGCTTATAGCTGCCCCTATCACGTCGATGCGCTGCCATCCTGCGATGCAGGCGGCAAGAGTGCGCTGTTGAAGGAGGCAGCCTGCGGATAATTCCGTGGAGGTCCTCCCCGATGTTGTCCCCTGACAAAATATGAATATGAGTTTCAGGTCGATGTAATCAGGGAAGAGTCGACTGAAGAAAACCTAAGAGCTCAGTAAAGTCGTCCAACACTTGCCGGGTTGCTGGAATCCACGTTGCAATGAGTTTCACCTTCTCGAAACCGACGTGGAAGCGTAGGAGTATCCGGCTTGACGCTCGCTTCCGGTACCGGTGAAGCAATGGCCATCAAGTGGATTCGATCCTTGACGAAATCCACAACCGCCATGGTCGTCGGCGGGCTAAACGTCTCTCACTTTCAGCACCTCGGCGCCTGTTCGGGGGATTTGATGTGGATGCGATCGGTGCAGAACGCAGTGGTCCGGACACTTGCCCGGGTTCAAGTCCTAGCCACCTGAGGAGCCTGATGTGGTGGCGGAGATAATGCTCTTGCGATCCATCAACTCGGCGTACTCGGCGCCCTTCAAATGGATCGCGCGGTACCGCGCTTGTCTTCAAGAGGCGCGCAATGCCGTCGTTTTCCTGGAGGTTCTTTAGCAGAGTCGACGGACGGCCGGAGCCGAAGCCCATGAAGTCTTTGGTGGCAAGTTTGCTGTCGATCGCGTCGACCTGGGCTTGTAGCTTGCCAACTTGCTGGCGGGCGCAGCGGCGGAAATTCCTGCGCGCAGGGCGTCCAGCGCGGCTTTCAACTCCGGGTCGACGACTTTGCCGGGCGGCTTGTTGTCCTTTGTCTCGATCGGTCTCTCGCGAGACGGGCGCGAAGGGCAGCGGTGGCCTGGTGAAGTTTGCGGACGTGGTTCTCATAGGGACACATCTCCTGTTGGAAATTTTGTCCGTCGGATTGTGCACCGAGAGCCAGGCCGATGTGCTGGTAGGCGTGCGGGCGGCAATGTTGCGGGGAATTCCACAGAGCGAGTGCGCAAAAATCGCGAGTCGCGGGAATTCGGAAACGCCTGGAAGCATCTTCCATCGAGTCATGCGTCCCTGTCATCACCAAAAAGTTGCAGGACTCAAGCCGGTCAGGTTGATATGGCTACACCCGGACGCGATTGCGACGCCGGAATAGTTCCAAGGCGCGCAACTTGCCTGCTCCATGAGGTAGAATGTCAGGTGGTCGGTGAGCGAAAGATTCTTGCCTGTCCTTTCTCGGTACGCCGTTGCGGTCGCCGTGAACAGTTCGGTAGAACGCCATCTTGAATCCGGAACATCTCCAGGTAGCTCGACGGCGCAGCTCATGCAGTCGGGCCCGGTCTGTTGCTGAAAGACGGTTAGTTGACAATGGGGTCTCCCGATGGCCGCGGCTTCGCGAGTCCGGCTCCGACTAGAACCGATCGGCTTCTTCAATTAGCCCGTCGAGCGTCCGATCCGCAAGTCCATCGCCCGCAGCAGCTCGCCTTGACCTTTGACGATTGCCTCAAGTTCAACCTGATGCCGCGCTAGAACGTCGGTGCCATCGCGCAACCGCTGCGGCGTCCACTCTCGCTCATGAAGAGTCACTGCTCGTTGGTTTCCATGGTTTCCTCCTGGTAAAAAATCCTCATCGCGCCCGCACAACGCCATTTCGACATTCCAACCCCACGGCGGTTCAACGGCGTCGGGCGGGAAACCGAAACCGGGCGGCGGAGTCTTCTGCAGCTTGCGACTCGTGCCCAGCTCCCGACCAGGCGCGTGGATGCCGAACGTCGCCAGCATGCAGACTCCGGTCGCAACCAACCGGGTTTCCTGAGTCAGTAAGGGATTCAACTGCTGTGTGCCATCTCTGCCTGGCAGCATTCGTCTTGAATTCGCCCGCAGCCTCTTGCCGCGCCTTCTCCGCGCGAATGGACAAAAAAGTGAACTGTTTTTTCCGGCAGAAATTCGCCAAGAGTTCCACATCCACGTCTGGGTCCACAGGCCTGGGTCAACTCCCGCCACTTCTTTTTGGCCTCGCGGTCCAAATCCGGGGGCATCGGCAGTTTTGGGAACACCCTTTTCATCGAATTCACCCTTTTTTCAACATGAAAAAGTTTGTGGAAGCCTTGGCGTGCGGTCTAGGGCGACCGGTCGTCGAGTCGAACCGCCTGCCCCTACCCTTGCCGCGGGGGTGTTGCTTTAGCATCTGCCACTAGTTCACGCATGGTCTTGGAGCTATGACAGACGTTGCATCTTGTTCGCGCTCAGCGGGCACGGCCACCACGGAGCAGCCGTCATTGGGACAACGTGCCCTCGCAGGAGCCGCTGGATACATGAACTGTAGGCCATCGTTACGCCTGGGGTCGGGCGAGGTGCAGAAGTGTACTGCGAGGTCTTTGAAGCCCGCCAGCCTCCGCGTCGCCGCGCTGGCGTGAGCTTATTTTATAATCAGTTTGTCATCACGTTCTCCGCCATGGTGGCCGGGTTAGCTCCAACCTTGAGCGCCTTCTCGAACTCCAGGCGCATGAGTTCATATGCTTTCTGCGATCTGAGTTCCAATGCTGATTTCATTTCGTTCCTCCTTGTGGTTGGTGGCCGGCTCGCAGTGACGTCAATTGCCATGACAAACCCAGTCATTGGCAAATAGGACCCGTGCGCTTCCTGCCTGCACCAGGTAGAAGCCCCCGGCGTATCCTTAGAGTCACGGAGTGGAACGGCGCCTAAAAATGGCTGCATCGAGAACATGCGAATCGGGCCGTCGGTCAGTACATGCGAGTAGGTTCGGGCGTGGTCACTTGGTTTCCGCTCTCTTCGCTTTCTCTCTCGCCAGGCGGTGCGTGACAATGCTTCGTAAAATGCTGTGGCTTGCCGCCGTACATCGGGGCGCCGCGGCTTCCGTCTTCGTTGTTTGCTCATCGCAACTGCTTCGACAAAACCAGACCGCCCGCGCACTTCTGCCAGCTCGGGGTACCGTAGCCCGTCTCTTTCTCACATGCCTTGAATTTCACCTTCACTTGCGCCGCCACATTGCGCTTTTCCTGCGCCAGCTCCCCGATGAGCTTGTTGCGAGTCGTCGCCTGCGGTACGAATCCATCGCCGCGCTGGCGGTGCCTTTCTACAGCAGCCTGCAGCGCTTTAGACGTTTGGTTGCTCGCGATCGCGAACCATTCCTCTGTCCAGACGTCCTGAGTGCCTTCAGCGTATTCCTGGTTTGGAGAGGCTGCCATCGTCCTCTTCAGCAATGCCGAGACGCTTTGCAACAGCTTGCGTTGCTCTGTCGTTTGCTTCTTGATTGGCTTTGAATCTTGCTGCTCCAGGTGAAAGCTTTGCGTGATCTGTTCCATTGCCGTTTGCTCCGTTCAAGGCGTACACGTCGAGTCCATTCATTGCGCGTGCTCTTATCGAGCACCTGGCCTGGATCTTGGCCGGACGCGCGGAGTTTATCGACTTCGCGAACAACGAGTTCTTGGCGTGCTCAGTCGGTATTTGTGTTTCTGGTGGCGCATTTCCCAAAAAAGCGCTCCACGAGAATCGGCAGGCACCCATGCCGGAACGAGAAAAGGCGCGCCCTTTGTTCTTCATTTTTATTTACGGTTCTTTACAGTTATACCTATTAGGGGGTGCAGGGGGATTTCCTGAATGACCTGACTCAGCACTCAGTGACACCTGACTCAGCACTGGGTGACACCTGACTATTGGCGTATAAGGTGTCACGGTGACACTCGACTCGAATAAGTCAGGTGTCACGCTGAAACGTGAGTCGAGCCTATGAAGCGCGATTTGATAGGTGTTTCCTTTGTGCTCGCCAACTCTCCTTACACCATCGAATACCAACCATCTACGTTTTGAGTTTCCCATGGCGCAGATCACGGTGCTCTTCGAAAGTCGTGACCGAGCGGCGATGATCTCAATGCTCAGGCCAGCATAGGCCTGAAGGGTCGGCAACTCGGCGAGCGTGAGCAGGACCAGGAATGGCCGGGTCGCGGGACCACCCTGCCACACGAGCGATGTGAATTTGAGGGCCACGGGGCTACGCGCTCTTAAACAAGAGCGGGGAACGCCGGCGCCGCCCTGGGGCAAGGATTACCAATCCAAGCCTCGACCGTGCGGAGATCGTAGCGAACCGATTTCCCAAAACTTGGATGGGCCGGGCCCTGGCCCGGACGCTTCGCCAATGCCGTAGGGTTTTTGGGGAACGCTGAACTGCTGCTCAAACTCGATTTCGCTTATGAAGCGCTTGCCGGAAAGAATTGAGGTGGCCCTCTGCTCATCGGCTACCGGCAACGACTTTCCGAACCTTCACGATGCCCTAGTTGATGATGAACGCAGGGTAACGGGGAAACTTCGAAGTGGGTCTTCCTGGGTTTTGCCGGGGTTTTAAGCGGGGTTTTTGAGGGTTTTGCGGGGGTTTTTGCCGGACGTTTGACTACTTAGTAGATCGTCGAGTGTAATGCCCATCACGTGCGCTAGAACGGACCAAATTCGTTGGCTTGCCTTTTGTGTCTTCACAACATTGCGTACGGTTTCTTCGTTTATTTGTGCCTGGCAGCCAAACTCCACAAAGCTCCAATCATGTTGCAATCTGTAGTTTTCGACCCTCTGGGCGCCCTTCGGGCTCTTGATACTTCGGCCGAGCTTCAACTTTGTCGGCGGGGCTTCAAGTGCTGGAGCAGACCCTTCACTCTGATCGGCCGGGGCGCCAGACTTCGCCCGGAGGGGCCCACAGAGACCCAAAATTGCGACTGATTACCAAGTTTTTGATAGTTGCGAAGCTCAAGGGATGATCTTGCCCCCGCAAAACGTATCCCTTAGCAAAGGCTGTTCTAATGCGAAAGGGTGGCGAAGATGACGAAGTCAAAGCGGGGACGTTACACGCTTGAGTTCAAGCAAGAGGCGGTGCGGCTGGTTGAGTCGGGCCAGAGCCAAGCGGCAGTTGCACGCAGCTTGGGAGTGGTGGAGCAGACGTTGTTCAACTGGGTGAGCAAGCATCGATCTGGGAGCTTGCGAGGGGCCAGCAGCAAGGCTGAGGTGACAGCCGAGCAGATGGAGAACATCCGTCTGCGTGCGGAGTTGGCGCGTGTGACGATGGAGCGCGACATACTGGGAAAAGCGACGGCGTACTTCGCGAAGGTGCAGAAATGAAGTACGCCTTTATTCAACGCAACAAGCTGGTCTGGCCGATCTCGGTGCAGTGCCGGGTACTGCTGGTGAGCGTTTCCGGGTACCATGCCCACCTTGCGCGCCGGATGGATATTGCCCAGCGGCGCCATCTCAGTGAGGAAGCACTTTTGGTCCACATCAGCGCCGTCTATGCGGAGAATCGCGGGGCGTACGGCTGGCCGCGCATCTGGCGGCAACTGCGGGCGCAGGGCATTCGGGTGGGCAAGCAGCGGGTGCAACGGCTGATGCAGAAGCACGGCATTCAGGCCCGCGGCAAGCGGCGCTTCCGGGTGCTCACCAGCGACAGCAAGCACAGTCTTCCGATTGCGCCCAACGTGCTTGATCGCAAGTTCAGCGTGGGGGCGCCCAACCAGGTGTGGGTGGGCGATTTGACTTACATCCCGACCGCAGAAGGTTGGCTGTTTCTTGCCGTCGTGATCGATCTGTTCAGCCGCAAAGTGGTGGGCTGGTCGATGCGGCCGGATATGCAGCGCGAGCTGGTACTGGATGCTCTGGATATGGCTTGGTTGGCACGCAAGCCAGGTCGGCAAACAGGGCTGATCTTCCACAGCGATCGTGGCAGCCAATACGCCAGCGACGACTTCAGTCGGCTGCTCAAGAGGCACGGCATTGTGCCTTCGATGAGCCGCAAAGGCAACTGCTGGGACAACGCTTGTTCGGAGACGTTGTTCGCTTCGCTGAAGGTGGAGCGACTGCACGGCAAGCAGTTTCAAACCATCCGCGAGGCCAAAGATGAAACCATCGCATGGCTGCTCTGGTATAACCGAACACGCATGCACTCGACGCTGGACTACGTCAGCCCGATGCAGTTCGAGCAAGACTGGACGGAGGCTACGACTAAGAGCGCCGCCTGAAGGTTACAGCTGATGAAGCAGGCTGTGGAAATGACGGTTTATGGAAAGCCCGGAAAACGATGGTGCTGTTTTCCGCCCTTCCCACAAACCTTGGAAATCGATCAAGCCGATTCCCACATTCCCACCGCCACGACTACGACGGGATCATCCCCAAAACCAGCCGGTTAAGGGATACGCATTCTGAGGGCAAGGTCACGCTGCCGTTTAGGGTGCAGGGAGAGACGAGAGGATCCCGACGCGTATTACCCTGTAGTGCCGCAATAGGTATGCTGTCCAAGGCTGCCCTTTATTTACCCTCGGGAACGGACGGGACAATATCTCTGCTGGACCTAACGGATTGGGGTGAACATCCGGGTTACCCGTCCCCGGGTTACCCAGCACGGAGTTCCAGCCGGTGACGTATTCGGTCTGTCCTGCTTTCGTTTCAGTGTCGTAAGTCGGCTTCACGATGCGAGCATTTCGTCCCCTTATTCCTGTCCCCTTATTCCCGACTCTCCGGCGTCGTTTGGTCCTGTAGAAATGTGCGAACTAAGCGAAGTAAGCGAACTAAGTCCCCAGGATGCGGTGGAGTCTCTCTCCGTAAAAGGCGCAATGGGTGGGGTGGGGCTCTTTTTTTGAAGAGACGCAGGGATTAGGCCGCCCTATCTCCTCCGGGTGCAGCCTATTCAACTATTTGTAAAATTTGATATTTTTAGGTCTTTTTTGGGGGTTTGGCGGATCAGCGATGGGGTCGTGCCAAATAAGTCCTTTGTTTCACGAAGATGATCAAGATGCTCAAGATGATCAAATAATTAATTGATCATCTTGCCTGGGTGTTGGCAAAGGCGCGTTATGCGCGCTCATTCTACGGAGATGGCATCCCAGGGGGTGGCTTGCCAAATTTCAGGTGAGCTAGAAGCGCTGCCAGCGTGATAAGTCCTGAGGGATGGAAAGAGAAGCGTGCCTCAGGGCCGGTGGCTCCAGGGGATGGGTCCGGACGGAAGCTCGCTGCGGCCGGGAAGCCCGGCCCCATCCAGCATCGGAGTTCTCATTTACAGGCTTTAGCTCCGCTGTGGTGTGCTGTTTCCCAAGTTGTCAAAACTGCTCAATCAAGAGGACGCACTGAGCGCACCCTGCTCTCCGCGGGCGCCCTCGCGAGGCGCTCCACGGCCGGCCCCCCGGCGGAATGCTGCGGAGAGGCATGATCCGTCACTTCACATTACTGTTGGCTACACCCAACTCATCACTAGGACAAGCACTGATGAGTTGCCGGTGGTTGGCGGCAGTTGCACGGGTGGAGCGCACCGATGCAAGGCCAAGCAGGCCCGTCGCGAAGACCGCTCTGATGTCTGGATTCTTGCCTCCAATGTAGTATGGTTTTTGGGCTGTGTCCAGAGCGAGAAGAAATAAAT
Source organism: uncultured Acidobacteriaceae bacterium (assembly GCA_963717225.1). Classification (GTDB taxonomy): domain Bacteria; phylum Acidobacteriota; class Terriglobia; order Terriglobales; family Acidobacteriaceae; genus PALSA-350. Next base: position 40,304 of record CAVQWB010000045.1, on the reverse strand, counting down.
TTAGTAACCATGGCGCGCTCTGTTACCTCATCATGGCGCAAGGAGGTAATCGCCGATTCTGACGCCAGCAGCTGCGGGTTTCTCGGTCTTTTCGCATCAAGTCCACTTGACAAGCAAGTGAAACGTAATAGTCTTTCATTAAAGAGACCACTTGGATGTCTAATAAAGAAACAGAATCAATCCAGCTGCTGCGGGGAACACTTGACCTCATCGTTTTGCGGACACTCGCGGCGATGGGCCCAGCAACACGCTTATCAAATTGCGACACGTCTGCAGCAGATCTCCGATCGGCTGCTCAACCCCAACCAGGGCACTCTCTATCCAGCATTAGTGCGGCTTGAGCAGTACGGGTGGATTAAGGGAGCGTGGGGAAAGACCGAGAACAGCCGGGAAGCCAAATACTACGAAATCACCAGGGCGGGAGAGAAAGCCTTGGGCGAGGAGACAAAGAATTGGCGAAGGATGCCGGCTCTTGTGGAACGGCTCCTGATTGAGGAGTCTTAGCCATGAAGCACCTGAGACGCATTTTATGAAACTTTATCTGCTTTTTGCCAACTCCAAAGCGGAAGCGGAACTGGAAAGAGAAATTGGCGCGCATCTAGCGTTGCTGGAAGACGAATATTTGCGCCAGGGCATGCCCCCTGAGGATGCACGGCGGGCAGCCAGACTCGCCTGCGGAGGTGTGGAGCAGGCGAAGCAACTGCATCGCGATGAGCGAGCGTTTCAAGGGCTGGACCAGATGCTGCAAGATATCGATATACCTTCCGCCGCCTGCGTAAGTCTCCCGGATTTACAATGACCGCGATCCTGATGCTGGCTCTGGGCATCGGGGCGACGACGGCGATTTTTTCCATTGTCGAGGGAGTATTGCTGCGTCCGCTGCCGTTCCCCGACCCGGATCGCCTGGTATCCTGGGAGATGTGCTTGAAGGCTCGCACTGCGCGTCCTGCGCTCACTCGCGCGTAACGGCTCCCGACATCCGCAACTACATGCGCGACACGCAAAGCTTTAGCCACCTGGGCGGGTATCGGGCAGAGTGTTTGAACTATCCGGCACGGGCGATCCGGCGGCGGTGAATGCGACGCGGATGAGCAGCGAGGTCTTTGCCGCGCTGGGAGTGCCACCGCTGCTGGGGCGCACTTTACGCAACAGGAAGAAGAGGAACACCAGCAAGTGGCGGTGCTGAGCTATGGCATGTGGCGGAGCCGCTTCCACGGCGATGCGAACGTACTGGGAAGCAAGATCCTTCTCTACCGCAAGCCTTATACCGTGATCGGCGTGATGCCGCGCGATTTTGAGTTTCCGCTCAATCCTGGGCATGTGAACCAGAGCGAGCTTTGGGTTCCGCTCAGCCTGCAGCCGGAGGAATTCACGGCGGGCAGCGCGGCGTCGTGGAACTCTCGCATGGTGGGGCGATTGAAGCCCGGCATCAGCGCCGAGCAGGCGCAGAGCGATGCGGAGCGGGTCGCCCGGGAGACGATGCGCGACTATCCGGCCCCCATGCGCAGTCTTCGTATTCACGCGGTGGTGACGCCCGCTGCAGGAAGATACGGTGGAGCAGGCGCGTCCCCTGGTGGGCACGCTTTTCTTGCGGTGATTGTTGTTCTGCTCATCGCCTGTGCGAACCTGGCGGGGCTTCTGCTGGTGCGTGCCATCCGCAGGCGAAGAGAGCTCGCGGTGCGGCTCGCCCTGGGTGCCGCGCGGCACACTTCTTCGACAGGCCATCGTGGAAAGCATGGTCTTGAGTATCGCCGGTGGCGCATAGGGCTGGCGCTGGCGGCTGCTGCTCTGCGGGTGGGCGTAAGCCGGCTACCGCAGACGCTGCCTCGCATCGAGAGATCGGCCTGAACTGGCCGGTCATGCTGTTCGCGTTGGGACTGGCGCTGCTGACCGGCTTGCTCTGCGGATTGGCTCCAGCATTTGCCGCAATCAGGACGAGCGTGAATGAGACGCTCAAAGAAGGCCGGGGCATCTCGGGCAGCGGCCATGCCAGGCTACGCTCGGCGCTGGTGGTGGCGGAGATTGCCGTGGCGCTGACTCTGCTTACCACCGCCGGCCTATTGCTGCGCAGCTTCGAAAAGATGCGCGACGTGAACCTGGGCTTCCGCCCCGACAATACGTTGGCTGCGCTTTACGTTTTGCCGCAGCAGCAATATCGAACGCAATCCGCGATCGACGAATTCACGAAAACTCTGCTGAACGATCTAAGGCAGTTGCCTGAAGTGAATGCGGTTGGCATCACTTCGTTTTTGCCTGCGGCCGGCAATAGCTGGAGCACCCCTTTCACGATGGAGGGCTATGTGCCTGCCAAGGGCGCGGGGTTGAATATGGCGGCGATGTCGCTGGTCGAGGACGATCCCTTCGAAGCGCTGGGTATTCGTGTGCTGCGCGGGCGCGTCTTTATTGAGTCGGATAACGCCGGCTCACCGTTAGTGGCGCTGGTGAATCGCAAGATGGCCGAGCGCTACTGGCCGGGCCAGGACCCGATCGGCAAACGCCTGCGCCGGGGCTTGGCGGAGACGGCCACGCCGTGGATGACGGTGGTGGGCGAGGTCGATGACGTGAAGCTGGGATCGCGCGACGCGGAGACGGTGCCACAGGTATACCAGCCGGTAACACAGATGGTGGCCAGTGAAGGCGCTTTCGCCTCTGCCGGAGAATTGAACGGCGCCGACGGCTGGATTGTTCTGCGCAGCCGGATGGATCCGGAGCAGATGGAAAATACGGTGCGCGCAACGCTGCGGAAGATCGACCCGCAGTTGCCGCTCTACCAGATGCAGACGATGGAACACGCCATATCGAGGAGCGAGGCGCCGCGACGCTTTAAGACGGTGCTGATTTCCTCGCTGGCCATGGCTGCGGTGCTGCTGAGTGTGCTGGGGATCTATGGCGTGATTGCGTTCTCGGTGGCATTGCGCGAACAGGAAATTGCGGTGCGCATGGCGCTTGGGTGCCAACGATCCGGGGTGATGCTGGTCATCCTGAGTTCCGGCGCCAGGCTTGCGGCTGTTGGCTGTGGCTTCGGTTTGCTTGGCGCCGTGGCCGCATCCCGTTTGTTGCGTTCCTTTCTGTTTGAGGTGAGCCCGTTTGATCCGGCTGTGCTTGGACTTTCTGCCATTGCCATGCTGCTGCTGGCGCTGGCAGCTTCTGCGGTACCGGCCAGGCGCGCATCGAGTACGGATCCCATGCTGGCTTTGCGGGGCGAGTAGGAGACTGCTGAGGATATTCGGCAAACCCCGCGTGCAGGCAATCCGGCACTTTGGAGCTTCGTGGACGGGAGCTTCTGAAAGTGCCAGCTCCGTCCCACGAAACCTGTCCTGGATGCGGCGGGGGTTCGTGTCCGGGAAGATGGGAAGATGTGAACTGACGCTGACAACGAGGTGACCGTCACCGGGTTACCGTCACCGGGTTACCGAAAGTCACGCTATGGAATGATAGCGAACCCGTAACAGTCAAGGATTGCTCCGAGCAAGGCGAGGTGTTGATGTTCAAGGAGCGAACCCTTCGCATGCAATTTGAAGATGGAAGGGAGACATTCGTAAATCGCGCAGGCGTTTCTTGCTGCATCGTGCCGCGCGGGATAGAGGATGCCGTCTGGTTTGATGGGATGCTTGCGAAAAGCAGCGGACCATCGTTGTGCGACGGTGTGAGAGCCGCTGAACAGACGGGAGTCTGCTCCGACGCGGGCGAGCCCTCCTGAATTGGACAGGTCGATCAACTTCATCGGGCGCAGAAGTTCGAGGTGGGCCAGGTAGCGTCCTTCGAGAGCGGTCGACGTTACGGTCCGGATACCGGTTGTTTGGCCATACGTCTCAATAAATGAGCAATATTCGTCGAGTCCTGCATAAAGAACAGCGTAGGAACGATCCGGCGAATCGAAGCGATTGCCCCCTGTTCTGCCAAAGAACAGTGGACTTCTACCCCGGTTATGCAGCCGCGAGAGGATAGTACCGATTGATAGTTCGGCAAGGAGGGGTTCACTGGTTTCGAGGTCCCCCGGCGGCTCCGGATGTTCGCCGGGAAAATCGGTCACGCCGCTCCCTGTTCGCCATATGCTTCGGCCGCGCGAACCACTGCTTCGGTCTTTCCCTGACGGAGCGCATCGAGTGGAGTTCTGCCGTTTAGCCTGTCGTTGCCGCTAGCAAAGAAAATCGACTGCATCCATGGATCGTGCCCACTGAGCGCATCCAGAACTTCTTTGAGGCCATCGAGAGTCTTTCCGTCCTCGAATTGAAAAGCTGGATACGCATAGCCTCTTTTCCCCTGAGTCAGGCCGATCAGCTGGTTCTGGCTTCGCCGCCGATCTACCGCTTGGCGGCTGATACCGATGAGTTCGGACACTTGCTGGGCAGACAGAGTTCCTCCGAGCTTCTCGATGATCCGTTTCCTGTGCTCGATGCCTCTAAGCTTCGCTCGAATCAGGGGATCGCCATCGGTAGAAGCCGCGGCTGTCGAAGTTGCCGAAACGGCATTCACCAGGAGTTCGAAGTCTGTGGGCGAAGCGGTCAGTTCTTCGACGCTCTGCGAAGAGAGTTCATTCGCAATCGAGGAGAGCGCGTTGAATGCCCGCGAAAAGAACACTGGATGCTCGGTTCGCGAGAGCGAGTCGATGACCCTTGTCAGAGGCCTGAGCGGGGGGCTGGTCTTGAGTTCGAAGATGACCAGGAAGGTCGCTCCGTCCACCTCGGTCGTCAGTTGCGAAGTCTGAAACCTCAAGCGAGATTCTTCGGCTTTTTGCCTCGAGGGAGACCTTGCTCTGAGTCACCTCGAACTTCAAATTCTTATGAATTGCGGTTGACATCAGCAATCGCTTAGGTGTTCCCGACACGCGGGAGAGCCTGATGCGGGCAGAGTCATGGGCCGGCAGAGTTTTGATCCAGTGGCTGACGATCCTCTGGACGTCCTCCAAGGAAGCAGGTCGTTCAGTGTTCGATTCGATCACCATCGTATACCTATGATTGACGAGCAGATTATTAACTCGTCGAAAATCGTTCGTCAACCATGATTATAGATGGGAAATTGCTGTGAACGCTAGAAAGCTAACTTCGGTGCCGGGTATACGACTTTAGCCGGACGGAGAAGTGCCAGACTGAATCAACCTATCCGTACACACGTACGACGGCCCTCCGGGCCTCGATGGACAAGTCTGAAGTTCAGTCGTCCCCGTTCGACAAGCTCAGGGCAGGCTCTGCGGGACGCGATTTCGTCATGGTAGTTCTCAAGCACCCTCTTAAAGCCCCCGTCTCCCCTTCAAACCCCATCTCCAGGTCGTCCGCAAGGTGCCGTCGGCAGAGGTTGCGGCGAGTCGGTCTATATGCTTCTATGATATAGTTGTTTACAAATGCCGTCTATATTGATCCAGTTGGACGAACCGCTCTTGCGATCGCTGAATAAGGTCGCGCCGGCCGCCAAGCGACAGCGCGCTGAATTCATCCGGGAGGCCGTGAGAGACGCAATTCGGAAACGCGAGTACGAAGCCATTCGCGAAGCATATCTGCGGCAGCCTGATTCGGCGGATGACGCTGATGACTGGTCCAACGCAGACAAGTGGAAGCCATGAAGCAGTACGAAATTTGGTGGGCGGACCTGCCGAAACCCGCCGGGCGCCGGCCAGTGCTTCTGCTGAGCCGTGATGATGCTTATCCGGTTCTCAATAAGTTTGTTGCGGCTGAAGTCACGGCGACCGTTCGAAATATTCCGATCGAAGTTCCTCTCGGCTCGATCGAGGGAATGCCCAAGCCCTGCGTCGTTAACTGCGACAATTTGCGAACGATTTCGAAAGTTCTCCTGGTGAAGAAGATTGCAAGACTCTCGCAAAAGCGGGTCCACGAGGTGAAGCGCGCGGTCGGCTACGCTTTGGCATGGGAGGAACTGATCGCTGCCGGAGAGTAGCAACTGCCGCAGTGCGCAGTCTTAACGGTTTACGTTTGGTGCCGCTTTTTCCCTAGCGAGGTCTGGTCGCCGAAAGTGTCAGGTCTGCCTGTTCACGAAACCCTTGTCCGGACCGCTCTTATTGATCCGGGGTAATTTCGTCTCTTGTCCTGGAACTCTCAAAATTGCTGTAATGGTATGCTACGCGCCATCTCGCCTGGCAATCACCAGATTGCTTCCGAAAGGAGGTGCCCGTCCCCGGGTTACCCAAAGTCATTCCCGCTTCACGAGCCCGAGTATGTGGTAAGATTTCATTGTTTCCTTGTTTTCTTTAAATGAGGTATCCATGCTTGCGAAAAAGACTACAAAAAACCAGATCACTCTTCCCAAAAAAGTGGTCGCCCGCTTCACCGGGGTGGAGTATTTTGACGTAAGCACCGACGGGGCGTGCATCATTCTGCGCCCGCTGCAGAAGAGCCGCGCCGATGAGGTGCGGGCTCGCCTCTCCCAGCTGGGAATTGAGGATGAGGATGTCACCGCCGCTATCTCGTGGGCACGCAAACACGCGTGAGCCCTCGCGTGGTCTTTGACACAACGGTCGTTGTGTCGGCACTGCTATTTACGCAGCGGCCGCCTGGCTTGGCTGCGCGGGCATTGGCGCGCAGGAGATGCCTTGCCATTGGCTTCTCGCGCCACCATTGAGGAACTCACCCGGGTACTGCGATATCCAAAGTTCCAACTCTCCTTCGATAACAGGGATGAACTATTGGCTGAGTACCTTCCTTATTGCGAAATAGTTAAGGTGACGAGAAAATCCAAGTGGGCCTGCCGGGACAAAAACGACCAGTTATTCCTCGACCTCGCCGAAAGTGGGAAGGCCGACCTGTTGGTCACCGGAGATCGAGACCTCCTGGCTCTGGCCGGGCAAACGCGGTTTTTTATTGAAACCCCCGCAGCGTATCGTGCGCGGGTATCTGGCCTGCAGGACGACACCTTTTCCTGAGGGAAAAGGAGGACAGACGGGGGACTGTCCTGCTTTCGTTTCAGTGTCGTCAGTCAGCTTCACGATGCGAGCGTTTGCTTCGGGGGTACTTCCTTTCAGTCCCTTATCCCCCTGCGATGCTTCGGTCTGACCGTTCGTCGTTGTCGTGAAGGCCGGAAACGATAGAAACGCAATTCCAGAACACGGAGACCCAAAGTGAGAAAGCTCACAATTTGCGAACATATCTCGCTGGACGGTGTGATCCAGCACTCCGCCGATGAAAACAATTTTCCCTACGGCGACTGGTCCACACCCTATCGGACCCCGGCTGGCAGAGATGCACTCGTCGCCGCCCATGGCGAGAGTGCGACCTACTGCTTGGCCGTCGCACCTACGATGCATGGTCGGGCTTGTGGCCAAAGGCGCCGAGCAGTCCGATGGCAGACCGCCTTAATGCGGCGACGAAATACGTCGTGACCCACGGCCAGACAGCCTTGCATGGGGCCCATTCGAGGCCGTTGGACCGGACCTGGTCGAGGGCCTTCGCCGCATCAAGTTACAGGACGGCCCGGACCTTATCCTCTGGGGTAGCTCCACGCTGACATCGCCGCTGCTCGAACATGGGCTTGCGGACGAAGTCCTGCTGGTCGTCTATCCGGTCCTGTTGGGCACAGGAAAACGCCTCTTTATGGAAGGAACGCCGCCACGCACATTCGCACTCCTCAGCACGAAAACAACGCCGACCGGCATCCTCCTCAATCATTACAAGGTCGTCGGCCCTTTGAAGACCGGATGTTCGACGACGCGACATCGTCTGTCAATACCGAACGCTGTAGAGGTGCGCTGGGAAAGAGATATGTCAGATAGGAACGAAGTTTCGGCCGCCACCGGGGTGAGCTTGGCAACGATTGCCGGCAGACTCGAACGCCTGCCGCTGACCGCCTACCAGCGGACGCTATTCCTGATCATCGCCACGGCCTGGTTCTTCGATTCGATTGACCTGGGCTCCCTCACCTTCGTGCTGGGCTCGATCCGATCGGAATTCGGACTGTCCGCGCCGCAGACCGGGCTGCTGTCGGGCATGAGCTTCGTCGGCATGTTTTTCGGCGCCGCGATTGCCGGGATGGCCGCGGATCGATACGGCCGGACGCTCGTGTTCCAGGTGAGCATGATCTTCTGGGGGCTGGGCGGGCTCGCCTGCGGCCTCGCGCCCAGCGTCACTGCACTCGGTGCGGCGCGCGCTCTCCTCGGGTTCGGCATGGGCATGGAGTTTCCCGTCGCACAGTCGATTGTGTCCGAAATCATTCCGGCGCGCCTGCGCGGGCGGTATCTCGCCCTGCTCGAAGGATTTTGGCCGCTCGGCTTCATTGTTGCGGGGCTCATCGCTCACGCGGTCCTGCCGATCAGTGGCTGGCGACGGGTATTCCTCATCGAAGCGGCCCCGGCCGTCTTAGTCTTTGCCGTTCGGTTCCTGGTGCCCGAATCCCCTCGCTGGCTCGCCGTGCGCGGCCGCCTGGCGGCTGCCGACGAGGTCACGCAGAAGTTCGAGAGGGCCGTCTCGGCACGCCTCCACGGCGCCGCTCTGCCGGAGCCACGGCCCAGCCGGTTGAGGGGCCGGCAGGTGCGCGATTCCCGTTCCTGGAACTCTGGTCCGCCCGATACATCCGGCGGACGATGATGGTGTGGCTGCTCTGGTTCTTCGCGTTGCTGGGATACTACGGGCTCACCACGTGGCTCGGTGCGCTGCTGCAGGAGGCCGGATATTCAGTGATCCAGTCCGTCTACTACACGACGTTGATTTCGCTGGCTGGTGTGCCGGGGTTTTTCACGGCGGCGTATCTGATCGAAGCGTGGGGCCGCAAACCCGCCTGCGTCGCGGCACTCGTTGGGGCCGCTGTATCGGCGTGGTTCTATGGCACTGCGGCAAACCAGGCCCAGCTCATAGGGTGGGGCCTGGCCTTGCAATTCTGCCAATTCGGTATGTGGTCGATCCTCTATGCCTACACGCCCGAGTTGTATCCCACCCGGGCTCGGGCGACGGGCGCGGGATTCGCGTCGGCCATCGGCCGGCTCGGATCGTTGCTCGGTCCGTACGCCGTCGGAGTGATTCTTCCCCGCACAGGACAAAATGGGGTGTTCGCCCTGGGTGCCGGCACCTTCCTGATTGCGGCGCTGAGTGTGCTGGTGCTCGGGGTCGAAACCCGTGGCAAGACCCTGGAGGCGATTTCCGCGTAGGATTCGGAGCAGCCGCGCTGCATGCCGCCGACAGCCGCTTCCGGGATCCGGCCCGACCTTGCGTCACCCGGATTCCTCCGTGGCCCGCATTCAGCACACCGAGAGTTTCGCCGGCGCGATTGAGGTTCCGTGGGTTCCGTGGACAAACAGACGGGGCTGGTACTTTCACGGAGGTTTCGTCGACAAGTGTTTCTGAAAGTGTCAGGTCCGTCTGTCCACGAAACTTGTCTGTCCACGAAACTTTGTCCACGAAACTTGTCCACGAAACTGTCAGGTGCGCACGCCCTCCACCCTGGGTGAGGTTCAAGTGGGCCACTGGCAAGCGGGATTGTAACGGTTACGTTCCGTCTATCACTGGGTCGCCTGGTGGTTATTTCGTCTGTCGCGCATCTCCTGTCGCGCATCTCCCAGGTAAGCTGTCGGGGCACCGAGCGTAACGTTTGAAGGGCATTTCCAGCGGGGGTTGAGCTATCTGCCCCAAAACTCCCCCGTTACACTGGTGTACCTGTTCTCGTTTCTCAATCGCCGGGTTGAATCCCCGATCAGAGAAGCGGTCCATAGGAGAATGTCGGATGCCTGGGAGCGTTCTGGTGTCAGGAGCTGGGGTGGCAGGCTCTTGTCTGGCTTGGTGGCTCGATCGATACGGATATGCGGTGACCCTGGTGGAACAGGCGCCCGAACCGCGCACCGGCGGCTACGTCATCGACTTTTGGGGCCTCGGCTACGACGTGGCCGAAAAGATGGGCGTGCTGGACGAACTCCGCCGGCATGACCTCAAGGTTCAGGAATTCCGGATCGTCAATCGCGTGGGCCGGCGGATCAGCGGCTTCAACCAGGGCGCGGTGCAAAAGCTCATCAAGGGCCGGGGCATGAGCCTTCCGCGTTCGGCGCTGGCTTCTGCGCTCTACGAAGCGGTCAAGGACCGAGTCGACGTGCGGTTCGGGAACAGCGTGACCAGCCTCGAAGACAGCCCGCGCGGCGTGGAGGTGACGCTTCGCGAAGGTGAGGCTCAGACGTTCGATCTGGTCATCGGTGCCGACGGCCTCCACTCCGCCGTGCGACGACTCTGCTTTGGTGAAGAAACGCGATTCGAACACTTTCTCGGATACTACGTTGCCGCGTTCACCGCCCAAGGCTACCGGTTCCGTGATCCGGACGCATACGTGACTTACGGCGAACCTGGCCGGCAGATTTGGCGAATCACTGTCGACGAGGACACGACGGTCTTCATGCTGGTGTTCGCCGAATCCGATTCCCACGCAGCTCCCGTCCACGATGCCTCGCGTCAGAAAGAGGTCCTGACCCGCCTCTACGCTGGCGGTGGCTGGGAAACCGACGAGATGCTCCACGCGCTTCAGGCAAGCACCGATCTCTATTTCGACCGGGTCAGTCAGATCGTCATGCCGAGTTGGACCAAGGGCCGCGTCGCCCTGATCGGCGACGCGTGCGCGTGTCCGAGCCTGCTCGCCGGCGAAGGGTCAGCGATGGCGATGGCCGAAGCCTACACGCTCGCTGGGGAATTGGTTGTCGCGCAGGGAGGCCACGCGTCCGCATTCGAAATCTATGAACAGCGCCTGCGGCCCTATGTGGAGCGCAAGCAGAAGGGGGCGCGCGATTTCGCTGCGAGCTTCGTCCCCAGGAGTGCTTACGGGCTGTGGCTGCGAAACGCGACCATCAACGCCGCGAACCGCCTTGGGCTCATTCAGCTGCTGTTCAGAGCCCAAATGCGCACTGGCATCGAACTGCAGGACTATCGGTAAGACTTCACCGGGCCTACCCATCCCTGGGCTGGAGATCGGTCGACATGATACCTATTGCAGCAACTCTAGCTGCTCGCCGTCGACTCGGTTTGCTGGTTTGGGGCCGGGTTTGAGCGCGTGCTCGGACGGCGGATCGCACGGCGCCCCGGGGCCCGCGCCAGCAGTGAAGATTTGTGGTCATGAAGATTTGTGGTGAAGATTAGTGGACTGATCCTCGACTCCAGCGTGTTGATCGCGGCAGCGGGCAAGGGAGAGAAAATGCCGCAAAATCAGGATCGGCGGTGAGGCGCCAGGCAGGCAAAGATCTCCCGATAGAACTCGGGGTGCGATTGCCAGGTCTGGCCGGTGACGATGCGGCCATCGCGAATGGCCTGCTGGTCTACAAATGTTCCGCCAGCTTGCTCGGCTTCGAAGCGCACGTGTTCATAGCAGGTAATGCGTTTGCCTTTGGTGAGGCCGGCGGCGGCGAGCACCTGGATGCCATGGCAGATGACGAAGATCCATTTTTGCTGTGCGTCGAATTCGCGGACAATGTCGAGCAATCGCCGATCGTTGCGGAGGTACTCAGGAGCGCGCCCGCCCAGAATCAGGATGGCATCATAATCACGGACATTTACCTGGTCGAACGAGAGGTCGGCCTCTAGACCGTATCCGGGACGTTCGACATAGGTATCCCACCCCGGCTCAAAGTCGTGCATGACGAGGTGGAGGCGACGAACCGAAGGGGCAGCAACGGTAACACGCCAGTCTTCCTCGCGAAACCGATGAACGGCATAGAGAGCTTCGTACGATTCGCCGGCATCTCCGGTAACTATCAATATCTGCGGCATTTCAGCCGCCATCATATCACCGGGCAAGACCGATCTTGTGTAGAATGGCGGCCGAGGGGAAACGTTTACTATGATCGACTCCGAGCGCGCGCAAATGAGATGGGCCATGCGTCGGTCGCCTTCGTAACGGATGGTTTTTAATGCGAGAGATCTCCCGAAGAAAGTTCCTCAAAAGCGCTTCTCAGACCGGCTTGGTCATGTCGGCGGCGGCGATTGCCGGCCGCATGGGCACTGCGCAGAGCGCGACCACCCGGGTCGTGATCGACACAGACCGGCAGATTGCTCCGGTAAGTCACGAGCTGTTCGGTTCGTTTCTGGAACAGCTTGGGCGCGCAATCTACGAGGGCGTATACGAGCCGGGGTCGAAATTGTCGGATGCGCAGGGATTCCGCAAAGATGTGATGGCAGAAGTACGTGAGCTGCAGGTGCCGATTGTTCGCTGGCCCGGGGGGAACTTCGTGTCGGGCTATCACTGGCTCGACGGAGTAGGACCCAGGGAAAAACGGCCTACGGTGCTGGACCGCGCATGGAACACTCTGGAGACGAACCAGTTCGGCACCAACGAGTTCCTCACCTGGGCGCGGCTCGTGGGAACAGAGCCGCTCATGGGCCTCAATTTCGGGACCGGTTCGGCAGAGGATGCGGCCGCTCTCGTGGAATATTGCAACGTAGCCGGGGGAACGAAGTGGAGCGAACTACGGCGCTCCCACGGGTACGCCGAACCATACGGGGTGAAGTTCTGGTGTGTGGGCAATGAGATGGATGGCCCGTGGCAGATTGGGCACATGCCGGCGCAGGCATACGGCTTGAAAGCAACCGACGCTGCGCGGCAGATGCGCGCGGTCGATCCATCGATCAAGTTGATCGCCTGCGGATCGAGCGGACCTTTCATGCCTACCTATATCGAGTGGGATCGCACGGTCCTCGAAGAATGTTATGACGTGGTCGATGGAATCTCCTTGCACCGCTACTGGGGAAATACCGAGGAGACCCATCATGACAGCCAGGTGTATATGGCGATGAACCTGGCGATGGACCGGCAGATTGAAGAGATAGCAGCGGTTTGCGACACCGTTCGCGCACAAAAACGCTCCGGGAAACAGCTGTGGTTATCATTCGACGAGTGGAACGTGTGGTATCGCGCGCGAGGCGGAGAGTTTTCGAACGGGCATGGTAAGCCGCATCCGCATCTGCTGGAGGAACCGTACAACCTGGAAGATGCGCTGCTGGTGGGCGGCCTGGCCAATTCGCTGATCCGGCACTCGGACCGCGTGAAGGTGGGCTGCCTGGCCCAACTCATCAATGTCATTGCGCCGATTGCCACGAATGAAGATGGCATTCTACGTCACACCATCTTTTATCCCTATAGCTGGGCGCTCAAGTATGCGCGGGGGCGGGCACTAAGTCTGCAGCCGGAGGGCCCGGGATACGAGGTGGCAACCATAGGCGGCCCGATTGAGGACGGCGGCCGGGCGATCCCCGGTTTTGGCGACGTGAGGTGGGTCGATATGGCGGCTACCATCGACATGGAAAGCAAGACTGCAGCGCTCTTCCTCTTCAACCGTAATCTCGAAAAGCCGCAGGATGTGGAAGTGATCTGGCGCGATGCTGCGCCCAGCTCTGTGAAGCAGTTCCTGACGATTACGGGGCCAGACCTGAAAGCCGGCAACACCTTTGCTGATCCGAAGCGGGTGACGCCACAGGCGCTGGAAAACCCGAAAGCCGGCGCGCGCATGACGCTGCAGTTGCCTGCGCGTTCTTATTCCGTTTTATCGCTTGCTATGTAACACAACCGAGGTTACGGTTGGCTGCCTGCGACGTAGAGGAGACCGATGAAAAAGACGATAGCTTTATGGATGCTGCTGGCGCCGGCGATCTGCTGGGCGCAACCTCCCGCCGATTGCAAACCTTCTTCCTTAAACGTTCCGGGGGCGCCCTACCCCTGTGTGTTTCCCGACCATCGTGCCATGTTCCGGTTATCCGCGCCGGAGGCCCAGAAGGTGCGTGTCCGGGTGGGAAAGGGTTTCGATATGGCCAAGGAAGCAGACGGCCTATGGTATGCGACGACTACGCCATTGGCAGAAGGCTTCCACTACTACATGGTGAACATCGACGGATCCAGCGTGTCCGATCCGGCGACGGCGAGCTTCTTTGGCGGAGGCCAATGGAGCAGCGCGATTGAGGTGCCGGCGGCCGATGCGGAGTTCTACAGCCACAAAGAAGTGCCGCATGGGCTGGTACGCGACGAATGGTACTTCTCCACGGTAACGCAACAGTGGCGACGCGCCATGATCTACACGCCGCCGGGCTATGACCAGAATGCGAAGGTGCGCTATCCGGTACTTTACCTGCTGCATGGCTGGGGAGAAAACGAACTCGGTTGGACCTTCCAGGGCCACGTGGATCAGATCATGGATAATCTGCTCGCTGCGGGCAAGACAAAACCAATGCTGATCGTGATGGACAACCTGAACGCGGTGAAACCCGGTGAAGATGGAACGATCTACAACGCACGCAGTGTGATTACCCAGGCGGTGCCGCAGCCGCAAGCACCCATGGGCGGAGCGCCTGGCGCGCCGGGTGCGGGACAGCGTCCAGCAGGCAGCACACCGCCGCCTCGGCCGGCGCTTCACTTGAGCGGAACCTTCACCGAGATGATGTTCACCGATCTGATCCCCATGGTTGAAAAGAATTACCGGGTAGCACCGGGGCGCGAAAACCGTGCCATGGCGGGTTTGTCGATGGGGGGATTCCAAACCTTCACCACGGGTCTTGAGCATCTCGACAAGTTTGCCTACCTGGGGGGCTTTAGCGGCAACTGCAGCGGGTTCGGCGGCGGCACTTTTGACATCAAGACAATTTGCGGTGGGGCCTTTGCCGACGCAACGGCGTTTAACAGCAAAGTAAAGCTGCTTTTTCTTTCGACCGGGTCGGTAGAAGGGCCGCGCGTGAAGCAGTTTAGCGATGCCCTGACTCAGGCGGGGATTAAGAATGTCTACTTCGAGTCCCCTGAAACGGCACACGAGTGGCTATCGTGGCGGCGTGCTTTTGCTGACTTTGCTCCCAGATTGTTCCAGTAGTGGAAATGTGTCGAGGGGCGCTCCGCTGCGAGCCTGTGACTTTTTCGATCTTTTCGGCTCTCAACATAGGCAACCACTCTTTATCAACCGCCACGCTTTCCTTACTGTCATCCCAGCGTACCCAATTTCCTACCTCGCCGCGCTCACCGCGACCACTCTATGTGGTTCTCTTTAAAGAGAAACCACATGTGCTTGACCGAAGCCGAGCAGCTCTCGACAGGAAATATGGGGAAGCCGAGGTCTGCGGTGCGCCATTCGAGTGCCCCCAACATTTCTCGTCCCGAACCATTTTCCCTTGCTCATCCTGTGGCCGGCCATAGTGGGTCATCTGGTAAGGGCTTGTCCGGATAGCCGGACTATACGGCCAAGCGGCGATAATCTCTCTCGAACCGGTATTCCCAGCCACAGCTCACCACGAATGACTCACCGTTATCGCCATGAGATAAAGCGAAGACTGGGTTTCCCTTAACATCGCGCTAATCAAACAAGTCTGAGCCTCTCATGCGAACACCGCGCTCGCTCTCTTCTGAACGGCGCCGATGTCGCGCCGCCCGAAGGTCAAAGATCCATATTTTCGATGGAAAGAAAACTTAATTGACGAAATAATTGATCCTTGTGCAAACTATCGTCGTTGTTGATATCGAGCTTTTGATACTCAGAAGGAGCGTGTATCGGGTCTATTTGCCCTCGTGACATATGTGCTCTATTCAGTCAGCCTCTCGTTCGTAGAGATGTAAGGACCATGATAGGTGTCCTAATGTCCGATCGAGGAGAAGTCACTTATGTTGAGTTTTCAGAGCCGGAGACCTTTGCCTCAGAAACATGGTTTCGGTATTAGCAGCGGTTCCTTGTTGTACACGATGCTCGTGCTGTGCATCCTTGTATTGCCGGCAGTTTTCGCATCTGCGCAGACGTTGCGGCGCTGGCGCGAACCTGAAAAATACGACGCCGGCGGCCAGCCTTCCATCGCCGTGCTGTCGACAGGATTGGTTGTGGAGGTCCACCGCAGTCCAGCTTTGTTCGGCAAAGCGACCATCTGGTATCCATAGTAAGGTCTACCAGGGAACGATTCAGTGGGGTAAAAGCCGTCAAGTGCCTGGAGAAGTTCAGATCCCGCCTACCGCAGGTTGTGATGACGCCGAAAGGTCAAGTGATTCTTACCTACTCGACTCCGCGATCAGCAACCGCTCCGAGCTTCGTTATTCGTCGGACGCGATCAACCCCGATGGCGACACCTCGCAGACCATCGACTGGGTGCGAACCAACATTTTTTACGATACCGGCTTCCATAACAGCTCTGGCATTGGCGCCTCCTACACCAACGGATTATTTGCGGAGGTACATGAGGCCAGGACGGTACCGGCAGGGGCTCTACTACCGGGTCGGCTACCTGGACGAAAATTTGGCTATCCGCTGGCTTACGGGTCCAATGGCGTCAAATACGATACTGGCATGACCCAGTATTGCGATCAACAGCGACAACCAGGTTGTGGAAGTACATCAGGCTCCGGGCAGACCATATTTGCACTACCGTCGAGGAACCATCAGCGCAATCAGGCCCCATCTAGTCTTCCAGGACTCAGATCGCTATAGCGACGATGGCGAAAGACCGGCAGTCGCCTTCTTTGTGCGGAATAAGGTTCGTAGACCTGCACAAGGGAACAGGTGCGCGCTTCGGAATACGTTTACGCTGGAGCGTAGGCTCATTGGCACAACCAGATAGCAGTATTGTTGGACTCGTCCCGAACCCTCCGCCATTTCGGTCAATGATAACCATTTCATCTCTCCATCTGTGGCAAGCAACGGAAAAGTTGTGTTTCTGTATTTGAAAAGCCAACTTTCGATGAGCTCTATTTCTCCGTTGCGAATATCGAGTGAAGGTGAAATGGAGCTTTGCGTTCGGCCACTCGGCATCGCGTTCAGCATCTGGTAGACAAAACCGGTCAGGCTCACGCCGTGCTGATCGGAAATTGAGCCGCAGTTCGGCTTACGGCCAACTATCGCCCACTCAATCAAGCCATTCTGGAAAGGGTTTCTCTAGTCGTGGAGATTTCCTGGCCAGACGGACAAACTCGGGGACGGTGAGGGATTTATTCATCAAGGGATTTATGTCGTCTGGCGATTTTACCCAAGAATTACCTCAAGAATTTGAAATACTCCGCAATACTCTTTGGAACCGAGGTTCACTTCGCAAAGGCGCGAACGTTGGATCGACAGGGAGATACGGTATCCAACCGGACCGCTCTATATACGCTCTTTCCAGACAATCAAGCGCATGCTCGTATTCATGCAGTCCCACGTGAATCGCACCAAGTTGATACGCCGCTACGTAGCGGGTCTTCGATAAATCCTTTAATGTGCTGAGTATGTGAACTGCTTTGTCCCTATCACCGGCAACGGCACATGCATGTCCGAGCGCAGACAGCATGAATGTGCTTCCCGAGAGCTGATATGACTTTTCTAGTGCCTTTACGGCGTCGCGGACTTCCAGCTGTCCGAGAGCGAGACCCCTGAAGTAATGAGCTTTATGAAAGTTAGGTTCCATTTCGAGGAGCTTGTTCGATTCTTCGAGTTCCTCCTCGTAATGTCCCCCCATGTGGTAGTGCCAAGCGAGGTGCGAATTGATAAGCAGGTCGAAGGATCGAGTTCCATAATGCGCAGACTGTGTTCCAGCGACTCTTTCATCCTTCCCTGGGCGGCCAGCAGGTGAGAGTACCAGTGGTGAGCGTGGGAGTAATTGGGATTCAGATCAATGGCCCGCTTAAACGCGGCCTCGGCGCAGCCCCAGTCCCACTCATAGTGGAAATGACAATAGCCACGGGAGGTGTGTGCTTCCGCGAGATTGGAATCCAGCTGGAGTGCCCGGCTGGCAGCGGCCTTGCCCCGTTCCAATGCGATCGCCGGCTCCAGAACGCCGGCTTCCCATGCGCCTAATGTGTTGTAGCAGTCGGCAGCCCAACGTGGGCCAGAGCGAAGGCTGGATCGAGTGCAACCGCCGCATCGAACAGCTCAATTGCTTTTTCTACATAACCCGCTCCCGGGCGTTTGGCCCAGCAGTACTTCCCGCAAGTAAAGACGATAGGCTTCGGAATTTTCAGTCGACCGATGAGATCGCCGCGCGGCACCCCAGTGCGCTGCTTCGATCCCAGGCGATCCCGCAAAGCCAATGCGATTGTCGATGGAAGCAGTGAAAGCTCCTGGATGAGTGGCTGATAGCTGGCTCCCCAGAGGCGCAAACCCTCAGTTGTGCTGATCAGCTCAGCTCTCACCAGCACATGGTCGCCAGCGGGCTGCACACTTACCACCACTGCCTGTACACCGAGTTCGCGCCCTGCTTCCTGCGGGTCACGCGCTTTGAATCGGTAGCCCATTACGAGCGATTACTTTCGCGACCCCGCGAATCTGACAGACAGCGTCAATCAGGGCTTCGGTCATGCCTTCACACAGATAGTCGAGGTCCGAGCTATCTAATTGCTCGTGAAAGGCAGAATCGCTACGGAAATGATGTGCCTGGTGTTGGTGTCCGTTCCATTCTCGAGCGAGATAAATCGGTATCCAACCCGCGGCACGGTTTCGATGTAGCTATTGTTGCCTTTGGCCCCCGGAGGTTTGCCCAGCACGACTCGCAGTTTACGGACAGCAGCGCTCAGTCCATTATCGAAATCGACGAACACATCAGACGGCCAAATGTGCATTCGTAACTGCTCTCGAGTCACACCTCGCCTCATCTTTCAGGCTCGTCAGAAGCCTGAAGACCTGGTTCTGCAGTCTGACTGGCCGGTTATTCCGCGAAGCTCGCCGGCGCGAAGGTCGACCTCAAACTGATCGAATTTGATAACTCCTCCAACCTCCGGCATGTCTTCCCCCCGAAAATCGGATAATTATTCCACAAAATCTTCAAAGCTGGCAGATGTGTCGTGGTTTCTGCAACTTAGCAGAACAGGAATTGATAAGAAGCTGGTAAGCCTTGGCCCATGGCTCAAGTCCGCGTGCATGAGCCATGATCGACACCAGTTTGGCAGCGCCCTTGCCCCACGCCCAAGGCTTCAACCGTTGAAGAGCAGGCTGTGGGCAGAATGCGCTGTCCGAGATCAAGAGGATGGAGGTTTCGCGTGAAGAATAAGGCTTTTCTGCTGTCCACGAAAATAGTGGTCATGGTACTGGCGCTGAGCGGTGTGTTGCTTGCTGAGGGTCCGCGCTCCACCACCTCAAGGGAACGATCAACGACTACAACCCCTTCGCCATGGGAGGGTACGAGATTCGCGGAACGTGGTCGCTCGGGCCACCCTAATTTCGACGCCGTTGATTTTCGTGCGGCACTGAACATGGAGCATCCCGACCTTTGGATGATCTCCAACAAACAACCACACGACCCTGCGTGACCAACATACGCATCACTTCACTATGACGAACGCACGCGTGATCTCTGATCCTAACTACGTGGCAGCGAACCGTCGTACCGCCCACTTCGCCGATGCCGCCACGACAACTGGTTTTGTCGTTGTCGGGATGGCGAGCACTACCGGAAATGGGGGTAAAGCGCCGTTTGCACCGACGGCGGAAAGTCCCAGCTCATGGTCTGCGTCACCGGTTCGAATGATGTGCCGTTCTCAAATATCACGCTCATGTTTTTACCGGGCTCAAAAGCGAGCAATCACTTCGAACTGTTCCCATTAACGGTGTTGTCCGGCACTAGCGCCGGGACAGTCTCCGAGATCCAGCTCTCGCCTAGTTGCACCAAAAACCGAACCGCAATATCGGACCGTGAGAGCACGAAGAGATCATGGCGGTGAGGTCAACCTTTGTGGAGGGGTGGGGATCAAAGCGCTTTCAAGGTGCTCATCTCCCCTCTCTGTAAAGAGCTGCGTTGGAAAGCCCGGCAGCAGTTCCGCAAAGCTGCATCTGTTCGCACTCTCGCGACCATTCTGATCTGAATACCAGTGGGAACGCGATCTATCGTGTAGATCAACGGGCTAAGCGTTCATTACCTCTGACCAGGTTCTCGCGTCAAACCCCGGACAAGTAGATGGGCGGCATTCGGTCGATTGAGTTCTCGTTCATATCGCCGGGCCCTTCCCTAGGTGAAAATGCAGGCGAGCCGATCCGCCACCAACGCGGTGTGCGGATTAAGAGGACGTTGAAAAAGCGGTTTGAGCGTGCAGGGAGAGACAAAATCGGCTTCTCCCTGCGCAACTTTTCGGGCAGCAGACAAAACTGGCCTCCAGTCACCTGGACGAGAAGGCGCCATGTCGGACATATGAACGGAATTGGTCAGTTAGCGATATCAGGGCGAGTCACTCATTGAGTTCGGCTAGCTATTCAGATCCATCTATGTCTTCTCTCCCGCAAGTGGCCGTGTAACCGGCTTCTCGGACGAGTGATTCCGGCGAATTGACTCGTTACGGCTTCTCAACGACTGCCCAACCGCCAATTCACTTATTGAATATTGAGGGACACCCCCCGCCCACGCGGGTACCCTGCCTACTGAAGTCCAGTCAATAAATGAAGTTCACTGAGGCTACGGCGCTCATTCGTACCCCACTCATTGAATGGGCGCGACCTCAATCATGGTGTGATCTTGGTTCTGGAAGCGGAACCTTCACGGTGGCTCTGGCTCACTTACTGGCTCCCGGCAGCACGATTTATGCCGTCGACTTGGACCGGAGAGCTCTGGACAGAATTCCAGACCAGCACGATGGAGTGGAGATTCGTAAGATCGTTGGGGATTTGCAGAGCTCCAGTCTCCGTCTCCCACCGGTCGAGGGAATTCTCATGGCAAATACGCTGCACTTCATTCAAGAGCAGCAGGCATTGTTGAGAAGGCTTCTGTCTGTGGCAGATCGCTTTTTGATCGTGGAGTATGAACGACCCAGGCCGAATAGATGGGGACCATATCCGGTCGGCTTCGAAAGACTCCGCCAACTCTTCAGCGAGGCAGGAGTGGAGCGCGTGGAGAGACTGGCGACACGGCCCTCGCTGTTTGGCGGCACGATGTACTCGGCCCTCGCCGAGAGATCCAGACCATAATCCTGAAAACTCCTGAGTCCTTCTTTTCGCCTACTGGCATGCGGATGTAAAGTCCGCTGCGTCTGCCGATTTCGCCATGAAAGCAAAGCAGTTACGGTTTTGGGATGATTTGGCTGTGTAAATCAATGTGTAAACAGCGTCGTGTTTTCCGCTGTGTTGAACATCTCCTCCACAGGAAGGCGTCCGGAGTGTTTTTGGGAGAGAAAAGGCGAACCGCCGCAACTATCGTGAGGATTTCCGCTTTATACGTACTTTCTTTGAATGGCGTGTGAGAGCGATCGGGCAGGCAATAGCGAGGAGAAGAATCACGAGAAACAGCACTGCATGGCCCATAGCAGGATCGGTTTAACACACCAAGCTGGTGCCTGGCGAGTATTTTGGGCTGCAGGCTCTTCCGTCTCTCCTTCGGCATTCTCGCCAAATTCAGCATCTATCAGGACGGCAATCGAAGAGCGTAGCCTGCATTCTCACGTTGTCTGGCTCCTCGCCATAGGGCGGTGTCATCTGGGGAGCAAATCGGCGGCCACAGGGAAGCTCCGCCCGAGCACTAGCTGCAATGGAGCGCAGCTCTTTACAAAACGTCAGTGAGCTTGAAAGCCCCGAGCACTGACAGTTGCGTGCGAGATGCGGATCTGACTATCGTTTCCAGCACCTGATCGAGCGACCGGGTCTCTCGTGTGCTGAGGCGTGCTCGCCTCACATTCACATAGGGCTTGTGAACGACCGCGCTGTATACGTTAGCGAGCGTGATGGTATCCGCTGGGCGTGCAAGTAGGTAGCCTCCGCCGAGCTTCTGGTAGGCCCGGAGCAAACCTGCCTCGACCAATCGGCAGGTGATTCGCCTCAGAAAAGCAGGATGCTTTCCCAAGCGATTCCCAATTTCCGCCGATGCCTGGGCTCTATCCGGTGTTGACACAAGCACTGCCATGATTTGAATTGCTACGGCAAATTGATTGTTGGCCAACTGGCTAAGCCCCGCTCGAAAAGCTCTGAACATGCTGCTCTGCCGTTACGTTATCCGCTCTACCACTTTCGTGGAATAAGACTCCAGAACGACACCTGCGAATATCTGTAACAGCACTAGTAGCCAGTTCGGCATTTGCTGTCCTGTCTTGGTGTTCGATCGGGCTTAAGACATTTCGGGCTTTGTGTCTTCGGGTCCCCGTGTAGCGTCGTCTGCGCGGCGCCAACGGGCATTCGACACAATATGTTCACCCTTGTAGGTTGCCCAGAGACCCATCAAGAAAGCGCATTCGGTGCGGCAACATGCTGCTTGTAGGCAGTCGCAACCAAAATCGGTCGCAATTTCAAAGGTCTCGTAAGGAGACGCCCCAGTCTTGTCATTTCCATCGACTCGCGAACACCCGATTGCGCACCGAACTTCTCGATTCCCAGCACTGTTTGAGAAACGCCGATCCGCCTGAACGACAAGCCATCTTCACCGGACCGACCAATCGCGCGATGCTCGCCTGGCCCGCTTGCCAGGAGGCGTTCCAGAAACGGATCAACGGGACTTGCAAACATATGTGAATGCCAAGTGAATGCTTGTCATCCCGGATTTGCAACCGCTGACAGTTACGTGTGTCGCTACCACCTTCGTGGAATAAAGTTCCAGAACGACACATGCGAGTATCGGTAACGGTACTAGTAACAAGCCTTGCATTACTTTTCTGTCTTGGTGTTCGACCGGGCTTCGGGCTCTTTGGGCTTCGTGTGTACGGGCTCCGAATAGCGATGTCTGCGCGGCATCAGGGTCAATCCATTGTGCCGCCGTCCTGTTTACGGGAAAGACATCCGCTATGAGCCAGAAACGCCGCAGTCGCCAGCCCCAACTGTCTAATCGCATATCCCAGCGCATCGCATTTGCGATCGGTCTTGCTCTCTGCCTGTTCGCGGTGGCGCGTCCTGCCGTGGGGCAAATGCAGATTGTGCCTGGCATCAGCACGTTTGCGGGCAATGGAACGGCTGGCTATACGGGCGATAACGGCGCGGCGACCAGCGCGCAGTTACACCAAACCGAAGGCGTTACCACCGACAGCGCCGGCAATGTATACATCGCGGACTGGACGAATAACGTTGTCCGCAAAGTGGCTGCCGGAACCGGCATCATCACGACGGTAGCGGGCAACGGCACGGCAGGCTACTCGGGCGATACCGGTGCAGCGACCAGCGCCAGCCTGAGAGGCCCTACCGGAGTTGCTGTCGACAACGCAGGCAACCTGTACATTGCCGACCAAGCCAATAACCGCGTCCGCAAAGTGGCGGCGGCGACGGGCGTGATCACGACGGTGGCCGGCAATGGGACGGCTGGCTATACGGGCGATACCGGCGCGGCAACCAGCGCTGAGTTGTTTTCACCCACTGATCTGACGTTCGACAGCGCCGGCAACCTCTACATCTCGGACAATGCGAACAATCGCATTCGCAAAGTTACGATTGCGACCAGCGTGATCACGACGTTTGCGGGCAATGGACGGCCGGGTTTACGGGCGATACCGGCGCGGCAACCTCTGCTGAATTGAATCAGCCTGCCGGCCTTGCTTTTGACAAGTCGGGCAATCTCTATATCGCGGACGTTACCAACAATCGCATCCGCAAAGTGGCCGCCGGGACTGGCGTGATCACGACCTATGCGGGCAATGGGACAGCCGGTTTTACGGGTGATGGTGGTGCGGCGACCAGCGCGGAGCTCAGTACTCCTGCCCGTGTCACTCTCGACGGCGCAGGCAATCTGTACATTGCGGACCAAGCGAACAATCGCATTCGCAGAGTAAGTCTAGGGATCATCACGACGGTGGCGGGTGATGGGACAGCAGGCTACTCCGGCGATGGTGGGCCGCGACCAACGCCGCGTTCAATGCTCCGATCGGCATTGCCATTGACAACGCGGGCAGCTTCTATGTCTCAGATTTTCATAATGACGTTATCCGCAAGCTATCGATAGCCGATTACAGTTTTCCGGCAACGACGGTTGGCACGAGCAGTGCGGTGCAGACCTTATACCTCGAGACCACCGCGGCGGAGACGATCACCAGCATCACGGCTCCGCAGTCGCAGGGCGGCAAGCAGGAATACAGCGTCGGGACGATCACTGGCTGCACGATCGGCGCGAGCAACCCGGCGGGCACGATCTGCGTGATTCCGATCACCTTCACGCCGGCGTATCCCGGGCAGCGTTGGGTTCCGCTAAAGGTAGTGACTAGCACCGGCAATATCAATTTCGGTTTGACCGGCATAGGGCAGGGGCCGCTCGCGGCGCTCACTCCAGGCATCATCACGACAGTTGCAGGCAACGGGACAGGTGGCTATACGGGCGATAACGGCGCTGCTACCAGCGCCGAGATAAACACGGTCTTCAGACAGGCAACCGACAGTGCGGGCAACATATACATCGCGGAGTACAGCAACAATCGCATTCGTAAGGTAACGGCAGCAACAGGCATCATCACGACGGTTGCAGGTAATGGCACCGCTGGTTTCTTGGGAGATGGTGGTCAGGCGACCAGTGCAGAGCTCAAGGGCCCTCAGGTGTGTCCGTCGATAGTGCAGGCAATCTCTATATCGCGGACTATGGCAATTTCCGCATCCGCAAGGTGATTGTCGCGACGGGAATCATCACGACGGTAGCGGGCAACGGATCAGGTGTGTACGGGGGACGGTGGTGGGCCACCAGCGCAGGACTGGTGGCGCCGGCGAGGTATACGTCGATAGCGTAGGCAACCTCTACATTACGGATTACAACGGCTGCCGCATTCGTAAAGTGTCAGCAGGAACCGGCATCATGACGACGGTTGCCGGTACCGGGACAGTCGGCTACTCCGGAGACGGAGGTGCGGCGACTAGTGCCGCGATTCATTCCCCTGGCGGCGTTGCCCTCGATAGCGCGGGCAACCTCTACATTACGGATCAAAAGAACAACCGCTTCGCAAGGTATCGGCATCCACGGGCATCATCACGACCGTGGCAGGTAACGGAACACAAGGCTTTTCGGGCGATGGCGGCCCGGCGACGAGTGCCGAGCTCTATTATCCCGGCACGATTGCCATCGACAGTGCGGACAACCTCTATTTCTCAGATCAGTTTAACAATCGCATCCGGAAGGTAGATGCGAGGACACAAGTGATTACAACGCTTGCGGGTACTGGCACGGCTGCCTATTCAGGCGATGGCGGCGCCGCGACCCGCGCCGACTGGGTGGCCCGCTCGGCATCAGTTTGGATAGCGCGGGCAATATCTTCATCGCGGACTATGGCAACAACCGCATCCGCAAAGTGGATGTGAGCCAGTCTGCGCTGACGTATCCGACACCGACGACGTGGGGGCATCCGACTCGACGGACAATCCGCAGACAGCGATTGTTTCGAACATCGGCAATGCGACGCTGACGATTCCGCCGCCGACGAGCGGCAACAATCCGAATGTCAGCTCCAGCTTCGCGTTCGCCTCGGCCTCCACCTGCCCGGAACTCTTGACGTCCAGCAGTCCGCAAACTTTGGCCGGCGGCGCAAACTGCACCATCGCCATTGATTTTGAGCCAGTCCAGGTAGGAGCGCTGACCGGATCGGCGGTGGAGACGGATAGCTCATTAAATGCCGCCGCGGCGACGCAGACATTCACCTGATCGCAACCGGCGTAGCGGCGAGCACGACCACTACGATAACCAGCTCCCTGAATCCGTCGGCCTATTTCGAGTCTGTGACCTTCACGGCGACGGTAGCTCCGACTGTAGGGACAGCTCTGCCCACGGGGACCGTGCAATTCAGCGTGGATGGAACTACTGTTGGCGGGCCAGTAACTCTGAGCAGCGGTGCGGCGACCTTCACGAGCAGCACGCTGGCGGTGGGCACCCATAGCATTACGGCGGTCTACACCCCCGACTCAACCCTCTTTCACGGCGAGCAGCACAACTGCTCTGAGCCAAGTGGTGAGCAAGGCGACGCTGGGGCAGAACGGCGTGGCGAACGTCACGTTGAACTCTTCACCCAACCCGTCCCTGGTGGGCCAGTCGGTGACTTTCACCGCGACGGTGCCGGCCGGTGTGACCGGGACGGTGACCTTCAAGGATGGAACGACGACGCTGGGCACAGGCACGATCACTGGAACCACGGCTACGTTCACCACGACTACGCTTGCGCTCGGCACCCATCCGGTGACGGCGGTCTATGGCGGCGATGCGAACTACAACACCGCCACCTCAGCGATCGAAAACCAGGTGGTGAATAGTGGTGGCGCAACCAACACCAACTTCCTTCCACCTATTCCGGTAGCCACTACTAGCGCGCCGCAAAACTAATCAGGCCACCGATTCACTCCTCAGCCTCTCGACTCGAGTTGTGCTTCTGGGACAGCGGTTGAGCTTGAGCCCTAAACATGTGTTTAATGTGCATTACTAGTCGCGTGTACTCGACATCCATAATTCTTGCGTTGGATAGAGCTGCTCGTCCAATTTCTTCGTATTCAGAGGGTCGCAAAATGTCAAAGCTAGTTTTTCATGCGCGCTATTTAATTTTTATGAAATGGCTTTTAGAACAAGCTGAATAAATGGTAGGTTTTGCATGAGTTCCTGCTGATCAAGCTGAAAATTAACATGGAATTTGTAGATGCCAATCAACACGTTCCAGCTATTTGATAGTGCTGTACTCAATTTTCTACACTGGTCACTCCCTGTGCATTACAATAATACATCTCGTCTTTGCATCAATATCAACCATTCTTGGATAAATTGAAGCATTTATGATTAAACATATTATTCAAGATTTTGGTGATTTGCTTTGGATTTTGTCTGTTCAAGTTCTATATTTTAGAGCATGCATCAAATCGAGTTTACCAGATTAATTTAGCTGTGTTTTATCTCCGTACGGTCCTAAAACAAATTAGGCTTTCCCTGGCAAATAAAACGGAAAATTATTGCCGTAGCCATTAAGATGAGGGCGATGCTACCTATGATTTGCACAACCACTAGATTCGTGATAACTCACATTTTTGCAAAATTTAAACCCAAAAGCGGTGCTTGTAGATTTGGAAATACTATCACGTATCATATGGTGCAAACAGCGGATCACACTGTGATTGTTAGCTGCAACTGGATGATGACTAGTGTCCTGTTGTGAACTAGGTTGGCCAGTTTAAAATGTCCAAACTGTCGCTATGATGAATCGAGTAATAAATGTCATCCTTGCACGATATCAGGCTTGCGTTAAGCGGCTTGAAGTGACGAGGTGAACTCGTGACTGAGCGACTGCAACAATGCCAATAAACCCTTTATTTTAGCAATGCGTTGGCGCACCGAATGTTAGCACTAGGAAATGAAGTTGCGCTCAAAGGCCGTGACTCATTCTTTTGCTTCAACCGGTCAAGAGTGCCAGCCAGCGTTTGTCGGAATAAAGGGACATTGTGTTTATCTCGCTGTCCCGCTATGAAAAAGTGCACGCTTCCCAGTTTATTCAGTCGTAAAAGTCCCAGAGCAAATGACCATTCTAAGACGCTTGCTATTTGACAGCGCCTCGCTTAAGATGCTAGTCAAACGGTTTTCTTTCAAGGTCCCGTCAAAACACCCGTGATTTATACTTGCCGCCGAACCTTTTTTTGTAGAAAATCCACTCCCCGGGATCACACCGGGATTCCAATAATTTCCTAACGGTCTAGCCAATTTTTATTTTCCTGGTCTCCCCGGCCACTTCAAATATTCTGACAAAGTTTGCAATAAAAATAAAACCACTCCTGACCTCCTAACCCCAATATCCCATGCCTCTTTGCATATCACAAAATTATAATCTGCGAAATGTCCATTTTCACAGTCAGGGGCACCTCCCCTTCTAAAATATTAGCACAAGGGTTTTCAAGAGGGACTCCCCCATTACGTGAAGACAGAGCAGGAGTATTTGCGACAAAAACCGTTGGCAGCGATCAATCTAATTGATGCAGTCTGGTGTTGAATCAGAGTACTTTTGCGTCGTCCTCCAACTGAATGCATCTTCTACTCTGTCGTTGCTCCTGGTGTGCACCCGAGTGGTTCTGCA
>CAVQWB010000045.1:0-5000 GCA_963717225.1 uncultured Acidobacteriaceae bacterium | reverse complement strand
CTGTTTTCAAAGCCTCCTCAATAGCATCGCGGAACTCGGGCGTTTAGACCCGCATAACCTGCCTTCTCTTTAACTGCCTCTAAGTCATAACGGTCAGCTTGCTTTAGTAAGAATTGACGCATGTCATTATACTTCCCCCATTCAGCAGTTACAATTAATGCATCGGCATAGAGTTCAGGTGTGATCGCTGCATGTTCACAAATATCCTCTGGCAAGAGGTCTACTCTTCCACGCTTAACTCCTTCCATGAATGCTTTTTGGATTGCAAGGTGTTCTAAACGCTCGCTTCGAAATGTTTTGCCTTTTAAGGCATTTAGCAGAGGAGAAGTTGCAGTGGACCAGTGCGGACTAGTCGCTCAATACCTTTTTCAACAGCTTTTTCCTGATCTTCCGGTTTTACTATCTTGTTAAGCAACACAAGAAACGTCTCAGGATAGTACACCACCCCGTAGGATGATGCCAAATCAACCAAAGCTTGTTGAGGAAAATCGACTTTCTCAAGAACTTTTTCAAAGGTTTCTTTTGAACTTATAGCCAAAGTTTATCGAGTGTGCTTGCATTTGCCTGATTAGTTTGGTTGACAAAGTTGGCGATGAGATCAGGATCACCTTTTTCTAATCACGTATTCTACTCCAACTTCACCGAGTGTCTCGTCCTGTTTAACCAACTCTACGGCGATATCCAGTCTTCCTTCATCAATAGCCCTACGAAGGCCACGATAACCAACATAACCAGGATCACTTGCAATGACATATCCCACACAGATTGCAGACAGAACAGCAGCTTGTAAGAACTTCATGATAGAAAATAGTTAGTAGTAGTTTTAAGTAGTTTGTTGTTAACAGAAAGAGTTGAAATGAATCAGAAAAGTTGGACTCGCCAGGGGTTTGTATGTTGGATAAAATGCGACAACGCTGCACCAATCATAATTAGTCACATTTTTGGCAGTTGCACCAATCACAGCATCACTTTTCCCTCAATGATCAACCAGTGTGATGGTTCAAAGATTGGAGTGTGTGGTGGTTCATTGCTCTATTTCTCTTTGACTTTAGGCAGAGACATCGACAAAAAGCATGTCTACAACAAAGTGGTATTATGACCCCTAGACTGGAGTCCTATTTATGCCTGTGGTCGTCGCAATCAATACTTTTTTTTTTTATATACACACCGGTTTTATTAAGGTTTTCCGGCTGTAGTTTTTAAAAATTACGGGTGTAGGGCCCAATCGCTGCCCCCACCCTCGCCCATGTTACTTATACGCTTCTTTATGTCTGTTGTGTACGGTTTTTCTTCTCTTTTTCTCTTTGGTAGGGTTCCCGTCTTGGGCATTGCTTATTTTGAGTCTTTTTCTCATCTGGTTACTGGATTCGGAGTTTTGGGTGTCTGTGTTTTTTGCCAGGACTTGGCCTGCGTTTCGTCTTTTGTGTGCCTTTAGATTGGGTGACGTGTTTCTTGCTATTTCGAGTTCGGATGTTTCGTGCCTTTTTTGTGCATATGTTTTTTCCAGATTATTTTCTATTTTCTTTCTAGCTGGGATTATTGTTTTTATCATTGCTGCGCATGTTTTTTTCCAGTTTTTTTCCAGGCTTATTGCCATGATTTGTTCATGTGTTAACCTTGGACATCCCCATCTTGAGGGGATGTACGAGTTCTGTTTCATTGCGAAGGTAAAGTGTTGTAGGGATCTTCTAATCTTTTGATTAAATGATTTCGATTATCGATTGAGTGGTGTAGTTCGTGTTGCTGTGCATTTTGCTGTTGTATGCATTCCATATAATGGTCTGCATATGTCCTAAAAATAATTCTACAAATGAATATATATGTTGTTCTATCGAATTCTTTGTCGAGACCATTGGAGGTCCGAAAAGTTTAAACGATTTCTTAACCTGGTATTCTTTCAAGTACGGATACTTGTTCTGTAAAGAAGTCCAAAAGTCTTCCACGTGTTTCCACGCTTGGACTGATGTTGGGCATTCCAAGAAGAGGTGGATGTCATTGCATTCTCCCTTGCAGGATGGGCAGGAGAGATCCGCATCTTTCATCCAGTGTTTGGCTTGGGATCCGATGCGGATTGCTCCGTGCATCAATGAATACCTGAGGTTGATCAGGTTGGGGCTATTCGTTGGGTGTGTTTTCAATGTTGGCCAATGTATTTCTTCACCTGGAAATAGGATATCCCATTTCTGGTGATGTTTATGTCCATTGCTGTTTGCATACAGGATGGTGCGATATGCTGCCATTCGAGAGTACTTCTCAAGTGGCTGCATACTGCTATCCAACTTCAATTGGAGTTTGTCCATGGTGGCATTCCCCCTGGTGGAGGTCTTTCCAAGGACTTTTCCATTGTGGATGTCTACTTGATGGAGTGTGTCCAAATCTACAGAGATATTTGGTTCGCCCGAAGGAATCACATAGTGATCCTTTAGGACTTGCAATTGCTGTACCTTTGTTTTGGGCTTGTGTGGTACGTGAGTTTTACCCTTGCTATATCTTGGCTTCTTTGCTGCTCGAGCTCTGGGCTCCTCTTCAGCAGTTTCTGCATTGTCTATGACTCGATACACCATATCTGGGTTATCCGAGTCAATGAAATTCTTGGGGATCGTCGCCTCCTTTGGTAGGAGCTCGACAAACTCGTTATATGGCTTTGCTGACATCAGGTTATGCTTCGGTTTCTTTACCAGCTGCGTTTTGCTAAGGTACTTTGGTGTTGTCGAGCTACTCTCTGTCGTCAGGATATCACCGATAGTGTTGTATCCATGTCGAGCAAGTTGTTTACCTACTTTGGGATCATATTCTGTCAGATGCGTGCTTTTTATCTCATCTAGTGTCTTTGGAACAGTGCTCCCTTTTCCTTCAAGCCTTCTCCAGGCTTCCAGAACAAGGATCCAATGTTGCAAGTGTGCATTGTGTGAATGGGTTACCTTGATTTCAGGGTGCCTAAATATGTTGGTACCTATCGTGGTCTTGCATGACTCATTGAGCATGTGTGTTGCTAGCGTGCGCCAAATGACCGGAGTCTGGTCATCCGTCAACTTCTTAACCCAACGGATGCGTGCTGCATCTGTCAGGGATCGAATGTTGGGGACTTCCAATCCTCCATGCTCAAGTGGAAGTTGTAGTGTTTTGAGGGCTATTTTGTTCTTTTTACCAGAGTAGATAAACTTCCTAAAAATAGCATCTATTCTTTTTGTCACGTCAAGTGGCATGTGAATAAATGGTGCAGTGAACATGATAATTGGAAGAGCCAGATGCTTTATCACCACGAGTTTACCCCGTAGTGACATGTACCTGTCCTTCCAAGTCTCATTCAACAGTTTGTCGACTCGTCCTAAAATTGGCATCCAGACGGCACTTAGGTCAATGTTGTTGCCAACCATTATTCCCAAGAGCCGTACTGGGTTAGAAGGATCAAGTACCTTTATATCTGATATAGTAGGTGCAAATGATTCTCCGTCAATGTCTCCGATAGGAAGGATTTCAGTCTTATCGATGTTGGCCTTCCCTCCGGATCCATTGGCATAGATTTCTGTCATTTCTTTGATGATGGAGATGCTCTCCTCATCCTTTGCATAGAAACAGGTATCGTCAGCGAACATACCCACCCTGATGGATGTGTTGTTCGGTAGTTCTATACCCTTGTAACTTGGGTGGTTGCGTATCAGATTGGCTAGTGGTTCAATACTCAGCACGAATAGAAGTGGCGACAAGGGGCATCCCTGTCTAACTCCAGATTTCAGCAGAATGTTGTCCGTGATTTGTCCATTGATGCATAGCTTTGTGGGTACTAGTGAGTAGATGGTACTCACCCAATTAATCAGGTATTCTGGGATACTGTATGCTCTGAGTACATCCAACAAATATGCTGGGTCTACCCTGTCAAATGCCTTTTCTTGGTCGAGCATGACCATAAAAGCTGATTCGTGGTTGATGGCCAAGTAGTCTATGACCATCTGGCACATCATTACTGCATCCTCTAACTGTCTTCCCGCCACGAAACCATTTTGATCTGGTGACAGTAGGTAGGGAAGAAGTGTTCGGAATCTTGCTGCTAATATCTTTGCTAATATCTTATAATCAGTGTTGAGGAGTGAGATTGGTCTCCAATTCTTTGGAAGCCTCTTGTCACCCTTTTTGAATAAAAGACAAATTAATGCCTCTCGTGTTGATGCTGGTAAGTCTCTCAGTTCATAGCATGCTTCTAGTACGATATGATAAAAGTCAGCCAGGCTATCAGCAAAGAATTGGTAGAACTCTGCGGAGAGACCATCCGTCCCGGTCGCTTTGTTCTTACCTAAAGATTTGATTGCCATCAAGATCTCTTCCTTGCTGATCGGCTGGTTGAGCTTTATCGTATCCTCTTCAGTTACTTTTGTCTTTATCGTGTCTAGGAGAGTCTGTTTAGCACTCTCCTGGATTCGCTTCTGACTATATAAATTGGATTGGAATGCTAGATGTGTGGCGACTATATCCTCTTGTGTTTGGGACGGTGTACCGTCTTCAAGCAGGACTTCATCTATTCGCATCTTTCTCCTTCTCTCGTTTTGGAGTCTCAGGAAGAAAGAGTTGGGTATTTCTGTGTGGAGTGCAACGTTAGTGTGTGTCCTTATCTTGGCTGCCTCTGCATTTCTTTCGAACATACAGAGTAGCTCGTTATTGACTTGGTCGAACCCTCTTGTTACATGCTCGACCTCCTCCCTAGGAGAGTGCGAACGAGTAGCAAGTGCCTGCAATTGGTGTTGCAAACTGAGTCGCTTCGTTTCGAGTTTACTTTTGCGTTGGTTCAGCCTTTGGGCTCTGGCTCTACCAAATTTCTTGGAGACCCTCTTGATCGCAACTAGAAGCTCTCCTTGCTTGGCCAGTATTTCTACCGGTGTCTTACAGAGCAGAGCTTCTTCTGTGATTTTTGTTATTATTTCATTGATCTTGTCTGTGAACTTCTTATCCTCGAGTAATTGATTGTTGAACTTCCATCCGGTGATATACCGGCGGTGTTCTTCTGG
>CAVQWB010000044.1:0-142198 GCA_963717225.1 uncultured Acidobacteriaceae bacterium | reverse complement strand
GCACTTTTCGAAATTGGCTCGAAACAGACCGACCCGGACATTAGTTTCGCAGTCATCAATAAAGCCTAAACCGGCTTTTTCCGCACCCTCTTTAGCCTCTGGGGGCGCGGCCCTGTGTTTGTACATCACGACCGGCTTTTGTACACTAAATGTTGCTGCCTATCCAGCCGGTCGCGCTGGATCTATCGTGCCGGAGTGGCGGAATTGGCAGACGCGCATGGTTCAGGTCCATGTACTCGCAAGGGTGTGGGGGTTCGAGTCCCTTCTTCGGCACCAATGAGTTCGAGAGCCCTGGGTAGCTCATTCGCTGCTCAGGGCTCGTTGCTTTATCACCCAACGTGTCGATCTCTCTCTGCATCCACAGCACCTCACTACATATCTTGTGACGCCCGCGGCGAGCGCCACCCAAGGACCGGGGAGACAAGGTTTACACTGCCATCTGGCTGGAAAGAAATGTCAATTCCCTCTTTAAAGAAAGAAACTCCTCAGTGAATCGACCGCACATCACTTCCATTCTGATTTTTATCGTTTTTGTCATGGGGACGAATGTCTTCGCGCAGACTGCTCCGCAACGTGTGATTATCGACACCGATCCGGGCATTGACGACGCCATGGCCATCCTGCTGGCCTTGAACTCGCCAGAACTCAAGGTCGAAGCGCTGACCGTGGTGCCGGGTAATGTTGAGGCGGCACAAGGTCTGGAAAACGCCTTGAAGCTTGTGTCCCTGGCACGCCGATGTGATGTGCCTGTGGCGGGCGGAGCACAACACCCGTTGAATCAAAAGCTGATCACGGCCCAGTTCTGGCACGGCAGGAATGGTCTTGCCGGGGTCGACTTGCCCGCCCCGACATGCAAACCCGATGCGCGTTTTGGCCCCGACTTGATCATCGAGATGGTCCACAAGTATCCGCATCAAATCACGCTCATTCCCGTCGGGCCGCTGACGAATATAGCGCTGGCCGTTTCTAAAGATCCGGGAATCGTATCTCTGGTCAAAGACATTGTCATCATGGGAGGCTCAATCGCCGGGGGGAACGTGAACGGAGCGGCAGAAGCGAATATCTATAACGATCCGGAGGCTGCACAAATCGTTTTCAATGCCGGCTGGGTCGTCACCATGGTCGGCTCCGATGTCGGAGAACGCACGTTAATTACGCGCAAGTACGTGACCCAATTGCAGGCGAACCACGCGCCGGAAAGCGACTTCGTCGCCAAGCTGGCCGATTTCTACCTCACCCGTTCGGAGAAAAGCGGGTACCAGGGAGCTGCGTTGTATGACCCCCTGGCCGTGGCCGTGGTGGTTGACCCCACGTTGGTCACGCTCCAGAACATGCACGTGGACGTAGAGACCAAAGGTGAGTTCACTCGCGGGGAGACCGTCGCCAACCGCCATGGATCCAATGAGAACAACGTTCTGCACGGCGATCACTATGAGATCGAAGGTGTCGTTCCACTAAAGCCGAATGCTCGTGTTTGCCTGGCCTCAGACAGTGATCGCTTTCTGCGGCTGTTGGTCAACCGGATCACGGGGAACAAATAGAGCGAGTCAATTTCGCTGTTCCAAATTCCGCCTATCCAAGGTGCACTGTGCCTGGCCCAAGAAACGGTCATTTTTCCCGAAGCCTGTTCAGCTCGTCGAAAGAGTTTTTCCGCAGCCCCTTAAGCTGAGGCACTTGCCGACGGATCGGCAAACCCTCACGTTTCCGCTTACATTGACTCAGCAAGATTGGAGCAATGATGCCGGCCGATTAGTGCCATCTTTCCCCTCGCTCCGTAACGTACCGCCGCCATACATAGCCCCAGGGAATGAGAGGTACAAACACCACTACCATCAGCACCGCCGTAATGTCGGCTTGCACCGTTTCCGTAATCTGATGGGTCATCCAGAGCGGCACAGCAAAGGCGGCCAGGTAAATGATCTTCCAGATCAGTTCGAACAGTAGCAAGGGAATCATCTTGACTGGATACCTGAAACCGAGTAGCGCTGTTGCCCCCAACCCCGCCAGCACACTGGACCGTACACCCTCTGTCGCCGCAAACTCCGCTGTATGCACGACAACGCTCGGCCAGATATATACTCCTAGGCCACCGGCCAGGATCAGGTAACAGACTCGCAGCGAATACAACCTCCAGAGCGGCATCTCGCTCTCAGAAAAATGCCGTTCAGCCACTCTGCCATGTACGTCATCAAGAGCCATGCGCGCCTCCACTCACCGGTCTTCCCATTTCATCGTGCGCTTCGGCGAAGAGAAACTAAATGCCGGGAAAGCTTTACGCGAGCCAGGAATCGGCTGCTTATGCTGATTGGTCAATCCGCGACCCACGCTCGTTACCGCGTGGCTCCATTGGATCAGTTTATGAAGAAACGGTCTGTCTTCTCATCCGCGACAAGTTCTTCTAAAGTGTATATTTTGTCCATGGATTGGACTGTAGGTTCAGCCTCCCGTCACGAAATTGGGTCAGCACTGGCAGCTTGCCGGTCGTTGAGGGCAACACGACAGTCTCCTCGACTTTGAGCCTGGGCTCTGTCTTCTGGAGTCAAGTTGAAGCGCCACTGAGCAACGAGCTTGACCTACAGGGAACGATGATGCAGAAGAATCCTCGATCCGAAATGGACCCTTACCAATTCATCCTGGAGAACATTGACAGTGTCCCCCATCTTGAAGCCCTTGTGCTCCTCTGGAAGAGCTCCCCTGCCAAGTGGAGCTGCGATGAGCTTGCATCCCGCCTGTATATCCCTTCCGAGAAAGTGAGCGATCTGCTCCGCGACCTTGTCCGGCTGCAATTGGTTTCGGAATTGCACGGCTCCCAACACCAATATTCCTACTTCGCCCGATCGGAAGATCAAGACAAGATGATGCTGTTGGTCGACGCGGCCTATCGGCGCGATCTAGTTCGGGTATCCACCATGATACATTCGAAAACATCTTCTGCAGTTCGCGAATTTGCCCGGGCATTTCGATTCAAGAAGGAACGGGATTAATGGCACCTGCCCTGTACACCATTAGCTGCCTGAGTACCCTGCTCTGCGCCATTCTGCTGCTACGGGCTTATGACAGGGTGCGAAAAAGATTGCTTCTCTGGAGTGGTCTCTGCTTCGTCACACTGACTGTTTCCAACATTCTCGTGATCGCCGATCTCGTTTTTTTCCCAAAAATCGATTTATATAGCTACCGGCTGGGCTCGGCCGCAATTGCTATGGTTCTCTTGCTCTATGGCCT
This sequence comes from uncultured Acidobacteriaceae bacterium, assembly GCA_963717225.1. Taxonomy (GTDB): domain Bacteria; phylum Acidobacteriota; class Terriglobia; order Terriglobales; family Acidobacteriaceae; genus PALSA-350. The sequence goes on along the minus strand of CAVQWB010000044.1, from coordinate 138,976 downwards.
GATTTGGGAGAGTCAATGAGCCCGATCACACATCCGCTAATGGATACATTCCTGCTCGGCTTCATTGCTGCCTGTTCTCTTGTCGCCGGGTTGTTTTTCCTCCGATTCTGGAGATCAACGCAGGATCTCTTGTTTCTCGCCTTTGCGGCATTCTTCGTTATTCAAGGTGTCAGGAGCGCTGTAGTCGTCAGTCTCTCCCACCCGAACGAAGCCAGTCCCTGGCTGTTTCTCATGCACCTATTGTCGGTTCTGGTGGTGCTCGGAGCTATCCTGCGGAAGAACGCCGGCAGGCACTGAAGTTCATTGCAACCCGCCCACCGCGAGAAGTAGTTATCCCTCTCGCGGTTCCACTTCGTGTCCGATGGGAGCAATTCGCTGCAAGCTTTTTTGGAACAGACGGGCAGTCAGCACACACTTTACACAAGGCGGTCCTACAATCGTCGCAGTAAAGGTGAGAACGTCAAACCTTGGACCAAAATCGAAAAGACAACCGCTACGTAAGTTGCCGCCAGCAGAAGGTTGCGTTCGCCGGCGGCCCCTTGCGGAAGGGAGAGCGCGAGCGCGACCGCCAATGCTCCCCGGAGTCCTCCCCAGGTCAGCACCGTCACGTTGCCGGTAATCCGCTGACGACAGGCCGCAAGCGTCCGTAGCACCGCCGTCACGCTGGCGAAGCGTGCGAAAAGCACGACCGGAATGGCAATCAAACCCGCGGTCAGTAAGGAGAGGCTCAGCGGAAGTACGAGTAGTTCCAATCCCAGGAGAAGAAACAGCACAACATTCAAAATGTCGTCAATTAGCTCCCAAAACTTTTCCAGGTGGTCCCGGGTTGTGGGAGACATGGCAAGCCGGCGCGCTGTCCCGCTGACCATAAGACCAGCGGCGACAGCTTCCAGCGGAGCCGAGAGATGAAGGTTGTCGGCCAGCACGTAACCTCCCATCGCGAGCGCAAGTGTCAGCATCACTTCAACCCGGTAGCTGTCGACCATTCGGATGAGCCGGTACGTCAAATAGCCGAGCACTATCCCAAGCGCGATACCGCCTCCCGCCTGCAGGAGCAACAGTGACCCAAACGCTGCCGGCGAGGGCAGACCGTGATGGGCCGGGCCCGTTTCCGAGGCGCCTAATAGCACCACGAAGATCACGGCGCCAACTCCATCGTTGAGCAGCGACTCCCCTGCAAGCTGAATCTTCAGCTCTGGAGGCGCACCTACGCGCTGCAGCATTTCAAGCACCGCAATCGGATCGGTGGGGGAGATCAGGGCTCCAAAGAGTAGCGTCTGGGCGATACCGATCGGAATACCCGCAAGGTGTAACGCCGCTTTGAACAGAAATCCTACGATGACTGTCGAGAGCGCAGTCGCGAAGACCGCCAAACTCAAAACGGAGACGCGCTCCTGGTTAAGCTGCGTCAGATCGAGTTGCAGTGCCCCTGCGAACAGCAGGAACGCCAGCATGCCGTGTAGCACTACCTCGTTGAAGTCGATCCCCGCCACCAACAGGTCAACGTGGGCGCGAAGTGTGGGAACGGTATGTCCGCCCACGATCAGAGCTGAGGCTGCTGCCAGCGACAGCATCATCGTACCGATGGTCGTCGGCAGACGGAGAACCCGATAACTGACAAAGCTAAAGAGCGCCCCAAGTGAAACCAAGACGCTGAGCAGTGCAAACGAAGGCATCATGTCGGCTTCCTCAACGATAGACGATGTGCAGGAAAGCCATCCGAGATGACCGCAGTGGACGCAGAAGAACCAATAGCAGACAGAGACTTGTGGGACAGGCAGCCCCCATTTCCGGGATGTGGCCGCTTTTCGCTCCAGGATTTCGATTCCCCGAGAACTAACGGCGACTCTCCTCGTTCTATTTCATCGAGCCCCTCCCCCCGAAGGGAATCGACGAAAATTGTGAGAAGAGTCGCCGTTAGGGATTGAACCCAGCCCGGGCTACGCCGGTTCTCGTAGGCCGTTTGGTTCAACGCCGTCAACATCAAGAGAGTGAAGGCGATTTCATAAAATCCTCCTGGGGCTCCTTGCAGTGGGAACCAAACTGAATTTGCCTCTCAAGCTTTCAGCACCTTCACTGGAAGATTGCGCTGACACTTGAACCTCTTGCATGCTGGTGGCCAAACGCGGGACTCAGTTCGCTCTGGCGCGATTTCCTGAATCGCAATAACTTAGCTTCTCCACGATCGTCGCCGGGCGGCGAAATGGTAGCCGAACGGCTACCGTGAGGAGCCTGTAAGTTCCCCTCGGTGGACCGCGTCACTCGGCTCTGAGAGCCTCCACGGGATCGACCGCCGCCGCGCGGCGAGCCGGCAAGTAGCTGGCGAGCACCGCGGACGCCGCTAAAATGATCAGCACCGAGACGTAGGTAAGGGGGTCCATCGGACTGACCCCAAACAACAGCGAGCTCATGAGCCGCATCAATCCGGCTGCCGCGGTCAGGCCGATTACCATGCCGATTCCGGTCAGCACCAGCGCGGAGCGAACGAACATCCACCTTAGCCGGCTTTTCTCTGCCCCAAGCGCCAGGCGAATTCCGATTTCGCGCGTGCGTTGCGACACCGCATAAGAAATTACACCGTAGATGCCGATGATCCCGAGCACGAGCGCCATTGCACCCGCAATGCCAAGCATTACCAACGTGAATGAAGTTCGTGCCAGCGATTGGCTGTAAATTTCCTGCATGGTCCGCATCGATGCCAGCGGCAGACTCGAATTCACTGACCAAACGGCTTGCTGGATCTCGCCCAGGAATCCCTGAGTTCCAGCCCGATCACTTCGGATAACGAACGTCACCGAGCGTTCGGCATCAAAGGAATGGGGCCCGTAGATACCCTCCGTCATCGAGGGCCAATACACGATCGCGGGCGCCTTCTCCTGAACGCCGTTCTCATGGACATCCTGTACGATGCCAACCACTTCGTGCCACGCCGTGCCATACGAATCCAATCGCTTGCCAAGCGCTGCAGATGGACTGCCCCACAATTCGCGGGCAAGATTCTCGGAAATGATCGCCACCGGCCTTAGCCCGTAGAGCTCTGTCCAGGTGAACTCGCGTCCGGCAACGAGCCGAGTCCCGGCCGTCCGGAAAAACCCGGGGGCGACGTATTTGAACAGCCGGAGAGGAGTGACCTCACTCATGCTCTGCCCCTCAATAAAGATCGAGTCCCAATTGGCCTCGATTCCTTCCATTGGCATCGCGCTCGCGAACCCTACGGAAGTTACCCCCGGAATCGCTGCCAGCCGGTCAGCGATGTTATTTTGAATGCGCGTGACCATTTGTGGATCCGCAACCAGAGAAGCCCGAATAGAGATGCGCATCGTCTGCAGATGCTCCGGTTGCGTGAAGCCAGGCTCGACAGTTCGCAGTGCCTGGAGTGTACGGATCATCAGCATGGCGCTCACCAGGAGTACTAAAGCCATCGCCACCTGGGCCACGACCAGAAGATCGCGAGAGTGTTGGCGTTCCCGGCTTATGCTCGCAGTTCGCCCAGCGCCTCGAAGAGCAGGTGGCATGCGCGCCCCCGCATATCGCAGAGTCGGAATGGATCCGAATAACAGGCCTGAGAGCAACGAAAGGGCCAGAGTGAACCCGAGCGATTGGGCATCAAGGGAGATTTCACCCAGACGGGGCAGATCGGTCGGACCGATTGCCACCAGGAGCCGCAGACCCTCATAGGCGATCCCGACTCCGACCACACCGCCGATGAGTCCGAGTGACAGACTTTCGAGCAGCAGCTCCCACGCGATTCGTCCTCGTCCCGCCCCGAGTGCGGAGCGAATCGCCAGCTCCTGCCGGCGGGCATCCGCTCGTACCAGCAACAAATTGGCGACGTTGGTGCAGGCAATCAGCATAACCACGCCGATGGTACCCATCACCAGCCACAGCACGTTGCCGACATTGCCAACTACTTCTTGTTTAAGAGGACGAAGGACGGGTGTGATTCTCCAGGCCTCGAAAAAGCGATGCGAATCGATGCCTGGGCCGTTTGACCAGGAGTCCAACCAGATCGGCAACATGCGCGTTATGTCGGCATCGGCTTGCGCAATCGCGATTCCGGGCTTGAGCCTTGCGATGCCTTGAAAACCGAAACCTGCCAGCTTTTGGTTGTTGCGGTCAAAGGCGAGCGGCGCCATCACATCGAAATCCGCATTCACCAACCGGAACCCTTGCGGCATCACGCCGACGATTTCCCGGAGCTGCGAATCGATTTGGATGCTGCGTCCAATGACCGACCGGTCTCCACCGAAGCGGCGCTGCCAGTAACCGTAGCTGAGCATTATCGCCTTCGCACCATGAGGATTCTGGTCGGCAGGCAGAAGCCAACGCCCCAGGAGAGGCGGCACACTGAGGGTTTGCAGCACACCGTCAGTGATCGAGGCAGTGTGGACTTCGTGTGGCTGGCCGAGGCCGGTGACATTTGCGGTGGCCATGAACCATACGCCGAATGATTGAAACGTCCGGTTCTGCTCGGAGAAGGTGAAATACATGGAGGGCGAGAGGCGGAGGCCACTGGAGAAGTCCGCCAGCCCTGCTGCCCCCGGAGCGATCAGCCGCACGGCTACCAATTGATTCGGTTTCGGATAGGGCAGGGGTCTGAATAGCACGCTGTCGAGCACGCTGAAAACCGCCGCGTTGGCGCCGATTCCGATCGCCAGGGTCAGGAGGACAGTGACCGTGAAACCGGGTGATTTTCCCAGTCGCCGGAATACCAGTTTCAAGTCCGTACCGATCGATTCCAACCAGGGCAATTGCCACACTTCACGGCTGCGCTCTTCAAGCAGCGTGGCATTTCCGAAGGAGCGGCGAGCCGCTTGTTCCGCCTCGTTCCGGCTCATGCCTTCGCGGATAAACTGCTCAGTCCGTTCTTCGAGATGAAGGCGTATTTCCTCGGCGAGATCGCCGTAGACTTTACCGCGACGGAAGACACCCGATAGCCAGTTCATGAGAATTCCCCCTTATTGCAAATCACGGGGTGTGGATCGAATCATCGTAGGCCTGTTGACTACAGGCATAGAGTAAACAGGTGTAAGTATTTAGTCAAGGGACGGGATCCGGCGAGCCGGGCGCTCGAGTTTCTACACATTTCGGATTTGCGAATTGGCAATTTGCCGTATCTGAATCGAGGAACTGATTAAGCTGTGCGAGCCCCGGACTTCAGTCCAGGGTCAAACCCGCGAGAGCGCGTTATCTTCAATGACCGGGCTTTTTAGCCCTGGTGAGAATGCCCCAAGCGGGAAATTCATTTTGCTTTTGAAATATGGCAAGCGGTTTCGTGAATCACCGCATTCGCGACGCAGAGACTTACACATACCACCACACTTACATTTGGGAGAATCCGGTCCCCCGGATTTCCTGTCGAACTTGGTGGCGTTGACGAATTTCATGCGCCTTTCTCCACGGAAAGGCGCACACGCGGCTCTGTCCGGTGCAGCGTGGCAGGAAATCCGGGTCAAAGCGGGCTTGAGCGAGAGACCGGAGCTGTTTGCGTGGTCATCGGTGTCTCTGGGAATGGAATTGGACGCCCCGCCACCAGGGCTAAAGCCCAGAATTCATACGGGAGCATGCTCGCGGGTTTAAAAACCCGCTTCCCCGGACTAAAAGTCCGGGGCTGGCACGGATCAAACTGCAGCCGGCTACAAAATATGACCCCCGGGGTCTACGACCTGACGCCCCTGGCTCTGAAAATGAAACTCCAATCCCCGGACTAAAAGTCTGGGGCTGGCACGGATCAAACTGCAGCCGGCTACAAAATATGACCCCCGGGGTCTACCACCTGACGCCCCTGGCTCTGAAAATGAAACTCCAATCCCCGGACTAAAAGTCCGGGGCTGGCTCAGCTCAAGCAGTTAATAGAGAAGGTTACATTGACGGCTGCGGTATGCAATTGGCTGCGAGTAACGTTGGGGAGAGGGGAGAGCAAGAATCCCCTTGTAAAATACCCCCGGTTCGTCGTACAAGAAGGCAGCGAAGCTTTATCCCCCGCTCCAGCAGTTCAATCACTGCTGCACTTACGGTTTTTTGAGCCGGAGGATTTTTCTTGTGCCCATAGCCCTGCGCCGTTTCCTGCCTGCGGTCATTACTTCGATCATGGCCCTGACCAGTACACACGCCCTGGCGGATGCATGGATCAAACCGACCCCCGAAGAGCTACAGATGACCGCGGAGCCGGCCGCTCCCGGCGCGGCGGCGATCTATCTGCTGCGTGACGAACGCGCAGATGACAAGCTGCACGTTCACATAACCTATGTTCGTCTAAAGGTCCTTACCGAGAAGGGTAAGGATTACGCTGACCAGGAGATCTCGTACCAGGGAGGCCAATACAGGATCTTTGGGGTCGAGGGCCGCACCATTCACAGCGATGGCACCATAATCCCATTTACCGGCAAACCATATCAGAAAGTGCTCGAAAAAAGCGGGAAGGAGAAGTACAAAGCCACCGTCTTCACCTTGCCCGACGTTCAAGTGGGCAGCATTCTCGAGTACCGCTACGTGTTGAGCTACGAAAGCAATGTGGTCGTGTCACCCCGCTGGTATTTACAGGGGCCCCTATATGTCCGCAAAGCGCATTTTCAATTCATACCCAGCGACCGGGTTCTGGAAGACGGCCACGGTGGTGTGATGCAGGCTAGCGTAGCGTATGCGGCCTATTTGCCCGCCGGCGGCTCGATCGTCTACTCTCCCGCCGGGAAATACTACACCCTCGACGTCGAGAAGATCCCGGCATCTCCCGACGAAGAGTTCATGCCTCCGATGCACAACTACGCCTTTCGCGCGCTCTTCTACTACACCATCGCTAAGACGTCGGACGAATACTGGAGCAACGAGGGCAAATACTGGTCCAAAAATGTGGATAGGTTTATCGACGCAGGTAAGCTTTCCGCGGTAGCGAACCAGATTGTCAGCCCAGCCGACACCCCCGCGCAAAAGCTGCAGAAAATTTATGCTGCAGTCATGAAGCTCGAAAATACCAGCTTTACCCGCGAGCACACAGGAGCAGAAGACAAGGCGCAAGGCATTACAGTTAAGTCGGCCGCGGATATCTGGGAACAGAAGCGGGGTAATCGGGATGAGCTCACCCGGCTCTTCGTCGGCCTTGCGCGCGCTGCAGGGTTCAAGGCGTACGTGGGGGTTGTGACCAACCGCGATCGTAATCTTTTCCTTGCCGACTATCTTGACTTGAGTCAGTTGGATGACGATATCGCCATCGTGCAGGTCGATGGCAAGGAACAGTTTTTCGATCCCGGCGAACGCTATGCGGAGTATGGCGAACTGCATTGGAAGCACACGGCGACCCAGGGAATTCGCCAGACCGATAAAGGTGCGGTGATCTTCGCGACGCCGATTCCTAGTTACCAGTCGACCAGCCAACTTCGGGATGCGTATCTCGAGATCGAACCCGATGGCAAGGTAAGGGGCACCATTCGTGTCGGTCTCACCGGCAATAAGGCCCTGCGTTGGCGAGAGTTTGCTCTGCGCAACGACGAGGACGCGCTTAAAGTGGAATTCGAACAGATGGTGCAAGGGGAGATGCCACCTGGCATCCAGGTGAAGATGGATCACTTTCTTGGGCTGACCGAGTGGGACAAGACTCTGCTCGGCTTCCTCAAGGTCACCGGGTCAATGGGCACGACGACGGCAAAGCGCGTCTTTCTCCCCGCTACCTTCTTTGAGGCGACCAGCCATCCGCTCTTCGCCCTGGATAAGAGGACGATGCCGATCGATCTTGACTATCCCCTGGCAATGAAGGACATGGTGTCGATCAAGCTGCCCCCGGCGTTCGATATAGAGAGCCTTCCTAAGGACACCGAAGTCACCTATCCGCAAAACGCTTACTATCAGGCCAAATTTACTCGCGAGCCCGGCGTTGTGAAAAGCCTGCGCATATTCGCCATGGGCAATGTCATATACAAGGCGGAGGAGTACCCGGCGCTCAAAGACTTCTACCAAAAGATCAATGCCAAGGATAAGGAGCCGGCTGTGCTGGGCTTCGTCCAGGCAGCCCCAGTAAGCGGAGGCGTTGCAGCGGGAAACGCCCAATGAAGCCTCGCTCTGGCTTTTCGCCGCTTGCTCTGCTCCTTCTTTGCCTGGCCGCCGTGGCGCCACACGCGGCTCTTGCTTCCAACGTCTTTCCTGACTGGATAATTCAGGCCGCTGCGGCCAGGCTCCAGCCCTACCCGTCAAATACCGGGGCGGTGGTACTGCTCGATGACCGGCTGGTCACCGTGTCCCCCGATGGCCGCGCCACGGAGCGGGAACGGCGAGTGCTTAAGATCCTGCGCCCGCGGGGCCGCGAGTATGCAGAGATTGTCGCCAGCTACTCGAAGGACGAAAAGCTTGATTTCTTCCATGCCTGGAGCATTGGTCCCGACGGCCACCAATACACCGTCAAGGATCAGGAGGTACACGACGAGGCGCTCGGGCAATGGGGAATCCTCTACGATGATCTTCGCGCCAAGACGGTTACACCGCCAGGATCCGATCCGGGCGGCATCGTCGCCTACGAAGTCGAGCGTCATTTAGCTACCTACGGAGCCGAAGAGGAAACCTGGGATTTCCAACGAGACATTCCCGGAGTGCGCTGGATTCTCGAAGTCGATCTGCCCGCGAGCTGGAACCAGTATGCAGCCTGGCTGCATCATGCGCCGGTCTCCGCCAGTGAGGTAGCGCCTAACCACTGGCGCTGGGAGTTGAACGACATTCCCGCCATCGATCTGACTGACGTGCCCATGGCCCCCTCGCCCTATGCGCTGGCTGCCCGCATGGTTGTCCACTACTCCGCCACCCCTCTGCCTACAGGTGACCAGCGCTGGACGGAGATCGGCAATTGGTACGACACACTCGCCTCCAGCCGCACCGAAGCTCCACAAGAGATTGCTGCCAAGTCCCGCGAAGTGGGTAGCGCGGCGGACTTCAAGGCCAGGATCCAGAGTATCGCCGGCTTTATGCAGCGGGAGATTCGCTACGTCGGCATAGAGATCGGCATCGGCGGATTGCAGCCGCATCCGGCTGCCGACGTCTTCAAGTACCGCTATGGTGACTGCAAAGACAAAGCAACACTACTGATTGCCATGCTGAACGCGGTTGGCGTCCGTGCGACCTGGGTGCTGGTTGATACGCATCGCGGTTTCATCGATCCGGCGCTTCCTTCGATTGAGGGCAATCACGCAATTGCCGCTATCGAGATGCCCGCGGGCTACAGCGATCCGGAACTGCGCTCAGTCGTGACTGCCCGTACGGGCAAGCATTATTTGATTTTCGATCCCACAGACACCTACACGCCCATTGGCCTTTTGGGTTTCCATTTGCAGGGCAGCTACGGAATTCTGGTTGCGGGTAACGACAGCCAGGTGATTCAGTTGCCCGTGCTTCCTCCCGACGCCGATACCCTCGATCGCGCCGCCTCATTCGCGCTGAACGCAGACGGCACGCTCAAAGGAACGGTCACGGAGACGCGTTCCGGCGAAGCGGCTCGCCGTTATCGCCGGCTCTATAACGAAGAGGGTGAGAAGCAACAGCATGAGGAAATTGAGAGACGCCTGCAGAGAGACTTCTCCAGCTTCACCGTCGACGAGAATGACGCGAAGAATGCTCGCGAGATGAGCAAGAGCGTGGTGCTGCAATACTCGCTCACCGCAAATGGATACGGCCAACCGACCGGAGATCTGTTGCTGATTCGTCCCCGCGTTCTGGGACGCAACGCCAAGCCTTACAATGACAAGCCGCGCATTTACCCCATCGACCTGGGAGAGACTGGAACCTGGCGCGACAGCATCGACGTCGCATTGCCCCCAGACTACATAGTCGACGATATGCCCGCCCCGGTAGACCTCGATGTGGGCTTCGCCAGTTACAAGAGCGACGTAAAGGCCAATGGAAACGTTCTGCACTACTCCCGCGAGTACGTTGTTCGGGAACTCGATCTCGCTCCGGAAAAATCAGCAGACGTAAGCAAGCTGATGGGCGTCATCAATGCCGACGAAAATAGCAGCGCTGTACTCAAGAAGAAATAAACAATTCTATCTTCTCTGTGAAAATGTAGCCGTGATCATCTGTTCGATGACTTTGTAACTCACTGGTTTGGAAATAAAATCATCCATGCCGGCCGCCAAACAGCGGTCCCGTTCTTCGCTCATCGCAGATGCGGTCATGGCAACAATGGGTACGTGAGCACCGACAGCTTCTTCCTGGCGTATTTGCACGGTGGCTTGCAGGCCGGTCATCTCAGGCATCTGAACATCCATGAGAATCAAATCGAAATCACGTTGTCTCCATTGCTCCAGAGCTTCCCGGCCATTCGTTGCCAGCGTGATCCGATGTCCCATCTTGCCCAGCATAGTCATGGCGACTCTTTGATTGACCAGGTTGTCTTCGGCCAGCAGGATGCTTAGCGAGAGTGACGAAGCGGAAATCCCGGCGTCTGCTAGAGCGACCGTGCTTTCCGGCGTATGCACGCCGATCGCAAGACGAATGGATCCAAGCAGGTCGGCAGGGCTGATGGGTTTGATCAGGTAAGTCTCCACCCCCAACTGCCGGCAACGTTCTGCGCTCTTGACCTGATCGCGCGAGGTCAACATCATGATCACCACATTTTTGAGCGCCGGATTTCGCCGAATGCGGTCGAGCACTTCCATTCCATCCATCCCCGGCATCTGTTCGTCGAGCAGAAGCAAGCGATAGGGGTTGCCCTGGGAGGCGGCTGTGGAAAGTTCTGCCAGCCCCGAATCCCCGGAATCGCACATGTGCGGTTCCATCTTCCATTGACGGGTTAGCTCGCAGAGAATCCTTCGATTCGTAGCATTGTCATCAATGATCAGGGTGCGCATCCCCTGCAAGTCTTCTTCCCTCGAGATGGGCGGGGCTGGCTGCGATTCAGCCGAGACGTCAAAGTAGACATGAAAGGTGATGGTTGTGCCCTTCCCGGGCAAACTCTTGAGACCGATCGTGCCTCCCATCAAAGTCACAATGCTTTTGGAAACCGCCAGTCCCAGTCCGGTACCACCGTACAGCCGATTGCCTGAAGTTTGCGCTTGCTGAAATTCCTTGAAAAGTCCTTCCTGCTGGTCGAGCGCGATTCCGATCCCGGTGTCGCGAACGGAGAACTGCAGACAAACGCGGCCGTTCGTAGCCGTTTGCACAGATACCTCTACGCTGACTTCACCCTGCTCCGTAAATTTAATTGCATTCCCCACCAGATTGATGAGGACCTGCCCAAGACGAACCGGGTCCCCCCTGAGGTCAGCGGGTACATCCGGCGCGATGTGCTCGGTGAGTTCCAGGCCCTTTTGGTGGGCGAGAAAGGCGAGGCTCCTCAACACCTCACTGACCACGCTGGGTAAATGGAAGGCAGCCGAATCCAGAACGGTTTTACCTGCTTCCAGCTTTGAGTAATCGAGGATTTCATTAATGATGGTCAGCAGGCGATCTGCTGAAGACTTCACCGTCAGCAGAAAATCGCGCTGCTCTTCACTCAGAGTTGTGCTGAGAGCAAGTTCGGTCATGCCGAGAATGCCATTCATCGGCGTCCGTATTTCATGGCTCATGTTGGCCAGGAATTGGCTCTTGGCACGGCTTGCCTGTTCGGCCGCAATCATCGCCTTGGTCAATTCCGCTTGCGATCTGGCATACCTCACCTGCAATATCGCTGCTCGTACTCCATAGATCGCAACCGCCGCCGAAATGCAGACAAATCCCAACCATGGGTGTTCCGGCGCAATCTCGACTCCCATAAGTGTGATAGCCAGCGTGAATAATACCGGGCTCAGGTTATCAATCAGAAGTCCCGCGGTCCGCTGGCCGCTACTCCGTTCACTCTGGTTCATACGGGTCTTGTGTTGCAAGGCAAACGAGCCTAAGAGAGCCAGGTAAGGCATCCCCCACCCGGCGTCTTGCACTCCGTTTTGCCAGCCGTGCTTCAGTCCGACATAGCCCACGATAAGAGCTACTATCCCATTGACCCACAGATAGCGGGAGAGGGTCTGGTAAAAGCGTCTTCTTGCCGGGCTGGGGTTGGAAAAGAAGCGCAAGGTCACAGCTCCGACCAGAATCAAATTCTCCGCATTGTTCAAATACATGAGATTCGTCGCGGAGATCGCTTCACGACCGGCATGCGAGGGCAATACGGAGAAGAGCTGCAAGTATGCGAGCATCGCTGCGATGAGCGCCTGAGCCCCATCAAGCCATGCGAAGCTCTTGAGGCCGGCGTCCGTACTTCGGGAGCAGATGGCCAGCATGACAGGAATTGCGTACGCAAAAAAGAAGAAGTCGGAGTTGAGGGCCTGGGTCTGAGTGTGTATGTGCGTCCCGAAGTCGTTGTAAGTCAAACCAAGTTCACCAATCGCTGCGACCAGCAAACCGCACCCGAATAAGAGCCACAATGGCCTGGCCTCTGGAGCTTCGCTGTAAGCGCCAAGCAGGCACGCCGTAACCCCCAGAAGGGGATACATTAGAAGGAACAGGTTAGAAGGGAACAACGCACGCGGATCAAAGACGAGCAGAGTCACGTGAGCGGCCACCAGGATTGTGGCCGCCACGAAGAGACTGCGAGCTGCCCCCGGCCCTGCCCTCAACACTGCATACCCCACAGAAACCCGTCCATCAGGAGCCCTCGGCCGCTTTTGCGCCGCACCGAGTTGTGGCAAAACGAGACATTCCGCTTCAGCCGCATGCCTGCACAATGGGCATGCCATTTCGCACGGTTTGCTGGTCATGGATGTACCCAGGCCAGAGACGTCTGCGTCCTTATGTCGGACTTATCGGCGCATCCGGTGAAGCACGCCAGTCAAACAAAGCCCGCGCGCCCACCAAAATCGAAGGGAAATCGCGGATAGAAGCCCGCTATTGACCACAAAGGCGGTCAGGTAGGCCTCGCTGACGGGGATTTGTCTGGGGTCTTGTCCGGGGATGTGGAGTTTCCCGGGTAGACGTTCTGCGACACGGAAGAAAAGAAACCGCAGATCTCTCCACTACGCTCCCCCAGATTTCCTGTGGAACTTGATCGCGCTGGCAATTTCATGCGCCTTTCTCTACGGAAAGCCGCATACGTTGTCGTTGCGAGTGCCGCGAGGTAGGAAATCTGGGTACGCTCCGGTCCCACGGCAAGCCCCGCGGCAGGCCGGGGCATAGCGGGACAAGCGAGATGACAATTCTGTGGCGGGACGAGATTCCGCGTTTCCAGGAAAGGTCCGCGGTGGTGAATGACCGCCGAGTGGCTATATGAAGTCGCGCTTGCGTGGATATTGTCGCCAGACCGGTTTCAGCACTAACCTCGTATAGCAATAGCGGCGCCAAAGGACAAGCCATGAGAAATCAACCGAGATCGACTGCAGCGGTTTTTGTCTTGTTATTGTTGTCAGCCTTTATCCCTTTGCCCGGCGGCTCTCAGAGCCAGCCTAATCCATCGCCGGCAACCGGGACGCACGAGCAGACGCGAAGCAAGGATAATGTCGTTTACGTTTGTGCCTGCCTGAAAACAAAGTCCTGCTCTTGTATGACGGAAGCCAAGACGGAAGGGCCTTGTGCCTGTGGGACCCAAGGCGGGCCACCCCTGAAGGCCGTGCCGCACGATAGCGCCTGGGCGAAAGAAAACCGCGACGCGCTTGCGAAGTAGCTGAGACCAAAGAATTCCTTAAAGCTGATGCGCGTGATCAGCCGCTTATCACGCCGCATATAAAGTCTGATGCCCATCGAAGAACTTAGAGTTGTCAAGCCAGGGGAGGCACACGGCCTGCGGTTAATCGACCATGTCGGCATTTGAGGCTAGTTCGCGCTGCAGTCCTTCCGCGTTGTGGCAGCGAGCGCGGCGATCTGCCATTTGCCGCTCTTCCGGGTAAGACTGAAGAGATCTCTGCCGCAGTGATCGAGCTTGCCGTCTATAAAGAAGTTAAAGGGTGCCCAGACGACGGCCAGGTCGTGGTCGATGCGAACGTGCGGATTGTGGATGCGTTCTTCGATGTGTGTGGTTCCAGAGGTCGCTATGCGATTGGCGACGTTCTCAATGGTGACCTGGCTGAGGACGCCTTGCTGCACCAGGACGAGAACTCCGCCGGGCAACCAGGGAGCCTTGATGGCGGCCGCATCACGATGGGCCATGCCGTCGAACATGGCCTGTATCGGAGCAAGGACAGCCATTTCGTCTTGCGTCCGTGAGCAACCGCCGAGTAGACCAAGCGCGAAGCAGACTATCACGGCGTGCAGACGAGCTTGCATGGCGACACTCCCGAGAGAAGTGTAGCTGAAAGCCGCCCAGAGCCGACGCCTTTTCGCTGCGGAAAAACTCAATGCTGAAGGTACCTACATTGCGAGACAGAGACGGCGAACGCGCGTCTCGATAAACATTCGATACGCAAACCATCGAGCCCTACAGACGATCGACAATGCTGGACGGGAAGCGGCCGTTAGCAGACGAATGGTCGCATCCGGCTTGCTTTTAATGAATTCGCTACCTTACGCAGCCCTGGCTAAAGATTGAGCACTATCCATGTGGGCGCATGGTCGCTGGCGTTTACCTGCCCACGTGCCCATCGGTCTACGCCACCGTCCACGAGCCGGTCCGCCACCTTCGGCGAGAGCAGAAAGTGATCGAGTCGCATGCCTTTGTCCTTCGGCCACCGTTCAAATTTGTAATCCCAGAATGTCCAGAGCGGCCCATCCGGATGTAGCCTCCGCATCGCGTCGGTCCAGCCTTGAGCCAGCAAACGCGCAAAGGCTTGCCGGCTTTCGGGTTGGATCAACGCGTTGTTATCCAACGATCGAGTCGGATAGATGTCCTGCGGTGCCGGCACGACGTTATAGTCACCGGCCAACACCACCGGGGCCCCGCTCGCCATGAGTTCGGCGGCATGGGCAATGAGGCGCTCAAACCAGGCCAACTTGTAGCTGAACTTCGGTCCAGGTTGCGGATTCCCATTGGGGAGGTAGATGGAGGTGATCAGAACGCCCTGAACAGCCGCTTCGATGTAGCGGGCTTGGTGATCTTCAGGATTTCCCGGCAAGCTTGCGCAGGTCAACACGGGAGCGTGGTTTCGCGCGAGAATGGCCACGCCGTTCCAGGACCGCTCCCCGTGCCAGACTGCTTCGTACCCGAGAGCCCGAAGCGCATTCGCGGGAAAGGCTCCCTGCTCCGCCTTGAGCTCTTGGAGACTAACCACGTCCGGCTCAGCTTTGGCTAACCAAGCCAAGAGGTTATCAAGCCGCTTATTGATGTTGTTAATGTTGAACGTCGCGACTCTCACCGCTACTCACCTGAACTTTCACGCGTGCCGAGCCATCGCAAGGTCCACGATCTCGCCGATCATTTGGGTATAGGAGAGGCCGGATTTTTTCGCGGCCATGGCAAACTCCTGCCCGCTCGAGAGCCATGGGTTCGGATTCGCTTCGATGACATAGATCTCGCCCTTGCTCGATATGCGCATGTCAATCCGCCCATAATCTCGAAGCCTGACCGCGCGATAGGCCTTGATCGCAATCTCGCTGAGCTTGGTTACGGTTTCTTCATCGAGGTCTTCGGCGATCGCCGATTTCACCAGCTTATAGGCTTCCGTGTCTTTCTCGAATTTCACCTCCTGGCTGGCGATCCTGGGCATGCCCTTGGGAAGCTTCGAAAGGTCAATCTCCACCAGCGGAAGTGCATATGCGTTCTCGGAATTGCCGAGGACGGAGGCGTAGATCTCGCGTCCTTCGATGTACTCCTCGATCAACGCAGGAGAATCGAATTCCGTCTGTATATAGGAGACACGCTCCATCAACTCCTTCACGCTGGTAACTACGGCAGCAGCATCGATGCCGATGGATCCATCTTCTGAGGTGGGTTTCACGATGAGTGGGAACGAGATGTCATGTGCGTGGTCGATGGTGCCGCGATAGGCTGTCGCGAAGTAGGGCGACTGAATCCCGTGAAAAGCGAACATCTTCTTGGCGATCGATTTGTCCTGCGCAAGAATGTTCGCGTGCGGTCCCGCGCCGGTGTACGGGATGTCGAGAATATCCAGGAATGCCGTGACCTGCATCTCCTTGGTGTCATCGCCCGCATAGGATTCCGTGAGGTTGAAAATGAGATCGGCGCCACATTTGGCGAGTCCGAGCAGTGATTGCGGGCGGCCGTTGAGAACATAATACGATGGCTCATGACCGAGCTTCTCCAGGGCTTCGAAGATCTCTTCGCGGTCGTGCTTTACCGGCTTCTTCTTGCGTTCTTTTTGCCCCTTGCGCTTGCGCGGTGCAGGAACCTCTTCCTGCACTTCAGTGGGTTCTTCTTCCCACAAGTCGTACAGCACGGTTACTTTTAACTTCGTTCCATTCATGCGACCTCCAATCGGACTGACCGGGATGCGGAAAAACTCGGTTTTAGGGTCGGCCGGGGATTTATCCCTGGCGCAAACGCAATGTAATCATCGTGGGCTTTAGCCCCTGGGGCATGCTTTCCTGCCCGATCCTAGTTTTTCCGCAGCCCGTGACGGCAGCCTCAGGGATAAGTGAACTTCCCGCGGATCAAGTAATTCATTGAGAGTGCGGTTACGTATACCGTGAACTCCGTGAGGTACTCGGACTCGCGTCGAACGTCCACGCGCAGACCCAGGTCCTCAACACGCTTGCAGATGGCTTCCACCAGTCGCTTCACGATCGGACGTTGCACGCCGCCCCAATATGCAACCTTGTCGACAATCGGCTTGCGATGCTCACGCAACATGTCCTGCGCGGGTCGCACGCCCTCACGCCGCTTGGGGGAGATATTGAAGATGTCCGCCAGGTCGGCATCCAGTGCGAGTTCCTGCACCGGAATCTCCTCCGGCAGGCTCAGACGATAGAACTCGCCGACCGTTGATTCCATCTCATCGACGGTGATGTCGGTGCGGCCGCGACGCCGCGTGGGTTCGACATCTCCGATTTTTCGGGCTAGGCGATCGACGTATTCGAGCTTCGCCAGCGCCCCCCAGCCTTCGTAGCGCTTTCGCCACTGCGAGCGAGGCGTGAGCCAGACTGCAAACGTTTCTGCAAAATCTTCATCTGGATGCTTCTGCGCATACCACCCGGCCATGTGGCGGACAAACTTCCGCGAGAATGGTATGGGACGGTAATTATCGCGATAAGCGCGGCGAAACGGACCGAACACATCGCGCCACTCAGCCGACTTGTATAGCTGGTATGCATAATTGAATGCGTGTCCGGCCTCATGACGCATGTACATCATGATCTCGCGAGCGTCTTCCAGGTCGTTCATATCGCGCTCAAGCTGTGCCAGGTCCGGGTTGGCCAGATAGAACGGAATGCCGATGACGGGTTCGCCAGAGGGGCATCCCCATTCATCGGTGAGATAACAAAGCGGACGGAACTTGTGGATGCCCTTGACTTCCAGTTCGCGATAAAGCTGCTGAACGAATCGTTCGAGCGGAGAACCCTCGAGTTTGAGCCCGAGTTCGCGAATGGGCTTGGCGAGTATCGCCTGGAATTCTGTTCGGGTTTTCTCGAAATTGCGCACTGGGCTATTCAGAGTTCTATACCAGGGAACCAGATTTGGCACGGCAAGCGTATCGCTTATGCACATAGTATTGTGGGCACGCTGGTTCCGGAACTGAAAAATGAAAGTGGCGCCCTGACCTTGGGTACCTTTCGTCTGTCGCGAGTTCTTGCAAATGGACAACGCAGCCTACGAGTTAATCGGCGCTAAGATTGATTGATGTCACCGAGTACAAACGATCATGACAGAGTTTCCCGAGATGTCTGGAAGCGCGCTCCTACACGCCACGGCGGGGATGCGGTTTACAGGTGTGGCAAACGATGAGTTGTACGATCGAATATCGCAAATTGGCGGTGACCGAGGACCATGCAATCTTGTTGGAGTCCTCGAGTCTTACACCTAGGTCTAATCAGAGTTCGTTTCTTTTCAGGAACCCAATCGAATGGCTGGAGGCGCGAGACCTTAGCGACCTTCCAATGTTCTTCCAAAGACTTGAAGCAGGTCGCGCCCAAGGATTGTGGAGTGCGGGCTACTTCAGCTATGAGTGCGGCTATCACTGGGAGCCGAGGGCAGTCCTCAACTTTATACCCAACCAAGCAGACTTGCCGCTTGCCGCATTCGGCCTCTATTTGGCACCCACCATATTCGCAGCCGACCCAAGTCCCTCCGGGCTAGCGCATGGCGTAGAAAGCCCGTCCCTTGGTATCTCTTGTGAGGACTTTCAGTACAAAATCAGAATTATCCACGGCTACATCGAATCTGGTGATACCTACCAGGTAAATCTAACCGATCAGGTGCGAGCGCGATATCCCGGAAGCGCTTTGGAGCTATTTGCTCACATGATGGAAGCCCAGCCTGTTGAGTTTGGGGCGCTGTTTCGGCTTGGCGATCGTTTCATTCTTTCTGCCTCCCCAGAACTGTTCTTTCGCGTTCAGGGACGGCACATCATCGTTCGCCCGATCAAGGGAACCGCACCGAGAGGGCGGGACGCCAACGAAGATGCGATACGAATGGAGGCTCTGGCCAACGACGAGAAGAATCGTGCCGAGAACATCATGATCGCGGATCTCATGCGGAATGATCTTGGACGTGTTGCCGAGATGGGCAGCGTACGTGTCGGCAAGCTATTTGCAGTCGAGCGGCTTCCCTCACTGCTGCAAATGAGCACCGAGATCACCGCTACGCTCAGGAGCGACGTCACTCTATACATGCTCTTCGCCAGCCTATTTCCGTCCGGCTCCATTGTTGGGGCTCCCAAGGTGAGGACGATGCAGCTCATACAAGAGCTGGAACGGCGGCCTCGTGGTGTGTACACGGGTTCGATTGGGTACTTTGCTCCCAACGGCGAAAGCGCGTTCAGCGTCGCGATACGAACCGCAGTGTTGCAAGGGGAACGCCTGCACATGGGAGTCGGGGCGGGCATAACGTACGACTCCGTTGCCGGGGAAGAGTATCAAGAGTGTAAGCTGAAGGCCGAGTTCCTCAAAGACAACAGCTTCTCCCTCATCGAAAGTATGCGTTGTGAAGGAGGTAAATGCCTGCTTCTGCCGCTGCACCTTGAACGGCTTCAGGCCCCCGCAGATTATTTTGGCTTTCGCTTCCCCCGCACTGAGCTCATTGAGGGGATCGAGAGTCTCCTGCGCGAATCGTCTGATCGACGTGCGTCGAAGCTGCGCCTGGAACTTAAACCGGATGGAAGCTGGACCTTATCGGAGCTGGTAGTGCTGGAGAAGGAACCGGACCTTTTAAGAGCAATGCTTTGGCCGGAACCCGTACAGTCAGGTGATCGCTTTCTGCGACACAAGACGACAAGGCGAGCTCTGTACAACCATGCTGCGCAAGTCTCGCATGAACGAGGCTATGTCGACGCGATCTTCCAAAATGAGCGTGGGATCGTGACCGAAGGGGCGATCAGCAACATCGTAGTAAAGCACGGCGATTGCTGGCTGACTCCGCCGGTCTATGCAGGTCTTCTTCCAGGGGTTTACAGGGCCTCCTTGCTAAAGAGAATGCCTGAAATCCAGATAGTCGAGTTCTCAGTGCAGCAGCTGCTTGCTGCGGATGAGGTCTGGCTAACAAACGCAGTACGTGGGATGCGGCGCGTAGTTATCAAGAGTTGAGCGACTCGGTTTTAGGGTAGGCCGTGGATTTATCCCCGGCGCTAGAGTTTCTACATTTTCGTGAGCCTTGGGTATGATTTATCGAGCTTTAGTTTTGGGTTTTGCTTTGTATCAGGGCACGACTTCAGTCGTGCTGTAAAGGAAGGGGAAAGAGAATTGGGCTTCAGCCCCTGCCATGGCAATCCTGCACGAAATGCATTGCGCATTTATTATGGTTCAGAACCCCGTTAAAGCAGGACTGACAGGCCGACTTGGCAGAGAAAAAAGCGCAGGGGCTTAAAGCCCATATCTTTGTTGACCTTGAGCGGCACGACTGAAGTCGTGCCCTGATACAAAGCATCAGACCGGTGACTCCAGAAAACTCGCGCATTCCGTAGATTTGGATGTATCCACCCTCTCCGAAATGTAGAAACTCCAGGGCGGGGATTTATCCCCGGCGCAAACGCAATAAGGGCACGAGAATGGCACGGCAGCATTTCCCGGCAAATAGCGAAATCGAGATAGTTTTGCTCGCTCTCCAGGTGTTTCAGGTTCTTTTTCTCTGGGTTCACGATTGGATTCCACTTGGGAGTCTTAACGATGTAGCAGCAGTACGCAGCCAGGATACGAGACGCCGTCTTGTCACTGTGACGCTTATTCATAGCATACCGTGGACCATCGGGCTATGCTTTAGCCTGTTGCACTTTAGGCGACCGTATCCCGGCTGGCTTTACGACTGGCTCGTGATTAGCTATGGCCTGCTCTTCATCGGGCAAATCCGTGCATGGTGGATACCTTACCTTTTCCGGCCGGAACCGAACCGAGCTGCTCGCTATCAAATCATGTTTGGCAAAACCCATTCCTTCTTGCCGCCGCGCAATGGAATGGTCCCAAACACGGCGCATATCCTGCTTCATTTGGCGACCCTCGCCACGTTGATCGTTCTTCTCATGAAGTGAGGACGAAGCTCCGATTGGTTGGCTCGGTACGACTTGGACGGGCGGGAGATGGGGGACAGCATGCCTATTGCGGCAACCTCGACTGCTGCGCTTCCATCAAGTCGCAGCACGTTAACAGCTATAAGGGACACCAGTAAGGCCGCATGAACGCGAAATCGCAACAGACGCTGCACAGACCTTGCAACCACTGGAAGGTTGTGTAGCCTTCCTTCGTCACCCTTCCGAAACTCAACTGAAACGAATCAGAGTGCAATTTCCATTCTTTAGCGACGCGCCCAGATCGGAGTTGTAAACCGGAAAGTAATCGGTGCAGAAGGCCAGCATGGCCGTCAGGCCGGTAAACTCGACTTCGCAGGAATTGGGGTCCATCATGCGGCAGGTCTCTTTCGTATGCACAAAACCGATGGCGTGCCCAGTGTGATCGGCACCGCTAAGCTTGAGCATGTAATAGCCGGGATGATTCAAACCGCTTCTCAGGTTGGGAACGAGATTCGAAAGCGATATGTTCGAGAAGACATCCTCTCGCCGGTCAAGGTTTTCGGGCTGGCTGGAGTTATAGACAAAGCCCGCCTCGCAATTATCAAGTTCCTTCTTCACCCTGTCGGATTCTTTATCTAAGAGCGAGTCGATCTGGTCGCGTTTTTCGATGAGCGCCTTCTCCACTGCCGAGGTTGAGGAGGAGGAAGATGCAGAGGCAGAGAGAGAGGGCCGCTTGCTGAGAGACGAACTGCTTGTAATGGATGAGCCGGAACCCAAAAAGTCACTCATGCCTTTCGACTTGATCGGATCCAGGGCGTCAAGCTGCCCCTGGATGCCGTCCCGTTCCTTCTGCCGCTCTTCTCTGAAGGCATCGAATTGATGAGCGATTTGGTTCTTGCTAAGCTTCAGTTCATCCTGCACCAGACCGAACGTCGTGAATTTCCCCGCCTGGGCCATCTCATGGAACTCCGATTTGCCGGCAGTTCCCCGAAACTGGCTGCCGATGTAATAGAGAACCATTCCGTGGCAGACACCATTGATCCATTGGGGATCCAGTTCCTTGGCGGCCTCCTTTAAGCCCTTGCTCTTTCCCTGATAGATCTTCTCAATAACCTTAGCGCCGCTCTTGGTTATTAGTCCTTCCGCTGCCTCAGAAAAGGTCTTGGGAGACGATTCAGTGAAAAAAGACACAACGGACGACAGGAATGACATCGGCTGCCTCAGCAATCTACCGCAATTTTTCCCGCCTGTGTGCCGGCAGGTGAGAGGAAGTCTAGCATAAGCAAAAAACCAAAAAATGCTACCGAACTGATAGCCGCCTGAGCCGAGCGGAAAAAAACCGATGGACCCAACATAGGACGGGCAGCACAAACCCACCGATTTCTCCTAAGACACAGTCGACTCAGCCGCCGCAGTTTTTTCCAGTGCCTGGAAAAAACGATCCCGCCACACAAGGATGTCCGCTTCCCGAATTTGATGGCGCAAGCGAACCATGCGCCGCCGGCGCTCTTCCGGCGTCATCTCCAGCGCCAGCTTGAGCGCCGCAGCCACCCCCACTTCGTCGTTAGGGTTAACCAGGATCGCCCCCACGCGTAGTTCCGGGGCTGCGCCAGCAAATTCACTCAAAACCAGCACCCCGTTCACTTCGGTCTTGGCCGCACAGTATTCCTTCGCCACCAGGTTCATCCCGTCCTTGAGACAAGTGATCAGAGCCACATCCGCGGCCCGGTAGATCGCGACCAGCTCATCCCGCGGCACCGAACGATAGATGTAATTGATGGGAACCCAGCCCGGTTCGCTGAACTCACCGTTCACGTGGGTTACCAGCTGCTCCACTTCCCGCTTGAGTTGGTCGTACCGAGGGATACCTTCGCGGCTGGGCACGACAATCTGGATCAGCTCCACCTTGCGATGGAATTGCGGATAGTTGCGTAAGAAATAACCAAACGCTTTGAGCCGCTCTGGTATTCCCTTGGTGTAATCAAGCCGATCGATGCCCACCGCGATCTGGATGTCGTGGGTCTTGGTTTTAATCTGCTGCGCGCGCTCCACCACCGGAGCGGATTCGGATTGTTCAGAGAAGGCGCGAAAGTCGATGCTGATCGGGAAAGATTCAACGTGGGTGTGCCCCTGCGCACGCACCACCATGCGGCTTTCTCCACGGCCGGAAATTTTGACCGAGGGAACGAAGCAGCGCAGGCAGGCGATCAGGTTCCGCTGGTCGCGTCCAGTCTGCACCCCAACCAGGTCGTGCGCCAGCAGGTCCAGCAGGATTTGCTGGCGCCAGGGTAGCTTGGCAAAGATGTCGGGTGACGGAAACGGGATGTGAAGAAAGAATGCGAGCCGCGCGTGGGGGCGCCGGCAGCGCAGAATCTTGCCCACCTGCATTAACTGGTAATCGTGGATCCAGATCAGGTCACCATCGTTCGAAGCCTTCTCCACCGCATCGGCGAATTTGCGATTGACCCGCTCATAGAAATCCCAATACCGGGGATCGAAGTTGCACCGCGATTGCAAATCATGAAAAAGCGGCCACACAATCTCATTGGAGAAGCCTTCATAGTAGTTGCTCTGCTCCTCCTCCGTCAGGAAAAGTGGAGCGTACTGGTAAGGACTGTTCCCGCTCGACTTTTCCAGGATCTTGCGGATCTGCGGAGAGTCTTCTGTGCCCCCCGAGCCTACCCAGATGCCACCATGGTCCTTGAGCAGCGGCTCCAGGGCACTCACTAGCCCACCGCTGCTGCGCTGCCCCTTCAGTTTCCCATCCTCCGTCGTGATGGTGATAGGGATGCGATTGGAAACCAATACCAGTTTCGGCGCGCTCATCGCGTAGCCTCCGCGGTTGCCGCCGGGGAGTGGCTCTGTGAGCCTGCGATCCACATGTCCAAAAATTCCACCAGCTCTTCTGGCGGGCGTAGCCAAAACCGTGCGAACGACGCGCGAACCTCAGTTCGTACCAGGATGGAATAACCCTGGCTTCCCAGCGCGGTGAATGCGTCTTCATCGGTGAGATCGTCGCCCAGGTAAGCCACCGGGATTTGGTTCGGTTCCTCGGAGAGGATCTGCCTCACCGCGGTTCCCTTGGTGCGATCGCTCGAGCGCAACTCTAAACCCCCATCGAAGGGCAGCAGTTGTAAGCCGCCGGATTCAGCAAGTCGGGCAAAGACAGAACGAATCGAGGAGCGAATCCGCTCTTGCATCGCCGGCTCGCAGCTACGCCAGTGGACGGCGAGCGACGTGGGCTTTACTTCCAGCGTCTCTGGAAAGCCAAGAGTTGACATCTCCAATCGCACTTGTTCCAGAGCGGCCTGCTGCTTCGGATTAAGCGAATACAGTTCGTAGGACCCATCGCTCTTTAGCTGCTCCCGGCCGTGGCTGCCCCAGATTTCGACCCGGATGCTGGGACGCAGCACGCCGCGAAGCTCCTGGGCTGAACGGCCGGAGACCAGTATCAGGCGAACCGGTGACAGTGCGGATAAGATGGCAAGCCGGTCCAGTACTCCCGGATAGGGGGTCGCTTCAAAACGATTGATATGGAAAGGCGCGAGCGTGCCGTCGTAGTCAAGCATCAGCACCGACCGGGACCCGGTGCGAAGGCGCTCCCACAGCCCCGCCGCCTCCGCCGACTTCACCCAAAGTTGGGGGAACTGGTTCATAAATAGATAGTTGGATGCCTGTACAGCCCAAATGGAGTCTACGCCAGAACGCGATCGGCCAGCGCCGGCGGCATATACTGATATTTCGACCTTAGCAAGATGGACAGCCAACTTACAAAGATCCTGGCCACCACCCGGCGCGAATTGCAGCAGCGGAAGACCGCCTCGTCCACCCGGGCTTTCGAGCAGGCGGCGGCCGCCCACCAACCACGGGGTTTCGCCCGCACGCTGCGCCAGAAGGCGGCAAGCGGACCGGCAGTGATTGCGGAGCTGAAAAAGGCGTCCCCCTCACGGGGTTTGATTCGTGCTGATTTCGATCCTGCAGTCCTGGCCGCGGCAGTCGCGCGGGGGGGCGCCGCTGCTCTGTCTGTGCTCACAGAAGAGCACTTTTTTCAGGGCAGTTTGCACAACCTTGAGCTGGCTTCCCGATCTTGCGATCTACCCTGCCTGCGGAAGGACTTTATTGTCGATGAGTTCCAGCTTCTGGAAGCGCGCGCCCATCGAGCCGATGCCATCTTGCTGATCGCGGCAGCCCTGAGCGATCAGGAACTCCGCCAATTGGCAGCCGGGGCACACGCCCTGGAGCTCGACGTACTCTGCGAAGTGCATACCGCCGAAGAGCTCGACCGAGTCCTTGACCTTGACCTGGATTGCGATGCTGTCGGGGTAAATAACCGCGACCTTAAAACATTCGCAGTACGCCTTGAGGTCTCGCTCGATCTCGCCGCCCGGCTGCCGGCCGCGGCCGTGCGCGTGAGCGAAAGCGGTATCGAGACCGGCGAAGATATGAACCGGTTGCGTGCCGCGGGGTTCCATGCCTTTCTTATCGGTGAGTCGCTGATGCGGCAGCCCGACCCCGAAAGGGCGCTGCAAAGCATGCTTTTGGATGCGGCTGAACGCGCGCCCGTGGGCAAGTGAAAGGCTGCCATGTGGATCAAGATTTGCGGCAACACCACTCTCGACGATGCTCGCTTCGCGGCCCAGTGCGGTGCGGACGCGGTCGGTTTTGTTTTTGCACCAAGTCCAAGGCAGGTGAACGCTAACGTGGTTCGAAAAATCACTGAAAAGCTGCCTCCGCAACTGGAAAAGTACGGTGTTTTCGTCGACGCAGGCTTCGACGAAATCGTCTCTACCGTTTCCGCCAGTGGTTTGACCGGGGTGCAGATCCATCGCTCGTCAGACGTACTTCTGCCCTTCCGCCTGCGCCAACATTTTGCCCAGTTTCCCGGGCGGGTCAGTATCCTGGGTGTCTTGCCTTATAAAGGCGCGGGCTTTGAGCAGCAATTGGCCGAGTTGGGCCAGACCGATTCTCTCCATGGGGTGCTTGTGGACTCATCGACGGCGCGAACGATAGGCGGCACCGGCACCAGCTTCAACTGGCTTGAAGCCCGGAGCACATTCCTCCGCGCAGCACCGCATCTGCGATTGATTGCGGCCGGCGGCCTTGCCCCAGCAAACGTGAAGCAGGCCATTCAGATCCTTCGCCCGTGGGGCGTGGACGTGGTGAGCGGAGTTGAAAGTGCCCCGGGCAAAAAGGACCCGGCGCGGGTACTGGCTTTTATCCGCTCGGCACAGGAAGCGGCCGAAGAAATTCTAGCCAGCTAAGGAAACATTCCAGCTAGGGAAACATTGAGGATAGCCGAATCATGAATACCGCCACCGAGATCGTTGCCGGCCGCTTTGGCGTCTATGGGGGGCGTTATGTCCCCGAAACCCTGATGGCCGCTCTGCAGGAGTTGGAACACGCCTATGCGCAAGCGCAGGCCGACCCGCTCTTTCACGCCGAGCTCGATTCACTGTTGGCGGACTATGCCGGACGCCCGACCCCAATGTACCTGGCTGCCCGTCTGACCAGCCAGCTGGGCGGGGCGAAGATCTACCTCAAACGTGAGGATCTGCTCCACACCGGCGCCCACAAAATTAACAATTGTCTAGGCCAGGGATTGTTGGCCCGTCGCATGGGCAAGCGTCGTGTCATTGCCGAGACCGGCGCCGGCCAGCACGGCGTAGCCACGGCGACCGTGTGCGCCCTGTTCGGCATGGAATGCGTCGTCTACATGGGCGAGGAAGACATGCGGCGGCAGGAGCTCAACGTATACCGTATGCGGCTGCTCGGAGCGGAAGTCCGCGGCGTCAGTTCCGGTTCCCGCACCTTGAAAGACGCCATTAACGAAGCCATGCGCGATTGGGTCACCAACGTACGCACCACCCACTACCTGTTGGGCAGTGTCCTGGGAGCTCATCCCTACCCCACCATGGTGCGCGACTTCCACCGCGTGATTGGTCAGGAGATGAAGGAGCAGATTTTGGAGAAGGAAACCCGGCTGCCCACTGCCGTACTCGCATGCGTGGGCGGCGGTTCGAACGCCATCGGCGCGTTCTATGATTTCGTTGAAGAGCCCAGCGTCCGCTTGATCGGCGTCGAAGCCGGTGGCCGCGGCCCGGCGCTGGGCAACCACGCCGCTCGTTTCCGCGGTGGCAGCCCCGGAGTCCTCCAGGGTACCTATTCCTATGTATTGCAGGATGAGGCTGGCCAGATCTCCTTGACCCACTCCGTTTCCGCCGGCCTGGACTATGCATCGGTAGGACCCGAGCATGCCGCCCTGCACGACTCGGGTCGGGCCGAATATGTTTCCGCCACCGATGAAGAAGCCTTGGACGCTGCTGAGCGGCTGGCCCGGACGGAAGGCATCGTGCCCGCGCTCGAGAGCGCGCATGCCATCGCGGAGTGTATCCGCTTGGCCCCCAGGCTGGCGCAGGATGACATACTGGTAGTAAATCTATCCGGCCGCGGCGACAAGGATATGGGTATCATGGCGCGCGAGTTGCACCTGGCCCCGGAAGCAAAAACGAATGCCGATTGAATTTAGCAAAAAGCCCGGCTTGGTCGTCTATCTCACCGCCGGAGATCCTGATCTGGCGACCACTCGTGAAGTGGCTCTGGCGGCCATCGACGCGGGTGCGGAAGTTCTCGAGTTGGGCGTACCCTTCAGCGATCCCTTAGCCGATGGTCCGGTCATCCAGCGCGCCAGCGAGCGTGCCGTGGCCAACGGTACGCGCCTGCGTGACGTGCTCGCCCTGGCGGCTGAACTGCGTGCCATGAGACCCTGGGCCGGCCTGGTGATCTTTTCCTATTTCAACCCGGTTCTGCGCTTTGGGCTGGAGCGTTTTTGTGTTCAGGCCTCGAATTGCGGCGTGGACGGTGTATTGATCACCGACCTGATCGTAGAAGAGGCGTCAGAGTATCTCACTCACCTCCACCACCACGGGCTTATGCCGGTTTTCCTGGCTGCCCCTACCAGCACCGATCACCGCCTGAAGATGATTGCCGATGTTTCTCAGGGGTTCGTCTATGCCATCTCTCGTGTAGGCATTACCGGGGCGCAGCAAAACCTGGCCTCCGATGCGCGCCGCCTGGTGGAGCGCCTGCGCCGTTTCACCCGGTTGCCCATTGCCGTGGGTTTCGGCATCTCGACCGCGGATCACGTAGCCGCCGTGGCCGAGTTCGCGGATGCGGCGGTGATTGGGAGTGCCATTGTTGCCCTGATTGAAAGGGCCGAGCCCGGCAAGGCTCCAGCCGCAATTTCAGCCTTCCTTCAGGGACTTCGCCAGGTTGCTGTGCAACATTAAGTCGAGGGCCGGACAGATCCCCGCACAAGACAATGCAATCATCTTGGGCTTAGAGCCTATGTGAGAACTTGCTTTCCCAGGGTACGGGCTTAACCCAATGTTAATACCCAATCGGCGGGCTTTTAGAGGGTGCGGAGAAACTCTGCCCGTCCGGGGACGTGAACTTAGCCCAGTACCCAGTCCTGGGTTAACCGAAAAAGCTGACCATCCCGTCAGGGCGGCTAAAGCCCGTCCTATTTTCAATCGTCTTACGGCACGACTAAAGTTGTGCCCTTATACAAAGCATGACTGTCGTCCTGCAGGCTGTTAGACTCCCTTGGGGTAGCGCTTTCTCGCACACCCTCTGAAGCCCGGGTTGTTCTCCTGCCCGCCTGCGCGCCCGTATCATAAAAAACAAGGGAAGTGCATGGATATAGTTGACTGGCGAAAGAAGATTGATGAACTGGATCGTCAAATCGTGGCGCTGATCAGCGCGCGGGCCCACGCCGCGCAGGAGATCGGCAAGCTAAAACGTTCCACCTCAATGCCGGTATATGAGCCGAACCGTGAGCGAGTGATCTTCGAGAATGTGCGCGCGGCCAATCAAGGGCCGCTTCCCGATATCGAACTGACCCACATTTACGAGCGCATCATCGATGTGATGCGGGCGCTGCAAAAAGATGAGCTGGCGTCCAGAACAAGAGAGACAGGGAAGTAACCATGATTGTTGCTATGCAGGAAAGAGCGACCGAGGAAGACATCCAGGGGGTGATCGAACGCCTCGTTCAGGTCGGGTTCAATGTTCACCGCACCACCGGAACAGTCCAGACGGTATTGGCGGGCGTAGGCACGCCCTCGCATTTTGATCACAAAGACTTTGAATTGCTGCCCGGTGTCGCCGAGGTGGTGCGCATCTCGTCGCCCTACAAACTGGCCGGCCGGGGTTTCAGGCCGGAAGGAACCATTATTCGTTTTCCCAATGGTGTCGCCGTAGGCGGCGATGAGATTGTCGTCATGGCCGGTCCCTGCTCCGTGGAATCGCGCGAGCAGATCTTTACCGCGGCCGACCAGGTCAAGTCAGCCGGGGCTTCCTTTCTCCGCGGAGGGGCGTTCAAGCCACGCAGCTCCCCCTATTCCTTCCAGGGCCTGGGACTGGAGGGCCTCAAGCTGCTGAGGGAAGCGGGCGACCGAACCGGCCTGCTGATTGTCAGCGAGGTGATGGAAATTTCCCAGATCGACCTGATGCTCCCCTACGTGGACGTCCTCCAGGTGGGCGCTCGCAACATGCAGAACTTCAATCTGCTGCGCGAGATCGGGCTGGTCCGTAAGCCGGTGCTGCTCAAGCGCGGCATTGCCGCAACCCTCGAGGAGCTCCTTCTGTCCGCGGAGTACATCCTGGCCGGCGGCAATTATGACGTAATGCTTTGCGAACGGGGTATTCGTACGTTCGAGACCTACACCCGCAATACCATGGACATTTCGGCCATCCCCGTGATCAAGAAGCTCTCCCATCTGCCCATGCTCGCCGATCCCTCGCACGGCGTCGGCCGGCGGGACAAGGTTGCGCCCATGGCCCGCGCTGCGGTCGCAGCCGGCTGCGACGGGTTGCTGATCGAAGTGCATCCCAACCCCGATAAAGCGCTTTCTGACGGAGCGCAGTCCCTGTTCCCGGAGCAATTTGACCAGCTCATGGACCAACTGCGCATCATCGCCTCCGCCGTAGACCGGAACATACGAGCTGAAATCCCTGTAGTTTGAAAGGTTTAGTCCTGGTCCGCCGACCTTCTAGCGCTTATAGCTCATTTGGCGTTTTTTTTAGCCGCGCCGCAGCCGGCTCCAATTCATGGCGCATCCGGGTATGGTCGGGACATGGAGATTCTTAAGCGTCGACGGCCTCTGAGATGAAGATCCAGCGCATAACCATTGTCGGCACCGGCCTCATTGGCGCTTCTGTAGGCTTGGCCTTGCGCACCGCCCAATTTCCCGGCGAGATTGCCGGTTGGGACCGCCATCCATCCCAGTCGCAGCTCGCGCTCGAGCGCGGAGCGATCGATGCCGTCGCCATCGATGCTGTCAGCGCGGCAGTGAGCAGCGACCTCGTGCTTCTCAGCGGACCGGTATCTGCCATTCAGGACTGGATGGAAAGACTCGCTCCGCAGCTCAAGCCGCATCAACTGGTCACCGACGTGGGCAGCGTCAAAATGGCGATTGCGATCCGTGCGCTGCCGCTCTTTGGTGGCCCCGGCCAGGCCGGTTTTCTCCCCGGGCATCCCATGGCAGGTAAGGAAGTAAGCGGCGCCGCAAATGCCGACGCGCAGCTTTTCGCCCAGGCTGTGTGGCTGTTCACCGAGTTTGCCGGTCATCCTTTGGCCGCGGAGTGGCGGGACTGGGTGGAACGCTTCGGCTGTCGCACCATGGACATCCTGGCCGCCAGGCATGACGAGATCTGTGCCTGGGTCAGCCATCTGCCCCAATTTCTGTCCACTGCGTTGAGCGCCATGCTGGAAGATCGTTTTGCCGATGCGCCAGACGTGCGATCGATCGGGGGACGAGCTCTGCGCGAGATGACGCGGCTCGGAGCCAGCCCCTATTCCATGTGGCGTGACATTGCCCATGCCAACGGAGCAGAGATCGAGGATGCACTTCTATCCATGGAGCAACGGCTGGCCCATTTACGCGAGAACCTCAGGACACCCGAACTGCGCGAAGAGTTCGAGCGGGCCAATCGGTTTCGCACCAACCCTCCGGCCGTCCGCTAAGCGCCGTTATCATCTTGTATTGAATATTCCGTGGTATCTGTAGCGATTGTCGTAACTTCCATTGCATCAAACAGTCAGATCACCTCCGGCAGCGCCCCGGAGCATGGCTCGCGTTATGATGCGGTTGGGCTCAAAATCACCGGCGCCACAGAGACGAAGTTCGAGAGAACCGGACTCAAACGATGGCAATAGAAAATTTGGGAGCAGACTTTCCTGGCCCCCTTCGCAGTGACCAGGAAGGTCTTTTCGAACGATGTTCATGGTTTTACGCATTCTGTCGTGAGCATCTGTTCCGCGATCACACTACAGCCATCTCTCAAGCACTTTGGCCCGGCGCCCGCCCCGGCCCCGACACCCGCCTTCTTGAAATAGCCTGTGGCCCTGGCTTCTACGCCTGCAGCCTGGCCCAGCGCTACCCTGATATTCAGATCACCGGTGTCGATTTTTCTGAGCGCTTGCTTTCCCGCGCTAAAGACCGTGCCGACATCCGCCGCCTGAAGAATTGTCATTTCGTCAAAGCCAACGTGCTCGCCCTCTCGCAATCCCTGGAGCCAGTCGACGCCATTGTCGCCAGCCGGTTGCTGATGGTCGTGGGGGATCGGCCGCAGGCGCTACGAGAAATATTCTCCGCTCTCCGTCCGGGCGGCCGTTGCTTCATTGCCGAGCCCACCTCGGCCCTGCGCGCCATGCTTCCCCTCTCCTGCATGTGGCTCTTCGCCCGCATGATGGGGGATTGGAGTACCCGGTTCCATGAACCCGGTCGTACCGCAGTGCTGAACAAGAACGAATTCCAGTCTCTGATCGCCACCCAGCCCTGGAGCACGGTCAGCCTGTGGCAGGACAACTGGTACCAGTACGCGGTGTGCGATCGGAGCTGCTGAAGCTTGCCATACAAGGTACTGCAACCCGGGGAAGACACACGTGGGGAGGGCCGCTGCGCACTGACCGTGATGGCCAAGGCTCCGCGCCCAGGCAAGGTAAAGACTAGGCTTTCTCCCCCTCTCACTCCCGAACAGGCCTCTGCCCTCAACATTTGCTTTATCAGGGACACCACAGAAAACATCTGCCAGGTAACAGAAGCCGGCAACAGCGCCGGGGTGGTGGCTTACACACCGATAGGGGATGAGGCCGCTTTCGATGGCTTGCTGCCGCCCGCTTTCCAGCTACTGGCGCAGCGAGGGGATGGTTTCGGGGAGCGCCTCCTCCGTGCTTCCGAAGACCTGTTTGCCTGCGGATTCACCGCCGTGTGTCTGATTGATTCCGACAGCCCAACCCTGCCTCAGGACGCTTTGTTGCAGGCTGTCGAAACCCTGTCGCGCCCAGGAGATCGAATGGTGCTGGGCGGCTCCGATGATGGTGGTTACTACCTGATGGGCATCAAGCGCCTGCACCATCGCCTATTCGAGCAAATCGACTGGAGCACCGAGCGGGTGTTTGCTCAGACGTTAGAGCGGGCGAGGGAAATCGGTTTGCAAACCGAACTGCTTCCCACCTGGTACGACGTGGATGACGCAGCCACTCTCGAACGGCTTCGACGGGAACTCGCTGCTCCCGCGGGTGCGGGATACCACGCGAAACACACCCGCCGGTATCTCGAGAACCTCCAGCCTACCGGTAGCGCGAGTAGTTCAAGGTGATCCAACAGCCGTGGGTCACCAACAGCGCGCTTGCCTTGCTGGGACTCTTTCTCCTGGCGCTCTGCCGCCAGGGAGTGGACGAGATTCATCATTACGTCATTGGCTTTGGTCTGGTCGCCATGTATCAGGCACTCGGCTATCTGGTGGCCGTCTGGGTAATCCTGAACGGGCCCGTGAATCGCTGGACACTCGTGATTGTGATTGCCTGTGCCCTCGCCTGCAGGCTGGTCTGTCTCTTTTCCCCGCCCTTTCTTTCGAGCGATATTTTCCGCTACGTTTGGGATGGGCGGGTGCAGGCCGCCGGTATCAATCCGTATCGCTACATTCCCGCCGATCCTCATCTGGCATTCCTCCGCGATCTCGATATCTATCCACATATCAATCGGCGAGGGTATGCACATACCATCTATCCTCCTGGATCACAGATGCTTTTCCTGCTCATCAGCAGAGTGGGCGCATCGGTACGCTGGATGAAGGCGGGTATGGTCGGCCTGGAGTCGCTCACCCTCTGGGTTCTGCTCAAGCTGCTGCAAGCAGTTGGCTTACGGCGCGAACAAGTGCTGATCTATGCCTGGCATCCATTGGTCCTTTGGGAGGTCGCGAGCAGTGGACACGTGGATGGCGTGGCTCTGCCCCTTATTGCTCTCGCTCTGCTCTTCTATGTCCGCCATAAGCCGATGGCGGCCGGAATCGCCTTGGCTGCCGCGACCCTGATTAAGCTCTACCCCATCGCCCTCTTCCCCGCGCTCTACCGGCGAAGTGAGTGGCGCGATTGGAGGATGCCGGCCGTCGTGGCTGGCATGGTTGCGGCCGGCTACGCCTGCTACGCGAGCGTGGGACGCCAGGTGCTCGGGTTTTTGCCCGAGTACGCAACGGAGGAAGGGCTGAAATCCGGGAGTCGCTACTTTCTGCTCACCCTGGCCCGCCATGGCCTGCACCGGGAGTCGCTCCCGACCGGCGCGTTTTATGCCTTTGCTGCATTGCTGTTGTTGGGGTTAGCCCTCTGGGCCTGGTGGACGAGTGAGGCCGGCGCGGGGACTGCGATTCGCTGCGCCTTCGTCCTTGCCACAGCGCTCATGCTGCTGTTCTCTTCTCACTACCCCTGGTACTACCTGTGGTTGCTGCCTTTCGTGTGTCTGATCCCCTACGTGCCGATGCTCTATTTCACTACCGCCTGTTTTTACCTTTACACCACCTCACTTGCCAATCCTGGGCCAGCCATGTACTACATGTTTGAATGGCTATATACCACCACGGCCCTGCTGGCGTTGTGGTGCATGGGCGCCGGTCTGCTGCAAGCGAGACGGTCCCCCCGGGGATCCACTCCCCACAAAGCGTTTGCCATCTATGCGAGGAACCCATGAGCGAGAATCTTTCTGTACTACCGCAGCAGGACATGCGGCGTTACTTTGAGAAACTGGAAGACCAGCTCTCGGTAATCATGGAAGCCGATCCGGTTTGCCTTTATCTGGAAACCACCAACCGCTGCAACCTGTTGTGCACCACCTGCCCCCGTACCTTCGAAGAGCTCGAGCCCGAGAAAGATATGTCGTGGGAGCTATTCACCAGCATCATCGACCAGTACCCCAAAATTGCTCGCGTGGTACTGCACGGGGTGGGCGAGCCGATGCTGGTGAAAGAGCTGCCGCGCATGATCCGTTATTTAAAGGAGCGCGGGGTTTATGTGCTCTTCAATACCAACGGCACGTTGCTGACTAAAACCAACGGCCAAGCCCTGATCGACGCCGGCCTCGATGAGTTGCGCGTTTCGCTCGATGCCGCTGAGTCGTCCGTCTTCCAGATGGTGCGCGGTAAAGACATGTTCGACCGCATCGTCACCAACGTGGGCAACTTCGTCGCGATGCAGCGCAGTGCCAATACTCAATTGCCGCGTGTCTCCCTCTGGCTTACCGGTTTGCGCGAGACCTTGGCCCAATTGGAAGCCTTCATTCGCTTGGCCCATCGGCTGGGTGTGATGGAAGTCTATCTGCAAAGAATGGTGTATCTCCCCGGGGGGCAGGGGCTTGCGAGGGCTGAGTCGGCACTGTTCGAACACACCACCCGGCAGGAGGAAGAGGTGATCCGAAGGGCCGAGGCGGTGGCGGAGGAGCTTGGTATTATGTTCAGCGCATCGGGTGCAACTGAGCCTCAGGTGAGCATCAAAAAGCGCAAAGACGACAGCCCCTGGTCGCTCTGCCGTCGCCCCTGGAGCCTGATGTACATCACCGCGAACGGACAGGCGCTTCCCTGTTGCATTGCCCCATTTTCGATGCGCGGATATGACAGCTTCACCTTGGGCAACGCCACCCAGCAGACCATGCGCGAAATTTGGAATGGAGAAAAATACCAGGAGTTCCGGCGCGCGTTGTTAAGCCCTCAGCCCCCTCCGGCTTGCGCGAATTGCGGCTTACGCTGGAGCCTCTGATTTGACGTACTGGGTTTCGGTTGTCATTCCCGCCTTGAACGAGGCTGAGAACATCGCAGCCGTGGTCCGCGAAATGCCGTGGGATCTGATCCGCGAGTGCATCGTAGTGGACAACGGCAGCACCGACGCGACCGCATCCGAGGCGAAGGCGGCAGGTGCACGGGTGGTCAGCCAGCCACAACGAGGCTATGGGCGCGCCTGCGCTGCCGGCGCAGCAGCTGCCGATACTGGGTCCAGCATTCTTGTCTTCATGGATGGCGACGGCAGCGACGTACCCGCCGAAATGGGGCAACTGCTACAACCAATCCTCGCCGGAGACTGTGACTTTGTGATCGGCTCCCGTATGCGCGGCAAGCGGGAGCCGGGCAGCATGCTCATCTCACAGATCTTCGCCGGCTGGCTCGCAGGCCTTCTTCTCCGCCTGCTCTACCGAGTCTCCTACACTGACATGGGACCCTTTCGAGCGATCACCAGGGAAGCTCTCACCCGTCTGCGGATGCGCGAAGAAACCTACGGCTGGAATCTGGAGATGCAGATGCGAGCAGCCCAATGCAACCTACGCATCCGCGAAATTCCGATAACTTGCAGGAAACGTACCGGTGGCATCAGCAAGGTAGCCGGTTCGCTAGGCGGCTCACTCCGCGCTGCCCTCCGCATAACCCAAACCCTGCTCCGCGTCGCCGCCACGCCAAAGCCTTAGTTTGGTGCGTCACTGAATTAATCGATCATGTTTCAGCCGGTACGAGCGAGAGAGCTCGGCTAAGCCCGCTGGGATCGCCAACGCTAAAGCGCATGAATCGGAGCGGAAGATTTTCCGGAGCGCTAAAGCGCTCCCTGGAGTTTCATTTTCTGTTGACCTTGAGCGGCACGACTAAAGTCGTGCCCTGATACAAAGCATCAGACCGGTGACTCCAGAAAACTCGCGGACTCCGTAGATTTTGGATGTATCCACCCTCTCCTAACCGGTCTAAAGGGAAGGGACTGTTTCCACGTGAAAACCAATCATCCTTTTCCAGCCGCCCCTTCAACCGTCTTCCAATCCTCAGGCGAAAGTTGCAACTTGGCAGCTGCCATATTCTCTTCCAAATGCTTCACCGAAGACGTTCCCGGAATAGGAATCAGAACTGGTGAGTGGTGAAGCAACCAAGCCAACGAAAGCTGAGCCACCGTCGCCCCATGTTTTTTAGCGATCTGGTCCAGCGGGCCACCCGATTGCGCAAGCTTCCCGGCTGCCACCGGAAACCAGGGAATGAACGCCAAATTCCGCTGTTCACAGTACTGCAACACCTTCTCATGTCGCCGATCGCTCAAGTTGTACTGGTTCTGCACACTGACAATCTTGACCGTCTTGCTCGCCTGATCAATCTCCGCTGGAGAAACCTCTGACAACCCAGTATGCCGAATCTTACCCGCCTTCTGCATTTCTTTGAGTGCGCCCAGGCTCTCTTCCACCGGGACCTTAGGATCGATCCGATGCAGTTGGTAAAGGTCGATACGCTCCAACTTCAGACGGCGCAGGCTCATTTCCACGCACTGCCTCAGGTATTCCGGCCGGCCGACCGCCTCCCATTTGTTAGGGCCCGATCGCGCGAATCCGCCCTTGGTCGCGATCACCAGTCCTGAGGGATAGGGGTAAAGAGCTTCCGCGATGATGTTCTCGCTCACCTCAGGGCCGTACGAGTCTGCGGTGTCAATGAAGTCGACGCCCAGCTCAATCGCACGCTTTAGAACTTTGATCGCTTCACCGCGGTCCTTCGGTTCGCCCCAGATGCCGGGGCCGGTAATACGCATGGCGCCATATCCAAGCCGGTGAATCGTGAGATTTTCACCCAGCGCAAAAGTTCCACTCGTTTCTGTCTGCAAGGTTGTCATACTCCTTCAGATTCTCCCATCTAATGATTGGTTTCTCATTGTGGCCGGAAACGTCACCATTGCCGGAGCAGGTCCCAATGGCTTGGCTGCCGCGATTGTCATGGCACGTGCCGGCTTTGCCGTGGAGGTGCGGGAGGCGGCGTCCGTCGCCGGTGGAGCCCTACGCTCAGCCGAGCTCACGTTGCCCGGCTTCGTCCATGATTTGGGTTCCGCGGTGCATCCAATGGCCGTAACTTCGCCCTTCTTCTCCACCCTTCCGCTGGCCGAATCCGGGTTGCGCTGGATTTGGCCAGCCGCGGAACTGGCGCACCCGCTGGACGATGGAACCGCCGTTACGCTGGAACGGGACATCGCGGACACGGCCTGCCAATTAGGGCCGGATGCAACTGCTTACCTTCGCCTCTATCGCCCCCTGCTCGCGAGTTGGGACGGCCTTCGGCATGACTTGCTCAAGCCCATCGGTTGGCCTCAGCATCCGATCGCCATGGCTCGTTTCGGTTTGCTCGGCTTGCGTTCCGCGCGAGCTCTCGCCGATAGCCGCTTCAAGGGAGTCCGCGCTCGCGCTCTCATCGCCGGAATGGCGGCGCATTCATTCTTACCTTTGGAATCGCCCATTTCCGCCGCCTTCAGCCTGGTTTTTGGAGTAACCGGTCATGCCACGGGATGGCCCATCCCGCAAGGCGGAGCACAATCCATCGCCGATGCACTCGTGGCCTGCCTGCAAAAAGCGGGTGGCCGGATCGCTACCAATGCTCCAGTTCTGTCGCTGCGGGGCCTGGGGGATTTGGCTCTCCTGGACGTGAGCCCCAGGCAGTTGCTGACCCTGGGTGGCGAAGACATTCCCCCATCGTTCCGGCGGCAACTGGAGCGTTACCGCTACGGTCCAGGCGTGTTTAAGGTGGACTGGGCGCTCAGCCAGCCCATTCCATGGCGTGCTCGCGAATGCCTGCGCGCGGGCACCGTGCACCTCGGCGGGACCTTCGACGAAATCGCCGCCTCAGAACGGGCGCCCCACGGCGGGGCAATGACCGGGACAATGACCGATCGCCCCTTTGTTCTGCTCGCCCAGCCAACGCTGTTTGACCCCAGCCGTGCACCCGCGGGCAAGCACATAGCCTGGGCCTATTGCCACGTGCCCAACGGTTGGTCTGGATCGGCATTGAAAGCCTTGGAAGATCAAGTGGAACGATTCGCGCCCGGTTTTCGCGAGTGCATTCTAGCTCGTGCGGTCTTTGATACCCAGGCGATGCACGCCTGGAATGCAAACCTGGTGGGCGGCGACATCAACGGCGGATCTTTTGCGGGCTTGCAATTTTTCCTGCGGCCCACCTGGCGCCAGTACGCCACCCCACTCGACGGAGTGTACCTCTGCTCGTCGTCCACACCCCCCGGAGGCGGGGTCCATGGAATGTGCGGATATTGGGCGGCCCAGTGGGCGCTTAGAGCGGCTTAACAATTACTGTGGCCCGACAAAAGGCCGCGAGGAGTGGTTTTCCTTGGGAGAAAACCACGGAAAAGGTCCTGTGCTTCGGTCTACACCAATTGTTAAACCGCTTAGGCACTATAAAGGACCTCAAGCATAGTGAAATCATCATTAGGCGGCGCGCCAGCCATGAAGTTCTCAACTTTGCTCAGCACCCCTTCGATGGTGGAACCTGCGAGGGCGGCTTCCAGCCGGTCCTCGCCAAAAAAATCGCCACTCAGGCTTTCCGCTTCGGTAACGCCGTCCGTCGCCAGCACAATCCGGTCTCCGGGCTTGAGCTGCAACCGCTCAGAAGTGAAGGTAGCCTCTTCGATCAGGCCCACGACCATGTTGGCATTTTCCAGCCGCTTGACCCCCGTCGTGTTGGCCAGCATTGGCTGCACATGCCCGCAATTGACGTACTCGAAGGTGCCGTCCGGCCCCAGCTTGACCAGGATCATGGTCGCGTATTTCTGAACATTTTTCTCACAAATGTAACGATTGGCCACATCCGCGATCTGCGCCAACGGCTGGCCGGCCAGCAGCAGTCCATAGAGGAGTCCCTGCAGCGTAGAGGCAAGAATGGCCGCCGACACTCCTTTGCCGGAGATGTCAGCAATCACCACGTAGAGGCCGCTCGGAGTGGCAATTACGTCATAAAAGTCACCGCCCACCTCCTTGCAGGCGACACTGCGGGCGTGTACCCGGGCGTAGGGAAGGTTTGGGATGGCAAACTCCATCAGTCCCTGCTGGATGGCGGCGGCGATGTTCAGTTCTTCACGGTAGCGTCGTGCCGATTCTTCCGATTGGGCAAGAAAGGCATTTTCGACCAACGCCGCGGCTTCGGTCGAGATTGTCTCCAGCAGATCATTGTCGACCTGGCTCAGCTTGCCGGGTTGCAGCCGGCTATCCAGGTAAAGAACACCGAGAATATCTTTCTCATGCAAATCGGAGCTGGCCGCCCGCTTGCGCAGCGGAATGCAATACACCATGCGGATGCTCTGCTGCACCATGCTTTCCGTCCGCGAATTGGCCTCAGCCGACAAAGTGTCGGTCACGATGAACTTCGACGCTTTGAGCGCCTGGGCGATGGCGCTGTGGGAGATAGTCGAATCGTCCTCCAGACGATCCCCTTTCAGGCTGCGGCCCGCAGCGAGGGTCAACTTGCCTTTCTCATCCCTTAGGAATACGTATCCTCGCTCCACCTGGGTCAACTCCAGGGTGGCTTCCACCAACGTCGACAAGATCTCATTGACCGCACCCGTGGTGTTCAACCTTTGTGCCGCACTCAGGAACCAGCTCAGTTTCTCCAGGTCCGAGGTTGGCGTCGAAATCGCATGCAACTCGTCCAACAATTTGTGTATGGTCGAAGTGCTTTCGCGGGCGGGGCCGAAGCGCAGCGAAGGGCCGTTCAGCGAACCCAGGCGGATCTCATCTCCCGGCTTGAGCGTCTGCCGGTCGACCAGAGGCTGGGCATTAAGAAAGGTGCCGTGGCGGCTGCCACAGTCGACCACGTGAAACTGGCCCTTCTCATAGAGAATGGCGGCATGGTCGCGGGAAATGAAGGCGTGCGCCAGGACCAGGTCGCGGTCCTGCAGCCGTCCGATGGTGAATGGCGTGTGCGTGACGCTGATCTCTTCCTGGCGGGATTCATCGATAAGCAACAAAGCAGTGGTTGGAATTGGCTCGGCCATAAGGTGATTGCTCCGGGGATTGGTTGGAAGCTTGCCGGGATCACCGGGCTGATGTTAAGAAAATTACCACATGGATGGATGCGGAAAAGCAATGTCTGAGGGGACCGCCGGACCTAGAAATTCCCGCCCCTTGACAGCAACGATAGTCTTTCTGAGGCATCCAAGCGTGGAGAAACCCGGGCGCAAACATGGCCCATGTACATTCTAGGCAGAGGAGAAGAGAAATCGTGCGAATGTCCTTTACAACGCCCCCCCACAATGAAGGCTATGCCAGCTACCTCGCCGCCATGCAACTCGAACCGACTACCGCTTTGTGGGACGAAGCGGATCCGCCGCCGGCGCTTGAGCTTCTGAAATCTCTGGACGATCTCGACGAGGAAGAAGACGAGGACGACGACGAAGAAGACGAAGATATTGATGAGCTGGACGAAGAGGAAGACGAAGACGATCTGGATGAAGATTACGAAGACGATGAGGATGAAGACGAAGACGAGGACGACGATGAGGACGAGGACGACGATGAAGATGGAGGAGTCAGACCGCTGAAAATGGCTTAAGTTGCTGCTCAATCCGTGGGCTCCGTCCTTGCCAGGGGAAAGGGTTGCCCCTTTCCCTGCGCGTGGAAATCGCGCGGAAGTAATTGCCTGAAAGTGGAAGCTCTTATTGGCGATGTTTGGGGTACCTTGTACTGGCCCCACTTACCCGGAGAGTGACTGTGAAAAGGCGCGTTCTGGTTGTGGATGATGATGACGCTGCGAGGCAAGCCGCAGTGCACAGCCTGCGCACCATGGCTGGCTGGGATGTAGCCGAGGCCTATTGCGGCGCGCAGGCAATTGAGAGCGCTACCCAGCATCAGCCGGATGCGATCCTGCTCGACGTGATGATGCCGGCGATGGACGGACCAGCCATGCTTGCCAAGCTCAGGACAGCTCGCGCCACGAGTCACATCCCTATTGTGTTGCTAACCGCTAAGCTGCAAGCGGTCCACGATGGGTCTCTTTCGCATCTGCCTGTCGCCGCCATTCTGCCCAAGCCTTTCGATCCGCTGCGTCTCGCCAGCCAGGTTGCCGAGGCGTTGGGATGGGAAAAGGAATGAACTGATCTCCGCCTCAGGCTGGCGGAACCTGAAAACGCTACAGCAGCGGCCGCCCGGCGCGGAAGGATTGCACGGTGTGACCATCTGGCGACAGGGCCACCAAATTAGCCTCCCGCCCTTCTTCAAGACAGCCCCAGTCCCGGTCCAGACCCATCAGCCGGGCCGGATTGCGCGCGGCCAATTGAGCGCCAACAGCGATGTCGGCGCCGGCAAACAAAGAGAAGTTGCGCACTGCCTGGTCCATGGTTAAGACGCTGCCCGCCAGGACCCCGGGCGATCCCCCTGTAGTGCAACGCCCATGCGCAACCTCGACTTCCAGATCGCCAAGCTTGTATTTCCCGTCGGGCATGCCGGTCGCGCTCATGCCATCGGTGATCAAAACCGATTTTTCCAGTCCCTTGGCTTTAAAGAACAGACGGACCATTGCGGGATCTACGTGAATGCCGTCGCAGATCATTTCTGCAAAAAGGGCGTCATCATCCAAAACGTAAGCTGCTATGCCGGGGTCACGATGATCAAGACTGCGCATGGCGTTGAAGGTATGGGTTGCGCTGCGCGCTCCAGCGCGGGCGCCCGCCTCGGCTTGAACCAGGGTAGCGTTACTGTGACCCAGACTGCACACCACGCCCAGGCGATTGGCGTGCTCGATTAACTCGAGCGCCGAGGACAGTTCGGGGGCGATCGTCAGAATGCGTATATGCCCGCGGGCAGCTTGCCAGAAACGGTCAAACAGCGCGATCGAAGGCTGCACCAGCAGCGCTGCTGTGTGGGCGCCACGCTTGGCCGGGGAAAGAAATGGGCCCTCGAGATGAATGCCCAATGGGACCGCGGCGGTGGCTGACGGTTCCCGGTCGATCACCCCAGCGATCATGTCCAATGCGCGCAGGGTTTCCTCGGTGGATGAGGTGACGGTCGTCGGGTAATACGCTCCCACCCCGTGCCCGGCGAGCGCGGCTCCCACCGCCTGCAGCGCTTGGGGAGTGCCTTCCATCACGTCGTGGCCCACGGCGCCGTGGACATGAATGTTGACATAAGCGGGGACCAGCGTGGCGTCAGGGTAGGAATCGCCCGCATGGCCGGTCTCCCGGCTAAGGATGGAAGTAATCTGCCCGTCGTCGACCGTGATGCGTGGATACTCTACGATCTCATTGCCGCGCAACAGCCGTCGTGCCGTAATTGTGCTGGTCATCCCGTTGTCCAGTTGTCGTCCACCGGAAAGGATATAGCAACAGGTGAGATGTCCTGAAACGAGTCTCGCCGCCAGGGCTATCCCTTGGCGGCGAGATCTAATCGAGAACCGAGGCAACTAAGGCAATCGGACAGTGAAAACTAGATGAAAAAGCCGATTTGCTCCAGTACCTCTTCGCTCATTTCAATGTCGCTCAGCTTGGCGGCATGCGTGAACTTCAATTCTTCCCGAAACCGATCCAGCACCGCGGCGTTTAGATCCGTGCGCTTGTCCAGCAGATGCAGCAGTTCCGCGGCCGTGGTTGCGTGCTGATAGTTGGCCTTGAGGCCGCGCGAATTCTCTATGGTGACGGCCAAGGGAAGAGTGCGAAAGTCGCTCGCTTGCTGGTGGGGTAGTCGGGCTCGAATGTTGACTCGCATATTGGAGACGATATTGTCATGCGAATTTGAGGTCGAAAATACTACCTTAAGGGCGAACGCATACCTGGAAGGGTGATCCACTAGGGGGCAAAGGGCCAGTACCGTTGCTTCCGGGCCAGGATTAGGAAGAGACTGACGCCGCTGACGAATACCGCCAGAACGTAGAGCATGTATCGCCAGCCCTGGGGCTCGAAGGCTTGCACCAGGAATATATAGAGCCAGCAGGCCATGGCAAACAAAGCGGGTAGCGGATACAACCACATACGAAAAGGACGTGGCGCCTCCGGGTGGCGCTTTCTGAGAACCAGCAGGCCGATGATCTGGCTGACGAACATGATCAAAATCCGGGCCAGGATCAGGGCGGTGATGATCTGCACCAGGGCGAACAAGCTGGCGATCGCCGACAGAATGCCAACCAGTAGCAATGATCGGTGAGGAAAGTCTTTAGTAGGGTGAGTCTTGCCGAAGTAGCGGAAGAAGGTGCCGTCGAGCGCCGCCGCGAAGGGAATACGCGAATAGCCCAGCATCATGGAATAGACCGAAGCGAAGGCCGTAAGCAACACCATGATTGTTAACCACTGCCCGGCCCAGAAGCCGGCCACCCGTTCCATGAAGACCGAGCCGACAGCGTCATAAATCACGGTACCTGGCTGGATCATCTCCCGCCACGGTATGACACCCGTGAACGCGACGGAAATCGCCAGATCGAGAAGCAGGACAAGAAGAATCGATCCTATGATGGCCTGGGGGATGACCCGCTCGGGCTGCCGCACCTCGTCTCCCAAGTTGCAAATGTTGTAGTAGCCGAGAAAGTTGAACATCACCAGCATGGTTCCATTGCCAAGGCCCAGCATGAATGCCAGATTCAGATGAAATGCCCCCGGCGGGAAATCGAAAAGCAGGCGCGTCTGCAGATGCATCATGCCTTCGACGGCAACCCAGATGCTGGTCAACAGGAGGCCGCTCCAAAGCACCAGCATGATGCGGGCAATATCACGTATCTTTCGATAAAGCAGGATCATGGCTGCCAGGGCAAAGCCCGCGGCGAGCAGTCGTAAGGCCCACGGCCGCCCGACCAGTCCTTTGAACACAAAACCTGTGTAGAGCGCCATGCCCACGGTGCCGGTCGCAATCTCCAGGGTTGCACTGAAGAGGAACTGCCAGACGAAGAGCCAGGCCATCAAGCGTCCCAGGCCTTCTCGCCCGAAACACTCGCGGAGGTAGGTATAGGAGCCACCGGAACTGGGGAAGGTGGTGCCTAGCTCAGCGAACACCAGGCCATCCGCAATAGCAATTAACGCTCCCA
Organism: uncultured Acidobacteriaceae bacterium; assembly: GCA_963717225.1. Lineage (GTDB taxonomy): Bacteria > Acidobacteriota > Terriglobia > Terriglobales > Acidobacteriaceae > PALSA-350. Next base: position 95,360 of record CAVQWB010000044.1, on the reverse strand, counting down.
CGAACCAGCAAACCAGGGCTTGTGGTCCTCCCATGGTGGCGAGAATGGCCGGGACGGTGATGAACGGTCCCGTGCCCACCATGTTGGACATGTTGATCGAGATCGCATTTAGCAAGCCGAACTTCTTGGGCAGGTGGACAGTGGGCATGAAGGTAAGGGGTCGAGAGTTCAATCTAAACCATTTCCCGGGGCAGCATGAGAATACCTAAGCCCTTATGAAGCCTTTCGAAAGAAAGTTTGACGCGCCTGTAGCGGAAAAGGCAAGGCTCCTTATACTATCTCCTAAGCGGTTAGTCGGGCTGTCGTGAGCAGGAGCACCGAATGCAACTGGAGAGTGTAGTACGGGCGCGCCATCTACCCGCGGATCAGGGCGGCGAACTGGTCGGTTTCACCCGCGAGCAAGCCGGGTGGGAGTGGATGAGTTTTGTAGTGACGCGCCTGTTGCCGGCACAGCTGTTGGAGCTGCGCACCGGAAGCGAAGAGATGGTCCTAGTAGTATTGGGCGGGCGCTGTATCGCCAACTGGGGCGCAGGTGCTCGATCGATAGGGGCGCGAAAGGATGTGTTCGACGGGCTTCCTTATACCCTCTACCTGCCCTGCGATAGCCGGGTCACGTTGAAGGCGGAAACGCTCTGCGAGATAGCTGAGTGCCGCGTGCCCTCGGAAGCCAGTCTCGAACCGAGGCTGGTGACGCCCGACGACGTAGACAGCGCCTTGCGTGGGGGCGAGAATACTTCTCGCCAGATTGTCGAAGTGATAGCCCCCGCGTTTCCGGCCGACAAGCTGGTGGTCTTTGAGGTCTATACTCCGGGTGGCAACTGGTCAAGCTATCCTCCCCACAAGCATGATGTCCATCAACCGCCGGTTGAAGTTGATCTGGATGAGATTTACTACTATCGAATGAAGGAGGCGCGGGGCTTTGCGCTGCAGAACCTCTATCGTTCCGATCGGTCGCGGGAGTCGCTGGTAAAAGTGCACGACGGCGATGTGGTATTGGTCCGGGAGGGCTATCACCCGGTAGTCGCCGGTCCCGGGTACGACACCTATTACCTCAACTTCCTGGCCGGAACTTCGCGCTCCATGACGGTGACAGAAGACCCTGAGCACGTTTGGCTTCGGTCGACCTGGAAGCAGACCGACCCGCGCTTGCCGCTAGTAGGCAGTTGACGCCGTGTCGAATGTTTGTAGGGGGGTGTTTCTGCCGTTCCGTACGAGGTTGTGAAAAAAGCTCGCTTAAGAATTCCAATTACCAGCGGACGAGTCTTGACCGTTCGCCTTCAAGGACGAAGCAAGCTCCGAAGTTGCAAGGATAAGGCAATGGAATCCCACATCTCGCGAAAAACGAGCGAGATATGGGGCAGCCAGGGTCCGCGATCAGGACAGATCCAGATGGGATGCGGTTCTCAATCCGCGGCCTTCCTGTCTAGGGTTTTCGCTTCCCGTCAGTGCGACTTGCGGCGGGCCCGGCTCACCAGCGCGGGCAGGCCAGGGGCGGCATTCACGCTGGTCGAACCGTTCCGCAGTCCAAAGCCACACGATTCCCGCACACAGAGATGAGGGGCAATCTTGTGCGTGACGGCTGGTGCGCTCTTGCCCTCGATCCGGTCGAGAAGAAGTTCGGTCGCCATGCAACCCACTTCATACTTTGGCAATTCCATAGCCGTAAGCGGAGGATCGAATAAACGGAGCCAGGGATAGTCATCCAGGGTGACGAGCCCGAAATCCTCAGGACACCGCATACCCATCTCCTGGGCAGCCTGCAAAAAGCCAACGGTCATCAGGAAATTTGCCACAAAGACTGCATCAGGACGATGCGGTAACAGCGACAAACCGGCCCGGTGGCCGGAGTCAATACGGTAATCTCCCTCGTACGCAAGCTTTGGATTGAAGCTTAGGCCGTTGGCCTTGAGCGCCTTCTTAAACCCCTGCAGCCGGGCTCGGCCGTTGCTGACATTCAGTGGACCGCCCACCATGGCGATGGTTCGATGTCCAATCCTCGCCAGGTGCGAAACGGCTTCAAAACTGCCCTGGAGATCGTCGGTAATCACAGCGTCGCCGGTGAGGCTGGGATAGGTGCGCATCATGAGCACAGTGGGAACATTCATGCCCGACATCAGGCTGATGGTCTGTGGACTGAGCTCACCCGGCGATTTAGTGAGCAAAATGCCATCCACCCGCTTTGCCAACAGCAAGTCGAGGTAGAGCTCTTCTTTTTCGAGAAGTCCGTCGCTGTTACAAAGAAGAATGCTGTATCCGCGCTTCTGCGCCGTATCCTCGGCCCCGCGCACCAGCATGGGGAAAAACGGGTTAGAAATATCCGGCACAATCACGCCCAGCGTGCGCGTACGCTCGTTGGCCAGGCTTTGAGCCAGAGAATTGGGCCGGTAATTCAGCTTGAGAATGGCGGCATCCACGCGCTTTTTGAGCGGTGGGCCGACATGGCTCTTGTTGTTAATAACGGCAGATACGGTGAAGACGGAAACCCGCGCTTCGCGCGCTACATCATAAATCGTTGGTGTCTTACGTCTCGACGCCCGTGAACCGCGTGGTGAATCGACCATGCTTCTTTTTCCCCAATCCAGCCGGCGGAAGGATCAAGACTCCTGAAATTCTAGCATTTCGTCTAATCGGTTCGCCGCGGTTGCAGAATCGCCGTCAGCAGGTCCGGTTTTCCCGGAATTCGGGCGAGGTGTGGCGAGCGCAGACCCTGGTGGTAATCCACCGTGAATTCGCCATAGTAACCATCCGTCAGGGTCAGCAAATCGATGGCTTGCGGTGTCGTCTCCGCATTCACAATGGCCTGGCGGAGTAACTCCGCCGAGTATACGCGATGGTTAACACCCATCAATTTCATTGCCGGAGCCAGACCGGCCCGGCCCGCGGCCGAGCCGGGAGCGACGTCGATAATGGTTCCATCCTGATCGATGACCAGTCCGATCGAAGTCGACAGATCGGCCTGCTGAGAGACACTTTCCGCATCGACGGCAGCCTGGTCTGGCTCGTCCGAGTAGATGACGGTCCAACCAGCCGCTTCGAGACCGGGTGAAACCGGCGTGGGACGTGTGGCCAGCAGATCGCCCTGGAACAGACTGTTCCAGTCATAGGCAACGACGTGGTTCAATGCGGCGACCAGGTCCTCGTAGGTGTATGGCTTCACCGTCATCACTCCGTCGGGTGGTCCAAAGAACTCGGCGGCAAAAGTATCCAGGCTGCGCGCTCCTTTGCTTTTTTCCCTCAGAATGCTATCGACTTGCAGCCACAGCAAAGGGCCTTCCTTGTAAAAATCTGTAGAACGGCGAAGAATGCTCCACGGCTGCCCAGCGGAGTAGAGGACCTGGGCCGATCTCGAGACGTCCTGCAGGTTTCGCCACCCGCGCCCGGTGCGTGTGTCCATCTCCGCCTGGTAAAGTGCGAGCCGATCTTTTACCTCGGCCACTGTTTCCAGTCCGGAGCGGGCACCGAGCACCTCTGCCCAGTAGCTGGTGAGGCCCTCATACACCCACAGCATGTCGCCAACCATCGCTTGCTGGTAATCCGTTGTCGCCAGGCCGGCAGGCCGTCTGAATTTTCCATTCCAGGAGTGGATCATCTCGTGAGCCAGCAAATTGCCCGCTTCTGCGGAGAAAGGAGGGCTCACCATCCCCAGTTCCGGCACCTGTTCATCGCTCGACTGGTGATGCTCCAGTCCGTCGCTGGTTTCACCTTGTGCTTCCACCAGGAAGTGGTAACTGGCATAGTGACGCGTGCGGAACAAGGCGCCCGTTTCAGACACCAGATTGCGGAAAGCAGCAATTCGGTCCGGCGGCAGATTGAGACCTTCCGGCGATTTCTCAAAGAGATCGAGCAGGTGGCGCTGCAAAACACCTTTGGGCGTAATGTCGAACTCGCGCATGATAGACCCGCACATGAGAGGTGAATCGATCAGCACGGTAAGTGAGACAGGATCGAAGCGAATGGCGCCACCCTGCTGCAACGGATGCGGCAATGCGGTGGCGAAAGACCAGTGGTCAGGAAGCCTGATCGAAGCCGACACGGTTACCTGATCGGCGATGGTGTCCGCAGGATAGAGCACGAGCTGGTCCCAGTTCACGTCGCCTTGCACCGGAGTGGAGGTATTGCCGATAGCGAAGTCGTTGCCCGCCGCATACGCTCCAACCAGGCTGAATTCCGCTACCAGGAGATTGGTTCCGGCAGGAACGGGGATATGAAAGCGGTACATGTCCACCGGATCGCGAACCCAGGCAAGACTCTTGCCGCCAGCGGTAAATCTTAGGTTCACCAGGTCAGCGATGGGTCCTGTAGGCGCATGGTTACCGGGGATCCATTTGGGATATACGAGATCTACGGTGTGCGCAGACGGCGAAGCCACGGGAAAAGACTCGTGTGCAGACACCATTTTCTTCGAGATCGCCGTTGCGTCTACGTCCAGGCTGATGGTGGGTGGCTTTTCCTGCGGCCAGGCCAAGGTCGCTGACAAAGCAAGTCCAAGCCACCACAGGTGGGAGCACCGGGGAACAGGGCAGACTCGTTGCAGAAAAAGAAGGGGCAATTCGTTGTTCACTCCTGCGGGCTTTCTATATCGACTGCCCTATCTTAGCTAAGAGGTATCCTGACCCTTGGGGCGGCCTCAAAAAATCTATGAAGCATAGTCTCTTTGAAGTGTTCAAGATTGGGATCGGGCCATCGAGCTCACACACCATGGGGCCGATGCGGGCCGCGCTTCGCTTTGTCAGGGAACTGCACTCGGCCGGCCTGACCTTTCAGACCGAATCCATCCAGGTCGATCTTTTTGGCTCGCTTGCGCTCACCGGCCAGGGCCATGGCACCGACCGCGCGATCCTTCTTGGACTTTCCGGCCAGACGCCGGAAGGCGTAGATCCTACGGGAATCGAAACCGTGCTCTCCGCGATTCGCACAGCCAAAAAAATGGAATTGCCCGGTCGCCACTTCATCGCATTCGATGAGGCGAAGCATTTGATTTTTCATCGCGATCAGATGTATCCGATGGCCAAGATTGTTTCTCACCCCAACGGCATGCGCTTTTCCGCATTCGACAGCAGTGGAGGTTTGCTTGCGGAGCGAATCTTCTTTTCGATTGGTGGCGGTTTCATTGTCTCTGAGGAGGAGCGTATTGCCGCACAAGCCAACCGGAATCCAGTGGACGACGGAACAAGAGTGGTTCCGTATCCCTTTCACAGTGCTCAGGAACTACTCGAGAAGGCCGCCGCTGCTAACATCACCATCCCGCAATTGATGTGGGCCAACGAATGTGCGTTGGCAGACGAGGAAGTAGTCCGTCGCGGCATTCTGTACATCTGGCAAACCATGCGCGCGTGCACAGAGCACGGCATCGAAGCGGAAGGCATCCTTCCTGGTGGCCTCAAAGTCCGGCGCCGCGCTTCCAAGCTGGCGGCGCGGTTACGTGCCGGGGGTTCAACGGATCCCCTCTCCCAGCTGGACTGGATTACTGTCTATGCCATGGCTGTCAACGAGGAAAACGCGGCAGGCGGCCGGGTGGTGACCGCACCTACCAACGGCGCCGCCGGCGTGGTGCCCGCCGTTGCCCACTACTACCTGGAGTTTGTCGATGGAGCAAACGAAGAAGGCATTCTTCGCTATTTCCTGACCGCAGCGGCCATTGGCATTCTCTATAAGGAAAACGCCTCCATCTCCGGAGCAGAAGTCGGTTGCCAGGGAGAGGTGGGTGTGGCGTGCTCCATGGCAGCAGCCGGACTGGTTTCGGCGATCAATGGACCGGGAACAACGTCGCTTAGCGCCGCAGAGATCAATGAGCGTGTCGAGCATGCCGCGGAGATAGGAATGGAGCACCACCTCGGCATGACCTGTGATCCGATCGGCGGCCTGGTGCAAGTGCCCTGTATCGAGCGCAACGCAGTGGGAGCAGTCAAGGCTGTCAATGCCAGCCGCATGGCCATGAACGAGTCGGAAGGCCATAAAGTTTCACTCGACCAGGTGATCAAGACCATGTACCAAACGGGCCTGGATATGCAGGCTCGCTATAAGGAGACTTCGCTGGCCGGCCTCGCTTTGAACGTAATCGAGTGTTGAGCCGGGTATTGCTTGTAGAGCACATCCCGATCCCGATCTCATCCCTCATAGTCGAACAACGACATGAAGCCGTAGTCCATGTGCAGCTGCTGGTGGCAGTGGAAGAGGGTCAGCCCTGGATTGTCAGCGGTGAAGTCGATTTCTGTTTCCTGATAGCCGCCCACCATGACCACGTCTTTCAAAACGCCGGCGGTCGGCTGCCCCGCGATCCGGGTGAGTTCAAAGGTGTGGCGATGCAGATGGATCGGGTGGATGTCATCGCTGGCATTGCGCATCCGCAGGCGATACCGCTTGCCTTGAATCAGATGAAAAGACGGCGCAGTCATCATTTGATTCAGCGGATAGGAAACACCGTTGATCGTCCAGCGGTTGAAGCCGGCGAGCGCGGCATTATCTTTCGCGAGGGTCATGTCGATCACCTGGCCGGGCGTCTGCGATTGAGCTTCGGTGCGACCGAAGTGGGCGTAGTTCCAGCGAAAGGGAGGGGGCTCTATCCATTGTGGCTTGCCGGCCCGTCCCGCATACTCGATCACGATTCCCATTCCATGGTGACGGTCGTCGTTGCTCATATCACCCATTACCCACACGCCGGGGTGATTCATCTCGACAATGGCAGAAATCCGTTCCGCAGTTCCGATCCACAGGCCGGGGACCCGAACTGGTTTGGGCAGCGGATTGCCATCCATCCCCGTCACCAGGAATGTGTGGCCCGGCAACGCCAGACTGCGGATCTCGCCCGCACTGCCGTTGAGCACATGGAAGAGCACTCGTTCACCCTGCTTCACACGGATCGGGTCGCCATGCCCGAGCATGCGCCCGTTGATGGTGAATGCGTCGTACCCAACCTCGTATCCCTTTGGCATTTTTTTAGCGAGAGATGCCTTCATAGCGCTCTCGCCGGCATCTTTCAGCTCTTTCACGGTTGCGGATGGGGAAAGAAAGTCCATGTCCATGTCGCCGCCCTGGCTAAAGGTGGGCTGAAATTCTTTAAGCGTGAGAAAGACTTCGCGGTCATATCTGCCCGGGTTGTGGTTCGGCTCGATGTAGACCGGACCTACCAGGCCGCTGTACTGGCCCCGGCTAAGATCCGCTCCAGCACGCACATGCGTGTGGTAGAAGCGAAACCCAGCGGGCCGGGGGATGAAGGAAATCCGCTTGCTGGCGTGGGGAGGGATGAAGGGTGTTCCCTCCTCGGCGGCTCCGTCCACATCCGAAGGGATGGACTGGCCGTGCCAATGAAGCTGTTCCGGCACGTCGGTGTCGTTGTGAACGTCCACCGTGACCCGCACACCCTCCCTGAAGCGCAGAAGCGGTCCCGGGAACTGACCGTTGTAGGTGGTTACGGAAACGATGCGATTGGGAGCTAGTTCGATCGGCTGGGTGGCGATGGTGAGCGTGTAATCGGCCTTGGTCTCTGGCTCCTGATAGCCGTCTGCCCTCCACACGAACCCGGCGCGACCACTCAGCAGGGCGCTGCCCACGAGCGCCGGGGCAGTCGACAGGAACTTTCTGCGAGAGTGATCTATGGCGTTCATGGAATCAATTATGTAGTACCCCGTTGGAGTCTATAAGCTGTTGCTATGCAAGTGCACCTGATCGATGGCACGTACGAATTGTTTCGACACTATTATGCTCTCCCGAAAGTACGTGACAATACCGGGCGGGAAGTCGCAGCCGTTCGCGGCGTACTTGCCTCGCTCATGGGCATGCTGGGCAGTGGTGTTACGCACATAGGCGTGGCCACCGATCATGTGATCGAATCATTCAGAAATGACCTGTGGCCGGGCTATAAGACGGGCGAAGGCGTTGAGCCCGATCTGCTGGCTCAGTTCCCACTCCTGGAGGAAGCGCTCTCGGCGCTTGGGATGGTGGTCTGGCCGATGGTTGAGTTCGAGGCTGACGATGCATTAGCCGCGGCCGCAACAGCCGCTGCGAATGACCCGCGCGTAGAGCGCGTGATTATCTGCACGCCCGATAAGGATCTCGCCCAGTGTGTACGAGGGACTCGGATCGTGCAACTGGATCGGCGCAAAAACCTTACTCGGGACCAACTAGGGGTAGTCGCCAGATTTGGAGTGGAGCCGGCGTCGATCCCTGACTATCTTGCCCTGGTGGGCGATTCGGCAGATGGCTTCCCGGGACTGCCGGGCTGGGGCGCCAAATCGGCTGCTGCCGTGCTTGCAAGATTCAACCATCTCGAGTCCATTCCGTCAGATTGGCGAGAGTGGGGCGTCAGTGTCGCCAGCCCTAAGGCGTTGTCGAGTACGCTCGTCGCCAATCGTGATCAGGCGTTACTCTTTCGAGTTTTGGCGACACTGCGCACAGACATCCCGGTCTTCGATTCCGTCGACCGGTTGGAATGGAAAGGGGCGACTGCGGACTTTGCGGCACTGGCGGCCCGGCTGGACTCCTCTGTAGCTAAGGGCAAGATCCCAGAGCCCAAACAATAGAATGCCAGCGATAATCTGAGGTGCTTTCGCAACCTCTGCGGTGACATTAACACAAGCCGCTAGCTAGCCTCTAGAACGTGTTTGCGATCCGATGTATGCGAGTGGACAGGAAATTATCCGGCCACAGTCGAACGGCGAACGATCAGCCTCGGTTCGAGAAGAGTGGTCTGCGGCGCGTCGCCGGGTGTAGTTGACAGCGTGAGCACTCGCCGTGCCGCGGCCTCGCCCATACGCTCAATTGACTGGTCTACCGACGTGAGCGGTACTTTAAAGTAGTCAGCGTAGCGCAGGTTGCCGCAGCCGGCGAATGCGATGTCGCCTGGGATGCTGAGGCCGGCCTGCATCGCTGCGTGCATCGCACCGACGGCCGACAAATCGTTGTAGCAGAAAACGGCGTCCGGCCGATGCTTCTGCGCCAGCATCTCCTGCATCGCACGATAACCGGCAGAGTCGCCCGCCTCATCAAATCGTTCGCGAGTTACGACGTAGCTCTTCGGCAGCTTGATTCCCGCTACACCGAGAGCATTGCGAAATCCTTTGAAGCGGTCCTCGGAAGGACTTGTTCCGTGGCTGCCGATGTGGGCGATCTTTTTCCGTCCCAGGCCGATCAGGTGCCGCGTCGCCAGCTCGCCCACCAGCACATCGTTCGACCCCACGAAGTCAGTTTCCAATCTCGGGATGTTGCGATCGATCAGGAGTAGCGGGGTATTCCCATTGGTGAAGAACTCCGCCTCTTCCATGTTCTGGCATGAGGCCACAAGAAGAACATCCACCCCCCGGTTCACAAGAGTGCGAATCTCCTGGCGCTCAATCTCCGGATCCTCCTCTGAAGAAGCGAGCACCAGCGCCAGCCCGCTGGCCCGTAATGCTCCGGCAAGAGACTTGGCAAACTCGCCAAAGAACGGATGCACGAGATCCGGCACTACCAATCCCACTGCAAATGAGCGGCCACTGGCCAGCCCGCGCGCCTGCATATTGGGCTGGTAGTTCAGCTCGGCCATCCGCTTCAAGACCCGGGCACGGGTTCGTTCGCTGATGTCCAGTCCGCCACGCAACACTTTCGACACGGTCACCGTGGACACGCCGAGATCCGCAGCAATATCTTTTAACCGTACCGCCATGTTGCTCCCTCGGTGGAAACGATTAGATAGAAACGATCATCCGAAGCGCGTCTGCCGCCAGAGCGCCCACCCAGCGCCACCAAGCGCCAGCAGTAGGGCCAGCGTCAGCACTGCGATCCATCCCAGGTTCATCGCCAGCGGAGGCACCACCGCATTCACTCCCAGCCAGAGAAAAAGGCAGCTTGCCGCCACCACGATCGCGGCATCCCACCATTGGCGTCGTTCGCCGCGTTCGGTGAGTTCGTCACCGCTTTGCGCCAGCAATACCTCGCCATATTCCAGGCCGTAGCGATCGCACTCTCGTGCCAGCGCCTCGTTACGCGATTTGTTCTCGCGCGACGAGGCCACCGCGGTGCTGATCGCGAGCGCCCCCAGGATCATCAGCACCGACCCTCCGAGAACCAGGGCGAGATGAGCGCGATTCGCCGCAGCCAGCTCCCCAAAGACCAGCGCACCCCAGGCCAGACCCCAAAACTGGTTTGTGTTCGATAGCGGAATGCCGCGTCCGATTCCCAGGTATTTGGTCGCGAACTGCTGAAAGAGGTCGCCAACCACCCAAACGAAACCTCCCAAAAACAGCCAGAAGAGCAGCTGCCGGTTCTCGATCAGCCGGAACACAGATGACTTCATGCCGCCGTCGAGTGTCCAGGTGAGGAGAAACATCGTCCCCAGTTCGCCCACCGTAAACACGGTGACGAACGAGAGCGGGTTCATGCCGCTTAGGTAGGCCTTCCGATAGGGCACATACATAGTGCCCCACATCAGGCTTGCGCCGGCCGCTGCCAGCAAACCCATGACCGCATGCGGCGGAACTCCACCAGCACCGTGGATCGTGCTGAAGCCCAGCATGATCGCCGCGGCTACGATGCAGAGGGTGCCACAAACTACCTTGGCGACATTTTTTGCCGTGGCCCCTTGAAGCTCACGGAACAGCAGCCTGCCCCAGAGCAACCCGATCAGTGAGTTGGTGTTCCATAACGGGAAAGCCGTGGCCAGGCCCACATCGCGAATAGCGAAGACAGTGAGTGTGTTCGCCACTGCCCAGAGCGCGCCGGCGAGGATCGCCCAGACAATCAGGTGCTTCTTCGCAAATAAATCGGCGAAGACATAACTGGTTCCCTTCAGCAAGGTGGGGAAAGTCCAGCGCGCGGTAAAAACACCGGCGACCATACACAGCGAGACCGCAAACGGAGAGAAGCCGGCATTGACCAGCTTCGTGGGGGCCTCGGCTGCTCCCAGCCAGACGCCCGCGGCAAGACCGCAGATCACCCCTAACCCGTGAAGCGAGCGACCAGCGGCTGCGGTATGCGCTCTCGTTGTTACCGCATTTTCTGCTCTCATGGGCTTCCCAATTTCCTTAGCGCTCGCGGTGCCGCCAAATGATTTTCGCGGTACCGTGAACTACTTGCCGTGAATGAAGATCAGCAGACCCACTCCCACCGCCAGCACCACCGTGGGAATCCAGAACTGAACGTCCGTCAAAATGGCCCGCAATATTTTCGGTGGGTCCCCGCGATCGCCAGGCATATAGATCCTTTTGTTGCTTAATTAACGTAACCGATTACGAAAAGTTACGTTATTGGCTGCGTCGTGCCGTTGTCAAGCGCAATTGTCCCAACCTTTCGAGCATTCGCCTGAGCCTGCCCTCCATTACCAGTGTCGGATTGCCTGACGCCGGAAATTGGTGTACGTTAGCGGTAACGTAGCTCGCCTTCCGAGCTGTCCGGCGCAAACGATCTAACGATCTAAGGAGATGTACGCATGAGCCGATCCGCAGTTGTTCCCAACCAACCTTTGCAGGATCTCGACCAGTGGGATGATTTTCTTGAGGGCCGCTATAAGGAAGGCAAGAGCGAAGAGGAGTTTCGCCAGTACGACGCAACCGCCACTCCCGGCGTCGCCGAGTTCTATCGTCTGAACCACGAGAACATGACGGTCGACTACGTGTTAGCGAAAGAAGAGCAGTACTTCAGCCTGCGTAAAGGGCAAAAGACCATCTGGGAAGCCGCCGAATTTCTGAACACTCTGGTGGACGACAGCGATCCGGATACTGACCTGACCCAGATTGAGCATCTGTTGCAGACCTCGGAGGCAATGCGCCGCGACAGCCAGCCTCGTTGGATGATCCTGACCGGCTTCATCCACGATCTGGGTAAGTGTCTTTGCCTCTACGGCGAGCCACAATGGGGAGTGGTGGGCGATACCTATCCCGTTGGCTGCGCCTGGTCGAAAGATATCGTCTTCCCTGAGTATTTTGCTAAGAATCCCGATCGCAACGTCGCCAGGTACCAGACGCAGTACGGCATCTACGAGCCCAATTGCGGGCTCGATAACCTGCACATGTCTTTCGGTCACGATGGCTACATCGCCAAGGTGATGCAGCCTTACCTGCGCGACGAATCGCTCTATATGCTCCGCTACCACTCCTTTTATCCCTGGCACAAGCACGGAGCCTACGACCACCTGTGCAACGAGAAGGATCGTTCCATGCTCCAGTGGGTACTCAAATTCAATCAATACGATCTGTACTCGAAGGGCCATACGAAGCCGAATCTGGCGCAGCTGAAGCCTTATTACGACGACCTGTTTGCCGAGTTCCTGCCTCCCACGATGGCGTGGTAAGCCATGTGGAGTTTCTATATTTGAGGAACGAAGGGTAGGTATTTCAACTGAGTCTGGTTTTGTATCAGGGTCGAAAGAGAATTGGGCTTTAGCCCCTGTTATGGCGCATCCTTCACGAAATGCATTGCGCATATATGGTTCAGAATCCTGTCAAAGCAGGATTGGTACACCTACTTGGCAGAGAAAAAAGCGCAGGGGCTAAAAGCCCATCGTTTTGTTTCTTTTATGTACGGGCTGAAGCCTGTGCCCTCCAAAAAGGGAAGACGTAGCCCAGGGGAGCCCAGGGGCTAAAGCCCTCATCAGACCCAACCATTGCGGCACGGCTGAAGCCGTGCCCTGGAGTTTATACATTTTCGTGAGCCTTGGGTATGATCGATCGAGCTTCGGTTTTGGGTTTTGCTTTGTATCAGGGCACGACTTTAGTCGTGCCGCTCAGAACTCGAAATGATCAGGGCTTTAAGCCCCTGCAATGGCAATCCTGCACGAAATGCATTGCGCATCTATTGATGGTTAAGAACCCCATTAAAGCAGGACTGACAGGCCGACTTGGCAGAGAAAAAAAGCGCAGGGGCTAAAGCCCATATCTTTGTTGACCTTGAGCGGCACGACTGAAGTCGTGCCCTGATACAAAGCATCAGACCGGTGACTCCAGAAAACTCGCGCATTCCGTAGATTTGGATGTATCCACCCTCTCCGAAATGTAGAAACTCCAGGGCACGGCTGAAGCCGTGCCCTGATACAGGGCATCAGTGCGGTGGCTCCCGAAAAATTCGCGCATTCCGCAGATTTCGATCTATCCATCCTCTTTGAAATGTAGAAACTCCTTATCCATAAACTCGCAGTCGCCTGGAACTCATACTGACTTTCGGCCGGCTTGGGTTTCATCCTCGAGGTGCCTGCTTGCGTTTGAAAGGCCGCGGTGCCTCAACCCGGATAGGCCAGCCCAGCCCTCCTCGAACAACTAAAAAATAACTGCCGAGCTAGCTGAACCATTCCCGGAATCGATTTCGGCTTTCCTGAAGACTAATTCCCAGGTCGCAGCATCGAAGACATGCCGTGGCGAAATACGGCAAAGGCGAGATAGGAGCCCTTGTCACCGGCCGTCCGGGCGTCTGTTCTGAGCTTGGCATCGCAGTTACGGCCATCGGCTTGAGCAGTTACGGAAGGAAGATTACATGTTTGTCTTACGGGATATTTTGCAACAGGCGCAGAAGGACGGGAGAGCGGTCGGCCATTTCAACATCGCCGATTTCGTCATGTTGAAGGCTGTGTTCGCATCGGCGCGGGAGCTAAAGGTTCCGGTCATCGTTGGGGCGTCCGAGGGGGAGCGCAAATTTCTAGGCGTTCGTCAGATCGCGACCCTGGCGCGGGGACTGCGAGAAGAATTCGATTTCCCTATCTTCCTGAATGCCGATCATACGCACAGCCTCGCCGGTGCGGTGGAAGCAGCCAAGGCCGGATTCGATTCCGTGGTCTTCGATCTATCCGCACTTCCCTTCGAACAAAATATCCGCCAGACCAAAGAAGCGATCGGCGTGCTCAAAGGCATCCATCCCGCCATCCTCATTGAAGGAGAGATCGGTGACATTGGAACCGGTTCTGAAATCCACGATGTAGCTCCCGACCTTTCAAAAGGACTTACCGCCCCAGAGGAGGCGAAACGGTATGTAGATGCGACGGGAGTCGACATCCTGGCTCCGGCCGTCGGTAATATGCACGGCATGGTGGCGAGCATGGTCGAAGGAAAGACGAGGAAGCATTTGGATATCGCGAGGATCGCTCAGATCAAGAACGTCACCGGCTCTCTGATGACTCTGCACGGCGGCTCGGGAACCGACGACGAAGATCTGCGAAAGGCAATCGCAGCCGGAATCAATGTGGTTCACATCAACACGGAAGTACGAGTTGCCTGGAGACATGGCCTGGAGGAAGGCCTAACCAAACAGCCTAATGAGGTCGTTCCTTACAAGATCCTGCCATTTGCGGTCGAGGCAATCAAGCAGGTCACCACCGCGCGGCTGAAGCTCTTCAACGGCATGAAGTAAGACGCCTCAAGTTCGAGCCAGTTCTCGATCGGCGTAATGATCCGAATCGGTTGATTGGATACCGGTAGTCCGTCCTCGACGGTGTTTCGCCAGCAGTTCGCCCGCTGAGATGGCGTTACCGGTATCATTTTGGCCGGAGGAGTAACGTTCGGATGAGACGCAGGGATTTTGGTAAAGGGCTTGCCGGTGGTCTTCTCACCACCGGCATACCGAGGGCTGCAGCTGCATTGGCGGCGGTAGGCCAAGTGCAGAAACCCGCTATTGCTCCCAGGAAAAACACGATGATGCACGTCGGCGCCGACTACCACGTCGCCGAGGGTGGCGGCGTCATGTCGCGGGAGAACCTCGAATACAACCTGCGTTTCGGCGTCACGCATATCAGCCCAGACCCGGAAATGATTCTTGAAGGCGAGGCGGGCGTCCGCCGGCCGCTTGCTTCTCCCGACTCTCGCGGCGGCGCCTTCATTTCTGCGGAAGGCCCCTCGGGCGGCGCCTTTGATCTCGACAAGTTGAAGCGAATGAGGGACGTCTGTGATGCCGTGGGAATGAAGATCGAGGGTTTCCGTATGGATTCCGGTTACATCGTGATGAAGCCGGGTCCGGAGCGCAATCGAAAGATCGACCAGATCCTCGAAAATATCCGCAAGACACACCTCGTGGGAGTTGGCCTCATCAGCCAGCATTGGACGATGATCCCCATCCGTCGAAACGGAAAAGAGCCGGGCAGAGGAGGATCAACCTATGAAACATTCAAGCTGGAAGAGAATTGGAAAGATTTGCCGCCGGGAATTGCCGGAGACGTCAGCTCGGAAGAGTACTGGGAACGAATCAGTCATTTTCTTCAGAAAGTGATTCCCGTCTGCAAGGAGTACAACGTCAAGATGGCCAACCATCCCTACGATCCTCCCGGGCTGCCGTTTGGCTACGAGCACGTGGAGAACTTCGACTCCCCATCGATTTTCACAGCGTACAAACGGTACGAGATGATCGTCGACAGTCCCTACAACGGCTTCCAGCTGGATCTGGGAGTACTCGCCGAAGGGTCCATAGACGCGAACAAGCAGATCCCTCCTCTGGTGCGCTATCTTGGCGAACGCGGCAAGATCCATCAGATTCACATGCGCGCGATCAAGGGCGGACTCAATCACTTTGCGGAAGTCTATCCCGATGAGGGGGTTCTCGACCTGTTCAAGATCATGCGGATACTGAGGGACACAGGATACGAGGGCGGCATCTTACCGGACCACATGCCTTCCCATCCGGGCGATCCGGGAAAACTGCAGGCCTATGCGTTTGGATATGGCTATATTCACGCTCTCATCAACGGAGTGAATTCAGAAGTGTCATAGTCAGGATTCAAGCTACGCGCGCATGCCACAATCGCTTCACGACGCCAGCCTTTCGCGGCCGCACAATTCTGCCGTCGCAAATTGCCGGAGTAGTGGTGGCCAGAGCATCACTCCGATCGTCTTTAGCCACGTCTCCACTGACTGAGGGGATCCCGTCACTAGTAGCCTCGTGCGCCGCAACCCAAACGCGTGGGCGCCTTGCGCATACAAATGGACAATAAATCCGGGAATGTTCGTGAACCCCTGATGTTTCTATTCGGGAAGAGTGAACATCCCGGCGCAGACAACGCGTCTCATGCAGTTTCACCGGCTCGACGATGAACGGGACAGAGGGTGCTTCTTCCCCGGCCTTCACGGCTCCGCTTTACCGAGCCTTGAAAACCAGCCATGGCAGGATCGCGCCCATCGACTCTCTCGGCCAGGATCCCCTCACGATGTTTTCGCGTTCAATGGTTGCTGCCTTGTGTGTTCTCGGCCCGCTCACTTGCGCTGCGCACGGTGGCGGCATCAATGGTGAGGCTACCTACATTTCGTTTTCGGTGCCGGGCGCGCTCGGCACCTACCCGATGAGCATCAATGCCTCGATGACCATCACCGGCTACTACTATGTCACGCCCGCGGTGACGCGCGGTTTTCTGCGCGACGCGGACGGAACGATCACCACATTCGATGTGGCGGGAGGGGTTTGGACCGAGCCGGAGGGCATCAATGCCGCTGGGAATATCACCGGGTTCTACGAACTGGTGGCGGGGGTTCCGCAAGGCTTTCTCAGGTACGCCGACGGGCACATCATCACCTTCGATGGGCCCCCGGCGGAAAAGGGGATGCCGCTGGAAGCACAGCCCGTAAGCATCAGCGATTTCGACGATATCGCGGGAAATTTTCCGTACCCTGCGTCACTTCCCTCGGTATTTACCCGGTCAGGCGCGGGATTGTTCAACACCATTCAGGCCCCTTATGATGTGTGGACCGTGGCGACAGCCATCAATGCAAGCGGGGCCGTCGTGGGCTATTCTCAGGGCGAGTTAGGTTACACAGGCTTTGTGGCGCATCCCGATGGTTATTGGGCCGAGATCGCAATTCCTGCGGACTCTCGTTGCCCACAGGGCCCCTTTCCCGACGGAATCAATGCAGCAGGCATGGTCGCGGGCTGGTACTTCAACTACAACTACACCTCCAACGGCACCTGCACCCCAGAGAACACGGGCGGCTTTGTGATGTCGCCGGATGGCGAGCTCACCCTGTTCCAACCGCCGGGGACCATTCTGACGTTGCTTTTGCCCGGTTTTCCGGTAAAGGGGTTTTCGTTAACCCTGCCGCATTTGATGAGCATCGACCAAGCTGGGGACGTCACGGGCTCTTACACGGACGCGGCTGGGGCCCAGCACGGTTTTGTACGCAACCCCTACGGAACCATCACTTCCTTCGATCCGCCGGAGGGCAAACAGACCACCGTGACCAGCATCAACGATGGAGGCGCGATCGCGGGTTTCTATCAGTACAGTTCGCGTGGCGGATCCCCGGTGGGCTTTATCCGCGTACCGTAGTTCTCTTGCCGAACTTTGCGATTCCGAGCGGATCAGGGTGCCGCGCTTCAACCGCATGGACGATCTCCCGAGTAGTTGTGCCGCCATTGGAACGGAGCTACAGTAACAACCAGTACGGAAACCATCGTTGCCTTGATCTGAGAAACACAGCATTATTTGATGCTAGCTTTTACAGGCAACGGAGCCACATGGCTGATCTTAAAGCATGAGCTCTATATTGAAAGTATCAGTGCTGATGGGCGCGTTGGCTATTGTGCGCTCATTGAGAAAGTCGCAGCGAATCAATTGGCAGCAGTCACTTGTCCGCCAGCCGGTTTTACGGCCACTTGAAAGTTTCCAGGGCACCTCTGCCCTGTCACTGCATTTTCAGGAACTTCTGGGAATCCATGGGTGGGGAAAGGAACGCGGGGTAACGGTGGACATCGATATTGCTGGGGCGTAGTTCAGCCGATGCATGCTGCAGCGTGCGAGAATCTAGGTTCGTAGCCCTATGAGCGCTAGAGAATCCAGCGAAACGGTGCCTGGTGAGATTCGGAAGTCGCTCGGCGAACTCCGAACGATTATCGATACTATTCCTGCGCTAGCGTGGTCTAGTGCTCCAGATGGCTCCGTAGATTTCGTTAACCGGCGATGGCAAGAGTACACCGGCCAGTCGAGAGAGCAATCCCAGGGCGCTGGTTGGGAGACCGCGATCCATCCCGAAGACCTTCCCGGACTACTGAGCAAATGGGAGGAATCCCGCGATTGTGTCGCCAACATGTGCGAAGCGCGGCTGCGACGATTCGACGGCGTATTCCGATGGTTCTCGCTTCGTCGCGAACCTCTACTCGAGGAAAGTGGTTCGGTCACTCGATGGTTTGGAACAGGAATTGATATTGAACCCATCAGACAGCGCGAGACGCTGCACGCCGCGGAACAGCGAACCTTGGAGTTGATCGCTGATGGAGCGAGCCTAAAGGACGTCTTAGATCAATTGTGCAGTTCCATTGATGTACAGGTCGCGCCATCTGTCACAACCGTTCTTTTGAGGGATCCTGATCGAGAGTGCCTTTGGCATGGGGGCGGCCTTGGTGTCCCACACGAATGGATTTCAGCGATCATTCCGGTTCCCATCGATGAAGTTGGGCTATGCGGGAGAGCCGCGTTCCTGAAAGAACGGGTCGTCGTTCCTAATGTCGCGACTGAGCCAAACTGGCCCGATCAATATCGTGACCTTGCGATTCGGAACGGTATACGAGGTGCGTGGTCCGAGCCGATCGTCACAAAGGATGACGAGGTGCTCGGCACTTTCGCGCTCTACTCACACGAACCGCGAGTTCCAACCGAAGAGGATCTTGCTCTCATTCAAGGCGCGGGGCACATCGCTCGAATTGCAATTGAACGCCAACGATCACAGGAATCTCTCCGAGCTGCTCTGGAAGGAATAAAGAACTCGGAAGCTAGACTTCGCCAGGTAATCGACACTATTCCAACCCTGGCGTGGTGCAATCTGCCGGACGGTCCAAACGAGTTTCTGAACAAACGTTGGCATGAATACACCGGCCTTTCACCGGAAGAGTCGAATGGCTGGGGTTGGCAAGTGGCCTTTCACCCTGATGACTTACCTCCGCTAATGGAACGGTGGAGCGAGCTACTAGCGTCCGGAGAGTCGGGCGAAATGGAGGCACGACTCCGTCGCTACGACGGAGCGTACCGGTGGTTCTTGATACGAGTCGAACCCCTTCGCGATGAGACTGGCAGACTCTTGCGTTGGTACGGAACAAGTACTGACATCGAGGGTCTTAAGCAAACCGAAGAAAAACTCCGAGAAGATGAGCGCGAACTTCGCAGGATCACCGACGCGATACCGCAGGCAATTGTGGTCCTGGATCCGCTCGGTGCTCCGGTCTATGCCAATCAAGCGACGCTCGACTATACGGGACTAACCGCTGAGGATGTGTTATCTCCGGACTTTCGCGAACGGATCTTTCATTTAGACGATCTGGAGAGATTTCGCGACTTTCGGAAACTTGCTTTGGCGCGCGGACTCCCGTTTGAGATTGAGCAACGAGCACTGCGTAAGGACCAACAATATCGTTGGTTCCTGGTTCGTTACAACCCGTTTCGTAATGAGAAGAACGAAGTAATCCGCTGGTACGCGACGGGAACTGACATTGATGACCGCGTTCGTGCGGAAGAGAGAACGCGCAACGAAAACCTGGCGCTGCGCGAGCAAATCGATCGCGACTCGATGTTTGAGGAAATTGTTGGCTCCTCTGAAGCGCTCCGTAAAGTGCTCCGCCAAGTTGCAAAAGTCGCGCCTTCCGATTCCACAGTTCTGATCTTGGGCGAAACGGGTACCGGCAAAGAACTGATAGCTCGAGCCATCCACAAAAGTTCAAGCCGCCGTGATCGGGCGTTCATTGGTGTGAACTGCGCCGCAATCCCGCCCTCGTTGATCGCTTCAGAGCTGTTTGGCCATGAGAAGGGCGCTTTCACCGGCGCAACGCAGAAACGGCTAGGACGTTTTGAATCGGCGAATGGGGGCACAATTTTCCTGGATGAGATCGGCGATCTACCCGCTGAGATTCAAATTTCCTTGTTGCGCGTGCTCCAGGAACGCGAAATCGAACGCGTCGGCGCCAGCAAGCCAGTCCCTGTTGATGTCCGCGTACTCGCGGCCACTCATCGCAATCTAAACACGCTGGTTGCCGAAGGGAAGTTTCGCCAGGATCTTCTGTACCGACTCAATGTAGTTCCAATCCTGATGCCTTCATTGCGCGAACGCACGGATGACATTCCCTTGTTGGTGGAGTACTTCATTGGTCGATTCGGGAAAAAAGTTGGCAAGAAGTTCAGAGCGATCGACACGACAACACTCAATCTGTTCAAAACCTACCGATGGCCCGGCAATATCCGAGAGCTTCAAAACGTGATTGAAAGGGCCGTAATCCTGAGCGAGGACGACACATTTTCCGTGGACGATGGCTGGCTGGCGTGGGAATCGCCCCAACTCCAAGATCCGACGATGGCATTGGACGAGGTGTTGGGCCGGCAGGAAAAGGAGATGATTGAGTCTGTTCTTGCAGGAACCGGGGGCCGCGTCTCCGGGCCAGGCGGTGCGGCAGCGAAACTAGGCATCCCAGCGCGGACACTCGATTCGAAAATCAAGCGTCTCGGAATCAATAAGTTCCGCTTTAAAGACCCACAAACCGCCTGAACGAACCAAGTTCAATCCCTCCGCCCCCTCCAGCCGAACTTTCCTCCAAAATCAGGAATTCCTTAAATATCAGGATTTATCCGAGATGTAAGCATCCTGCTTTCAATAGCTTGGAAATGGAACTCGCATTGCAATGATCAGCGGCAAAGTCGGGAGCCGGCATTGATGACCCTGAAGGTTGAACGGTTCCAAACACGAGTTCGGCTCAGCGGAGAACTGCGATCTGAGCATTTGGACCAAGTTCAAGCTGAGATCGATTGTTGCGGAACCTCGGCGGTTTTGGACGTCGAGGAAGTGGATCTTGTCGACGTTGAGGGTGTTCGGTTTCTTAACAGATGCGAGGCGAACGGTGTTTTAGTGCTGCACTGTTCGGCCTATATCAGGGAGTGGATGTCGAGGGAAAAAACTCGCACGGAGAAGAGAGTGGTCTGATCCGCAATGGGTAATCGAGCGGATGCGGGCAACGACAAAGAGACGAACTCCGAGGAACCACCAAGGAGGTCGCATGCGCGGTTGTCTGAAAAGCATCTTGGCGCTCGTTTCACTCGCAATTCCTAGCAGCGGAGGTTGTCTCATGGCACAAAGTGCATCCGTCAAAAACGTCGTCCTCGTCCACGGAGCCTTCGCAGATGGCTCCAGTTGGTCAAAGGTCATTCCTTTGCTTCAAGCCAGGGGTTTCCACGTTACGTCCGTCGGAATCCCCTTAACGTCTTTCGCGGATGATGTCGCAGCGACCAAGCGCGCCATCGCTGCCGAAGACGGTCCCGTGCTCCTGGTAGGCCATTCCTATGGCGGTGTCGTGATCACCGAGGCGGGAAACAACCCCAAAGTGGTTGGTCTGGTCTACGTCGCCGCGTTCGCCCCGGATGCAAACCAGACCATCACCGAGATCAGCAAGCCTTTCCCACCGCCTCCCGGTGCCACAAAGGTGAAGCCGCTGACGGACGGATTCATCCTTCTGACTCCTGAGGGCATCGAGACTGCGTTTGCACAGGACCTGACCAAGGAAGAGAAGGCGCTGCTCATTGCGGTCCAACCCCAAACCGCCGGCGCAATTTTTGAAGCAAAGCCCACGGCGGCGGCTTGGCAAAACAAACCTTCGTGGTACATCGTGGCCGGCAATGACAACATGATTGCTCCTGAACAGGAAAAGAGTATGGCAAAACAGATGAACGCGGCGACCACTGTTCTGCCATCTAGTCACGTCGTCATGCTGTCCCATCCCAAGGAAGTCGCGAAGGTAATCGAAGACGCTACGGCCGGCAAGAAGTAGAAGCAACTTCTTATGCGCAGCGCAGCGATTCACGATAAACGGTGCTCATGGGTCAACGCTGATAATCCGTTGCTGCTCGAATATCACGATCTCGAGTGGGGTGTCCCCGTTCATAGTGATCGCAAACACCTCGAGGTCCTCGTGCTCTCAGGCGCACAGGCCGGGTTGAACTGGTCGCTTGTGCTCAAAAAGCGGGAAGGTTATCGACGTGCATTCGACAACTTCGATCCCGAGAAAGTCGCGCGCTATTCCGAGAAGCACATTCAGACACTGTTGACTGACCCGACTATTATCCGCAACCGCATGAAGATTGAGGCCGCCGTGCGCAACGCTCGTGCGCTACTCAAGGTCCAGCAAGAGTTCGGGGATTTTGATTCTTACTGCTGGCGGTTCGTCGGCGGGGAACCCAAACTGAACCGCTGGAAAACTACGCGACAGATTCCAGCGACTTCCCCCGAATCCGAGACGTTCAGTAAAGACTTAAAGCGCCGGGGGTTTAGTTTCGTCGGCCCCGCCGTCATCTACGCCTATATGCAGGCGATCGGGATGGTAAATGACCACATCGTCGATTGTTTCCGTTATGCGCAGATCTCGAATGCGAACCGAGACAAAGCGTTGTTCCCATCTTAGTGAAAAATGTCATCGAACGGGGCGGTGCAAAGGCGCACTTTCTTGGTGGGCAAATGTAGTTCAAAGAAGCAAGACTGCCGACCACAACTTTCCATATTCTTCACGCGGCGAAGCGGGAGATTCGCGGGAACAACTTAAAGCGAAGGGAGCCTCCGATGAACGCGGATGTATTGACGACAAAAGTCACCGAAGGAATTGCTGTTATCACCTTGGGAAGCGCAAAGCGCATGTATTTCGACGCCGAAATGGGCGACGCGCTAACAGAGAGCCTGCAAGAATTGGCTGGCGATTCAAACATCCGAGTTGTGATCGTGACAGGCGGCACTCCGGGGTATTTTAACCGTCATTTCAGCATTCCTGCCCTTATCGAATTCGCGCAAGCCGTGCGCGCCTCCGGGCGGCAATGGCCGGACAACGCAACCTACCACGGCGGATTCTTCGACAAGGCCATGGCGCTGTGCGAGACCATGCCCAAGCCTGTCATCGCTGCGATTTCCGGGACCGCTCTAGCCGGGGCCTTCGAGTTCACGCTTGCATGCGACCTTCGCATCGCTGAAGACGGTGACTATCTGATCGGTCTGCCCGAGACCGAACTCGGTCTGCTGCCCGGCGCCGGGGGCACACAGAGGCTGCCACGCACTATCGGACCGGCGGCGGCCCTCATGCACATCCTTATGGGGCGGCCGCTCAATCCGCGCGACGCCGAAAAGAAGGGTCTTGTGCACGAAACTGTCAGCGGCAAGGCCATCGATCGCGCGATGGAGATCGCAAAAAGGCTTTGCTCGCATACGCCGGAATCGCTCGGCTATATCAAGCGTCTCGTTCGCAATGCGACCGACACGCCCCTGGCTGAAGGACTGGCTCTCGAGCGAAATCTCTTCATGAGATTGTGCGTCTCCGACCAGGCGCTCGCGCGCATGCTCTCTTACGAAGAAAAGAAGATCACAGACCCGTCTCGTTCGCTTGAAGCTTAAAGGAGGATGAATCGTGGCCAAATCGAATATGACACCCATGCGGGTGATCGAGGAAACGCCTGGGTACTGGAGAGCCATCTTTGACTATCCGCCCTTCAATGTCGTCGACGCCGAAGTCTTCCAGGCCCTGCAGGACCTTCTCGTCCGGATCGAGACGACTGAGAGTCTGCGTGTGGTTGTTTTCGAGAGCGCGCTTCCCGACTTTTACCTGTCGCACTTCGATCTGACGGGCAAGATCGGAAACATCCTGAGCGCTATCGGTCCTACGGGCTTACCCGTACTGATGGACACGTTCGTGCGTCTAACGAAGGCGCCGGTGATCAGCCTCGCAAGAATCCGTGGCTGCGTGCGCGGCGTGAGCAGCGAGTTCGTGCTTGCCTGCGACATGCGCTTCGCCTCGCGCGAGAACACGAAACTGGGTCATCCCGAGCTCGGGGTCGGGCTGCATCCAGGCGGTGGGGGCACAGAGCGCCTTCCCCACCTGGTGGGGCGTGGGCGCGCGCTAGAAATCGTTTTGAGTGCCAACGACTTTGATGGCGACACAGCCGAACGATACGGATATGTGAACCGATCACTACCGGACGCTGAGTTGGACGGCTTCGTCGACACTCTGGCGCGTCGGATCGCCTCCTTCGATCGGCGCGCCCTCGCTGCGGCAAAACATCTCGTTAACGAGGTCTCGTTGCCGCCGTTCGATCGGCTCCTCGCCGCTTTCACTTCATTTGGGATGGCACTCGGGTGGCCCGAAGCCCAGAGCCGCATAAGAACCGTGCTGGAGCGCGGGCTGCAACGCGA
Organism: uncultured Acidobacteriaceae bacterium; assembly: GCA_963717225.1. GTDB lineage: Bacteria > Acidobacteriota > Terriglobia > Terriglobales > Acidobacteriaceae > PALSA-350. The sequence continues at coordinate 71,286 of CAVQWB010000044.1, read as the reverse complement.
GGTCGACTTCGAGAGAAATTGGCCTGAGACCCTTGGCTCGCTCGTTGAGCCGGAAAACACAGGTGGGCCGCGATGATAACCACAGTTGAGGTCATTAGGAAAGCGATGGGTCGCGATAAGCCCCGAATGGTGCGCCTAATCATGGGCAATCCACTCATCATGCAACAAATGGCAAGGCAGGTTCCGGACGCCGGGTCTTACGCCCCCGTCACCGTCCTCGTCGACGAACGCTCTGACGGCGTCCACATTTCCTATGACAGGATGGCCAGTCTCCTGGCTTCTTATGGCAGTCCCGACGCCCTCGCGGTAGCGAGGGATCTCGACAAGAAAGTGGAGACCCTTTTGTCGGAAGCCACCATCGCTGTGCTGCCAAAGCAGAGCCCGATAACTGAGGAGGAGTGATGACCAATCGACTGCAGTGGGAAGTTTTTGTCAATGGCCAGATTCCGGTGGTTACGAACGACCTTCCGCCTGGTGCGAGCGAAATGAGATGGTCGCCTATTTCTTCAACGCTTATTTCGGGCAAGCGCGATGCGGTGTTGGTGGACACGGCAATCACAGTCGATCAAAACCAGAAACTCGCCGACTGGATCGCGGGGAGTGGCAAGAATTTGACGGCGATCTACGCGACCCATGGCCACGGCGATCATTTCTTTGGCGTAAACACGATTCAGAAAAGATTTCCAAACGCGCGGTTCGTCGCAACGCGAGAGGTCATCGACGTCATGCGAAAGCAGGCGTCTGTTCCTGTGGTTGAGTCGTATTGGAAACCACGGTTTCCCGGACAGATCGATTCAACCCTCGTGATCGCGGATGACCTCAAGGGCAGTGTTCTCGAACTGGAAGGAGAACAACTGGTCAGTGTTCCTCTCGGGCATACCGATACGGACAGCACGACATGTCTCCACGCCCCTTCGATCGGGCTGGCCGTTTGCGGCGATGCGCTCTACAACGATGTCCATCTTCATTTAGGCGAATCCGACGCTGAAGGCCGCAAGGAATGGATCGCGGCACTCGATACGATCGAATCGCTCAAGCCGGTAGCTGTTATTGCGGGACACAAAGGGCCAGGTGCGCCCGATACGCCAAATAACATCGAGGCGACACGAAAATACATTCGCGATTTCGACAGGATTGCTTCCCAGACCAAGACTGCGCTCGAACTCTATAACGAGATGCTTGCGATTTATCCCGAACGTGTGAACCCGGCAGTCTTGTGGTATTCGGCGCAGGCGGTGAAGCGTTAGGTACGGACGAATAATTCTGAATCTTCCTCAATGAAAGCCAATTGTCCTGAACCAAGTGAAATGGTTCCTTTGTCGCTCATTGCCGATGATTCCTCGGCTCCCTTCGCTGTCCGGATTCCCAACGACTATGGACGCTGAGCGGATGCGCGCGATGCTGTTGAAGCTGCCGCATGTGGCGGAGACAGAGGCGTGGAGCACGTACGTTCTGTTCTGGGCGGCGGATAAATCGATTGGCGGAAAGCTGTTCGCGATGATGAACCCGGTGAATGAGACGAACGGGGTGATCACGTATGCAGCCGGGCCGGAGCGGTACGCCGAGTTGCTGGAGCGGGAGGGGGTGTCGCCTTCTGTTGAATTTCCCCGGTCGCAATGGGTGCAGGTGGAGCGCTGGGATGTGTTTCGGCAGGCGGAGTGGCAGAGCGAGATGGAGGCGGCGCACGCGATCATCACGGCGAAGCTGCCGAAACGGAAGCGCGATGTGCTTGCGATGCCGCCGGGCGAGCGCAAGCGGGTGATTGAAGAGCGGAAGGCGCCGCTGGCGAGACGTGTGCCAAAGAAAAGCTGAGCCGGCGGCGATGCCGGCGTAGCGTTAGCCGGGCCAGAGATTCCATGAGTACTGCTTCTTCGGTGACAGGCCCTTCGAGATCCTCATGTGCGCCGTAGAAAGCAATAGCCTTCACTTCGTGGCCCACTAGAGATTGGGATCGGGCAGAGGTCTGAAGGGCAGAGGTCGCGGGCACAATAAGGGCACAATAACGGTTACCGTTCGTGCCTCAAAGCGCCAAAAGGAGCCATCCATTGCGCTTAGTTTCTATAAGTTACGACTTTCCTATGCCTGTCACGGCAGAGCTCAATATTCCACTTGTCTGTATAGTCGGCTTTTCCGGACAGATGACCTCCCATCCAATTGTTGACCTCAGTGCACTGCTCATAGGGATCCTAGTACGACCAATACGCAACCATCATCGGAAAGGGTCATGTTATTGAAAATATGATATTTAGCCAGAACAAATAAAAACCTCCCGAATAGGAGCCTTCTGTTTAGATTCTTGTAAGTCATTATTTCTAAATGGTGGCCAGAGACGGGATCGAACCGCCGACGCCGGCCTTTTCAGGGCCGCGCTCTACCACTGAGCTATCTGGCCTCGGGAACCCCAAGGACGCTGCTTCCGCTTAAGTAGTGTCTGAGTCTGCAGCTTCAGGCGGAGGGCCCGGCCAGGTCAGCAACTGCGCACAAGCAACAAACGTCAGTATAGCAATCGCCTCGCAGTGCGCAAACAGCGCCTCCCGCAAATCCATGAAGTACACTGGACGCTCGCAGTTCACAATTGAAAGAAGTCCGCTCCCTCCCCAGCCAATGTCCCCTTGTCGCGCCTCAATTCGTCTGGCCGTTCCCACACTCCTGGTCTGCCTGATGCAAGCTGTCCTGGCACAACGACCAGCGGCCCCGCAAAATGGGGAAACCCGTGCGGCTCGTGCCCTCGAGCATGCTCGCCAACAGGGGCCGCTCGCCCTTTACGCCTTCTTTCACGACATGCCGAAAGGCGCCGATCTCCACACCCATTTGGCGGGTGCCGTGTATGCGGAAAGCTTCATCCGCGAAGCTGCGGAAGACAATCTGTGCATCAACTCCAAAACGCTTGTCCTTTATAAGACCATGGCCATGACGCGCAGTATGCCTCCTCAGCCGGTCTGCGGCGAAGAGGGGGAGCGCGCAGCCAATGCTCTTACCAACCAAAAGCTCTACGACCAGCTGATCAACACCTTTTCCATGCGAACCTTCGTTCCTACCACTGAGCAGTCCGGGCACGATCACTTTTTCGCATCCTTCGACCACTTCCAGGCGGTGGAGGAGCCCAGGCATGTGGGCGAATGGGTCGACGAGCTGGCTAGCCGCGCCGCTGATCAAAACGAGCAGTATCTCGAAATCATGCATACCCCCAACTTCCGGCCGTCCCTGGCTCTGGCTGAAAACCTGGGACCCATCGACACCCATACGGATTTCGACCAACTGCGCCGGCAGTTGCTCGACGCAGGGTTGCAAAAATATTTACCGGCAATGCGCGCGGAGTTTGACGAAAGCGAACACCAGCGCCGCGAGCTGGAGCATTGCGGTGCAAGCGGTGCAACCCCGGCCTGCAATCTGCAGGTGCGCTATCTCTACCAGGTGTTGCGCGCCTTGCCCTCAGCGGCGGTGTTTGTCCAGCTGCTTTGCGGTTTTGAGCTGGCCTCCACTGACCCGCTGGTGGTAGGCATCAACATGGTGCAGCCGGAAGATTGGCGCGTCGCCCTGGCCAACTACCGGCTGCAAATGCAGATGGTCGAGGCGCTGCACCGCCTTTACCCCAAAGTGCATATCACCCTGCACGCTGGTGAACTGGGTCCCGGCATGGTGCCTCCGGATGATCTGCACTTTCATATCCGCTCTGCTGTGGAAGTGGCGCATGCCGAGCGCATTGGCCACGGCGTCGACGTGATGCAGGAGGATCGTCCTTACGATCTGCTGAAGGAGATGGCCACCAAGCGCGTGATGGTGGAGATCAACCTCACCAGCAACGACGTGATTCTTAATGTCAAGGGCGCGGACCATCCCCTGCCCATGTATCGCCTATACCACGTGCCGGTAGCTCTCTCGACCGATGATGAGGGCGTCTCCCGCATCAATTTGACTCACGAATATGTCCGCGCGGCCATGGCCTACCCGCTCACCTACAGGGACTTCAAACAAATGGTGCGCACCGGGCTCGAACACAACTTCCTGCCCGGCGACAGTCTCTGGGAACACGCGGGCCCATGGGAGAGCTACTCCCGCCCGCGCGCAGCATGCGGCCCGCAGCTCGGCCGCGAGCAGGCCTCGGGAGCGTGTGCGTCGCTGCTGGCTGCTAGTGAAAAGGCCCGCCAGCAGTTCGAGCTGGAACGGCGCTTCCAGGTTTTCGAAAAGGGCTTTTAGGCGCTCATGCCTGCCAGCTCGTAAGGTAGTAGGTCCTCCACAGAGCAACAGCGCTTCCTTTCATCTCCCGCGTTTACACTGCAGAAGCAGCGCATGCGCATTGTTCTCTCCAGCTTCGGTACCCTTGGCGACATCCATCCACTCATTGCCCTGGCGCTCGAGTTGCAGCGGCGAGGTCACGTTCCCGTGCTCGCGGTTCCCGAGCTCTTTCGTCCCAAGATCGTTTCGTTGGGACTGGAATTCGCCCCCGTCGGTCCCATCCTCGATCCAGATGACAACCGGCTGGTAGCCATGTTGATGGACATTCGTAAGGGAACGGAGCGCACGCTACGCGACATTTTGTTTCCCGCGATTCGGCAAAGCTACCGGGAACTGCTTGCGGCAGTAGAGGCCAAGGGGGGCGCTGACCTGATGCTGGCTGGAGAGCTGGTCTACCAGGCTCCGCTGGTCGCCGAGGTTACGGGCATCCCCTGGGCGTCGTATGTGCTCGCGCCACTATCCTTTTTTTCTCGCTACGATGCGCCGGTGCTGCCGCCCTATCCCATGTTGGCACGGCTGCAACCCGCCTTGCCCGGCATGGGAAGAGTGATTGCCCGGTTTGCGCGGTGGGTCACGCGAAGCTGGCCAGAGCCGATCTATCAGCTTCGTTCTGAGCTTGGCCTGGGCCGCGGTCCGGATCCCATCTTCGAAGCCAAGCACTCACCCTACCTGGTGTTGGCGATGTTTTCCCCTTTATTGGGTGAGCCTCAGCCGGACTGGCCATCTGCCACCAAAACGACCGGCTTCGTCTTCTACGATGGCGATGCCGGCCATCGCGATCTACCCCCGCCCGTTGAGCAGTTCCTGCAACAGGGGCCACCGCCGCTAGTCTTTACACTGGGCTCGGCAGCGGTTCTGGACGCCGGCGACTTTTATCAGCAGAGTGCGCTGGCCGCAGGCTTGCTTGGGCAGCGCGCGGTGCTCCTGGTAGGCAGCGACCCGCGCAATACCCCTCGAGAGCTTCCGCAGAATGTATGCGTCGCAAACTATGCGCCCTATTCCAGGCTTTTTCCGCGTGCGTCGGTCATCATCCATCAGGGCGGTGTAGGTACAACCGCACAAGCACTGAATTCCGGCAAACCCATGCTGGTGATGCCCTACAGCCACGATCAACCAGACAATGCGCGGCGGGTGCGTCGCCTGGGGGTCGCACGCGTTATCCGGCGGTCGCGGTATACGGCGGAGCTGGCTGCTCGCAAGATCACCCTGCTAATGGAGAACACGCGTACGCGCCGGCGAGCCGCCAGGATTGGGGAGCAACTGCATCACGAGGATGGATTGAAGGCCGCCTGTGATGCGCTCGAAACGCTGGGCAAAAGCCGTGCACCATAGAATCACGGCCACTACCCAGTCATGATCCGTTAGCAGTTCCCGGGCCCGTCCTTGCGCGCCGATCTAAAATGCAATAGCCATGCCAGAAGATATAGCGCTAGGGCTGCTAGCCTCTGCTCTGCCTCAGCTCGAAGCATCCTTTCGCAATCTGCCCGCATTCGCGGGACAAGCACCCGCAATCGACGCCATGGGCGCGGTGATGAGCCAGGTGGCGGAGAGAATGGCGGATAATTACCCTTACTTTCATCCCCTTTACGCCGGCCAGATGCTCAAGCCACCCCACCCGCTGGCCCGTGCCGCCTATGCTCTCGCCATGGTGATCAATCCCAATAATCACGCCCTCGACGGCGGCCGCGCCAGCTCGCGCATGGAGGTAGAAGCAGTTCGCGGAATCGCCGGCATGTTTGGCTGGACGGACTATCTGGGGCATCTCACCAGCGGCGGAACCTTTGCCAACCTGGAAGCACTCTGGATCGCCGGTCAACTGGCTCCCGGCAAGCGCATTGTTGCTTCCGAGCAGGCGCACTATACCCATAGCCGAATCAGCTCCGTCCTCGGTCTGCCCTTCAGCACCGTGTCCGCAGACAACGAGGGCCGCATGGACATGGCGGCGATCGAGTCAGCACTTCAAGAAGGGGACGTAGGGACGGTGGTGGTCACCTTGGGCGCCACCGCGACCGGCGCTGTCGATCCGCTGCAAAGGGTGCTTGCGCTGCGCAGCACTTATTCATTTCGTGTTCATGTCGATGCGGCCTATGGTGGGTATTTCTCTTTGGTCTCGACCCTGGGGGAGAACGCGACACGTGCCTTCGCCTGCCTGGCGCAGGCCGATTCCATTGTCGTCGATCCACACAAGCATGGGCTGCAACCGTATGGCTGCGGCTGCATTCTGTTTCGCGAGCCTTCAGTGGGTCGCTTCTACAAACACGACTCGCCCTATACCTATTTCACCTCGGACGATCTTCACCTGGGCGAAATCAGCCTGGAGTGCTCACGCGCAGGCGCTTCCGCCGTCGCGTTGTGGGCAACACAGCAGTTGCTGCCGCTCATCCGCGACGGTGAGTTTGCCGGTGGATTGCGTTCGAGTCGCGAAGCAGCAATGCTCATGCACCAGAAGATCTGCGCAGATGCCCGGTGGGTCTCTCCTTTTCCCCCAGAGCTCGACATCCTGGTGTGGGCAGTGCGCGGTGACACTGTTGATACCTCGTCCCGGTTGGCACAACAGATCTTCGCCGCTGCCGCTCGCGAGAATCTTCATCTCGCCCTGGCCCAGCTACCCAGCAGATTCTTCCCTCAAGGTTTGTGGCCAGACCAGGACCAGCACGACAGCATAACCTGCCTTCGTTCCGTGCTCATGAAGCCGGAACATCTGGAATGGCTCCCCGCCATCTGGAAGCGGCTGAACCAGGTAACTGATCAGGTGCTGGCCACCGGCTCTCGGTGATGGGTGTTCACGTCCTGAACTGAAAAATCTGGGAAATGTGCTCCCACGGAAGCAGCAGAACTCTCGACGGAAGTGTCAGTCCGATTCGTGATAAAAGCCAGGCGGTCGATGGTTAGAATAGACATTACTTCCGGAACAGGAAGACTTGGCGCCGTTGACGGGTAAGAGGGAGCGAAGGCCTGCGCTGGAGTGAAGGTTTCGGCAACGTGGAACCGCGTAAACGTTTCACCGTGGGTCGAGACCGAAGGGAAAAACATCCTGGGTTCCGGCTGGCCGGAACCCACCGCACGATCTCGAAGAGTTCGAGCCAGGTGAAGCGGGTTAAATAGGGAGATAGGCAGGATGCATTTTTCGAATCAGCAGAGCGGTTTTTCTTCGAACGGCCTCTCCGACCGAGTGGGTGTTGTAGCGTACTTTTCGATGGAGATCGCCATTGCACCGGAAATGCCCACATACAGTGGGGGACTGGGTGTGCTTGCCGGCGATACCATGCGGTCCGCAGCCGATCTCGGGCTGGGACTATGCGCCGTCACCTTACTCCACCGCAAAGGATACTTTCAGCAACATCTGGATGCCCGGGGGATTCAAAGCGCTGAAGATCAACCCTGGGCGATCGAAAAGCTCTTGACGCTCGAGAACGCCGTAGTCGAAGTAACGTTGGAGGACCGCCCGGTCATGGTCCGCGCATGGCGCTACGACCTCGAGGGGGTCAGCGGTCACACGATACCGATCTACCTGCTTGACACCGATTTGTCCCAGAACGACCCGCGCGACCGGGAGCTTACCGATCATCTATACGGTGGGGATACGGATTACCGGTTGCGCCAGGAAGCCATTCTAGGCATCGGTGGCGTCCGCATTCTGGAAGCCCTGGATTATGACGTGACCGTGTACCACATGAATGAAGGTCACGCGGCGCTTCTGACCGTCGCTTTGATGGAGTTCCAGTTGGGTGGTGCAACCAACCGGCCCATTGAAGAGCGGGATACGCAAGCGGTCCGCAGCCGGTGTGTGTTTACCACCCATACCCCGGTGCCCGCCGGACATGACCGATTTTCGATGGAGCAGACGTACCGGATTCTCGGCCCCGACGTCGCCCACCTGCTGGAGCGAATGGGCGGCTGTCATGACGGAATGCTCAACATGACGTATGTGGCCTTGGCTTCATCGCGCTTTGTCAATGGCGTGGCCATGCAGCATGGCAAGATTTCGCGGGAGATGTTCCCCGACTATGCCATCGATGCCATCACCAACGGGGTGCACGCAGCCACCTGGACCGCCCCCCCAATGCGGGCCATTTTTGATCGCAGCGTTCCGCGCTGGCGTAAAGATAATTTCCAGTTTCGCTATGTCATTGACGTTCCCCTGCGAGACATTGAGAAGGCGCATGCCCAGTCCAAGCGCAACCTCATCGCCGCGGTTGCGGAGAGGACCGGGATCACCTTGCGCAGCAACGTCTTCACCATTGGCTTCGCCCGGCGCGTCGCTACCTACAAACGAGCCGACCTGCTGCTGACGGACCCCGAGCGCCTGGTTCGCTGCGCTGAGAAGTTCCGCGGCATGCAGATCCTCTTTAGTGGCAAGGCTCATCCGCATGACGAACCCGGCAAGAAGCTGATCCAGGAAATTTTTGAAGTGGCCGCCAAGCTTGAATCCGACGCGCTTAAGATCGTCTACCTCGAAAACTACGAATGGAAGCTAGCGTCGATGCTCACAGCAGGCGTCGATCTGTGGCTGAACACACCCCGGCGTCCCTTCGAGGCTTCCGGCACCAGCGGGATGAAGGCGGCGCTTAACGGCGTCCCCAGCCTCAGCGTTCTTGACGGTTGGTGGGTTGAAGGTTGGATCGAAGGGGTCACTGGCTGGGCCATACCGGATAGTGATACGCCGGAAAATGAAGTGGCGAGTCTGTACCAGCAGTTGGAATCGACCATCCTTCCGCTCTACTATGGCAATCCGGAGCAATGGCGTACCGTAATGCGGTCCACCATTGCGCTCAATGGGTCCTTCTTCAACACCCATCGCATGCTTCAGGAGTACATTTCGAACGCCTATTACCCTGACAAGGGCGTCAGCGTTTCGAGCGCCGCGCTCGAGTCCGTTCTGGCCAAGTAGGGCGCTATCCAACCTTAATGAATAAGGAGCCGGAGAGGTGGAAACCTCTCCGGCTCTTTGTTTGCTTCCGCCTTCTGCGTCAAATTGCCCGCGTTCAACGTCCAACAGGATTGAGGCAAGGCCGCTACCGGCCTCCGGGCGCAGCGTTCATCGTGCAAAACGTATAATTTGGTTACGGCTGCGAACTTGCCATAAACCCCAATCCTGCAGAGGGTTCAGCAATTCTTTAACAGCCCGGGACCCTGAAAGAAGCTTGCATAATATTCGCCTGTTCTTCCGACCGAGCCTGGCAGGCTCGTCTTTGCCGGATTTTCACCCTTCTTTCCGGGTTGTTGTGACCCCCGGAAAGAACGTCTTAGGAGTGAGCTAGCAAATGTGGATTGTTCGTCTTGCGTTACGGCGTCCCTATACCTTCGCCGTCTTCGCGCTTTTACTGTTGATTCTAGGGCCGCTCTCGATCATCAACACCCCGACCGACATTTTCCCCAACATCAATATCCCGGTGGTCAGCATTGTCTGGCAATATCAAGGCCTTTCTGCCGTGGATATGGCCCACCGCATCGTCACCATTACCGAGCGGGCGCTCACCACTACGGTCGACAATATCGATCACGTTGAGTCCCAATCCCTGGTGGGTGTTGCGGTGGTGAAGGTCTATTTCCAGCCCACGGTCACGTTGTCCACGGCCATCGCACAGATCACCGCAATCTCGCAAACTCAGTTGCGCCAGCTACCCCAGGGAACAACGCCGCCTCTGATCATCACCTACACCGCGTCCAGTGTGCCCATTCTGCAGCTTGGCCTCTCCGGCGAGGGCCTCTCTGAACAGCAGCTCAATGACTACGGCCTGAATTCCATTCGCACGCAATTCGCCACCATCGAGGGGGCGGAAAGCCCCTACCCCTACGGTGGTAAGCAGCGACAGGTGCAGGTGGACCTGAATATGCAGGCGCTGCAGGCCCGAGGCCTTTCTCCCAGCGACGTAGTCAATGCCATCGGCACCCAGAACCTGATTCTGCCCTCCGGAACAGTGAAGGTTGGATCGTTCGAGTACCAGCTAGCCACCAATAGCGCCCCGACGACCATCCAGGGCTTGAACGATCTTCCCATTAAGAGCGTGAATGGCGCCATTGTTTACATCCGCGACGTTGCCCACGTGCGTGACGGTTTCCCGCCGCAAACCAACATCGTCCGCGTAGATGGACAACGCGCCAGCCTAATGAGCGTGCTGAAAAACGGTAACGTCTCGACTCTGCAGGTCATTTCCAGAATCCGGGCCATGCTGCCGATTATTGCCAGCCAGTTGCCGCCACAATTGCGGATTACACCCCTGTCGGATCAGTCGATCTTCGTGCGCGGCGCTATCGAAGGTGTGGTGCGTGAGGGAATCATCGCCGGCTGCCTTACCGCCGTCATGATCCTGGTTTTTCTGGGCAGCTGGCGCAGCACGCTGATTATTGCCGTCTCCATTCCTCTTTCCATCCTGGTCTCGCTGATTCTGCTGGGGGCCTTGGGCGAGACCATCAATATCATGACCTTGGGCGGCCTGGCGCTGGCCGTGGGCATCCTGGTCGACGACGCCACGGTAGAGATCGAAAACATTAACCGTAATCTGGAGGAAGGCAAAGAGGTGGAGCAAGCCATTCTCGATGGCGCGGCGCAGATTGCCGTCCCCGCCTTTGTCTCCACTCTATCGATCTGCATTGTCTTTGTGCCCATGTTTTTCATGGGCGGGGTCGCCAAGTATCTTTTTGTGCCCTTGGCCGAAGCTGTGATTTTCGCCATGTTGGCTTCTTATTTCCTTTCCCGCACGGTGGTTCCCACCATGGCCAAGTTCCTGCTTCACGAGCATGACCCGGCCAGCGAGAAGCAGAAGCACCAGAGCCACAACCCGCTGGTTCGCGCCCAGCTGGCATTCGAGTACAGGTTTGAGCAGCTTCGTACTTTTTATTTCCGGCTGTTACAGTTCGCTATCGGGCATAGCGCGATCTTTCTTATTCTTTTCTTCGCTTTTACCGTCGGGTCCTTTGCCATGTTGTATCCGTGGCTGGGCCAGGACTTCTTTCCCTCCGTGGACGCGGGGTCGTTCAAACTTCACCTGCGCGCCCAAACCGGCACCCGCATCGAAGAAACAGCACGATTGTGCGATGAGGTCGATGGCGCCATTCGCCAGGAGATTCCGAAAAGTGAACTGGTCAGCATCATCGACAACATTGGCATTCCCTATTCCGGTTTGAATCTCTCCTACACCAGCACCGGTGTGGTAGGCCCTGCAGACGCCGACATCACGGTGCAGTTGGCCGAAAAGCACCATCCCACTGACGTCTATGTGCAGCACCTGCGGGCTAAGCTGGGCGCCCAGTTTCCTGGAACCATCTTCTACACCTTGCCCGTGGATATGGTGACCCAGATTCTTAACTTTGGCTTGCCGGCTCCGATTGATATCCAGGTAATCGGCAACAATCTTGAAGGGAACCGGCGATTTATCGATCGGCTGTTTCGAGACATTATCTACGTGCCCGGCACGGCGGATCTGCACATCCAACAGCCCTTCAATAATCCGCAGTTCCTGATCGATGTGAACCGCTCCAAGGCACAGGACATTGGGCTGACCCAGCGGGATGTGGCCGGCAGTCTGCTGGTCGCGACCAGCGGCAGCTTCCAGACCACTCCGACCTTCTGGCTCGATCCAAGAAACGGTGTCAGTTACAATATCGCCGCCGAGACTCCGCAATACACCTTGCAGTCTCTTGCCGATCTTGAAAACATCCCGGTGACCACGCCTGGCGCGGCGGCCACGATCACCCCGAATCCAAACCTGTCTGTAGGAGCGGCCAACCTGCTCCCGGTGACCACGGGGGCTGCTCCTTCAAACGCGCCCGGAGTGCAGCCGATCCAAATTCTGGGTAATGTGGCTACCTTCGTCCGCGGTGCGGAGCCGGCAACCGTAAGCCACTACAACATTGCGCCGGTACTCGATATCTACGGCAACGTGGTGAACAGTGATTTGCGCAGCGTCTCAGATGACATTTCTCAGATCGTCGCCAAACACCGCAAGGAACTGCCCCGGGGTTCGCAGATAGTGATTCGTGGCCAGGTGCAGACGATGAACTCCTCGTTTATTGGGTTGATCGGTGGCCTGGCCTTTTCCATCCTGTTGGTTTATCTGCTCATCGTGGTCAATTTCCAGTCGTGGCTCGACCCCTTCATGATCATCGCCGCGCTGCCGGCCGCATTGAGCGGCATCGTGTGGATGTTGTTCATCACCGGCACCCATATCAGCGTGCCTGCGCTCACCGGTTCCATCATGACCATGGGTGTGGCCACCGCGAATTCCATTCTCGTGATCAGTTTCGCTCGCGAGCAACTGGAAGAGACCGTCGGCGATGCCCGCGCCGCCGCGCTGCGTGCCGGGTACACGCGCTTTCGTCCGGTGATCATGACCGCCCTTGCCATGATCATCGGCATGGTACCCATGGCGTTAGGTTTGGGCGACGGCGGAGAACAAAATGCTCCGCTGGGCCGGGCAGTTATCGGTGGATTGCTGTTTGCTACCACCGCCACGCTGTTCTTCGTGCCCACATTCTTTAGCGTGATCCATGGGTGGCTGTGGCGACGTCGCAAGTCCGCGGTCGCAGCCTCGGGCGGAGCAGATCTGGAAGCTTAGAAAGATGGTAGATAGGGTGGAAACTAATCAGGAAAGAAGAGACCAGCCGTCGCAACCGGCGGATGGAGCTCACCACATACCTTCAGACGCTCCGCCGCTCTCCGGCCGGGTCGTCGTGCTAGGACTCGTGCTTCTCATGATCGTGACCGTGGTTGTGGCGGTTGCCGGGATCATACCCCGGGTGCGCGCCCGCAGCAAGCTCAAGGAACAGACCGATGCGCTCGCTGCTCCCAACGTGATCGCCAATCCGCCGAAGCAAGGCAAGACCGCCCAGGAAGTGGTCTTGCCTGCCAACATTTACGCTTACAGCGATGCCTCGCTCTACGCGCGCACCGACGGTTATCTCAGCAAGTGGTATTTCGATATTGGCGCCCACGTCCGTGAAGGGCAGTTGCTGGCAATCATCAGCTCACCTGAAGTGGATAAGCAACTGCTGCAGGCACATGCGGATTTGGCCACCGCCGAAGCCAACGCCGGTCTGGCAAAGACTAACTCCACCCGCTACCAGGGATTGCTCACGCAAAACGCGGTGTCCAAGCAGGATACGGATACGTTCGTCAGCCAGGCAGCATCCACCAGCTCCGCGGTTAAGTCGGCTCAAGCCAATGTGCAGCGGCTGGAGGAACTGCAATCGTTCGAAAAGATCTACGCGCCTTTCAGTGGAGTGATCACTGCCCGCAATGTCGATGTCGGACAGTTGATCAACGCTGGGAGTGGCACGACCCAGTTGTTTCGCATCTCTGCCATTAACGTTTTGCGTGTCTATGTCAACGTTCCGCAGATTTATTCCCAAACCGCGGTTCCCGGCACCACCGCGCAAATTACTTTTAGCGAATTTCCCGGGCAGTCGTTTACCGGCAAGCTGGTGCGCACGGCAAGAGCAATCGATCCTACCTCACGAACCCTGCTGGTGGAGATCGATCTGGATAACCGGGATGGCAAGCTCATGCCCGGGGCCTACGGCCAGGTTCACATGAACGTGCACAACCAGGTTGTGCCCATGATCATTCCGGTATCCGCGCTTATCTTTCGTACCGAAGGGCTGCAGGTGGGTACGGTGGTGAAAGGATCCAATGGAGCTGAAGCCAAGCTGGTCCACGTAACGATGGGGCAGGATGATGGATCGACAGTACAGGTGATCCAGGGCCTCAACGCTGACTCGCAAGTAATCCAGAATCCGCCGGATTCATTAATCGACGGGGAACCTGTGCACGTGGTTCAACCGGGCAAGACGGAGGAGGAAAACGGGAGCGCGCGGGAATGAAGCTTCGAGACAGCCTTTTCGCGGCGGCGTTGCTGCTTTCCGGTTGCACCGTAGGGCCGAACTATCATCGGCCCAACGCCCCTGCGGCGCCTGCGTTTAAAGAGAGCGCTGTGGTCCCTCCACCCGACCTTCCGGCCGGTGGGTGGAAACAGGTGACTCCCGAACGATAGCGCGTTGCGGGCAAATTGGTGGGAGATTTATCAAGACCCCCAACTGGATAAGCTCGAGCAGCAGGTCGCGGTTTCCAACCAGACGCTGAAGGCTTCCTATGAGCAGTACATGCAGGCCCGGGCGGCTATCCAGGTCGCCCGGTCGCAGTATTATCCCACCGTGCAGGCCGGTCCGTCAGCGACGCGCGAACGCCAGTCGCAAAACCGTCCGCTGTATGTTCCCGGCAGCAAGACCAATTACAACGACTTGTTTCTCCAAGGGCAAGTTTCGTGGGAGCCGGATCTGTGGGGTAACATCCGCAGGCAGGTCGAATCGCAGCGGGCTACCGCTCAAGCCACAGCCGCGGACTTAGCGAATGTGGATTTGAGCCTGCGCTCGGAATTGGCAATGGATTACTTTGAATTACGGGGCCTGGATACACAGCAGCGGTTGCTCGATAACACCGTGCAGCAATTTGAGCAGTACCTGGAGCTGACCAAGGTACGGTTCGCAGGGGGAGTGGCCACCGACTCCGACGTGGCGCTGGCGCAAACCCAACTGGATCAGACTCGTGCTCAGGCCATCGACATAGGCGTGGCCAGGGCCCAGTTCGAACATGCCATCGCTACGCTTACCGGTGTTCCCGCGTCAAGTTTCGGCTTGCCCCCGGCCCCACTCGATCTGCAGTTGCCCCAGGTGCCGGTGGGCGTACCCTCGCAATTGTTGGAGCGCCGTCCCGATGTTGCGGCTGCTGAACGCCGCGCGAACGTAGCCAATGCGCAAATAGGGATTGCGATCGCGGCCTATTACCCCACCATCAACATCACCGGTACAGGCGGCTTTGAGAGCAAGAACGCCACTACCTTAATCCAGGGACCAAGCTCGCTCTGGTCGCTGGGGGGCTCGGCGGTGGAATTGTTGTTTGATGCCGGCCGGCGTCATGCCATCACCGAAGAGGCAAGAGATGTTTACGAGCAGAACGTGGCCAATTACCGCGAGACTGTGTTGCAGGCCTTTCAAGAAGTAGAGGACAGTCTCTCCGGCCTGCGGATTCTCAACAGCGAGTCGACGGCGCAACAACGGGCAGTCGACTCTGCCCGGCGTTCGCTCATCATTTCGACCAACCGCTACAAGGGCGGGGTCACCACTTATCTTGAGGTGATTACGGCACAGACCACGCAGTTGTCCAATGAGCGAACCGCCGCCGATATCACGACCCGCGAGTTTGCCGCCAGTGTGCAACTTGTCAAGGCTCTCGGCGGGGGCTGGGATAATACCAAGTTGCCAAACCCCTGAGCTCATGAACTAAGAGGCGCCGGGTGAGCTTTGCGAATTGGGTAGCGACCCGGTAGTGAAGACCTGCTCCGCTTGCCCTCCGGCGATGCGGTAGATTACGAATTCCCGATCACGGTGGCTGCTCAACTCAAATACCAGGTCCCCGCGATTATTGGCTCTGGCATCGACAGCATCGACCAAACGCATCTTCGGGGTCACGTCCAGGTGATCGTCGTCGGTCACGGATTTGAACAGCACCTTAGGCACCCCGTTGAAGTCGGGTTGCGCGATCAAGGTGACATATTTCGTCTTGCCGGCTTTATCTTGCACTTGGGCGGTGTAGACCAGGGTTGCCCCGCCGCTGTAGGACAGCTCATAGGCCTTGAAACGCTCGTTGATAAACGCTGGTTTAGGGGCGGCGGCTGGGGTGGCGGCCGCTTTACGCCTTTGCGCTGTGCCGGCCGCAGCGTTATGCGACCTGGTGGTGGTGGCCTTCACCGGTGGCGCGGTGGCGGCGATGGCGCTGGCCGCCGCGATCTGCATTTGCTCCTTCATTTTGCCGGCGTCCGCCGGGTCCGCCCAGAGATACACGAAGGGATGCGCTTCCCGATCGCTGGCGTCGGAAACGGCGATCATTTGCTGCAGGCCAGAGGGAACGCCGGTGAGCTGAGTCGGTTGCATGTCGTCCTTTGGGGTCTGCTGGCCGTGAACCAGGTGCGGTCGATCCGGGTCGGCTCCAGCGATCGCGGTCTCTGGCGCCCCGCCCGCGCTGCTGGCGCTGGGCGCCGGCGATGATGAGTCCGAACGCCTGCGCAGGGTCGGGCGATCGGGGTCGCCGGAAGACGAGTTGCCGGAAGCCGGTGGATTGGTTGGAGGGGAAGACTGGGTCGAAGACGTGTCGGTGGAAGAAGAAGTGCTGCCCGAGTCTCGGCCCTTGAAATGTGGACGGCCGTTTCCTGCGTCGTTCACCACCTGGGGCATGTTCCTGCCTTGCTTCGGCTTCGCCCGTTTGGGCGGAGCTGCCATGGGCTTCCACGCTCCGTAGCCGAACCAGTAGCCGTCCACGTCCTGCGAGGTGTTGATGTCGAACAGTCCCCGGGCTATGCCCGCATCCTCCAGGACGTACTCGGTTCCCGGTTCGAGAGCGAGCGGTTCCGGCTTGGCCAGGTAGAGCCCTCCGGGTTGATACTGTTCGCCGTCGAAGACCGAGATAGGGATGATCCGGCTGGCGCTTGGTTTCCCTGTCTCGCCTGTCCACTCGAGGACGGCCACGGCACGGACGGACGGTGCCGCTTTCTTGGTGCTTTCGATATGCCCCGGATACTGCGCGGAGGCAGGGGCTGCCAGCACAAGCAGCAAAGCGAAGCTGCGCGCGGCATTCGTCATCGTGGAATAATCTCGTTGCATAACATCTCGTTTAGGGGAAGGACTTCTTTCATGGAAGTGAACGACAAAGTCGCCGACTTCACGCTTCAGACCGAGGAAGATAAAACCGTACACCTGAAGGACTTCAGCGGCAAACCGGTAGTGCTTTTCTTCTACCCCAGAGCCGACACGCCCGGCTGCACGATCGAAGCCTGCGGCTTTCGTGACGTCTTCAAGAAGATACAGCAGGCTGGCGCCGTCGTTCTCGGTATCTCACGCGACACTCCGAAGGCGCAGAAGAAATTCAAAGAGAAGTTCAACTTGCCGTATACCCTCCTTGCTGATGTAGACGAAGTCGTCTGCAAACAGTTTGATGTTCTCAAGCAAAAGAATATGTACGGCAAGAAAGTGATTGGCATTGAGCGGACCACATTTCTCATCGGTCCCGATCAGAAGCTGCTGAAAATCTTTCCCAAAGTCAAGCCGGAGGGGCACGCCGAAGAGGTTCTTGCCGCTGTCAAAGCAGCCCATGGCTAGAACCTGCGCGGGGGCAACTCTGCTTTCCCGAGGCTTCTATCTGGATCCTCCCGACCTGGTAGCCCAAAAGCTGCTGGGAAAGCTGCTGGTAAGGTGCGGCGCCGAGGGAGAAACGATGGTGGGGCGCATCGTGGAAGTCGAAGCCTACTTCGGCGAGGCCGACGCTGCAGCTCATGCTTTCGCGGGAAAAACGGCAAGGAACGCGGTCCTCTTCGGACCGCCGGGCCATGCCTACGTCTACTTTGTGTACGGCATGCATTTCTGTCTGAACGTTTCCTGCGAGCGGGAGGGCCGGGCCGGGGGCGTCCTGTTCCGCGCGCTCGAACCGATCAGTGGATTGGAAGCTATGGCAACGAATCGAGGAGTGGCCGCCACCCGGCTCGCTGTCTTAACGTCCGGGCCGGGCCGGCTGTGCCAAGCCTTCGGAGTGACCCGGGAGCGTGACAACGGCGCCGATCTGACCTCACCGAAATCGAAGTTACAGATTCAGGATGACGGCTTCGTGGCCAGCGATGTATTGGTTACGCCCCGGATAGGCATCAGCAAGGAGGCGGCTCGGCCGGCCCGCTTCGTGCTTGCCGGCAACGCCTTTGTTTCCAAAGGCGGGGTCTGATTTGGACACGACAAGGATAACCGCAGATCTCCACTACGGCACGCTCGGTGGGAATGTTTTTCGAGCGGTTCTCCTTGTGCTACCAGTTCTAGTGTAGTGCGCTATTTATAGGATCGTTTATCCAGAGAGGCTGGAGCGAGCCAAAGTCCCGCAGGGACGGTTGAAAGTAGCCCAGGACGATAGTCCTGGGTACACGAGCCATTTGACCCAGTCCCGCCAGGGACGGCTGAACATCGGGGCTGGAATTCCAGCCGTCCCTGCGGGACTGGTCCAGTTCGTGGCGGGTTACCCCAGGACTATCGTCCTGGGCTACTTTCAGCCCGTCCCTGCGGGACTCCGCGGTTTTCCTTCCGGGTCCGCTGGGCCCTCGTTGGATAAACGCCTATCTGTGTGACGCACTGCACTAGAGCAGCAGATTATCGATAAGCCGGGTGCTACCAACCCGCGCGGCCACTGCTACCAGCGCGCCTCGTCGCACGTCTGGTATGTCCTCGAGCGTCTCAGGATCGACGATGCGGCAGTAGTCCACTTGCACCGCAGGTTCCCCCTCGAAGATGTGTAGGGCCCGAGCGAGCAGTTTGGTTGACTCATGCTCCCCGCGCTGAACTTCCTGCCGGACCGCCATCAGGGCCCGGGAAAGCACCAGCGCCTGGCGTCGTTGCCCCTCGCTCAGGTTTTGGTTGCGCGAACTCAGCGCCAGCCCGTCTGGTTCGCGTACGGTGGGGCATACATCCAACTGTACGGGAAACTGGAGATCGCGTACCATCTTGCGCAGGACGGCGACCTGCGCTGCATCCTTCTGCCCGAAAAAAGCATGCTCCGGAGTGAAGATATTGAACAGCTTGGCCACCACGGTGGCGACTCCACGAAAATGGCCCGGCCGCGATGCCCCATCCAGGCGCTCGCTTAAGCCAGCGACTTCGACGAAGGTGCTGGCGCCGCTGGGATACATCTCCTCGACCGAAGGGGTAAACACCAGATCAACTCCTGCCGCTTCCAGCGTCCCGCAATCTTCCTCCAGGTTTCGGGGATAGCTGGCGAAGTCCTCTTTGGGGCCAAACTGGGTGGGATTTACGAAGATTGAGACTGCCACCGCATCACAGGTCGCCTGCGCGGCACGGATCAGGGACAGATGGCCTTGATGCAGGGCTCCCATGGTGGGCGCCAGCCCCAGGGTCTTGCCTGCCAGACGCATCCGGGCGCGCTCGCTCCGGATATCAGCGATGGTTGCCAACACCAACATTGGCTAAGCTTTGCGCCTGGCAATGCCTTCTTCCAGGAGCAGAGCCGCCATCGCGTCTTTGCCCAGATGATAGCTTTCCGCTTCACCGGGAAAGTTGCGACCTTCCACGTCGTCGCGGTAGCGGTGCACCGCATCCGTAATCAAAGCCGATGCGTCCCCGTAGCGGCGTACAAATTTCGCCGGGGTAGAGAAGGATAGGTTGATGATGTCGTGCAGCACCAGGATCTGGCCGTCGCAGTGGGCGCCGGCGCCGATGCCGATAGCTGGGATGTGCAGGGCGGCGGTGATTCGTTGCGCCACTTCTGAGGGAATACCTTCCAGTACCACCGCGAAGGCGCCGGCTGCCTCCAGGGCGAGTGCGTCTTTCACCAGGTGATGGATGGCTGCGACCGACTTACCCTGGACCCGGTAACCGCTCATGCGGTGGACCGACTGCGGCGTAAGACCAAGGTGGGCCATCACCGGGATCTCCGCGTCGGTGAGCCGCCTGACCAGCTCAAGGCGGCTCGCTCCGCCTTCCAGTTTCACTGCCTGGGCGCCCGCCTCCTTCAGGAAGCGTGCGGCGTTGGCAATCCCTTCTGCTGTACTGACCTGGTAGGAGCCGAAGGGCATATCGGCCACGACCATGGCTTGCTTCACGGCGCGGCGGACGGCGCGGGTATGAAGAAGCATCTCGTCCATAGTGACTGGGAGGGTGTTGTCGTAACCCATCACCACCATCGCCAGAGAGTCGCCAACCAGAATGAGGTCAACGCCGGCCTCGTCCACCAGCCGTGCGGTGGCGTAGTCGTAGGCGGTCAGGCACACGATCGGCCTGCCCTTGGATTTCTTATCTTGAAGTGTTTGGATGGTCACCCGGTGGGCCGGGGTAGCGGGCGCAGAAGAATCTGCGCTGCGAAAATGCGTAAGGCTCATGACGAACTCCAGTGCAACTCCCGCTGGGATGCTGCCCGATTCGATACCGCAAAGGAGTATACGCCGTTCGCTATACTCCCGGCAAAGTACTGACGATATTGACCCTAAGTTCTACTGGGAGTTACGTTTAAGAATTGCCAGAATTTCGTCATGGCCCATTTTGTCCGCCCAGCCCTGCCCGCCGACAGGGGGCGTCCGATATCTCACCAGAAGCATAGCGTGGCCTGCAGCTTCAGGCACCCGTTCCCTGGGTGGGGGGAGGCAAAAAATACTGCTTTCCCTTGATGGGTTCGGAAAGCCTCTTGAGCAGCAGCGCCAGATCCTGCTCGCGATTCACAAAATCGATTTCCGAGGTGTCGACCACCAGCAGGTCACTGGCGGTGTAGTGGAAGAAAAAGTGTTCATAAGCCTTCGCCACCTGTTCGATGTAAACGTCGCTGATGGCCTGTTCCTGGGTTAGACCTTTGCGCCTCAGGCGCTGCTTCAGCACCTCGGGAGAAGCATGCAGATAAATCACCAGGTCTGGTGTGGGCACTTCGCTGCGGAAGATCCTGGTAGTAGCGATTGTAAAGAGCCAGTTCTGCGTCGCGTTGAGATTGATGTAAGCAAAGAGCTTGTCTTTTTCGAAGAGGTAGTCGGCCACGATCGGCCAGGGCTCGCTGCCGGCCAGATCTTTAGCCGCCTGGCGCATCTGGTCGTACCGTTCCACCAGGAACCACATTTGCGTGGCCAGCGCCATCCCGCTCAATTTCCTGATAGAAGCGGTCGAGGAAGGGGTTGTTCTCCGGCTCGACGATGCGGCGGGCGTGCAGGTTCTCCGCCAGAATCCCGGCCAGCGTCGATTTGCCGACGCGAATCGGCCCTTCGATGGCGATGAATCTGGGCGGCTCAAAAGGCTCTGCCATGGGCAAGAAAAGCCGAAGATACCACAGTTAAACTCTTGAAGCATGCTTACCAAGCTGGTTTCCGCGGGTCTGATTACCGGGCTTGCGGCGGGGGGGTATGCCTACGCCGCGCAATGGCCCACTTCGCAGGTCTTTGGGCGCACCGTGCTCGCCGGCTCCGATATCCACGAGGTCGCCCTCACCTTCGATGACGGCCCCAATGATCCCTACACCCTGCAATTGCTTGAATTGCTGGCTCGCCACCAGGTGCGCGCCACCTTCTTCCTGATGGGCAGCTTTGTACGCCGGCGTCCCGAAATTGCCCGGGCGATCCGTCAAGCCGGCCATCTGCTGGGAAACCACACCATGAGCCATCCTTCGTTGCTCTGGGAACGGCCCGCGCGTGTCCGCGAGGAGCTTGCGGGTTGCAGCGCCGTCATCGAGGATGCGACCGGCGAGCAGTGAAATGGTTTCGGCCGCCCTTCGGCTCGCGCCGGCCGGATGTGCTGCGCACTGCGAGCGGAACTTGGCCTGACGCCGGTGATGTGGAATGTGACCGCCCATGATTGGGATGCCACGGATCCCCAGGCTCTGGCGGCGCGGGTGCAAGCACGGCATTCGGCGCAATCAGCGGCGGCACAGGGGCAGCAACATCCTGCTGCACGACGGCGGCCACCGGAACTGGGAACCGACCGCTCCGTGACCCTCGCTGCCACCAGGATGCTGCTCGAGAGCTGGGCTGGGAGCGGGTTGCGCTTTGTCACCGTGGATGCCTGGGGATAGGCATTCCTCCCGGCAACTGAGACCTGAGTGCCTCACATCTCGCTCGTTTTTCGCGAGATGTGGGATACCAATGCGACTGTCCTGGCAACTCCTAAAGTCTGCTTGCGCCCTTGAGGCGAACGTGTTAAGGTTCGTGGAATCCCACATCTCGCGAAAAACGAGCGAGATGTGGGGCACCCAGGATCCAGTTGTCGCGACAGAGTCTTGGCCAAGCGCCTCTCTATCAGACCCGACCCGTGGCAGCATGCATCGACGCAAATGCCTTGCGCGCGGCCTCGACCGTGAACTCAATATCCTCGTCGGTGTGAGCGGTGCTGAGGAAAGCCGCTTCGAACTGAGAGGGGGAAGCCATACGCCCTGATCGAGCATCGCCCGGTGAAAGCGGCCAAAAGCTTCCGTGTCGGATTCGGCAGCAGTGGCAAAGTCGGTGACCGGGCCCAGCGGTAAAGAACCACGTGACCATGGAACCCGCCCGGTTGGTTTCCATCGCGATCCCCGCGTCCCGGGCAGCTGCGGCAATGCCCTCAGCGACCGCCGCAGTGCGCTTGTCCAACCCGGCATAGACCTCGCCCTGCTGGGCGGACAGATAGCGCAGGGTAGCGATCCCCGCGGCCATCGCCAGCGGATTGCCGCTCAGCGTGCCGGCCTGATAGACCGGTCCCAGCGGCGCCAGCAGATTCATCATCCTGGCTTTGCCGCCAAAGGCGGCGCAGGGTACACCCCCGCCGATGATCTTTCCCAGGCAGGTGAGGTCAGGGTCAATACCAAACACCTCCTGCGCGCCCCCCAGGGCCAGCCGGAAGCCAGTCATGACCTCGTCGAAGATCAGCAGGCTTCCTCTCTCCCGTGTAATGCGCCGCAGACCCTCGAGATATCCCGGCGCAGGCGGTACGCAGCCCATATTGCCCACCACCGGTTCCACGATCACGCAGGCGATCTCGTCCTGATGCTTGGCGAAAGCCTCCTCAACCGCCGCCAGATCGTTAAAGGGCAGAGGAAGAGTCCAGTGGGCGATCTCCTGCGGCACGCCGGCCGATCCTGCCAAGCCGAAGGTGGCCAGTCCCGATCCCGCCTTCACCAGCAGGCCGTCCGAGTGCCCGTGATAGCAGCCCTCGAACTTGATCACGTATTTGCGATTGGTAAACGCCCGCGCCACGCGGATGGCGGACATGGTCGCTTCGGTGCCCGAGCTGACGAAGCGCAATTTCTCAATCGAGGGCATGGCGGCGATCACCAGCTCCGCCAGGTCGGCTTCGGCGGCGGTCGAGGCGCCAAAGCTTGCGCTCCGTGCCGCTGCCCGCTGAATCGCCTCCACCACCAGACGGGTGGGCGTGACCCAGGATCATCGGCCCCCAGGAACCGAAGTAGTCCAGGTAACGATTGCCATCGGCGTCCCACAGGTACGCTCCCTCGGCTCGCACCAGGAAAGGCGGATCTCCCCCTACAGCGCGGAAGGCACGCACCGGCGAATTTACGCCTCCGGGCAAATACCGCTCTGCGCGCCGCTGCAATTCTTTGGAACGGCTCAGTTCTCGGTGCTCACTGGATTCAGTATAGGGGACCCGGCTTGGCGCCGGTTGGCGATGTTAAACTGGCAGTTCTCGGGGACCATTTCCGATCCGATCGAAACATCTCATCCCACGCGAACTTGGAAAAGCCTTGCCAGAAGCGACGCGAAAATCGAATAAGCCCCCTGCCACCTACGCCTCGGCCGGAGTGGATCTTTCCCAGGGCGACCGCACCAAGCAGCGCATCAAGTATCTGGCGCAAAAGACCTTCAATAAGCAGGTTCTGGGCGAGATTGGCGGATTCGGCGGCCTCTTCCGCCTGGACACCGCCAAGTACGCGAACCCGATCCTGGTTTCGAGCGCGGACGGCGTCGGCACCAAGCTGAAGGTGGCGTTTGCCCTGGGCATGCATCACACCGTCGGCGCCGACCTGGTCAATCACTGCGTGAATGACATTGCTGTCCAGGGCGCGACCCCGCTCTTCTTTCTGGACTACCTGGCCATCGGCCAGCTGGACGACGAAGTCGCCCAAACCGTGGTCAGCGGCGTAGCCGAAGCCTGCCGCGCCAACGGCTGCGCCCTCATCGGAGGAGAGACGGCGCAGATGCCCGGCTTCTACTCCGATGGAGAATATGACCTGGCCGGCTTCATCGTGGGGGCGGTGGACAAGGAAAAACTGATCACCGGCAGCAAGATCGAGGCCGGCGATGTGCTGATCGGCTTTCCTTCCACCGGCTTGCACACCAATGGCTATTCCCTGGCGCGCAAGCTGTTTTTTGAAGTCGCCGGCTACGCGCCCAACCAATACGTGAACGAATTGAAGGACAAAGCCGGGGCAGCGCTGATGAAAGTGCACCGCAGCTACCTGGCGGTGATCAAGAAGCTCACCGCAGCCGACCTGGTCGTGGGGATGGCCCACATTACCGGAGGCGGCATTACGGAAAACCTGCCCCGCATGCTGCCCAAAACCATCTCCGCGGTGGTGGAGACCGGCGCATGGATTCCTCCTCCCATCTTTTCCCACCTGCAACAACTGGGCAGCGTGGAGCCGGAAGAGATGCTGCGCACCTTCAACATGGGCATCGGGCTGATCGCCGCGGTGCCGGCGGACAAGTTCAGGCGCGCCAAATCGATGCTCGACCGCGCCGGAGAGAAATTCTGCGTCATCGGCCGTACCGTCAAGGGAGACCGCAAGGTGCTGTACACGTGAGTGAGGAGTCTCCCCGGACGCACCGCCTGGGGATTCTGCTTTCCGGGCGGGGATCGAACTTTCTTGCCATCGCCGAGGCAATCGCACAAGGGCGCATAGCCAATGCCGCGTATCGCCGTCGTGATCTCGAACCGCCGCGATGCGCCGGGAATTTCCGCTGCCCGCAACGCAGGATTTGCCACCGAGGTGATCGAGCCGCGGGGACGGCCGCGCGCCGAACATGATGCCGAGATCATCGCCAGCTCTGCAGGCGCACCAGGTTGATCTGGTCTGTCTCGCCGGCTACATGCGGCTGCTGTCAGCGGAGTTTGTGCGCGCCTTCCCGCAGCGCATTCTCAACATCCACCCTTCGCTGCTCCCGGCCTTTCCCGGTCTCGACGCGCAACGCCAGGCCCTCGAGTACGGGGTCACGGTCTCCGGTTGCACCGTGCACTTCGTGGACGAAGAGCTGGACCACGGCGTGATCGTGCTGCAAAAGACAGTTCCGGTTCTTGCCGGAGGATGACGAGCATACGCTTGCCGCGCGCATTCTCGCCCAGGAACATGTGGCCTATGCCGAGGCAATTGACCGCGTGCTCTCGGGCAAATACCGTTTTGCCGGACGGCGCTTTGTGCCGCTCAAACGGAAACTGAGTGAGCCTCACCCAGGTCAAGTTTGGTCGTCATTTTCCGCGATCCGCGGTAGAAGGTCACGGTGACTGTATCGCCCGCCTGATGGCGATCCATGATCTCGGAAATATCCTGCGGATTGGTCACCCGGTCGTTGTCGATGGCGACAATCAGATCGCCGCCCAGGTAAATCGGCGTGTTGCCCAGGTAGGCTTGCTGCGTTGCCGCCCCTCAATCCAGCGCGCTCCGCGGCTCCTCCGGGAATGACCTTCTGCACCAGCACCCCGTAATCGGCCGGCAATCCAATCTGCTCCGCGAGGTCCGGCCCGATGGCCAGCGAAGCGATGCCCAGCGAAGGCCGCCGCACCCGCCCATACTTGGAGTAGTCCGACAGGACCGCCTTGATGGTGTCGATGGGAATGGCGAAGCCAATGCCGGAATTCTGTTCCGCGCCGCCAGTGGCAATCAGCGTGTTCATGCCGATGACCTCGCCGCGCGAGTTGAGCAGCGGCCCACCAGAGTTGCCGGGATTGATCGCCGCATCGGTTTGCAGCGCCTTGTCGATGGTTGGGCCTTGCGGTTCCTGCACCGAGCGGATGGAGCTGATGATTCCCGTGGTCATGGTGCCATTCAGTCCAAACGGATTCCCAATGGCGTACACATTCTGACCTACCTGCAGGTCGCTCGATTCGGAGAGGATGGATGGAGTGAGGTTCTTAGCGTTGATCTGCAGCAGAGCCAGGTCGTGTGCCTTGTCCTGCAAAACAATCTGCGCCTTGTAGGTGTGCTTATCGCTGGTGGTTACCTCAACGTTCTGCGCGTTTTGGATCACGTGGTAGTTGGTGATAATGCGGCCATCTTTGGTGAGGACGAACCCCGATCCCTGACCGCTTTGCGGCACAACCCCATAGAAGAAGTCGAAGGCCAGGGCAGAAGAAGTGACATTCACCACCGAGGGCAAGGCTCGCTTATATACCGCGATGCGATTTGTTTCTTCCGGTGTGTAGGCCGGCTGCGCGTCCGCTTCGGTCAACCGCATGGGGGACTGGCGCCAGAGTTTTGCCAGCGGAGCGCCCGGGACGCCCCTGAAGTTACTGTAGGAGGTCAGGTAGACGAAGGCGCCTACTAGCAAAACAATCAGGATGACAGAGCGAATCTTCATAGCCAGCTAATATCCATTAGATCATTTCCGGTGTTGCGGTTGAAAACACGGATGATCTGTGGCTTCTGCTTATTGCGCGGCCCGTACCAGTTCGCGGTAAATCTCTTCAACCACAGTGCGCGTCGCTTCGAGCGGGCCAGTGTTGTCGATGACATAATCGCAACGGGCAACTTTTTCCGAATCGGGAATTTGCGCCGCTATCCGTGCTCGGGCGTCCGCTTTCGCCTCATCGGTCGCCGCCATGCGCGAAACAAAGCGCTCAATCTTCATTTCGTCGGGTACGGTGACCAGGATCAGTTTGTCGAAACGTTGCGTCCACCCCGGCGCTGTGCCCCATTTTTCCACCTCGAAGATCAACGCGGATTCCACGATGGCGACCCGCGCCGGATCGGCTGCGAAGATACCCCGCATCCGCTCCTCTTCTGCGGCAATGACGGCAGGATGCACGATGTGGTTGAGCTCATCGGCTCGATGGTGTTGAAAGGCCAATGTGGCCAGCGCTTTGCGATCGAGCGAGCCATCGCGGCGGACCACGCCATTGCCAAAAGCCTGCACGATCGCCGCGTAAACCGGCTCGCCGGGCTGCATCAGATCACGCCCGAGCTGGTCGGCGGAAATCACGGCCGCGCCCAGCTCCGCAAAAATGCCGGCTACTGTGCTCTTGCCGCTGCCCAGCCCTCCCGTCAATCCAACGCGGAGCATTCTAGACGGGCAGCCCGCGCCGGAGCTTGGCCGCGCGCACGGTGTTTGCCATCAGCATGGCAATGGTAAGCGGCCCGATGCCGCCAGGCACAGGGGTGTAGGCCCCGGCCAGTGCGTATGCTTTGGGAAGCACATCACCAACGATGGTCGAACCCTTTTGCAGGAATGTCTCTTCGCGGCGAGCGTCGCCGGCGAAGTACCGATCGAATTCCACTCGATCGGTAACACGGTTGATACCCGCATCCAGAATCGTGGACCCCGGTTTGACCATTTCCGTAGTCACGAATGCCGGCTTGCCGATCGCCACCACCAGAATGTCTGCGCGCTGGGTGAACGATGCCAGGTCGCGCGTCCTGGAGTGGCACACGGTTACCGTCGCATTCTCCGCCAGCAGCAGGATCGCAGTAGGTTTTCCTACGATGTCACTTCGCCCAACCACCACAGCATTCTGCCCTGCGATCTGCAGATGGCTGCGCTTGAGGATCTCGATGATACCCGCCGCTGTGCAGGGAGGCAGCGCCGGCTGCCCAGTCTGCAGACGGCCCACATTGACTGGATGAAAGCCATCGACATCCTTGTCCGGACTTACCGCTTCCAGCAGCAGCTTGGCGTTCACGTGCGCCGGCAACGGCAGTTGAATCAGGATGCCGTCGATGTCCTCACGAGCATTCAACTGGGCAATCAACGCCAGCATCTCTTCGGTGGTGACCGTTTCCGGCGGTGTAATCAGCTCGCTGAAAAGTCCCAGCGCTTCGCAGGTCTTGACCTTGCTGCGCACATAGATTTCAGAGGCTGGAACATGCCCTACCAGCACTGCCGCCAGACCTGGCCTTATGCCTTGCCATGACAGCCGATCCACTTCATCCCTGACCTCCGCCTTGATTGCGGCGGCAATTGCGTTTCCGTCCAGAACTCTAGCCATGCACCGTCCTTCCTGCTCATGGTAAATGGATTGTTGAGCGGCGAAGAGCGAAGGCCGGCTGATCTAGACTCATGAGATGGCGCCGCTTCTTTCCGAGAGTTTGCTCCAGATGCTCGTTTGCCCGGTATGCCATCAGCCTCTTACGGTTGGTCCAAACCAAGCCTCACACGCATGGCTGCATTGCACCGGCTGCGGTCGCTACTATCCGGTCGAGGATGGCATTCCAGTAATGCTCGAACATCGCGCCATGCCGGAACCTCCGCTCGCATGAACCATGGGGAGTCAATTTCTCGTCTTTTCTGCTCACTAGTTGTTGTGAAATTAGTCTATTAGTTCATACCGTTCAGTCCAGGAGGCGGAGGGCAAGACAGAGCAGGACAGGATAGATCATCCATTTTAGGACACGCTTTCCCGGAAATGAGGCGCTGCACTTGAAACGTGTGATTGACTGTCAGGCTTTTTTGTCGAAATGATTCGTGCGTCCGATACATCCAGCAGAGTATCCCAGCATCAAAAAGAGAAGATCTGAATTGTGGTCTCCCTCCTGTAAACGCTTCGCTTTGGGTGCAAGGGCAGCAAATTAGCGGACGCAACGAAACTGGGCTTGCGGGTTTATACGTATAGAAGACAAAAACCTGATGGTTTCTGCCTCAGATTGGATGCACGACTGCGGTATGTTCTCTGGTTGGTTGTTTTCCGCGGGTTTCTTGGTGCAGCGGTCGAAGGCAATGTTTCAAATCGTGCCTGGGCCTCAGAGTTCAAAGAGGTGAGAGAGGAAATTCATAATGTCTGCAAACGCCAAGATCGAAAAATTTTCCGCCCGCGAGCTGCTGAACCTGCGCAACGAGCTCCTGCAATCGGGGATCGACTCATGGCAGGCGGCCGAAGTGCTCAGTGGATTTCTCACCGGCCGCGGCTACGGCGTGAGCGCGGAACACGCCCGCAATGCGATCACGCGCCTGGAAGAAATGGGCTGCAATCTCGATTGCATGCAGGCCGAGCTGGAGAACCTGGCGTTTGTCATGTAACCCTCCTCCTGCTGAGACCCCTGTAGTTTTAAAGGTTTAGCCCTAGCCTCCCACCCTTTGCGCTCTTTTCGCTCATAGGGCACTCTTTTTTGGCCGCGTTGCGAGACGGCGCGAAGCCACGCGGATGTTCATCCTCCGGCTGATCCAACGTTAACCAAGAAGCCGTGCCTTTCTAGGCATGTAGGCTGTATGGTTACAGACGGCGGATATCTTTCAGCTGTGAGGAGAACTGTGCTCGATTTGAATCGTAGAAATTTTCTTAAGGCGGCCGGTGCCGCGGCAACCGTGGAAACTTTGCTGGGTTCGAGAACCCATTTGCTGGCTGAGGCCCAATCCCAACCGGCCAAGCCTGTAGCGGCCAATGATCACATTCAGATCGCGCTTATTGGCGCCGGTGGCCAGGGCCAGGGAGATACCAAGGTCGCGGTACAGGTTCCCGGGGTGAAGCTTGTGGCTGTGGCGGATTGCTACGACGGCCGGCTCGAGCACAGCAAGGAACTCTGGGGCGACGATATTTTTACCACCAAAGACTACGCCCAGATTCTGGAGCGCAAAGACATCGACGCCGTCATCATCGGCACACCTGACCATTGGCACAAGCAGGTCGCGGTCGACGCGATGAAGGCGGGCAAAGATGTTTATTGTGAGAAGCCCATGATCCATCTGTATGCCGATGGGCCGCAGATGATCGAAGCGGCGCGCGTGAACAATCGGATCATCCAGGTTGGCAGCCAGCGCGTAAGCTCGGTGATATATATCAAGGCCAAGGAGTTGCTCGCTGCCGGCGCCATCGGCCAATTGAATATGGTGACCGCCCGCTGGGATCGCAATTCATCGATCGGTGCCTGGAACTATACGGTCCCGCCGGATGCTTCGACCGAGACCTGCGACTGGCCGCGCTTTCTTGGCACAGCGCCCAAGATTCCCTTTAACGGTGAGCACTTCTTCCAGTGGCGCAAATGGAAGGCCTACGGGAGTGGTGTAGCCGGCGATCTTTTCGTCCACTTGTTTAGCGGGACCCATTTCATCACCGGGTCGCATGGGCCAACCCGCGCCATGGCGACCGGCGGACTGCGCTTCTGGAAAGACGGTCGCGACGTACCGGACGTGATGCTGGGTCTCTTTGATTATCCCGAGGGCTTCAATCTGAGCCTGCGCGTGAACTTCGTGGACGGTGGCGAGGAAAACGAAGGCCTGATTTTTACCGGCTCCGAAGGCACGATGGAGATCGCCGGCAACAGCGTCATCGTAAGCCGTACACCCCTCGAGAAGGCCCCGGGCCTTTTCATCGGAAGCTTCGCCAATGCGATGCAAAAGAAAATTGAAGAAGAGTACTGGCAAAAGTATCCGCGCGAGCACCCGATGGGAGCGCCGCAGCTGGGATACGAGAAATACACGGCAGCGCCGGGATACAGCGATAGCTACGACCACTTCCGGAATTTCTTTTCCTCGGTTCGTTCGCGCGAACCCGTCGTGGAAGATGCGGTGTTTGGTTTCCGTGCGGCCGGAGCGGCCCTGCTCAGCAACCTGAGCTACGAAAAAGGTTCCGTTGTTCACTGGGATCCCGAAACCATGAAGCTGGCCGCGGAAGCCCACAACAAAGATCTGGGCTTTTAGCCCCTGAGTCGGGTGGCCCATTCAAGCCCTTTTTGGGGGCTTGAGTGGGCTACGCACCTAACGGGCTGAAGCCCATCGTTTTGTTTCTTTTATGTACGGGCTGAAGCCGGTGCCCTTCAAAAAGGGAAGACACAGCCCAGGGGCTAAAGCCCTCATCAGACCCAACCATTGCGGCACGGCTGAAGCCGTGCCCTGATACAAAGCATGAGCGCGGTGACTTGGAATTGGTTCTCACGCACACTCTAAAGCCCGTGCCCTTCATAAGCGAGCTCTCACACACCTTCTTTAGCCATGGCTTGCAACCGACGTACGGCTAAGTCCTTTGTTTCAAGCGACGGTTAAAGTTATGCGTGTATTTCGCCTCCTGGGTGGTGAAAAAGTGGCCGACGGAAATGGTGCGTGATATGCGTGGTATGCGTGGTAAGTCCGAATCCAGGCAAGGGGTTGTCCGGGATAATTTGCCCGCTGAGCCGTTCTGGCGAGCCGCGTTTCATGCATCATCCGCGCACGTGGCCGGCAAATGATTTGCAACAGCACAAAGTTATTGGTGGACACACCTATATATAGTCCGAATCCAGGCAAGGGGTTGTCCGGGATAATTTGCCCGCTGAGCCGTTCTGGCGAGCCACGTTTCATGCATCATCCTCGCACGTGGCCGGCAAATGATTTGCAACAGCACAAAGTTATTGGTGGACACACCTATATATATGCGGATTGGGGTCAGTTTTGCGGCAGGAGAAGGCCTTTTTTTCCGCAGCCTCTTCAGCCGATCCCTTACCCTCATGACCGAAAACCTTGGTGAGGTGGTTTTCGACTGTGCCGCATTGCTTGAGTTGTTGAGGGCTTTAACCTGGATTTCTCACAGCCCGGTCTGCGACAAAGCCCGGGTGCCCCATATCTGCCCGGTTTTGGCAGATGTGGGATTCCACTAACCTCAACCCCTGATTGTGCAGGGTGTATATGGCCATGGACTTCAAAACCTGTTGCTGGTAGAGAGTGGTCGGTGGACCGCCGTTGAATCCCACATCTGCCAAAACCGGGCAGATATGGGGCACCCGTCACTCGTTACGCATAGAGATCTCACTACTGGCAGCGATTCGTTTATTTGTCTACCCAGGGGTCTGTTAGAAATGCGGGCTAAGGGAGGGCTAAGGGGGGCTAAGGGAGGGCTAAGCCCCTGAGGGCAATGCTTTCCCCAGAGCGGCGCGGAGTGGAGTCTACGCTTTCCTTCCGGTTCTCACCCACGCTCTTTTAGCCCCTGCGCTTTTTTTCTTTGCGGATGCGCTCTCACACGCTCGCGAGCCCTACCAGAAGTAGCTGGCTTCTACCTTAGGGGTTCCCGGCTCACTGTCGATGATCTGCGTGCTGAGGACGATTTCCATATTTTTCTTGCTGCCGGCGGCGCGCTCAAGTTGCGCCAGGTCCGCGGGATCGGTGAGGTATTCGGCCGCGACGCGGGTTCCTCCCCGAGCTACGCCGGCGGCCACTACGGCCAGCTTGCCCGTCGTGCTGTCGGTAAAGCGGGCCACAATGGCGAAATCGCGATAGTTGTTGGTGGTCATTTGCTGCTGACGATTGACCACCCAACCCGGCTGCCCAGGGTTGGTGCTATCGACAATGCGGAAGTCTGTCATTTCTCGATTCACGGCGAAATGGTAGCGCAAGGGGTCGGTGACCCGAAGTGTCCAGGCGTTGTCAAAGGCGCCGATGAAAACCGTGGGGCCATTCCGCAAATCCATGAGATTCGTCGCGCCCTCACCCTTCAAGGTGTACTTCTTTCCGTTGGACTGCAGTAGACCCGCCACCCGGACGATGGGGTTCAGGTCGTCAATGATGATGGCAGTCAAATTGTCTTGCAGTTGGGCCTGGCGGGAGGGGTCCGCGGCATCACGCAAGGTGATGGTGGAGTAGTGGCTTTGATCGGCGACGCAGAAGAGCACAGGCTCACTCGAGTTCACTAGCGGGCCCCAGAAAAAGTCGAACGCAGAGCGATGGGCCGAGTGCCATAGATACATTGCGGTTGCGCATAAGACAACTGCGGCAAGCGCCACCGTTGTAGCCGGTCGCCAAAACCGGCGCCCCCTCCGGATTGGTCCACCTTCCACGTTCAAAAGTTCGGCGGGAACGAGCGTGGGTGGAGCGGGGGCAAGTGCTGTTTGAGGAAGGCCACTCTCCCTGGCTTGCGGTGGCCAGTGGAACTGAGGGACATACGAGCCGGCGGGAAGGGAGACGCGGAGCTCGGTTTCGTGACCCGGCTCCTGATAATACTGTGCGATGCGCTTGCGGATCTCGGTCGCCGTTACCCGAACGATGGGGTCGGACGCGGTATCGTAATCCGCTTCCCGGCCAAAGATTTCGATGCCCAGGGTGCGCTCCTTGAGGAGGTCAGTCTGGCCAACGAGAGTCTGGTCTATGACAAAACGTAGAAAAGACGGGAATCGCCGGCTTTGGCTGAAATGGGAGTTGCTCAGCAGCCGTTCAAGCTGCTCCTGAATGGCCTTCCTCTCTTCATCCGTGATTGCTGGCGTGGCCGTGACGGAATCATTCAGCATGGACTGCTCTCGAGCACGGGGTGAATTATACGCCTCGTCGGCCCACGCTTGCTGCCTCCATCAATATCGTAAGTTCCTTTTAAATCAACAATTTTGCCATAGGTCTTAACGGATAAGAATGCCAGCCTTACTGCAAGGACCTTACGCAGGGAAAATTCGTACCGCTATAAGGGCTGGCGACGAAGCATTCCGACTTCGATCAACTGAAGTTTTTTAGGAGGCTGGTTTGAAAAGCAAAGGACTTTCTATATGGAGTACCATCGCGGTCCTATTGGTAGCTTTGGCGGCACCTTACCGAACCAATGCACAACTAGCGACCACTACGGCAACCCTGAGCGGCGCGGTCAACGATCCGGGCGGCGCGCTCATTCCCAGGGCTAAGGTGACGCTGACCAGTCCGGAAACCGGCACCACCCGCGAGTCCACTACCAACGACAGCGGACGCTACTCCTTCAACCAATTGCCGCCCGGGACCTACTCGCTGTCGGTCAAGATGGACGGTTTTCGCCCCTATGAACAGACCGGAATCGTCCTGGACGCAGGGTTATCGGCCGCCCAGAATGTGACCCTGACGCTCGGGACTCAGACGCAACAGGTGGTCGTGAATGCGCAGGCGTCTATATTGAACACCCAGAATGCAAACGTGGCGGCCGATATTGACGCGAAAGAAGTTGTAGAACTGCCTCTCAATCTCAGAAACGTTTACGGCCTCGCGA
Organism: uncultured Acidobacteriaceae bacterium; assembly: GCA_963717225.1. Lineage (GTDB taxonomy): Bacteria > Acidobacteriota > Terriglobia > Terriglobales > Acidobacteriaceae > PALSA-350. The sequence goes on along the minus strand of CAVQWB010000044.1, from coordinate 37,437 downwards.
CCCTGAACTCCTCGGTGAACAACACCTCGGAGAGCCAGATGCTGTTAGGCGGCGGCGGCCCGAGTACCGACAACGCCGATCAGGACATTTCCTTCCTTAACTTCGCCGGCGGGTTCTTTGGAACCTCGGCTTACCTGCTGGATGGCGCCTGGGATACCGACCCGGAGTGGGGCGCGGTCGATTATGTGCCTTCTGTGGACTCGGTGCAGGAATTCAAGATTCAGAACAATTCATTTACCGCCCAATACGGGTGGAGCACCGGCAACGTCGTCAATGTGGTCACCAAGTCCGGTTCCAACGCATTCCACGGCGACGTGTATGAGTTCTACAGAAATTCAGCGCTCGACTCCAATCTCTGGTTCAACAACCACAACGGACTAGCCAAAGAAAGTTTCAACCGCAATCAATACGGAGGTTCGGCAGGCGGCCCACTCTACATTCCAGGACTCTACCGGCAAAGAGAGAAGACATTCATCTTCGGTCTTTTTGAAAGGCTCACGCTGTCGACTCCGACCAATTCCACCTTCACGGTTCCGGATGCGAATTTCCGCGCCGGTCAATTTGCTGAATTACTCGGTCCGCAACAGGGTACAGATGCTCTGGGACGTCCCATCTACGTGGGGCAGATTTATAATCCGCGCAGCGTGCGAGCGATCACCCAGGGGGCGGTCGATCCGACTACGGGGTTGATCGCAACCAAGACCGGATATATTCGCGATCCGATCGCGAACAACGACCTCACTACGCTCGGCCCTCTCGACCCCATCGGAGCCAAGCTGGTCGGCTATTATCCCACCCCTACTGGATCCGGGCTTAACAATAACTATTTCGCTTCCGGCACAGCTCCGGCACATTCGAACGAATATCTGGTTCGCGTCGATCACAACATTAAGGATTCGTCTCGGATCTATTTCCGATACTCCTACAAGCAGGAATTCAAGACCGGCACCCCGCAGTTTTGGGGTTCCAACAATCCGGCTGGCCCAGGCAATGACAGACCAAACAATCGCTACAACATGGCCGCCGGGTTCAGCCAGGTCTTTGGTCCTACATTCACGATGAATATCCTGGCTGGGGTCGAGCTCTGGCACGAGACCTCGACCAACCAATCGAGAGGGTTCAAGCCATCGAGCATCGGACTGCCGACCTACCTGGATCAAAACAGTCCGGAGTTCCCCATCGTCAACATCGCTGGGGAATCACCTCTCGGTCCGCTCACCAACGAAACCGTCACCAACCATGGTCCTATCGGCAGTGTTTCCACTGATTTCATCAAGTCTCTGGGACGGCACACGTTGAGTTTCGGATTCATGGGAGTCGAGCTCGAGGACGACCAGGCCAACTACTTTCAGTCCACGTTGGACTCTGGCGGTACTTTCACCACCGGGCCAGACCCGAACAATCCCACGGGATTCTCAACCGGGAGCGGAGTGGCACAGTTACTGCTTGGTGTGCTCGACAACACCGCACCAGCCGGCAAGAATCCTACGTCGGCAGGTACCACTTATAACCCGGCGGTTGCCACCCATTACTTTGGTTGGTATGTGCAGGACGACTGGAATCCTCTCCCCCGGCTGACACTCAATCTCGGTATTCGGTACGAAATACAAACCGCGCCCACTTATCGCCACAATGTCGCTTCGGTTTTCAATCCGAATGTCCCCAACCCAATCGGTTCGGCCGTCGGAGAGACTCTGCCTGGTGCGCTGCAGTTTCTTTCCGCCAGTAACCGTGCCTCCTACAATTCGAATTTCGGCAACGTTGCGCCGCGCATTGGGTTCACCTACCAGGTGAGTCCGAAATTCGTGGCTCGCGGCGGCTACGGAATCTTCTATCCCCCGTCAATTTCCTGCTGTTTCGAGACAGAAAACGCCGGGTTCGCCAGCACCACGGTTTCGCCCGTTACGTTGAATACAATCAGTCCAAACCCCGCAGTCACAGTTGCTAATCCGTGGCCCAGTGGTTTTATCCCGATTACTGGCAACTCTCTCGGGGAGTTGCAGCAGGTCGGCAACGGGGTCACCAGCAATTTCAGAAACCGCAAATCAAGCTATGTGCAGCAGTACCTCCTCGGCTGGCAATATGCGTTTACCCCTAACGACCGTCTGGACGTGAACTATGTGGGAAATCATGGCATTCACATGATTACCAGCTTCCTCAATAGAAATCAGTTGAATCCAACCTATCTACCCCTCGGCCAGTCCGCGCTGAACAGCCTGGTTCCCAACCCCTTCTATGGACACATCGCCGCCGGCACCAGCTCCTGTGGCCTCGATCAGCCAACGGTCGTGCAGTCACAGTTGCTCTCTCCCTATCCGCAATATTGCTCAGTGCAGGAGAACGATCCACCGCTTGGCTTCTCCAACTACAACGCGCTGCAGGTCAGCTACAACCACCGTTTCAGTCAAGGGTTGACTGCGCTGGTGTCTTACACGTACTCCAAGTTCCTCGACAATGTCGAGGGTAACAACCAATGGTCGTATTCCGGTAACCCGGGGCCGGCAAACAACTACAACCTGGCGGCGGAAAAGAGTGTCGATGGATCCGATATCCCGCATGCCCTGGTGGCGAGTTACGTCTATCAACTTCCGGTCGGGCGGGGTAAGCACTTCGGCTCAAACTTCAACCGCCTCACGGACAGTGTGATCGGCGGATGGGAAGTCTCGCAGATCGCCAGCTTCAAGCAAGGGATTCCGATAAGTGTGAGCGGATCGGACATCTCCTCCTACGGAGGAACTCCCCGGCCGGACGTGGTCGGAAACGTCCACGTGGCGAACCCAAGTATTCACGAATGGTTCAACACCGCTGCGTTCGCTTATGCGCCATATGGAACGTTCGGCACGGCCCCCCGCTTCTTTTCCTATCTGCGTGGTCCCGGTTACCAGAACTGGGATACTTCGATTATGAAGAATTGGGGACTCGGCGAATCCAGGCGGCTTCAGTTCCGGGCGGAGATGTTTAACACATTCAACCATCCGCAGTTCTATGCCCCGCAGTTTGGAGGTGAGTCGTACACCGGCTGCGATCCCAACGCCCAAGCCAGTTGCTCCTCAAGCCTGGGACAAATTACAAACGCCTTTCCCAGCAGAACAGTTCAATTTGCGGGGAAATTCTATTGGTGATGCCTCATTGAAAACCCGCTGCACACTGCTACTCCTGCTCCTGTTGGCCATTCCTGCGTCCGGGTTTGGTCAACAGGACCCAGCGGCGAAGTATGCGGCGGTAGTTTCTGCGGCTCAGGAAGCAATGAGCAGGCAAGACTTCAAGGCGGCAGCGGAAAATTATCGGCAAGTGGTGAAGATGCGTCCGGAAAGCGCAGAAATGTGGGCCAATCTGGGACTGATGGAGCATGAAGGGGGAGACTATGCCGAGGCGATTAAAAGCTTCCAGCAAGCTATCCGTCTCAAACCCTCTCTTTATGTTCCGAATCTGTTCCTGGGGATTGATTCCATGCATACGGGAAACACAAGCGCGGCGATCCAATTCCTGGCCAATGCGGAGCGGATGAACAAGACAGATCCGGAAGCGTCGCTTGAGCTGGGACGGGCGTATTCCTCCACTGGCAAGTTCTCGGCGGCAGCACGCGAGTTTACTCATGCAACCGAGCTAGACCCGAAGCAAAGCGACGCGTGGCTCGGCGAGGGGATGGCCTATCTTGACCAAGTAGAAGAGGATGCCCGAAAGCTTTCCACCAGCGCTCCCCACTCTTCTTACGCTCAGGCGCTTTATGCCGAGTCTATGGCGCGCCAATCGCGATACCTGGAAGCAACGGATTCGTTTAGGAAAGCAATCGAAACCCAGCCGCAACCACCTTGCCTGCACGCGGAATTCGGCTTCATGTATTTGAAGCAACAAAAAATGCAGGAGGCAGAGGCGGAATTCAAGCGCGAGACCGCAGCGTGCGGGCTAGCTACCCTGGGAGAGGCAAGGCTGCACATCGAGGACGGTAGCTATTCCGAGGCGTTGGCCCTGGTCCAGGGATTGTGGGCAAAGGATCAGGGGTTTGTTGACGCGTATGCTTCGCGACTGGTTGAGGGACCAGCCCAGCCCCGTTCCACGGGCTTTGCGGACCTTCTGCAGCAGGAGCATGCTTCTGGAAAGGTCGAAGCCAATTTGTATCAGTCTTTGAATGGCGCGTGGAGTGGCAATCCGGAGCCTAAGCGTGCGGCACCTTCCGGCGGCTTCGCCAGCGCAGAAAAGTCGTATGCTGCCGGCCGGTATGGGGAATGTGCATCAACCCTCAAGGAGAATTTCCCCCGCCGGACTCTGAGTGAATTGATGCTGCTTTCGGCGTGCGCCTATTATTCCGGCGACTACGCGCTTGCCTCGAGCGCGAGCGAAGCTCCGGCTGACCGGTCCCCGCATCCGGGCCAACTCTTTTGGTCCATCAAAGCAAACCAGGCCTTAGCACTTCAATCCTTGGGACACTTCGAGCAGATAGCGCCGAATTCCGCCCCAAGCCATGTCCTGCTCGGAGATATGTTCCGGCAAAGGCAACGCTACGACGATGCCCAAACCCAATACAATCAGGCGTTAGAGATCGCTCCCGCGGACCACGCAGCTCTGCTTGGGCTGGCCTACGCATATTTTGGCGACGCGAAAATCGACGCCACCATCGCGACCGCAACCAGTGCTCTCGCCGCCAACCCAGGTGATCCCGAATTAAACGCGCTTATGGGGGAGGCGCTGATTGCGCACCACGACTTCGCGGGTGCGGAACCATACCTGCAGAAGGGACTGACAGCGAAACCGCAGATGCTACCCCACGTGCACGCTCTATTAGGCACCGTCTATGCCGAGACGGGAAGAACCGAGGATGCGATCGCTCAGCTCCAGATGGGGGTTGCCGCCGACCGGGATGGCAGCACCTACTACAAGCTGGCTCGCATGTATCGCAAGGCAGGCGAGACCAGGAAAGCAGATGCGGCCATGCAGCAAGTGAAGGCGCTGGAGCAGCAAAGACAAAAAGGAGCGGTCACCGCGCTCCAGGATTCCAGTAGGCCCGTCGAGGATCTACCCAAGACAACACCCTGAAGCAGGATAAAAAACTGTAAGAAAGTCGAAGTCATTCAATGAGAATTCGTGGCTTATGGCCCCTTGTTGTGTTTTTTTGCTCGTCCGCGTCATTTGCTCAGCCGAGAACTGCGGTTCAATTTACGACCCTATCGAATGGAGTAGACGTTCGCGCTACAGAGGCACATGAGCAAATTACCGCGCTGCGCGACGATCTGTTGCGCGTGCGCATCGTGCGCAGCGGTAGATTTCCGGAAGACGCATCCTGGGCGGTTCTGCCGGACGCGAGGACAAGTTCCGCGAAGGTAACGCCAGAGATCTCCCCTGGCTTTGTGGGGTTTCGTACCAGTGTTCTTCGCGTGGTGGTCGACCGCAAAACACTGCGGATGACGATCCTCGATCATGCCGGGAACGTGTTGAACGAAGACGCAAAGCGTCCGCAGTTTGAGGGAGGAGCATTCCGTGTATTTAAGGCCATGCCGGTCGATGAGCATTACTTCGGCCTCGGCGACAAGACGGGCCCGCTCGATCGCCGCAATCAGGCTTTTAGCCTTTGGAACACCGACGCCTACCGTTTCCAGGAATCGACCGACCCGATTTACAAAGCGATTCCGTTTTTTATGACCTTCCGGTCGGGACGCGCCATGGGGGTCTTGCTGGACAATACCTGGCGCAGCAGCTTTGATTTCGGCAAAACGGAGCCGGACGTCTACTCTTTTGGCGCGGTCGATGGCCCCTTGAACTATTACGTCCTTTACGGTCCCTCCCCCAGGCAGGTCCTCGAATCGTATGCGTGGCTCACCGGTAAACCGCCGCTCCCGCCGATGTGGATGCTTGGTTTCCAGCAATCCCGCTACAGTTACTATCCGCAGTCGAGGGTGATGGAAATTGCCAACCGTCTCCGCGCTGACCGGATACCAGCCGATGCCATTTACCTGGACATTGACTTTCAGGACAAGAATTTTCCCTTTACCGTCGACTGCAAGAAGTTTCCAGATTTCTCCGGCATGTTGGCGCAGCTCAAAGCCGAAAACTTCCATGTGGTAACCATCACTGATCTTCATATTGCCGATGCGCCCCATCAAAAATATGAGCCCTACGACAGTGGCATTGCCGGCGATCAATTCGTCAAAAATCCCAACGGTTCGGTCTACGTTGGTGAGGTATGGCCCGGTCCGAGTGTCTTTCCAGACTTTACGCGGCAGCAAACGCGCGCATGGTTTGGCGCCTTGTACCGGGATTTCTACCTTGAGGGTGTTTCCGGTTTTTGGGACGACATGAACGAGCCTTCCGTCTTCCGCACGGTCTCGGGCACCATGCCTCTGGATGTCGTTCATCGGATCGACGATCCGGGTTTCTTGAAGCGCACCGCGACCCATGCGGAGATACACAACGTCTATGGCATGCAGAATGCCCGCGCGACCTTTGAGGGACTGAGGAAGCTCAAGCCCGATCTGCGGCCTATGGTGCTTACTCGAGCCTCCTATGCGGGTGGCCAGAGGTATGGGGCGACGTGGACCGGTGATAACAGCAGCACCTGGAATCATCTGCGCATGACTACGCCCATGCTTAAAAACCTGGGTCTGAGCGGCTTCGGCCTGAGCGGCGCCGATGTTGGCGGCTTTGCGGGAACGGCGAGCGCCGAGCTGCTTACCAAATGGCTGGAGGTGGCGGCATTCCAGCCGATCGACCGCGATCACACCGAGAAGGGTACCGGTGACCAGGAGCCATGGATCGGAGGTCCAGAGCAGGAGGCGATCCGGCGGCGCTATATAGAAGAGCGCTATCGCCTGATGCCGTATCTCTACCAGCTCGCGGAGGAGAGTTCGCGAACAGGTCTCCCGATGTTGCGCCCGCTGTTTCTTGAATTTCCCAACGCGATGGCGGATGGGCATCCGATCGATGTCGATCCCGGCGCAGCAGCCGAATTCATGCTCGGCCCCGATCTTCTGATCGCCCCTTCTCCGTATCCGGAGGAGCCAGATGCCTACACCGTCGAATTTCCTTCGCACAATTGGTACAACTACTGGACCGGAGCAAAGGTGACACCACCTGCCTCCGCTGCAGACACTTCGTTGCTGGTTGTGAGCCCCCCGTCATTCTCCATCCAGGTGCAGCCCGAATCGGCTTCCCTCCCCGTCTTCGTCCGTGCCGGGTCAATTCTGCCCATGGAACCGCTGGTGCAAAGCACAAGCGAGGTACCAGATGGTCCGCTGACCCTGCGCGTCTACGCAGGCAACGCGTGCAGTGGAGATCTGTATCTGGATGACGGCAAATCCTACGCCTTCGAGCGCGGTGACTCTCTGCGCATGCACTTCAGTTGCAAAGTCACTCCCGATGGACTTGAGCTATCGATGGGCGCGCATCAAGGGTCCTACGCAGCCTGGTGGAAGCAGATTCGCGTAGAGGTTTTTGGATGGGCGCCAAAGGAAAACAAAGTCCTGATCAAAGCCAACAGTGCCGGTCCCGGTTCCAGCGCATCGCTCGCGATCGAGAATCTTCCCCAGGGCGTCTTTGTCAATGTGCCTGACGACGGCAAAGGGATGGAACTAAGACTCCAATAACCTGGAGCCGGCGTTCATGCAGGCCGCCTCGGACGAAGGAATTGACTCAAGACGAATGCTTCATAGCAAGCAATCAACCCGTGTTAGACTTCGCGCATGAATTTTCGCAATGCCATGGTGGGCGCCGAAACCATGACCGGCGTCGACGGCCATACCGTCGATGCGCTCCCGCATGACAAGCTGACCGGCTTCATGAAGCATTCACCGCAGGTCACGCTGAAGTAGTCATGAAGCGAGCAGCGTTCGGCGTCCAAATGCATTCCGGTTGGGGAGTGCTGGTCGCCGTCTCCGGAGACGCGAACTCGGTGGAAATGTTGGATCGGAGGCGCATCGTTACCGCGGACACCGCAATGCCCGGAGCCATACAGCCGTATCACTTCGCAGCTGGTCTTGCACTGCCGGAGCAGGAGAAGCACCTGGCGCACTGTGCGGAGGTCTCGTCTCGGCTGGCTGCAAAGGCAATGGCTGTGGTGGTCAAGGAATTAGCCGGACGACATTATCGGATCGTGGGTGCCGCTGTCTTGTTGGCCTCAGGCCGCACGCTGCCCCCTCTGGCAAAAATTCTTGCCGCGCATCCTCTGATTCATACCGCGGAGGGCGAATTCTTCCGCCACGCCGCCAGCAAAGCTTGCGCAGACCTGCACATCCCGGTCACGGCAATCCGAGTGCGGGAACTTGATGAGCGAGCGAACGCAGCCTTTGGGAATGCGGCCAGCCAGATGGAAGACAATGTCGCAAAACTTGGAAGTTCTATCGGTCCACCCTGGACCAAGGATCACAAGACAGCGGCGCTTGCCGCGCTGCTGGTTCTCGCTCGCAGGCGATAACGGATGGTTGGACAAAGCCGCTGGAAACGCCGTACAGTCTGCGTGTGATGAGCCGCACCAGTCGTCTTCCTCTCATTGCTCATGCCCAATCCCACGGGGCCCGCACAGCTGTCGTTGACGCGCAGGGGACGTTTACCTACAACGATCTGTTGGATGCGTCTTCACGGGTGGCAGCGGCGCTGCTGGCCGGCCAGGGTGACTTGCAGCAAGCGCGAGTGGGCTTTTTGCTGACGCCAGGTTTTCCTTGGGTGGCGACACAGTGGGGCATTTGGCGGGCGGGGGGCGTTGCCGTCCCCCTCCCGCTCAATTCCACGCGCCCTGAGCTGGAATACCTGATCGGCGATGCGCAGACGTCGACACTGGTATTCGATGCTGCAGCGGCTCACCTTATGCAGCCAATTGCCGCCAACTGCGGAGTGCGCGCCTTTTCCTATGATCCGCTTGCGCTTTCTCCGCCGGCTGACCTGCCGGAGATCTCCAACGATCGGCGGGCCATGATTCTCTACACCAGCGGCACCACCAACCGGCCTAAGGGCGTGGTCACCACCCACGCCAATATTTCTGCGCAAACCAGGTGCCTGGTGGAAGCGTGGGAATGGTCGGCGAACGATCGCATCTTGCTGTGTCTGCCGCTGCACCACGTGCATGGAATCATCAACGTTGTGGGTTGTGCGCTATGGTCGAGCGCCATCTGCGAGATGCTGCCTCGCTTCGATGCAAATGTCGTGTGGGACCGGATCGCCGGTGGTGGAATCACTCTGTTTATGGCTGTGCCGACGATTTACACCAAGCTGATCGCGGCCTGGGAAGCCGCTTCGCCAGAACTGCGTGCGAAGCTAAGCCAGGCGTGCGTTAGCTTGCGTTTGATGGTGTCCGGTTCGGCCGCGCTCCCGGTGAGCACGCTACAACGGTGGAAACAAGTCAGCGGCCACACGCTGCTGGAGCGCTACGGTATGACGGAGATTGGCATGGCTCTGTCGAACCCCCTGCGGGGGGAACGCGTGCCGGGAAGCGTAGGCACGCCGCTACCCGGTGTCGAGGTTCGGCTTGCGGCAGAGCATGGCGATCCAGTTGCCCCGGGGACACCGGGGGGAATCGAAGTCCGCGGTCCGGCGGTGTTCGCCGAGTACTGGGCCAGACCCGACGCGACGCGCGACGCCTTCCGCGATGGCTGGTTCGTAACCGGCGATACCGCAGTGGTCGAGAACGGCATCTATCGCATCCTCGGACGAACGAACATCGACATACTCAAGACGGGCGGCCACAAAGTGTCCGCTCTGGAGATTGAGGAGGTACTGCGCCAGCATCCCGCAGTGGCGGAGTGCGCCGTTGTCGGCGTCGTGGATGCAGAGTGGGGAGAGCGTGTCGCGGCGGCGGTGGTGTTGAAAGATGGGGGTGCGCTCGATCTCGAATCCCTTCGCACCTGGGCCAGAGATTTCCTGGCGGCTTACAAACTGCCCTCGCGCCTTCGGGTGCTCGAGGCCCTTCCGCGGAATGCGATGGGAAAGGTGATGAAGCCTGCCCTGGCGTCGCGATTTCAAATCGCCAACGGCGATGCCGCCGTTAAGCCCTAAGTTATGATCGGTTCGCAAGTAACAGGAAAATTGACCGAGCGTGCGATAAAACATTTGGCGTGGGCCGTATGGTGCAGAGACTGTGCCTTAGCCTTATCGCTGCCGGGCGCAACACTCACCCTGGGTCGCAGGGTCACTTCGACGAACTGGCCGCTGCCGTCGGCTGATTCCTCCATCACACCGACTGCTTCGTCCACATAGGCTTCGACCACGACTCCAGCATCGGCACAAAGATGCAGGTACCAAAGCTGATGGCAGGCGGAGAGGGATGCTACGAGAAGATCTTCCGGGTTCCAGCGAGCCTGGTATCCTCGAAAGGCAGGATCTGAGGAGCCGGCGATGGCCGGTTTTTGATTCGCGGAGATGTCGTAGGAACGTTCGTAGTTCCGGTACCCCGCTGTTCCTGCGCCCGTATTCCCAGTCCAGGTAATGGTGGCTGTGTAAGAGTGTCGTCGCGCCATGGTTGATTCTAAATCGCGGCGGCCATTGGCACTCGTTCAGGGAGGCTACCCCTTGGCGAGGAACTTCTTTAACGGTTCCCAATAATGGGCATGCCAACCCCACTCTAAGTGATCAAAATCGCCTTCCGGGAAACCTTTGTGATCTAAAGCCACGGTGGTTCCCGAGGTGTGGGGTTTGAGTTCAAACTCAACGATTGAGTAGACGCCAGGATTCCAATGTGTAGGCCGCCACCCTTGCACGATCCGCTGGTTGGAGACCAGCTCGAGATTTCGTCCGACGATCTGCCCTCCGAAGAGAGAAAACGCCCCTCCTGGTTTGGGGTCGATCTCCGCCGGCGCACCGGTGAATGCCGCGAACTGCTTTGCATCCAATAACACCGCATAAATCCGTTGCGGGTCAGCTTTCAGGTCTATGTCCTCGTGCAGCGATGTGCGCTTCCGGTTCGCCGCAGTTCCCGCCTTTTCTGGCATCTCTTGCGCAATTGCACTGGGGGCCGAAGCCACACCGCAAAGAGCCAGGGCAATACTGGTGGCTACCTGTCGCCTCGTCGGCGTGTGCGGAAAAGCGGCGGGCCTGGTTCGTTCTTCCATCGCGTCCCTCCTGATATTTGTGCGTCAATGCATGGAATCACGCGGCTAAGTTATGTTCAAGATCATATTTTGCTGGACGAAAGAAGATTGCCCGCGCAATACTTCGGCTCACACAGAGTGGAGACTTTATGCCCTATCCCCACGGTCATCGCGACCAAATCAAAGCAAAGATCATTCAGAGCGCACGCAGGCTGTTCAACCGGCATGGCTTTGACCGCGTCTCGCTGGATCAAATCATGTCTGGTGCAGGCCTCACGCGTGGCGGCTTCTATAACTACTTTGAGAGCAAGAGTGATCTATATGCCGAAGTCCTGGGTTGTTTCTTTACCGACCCGCAATGGAAGAGTTGTTGGGACGGCGTGGAAGTAGACCTGTCTTCGAAGGATGTGGGGCCCCAGGTAGTGCGTGCCTATCTCTCTCGTCAACACTTTGAGAATGTAGAGAATTCCTGCCCCATGGTTGCGTTACCGACAGACGTGATGCGCAGCGGCGAAAGTGCCAAGCAGGCGTTCGAGACGGTGTTCAGCGCGATGGTCAACGTGCTGGAACGCAGCTTGAAGCAAAGTCGCCGCGTTCGATGCACCAGGGCTCAGGCCATTGCGGCGTTGTGCGTAGGTGGCATGGTGGTGGCGCGGGCATTGGAGAATCGTACCCACGCCGATGGATTGCGCGACGCATGCATGTCTGTGGCGCTCGAGCTTGGTGGTTGGGATAGCCACGCCTAACGCTGGAAGACCTGTCTTAATTGTCGCGCCAGAGCATAGCGGAAATCCTGCCTTCATCCTGGAAGGTTCGCAGCACGTCGGCCATACTGGTAATCACGACGTTGTTGACCACCAGCTCGTAGACCAGCTCTCTTCCGCTCTTGGTGGTGATATACCCTCCGAATGCCTGCCCTTTGAGCAGTAGGCCCGCGTCATTTCCTTGGACATAGGTACCTGTCTTCGCGGTCACTTTTCCGGTGGCGCCGGCGAGGGTCGGGTCGGATTTGAAGTCGGTGACGAAGCCTAATGACCCGTCCACGCCCAATTTAGGCAGATCGTTGAAGAAGGTGGGGAATGAGGATTTTCCTTTTAGGTCAATGAGCATTTTGGTGACTGACCGATTCGTCGCAGTGGTTGGGCCTCCCCCGCTCCCGTCGACAAAATGAATTTCGTCCCGCGATATGCCATAGTTCGTGGCCAGGTTTTTCTGCTCAACCTTGAGCGCATCGTGCATGTTGCCGGCTCCCTGGGTAAGCCCGAATAGCACCAGACTGGTATCCGCGCCGATGTTGTAACTCACCTTCAGGATCAGCTTCGCAGTCTCGCCGTATGGCAGACCTTTGAGTTCAGCCAGTTTTGCGTTGGGTGTGTACGACCCTTGGGCGGGAAGCAACTGCACGGGGTTCTCGGCAACGGATGCAGTGTGAACCGTCACGCCAGCAGCCTTGAGTGCTTCAATAAAAACCGTGCGCGCATAGTTCGACGGTTGGGTGATGCGGAACGCCTGGACCAAGGGGTACTTATTGGTGAGTGGAGGAACGAAATCGATGGGGAGCTGCCCCTCTATCGCAGCAGTGCAGCCGGCCCTGCCGATACACTGCGGCGCTACCGGGTCTAAAGTAATTTTCTCCTGTGAATGGGAGGCGCTGGTGGACAACTTGTTGTCGACGCCAAGTGCGAAGGAGACTGGCCGCGACAGCACAGAGGCAGGCTTGCCGGGTGAGGTTGGACGAATGCTCAGGTCCACCAGGTCGTCATTCACGAAAATGGGCCTGACATCGAACTGGCCTCTGAAGTTAAAGGGTTGAAAGAGGCGGTCGTCGATGACCACGTTGCCGGTAACTTCCTTTACTCCCGACTTTGCGACTTGCCGTGCTAAATCGATGTATCCGGCTAGCGGATTAGGGCTGGCAAGCGTCGCATTGCCCAGGCTATCAGCTTCGTTATGATCAAAGCCGGTCACGGCGACGGTGCCATCCGGGTTGGTTCGTCCGCCCATGGTAAGGTCACCCGATGCGACGAGCACCAGATCGCCATGCAACACGCCCGAGCCATTCAATTCCCCGCGGCGATAGACGGGTGTGTTGTATCTGTGGGCAGGCCCTACCTGGTTCAGCAACTCTCCCACAGAAAAAATCTTGCGTACTGAGCCGATGAAGAAATTGCACTGTGGTTCCAGGTCCATCAACTCTTTGCCGGTTCCGAGATCCACTATACGGAGGCCCCAAACCGCGTTCTTATACGCAGGTTTGTCGAATATTGCCTTGATGCCCGCCGGGACCTTGGCGGAGTTGTCGTTGCAATGACTGTCGGCTCGTGCCACGCCGAGAGCGCAAGCGACAAAGCAGAATACTAAGATTTGCATGTTGCGCATGGTTGGTGGCGTCCTTCTTGTTCTGAGGTGGGCCTCCACTATAACTGAAGGACTAGCGGCAAAGGCGAAGAAGCTTCGCCGGATCTCCTCGGCGCAGATGGGGACCCTGGGTGGGCGGATTCAAGCGTTGTTCCCACCCCGGGGGCTCCACCATAGAAAAAGTGCCGATGTCCGCGAGCGGGAGAGCGCCGGCACGTTCCAGCATTACATCCGGAGACTGCTGCTCCCTGCGCGCCAATGCCAGCCAAAGCGATCACCTCCAGAGATTGGCTGGAGGATGATAAAGCCCCACGGGTACTGGGACCCCGGAGAGGCCGGAGCCGTAGTGGAGATCATCGCTAGCCTGGCGCAGAAATGCGGTGACGGCATGGTCGAAGGCGTCCAGGAAGATTTCGTCCCCGGCTCGGGGCGTCACGAAGCGATCGCTGTCAGCCAGATAATGTTGCAGCAACTCGGCCAGTCCCATGTCGGGTGTGAGGCGGCCAATGATATACCGATCCGCTCCTGCCCGGCCGATGAACGCAGCCTCGCGGTAAAGATAAACATCGCCCAGCAGATCGACCACCACGGAAATCTGCGGATAGCCTCGTCCCAGCATGTCTGTGTGCGCCACGCGCCGGACGGGTGCTGTTGCAAGCCCCTCCACTAATCCCCGCATGCCGCAACCCAGATCCACTTCGAATTCCGTCATGCCTTCGGCAACGAAGAAGCTCTGCAGGTCTATCAGCTCGTCGCGCAACCGTTCCCGTTCGTCCCCATGGATGGCAGCGTGGCCAGACGCGGCATAATTTTCCCGCAAGGTCAGGAAATTAATTCCCCTGCGATCAGGCGACTGGTCGGCGATCGAGACCAGCGCCTCTGCGATCTTCCGCAAGTGAGCTATCTGTCCACTCTGGACCACGTGGTTAAAGCCGATGCGCAGCCTCGCACCACGTTCCGACTTCGCGCGCACCAGATCCTTGGCGTTGGCAATCACCCGTGTAGCAACGCCGCCACGTGAGGTGGTAAGCTGCGCAGTTTCGTCATCCGCTCCATACATGGAGATGCGCAGCGTATCGAGATGCCACAGGCCGTCGTTCCTGGCCAGGAAGCGTGACGTCAGTATCATAGCGTTGGTGTAGAGTTGCATGCGATGGCCAAAGCCGGCGGCGTAGCGAACTAGTTCGGCGACGCCGGGATTGGTCAGCGGCTCGAGGCCTCCGGATAAGTAAAATCTGCGCGGCAGGTCCCGCGGCGCCTCAGCGAATAGCTGCCGGAATAACTCATTCCCCGGAATGATGGCTGCCTGCTTGTACTGTTCTCCCTGGGCGCGTGCACAGAAACTGCAAGAAAGCATGCATGAGACGGCGGGATAAATCCCAACCGTGAACGGATAACGATAGGAGCCATTGAGGAAGGCCTTGACCGCTCCGGACTCGATGATTGGCTGGATGGTACTGCGGCGATAAGGAGCATCCCCGCCGGATTTGGCGAGGTACCTGGCCGTCTCACGATTGCGGTTGACCGCGGCCACCAGGGTGATTGCCGCATCGTAATTGCAGCGGCACGCTTCGGCGATGTCGCGCAAACGGCTAAATGGGCGCAGCGTCAGCATGCGCAGAGCGACGGCAGCTTTGTGGGTCCAGGCCTCGCGCTCGTAAATGCCGTTCGGGCTCAAAACGTGCGCGTTCGAGACCAGGTCACGGCCAATGCGTTCCGCCAGCACGCGGACCGGACCGGAAACGTCAGGACTCCGGCTGTCGATGCTATAAGTGTCTCGAACTGGTGTGTTGATCGAGATGAGCCCGGAATTAGAACCCGCGAACGAACTCACAATCCACCCCGCAACGAGCGAAGGTTGAGATCAGCAAAGCAATCACCTTCTGCCGAAGCCGGTCGAGTTCGACTAGGGTTCACCTGACGAAGAACTGCCATAGCGATTTCCTTCCCGAAACAGAGGATGAAGCGCAACAACTATAGGTCTCCCGCTTCTGCCAGGCGTACGCAGTCGACCCTTACGAGGGCAAGTTTTAGGGGGAAATCGGAGCGGTTCCAAGAGGGCAGAATCTAAAACCGTGTTACAGCTAAAACAACAATCCGGCCAATTACTTTTAAATCTCTGTAGAGAAGTAACAAAGGCCGGCTGGCATGTCCAATGAACTTTAGTAACCGTCCAGCCTTGGCACAGCATGTTTGTCGGAGCCCACGAGCGATTGGCTGAATCCGTTACGAGCAACCTGGATGAGCAAAATCCCTCGTGGCTTCATTCTGAGTGGCAGTGCCGCCTTAACGGCACACCATGATTATTGCCAAAGCTAAGGTCTCTCCTCCCCGAGGTTCCGATTGGGTTCATTCCCGCCAGCGAGCCTTTTGGGAACCCCCAGCCATCCAGTCCAGATCTGAGTATCGGGCAGATTTAACGGATAACCAGAGTGCCACCAGGCCGTCTTCTGCATCCCAACCATTTGCTTCGCAAAATCCCCCTCGCGCGTGGAAGAGATCTGGCATGATCAACGATCTGTGGTACAAGAACGCCGTCATTTATTGCTTGTCGATCGCTACCTACCTCGACTCCGATGGTGATGGCATCGGTGATTTTCAAGGGCTCATGAGTCGACTGGATTACCTGCAGGGGCTTGGTGTGACGGCCATTTGGCTGATGCCCTTTCAGCCCTCCCCTGGAAAAGACGACGGCTACGATGTCGCAGATTATTACGGGGTGAATCCCCGCTATGGCACCTTGGGGGACTTCGTCGAGTTTACCCAGGGCTGCCGGCAGCGTGGACTGCGGGTGTTGATCGACCTGGTGGTTAACCATACCTCGGATCAGCATCCATGGTTTCAGGAAGCTCGCCGCGATCCAAAATCAAAGTATCGGGACTGGTACGTGTGGTCCAGGAAGAAGCCAAAAAATGCTGCCTCCGGGGTCGTATTTCCCGGAGTTCAAAAAAGCACGTGGAGCTATGACGAGGTCGCCAGGGCTTATTACTTCCATCGCTTCTATGATTTTCAACCGGACCTCAACACCGCCAATCCTGAAGTGCAAGCGGAGATCCTCAAGATCATGGGTTTCTGGTTACAGCTTGGCGTTTCTGGCTTCCGCATGGACGCGGTTCCATTTGTCATTTCCTCCAAGGGAGCCAACGTCACCAAGCCGCAGGAAGATTATGAGATGCTGCGCAGCTTCAGCCAGTTTCTAAGCTGGCGAGAAGGCGACGCCATCATTTTGGCTGAAGCCAACGTGCTGCCGGATACGGACATGGACTACTTCGGGCGCGCCGGCGAGCGGGTACAGATGATGTTCAACTTCGAAGTAAATCAACATCTTTTTCTGGCCATGGCCACTTCGGATAGCCGGCCGCTCAAGCAGGCCCTGCAATCCACGAAGCAGCGTCCTGCGACGGCGCAATGGGGATTGTTTCTCCGTAATCACGACGAACTCGATCTTGGTCGCCTCGAAGACAAGGAGCGTAAGGTTGTTTTTGAGGCATTTGGTCCGGAGCCCGATATGCAGCTGTACGGTCGAGGTATTCGACGCCGTCTGGCGCCTATGCTTGAGGGAGACCGCAGGCGTCTGGAACTTGCCTACAGTCTGATGATGACTTTGCCCGGTACCCCCGTTATTCGCTACGGCGACGAGATTGCCATGGGCGACAATCTCAAGTTGCCGGAGCGCAACTGCGCCCGCACGCCGATGCAGTGGTCTACCGAACCGAATGCTGGTTTCACAAAAAATGATAAGCCGATCATGCCAGTGATCCGCAGCGGTCCTTACGGTTTTGAGCACGTCAACGTGGCGGAGCAGCGCCGCGACCCGAACTCGTTGCTCAACTGGATGGAGCGCATCGTCCGTATGCGTAAGGAGGTACCCGAAATTGGCTGGGGCGATTTCACCTTCATTTCGGCGAAAGCCAAAGAAGTGCTGGTCATGCGCTACGAATGGCGTAATAACTCAATCATTTGTGTTCATAACTTAAGCCCTTTGCCCCGAGAGGTGGAATTTGCCGTATCCACCACCGAGGGCGAAGCCTGCACGTTGGTTAACCTTCTTTCCGATAATCACAGCCAACCACTCGATGGCGATAGACATCGCATTCTGTTGGAGCCTTACGGGTACCGCTGGTATCGTGTGTGCGGCTTAGATTATCTGCTCAAGCGCAGCCCGCTTGAGAAATCGGTGGACTCGAAATAATTCCACTTATTGCGCCCACAAAAGCTGCATCCAAGCAACAAGTAGGGGCTTAGTTCGAGTTATAAGGCCTCTTCACGAAAGTCGAGAATCCTCATGAAAAGTATGATCGCTGCTTCGTTGGTTGGCATTAGTCTTGCCTGTGTCCCTGGGGCCAAAGCGGCTGACGTTTCGAAACTGGATGCACGCGTACGAAGCTGCCCACACTGTCCTACACGAGTTAATGGCTACTCCAGATAAGGGGATTCCCCTGGACATCGCCGCGAAAGCTCACTGTGTAGCAGTTGTACCGGGCTTCAAAAAGGGAGCATTCCTGGTGGGTGGGCAGTATGGGCAGGGCGTGGCTACATGCCGTACCGGTACTGGTTGGAGCGCGCCTGTGTTTATCCAATTGACAGGAGCTAGCTTTGGACTACAGGCTGGCGGCCAATCCACGGATTTGGTGCTCGTGGGGGTTAACGCTCGAAGCTTGGACGATTTGCTCAAGGACAAGGTGAAGCTCGGCGGTGACATCGCCGCGTCGGCCGGCCCCGTGGGCCGGAACTCGCAGGCCTCGACTACGGAGCTTGCAAACGCTGAATTCCTTACCTACTCCCGCAGCAAAGGTTTGTTCGCAGGTGTGGATCTCACCGGCGACGAAGTACACCAGAATTCGGAAGATACGCGCGCCTATTACGGGAAAGATATTCCGTACCGGACGATTCTGAGCGGCGAGGTTCCCACTCCAGCTGGGGCACGCCATTTCGAGGCAACCGTCAACGAGATGTTTCGCAGAGGCAGGGCTGACAAAGCCTCGCGATAAGGGGCGATCAAGCGATCAAAACAATACTGTCGCTTGTCTAACTCAGTATCTTACTCAAGCTGGGGGCGCGGACTTCGCTCCCCCAGCTTCTTTTGCACCGTCTGCAACTGCTGTTGATCTGATTTAAGCCTCCCTCGAAATAATAGCTATCCAGCCACAGTCCGAGATTTCCCATCAGCGAATGGACCCTTAGTTTGGGCTTAAACTCGGAACTTTCTTTAAAGGCGTACCCAAAGCGAGGCTGACCTGCAGGGTCATTTGGGCCAATGTGGCACAGATCAGATTCTGTTCGCCTCCGCTGATTTCGCCACCGGCTTTCACGGGGTCTTCCGTGTAGTTCCACAACCCAATGATGATTTTCGCCTTTGAATGCTGGGCACGCAGTCTGCGATAAATACCTCGAGCATGCGAGATGGCGTACGGAGGCAATGCGGAAAGGCACACAACTTCCGGATTAGCCCTGGCAAATTCTGCCAACATCCCCTCCACACTTCCAATTGGGATCGCGGTGGCGGCATATCCCGCTCTCTCCAACAGTTGAGCCAGCATGATTCCCACAATCTCATCGGCGTCGTCACGTACGGGAAGGCACAAAACCCGTGGATCCGCGTTCCGTTCGACGGCAACATCTGGTGGTTTCGATTCGTATTGCCTGAGACTCAACTCTTCCACCAGGTCCTTGGTGGTTTGAGTAATAAAGGCGACGGTCGAGTCGTCGAGTTCATTCCGATGGCGATCCTGTTCAGCCAGATGCAATGCGGGGATTAAAACAGTGTCATACAGGTCCTGAAGCGAGGCTCCCTTTAAATGTGTCTCCAGTACCTGGCTGGCTTCGCGCTGGTCGTTGGCCAACAAACGCTGGTAGTAGTGCGCTTCCGGCGGCATAACCGGCTGGTCTCCGAGAAGAACGGCCAGAAATTGCAGATTAGGCACGTGCGCACCCACAACTACCAGGCACACAGTCAGGGGCACAGACAGGATCAGGCCGATCGGCCCCCAGATCAAGGCCCAGAAGATGGCGGCGACGAGAATTGCCAGGGAGGAGAGGCCAGTATGCTTACCGTAAACTTGAGGCTCGAGTAGATTTGCGGTCACCATCTCCATACAAAAGAAAATCGCCAAAATGAGCACTGTCCTGGTCCAGCCGTTGTAGACCGCAATGGATAATGCTGTGGGTAGCAGAGCGCCGATCGGAGCGCCGATGTAAGGAATGAATCGCAGAAGCCCAGCCAGTGCTCCAAACAACAAAGCGTGGGGCAGATTCATGAGATGCAGAACTACAAAGACAATCAGGCCGAAGGTGGTGTTTACCAGCCACTGCAGGGAAAGATAGCGGCTCACACGACGACTGGCGTCGTCCAACGCCTGAGTCACGAGGTAAAGATGTCCGTGCCCGCTGAGTTGTATGAGACGGTTGCGCAAATCCTCCCGTTTCAGAAGCATGAAAAAGGTGAAGACTACCACCAAAGCAGCAGAAACCACCACGCCGAGCTTGCCGCTGATTGCATCAAGTCTGCCTTGACTGCCTCCAACCTCCCGCACTGAGACCGGGTGGGCCGGAGATGACCCTAGTTCTTTTCCCCCGGGAAGTTCGCCACCGGTAAACTCCGAGCTCAAATCGCCCAGTTGCTTGCTTAAACTGTCGAGTTCCCGTTGCGCCCGAGTAAAGCTGGTTGTCTTCGAGCGGTGCACGGCCTGCAGCTTGTCGTGGATGTTTGTCGTATAGGCAGGAAGAGCATCGGTTACTTCGACCAGCTGCACCAAGACGGTCCAACCGACAGCTCCTAACGCTCCACCGGCCAGGAGAATCACGATCGGGATGGCGACAATCCTGGGTAGCCGGATCCGTTCTAGAGCGGTCACCAGGGGTGCGAGCACGAAGGAAAGAAGCAAAGCGAGAGCGAGAGGCAGAATGACGGTCTTCGCCAGATAGAGCGTCGTGATCACCACCACCGTCAGGATGACGGCCAACAACTGCGAAAGCGTGCGCGATGCGGCTAAACCACTTATCCGGCTCATCGTTCCACGTGGATGCTGTTCTTGGGAAGCGTGTTGCCAGACGGGGAAATTGTTTAGCGAGGTTGTACTCGAGAGGCCACCGGAAAAGTTCTTGAAGCCGGCGCTTGCTCCGATGCGGCTTCTCGCATCTATGGAACGGAAGGCAGAAAGTATCGCCTGCAGAGGAAGCACATGAGTGTAGCAAGCTTGCAAGAGCTATTCCTGGACGAGCTGAAGGATCTCTATTCGGCGGAAAAGCAGATTACGAGGGCCCTACCCAAATTAGTGAAGGCCGCAACATCACCTAAACTAAAGGACGCTTTTCAGACCCACCTTGAAGAAACGAACGGCCAGATCGAACGCCTGGAAACAATTTTCGACATGCTTAAGAAAAGAGGCGCTGGTAAGACGTGTGAGGGGATGAAGGGTGTTCTTTCTGAAGGCGCCGAGGTTGTGGAGGAGACAAAAAAAGGCGATCTTCGCGATTCAGGTTTAATCACTGCCGCTCAACGAGTGGAGCACTACGAAATGGCGGGCTATGGCGGCGCTCGGGAATACGCCAAACTGCTTGGTCAAAAAGAGATCATGGATCTACTGGATGCGACTCTGAAAGAAGAAGAGGCAACTGACAAAAAGCTGACGTTGATCGCCAAAGAGGTAAATGCCGCTGCCTTGGAAAGTTCGCCTATCAAGAAAGCGAGTTAGCCTTGCCATCGAGTGCCTTGACACTGCGACCCGAGAAACTGTCGCGAAGAGAATCGTCTGGCCCGATGCGTCGGGCCAGGTAAGCGCCCTTAGTTCAGTAGGGAGAAGTACGATGGCAAGTCATGACGCGGCAGCATTTGGTGTCTTCCCGACGATAGCGAACGCCGAAGCAGCTGTCGATGGCCTGACGATGGCGGGATTTTCGAATCAGGATGTTTCGGTCTTGTTGTCTGACCAGGGAGAGTTGGAGGAGTTTGCGGCAGAAAACAATACCAACGCTTCCGGAGGTGCTACAGCCGGGGCTCGGGTAGGTGGAGTCGTCGGGGGGACCTTGGGTCTCCTAGCGGGGATAGGTGCCTTGGCCATACCGGGTGTGGGTCCGCTGATTGCCGCCGGTCCAATCATGGCAAGCTTGGCTGGCCTTGGAGTCGGCGGGGCAGTGGGCGGTCTAATGGGGGCCCTTGTGGGCATGGGTGTTCCCGAGTTCGAAGCAAGAGTTTATGACGGCCGGCTCAAGGATGGCGGAGTTTTGTTGGCAGTCCACTGCGAGAGCTTCGAGGGAACCTTGAAAGCCAGAGAGGTACTTAAGGCAGTGGGTGCCGAAGACGTTGCTTCTTCCGAAGAATCCATCAGCAGCTCTGGGGAAGACTATGGCCGCGCCCCTTAGCGCCGAGGCAGACAGTATGACAGGTTATTGAGCTATCTGTTGTTATCGTCGCGATCTGCGGGTGCTTCTGACATGTCTACAAATGCACCCACCCCGGTCGGATGCTTTGCACGCAGGAGTGGCGTGAGGCCGCTCGTTCACTATGGGCTTTCAGTCTCATTTTGGTCATCGAAACTCGACATGGGCTAAGTCAGTGCTACTTCCTGGTCATCTCGAAGCTGCTGGATCTTTCGACTCGAATCTGTAACGTATCCAAGCCTCACCCGCTTTCTGCGCGTAAATAGGATCGATCGCCTGGCCCGTAAATATCGAGACGGCATGCGTCCAAAAAACGCGCGCCGAAACATTCGACTGCATCACGCGAACCTCCCACGAACCCGGGAAATCGCCGCCAAACCAGTTGTGCCACCTGCGTCCCGATTCCACGCCGCCGGCATCCACGAAGGATAAAGAATTCTGCTATATCCCACACCGTGGGATCATCGGAAAGCTCTGACCCTCGCTTCACCAAAACAAAACCTGCCAATTTGCCATCGATTTTGATAAGGAAGGGATGCCGGCCCGGGCTCACTCCAATACAGTGGAAGGGCCGTGTAGGCGAATCTGCCATCCCGCCCAATTTCCAGATCGCGGAATTCGCTAAAGTCGTGTGCGTACAGCTGTAGTAGGTTCGCCATGGTCTGCTGTTGTTCCACCCCAGCAGGGCTTAATTCGACATGCTCCGACGGGTTCCTTGCAGGGTTCGTCATAGCCGATGTGTTAGTGCCGCTCGCCCCAGCGTATAGCGCTAAGCTCCCGGCGAACGGCATCCACCACCAGTTCCGGTTGTTCGACCTCGATATAGTGCTCGCTCTCTCCGGCCACGACAAACTCCGACCCTGGTATCAGGGAAGCCAGATAGATTTGTCCCTTGCGCCACGCGCTCTCCAGATGCTCTGAGAAGACGTCCGGCAACGACTTCGGCAACGCAATGGGTTTCCCGCGCGCCAGCACGACAAGTGGCATTGGTTGGAGCGGCTTTTCCTTCGCGGTAGCCTGCATCCATTCGTCGAGGCCGGGCAGATCTACATTCTCTAGACCCTTGTAGTCTTTGAAGGCATCCGGGACCTGAACCACCAGGTCGAGAAAGATAGCTCCATCTCGCTTTCCGAGTAATTGCGCAATGTTTTCCGGAAACGCGTCTATGAGTACCAGGCCGATGACCGAGTCGGGATATCCGCTGACGTACAGACGGGAGAAAATCCCGCCCATTGAGTGCGCGACAAGGATGTATGGACCAGGCACGTGCGCTGACCCAAGCAACGCATGGAGGTCATGAACAATCTCCGGCCCCGTACGCGGCATAGGTACAGGATCGCTTTTACTGGACCTCTCTGCTCCCAGGGTCGTGCCCGGTCGATCATAGGCGCACACCCGGGTCATCGTTCCGACACCATCCCATACCGAGGCTTGGTTCGCGTTATCGGAAATGTGCCATATCCCCGACGAGTTCCGGAAACCCGCCTCCAGGATGACGGTGGGCGATCCCCAGCCATGACACTCGAGATACATTTTCCTGCCATCTCCAACGTCAAAGCGTCCTTCGATCTCCCAACGCTGCTGCCGCGATTCATCCGATGCTTCCACCTGTCCTGACATGGACAACGCTTGCAGCAGCAATATCAAGAGCATCGCGGCCGTGATCTGCCCGACCGAAAAACGCAATGTTCCCCGATTCGTCATCACGCAATTCACCGTTGTGCCCGTGGCTGTGATTGTGCCACGGGCATCGTGCGGATGGCTGAGTTTTAAACAGGAAATAGGACGGGAATGGTGGGCGAGGCGGGGCTTGAACCCACAACCCCCGGCTTAGAAGGCCGGTGCTCTATCCAATTGAGCTACTCGCCCGTTTCTGCCATTGTATCCAACCGGTGACGCCCAGGCTAAACCAGGCGTGCATCCATGATCACCGCCAGGGCGAGATCGAGCGCCGTACTCCAATTCTGGCCGGCACGCTGAGCCGTTCCCCCGCAGCCTTCGACGAACCAGGTCACTCCAAATCCCGCGGCCGCCTCGACCTCAGCACTCCGGAGTACAAGTTCCACTCGGGCCGCGCTTGCCGGGATGGCACGTAGCGTCTCCGTTACCGTTCGGATCCATCGCTCCTGATGTTCGAAGCTGGATAGAAGAGAGATATTGCGCGGTAGCAGATCAATGTATGAGCCGGCCCCAAAGGCTGTTTCGCCGGGCTCGGCAGCCATCTCGCAGGGATCGAAGGCCTCGGCACCTTCCTCCACGCTGCTGGTCCAGGCATCGCACTTCGCTGTCCATAACGGTGACGCGGCGGAGTTCAGCATGAGCAGCGCAGACCGCAGCACGGGTTTCGATCGGGCTTCTTCTATTTCGTCTACCCGATGCCCATCCACGCGCAAATCGATGAATTTGCATTTGCGGAGGTCGTCTTTCGAGGTAGCCCAGGGAACCGTGATCACCGGGTCGTCGGCTGCCAGCGCAACGGCCCAGTCCGCTTCCATCAGCGTTTCGTGACCGAGAGCAGAAAGTCCAACAGGAGTTTCTCCGCCCAGTAGCCGTCGTATCCGGCAGCCGGCGCCAGAAAAGCGCAATGGCCCCCATGAGCAGTCTCAACTAGCTTGACACGGCGATTTGCCAGCAAAGCGGCGCGCGTCGATGGCAACATCCTGATAAAGGGATCGTCGAGGGCATGCAGAATCAACGTGGGCACCGTGATTTGCGGCGCTACCCGGGTACTCGATGCACGGTAGTAATAATCATCCGCACCGGTAAAACCGGAGTAGCGAGCTGTGATCTTGTCGTCAAACTGGCGCAGGGTAGAAATCCTATCCAGGCCGACCGTTGAATAGATTTGAGGAAACAGTTCCGCCTTCCGTCGAAAGCGTCTCCGCATGCCGATCAGAAATTTCCATTCGTAGACTCGGTTCGAGATGCTATGCAACGCATCGGCAGAGACGCCGAGGTCCATCGCCGGTGAAATGCCAACCACGGCTTTCAGGTAATCCGGAACATCCGCGGCCACCTCACCGGCCAGCTTCAAAACCAGGTTGCCGCCCATGGAATAGCCGATCAGGGCATAGGCCTCGAGGCCTTTCTCTGCGGCGAGCCTTTGCATCACCGCAGCGACATCGGCTGAGAGCCCAGAGTGATACAGTGTCGGCGACAGATCTTCAGTGCCTCCGCAGTTACGCATGTTCATGCGGATAACATTGCACCCTGCGGCCCACGCCCGTGCTGAGTTGCCCAGCACATATTGCGAACAGGAGGATCCTTCGAGGCCATGCACCAGCAGCACGGTGAGGCGCCGGCTGGGGTTTTCCTGGAAATGGCAGTGGCAAAGCACATAACTTGCACCCCGCGCACGGACGTCGGCCTGCGCTTGCGTCAGTGTCTCAGGGGTCGCCGAGCTGGCGGCCACGTTTTCCGCGGGGTAGCCTTTCCCTACGTCGACCTCAATGAGGTGCGTCTCAGCTGCGGGGAGGACATATTGCCGGGGCTTGAAGTTGCCTACCAGGGTTTGCAGGTGGCCATTGCGCAAAAAACGCCGTGGAGAAAATTCTTCCACTTGCGTTACGCGGCTTACCGTCTCGCCCAGGAGTTCGCTTGTTTCGCTCACTGCGCCCTCAACCGGGTAAGCAGGGCAGCGGCCTGCAACGCACCTTTGGGCGAGTCCTCGTGCTTTATATAGGCGAAGACATCTCCCCGGCTGGCCTTTGCGTTCAACAGCTCCTCGATCTGCCGCAAATCTGCTTCCTCGTACTCGCTCTTTCGCAGGCGGTAGCAGCAAAACGGAGCGGTGACGACATCCGGCGTCTCCAGTTCGTCGCTTTCGGCCACGCAGAGCGCGGCTTGATGTTGCCGGAGCAGATCGAAGATCTCGCTTGCGAACCACGATGCATGGCGGAATTCAAAGGCAACCCGTAGCGTGCCGGTGTTCTCCGGCGCGGCCTCTTTGAGGAAGGTGGCAAGCCTGGCCGGGTCCGCTTTGAGATTAGGCGGCAACTGAAATAAAACCACGCCCATGCGCCCGGCCCGGATCAACGGTAACAGAGCTGAATAAAAGGCAGAGAGCGCGTCGCTGCATTGCTTAAGCCGCTTGATATGGGTAATGCGCTGCGGCGCTTTGAAGGAGAAGCGGAAGTCCGGTCCGGTCTGCGCCAACCATCCATCGACCGTGCTCGCCGAGGGCAGATGACGGAAGGTGTAGTTCACCTCGACCGAGTTAAGCTCGGCTGGCGTAGTGCTGCAACATTTTCTTAGGCGACGTTTTCGGCGGGTAAAACTCCGGTTTCCACGTGGGATAAGCCCAGCCGGAGCAGCCAATCCAGACGCGGCTGGCGATGGCGCCAGAAGCCGCCTGAGATGCAACGGGGCCCAGACTGGAAGAGGATGATTGGGTAGTCACTTCGGCGTCTTCCACCTGAGACTTAACTCCGTCTTTTGAAGGTTAGAATGGTTTCGATTGCTGCCGGCGAGTGGGGGTTGCAATTGAGGACTCACGGATTCAAACGAATAAGCGTCATCGCGGCGCCCGGACTTACCAGAAAAACTGTTATTCACACGAATCGAGCCGTACGCGGCAGGCCTCAATGCCATGACTGATTATAAACCTGCGACAAGGCCCATCCTGGATTTCTGTTCAGCGTCCTGACCGCGCCTTGTATGCATCCGGAGTGGCGTCTGCTGCGGGTCGGCCGGATGTTGGCAATGGAGGCTGCGCGTCCTGGCCACGGCGCTCGCCGTCTTTGTCTGCTGAGAATAAACCGCGCCGGAGCCGTCCATAAGCGCCAGACGGATAGTCGCCCAAAATATAAGGCGATAGCGCCTGCCTGCAGCCCTCCCTTTGGTGAACAGTCTCTGGGAACACGGATCTTCTGCCGGATTCACGTCGAGAATTAGCATCCGCGATTGTTCCTGAATACTCCGGACGTGCGTATGAATGCCGGGCGTTAGGCCTCGTACTGGACCAGGGTTGCCATGCCCGCCGCCAAATGCCACAGGACATGGCAGTGCACATACCACACGCCAGGATTGTTCGCATCGAAGGCCACCGTAACATTGGCGCGGGGAGTGACCAGCACCGTGTCCCGTAACGCTCCCTTGAAGGCTTTACCGTTGATGTCGATCACCTGAAAGGAATGTCCATGCAGGTGCATCGGGTGCGACATGCCTGTTTCGTTCACAAATTTGAGCGCCACCCGTTGGCCCGTTTTCACCTTGACCTGGGCCACTCCAGCCGCAGGGTTCCCGGTATCAAATGCCTGCCCGTTAATGGTCCACGCATACTTGGCCATGACGTGGGCGCTTCATGCATCACGCAGATATTCGAACGACCTGGAGGAGACGGCGTCACTATAAAAAAGGAAGTACGACGGGAGGTCGTGAAGGATGGCGTCGAGAGTCTTTGTGACAGCGGAAAGAAACCCTGATTCATCCACGGCACGCCGGGACAGGTCCACGGCACGCCGGGACAGGTCCACGGCACGCCGGGACAGGTCCACGGCACGCCGGGGCAGGCGGGACAGGTCCGCTATGCTCTCTGCCCTACGAAACAACTTTGAACGAAGGGCACGGCTTCAGCCGTGCCGCAATGGTTGGGTCTGATGAGGGCTTTAGCCCCTGGGCTGTGTCTTCCCTTTTTGAAGGGCATCGGCTTCAGCCCGTACATAAAAGAAACAAAACGATGGGCTTTAGCCCCCCTAGGTACGGCTTTCATAACCGCGTACTCATGTCTTCGGATGGATATTGCCTTCAGGAGTCCGCGTTTTCACACACTTGAGGGATGAAATTGACTCACACCAGCGAGTGGCAAGCAAACTGCATCATTGGGGCGGCTAGTGGGGGTCGAACCCACGACATCCGGAGCCACAGTCCGGCGTTCTGCCACTGAACTATAGCCGCCATATAGACTTAGATTGTAGCATTCAGGTTCCTGCCTAAAGCGGCTTCGGGAGCCGCCTTCCGAGCCCTTCCCCAGATCGCCATTGTGCCCATGCCCAGCAACCGACAACCCGAGATCCTGCCTCCCCAAAAGTCTCGTTTTAAGAAAGCGAACGGCCTGTTCGCCGACGAAAATCTGGATCTTTTGTCGCATGTGCTCGATGACTGGTTTCGCGTTCCCGGCACTTCGATTCGCTTCGGGTTGGACGGAATCATCGGCCTGATTCCCGGTTTGGGAGATATTATCGGTGGTCTTGCCTCTACGGTGATCGTGGTTGCGGCCTGGGTGCGGGGTGTTCCATACGTCACGCTACTCAGAATGGTCGTCAACATCGGGATCGAGGTTCTGCTGGGAACGGTTCCTCTGCTCGGGGATGCTTTTGACATCGCATGGAAGGCGAACCGTCGCAACTACGCGTTGATCGTTCGCCATCTGGAGCAATCGCGGCGACAAACATGGCGAGACTGGGTCTTCCTGACCCTCATTGCCGTGACCCTGGCCGTCATATTTCTGGCCCCGATCTTTCTCATTCTTTGGTTCCTGGACTGGGTCGGCCACCACATTTGACGAGGCATTTGCGAAGCCCGAAGTGTAGCGCAAATTAATTGGGCATCGCTGGGTGACCGGAAGGTCGGATGCGTACCTCCACAACTTCAGTTACACCATCGTGTTACCCCAGTTTGCAATTCAGCACTATGGGAATGAAGCCGGAACGTGGGCGCATCCCGTACTCTAGATGCAATGAACGTCTTGTAGTCCTGGAGTGCGTATGCCTTGTACAGAGTTGAAAGAACTTGAAGCAAGTTTTACCAAATATTCCGAGCGCCGCCGGAGGTCTATCCCGCAAAACTTTGAGAGGCGTGAGGTGCACGCCGCGTGGTTCCGGGTTGGTCAGGCCAGAGCTGCTTATATCATGCAAGCACATCGGCGTGGCTGCGTCGTATGCCGCTGCGGCAGTTAGCTCCTGCACTTACAAAACTGTGCGCATCTGGATTGCATCCGGATCGGAGCAGGCAATTGCGATGCGATTCGTGGATTGGCTTGTAGCACCTCATTGTGGCAGTCGTCTCTCAGATCACATTGAAGTCGATTCGATCGAGAATGGTCGAGCCTTGGTGCCCGTCTGCGGCCATCGTCACGTCCCCCTCGGCAGCTAACTTTCTGAGGTCCAACCCTCCTCGTTCTTTGGTTCGAGGGGGTGACCCGGCCACCACGCCTCCGGGACGCTGATTGCGATACAATCCGTGAATCGGGGCGTAGCGTAGCCTGGTAGCGCATCTGCTTTGGGAGCAGAGGGTCGGGGGTTCGAATCCCTCCGCCCCGACCAATCAAATCAATTAGTTAAGTTATTTAAGCTTTTTCGCATGCGGAGAAGACGCAAGCCCTCCGTGGTTAGAAACCAGGCTGTGGGCTCGGCCTGTGTGCAAGGAAGAGCCGCGCGTTCCGAGCATCCGCAAGCCTCCCCCTAGGCAAGCGCAAGCTCCTGTTCGACCAGCGTCGCCCAGTATGCCGCGCCTGTCGAGAGCACTGCATCATTGAAGTCGAAGGCCGGATGATGGAGCATCGGGTTATCTTCGCCCGAGCGTCGTGATCCTAACAGAATGTAAGCTCCCTGTTTCGCTTCCAGCATGTAGGAAAAATCCTCCGCGCCCATGACCGGTTCCACCATCTCAACCACATGCTTTGCACCGGCCACACTTGCCGCGGCCTTGCGGGCCAGCGCCATGGCGGTTTCATCGTTAATGGTGGTAGGAGCAACCATGTGCATCGCCACATCGACGGTCGCTTCATACGCCTGCCCGATCGAATCCGCCAGCTGGCGGATTCTCCGTTCGATAGTCTCTCCGGTCGATGCGTCGAGCCAACGCGCAGTTCCTTTCAACACCGCTTCACGAGGAATGGCATTTGCCGCCACACCCGCCTGGAAAGAGCCGATTGTCACCACGCCGGAACGAAACGGATCGAGCGTTCGGGAAACGATCGTCTGCAATGCATTCACCAGTGCACTGCCGGCGACAATCGGATCGATGCCAAAGTGAGGCTGCGCGGCGTGCGCTCCGCGGCCAACGATCGTAATCTCAAAGAAATTGGCTGCCGCCATGATCGGCCCGTTGCGCCAGTAGAATGCGCCCTGCGGCATCGTCGGAAAATTATGCATGCCGAAAACCAGGCGCATGGGAAACCGATCGAATAGCCCGCCATCCACCACTTTCTTCGCCCCGCCAATCTCCTCGGCCGGCTGGAAGATCAGATAGGCCGTGCCGCGAAACTTCCGGCTCGATGCCAGGTATCGTGCCGCACCCAACAGCATGGTGGTATGTCCGTCGTGCCCACAGGCGTGCATCACCCCCGGATTGGTCGATGCATATGGCAGGCGAGATTGCTCAGCAATGGGCAGGGCATCGATATCCGCACGCAGGCCGATTGCCTGGTCGCCGTCACGCCCGTGAATGACTGCGACCACTCCGGTTTCGTTGAAGCTGTGCACCGCGTCTACGCCGAAAGACCGCAGCCGTTCTTGGATGAATGTGCTGGTGCGCGTCTCAGCGAACCCAAGTTCGGGATGCGCATGCAGATCCCTGCGCCAGCTGACCATCTCTTTATGATTTCGCTTTATTTCCTCCAGCACCGCCATCGGTAGATCTCCTTTTTCGAGAAAATCGCATTGCACTGCTCAGGTTGGCTGCTGTCCAAAAACGTATCACGAGCATGCGAGGGATTATGCACAACTCAAGGTCTATCCTGGTTTCCCCCATGGTATGCCGATCATCCATGCGGACACGATCGACCCCGACCTGCTCGCCTTCATCAAATCGTAGCCAGCGCCCGCAGGGGAGAGCGCGTGCTTTTCCCTGCGGACATACATCGGCCTCTTGCGGTTGAGCATCCAACCGCCGATGGCTGAAATCAAGCTATTGTTCGTGGACGACGACGACGCATTGCGAGGGGCGCTTGGAGCCGTATTGACCCACCACGGTTTCTTGCTTACCGCGGTAAGCAGCGTTCCTGAAGCTTTGGAACTGATCAGTACGCAGAAATTTGACGTTCTGCTCTCGGATTTGAATATCGGCGAACCCGGCGATGGATTCACGGTGGTCAGCGCGATGCGCCGTGTACAGCCTGACGCGTGCACATTTATTTTGACGGGCTATCCTGACGTCGAAACGGCTATCCAGGCCATTCGCGGTCAAGTGGATGATTACTTCTCCAAGCCTCTGCACATTGAACAACTGCTCGGGGCCATCTCCACCCTGCGAAATGGTAAACGCCCCCCAGGCAAATTGGGCCCCCCGCGAAAGGTTTCCCAAATTCTCCAGGACCTTACTCAGGTCATATGTGATCGCTGGTTGCAAGAGGTGATGCGAGATTCCGAGCTGGCAGCAATTCCCCTGACTGAATCGGAAAGAAGCGATCACATCCCAGACATGATCGAGGAACTGGTCCGGCGTTTGGAAGGGCCTTTAGAGGAGCTGAGCCCAATGGCCACAGACGCGGCGCGAAAGCACGGCAAATTGCGCTATCAGCAGGGTTACACCATTCCACAAATCTTGTTTGAGGCCCGCGTGCTGCAGCATGTTCTCAGCTCAACTATTCACGAGAACCTCTTCGGCATCGATTTGAGCACGCTGATCGACGATATCCTCGATATCGGAGAGAGCCTTCAGGCAGAGGTCGAAATATCGATTCGTGTTTATCAATCGCAAATTCCACGTTCTCTGCAAACATCGTTTTCCCTGTTGTACCGATCACCCTATCTGGGCGTCGCGATTGCCGACGAGAATCGGATCATCGATGGGAACGATGCATTCCTTAGGATGATCGGGCACACGCGAGAACAGCTCACGGCAAAACCAATCGCCTGGCGCGAAATAACTCCTGAGAAATTTCATGTACTCGATGAGAGTGCGATGGAGCAGCTGCGCGAATTTGGTACCTGTGTTCCCTATGAAAAGGAATACCTTCTGCCCGATGGCTCCTCCGTGCCATTTCTCATTGGAGCTGTGCGGCTCGGCGCCGAACCCTTGCAATGGTCCTCCTACGTCGTTGAGATGACGGAGCAGCGAAAATTACAAGCTGCCGAAGAGAAAGTGAGGGCTTGGCAAGTCAGGTACCTCCTGATCAATCAGCTGGCGCATGAGTTGAATAATCCGTTAGCCGCCATGACGTTCACCCTCCATCTGTTGAGTACGCACCCAGCTCTATCCGAAGACACTCTACTGCTGGTCCGTGACGCAAATGGAATGCTCGATCGTATCGCGGCTACGGTGAGGAGAGTTCTGGAGGAAGTCCAACAGGTCTGATGGTAGAAAACTCGTCTCCGACTGGAGAAAATCGAAAGTGTTTGCCCCAAAAAGTATCTGTGACAGTGCGTTTACCATTGGCTGCCGAAATATCCCATTCATTGTAAAAAAGAAACTTAAGTAACCGATATTTGTGTGGAAATACAGTCAGCGGAAGGGTCTGCTGCGCCCGTCGAATCTAGAAAATTGGAGGGGTACCTGACTTGTCATATCCTCAAATTCTCATCCGAAATTCGTCGAAGAAATTATGTGCTTCGCAACACAACGTTCGGGTACGGATTGCATCCCACAAAATGGACGGAGTAAGCAACCGCTCCAGCTGGGCGCTCGGGGGGGCGCCCGGCGACTGAAGGCCGGCTCTAGTTTCCGGCTTGCTTTGCTTCGGCGGCGAGCATGGCAGCTACCTTGACGCGGCGAATTCGCTCGCGGAGTTGCGTAGTGACCGAGCGATGGCAACGAAGACAGAGCGTTCGAATGTTATCGAGGTCACATTCGCCGCCGCCTTCCGTGACCGGCAGAATATGATCGGCATCCCATAGACTCTTACGTATCCGGGTCTTGAGTCCCCAGTGGCGCATCAAGGCTTCGCGGGCAGATCCCCTGGAGCGCTTCAGCTTGCCGTGCTCTCTGATCGTATCCACGCCACAGTG
This sequence comes from uncultured Acidobacteriaceae bacterium, assembly GCA_963717225.1. Taxonomy (GTDB): domain Bacteria; phylum Acidobacteriota; class Terriglobia; order Terriglobales; family Acidobacteriaceae; genus PALSA-350. The sequence continues at coordinate 4,805 of CAVQWB010000044.1, read as the reverse complement.
AGCGCACATTCCTCCGTCCCGCTTCAATATGTATTCGCGCAAATACCCCGGCTGCGAGCGCAGCTTCCACTCGTGAACGCAATATTCCGAACAGAAAGTGAAGCGGCGGGCCGGAACTTCCAGCGTGCACCAGCGGCACAGACCGCGTCCATTCTGTCCCCGCGGCATGTTCTTGCGGTCAACCCATCCTCCAGTCATGATGCGAGAGGTGCTCATACACCTGTTGTAAATTCGCGTGCACCGCAAGCGTAAGTACGGCAGCCCTATAATTCTTCACAGGGTGTCGGGGAAATAACATGCACGCTGCCATGGTGGAGGATTTCGCCTTTCCACCTCGTTATCGGGAAACCGCTCCTCCGAAGGCCACTCAAGGGGAAGCCGTGCTGAAGGTTCGTGCGGCTGCGCTGAGCAATCTGGTACGGAGTCAGGCCAACGGATCGCACTACAGTAGCGCTACCACACTTCCATTCACTCCCGGGAACGATGGTGTTGGCGTCGACGCCGACGGTTCGCGAGTCTACTTCTTCTCGCGTCCACCCTTCGGCTCCATGGCTGAGTACACCGTAGTTTCGCGATCGATGACGATTCCGTTGGGCGCAGAAATCGAAGACGCGGTTGCGGCGGCGCTGGGAAATCCGGGGCTTGCGACCTGGGGTTCGCTCCTGGGCAGGGCGCAGCTCGAGCCTGGTGAGGGAGTCATGATCAATGGGGCTACCGGGATCGCAGGCAAGCAGGCTATTCAGGTGGCCAAATATCTCGGCGCATCGAAAATCATCGCTACTGGCCGCGATGAAGAAGTCCTTGCGCAATTGGGTGTGCTCGGAGCAACCGAGACCATTTCTCTGCGCCAGCCGGAAGACAATCTGCTGCGGTGTTTCAAGTCCGCCTTGTCCGGCGTGCAGATTGTTCTGGACTATTTGTGGGGCCCATCCGCGGAACTGATCTTAAAGGCAGCGGCCGGCCACGGCTCACTGCAGGGCGAACCGCGCATCCGTTTCGTGCAGATTGGGTCGATCAGCGGGAACGCGATCACCCTGCCTGCCCAACTGCTCCGCAGCTCGGGCGTCGAGCTTCTGGGCAGCGGTCTGGGCAGTCTTTCTTCACAGCAAATCCTGCAATCGCTAACCAGGATGTTCGCGGCCGTGACCGAAACGCATTTTGCGATTGATATCGACAAGGTGCCCTTGGCGAGCGTCGAAGAAGCCTGGACAAGGAAAGAAGACGGACGCAGGATCGTGTTCATTCCGTAGACTGTCACCCCGGCCGCAGCACAGCGTGAGCCGATCCTCTAGGGCGCCGGCTATTCCACCGGATATGGTCCATCGGAGAATACCTGGGCGTGATAGCCCTTCGATCCAACCAGGCGCGCGAGAGGACTCCGCAGGTCATCGCCTGCTCGCAGTCGATCGAGGTTGGAGCGGAAATCATATTGCGGCCGCCAACATAGTTCCTTGCGGGCGCGCTCATTCACATATACGCGATCGATGCTCGGAAACAGCTTCCATTGCCGCCGATCATATTCGGCCGCGTAATCTGGTATGCATCGCTGCACCACCCAGGGCGCGTTCACGCGCAGTTCCGCGAGATCGTCAGGGCAGAATGGAGTGGTCGCGCTGATGATGTATTTGCGAAAACCGATCGCGGCCGCGCGTTCCGCAGCTAGCAGGTGTGCGCTCACAACATCTTCGATGTCGACTCTCCGGTACAGGTATTCGTTGGCCTTCGCATTTGCGTCCGAGTATTCTGTCCGCACCTTCCTGTTGTCATCGTCTTCGGGGAAGAAGCGCGATGTTCTCAGCACGATGCATGCCAGGCCCTGATTGCGAACCCACAACTCGCAGAGATCTTCGGCTGCGGCCTTGGTGACGCCATAAATGTTCCTGGGAACAGGCCTCACGTCTTCCGTGATCCACGCTGCAGGAGCCTCTCCAGGCGGCACCAGCGCATCGCCGAACACGCTGGTTGTGCTGGTGTAGACAAAGGACCCGACGTTCGCTGCGGCGGCCTCCTCCAGCAGGTTAAGCGTGCCGGTGATGTTGGTATCGATAAAATCCTGCCGGGAATGGGTAGCAACGTGAGGTTTGTGCAACGTTGCTGCATGAAAAACTGCCTCAACACCTCTCATGCAGCGATGCACCCACGAGCGGTCGGTAATTGAGCCGGCATGAGTAGTAAACGGCGATTCAAGAATGTCGAGGCTGATCACCTCGTATTGCAAATCCCGCAGGGTGCGAACCAGGGCCTCGCCCAGATGCCCGGAGCTTCCGGTAACCAATACCTTCATGTTGGTGCCGTTTCGTGTGCTTAATTGGAATAAGGTCGGCCACTACGCCGCTCCGTTCATGATAAAACGACACGCCACAGAGAGCCTCTTTTCAGGTTCGAACGTTTAGGAGTAGAATTCGGCGCCTCACTGGGATGCCCGGTTCCATGGGCCTCTCCGGTTCCTGGAGGTTGATGATGAAAATGCCGCAAAAGCAGATTCTTCTGGCGACATTAGCCATAACCCTTCCTATGTTCCTGGGAGGATGTGAACGCCACAGCAAATCCGAGACGTACTTTCTCATCGCCACCAACATCGGTCTGCCTTACTGGCACTCGGCACACGAGGGCTTCGCGAAGGCCGCGGTGGAGTATGGCGTCACTGAAGACATGCGCGGCCCGGATACGTTCAATCCTGCTATTGAGGTAGATGAATTTCGCGCCGCAGTCGCCAGAAAGCCCGCGGGAATACTCGTATCCGTCTCCGATCCCAGGTTGATGGGGCCGGAGATCAACAAGGCGATCGCAGCCGGGATCCCCGTCATCACCATGGACTCTGATGCTCCCGACAGCCAGCGCCTTTACTTCATCGGCACCAACAATTTGGAGGCTGGGCGGCTGGGCGGTGACCGCGTGGCTGCCGAATTAAATGGCAAGGGTAACGTGGTTTTCTTCACCATGCCCGGCCAGCCTAACCTCGACGAGCGGCTCAAGGGATACAAGGATGTCTTTGCGAATTTTCCCGGCATCAAGATTGTGGAGGTCTTCGACATAAAGGGAGAGTCCACCGCGGCCATGGACAAGGCGAAGGAGTACCTGGCACGGACGGGCGCGGCAAAAATCAATGCCTACGTATCCCTGGAGTCTTCCTCCGGCAAAGATGTTGCCGAAGCCTTCAAACGCGCCAAGCCCGAAGGCGCCATGTTGATGGCCATGGACGTCGACCAGGCGACCCTTGAGCTGGTCAAGGACGGCACTATCCAGGCCACCATTTCGCAGAAACCCTACACCATGGCTCTGCTCGGTCTAAAGGCACTCGATGACATCCATCACTATCCACTCAAGCCCTTGGCTCGAGACTACGGATCGGATGCCTCATCGCCCATCCCAGCCTTCGTCGACACCGGGGTATCCCTGGTGGATAAGAGTAACGTCGATAAGTTCCTGACTCCACCGGCGAGAACACCGTAAAATCAGGAGCTCCGCATTGCGGCGCTCCTACTGTTTTCTGGGCAAAAACCCTAAGTAAGCTCGCTCCGGGCGTCGGTAACTCCCCATTCTGGGGATCCCCTTCGCGGGACAAACCGTCTATAGCTAACTATGTATCTGGACGCGGAGACTGGGCCCCACCATGCGAGGAATGGCGCTGAGATTACTGCGACGTTCCCGTCGGCCCCGCCTCGAAAACACCATCGAACAGGGCCCCACCGCGCATCTCAAAAAGACGCGTCGTAGCGGTTTCGTACACAATGTTATCGCGCTGTATGGGGTCCAGGCATGCACCTACGCCCTGCCTCTGCTGACGTTTCCTTACCTTGCCCATGTGTTGGGTCCTTCCGGGTGGGGAGTGGTGGTGTTTGCGCAGGCGATTGGGGATGTGATCGCTTGCGTGGTCGAGTACGGCTTCGATATCTCTGCATCGCGAGAGACATCGCGGCAGCGCAATGAACCTCAGCAGCTCTCCGCGCTCATCTCGGGGGTTTTAGGCGCCAAGTCTCTGCTGGCCATGGTGTGCATTGCTGGGGCTCTGTTCTCGCGGCGCTTTACCCACCACGTTGCTCCCTCCCTGGCGCTGTTTTGGGCCAGTACGATTTGGGGTGTTTGCCAGGGCATCAACATGCTGTGGTTTTTCCAGGGCCTGGAGCGGATGCGGCTGGCCAGCGCACTTGAAATAGGCGGCAAGGTTCTTGCCACTCTGAGCATTTTCGTACTGGTGCATAAGCCAGACGATGGATGGAAAGTGATGGCGGCCCAGTGTGTTGGGTGTGTGGTGGCCCATGGAGTGACGGTGGTGCTGGCCTATCGTGAGGTAGGTTTTCAATGGCCCACTCCTTCATCGGTGTGGAAAGCGCTTCGCCTGGGGGGATCGATGTTCCTGTTTCGGGCAGTGCAAGGCCTTTCCGGATCAGTCAACCGGCTGGTGCTTGGTTCGGTTGCGCCCGTGGCCCTGCTCGGTGAGTACGCGGGCGCCGAACGGATCACGCGCGTGTTTCAGCAGGGGATGTGGCCGGTGAACCAAGCGCTTTATCCCAAGCTGACGCACCAGGCGCAGAACAATCCCGGGCGCGCCATGCAGACGGTGCGGCTTAGCCTGCTTTTTCTGGGCGGCCTGGGCTTGATCTTTGGGCTGATCATTTTTCTCGCAGCGCCGCTGCTCGTGCACTTGGTGCTGGGCCCTGCTTTCCAGGACTCGGTGCCGGTGCTGCGTGTCTTCTCCCTGTGGATTCCCCTGGTTGCGCTGTGCACTGTGATCATCTTCCAGCTGTTGTTGCCTCACCATCTGGACAATCAATTTAACGTCGCAAACGTAACCGCCGGCCTGA
>CAVQWB010000043.1:0-452466 GCA_963717225.1 uncultured Acidobacteriaceae bacterium | reverse complement strand
GGTCGTTGACAGCACAAGCCCGACTTCGGACCATCCGAGACGCGATGGCGCATTGTGGAAGTTGGGAACAGTGGAAGGACTGTATCGTCGAAGACAGTTTCATCACGATTCGTTTTTTTGAGATTTGGAAAGGTGTAGAGGAACGTCTTTCGCAGCTAGCGAAGGCGCGCCAGATGGTGATAGAAGACCCTGAAATTCTCAGTGGTACTCCCGTCATAAGGGGCACCCGGGTGCCGGTTTACGACATCGCCGCTGCGATCGATTCCGGGACACCGACGAATAAAATTCTCAAGTCTTATCCAAGTCTGAAGGATTGGCAGATCGAGCTGTCGCAGATCTATGCCAAAGCCGTTCCCCTTCGTGGTCGCCCTAAACGTATCTCACACGTGGACACGCTGAAGGGGTCAAAAACGAAAAAGCGACTACGCTCCTCCTTATCAGGAGGATGAGTGCGTGGTGAAATTCCTGATCGATGAATGTCTTAGTCTGGATTTGGTCGCGGTCGCTCGCGATCGCGGTTTCGTGGAAAGCTCTCACGTGGTTTGGCTGGGGAAAGCCACTGGGAACTGAAGCCTTTTATCCTTGCGGGAGACTGGACGTTTGTTACCCGTAATAGCGTCGACTTTCGGGACCTGCTGAAGCACCAGGGACCGGCGGACAATTTGCTGACGTTCCTCTTCATGCCGGCCTAATCTGCATCAATGGTCCGCACGGAATGACTGCCGAAGTCCAGTGTGAGCTGTTTGAAGCGATTCTTGATGAGATTGGGAGTATTCAGCAACTGGTCAATGAAGTTGTAGAAGTTGATCTCGACGTCGGTGGCGAATTTACAGTTCATCGCTATCAGATGCCTGAGGAGATCGACTAAAAAACTGGAGGTCAGCCAAAGAGCGGCGATTCTAGCCGTGCATCAGCGGCTTGTGGGGCCAAGATTACGTGGACCGCGCAGAAATGAGGCGCTTCGCGATCCTCTGACCCAATTTTGCACCCGATGTCGCAAGTGCGTTCATCATTCATCTTCCTGGCACCACAAACAGTAGGATGTATCGAATGACGCGAGGCGCTTGGGCCGGTATCACCACCCAGCGAGCGGAATTCGTAGCGGAGGTTATTGAAAGCGAGGCTTTGCACGGGATTTTCTTTAGGGGTTACTCCGTCTGTCCCCCGTCAGGTTCCCTGTCCCCCGTCAGGTTCCCAAGCTCGCAACAAGTCCGTGGAACCGGGAGACGAATTGCCGAAGGGCTACCGGGCCAAGCGACGGTAACTGTCGCGCGGAGGGGGAGGCGTCGAAATGTTCTTCATCCCTTCATCCTTAGGATACGTCCCGTCTGTCACTCTTTTGCCAGGCCCTCAGGAGGACCGTGGCCGCCTGGATCCCGTTAGGGCCTCAAAATCAAGACAGCCCGCTCTGAGTCTTCCAAGAACTCGGTAATTCGAATGGCCTGGTCACGAATGAGCTGAGCAGCCACAGACGTTGGATAATCGCAACCTTTCAACCACACCACCTTGGGAGGAGCCCCCATGGTGATCGACAATTCGTAGAAATCCGCATCGGCCGTAACGATACAAAGGGCAAACAGCTTCGCATACTCCCAAACCTCAACATCCGAAGCCTGCAGTAGATTTACTGAAGAAACGTGAACGGTGCCGGGGAACAGGTCCGCAACTTGGCCAATAAGACGACGAGACAAGTTCTCATCGAGCAACAACTTCACAAGGCGACTCGCCGCCCCACGCGCGCGGCATACTCAAAAACCAATTGAAAATCACCGGGCTCTAGCTCGGGGTAGTCGGCGAGAATTTCTTTCTGGCTCTTCCCGGCTGCCAGCCAAGCGAGCACATCCCACACAGTGATACGAAGGCCACGGATGCAAGGTTGTCCGGATCGCTTGCCAGGCTCAAGCGTGATTTGCCTGTCGTCCATCGCTACACCCTCTCAAACCATATTGCCATGATCGCTTGCGCCACGCGGAACCGTCATTCTATGGCGTTTCTAATCACAATAATTAAAATAATAGAGAAGTATTGCAATAATATTGCAGCAATAATCAAATATTAGAGGGTCCACACATGTTCGAGCAAATCGCAGTCGTATTTACAGCCAAAAGCGTCGAACGAATCTTAAGGGAGGGGGGCACGTCAGCTTGGCGGCTCGACAGAAGTCATGCCCGTCGCTGTACCTATGCTGTTTGCACGCGCAACGCCGGCGCGCCTTGGGTGGAAGGAAAGGAGGAGCATCGCTCGGCCTTCCTTGTGGGAAAGATCGGCGACGTGATCCGTTGCAAGCCCACGCCTGAAAATCACGAGGCACCTGATAACCGATTTCTCATAGCTTTCAGTGAGTATGCTCGGGTCGACATGCCCGATGTCTGGGCAGGCGGCCGTAATCCGGTGAAGTACGAGTCACCGGAAGCGCTGGGCATAGATTTTTCATCGCTGAAATGGGAGCGAATGCCTGAACCGGACAAAGTGACGGTACCCTCGCCGCAGGCTCCGCATCCTGTAACCGTTGGAAGTATTGATAGGCCGCTCACCATGGCGGAAGCAAAAAAAGGATTGGCACTTACATTCAACGTCCCCACGGAGGCCATCGAAATAACTATTCGCGGGTAAGGTAGGGGAAGGGGAGTGTTTCGGGTTACTACTTATGATGGGTCGTTGCGCCGACGAATCCGGCGAATCTTCCTAGGGGTGACCTTAGGTCAAATGCTTCAGCTCGCAAGGATGGTGGTTACTCCGTCTGTCCCTTCAATGCCCTGTCCCTTCAATGCCCCTTCGAGGAGACACTCTACATCAAGAAAGTGGACGAGGAGTCTTCGAATAGGCGCCGCGTTGCTGCTAAAGCGACGAACTACTCAAAGCCGAAGACCACCACGCCCTCGAAGAATCATTCGGACTGGCACGGAATAGCTAGAAACAGCCTAATGCCGATCCGCACTACAAATCTGAGCGGTGATTGCTCCGTCTGTCCCTTTATCTCCTCATTTTCGATAACAGCGGCTCGAAACTGAGTTTATCGTTTTGGCGCCTTGAGCCCCAAGCAGTAGAGAGGCCGGCGCTCTTCTGCCAAACGAAATTGTAAATGTCATCTGACGCGCTCTCTATTTCCTCCTCCGTGAATGGCGGCCGGGGCAGTGAGCGATACAGAGAGTTGATGATATGCACCTTCACTTCTGCTTGTGTGCTTCTTCTGTGTCCACTCCTCCATAGGGCGTAACAAACCTTGCAACGATGCTAGCAAGCCTTTACTTGCCTGTTTCAGATGCTCGCGATCGCTTTTACTGAGCTTATCCCTAAACAGCAAATCAAACAGTGCAAGTTCGTCTTGACTGAGTCCCTCCTCGGCAGCTCGCCTTTGCTCCGCATCGAGACTAGCGGCTAAAGCAACCAGCTCGGCAAATGTCGCTTCGACGGTCGCACGATCCTTTTCGCGGTTATAGTCGGCAACGATGCCTTGGTACTTCTTGTAGTAGTCCATTCGCAGTGGGTTGTGACTCAACATCTGGGTTAACTTTGCTTCGACGATTTCGCGAATATCCTGCACAGCCGAATGCTTATGGGGGACTTTTTTGGTGAATTCATCTTGCAGGCGACCAAAATCGATCTGACTCAAATCGATTGTTAGCCCATCCGCGTGGTCCTCGCCTTGTTCCGCCGCACGGATTGCCTCGTTCACGATTCTGTGGAGTTCTTTAAGAAGTTCGGTGACATCTGCTGTATCTCGTCTGTCTTGCAGCTTTTTGTAGATCGTCTCGATGTTGTCGTGGCGTTCGGCATACGTCAGGGCACTTGGTTCCATCAGAAGTGCTTTGAACCGAGAAAAGACCTCCCTCGCCATGATTTCGAAACGGCGCTTTGTCTCGTCCGATGCGTAGACCGCGTCAACGGCGTCACGAAGCGCTTGAATGCGCACGAAGCCAACGGCACCGCGAAGTCGTGCCGCGTCGAAACCCAAGGCCGAGTAGATGATGCTCTGTCGCATTGATCGCTTCAACAAGATCGGCAATCAGCTCCTCTATTGGCGCAACCACCTCGCCAACGGGATCATCTCCCTCTTCATCTCCAGCGTACTGGGCGAGTGCCTCTCGGAGACTCTTCAGCATTCCGTTGTAATCGACGATGACACCGCAGTCTTTACCGGGATAAACGCGGTTGGCGCGGGCGATAGCCTGCATCAGGCTGTGCGCTCTCATCGGCTTATCGATATAGAGAGTCGCCAGACACTCGACATCAAACCCGGTGAGCCACATCGCACAGACAATAGCGATTCTGAAAGGATGCCCAGGGTCTTTGAACGCATCATCGACCGCCACCCTCTTGCCATCAGGAGTCTGGAACCCCGTCTTCATCACAGCCCGATGCGGAATGATGTCGAAGCCCCAGTTCTGGAAATCGCGCACTTCGTTCTGCGCCTCACTGATCACTATCTCGATCAGAGCGCTTCCCATCCATCCTGCCTGACCGCGCAGTCCTTCCAATGCATTTTGCAAACGCTCGCGCGCGTCGGCGTCGGCAGTTCCTGCGAGTTCGCCTTCTTTCGCCAGCATGTCTGCGTAGACCTGGCCGAGCTTCGCGTTCCAGCGCGGCTCAATCCGCTGGAACATCCGTGCGCAGGTGATCTTATCGATGCAAACGAGCATAGACTTGCCAGTTTGCCAGCGGGTAGAGCAATGTTCAACGAAGTCGTCCGCTAGTTTGTCCAGTCGGTCATCGGCGGTGATAACTTCATAATCCTTGCCCAACAGCTTTTCAAGCAGTGCGGTTTGATCGGGATCGAGGTCTGCTTGCTCTACTGCATCGGCAATCCGATCGTTCAGGTCCAGCCGCGCAATACCGAGCTTTTCCCCGCGATTTTCATAGATTAGTTTGACTGTGGAATGGTCTTCTTCAGAGCGTTTGAAATCATAACGCGAAATATATCCGCCGAAGATGCGCCTCGTCAGCTCATCGTGCTTGAAGAGCGGAGTTCCGGTGAAGCCGATAAAAGAGGCACCAGGCAAAGCAAGCCGCATGTTACGAGCAAACCTCCCTGCCTGTGTCCGGTGCGCCTCATCGGAAACGACGATGATGTCGTCACGATCGCTATATGCCTCACGAACTGGCTGATTGAACTTGTGAATGAGGCTGAAAACGAAGCGGTGGTTTTCGCGAAGAATTTCCTTCAACTCCTTGCCCGAACCGGCGCGCGGGGTCTTCTCGTCGATCACGCCACACCCGATAAAAGTGCGCCAGATCTGATCGTCGAGATCCTCCCGATCGGTCATCACCAGGAAAGTAAAATTGCCAGGAACCACGCGGCGCACCTTCTCGGTGAAAAAGGCCATTGAGTAAGACTTCCCGCTGCCTTGGGTGTGCCAGAAGACGCCAAGTCGACCAAGGTCGTCATGGGCGCGCTTCGCCACGGTCAGTTTAGTTTCGCCGGTGTCTTCAGACCGAGCTAGCAAGGACCTTTCAGAGGGCGTCGGGTCGGATTTGAGCGCGGCCTCCATCCGTTTTGGCATGGGGATTCGATATTCAATGAGTCGTTCTCCCTCATCAAATCGCTTCTTGAGCTTCTCTTGCCGCGCAACCGAAGCTACCGCATTGTTGACTCCCATTACTTGATGATTCCGCGCCACGATCTTTCGCGTACCGCCTACTCGGCTGTCATCAAACAATATGAAGTTCTCGACAATGTCGAGGAGCCGGTCCTTGGCTAGCATTCCGTCGACCAGCGCCTGAGCGTCGAGCCGTGCTTTGTCTTTCTCGTCGTTCCGCTTCCACGTCGCGAAATGGTCCCACTTGCTCGTGATGGAGCCATATCGAGCCTGGTCGCCATTGCTGACCACGAGAAAGGCATTGTGGTGAAAGGCATGAGCGATGCTGTGCTCAGTCAGATAGTCGGTCAAGTTGTCGTCAAATCCGGCGCGGATATTCCGGTACACAGCCTTCAGTTCGATGAAGACCAGTGGCAGGCCGTTGACGAAGCAAACCAGATCTGCGCGGCGGTTGTAGTGCGGCACGCGAACCCCTTGAATCTTTAGTTCGCGTACCACAAGGAAGCGGTTGTTTCCGGGGTTACGAAACTCGATAACCTGGACGCGCGCGTGGCGCAGTTGTCCGGAGGCGTCTCGCCACTCGACCGGCACCCCACTGCGGATGAAACCGTAAAACTCATGGTTGTGCTGTGCCAGGGAGCGGGTGAAGTCAAGGCGCGTCAGCTTCTCGACGGCCTGCTCGCGGGCTGCCTCAGGGATGTCCGAATTCAGGCGGGCTATTGCTGCCCTAAGGTCGCGCACTAGCACCACATCGCGTTCGGACGAGCGGCCAAGCAGACTATTGAGGCCAAAGGTTTCATCGTTATAGGCGTATACGCCATCCCACCTAGTGCCTGCTCCAGGTGTTCGGCGAAGGTCCTCTGGACCAGCCGATCTTCGCTGTTGATGCTGGTAATCATGGTTTGGCAGGCCCTTCCTCAGACGGCGATTTCCCCACCCACTAGTCGGGGAAGAAGTAGATCACGGGTTCTCCCTAGCCTCTCATTCTGCGCGGTCAGAATTTGAATTTGCCGGAAAATGGGCATCGCATACTCATCAAACTCGTTAATAAGTGTTCTCTTAGGAACTAAAACCTCCACGCGGTGAACTGCTTTGCGATCAGCGTGGGCACCGACGCTCCGCCGTTGTATTGGCGCAAGTCCATGTCCTGAAGCAGAAAATAGGCGTAAAGCGGTGATACACGTGTGAACTCTTTTACCCATAGGGTTGTATTGAGTGGCCAATAGTCGCCCGAAACATAGTGAACGATACCCAACGTTCCAGACCTGCCCGTCACCACGCCGGGCCCTATCAGGCGCGCCACTTTGTGCTCTCCAACAACTCCGGTTGAGCCGTAAAACCGGAATCGTTCCGTCTTCTCGATCTTGTGTCGGGAGATCAAAACCACGTTGCAGCACCAACGATCTTTTCTAGGGGAAGTCGTTCCCATCCGTCTGGGATCTTGTTGTTGATCAGCGTATGTTGAGAGCCAGGGAAGCGCAGGCGGACGAACCACTCCTGGTAGAGCTGTCTGGCCGCGTCCTCAAGTAATGCCATCCGCCGCTGGTTGTTTTCGACTAGCTCGTCATATGGCGTGACGTTGGAGGCTATTAGATCTTGTACGGGCTTAGGTGGAATTGGCAACTTGATCCGGATTAAGTCTCGAATGGGGAGCTGAGGCTGAGCAGCACCACTCCGCAATTGCGTAACCTGCGTCAAAAAAAGACTTGATCGAAGAAAGACATACAGATAGGCCGGATTCAGGCGTGCTGGATCTGCGCGTAAAATTACCATTCCAGAATTAATACGGACGTTGTCAAATGGGATATTCCCTGCGTACCAAGCGACATTCCCAAGCGTGCCGCGGGTTGTTAGTACAACATCGTTTCGCCTAAGCTTGCCTTTTCGCAGGCCGTCGTCTTTTTCTTGTGATACAAACTGACACTCACCAAAACTAAAGCCGGAGTCAGTTACGTTCTTGGCATTTAAAAATAGGCAGTGACCCTCGTTTGCAAAGTCCGACATCTTCGGTAGGACTTCCCGCGGTCACCGTCAATAATCTGTAAAGGAGCGTCGCACAATATTTGTCTGAGGCCAGCGCATCATTGCCCATGCCCTCAAAATTGCCTGAATTTTCGCCGCTAACTCTGCGGCTTCCCTATTCAAATCCACCAGTTCGTCTGAATGTCCTTCATCGTCGCTCGAAGTCGAATTCTTCGTCCACTTCTGCGAGTGCCACGCCTACGTAACGGCTCGGCGTGAGGCTCCAGTCGGCAGCTTTGATCTCATCCTGGTCGACCAGCTTGACTAAGCCGGGCACGTCAACCAACTCCGCGTCAGGGAAGCGGTCCTGAAGCCACGCAATCTGACGATGGAAGTAGACAGCCTGTTTCATCTGTCCCACGGCCGCTTTCCGATCCGCATCCAGTTGCTTGACGAGTCGTCCGACAGCCCGACGGTCATAAACTTGGGCCACGGCCTCCTGTGCGGTGTGGATCGATCCCAGATCGGCAACCCGCGTGGTCAGCTTGTAAGTAGGTCGACCTGCTTGATGATGCCGCGAATCGCCTCGGCGCTCGGCTCAAATGCTGTCCGGGCGGCGTGCTGGGCCTCGTTCTCGTTGGGTATGCCCGATGAGTATCTCGTGCCGAAACGGTCTAGGCCCTCAACGACCTTTTCGCAATCTTTCGAATACAGCGGGACGCTTCGATCATCTCAATATCAGCCTCGGCAAGGGTTCGCTTTTGTGGCTCATCGATTTCGGTGCTTGACCTTACTGTCTCGGCAAGAACTTCGAATCCTTTCTTCAGCCAGGTGAGCGTCCCCTCAAAAGCCTTGAGAGCGGGCTCGATCGCCGCGCTCTCCGCAAGGACCTGACGCAGATACTGCCCAACAAGGGTGAGGAAGCGTTCCCGTTGCCCACGATTGAGCCAAACAATGGCGGACAGATTCTGCATCTGCTCCGGCGAGAAATCGTTGATTTTGCGCGTGACCTTGCGATAGACATTCCGCGCGTTGAGCATGAGAATTTTCTTCCTACGGTTGGCGGGCTTGCTCTCGGTCGAAATGCCACAGCTCGCAGGGACGCTGCGCGTGTAGAAGAAGTTCGACCCGATGGAGATCACTACATCCACATCCCCCGTTTTGACGATCTTCCGGCGGACATCACATTCCGCCATGCCCAGCGCTCGACGCCTGCGACGACATGACGAAACCCGCACGGCCACGCTCCTTCAAGTAGCTCCAGAAATACGAGATCCAGAGATAGTTTCCATTGCTGACCTTCTTGTTCTTATTGACACCCGGGAGGCCGAACGGCAATCGGGGATCTCCAGCAACCCGTTCAGCGTCGACGAGGTCGACATTGAACGGAGGGTTGGCCATGACGAAGTCACATTTCCCGAAGAGGGTGTGCTCGTCCTGGTAATACGTGATTGCGTCGGCAATCTTCCCTTCGAGGCCGTGGACGGCCAGGTTCATTTTCGCGATGCGAATGGTGTCTGGGTTCTTCTCCTGCCCGTAAAATGCTGACCCTCTGCGCCGTATCGCCACCCTCATGCTCAATGAAGTGGCTCGACTGCACGAACATGCCACCGGACCCGCAAGCCGGGTCGAAGACGATGCCATGATCCGGCTCGATGACATTGACGATGGTCTGCACGATCGAGGAGGGAGTGAAGAATTCGCCGTTGTCGTGAGCCTTCTGAATTGAAAACTTGGCGAGGAAGTATTCGTAGATACGGCCGAACACATCGCCGCTGGCGTGCTTGATGCGTTCACTGTTGAAGAGTCGCATTAGGTCTTCGAGAACCTTCGGTTCAAAGATTCCGTAGTCTTTCGGGAGCACTCCCAACAGCGGCTCAAAAGCCTTTTCGATGGAAATCATGGCTTCGGTCACCAGCTTACCGAGATCGACTCCACCGACGGCCGCTTGCTCCATGATCCAATCGAAACGAGCCGACTCTGGCAGGTATAACGACCTGCGAGCGATGTAGTCGGCTGGCAGGACCTTGCGTCTTGGCATCTTGCCGCTCGCCTGGTCAGCCTCGATCTGGCGCTGTGCTGCATCGAAGCGATTTGCGGCAAGCCGCAGGAAAATCACTCCGAGCACCGGCATGAAGTAGTCGCTAGAGGTGAGTTTGGTATTGGCACGTAGATTGTCGGCAGCCTCCCAGAGATCCTTCTCCAGCTTCTCGATGTCCTTGAATCCGTCGCTTGGTGGCGGCTGTGACGGATTTTCCTTCATATTCCCCATTGATACTCCGTGTCCGATCTGGTTTTCATGACTCTGCGAGACCAGCTTAAGACTGCTGGATATTTGTATGGCAGGCGGCGAAAAAACAGCTCTTGTGAACTCTAGAAGCGAACAGGCAACAGCATACCTAATCCGGCCGGGTTGAACAACGGTTTCACTGATAGCTGTCGCTCGCCCACAGGCCACCGAACGCAACCAATGGAGCTTGGCTATCCGAGTGGTTACCCGGTCCCAGGTTTTTGCTCTTCTGTAGCTTGATCGGCTCGGGCGATCTTGCCCAAGCGGACCTCAAATCCAAGGTCCCGCAGCCTCCGCCTCGCATTTCTCAGAACGATCTTGCTGAAAAACGGCAGAGCAAGTTCACTCTTAGACCTACTTATGATTCCGTAGACAATTTTGTAGTCTTCGGGGGCCAGTTTTTCTTCTGGATGGCTCATTTTGTGGCTATTGGGCAGTTTGTCGTTCACGAGCTCACGGAATTCCGCCTCGTGTGCGAACAGCTCTGCCGACACAACGCCCTGTTGAAACAGATGGCTGAGTTCACTCGACCCAGAGTAGCGTTTTATATGCACAATCTCTTTGCCGAGTCCGTATAGGTCGCAGAATTCGATTTTTGTTAGCCCACGCTTTTTCAATTCAACGGTCTTCTGGTCCATGCAGCAAAAGTGTGGCTGCTCATTAGATACACGTAGGTTGTACGACTCCTCGTCGGCATCGGAGTATGGAGGTAGGTTGATCGATAGCAGTGGGATCGTCGCAACTTCTTCGCTTACCTCTTTCAAGAAATCGCTTTCGATGCGATACCACTGTCCATTGTTCAGCAAAAATGTCGAGCCGTCATCCTCGACCTCTGCATAGAGGCATCGGTAGATGCTCCATTCCTCTTGTTGATTATCATCTTCATCCGCAACTTCAATACGCCACCGCACCAGCGCCTTAGGGGTTAGCCCTTCTAGCTTTCCTTTGTCTTTCAAGATCGATAAAAATACTGCTAAATGAATGTCTGCGTAGCGCTCTTTACCAAATTGATATCGGAACGCAGAACCATCTTTCCAGCGGGTGTACTCCGGGGGCGCAAGCCAAGCTCGGTCGTAGTTCTCCGCTTTGAGCTTGTCCACGAGGAGGGCGTCGAGTGCGTCTCGCTGAGACGAGGACCGGACCTCCTTCATTCTCCCGACCCATGAAAATTTGTCTATATATGTCGATTTCGATGACTCCTCAAGAATCTTCCCCACAAGCTGAGGCAGTTCTAAGACACTTGACTGGCAACTAATGTGGGCGCAATCTCGACCGCTGACGTGCCGGCCGAAGACTGGGGACTTCGGTGTACCTCTTATCGAGCGAAGGACGTCCTGATCGATATTAAACTCAAATTCATCGATATTGGCATCTCTGACAGACTGCGCTTGCTTGTTCTGTAACAAAGCGTCGAACCCGCTAAGTTCAATTTCTCTTATGCTATCTTCGTCTACCGCATTCAAAACAAACCTTAGTCCAAACTCTTGCTCCCAGGTCTCTGCTTGTAATAACGATTTCCCAAAACCGAAGGTGAGTGCGAAAATGCGCCCCGCGTTTCTGATAATCAGAAGCGCGGATGGGACTTGGCTTCTCTCGGTTATTGGTGGCGAAACAGCGGTGCCAAGGCTCTTCGCCCACTTCGGTTGAAGGGGATAGGCACGCTTTACGTAAAGAGTGCCGCTCGTGCCATCCTCAAAAGAGACGGTATGAATCTCCGTCAAATCGGCAAATTTATCATTTATGATGGACTTATCTTCCTGAAACTCGGGCTTTATCAAAAAGATGGTCCAGACGTAATATGGCTTCTTTACTGTTGGCAAAGCTGGTCTCCCTGTCTGTGGCCGTGATATGAGTAACCGAGATACGACGATATGATACCTATTCACCGAGCTCCGAGACCAGACTCCGCTAGGCTCTGGATTGAGATAGCAGGGCCCCGTACAAATCAAGCCACGGGCGAATCGATGAGCTCCCAGTGAGACTGGGACTCCACGGTGCGGATTTGCTCCCGAACGGCGCCGCAACAGAGTTTGCCGACGCTCCCATAGGAATAGCCGTTAGCCAAACTCGAACGCGGCGTCCGCGGTTTGGTAGCTCGGCTTGGTGGAACAGTCGGCCACGTTTTGCGAGGGATTCCCAGGTTCCCTGCGAGCAGGGGTAGACCAAACAGCACACGATATCAGCGGTGCCCACGAGGTTGGCGTATGCGAGCACTTGGAGAAGGTCCTCTCGATGCCGTTCGTGCAATTCCGTGGTTTGCTCGTGCCATGCTCCCTGCTGGAGCTCTTCCCAGTGCCGTTTGTACTTCGCATCGATGATGAACGACCTCCCCTCCAACTCCAAGATCATGTCGGGGACGAGTGAGCGCTGCGACCCGAGGTAGGGTGGGTCCCAGGCGAGGGGAGACACCGTCTCCCGCCGGCGCCCGACCTTGAGTGTGCCACCCATCTGGCGAGCAACGCTGCGCATCACCGTTTCGACCCAAGCTTCGAAGAATTGCTCCATCGGCATCGTCCACGGTATGCCTTCAAGATCGCTCAGCCCGGCGAGTCCTCGCTCTTCCACCGTCCAGTCAATTGCCTGCAGGCCCTCGACGAAGCTGTCGGTACGCATCGGGCGTCGTAGCCACATCTGGGTATCCGACTTTTGTGGCCGGCGGCTGGGAACGGCGTCGACCTTCCGAAAGAGTGACTCCGCCAGGGCTATCAGACGGTGGATAAATCCCCCTTGCTCGTGCTGCGTTTCGAGGGATCGCAGCTGTTTTTCTATGGCGAATCGAATGGCTCCCTTCAAATATCGGTCGTCACGCAGGTCGGGAAAGGTGCAGGGCACGGATAGAAAATCGCCCCTCGGCATTTGGCGTGTGGCGTACCGCGTCCAGTCAATGTTTCCTTTGGGGGCTGATCGCGCTTCGGTCGTGAGCTCAAAGCGCCGTTCCAAACGGTCTAGCAAAGCCTTAAGCCGCGCCAACACCATAAAGGATAGTACCCACGGCGGCACCCGCCGTTCGGAGCGCTTCAGAAGCGGCAGTCGGAGAGGCGTGGGACTGATGAGCCACCCCATTTCTGCAAGCATCGGGCCGATGCCAGTCCACGGAAACCGGGGCTGGACCACAAGGCCGAAATCTTGTCTCCCACTCAACGGGGAGACGAGCGGGACGGCACCGATCGCGCTCCCGGAATCGATATGGAGCAGAACATCTCTCCCGTCGTAGTCCCGCTGGACGCTCACTTGGAGGAGTTGAAAGAGCGGAGCGTTTTGCGTGATGAATTGGTCAGCGAGTCGCGCCGCCTGGGCTGCGGGGTCAGCGGAGGCCTTGCTTCCGAAGAATGCGACCGCTGATTTCGTGACCCGCGTATGATCCCGGAGCTCCAGGCAGATGTCGTTGGTCGGTCGAATCGTCTGCAGCGGCGTATTTCCGCTGATGCGCGGTCGGAAGCCTCGACGACGAGCGTTGGCCTTCATAGGCTCTCGAGCCATTGCAGATAGGCGCGAATCGGCTCCGCAAATCCGCTCACGTAGCCCTGGGCCAAGTACTCCGTCAAGAGGGGCACGAGGCTTGTTTTGAGGTTCGTCCTGGCGCGCTCTTCGTCTCTTCCCAAAAAGTAGGAATGCCCTGGCACAAGCGGGAGCGCTTCATCCGTCGCGTGCTCAATGAACGTCGACACGAGTTCTCGAAACGCCTTTTGGCTCAACTCGCAACCGTGCTCCTCAACTACCGCCAAGCTTGGCCATAGTGACAAGAAAGCAAATCGCCGACGAACCGCCACATCAAGGATGGCAATGCTGCGGTCGGCACTGTTCATGGTGCCCAGCACGTGTAGATTGTTCGGGAGTCGCAGGTTTCGAAAGAATGGTTTTCCGAAATCGTAGGCCAAGCTGAGCTCACGCGGAGATTCTGGGTCTGGCTCGAACAGATAGATAGCTTCCCCGAGGATTTTCCCGAGATCTGCTCGATTAATTTCGTCGATGTGGAGCAGGTAATTCCGCGTGGGGTCTTCGTAGGCCTTGGCCGCAGCTTCCATGAGAAATCCGGGTTTTGGAGCGAAGCGAAACCCAAGCGCACCGTCGTTGCTGGTGTTCTCCAGAACTGGCGCCAGACCACCGACGAAGTTCTCATAGGTCGTGTTCGGATGGAACTGGATCGTCTGACCGATGCCCCCATAGTCCTTGGCGAGCATTTCGCGCGCCATGCGAGTTTTTCCCGTTCCAGGCGGCCCTTGGATGATGACGTATCGACGCGTCTTCAATAGCCCGGCCACGTCGTCGCGGGTGGTAACCGGCATTAGGTGCTGAAACCAGGCAGACTGTATCGCGCGCTCGTCGCTCTCAAATTCCTTAAGTGGTGTGTGACCCCGTTCCTGGAAAAGAATATCGAGCATGGCCGTCAACGCGGAGAGGGTGCCCTGTCGATTGTCCGTGGGCCGGTAGATTGCGTACAACACTCTGCCGTACCTCTTGAACACGCGGTCATACATTTGCCATGCATTCAGGATCGAGTGTGGCACGTCGATATCCACGCGTGTTGGGTCTTGTTTTGCCCAGGCTAGCTGCTCGCCGCCGCCAAACTGCTGATTCAGCCAAGTGCAAATAGCCTGCATTTTTCGCGCGTGGCCAGGACGGCCAAGGATCGTCTCATCGGGTGCAAGTCCTTGTGTCCCAATCACCATAGCCACAAGACACGGCGCATCATTGACAGGGAAGATCACGAAGCTCATGCCACCATACGCACCCGCATCGGCGTTCGATGGGTGGATGTAAGCGGCATACGGCACGCCCGCATCGTTTCCTCCTTTCATCTCCGGAGCTCGGAGCGTCACGGATTTCTCTGCTCTCTTTGGATAACGCGTGCCGAAAAGCGCGGCGAGGGCCTTCTCGTTGCGGTCCTTCCAAGAGTCCAGCGTTGTCGAGTGGATGATGTCTACGAGTAGATCGAATGGTGAGGCCATAAACCTGGTTCAGCTGACTGTGTTCTTCCTTCTAGGAAGCTCTGAGCATAATTAAGCGAACCTGCTCGAAACGCAAGCTTTTTGCCAACGACGTTAACGTCGCTTGGATTTTGGCTATCTAGATGAAGTTTTCTTAATTTAATGCCGGCAAGAATCGTCCATCGTTTTTGTGAAGACGGGTCGCGTCACTGATTTAATCGATTATGTTTCAGCCGGTACGACCGAGAGAGCTCGGCTAAGGCCGCTGGGATTGCCGGCGCTAAAGCGCATGAATCGGAGCGGAAGACTTTCCGGAGCGCTGAAGCGCTCCTTCCCCCGCATAAATGCGGGGGCTCCCACCCCCTGGACCTTCTCGCAATAATCGACCAACTCTTGAACCGTCAGCCCCTTGAGCCACTGATGGCGGTCCCGCGTGTAGTCGCCAGTGCCAGCCCGTACACGCAGAAACCGAGCGAGACCGTACACGCCCAGTCCGCGATGGAGAACGCTTAGGGCGTGTTGCTCAACAGAGCTGTTCGGGTGGTCATCGGCGTTGCCTGGAATGGAATTGGACGCCCCACCACCAGGGCTAAAGCCCTGAATTTATATACCGGAGCGTTCACGCGGGTTTGACCCTGGACTGAAGTCCAGGGCTACACGGCTGGTCCTAAGCTGTTCGTTGATCCCAGGCAAAATGTCTTCTGCCACCCAACTCGTAGCTCCGAAATATCTGGAAACTCGCAGCCCCGGAATTCAGTCCGGGCGAGCGGGTTTTCAAACCCGCGTGAACGTTATATCTTGCAACGACCGGGCTCTAGCCCTGGTGAGCATGCCCGAAGCTGCCCAATCCGCCCGTACGTTCTTCGTGACCTCGACCACAGCCGGACGCCGCGCGCTTCTCCAATCCGATCGCATGGCTCAGCTTCTGGTGGATGTTCTGGTGGAGAATCGTCGAAAGAGGCGCTTTCTGCTGCATGCATTTGTGATCATGCCCAATCACTTCCATCTGCTTCTGACACCTGGAGAGGAAATCCCGCTGGAAAAGTCACTGCAATTCATCAAGGGCGGTTTCTCCTATCGCGCCAAACGGGAGATTGATGTTGCTTTTGAAATATGGCAAGCAAGTTTCGTGAATCACCGGATTCGCGACGCAGAGGATTACAAACACCACCACACATACATTTGGGAGAATCCGGTTAGAGCGGGCCTGAGCGAGAGACCAGAGCTGTTTGCGTGGTCATCGGCGTTGCTTGGAATGGAATTGGACGCGCCGCCACTAGGGCTAAAGCCCTGAATTTATATACCGGAGCGTTCACGCGGGTTTGACCCTGGACTGAAGTCCAGGGCTACACGGCTGGTCCTAAGCTGTTTCGTTGATCCAAGGCAAAATGTCTTCCACCGCCCTACTCGTAGTCTTGATTTTCCAAAGCTCGTCGACGTCGAGTGGAACCTCCGGAAGACGTATTTTGCCTGCAGCCACAAGCAACAGTTCCTCTTCGGTTGCACCGCCCGATGAGAAGGGAATCAGCTTGGCCACAGGCAGATTGCGGTCCCGAATAATGATTTCTTCACCACCACGCGCGAAAGTCACATAGGTGCTGAGGCGGTTCTTGAGTTCGGCAATGTTGACACTGCGCATTGGGTCAGCCCTTCATGGCTATTATAGCCATAAAGGGTCCAAATCTACGGAATGCGCGGTTTTCTGGAGTCGTGCCTGCTTTGCATCAGGGCACGACTCTAGAGCCTGCGGAAAAGAAACGCCTTTCTCCTGCCGCAAAACTGACCCGAATCCGCATATATAAAGGTGTGTTCACCAATAACTTTGCGCTGTTTCAAATCATTTGCCGGCCACGTGCGCGGATGATACATGAAACCCGGCCCGGCAGAACGGCTCAGTGGGCAAATTATCCCGGACAAGCTCTTGCCTGGATTCGGACTTACCACGCATACCACGCATATCACGCACTATTTCCGTCGGCCACTTACCACGCATACCACGCATATCACGCACCATTTCCGTCGGCCACTTACCACGCATACCACGCATATCACGTACCATTTCCGTCGGCCACTTACCACGCATACCACGCATATCACGCACCATTTCCGTCGGCCGCTTTTCACCACCCTGGAGGTGAAATACACGCATAACTTTAAGCGTCGCTTAAAACAAAGGACTTAGCCGCGCGTCGGTTGCAACCCAGGGGCTGAAGCCCTCATCAACCCCTGGCTGTGCGGCACGACTGAAGTCGTGCCCTGATACAAAGCAATCAGAGCCGTGACTCCAGAAAACTGCGCATTCCGCAGGTTTGGATCTATCCACCCTCTTTGAAATGTAGAAACTCCAGCCCCGGGACTAACGTCCGGGATTGGCACAGTTGGTCCAAATACGGCAAAATGTCTTCCGCCGCCCAACTCGTAGCTCCGAAATGTGTGGAAACATGTTGCTTTTGAAATATGGCAAGCAAGTTTCGTGCTTCACCGCATTCGCGACGCAGAGGATTACAAACACCACCACACATACATTTGGGAGAATCCGGTTAGAGCGGGCTTGAGCGAGAGACCAGAGCTATTTGCGTGGTCATCGGCGTCGCTTGGAATGGAATTGGACGCCCCGCCACCAGGGCTAAAGCCCTGAATTTATATACCGGAGCGTTCACGCGGGTTTGACCCTGGACTGAAGTCCAGGGCTACACGGCTGGTCCTAAGCTGTTCGTTGATCCAAGGCAAAATGTCTTCCGCCGCCCAACTCGTAGCTCCGAAATGTGTGGAAACTCCCAGCCCGGACTAGAGTCCGGCGCAACCGGCCCGCTCCGATAGCTAACCATGCAAAGAGAGATGCCATTCCGTCGTCACCCACCGCGAAGACCAGGAAAAAACCGGAAAGCTATGTGACGGATTCCGAACATTCGCCCGAGCGTACTCCGGACTTCCTTAGACCTTGGTCGGGCCGATGAACTTCACGCGGCTTTCCTGAATGAAGGCCGCACACGCAGGCATGGGTGGTGCCCGTGCAGGAAATCCGGATACGTGGGCGGAAAACGATGGGCGCAGCCCAACGCCACTTTTGCTTACCGATTGGGGTTCGCGTTACAGGATGGGAAATGTATTGGAAAGCGATTGACCGAGAGCAAAGCGTTGTCTTGCCATTACCTCAGAACTGTTAAGATAACGCTCACCACAAAACTCATCACTCCACGGGCCCCTTCAGGAGCTCCTCATGACGACCAGGCCCGTAGCTCTCCCGCGGCCATACGCTACCCCCGCGGCTTTCCTCCGAAAGTACTTCTACTTGTGTATGTCGCTGCTCATTGCCGTTGTCGTGGTCTACGGCTTCAGCCAGACCATTGGGCAAAATCTACTGCACGCCTCGCCCCTGCCGCCTTTCATCCTCACTATCCACGCCATTGTCTTTCCCGGCTGGGTCCTCTTCTTCATTCTCCAGTCAGCGCTGGTGCGCACCCGCAACGTGCCCATCCATCGCACCCTGGGCTGGTTTGGTCTTGCCCTCGGAATCGGCATCCTCGTCCTCGGCTACATAACCGCCACCGTCATGGACCGGTTCCAGCTCCAGCAACACACCCTGGATACGCCGGCCTTCCTCATCATCCAGTTGATGGACCTTACCTCCTTCGCCGTCCCCTTTGCGCTCGCCATCTATTGGCGCCGCCGGCCCGAGTACCATCGGCGGCTGATGCTGATCGCCTCCTGCGGTCTGACGGATGCGGCCTTTGGCCGCTTTCCCCAACTCCCGCTCGCCTTCTCGCCCGGCGGTGTGGACGCCCTGATCCTCCTCGGCATCCTGCGTGATGTGATCGTCGACCGCCGCATACACAAGGTGTATCTCTACGCCTTTCCGTTGCTCATCCTCTTCCAGATTTTCTGCATGCAAACCTACCTCCACGCCTCACCCTGGTGGGTGCGCATCGCCACTGCGCTCCTGCGCTAAACCCGGGCTCAGGGCGAGGTAGCGAAGCGGCGAAGCGTAACAGCCGGCCTCGAAATCTCTCCACGCGGTTGAGCTCCCATGACGGTTCGGAGATACTATTGCGAACGTAGCAAACACCCAAAATGACAGATTCCACCAATGAAATAACGCTGATCGTACCTGACCAAGCCCAACCAACCGGCAAATCCTTCGACCGCGGAGAAACCGTCACGCACCCTCTGCCAAGCCACGGGACTGAAGTCGTAAGTCAGGCCATCACCATCGATGCCGACCTGATCCGCACAAACATAGACAAATGCCTCGCGCAATTAAAACAGGTATTTGCCAACCTGAAGGAGCCGTCCATCGACGGCTGGTCAGTCGGCACCATCACCGTCGGCCTCACCATCACCGCGCAGGGTTCCGTAGGGATTGCAACCGCCGGCGTCGAGGCCACTTTCGAAATTGCGTTTAAGCCCAACGGGTAAGACAACAACTCCCCATAACCGTTGCTGAGCGCCATCGCCGCCGTCATGGTAGCGTTGTTACGAAAAGCTCGCCCTAGCCATGCCTTTCCATTCACTCATCGCGCTAAAGCTCGCACTCTCGGCTCCGCAAAACGAAAATTCACCGCCGCAAATCAGTGACCAGGTGGGACCTGACCGGGAAATTGGCGCTCCCACGGCAGGCCGGGGCAGGCGGGGCAGGCGGGATCATGATGGGGATTCCAACCCAGCCCTTCCGGGCCTTGATGGGATCTGGGCAGGGGCTGTAAAGCCCACGATGATCACTTGCGTTTGCGCCGGGGATAAATCCCCGGCCTACCCGTACCCTTCAGGGGGAGAAAGAGGTAGCTCAGGGGCTAAAGCCCAAATCTTTGTTGCCGCCCTTTTCGGCACGACTGAAGTCGTGCCCTGATACAAAGCATTAGAGCGGTGACTCACGAAAAAGTCGCGCATTCCGCAGCTTTCGATCTGTTCATCCTCTTTTGAAATGTAGAAACTCCAACGGGGATAAATCCCCGGCCTACCCGTACCCTTCAGGGGAGAGAAAGACGTACCTCAGGGGCTAAAGCCCAAATCTTTGTTGGGCCTTTACGGCCCGACTAAAGTCGTGCCCTGATACAAAGCATTAGAGCGGTGACTCACGAAAAAGTAGCGCATTCCGCAGCTTTCGATCTGTTCATCCTCTTTTGAAATGTAGAAACTCCGGCGGGGATAAATCTCCGGCCTACCCGTACCCTTCAGGGAGAGAAAGAGGTAGCTCAGGGGCTAAAGCCCAAATCTTTGTTGTGTTATTTACATGCCCGGTACCTTCTGTTACATACTTGCCCGGTCCGTACCTTCCTTTACGGCCCGACTAAAGTCGTGCCCTGATATAAAGCATCAAAGCGGTTGCTCACGAAAAATTAGCGCATTCCGCAGCTTTCGATCTGTTCGCGAGATGTGGGATAAGCGGATGTCGACCGGCCAACATTTAGGCAAATACGCTCTTTACGCCTAAGCACAAGGATTGACAACGACCAGCACCCAGGACTAGATTTGCCACTCATCACCAGGCATCAACACAGCACCTGAGTTTTCGCTGTCTCGCGCATCCTCATGGGCCCGTTCGTCTCTTCCTCTCCGCGCCGGTAACGCGAACACGTATCCCCGTGCCCCAGTTGTCTGGTTATCCACTTCATTCGTTTGCGAGGAGAAATTATGCACGCTCTCGTTTCTAAACTTTTTGCCGGCTGCGTCCTGCTGCTGCCGCTTGCCGCCCTCTCACCCCTTCTCAATGCGCAGAACGCCGCTGATAAGGACGGACCGCCCAACGTCCTGGTCATTCACCGCGAATACCTCAAACCCGGCAAAGGCGGTATGCTGCACGATCGCTCAGAAAGCGCATTTGTCCATGCCTTCGCGGAGGCCAAGTCCCCCTACCACTACTTCGGCCTGGACTCTCTCTCCGGCCCCTCCCGCTCTCTCTTCCTTTTCGGCTACAACACCTTTGCCGATTGGGAAAAGGAAACCGCCGCCATCGGCAGCAACAAAGACCTGGCTGCGAAAGTCGACCAGGCCTCATCAATGGATGGCGACCTGCTCGCGGGCTACGATGCCGCCGCCATGATGCTCCGTCCCGATCTCAGCCTGAACAAGGGCAGCATCGATGGAGCGCGCTACTTTGAGATCACCGTCTTCGTCGTCAAACCCGGGCACCTCCACGACTTTACCGAGCTCGCCAAAATGTATATCGATACGTACCGCAAGATCGCGCCCGAGACCCATTGGGACTGCTTCGAAGTGATGTATGGCAATCCCTTGCCAAACGCAGCCGGAGGAGACATTTTCCTGGTCTTCAACCTGATGAAGTCTCTCGCCGAAACCGATAAGAGCATCAAGGACTCTGACAAATTCGCCAGTGAACTCGGACCCGCCGGCTTGCAGAAGGTCAGCGAGCTGACGGCCGCGAGCATAGAAGCTAGCAGCACCAACCTGTTCGCCATCAATCCTCGTATCAGCAACCCGCCAGGCGAATGGATCAAAAAGGATCCAGCCTTCTGGAAGCCACAATAGCTTCTGAACCAGGCCCCATGCGATCACTCGCCCGGGGCCTGGCAACGACACAATTACGGTTGCAGAAGCGTAACGAGTAAGACTGCCGCAAACCCTCCTTTCCGCACTCATTACGCGCAATACGCTCTTTACGCGCAGAGGCACCACCCGCGTCGCCGGTCTGTGACGCGCAATGCCCGCTACACGTCTTTGCCTACATCAGCCCGCAACCTTAAGGTCCGCCACAGTCCACAGCGGAGCATCGAGCAGGAAGAGTTATCGACTTTGTACTGGTTGGGAAGGCGGGATCGATCAGCAGACAACGACACGACACTACAACGAGAGTCTTTTTCAATGCACCCTCCACCGTCGGTCGAGAACTCTTGCTTCACCGACCGAGTGAAAAGAAAAGTAATCGCGATGGATATCATTGCACCAGAGTACGGACGTGGGAGTGACCGAAAGCCGGCGGTTACTTCCTGAAAGGTAAACCCCCGCACACGCACGACTTGCACCATGAACGATGCGCATCGAACCGGCTTCCCGCGCATCAAAGACGCGTAGGACCCAGACCGAGCCTCCCACCGTCTAACAACCAGTGCCCTATCGTCGAGAAACAGCACACAGCGGAACAGACGCGGCTGCCGCAGGTAGCTTCTCCCTCCTCCTCTTAGTCCTGCTGGCCCTGCCGGCCGCCGCGCAATCGGATCCAGCCGCTCTGGTCCGCCGCGCCGTGCAAAACCGCACGGAGGCCACCCGAACCCACCGCCCCCTCCGTTTTCTTTTCCGCAAAATCGACCAGCACCACGACACCACCAAAGACATTATCGAAACCAATCAGGGCAATGTCGCTCGTCTGGTCGCCATCAACAACCAGCCGCTGACCGCCGAAGCCGACCAAGCCGAGCTGGACCGGCTCCACAGCTTAGCCAACCACCCCGAAATCCAGGAGCATCGTCACCAGCGGGAGCAAAAAGATGCTGCTCGGGTCAATCGGCTGATGCTTCTTCTGCCCGATGCCTTCCTTTATCGCGAGGAAGGAACCTCGCCTTGCCCCTCAGGCGAGGGTCTCTGCCATCGTCTCGCCTTCTCTCCCAACCCACGCTTCGAACCTCCCGATCTGGAAGCGGGAATCTTTCGCGGCCTGGCCGGCGAAGTCTGGATCGATCAAGCGCAGGAACGCCTCACCCGGCTCGACGCCCACGTCATCGCTCAAGTAGATTTCGGCTGGGGTATCCTGGGCAAGTTGGATAAAGGCGGAACCATCCAGCTCGAACAATCTGACATAGGCAACCACGACTGGGAACTGACCACCCTGAAGCTAAATCTGAGCGGCAAAGCCCTGATGCTTAAATCGCTGAGCATTCAGCTGACCGAGCAAGCCAGCCATTTCTCGACAATCTCGCCCGCCGTGGATTACCGTAAGGCGATCCAACTTCTGCAGAACTCTGAAGCACCCACCACCCGCTGAGGCAACATCACCGAAAGGCTAGGAAAACGCGAAGGGGGACAGCAAGGGCCGCCCAGGTCTCGCAATTTGAGACCCGGGGCTGACGCAATCAACCGCTACCCTGGCGACTAAAATTCTGAAACATCATTCTGAGACATCAAGGGAATAAAACTAACCCGGTGGTTTTTTTACCCAAGCGCCTGCGCTTTACTCAGCAGGCGAAGCGGATGCCCAAACCACCAACACGCTGAAAACGGTTCCCCCAAAACCATCACCGGACCATCAAATCATCGAATCATCGAATCATCGCAAGGAGAAATCATGAATCGGCGAGCCTTCCAACTTACCCTCATCGGAGCATCTCTGATCACCCTTTCCCAATCCGCCGTAGGTGCCACCTGGTGTGTCAACCCCAACGGAACCTCCGGCTGCAAAACCACCATCACCGCAGCCGTCGCCGCCGCATCCGCGGGAGACACCATCTACGTCGCCCACGGCACCTACAAGGAAGGCATCGTCCTCACCAAATCCCTATCCTTGCAAGGGGACAGCGCCAAAACCACCACCATCGACGCCCACGGCCTACCCAACGGCATCTTTATCAACGGCACCGCCGCCTCGCCCAATACAGGAGTAGCCAACGTCACCATCGCCGGCTTCACCATCACGGGCGCCAACTACGAAGGCATCCTCGCCGCCAGCGCCACCGGCGTCACCATCGCTCACAATCACGTCACTAAAAACAACCTCAGCCTCAGCAGCGGCACCTGCCCCGGCATCCCCGCCTTCGAGACCAATGAAGCCATGGACTGCGGCGAGGGCATCCACCTCATGGCCACCGATCATTCCGTCGTCGCCAACAACCTCGTCGACTACAACTCCGGCGGCATCCTGGTGAGCGATGAGACCGGACCCAACTACGCCAACCTCATTACCGAAAACGTGGTGCAGTTTAACGGGGAAGCTTGCGGCATCACCCTCGCCTCCCATCCCGCCGCCACCCTCGCCCATCCCACCGGACCCTTGAGCTTCGGCGTCTTCCAAAACACCGTCCTCAAAAATGAATCCAGCTACAACGGCCTCAACAACGGAGGTGGCGCCGGCGTCGGCATGTATGCGGCCGGCCCCGGAAACGTGAACTACGGCAACATCGCCATCGGCAACCTGCTGGTCGGCAACGGACTCCCCGGCGTCGCCATGCACAACCACGCCTCCATTCCCGGAGCGCCACCCGTCACCCTCCGCGACAACTCCGTCATCGATAACCATCTCCGCGGCAACGGAGCCGACACCGAAGACGCCGCCACCGCCGCACCCACCGGCATCAACATCTATGGCGCCCTGCCCCTCACCGGCATGGTGGTCACCGGCAATGTGATGGAAGACGAAGGGATCGGCATCTCCTTCAAGACACCTGCGACCGCCGCTAATGCGCCTCCGCAACTGCAGGCGCACCTCAACCAATTCGACCCCAAGACCATCGGCATCAGCGCCCTCGGCACAGCCACCGTAGACGGAACCCTGAACTGGTGGGGCTGCCGGCAAGGCCCGGCCGCAGCCAACTGCGCCAGCACCACCGCCGGCGTAGCCTTCACCCCCTGGCTAACCCAGAATCCCGAGCGCGAAGATGGGTTCTTCGACGGTGGGTCCACCCACTAAATCCGCACCAACACCCACACCCGCGAGCGGCAGGCGACTGCTCCACGCCGCTCGCGGCCACGAGCCGACTCCGGCCAAAAAACTAAATTAAAAGAGCGAGACAAAGCCGCAAAATCGCATCGCCACCTATCCCGAAACCCCGGTCTGTATCAAGCTGAAAGAGTCATGATCGCAAAAACACCCGAACACGCCGTCGATCTGTTGGATCAAGCCTTCAATCAAGGTGATCTCGAAGCGGTTCTCCGCTACTACGACGACGCTGCCGTCGTGATCCCCATCCCCGGAACCCAGGCTCGCGGCCTCCTGGAACTGCGCACCCTCTTCCAAAGCTTCATGCGCCCCGGCATCACCGCAAAGCAAATCAAGACCAACGTCATCGAAGCTGATGGCATAGCACTCTTCACCTCGCGCTGGACGCTGAACATCCAGGGCCAGCCGCCGCAAACTTTCGTCGCCACCACCGTTTTCCGCCGGCAACCGGACGGCGGCTGGAAGGCCCTGATCGACAATGCCCGCGGACCTCAGATCCTGGACGGAGACTAAGGGACGAGACTAAGAAAGGAAAGGGGACACACGTGCCCGAGGGCAATGAGGTACACCGCTACGCCAAACTGCACACCACGACCTTTGCCGGCAAGACCATCTGCGTAGAGTCGCCCAACGGCCGCTTCACCGGCGCTGCGTTGCTGACTGGCCGCAAGCTCAAATCCGTGATGGCGCACGGCAAGCACCTGGCCTATGACTTCGGCCGCGACCGAAAACTGCATATCCACCTCGGCCGCTTCGGCGACTTCACCGAAGGCAAGATGCCCTTTCCCGAAGTGAAGGGTGTACTGCGCATGCGCTGGTCCACCGCGACCGACTGGCTGGAGTTACGCGGGGCCACCGACATTTCCGTCTATTCCGATGCCCAGTGGCAAGCGGTCGAAGCCCGCCTGGGTCCCGATCCGCTCGCGCCCCATGCCGACCCCTCCGCGGCCATCGCCTACATACGCAAGGCCAACACGCCCATAGCCGCTCTGCTCATGGACCAGACCGTCTTCGCCGGCATCGGTAACATCTTTCGTGCCGAATTGCTCTACCGGGCCCGCCAGGACCCATTCGCAAGGGGAAAGGATGTTTCCGAAAAAACCCTGAACGCGCTCTGGCGCGACGCAATCAAGTTGATGGCCGACGGCATGGTAGACCGGCGTATCGTGACCACCAGGGCCAAAGACCGGCCCCACCCAAAAGGCAAAGCCCAGCCCCACGAGGTGCACTACGTCTACCGCCGCCACGGTCAGCACTGTTTTGTCTGCGGCACCACCATCCAACGGATAGACCTGGCCGGCCGCACCCTCTACTGGTGCCCAACCTGCCAGGCAGGCGAAGTAAGCAGCCGCCCATCAAGCCCCCAACGAAGCAAAGGCGCCGGGGCTAAACAGGCTGCGGAAAAACTCGCCGTTGGGTAGGAAAGCCGTACCTCAGGGGCTAAAGCCCAACGTATTTTCCCTCACTTACGGCACGACTAAAGTCGTGCCCTGATACAAAACATGAGTTTTTCCGCAGCCTGTTAAAGCTTTCATTTTTGTGGACCTTAACGGCCCGACTAAAGTCGTGCCCTGATACAAAGCACTAACGTCGTGCCCTGATACAAAGCACTAAAGTCGTGTGTACGGCCTAAAGGCCGTACGCTTCAAATAGGGGACCAGGAGTAACCACCCTAGAACGTAATATCCATACTATTGTCATCCCCATTGCGATCAATCAGCTTGTTATAAGGATCAATCCCAGCACGCGTCGGCGGTTCCTTCACCACAAACTCAAAGCTCTGGCGCTTCCCATTGATCCACTCTTTGCGCACAGCAAGCGGCTTCTCCTCGTCCTTCTTACCGCTGAACACCCCAACGTCGATCAGGTCATGCAACGGCGCCGGCGACTCGACCCCATTGCCATCGGCATAAGCCTTCCCGCCCTGCACCGTGACTGTGACCTTATATTGGCCTTCGGGCATCTTCTGCGCCGTAGCCTCAACCGCCTTGTTGTCATAGAGCGTGATTTTTTCAAAGCTGTCATTGAGAAAATACTGCAGGTTCGCCGGCGTTTGCGCCCGCAGAGCCTCTTCCAGCAATCGCGTGTCCGGGTACGGTCCAGACAGCGCATCATTGGCATTCGCGTACCGGTGTTCCATCAGGAAATTGCGCAGCGCCAGGTTGAGATTCTCTTCGCCGATGTAATCCGAAAGCGCGTACAACACCAGGCTGCCCTTCTGATACCACACGTACGCCTCGCGCTGTACCTGGCCCAGCGGCGGCTCTTTGCGAATCTCATTGGAGCGCCCGCGCAGGTACCCATCGAGTTCGTGCGACAGAAACTTATGCATCTGCGCCTCGCCGTACTTCTTCTGCGCCACCCGGAGGGCAGAGTACTCAGCCAGCGCCTCAGACATCATGTTCGACCCAGCCACCCGCCCCCCAATCAACTGGTATCCCCACCACTGGTGAGCGAGCTCATGCGCGGTTACAAAATACGTAAAGTCGATATCCTTCTTAGGATCGAGCACCCGCGAGACCCAGAAAGTCTCGGTAAACGGACTGGTATTGGGAAAGGACTGCGCAAACTGCCGGTACCGCGGAAACTCCAGGATACGGAACTGCTGGAACTGGAACGGGCTGTAATTAGCCTGGTAGTAGTCGAGGCCGCTCTTGACCGCCTCGATCATCCGCGCCACGTCGAAGCTGTGTTGGGGCGCATGGTAAATCTCGATATTCACCCCCTTATATTGCTCACGTTGCACATCGTAGCGGCCCGAAACGTAAGCGTAGAGGCTCAGAATCTTTACCTTGCCCATGTCATACGCGTAATAGTGCCGGCCATCCTTATGCCAATCGCGTTGCAGATATCCCGGCGCAAACGCGATCTGGTCGTCCGGCGTGCTCACCACCGTGTGAAAGGTAATCCAGTCGGAGTCCTGCGTAAACAGATTGATATCGCTGCCCCACGGGTCGCCCCGCGGGGGCAGGTCAGAAAGCAGGCCCAGCTTCTCTTCGCGGCGGCGGCGCGGATCATCGAGCTCCAGGTTATTGGCATACCCGATTGTGGGAAAGTAGCTGGAATCGAAAAACATGCCGTTGTAGGCTAACTCCGGCCGCTCGCCGCCGTCGCGGAAACCATGCGTCTGGTACCCAACCTTAAACGTCAAGTTCAGCGAATCGCCCGGCGCGAGCGGAGTCTCCAGTTGATAAATCGAATACAGATCGTGCGGCGCCCTGCTCACCAGGTGGAACGGCCGATCGAATTTCACCTCCGAGATCGACTGCCTCTGGTCGGTGATGTGTATCTGCCCGATGGCTTGCGCTGTCTTGTTCTGCAGAATGAAGTGCCCGCTCCCCGAGAAGGAGCGATGGTTCGGGTCCAGGTCGATGTTGGCGTCCACCGCAGTTATCTTAGGTTGCGGCAAACGTTCATAACGCTTGAATCTCCTTTCATAATCAGCCTTGTTCGCGCGCTGCTGCTTGGTGGTCAGGTATTCGTTGAGCACATGCGTGTTGTAGTAAAACCACCCCCCGCTGCCGATAGCGATGACCGCGAAGAACATCAGCGCCGGTACCAGCCGCGGCAGCCGGGCACCGGCCTGCGGTATGCGGCTACGCCAGCTATCCTCGGAGCCGCGCCGCGCGAATGCGATGGAGATCACCCCCAGCACCGCGAAAATCGCCGTCCAATATACCAGCGACCACACCAGCGCCGGCACAAAGTGCCCGTAGCCATTCATATCGGAGTACGTGTACGGCGTGGTGTGGCCGGGCAGAAGCAGCGTGTTCTCGATGCCATAGCGAAACAGAATGGGATCCAGAACAAACAGGCCGATCACAATCGCATGACCCATGAATTTGTTGGAGACCATCGTTTGCACAAACAAGGCCAACAACACAAACCCGATCACCGATGGGAAGGTAATGAAGCAGAGTTCCTTTACGTACTGCAGCAGGTCATAGTGGTAATAACCCGCCAGCGTCTGCATGATGACGCCGCACAACAGGGTGACGGCCAGCAGCACGGCTTCGACCATCGCCAGGGTGATGAACTTCGACAGCCAGTCCGTGGTTTCGCCCATAGGCAGCGCGTCGTGGATACCCGAGAAGCCGGTGTCGTGCTCGCGCCAGATCAGCTCGCCCGCATACAGCGTCGCAATGATGAAGAGGAACAGCGTGGCGTTGCCTTCCACCGCCTGCACCATCAGGAAGGTGACCGGATAAACATTCGCCTCCCTCATTCTCCCTGCGAAATGGCCGTTGATCAAGGCGAATACGGCCAGCATAAGCGTGAGCGCCCAAAAGGGCACTTCGTGCATGATGTTGGCAAGGCGCACCCTGGTCAGGGATACAAGTTGGTGCCAGCCCGTGCTGCCTCCGAAGTGAAGCTGTACCCGCGGCAACTGTGTTGCCACCCGCGACCGGCGAGGCTCCTGCGCTTCCACCGCCTCCTCTCGCGTGGCCCTGGCTGCACGACGCCGCTGGACCCCAGCCGTAAGCGTTTCCGCCGACATGGGAAACAATCGATAGGCGACCATGAGCGAGATCACGCCCACCGCCAGCCACAACAGGCGGTTATACAGAAACACGCCCTGGCTCACATGCGGCGACCAGGAGAAAAGCAGCGTGTTCTTCTCCGCCACCGTCCAATAACGCGACAACACGTCGGCGAGTTGCAGCCCGACCGGGTCGAAGATGCCCGACCAGAAATGCTCCAGCGACTGCGTCGAGGTAAAGATCGCGGTGGCTATGAGGTACATCATGAAGACTGCCACGCCTTGCAGGTATACGACGAAGATCTTGCGCGACAGCGCCGCCACCATGAAAAACAGCGAGCCCAGAAAAAAGATCTGGATAACCACGATGAACAGAAAAGGTTGCCAGTACCACCAGGCGTGGCCGCTGGCAATGCGTGTGTGGTCCGCCCACGGTGCCAGCGTCCCCGCCGCTTCGCCGATAACCATGCCCGAGAACGCAATCACGCAGGTCACGAAAGATCCTGCCCAGCGGCCTCCGAGATACGCAAACTTCGTAATCGGCTTGGTGAAGACCAGCTGCAGCGTGTCGCGCTGGAAATCGCGCAGCGCAGACGTGCCGAAAATAGCTGCAACAATGATGGTTCCAAACAGCATGAAGAAGATATAAAGGATAGTCGTGGAGTAGGGCCCGTTCAGTAGCTGCTTGCCGTTCCCGGTCGTGATAAAGTCTTCCGCAGCGATGGTCAGAAAACTGAGCACGAACCAAAGCGTGAAGTAGACCCAGGTCGACAGGGATTTAGCCCGGTACTTGAGCTCGAACAGGAAGAATTCCCAAAAGAGGGTCATGTGCATGTCTCTCCTTGGGATCAGTGGACCGGCTGTTGAGCAGCCGGGTGGGAGAGATTGAGAAAGTAGACATCCTCCAGGCCTGCGTCGACCGGGCGAAAACCATCACCGGGGGAGCCGTCAGCATACACACGAATCTCGCGCTGCCCAGAGATCAAATGGCTGGAGAGGATGCGTAGTTCCGCCTCCAGCGAGCGCAACTCGTCATCGCTACTCACAATCTTCGACCACATCTTCCCCTGTAACAGCTCCAGCGCTTCCTGCGGAGCGCCTTCCAGCAGCATCTCGCCCGAAGCGATAATCGCCATCCGCGCACAAAGCTCGCGGACGTCTTCGACGATGTGGGTGGAGAGAATGACCGTGATGTCGCGGCCAATCGAAGAAAGTAGATTCAGAAAGCGGTTACGCTCCCCCGGGTCGAGGCCCGCAGTGGGCTCGTCCACGATGATCAACCGCGGCTTGCCCAGCAGCGCCTGGGCGATGCCGAAGCGTTGCTTCATGCCGCCTGAATACGTGTGGAGCGCTTTCTTGCGAAAGTCCCACAGGTTCGTCTGGTGCAGCAGCGCGTCGACACTCTCTTTGCGCTCGCCTTTGTTGGTGATGCCTTTCATCACCGCAAGGTGCGAGAGCATGTCGGTCGCAGAGATCTTCGGATACACCCCGAATTCCTGCGGCAGGTACCCCAGCGTCTGGCGAACCGTGTTCTTCTCTTTGAGTACGTCGATGCCATCCAGAAAAATCGTTCCGCTGTCCGGCTCCTGCAGTGTTGCGATCGTACGCATCAGCGTGCTCTTGCCGGCGCCGTTAGGCCCTAGCAGCCCGAACATGTTGTTGCCGATAGAGAGCGAAATGTTCTTGAGTGCCTGCACCCCGTTGGGGTAGGTCTTGGAAAGGCCCGTGATCGTAAGCGCCATGCAGGAAATCTCCTCAGTGGAGCCCATTATGCTTGCCCGGTTACCAGCCAATATACCCGAGCGCGTCTCATGCGCTTCACACTCCAGCTGAAGCCGATTCATCTTGACTGCTAAACGTGCGCCCTAAAGGCCGTACCCTTCAAAAAGTAGTTCTCACACCCTCCTTAGCCCCTGACGTACGCCTTTGTTTCATAAATTTTTGCTCCTCCAGAACGGAGTTTGTTATAGTTGGTGCTGCAATTCAGGTTGCAGCCCGTCCGCGGAAAGGGAAGATCCCACCTGAACCAACTTGTAGGCACCGAGCATCGACCTCTCTTCTGCCCGTCATAGCGGACACCGGGCCATAGAAGGAGGAGTGCATGTCTCGGCAGCTACCCGAAAAACCCAATCTCACCCACCTCAAAAAACAAGCCAAAGAACTGCTGCGCACTGTGGAGCACCACCACCTCGCGGACGCGCAACACACCCTCGCCAATGAATACGGCTTCACCACCTGGACAGATCTGAAGCGGCACGTTGAATCCCTGGGGCAAACCCCGGCAGAAATGTTGAAGGCCGCAGTCTACGACACCGATGCAGCCCGCGTCCGCGAAGTCCTCGAGCGTTATCCTGAACTGCGCGCGACCATCAATGATCCGCTGCCCAACGACGGCTTCGGCCTACACGCGTTGTTCGCCGCGGTACAACGCAGCGATCGGGCGACCATCGATCTGCTGCTGCATGCGGGCGCCAACATTCTCAAGCGAACCGAGTGGTGGGCCGGAGGATTCGG
This sequence comes from uncultured Acidobacteriaceae bacterium, assembly GCA_963717225.1. GTDB lineage: Bacteria > Acidobacteriota > Terriglobia > Terriglobales > Acidobacteriaceae > PALSA-350. The sequence goes on along the minus strand of CAVQWB010000043.1, from coordinate 421,151 downwards.
GCTGCTCGACGATTGCGATCCCAGCCTGGTGGACTTTCTCCTCGAACGCGGCGCTGTACTCGACGCGCATTCCGCCGCGCGGCTGGGAAGGATGCCGACCCTGCAAACCCTCGTCGCAGCGGATTCAGCCGTGGTGCATGGCAAAGGTGGAGACGGCCAGACGCCCCTGCACTTCGCCTCCACGGTGGAGATTGCCGCCTTTCTTTTGGAAAACGGCGCTGACATCGACGCCCGCGATGTGGACCACGAATCCACGCCCGCCCAGTACATGCTGCGCGTGGAGCAAAAGCGGCACTATCCGAAAGACCGTCAGGATGTAGCTCGTTACCTGGTGTCCCGCGGATGCCGCACAGACCTCTTGATGGCCGCGGCTCTGGGCGACATGAATCTGGTACGGCGTCACCTGGATAGCGATCCCAACTGCATCCGGATGAGCGTGTCGGAGCAATGGTTTCCCAAGCAGGATCCACGCGCCGGCGGCACGATTTACATCTGGAAACTGGGCGCTCACCGCACCGCGCACACCGTAGCGCGCGAGTTCGGCCACGAGGAAGTCTTCCAGCTCCTCATGCAGCGCACCCCCGAAGACCTGAAGCTGGCCCTGGCCTGCGAACTGGGCGACGAAGCAGCGTTTCAAGACTTTCTCTCCCAGCATCCAAACTCCGCCGGGATGCTGTCGGAGAAGGAGCAGGCCAAGCTGCCTGATGCTGCACAGAGTAACAACACCAAGGCAGTGCGCTTGATGTTGGAGGCGGGTTGGCCGGTGAATACCCCGGGAGATATGGGAGCGACTGCGCTGCACTGGGCTGGTTTCAACGGCAATGCGGAGATGGCTCGCGAGATACTGCGCTTCCATCCAGCGCTGGAATTGAAGTCGCGCGAGTACCCGGGCACCGCGCTCGCATGGGCGATCTTCGGCTCCGGAAACAGTTGGCACCGCGACACCGGGGATTTCGTCGGCACGGTTCAGGCTCTGCTTGATGCCGGAGCAACACTACCGCCCCATGCGGAGGACCTGGAGCCCAGCGACGCCGTGATCGAGGTGCTGCCATGAATAAAACCGTATGCAGTGCCAAATCCGTTCTGGCAATTTGCCTGGCCCTCTTCACGTTGGGCCTTTCGGCTCAATCCGGCACATATGCGGCTTCGGCGGAATACCAGGGAATGCTCGCGGAGCTCCATGCACCCGCGCCCTCGCCGATTTTCCTCGCCACCGGCGTGAGACCTCTCGCTGAGCAGGGCCTCAAGGTGCACGTGCACAGCACCCGCAACAACCTGGAGCTGAAAACGCAATCGATGCAAATCTCCATCGATCGCCCAAACGCCACCGTCACTATGCTCAATCTGCAAACCAGAGCGTCCTGGGTGCTCTCCTTCGCCAATCAAACTGCGGCCGCGCCGACCGTGCCCACCGTGCCCCCTGTGTTCGCGAATATCACCAGGCTGCAGAACACCTGGACCCTCTCCCTCCACGCGCCAGAAGGCGACACCTCCATTACTCTCGAACTTCTGCACGCGGGCATGGCGCGTCTCTCCATCGCGCGCCCAACGCCCGCGCAGGCTGTGTCCCCTCTAACCGTCCACATCGCCGGCGCCGACCCATGCTTTGGCCTGGGGGAACGCTTTTTCCAGGCGGCCCTTTCCAGCACCCATTTTGATGTTCGCCCCGCCGATCGCTCCGGCGAGCCGGGTCACAACTGGAGCTACGTAGCTATTCCGTTGGTCTACACCCCCACTGGCCTCGGCCTCTATGCCGACACCGTGTTTGATACAAATTTCAACTTCAATCCGGCCGGCTCTGCCTTTGATCTCCGCGTCGCCAACACACCCGTAAGCTTCTACTTCCTCTCCGAACCAAATCCCAAGGCCATCCTCGAGCAGTACACCTCGCTCACCGGCCGCCCCGAAAACCCGCCGCTCTGGACCTTCGGACCCTGGATCACCGCGTTGCAGGGAAGAGACGCAGTGCTCGAAGAGGCTCAGAGAATTCGCACCCAGGGCATCCCGGCCAGCGCTCTGTGGGTCTTTGACGAGCTCGATGAGCCCAACAACCTCGGCTGGCCCTTCTGGTTCTCCAGCTACTACGGAGACGACCCCCGCGCCTTCAACGACGTCCTCCATGCCCAGGGCTACAAAGTCCTCGGCTACGTGCATCCTTATGTGCGCGAGCGCATGCTTCCGTATCCGACCTTGAGCCCCGTCTACCAGAAGGCAGTTGCCGAGAAACTCCTGGTCACCGGCATCGACGGTCTTCCCCACGGTCCGACCTTCGAACCGGTGCGTACCGGCGACCTGGACTTTACCAATCCCCGCACCGTCGACTGGTGGCAAACCATGCTTACCCACGCCGTGCGCGATCAGGCCTGGGACGGCTGGATGGAAGACTTCGGAGAATACATCGACGACAGCGATCAACTGGCTGCGGGTGATGGAACCCGGCTCTCCGAAGTGTATCCGCTGCTGTATCACAAGATCACCACTCGCATCGTGCTCGCGCTCAACCCCAACATCGTCTCCTTCGCTCGCTCCGGTTTTGTAGGCACCCAGCAATTCCCTATGTTGTGGGGAGGCGACCAATCGCACGACTGGAAGCGCGACACCGGTCTACCCTCCGTCATTACCGCCGGAATCACCGCGGGCATGTCCGGCTATTCAACCTGGGGGCCCGACATCATCAGTGACGGTTACGATAGGGAACTATGGCTGCGTTGGGCGGAGTTTGGCGCTCTCACTCCGGTCATGCGCGATCACCCCTGGTCCCGGCCTAAGTTCTCCGTAGATCTCTGGCATGATCCGGGAACCATAGCTCTCTTCCGCCGCTACGCTATCCTGCACTCCGCCCTGCTGCCGTACTTCGCCACTTATGCTGCGGAGGCGCATCGCACCGGCGTGCCCATCCTGCGCCACCTGGTGCTCGAGTACCCGGGCGATCCGCGCAGCGCGACCGCCGAGTACGAGTACCTGCTGGGCGAGAGCCTGCTGGTAGCCCCGGTCATCGAGCCGGGAGCCGTGACCCGCAAGCTATACCTACCCCCCGGTGACTGGGTGGACTACTGGACAGAAGAGCATTTCACCGGAGGAGCAGACGTCACTGTGCCTGCTCCTCTCGATCAGATTCCTATCCTCGTCCGCTCTGGCTCGATCCTGCCTTGGAAGCCAGACAAGGAAACCGCCACCTTCAATTGGAGCGATCCCAATTTACTGTCCGGTACGCTGGTCTGGAAGGTCTATCCACCGGTGGCCAATGACAAATCTGCCTTCACTTTGCCCGACGGCACCAGCGCGCAACAGCAAAAGACCGAGACCGAACTTCGCATCGCCGGCACCTCACCCACGCCCCGGTCCTACGAAGTCATAACCAGCCTCAACGCCGCACCTGTAGGTGTGCAGCTGGACGGCAATCCGTTGCCACCAACCGCCTGGCGGTACGACCAAGCCGCCCACCAGCTACACGCCACCTTCGACGCCACAAACTTCACCTTGGTACTGGCCCTGGCGCACTAACCTTTATCCGTACCACGAATGCCAATTCCTAAGTCATCGGGGGTTGAAATTCTAAGGAAATGAGACGGGTTCTCCTCATCAGCCCCATCGGTAAGCTACCCTGTGTACACAACCCAGCTGTGAGGTCGCCATGACACCTACTTCTGAAGCCCCCGCCGTCATCCCTACCTGCCGGCTCGTCCGCGCCGGGGAACCCTACCAGGGCAAGCAAGGTCTCATGTACGCCCCTGCCATCTCTGCGGAAACCGTAGGTTCCCACGCCATCCACATGCAGCTGCTCACCATCCCACCCGGTGGCCGCGCCAAGGCCCACAAACACGCCTCCCATGAATCCGCGATCTACATGCTCAGCGGTGTCGGCGCCATGTGGTACGGCGATCAACTTGAGCACCACGTCCTGCTCGGCCCCACGGACTTTCTCTACATCCCGGCTGACGTGCCCCACCTGCCCTACAACCCGAGCACCACGGAAAACGCCACCGCTGTGATTGCCCGTACCGACCCCAATGAACAGGAAAGCGTGGTCCTCCTGCCTCACCTTGACGCCCTCCATCCTTTGGACCCCGCTTGACTCGCGCGAGCCTCCATGAAGACTCTCCTAAGTGCGCTGGGAATTTTCGCCGTTGCGATTTCATCGACTGGTTTTGCCGCGCCTCCGGCAGAAGACGCATCGATCCTTACCCCCATCCTGGCCCCCATTGATGCAATGTTTCACGGCATGACCGAACGTGACCCTGCGGCCATCCGGGCCGCCGCTTTGCCCGGGACGATCCTGGTGCTGATGCGAGACGGCAAGCCGGAACAGATGACCATAGAGGCATTTGCGGATCACTTCAGCAAGCCCACGAAGGCGCATATGGAAGAGCGTATTGATCATCCCCTGGTGCGCGTCGACAACGATCTGGCAGTGGTTTGGGCGCCCTTCGAATTTCTCGTGGACGGCAAAAAAGACCACTGCGGCACCGACCTGTTCAATCTCGTTCACACCGGCGGCAAGTGGCTGATCGCAGGCATAGCCGATACGGGAAGCAAGGCCTGTGCCGGCGAGTAACCATCAGAGCTTTCAAAGCGGGCTTGAGCGAGAGACCGGAGCTGTTTGCGTGGTCATCGGCGTCTCTGGGAATGGAATGGGACGCCCCGCCACCAGGGCTAAAGAGGCTGCGGAAAAAGGTCGAATAGGGAGCGAAAGCCGTTTCCTCAGCGGCTAAAGCCGGACCTATTTTCAATCTTTTACGGACGGCCTGAAGGCCGTCCCCTTCAAAGAATTCGGGTTTTTCCGCAGCCTGTGAAGTCCGGGGCTGGCACAGCTTAGGCGGTTCGTTGATCCAAATACGGCAATAATGTCTTCCGCCGGCCAATTCGCAACTCCGAAATATGTAGAAACGGCCAGACCCCGGACTGACGTCCTGGGTAACTCTCAGTCGTTCCTGCGGGACCCACGGCAGGCCCCACGGCACGCCGGGGCAGGCTGGCCCCGATACACGTTCATGAGTGGTCTCTTTCAGCAAGTGCTGTCCCAAATCAGCCGATTCGAAAAAGCTAATTTGGACAAGTCTGATCCCTTCCGGGTATTTTGTCCGCCTATGGAACTGAGCATGAGACTGGGGACTAAAAAATGATCTGCCTCAAGCGGATCTATGATCCCGCAAGCGTTGACGACGGTGTGCGCTTTCTGGTCGAGCGCCTGTGGCCACGTGGGGTGAACAAGAAAGACCTGCACCTCGACGCCTGGCTTAAAGATGTGGCGCCGAGTACGGATCTGCGACAGTGGTTCAGCCATGACCCAGCGAAGTGGACCGAATTTCAGCAAAGATATTTCGCGGAATTGGACGAACACCCGGAAGCGCTCGAGCCAATACTCAAAGCCTCAAGCCAGGGCCGTGTCACGCTGATCTTCAGCTCCCGCGACGCGATGCACAACAATGCTGTTGCTCTTAAAACTTACCTCGCAGCCTACCTGCGCCAGCACAACAAGTAACCAGAGTGTTGAGACCGCGGCGCTCATAAGAGCAGCTTCCATTGAGTCTTAGTTGCTGCTTTGTCCGTCATTTAAAGTAAGTACAACCACCAGCCCGGAGCATCCTCGCTGGAGACGGTTGGTTCGACTCATTTCTCGTGATGTGGGATCCCCCGCCCAACGGGAATGCGAGCCGGCGGAGGCTCACAATGAGCATCACGCGCTGTCGGCGTCTGGCAGTCCTCATCGTTTGCGGCTTTCTTCCTGTGGTTCTCCCGATGTATGGCGCGAACGTACAACCTGCAAGCCCCCCACAAACTGCGGCCGGGATCCCGCCGGCCTCGAACGCCACTTACCCGCAGATTGTTCGCATCCGCTACGCTGAAGGCGATGTGCGCGTCTCGCGAGGCAAACATGGTGCAACGTGGGAGGCCGCGGAGACCGGCCTCCCACTTCAAACCGGCTTTAACCTGGTTACCGGAACCGGCCGCGCGGAAATCGAGTTTGAAGATGCATCCACCTTGTATCTTGCAGACAATTCCGCTCTCGCCTTCAATGACCTGCGCACTACCGGCGGTGTTCCTCACACCGAGGTTGCGCTTGTCGCGGGCACGGCAACGTTGCATGTTCACGCTACCATCGCCGACGAATTGTTCATCTTGAATACACCCGTGCACCGCATCGTCGTGACCTACCCCAATCATTACTACGAACGCGTGAGCAGTTACATGGACGCGATGAAGGTTACACCGCTAAGAGACGCAGACCGCCAGGGTCCTGAAACTGGGGCGGAGCAGTCGGCCGAGAAACAGACAATCACCTACAACACGACCGGCCGGATCTCGGGGGCAAGCGATCCTACGGCATTTGCCGATTACGACGACTGGGTCGCCAACCGCGTAGCCCAGCGATCGGTCGCCATGACCGCGATGATGAGAGCTGCTGGGCTTTCCACTCCGCTACCCGGCCTGGCCGACATGAGCGGCCAGGGAACCTTCTTTCCCTGCGAACCTTATGGAACCTGCTGGGCGCCAGACAACCTGCCAGATCAGCGATCAGACGCCCAAATGCCCGACGCAGCCCAGATTTCCCCTGCACCGTCTCACCCATCCGGGCCGAGGGCTCAGGCGGTCAATCCCACGGCCGTCACGCCTGTCCTGCGCGATACTTTTTTCCCTTGCTCTCCAACCAGAATTCGTTCCCTGGTTGCGCGGAACCCCGCAACCGGCAAGCAAAGCGTGATCTATTCCAACATGAGTACGATGCCCTATGACTGGGCGGTGTGCCACGCGGGCACCTGGATCTACCGTCGGCACCGCTATGCCTGGGTGGCGGGAGGTAGGAGACACCATCATTGCCCGGTCCACTGGGTCAAGGATGGACGTAAAGTCGCTTATGTTCCGATCCATCCGAAAGATGTGCCAGGCAAACTTCCTCTTAACCGGGAGCACGGCGTCTACACGATCAGCAATAAGCTAGCCCGTTCCGTGGAGTGGGCCCGCCTCGATCCCGGCCGCGAGGTCAAGCTGCTGAACGCGCCCCCCAAAGAGTTTCGCAATGCGGATGTCCCTGTCCTGTCCCGGGCTGCTAGTCCGCAGGTGCAGGCACACCATCTCGCGGATGTAGCTGCGGCGAGGAAAGCCTCCGACGCCAGGGGAGCAGGAACCAGGCTTACGTTTGACCACAGATCACAAAGTTTCATGCTCGATAAGCACGACACCCAGGGCATGCGGAACAATTCTGAACGCGCAGTGTTCAGCAACCGGATCGGCAGCCTTCAGGCACGCGCCGGCAGCGTCGATGTTCACGGCAACTACAGCAATCATGTGAGCGGCGGCCGCAATTATGGCGGCGGGGGTTCCCACTCGGGCGGATTCAGTAGCGGCGCCGGCAATTCCCACGGCGGCGGTGGTTTCAGTGGGGGCGGCGGAGCTTCCCACAGTGGCGGTGGTTTTAGTGGGGGTGGTGGCGGTTCCCACAGTGGTGGTGGATCCAGTGGCGGCGGTAGTTCCGGCGGCGCTTCCAGTAGTGCCGGATCCGGCGGCGGAGGGGGCCACCGCTAGTCAGACACAGTCGTCCTTAGCATGATCATCGGTCAGATGCCCAATCCCGCATAAGCTAAACATAGGAGGGAGAGGGAACTGATCGTGTGCGAGCGCCAACTGTTCGTCTTCCTGGCTGTCCTGGTTTTGCTGGGCGGCAGTGCGCAATCGCTTCCCAACTCGCCGGGCCGGCAATTTCTCATCGCCTCAGACCTTCACTTCAACCCCTTTGCGGATCCTACCCTGGTCGCCGATCTCGCTGCCGCCCCTCCCCGCAAATGGGAGGCGATTCTCAACCGTTCCAAATCGGAGGCCTACAGCCCCTACGGTCAGGACACGAACTGGTGGCTCCTGCAGTCTGCCTTCGATGCCATGCGAACCGCGGACCCGGATCCCGCCCTGGTGATGATCACGGGCGACCTGTTAGCTCACGGATTTCCCCAGGCCTACGCCAGGACCACGCACGACAGCAATCCGGAACATTACCGCATTTTCGTATCCAAGACGGTTGCTTTTATCGCCTCGGAGCTGGGCAAGCGATACAATAAGTCTCAAATTCTGTTAACCCCCGGCAATAACGACGATGAATGCGGTGACTACGATATCGAATCCGGCGGACCATTCCTGAACGATACGGCGAAGCCGGTCCGAAACCTGGCCCGGGCACACGGCCAGTTCGCCGACTGGAAATTTCTCGGCAGCTACACCATTCAGCCTCGGGCCATTTCCGGGGTACGTATCATCTCCGTGAACTCCGTCTTTTTCTCCAACAAATACCAGGCCGCAGACTTTGCTCATGGCTGCTCAACGGCCGACTCCACAGCCGCAGAGAGAACCTTCGCGTGGCTGGAGTCAAGCCTTTCAAAGGCCCGTTTGGACCATGAAAAGGTCTGGCTCATGTTCCACATCCCACCGGGAATCGATGGTTACTCAACCATGATGAGCTATCGATCCCTTTCCCAAGCCGCAGGTTCTAAAGACGTATGCAGCCGGGCGATCGTCCCCATGTGGAAACCCCTTTGGACCGCTCGCTTCGAGCAATTGGTGGCCGACTTTCAATCCACCATTGCCGCTATCTTCGCCGGCCACGATCACACCGATGATTTTCGCGTCATCCACGCCGGCCAAGCCAACCAGCAATTCGTGCTGATTGATCCGCCCATCTCACCCATTTACGGTCAGAACCCAGCCTTTCGTGTCGTCAGCTTCACCACCGGCGGCGAACTGGTCGATCAAACGACCTACTATCTGACCAACCTTCAGGCTGCCCGGAACACGGTTCCAGGCACCTGGACGCGGGAGTACAACTTCTCCGAAACCTGGCACAGCCCACGCCTGGACGCGACCAGCTTAAACACCATCTACAACCAGATCAGAAGCGACGCCAAAGACAGCGCCCAGTGGCTGACATTGCTCAACGTCTCCAGTGCCCACGACCACGTGCCCGCAAACGATGTGCTAACGCTCGAGTGTGCCATTGCGGCCCTCGACCCCGCCACCTATGAGACTTGCTATTGTCCGGTTCCCTGAGCTATTGAATGCTGCAAAGGTAATGTGCTCTCGCAGGTTGAGCTGCCGAAGGCTGCCCGAAGCCGAACTGAGAGGGAAATAGCGCGGCAGGGGCTAAAGCCCTCGTCCTACTGGCCCTTTTCGGCACGACTGAAGTCGTGCCCTGATACAGAGCATCAGAGCAGTGACTCCCGAAAATTCGCGCATTCCGCAGCTTTGATCTATCCATCCTAAAGCCCATCGTTTTGTTTGCTGTATGTTCGGGCTAAACAGGCTGGGGAAAAGTCGGATCGGGCAGGAAAGCATGGCCCCAGGGCCTAAAGGCCACGATGATTTACATTGCGTTTGCGCCGGGGATAAATCCCCGGCCTACCCTAAAACCGAGTCTTTCCTTAGCCTGTAAAGCCCTCGTCCTACTGGCGCTTTTCGGCACGACTGAAGTCGTGCCCTGATACAAAGCATCAGAGCAGTGACTCCCGAAAAATTCGTGCATTCCGCAGCTTTGATCTATCCATCCTAAAGCCCATCGTTTTGTTTGCTGTATGCACGGGCTAAACAGGCTGGGGAAAAGTCGGATCGGCAGGAAAGCATGCCCCAGGGCCTAAAGGCCACGATGATTTACATTGCGTTTGCGCCGGGGATAAATCCCCGGCCTACCCTAAAACCGAATCTTTCCTTAGCCTGTAAAGCCCTCGTCCTACTGGCGCTTTTCGGCACGACTGAAGTCGTGCCCTGATACAGAGCATCAGAGCAGTGACTCCCGAAAAATTCGTGCATTCCGCAGCTTTGATCTATCCATCCTAAAGCCCATCGTTTTGTTTGCTGTATGCACGGGCTAAACAGGCTGGGGAAAAGTCGGATCGGGCCGGAAAGCATGCGGCAGGGCCTAAAGGCCACGATGATTTACATTGCGGTTGCGCCGGGGATAAATCCCCAGCCTACCCTAAAACCGAGTCTTTCCTTAGCCCCGGATACAAAGCATTTTTCGAAATTGGCTCGAAACAGATTGACCCGGACATTAGTTCTGCCGTCATCAAATAGGCTCTTTCCCGGTCTTGATATTCTGAATCTTCAAAGCGATCCCATGCTTCTCCAAGTCCAGAAAGCCGTTCCCGCCGATATCCCGGCACTCCAAGACCTCATACGCGCGTCCGTCCTGGGCCTACAGGCGGCGGACTATACGCCCGAGCAGCTGGAGCTCGCCCTGGACCGCGTCTTTGGCGTGGATACCCAGTTGATAGAAGATGGCACGTATTTTGTAGCCGAAGCGCTGGCTGATGATGACCGGGTCATAGCGGGCTGCGGAGGCTGGAGCAGGCGCAAGACGCTCTTTGGAAGCGACCACTGCGCGGGCCGCGAGGATGCTGTCCTCGATCCGCTTCGCGATGCGGCGAAGATACGAGCGTTCTTCGTACATCCCGCCTGGGCACGGCGCGGAGTCGGCAGCAGAATTCTCGAGGTTTGCGAGGCCGCCGCGGCAGCCGCAGGCTTTCGCCGGCTGGAGATGGGGGCCACGCTTACTGGCGTGCCGCTTTACCTCGCCCGGGGCTACGTGGAAAAGGAACACAGGCAGGTACCACTCGTCCCAGGCTTGTCTCTCCCCATAGTTCACATGGAAAAGCATCTATAACTGTGACTCTCGCGTGTCCCATTGTCCCCTGGAACCGCGGGGAGAACCCGCGGCGAATCGTTTCCGGAGGTTTCCAGTTTCTCTGCTCACCCCTAACCAGAGCGAATAAGGTTTGTAACTGGCCCGTGTCCTATCTTGTCACTGGAGTATTCGTTTCGTAACTGGGAGCGATTGCGGATCAGCTTATCGTTAATTGCCAGCTGAGTTTGCTCGTTTGGCCTCCAAATTGGTCACAATCCGGAGGCCACGTTGGGTAGAAGTGAACTGAAAATAGAGTGCTTATCGCGGTCTTCTTGAGCGCGTCAGAGGATGCTGCCCCGATTCTTGCTGTTTGCAGAGGTTTCTGGCCCAAAACCCGAAAAAAGCAGTTTTCACAGAATCGTTTAAGTATTTTGCGAAATTTGCTTGACAACCCTATAGCTGGGGGATTCATATGCTCAACGGACCCAATAAATGCGGCGTGATATGACGCGTCGTGGTAGTGAACGCTTTTGCAGTGTTTTTGGAGAGGTGTGTCAGTGAACGTAGGCAGATTTTCGCGGATAGCCGCGCTCGTTTCCTTCCTTGTGTTCTGTGGTCAACCCTTACTAGCCCAGGGCGTTTTCGCAACCCTCACCGGTGTTGTTTCCGATCCCACAGGCGCTGTTGTTCCCAATGCCAAGGTTGTCCTGACGGACGCCGGATCCGGTTCCGCGCGCGACACCCAGACCGATTCGGCCGGCTACTTCACTTTCGCGTCGGTGCCGGTGGGTACCTACAATCTGTCGGTTGCAGCCGGGGGCTTCAAGGATTACGCTGCGGCCAACATCACCCTGGGCGGCGGCGAAAAGCGTAACGTCAATGTCGCGCTCAACGTTGGTGCGGCAGACCAGACGGTCTCCGTTGACGCGGGGAACATCGCACTGGCGACCACCGACTCCGGCGAAAGATCGTTCTCGTTGGGCACCAAGGAACTGGAGAATTTCGTCCAGGTGGGCAGTAACGCCGCCGAATACATCAAGATTGTGCCCGGCTTCAGCGTCACCAACGGCACCTCGAACCATTCCAATTACACCGGCCAAACGGTTGGCATTAACGGTAACGGAGACTCGGGCAGCCAAAGCCCGCTCAACGCCTCATCCGCGTATAACGGTTTGCCCACTAACTCGCTGGACATCGTAGCCGACGGTGCACACGTTTCCGATCCTGGTTGCAATTGCGATACGCCGGTGAATCCCAATGCTGATTTCCTGCAGGAATTCAAAGTGCTGACGTCGAACTTCAGCGCAGAAGATCAGAAGGGCCCGATCCTCATCACCTCGGTCACCAAGGCGGGTGGTAGCCAATTTCATGGCAGCGGATTTTTCACTGCCCGCAATCACGTTCTCAACTCGAATGATTGGTTGAATAACAACAGCAACGTCAAACAGCCGGGGAACGTCTACTACTATCCCGGGCGGCACCATCGGCGGACCGGTGATCATCCCCGAACCTGGCTTCAACAAGAATCGCGATAAGCTGTTTTTCTGGACTGGATTTGAGTACTACTACCAGAAACTGGACACCGGCTTGCTGCGGTCGACGATGCCGACTCCTGGCGAACTTGCCGGCGACTTCTCTCCTGAGGAAATAGCCAAGGAAGGCGGAGGTGGAAAGCTTGGCTCAACCGGCAAACTTCCTGGGCAACTCACCAATGCCGCGATCGCGAAATTCGGTGGCACCCAGCTGAGCCCTTGCACAGGTACCCCCAACGGCGCGTGTATCGATCCCAATATGCTCGCCCTGGCCAAACTCTATCCGGCGCCGAACGCAAATCCGCTTGCCACCCAGGGTTATAACTACACTCAATCGGAAATTTTCAATCAAAACAACCGGCAATGGACGATTCGCGGCGACTACAGCATTAGCGAAGCGACCAAGGTTTTCGTGCGCTACAACTACCAGCGCGAGGTGCAGCAGTTCCCGGTTGGCCTCTGGTGGCGGCAAACCAACCAGGTTCCTTACCCAACCCCGATCGAGGGCAAGAACAAATCCGATTCATAGTCTGGATCGATCACCCACGTGTTCAATCAGATCCATGACCAATGAAACCGTCATCGCTTATACCTTCGTTGGTTTCCCCAACGTCTTTGCGGATCCTACCAAGGTCGCCCGCAGCAACGTTGGCTACGGTTACAAGGGTCTCTTTAACAATGGCGTGTCTCAGATCCCGTCTTTTGGCGGCAACGGCCAGCGAAGCGGGCTTGGTCTTCAATCCCGGCGGATTCGAAGCAGGCGGTGCCTCCCAAGGTCTCTACGCCAACAAGTGGATGCCCAGCATCAGCGATACGTTTACCAAGGTGAAGGGCAATCACACCCTCAAGGCCGGATTCTTCTATGAATGGATTCGCAACTCGCAGCCCGCGAACGAGGACACCAACGGGAACATACAGGTCGAAGCCAGCAACACTTACAGCTACGGCAATGAGTATGCTGACTTGCTGACCGGTAATCTTTCCCAATACCAGGAAACCAATAAGAACCGAATCAACGACATTCACTACGGCACGTACGAGTTCTTTGTCCAGGACTCCTGGAAAATGAACAAGAAGTTAACCGTGGAAATGGGTGTTCGCTTCACTCACTTCCAGCCGTGGGAAGATGCTCTAGGCTTTGGATATTCCATCTTTGACGTTTCGCAGTTCGCTCCTGGCTGCGCGCCTGCCCCGACTTACTGCGGGTTCGAGTGGCATGCTAAAGACGCCGCCGTTCCCGTGGGCGGATTCCCCACACGAACTTTGTTTTATCAACCGCGCTTTGGAGCCGCCTACGATGTATCCGGGAACGGCTTTACCGTGGTGCGCGGCGGCTGGGGCCGCTTCTACTATCACTCTGGCCAGTTTACGAATGGCCTTGAAGCAGCCGCCGGTGTAGCATCAGCCACCCTCACGCCAAGCAATTGGGTGGGGTCAACGGGCTGCCCAACCAATCCGCCTGCTGGATCGTCTCTCTTGACCGCGAATCTTTCGTGTCTGAACCTCTCTGCGACGCCTGCGACCCCGTCGGCTGTGGTTTCGAACGACGATAAACAGCCCTATACGGACGGCTGGAGTGTAAACGTCGATCAGCAGACACCTTTCCAGGGACTGCTGGAAGTCGGTTATGTGGGCAATCGCAGCAGGGATCAGCTGAATAACGGCGGGGCGGGCGGAGCAGGCAGCGACATCAACCTGGTACCGTTCGGAGCGATGCTGTCTGCCACCAATCCGGCAACGGCGAATGCAAACCTCTATCGGCCGCTACAGGGCTATAGCAACCTCAAGTTCGCGACCAACAACCTTTACCAGAACTACAACGCTCTGCAGGTAAGCTGGATCCGCCATACCGGGCTTTACACCATTCAGACCAACTACACCTGGCAAAAGGCGATGGGTATCATTTCGCCTAACATTGAACCCTTTAACCTCTCGGCTAATTACGGTGCATTGCCCTCCAACCGCGGGCAGTTATTCAACGCAGCCTACTCGGTCGACCTGGGTAATCGGGTTCATATGAATACGCTGGTGAATGGACTCGCCAACGGTTGGCAGCTTTCCGGGATCACGCAGTTGGAAAGTGGCGCCAACCTTACCTATGGTGGCAATGGCTTTGGCGGCAATGCGATCAATGGCAACTTCAACGCATCGTACGTCTGCGTAGCAGGTGCCGGGGAGACGTGCCCGCAATCGGCCGCAATCATCCCGGGCTCGATCAGCACGGCGAACCCTAATGGCATCGCCATCAACAACCAATCCATCCTGGGAACACCCGACCAGGAACTACACCCGTACCTTACCTGCAACCCGCGCTCGCATACCGGGGCGCATCAGTTCGTGAACGGAAACTGCTTCGCCGCGCCGACAGTGGTTGGCCAGAATGGTCCGACATTGCTTCCCGCGGTTTACGGACCGGCGTTCTTCGATTCGGACCTGGCAGTGTTCAAGAACTTCGCCATTACGGAAAGAATGAAACTGCAACTCCGCGCACAGGCGTACAACTTCCTGAATCATCCGTTGTATTCGTTCCCCAGTGGCAGCTCCAACCTGAACCTGACTTTTGCGCAGGATCCTGTGTCGCAAATCATCACTCAGACGAACACTAACTTTGGCTTCACCACCCAGAAGCAGGGATCTCGCATTATGGAGTTTGGGGCGAAGTTCTTCTTCTACTCGAAAGTAATTAAACCCGAGGGCTTCCGGTGTACCGTTATACTTGTTCTGGTAACTCAGAACAGTTCCCGGTATGCGGAAGCCCTCACTTCTTTTTGCTTTGAGCCTCGCCTCAGTCCTCCCCGTCGTGGCGCAGGCACAGATGAGCCCCCAACAGTTGGTGCAGGATGCCGAGCAGAAACAGCAATCCGGTGATCTTGAGGGGGCAGTTCCGGAGTACCGGCAGTTTCTAAAGTTGCATCCTGAAGTGGCTGCCATTCATTCCAATCTGGGCGCCGCATTGGCGGGGCTAGGCCGCTATGAAGAGGCGCTCCCTGAATACAGGACCGCGCTCAAGCAGTCTCCAAAGTTGGTGGGGGCCCGGCTGAATCTCGCGCTTGTCTACTACAAGATGGGGAAGCTCGATGACGCGGCCACGGAGCTCGAAAAGGTTAAAGCGGAAGATCCCCAAAATCACCAGGCCATCCTTTTGCTGGCAGACTGTTACTCACGCATGGGCCGCGACGAAGATGTGATTCGTGTCCTCGAGCCTGCGGAGCAGACGTATCCTGACGACCTGGCGATTGCCTACCTGCTGGGGACAGCATTGATCCATGAGAAGCGCGTCGATGAAGGGCAGATCCTGATCGACAAGATTATGCGCAACGGAGACTCAGCGGAAGCGCACCTGATGTTGGGAACCGCAAAGCTGAATGTCCAGGATTTCGCCGGCGCGCGGGACGAGTTTGCGAAAGCGGTTGCCCTCAATCCCAAGCTTCCCGACGTGCATGTGCTGTATGGCAAGGCGTTGATGTTCACCGGCGACTCTGATCTGTCGGCCAAACAATACGAGGACGAGATCAAGGTCGACCCCTACAATTTCGAGGCGAACCTGCAACTGGGAGTGGCGGCCCGGGAAGAACAGGACTACGAGAAGGCCGGCAAATATTTCCAGCGTGCGCTGGAGACCAGGCCTGGAGATCCTGGTGTTCGTTATCAATTGGCGCTGATTGCGATCGACGAGGGACATCTCGACGAGGCGCGGACTACTCTCGAGGGCCTGGTTAAGCAGTCTCCACAATTTACCGAAGCGCACGTTTCGTTATCGCTGGTCTACTACCGGCTCAAGCGGCCGGAAGACAGCAAGCGAGAACGGGAAATCGTGCTTAAGTTGACGGCGGAAGCGCAAGCCAAGCAGCCCGGCGCCAAGCTGTCGGGGGGCGCCAAGGTACAGTGATTTTGAGTTCCTGATGAGAAGGTATCTATTGCTGTGGTGTTTGCTCCTGCCCGCTGTCACGGTGGCGCAAACTGATTCCGTGGCTCCGGCCGCGTGCGCAAAATGTCACGTAGAGGCCATGACGCAGCCAGCGACATACATGGCGCACGCGCTCGAACCAGTGGATCAGAGCAAGGTCCTCACCGATCACCCGCTGCTTACCACCACCGTTGGTAAATACTCCTATCGCATCGAACGCAAGGGCAACCAGAGCGAGTACTCGGTGACCGATGGCGCCAACACGGTCACCCTGCCCATCCGCTGGACCATGGGGGCCAGCTCCGCTCTAGGGCAGACTTACCTTTTGGAAAAAGACGGTGCTCTGTACGAGAGCCGCGTGAGCTGGTTCCGGGAGCTGAACGGTCTTGGCACCACGATGGGCTATGAAGATTCGCCGCCGGCCGACATCAACGAAGCGGCCGGTCGACTCATCCATCAGGATGAGAAACTGCGCTGCTTCGGATGCCACGCGACCAACGCCGTGCATGGAAAGCAACTCACTCTGGACAAGCTGACTCCCGGAGTGCAATGCGCACACTGTCATCAGGGCGTCGACGAGCATCTTGCCGCCATGCTCGCAGGCAGTCCTGACCACGCGGCGCCAAAGGATTTACATAAACTGATTGGGCTTTCCGCGGAACTCTCTTCGAACTTCTGTGGTCAGTGCCATCGCACCTGGGCGCAAATAGCCGCGGAGCCACATCCCAGCATCGCTAACATTCGCTTTCAGCCGTACCGCCTGACCGGCAGCAAATGCTTTGACCCGGACGACGCGCGCATCAGCTGCCTTGCCTGCCACAACCCGCATCACGACTTCAATCCGCAAACTGTGAACTTCGATTCGAAATGTCTGACCTGTCATGGTGGGGTGAAAGGCGCGGCGGGCAAACCGGGAGCAAAGATTTGCCCGGTCTCCAAAGACAAGTGTGTCTCCTGCCACATGCCGAAGATCGAATTGCCGGGAGCGCACTACAAATTTACCGATCATCGCATCCGTATCGTGAAGCCCAATGAACCGTACCCCGGCTAGACATATAGGATGAGAGGGATGAACTTTTCCAGGCGCGGACTTCTGCGATTCGGCTTGCTTGCGGGGGCTGCCAACGTCTTTGGTGTTTCGGCAGAAGCCGCACCCACTTCGAGTGGGCCGTTGTTTAGCGAGGTGCCGGCATCCGCATCCGGCATCACCTGGGCGCATGAAAATGCAATGTCGCCCAACCGTTACCTGCCGGAAGCGCTTGGACCCGGCTGCGCCTTTCTCGACTACGACAACGATGGCTGGATGGACATCTTTCTGGTGAACAGCGGCCCCAGCGCCTTTTATAAGCCCCCCAAGCCGCTGCGGAACGCCCTGTACAAGAACAATCGCGACGGCACATTCACCGACGTCACCGAGAAGGCAGGTGTAGCCGGCGCCTATTTCGGGATGGGTATCGCTGTCGGGGATTATGACAACGACGGCTGGCCCGACATGCTGGTGACCGCCTACGGGCGATGCACGCTCTACAAAAACCAGCATGATGGGACCTTCGCCGACGTGACCGAACACGCGGGACTCGCCGCCCCTCAATTCACCACCAGCGCGGTCTGGTTCGATTACGACAATGACGGCAGGCTCGATCTGTTCATCTGCAGCTTTGTGGATCCCGTCGGTGTGCTCAAGCTGGAGTGCGGCAATAACAAGATCGGCCGAAATTACTATTGTGTACCGCGGGTGTTCAAGCCCAGTCATAGTTTCCTCTATCACAACAACGGCGACGGTACCTTTACTGACGTCACCAAAGGAACTGCTATTGAGTCCGCTTTAGGAAAGGGTCTGGGAGTTGTGGCCACCGACATAAACAATGATGGCCGCATGGATCTCTTTGTCGCCAACGACACGGTGCAGAATTTTCTATACATGAATCGCGGTCCCGGCGCCAATGGCCAGTGGAAGTGGGACGAGATCGCCTTGCAGTCGGGGGTAGGTTTCAGCGACAGCGGACGCCCTCGCTCGGGTATGGGAGTGGATGCAGCGGACCTGAACGCAGACGGGTTTCAGGATCTGTTTGTTTCCAATGTGGACCATGAAATGTATTCCGTCTATCTCAACAACAAAGACGAATCGTTTTCCGATGCTGCGCAGATGGAAGGCGTAGCTCACAGCACCCGGTTGATGAGCGGCTGGGGGCTGAAGTACTTCGACTACGACAACGATGGTCTGATCGACCTGATCTTAGCGAACGGCCATCCAGACGACATGATTGACTCCTACTCCATGCAGGTGCATTACAAAGAGCCGCTGCTGTTGTTTCACCAGGGCGCGGATCACAAGCTGCATGATGTAAGCGAGGAGGCCGGCCCGGCATTTAAAAAAGACTGGGCAGGGCGAGGATTAGCGGTAGGCGATTACGACAATGACGGCGCCCTGGATGTGATCATTGGCGTCAACGGGGGTCCTCCCGTGCTCTTGAAAAACAACGCGGCCAAGGGCAACAACTGGCTGGGCATCAAGCTTGAAGGCGTCACGTGCAACCGTGACGCCATCGGAGCGCGCATCCTCTGGAAAGCCGGTGGTAAGGTGCGAGAGCGCCTGAAAAACAATGGCGGCAGCTATCTTTCTTCCCACGATCCCCGTGAAGTGCTTGGGATTGGCACTGCCACCGAAGTCGATGAGCTGGAAATCCACTGGCCTGCTCCCAGCAAGCAAATCGAGAAACTCACCAAGATTGCCCCTAATCGCTACATCCATATTGTGGAAGGGAAGGGTGTGGTCTGAATTTCTCCCCGGAAGGATCGTTCACTAGTGGATCGTAAAAGCTGATTTGGTAGAGCCGCAGGGGCTAAAGAGGCTGCGGAAAAACTCGCCGTTGGTTAGGAAAGCCGTACCTCAGGGACCTCAGGGGCTAAAGCCCAGCGTATTTTCAATCAACTTACGGCACGACTAAAGTCGTGCCCTGATACAAAACATGAGTTTTTCTGCAGCCTGTAAAGCCCAATTCTTTCTCAGCCCTTTGCAGCCTGTTAAAGTCGGGCCCTGATACAAAACATGAGTTTTTCCGCAGCCTGTTAAAAGTCGGGCCCTGGAGTCTCTACATTTTCTCGATCCGGGGTATGGTTTATCGAGCTTCAGTTTTGGGTTTTGCTTTGTATCAGGGCATGACTTCAGTCGTGCCGTAAAGGAAGGGAAAGAGAATTGGGCTTCAGCCCCTGCAATGGCAATCCTGCACGAAATGCATTGCGCATCTATCTATGGTTCAGAACCCCGTTAAAGCAGGACTGATACGCCTACTGGGCAGAGAAAAAAGCGCAGGGGCTAAAGCCCATATCTTTGTTGACCTTGAGCGGCACGACTGAAGTCGTGCCCTGATACAAAGCATCAGACCGGTGACTCCAGAAAACTCGCGCATTCCGTAGATTTGGATGTATCCACCCTCTTCGAAATGTAGAAACTCCAGGGCCCGACCAAAAGTCGGGCCCCTGATACAAAGCACGATAGCCGTGACCCATAGAAGGGTCGCGCATTTTCGCAGATTTGGTTCTACTTCTGAATCAGCTGTTACAGGCCACCAGGGCGCGCCTAAACAGGGCGGTCTCCAATCGCCTGCTCCAGGCGCATCGAACCGATGGCTGGATCGGTCTTGCTCGGCTTACCGGTTTCCACGTGGCCCGCATAGCGGCGAAGAAAGGTGCCGAAGGCTGCAAGAGATACGCTTAGGTCATACCAGCAATCGCTAGCGGCCAGTGTCCACACGTCCCGAATACTTGTCTTCGGCTTTAAATCGTAGTGACGCACGCGCATCTGCCCGGAGTCAATCGGATAGAGGTCTGATTGAGCAATGGATACCGTAGTTGTTATTGAACCGGTATTTCCAAGGATCAGCGCTATCGAGCCATGATCGGGATCGTAGAAGGCGCCCACGGTAATTTGTGCCGCGGCCGCGCCAAGGTCTCCACGAAAATGCCGGTAGAAGCCATTTGGGCCGTGTACGGCCAGGTTGTAATTTTCGAGCATCGCAGTCCGATGCCACTCATAGGCTGCATATTTTTTGCCGGCTTCAAGCGTATAGCGCCATGGGCCTTGGCGGTCGCTGTAGTCATAGATCTGGAACACCGTCCCCCTCGTGCCATGATTTTCAAGGTCGATAACGAATCGGCCACTCTCGTCATGGCGTCCGTCGGCGTGCAGTGCATAGGGGAGAGGCCGGGCGCCCCGCTGGCGCGCACCTTGCGTTGCCGGTCGCTGTGTGTGTGGAATAACTAAATGAACGCCCTGACTGGAACGGGCAATGCGGGCCAGGTAGCCGGCCGTGTCCGGCAGGGTGAGAGCCGTCCAATCTCGATTGGGATTCTTGAAGTCGAAGGCGGAGGTCAAATCACCGCATACGCAGCGGCGCCAATCGCTTATGTTCTCCTCCTTGACCGCGAAACGCTCTTCGAGAAAGCGCAGGGTCGAGGTGTGGTCGAAGACCTCTGAGCAGACCCACCCGCCGCGGCTCCAGGGAGAAACGACGATCGCGGGTATGCGCATCCCCAGCCCGATTGGCTGTTTACCGTCGTTGTCCGCGCCCCGCGGTCCGTAGTCCTTGATTTCGCCATCGATGGATACCGTACTGTAACCATCGCGGGGACTTATTGGCGGCAGCGGCGGAGGCATATGGTCGAACATGCCACCCGTCTCGTCATAGTTGAGGATGAAGACTGTCTTAGCGAATATTTCAGGATGATCGGCCAGCGCCTCGATCAGCTGGGCGGTAACATTTTCGCCCCGAGCTGGAACATGATCGGGATGCTCGGAAAGATCCGCTGCGGTGACAATCCATGACACCTGGGGCAGGCTGCCGGCGGCGAGGTCGCGGCGAAAGGCTTGCACCAGCTGTTCTCCGTCCGAGCGCCGCCAATTTGCCGGATCGGGGTCATCTTCCGAAACCCAGGTACGGCCTTTGCGATAGAGCGGCGAGTTCTTGTTCATGTTGCGGAAATTCTTGAAAAGGGCGAGCAGGTTATCGTTGAAGTTGTCGTATTCCTGGTAGATCTTCCAGCTGATGCCGGCATCCTGCAGCCGTTCTGCATAAGTGGTCCATGTATAGGCTGCGAAGGGCTTATCGTCGGCCATGTTGGAGGTTGGAGTCTCGTCGGTGCCATCGTTGGTCATGTTAGGATCGCCTCCGACTTTGCCGCCTCCATTGCAACCGCTCCACAGGTGCAGCCGGTTAGGATAGGTCTGAGTCAGGGTTGAACAATGAAAATGATCGCAAACAGTAAATGCACTCGCCAGCCCGTAGTAAAAGGGAAGATCCTGCGCGGTGTAGTAGACCAGGCGTTTATGCAGCTCACCGGTGTGGCCCCAGCGATCAAATCGCCCGTTGTTCAGAATGGTTAAATTATCCTGGTGGCTCTGTCCGGAACCGTCCACGGTATAAGCTCGGGTAATGGCAGAGTCTCCGTGGAAAGGCATGACGTAGCCGTCCGCGTGCTGCGGGCTCGGTTGCCGCCACACTGGCAGACCACCCGGGAGGCGGATTGCACGTGGGTCGCCGAATCCGCGTACCCCGTTCAGGGTTCCAAAGTAATGATCGAAGGAGCGATTCTCCTGCATGTGAATCACGACATGCTCGACATCCATGATGCTGCCGTTCGCATGGTGTGCGGGAATCGCCATTGCCTTGCGGATCGAGGGCGGAATCAGCCCGAGCGCGCCCGCGCCCATCGCCGACATACGAAGGAAGTCTCTCCTGGATTTCGAAACCATCATTACCTCAGCAAAAAGCCCGAATTCGACCTCAGCAAAAAGCCCGAATTCGGCGTCCACCTACCGAGTCTTTCCAACTCCGAATTTAACGATGCCACACCCTCCGGCTTGATGTCAGTACTCTTCCCGCCTTCTGTGCTGCCTTGCTTGATCCACTCCTCGTCGAAGGTCATGTACTTGATGGTTTCGCGGCGGAAGGTATACGCCGTCTGGATCATGCCGTCTTTCGACTGAATTACTGCCGGATACGAATATTCCGGGTCTTCCAAGGGGAGAAGGAGAGGCTGCGACTGCTGGTTTTCCAAATCGCGAATCCATGGCCAGGTCTTGCCGTCATCAGTGGACAGCGCGACCGACAGAATGCTGCGTGCTGCCGTTTGTGCTTTACCGCGCTCGAGCGTGGCTTGAGCGTTGTTAAAGACCATCACCAAATGGCCATTCTTGAGTCTTGTGGCCTGTATCGAGGCATTGTTGTTCGGCAGTTTCGTGGGTTCAGGAGCACTCCAGCGGCACCCATCGCTCGATTTGCTTTGGTAGATCCAGTCGGCGTACCGGCTGCGATAAAAAGCGATCAGCTGATCCTGTGACAGCTGAATAATGTTCATCTGCACTTCGCCGTCAGAGTCCGGTATGTCGCATTCATTCCAGGACTTTCCACCATCCTTTGAGATCTCGACATAGGACTGATCTTTTTGAGCGTTCGAGGTGATGCTGCCACCCGCGGAGTGGTAAACAGGAAAAAGCCATTGGTCGTGGAAGACAACTAGCGGCTGACGCAGGTACAAGCCTGGATTGGGGAAGACCGTTGTGGGATCGCTCCAGGTGTGCCCCTGGTCCTCGGATATGAGCGCTGAGACCAATGCCTTGGTTTGATCGTGCCCGGCCTTCTGTGTGGTATGGAACAGCCAGAGTCTACCATCGGGAGCCAGGAAACCCACTGGATTCTGATTTGCCCAATCGGGATGGTTCGACACGATCGCAGGCTGGGTCCATCGGGCGGACCCATGATCCAGCCGTGACATCACGATCGACTCTCCCGCTCCTCGCTCATAAATACCTGCGTAATAGAAGCAGAGCAGGTCCCCGTTCGGCAGCGCCACCAAATTGGCTGCGTGGCTGCTGTTGACAATGATGGGCAGATACGCTTCCTTTGCGCCTTTCAGCCGCGAGGGACGGACCACTCCATCGGCCAGTTGATAGAGGGTCTTGCCTACCTCCGTGGCGAAGCAAGCTGCCGCTATGAGCGAACACAGGATCGACGCGAATAGAACTCTCTTGAACATGGTCAGGCCCTTGTTTGTTTTGATGGCTCTCTCCTGGGGGAATTTAGAATAGGACCTTTCCGCCGATCTGCACCGTGCGCGCAGTAGCCGACGTCAGTTGCCCGAAGTTGTCTGAGGTGGTGTCTGTCTCCAGGCCGCCAAGATTGGTGTGATTTAGCGCATTGAAACTATCAAGATGAAGCTGCAGATGAACTCGCTCGGTAAAGCTGAAGCTCTTGGCAAGGCTCGCATTCAGGGTCACCATGCCGGGTTGATAGATGGAGTCCTTTCCGAGAAAGCCCCCACGGATCTGGGCGCCGCTGTCAGTAGAAAGTGGGACGTTTACGAAGGCTGCCGGATTCAGAAACTGCAGCTGGCTCAGGTTGTAATTGCCGGCATACGGATTGACTCCGCTGACAGCATCGGGCCGGTCGTTGGGATAGGAGGAGTTGCCGTCATTGATATTTGTGGGGGCGCCGTCGTTAGCGGCCAGTAGTCCCGATATCTGCCAACCTCCCAGCAAGTACCTGCCTATGCCGCCGTTGAGCCGCGACCATTCCTGCAGGGGCAGCTGCCACAATCCATTAAGAACGAAGTTGTTGCGGATATCGTAAGGGCTTGGGCCGTAGTCCGCCTTTATGTTGTCATTGTCCTGCGGGGTCGATTCCTTCAGCAGGCCGGCGTATTCAAACGCCATGGATCTGGACCAGGTATAGCTCGCTCCCAGATTGACCCCATGCTTCATCCTCTTCGTGACCTGGACCTGCAGGCCGTTGTAGTTGCTGGAATCGCCGGCGTAGTAGTAGTTGAACTGTGAGAACTGCGGATCCGGCGCAATGCCGGTAATGCGGTCGGGAAGGTTTTCCACGTCGGTAATATTTTCGTGGAGACCACGATTGCCGACAAAAGCAATATCGAGCACGGTGTCCCATGGCAGCGCCTGGCTTACGCCGAGCGTGTATTGCAAGCTGTAGGCATTGGGATAGTCTTGCTTGATGGCAGAGTCGGCGAAGTTCGAGGAGGCGACTCCATCATTCAGCAGGTCCTGCAAAATCTGCGTATAGTCGGCCCGATGAACCGGGTATTGAAGACCCGCGGCAAGTGCCTGGCTGCGGTTCAAGGTAATTCGAAACGGTGTCTCTGCATTGGTCTGCACCTCGTTGATCGCGTCTCCATAAATCTCATGCGGGTTGGTAAAGATGCCAAATCCCCCGCGCACCACCGTCTTGCCGGAAGGGCCTGCGCCCCAGCTGAAACCAACGCGCGGTTGAACGTTGAAGTAGTTGGCATCGTAGATGCCATTGGCGGGAAGGTAGGGACCGAACCCCGGTCCAAGCTGGGGCCGGGCCGGATCGACGCCTCGGTTGAAAAGCCGTCCGGAGTTTTCTTTGGGGACCGTGAAGTAGTCGTACCGCACACCCACATTCAGCGTGAGATTGGGCAGGATGCGGTAGTCGTCCTGAATATACCCGCCGATTTGATATTCGTAGATATTGAACGGCGTCAGATCGAATGTGATCCGAATCTTGCTCGGAATATTGTTTTGGAAATCACTCAGGCTTGAGTAAGACACATTCGTCGTGTTCAGGTCAGTGCGTCCGGCGTTCCACCTTTGCAGGATGCCGCCAACCTGAATCGTATGCCGTCCGCGAGTCCACGCGACACTTTCTTCGCCGGTCCAGATGCTCCCGGCCTTGAGAAAGAGTTCGGAACCACCCGTGTTGAATCCTGAGAATGAGACTCCTTCGAAATCCTGGCCCAGGCCAAGATCGTTACGGCTCGATCGGAGACGGTTGTAGCCGAATCGCGCATTGGAAGTCCAGTAGGATCCGGAGTGGATCCAGCTTGCGTTGTAGGCATCAGAATGGCCGGTTGTTACCCGCGGGTTGAGCGTGATGATGTTGGGATTGTCGTAATAGGGGCGCCCGCGAGTGTACCGTGCGGTGAACTGGTTGTTGCCACTCAGATTGTAGTCGACGCGCGCGATGCCGTTACTGTCATTCTGGACCGACGAACCGGTCTGGTTGACGAAGGCGGTCAATGCGGTAGGGTCGTCTGGCGGCTGGGACACGGTGGGGTAGGATGCGAACGCAGGCTGATATACCGAAGGGCTGATGCTGATCAGATAGGGCGTTGGCACATTGTCGGACACGTCCACGAGCGCGTTGTATCGCACGCCCTCATAGCTGGTAAAGAAGAACAGCTTGTTTTGCAGGATCGGTCCGGAAATGGCCCCGCCAAACTGGTTGAAGGTTGTGCGTGGACGATCCGTGAGAAATTGATTGCGGGCGTCATAAAGATTTTCTTCATTGATTTCATAGACATCGCCGTGAAACGTGTTGGTGCCGCCCCTGGTGATGATGTTGATGTTTCCAGCCATGGTTCCGCTCACCGATGCGGGCACAACTCCCCGCACCATGCTCACTTCCTGCACGGCGTCGTTGTTGACCGTGTTGATGATGTTGGGCTTTTCGGAGAAGCCGAAGGCGGGGTGCTCCATATCCTGGGTGGCATTAGTTCCATCGACGGTCAGGTTATACCCTGTTGCCGGCAGGCCGTTGATGACGATGCCGGAACCGGCCTCGGATCCGGCGCTTCCATTGTCGGATTGGGCGATGCCTGGAGCCGTCTGCAACAGGGTTGTCCAATCCTGGTGCGCTACCGGCAGCTGGTTCAATTGCGTGCTCGAGACTTCTCCTCGCAGGTCAGAGGTCCCGACGGAGACCAGGGGATCCTCACTGGTGACCGTGACGGACTGGCCGGCTGACTGGATGAGCAAAGAGAAGTTGAGCTGGATTCCCTGGGCCGCCGCGATTGTGATGTGGTTTCGCTCTTGCGGGCTGAAGCCCTGGTCCTCGACGCGAAGCGTATAGTTGCCAACCGGAATGAAGTCGAGAACGTATTGCCCGGTTGAGTTGGTGGCGGCAGCTCTGACCAGTCCAGTGGACTCGTTGGTGAGCGTAAGCTGAGCGCGTACGATCACAGCCTTGCTTGGATCGGTCACGGTTCCTGTGATGGTGCCGGTCGTGCTCTGCGCGATGCAGGATAGAGTGGCCAGGCTTGATCCAATGAGGAGCGCTAGGTTCCGAAAGAATTTGCACATGGAGTCTATCCACCTTTACGTTGAGCTTTGATTGACCGGCCGCTTGCGGCCTAGGGAAATCCTGTGCTGGCGGCGAAGCGACCGCAACGTTTAGCACGTTAGGTGACGCTGAAGGGCTGCGTTAAGCGCATGAGCAAAGGAGTTTTGTTGATCGCGCTGTAACTTTAGGCGGAGATATTCAATGGCAGACTTGTGTTGTCAGTGTGAGAATCCGTTGGTCCCGCAAACTCGAGAAAGAAACTGCAGATCCCTCCGCTACGCTTCGCTTCGGCCGGGATGACAAAGGAAAGGGCGATGGTTCTATAGAGAGTGGTCCACGGCACGCCGGGACAGGTTGCCGGACCGAGGCGTTTTCCTCACCTTGGGGGCCGCAGGCCCATGGTAGCGGAGTGGAGAGATCTGCGGTTTCTTTCTCGAGTTTGCTTCAACGCGCTTGCAGCTCGCAAAAGCAGCTGTCCAGGATGTGAACGGCATCGTCCAGTTGCGTCTGCTCGATAGTCAATGGCGGAGTCAACGCGAGAATACACCCCATGGTCACCTTGAAGTTGAGTCCCTTGCTTAACGCGGCATACATAATTCGCTCCGCTTGAGAATCGGCAGACGAACCATCCGCGTTTCTAAGGACCAATGCAACCAGGAGTCCGAGTCCGCGAACCTCGTAGATGAGTTCGTGCTTCCGCTGCAACTGGCGAAGCCCGTCGACGAAGTAATCTCCCAGAACTCTAGCGCGTTCGGGCAACTTTTCCGATTGAATGATTTCGAGCGTTGCGAGTGCCGCCGCGCAGGCTACGGGATTTTTTTCATGAGTGAAATGCCCAAGCGCCCGGTCTCCACCGAGGTCAAGATCTTCGCGTGCCAGCAGTGCCGCAATCGGTAGTGAACCGCCGCCGAGTCCCTTGCCGATGACCAGCATGTCGGGAACAATTGCGTATTGTTCACATGTGAACATCGATCCTGTACGGCCTAAGCCGTGAGGAATTTCGTCCAGGATCAGAAGCGCTCCATAGCGATCGCAGGCAGCACGGAGCCTGGTCCAGTAGTCCGCCGGCGGTATTGTCCCGGTGCTGCGCACTGTTTCAGCGATGACCGCGGCAACATCGCCTTCTTTGCGCAAGATGTATTCGACATAATCCGCACACTGCAGGCTGCAGGTTCTGCCACACCGGAATGGGCACTGCTGCGGCTCCGGTGGGGGAACATGTTCCGCCCCTGGCAACAAAGGTCCGATCTGATTGCGGAAGAGCGCTTCGCCTCCAAGCGAGATAGCGTCCAGGGTCGCACCATGGAACGAGTCCCACATGGATATCGTCTTGAAGCGGCCCGTGGCCATGCGCGCCAGCTTGATCGCCATCGAAATGGCCTCCGCTCCCCCTGGGGCGAAAAGGCATTTGTTCAGTGTCCCGGGAGAAAGTTCCGCCAGCTTTTTTGCCAGACCAACGGCGTAGCGGTTGGTGTAGCGCCGGGTGCAAAAAGGGAGATGCTCCAGGGCCTCGTAGATCGCTGCCTTCACCCTGGGATGACCGAAGCCGACCTGGTGCACATTGTTGCCGTGGAAATCCAGGTAGCGGCGTCCCTGCATGTCGATGAGAAAACTGCCATCGCAGCCGGCAAGCGCATTCAGGCATGGGGAGGACAACGATTGATGAAGAAAGTAGCGCGCATCTTCCGCCAGCAACTCTTGCGTATCCGCATCGAGATGGCCGCGTTGCCAGGCCGCGCGGGCCGGGGATAGATTTACCTCACCTTCCGACGGTGCGATCTTTGGCTGCCCTTCTGGTTCTTCCATCGTGCGGTCCCTCGTGAGCCATCATAGTAAGACAGCCGGCTGGCCGGTGTTGCTCTCGGTTGGGAACAGGCGCCGGTCCGATGGTTTCAAATTCCAGATGGGTATCAAAGCCGCACTGGCAAGAAAGGCCGCGAGAGCAAGCAAAAGGAAAAGTCTGTCCCAACCATATTGCTTGCTAATCAGCACGACTAAATAGGGTGACAAAAGAGCACCCAAATGTCCGATGCCGTCAATCAAGCCTGCGGCTGTGCCTGTAGCGCGCACCTCGCCGACGTCCTGCGCGGCCGCTCCAGAGAGGAGCGTGTCCGGTCCGTAAGAGAGCACGCCGGCCAGCGAAATGCCTATCGCAATGCCTGTTAGTCCCCATTGCGCAAGCGTGGGTTGAAGAAAGAGAACGATCCCCAATCCCGCGAGCATGGCAGCGGAGACTGGGGCGCGCCGGGATTGGGTGAAATGATCCGAGAGATACCCCGCGAGTACCGCTCCACCGATGCCAACCAGCTCGTAGAGCGATGAGACATATCCGGAGACCTGCAGGCTGTACTTCAGCCTGGAGACCAGATAGAGAGGCAACCAGAACATCAGTGCGTAACGGCACAACTCCAAAAAGAAGTAGGAGATGCCCAGCATCCAAAGAGGCGCGTCGCAGAGCAGCGCCCATAGATCGCTCCATCGGGATCGATCTGTCCCGACAGCAACCGCATGCCGGCCGGGTACTTTGCCGGTGAGTGCTGCCGCCTCCGGCGTGTCCTGAACCCCGTGGAAGAAGAAGCCGGTGATGACGAGCAAAACCAATGCCGGAAAGAGAAAACCGCGCCTCCAGCCAAGGTGAGGCAGCAAGCTCTGCTGGGTTATCGACCAGGTGGCAAATGCGGTTGCCAAAAAGCCGCCGAAAACGTAATTGGTGCCCCACCAGGCCATGACGACGCCGCGATTCTCACCACGAAACCAGCTGGCCATCGTCTTCACCAGGCCCGACCACCCGGTTGCCTGGCCAATCCCATTGAGGCATGCGAAGACCAGCAGCCACATCAGGGGCGCTGGTGTGGCCATCAACAGATTGCTGCCGACCACCAGCAGAAGTCCGGCGCCGACCACCCGTTTGGCTCCCACATAGTCGGAGAGAAAACCGAAGCCAAACTGACCGATGGCATACATCAAGCTGTAGCCGAATACGATATTCGCGAGTTCGATGCCGGGTGAGCCGGAGGTCCCATGTATCGCCGGCATCACCATGCTGAAGTTCTTCCGGCAAAGATAGTAGCCGGCGTAGGTGATCCAGGTGATTGCGAAAATCCTGCGTTGGCGGCTGTTAACGCTCATCAGACTCCGGCTCGCGCCCTTGCCGGACTCGAGGTTGCATTTGGTCTTCAGCCTCGCAGCAAACGCGGAACATGGAAACGTTCGGCAGGTTAAGCCGGCCTGCATTACCGTTCAGTCTGCACTCAAAGGCGAAGGCAACGCGAAGATGCATTGAACGTTATGCATCGAAGCTGACATCCAAAAACCGACTCGCTTCGCTTACAGGACTGTAATGTGAGCAGACTAGTATGAGCATCAAGCCACTCTGATGCACACCAAAGAGGAAATCCAAACGGAGGAACTTGACCGGTATGCCGCCGATCTGCGGGAATACGTCCGCACGATCTGCGAGAGCTCCGCTTTCAGAACCAGCCCCAAGAGTTGTGAGTTTCTTTGCCATATCGTAGAGAACACCCTCGGCGGCAATGTTGAAGTTCTGAAAGAGCGATTGATCGGGATGACTCTGCTGGGCCGCAACGCAAGTTACGATACCGGGGCGGATGCGGGCGTCCGGGTTCGTGCCAACGACATGCGCAAGCGTCTCACCGCCTATTACAAGACTGCCGATGTAGAGCAAGAGTTCTCAATCGAAATCTCGCCGGGCGGTTACATCCCGCGCTTCTTCCGTAGGGCTTCTCTTTCCTCTTACGCACAGGAGCAAAGTGGAGCCCCGACGTTAGTTCCCGCAGGAGACGATGCACCGCCGCGACTATCGTTTTATTGGCTCGCCGGACCCACTCTTGCCGCTCTCTTCCTATGCACCGTCTGTATGCGTTGGCAGATGACCGAGGAGCATCCGTTTACGGCCTTCTGGCAGGACGTATTCCAGAGCCGGAGCGCACTGCTGTACCTGCCCCCCAAGGATAGCCACGGGGGCCGGGAATTTATTGATGTGCAGGAGCTCAGAGCTGCGGAACCGCTTTTCAATTTGGCCGGTCAGTTTCACAAGCAATTCTCGGTGATCAGCGGGCCGGAAGCGGTCGCAGCGGCCGGAGATGTGCTGGTCTCGCTCGGTGGAGCACGAGGCAGCCCGGCTGACCATACGCGGTTCGTCATCGAGGACACTCCTGCCGGACGGCAAATCATTGACCGCAACCCATCCCGGAACCCATCCCCCAACCGATCCGATGACCGCCTAGAGATTTCGGGGCACGCTGCGCTCCTCACCATCAGCAATGGCGCGTGGCGCTCCATCCGGATCGATGGCACGGATGACTCGGCGGTCGATTCGGCGATCCAGATGTTGTGCGAGCGAGACTCTTTTCCGGAAGCAGTCGTCGACAGTTTCCAGAGAGGTACGATCACCCAGATTGTCATTCCGATCTCACCTCGCTCCGAAGCGAGGATCTTCCGTGGTTTGCTGCCTTTTGATCAAGCAACGACAGGGTCGCGATTGCAATGAACATGCGGGGGAACACGATCACAGCCTGGCGCGGTCGAATCTTCCTGTCCGCGTGGGTGCTCTATGCGGGATATTACATTTGCCGCAAAGACGTTGGGACAACCGCCGACGGTGCTATCTCACACCTCGCCGCGACTCTTGCCTGCTTCGGTGCGGCCTATGCGCTGGGGCAACTGGTGGGTGGAACCCTGGCGGACCGCTACGGTCCCCGGCGAACCGCACTCGCCGGCGCCGGCATTTCCATCGGCTGTACCGTTCTGCTGGCCTGGTGTTCCCACCCTGGCCTGGGCCTGCTGTTGCAGCTCGGCAATGGCTTTGGCCAGGGCTTCGGTTGGCCTTCCCTGCTCAAATTGATCGGGAGCTGGTTCCGGCGGAACGAACGCGACCGGGTGCTCGGCTGGTGGAGTACCAGTTACGTCCTGGGAGGGTTGCTGGCCACGTCGCTCACTGCCTGGCTTATCGTGCATACCGGCTTTGCTGCGCGGGCCGGTATCCACCCCGCCTACCTGGTCTCGTCATTGATTCTTCTGGGCGCGGCGCTTTTCTTCTACCGGGAGACGGTAGAGCCATTGCACCCTATATTCGACGGCCAACCATCATTTGCCGCGCAGGTCAGTGGCAGTCCATGGAGCCGCGTCCTGCGCAATGGCAGGATTCGCATCCTTGCCGGGATTTATTTTTTCCTCAAGATCACTCGCTACACTCTGCTCTTCTGGCTGCCCCATTATCTTGTTTCGGGCCTGGGCTACAGTGCGTACAGAGCTGTGCATACTGCCTCTTACTTCGAACTGTGCGGCTTTCTGGGGCCGATTGCGGCGGGCTATGCATCGGAACGCTGGTTTGGAGACCGGCGTCTGGCGCTGGGTACTGGTTTGTTGTTCCTGCTCGCGTTCGTTTGCCTGCTGCATCCAGTGCTCGCTGACAGCGGCTGGTTCGGCCTGGTCCTTTCTATTTCGTTGATGGGGATTCTTATTCATGGCGCAGACATGCTGATATCCGGCATGGCTGTGCTGGATGCGGTTCCAGGTGAACTCCATGGGCGGGCGATTGGATTCGTCAACGCCACAGGATCAATTGGACAGGTGCTTTCTCCACTCCTGGCCACGGTTTTTGTTTCGAGTCTGGGATGGACCAAGCTCTTTGATCTTTTTGTATTCTTCGCCCTGGTTTCCGGTGCGTTGTGCGCATTTGGGGCAGGCTCCCAAACGCGTCCGACGTTGCCAGTTAACCGTTCAGTGCTTGAACCCTCCGATCTGCCGCTATAAGCTGCGGACGTGAAGAGCCAGAGCGCGGACGTCATTGTCGTTGGTGCAGGAATTGCCGGGCTCTCCCATGCCTATATCGCAGCCAGCCTGGGAAAGAAAGTCGTAGTCTTCGAACGGAACCCAGCTGCCGCCGGCGCATCGATCGCCAATTTTGGGATGCTTTGGCCCATCGGGCAAACGCCGGGCGTCATGTTGAACCTGGCGCTCAAGAGTCGAGACCTTTGGCGGCAGATTCTTCAGGCAGCGGAGATTCCATACCAGGATAGCGGTTCTCTCCACATTGCCTGCCGGGAAGACGAGGCCGCGGTGGGGCGTGAATTTGCGGAGGTTGGATTAGCGCATGGATATCGCTGCGCATGGCTTGATAGGGACCAGGCGTTGGCGCGTTCGCCTGCTCTGAAACCCGCTTCGATCGTGGGCGCGCTCTGGAGCGATACCGAGATGACGGTCGATCCTCGGGAGACGCTGCGGCGAATTCCCGAGTTTCTTCGCGAGCGCTACGGAGTAGAAATTCACTGGGGTCAGCCAGCTCACAGCATTCAATATCCCAGTGTCCTGACGTCGCGGGGCAAGTGGGAGGCGGAGCGTGTGATTGTCTGTACTGGCTCTGATTTTGAGTCCCTCTATCCGGACTATTTTGCCCGGAGCGGGCTTACGCGATGCAAACTCCAGATGCTGGGGACGAAACCGCAACCCATGGGGTGGAAGTTGGGACCCGCGCTAGCCGGAGGGCTTACCTTCCGCTTTTACCCATCCTTCCGCATCTGCCGGTCCCTCGGCGCGCTTCGTGCCCGTATCGCGAGGGAGATGGCCGAATACGACCGGTTCGGTATCCACACCATGGTTGCTCAGGCATCGTCAGGAGCATTAACGCTCGGGGACTCGCATGATTACGGATCCGATCCATCTCCATTTCGCTGCGAGGAGATTGACAAGCTGATTCTCGATCATCTTGAAAGCTTCTTACAGGTTCCGGATTTCTCCATTGCCGAGCGCTGGTACGGCGTATATGCAAAACATCCAGACCAGCCCTATGTGCGTTTCCAACCAGAGCCAGGGGTCGAAGTGGTGACCGGCCTCGGCGGCGCCGGGATGACGCTCAGCTTTGGCGTTGCCGCGGAAACATTTGGAATGTGATTCAGCGTGAGGGAAGGGAAATGAATAAGGGACTTCTCGCCGTGATATTGGATTGGGCCGGCACGACAGTCGATCATGGATCCATTGCGCCGGTGCGCGCGCTGCAGACACTCTTCGCTCAGCATGGATTGACGCTATCGAGCGAGGACGCACGGCGCGACATGGGCCTGCTCAAGCGGGATCATATCCAGGCCATCCTCTCGCTACCGAATATTCGTGCGCGCTGGATCGAAGTGACCGGCCGCGAGCCCGGATCTGCCGATGTCTCCGCTCTGTTCACAGAGTTCGGTCCGTTGCAGATGGAGATCATCACACAACAGTCGCAGTTAATTCGCGGAGTGAGAGAGACCGTATCCGAGTGGCGGCAACGCGGCCTGCGGATTGGCACCAGCACGGGGTACACGCGAGCAATGCTTGCTCCGGTGTTGGCGCAGGCTGCCCGCAATGGCTATCGGCCCGATGCATCTGTCTGTCCGGATGAAGTGCAGGCCGGCCGTCCCGCGCCGTGGATGCTATTGCGGAATGCACAACTGTTAGACGTCTATCCGCCCTCCTCGTGCGTCAAGATCGGTGACACTATCAGCGATATCGAAGAGGGGCGGAATGCAGGTATGTGGACCATCGCACTCTCCCGGACCGGCAACATGGTTGGGCTGGATGCTGCGGACTGGGCACTCCTGCCCGGGAACGAACAGAGCGAGCGCCTAAAGCATGCCGAAGCCGCACTGCGCAGTGCCGGCGCTCATTTTGTCGTGGAGGACCTTCCGGCATGCGACAAGGTGCTGAAGCAGATCGAGTACTCTCTTGAGAGTGGTTTGGTGTGTCCTCCATTCATCTGAGAAAGTATCCGATTTGGCTGTCGGCGTTATGGCTGTTCCTACCAGCTTTTGGGCGGCCCGAGTCTCCCCGCCTTCAGAAGTCCGTACCCATTTGTCCGGGAGTAACCCTGTCGGCGTCCTATCTCTCTGCAGTCGCCCACGACCGCGGTCCGGGATTTCAATTTGTGCTGGTGAATAAGACCAGCCACGCGATCAAGCTGGCCGAACCCATTCCTTCCAGCTCTCATTGGTACGCACGTTCACACGGCCGATGGCTGTGGCGGGCATCGAATGGAGCGGGTGGAAGCCTGGTGGACGCCTTCAATTCGCATGGCCGGGTAGCTGTCTATCCCGCAGCCCAGGGAAAGGACGAGGTGAAGTGGGTGATCCTGCCACCGCACAAATCCAGGCAATGGGTGGAAAGCCCGGAGGAGAATCCTGTGCTCGAGTACAAACCTGGCTGTGCCCAGTGCTCTTATCCGGGCGAGAGCGAGTATCAGGTAGTATTTGCCTACGCGTATCTTGCCCCTGGGGGCCGACAACCGGGGCAGTTGCCCTGTGGATTGCGCTCGGCTCCGGTCCCGATGCCGCCGAAACCGTAAACTCCCGGGTCAGTCGCTACGTCAATTTGCTATGAAGTGGTGGATGCGTGTCCGGAATCGCAGCAACCATGCATCCAACCGTGTGTTCTTATGACTGTGGTAGATATGCAGGAGAAACACCCATGAAGAATCAGTTATGTAGTATCGCACTCAGTGGTCTTTTGGCCACTGGACTCGCCCTAGGGTCGGCTGCCGCTTTGCGCGCAGGATAGCCCCGCCCCCGAAGCTTCCGCTCAGCAACCCGGCTCGGGTCGCATGGGGCGCCAACCGATGACTCCGGATGAACAGCTTGCGCGCATGACCAAGCGTTACGACTTATCTGCGGATCAACAGACGCAGATCAAGCCGATCCTTGCCGACTCGCAGCAACAGATGATGACGCTACGCCAGGACAGCTCTATGTCCCGGGAAGACAAGATGGCCAAGATGAAGACCATTCGCGAGGGCGCAAACACCAAGATCCAGGCGCTCCTGAATGATACTCAGAAGCAGAAATTTGCTGAGGATCAACAGCGGATGCAGGAAAGAATGCAACAACGTGGTGGGGGAGCACCCGCAGGCGGGCCTCCATCCCAGTAACCATCCAACTTGCGCCGGCAAGTCCCAGCCCGGGATTTGCCGGTGATCAGCCTAGTAGATCGAGCACCGGCTTCCATTCCCTTCCTAGCGATTGCGCTACTGCCTTATAGGTAAGTTGCCCGGCGTATGTGTTCACTCCTTCACACATTCCTGGATCTGCCTTGATGGCCGCTGCGGCGCCGTGCTGTGCCAGCCGGAGCACGTAAGGGAAGGTGGCATTGGTGAGCGCCAGGGTCGAGGTATTCGGAACCGCTGCGGGCATATTGGTGACGCAGTAGTGGACCACTCCATCCACCAGGTAGGAGGGATCGCTATGGGTGGTTGGCTTGGCAGTCTCGATGCAGCCGCCCTGGTCGATCGCGACGTCCACGACGACGGCTCCTTTCTTCATGCGGGAAACCATCTCCCGGGTCACGATCCTGGGAGCCGCGGCGCCGGGAATCAGCACTCCACCGATGACCAGGTCGGCGCCTTGCACCGCCCTGGCGACGTTATAGGAGTTTGAGGCGAGGGTATAGACGCGGCCGTTAAAGATATCGTCCAGTTCGCGCAGCCGGTTGAGATTCAGATCAACGATAGTGACGTTTGCGCCCATACCGAGCGCAATCTTAGCGGCGTTGGTGCCCACGATGCCGCCGCCCAGGATGCACACGGTCGCTGGTGGAACACCGGGCACGCCACCCAGCAGTACTCCGCGGCCGCCCTTTTCTTTTTCCAGGTAGCTTGCGCCCACCTGGACCGACATCCTTCCTGCTACTTCTGACATGGGTGTCAGTAGCGGGAGCGTGCCTGCGCGGTCGCGGATGGTTTCATAGGCGATGCCGGTGACTCTGCTGGCCAGCAGCCGGTCGGTGAGGGAGGGCAGGGGAGCGAGGTGCAGGTAGGTGAACAGCACCAGGCCTTCGCGAAAGAAGACGTATTCTTTTTCGACGGGTTCTTTCACTTTGACGATCATGTCGGCGTGACCCCAGACGTTGTGCGCGGAGCCAACGATTTCGGCGCCTGCGGACTGGTATTCATCGTCGGAAAAGGCCGAGAGGTCGCCAGCCTCGGTTTGCACCAGGACGGTATGGCCTGCATCGACTAACGCCTTCACGCCGGCGGGGGTAATGCCCACCCGGGATTCGTGGTCTTTCACTTCCTTGGGAACGCCAATGATCATC
Organism: uncultured Acidobacteriaceae bacterium; assembly: GCA_963717225.1. Taxonomy (GTDB): domain Bacteria; phylum Acidobacteriota; class Terriglobia; order Terriglobales; family Acidobacteriaceae; genus PALSA-350. The sequence goes on along the minus strand of CAVQWB010000043.1, from coordinate 384,938 downwards.
TAAAATTTGCCTCGCAAGGGAATGCTAGCAAATGCTGGTGGATCGAGGCTTCTATAGGGGTTCAGTGGCTTTGGACGGGTGCCCCATGTTCGCCCCAGCGTACATGGGCCGAAAACGGATTCTTCAAACGCTTTCACTCTATGCGCAAACATTGTGCTCTTGGCCGTGGTGATTTTGCTCCTGTAACAGTGGCGTTGAAGGGGCTGCGCCCCGCCTTTATCGGCCCATGTACGCTGAGGCGAACATGGGGCACCCGTCCAGGGAAGATGGCTTCGCTCTTTGTTCCAACCAACCCGGCCGATGAGAACGACCTGCACATAATAATGGTGGTCGCGCTTTCTCATCGCCCATCACTCACCCGTATCAATCTGCGCCCGCTGCAGCCGGTCGGAGTAATCCACGTACACCGCCTTCCACGATGTATAGAAATCAAGTGCACCGGTGCCGCCTTCGCGATGTCCGTTGCCGGTCTGCTTCACTCCGCCGAAGGGCAGATGCACCTCAGCCCCGATCGTCGGCGCATTGATATACGTAATTCCAGCCTCCAGATCGCGCATCGCTTTGAATGCCAGGTTTACGTTGCGGGAATATAGGGCCGTGGATAACCCGTATTGGATTCCATTCGCAAACCCAATCGCCTGATCGAAGCTGTCGCATTCAATCACGCTCACCACCGGTCCAAATACCTCCTCCCGGGCGATGCGCATCTCCGGACCGACGCCCCCAAACACCGTGGGGGCAAAGAAAAAACCCCTGCTGAGCGCATCCAAACGATTCCCGCCAGTCAGCAGCCGGGCGCCTTCTTTTTCCGCAATTGCGGTGTAGCGCGCAGAGGTTTCCACCTGCTGCTGGTTGATCTGCGGTCCCATCTCCACCTGGACGTCGAGGCCGTCACCCACCCTCAGGGCCTGGGCTCTCTCCACCAGCCTGCGGGTAAACTCGCTCGCAATGCTTTTCTGCACGATGATCCGGCTAGTCGCCGTGCAGCGCTGACCGGTGGTTCCAAACGCTCCCCAAACCGCACCGTCCAGCGCCAAGTCCAGGTTCGCGTCCTCGAGCACGATCATGGCGTTCTTGCCCCCCATCTCGAGCGAGCAGGGCTTGAAGTGACCGGCTGCCGTCTGGCCGACGATCCGGCCCACTTCACTCGAGCCGGTGAACGAAATGGCGTTCACCTCAGGATGGGAAACTAACGGCGCACCGGCATCCGGACCAAATCCGGTCACAATATTGACCACGCCCTCCGGCAGTCCCGCCTCCAGCAACATTTCCACCAGGTTGATGGTCGACAAGGGAGTGTCTTCCGCCGGCTTGATCACACAGGTATTGCCGCAAATCAGGGCCGGGAACAGCTTCCACGAAGGAATGGCCATGGGGAAATTCCAGGGCGTGATCATGCCGCAAACCCCTACCGGCATGCGGACCGACATGGCGAACTTGTCGGGTAGCTCCGAGGGCGTGGTCTGGCCGAAAAGCCTGCGCCCTTCACCCGCCATGTAGAAGGCGGTGTCGGCCGCCTCCTGTACATCGCCCCGCGTCTCGCTCAGAACCTTGCCCATCTCCCGCGTCATCTGCCGGGCCAGATTCTCCTTATGCCGTAGCAGCAGCTCACCCGTGCGATATAGGATTTCCCCTCGCTTAGGCGCTGGGAACAGCCGCCATTGGCGATAGGCCGCCCGGGCTGCCTGCACCGCCCGATCCACGTCCGCTTCGCCAGAGGCCTGAAACTCTCCCACCACATCGTCAACATTGGCGGGATTGTAATTGAGAAAAGTCTTGCCGCTCTCTGCGCTCACCCACTTGCCGCCAATCAGGTTCTTGTAGATCTTCGTCGTCATATCCATTCCCTTCGTTGAACCTCAGAGGATAACTCAGGCGAACCGTCGCTGTTGCATCGGCTCTCTGCGGCAGCACGCGTCAAAACAGGTCGTATGCCCTAAAAGTGGTGGTAAAGACTCAAAAGAGTAGGGGTGCAGGAACGCAACCGTGGCCGTACAATGAATCCGGGTCGACAGGAAAAGTCCTGCATTCATGTCATCAAACGGTTTCCATTCGCGTTCTTCGCGGACGCACGGTGTGCGTTCGTTGTTCAGCGTTTTCTCGAGCGATCTGGCAATCGACTTAGGCACCGCGAACACGCTGGTGTATGCGCGCGGTAAGGGCATCGTTGTGAATGAGCCCTCCATCGTCGCCATCAACAAAAACACCGGCGAGGTCGAGGCGGTGGGCAAAGAGGCCAAGGAGATGCTTGGCCGCACGCCCGGCAATATCGTTGCCATTAAACCCATGAAGGACGGCGTGATCGCCGACTTCAAAATCACTGAAAAGATGTTGAACTACTTCATCCAGAAGGCGCACAACCGCAAAATGCTGGTGCACCCGAGGATCGTGATCGGCGTGCCTTCGGAGATCACGCAGGTAGAAAAGCGGGCAGTGGAAGATTCCGCTTATCGCGCCAAGGCGAGTGAAGTGTTTCTGGTAGAGCAGGCCATGGTCGCCGCTATCGGCGCCGGTCTGCCCATCACCGAGCCCAGCGGCAACATGGTCGTGGATATTGGCGGCGGCACTACGGATATCGCCGTCATTTCGCTCTCCGGCATCGTCTATTCCCGTTCCGTCCGCATGGCCGGCAACCAGATGGACGAAGCGATCATGAATTACCTGAAGCGCAAGTACAACCTGCTCATCGGCGAGCGGACGGCGGAGCAGATCAAGATCGATATTGGATCGGCCTATCCCCTGGATAAGCCGCTGACCATGGAGATCAAAGGGCGCAACCTGATCGAAGGCGTGCCGAAAACCATCACCATCGATGACAGCGAGATTCGTGAGGCGCTGACGGAATGCATTTCGACTATCCTCAACGCCATTCGCGTAGCTCTCGAACGCACTCCGCCGGAACTCAGCGCCGACATTAGTGACCGTGGCATTGTTCTGACCGGAGGGGGGGCGCTGATCAAGAATCTCGACAAGCGTATTCGCGAAGAGACCGGCCTGCCAGTCTCGATTGCGGATGATCCCCTGGCCAGCGTGGTGCTGGGCACCGGCAAAATGCTGAGTGACTTCCGTTTGCTGCGCAAAATCAAGATCGACTGAAGCATTTTACTTCTGGTGTATACAGAGTGACGAACCCCGGCGCGGCTTTTCCTCAAGAAGAGCCGCACATCGCGACACTCACCAGTGCGGAGTAGAAGTAAGAATGCTTCCCAAGCCTTCGAATCGTTCTATAAAGAAGTGGAAGCAGCGATGGATTTGCTTTGAGCCGCTATAAGAACATCCTGTTTCTGGTGGCTGTACTACTGGTCCAGGTCATCGGACTGGCGGTGCAGGTACGCAGGCCCAACCCTAATGGTGCGGATGGAAAGACCGTGCGCCTGATACGCTTTTGGGCCATCGGCCTCATGTCGCCACCAGAGAAAGTTGTGCACGGCACCGGGACCGGTGTGCGCGGCATGTGGGCGAATTACCTCGATCTTCGCCACGTGCGGCAGCAGAATCAGGAGCTCAGAGAGCGAGTGAGCCGTCTGCAGTTGGAACAAGCAGGGTTGCTCGAAGACGCCCGCCAGGGGCAACGGCTGCAGGCACTGCTGGGCTTCAAAGAGCACTACATCTACAGTACCGTTCCAGCCCAGGTGATCGGCACGTCGGGTACCGACCAATCCCGCATCCTCACCATCGATAAAGGATCCAAAGACGGCCTGAAGCCTGACATGGCGGTCATCACTCCCGACGGCATCGTGGGCAAATTGCGAGACGTGTTTGGGCATACCTCGCAGGTGTTGGTGATCAACGATCAGACCAGCGGGGCGGGAGTGCTGCTGGAGTCGACCCGGCTCCGCGGGGTGCTGCGCGGGAACGCCTTGGGCCAGCCGCAGATCATCAATATGCTTCCCGATGAACGGGTCAAGCCGGGGGAGCGCGTCATCACCAGCGGAGGAGACCAGATTTTCCCCCGTGGACTACCCGTGGGGGTGGTGGATCAAGTGGTGCCGGATACTTCCAATCCGCCTTACATCGACATCGTTATCAAGCCGGCAGCCAACCTGGGGCACGTCGAGGAGTTGCTGGTGATCACCGAGGCTTCGGATCGCATGTCGCCGACGGCACAACAGGATCTGGCCCAGAGTGCAGCCGAAGGAGCCGCGGTCAGTAAGCAAAGGGCGGCGGATATCCTCGCCGAGCGGCTGCCGGGTCTAAACGATCCCAACGCGCTGGCCGACCCTGGCCCGGGCCAGAAACCAGCTACGCCGGTCCCCACCGTTCCCCCGCCGCTGCATCCGCCCCCGGCTGTACATCCCGATCATTACAGCCCGGATTCGACGCCGCCGGCCAATGCGCTCGTTCCCGGGCAGGCTGTCGTTGATCCGAGGTATGCGCCGCTACCGAAAGCGCCCGTGGCACCTTCGGCCAAGCCGGCAGCCGACGGTAAGACCACGGCTGGCAAGGTTCCGAAGCAAGATGGCGACGCGACTGCATCAAAATCGGGGCAACCAACGGATACCGGAGCTGCCGTCAAGCCTAAGCATCCAGCAACCAGTCCTGCCACGCCAGGACAGGAGGCCTTACCGGGGGTCGAACATCCACCCATCGCTAAACCAAAGCCTCCTAAGGTTGTGGTCCCGGATCAGCCAACGCCAGCGCCCGCGCCCCCCGCGGACGGGGGCCAGCCGCAATAGGCCGGAGGGAGCGACAAAATTTGCTTCAGGCGCTGTGGGAAGCGCAAGGTTGGTTCGGAAAATGGGGCACCCGAAGTAGTTGCACGGTTGGCAGGAGGAACTTTGGCTTTGTATCAGGGCGCGACTTTAGTCGTGCCGTAGGTTGGGGGCTTAGAACAGAGTGGGCTTTAGCCCCTGTGCTTTTTCTGGGCCAGTATGAAGTCAGCAGGGGCTAAAGCCCTGATCATTTTTTGGCCAGTGGTGGCACGACTGAAGTCGTGCCCTGATACAGAGCCTGGGGCTTGTTGCACGATCGGCAAGAGGAGAACGAATAGAGCATGGCAATGTCGGCATCACTAGCGCGTAGGGAACTCGATGTGCAGCGCTATCCGCTCATCGTGGTGGTGCTGGTCCCGTTGGTGGCGATTTTCCTGCAGGTTCTGATGCCCCGTTTTATCCCCAAATTCGACATCCTCGACCTCCCTTTGCTGGTCACCATCTATTTCTCCGTAGGCTGGCGCAATCCAATTGCCGGCACCATAACGGGAGCGGTGATCGGATTAGTTCAGGATGCCCTGACCAGCCGTCCCCTGGGAATCAACGGGATCTCACAATGCGTGGTGGGATTTTTTGCCGCCTCGCTGGGGGTCAAGATCGACGTAGAGAATCCCGGGACGCGCCTGCTGATCAACTTTGCATTCACCCTGTTGAACATCGGGATCTACCTCTTCATCATGCATCGCATGCTGGCGTTCAACGTCAGGACGAACTGGCTGCATGAAGTCATCAAGGCAGTGATTAACTCGATCGTCGGTGTCTTCTTCTTCGACATCCTGGACCGGATTCGGCCGCGGGATTAGAGAAATTTGCACCGAATCAATAGCAGGAACGTCACAGTAAACGTATGGATCAATTGTTCAATAAGGAAGAGAGATTACCGGCGTTCAAGCTGACGATCGTGCAGTATGCGATCGTCGGCATTCTGCTGGTATTGCTCTCGGGGTTGTGGCGGCTGCAAGTCATCGGAGCGCAGAACTACCGCGCCCTGGCGGAGCAAAACCGTATCCGCAAGGTGCCCATCCTGGCTCCCCGGGGCAAGCTGTTCGACCGCGAAGGCCGTCTGCTGGTGGACAATTACCCCTCCGTTTCCTGCTTTCTGATCCGCGAGCCGGGCCGCGACCTGCGTGCGGACTTTCCCCTGATTTCGCGTGGGCTGCACATGACCACGGAGCAGCTGGACAGCACGTTGGCCCATTACGCCCTCGCGCCCAAGTATGAGCCCATCCCGCTCAAGCAGGACATCACCCCGGACGAGGTCGAGTTCATCGAGTCGCACCGCGACGAGCTGCCGGAACTGGAAACCATTGACGAACAGCGCCGGCTCTACCCGCGCAATGGCTTTGCCGCCAACCTGATCGGTTACGTCGGCGAAGTGAGCGACGACATGTTGAACGACCCGCGTTTCGCCTACTACGAGCCTGGCGACGTGGTTGGCAAATCGGGTGTTGAGCAGTCCTACGATCAGCTGCTGCGGGGCCAGGACGGCTCGCAGGACCTTATTGTGGATAGCCATGGCAGGGAAGTTGGCATTCTCGGGCGCGAGCCAGCGGTACCCGGTCAGGGCCTTAAGCTGACTATCGATCTGGACATTCAGCGCGCGGCAGAGGCAGCGATGGGCGACCGCAATGGAGCGATTATCGCGATTGACCCTCATACCGGCGCGGTGCTCGCGTTGGTGTCCCGTCCGAGTTTCGACCCTAACGACTTTTCCGTGCGCGTTTCCCGCGATGAGTGGAACAAACTGATCACCGATCCCCGTCATCCTTTGTTGGATAAGGCGATCCAGGCCCAGCTGGCCCCAGGATCCACGTTCAAGATCATCATGTCGTTGGCCGGCCTGGAGGACAATGTCGCGCAGGATCTGAAGGTGGTCTGCAACGGCGGCGCCACGTTCTACGGACGCTTCTTCGCCTGTGATAAGCGTCACGGCCCAGTCGACATTTTGCACGCCATCCCCCTTTCTTGTGACACCTACTACTACACGCTTGCCGAACGGCTGGGCATTGAGAAGATTGCTTATTGGGCCCACAAAGTGGGCATAGGGCAGAAGACCGGCATCGATCTACCCGGGGAGGTCAGCGGCACCATGCCCTCGGAAGAATGGAAGATGAAAACCTTCCATGAAAAATGGTATGCGGGAGAAGTGATCTCCGTAGGTATCGGGCAAGGAGCGGTTGCCATCAGTCCGGTCCAGTTGGTGCGGGCGATTGCCGGAATTGCTTCCGGCGGAGTGCTCAAGCGGCCCCACGTAGTCGAACCCGGTCAGTTGCCGGCCGATTTTCGCCAGGCGCTCTATGACTCCTATCCGGGGAGTGGCGATGTGACGATACCGATCGCTCCCGCAATATGGGAGACCATCACCGAAGGCATGGCGCTCACGACCAACAGCGGTACGGCGGCGGCGTCTCATCTGGCAAATATCGACTTTGCCGGCAAAACAGGGACGGCGCAGGTGGTGAACCACAGTGCCGGGATGAAGAGTCTTGGAACCGGTGCTGAGCGCGCCAACGCCTGGTTTGTCGGAATCGCCCCGCGCCGCAATCCGGATATCGCCGTGGTGGTCCTGGTGGAGCATGGTGGCTGGGGAGCAGAGGCGTCTGCACCTTTGGCTGCGCGGGTCATCGAAGCGTTCGTCGATAAGCAGCGCAGCCTGGACAACAATCTCCAGGAAGCCAAGGTTCCCTCCAAGGTAGAGGTGGGCGCAGTCTGGTCGGAAAAACCGGAGGGCAAAGTCGCCCCCGATAAAACCACGACTGTGGCGGTGAAAGATCCGGTTCCGGCGTTGCAGGGCGGACATTTCACGGTGCCGGTGCAGTGAGCAGGGTTGGGTTGCGTCCCGCAGGGACGGTTGAACTTAGCCCAGGACGTTAGTCCTGGGTTTGTTGGACGCGACCGAAAAGTCCCGCGGGACGGCTGAAGCTTGTCCAGTGTTGCGACGCGGTCTATTTTCAGCCGTCCCTGCGGGACTGGGTCGTCCTTGCAGGTCCAACCCAGGACTGGCGTCCTGGGCTAGGTTCAACCGTCCCCTGCGGGACTCAATTCGGCAAGGGGCACCCGCAGGGCTGTTAAACCCCGCCACCTCTGGGCCTAGGAGAAAGACGAAGCACGATGCGGCGATTTATCTCATTTCGCGATTTCGATTGGCTGCTCCTGGCCTTGGTGCTGCTGCTTTCCGTCATCAGCATCTTTGAGATTTACAGCGCTACCCTGCACACCAAGTTTGTCGGGTTCGAAACCAAACAGATCTTCTGGCTGCTCGGCGGATTAGGCGCAATGTTCGCCTTTTCGCTGATCAATTACCACCGGCTCATCGAGTCGATCCATTGGATCTATTGTTTTTGCCTGGTCTCGCTGGTGGCAGTGCTGGCGGTCGGAACCAAGGTAATGGGAGGGCGGCGCTGGATCAAGCTCCCGGGCGGCATTCACTTTCAGCCTTCCGAATGGGTCAAGCTAGTGTTGATCGTCGCCATGGCGCGGTACTTCTCCAACCTGGCCGGGAAGGACCTTACCTGGAGCGATATCTTCAAGGCATTCCTGCTGGTCGGACTACCTATGCTCCTGGTGCTGAAACAGCCGGATCTGGGGACCTCGCTCACTTACATTCCGGTGCTGATCATCGGGCTATTCCTGGGCGGCCTGGAGTGGAAGAAGGCACTGGTCCTGATTGTGGCTGGTCTCGTGCTGGTGGTTCCGGTGTGGGCCAAGGTTCTGAAGCCATATCAGAAGCAGCGGCTGACCAGCTTCCTGAACCCCGACACCGATCCCAAAGGCAGTGGGTACCAGGTGAAGCAGTCGCTGATCGCAGTGGGCGACGGAGGCCTGTGGGGCCGGGGAGCGACGAAAGGGACGCAGACACAAGGCGATTTTTTGCCCATTCCCTATACGGACTTCATCTTTGCCGCGTTCTGCGAAGAGCATGGCTTCGTCGGCGCCCTGTTTGTACTCCTGATATACTTCCTCATATTGACGCGTTTGATTCAAAACGCTCAGACAGCCGCGGATATTTCCGGTACGTTCCTGATCATGGGCGTGGTCGCTGTACTCATCTTTCAGATTGCAGTTAACGTCGGAATGGTCATCGGGCTGATGCCGGTCACAGGAATCCCTTTACCCTTAATGAGTTACGGGGGATCCTCGGTATTATTCACTTTTCTGGCTCTGGGTATTGCGATGAACGTTCGCATGAGCCGTTTTGTGAACTAGAGCAGTGTCGATAGGTTTAGATTTTTCAGTACTTTAGATAAGCCGGCCAGGTGAATCACCGGGGCCGGGCAGGATTAGGAATGAGCTCGCAGAGAAGGGTAACGACCCCGCCTGATGTCAAGGCTGAAGCGGTCACCGACTCTTTGCGCCCGGACAGCCTTGGAACGCCAGGCAGCACAGCGACCGGTCCCGGTCATGGCTGTATGCCGCCGGTATCCCCGTACAAAGAAATTCGCTGGATTCCACCCCGTGGATCACGCGCCTTTGCCCAGGCTTTCTCTCCGTCTGACCTAATCCTTCCCAGCATCCCGGGAGTGGGATAGCAGCTTCCCCTCTGATCTGCCGCACCGGCCGTCCGCCAGGTTAGACCTGCGGACAGGAGAGGCAGCATGTCGAAAGAAATTTGTATTTCCAGCACGCCGCATGAAACGCGTCTGGCCATCCTGGAAGACGAACAACTCACTGAGGTTTATTACGAGCGGGAGAATGAATACACGCTCGCCGGGTCCATTTACAAGGGTAGGGTTACCCGGGTTCTTCCCGGGATGCAGTCTGCCTTCGTCGACCTCGGCCTGGAGCGCGACGCATTTCTCTACGTCACCGATTTCATGGAGGAACAGGAAGATTCCTCCGATTTCGAACGTATACCGGTGAACGGTGAAGAGACGGGTCGCGGAAGCCAGGGCAGGGAGAGCCGGGGCAGGGATAGCCAGAATCGTGAAGCGAGCCAACCCCGGGCCGCTCAAACGGCAGGGGAAGAAGAGTCCACTCCGCGGCGCAATGGCGCCCCGGCAAATGGCGCCCCGGGTGGTCAGGCGCCGGGGGGAGAATTTGAGGATGGAACACGGCGTTGGCGGGGTCGCCGTGGCCGGCGTAAGGGTTTTCGGCCACCGCAAGGTGGGCAGCAGGGCGCCCCGGAAAGCGCAGGCCCAGGCCGTCCAGAGGTTTCCCGGTCCGTTGCGCCACCCACCTCCGTCGAAGCCGATCCGTATTCGGCAGCCACGCCGCCGATCGCGTTCTCTTTGCCAGGTGAGTCGCTTTCGAAATACGGCGGTCAAAGCGCTCCCCGGACGCCCACCCAGGGAGAAGCCACGCAGCCGCGGGCCAATGTCATCCTGGCCAGGCCCTCCACGCTGATCGATACACCGCTGGAATGGAATGGCGACGGCCTGCTTCCAGGGGAGTCCATCTCCCGTTATCGAGGGTCCGCTCACGAAGGCCCGATTTCAGCACACAGCGAGCCGGTGGCTTCGACCAGTGTGCAGGAGACCGAGCCTGTTTCGCACCAGGAGGCGCCGAGTCCTGAGTTGGTTCCGGTCGCGGCTCATGAGCCTCCCCTCCTGCATGAAACCGGGCCGGACGAAGCGGTGACTGCACCTGAGGTAGCGGTGCCTGAAGCTGAAGAGATTGCCGAGACTGAAGAAGAAGTTCTGGCCAGCATGGCCGACGAACCGATGGCAGCGGCGGTTGAGTTTGAGCCGGAAGAAGCTTCCGCTTCCTATCGTGTCGATACTTCTGCTCCGAGCGAGTTTAGGTTTGCCACCCCATCCTCCACCCTGGCTGAGGAAGAGTCTGCCCTTGACGCAGAGGGCGAGCTGGCGGAGCCCGTCGAGCAGTATTCAGAAGCCAACGGCCCCGATCCTTCCGCCTTCTCCCCTTCCGCCTTTGCCCCCAGTCCGGGCTTGGCGGACCCCGAAACGGACTTCGAAGATCTTGACGACGAACCGGAGGATGGGACAACGGTAATCGGACTGGTGGAAGAGGAAGAAGTCATCGACGAAGAGGAGTACGACTTTACCCCCCTCTACGTTGAGAGCGAAGACCACGACCTGCAGGAACTGGAGGAGGAGACGCTCGACCAGGAAGTTTCGGTAGGCAGCGCGATCGGCGACATGGTGCGCGACGCACATATCGATCAGCGTACGGACAGCGACGCTTCCGGTCTCACGGTTGAGGAGGAGGCGGAAGATGAGCTGGATTCCGTCGAGGAAGTCGAGGAAACAGAATCGGAAGAAGGACAGGTAGCCGCAGTGGGCGGGCAGCCGGCTCGCCGGCAACGCGATGATCAGCGTCGCGGCGGGCGAGGCCAGCGCAACGACGGCCGCCGCCGTCACAATGGACGCCGGCAGAATGCACAAACCAGCGACCTGCCGATCATCAGTGAGTTGTTGAAGCAAGGGCAGGAAATCCTGGTGCAGATCGCCAAGGAGCCGATTGCCAAGAAGGGTGCGCGCATCACCAGTCACATTGCGCTCCCGGGGCGCTTTCTGGTGTTCATGCCCACGGTGAATCACGTAGGTGTGTCGCGGAAGATCTCCTCTGACGACGAGCGCCAGCGGCTGAAGCGGATTCTGATCAGCGAGAAGGGAACAGTCAGTGGTGGCTTTATCGTGCGCACCGCGGCAGACGGGGCTAGCGAAGACGATCTGCGCGCCGATATTCGCTTCCTGATCAGCCTGTGGACGGAGATCAAACAGCGTTCCGATACGGCGAAGGCGCCGGCCCTTATTTATCACGACCTGAACCTGGTGGAGCGCATCCTGCGCGACCAGGTGAGCGATAACTTCTCCACCATCTGGGTTGACACCGAGGTGGAGTACGAGCGCATCGTGCGCTTTCTGAATCGTTTTCAGCCCTCGTTGGTGCGGCGCGTCAAGCTGTACACCAAAGAGACGCCGTTGTTCGAACAGTTCGGTATCCAGGATGAAATCACCAAGGCGCTCAAATCCAAGGTGTGGCTCAAGTCTGGCGGATCCATTGTCATCAATCAGACCGAGGCCCTGGTGGCCATCGATATCAACACCGGCAAGTATGTAGGCAAGACGGCGCGTCTGGAGGACACGATTCTCAAAACCAACCTCGATGCCATTCCGGAGATTGTGCGTCAGATTCGTCTGCGCGATCTGGGCGGTATCATCGTGATCGACTTCATCGACATGGATGAGCGCAAGAACCGGAACAAGGTGATGCAGGCTCTGGAAGACGAGCTGAAGTCGGATCGCGCGCCCTCGAAGGTACTTCAGTTTAATGATTTCGGCCTGGTCGCGATCACCCGGAAACGCGTCAAGCAGTCGCTGGAGCGCACGCTGAGCATCCAATGTTCCATTTGCGCCGGCACCGGCATGGTCAAGAGTCCGACCACGGTGTGCAACGAAATATACATCGAGATGCGCAAGATGCAGAGCCATTTGGAGCGTCAGGATGTGCTGCTTCGCGTGCATCCCGAGGTCGTAAAGACGCTAAAAGTGGCGAATGCCCGCTGGCTCAATGAGCTGGAAGAGATGAGCGGTAAGACGATCATCGTCAAAAGCGATCCCACGCTGCATCCGGAGCAGTTCGATATCCACTAAAGACGCTAGGGTCCTGTCCGGAAGGACCCTAGAATGCGTCAAATCGCGCTATTTTGCCATCCTTTGCAAGCTTCTCCGCGTCAAAACAGTCACATGAGTGTTAACAGGGAGAGACTCCGTTGTTGGGGTTTCTCCAAATCTTAATTCCCAAGGGTGATTAAAACGATGCTGTCGGGTCCCGGTTCCTTTGTTCGGTTCACAGTGATATTGTCGGCCCTTTCCTCCTGCCTACTGGTCCCTGCTGCTTTCTCCCAGGTAAGCTCGAGCGCGGCGAATCATCAGGCCTTTGAAACCCTGGTGCAGGACCAGTATCCCAACCAGGGTGGATACAACAGGCCGAGTTACAACAGCCACCATTACGACACCTTGACCGACCATGTGGCGGTCGAAGTGGGTGCGGGTTTCAACGTACCTTCGGGCAACACAACGACCTGGCAAGCGGTCGGCTACAGCATCAACCTGGGTGGCGGGTGGATGTTCAACGACAGAATTGGGGTGTTGGCGGAGTACACCTTTAACCGCAGTAATATCCCAACTGATACCTTGACGAATGTCGGTGAACCAGATGGCAATGTTCATGTGTGGTCATTGGGCCTGGAGCCGATCGTCTACTATAAGACCAGCGGGCACCTTGGCGGTTACGTAATTGGCGGGGGCGGATTTTACCGCAAGCTCACCAGTTTCACCGAGCCGGTGTATGTAGGAGACTACTGCGACTATTTTTATGGTTGCTACCCGCAGTATGAGAACGTGACGCTCAGCCACTTCTCGAGCAACCAGGGCGGCGTGAACATCGGCACCGGCGTGACCTTTAAACCCAATGCAGATGGCAAAGCCAAGTTTTACGCCGAGGCGCGCTATGTCTGGGTGGACTCTCCGACAAGCTCGAATAGCAGCATCGGCACCGGCACGGTTAACATGTTTCCGGTGACCTTCGGGTTCCGCTGGTAGTTGTGCTCCGCGAACATCCAAAGTCCGCCTCCTGATCAGGAGACGGGCTTTGTTTTTGCAGAATGCTCTGTACGAAGGCGTCCAGCTGGAAAAAGGAATTAGTTTGCTGGGTCTTTTTTCTGCCTAACGTTGGCCCGGATTGACTTCGATAAGACCGGCATGACGATGACGGCCGGGCCAAAAGACACCGCATCTCGTTCAGAAAGAAATAGTTAAATGATTTTTCGATTTCCTGGGTGGGGAAGCTAACTATTCGTTGAGGTGCAAAAAGGACGCGCCAGGGTCACCAATTTTGCAATTGATTGCCCGACTTGTTATCTCCTCTGAAGAGTTGATCGTCTAGGGCGGTCACGAACAGACCATCCGTGTCTGTGACCTGCAAGACCGCGGAGGGTCGCGCCAGAGCCGCTACGCCTGACAAGCCGTCAAGGGAACGAAATCTCTCACAATACGCGGAAAAATTTCCTGTTGTTTTTTGAGAAAAGATGCGAGCCATTTACTGCGGTTTTTCTTGTAATGTGTGATAATTTTCTTTATTCTTTAGTCGTTGTGTGTAGACTCGTGCGTTCCCCCTTTCTCCGCGCACCCGTCTCAACGATCTCGGTTGATCTGAACGAAGAATACGGTCGGATCAATACTGCTTCCTCAGGTTTCGTTTGAATATGAAGAATAAATATGCAAAAAAGGGAAAAGTAGGGCTTCGGGAAATTGCCTCCGGGGCGAACGTAAGCGTGGCCACCGCCTCCCGGGTCATGAGCGGAAACAGCCGGGTTGCTCCCGAAATTCAAAAGGCAGTTTTGGAGCAGGCGAAGATACTGGGCATCGATCCTTCGCTGCGGAACAAAACCAAAACCCTCGCCTTTGTGCTCAGCAATCGATCCATGTTGCACGCGTTCCACTCGCGAATTCTCAGTGGTGCAGAGGCGCACTGCGCCGCCCACGGGTGGGATATGGTCTTCCTGTCCTACAACTATTCGCCTCATGTTCCCTCCACAGAACTGCGCTTGCCCAAGGTTGTGCAGCGTCACGATGTGATTCGAGCGGTCATCTTGGCGGGCACCAACTCGATGAATCTTCTCCACCTATTAGGGCAAAAGGGCATCCCTTTTGCCGTGCTCGGCAATAACGTAATCGGTGAGCAGCAGGATCTGAAGAACAACGATGTGGTGTTTGCAGATGATATTCAAGGAGGTCAGGATGCGACTCGATATCTTATCAAATTGGGCCACCGCCGCATTTGCTTTGTCGGCAACATTCGCTTGCCATGGTTTGCCCGCTGCTTTGAGGGTTATCGCCGAGCAATGGAGGAGGCAGGTCTGACACTGCTCGAGAGCAGCATCGACTCCGAAAATGATACCGAAAGCGGATATCTGGGCACAAAGTCGATGTTGGCACGAGACGATTCGGTCACGGCCATCTTAGCCGGCAATGACCCGACCGCGCATGGTGTTTATAAGGCCCTGCGAGACAAGGGCCTTAAAATACCCGACGACATCAGTGTAGCCGGCTGCGATGACACCGTAGGCACGTGGCTCTATCCAGTTCTCAGCACCACGCGGGAATTCCCTGAGCAGTTGGGGAAGCAACTCGTCGAGTTGGTTTTCAATCGTATTGCCAAGCCCCATCAGGACCCTCAGTGGGTTACAATCCCCACCGAATTCATCACGAGACATTCGTGCCGCGCGCTCAGTGATTCCGGCGTTAAAACAGGCAGGGAGATCGTTCAAGAACCCCAACAAGGTCGGAACATAGTTGCCGTATGAAGTACGGCGACTGCCGGATCGATCATTCGCGGGCGCCCTACTCTGAAAAGAGGGTCAAAGCATCGCGGGACGCCGTCGCTACTCGCCGGGCTGCGTCGATCTTTTTCTAAAAACAAGGAAGAACGATTGAGGATTAACCATGGAAGTTAAGCACCTGCGGGCGGGAACTATGAAGGTTGAGATTCATGCCAATCGAAAGCTCGCCGGTGAAGCAGCCGCCCGCTCTGCCGCGCAGGCGTTCAGAGAGTTAGACTCTGCTGGAAATGGGTTGGGAGTAATCTTTGCCACGGGCGCTTCGCAGCTCGACACTCTGGACGCATTGACCTCGATGCCCGGCCTGCCATGGAGAAGGGTTCATGGCTTCCATCTGGATGAGTACATTGGGATCGATGAAAATCATCCTGCTTCCTTCCGCCGCTATCTGCGCGAGAATCTGACCGCGCGCGTTCCATTCGGAGAATTCTTTGAGATTGATGGAAGTTCCACCTATCTCGATGGGGTGCGGGAGGAATATGCCGAAAAGCTTCGCGCAGCAGGTCCGCAGCTCTGCCTGCTGGGCATTGGCGAAAATGGACACCTGGCATTCAACGACCCTTCGGAGGCAAACTTTGACGATCCTGAAGCGATCAAGGTCGTAACGCTCGATACCATCTGCCGGCAGCAGCAGCTCGCAGAAGGTTGGTTTAAGAGCCTGGAGGAAGTTCCAGAGCGTGCTCTCACCCTCACGATTCCCGCTTTGTTCAAGGTCCCCAAACTGATTGTTTCGGTTCCGGGCATCCGCAAAGCTACCAGCGTACGCCGCGCTCTCCAGGAGCCAATCTCAACCAATTGTCCGGCAACCATCCTGCGCACTCATCCGGATGTCACTCTTTACCTGGATCCGGAGTCCGCGTCTGAATTGAGCTGATCGGTGAGATTGAATTTGTGTCGAGCCTCAGAGCGGATAAGCGCTTGCGATGGATCCGCTGAACCAAAGACAGCGGAAGATGGGAACCCGCACCCGGCAGAAGCCGGAGTAGCGGCGGAACCCGCTGGTGGATTGTTTGGACGTTATTTTTTTCCACGGTCACCAATTACATCAACCGTCAAACCTCGTATGCGATTGCCTGGCTCCTGGGCGGTCTGTTTCTCGATGGTCTGGGCACCCGGTTCGGCCTGGCTCTGGCGGTAACCTTCTGGTCGGTGGTGAACATTCTGACAGGTTTCGCCAGTTCTGTTTTTGCGTTCGCGACTTTCCGATTTCTGCTGGGCATCGGAGAAGGCTTCAACTGGCCTGGGGCCAGCAAGACGGTTGCCGAGTGGTTTCCTAGCGAAGAACGCAGCGTGGCAGTGGCCATCTTCGACGGCGGCTCCAGTGTGGGAGGAGCCTTGGCAGCCCTGGTTATCCCATGGATCGCGATAGCCTTTGGTTGGCGCTGGTCGTTTGCGTTTTCGGGAATGATCGGGCTGATTTGGTTGGTGATGTGGTTACATATCTACCATCCGCTCGATCGTCATCCCCGGGTAACGCCTGAGGAGGTGGCTCTCATTCATGCCGGCCAGAACATGACTCTCGGCGTGGAACGGAGCGGCGTTCAGCGTTGGCTTGCGTTGCTGAAGAGTTCGAATGTCTGGGGCATCGTGCTCGGCCGCTCTCTTACCGATCCTATCTGGTGGTTTTACGTTTTTTGGCTGCCCCAATACTTGAGCGACGCGCGAGGGTTCAGCCTGAAGAGAATTGCCCTCTTCGCCTGGATTCCTTTCGTGGCAGCTGATCTCGGCAATTTCACCGGAGGCTTTCTCTCCGGCTATTGCATCCGGCGTGGAATTCCGGTTATCCGCGCCCGCGTGCTGGTGTGCGCCGTTAGTTGTGTACCGATCCTCGCCGGCATTCCTGCGGCTCGCGTTCACAACGAGTACTCGGCCCTGGCATTGATTTGCGTGGCATTGTGGGGATATGCGAGTTGGTCGACGATGGGCCTTACGTTGCCCTCCGATCTTTTCCCGCAAGAGGTGGTTGCCACAGTTACCGGCTTGAGCGGATTCGCGGCGGGCCTCGCCGGTGCAGCGTTCACTCTCGTAGTTGGATTTCTTGTCGATCGATTTTCCTACGGGCCCGCATTCCTGGCCGCCGGACTATTGTATCCGTCAGAGCAAACCCACGGTTGACAAGGGCGGATGTCTGGCAGCCCAGGCGGCAGGGGTAAGTTCTGCGATGCGCCGCAGTGGCGCGTTTGCAAGGCCTGGGAGGATGTCGGCGAGGTAATCACGGATCGGGATGTTGAGCCGGCGGCAGCTTTCAACAACGGAGAAGATTGCCGCGACGCGTGGGCCGGCGTGTTCGCTGCCGATATGGATCCAGTTGGATCGGCCCAGGGCGATGGGACGCATCGAATTCTCGGCTAGATTGTTGCTCAGTTCCAGTTGCGGATAGTCAAGGAAGCGTGTAAGTCGCGTCCAGATCGCAAGTGCGTAGCTGGAAGCCTGGCCCGCGGCGCTTTTGGGCAGCACCGTCTTGCTCACCGCCAGGATGTGACTGCGGATCTGGTCGAGCAAAAGCGGAGCGTTCTGCTGTCGGAGAACATGGCGGCGGACGTGATCCATGTTGTCGTCGCGCGCCTGGGCATCGATGGCGAACAACTCATCCATAAGTTCCACCGCCCGGATCGAGGCGACATCCTGCTTATTAAGCTTCACCGCGTCGACAAACCGCCTTCTCGCATGCGCCCAGCAGCAGGCGTGCACGATGTTGACTCCGCCGACCCCGCGATCATAGGCAGCATAGGCGTCGGTTTGCAGTATGCCTTCGAACTTATCCAGGAAGTGGGCCGGGCCTTCGCGCCCGCGGCTCATGCGAAAATCGAACACCGTCGCTCCGCCCGGAGTTCCGTACTGCCACAGATAGGCCTGGTGATTGGTTCCGCGGCCGTCGTGGGTCTGCACATCCACCGGTGTTTCGTCGGCCTGGATGTAGCTCCCGGCCAGTAACTCACTACGCATCGCGCCGGCGACAGGGACCAGCAGGTCTCCTACCCGCATGATCCAGCCGCACATGGTTCCACGGCTGATCTCGATGCCCGTGTCGCGCTTCAGAATCGAGCTCTGTCGATACAACGGGCAGTGGTCGGCATATTTTCTGACCAGCGTATCGATGATGACGCGGTCAGACACCAGGCTCTTGTCGATGATGCGTGCGGCCAGCGGCGCGGCAACCACGCCCTGCTCCTCGCACTTCTTGCAGGCACGCTTCTCGCGCTTGGTTAGCTCGACCAAGTACTCGGCGGGCCTGACGTCGAGGACCTCACTGATTTCATAACCGATCACCGTTGTCTCACCTCCGCAGCAGGTGCAAACACACTGCGAGGGCGCACACGCGACCACCTTTTCCACGCGCGGCAAGTGCGCCGGCAAGCTCTGGCGGCCAGGATGCGGTGCACGTTGCTTGTTGCCTGATGTGGCAGGTGGCGGGGCCCCCGGCTCCCGCTCGCTCTCTGCCTGTACCTCATCGCGATTCACCGCGGGTTCTTCGTCCAGCAACTCCAATTGCAGGTTGCTCAACTTTTCGCTGCCCGGACCATATTGGGCAATGCGCTGCTGGCGAAGCTGCTCTTCCAGCACCTGAATCTTCAGCCGTGCGTAGGCCAGTTCTTTCCTCTCCGACTCCAGTTGCTTCTCCAGTTGCGCGACGACCTCGGCCATGAAGGGATCCGGGTTGGGAGGAACGGTGGGCTCAGAGGGCGTGCTCACGATGCTTTTTAAATAACAGACAACGACCAAGAGGACGAGCGAAATGTCTAGTATTCATGCGGTTTTCAATGACTCTGCTGGTTCTTCTGCCGGAACCTTGCGATACCACGTCCGTGACCGCGTCTGGGTCAAATCAATGCCGCCCAACAGCAACGCCAGCTCTTCGTGACTCAACACGATTTTCTTCGCAGCGCTGTCTCTCTCTGGCCAACGAAATCTTCCGCCGTCTAATTTTTTCGCACATACCCAAAGCCCGCTTCCGTCATATACGAGGAGCTTGAGCCGGTTGCGCCGCGCATTGGCGAACAGAAACACATGGCCGCTTTGCCGGATCGCAGCCCAGATGATCGCGCACCAGGCCGTACAAACCATTAAAGTTCTTCCGCATGTCTGTCGCGCCCGCCGCTACGTAAATCCGTGTCGCCGGTCCAAACCCGAACACCGCCTTACACCTTGTCCAATATCGTGAGCAGGCGCTCCAGCGTCTCGGCGTCGAATCCACGACACACTTCAATGCGGCGCCCACTGCGCGAAGCGACCACCAGAACACCAGCGTCTCGGGCAGCGCAATTTAAACCTTTTGCTTTGGACAAAACTAATTCCACGGGAAGCATCGGACCGGCGCCCGATCGCGCCCATTTCTGCACCCGCTGCCGGTACTTATCCAAGGCTGCCACCGACAAACCCCGCTGCTGACAAAACCCATCCCGCGTCAACCCGCTGGCTTCATACTCCGCAACCAGCTTCTCCACCTCGACCCGACTCCGCCGCTTTCGTACTGATCCCGCTTCGCTCATCACTCAAGTTCAACACCAAACAAAACCGCACAACAGGTGCGTTGCTCAGACGGATACGGACTATTACCCATTGTTGCAACCGGCTGCGTGTTTCTTTTGATTGCTCCGCCCTCAAACGACACTCAGAATCCCCACATCCCCGTTCAAGCCTTCTCCACCACCGTTTCGCGTTCTGAGTCGAAATAGTAAACCTTCCCATTGCGATAAGATCGAACGGATAGATCGCACGTTGCCATAACTTTGTAGCCGAGGTCCGCAGGGCAGTTTGGTTGCTGACGCGATCGCACACAGTCCAGGAAGTTCTCCACGTGTTTGAGGTCGCCTTCGTTACCTAGGCCATCGACACGGATCTGATTGTCACCGTACTTCCGTATGAATTCCTCGGCGAACGGCTTTTCGGGAAAAACATCCGCATAATCGTATTGCCGGGAAGGCGGGGCATCCCATTCGTCGCTCAGATGCATCGTGGCTTTGGTCCCTCGGATCGTCATCTTTGGTCCCATCACATTCACCATCGAAGACTGGATCATCATCGAGAACTTGCTCGGGTAGTCGGCGGCCGTTAGGACGGTGTCTGGAATCTCGCAGCCATCGTTATAAACCCACAACCCACCCATGCCCGTGACCCGGGTAGGAAATTCGTTGGCGACAGCCAGATGGAAAGGCGCGACGATATGATAATGAAGGTCCGCGGTAATGCCGCCGGAATAGTCCCAGTATTTACGGAAGCGGAAGAAGCGGTCGGCGTTGAAGGGAATATGGGGGGCGGGGCCTAGCCATTGTTGCCAATCAATGTGGTTGTTCCCGGCAGCCTCCGGGCCGGCGGCGGGATCAAATGGCCAATTTTCAACATTGTCCCAGTAAGGAACCGGGTCACTGCGGCTGTAAGTACCCTGTACCGCTACTACTTGGCCGAGCATTCCGGAATGGATGAGCTCGCGGATTTTGTGCCACCGATTCCACGATAGCGCCTGCACGCCGACCTGCACTACCCTCTTGAGATCCTGTGCCCGGTGAGCAACGACCTTACTTTCTTCCACCGTATGGGTCATGGGCTTCTCGACGTAAACGTCTTTGCCACTCTCCATCGCCGCCAGGGTGATAGGAGCATGCCAATGATCAGGCGTGGCGATGAAGACCGCATCGATGTCAGAACGCTGCAGCAACTCCTGATGATGAACGTACGTTCTCGCTCCCGGCACTTTAGACGCCGCCGTGCTCAGCCGTTTTTGGTACACATCGCAGAGTGCAACCACTTCCACATCCGGCTTTTTCGCGCGATGCTGAAGCAAAAGTTCAAGATGGGCATACATGCCGCGGTTGCCCAAGCCAATTATCGCGACGTTAATGCGGTCGTTCGCCCCTAGTACGTTCGCCCTCCCTACGTTCGCCCAGGTCGCGGCGCCTGCGACCATTGCTCCCCCGACAGTAGTTGTCTTAAGGAAGCTCCGGCGGGACACGTGATGCGACGAATTCATGAAAGAAGTCTCCTTTTCATTTGACTATTCCGCAGGCGTAATCACGATGTTGCGGAAGGCGACCCGCCCTTTTTCGCTCCCTTGAAGGTAGATGGGCCCGGGTAATTCTTCGTGGCTGTCGAGAGCAAGGCCGGTGATGCCCGGAATCTCCTGATGATCGATAACGGTTTGACTATTCTGCACCACGGTAATTATTCGTCCGACAAGTGTGATATCGAGGTTCTGCCATTGGCCCACTCTGCGCGGCAGCTCTGGCATCGGGGCAATGAAGCCATACACTCCACTGGTATGGTGGCTCGGAGGTTCCGCAGCCGAGTCGGTCTCGATCTGCACTTCGTATCGCCCCCGCAGGAATACACCACTGTTGGACTCGGGGCCAGATTCGAATTCCAGGTGCAGCTTGAAATCCTCAAACTGCGAAGCAGTGACGAGATCGGCCCCATACCCGCCGTGCCCATCCTTAACCAGCGTGCCGTCTCGGACCGTCCAAACACCGCCCCGTCTGAAATCCGCGAAACTCCAGCCAGCAAGATCCTTGCCGTTGAACAGCGTGACAGGTTTGCCCCATTTTGGGGTGGCTTTTCGAGCCAAGGCGGGCACTCTCCTGCCGGTCCAATTCCAGGAGACTCCGTTAGGGCTGCTCGTCGTACCTACCAACTCGTCACCAACCCGCTTCCCTTTGAACAGTATTTCGTCACTAAAACCTTCCTCCAATCGGGGCGAGAGGAACCCGATCTCTCCGTTCTTGATTTCGGCATTCGCCAACCTTATGGCATGACGATCAACCCCTACCATCACAACTTTGAGCCGGCCGTGCTCCTCGGAGACTTCAATCCAAGAAGGGAGCACTTGCGTGGGAGTTTTTATGCTCAAATCCCAACGGCCCACGTACGGCTCAGTTGCAGCCGACGCGGCGAAGGCAGAGTTTGCCTGAAAACTCGCCATCCCGGAATAGATAATGAAAGACCACAATACAGCGACGAGCGGCACGGCAGCGAATACTCTTTGGCGCACGTTTGCCTTTCCTCGGCGAAGATTTCAACAAACTTTTTCAGCGCCCGGACACGCCATCGGTTGAGTGATAACGGCGTGGGCGGCAAACGAACACCGCTCTCTCGCAAGGCAGGTGAAGAGCGAACGCCACGGCGTGCTATGGCAGGGTCCGTCGAATGTCAGAATCGCGGACTCCCCATACCTGACCGCGTTGGGCATTCTTCCCCCCGCCTGCAAGGTATAAAAGTGAACAAGCTAACGGCGTATGATCGCGTTTGGCGAGCCAAGCTCATCGCCCCGAATCCTGGGCCGCCCCGAGAAATCACCATAGTCCGAAAACTCAGACGTTTCCTCGTTTGTGATCTCCCTTTCGAATGTTCTCGACCAGGTATTCGCAAGTTCGAAGTGCGAATGCAAGAATCGAGATCGTTGTGGTTTTATCGGTGGGGGATGGAAATATACTCGCGTCGCAAATGTAAAGATTTGAGACGTCGTGAGTCTGTCCGAACCGGTTCGTCACAAATTTTTTGGGATCGTTTCCGAAGCGGCAGGTTCCTGTTTCATGCATACTAAATCCGGATATTTCCGGTTTGTCTCCGCCACCCCAAATTTCGGCGCCTGCTGTCTGGAGAATCTCTCGACAGACATCCTTCGAGTGTTCCCACATTAATAGCTCGTTCGATCCCCATTGGAAATGGAATCGCAACGCCGGTATCCCGAACATATCCTTGACCTCGGGATCGATGTCAACGTAGTTCGTGGAGCTGGGTAGGGACGGCGCTTGAATCTGGGTAGTCACCGGAGTGGGATAATAGCGTTTAATATCGCGCTTGAATCCCAAACCGAAACCCTCGAGCTCATCGTGATACCACGGAAATTCAGCACAACCACCGTAACAGTAGAGCGAGTAGCCCCGGACAAAATCTTCCTCCCGTGGGCCCGTAAGGTTTTGCCAGCGCGGCATCCAGGCAACGGTCGTATCAGAAATGTTGTCCGGGCGGCTCGGCTGTCCCAGCAATTGTGGCAGATAGCCATAAGCTGGAGTTCCGTAAAGATGGTCACACAGGTTCTTGCCGAGTTGGCCGCTTGAATTTGCAATTCCCGTTGGCCAGATTCGAGACTTCGAGTTCAGCAGGATGTGGGTGGATTCGAGACATGAGGCGGCAACCACCACAGCTCGGGAATAGACCTCCACCTCCTCCTTGGTGTTACGGTCGATGTAAGCTACGCCCTTGGCTTGCCCGTTCTCGTCCACCAGCACGTTCCTGGCGATGGCGTCCACGCGAAGTTCCAGATTTTTCGTCGCCTCCGCATTCGGAAGAGTCACCCAAGTCGGAGAAAAAAATGACCCACTATCGCAACCAGTGCTGCAGTTACCGCAGTAGTGGCAGGCCGGACGCCCATTGAGGGGAACCGTAAGTTGCGCAATTCGGTCGGGCAGGTAAGGCACGCCGACCTTCTCCGCCGCTTTTTGAATAATGCAGTCAAAACATCGAAACGGGAAGGGCGGCAGGTATTCACCATCGGGGTTGCTGGGCCGGTTCTGAACCGTGCTCGCCACTCCGAACCGCTTTTCTACCCTGCTGTAATAGGGGGCGATCTCCTTGTAGCTAACTGGCCAGTCCACGTCGATACCATCCAGACTGGCCGCCCTAAAATCAATATCGCCAAATCGCGCCGACGAGCGTCCCCAAAAATTGCATTTTCCCCCCGTCACTTTAACCCGCACCCATTCGTGATTCGTGCCGGGAGCATTGGTGTAAATGATGTCGTGTTCCCAACAGTCGGGCGCAAACTCGCTCTCTTCCCCGTACAGGGGCTTGCCGGCCACGGAGGATGGCATCACCACGCCAGCCGCAAACTCGCTCTCTTCCCCGTACCGAGGCATCTTAGGATCTCCGAAGCCGCGATACTTCACATCGTAGGGCTGTTTGTGATTGCGATAGTCTCGGGACGGAACCGTTCGGCGCCCGGAATTTAAGGCCAGTACCTTCAGTCCCGCCTCACAAAGCGTTTGGATGGCCATTCCGCCGCCCGCGCCGGTCCCCACCACGATCACGTCATAGATTTTGTTAGGCACTTCGACTCCTACTGAATGGTGAGCTTAGATCTCGGGGCGCGGTAACCGGCGGTGTTCCGGATCGTCTTTGTGCGGACAACCCGGCATTGCCTTCCACATTGTCTGCAGTCCAGGGTAGTCCAATACCTCCAACCCAACCTTGGAGGTGTAGAAACCCTGCACGGTGAGCTTGCGCATTAGCTTGAAGAATTCGCGACCATCTTCTTCACCAGGCCGGTAGCGCTTCTTATAGGCTAAGCTGGTGAGCATTTCGTTCTGCTGCTCGGCGCTCACCTCAACAAAGGGTTTGCCAAAAAGCCGCACCGCGTGGGCTTGGATCCACGCCAAGCCATAGCGGAAGTTGGTCTGTATCTTTGGATCGCTCCAGACCCAGAAGTCGATGAATTCACTCACTCCTGCCTCGCGCGCGCCTGGCTTATCATCAGTAGGAATGATGAGTTCGGACAGGCGCTCGACCATTGCATACTCATCTTGAGAGCAGAACTGGGGTTGATACCGGGTCATTCGGGGTTGAGCAACTTCACTCGCTGCATCGGCGTGATCGCAAGCAAACGCCCAAGTTCGGAAGCCGGGGAAAGCGGCCGCCGCCGAGGCGAACGCAAGAATTCGCATCATCTCTCGCCGTTCAATACCCTGCCCGCTCATCGCTCACCCGAATCCGTAATGTCGTCTTGAAGTCGCTCTCAAGTACTTGACCGTAATCAAACTGCCTGACCCATCGCCTTCCCACTGTATGCACCGGTTTCATTCATCAACGAGGCGAGATACTCCCGGCCTGCCCGAAAACGCCGATCCACCTCATCGATGGTCCCCTTCTTGTGTCCTTTGACAACGATGGGAGAGCACTGTTCGTACGACAGGTACCCTGAATACCCTATTTCCGCGCACGCCTTGAAAAAGGCAGGCCAATTCTCGCGTCCCTGCCCCGGAATGGTTTCGTCAAACCCATACTCGCCCACGAGCGATTTTTTGAAGGTACTCCCGAGCGCGTGAGAATGCACCATGCTTTCACCAACGCGGCGCACACTCTGACTGACATATTCGTCGTCCTGCCGCTCGAACAGGGGCAGGTCAAGCGATATTTTGACGTTTGGCAGGTCAACTTCTTCGACCATTTCGATGCAATCTTGCAAGCAATTGGTGAGGGGCGGATGATTTTGCAGGGCCAGAGTTACACCGTAATCTGCTCCGATTTTCCCTGCCTCCCTGATTCCCGATCGAGCGTAATCCCATTGCCGCAGGTAGTCGTCTTCCGTTGAGACGTCCACGCTGCGGGTGTGCATGGCAGTATTGGAGTAGCCCTGTTGCCAATGCTCCGGCATGAAATAGCCGATCCACGCAGCAAACGTGCGCACGATCTTGCAATTCAGATCCTGCGCCAGTTTGCAGCATTCCTTGACGAACAGCAGTTCCTTGTCCTGTCGTTGGGCGAGGATGTGATCGGCCATGGTGTAATTCGTACAGGCACCCACTGCGGCGAATTCAATGCCGAGCGAACCAGCCAGATCGACCAGGAGCTTTCGACGATCGGGTGAAATATCCATGGGGAACGCCATTGGGCGGTGCGGGAAAACCTCTACGGCATCGTAGCCGAATTTCGCGGCACGGCGTACGGTATCTTCCAGTGACAACGGGGCCCCGTCATAGAAATATCCGCAGTACGCTATCGAATCCAAACTGAGTTTCATGTTGTTGGTTCCTCCATTTCCTTCTGTATCCCGATTGAGAAATACGGTTTACCGTTTCTCACATACCCGCTCCGGAACATCAGAGCCTTGCCTGAGAAAATCCACCACCCGCTAGCCGTAATCCTCCTACGCGGTGTCAATTGAACGTGCCAAAACCGGGTCCTCGCGTCAGAATTGCAAACGTAATTTCATTTGCACGATTCTCGGCGCGTACTGCCCAAGAGACCGGCCAAACGTTGCGTCTGCGAGATTGCCGTCCACGGAATGCAGGTTGACACGGTTGAAGAGGTTAAACACTTCAGCACGAAATTCCGTGTTGAGCTTTTCGCCTCCAAACCAGGGAGTCGTGAAAACCTTCTCCGCGTTCAAATCAACATCTGCGTACCCAGGCTCATCAAAGGTGTTTCTTCCCAAGTTCCCCTCACCAGAACCGGGCGTAGGTAAAGGAAAGGCACTGGCCGGGAACAATCCATTCAGAAATTTACTCTTTGACGGGCTGGAGACGTGATTGCCAAAAGAGGGCGTGTCGGGATAAT
Organism: uncultured Acidobacteriaceae bacterium; assembly: GCA_963717225.1. Taxonomy (GTDB): domain Bacteria; phylum Acidobacteriota; class Terriglobia; order Terriglobales; family Acidobacteriaceae; genus PALSA-350. The sequence continues at coordinate 358,658 of CAVQWB010000043.1, read as the reverse complement.
CGTAGTTGACTCCATCGGCGTTGAAATCGCCCAGGCCGCTCGCATAGCTATTCGTTGAGTACACACTAAAGGGAGTGCCGCTTTGGAGGATAGCTATGGTCCCAAGTCCCCAACCGCCGATTGTTGCTGCCTTCCAACCATCCTTCCACGGGTTGGGAAGCGTCCATACACCATCAAGTGTGAATCTGGAACGCACGTCGAAGTCGGCCCGCCCTCGCATCAACTTGTAATTTTGGGCGTCCACTAAGTTGGAAGCACCGATGCCCGTATCATCGCTACTTGACGGGGAGTCTAAGACCTTGGACCACGTATAGATTGCTCGTACGTTATACCCATGGGAAATGCGTTTTGTGAACATCGCCGAACCGAGGTTCGCAATGGAGTTGCCATCCGTCCGTAAGTATTCTATTGGTCCGAAGCTCTGATTTAGACGATTTTGCTGACCGCCATTAGCCACGAGATCGCCAGCATAGCGGTTAACGTCCGTGAGATTTGAAAGATGATGTCCCGCCGAGCCAAAGTAATCGATTTCGAACAGGAGATTCCTTCTTATTTGTCGTTGAATACTAAGGCTCCAAACCTCAACCTGTGCGGGAGTGATCTTAGTGGAAAACGCCCCGACGGATGCTCGTTGCCCAACAATCCCGCCGTGCGAGTCAAATTCTACGCTCGGCAGCGGCAACAACGGGCAGCTCTGGTTGAAGTCCGGCTGGGGCGGAGAACATAGAACAAACGTTGGACTTTGATTTTGGAGCACGCTGACTGAGGGCGTGTAAAAGAAGGGAAGATTGGTAACACCGTGGACGTTAAGATACGGCAATTTGTCACTGAATAATCCGAGTCCCCCCCTTATTGCCGTTCGCCCATCTCCAAACAAATCGTACGCGAAGCCGAATCTCGGGTTCACCTCCCAAAGCCGATTTGTAGTTGCATTCAGGTTCAGACCGCTCGGATTGCCGGCCCTTGGAGCCAGGACGCCGTTCGCAATTTGTTCGTTGATCGTGGAACCCGATCCCAACGAGAAAAAGCTGATCGCCGGACTGGTGATATGGATATAATGCCCGTTATCGTCATATCTCAATCCCAGATTTATGGTCAGACGCGGATTTACCTTCCAATTGTCTTCAGCGTAAAGGCTGCTGTAGAGGGTACGGGATATCATGTGAAAAACTGCGGCTTGCCCGTTAGCCAGGTTCAGAGGGGAGCCGCTCTCACTGAATGCCTTGCCTTGGGCGAAATCGATCAAGCTCTGGAACGTAAATGTGGGCCGGGTAAATGCGCCGTTCTGCTGATCGTTTTCCCCTTCGGTCTCAGCTTCATAGCCGAATTTCAACGTATGGTGGGTAAGACTCTTGCTAATAACGTCCCGCCATTCATAGCCGGTTTGAACGTAGTTGCCCGGTCCCCATTCACTACTGCCTGCAACGCTTCCAATGGAAACATAGGGAATCGCCATGGTGGGGGAAGAAGGAGTAATTCCCCAGTCAAGCACGCGGGAGAATCCTGCCTCATTGAGAAGTGTAGGCGAGAAAGTATGCGTGTAGTTCAGCGACAGAAAGTCTGTCGCGGCCGGCGAGCTCACATTTAAGGTCGGGCGTGGATCGGCTGAAACGCCGGAGGAGGATACACGAAGAAAGTTTCCGAAGATCCGATCCTTCTGTCCTAAATATTGGTCTACCCGCACGTTCCATTGGGTTCCCGTTCTGGGGATGCTATAGCTGTAGTTCTCAATGCCAATTGCGTCCAGAGACGACGGAATCGTAGGGTCGGGGAAATAGCTTTGCGATTGAAGCGCGCCGACTGACGTACATGACGAAGTTGCACAGTCAGGATAATGCTGAGGCGGAGCGATTTTGAAAAACATTGCCTGGGGGCTGTTGGGGAATGCCGTTTGGACGTAATTCGCGAAATCCTCGGTCTCTACCGCCGCCGTTCCGCTGGCGGGTGACGATTCGCGCAATTGGCTAAAAGACCCAAAGACGAACGTCTTATCTTTGATGATAGGGCCGCCTCCGCTCGCTCCGTACTCATTTCGTATGAAGGCAGGCACGGCAGTCTCAAACTCCGTTTTCGACGACAGGTCATTATCCGTGTACGCCCAGAAGGCCGAACCATGCCATTGGTTCGTTCCCGATTTCGAAAAGACTTCTATGTTCGCCCCGCTGTTCCTGCCTTTTGTCGCACTGAATTCCGTCACGGACATCAGCATTTGGTCCACTATCTCAGGATTCGGGGAGAGGTTGGCAAGACCTCCCTGCGACGGCACTAGAATTGTCGCTCCGTCGAAAGTGAAGTTAGTAGACTCCTGCCGCTGTCCTGCGGCATTGATGCCTGCATAAAAGTTATTGCTGTAATTGTCCCCGGCAACTCCTCCTTGAGCGGTACCGCCGCCAAAGTTGTTGCTGTTTGCGGTGGGCCCTCCGGTCACTCCCGGCCCTATAGCTGCCAAGCTGTAGACACTATTTCCCACGAGTGGTATTTGAAGAATGTTCTTGGTTTGAATAACCGTGCCTGTGTCAGCGTTCTCCAGAGTGACAGCCGCCGCCTGCGCCGAGACAGACACTACGGAGGAAGTCGCTCCGAGTTCCAAGCTTATGGCAAGCGTCCGAAACTCTCCTGCCTGGAGCACGAGGTCGGTGCCATTCCAGCCCTTAAATCCTGTAGCCAAGACCTTCACCTGATATGTTCCTGGCGCCATACTCTCAATCCGGAAAAATCCACCGTCGTTTGTGTTGGTCTTTCGAGACACCCCTTGCTGGACGTTGGTAATTGAAACCGAGGCGTTAGGTATCAACGCACCCGATGGGTCGCGAACGGTTCCCTCTAAACCGCTATTGAACTGGCCGTATGCAGCGGTACATACCTGGAACGCCGCGATGACGGTTATAGCCAACACTGACAGTTTCTGCATCGTCATCTCCCGTGGGACATACCTTCTATGTGAAGTTTGATCGGCCCTGGAAATACTGCAGGTCTTTTCGAAGTTGAAATCAGAGGTTAGTTCCCCGTAGCGGAAAATGTCAAGCATTTTTGAGAGAACTTTCTCGGTTTATATAACATTTCTCCGAACAGTCTCGGAACGAATGTATAGCGGGATGAGTAGCATGGACGGATCTGAAGGGCAGAAGCCAACAAATAATCTCTCTAACCAAACAATGTGTCTTGGCGATCGTGCGGGCGCGCCGGTGAGTTGCCTTGATCGGCAGTCATGAACGGTCGAGAAATCGTGAAGGGATTCTTATCCCTACCGCCTCTGCGGGATCCTTCTGCGCTTGTTCCTAGTCGCGAGCATCCATCTTTCGTGCATGGCGAAGTTCAGGCGGCAACAAAGGCGGCTTGTCGTGGTATGCGACCGGTTTCTTGGGGATACCCACCTCCGGGAAAATAATGCAAGAACCGTGAGAAATTTCAGTTGACCAGGATTGTTTTCAGCGTTAAGTTGACCAATAACCGCTTGCCTAGGAAAAGTTCTGGGGATAACAGAAAGCGAATTGCGCAAGCGCTGATCGACGGAAGCGCCTTCGGGACCTACACTTGATCGGAATGTCAGAGTGGAATCTCTGCTCCCCATGCAGACGCAGCCGCTGCGCGGACTTACGTTTTTACGGAATACAGGCGGTCAAATGAATGAAAGCGAGGGCGGCGCTTTCTGACGCAGATGCATCGTCCAGGCCGACCAGGAACCCGTCCATACGGTGTCTCAAACCAGGCGAAGGTAATCCTTCGTGAAAGTTGGCCATCAGACGACTCCGCCTCCGGCGCCAGGAGTTATTCGTGTGTGCGAACTTATAACTTGTTGATCGGAAGTGGAAACATATGGTGAGCCGCCGAACTTTCCTAGCGGGAAATTTGGCCGCCGCAGTCCAGTCCACCTTCGGATTTCAACAGGCGGACTATGCGTCGATCTCGGATGGCGGAGTGGAGGAAAGCAAAATCCCGCGATCTAGAAGGGACTTTTGGAACGACTGGCCTAATTTCATCGCGAAGAACATGAATCGGGCCGCCGATTCCAGAAAGGTTCTCTTGGCCAGGATTCAATCGAAAGAGCAAGTTGCGAATCGATCCGTCGCAGTCCGCGCGCAACTGTGGGAGATTCTGGGTGGCCGACCCGAGGAAACACCGTTGAACGTCCGCCCGGCGGGCGTTATCGATCGGAGCGGGTATCGCATTGAAAAGCTAGTCTTTGAGAGCATGCCGCAGGTTTATGTCACTGCGAATCTCTACCTTCCAACGATGGGCAAACCTCCCTATCCTGCGATCCTGGCGCCCCTCGGACACAACACAAACGGAAAGGCTGACCGAAACTATCAGTATTCTTATCAAAATTTAGCCAGAAAGGGCTATGTGGTGCTCGCCTACGACCCCTTCGGCCAGGGCGAGAGACGTCAATATTTTCTGCCTGATAAAGATCGTCCCCGCTACTCCGCCACCGGCGAGCATATTCAGGCCGGAAGGCCGATGATTCTTTTTGGCAGCAGTTTCGCGCGAAATCGGGTGTGGGACGGAATCCGATCTCTAGACTATCTTCTCAGCCGCTCCGAGGTGGATCCGCAACGCATAGGCTGCACTGGCCATTCGGGAGGAGGCACCATGACGATGTATATGATGGCTCTCGACCCTAGAATTCAGGCGGCAGTGGCAATCGAGGGCAACTTCGAAAATATGGGGGGACCATACTTCGATCCGCCGGGGGCAGTTGCCGACGCGGAACAGAACATCGTGGGGAGCCTTCCCTTGGGTCTTGACCGAGGCGACCTGCTGGCCGCATTTGCTCCGAAGCCGCTCCTGATGTGTTACACGGTTCACGACGAAGGGCAAACCTACTCTCCCGTCTACGAGGAAGCGGTCAAAGAAAACTACAACGAACTGCTGCGAACCTATGGAATCTTTGGCGCCGGAGACAAGGTGGAACTGTTTGCTGCAAACCTTCCACATGGACTTGATTTCTTCTCACGTCGCGCGATGTATGGCTGGTTCAATCGATGGTTTGAAAAGATGGATGCGGGCGTAGAAGAGGTTGATTTCTATGCCTCTCCCGATAAGACTCTCAATTGTACGACTACCGGTCAGGTGTTGACGTCGCTCGGAGGCAAATCTCTCGTCCAGCTCAATCGCGAACGCGCAAAGGAATTGCTGCCTCCAAGCCTGTACCGTATTCAGGGCGGTGATCCATCCTCGGCTCGTGAACAGGTTCGCGCGCAGCTTGCCAGGTTACTGTCTCTTCCGTCACAACGCACCCCCCTCAACGCTCAAATCCTCTCATCCAATCCTGGACGGAAGCTGCGCATCGACGAGATTCAATATGAATCTGAACCGGGCATTCGCATTGTAGGCTGGTTCGTTCGAGCGATAGAGGGAACGGCCGCACGTCCGTGCGTGCTCTACATAACCGACAAACTAGTAAATGAGGCGGTGACCGAATCGAGTCCACTGGATGAGATATATAGCCATGGCGGCGCGATGTGTGCAATCAACTTGCGCGGAATGGGCCTTTCCGCTCCTCGGCCTCCGAACGGCGGACCAGACTTTTACAGGGGGATGCAGTCAGAAGAAGAATTTGCCTGGACAAATCTGGTCCTTGGAAGCCCGGTTATCGGTCAGAGAGTCTGGGATATCATGCGGGCCGTCGATTATCTCAATTCACGATCCGATGTTAATGCCTCGCAGATTCGAATTCTGGGGAGCGGCTCACGCGGGTTTGGCGGCTCTAATGGCAACGGCACTGGACAAGCGCGTTCGATCTGCGCTCATCCGCCGTGCACTCGCCACATATATTTCGGTTGTAGATTCAGAGGACTATGTCCTAGCTCTCGATTGGTTTGTCCCCGGTATTCTGCAACACTTCGACATCCCGGACATTACGGCTGCGATCTATCCACGGCCGGTTTGGATAATAGACGCACTGAACGCAGAGGGGGAAGTTTTGCCCGAATCCGCAGTGCGTGAGCGCTATTCGGAGAGAATATCTGCGGCATCCCTGGCCGCAAAAGAACTCACCATTCGAACGACAATGGAGGACGATGAAGAAGTGTATATCGATTGGCTAGAGCATAGCTGAAGCGGCCTTTTGTAATCCGGCTGGCCTGGCGATGCTTTTGTCGGATAGAAAAGCTTCTTTCTTGCGGCGTCCACCCAAAAGGCCAACATACTAACAGCTCCAAAGATACGCATGGTGAATTGGCAACGAGGGACCGATGAGACAGTGTTCTAGATGGTTAGCCGTGTTGGGATTGCTCTTCAGCGTCGTTACCGGCCATGGCGCAGGCGCATCCCCCAAAACTTATCGATGTTCACATACATTACAACGGCGAGTCCGGGATCCTCGACAAGCTCCTCGACAAATTGAATGCGGCTGACGGGTTGGCTTTTCTGCTGACAACTCCAGACGGCTTCTCCCACGCCAGTGAGTTCATTCAGGAACATCCTGACCGCTTCATAGGTTTTGGGGATATCAAGCTGGATGATCCGAATGTTTCAGGAGATCGACCGCTTCCATGCGGCGGGCTTTCGTGGCTTGGGCGAAATTACTTCACACGCTGAAAGAACTACGACGATCCAGCATACTGGCCGATCTACGATCGCGCCGACAAATATCACATGATTCTTCTTTTTCACACCGGCATCGTGAATCGACTGCACCCTGAACAGCCCGCGGATATCAGCTTCGACCGGAGCCGGGTTACGCGGCTTGACTTGATTGCGCGACACTGGCCAAAGCTGACTATTATCGGCGCCCATCTGGGAAATCCGGATTACGCGGAAGCAGCCGAAATTGGACAGATGGAACCCGAATCTCTATTTCGACGTTTCGGGCACCACTCTCATCAAGAAGAAGGATGACTATGGCTTCTTCCGCTCCATTTTCTGGTGGACAGGAGTCGCGAGCCCTCATACGCCGGCCAGCGGTGCCAGCGCATTTGAGAAACTCGTTTTCGGCTCGGATGTTTTTGGTGGAGACCTGCAGGAATTCGATCGGCGCTGGCGCGCTACCACGCGATGTTGGACGCCTGCCAGGTGCCGCAAAGCGCGCAGGAGATGATCTTTTCGGGTACCATGTGGCGCATTTTGCAAGCTCAGGAAGCGCAGTCACCTAAGGATCCTGGGGAAAATAAGCGGCATCGGGCAGTAAGTCAATTTTAACCATGAAAAGTCACAACGAGGAAGAATGGGTTTCGTGCAAAGCAGACTTGTAACCACTGTTATTTCGTTAGCAGGAATGGTACTCATCACTCTACCCGGCCGGAGCGAGCCGGAAGCGGTGACGTTAGCGCGACAGGGGGATACTATTCAGGTCGCAATCGGAGGTAAACCTTTTACAGCCTATAATTTTGATCCGAAAATCGCCAAAGCGTTTCTGCAACCTCTGCGTGACCCGAAGGGCGTGGTCATCACGCGCGGCTTTCCCACCGGGAATACCGTTCCCGCCGGACACGAGCATGATCGCAGCCTGGAGCCACACCAGCGTGACATGTACTTCGGCCATGGCGACATCAACGGCTATGACTTCTGGAGCGAAGAAGTGTTCGCGAAGTATTATGGCGCGGCCCATCCTTCTAACTTTGGGCGGATGGTCTTGCGCAAGATTGAGGAAATGCGCAGTGGCCCGTCTTCGGGCACCATTCGCGCGGCATTTGATCTTGAGGGCCCGGATCACAAGCCTTTTGCCGAAGAAGTTCAAGAGTACATATTGAGTGGTGACCAGGACTCGCGTGTTATCGATTGTCAGATTGTCATCCGAGCCAACCATGGTCCGGTTAAGTTTGGGGATACGAAAGAGGGCACATTTGCCCTTCGTCTCGCACCTGAACTGGATGCACCCACAGGAACCATGGTCAGTTCGGAAGGCGGCGTAGGGGAGCCGCAAATATGGGGGAAGCGCGCTAGCTGGGTGGATGTTGACGGCGTCATCGATGGACAATCGCTCGGCGTCGCTATCTTCGAGAGCCCGAAAAGCTTTCATCATCCTACATATTGGCACGCTCGTGGCTATGGATTGCTCTCTGCGAATCCTTTTGGCCTTAGCTACTTCTTTAAGGATCCTCACCATGATGGCAGCTATACGATTCCCCAGGGACAGTCGATTCAGTTTCGCTATCGTGTATTGATTCACGATGGTAACTACAAGCAGGCGCAGGTGACGGCGAAGTACAGTGAGTACGCCGCAAATCAGTAATGAGCAGTCGAAGAACTGGCGGTTCCTAGAAGAGGAACGGTGATACGGAGATGGACGAGAGCAGGAGAGAATTTCTAAAGACGGGGGCAAAAGCGGTCGCCGTGGTGACAGCAGCCGAGCGCCTTCGGGCATGGGACAGGCCGGGGACTGTCCTCGGCGCTAACGACCGGGTACGGGTGGGTATCATCGGGCTGCGTTGGCGAGGCGAGAGCCATATTCGTGGATATGGAGCGTTGCCGAATGTTGAAATTGCGGCACTCTGCGACATCGACGATAACGTAATGCGGAAACGCCTTCCAGAAGTACAGAAGCTGGGTTTTCAACCGAAGACCTATACCGACGTTCGCAAGTTGCTCGACGACAAGTCAATTGATGTCGTGTCAATTGCCACACCCCATCACTGGCACGCGCTCATGGCCATATGGGCCTGCCAGGCCGGCAAAGACGTCTATGTGGAGAAGCCCTGTTCGCACAATTTATGGGAAGGCAGGCAACTGGTTCGTGCGGCGGCGAAATATAACCGGATCGTGCAGCATGGAACACAGACCCGCTCCGATCCCGAGGTCATGGAGGCTGTGAAAAAGTTGCGGGACGGCTTTCTCGGCGATGTTTATTTGTCCCGCGGCCTTTGCTTCAAGTGGCGAGACACGATCGGCCACACGCCTGTATCGGCGGTTCCCGAAGGCGTCGACTACAATCTGTGGACCGGCCCCGCTCCCTTGCTGCCCTTCACAAAAAATCACTTCCACTACAACTGGCATTGGTTCTGGGACTATGGCAACGGCGATCTTGGCAATCAGGGTATCCATCAGCTGGATATCGCGCGATGGGGGTTGGGTTTGGGCTTCCCCAATAAAGTCTCGGCGGTTGGCGGCCACTTCATGTTCGACGATGATCAACAGACTCCCAACGTGCTGAACTGTGCTTTCCAATATGATCTCCCCAAAGGGAAACGCGCCCTGCTCGAGTTTGAGGTTCGCCATTGGATAACGAACCACGAGGCCGGGATTGGAAAAGGCGTCGATACCGCCAAACCCTCCACCCAAACTACCCAGGCGGGCCTCGGGCCGCAGGAGGGAAACCAAAACACGGTGGGAAATATTTTCTACGGGCCAAAGGGGTACCTGGCCATCGACAACGTTGCGGGTTACCGGAGCTGGTTAGGAAGAGCGCAGCAACCCGGTCCATCCGCGCCTGAAAAGCCGGAAGACCACTTTGCGAACTTCATTGCCTGTGTGATCAGCCGAAAAAAGGAAGACCTCAGAGCCCCGATTGAAGAAGCTCACTTCTCCTCTGGATTGGCACACTTGGCGAACGCCTCCTATCGGGTGGGGCGAACGCTGAATTTCAATCCTGAGACCGAGCTGGTAGAGAATGACGCTGAGGCGAACCGCCTGTTGCGCGGCGAGGACCGCGGATATCGTCAACCGTTCGTGGTGCCGAAAGATGTCTGATAAGGGTCGCAGGAAATGGCACCGAATAATAAGCTAAACTCGTTTAGCGGCGCAAGGGTCGATCGAAGTATTAGAAATGTTCGCACGCTTGTATTCGCAATTCTGTCCTTGACCGGTGTCCTATGCTGCTTCGCTCAAGCCACCCTGAACCCAATTGAGACGATTCAAGCCGCTCTTCGCGCTCGGGATTATGATCGGGCTTTGTATATCGCTCAGTCTGCACTGAACAAAAGGCCCAACGACTTCAGGATCCTTACTCTTGAAGGAGTGATTCTGGCGTTAAAAGGCAATCCCGAAACGGCATTGGCAGCGTTCAACAAGGCACTGACGATCGCCCCTCATTACCTTGAAGCGATGAGAGGCGCAGCGCAACTCGAGTATCAGTTGGGCGACCCACGGGCGAAAAACTTGTTGAAGCAAACTGTGATAGCCGCCCCGCACGACGAGACAGCACATGCTATGCTGGGCGTCATTGCCCAGCAGGAGAATGACTGCGGTACTGCGGCGAATGAGTTTCAAGATGCCGGGTCCGTGATCTGGTCTGACCACCAGGCGCTGGAAATCTACGGATATTGTCTTGAGCAGCTCAAGAAACCACCGCAAGCGGTTCCGATATTTGCGAGGCTACTTTGGCTGGCTCCGCACAATAATGACGTCAGGTACGATTTAGCAGTTGTCCAGCTGCAAGCAGGCGACACTAAAGGAACAATCGATACCCTGGCGCCTTTGTTGGCAGGAGATATCGCGGACACGGATGTTCTCAGCCTGGCTTCCGACGCCTATGAGGCGGCGGGCGATACTCCACGTGCTGTGGCTTTACTTCGTCAAGCGATCGTTCTGAAGCCAACGAACTCAAACAACTATCTGGCCTTCGCCGCTCTTTCATTCGATCATTCGTCATTTCAGGTGGGCGTGGACATGCTCGATGCCGGCCTTCAGCGGCTGCCCCAAGACTCCTCGCTTTATCTAGCTCGCGGCATGCTCTACGTCCAGATTGATGACTTCGCCAAGGCGCAGGCGGATTTCACCAGAGCTGAACGGCTTAACCCCGGACAAAGTCTGGGGCAATATGCTCAGGGTCTCTTGGAATTGTCAAAGCACAATCCGGATGAAGCGCTCAAGGTCGTGCGTACAGAGTTAGAGAAGCGTCCGGATGACGCCCTCTTGCACTATTTGCTGGCCCGTGTCTTGCACGAACGCGGGGGCGAACCCGGCACTACGGAATTTCAGGAGGCACTCGGTGCGGCGCTACGAGCTGTCCAGCTAGATCCAAGCCTGGTTTATGCGCGAGACCTACTATCCTCTCTGTACCTCGACGCCGGCCAGAATGATCTCGCAATTGAACAAAGCCGAGCTGCAATCAGACTAAGTCCCAACGACCGGATCGCCCTCTACCACTTAATCATTGCTCTGCGAAAATCCGGACGAGCCGATGAAATCCCCGCTCTAAAACAGCGCCTTTCTTCGGTAATCCAGGAAGCAACCAAGCTAGAACTCGACCGAAAGCGATTTCGTCTTTTTGACCGGAGCGGTGTGTCCCCTCAATAGACAACTCGCCTCATTCCGCACCGGGACAGTCCTGTGAATCTGGCATCCGCGGGTGCATACAAAATGGACTGGCAGTTAGACCTGGAACCACCCAGCTAATTTGGACAGTTCTGACGAGGCAGTTGTTGGACACGCGATGGGCTTGGAGTAATGAATAAGAGCTGACGGGGCCGTTCGGCCGCTGAGTTGTCTATCTCGGTTGAACCGTCGTCGAGGTAACGTCCAAGCACACGCCAGCGGGAGAGCGCGTAGCGGATGGCCTCTGAGGTGTCGGACTTGCGCGAGAGGCTGGCGAGGGTCTCGTACCAGAGATGCAGATCATCCATCAGCTACCCTGTGGTTGCGTCACGGGTATCCATGAAGCATTGGTTGCGGGGATCGCAGGTCTCAAAACGAGACCTGGGGCACCCTTCGCGTTTTTCCTGTGATTCTGGTTAGGAAGAAAGATGTATCCCTCCCATACCTTCAGCATTGAGTTTTGTCCGCAGTCTGTAGACCCCCCGGGATTTTTGGTGGCACCCGTCCAGTTCCCTTTGATCTTGTTGCGCTTTACCCAAGCTGCACGATGAGCAACCGACGCCCATGCTTGAATTCTGGCTCTGCCTTCCATATTCTTCTCGTGTACCTCGGTGGTCTCAGCCGTTTGGATGAAGAGACCCTACCCACGTTCTCCAACTCGCAGGGAGCATGGACGGAGGCATTGCGAGCACACCGCGGGGGTGTGCTTACTTGGCCAGCCGCCTATCGCACGTGGAGGAACGTATGAACCGCAACAAAACCATCGACTACATCGAATTTCGCGCCAACGATCTGCCGGCGATCAAGCAGTTCTACACCCAGGTCTTCGGATGGGAATTTGTGGATTATGGTCCCAGCTACACTAGCTTCAAAGATGGCAGGATAGCTGGTGGATTCAGCCTGGGCCCGGTCGCGCCTGGTGCAGGACCGCTCGTCGTCATCTACGTCGACGATCTTCCCTCCACGGAAAAACAGATCAAAGATGCCGGGGGGAAAATCACCAAGAACATTTTTTCCTTTCCGGGAGGATCGCGCTTCCACTTCGCCGATCCAGACGGAAATGAACTGGCCGCATGGACTGAGGATTGATGCGACTAAAGCATTTTCACTTCTGGTATATACAAAGCAACCACTCCCGACGCGGCTTTTCCTCAAGAAAAGACGCACATCGCTGCACCTTCCTGCGCAGAGTAGAAGTGAAAATGTGACTACACGCCCACGGGAAAGGGCTTCGGTGAGGATTCATCCGCGTTGTCCAATCCGAAAGCGGTCAAATCTGCCTTCCAGCAGCGACATAAGACCGGTGTACCAGTAGCCCAGCACGAAGAGTAGCAGGAAGGGCACGGTGAAATAGTTCTCATTGGTGATTGCATACCAGATCGTTAATGCAAAATAGCTGCCGATCAAAAGCTCGATCCAAGGCACAATGCCGAGGCGTTTGCGATACTTGCTGGCCTGTGGGACCTGGCCGCGCTTTTCTATACGGTATTTGGGGGTACGCTTGAACGCGGTCTTGATGCCGAAGAGTGCCTCCAATACCGCCTTGGTATTGGTTACCGTCAACCCTATTCCCAGAGCCATGAGGAACGGAAGATACAGGAACGTTCTGTACCATTTGCCCGGGAAAAAGTTCTCTTTGCGAAACCAGATAAAAGGAGGAAATGGAAAACGTCGACGCCATGAAGAGGGGAACGTCAATCAGCAGCATTTGAAACCATCCCTGATAAAAACGGATGATCATTGCCGGCATTAACAATGTGGAAAGCACGATCATCAGCGGATAACTGATGTTTGCCGTCAAGTGGTAAAACGCTTCCAGCTTCACGTGGAAGGGCGCATCGCTGCGGAACATCATGGGAAGAATCTTCTTTGAGGTCTGAATCAGGCCCTTGGCCCAGCGCGCCTGCTGGGTCTTGAACGCAGTCATTTCAATGGGCAATTCAGCAGGGCACTCAACATCTTGCAGATAGAGAAATTTCCAGCCTTTGAGCTGCGCCCGATAACTGAGGTCGGTATCTTCTGTCAGCGTGTCGTGCTGCCAGCCTCCCGATCCATCAATCGCCACGCGGCGCCACATGCCGGCCGTACCGTTGAAATTGAAAAAGGCGTGAGTGCGCGATCGTCCGCCGTGTTCGAGAATAAAGTGGCCATCGAGCAGGATGGCTTCCACCTGGGTAAGGAAGCTGAAGTCGCGGTTAAGATGTGTCCAGCGCGTCTGCACCATGCCGATCTTCGGATCAGCAAAGTGATGGACAACTTGCATCAGCCAATCTTTCGGGGGCACAAAGTCGGCGTCAAAAATGGCGACCAACTCGCCCGTTGCCACCCGCAAACCCTCGTGCAGCGCGCCCGCCTTGAAGCCGTGGCGATTGACCCTGTGGATGTAGACGATTTTGTGGCCCAGGGATTGATAAAGCTCCACCGCCGCCTGGGCGACGTCCACAGTAGTGTCCGTGGAGTCGTCCAGTACCTGGATCTCCAGTTTGTCCGCGGGATAATCCAGATTGCAGCAGGCCTGGATGAGCCGGTCCACGACAAACTGCTCGTTAAAGATGGGCAGCTGCAGGGTGATGCTCGGAAGCTCGGCGAAATGCGACCGGGGCTCGTGTACGGCATTCTTACGGTTTTTGTAATAGCGGTAGACCAGCTGGTAACGATGGATGCCGTAAAAAGCCAGGATTACCATCACCACGAAATAGGGAATCAGGAGCGCGGTGTCAAAAGGGTTCCAGCGATACAGGTGTTCGAAGGTTTTATCCGCATAGTGGGTTCTGAAATAATGCTGCAGCCCATGCTGCGGAGACGCCAACCACCAGCCCAAACGGCCATAGATCATGGCTGCCATCGGTAAGTTGCTTAGGTGGTCAGCAATCAGGGTGCAGCCTCCGTACCTATTTTAATCTATTCGCTAAGATGCTCATCTCACGTGGTTTGTTGCTATGTGCCGCTGGTCCCGAAAAGAGTTCAGTTGAGAAAATAGGTAGTGTAAAGTGTGTCTCGCTGCACGGGACGGAACCCGGCGCCGCGGATGATATGCCGCAGCTCTTCTTCCGTGGTGCAGTTCGAGGTCCCAGCTGCCTTCACTACATTCTCTTCAAGCATCACCGAACCCACATCGTTACCACCGAAGCGCAAACCAAGCTGCAAGACCTTTAGTCCCTGTGTGACCCAGCTCGATTGCACATTTTCCACATTGTCGAGATACAGACGTGAGATCGCGAGTACTTTCAGGTACTCGACGGATGTGGCTTCATCCCACTTGCGGCCCCCAAGGGCAGTATTGGTCGGTTGAAAGCTCCAGGGGATGAAAGCAGTGAAGCCGCCGGTTTCTTCCTGCAAGCGGCGCACCTGCTCGAAGTGGTTGATGCGCTGCTCAAAACTCTCCCCCACGCCGAACATCATCGTCGCCGTGGTGCGCATGCCGAGTTCATGCGCGGTGCGATGCACATTCACCCAATCCTGCGTGGAGCACTTCAACCTTGCAATGCGATGCCGCACTTCGTCGTCCAGGATTTCGGCGCCACCACCCGGAATCGACGCCAGGCCTGCATCCCGCAGGCGGGCGATGGTATCCCGCACGGAGAGATTGCTGTATTCGGCGATGGCGAGAATTTCTGAGGCGGAAAAACAATGCAGCCAGACCTGGGGAAACCGTTGTTTGATGCCCTGGAGCAATCGTTCAAACCAATCGATCTTGAGATCGGGGTGCAGGCCGCCCTGCATGAGCACGCCAGTGCCCCCCATCTCCACGGTTTCCGCAATTTTTTGGTAAATCGTTTCGAAGTCGAGAATGTAACCTTCGCTGGCGAGCTTTCCTTTAAGAGGCCGATAAAATGCACAAAAGCTGCAATACTCGGTGCAAAAATTTGTATAGTTAATGTTGCGGTCAACGATGTAGGTAACTACGCCCTCGGGATGCAGCTTGCGCCGAAGCGCATCGGCTTCCATACCCAGGCCGATGAGGTCATCGGAGCGGAAATAGTCGAGAGCTTGAGTCCTGGTAATCGCCACGTACGTATTTTACGGGTATGGCGGCCCACAATCCAGTGCTACTGTGCAAGAGGTCCTGTGCCGACATAGGGTTGCGAAAGCGGCCTGGGTAAGCTGGTTGCGCCCTATCACAACCAGCTGAAGGCTTCCGTGCCGGTTCTAACGGCATGTTCGATCGAACGTTTTACGATAAGTGCGTCAGTTTCGCGGGCCCAATCCATCACTACCAAGCGCTGTTTGTTTTATCGCGCTACCCATCTCCTTCGAGGAAGGTTCCCTTTTTATGTCCAAATTTGAATTTGCCAGCCGTGCCATTTCGCGACTTCCAACCACTCTGCGTCTTGTGCTGGGAGTGACTCTTGGACTCACCTTCGCTCTTCCTGGGCATGCACAGAGTGCGCCGGCCAAGAGCGCTGCGCCAGCGCCGGATGTGATCATCTTCACGAATGGCGATCAGTTGACCGGTAAGCTCCTGCGCGAAGTCGGCGGCAGCGTGACCTTTCACAGCGACATTGCCGGCGATGTGACCGTGACCTGGGACAAGATCAAGTCCATCCACTCATCGCAACAGTTTGCCGTGGTTCAGCAGGGGCAGCACGTCAGCCGCAAGACGGCTGACGCCGATATTGCCCAGGGAGCGGTCCAGGTTCAGGACGATCAGGTCCATGTGGCCGGCACGGGCGGCACCACCAAAGACATCCCGGTGAAGAACGCCCAATACATGATCGACGAGGACACCTTCGGCAAAGAAGTGCGCAGAAATCCAGGATTCTCCTACGGATGGACCGGCGCGATCACCGCGGGCGCAGCGACCGTGGAGGCAACACAGAACAGCAGGGCGTTTAACGGTGCGGTTGCCCTGGTACGAACGATTCCGACGGTAAACTGGCTCGACCCGCGTACCCGAACCCTGTTTGATTTCACGGGGGCTTACGGTACGGTTACCCAGCCCGGCACTGCGACCATCAAGACCAACATCATCCACTTCGATGCTGAGCACGATTGGTACTTCACGCCCCGCTTCTACTTCCTGGTGGATTCATCCTTCGACCACAACTATTCGCAAGGCCTGGATCTGCAGCAACTCTATGGAGGTGGAATGGGTTACACGCTCATCAAGACTCCGAAGCAGGAACTGGATTTGAAGTTTGATATTCACTATGAGAAACAGAAGTTCTTTCTGCTCCCGAACATCCCGCCGCCGGTCAGCCCGAGCAAAAATCTGATCGGCGCCAATTTTGGCGACACGTACATGCTGAAGCTGCCCAAGGGCCTGGTCTTCAACCAGGGGGCAGTGATCACCCCTGCGTTCAATGAGTCGAATGCCTATTCGGCAGTGGCGACGGCGGGGTTATTGTTCCCGGTGTACAAGCGGCTTGGATTTACCGTTGGGGCGTTGGATGACTTCCTGAACGACCCGGCCGCCGGCAGCAAAAAGAACTCGTTCCAGTTCACTGCCGGGGTCACGTACACGCTCAAGTAAGGTTATTGCGGGGCCGCTGGGTCAAGATCCAGCGGCTGTTTCAACAGTGTCAGTACGCCTGGGGGCAGGGGTTTATCTGCGTTGGCCAGCAGTTGCGACACCTGCCACATCTCTGTCTGGTTGAGCACCTTCTTGAAGGAGGGCATGCCGGAGAGACGGATACCATTGGCCACCTTCCAATAGGTTTCGCCCGGGGGGTCGTCGCTGACGCCGACGACTCCGTTGCGGTGCGGCTCCCATAGCTGGGGCGCCTCTGGAAACATACCCTTGGCGAAGCTGGAGGGACGTCCATAGAGACCGTGGCAGGAAGCACATTGCTGGCGGTAGATGTGGGCGCCGATCTCCAGGTTGGTGGGGCTGGCCTCGAGTGGGGGTGTCTTGATCAACTCCCGATCGATGCGAGCGTGCATCGGAATGTGGACGAGTCTGGCCTCGAAGGGTAGAGGTGCATCGCCGGTGGCCACCGGGGGACTGCCCGCGGTGAGGTAAAGCCAGATGCCTATTGGCACAATCAGCAGGCCGATCACGAGCCCGATCAGGAATCTCATTCAGTTCGCCCTCTTTTGCCGCATGGGATAAGAAAAGCTGCACTCCCCGGTCCTGAGAAGGATATAGCAAGCGCAGAAATGCTCTAATACTAACCAGGACATCAAACCGTATTTTCATCGCCGAGTGGCGGCAGGCAGTGGAGGCTTTCAGGTTCATGCATCATAGCAAGCGTTTTGGATGCCAAGTGTATCCGCTTCTTTTTTTGATCATTCTCGCGGTACCCGGGCTCATGGCGCAGAATCCCACCGATACCAGTTCACAGGCTCCAGCACCGGCTCAGGCCGAGCCCGAGAATCCACAACAAAATCAAGTTCGCCTGGCCCAGGAGGCTCAGGCCCGAATACAGGCGCGCCGGATGCAGCGGCGCCAGCGCGTGATTCAGGATACCTACAGTCACAAGTTCGAAATCTACGGAGGGGGCGGCTACACCCGTTTTCGCCCCGGCGGTTCGCTCCAGCACATCAACGAATCCGCGTGGAATGTTGGGGTGACAGATTATCTTCGTCCCCGCCTGGGCGTTACGGTAGACCTGCGCGGCTATTACGGGACCGCTTTCACATACACTGGCCCCTTCAATATTTTCAAGCCCAGCATCAGCGAGTACTCCTTCATGTTGGGCCCGCAATATCGCATTGTGCGCAAGGAGCATTGGGCCATCAGTGGACAGGTTCTGGTGGGTGGGTCCAAGGGCAACTTCAATGCCAACAGCGCCGAGCTGCCGGGCACAGCCGTCGGATTGTGGAGTAACGGAACCAACGTCAGCTTTGCGGCAGGGGTGCCGATCGATTACAACCTCGGTCCCGCGCTCGCTTTCCGTATACAACCCGGCTATTGGTTGACGACGTTCAGCAACACTCCGCAGGTGAAGAATCTAGGCTTCAACGCCGGCCTGGTATATCGCTTCGGGCGTCAGTAACGGCGAGTATAAGAACTTTGAATCTAGCAATGTCAGCGAAGCGGAGTGGAGGGACCTGCTGTTTTCTTCTCTAACCCACGACAGCCTTGTCTCGTTCTTTTGCGGCTTCCAGGGGATATTGTGGTTCGGTCATCCTAACCGGGTCCAATATCTCTGCAATTTCCTCTTCGGTGAGCTGCTTCCGTTCGCGGGCGATTTCAATGATCGACTTTCCAGTGGCAACCGACTCCTTCACAATTTCCGCGGCCTTGGCGTAACCGATGTAGGGGTTCAGTGCGGTGGCCAACGAGACCGTGCTTTGCGCATACATTTGGCAGCGTTGCTCGTTGGCCGTGACGCCGCGAATACAGTACTCATCGAACTGGCGCAGCATGTTGCCCAGGATGGTCACACTGTGCAATACGTTGTGGGCCATGGTAGGCATCATGACATTCAGCTCCAGCTGGCCTGCCTGGACGGCATAGGCCACGGCCGTATCGTTGCCGATGACCTGGAAACTGACCATGGCCGCCAGCTCCGGGATGACCGGGTTGATCTTGCCCGGCATAATGGACGAACCGGGCTGCAGGCTGGGAAGATTAATTTCCGCAAAGCCGGTATTGGGGCCCGAGCTAAGCAGCCGGATGTCATTGGAAATCCGGATCGTTTCCAGCGCAATTCCGCGCAAAGCTGAGCTCACGTCGGCCATACAGGCATTGGATTGCATCGCCCAGCGCATGTCCTGGGCCGGCACCAGCTTATGCCCGGAGATGCGAGCCAGGTGGGCAATCGCCTTCACGCGGTAATCCGGGTGGGTATTGATGCCAGTACCCACCGCACTGCCACCCAGCCCCAATTCGCGTAGCGTCTCGGAAGCCAGCTTCAGGAACTGCCGGCCCTTTTCAATGGCCAGGCCATAGGCCGCAAACTCCTGTCCCAGGCGCATCGGAACTGCGTCCTGCATGTGAGTGCGGCCGGACTTCATGATGCCGTGAAAGGCCTTCGCTTTTTCCGCAAAGGTTGCGGCCAGCTTGTCCAGCACCGGATAGAAGGTGTCGAGTGCGAGTAGCGTGGCGAGGCGCATGGCAGTCGGGAAGACATCGTTGGTCGACTGTCCATAGTTCACGTGGTCGTTGGGGTGTGCGTGGGCGTACTCTCCGAGGTTTCCTCCCAGGAGTTCATTGGCCCGGTTGGCAATTACCTCATTGGTGTTCATGTGCAGGCTTACGCCCGCACCGGCCTGGAAGACGTCGACCACGAACTCAGCATTCCACTTGCCGTCGATAAGCTCCTGGGCCGCCTGGACGATCGCATCGGCACGCTTCTGATCCACCAGCCCGAGTTCCTTGTTGGCTTCCGCGGCGGCGCGCTTGACCATGCCCAGGGCGCGAATGAGCTGGGAATGAGCGCGCATACCGGAAATGGGGAAATTGTCGACCGCGCGCGCCGTTTGCGCGCCGTAGTAAGCCTTCGAGGGCACCTCGACAAAACCAAGCGAGTCTTTTTCTTTGCGGTGATTCGACATAAAAAAGTGGCTCCTGTATTGCCAGAACGTTCGATTATAGCGATTTCAGTCATCGGCTGGGAACGACTCATCGTCTAAGCTATAGAGATGGAGCACAGCCGTGGTGTTCTGAAGGAAAGCTTTGACGTGTTGGTGGTCGGGGCCGGTCCTACCGGTCTCGCCTGTGCCATCGAGGCCCAGCGGGCCGGCCTGCGTACCGTTCTGGTAGACAAGGGGTGCTTGTGCAACTCCCTTTTTCATTACCCGTCAAATATGACGTTTTTTACCACGCCCGAGTTGCTGGAAATCGGGGATATGCCATTTTCCAGTCCCAACCAGAAGCCCAGTCGAAACGAGGCCCTGGAATACTATCGCAAGGTCGCGGAGCACTATCAGTTGGAGTTTCGTCAATATCAGCAGGTATCGGGTCTTAGCGGGGAGGATGGAGATTTCACCATCACCACCGTCGACCGGTTTTCCCGTCAGCGATCTTACGGCGCCCGCAAAGTCATTCTCGCAACCGGGTACTATGACCTGCCGAATTACCTCGAAGTTCCCGGGGAAGAGCTGTCTAAGGTGATGCACTATTATCACGACCCGCACCCGTATTACGATCAGAATGTGCTGGTGATCGGTGGCAAGAACTCAGCCGCGATTGCAGCCCTGGATTTGTGGCGTCACGGCGCCCACGTGACCCTGGTGCATCGGGGCGACGCGATGCATCACCACGTCAAATACTGGATTCTGCCGGATATCAACAATCGCATCAAGAACGGCGAAGTCACTGCTCACTTTTCCAGTTCTGTCGGCAGTATCGCGGAGGACTCGGTCGAGCTGATTACACCCAAAGGTACCGTTACCATCGATAACGACTACGTGTTTGCCTTGACGGGATACCATCCCGACTTTGATTTTCTGACTGCACTTGGTATACGCATGGAAGGCAAGGATCGCTGCCCGGCGTGTGACCCGCAGTCATTGGAGAGCAATATACCCGGTCTCTATCTCGCTGGAGTGATCGTCGCAGGCATGCGAACCAACGAAATATTTATCGAGAATGGCCGTTTCCACGGCCGCCAGATCGCACAGGATATCGAAGCCAAGCTCGCGGGCCGAGCGCCGGTGAAGGTTGGCTAAGGGCAGGTGGAAGGGAAGGGGAGCCGCCATATGAGTTGGCTTAAGCCTCGCTCGATTCGAGGGCAGCTCATCTCCGGTCTTATTCTCTTCGAAGGCCTGTTGGTGATTGTCTTCGCTATCCTGCTGGTACGCGAACAGGCTTCTGAAATTCATGAACGCGCTCGCCTGCGGTTGGAATCGGAGGTGAATCTATTGGCGCTGCAGAGCCAGGATTCGCTATCCCAGGGCCAGATCGGATACCTGGTACCTATCCTCCGCGCCATGACCAATTCTCAAAGTATCCGTGCAGCGGTGGTTACAGATAGCAACGGCCGGGTTATCGCCAGCAGCGATCCGGGCATGAACGGCAAGGACCTGCTCACGCGCTTCGAGAAAAAACACCTGGAGGACACCCCCGTCGCGGTGATTTTTCGCGCCCCCGGCGGCGCGCGTGAGGCGGTCCAGGCGATCCATGTCGGCGGTCAACTCAGCGGATTCGCCTGGGTGTATGAAGATGCGAGCGCGGCATGGCAGGAGATCTATTCACTCATCCGCATAACCATCATCTTTGCCGGACTCGGCGCTCTGGGCACGGCGATTATTGCCGGCACTCTTGCCCGTTCCATCACCCGTCCCCTTCGTGCCTTGCTCGCGGCGACCCGCAAGCTGATTCGTGATCCAGAAACCAAAGAAGGTTTTCCGCTGGAAGTCACCTCGACCAATGAATCCGCGGATCTTACGCGTGCTTTCAATCTGATGGTGACGTCGATCGAGGAGCAGCGGGCCGGGCTTAGCGACACCCTGGCGCTACTCGACTCCATGTTGGAAAACGCGCCGATTGGGTTCGCGTTCTTCGATCGCAAGTTTCGCTACGTACGTGTGAACCAATTCCTGGCAGAGATGAACCAGGTACCGATCGGCAGGCACCTGGGGCGCACGATCGCGGAAATGCTTCCCGGTCCGGCCGCGGAGATGCTTCAGCGCCATGTGCAAAGTGTCTTTGAGACCGGGAGGTCGGTTGTTCAATTTGAGCTCAACACGGCCTTGGCCGGTGACGTTACCCAAGTGCGTAGCTGGCTTATCAATGTTTATCCGGTCAAGGCCACATCGGAGGCGGTTCGCTGGGTCGGAGCGATCGTGGTGGAGACAACCGAACGCAAGCGGTCAGAAGAGGCTTTGAGGAAGACGGAAAAATTGGCTGCCGCCGGCCGTCTCGCGACCTCCATTGCGCACGAGATAAACAATCCCCTGGAGGCGGTCACCAATCTCCTCTACCTGCTCCGACATCAGCCATCGCTCGATGAGGAGGCTTCGGGCTATGCCGACCTGGCGCAGCAGGAAATCTCCCGCGTCGCCGAGATGACGCAGCAGACTCTGCGCTTTTATCGTCAATCGACGCTGCCAGCGGTTGCCAACATCGCGGAGTTGTTGGAGTCTGTTCTCACTCTTTTCACGGGGCGAATGCTTGCGCTGCAGATTAAGGTTTCTTGCAAGATCGGAACAGATCTCGAACTCTACTGCTTTTCCGGGGAGCTGCGCCAGGTGTTTGCCAACCTGATCGGCAACGCCATCGACGCCATGGCGCAGGGAGGGCATCTGTGGCTGTCTGTCCGCCGCTCCCGTTCTTGGGTGGACGGTACACCCGGTATTCGCTTGTTCGTTGCTGATACTGGCTGCGGTATGACCCGGGTAACCCGTCTACGGATTTTCGAGCCGTTTTTCACTACCAAGGAAGCGACCGGTACCGGGCTCGGCCTGTGGGTGAGCGGCGAGATTATCGGCAAGCACAATGCCACTGTTCGGGTGGTCAGCCGTCCTTCCTCCGCAACGAACGGCCGACAGTCAGGCAGTGTGTTCATGCTTTTCTTTCCCGAAAACGGGATCGGGTTACCGCCAGTACCCGCTCATGCCACAACCGCCCAGAATGCCTAACCGGACCCCAAGGGAGGCCTAGAAAAACATGACGTCTGGAGAACGTACCCCAGGTGGTATTGGGGCGTGTGGAAGCGTAGCGAAGTGGAGGGACCTGCTGTTTCGCTTCCGATTCTCACACACCTCTTTTGCCCACAGCTGCGGCGTTTACGGCCCGGCTGGAGCAACCGTGTCTTTTGTGGAGAGATAGGTGCAGGTGATACTCCTTAAGGGTTGACAGCCGCCGGCCGCGAGGAGGGAAGCGCGCAGCGCGGCGCTTGCTCCACCGGGGCGAATTTCGATCGTGTCACATGCAGGCGATTGACCCGCAGGTAGCGTAGCCGCAATCCGCCCGCTAGATCGGGCATCGAACGCGGAGTTTTCGTCAGATCCACCAGCACCAGCAGTGCAGCCTCCGCAGGATTGTCATAGCTCTGGGTTACGCCCACGCCGAAGAACGCCGGATCTGCCATCAACTGTGGCGAAAATTGCCGTTGTACCGCGCTAGCGGCACGCAGAACGTCGGCGGGGAGGTGGATGCCTTCCACCTGGGGCTGCGTTGTGGGTGCGATGCCTGCATTCATGCTCGCCACATCCGTGGGGATCACCAGTGTCCGTATGCCATTGATCACTTTGGGAACGGCGACACCGGGCTTGTTCTTGTCCACGTAAACGATGACTGCGGCTTCGCCCGGGCTGTCCAGGCTCTTGCCCGCAGCCGTGCCCAGGACGCCGTTATCCGGCCGGAGCAACTGGGCGTTTGCGGATTCGGCCGCGGATTTTGCGGCCGCCATCTGAATTGAGCTCACACTACGCGTTGCCGGTGGAGTGTGCTCATCGTAGTTGGAGCAGGTGATGGGATGGGGAGCTCCGCCCGCAATCTGGAACTCCTGCCCGTCTGCCTGGCTCTTCTGTCCCAGTTCGCTCAGCACATCCTGAATAGGATTGGCTACGCTGAAGCCGTGATTGCTGTCATCGGCGCCGCTGGCAAAGAACAGGCCCAGCGGCTGGGCGTTGCTGGCGTCGAGCACCAGCGCTCCTGAGTCCCCGCTATCTGCGAAGCTGGCCCCGGGCATGCCGATCTGATTGACGTATGTCTTGGTGTAATAGCGCTGGGTTTCGGCGCAATCGTAGTAGTAATCCACTTGCACCGTTAGGTTTACCGTGTTTACGGTCGAACAGGTCAATCCTGTTGTTCGCCCGCTCTTGACTACGCGCAACTGGTTCAGCAGGCTGGCAGTGAGTGCCTCTCCTCCCCCGGCGGCAGGCGCAGCGGGAGTCAGCACGCCATTGATCGATGGCCCCAACTGCAGGATCGCCCCGGTTCCGTCGACTGCGGGCGTCGCCGCAGCCAGCGCCGCATCTACATTGGTTTGAGTACTTTGGATGGGAACCACATAACGCAAGGAGCCTACCGTGCGACCGGCTTGCGGATTGCAATTCAAATCGACCAGCGCGGGTTGC
The DNA here is from genome assembly GCA_963717225.1 of uncultured Acidobacteriaceae bacterium. Lineage (GTDB taxonomy): Bacteria > Acidobacteriota > Terriglobia > Terriglobales > Acidobacteriaceae > PALSA-350. The sequence goes on along the minus strand of CAVQWB010000043.1, from coordinate 334,553 downwards.
ACGACGGTATCCCCGGTGCGGGCCTGGTCTGATTCGGCCAGCACATGGTTGTTGCTCAGAATGAAAAGATTGTCGTTCCGGTCCGCGACCAGCGCTCCCAGCGTTCCCCCGCAACAGTCATTTACATATTCCCTGGTGCCGCCGTCCTTGCCGATCTCCTTTTTTGAGTCGTAATCGTTGGCATTGCCCCCTGACGAGCCCATCTGCACGTAGCCAGTCTGCGCTGCCTGGTTCTGCAGGCCTGAGCTATTGAATCCGGCCCCGTTCAGCAGAATGTGCAGGGCTGCGGCGGAGTGAGGATTTCCAGCCGCCAGCCCCACCAAAAAGACAGAGGGACTGCCGGAAGGTAACGCGCGCGGGGCAGTATAGGTCGCGGTGCAGTAAGTGTAGGTGCGAGTGGAGTGATGGCACCTGGTTTCACCGATGCTGCCGTAGCTGTCGCCCGGATCGGTGTCACCCCCCGCACTGGTCGCCAGCGACCAATGGATGGACCCGGAATTGACTTCAGCGATCTCGCCTTTGACCTGAACCGTGCCCCCTGGCGCAACGCTGGCGGTTTCTGGGGTTAGCACCTGGGTAAATCCAGGCGTGACGGTCAGCAGGTAAGCCGCTGTGGCTGCCGGATCACTGCTTGAGGTCGCAGTGACCTGAACCTGTACCTGGTCCCGGGAAAGCAAGGGCGGGGGCGTGTAGACGCCATTTGCGCTGATGGTTCCCTGGCCCAGAGAAGCGTCGTTTTGCCCTGCCGCGATTGTCCACTTGACGCTCGCGGAGGCACCGGAAGCCATCTTAGCGCTTAACTGGTCAGTGGTGGTGGTATCAATCGTGGCTTTTTCCGCGTTAATCACCATGCCGCCCGAACTGGCGCCTACAGGGGAGCTCATGGCTCCGCAACCCGCGGCCAGCAGAAGGAGACAGGGGGTTGCGAGAGGCAGCAACCTGCGGTGGGTTCTACCGTGCCTCATAAAGACCCGCGAGGTGTGGCTTTCTTTGGCAGAAGGCCAAGCAAACTTGTTTCGTCTCGAGGTAAATCCACTGTGAATACTCTGCGGATTTTCGCATCGCCGCTCCATGCATCGCCTCGACACTCTCGGCCCTTTGATAGACGACTGGGCCCCGGAAAGGCCTACGGGCAGAAGTAAGGATATGCCAGCAGAGGGAGGGAGTCTCATGAAAATATGAGTCGAGGAAACCTGGGCTACTAATCACCCAAAACGGGAAGTGACATCGCCAGGTGGGAATGATAGTGGCACTCGTTTCTCCCACCGGTCCCGGGATCAGGATCTGTATCTTACCTGGATCCGTCCGATGGATCCGCCCGATGGCAAATTTTATTTGCTTCACCCGTGGAGCGAGTGGCCAGCACCACGAGCGCTCCTGTAAAAGAAACTGTTACAGTAGCGTTTTCAAGCAACTTGGTCGCGGATACGGAAAAGCTCCGTATCGGGCTGCGCGCATTGCGGCCATACGATACGGAGCTTCAGCCTTTTCGGCTGGACAACGGAATACTTAAGCGGCGGCGTTCGACTTATTCGCGCGCTGGGTGAGAAAGTCGCCTGCGTTCACCGAGGTGGCAATCACGGTAACTGGAAGGCCTGCTTCAGCCTTCATCCGGCGCACTTCCCGCGCACTCAGCGGCGTCATCCGCTCCCGTGAGTAATAAATCTGTTTGCCGCAGTCCAGACAAACCTTATAGGTTTGCTGCTCGAGCGTGAACGGCCTTGTTTGACTCCAATGGCGGCAGCCAAAAATAATGTCGTAGAAGAAACCAAGCAGATTTTGAATCAATGTCATAAAAAGCTCCCTTATCCAAACGCCGGGTTGTTGTCGTTAAAAATCGTACTGTTAAGATGCATTCTGCACGAAAATGTCGCGTTTGTCGTAGGGAAAATACAGCTTTCGTCCCAACGGATCACCCAAAAGTTACTGTCCTTCTGGTAGCCCAGCAGTTTCAATCAGATAGCCGTAACCAGACTGGGAATTACCGGCCGTCAAGCAACAACCTGGATTACGATTTTTCCGAAATGGGAGCCCTTTTCCATGGTTTTGAGCGCTTCGCGGGCCTCATCGAATGCATAGATTCGATCCACCACCGGACGCGTACCGTCGGCCGTGATCGCCCGATTCATGGTTTCGAAATGAGCTCGTGAGCCCACGTAAACACCCTGGACGCGAACCTGGCGGTGGAGAATCAGAGGGATGGGCAACGGTTGTTCTGACTGGCTCAATATTCCGATTTGCGCGACTGTACCACCAAAGCGGACGGCTTGCAGAGACTGGGAGAAAGTTCCAGCCCCACCGACTTCGACAATCAGATCGGCGCCGCGATTGCCGGTTTGCTGCTGGACCCACTTTGCCCATTCGGGAGACTGTCGATAATTGAGGCCTGCGTCCAGTCCCAGGGTCTTAGCCCGCGCCAATTTTTCGTCGCTACTCGAAGTGCCGATCACCGTCGCGCCCGCGAGCTTCGCGAATTGCAGGGCAAAGATCGAAACCCCTCCGGTCCCCTGGATGACCACTACATCTCCAGGCTTTACGTGCGTCGCATGTTGCAGAGCGTTCCATGCAGTGACTCCCGCGCAGGGAAGCGTGGCCGCTTCCGCATAAGAGAGAGGTTTGGGGATAGGTACCACGCCACTTTGTTGCAGCACTACGTATTCCGCCAACATTCCGTCCACGTCGCCGCCCAGTGCGCCGCGGCTGGTTTCCGCTGTCGGCGCGCCGTCAAGCCAATGCTGCATGAAAATGCCCGACACCCGTTGCCCTACCGCGACATCGTTTACCTCCTCCCCCACCTCGACCACTTCTCCCGCTCCATCGGAGCAGGGGATACGAGGCAACGCCATTTTTGGGTTGTATTGGCCGCGCACCATGAGCAGATCGCGGTAGTTCAGCGACACTGCATGAACTTTTACCAACACTTCTCCGCGCCCGGGACGGGGCCGGGGCACGTCCGCTAACACCAGCTGGTCAATCCCGAACGATTGAATTTGCCAGACTTTCATAATTCCTCCGCAGACCGTTCTGAAACGAGACGGCTGCATGATTTAAAAGGTTTAGGACAACGGCTCAATCAGACATAACACGAGTGAGATTACCTCTACTTGTCGTACCATAAAGACATGGCGCGTGGATGGGAGAGCAAGTCTGTTGAAGAGCAGCAATCAACTGCAGAGCTAACCGCTTCGGGCGCTTTGATCGATGCCGCCAAGCGAAACGTATTGGAGCAGGCAAAGGTCACGCGGCAGAGGCAAGAACTCGAACTACAGCGCGAACGCGTTCTCTCCGAGCGTACGTCCAGTCCGGTGCGCCGGGCCGCATTGGAATCGGCCCTTGCCGACATCGAGTCGCGGCTGGCTCTTCTCTCCTGAGCCTCGGGGCGGCCCTTTGGGCAACTTTCAGCCGTCCTTGTCGGGATTACTCCGATCAGGTCGAGTAGACCGGACTAACGTCCTGGGTCTGGAGTTTCTACATTTTCGTGAGCCTTGGGTATGATCGATTGAGCTTCGGTTTTGGGTTTTGCTTTGTATCAGGGCACGACTTTAGTCGTGCCGCTATGGAGAAAAGAGAATTGGGCTTTAGCCCCTGCAATGGCAATCCTGCACGAAATGCATTGCGCATCTATGGTTCAGAACCCCGTCAAAGCAGGACTGGTACACCGACTTAGCAGAGAAAAAAAACGCAGGGGCTAAAGCCCAGATCCTGGTTGGCTTCCATAGCTGCACGACTAAAGTCGTGCCCTGATACAAAGCATCAAAGCAGTGACTCCAGAAAACGCGCGCATTCCGTAGATTTGGATTTATCCGCCCTCTCTAAAATATAGAAACTCCAGACCCAGGACTAACGTCCAATAAGCTCAGACGTCCCCGTTCGACAAGCTCAGGGCAGGCTCTGCGGGACTCGAGTTTGAAGATCGGGTTCTCACACACCCGGTAAAGGGACACTATTGCGGCGGGTTGCTCACACCTTGTGGTGGACCCTGGGGAGCGGCTTGCGGTTGATTCGCCGCCGAGGGCTGGGTTTGCTGGACGCCGATTGCACTGCCTGAGACCACCATCTGCACGCGGCGGTTCTGTGCCCGTCCGGCGCCCGTCGCGTTGTCTGCGATCGGGTTGCTCATCCCATAACCGGTAGCCGTGATGTTGCCGGTGCTAACACCCTGGGACACAAGATAGTCGCGCACCGCATCGCCCCGCTGCTGCGAAAGCGTCTGGTTGTATTGTTGGGTGCCTACATTGTCGGTGTAACCCTCTACTTGTACTTTCAGATTCGGATACGCGAGGAGAATTCCAGAAACCTTTGCGAGCTTTTCCCGGGCTTCCGGCTTGAGCGTGAATTTATTGAAGTCAAACAAAACGTCCGACATGTTCACGATCAGACCGCGTGCCGTTTCCTGGGTTTGTAGAACCTGGCTCAACTGCGCGCGTAGCCGCTCGCGCATCTGTTCGGTTTGGTCGGTCGCCTGCTGGGCGCTGTGTTCCGCCGCAGCTTGCGCTGCCCGGGCATTTGCCGCGGCCGCTTCCGCCTGGGCGGCGGCGGCGTCAGCTTGGGCCCTCTTCAGTGCTTGTTGTTGGGCATCGATCTGGGATTGCTGAGCGGCGGCCTGCGCTTGCTGCATGGCCAATTGCTGCTGCTGTTCCTTTTCCTGCTGCATTCTGCGCAACGTGCTCACGCGCGCATCTTCCGCGTCCTGCACCGCTCCACGAGCATAGGTGATCATGACCTTGCGCTGGCTTTTCTTCCCATCCATTGCTTGCGCATTTTCCAGTTCCTGTTTCGCCTTGGCGAAAATGTCTGGCGCATATTTCGCCGCACCCGTGGCCTCAGCGATTTGCACCGCGTTGATGGCCTCGTAAAGCTGAAGAGGAGACTTGTCGCTGGGCTTGACCGGATTCAGCACTGCGTTCTGACCGGCCGTCTGCACGTACGCCCCACGCGGCAGCAGGTTGAAGTGCACATTCACGGTGTCGATGATTCCCGTGGTCTTGTCTTTGGCAACCGTATTTTGCATCACCACCAGGTCGCTCGGTGTGGTCACGGCGAAGTAAGGCTCGGCGGTGATGATCAGCGCAAATTGCTGCAGATTGGTAGTGACGTTCATTTCGGCCTTGGAACCGCCGGGCATCACCTCACCCAGGTTTACCGGCCGGCCCTGCGGCGTGATAGCCCACAGCACGTAGGTCAGGTATTCCACTCCGAAGCTATTTGCCGGCACGAAACCCTGGAACTTGGCGTTGATGAACGTCTGCCCCTTGCTGGTGACGTTCGCCTCCCCTTTCCCCTGGGGTAGGAGACTGGTCCCGGCAAAACCGATCTTGGTGCTCCCGCTGCGGTGCCAATAGTTGATAGCCGGGATGTCCCGGCCCACAACCTGAATGCGGTACAAAGGAACATTATTATGGCCGCTCTCGGCCGGCATGATTGGCTGCTGTTGCTGTGGTTGCGCGGTGGGGCTCGGCTCCTGCCCTTGAACAGCAATCGAGGCAGCGCATAGCGTGGTAATGAGAAACAGTCTTCCAGCAATCATCTTTTTCGAACTCCAGTCGCAAGGCTCAGGCGCGTTCAACGATGGACTCGAGGCGAAGCAATGCCGCATCCGTAGTCGCATGGCGCAACTGATCAGATGCATGCCGGGACGGCTGCGTTGAGCGAATTCGCAACCGCCTCCGATCCAGACGCCGATTTCCTTTGGGTAGCTTAAAGAAATGTTAGGTCTGCAGGGCAACCAACTGGTGGGCTATTGCAAACAGTGCCAGTTCCAGACGCGTGGAAACTCCAGTTTTGTCGAAAATGTTCGACAGATGCCGCTTCACAGTTTCTTCGCTGATGCTGAACTGCTTGGCGATATCACGATTGCTGCAACCTTCCACGATGCAGCCAACCACTTCCAGCTCACGGGGCGTCAGGCCATAGGTTTTGCGTTCGGGAACCGCAGCCTGCTGCATCAGTTCATGCAGCGCGCCAACCAGGTTCACCACACGTTTGCCGCCGATCCAATAATCGCCAGAGGATACGGCCCGGATGGCCGTGGTGAGATGGTCGGCGAGGGCGTCTTTAAGAACAATGCCGCGGGCGCCGATCTGCAGCGCTTCGATAATTTGCTGGGTGGTGATGGTGCTGGTAAGGAGCAGGATCTTTACTGTTGGCGAACCACTCATGATGGCTCGCATTGCCTCCAGACCGGGCAGACGGGGCATCTGCAGATCAAGCAGGAGGATGTCTGGAAGTAGTTCCAACGTTCCGGTGATGGCCTCATCGCCATCCGATGCCTCGCCGATGACGTCGAGTCCGGGATCGCTCTGAAGCATGTTTCTTACGCCGATGCGAACTACCGGGTGGTCATCGGCGATGACGATACGAATCTGATGCAGGCGGTCGTTGCTGCTCTTAGGTGTCGCGGAGATTGTCGTAGTGGTCATTTGGGGGGCCCTAGGTTTTCGTTAGATTTCCTGCCAAAAGCATACGCTCCAACTCGCTGCATGCACTCAGTAAATCATCCAAAACGCCAGGGGTGGCCGCTTCTTTGCTACCCCCCATTTCCAGGCCGGCGGCCATCCGGGCCAGACGCACGGCCCCGACCATGGAGGCCGCCCCTTTGATCCGGTGGGCCAGCGGCGGTACCTCCCCCTCGTCCCCTTGATGGACCTGGTTTTGGAGCGCCCTTATGCAGGTACGGGAGTCTTCAATGCAGGCTGCGAAGAGCTCGAGCAGCGCCTGCTTCGGCATCATCGCCAGCAGCTTTTTGATGACGGCCATGTCGAGGGCTTCCGCAGGAGGGGAAACCGGCTCTTTCCTCCCCGGATGGGGAACCCGGACGCCGGGCATGCGGCCCCGTTTTTTGGGGTTGAGCGCCCGGCGAAGGTCGTCCACCGCAAGCGGTTTGAGCAGGAATCCGTCGAAGGCAAGTAGCTGCTGTCGTTGGGCTTCCGACGCACTCATGGCCAACAGCAGCGGCCCTGGGCTGCCCAGGGCACGGACTTTTTCCGCCAATTGTCCACCCGAGACTCCGGGCATTTGAAGGTCTACCAGCAGAACATCCGGGCGCCCCGCTTTATCGGATACGAGCAAGTCGAGGGCAGCCCCGGCGTCGTTGGCGCGGAGCACCTGGTGGCCCTCGTGCGCCAGCAGGACAGCCATTAGTTCGAGGCTCACAGCGTCATCATCAACCAGAAGAACCGTGCGCCGGGTCCCGACTCCAGTCGACCGGGTCATTAAGGGGGATGCCTCCTGAACGGGATACCTTTTGCAGCTTAAGACATTCTGCGGCAAAGCGCACTCTAAAGTGTTAGCCAACCACACGTAGGTAACGGCTGGCAGGGAAATGCTCTAGAGTTGTTGCCATGGCTTCCGACGACGAAGTCCGCCAACAACTGGTGGAATTGTCAGGCCGAATCGCATCTCTCGAAGCAGAAATGCAGGTCTTGCGCGCGGCGCACCCTGCTCCTCCGGCGCCGGAAGCCGGCGCCCCCGCGCATCTCCCCCAGGTTCAGGAAGCGAAGCCAAGGGAAGTTCCTTCGCTCGAAAGCCGGATCGGGGCGCAGTTGCTAAACCGCATCGGTATCCTCGCCGTGCTCATTGGCGTGGCCTGGTTCTTGAAACTGGCCTTTGATCGTAACTGGATCGGGCCCCCAGTCCGGATCTGGGTCGGTCTGGCCTGTGCCGCGGGTGTGGTGGCCTGGTCGGAGCGCTTTCGCCGCCAGGGATACCCAGCCTTTTCTTACAGCCTCAAGGCGTTAGGTACGAGCATCGCCTATCTCTCGCTTTGGGCTGCGGCCAGCGTTTTTCATTTGGCTCCCCCGGGGCTCATTTTTCTCGCCATGACGGCAGTGACCGTCGCAAATGCGATTCTTGCCCGCCGCCAGGATTCCGAGCTGCTGGGGCTTTACGCTTTGGCCGGCGGCCTGGCTACGCCGGCGTTGTTATCCATAGGGCATAGCAACGAGATCTTTCTCTTCTCGTACCTTATTTTGCTTAATGTGGGGGCGCTGTTTCTGCTGGCGAGCCACCGATGGCAGGGGCTTGCCTGGGCTGCGTTGCTGGGAACGGCGCTCTATTACGTCGGCTGGAGCTTTCGTGAGGACGATCCCTCTCACCTGCCGGTGATGGTTTTCTTTCTGGCGTTGTTCTTCGCCGGTTTTGCGATAGCGCCCTTCCTGATTCTTCGTCGAACGCTGCCGTCGGCGCCGCAGTCGTCCTTTCCCCTCGCGTTCCCGATTGCCAATGGGGTAGCAACCTGGGTTGCCCTGATGGTCCTTTTCGGCGCCCGCAGCCAGCATGGCGCGCGTCCGTGGGTCACGGCTGCCCTCGCAGGGGCCTGCCTGCTGATGGCCGCCGCCCGGCGCCGGCCGGCAGTCCTTTATTGCACTCATCTTGGTCTGAGTATTTTTTTTATTACCGTGGCCGTGCCGCTCGCATTCAACGGCGTTGTCGTAACCCTATGCTGGCTGGGCGAATCGCTGGCGCTGGTTGCTCTGGCAAAAACCAGCGCGAACGCAGCCCTGAGGGTCTTCGCGATGGCAGTGTTGACCGTGGCTGCACTTTCTCTCCTGGTGGACTGGGTCGCCGGAACGCCGCAGCCGCTGGCAGTTGCAGCCAATATGCACTTCGCTGCCAACCTGATTGGGGCGATGGTATTTGCGATCGTTACCAGCCTCAGCCTCGGCGGTGGACCTGGACGGGGCTTTGCCAGTTGGACCTACCTGGCCGAGTTTTCGACCATCGCATTCAGCCTCACTCTCCTGGTTGCTGTCACCCTCGAAATTCATCATTACTGGTTTTGTGGGGCGGGTTTCTTTCGCGACTTCTGCGGCGGCTATGGTCAACTGGAGCGACGTACCATCGCCGCCGGATGGGGCTATAGTGCCTGGTGGATGCTTTACGGCGCCGCTCTGATGGCAGTGGGGTTTTTCCGGCGCAGCGCTTTTGTGCGCTGGCAGGCTCTGGTTGTCCTCGCTTTCAGTATCGTGAAAATCTTCCTAAATGGTGTGAGCCAACAGAGCCAAGGCTATCGGGTGCTTAGCTTTCTCGCGCTGGGAGTGCTGCTGCTGGCGATCAGCTTTGCCTACCAAAGGAACTGGCTCCGGCTGCGCGGGTAGGCTTTTTCGGCGTACCCGTTGTTGGGTGCCCCATATCTCGCTCGTTTTTCGCGAGATGTGGGATACCACAGATCTAGACCCTAAGTGTTGATAGCGAGCGAAAGGCTTTCGGGTTGAGCGCAGTGGTATCCCACATCTCGCGAAAAACGAGCGAGATGTGGGGCACCCAGCATTGGCGGTAAGGAGACAGTTGCTAGCGCAGGGCGGGCTCGACCTGGTTGAGCCAGTCGGGTGGCTTGAGGATCTCGCGCGGCTTCGACCCATCGGCTGGGCCTACGATGCCGTCCCGCTCCATCATGTCGATCAGGTGTGCAGCCCGGCCATAGCCGATGCGCAACCGCCGCTGCAGCAGGGAAGTGGACGCCTTACCGAATTCCAGCACCAGCCGTACCGCATCCTCGAATAGCTCGTCGTTGCCGTCGCCATCCTCGGGCTCCGCATCCAGGTCCCGTCCCTTTTCGTCCCGTGGAGATTCAAGGAAGCCCTGCACGTACTCCGCTTCGCCCTGGTTCTTCCAGAAAGCCACCACCTCCGAGATTTCTTTCTCGGTGACGAACGGAGCATGCAGACGTTGCAGCCGCGAAGTTCCCGGGGGAAGGAAAAGCATATCGCCGCGACCCAGCAGCGCCTCGGCTCCATTCGAGTCCAGGATGGTTCGTGAATCCACTTTGGTCGCCAGACGGAATGAGATCCGGGTGGGTACGTTGGCCTTGATCAGGCCGGTAATCACGTCCACCGACGGCCGCTGTGTGGCCAGCACCAGGTGGATGCCAACCGCCCGAGCCATCTGTGCCAGCCGCGTGATTGCCTCTTCAACGTTGGCCTTATCCAACATCATCAGATCCGCGAGCTCATCGATGATGATGATCATGTGCGCCAGCGGCTGCTCCGCCTCCGCGTCCTCAAAGAGGCTCGGCGTTTGGTTGTCAAAGAGCTTGTTGTATTGATCGATATTCCTGACACTGCGCGAGGCCAACAGCTTCAACCGCCGTTCCATCTCGCGCACTGCGTTGCGCAAGGCATTCGCCGCCAGTTTGGGCTCAGTAATGATGGGCGTGAACAAGTGGGGAATGCCTTCATACATCCCCAATTCCACCCGCTTGGGATCAACCAGGATCAGCCTCACCTGCAGCGGCGTCGCCTTGTAGAGCACGGACATGATCATGGCGTTGATGGCCACCGACTTGCCGCTTCCGGTGGAACCGGCGATCAGCACGTGCGGCATGGTCGCCAGATCGGCGGTCACGATGCGTCCATTGATGTCTTTGCCCATGGCCAGGGTCAGCTTGGACTTGGTCTGGGTGAAGTTCTCGGCTTCGATTACGTCTCGCAGCCAGATGGTCTCGCGGTCGTGATTGGGCACCTGGATGCCCACGGTGCTCTTTCCCGCCATGCGCTCAATCAGAATGCTCTCCGCCCGCATCGCCAGGCATAAATCTTCTGCCAAGCCGGTCACGCGGCTGTACTTGACCCCAGCTTCCGGTCTGAATTCGAAAGTGGTGACCACCGGCCCGGGATTGATCTGCACCACCTGACCGCGAACGTCGAACTCCGCACACTTCTCTACCAATATGCGGGCCTGCCCGCGGAGATCATCTTCGCGAACAATCTGCGACTCATCGCTGCGGTGCAGCAATGTGCTCGGCGGCAACCGAAAGCCGCTGACGGCGCGGGGGGCCAGGGTGACCGGCCGGGCATCCGCATCGGCCCGGTTCTTGACGGAAATAGCTTGCGACGCCTGGCTTGCAGGAAGCTGTTGTGCGGCAGCCAGGGGTGCGGCTGCAACATTTTCCTCTTCAGGAGCCAAGCTGACTTCGAGCGGCTCCGGATCGGGAATGCTGGTGCGCGGCATCTGGTTCCAAAGCGACGGGGTGTGCGGCCGATCCCCAGGTTCTGGTTTCGAGGCATGCTCGGGAGCGCTCACGTCGGAGAAAGCGGAACGCCGTGAGGTGGGAATCCTCTCCTCTTGCTCAGGCTTCTGCGCTTTCCTATCGGGGGTGTCTCTCATGGCGACGCGTTTTGCGGCATCCCGCTCCGCACGGGCCGCCTCTCGATTCCTGGTCCAGGTCGAATGCAAGTTTCGTACCCGGTCGCGCCATGCCAGGGCGAAGGCAAAGTGAATGGCCAGCCACTGTTGAGCGGTGTTGAAACTAAAGGTCGTGGAGAGGTAGAGCGCGATCACCACCATGCTCACGACCACAATGGCAGCACCCGGGAAGTTGAGGTAATGGATCAGGAAATCCCCCACCAGGCGGCCGGTCAGGCCTTCCAGGGGAAGGGCGTTCATCCAGCGGAGATGCCCGAGCATAAGGCCGAAGATGGCGGGCGCGAACACCAGGTAGAGGAGGCCGCCGGACACTTTCGCGCCCAGGGAACCGGCAGGCCGCGATCGCAACCAGGTCCACCCCAGCGCGCCAAGCATAAGGGGGACCATAAAGGCGGCGACCCCTTCCAATTGCAACAATATGTCGCTGACTGCGGCGCCGAGGAGCCCGATCCAGTTATGCGCCGGCCGGCCGGTCGGGCCCACGGTGTTAAAGGACGGATCCGTAGGGTGATACGACGCCAAGGCGAGGAAAAGGAGGCTCGCGGTCACCAGCAGCACCATGCCGGTCACTTCATTCAGGCGACGGTTGCGAGTAGGCGTCAATGCCAGTTTGAGTGGCTTCATGGGGATACGTTGCGGTGCTTGCCGCCTGCGAAGAAGTGCCAGGTGCGGCCGCTAGTTCAAACGCCAGAGTGGGTTCATTATCCCAGAGATAGGCGGGTAAAAACAAAAACACCGCCCCGGCTTCCGTGCGGGGAACCGTTTCCGTGACTCCCCAAAGCGTAACCACCGGATGAAGGGGGAGAGAAACCGCAGATCTCTCCACTTACGCTACGCTCCGGTCGAGATCTGCGGTTTCTCTCCCCCGAATGTCGAAGGTCAGAGCTTGGGAGCGGGCAATGGGCTACTGACCTGAATGCGCCAGATTCCGTTACGGCGAATAAGCACGTGCAGGACGTTTTCACTATAAGCCGCCTGGCTGCCGGGCTTGGTATAGACCTTGGTGTAGGTCACGCAGGCGGTATCGCCAAACAAATGCTGCCGCATATTCGTAGCTGTAATCAGGTAAGGTTCACGGCGCCGTTCATGCCGGTCAAGACGGCTAAGGACGTCCGCCTTGGTTGAAGTGGCGCCGTCCGCCCGGATCCCGACGTAGTCGTCGGCAAGGATTGTCCCCGCAATCGCTGTATCGTCTTCAATTTCGGCTCGCAGATACTCTTCTTCCAGCCGCCGTAAGACCTCGAGGTCTCTCTGTGGGGAATTAGCTTGGGGCTGCGCAGCGGATGCCCAGCCAGGAGCAAGCATCGTCAAGCTCAGGAGCATGGCACTGATGCTCAACCCGGCCGCGATGGTCCTACTTTTCGACTTCAACTCCGCGCCAAAAGGCTACATGGTTCTTGACGTTGCGGGCTGCGGGCTTAGGGTCCGGATAGTACCAGGCGGCATCCTGATTTTCCTGTCCGTCGACTAAAAGGCTGTAATACCTGGCCTGTCCCTTCCAGGGGCAGGTGGAAATCGTCGAGCTGGGACGGAAGTATTCCCGCTTGAGGGAACTCTCCGGGAAGTAGATATTGCCCTCAACCATCTCTGTTGTATCGCTTTCCGCGATTACTTTGCCGTTCCAGGTTGCCTTTGCCATAACTGGGGTGAAATCCTGCATTCCTTCCTACTCTCCCACCTTAGCAGATGGATGCCCGCTGTGGCATCTGCCGCATCAGTTGATTGAACACACGAAATCGCGGCAGTGTTCAGCAAAGCCGAATGCACTGCCGCGGGTATAAGTTGAAGGGGCTCTGAAAGCTTTAGTGCGCTTCCGAGGTGCTCGGCGTGCCCTGGTCGGCCAGCATCGATACCTTGGAAATGTGGATCGTCTTAGCGGAGTCGTCCGTTTTCGCGACAACGCTAACGTGATGACCCTCGTGACCCTTCACCGAGTCGGGATCGTCGATGGTATAGACGCTCTTATTTGCATCATCAACAAAGACCGGCTTTGCTCCGCTGCCAAGACACTTTTTTACGCAGGCCGCGTTCGGGGCGCTGCCATTGTGTTTGGCTCCGCACATCGAATCACTGATATACCCAGAGACCTTCGCGGAGCTCATATCCGCAGCCAGTGCCGGGACAGCCGAGAGTGCTAGAACTACCACAAATAATTTCATTGTTGGCTCCATCCGATCGAATAAGGTGAAACAACCGCCAAAGGATTTGTACGCTCCGGCTCGCATCCTGGCAAGTCCTGAGGAGGAAAGCAGTTTGACCCCACTCAAGCGACTGGAAGCGCCTCGGCCTTGGTCTGATAGCGCATCGCTTCAACGGACTCCATCTGCGGCTCCGCAATCTTCCTTGAGTAGCTGCAAACCACCTGCTCCCCAGGCTCGGCTGCCGCGCCTTTCTTAGCCCGCTTTTTGGGCGCTTCATCTTCTGCGGCCGACTTACGATTGTTAGGACACACCAGGAAGGTCCCGGCTGCCCGGGTTTTCTCCAGCAGGTAGGGGCTACCGCATTCCGGACACTTCTCAGGCACTGGTTTGTGGTTAGAAGTGAAGTCACACTTTGGATAATTCGTGCAGCCGTAAAACAGGTTGCCGCGCCGGGCTTTCCGCTCCGCGATATCTCCGTCGCCGCACTTCGGGCACTTCATCCCTTCGACTAGATTCTGCTTGATGTACTTGCACTTGGGATAGCCGCTGCAGGATACAAATTCTCCATATTGGCCGTTGCGCAGCACCAGTTGAAGGCCGCACTTGGGGCAGTTCTCGTCCAGGGGCTGCGGCGCCTTTTGCTGCTGTTTCTGGGTCAACTTCCGGGTCGTCTTGCACGGCGGATCTTCACTGTAACCCGGGCAGGCCATAAATGCGCCGAAGCGTCCCCGCTTCAGCACCATGACGCGGCCGCAAGCTTCGCAATACTCTTCCGCCTGCTCACCCTCTTGTCCCTCCTGAGTGTTCATTTCAGGTTTTGCGGCGAAGTTCTCTTTGGTGAAGGTGCAGCTCGCAGGGTCTTTCTTGTTATAGGTACTGCAAGCGAAGAAGCTACCGAACTTGCCCCACTTCAACACCAGCGGGGAACCGCAGACATCACACTTTTCGTCTGTCGGTTTTTCCATTCGCTTGATATTTTCCATGTGCTTGCCGGCATGTTCGAGCTCCTTTTCGAAATGCCCATAGAAGGCGCCCAGCAAGTCGGTCCATAGCTCCTTGCCATCCTCGATGTCATCCAGCTCTTCTTCGAGCTTCGCCGTATATTGCGGGTCGAAGATATACGGAAAGTTGGCTACCAGTAGATCGGCGACCACAAAGCCAATCTCGGTAGGGACAAATTTCGCCCCTCTGCCGACGCCCACCTTCTGCACGTATTCGCGTTCCTGAATCGTATTGATGATAGTGGCGTATGTAGAAGGCCGTCCGATGCCACGCTCTTCGAGCTCTTTCACCAGCGACGCTTCATTGAAGCGCGGGCGAGGCTCGGTCGCATGCTGTTCGGGTAACAGCGCATTCAGCGCCAGTGCCTGTCCGTTTTCGAGTGCGGGAAGCCGGTTCTTCAGTTCCTCATCTTCCTCGTCCTTCTTGTCTTTCGCTTCCTCGTACACTTTGAGGAAACCGTCGAACTTCATCACCGACCCGGTGACGCGGAAGTTATAGCTCCGGTCCGCTTTGGCTACGATATCGACAGTCGTCTGATCGAAGACCGCAGGGACCATCTGCGAGGCGACAAAGCGCTGCCATATGAGCCGGTACAAGCGAAACTGTTCGTCACTGAGATAGCGTTTAATTTCTTCCGGATGAAGAGCAACACTGGTGGGACGAATCGCTTCATGGGCGTCCTGTGCGTCCTTCTTGCTCTTGAAGGCATTGGGCGCGGACGGCAGGTAGTCTTTGCCGTGCGTTTGGTCAATCCACTTGCGTACTTCGGTGATCGCATCGGGTGAGACGCGCGTGGAATCGGTACGCATGTAGGTGATGAGGCCTACCGCTCCCTCGCTGCCGAGCTCAATGCCTTCGTACAAGCGTTGCGCCACGCCCATGGTGCGCCGGACGCTAAAGCCTAACTGACGCGAGGCATCCTGCTGCAGTTTGCTGGTGGTGAAGGGTGCGGTTGGATTGCGCCGGCGTTCCTTCTTTTCTACGTTCTGCACCGACCACTTGGCTTTTTCGAGCGCGGCAACTACGGCATCCATCTGCTGCTTGTCAGGCAGCGAAGGAGCATCCACCGTCTCCACGACAGCTTTTTCGCCGTCGATGCCGGTGAAGCGCGCGGTAAACTCTGTCTTTTCGTTGACCGGCGTGAGTTGTGCGTCGAGGGTCCAATACTCTATCGGTAGAAACGCCTTGATCTCACGTTCGCGTTCGACAATGAGCCGAAGAGCCACGGTCTGCACCCGGCCCGCGGAGAGGCCGCGACGTACCTTGTCCCACAGCAACGGCGAGATCTGGTAGCCCACAATGCGATCGAGGACACGCCGCGTCTGTTGCGCATCGACCAGGTTGCGGTCAACTTCCCGGGCGTGTTCAAAGGCGTCGTGAACTGCCTTCGCCGTGATTTCATTGAAGGTGACGCGACGAATGGAGTTGCCCTTAGACAGGCCCTTCAGCACATCTTCAAGATGGGCCGCGATCGCTTCTCCTTCGCGGTCAGGGTCAGGCGCCAAATAAACAGTCGTTACTGACCTGGCCAGCTTCTTCAGCCGGTCGACAACTTTTTCTTTCCCCGGGATGACGATGAGCTCAGGCGTAAAGCTGCCGTCGCTCAGATCCACACCAATCTTGTTCTTCGGCAGATCTTTGATATGGCCGACGGAAGCTTCGACGGTGAAGTCTTTTCCGAGATATTTGCTGATCGTTTTTGCCTTTGCAGGCGATTCGACGATCACTAGTGATTTACTCATTGCGTTCCTTAAACCCGATGACAACCAGGGACAACATGGAAAACCCTTCCAATGGGACTGACTGTACCACCTGGAAGGTTCACGGTTATTTACTTATCGTGATCCGCGTGATGGCGAGAGCTTACACCGGCGCAGGCCAGAGAGCTCTTTCTCTTGCCCTGTCTGCAACTTATGGTGTAGTCGCCGTGGGAGCTTTACATTCGTCTGACGAAATTCTTGCCCGGAAGTTGTTTGATCCGGTTGGCCAGCTCGAGCTCGAACAAAGCGGTGAAGATTTCCGACGAAGTCAGTTTGGATTCAAGCATTTCCATCAACTCGTCCAACTGTATCGCTTGGTCGTGGCGCAACGCGCTCAGCACGCACTTTTCCGGCTCCTGCAGCGGAAGTTCCTCAACAATCGATGCAGTCTGCTCCTCTGACGATGCAAAACCTAACTCCCCTTCCAATTGCAACCGTACCGGCGTGGGCAGCTCCTGCCACACATCCTCCCACGTCGCCACCAGCTTAGCGCCCTGTTTTATCAATGTGTTGGGTCCCCAAGCGTTCTTGGTGGTGACATTGCCCGGCACTGCATAGACGTCGCGATCCTGCTCCAGAGCGCAGCGCGCTGTCACCCGTGTGCCGCTGTTCTCGCCTGCTTCCACCACCAGAACGCCGATGCTGATGCCGCTGATGATCCGATTACGTTTGGGAAAGTTTTGCGGCGCGGGAAAGGTGCCCAACCTGTATTCCGACACGATGGCTCCCCCGGAGACGAGAATGTTTTCGGCGAGAGATTTATTTTCTTTAGGGTAAATTACATCGACCCCGGTACCCCAGATGGCAACTGTGCTGCCGCCTGCAGCCAGCGCGCCACGATGAGCAGAGGTGTCTATACCTCGCGCCATGCCGCTGAGGATTACCATTCTGTGGCTAGCCAGGTCACGCGCCAGGATTTCTGCCATCCCAGTGCCATACGGCGTCGGATGACGTGTGCCCACGATGGCAATCGCCGGCCGAGCCAATAGCTTGACGTCGCCCAGTACCCAGAGGACCGGGGGCGGGTCGAAAATCTCGCGGAGCTGCTCAGGGTAATCCTCTTCTGCGTACGTGAGGATCGCGCCTTTCTGTTCACTCATCCGCACCACTTCTCGCTCCGCCTCGGTGCGCGCTTTCCCGGTGAAGAGGAACTGCGCGGCCGGCGCCGGAAAATTGAGCGACTCGAGTTCAGTTAAAGAAAGACGAAACAGGCTTGATAGGTCCGGTAAGGCCTGCGCGGCTTTAATGATTCGCTTCGGTCCCAGGCCGGGCGTGAGGGTCAGGGCAATCCAGGCGAGCCGGCTTTGTTCAACAGAATTCATCGTTGAGTGCCAAGGTACACTAATGAGTGACCCGCCCACTCAAACGCCGCATCCGTATGGCGGCGATCCATTTCCTCAATCCTGCTCCTTTGATGTGGGATTTCGAGCACGAGCCCCGGCGCAGCGACCTGCGTGAGCGTTACCAGATCGGCTACACCACCCCTTCCCGCTGTGCCCGGGAACTGGCTGCGGGTGATGCTGATATCGGCCTGGTTCCCGTAGCCGCTCACGCCACCACTCCCTCGTTGCTCATCGTTCCCGGCTGTACGGTAGCCGCACTCGATCGGGTGCGTTCCATTATTTTGATTGTTCGTTCGCAGCAAGGGGTAAGCGGGGTGCGCACAGTCGCGGCGGATACGTCTTCCCGCACCTCCTATGCTTACACTCGCATCCTGTTCGATATCTTCTGGAAGGTTCCGGCAGTGTTTCTTCCCCATCCGCCGGTGCTTGAATCCATGCTTGCGGTTGCGGATGCGGCGCTGCTGATAGGCGACCCCGCTTTGCTGGCCCTCGAAGACAAAGAGGCTCGCGAAGCCCGCACGGGGGAGCGGCTGCTCTACCTTGACCTCGCCCACGAGTGGCACGGCTTTACCGGGTTGCCCTGGATTTCGGCGGTGTGGGCGCTGCGGTCGGGCGCCCTGGAAGAGACCGGTGCCTGCGCCACCGAGATGGTCGAGGATCTGCAGTCTTCGCGGGACCATGGGCTTGAGCACGTGGAAGACCTGGTGGTGGAATGGTCGACCCGCATCGCAGTTCCCCCGGAAACCATTCGCTCTTATCTAACTAACAACATCCACTACATATTGGATGAGGCCTGCATGCGCGGACTCGATGTGTTCTATCGTCTGGCGGCGGAGTGTGGTGCTTTGCCGGCAGCGCCCGCTTTGGCCATGCTTTAAAGCGTTGACGATCATTTTGCCCTATCCGTCCTAGCGAAAGGGGTTTTTCCCAGGTGAAAAGCCGCCTGCACGCATTTTCACCGGAGGAGTTATGGGTCTGTGGCCCACCTAAGCGCTAACTCGTTTGGAATGTTTTCCTTCAAAACTCCCACAAAATCGTCATCCTGCCTGCCCCGGCTTGCCGTGGGAGCGGAGCGCTTCCCAGATTTATCGCGTGACACCGCGCTGGAATGGCGCGGGGTCGAAGGACCCCGAGGATGCTTATCTTGCCTATGCCGTTCGGAGCTTTTCAACCACCAAGCATGAAACTGCCTTAGCAGAGTTGCGTCGCGATCGCCTCCTTTTGCGTCCAATGACCAATGACTCACCTATCTCTACAGCATGAGGCCGTCAGGCAAGGGGTGAAGTCGGCCAGGAGCGGCCACGGCTTGCGCTGGCTTATGAGTTTCGGCACCCTGGGGCTTTTCGTCGTGTCCGCGATCGATTCCTCGATCATTCCTCTGCCTGTGCCAGGTAGTACCGATCTGCTGCTGATTCTGCTGATAGCCCATCGAGCAGATCCGGTGTTTGCGGCCGCCGCGGCAATTGTGGGGTCCATTTTAGGTGGGTATTTGACCTGGGCCACGGGGGCCAAAGGCGGGGAGGCAGCACTGCATCGTCATCTGCCCAAACGCTTCGGGAAGCGGCTCTCGGGGTGGGTAGGGAAGAGCGGAACGGTTGCGGTGACCGCGGCGGCGTTGCTTCCGCCCCCGTTTCCGCTGATGCCCCTGTTGCTTGCCGCCGGCGCCCTGGGGGTTTCGCGAAAGAGGTTCTTAATCTCTTTCAGCGTGGCGAGGACGTTTCGTTATGCCCTGGTGGCCTGGCTTGCCGCCACCTACGGGCGGGCCATGGTTCGCGCTTTTCGTCACTACCTGTCCGGCTGGAGCACCACCCTCATGTGGATATATCTAGGCTTGGTGGCGGCCGGTATCTTATACGGAGTGTGGAAGTTTCGCCACCAGGGGCGACAGTCGCCAGTGTCTCGGACGCCTGCCCTCAACCCGAGGTAGGACGTAATCCAAGACCAACCGGTTTGCTTACATTTCCCAGCGCAGCAGGCAGGCGCCTACGGTGAATCCTGCGCCTACCGACGCCAAAAGGACCAGGCTTTCGCGTTTCAGGCGATCTTCATCGAGCGCAGTTTGCATGGCCAGGGGAATGGTCGCCGCAGTCGTGTTTCCGAAGCGATCAATATTAATGATCACCCGCTCCAGCGGCAAGCCCAGGCGCTCTGCGGTCGATAGAATGATGCGCTTGTTCGCTTGATGAGGAATGAAACAACCCAGATCACTCGCGCTGATGTTGTTGGCGTTCAGGAGCTTGCTCGAGGTCTCCACCATCTTGCGCACGGCGTACTTGTAAACCGCCTGGCCGTCCTGGTGGACGTAATGCTTTCTGGCCGCGATGGTTTCCCGGGAGGCAGGGCACAAACTGCCCCCGGCGGGCATATTCAGTGCCGCTGCGCCGGAACCGTCTATTTCGTGGCAGAAGTCGATGAGCCCGACCTCCCCCTCCTGAGTGGGCTCGATCAGGACCGCACCCGCCCCATCGCCGAAAATTACGCAGGTGGCGCGGTCGGTGTAGTCGATGATGGATGACATGGTGTCCGCGCCGATCACCAGAACCTTGGAGTGAACGCCAGACTCAACCAGTTTGGCTCCAACCTGAAGAGCATAGACAAAACCGGAGCATGCCGCAGACAGATCGAATCCCCAGGCGCCATGCGCCCCGAGCTTGTCTTGCACCAGGCAGGCGGTGGCCGGGAAGAACATGTCCGGAGTGACGGTGGCGACGATGATCACCTCTACTTCGCCGGCCGGGATTCCCCGCAGCGCCAGGCAACGCCGGGCAGCTTCAACGGCCATGTCGCTGGTAGCCATGCCTGGCTCAACCAGGTGGCGTTCGCGGATGCCGAGACGCTGCATAATCCAATCGTCGGAGGTGTCTACCAGTTTTGCCAGATCGGCGTTATTAAGGATGCGCGGCGGCACATAAGTTCCCAGAGCGCTGATCTTGGCGCGGCGCGTTGCACGCGGACGCAGTTCGATGCTCAATATTTTTCTCCGTAGTTCGGCAGGCGCGAAGAGTAGCCGGGCGTCGACAAGGCACAATTGGAAAGGAGCGGAGGAATAGGAAGAATCACTGGCTGGTCGTCTGTACCGGGCAACCTACTGCGCACGCACTGACCCGTTACCGTTGCTTCCTTCCGGACCTGGCGGGGTTGGCGGGGTTGCGTCGCGTAGGACCCGGCACCCCTTGATAATATCACCGGGAGCGCACCTGGCGTTTCACGATGAGTGCCGGTCGAAGCGAACGTTTTGAAGGGTACGGGCTTCAGCCCGTACGTTAACTACCCAACATAGGACGGCCTTTAGAAGGTGTGTGAGAACTTCAATTCCAAACCCAGTCCCGTAGGGACGGCTGAACTTAGCCCAGGACGTGAGTCCTGGGTTCACCGGAAAAGCTCGACTAGTCCCGCCAGGGACGGCTGAAACCTCGTCCCCGGTGTTCAGCCGTCCCTTACGGGACTGGTCGGATTGCTTATATCTACCCAGGACTGTCGTCCTGGGCTAAGTTCAGACGTCCCTTCGGGACTGAGAGCAGAGTTCTCACACACCCGCTAAAGGCCGAAATGTAGAAACTTCAAGGTCTTCAAATCGCACTAGTAGCCGTTGGCTATCAGGTATTCCACCGAGAGGTCGAACGCGGATTCGAGGGCTCGCTGCTCCATGTATTTGACCAGCACATCGGCTTCGATGTTGAGGGCTTGGCCAACTTTCAAATGGTGTAAATTGGTCCGAGCGTAGGTGTGCGGAATAATCGCCACGCTGACTACATCACCTTGCGGTGAGCCACGCTCCCATCGCGCGATGGTCAGGCTTATTCCTTCGATGGCGATGGAACCTTTCTCTACCATGTAACGGCTTATGTGTGCGGGAACGGCCACTCTGAGCCACCAATCTGCGAGCGCGGGATCCGCGTGGGCATCGACCGGCTCCAGGCTCAGGAGCGTGCCCGTGCCGTCGACATGGCCCTGCACCACATGGCCTCCGAGGGGAGCCCCTGCCCGGGTCGGCAACTCAAGATTTACGGTCGACCCCGGCGTTAGTAAAGAGAGCGAAGTGCGCGCCACTGTTTCGGCAGCCAGATCCGCATGAAAGCGTCCGGGTTCGATATCCAGTGCAGTCAGGCATACCCCACTGACCGCGATGCTGTCGCCAGTATTCAGCGTGATGCCACGACCGATTGGCGCGGCGATGGTGATCCGCCGCGAACCCTCACGCTCGTCGACGGCCAGGATAGTGCCGGTGGTTTCTATCAGGCCGGTAAACATCTGTGCTTAATTAGATCATCTCCGACCAGGGGTCGTGGAGGCAGGCTTCTAATGCGAAATCCTGCCCATACCGTTGCAACGAATAGTCTCTCATCGGGGGCAGTCCTTCGATCGAACTAAGCATCGGGACTCCATCCTGCCCCATAAACGTGGGCGAATAAAACAATATGAGCTTATCCACCAGCCCATGAGTGAGGGCTGACGTGTAGACCTCCGCGCCGCCTTCAAGTAGCACGTTGGAGATTTGCATCTCCGCCAGCCGCACCAGCGCTTCCTGCAAAGGGATGCGCGGACCGTGATGGGCGATCTGCTGCAGGCGCACGCCGCGAGCCTCAAGCGCCTTTTGTGCGCCGACATCCGCCCGGCTGAAGAAGATAAGTACGTCCTGGTAGGCGGTCTTGACCAGTTGAGAGTCCAGCGGAGTGCGCAGCGTAGAGTCCAGCACAATCCGCAACAATGGCCGCCGTCGCGGCAACTCGCTGCGATCCGTCAGCAAGGGATCGTCGGCGAGGATGGTTCCTACCCCCACCACTAATGCATCCGCGGCGTGACGCATTCGATGCACTTCGGCGCGAGCTTCGCTGCCGCTGATCCAAAAGTGACCACGAGCGGAACGTGGCGCGGGCGCGATGCGGCCATCAAGCGTAGCGGCAACTTTCATGGTGACGAAGGGAAGAAAGCTGGTGATGAACTTTGCGAAGCCGTCGTTGAGCCTTCGGGCCGGTTCCTGCAGCACACCAGTGCTGACTTCCACCCCAGCTGCGCGAAGCTGGGCGATGCTCTTACCGTGAACCAGGGGGTTGGGGTCGGCGGTTGCCACCACCACGCGGGTGATTCCGGCGGCTATCAGCGCGTCCGAGCACGGTCCGGTTCGTCCCTGGTGATTGCAGGGCTCAAGGGTCACATAAGCGGTTGCACCCTGGGCCAGAGGGCCTGCTTGCTTGAGGGCAACAATCTCCGCATGGTCGCGCCGGTCATACTCATGAAAGCCTTCACCCACGACAACATCGCCCCGAACCAGCACACAGCCGACAGCCGGATTCGGCGAGGCGAGACCGACCGAGCGCTCAGCCTGGCCAAGCGCTCGCCCCATCCACTGCTCGTCAATTTGCGGGTCAGGTTGCGGCATCGGTCTTGTCTAATTGCCCAACATGGAATCTACGAAGGCCTTGCTATCGAACGGCAAAAGATCTTCCAGCTTTTCTCCCACTCCAACATATCGGACGGGCACCTTAAGTTCACGAGCAATAGCGACAGCAATTCCGCCTTTCGCGGTGCCGTCGAGCTTGGTGAGCACGATTCCGGTGACCCCCGCCGATTCGGTAAACAGCCGCGCTTGTTGTAACCCGTTCTGCCCCGTGGTTGCATCCATCACCAGCAGAACCTCGTGGGGAGCGCTGGGAATGATCCGTTCCGCGGTTCTCCGCATCTTGCTCAGCTCAGCCATCAGGTTGTCTTTAGTGTGCAATCGGCCGGCGGTGTCGACGATCAGGACGTCCGTTGCGCGTGCCTGGGCGGCGCGCATGGCATCGAACAGGACGGCGGAAGGATCTCCTCCCTGCTTGGTCTTGATCATCTCCACCCCCGTGCGTTGGCCCCAAACCTCGAGTTGTTCGATGGCTGCGGCGCGGAAGGTGTCAGCCGCACAAAGTAAGACTGTTTTTCCCTGGCCGCGGAAATAGCTCGCCAGTTTACCCGTCGTTGTCGTCTTACCGGTGCCGTTGACGCCCACCAGCATGATGACGAAAGGCGGGGCTGTGTACCGGGGCTTGAAGAAGTTCTGTTCTTCCCGGGCGTCCAGGATGGATTGAATCTCCCCCTTCAATAGCTGCTTCAACTCCGCACCATTATGGATTTCGTGCCGCTTCACTCGCGCGCGCAGAGCATCGACGATCTCGGTCGAAGTCCCGACGCCCAGATCGGAGGCCAGGAGACTCAACTCCAACTCTTCCAGAGCGGCCTCGTCGACTTCGTGAGTCAGGGCGACGATGCCTTCGATCCGGTCAGCCAGGGTCTCTCGCGTGCGCGAGACCGCCTCCCTCATGCGGCCGAATATGCTCTTTTTCTCGGGCTCTTCCAGGCTGCCAAAAAGGGTTTGGATCATCGACGCGACACTCGATACTGCATGACCTGAGTGTACTAGCCCGCATTTCTCAGACTCCCTGGGTACCCGACCACTGCCGATAGTGAGATTTCTACCCCTAGCTAATGATGGGTGCCCCATATCTGCCCGGTTTTTGGCAGATGTGGGATTCCACGGCTATTTACCGCTCACTCTCTACCAGCAAGAGATCTTGATGTCCATAGTCCTCTACGCCTTGGACACTCAGGGGTCGAGGTTTGTGGAATCCCACATCTGCCAAAACCGCGCAGATATGGGGCACCCGGGCTCTTTCGCAGAACGGGGCGTGAGAAATCCGGGCCAGAGGAAGGCTAGAGGGACTATTCGTCGCGTCCGGGGCGTGCCATCAGTTCGCGGATCGCGTCCTGGGGAGACTTGCCCTGTTCGAGGATGGCGGACATCTGCTCGGTGATAGGCATCTCGACGTGGTGAGCCCTGGCTAGTCCCAGCGCAGCCGAGGTAGTTCTTACGCCCTCGGCCACTTTGCCCTGGAGCTGCGCCAGGATGCCGGGAAGCTTGTGGCCCCGGCCGAGCTCCACCCCGACCGCTCGATTACGCGAAAGCGGCCCGGTGCAGGTGAGAACCAGGTCACCCAGGCCGGAAAGACCGGCCAGGGTCTCCCGCCGTCCCCCGCAGGCTACCGCCAGGCGGGTGATCTCGGCCACTCCCCGGGTGATGATGGCTGCGGCGCTGTTGTGCCCCAGCCCCAACCCGGCGGCGATTCCGGCGGCAATCGCGATGACATTCTTGAGCGCACCGCCCAGCTCAACTCCGATCACATCATCATTGGTATACAGCCGCAGGGCGGGTGCACTGAGCTCCTCCTGAAGCCGGTTGGCGAGCGCGGTCTCTGCGCAGGCGATGGTGATCGCCGTGGGGGCGCCGGATGCTACCTCCATAGCAAACGACGGTCCGCTCAGCACACTTGATCTGCTGCCATCAAGGTTCTGGTCCGCCAACACCTGCTCAATGACTTGCGTCATGCGCAGAAAAGTGTGGTCCTCGATGCCCTTGGTGGCGCTGACGATCAATTGCTCTCGCACGAGAAACGGGGCCATCTCCTGGTAGATCGCGCGTACATGCTGCGACGGCACCGCGCTGATCACGATATCGGCGCCCACCACGGCAGAGGCCAGGTGCGTTACCGGCTCTACCTGCGGAGGAATCGAAAACCCGGGAAGGTACGTGCCCACCGTGGCCGAATGAGACCACAGGGCGATGATGTGGTCGCCGCGACGAGCCAGGCTCAGAGCGAGTGCGGTTCCCCAGGAACCGCTGCCCACGATGGCAATGCGGCTCACGCTCTCGTCTTCCTCGAGGCGCCAAAGCCATGCTCCGTGCCCTGCATCAGGCGTACGATATTTTGCCGGTGCTTCACGATCACCACCCAGCAGCAGACGAAGACCGCCGCGCCGGACGCGTAGCCGTACCTGCCCGGCGACAACCACAGGGTGAGGAAGGGAAGCACGACCGCCGCCAAAATCGAAGCCAGAGAGACATATCGGGTCAGGGCCACAACAATGAGCCACAGTCCCAGCGCGGAGAGTGCCGCCAGCCAGCATAACGCCAGGAAGACGCCAAACGCAGTCGCCACCCCTTTGCCGCCCTTGAAGTGCAGCCACACAGGAAAAATATGGCCCAGAATTACGAACAGTCCGGCGACTATGGCGAGATGGTGGACGGTGGCGGGGTCCTTGCCTCGGGCCAGAAATTCTGCCACTGCCACTGCGGCGTAACCCTTGCTTCCATCAAGGACAAAAGTCAGGATACCCAGTCCCTTCGCGCCCGACCGCAGCACGTTCGTGGCGCCGATGTTGCCGCTCCCCTTGGCGCGAATATCCTCCTTGCGCACCAACCATACCAGCAGAAACCCGAAGGGTATGGAACCCAGCAGATACGCCACGATAACAACGATCAGATACAGAGACATGGTTGCATCCGGTTTTGAGTGTAGCAGCGACTGAATCCCGATCGCGCTACCGCAGTCATCTGTTAAATTGGGTTCCGATGTTCACCAGGTGGATGTTGACGTACGCAGCTGTGGGTATCATTGCCCTGACGGTCGCCTTGCCGGCTCAGGCGAGCAACCCACTTGTGATTAAGACGGACCAGGGCAAGGTCCAGGGAAAGTTGAGCGCGGACGGCCAGACCCGCGACTTTCTAGGCATCCCTTTCGCTGCGCCTCCGCTTGGCCCGTTGCGCTGGAAGCCCCCACAACCCCCGGCCAAATGGCAGGGCGTGCGGGAGGCCACCAGCTTCGGGTCGAGGTGCATGCAGCAGGAGCATTTCGATGACATGGTGTTTCGCGATCCGGGTGAGAGTGAGGATTGCCTCACACTCAACGTGTGGGCGCCTACCGCTAAGCCCAAAGGCAAACTGCCGGTGATGGTCTGGATTTTTGGCGGGGGGTTTAATGGAGGCGGCACCTCGGAACCGCGCCAGGACGGCGAAGCTCTGACCCACAAAGGGGTACTGGTTGTCTCCATGAATTACCGGTTGGGCATTTTTGGTTTCTTCGCCCTCCGGGAGTTGGCCGCAGAAGATCCACACCACGCGGCCGGCAACTACGGACTGATGGACGAGTTGGCTGCCATCGAGTGGGTGCGGCGGAACATCGCTGCCTTTGGCGGCGACCCGAACAATGTA
Source organism: uncultured Acidobacteriaceae bacterium (assembly GCA_963717225.1). Lineage (GTDB taxonomy): Bacteria > Acidobacteriota > Terriglobia > Terriglobales > Acidobacteriaceae > PALSA-350. The sequence goes on along the minus strand of CAVQWB010000043.1, from coordinate 308,146 downwards.
ACCATCTTCGGCGAGTCTGCCGGTTCCTTTGCGGTCAGCGCGCAGATGGCTTCGCCACTCGCAAAGGGCCTGTTCGCGCGTGCCATCGGAGAGAGCGGAGGAGCGTTTGCCAGCAAGGAATTGAATTTTCCTCCCCTGCAGCAGTTCGAGAAGCAGAACGAAGAGTACTTTCACAGCGTTCTCAGTGACAGCAGTCTGGCGGCGCTGCGAACTGCCAGTAGCGATGAGATCCTCAAGCTCGCCATGCAAAAGGCTCCGGGCAAACCCCGTTTCGGGCCGAATATAGACGGCTACTTTCTGCCGGAAAGCATTCCCGCGATTTATGCCGCGGGTCAGCAGGCGCACGTGCCGCTGATTGCGGGTTGGAACCAGGACGAAGGAACCAGCGACGTGGTAAAAGCACCGGAAAAAGGGACGATGGAAGGCCTGCGAGCCACTGCGGTGAAGGAGTTTGGCCCGCGGGCGGAGGACTTCCTCAAGGTGTATCACGCGAACGATGATGCTGAGGCACTTCGCGCCGCGGAGGATTTTGCAGGAGACAACTTCCTCGTTTATTCCACCTGGGCCTGGCTGGATGCGCAGGTTAAGACCGGCGGCTCACCGGTCTACCGATATTTGTTCGCACTCCCGTCACCCGGAGATCCTTTTCATCCTGTATCTGCCGGTGCCTTCCACTCTGATGAGATTGAATATGTCTTCGGCAACCTGGCCTCGCGCAAGGGAGCGACGTTCAGGCCGGAGGACTACAAGCTTTCCGAGCTGATACAGACTTTTTGGACGAACTTTGCCCGGACCGGAGACCCGAATGGTGCCCCAGTGCCGCATTGGCCTACCTACGACGCCGCGGGCAACTGGCAGGTAATGCGTCTAAGCCCGGACCCTGGAGCTGCGCCGGACCAACATCGTGAGCGATATCTCTTTCTTCAGCAGGTTTGGGGAGACGAGGGACCCAAGTCCGTCTCAAGGTAAACGAAGTGGCAAGGTAAGCGAAGTAGATGATCTGTGTTTCTTTTGTCAGCCTGCTCCGTAGAATGTCACAATGCCCAATCGCCCCACCGGCCCTGATTCCGGAACCCTATCTGAGGAAACCTTGCCAACGGTCTGCCTGATCACGGCCGATGAGGACTTTCAGGGAGAAATCGAGGTGGAGCTGGCACCGTGGTACCAGGTGCGCCACCGCAACCACTACGGGGATGCAGCGATTTGGATACGCGAAGAGCGGGCACAGGCGGTGCTGGTCGATATCGATACCCAGGGCGATGAGGCCCATGCCGGCGCCCGGGTGCTGCGTGAGCTGCGCATTCTGGAGCGTGGTCTGGTCCTGATCTCGCTCAGTCGATCGCGTGCCCGCGCGGTCGAAAAGCAGGCCACAGAAGCCGGCAGCGATGCCCACTTCCACAGTCCGATCGATCCATCAGAGCTGCGCCTGGTTCTCAAGACCACGATCGAGACACGCATGGAGGAGATGGAACGCGCGCGCATGCAGCAGCAGGTGCTCGAGCGCAGCAAATTCCAGGACCTGGTGGGTGCGAGCGAGGCCATGCGCCGTGTGTATGACGCCGTTTCCCAGGTAGCAGACAGCCGCATTAACGTGATCGTGCGCGGGGAGAGCGGAACCGGGAAAGAACTGGTGGCGCGCGCTATCGTCGCCTTGAGCAGCCGGCGGAGCAGAGCGTTCATCAGCCTGAACTGCGCTGCCTTGCCCGAGAACCTGATCGAGTCGGAGCTCTTCGGTCACGAGCGAGGCGCATTTACCGGCGCCAGTGAAGCGAAGCCGGGCCAGATTGAGCTCGCCGACGGAGGCACGCTCTTTCTCGACGAGATTGCGACCCTGACCCTCCCGCTGCAAACCAAGCTGCTGCGTGTGCTCGAAGACCGGCAGGTGCAGCGGCTGGGTGGACGCCAGGCGCGCAAGATTGATTTCCGTCTGATCTGCGCCACCAATGAGCCGCTGGAAGAAATGGTGCGCAGCGGAAAGTTCCGCGAAGACCTCTACTACCGAATTCACGTGGTGCCGATCCAACTGCCCCCACTGCGTGAGCGAACCGGGGATATTGCACTATTGGCCGACTATTTCTTGCGCGTTCACCTGTTGGCCAATGGCCTGGAGCAGAAGCGCCTGACGCCGGATGCTCTGGCGGCTTTGGAGGAGCATTCCTGGCCGGGCAATGTGCGCGAGCTCGAAAATCTTATCCAGCGGCTCGTGATTACGGTGCCTGGACCAACCATCGGCCTCGAGCACCTGCCGCAACAGCTGCTGGCGCAGAGCGTGACGGCTCACGAAGCGATTCTGCTTCCAGAGAACGGCGTGCGTTTCGATGACGAGATACGGGAGCTGGAGGTCGCGCTGCTGGCAGCTGCTCTACGGCGCTCGGACGGCAGTAAAGCTGCGGCAGCACGGCTGCTCCATCTGGATTCCCAACGAATGAAATACCTTTGCCGCAAATATTCTCTCTAGGTTTGTTGGCGCCGTGGTTGGGTTAATTATTTAACCCTCAGGGGTTAAATTTTAACCCTTACTCGCCATTGCACCGGACGCTCGGCTGTGGGAGGGGGAAAGGATTAATTCCTTCTCAATGCTTTCAATGACTTGTAGACTCAACGGATCGCGTGGAGTTTGGCCATGTGTTTGCACTAAGGTCATGCGTAAAGCAGTTCACATCAAACAAACCGGAGAAATCACGATGGCTATGGGAAAGAAATCTCTCGTCAGCAAGAAGACCGCCGCCCCAACCAAGAGCAAGGCCGTGAAGAAGGTTGACACGAGTAAACCTGCGGCTACCAAGGTCGTTTCCGCTATGAGGATTGGCTGGTAAGGATTGTTGCCGGATGCCATGCTGTTCGGCTTTTACCAGAAGTGCGTGCGTAACAGGTTGGCGAAAATAGTCACGATCCGGGCCGCGAGGCTTCGGCGCCTGCCGAAGATTTTGGCCGGTCCGCTCATGCCGGGCTGAATCGCCGAGCCAGCCTCCTTGACGGGCATCCGCGTGGTGTAAAAGGTGGGTACCGCTATGCCCTTGTATTCCTGGGCCGCCAGCAGGCCAGGCGGCAAAGGAACGGCAGAGCCCTCCATTGTGGGCAAGCGCCCGCGAATTTCGGTGAACTGCGATGAGAACTGCAAGGAGACGGGATCCCCAACCCGAATGCGATCCATCTCCGAGACCGGCACGTAGAGTCTGGCCACCAACTGCGACGGATCGGCAATCGTTAGCAGAGGCTCCCCCGTGGTCACATCGCGGTTGAGCAGGCTCTGTGGATCATTGGTCGCCACGACCCCATCGCCGGGGGCTGCTACGGCGAGCTGTGCGCCTTCCTCGCGCGCTGTGTCGCTATTGCGCCGCGCGGCCTGCTGGGCAGCCAGGGCCTCTCCCAGCCCGGAATGCTGCAACTCCGCGGTGAAGACCTGGGCTTGCGAGGTGGCCACCTGTTCCGTTGCCTCTTCGCTGGAACTGGCGGTATTCAGACTCTGCAGCCTTGCCAGCACTTGCCCCCTGTGCACTACGTCGCCTTCTTTCACATAGACCGCCAGAACCCTTCCAGGAACCCGGGCATGCACCTGGTAGGTGTCCCGAGGCTCAATGACGAAGTAGGCGTTCAAGCGATCGCGCATGATCGGCACAAACAGAAGGGCCAGTAAGACGACCCCCAGCACCCCGCGCAAAGGGGTGAGGCGGAAAACGCCCTCGGCCGACTTGGTGCGATAGAAGCCCAAAACGAAGTTTTTGAGCCCCCGCAGCCTGGAGCGAAAGATGACAAACGCCAGCAATGCCGCGGGTATCAGGGCAAGCTCGGCGAACCAGTGGAAGAAAACGTTGTAGCTGAAGCGGATGACAAAACATAGCAGCAGGTAGCTGTAAGCGCCGGAAACCAGGGCATAGAGCACGAATAGCGGTACCCGCCGGCGGGAGACCACAGGTACGTCGACGTCGAGGCGAAATATGTGGCGCTGAATCCAGCCGATGAGAAACGAAGTGGAGCGCTCTTTGAGGTCGGGGACGCGGACCCATTCGGTGAAAAAGTAGTAGCCATCGAGCTTGATGAGGGGGTTGAGATTGATGACGACCACGGCGATCCCGGTCAGCAGAATGAGCTTGTAACAGAAATCGTGGATCCATTCGCCCGGTTGGGTGTTCGTCCATAGGATGACAGCCACACCGCACAGCATCATTTCAATCCATATTCCGGCGATGATCGTGGCCAGGCGCTGCAGCCGGCTGGCAGAGATCCAGGATTCTGTGACGTCCACATAAAAAGCGGGTGTCAGATAAAGGAACATCAGACCCATGCTGTGGACTTCGCCCCCGTAGTGCTTGCAGGTGAGTCCATGCGAGCTCTCATGAAGAAAACCGATCACCATAAGCATCCACCAAAACTCCACCAAATCCGAAAAGGTCTTCCTGCCGAAGTCATAGTAGACAGGTATGTCCGGGCCGATCACATTCCATTTGACGATGAAGACGGCGGTTTCAAAGACAAACAGGAGGACCGCAACCAGGACCATCCAGCGGTTGAAAACGTATTTACCAATTTTTTGGTCAAGCCGGGTGAGGTACCGGTCCGGGTCCCACGCCGAGAACTGGATGTGCGCCACATTGAAGCTTGAGCCGCTTTGCACGCGACGGCTACGCTGCGCCGCCAGCTTCTCATTCATGGCGATGTTTTTCTCTTGCGGGTTCTTGTACCAGAAGCCGCCCTCGTCCATATTTTCGGCGAAAGTCCGGACCTCCTCCGCAGACAAGGGGATGCCCGTCTCGGCTTCGAATGCGGCCGCAATTTCCTCGTAGGTACGGACTCCATCGAACAGGCGAGCGAGTTGCCACTGAGTCGGTTTCAGACGTAGCAGGTTGGCACTGCTCCGCTGATAGACTGCGACGATCGTTTCGCCGTCGACTACATCCTCGCGAATGATCAGGTCGGGGTCGATGCGGGGTGGGTTCTTGCGCGAGAGCCGGTTGCGAGGAATATCGGGAAGAGCTGCGTCGAGTGCCTCGCTCAGGTTCATCGCGCGCTCAGCTTCACCTGCATGGACATGCCCGGCTTCAACAAAGGTGACGGCTTTTCCAGGCTGCCGATGACCTCGATACTGCCGCTGGCCGGATCGACCACCGGGCTGACGCGGAAGACGCTTGCCGGTTGCTTGAGGCGGGGATAGTCCGCGGTGGTGAGCTCCAGCTTTGCCCCCCGGGGGAAGAATGCCATAGCGGACTCGGGCACGGTAAAAATGATGCGCAGAGGCGCCTGCGCCGTGATCCAGAACAGGGCATCACCCTTTTTGACTCCCTGCGCCTCATGCACCGAACGGCGGCCTACGACCCCATCGAACGGGGCCGTGATGTGCGATTGACCCAGCTCTACATCTGCGGAGCGCAACTCCGCCTCGGCGGCAGCTTCCTCTGCCTTGTAACGGGCTACCTGGGTTTTGGTTTCAGCGAGCTTGTATTGCACATGCTCCCAATCCTCATCATCGAGTATCTTCTCCGCCCGCATGGCATCGGCTCGGCGCAGATCGGCCTCATTGCTCTTTTGCTCGGCTTCCCAGGTTTGTATCTGAGCTCGCAGGGAATCGATCTTGGCCGTCTTTTCCGCACACGCCGCCTGCAGCGCGCGATCATCCAATAAAGCCAACACCTCTCCCCGCCGGACGTGATCGCCAATCTCAACCTTAACCGCGGTGACGCGCCCGTCGCGTTCGGTCACCACATCGGCTTGTTGTTCCACGATCAACGGCCCGACGGTGCTAAAGGCGCGCCCTTCGCCCATTGCGGGGGCCGGGGCGACTGGACTGGAAGGGGGTTCGGCCGCCGGGGCCGCGGGCGACGACGCCAGCACCGGCCCGGAACCGGTGGGTTCCTGATTACAGCCTGCAAGACAGCACAAGGCTGTGCCCAGGACAAATATGCAAGCGTTACGGTGACTCATCCAGTGTTTGCGCGGCATAACGGTCACCATCCGATCCAATCCCATAGCTTTTCCCATAGCCATAACGCCGGGGAGCGTAGCAAAACGAATCCCGCGGGCCGGAAACCGGCAAAAATCTTTGCCCGCCCATCCATGCCGGTGCGCAGTTCCGCGTTTCCATTCGGTAGCAGCACATGAGCGTAAAAGACCCGGCCGTCCCCGTTGGGCTGCGCTTCCGGGCTAATGCTGAAGACCTGGCCGTGCAGGGTCTGCGCAGGAAAGCTATCGAGTTTAACCGCGGCAGTCTGTCCGGCCTTTACCAGGTGGGCGTCTTGCTGATCCACGGCAATGTTGATTCTCGCGTTCGCCAGGTTGAGCACCTGGGCGAAGGCCGCGCCGGCGTCGAGGTGTTCGCCCACAGCATTCTGCAGATCCGGTGTCATCACCACGCCGTCGATGGGTGAGCGAAGCTGGGCGTTTGCAATACGTAACTGTGTGCGTTCCATTTCCGCACGCAAGTAGTCGGCGCGTGTCCGGTCTTCCCCGGCCTCGGCGGAGTGCCTGGCAAGGTCGCCTTGCATGGCCATCATGGCCGCTTCGTATTTCGCCTGGGCAGCGGTCAGCTGATTACGCCAGGACCAGTCGTCCATGGTTCCCAGAACCTCGCCGCGGGTCACGTGCTGGCCCTCTCGGGCGTACACGTTAGCGATGGTTCCTTCAACCGGCGCTGCCAGCGTGACCACGGATTGCGGGGCCACAACGGCAGGGCCGCTGATGCGCAGCGGTAGTGGACAAAAGATGAGCAACAGGATCGCCGCCGCTATACTGCCCAGGATCACCCCTTGCCGCTTTCGTTCACTACGCAGAAAGGCTTGTTTCTTCTGCACCAGCGGTTCCAGCAGGCTGATGAGCGGCACTTCCCGGTATAGCAGCGCGTTGCGAATCGCGACCGTCGTCTGCCCAGCCAGCACCTTGATCATCTCGATATGGGCCTGCTCCAGAAAATCGGGGTCGCTGCTTTCATAGAGCAACAGGCCCACGCGTCCCTGGTCATCGGAGAGAGGGAGCGCAAACAGAGCGCGATACCCGCTGGCTTCGAAGTGCTTGCCGATGGAGGCGCGCACTCGCGGCTCATCCGTTTCGGGCTCCTCCTCGTGCTGGCGGATCAACAGCTGGTGGTCATAGCTAGAGAGCCATTGCAGTAGTTCGCGCAAGCGCTCAACCTGGAATTCCCCAGCAGGAATGTTGGCCATCCCTGAGACCGCTTTCAACTGCAACCGGCCGCGATTGTCGAGTGCAATCGAACAGCGTTCGAACGGCAGCACAGATTGGGGACTGTTGACGATAATCTGCAACAAGCGTTCGAGCCTGAGCGTGGAGGTTATCTCGGAACTCACTTTAACCAGGGCTTCCAGGATCTCCAGCTTGCGCTCGGCGAACATCAGGCTGGCATTTTTGAGCGCACTTGCGACGGTCTCCGACATGCTGTTCATGAAGAACAGGTCATCCTCACTAAAGGAAGATCCACCCGCTTTGTTGACTGCCTCTAAGACGCCTAGCTCGCTTTCCCCACCACCCGGCTGTTCGTGCTCGATGAGCGGCACCAGGAGCGCATTGGTGATGCGCGGGCCTTCGCCGGCACGCCCGTTGCGGGTGGACAAGCGAGGGTCTTCAGGGTCGTTGATCAACAGCGGCACGCCTTCTTCCGCCATGTCCCCGACGTAACCTTCACCTGCGTCCTCCATAGTGCCCACTTCGGCGGTTGCGTCTTCTCCCCATGTAGAGACCAGGCGCAGCCGGCCGCCATCGAACATCCAAAGATGAACGGCCTGGCAAGGCAGCATCGCCGCTACCTTGACCGGAATCAGTTCCAGTAAGGGCTCGAACTCCAGCGTCGCGTTGAGTGATTTTTCCAGGTCATAGAGCTGGGTCAAGCGGTGGATAGAGTCGAGCAGATTCTGCCGTTGTTCTTCATACTGCTCTGCCGACTCGAGGGCAATCACGGCCAGGTCCGCAAGTCCGTCGACCGGCTGCAAAGCAATCTCCGTAAGTGGGTCGGTGAAACTGACGATCTCGAAGACGGCCACCAACTGCCCCGCCCGCAGCAGGGGAAGGTATCCAATGGACCGGATGGTGCGCAGGATGTGGATGTGGGCGTAGTCTTCACGGGCCAACTGGCTGGCGGAATACACCACCGGCCGGGGCGACTGCAGCAGGGGAGCGAAGAGCGGCGCATCGGCCGCAATCGCAGGCTCTACCACCAAAATTTCGTCAGATACGCCGAGGGCAATCCAGGAAGCCTCTCGGAGCCCGTAGAGGACGCAAGCGCTGCCGGGAAGCATTTGGCGCATGGCATCGGCCAGCAACGCGGCGCGGGCCGCAATCTCGGGTGACGCCAGGAGTGACTGCGCAAGACCCGAGAAGTGTTGACTGTTCAGCCAGATGCCGGTTTGAATGTTCATGGTGGTCTGCTTGACGTAGGGGGCAGGATAGGTTGATTGTTAATCTGGTCGGAGACTAGCAAGCAGCATTTTGGGTGTAAAGAAAATTCGTGGCTGGGAGAGAACGACGTGGATCTCGATATTCGACAGAGCGGAAGCATTTGTTGCCTGAAGCTGAAGGGCCCGCTCAAGTATGGAGAAGGTGTCAAGCAGCTTGACGAGGCGGTCGAGGGCGCGCTGAGCAGCGGACACATTCACCTGCTGCTGGATCTTTCCGCGATGCCCTACATCGATTCCAGCGGGATTGGTGCGATCGTTGATGCCCTGCGCCAAGCCAAGAAGGTGGGAGGAGACGCCAAGCTGGTCAGTCCTTCCCCATTCGCGGCCAAGACTTTCAAGATGGTCGGCATTCTCACCCTGTTCAAGGTGTATGACAGCGAGGCGGCAGCCGTCGAGGCATGCCCGGCCTAGGATTCCACTCGTTGGCTCGAATTGCTTGGAGTCCCGAAGGGACGGCCTGAAATTAGCCCAGGACTTGCGTCCTGGGCTAATCTCAGCTGCCCCTTCGGGGCTCTGTCGAAAAACATTTCCAGGAAAGGTCCGCGGAACTGCAGATCCCTCCGCTACGCTACGCTTCGGTCCCACGGCAAGCCGGGGCAGGCTGGGGCACCCTTCGATTCCGCCCTTCAAGCTTGTTGTTGCCGTGAGCGCTAGCGAAGCTTCCATGGATCCCTATTTCAACCGGCGCCGAACCAGATCGAGCGCCTGCTGGCTGGTCCAGGCGCGAATGTGTTCCCGATCGCCGCCAAAGCGTCGTTCCACGACCTCCGTCTCCTTGCCATCGGTAACCGCGACGTACACCAAGCCTACCGGTTTCTCTTCCGACCCGCCGCCGGGACCCGCGATGCCGGTGACACCCAGGCCAAGAGTCGCAGACGTCTTCCGCCGAATGCCTTCCGCCAGTGCTCCGGCAACCTCTTTGCTGACGGCCCCATGGGACTCGATCATCGACGGGGGAACCCCAGCGAACTGAGTTTTGAGTTGATCGCTGTAAACCACCGCTCCGCCCAGAAACGATCGCGAACTGCCGCTGATGCTGGTCAAACGCTCCGACACCAGACCTCCGGTGCAACTTTCCGCCACTGCCAGCGTGGCCGCACGCATGCCCAGGTAATACAGAACAATCTGTTCCAGCGACTCGGCCTGCGCAGAGTAGATGAACTCTTCCAGTTCTTCTTCGATTCTGCCCGCCAGCTCATCCACTCTTGCCTGTGCGGTCTCCTGGTCGCCCTTGGAGCAGATCAGGTTGAGCGTGATGTCGCCAGTGTGGGCGAGGATCGTGGTGTCCACATCCTTGTATTTGGTGTAAATCGGTGCGATGCGCGCGTCGGCCTGCGACTCCCCGATCATGGCAGCCTTCAAAGTACGCATGGCGATGGTTCGCCTGGGAACCACAACTCGCAACCGGTCCATGCACTGCGCGTCAAACATGGCCTTTACTTCGGTGGGTGGGCCCGGCAGCAGAATCACCAGTTTGCGATGTGCTTCATAAACGGTGTCCAGCCACTGACCGGGCGCTGTGCCCCGGCCGTTTTCGAGAATCACCGATCCGTCGAGCACATCCGCCTGGCGGGCGTTGTTGTCCGTCATGTGCAAGCGCCGGGCGGCGAAGCGCGCGTAAAGGGCGCCGACAATGTCTGGATTACGACGCAGGCGAATGCCCAGCGCTTCGGCCACTGCCTGGCGCGTCAGATCATCTTCCGTGGGGCCCAGTCCACCCATGGTGATCACGATATCGGTGCGGCCCAGAGCAATCCGAATTGCGTTAGCGAGATGCGCTAACCGATCGCCAACGATGGTTTTGAAAGTTACGTTTACCCCAAGCTGCAGCAGCCGGTCGGTAAGGAAGAGAGAGTTTGTGTCTTGCCGGTAAGGCGTAAGCAGTTCTGAACCGACTGCAATGATTTCACAATTCATTCTTACTTGGACCCTCTAGAACAGGCGCACACCTTCGATGCCCAACGGTACATCATAGACGGCGCCATTAGCAGCCAGGATGGCGTTGCCGCCGGGGACGAAAGCGAGACCAACAATACCAGAACCGGCAAGCACCACGGAGGCTTCTCCCGCCGGAGTAATGCAGGCGATGCCGCGCGCACCGTGGAAGGAAGCAGAGACGTACAAGTTGCCGGCGACGTCGAATGCCAGTCCCTGCGGACGGCCCAGTCCCCGGTAGTAGACCCGCACCACACCGGCTTGATCGATGGCATAGATCGAGTCGTAGCTAGAGGTGCTTGGAGCGGCAACAAAAAGCGTTCCATCCAGGCCAAAGGCCAGATGGTAGGCGGCGATACTGGGTTCCAGGGTGGCAAAGACGAAAATCTGCCGATCCTGGGCAATCTTGAAGATGGTTCCGCTGCGATCGCCCACGTAGAGGTTGCCGGCGGAATCGAACGCAATCCCGGTAGCAATACCCATTCCTTCGGCATACACCGAGGACGCACCCTGAGGAGAAACGCGGTGCACGGTGCCATCCAGCCGCGAGGAAACGTAGAGATATCCCTGGGCGTCGAGCGCCAGGCCGGTGGCATTGGTAATCCCGCTCACGAAAGGTTGCATCTCTCCCGTAGGCGTGATGCGATAGACCGAAACTGCGGTCTTTTGCCCGCGTGGACCGGAATCGGTGGAAAAGATGTTTCCTTCCGCGTCCACTGCCGGATTGCCGACTGGGTGCAAGTTCCCAGTGATCAGGCGAGCGATCTTGAGCCGGATGGTGTTGCTGGATTGTCCGTTCTGCCGAACCTCAAGTCTCCCGGTTTGCACATCCTCGGGAATACGGACGATCATCCGGTTTGAACGGCTGAGCAGCACCGGAGCGGCGATCCCGTCCAACACCGCCACCGGCAGACGCGAGCGCACCGCGCCCAGCTGTGTTCCTCGAACCTCGATTTCACCACCCGGAAGCGCTGCATCGGGCACGGCGGAATCGATCCTGGGCGAGTTCGGAATGGGTGACTCCTTTGAGAATCGCATCGGCTGAGTCCTGAACGCTTGAGCACTTACTTCGTACATGTCAGAAGCAAAAACGCTTGTGGGTTTAATTCATTCGATGCAAAACGGAAGGGCCTTAGCCAATCCAGTGTTGCAGCGCCAGCATCAAGAGCAAAGCATACACGCCCGCGGCGACATCATCGAGCACGATTCCCCAGCCCGCAGGCATGCTCTCCAGCTGCCTGGCAGGCCATGGTTTCATGATGTCGAATAGACGGAAAAATAGAAACCCGGCTAGCAAGTGACTCAAGTTTACCCGCGAATAGATCAGCGCAATCCATTGGCCGGCGACCTCATCAATCACCACGTGTCCCGGATCCTGACGTTCGCTTTCTCGCTCCACAATGGTAGCTGCGGGGATGCCGATTGCTATGGCGCCAAATGCAGCCGCCAGCGTAAGCCATCCCATGGGCGCTGGAGCTAGATGCAGGCCCTTGGCCGCCGCCAGCCAAAGCAAAGCAGCCGCGGCCGACCCCCAGGTACCCGGACCAGGCCGCAACCGCCCGGCGCCAAGAAAAGTTCCTACTGTCCAAGCCCACGCGGTTCTTCCTGCCTGGACCGGCTCACTCATCGCCGGACGAGCGGGGCCGCATCCCTTCAATCTCCTCCAGCAACTCGGGATCAAGCACGGGAGAAGAGATCCGGTAGACTCCGCTGGCCCATTTTCCCAGGTCGATGGTCTTGCAATGGTCGCTGCAGAAGGGGAAATCCTCATTTTTGGCGGTGACGATATTCCCGCAAGTCGGACAGCGCAGGCTTTTCTTTTTTTTCGCCCGTTGGTTCATAAGAACGTTCCTTTACAGGATAATCCTGCCCACCAGGTCGTAGTCCTGCGACTCGGTGATCTCGCATTGGTAAAACTGCCCCGGGTTCAGTTCATCGAACGGTCCAAAGTCGTTGATATAGACCTTGCCATCGATTTCCGGAGCCTGATGCTCGGTACGGCCCTCCCACAACAGGGGAGTTTCCTCAGACGGCCCTTCGACCAGTAGCTCGAAGCGACGGCCTACCTGGCGGGCTCTGGATTTCCGGCTGATCGATTGTTGCCGGCGCATCAGGGAGCGGCGACGCGCCTCGATGGTCCGTGCCGGCACCTTGTCTCCCAGTTGGAAGGCCCCTGAGCCTTCCTCGTCGGAGTAACTGAAGACGCCCAGCCAGTCGAGCTGGGCGGCGCCGATGAAGTCGCCGAGCACGGCAAAGTCGGCTTCGGTTTCGCCCGGAAAACCGGTAATGAACGTGCTCCGAATCGCAACACCGGGCACGGCGGAGCGCACGCGCTCGATTGTCTTGAGAAAGATGTCGGCGTTGCCACCCCGGCGCATGCTCTTTAACACCGCCGCCGAGGCATGCTGCAGAGGCATATCCAGGTATTTGCAGATGTTGTCGTGCCGGGCGATGGTTTCAAGCAGGCGCCCGGTGATCTTGTTGGGATAGGCGTAAAGGAAACGTAACCACTTTAGATCGGGAATCCTGGCCAAGCTATCGAGCAATTGCGCCAGCCCATCCTTCATGCCCAGGTCCTCACCGTAACAGGTAGTATCCTGACCGATCAGCGTGAGTTCGCGCACCCCCTGGGCGACCAGTTGTTCGGCCTCGGTGACCACCGATGCGAACCGCCGCGACCGAAATTTGCCCCGAAGATTGGGAATAACGCAGAAACTGCAGGGATGGTCGCAGCCTTCAGCGATTTTGATGTAGGCCGAAGATTTCCGGGTCGCCAGCAGGCGCGGCGTGGTGTGGTCGTAAAGGTACTGGGGAAGCTTTGCCTGTGCGCCCTCCCATTGCTCCCGCGCGAAACGGCCCTGGGACTCGCGCAGATCGCCTTCGGGCCGCGAAGAGCTGCTGGGGAGGATGGAAAAAAGCTGAGGTGCTTCCGCCGGGGTCATCGGCTGGGTCATCGACTGGTTTAGGCCAGAGGCGGCCAAAATGGCCTCCAACTCTCCGGTCCCGACCACCGCATCCACTTCCGGCATGTTCTTGCGGATTTCGTCGCGATAGCGTTCCACCAGGCAGCCGGCCACGATCAGTTTGCGCGCCTTCCCCGACACCTTGTGCTCGGCCATCTGGAGAATCGTATCGATCGACTCCTGTTTCGCTTTATCGATGAAAGAGCAGGTGTTTACCACCAAAATGTCTGCCGTCTCCGGGTGATTGGTAATCTCCGCACCCGCCCGGTCAAGCAAGCCCATCATGACTTCGCTGTCGACCAGATTTTTGGGGCAGCCCAGGCTCACAAAGCCGATACGCGGTCGAGGCTCCTGCACAGCGCAGGCAACCCCGATTGCGCCCGACGGCGCTAGTTCTGTTAACTCTTCCTTCACCCCTCTATTCTAGAGCAATCATCGAGTTACCGTTTGCGACGTTACTCCAACGGAACCTTTCGTTCCAGGAGCTGCACAACCTCCGGGCTGCTGCGTCCGTCTATTTAGTAGTTGGAAAGGAGGACGCCCAATGCAGGTTCCGATGATGGCAGATGTAAAACACGGGCATCATGCCGATATGGGCGAGCCTATCAGGTGCGCCGTGCTGAAGCCGACCGAGGCCCAAAGGCATAAAAAAGAGATGCTGCGCCACGTTGTGGTGGTGATTGCGCTGCTGGCTGTGCTCCTTTTGATCGCCATCGCGTTCTATTACACCGAGGGCAACGCAGTCACAATCAAGCACCTAAGCTCGCTCGCTCCGCGCCTTTCGTCGCCCGCTTTGACTTAAAGAACAACTCGCCTGGAGAATTCGGCATCCCTTAGGCATCAGAAAGGGTACGAATGAGAGCCTTAGGGATAGTGCTGATCGTCCTGGGTATTCTCGCGCTGGCATACGGGGGATTCACTTACACCCGCGAGAAGAAGGTGGTTGATCTGGGTCCGGTTCAGGCATCAAGAAAAGAAACTAAGACGGTGCCATTACCGCCTATCCTTGGTGTCGTCGCTATCCTCGGCGGCGGTGTTCTTCTTTTCACCGGCAAGCGATAGACTAAGATCCTCTTAGACTCAGCCCAGCCGGGTGCTCGCTGCGACCACGTCTACTGAGGAGTAATGATCCCGCCCGCGCGATGCCTCGACGGCAAAACAACTCCACGATGATCCACTTCGCGTCCGCCCTTCGATTGTGTCGGCAATGCAAGATGCATCGCGTCAGCGATCACGTCCGCGTATTTGAGACCAGATCCGGTATTGAAAATTACCACCCTGTCCTCCGGCGATAGCCACCCGCCGGCGAGCAGATGATCGTAGGCCGCCGTGGCCGCTGCTCCCTCTGGGGAGAGCAAAAGCCCCTCCTGACGAGCCCAATCAAGCAATGACGCCAGGATCTGCTGATCATCGAAGTCCAGCACAAGACCTCCCGATTGCCGGACAATGTCGAGGATAAGCGCGTCCCCGTAGGGCTTGGGGACACGCAAGCCGGATGCGAATGTTGTCGCATTTGGCCACATCTCCGAGGCAGGCTTGCCCTCACGGAATGCCTTGGCTACCGGAGCACAACCAGAGGTTTGGACGGCAATCATCTTCGGCCTCCTTCCGGTTACCCAACTCAGGGCTTCCATCTCCTCGAAGGCCTTCCACATCCCGATCAATCCAACTCCTCCCCCAGTGGGATAAAAGACCGCGTCGGGGTACCGCCAGCCCGATTGCTCCACCAACTCATAGCCCATGGTTTTTTTGCCCTCTACGCGAAATGGCTCCTTCAGGCTGGAAATGTCAAACCAGCCCTCCGCATCCTTCCGCTCAGCGACCATGCGGGCGCAATCGGAAATCAGTCCGTTTACCAAGGTCACGTGGGCACCGTAAGCCACGGCTTCCAGATAGTTGGCCAGAGGGACATCTCGCGGCATAAAGATGTGGGCCGCAATTCCAGCGGCGGCAGCATAGGCAGCCAAAGCGCCGGCGGCGTTTCCTGCCGAGGGTACGGCAAGCTTTCTTAGCCCATAATGGCGCGCCATGGAGACAGCCAGGGAGAGCCCTCGCGCCTTGAAGGTGCCGGTGGGGTTGGCCGCCTCTTCCTTGAGGAACAGGTTGGGGTAACGGCGGCTGCGCAGCATGGGCGTGAAGCCTTCGCCAAGCGTGACCGGGTCTACCTCCGGCAGAACCCCGGCATAACGCCACATGCCCAGGGAGGTATTGGCGGTGGCGGCACGGGCCTGAATGTCGTTCCGGGACATAGATCGCCCTAAGGCAGCCATGTCATAACGGACAAAGAGTGCCCCACTACACTGAGGGCAAACGGTTTGCGGGCGTTCAGCAGAGATATGGGCGTGACAGCGGGAGCACTCCAGATAGGCAATTGAAGGCATAAACCTATGATATTTGAGGGGTTCCCATTTCGAGACACAACCCGGCGGCGAGAGCCGGAACAGGTAAAATAGAGGGGTGAGCATACAGTTAATTGCGATTGATATCGACGGCACCCTTATGCCTTCCACCGGCCCCAGGATTAGTGCCCGGAACTGTGCGGCCCTACAAGCGGCGGAAGCCGCCGGCATTGAAATAGTCATTTCCACCGGACGCCGGCAGGCCTTCGCGATGCCCCTGATAGCTCAGGTTGGCTTGAGCGAGAAGTCGGTAATGATTTCCTCGAATGGAGCCGTTGTCCGCGGTTTTGACGGAGAGTTGCTGGATCGCCGTTTTCTGCCCGTGGAGACCGCGCGCCGGCTGTGTATTGAGTTGCGCGGCCACGGCACCCTGGTCTTCACGTTTGACCGCGAAGGAGCAGGCTCCCTGGTGATTGAAAGCCTGCAACAGTTGCATGCACGCATCGACCGGTGGGTAGAGGCAAATCGGCCATACCTGGTCCAGGTCCAGCCCATCGAGCGAGCTTTCGACGCGGGTGAGGAGCCCATCCAGGGAATGATTTGTGGCACTGTTGCGGAAATGGTGGAGGCGGAAAAGCAGCTGTTGCTGAGCGAGGTGGCGGGGCAGATTGCCATGCACCGGACCGAATACCCGGCGCGCAACCTGAGTATCCTCGATCTTTTGCCGCCTGGGTGCTCCAAAGGAGCGGCGCTGGATAGCCTGGCCCAAATTCGCGGCCTGAAACGCTCGCAGATCATGGCCATCGGTGACAACCTTAATGATTTAGAAATGCTGGAATATGCCGGGCGCGCTGTCGTAATGGCGAATGCGAGCGACGAGGTTCGTGCTCTGGCCCGGCGCCGCGGTTGGGAACTTACCGCGTCGAACGATGAGGACGGCGTGGCCCTGGCCGTCGAAGAGGTGCTGCGCCAGGCAGAGGCGATGCAAGATATCGAAGGTAATGGAGAAGAGGTAGTGGCCGGCAGCCCCGTGGTACAGTTTGCCCAATGAGCAAAATGTCCATCTTCGCGAGTTGGCTCGGGATCCTCGCTTTGCTGGGGACTGTGCCCGCCCTCCAGGCCGCTGAAGAGATCACCTTGAAAAATGGTTTCAACCTCTTGTGCGATCACCGCGAGCAGGCTGGAGATAGGGTGCGGCTCTTTACCAGCCGGGACAGCGGCAATTTCGTCGAGGTGGATGCGGCGGAGATAGCCTCGGTGGAGGCGGTTCCGGATCCGCCTCCGGCAACTGTTGCCATATCGGCACCGGAGCCGAAGCTTACCGATGCCGATGTGCACCAGTTGATAGCCAAGGCCGGGGCAAATCATAACCTCGACGTAGATCTGCTGGCGAGTGTGGTGCGGGCAGAGAGCGGCGGAAATATCCTTGCAGTGAGCCGGACCGGGGCTCAGGGCCTGATGCAGTTAATGCCCGGAACCGCGGCGCAATTAGGCGTGGCCAACAGCTTCCACGCGGATGAGAACATTAATGGTGGTACGGCCTATCTTGACGCTCTGCTGCTGAGGTATCACGATCATCTGGCCTTGGCGCTGGCTGCCTATAACGCCGGGCCGGCGGCGGTGGATAAATACCACGGTGTGCCCCCTTACCGCGAAACCCGCGTTTATGTGGCACGTGTGATCCGCGAGTTCAACCGCAGAAAGCAGTGGGAGAGGTTGCACCCGGCCGGCACCACCGCTCTCTCCTCTATGCCGCCGAGCCGATAAACCCTCTCAACCCAGCGCGTCGCATTTTGGAGTCGCACGTGAAAAAGCATTCCTGGATCATGTACCTCGTGGGAGCGATTCTCCTGGGGGCGCTGGTGTGGCTGATCCACACGCGGGTCCACTTTCAGTGGAAGGTTTTTCTCGATCAGTTGCAGCATGTGGATTGGCGGCGCATTGTTTCCGGAATAGCCCTGGTGGTGTTCTGCTACTGGCTGCGCGCGGCGCGCTGGGCGGTCTTGATTAAGCCGCAGAAGAAGGTCAGCTCATTTTCTCTGCTGGGGTCGCAGGTGATTGGTTTCACCGCCGTCGCTTTGTTCGGCCGTCTGGCGGATCTGGTCCGTCCCTATCTGGTCTCGCGGCGAACCAAGTTGCCGTTGACTTCGCAGGTCGCGGTTTACACGGTGGAGCGGATGTTCGATCTGGGCGCAATGGCGTTGATCTTTTCGGGCGCTTTGTTGCTGGCGCCGGATCGCGCGACACTGCCCCATCACGAGGCCTTACAACACGCAGCCTTAGGCGGCCTGGCTTTGACCATTGCCCTGGCCATCTTCGCCATCAGCGTTCGTGCTTCGGGCAGAGCCATCGCCGGCTTCGCGGAAAGGACCCTTGGTTCTGTCTCACCAGCGCTTGGCGCATCGGCGGGAACCAGGATTCACGCGTTTCGCGACGGGCTCGATTCCATTGCCACGCTGGGTGACTTCTTCCGCTCGCTCGGTCTTTCGCTCCTCATGTGGGGCTTTATCACCGCGGCTTATCTTGAAACTACGCGGGCGTTCGTGCTCTCGCCCGAGTTGTCGGCGATGACTCTGGCTCGCTGCCTGGTGTTGATGGCCGCAAGCATGGTTGGATCGATGGTCCAACTGCCGGTGATCGGATGGTTTACCCAGATTGGCGTTACCACCGGCGTGATGCAGAATGTATTTCACGTGCAGTTTGAGCCCGCCCTTGCCTGCGGCACCATGCTGCTGATCGTGACCTTTATGTGTGTCATACCTGTGGGCTTGATCTGGGCCCGGGTGGAGCACGTTTCACTCAAGAAGATATCCGAACAGTCGGAAGAGTTCGGTCATGACGACGGGGAGCAGAGGCCCGCGGTCAGCGAAGCCTAGCTTGTCCGATCTTTCCTAACTACGAACGCCGGGTGCCCCATACCCCCGATTTCCTGTGGAGCTTAGTGTGTTCCGCGAACTCATGCGCCTTTCCTTAATGAAAGGCGCACACGCAGTCTTGTCCAGCGTTGCGTGCAGGAAATCGGGGTATCTCGCTCGTTTTTCGCGAGATGTGGGGCACCCGGCGTCGGATACGCTTTTGGCATGACTGCTAGAATTTAGCTACTGATGAAATGCCCATATTGTGGTTTCGCGCAGGATCGAGTGGTGGATTCGCGCGAAAGCAAAGAAGCGGACTCGATCCGCCGCCGTCGCGAATGCGAGGGTTGCAACAAGCGCTTCACTACCTATGAGCGCATCGACGAAATCCCCTACATGGTGGTGAAAAAAGACGGCCGCCGGGAAAAATTTGAGCGCCAAAAAGTGCTCAGCGGTTTGCTCCGGGCTTGCGAAAAGCGCCCCGTTTCTGCCGCCAAGCTGGAGGCAATCGTGGATGAGACGGAGGCCTTTCTGGTGGATTCCCCGGAACGCGAACGAACCACCAACCAAATCGGCGAGCTGATCATGAATCATCTACGGACTATCGATAAGGTCGCCTACATTCGTTTCGCCAGCGTCTACCGGGATTTCAAAGATGTACGCGAGTTCAAGGAAGAGCTGGAACAGTTGCTCAACACCAGGGAAGCATCCAAAACCGGCAAGCGATAAGCGCCGAGGAGAGAGAATGGCATCAAGCTCACCGGAGAGAACACACACCGTCACCCTGCTCGCCGGCGACGGCATAGGGCCGGAGGTGACTGATGCCGTGGTACGCATTCTCGAAGCGGCCATCGAGGGAACAGGTGCCAGGTTTGCCTGGGAGCCGTTCCTGGTCGGCGCCAACGCCTATGAGAAATATCATGAGTACATTCCCCAGGACGTGTACCACTCCATCGAGCGAAACCACCTGGCATTGAAAGGACCGGTAGCCACGCCGATCGCCGGCGGTTTCGCATCCATCAATGTGCACCTGCGCAAGAAGTTTGAACTATTTGCCAACTTTCGGCCGATCAAGAATCTGCCCGGAATGGATACCCGCTACCCGGGTGTGGACCTGATCATCGTGCGCGAGAACACCGAAGGCGAGTATGTGGGCCTGGAGCATGAAGTGGTGCCCGGAGTGGTGGAGTCGCTGAAGATCGTCACCGAAAAAGCCTCCACCCGCATCTCGAAATTTGCCTTTGAATATGCGCGCAAGTTCAAGCGCCGCAAAATCCACGCCATCCATAAAGCAAACATCATGAAAATGTCCGATGGCCTCTTCCTGCGCTGCGCGCGTGAGGTAGCCAAGGGCTATCCCGAGATCACCTACGGCGAGCACATCGTCGACAACACCTGCATGCAGTTGGTCATGAACCCATATCAATACGACACCCTGCTCACCGAAAACCTGTACGGCGATATTGTCAGTGACCTGTGCGCTGCCTTCGTGGGCGGCCTGGGCCTGGTCCCCGGCGCTAATTTAGGTACTGGGTGCGCCATCTTCGAAGCCGTGCACGGCTCGGCGCCTGATATTGCGGGTAAGGACATTGCCAACCCTACGGCGCTGCTCCAGTCGGCCATTCTCATGCTGCGTTATATCGGGGAAACCGGCACCGCTGACCGGGTGCAATCGGCGCTGGAGAAGGTTTACATCGAGAAGAAGACGCTGACACGCGATGTGGGTGGAACCAGTGGCACCAAAGCGTTTACCGGCGCTGTTCTCGCAGCGCTGTAGCCCCTAGCAGCAAAAGAACAGTAAAAGACACAGGTACCCCATTATTTGTACCCAGAATCCCTGAGCCTGAGGTTACCCAAAGTCGCTGGGCCCGTATCGTTCGGCATTGACCGGGCAGATGCTGTCGGCGGCCCGAAGGGTAAGGAATAGTCTAAAATTAACCAGAATCTTCTCAAGACAATGCAGAAACAGACACAAGATTGGCATTCTTGGCGCCACCGGAGTTATCGGTCAGCGCTTCATCCAGCTGCTGGAGCAGCATCCATGGTTCGAAATCGTGTGGCTTGCGGCCAGCGACAGATCCAGCGGCAAAACTTACGGCGAAGCGATGAAATGGAAGCTGGAGACTCCGCTCCCCACCCGGATCGCCGAAATGACGGTTTCGCCAGCCTCTCCTGAGGGCGCGCCTGGCGTGATTTTTGCCGCGCTCGACACCGACATCGCGCGCGAACTGGAGCCGAAATTTGCCGCAGCCGGTTGCGCTGTGATCTCGAATTCGAGCGCCTTTCGCATGCAGGCAGATGTTCCGCTGGTCATTCCCGAAGTCAACCCGGACCACTTGGACCTGCTTGAGACGCAGAGCTGGCGCAAGCAATCCGGTGGCTACATCGTGACCAACCCCAACTGCAGCGCCATCGGCCTGGTGTTGGCGCTCAAGCCGCTGGCCGATCGCTTTGGCCTCGAGAGCGTCTTTGTCAGCACCATGCAGGCCGTCAGCGGCGCTGGTTATCCGGGCGTGCCTTCGCTCGATATCCTCGGGCAATGTCGTTCCTTACATCAAGGGCGAAGAAGAGAAGCTCGAGGCGGAGACGCTGAAGTTGCTGGGCAAGCTGAACGGGACCAGGGTAGACGCGCTGAACGCCCGGGTGAGTGCCCACTGCAACCGGGTTGCGGTCGAAGACGGCCACACCGAGAGTGTCAGCATCAAGCTGAAGACCCCGGCGACGCGAGAGGAGATCCTTGCCGCCTGGAGCGATTTTGCGCCATTGGCCGGCTACGCGCTGCCCACCGCGCCTGACCAGCCGGTCGAATGGAGTGCTGCAGAAGACCGGCCGCAGCCACGGCTGGACCGCATGCGCGGCAAGGGCATGTCCGCTACGGTCGGCCGTCTGCGCCCCTGCTCGCTGTTTGACTGGAAGTTTACCGTCCTCTCGCACAATACAATCCGCGGGGGAGCCGGTGCAGCGGTATTGAATGGTGAGTTCCTGGCTGCGCAGGGCAAGCTTGTACGGGCTGCCAACCGCGATCACGTGGCTGTTCCCGCATGAAGCCGGTGGTGATGAAGTTTGGCGGCACTTCGGTTGAAGATGACGCGGCGATCAACCGCACCGCAAAAATTGTCCAGGGCCGGCTGGCCCGGGGCCAACAGCCGGTAGTCGTGATCAGCGCCATGGCCAAAGTCACCGACCAGTTGGTGGCCGCAGCCAAGGCCGCAGGGCCGTGGAGATCGGAACGGCGCGTTGGCCATAAGCTCGCGTCTGCGTAACCGTCATTGCGACACTTCAGCTCTATTGCTCCCGGAACACCGCAGGGCCGAACTGCAGAACTGGATTCAGCAGGAATTCGAGTCCATCGACGAGATTTTGCGCGGGCTTTCCGCGGTCGGTGAACTGACCCCCAGGACCAACGACCTGGTGGTGAGCTTTGGCGAGCGCCTCTCCAGCCGCATGGTGGCCGAAGCATTCTGCGATCAGGGCATTCCCGCAGTTCACGTCGATGCACGGACCTGCATTGTGACCGACGCCCAGTACGGCAAAGCGACTCCCAATAGTGCCTTGATTGAGGCCCGGTGTACCCAGCATCTGCAGCCATTGGTCGATGCCGCGCAAGTGCCGGTCATGGGCGGCTTTATCGGCTCCACCGTCGAGGGCGTAACGACCACCCTGGGACGTGGCGGATCGGACTATACCGCAGCGCTGGTCGGTGGCGGCATGGATGCCGAATCGATCGAGATCTGGACCGACGTGGACGGCATCATGACCGCCGATCCCAGGGTTTGTCCTGATGCGTTGCGCGTCAAGACCATCAGTTTCGAAGAGGCTGCGGAGCTGGCGTATTTCGGAGCCAAGGTCCTTCATCCCGCGACCATTCTGCCTGCGGTGCAGAAGAACATTCCGGTGCTGGTACTGAACTCACGCAACCCGGACAATGAAGGCACCCGCATCACCGCGCTCGCGACCCATTGCCGTAGTCCCTTCAAGTCCATCGCGGCCAAGCGGCGGCTGACGATCATCGACCTGGTGGCCAGCCGGATGTTGATGTCGCATGGATACCTGCGCGCCGTGTTCGAAGTTTTCGACAAGCACAAATGTGCCGTGGATATGGTGTCTACTTCGGAGGTGAGCGTTTCGCTGACCGTCGATTCCAACGAGCAGTTGCCAGAGCTGGCCGCCGAGCTGAGCAAACTGGCGGACGTGACCTACGAGGGGCGAAAGGCTCTGATTTGCATGGTGGGCGGTAACATCCGCGGTCAGAATGGCATCGCCGCCCAGGTCTTTCATGCTGTCCGGCACATCAACGTGCGTATGATTTCGCAGGGCGCGTCGGAAATCAACATGAGCTTCATGATTGACGAGGATGATGTGGATGAGGCGGTGCGATCCCTGCACGCGGCCTTCTTTGTTGATCCGGACCCCGAGATCTTCGACGTAAGCGTAAGAAAAACGGTGGAAAGCGTGCATCTGTAACCATGATCTTCTTAGTGCTGGGACGGGGCAAGACCGGGCAGGTGGTGGCGGAGGTTGCCAGTCAGCGAGGACACAGCGTCCGGGTCATCGGCGAAGAAGAGAATGGCAATGCCTCTGCTCTCACCGCTCCAATGCTGGCGCAGTTCGACGCGGTCATCGATTTCACCACGCCGCAGGCGGTCATCCCCAATATGCGAGCCTGCTTCGCCAATGGGGCGCGCGTGGTCGTGGGCACTACCGGATGGTATGACAAACTGGACGAAATGCGCGCCATCTGCGAAAGACGACATGCTGCGCTACTGTACGGGGCAAACTTCTCCGTAGGTGTACAAGTGATGTACCAGCTAGCCCGGCAACTGGTACCCCTGGTTCATGGATATGAGATCAGCATCAGCGAAACCCACCATCAGAGCAAAAAGGACGCGCCCTCAGGAACAGCGTTAGCTCTCAAGCAGGCTCTCCTGGAAGTGGATTCGACGCTCAAGATCCAGATCGATTCGCATCGTGAGGGCGAAGCGGTCGGCACGCATACCATCACTGCCAGGCTGGGTGACGATGTGGTTGAGTTGCGGCACGAGGCAATCTCCCGCCGCAGTTTTGCCGAGGGCGCGGTCCGGGCCGCGGAGTGGCTCTGCGGCAAAACAGGCTGCTACGACTTCAAGGAGATTTATCCCCAACTTGGGTAGTAGACTCCATTTGTTATGACCCTCAGCGGCTGTGGCACAGCACTGGTAACTCCCTTTCGCGGCGATGGCGTCCTTGATGAGGAAACGCTCAGCAAGCTGGTGGATTGGCAGATAGAAAGCGGCATTCGTTTCCTGGTCGCATGCGGAACCACTGCCGAAACACCTACGCTGACCCATGAGGAATGGCTGCGGGTGATCCGCATCGTGACCGAGGCTGCGGCGGGCCGGGTTCCGGTGCTGGCTGGATGCACCCACAATTCCACCGTCGAGGCGGTCGCCCGGGCAGGCGAGGCCGCGTCCGTTCCGGGAGTAAGCGGTCTGCTCACCGCGAACCCGTTCTACAACAAGCCTGGCCAGGAGGGCCAGTACCGTCACTTCCGGGCTATTGCCGAGGCGGTTCCGTGCCCGGTGGTGCTCTACAACATTCCGAGCCGCACTGGCGTCAATCTGGAACCGGCAACCATTCTGCGCCTGGCTGAGGATGTGCCCAATATCCAGGGAGTGAAGGAATCGAGCGGGAACGTGCAGCAGATCGCCGAGCTGATTCATCGATTGCCGTCGAACTTTGCCGTTCTGTCCGGCGACGACCAGATGGCCCTGCCCGTGATTGCCCTGGGCGGAGCAGGACTGGTGTCGGTGGCGTCGAATGAAATTCCGCGGCCGATGGCGCGCATGATTACGGCGGCGTTGCAGAACGATTGGACGACTGCCCGGGCTCTTAACCGGCGCTACTTTCCGCTCATCACAGCGAACTTCTGGGAGTCGAGTCCTGGACCCGTCAAGTGCGTGATGGCCTTGATGGGCCGTATCCAGGAAAACTATCGCCTGCCCATCGTGCCTGTGACGCCGGCAACCCGGGAGAAACTGAAGGCCCTGGCCGAAGAACTAGGTCTGCTGACGTAAATCTGAACACTCTCCGCCAGGAGAGTGTTTATTCAGGACAGAGGGATGACGACAGAAACGACGACCCTACAGGCCGACATAGAACGATATTTCTCCGCCGGAGCTGACGCTAACGGCGACAAGAAGGCGATGGATGCCTTCCTTGAACTGCGCGCCGCGTTGAGTGCCGGCCGGGTGCGGGCCGCCGAGCCGGATCCTGCAACCCCGCTGGGCTGGCGCGTCAACACCTGGGTTAAGCAGGGAATTCTACTTGGCTTCCGGCTGGGCACGCTGGTGCAGATGGGCGGCGATGAATTCTCTTTTGTGGACAAGAGCACTTATCCTTCACGCCGATTCGGGTTGGAGCAAGCCGTGCGCGTGGTACCGGGCGGGTCTACTATCCGTGAAGGCGCGTTCCTCGCCCGCGGCGTGGTGTGCATGCCACCCATGTATGTGAACGCCGGCGCCTACGTGGACGAAGGTACGATGGTCGATTCTCACGCACTGGTAGGCAGCTGCGCCCAGATCGGCAAGCGGGTGCACTTGAGCGCGGCAGCCCAGATCGGCGGCGTGCTGGAACCCGTCAACGCCACGCCGGTAATTATCGAAGACGATGTACTGATTGGCGGCAACACGGGGGTCTACGAGGGCACGTTGGTGCGGCGGCGAGCCGTGCTGGCTGCGGGAACCATCCTGACCCGGGGAACGCCGGTTTACGATATCGTCCGCGGCGAGGTACTCCGGGCTTCGGAAAATGAACCACTCATCATTCCGGAAGGGGCAGTCGTGGTGCCGGGGGCCAGAGAGCTGAAGCGCGGTGCGAACCCCGCATGGGGTTTGAGCCTGTACACACCGTTAATCGTTAAGTATCGGGATGACAAGACCGATCTGAGCTCCACCCTCGAGGATCTCCTGCGCTGAAGTCTCTCCGGGGTGTTTACTGGAGAATGCCTACGCAGGTTTTCCGTCAAGTAAAGCTGCACCTTGCCCGGTTGATGCCTAAATCGGAATAGGAGAGATGCCCCACCACTGCGTGGTAGCATTGAACTTTAATGTCTTCTGGCAAGTTACAAGTCATCCCCCTGGGTGGTCTGGGCGAATTCGGAATGAACTGCCTGGCGCTCCGCTGGGCGGACGACATCATCGTCATCGATGCTGGTCTCATGTTTCCCGAGACCGAATTGTTGGGCGTCGACATTGTTGTCCCCGATATCACCTACCTCATCGAAAACCGCCAGCATGTTCGGGCCATCATCCTGACCCACGGCCACGAGGATCACATCGGTGGGTTGCCGTGGATCCTGAGCGAATTGAAGGTGCCGGTTTATGCGACCGAGTTCACCCTGGCCTACGTGGAAGGCAAGCTGGAAGAGCACAAGTTGCTCGACGCCGCGGAGTTGATCGAAATTACGCCTCGGCAGAAGTTTCATCTGGGCGCCTTCACCATTGAGCCCATTCGCGTCACCCACAGCCTGGTGGACTGCGTCGCCCTGGCGATTGAGACCCCAATCGGCGTAATCGTGCACACCGGCGATTTCAAGATTGACCTCTCGCCCCCGGACGGCAAGCCCTTCGACCTGCACGGCTTCGCAGAGTACGGAAAGCGCGGCGTGCTGGCTCTGTTGCAGGACTCGACCAACGTTGATCGCGCCGGATACACCCCCAGCGAGTGGGCGGTGAAGCCACGCCTGGACGAGGTCTTCTCGCGCACCAAACAGAAGCTGTTCTTCAGCTGTTTCTCTTCCTCGATTTACCGCATTCGCATCGCCCTCGAGTTGGCGCAGACGCATCGTCGCAAGGTGGCCATCGTGGGCCGGTCGATGGTGGAATCCTCAGAGATCGCGCAGGATCTTGGCTATCTCACTTTGCCCGGCGGATTGATGATTCATCCCGGGCAGATTCGCGACTATCAAGCTTCTGAAGTCATGATTCTGATCAGCGGTACGCAAGGGGAGCCGATGTCGGCTCTTTCCCGGGCGGCAGTCGACAATCATAAGCATGCCCGCGTCGAGCGCGGCGACACCGTGGTGTTGAGTTCCCGCGTTATTCCCGGTAACGAGAAAAGCATTTACCGCGTGATCGACCACTTGTGCCGGCGCGAGGCCAACGTGATTTACGACGATGGCGAATCAGGGCTGATCCATGTGAGCGGGCACGGCAGCCAGGAAGAGATGCGGCTGATGATCAACCTGTTGCGGCCGAAATTCTTTATCCCTGTCCATGGGGATTACCGTCACCTGCAGAAGCATGTCCAGTTGGCAAAGAATACCGGCGTGGTAGAGCAGGCGTTGCTGCTCGAAGATGGCGACATTCTTGAGGTGGACGCAAACTCCGCGGTGAAGGCAGGCAAAGTCACGACCGGCAGGGTTTGCATTGATGCCGGTTCCACCACCGATGTGGTCGAAGATCTGGTGATCCGGGACCGCAAGCACCTCAGCGAGGATGGCATTGTGCTGGCCATCATCACCATTAACAAGCGCACCGGCAAGGTGGAGCGTGCGCCGGAAGTAGTGACCCGCGGCTTTGTGACCGGCGAGATCGCGCTCAGCGATCAGGCACGGGAGATTGTCAACCGTACGCTGGATGACTCTTCGGCCGAAGAGAAGGCGGACTACGGGGTCATGAAAGAGAAGATCCGCCTTGACCTCAAACGCTATATCCAAAAGAACACTTCGCGCCGGCCCATGATCATGCCGCTTATTCTGGAAATCTAAGTGTTGGTCACGCTGCCCGAGCTGCACGCAGCCCAGGAGCGGCTTCGGGGCGTTGCCGCGCACACGCCGCTGGTCCGCATGGGGGACGCAGCGATTTGGGTCAAGGCTGAAGGACTCCAGCCGATCGGCAGTTTCAAGCTGCGCGGCGCCTTCAATAAGATTGTCCAATTGTCTGCTCGGGAGCGCGCCAGCGGCGTGATCACCTATTCCAGTGGCAACCACGCTCAGGGAGTAGCCTACGCGGCGCGAGCGCTGGGCACGAAAGCTGTCATTGTGATGCCGTCGAACGCGCCGCGGGTGAAAGTGAGAGCGACTCAGGCACTGGGCGCGGAGATCGTGACTGTTGGCCCCGCCAGCGCAGAGCGTAAGGCTAAGGCAGAAGAGCTTGCCGCCGAATTCGGGTATGTCGTCATTCCACCGTACGACGATCGCGACATTATTGCCGGGCAGGGAAGCTGCGGTTTGGAGATTATTGCCGATCGGCCGGAGGTAGAGCTCGTGTTATCGCCGGTTGGCGGAGGCGGGTTGCTCAGCGGAGTCGCGGCGGCTGTGAAGCTGACCCGGCCCGAAGCGCGGGTGATCGGGGTCGAGCCGGAACTTGCCAGCGATGCGGCGCAGAGTTTCAAGGGCGGTAAGATTGTGGCTTTCACTGGCGATCAGACCAGCCGCACTGCGGCGGATGGGTTGAGAACGCAAAGTGTGGGCGCGCTGAACTTTGCTCACATGCAAGCGTATGTCGACGACATTGTGACCGTGACGGAAGCCGAGATTCGCGAGGCGATGCGGCAAATGATCTTTGCCGCCCGGCTCGTCCCCGAGCCCAGTGGCGCGGTTGCATTAGCAGCGGCGCTCTTCCATCGGGATGAATTGCCGCGAGCCCGGGAGACGGTCGCCGTCATGAGTGGCGGTAATGTCGAACCGTCGGTGCTGCGCAGCGTCCTGGAAGACCACAGGTAAGAGAATGAGATCTGGGGCACTCTTCAGTTTGTTACCTACACGACTGAGGGATCTGCAGTTCCGCGGACCTTTCCTGGAAATGCTTCTCAGCCGGAGCAAACCGGCGGCTTCCGTCCCCTTTCCCTCAGCGTATTCTGGTGGTGGAACCGTCTAAGCACTATGCGTACTGGATTCATCGCATTTTCTGCCCTCCTGATATTCGCGGCCCAGGGGAACGCCGGCCCCAAACCTCCAGCTCCCAGCAATGGTCCCAAGGCGACCGTCATCCGCAATACCAACCTGTACGTGGCGCCGGACAACTCCTCCTCCCGCCTGGCGGAGATCTCACCCGGCAGAGAGATGGTGATCGTGGAGAAAAATGGCCCCTGGTTGCGGGTCTTTGCCAACACTGACGAAGAAACCTCCCAATCGCAGGACGCCCCGGTATTCGGCCACGAGGCTGCTGCTGTTCCCGTTTCCGGATGGATGGCGGCCGCCGGCGTCGTCAGCGCGGAGACGCCCAAGGGCGATTTGATTCTGTTCGGCGCTGCCGCAAGCCAGGAGAAAGACGCCATGCTGCCCCGCGCTCCCCAGAGCGTCGCCCAGGCAGCGCGGCTGCTGTACCAACGCATGGCTGATTTCTTCCCTCAGTCACCGCTGGCCCCCGAAGCCGCCTGGCGCTCAGCCGATATACGCTGGCAACTGCAAAAGGCCGATGTGTTCTCCCTGCCTTCAGCCCATGAAAAAGACGCCTACATGCGTGAACAGGTCGATGATGAGGAGCTGCGCAAACTCAGAAAAACCTACCCCCGGTCCAAATGGGCCGACTTGGCCGACTGGGACATGCTGGACAACAAGGTCTGTGGCGATTGGCAGGGCTCCACCAAATGCCCGGAGAAGGAAGCTGAGATGTATGAAAAGTACGCGCAGGAGCACCCTGATTCGCCCCGGGCTCCCGAGGCGCTTTACAACGCCGTCTACCGCCAGGGGGCGCTGAGCGACATCTACAGCGCCAATGGAGACGACAAAAAAGCCGGCGAGGCCAAGGCGAGAGCCGTAACCATAGCAGGTACCATTGCTACCAAATATCCCCAATCGGACTATGCTGCCCGCGCCGCCAGTCTGGTATACCAGTTGCAGGAATCAATTCCCATCTACGGCAACGATCGCCAGTAGGGTCGTGTTGCCGGAGGGCCCTTGAACGATTACATCCTGTCGGTCTTGCTGGGCATTGTAGAAGGACTGACCGAGTTTTTGCCCGTCAGCTCAACCGCGCACCTGAGGCTGGTGGAGGCCATGCTCCACGTCGATCTGGCCAGCCCTTACTGGAAGATGTACACGGTGGTGATTCAGCTGGGCGCTATTATCGCGCTGGTGTTGCTGTTTACAGGGCGGATTCTGGAGTTTTTTCGCACCTTTCCCCAGGGAGAAAATGGTGACCGTACGATACTCACCCACCCCCTCTCACTCACCCTGGTGGGGTTCGTCTGTACTGCGGTTCCGTCGCTGTTGCTGGTCAAGTTAATCGGTAAGCACCTGGAAAGCCTCCGTTTGATGGCTCTGGCATTGCTGATTGGCGGTATCGTGATGTGGGTAGTGGATGCTTTGAGCGTGCGACGTGATCTCAAAACCAGGGATGTGGAGCAAATGTCGCTCTTCCAGGCTGTATGGATCGGCCTGTGGGAGGTAACGTCTGCCGTTTTTCCCGGCGTCTCGCGATCCATGTCTACCATCGCCGCAGGTCAGGCCGTAGGCATGACGCGTTCTGCGGCCCTCGAGTTCAGCTTTCTCTTGTCGATCCCGGTCATGATTGCGGCTACCGGATATGAGTTTGTTCGCACCATCCATCCCAAGCAAGTCCCTGGCGGAGAAGCGATGGTCCCCCTGGTAATGACCACGCATGGCTGGATCGTGTTGGCCATTGGCTTTATTGTTTCTTTTGCCGTTGCCCTGGGTGTGGTGGAGTGGTTCCTGTTATGGGTGCGGCGTCACGGTTTTGTCATCTTTGCGCTCTATCGCATCATTCTGGGCTCATTGCTGCTGGCCTTCGGCGCCAAACTTGTGGGAGCCTGAGTCAGAGGAGGAGCCATGAAATTACGCAAAACATCCGGCCTGTGTCTGGCCGCCGCAATACTTTCGACCGCTGCTATGGGGGCCAACCTGGTCCAGACGGGGACACTCAAAGACCTGCAAACCGTAGGCACTACAAGTAAGAAGCAGAAGCACCAGCAATACGATCTGGTCGTCGATACGTCGACCAACGAGTACGTCTGCCGCACCAAGCTGGGCAGTTCATTCAAGCCGACTCAGTTTGTTGTCGGATCTTCACTGCAGTTCACTGTCAACGGGCAGAACGGCGAGGCCGCGAACTCGGCGGGCAACAAAACGAAGTGCGCCATTGTGCGCGTGGCCGCCGCGACGGCGACTTCTCCGCAATAAGAGATTTCATCGCGGTTGTGTGGTTCAGAAGACTGCGGAAAAAGTCGCTGCTTTGGACGGAGTCATTTCCTCGCAAACAGATCCCAGGGTCTGTTTGCGGGGACAGAGCGCGGAGTCTGTAAAGCCATGGCCCGTCGTGTAGACGTTCTCCGCCAGCCGATTCAATCCGTGACGTCCCTTTTTCGAAGTTCGTCTAATATGCCTGGACCTGCTGTAAGGGAAGCCTGACCTGAAAGCACGTACTGCCCGGCTTTGACTGAACAGTCACGAACCCGCGGTGCATGCGAACGATTCGGCTGACCGCGTCCAGGCCAAGGCCTAGCCCGCTTCCCGGCGCCTTGGTAGTAAAGAATGGTTCGAAGATGCGTGCCTGCAGCTCGACTGGAATTCCCGGGCCATTGTCCCAGACCTCGATGAGCAGCATGTCCCCAGCTGTGCGGACAAGAAGCCGGATCTCACCCTCACCCTGAACTGCATCCAACGCGTTTTCAATCAAGGCAGTCCAGACCTGGTTGAGTTCCCGGCCATAGGCGCTGACGTAGGGAAGGTTGGGTTCATAGTCACGGATGACGTCCACCTTGCGCAAGCGAGAGGCAACCATGGCCAGAGTATTTTCCAAACTCTGGGGAACATCGACCTCCTGGATGGGCATCTGGTCCATGTAGGAGTAGTCCTTGATGGCACGGATCAAATCGAATATGCGGGCCGTGGAGTCAAGCATCGCCTCGGCGATTCTTTCCGTCCGCAAGGACGAAGTGAACTGGGAGAGCACCACAGCAATGGCCCCCGGATCCAGATAGCCGGTCAGCGCTTCCAACTGATCGGGCGCCACGCCAAACTCGGCCAGTTCGGGAGCAATGTGCCATGACTCTTGTATATCGTGCCGGTGAAGCCAACTGACAATCTCGTCTTCGCGACGGGTCTGCTCGGCTTCGGCTGGCTTGCCCACCCGCTTGGCCTCGGCGCGAACCTGGTCCTCCCAGGCCACGACTTTTTCGGTTTTCTCGGCGTCCAGGCACAGCCGCCCTAAATTGAAGCGCTCGTGTCCGTAAACACGCAATTCCTCCAGAACGCCGGCGGCCGAGCGCTGCGCTGCTGAGGCAGGATTGTTCAACTCATGGGCCAGATTGCCCGCCAGTTTACCCAACGCATTCAGCTTTTCTGACTGCTGCTCCATGCGGGTTACTTCGCGAACGCGATCGAGAAGAATGGGCACCAGCCGTTCGGTAAGCGAGGGAATCGCTTTGATCATCTCTGGAAAGAGGGATCGGTCGTACTCCAGCATCCAGGTAGGGGCGGTGGTGTAGCCCAGGCCGCCATATGCCTTCATACGGGAGAAGGGCAGCAGGCCTGTAATCAGTCCGGAGCGGCCGATAAAAAGGAAACCAGGTCCACCATGGTCCCGGCGCACGTTAATCTCACCTTTGAGCAGAATGGTCATCTTGGAGGCAGGGTCGCCTTCGCGGAAGACGACCGCGCCCGTTTCTGCAAAAACTTCGGTGCCGTGGGTTGCCAGCCACTCGTACTCCGCCTGCTCCAGATCGTGGAGCGGGCCTACTTTCTTAAGCGCCTCGATGAGTTCAGGAACCCGCGCCGGGTCGTGGGGGGGACGGTAAGGAGGTGGGGCCGAGGCAAAACCAGTGATCGTAGCTTGGGTGGTCATGGCACCTCGCGGTGTTGTTTTGATGTTAGCCGATGCTACATGGGTGCAGCATTGGAATCTCCTCAGATGGCGTGACCGGCATGCCAACGGCATTTACGGTGGTGCGAACAGTTGAATCTAATCCAGGCCTTGCGGTTCCCGCTGCTTCTCACTCTTGCGCATGGACATCGAGTCAATCACTCGCTCCAGCTCGTCCACCGGTATCGGGGTTTTGCTGCTTAACTTTTCTGCCCCATCCTTTCCGATGAGGATCACCAGGAATTCAGCGGGTTCGACTTTGAAGCGGTGACGCATGGCAGCCAGCTCGTCTTCGCTAAGCCTGGCTGTGGGAACCTTGGAGACCGGGATGGGTTGGTTATGCCCCTCGGGCACGATGGGGACGTACAACAGACTGCGGATCTTAAGTTCTGTTGCGTGAACTTTAAGCTGATTGAACTCCTCTACCAGCTGCGGCTGGTCCAGGGCGGGAGCGAAGACCAGTAGCGGGCGGTAGCAGCCGCGCATAGCCCGTAGGGTGTTCGGCTGTGCTGGACACCCTGCACTGGGTTGCTCTTTTGGGGTTTGCCCATTCATCGCGGCCAACGAAAAGCTCGATAGCAAAGCGAAAACCGAAAAACGCAAAGCCGCCGACAAGTGCATGCAGAGTAGACTCGAAAAGCGCCGCAAAGTGTGCGTTAAAAACGCAAAAGTGCCCAATGTAACCACCCTGGTCCTGTCTCCTGTTCTCGGGTGGTGGCCGGGTCGCAGCCCGGCCGTTCCTCTAAGCGCCGACTGGCTCAGCCAGGCGCGGTGCCGCGCCGGGGCTATCCACCGTGACTGTTACCGGGTCCAGGAAAGGCATGGCCGCCCGCAATTTACTGCCCACTTCCTCAATGGAGTGCGCGGCTTCCTTGCTGCGCATCTGGTCAAATTGCTTGCGCCCGGTCTCATTCTCCTTGATCCAATTTTTGGCAAAGGTCCCGTCCTGGATCTCGGCCAGTATTTTCTTCATTTCTGCACGCGTGGCATCCGTAACCAAACGCGGCCCTGCGGTATAGTCGCCATACTCGGCAGTGTCGGAAATGGAGTAGCGCATGTAAGCCAGACCGCCGCGATACATAAGGTCGACAATCAGTTTCAGCTCGTGCAGGCACTCGAAGTAGGCCACCTCTGGTTGGTAACCCGCGTTCACCAGGGTTTCAAATCCGGCCTTTACCAACGCGCTGACCCCTCCGCACAACACAGTCTGCTCGCCGAACAGATCGGTTTCGGTCTCTTCCGTAAAGGTGGTCTCGATGACCCCGGCGCGCGTGCTCCCGATCGCCTTGGCATAGGAGAGCGCCAGGGCATGGGCACGGCCGGAAGCGTCCTGCTGCACCGCGATGAGCGCCGGAACGCCGCCGCCTTCAGTAAATACTTCGCGCACCCGGTGCCCCGGCGCCTTGGGGGCCACCATGCTCACGTCAATCTCCGGAGTAGGGACAATGGTGCCGTAACGAATGTTGAAGCCGTGGGCGAACATCAGCGTCTTCCCCTTACCCATGTGAGGAGCGATGTGTTCGTGGTAAATTGCCGCCTGGGAAGTATCCGGGGCCAGAATCATGATGACGTCGGCCCACTTGGCGGCATCGGCTACAGAGAGGACCTCCAGCCCGGCACTCTTGGCCTTCTTGATGGACCGGCTGGTTGCCGGCAGGCCGACGCGCACTTCCACGCCAGAGTCTTTGAGATTGAGCGAGTGGGCATGGCCCTGGGATCCATAGCCGACGATGGCCACTTTTTTGTCCTGGATCAGGGAGAGATCGGCATCGTGGTCGTGATAAGTCTTAGTCATTAACCTTTCCTTTGTGTGCAGACATAGTTACGTTATTGGTTTACGTTTTTTGATGGGGAAGACCGCTATCATTGGTGTAGTCGCCAGTCTCCTCTTCTTCGGGCAGAGCCTCACCTGTTGGCAGGCTTGCCGTGCCGTTTGGTGACTCAACGTCGCCCAGCGCCTCGAGCACGCGGCTGGTATGGTGTCCGCGGCGCATCACCATGCGGCCCGTGCGGGAAATCTCAAGCACCCGGTCTTCATTTTCGTTGAGTACCTGGAGTAAGCCTTCGATCTTGCTCTCGCTGCCGGTGATTTCGATCATGAGCGATCCCGGCGCCAGATCGACCACCCGCGCACGGAAGACATTCACCAGTTCGAAGATATGCGACCGCGTCTTGGGGGTGGTCGCCACCTTGATCAATGCCAGTTCGCGGCTTACCGAAGAGAAGCGGCCAACGTCATCCACCTGGATCACGTTTTCCAATTTGTAGAGCGAGGCCATAATGCGATGGCCGGCTGCGGGCGGGGCATCGGCGACCAGGGTCATGCGCGAGATATTCGGCCGCTCGGAACCACCCACAGTGACCGAGGAGATATTGATGTTCAGCCGGCGGAACAGCGAGGCTACGCGGGTCAGCACACCAGGCTTATCTTCCACGTAGGCGACGAATGTGTGCTGCATGAAATCCTTTCCTAGACGTCCGACGCAGTTTCGATCAGCGGATTTGCTGACGGCCGGCGGATCATCTCGTGCAGCGCGGCTCCGGGTACGATCATGGGGTAGACGGTATCTTCCTGCTCCACCATGAAATTGATCAGAAACGGTCCCTTATGGGAGCGCGCGGTTTCGACCGCGCTCATCACCTCGGCGCGCGTGGTCACGGCCGCAGCCCGGATGCCGAAGGCCTCCGCCAACTTGACGAAGTCTGGGGAAAAAATCGGTGAGCACTCGTAGTTCTTCTCGTAAAACGTCTCTTGCCACTGGCGAATCATGCCCAGGTAACCATTGTTGATGATGGCGATATTAATATCCAACTTCTCTTGCACAATGGTGGCCAACTCGGGGCAGGTCATCTGAAAACCGCCGTCGCCGGCTATGGCCCAAACCTCCTTGCCTGGGCAGGCAATCTTGGCGCCGATAGCCGCAGGCAAAGCAAAACCCATCGTTCCCAGGCCACCAGAAGTGATCAGGGTGCGCGGCTGCTCATGTTTGTAATATTGCGCCTCCCACATCTGGTGTTGACCTACATCGGTCGTGATCAGGGCGTCACCCGACGTTGCATGCCAGAGGTCGTTGATAACATGT
This sequence comes from uncultured Acidobacteriaceae bacterium, assembly GCA_963717225.1. Classification (GTDB taxonomy): domain Bacteria; phylum Acidobacteriota; class Terriglobia; order Terriglobales; family Acidobacteriaceae; genus PALSA-350. Next base: position 272,770 of record CAVQWB010000043.1, on the reverse strand, counting down.
GCGGCGTAAAGATGACCATTGTCGGGCAGGTTCTTGATGTCGCGGACGGCCGCATCCCCCTTCATCTGGTCGATCGAGTGCAACCATGCCGCTCCGTCGCGCGTCCGGATCCGCGGTAAAAGCTGGTCCAGCACCGTAGCCAGGTCGCCGGTTAACGACACCTGCACGGCGACGTTTTTGTTAATCTCCGAAGGGTCGATGTCGATGTGGATCTTCTTCGCTTTGGGCGCATAGGTCGCTAGCGAGCCCGTAACCCGGTCGTCAAAACGCATCCCGCAGGCAATCAGCAGGTCGGCTTCCTGAATGGAATGATTAACCCACGACTCCCCATGCATGCCCATCATGCCCAGGTTCAGTTTGTGCGAGGCGGGAAAGCTGCCCAAGCCAAGCAGAGTGCAGGCGACAGGAATTTGGGCCCGCTCCGCCAGTGCGCGCACCTGGCTCATCGCGCCGGACTGAATGATGCCGTGCCCAGCAAGAATCAAAGGACGCTTTGCCGCGAGGATCAGCTCGGCAGCCTCGGCAATGCCTTGCTCGGAAACACTCAGCATAGGGTGATCACGGAGTTTCTCCGGCGCTGCGGCCGCGAAATCGAATTCCGCCGTTGCCTGCTGCGCATCCTTGGTGATATCCACCAGGACCGGCCCGGGACGCCCGGAGTTGGCAACCCGAAACGCATCGCGCAGCACCGGCGCAATGTCCTCGGCGCGGGTGACGACGTAGTTATGTTTGGTTACGGGTAACGTAATGCCGGTAATGTCCACTTCCTGGAAGGCGTCGGTGCCCAGTACTTTGCTTCCCACCTGGCCAGTGATGCAGACAATCGGAATCGAGTCCAGCATAGCGGTGGCAATGCCGGTAACCATGTTGGTGGCGCCAGGTCCGGAGGTGGCGACCGCGACTCCTACGCGGCCAGAGGCCCGCGCATATCCGTCGGCCATGTGCGCCGCACTCTGCTCATGGCGCACCAGGATGTGACGGATGGGAAATTTGCGCAATGCATCGTAGGCCGGCAAAATCGCTCCGCCGGGATAGCCGAAAACCTCGCGCACTCCCTCGCCCTCGAGCGTAGCCCAGATAATCTCTGCGCCCGTGAGCCGGGCTATGCGATCGATGTTGCTCATAAGGCTCCTTGGTCGGTAACCGCATCCGCTGGCCGCGGCGCTAACCAGAATTCTTTATCGTGGCGCCGCTCAAATTTTTCCAGCGCTCCGTCGTGTTTGAGCGACAACCCGATGTCGTCCAGACCCAGCAACAGGCACTCGCGACGAAAGGGATCAATGGAGAAGGGAATGGAGAGACCATGGTCATCGTGCAGCACTCTGGTCTTCCAGCGAAACTGTGAGCTGGTAACGAGGAATGGATGCCGCGCGCTGCATCAGCGTCTGTACCTGCTCCTCGGGCAGGGTGATGAGCAGGATGCCGTTCTTGCCCGCGTTGGAATGGAAAATATCCGCAAAAGAAGACGCGATCACGCAGCGAAACCCGTAGTCGGAGAGTGCCCACGCGGCGTGTTCACGCGAAGATCCGCAGCCGAAGTTCTTGCCCGCCACTAGAATTTCGGCGTCCTTGTAATGCGGCTGATTCAGGATGAAATCGGGATGCGGCGAGCCTGCGTCCGGTCCCTCCTGAATGCGCCGCCAATCGAAGAAAAGGAATTCGCCATAGCCGGTACGTTCGATCCGCTTGAGGAACTGCTTGGGGATGATCTGGTCGGTGTCGACATTCTCGCGATCGAGGTGTGCCACCACACCAGTATGTTTTCGGAATGGCTTCATTGGAGCGACTCCACTGCGTGCGCAGGAACCGGGTTGAACTGCCACTTGCGAACATCGGTGAAGTGGCCGGAGACAGCGGCCGCGGCCGCCATCATGGGACTCACCAGGTGGGTGCGGCCGCCGCGTCCCTGGCGCCCTTCGAAGTTGCGATTGCTGGTGGAGGCGCAGCGCTCGCCAGGCGCGAGAATATCGGGATTCATTCCCAGGCACATGGAGCAGCCGGGCTCGCGCCAATCAAAACCGGCAGCGCGGAAGACTTCATCGAGTCCTTCTTCCTCCGCCTGCTTCTTCACTTGCTGCGATCCGGGAACAACCATCGCCCGCACCTGGGGATGAACATGGTACCCGCTGACCACTTTGGCGGCAGAGCGAAGATCTTCAATCCGGGCATTGGTGCACGAACCGATAAACACACGGTCGATGGCCAGCTCTTCAATCGCCTTGCCCGGCTCGAGCGCCATGTATTCGAGCGCACGTTCCCAGGCGCGGCGTTCTGCCGGTGAATGGCTGGAAGCGGGATCGGGCACGCGATCCGTGACTGGCACCACCATCCCGGGACTGGTTCCCCAAGTGACAAAAGGTGCGAGGTCCTCGGCGTGCAGCACTAGCTCGCGATCGAAGCTGGCGCCAGGATCAGTGGCCAGTGACTTGCCATTCCGCCACCGCAAGATCCCAGTCAGCGCCGGCGGGACTGAACCGCCGTCCTTTGAGATAACGGAACGTGGTCTCGTCGGGAGCAATCATGCCCGCCCGAGCGCCGGCCTCGATGCTCATGTTGCACAGGGTCATCCGCCCTTCCATGGACAGGGCTCGAATAGCCTCACCGGCATACTCGATCACGCAGCCGCTGGCGCCATCCGTCCCTATGTGGCCAATGATGCCCAGCGCAATATCTTTGGCCGTCACTGCCGGCGGGAGCTTGCCGTCAACGGTGATGCGGAAGGTTTTGGGCAACGACTGCGGCAGACACTGTGTGGCCAGAACGTGTTCCACTTCCGAAGTACCAATGCCGAACGCCAGTGCGCCGAATGCACCGTGGGTGCTAGTATGGCTATCCCCGCAGACAATGGTCATGCCGGGCTTGGTCAGGCCCAGCTCTGGACCGATGACATGCACGATCCCTTGCTCCGGTGACTGAACGTCGTAGAGAGGTATGCCGAAGTCGGCGCAGTTTACCCGCAGGGCGTCTATCTGTCTGGCCGCGATCGCGTCCTCAATAATGAGCCGGTTGGCCGTGGTGGGTACGTTATGATCTACGGTCGCCACCGCCCGGTCCGGACGTCGCACGGTCCGTCCCGCCAGCCGCAGTCCCTCGAACGCCTGCGGTGAAGTGACCTCGTGCAATAGATGCAGGTCGATATAGAGCAGCACCGGCTCGCCTTCGGGCGCCACCACCACATGAGACTCCCAAACCTTTTCAAACAGCGTTCTCGCGCCTTGCGACATAGTGTTTTTCCTCTACATTTCTCTGAGCCCGAGTATCTCCGTGCCACCAACCCTGGGGTGTCTCCCGATCACAGGACCCCGGGTGCCCCACATCTCGCTCGTTTTTCGCGAGATGTGGGATACCACGGCGCTCGATCTGCGATCTTTCGGTCCGAGCGGAAATACGTCAAGGTTTGCGGTATCCCACATCTCGCGAAAAACGAGCGAGATATGGGGCACCCGGGGTCCTGTTACAACGGAGATCCTTCACCTAAACAGCGTGCAATGCCTGCCGGCGGTCGATGATTTCGTTGAGGGTCTGGTGTACCAGCCGGCCCATTTCCTGGGTGGATACATGCTGGCCAGGCTGCCCTTCGCGCAGCAAATCAGCTGTGCGGTACCCCTGTTCAAGAACCTTTCGTACTGACAACTCAACCGCCTGTGCATCCTGTTCCAGATTCGCCGAGTGGCGCAGCAGCATGGCGGCGGTGAGAATAGCGCCCAGCGGGTTGGCAATCCCTTTGCCCGCGATATCAGGCGCCGAGCCGTGCACCGGTTCATACAGGTTGACCGACCCACCAATGGTCGCCGACGGCAGCATGCCAAGCGAACCGGTGATGACCGCAGCTTCATCGCTGAGAATGTCGCCAAACAGGTTCTCGGTAAGCACCACATCGAAGTTGCGCGGAGTATTCATCAGGTGCATGGCGCAGGCGTCCACGTAGTGATGCTCCAGTGCGATGCCCGGATATTGCTGGGCGATCTCAATCACCGTGGCGCGCCACAGCTGCGACACCTCAAGCACATTTGCCTTATCGACCGAGGTGACTTTCTTGCGCCGCTGTCCGGCCAGATGGAAGGCCACATGCGCCACCCGGACGACCTCGTCCCGGGTATAGCGCATGGTGTTCCAGGCCGCCCCGCTCTCCCGGTTCCAGGCTCGCGGCTCCCCAAAGTAAAGGCCCCCCAGCAACTCGCGGACAAATAGGATGTCGGCGCCATCGGTCACTTCCGGCCGAAGCGGCGAGTTGGCGGATAAAGCCTTGTACGCAAAGGAAGGACGCAGGTTGGCAAAACCCCCTAAGGCTTTGCGAAGCTGCAAAAGCCCTGCTTCGGGGCGCCGATCCGGAGGCAGCGCATTGAATTCGTTGCTGCCCACAGCTCCCAGCAGCACTGCGTCGCTCTCCAGCGCAGCGTCCAGTGTGGCTGCGGGTAAGGGTGTTCCGGCCTGGCGAATGGCCTGCCCGCCAATGGGCATCTCGGTAAATTGGAAGTCATACCCGCCGAACTCCGCCACAGAAACCAGGACGCGTACCGCTTCTCGAGTGACTTCCGGGCCTATCCCATCTCCGGCGCCGATCACAACTTTCAATTTCATTTCTCAGTCACCTCGCATTCAGATCTGTAACTCCGCTGCCGGCAACATGGCTTCAGCCGGGCGGTGGTGCGCCGGGAGCAGGGATATGAGGTCCTGGTCGAAAATGGCTTTTCTCCGATCCGCCAATTCGGTGAAGTGGCGATACACCACATCCAGATCGGTGGCATCGAGGGCATATCCGAGCTCCTGGAGCCGGTGCGCCAGTGCGCGCCGGCCAGAATGCTTGCCCAGCACCATGCGATTAGTGGGTACGCCCACGGAAGCCGGGGTCATGATTTCGTAAGTCAATGGGTGCGCAAGCATACCGTGTTGATGAATGCCTGCTTCATGCGCGAAGGCATTGCTGCCCACCACCGCCTTGTTCGGCGCGGGGGTAAAGCTGATCAATTCCGAGAGCAACTGGCTGCTCGGATAAAGTTGCTCCAAAACCAGGCCGTGTGCGTAGGGAAACTTATCCGGCCGCACCAGCATAGCGGCAGCCACTTCTTCCAACGCCGCATTTCCGGCGCGTTCGCCAATGCCGTTGATGGTGCACTCGATTTGCCGGACACCCGCCTCGAGTGCCGCCAAGCTGTTTGCCACGGCCATCCCCAGATCGTTGTGACAGTGGGAGGACAGTGTGATCCCGGCTACCTGTGGAACCCGCTCGCGCAACGTGCGGAAGATGGCGCCGTATTCGTTGGGAACGCAGTATCCGACGGTGTCCGGCAGATTAATGACCGTTGCCCCGGCTTCGATGGCCACGGCGACGACACTGCACAGGAAATCAGGGTCGGATCGGCTGGCATCTTCGGGAGAAAACTCCACGTCGTCTACATAGGTGCGCGCCAGGCGAACGGCGGTACCGGCTTGCTGCAATGCCTCCGCCCGTGTGATCTTCAGCTTGTGCTCCAGGTGAATGTCTGAGCTGGCGAGGAAGACGTGGATGCGTGAGCGATCGGCTCCCTCCAGCGATCGCGCGGCTGCCTCAATATCTTCGCGCCGGGTACGAGCAAGCGAGGCGATGCGTGGGCCGCGCACTTCGCGGCAGACACTGTTGATGGCGGCAAAATCACCCGGAGATGCGATGGCGAAGCCGGCCTCCACGACGTCGACGCCCAGAGCCTCGAGCGCGTGGGCCATGCGCAACTTTTCCGGAGTGGTCATGCTGCAGCCCGGGGACTGCTCGCCATCACGTAACGTGGTATCGAAAAAGAACACTCGATCTTGGTTCATCGAGGCGCCACCCTTCACACTCTACTGTCTACTATTGTCGCGGATCCCCTTGCATAGATCAAATTTATTATTCTTCTAAAAACCATAAAATCTACTTATAGTAGTTCAACACGCTCCGGAAGGGCGCGCCTGAAGCTTATGGATATTCATCAGCTGGAGACATTTTTAACGGTCGCAGAGGAAAAAGGATTCTCTCGTGCCGCCAAGCGGTTGCGTCGCACTCAACCCGCGGTCAGCCAGGTCGTTCGAAAACTCGAAGGCGACCTGGGAGAGGTGCTCTTCGAACGCAGCGCCCGGGATGGGACGCTTACTGCAGCCGGCGAAGTTCTACGGGACTATGCGCGCCGAATCCTGACTCTCCGGGGCGAAGCCGCGAGCGCGATGGAAGAGCTGAAGTCGCTGGATCGCGGTCGTCTGCTCATTGCTGCGAATGAATACACGTGCCTCTACCTGCTTCCCATTCTCGATCGGTTTCGGCATTTGTGCCCGCAGATTGGGGTAAGCGTCCAGCGCTCGCTGGCCAGCAGAATCCCTGATGATGTGTTGCAGCGTACGGCCGAGATCGGTATCCTCTCCTTCCGTCTTGAAGGAGATCTCTTCAAGTCGATTGCTGTTTACACCGATGAGCTGGCCTTTGTGGTTAACCCGAACCATCCTCTGGCCGGGGAGAAGGGAATCGCGATTGAAGATCTGGGTGCGGAGAGCTTCATTGCCCACAATGTCCCCTCGCCCCTGCGCCGGCAAGTGATTGCGGCCTTCGAGAAGCACAAAACGCCGTTGAATATAGGTGTGGAATTGCCCAGCCTGGAGGCTGTAAAACGCTTTGTTGCCATTGGCAATGGAGTGGCTCTGGTTCCCGGATTGACCGTGGGAAGGGAACTGGCCAGTGGAGAACTTGTCCAGGTGCCGGTCGAAGCGCTCCGATTCGAACGTCATCTTCGCCTGGTGCACCGCAAGCAAGCAAACCTCTCCCACGCCGCGATTGCGTTTCTTAAGGTGGTACGCTCGCTCTCACTGGAGCGCGGGTCGCCATATGAGTTTCGCGTCGAACGGGCGGGTTGATGTGCGTTCACGCGCTGGGCGCAGGTACAATTGCGAGAGTGGATCACGGATTTCGGTTGCGCGCAGGCGAGAGGTTCAGGAACGAATGAAGAAAACGCTGTTGTTATTTCTGCTGCTGCCTTTTATGGCGGCGGCGAGTCAGGCCCAGGAAAGCCGTCAAGATTTGAGTTTGAGCGTAACCGGCATCTTTCCCCCGTTTATCACCGGCAATGATGTGCAACAGACCGGAACCTATGGATTGGGCGGCCTTGTGAGCTATCGGTACATGCTGACTCCGAGGAGCGGGCTCGAACTCAATTATCAGTACGCACAGAATGCCCAGAAGTATTACACCAGCTTCAACAATGTGAGAGTTCACGACCGGATGCAGGAATTTTCCGGAGCCTACGTGCTCAACGCAACTTTCAAGAGCTGGAATCCTTTCCTCGAGGCCGGTCCGGCAGCCTTCATATTTTCACCGCTCGACGACGCCAGCACGACCCAGATCGACGTGAAGCAGCAAACCATTCTGGGGGCGATGTACGGCGCCGGGGTAGCTTATGAGCTCAGCCCCAGCTGGGACATTCGCGCCGAATACCGCGGTCTCCTCATGAAGACCCCGAACTTCGGGTTGAATCCGCAGAAAACGGGCCGATTCTACAATGTCTACAACCCAACGATCGGCATCGCCTACCACTTCTAGAAAGTCTCCTGACGAAAGGCACGGCGCCAGCCGTGCCCTGGAGTTTCTGAATTTCAGGAACGAAGGGTAACTACTTCAACTGAGTTTGGTTTTGTATCAGGGCACGACTTTAGTCGGGCCATAAAGGTTGAAAGAGAATTGGGCTTTAGCCCCTCTGATGGCAGTACCCACGCCGCCACACTTACCTGGAAAAGAAGGACGCAGGGGCTAAAGAGTGTGCGTGAGAACCCAATCCAAGTCACCGCGCTCATGCTTTGTATCAGGGCACGGCTTCAGCCGTGCCGCAATGGTTGGGTCTGATGAGGGCTTTAGCCCCTGGGCTACGTCTTCCCTCTTTGAAGGGCACAGGCTTCAGCCCGTACATAAAAGAAACAAAACGATGGGCTAAAGCCCAGATCTTTGCCGGGCGTCATCGGCCCGACTGAAGTCGGGCCCTGATACAAAGCACAGGCGCGATGACTCCCGAAAAATTCGCGCATTCGGCAGATTTCGATCTATCCACCCTCTCTGAAATGTAGAAATTCCAGGCACGCCTTCTTCCGTGCCGTAAGATCCGGGCCTGTCGAGGGCTCCCCTTAGAAAATCCGGTACGCGATCCCGCTGCTGAAGCCATTCGGTGTCAAGGAACTGTTCTGGAAGTTGTACCAGTGCTGATATTCGTAGTCGATCGCGCGCACCGTGAAGCGATGGAAGTGAATGTCCAGCCCTGCACCGGGCGCGATCAGAAGGTAGCCACCGTGCCCGTAACTGAAGGGAAAGTTGAACTGGCCGTCGCCAATCATGAATTTCCCATATGGTTCCCAACGCCGGATCCGCCATCGGTACGTGGGCCCTATGTTGTAGTTGTCTTCGTGCACGGAGTAGGTCTGATTGAACCGCAAAAAACGAATCTCTCCTTCTGCGCCGAGATGCCCCCGCAGGTTGAAATCCAGGAAGCCGCCAATGCCCAGCAATTGGTTCGGACCATAATCGGGGCTATAGACCGAAAAAAAGCCTCCTCCAACCAGGTGAGCGCCACCCCGGCCGGCGGCAATGACTTGGGCTTGGAGAAGAGCACTTGACGAGAGGGAGAACAGGAGGGCGAGCAGGCTAGCCAGCAGATACCTTTTGTTCATGAGCACCACGCAAACGGTTTCCCCTGAAAATCGCAGAGGCGGGGTAGATGTTAAGTCTACCCCGCCTCTATCCCTGCGGTACTTCGAAGATATCGCCTTGGTTAACCCCTCTATCAGAGGTTTACTGCGGGCTGGGTTGAGTTGCCGACGCCTGGGCCGGGGCCGCGCTCTGCTGCGTATCGACGGCCGGAGCAGTGGTATCTGCTGCACCGGCGGCCGGCGTAGGAGCTGCCGTGACGGGTGGCGTGTAGCGGATTAAGCGGAAGAAGACCGGAGTGACCTCGAAGGGCATCTTATCCCGCGCGTTCATGATGGGAGGCATCCGGGCATTCAAGCGAATGACCTTGTCATCCCAGGCATCGATCTTCAATTGGCTGCCCAAGGGGAGGGCTGCGATTTGATCCAGCTTGTTCATGTCCAGTTTCGGCGCCTTGGCGATCAGGGCATTCAGCCAGGGCTCCCCGGTGGGGCGCAGAAGCGAATCACCCAGTCTCGGCGTGTTGAGCGCCGTGAGCTGCTTCGAGCGTGCATCCAGCTGGGACAGGAACAGGCCCGGCTGAGATAGCTGGTTGGCGTAAACGGAATGGTTCAGCAGATCGATGGCCTTCTTGGCGGCCAGTTCGTTGTCTGCATCCGAGTGAGACATGTGGATGCGCTCAAAGGTCGCCTCGTCCGGGAACAGAAGGCGATCGTTGAATGCGTAACGCGTGTCGATGTGGTGACCAAGAACAATGTGAGCCAACTGGAATGACAACATCGCAGCCAGATCTGACTCAGAAGCCACTACGTCGATCAGGCCCTTGCTCAGGATGATGGTGTTGCCCACAGCCAGCGATTCCAGCGGCGCGGTCAGCAGCACCCGGCAGTGAATCGCATCCGTAATCTGAATGTTGTTGCCGATGATGATGTTGTTGGCAACCTGCTCCAGGACCTTGTCAAAGTCGCTGGGAGGCGCCAGCAAGCCGGCCTGCACCAGGCGATCGAGGACGTTCTCCTCGGCCTGCGAGATCCATTCCCGCTGAGCAGCCAAGGGGCTCAGGTCCTGGTTCTGGTCACTCTGGTCTTGCACGTCGTCGATCTTGATCGACTCGTTGTCAGACTCGTGGGTGGGGAGCTTCAGGGCGTATCCCCAGATATAAGTCTGGGCCTTAAAGGAGACCGGGTGCTCGGAGCTCTTCTGCGTCTCTTCTACGTAGACGCCGACAGGAAGCCAGAGACCAGGCTGCAGATTTTCGCGCCAGCTGTCGAAGTGGAAGTAGCTGGAGCTGTCGTCGTCCTGGTTGCCACCGGTATAGGTGCCGTTGAAGCGGACGATGTTGCCGCCCTGGTCTTCAACCCAGATACGGCCAGTGAACCGGCCGCTGCCGGTTCCCGGCTTGGGGTGCACGTCAAACACCAGCGTACGAACTGCGCCCAGGAAGTCGCGGCGGACGTAGCTGAAGTCATAATGTTGCTGGTCGAAGGAGATCGGATCCAGGAACATCATCTCCATAAAGCCGGCGGAGATGTACTGCATCTTGAATGCCTTCGTCAGCCCGGAGACGTACTTCATGGAACCTTTGAACAGGCCCTTGCTGTTTCCCTGCTCGGAATAGGATGTGTCGCTAATCGACTTGCCGAAGTCTACCCGGCCAAGAAGATATTGATCCGATTCCGGCACCGCGTACAGCACCTGATCCGGCCGCATATTTTGGATATAGGTCTGCACCAGCGGAGAGTGCTTTTGGATTTGCTTGATGGTGACCTTTTCGGCCGCAATCGCTTTCTGCACCAGCGCGCTTTGTTCCGGCGACAGAGCCATTGGGGGCTGATACTTGGTTTTGGCCTGTGCTGCAGACGCGGTCAGCGTCAACAGCAGACTGGTGATCCAAACTCGACGCAGGGTCATTTCCTGGCTCCTGTAACCTTTGAACGATTTCGAACGTTTCCTGAAAATTCGTAGAACCTGGGCAATCACTGGCTAAGCCAGCTGGAAGGTCACGTGGATCAGTGTTGTGTGATCTACCGGATGCCCATCTTTTTCCGCGGGCTTGAACCGGATTTGCTCGGCAACACGCTTTGCCTGCTCATCCAGACCATGCCCTAGCCCGTTTACTACACGCAATACCTCTACTTGGCCAGAAGCCAAAAACCGCACCTGCAAAGTTACCTCACCCTGGATTCTCAATTGAGCGGCTTCCGGGGTGTACTGTGGATGCGGCTCTGAGATCACAACCGGTGGAACAAAGGCGGGTTCCGATGTTTTGATGGCCACCTGGGTGGGCGCTGGACCGGCAGTGTTGAAGCCGCCAGTCGCAACCGTACCGGTTCCTCCCGGTTTGCCGGTGCCACCGACCACGCCGTTGGCAAAGCCAGCCGAGGCCACCTTGCCCATGTCATGTCCGCCGGGAACACCGTTCGCCACACCTGCACCGAAGGAGGTGCCGGAAACCGCACCTTTGCGTGCGGCGCCGGCGCCAGTAGCTGCCCCAGGGGCGCTGTTGAAAGAACCCACCGCCACCAGTGCCGACTTGGTAGAGTTGGGATTCGTCTTGGCTCCGATCGGATCACCGAAACCGCCGGATTTCACGTCCGGCTTCACCTGGTTGTTGGCCGTCTCCGTAGGTTTCGGGCTGGTAAACAGACCGACCTTCGGTTGCGGCGGAGGCGCTACCGCCTTTGGCGGCGCCGGAGGTAGCTTCGGCTGCTCCGGCTGATCCATCTTCACCGGCTTGGGAATCTCAGGCGGCGGCTGGATCTTCGGTATCGTAATCTTCGGCGGGGTGAGCTTGACCACCTCGGGTTGCGGCGGTGCAAACACTTTTACCTTCGGCACTACAATCTTAGGTGGCGGCGGTACTTCCTGAGGGAAGATCAGGGTCTCGTTGTACTTCTGCTTCTCCACTTTGTGGATCGCCGCCGTCAGCAGAATCAGCAACGACATAATGATGACGTTGGTGACCATGCTGATCCCAAAGGAGCCCCAACGGCCCTCCGGTTCGGGGAGGAGTCCGAAGTTATCGCGATTTAGAAGATCATTCGGCATAATTAAAGTTCCCTAAATTCTCTCTAGTCGTAAGGTGATGTGCGAGCCACCGGGGTGATCAAACGCAGCGAAAAAACTCGTACATTCAAACAGACGCACGCCCGAGACTATTGCTTCTATATCCGCGAGCTTTCTGCCGAGAAACCTGCAGCCATTATCGACTTCCGCGCCTTGCATAATCTCGGTACCAAAGTACTTGCGGATAAGCTCACGATAGACGAGATCTTGCGATGATGCAGTAACCCAAAGGTGGAGCCGTTGGAAACAGAAGTGTATGGGTAAGGCATGAGGAGAGCCATAGCTTTTCATTTCCTGCTTCGGGGGCAGACCCAAAGCTCGCAAAAACCCTTATCGGGGGCGCTTTGTTGATCCTCATCAGCGTCGCCCGGAGACCTCACCATGTGACTCGCAACGACGAGTTTTCGTTGCTTGGTCGTGCGGCCGTATTCGGCTCTGCACTAAGAGTACAAGAAGGGCAAGTGAAGGCGTGAAGATTCTAGTAACCGGTGGGGCAGGCTATATCGGCGGAACCGTGACCCAGCTTTTGCTGGATCGGGGCCATACCGTGGTGGTATATGACAACCTTTGCCATGCCCAGCGTTCCATGGTGCCGGCGGGGGCTACCTTTGTTGAGGGCGATGTTGCTGACAGCAAAAGACTTGATGGGCTTTTTGCGGATGGCTCCTTTGCCGGTGTGATGCATTTTGCCGCGCTCATCGAGGCGGGAGAAAGCATGCGCAAACCGGAAGTTTACTTCCGCAACAACACTGCGGCGACCCTAAGTCTGCTGGAATCCATGGTGAGAAATAATTTACCGAGGTTGGTTTTTTCTTCGACGGCCGCGGTTTACGGGGAACCGGTGAGGACGCCGATCTCTGAGGACGCCGCCCTGGCTCCCACCAATGCCTATGGGGAATCGAAGCTGTTGGTGGAGCAAATGCTTGCCTGGATCCACCGCATCCATGGATTGCGCTATGCCAGTTTGCGCTACTTCAACGTTGCCGGTGCGATTCCTGGCCGCGGAGAGGCCCACGAGCCCGAATCCCACTTGATTCCTCTTATTCTTGACGTGGCTCTGGGACGGCGCGAGCGTATCAAGATCTTTGGCCAGGACTATCCCACTTCTGACGGGACCGCGGTCCGCGACTACATCCACGTTCAGGATCTGGCGGAGGCCCATCTTCTGGCGTTCCAGGCGCTCGATGGGCGTGACCGGATGATTTACAACCTGGGCAATGGGCAGGGTTTCACCGTACGGCAAGTTGTGGAATCGGCACGCCGGGTAACCGGTCATCCCATTCCGGTAGAGGAGTTGCCCCGCCGCCCGGGAGATCCGGCGATTTTGATCGCCAGCTCAGCCAAAATTGAAACCGAACTCGGGTGGAAACCGAAGTACATGCAGCTCGACGATATTGTGCGCAGCGCCTGGCAATGGCATCAGCAACGCTACCAACGCCCATCCGCGTGAGTACGAAGTCAAAACCGCAGATTTCTCGACAGAGCGCAGCGGAAAGATCTGCGGTTTTCAGCTACCCCCGGCGCCTGAGTACAATGCTCAAGGGTGACCTGGACAAGCATTTTGGATGCAGGGTTTATCTCGTAACAATCATTGAGCGCGATCAGAGGAGCAGAAGCAATGGAATCCGGCACCATTCATCCCAATCTGAGTTCGATCCTGCGCGAGCACAGAGTCTTTCCCCCTCCCGCCGAGTTTGCCGCGCAGGCGCATGTCAAGAGTCTTGAGGAGTATGAGGCGCTCTATCGCCGTTCCATTCAGGATCCCGAAAGCTTCTGGGCGGAGATCGCAAGTGAGCTCCACTGGTTCACTCCGTGGACCCGCGTACTCGACTGGCAACTTCCCTCGGCCAGGTGGTTCGTCGGCGGCAAAATCGAATCTGTGCTACAACTGCGTCGATCGCCACGCTTTGAGTGACAGAAAGAACAAAATCGCCATTCTGTGGGAAGGCGAGCCGGGCGAGACCCGCACGCTCACCTACGGCGAGCTTTATCTCGAGGTGCAGAAATTCGCCAATGTGCTCAAAGGCCTTGGCGTCCGCAAGGGTGACCGGGTCGCCATGTATATGGGCATGACCCCGGAGCTTGGCCATTGCCCTCCTGGCCTGCGCGCGCATCGGCGCGGTACATTCCGTCATCTTTGGAGGATTTGCGGCCAATGCTCTGGTCGACCGCATCAACGACGCCTCCTGCGTTGCGCGTGATTACCCAGGATGGATCGTACCGCCGTGGCCAGGAGGTGCGGCTGAAGCCCATCGTCGACGAGGCCCTGAACAACTGCCCCACGGTAAAGCATGTGGTCGTTTATCGCCGCACCGGTTCGGCAGTGAACATGAAGCAAGGCCGCGATCAATGGTGGCAGGATCTGGTGGCCAAGGCGCCGGCAGAGTGCCCGGCCGAGCCGCTCGACGCGGAAGATCCGCTCTACATCCTCTACACTTCCGGAACTACGGGTAAGCCGAAAGGCCTGGTGCACACCACGGGTGGTTATTCGGTGCAAACCTACCTGACCAGCAAACTGATCTTCGATCTCAAGCCAGACGATGTCTACTGGTGCACCGCCGACATTGGCTGGGTCACCGGGCACTCCTATGTCGTCTATGGCATCCTGCAGAACGGCGTCACCACGGTGATGTATGAAGGCGCGCCCAATTATCCCGAACCCGATCGCTTGTGGAAGATAGTCGATGACCACAAGGTCACGGTTTTCTACACCGCCCCGACGGCCATCCGCGCGTGCATCAAGTGGGGCGATCAGTATCCGCTAAGGCATTCGCTCGCCAGCCTGCGGTTGCTGGGCACAGTGGGCGAGCCCATCAATCCCGAGGCCTGGATCTGGTATCGCGAGATTATCGGCAAGGGCCGGTGTCCGATCGTCGATACCTGGTGGCAGACGGAAACCGGCGCCATCATGCTAGCGCCGTTGCCCGGCGCCGTTCCCACCAAGCCCGGTTCGGCCACCCGCCCGTTTCTTCGGCATCGAACCCGCCGATGGTCGACCGCGAAGGCGAACCCTGTGCCCCCAGGCAGCGGCGGATTGCTGGTGATCCGCAAGCCCTGGCCGTCCATGGCCCGCACTATCTTCAACGATCCCGACCGCTACGCCCAGACGTACTGGTCAGAGATTCCAGGCTGCTACTTTACCGGGGACGGCGCCCGCGTCGACCAGGATGGCGACTATTGGCTGATGGGGCGGGTCGATGACGTCATCAACGTAAGCGGGCACCGGCTGGGAACCATGGAAGTGGAATCCGCGCTGGTGGCCCACCCCAAGGTGGCTGAAGCTGCAGTGGTTGGCCGGCCCGCACGATTTGAAGGGGCAGGCAATTGCGGCCTTTGTTTCCCTGGAAAGCAGTCACAAGCCGTCGCCGCAACTCAAAGAGGAGTTGCGCGAGTGGGTCGCCAAGGAGATTGGCTCACTGGCCCGTCCCGATGACATCCGCTTCACCCAGGCGTTGCCCAAGACCCGCAGCGGCAAAATCATGCGCCGCTTGCTGCGGGAGCTGGCGACCAGCGGCGAAATCAAGGGCGATACCACCACCCTTGAAGACTTTACCGTTATCGCGCAACTGCGCGAGTCGGAAGAATGACAGGCTACCCCGGATTTCCACTCGATTGGCATTTGTCGCCGGTGTAGCGTCGTGGAGCTGCGGCTTCATTTTCGGTTGCGGTCCTGATGCAAAACGAAACCAAGAATCCAAAGGGGATCAGCTTTGACCGGCTTCCGTCTCCGACTCCGGCGCAGAAGGTGCGGAATCAGCCTCGCCTTCAGCCTGGGGCAAGTACTCCTCCACCGTGAAGTAGAAGGTGCTGCCGCTGCCCGGATTGCTCTGCGCCCAGATGCGGCCCCCATGCTGATTGACGATGCCGCGGCATAACGCCAGGCCCATGCCGGTACCGCCTGCCAGGCGCGAATCCGAAGCGTCTGCCTGCTGGAAACGGTCGAAAATCAAATCCAGCTTTTCCGCAGGAATGCCCTGGCCCTGGTCCTGGACCTCGAAGGTGACTTCCTTGTCGCTGCTCGCCCGCGCGGCCAGACGGATCTCGCCCCCCTTCTCAGAGAACTTGATCGCATTGCGGATCAGATTGCCCAGCACCTGCAGGATGCGATCACCGTCCACCCATACATCCACTGGCTGTGCGTCGATACGGAAAGTCAATCCCGCCCGGGCAGCGCTCGTTCGCTCCGGATCCATCGCGCGCCGTAACAAGTCGATGGCATTCCATTCACTCTTGTGCAAAGGCAGAATGCCTTTTCCAATGCGCTCGAAGTCGACAATGTCGTTTACCAGGCGAACCAGACGATCGCAGTTTGCCAGTGCGATATCCAGCATGGGCCGAATCTTCTCCGGACGCTTTTCCAGTGCCCCGCTGGCAACCAGGCCCAGCGCAGCTCGCAGTGAAGTGAGCGGCGTGCGTAGCTCGTGGCTGACCGTGGCGATAAATTCGTCCTTCATCCGGTCCAGCCGGCGCCGTTCCGTAACGTCGGTAAAGGCAACAACGATGCCGTCCACCTGGCCGCTTTCCACCAACGGGCAAGCAACATATTCGACCGGCAGCGGCTTTCCATCTTTCCGCCAAAATACATCGTCGTCGACGTGCAACGGAGCTTCCCGCTTCACGCTGCCGAAGATGGGCGACTCTTCCGCGGGGTAAGGTGAGCCGTCTGCATGCGAGTGATGAATCAGCGCATGCATGTTTTGTCCCAGCAGCTCCTGCGGCGAATAGCCCAACATCTCTGCTCCGCTGCGATTGATGAAGGTGAGCCGGCCATCCATATCCATGCCCCAGATACCGTCACCGACTGAGTCCAGAATCGATTCATGCCGGCGCGTGAGCGCATTGAGCTCGTCTTCGGCCTGCGTCTGCTCTGTGATGTCGATACCATGGCTGAGTACAAAGGGATCCATGCCCGGTAGTTGCAACAGCTTGTTGCGATAAGCGACGATGCACAGCTGGCCCGCTTTTCCACGCAGATAAAAGCGCCCCTGGTGATCCCCGTCCGGGTCTTGCTTCAGCGCCTCGAAATACGCGTCATAATCCGCCAGGTGATCGGTGTCGATATAGTTGCGCAGCGGAGTGCCGATCAGTTCTTCCGGCTCGTAGCCCAGAGTGGCGGAGGCATATGAGTTGACAGAGAGCAGAACGCCATTCAGATCGTGGGTGCAGATGAAGCCCAGGCTGCTTTCCACCAACTGCCGGTATCGTTCTTCACTGCTGCGCAGAGCCGTTTCGGCTTCACGCTGCCCGGTCACGTCCGCGCCGGTCATGATCACAAAACCCACTTCGTCCTGGGCATTCACCAGCGACGTGGCGGTCCACGCAATGCGCCGCATTCCTCCTGATTTTGTGCGCCAGTTAATCTCAAAGGACTCGGTTGCGTCGCCCGTGCGCACTTGCTCGAAGATGCGGATGGCGGTCTCGCGTTCCCCCGGGGGAACAGCTCTTCAGGAAAGGCGCGGCCGGCCAGATCCCCGAACGTGTAGCCGGAAATAGTTTCGCAGGCACGATTGAAACGCACGATGCGGCCCGCGGTATCGAATACCAGCACCAGCGCGCTGATGGTGTTGAGCACCGCGGCGACAAAGTTCCGTTCGACGGTAAGTGCCTGCTCGGAACGCTGGCGCGAACGGACAACATTCTCCTGCACATGGCCAGTCGCGTAAAGCTCCATGCGGGTGGTGACCTGGCGGGCGAGAACCTGCAGGCTCTCCAGGTTGCTCCGGC
Source organism: uncultured Acidobacteriaceae bacterium (assembly GCA_963717225.1). Classification (GTDB taxonomy): domain Bacteria; phylum Acidobacteriota; class Terriglobia; order Terriglobales; family Acidobacteriaceae; genus PALSA-350. The sequence continues at coordinate 255,348 of CAVQWB010000043.1, read as the reverse complement.
TGAAGGCGTTGGGCTTCGAGCGAGCAAACGGCAATCGTGCCCAGGATCATACCTGAGGCAGAGAACAGAGGAGCTCCCGCATAGGAGCGGCATCGGACGCCTTCATCGAGCACAATGCCTGACGCCGCAAAGCGGTGATCAGCCAGGGCATCGATGATGAGCAGTGGCTTGGCATCGAGCAGAAGAAACTGGCAAGCCGATCCGCTGCGGCGAATCTGGCGAGCAGCGAAACCAACGGTCGATTTGAACCACACTCGCGACCAGTCAAGAAAGCCGATAAAGGCGTACGGCGCATTGCAGATCGAGGCCGCCATGCGCGCGATCTCATCGAAAGCAGGGTCGGGAAGCGTATCGAGAATCTCATATTGAAGGAGAGTCTTGAGCCGCTCGGTCTCGTCGTGCTGCACGGTTGTTGAACTTGAAAGCATCGGAGTTCTCTGCATCCTTACGCTTCAGATCAATCTATTACCCGGGGGCAGGTAGAATGCGAACGGAAAACACTCCGGCCATTCTTCGAGGGGGACAATGCAATCGCTTAGGGGGTTAGCGACACAGACTTGGTACATCCTAACCTGATATGAGTCTTCCTGTATGTGGGAAGGCGGCAACAATCGACCGAAGTTGCAGAAGTTAGGTTACCTACGTCCGGACGTGACCCTTTGATGTTAGTTCAGCTCCCCGTAAAGTAATTCCCGTAGGTAACAACTGCATGATGGAAGCACGGCAATTCGTAACCGGGGACACTCCTTCTCTCCGTAAGCATGCCATCGCTGCCGCAGGGATAGCCTTCTATTGTGCTGGATTATTAGCGCCCTCAATCCATGCCGCGGAGCATATTGGGCTCCCCCTGCGAATGGCTGGCCTGGTGCTGCTGGCTTGGGTTGCCTTGCGACGGCGTTCGTTGATGGCCTGGATCTTTTGGGCCATGATCGCAGGCGGCGAATTGGGTGCCGACGCGCCGGCCCGCGCCGCCAGCCTGCGCGTATTCAGCGACATCTTCCTTCGCCTGATCAAGACCATCGTTGCTCCGTTGATTCTGGGTACCTTGATTACCGGCATCGCCGCCCATGGGCAGATGCGCGCCCTGGGGAGGATGGGGTTGAAGGCGCTCGTCTATTTCGAGGTCCTGACCACCATCGCCATGCTGGTTGGCCTGGCAGCCATCAATATCACGCGCGCTGGTGTGGGATTGGCTGTTCCGCAGCAGCACGTGGCGACGAATATCCCTCAGGTGCAGGCTCCGCTGCGCTGGGATGAAGTTTTGTTACACACCTTCCCCGAGAATATTGCCAAGTCCGTAGCCGACAATCAAATTCTGCAGGTAGCTGTTTTCGCCATTTTGTTTGGCGTGGCCATGGGCCGGCTGAGTGCGGAGAATCGAGCGCCGCTGCTGCGAGTGATCGAATCTCTGACTGAAACCATGTTCGCCTTTACCAACATCGTTATGTATTACGCCCCGGTCGGCGTGGGCGCTGCTATGGCATACACGGTAGGGCAAATGGGACCTGGCGTACTGTTTCACCTCGGGCGGCTGCTGCTCACGCTTTATGCGGCGCTGCTCGCATTTGGGCTCGTTGGCTTGCTGCCTGTTGCGCTGATCGCGGGCGTGCCCATCCGCAGGTTCTTGCGGGCGATCGCTGAGCCGGCCACCATTGCCTTCGCCACCAGTACTTCAGAAGCAGCATTGCCCCGGGCCATGGAAGCGATGGAAGCCCTCGGCGTGCCCCGCAGAATTGTCGCTTTCGTCATCCCTGCAGGCTACAGTTTCAACCTGGATGGTTCGACCCTGTATCTAGCGCTGGCGTCGGTTTTCGTCGCCCAGGCCGCCGGAGTGACTATGGGCTGGAAGCAGCAGATCTTTATGGTCGGCACGCTCATGCTTACCAGCAAAGGTGTGGCTGGCGTGCCCCGTGCCACCTTGATTGTGCTCCTGGCGACGGTTGCCATGTTTCACCTGCCCGAAGAGCCGATCTTTATCATCCTCGGAATCGATGCCCTCATGGACATGGCGCGTACCACTGTAAATGTCGTCGGTAATTGCCTGGCATCAGTCGTCGTCGCCCGATGGGAGGGCGAATTTGCTACGCAGACGGCGGCAGTTGAAACCCCGGCAGTTGAAACCCCGGCAGTTGAATCCATGGATGCGCTGCCATAAAGATAATGTCGGCCCCCGAGGCTAAGCTTGCTATACTACGTGATTAAGAACGGTTAGTCGCGCCAGCAGGCCCCACCCGGGGTCTTTTTTGATGGAGCGATGCGGAAGAAGTTGCGTTAAGGGCGTACACGAGACACCATGGGGAAACTACTCGATACGATTCACTCGCCCGCGGATATCAAGAGCTTTACCGTGCCGGAACTGGAGGCACTGGCTCAGGAAATACGCGAGCAGTTGATCCTCGTACTTTCAAAGACGGGCGGACACCTGGGTCCGAACCTCGGCGTCGTAGAACTGACGCTGGCTATGCATTACGTCTTCAATACTCCGACTGACCGGTTTGTTTTCGATGTGAGCCACCAGGCCTATATTCACAAATTGCTCACTGGCCGTCGGACTCGTTTCGGTACTATGCGCCAGCCGGGCGGCCTCAACGGCTTCATGCTACGCACGGAAAGCGATCATGACTGCTACGGCGCGGGCCACGCCGGAACTGCCCTCTCCGCTGCGTTAGGTATGGCTGTGGCTCGCGATCTGGCCGGCACCAGGGAGAACGTGATCGCCTTTGCCGGCGATGCGGCGTTCACCAATGGGATAAGTTTTGAGGCCCTCAACAATATTGCCCAGCAAACCAAGCGTCTGATCGTAGTGCTGAACGACAACGAATGGTCCATTGACCGCAATGTCGGCGCCATTGCCAATTATCTGCACAAGATCGTCACCAACGAGCGCTACACCAATCTGCACGACTCCGCAGCCCGCCTGCTGGAAAAGCTGGGCGGAAAGACCGCCCGCCAGATGGTGCGCAAGGCAGAAGAAGCCGCCAAGGGAATGCTGTGGCCCTCCATGCTCTTTGAGGAGTTTGGGCTCACGTATTACGGTCCTCTCGATGGCCACAATATCGGTCTGCTAATCGAAACATTTCAGTTCCTGAAGACCCAGGAGCGCCCGGTCCTGCTCCACGCCATTACCCAGAAGGGACGCGGTTTCCAGCCTGCGCTCGACAAGCAGAAGAAATTTCACGGCCTCGGCCCCTACGACCCGGATACTGGTGAGACCACACCAGCCGGGCAGCGTACCTACTCCGAAGTGTTTGCCGATACGCTGGTCAAATTGGCGGATGAGAACCCCAAGGTAGTGGCCATCACTGCGGCCATGCCGAATGGAACCGCACTCGACCTTTTCCGCCCTCATCATCCACGTAGATATTTCGATGTAGGTATTGCCGAGGAGCATGGTGTCATCTTCGCCGCCGGCCTTGCCACCATGGGCTTCCGTCCCTTCTGTGCCATCTACTCCACTTTCCTGCAGCGAGCCTTCGATCCCATCGTGCATGATGTTTGTTTGCAGAACCTGCCCGTCGTCTTCTGCATGGATCGTGGTGGACTTTCGGGCGATGATGGCCCAACCCATCACGGCCTCTTCGACATCAGCTATCTGCGTGGCATTCCCAACATCATCCACATGGTTCCCAAGGATGAGGATGAGCTGGCGGACATGATGTTTACGGCGCTGCAGCAGCCTGGGCCAACTGCGGTGCGCTATCCCCGGGGCACCGGGCCGGGAGCCACAGTCAAGGCCCATCCGGTAGCACTGCCCATTGGCAAGGCGGAGATCCTCAGCGATGGCGACGATGTGGCAATCTTTGGCTTGGGAGCTTTGCTGCCGATGGCCCAACAACTTGCCGCGGAGCTCAGGCAGCAGGGTTTTTCCGCCGCCGTCATCAACCCACGCTTTGTGAAACCGCTGGATCGCGACGTACTCGCCGAATATGCTCGTCGCACGGGCGTGATCGTTACGTTCGAAGATCATGTCCTGATGGGAGGCTTTGGCAGCGCTGTTCTTGAAGCATTGAGCGAAATGCAAATCGAAGCCTCGGTAGTCCGTATCGGATGGCCCGATCGCTTTATCGAGCACGGCAAGGTAGACCAGTTGCGGGCCAAGCACGGCATAAGTGTCGAGGCAGCAATGGAGAAACTAGCACCCTACCTGGAGCACAAGACGCGAAAACGGCTAGTCGCCCGCTAACCGAAAACCCTCTGGATCCGATAAGAGCAACGCAGATCTCTCCAATCCGCTATGTTGAAACATTTCCTAGAGGGCGGAAGAGGTGCTAAAAGCGCGGCTTCTATGAGACGGCCTGAAGAGAGCGCGTGAAAGCCCGATTTACGAGTCCAGTCCCCAAGGGACGGGTGAACTTAGCCCAGGACGTTAGTCCTGGGTTGGATTTGAAAGGACGACCCAGTCCCGAAGGGACGGCTGAAAACGAGCCGCGACTCAATCCTCGTTCAGCCGTCCCTGCGGGACTCAATCATGTTGCATGATGTACCCAGGACTAGCGTCCTGGGCTAAGTTCACCCGTCCCTTCGGGACTGGATTCGCAACAAATTTGTCATCGACCAGAGCATAGGGGAATGGTGCTCTCAATGCCTTCCACCCGCGAGCAAGATCGGCAGCATTCTCTGGCGATGACCGAACAAAGCGCGGATTTGCCACTTCACCGCCAAACCGTTCGCCGCGTCGCCGAGCAATCCTAAGGGCAGTTCATACTCCACGGCATCGCTAACCACGCTTCCTTTCACCCCGTCGCGGACCTCATCCATTATCCGGTGGCAATGGCGAAAGTATTGGAAAGGACCACGCCGTTGCTCATCACAGAAAAAATCATTCCAACGGAATTCCGCAATATACGCATCCCATTCAAGTCTCAGAGGAAGCCACGGAATCGGCCGAAAACTGATGGTGAGGAATGAGCCCTGGCCGGCCGCAACGCTGGTGGTAGTGAGCGCTTCAGGCGGCGAGACATAATTTGCTCTCTCCACCCGGGCGTGTTGCCAACCGGGCATTAGCGGCGGAAGATTTGCCGGGTCGGCAAAAAAAGCAAACACTTGCTCCCTGGGGAAGGGAAGCCATTGTTCGCTCTGAAAGCTGTGCCGCATGTTTGAGGGTGACATAAAAGAAAAGTAGGCGCCAATGAGGCGCCTATTTTAAGAACCAAAGACAACAATTAATTAGGCATCAAAACAGTATCGACTACGTGGATCACGCCGTTCGATTGAATGACGTTTGCAATTGTAACCGTCGAGGTTCCACCCTTCTCGTCGGTCAGAACGAGTTTGCCGCCCTGCATCATCGCAGTCAAAGTGCCGCCCTCGACGGTGGTCAGCATGGCCTTACCGCCGCCCGCTTTGATTTTCTTGGCGATGTCCTTCGAGGTTAACTTACCCGCGACTACGTGGTAAGTGAGAACCTTCTTCAACGTAGCAAGGTTTTCCGGCTTCAGGAGCGTGTCCACTGTTCCGGCGGGCAGCTTATCGAATGCTTCGTTGGTGGGTGCGAACACGGTGAATGGTCCCGCACCTTCGAGTGTTTCGACCAGCCCGGCGGCCTTCACGGCTGCGACCAACGTGGTGTGATCCTTGGAATTCACGGCATTTTCGACGATGTTCTTGGTGGGGTACATCGCTGCACCGCCAACCATAGGATCCTTCTCGGCGGACGCCTGAAGAGCGGAAAATCCAAACATCAGTGCTACGGCAACGGCAAACAAATTTCGTTTATTCATGAGTATTCCTTTCACTGTCAGACTGCGTTTAGCTGCACTGTTAGTACGAGGTCCAGTGGCCAACGGATTTCCTCCACCCTCGAACCTGAACCCGCTTCCTACGTTCGCTGTTGAACGGGCAGCGCGAATAACTCAGTCCTGGTGACATAATCAACAACCCATGGAGCGCGTCGCTTGCACCAGAAAGGGGACCACAGCCAGCTTCTGAACGATTGGCCTTTTCACGGTCTCGTCACATCGCATGGTGAGGCGGACGCGGGCACTTCTTGCCCAGCGGATGTGGCGTCAACCTCTCCGCGGTCAAGGGTGTATCATCGGCTTGAATGCACGGTTAACTAATAACGGCGCTTTGACAACGCATTCCCATCCAGACCGCAATCGCTGGCTCATCGCAATTGGCGTCCTGAAACTTCTGAAGGCGGCACTCTTCGTCTCCATGGGCTTTGGCGTCATCAGGTTATTGCACAAAGACATTGCCGACGTTCTGTTGCGGGCGGTGACGGCCCTCAGATTCGATCCGGAGAATCGCATCGTCAATGTGCTCTTGGAAAAATCAGCCCTGCTGAGCCCCCACCGGCTCAAAGAGATTAGCTTCGCTATTTTTCTCTATGCCGCGCTGGATATTATCGAAGGTACCGGCCTTGTGCTCGAAAAGGTCTGGGCAGAGTATTTCACCTTGATTCTGACCGGCTGTTTCCTGCCCTGGGAGCTGTACGAAATCATTCGCCATGTCACCGTGTGGAAGGTTGTGCTGACTCTGCTCAACCTGCTCGTGTTCATTTATTTGGCCTATGTGGTCAACGAAAAGGTAAGAGCGCGACAGAGCCCGTCTGAACGCGTATTGATTAAGAAGGACTTCGGCTCCAGATAACACTTTTGTGTTATGCGGCTTGCCTGAGTTTTGCCTACTTGACAAGTACATCCCTCGCGACCTGAACCCGCCAAGTTAACACAGCCCGTAGGGGTGAAGCTCCCCCCATCCCCTCCATATTGTATTTTTCGTCCTAAGCGCTCAAAAGCCCCTATTTCTCAAGCATTTGCTCGAATTTCCCCTTTGACAGCTCTGTCCCCTGGGCTAAGATGTGGACAAAAGTGGTCGAAAGTGGAATCAAAGAAGCGGTTCTGAGCGATCCAAGCCACAAAAGTGAGTGTAGACGATGTTTCGTGGCAATCACCCAACCCGCGTCGATGAGAAAGGGCGGCTCAAACTCCCGGCGGAGTTCAAGCGCCTGGTAGACGAGCGTTACGGAACGCAGTTTTACATCACCAGCAAGGATGGGCGTTCGGCCGAAATCTACCCCTTGCCGGAGTGGCAAAAGATTGAGGAAAAGCTGGCCTTGATACCCAGCATGAACGCGGCGAAGAAGAAGTTCCTGGACCGGGTGAACTACTACGGCCAGATGTCGGAAATCGATGCCCAGGGGCGGGTGCTGCTGCCCCAGATTTTGCGGGAAACAGCCAAGCTGGCCGGCGATGTAGTGGTTTTTGGAGTGCAGACCTACCTCGAAGTGGAAAATCACGACGAGTTCAAGCAGCGCATGGAGACCGAGCCGTTGACCACGGACGACCGGCAGACATTGGCGGAGTTTGGAATTTAAGCCCCCCAGGGGGAGCACATGGTACCGAGTAGCGAGCGGCATGTGCCGGTTCTTTTACAAGATGCGATCCGTTATTTAAATGTGCGCCCCGGCAAGACCTACGCGGATGCCACCCTTGGATTCGCAGGGCATGCCGCAGCCATCGCCCAGGAGTTGGGCGGCCAGGGCCGGTTGATCGGCTTCGACCGCGACCCGGATGCCCTGGAGTTATCGCGTGCGAGGTTGCAGTCGCTCGGCGACCTTCTGGGCCCGCAGATGCCGCAGTGGGAACTCCATGGCGAAGAATTCTCCGCTATGAGCCGCCACATTGCGCCCGGCACCCTCGATGGATTGCTGGCCGACTTCGGGGTCAGCTCCATGCAGTTGGATTCAGCGCACAGAGGATTTAGTTTTCAGGCGGACGGACCCCTTGATATGCGGATGAATCCGCGCAGTGGTGCGACCGCCGAACAAGTGGTAAATCAGGCTGACGAAAAAGTTCTCGCCGACCTGATTTACGAATTCGGAGAGGAAAGGAGATCGCGGAGATTTGCCAGAGCCATTGTCAGGGCGCGGCCGATCAAGACCACGGCACAACTAGCCAAAGTCTTATCGGCCGCCGCCCCGGCGATGAAATCTGAGCGAGGCCGCCATCCAATCCATCCCGCGACCAGGATTTTCCAGGCGCTCCGAATTTACGTAAATGCCGAACTGAACGAGATACAGGCGCTCTTGCAGGCAGCGCCGAAGCTGCTGAAGCCTGGTGGACGGCTGGTGGTGATCAGCTTTCACTCGCTCGAAGACCGGCTGGCCAAAGATGCCTTACGCGAGGGCGCAAGGCAGGGAATTTTTGAAGTGCTTACCCGCAAGCCGGTGACGGCAAGCGAGGAAGAGACGGATCGCAACCCGCGGGCGCGCAGCGCCAAATTGCGGGCAGCAGAAAGAATCGAAAAACGGCAGGAATGAAGTAGGGAACCGAACGGCAAATCAAAACGGATAGGCATCACAGGGCGGACGGAAAAATGGCTACGCAGACAATCCCGGCATACGAACTCAACTACGGATCGCGGCGGTACAACCAGCAGGTTGCGGACCGGAACCTCTATCTATTCGCCGCCCAGCAGCGCGCCCGGCGAGGACCCACGCCAGAGGTCTTCTGCTGCAAGCGGCTGGACAATTCGCGCCTGGTCAAGGCCGCGGATCCAGTGCGTGTGCGCGAGATGCGTACCTTCACCGCAGCCATGACGGTCTTGTTTGTGATTGTGATGTTTTATGGTCTGCAGCACTTCAGCGCGATTGAATATGGATACAAAGTGGAGGCCGAGAAGCAGCAGCGCATCTCGCTCGAAGAACAGAATCGCGAATTACGACTCGCCGAAGCCCAGCTCTGCGATCCCCACCGCATCGATCAAATGGCCCGCAAGCTGGGGCTGGACGCGCCCCGGCCCGGCCAGGTGGTTCGCGGCGACAGTGCGTCTGACCCCAACGCACCCGTGATGGCAGAAGCCTCGCCCATGCCGTTTGGACGGTAAAACAGAAGCCGTCAGTGCTTGGGAACATCAAGTGCCACTGTCCATCGCTCTGCCCTGGTGAGAAATTCAAACTAGCGTAGACGCGATACTCCTTCATGGCAGGTGCAGTTGAAACCGCTCTTTTTTCTTCGCCAATCAAAGCGCACTCATCAGCAGGCCCAGCGGCCGGGTGATTTCTCCGCGCGCCCGGTATCGACCGGCACCGTGCATCGCCGGCTCGGCTTGCTGCACATCTCGCTTTTCTTCGCCTGCTGGGTCAGTTTGATCTGCGGCCGCCTGGTCTGGCTGCAGGTGATCCATCACAAGGATTTTGTGGACCGTGCCGCCAGGCAGCAACAACGCACCTTTGAGGTCGCGCCGCGTCGAGGCATACTCTACGATCGCAATCTGCATGAGTTGGCCATGACCACGCTGGCCGACTCAGTCTATGCGGTTCCCTCTGAAATCGCAGAGCGGCAGGATCCGGAGGGTGATGCGAAGCGGCAGGCGATTGCAACTGCCCTGGCCAAAGTGGTGCACACCGACCCCACGGACCGTTTTACGTCTGCACATCAGATTGCCGCCCGGTTGAACGCCTCAAGAAATTTCGCCTGGATCGCGCGCAAGCTCGAACCTGCGGAAATCGCGCGCGTGAAGGCTCTGAATCTCAAGGGTGTGTATTTTCAAAAGGAATTCAAGCGGTTCTATCCCAACAGCCAGCTCGCCGCCCAGGTCCTGGGATACGTGGGCACGGATGACAATGGCTTGGGAGGAATCGAACGCAAGTTCGATCGCGATCTACATGGTGTTCCCGGTCGCATGCTGACCGCGCTCGACGCTCGCCGGCACGTGTTGGATAGCCAGGAACGTGACCCTGACCCGGGACAAAATCTGGTTCTGACGATCGACGAAAATATTCAATTCATGGCTGAACGCGCCCTGGACTCTGCGCTCGAACGCACCCATGCATTGAATGGCACGGTTGTTGTACAGGACCCGTACACCGGGCAGATTCTCGCCTTAGCCATCCGGCCCACCTTCAACCCCAACGCCTTTCGCCATGCGACCACCAGTCTGCTTAAAAATCACGCGGTCAGCGATGTATATGAGCCGGGCTCCACCTTCAAGCTGGTGACCTATTCCGCGGCGCTGGAACAAAAGGTGACCAACCCTGAGCAGATGATCGATTGCCAGGGCGGCAAGATGGAGCTTGGGGGAAGGATCATTCACGACAGCCACGCAAATGGGGTACTCACTGTCTCGCAGGCATTGGCGGAGTCGAGCGACGTCGCCGCGGTGAAACTGGCCCTGCGCATGGGTCCGCAAACCTTCGACAAATACATTCGCGATTACGGGTTTGGAAGCCGCAGCGACATAGAATTGCCGGCCGAGACGCGGGGTTTGCTCGCGCCCACCAAGCGCTGGTCAGGATCGAGCATTGGCTCCATCGCCATGGGACAAGAGATAGGGGTGACTCCCATTCAACTGGTCACCATGGTCTCTACCATAGCCAACGGCGGTGTCTACCTGCCCCCTCACATCCTGATGGAACGGAGCGGCGGGATCGCCGGCCAGCTCCGGCCCGTTGCCTTTCACCCCCAGGCCGAACTGCCGGATCCCATGCCTGCCGGCGCCCACCGCGTGATCTCCACCATGACCGCAGCCCAGATGCGCAAGATGATGGAAGGGGTGGTGCTGTTCGGTACTGCTAAGAATGATGCGCGGCTGAATGGCTATACCTCGGGAGGCAAGACCGGCACGGCGCAGAAGATCGATGTATTGACCCATCGTTATTCCAAAACCAAGTACATCGCTTCGTTTGTGGGTATCGCGCCACTAAACAATCCTGCAATCAGCGTGGCGGTGATCATCGACTCCCCGGAAGGGAACCACTACGGCAATGTGAACGCGGGTCCTGTATTCCGCGAGGTAGCCCAGGAGGTGCTCGAATACCTGGGCGTGCCCCACGACACTAATCTCACCCCGCAGATCGACCTGGCGAAGGGACAGCCTCAGCCGGAATTGGACGAGGCGCCGCCCGAGCCGACGGGCAATCTCGATGCGCTCTTCGCAGAGGTAAATAACCTGCCGCCGGATGATCCGCTTCGCAGCAACGGAAATGGTCAACAGCCGGTTCCTTCCGCGGCCACCGAGCTGGCGTCGGGTGGGGAGCAGCAGGTCGCCGCTGCGCCTTCGCCCCGCGTTGCGTTGCCTGCGCCCGCTTTACTGCCCGCGCCCGATATACCAGTGCACCCGGTAGAGACCAAAGAAGAGACACCTGCTTTCCCTGAGGCCGCGCACGAGCCTCATGTTGGCGGCCATGGCGTCGTAGTCAATGCGGCTAATCGTGTCGGGGTGCCATCTTTCCTGGGTGAACCGCTGCGGGTGGCCGTCGAGTCGGCCGGAACCGCCGGCCTGGCGCTGCAGATTGTGGGCAGCGGCATCGCCCGGGAACAGGTTCCCGCGCCCGGCAGCATGGTGCCCCCCGGTACCGAAATCGTGGTCCGTTTCACTCGCTGATAGTTATGGTTTCGTAACGTGGGTTCAGGCAGGCCACCAGGCCGTTCTTCCCTTAGACTGTCACACATGGGACGAGAATCCACCCTGGAGTTTCTACATTTTTTCGAGCCCGGCGTATGATTTGTCGAGCTTCAGTTTTGGGTTTTGCTTTGTATCAGGGCACGACTTCAGTCGTGCCGCTCCGAACGGCGAAATGATCAGGGCTTTAGCCCCTGGGTTTTTTCTTTGCCAGGTAAGTGTAGCGGCATGGGTCCTGCCATAACAGGGGCTAAGGCTCTAAAGAGGCTGCGGAAAAACTCGCCGTTGGGTAGGAAAGCCGTACCTCAGGGGCTAAAGCCCAACGTATTTTCACTCACTTACGGCACGACTAAAGTCGTGCCCTGATACAAAACCAAACTGAGTTGAGATACCTACCCTTCGTTTATGAAATGTAGAAACTCCAGGGCACGGTTGAAGCCGTGCCCTTCGTACAGCGATTTTTCCGCAGCCTGGAAAGCCATCCAGACTCCGCTTCGCTTTGCGGAAGCGACAAACAGCTGAGCGTGAGCGCCCCATTGGATCTCGATCGCGTTTTGCGCGGCGTTGATATCTTACGACGCGCCGGGCCCGACCCTGCCGTCACGGGGGTCGAGTATGACTCGCGGCGAGTGCGCGAAGGCTCACTCTTTGTTGCCTTTCGTGGCGGCACGACGGACGGCAATCACTATATTCCGCAGGCCGTTGCTCAGGGTACGCGCGCCATCGTGACTGATTCTGCGGCCGGCTTCGCTGCTGCAGTCGCGCATCCCGATGTCGCAGTCATGGAAGTAGCACATGGCCGGCGTGCACTCGCAGGCGTTGCGGCGAATTTTTTCGCCCATCCTGAAGCGCAGCTCAAACTCAGCGGCGTCACTGGAACCAATGGTAAGACGACGACGGCATTTCTGCTCGAGGCGATGCTGCGTCATTGCGGGCGCAAAACTGTCCTGGCCGGCACCATCGAATACCATGCCGCCGGTAGAATCTTTCCTGCCCCCCACACCACACCCGAGTCGCGTGACCTGCTGGAGCTATTTCGGGAAGGTGTGGACGGCGGCGCGACCGAGGCGGTCATGGAGGTTTCCTCGCACGCTCTCGACCAGGAAAGGATTTCCGGCCTGCACTTTGACGTAGCCATTTTCACCAACCTCACCCGCGACCATCTCGATTACCACGGCAGCATGGAAAAATACTTTGCCGCCAAACTAAAACTGTTCGATGGCTCCGCGGGCTCTCCCCCACGGGTCGCAATTCTCAACCAGGACGATGCCTACGGGGCCACTCTGAAAACCCACGCGCGCAGCCCGCTGATTTATACCTATGGACTGCGTCAAGGAGACTTCCGAGCCGAGCGGCTGCAGATGGAGCCTTCGGGCATGAGTTTCACCATGGTCACGCCCCAGGGAGAAGTGCCGATTACTACCCGCCTCACAGGAGGTGTGAATGTCTATAACTTGCTGGCGGCGGGTGCCGCCGCAGTGGCTCGCGGCCTCTCGCTGGAAGAGGTCAGCCAAGGCGCAGCGTCCCTCGAATTTGTGCCGGGTCGATTTCAATCAGTTGATTGCGGGCAGGATTTTGCCGTGGTCGTCGACTACGCCCACACCGACGACGCCTTGCGCAACATTATCGCCGTGGCTCGCGAGTTCGTGAGCCAACGAGGCGGCCGGGTGATCACTATGTTCGGCTGCGGCGGCGATCGTGACCGCAGCAAACGTCCCCTGATGGGCCGCGCGGCCGGCGCGGGCAGTGATGTGGTGGTCGTCACCTCTGATAATCCGCGGGGAGAAGACCCTCTGGCCATCATCGACCAGGTGCTCCCGGGACTGCGCGACACTCCGGCTCCGGTCATCGTCGAGCCAGATCGTCATCGCGCCATCGAGTTGGCGATCGCTCAGGCGCGGCCGGGTGATCTGGTGCTTCTGGCCGGCAAAGGACACGAAAAAACCCAGACCATTGGCGGCCGGGTGATACCGTTCGATGATGTGGCCATCGCGCGGCAGGTATTGCGGGCCAGGGAACGAAACCAATGAAGCTGCAACTACAAGACATCGCGGGTTGGATAGGAGCCGATCTCAGGCCGCGCGAGGGCGACCCCCCGGAGCAGCCTGCAACCGGATACTCCATCGACACTCGCACGCTCGCCCCGGGGGACTTGTTTTTTGCCGTCCGCGGTGAGCGCTTCGATGCTCATGACTTTGTCGCTGCCGCGTTGGAGCGGGGCGCTCGGGCTGCGGTCGTCGCGCGCAGCAAGGTAACCGACCTTCTCGACCTGGCGCATACCCACACTCTGCTGATCGTCGATGATCCGCTGATCGCGCTGCAGACATTGGCTACCGCGGTGCGCAGGCACTGGAACAAGCGTGTAATCGGGATAACCGGCAGCGCCGGCAAGACGACTACCAAAGAGGCGGTGGCGGAAGTTCTGTCCTCGCGCTTCAGTGTTCTCAAATCGCAGGGAAATTTGAACAATGAATTCGGGATGCCCTTGCAACTGCTGAAACTCGAGCCGGAGCATGAGGTTGCAGTGATTGAGATGGGCATGTCGCACTCTGGCGAAATCGCGGCCTTGGCACGGATTGCACACCCCGATTGGGGGATCGTCACCAACGTCGGGAGTGCGCACGCTCAGAATTTCGCCGACAGCGTGGTGGGCATTGCACGCGCCAAATATGAGCTGGTGCAAAGCCTGCCCGCTTCCGGCGTCGCCATCCTCAATTGCGACGATCCCTACGTGGGACAATTCGGGCGCGACTTTCGTGGGCGATCCATTTATTTCGGCATGGGTCCATGTGCCGATCCACGCGCCGCCAACATCGAGGAGCTTGGCACTGAGGGTGTGCGGTTTCAGGTCACGGCAGGCGAAGAGCAGGCAACGGTAACCCTGGCGTTGCTTGGCCGGCACAACATTTGGAATGTGATGGCGGCCATCGCGGCCGGTTTAGAGGCGGGCATTCCTCTCGCCGATTGCGCCATCGCCGCCGGCCGGCTGCGTCCTCCTGATAAGCGTGGCGAGGTGTTGAGCATCGGAGATGCTACGGTCATCAACGACTGCTACAACTCGAATCCGGAAGCGCTCAAGTCCATGATCGCAACCCTTGCCGCCATGCCTGCCAAACGGCGAATCCTGGTGGCCGGCGAAATGTTGGAACTGGGTCCGGGGTCAGCCGTGTTGCACCGGGAGTGCGGTAGAGCTGCTGCCGAAAGCAGCATCGACCTGGTCGTAGGGGTGCGGGGAAGCGCCCAATACATCGTCGAAGCCGCGCGTGAGGCCGGAGCCCTGGCCATCTTTCTCGCTTCACCGCTCGAAGCCGGCGAATGGCTGAAAGCCGAGCTGAGACCAGGCGACGCAGTCTTGCTCAAAGCCTCCCGCGGTGTAGGTCTGGAGCAAGCACTGCGTGTTCTCCAGCAATAGAGGAAACGCTCGACATCCCGACCGCAATCCAAATACCTGTCTCGACCATAACCCTGAATCTTGTCCCAACAATAAATGACGGGTGCCCCACATCTCGCTCGTTTTTCGCGAGATGTGGGATACCGCGACTGTCCAATGAAGCATTTCGGACGCGAAGAGGAAGATTAAGGTTCACCCATGATCGTGGAGCCGATCGTGGAGCTCACTCTCGACCCTAGTTGCCGCTGTGGTTCGCGCCGAAATGCAACACAGACATGCACGTGAAGGCCTGTAAGATAACCACGTGGAATTTTTAGTTCGGGTGGCGGAGGAAGTTTGCTTTACTGGCTCCTTTATCAAAAACTTTTTCCCTACTTCAGACCCTTCCGCATCTTCCGGTATCTGACGTTTCGCACCGCTTTCGCCAGTCTTACCGCTATGCTCATTGCCCTGCTCATCGGGCCGTTCGTAATTGAGAAGCTGCGCGAGTTTCAAATCGGCCAGTACATCCGCGAAGATGGTCCGAAGGACCACCAGAAGAAGGCCGGCACCCCAACCATGGGTGGCGTACTCATCTGTATCGCCATCCTGCTGCCCACCCTGCTGTGGAGCGATCTTTCCAATCTCTTCGTATGGTTGGTGATGGGTTCCACACTGGTCTTCGGCGCCATCGGCTTTGTCGATGATTACATCAAGGTCATCCACCGGCGGAATCTCGGTCTAACCACGAAGCAAAAAATGGGCCTGCAGATTCTCACCGGAGTGGTGATTGCGCTGGTGTTGCTGGCCATGCGCAATGAGGGCATCTATTCCACCCATCTGATGGTGCCGTTTCTCAAGCGTTTTCGTCCCGACCTGTCCATACACTTGTTGGGGGCGATTCCTCATCTGTATGTCCTCGCCTTCCTGCCCTTCGTCATCTTCGTCACCCTGATCATCGTCGGAGCGAGCAACGCAGTGAACCTCACCGATGGACTGGATGGGCTGGCCATCGGCTGCACCATCATCGCCGCGGCGGCCCTCACCATGCTTACCTATGTCAGCGGAAATGCTGTCTTTTCCGATTATCTCGAGTTGCAGCGCATGCCCATGGTCAGCGAAGTCACCGTCTTCTGCGGAGCCATGGTGGGCGCCAGCATCGGCTTCCTCTGGTACAACGCTCATCCGGCTGAAGTATTCATGGGCGATGTGGGCTCGCTGGCGCTGGGCGGCGCGATCGGAACCGTGGCCGTGGTCATCAAGCAGGAGTTGCTGCTGCCTTTTATCGGAGGCATTTTTGTTCTCGAGGCAATCAGCGTCATATTGCAGGTAGGCAGCTATAAACTGCGCAAGAAGCGTATCTTTAAAATGGCTCCGCTCCACCATCACTTTGAGTTGATGGGCTGGTCGGAGTCCAAAGTAATTGTGCGTTTTTGGATCGGCGCGCTGGTGTTTGCGCTCTTCGCGCTCACTACCCTGAAACTACGTTAGACATGGACCGCTGAATGGAATTGAAAGGCAAAAAGGTACTCGTCGTTGGCCTCGGCAAGTCAGGCCTCGCTGCGGCCCTCTTTCTGCGCCGGCGTGGCGCCCAGGTCACCGTCTCCGATTTGCGTAGCGCAGAGGCGCTGAGCAAGGAAATCCCTTCATTGATGGAGGCGGGGATCGCGGTCGAAGCCGGTGGGCATGGGCTGCTGACCTTTCGCCGCCAGGACCTTATTGTGGTTTCCCCGGGCGTACCCTTATCCACGCCGGAACTGGTTCAGGTGCGGGCCCTGGGCTTGCCCATCATCGGCGAGTTGGAACTGGCGGCCCGTTTTCTTGAGGGTGATGTGCTGGCCATCACCGGCTCCAATGGAAAGACCACTACCACCACCCTGTGCGGCGAGATCTTCTCCGCCGGCGGCCTAAAAACGATGGTCGCCGGCAATATCGGCTTACCGGTCATAGAAGTGGTCGATCAGAGTGCGCCAGGTGCATGGTCGGTACTGGAGGTTTCCAGCTTTCAACTTGAGACCACGGAGAGTTTTCATCCCCGGGTCGCTGTGATTCTGAACATCACTCCCGACCACCTCGACCGGCATGGCACGTTTGAAAACTACGTGGCCATGAAAGAAAAGATATTCGCCAACCAGACCCCGGAAGATTATCTGATCCTCAACGGCGATGACCCGGTCGCCCAACAGGCTGCGAGCCGCGCGAGATCGCAGGTCTTGTGGTTCAGCCGCAGCAAAATTGTCCGTCGTGGCACTTTCCTTATGGACGGCATGGTGATGTATCGTGCAGCGGAGCAGGGTAAATCGATACCGGTGCTCCCCCTCGCCGAGATCCCGCTCAAAGGCGAGCACAATATCGAAAATGTACTTGCTGCGGTTTGCGCAGCCTGCCTGGTGAACATACCCGCCGAGGTCGTTGCCCGTACGGTTGCGTCTTTCCAGGCAGTCGAGCATCGGCTCGAATTCGTGGCCTCCATCCACGGTGTCGACTACTACAACGATTCCAAGGCCACCAACGTGGACGCAACGTCCAAGGCGATCGCCTCCTTTCCGGGAAATATTCACCTGATCCTTGGCGGCAAGGACAAGAACTCCGATTACACGCAGTTGAATGCTTTACTCCGGGCGCGGGTCAAAGCGGTTTACACCATTGGCTCGGCAGCGGAAAAGATCGAAGGCCAGATCGCCGGAGTCACGACCGTGATTCGCGCGGGTACGCTCGAGGCGGCAGTTGACCAGGCGGCTACTCAGGCAGTGGCCGGTGATGTAGTCCTGTTGGCGCCTGCCTGCTCCAGTTTCGACCAGTTTGAAAATTACGAACAGCGGGGAAGTGTCTTCAAGCAGGTGGTGATGGCTCGCCAGCCGGAGCAGGTGTATGGCAAAGCGCGTAGGAGTCGACAAATGGCTCTTCGGCGTGACGGTTCTGCTGGTCTTCATTGGCTTATTGATGGTCTTCAGCGCTTCTGCCGTAATGGCCCAGGACCGGTATGGTTCGCCTTATACATTTGTGCGGTCGCAGGCAGCATCGGCTCTCCTCGGCTTGATCGCCATGATCGTGGTCATGCGCATCGATTACCGCAGGTTCAACCGCCCCATCGTAGTGTTTCCAGCGGTTGCCGTGACCACCCTGCTCTTGCTCGGCGTGTTTCTTTTGCGCGACTCGCATAACACCCATCGTTGGATCCGCTTCGCCGGCTTCTTCTCCTTTCAGCCATCGGAGATTGCCAAGCCCGTGCTGGTGCTATTTCTTGCCTGGTTTTTGCAGGACAAGCTGCATTCCATTCGCGACTGGCGTAACACCCTGATGCCGGCGGCCTTACCCAGCCTGGTGTTTCTGGTGCTTATCGTCGCGGAGCCTGACCTGGGCACCGCGGTGGTCTGCGCCGCGGTGACGGCGCTCATGTTCTACCTGGCTGGCGCGGAAACGAAATACTTCGGCTATGCCATCCTCGCCGCCACCCCTGTGCTTTACTTCCTGCTCTTCCGCGTGCCCTGGCGGAGAGCGCGGATGCTGGCCTTCCTCAACCCGGAAGCAGATCCGCAGGGCTCCGGTTTCCACACCATCCAGTCGTTAATCGCCGTGGGCACTGGCGGAATCCGTGGGCTCGGCTTCATGGAAGGCCGTCAAAAGCTCTTTTATTTGCCCCAGCCGCATACCGACTTTATCTTTGCCAACATCGCCGAGGAACTCGGGCTGATTGGTGCGTTGGCAATCATCGCCCTGTTTGTTGCCCTGGGGTTTCGCGGGCTGCGAGCGGCGAGTCTGTCTAAGGACGTGTTTGCGCGCTTTCTTGCTTTTGGCATCACGGCAACCATCCTCATCCAGGCTTTTTTCAACATCAGCGTGGTGCTCGCCCTGGTCCCGACCAAAGGTATTACACTGCCTTTTATTTCTGCGGGCGGTACGTCCCTGTTCATTACCCTGGCGAGCATTGGTGTGTTGTTGAGTCTCACTCGGGAGATCGACTGACGGGTATGCGGGTCATGATTGCCGGCGGCGGCACCGGCGGCCATGTGATTCCCGCGCTCGCAATTGCCGGCGCACTCAAGTCTGCCTACGCGGCAGAAGTTTGTTTCATCGGCACCGCAAAGGGAATGGAAACGCGCCTCGTCCCGCAGGCCGGCTACCCTCTCGAGCTCATTGATGTTGGCCAGCTCAACCGCGTCAGCCTCGCTACACAACTAAAGACCATGGTGGCGCTGCCGCGCGGCATCTTCCATTGCCTCGATCTTTTGCGCCGTTGGCAGCCGCAGGTAGTGGTCGGTGTAGGCGGTTACGCGTCCGGGCCCGCTATGTTGGCGGCGCTGCTGCGACGCCTGCCGACTCTTGCATTTGAACCGAACGCCGTGCCCGGTCTCGCCAACCGGTTGATCGGGAGGCGGATCAGTGCAGCCGCGGTTAATTTTGCCCCAACCCTGTCTTATTTCCGCAATGCCGAACTCACCGGAATTCCCGTGCGCGCCGAATTCTTCGGGCTCGCGCCCCGTCCGCCGGAAAGCGCGCCCCGCCTGCTCGTCATGGGGGGAAGTCAAGGGGCCCGCGCGCTGAACCAGAGAATGCCAGAGGTCGCCAAGGCTCTTCTGGATGCGGTCCCGGGCCTGACCATCCTGCATCAGTCCGGAGCCCGGCACGCTGAAACCACTGAAGCGGCCTACACGGCGAGCGGTGCGTCCGCAGACCGTTGGCGAGTTCAAGCCTTCCTCGAGGACATGCCGAAGCAGTTTGCGGCATCGGATCTGGTTCTCGCTCGCAGCGGAGCCAGTACCGTCGCCGAGCTCGCAGCCAGCGGTAAGCCTTCGCTGCTCGTGCCCTTTCCCCAAGCCGCCGACGACCACCAGAGAAAAAATGCCGAAGTTTTAGTTGAAGGAGGAGCCGCTGTGATGCTGTTGGAGCAGGAGATGACGCGTACCACCTTGCTGGATAAACTCACCGGGCTGCTGAGCAACCCGCATAGGCTGCATGAAATGGCAACCAGCGCCCGCACCTTTGCCCATCCCCAGGCCGCAGCAAGAATCGCCGAGATGGTCGCCGCCATTGCCTCTTGAAACCAGCCTGCCCCGGCCTGCCGTGGGTCCCGGCAGGGACGGCTGATAACTCAAAGCACCCAACTACAAATAGCCCGAAAACAAACCCCTCAAAAGAAAAGGGCTGGCAATTTCGCCAGCCCTTTCCCGCGTATCGTTCTCAGGCGTTACCGGTGTCCACCACCACCGTGTCCACCGCCGCCGCCGTGGAAGCCGCCGCCACCACCACCGCCGTGGAAGCCGCCGCCCATGCTTCCACCGTGGAAGCCGCCGCCTACGTTGCCACCACCGTGGAACCCACCGCCTACGTTGCCACCGCCGTGGAACCCACTCGATGCCCCACCTGCGAAGGCGTGTCCACCACCTGCATAGCCGGCTGCGCCGTGGTTAAAGGTATTGCCCGTCCGGGCATAGCCAACTCCACCACGGTAACCGACTCCACCACGACCGTAGCCGTAGCCCGATCGACCATAGTATCCACCGCGGCCGTAGTAGCCGCCGCGACCATAGTATCCACCGCGGCCCCAGTACCCGCGATACCACGGGCCGGCGCCGATGAAGACGCCACCGACAAACCAGCTCGGTCCATAGTAGCCATAGGGCGCGCACGCGTAGGGGTAATAGTTGTAGTATCCCCACGAACACACCGGAGCAGGGTACCCGTAACCGTAATCACCATATCCATATCCATCGCCAACGCCAACCCCGATACCTACACCTACCTGGGCACTAGCCGGAGTAGACATAAACGCTGCGGGAACCACCAACGCGCCGAGCAGCAGGAAATATCTGAGAAACTTCATTTTGGACCTCCGCGCCAAGGCATTATGCATTGCGTAACCAACCGCTTTGGCGATCTTTCAAGCACTCCTGGTTAACTGCGGGGTGCCTACTACATAAAACAACACTTCTTGTTAAAAGTTGCGCTCTTTTCAGCCGGTCTGGCAAGCGAATTGCTTTTCCAGCCATTGACTTCCTACATATTAGATGCCCCTCCTATAATAAGGGGAAGCAGAAGCCGCCAGCTGTTAGAGTAGGGGGGCGTGAGTCTTACCACCCTTCTTCCCCCAGCCATGTTTGCGAAAGCGCAACGCGTTCATTTTATTGGGATTGGCGGCATCGGAATGAGCGGCATAGCCGAGATTCTGCTGACCCTGGGCTATGCCGTTTCCGGATCCGATCTGCGCCAATCCAGCATTACTGACCGCCTGGTGAGCCTGGGCGCGACCATCTTTCAGGGGCACGCTGCCGCGAACGTGGTAGGTTCCGGGGTGGTGGTCACCAGCTCTGCGGTGAACGAGCAGAACCCTGAGGTCGTGGAGGCGCGCCAACGCAAAATTCCGGTCATCCAGCGGGCCGAGATGCTGGCAGAGCTGATGCGGCTCAAATATGGCATTGCGGTGGCCGGCATGCATGGCAAGACCACCACCACATCCATGATTGCCACCGTCCTGGCCGCCGGCGGCCTCGACCCAACCGTAGTGGTCGGGGGTCGTGTGGATGCCCTGGGTTCGAACGCACGCCTCGGCAAATCGCAATACCTGGTAGCCGAGGCCGACGAGAGCGACCGATCTTTTCTCAAGCTCTCACCGATTCTTTCCGTAGTTACCAATCTCGATCGCGAGCACATGGATTGCTACCGCGACATGGAAGACGTGGAAGCAGCGTTCCTCGAATTCATGGAGCGTGTTCCGTTTTACGGCGCGTGCACGGCGTGCATCGACAATCCTCAGCTTGCCGCGTTGTTGCCCCGCGTACGGCGGCGGGTGTTTACCTACGGCATGTCTTCGCTGGCGGATTATGTGCTGCGCATGCTTCCTCCTGCCGAGGGTGTACGCTCCCGCTTTGAGGTGGCTGCCGGAGGCCTGGTGCTCGGACCCTTTTCCCTAAACGTCCCCGGCCGTCACAACGTTCTCAATGCTACCGCTGCGGTGGCGATTGGAACACAGCTGGAGGTGTCATACGAACACATTGCGCACGCGCTCCGCGAGTTTCGCGGAGTGGATCGCCGCTTTCAGTTGAGGGGCTGCGCCCGCGGTGTGAACGTGGTCGACGACTACGGTCATCACCCAACCGAAATTCGCGCCACCCTGAGCGCCGCGCGGGAGTCCGGGTATCATCGCGTCCACGTGATCTTTCAGCCACATCGTTACACCCGCACCCGGGACCTGATGGCCGAATTTGCCACCGCGTTCAATGATGCCGATACCGTACAGGTGTTGGATATCTATGCCGCCAGCGAAGACCCCATCGCGGGTGTCGATTCACGGGCGCTTGTCTGTGCCGTTGGCCGTAAAGAAGTCCAGTACGCAGCGTCGTTTGAAGAGGCGGTAAACCGCACCGTAGCCCAAGCCAAAGAGGGAGACGTCATCGTCACTTTAGGCGCAGGAAGCATCTCGCAGGCAGCAGGGATGGTCCTCGAAGCTCTCGCGAAAGCGTGATGTCTGCTCGCCGTCCGGTGTGAAAAGTTCCGCTTGGGCTTTTCCAGTTCTCACACACCCTCTAAAGCCCCTGAGGTACGTCTTTCCCGTCGTCTGTGGTGAACTCAGTCGCAAAAAGACGTGACTTTGCTCTATATATGTCGTGAAAAGCGTACCTCAGCGGCTGAAGCCGTCAAGCGCGCAAACCAATTTACGGCACGGCTGAAGCCGTGCCCTGAGTTTCTGCATTTTTCGGAGCTGCGAGTCGGTCGGCGGAAGACCTTTTGCCTTACTGAATCAAGAGCTGCGTAAGCCGTGTAGCCCCGGACTTTCAGTCCGGGGAAGCGGGTTTTTAAACCCGCGAGAACGCTTTATCTTGCAATGACCGGGCCTTAGCCCTGGTGAGAATGCTCCAAGCTCCCCAATCCACCCCAACGTTATCGGTCAACCGAAAAATCTAATTTGGACAAGTCTAAGTGGGTCAAAGACCCGCATACCAGTCGTACCCGAGCTTGGTCCAGTAATCATCGGGTTGCTGGTCGGTGTAGGCAATGAGCCCGATACGCTTGATTTGCTTGTAGCCGTACTTGGTGGGCGCATGCAGCCGCAGCGGGGCGCCATGAAATTGCGTCAGTGGGGTGCCGCTCATCTCCGTCACCAGCAGCGTTTGCGGATGCAGGCAGACGTGCATATCGTAACCGACATAGTAGTCGCCGTTCGGCGTCTCCATGTACACGTAGCGCGGCAGACGGCCATCGGCTGTTTTTTCCGGCGGATAGGCAGCAATAAAATCTGCCATCCGTACCCCACTCCAATGCACAATCTGGCTCCATCCCTCGATGCACTTGAATTGCGTGACCAGGTCATGCTTTGGCAGCTTCAGAATATCGTCCATGGTCAGCAGCAGGCCGGGTGTGCCGAGGGCGAGTGTCGATCGGCTTTGGCCCGCCTCTTCCACGCCTCTCGGCATTCGTCCGGCGCGCTCCTGGCGGATCTTTTCCCCGGCAACCATGGATTTCGGCGCCATCTTCTCCGCCGTATCTGCGCTCGGCGCAACCTTGGTATCGTGGCCCTGGTCTTCGTTTGTCTTCACGTCCGCGTATCGATATTCCCAGGCCGTGACGTCCGCCGCATATTGAGGGTAGCTCGTTGCATTTGCCGCTCCCGTCAACTGCAGCCGCCAACTCGCTGGCACCAATGCCTGTTTCAGACCATAGACGCCGTTGACTCGCAGCTCCTCAGCTCGCTTCAGTGGGTAAGTCGGTGCCAGTGCGCGATCGTCGAAAATCGTGCGTGAGAGCCTGGCATTGGTCTGAAAGGCCCTGCGCAAAGGTGTAGGCTGCATGCTCAGCCGTTGGCTCTGATCGATCCATTCGTACACCCCCCAGCCCGCGGCCGCAGCGGCCGCGGCGATCGCGAAGCTGCGCCGGGTGTGCTTGCGACTTTCTCCCAATACGGCATCGTCCGCCGCTTGCTGCTCCGCCGCCTCCGCCTGCTTGTCGTCGAGATCCATCATCCCCAACTCTTTCTTTCCGCTTCGAGGGACGGTTCCTGGATCGATTTCACTTCCAGGCCGCTCACCATGCTGCGGAAGTTGTTCCAGCCTGCCAGCACCACCTGGGTCACATGAATCACGAAGAATCCGCAGAATCCCATAGTGAGCAGGAAATGTTCCCACCGCGCCATCTCATAACCGCCCAGTAAAGTCGTTAGCCAATGGGCCTGGGTCGGTTTGTAGATAGCCAGGCCAGTAATGAGACTCCCGGCCCCCATCAAAATTACAGAGGTGTAAGCAATTTTTTGTGCACCGTTGTATTTGGTCTGTGGCGGAAGGTATTTGATCAGGTGCAGGTCCTTCAGTGTCACCTGGATCGCTTCTATCAGGCTCTTTCGGTCTGGAACCACAAAGCGCCATTCACCGGACAGGATGGTGAAAAGCACATAGAGGATTCCGTTGATGGCAAAGATCCACATAAAGAAGAAGTGGTATCCCAGACCCTGCGTTACATGGTAGGGAGCATCCATTGCCTTCCAGAACCAGTGCGGGAAAAAACGGAAGAGCGTGAAGGGCCCCACTCCAACCCGATAAACCGCATGGGGGTGTTTGTAGGCGTTGTCGGAATCGTTCCAATAAATGAGCAGGCCGCTCCAGATCATGGTGAAGAGCACGGGGAAATTGATCCAATGCATCCAGCGGATCGCGAGCGGATGTTTCTTGTCCAGACGAATCCGTGCCGAAACCGGTGGCTTCGATGTTTCTACCGGGGCGATGGGGATTGGCGGTGCAGCGGCTAATGCAACCGGCTTAGATTCGACCGTAGTATCGGCCGACTTCTCTATAGATGCCGCTGCGGGCTCCGATGACGTGACCGCGCCTGAATTTTCGGCCTTCGGGGGAGGCGGTTCGGGCGTCGGCATCGGGCTAGCGTTATTCTCAAGCTCTTCCATCATGACCTCCTCAAGTAAGAGCATCTCGCCTTCCGAAAGTGTCGGGCAAAGTCACTTTTTCTCCGAGGGCGCCAGATCGATGGTTCAGGGCGGCCGAGGAGTCAGGTCAATCTAGAATGCAAGGGTACAGTTTCTCCACGGCGAGGTCGCCCATGCGCACACCGATATTCCAGATCGACGCCTTCACTACCCGCCGATTCGCCGGAAATCCCGCCGCGGTGATGCCCATGGAAGCCTTCCCGGCGGACGCAACCATGCAGGCCATTGCCGCCGAGAATAACCTGGCCGAGACCGCCTTTCTCCACCCCCACGACGGCGACTATCGCCTCCGCTGGTTCACACCCGCGACCGAGGTACCGCTTTGTGGCCACGCTACCCTGGCCAGCGCCGCGGTGGTGATGGAGCGGCTCGAGCCTGGACGGACCAGTGTGGTCTTCCACTCCGCCAGCGGGCCGCTCACCGTAAAGCGGGTGGGATCGGGTTACGTGATGGACTTTCCGGCGCGTCCCTCCGAGCGGATCACGCCACCGCCCGGTCTGATCGAAGCGTTAGGCGCCGTTCCGGCAGAGGTCTTCGCAAATTCCTTCAATTACCTGGCGCTGTTTGAGAGCCCACAGGTCTTGCGTGAGCTGGCTCCCGACATGACTTCCATTGCCCGGTTAGATCGCCCCGGTGTGATCATAACCGCGCCGGAGACGGGCATTTCGATTTCCTCAGCCGCTACTTTGCCCCTGCCAAGGGCATCCCCGAGGATCCCGTAACCGGATCTGCTCATTGCATGCTGACGCCCTATTGGGCCAATCGGCTGGGCAAGACAACGTTTCGCGCCTTCCAGGCTTCTCGCCGCGGCGGCGAGGTCCTCTGCCGGCTGAAGGGGGACCGCGTCGAGTTGGAAGGTCTCTGCGTCTTCTACCTCGAAGGCGAAGTTGAGATCTGAACGTGCGGCAGGAGGTAGCTAAGGTTGTACCGTCCCAGTCAGGCTGACGTTCATGTAAATCAAGTCCCGAAGGGACGGTACAACCTGTAGCCCGGCACGGGAGTGCCGGGTAGCCATTCATGTAAATCGAGTCCCGCAGGGACGGCACAACCTGTAGCCACGGGAATGCCGGGCAGACTCAACAACTCCTCGTCGCCGGGCTACGCAGATCATCATGAACTGCGACCCGGCGCAATGGCTTGCTGCGCAAATTACATCCCAGCGGATCTGGACTTATCACTCTTACCACTCTTTTCACGCACGAATTCCGGCGGCCATTTTCACCCACCCTTGGGAGGCGCGGGACTCGCTTTACATGAAGGTTAGCCTGCCTGGGCTGCCCACTGTGCCGTCCCTGCGGGACTCGATTTACAGGGAAAAGCCTACCCGGCACTGCCGTGCCGGGCTACAGGTTGTACCGTCCCTTCGGGACTCGATTACATGACGTTCAATTTCACCTGATTTACAGGAACGGTGAAGGTCTTGAGCGATACCAACGTGGCCGTCGGTTCCTGTACCGTACTCACCGCCTTGAACTCACATGTAAGCAGTGCCGGCGTGATAGTGAGGACGGCGTAACCGTGGGTCGACGAGTCCCAGTATTTGATGTGCGGATTCGCTGCGCGAATGATTGGGTCCAGCAGGTTGGGAGGAATGCCCATCTGTTTCGCCGGTACCGGGGCGCTGGGCAGTTCTACTGTGGATACAATGTCCTCTTCCAGATTCGCCGACGAAATAGAACCAACCATCAATTCAATCCCCACCGGACTCTCGAAGGGATTATCAAAATCCCGTTTCAGATACCCAGCCAGGAATGTATGTAAATCGCCGGTGATGGCGACGAAATTCTTTACCCCTGCACTGTGAACGGTGTTGAAGATCAGGTTGCGCTCTTGTTGGTATCCATCCCACTGATCCAGATCGATGTACACCAGAGCAAACTTCAACTGCATCAGCATCACTTCATTAGCCCAGATCTTCCATGTAGCGGTCGAGCCCGTCAACTGATCGAGAAACCATTGCCGCTGGGTAAGGCCGAGCATGGTACGGCTCTTGTCACTCATCTCTCCGCACCCAAGCGAAAAATAACGCTGCCCAACGCTATCGCTGCCGCAGGGTGGGCCGTCGCGGTAAAGGCGTTCATCGGTGACCACCAGGTCCATCAGCGTGCCAAAGCTGAATTTGCGATAAACCTGGACCGACTGTTCCCAGGTCTGTGTTGGATCGAAGGCCACATCGGCCAACCCATACTCACTCCATGCCTGGTTCGCGGCCTGCCGCAGTGCAGGTTGCGGAGTAGTTGCGTTGTTCGGCGCCGTGTTGTTGTCGGGATGGAAATCCTGGTGGCAATCGTTCGCGAACTCGTGATCGTCCCACAGTTGTATATAGGCGAAATTTTCATGCACCGCCTGTAGGTTGGGATCGCTGCGGTACACCTGGTAAAGGTGGCGGTAGTCATCGACATTTTGCGGAATCACGCCCCCGGACGCAAACGGAGGCACAGCGCGCACCGCATTGGTTTGAGTTGCGGTCTCATAAACGTAATCGCCCAGGTGTACTACGTATTCAACATCTTCCAGCGCCAGGTAGTTGAGCGCTGTGTAGTAGCCGTTGTTGTAGTCCTGGCAAACGATGTAGCCGATCTTGAGCTGCGCAAGTTCCGTCGTGGCTGCCGGCAGGGTCTTGAATCGGCCGGTCCGGCTGGGCACCAGGTTGTAGATGAAGCGATAGTAGTAAATGGTATAGGGCGCCAGAACCGGGTTCGAGATAGGCAGCTTCACCGTGTTATCGGAGGCCGGATCCACGGTCGCAACACCCTGCACCAGGATCGACGCAAAGCCGGCGTCCGACGCTATCTGCCAGGCGATGTTGTCAGCCGAAGGTGCACCCATAGCCGTGGGTGCGATGCGAGTCCAAAGCACAATGCCGGTGGGCTGCGGGTCACCGGATGCAACACTCTGCGGGTAGGTCGCCGCCTGATCCTGCGGCGAGAAGGCAGGGCCGATTTCAAACAGTGATTGGATGTCTTCCGGGTTCAAACCTGCGCGCCCGGGATTGGAGACAAACGGTACCTGGTTCGGGTATGTCTGGGCGGAATCCACGGCACTAAAGATCTGGTGCACAGGTGTTACCCAGGCGACGGCGCCTGCTGTGGCGGCTGCGCGGAGGAAGCTGCGTCGCTGCATTGGATAAACCTCCAGAGAGGGTGATCGTGCTCACCCGGCATGTGTCTTGCTCTGATGCAGGTGGTTCGTAGCAGGCGGCTCCGCAGTGAAAGTTCGTTCGATCCGTTCAAGCTATCTGGCGACCAGGCAATCCCGCCCCAAGCAGTATGCTCCGGTGCGGGTAATCATTCCTTGAACGCCATGCTAATTCCCATCCGCAACATCTTTGGTGAGGGCGGGGGTAACGTCAACAGTTGCAGCGGACATTGCCTGTTGGAAGTTCTGAAGAAAAACATTCCAAACAAGTTAGCGCTTATAGGACGTAGTCCTGGGTAGATGGACCCACGATTAGTCCCGTCAGGGATGGCTGGATATAACCTGGTGCGGTCCTGGGTGGCTTTCGCTCGCCCGAAGTATCCTGGGTTGGAAGATTCTCCATCATGTGTCACCGTACCTTGTACGGAGGCCGGAATCCTGCCCATGTTCCCCGCAAATCGCTTTCTAACAATGATGTCTGTGCTCGCCCTCTGCCCTAGTCTGGCGGCAGCGCAACCAATCAAAGGTACCGTGACCATCGATCACCGTATCCAGTCCGCGATTCAGGGTTTTACTGGCGCCGTCAGCATCTACGCCAAAAATCTTGACACTGGCGCCGGCTACGAGCTTCGAGCCGATGCTCCGGTTCCCACTGCCAGCACCATCAAGCTCCCCATCATGGTTGAGCTTTTTGCCCAAGCTGCGGAGAAAAAGCTCGACTGGAATCAAAAGCTTGAGCTGACAGACCAGGACAAGGTGTCCGGCAGCGGTGTCCTTACAGAGTTCTCCGGGGGAGATGCGTTCCCCATCCGGGACCTGATGCACCTGATGATCGTCGTCAGCGACAACACGGCAACCAACCTGATTCTGGACCGTATCGGAGGAAATGCCGTCAACCAGCGCATGGCGCAGCTGGGACTAAAACAAACCGCGGTCATGCGCAAGATCATGCAACCAAAGCTCTTCTCCAAGAACGCGAATCCCCAACCAGAGGGCCTGACGGACGAGGGGAGAAAGCCGGGAAATGATCGCTGGGGTACCGGTAGAAGCTGTCCTCGCGACATGGTCGCCATTCTCGAAAAACTGTACCGTGGCGAGTTGGTCAGCAAGGCGGCTTCCGACGAAATGATCAGTGTGCTCAAGCGCCAGCAGGATCATAGCGGTGTGGGAAGAGACATGAAAAACACCGTCATCGCCAGCAAGTCCGGGGCGTTAGACCACCTGAGAAGCGGGGTGGCGATCGTCTACTCTGAGCACGGACCGGTGGCGATGGCGATCACGGTGAATAACATCCCGCAAGTTGACTACGGAGTGGACAACCCGGGCAATCTGCTTCTCTCCACTCTCTCCCGGATTCTGGTGGAAGAGTTGGCTCCCGGAGGTGGCTAAATAAGGTTAATTAAGTAAGGCTCGACGTCTAAAAGCGCGCAGTCTACCGCTTGTCTTCCTCAAAGCCAGGTTAAAAAAAAGTTTTTTCCTCAACAATCCTGCTTGCATTCCATCTAACGCTCTCGATATAGTACAGTCACTGAAGTAAGTCCTCGGGTGAAAGAGCAGCCTGTAGAGAGTTGCCAATCGTTCCTGTCAGTAGGGCCCCGTTAGACATTGTTGGTTTTGGAGGCGAGTATGAAACGCATTTCCTTATGGGGCTTAGCCCTCGTAATGGTCCTCGGGCTTCTTGGCGTTCGCCAGCCCGCGTGGGCTCAGCAGATCACTGCGGCGATCACCGGCACAGTGGAAGATTCGGCCGGAGCTGTCCTAGACGGCGCCACCATTACCGCCAGGGACACTGAGCGAGGCACGTCTTACACCGCCAAGTCCAGCAATGGTGGTGTCTTTAACTTCAGCAATCTTCCCATTGGCACCTACGAGGTGAAAGCGGAAGCCACCGGTTTTGACACGGCGGTCCAGCCACCCATCACCCTCGTCCTCAATGAGCGGGCGCGTCTCGACTTCAAGATGAAGGTAGGCGCGGTCACCAACACCGTGCAGGTCACCTCGGAGGCGCCGCAGCTGCAATCCGATACCACGCAGGTCAGCACCCTGATCGACGCCAACACGATCTCGGCATTCCGCTGGCGACACGCAACTATGTCGAGTTGACCCTGCTGGCGCCGGGCAGCATCACCCCGGACAACATCACAGTTCAACAATGGCGACAACACGGCAAGCGGTGGCCGGCCGTTCATCAATGGAAACCGCGAGCAGTCGAATAACTTCATCCTCGACGGGATGGATAACAACCAGACCTCCGAAAACCATGCTGGCCTTTACTCCCTCCCCGGACGCCATCCAGGAATTCAACCTCATTACGTCCAACGCATCCGGCAGAGTTCGGCAACTTTCATGGGCGGCATCGTCAATGCCTCCATCAAGTCCGGCACGAACAGCTTCCACGGTGACGCATGGGAGTTCTTCCGCAACGACATTCTGAATGCCAACCAGTGGGAGAACAAGTTAAACGGCCGGGCAATTGTGCTGCCCAGAGCCGCCTGTGCGCTGGAACATGTTTGGTGGCACCCTCGGCGGTCCAATCATCAAGGACAAGCTGTTCTTCTTCGTGGACTATCAGGGACAGCGTTTCGACCATCCTGACCACCAGCAGCTTCATTACTGTCTTCACCAATGCCGAGCGTAATGGCGACTTCTCGCAGCTTTCCGACACAGCTCAAGAATCCGATCACCGGGCGCACTTACCTCGGCAACCAGATTCCGACTTCGCAGGAAAACCCCGTGGCAGCAGCTCTCTTTGCCTCCAAGTACTATCCGACACCGATCAACAGCAACGTCGACCAATAACGCGATCAACCAAACAACGCAGGCCTTCAACACCGATCAGGGCGATGCGAAGATCGACTGGAATATCACCCAGAACGACCGTCTCAGCGCCCGTTATTCGCAGGCTTACCAGAACGACCCTTCGAGTAACTCGCTGCTGATCCTGGGCAATACCGCTCGTAACGTTCCACAGCTCCGATTCACAATGCGGTTGGAACGTGGACCCACACCTTCGGCCCCAACATCTTGAACGAAGCTCGTTTTGGCGCCTCCTGGATGACGATCTTCAACGGCTACCTCCTTTGTCCCCAGCATCGGCGATCTCGGGACGTCAGCTTGGGATCGCCAACGCCAATACCGCCGGCCCCGGCCTGCTGTTGCTCGGCTTTGGCGGCGGCAGGCACCCTCGCCCAACAACGGCACACTCACCAACATCGGCAGCCATGTTGTAAACCAGAACTTCGCCGACACTGTCATCCAGTTTGACGACGGCGTGACCATCACCCATGGCAAGCACGTCTTCAAGACCGGCTTCCAGATGTGGCGCTATCCGTCTGAACACCTTCTATAGCGGCAACAGCGGCGAATACGGCTACATCCTCTTCGGTGGCGTCACTTCACCGGCGACCCGGCAGGCGATTTCTTCACCGGCTATCCGGAAGCAACAGGTAAGGGCGTGAGCACCGGTGGTACCTGGCACCAGTTGGCCTGGAGGTTTGCCGGATATGGTCAGGACGACTGGCATATTACTGCCGACTCTTACTCTGAATCTCGGATTGCGCTACGAAGCCACACACTCCCTGGGTGGAACTTAACAACCGCCAGGACAATCTGGACCTGATCACTGGCGCCATCGAATATGCAGGCGTGGACGGCAATAGCCGCGCGCTCTACAACTCGGTATACGGATTGCCGGATTTCCAACCCCGCGTCGGCTTTGCCTGGTCGCCGCATAGCTGGAAGGCAAGACGGTTCTTCGCGGCGCCTATACCATCTCCTCCTACCTGGAAGGAACGGGCACCAATCTGCGCCTCGCGCGCAACCCACCTTTCACTCCAACGGAAGTTGACGCGCTATATACACCAAGCCAACGGTTCAGACCCAGGCGGGTCCGGGCGGCGCGGTTCCAGGCGACCCGTTTGCGGGAGCCATCATGTATGTCTGGGATAAGACGGTTCAACCTGCGATGGATCAGCAGTGGAACCTGACCGTCCAGCAGGAAGCGAGCTCCCGACGACGACTTTCCAGTTGGATATGTCGGCCAGCAGGCAACGCACCTGATGGTGCCGACGCCCTATCGCAGAAGAACTCTGACAACGGGGTGCCGACACGCCGGTGTACTTCCAGGGAATCAACCCTGCATGATCGAACTCTATCGAACGTGTCCGGCACAGCTTCGGAGGCTTCATGACCTACAACGCTCTGCAGGCCGTCCTGCAGAAGCGCATTTCCAATGGTCTGGAGGCGCAGGTGGCCTATACCTGGTCGCATTGCATGACCAACAACAGCGGCTACTACGGAACCTGGGGCATGCGCGGCCCAGACAACCGCCGTCACCCGTATTACCAGAACCTCTATGATCCTCATGCGGATTACGCCAGTTGCTACTACGACTCCAATAATATCCTCTCTGCCTACGCAACCTATGACCTGCCGATCGGCAAAGGCAAGCTGATCGGCAACAACATGAACCGGTCGTCAACGCAGGTTGTGGGTGGCTGGCAGGCTTCCACGCATCGTCTCCATTCATAGCGGCTTCCCGCTGGCCGTCTATGATGCGACCGATACCACGGAACCGGTGGGCGTGGAGCTCGTCCCAACTGCGGACGTGCAGCAAGTGTTCGGTCGCCAGCCAGCGAGCCGGCGCCTTCCAGGGGCTATCAGTGGATGAGCCCTGCATGGATTTTCTGAACCTGCACACAGGAACCTTTGGCAACTGCCCGCTGCAGGGACCGGTGACTGGTCCGGGATACTTCGGACACCGATATCGGCCTGTTGAAGAATTTCCATTTCACCGAGGCTAAGTACTTCCAGTTCCGGGGCGACTTCCTGAACGCCTTTAACAACGTTCAGTTGGGCCACCCCAATACTAACTTCCCCAGTACGAGCCTTTGGCATTGGTCAACACTTCACAACCAGCAAGAAACATTCAGTTCGCGCTTAAGTTCTACTTCTAGGCGCCCTGTTAAACTCAGGGGCAGACGCTTGTAAGCAGCGTCTGCCCCTTTTTTTGTCATTAATGTCCAAATTGCCGAAGCTGCTCTTCTAATGATCTTCCTGCATCACTTCTTTCGCTGTCGGCATCTCCTCTCCCGCGCAAGTCTCCGGCAAGGCCACGGCTGTTATCTCCGGCAGCCGCCGAACACGCCGCGTCGCTGGCGGAGAGCGGCCATTGTCCCGAAGCCTTACCCCTGCTGGCCAAGTCCGCCGCGTCACATCACCGACAAAGAACTGCAAAAGAGAGTCGGCCTCGACGGCGTGCGTTGTGCCACCATGCTGCAGCAGCAGGAGTCCCTGCTCCAATTTCTGCAAGTCTTGAGCCGGCAGTTTCCCCATGATCCCGAAGTGCTCTACGTGTTGACACACGCCTATTCCGACTTATCCGCCCGCTCTGCGCAAGAGCTGGCGGTGAGCGCCCCCACTTCGATTCCCGCGCTCGAAATGGACGCAGACACGAGTGAACAGCAGGGCAAATGGGACCGGGCGGAGAAAGACTACCGCAAGATTCTCGAACAAAATCCGCGCTATCCGGGCATTCACTTCCGCCTGGCTCGTCTCCTGCTCTCCAAGCCAAGTCCGCCGCCTGATTTCGCCGAGCAGGCAAAAAAGGAACTGCAGCAGGAACTCGAAATCGATCCATCGAACGCCGGCGCGGAGTACGTGCTGGGGGAACTGGCGCGCCAGGCCGCGGATTATCCCGCCGCGGTGCAGCATTTTTCCAAGGCCACACAGCTGGAGACGAATTTCGCCGACGCCTATCTGGGCTTGGGCATGTCGTTGCTGGCCGAGAAGAAGTTTCCCGAAGCTGTGACTCCACTCGAAATGGCGGTCAAACTTCAACCTGCGAACCCTGCCGGACACTATGGCCTGGCGACTGCATACGCCCACACCGGGCGAAAGGAAGATTCGGATCGGGAATTTGCCCTGCAACAACAAACTGCGGATCGCGCGGCAGGACAGGGAGCCCAGAAGCCGCAGTGATTCGAAAGTTATCCCGACGACGCCTTCTCTGCAGCGTGGCCACCGCCGGCGCATTTGCTTCCTTGCCCCGCTTCGCACGCGCTGCGGCGGTCTATCCCTTCGAAGAAGTGCCGGCCTCCGCTAGTCACATTACCTGGGTGCACACTGCAGGCAAGTCGCCCCAAAAATACTTGCCCGAAACCACTGGTGCAGGTTGCGCCTTTCTCGATTACGACAACGACGGATGGATGGACATCTATCTCGTTAACAGCGGCAAGTGTGACTTCTACAATCCCGATCCGCCCTTGCGCAACGCCCTCTACCGCAACAATCGGGATGGAACCTTCACCGACGTTACCGAGAAAGCAGGCGTCGCGGCCGGGGGCTATGGGCAGGGTATTGCCGTCGGTGACTATGACGGCGACGGTTTTCCCGATCTCTATGTGACCCAATACGGAAAGAGCATTCTGTATCACAACAATGGCGACGGAACCTTTAGTGACGTTACCGATAGAGCAGGCGTAGCCGCGCCCGGCTGGGCCTCGAGCGCGGTGTGGTTCGACTACGATAACGATGGACGGCTCGATCTGTTTGTCTGTAACTTCGTCCAATTCAGCAAAGACAAGAATCTGCCCTGCACTGCATACAACAAGCCTGGCTACTGTATTCCGACCTTATACAAGCCTTCACCCAGCTGGCTCTTCCACAACAATGGCGACGGAACATTCACCGATGTGAGCCAATCTTCCGGTATTGCCAAGCACCTGGGCAAAGCCTGGGGTGTGGTCGCGACCGACCTCAACAATGATGGCAAAATGGACCTCTTCGTCGCCAATGACACGGTACAGAACTTCCTCTACATGAACCGGGGCAATGGCAAGTTCGATGAGATCGCCGCGCTCGCGGGGGTGGGGTACGGCGAGACCGGCCGGGCCCGCTCAGGCATGGGAGTCGACTCAGCGGACTTCAACCAGGACGGCTGGATGGATCTCTTCGTGGCCAACATCGATCACGAGAGATTTTCCCTTTACCAGAACAATCGCGACGAAACATTTGATGACCAGGCCAACGCTACCTCGATCGGTGCTGCGACGCGATTGCTGAGTGGCTGGGGGCTGAAGTTTTTCGACTACGACAACGATGGCAACCTTGACCTCTTTCTTGCCAACGGAAATCCCGATGACATGATCGAGACCATGCAGAAGGACGTGACCTACCGCGAACCGCTGATGCTGTTTCACAACGATGGCAAGACGCTGCGCAACGTGAGCGCGGAAAGCGGACCGCTCTTCGCCAGGAATCTCTCCTCAAGAGGGCTAGCCATCGGCGACTTCGACAACGATGGCGCCGTGGACGTGCTGGTCTCCGTCAACGATGCTGCTCCTCTGCTCATGCGCAACCTGGCGGCCAAAGACAATCATTGGCTAGGGATTAAGTTCGTGGGCAAGAAGTCGAACCGCGACGCCATTGGCGCCCGCATCACTTATCAGGCCGGAGACCTAAAACGCAGCCGAACAAAAGTGGGTGGAGGAAGCTACTTGTCATCGCACGATCCGCGTATGGTGCTTGGCCTGGGGAAACAGACAAAGATCGACTGGTTGGAAGTGAAGTGGCCGGAGCCAAGCGGTAAGACAGAGAGATTTACCGAACTGCCAATCGACAAATACATCACCATTACGGAAGGTGAGGGTGTCAAAAGGAGCTGAAGTTTTTCGCAGGTGACAGGTTAACTTAGACTCAGGCTGCTAGATCCCGGTTATGGGTCAGCAAACACAGGTGTGAGTTCGCTCGTCAGGCGCGACTGTGGATTCGCACATGGTTAGCATCCGTCCAGTATTCCAGTGACCGATGCTTTCGGAGAGCATGGATCAGCTACGCCGCCATCCATCCCAGGGCTACTGTCAAGAACTAAGTTCATGCGGTCTCCTGCGCGGCGCTATAGCCGCGCACGTCATTTGCTCTCTCGCACTAGACGTGTGCGCTTAGACATTGGAGAGATCTGCAGTTTTCCCCATGAGGGTTCATGCACCGGCTGAGCTCGCTCGATCTATCACTGGTAGCGATCTACCTCGCGGGCATCACCCTCTTTGGTCTGCAATTTCGCAGCAAAGACCGTTCCCTAAAGAACTACTTTCTTGCCGACCGGAAAATCCCCTGGTGGGCCATCGCCCTCTCCATCGTAGCCGCGGAAACCAGCACGCTGACCATCATCAGCGTCCCCGGCCTCGCCTACACCGGAGACTGGGGATTCCTCGAGATCGTCCTCGGCTACCTCCTGGGCAGGATCGTCGTGTGCATCATTTTTCTGCCCCGCTATTTTCGCGGCGAACTGCTCACCGCCTACGAAGTCATCGGCGAGCGATTTGGTCCGCGGCTGCACAAACTCACCGCATTTCTGTTTCTCTTTCTGCGTGCGGCTGCGGAAGGAGTCCGTGTCTTTGCCGTTTCCATTGTCGTCGGCATCGCTATTGGTACCCGGGATGTCGTCTCTATCGCCATCATTTGCGTTCTGACGTTGATCTACACCCTCGAAGGCGGAATGGCCGCCGTCATCTGGACCGACGTAGTGCAGATGGCACTGTATATCGCGGGCACAGTCGTCAGCGTCATCCTCCTCGGACATCGTGTCCCGGGCGGCTGGCATACCATTCACACCGTCAGCTCAGCCGCTGGTAAGCTCACCATCTTCCACTTCGCCTTCAGCCTGAGCGAAACCTATACCTTCTGGGCCGGTCTTGCCGGTGGCTGTTTTCTGACCATGGCCAGTCACGGTACCGATCAACTCATGGTCCAACGTTTGCTGGCGGCGAAGAACCTGCGCGAATCGCGCATCGCCCTGCTCAGCAGCGGCGTGGTCATCCTGGTTCAGTTCGCGCTCTTCCTCGCCATTGGAACGGGGCTTTACTATTTCTACGGTAATGTGACCAAAGGGACTGCGCCCACCAGCCCCGACCGCGTCTTCCCGGCATTTATCGTCACCGAGATGCCGCACGGTGTCGCTGGGTTAATGGTCGCCGCCATTCTGGCGGCCGCGATGTCGAACCTGAGCGCGGCGGTCAACTCGCTCAGTTCCAGCAGCATGGTCGATTTCTACGTGGCCTGGAAACCCAATGCCGATGAACGCGAGCGTGCCCGTCTGTCGCGCGCCATGACCCTCTTCTGGGCCCTGCTGTTGTTTGTGCTGGCATTACTGTCGCGAGGCGGCGGCCACGTGGTAGAAGTCGGCCTGTCGATCGCCTCCGTGGCCTACGGAGCGCTGTTAGGAGTTTTCCTCCTCGGTACCCTTACCAAAAGTGCAACGGAAACCGGCGCGATGATCGGCATGGTCGGCGGCCTGGTCGCCAACATCCTGCTCTGGAAACAGCCTCACTGGTTTCCGGTTCCAAAAATTGCATGGACATGGTTTGTGCTCATCGGATCGATGCTTACGTTTATCTTGGGATGGATGATAAGCAAAATCTTCCCCAGGAAATCAGCTGCAAAGATAGCGATTCTGCTCATCGTTCTGCTGGCTCCGCAATTGAAAGCGCAGGACGCGGAGTTCCGCCAAATCGATCGCATTGTCGAAGCGGGAATCGCCGCTAACAAATTTCCCGGGGCGGTCATCATTGCCGGCCACAACGGCCACATCATCTTTCACAAGGCGTACGGAAACAGGTCGCTTATCCCGGCGCCCGAACCCATGACCGAAGACACCATCTTCGACCTCGCCTCCTTGACCAAAGTGCTGGCTACCGCGCCTGCGGTCATGCAGCTTTACGAGCAGGGCCGGTTTCGTTTGAACGATCCGGTGGCAGAATATCTACCCGAGTTCGCCGCGAATGGGAAGCAGGACATCACCATTCGCCAGTTGCTCACCCACTACTCCGGCCTGCCTCCTGATGTCTCGCTCGAGGACCCGTGGGAAGGCAAAGAGGAGGGATTGCGCCGCGCATTCGCTGCCACCCCCGTCACCGCTCCGGGAGTGCAATTCCGCTACAGCGACATCAACTTCATTGTCCTGGGCGCGTTGGTTGAGAAGCTCTCAGGCCTCACCCTCGATCAATACCAGCAGCAATACCTCGCGCAACCGCTGGGTGTCGAGCACATGCGCTTTCTTCCCCCCGAAAGCTGGCGCGGCCGAATCGCACCCACCCAGTACGATCATGGCGTCATGCTGCGCGGATTGGTGCATGATCCAACCTCCCGCCGCATGGGCGGTGTCGCCGGGCATGCCGGACTTTTCAGTACCGCGGGTGACGTGGCCATCTACGCACAGAACCTGCTCGACCGGCTCGCCGGCAGGCCCAGCCAATTCCCCTTGCAGCAACTCACCCTGGAAAAAATGACCACGCCTGGCCAGCCCGCGACCGGCACCGCGCTGCGCGGACTAGGCTGGGACATCGAATCGCCTTTCTCCAGCAATCGGGGTGAGCTGTTCCCGGTGGGTTCCTTTGGACATACAGGATTCACCGGAACCTCCATCTGGATGGATCCAACCAGCGATACCTATGTCGTGTTCATGTCCAACGCCGTTTATCCCAACGGGCCGACCGGTATCAACGCTATCCGCGGAGCAGTTGCGACCGCGATTGCCAGGTGGGTGAAACTGCAACCCGATAGCGGAGCACTCGCTGCCACCCTGACAGGCTACAACGAATCCATCGCCGGGGAGCGCCGTTGGCAGGACCGCAATGCAAAGGTCATCACCGGAATCGATGGGCTGGAAGAAGACCACTTCGCCCAACTAGCTGCCCTTGCCGCCAAACACGGGGGAACGTTACGTCTGGGCCTGCTCACCAACCAGACCGGACTCGATGCGCATGGCCGCAGAACCATCGACGTTCTGGCTCACGACGCAGAAGCGGCCGTGCCCGGTCTCAAGCTCAAGCTCCTCTTCAGCCCGGAACACGGGATCAATGGAGCGCTCGATAGGGAGGGTATTCAGAATTCGAAAGACTCCTCCACCGGCCTGCCCGTGGTCAGCCTTTATGGGGCCTCCGCATCCGATCGTCGTCCGGCACTCGAAACTCTTCGATCCCTCGATGCCGTGCTCATCGATCTGCAGGATGCTGGTGTCCGCTTCTATACCTACGAAACGGTGGTCCGCTACTTTCTCGAGGCCGCCGGCCACACCGGCACAGACATCGTGGTCCTGGACCGTCCCAACCCGCTCACAGGTGCGTTCGTGCAGGGTCCACTCTCGGACCAGGGGAGCGAAAGCTACGTCAACGTAGCGCCGATACCCGTACGCCACGGCATGACGCTGGGTGAGCTTGCACGCTATCTCAACGGAGAGTACAAACTTGGCGCACCGCTGACCGTGGTCGAAATGAAAGGTTGGCAGCGGGGGGATTGGTTCGATGCCACCGGCCTCACCTGGACCAATCCATCTCCCAATCTCCGCAGCTTACGGGAGGCGATCCTTTACCCAGCTCTGGGTCTCATCGAGACGACAAACATTTCTGTCGGCCGCGGAACCGACACTCCTTTTGCATATGTAGGCGCGCCCTGGATCGAAGGTGCTGCACTTGCGCACGCGTTGAACGCCAGATTCCTACCCGGAGTGCGATTCGTGCCAGTGGACTTCACGCCCAAATCTCCGTATCCGTATGCGGATCAACTCTGTCATGGAATTGAGTTGATCGTAACCGACCGCAACGTAGTCGACTCGCCGGAACTTGGCCTGGAAATCGCCTCAGCGCTCCACAAGCTCTACGGAGACAAGTATGCATTGAGCAAAATCCAAACCTTGCTTGCCAACCGAAGCGTACTCGAAGCCCTGCAAGCCGGGCGCGATCCGCAACGCATCTTTGAGGATTGGCAACAGCAACTGCGTGATTTTGAAATCCGGCGAAAACCCTATCTGCTTTACTGACCTGAAACGAATGCCGGGTGCCCCATATCTCGCTCGTTTTTCGCGAGATGTGGGATACCACGAACCTTAACTTCGATCGCCTATTGTGCCCGGAAATTGTCGGTCTGTAACCTTAAAGGCAGAGCCGTGAAGCGAACCCTCCCAATCATCGTTTTTCTGGTGCTGCATTTGCAGCTAGGAGCAGCCGCGAAGCCAAACCCACGAGACGGCTACGTTGGTGACGACGCCTGCCGATCCTGTCATGCATCCCAGGTCGATTCCTTTCACCAGACCGCGCACTACCTCACCTCCAGTTTGCCCAGCCAACACTCCATCCTGGGCAACTTCACGCCGGGCGACCTGCCTTACCTGCCACAATGTTCACGTCACGCAACACAACTTGGCTGAGTTCTCGCAGCGCTGCATCACCTGCCACAAACCTGACTCTGCAACCTTTGCAAAATCAGGCCACCCGCTTACCAACAACTGCATTGACTGCCACATGCCCAGGCAGGAGACCAACTTGATCGTGTTCGATTTTGCCGGCAAGCGTGTGAGGCCCAGGATGAGGAACCATTGGATCAAGGTCTACACCGCTTCCGCCCCCATTTCCAACAGAGATACCCCTAAGATTCCCTGAAATTGCACCAGGCAATCCCTACAAAACCGCGTTATAGTTTGGATGGCAAATCTCACGACCTGACTCGGGCGTGGCAAAAATCGACTCACAAGCAAGCCGTGCAACGGTGTTCGCGGACGACGAACCGGTGGAGCAGTTTTTTCGCCCCGCGGTTTCGTCGACGCCGCGATCTAAAACGCAGCAGGATACCACTTCTGAGCGGAGCGGAAGCCGTCGATCGGCCAATCAGGCCCTCGATGACGATCTGGATACCGCGGAAGATGGATTCCTGCGCGCCCGGCGTCGCATCCCGGTCCGTCGCGGTCTCATCCCCACCACCAGGACGGGTCGCATCGTCGCGGCCGCGACCGTGGCCTGCGCGGTCGGCGGCGCTGGTTTTGCTGGGGATCTTCATACGTAACTTTTTCCGTGACGATCCCCGCTTCCGTATTGCCACCTCTTCCTCCATCCAGATCATGGGCAACAGCCAGGTGACGCGATCCGAGCTCCTCTCCGTCTTCGGATCCGACCTGGGCCGCAATATTTTTTACATCCCCCTGCGTCAGCGCCGCGCAGCGTTGGAAGAGCTGCCCTGGGTGGAACACGCGACCGTAATGCGGCTGCTGCCCGACCAGTTGCGCGTCGCCATCATCGAACGCACTCCGGTGGCCTTCGTACGCCACGGCAACACCATAGGCCTGGTGGACGCCCACGGCGTTCTGCTGCACCTGCCGCCGGCGGCCATGGCCGCAAAACACTACTCCTTTCCCGTAGTCACGGGAATTTCCGCCCGCGATCCGCTGCCGGTTCGCGCCGCCCGCATGCACTTGTACCAACAATTCATCACCGATCTCGATTCCGGGGGAACAAAAGTCTCTTCGCAACTCAGTGAAGTCGATATCTCCGACCCGGAAGACGTTTGGGCACTTTTGCCTGCCCAGGGTTCCGACATCCAGGTGCACTTTGGCGATTCCGACTTT
Organism: uncultured Acidobacteriaceae bacterium; assembly: GCA_963717225.1. Taxonomy (GTDB): domain Bacteria; phylum Acidobacteriota; class Terriglobia; order Terriglobales; family Acidobacteriaceae; genus PALSA-350. The sequence goes on along the minus strand of CAVQWB010000043.1, from coordinate 214,173 downwards.
CTGGCACGCTATCGCAGTTACCAGCAGCACTTGGCCGAGTGGCGGCAGCAGTATCCTCATCTGGCTTCGGTCGACATGCGCTATGAGAACCAGGTGGTGCTCGATATGACGCAACAAGCGAGTGGCGAATCAGGGCAGGATGGGGTGGCCGCGAGCCAGAGCCAACGCCATCCGGCCGCAGCCAAACATCCGGCGGGGAAGCCAGCCGCAAAATCAACCAAAGCGGGAAAAGCAAAGGGCTGATCAACAAAGGGCCAAACCAGGGATGAGCCAGAAAAGCGAAGACCTACTTACGGTACTGGATGCAGGCAGCTCCAAGATTCGCGTGCTGATCGCAGAACTGCACGAAGGTGCTCTACGCTATCGCGGTCATAGCGTGGTCGATGCGGAGGGCATGCGCAAGGGCCTCATCAGCGATCTCCAGCCCGCCAGCAGGGCATTCAACCGGGCGGCGACCGAAGCCGAGCAGATGGCCAACGCCGTCATCGCAAACTGTGTGGTGGGGCTTGGCGGAGCCCACGTGCGGGGCGTGAACAGCCAGGGTGGCATAAGCCTGGGCAGCCGTCTGCGGGAGATTACCCGCGAGGATGTGCGCGCCGCGGTTGACCGTGCCCGCTCCGTCTCCCTGCCCGCCGATCGGGAAATCCTTCACCTTTTACCTCAACAATTTATCCTTGATGAGCAGCCAGGCATTCATGACCCCGTGGGCATGATCGGCAATCGGCTGGAGGTGAATCTGCACATTGCAACCTGTTCCGCCAGTGCGGCGCAAAGCGTCGTCACCTGTGCCAACAAGGCCGGCCTGGAAGTAACCGATACCGTCTTCGAGGGTATCGCCGCCGCGGAAGCTACCGTCTCGGCGGATGAGCGCGAACTCGGCGCCTGCCTCATCGACATCGGCGCCGGTTCCACCGAGTTGGTGGTCTTTTTTGAGGGTGCGGTGGCCCACACCGCGGTGGTGCCGATTGGCGGCGACCACTTTACCAACGACCTCGCCGTTGGCCTGCATATGCCGGTTCAGGAAGCGGAAGCACTCAAGTTGGAATACGGCCACTGCGTGGTAACCTCGGTGCCCTCCTGCAGTGAACTGGAGTTGATCGGGGGGGAAAGCCATGTTATCCGTACCATTAAGCAGCGTTCGTTGAGCGAGATTCTTGAACCGCGCGCCCGCGAACTCTTCCACCTGCTGCGCGAGAATTTGCGTCAGGGCGGCGTTCTCGGTGCCCTGGGCGCGGGTTGTGTGCTCACCGGCGGCGGGGCTCGTTTGCCCGGCCTGCTCGACGTGGCCGAAAGCCTGTTGCGTGTTCCGGCGCGTCTGGGCTATCCTGTGCCACTTTCCAGAATGCCTGACGAGCTGATCCAGCCGGAGTTTTCCACGGCGATCGGCATGCTGCTCTACAGCCATCGCACCAGCGTGCTGCGGGCGGCCGAAGATCAGGGACTACGCGCTAAGCTGCGCGCCATATTTGCAGGGAGTTTATAGTCACCAGAACGGCACACGACAAGATCTAAGTACGCAAAGAATGGAGCACAATCCGATGAGTCTTTCCGATGAAATCCGAATTCAATATAACGACGACGTCGCTCGCGGAGCCAAAATCAAGGTCATAGGCGTAGGTGGCGGCGGCGGTAACGCCGTAAACCGCATGATCGCCGCCAAGCTGGAGGGTGTGGAGTTCATCGTCGCCAATACCGATGTGCAGGCCCTTCAGCTCTCCCAGGCCCCGGTCAAACTCCAATTGGGCGTCAAACTGACCAGTGGGCTGGGCGCCGGGGCCAATCCAGATGTGGGCCGGCGCGCGGCTCTGGAAGACTCGGAAAAAATCATTGAAGCCCTGGAAGGCGCGGACATGGTCTTTGTGACCGCCGGACTCGGCGGTGGCACTGGCACTGGCGCCGCTCCGGTCATCGCCTCCCTGGCCAGCGAAATGGGCGCGCTCACCGTCGCAGTGGTCACCCGCCCCTTCAGCTTCGAGGGCAAGCGCCGTATGCAGCAGGCTGAGCGTGGCATGGAAGAGCTGCTCGAGGGCGTGGATACCATGATTGTCATCCCTAACGAGAAGTTGCTCGCCGTGGCCAAGGATGCCGGCTTCTTCGAGTCTTTCCGCGTGGCCGATGACGTTCTGCTCCAGGGCGTGCAGGGCATCTCCGATATCATCACCATCCCCGGCATCATTAACCGTGACTTCGCCGACGTAAAGACCACCATGGCCGGCATGGGGTACGCAGTCATGGGAACCGCCGTCCGCAGTGGCGACAACCGCGCCATTGCCGCCGCCCAGGCGGCCATGGCCTCTCCTCTGCTCGAGGCAGGCGCGATCGACGGCGCCCGCGGCATCCTCATCAACATCAGTGGTTCCAGCTCGCTCCGGCTGAGTGAAGTGAACGTGGCCTCGACCCTGATCCAGAACGCGGCTCACGAAGACGCCAACATCATCTTCGGAGCAGTTCTCGACGAAAGTATGGGCGACGAGGTCAAAATCACGGTCATTGCCACTGGCTTTCGGCACGATCATATTGGCCGCCACAAGCGTTCGGCCAACGATGCTCTGGCACCCCGGGTCTCGGTTCAGGGTCAACCCTCCGTTCCCCGTTTTGCCAGCGAAGAGCTTGCCGAAGAGGAGCTTTCCCCGCTCTTCGAGTCGAAGAAAACCCACACCCCCCCGCCGAGCGAGCGGCCCGTGGTAAAGGAAGCGCCGTCCGAACCGGCGCCATTCACCTTGCATCCGCAGCCGGTGATGACCGAAGAAGTTCCGGAGCCCCCGCGGCCTGCTCCCCCCGCGCCGGCGCCCGTTACCCACGTCAATTTCGACGAGCCGTTTGAGGAGGAGTATGCCCGGCTCATTCCCAGCAAGCCCACCCCGGAACGCGAAGGGATGTCTTCCGCGCGCGGGACCGGCCAGGAGAGTGCCCATCGTAACGAGGGTGAATCGAACCTGGAAAACCTTGATATCCCAGCCTTTCTACGCCGGCCGATGAATTAGGGCCGTCGTAACCATTCCGGCTGGGTTCTCGCTCTAGCGTTACGTTTGCGTACCCAATTGTGGTACGGACATCGCGAAGACTTCGTCGGAATATGGAAAAGCGGAAAGAATTCGTGTCAAATGAGTGTTAAGCAAGGTAAAGCAGCAGGAATGGGTCGCGGGTGCGGTTTAGGGAACGTGACTCGGTCACATGGTAATACTGAAATATCCGGGTCTTCCGGGCAAGTAACATCTTTATAGCCATGGTTCAAGGGGACAACGCGCGGTGAACAGACAACTTCTGAAACGCACCTTATTCTTCCTCACACTGATTGGTCTGGCCTCCGCTGCTTTTGCGAAACCTGCCCATGCCGGCCCCACGCGCCCAACCCATCACGCCACGTTGCCCGCGTTCAGGAGAGTGCTCATGCTCGCCGGCATATGGCGGGGTTGCGGCACGCCCGCCCGGTTGCTGCTGAGCGCAGGGTGGTCATGGTTCGCACCCGGTCTGGGATGGTTCGTCGCACGGTCCTGGTGCGCCACCGTTATTACGAGCATTTCTCAGCCAGCTCGTTTACTGACTCTGACATCACCCAGGGAGATGTGACTGCGGGAGAAGATCCAGTCGTGCGCCAGGCGGCGATCGACGCCCTCGGTAATATGTACGGCACGGTCGTGGCCATCGATCCCGGCAACGGTCGCATTCTGGCCATGGTCAATCAGAAGCTGGCCCTTTCCAGCGGCGCCGAGCCCTGCTCCACGATTAAGGTTTCGGTCGCCTTGGCTGCCCTGCAGGAGGGCATAGTCACCAAGGATACCCCGGTAAACCTGGGTGGCGGCTATCGCGTGAATATGACCGAGGCTTTGGCTAAATCCAACAATCTTTATTTTGAGACCCTTGGCCGTCGTCTTGGCTTTGAGCGGGTGCGCCACTATGCCAATTCCTTTGGCTTGGGCGAACTGGCCGGTTGGAACATCCCCGGTGAGCAGCTTGGTATCTACCCCGAGCAGGTATTGCCTGAGAGCGAGGGTGGCGTCGGTCGCATGTGCTCCTTCGGTCAGGGTATTTCGATGACCCCGTTGCAGCTGGGAGCCTTGGTAGCCTCGATCGCCAATGGCGGAACCCTTTACTACCTGCAGCACCCCACCACGGCCGCGGACGCAGCAGACTTCCAGCCCCGTGTTAAGCGGACGCTCGATATCGGCAAACTGATCCCGGAAGTCACGGTCGGCATGGAGGGCGCGGTCGATTACGGCACGGCCAGATCGCTGCATACCAACTTTAACCAACTCCCCATTCTTGGCAAGACCGGCACGTGCTCCAATAACGGCACTCGTTACGGCTGGTTCGCCTCTTTTGCCAACACCTCGCATGGCCGAATCGTCACCGTCTTCTTCCTCGAGGGTGGCCGTCCGACCTTTGGCCCCAAGGCCGCGGAACTGACCGGCGTTTTCTACCACAATCTCTGGGACCACAGCTACTTCGCAGAAAAGCTCACAGCTGACACAGCCTCGAGCACGCCCGCGGCGAGCACAGTTACCCAATAGCAATTTTTGCGGCGATCAAAGGGCCTCCCTCCGGGGAGGCCCTTCTTCTTGAGTTTTTGCATTTCAAGAGGATGGATAGATCGTTGGTAGAGTTCTGCAGCATCGTGGGCGGAAATCTGCGGAATGGCGCGAATTTTTCGGGAGTCACCGCGCTGGTGCTTTGTATCAGGACCCGACTTTAGTCGTGCCGATGGGGCCCGACAAAGATCTGGGCTCTACAGGCCGCGGAAAAACTCATGTTTTGTATCAGGGCACGACTTTAGTCGTGCCGTAAGTGACGGAAAATACGTTGGGCTTTAGCCCCTGAGGTACCCTGAGGTACGGCTTTCCTACCCAACGGCGAGTTTTCTCAGCCTCTTTAGCCCAATTCTCTTTCAACCCTTTATCTACCGCCGTCAACCTCAATGAGAAATCTGCTCCAGCGACAGGTCGCGTGTGCGTGGTCCCATAAATCCGATCGCCATCATCACGATGAGCATCGCAACACTCCTGGCGGATCAGGCGCATGGGGATGTGGTTTCTTATCTGGCAGGTGGAGCTCCATTTGTGTCCAGCCAACAATCGTCCTGTGCCTTCCCAAATTCTTTGCGGAGCGGGGTATGCTGTAGGGCTATGAACTGGCTACCTTCGCTGCGCGCAATCATAATTTTTGGCATCCTCCTGGCACTTTGTCTAGCTGCCTACTGGGCCTGCGCCGGGCCCTCGAAAACGCACTCATCCCAGCGAGTGACAGCCACGTTCATGCTCCCGGAGAGTCAGTTGTCCTGAGTTCTTTACCCATTCCTACACGGTCCTCCCGATGGACCCATTGGCTAAACAGGCTGCGGAAAAAATGAACGGTTTCTCGGAAACGAGATAAAGAACGTACCTGCCAGCATTGAGTTTTTCCGGAGGCTGTACTTGAGATTCAGGCCCCATACTCCAGCTTCGGGTACCAGTTGGATCCCCGCCCTTCCGGTGTAGAGTCCAGAATCATCCACAGCGGCGCTGGATCTGGGGCGCCGCGGGGATCCTGTCCCGGGTCTGCGGTGGATCCGGTCATCTCGCCGCCCCAGAAGTGCCTTATTTTCCCATCGCGGCGGGTAAATACATTGAAGGCCGGGACCTCTGATCCGTCAGGCAGCAGACCGAAATAATCACGTGAGTATGCACCGTTTAGGTCGGTGTACAGACGAAGATTCTTCCAGCCGCGTTCGCGCTTCCAGGCTACGAGACGCTCGATCGGAGACCGCGCGACTACCACCAGCGAGATGCGCTGAGCGGCATCCGCCGCGTTGCCTTCCCAGGCTCCCAGCAAATTAGTGCACATCGGGCACGGGCGCTCACGCTGTGGTCCGAACATATAGTTGTATACGGCGAGGGTTTGCTTGTCGCCGAACAATCCGGCGAAATCCGTGGGGCCGGCTTCACCTTGAAAGCGATAATCTCCGCTCACCACGCCACCGGGTGGAAGCGCCCGGCGCTGCGCGGCCACGCGCTCGATGTGACGCCTGAGCTCAATCTCCTGGGCAAGCAGTGCTGTGCGAGCGGCGCGGTACTCGCTACTTTCGTTGGGCATCCTGACAGGGTTGTTGCGCGCCAGGTTCGCGGCCGGGGTTAGGGTCTCAATTTCGGTTTCCATCGCGTGCTCCTCCGCGTTGTGAACTTCGCAACATCCTAGCGCGCCCGTCGTCCGTATGCCAAATCGCATACGACCCAGCTTCATTGGATCAATGTTTGTGAAGCATGTGCAGGGGGAGGCATGTCACCGCACCGGTTACGTTATCGGCAATTAGGCCACGTCTATGCGCTTTCGCTTCAAATGATTGAGGTTGTCATCAGAATGCTTCCCTGGGCTGGCCAAGGCGACCTCACAAAACGTATAACCGCAACATCCACCAGACGAGAAACAAGGCGACCAAAGCGAGCACAACGTGTGCCATCCACTGGGTTGCGGTTTTCGGCCTTCCGAAATTGAACACGGATCAATCGTAGCATTCGCGCGACGCTGGGCTTCCGGGAGAAGCATCGCCCACTCCGTTCTGGACTCCCTGAGTCGCTTAGGCCGTCAAGCGCGTTCGAATCGTATCCCGAGTCGGATGAGCATGGAAAAACTGAATTTAGGCGTGATATGGCGGACACCCATCAAAACCAGTCGGCATACACTCTGACCAACAGTGACTTAGCGATCTTGCCCTTCATTGATTTTGATGAAGGGCACTTTTTGTTTCCGGGGAACGAGCACACGTCACCCGAATTCACCGCCGCATCTTCAACCATGATGCTGCCGCCGCCAACCATGATGCTGCGGGCGCCTGGACTGACGTCCTCATAAGCGCTAACTTGTTTGGAATGTTTTTCTTCAAAACTCCCGCAAAATCGTCATCCTGCCTGCCCCCCTATGCCCCGCTATGCCCCGGCCTGCCGCGGGGCCCGCCGCGGGGCTTGCCGTGGGAGCGGAGCGCTTCACAGATTTATCGCGTGACACCGCGCTGGATGGCGCGGAGTCGAAGAGCCTGTCCTGAGCGTAGCCGAAGGAACCCCGAGGACGCCTGTCTTGCCTATGCCGTTCGGAGCTTTTCAACCACCCAAGCCCGCGTACAGGATCTTGCTGCGGCACCCACCTCATGGTCACAACCGCAATGCTCTACGATGCTAGGAATGAAGATACTGACCGCTAACGAGATGGGAACCGCCGATCGGGTCACCTCTGACCGCTTTGGCGTCTCTTCGCTCGAACTGATGGAGCACGCCGGGCGCGCCGTTGCCGCTTTCGTTCTGCGTGAACTACCCCAGTGCCGGCACATCGTGGTGTTGTGCGGCAAGGGCAACAACGGCGGGGATGGCCTGGTCGCCGCACGGCATCTGGCAGAAGCCGGCTGTACCGTCTCGGTGCTCATGCTCGGAGACCCCGCGGAGCTGCAGGGAGACCCAAAGACCATGTTGGCCCGGCTTCCCATAGCGTCGATCGCCATCAAGCAAGAGGCCGATTTGTCCGGCAGCTGTAAGGCCATTCTGGAGGGCGCACAACTCATTGTCGACGCGGTCCTGGGCACCGGCTTTCGTCCCCCGATGCGCGATCTGGCCATCCTTGGTCGAAAGGCGCTCGAACTCTGTCCTCGAACCCCGGTAGTCGCTGTGGATCTGCCATCGGGATGGGAGGCGGACTCGCGAAAGTTCTTCTCCCCCGAAGCGTATCGCGCTGACGCCGTGGTCACATTTACCGCGCCCAAGCTGGCTCATGTTTCCGGAATGCTTACCCGGGGACCGATCGTGGTGGCCCCCATCGGTTCGCCGCCCGAGGCAGTCGAGTCCGCCACTGGCCTGACCTGGGCGGGAAGCTCCAAAGTGATAGCCGACCGTCCTCGCCCCGCCGATTCCAACAAAGGCCGCTTCGGCCACGTCCTCGTCATCGGCGGCGCCAGGGGCAAGTCAGGCGCGCCTTCCATGAGCTCGGTCGCCGCTTTGCGCGCCGGTGCGGGGCTGGTCACTGCCGCGATCGCACAGTCGATTTTGCCCACTGTCGCTGCTGTGACTCCGGAGCTGATGACCGTCGCCCTTCTGGAAGGAGACAAGGGTGAAATTTCGAGCCGGAACCTCGAACCCGGCTTGCTCGACTCCGCTTCTCGAAAAGAAGTCGGTCATCGCCGTCGGACCGGGCATGGGGCAGGAGGAGGAAGCGGTCAACTTCTTCCTCGGCCTCCTGGAACGCACAAAGATCCCTATGGTCATCGATGCCGACGCACTGAATGTGTTGGCCGCGAACCCCGGTAAATTGAATGGTCGCGGGCGTCTGCTGGTATTGACTCCCCATCCAGGCGAGATGGCCCGGCTGGCCGGGATGAGCATCCCGGAGGTCGAAGGGGACAGAGAAGGCGTAGCCCGGCAGTTCGCGACCACCCATGCGGTGACCCTGGTGCTGAAAGGCTGGCGCACGATCATAGCCCATCCGGACGGACGCATGGCTCTCAGCACTACCGGCAATCCCGGCATGGCCAAGGGAGGAAGCGGGGATATCCTGACCGGGATCGTAGCCGCCATGATCGCCCAGTATCCTGACCAGCCCGCCGAGGCGGTGGAGGCAGCGGTCTATCTTCACGGGCTGGCCGGCGATTTTGCTGTACGTCGGCAAGATCAACACACCCTGCTCGCCATGGACACGGTGTCGCATCTCTATGAAGCATTTCGCTTTCGGCCGGAGGACCCGGGAGGTTATGTTTGGTTGCAGGGAATCGCAGGCATGTTGAAGGAGCGTGAATGACCGTACGACGATTCGTCAGCAACAGCAGCAGGGAAACCATCACTATCGGCGGAGAAATCGGCCAGCTGCTTTCATCGCCCACGCTGCTCTTTCTTCGTGGAGACCTGGGTGCAGGCAAGACCACCCTGGTGAAGGGAATCGCCCAGGCTCTCGATGCTGCCGATCCTGACGAAGTGACCAGCCCCACCTTCACCCTGGTGCACGAGTACGATGGCAAGCGCCGGGTCGGAGGCAAGGAGCACGACGTCAAGCTCTACCACATCGATCTCTACCGCATTGAAGACGAGCGCCAGTTGGAAACCATTGGTTTTGATGAAATGGCCACGGAAGATGCCATCCTCCTGGTCGAGTGGGGGGAAAAGTTTCCCAGCATAGTCAAGCGAAGCGACGGTGAAATCCTGATCGAACATGCCGGCGGAGACACGCGTAACATCACCCTAAAATTGAAGGAAAAAGAAGCAGCTTCTTAAAGTTGTGCTTGACGGTGTAGCCCGTGTCCTCGAGTTTCTACACACTTCGGAGTTGGGAATTGGCCGGCGAAAGACGAACCACCTAAGCTGTGCCAGCCCCGGACTTTCAGTCCGGGGAAGCGGGTTTTTAAACCCGCGTGAACGCTCCGGTATAAAAATTCAGGGCTTCAGCCCTGGTGGCGGGCGTCTGATTCCATCCTCAGAGCCGCCGATGACGACGCAAACAGCTCCGGTCTCTCGCGCTTGCCCTCTTAGTTGGGGAGCTGGGGCATTTTCACCAGGGCTAAAGCCCGGTGGTTGCGAGATATAGCGTTCCCCGGACTGAAAGTCCGGGGCTGGCACGGATCATATCTGTAGCCGTCCACTTCAAGGAATTGGCGTTTTCCGCAGCCTGTTCAGCCGTGCTCCTTCGAAGCAGCCAACGGAACCGCCTCCGCAGACTTTGCGTATCCCTCTTCGAAGACGCAACACCCCTCGGAGGAACGCATGCTGGCAGATATGCGCGACGCGCTGCGGCAATTACGAAAGGCCCCCGGCTTCGCGCTGACCGCGATCGTCACCCTCGCCCTGGGCATTGGAGCCACCACCGCCATCTTCACCCTGGTTCATCAGGTCATGCTGAAGTCTCTGCCGGTGGTCAAGCCCGAGGAGTTATGGAGGATCGGCGACAAGATTCGCTGCTGCAACTGGGGTGGTTACGTACAGGGGGAGGACGGGGATTTCGCCTTATTCTCCTGGGAGATGTACAAGCATTTTCGCGCCCACACGCCGGAGTTCAGCGACCTCGCGGCGCTGCAGGCCGGCAATGCGCCCCTGGGTGTGCGTAGAGCCGGATCGCAGGCTCCGGCAGATACCCGCAACGGGCAGTACGTCTCCGGCAATTTCTTCCGCACCCTCGGCATCAATCCCTGGATCGGGCGCATGATGACCGATGCCGATGATCAGGAGGGCGCACCGCTGGTGGCGGTGATGAGCTATCGCATCTGGAAAGAAAAGTACGGCGGCGATCCCACCGTTGTCGGCGCGGGCTATCAGATCAACGGGCATCCCTTCACCGTGATTGGCGTCGGGCCTCCAGGCTTCTATGGCGCGCGGCTCGGCGGCGGCAGCATGCCCGACTTCTGGCTTCCTTTAACTTCAGAACTCATCATCGATGGAGCGACGGCACGCCTCAAACGGCCAGATGGAAACTTTCTCGACCTGCTGGGCCGTGTGCGGCCGGGGGTAAGTCCAACCCAGCTCGAAGCCAAACTAAGAGTGGAATTCCACGGCTGGCTGGCCAGCCACGTGCCCGATATGCAGCCGGGAGAGAAGCAGCTCTGGCAACAAGACACCCTGCATCTGACGCCGGGCGATGCCGGGGTCGCGGCGATGCGCGATCAGTATCAGGACGGGCTGAAGCTGCTGTTGGTGGCTGCGGGCTGTGTGCTGCTGGTGGCTTGCGGCAACCTGGCCAACCTGATGCTGGCGCGGGGGCTGAAAGATCGCGCACAGACATCGATACGAATGGCCCTGGGCGCATCCCGCCATCGCCTGGTGCGCAAGGCCCTGGTCGAGTCAGTGCTGCTGGCTGTGACCGGAGGCGTACTGGGGATTGCGGTGGCCTATGCAGGAACCAGGCTGATTCTCTACCTGGCCTTCGAGGCGGGTCACCCCAACAACTATGTGCCCGTGAGCGCGTCTCCCTCATGGCCCGTGCTGCTGTTCGCGCTCGGGGTCTCGGTGCTCACCGGCATTCTGTTCGGGGTCGCTCCGGCGTGGACGACCTCGCACGCGGATCCGGTCGAGGCGCTGCGCGGAGCGAATCGCTCGGTGAGTGGGCGTGGTTCCTGGGCACAGAAGTCGTTAGTCATTGGGCAGGCCGCGATGTCGATTGTTCTCTTGTCCGCCGCAGCTTTGCTGGGCAAGAGTCTGCGCAACCTGGAACACCAGAATTTCGGATTCGCGACCGAGGGCCGCTATCTCGTGTACATCAACCCCTCGCTGGGTAATGACAAACCGGAACAAATGGAGCCGAAGTTCCGGGAGATCGACGATCGCCTGCGGCAGATTCCGGGCGTGCGCATGGTGGCGCCTGTGCTTTATGCGCCGATGTCGGGGGATAGCTGGAACAACGGCGTTCGCATCGCCGGCAGACCCGAGCCCCCGGCTAAGGAAGATACGAGCGCCGCCTGGGCGCGCGCGATGCCGGGCTTCTTCGAAACCATCGGCGCGAAAATGGTCATGGGCCGTCCCTTTACCGAGGAGGACACGGCCACCACGCGGACGGTAGCCGTGGTCAATGAAGCCTTCGCCCGGCGATTCTTTAAAAACGAGAACCCGCTCGGCAAGCATTTCGGGCCGGACAAGATCCAATACGCGTCCAAGTATGAAATCGTCGGCGTCGTCAAAGACATGCGTTACATGCCCTGGGACTACAAGGACCCGATCGGGCCCATGTACTGGATATCGGAGGCGCAGACCACCCACTGGGACGATCCTGTCTATGAGGCTGGTGAGATCTGGTCGCACTACCTGTACAACATCGCGATTTGGGCGCCCGGCAATCCTCCGGGGATAGAAGAAAATGTGCGCAAAGCGTTGGCGAGTGTCGATCCCGATCTTGTGCTGTATGGGGTTGTCTCCTACGACAAGGCGGTCCGTGGAGACTTTCAGCAGGAGGACATGATTGCGACCCTGACGACGGGTTTCGGTGTGCTGGGACTGGTGCTTTCGGCGGTTGGCCTATACGGCGTGATGGCCTACATGGTGGAGCAGCGGACGGGTGAGATCGGCGTCCGCATGGCGCTGGGCGCCGATCGCGGAAGGGTATTGCGCATGGTGCTAAGGGGAGCCTTTTCCCAGGTGGCCATCGGATTGGCGATCGGCATTCCCGCCGCAATCGGCGCCGGCAAGCTGATGACGCAGCAATTGTTCAGCGTAAGACCCTGGGATCCGGTCATGCTGGCCTCGGCCACGTTGGCGTTAGGACTGGCAGCGTTGCTCGCCTCGGCGCTGCCCGCCTGGCGCGCTGCGGGCGTGGAACCCATGGTGGCGTTACGCAACGAATGAGGGATGGATGACTTATTTGGGAGGAATTTTCACTGCGGGACGTTATTAAGGAAAGTTAATCCTTTTCGCATGATCCCGGCGGCGGGGGACATAGACTTCGACCACCCGACCATTAGACCTGCAGGGTGGGCCGTTTCTATACCGCTTCCAGCAAACTTCCAGTCCCGTCTGACCACAAATCTTTTCCGCAAACCAGTCCCGGCAGGGACGGAAGAATCCAGAGCCCGGCACGGGAGTGCCGGGAAAGGAAACCAAGTCCCCTTTAGGGGACGGCACAACCAACTTGCTGGTTCGCCTCAACTCCAATTTCAAATAAATCTCTAACCAGTTGCTTTGCGATAAGCGCTACACTTCAATCCGTCTCTGCAGGGCTGACGCTAACTACGCGATCGCATCCTCCCCGCGAAATTTCTCGCTGAGAAACTCCAGCAAGGCTCTCACCTTCGGCGAAGTGCTCAACCTCGACGGATACAGCGCATACAGCTCTACAGGATCCGGCTGCCAATCCTGTAAAACTCTCACCAGGCGCCCCGCTGCCACATCCGTCCGGGCAATCCTCTGACCCAATAAAGCTATGCCTACTCCGCTCAATGCCAGTTGGTGATTGATCGATACGTCGGACACTGCCGCGCGCGGCTCTACCCGCACCGCGCGTAGCTCAGCGCCTCGCCGCATCCTCCAGACAGCATTCTCCGTCGGTTCCCCATGCAGCCCGCAGTTTGTCGTTATGCAGCTGTGCGCCTGCAAGTCCGCAGGCGAACGCAGAGGGCAGGATTTTTCTGTCTTCCTGAGATATGCAGGGCTCGCATATGCTCCCAATGTCACCCGCATCACCGGCTTCATCAGCATCCGGGAATCCTCCACAGGACCGGAACGGATGGTCACATCGACGCCGCCGTCACGTGGTGCTCCGTCCGGAACAATAGTCTGCAGGATCAATCTCAACTCCGGACAACGCTCCAAAAACTCGCCCATCAGGGGCGCCAGTACAAACCGCGCAAACATGACCGTGGTCGCCACGCACAATCGCCCTCGTGGCTTCGCCAGAAGCGCGCCCACGGCAAGATCGGCCTGTTCGGCATCCTCCATTACTTTTCGACAGTGGTCCAAATACAGACCTCCCGCCTCGGTCAGCGTTACGCTCCGCGTGGTCCGTTCCAGCAGCCGCACCCCCAGTCTCGCCTCGAGCCGCACGATCGCCCTGCTCACACTCGATTTTGGCATCGCCATGCGCCTCGCTGCGCGCGAAAAGCTATGATATTTGGCCACTTGCACGAAGTATCGCAACTCGTTGAGATCTGTGATCACTGTTCCCATATGGCAACAGTGTATTCCTGTCCGCGTGATTGTCCCACGCATCAGTTGTTCCGTAGCAGCAAGAATCATCCTGAAGCAACGAAAGGAACACCATGTACCTCGTAACTGGAGCAACAGGGAACGTTGGGAGTGCTGTTGTCGATCAACTGCTGGCGCGCGGCGAAAAAGTTCGCGTCTTCACCCGCAACTCGGACAAGGTTGCAAGATGGGCAGGTCGCGTTCAGATTGCAACAGGTGACTTCAGGCAACCCGATTCCTTCGCTGCCGCTTTCGAGAGCATCGAAGCCGCATTTCTCATGAACCCGGGCATGCTCGACGACCCGTTCCAGGATCTCCTTACTACGGCAAAACGACAGGGTACCTCCCGCGTCGTTTTCCTTTCCAGCCTGTTTGCATCCGATCCCGACACGTTTGTCGGCGCAATGCAGAAGCAGAAAGAGGATGCCATCCTTGCGTCAGGCCTCCAGGCGGCCGTCCTTCGCCCCGGCGGCTTCATGTCCAACATCTTTCAGTGGGCTCCATCCATCAAGTCGGATGGAGTCATTTATAACCCGATGGGATCTGGCCAGTTCGCACCCATCGCTCCCGAAGACATTGCCGCAGTCGCGGTCGAAACACTGTGCTCCCCGCCACACTCTTTGCAAATCTATGCTCTCACCGGTGGGGAATTGATTACCGTGCCCAGGCAGGCCGAAATCCTCTCGATGGTGCTCAGCCGTCCGTTCAAGATCATCGATATCACCACCGAGGCGGCTGCCGAACAAATGGTCCGCTCCGGGATTCCCCAAGCAGTTGCCAACGGCGTGGCGAAATCACTTGAGGCTGTGCGTCTAGGTCGCTCCGCACACGTCAGCGATGCCGTAGCTCGAGTTACCGGCCAGGCGCCAACAACCTTTGAGCAATGGGTACAGAAACACCGCGATCGATTCGCCTGATCGACTATTCCTAGCCGCGAGAGATACGTCGACATGATGTGCGAAATTCCGTTTTCTGGGAAGCCGGCAGAGTCGCAACCATCGAAGCGACCGCGCTGGCCCTCTGTGTGTGTCTCGCGGCTTCGTGCGCGGTAATCTCAACCTATGGGACTCGGCTCAGTTGAGATCATCCTTCGCACCGAAGAACTCTTCTCCAAGGGGTCGACTTGCCCTTCTTACGGGCAACCAAAGAGCTTGATCACTACCCCTATTCGAGCGGCTTCCACATCGAGTTCATTTCATAGATTTCAAGATGATTGACGATGCTTGTCTTTTGCCCCAGACTCAATTCCAAGCCTCGGCCGCCAGCGGTTTGCGCTATCTCCCGAACGATATACCGCACTCCTCCATCTACAAAGATTTCAGCGACGCATTTGTCCATCAATACTTCCACCCGACCCCGGCCGTTCTCGAGGTCTGCAGATTGGATTGTGGTGAGAGTATTTCCGTCATATTCAATAGCCAGCTCATCCTTGTTGCTCAACGTAACTTGAAGTTTGACGTCGAGAGGCATGAATCCAGCCACACCCAGTTTCTGGTTGGCTTCTGCAGCGGTCAATGTGGACCACGCACGTGCCTTCCCGCGCAGCTGGGCTATCTCGTCAATGGGAGTAGCCTGCAATCTCAGGCCGTCTTTGGTGGTTTTCAGTTTGAATTCCGTGGGAAACAGCATCATCTGATTGAAAGGCATGCCCTCTGGCTGAATCCTTCCCCATGCCATTTGGACCCGCCTTCCGTCCGGCATCTCCGCGAAGGATTGCGCCGCATATAGAAGATCGGCTCCATGGACGTTTTTTCCTTCGGCATAATGCAGGTCAGGAGACTCAGGGGTGAATGTCTCGCCATCGAAGCTGCCGATCACGTAGCTGGACGAGCCACCATGAAGGATCCACTTTTTACGATTATTATCTCCATCGATTGGGAGCTCAAAAAGATCGGGGCATTCATGAAAACCTTTGAGATGGCTCTTTCGCGTCCATGTTTTGAGATCCGCAGAGGTGTAGAAGGTCATGCCATCCTTCTCAAATAAGACCATCACCCAGTGCCTGGCCGGTTTATACCAGAAGACCTTGGGATCCCTGGTGTCGTTCGAGCCTACCTCGCGATTGCTGTCCAGAACAGGATTGCCAACATAGCGAGTGAACGTAGCTCCATTGTCTGTGCTGTACGCGATGCACTGCACCTGTTTATGCGAGATGCGGTCAAACGCCGTATAGACCAACACGAGCGCGTCTTTACCCCAGCCTCCATCGTTGTTGTGGTCTATGAGGCTCGAGCCGGACCATGGTGAGCCAAGCTTGTCGACCATGAGCGCAGGCGCCAGCTCCCGCCAGTGCATCATGTCCTTGCTGACCGCGTGGCCCCAATACATGAAGCCGGTATCCCACTTTATTCCAAACGGGAAAGCCTGCCAGAAAAGGTGGTACTGGCCCTGGTAAAAGATCGGACCGTTGACATCGTTGCTCCAGCCACGCTTAACGGTGAAGTGGAACTGCGGCCGCATGCTCTCCTTGTATAAGGTGGCCGCCCCCTCAATCTGGTTCGCCTGATAAATACGATCCAAAGCGGCTTGAGCGGAAGGGCCCGAGAGATCGGATGGACCAGTCAGGGTAACGGTACTGCCCTTAAATTCGGAAACGTCCAGGAAAATCCAATAGTCGACGGCATGCTCTGCCAATTGCACAGGAAACTCCCGCTTTTGAATTCCGCCGACGCTAATCTGAAATATCCGCATCTCACTTTCGCGTCCAACCGGGATATTTAGGTATCGCTGCGTGATGTGAATCGTTCTGCTTTGCGCGAGTAAAGAGACTACCGGACAAAAAGCGACAGCCAGGAAGCAACTGATGGATCGAAATCGCAGTTGATTCGCCGTTAGGAGCAACCTGTTACCGTTCGAATTGGAGATCACGCGGCGAAGCATTTGCAATAATTGCACGATCAGCCTCCGGAACGAAACTCATTCGAGCTTCTACCTGTTGCCTGAGGATGTCAGGATTCACCACTTGGCCGCAATCGATGGCGCACACCACGCGATGCACTTTGGGAGATGCGGGGAGATGCGGACGGGAGATGCGGGGGAGATGCGGGGGGAGATGCGGGACAGAGAGCGCCGGAGGGAGATGCGGGACAAGGGAGATGCGGGACAGACGAAACAACCCCCAATGAACCGAAACAACGGCGCAAATGGGGGTTATTTCGGATGTGTCGGAGATAGATAGGCGATCAGCGAAAAAACCTTTATGGGCGCACGCAGGAATTTCGTATGATTCACTTATGAGCAAGCGGTTTCGAGTTTGTAGCCTAGAGCAAGAGTTTTTGTTGCCTCCTTCGCTACAAGACTGGCTGCCGGAAGACCACTTGGCACGGTTTATAGCGGATGTAGTCAATGAACTCGATTTGTCTGCCATCTATGCTGAGTACGAACGGAAGGACGGCCGAGGGCTGTCGGCGTATCACCCGCTGATGATGACGCGGTTATTGCTCTACGGATACTGCATCGGAATAACTAGCTCCCGGAAGATCGAGAAGGCGACCTACGATAACTTAGCATTTCGTTATCTGTCTGCCGACCAGCATCCTGACCACGATACCCTGGCTGCGTTTCGTCAGGAGCATCTGGAGGCGCTGGCCGGCTTGTTCGTACAGGCCTTGAGGTTATGTCAGAAAGCTGGTTTGGTGAAGTTGGGCAACGTAGCCATCGATGGCACCAAGATTAAGGCCAACGCCAGCACCCACCGATCCGTGGATTATCAAAAGATCAGCGAACGCGAGCAACATTGGCGATCCGAAGTGGAACGATTACTGAACCAAGCGCAGCAAACAGATCAAGAAGAAGACCAACGTTTTGGCGTCAGCCAACCAGCTGATCCGTTGCCCGACGACTTAGCGAACGCGCAAAAGCGCTTGCAGCGGCTGCAGCAGGCCAAGACGGAACTAGAGCAAGAGGCAAAAGAGCAGTTGCAAGCCGTTGGCGCCCTTCCCCTGCGCAGACGCGGTCGCCCCAGCAAAGAGGAGCAAACCAGTCAACCGCCAAAAGATCGGAGGCAGCGCGAGAAGGAGAAAAAGCAGCGCCAACGAGCTAGAAAGAATGCCGCTACACCGGGCCGTCAGTATAACTTCGTCGATCCCGACTCGCGGGTGATGAGAGACAACGGGCAGAAATGCTTTGTGCAGGCTTACAATGTCCAGATCGCAGTGGACGCACACGCTCAAGTCATCGTGGCCGCCGAGTTAACCCAACAAACGATCGATCGGCAGCAACTGCTGCCGCTTGTAAAAAGTGTATGCAGCACCGCCCAGGCCACTCCAGAGACCATCACCGCAGATGCGGGCTATTGGGACACGACCAGCCTGCTGGATCCGTCGTTGAAGGGAATTGAAGTCCTGGTTTCACCTGACTCCAATCCACAACCACCTAGAGCGCCCCTGCCTCCCAGTGCACCGCGCAACGAAGAAGCAATCCGCATGAGAGAGGCCCTGGCCAGCCAAGAAGGGAAGGCTCGCTACGCTCTTCGAAAATCCACGGTCGAACCAGTCTTTGGACAGATCAAAGAAGCTCGCGGCATCCGAAGATTTCGCCTACGAGGCGTGTCCAAGGTGACCTCGGAATGGAAACTCATCTGCGCCACGCACAATCTCTTAAAACTATTCCGCCTCCGTGCTGCCATTGCCTGTGCATAAGCGATTCACGGCAATGTTCTGCCTCTGCATGCCTTTTGCCCCTTTTCCGTCTCCGAATGCCAAGAACAAGACCCCTGGCTGCGGTTCCAAGGTAATAAGGCGGCACCGCAGTATTTATCTCTCTCCTATTTTTTAGACCAATTGTCAGGACTTCTCTCCGACACACTCTTCGTCTGTCCCGCATCGTCCCGCATCGTCATGGATATCTGTCTAGATACCGAGCCGGGACAGACAAAACGTTAACCAGCGAAAGATCGTTCGCCCCGCGCGGCACGCTCTCCCCGATGGGTTACTTTTCGTCCCCGCGTCTCCCGCCTCTCCGTTCCGCATCTCCACATCTCCAGGACACGCAGACTTGAGAATTGCAGTCAGGTTCTACGCGCATTTGGCACCAGCATATCGATGCGAAGCTGTACGATCATCCGCGCAGTCATTTGGGCTTACCGTTGGCAATGTCTAAGAGTTTGTTGTAGAGGGTGCGAAGGCTGAGCTTATCTGCCGGGCTTACCTCTTCGACGAAATTACTGAAGGTTGCAGCGCTTGACGCGGAACCTTGGAGCACTTCGAATTGCTGACGAAGGCGGCCCACTTTTCGTTCGCCGCCAGAGTCATAGAACACCACATCATCTGTATTGCCGGTGCCATATGCGATTGTCATCCGGTCGCACCGGGTATGGCTTATAGGGCATCCTGGTACTGTTTTTTAATGCCGAAGTCGCGCTACATTTGAAATCCGATTTTTTCACATCTTCCAGACGGAACTGTCACTTAGAGAAAAGAGAGTCTGCTACAGATCGAAGGCAAGGTGAACTCACATTCAACCTGTAGAAGCCTCTCTCTATATTTCACCAGGACCTAATGACATCAGCCAACAATGGGTGGCAGGAGAGAGTAACTCGGTTCAGTTAGAGGCGCATACAAACCTGGTATGTCCTTAGTCGCGATCACTGTCAGCTCGACACCCTCAAGCCGGATGTGGTGCCCTTCAACCTCCAGGTCCAGACCAATGTTAGAGAGGACTTGTCCGGCGCGCAGAATATCCCGGTCCGACGGTATTTCGACCCGCGCGCGGGCTCTCACGAATGGGTCTTGCCGTGCATCTGAGCCCAAATTCTTGTAGCGGTAAGACTAGACTGGCGTCTGGTTTTCGTCGAATCATGACGAGGAGCGGAGGTCGCGCGGCCCATGCGAACTCCGGTGCGTCAGGTACTCTAAGATTTGAGGGAATGTCATTACTAAAGTGTACGCCTTACATACAAGGTTGTATGTGCACAACATGACAGTTTATGGTAGAAGCCCGAACCCGGTAGAGGCGATCAATGTCTGTTCCCGCCCGGACAGGTCAGCCCGGACTCAGTATGAGCAATAGCGAAAGCACTTGTGAGCAATAGTGACCAATAAAGGGATTGGCGCCGGCGTCTACTAACTAAACACACACTTGATGCTCCGGGCGGCTCGCTGGAAAGCATCAAGATAGTCGTCCTGAGTCCTCCCGGTCCCCAGTCGGGCACTCCATTCGCGAAAAGGTACTCGAAAGAGGACACAGATGTCTCCTTATCAAGATTCACGCATCTTCGTTGTCGACGATGAACGGGTCAGTGCATCCACCCTCGCCGCCATACTGCAAAAGAGTGGCTTCTCCGCGAGGTTCTTCACTTGTCCCCGAGAGGCGTTAGCTGCTGCCCGGTCGGAAGCTCCCGGCCTGCTCATATCCGATGTGATGAGAACCCTCACGATGCACTCAATGTAGGGTTGTCGATGAACGGAGCAACCCACAAGGAATGTGTTAAGAGGACCATAATCTGCACCTTCTTCAACTAATACAATGACTCACTTATGCGTGGGCGAACCGTTGGGAGGGTGACGCAAGAAGCAAGTTTCAACGTCCACGCCCGTAAAATCGGCATCATACTGGTCGGAGCTGACGACACATCGCTCCGTTTTTGTACGAGGAGAAGATATGAAGAACATATTCAGAACAATTGTCTTCGGATCGGCATTAGGTGTGGCAGCGACCGCGATGCCGTCCATAATGGCGATGCCATTCGCTGGAGTGCAGGATCAAGACCACCACGACGGCGGCCAGGGACAGCGGCATCCGGACTACTCCAAGAACCGCTTCTACAAGGTGGGCAACAGTGAAGGCTACCAGGACTATAAGCACAAGACACAGCGCAAGGAGCACAATCACAACTACCGCAACGCCGAGGACCGCCAAGCCCATGATTACGGCTACCAGCAAGGCCTTCAGGGCCAGCGCGGCTATCTCAATGACAACAACCCCCATCACTAAGAGGTGCTCGCACACCATCCTCTTTTTCGTGGCGCCCGAGTGGTATATTTCTCGAACGATGAGGTTAAGGAGCCTTTCTCCGGTTATCCGGTACTGTAATCCTCAGTGGGGAGAAGCATGTTCCCGTCCTCAAACATCGGGGGGGCGCCCTGGGGGGCGCCCGGACGGCGGCGGTGTTTCGCAGAAAGCCGCCGTATCATCACGGCGGGATCACGATCGATCCGGCGAGCGGAACTCCTACTGCAATCGGGCCTACTATACGCTCACCGTCGCCGACGCCACTGAGACCGTCAAGGCCTTTGGCCAGGAGCGAAACAAGCTCGGCGTGCTATGGTTCAACACCGCGCATAACTTGGAGCACTACGGTAATCTGGTGGTCGACATGCGCCTGAAAGGGCTCGCGCCGCTCTCGAGCGACCGTTAGCTGGAGTTATGATGCGCGCGCGCCACGCCCGCAGACGTAGCTCGCGAACAGGCGCGCAGGAAATCTTGGAACACAACTCTCATTCGCGAGCGGGTTGCCGCATGAATGGTCTGCCATTCTTTGAGGCTCTCGGGCAGGATTAAAATCAGATGCGGTCCCAGCACCATCACTCAAAATTCGGAGTGAGCAAAATTGACCAGCACGCGGATCAGCGCGGGGAACATACTGATTACATACCCCTCTCCGGTGCCCTCCGGTTATGAAGTCACTCGAAGCGCCAGCGTAGGGCTGCCGGCGTTTTTGCTATTCACGGAAAAGCTACGCGAAAGAGGACATACGTGTCTTCAAACCCAGTACCGCGCATTTTCGTCGTCGACGATGAACCGGTCATCGCCTCCACTCTCGCCGCCATATTGCAAATGAACGGGTTCTCGGCGAAGTTCTTCACCTGCCCGCTGGAGGCGCTGGCCGCAGCCCGCTTGAAAGCTCCTGATCTGCTCATATCCGATGTCGCGATGCCAGGCATTTCCGGGATTGAACTTGCGATCCAAATGAGGGTGCTATTCCCCACATGTAAGGTCCTGCTCTTTTCGGGACAGGCGGCCACTGTGGATTTACTGCAAGATGCCCACGCTCAGGGTCATGACTTCAACTTGCTTCTGAAGCCTGTTCCTCCGACTGAGTTTCTCTTAGAGGTAGGAAAGATGTTCAATGCCACGAGCCAAACCGGTGCCGCTCGACCCGTATGGTCGTCGTGGATCGCTGCGACCGCGTCCCCGGCGGCTCAGCTTCCCACTTTCACAAGCAGCGAGGAATTCGAAATGGTGCAACAGGGTAGATTAAGAAGCCCGGCGGAATTGAGGCGGGGAAAGTTGAACTGTGTGTGACCGGTATGCCGTAGATAATCTTAAGGCTGGATGTGGCAAGACACCTTTAAGCTGGAGGTCCACATGAAAGTTGAGGAGCTGATCGGAAGCAAGGCGTGGATAAAGAGTGACCAATTCCGGAGTGTCCCAGGCAAAATCGAAAGTCTGTCCAATGCCGTCAACCTGGACGACATCAAATCATCCGTCTCTCAGAGTACGTTTAGGATCGAGATGCCGTCTG
Source organism: uncultured Acidobacteriaceae bacterium (assembly GCA_963717225.1). Taxonomy (GTDB): domain Bacteria; phylum Acidobacteriota; class Terriglobia; order Terriglobales; family Acidobacteriaceae; genus PALSA-350. The sequence continues at coordinate 192,102 of CAVQWB010000043.1, read as the reverse complement.
GACACGTAATTGAGATCCTCGGTTCCGATATTTCAAAGATTGATCATGCCGGCCACAGCAAGGAAAGCCGTCCCGCATAAACCGCAGCATTGGCGCGGATTTACGATTGTCGCATGCTGGAACTTCTAGATTGACGCTCGACGATGACTCACGCCTGGTGGATGTGTGCGGCTCGCACCCACAACGCCCTCACTTCGCATTCCTTTGCTCAAAACCTATGTCATTTCTCTTACCCCCTCGACATCGTCCGAACCAATCTCGGCATCTGATCGCATGAGGATTAAAGCTATGGACACAAAAATCCTGGTTCCCGTGGTTATTGCCGCAGTCGTCATTATCGTCATCGCAGCACTGCTCGTGATGCGCAAACGGAAGAGCGACCAATTAAAGCAACGTTTCGGTTCTGAATACGACCGCGTGGTACAGCAAAATGGAGGTGCCCACCACGCAGAGGAAGTTTTGGCTCAGAGAGAGAAGCGCGTGGAGAAGTTTTCCATCCGTCCTTTGTCCGCAGGCGACCGCGAAAGATACGCGGAAGAGTGGGCACTCGTCCAGAAGCGGTTCGTCGATGATCCTTCAATCGCGGTCACAGAAGCAGACAAGTTGGTAGCAACCGTCATGGGTGCGAGGGGTTACCCCATGGTTGACTTTGAGCAGAGGGCTGCGGACGTCTCCGTGAACCACCCTGGAGTAGTACAGAACTATCGGTCCGCTCGGGAGATTGTCTTGCGTCATGGTAAGGGGCAATCGACCACCGAAGACCTGCGGCAGGCCATGGTCTGCTTCCGCTCCCTGTTCGAAGAACTGCTCGATTCCCCCAAACCGGAAAAGATAGGAGTCTCCCATGAGCGAATTGCTTCTTAACGAAGATAATCTGACGACGGCGGATATTGCTCATCCTGAGAAAACCACGGTTGCTCAGCCATCCGAAATTGACGATCGCAACCTTCAGCCCGGGCAAGCGGTTCCTGCGCCGCTCACAGCGAGGGAGGCCACCCCGTTATTTCCCGACAACGAACTCCACGATTTTCGGGCGCGCTGGGATCAGGTTCAGACCTCATTCGTCGATGAGCCTAGGCAGGCAGTAGAACAGGCTGATAGTTTGGTTGCGAATGTAGTCAAGCGCATCGCAGAGCAATTCTCCACCGAGCGCGCGCAACTAGAAAAGCAATGGGACAGCGGCGACAACGTTTCAACGGAGGATCTGCGGCAGGCGCTAAGGCGTTATCGATCGTTCTTCGACCGCCTGCTCGCCTTCTGACCAGAAGCGAAAGAGGCCCCTACCCTCGCGCATTGCGAGGGTAGGACCTCTACCGGCCTAACGCAGAAGCTCGCATCCGATTTTTGCTATTACTCCTCTTCCACGATAAGCAAACCGCTTCTGGCGAACTGCTTCCATTCGGTAATCACCCCAGGTTATCTAGGGGCTGCTCCGACGGGGGCCTTAACATGCCTCCATTCGGCGCATATCATTGCGGGGTGAGCTAGCCGCCACCTCCAGACCATCCACACACAGAACGGCCCTACCCTTTGCTCGTCGACAAGCATCTCAATAGCGTAGAGGTGGCACATGAACGAGCAACACGTGAAAGGTGCAGCGGACAAAGTGGCCGGCAAGACTAAGGAAGTTGCTGGGCACGTCACCGGCAGTAAGAAACTTGAAACCGAAGGCAAGGTTGACCAGGTAAAAGGGGCTGTGCGCAATCTAGCCGGCGATGCCAAGGACGCCGGCAAGGAAGCCATTGACAGTGTAAAGAACGCACCCAGTAAGCATTGAAGCCGTGGCCGAGTCCACGCTGAGCCGCTCCTCTTAAATCGGAGAGCGGCTTCTCCTTTTCCGACCATTCGAGCTTGCTTATTTGGAGATTTGCAATGGTTCCCTCTACGGTCGTCTTCGGGGCGACGGCTGTCGCAATCGGAAACGACCCAGATCTGCCTTCGATATGCAAAGTCCTAGGCGGCCGCCCTTTCCATCGGAGTGGATGGCTCTTCCGAGAGTTCCTCAAGGCTTTTACCCTTGGTTTCGGGCAGCAGGAAGATTGTGACGATCAGACCCAGGACGCTGACAATGGCGGCTGCACCCTCCGCAGCAGGTAGGCCATGCCACTGCATGAAGAATGGGAAGGTAAAGACGCCTGCAAAGCCACCAATCTTGCCCACGGCCGCAGCGATACCGTGACCGGTGGTTCGAACCTTTACAGGAAAGATCTCCGAAGGATAGACGAAAGTAGTAGCGTTGGGACCAAACTCGGTAAAGAAGTAACTGAATCCGTAGATAATTAGGAAGGGGTATACCAGTTTCTCGATGTTGGGAATGAGGGCGAGCAGGCCAAAGGTAACTGCCATCATGCCGAAGCCGAGACCCTGGATAGTCTTGCGGCCAAGCTTATCCATCGTGAGCGCCGCGACCGCATAACCGGGCGCCGCGAAGACAGTGAAGATGCCGAGTTGAGTGAGTGTTTTCTGCAGGATCGAGTGGTCGCTACCAAGGGCCGAGAGCACGAGCGGGCTCGAGACAGTGTTGCCATAGTAGGCAAAGTCCATTAGAAACCAAGCGGCGCTTGCACCGATCAGGCGGGACAGAATCATCTTGCTATCGACGAGACGGTGAAACCCATCCCAGAAAGAGACCGAGTGCGTCTTCTTATCAAAATGCTCTAACTTCTTGAGCTTGCCGGAGCCATCCTCTTCGTGGCCTGCAGCTTTGAGAAAACGCGGCGACTCTTTGAGGTGACGGCGTGCACCATAGACGGCAAGCGCGGGCAGGGCGCCGAAAGAGACCAGAACGCGCCAGATAATGTCATGCGAGAGATGAGTGGAGAGCAGAGCGCCAGCGAAAAGAGGACCGACGATCAGTCCGGCAGCTTGCATCGCGAAGACCAGGGTGACGAGCATCCCGCGATGAGCCTTGCCTGCATACTCACTCATAATGGTGGCGGAGACAGGATAGTCGCCGCCAATGCCGATGCCGAGAATGAAACGAAACCCGATGAGCCACCAGATGTTGGGAGAGAAGGCACAGGCGATTGCGCCCGCGGCGAGAACCAGCACTTCGACACCGTAAATCCGCTTACGGCCGACCATGTCCGCGACTCGACCAAAAAGCAGCGCACCAATCGCTGCAGCAAGCAAAGCAGTCGATTCAACCAGGCCCTCTTCCACCTTACCGACATGCCACATGGGTTTCAGCAACGCCATGACGACGCCGATGATGAAGAGATCGTAGGCGTCGGTGAAGAAGCCCATTCCTGAGATAAACATGATCTTCCAATGCTCTTTAGATATCCCCGCGTTATCCATCTCGGAGAAGTCGGTCTGCCTGGTGTCGATCGATGTGGCCATGAAATTTACCTCACCCTTAACTTGATGCCTGCGCGCGCTAACTTCACATGAATTGCGCGTGAAAAGCGAAAGGAGAACCGCATACGCGGTGGAGGCACGTGGGCCATAGCCTTGAATGGAACAGACAGCCTACTTGAGAATCGCTGCAAAACAGATGGTCGGCGGTATGGCGAGGAACTAACCCGGACAGTGATGGCGGATTTCTATCAAAACGCAGTGTGAGCTATTGAGAACAGACTCTGAGAACGATCCATGTCAACATTTGACAATGCAGAAGAAAAAGAACCCGGTAAGGAGCGCAAGAACAACGCTTTCCAGCGTGAAAAGAGAGATGCGCGAGCCGCGACTGACCGAGTCGGTCCGTGAGGCCCTGAGAAACGAACCCGAGCCCGTCGTCCAAAAGCCTTCTGCTTATTCCCGGAAAGTGTGAGCCCCGGTCACGCCAACTGCAAGAGGACGTTGGTAGAAGTCTCCGGTGCTTCTGGTTCCCAATTGATGGTTCATCTTGACACAGTAGATGTGCCGTCCCAAACGTACTTTGACTGAGGTTCGTTATGATCATTCTTTTACTTATCCTGTTGTTGGTGTTCGGTTTCGGCGGCTATCGCATGGGCCCTGGAATCGGCTACTACGGTGGTGGTGGTCTTAGCCTGATAGTGTTGATCGTGCTGGTCCTGTTGTTGGTTCATGTAATTTAGGATCGACCGTTCGCTGCGAGCCAATGCCGGAAAGGCAGCGGGAGAACGGGGGCTTACGCATTATTCCGCGAACCTCCGAAACAGAGCGCCCTGACATCGGGTGTGGCGTGCAACCAACCTACTCGGGCTGTCAGCGCAAGAATACCAACAACGCTGTAGCGGCGGCGCTCATGATGAGCGCGCAGATCCATCCCAGTACCTGCATGCCACGTGAATTCACACGATTCCCCATCACTCTTCGATCACTCGTCAGCAGCACAACCATGATGACCAGGGGTGGGGCGAGCAGGCCATTTAAGATCGCAGACCAGAACAGCATTTTCACTGCGTCAAGCCCGGCGAAATCAAGTGCGAGCCCAATGAGTATGGCTATCGCAATCACAGCATAGAACTCGCGTGCCAGTTGCGGCTTCACATTGAGAGAGGCCGATCTCCACTTTGCTCCTTCCGCAATTGCATACGCGCAGGAACCCGCCAGAACCGGCACAGCGAGCATGCCCGTCCCAATTAATCCCAAAGTGAAAAGCCAGTAGGCGCCTTTGCCTGCGAGAGGGCGCAGGGCCTCGGCAGCTTGCTTCGCTGTCTCGATATTCTTCATCCCGTGTGCGTTCAGGGTTGTGGCGGTCGTCAGGATGATAAAGTACATCACCACGTTCGAAAGCAACATTCCCGTGATCACGTCCTTCATGGCGATGCGGAGTTCTTTGTTCGTCGGGGAGATGCGGGGGAGACGAAACAACCCCCAATGAACCGAAACAACGGCGCAAATGGGGGTTATTTCGTCCCGCATCGTCTTGTCCCGCATCGTCTCCGCATCGTCTCCGCAACAGTCGATAGTTTATTTTCGGGAAAATCCAGGGACGGGAAGGAACGTTTGCCGAATGTGTGCTGCTTCTAATAGGGTCCATTCCCTCCTGCCCCCCGGTTCCGCCCCTGTCCTAACTCCTCCCGCATCTCCGGGGCAGTCGCATGCAACCGAGGCTGCTACCTAATAATGTGTATCGATTCGTGCGGCCACGTCCGTCTGTCACGACTCCCTGTCACCACTCCCTCGAATCATCAACGTGGCGCCCAAGGTACTCCCCTCAAATGACACAGACGTACGTTTAACGAAGCGCAGGGAAACGCCGAAATAAAGCATGAATGAAATTCCCAAATGGTCGACCGCTGCCTGGATTGTAGAGGTCACGCCTTGACTTGGTTTTGCCTAGGAGCATGTTTACGGCGAAGCAGGAAAAGGTACTGGGCTTTCCTGTGTCTCGAAATCGGGGGAGATCGCTAGTATGCTCTTGGTTAGACGTTCAGTAGGCGGTTCGCCGGCAATGCTTGCGAATCACAAAGACTCTGCATCGAACCTGATCGATGCCCCACGCGCCGGCTTTTGGCTGAGAGTATCGTTCTGGCTGTCCGTGTTGCTTACCTCAGGCTCATACCTCTGGGCTTCACCGCCAGCTGTCCAATTCCTTGGCGTGCCAACGCCCGCATTCACCAGCGGCATCACATTTCCGATAGGGCTGGCGGGGGATATCAACGGGAATATCTACATCGCCGAATATTCGGGAATAGCGGTGTACAAAGAGACCCTGCAGCCAAACGGAACGTACGTAAGGTCGACGATTGCCAGCGGTTTCCCCTATGGTCCGGTTGGGCTTGCCGTCGATGCAGCGGGCAACGTGTATATCGGGCTGGATATTGGTTCCTCCAATTCAAGTTTAGTCAAAGAAACTCTGCAGAATGACGGGTCCTATATTCAGTCATACATCGGAACCGGGTTGCAGGATGTCTACGGAATCGCTGTCGATTCAAGTGGCAATGTGTATGCCACGAACAATAGCGGCAGTGAAAACGTCTATAAGTTCACACCTTCAGGAAATACTTATACAGGCACGGTCATCTTCACATCCCCGGGCGGCATTCTAGCGGGCCTGGCTTTGGACACCAGCGGCAATCTTTTCGTGACCAAGGAATATGCAGGCACTATCTACGAGTTGGCGCCTACGGGCAACCCACTCACCACAACGACCTACACTTCCTCGACAATCACCACCACCGTGGGATCTGCATTCGATATTGCCGTCGATGGAGATGACGACCTCTACGTTGCCGACACGAGCGGCTTTCTGCGCCTGGAGACACCCAACGGAAGCGGTGGCTACACGGAGGCCATTCTGGCCAATGGGCTCGGGGCGTCTTATGGGGCGACCCTCACTCCCTCCGGGGTGATCTATTTCACTGCAGGAAATGCCGTCGATGAGTTCTCGCCGGCCGCAGTCAACTTCGGCAGCCACGCGGTAAACGTCACCACCAGCGCAACCGCGCTGAACTACTCTATCCAGCCCGGAACAGTAATCAGTGCTATCAATGTGGTGAGTCAGGGTGTCATTAATACCCAGAGCGGCTCGCCGGAGTTCGTCAAGGCCAGCGGCGGAACGTGCACCGCGCAGACTTACAGCGGCCTGACGACTTGCTCGGTGAAGGTAACCTTTGCCGCGCAATATCCCGGCCTGCGTACCGGCGCAGTGGAGTTCCTGGATGGCAGCGGGAATGTGCTCAGTACCGCCTATCTTTACGGCATCGGCACCGCGCCGGTGGCGGCATTCTCTGCGGGGACGACGAGTCTCCTGAGCGTCAGCGGACTGGGCTCGGCGCCGCTGAACGCAGCAAGCGGACCGGTGTTCGACGCGGCAGGCAACTTGTTTGTAGCGGATTCGCTGAACAATCGCATTGTTAAGGTCGCGCCTGGAGGCGCCGCGACGGTAATCAATACACCCGGCATTTCGCTCAGCGCCCCGGCTGCGGTGGCCATCGATGGCGCAGGTAACCTCTACATCGCGGATACCGGCAATGGGCGCGTGGTTGAGTTAACCGCGCAAGGCGTTGCCAGCGTCATGAATACCAATTCGCTCGCATTGACGGCGAATTACAGCGTGGCTGTGGATGGATTGGCCAATGTGTATACCACCGATGCCACCAATAACCGCGTACTTGTCTTTCCCAATATCGGAAGTGCATTTGTTCTCCCGACCACGGGGGTAACGCTCGGCTCTGTCTATGGCGTAGCGGCGGACGGTAATGGGAATGTCTTCATTGCGGATGAGTCGAATTCACGAATCGTGAAAGTCCATAACGGAACGGGTTCGGTGCTGGGTACCGGCTCGCTCGCTCCAGCTCTGCTGAATCCCGAGTCGGTGGCTGTCGATGCGGTGGGCAATGTTTATGTATCCGACACTGGCAACAATCGCGTGGTCGAGATTTCCTCCGGCACGACGAGCGGCATCGTTTTGAGCACCGGTTCCTACTCGCTGAGTCTTCCCAACGGCGCTGCGGTCAACAACACCGGGAATCTGTACATCTTAGATGGAACTAACAATCGGATCGTAATCAGCAATCAGGAAGTTCCGTCAGCGCTTACCTTTGCTGCTCCAGGCACTACTGAAACAGTCACGATGTTCAATTTGGGCAACTCGATGCTCACCTTTCCGGTGCCGGGATCCGGACAAAATCCGGGTTTTGGAACAGCAAACTACACCCTGGTCAACGCAGGGAATACCGGCTACTGTCCGCAATTATCGACGACCAGTTCGAGCGCAACTTTGGCAGCAGCAGCCAGCTGCAATCTGAGCGTGGAATTTTCTCCCGTTGCTCAAGGCGGTGGCAGTTTTACAGATAGCCTCACCATCACCGACAATAATTTGGCCGTAGCGGCTTCGACCCAGGCGATTTTACTCTCCGGGACGGAGAAACTGACGCCTACCGTTGCCTTGATATCGTCCCCAGCATCTCCCATTGCTTATGGACAGGCCGCCACATCGCTGGCCGTAACGGTGACCGGCACCTCAGGTGCACCGACCGGCAGCGTAAGCCTTTATGACAATAGTGCTTCGTTGGGTTCGCCCATAACGCTGACTGGGGGCGCAGGATCCCTCACGGCGCAGTATTATTTGCCAGGATCCCATAGCTTCCAGGCAGACTACAGCGGTGACGCAAACTTCATTCCTGCCAATTCGACTACTGCGTCCTACCTGGTAAGTAAAGCCGGCTCGACGATAAGTGTGCCCTCGGGCACAGTGGAGGTAAGTCTCGGAAGCACCGCATCCATCCCGGTTACAATTTCGGGACAATACAGCGGGGCTGGGATCGCGACCCCAACCGGGCTGATCAACTACTCCATTGCGAACAGCGGCGGGACGGTTGTTGCTTCGAGCACTGCTCCCATTTCCGCCAACACCGCTTCGATTCCGGTGGCTAATACGCTGTCCGCAGGCGTGTATACGGCTTCTCTAGGTTTCGCCGGGGACAGTAACTACAACGGGGCGCCTGCAGCCACAGCCACCATTCATGTGGGCGCGACTACCCCCGTCATCGTTTGGACACAACCAGCGCCGATAACGTTCGGCGCTTCGCTGAGCGGCATTCTGAATGCAACCGCAGCGAACGGTTCGACCGCAATCCCCGGAACCTTCACCTATACGGCCACTCTTGCCGGCGGAAACGCCGCGCCGGTAACCAGCGCGACCGTGTTAGGCGCCGGGAGCTATACGCTGACGGCCACGTTCACACCTACTGATACCACGACGTACTCCGCCGCCAGTAAGGCTGTTTCTCTTAGCGTCGGTCAGGCAACCTCCACAATCAGCTGGAGTCCTGCGGCAAGCGCGATCACCTATGGCGCTTCGCTGAGCGGGATTCTGAATGCAGTCGCAGCGAACGGTTCGACCGCAATCCCCGGAACCTTCACCTATACGGCCCATCTTGCCGGCGGAAGCGCCACGTCAGTAACCAGCGCGAGTGTGTTAGGCGCCGGCATCTATATGCTGACGGTGGCATTCATGCCAGTTGACACCACGTCGTACTCCTCGGCCAGCAAAACTGCTTCTCTTACCGTGGGCCAGGCGACCGCCACAATCAATCTGAGCAGCGCCGTGAATCCCGTTCTGGTAACAGACGCTGTGATGTTTATGGCGAGTGTAGCGTCTTCATCCGGTACGCCAACGGGCACGGTGAGCTTCCTCGACGGGACAACGCTGCTGAGCGCAACCAGTCTGTCAGGCGGTGCGGCCGCGTTCACGATCTCGTCCCTGGCGTCGGGGACGCATTCCATTACCGCGACCTATAGTGGGGATGCGAACTTCGTTACGGTTACCAGCAGCGCCGTGGGCGAAGTAGTTGAGGACTTTAGCCTGTCAGGGCCTTCTGCAGGCAGCGGAGGAGCGGGCCCGACGCAAACCGTGGTTCCTGGAGGAACCGCCAACTACACTTTGACGCTTGGTCCTACAAGCGGAACTGTCTTCCCCTTACCGGTGACCCTGAGTGTGAGCGGTCTTCCTCCGGGTGCGACGGCGACCGTGTCCCCGCAAGTAGTCCCAGCGGGATCTCCGCTTACGAATGTGACCTTGAGCGTCCAACTCCCTCCGGCGACGGCAAATCTGCACTCGGGCACGCCGTTCAACGATCACATGCCTTCGCTTGCGTGGTGCGTACTTTTGTTGCCCTTCGTAGGCAGGCTGCGCCGTGCCGCGCAGCGTATGAACCGAACCATCTCCGTGCTCCTGGTATGCGCGGCAGCTCTGGGAGCTAGTGTTGGGCTGGGCGGTTGCGGCTCAACCAGCACCGGATTTTTTGCTCATCCCCAAAAGACATACTCCGTAGTCGTGACAGCGACCGCGGGTTCCATATCGCGCTCGACCACTGTAACTCTCATCGTCCAGTAACCGAAGGAATGACCATGCCCGGGACCTTTCGCACAATCGCGCTTCTTGCGGGAACATTGACCAGCTTGACCGGGTTGGCACAGCAACGACCCATCGAGCCACACCCGGCTCAGATCGATGTCGCCATCACCTATGTGGCAGAACGGGCCAAGGTTGCCTCCGTCGATTGCGGCTGTTTTTGGTTACAAGGCGGCGGCATGAACGCCGCGGTAACTTTTTACCGCGGCTTGGGTGTGGCAGCCAATCTAACCGGTGGGCACGCGTCTAACATCGCGAACGGAGTGGATCTGGACAAGGTTTCATTTATGATGGGCCCGCGTTATACATATCGACGTACGAACTGGTTCGGCCACGGATCCGGCGGAAGCAGCGTGTTTGCGGAGGGGTTGATCGGGGGAGTGCATGGCTTCAATACCGTGGTTCCGAGTACGACCGGTGTTAAGGGTGCAGCGAGTTCCTTCGTTTTTCAAGTAGGAGGCGGGGTGGACGTGCCTCTTCGGAAAGGGATCGGCATTCGTATCATCGAGGCTGACTATGTCCGCTCCACCTTGCCAAACAGCGGCAATGACACACAACATGACCTGCGTCTTGCAGCAGGCATTTCATTTCATTTTACGAATTAAGCAATGCTTTCTCCTAGGTTTCGATTCCTAGCTTTTGCCCCATTTCTTCGAGCGTGGTGCCTTTGGTTTCTGGAAAGGTGAAGAGCACTACGAAAAATTGCACTACCACCATCACGGCAAAGAAGAGAAAAGGAACGGCTGCCGAACCGGTTGCCACCAGGGGGAAGAGCCCCGAGATGAGAGCGTTCGCGATCCAGTGCGTAGAGCATCCGAGGCTTTGACCCTTTGCTCGTACACGGTTGGGAAAAACCTCGCTGAGATACACCCAGATGACGGCTCCCTGCGAGATTCCAAAGGAACCGATGTAGGCGACCAGCAAGGGAAGCAGGCTTCTCGCATGCCTGTGAGTGAGAAATACCGCGGAGACTCCGCAAAGACTGGCTACCATGCCGACAGAACCGATGAGCAAAAGTGTCTTGCGGCCTATGCGGTCAATCAATGTCATCGCCAGCAGTGTCGCGAGCAGATTAGTTAATCCAAAGGCGACGGCTTGCAGAGCGCTCGACGCCTTGCTGAAACCTGCCATGGAGAAAATGTCGTTCAGATAATAGGTGATTGCGTTAATGCCTGTGAGCTGGTTGAAGAGCGCGAGCGACATGGCCAGAAAAATCGGAAATCGATACTTCCACTGAAACAATGGCTCTGCCTGGAGCGCTCGCTCGGGGTGAATGGACTCGACAATCTCCACCAGCTCTAAATCAGGTTGTTCTGACCCGATCGCAAAGAGCACCTTCCGTGCATCTTCGATGCGCCCCTGCGTGACCAGCCAGCGTGCGCTTTGGGGAACGCCAAAGAGCATGACCAGGAACAGGATGGCGGGTAACCCCGTTACTCCCAATTGCCATCTCCACTCATTTACGCCCAAGGTAGCGAGACCGATCAGGTAGTTCGAGAGATAAGCGGTAAGCACGCCGATCACAATGTTGATCTGGAAGGTGCCAACCATCCTGCCCCGCCACCGGGCTGGAGCGAGCTCCGCGATGTATACCGGCCCTGTGACGGACGAACCGCCGATTCCCAATCCTCCGATGAAGCGAGAGACCAGGAGCAACGTCCAGGTTGGGGCGAGGGCGCAGCCGATCGCGGAGATGAGGTAGCACGCGGCAAAGACGCGCAGGCTCCCGCGGCCACCGAGACGCTGTCCAAGGCTGCCTGCGAGCATGGAACCAATTACAGTGCCTACCAAAGCGATGGAAACGGTAAGCCCAACCTGCAGCGGGGACAGCGCGAACATTATTCGCAGCGACGGTAACGACCCGGCAATGACAGCGGTGTCGAAGCCAAAGAGAAGGCCGCCCAGGGCGCCGACGATCACACTTTTGATCAGGTATAGGTTGGGTTGTTTAGCCAACAATTCCCTATTTGGTTGATTTTGCGTTACCGATTACGCACCATAATCCTTATGGCCGGTCTGGTCAACTACGCACAGATGAATCTTGCTTGTTCGCCCTGGTTGGATCCACGCCATACGGTTTTCGAAGGCGGGAAACGTTTCGCTGCAATCAGGGAGCAAATATGCGCCTGAAAGACAAAGTGATCCTGGTGACCGGCTCAACTACGGGCATCGGGGAAGGCATGGCGAGGATCTTTGTGCGCGAAGGCGCTAAGGTCATGATCCATGGAAGACGAAAAGAGGCAGCGCAGGCCCTGGCTGCTGAGCTTGGAGAAGGAGCGGCGTTCACCATTGGAGCGCTCGAGGACCCGGAGGTGCCGTCGCGGCTTATCGCGGCTACGGTTAATCATTTTGGGCGGATCGATGGCCTGGTGAACAATGCCGCGGCCATCGTGCGGGGGAATATCGAGAACACGGACGCGGACATATTCGACCGGACTGTGGCGATCGACCTGAAGGCGCCGTTTCTCTTGATCCAGGCGGCGCTTCCCCACTTCCGTAAACAGGGCACGGGACGGGTGCTGAACGTTGGCTCGATCAATGCGTATTGCGGAGAACGTAACCAGCTGGCCTATTCGGTCTGCAAGGGCGGCTTGATGACCATGACGCGCAACCTCGCCGATGCCCACGGTGTGGAAGGGATCCGGGTGAACCAGTTGAATGTGGGATGGACACTCACGCCAAATGAATTTGCCCTGAAGATGAAAGAGGGTTTGCCGGACGACTGGCCCAATCGAGTATCGCGGACGCTTGCTCCCTCGGGCCGGCTGTTGTCGCCGGAAGACATTGCGTGGGCGGCGGTTTATTTTCTCTCCGACGAGGCGGCGCTGATCAACGGCGCGGTGCTGGATGTGGAGCAATACCCGGTTATCGGGCGCAATCCAGTGAAGGAAAGCCCCTCCGGAACACTTTCATGAAGCCCAGGCTGGCCGCATTTCCCAAATGCTACATTGATGATTTGTGCGTCCATCACACCATTTCGGAAGTGTCCACCTGCAAGAGTGGTGGACACTTCCGCCCTTTCCCGCCTGGTCAGGCGGGACGATTACGCATGAACCCTCCCTGAGCCCTCAGACCCTATTAGGATGACTCGCAGAATATGATGTTAAGTATGGCTGGAGCGGGTGTCATAGCACTGGCCGCAGCAAGAGGAAGAGCGGTGCAACCAAAAAGCGTCAAGGTTCTCTTCATTGCCGGTTTCGGCCCGATTGTCCGCGACATCGCATCAAGTAGCAGGCTCTATCGGCAGGTCCTGGAGCTTCCATTCAAAGAAGAAAGTGGCGGTTATCTCCACACGGAAGCTCTGGAAGGAGCAAAAACCTTCGCTCTCTGGCCATTATTCCAGGCCGCTCAGTCCTGCTTTGGCACGGAGTCCTGGCCCGAAGATATCCCGGCCCCACAAGCCTGGCTCGAATTTGACGTTGACGATGTCGAAGCGGCCACTTCGGTCCTTGAGTCACACGGGTACCGAATGCTTGTGAAGAACAAGAAGGAATCCTGGGGTCAGACGGTGAGCCGTTTCATGACGCCGGAAGGGCTGCTGATTGGAGTTACATATACGCCTCTAATGCGTCGCGATTAAGATTGTGCAGCGCCTGATGCCAATCCATCGCAACAACGTCATCACAGTGAACAACAGAGAGACGTCAAGATTTTCAGGGGTGCGCATCTTGGACAGGACAGTTACACGCAGTATCGAGACCGAGACAATACAGGACCAGATCATGGAAACTCTTGCGGACCCAAGCCTGCTCCCTCGATGGGCCCCGGGCTTTGCGGATAAGGTCGAACCCGAGGATCGGCGACTATGGAAAGTTACAAAAGGTAAATCGACTTTTCAGATTGAACTGGTTGTCCATCTCGCTGCTGGTACCGTCGACTACATACGCGAGGTGATGCCGGGAAAAAGGGGGGAGCGTACCTGCGGGTCCTGCCCCGTCCGGGCAACGGCAGCGTGATTGTGATGACCTTGCCTGTGACAGATGTGCAACCGGCCGAAGTCGCGGCCACTCTGGACCAGGAACCGCGACTGCTTACGGAACTATGCGCCTCTCGCTCAGCCACCTAAATGTTCCGGACTTCCGGCGCCGCATCCAGGAGACATGGGGACCTGGGGACCGGACGGAACGTTCACCTCTGCTTCTGTAACTTCAATTATCGCGTGAACGTCCCGTCCTGTCACCGGCTTTCTGTCCAAGCGGGCCTTGAATGTCGTCTTTTCTTAAGATTGGGTCACTATCTTCGCCTTCAGGCTCGCTTAAGAATCGCCGTTTAAGCTGAGTTCTTATTCAGCGGACAGTTGCCTTTCAAGATTTTTCAGGAGGTTCCAAATGCGATTCAGGCGAGTTCGTAATTTCTCTTTCGCTCTGGCGATTTACGCCACCGTGCTTTCAGCGAGCGCTCAAGCCAATTGGGTAGTTAAGAAAACCTTGCACGTCGGTGGCGATGGCGGCTGGGATTACATGACCGTCGACGCATCGACCCACCGGCTGTTCGTACCTCGCACGACGCACACCATGGTGATTGATGCTGAATCAGGAAAGGTGTTAGGTGATATACCAGGCCAGATAAAAGCTCACGGCGTCGCCCTTGTGCCGAGATTGAATCGAGGTTTTATCACGGATGGGGGAGGTAGCATCGTGATATTCGATTTGAAGACCTATGCGGTACTCGGCACGCTCGCCAGTTTAGCGGATTCCGACGGAATCATTTACGACGCGCAGCTAAATCGTGTTCTTGCAGTTTCCGGAGATGGCGGCGCGCTCATGACGATTCAGCCCGACATCGATCCAAAGAACGGGAAGATCGAGGCACCAATCATGTTGGGTGGCGCTCCCGAATTTCTGGCGTCCGATGAATCGGGGAAGGTCTACATCAATCTGGAAGACAAGGATGTGGTAGCGGTTGTGGACTTAAAGGCTCGCAAAGTAACCGCACGGTGGCCGGTGGCTCCTGGAGGTTCGCCAGTTGGGATGTCCATGGACGCCGGCAGGCATCGCTTATTTATTGGCTGCCGTAAACCACAGAAGTTGATCGTAATGAACACTGAAGACGGCAAAGTCGAGGCATCGCTTCCCATAGGTGCCGGAGTTGACGCCACTATCGCGCACCAGGGAGAGGCTTTTGCCAGTTGTCGAGACGGATCCCTGGTTGTCGCTGGGGAGAAGTCAGGCAAGATGGACGTCGTACAGGTGGTCAAAACTCCGTTGGGCGCCAGGACAATGGGACTGGACCCTCAGGCTCATCAGTTCTATCTGCCGACCGCAGAATTCGAGGATCCATCGGCCACCAGGCCTAAAGCCAAACCCGATTCGTTCATGATTGTCGTCGTTGGGCGTCAATAAATGCGCTTCATCGGCGCGAGGTGGTGGCCGGAAGGTCTCTTACGTCATCGCGAGCGGGCATAAGGGATTTGTGGTCAGACGGGACTGGATACAATGAGTTGGGCGATCCGAGGGCGGTAGAAACTGAGCGGGGAGGGGACCCAATGGAACCGATAAGCCTACAAAGTCTCATCAATCTTACTCAGGACGACGGCAGCGTGTTGTCGCCACAGGGCCCGTGGACATTGTCTGACTTCAAGTCGTATTGGCCGTTCCTGAGGAAGTATCAGACCAGCCATCAGACCTTTGCCGATCTCTCACGACTCGTCTACTGCATGGAACATGGGCTCAAGTTTGAGTGGTCGAAGGCGTGGGAAGCCCACCACGCCAAGGATTGGCCGGAGCCGCCCCTGGACGCGCAGATGCGATGCCTCGAACACAAACTGGTGTTCGACTCTCTGATCCGTGACCGGGTTTACGAGGAAACCATGTAATACCAATCGCAGTACAAAAGCACGACCCAAGCCGCCAGACTCGGAAAGGAGCTGGCAGCGGCTGGTAAATGGAGATCACAACCTGACGACGAACACGACGGCCCTCACACCCATAACCCTATCCCCCGGCTTCAGAAGTATTTGCATGCATCGCTCCCTGTTGGAAAGCCGGGAAAGCCGTTCCTGAATTTTGTCCGGTACAAGATCGTATAGCTTATGGAAGAAAGTCGAATGTCTCTGTTTCTGTCAGGGTACATCCCGTCACCGCCGTTCTGGATCGGTGAGCGGTAGCGCTTCGTCTGCTTGACTCCTGTGTCACCAGAAAGTGGTAGTGAGACCTAATCGATCAGCGAGATCGAGTGCCGAATTGTCCGCTGACATTTGTTATGAAGCGCACAAAGTGTAGATGCCGATCCCGGTTACCTTTCTCTGCAATTCACCTGCCGCAAATGGCACAGAGACGCAGCGTTAGATTATGCTTTCAGAGCGAACTTCCGACAAGGACTAGCAGTTCGGGCTCCTAGCGCAGTTCGGAAAATCCTTGGTCCTCATGGAGATCGCTTGCGAACGATTAGCTTGGTGTTTTTTTGCCTGTTGACCCTGTCGTGCACATTGCCCGCTCGTGCTTCTCAGTTGGCGTTCCAACCACCCATTGTCGTGTCGACCGGTCAGGTAACGCCCGGAAGCTTCGTCGTCAGTGATTTCAACGGAGATGGGAAGCCGGACCTCGCAGTCGCGGATACGCCGGCCACGAGCGTCGGCGCTACCGGAACCATCTCTATTTATTTGAATCAGGCTGGCAGCCTTTCCTCTGTTCCCATCGTCACCACACTGCAAAATGGCGACCTCTGCGGCACGATCCTCGTGGGTGATTTGAATGCAGATGGCAAAATGGATCTTGTCGTTGGCACCCGGTATGCCAACCAGGTCATCCTGGTTCTGTTGGGGAATGGCGATGGCACCTTCAAACAACTCCCGGAGATCCCGGGTTCTGTAACGTTCCTCAGTGGCAAAATCGCAGACTTCAATAACGACGGGCACCCCGATCTCTTCCTTGGTGGCAATGGTTCACCCTACCTCTATCTCGGCAACGGCGACGGCACCTTTGTCCCGCAATCAATCCCCAATGGTTCCATGCCTGGCAACTATCAGTCGGTCGCAGCCGGCAATTTCCATGGCGGCAAGAATCTCGACGCCATGGCAGCCGACTACAACAATCCCCCGTACACTCCTGGCAGTATCGATGCCTTTCCTGGCGATGGCACGGGACATCTTGCCAATCCAGCCTTCATCAAGCCCGCTTCGATCCCATATCCCCTCACTGTAGACGTCGGCGACTTCAATCACGACGGCAAACTCGACCTCGTCGTTGGCAGTTGGGGCGCCTATATCCTGTTTGGCAACGGTGACGGCACCTTTCAGACTGCAGCCAACCAAACCATCTCCCTCGCGTTACCCCCCGTCGATGAAAGTCACGTCACCAATCCCGACACCTACAACGTCGTCGTGGCCGACCTGGATCAGGACGGCACACCGGACGTGGCCGCTCTCGACTCGAAGACCGGGCTGCTCTCGCTATTCCTGAACGACGGCACCGGTACCTTCCCGAACGCAAGCGCCACACCGTACACCTTTCAGTTTCCTCCCAACACGTTTGCCATGGCGATTGCGGACATCAATGGCGATGGCCTTCCCGACATCGTCATGTCGAACTACAGCGTCAAGACAGTCACCTTGCTGCTCTCAAAAGTTAATCTCACCGCGACAACGGTAACGCTGACCGCCAACGCCAACAATGCTCTCGCCGGTACACCTCTGACCTTCACCGCAAACGTCGCGACAACCGGTTCCGCGCCCACCGGCACGGTCACACTCGCGGATGGCTCAACGCAGATTGCTCAACAGACCGTGGACGCATCTGGAAATGCCACCTTCACTACCTCAAACCTTAACGCAGGTTCCCATTCGCTCACCGCAAGCTACTCCGGCGATACGCACTTCGCATCTTCCAACTCCACCACACTCAACGAAGCGGTCACTGACTTTCAAGTGGCACTAACGCCGGCAACGCAGACGGTCGCTGCAGGCTCCCCTGCAAGCTATTCGCTCACGGTCACTCCCCTTGGCGGTTTCACCGGCACGATCTCGCTCAGCTGCTCCGGCCTGCCATCGCTTGCAAGCTGCAATGCGCAAACCGTCACCGTGAGCTCAGGGTCCGCGTCGCAGACCATCACGATCGCGACCGCTGCCCCCACCACAGCTATGTCTGTGGAGAGAAGGGTAGCTCTCTCTGGATATACTCTTCTCGCCGGCTGCACTCTCTGCTTCGGATGGATGCGCCGGACACTTCGGATTTCCTCCCACTTCCTGCTGCTCTTCCTGATCCTGGTTCTTCCTCTGGCGCTCTGCATAAGTGGTTGCGGCGGCAGTGGTACACCGGCGAAGAATTCGGGATCTCCGGGAACTCCCAGCGGCACCTCGGCCATCACCATCACTGCGACATTCACGCAGAATGGCGTGACGGCCACCCACGTTGCCACGGGAACGCTCGTCGTTCAGTAGCAGCTACCAATTTCTCAAGATCAGGAGTTTAGGAGTTTCGGGACAGGGACGGGCATTGCAGGGACGGACTGGAACAACCACCATCACGTCAGCGGCGCGTTAGGATTTGAACTTTGGAATGATGATTGCTCCGTCTATCTCTTTATCTCTGTGATTGCCCCGTGACGGGGGACCCAGGGAGCACCTTGGAATCAGCAGGCATAAGCAGCGAAGGTGTGATCTAATTTTAATTGCAAATGGTCAAAGGAGTCCACGTGCCCACCATCACAACCAAAGACGGCGTTGAGATTTTTTATAAGGACTGGGGTTCGGGGCAGCCGATCGTATTCAGCCATGGGTGGCCGCTTTCGGCCGACGACTGGGACAACCAGATGCTGTTCTTCCTGGGTAAGGGCTATCGCGTGATAGCGCATGACCGGCGTGGGCATGGACGCTCGACGCAGGTTGCCGATGGGCACGATATGGATCATTATGCGGATGATCTGGCGGCGCTTACAGCACACCTCGGCCTGAAGGACGCGATCCATGTGGGACACTCGACGGGTGGCGGCGAGGTGGTGCACTATCTGGCCCGGCGTGGGCAACAGGATGTGTACAAGGCTGCGATTATCAGCGCGGTGCCTCCGCTAATGGTGAAGACGGCGGCCAATCCAGAGGGCCTGCCGAAGTCAGTGTTTGACGATCTGCAGGCGCAGCTTGCGGCGGACCGGTCAAAGTTCTATCGCGACCTGCCGGAGGGGCCTTTTTATGGATTTAACCGGCCGGGAGTGAAGTCGGCGGAGGCCACCATTGCAAATTGGTGGCGGCAGGGGATGATGGGCGGCGCTAAGGCACACTATGACGGGATTGTGGCGTTTTCGCAGACGGACTTTACCGAGGATCTGAAGAAGATCACGATTCCGGTGCTGGTGATGCATAGCGAGGATGACCAGATTGTTCCGTATGTGGCGGCGGGGCCGAAGTCGGTAAAGCTGC
This sequence comes from uncultured Acidobacteriaceae bacterium, assembly GCA_963717225.1. Taxonomy (GTDB): domain Bacteria; phylum Acidobacteriota; class Terriglobia; order Terriglobales; family Acidobacteriaceae; genus PALSA-350. Next base: position 172,981 of record CAVQWB010000043.1, on the reverse strand, counting down.
TGAAGAATGGGACGCTGATTACGTATAAGGATTTTCCGCATGGCATGCCTACTACGCAGGCGGAGAAGATCAACGCCGACCTGCTGGCATTCCTCAAGAGCTGAAGCTGCAGCCCCAGATGGTTTCAAACGCCCTGGTACGCGAGCGCAATGAAGTTACTTGCATTTTGAAACAAATGAACCCGGACGATGCGGGACATGAGATGCGGACGAAATAACCCCCATTTGCGCCGTTGTTTCGGTTCATTGGGGGTTGTTTCGTCTGTCCCGCATCTCACGATTCATCCAAGCGATGTGTCACCCAGGGGGAGCCTCTCTAGAGGATCCCCCTTTTTGTGTTGAGTAACTGGCAGTGACGATCGGAGTTACTCTCCTTCGCCGTTTCTGGTAACAGTGTCAATTCCCTCCCCGTTCCCCGCGAACTCTTCCAGCTTGATTTGCGAGACTGTGCCATCTGTGCCCTCAATGAACTCGACTAAATAGGGAAGGGAAGGGTTCTCTGGAACTGGATAGGACAGGAAGGTGTTGCCATCCCAATGCCGCAAGGGCAGGGGCGCCTGCTGCACGCCGCGCGTCAGCAACAAGACACCGTTGTCGACCGTAATCTTTACCTTGCCGACGTAGCTATTCCGATAGGTTCCCGCATAGGCGGCTAAGTCCAGGGGCGGTTGGTTGGGAACGGGAGGGTTAGCATATTTCGCGATCGTTTCCTGCTCCGGAATAGTGAAACTGTCATTGAATATCTTCTTCCAATAAGCAAACCAGTCTTGCGTGACATGGCCATAACGCGTTAAATCCGACAAGGTTGACCCCACCGCTTCCGGAACACCCGTAGGGAAGGCATTGCCAAGCGCGACAACTCCCAGGTCTTGAGACGGAAGCAGCGTAACGTTGGTGCCCGCCCCGCGCGTGAAGGCGCCCGAATGGGCGACGGACAATACTCCGTCTTGCAGATAGTCCACGTTCCAGCCGAAGCCGTAGAAGTTGTCCAGTCCCGTCGATTGGTTCTTTCCACGAATGGCCTGGGGTGTACGGGCGATTTCGAGTGGTTCTTTGCGAATAAGCTGCTGGCCTTCATATTGCCCGTCGGCCAGGACCATGAGCAGCCAATGAACCATATCCCGCACGTTCGAGCTCGCACCGCCGGCGGGGGCTTGTGCATCGGCATCCCGCGTCAATAAGGGCGTCCACTGGTTGTTTACCAAAACGTGCAGGTGGGCGCGATTGGTGCGCGCGATGAAGTCGGCATATCGCATGCTGGTCTCCGTCATGCACAGGCGTTCAAAAAGCTGGCGATCGGCGAGGGTCGCCCACCCCTCCCCTGCCGCTTTAGCCGCAGCTACTCCGCCTTCCGTCAGACCGAAATTGCTGTATGAGTAACCGTTCCGAAAGGGATAGGCCAGCGTCGGAAAACGCAATCGGTACAAAATCGTCGCTCGCTTATAGCCGACGCCTTCCAGGTCATTGCCCGCCAACCCAGGCAATCCGCTGCGGTGCGCGAAAAAATCGCCAATGGTAACCTCCGAGGTGACGGTGGGATTCGATAACTCAAACCCAGCATCGTATTTGACCACGGGATCGTCCCACTTCACCGTCCCATCGCTCACCAGTGAAGAAACGATCGTGGAGGAGATTGCCTTCGACACCGAAGCCAGCTGGAACACCGTATCCGGGTCGACTAACTCCGGCCGGCCAACTTCGCGAACGCCAAAGCCCTTTAGATAGACAACCTGCCCTTTATAGACGATTCCTACCGCCAAACCAGGCGTGCGCCCTTCGCTCATGGCGTTATCGATCATGCCCTCCAGTTGAGGTAGGGCCGCCTCCACTTTTTCCTCCGTCACCGCGTTCGGGCAGGAGACCGGCTGTGCCTCCGTCTGGCTCAACAGTTGAGAATCACTTCAGTCTATTGGCGATTCATTCCATTTCCAAGCATGCCAGACGATCATCGAGGTGGTCACACCCTCAACGCACGCAAAGAAAATGTAATATGATGCTGGCATCTTTCCCGTAGCAAACAGCGACGCAATCACAGCCACAGTATGGATGATTCCTGCCAAAATGTTCGCCCACCGATTTGCCTGATACTTCAAGAGGCGAGCCAGGGGAACCATGACTACCGCAGGCTCCATGAGTATCGCGGCGCCCAACATCGCCCCGTGGCTCATCGGGACTGACCCGGTATTGGTCGATGGATCGAGTGCCGTAAATACATCCGCATATATGTAATTGAGGACCGCAAATATCCAAAAGGTCGACAGCTTCACCCTTACATCTGCGACGGGGGCGGCGTGCGCAGGGCCTTGCGTTGACCCATCAGACAGATCTGAAAGCTTTTCTTTCATCGTCCTCTCCCAGCCAGCTTCAATACAAACGCAGAATTGAACATTCCGACGAGCTAAGGTCGAACTACGAGCCCAGAGATCCTGTTGGTTTACTGTACTAAGGATTTGCTCATAAGTTCCATCTAGTCGCCTTGTCGTACCAGTGGTGGATCGGTACTGACGCCGAGTTTCCCTGACAGGAATTTCGCTATCGGGTCTGCCGTATGCGGCGAGTTCGGGACGATCAGATACGACCCGGTTCGGGCAATGCGCCTGAATTTGACGGAGCCTACGCTATAAAGGCATTCGTCATGGGTCACTGACGCAGGAGTTTCCGTGTGCGGCCCAGCCATCCATCAAACAAGCGAAATTTCAGTTGGACTTTGACTGCGTTCGGTATATAAAGAGTTCGCAGTTACGAAGCGGTCCATCAACCTCCCAGAATCCCCCTTCCGGGTTTGGCGCGCTATTTCTCAAAGCGTTTGAATAGCAACCTTCTTCTCGAGGCGAGGGATTCATGCAAGGCTTATGGCGATCAGGGCGCGGGCACGCGTCTGGTAAAGGCGCGCGGGCGCTGCGTTACGGGCCTGTTGCAGTGGGCGTTCTCGCCCTCTGTGCAACCGGCTTCAACTGGGAAAGCGGCGGCTCCAAAGAACTGCCCAAAGCCATCCGCACCATCATGGAGAAGCCGCGCTACTCCGAGGCGACCTGGGCCCTGCGCGTGACCGACGTGCAGTCAGGCGAAGTGATTTACGACCTTAACTCGCGGCAGCGTCTCTTAACCGCTTCCGTCCGCAAGCTTTATTCCGTAAGCGACACGCTCAACCGCCTTGGCCCCGATTATCGCTTCAAGACGCCGGTCTACCGGCGAGGCGGGGTGGACGGATCCGGTGATTTGAAGGGCGACCTGATTCTTGTGGCCAAGGGCGACCTCACCATGGGCGGCCGTGACCAGGGCAACGACACACTCGCCATCAGCAACTTTGACCATAACGATGCCAACAGCCTGGGCGCAGGGGTCCTGACGGCTCCTGACCCACTTGGCGGCCTCAACAGGCTGGCCAAACAGGTGGCAGCTTCGGGCATCACGAAGATTTCCGGCGACGTGATCATCGACGACCGCTTGTTCCAGCCCTTCCGGGTTCCAAACCAGAAGCTGCTGATCACGCCGATCATCATCAACGACAATCGCATTGATGTGACAGTCCTGCCGACGAAGCCAGGGGAGCGCGCAAAAATTGAATGGCGGCCGCACACCGCAGCATTCACGGTGACACAAGACGTGATGACCGCGGCTGCTGGCCACGAAACAAACGTCGAGCTTACGCAGTCCGGGCCGCGCGCCGGCCATGTGAGCGGACAAATTGCAGTGGACTATCAACCGCCTTTTGCCGGCGTACCAACGCTGGTGCGAACCTTTGCCGTGGACAATCCGGAGGACACTGATTCTCCGGCCTCACTCCAGGTGCCGACGGAGTTCGCCCGCACCACGTTTATCGAAGCGTTACGCCGGGCGGGCATCACGGTCAATGCGCCACTGTTGGGGCCTAACCCTGCCCGCAACCTTCCCCCACCTGATGGTTACCCGGCGGATACCGAGGTTGCCACTCTGGTCTCCACACCTTATGCGCAATATTCGAAGCTGGTCCTGAAAATAAGCCACAATCTCGGCGCCAATTTAAGCCTGATGCTGTTTGGCTTGAGCCATGGGGTAAACACGATACAACAGGCGCTCGAGGTAGAGCGCAAGACCCTGACCGAGCAGGACGGCCTGGATGGCAAAGGATTCTACTTCCCAACCAATGGCAGCGGCAGCCCAGACAGCGAGGCGTCCGCAAAAACCACGGTGAAGCTGCTGCGATTTATGAAAGACCAGCCGGATTTCATCCCGTTTTTCCAATCGCTACCGATCCTGGGAGTGGATGGTTCCCTGGCTGACTTTGGCAGCAACAGCCCCGCACGAGGAAAGGTGTTTGCCAAGACCGGCACATATCTGGCAGCAGGCAACAAGATCGGCGCGCAAGTTTTGGCCGGATATATCGACGCTCGCAGTGGCAGAAAGCTCGCCTACGCTCTCTATGTAAACAATGCAGGAGACGTTCGGCCTCCGGACCTTTCGCCGCTGCTCTCAGTCATCGAAGACGAGGCTGAGATATCAACCATCATTCAACAATCAAATTGAAAATAAATCACCGGTCTAAGGAGAAATAGATGAAACCCCGTGCCTTTCGCTGCTGCTTGACTCTCATTGTATCCGTGGCATTGCAGGGAGCCGGCGGAACAGCATATGCGCAAAAGGACGATGGCGCGGCTGTTTCGAAGGACATAAAGAAGATCATGGACAAACCCCAGTACAAGGGAGCCACCTGGGGACTGCGGGTGATCGATTTGGACAACGGGCACGAGTTGGTCAATCTTAATCCAGGGCACCAGTTCTTCATCGCCTCTGTGCGCAAGAACTTTTCAGTCGGGGAGTTGATGGATAAGGTTGGACCCGGACATCGTTACAACACGCCGGTATACCGCCAGGGAAAAGTGAATCAAGGAGTGCTTGACGGAGACCTGATCATAGTAGCCTCCGGCGATTTGACGATGGGCGGGCGCACCAATCCTGATGGCACCGTTGCGTATACCGTCTTTGATCACAATGAAGCCAACGAATTGGGCAATGCCGTTCTTTCCAAGCCGGATCCCCTGGCGGGATATAAAGCGCTTGCCCGCCAGGTAGCGGCCAGCGGCATAACGGAGATCAAGGGAGATGTCGTTATCGACGACCGTTTGTTCAAGCCGTATGAATTTCGCGAAGAGTTCGATATGCGGCCTATCTTCGTCAACGACGACATGGTGGATTTGATTATCAATCCGGAGCAGCAGGGAGACCTCGCTTCGCTGCACCATCGCCCGGTCTCAGAAGCGCTGAGGGTAAAGAACGAAGTCGAGATGACCGCAAGTAACACCACGGAGACTATTAGACCCCAGCCACGAACGTGTATCGGGGAGCCTGGGTGCTCGGTTACGTTGCAGGGCAATTTGCCGGTGGGCTTTACGCCGCCGCTCACGGGCACCTATCCGCTGATTCGCACCTACCGCATTACCAAACCTGCTGACTACGCGCGTACCGTATTTATTGAGGCGTTGCGAGCAGCCGGTGTAACCGTGAAAGCCCCGGCGGTCGAGCCGAATCCTACAAAACTATTGCCGGGCAAGGACTGCTACAAGGCCCAAGCGCGGGTCGCCGAACTCGAGGGCTTGCCGTACAGCGAAGATGCAAAGCTGGTCATGAAAGTAAGTTACAACCTGGGAGCCGACACCAGCCTGGTGCTGTGGGGCCTGACCGAAGGCGTCGATAGCATGGATTCTGCGCTCGCTGTCGAGAAACGAAACCTGAGCGAAAATTTCGGCATTCCACAATCGGAATATACGTTCTTTGATGGCAGCGGCGGGGACGACACCACGGCAACCAATGAAGCGGTGACACATTTCCTTGATGAGATGTCCAAGCGCAGCGTCTTTCCTGACTACCTGGCATCGTTTCCCATACTTGGCGTCGATGGATCGCTGGGCACCGTTATAGACTTCGAAGAGAATGCCACGCTTGCGCCAGCCAAGGGACACGTGTTTGCCAAAACTGGCACCTATATTGGTGCGGGTGGCCCAACCGGTGTGCTGTTAAAGGCCCAGGCATTTGGAGGCTACATCACCACCAAATGCGGGAAGAAGCTTGCGTACCAGCTGGTGGTGAACGGCGTGACTATAGTTGACCCTGACCAGGCGATCAGCGAAATAGTCAAGGTTTTCCAGGACGAAGGCCGGATTTCTGCGATCCTGTGGCGCGACTTTTAGAGCTGCGCTACCGATGTGATCGATTTCCTCTTCTGCTGACATCTGCGGGAGCGGCGGATTCGGCTTGAGATGATGTGTGGTGCTGTGACGCGTCTGCCGCCGTGAGGCAACGTGATGTGGTGAGGGTGTCTTTCACTCCTCCTGCTTAAGTTAGTAGGAACCTTTGATCGATTTCAGCGGGTTGAGGCTAAATAAGACGAAGTTATTTTCGGGTGGTGGTGTTTGTTGTTTGATCGCCAACGGCATTCCGTCGCTCGCGTACACCTCGCGCCATTGCGCTCAAATTAAAAGCAACCCGTAGCCGCCCTTTAGTGGACCCCGAGGCTACAATCTGTGTTACTGTTCATTGACCCTCACCGAAAGTTTAAAAGGCCTCTGAAATAACTCCCCGCGGGGCTGGAGGCGTAAATCACCCGCTAAGGCAGGTAAGCCATGCTTCGTTTTAGACCCTTCTCGTCCCGGAATTTTTGCCTCACAACCTACTTTATGGCCCTTACCTTGGGCTTCGCGGCTTCCAACAGCGTAATGGCGCAGACGCCACCATCTGCAAACGAGGCGCTCAAGCGAGCCCTCCGCACCGATCTCGAAAATTACCTGACGGCTCGCTCCTCCGCCGAACACATCTCTACATTGTCAATGACCATCAGCTTCCGGGGGGACCCGAAGGACATCAACATGGCCGTTGGGAAGACGCAGTATGGTGGCGACGAAGATGTAACCCCGGCCAACGTTTTTCACATCGGAAGCAATACGAAAGCGTATACCTCCGTGCTCATCCTGCAGCTTGAAGCGGACGGAGTACTTTCGATTGACGACACTCTGGGGAAATGGCTCCCACAATACCCTGCATATTGCAAGGTCACGATTCGCCAGCTGCTCAACATGACCAGTGGCATTCCCACTTATGACGCGACCTCTGCGTGGGAAACTGATGTTACGAACAACCCTTACGCTATATCCACCCCTGAGCAGCTGGTTGCCTTTGTTTACCCTGCCCTCCACAAGCCAGGTACCTGGGAGTACTCCAACACCGGCTATATTCTCGCGCAGATGATTATCGAGAAGGCGACCAGGTGGCATAGCTATAAGGCTGACCTTGACCAGCTCCTCGCGGGGCTTAACCTGCATAACACCTTCTACGATTCGAACTTCTATCCTCGTGCCGTAACGGCGCGGCTAGTGTCAGGCTACTATGTCAACACCGATGATCCAGGCTTGGCGAAGTTGTTGGGCATGGACACGAAGAACTTCAGCCTCGGTTGGACCCAGGCAGCCGGGGGAATCATTGCGACGCCCCACGATATGACAACGTGGATACGCGATTTGTTTGAAGGTGACGTATTGCCGTCAAAACAGAAACAGGAACTTCAGTCCCTGGTTGCGATTCCAAGCGGTAAACATATCGATCAAACCTCGTCCGAGCATCCAGAAGGGTTTTCACTCGGGCTGTTTCAATTGACCATACCGCCGTTTGGACTCTTCTGGGGGTACCAGGGGTCGACGCTTGGTTATCGTGCAACTTACTCTTACTATCCTGATTCCGGCGTAATTGTTACTGTCTTCACCAATAGCCAGGCGCCTAAGGCAGAAAACAAAATCAACGAGATCCTACTTGCGAACTTGTACCAAACACTCAAGACTTTCGGGAAGATCTGACCCGGAGTTTCGTGGGAGTTTGTGGACACACGAGCTGGCGTGGGGTAATTTCGTCCCGAACTCCCCATAGTAGTTCAGCTTAAGGCGGGGCGAACATCGAAAGCCATTACCTCGCAGGTAATTGACCCTGCTTGGTACATCCGCCACAATGCCCTTAGCGGTCACGAGTCAAGGCAGCAGGTTTCAAAATGCTGAGGGCATAGGAAGGTACGATGCAATTCATCTTGGGAGTCGTTCTTTTTGTTATCGTCGTTGGGGCGGTTGATGCCGCCATTCCTTGGCCGCGCTGTCGAGCGAAGGAGGCAAAGCAATGATCGCGGGACATTTTGGATTTGCCGCCATCGTCAAATCGCGCGAACCCAAAGTCCCGCTCTGGTCTCTTATGCTCGCAACAGTGTGGCTCGATATCGTCTTTATCCCACTGTTCGTGATGAAGATCGAAACAGCGAAGCCTGTACCCGGCCTACCTGGCGGCTACGGAGAGAACATCATCTACGCGGACTACACGCACTCGTTCCTCGGAGCGTTAGCATTGTCTGCCGTGTTCGCTCTGATCTTTGGTCCGCTATGGGGCAGGCGCTGCGCCATCGTGCTGGGACTGGTTTCGCTTTCCCATTGGATGCTCGACCTGATCGTTCACCGTCACGACATGCCCCTCCTGCCTGGCAATCTCGGCCATCCTCCCAGGCTCGGATTCGGTTTGTGGCAGTTCAAGACAGTTTCAGCTCTGATGGAACTGTTGCTGGTTATTCTTGGCGCCTGGTGCTACTGGCGAGCGGCGAGCGCTGTCACCACCGAGGCTCAGAGAGGCCGCACTAGAGCGATTGTAGCCGCAGTGCTCATTCTTCTATGTGGGGTAACAGTTCTCGTTCTGGACGTGACGGCGACCCTTGGATGAGCAGGGAGAATCGGAGATTTGTGGTCAGGAGATTAGGAGATTTGTGGTCAGACGGGACTGGGACTTTGCTAAAAGTGGTCAACTGGCCGACATTTTTCAGAAGCTCGACAGAAGCGAGGACCCCGCGAAAAGATAGCCACAGACCGCCAACGTGAGTCACCTTCCACCCGTGCAGACTCTCGATTCCCTAAGTGACAGTCCCGGAGTGTGTCGGAGATAGATAGGCGATCAGCGAAAAAACCTTTATGGGCGCGCGCAGGAATTTCGTATGATTCACTTATGAGCAAGCGGTTTCGAGTTTGTAGCCTAGAGCAAGAGTTTTTGTTGCCTCCTTCGCTACAAGACTGGCTGCCGGAAGACCACTTGGCACGGTTTATAGCGGATGTAGTCAATGAACTCGATTTGTCTGCCATCTATGCTGAGTACGAACGGAAGGACGGCCGAGGGCTGTCGGCGTATCACCCGCTGATGATGACGCGGTTATTGCTCTACGGATACTGCATCGGAATAACTAGCTCCCGGAAGATCGAGAAGGCGACCTACGATAACTTAGCATTTCGTTATCTGTCTGCCGACCAGCATCCTGACCACGATACCCTGGCTGCGTTTCGTCAGGAGCATCTGGAGGCGCTGGCCGGCTTGTTCGTACAGGCCTTGAGGTTATGTCAGAAAGCTGGTTTGGTGAAGTTGGGCAACGTAGCCATCGATGGCACCAAGATTAAGGCCAACGCCAGCACCCACCGATCCGTGGATTATCAAAAGATCAGCGAACGCGAGCAACATTGGCGATCCGAAGTGGAACGATTACTGAACCAAGCGCAGCAAACAGATCAAGAAGAAGACCAACGTTTTGGCGTCAGCCAACCAGCTGATCCGTTGCCCGACGACTTAGCGAACGCGCAAAAGCGCTTGCAGCGGCTGCAGCAGGCCAAGACGGAACTAGAGCAAGAGGCAAAAGAGCAGTTGCAAGCCGTTGGCGCCCTTCCCCTGCGCAGACGCGGTCGCCCCAGCAAAGAGGAGCAAACCAGTCAACCGCCAAAAGATCGGAGGCAGCGCGAGAAGGAGAAAAAGCAGCGCCAACGAGCTAGAAAGAATGCCGCTACACCGGGCCGTCAGTATAACTTCGTCGATCCCGACTCGCGGGTGATGAGAGACAACGGGCAGAAATGCTTTGTGCAGGCTTACAATGTCCAGATCGCAGTGGACGCACACGCTCAAGTCATCGTGGCCGCCGAGTTAACCCAACAAACGATCGATCGGCAGCAACTGCTGCCGCTTGTAAAAAGTGTATGCAGCACCGCCCAGGCCACTCCAGAGACCATCACCGCAGATGCGGGCTATTGGGACACGACCAGCCTGCTGGATCCGTCGTTGAAGGGAATTGAAGTCCTGGTTTCACCTGACTCCAATCCACAACCACCTGGAGCGCCCCTGCCTCCCAGTGCACCGCGCAACGAAGAAGCAATCCGCATGAGAGAGGCCCTGGCCAGCCAAGAAGGGAAGGCTCGCTACGCTCTTCGAAAATCCACGGTCGAACCAGTCTTTGGACAGATCAAAGAAGCTCGCGGCATCCGAAGATTTCGCCTACGAGGCGTGTCCAAGGTGACCTCGGAATGGAAACTCATCTGCGCCACGCACAATCTCTTAAAACTATTCCGCCTCCGTGCTGCCATTGCCTGTGCATAGCGATTCACGGCAATGTTCTGCCTCTGCATGCCTTTTGCCCCTTTTCCGTCTCCGAATGCCAAGAACAAGACCCCTGGCTGCGGTTCCAAGGTAATAAGGCGGCACCGCAGTATTTATCTCTCTCCTATTTTTTAGACCAATTGTCAGGACTTCTCTCCGACACACTCCCCGTCTGACCACTAAATTTTCTGCAGCAAATTATCGAGTCATCGTCAGCGCAACTGGAATCGTGTCGGTACGGGGGGGCAGGCACACGCGGTCATTGCACGATTGATAGCGCACCAGGACCCTCAAAGTTCCCGGACCCGGACTCGCATCCGTGGCCAATTGCAGTTGCAGGGTGAAGTCGGCGGACCCTTCAAAAAATCCTACCGGCTTCTGAAAGACCGGATCGGGGAGAACCTTCGGTTTTCCCTCTTCGACGCGGATCAAATCGGCGGGGTCGCCATCGGTCAAAGCAATCTCCGTAGCGACAGGTCCGTCCTGCGGCTCTTCCAGCGCATACAGATGCCATCCCGAATCAATCTGGCCGGTGATCCTGACCGTAAACTTCGCTCCCGCCTTCACGGCTTTGGCGGGTGCGGTTTTCACATGCCATTGAACCGGCGGTTTCGCGGCCGCATGTGCGGCGGGATTGACCGCGAGGGGCAGTACTGCGAGGAGCAAGTACACCGGCCGCGGAGATCCCATGCTACTCGGCTTCTTTCTGCTGTTGGCTCACCGGTATAAAGGCGGCCTGAAGCACGCGGTGGCTCACTGAGTCCTGCACCCATGCCGCGATCGCGAGATGGCTCGGCCGAATCGTCGTGTCTTTGCTGATGAACGTGATCTTGCCGAACCGGTCGTTGTGTTGCTCGTAATCGTCCAGATAGGTGCGAATCGCGCCGCTGATCGCCGCCAGATCGAATGAGGCATCCAGGCTGAAGTTGTCGCCAGCCGTAACGCGAAAGCCGGAGTCTGCGGGTTTTGCCAGCGAGCGGACGACCATCCGATGGAAGCGAATCCCGTTCTCGCCACTGTAGCGAATCTCGTCCTCGACTAATGCGAAGTTGACCACCAGTTGGGGCTCGGCAGGAACTGCCGCGGCTGGCATCGCATTAGCGGGCGGAGCCTTCGTGTCCGCCTTCGGCGCGGCTTTGGCTGGCTCGTCGGATTTTGGTTTCGCGGCGATAATCTTCGCAACCTCGCCGGTGTTGGGTAGCTGCCCGATCGCATGAGCATGGATCAAATGGGAAACGCCGCCCGATGCGGCGTCAGCGGAAAGCTTCAGTTCCACGCCGCTGGGCAGCGACGCGTAAGCTTCGACCAGCTTCGCAAGCTTGTCGTGGAGCTCCCGGCTTCCGTCGCGGTTGGCGCCATAAAGGTCCTGCACCACACCATCGATGACAAACGTAGGAGTGCCGTCGATGTCATATACCTGTCTCCTCGCGACAGAATCGGGATTGGCCAGCGGATCCGGATCAGGGATATGCTCATCAAAGGCCAGCGCGACGACCTCGCTTCGCGGATATGCATCGAGCACAGCATCGATCGAAAGATCTGCGCCAACGCAGGGACTGCAAGCGGAACCCGTAAAGAGCTCCAGAAGCACGGTGCGATGGACATCCTTTGTTGAAGGCCCGCCGGCCGGAAAAGGCGGTGGAAAGAGCTGCGCATAACGCGCGTCCATCTCGGCGTCGAACTCCTCTTCGCTGCCGCCGTGGGCTTCGCGGTAGAGCTCCATCATCTTCTTACGGTCCGCGGTCGAGATCGCACCCACCAGTTGGGCCCGCTCGAAGGATTCGAGAGCCAGCCCATCATTATGATCGAGCAGCGCCAGGCGGCCTCGCAGGGAGTTAACATCGTCGACCAGCGGATCGAGGGTAAAGGCCTCCGAAATCAAAGCGGCCGCCTGAGTCGACTTGCTTTCGTGAAGGTAGACGTCGGCAAGCACTGCCAGCGCCTCGGCGCGGGCGTTCACGTAACCCTTATGAAGGACCTCGGGCTTGGGAGGAGTCTCCTTGTACTTCACGTAGCTTGCCAGCCTGTCCTTGTCATAGGAGGCCTCGCTAAGATGGGCGGTTTCCTCTTTCGCGAGCTTTTCGGCCAGCTTCAGATCGACGCCGTTGGTTCCGGCCTCTGCCAGGGCCCATGCAACGTCTCCCTTCCCCGAGCCCTTCACCGCGAGCTTTGCCTGCTTCTCGATTTCAACCGTGCGCTCCGGGAAGTTATCGAGCAGGGTTTTGAGGATCTGGCGTTGAACGTCGCTCACCCCCCGGCTCTTTGGATACTCCTTGACGAAACTGCGCATCGCAGCAAGGCGCTTCTCAGGGTCGACGACTGCCACGGCGGCCTTGTAGGCTCGCACGTCCGCCGGAAGCTGCTTTTTGACCGGCGCCGAGTCGCTCGCCTGGGCCTGAGAGAAACTGACAGGAACCACGATCAGTAGAAGACAAAGCAGCAGCCACGGAGACCTCTGAGGTCGATTCGACATGATGAACACGTCCATTCGGCGAAAGAAGAGAATCGTTGCGCTAGTATAGCCCGGAAATTCTCTCCAGCCGGGCGGGCGCCCTCCGCCTCTCTCAATAAGGTGAACTTTCACAATCCCCTAACAACAAATTCCGAAAAGTCGGCCACCGGTCGAGCACGGGACGCACAGACACCAGGCTGTCATCCTCACCAGCAAGGTGTGCTCGCACACTCGACCAAACCCATTCCTCGGCACGAGACACAAGCCCGGCCCAAACCGGATTTAGACTGACGTACGATACCCCAGACCTCAGGTGCGACTCGTCCATGGCGACCGATGCGAACCGCCTCTGAAATAAATGACCGGTCCATCGGCAACGCGCATGGATGAAATTGGTATACCGGCGATCCGCTTCTCCTAAGGCCCGGCTCATTCCGTCTGCTCCCTGCAGGCCGCCGCAACATGAGAGCAAGCGGATGCTTCCTGACTTCTACGAGGCGGCTCAAAGGGAATCGCCGTGATGCCGTGCCGCAAAATCCGGAAAGACTGGTTAATGAGGCTCAGCAAACGGCTGAAAACGCTCAGCTTCACGGTTAATTAAGCGTTAAGGGCCAATCCGTTGACCACGCCGTCATTCCTCTTCATAGTCGTCAAATTACGGTAGTCACTTTGCCAGCAGATCGCGATGTCTCAGACCTTTCTGCAACTCTGGATTGGGTGAGAAGCGCCGCAGCATTCTCTAGTGGAGAGATGAAATGATGAAACGCCGATCCATCTTCTTTGCATTCGCCTTGGCCGCGACCACGGCCGCACTTGCTGCCGCAGCAACGCCGCACCTGCCAACAGGTTTGGCCGCCGCCATGCCCGATCTTCAATCGCCGGCGACGGCCAAGGTCACGTTCCGGGGCACCGAATATTTGCTCCGCTCGTCGCAGGGCAACACATACGATTTCACGCCCCCGGGCCAGGAGGACCTTCACACCTTTACCGACATGCTGGAACTCAATCTATATCCCGCGGCTCATGATCAGGAGGCTCTGGCCACGATCACCGGTCGGGTCCGGGCGACTGCCCAGGGCGCGAAAGCCACAATCCTGCGAACGATCTCGGTTTCCGCTTCGGGGCAACAACCGGGCGAGCATTTCTTGGCCGTAGTGCTGCCAACCCCCCATGGTGTGGATTTCGATGCGGCACGCTTCGTCCTCGTCGACAATCAAGGTGTCGGGGTGTTTTATACTCACCGGTCCTACGGCGAGTCAGCTCCCGGCACGACGAGTGAATGGGTAACGAAGAACGCTGCAGGCGTTGAACAGCAGCTTTTGCAGTTCGATGCCTCACGCATGGTGTCGGCCGTGAAGATCTCCGCCAGCCCATCCCTTCCTGCTTCCAACACAGATCTGCTTGCCGGCACGATTAAAAAAGGCACGCTGACGAGCCCGCAGCTCAAGCGCGACACGATGCTGGGGGTCGCCGGCAAGATGGGCTCGCTGGGATGCCACAACGTCGAGGATGTTACGCCATACGTCGTAACGCCCTTCTCAGGCGCGACCGGCGCCAGACAGTGGCAGGAGAAGTGGCTGGTCAAGGGTTGCGGCAAAGAATATCCGGTCGATATCGATTTCAAAGAGGATGGCGCAGGCGGGGCCTATTGGACGATCAAGAAGTGATGGTCGTCCGCGACGTACGACCACAAATCTCGATGACGTTGGCACCGTTTCGTTGGGGATGAACTTCGGACCGCCGTTGAGGCCCATGAACTTGCGGCCGCAGACGCTGAACTCAACGATGAGTTCCTGGCCTTCAGGACCGGACGGCGGGTCTGTGGGTGAGGCGGTGATCTTCCCGGCCTGGCTGTCGGGGAAGGTGGCAGCATAGAATTCGGCTGCTTCGCTGGCCTTCCCGTGGTCGAACTACAGGCAGGTAATCATCTTCTCGGACATGTTGCTCTCTCCTCTCAGGTTTCAAAACTTCCCGTGAATTCGGCAGCCGTTGTCCTGCGAGCGAACAACGGCTGCATCGGGCATGAAGTATATTGCGGTTACGATTTTGGTCCCTGCATCAGAGCAAAGTGGCCGTTCTGGTCGTCTGTGGCCTGCAGGATGCGCGAGCCTCCGGGCACGTCCATGGGAGGCAGCACTATCTCGCCGCCCGCTTCGATCACACGTTTCTGGGCCGCCTCGATGTCGTCGACGGTGAAGTAGAACTGCCAGTGCGGCGGAATACCTTCGGGCATGCCGGGGCCTTTGCGGTTCATCATTCCGCCGGTATAGAGGGGCTTGTCCGTCCGGAAGGTTTGGTAGGTGCCCATGGCTCCCATGTCGTGCGCAGTGTCCTTCTGCCAGCCGTAATGCTTGGAGTAGTAGTCAAAAGCCTTCGCTTGATCATCGGTAAGTAGTTCGTGCCACCCCACATTACCCACCGCCATCTGGCCCAGACGAGGCGGAACATCTCCCTTGCCGGGTTCGAAGAGCAGATACTTCACCTTTTGCGGGTCCAGCACGACCGCGAAACGTCCGACGCCGGGGATATCCTGAGCGGGCTTCACAATAGTCCCGCCGTCGGCTGTTACAGCCTTCAGCTCTTCGTCGAGCTTCGCAGTGTGGATGTGACCCATCCACTGAGCAGGAAGCTCAGGCGCGCCGGCGCCGGCCCAGGTCATCATGCCACCCACATCTTTGCCGTCTTTACCGAAGAGCATGTACTTCATGCCCGGCATGCCGGAGTCTTTGATGTTCCAGCCGACTATTTTCTTGTAAAAGTTGGCTGCCTTATCCACGTCATTGGTTACGAGTTCGTACCAGATGAATCCGTCTGCCATGTTGCACCTTCCTTTTAGCGATGTGTCGCAATCAAGTAAACACTGTTCACTTACGCTAACATCGAAAAGTGGATGCTGTCCACAAGCAGCCCTTTCCGCGGTACACTCTTCTTTGAATAGACAATGAAAAAGAACGTCTCCCTTGAGAAACGCAAGACTTTTCGTCATGGCGATTTGCGCAACGCGCTCGTAACGGCCGGTCTCGAGATGGCCCGCGCACGAGGACCCAATGCCGTCATTCTGCGAGAGGCAACCCGGCAGGCGGGTGTCTCTCCGAATGCGGCTTACAGACATTTTGCCGGCCAGGCTGAGCTGCTGGATGCGGTACGGTCGGCATGCCTATCTCGGCTGGCTGCAGCGATTGAAGATGAGATGAAGAAGTGTCGTCCGGGACGCGATCCCAAGGCGTTTGCGCGAAGGAGTCTGCGTGCGGTGGGGATGGGCTACCTGGGATTCGCGATGAGAGAGCCGGGTATGTTTCGCACTGCTTTTTCGATCTCACCACCAGTTCATTCTCATGACCCTGCGAATACGGCGGCTATGGGGCTGAATCCGTTTCAACTGCTTTCGCTGGCCCTGGATCGCATGCAGCAGAGCGGCTTACTCAGCAAGAAGGCTCGCCAACACGCGGAGTATCTTGCGTGGTCGACAGTTCACGGGCTGGCGCTTCTGGTGCTTGAAGGACCACTGAACAAGATGCCACGAGAAATGGTGCTGGAGCTAGGCGAACGGCTGGTGGTCATGGTGGAACGAGGTCTGGGCTAGCTTGACCACAAATCTTCGACCACAAATCTTCCCGCTCCAGCTACAGATTTCCTCCTCATCACTCGGCTCGAAGCGCTACGACTGGATCAACAGCAGTGGTGCGGCGGGCCGGCAGATAGCTTGCCAGCGCCGCGGCAGCGACCACTACAACCGGTACGGCTATGAACGTGACCGGATCGAGCGGACTAATGCCAAACAGTAGCGTTCGCATGAGGCGCATGAGTGCGGTTGCCGCGCCAAGGCCAATAGCCACGCCAACGCCGGTAAGCAACAGCGCTGAGCGAACGAACATCCACACCAGTTCACTCTTCTTCGCTCCCAGCGCCATGCGGATTCCGATCTCCCGTGTGCGCTGCGAGACCGCATACGCGATCACGCCGTAAATTCCGACGATGCCCAGAGCGAGCGCCATCGTTCCGGCAATGGCCAGCATAACCAGTGTGAACGAAGTACGCGCCATGGACTCGCTGTAGATCTCCTGCATGGTGCTCACATCGGCCACCGGCAGATTCGAATTCACCGACCAGACGCCCTGCTGCATTTCGTTGATGAACGCTTGCGTCCCTGCGCGATGGCTGCGCAGCGCGAAGTAGACAGTGCGCCAGGCTCCGAGCTTTTCCGGGGCGGCGGGATCGCCCATCAGCGAAGGCCAGTAGACAGTTGCGGGCGACACCTGATCCACACCATTTTCACGCACATCCTGCACCACGCCCACCACTTCATGCCAGGGCGTGCCTGGAAACTCCTGGAATCGCTGGCCGAGTGCGGCGCGGGGTGATCCCCACAGCTCGCGCGCAAGGCCCTCGGATACGATTCCGATCGGCCTCACGCCGTAGACCTCCGCCCATGTGAAATCGCGCCCCGCGACGAGCCGTGTGCCGGCGGTGCGGAAGTATCCGGGCGAGACGTAGTTGTAGAGGCGCATGGGAGGGTTATCGCCTACGTAGTTCTTGCCCTCGATGAGGATCTCGTCCCAGCTCGGTTCGGTTCCGCTCATCGGAACGGAAGCGGCGAAGCCGGCGGAAGAAACCCCGGGAATCGCAGCCAGCTTGTCGAGGATGCTGTTCTGCATGCGCACGACTGTCGTGGAATCGCGAACCAGCGTCTCCGGAATGGAGAGGCGCATCACCTGGAGGGATGCAGGATCGGAGAAGCCGGGATCGACATCGCGCATCGCCAGGAAAGTGCGGATCATCAGCACCGCGCCGATGAGCAGCACCAGCGCCATGGCCACTTGGGCGGCGACCAGCAGATTGCGGCCGCGCTGCCGTTCGCGGCTTACGCTCGCCGTGCGTGTCGCTCCGAGCCAGGTCAGGCGCTGCCGCGAAGTCGTATAGCGCAGTACCGGGATGGCGCCGAACAGCAGACCGGAAAGCACGGAGAGAATGAGTGTGAAGGCGGCGGACCTACCGTCGAGCGAGATCTCGCTTAGACGCGGCAGTTCCACCGGCCCGATCGCCGTCAACAAACGGAGCCCGGCATATGCTACGGCCACGCCTGCTGCTCCGCCCAGCAGCCCCAGCGTCACGCTCTCCAGCAAGAGTTCACGCGCAATCCGCCATCGTCCCGCACCGAGCGCCGAGCAGACCGCAAGCTCCTGCTGGCGCGCATCGGCGCGGACCACCAACAGGTTGGCCACGTTGGTGCAGGCGATCAGCATCACTATGCCGATCGTTCCCATGACCACCCAAAGCACCTTTTGGATGCTGCCCACCACGGTTTCTTTCAGCGGCTGCAGCGCCGGCGTGATCTTCCACCTCAGATACCAGTGCGGATCGCTGCCCGGACCGTTGGACCACGAGTCCATCCATACGTTGACCAGGCTCGCCAAATCGGCGTTCGCCTGCGAAATCGTAACCCCGGGCCGGAGCCGCGCGATGCCGCGATAAGCAAACCCAGCCAGTTGCTCCTTTACCGGATCGAGGGCCAGCGGAACCAGGAGATCGAAGTCGTAATTAACAATCTTGAATCCACGCGGCATCACACCGGCGATCACGCGTGGCTGGGAATTGAAGCGGATGGTGCGTCCTACGACGCCAGGGTCGCCGCCGAAGCGACGCTGCCAATAGCCATAGCTCAACATCACCCGACCCAGCCCATGGGCGTCCTGATCGGCCGGCGTAAGCCATTGGCCATGGAAGGGGGGAACATTGAGCGCCTCAAGAACGCCACCGGAAATCTGCGCAGTGTTTACCTGCTCCGGCTGGGCGATGCCGGTGATGCTTGCTGTCCCCGGTCCCCACACGCCCATAGATTGGAACACGCGGTTGTGCGTGGCAAAGGTGAAGTACATCGAGGCCGACAGGCGTAACTCACTGCGAAACTCAGCCAGCCCGGGCGCGCCGGGCGCGTTGATGTGGAGCGAAACCAGTTGTTGCGGCTCCGGATAGGGCAGCGGCCGCAGCAGCACGCTGTTGAGCACGCTGAAGACCGCGGTGTTCGCTCCGATGCCGATGGCCAGCGTTAGCACCACGGTGATCGCGAACCCCGGCGACCGCCTTAGCCGGCGCCATACATGCTTCAGGTCCACCAGCAGCGATTCGAGTCTCTGCCACTGCCACACTTCACGGCTCCGCTCCCGGAGGAGTGTCCCATTGGCGAAATCGCGACGCGCGGTTCGTTCGCCCTCATCGTGCGGCATGCCCTCTTCCATCGGTTCACTGGCCCGCTCGTCAAGGTGTTTCTGGACGGAGACAGAAATGTCGACAGAGCGGCGATTTCTGGAGAAGAAGCGGCTGAACCGTGACAATCCACACCTCCCATGCTTGGCTGCGGCAAGCACACGTTTTGGAATACATACGCAAGGACAGCCGCTAAAGTTCAATACCGTTTCGGTTCGAGGATAGTTAGGCCCTTTACCTGGGAGAAGTGCCGTCGGTTGAATGTAGCCAGGGTGCTGCCGCGTTGTAAGGCTGTGGCCGCCACGATTAGATCATAGGCGCCGATGATCTTGCCGGAGGTCTCCAGGTCAGACCATAGACGCGCATGATAATACGCCGTTTCTTCCGTGTAGGCGCCACGAGAGCCTCAAGATATTTTTGCCGCCTTGCCCGCTGAGCTGCGGATGCGCGCTCCACGCCATGCCAAAGCTCAGCAATGCTAATAGCTGCAATCTCAAATTGATCTTCTGCTCGAGATGCTAACCAGCCCGGAAGATCGAAAATGTCGAGCCGTGGCAGGCACCCACGTCGCGCGCGCCAGCCTAGCGAGTACCTCGCGATGGTTTTCGTCGGCGACGGGCCGCTGCCTTTTTGACAGACGGCTTTTTGATAGACCGCTGTACCATAAATGCCGACCTGGTCATGCCTCTCGCCTCCGCGAGAGCATCTATCTCTTCGATTTGGCTTTCGCGTGCCGTAATGTTTATTCGTACTGTCGCGTCTGTCGCCGGTACACTCACCAGTACCGCAACCGCCCCCTCCATGGACGGATCGCCCTCCAACTCATCAAGACTCGAAGGTTCGGGGATCGCTTCCCCGTCTTCCTCCATGCCCTTAATATGCAAACCTAGCGCCTCGGCGGCAAACCGCCGCGCCTCTTCCAGAGATTTTCCCGCGGTGATACATCCCGGAAAATCCGGGAAGCTCACTCCGAAATCGGATGCCTCGGTCTTGTGCAAGTAAGCGATATACTCCATTTGCTTCACTCCGCGGCGGTCATCTAAACTTGATGCCCGCCTGTTTTTCGATACTCTTTAGTGTTCCTCGTGGAATGTCCCGATTGGGATGCGGCACCGTTACCCTGCCGGGCCTCGTAGGATGCTTAAACTGCTTGTGGCTACCAACGTGGTTGACCTCCTTCCAGCCCTCCTGTTCTAGCAATCTGATGACCTCTCGACTGTGCATGCTTGACGCTCGTGTCTCGGTCCTGAAGCGTACGGTTATTTGACGCGGTTCTTCCCCTATTATCTTCGATAATCCACACTCAATACACACCATTATTTAAAACCCGGTGACATATTTAAAACCCGGTGACAGACAGGACGTATCCCGTGAACCTGTGTCTGAAGACGTTCTCAACTCCGCTTGGGCGGCAATCAACTTCTGTGGGAAGCGTTGCGTTATACGGAGTTGAACCCGGTGCGCGCCGGCTTGGCGAGGGAGGCGGAAGCGTGGGCGTGGTCCAGCGCAGCGGCGCACTGCGGAGCGGAAGCGCGGAACGAGATATTAGATTTGGAGGTATGGCGGAAAAATTGGACTGCCGGTGCCTGGCGGCAGTACCTAGCGGCTGGCGAGATGGAAATCCAAGCTGATGGAGATTCGTCGGTGCACCCACACAGGGCGGCCGCTAGGCAGCGCAGAGTTTGTGCAGGCCCTCGAAGGGTCGATGAAGCGGCGGCTGGCACCACGAAAGGGAGGGCGCCCTCCTAAAACCAGTCTGGATGCGAGACAGACCGAGCTGGCCTTTGAACCAGAGTAGATTGCGGCCCCTGATTTGATATTTGTAGCTGTAGTTGTGCCGGTATGGGTACGTCCTGTCTGTCACCTGGTTGTTTTCACCTGGTTGTTTATCACCTATTCGTTAGCGGCCACGCTTGGTTTTGGAGAGGAAACGCGGAAATCGTCTGGCATCCCTGGCATCGGCTTAAGACTAATGAAAATGCAGAGCGTGTCCGGCTCGGGAGTCATCATCGGTGAAGGCTGTTCCGTGAGCGGTCGAAGTCTGGTAACGACGCCCTCTGCATTGAGAGCTTCAGCTAAAGTGTTCGCAGCCGCTCTCAACCGAGATAGTTCCTCGGACCGCACTTTTTCTGGAATTCGCGGCTCAGAGGGAATAATGAAGTGCGTCGCTACGCCTGTTGTCGCATTGACACTCACTCCTTCGCGGGAACCGACAATAGGCTTGGCCATAGGAGAGACTTCAATCCAAACTCCTGGTCTAGAAAGCTCACCCGCACCACCACCTGATCCAGTACGACCGACAAGCCAATCGGCGCTCCCTACTGCCGCTATTATCAATTTGGCGGTGTGGTTAGGCTCAAAATCGGAGAGAGTCCATACATTAACTCTGATTTTGCCGAATTTATTGATCTTCTCTCCAACTTTTCGAGGATCAAAGTTCCGAGGCAAAGTTGCATGCTGGAGTTCCAACAGATCCCCTTCTGCTTTTGCTGCGCGCTCTTGCTGCTTCGCAATGTCAATCTTGAATTGTTCCAATTGTGCGCTTTGGCGATCGCTAAGTTTCTTGCCGGTAATCAACGCTAAGGAACCCGCGATAATCGAGAGTCCGACCAAAAGAATGGCAGACCAGTCAAATATCACTTTCCACGACTCGACAGACATTGAACAACTCCAGCATCGCTCGGCTTTTATATGCCCTTTTTGCAGACGGACTCCTCGGAGCCGCCGTATGGCATTGACTTGTTGCTCCTTTGGGAGAAAGCACGACACACGGAAATGACCCTAATGGATGCGCCCTTTTCAGGCATTTACGCCAGAAACACTCCAGTGACGGAACGTACATCATCCTTCTGTAACGGTAATTATCACGCAAAGGTCCCGGTCCGTCCCCAGTTTTCCGATGGGCCTGCGGCCCACCGAAGATGATGAAAAACGCCGTCTGCCCAGCAACCACTTTCCTTAATTATGTCACCCTTTCCTTGTGATCCCGAGCGAAGCCGAGGGATCTGCAGTTCCGCGGACCTCTCCTGGAAACACGGAATTCTGTCCTCAAACAGAATTGTCATCTCGACCGGAGCGTACCCGGATTTCCTTCGTTCGCTGCACTAGACAGACCCGCTGTGCGTCTTTCCCTAAAGAAAGGCGCATGGTGCTCGCCAACGCCACCAACTTCTACAGGAAATCCGGGGTAGCGCAGTGGAGAGATCTGCGGTTTTCTCCTGATATACAACCCGGTGACACAAAATCAATCCGGGACGGAAATGGCCCTAATGAAATCGTCTTGCTACCAGGACACACGTAACCCACTTCCATTAGGGTGACTTCCGTCCGGTCCCGCTTTTCCGCCGCGGATCGAAGGTCGGGGGATACCCCATCAATCAGGAGATCACCAGCATCGGTCGCGACCCGACCAACGATATCCTCCCCGACGCTGCGTATGTGTAGCGCTTCCACGCACGCATCCTACGTCAGGACGACGGGCAATTCCTGCTCACCGATTTGAACTCTTCCAACAGGACATTTTGAACGGCGTACGCGTGTTTGAACCCGCCCCGCTTAAATACGGCGATCGGATTGAGATTTGCAATGCGCACTTCGCTTTTTATCTCTAGTGGTGATTGCGTTCACGGGTGGCCATTCCAATAAGCGGGTTTACCTCAGCGCGACGGGCAGCAGTATTTGTAAGAGCGGTCTGTTAGCTCTCTTCTAAGGTAGCACTACCCCTTGCCCTAGAAGATCAAGATTTACCGGTTCACCAGTCAATACGGCTGATAGAAATCGCTTCACGTTTTCTCTGCTTTCGGCATCGTGAGCCAGCACCTGAAAGTGACAATCTATGAACTGGACGGCCTCTAGTTTTATTGAACCGCCGAAATATCCGATATTCGCGTTTACAAACGTGATGTTACGTAGATGGGAGTTGACCCAGAACGAGTAGGTTTCTTGACGAACCTGAACAATTACATGTTGCACCGGGGGAACGATTGAGGGCGGACCCTTGCCGCCACCATAGACACCGGGCCCCGCAATCCAGACCGCGAAATCCTTTGCCACTTCAGGGCCAACAAGGATTAGATCTGCGACGAGACCGTCTCGCTCCACATGTATTACCCTGCCGCGCACAAACCTGGGCGCAAGTAAGTAAGTAGAGTACCCAGCAAATGTAGCGGAAGCGCTAATAGCGGATGTGATCAAATGAGGCTGTTCCGCAGTGGCAGTGAGAATTTCATTACCAAGTGTTCTAACTGTATCTGGGTTCAAGCGGACATCAAATTTCTGCGCGTTCATCACCAAAAGAGCCGCTTTATCAAGCTTCGCTGACGTAAGCGGGGCCTTCAAAGTTCGCTTGAGTTGCTCATCAATTAGTACGGCTCCGACGGGCTGTGCAAAGACCACAAAGCTTGCAAAGAGCGCCGCCAGCCCTTGCCCGACCAGAGTTCGCCGTGTGATCCCAAATCCAACTGCAAACGATTTCAGCTTTTCAGAAGTGGTGCAGTATCGAATTGTAGTGCCGACCATACCCACCGCAAGAATAGCCGCAGTCTCTTCAAGCAACCTCGTATCGGAAGCAGAACCGTAAAGTGACCTGGCTACGTACCAAACCCACGCGGCCGACATGCAAAACGCATCATTTCTCCACCTTGCCTTATGGTCCAACAAGACATAGCGATCAAATCGTCCTAACGCAGGCACCCTGTATTTCATTATGCCTCTTTTCCATATCTACCAAATATGGAGGCCGCTCGCCTTACCTGGGTAAGTAGGAACATAACGAGCACTATTCCATTTGCGCCAAGATCACAACGCTCCAGAAAATCCACAGCCCTACGCTCAACCCCCGCAAATCTAAGCCCCGAGCAAAATAAATGACCAAGGGCCAGACTGGCGAACACAAGCAGATAGCGGCCTGTGTCAACAACCCAGGACTCCACATCGGGTCTTAACCGCTCCCAAACTTTTGGCCGGAACTGAGCGCGTATCTCCAATCTGCCAACACCTTCGGGGAAGATGGTACCACCTCCTCGGAAGCCCCCGGGGTTCCTTGGATCCAGCAGCCTCCCCTCCCAAGGGCTTAACGAGGGTTCACCGTGATCCACGGGCCCGAACCCGCTTTGTTGACCCCGAATGAACTGGCCCACTTGAGGTCCGCGTGTCACCAAGGTGCCATCAGGGCGTGCCAGACGCAAGCGCGGTACCAAAAATCCTGAGGAACACGGGGTAGTTAACTCGAAGTTACTAGTCACGAATATTATTGCTTAAGAGTTATCCCTGCTTAGGTTAACCCGGGGACGCGGTCACCTCGTTTCGGAAGCAATGCGGTGATTGCCGATACGCCGCTGGCGAAAGATGGAGGGACGGCACACCCATTGCAGCTATTCTGGGAGATACGTATCGCGTTCCCTTATCTCCGCTGACTACAGAATCCTCCCTCTTCTCTTCTTCTACTCGATTGCTAAGCGTTCCGCTGCAAGGGCAGTCTCTCCACCTGAAAAGGCACGATCTTTGACCACCACCTTATCACCTGGCTGATACACCCACTGCTCCTCATCGGGAATCGGCCCGCAGACACGAAATGTTCCGTCGCTCATTCGCTCAGCAGAGACTGGCCTCCAAACGTCGGTACCTTCTTTCAAGAGCGGGATGTAGATCGTCTCAATCTCCATGTTTGCACAGTAGCAGGATAACCAGTGACTGACAGGACGCTCGCGTGCACATAGACGATTTTTATGAAACGTGCGTGTCTGGCGCCAAGCCGCGCTAGCTTCGATCGATACTCTTAACGGCTTTGATGGAACCCATGGCCGAGGATCTGTGGTCAGAGGATTTGTGGTCAGAGGATTTGTGGTCAGAGGATTTGTGGTCAGAGGGGGACTGGAACTTTGTTAGGAGTGGTAAACCGGCCGCCATTTTTCAGAAGCTCTACAGAAGCGAGGACCCGAGGACCCCGCAAAAGATCGTCACAGACCGAAGGCAACGTGAGCTCACCCTCGACCCGTAGGAGACTCTCGTTTTCCTAAGTGACAGTCCCCGTCCGACCACTAAATTTGACGACTAAATTTATCGTCGGCCAGAAAATCAGCTTTCATCTTTCCCAGGGATTGGCTGCAACCACGAAGCGCTGCTCCAATCGGACGTCCGCCCTTTCGAGCTTTGTAATGGATCCGATGAGCAGCTAAGAACGGCAGCTAAAAGAAAAAGTTCTTTCAGCTTAGAACGTAACCACAGAGACGCCGGGAACGGCCTGGAAGTGACGCACATTCCCGGTAGCGACACGGTAGCGACACGGTAGCCAAGCTCCAGCGCGGTGACTGCGATTAGCAGATCGGAGAGCGGCAGCGTGACGCCTCTCGCCGCGCTTTCTCCGTCGATCTGCCCCGCCCTGAGAGCTACCGAAGCCGACACTGGATGCACGGGTATCGCGGCCATCAGTTCGTGGATGAACTGCTGCCGCGCGGTCTTTCTGTGCGGAGTGTTGGCGCGAACTGCCCCGTGTGCCAGTTCCATGACCGTCACGACCGACGGGGCAATATCTTCGCCGGTGGGTGCACGGCGATTTCGGCCAGCGCTTGGCGGGCGTTTCTGCCCTTGCGCGCTGCAGCGATCAACACGCTGGAGTCCAGGATCAGTCCCACGGGATCACTCCCATGTCGGAGGATTCAGCGGCTCCCGGTGCGTGGCCACGGCTTCTTGAACGTCACGGGCGAAGTCTTCGTCGATAGTCACTGTGGAGTCTTCCGGCAGCAGGGCGATGCACTCCTCGATGGAGCGGCGCGGCGGCGCCGGTGGGCGCAGTACGGCCACCGGCACAGCATCGGACTCGATGACGATCTCGGCACCGGCGCGCACGCGGGCCAAGAGGCCAGCGAAGTCGCGGGCGGCGTCGGCCTCCGAGATGTGGATCGTTGCCATATCCACGATGATACCCTCATTCCTGTTTTTTTCTTAGCTGCCCGGCTCTTCCACGAGTAAACTTTCCGTCCGGACGGGACTGGTACTTTTAGGAAGGTGTTAGAGGTCCGGGAGAGTTGTCTGCCTATCCCCATCCTCCCCGGCCCCGCTAGGCGACCCGGATCGTAACTATCTCAGCAACAAATAACCCTGATGTTTACTTCCAGTTTAACTACCCTGCTTCCTCATCTTTTTGCATGACCCCTATGGACGCGAGAGTCCACGAGAGATAGCGTCAAATCAGATATCGAGGCGGGTTTGCAACCATCCACGCAACAAGTAGCCGCACAGGCACACACATCGACACCGGGCGATAAACACCCAATCTGCCTCTGATCAAATCAGAACCATGGGAGCTTCCAAGCATGACACTCGGACCAAACCCCTTCAACCCTTCCCCTACGCTGCCGACACTCGCTGCCATACAACGTCGCTGTGGAGAGCTGCTTGCTTACCAAAGCCGCCATAAGTCCGCGCAAGCACTCGCCACACCGGGCGAAGCTCCCGCCGAAGAAGACCTCCGCATCCTCCAGGAGTTCACGCAAGAGCAGGAAGAGCAAAAGGAAAGCGCCGAATTCCGCGCCGAATTCCAAGACCCCTACGCCGTCGAGGAGCCAGAGCCTCCGGCTGTGCACCCACCCAGATCATCCGCGCCCCCACCACCTGCGCTGGACGGCACGGCTCTCCACGGCATCGCCGGTCTCCTCGTCCGCACGCTCGCGCCGCACACCGAGGCCGATCCCGCCGCCGTCCTCCTCCAGTTCCTGGCCGCGTTCGGCAACCTCGTCGGCCCCGGCCCGCACTGCCGCGTCGGAGCCACGCGCCACGGCCTCAATCTCTTCGTCATTCTCGTCGGCGAATCGAGCAAGGCTCGCAAAGGAACGAGCTGGCGCCAGATCTCCAGCCTGTTCGCCGAAGCCGACCCTTTGTGGTCTTCCCGCTGCGTAACCACCACCCGCCCCACCCCAAACACCATCCTCCAGGCCTTGCGCGATCAACAGCCCGCCACCGATCGCCGGCTCTTCCTGCTCTCCGAAGAATTCGCATCCGTCATCCACGTGCTCGGCCGGGAGGCCGGCCAGCTCTCTCCCCTGCTGCGCTCCGCCTGGGACGGCGGCAACCTGTGCTCTCACGATGGCCATCGCTACGTCCAGGCCACCGCCGCGCACATCAGCATCGTGGGCCATGTCACACAAAGCGAGCTCGCTCACCACCTCAGTCGCATCGAGTCCCACAACGGCTTTGCCAATCGCTGTTTGTGGACCAGCGTGCGCCGCAGCCAATCCCTGCCTGACGGTGGCAGCCTTTCACC
The DNA here is from genome assembly GCA_963717225.1 of uncultured Acidobacteriaceae bacterium. GTDB lineage: Bacteria > Acidobacteriota > Terriglobia > Terriglobales > Acidobacteriaceae > PALSA-350. Next base: position 145,659 of record CAVQWB010000043.1, on the reverse strand, counting down.
CGAACAGCACTCCGTGATCGCCGGCGAGCTACGCCGTACCCTCGACTGGGTGCAAAGCCAGGACGAACTGCTCTTCTCGCGCACGCCAGCCGCCAGCGAGCTATGGAACGATGGCTACGTGGCCTTGAGCCAGGGTCGTGAGGACGCATTCGGCGCCGCCACCAGCCGCGCCGAAGCCCAGGTCCTTCGCCTGAGCGCCATCTACGCGGCCATGGATCGCACCCCGCTCATCGACGCCTGCCACCTCCACGCCGCCTTGGCTGTATGGGACTACTGCCGCGCCAGTGCTCGCCTTCTCTTCGACACCGCCCCCATTGACCCCACCGCCCAACGCATCGGCCAGGCGCTTGACGTCGCTCCCGAAGGACTAACCAGAATGCAAATTCGCGCTCTTTTCCATCGTCACGTCAGCAAAGAACGAATTGACCTTGCTCTCGAGCAATTGCTGAAACTCGGCCTGATCCATCGGGGAACCTCCGCCGGGCGAGGACGGGCCACAACCCTCTGGACCAGGCCACAAAATCCCGAAACCAGCGCGACCCCCTGTGAAACCGGCCCTTATGGCGCTTAAGTATCAAGGCACGACTTGCTCGGCGAACCTAGCGATAGATCCAAATCTGCGGAAATGCGCGCATTCAGATAGCCACCGCTCTGCTGCTCTGTATCAGGGCACGACTTTAGTCGGGCCGCACCGGGGAAACCAACGAGGGCTTCAGAGTGTGCGTGAGAACCAATTCCAAGTCACCGCGCTCATGCTTTGTATCAGGGCACGGCTTCAGCCGTGCCGCAATGGTTGGGTCTGATGAGGGCTTAGCCCCTGGGCTACGTCTTCCCTCTTTGAAGGGCACAGGCTTCAGCCAGGCTTCAGCCAGGCTTCAGCCTGGCTTCAGCCCGTACATAAAAGAAACAAAACGCTGGGCCTTTCAGCCCCTGAGGTCCATCTTTGCAGTTATGAGGGCGCGACTTTCACACTTAAGGCGCTTAAGGCGCACACTTCCACCCAAAGTGCGCATAAGGCGCTTAAGGCGCACACTTCCACCCAAAGTGCGCATAAGGCGCTTAGGGCGCACACTTCCACCCAAAGTGCGCATAGGGCGCTTAAGGCGCACACTTCCACCCAAAGGGCGCATAGGGCGCTTAGGGCGCACACTTCCACCCCACAGCGCTGCGCCCTTCCCTGGCGTCTCGAAACCAACAAAAGCCTTTTTCCCGCACCATCCTCGCCTCGTAAGGTACATTTCTCCCAACCAACTTTCGTCAGGCCGCAAGGAGATCCCTGTTGTATCAACCTCAGACCTACGCTATCGCGCTGACGTTCATGATCATCAGCATGCTCTGCTGGGGATCATGGGCCAACACCATCAAGCTTTGTCCCCAATACCGTTTTCAACTTTTTTATTGGGACTACGTGATCGGCCTCATCCTGGGTACGCTGGTTTGGGGCTTGAGCCTGGGAGCCATGGGCAATACTGGCCGGCCCTTCCTGCAGGATATTTCCGCAAGCGATCTTCACCACATCGGCCTGGCCGTCATCGGCGGCATCATCTTCAATGTCGCCAACCTGTTGCTGGTGGCGGCCATCGATATTGCTGGGCTCGCCGTAGCATTCCCTGTCGGCATCGGTCTCGCTCTCGTGGTCGGAGCGGTCAGCAGCTACATTCTCGCGCCGGCAGGCAATCCGCTAATGCTCTTTGGAGGGATCGCCCTCGTAGTCACCGCGATCGTGCTCGATGCCGCAGCCTACCGCCTGCGCGAGGCCGAAAGGCAAAGCATCAGTGTCAACGGCGTGGTCATCAGCCTTGTGGCCGGATTGCTCATGGGATGCTTCTATCCCTTCGTCTCCCGCGCCATGAGCGGCGCGGGTGCGCCCGGCCCCTACGCCACATCGTTCTTCTTCGCCCTGGGCGTCGGCCTCTGTGCCCTCGTCGCCAATTCCATCCTGATGCGGCGTCCGTTAGACGGAAAACCACCCGTAAGTATGACCGGCTACACCGGCGCTCCCGGGATTTGGCATGTATGGGGAATCCTCGGCGGCCTGATCTGGTGCACCGGCGCGGTGCTCAATTTCATAGCTTCCCGCGCCAACATCGTGGGTCCCGCAGTGTCTTACTCCATCGGACAAGGCGCCACCATGATTTCTGCCGCTTGGGGCGTTTTTATCTGGCACGAATTCTCCACCGCCCCCTCTCGGGCCAAAACCCTGCTGGTGTGGATGTTTGCGGTATTTCTTTGTGGGCTCTCGGCGGTCGCTCTGGCGCCCATCTTTTAAGACAGGAAGAAATGATGACGCGATCCCGCTTACCCCTGGCCTACTTATCCTTGGCTTTTCTCCTGCTGAACCCGCCGGCCAAAGCCCAGGACTCGCACTATGCTCCCCATGGCAGCGTGCAGCAATTCTCCGCGCCGGATTGCTTCACCCAGAAAGGTGCCTGGGAGGGCGGATCGAAACCCTGTACAGCGAAGGATTTCGATGAATGGTTGGGCGACATCACCCACTGGCGTGCTGAGCGCCAAATCCGCATAGGCTACAGTGCCCAACGATATGGATTGCCGGCTTTCCAATGGACCCACTCGGCTTTTATGCAGCCGCAGATGATGGTCCAGGAGAGATATTTCTATGATCCGGCAGCCGGCAAATACACCGTCGATCGCTACCTTGACGATCTGGAGCACAGATTTGGTGGCATCGATGCGGTCCTCATCTGGCCCACCTATCCAAACATGGGGATTGATAACCGCAATCAGCATGACATGATTCGTTCCATGCCCGGTGGAATCCCCGGGGTGCGCAAAATGGTGGATGACTTCCATCGTCGCGGTGTCCACGTCTTATTCCCCATGATGATGTGGGATCAGGGAACCCGCGACCCTGGCATGCCCTGGCCGCAAGCCATCGCCGAGATCATGAAGGAGATCGGCGCCGACGGCGTCAACGGAGACACCCAGGACGGCGTGCCGTTGGCCTATTCTCTGGCCGCCGACTCTGTCGGACACCCGCTCGCCTTTGAGCCTGAGGGCAGTCCCAGCGACGAGGCACTTGCCTGGAACGTGCTCACCTGGGGCCAATACAAGTTCGGCTTCGTGCCCCTGGTCGACCGATACCGGTGGCTGGAGCCGCTGCACCAGGTGAATATCTCCGATCGCTGGAACCGTGATAAGACCGACGACCTTCAGTTCGCTTTCTTCAACGGCGAAGGCTGGGAAAGTTGGGAAAACATTTGGGGTATCTGGAATGGAATCACCCCACGCGACAGCGAAGCGACCCGGCGGGTGGCAACCATCGAACGTGCCGTCGCCCCGTTTTTCTCTAGCAAACAATGGCGCCCGCTCTATCCCACCCATCGTTATGGAGTCTTTGCCAGCCAGTGGCCACAGGGGCAACAGACCCTATGGACCATCGTCAATCGAAATGAATACGACGTTGCTGGACGGCAGATCTCGGTTCCGTACGCCCCTGGAGTGCGCTATTACGATCTCTATCACGGCGCAGAGTTAACCCCCGAGCACGATGGAGATCAGGCAGTTCTAACCTTCCCCATCGAAGCCCATGGCTATGCCGCTCTGCTTGCGGCTTCGGGGGAGCCTGGTCCTGAGTTCGTGCCGTTAATGGACAAGATGAAAACAATGACGGCCCGGCCGCTGGCTAGTTATTCGCATGAGTGGAAGCCGCTCCCCCAACAAATAGTCGAGATCGCAAAATCGAAACCCGCGAGCTCCACTCCCGATGGCATGACCATGATCCCTGCCGCAGACTACGTATTCAAGGTGGAAGGCATAGAGGTCGAAGGTTTCAACGACGAGGGTGTGGACGTGCAATATCCCTGGGAAGATACACCGCGTCGTTATCACGAGCACAAGATGCACCTCTCCGCGTTCTACATGGATAAATACCCGGTCACAAATGCAGACTTCAAGAAATTTTTGGATGCGGCCCATTATCATCCTACCGACGATCTGAACTTCCTCAAAGACTGGAAGGGCGGCAATTATCCCCAGGGCTGGGCGGACAAACCAGTCACTTGGGTTTCTCTCGAGGATGCGCGCGCCTATGCCGGCTGGGCTGGTAAACGGCTGCCGCATGAATGGGAGTGGCAGTATGCTGCGCAGGGGAGCGAGGGGCGCGTTTATCCGTGGGGCGACGTCTGGGATGCGAGCCGCGTGCCCGCTGTAGATCACGGACGGACCATGCGTGGCCCAGACAGCGTGAATGCCCATCCGACCGGAGCCAGTCCGTCAGGAATTATGGATATGGTCGGCAACGTTTGGCAGTGGACGGATGAATATGTCGATGATCATACCCGCGGCGGCATTCTGCGCGGCGGCAGCTATTATCAACCCCTCGGCTCGGTATGGTATTTTCCCCAGGCCTATCGCAATGATCAACACGGGAAGTTGTTGCTGATGGCGCCCAGCTACGACCGCTCCGGTGCGGTAGGCTTTCGCTGCGTGAAAGACACTGACTCCACGAAGGGCACGGCTTTAGCCGTGCCATAGAGAGTTCGGCTGTGAGGGCATTAGAGTCTGCGTGAGAACCTCATTTCCAAAAAGGCCTGTCCTGACCACAGATCCTGGGTGCCCCATATCTCGCTCGTTTTTCGCGAGATGTGGGATACCACAGCCCTATTTCGTCTGAGCTTCTAGATGCCCTAAGCTTTCGATTCATCCTTCGGGAGCGGGCAGTTGAGGTCCGTGGTGCCCATATCTCGCGAAAAACGAGCGAGATACCCGGATTTCCTGTACGAGGCCCATGCAACAGCCGCGTATGCGGCTTTTATTGAGGAAAGCCGCATGAAGCTTGCCAACGCCACGACATTGGCAGGAAATCCGGGGGTATGGGGCACCCAGCGCTAGTTTGCAGGGACAGAATGCAAATTCACAGTTCTCACACAGACACTTTAGCCCCTGAGGTACGTTTTTCGAACCGTCTATGTGACAAACTTATCGATGTCCCAACGCAGCCGCAGGTTTACGGCACGGCTGCACGGCTCTCTTCGCCGAAATAAAAAAGCCGGAGTTGGCTTTGCCAACTCCGGCGACAGTGATTGCTACTCAGGAGAACTATTTAGAAGAAAAGTTAAACATACTCATCAGGTCGTCGAGGGCCGGGGAATTGGTCGGCACATAGGGGTTATCGGCAGTGGCGGTCGGGTTGGGGAAGTTGTCCCGGCTGCGCGCGGTGACTGTCGGAAGAGCCCAGTTTGCTTCGATGAACTTCAGGATCGAAACGTGGTCAGAGTAGTCATGAACGATGCGACCACCCTTGGCGTAGGGAGAGACAACAATGAGTGGGATGCGGGTGCCGTCGCCAAAGAAATCGACAGGCTGGACGTATCCGGAGTCGTAGTAGCCGCCGCCCTCATCGAAGGTGATGAAGATCGCGGTGTCGTTCCACAAAGCCGAATTCTTCTTGACTTCATTGATGATTTTCTTGGTGAACCCTTCAAACAAGTTGAGCTTGGAGGAGGATGGGTGGCCATCTACCAGCCCACTCGGTTTGACGATTGAGACCGCCGGTAGTGTTCCATTCTTGATGTCGCTGTAAAGATTCGCAGTGTCCTGAATATGGGCATTGCGGATGTCGGCGTTACCCATGATGGAAGTGTCGTACTGGAACGGATTGCAAATATTGCAGTACTCATCCGAGTCCTTGCCGACAGCGCCATAGTTCAGCTGGTAAGGGTCGGGTACATAGTTGTTCCACTGGTCGCCATAATATTTCCAGGAAACGTTATTGGCGAGCATGTCGTCTCCGATGCTCGGAGTCGAGGACGGCGGAATCGTGAACACCGTGTTGGCGGCATTGGTGTCGGTGTAAGCATTGTTGCCATTGCCGAAGTATCCGGGGTTGTAGTTGTTGAGCAGGTAGTAGTGGCCCTTTTCACACCTTGGATCGACGGGCGTCGGAAGTGACTTCAGATAATTCACGATGGGAGCGACACCGGGCTGGGTGGTGTCTGCGCAGTTGGAGTAGGAGCCGCCACCAAAGGAGGCTGCACCAAAGGAGCCTCCGCCATAACCGTCTTCCGTGTACCAGTTATTGGTGCTGGCTGCCGGATTCGGATTTTCAACCTCGTCCACAATACCGGCATTCGGAGTGCCGCTTGCGACCTTAACATTGTGAGGCGGCACTGCCGCATTACCCTTGCCGTCGCTGAACCAGATCGCGTCGCCGTGGCCGAACATGATGTGATTGGCGCCGGTTCCACCGTTTACAGACTGGTGAAAATTGTCGCTCATCGAATAGTGGTCCGCCAGGTACTTGAAATAAGGGGCGTCGCCGTTCTGAACGTTATAGAAACCCATGGCGGTCGCACCTTCGCCGGTGGTCTTGGCGCTGGGTGAGTAGTCGGTGCTGAAGTTGGCCGGTTGCTTGAGTCCGTTTGTGCCCGCGCCTACGGTCGTTTCAACCCATGGAAACAGCGCTGCGTCGCAGCCAGAAGGATTGGTCGCAGAGGCGTGAGCGACGCTGCAATCCAGTTGCTGCCACATCTGATAGAAGCGGTGCACCGGGCTGGCCGCATAAGAGTTGTAAGTAAATGTCGCTTGGTTCGTCAGCTGAAACGGTCCTGGAGGAAGTGCATTCACGTTCTTGATGCGTGTATCGGGAACCGCACCTGTAAGGCCTGAACCACCGGTCACCAGGTAAGCATAATAATCAGCGGGAAGGCCGTTCTCGGACTGCCTCGCAAGCTTGAGGTTGTCGTTCTTCACGTACGAGGTGACAGGTCCGCCGTTGAGCGGAGCGGGAAGCACGGAGTACGAAGTCTTCGCTGGGGTCAGCAAGAAATCGTCGGGAGGCGTATCGTTGGCTGCCTTCTGTTCTGCTAATGGAAAATTCGGGCCGGGCGTTCCATCAGCCTTCACGATGCCCTCAGAAAGAAGATTCCAGACCGTCTGGCCATTCTGCGGTACATAGGTGGCGAAAACGTGATCAAAGCTACGGTTTTCACCAATGATGACGATGACGTGTTTGATAGGCGTGGTCGTGGCATTGTCACGGGATGTCGCGGCTTCTGTCTGGCCAACAGCGAATGCGCTGCCAATGGCCAGTTGGAAAATCATGGTCGATATCAGTCCCGTCTGTGCAGCCCTCAAAGCTGTAGACGCGATTTTCTTTGCAGTCATACTTCCTCCTGAAGTCCGAGCTTGCGGGCTCAACTCCGTCCCGAGGAATAGCTGCGTTAAATTAACGTTGGATCTTTATCCAGTGAACACGCGGTGAATAATCCTTTAGGTGTTGAAAAGCGCATCATCTTGTCTTGATCGATGTGCAGGCCGCGTAATTATTGCTGACTAATTTTTGCTCACGCGGAATTCCTTACACGGTGTTTTGGAATTCCGTGGATCGCATTGCGCTTCCGCGTTATTTTCCGGCGCGGCTGGTGAGGCAGGATCAACGCGTATCGACCCCATCATCCCCTTGTCCTCGTGTTCGAGAAGATGGCAGTGATAGACAAATGTGCCAACGATATTAGGGTCACGAAAATCCATGCGTAGGCGCACACTCGGATAAGCAAGCGTGCGGCCATCGTAGTAAGGCACGTTCACCGTATCGCGTAAAAAGTCTTCATTCACTTGTCTTCCTGCATACTCGAGCAGTAGAAAGTGCAGCTGGTGAATGTGGAAGGCGTGTAGCTCGCGTGAACGGTTTTCTATAATCCAGTCTTCCACCGTTCCTTGTTTTGCGACAATGTTCGGGATGTCCGAACTCATGTCGAACATCTTGGGCTCCTGCCCATCCACCGTTAGGTAAAACTCCACCGCGCTGGTTGGGTCATTGGGATCTGTTAACTTCTCGGAAAAATACAGATGGCGTACAAGCACCGGAGCTACACTTCCAAGCCAAGCTTCGGTTGGTGGAGGAAGAGGCGCGGGAGAACTTTCCAGCTTTGCGCCGGATTCCCGTGCATCCGAAGACGCGACAATCTTCGCCAGCATCCGGTTGGGGTCATTTTCCCCGCCCGGGCCCGTATCCACAGTTCTCGTCACCAGTAAGCCGGTCACGCCTTCAGCCGGACCATTCACAATAAATTCCACGCGGGCGCCTGGCGGCAGACCGATATGGTTCTGCGGGTCTACTGAATCTTTCAGAGAGTCATTGAGGTTCATCGGTACCCCGTCCATGGCGACCAAACCTAGTGATTGCGGCACTCGGTTAAAGAGAACCGATAGATTGAGATAGGTGATGGCCGACGCATTCAACACGCGCCAAAGCTGCTTTTCACCAGGCTTCATCTCGATCGTTGCCGGAGGATAGTCGGGGTAGGGAACCGGTACGTAGTTGATGGAGAGATCTTTCGCTGGTGTGCCGAAGCCGGTGCCGTTATTGGCCGTGTCGCCGTCGCGATCGATCAGGTTTTTCGGCACGACAGGTTCCGATTTCGACGGAGGAGCATGGGGGTTGACCAGGTCCTGGTCGCGGATAATAAATACCCGCTCCGGCAAACCGGCTGTCGCCTTCTTGGCGCGTTCGATTCCTTCCACGATGAGCGCGCCGGACGCTCCTCCAAGAAGTTGTTCTTTGCTGAATCCGTGGATATGAGGGTGATACCAATAGAGACCTGGTGGTTCGTCGTCCGGAACCTTAAAGCGATACTCGAAGGGAGCATCCCCTGGCTGCACCGAGGTTTTCAAGACATCGTCCTGATGGCAGACCGGCGGGATCGTAAGACCGTGGAAGTGAAGGTTGGTTGAGACCGGGCTCATGATTCCACTGGTACACGAGTTAGCAGCAGAGTGAGCGTGCACCTGGGCGGGCATGGATCCACCGGTTGGATGATTTACCTCTGTCAGTGCATTGGTCAGATGAAGAATGACCAGGTCGCCAGGATGGACACGCAGAGTTGGCGATTCGTGGCCCGCTGCATCGGTGTAGCAGTAGCGAATCGCGCCGTCCGCTTGCGCAGCATTCCTCGCGGTCAACTGCGCTTCCAGAACGCCGTTCTGGCTGCGCAGGTCCTCCGGTTCTTCGACCATACTCCCGGGTTCCGGGCGTGGACATACACTCTTGGCGTGCGCACATAAAGGTGCGAGGCATAAAACGACAACAATCGCCCATACGGATAATTTCATTCGATGATGTGCTCTCTGGCGATGGCGTAGCAGATTACGGCGGGTCAGCGCATGAGTGAACTGCTTCTCTAGCAGTTTTCGATAGTCAGGTTAACGTAGGGTGAATGGAAGGCCGAAAGTTCGCCAGAATGCGCAAATACCATTCGCGTGCATACACAAACTATTTGTTGGGTAACGCGAACGACAGGATATTGGACCCCGAGGCGATTGCGACGTATTGCCGCCCGTCCACCATATACGTCATTGGCGAAGCTTTCCACGGCTCACTGGCTTCGAAATGCCACAGATAGCTTCCGGTCCTGGCGTCGACGGCAGCGAAACCTCCGCTTGTTTCCCCCAGAAACACCAGGCCTCCGGCGGTACTGAGAACCCCGGCGTAGTTTCTTTCCGGGGGGCCAGTGAGCGGAAGTTCCCACGCGATTTTCCCCGTCTCCAGGGCAAACGCTCGTAGAAACTTCATGGGGGGATCGGCTGGATCGTCGGCCGGTCCGTAGCCACCGTCATGCGCCTTGCGATAGATGCTGCAGTCTTCAACGGTCATCACGTAGTAGAGCCGCGTCGAGGGATTGTATGCGGTCGAATACCAATTCGTGGCCCCTCTCACCGCAGGGCAGGTTTTCACACCCCCCAGCGTGGTCTCGTTGGCCGGCAGCAACCTCGGCCGTCCATCGGCTCCAATTCCACTCGCCCAATTTAATTTCTCGACGATCGGCGTCGCTTGCAGAAATTCTCCGTTGGTCCGGTCAAGAACATAAAAGAACCCGTTGCGATTGGCATGCAGCAACAGTTTACGATTGCGGCCATGGAAGGGTGCGTCAACCAGGACCAGGGGCTGATTCGCGTCCCAGTCGTGCACGTCGTGCGGCGTAAACTGGAAATGCCACAACAGCTTTCCCGTCCTGGCGTCGAGCGCCACGTCACTCGCCGTGTAAAGATTGTCGCCGCCACGGTTGTCCCCATCGGTCGCCGGGTAAGGATTGCCAATACCCCAGTACAGGACACCCCTTTGGCCATCGTAGCTGCCGGTCGTCCAGGTAGTGCCGCCTTGTGGCTTGACATCGCCCTTCCATGTTTCAGAACCCGGCTCGCCCGCCGACGGAACCGTCCAGAACCGCCACACCAGCCCACCCGTGGTGGCGTTGTAGGCTGCCAGCAGACCTCGAATGCCTTCATCCCCGCCGGACACGCCGGCAATTACCAGGTTGCCGGCAATCAATGGGGTCGAAGTTCCGCCGTAGCGTGGCGCTCCTAAAGATACTTCCCAAAGCAACGCTCCCGTGAGCCGCTGCAAGCAGATCAGGTGCGCATTGTCAGTGATAAAGAAAACGCGGTCACCCAGTACCGCGGCGCCCCGGTTGGCTCCTTTCGCCGCATCGCCCGGGATCGTCCCCGCCGCTGCGCGAGGACGCGAGTAGTTCCAGATCTCCCTGCCCGTTCGCCCATCGAGCGCCTGCACCTGGTTGGGACCGGTGACGTACATGATTCCGTCGATGACCAGTGGCGTCGTTTCCAGACCGAAGTAAGGGAGCGGGTGAACCCAAGCCACGCTCAGCTGCTTTACGTTCTTGGCATTGATATCAGTAAGGACACTGTAACGGTTACCATTTATGTTTCCCGAGTAGGTCGGCCAATCTCCGGGTCTGGGGTGCATTATCTGTTCGATTGACTGGGCTGTCACCTCTTCTCGTGCCGCGGTATTGGGCCCGGTGGGTACTCCATCCAGTCTGCTCAGGAACGCGACCAGGTCGCGAAACTGTTGGGGAGTGCCGCTGAAGGCAGGCATGATGGAGTGTTCCTCCCCAATCACGCGCGTATATTCATGGTCGAGCAGCAGGTGCAGCCGCCCGTCAAGCGTCTGTAACTGCAGATCATGGGTGCCGTGGCTGCGCGCAAAACCGCGCAACCCACTGCCATTCCGTAGCGTGACATTCACTATTCCATAACCCGCTGCAATCTGTGCATCCGGCTGTTGCAGCGCTTGCTCGAGTTCCGCCAGGGTCACCTGGTGGCCGATGCTTGATAGATCGGGACCCTTGCTTCCGCCGCGTCCCTGTGCGGTATGGCATTCGGAGCAGTGTCCACTTCCAAAGAAGATGCTGGCTCCGGCTGCCGTATCGCCGGCGGGCTTCATCTCGAAAGCGTCCATGTTCATCGAGTGGACAAAGGTAGCGAGCTCTCGAATCTGCGCGTCGGGCAACGAAGTGAATGCAGGCATATTGCCTCGGCCGTTCTTGATCAGGGTCGCAATATCTTTCTCGCTGGCGCCGCGGAGCTCGCGATTGTTGAGCAATGCCGGCGCGCGATCGGTTCCTTCTCCGTTGCCACCATGGCAAACCGCACACGTTCGCCCAAACTGTGCCGGGTTTTGCGCCATGCCCAGCGACGCATACAGCGCCAAAGAGCAGGCCCAGAGTTCCACTCTGTAGGGGCCTCTACGCACTAGGAGTGGTGGCTGCAACGCTGCAGGCAACGACAGTTTCGCCCAGGAATGGTCGCCGCGATATGGCCCTTTCACTTGCGTGCTCTCTCCCGATGGAAGCGACTGTAAAGTAATACATTTCGACTCACTCCATGGTCAATGCATAAAACGGAACTCATTCCATCTGATGACTTGAATGTTCCGCGTTCATATATAATCCCGGGCAGTGTAGGGGAGCGCGAGACATGAATGAAGGCAGCAATGGTATTGGGGAGATGTTCAGCCTTACCGGAAGGACTGCCATTGTTACCGGAGCCGCGGCCGGAATCGGGCAAGCAATTGCGATTCGGCTTGCGAGTGCGGGAGCAACCGTCGCCGTCGTCGACCTGAATTTGCCTGGAGCGCAGCGCGCAGCGGCCAATTTGCCCCATGGAGCGTTCGCCGTGGAAGCAGATGTTGCCGACCCGGCCTCTGTTGCCCGCGCGGTCGAAAAGGTACTGCATCAAACCGGCCAGATAGACATTCTGGTCAACAACGCGGGCATTGCCGGCCCCGCGGCTTATATCTGGGAGCAAACGGATGAGAACTGGCAGCGCAACATCGCCATCAATCTAACCGGTGTGTTCAATTTTTGCCGCGCCGTCGTTCCTCACATGCGCAGCCGATCCTATGGACGCATCGTGAATGTTGCTTCGATAGCCGGTAAGGAAGGTAATCCCCGGATGATCCCCTATTCAGCAACCAAAGCCGGCGTAATCGGTCTTACCAAGTCATTGGGGAAAGAGGTAGCCACCGAAGGTATTTGCGTGAATGCGGTTTCGCCCGCAGTGGTTCAGACTCAAATTTTGGATCAGCTTACTCCGGAACAGGTAGCGTACATGACGGAGCGTATTCCGATGCGGCGCACCGCTCGGCCGGAAGAAATAGCCTACGTAGTTCATTTCCTGGCCAGCAGTGAGTGCTCTTTTGTCACCGCGCAATGCTACGACGCTAGCGGCGGCCGCGCGACGTACTGACCACCTCAGGTGCCTGGACGGCCCGGAAGTCCGCAGAAATTTTGTCCGCGGTGGCGCGCAGGGCAGAGACAATCCCTTTCTCATGATCCCGGTCGCGCACCCGCATCTTAGGTAACCAGCTCAACGCTACATTCATTATGTTTCATAATTGGAATTGGCTAAGTCCGATTGGCTAATGGCCCATTCGCCATGGCATCATACTGTGACTGCTCACCGGGGCCCGAGAGCCGTCGCTATCTTTTGTATGCTTTGGAGCGCTTCATGAATCGTCGGCAGTTTCTAGGCACTACCGCGGCTGCGTTGGCATCTGCGCCGCTCTCCGTATCCGCACCCGCGCAACCTGCAGCGCAGGAGAAGCCCGCCGCTCCCAGAAAGAGCTTGCCGATCGGCGTGTTTGACCCTCCTTTCAACAAGCTCTCATTGGACGAGATGCTGGATAAGTTTGCCAGCCTGGGCATTGAGGCGGTCGAGGTTGGTGCAGCCGGTCCTAATGGCTCCCCTCACTGTCCTCGCCCCGAGCTGGTAGCGGATCCGGCGAAGGCGCGTGCCTGGAAGAAGAAGTTTGACGACCGTGGTATTCCCGTCATGACTCTCAGCTGTCACAACAATGCGCTCTATCCAGACGCCACGAAAGCACGCGATGCCGCCGAGCAATTTCGCCAGACCATTCAGCTCGCCGGCATGCTGGAAATTCCAACGGTGGTGGGGTTCTCCGGCTGTCCTGGAGGCTCGCCAACCGACACCGTACCGAATTGGGTTGTGTACGACTGGCCGCCGGAGCATGGCGAGGCGCTCCAATGGCAGTGGAAAGAGCGCGTGATTCCTTACTGGCGAGAGACAGCGAAGTTTGCCCGCGAGCATGGAGTGCATCGTATTGCCCTCGAGATGCACCCCAACTTCGTTGTCTTCAACCCGCGGACATTGCTGCGCCTGCGCGAGGCCGCGGGCGAGGAGATCGGAGCCAACTGTGATTTGAGCCATCTCTTCTGGCAGCAGTGCAATGCGGTTGAGGTCATCCGTTTTCTCGGTAAGCAGGGAGCGATTTATCACGCGCACATGAAAGACACGGCATTTTTTCCGCAGAACGTCGACAGGTTTGGCGTTTTGAATTTTGGGAAGAAAGACGACCACGAGGCTTCGGAATTTTTTCGCGCGGTTGGTTATGGCCACGGAGCAACCATGTGGAAGGACATCATCGCCGCCTACATGGAAGTTGGTTACAACGGGATGCTCAGCATCGAAAATGAAGATCCAATCTTGAGCGGAGAAGTCGGAGTGCAAAGATCCCTGGCTGTGCTCAAGAACGTGCGCGAAGAGATCATGACGGATCAGCCGAACCCCGGGTAAGTGGGCCGGCGACATTTGTTTGGGATGGAGTGAAACTGCAGATCCCTCCACGGCACGCCCCACGGCAAGCCGGGGCGGGCGGGACAGGTCGGCTTCGCTCCGGGATGACAAAGGGGAGGGTGGGGTTTTCATTGGGGATTGGTTGAGGAGAAGATGCGTGCCGCGCCTATGGCGCTCCCACGGCAGGCCGGGGCAGGCCGGATCATAAATGGGGATTCCACCCAACCCTTCCGGGCTGGGCTGACGTTTTAGTGGCGGCCCTTCGGGCCTTGATGGGCTCTGGTCCAAGAGCCAACCGTTCCATCCTCAGGGGACCAGTGTGAGGCGATCCACCTACCCGCGCATGTGCTCTAACTCGGAACTTGCGAACGCCACCACGTTATATCCGCAATCCACATAGAGCACTTCACCGCTCACCCCGGATGACAAATCGGAAGCCAGGAAAAGTGCTGCATTGCCCACTTCCGCAGGCTCAACGTTGCGTTTAAGTGGCGAACGTTCGGCGTGCACTTTCAGCATTTCCCCCAAACCGCCGATGCCGCGAGCCGCCAGCGTCTTGATAGGGCCAGCCGAAATCGCATTCACACGGATTTTTTGCCCTCCAAGATCGGCAGCGAGATAGCGAACGGTGGCCTCGAGCGCTGCCTTGGCCACACCCATCACGTTGTAACGCGGCACCACTTTTTGCGACCCATAGTAGGTCATGGTGATGATGCTACCGCCATCCGTCATGAGCGGAGCGGCTCCCCGGCTTAGGGCGATCAGCGAATACACACTGATCTCGTGCGCTATGCGGAAGGCTTCGCGGCTGGTCAACAGAAAATCATTCTGTAGCGCGTCGGCCGTGGCAAAGGCCACGCTGTGCACCAGGGTATCGATCTTCCCGTAGCGCTGCTTGAGTTGCGCAAAAACTTCGTCAATCTGCTCATCGCTCGAGACGTCGCATTGGAAAACCGCCGCATTGGGCAGCTCCCCGGCTAAACTTTCCGCTTCCACACGCAGACGTTCATTTTGATAGCAGATAGCAATCTGCGCTCCCGCTCCCGAAAGCTTTTGGGCGATCGCCCAGGCGATACTGCGCTTGTTTGCCAGGCCGAATACCACTGCCGTCTGATCCTTCAGATCTACCATTCCGTGCTGCTCCTATTCTGTCGTTGCCAGGATATATCAGCCGCCCAGATCCACGAGTTCGACCTCATCGATCGCGCTCCCCAAAAAACGAGCCCCCAACCGCCGAAATTTGGACACTGAATCAGTGGCGAAGAAATGGCATCTCCCAGAGGTACTGCGGTCTACGGTCAACCTCCGATGGCCGGCCAGCAACTGGGCCGCTTGGCCGGCGGTTGCCTGAGCCGAATCGATAACCTGGATCGCGGGCGCAACCGCTGCCTCCATCATCGGCCGCAGCAACGGGTAATGCGTGCAGCCCAACACCAGCGTGTCCGGATCTAGCTCCGCTTCCTGTGCCTGCTCCAGCAATTCCGTCAGATAAATCCTGATCACTTCAACCGTGACCGGGTGGTCGACCCAGCCTTCTTCGACCAGGGGCACCAGCAGCGGGCAGGCCTTCTCCAGCGCGCGCAGACCCCTTTCTCTGCATGCCGCGGCATAGGCATGGCTGGCAATCGTTGCATCGGTGCCGATCACCAGGATCTCCCGAGTCTTCGAGCATCTGGCTGCCTCATTGGCTCCGGTCTCGATGACGCCCAGAACCGGCACGCTAGTCGACCCGCGAATCTCTTCCAGGGCCAGCGCGGTCGCTGTGTTGCAGGCGATCACCAGAAAATCCGCTCCCTGGTCGAGCAAAAAACGAGTGCTGGAAAGCGCATAGCGCACGATGGTCGCGCGGGATTTTGATCCGTACGGCAGCCGCGCCGTGTCCCCCAGGTACAGGAACTCTGCTTCGGGAAGTAACGGCAGCAGTGCTCGCAGTACCGTCAGGCCGCCGAATCCAGAATCAAAAACTCCAATCTTCAGCCGGCTGGCGCTCACAGGTGCTTCACTCCAGGAGCATCCGATGCCAGGTACACTCGCGTCAGATCCGCATGCCCGGCGAGGGTGTCACGCTGTTGTCCGTCTACCAGAAATCGCACCTGCGAGATCTGTGGAAAGTTGGCGTGCAGCGTGCCGATAATCGAAAGCAGCGTGAGCGTCTCCGGCTCGATGCCCGAAGGGTGGGCATCCACAAACGATGTGCTCAGGTCGACAACCGCCATCGTGTCCGGTACGACCTGGTTAGCCTCCACAGGAAGGGTCATGAAGAATATTTCGTTCACCCCCTTGTTGGCGGCAATCGGGTGCTTTGAATTGGGCCGGGCGTAGTTAACGATCAGGTGCTGCAGGATTACGTGGGCCCGCGCGTTGGCATCCAGAGGCAGTGCCACGTTCAGCGTTGCCGGTTGAATGGACCCATCCAGATCATTGGCAATCATCATGGTTACACTCTGCACCGGCCTTCCAGCCGGAGGATTCAGGGGCATTGTTTCCGCGGAACCCAGCAGGCGGTCCATCGCCCGCTCCCGCATGCGCAGCAACACTACCGCCATCAGCACCGAGCTCACCAGCAGGGTCCAGAACAGAATGCGCTGCCCGCGGGAGATCAAGGCTGCTGCCTCCAATCGCGCTGCCATTGTTCGACTGCCGCGGCCATCGCTGCCACGATTTGGTCCTGATACCCGGAGTCGGAGAGTGGGGTCACTCGGCCGGAGTTATGCAACGGCGACACCTCCACCACCACCGCCGGGCAGGTGAAGTTGTCCAGCGGCTGCAAAGCCGTACGCCCCAGCGTCACCGGAATCTCCGCGTGCGTCATGGCCGAATCGATCTCCGAGGAGAGGCGCAAACTCTGCTCTGTATAGGCGCCCTGGGCAGTCTCCCAGGGCAGAAAGCGGGTCATGGGAATTGGCGTTAGCGAGGCCGTAAAGAGATGAACGCCGCTTCCGCTGGTGGTCGCATGCAGCGTGATGCAGGCGGTTGCGCCCACGTGGTTTGCCGTCTCCGCGCGGTTCAACCCCGTGATCGCTCCGTCCGATTCCCGGGTGGTGACGACCGGAATACCATGCGCCCCCAACATGGAGCGCAGTCGTACCGACAGCGACAGTGTCAGGTCTTTTTCCAGCAGATGGTCGGACAGGCGTGCTCCACTGTCCGCGCCCCCATGGGCGGCGTCGATCACCACCGAAAAGCGTGGGGCTGCACGCGCAACCGCCGGTGCTGCAGGCGCAGGGCTGGACGGTGACTGCGCGCTGACAGGATGACCTGCCAGGCTCAGAGCAATGGCCACGCACACGGATCTCCACGATTTCCTGATCGCTTGATTGGGATTCATGAACTTCATGCGGCTTTCCATGAAGAGATCCGTACACGCGATCCTGGCTGCTGGGGCCTGCAGGGAGTCCGGGATCAGGGTCGGCTCTCCTCAATCGAGCGCATAGATAGCAAGACCGCTCAATAGCTTGGGATAGAAGTCGGTAGACTTCTGGGGCATGACGTCGCCCGCGAAGGCCACTTCGCGCAATTGACCCAAGGTGATCGGATTGGTCAGGAAGGCCACGTTCGCCTCCCCGCGCGAAACCTGCTCCATGGCTTCGCCGGCATCGCGCACGTAGCGCAGGTTCCGCTGCTCGCGGATGGCGTCCGCCGTGATGCCTAGTAATTGCTCCAGCACTAAGGAATGCAGTTGCGTCAGGTCGAGCCGCCGTTGCCGTTCCGGGACCTTGGACAGCGCCTGGGCAACCGTCTCAGGCTTGGCTGTAAGCAGATAATAACCCAGTTTGGTGACGGCAACGAAGGCTGTACCTGGCTGGCTGGCCAACAGCTTGGTCAGGTCGGCCGCGTCCTCTGAGTTGACCAATTTGATGTCAAAAAACGTCTTCGCGTGCTCGATGAACGTCGCTGCCGAAAAATTCGGGAGCCCGAAGACCACACGATGGGTAGGCAGAATCGTAATGCCCGTCGAGTCCATATTAACGAAGGTCATCATCACGGCAGCTTCCGGATAGGCGGGCTGCGGCGTGGTGTTGGCCAGGTTCCTCTCTGTCCGGGTGACGGTCGGCGGGGCGTGCTCCAGCGAATAGGCCAAGGCAGTCTCGTACCGATGATGACCATCGGCGATGATCAGTTTCTTATCCTCCATCGCTCCCAGAAGGATATTGATGGTGCTCATGTCGCTGACCTTCCACACCCGGTGGGTGACCCCGTACTCATCGGTCACTTCAATCTCGGGGGCCGATGTGCCGGAAAACAGAATCTTTTCCGCCGTCAGCGCCGGGTCAGAATAAAGCATGAAAATTTGCCCAAAGTGAGCACGGGTGGCGCGCAGCAGGTTTAGCCGGTCAGATTTGGGCTTCGAAAGCGTCTGTTCGTGGCGGAAAACTACCTGCTGGCCGTAATCGCATACCTCGCCCAAGCCGATAAAGGCGCGCCGCTCGTGAACCTCTCCATCTCCACCTGGCACAGTAAAGCGCTGGGAGTAGGCGAAGATACAGGCGTCTTTTTCCTGGGCCAGGATCCCCATGCGGCGCCAGTCGGCAAAGTCTCGTGCCGCGCGGGTATATACGTCATTGCTTCCGGGTTCGTCGAACAACTCGGGCAATCCCAGAATGATGCGGACAAGATTGTAGAGGCTGCGCTGGTAGTACGCCTGCTGCATCGCCGGGGAAATCTTGTCGTAGGGCTGGGTGACGACCTCTTCCACGCGTACCATGCTCGGGTTGTAGCGTAACGCGCGAAAGGGATAAATTCGGGCCATGCGTTGGGGTCGAACTCCAGACATCGGCAACCTCGTCTGCGCTGCCAATTGCTTTACTCTCTTATATCTGCCAGATTGTACCTGACTGGAAGAGCCTCTCTTCCCCTTCCTGGCGCATCCGTCCCATGGGAGGTAACACCCGAAACGTGGTAGCCATGTTATGAAGGGCGCGTCTAACATATATGAACCCGGCATTTGTGTAAGCGTGCTACCATCCTGCACACGAACGCTGGGACCTGGATTTTCTGTGGACTTTGCTGGTGGGATCGAACCTGCACGGCTATCGGTAAAAGAAGCCGCAAATGATTCTTTAGTCCCACGCCACAGGAAATTCCAAGACACGAGGATTGGGGCTATGGCGCTCACGATGGAGCGCAGAATGGGGATCAAATTGGGCGTGTGGATGACGGTCAAGACTGTCACCGCACTCGGGCTTTGGCTTGCGATCTCCCAGGTTGGCTGGGCCCAGGATCCGCTGAATGACGTTCACGTCGAACCTCCCCCTCCGGCCGCAGCGCCCGCTAACCCCGCTAACCCAAAGGCGCCGGCGAATATTCCGCCCCCGCTGGAGGGCAGAAAGGCCCTGAGCGCGCGGCCAAGCGAACGCATGCGGGTTGACGTAAACCTGGTCCTGGTGCCGGTTACCGTCACCGACCCCCTCAACCGTCTGGTCACCGGCCTGGAGCGCCAGGACTTCTTTGTCTACGAAAACAACGCATTACAGAAGCTCAAGAGCTTTTCCTCTGAGGATGCTCCGGTGTCGATCGGTATCATTTTCGACTTGAGCGGCAGCATGACCGACAAGATTAACCGCGCCCGAAACTCGATCCTGGAGTTTCTGCGCACGGCCAACCCGCAAGACGAGTTTTTCGTCATTGGTTTCAACGACCGGCCGGAGCTGATCACGGATTTCACCAATAATGTTGATAACATCGAATCTCGCTTGCTCACAGTAAAGCCTGGGCACCGAACCGCGCTGCTGGACGCCATCTACTTCGGCCTGAACAAGATGAAGCAGGCGAAGAACGAGCGCAAGGCGCTATTAGTGGTTTCTGACGGCGGTGACAACCGCAGTCGCTACACCGAGAGCGAAGTGCGTTCGGTGGTTCGTGAGTCCGATGTGCAGATCTATTCCATTGGAATCTTCGACCAGTACGCGCCTACGCGCGAAGAGCAGTTGGGACCGATCCTGCTGCATGACGTAAGCGAAGAGACCGGCGGCCAGCTCTTCCGGGTGGACGATCTGGCCGATATGGCTGATATCGCGACCAAGATCAGTGCCGAGTTACGCAACCAATACGTGCTTGGGTACAAGTCTGACGATGCCAAACGGGATGGCAAGTGGCGTAAATTGAAGGTAAAGCTGGTTCCGCCCGAGGGGCTGCCCCAGCTTACCGTTCATGCCCGTACCGGATACTATGCGCCCTTGCAGTAGATGGCTTTGCGTTTTACCAATTTTCCTGCTTTGCAGCTTGCCGGGCCCAGCGGTCGCGCAGGTAGCTCCGCCGTCTGCCTCTCCGGTCCAGCCGGAAAAGCAACCGCCGCTCAATGTGGACCGTGATCCCGTGGCCTCTCCGGATGGGGAGAATGCCGCCCCCAATCAGCCCCAGAATCCAGCCCTGATTGCCCGTGATAATGGCCGGTACACTCTGCAGCGCAATGTCGATGAAGTGGTGTTGAACGCGACCGTGCTCGACGACCATCAGCACCTGGTGACTACACTCGCCAAGGACGACTTCAAGGTTTCCGAAGACGGCGTAGCCCAGACCATCACCTCCTTTCAGCACCAGGACATCCCTATATCGCTCGGCATTCTGGTGGACAACTCCGGTTCTATGCGCACCAAACGCCAGGCGGTGAACTCGTCTGCCCTTGATCTGGTGCATGCTTCAAACCCCGATGACGAGAGCTTCGTGGTGAACTTTTCCGACGAGGCATACATCGATCAGGATTTCACCGCCAACGTCAACAAGCTGCGCGACGGTCTATCCCACATTGACTCCAAGGGTGGGACGGCGCTGTATGACGCCATCATGGCCTCGGCCGATTACCTTACAAAAAATGCCAAACGCTCCAAACAGGTACTTCTGGTCATCACCGACGGAGAAGACAATGCTTCCAGCACGACGCTCGAGGAAACGGTGCGTCGCATCCAGGATCTGCAAGGGCCGACGGTGTATTCGATCGGTCTCCTTTACGACGACACCGGTGGCGGACGTGAGGCCCGTCGCGCAAAGCGGGCGCTGGAAATGCTCGCCAATGAGACCGGGGGGGTCTCCTTCTTCCCCAAGAACCTCGCGCAAGTCGATGAAATTGCAGGCGAAGTGGCGCGCGATATTCGCGAGCAGTACACCATTGGTTATCACTCCACCAAGCCCGCCATCCAGGGGGGCTTTCGTATGGTTCACGTGGAGGCACGGGCAAAAGGATACGGCAAGCTTGTAGTGCGGACCCGCACCGGCTATTACCCCACCACCAAAAAGGCGAACGCCGCAGGGCCGGGTTCCCCGAAAGGGTCCCAAGCGGCCTCCAATTGAGCTTCTTCCAGGCTGCGTCCCGCAAGTCACTGCTACACTTGTCAGTTGGCCTATGACCCTTTTTACTCGTGAAGTTGCAGCGCGGGCGCTGCATATTGCTGAAGATGTAACAGAGTTGATGGGGTCCACCCCCATGCTCCATCTTCACCGCGTGGTCCCCCCCGGGGCCGCTGACGTCTACGCCAAACTCGAGCTCTTCAACCCCGGCGGGAGCGTCAAGGACCGCGCGGCGTTGGGCATGATCCTGGATGCGGAGAGCCGTGGTCTGCTGCAGCCGGGTGCGACGATCTTTGAGGCCACCGCGGGCAATACAGGCGTCGGGCTTGCTTTGGTTGGCGTACACCGCGGCTACAAGGTTGTGCTCTTTGTTCCGGAGGGCTTTGCGGAAGAGAAATGCATCCTCATGCGTGGCTTTGGCGCCACTGTGATCCGCACTCCGGAGGCAGAAGCCATGTCTGGCGCCATCCGTCGCTGCCGCGCCACAGCCGCCGACACCCCAGGTAGCTTTGCCGCGCTCCAGTTCGACAATCCCGCCAATCCCGACTTTCACCATGCCACCACCGCCCGCGAACTCTGGGAGCAGATGGAAGGACGCGTGGATGCCTTTGTCGCGGGTGTCGGTACGGGTGGTACCTTCTCCGGGGTTTCCCGCTTCCTCAAAGAACAGAACCCGGGCATTCTCACCGTGGCAGTAGAGACCCAGGGTTCCGTGCTGCAGGGGGGTGAGCCTGGTCACCACAAGGTGGAGGGAATCGGTGTTTCCTTTATTCCCCGCACCTTTGACCGGGAATGGTGCGACGAGATCATTGCCGTCCACGACCCGGAAGCCTTTGAGATGGTCAGGCGGCTGGCGGCTGAGGAAGGCCTGCTCTCTGGTTCCAGCGGCGGCGCCGTTGTGGACGCGTCGATTCGGATCGCGACCCGCCTGGGGGAGGGGAAGCGAGTGGCCACCGTCATTCCTGACTCTGCCGAACGCTACCTTTCGAAGAAGATCTTCGAGGGCGGTCTATGAGCGGTCACGGTTTTTCCACCCGGGCCATCCACGACGGCCAGCCTGCGGACGCGCTGACCGGTGCAGTCAATGTGCCCATCTATGCCTCATCCACCTATGCCCAGGAAGAGATAGGTAAGCACCGCGGATACGAATATTCCCGGGTATCGAATCCTACCCGGACGGCGCTCGAAGAAAATCTGGCTTCGCTCGAAGGCGGTGCTTCCGCCCACGTGTTTTCCAGTGGCATGGCGGCGATTGCGGCTCTGGTCACTATGCTCAAGACCGGCGATCACGTCATCTGCGGATCGAATGTTTACGGTGGAACACCGCGCCTTTTTGACCAGATCATTGCCCATTACGGCATCCTCTTTACTTACGTCGATACCAGCGACGCGGAGCAGGTCCGGCACGCAATCCAGCCCAACACCCGGCTGGTCCACATCGAAACCCCGACCAACCCGATGATGCAGATCACTGACATTCGCGCCATTGCCGATATCTGTCAGGAGCGAAGAGGGGCTGGCCAAGCGATCGATCTGAGCGTCGACAACACCTTCATGTCGCCTTATTTCCAGCGTCCCCTGGAGTTGGGTGCGGATATCGTGATGCATTCCACCACCAAATTCCTCAATGGACACAGTGACGGTCTCGGCGGCGTCCTGGTGGCCACTACGCCCAAACATAAGGAGACCTTCGAATTTGTGCAGAAATGCACCGGAGGCATTCTCTCCCCCTTCGAGTGCTATCTGGTCCTGCGCGGGGTCAAGACGCTGGCCGTGCGCATGAAGCAGCACGAGGTGAATGGCTATGCGATCGCCAACTACCTCGACGGCCATCCGAAGATCCCGGCGGTTTTGTATCCTGGGCTTCCCAAACACCCCCAGCATGCGCTCGCCCAGCGGCAAATGTCCGGCTTCGGCGCGCTCATCACCTTTGAAACCGGTTCTCTAGAGAAAGCCAATGCGGTCTTGCGCCGGCTCAGGATCTGCACCGTCGGCGAATCGCTGGGCGGTGTGGAGACGTTGGTTTCGCATCCTGCCACCATGACTCATGCCGCACTGGGCGAAGAAGGCCGCGCAAAGATCGGCCTGACCGACGGAATGGTGCGCATCTCGGCTGGTATTGAAGATGCTGAAGATCTGTTGGAAGACCTGGAGCAGGCGCTCAGTGTGCTATAGCAGGGCGGGCAGAACAGTCCTGTACAAAGGGCGCGGCTTCAAGACGGGGGTTACCTCATGAGTGTGAGCCATTCTTTCGCCTTGACCGACGAGCAGGAGCAACTGCGCAAGGAGATCCGCGATTTCGCGGCCCGCGAAATCGCTCCCAACGTCATGCGTTGGGACGAAGCCAGTGAATTTCCGCAGGACGTGGTCCGGAAGCTAGGCGAAATGGGCCTGATGGGGGTGATTTTCCCGGTAGAGTTTGGGGGCGCCGGTCTCGGCTATGTGGACTATGCGCTCGCGGTGGAAGAGCTCTCGGCCGTCGATGGCTCGATTGGGATCATCGTGGCCTCGCACAATTCTCTCTGTAGCAATCACATCTTTCTTGCCGGCAACGAAGCACAAAAGTCCAGATACATTCCCTTGCTCGCCTCTGGCAAATGGCTCGGTGCCTGGGGGCTAACCGAGCCCGGTTCCGGCTCCGACGCCGGAAGCGCCCGAACGACGGCCATACGCAAGGGTGATCGCTGGGTGTTGAACGGGAATAAAACCTTCATCACCAACGGGCATTACGCCGACATTTCTGTGATCATCGCGGTTACCGATAAGAGCCAGGGCACGCGAGGTCTGTCGGCCTTCGTGGTAGAGAAGGGAACTCCGGGCTTTCGTCCCGGTAAAAAGGAAAACAAGCTTGGTCTGCGCGCAAGCGACACGTCGGAACTCATTTTTGAAGACTGCGAAATTCCCGCCGAAAATCTCCTCGGCAACGAGGGTCATGGATTCATCGATTCCATGCGCATCCTGGACGGTGGGCGCATATCGATTGCCGCTCTTTCGCTGGGCATCGGGCGTGGGGCCTACGACGCCGCGCGTGGTTATGTGAAGCAGCGCCATCAATTTGGCAAGGCCATTTCGGAGTTTCAAGGCATCCAGTGGAAACTTGCCGACATGGCAACCCAACTGGACGCCGCCCGGCTACTCACGCTGCGCGCCGCGGTCATGAAGGATGCCGGCCAGAAGACCACGCTTGAATCCTCTATGGCCAAATTAATGGCCAGCGAAGTAGCGGTTAAGGTATGCGATGAGGCGGTGCAACTCCACGGCGGTTACGGCTTCATCAAAGACTACCCGGTCGAGAAGTTTTACCGCGACGTCAAACTCTGCACCATCGGCGAAGGCACTAGCGAAATTCAGCGCCTTATCATCGCCCGCGAAATACTGAACAATTAGCGATGACAAATCATCCTTTCGAAGAATCGCAATTTCGATAATCCAGCGGTTCGGTTTAAGCCATGCCTTTCTAAAGTGACGCCTCGGGCCACAGCTACTACTGCATCCAACCCGCCGTAGTGGGCCGTAATCGTATGAACGCGCCAGAGGGACTCCGCGGCCTCTTTCGCCGCCGGGAATCCGCCGCTCCAGCGCCACCAAAGAAACATGGGCTCTTCACCCAGACTCTTGCCCCTCAGGCTGAAAACGGCAGGAATCGTGGGTTCTTTGTCTTTCCGCGCCTCCTCCAATTGCTCCGGATATGTCATCAAACACCCATGCCGGCATTTCGAAACCGGCCTCTACCCATTACGAATCGAGGAGAGTCTCATGGAAAACGTTACCTTCAAGAAAACCGCACCACCCGAATGGCTACTGGCCTTTTGGAAGGAAATCGACGACAAAACATTCGGCGAGGGTTTCGATTGTTTCGCAGAGGATGCGCAGTGCCGGCTTGGCGTTGCGCAATGGGACGGACGCGAAGTAATCCGTGAGAACCTGCGTAAATTCATTGATACCGGATTCACCGCCCACCATGACGTAGTCGAATACTGGGATGGCGGTGCGCTCAAGGTCTTTCGCGGCGTCGTAACCATGACGTTCGACGATCCCACCAAACCAGTTGTGAAACCCACAATGACTCACTTTTTCTACATGGACAAAAACGATCCCTCTAAAGTAAGCATGTGGTACGGAGCCGTGGGTCCCGTAGGATTCTAACCCGCGCGCCGTGGATAAAGGATCACACCGCCCGGCAAAAGCAATTTTGCCATGAGGTGAATCCGATTCGTCAGGCGACCTATCCAGTCTGTAGATCAAGATCTCTTTTTTTGAGACAGTATCCCTATGGCGGCACAGAAGCCGAGTCGATCACGGCCAAAACGAAACGCACAGCCGGAAAGCGCACCTCGCCATGAACCGCTACGTATTCTGATCGTAGCCGTCCCGCCCGTGCGTGCTCTGGATGTGATGGGTCCCGCCGAAGTATTCGGTGATGCAAATCGACTCCGCAGTGGACCTCCATCGTACTCGGTGGAGATCATCTCTGCAGGTGATGAGCGGTGGATTGCGACCCACATTAAGACCCCCCTGCTTGGCGATCGAACCTACCGCGAGTGCCACGGGCATGTGGACACCGTGCTTGTTGCCGGTGGCGACGGCGCCCATTATTCGCAATTTCAGCCGGGGTTCCTGGATTGGCTAAGAAGACGATGCGCGGGTGCGCGGCGCTTCGGTTCGGTTTGTACGGGATCGCTTATTTTGGCAAAGGCTGGCTTACTGAACGGACGGCGCGCGACGACTCATTGGAACTGGTGCCGCGAACTCGCGCATGACTATCCCCTGGTCGTCGTAGACCCCAATCCCATCTACATCAAAGACGGGAATTGTTATACCTCCGCGGGTGTAACGGCGGGAATTGATCTTTCTCTGGCTCTGGTCGAAGAGGATTTGGGAAGTCCGCTTGCCCTGCAAATCGCCCAGATGATGGTTGTGTTCCTGCGGCGCCCAGGCGGGCAGAGCCAATTCAGCGCAACTCTCGCCGCTCAGTCCAGTGCCAGCCCGATTCTGAATGATCTCCTGGTTTGGTTGGCCGATAATTTGCGCCACAACCTATCGGTCGCCACGCTCGCCCGGCGCGTGGCCATGAGTCCTAGAAACTTTGCTCGCACCTTTGCCGAGGCCGTGGGCAAGACTCCGGCAAAACATATCGAGGACCTTCGTCTTGAAGTCGCGCGCCGGCACCTCGAATCGAGATCCTCGAGCCTGGCGGAAGTTGCGAAAGCCAGCGGTTTCCGCAGCGCCGAAATCTTGCGCCGTGCCTTTATCCGCCGTCTCGGCATTACACCCGGACGATACCGCAAGTCGTTCGGAGCCACCACCGCGTAATACGCATGCCTACTAAGAGATGTGGCAACCCTAGGGAGAGAGCAGCCTCGTGATAACGACCACGCGTCCACTTTTAAAGCACGAGGTCCGTGAACTACATTTCACTTACGGCAGCACAGGTCTTTTCGTTTGGCTCCGCCGCGGCGGGTGAACCGGATCTCTCCCTGCAACGAATCGACGGGTGCCCCACATCTCGCTCGTTTTTCGCGAGATGTGGGATACCACGAACCTTGACGTTCTTTCGCCGCCGCCCCCAGGAAAATCTTCGAACGAAGGGTACGGCTTTTTAGCCCCCTGTTATGGCGGTACCCATGCCGCTACACCTACCTGGCAAAGAAAAAACGCAGGGGCTAAAGCCCTCATCAGACCCAACCATTGCGGCACGGCTGAAGCCGTGCCCTGATACAAAGCATGAGCGCGGTGACTTGGAATTGGGTTCTCACGCACACTCTTTAGCCCCTGAGGGCATCTTTTGTGGTTCGCTTGAGCAGCCCTCAGCGGCTGAAGCCGATTCATCTTGACTGCTAAACGTAAGGCCTAAAGGCCGTACCCTTCAAAAAGCGAGTTCTCACACACCCTCTTCAGCCGTGCCATAAATGTTTCGTACAGAACGCGGCTTTAGCCGCTGAGGTACGCCTTTCACAACCTGTAGGGCGAAATCATCCCGTTTTGCAACCGTTGCTTTAACCTACCGCTCCATTGAAGAAAGCGTTGAACGTCGCCAGAGTTCTTGTTCGTATTGGGACTGCTTCTGGGAAAAGACTTTGGCGAGGCTGTAATTGTCGTAAACAAATTGACGGAAGGGCGCCGCATGATCTCCGCCAACGGGAGACCCGAGGTTAGTAGGAAATAACGCGATATAGGCCGGCGGATTGCGTTTGAGTGCCTCTACGACGGCAGCCATTTGTTCGGGGCGCGTAGTTTCATCGTAAGTGACAAACTCCGTTTGTGTAGGGTTTTGCAAGGACAAATAGAGGGTGAGAGCGGAGTCGTTGAAGAATCCATCCAATGGATGTGTGTGTTCTGACACCCATTGAAATTTATAAAACAGCGCCTTGTCGGTAAAAGCGGTTCGGCCAATCGGCAAATCGAGCGTATCGTGCCACTGAACCTGGCGATAGACCGGCAAGAGGAGGAAGTAGCAACCCGCCACAACCCACGATAGCTTCCGAATGTATCCACAGGCAGGAATCGGAAGGCTCAACAGCCACACGAAGACGAGGATGGCAGGGGCAGCAACCGTACACAATCTAAAATGTCGCGGGCCATGGGCGATCGCCAGAAACAACGCAAGACCGACCACGTGCAGGAGAATCAGGCGCCGCTGGAGTGTGCTCGACAAGACTGCACGACTTCGCCAGAGTTGATACAGTCCTGCGATATATACGTAGGGAACCAGAGCATAGATGAAAATGAAAGGGATCAGGAGCGCAATTGTAGATGGTCTGCGGAAATCCCAAAGCTGTGCCAATTGGTGAATATAAGTGCGCGGAGTATTCACTTCCGACAGCGGCATAAATCTCGAAGGAAATATGACCAGGTCAAAAAATAAACGTTGGAATCCTGACTTATACACGTAATATCCCAGAGCGCACGTAACCGCCAAAAGAACCGGAAGAATAAATAGCGTGAGTCGTCTGCCTAAATGGCTACTTTCCGCCTGGAGACGAGTGACCCAAATGAGATAGAACGCAACCCCCACAAAAACCACCGCACCTTTCGTCTGCGTAAAAAGAATCGCTGTAGCACAGAGCAGGCCGGCAGAAAAGATACGTCGCGCGCTGAAGCCGCCCATCAGTACAGCGGCCATAGCCAATGCGGCTAAGCTGCTGAACCATTGGTGGGTCAGATCGAGAGCGCTGTTGAAGTCGAATACAAGAAAGAGCAAGGCAGGGAGCCACACACTCGGACCGCGGAGGATCTTATTCGCGATGTACGTGATGACCAGAGAGAGGGCAAGCCCGGTCGCGATCATCCACATCGGCATGATCCAGGCATGAATGCCAAACAGGCGAAACCCAGCGGCGTAGATGAGATCAGTGCCAGGCGTAACAATCTCGAGGAAGTCGCGATACGGAACCTGCCCCTGAACGATGCGCGCAGCGCGGGCAAAGAATAGGCTCTGGTCGTCGATCGCGGCCAGCGGAGTGGCCGGCAAGAGAAAAGTCCTCAGGTAAAGAAACGCACAGGCTCCAGAAAGAAAAAGCCCAAGCTGCACGCGGGAAAGAGAGGGCTCCGCCGCTTGGGCTCTGGAATCTGTCACGAATGCCTTACCGCATGCATCAGCGCGTTTAGAACTCCATCATCGTCGAGTAAAACAGTGAGCGGCGCTATGTCCGAATCTTTCCTGCTTGCAGCCACACCAGAACCTCGTCCCACGCCGTTTAGGTCGGGCAAGGGCATCGGTTCCATCGTGCCATATCGAAGCCGGAGAGTTGTCACGGAAAAGTAATCATTTGCCAGGCCAGGTGCGAGCTCTCCACAGAACTGGTATCGACAAAACGCAAGCCGCAAGGGGCCTGTTGCATTGGACAACTATTCCGTTGTCATTATTCGGTTCTTAGGGCCTGCATTGGATCAAGCCTCGACGCCCGCCACGCCGGCAACAGGCAAGCGCAGGCCGCCACCACCAGCAGCGTCGCGCTCACCGCGACATACACCACCGGGTCTAGCGGCTGGGTCTGGTAGAGCATCGACCGGATCTGGCGCACCGCTGCCGCGCTTGCTCCCAACCCCAGCACAAGGCCCAGAAGTGCAGGCCGGATTCCATCCAGAAGCATCGCCCGCAACATCTGTCGTCTCTAAGCCCCAAGCGCGATACGAATGCCGATTTCTCTGCCGCGTTGTGTCACCAGGTAGGCAAGCACGCCATAGAGACCCGCGGCGGCCAGCACTAATGCGATCACCGCGAAGGCCAGCACCAGAACAGAGTCGAATTGCGCGTCGATGGTGGACTTGCCAACGGTTTGAAGAAACCTGCGCCAGTTCATTCGTTGCCTTTCACCTTCGGCGTTTCCTCGCCCATCACCAACGCGATCGCGCGTGCCATCTGCCGCCAGCGACCGGTCTCGTGCACCAGCTGGCGTTTACCCGCAGCGGTCAACCGGTAGAACCTCGCCTTGCGATTGTTCTCACTTATGCCCCAATACGACGAGAGCCAGCCACGGTCCTCGAGTCTGTGCAATGCCGGGTACAACGAGCCCTGTTCCACCTCCAGCACCTCTTCTGAAGTCCTCTCAATTACCTTTGCGATGGTATGGCCGTGCGCGTCGCCCGTCACCAGGGTCCGCAGGACCATCATGTCCAACGTTCCCTTCAGCATTTCTGCATTCGATGGATTGCTCCTCCTCAAAGATGCCACTCCAATAGAACTTCTATGTGAATAGCTATACACCACTGGAATTCCTATGTAAAGGAGGGATCGATAGAATTCGACCATCTGTCAGTTGGCGAGAACGAGGCTCAGAGTGGACGCGAAGTTCTCCTGAACCGAGATCTTCGGATGGTGCCTCCACATCCGGCTGAAGCCGAATTGTCTTACCATCTTTACGCCCGACTAAATTGCGCGCTTAGTGTGACAACTCTGCGAGTTGCACATGATAAGGTTCAAGCAAGCTCCCTGTCGCGTGATCAACAGTAGCCCGCGCAATCTGGTAGTTAATCTGCGTTTGCAACAGCTCCAACTCGGATTGCGCCAGTTTGGTTTGAGAATCAAGGACGAAAAAATTCGTCTCAGCGCCAAGTTCATATTTCCGCTGATCGGCCGCGAGTGACTTCTGCGCAAGATCCAAAGACGTTTTGCCCGCGGCAAGAGTGAGCTTCGCCTCTTCCAACAGATGAACGGAATCCTTAACCTGTTGAACGATCCCCTCCCTGGTGACTTGAGAGGTGTATAAATCATGCCGCCGTGCGACCAAGGCAGTACCTAGATTCGCCTTCGCGCCTCGATTCCGGATCGGCAGGTTCAGAGTGATCGTGCCCCCGTATCCCGGGAAACCAAACCCGAATAGCTGGTTGAACGATGTTCCCAAGCCGCCCGAAGCGATCAATCGCCCTGTGTTCAGATCGTATTGATTTCCCCCAATACCGTTGGTCTGATAGAAGCCGGTGAGCGAGAGATCTGGCATTAAGGCATTGTGGGCGAGTCGAATGCTGGTTTCATCATTTGCGATGGCATCGTTGGCCGCGGCAATCTCCGGACGTGCACTGAGCGCTTTTTTCAGGACCTCCGCCGCATCGATCGTCTCAATCTCTCCCTCTGGTTCCGGCCTCTCGACCAGATCCAGTTCGAGCGCGGCCAACGTTGGATCTTGATCCACACCGATGGTAAAACGAAACGCCTCCTGCGCCTGCTTCAGAACGTACTCGCTCTGGATCGCCTGAAGACGGCGAGCCGCCACTTCCGATTGGGAGCGATAGATATCCAGCGGCGGCAAAGCGCCGAGTTCCAGGGCACGCTTATCATGTTGATAGCTGCTCTCAGCCAACGCAAGCGACCTCTGCTCGACATCGAAGCTTCCGCGTGCCTGGACAACTGCCCAGTATTGCGTCACAACCTGCAGGATAGCGTCGTTTACCTGCGCCTCAAAGCTGGCCCGCGATTGCTGCAGAGCTCGTCGAGCGATGATCAGAGGACCAGTATTGGCGAAGCGTCCGGCATTGCGCAGCAGCGGTTGGGTAAACTGCAGGGTCACCGTCGAGTTGACGTAAGGGTTAAGAAAATAAAAAGCACTGTTCGTGGAATTGCGATTGCTTGAAAACCCTGCGAGTATATTCGTTCCCGTCGTGAACGTCTGGGTATAACTCGCCTGCACCGTCTGACTAAGCGTGTTCAGCGCTGCATTATTCGACTCCCCCACACCTTGCAATTGCGTATAACCGGAATACGACAATCGATTCACATTCGCGCTGCTTTGGATCAAGGGATCAAATGGCTTGTACGCGCCCAGCAGGGTGAACTTCTGTGCTTCCACCTGCGTTTCCTCGATGCGAATATTGCTGTTATTTTCAAGGGCCAGGTGGACCGCGTCCTCAAGACGAAGATGTAACTTGCCATCGATCACGTAGTCCTGCACGTGTGCCGGAGGAGAAAGTTTGCCGGATTTAACCTGCTGTGTCAGCAGAGCCGAATAGCTTTCAGGTGATTGTGCGTCTGCTGCGAAAATGGAGATCGACATAAACAGACAAAACATTGCAATACGGACAGGACCCATCGTGTCGCTCCGGAATATTTGTCGAAATCTATTCAATGCGGCGTGCCCTTCGTAATCCGTTGTTATTCATAGCGGATTGCATCCACCGGATCGAGGCGGGCCGCCTTCATCGCCGGATAAATCCCAAAAATCAGCCCCACGCTAATAGATACGAGAAAAGCAAGCGCGATCGAACCTGCGGTCACAATCGTCGACCACCCGGCCAGCCAGGCAATCAGGCGAGACAGGATGAAGCCAAAAATGATACCCAGTGTTCCACCGGTCACCGAGATTGTGGTGGCTTCGACGACAAACTGTCGAATGATGTCAGATTGCTGGGCCCCCACTGCGCGGCGAAGACCGATCTCTCGCGTGCGCTCGAGAATACTGGCCAGCATAATGTTCATGATTCCGATGCCGCCAACGAACAGAGAAATGGACGCAATAGCAACCATGACTGCATTAAACAAACGCTCCGTGCGCTGCTGTTCCGCGAGCAGTTCGGCAGGGACGATCACGCTGAAGTCATTGGCTCCATGATGAGAGGAATCCAGAACGGCGCTGACCACCTGTGCCGCCGCCGTCATGTCGACGTTCTCCCCCAGGTTGAGGTAAATGCCATCAATCTCATCCCTCACTTCGCTGTAGCTGTCCTCCAGGCGGAGGATCGCCGCCTGGAAGGGAATATAGATGACGTTGTTGGTGTCTTCGGTGGGCACGCCGGCTACCTCCGTTTGCGCGCTCAGTTGCGGACTCACGATGCCGATCACGCGAAACCATTGCTCGTTCACCTTTACGTATTGACCGATTGGATCGGCTGCTCCAAACAGGTTGAACTTGGCGGCAATGCCCAATACGCAGACAGAAGCACCCCGATCTTCGTCCTGGCGATCGAAGAACTTACCCTTCAACAGGTGAAGGCCTGCAATTTGCTGGTATTGCGGTTCCACTCCGAAGACGGCCGGCACATCTTGCTGCGATTTTGGAATGGTCTTGGAAGGGGTCACCCGCTTGCGGGGTGTCGAAGCTTGAACGCCCTCCACGTCATCAAGGATGACGCGATAGTCCTCAAGGGTTAAGCCGGGAGAGATCTTGCGCATCTTTTGATGGGCCTGCCACTCGGTGGTTTCCTTGGCCTCCACGATAAGGTTGCGGACACCCATCTGTTCAATCAGCGCCATCACTTTCTGCCTGGCGCCGGCACCGATCGACAACATAGCCACCACCGCCGCCACTCCGAAGATCATGCCCAGCATGGTCAATAGGGAACGAAGCCCGTGAAGCATCAGGTTCTGAATGCCGAGCTGTATATCCCGAACCCATTGCTGGTAGCCGAAATCGAAGCCTCTGACCAGCGACGAGGCGGTTCCCGGTATTTTGGACATTTAAGGCGTCCCTCCACCGGGGGTTGCGGGGGAGCCGGGGCTTCCCGGTTTTCGCGGAAGCGTTGGATCGATTAAGGCAACCGTAGTCCCGGCGCTCAGTCCCTCGATAACGGCGCGACTTTCCGTTTCGTCTTTGATCTCGATTGCCTGCTGCGCATAATCCTTGCCCCGTTTCACGTAAACGACGTGCTTGCCATCCTTGAGGAACAGTGCCTGTCGAGGAACGTAAAACACATCTTTTCTCATATCCCCGAGGAACAAGAGCTGTGCAGTCATCCCCGGGTGCAGGCGCCGATCTGCATCAGAAAGCTGCATCGCAACATCAAACGTGCCGCCAGTCTCGTCTTCGAAAAATTGACGCGTTGACATTCCGCCCACTTGCGTCACCTTGCCGTGATACGTTCGGCCAGGCAATGCATCGAACACTACCTCTACAGATTGACCCTGCTTCACGTTGCTGCGGTTTCGTTCGCCAATCTTTGCCTTCATTTCCAGTTCTGTTGGATCCACTACCTGGGCAATGGCGCTTCCTGCTTGCGCCTCGTCGCCGGCATGGTAATCCGGCACCGACATGCCGGTAAAAAAGAAACCACCGGAAGCATCCATGTTTTTTTGAATGGAAATCAGTCCATCCATCGGTGCAGTGACGCTCATCTTGTCGATATTTTGCTGCGCCTGATCCATCTCCAGTTTCGACTTGTTGTATTTTTCCTGGGCTAGATACACTGACGCCTGCCCTGACTTGTCGTGCGATTCAATGTCCCTTTCCAACTCCGCCAACAACTGCTTTGCTTGCTTCAGGGCGGCATCATTTTTCGCCCCATCGATCGCGCTCACGATCTCTTTCTTCTGCACATCGAGTTCTGCTTTCCTCACATCGTAGCGGGCCTTGAGCAGTGCCACTTTATCCTGGGCCTTGAGCACGGCAGCATCTACATTTGCCTTCGTGATCTCCTGCTCCGCCTGCAATAACTCCGAGCGGCTCTGCTCCAGCTTGTACCGCTGTTCGCTCGGATCGAACTCGATAACCACGTCCCCCTTCTTTACCGGCAAACGCCCGGCCAGCAGTCGAGTGATCTGTAGCGCGCCTCCGCCGACGGCGGGCGCGGTGAGCATCATCGTATGCTTCGCGTTGAGTTCGCCGTTGGCATGGACTTCAAGCTCCAGGTTTCCACGCTTAACCTGGGTCAGGGGAATGCCATCGCTTGCCATCGCCAGATGAGACCGGCTCAGCGCAAATCCAATCAAGATCACCACCGCAACAACCGCCGCGAGGGCTGACCAGCGCGCAAGGGGCCTCAGCTTCATGCGTGCCTCCTCACTCCTTGACCGCGGCATCCTTCGCTAGAGGATCCTGGAGTGCGACTCGATCCCCAGGGCGTAGACCGCTGGAGACAAGAATGCGATCGCGGCTTCTGCGGCCAACCACGATCGCCTGTTCCCGATATTTCGATCCATCGACAACGTAAGCCACGGTCTGTCCGGACTTCTGAAAAGAGGCTTGCACCGGAATGGCAATTGCATTCGGAATCCGGTCAACGATTACGGTGATTTGCGCGGTCATACCGGGCTTGAGGCGCGGATCCTTCTGATCAAGTGCGATCCGGAGATCAAAATCTCTGGGTATTGGCCAGCCTGCTGAAAAATCCATCGTGGCGATGGTGCCGATCTGTTCCAGTTTGCCGCTAAACTGCCGTTCGGGAATCGCATCCAGTTGAACGGTTGCGGATTGGTGGGCCGCAAGACGGCCGCGCTCCGCCTCGTCGACGCGCGCCGAGACTCGCAAAGTGGAAACATCGGGAAGTTCGGCGATCGGCGCCCCGGCCCACACCCTCTCCCCCGGCTTGAACGGAGCCATATTACCCACGTGCCAAACCGAGACCAGGTTGACCAGCCCGCCGGCAGGTGCGACCAAGGTCATGGTTGCCAGCGACCGCTGCGCACGCTCCAGGTCATACGCCGCTTTTTTGCTCGCGTCCAATTTGCTATCGACGTTTGCGTGGATCACCGCGCGATCTGACTTCAGCTTGGCTTCAACCTCGTTCAGCTTCTGCTGGGCGTTGGCCACTTTCAGGTTCGCTTCGGCTCCCTCGATTTTCGATACGATCTCCTGTTTGCTGGCGTCCAGCTTTGCCACTTCCACATCGTATTGGGCCTTCGTGACCGCAGTCATGTCTTCTTCTTCGGTCAGACGCGATTGCGCCCGCACCTGGTCGATCGCTGCCTGGGCCGATTTGAGGGCCGATCCATCCTTCGCCAAATCCTGCTCGGTCTTCGATTTGTCGAACTCGACGATCAACTCGCCCTTCTTCACATCGACGCCGCTGGTTGCGATCTTGAGGATCTGCAGTTCTCCCGCCTCGGCCGGAGCGGAAACCGTCAGCGACTTCATCGCCTTCACTTCGCCTCGAAACTGAACGCTGTCGACGAACTCTTCTCGTTTTACCTCGAAGGCTGGAATAGTCGAGGATCGATTGGAAAGGTGTACCAGTCCAAAGATGGCCGCACTGCTCACCAACAAGATGGCGGCCACGATCATGGCCTTGCGCGGCTTAAGCACGTCCTGATACGTCATCGTGCCGTCCCGGCCATGTTGATAGCGCCGGCCGGCACGGTATCGACTGCCGCTGAGAGGCCGGGCAGCAGCCTCGGATCGGTGCACTTAATGGACCAGGTGGCCGAAAACGTGCGCACCTTTTGAGAAAAATCTCCGGTCCGCCCCATAGGGTCGATCACTTCCAACTGTGCAGGGCAAACAAGGTCGGGGTAGGCATCTAGATGCACCCGCGCGTTTTGCCCGTCATGAAGCGCCAGCAGATCCTGTTGATTGACCGGAACCTGTACTTCCATCTCCGAAGGGTCGACGACCTGCATGAAAGGCACGCCCGGCCGCACTTGATCGCCTTCCTCCACTTCTCCGATATTTCCCTGCTTCCAGATCGTGTTGAGGACCACAATCCCGCTGATGGGGGAATGAACTTGCATCAGGGCTGCATTTGCCTGGGCATGCAACATGGTTTCGCGCGCGCGATCCCGTTGAATTTCGAGGATACGAATGGAGGCCGCTGCCGTCTTTCGCTTCAGAGCAAATGTTTCTTTTAGTTGATCCAGAGTCGCTTTGGCTTCGTCCAGAGTCTCGCGAGCTTTTTCGGCGTCGATCCGCGAAAGCAACTCGACCTTTTGCATCTCCAGTTCTGCCTTCGCCAGATCGCCTTCGGCCACCCTGATTTCGGTCTCGTCCTTGGCCCGAGCCGCATCTTCTTTGGCTTCTTCCTGCAACACGTCGTCTGCCAGTTTGCTGGTTTGCGCTTGTTTGTCCAGGGAGTCGCGCAGCTGTGCCTGGCGATCAAACTCCACCAGGATGTCTCCCTGCTTCACAGTCGACCCGGCGAGCCGCAGGTTCGTGATCGTGAGCGTGCCTTCCTTGTCTCCGGCAAGCAGTGGGGCTTGGATCGAGCGCGTGCGGACCGCTTGTGTCGTACCCTTGAGGCGCAACGTTCCATGCGTGTCAGTAGGGGAAGAGGATACGACGTTGCCGGAGGTCGGTGTCTTCTTGTGTCCGCTTAACCACAGGGATGTGGCTAAGATACACAACACCAGTGCGGCGATAAGTACCAGCCAACGTCGCTTGTGCCACCAACCTTTCTGTTCTTCGGTTGGTTCCAAGGCGGGCGAGGGTTCAGTGCTCGGCTCAACAAGAGGTACCTGCATGCAACCATGCTCCTGTCAACGCAACACCATAAATATACGCGGTCGAATCCGATGTTGACTTTGTCTTCGACCCCCGTCGCAATCTATTTCGGAATTCACACCTTAGACGGACAGGGCAGCAAAATCGCTCATTTATTTTGCATTTTCCTTAGGGAAAAATTAGATACCACGACTGCTGCAGGAATCCTCCACCCGGTGATCTATGTGCGCATGTTAGGAAGACAAGTTGTAGCTACCCTCGTCCGGCCTCAGAATCTGTAGATCTTACTATGTAGTATTCTACTTTATAAAAGTCAAGCGAAATCCTTCTGCCCCGTTCCAGGTCTCACTCTCTTTGCGAGGTCAGTTGCAATTTCCTATAGTTGGAACATGAATTGGCAAGGTAGATAAGCTGGGAACGGAGAGCAGGAGCGCCCAATCATGGTCAAGCGTGCTGGTCGAAAGCTGCTTTTAGCCGCGGAGTTGCTACTGGTCTTGACCGCATCCCCGGCCCTCCCGTCATTCGCACAAACTTCTGCGTCTCCACCCGCGACGGCAGTGCCTCCGCAGGTTAGCCCTGCAGTTTCCGCTCCCGTGACCTTTGAGGTGAGCGTCGTCAAGCAGAACAAGTCTGGTGGCTCGAGTTCCAGTTCTGACTTCGGTAGCGGACGGTTCACAGCGTCGAACGTCTCTTTGAAGAGTCTTCTGCAATACCAGGCCTACGGAATTCCGGAATCTCGAATTTCGGGCGGCCCCAAATGGATCAGTTCGGAGAGATTCGATATCGAAGCCAAGACAGATAACGCAGTCGCCGATCGTTTGCGAACGCTTCCCCGCGATCAGCGCATAATCCAGACGCGGGCCATGTTTCAACAGCTTCTCGCCGACCGCTTCAGATTGGCGGCTCATTGGGAGACTCGAGATCTCCGGGTCTATGCCATGGTCCTCGCTAAGAAAGGGCCTAGTCTCCAACCCTCGAAGGAACCCGAGGGTCATTCCAGCACTTCGTCGAACAACGAACAGTTCACGGCTCGAGGCGTGACCCTGTCGCAAATGGCCGACACGTTGACGCAAGAGTTTTCGCGCGAACTGGGCCGCGTGGTGATCGATAAGACCGCGATTCAGGGGAGGTACGACTTTGCGCTCAAATGGATGCCCAACAGCAGCGCGGCTCTCGTGAACGGCGGGACCGATGGCTCTGCGATCTCACCCGATTCCGGACCTTCGCTCTTCACTGCCATTCAGGAACAACTGGGACTGAAACTGGAATCGACAAACGGCCCGGTACAGGTTCTCGTTATCGATCATGCTGAGATGCCATCAGAAAATTAGCGTCTGTGGAATCGCAGGAAGAGGCGAACCTCTGTATCCCGCGAAAGCCGGGACTAGTTAGTTGCGCCCACCCTTTGACGGGTTCGTTTGTAGGGCCATTCTCCACGACCACATTAAAAAGGAAGTTGCCGTAAGGTCGATGGCCGGTTCCGTTGTGCTGTAGGACTGCACATTATCCTGGAAGAGCGCAGTTTGCGACGGTCTGAATTTTTGAAAAGTATCGACCCCATTGGCGGGGCAAAGGATCATGCCCCCAACCACGCTGGACGTGGTGTATAGCGGGCCAAGGGGTCTTCCACGTTGAGCCGGCATTGCCCCGTATTGAATCTTCGCGGGTCCCTCGTTCATCAAAAAGCAAACCTTGATTTGGGAGAGTAATGAACATGGCCGCTTTTTGTGCTTGCTGTGGAGCAGAGATTACCCCGAAGGCCGAAGCGTGTCCTGTGTGTGGTACCCCGCGGCACGGAATGTTACCGCCAGATCTACAGCCTGCACTCGACACCGGCACGGAAGAGACTCAAGAAGACCGTGGTCTCGAGCAGAAGCAGCGTAGGCCGCGCCTCTAACCACCCCACCCCTTGAGCGAGCCGGAAACGACCTAGGAAAAACTGTGGAGTGTGTGATAGCAGAATCCCAAGACAAAAGCAGGTTTTGGTTGAGATGAGGATGCGTGCCGCGCCGATGGAGCTCCCACGGCACGCCGGGGCAGGCCCACGGCACGCCGGCGGTCCACGCCGCTTCGCTCCGGTCGGAGGGTGTGACTTTTTAATTTGGCCTGTAGTTTGTGGCTGGAAGGCTCGGAAGAGCATCTGCCAACAAGTATCGCCGGGGTCCTTCGACTGCGCGCCGTTATGCGATAGATCGGCGCGGCGCTTCGCTCCCACGGCAAGCCCCGCGGCAGGCCGGGGCATAGCGGGGCAGGCAGGATGACGGCTTTGTGGGGGGGTGAAAAGCATCCGGTTAGCCACGCAGAAAAACACGAAAAGATCGAAAAAGTCACAGGCTCTCTGTCGAAAAACATTTCCTGGGGGGTTGATGGGGTGAAACGCCCACAGGGCCTAAAGGCCTCATCTGTACCCGTTCTGAGCGGCACGACTAAAGTCGTGCCCTGATACAAAGCATCAGAGCGGCGACTCCCAGAAGACTCGCGTATTCCGCACCACTACGCTCTGTCGAAAACATTTCCAGGAAGGGCCCGCGGAGCTGGATGCCGGATCTTCTGTGATGCGTAGAGGCCTGATGGATGACCGGCAACAAGCTCATCCCGATCGTCGAATGTTGGCGAATCAGACTGCACTTGACGGGAATCTAACGAAGCGTGCTGCTCTGTTTCGCAAACCTGGGAGGAGTGATCGTATGCCGCGTGCAGTGAGATTCGATAAGTACGGTGGGATTGAAGTCCTGCAGGTGGTTGAAGTCGAACGTCCCACTCCGGGGCCGGGGAAGGTCCTCGTTCGGGTCAAGGCTGCGGGCATTAATCCGGGCGAGGCCTCGATCCGGAAAGGCCTCTTTGCCGAGCGTTGGCCCGCAACGTTTCCATCAGGGCAAGGCAGCGATCTCGCAGGAATCGTGGAGGAAGCCGGTCCCGGCGTGACGAATGTTGTCGTGGGCGATGAGATCATTGGATTCACTGAGAACAGAGCAAGCCAGGCCGAGTTCGTACTCGTCGACTCCGGCCATCTCGTGCCCCGTCCTGGAAATGTCTCGTGGGAGCAGGCCGGTGCTCTGTTCGTGGTTGGCACCACGGCTTTTGCCGCAGTGCGCAGCGTCGACCTGAGGCCGGGTGATACTGTCGTGGTCTCCGGCGCAGCGGGTGGGGTAGGCTCAATCGCCGTGCAGCTGGCTAGGAATGCTGGAGCCAAAGTGATCGGCTTGGCCAGCGAGGCGAATCACCAGTGGCTCACCGACCACGGCATAATTCCTGTTTCCTATGGCGATGGTGTGGAGGATCGAATCGGCGCCGCGACCGGCGGAAAAGTCGATGCCTTCATTGACACCTTCGGCGGCGGCTACGTCGAGCTGGCGCTCAAGTTGGGCGTCGCTCCTAATCGGATCGACACCATCATCGATTTCGCGGCCGCGGCAAAATATGGCGTGAAGACTGAAGGCAACCAGGTCGCCGCGACTGCTGAGGTGCTCGGGCAACTCGCCGGACTGCTCGCCGCCGGTCGCCTTGAGATCCCGATCGCTAAGGTCTATCCCATGGCCGAGGTTCGCGATGCCTATCGCGAACTTGAGCAGCGTCACACGCGTGGCAAGATCGTTCTGGAACCTTGATAGAACGGTGAGTGCTACCAAACGATCACGGTCGCGGAAGATCCAGCACCACCACATCGGAACGCTCCTGTATTCGTTCCAGGACAACTTCCCCGCCGTCTGGGGAGAGGTCGAAATCGCGAACATCGAAGCCGGAAGGAAGATCCGTCAATTGCCGCTCCCTGCCCGTGTCCAGGTCGACGAGCCAGAGATCCTTGTGCTGGATCTCTCCCCGCAAGACCAAAAATGACTTTCCTCCAGGTAAGAAGACCACGCGCCGAGCGCCGCGAGTGAGTTGCAGGGGCGGCAAGGGATGCGGCGTGCCTTCGGGAGTGACCGCTTTCAGATTCAGGGTGGTGCCAATGTCGGGTCCCGAATAAACAACATAGCGCCCGTCGGGCGCCCACGCGGGCTCGAGCGAATACTCCCGGACCAGGACAGTGGGGGAGTGACCGTCGATGGGTATGCGAAAGAGATGCGGAACGCCGTGGTCGTCCGCCGCTGCGGTGATCGATTGCCCGTCGGGTGCCCATGCTGGAGCGCCTTGCAGCTTGAGCGAATCGGCCACGAGCCGGGCGTTCGTGCCGTCGGGCTGCATCACGAACAAGAGCGTCTGTCCGTGTTGGTTGACCGAGAATGCGAGAAGACGTCCATCGGGAGAGATTGCGGGGCCGCCCAGCACTCGCGCTTCCTCACCATGCCATAACTCGGTGCTGCTTCCGTTGGCGAACTTCCAGATACTCGCGCCTGTGCCGGTCGTAGAAACATATAAAAGGTAGTTTTGACCGAGTCGCGGGGAGAATGCCGTGCTGGTGGTGAGAGATATTGGATCCGCTGCCGGCAGCTTATTGAGCGATTCCGGAATTCGCAACTGCCAGAGTGTGGTCTTTGAACTTGCCAAGGTGGCGACCAGCCGGCGCCCGTCGGCGCTTGCCGCCAGCGACGTAAACCGGTCAAGACGGGTGGTCAGCCGGTGCGGAATGCGGCGTTCGACGTCTACGCTATGAAGCCACGGCCCCGAGCCATCGGCATCGCTCGCGAGATACATCAGCGTGCGCCGATCCAGTAGGACAGGGTGGCTTACATATGCATTGTGCGTCGTGATTCGTTCCGGAGTTCCCCCCGCCGAAGGGATACGCCAGATGTCCAGTTTGTCCGGGAGCCCACCCTGGACGAAGTAGATGAATCTAGCGTCAGGCGACCACAAGGGAAAATGAGAATGGAGCCCAGCGGGTGCAGTGTAGATGGGCCGGCCCCCCGGTCGACGGCCGCCATCGGAAACGAACAGCGGATCGCCGGGTCCGGGCGTGTGGTAGGCGAGCTTCGTGCCGTTCGGTGACCAGTCGAACTCAGCTACTCCTTCGAGGTATGGCTTAGGCTGTCCGCCCAGCGTTGGCACCGCCCAGATGCTGATGTCACCCGCGCCTTCCTGCTTGCGAACCCAAAAGGTGACCACCGACCCGTCGGGCGAGAATCCCAGCGTACGGATCGATGGGTTCACCAGTTCCGGCATGCTGCCGTGGGTTAAGTTGTGGAATTGCCCCGAACCGACCTGCGTAACCCAAACGTCCATCGGTCCGTCCCGGTCCGACAGAAAGGCTATGAAATGACCGTCGCCCGACACCGCGGCCGCCTGCTTTACCCCGTCGAAGTCTGTGACCGTCTGGAATCGTGAGTCGGCGATCGGGTTGCGCCAGAAGTACTCCGTCCTCTGCAACCAGAATCCGGCGCCGATCGCCAGCATCGCTGCCAACAAGGCCAGCAGCAGGACCAACCTCCACCTGGTAAGGAAGCCCGATCTCTCCGAATGTGGCAAGGGTGCAGGGGGATCGGGGGCAGTGGCAACGCTTCCGCTCTCCTGCGCTCCGCGAAGATTCCTGCCCTGAGACCACATGTCCAACTCGGTCCGGAAAGCGTACACCGATCCCATCCTGTCGTGCAGGTGCCGGTGAACGGGCATCGCCTCCCGCTTTTCCCAACGTTGAACAGTCGTCACGTCGCGGCTGAAGTAGGCTGCGATTTCTTTCCACGAGTCCAGCCGATCTTCCGGCCCTCCTCTTACCGAGGGCAGTACGCCAGGGGATAGTTCGCCCATCTCCCTCTCCTGCTTGGTTCCAGCTGTGATTAACTCGGGAACCAAATTGTAGCGTGCGCCTGCTGTCGAACGCACGGCAAAACGCTGCATTCAACAGCAAGGGAACGGTATAACTGCCCACAAATCGTATGATCGGAAGGGATGAAGAGCGACACCGGCGTGGGCGCGGCAGAAGTTACGGACCTGGTTGCGCGGCTGCGCCAGGGAGACGTACGCGCCTTGGCGCGGGCCGTTTCGCTAGTGGAAAACGACGCGCCGTCCGCCCGGCAGATCCTTTCCTGCTGCTTTCCTTACACTGGGTCCGCCATGCGCATTGGCATCACCGGCTCCCCCGGCGCCGGTAAGAGCACGCTGGTCGACGGGCTCGCGCGCCGATATCGTGCCCAACAGACGACCGTGGGCGTCGTCGGCGTCGATCCCACCAGCCCCTTCACCGGCGGAGCCATCCTGGGTGATCGCATCCGCATGCGGGAACACGACACTGACCCCGGCTTCTACATGCGGAGCATGGCCACCCGCGGCTCCCTGGGAGGCCTCGCCCGTACCTCGGCAGATGTCGCCGCCGTCATCGAAGCAAGTGGCAAGCAGCGCCTGCTGCTCGAGACGGTGGGTGTCGGCCAGGATGAAATCGACATTGCCCGCCTGGCCGACGTGACCGTCGTGGTCCTGGTGCCAGGCATGGGCGACGACGTGCAGAGCCTAAAGGCTGGCATTATGGAGATAGCCGATATCTTCGTGGTTAACAAGAGCGATCGAGACGGCGCCGAGCGGGTAGAAAAAGAGGTGCGATCGCTGCAGTCTTTGGCGGCGGAACACAGCAGCTGGATTCCACCCGTGATCCGAACCGTCGCCACCACCGGCGCCGGCATCGAAGAACTGGACCAGGCGTTGGACCAATCCTGGTCCTGGCTGGCTCAGGATGGAAGGCTTAGCGCCCGGAGAGAAACCCACTGGCGGATGCGGGTGATGGAGATGGTACGCCATGAACTGCTGCGCGAGATGCGCGGCCATGGCCTGACCGACCAGGAACTGGCGAAGATCGGCCGCCAGGTAGTGCTCAGACAAGAAGATCCCTACCAGCTTGCGCTGCGCCTGGTGGAACAACTTATGCAGCGTTAGGAGAGAAAGATGGCAAAGATCGACCACCTGGGCATTGCGGTCAGGAGTATTGAGCAAGCCCAGCGCTTCTATCAGGCACTTGGGCTCACGGTACTAAAGGATGAAGAGGACGACGAACACGTGCGCAGTGTAATGGTTCCGATCGGAGACAGCCGCCTCCGGTTACTTGAGCCTTTGGAGAAGACAACACCGCTGGGCAAGTTTCTCGAGCAACACGGCGAAGGCCTCCACCACCTGGCGCTCCATGTGGACGACATTTCGAGCACCTTCGAAGAGATGAAGCAGGCCGGCGTCCGGCTGCTCTCGGATGAAATCGAAATCGGCGCCGGCGGGCGCCTGCATTTTATGGTTGACCCATCAGGGTCGAATGGTGTGTTGCTGGAAATCTGCCAGGATCCTATCTCTGCGGTGTAAGGGCCCATGCTTCTATCTCTAAATACCTGCGGAAACACGGCCAGCGTTGCTCTCGGCGTGGCTGATGAGAATGAGGTCCGGATTATAGCGACGGCTGAGCTCGCGGTGCGCACGTATTCGGCGCGCCTGGTTCCCGAGGTCGCCGCGCTGCTGGAAAGCCGGCAGGCGACGTTGCGGGATGTCGAAGCCATCGTGGTGGTGAACGGGCCGGGCAGCTTTACCGGCATTCGCGTAGGCTTGAGCACCGCCAAAGGACTGGCCGAAGGAACCGGCATTCCCCTCATTGCGCTTTCACGCTTGGCCTTGCTTGCGCATACGAGTGGTCTGCCCCACGTGTTGGCAGCGGTCGATGCGGGCCGCGGGGAATACTACGCCGGCGAATACCGTAACGGCAAAAACCTGGGCGAAATGCTTTTGAGCGGAGAGGAGACGGTCGCGGCGGCCAAGCAACCCGGAGCAGGGGTGCTGGTTTGCGAAGAGAGCCGCGCCGGCGATGTCTCGAGCAGCGCTTGTTCTGCCCTTGCCGTCTGCGGTCCTGTATATGTGCAACCTCCCAGCGCTGCCGAAGCGCTTCACTTCGCTTTAGGCCGCTTTCGCGCGCGAGATTTTGACGATCCGGAAACCCTGGACGCAAACTATCTCCGCCGTTCCGACGCTGAGGTATTGCGTGCGGC
This sequence comes from uncultured Acidobacteriaceae bacterium, assembly GCA_963717225.1. Lineage (GTDB taxonomy): Bacteria > Acidobacteriota > Terriglobia > Terriglobales > Acidobacteriaceae > PALSA-350. Next base: position 101,051 of record CAVQWB010000043.1, on the reverse strand, counting down.
GAAGGCAGGCGCGTGACTTTTTGTGTACGCGCCATGGCGGCGCAGGATCTCGATAGCGTGCTGGTGATGGCCGCGGAATCTCTGGAGGCCCCCCACTGGAATCGCCGGGACTACGAACAGATAGTGCTCGCAACGCCCTCAGACACATTGCTACGCTGCGGGCTGGTAGCGGAGAGCGGCGGTAAGCTCGCCGGTTTTGCCGTAACCAGCTGGTTGCGCCAGGAGACCATGGCCGATGTGGAAGGCCTGTTTGTGCAACCGGAGTATCGCCGTCAAGGTATCGGGAACCGCCTGCTTGGAGCTTGCATGGCTTGGGCGGGCGACGCTGGAGCGTCGACCGTCAGGCTGGAGGTGAGGGCGTCGAATACCGCCGCCCACGCTCTTTACCGTGGCCACGGCTTTAGCCCCGCAGGGGTCCGCCGTGCCTACTATTCGGCTCCCGTGGAAGACGCGCTCGTGTTACATGCTCCATTGCTTCCTCTGACCCCCGTACCTCTATAATTCTCCAAGGGTTTGATCGCAACCATGGTGCGTGACGGATACTTTTATGGTTTGGGGTTTATTGCTGCTGCCGTTCTGGTCTCGCTGGTAACCGGGCGTTGGACTTGGGCAGTGGCGCCTCTTTTGCTGGCATGCTTTTTCCTGTGGTTTTTTCGCGATCCCAATCGCCCCGTGCCTATCGAGGCGGGCTTGGTGGTTTCGCCTGCCGACGGCAAGGTCACCGAGGTTGCCCGCATCCAAACGCCGGCCGGAGAGCGCATTCGTTTGAGCATCTTTCTCAATGTCTTCGATGTTCATGTGAATCGCTCGCCTATCGCCGGGACGGTGCGCGAGGTTCGGTATCAAAAAGGCAAGTACCTAAATGCCCTGAACCCCGACTCGGCAGACAAGAATGAGCAGAATGTAGTGACGGTGCAAGGCGATGAGTTCGATGTGACCTTTAAGCAGATTGCCGGGCTGCTCGCCCGCCGCATCGTCTTTCGCTTTCAGGTGGGGGACTTTGTGGAGCGCGGGGAACGCGTCGGTCTGATTAAGTTCGGGTCTCGCGTCGACGTCCTTTTGCCGGGCCATGCGCACGTCCGGGTGGCTCTGGGACAGCGGGTCAAGGGAGGCGCCTCCATTCTGGCCGATATCCATCCGGTGCAGGACGAGCCATTACTTGATGTTTTGCAGGAGAGTTTTGCGTGAAGCGCGAGACCCCTGGACTGCCCGACCGCAAGAGAAAGGGCCGCTTGCGCCGTGGCATGTATATCATCCCCTCGCTGTTCACCTCAGGCAATATCGCGGCCGGCTATTTCGCCATTACCCAAAGCCTCCAGGGGTCGGTGCAGGAGCCGCGGCATTTCAACTATGCCGCCCTGGCAATCGGCTTCGCCATTCCTTTTGACGCTCTCGATGGCCGCATCGCGCGGATGACCAAAACCACCAGCGACTTCGGCAGGGAGCTCGATTCTCTTGCCGACGTAATTACCTTTGGCGTGGCTCCCAGTCTCCTGGCGTTTACCTGGGGATTCCAGTCGCTTCCCATGGCCATGGATGCTGTTCGAAGGCAGCACGTGGTGCAATGGGGCGCATTCGTCTGTTTTCTGTTTCTGCTCTGCGGGGCCGGGCGCCTGGCACGCTTCAACATCGGCGCCAATCCGTTACCCAAGAATCCCGGACGACCCGGCCGAAAATACTTTGTGGGCATGCCTATTCCCGCCGCCGCTGGGGTGATTGCCGCGGTCGTCCATTTTTTTTCCGGAACACCCGTGCCCAACTGGCGCGTCGCCATCATGTGGATGACCCTGGTCTTTATCGTTGGACTGTTGATGGTCAGTACCTGGCGCTTCTGGAGCGGAAAAGAAATCGACCTCGCCGCTCGTCATCCCTTTCATCGCATCGTGGTTGTGGGATTAGCGATCTATGCCACGGTAGTGTTCTCGCAGCTTGTCCTTTTCCTGATTGCGTTCTGCTATATGTTTTCCGGCATTTTCGCCCGTGCCGCATACTCCTGGCAGCGCCGCCACCGACGGCGGATGACCCCCGAGGCAGTAGCGCACCCCGAACCCCCTTCGCACCCCTCATCCCAACCGCCGGTGCATCCGTGAGCAGGCACGTACATCGATGACCCCCAGCTACCGTATCGCAATCGTGGGCGCCGCTACCATTCGCGGCAAACAGCTCAATGAAGCACTCGCCGAATCAAGCTTTGCCTCCGCAGAGTTCCTGCTGATGGACGATCAGGAGGCCTTAGGGCAGCTGGAAGCGGTGGGCGATGAGATGACCTTTATCCAGCCCATCACGGCCGATTCCTTTGAGCGCATCGATTTCACCTTCTTCTGCGGCTCCGCGGAATTAAGCCGCCGGCATTGGCATGCCGCGCAGCGCGCCGGTTCCAGCATCGTCGATCTTTCCGCCGGGTTAGAGGGCCAGGCCGGAGTGCTGGTGTGCGCCCCGTGGCTGCAGGAGGCGATGGGGGAAACAGCCGTAGCCAGCGCACCCAATCTGCATACGCCTGCCATCGTTTCCGCCCACCCGGCTGCGTTGGTGCTCGCCCTCCTGTTGGAGCGTTTGCAGCGAGCCGGGGCCATTCGCCAGGTCTCAGCAACAGTACTGGAGCCAGCTTCGGAATATGGTAAGCCGGCGCTCGATGAGCTGCATCAGCAAACGGTCTCGCTGCTTTCCTTTCAGAGTATCCCGACCCAGTTGTATGACGTTCAGGTGGCCTTCAACACTGTGGCCGCATTTGGTGAGAACGCAAAGATCAGCCTGGCGGAGAGCGAGGCCCGCGTGCGGCGTCACTATGCTTTACTTTCCGGCGGACGGCTGCCGCAGCTTTCGCTGCAATTGATCCATGCGCCGGTCTTCCATGGTCATACGTTTTCGATCTCGGTGGAATACGAACGGCAGGTGACACTGCCGCAGATGGAGGCGACGCTTTCCGCTCCTCATATGGAGGTGGTGCTGGGCGACGCTGACGCGCCGGGCAACCTCAACTCCATCGGCGACGAGGATATCGCGGTGAGAGTTCGCTTCGATGAGGAGGGGCTGTCGCAGTCGCGGCGAGTGTGGCTTTGGGCTTCCGCCGACAACCTCGAACTCTCGGCGTTGAATGCAGTGGAGTGTGCCCAGGAGCTGCGCAAACTGCGCCCCCAGGGCACGGTTCAATGAAATCCTTAGCAGGTTCTGTTGTCTGTTTCCTGGCTCTCTTTTTGCCGGCATCTCTGCCGGTTCTGTCGCAATCATCACCCCCGGCTATTGACGAGACCGTGCCGCCACCGTCGGATAACTATCCTTTGGGGCCGGACTCACAGCCCCACGCCTCAGTTGCGGCGGGAAAGACCTTCAGCTTCGAGCTGAGGGACTCTAAAATCTTCCCTGGCACAGCGCGGACCATCACGGTTTATATCCCCGCCGCGTACCAGGGCGACAAACCAGCCTGCGTCTATGTGGGTCTGGACGGCCTGGGATTTAATGCAGCCATCGTGTTTGACAACCTCATCGCTCAGCATGCGATGCCGGTCACCATCGGGGTGGGAATTTCTTCCGGCACCGTTGCTTCGGCCAGTCCGCCAGATAATCCACGCTTCGATCGCAGTTTTGAATTCGATTCGCTGAATGACCGGCTTGCCCGTTTCGTTTTAGAGGAAGTATTGCCGGAAGTGGAGCGCCGTCCTACTCCGGACGGACGCCGGATCAAGCTATCGACCGACCCCAACGACCGGGCAATCGGGGGCGGAAGTACAGGAGCCATCGCCGCCTTTACGGTTGCATGGGAGCGTCCGGACGCTTTCCGGCGTGTGTTCAGCGCAATTGGTACCTACGTGGGCATGCGCGGCGGGGAGCAATATTACGTGCTGGTGCGCAAGACCGAGCCCAAGCCTCTGCGCATTTTTATGGAGGATGGGGTACACGATGAGTGGCCCGGAGGACCGGAGATGGGCGATTGGTGGATGTCAAACCAGACCATGAATCGTGCGCTCGAGTTTGCCGGTTATGATGTCCGCCATATCTGGGGCGCGGGCAACCACAACGGCAGCCAGGCTTCCGCAGTGTTTCCCGACGCGATGCGCTGGCTGTGGAGGGATTGGCCGGCTCCCGTTCAGAAGGGAGCTCCCGGCAACCCGGTATTGAAAAAAATCCTGCAGCCGGGCGAAGACTGGCAGGTTGCGGCCGATGGGTGTGCGCCTGACCTCGCCGCCAATCCGCAGGGACAGGTTTTCTACTCCGGAGGGGAGATCGCCGCTGATCATTCCATCCGATGTGATCAAAGGGCTGCGGCTCTTGCCTTTGGAGCTGACGGCAGGCTCTACCGCGCCCGCGTTGAGGGCGGGGTGAAGGTTGCCGACGGCGGCATCGTGGGCGAGGGCCTTAACATCCGCAGTCTGACGGTGCGCAATAACGGTGACGTTTACGCGGTGACCCGAGACGAGCTATGGCTCATACGAGCGACGGGAGAAAAGATCAAGCTGGATGAAGGTCTGAAGGGCGGATCAGGAGTCGCTCTTTCACCCGACGGCCTGTGGTTGTTTGTCGCGCAGAGCCTTTCGCGGACTGGGCAGAGTTACCGCGTTCGAGCCGATGGGACTGTGGATGACCGGGCACCGTTTTATGACTTCGATGTGCCGTCTTGGGCGGACGATAGTGGCGCGGCTGGAATTGCCATGGACCGTGATGGACTAGCCTATGTGGCTACACGGATGGGAGTGCAGGTTTTTGATCGCAATGGACGGGTGGCGGCGATTCTTCCTTTGCCCGGAAATGCGGTGGCGACTAGCCTCTGTTTCGGGGGACACGATTTCGATACGCTTTACGTTGCAGGCGGGGGCAAAGTGTATCGGAGAAAGTTTCATAGCGTGGGAGCACCGCCCTGGGGGGCTCCTTTCAAGCTTCCGCCCTGGGGCGCCGGATAGGGGTTGAAGGGACCTGCTGTTTCCTTCTTTACTGGAAGTCACGTTACGTTCGTCTCTCGCGGAAAAAAGAGCGCAGTAACTCGCCGCTTTCCTCCGCCAGCTCTCCGCTGGTCACGATCATCTGATGATTCAATCGCGGGTGATTCAGGACCTCCAGGACCGAGCTGACTGCACCGGCCTTGGGATCGGCGGCGGCATAGATCAGCCGGCTTAGCCTCGCATGGATCATGGCTCCGGCACACATGGCACAAGGCTCCAGAGTGACAAAAAGCTCGCAACCCGCGAGGCGGTAGTTACCCAGGGTACGGGCCGCCTCGCGAAACGCGACGATCTCGGCGTGGGCGGTCGGGTCCACGTCGCGCAGAACCCGATTCTGTCCGCGGCCGACAACGACCCCGTTTTCGACGACGATGGCGCCTACTGGGACTTCGCCGGCCGCGGCGCCGGCCCGTGCTTCGTTCAGGGCCAGGGTTAGCGCTTCAGCATCCGTCATGACTCAGACGCCCGCAGGCTGCTGCTGCGTCATGCAGTGCAGCGTTCCTAATCCCCAAACCAGATCGCCGCTGTGAATACCCACCACCTGGCGGTCCGGGAAAAGGTCGGCGAGTATATTGAGCGCCTTACGGTCATTGGCATCGTTAAAGGTGGGTACCAGTACCAGTCCATTCGCGATGTAAAAGTTAGCGTAACTCGCGGGTAACCGCTGACCCTGAAAGACAACCGGGGAGGGCATGGGTAACTCGACGATCGTATAGGGCCGTCCTTCTGGGTTCCGGGCTGCGTGCAGCCGCTCCAGATTCTCGGCCAAAGGCAGGTGGTTGTCGTCGGCGGTATTCGGCTCCGTGACGGTGACGATCGTAACGGGACTAACGAAACGGGTGATGTCGTCCACGTGGCCGTGGGTATCGTCTCCGGCGATGCCGCGATCCATCCACAGCACCTGGTCGATGCCCAGATAGTCGTGGAAGACGCGCTCCAGATCTTCGCGGGTCAGGGCGGGATTGCGCTGCTGCACCGTGCTCAGCAGGCATTCTTCGGTGGTGATGAGCGTGCCCTGGCCGTTGACATCAATACTGCCGCCTTCCAGGACCACGCGATGCGTCGAGAATTCTGGTGTCCAGTTGGGGAGGTGAAGTAGTTCGCTTGCCTTCAAGGGAAGCTGGTCATCAAGCTGCCAATCTTCGTATTTTGCCCAGGCATTGAAGCGCCAATTGGTGATGGCGACAGGGTTTTCCTGGGACCCGCTTCGAGTCACGAAGATGGGGCCGGAATCCCGCATCCAGACTCGGTTGGTGGGCCATGGATGAAAGTGAATGCGATCCATTTGCGCGCCGGTTCGCGTCAGCATGCCGCGTGCCCGCTGCTCGGCGATGCGGTCGTTGACCAGCAGGTGCACGTCTTCGGCGCGGGAAAGGTGGCGGATGATGTCGCAATAGACCCAGGGGATGGGGTGAAATCTACCCGGCCAGTCTGCCGCGTTGTGGGGCCATGCCAGCCAGGTGGCTGCGTGGGGCTCCCACTCCGCCGGCATGCGATAGCCCAGGCTGCGCGGAGTTAGGGATTCATTTGCCATCGTCGAGAAAGCGAGCTGTAATCGGCGGGTAGAAATCGATGCGCCGGTCACGCAGGAAGGGCCAATTGCGCCGGGTATCTTCGAGGTTCTTCAAGTCAACTTCTTCGATCAGGATGGCCTCACGGTCGTGCGGGGCCTTGGCCAGGATGCGGCCGAAGGGATCAGCAATAAAAGATCCGCCCCAGAACTCGAGTCCGACCCCGGGGGCGCGCTTGCCGCGGACGTCTCCGTTCTCGTGACCCACACGATTGACGGAAGCGACGTACACTCCGTTGGCGATGGCGTGCGAACGTTGGATGGTCTGCCAAGCGTCATACTGCGCCACGCCGAACTGCTCTTTTTCCGCTGGATGCCAGCCTATGGCAGTCGGATAGAAGAGCAGGTTGGCGCCGCGCAAGGCGGTGATGCGGGCTGCTTCCGGGTACCACTGGTCCCAACAGATAAGGGTGCCCACCTGTCCCACGGAAGTGTCGAAAGCCTTAAAACCCAGGTCGCCGGGCGTGAAATAAAACTTCTCGTAGTAGAGCGGGTCGTCGGGAATGTGCATCTTGCGATAGATTCCACCCAGCGTTCCATCGCTCTGCAGTAAGGCAACCGTATTGTGATAGAGCCCTGCAGCGCGGCGCTCGAAGAGGGAAGCGACTATCACCACTTTTTCCTCTCGCGCCACGGCGGATAGGCGCTCGCTGGAGGGACCGGGTATGGGCTCGGCAAGATCGAAGAGCTCGGCATCTTCACGCTGGCAGAAATACTGCGCACCGAAAAGCTCTGGCAGGCAAACGATGTTTGCCCCGCCGCGGGCGGCTTCGCGCACGCGGTCGGCTGCTTTATCGAGGTTGGCGTCGGGGTCCGGCGAGCAGGACATCTGCACCAAACCAACGCGGTAGTTTGCTTTGTTTGTCATTCTCTTACTCAAATATCAGGATTGCCGCGGCTATGACCGTGGTCCAAAGCCCACGCTTGTCTCCGATTGCCGACTGGGTCACGTTTGTCGTGCGGACAATCTTGTTGGAGATGCGATACATCTCCTTTTTTTCATCCCAGCTCTTGTCGGGATCGAATTCCACGTTGAGGGTCGTGGCGAGCATTTCAGCCGCCAGCTCCTCCGCGTACTCGCCGGCCTGATCTTCCGCTTCGCCGAAGCTGTGGTGCTCGCTCAGGTAACCGTAGGTGTTGCGATCTGTCGGAATAGCGACACCAATACTCGAAGCCACCAGGCGATGCGGTTCGCGGGTGGAGTTTTCGGCGACCACGGCGAAGACCACTTCTCCGGGCGAGAGATACTTAAGGCCTTCCTTGCGGGTAATCAGTTTGCATTGCGGCGGAAAGATGGAAGAAACCCGCACCAGGTTCTGGGCGGCGATGCCGGCGTCTCGCAGAGCCAACTCAAAAGACGTTAATCGTTCCTTGTGCTTCCCGACGCCCTTGGTCAAAAACAGACGCTTCGGGACCATGCTCTTGCCCAATGCCAAACCCTCCCCAAACGAACCTAACACAACCAGATGGATGAGATGCTGCAGCACCCCCGGTCGATGAAAAAAGATGCACAATAGCAGTGAGATGGCTTACCCAATCAAGGTGGAATATGCGGAAGCCCGCAAAATACGCGAGCGCAACACGAGGCGATACCGCCTGGCTCACTGGCCGATATGGATCTGGGTCTTTTTTCTAGCGCCCGGGCCATTGACGTTCGATCTGTTTGCCCACGGTGGCAGTGGAAGAAACCTGGTCTGGCTTTTTCTGGTGATGGCGGCAACCGGGGTAGCAGGCTTCTTTGGGCAGCTTCCCGGAGTCGAACCGAGGCCTTACATTCTTCGCTTTACTGAGGACAAGCCCAATCCTCTGTATCGCAAGGTTTGTTACACGTTTGCCTGGAACGCTGTCATTACCTTTACTTTGCTGAATCTGGCCGGGCTCCTCATTGCCGCTGCGACTGGCAAGTGGGTCATGAAACAGATCTATCTCGAGGCTTATTTCCCGCTTTGCGCCGTGGTGCTGCTGCTGGGTCTGTTTGGACTGCTGCCGCGAGTGGGGCGATCGACCAAAGGCGAGGGAATCGAGCGGCGATATTTCTACGGGGCGGTGTGGGCTGCGGTCATTTCGCAGATCGTGTTGCTCCTGCTGTGGAAGACGCTGCCGCGGTCACCGGCGACAAACCAGGTAAAGCTGGCAGCGTTCGTGCTTAGCTTATGTGCGGTGGGCGCAGCGGCCGCTTTTGGGATGCTTCCTCGGACTCGTCCTATCGTTCCGGGCCAGCTGATGGTTGCGGACTAGAAGCCACCCTCGGTAATCGGACAGGAATCCACTCTCACGGAAAAGTCTTCGGGAATGGGACGGGTGCCCCACGTTCGCCCCAGCGTACGTGGGCCGAAAACGGTTTTTTCGAATGCTTTCGCTGTATCACGCCAGATTTTCTACTATCACAGTAAAGCCGATGTAGGGCTTCCCCCGGATTTCCTGTCGAGCTTGTTGGCGTTGGCGAACTTTATGCGGCTTTCCTTAATGAAAGCCGCACACGCGGGTGTTGGTGGCGCGCCGTAGCAGGAAATCCGGGTCGCCCGTCTTTTTCGGCCCACGTACGCTCCACGGCAAGCCGGGACAGGTGGGGCGAACGTGGGGCACCCGTCCAACTCATATGCGCTCGCTAGGCGTGGGTGGTGGTTTGCTTTGGCTTGCGGGAGAGCCCATAAAGCAAGGCCACCAGCATAAACAGAGACCCCATCGCGGCCAGGCCCATTACCCGCAAGATGGAGACTGTGTACTTGCCGGCGCTGGGACTGTAGTTGCAGCAATAAAGCAGGACCAGATCACTGAGCGAGCCGATGTGGTGATTGCTGGCCTGGATCACCGCCAACCGCACATCCCGCGGCTGGTAGTCAATGCCGAAAAGATATTTCGACATGCGGCCGTCGGGCGTGGCAATCATGATCACGCTCGAGTGAGCAAACTGGTCCATCTTTCCATCGGGCCCGGGCACCCGCACATAGTTAAAGCCCGTGGCTGAGGCGAGATCGGTAATCGAGGCCTGCTGACCTGTGAGAAAATGCACACTCTCGCCCGCGGCGGGGGTCCCGAGCGAATCCAGAAAGCGCACTTTTTCCGCTGCCCCATCGGCGGGAGTATCCGCGGGATCGATGCTGGTGACCACGATGTCGTAGTCTTTGCCCGGGGTGAAGCCCACCTGGCGAAGCGTCCTGGACAAGCCGCTGAGAACCTGGGGGCAAAGCATCTTGCATTTGTAGTAGACCAGCGCCATCACCACCGGGCGATGCTCAAAATAGGCGCCCAAGGGCCTGTCGGCGCCACTGGAGTCGAGAAAGTGATCGTTGAGCGGGAGTTGATTACCGAGGTTCTGGCTGATGCCGGCCTTCTTGAGATAGGCCGGGGTCGATTGTGCCGCCGCGCCCAGAGGCTTGTTCGCGTCATATTGCAGTGCCCAGGCGGGCATGACGAGGGTCAGAACGAAAGCAGCAGCGATAACCGGAAGGGGCCTGAGACGCATACTTATAGACTACTCCGATTGCCACTGCAATTCGCATGGTGATAGCCTGACTATTCGTTCTCGCTACCATTTATCCGCTTTCGGAGAGACGCATCCATGCAGAAAAGCTATAACGGTCTTTCCTTGCCCACGGGGGGCGAGGCGATTCAATATGCTGACGGCAAATACCACATTCCCGACCACCCGATCATCCCCTTTATTGAGGGCGACGGAACGGGGCGCGACATCTGGCGCGCATCGCAGCGGGTTTTCGATGCCGCGGTCAACAAGGCCTATGGCGGCAAGCGGTCGGTGAAGTGGTTTGAAATCTTCGCGGGCGAGAAGGCCTATTCGCAGTTCAACAGCTGGCTGCCGGATGACTCCGTCAACGCAGCTCGCGATCTGCGGATTTCGATCAAGGGACCCCTTACGACTCCGGTGGGCGGCGGCATCCGGTCGCTCAATGTTGCCCTGCGGCAAATCCTCGATCTCTATTCTTGCGTTCGGCCAATCAAGTATTACCAGGGAGTCCCGAGCCCGGTGAAACACCCGGAGAAGCTGAACGTGGTGATCTTCCGTGAGAACACGGAAGACGTCTACGCGGGCATTGAGTTCAAGCAGGGCACGCCGGAAGTCAAGAAGGTGATCGACTTCCTCAACAACGACATGCTCAAAGGGACGAAGAAGAAGATTCGTGAAGACTCTGGCATCGGGATCAAGCCGATTTCTATCTTCGGGACAAAGCGGCTGGTGCGCTATGCCATCAAGTACGCACTCGAAAATGGGCGCAATTCGGTGACCCTGGTGCACAAGGGAAACATCCAGAAGTTCACCGAGGGGGCCTTCCGGGAGTGGGGATACGAGGTGGCCACCCAGGAATTTCGCCAGCAGACGGTGACGGAAACGGAAAGTTGGATCCTGGGCAACCTCGAAGCCAATCCGAAGTTGACCGTGGAAGAGAATGCCGCGCTGATTGAGCCAGGGATCGCGTTTGGATCCGATGACTTCCGCGCAGAATTGTACAAGAGCGTGAAGAGCGTGCTTGACTCCATCGGCAAAACACACGGCAACGGGCAATGGAAGAAGAAGCTGCTGATCAATGACCGGATTGCCGATTCCATTTTTCAACAGGTCATTATTCGGCCGGAAGACTATAGCGTACTGGCGTGCCCCAATCTGAATGGTGACTACATCTCTGACGCCTGCGCGGCCCAGGTGGGCGGTCTGGGTATAGCACCGGGAGCGAACGTGGGTGATGGCTATGCGGTATTCGAGGCCACCCATGGAACGGCGCCCAAGTATGCGGACAAAGATGTAATCAATCCCGGGTCGGTGATGCTCTCCGGCGTGATGTTGTTTGAGTTCCTTGGCTGGAGCGAAGCGGCTAAGCTGATCGAGACCGCGCTCGAGAAAACCATTCAGCAGAAATATGTAACCTACGATTTTGAGCGGCAAATGCCTGGGTCGACGAAGGCAAAGACCAGCGAATTCGCTACCCGAATCATCGAAAACATGGGTTAGGAGAAATATGCGAAAGAAAGTAACGATCGTAGGAGCGGGGAATGTAGGCGCGACCTCAGCCCACTGGATAGCGGCCAAGGAGCTGGCCGACATCGTGCTGATCGACGTGGTGGAGGGCGTACCGCAGGGTAAAGGCCTCGACTTGTTGGAAGCGCTGCCGATTGAGAAGCGCGACGTCCACGTGGCCGGGACCAACGATTATGCGGCGACAACAAACTCTGACATCGTGGTGATCACCGCAGGCATCCCCCGCAAGCCGGGCATGAGCCGCGACGACCTGCTGCACACCAATTACAAGATCATGTCGGAGGTAGTGGGTAAGGTGGTGAGCGCCTCGCCGAACGCTATCCTGATTATTGTTTCCAATCCGCTCGACGCGATGGCCCAGGCGGCGTTCAAGCTTTCGAAGTTCAATCGCGAGCGGGTCATTGGCATGGCCGGGATCCTCGATTCGGCCCGCTTCCGTACTTTCATTGCGGAGGAGCTGAAGGTCTCGGTCGAGAATGTAACGGCATTTGTGCTTGGTGGCCACGGGGACACGATGGTGCCGCTCCCGCGCTATTCAACCGTGGCCGGAATCCCGATCACCGAGCTGATGGACACGGCAACGATCGAGCGCCTGGTGCAGAGGACGCGCGATGGCGGGGCTGAGATCGTGAAACATCTGAAGACAGGTAGCGCGTACTATGCGCCGTCTGCTGCGGCGGTGGAGATGGTAGAAGCCATCCTCAAAGACAAGAAGAAGATTGTGCCTTGTGCTGCCTATCTCGAGGGCGAGTACGGCATCCATGGGCTCTACGTGGGTGTCCCCTGCAAGTTGGGTGAGCGGGGGCTGGAACAAATCATTGAGATCAAGCTCACCAAGGAAGAAGATGCTGCGCTCAAGAAAAGCGCCGATGCGGTGAAAGAGCTGTGTGCGGTCATTGGGGTCTAAGACCGTGAAGGAGCGCGCCCGCCAGGTCGTAACTACCAATGTTGCTGACGCGAGGGCCGTGTTGCAGCAGCTGTTGGATCTGGAGGGGCAGGTAGAAGCGGCTGCCGCCATCATTGCGGAGGCTTTGCTCTCCGGGCACAAGCTGCTGGCGTGCGGAAATGGAGGCAGCGCGGCAGACGCTTCTCATCTGACCACAGAGTTTGTCGCCCGGTACGACCGCGAACGCCGAGCCTATCCGGCGATCTCGTTGGCATCCCATGGCGGAGACTTAACCGCTATCGGTAACGACTACTCCTTTGCCGATCTGTTCGCCAGGCAGGTACAGGCGCACGGCAAGCCGGGTGATGTTCTGGCATTGTTTACGACCAGCGGCAACAGCGAAAACATCTTTCGCGCGCTGGTGGCGGCGAGAGACCTAAAGCTGAAGACGGTTGCATTCCTGGGACGCGATGGCGGCAAGTGTGCGGGGCTGGCGGATGTCGAGTTGTTAGTGGGTGGAAAGGTAACGGCACGCATCCAGGAAGGGCATAAGTTTCTGCTGCATACGATCTGCGAGTTGGTCGAAGAGCACCTCGCGGGCGCGGGGTAGCATTTCCCAGGGCGCTAAGGTGGGTCATCGATAATTTGAGGGTTGGGTTCGTGGTATCCCACATCTCGCGAAAACCGAGCGAGATGTGGGGCACCCAAGGTCAATTCGCACGGGAAGATCCGCAAGGAGAGATCTCTGTGTCTGGCTTAACTTTCAACAGCCAATAACAGCCGGGTGCCCCACATCTCGCTCGGTTTTCGCGAGATGTGGGATACCACCGCGCTTTACGGGCAACTTTGGATACTAGACGCGTTCGATGTCCACGGTCTCGAGGGTCACCGGCTTGTTTGGCTTGTCTTGTGAGTTGCGGGGCACCTTGGAAATTTTCTCCACCACGTCGTAGCCTTCCACAACTTCTCCAAAGACGGTGTGCTTGCCGGTGAGCCATTGGGTGGGCGCGACGGTGATAAAGAATTGCGACCCGTTGGTATTGGGGCCGGCGTTGGCCATGGCCAGCTTGCCCGGTGCATTCAGGCTGTGGGGCGAGCCCTTGGTTTCGTCAGCAAATTTATAACCCGGACCGCCCATGCCGCTGCCCGCCGGATCGCCGCCCTGAATCATAAAGTCGGGAATCACACGGTGAAAGATCGTGCCGTCATAAAGCTTATCTTTGCTCTTCTTGTTGCCGACGGGGTGAGTCCACTCCCGTTTGCCCTCGGCGAGTTCGACGAAGTTTTCGACGGTCTTCGGTGCGTCCTTCTCAAAGAGCCGGCAGACGATCTTACCTTCGCTGGTGTTGAAGATGGCATACGTTCCTGATTCACGGGACATTCAGAACTCCTGGTGTTGGTTTTAGTTTTGATTGGGAACTGGGGGCGAAGCGGGTGCGCTTGCAGGCGCTGCGAGGGCAGGGGGCAGAGGCGGCAACTGCTGGCCCTGTTGCACGATGGTGACCTTATTGAGAATGACCGGTTGGAGCGGCTTGTCTTCCGCGTCCCGCTGCACCCGTGCAATGGAGGAAACAACTGAGAGGCTAGGCTCGTCGCACTGGCCGAAGATGGTGTGTTTCTGATTCAGATGGGTGGTCGGCACTTCGGTGATAAAAAATTGCGAGCCGTTGGTGCCGGGCCCGGAGTTGGCCATCGCCATCCGCCCAGGTACATCGAAGTTGAGGTTGGGATCGAATTCATCGGCAAACATGTATCCCGGGTCGCCGGTTCCGGTGCCGGTTGGATCGCCACCTTGAATCATGAATTGGGGAATGACGCGATGAAAGGTGGTTCCGTCATAGAACGGCTTGGCTTTCATTCTCTGTTTGCTTACCGGATCGGTCCATGGCTTGGTTCCTTCGGCCAGTCCGATAAAGTTAGCGACCGTAAGAGGCGCTTCCTTGTCGAACAGCCTGCAGGTAATGCGGCCCATGCTGGTATCGAGGACTGCTGTGGGACCGGTGGGCTCTACAACGGGTGGGACCTGGCTTACGGGAGTATCCGGCAGCTCGGCGGGAGGAGTCTGCGCTGGAGGAGTCTGGGCCGGGGGTGTCTGGGGCGGAGTGGACTGTTGAGCAATTGCGAAAACAGTCGAAAAGACAAACAAAACAGCAAAGCGACGTTTGAAAGTCATGGATGGTTCCCAAGACAGACTAATACACCCGCAGCAGAATTGCTCACCAGCTACTTCTTGTCGAAAGACTGTTTTTCCATGATACGAGGGCGGTTCTCGGATTGCAATTGCCGGGAAACCTCCTGCACCTTGGAAAAGACACGCAGGAAGTTGCCGCCGAGAATTTTGTTCATATCCTCGGCACTGTAGCCGCGCGCCATGAGCGCCTGGGTGATCTTGGGCAGGTCTGCAGCGGAGTCCATTCCCTCCGGGGTTGAAGGAATGCCATCGAAATCCGAGCCGATGCCGACGTGGTCGATGCCGGCAATCTTGGCGATGTGGTCAATGTGATCGATCAGAATACTGAGCGGGGGCCGCGGTATTTTCGCCATGTAGGTCTTGGCGATCTGGTCCGCAAGCTCGCTGGGAACGGGCTTACCCTCGGCCTTGAGCTTGGCAGTGGCTTCTTCGACCGCCTGGTTGATCGCTGGTTGCTGAGCCTTCGCGGCCAGGCGATATTCCTCGCTCAGAAAGCTGGAGTAGAAATTCACCATGACCACGCCGCCATACTGGCCAACGGCGCGCAGCATATTGTCATCCATGTTGCGGGGCGAGTTACACAGGGCACGCGCTGATGAATGAGACGCGATCACCGGAGCGCGGCTGATGATGAGCGTGCGGTAGAAGGTCTTATCGGAGACGTGCGAAACATCCACCATCATGCCCAGGCGATTCATCTCGTACACCACATCTTTGCCAAAGTCACTCAGGCCGTCTTTGGTATGGGCAACTTTCGGGTCGTCAATATCCCCGGAGGAATCGGCCCAGCCATTGGAGTTGGCCCAGGTGAGCGTCATGTAACGCACGCCGAGGCGGTAATAATCCCGCAACAGACCCAGGCTATTCTCGATGGAATGGCCACCCTCAATCCCCATGAGCGCAGCCAGTTTGTGCTCGCGATGCGCGGCCATAATGTCTTCCGGCGAAAAGGCCATGCGCATTTGCTGGGGATGTTTGGCTGCCTGTTGATAGACCGCGTCGATCAATTCCAGGGTGCGGCGCGCTTCGTGCCCGTTAGGATACGCAGCCGGGTCCACCCAGATGGAGAAGAACTCTGCCCCCAGGTTGCCCTCGCGCGCCGACTCAAAATTGAGATAGCCGCCCTTGAGTGGATCGGCCAGGTCGTATCCTTCGTCGAGCATGCGCTGGGTGGTGTCGGCGTGTGTGTCAATAACGATGGCGGATTTGTGTACGGCGAGAGGATCTTTCTGTTTAGTCACGGAAGCAGTCTTCGGGGTGGTTTGTGCGCTGAGCTGGAGAACGGCGGTGAACAGAATGAGTGCGCAGGAAATCTTCATTGTTTAGCCGCGCTTAGTGTAAGGCATCTTCGACCATTGCTGCGAACCGCCAATACCAGCGCGGGAAGCCCAGATATTTTTACCCTCGAAACGAACGACTGAAATCGTGCTTACCTCACTGGAGCATAGTAATCAGAAAAAGCTCGGTGACCGCCATTCATGCTGCTATTCTTGCGCGCCAGTCGAGCTGAATTTGGCTCCGGTGCTCCACTCGGCGAAGGGGCTTATGGTAGTCCCGAGTTCGTCGCGCCGATCGAGACTGGCGCGGAGATAGTCGCGGTTCATCACGGCGATCACTTCTAATTTGATCTCTTTGGGGCAGACGCCCGTGCACTCACCGATATTGGTACAGCTACCGAAGGCCTCGGTGTTCATTTGGGCAACCATGTTGAGGGCGCGGCGGTCGCGTTCGGGTTTGCCTTGCGGCAGGATGCCGAGATGAGCAATCTTGGCCCCGGTGAAGAGTGCGGGGGAGGCATTGGGGCAGGCGGCAACGCAGGCCCCGCAACCGATGCACGCTGCGGCGTCCATGGCGCGGTCAGCCGTTTCTTTGCCAATGAGATGGGTGTTGCCGTCGGTTGCGTTCCCGGTGGAGACGGAGATGTAGCCGCCGGAAGCGATAATGCGATCAAAAGAGCGGCGATCGACGACCAGGTCTTTGATAAGAGGGAAGGCAGCTGCGCGCCACGGCTCGAGCACCAGTTCCTCTCCGTCTTTGAAGTGGCGCATCGTCAATTGGCAGACCGTCGTGGCGCGCTTGGGGCCGTGGGCAACACCATTGATCATGAAGCCGCAGGAACCACAAATGCCTTCGCGGCAATCGTGCTCGAAGGCCACTGGCTCTTCGCCTTTTTCAATCAGGGTTTCGTTGAGCACGTCGATGCACTCCAGCATCGACATCTCTACATTTGCGACCTCGACCGGGTAGCTGACAAACTTGCCCGCTTCCTTACGATTCTTCTGGCGCCAGATTTTCAGCGTTACTTTCATTTACTTATAGCTCCTCTGGCTCGGATGAACGTAGTGGAATTCCAGGGGTTCCCTGGTGAGCGTGGGCGGATTGCCGGGCCCTCGATAGTCCCAGGCGGCGACGTAGGAGTAATGCTCGTCATCACGCTGCGCCTCCCCGTCGGGTGTCTGATACTCCTCGCGGAAGTGGCCCCCGCAGGACTCATTGCGGTTGAGGGCGTCGATGCACATAAGTTCGGCCAGCTCGAAGAAGTCCGCGACGCGGCCTGCTTTCTCCAGACTCTGGTTCAGATCGTCCCCACTGCCGGGGACGTTGACGTTCTTCCAGTATTCTTCCTGCAGAGCCCGTATCTGGCCAATGGCGGATTCCAAACCCGCCGCAGTCCGCGACATGCCACAGTAGTCCCACACGATCTTGCCCAGTTCGCGATGAAAGGAGTCGACGGTGCGCTTGCCTTTAATGGAGAGCAGCAACTCGATGGTCTGTTTGACGCAGGCAACAGCTTGCTTGACCTCGGGCGCGGTGTCGAGCACGGCCGGGAATTTATTGGTTGCGAGGTAATTGCCGACGGTGTAGGGAACAACAAAGTAGCCATCGGAGAGCCCCTGCATCAACGCGCTCGCACCCAGGCGGTTGGCGCCATGATCGGAGAAATTGGCTTCGCCAATCACAAACAAGCCAGGGATGGTGCTTTGCAGGTTGTAGTCGACCCACAGCCCGCCCATGGTGTAGTGGATGGCGGGATATATGCGCATCGGGACCTTGTAGGGGTTCTCGTCCGTGATGCGCTGGTACATGTCAAACAGGTTGTCGTAGCGATCGCGAATGGTTTTCTCGCCCAGCCGACGAATGGCGTCGGTAAAGTCGAGGTAGACGCCCAGGCCGGTCTCGCCCACGCCGCGGCCTTCATCGCAGACCGCTTTCGCATTGCGCGACGCCACATCGCGCGGAACCAGGTTCCCGAAGCTGGGATAACGGCGCTCCAGGTAGTAGTCGCGCTCTGCCTCAGGGATCTGGTCCGGGGAGCGTTTGTCGCCGGCTTTCAACGGTACCCAGATGCGCCCATCGTTACGCAGCGATTCGCTCATCAGCGTGAGCTTCGATTGATAGTCGCCAGAGACGGGAATGCAGGTGGGGTGAATCTGCGTGTAGCAAGGGTTGGCGAAGAGCGCTCCGCGTTTGTGGGCGCGCCAGATGGCGGTCACGTTGGAGCCCTTGGCATTGGTGGAGAGGTAATAGACGTTGCCATAGCCGCCCGTCCCCAGAATGACCGCGTCGGCAAAGTGGGTGGTGATCGTACCGGTGACCAGGTGGCGAGCGACGATCCCCCGCGCCTTGCCGTCGATAACGATAAGGTCGAGCATCTCGGTGCGCGCATGCATGGTGACGGTTCCTGCGTGGATCTGCCGTTCGAGCGCCTGGTAGGCGCCGAGCAGGAGCTGTTGACCGGTCTGGCCGCGAGCATAAAAAGTGCGCGAGACCTGGGCGCCGCCAAAGGAGCGGTTGGTAAGCGCACCGCCATATTCACGAGCGAAGGGAACACCCTGGGCTACACATTGATCGATGATGTTGACGCTGATCTGGGCCAGGCGATAGACGTTGGCCTCGCGGGCGCGGAAGTCTCCCCCCTTTACGGTGTCGTAAAAGAGACGGAAAACGCTGTCGCCGTCGTTTTGATAGTTCTTGGCCGCGTTGATGCCACCCTGGGCTGCGATGGAGTGCGCGCGGCGCGGTGAATCCTGAAAGCAGAAGCACTGCACTTTGTAGCCCAGCTCGCCCAGGGTTGCTGAAGCCGAGGCTCCCGCGAGGCCGGATCCGACGACGATGATCTTGTGTTTGCGCTTATTCGCGGGATTGACCAGCTTAACGTCGAAACGAGCCTGATCCCATGCCTGCTCGATGGGACCCGTAGGTGCTTTGGAATCAAGAATCATCTATTTCACTAGCCCCAGTAGGACGCTTATCGGAATGGAAATGTAGCCGAGGACGATGAGCAGGGCGATGATGATGGCCGCCTTTTGCAGTCTCGCCGTGTGTTGCGGCTGGTGAATGCCAACACTTTGAAACATGCTCCACAGGCCGTGGCGCAGATGGAACCCCAGAAGGACAATGGCGACGATGTAAGAAACCGACACCCACCAGACCTGGAAACCGGAAACCACGTTGTGGTAGACGTCACCCTCAATGTAGGCCGCGCCGGGATGGATATAGCCGGCGGTCAGGTGCAGGAGGTGAAAGATGATAAAGGCGAGCACGATGGGGCCGGACCAGTACATGGTCCTGGAAGCATAGGAGGAAGCGATCGCTTGTTTGCGCGAATACCCGATGGGACGCGCACGCTTTTTACGCAGAGCCAGCTGTACGGTCGCGATAATGTGCAGCGTGACCGCAATCAGCAGGATGATACGCACGGGCCAGAGAAATTCTCCAATGCTGTGCAGAAACGCACCGTAGGCATTTAGTTTTGCCGGACCTTCAAATACCTGGAGATTGCCCAGCAGATGCCCGATCACGAAGATAAACAGGATGGCTCCGGTGACGGCCATCACGATCTTCTTGCCCACGGTGGAGGCCCAGAAGCTGGGTGCCCGATTGTCCCGAGGGACGGCTGCAGTTGTGCTCATTTGATTTTTTCCGATGCCTCAGGAGGTGCCGAAACTGAATCTGACCCAACTCTCTATTATTGGTGCGTGATAGAAGCACCGTCAAGGTTTCGGCTCTCGGAGACTGTCATGCGATTTGGCGAGAGAGAGATTCACGCCAGGAGTTCCAATAGGGCACGAAAGGCCTGTCCGCGGTGACTATGCGTCCATCTGGCCTGATCATCGATCTCCGCCATGGTGCGTTCGAGGGCAGGCAGATAAAACAGTGGATCGTATCCGAAGCCACCGCTGCCCTGCGGGCTGGTGAGGATGCGCCCTTCGACCGTGCCCTCAGCGGTCAGTAGAGCAGCCCCATCCCGTGCTGCGGCGAGTGCGCAGCGGTAGCGGGCGCCGCGATCCTTATCAGCAATTCCGTTGAGCTGCTGCAACAGGAAGAGATTGTTGTTGGCGTCGGCGGTCTTGGCGGCGCCGAAGCCGGCATC
The DNA here is from genome assembly GCA_963717225.1 of uncultured Acidobacteriaceae bacterium. Lineage (GTDB taxonomy): Bacteria > Acidobacteriota > Terriglobia > Terriglobales > Acidobacteriaceae > PALSA-350. The sequence goes on along the minus strand of CAVQWB010000043.1, from coordinate 81,103 downwards.
GGCGGCGTAGCGGGCAGAGCGAACACCAGGAGCGCCATCAAGATAGTCCACCTCCAGCCCCGAGTCATCGGCCAATACCATTTCGCCGGGGAGAAAGTGGCTATAATAGGTCGCCTTTTTACGGGCATTGCCGGCAAAGGTTGGGGCATCCTCTTCAGGGGCCTCAATGGTAGCGAGGCCGGGGAGGGGAAGGATGAGGATATCATGACGGGCGGCCGCCAGGGCAAAGTCACGTAGCTTACCGGGGTTGGTGCTGGCGATGTAAAGGGTGCGGGCCATCAGTGAAACGGGGCCAGGGGGCAGCCTTCACAATGAGGCTGTGGGCCGCAATGATTTTTGCCCACGGCGACCACGAGCGCGTGGAATTCGTTGAAGAGCTGCAAACGAAATTCTGGGGGGTCATGGGCAAATGCGGTGTCGACCAGTTGTTGCACCTCTGCGTATTTTTGGTCTCGGCCCGCAAGACCGTGGCGGTCGGTGATGCGGCGCAGATACTCATCGACCACCGCAACCGGATGGAGCAGGGCGTAGAGCAGGATGGCGTCGGCGGTTTCATTGCCCACGCCCGGCAACGCCAGCAGTTGGCTGCGAACCACCCAGGTCGGTTGTGCCGCGAGCCGGTCCAGCGAGGAGCCGTGCTCCCGATCGAGAAAGGTAACGAATGCTTTGATGGCCGAAGCCTTGCGAACCATGTATCCCGAGGGACGGATGAGCGTGCGCAGTTCATCCTCCTGAATGGTTCGGAGGCCCTCGAGGTTCATCACGCCATTTGCCACCAGGTTGGCAATGGAACGTTCCACTGCGCGCCAGGAAGTGTTCTGGGTCAGGTAAGCGCCCACGATCACCTCCATCGGTGTCTGCGCCGGCCACCATTGCTGCGGGCCATAAGCCGCGGCTAGCTGGTCATGAAAATTGCGCAGGATGGGTGCCGGTGCTTTTTTCATATCTTCGATTTCTGTTGCTGCAACTGTATCTTCCAGCCCAGCAGCTTGGCTTTCAGTGCCTCCGCCTCTGCCTCGGCGATCATTCCTTTGTGTTGATAGAGGATGGAGAGGCTGGTATGGGCCAGCACTTCCTCCGGGTCGAGCTGGAGCAGGCGGTGCGCCACCGCGATGGCCCCGTCGAAATCTCCTTGCTCCTGCAGCGCGCGGATGAGCCCGTGCATGGCATCGAGCATCCCGGGGTCTTCTTCGAGGCAGCGGCGCAGGCCGTCCGCGGCGGCGGCCGCGTTGCCTTCTGCAAGCTGGTCGAGCGCCCGGTGGTAGAGTTCTTCGGCGCTGTTGGAGTGAGCGGGCATGATCCTAATGGCCTGAATTCAATGATAGCGGTTAGGGTGAACGAAACAAAGCATCTACCGGCCTCATTCTTTGCAATGACGCACCCTGAGTGCTCGGGTTGAAGGGCTTTTACTCCGAGCGGCAGTTACTGAAACTGGCAGACAGTTTCGCCCTCACCTTGCGACGGTGGTAGTCCCAAACCACTATGATGGCGCCGCCGGTACGCAGCCGGAGTCATTCCAGCCAGCTTGTGAAAAACTGCGCTGAAGTAGCTTTGGTCACAAAAGCCCATTTCCTGCGCGATGTCTGCGATGGGCTTATTCGTACTGGCAAGGAGCACCTGTGCGCGCTCCACACGGCAGTGATTGAGATAACTTCTAAACGGCGGGCCAATCACCTGTCCGAAGAAATACATGAAATCCGACTCGGTTAGTCCGCACAGTTGTGCCGCATCCGATACCTGGATCGCTTCTCCAATATGCTTGCGGAGAAATCAAAGAAGTTGTGAAGATGATCCAAAGCGTACTGCTGGCGGCGAAAAGCTTCGACTGTGCCGGCGTATGAGGAATACTGGTTTACCAGCAGCATCAATATCATCTTGAGATAGGTTTTGATAGCCAGACGGCCGCGCATGGACGTTCCCGGAAGCTCCGCGCGAATCGTTCGCATGAGCTCGAACACTTGTTTGGGCGCTCCTCTTTTTCCGGCAAAACATGCGGAAAGCCGGAGTCCTGCTGTAGAAATAGCATGAGGTATTCAGCGCTGTTCGCTCTTCCATCACTTCGGATAGATCGGGATCGAAGAAAAGCGTGCCAATCGTCATCCTCGAGTTCGGTGGGGTTTTGGTGGAATGATAGAGCGTGCTGCCGATGATGGCCAGGTCGCCCACGCCCATCGGCAAGAGACGGTCCTGGACCTGGAAGGTTGTTGCACCGCTACACAAAACTAAGATCTCAAAATAGTCATGGCGATTTTTCTGCACGTTGTTCCTGCCATCGCTGGTCTGAAATCGCAGGTCAACGGGCAGCACTGAGTCAAAAGGCCAAACGTCGATCCCTTCTGCGGTGATCTGCGGCTGAAGGAGGCGGTATTGATCGTTTTGCGGCCATCCGAGGGTGTGCCGGGCGTGCCCGGCCTCTCTCATCCCTTTCTGCATCGTGGCGGCGAAGCCAGTGCTCGATTGTCGCCCTACCATTCGGCGGAATTCCTTTCTGTCTTCGATTCCAGGAACACCTATGCGGCGCCGGTTCTTTGCCAGCTCGGGTATTGTGTGCTCCGTTGAAGCGGCAATTTATCACAGATAAAGTGGTGTGTCTATCTGCGTCTTCAGGGGCGGCGTGCCGGCCAATTTTTGCTCAATCCGCCGAAATCCCGGGGAATTGTTCAACATTTTTGCGGGGTTTTCTTATAGCCATCCGGCTTGAGGCTCATAGCACTCTTGATGGAGTGGTCGAACCCCAGGGCGCTGCGGCCCCCCGGTAGGCTAATTGATGCATACAAAGATTATGTTCTCCAAGCAGGTTGAGCTGCCGGAAAGCGGCCAGGAACCGAACTGAGGGGGGAGATCGCACCACAGGGGCCAAAACGCTTCATCTTAATGGCCCTTTTGGCCGGGACTAGAAGTCGTGCCCTGATACAAAGCTAGGGGCCGGAATGCCGAAACAGTCTGGCCTCGGACGTTAGTTTTGAGTCATCACTAATTAATGCATGTAAACAGCCGAAATCGATAGTAGCGGCACCCGCGACTGAGGCGATTCTAACCGTCTGGGACCTGGCCTTCTACGGACTTGTTTCGGTTACACCGAGCGCACCCGCGACGGTTTTTGGCCTGGCGCAACTTAAGTCTCATGGGCATGCCGTCGACACCATTTTGTTGGCGATGGTGGCTATGGTTCTCACCGCTATCAGCTACGGCCGGATGGCGGCTTTGTATCCGTCGGCGGGTTCAGCCTACACCTATGTGGGCCGCGGACTGCATCCGTATCTGGGCTTTGTATCGGGGTGGGCGATGTTGCTTGACTATGTGGTCAGCCCGTTGTTTTGCGTAATGTTCGGCACCCTGGCGCTTATTCGTTCCTTGCCCGCCCTGCCGTTTCCCGTCGGGGCTGCGTTGTTCGCGGGCGGTATCACCTACCTCAACCTACGCGGCATCCGCTCGACAGTCCGGGCCAACCAGATATTGCTTGGGTTCATGTTCATCGTGCTGCTGAGTTATGTCTTTCTTGCGATTCGAAGCCTTATCGCGAACCAGGGAATCGGTGGTCTGTTCTCGATCAAGCCCTTTTATAGTACCGCGACCTTCAGCGTCCGCGATGTTGCGGGTGCTACCTCGTTTGCCGCCCTTACTTATCTTGGGTTCGACGCCGTAACCACGCTTGCGGAAGACGTAAAGAATCCGCGGCGCAATGTGATGCTGGCTGCCGTCGGTGTTTGCGTTTTTACAGGATTATTTGGCGGGCTCCTGGTCTATCTCGGTCAGTTGGTTTGGCCGGATTACAACACATATACGAACGTCGAGACGGCATTCATCGAGGTCGCGGGACGGGTCGGCGGAATTGTGTTGTTTCGCGCGATGGCGATCCTGTTGCTGGTTGCCATGGTCGGCGCCGCCTTGACTACTCAAGTTGGGGCGGCGCGCCTTCTGTTTGGCATGGGTCGCGACGATCTGATTCCGCGCCGGTTTTTCGCTCATCTGCACCCGGTGCGCAATACGCCAAACTACAACATCTGGCTCATCGGGCTACTTGCGTACGGCGGTTCTCTGGTGATGAGTTACGAGGTTACCGCCGAGATCCTTAACTTCGGAGCGTTTCTAGGATTCATGGGCGTGAATCTTGCCGTGATCTGGCAGTTCTGGGTGCGAGGCGCTCAAGGGCGTCGCCGGGAGTTTTTTGCGGATGTCGTGCTGCCGGCCGGTGGATTTCTCTTTTGCACCGCAATCTGGTGGGGACTGGCAGCGCCTGCCAAGATCGCCGGAGGCATTTGGTTCATCATTGGCGTGTTCGTATTGGCAGTCCGCACTCGGGGCTTTCGGCAGGAACTGCTGTTACCGGATCCTGCCAGTTACGAGTAGGCACGATTTCATCCCGGGCGATTTTCTCTTAGTCCAAGGAAGACGAATTTTATGAGTGGAGTTCTACAGAATAAGGTGGCAATCGTTACTGGTGGCGGAGCGGGAATGGGTCGCGCTGTCGCCGAGCGGTTTGCTCGTGAAGGCGCCGAGGTAGTGGTAAGTGAGATTGACCCGAAGCGCGGCCAGGCCACGGTTGAAAGTATCTGTGCAACAGGGGGCAGAGCGCTCTTTGTTCAAACCGACGTGGGCGAAGAATCCGCCGTCGCTAGCCTGGCGGACGCGGTACGAACAAATTATGGCCATGTTGATATCCTCTATAACAACGCGGCGGTTCTTTACCATAACCTTGAAGCCCGGGCGCACGAACTGTCTTCCGCGATTTGGGAACATACTCTGCGCGTGAACCTCCGCGGACTTTGGCTTTGCTCAAAGTACATGATCCCACTTATGCTTCGGGCCGGTGGTTCCATCATTCATGTTGGTTCGCCCACCGCACTGAATGGGTCTGGGGCGGGGATGACTGCCTATTGCGTCAGCAAGGGCGGAATCCTGGCTCTCACCAAAGCAATGGCGGTGGATTATGCGCGAGACAACCTTCGGGTGAACTGCATCATTCCGGGAGTCATGGACACCCCAATGAACGCCTCATTTCTTGCTGATGCAGCCAACAAGAGCAGTATGGTGCTTCGCATCCCCCTCGGTCGCGTCGGCACTTGCGACGACGTATCAGGGCTCGCGGTCTTTCTAGCCTCGTCGGAGTCTGCCTATTGCACCGGCGGCATCTACATGGCGGATGGCGGGTTCACAGCGTTCTGATGAGATTGTCGAGGCTGCCTGGGCGCAACAGTTTTCCTATAGCCACCGGGCTCGAGTTCGTGGCACTCTTGATGACGCAGTCGACCACGGGCGTTGCGACTTCCGTTATTCGGAGCCCATCATGGCTAGGTCGAACATGGGTAGGTCGAAGAAGTATTCCGAATTGAGCATTGATAAGTCCGGTGGTTCAAACCGAGGGCGCCCATCCCGAAGCGCACCCTCTACCCTTGGTCGTGGTCACCTTCCAAAAAAGTCATGCCAGGATTTGTTCAGCCTTTTAGAACCTCAGATTAACTCCGAGGGCATCCATGTGTGGCCTTTTGACGTCTCTTGTCCCGTTGACGTCCTGTTTTTGACGGACGATGGCCGGCGCCCTGTCCGCGTGAATCGTCACGGGTATTTTGAGGTTCTCTACGTGTGTTCGGGCTCGGCGGACTGTCATATCCAGGATAGAATCCTGCCACTCAATGAGGGAGACCTGGCGATTGTCGGTAGACGTTGTACCACCGCATCGAGTGCCGGTCATCCCCGGTTACATCGCCGCGCTGTTTTTCGAGCCGGACCTGATTCGTTGCGATGGGGGCAGCGACAGCGCAGAGTATCTAACCCCCTTTCTTCTGCAGGATTCGGAGTTTCCTCACGTTGTGCCGGCCGAGACAGGGGTACCGCGCAGGGTGTTCGACATGATGCTGCGCATCCACTCGGAACTGCCTGTGTTCTCAGCCAGAGCCCGGCTTGCCTTGGAGACCTATTTGCGGATGCTTCTCATCCTGCTGGTAAACCAATACGCCTCTTATGCGGGGACTGTAGACGTCTTTCAGCGCCAGCAGCGTGCCCTCGATCGGCTTCGTCCCCTCTTCCGATATCTTGCGGGGGATTGCGGGAGCGGTATCCAGGTAATGGGAGCTGCCCGCATCTGTGGGATGAGTGAGTCTTATTTCATGAGCTTCTTCAAGCGGGTTACCGGTCTTTCTTTCATGGAATATCTCAACCACTATCGGATCGAGCGAGCACAGGCACTGCTTGCGAACACCGATGATTCGATGGCGAGCATCAGCCAGGACATGGGATTCTGCGACCAGAGCTATTTCGGCGCAGTCTTCCGCAGAGTTGTCGGAATGACCCCGCAACCTATCGCCGTCGTTTCCGGAACAAGACCTTCACCGACCGCCTGGAGATACAACAGCCGTCTCCGGTCTTAGGGGCAAGGTTCTCCAGGCTGACAGCTCCGCCGCGAGGTACGACGCCAATCGACCTCACCCTTCCCCCGCATCGCGGTAAGTCTTCCGTCGCTAAGTAGGAAACCGGATCAAAGCGGCGACGGCCATTCGCCGTTATGGCGTCCCTTGAGATTGGGTGGTGATCGGAGCGTCTGTAGCCGTGAACCGGGTCATGCCATAGTCGCCGTTCTTGCCCTCGTTAAACCCCATTCCCGGATTTCCCTCAGGATAGGTATTGTCTGTTACCTGGGCTAACTTGACGCCGTTCTTGTAAGCCGTAATGACGTTTCCGACGATCGTCGCCTTGACCACATCTCCGGTGGTAACTCCATATTGTTTGCCATGATCCTGCACCAGATACGTGAAGTCCGCCAAGGGGCCGTTCCACCGGACGATGATGAGATAAGCCGTGTCATCACTTTTCAGTGAATTAGAGATTTCGTAGCCGGAACAGTTATGAGCCGACATAGCGGATCGTAAGCGCAACGATACTTCTGGATAATGGAAGACGGATTTCTTTAAGACCACTGCCTCTGCCGTCTGCGTGGGGCCCCAGGTACCCGTCAGCAGGGCAGTCGCGTCGGCGAAACGTTTCGGTCCTGCGGTGCCGATGGCGAGACCCGGAGTAGTGGAGATATTGCCCCAATCGATCCCGACTGTTTTTCCTTCCATCCATCGGCCGCCTTCGGTCATCGGGTTTTCCGTGAGGGGAAATTGGTGGTGTAGGTATTAACACGGGGAGCGGGCGTGAGAGCAGGAACTGGTGCGCTGGCGGTAGTGGTCTTCGTCTTGTCGGTGCACCCGGAAAATGCGGTTACGAACGCGGCGGTCAGAGCGAGCGTCAGCAATTTCGCACTGCATGCTGGACAATTGAAATTCATTGGGAACTACCTCCGTGTTGTACCGGGCCCCATTCTCGATGGATGCTCACTCTCCCTAATCTAGGAGACGCCAACTCGGAGCTTATAGGAACTCTCACTCATCCGTTTTTGTTGTTACGCTACGATCGATCTCTTCGCGTCTCGTATTCGCTCGATTTACCCTTTTTACCGGGATTCCCAAAACGAGCGAATCACTGTGTTCACCTTCGACGCGGCCTCCATATGCACCATATGACCCTGGCCCTGAAGAATTTCCGTTCGAACATGCTGGGGTAGATTCAACGCGTGGGAGACAGGGAGTATGCGATCTTCCGATCCCCAGAGAACCAGGACGGGCATCGGGAGTTGGATCATCTGTTCACGTAAGATCACTGACTGTCGATCCGACGGACAGAATTGAGCTGCGATTGTACGCAAAGCCGACTCTACCCCGTCGAGGCGCTTGTACTTGAGGGTATCGTCCACCATCTGCCGGGTGATCAACCTCGAATTTGCAAATAGCTTTTCCAGTTGCGGCCTGAGCTCATTTCGACGCGTGGCGGATACGAATCCTCGAATATACTCGCCGTCGATCTCGGGACCCAGCCCAGCACTGGCGATCAAAGTGAGGGACAAACAGCGTTCCGGATGCTTCCGGGCAAAGATGGTCGCAACGGCACCCCCCATCGAATGGCCAACCAAATGAGCTTTAGTCAGGCCGAGTATGTCCAGGAAGCCTTCGACGACCTTCGCGAATCCCTCCAGCGTCCCATCTCCCACCTGTTTCGACGAGCTCCCATGCCCGGGCAAATCCAAGGCATACACGGAATGTCCTGATGCCAGGGCCTCGTGGTTGAACATCCATGTATTGAGATCTCCACCAAAGCCATGAATCAATATCGTAGATTCGGCTCCTTCGCCACGCCTGAGGTAACGAATACGGAATCCATCAACATCAACCGTCTCAAGTGTTGGGCCGGCAACTTCTTCCTCGACCTTCTCGGGAACGTAGCTGGCCTGAAAATCTGCAACACATTGGTCGAGTTGCAAGTCGGAAACGGAGGAAGCAGCAATCACGCCCAATAGGCCGCCGACATGGACAACATCACCGGCGCACGCCACTCGCCGGCGGAGCACGCCTGACGTTATCGCCTCAACCGAGCTTAGAACCTTCTCAGTTTCTATCTCCACCAGTTCCTGCCCTGGCCGGACTTCCGCTCCTTCCTCGATGAGCCATCCGACGACCTGCCCCTTCGTCATGGAGAGGCCCCATTTTGGCAACGTCAGCAGGTACATATCAGCATTGCTCATGCCTTATACCTCATGACATCCAGAACAGCGGCACTCACCTTCCCAGGGTTTGGGAGGTACTCATCTTCTAGTACGTCGCTGAAGGGTACGGGTGTGTGTGGGGGAGTTACCATCCGAATCGGTGCCTTCAACGATGCAAAACCCTTCTGTGCGACGAGGGCAGATACGTCTGTGGCAATATTGCAACGAGGCGACGCTTCATCCACGACAACCAGCCGGCCGGTCTTCTCTACACTCTCGAGTATGCTGTCCTCATCCAAAGGGGAGACGGTCCGGAGGTCGAGAATTTCACACTCAATTCCTTCCTTTGCCGCAAGATCCGCAGCGTCGGAAGCTACGTGGACCATCCGCGCAAGAGTCACAATCGTGACGTCGCTGCCTTCGCGAATGTAGTTGGCTTCTCCAAAGGGAATCGCATACGGTTCTTCGGGCACTTGCCCCTGTAACCCATACAGCATCTTATGTTCAAAGAAAATGACCGGGTCATCGTCTCGGATTGCTTGAATCAGTAATCCCTTGGCGTCATAGGGCGTGGATGGGACAACACACTTCAGTCCGGGGATGTGAGTGAAGATGGGGTACAGCGCCTGCGAATGCTGTGCAGCCGCGCGGAAGCCGGCGCCGATCATGGTGCGAACTACAAGAGGCGTAACCGCCTTGCCGCCGAACATGTAGCGGAACTTAGCAGCCTGGTTATAGATTTGATCGAAACAGACGCCCATGAAATCGACAAACATCAATTCCACCACTGGACGCAGTCCGGCGGTGGCAGCGCCGATCGCGGCCCCGACGAACGCAGACTCAGTGATAGGAGTGTCCATGACACGATCCCCATACAAATCCCACAGACCTTTCGTGACCCCGAGGACTCCGCCCCACGCGTCCATTTGGCCATTGGTTCCACTTCCACCGGCAACGTCCTCACCCATGAGGATGATCGTCTTGTCCCGTTCCATCTCCTGCGCCAATGCTTCATTGATCGCTTGCTTGAAGGTGATTTTCCTGTCCATGTTCGTACCTTTCGGTGCTGCCTTTCGGTGCTGAACCCGTTTCGTGATGGCTATAAGAGGTGAAAACGTGGGCCTTTTCACCGGGAAAGCCCAACTTCACTGAGGCCGGATCGGACACACGATCGTGAAACCGCTCAGTAGGAGATGTAAACATCAGTCAGCAGGTCAGCCGGATTGGGCCTCGGCGCTGACTTAGCCCGGGTGACGGAATCCTCAACCAGGGCGGCCACTTCCCGGTCGATGGCGTCAAGTTCAGATTGCTTTAAGAGTCCGGCCGAGGTAACTCTTGCGGCGAAGTGATGAATGCAGTCCCGGGATTCGCGGATTTTCTCTACCTCATTCGGAGCCCGGTAGGATTGGGTGTCGCCTTCATAATGGCCGTAATAGCGGTTGACTTTGCACTCGACGAGGGAGGGTCCGCCACCCCTGCGAGCCCGCTGGATTGCCTCGCTTGCGGTTTCGTAAACAGCGAAGAAGTCGTGTCCGTCCACCGTCACACCTGGCATTCCAAAGCCATTGGCACGATCAGCGAAATCGTGGCATGCACCCGCATATTTACTTGAAGTGGCCTCAGCATATCCGTTGTTCTCAACCACAAACACGCAGGGGAGACTCCAAATGGATGCCAGGTTAAGGCTTTCCAGGAACGTGCCTTGGTTGGCGCCGCCGTCCCCGACGAAGCTAACCGCCACGCCACCTTTGCCAAGCCTCTTGGCCGCCAGGGCTGCCCCACATGCGAGAGGGGGGCCCCCACCCACGATGCCATTAGCCCCAAGCATGCCCTTGCTCAAGTCCGCGATGTGCATCGACCCACCCTTACCGGCACAGAGGCCGTTCTTCCTCCCATAGATCTCCGCCATCATTCCGAAAACATCGCAGCCTTTCGCCAGACAGTGCCCATGTCCCCGGTGTGTGCTGGTAATTTTGTCCCGCTCATCGAGCAGCAGGCAGATGCCTGTGGCGATAGCTTCCTCGCCCGCGTAGAGGTGGACGAAACCCGGAATCTCGCCGGTGGCGAATTCCAGGTGAAGGCGTTCTTCGAATGCACGGATCAAACGCATGACCCTGTAGGCGTCTCGTAGATTGGACCGCGTGAGTTCCATAGGTCGTCCTCCTTCGCCGGAGAGCTAGTCAATCGCGAGCAGCCTCTCATGCGCGGCTCGTTCCATCACTTTTTCGATGTCAATGGTGTAAGGTCCTTGACCGTCCAGCCGGACAGTCACATGTCGGCGGGAACTATATTCAAGTTCTCGTTCTCCGTCAAGAGCGATCGTACCCTGCGCAAGCCGTGGAGTCTGAATTTCTCCATCGTGTATCTCTTCCACGTTCGCAATTCCCACAGGCAGGATCAGCCCGGGTGCAATCGGGCACTGCAACGTGACTTTCGCTCGTTCCGGCGGCGCCAAATCGACTCTGAGGCCATGGGGTGCACGGCGTGAGACCGGCTGGATGAGCCCCGCCACAGATGACAGTCCAATCGCGTTGGATTCGGCAAAGGTGACAAAAATCTGGTCCAAATCTTCCGGGCGCCATAGCGCCTTCGATCCCACCCAACGGCTTTTGGACACCGAAATGTCCACGACGGCTAAGTCGTCGTGAACCCCGTCAATCTCCAGGCGCAAGATTTTGTTTCTTACGGTCACCTCTGCCGCGGGAACCTTGCCCGTGGCCACCAGGCCTGAGGCCAGCCCAGCGATGGTGGCCTCACGCGACTCCGGAAAAACATTGTTGGTGCCGGTGGAGAGCGGCACGATGGGAACGTCTCCGCACGCGCCGGCCACTAGTCGCTGCGTTCCATCACCTCCAAGGACCATAATGGCTCTCACTCCGGCCGCCGCCATTTGCGCTGCGCCCAGCACCGTGTCCGCGGGACCATCTTCCACCTGCATGGCCAGAAACACCACCTTTGGTCCCTGGTCTGCCGGACTGCGGGTCGCAACCGCACGTCGAACCCGCTCGGCAATGCCACCTCGATCCGGAATCATGAGGACGCTGGTAACTCCGGTGACCCCCAGTGCAGTGATCAGGCGGGCAATGATGCTGCACTTTTCTGCGATAGTGAAGACTCCCCCTTGCGCGACCAAGCGCCGGATGTCACGGCCCGATGCTGGGTTGGCTATGATTCCGACAACATTTTCGCGGGTGGAAGAGATCTTCGCTGAGTCCTCGCACTGTCCCAGTCGCCCCTACAGAAGGACGCGGGCACGATTAACTCGAATAGGATATCTGAAAACCGTTGGACTCTCCTCTGATAGAGGAGCAAAGTAGCGTAGCAATAAAACGCTTTTAAAAGTTCCTATAACGCTAAGGTCGAGTCTCTTAGATTTTAGGCAAGGCCCGAACCTGCGCCCGGATTGTGAGGTCTTTCATGGGAGCATGATGGATCGCGTCACGCCCTCAGCCAATCCCACGAGTGGCGGTTTCACCATTGCATGCGGTACTCCTTTTGCAAATTCCGGCTCCCATGAACTCTCACCCCTGGAACCCGATCTGGCCCGAGTCAATGGCCGAGTGCAGGGGCGGAGAAAAGTAACAATTGGGTGCGGCTCATGACCCAGGCCCGGGGAAATTATGGAGGGAGATACGGTGGCTCAGAAATGGAGTTCTTTCTATAGGCGTGTCCTTAGCAGGAGTGGCGCGGCGATCCTGGCGACCTCGATGCTTTCCGTTGCCATCATGCTATTCTCTGCCGGCCGACTAAACGCTCAGGTAGTAACCGGCATCAGCGGCACGGTTACAGACACAACCGGCGCGCTCATGCCCAATGTAGCGGTAACTGTCACTAATAGTGCTACGGGCGTCATATCGCTCGCCACAACCTCGTCGGTGGGTACATTTACGGTCATCGGACTGAAGCCGGGAAACTATTCAGTAGCGGCGGAAGCAGCGGGATTCAAAAGATCGGTCCAGACGGATGTGACAGTCGAAGTCGCCACGACCTCGACCGTTACTTTGCAGATGGTGCCTGGCGCCACCGACGCGACGGTCAGCGTAACCGCCAGTGGAATCTCGTTGAATACCGCGTCTCCTCTGCTGGGCACCACCCTCGAACCCGAGTTGGTCAAGGCGGCCCCCATCGAAATCAATAGCCTGGCACGACAGCTCGACTCGTTCATGTATCTCGCGCCGGGCGTACAGGGGAATGCCGGCAGCCACAATATCAATGGCGGTCTTACGTTCGAAAATGAAGTTCAATTCAACGGTGTTCCCGTCGCATTCGTGCAGTATGCAGGGGTCCAAACCCAGATCAATCCGCCGTATGAAATGGTGAACGAGTTTCGCGTTAATAGTTCCACGTTCAATGCGGCCTATGGGCTGGGGCAAGGCGCCGTCACCTACAGCATGGCATCGGGCACCAACCAGCTTCATGCAGATGCCTTCTACATTCTGCGCAATCAACTGTTCGACTCCGACGGATTTTTCCCGACATATTTCCGGCCCGACGGATCCCCCGCTCCACCTATCGACCAGCAGAATGACTATGGGTTCACTGTGAGCGGCCCAGTCATCCTACCCAAGATCTATCATGGAAAGAATCGTACATTTTTTCTGTTTAGCTTGGACAGGTTCAGCCAGAATCAGGCACAGAAGGGCATCGGAACGGTGCCGACAGCGGCCATGAAAAACGGTGATTTTAGTAGCTTTGTGGACTCGAACGGCACCCAGATTCCTATCTACGATCCCCAAACAGGCAAGCCCTTTCCCGGCAATGTGATTCCACAAGCGCGCATCAGTCCTCTTGCACAATCTATTTTGCCGTTCATTCCAAATCCAGACCGTACCGGCCTGGTTTCTGGCCTGCAGAGTAATAAGTCCCCAGCCGTTCCGGCGCTGGCAATCCGCCAGTACCTGTGGGGTTACACCCTCGACCATAATCTCAGCTCATCGCAAAGTATTCACTTTAGTCAGTGGCAGGATTCACTCTCGTCACCGTTTTTTACGTTCGCTCCAATCGTGCCTTCCAGTAACGAGCTACAAAGTCGCATCAACGATACCGAGCTCGGGTCGGGGTTCGTACTGAATTATGTGAAAAGCGTGAGATCAAACCTGGTGGTGACGGCAGGTGCGGATTGGATTGGTGAAATAAGCGGTGAACACAATGCCAAAGATGGCGTCGATTTCGGCGGGCTTGTGAGTGGTTCGAATTTCCCTTACATTTCCTTCGATGGCCAAAATGCGGGAACATCATTTGGTGCAAGCAATGGTTTCACTAATGTGGGAGCTCAGTTTGGTGGATTCGCCCAGACCAACAACCGGCAGTTAGGTATTGTGATCGCCAACAATTGGTTGTGGACCAAAGGCCGCCACAACTTCAACATAGGCGGGCAGTTCAGACGTACTTACCAGGATTTGTTCGCCTGCCAATTCTGTGCCGGCACGTTCTCTTTCACTCAACGGACCACCTCCACTCCCGACACTAACGATCCAAATTTTGGTAGCTACGGCAGTTCATTCGCGAGCTTTCTTCTGGGCCAGGTAGATGCCGGCGTACGCCTTAGTTCTAATGTAACGCGCATGCGCAACAAAGAGTTTGCTCTCTATGTGCAGGACGATATCAAGGTCAATCAACGGTTGACCGCGAATCTCGGTCTTCGGTGGGATATCATGGTTCCGTTCACCGAAAACAATAACAATATCGTTTACATTAATTTTCAGAATCCCACTGTACTTGATCCAGCCGCCGGCAACCTGCCGGGCGGCGCCTCCAAATATGGCAACTGCACGGGGTGCGCCGGAATCACCCGGGCGGATATCCACTGGAAGAACTTCCAGCCCAGGGTGGGCTTCTCCTACAAGCTGACTCCTAAGACCGTAGTCCAGGCAGGCTTTTTTATGACTTATCTGGTGGGCGGTGCCTATGAATACGGGACCACGCAGACAGCCTTTTACTTCGCGTCTCTATTAGGCGGCGAATTTGTTCGCCAGACGAGCAACAGCAGCACACCCGCTTATGGCAGTTGGGATGCTAACCCGATGCCCTTGCCGCCACCGACTCCTTTTAGTCCCTCGATTGGAAACGGAGGTGTCATTCTGGGCTTCAACCCAAAGACGTTTGGCAGGGCCCCTTACGATTCGGCATGGCACGCCGGCGTTCAGAGGCAACTTCCCTGGGACATGTTCGTGACCGTGTCGTACGTTGGCAATCGTGCGATCCATGTCCCGTCTTCCTTGCATCAGCCCGAGCAGCCGGATCCGTCCATCCTGAAATATGGAAGTCTTTTAGGGGAACTTGCGACTTCTCCGGATGCCGTTGCGGCCGGTATCAAGATTCCGTACCCGGGCTGGGTCGAACAGTTTGGAGGCACCGGCACTGTAATACAGACGTTGCTTCCGTTCCCACAATATTCAGACATCTACAACACCTATGAAACTAGCGGAACAGCGTTTTACAACGGGCTGCAGGCACAGGGGGAAAAGCGGTTTTCCAACGGATTAAGCTATCTTGCCGATTTGACGTTGTCGCGAAACATCGCGAACGAGTCTGTCGGATCGACGCTGTTTCAACCCAATCCGATCAATTCATTCGACATGCCCCCGGAGTTTACGCCGTCTTCGTCTGACCAGAAGTACATTGCGAACATTGTTGCAACTTACGCGCTTCCCGTTGGGTTTGGACAGAAATATATGAATTCGAGGGGTATTCTGGGGCAGGTGCTGGGGGGGTGGCAGTTCAGTGGAATCTTGACCTATGCGGGCGGCACTCCCATGGGTGCTTACAATAGCTTCAATCCGCTGTATGCCAATTTCGGAGACAGGCCAGACGTGGTTCCGGGTGTAAAGATTAAGACGTATAACTACAATTTGTCGAAGAATTACTTTAAGGGAAAAGCCTCGGCAGAGCCAACGCAATTTACCACTAATGCCTTCGTCAACACCGGGCCTTGGGAACTCGGCAACGCGGTGCGTTCCTATGCAGCCTTGCGAACCCCTCCGCTGCGGATAGAGAATTTCGACGCAATCAAGACGTTCGCTGTTACCGAGAGAGTGCGAGCCACTTTACGGCTGGACTATTTCAACGCTTTTAATAGAACTCAACTACAAGGGCCCGATACAAATTCCCTCGATTCCACATTCGGGCAGATTACCAACTTAAGCTCACAAATCAGCAACCGGCAAGGACAGGCTACTTTCCGCCTGGAGTTCTAACTGGATTTCTCACAGCCCGGTCTGCGACAAAGCCCGGGTGCCCCATATCTGCCCGGTTTTGGCAGATGTGGATTCCACAAACCTCAACCCCTGACTGTGCAGGGCGTAGATGGCCATGGACAAGATCGGTTGCTGGTAGAGAGTGATCGGTGGACAGCCGTTGAATCCCACATCTGCCAAAACCGGGCAGATATGGGGCACCCGTCACTCGTTACGCATAGAGATCTCACTACTGGCAGCGATTCGCTTATTTGTTTACCCAGGGGTCTGTGAGAATTAGGGCTAAAGAGGGCTAACTGGAGAGAAGTAGGATGTTTTTTTAAAAAAGCGTGCTCCTGCCAAGCATCGGAGGCTGTGTCCGCCTCAGTCTTTGGAATAAGGGACCATGAGGGCTGCCGGCTGAACGGCTCTCCCGCCAAACAAACCGGAGATCGCCAGGATGGTGACAATGTAGGGCAGCGATGCCAGCAATTGCGGCGGCACATTCCCTCCGCCTAATTGGAGCGACAGTTGCAAGGCATCGCAGGCGCCGAACACCAACGCAGCCAATGCTGCTTTCCATGGACTCCATCGTCCGAAGATGACGATTCCGAGCGCGATAAATCCCTGCCCGGAGACAATCGATTCACGAAACAGGCCGATCTGCGCCAACACCAGGTAGGCGCCGGCCATGCCCGCCGTAGCGCCGCCGATCAACACCCCGGTGTAACGCATGCGGGCAACGGAAATGCCGGCCGCATCGGCAGCACTGGGATTTTCTCCCGCGGCACGGAGCGCCAGGCCAAAGCTGGTGCGAAACAACACAAAATGCGCCACGCCTACCAGCAACAGGGTCAAATAAAGCAAACTCGTCTGCCCAAACAAGACCGGCCCAAGCAAGGGAAGACCGCTCAACCACGGAATGTGCAGCGGCGCAAACATGGCCACACTTTGCGGGCCCGATGACTCGCCTAAGGCCCGTCGATAGACAGTCGCGGCTATGCCGATGGCCAGGACGTTGAATACCAAGCCGACCACGACCTGGCTGGCGCGCACCGTGACATACATCCACGCCAGCAAAAGATTGAAGAGGATGCCAGTCAGCATCGCCACCAATAGACTCAACCAAACCATGCCGGTTACATAATCTGTGAGAAAACTAGCTAATGCGCCCAGCAGGATGGTGCCTTCAATGCCAATGTTCAGCACTCCAGAGCGCTCCGCGAATGTTTCCCCCAATGCTGCCAGCAGGACCGGCCCGGCAAGCCGCAAGCTGGCGGCAAGCCAGGTTACGAAAAAGGCCGAAGTCATGAGGCGATGCAGGTTCATGCGAACTTCACCCGGTAGCGGCGGAAGATATCGCTTGCCAGCACCATCAACACGATGAGGCTCTGCAGGATGAAAGTGATGGAAGAAGGAATGCCCGCCCTCCGCTGCATGGCATTGGCGCCCACCGTCATGCCCCCGTAAAGCAACGCCGCTGGGATTGCGGCCAGCGGGTTCAGCCGGGCCAGCAGGGCGACGATGATGCCCGTGAATCCTACGCCGCCACTGATGCCGTCCATCAAACGATGTTGTTCGCCCAACACCTCGACGGTTCCAGCCCACGCACCCAGGCCCCCGGCACAAAAAGCAGCGAGCACCAGCCGCACGCCTACATTGATTCCACCGTAGCGAGCCGCCGAGGGACTCAGCCCGCTAACGATCAGCTCATAGCCCAACCGCGTCGTGCGCAGCACCATCCACACTAGCAGGGCTGCCAGAATTGCAAGCAGAATGCCCGCATGGGCGCGCGTGCCACGCAAGATAAACGGAAGCCATGTAGGCCGAGGCAGGAGCGCGGTTTCAGGCACACCGCCGGGGGCCCGCATAGGGCCAGATACAAGGTACTGCACGATCAGGATCGCGACGTAATTAGTCATCAGCGAGATCAGCACTTCGTTGCCCCCAAGCCGGGCCCTCATCAGCGCAACCACCCCCGCCCATACGGCTCCAGTGGCGAAACTCAACAAAAGCGCCAAAGGTAAAAACGCCCAGATGGAAAACGAAGTGGATAGAGCCAGCCAGGTAGTCGCCGCAGACCCGAGGACAAAGCATCCTTCAAAACCCAGATAGCCAAAGCCTGATCGCCAACTGACGATGGTGCCCAGGGCAATCAGCATCAGGGGTGCAGCCCGCACCAGGGTATAGCCAAATCCACGCAAGCTGGCGAACGGTTCATGGAAAAGAGCGAAGTATGCCTGCAGCGGATTTGCTCCATAGAGAGCAAAGAGCGCCGCGGTAACCAGCATCGCCGCTACTACGGCGATAACCATGGAAGCGGCGATGGCGAGTGGCGACTGCGCCGGCCTTGCACGGCGTACGATCAGCCTCATGACTCGGCGCTCAATCCAGAGATCATCACTCCCAGCTTTTCTGCCGTGATGTTGGCCGTGTCGAGAATGCCTACGATGCGCCCCTCGAACATGACTGCGATTCTGTCGGCCAGGTTCATCAGTTCCTCAAGTTCCGCTGAGATCAAAAGAATGGCTTTACCCCGTTCGCGTTCGCGGAGCAGCTCAGCCCAAACCGACTCAACCGCGCCCACGTCCAGCCCGCGTGTCGGCTGTTCTACTACCATCGTCTCTGCATCCTGCAGGATCTCCCGTCCAAAAATCAGCTTTTGCAGATTGCCCCCGGAAAGCTTGCCTGCCGCGGCGCCGATACCGGCATGGACGCCGAATCGCCCTCTTAGCTCTTCCGCGTGCTCGCGGATTTTGCGCTTATCTAGAAACGGCCCTCTCGTCCGCCGCCGTTGCGAGCCGAGAATCGAGTTGGCTTCGATAGACATTTCCGGGATCGAGCCTACGTGCCGCCGGTCGGCGGGAACATAGGACAAACCAAGTTCACGGTGCTGCGCCACTGTCAAACGGGTCACTTCGCGGTCATTAAGGAAAACACTTCCTCCCCGGGTGGGGCGCAAATTCATGATGGCTTCGGCTAATTCCGACTGCCCATTCCCATCGACCCCCGCGATGCCAACAATCTCTGCGCGATGCACATCGAAGCTCACCCCGCGGACCTTCTCCTGTCCAACCTCGTCGGATACGTGCAGCCCGTCGACCCGCAGGACGGGTTGGCCGCGTAAAATGGGCGCCCGACGGACACGGAGGTTTACGTCCCGGCCCACCATCAGGCGCGCCAGCTCCTGCTCTGTGGTCTCCTGCGTAGAGACCGTGGCCACCACTTTACCGTCGCGCATGACGGTGACGCGATCGGCAAGGTCCATGATCTCCTGAAGTTTGTGGGTCACAATGACGATCGAGCGGCCCTGATCCCGCAAGCCCCGTAGAACGCTGAAGAGCTGGTCCTTCTCGTGCGTAGTGAGAACGGCCGTTGGCTCGTCGAGAATCAGCAGCCTGGCTTCCCGGTAAAGCAGCTTGAGAATCTCAACTCGTTGTTGCACCCCTACTGGGAGGTGCTGTACCTGAGCATAAGGATCGATGGCCAGGTGGTGTTGTTCGCTCAGGGTGCGTAACCGGTCTGCAGCCTTACGTAAATTGAGACCCTTCAGGCCGAGCACTGTGTTCTCGACCACGGAGAAGCGCCGCACCAGCATGAATTCCTGGTGCACCATACCGATGCCCAGCCTGATGGCATCCCCGGGGCTGGCGATCTTGACCGGCTCGCCATCGATGAGAATCGAGCCGGAATCCATGGAATGAAATCCATACAGGATCTGCATCAGCGTACTCTTGCCGGCGCCGTTCTCTCCCAGCAATGCGTGGATCTCGCCCGCGTCGATCGTAAGGTCCACGTCGTGGTTGGCCACGACGCCAGGGAACCGCTTCACGATCTTTCTCATCTCGAACGGCGGCATTCTAGATCTCTTCCTTACCACCAAACTGTGGGGCACCCGGAGATTTGTTGCAACGTCACACTGGCAGGTTGATCCGATTAGCGGCAAGATCGCTCCACGTCTTTTGAAATGCAGCCCAGTCGGCAGCAGAAACCAGGTGCGGATTGTAGTGACCATTGGCTCCCGCTTTCAAAAGCCACATCCAGTCCACCGCCGGTTTCCACTCTGTGCCGCCGGCAAAGGTATGGTTGGCCACCGCATGAGCCACAGTCTGCACCACGCCTCCAAGGTTCATCTCGAAACTGGTCGCCATGTTATTCGGCGCCAGACTAGTCTGATCGGAGTAGCAGCCCAGTACCTTAGCCTTGCCGGCGACAGCACCCTGGATCGCGCCCAGGCCGGTTACATCTGCGGCATGCCAGATCACATCGGCTCCGTTGCCAATCAGAGTCGAAGCGGCTTCTCGTCCCTTAGCTGCGTTGTCGTAGTCTCCGGTGATGATCCCGAGCCCCTGAATACCCTTGACACTATTGCGGGCGCCGGCAATAAAGCACCTCTCGATCCTCTGCTGCGTGGGATCGTCCTCGCCTCCGACAAAACCAACCACCTGCTTCTTCTCTGAGATCCACGCCGCGAGTGCGCCTGCTCCGTAGGCCGCACCGAAATAACCCAGATTGATGTAGAGCAGGTTCGGTGGAACTTTGGGTTGAGGCAGGTAGCTGGTGACAAAGAAGTGCTGGTTGGGATAGTCCGGCGCAATGTCAAGCAAAGCACTGCTGAACTCAAAGCCGTGACCCAGGATGAGGTCGAAGCCGTCATCGGAGTATCCGCGGGCTACTTCCTGCATTTGTGCGAGGCCAATGTTTTCTGCGTAGGCAGTCCTGAATCCAGGCCCTAGCGACCTCAACCCGTTGAAGGCGAGCTGGCTCCAGCCGCCATCCGTGATCACGCCGGTCAGCAGCAGCACGACGCCGGTCTGCTTGGGTTGGGCCCACCCTCTTGAGGCCATTGCCGCCATGGCGAGGAAGGAACGCCGTGAAAGCTGGCTCATCCGAGAGTCCGCAGTCGCGCGGGCAAAAACGGTCGAACCAGATATTGGTAGGCCGCGCCGCCAACGCAGCCGCCGAGCAACGGACCGGCTATTGGAACCCACCAGTAGTTACCGGGGGAGGGAAACGCGGCCGGTCCCCACCCGGCGAGAAAGCAGAAGATGCGTGGGCCAAGATCACGTGCCGGGTTGAGCGCCCACGCTTCCAAATAGCCCATGGATGCGCCAATCAAGGCGACGAGAAGGCCGATGATGAGCGCGCCTGAATTCGCCTGGGGCGCCATCTCGTTGTATTGCTCGGTAATGGCGAAGATGCCGAAGATGAGAAAGGCGGTCAAAATGATTTCATCGCCGAAGGCGTGCATGGGCGTGATGGCCAGCCCGGGATGGGTAAAGAAGACGCCAGCCGCGCCGCCGGCCGCGCGCGTGAGTTGTGCGGCATTGTTAAAGTGGTCGATCACCGGCACGTACAAGACATAGACCAGGGCTGCTCCCAGAAGGCCGCCAATCACCTGGGCCACGCAATAGGGAATGACTTTTCGCCAGGAGAACTTGCGATAGAGGGCGAGCGCCAGCGTCACCGCTGGATTGGCATGGGTGCCGGATATGGATCCAGTAGCATAGATGGCCATACTCACGGCCAGGCCCCAGGCGATACACACTCCCCAATAAGAATTGAGGTAGGGGCTGGGTGTGTAAAGGACGTACATCGCAGCGACCGAGTCTCCGAACGCAATGATGATAAAGACCGCCAGGGCCTCAGCCAGCAATTCGCCAAAATCTTGTTTCTTCATCAGAGTGCCCTCACGGTAGCAGATATTTTGCCGCCAGATCCTTGAATTGGCGCAACTGTTGGTCGATCCAATCCTGTCCTGTGCCCAACTCCTCCGCCATGAGGGTAGCTACAGCAGGCGCCATTTCAATCGCCGCCCCGGCATTGAGGAACAAGGCGCGCGTTCGGCGAGACAGTATATCGTCCAGGGTCCGGGCCATCTCCTCCCTGACCCCCCAGATTACTTCGGCGGCAATGTAGGGCAATGCGGGATGAAGCTGCCGGGCAAGACGTTTGTCGGCCGCAGCCATAGCCAGGATAGTGTCCGCGTCAGAACCGTAGACCCCCAGACTGGTCAAGGAATCGATCTCCTGCTTATAGCCGTGGATCTTCAGGTCGTGCGTCTTGCTCGGGACATCCGGAAGTTCGCCCAGCGTAACAGCGTGGTCTACACAATCCTCGGCCATGTGCCGATAGGTGGTCCATTTGCCGCCCACAATCGTCAGCAGCCCGGAATTATCGATATGGATGGTGTGGTCGCGAGAGAGCGACGACGTCTTGCTGGAAGCGCCATTGGCTTTAACCAGGGGACGAATGCCGACATACACGCTAAGCACATCACTTCGCTGCGGAGGCCGGCTGAGGTATTGGGCCGCGGTATCCAGAATGAACTGGACTTCTTCCTCAAAGGGAAGCGGGTTATAAGACGGTTCCTGAATGGGGGTATCGGTCGTCCCCACCACCGTGTGTTCATGCCATGGAATAGCAAACAACACCCGGCCGTCACTGGTATGCGGCACCATGATGGCGGTGTTGCCACGTAAAAACTCACGCTCGAAGACCAGGTGGATACCCTGGCTAGGCGCGATCATGCCGTCCAATTCCGGCTCAGCCAGCCGCCGTACTTCGTCGGCAAAGATGCCTGCTGCGTTGACGACGACATGAGCCTGGATCTTAAGCCGCTCCCCCGATTCACTGTCGACCGCGATCACTCCGTCAGCAAAGCCGTCGGCGCCCCGTGTGATCTCGACCACGGGGGCATAGTTGAGCAGAACGGCGCCCTGATCGGCTGCCGTGGCCGCCAGCTGGATCAGCAGGCGAGTGTCGTCAAACTGACCGTCGTAGTAAATGACACCGCCACGGAGGCCATTGGTCTGGATGGTGGGGAGCCGCTCCAGTGTTTCTTCACGCGAGAGCAGGCGAGACTTTCCGAATCCGTATTTGCCGGCGAGCAGGTCATAGACCTTCATACCGATACCGTAGAAAGGGGCTTCCCACCAGGAATAATTGGGAACGACAAAGCCCAGGTCATGGACCAGGTGGGGAGCGTTCTGACGCAGCAGGCCGCGTTCCTTGAGGGCTTCCATTACCAGCGACACGTTTCCTTGTTCCAGATAGCGGACGCCGCCGTGAACCAGCTTGGTGCTGCGGCTCGAGGTAGCTGAACCGAAATCCATCCGCTCCAGCAACAGCACGGCAAAGCCGCGGTTGGCCGCATCGACAGCAACCCCGACGCCAGTGGCTCCGCCCCCGATAACGACGATATCCCATGGAGTAGAACGTGCGTGGACGCGAGCCAGCATCGCCGGGCGATTCATCTACTCATCTCCTTCATGCCAGTTCCTTGACCGCTCGACCGCCCGCTTCCACCTTTCCCGTCCGGCGGCGATCTTTTTCTGGCCGGTATGCGGATCGAAGCGCGTATCGGCTGCGCGCAGCTTGCGAATTTCTTCCGGGCTGCTCCAGAAGCCCACGGCGAGCCCGGCCAGGTACGCAGCGCCGACCGCGGTGGTCTCACTGACTGCGGGACGTATGACGGGCACGCCAAGCAGGTCGGCCTGGAATTGCATCAGCAGGTCATCCACCGATGCGCCGCCATCGACGCGTAGCTCTCTGAATGGAACCTTGGTGTCTGCATCCATGGCCTCGATGACATCCGCCACCTGGAAGGCGATGCTTTCCTCCGCCGCCCGGGCGATATGGCCGGGCTTGGTGCCGCGCCGCAATCCGATCAAAAGGCCGGTCGCGTACGGGTCCCAGTAAGGTGCTCCCAGGCCGACGAATGCAGGCACCAGGACGACACCATCGGAGTCTTCCACCGTAGCTGCCAATTGGTTGACCTCGGAAGAGCGGCGAATCAGTTGCAGACTGTCGCGCAGCCATTGCACCACCGCACCGCCAATGAAGATGCTGCCTTCGAGAGCATATTCCAGCTTTTTATCCAGGCTGCAGATGAGGGTGGTGATCAGCCTTTTCTCCGAGAGGACGAACTGGGCGCCGATGTTTTGCAGCAGGAAACATCCGGTACCGTAAGTATTCTTGGCATCGCCCGGGCGGATGCACAGTTGGCCAAAGAGTGCGGATTGCTGATCTCCGGCGATGCCTGCGATCTCGGTTGCTTCCAGACCGAGAGAGGTAGTCACGTGACCGATCTTTTCGCTCGACCAGACCACTTCGGGCATCATGCTCCCGGGTATTCCGAACAACTTCAGCAAATCCTCGTCCCATCGATCTTCGACGATGTTGTAGAGCATGGTCCGCGAAGCGTTGGTCCGATCGGTGATGTGCTTTTTGCCGCTGGTCAGGTTCCAGATCAGCCAGCTATCGACGGTCCCGAAGGCCAGTTTGCCCGCCTCCGCCTTTTTCCTCGCCCCGTCGACGTTTTCCAGGATCCAGGCAATTTTGCTGCTGGAGAAGTAGGGATCGATTAAGAGCCCCGTTTTCCCGCGGACCGTCTCTTCTGCACCGTCCGTCTTCATCTGGTGGCATCGTTCGGCGGTTCGCCGATCCTGCCAGACGATTGCGTTGTAGACCGGTTTGCCTGTTTCCCGGTCCCACACGATGGTGGTCTCCCGCTGATTGGTAATGCCGACCGCAGCCAGGTCGCGGGCGCGTATGCCCGCCTTACCAAGAACCTCGACCACCGAGCTCATTTGTGAGGTAAGGATGTCGAAAGGGTCATGTTCGACCCAGCCGCCCTGGGGGTAGATTTGCTTGAATTCTCTTTGCCCGTGGGCGACGATGGTGCCGTCTTTGCCAAAAAGTATGGAACGAGAACTGGTGGTTCCCTGATCGAGCGAGAGAATATACGCCATGGCGCTCCTTACGATGCAGAGATCCTGCCGTCGTGATTTATAGAGTACCTGGCATCGTCTCGTCAAAGAATCATGGGCAGTTCATTTCTCCACCGTGCGAAGTTTCTACATTTCAGGAACGAGGGGTAGGTATTTCAACTGAGCTTGGTTTTGTATCAGGGCGCGACTTTAGTCGGGCCATAAAGGGTTGAAAGAGAATTGGGCTTTGAGATTGCGTGAGAACCCAATTCCAAGTCACCGCGCTCATGCTTTGTATCAGGGCACGGCTTCAGCCGTGCCGCAATGGTTGGGTCTGATGAGGGCTTTAGCCCCTGGGCTGCGTCTTCCCTTTTTGAAGGGCACCGGCTTCAGCCCGTACATAAAAGAGAAAACGCACGGGCTTCAGAGTGTGCGTGAGAACCAATTCCAAGTCACCGCGCTCATGCTTTGTATCAGGGCACGGCTTCAGCCGTGCCGCAATGGTTGGGTCTGATGAGGGCTTTAGCCCCTGGGCTACGTCTTCCCTTTTTGAAGGGCACCGGCTCCAGCCCGTACATAAAAGAAAAAACGCAGGGGCTTTAGAGTGTGCGTGAGAACCAATTCCAAGTCACCGCGCTCATGCTTTGTATCAGGGCACGGCTTCAGCCGTGCCGCAATGGTTGGGTCTGATGAGGGCTTTAGCCCCTGGGCTGTGTCTTCCCTTTTTGAAGGGCACCGGCTTCAGCCCGTACATAAAAGAAATAAAACGCACGGGCTAAAGAGTGTGCGTGAGAACCAATTCCAAGTCACCGCGCTCATGCTTTGTATCAGGGCACGGCTTCAGCCGTGCCGCAATGGTTGGGTCTGATGAGGGCTTTAGCCCCTGGGCTACGTCTTCCCTTTTTGAAGGGCACCGGCTCCAGCCCGTAAATAAAAGAAAAAACGCAGGGGCTAAAGAGTGTGCGTGAGAACAATTCCAAGTCACCGCGCTATGCTTTGTATTGGGCACTGCTTCAGCCTGCCGCAATGGTTGGGTCTGATGAGGGCTTTAGCCCCTGGGCTGTGTCTTCCCTTTTTTGAAGGGCACCGGCTCAGCCCGTACATAAAAGAAAAAACGCACGGGCTAAAGCCCAGATCTTTCTCGGGCCTCATCGGCCCGGCTGAAGTCGGGCCCTGATACAAAGCACCAGCGCGGTGACTCCCGAAAAATTAGCGTATTCCACCGATTTCGATCTATCCATCCTCTTTGAAATGCAGAAACCCCACCGTGAAGGTGATGGTTAATGTGTGCTGGATTTGCGGGCAGACCGCAATGGGATGCGGCTGGAATGGTTTCCTCGGAGTTCGTGCCAACGAACCGCAAAGTAGCCGCGATGGTATAGCGCCTTTACCTTCGAAAGCGGCATACACGACTGGCAACAATAAGAGCGTGAGCGCCGTGGAACTGACCAGACCGCCGATGACCACGATCGCCAGCGGGCGCTGGATCTCGGAACCGGGCCCGGTCGCAAAGAGAAACGGCACCAACCCCAGGGCTGCTACGGTGGCTGTCATCATGACCGGTCTGAAGCGCAACCGGGTGCCTTCACGAATGGCGTTGGCCTGCGTCAGCCCCTCTTCACGCAGCTTGCGAATGTACGACACCAGGACCACGCCGTTCAATACCGCGATTCCCCATAGGGCAATAAAGCCGACCGAAGCAGGAACGGAGAGATATTCCCCGGAAAGGAACAGTCCAAGGATGCCGCCGATGGACGCCAATGGCACTACTGTGATGATGAGTGCAGCAAAGCGCACCGACTGAAAGAGAATGAACAACAGGAAGTAGATCGCGGCAATGCGTGATGGGAACGATCACCATCAAATGGTGCAGGGCACGTTGCATGTTGTGAAACTGGCCGCCCCACTCGATGTAATAGCCTGCGCGGCATGCCGGACTTGTTGTTCTACCTTCTCTTGCAGTTCTTTGACGTAGCCACCCAGGTCGCGGTCTTGCACGTTGACACCGACGACAATGCGGCGCTTGCCCATGTTGCGGTTGATGAGCGCGGGTCCTTCGACCACCTTCACAGTCGACAGGTCTTTGAGCGGAATGCGGGGCCCATCGGGTGAGCTTATCTGTAGTTCACGGATATCTTCCACGCTGTCACGCAGGTCTTCCGGCAGGCGGACAACTCCGGCGAATCGGCGCTCTCCTTCATAAATCTCCGTGGCGGACTTGCCTGCGATCGCGGTTTCGATCACGTCGTTGACATCCGCCGCATTGAGGCCGTAGCGAGCGATGGAGCTACGGTCAATATCGATGGTGAGATACTGTTGCCCACCCACCCGGTCGACACGGGTATCCTGCGTTCCCTGGATGCCGGTCGCGACTTTCGCGATTTGATTGGCTTTTTCGACCAGCGTGTTTAAATCGTCTCCGTAGAGCATCACGGCGACATCGGCGCGAACACCGGAGACCATCTCATCCACTCGGTCGCTAATAGGTTGCGACATAACCAGATTGATACCGGGGAGAGCCGCCAGCCGTTCACGGATCTGCTCGGCAATGCTGTCCTGGGTCATGCCATGCGGCCGCTTGTCATGAGGAGTGAGCGAGGCGAGCACATCGGCCTCGTTTGGGCCGGCGGGATCGGCAGGCGACTCGCCACGGCCTAAGCGAGAGACCACATTCTCCACGCCGGGAACCTGCAGCATCAGGGTCTGCATCTCCTTCTCCATCTTCAGAGATTCCTCAAGCGAGATGTTGGGGACCCGGTCCGCATTGGGTGAGAGGGTACCCTCCTGCATTTCCGGGATGAACGATGTACCAAGCAAGGGAAAGAGCGATAGCGCCCCGCAAAAGATGAGGATGACGGAGACGACGGTGAGCTTGCGATGGGTCAGAGTCCAGTGCAATAGATAGTCATAGGGCTTGCGCAGAACACGGACCAACCAGGTGTCCTCTTCGGAGCCGCCTTTTAGCAAATACGATGAAAGCACCGGAGAGAGGGTGAGCGAGAGCACGAGCGAGATGGCCAGCGCGATGGCGATGGTGTAGGCCAGCGGGGCAAAGAGCTTACCTTCCATACCTTCCAGGGTCATCAGCGGCAGGAAAACGAGGATGATGATGGTCACGCCGAACAACACCGGTGTGGCCACCTCTTTGACTGCAGAAAGGACCACGTGAAGCTTGGCGAACGTATCTTCCGGTTGATGATCATGCTTGACGTGACTCAGCCGGGCGAAGATGTTCTCCACCACCACGACGGAACCATCCACCATAAGACCGATGGCGATAGCGAGACCGCCCAGCGACATGAGGTTGGCGGACAAGCCGATATGATTCATCACCAGGAAGGTGAGCAATGGGGTGAGCACCAGATTCGCGCTGACAATGAGGCTCGAGCGCAGATCCCCAAGAAAAAGAAACAAGACAATCACCACCAGGAGCACGCCTTCGCCCAGCACCTCGGTCACGGTGTGGATCGCGGCATCCACCAGCTGTGAGCGATCGTAGTAGGGTACGATCTGCAGGCCGCCGGGAATCATATTCTTGCCATTGATTTCCGCAACCCGCTCCTTCACCCGGCTTACAATCTCTTTCGCATTGCCGCCGCTGGTCATCAGCACCACGCCGCCCACGGCCTCGGTATAACCGTTCTTGATCATGGCACCGTAGCGTACTTCCGTGCCGATGCGGACCTCAGCCACGTCGCGAATATAAACCGGCGTGCCCTTGGTTTCAGTCAGCACGATGTTGCGAATGTCCTCAAGATCGCGCACCAGGCCAACACTGCGGATGAGATATTGCTCGGCGTGCTGACGCAGGACGCCGCCGCCGGCGTTGGCATTATTTTGAGCAAGTGCGTCGCGTACATTGTCAATGGTCAGGTTGTAGTAGTGGAGCTTCTGCGGGTCGACCAACGTTTCGTACTGCTTGACGAAACCGCCGGTCGAGTTGATTTCCGCCACCCCGGGAATAGAGCGCAATAACGGACGTACCACCCAATCCTGTAGCGTGCGCCGCTCTATGAGTTCGTCGCGGGTGAGCGGGCGATGGGCGGTAGTTTCGTTCGGCAGCTCGAGGGTGTATTGATAGACCTCGCCCAGTGCATTGGTGATAGGACCGAGCACTGGGGTCACACCTTCCGGCATCCGGTCGCGCAATTCCGAGAGCCGTTCCGAAATCATCTGGCGTTCGCGGAAAAGATCGCTGCCGTCTGTAAACACCAGCGTGATGAGCGAGAGACCCGGCTTATTGAGCGATCGCATGTCGGTCATCCCGGGCAAACCGGTCATGGCGATCTCGATGGGAATGGTAACGAAGCGCTCCACCTCTTCTGGAGACTTGCCTGCAGCTTCGGTCGCGATCTGCACCTGGACGTTGGCGACATCGGGAAAGGCATCTACCGATAGATGCTCAGCCGCGTGGATGCCGAAACCGATCAGCACCAGGGCGACCACGACCAGGATCATCCGCTGCCGTAATGCTCCCGCGATGATAGCGTGCAGCATTTACGTGCCCCCTTTGATCGCGTTTTGTTTGCGCTGGTTATTCAGGTGGAAAGCGCCTTCGGTAACGATGTGTTCATCCAGGCCGACGCCGCTGAGCACAATGCGGCGATCATTCTCCTCATCCCCAAGCGCGACCTGGCGAAGCACGTAGGTGCGCGGTCCGCTCTGCACAAACAGGTAGTCCTGGTTCTCTTCTCGCACCACGGCCGCATTGGGCACGGTGAGTTTGTGGTCGGCGCGGCCGGTGAGCACCATACTGGCCAACTCATCGGGTTTGAGTGAACCGTCAGCATTGGCAACGTCCATGCGTACTTCCACCGTACGCGTGGCTGGGTCGACAATCGGTGAGACAAAGGCGAGACGCCCGGCCATTCCCTGCTGCAAGAGCGCAGGTATGCGCACCTGCACTTCCATTTCCTTTTGCAGCTTCCCCGCATCTTCCTCGGGTACGTTGGCCACGATCCAGACGCTGGAGAGGTCTGCGATGGTGAAGGCAGGGTCGGCTGGTTGCACCACTTGCCCGACGGTTATCTCGCGCTTAAGCACAGTACCGCTCTTTGGGGTAACGATCGGGTAGTCGGCGCTGAGCTTGCGAGTGCTTTCCAATTGGCGGATCTGGCCCTCTGTCATGCCCAGCCCGCGCAGTTGAGTGCGGCACGACTCCACTTCGGTGTTCGCCTGCAGCAACTCTGCCCGGCGGCGTTCAAGCTCGGCACGGCCAATCACATCAGCTTCCACCAGTTGCTCCGCCCGCTTCTCCGAAGCCTCAGCGAGACCGCGTTGTGAGGAGGCTTTGATCAGGGCGCGTTGGGTATCTGAGAGATCGGTACTATGCAGCATGGCCAGCACGGTGCCGGCCTTTACTTTTTGACCTTCAAATACGAGCAGCTCAAGGATGCGACCCGAAACCGGAGAACCCACGCGGGCGATGCGCCGCGCATCGGTTTCGACGTGTGCGGCCACCTGCAGCGTGCCATCTACCTCCGCCATTTCTGGCGTACCGAATTTGAGGTTTTTCTCAAGCGCGGGGGTGATCGCCACCTCGTTTGGATTCGTTGGACGCTCGGCTGCCCTTGCCTGATGTTTTCCCTTGCAGCCCTGGATTGGGACCAGGATTGGAAAAAGGAGCAATACAAGGAGCAGCGCCAGTGACGCAGGACCATAGCTCACGTTGTGGCGCGTCGAAGGTGCTAGCAAAAAGTGAAGGCTCATCATCAGGGTTTCGCTCCGGACGCGATTGCGCCAAGTTCTTCCAAATCCACCAGCGCGGATTGACGCGCGAACTGGGCATCCACCAAATCACCACGCACACTTTGCAGCACGCGCTGGGCATCGAGCACTTCCACGATGCCGCGCTCGCCAAAGCGATAGGCGGCCTTGGCCGCGTCGACTGCGCTCACTGCTGCGCGCAGCGAGCCCGACTCGAGCGATGTGACCTGCTGGTCTGCGAGCTGATACTGCTCGTAGGCCCGCTCCAACGCCGAGACAATTTCCAGGGTCCTCTGATAGAGCACTGCAGCAGACTGAGAGGTTGCGGCCTTTGCCTCGCCGATTTGTCCCTGGCGCCGGTCCCACAACGGAATGGGCACGGTGACGCCAGCGCGCCAGAACCGAAGGTCCGGTTGGTTTTCGAACTCGGCAAAGGCGACAGGCTGGGGAATACGCAGCGCCCGTTCGCGATCGAGATTGGTGAGCGTTGCCTGGATGTCGGCCTGCGACTGGGCCAAAGCCGGGTGGGTCTCCAGAACCCGGTCTCGCAACTGTTTCAGAGGCGGTAGTGAGATGCGTGGTTCAAACTCGCCCTGGGGGTCCAGGTCTGCGTCCCCGGCGCCTGCGATCGTAACCCGCAAAAGCGCAATGGCGTTGGCGAACTCGAGTTGTGCGCTGGTGACCGCGAACCGTGCCCGGCCCAGTTCTGCTTCAGCGCGCGTCAACTCCAGCCGGCCCTCTTCGCCGACGTTCACCGACACCTCCACGCGCCGGCGCAAGTCTTCCACCAACTGCAAATTCTCTCGCGCGTGCTCGATCTCTTCCCGCCGGCGCAGCGCACTGTAGAAAGCATGTTTTGTGTCGCCGACTACGGAGAGCATGACCGACTGCTGAGCCGAGCGACTACTGGCAAGCGCATATCGGGCGGTGCGTTGACGCGCGCGGCGTTCAGCGGGAATTTCGATGGTCTGATAGGCGGCGTAATGCTGCAGCAGGCCCGGAATGCCCGGTGTCGAGATGGGCCGCGCATATTGCTCGCCTTCATAGACCTCAAAACTGGGGTTGGTATAAGCGCGTGCCACTCGGGTAGCGGCTGTCGAGCGTTGGGTGATCGCTGCTGCCTCCTGCAGTCTTGGGTGATTCCGCTGCGCCATGGCGATGGCATCTTCCAGAGTTAAGCCGAGGGCTTTTTCTGCAGCCGAAGCAACCGCTGACTTTGTGCTTTCGTGGGGAAGAGCCGGAGCCTGAATACGCGGAGCCGGGGGAAATTTACTCCCAAGAGGTATGTGAGCCGAGTCGATCGCGATTTGCCCAATGGATGCGGCCACCGGCGAGGGAGCCTGTGGCAGAGACTGCCCGCAAAGAACATAACCCGGCAGGAAAAATGGAAATAAGACCAGTCTGCAGAGCGTCACGCTGTGGTGGAAGCAATCCGCTCGCCAAATGAAACCGCCAACAAATGCAGTGAATGACGGCAGCAATGCGCAGAAAAGGTGTTCCATAAGGGACACCCCTGTTCCGAAAGGTACAACGAATGGGGTTAGGGCCCGGTGGAAGCTGCTAAGAGATGGCAGTCCCGTCGGGTTATGGGTACGCGCTCGAGAACCTCGCCTTGGCTATTCAAATGCAATCGTCTCCTTCGAGATGCTTCCCAGGTTGACTTCCGCGCCGTTGTTGCTGCCTGCGCTGGACAGTTATCCCTGGTCAACGTGGGAGAATAAGGGCATGGCTCCTCGTCCGTCCAGCCTGCGCACTCCTCGAGTACAGGCGCTGCTGATCGTGATCCTGGTGGTTGCGCTGGCGGTCTTCAACTGGATGGCGCCGGCGCGCGCCGTGATACTGCACAACGTCCTCCACCACCTCAATATTCTGCCCTTCATGTTGGCCGGCATGTTCTTCGGCTGGCGGGGAGCGCTCAAGACCGTCCTGCTGGCTACGGTACTGCAGGCCCCGTCGATTCATCGCCACTGGTTTCAAGAGCCGCTCGATGCGCAGGATCAGGTCGTGGAACTTAGCACCTTCGGCCTGGCCGCGGTGATCGCAGGTCTCCTGGCCGACCGTGAACGCACGCAGCGGAAACGGGTAGAAGCGACCAAGGTTGAACTCGAGCACGTCTACACGGAGTTGCAACAAAATATTGACCAATTGAAAAAGACGGAGCGGCTCACCGCTGCGGGACAGCTCTCGGCCAGCCTTGCTCATGAAATCCGCAATCCTCTGGCAAGCATCAGTGGGGCGGCCGGGATTCTGGCCCGAGGACAGGTCTCTGCCGAGGCACGAGCGGAGTGCCTGGAAATTCTGATGAAAGAGTCGCAGCGGCTCAACAAGTTGCTCACGAACTTTCTCGATTTCGCTCGTCCGCGCTTGCCACGCCTGCAGCCGGCAGAGCCGCTGGAGCTAGTTCAGTCAGTCACCGCCCTCGCCCAGCATACGGCCCGCCGCCAGGGCGTGTTCCTCCAGGTGCAGTCAGAAGGGACGCCGCGGGAGATTGAATGTGATCCTGAGCAGATCAAACAGTTGCTGCTGAATCTGATTCTTAACGCAATCCAGGCTACAGAGGGGCAAGGGACGGTCGCAGTCCGCACCTTGTTTACCGAAGACAACGTGTGCATTGATGTTTGCGATCAAGGGGCGGGTATCGCGCCGGAGGCCAGGGAGCGTATCTTCGATCCATTTTTCACTACCAAAGAAAATGGAACCGGGTTAGGTCTGGCCATTGCGCTGAATATCGCGAGCCAGCACGGCGGCACACTGGCCTCGAGACCCAACGCAGGCGGGGGTAGCGTCTTTCGTCTGGAGCTGCCTGCTTCGGCGAGTTTTTCGGTACAAACTACCAGGGCGGAAGTTTTATGAGGCCCAATCACATTTTTGTGGTCGACGATGACGGCAGCCTTCGCCGGGTGATGAAGATGCAACTGGAAGAGGCTGGCTACGAGGTGTCTCTGGCCGCTGATGGAGATCAGGCCTGGAAGATGTTAAAGGAGGTCGAACCGCAGCTCATCATCACTGACCTGCAAATGCCTACCAGTGGGCTTGAACTTCTCGGCCGCATCGCGAAAGAAGGAATGCAGACGACGGTCATCGTCGTGACCGCATTTGGCACCATCGAAACCGCGGTGGAAGCGATGAAGATGGGCGCGTACGACTACGTGACCAAACCAATCGACTTCGAAGCGCTGGTGCTCATCGTGCATCGCGCCATGGAGCGGCAGAACCTGATTGAAGAGGTTCGTACGTTGCGCTCGGCGCTCGACCAGCGCTATGGCTTCTCTGGGATTGTCGGCCATTCCAAAGGTTTCCTGCGCGTGCTCGATCAGGCGGCGCGTGTGTCGCAAAGGAACAGCACCGTCCTTATCCAGGGAGAAACAGGCACGGGCAAGGAACTTGTGGCGCGGGCCATTCATCACAACAGCGGGCGAAGCAGACGGCCTTTCGTGCCTGTCAATTGTGGTGCAATCCCCAGGGACCTGGTCGAGTCGGAACTCTTTGGCTATGTCCGGGGAGCCTTTACCGGTGCGCTATCCAATAAGTCTGGACGCTTTGAGGCGGCGGACGGGGGCACAATTTTTCTCGATGAGGTGGGCGAACTGCCGCTTGAGGCCCAGGTCAAACTCCTGCGTGTTTTGCAGCAGGGTGAAGTACACAAGCTGGGTGCGAATTCGCCGGTGAAAGTGGACGTTCGCGTGATCGCGGCCACCCATCGTGACCTGTCGGCGATGATAGAGGACGAGACCTTCCGCGAAGACCTTTATTACCGGCTTGCCGTGGTTCCGTTAAGAGTTCCTCCGCTGCGGGAACGGCGAGAAGACATCCCGGAATTGATCGACACCTTGTTTCAGCGAGCCAAGGAACGGCATGGCCTGCTCGATGTACGGATGGCGTCCGCGGTGCACCAACGGTTGATTTCTTATCGCTGGCCGGGCAATGTGCGCCAGCTTGAAAATGTGCTGGAGCGACTGCTGGTGCTCTCCTCCGGCGACTTGATTACGATAGAGGATTTGCCGGAAGAGTTAATACCAGTGTCCCCAAGTACGGCCATTCTGTGGCCGAACCTGCCTGAGGACGGTATCAGCCTGGAAGCCATCGAGCGGGAATTAATCAGCCGTGCTTTGGAGAAATTCGATGGAAACCAAACCCAGGCCGCGCGCTACCTCGACATCAGCCGTCGCACGTTAATCTATCGCATGGAGAAGCACGGTCTCGCTGCAGTCGATTCAGAGATTGCCGAGAATCCCTCTTAGCAAAGGCGCTCCTTCCCCGGACCGTAGAGGCTGCGGAAAAAAGCCTTTCTCCTGCCGCAAAACTGACCCCAATCCGCATATATATAGGTGTGGACATCAATAACTTTGTGCTGTTGCAAATCATTCGCCGGCCACGTACGTGGATGATGCATGAAACGCGGCTCGCCAGAACGGCTCACTGGGCAGATTATCCAGGACAACCTCTTGCCTGGATTCGGACTTACCACGCATACCACGCATATCACGCACCATTTCCGTCGGACATACCACGCATACCACGCATATCACGCACTGTTTCCGTCGGACCTACCACGCCATACCACGGATACCACGCATATCACGCACCATTTCCGTCGGCCACTTTTGCACCACCCTGGAGGCGAAATACCCGCACAAACTTTAAGCGTCGTTTGAAACAAAGGACTTAGCCGCGCGTCGGTTGCAACCCTGGGCTTTAGAGGGTGTGTGAGAACTACTTTTTGAAGGGCACGGGCTTCACGGGCTGCGGAAAAACTCATGTTTTGTATCAGGGCACGACTTTAGTTGTGCCGTAAGTGACTGAAAATACGCTGGGCTTTAGAGTGTGCGTGAGAACCCAATCCAAGTCACCGCGCTCATGCTTTGTATCAGGGCACGGCTTCAGCCGTGCCGCAATGGTTGGGTCTGATGAGGGCTTTAGCCCCTGGGCTGTGTCTTCCCTTTTTGAAGGGCACCGGCTTCAGCCCGTACATAAAAGAAACAAAACGCTGGGCTTTAGCCCCTGAGGTACGCCTTTCCTACCCAACGGCGAGTTTTTCCGCAGCCTATGTAGTCAAGGCCCGGAGGGCCGGCAGCCAAACTGTGCAGCCCAACCCGGCAGGGCTGGGTATCACTTCCTCATACTCGCAATTTTATCGTCACAAGCTCACCGCGCCGATCGTTATAGAGGTGTAGAAGTGGTGAGCATGAGCGGTCGCTGGGTAGAAGCGGAATTCGAAGCGATCTTTCGGGAGCACTACGGGCGCATCAGCCGCGTCACCCGGAGAGTGTTGCAACGCGACTCCGAGGCGGATGAGGTTTGTGCCGAAGTGTTTCTGCGGTTGTACCGCGGCGGACCCGGCATTGCAGCCGACGGGCTGGTCGGTGGCTGGCTCTATCGCACTGCGACGCGCGCGTCGATCGATGCCTTGCGCGCTAACCGGCGGCACGGCATGGAAGAACTCGAAGACGATAGCAGGATGCAAAGCGAAGACCCGGCCGAAGGCCCGCTCACGCTTCTGCTACGGCAAGAACGCATCGCTGAAGTGCGCGAAGTGCTGGCGAAACTGAAGGTCGAAAAAGCGCAACTGCTGCTGTTGCACCACAGCGGGCTGACCTACCAGGAAATTGCCCATGCCATGCAGGTGAACGTCCACTCGGTCGGCACAAAACTGGCGCGGGCAGAGGCGGAGTTCTCCGCACTCTACGAACGGTACCAGCGGGGCAATCGCAAGACACAGCAATTACAAGCGGCGAGGGAGGGGCAATGAAGCACGGAGAGCTGAAGGAAGGGATCCTACGAGCTTACCTCGATGGCCAACTCGACACTGGGCAGGCGGTCGCCGTTGAACAGCACCTCGGGAGCTGCATCGAGTGCAAGGGGGAACTGGCCACACTAACCAGCAATGCGGCACTTGTGCGTGAGCGTCTCGATCGACTGCCGCAATTGCCGGAGGCCGATAACGCAGCGACGGCCTGGGCCGCGTTTCAGAGGAAAAGGGAGGATTGGATGGATACGCAGCAGAATCAGTGGTCCCTGGGACGGAGATTGTCCCTCGCGGGTGCGGGTCTTTGCGTCGCCGCAGTCATTTTAGTTTTGACGGTGGCGCCAGTTCGAGCGTGGGCGGAGAGCCTGCTGGCTATCTTCCGCGTGGAGCATTTCACCATACTCGAGATAGACCCCTCTGCCCTGAAGGGCAATGGGTTACAAAACAACCAGTTGCTCAATCAGACGATTAGCCGCGTTCTTTCCGACGAGGTTACGGTGACGCAGAATCCACAAAAACCGCAGTTGATCGCGGATCCGGCCACTGCATCGAAAGCAGCCGGCTTTCCGGTGAAGCTTCTGCCCGGCGAAACTCCGTCGAGCCTCCTGTTGGAAAGTGGGGCCGGGATGCAGATGAAGCTCGATCGCGACCGCATTCAATCCATCTTTGACGAGGCAGGACGCAACGATCTGCAGATCCCGTCGTCAGTGGATGGTGCCACCGTCGGTGTGCGTGTCCCCGCGGGAATTATGGCATTCTATGGCAACTGCGGCGATGTCGCGTCCGGAAGGATGTTTTTCACCAGCGACGGTGGGGGACTGGCCGCAATCAGCCGAAGAGTTTACCCAACTCCGCGGCCGGCATGAAACTCCGCGCAGGAGGCCGATGCTACCTGCATCTCGCTGATCGAGCTTCCCAGCCCGGTTGTATCCGCTCCACAGGAGATCGATCCTGCCCAGATTGCGCAAGTGGCACTTCAGTTTCTGGGCATGAACGCTAACGATGCTGCCAGCTTCACGCAGACTGTTGACTGGACCTCGACGCTCGTGCTTCCCGTGATTCGCGGCAAGTCGCAGTACGAGCAGGTGCATGTCAACGGAAATGAAGCCGCGCTGATACGGCCTGCAAATCAGGCAATCTCCGGCCACTTCTCGCTGATGTGGGTAGACAATGGAATCGTATTCGCTCTGAACGCCACCGGAGACGACACCACCGCGATCAACATGGCCTCGCAATTGTAGTAGCGGAACCTGGCATGGCAACGCTAACCATTGACGCGTCACAGCTGAGAAAGACCTACGGAAGCTCGCGCCGCTGTGCGCGACCTGACGCTCCAGGTCGCGCGCGGAGAGGCCTTTGGGTTTCTCGGGCCCAATGGGGCGGGCAAGAGCACCTCAATCAAGATGTTGCTGGGCTTAGTGAAGCCAACGGGTGGCAGTGCTCTGCTGCTGGGTAAGCCGGTGGGCACCCGCGAGGTCCGAGCCCGTATTGGCTTTCTTCCTGAACATTTTCGCTTCTACGATTGGCTCTCCGCTTCCGAGCTGATCTTGTTTCATGGCCGGCTCTGCGGTCTGGCGGAGGATACGCTTCGTCACAAAATCCCGCGGTTGTTGGAGCGGGTTGGCTTGGGCGCGCAACACAACAAGCCCATCCGCAGCTTTTCCAAGGGAATGATGCAGCGGGTCGGACTAGCGCAGGCCATCGTCAACGATCCGGAAATTCTCTTTCTCGACGAGCCTACCTCAGGCCTTGATCCCGCTGGACGCAAACTGGTGCGCGACGTGATCGGTGAGCAGCGAAATCGCGGTGCGACTGTCTTTCTCAACTCCCATCTACTGGGCGAAGTGGAGCAAAGCTGCGATCGTGTGGCCTTCATTCGCGATGGACGCATCGTCCGCATGTGCGAGATGGGCGGGTGGCAGTCCAATCAGACGGAGGTTGAAATCAAGGTCGCACGGGTGAACTCCGCCGCGATGGAACGGCTCAAGGGTTTCGCACTGGATGTTCACCTGGAAGGCCAGCTCCTGCGGCTGCGGGTGATACAAGCAGACCATCTTCCCGAGGTCGTTCGCTGCCTGGTCGAAAACGGCGCTGAGGTCTTCTCCGTCATTCCGCAGCGTGTAAGTCTGGAAGATTTGTTTTTGCAGATGATGGGAACGGACAGCGGTCTATGAACGAGAATGCAATCGAAGTGCACGCGGCCTCACCTGCATCCGGCCAGGCTATTGCCGAACCGGTTCTCAGTCTTGCGCGTGGACCCGGTGCCTTGCGCACCGTATTGTTGATGGCGAGAGTCACCTTCCGTGAAGCTGCCCGGCGAAAAATTCTGTGGATCGCGACCCTTGCCGGCTTCCTCTTCCTGGGTTTCTTCTGGACCGCCCTTCATTTCGCTCTAAAGAACGCGACCCACCAGGCTCCCAAAATCAGCGTTCGCGAAGCCATTGTCATGATGACCATGATGGTGCTCTATGCGGGAAGCATGATGACCTCCCTCATGGCCGTGCTCACTTCCTGCGACACCCTGTCTGGGGAGATTGCCTCGGGAACAATTCATGCCATTGCTACCAAGCCGGTCGAACGCTGGTGCCTGGTGCTGGGCAAGTGGCTTGGTTTTGTCGGGATGCTCACGCTCTATGTATTGCTCATCGAGGGGGGCTCGATCGGGCTAAGCTGGTTCGAGAGTGGCTATCTTGCACACCATGCCCTTGCCGTCCTCAGCCTGGTCTGGTTGCAATCCGTAGTGTTGCTCGGTGTCACTATGGCGGCGAGCACCTGCTTATCCTCTCTTAGCAGCGGTGCTGTCTCGCTGGGCCTCTACGGTCTGGCCTTCGTGGGGGGATGGATTGAACAGTTCGGGGCTTTGCGGCATTTGCAAGCATTGGTCAATCTGGGGATTCTCTCCAGCCTCATCATGCCCAGCGACGCGCTTTGGCGCCGCGCGGCCTTTAAATTCCAGCCGCCTCTCATCGGAAGCGTAGGTGTTTCTCCCTTCGGTAGCAACCTCGTGCCCAGCAATGCCATGGTGGTGTACGCCGCTCTCTATGCGGTGCTGGCCATTTTGCTGGCCCAGGTTCTCTTCTCCCGCCGGGATCTGTAAGGCCCCCCTAAAATCCTTTCGATGGAAAAAAATAAATATGAGATTTCTACCCCTAGCCAATGACGGGTGCCCCATATCTGCCCGGTTTTGGCAGATGTGGGATTCCACGGCTGTTTAGCGCTCACTCTCTACCAGCAACAGATCCTGATGTCCATAGTCCTCTACCCCTTGGACACTCAGAGGTCGAGGTTTGTGGAATCCCACATCTGCCAAAACCGGGCAGATATGGGGCACCCGGGCTCTTTTGCAGAACGGGGTGTGAGAAACCAGGCTAGTGTCTCGAGCATAGGCCGGCGTGGAAATGATGCCCGGATTCGGGCTTCGCGGTCGTGCTAGACTTACGCGAATTCATGGGTAATTTGCTCGATAGACGCACCTTTCTCTCGCTTGGCGGAGGCGCAGCCATTTCCGCTGCGGCCTCCCCCAGGCTCTGGGGGCTTGAAGCGGTTCCGGCCCCGGCTGCCAGGGATGGGGTCGAAACCAAGCTGGACGACTTCACAACCAGCTACATGCGGGTGATGAATGCCCCGGGCATGGCCCAGGCTCTCACAGATACAAAGACAACCATCCGAACCGTGGGCTACGGTTTTGCGAACGTCGATCTGAAAATTCCAGTGGCTCCGGAGCATCTTTTTCAGATCGGCTCCATTACCAAATCGTTCACCGCCTTGATCATGTTGCAATTGCGTGATGAGGGGAAGGTGGATCTCCATCGGCCGGTGCTGGACTACTTACCCTGGCTTCCGGTGAACATGCCCTATGGGCCAATCACCGCGCACCATCTGCTGACGCACTCCTCCGGTCTTCCCGATGCTTCCGGAATCTTTCAAAGCGACCCGGCTGCGCGGCATGTGCAAGGCTTTGCGCCCGGTGCTCATTTCCATTACTGCAATCTCGGCTTCGTGATTCTCGGCCAGATCATCGAAAAGCTGGATGGAAAACCCTGGTATGAATGCCTGCAGGCCCGCATTCTCACCCCGTTATCGATGATGCAAACCGCGCCGGTGATCACTATTGACTCCAGTGCACGCACTGCCATCGGCTACCAACCATTTTTCGATGACCAGGTTTATCCCCGTCAAGGTCGATTGGCGCCCCGGCCGCCTGAGGTCTTCGCTAGCTCGGCGGGCAGCATTGCCGCGCCGGCTGGGGATATGGCGGTCTATTTGCGCATGCTGCTGAATGGCGGCCACGGCATTGTCTCTACGGATGGTTTCCGGCTGTTGTCGACACCGTACATCCAAGCTACAGAATTCAGCCCCACCGCCTACTACGGCTACGGCATCGCCGTTGACGTTCTTGACGGTCATAAAATTCTTCGGCATACAGGAGGGATGAGCTGCTTCGCATCCTCCATCCACGTTGACCTGGATGGAGGGGTCGCTGCCTTTGCCTCGATCAACGCGATGCAAGGCTACCGGCCGACGCCTGTCACGCAGTACGCGATTCAATTGCTGCGGGCACAGCGCGAAGCGAAGCCACTGCCTGTGGCGGAGGCAACAACCGATGCGAGAGAAGTGGACAATGCCGGCGAGTATGCGGGCACGTTCCGCAACCCCAATGGCAAGGAATTGCTGTTCAGAGCAGAGGATAAGAGGCTGTTGCTGGTGGACGGAGCGAGGCAGATCGTTCTCCAGCGCAACACGGGAGACTCCTTTGTCTCTACCGTGCAGGGTTCGTTTTCAGACTATAGCCTGACCTTCGGGAGAGAGCACACGAACAGCAAAACGGAGAAAACAGCCGACGGGACTACACCGCCGGCTATTCCATCGCCGGTCGTGGAGGTAGGTTATGGTCCGGATTGGTACGTGAACTCAGCGTACCTGGGAGATCGCGAGTTTACCGTGCCTGCCGCATACGGAGCCTTGACAGGGCGTTATCGAAGTGCCAGCGGTGACGATGTGCGCGTCTTCGTCCGTAAAGGCCGGTTGTGGATCGGCGATACCCCGTTGACTGAGATAGGTGCTTGGTTGTTTCGTGTGGGAGATGAGTCCTGGTCTCCCGATACGGTGGAGTTCTTGACCATAGTGGAAGGCCGCGCCCGCCTGCTGCGGGTTATCGACGAGGATCACTTGCGAATCGAAGTAGGTTCCTAGAGAGATTGTAGCGGCCCGCCCAACTCCCGTCAGACACTCAGTAGTTCTTCGTAGAATCCACCAATCTGATGTTCTCTGTCGACAAAGTGGATCTCTAGAATCCAATGCCGCTTCTGTCCCTTCTCATCGACAGAACGCATCGGCAGGTGATTATCCGGATGAACGTAGAGCGTTACCTTATCGCCGGCAATCTTTTCGTGGGGAAACTGACCAATTAAATGTCCTGCGATGGGTCCACCAAACTCCCATCCGAATTCCTCCGCCGTGGACCTTGCGTAATTGAAGAGCTCGCTACTGGTGATGTCAGGAGCTTCATTGTAATAACGCTTGCCCTGCGCAAATGCGTGGCCCACGTCTTGCTGCATTTTGTGTTTGAGAGGGTCGGAACCGAGAACGAAGGTCCGGCCAAAATCAGCTTCCCACTGTTCGAATACAGGTCCAAGATCGAGGAATAGGATGTCATCGGTTCCAAGCGTGAGATCAGGCGGATTTTCCGCATAAGGGAGCAAAGTATTGCTACCCGCGCGAACGATTCGCTTGTGCCAATAGGTGTTAATTCCATACATCTCCTTCGCCAAGGCATAGATGTCGGCGTTGAGATCTTTCTCGGTGATGCCAGGGCGGATCAGTCCACGCGCTTCAATCTGGTTAAATAGCTGTACCGCTTTCGAGGAGCTCCGCTGCTCGCGTCTCTTCCCACTCCATCAACTTTCCAGGCATGAAGCATTATGAGCGCAGGCGACCCGGCGAATCAATGCGGGGCTAAGCCAGCTTGACGAACCGCATGGCTGCAGAGTTCATGCAGTAGCGCAGACCCGTGGGAGGAGGGCCATCGGTGAAGACGTGTCCCAAATGAGCGTCACATTCTCTGCAGGAAACTGCGGTTCGTTCCATTCCATCGCTTCGGTCGGTACTCTCAACGACATTTTCGCGGGCAATCGGTTGCCAGAAGCTTGGCCAGCCAGTGCCGGAATCGAACTTGGTCTCCGAATTGAAGACGGCCGTGTCGCAGCAGATGCAGCGAAAGAGACCGCGGTCGTGCACGTTCAACGAATCGCCGCTATAAGCCCGCTCGGTGCCGGCGTGGCGAGTTACCTGGTACGAGATCGGGGATAGCAGTTGCTGCCATTCGGCGTCCGACTTCACGACTTTCGCCACCACGACCTTGCCCGTCTTCTTGCCGTTCGCGCCAAATTCAACGATGGTCACCATACCGGGAGTCGTAGTTTTGCCGCTGGCTGCTGCCCTTGGGCTTTGCAGAGACCAGAGGACGAACGCTCCGCAAGCACCAGCTGAGGAGATCAGGAAGGAGCGCCGGCTTGGGCGCCGGTCAGTTACTACACCGTCTATCTTTTCTCGATGTTCTTGTGAGTCGCTCATAAGTCCTCCCCTTTCTCTTGGACGTTTTCTTTTAGCCGAAAGTGAATGAATACGCGCGGACCCCCGGTACCAGGAATTCTATGCGGAAGGTACGGTCTTGAACACTACCTTGCTGGCGTATCAGTTGATACAGTCGATCCTCGGTCACGACGCCGTATCCCTCGGCGTCGGTGTCGACTCCATGATCGGCGCCCGGAGGGTGACCGTCCACGGTGACTCGAAAACGGACGGCCTTCCCATCTGTGGCCGGCCCCAGGACCAGGTGAAGGTCGCGAGCATGAAAGCGATACGAGATATCCGTATCTGCGGCGAGCGAGGTGGCCACTTGGTCCTCGTCCTTCCACTGGCCGTCGAACGCCCATTGGTTGAGCTTCAGTGAGGCGGGGGCTCGATAGAGTTGAGGTTCATCCTTATTCAATCCACCGGGAGAAGCAAAATCCTCCGCTCTTGCATACCCGACGTAGGTTTCGGGAGATTGAACATCGCTCGAATCCGGCGCAGCTTCCGTGCCATTGGCAGCTATGTGGGTCACGGTCTCGGGAATAGGGCCCTGGTTGGCCTCCTTTAGCAGGGTTCGAATCCACTGCTCCGATTCCTCGTAGGCTCCCTCGCCAAAATGGTGAAAGCGGATCTTTCCTGTGGCATCGATGAAGTAATCAGCCGGCCAGTACTCATTGTTGAAGCTACGCCAGATCTTGTAGTCGTTATCCATCGGGACGGGATAGACGACTCCAAGATCCTTCACTGCTTTGCGTACGTTCGCTTCATCCTTTTCAAAAGGAAACTCCGGGGTATGAACGCCAATGATCACCAGTCCGCTTGCCTTGTATTTCTCATTCCATGCCTTGATATATGGCAGTGTGCGTAGGCAGTTGATGCAGGAGTAAGTCCAGAAATCCACCAG
Source organism: uncultured Acidobacteriaceae bacterium (assembly GCA_963717225.1). Classification (GTDB taxonomy): domain Bacteria; phylum Acidobacteriota; class Terriglobia; order Terriglobales; family Acidobacteriaceae; genus PALSA-350. The sequence goes on along the minus strand of CAVQWB010000043.1, from coordinate 37,770 downwards.
AACCACTTTGCCCCGCAGAGACTCAAGCGTAAGTGGGCCTGAGTTTATCCATGCGGTAGCCCCGGAAAAACCGGGCTGGGCGCTGTCAGAGACATCAATGGTTTGGTTAAGCACGATCCTTTTTGGCTGGCTCGCCGGATGGAATCGGTCGAGCAGGCGCTGCTCCAGTCCGCTTGTGCTGGCTAAAGAAAGACGGGTCAGCACGCCACGGTCCAATCCAAAAGCCACGGCGGCTACCGCCGCAAGCACGGCTACGCCGAGAATGCGGCGAATCCACTCCTCGAACCCCAAGCTGCGCTTCATGGCAGCGAAGATACGGCCACCAGCGAGCAGGGCGATTGCCAGCGAGGTCGCTGCTCCTACTGCATAGCTAAGCAGGAGTGCGACGGTATGTGTGCTTGCTCCCTGCAGTGCGGCTCCAGTCAGAATGAGACCCAAAATCGGACCAGCGCAGGGTGCCCAGAGCAATCCAGTACCGATTCCAAGCAAGAGGGAGTTCAGGACGCTTGCCCCTGAATCGGAGTTTTTTGAAAGCCGGTTGCCCAGTTGGACGAGCGGACGTGATAGACGATCCGCAAGGGATGAGGAGAGCAGGGTAAGGCCAAACACCGCGAAGAGAACCAGTGCGGCGATACGCCCGAACTGATTGGCTCGTACCGCCCAGCCTCCGCCCACGGTCGCCAGGCTGGCAACCAGGGCAAACGTGATGCACATCCCCGCAAGCAGTGGTAAACCGCTCTTGCGAAAGGGCTGATCGGAGCGCGCAAACACAAATGGCAGAACCGGCAGGATGCAGGGGCTGAGAATGGTGAGCACCCCACCAAAATATGCTAACAACAAGAGCAACATTTGCTTACCGTTCTCTCAAACCCGAACCTTAAGCAGTCCGGCAAGAATGAGATTACAGAAAGACCAAAGAGGTTACGCCTATTATGCTGTTTTGGTTTTCAGCTGGCGTTTTGACTTCAGAATTCGATCCTTCCCTGGAATCCGATCATGCGCGGTGAACTGTCGCCGCCGAGTCCCACTCCGAGCAGCCCAGTAGGAGGGGAAATGGTGCTGGTCAACGCGCCGAAACCCGTTTGGGTTGCCGGATTGCCAGGATTACCCGCTTGGTTGCTGGGCAGAGCAAAGTTGGGATGGTTGAAGACGTTAAACACTTGTGCGTCGAGGCGAAAGGTTACGCGCTCCGTGATCGGAATCTTCTTAGTGACGTAAACCTCAGAATAGGTGAAGCGAGGACCACGATAGTTGTTGCGCCCTGAGTTTCCGAATTGGCAGTTGGCCGGCGAGTCCCCTCCAGCACAGGCGCCGGTGCTGGGATCAACAACGGAGGCAAAGGCGTCTGGGTTGACCCACTGACGGCTGCCGGGCTGCGTCACGCCGGAGACGGGACTCTTGCGATAGAGCGGAACCCCGGCTACCCGGTTCGCAAACTGCGGCCCACTCCCCTGTAAGATGCCACGGTCGTTCGCTGTGTAAGGCGCGCTGAGCACGCTGAAAGGCACACCGCTGTGCAGGAATGCGGTCTGCGATACTTGCCAGCCGCCGAACATATACCGCGAAATTGCGTGGCCGGAATGAAATGGGATTTCATAGATGCCAAAAGCCGAGAGGTTGTGACGTACATCGTAGTCGCAGTTCCCGTATTGCTTGCGTAGATCGCCTGGCAATGGATAAAGAATGCCCAGGCTGGAGAAGGAAAGCAGACCGCCATTTGATACTTCGTCAAGACAATGGCTATAGGTGTAATTTCCCCGCACTGTCAGGGTGCCGAATTGCTTGGCAACGCTGGTTTGCAGGCCGGTATAGTTGCTGCCGGCACCGGTGCGGAATTCATTCACGTTCCCGAAGCGCTGATCGAGCGGCCGGTTATACGCAAAGGGCGCGAAGCATCCGTCGCACACCGTCTGGTACCCGTTCAGCTGCACCTGGTATGGCTCATGCACGGCTCGCGTGCCCACGTAATCGATGTGCAGCGCACCGCGCGGTCCTAACTCGCGCTCGATGCCCAGGCTCCATTGCAAAAAGTATGGCGTCTTCAATCTGCCGTTGGGAAAAGTGTTCAGGTTGACCGCCAGGGGGCACGTAGGAGAACCCGCGGGCAACCCAACGCACCCCGAGCTACTAGAACGAAACACAGTCTGGAAAGACTGGTTAGCCTGGGCGGTTGCATCGACTGCGCTGTTCGGAACTCCCGGAGCAATGCCAACACCCCCGACCTGTCCGTTAATCCCCCCGACGAAAACAGGCGCATAGGGAGCGTTGGTCGCACCCAGGTCCGCAACCTGAGCCGGGATGATGTCGTTGAAGACGCCCCCGCCCGCATGGATCGCGACCTTATCTGACAATTTGTAAGCGACGGAAGCTCGCGGCTGCCAGCTCAGCAATGGAGTGTCTGGAAAGAGCGTGCGTACGTTGATTTGAATGGCCTGGTCCAAGGGCTGATTGACCTCGTGGTTCAAATTCAGGAACGATCCTTTTGGCCGCGCGAACAAGCCCTGCTGATTGACCGGATTGGTATTCCAGGTGACTCGCAGTCCAGCTGTCAGGGTCCATCTCTGGCTGGCCTTGAAAGTATCCATCGCGTACATGTCAAGGTTGCCCAAAGCGATGCGCTCCTTCTGTGTAATTGGAAAGCCCGCCGTGGCTGTGGACGCAGCGCCGTAGGTAAACTGCGCGAGATCGTTGTAGATCACGCTGGGTACAACCCCCTCGCCGAGATCGTAGTCACTTATATCCAGCCTGCGGGAATTTTCTCCGAACTTGAAGCTATGGCGTAGATGGGTCCAAATGAGGTTGTCGTTTATCTGCCACTGGGTAACTTTACGGCCTTGGGTATAGGTCTGGTCGTTTCCACCCAATGTGGTGAACGGTGCGTTAGAGCTGCCTCCGGCCAGCACAATCGGAAAGGTCTGGAGCACCTGCGGATAGTTATTCGGGAGAAAGAGACTCGAATACCAGCTGGCGCCGGGGTTGAACTGGTTCACCAGCGTGGGCGTGAACAGGTGCGTGTAGCCAAGTACCAGTGTCCGCTGTGGTTGCAGGGAGTAGGAGTTGAACATGGGATTGATTGCGTCCGTGTAGGCGGCCTGCAGCCCCGTGTCTTGCTGAAACCGGTACCAAACGCTGTTGTTTGCATTGAAAGTGTGGTCAAGCTTAACGACGACCAGATTCTCACTGTCAATATTGTTCAGCGACTGGGTTCGTTTGTTGGCGCAACCAGACCCGTTGAACAGGTTGTTGGGAGTCTGCGTTCCCGACAGCAATACTCCGTTAGCGTCCAGCGGACAAGTAAGAACCGGCGTCGGCGTGCCCGCCGTGTTGCTGTAGAGCCCGAAGATCTTTTGGTAGAACGCTACCTCCTGGGGCTGCGCGGGCAACACGGTTCCGTTGATTGGATCAGACCCGCCCTCTGGCAACTGCTGCAGCACGTACTGCTGATAGGCCGGAGACGGTACGGTGGTTCGGGCAATCAGTGGAAGCGCGATGCGAATGCCTTCATAGTGGCCGAAGAAGAAGAGCTTGTCTGTCAGGATCGGACCGCCAACGCTCACGCCGAATTCGTTTACCGTCGAGCGCGGCTTGCGCGCAATATTTCCCGGCGTGTCGTTAGCATGGAGAAAGTAGTCAGTGGCGTTGAATAGAGACCCGTTCCAGATCTCATACGCATCTCCGTGAAAATGGTTCGAGCCTGACTTGGTGAAGTAATTAACCTGCGAAGCTCCGTAGCGTCCCTGATCGACCGCATAAGAGTTGGTATTCACGGTCGCTTCCTCTAATGCATCCAGCCCGATGACTAGGTTGGTTGACAGGCCGATATTCAGTCCTAAAAAAGGATCGTTGGCATCGAAGCCGTCCAGGATATAGCCATTGGAGGTTGCCGGCAGCCCGTTGAATTCGACGTTGCCGTAGCCACCCGCGGCCTTCGCATCGTTCGAAGATCCCGCCGTGTTCATCAGCGCGCCTTGCGCGAACTGCGCGATGTAGGTCAGGTCCTGCCCCGGATTGGGCAGGCTCTTTATGGTTTTCGCGTCCAGCGTGGTCGCGGTGTTCGGGTTCTCCAGGCTCATTAGCCCGGATTGTCCTGTTACTTCGATGGACTGCGAGATGGCCGCGGGAACCAGGGTGAAATTTACGGTAGCGGTTTGTCCTATGGAAACAACTGTGGGCTGCGACTGTACCAGACCAAATCCCTCGGCATGCACGTCAATCTGGTACGTTCCAGGGTTCACCTGCGAGAAAAGGAAGCGCCCCTCGCTATTGCTCTGGACGACGCGGACGGAACCGGTGTTCACTTCCATCGCCTTGACTTGGGCATCGGGAATCGCTGCGCCGCTCTTGTCGAGAACGTTGCCGGCGAGCGCGCTGCTGGTTCCGCTCTGCCCCCAAAGCAGCAAAGTGTTAACCATGGTTAACATCAACAAAAGTTCCAGGGCTGCCCGTGCAATTCTGTTTAGCGCCATGGGAGAACTCCTGTGTGACGTGGGGCTGGGAGGGGTGCCTGAACGTTGCCGCGGTTCATGAACGGCGGCCGCCCACCAGCGTATTTAGGTTAGCCTAAATATTAGGTACGCCTAAAATAGAAACATGTCAAGCTGAAGACTGGAGATTTCCCCGTGACGGCGCGCCGCGAACCGAATCCAAACAGCGAATCTGTGGATAACTACCTTAAGGCCATTCTGCTTCTGGGAGGACCTGAGGAGGCCAGGGTGGCAAGCAATAGCCTTGCGCGTCAACTGGCCGTTGCGCCCGCCTCCGTGACAAATATGCTGCAAAAGCTGGCTGCAAGCTCGCCGCCACTGGTTGTATACGAGCGGCATCGCGGTGTCCTGCTATCCTCCATGGGGAAGAAACGAGCGTTAGAGGTGGTGCGTCATCACCGGCTTATTGAGACATTTCTTTATGAAGTACTCGATTATCCGATCGATGAGGTGCACGAAGAAGCCGAGCGTCTGGAGCACTTCATTTCCGAGCGTTTCGAAGAGCGTATTGACGCCAAACTCGGGCATCCGAAAATCGATCCCCATGGACATTGCATTCCGGCGATGGACGGCGCGATGCCAAGACAGAATTCCATTGTGTTGACGGATGCAATGTACGAAGGAACCTATGTCGTCGACAGCGTTTCTGATCGCGACCCCCACACGCTCAGACTACTGAAGGAAAGCGGCATCACACCTGGTGTCAGGCTTCGCATCAGAGAGAGACCTTCCATCACGAGTCATGCGGTGTCCATCGGTCGCTCTTCCGGGGTTGTGAACCTTCAGAAAGATGCTGCGAGTAGCATCAGGGTGCGCCCTGCGTAAATAAGCTTGGTGAGATGATATGCGCCTTATCCGTCCCACGCGTCTTAACGGCATGAAACTTCGCGGCAAGCTGCTCGCCACTCTCTTTGCCGTTACCCTCTTCTGCGCTCCGGTACTTCGGGCCCAGAGTCCCGCCGTACCCTCGCACCCCACCAGCACACCGTACACCGGCAACCTGAGTATCTTCGAGGAGCCTGGACGCGACAAGCGTCTCCAGATCGACCGGGTCATGGATTTGCTAAACCTTAAACCGGGCAGCACCGTTGCCGATATTGGAGCCGGCGGCGGTTGGTTCAGCGTCCGCGCGGCACGCCGTGTTGCTCCCAACGGCCAGGTCATCGCCGAGGAAATTAACCCCAAGGCGATTGTCTCGATTCAGCAGCGCGCCCAGCGGGAGCACCTTCCCAACATAAAGACGCTGTTGGGCACCCCCGACGACCCGAGGTTATCGCCCAACACTCTCGACGCGGCTTTGATGTTGAAGGTCTATCACGAAATCGCCCATCCACCACTCGTCCTCGCCAGCCTGCGCACGGCGCTGAGGCCAGGCGCTCGCTTCGGCATCATCGACCGCAATGGCAACGGCGCTGACCACGGTCTAAATGAATCCATCGTCCGCGCCGAGGTCGAACGCGCGGGCTTTCGCCAGGTTGCCCGCTACGATTTCACCAAGGCCGACGGGCAGGATTATTTCCTCATCTTTGAGAAGAAATAACCGGCTGGACCCGCCCGGGATCACTTTCTGATTCTTGCAACACTATAGCTCCGCCAGATTGCAGCTATACTTCGGTGGTCACTCATCCACAGATATTGAGGACGCCTTTGACACGCTTTTTCCGTCAGACTCTGCTCTCTCTCCTCCCCGCTGCACTTGCTGTTTTCGGCTTGGTGCCGGCCCACGCCGCAACGACCTTTTCCATCCCCTTGCAGCAAAAGACCCTGGCGAACGGACTCACCGTAATCGTTTCTGAGGACCACTCGGCGCCCACCTTTGGCTTGTGCATCGCCTACCGCATCGGCTTTCGACTGGAGCCGCAGGGAAGGACCGGCTTCGCTCATCTCTTTGAACACATGATGTTCGAAGGCACTCCGGTTGCTCCCAAAGGTACCCTCACCCAGGTAGTAGAGGGCGGCGGCGGCAACCTCAATGGAGACACCCGATGGGACTACACCGAATACATCGAGACGGCTCCGGTCTCTGCGCTCGACCCCGTGCTTTGGCTGGAGGCCGATCGGCTCAAGGCGCTGGACTTCTCTCCCAAAAATCTGGAGAACCAACGGCAGGTGGTTGAGGAGGAAGTTCGGGTCAATGTCCTGAACCAGCCGTATGGGCTGTTTTTCGCCATCGACTTGCCCATGAAGGCTTACGACACCTATCCCGATAGCCACAACTTCTACGGAGATTTTCACGATCTGGATGCGGCCAGGATCGAAGATGTTCGCGCTTTCTACGAAAAATACTACGCACCCAATAATGCCGTAATGGCCATCACCGGCGATGTGAAGGCCGGTGAAGTGTTTGCCAAAGTGGAAAAGTACTTTGCCTCGGTGCAACGCCGCGACGTTCCTCCGCTGCTCAAGGTTGTAGAGAAGGAGCAGACCGCTGAGCGCCACGCAGTCGAGGAGGATAAGCTGGCAAACCTGCCCGCCCTTGCTATCGGTTATCGTTTGCCCGATCGCAACTCCAAAGATGCGATCGTCGGCGCCGTCACCGGCGAACTGTTGCATAACGGCGAGGCTTCGCTCCTTTACCAGCACCTGGTGAAAGAAAGCCAGGTCGCTGTTTCGGTGAATGGCGGGGCCAACTGGCCGTTGGGCAATCCATTCGAGTACAACGGGCCCACCCTGATGACCACACTGCTGATTGAGCCGCAGGGGACACCGGCAACGAAGGCGCTGGCTGCATACGACGAAGCGATCCAGCAACTTGCCAACAAGGGTCCGACGGCGGAGCAACTGACGCGCGTCCAGACCAAGATGCGTTCCGACTGGTACGACCAGATGGAGCAGCCGATCAATCGAGCGTCGCTGATCGCGCACGCTGCCCTGTTTGATGGCAACGCTTCGCGCGTCAATACCATTCCCGCGGACATCGACAAAATTACGCCCAGCGATGTTCAGGCCTTCGCGCAAAAGTACCTCGTGCCCCGCAACCGCACGGTTGTCGAGCGTAATCCGGCGTCTAAGCCACCGGCGCAAAAGGCTGGAGAATAGCCATGTCTTACTCTCTCCGCTACCTCAATCGTGCTTCTGCCATGCTTTTGGCCGGGCTTGTATTCACCGTTGTTTCCGTAACCTTCGCCGCCGATATCAAGATGCCCGCGGAGCTGCCGCCCTATGGTCCGTTGCGGGTGCCGGAAGCCCCCAAGGTGCGGAGCGAGAAGCTGGCTAACGGATTGACCGTGTGGCTGGTACAGCAGAACAACCTTCCCAAGGCTGCGATCGCGCTGACGGTGCGGGGTGGATACTGCGCCGACCCGGCAGATGCACAAGGGATTTCTGACTTGCTGGCGGCGACGGTCAAGCTAGGCACAAGCACGCTGAGCGCACGCCAGATCGCTGAGCGCTCCCAAGCCGCTGGCGGCGACTTGAAGGCCGCCGCCAACACAGAAAGTCTCACGATTTCGATCCGGCCGCTTTCCGAGCATGTCTCCGATGCCCTTGCCTTGCTGGCCGATCTAGCCACCCACGCCTCTTTTCCAGACAACGAAGTAGGCCTGGCAAAGACAAATCTGCTTGCCGGCATCCAGCAGAACGAGAGCGATCCGAAGTTTCTGGCCCAGCGTGCCTTCGGTCGCATTCACTATGGCGATCATCCTTACGGAGTCGTCTCACCCACCTCCGCCATGGTCGAGCATGCGAGCCCTGGGTCCTTGCGGAAGCTTTATACCGACACCTTTCTGCCTAACCGGTCCGTCATCGTAGTGGTAGGTGCAATCGATCCGCCGGCGGTACTCGCCGCAATTCATTCCGCGTTCGATAGCTGGAGTGGTGCGCATGCGGGGGCGGGAAGCATAGCGGCTACACCGGCCGAATCGGTCTCTGCGGCGCAGAAGAAGGTTTTCTTCGTTCCTCGTCCCGGCTCGGTCCAGACCGCACTGCTGATTGGCGCGCCGGCTCCGATCCGTACGGACCCCGATTACTCTGCCTTTGAGGTGGCCAACGCCATCTATGGCGGGATGTTCGGGTCAAGGCTGACTAACAATATCCGCGAAGACAAGGGATACACCTACTCGCCCTATTCCTACCTCGACATCAATGCCAAGGCTGGCGTCGTCATTACCCGCGAAGATGTTCGCAACGCAGTCACCGGTCCCAGCTACAAGGAGACGATGTTTGAATTAAATCGCATCGCGAGTTCTCCGGTGAGTGACCAGGAACTCACATCGGCAAAACGATATCTATTGGGGACGCTTGGCTTTCGCCTGCAGTCAAGGGCGTCTGTGGCGCTGCGCCTGGCGACCCTGTGGGTCTACGGGCTCGACGCGCAGTTCATCCGCAGCGATGCGGACCACATCATGAGCTCTACGATCGCGCAAGTACAGCAAACCTCCAGTCGATATCTCGCACCGGATAAAATGACCGTGGTTGCGGTCGGTGAGGACAAGGTCGTTCACGAGCAGTTTGCCCCCTTCGATATGCCAGTCGTGGATGTACCTAAGCCTTGAAAGAAGGAGAACCCATGAACGAACTCCCAAACAGGAGAAGTTTTCCTGGGGCTCGACTAACAACTATGGCAAGTGGTTTCACGTGTGCGAGCACGAGGCGCACCACTCGGGACAGATTGCGCTGCTGAGGAAGCGGGTACCCGGAGCCAAGCCGGAGACTGCATAAATCAAGTTTTGATCAAATCACCGCGACAAATGACCGGAATGTCTTCACTATGGCCGCCGGCAATTCCTCACGATTTTTCTTGCTGAGAAGTTCGTGGCCGCCACCCGTGACGGGAAGCAACTCGGTCCGTGCAGGGATGAGCTTCGATGCCGACCCCAACTCGTCGATGGAACCAAAGCCATCGCGCGTACCGTGCACGAAGAGCGCCGGAGTTTGCAGTCGGGGGAAGTGCGCAGTGCGTAGTTCCTCCGGCCTTTGCGGCGGGTGGAGCGGGTAGGAGAGCAAGAGCAGATAATCAACGAGGCCTGGTTTATCAGCGGCTAACATGGTCGCTTGCCTTCCTCCATAGGAGTGGCCACCCAGATACACAGGCCCCGAAGTCTGCCGTCGCACGGAGGCAATGGCCGCAGCCAGACCCTCTTGGTCACGTTCTGCGCTGCCACGTTGCGGCGGTCCGTTCGGTCGCATTTGGCGAAAGGGCAGATCGCAGCGGAGGACAGTCCATCCTGAGCCGCAGAAGCTTCCCGCCAGCGCAACCAGCAGCGGGGCACTGCAGTTTGACCCCGCACCGTGGGTTAAGACGAGCCAGTCGCCATCCGTGCCAATGGAACGGTGGAGGAACCCTCGGACGGGTACCTGATCTGGCGAATCATCGCGGAACTCTTGGTAGTTGTTCATCCCGCGGTCCATTGTAGTCAATCACAACAATCGCTTATCCGCGCGGCCGCGGCGGGGTGAGGGGTCCCTTCACAAGTCTGTAACAGGCGGGGTAGCCACGCAAGCAGAAGCCGTTTACTACGCGACCGCTAGTCCGCTTCCCGAGGACGCTTGTGGCCGGTGAAAAACAACTCTACAATCTTCGCGTGTCAACCTTCCGTATTTGAAAGGACACCTATGCGTTCCATCCGCGGATTCCTCACTACAAGCGCCGTAGTCTTCTTTGTCCCCGGTCTGCTCCTTGCCCACGGGCAGATGGATAGTTCACACTCCGTAGCTGGCGGAGGCATTTCCGTCCCGGGCTGGGTGGGAGAGGTCGATGCTGGAGCCCAGAAGGCGGGGCAGACGATCAAAGACACCAAGCTGACCCAGGAAGGGAACGCGCTTCAGGTTACCACGGGCCCGGCCGCAGCCTTCTGGAAACCCTCCAACATGGCAGCCGGCAACTACACTGTATCTGCCACATTTACTGAGGCAAAATACATGAACCTGAACAACCATCCCCATCCATACGGAATTTTCATCGCCGGCCATGACCTGGGCAGCGATCTGCACAGCGAGTTATATTGTGCGGCCTACGGCGATGGAAGATTTATCGTGCGCGGGTTTGGACCGGAACCCTTTCAGATGAACGGCCGCGGGGAAGAGAACGGCGCCGTCCATAAGGCTGCTGGTCCTGGAGAACCCGTGGAACAGAAGATCGCCCTTTCTGTGAAAGGCGACCACGTAGAGTGCGCGATCAATGGCGTGGTCGTCGCAACCTATGAAAAGTCTGCGTTGGTGGCTCCGGGAAAGCTCAAGTCTACCGATGGAATCTACGGGGTTCGCTTCGCCCACAACACAGAAGGCACGGTTTCTGGTCTTAAAATGACCAAGCCTTAGAACACTGTTTCTCACCGTGCCTAAGAGCAGAGACCGGAGGACAGCGGGGCCAGCGAGAAGTGTGTGAGAACTCCGTCCCGCAGGGACGGTACAACCTGTAGCCCGGCACGGGAGTGCCGGGTTTGGAGTTTTTACATTTCAAAAGAGGATGGATAGATCGAAAGCCGCGGAATGCGCGAATTTTTCGGGAGTCACCGCTCTAATGCTTTGTATCAGGGCACGACTTTAGTCGGGCCGTAAAGGAAGATTTCCCTGAAGGGTACGGCTTCAGCCCGTACATACAGGAAACAAGACGATGGGCTTTAGCCCCTGAGGGCTGCGCTTTCCCCAAAGCGTTGCGGAGTAGAGGAGCCCGGCACGGGAGTGCGGGCAGCGCTTCTATTCGTTGCGCAAGGTCGTCGCGGGATCAGTGGAAGCAGCCCTTTGCGCGGGCAATAATCCCGCCACAGCGCCCACGATCAGCAGGGCAGTGAGAGCTATCAGGAAAGAGGGAATCACGTCCACTCCGAACGCCGCGAAGCTGTGTTTAAGCGTCGAAGTAACAAAACCGGATATGATCACCCCGATTGCCAGACCCATGGTGACCCAAGTGAGCGCGCTCTTCAGCACCAGCCCGACCACTTGGCCTCGCTGGGCGCCAAGTGCCATCCGAATACCAAACTCGTTCGTACGCTGTACAGTCACATAGCTGATCAGTCCGTAGATGCCGATCAGAGCAAGCAGGAGAGCCAATCCGGAAAAAGCCGTAAGCAACCAAACAATCAGGCGTCGAGACGCAAGCGAAGCGTTCACCCGCGACTCCAGGGAACCGATATCAAAAATTGTCTGCGTTGCATCAGCAGCGGTGACGGCCCGCCGGAGGACCTCGGTGAATAGATACGGGTTGCCCTGTGTGCGCACTACGAAACTGGCCCCACCCCAGGGTAACTGCGAATAGGGATAATAACGCATACCATCACCGGTATCCTCTTCGAGAGAGCTGGAGCGAACATTCCCAACTACACCAATGATCGTAGTCGGCGTGCCCGGGCCCATGACCGATTTCAGCCTCTTACCTATCGGGCTCTCATTTGGCCAATACTTATGGGCAAGCTTCTGGTCTATTACGACCACAGGCTCGGTATGGGCATGATCGTCGTTGCTGATCCATCTTCCCGCGAGCAAAGGTATCTGCATCACCTTCAGATAGTCCGCACTCGCCGTGGCGTTCTGGCTGTGCGGCCCGGGATCATTCCCCGTCTCCGGCCTTCCTTCGATATGAAACGAACTTGCCCCGCCCTGATTGCTAAACGGCAGCGATGAGGTGGCGGCGGCCGCCTGCACTCCGGGCTGATTTGCGAGATTGTTCAAGATAGTCGTCACAAAGGCTTCTTGACGCTCTTGATTGTTCTTGTAGGCAGTGCCGGCATAGTACACCGTGCCCGCGAGAATGCCCCTCGGATTGAATCCAGGATCGACCTGCTGCAGTTGCCTCAGGCTGGCGATAAACATGCCGGCCCCGGTCAGGAGCACAAAAGCCAAGGCCACTTCTCCGATCACGAATAAGCTGCGTAACCGCTGCTTTTCCTGCGATGCGGTCATCGTCCTGCCGCTGCCTTGCAAACTCAAACTCGGTTGCAGGCGGGTCAGTTTTACCGCCGGCCCAACACCGCAGATCAAGGCAGTCAGTAATCCTACCCCGGCGGTAAAGATTAGTACTCCCCATGAGGTGTTGACCGTATATCCCTGTGCCAGGCTGTGGGGAACCAACCAGAGCAGCGCATTGCCAAATGTCGCTCCCAACGCGATCCCGATAACCGTCGCAACGCCCGCGAGGAGCAGGGTTTCGCTCAGCAGCTGTCGCACTAAGCTCCCCACGCTCGCGCCCATGGCTGTGCGGATGGCAAATTCCCGGATGCGGCTCGAAGTTCGCGCAAGGAAGAGCCCGGCAACATTCGCTGAAGCGATCAGCAACACCAGCATAACCACCCCAAAGAGCACATAGAGGGGCCGGCGGAGCGGGCCGGCGGCAAATTCGGTAAGCGGCACCGCAGCCATGCTCCATCCCCCTTGTTGAAGAAATTGCCCAAACCCTTTGTTGCGCAAATTTTCCTCGCGTACCTTCGCGGCGAGACCGGCATTCAATTCAGCAAGTGTCACCTGCGGCCGCAGCCGGATGACGCCGGTGTAGTTTTCATTGAGAAGATTCCCAGGTGCGAACGCTTGTGGCGGTAACCCCATAGGCGTCCATATAGCTGTTCCACGTGGCCAGTCGAAATCGCTTCGCATGACTCCCACGACGCGATACATTGTCTGATCGAGCATCAGAGATCGGCCAATGACATTTCGGTCGCCGCCGAAGACACTCTGCCACAAGCCATAACTCAAAATGGCGACCTGGTTGGCAGCGGGATGATCTTCTTCTGGTGTAAAGGTCCTGCCGAGAATCGGCCTCGCTCCGAAAACATTGAACCATTGCCACGACACCTGGGCGCCGTCGAAATGTTCCACAGTACCGTCATGATCGGCGTTGTACGCGACAGAAAGCTCGATGGCAGCGCTCTCGACCTGGTGGGTCAGCGAAGCGGCGTCGGCATAGTCTGGAACCGAGACTACCGGGAAATCCAGACCCAAGCGTGCATAGCGCGCACGCATCACCGCTAAGCGCTCTGGCGCATCCACTCCCGAGGGATGCATCAACACACCATCGATGACGCTGAAGATGGCAGTATTAGCCCCGATCGCCAACGCCAGAGTCACAATTGTCGTGACCGTGAAACCGGGTTGTTTACTAAGTCGTCGCAGTGCCAGGCGAAGATCAGCAAGTAAGTTCATACGCCGCCTCTCAAGAGACTACTCGCACGTGACTTGCCATTCCGTCTGCCGCTAAACATTGGAAAAATGCGGAACTCCCCGCGCGCGAATTGTCCGAATTGTCCAGCTTTGCAATCAACTGTCCGCTTTCGGACATGCATGGAGCCAAAGAGGACCTGACGCTCAGTGCGCGATCGCCAACTCCTCTTCGAGAAGCTGCTTTTGGAACAGATCCGCGTAGTACCCATTCCTGGCGAGTCAACTCGTCATGCGTCCCCAGTTCCACGATGCGGCCCGACACCAGCACCGCAATCCGGTCAGCGTGACGAACCGTAGATATCCGGTGCGAGATAAAGAGGGTGGTGCGGCCCTGCATCACGCGTTGCAGTTCACCCAGGATCTGCTCCTCGGTGTAGGTGTCGACGCTGGAGAGAGCGTCGTCGAGGATCAGGATGCGAGGGTTGCGGATGACGGCGCGGGCAATCGCTGTGCGCTGCTTTTGCCCTCCGGAGAGGGTGATGCCCCGCTCGCCCACCGTGGTGGCCAGGCCGGCAGGAAACTCTTCAAATTCGCGGCGAATGTGCGCGGCTTCAGCAGCCTGCAGCACCTCGCTATCGGTGGCCCAGGGAGCGCCAAAGGCGATGTTTCCGCGAATCGTCTGGCTGAATAGAAAAGTCTCCTGGGGAACGAAGCCAATGTTCGAGCGCAGCACTTCGAGCGGATAATCGCGAATAGGGCGTCCGTCAATCAAGACACTTCCCGGGGTCGCGTCATAAAGCCGCGGGATCAGGTTGACCAGGGTTGATTTCCCTGAGCCGGTTGGCCCCACAATGGCCAGACTGCTCCCTGCCGGGATCTTGAGTGAGAGCGAGTGCAGCACCTCGGAGCGGCCTGAGTCCGAGCCGGAGTAAGAAAAGTCCAGGTTCCGAAACTCGATTTCGCCCTGCAGTTTCAGGTCGCTGGGAATGGTGGCGTCGGCCTCAGCATTGTCGATAGTGGGCTTATCCGAGAGCAACTCATCGATGCGCACCACCGAAGCAGTGCCCCGCTGCCACAGGTTTACCACCCAGCCGAGTGCGATGACGGGCCAGGTGAGCATAACCATATAGGTATTAAAGGCGACGAAATCCCCAATGCTGATGCGGTGTGTCAGCACTTCATGCCCGCCCACCAGCAGGGTGATGGCCAAGGCGAGTCCCAGCACGAACTCAAGTGTCGGCCAGAGCATGCCCATGAGCTGAACCAGGCGGAGCCCGCGGCGAATGTTCTCCTTGTTGGATTTTTCAAAAGCCGCAATCTGAGCCTTTTCCTGGGCGAAGGCGCGGACCAGCCGGGCGCCGGAAAAATTCTCCTGGGCCTGCGCGGAAATCTCGGAGTACATGGCTTGAATGCGTTCGAAGCGCTCATGAATTTTGCGCCCCAATGCCTGCACCAGAATGCTGACCAGGGGCAGCGGGACCAGCGCCACCAGGGTCAGCCAGGGGCTGATGCGGAGCAGGAAGTACAAAGCGCCGATCGAAAACAAGACAGTGTTTGCGCTGTACATGATGGCCGGCCCCAGCAACATGCGCACGGCGTTCAGGTCGTTGGTCATGCGGGCCATGATGTCGCCCGTCCGATGTTGCTGAAAGTAAGCTGCCGGCTGCCGTTCCAGATGACGGAAAAGATCGTTGCGCAGGTCAAACTCAATCTCGCGGGAAATGCCGATGATGATCCAGCGGGTGAGGAAGAGGAAGACGCCCTTGGCTGCGGAGATGGCGACCAGCAGCCCGGCATAAAGCAGGATCTTTTTTTGCGTGACGCCCTGGTTCAGGTCATCAATGGCGATGCGGATCACCTGGGGGAAAAAGATCCAGATGATATTCGCAATTACGGCGGAGAGTCCGCCCCAGACAAAGTCACGGCGATAACGCCGCAGATAGGGCAACAGGGGCCGAAGCGTGGCAAGCATGCTGGCTTTATTCTAAACATCTCAGGTGGGCGTACGTAGCAGCAGGTAAGCGCCGGCGAGGGCAAATAGCAGGTCCGGAGACCAGGCCGCCAGCAGCGTAGGCAGGAAGTTCACGTTGCCCAGTTGTTGAAACGTAAGATTCACCACCCAGAAGGCGATTGCCAGGCCGATGGCGGTGGCGATGCCGGTGAGTGACCCGCGTTTGCCCATGGTCAAGGCGAAAGGGATAGCCAGCACTGCCATCACCAGGGTAACCAGCGGATAGGCGAGTTTGATATTGAGCTGAATACTGAGCGGCTTGGTCTCGAAACCGCTCTGCCGCAGGTCGCGGATGTAGCGCTGCAGCTCACCGAAGGTCATCTCCTTGGACTGAAGGGCTTCCTTCTTGAAATATTGCGGTCGCTCGTTGATCTCCGGATAGGTTTCGACACTGAACTGGCTATAACTGCTGACCGCTTCACCATCGAACCGGCGCTCCCATCCGTGTTCAAAGACCCATTGCTGCAGTTGTGGCTCCCAGTGGGCACTGGAGGCGAAGATGCGGCGCGAAAGAGAGAAATTCTCCGGGTTGAATTCGAAGACGGTTAGGTTGGCGAAGCGGTCCTCGTCTGGATCGAAGAACTGGTAATAGAAAATGCGGCCTGGCTTGCCCGGCTCCTGGCGTCCGAAGATCCACTTCTGGTCGGGGCGGAGAAAGGTTTGCGCGGGTCTGTTCTTGATCACGCTGCGCAGGGCCTCCTGCCGCCGGTTCGCCCCGGGCAGGTAAGATTCATCAAAAAGGAAGAGGGCAACGGCGATCAGGGCCGAGATCACCAGGATAGGTACCATCACCCGGTAGAGGCTGATGCCGGTAGCCTTCATGGCCGTGAACTCATTGGTCCGGGTGAGCACGCCAAATGTGACCAGCACCGCAACCAGCACCCCCAAGGGTGCGATGTTGTAGATCATGCTGGGCGTGAGGTTGATGAGATATTCGCCTACCGTGACCAGCGGAGTACGGTTTCGGATAATGTCGCCGAGCAACTCAAAGAAGGTAAATACCAGCATCAGCAGAACAAAACTGGACAGCACCAGGAGGAACGTGGTCAGAAATTCGCGCAGCACATAGTCGTCGAGAATGAGGGGAAAGCGCCCGCGCTCGTGCGTGGCGCGATCTTCCGTGCTGCGCTCACTTCTTGGAGCCAGCAGCCGCGTGCTCTTGAATCGGCTGACGATCGCGGCGAAGTGGGTGCCCAACGCCCCTCCTCCTACTGCCATTTGCCGCAAAAGGAGCAGGCCGAAGAAGGCGAAAAGGATGTTTGCCGCCCACACCCCGGCAAAGATGGGTACCTTACCCTCGCGCGCCAGCGAATTCCCAATTAACGAGAGGAAGTAGTAAATGAAAACCAGGGCGATCGTCACCACAAAACCAGCACTCTTGCCGCCTCGGCGTGAGGAGAGGCCGAGCGGAATTCCGATAAGCATCAAAACCAGGCAGGCCGCCGGATAAGCAAACCGCTTGTGGAGTTCGATCAGGTAGGGTTTGCCCCCGGGTCCTTTGGTGTGCTCGTAGAGCACGCGGTTGCTCATGGCGAGAATAGGCGTGTCATTACGGCCGATGTGCGCGTCTTCCTGGGTGCCGATGGTCAGGGGCAGTTCCGATTCTACGAAGGTAGAAACCTGATACTGGGGTGACCCGTTGCTGCTCACCATGTCGTGCTCGGTTCCATTGCGCAGACGCATAAGGATGGTGTGAGCGCCGCTATCGGCAACTACGGCTTCCTCGGCCGTCGTGACCTTGGGCGAGACTGGATCACTCAGGTCGGCGAGGAAGATACGCTGCCATCGCGACGCTCCAGTGCCGGCGCGGATATCCTGCACGTACAAGACATAGTTCTTGAAGTCTTCATAGAAGACGCGTGGCTCTATTTCAAACGAGGCCTGTTGATCTTTGAGCGAGGTCTCGATTCTCAGAAGTGCGGCGGTTGCCTTCGGAGCGAGATAGAGTGAATCGGCCAGCGATATACCCCAGCCAACGATGGCGATAACCGAGACCACCCGCACAAAGAACCAGACGCCAATGCCCACGGCGCGCATCGCGGTTACTTCGCTGTCCGCCGATAACCGGCTGAGGCCCAGCAGGACTCCGACCAGAACAGCGATGGGGATCGTAAGACTCAGGATACCTGGCAGCATAAACAGAAAAATCTGCGCCACGCTGCCCAACGACGCGCTATTGCGCGCTGCCATTTCCAGCAGTTGCCCGAGGTACTTCATGAAGAGGATGAAGGTGAAGAGCGCGCCCCCGAGAAGGGCGTGCGACAGCACTTCATGCCAGATGTAGCGGGTAAAAAGGCGCACAGGGTTTCCAGTCGTTCTGGTTACAGTCTAGAGCATCCCGCTCCTGCCTGGGCACAGATAGAGGAGCAGTTCTGTCGACTCAACACCAGCTGTGACAATTCCACGCTAGGGAGCTCAGTTCCGCAAGGGAAGGCCATAGCATATGCTGGCTAGAGGTTGACACAGGCGAAAATGGTTCAAGACGGTTAGACGCAACCGGAGGAGTCCCGAAGGGACGGCCTGAAAATAGCCCAGGACCAAAGTCCTGGCGCAGTCCTGGGTTACCCAGCACTGCGTGCTGGGCAGGCACGGCTTCAGCCGTGCCCTGGAGTCTACATTTCATAAACGAAGGGTAGGTATTTCAACTCAGTTTGGTTTTGTATCAGGGCACGACTTTAGTCGTGCCGTAAGTGATGGAAAATACGTCGGGCTTTAGCCCCTGAGGTACGGCTTTCCTACCCAACGGCGAGTTTTCCGCAGCCTCTTTAGTTAGCGCCTTAGCCCCTGTTATAGCAGTACCCATGCCGCTACACTTACCTGGCAAAGAAAAAAACCCAGGGGCTAAAGCCCTGATCATTTTGCGTTCTTGCGGCACGACTGAAGTCGTGCCCTGATACAAAGCAAAACCCAAAACTAAAGCTCGACAAATCATACGCCGGGTTCGAAAAAATGTAGAAACTCCAGACTCAGGACTGCGTCCTGAACTAACTTCAGCCGTCCCTTCGGGACTCAATGATCCAGAGGGTTCAGCCATGCGCATTTGAATTTGAATGAGAGAAGGGGTGCGCATGGTAGAAGCCGCCGCGCGTAACGTCCGAGCGATATCTTTCGACGTGGAAAGATGTATCGACTTTACCGGCGCACCCAAAGGAGGGAGAGCATGCTGCTATCTGGGAGTCTGCCTCCGGCGCCCCGACGCCGGCAATGGCGAAAAGGTGTTAGCCCGAGCTATCTGGAGATACAGCAGTTACGCCCGGCAGGAAACGATAGCCGATCCCGCGCACGGTCTCGAGAAAAACAGGCTCGGCGGGATTGTCCTCAATGTAACGGCGCAGACGGACCATAAAGTTGTCGATGGCGCGAGTGTCTGTGTCCTCGCGCACTCGCCAGACCTGTTCCAACAGCTCCTTGCGGGAGATGATGCGCCCCTGGTTGAGCACCATGTAGCGGAGAAGGTCGCACTCCATGAGAGTAAGGCGCACAGTCTTGGTTGGTGTCGTGAGCTCGAGCGAGTCAAAGTGGATGGTGCGCCCGGCAAAGGTGAAGCTAGACGGCGAGGCCAGTGCTGCGCGTCGGCTGGGCGGGCGCCGCGGCAAGCCCAGGGCGAAGCCATGCCATGCGCCGGAGCAGACCCTTGAGACGCGCCAGCAGGATGGAAAGATCAAAAGGCTTGGGAAGGTAATCGTCCGCCCCGGCGCCGAACCCTTGAGTACATCCTCCGGACGGCCGCGGGCGGTGAGCATGAGGATAGGAACGAAATTCTGTTGCGCCCGTAACTCCGCGGCGACTGAGAACCCATCCCGTCCCGGGAGCATGACGTCCAGGATGATGGCATCGATGGGCTCAGCGGCGATCATCTCCAGGGCGGTTTCGCCGTCCACCGCCAGTTGCGCGGTGTAGCCCTCCGCGCGCAGATTGAAGAGCAGACCCTGCGCCAGGTGAGCCTCGTCTTCTACCACCAGAATGTTAGCTGCTCACTTAGTGCGCCCCTTTGCCGGCTGCCGAAAGCGCACGGGGCAGCTGCAACCGTATGGTGGCTCCGCGGCCTTCACCTTCCGATTCGGCGACCACGTCTCCGCCGTGCTGGCGGGCGATGGATCGAACCAGGAACAGGCCGAGACCGGTCCCCTTAATCCGGAAGACATTGCGAGCCGGCACCCGGTAAAAGCGTTTGAAGATTCGCTTCAGGTGTGGAGGCGCAATGCCCAGGCCCTGATCCGAAACCGTAAGCATCAACCAAGCCTCGCCGTCGAGGGAGAGATGCACCTCGAGTTGCGGCCCCTGGGGCGAATACTTCACCGCGTTATCGAGGATATTGAGCACGGCGGTGTGCAGGTCCTCCGGGTTGCCCACAACTGCCAGCTGCTCGGCATCGGGGTCCACGGTGAAATGGATAGTCGACTCCTGCAGGTGGTAACGCTGCAGAGTAGTGCGGATGCAGTCGCGAACCACGTCGTCGAACTGGAGCTGCAAACGAACCTGGTTGCGTCCCCGCTGACCCACCTCCCCCGCCTTGAGCACCTGTTCGACCGTGGCCAGGAGGCGTTCCGCTATCAGAGAGCATGATGTCGTAGAACTCCTTCCGTTGCGACTCCGGGAGCTCGCGCCGCTGCAGGGTTTCAAGATACAGGCGGATGGAGGTGATAGGAGTCTTGAGTTCATGAGTGACGGCATTCAGAAAACTGTCATGGCGCTCGTTGCGCTTTACCTCACGCACCAGAAATATGGTGTTCAGAATCAGACCTGCGATCAGCAGCAGGAACAGCGGAATGCCAATGACCAGCAGGATTACGCTGCGCCTGTTGATGATGATCCAGCCGACGTTGAAGGCGACCGCCACCGCGACCAGGCAGGCGCCAAGCGTGATGGAAAGAACGATCGCATTGCGGCGACTGGTGATACGCATGCTGAAGCCCTAGCCAAAGTATAGCGGCGTCAAAAGGGAAGGGCGCGACCGAAGCCGCGCCCTGGGTTGGCAACCAAACCGGGTGGTTAGGACACGCCTGCGGGACGGGGATCATGGGGATCGAACTGGGCCACCTTCACGTTGCTCGCCAAGCCGAGTTTCTTGAGCAGCCATATGCCATAGAAGTTCAGATCGAATTCCCACCAGGTGAGGCCATGCCTGACCGAAACGGGATGTGCGTGGTGGTTGTTATGCCAGCCTTCGCCCCCGGTGACCAAAGCTACCCACCAGTTGTTGCGTGATTCGTCGCGAGTGGAAAAGCGCCTGGAACCCCACATATGGGTGGCCGAGTTGACCAACCAGGTGGCATGCAGACCAAGAGTCACGCGCAAAAAGATGCCCCACATGACGCAAGACCAGCCGCCAAACGCCAGCAATGCTAATCCCACGACAACCATGGGCACGTAATGATATTTGCTCAACCAGATCTGGAAGCGATCCTTAGCCAGGTCGGGTGCGTAGCGGGCCATAAGCGCGGTCTCGTGGTGTAGGGCGTCGCCGGAGAGAATCCAGCCGGCGTGCGACCACCATCCGCCATCGTGGGGGGTGTGGGGGTCACCTTCTCGATCGGTGAGCTGATGATGCACGCGATGGGTTGCTACCCAGAAGATGGGTCCCCCCTCCAGCGCCAGCGTGCCACAGATGGAAAGGAAGTACTCCAGCCACTTGGGTGTCCGGTAGCCGCGATGCGTAAGCAGACGGTGATACCCCATGCCGATTCCCATATTGATGGCTATCAACCAAAGCCCTAGAAAGCAGAAAAGGGCCTTCCAGGTAAACATGAACAGGGCAGCCACGGCCAGCAGGTGAAAAGCAACCATGAAGCCGGTGGTCACCCAGTTGGTCTTATTTGCCTGGGTGTCGCGTCCAAGCACTGGCACGTCACTGTGTTTTTGGGCCCGCGGCGCCTGGTCAGTCCTGGGGCCAATCCTGGGGTCGGTCCTGGGGTCGGTCCTTGGATCGCCGGTTTCGGCCGGGGCGACAACGGGAAGGCTTGGCGAGGATTCAACAATTTCTGTCAACATGTTCTGGAGGAAAGTCCCTTTCGAGCTTCAAACAACGGGATCCGTTAACTTCGAACCTAACAGGGCCCCGGTTGTCTCTTCGTAAGAGTTTTGTAATGACAATCGTTGATACTGATGACGACCAAGCCTGCTCGGCCGAAATCGCTCGCAAGTCTCTCTGCCCGGGCGGCTTGCATCCGAATCCGAGCGTTTGTGGGGGATTGATTGTGACCAATCTATTGGCACGTTCGTGCGTACTTTGGAGTCATGTACTTTCTCTGGTCTTGGTGGTTGCGACACCGGCCGTCCTGGGACAGATCGCATTGCCTACAAGCAAGCGCCTGACGGAGCCGGTTCCGGGTGAACCGCAAAGACTGAATAGTCTGCCCATGACCGCCGCCATCTCGCCCGATGGACGTTACCTGGCAGTGGTGAACGCCGGTTACGGTACCTTCGAGTCGCTTTATCAGCAATCCATCGCAGTGCTCGATATCCAGACCGGCAAAGTGACCGATTTCCCCGAGCCGAGAACAGCGATCGGTCTGCCTCAGACTCTCTATTCAGGGTTGGCCTTCGGCAAGGATGGCGCCCATCTGTATGCGGTTTTTGATTCTCTGACCGCGCCGCAGGGAAATCATAATGACCAAACCGGCAATGCAGTCGCCGTCTATGACTTTAAGGATGGCAAGCTGAAGGCGGACCAGCTGCTTCCGGTCCCGTTACAGCAACTGGCCGCGGGCAAGCTACAAAATCCAATTGGCGTCGCCCTGCCCGCGGGCACGGCGATCCCTTCGCCGGCCGGCATCGCGGTACGCAAAGGGCCGGCCGGGACCGATGAATTGCTGGTGGCGGACAATCTCTCCGACGACGTTCTGCTGATGAATGGAGCCACTGGAAAGGTGCTGCGGCGCTTTGATCTGTCGCAGGGCAACGTTGTGCCTTCCACCTATCCCGTTTCTATCGCGGTCAACCGCTCCGGAAGCCGCGCCTACGTCGCGTTGTGGAACGGTTCGGCAGTCGCGGAGTTGGATCTCAACAACGGCAGGATATTGAAGAAGTTGGCCCTGCTTGCTCCCCGGGAGCAGACTGCACCCAGTTCTCATCCTGCTGCTTTTGCCTGGGGCCCGGACGAGAAGACTCTTTATGTGGCCCTGGCCAACCGGGATGCGGTGGCGGCGATGCGCGTGGGGGGAAGCGAACTCAAGTTGGAGGCGGTCTACGATACGCGCCTCCCCGGGCAGACCTATTTTGGGGCGATGCCGGACGCGGTCGCGGTATCGGAGGATGGCCGGCGGCTCTTTGCAGCGAATACCGGCTCTGACGCCATTGCGGTGTTTGACCTCCGCAGCCAGCAACCTGGGGGAAAGGCAGTGGGCTGGGTACCGACCGAGTGGTATCCCACCGCCCTCGCGGTTAAGGGCAATAAACTTTACGTAGCGACTGCAAAGGGCCAGGGCACGGGCCCAAACAATATGCCCCAGCCGCGGGTCCCGGGCCGAGCCGGACGGCATGGCAGCTCAACCTACATTGCCACTCTTCTGCATGGCTCGCTTGGCTGCCATCGACCTCTCTCAAATCGATGGCCAGCGCGAGCAGCTGACGCGAACCGTGATAGAGACGAATATGATGAAGGCCGCGCAAGAGAAGATCGCCTTCCGTTCCGGGACAAACCCGATACGGCATGTGATCTACATCATCAAGGAGAACCGAACCTACGATCAGATCCTGGGTGACCTGGGGGTAGGCAACGGATTGCCCAGCCTCACCATGTACGGCGAAGAGATCACGCCCAACGAACACAAGCTGGCGAAGCAGTTTGGCGTGCTCGATAACTTTTATGATTCAGGTGAGGTTTCCGGTGACGGGCATGTGTGGTCGAATGCCGCCATCTCCAGCGACTACAACGAGAAGACCTGGCAGCAGAGCTACCGCGGCAAGGAGCGTGTTTACGATTACGAGGGCGTGGTCGAGAACGGCTATCCATTGCGCGAAGGCATTTCGGATGTCAATGAGCCGGGCAGCGGATATCTGTGGACCGATCTAGCGCGCAACGGCAAGAGCCTCTATCATTTTGGGGAATTCATTTCGACCAAGTTCTGCTCCAACCCCGATATGGCCCCCAAGGGGTCGTCCCCAACCGAGGGAACGCCGGAACCGCATCCGGCGCAGTGCGGAGCGCGCGGTGACATTCGCCACGGGGAAGCCATTCCGCAAAATTATGGTGGGGGAACCAGCCCCTTTCCGTGGCCAATCCCACTGATCAATGAGAACATCGCCACCAAGCCGGAGCTGGTGGGTCATTTTGACCCGCAATACCCTGACTTTGAACTCAGCTTTCCCGATCAGTTGCGGGTGGAAGAGTTTCTCACCCACTTTCGCCAATGGGTCGAGGACCGCCGTCAAGGGCGGGATACGATGCCGCAGTTCGTGCAGCTTCGGCTACCCAACGACCACACTGCGGGCACCACTCCAGGCATGCCGACGCCCAAGGCATCCGTTGCGGATAACGACCTCGCCGTGGGGAGAGCGGTTGAGGCCATCGCCCACAGCCCTTATTGGGATGACACCGCATTCTTCATTCTGGAAGACGATGCCCAGAACGGAGGAGATCACGTCGACGCCCATCGCAGTGTTGCGCTGGTTGTGAGCAAGTACTCGCCTCGCGCCGCCAAGCCCACCGTGGACAGCACGTTTTACACGACTGTGAGTGTGATCCGGACAATGGAAGAGCTGTTGGGTTTGCCGCCAATGAACAACAACGATGCCTTTGCTCCGCCCATTGCGTCGCTATTCACAGGCGCCGGCGATCAACCGGCATATGAAGCGGACTATCGTAATCGGGATAACGGGCTGTTATATACGGCGAATGGCCCCAAGGCGCCAGGGGCGCAGGCCTCCAGCCGCATGGACTTCACCCACGAAGATCGAGCCGACCCGCGGGTGTTGAATGTGATCCTATGGCGCGATGCCATGGGGAAAAAACCGGTACCTGCCATGTTGGCAAAGCCCGCACCAGACCGGCGCGACCAGGATGACGATGATGACCGCTAAGATTGGTCCAGGCACCGGGAAGACTCAAATCCGAAAGCAGGGGAGCGCATGAGCGACAATGGCCTAAAGGGTTCCCTCACGCGCACTCTTTAGCCCGTACCCGGCTTCTCTACCCGACGAAGTCCACCTGAACCGGAGTAGAAATAATCCCCCGGTCATATCCCATAGCCAGCAGCTTGCGAATGGCCTCTTTGCCGTCTTCGCCATAATTGAGCGTGCGCTGGTTCACGTACATGCTGACAAACCGGTTTGCCATCTGCGGGTCGAGATCCCGGGCAAATTGCATCGCATACTCCAGGGCCGCTTCGCGATGATCCAGCGCGTGCTGGATGCTATCGCGCAGCGCCTGGGTTACGGTGAGCATCACTTCCTGCCCCAGGCTGCGGCGAATTGCGTTGCCGCCCAGCGGCAAGGGAAGCCCGGTTTGTTCCCGCCACCAATGGCCGAGATCGATGACCTTATGCAAACCGCTGGCCGCGTAGGTCAGCTGCCCCTCGTGGATGATAAGCCCGGCGTCGAAATTTCCGGCCACCACTTCCGGAATGATTTTGTCAAAGGGAACGGTGACGGTTTCAATATCCGGAGCGAACAGCTTCAGAGTGAGATAAGCAGTGGTCAGGGTACCTGGAACAGCGATCCGCACGCGCCCGATTTCGCCCGCCGTGATCCGCTGGCTGGCGACGATCATGGGACCATAGTTTTCCCCCACGCTGCCGCCACAAGCCATCAAGGCATAGTCCTTCTGAACGTAGGGGTAGGCGTGAAACGAAATTGCGGTCACGTCGTAAAAGGCCTCGTTCATAGCTTTGTGATTGAGGGTCTCGATATCGCAAAGGGTATGGGTGAACTTGTATCCCGGAACACGAATCTTGCCCGTGGCCAAACCATAGAACATAAAGGCGTCATCGGAGTCCGGACTGTGGGCGATGGCGATCTCCTTGACCGCACCCGAACTGTCTGAGACCCCGGGCCGGGGCGTCCGGCGGAAGCGAAGTGGGAGTAGTGGTCACAAAATCCTCTCTAGTAAACCTTGGCAGTGCAACCTTAAAGACTTCGCTCGCCGGAATCGTTGCCGAATGATCCAAGCAGACTGACACAGGCCGCTGCAGCGAGGACCTTGACGGCATCGCCGGCGAGGAACGGCGCGACCGACTGGGTGAGGACGACAGAAAACTTCAAGTGGGTGAGCAGCCCGAGCCAGGTTGCGCCCGCGGTAAGAATGACCATGCTGGCGAGTCCTGTAGACACGACCGCGGCCAGGAATGAGCGACGGCCACGGCGATAGAGAAGACTGGCCAGCGCCGCGGCAAACGGATACGAGAGCAAGTAGCCGCCGGTGGGGCCAAGTAACTGCGCTATACCCCCGGCACCATGAGGGCTGAAGACCGGCAGGCCAACGGCGCCTTCCATCAGGTAAAGCGTCAGGCATGCAAAGGCGGGTCCCGGACTCAACAGCAACGCCAACAGGAGTACAGCGAATGTCTGCATGGTGACGGGAACGGGAGTGAAGCCGAGCGGAATGGCGATGTGGGCGCAGATCGCGACCAAGGCAGTGGCCAGTACAACCGCAAACACGGTCTTCCAGGCGATGCGCGGCACTTGCAATGCGCCTAAGCTGTCTTGCTTATAACCGATTTCTTCCATCTTTAATCTCCCCATCCGGCTCCCTGCCACTGGCGCCCGGCTGCGCGGGGTCATGCCGCAGAATATGCCGGGCAACTGAGAAAGCTACCCACAGTAATGCGCAAAAGCTGATAGCGAAAGCCACGAACAAAAGCCGCATAGAGGACGGGCTCAGGAACAGCTTGAAGAATAACAAAAAAGGCGGTCTACCGCAGGGCGCCGTCCATCCATGCAAGATAAGCCTCCGAACCGCCGGAGACCGGGAGTACCAGGAACTCAGGAACTTCGTAGGAGTGCAGGCTGGCGATCGTCGCTTGCACCTCGCAGGTGTGGACAACCCTGGTCTTGATCATGAGCAGGACTTCGGCCGCGGATTCAACCGCACCCTGCCAATGGTAGATCGATTGCACACCCGGCAGGATATTGACACACGCAGCCAGACGCTCCTCGACGAGTCTATGGGCGATACGTTCGGCTTGCTCGCGATCAGCGCAGGTGGTCAGGACAATTTGAAAATCGGCCATATGTTTACCAAGTATGGTTCCTTCCAATTCAAGCGCAAAAACTTCCTCTTGCGCGAGGGGGTTACTGAGAAGATAAGGCAGGGGATTGCGAGGCGATGGTGAGGATTGAAAAGAAAACCCAGCAGCAGAGTTTGAAGCAGACCGTCTCATCGTATCTTTCTCGTTCGGGTCGCCGGGTCGCCACCGCTACGGCGATCGTCATTGCCGTCTTGCTGGGTTACCACGCAACCTTTGGGGCCAACGGCCTAACGGCTTATCAGCAAAAGCGCAATCAGCATCAAATGCTGCAGAAAGAGATTCTGCAATTACAGCAACAGAATAGCCGCCTGCAGGAACATGTGCAGCATCTGCAGTCAGATCCCGATGCCATCGAGCATGAAGCCAGAGTCATTCTGCGCTATGCCAAGCCAGGCGAGGTGATCTACGCGTTGAACGATAAACGTCAGACCACGCCACCGAACAAGTAAGAAAGCATGAGAGGACTTTGGGGATAGATCCAAATCCGCGGAATGTGCGGGTTTTCCGGTAGTCAATGCTCTCATGTTTTGTATCAGGGCACAGCTTCACAGGCTGCGGAAAAAGGTCGAATAGGAAGCGAAAGCCGTTCCCTCAGCGGCTAAAGCCGGACAGATTTGCAATCACTTACGGACGGCCTGAAGGCCGTCCCCTTCAAAGAATTCGGGTTTTTCCGCAGCCTGTTCAGCCGTGCCGTAAATGGCAGGGTTGATGAGGGCTTTAGCCCCCCGAGGTACGCCTCTTTAGCCCCTGCGCTTTTTCTTTGCCGGGTTGAGTCGGCAAGTCCCAGGGGCTTAAAGCCCGTGCCCTTCAAAAAGCGAGCTCTCACACACCCTCTTTAGCCCAGAGTTTCAACCGACGCGCGGCTAAGTCCTTTGTTTCAAACGACGTTTAAAGTTGTGCGTGTATTTCGCCTCCAGGGTGGTGCAAAAGTGGCCGATGGAAATGGTGCGTGATATGCGTGGTACGCGTGGTAAGTCCGAATCCAGGCAAGAGGTTGTCCGGGATAATCTCCCCGGTGACCGTTCTGGCGAGCCGCGTTTCATGCATCATCCCCGCACGTGGCCGGCGAATGATTTCGAACAGCACAAAGTTATTGGTGGACACACCTATATATATGCGGATTGGGGTCAGTTTTGCGGCAGGAGAAAGGCCTTTTTTTCCGCAGCCTCTGAAGCCCAATTCTTTTTCCACCCTGTACGGCCCGACTGTAGAGGCTGCGGAAAAACTCGCCGTTGGGTAGGAAAGCCGTACCTCAGGGGCTAAAGCCCAGCGTATTTTCAATCCCTTACGGCACGACTAAAGTCGTGCCCTGATACAAAACATGAGTTTTTCCGCAGCCTGTGGAGTCGTGCCTGATACAAAACATGAGTTTTTCCGCAGCCTGTGGAGTCGTGCCTGATACAAAACATGAGTTTTTTCGCAGCCTGTGGAGTCGTGCCCTGATACAAGACATGAGTTTTTTCGCAGCCTGTGGAGTCGTGCCCTGATACAAAACATGAGTTTTTCCGCAGCCTGTGAAGTCGTGCCCTGATACAAAATAAATCTAGACCCAATTTGCGAAGTGGGGATTCTCACGCAACCGCTCTGAAACTTCTCCTGCCCGCCGCATAAATCTTCGATTATCGTGCCTATTTTTCCTCCGCCGCTGCGTTGAGGATTGAGACCGGCGGAGTGTCGCGCTCTATCGGCACGACGAATCTGAGCGGGGAACGCACGATCTGACGGAACAGGTAGCGGACCAGTAGCAGCTGTTCGCGAGGGCCGACATCGTAGGCGCGCAGAGCGACAAACGCTGAAATGGCGAAGCTGACGCCCAGGTTCAGAACGAAGGTAACTCCGATACCGGCCAAGGCGTAGTAGAACCAGCCGTGGCCAAAGGAACTGGTACCGAACCGGGCGGCGGCCAGCGCCAGAGTGCCCGTCGATAGGGTCACGTGGCGCACATCGAAGGGTATTCCGAAGAAACGCGCGACCACCGGCACAAACCCCAGCAAATAGCCGAGGGCGATGCTGGTGCTCCAGCCGGCAAGGTTAAGCTCAATCCACGCAGCCACCCGCGTCATCCTGTTCTGCCCGATGCGCAGGCCAAATGGATGTTGGGAGACGGCTTCCGTCAACCGGTGAAACACCGCGAAGTTTTCACACCAGCCGCCAATGAGCGCCGCAAGCCATAAGATCACCCCTGTGCCTGCCGCATAAATGATGGTGCCGGAGGCAAAAGGATGAAGCGCCTCATAAACGTGCCGGGCGCTCTCCACGGGTAAGTAGTGTTCGGCAAACATCACCCGCCACAGACGCTCCAGAGCGACCGCCCCGATGCACACCGCGGTCACGTTACCGATGGCCGCTGCCAGCTGGGTGCGGCTGATGCGGGCGGTGAAATCCGAAATCTTGCTCCAGCTGGCGTTGCCCGGATTGTTGCGCACAATGCCGGCAAAGGTAGCGGCCGTCGCCGAGGGCTGCTTGGTGGCCAGCACCAGGCCGAACACCTGCAGCAGGATGAAGCTGATTGCGTAGTTGGTCCCGGTGAGAAATCCCTCCACAAAGAGAGGGAAATGCTGCTCCACGATGCGCATCTTGAAGGCAGCGGTAAGCACGGTCAGCAGCCCGCCGCCGACGGCGGCAAGCCACATTTGCCAGTACTCCTTGCGGCTGTGGGCGATGTAGTGCTCGCCGCTGCGGCCGGTGCGCTCCACAGTCTTGCGCGCCAGCAGGTTCAGGTTCTGCTTGAGCAGGGCAGAAACCCGTTTATCTTCGAGACGCCCTTCGATGAGCTGGTTCAGCAGGTTGCGGGCGGCGGAGAAGCTATCAGACACCGGGGCCGGAGCGGCGCACCGCCCGAAGGTGAGAATTCTGGCCAGCCCGTGCATGCGCATCAGGGCCAGTTCGATACTCCGCAGGTCGAGCACCAGGTCCGCGCTGACCCCGGTGGTTTCCATACCCAGCCGCACCTGGCCGAGTTCTTTGCGGCAACTGCTGACGGCGGCTTTCCAAACCTCAAAGCGAGGGCGCGGCGGAGCGTGGCATCGGGGCGCCTGCACCAGTTCCTGGGTAGCGAAAATCAAATGGTAAAAGGGTGAGTTCTGCACCTCCGCCCGGCCTCCACGCTCGCGCATGGCGGCGGTGACACCGCGGCCTGCGGTGCGGGTGGCGATCAGGCACAGCGCCTGGCGCAAATCGCTCTGAAAGCGAGGAGAGGAGCGGGGTCCACCACCTGTCGCGGGTGGAGCGAGCAGCATGCTGCAGACGTTCGAAGAGAGACTGTGGCAGTTCGAGGAAGCGCTCGACATCGCGGGAATGGGCGAAGAGCGAGATCATGAGCCGGGAACTATCGGAGACGTGCCATCGCCGAAGGCAGGAGGCGATTAAAGAGACGGCGGAGCCCTTCGGACAAGACCGCGTGGTGCCTGGGCAAACCCGCTTCGGCCAGCAAAGCCACCGAGTCCAGCTCCGCGAGCATGGATTGAAAAGTTTCCTGAAAATCGATGCGCAGCAGATCGTCGTGCTCCAGCATGCGGATCCACGCACAGCAGCCGCACGTTGAAAGCGCGTTCGCTGGAGCCCGTCCAAATGAATGGAAGAGGCGGGTGAAGGCTGGCGGTTTGTGTATCCAGGGTGGTCGAAGCGGAAAATGCTTTAGTTCGGGCGCGCAGCTCGTCCTTGGCGCGAGCGAAAGCGGGCCGGCGCCGCGAATGCCGGCGCAGGCGGAAGTATTTTCGGATGGATCGGCCCAGTTTCACGTTGCGCCCATCTCGATGGTAGAGCATTTTGCCTGGGTGAAGGGGACGGCCCTCGGAGGCTGCGCGAAAACTGGGAGGCACGCGGACGGAGTGTGCCCCGTAAGCGCCGTAAGCGCCCTATGGCTCTCCGCGAGAACTGCTGGCGTGCGCGGGGCGGAGTTCCTCGATCGCGAGAGACAGCGCCGTTTGCAACTGTTGCTGGGTCGCCTGGTCGAGTTTGGCCCCGCCAATGGTGAGATAGAAGACGTCGATGGCGATCTCCCCTTCGGTATCGATCAGGGCCACCTCGATATTGCAATCGTGCGCGGCCAGTGTGGTGGCGATCTGGCGCAGCAGCCCGGGGCCATCCTGAGCCACTACCTGCAGCAGCGTGCTGTGGGTGGAAGCGGTGTTATCGAAATCCAGTCGAGTTGCCACCCTGACCATGATGGGAGCACGGAGGCCTGGCGGCGGCGCAGCAGGACTTCGATCGGAGTCTTCAGCGAGATCACGTCCAGCAGGCTATGCGCGGAAGCGGTCCACCTCTGATGGATTGAGCTCCAGGGTGCGGAAGGGATCGGAAAACTGAAAGGTGTCGACGATAATGCCGGCATCGTCGGAAAATGCCTCGGCCTTGACAATGTTCATGCCCCAGGAGGAGAGCGCGCCGGCCATGTCGGCAAAGAGCAGGGGCCGATCCCTGGTGATGACGGTAAGTTCCCACAGCTGGCGCAGGCTACGCAGGTTGATCTGGGCGGCGGACTGGAGAGCTGCAAAGCCATCTGGAAATGGTCGCGGATCTGCTCCGGCATGCGCGTTTGCAGGTAGCGTTGGGGAAAGCCTTCCAGAAAGCTGCGCAGTTCCGGGGCACTCTCCGGAGCCAGGGTGAGAATGCGCTTCAGCAGCGTCGGGTCTACATCGGCGCGATAGCGCTCCTGGTCGACACTGCGGTCCATGAAGTTGGAGGTGGCGATATAGAGTTGCCACAGGCTATCCGCCTTCCATGGGGTCAGTGCGTCGGGGTTGACTGCTTTGATGTCGGCATAGGTCATCAGGCACAGCATCTTGAGGTGGGTCTGGGAAGCCGCTTTTTCCGCGAAGGCGCGTATGGTTTCGGCGTCGAAGATGTCGCGGCGCAAGGCCATCGACATTTCCAGGTGATTGCGGATCAGCCGCCGCACCAGGTCGCGTTCTTCGGCATCCAGTTCCAGCCGGGCGAGCAGGCTATCGGCCAGTTCCACGCTCTGCACCGTGTGATCGCCGGTGCGCCGAGCCTTGCCGGTGTCGTGCATGAGCAGCGCCAGGAAGAAGAGGTCGAGGCGGTCGATTTCCGCCAGCAGGGTGGCAAAGCGCCGCTCCCAGGCGCTGTGCGGCTGGCGCAGGGCATGCACGTTTCGATGACCAGGAAAGTATGCTCGTCGACCGTGTAGCGATGATAGGAGTCGCGAATGACCAGTGCATCGATGCCGTGGAACTCGGGGATGAGCAACTCCAGGATCCCCAGGGCATGCATGGTGCGCAGCGCGTGCGCGGCGTGGGGGCCGAGCAGGATCTCGCGTAGACCATTCCACAGAAACGGTCCTTCCGGAATGTGCACGTCGAGTACCGGCAGCGCGTCCGCCAGGCGATCTTCCGCGTTTTGTGTCAGCCGGTAGCCATGCGCCGCGACCAGGGCAAACACCCGAAGAATACCTTCCGGCCCCGTGAGCAGCGCAGCTTCTGAGACATCGACGCGGCCGTCCTGGACCACAAAGTCCGTGCCCGCGATAGGAATGCGTTTGCGTCGTTGGGGCCGGTAGAAAGACTGCCGTGCCGGTGGCAGGGCCTCCATGGCCAGGACGGCACGGCGGTAGACCGTACGGGCATGGCGGTAATACGTCCGCATCCAGTACGCGGGATCGGAGGTGCCCTTGGTTTCCAGACCGATACTCTGCGCCGCGGCTTCGTCCTGCGCATGCCAATCGAGGCTGTTGTCATCGCGGCCGCTGCGGAGGTGCAGAAAGCATCGTGTGGCGCTAAGAAATTCAAACGCCGAAGCAGCGTCGTTGTGGACCGAATAGAGGGAGTTTCCGAAATTGGTGGGCCAGGCTTTATGTTCGCGAACGTGGTGCAGCAGGTTGAGCCAATGGGCCAATTGGTGATCGCGCAGACCGCCCGGACACTCTTTGATATTGGGTTCGAGATGGAAGATAGTGTTGCCGTATTTTTGGTGCCGCCCGCGGGCCAGTTCGGCAAGTCTATGCACGATGCCGCTCCATTCGCGCAGTGCGACTTCGGGAAGCGTTTGTTCTGCAGAATCTGGTAGAGACTGTGGTCCCCGGCAATGAAGCGGCGGTCGAGCAGGGAAAGGGTGAACTCGATGTTTTCCGGGTCGTAGCGGTCGCACTCCTTGAGGGTGCGGATCATGGGGCTGGCGCGCAGGCCGAGATCCCACATAGCCTGGTTACAGCCGCGGATGGTCTCGCGCAGCTTATCCTCCACTTTTCGTCGGCGCAAAGGTAGAGCAGGTCGACGTCGGAGCAAGGGAAGAGCTCCTTGCGGCCAAAGCCGCCGACCGCCACCAGTGCCAGCCCCGGGGGAATGGGCCCGCCGCTCTCGAACCGCCACAGCGGCTCCAGCAGGCAGTCGACCACCAGGGCGCGGCGGCGGATACAGAGCACGCCGTTGCCGGTACGCTCAAAGGACTGCCGCATGGCCGCCATCTCGGCCTGATAGTGCTCTCGCAACTGCTGGTGAGACGTGAATGCAGTTTTCATGTCGACCGCGAATGAGATTTAGACAGCAAGGGCTGGTGTTCGTCTCAAGTGCTATAAACCTGTGGTTTCCCGTGTGGCGCGTTCTGCCTGGGGTGTGGCGACACGAATCTGGGTCGGCGCCTTGCCCATTCCACGCTCGATCCTGCGAACGGGTTCAAGGATGAACCGTCGGGCTTTTCGCATCCCAGACTTAAAGCGCGGCCCCGCCGCGTTCCCCGTTGCGGATTCGGATGGCTTCATCGATTGCCGAGACGAAGATTTTGCCGTCCCCAATCTTCCCCGTTCTGGTTGCGGTGATGATGGCCTGCACGGCCTTTTCCAGCAGTTCGTCCGGGACCACGGTTTCGATCTTGATTTTGGGCAGAAGGTCAACCGTATATTCGCGTCCCCGGTAAAACTCCGTATGGCCCTTTTGGCGGCCGTGACCGCGTGCCTCAAGGATCGTCATGCCCTCGACACCGATGGCCATGAGAGCATCTTTGACTGCGTCAAGCTTCGACGGCTGAATGACAGCTTCTATCTTTTGCATAGTCTGTTTTACAGAGTAGCAAGAGTATAGCCGTGAAGGCGCTTTTTCCCGATTGGTTCGGGTGATACTCCGTCAAGAAAGCGTGGAAACAGGCCCGAATGGCCAACACTCAAGCCCGAATGAGTCCCGCGAAGCCTTTATGAAAATCGAAATAGTCCCGCGGGACGATTGAATCCAGCCCCAGGGCACGGTCATGGGGCTGGAGCCTTTCAACTTTTCAGCGCGGATTGACGGATTCCAACATGCGGAATTAGCGAGCTTTTCTGGTCTCCCGGTGTGCCGTGGAGGGAACCTTCTGTTTCTCTTCCGGTTCACGCTCCCGCTTTGTTTGGCCCTGCGTTCTTTTGCCAGGACGGGTTTCCGAAAAGCATCTGTACATCTCACAATTCCTCCGGACGACCATTCGTGCAGATGCGCCATCTACCGCGCCGTCCAGGCCCATGTAGGACTGATCGACTTCGAAGTTCCATCCTTGCAACTTCGGCGGCCCACATTCTCCCTGAATCCCCTTAGTGAATGCCTTATAGTGTAGGTATGAGCGCAACAGGCACAGACCGCTATCTTTTTGGAGTTTGGAGTCGAGCGCCAAAAATCAGGAGAAGGTCCGCGAAGTAAATTTTGGTTATGAGCAGCCAGAGGGGGTGGTTATGACCTCTCTGGACTTTGCAGTCAACTGGATTCGTAAAAGTTCAGTGTGGCCTATGACATTTGGCTTAGCCTGCTGCGCGATCGAAATGATGTCGATGGGCGGGGCTCGATTCGATCTGGCGCGTTTTGGTGCAGAGGTATTCCGTCCGTCCCCCCGGCAATCTGACCTGATGGTCATTGCGGGGAGAGTATCGCAAAAAATGGCCCCGGTCATTCGCCGGCTTTACGAGCAGATGCCGGAGCCGAAATGGGTGATCTCTATGGGTGCTTGCGCCACTTCCGGTGGAGTGTTTAATAACTATGCGCTGGTTCAGGGAGTGAACCAGATTATCCCGGTAGACGTGTATGTGCCGGGGTGTCCGCCGCGGCCGGAGCAGTTGATTTATGCGATCACCCTGTTGCAGGAAAAAATTCTGCGCGAACGGGGAACCGCAAAACGCGCATTAAACTTCCAATAATTGTGCAATTGTAATAACTTTGCTGGGCGGTTCTTTTTTACGTGTGGGCAGAGATGGCTTGTTGACGAAAGAGGTAACCAAGCACTTACTCCCTGCGCAATCCCACCGTTAAGATGTTGAGAATTAAGGCTAGTCGAGATTAGAAATATGCTGTAGATTACCGGATGTGACTGTTTTGCATCCTAACGGTCTGGATTTCCGTGATGCGAAATTGATTTTGACTCGAGCCCGTCCCATTTTGGCTCGATGGCCTTGTCGAAAGACTTCCAGGTTTTTGTATGACTTTCCAGTGGTTGCGGAGGATAGACGCATGCACTCTCGCCCCTTGACTTCACTGGGCCGAATTCTACTTGTAGCCAGTGCTGTGGGACTCGGTTCGGTGAGTCTCCTAGCGCAGGATTCGACCAGTACAGCCCCAAAGCCGGCAGCTCCTGCGGAGTCGCCAGCTTCACGCATTGACATTTTCCTGGGTTACTCGTACCTCGCGCCGCATGGCTCGGTTACGATTCCGTCGGGCGCCAACATTGGCGTCAGTGGCCCGGTTTCCTATTCGTCCATCAATTACGGCGCAATCGGAAGCGTCAGCTACTTCTTCAACCGCTACGTCGGTGGGCAGTTCGAATATGCCAATCATCCCGACGGGAATAATGACGGAGCCTCTACCGGACAGCTTGGCATGATCTTCCGTTACCCGACCGCGGAAATCACCCCGTTTGTCCATGCAGATGCCGGGTTTGTCAGGTTGGGTGGCCCCTACCACCAGCCTTACACGTTTGGCCCTGCCCTGACAGTCGGCGGTGGAATGGACTATGCTTTGCCGTTTCTGGGTGGCCACCTCGGATTGCGCCTGTTCCAGGCAGACTATGAGTACTTCCATGCCAATTTTGGTCCCCAACCGCCATATCCGACCGGCGGCCGGGCGAACCTGAAGGTTGCGCGCCTGAGTACCGGCTTGATTTATCACATGGGCAGCATCGTTCCGCCGCCTCCTGTGACCTATTCCTGCACCGCCTCTCCGTCCCCGGCATTTCCTGGCGACCCAGTCACGGTCACCGGCACGGCGGCGAATCTGAACCCCAAAAAGACAGCAACCTATAGCTGGACGGGTGGCGAGGGCGTCAAGGTCACCGGCGATAACACCACCGGCGCTGTAGACACCACGGGTCTGGCGCCTGGTAACTACACCGTTACCGGCCATGTTTCTGAAGGGCAGAAGGTTGGCCAGTTCGCGGATTGCACGGCGAACTTCACCATCAAGCAGTACGAACCTCCGACCCTCAGTTGCTCGGCCAATCCGACCACCGTTCAGCCTGGTGGCACGGCAACCATTACCTCCCAGGGCTAAGCCCGCAGAACCGGCCACTGACTTATTCGTACAGCGCGTCGGCCGGCCAGATCAGCGGCAGCGGCAACAGCGCTACGCTGAGCACAACCGGTGCGCCGGCGGCACCATTACCGTTACTTGCACCGTCCAGGACGACAAGGGTCAAACGGCTACTGCGACGACCTCGGTCAATGTTGAGGCACCGCCGCCACCGCCCGCCCGAAGACCAAGACGCTTTGCTCGATCAACTTCGATCGGGATAAGAGGCGCCCGGCTCGGGTCGACAACGAGGCTAAGGCTTGCCTCGATGACGTCGCTCTGAACCTGCAACAACAAACCGATGCCAGCGCTGTGCTGGTTGGCGAGGCGGCTTCCACTGAGAAGAAGGCCGACACGCTGGCTGCACAACGCGCCGTCAATACGAAGGACTACCTGGTCAAGGAGAAGGGCATTG
Source organism: uncultured Acidobacteriaceae bacterium (assembly GCA_963717225.1). Lineage (GTDB taxonomy): Bacteria > Acidobacteriota > Terriglobia > Terriglobales > Acidobacteriaceae > PALSA-350. Next base: position 1,171 of record CAVQWB010000043.1, on the reverse strand, counting down.
ATCCTTCCCGGATCTCGGTACGCACTGGAACCCAAGGTAACAAGGAAGTGGAGAATTACCTTGTACCTGCCGGCGCAACCTTCGACAACGACGTGCAAGGCACCACCGCAGTGGATGAAAGCACGGTAAAGGTTCAAGCAAGAACCGCACCTGCCCGTGCCCGCCACAGGAAGAAGGCAGCTCCTCCGGCGCAGTAAGCCGGGTAGCTCTAACGGGAAAGGGTGGCCACTTAGTAATGGCCACCCTTTCTATTTTGCTTGACCCTGGCCCTGCTCGCGATGCACCGTTTAATGCGGATAATATTAGTCGAGCTCTTCCGCATCTCGGGCACCGATCAAAATCCAATGAATACGTTTATAGGGCGTTCTCTCTCCTCGGCTTTCCTCCTGGTCGCGTTATTTCCTAATCAACCAACCCTGGCGCAGTCTCCTTAGTCGGTTTCCGTGGGACCCAATGGCGGGACGGCGAAGCTTTGCCGCCGACCCTGCCAATCCGAAACATATTTACCTTGGAACTACCAACAGCTGGATCTACCAAAGCGAAGACGGTGGCGCAAGCTGGCAGCGGCTGGCTAAGTTGGCCAAGACTGACGATCTACTGGTGGATAACATCCTGGTGGACGAGTCCGATCCTAAGACCCTGCTGGTTGGCGCCTGGGTAGTGGGTGATCCGGTCGGCGGGCTCTTCATCGGCCGCGACCCGGTAAGAGTCTGGACCGCGGTCGAAGGCATGAAAGGGCAATCGATTCGCACCCTCAGCCAGGCGCCCTGCGATCCCAAGATCTTCATCGCAGGCGCCTTGAAGGGTGTCTTCCGCAGCGAAGACAGCGGCGTGCACTGAAACGAATTACGCCCGTGGGCAGCATGAATATCCATGAAGTGGAGTCCATTGCAGTCGATCCCAAGGATCCGCAGACCATCTATGCGGGCACCTGGCACCTCCCCTGGAAGACAACCGATGGCGGCGCGAACTGGCACAACATCAAGCAGGGGCTGATCGACGGCTCGGATATATTCTCGATCATCATTGATCCCGATCGTTCCCAGTGATGGTTTACACCAGCGCCTGTTCCGGCATCTACCGCAGCGACAGCGCGAGGCGGCTCTATCACAAAATTCAGGGCATCCCCATGACCGCGCGCAGAACCCGGGTCCTGATGCTGGATCCAACC
>CAVQWB010000042.1:0-57627 GCA_963717225.1 uncultured Acidobacteriaceae bacterium | reverse complement strand
CCCGCGGGGGCGGTGGCACCACCCGGTTAGGCAGCCACTGTCTGATCATGGCCTATACCCACATCGGCCACGACAGCACCATCGGAAACCACTGCATTCTGGCCAACGGCGCCACCCTGGCCGGCCACGTCACAGTGGAAGATCATGCCAGTGTCGGTGCGCTCTGCCCGGTGCACCAGTTTTGCTGTATCGGGAAACACGCCTACGTCGGCGGCGGCACCACCATCACCCAGGATGTCCTGCCTTTCTCGCTGACTTCCGCCAAACGCGAGACCCATGCCTACAGCTTCAACCGAATCGGCCTGGAGCGGTCCGGCTTCAGTGCGCCGCAGTTGAAGGCCTTGCAGCATGCGTACCGCATCTTGCTGGCAGCCCGGCTGAACACCACCCAGGCGCTGGAACGCTTGCGTGGCGAGGGCGAGCTGGAGGGCTGCGTGGCTTATCTGATCGCCTTTATCGAACGTTCCCAGCGAGGCGTGATCAAGTAGGAGCAGCGTGAAACCTGAACCGATCACCAGGCTGGGTCTGATCGCCGGCAACGGCCGATTTCCGTTTCTGCTGCTGGAAGCAGCGCGCGCTCATGGCGTCGAAGTGGTCGTGGCTGCCATTAAAGAAGAAACCGAACCCGAGATGGATGCCCGGGCTGCGGGCGACCCCGGTGTACGCGTGCATTGGCTCTCCCTGGGGGAGCTGTCACGGTTGATCGAGACTTTCCATCAGGAAGGCGTGACCCAGGCAGTGATGGCCGGCCAGGTCAAGCATAAGCAAATCTTCTCCAGTATTCGCCCGGACTGGCGGCTGGCCAAGCTGCTGTTGAATCTGCGCACCCGGAATACCGACATGCTGCTGGGCGCCGTGGCCAAGGTTTTGGGCGATGAGGGGATTGAGCTGATCTCCTCCACCGCCTACCTGGAGCCGCTGTTGGCGCGGCCTGGGGTATTGACGGCGCGCGCGCCCACCAACGAAGAGCAGCAGGATCTGGCCTATGGGCGCGAAGTGGCGGCCGCCCTGGCAGGCTATGACATTGGCCAGACCGTGGTGGTGGCCGGGCAGGCCTGTGTCGCGGTTGAGGCTATGGAGGGTACCGATGCCACCATCGAACGCGCTGGAGCCATCCTGCGCTCTCTGGAGGCCGACGGAGAAGCTGGGTCGCTTGCATCCACGCTCGAGCGGCGGTTAAGTGTGGTGAAAGTCGCCAAGCCGGCGCAGGATCTGCGTTTTGACGTTCCGGTGATCGGGCCGAACACCATAGAGACCATGCGCCTTGCCGGGGCCACCTGCCTTTCGATCGAATCCGGCCGCACCCTGATCTTTGACCTGGACAAGGTTCGGCAGCTGGCCGCGGCCCATGGAATCGCGATCATCGCGGTCTGACCGCGGCTGGACAGGGGCCGGCGAAAAGCGGTCTAATCGTGGGGGCTCTAAAATCCAACAACCACAATTTGCGGAGATTCCGGTGAAGACAACGAGAGTAGCAGTAGTCGCGATCCTGGTGGTCCTGTTTGCTGGCGCCGCCTTGAGCATCCGTGGCCTAGCCGATGATGCGGCGATGCCGCAGGCTGGCCAGTCCGCCCCCACGTTTACCCTACCATCGCAGGATGGTTCCAAGATCAGTCTCGACAGCTTTCGTGGCAAGTGGGTAGTGCTCTACTTCTATCCCAAGGACATGACAACCGGCTGCACCATTGAAGCCCACAACTTTCAGCAGGACATTGCCAAATATCAGCAACTGGATGCGGTTGTGGTGGGTGTAAGCGTTGACTCGACCGACAGCCACAAGGAATTCTGTGCCAAGGAAGGGCTGAGCTTCAAGCTGCTCAGCGATCAGGACAAGACGGTCGTGGCGCAATACGGATCCATGGGCGATCACAATGGCGTCAAGATGGCAAAGCGCAATACGTTTCTCATCGATCCCCACGGCAAAATCGTCCAGGTCTGGACAGCCGTCAATCCACAGCAACACAGTGAACAGGTCCTGGCCGCGTTGAACGGCTTCGAAAAGAAAAACTAGTCGCAGGTACCAAAAAGGCTGAGGAAACACTTTTTCGACAAGCGGCACGGCATCTGCCGTGCCGCAGAGCCTGCGTTTTGAGGGTTTTTAAGCCCCTGAAGTACATTTCCCTTTCCCTGAAGGGTACGGGCTTTAGAGTCTGCGTGAGAACCGCGAATTTGCACTCTGTACCCGCAACAGACCCTGGGTGCCCCACATCTCGCTCGTTTTTCGCGAGATGTGGGATACCACAGCCCTACCGTCGTAACTTTTAACCCTCCAGACGCCCTTAAGCTTTCGATTCATCCTCTAGAGGCGAGTGGTCGACGTTCGTGGAGTCACCGTTCTAATGCTTTGTATCAGGGGCACGACTTTAGTCGGGCCCCTGATGGCCAACAAAGACCTGGGCTTTATCCCCTGGGGCACGTCTTTTCAACGGTTCATATCGAATTGCTTTGTGACGCCCGTGCCCGGCGGCGAAAGCCGCGTAACACGCATCACACTCACGGCGCTGAAGACCCCAATCCAGAGGACCTCCCCCCGAAAAATAAACCTGCAGACGCAAAAACGCCCGGCTAGCAGCCGGGCTCTTTTGCTTGCCTGTTTTTTACTACTACTACTTCTTCTTAGCGGACTTCTTCTTTGCTGTCTTCTTCGCCGGAGCCTTCTTGGCTGACGACTTCTTAGCTGCCTTCTTTGCCGGAGCCTTCTTTGCTGCCGACTTCTTGGTTGCTGCCTTCTTCACTGCCAAAGGAATACCTCGTTTGTTGGTAGATTTTTTGGTGCTGGCGCTCTTCTTGTTGCCGACCGCTTTCGCGGCCTTTCTGCCGCTCTTCGCGCCTTTGGTGCTCTTCTTCGCGGCAGATTTTGTGGCGGCCTTTTTGGCCGGAGCTTTTGCCGGAGCCTTCTTCACTGCTTTTTTTGCGGCTGAAGGCGGGGCAGCGGTCTTTTTTGCAGCGGCTTTTTTGGCTGGCGCCTTCGCCGGTGGCTGTGCCGGCGGCACGCTCACGGGCGGCGCAAGCAACTCCGCGCTTATCGGGGTGGAGGAGACGATAACACTTACTTCTTCTTCCTCTTCATCGTCATCGAACCCGTCTTCAAGCTCATCCGGGAACTCGTCCGCTTCGGCTTCAAACTCATTTTCAGCGTGTGCGTACAGTTTAAGTTCGTCCTGCATTCTTATGCCTCCAAGGCTTTGGTTGCCACCGATTCGGATCGCAGAGAACCACTTTCTATCATACTTGCCTGCGGCGCGGATTATAGCAACAGCATGCAACGGGATGCCAATGAACGCAAGTGCGAATTAAGTTTCTTTTCCATTCTTCACGTTTGTATGCGTTCCCGACGACGCCCGCGCTGGAGATTTATGCTTGGTCGCCGCACTTGCCCGATGCCTGCTACTGGTTCTGCTCACGCGGGTCACACGGGCTGGCTCAGCCACATAGAGGTGACGGCCCGGGACCAGGCGAGCCGCGCTTATGTGATTCCAGCGGCGAAGCTGTTGCACCGTTACATTGAAGCGATCGGCCACGGTCACCAGCGTATCGCCATGCTCCACCTTGTAAAGCGTGAGCCGGGACTTGCTTGACGAGGTCGGGGGAACCGGAATAATCAGCGAATCCGTCGCGGAAAGATCTTCGCCGGCTTCCAGCTGGTTCACAAAGGAGATCTCCGAGGTAGTCACATGGTAATCGTGAGCCACGGTTGCCAGCGTTTCTCCAGCCACCACTTTGTGAAACCGCCATTGATTTCGCTTGTCCGCGGGGATTTCGGCAATACGCTTCTGGTAGAGATCTTTGCTGCCGGCAGGCAGATGAAGCTCGAAGGGAGCGTCGGAAGGGGTGCTCATCCGCAACAGGCTGGGATTGAGGTCCGAGATCTCCTGGACCGGCGCTTCCACCAGGTCGGAAACCAGGCGGAGGTCAACACTGTAGTCTGTGGTGACGGTGTCCGTTACCAGCGGAGGATCGGGCGTGAGCGATTGCAGTCCATACTGCTGCGGATTCTTGGCCATGATAGCGGCCGCAATGATGATGGGGACGTAATTCTTGGTCTCCTGGGGTAGCGCGTTGCGGCGATAGAGTTCCCAGAAGTCGGCGTAGCCGGTGCGCTCCACGGCTTTTTGCACGTTGCCGGGACCCCAGTCATACGCTGCCATGGCCAGGTACCAATCGCCCAACTGGGAATACAGCAACTTCATGTAGCGAGCGTAGGCGTGGGTCGATTTTTCCGGATCGAAGCGCTCATCGTACCAGCCATTGCGGCTGAGGCCATAGACCCCGTAGGGCATAAACTGCCACATGCCGCCGGCGCCCGAACGGCCATTCACCGCCTGCGGCTGAAAGCCGGATTCGGCCACCGCCTGGTAAATAAGATCCTGGGGAACTTGCTCCTCGGCCAGCACCGCCGCGATCATGGTGTGATAGCGGCCGGCGCGCTCCAGCGAACGCATCAGCGTGCCCCGCCCCTTGGAAGAAAAATAACTGATGTACCCAGCCACCGGGTCGTTGATCACCAGCGGCAGATCGGACTGCGTGGTCTTGAGTTCTGCGATTGCCTGAGCCTTGACCGTGGGGTCTACCGGAAACGTGACGTCGTTGGCAATATCAACCGGAGCGGGTTCAAGCTTGGGAGCAAATCCGTTTCCCTGCTTGAGGGCCTCCATCTCCAGGGTATTGACCGCGTCGATCACGCGGTCGAACTCAGCCCGCAGTTGGGCTTCGGTCCGCAGGTCGGACCTGCTGGTTAGCATCAGGTCTACGGCGCGGTCGAAATCGGCCTTGGCGGCCTGCAGTTTGCCCGCGTGGTAGTTCGCCACGCCGCTCTGATAAGCCACTTCGACTGCGTCGATCAAGGCCTGCGCCTCAGGACCGGCGGGGGTGACGGCGGGGGTCGCGAGTGCGTGCGCCCCCGCGGCGGGTTCAGAGGGTTTAAGCGCGGGAGCCGTAGCCTGGGGCGATTTCGCCGTCCCCTTGGTCACGGCGTCCTCCGGCACACACCCGGTTAGCAGCAGCGGGGCCACGGCAAGCAACAACAGGAACACTCTGGGAGCGATATTCAACCCTCCACTATTCAATCCTTTCGCTAAATCCATGCAACAACGCCCGCAACAATTCACTGCCGATGTTCAGCGGGCAGCCGATCCCGGCGCGGCAGGTCTTCAAGAAAAGCCGCACTCCGACACAGCCGCCTGTGCAGAGTAGAAAGCGAACATGCCCTGGCACCTCTCGCCTTTGCTGCACAAAGGCCGGTTTGTTCAAAGCCTATGGGCGCCATGTCGTTCACATGATTGTATTGCCCGGACCCCTGCAGTGTGAATGATAAGATCGGGGGAGAGACCTTCCTCTCGTTCACCAATTGAGTCGTACCCGCCGGCCGGCACCCCTTCATGGACAGCAAGCACATCCGCAATTTCGCCATCATTGCCCATATTGACCACGGCAAATCCACGCTTTCCGACCGGCTGCTGGAACTGACCGGCTCCTTGACGGCGCGCGAGATGCAGGCCCAGGTGCTGGACGCGATGGATCTGGAACGCGAGCGCGGTATTACCATCAAGGCCCATGCGGTGCGTATGAACTACCTTGCCCGCGATGGGGAAATGTATCAATTAAACCTGCTTGATACGCCCGGTCACGTCGACTTTTCCTACGAGGTTTCGCGTTCGCTGGCCTGCTGTGAGGGCGCTCTCCTGGTTGTGGACGCCTCCCAGGGGGTGGAGGCCCAAACCCTCGCCAATGCCCACCTGGCCATCAATAACGGGTTGGACATGATTCCGGTCATCAACAAGATTGATCTGCCCAGCGCGGACGTCTTGCGCACCCAGGAAATGATCGAGTCCACTGTAGGACTGGACGCGACCGATGCGCTCCCGGTGAGTGCCAAAACGGGCCTCGGGGTTCCCGAAGTGCTGGAAGCCATTGTGCAGCGCTTGCCGCCGCCAACCGGCGATGCGGAAGCACCGCTGCAGGCCCTGATCTTCGATTGCCATTTTGATCCTTATCGTGGCGTTATCGTGTTGGCCCGCGTGATCAATGGCATTCTCCGCAAGGGTGCGCGCATCCGTCTCATGTCCAACGGCCGCGTATTCGATGTGGAAGCTGTTGGAGTGCTTACGCCGAAGCCGGTTGAGATTGAACAGCTGTCAGCCGGCGAGGTAGGTTTTTTTTCCGCCACCATCAAGAATGTCGCCGACACCAAGATTGGTGACACCGTCACCGACGATGCGCGTCCAGCTGCGGCCCCGCTGCCCGGTTTCAAAGACATTCAGTCGATGGTTTTTGCCGGGCTCTATACCGTGGATTCGCACGAGCACACGCTGCTGCGGGACGCGCTCGAGAAGCTGAGGCTGAACGACTCCTCGTTTTTCTTCGAGCCCGAAAGCTCGGTCGCTCTGGGGTTCGGATTTCGTTGTGGCTTCCTGGGCCTGCTTCACATGGAGATTATTCAGGAGCGGCTGGAGCGTGAATTCAATCTCGACCTCATCACTACAGCTCCTGGTGTGCGCTACAGGATTACCCTCACCGATGGGGCGATCATCGAAGTGGAGAACCCTTCCCGGTGGCCCGACCCTAGCGACATCGCCAGGATTGAAGAGCCGGTAATCATCGCTACCATCCTGACCAGTGAAGAGTACGTGGGCGGCATTCTCAAGCTGGTTGAGGAGAAACGCGGCCGGCAGAAAAACTTCGAATATGTGACCCCCACTCGCGTGATGCTGACCTATGAGCTACCGCTCAACGAAATCGTATTGGACTTTTACGACCGTCTGAAATCGGTCTCCCGCGGGTATGCGTCTCTCGATTATCAGTTGGCGGGTATGTGGGAATCGCCCATGGTCAAGCTGGATATTCTGGTCTCGGGCGAACCGGTTGATGCGCTCTCGATCATCGTGCATCGAGACTTTGCCTACGAGCGGGGACGAGCGCTGGTTTCGAAGATGCGCGAGCTCATTCCGCGGCAAATGTTTGAGGTTGCCATTCAAGCGGCCATTGGAGCCAAAATCGTCTCCCGGGAAACTGTCGCCCCATTGCGCAAGAACGTGCTTGCCAAGTGCTACGGGGGAGACATCAGCCGTAAACGCAAACTTCTGGAGAAGCAAAAAGAAGGTAAAAAGCGCATGAAGCGCATCGGTAAAGTTGACATTCCGCAGGAGGCGTTTCTAGCCGTTCTCAAGGTTGGTGAAGATTCAAGCAAATAGCGGCGATGCCTAGTTACGTTAGTCATGGTTTCAGGCGGTTTTGTGGAAAGCTGTGAATTGGACAGGCAGCAAATAGCCGTGGCGTCAAATGGCGCGTTGCTGGATTACTCCATCCTAAACAATTGACCCCAAATGATTTAAGGTGCAATGACCGGGCCGCGCCCTAGCCCGCGCGGCGGCACTGGATTGTGCACAAAATCAGCTTCCCCGGCTTTCCACAGTTTTTTCCACAGCGCAAACGGCACCTAGCATCGATGAATTTTTGCTCTGATCCAGGGCTGCAATGAGAGTTTTTTACAGCCTTACCGATTGGGTTGGCCAAGCCATTTTACGGTCGTCCTGATCGCCCCGGGCAAGCGAAATCGTGCCCGGGGTGAAGTGCGGGAGGACTGCTCTACTGCGGCGGCTTGGTCGTGCTGGGCCGTGGGGTGGTTCCGCTGTGGCTCGGAGTCGGTGCGCTTGGCCGTGGAGCGGCGGCAGCGGGCTGCGGAGGAACGCCGGACTTGGCGTTGTAGGCCTCCACCACTTCTTTGGTAATGTCAGAACCCTGGTTAGCCCACAGCACGGGCGTCTGTTGTGCGCTGGTATCGAGCACAATCGTGAATTTATTCTGGTTGGAATAAGCGTCCAATACCGCATATACCTTCTGTGCCAGTTGCTGATACATGTCGTTCATCGCGCCGCTGGCTTCGTTTTGGGCGTCTTCGGCAGACCGCTGGAGAGACTTTGTTTTCTCGTCGATGGTCCTGAGGCGGCTGTCGCGCTCCGGTTCACTCAGGTTGGCTCCGGCGTCCTGCAATTGCTTCTTCAGTGAATCGATCTCGTCACTTTGGGCTTTGAGTGCAGCCTGCTTGGGCTCAAACTTGGTCCGCAGCTGAGCGAAGTTACGTTGACCCTCATTGGTTGCTGCGACCGCCTGCTGGAAAGCGATGATCGCAATCTTTGGGTTGGCAGGAAATTCCGGAGCGGGGGCAAGACCGGCGGCATGGCCGGCGGCCGTGGCGGGGGCTGGTGCGGAGGGCGCCTGGGCTGACGCGCTGCCGGGCGAAGAGAGGATGCCCACGCCGGTGGCGGACGCGAGCACGCAAACAAGGGTGAACGAACGCTTCATCGGAATACAGAACTCCTTTTGATCTTTGAAATCCAGATCGCCCGCGTCTTTCAGCGGAAAGCGGGCCTTCGCTTGCGGATCTCCCGCATGCGCATTTGCAGTGCAGTCACCTGGCCAGCGCATCTGGCAGCAAATGCGAAGAAGAGACACGGACCGAGACAATCACAGGGCCAGCAGTGATTATAGGTGCGGGCCGGGGGAGCGTCAACGCAGAGAAAGGTTCGCTCCATCAGCATTCGATCGGGCCGAGGCGCCGTTCCAACTCAAGGCAGCCGTGGGTTTAGCATGTAACCATCGAATGCGACCAATCGGTTCGTCAGGGCCCGGAGGGCTGCCGCCAAACGCTAGTCCAGCCCGGCAGGGGCGCGATAGCTATCCCCCGCGATACTATCCCAATGATCATCCCGAGCAACTGACTCGCCTGCGGCAAGTTAAGAGAGGAATGAACGGGGAGACATCGAGCCTCTTCGACCCACGAGTGCTGGTGCTTTGTATCAGGGCACGACTTTAGTCGTGCATTTCTCACAGACCCCTGGGTAAACAAATAAACGAATCGCTGCCAGTAGTGAGATCTCTATGCGCAACGAGCGACGGGTGCCCCATATCTGCCCGGTTTTGGCAGATGTGGGATTCAACGGCTGTCCACCGATCACTCTCTACCAGCAACCGATCTTGTCCATGGCCATCTACGCCCTGCACAGTCAGGGGTTGAGGTTTGTGGAATCCCACATCTGCCAAAACCGGGCAGATATAGGGCACCCGGGCTTTGTATCAGGGCACGACTTTAGTCGTGCCGAAAAACGCCCGCAACGATGGGCTTTAAGCCCCTGTTTGTCCTATGAGCACATTTTGTTCATTGGGAGCAGCCGCAGGCGCGGCAGTTTCTAGAAGGTGGTGCTCACGCTAAGGCGAAAGGTCTTTCTCGGCTCGCGGAAATGCAGCAGCGAGTCATAGGCCGAAATGGCCTCATTGTAGGTGTAGTCGCCGGCACCACCGGCGGGAAACATGCTGCGCGTGATCAGGCTCTCACCCTGAACATTCTCAAAAAGACGTAGAACGTTATACGCGTAATAGATCCGCAAAGGTGCATTCACGATCGGCAACATGGCTGAGACCTCCCCGCCGATTGACATGCGCGGCACAACGTTGGTCCCCGAGATCGGCCGGATCAGGTTGATGAACTGGATCGACTGGCCGCCCTGGCATGCGCCGTTGAAGTAGGAGGTGCAGCCATAAAGAGGCGAATTGAGCTGGTCGGCGCCCTCGACGCTTTGCCGCAACTGGGATTGGCGAATCACAGAATTGATATCGAAGTCATCGAACAGGGCGAACTGGACTGGGCCGGCAATCGGAATTCGGTATTCGACCGTGGACGTGGCCTTGACGTCGCCACCCACCGAGACGGGGCGATAAATGGGGACCGGAATGGTGATGTTCCCTAAGGTATAGTTGCCGGGTTGAATAGGAACCGGCGTGCCGTCGGGATTGGTCAGCGTGATGTTCTGCCGCACCGGAATAAATGCGTAGGGCGTCGCCGCACGTACGTCGAAGCCGCGCAGTTCGTTGTCGCCGCCGGAATAGAAACGAGCGAACGGCGGAGCGACATCTCCGCTAAAACCCTGAATGTAAGAAACCTGGACGCGATAGCCCAGGACGTTGCGCCCTTCCGGGTTAGGATGAAGGCCCTTCATCGCGATGAAGTGTTTGTACTGCACCACCGGCGTGAAATAGCGAACATTGCCCCACAACCCCGCGACCTGGAGCGCAGCGGAAATATCCGTTCCAAAACGAGGCCTGAAGGCAGATGGACCGACCTTGTTATAGCTGTAGCTTAACGAAACCGAACTGGTGTAAATCCCTTCGAGGGCGTTGGGACCCTGGATCTGGCCGCTGCGGAAGGCAAGCGTCTGGAAGAGGTTGGCGGAAGCCTGGCTGAAGGTCGTGATGGTCGACTTATCCCAACTGTAGGTCAAGCCCACCCGGGTGAAGGCCCGGCGGCGGAGAGGATATTGCACCGAGAAATTCAATCCGGTAGAGGACTGGTTGTAATTCTGGGTGAGCGATTGCTGGGCGGCCGACAGATTGGCGGACTGGCCGGTCACTGTGGCGTAGTTCCGTGCCGAATTGTAGTCCGACTTCCTGGAGAAAAGCTGGAACCCCACGCTGATTGGTCTATTCCGCAGGTAAGGCTCATTGAATGCGAAGACCACATTGCGCGACAGGTTGCCGATATTTCCCTGGACGCTCAAGGTTTCGCCCAAACCGAGAAAATTATTGGTGGAATAGTTCAGGCCGAGGAAAGTGCCGGAAAGACCGCTCACGCCGCCGTTTAAGCCAATCGAATTCTTGCCCTTTTCGTGAACTTTCAGCAGCAGTGAGACGGTGCCGTTCTCGTTATCCGGATGCGTCTCAGTGTCCGTATCGACTTTGAGTGGGTCGAAGTAATCCAGCTGGTTCAGACGAAGGATGCTCGTCTCCCACAGGTTGCTGTTGTAGGGCGCGCCTTCTTCGATCAGCAATTCCCGGCGGATCACGCGATCGCGAGTGATGGTGTTGCCCTGGAACTCGATGCGCGACACGGTAAAAGGCTTGCCTTCATCGATGTCGATGTCTAGAAAGACTTCATGCTTGGCATCATCGATGCGCGGAGTCGGCACCGCGGTGAAGTTGATATAGCCCAGCGAGCCATAGGCCTTGCGCAGGTTATCCAGGCCCTTGCCCACCGCCGTGGCATTGAACCATTCCCCATCCTTGGTGGGGAACTGAGCCCGCAGCGCTTTTACGTTCGGCACGTGGGCGTTGCCGGTGAAGGTGACGCCGCCCAGCCGGTAGCGCTGCCCTTCCTCGACCGGGATACGAATATCGATGCGCTTGCCCTGGCGAGGCCGGAAGGTGAAGAAGGACAGGCCGCCCTCATTCCGAATATGGGTAACGGGATCGGCAACTCCAGCCCTGAAATAACCCCGATCCTGCAGCGCGCGCCGAACCCGCTCGGTATCTTCCTCCAATTTGCTGGCATCGTAGGTGCGGGCGAAGAGGTTCTCCAGGAAGATCGAATGCGGAATCCCAATCGGCCGCAAATTCCTCATGGCCGCGCGTAGTTCGCGCGAAGACACCGCGCGGTTGCCCGTAAACCTGATATTCCCCACCTTCACCGTGGGGCCTTCCTTAACGTTGAAGTTGATGGCGACCGAGGAAGGCGGGATGGTCTTGATGTCGGGCTTTACCGTGGCAAACTGGTGCCCGTGTTCAGCCAGCAGGGCGCGGATTACATCGACCGCCCTGGCGAGCTTGGTCGGATCATAGGGACTCTCCACCGAGAGACTGACGTGCTCTTTTTTGAAGCGGTCGAGAACATCCGAGGTCGAGACTGAGTTCAGGCCCTTGTAGTTGATTTCCCGAATCGTCGGCTTTTCCTTAACAATTACGTCGAGAACGATGCCCTTGGGAGTATCCTCCCGGGCGATCTGCAGATTCTCGAAGTATCCGGTGTTCCACAGCGAATTGAAGTCGCGCTCGATGGTCGCCGGATCGTAGGTATCTCCAGGATGCGTGAATAGCCGTGCCAGTACCGTCTCTCGCGGGATGCGGCGGTTGCCGATCACTCGGATCTGCGTGACCACGTTTTGCGGGGCCGCGGCGGCTGGGGCGGCGTCCTGCTGAGCCCAGACATTCAGACTGGAACCGCAAAATAGAAGCAAGCCCACAATCCTGCACATCCGGAAAAAGAACCGCGCAGGTTGGTTCTGATGAAACCGGGAGCGAAAGCTCCCTGACACGACGCGAAGAATAGGCACACCCTCACTGCTAAAAATCGAATCCTGCTGAAGGAAAAGGCGATTATATGTGACGGAAGGGGTACTCCCCAACTCCGAGGATTGGTTTCTCACGCCGCCTACCATCCCGGAGATCCGCTCAGCCGTGACACCACAACGCCATTAACTCTCCAGTTCGCTAAATGCAAAGTACTCGCCCAGTGAGGAATCCCAGGACACGGAGAGAAGATTTGGCTTGCAACAGACCTGGCAGTCTTCCACGTAACGCTGCCGTCCACCGGCAGATTCGTCCACCACGATCTCATTCCACTCTCCACAGCCCGCGCACTGGAAACCCGCTGGAAACGGCATCGTCAATCCCACGCTTGAGCAGGTCTTCTTAGTCTATCGGAGGGAACAGGTTTTGCGCTTCGTCGGGGGTGAGCTTTCGAACTTCCACCAGGGTGGAATAAAACGTGGGCCCACGGCCGATGTCGGTCAGCCGCTCTGAAGTAAGCGCGTTCACGTTGTTTCCCCCCGTCGATAGCTTGTTCCAGTTCAGGCTGGCGGCCACCACTCCGGCCGGCACGCTGCCATCGATGCGCGCGCGTAGGCGGATTTTGCCCCGGGCATTGTATATCTCCACCCAGTCTGCGTCGCGAATATGCCGTGCACCGGCGTCCGCGGCATGCATCATCGCCAGCCCCGGTGATTCCATCTTTCGGTGGCCGGGAAGGTTGGCGAAGGTCGAGTTCATAAAGTTGTCCGCCTTGCGCGGTAAAAATTCCAACGGAAAGGTATGCGCGTCTACGCCTCGGCGCGACTCGTCCGGAGGGTGAAAGGTCGGAAGCGCGTCCAGCCCCTGTGCCGCCAGAGCACTCGAATAAAACTCAGCCTTACCGCTCGGCGTGGCGAAGACGCCGTCGGCGAAGGGCAGAGAGGCCACGCGTATGCGCTTTTTCGCTTCCAGTTCCTGGAGCGTGATTCCGTCCTCCCGCCCGGCAAGCGCCTGCTCGATCAGATCGTCGACGCTGTCGCGGAAACAGGCCTCGGTGAACCCCATGCGCTGCGCCAATTGGCCGAACAGCCAGACGTTCGAACGCGCTTCGCCCAGCGGTGCAATCGCTTGCTGGGATAACTGCAGGAAGTGGTGACCATAAGCTCCCTGAAAGTCTTTATGCTCCAGGAAGGTGGTGGCGGGCAGCACGATATCGGCATAGTCGGTAGTGTCGGTGAAGAATTGCTCGTGCACTACCGTGAAAAGGTCGCTGCGCATCAGGCCCTGCACCACGGCGTTCTGATTGGGAGCAATCGCCGCGGGGTTTGAGTTGTAGACGAAGAGCGCTTTCACCGCAGGCGACTCCAGCTCCGTGAGCGCGTGGCCGAGCCGCGACATATTCACGATGCGGGCGGGGCGCTGCAGCGCGCTGGCCAGCATCAGATCAGGCCGCTCGAGAGCCGTGGAGTTGAATGTGAAGGCCCCGCCGGTGGAGAGCTGCAGCCCGCCGCCCAGATCCTTCCAGGCGCCGATCAGAGCCGGCAGCATACATACGGCGCGAACGGCCGCCCCGCCGTTCTGCGAACGCTGTATGCCGTAGTTCAAGCGGATAACCGCCGGCGGACTACTCGCGTACTCGCGCGCCAGCCGCTCGATATCCGCGGCGAGGATGCCCGTCAAGCCGGCAACATGGTCCGGCGTGTAGGCGAGAACATGTTCTTTCAGCGCTTCAAATCCGTGGGTGGATTGGGCGACATAATCGCGGTCGTAGAGCCCTTCCTCGATGATCACGTGCATCAGGCCAAGTGCCAAAGCCGTATCCGTGCCCGGCTGGATAGGGATGTGCCAGTCAGCGGCCTGGGCAGTGCGGGTTCGATATGGGTCGATAACCACCAGTCGCGCGCCATTGTGGCGTGCTTCTTGGACGAAGGGCCAAAGGTGAACGTTATTGCCGTGAATATTCGCGGCCCAGGCGATGATGTATTTGGCATGGCGGAAGTGTTCCGGGTCAGTGCCCAGCTTTTTTCCGTAAACCGATATCAGTGCATCCGCGCCGGTGGTAGCGCAGATCGTGCGATCGAGCCGCGATGCGCCCAGCCGGTGAAAAAATCGGCGGTCCATGGAGCCATACCCGAGCACACCCATGGTTCCGGCATACGAGTAGGGCAGGATGGACTCAGGACCGTGCTCACGTGCAACCGAACCCAATCGTTCCGCGATCTCGTCCAGTGCTTCATCCCAGCCGATGGGCTCGAAGGCGTCGGCCTCGCGGCCGTAGGCCCGTTTCCCTTTCGGTGCTCCGGGCCGGCGGCGCAAGGGGTAAAGCAGCCGCGACGGAGAATACACCCGGTCGAGATATTTGGTGACCTTGGCGCATAGAAAGCCACGCGTGACCGGATGTTCCGGGTCACCTTGCACCCTGGTCGCTTTACCCGACTCGTCGATGGTTACGAGAACAGCACACGTGTCCGGGCAGTCGTGTGAACAGACAGCGGAGACAGTTCTCGCTGGGGACATAATTCATTGTAGTAGCAATGGCGAAAGCGACAAATCAAAGGGTGAAACCGATCCCGAATGGAAACCTCCCTGCAGGCTGATCCGTGGCTTTTCTCTCCCTTAGGACTTATCGTGGGTCAACCGGAGGAACTCATGGTTCGTGTTCATCTCGTGTTGCTTCTCGCCTGGACGCTCTCAGCTTCCGCACAAACATCCCCGGAGGCTGCGATTCGCCATTTGATGGATCAACAGGCTTCCGATTGGAACCGGGGTGACGTAGACGCCTTCATGAAAGCCTATGAAGACGCCCCAACCACCACATTCGTGGGTCAGACCGTCGAATACGGCTATGCCACCATTCGCGATCGCTACAAGAGGATCTACCCCACGCCCGCGGGGATGGGCGAGCTAACCTTCACCCATCTTGCGATCCGGGTACTGGACCCCACGTACGCCATCGCCACCGGAAATTTTCATTTGCAACGAACCGCATCCGGCGGCGGCAATGCCGATGGAATCTTTTCCCTCTTGTTGAAGAACGACCCGCAGGGCTGGAAAATTATTCTCGACCACAGCAACCGGACCAACTGACCGCAGTCAAATCTGCAGCACTTCCCTTTCCTTATTGCGGCACATCTCTTCCATGCGCCGGATCTCATCGTCGGTGAGTTTCTGTATCTCTTCGAGCGATCTCTTCTCCTCATCTTCTGAGATCTTCTTGTCCTTTGCCGACTTCTTGATCAGGTCATTGCCATCGCGACGGATATTGCGCACCGCGGTGCGATGGTCTTCGAGTGTCTTGTTCAGGTGCTTGACCACTTCCTTGCGGCGCTCCTCCGTCATCGGAGGGACGGGAATCCGGACAACCTTGCCGTCATTCTGCGGGTTGAAGCCCAGATCGGATGTACGCAGCGCCTTCTCAATATCCACAATAATGCTCGGGTCCCACGGCTGGACCAGAATCAGGTTGGCATCCGGCGCCGTCACCTGCGCCACCTGGTTGAGCGGTGTATCGGTGCCGTAATACGGAACCTTGACTTGGTCGAGCATGTGCACCGAGGCGCGGCCAGTGCGGGTGGATGCGAGATTGGTGCGGAAGTCGTCGACCGCCTTTTCCATTCGCGTCTTGAGCTGCTGCTGGATGTCTTTGAGGGCGGGAATACTGCCCATTACCGAGACTGCCATTTTCTTCTTCCCCCGAATTTAGATCGACATCGCCTGCTCGCGCGCATGGTACGACGAGCGCACCAACGGTCCCGACTCCACGTGGCGGAACCCCATGCCTAGAGCCTCTTCGCGCATGTAGGCGAACTCCTCCGGCGTGTAATAGCGCGCCATGGGCAGGTGATCTTTGGATGGACGCAGGTACTGTCCAATGGTCAACACGTCCGTGCCAACGGCGGCCAGGTCGCGGTAGACCTGCAGCAGCTCGTGCATTTCTTCTCCCAGGCCGACCATGACACCAGATTTAGTGATCATGCGCGGGTCGACGATCTTGGCATACTCCAGCAGCCGCAGTGTGCGCTGATATCGAGCACCCGACCGCACCACGCGATAGAGGCGCGGCACCGATTCGGTGTTGTGATTCAACATCTCCGGCTTGGCCTCGACCACGATGCGAATCGCTTCTTCCTGACCCTGAAAATCAGGCACCAGAACTTCTACCTGGCAACCGGGGGCCTGGCGCCGAATTTCCTCGATCACCATGGCAAAGGCCCGTGCGCCCCCAAGAATATCGTCGTCGCGATTCACGCTGGTAATCACGGCATGCTTCAATCCTAGTGTGGAGACCGCTTCCGCGACCCGGCGAGGTTCGTCGAAGTCGATGGGCTCCGGGCGGCCCTTGGGCACGGCGCAGAAACCACAGCGGCGGGTACAGGTATTGCCCAGCATCATGAAAGTCGCGGTGCGTTGGTTCCAGCACTCGCCGATATTCGGGCAGTGGGCGGACTCGCATACAGTATGCAGGTTGAGCGACCGGGCAAGACTCTTCAGTTCGTGGTAATTCTCGCCCACCGGCGCACGCGCTTTGAGCCAGGCGGGCTTGGGAGCGGGACGGCGTGGGCTCGAATCGATCTGAACAAGGTCAAGCACGCTGTCCTATTGTATCGTGGCTAACGAAGACGCCCGATTACCTCCGATCGCACCAGGTAGAGAAAGAAGACCAGGTTGATCAAGATCATGACTACCCATTGGCCCTGGCGAAAGCGGAAAAGGCTATAGCACCCGAAACACACGCAGAGGAAAACTGCGCCCAGGCTAAGTGCCCATCCCCATCGCCGCATGCGCATCAGTCCCAGGCCGGCGACGGCAAAGACAGTACACAGGATCAGGATGCCAATCCTCGCGGCGGACGGATAGTGGCCGGTCAGCACTCCCACCACACCCATCACCGCCAGCGCCAGCATCCACAGTGAAATGGCTGCCATGCCTGGCAGGGGTAGTTTGGACTTGGTCATAGCGTATGCAAATAGGCCATCAGATCTTCCATCTGCTGATCAGACAGTGTATTGCCCAGGGCCGGCATCATGTTTCTGCCTCGCAGAATCACGACTCTCACACGGTCGTCTTTTGCCGCGCCCCCGCTTGGTAGATAAGGCTTACGGAACAGACCCTCCAACCCGGGACCGTTCAGTCCCTTCTCCGTGTTGGCGTAGTGGCAGCTGGAGCATCGGCTCACAAAAACCTGGTGTCCGGCACGCCTCTTGCGGCGTGAGCTCGCTCAGCGGTTTTGAGGGCGCCAGATGGTGGCACCCGGCAGCTGCTAACAATACAGAAAGAAGAAGCCTCTTCAATTCGACTCCGCGATTTTCAATTGGCTGCTGCGATCGCCGCCACGATCTTGTCCATTGCTGTGCGGTCTGCCGGCAAAGAAGGATTGTGATCGGTGCACATGATTGAGAAGGCGACTGTCCGGCCGCTGGAAGCCACCAGGTAACCGCTCAAGGCGCGCGCTTCGCCCAGCGTTCCCGTCTTGGCGAACACCTTGCCGTCGAGCAGCGGCTGCTTTAAACGGGTGGAGAGCGAACCATCCACTCCGCCCACCGGTAATGAAGACCGAAATGCTTCACCCCAGCTCTGCCGTGCCGCATAGCTGAGCAAGGTGGTGAACGCTCGGGGCGTCACCAGGTCCTGAACGGAAAGCCCGCAGCCGTCAAAAAGAACGAAGTCAGTGGGGACGACCCCGGCGGAGATGAGGAACTGGCGCACGACCCGCGTGCCTTCCAGCAAGGACCCATCCGAGCTTTCGAGCTTCCCCAGCGTTCTGAGGGTTATTTCGGCGTGAAGGTTCTGGCTGACCTTGTTGGTCACCACCAGGTCATCGCCCAGCCGCGGGGAGACATGCGATGCCAGCAAGTTTTGCCCTGCGCTTGGCGACTCAATGTTTTCCAAAGTAATGGGATGAAGCGCGATCGGCTGTTGCTGCGCAGGGAGAAAGTCGCTGGTGTCGGTCGATAGGCGATGTTGCGCGCGAGCTTTGCCGCTGATCTGTACCCCACGCGCCAGCAACATGGCCCGCAGCGATCGTGCTGCGTACTCCGCCGGGTCCTCGATAGCCAGGGCAGTGTGCAGGCCCGGTTGACCGAGGGGTGTCCGGCCAAAAATCCGCACCGTCATGGAGCCCGGCGCGCGCTCCACGCCAGGCTTGCCCGGGTCGCCGTGGGGGCTTGTAGTGAGTGAGTTTTCAACCAAGTAGTAAGGCGTCGCCGGGAGCCAGGAAATCAAGGCGTTGTCTCCCTCCTGCGCCGCCGGCGTAGCACTGAGGTAGACCTCATTATCGTTTACGGTCAGCGCGGAAACCGGCGCGCCATAACCCCACTGCAGGTCGTCCCAGCTCCAGCCGGCGCCGTAGCGTTCGAAAAGAAACCAGGTGTCGTCGCCAACGATATCGCCGGTAACGGAGTGGACTCCGTGCTTCACGATTTGGTCGGCCATATCTCCGAGTGCAGCCAGTGGCGGCCCGGTGCGCTCGGTCTTGAGGCCAAAGGGCATGGTACGGCCAGAGATGTTGGCATCACCCACCCCAAATATGGTGATATCCCCCCGAACCTCTCCCACGCTGCCAACCGGAGCACTGCTCGAGACCAGTGTGGTGAAGGTAAGACCGCTGGGCAACAGGGCATAGGCGGCCGCGGTGGTCAACAGCTTGGCGTTAGAAGCCGGGTTGAAGTACGCACCGTCATTGAGCTTGTAGATGGGGCTCCCACTGAGCGCTACCACTGAGATTCCCCAGTGCGCCTGGTTCACTTGAGGATCGGCAAGAATTCGGGCCACTGCCAGAGGCAGCGGCACCTTGCGCGCGGGTCTGGGCCTGGCCGGGGGAAAGAAAAGCGCGCCGAGCAGCAACAGGCTGAGATAGGGAGAGCGCGGTTGCATGTGTCTTCGCGGAGTGTACCTCACTAGAATGGCAAAGATGCCCTTTGTCTCGCGTGCACGTTGCGAATGGAAGCTGCGCACCCGCTCCCTGCCGCTGGGCGAGCGGACTCGTGATCATGGGGGTACTGAACACCACGCCCGACTCTTTTTCCGATGGCGGCGCGTTTGATAGCCCTGCGGCAGCCATCGAACACGGGTTGGCCATGCTTGAGGATGGAGCGGACATCGTCGATATCGGGGGGGAATCAACCCGGCCGGGAAAGCGCAAGCCAGTGGGCCTCCGGGAAGAGCTCGACCGTGTCGTTCCGGTGTTGAAAGGCATCTTGCGCCATCGCCCCGATGCCATTCTTTCCATCGATACCTATAAGTCCCAAACCGCCGCGGCTGCATTGGAGCTCGGAGTCGAGATTGTGAACGATGTCAGCGGTTTCTTGTGGGATGGGGCGATGGCCCAGGTCTGTGCTGCGGCCCGCTGCGGGGTTGTCTTGATGCATACCCGGGGCCGTCCGGAGGAATGGCACGCCCTGCCTCCACTTGACTCGAAGCAGGTTGTACCTCACGTCAGGCAGGGGCTGCAGCAGCGGCTCCTCGATGCCCTGACAGCTGGGGTCGACCGGGATCGAATCGTGCTCGACCCGGGATTCGGGTTCGGAATCATCGCCGGCCAGAACTACGCCTTGCTCGCCGGCCTTGATGAACTGAGCTGGTTTGGGACAGCCGTTGCTCGCGGGCGTCTCCCGAAAGGGATTCCTGGGAAGAACCCTGTCCCCGCTCTATAAGGGGGCAGACGTACCAGTGGATCGGCGAGTCAATGCCTCACTGGCAGCGGTCACCGCAACCATTTTGCAGGGCGCGCACCTGATAAGGGTCCACGACGTGCGTCCAAGCCAGGAAGCCGCAGCCATAGCAGATGCCATCCTGACCGCAGCATCTGGTTGACCGAAGACGATACTGGATCAGAGCCCGGCAAGGCCTGAAAAATAGCCCAGGACAGTGTCCTGGGTAGACGGGCTAGAATCGGAATAATCTCGAGTCTACGCCCTGTATCAGGGCCCGACTCTAATGCCCCGTATCAGGGCCCGACTCTGCTATTGCCCTGTATGAGGGCCCGGCTCTATTGCCCCGTATCAGGGCCCGGCTCTAATGCCCCGTATCAGGGCGCGGCTTTTTAGTGCTTTGTATCAAGGCACGGCTTTTTAGTGCTTTGTATCAGGGCACGACTTTAGTCGGGCCGTTAAGGTCAAAAAAAGAGGGCTTTAGCCCCTGCGCTTTTGCTTCGTCAGGTAAGTGAAGCAATATGGATACTCCTCGGCTGTATCGACCAGCCCAGCCCCGACAGGGTTCTGAACGATATATTCCCGACTCTTCAAAAAGCTTTGCCTATCGATTATGCGCACCTCAGAAAATCCGCGTTGCCACACCTCTCCCTGATAACCGAATTCCCTTTTCAAACGATAGGAGAATCCTCCTTTGATCAGTTGCATCGCCTTTTCGATGCTAAGTTCGCCAGGAAGTGTCATCAGCAGATGCAAATGATCAGGCATGATCACAAAGTCATACAGCCGAAACCTACCTGCCGCTACATTCGACCGCAGCACGTCGATGAGAAGCATCGCATTCCGTTCAGATTGCAATAAGCGTCGTCCCATGGTTGTCTTCGTTGTGGCAAAAAACACCCGTCCACTGCTCAGAATCGTTTCCGGAGATGCATTGCGTGCAGGATGCGCCATAGCGGGGGCTAAAGCCCTCATTTTTTGACCTTAACGGCCCGACTAAAGTCGTGCCCTGATACAAAACATTAAGGTCGAGCCCTCATACAGGGCACTAAGGTTGTGCCCTGATGCAAAGCACTAAAGTCGTTCGCACCGGCCAAAAGATCTAGGCTTTACATGCTGCGGAAAAACTCTTTCGTCTAAAGGGGACAGGCTTTTAGCCCGTCCGTAATCACTTGGAATGAGTGCAACCCGTTCAGCACCTGCGCCTTTTTCTTTGCCAGGTCAGATGGGCTTTTTCCAGCCCTCCCCTTCGGGACACTAGTGCTTGGCTTCCTCGTTAGCATTGGAGATTCGGCTTGCCTCAAAACTCACGATTCTCCACTGACCATCCCGATTACTGTAAACGCGGGTATAGCGGAACCGCCCGCTTATATCGCGGTCGCCTCTTTTACCCACTACGTCGGCCTTCGATGTGACCACCGCAGTATCGCCGTAAATCCGTACCTTGATATCGCTTAGATCCAGTTGGGTAATGTGAAGAGTTCCGCTGCGGCGACTGGTGAGTTCATCCGCCTTGGTTTCCAGGGTGCCGTTGGCGCTGATGCCGAGATAATCATCGGCAAGCAGGCGATCGACTACGGAAATATTGTTGGTAAGCTGGGCTTGACGCCAGTCCAGTTCCAACCCTTCGATCTCTTTGTGGGCACTATCCCGGTGAGGAAAAACAGCGTACGCCTGACTCGCATACCCCCAGGCCAATATAAGGACGAGGGACAGTCTGCCGACCGTGGGAAACAGCCAACGATGCTCGGAATGAGCGCGCATAAGCGTATCGGATGTTAGTCCGCGTCCGAATGTGAGTCAAAAATGAAACTTCAGAGTGACAGTTTTCGGGGTTGAACGCAATGCCCCGGGGATTGGACTGCAATCCTCTGGTCAGATGTACGCCGGGTACACGTATCCTGATTCTGCTTTACGCCACTGCTGTAAGATTCTCCACCTCTCGCTCCCGCATCAACTGAAAAAGCCCGCCGACCGCGAACTTCTTGAAGTGAGGAGTGGTGCGGTGAAACTCGCTCGCGGCGCGGTCACGGTATTGCTCGTAGATCACCACCATGCTTGGGTCGTCCTCAGCCGTATGGGGAACGTAGCTTACACAGCCAGGCTCCTGGCGCGAGGCGAGGGCCAGCTGGCGCAGGATATCGCTTACGTTTTCACGGTCTTCTGCGGCAAATCGCATGCGTACGATAAAGCTGACCATTGTGCCTCTAACTCTATCCGATCAGCTGGAGTGCATCCAGTCCAGGGCAGCGGAGAACCCTGGAAGAATCATGGTCTGCTCCCGGTCCGGGCCGGTGGACACCATGCCGATGTGGGCGCCGGACTCGGCTTCCAAAAATCGAAGATACTTCTGTGCCGCCCTGGGTAGCTTGTCGAATTCGGTAATACCCTCAGTGGACGTTTGCCAGCCCTCCAACTTGGTGTAAACCGGCTCAATCTTCTCAAACCCGCTGACGTCCGCCGGGATAGTGTCGCAGTTTCGGCCGTCCACCCGGTAACCGGTGCAAATGGGAATCTCCGCGAAACAGTCCAGCACATCCATCTTGGTAACCACCAACCATTCGGTGCCGTTAATCTCGCTGGAGTAGCGCAATAGGGGTAAATCGAGCCAGCCGCAACGGCGAGGACGTCCGGTCACCGCCCCGTATTCCTGTCCCCGGGCACGCAGCAGATCGCTGGGCTCACCGTGGATTTCGGTCGGGAATGGACCCTCGCCCACGCGGGTGACATAGGCCTTGGTCACGCCGACCACGGTGCCGATCATGGTCGGTCCCACCCCGGTGCCGATCACCGCGCCCCCGGCAGTGGCGGACGATGAGGTCACAAACGGGTAGGTACCATGATCTATGTCCAGCATCGTGCCCTGGGCTCCTTCAAACATCACGCTCTGGCCCTGGCGTATGGCGTCGTTCAACAGCTTTGCCGTGTCGGTGACGAATGGCCGAACGCGCTCTGCCGCCTCTGCGTATTCGTCGTACATCTTGATCGGGTCGAGCGGGTCCGTTCCGAAAAGCGCGTGCGCAACGGCATTCTTCTCGTTGCAGGCGTTTTCAATGTGGGTCTTGAGCAGGCTGCGGTTCAGCAGGTCAATCACCCGCAAGCCGCTGCGATGCATCTTGTCTTCGTACGCGGGACCGATACCCCGGCTGGTGGTGCCAATCTTCTGCCGTCCAGGAGCATTTTCTGACGCTAGTTCGATCATGCGATGGTAGGGCAGGATCACCTGGGCCCGATTAGACACAAACAGCTGCTCATCGACGTTGACCCCCAGGTCGCGCAGCTTGCCGACTTCCTTAAGAAAGGCCAGCGGATCCAGCACCACGCCGTTGCCGATCACGGCACGGCAGTCCGGCCGCAACACACCGCACGGGACCAACTGCAGGATGAATTTCTGTCCCCGGATGATGACGGTATGCCCGGCGTTGTGGCCGCCGGCATAGCGCGCCACCACCGCAAATCTACCGGAAAGAACGTCGACGATCTTTCCTTTTCCCTCGTCGCCCCATTGGGCACCCAGTACGATCGCAGTCTTGGCTCGCATGAACTCCAATCAATTTCGTGTGACGCACTCTTCCCCTGCCGGCTCGGCCCTTTTGATCGAACGCCCCTGAACCTGCGTAGGTTATGAGTGGAAATATTGCTGACTAGTCTGGCGCGGCGGCGCAGCTTGTGTGCGACTCCCGGTACCCGACTTTTGATGCCCGACTTTCGGTGCCCGACTCTTGATGATATAACGCCGCCCAGTCGCGGCCAAGCACCTGCGACAATGACAGAAGATGAGCCATGCCTGAACTGCCTGAGGTCGAAACCATAGCGCGCGGCGTCGATGCACGGGTTCGCGGAGACCGCATCCAAACCACTTGGTTCAGCGAAAAGCGCGAGCCCTTCAAGTCTTCTCCGCAACTCATGGAAAAAGAGTTATCCGGCCGCCGCATCGAACGCGTCTATCGCGTCGGCAAACACATAGTCTTCGATCTTGCCGGCGGGCCTGCGCCCGGCTTGCAGTGGATCGTGCATCTGGGCATGACAGGCCGGCTGCTGGTCGCTGATCCTGAGACGCCGGTCCCGCCGCATACCCATGGCATCCTGAACCTGCTTTCAGGGAAGGAACTACGCTTTGTGGACCCCAGGCGATTCGGGCGCATGGAATTGCACGGCCTCCCCACCAAAAAGACAACCCCGTTCGCGGGCACCGGCCAGGAGCCTTTCAACATCTCGCCCGATAACTTCGCCGCGCTCTTCCGGCCGCGCCGCACCTCCATTAAGGCAGCCCTGTTAAACCAAAAACTATTACACGGTGTAGGCAACATCTATGCCGACGAGAGTCTGTTCCGCGCCGGCATCCGGCCGCGCAGGATGGCCCGGCATCTGAAGCGGGCCGAGCTCGACCGCCTGCACGCCGCCCTGCAGACCGTTCTCAGGGAGGCAATTGCGCTGGGCGGCTCGTCTGTCTCGGATTATGTGGATGCCGCCGGTGTAGAAGGCTTCTTCCAGCTGCAGCATCGGGTTTATCTCCGCACCGGCCAGCCGTGCCTGGTGTGCGGGACGCCGATCCGGCGCATCCTGGTGGGCGGCCGGGGAACCCACTATTGCCCCCATTGCCAGCGTTAGCTTTCTATGAATTCCAGAATGATTGTCCTCATCAGGCTTCCATAAACCGGAAGGCGTCGACCCTGCCCGGGAGCTAACTATCTGATAACAGGTAACATCATAAACGGCCCAACAACTGCAACAAGTTTGGTAGCCAGCGACGCACGTGGCTCGCGACAAATAGCGAGTCTGGCGCCTCAGATCCGGCGAGCAGAGCCCAGGTTCTACCGGGACCAGCCGCAAACCGGAGCTTCACATCCCGCCCATGCGCGGGAACTCTTGGGAGGCCAGTGATTGGCCATTACTCAGAAAAGCCACTCGTCTGTGGCTTTTCGATTTTAGGTACCACGACTTCCGCCCTTCGCCCCGTATCACCCACCCGTAACACTTTTATTCTTACTGCTGGAACGTAGCTTTCCGAATAGCACTTGCTATCGGGCAGATTATCTGTGTATTATCGATTTTGCCTATCGAGCGGCTGAAGCCAGATCTCAAAATTTGAATCCGGCTCGCCGCAATTCTCGAGAGTCAATAGGGTTTTTCTGCCGCGTTGCACCTGCTGGCCCAAATTGTGATGTTTCGTCGCTGGGTCGATCAAGAGCGGTACAGACAACACCAGTAGTTTGTTTGAGAGATCAAACCATAGGTTCCGCCCCCAAACCGTAATCTTTTGGAAAAGTTCCTTTTGAGTGCGTGGACGTGGCCGCTGGCCATCAACCAAGTGGAAACATGAGTTGCAGCCGTTCTTTGCCTTCCCCTGTCCGGGTAGGGTCGCACATGAGAAAGCTGCAAGAATTGCCAACGCACCGGGATGTGCATGCATGACAGAGCAAAATCAACCACAAGCGCAGCCGAATCAGGCCCAGCCTGCGGGACAAAGTGAAGGGCAAGGGCATCGTCGCCGGCGCCGCAGACGTAAGGGATACACCAACAATCAGGCAAAGGGTCACGCCAATGCCGAGTCCGCACCAGGGTCTGGCCAGACCCACCCGCCTAAGAAGGCGGCTAAGCCTAAGTCCTCCGGTCAAAACCGCTTCACCAAAAGTGGCAATGGCAGTGCTCACGGAGCCGCGAATAACGGCGGCAACGGTGGCGGACGGCGCAAAGGCAAACAGCGCCGGCAGCAGACGTTTGTCGGCCCCATGGACCATAGCTACCGCGTGGTCAATGGCAATACGGCGGACATGCCTTATTCCGCAACCGAATTCCGTGGCAACGGCCAGAATGGGCACTTCCAAAACGGGCACTTCGCCGAGAGTGCGCCCAAGGAACCCGTCGCCGTCCCCATTCGTGAGGATGCCCCGGTTCGCATTTACTGCTTCATCGAAGACTTGTTCTTCCTGGCCAAAATTCAGGAGACGGCTCGAAAGATAGGCGTGAAGGTAGCCTTCGTCAAGGCAGACAAGGACATCGTGTCGCGGCTGGCGGATGTGCCCGAGGGGAGCCGTCCTTCATTGATCGTCTTTGATCTGAACAATGTCAGCGCCAAGCCACTTACCTTGATTCCGCGGCTCAAGAGCAAGATGAAGCGGGGCACCTCAGTGATTGGTTTTCTCTCTCACCTGCAGGGCGACCTGAAAGCGAAGGCCATGGAAGCCGGCTGTGACATGGTGATGCCGCGCTCCGCCTTCTCCCAAAACCTGCCCAATCTCTTGCGGCGTCACGGACAGGATGCAGAGCTGGAAGCAGTCGAGGCATAAACAAGATCCGCCGTCGGCTCTCTTTATTGACAACCAATGACGGGTGCCCCACATCTCGCTGGTTTTTCGCGAGATGTGGGATACCACTCCGCTCAATCCGAAAGCATTTGGCTCACTATCAACACTTAAGGTCCAGATCTGTGGTATCCCACATCTCGCGAAAAACCAGCGAGATGTGGGGCACCCGTCATTGGTTGTCAATAAAAAGCCCACACGACCCCTCAAACCGCCGTCAATCCGCCATCACACGTATACAACCCGCCGGTGCAATAAGACGAATCCTCTGACGCCAAAAAAACCGCGATCCCTTCGATGTCGCAGGGCCTCCCCAGTCGGCCCATAGGCACAGCTTCCCGATATTCCTCACGGATAGCTTCATTTCCCAACAAGGACTCATTCATCGGCGTGTCCATGGTGCCAGGGATGAGCGAATTCACGCGAATACCGTCCCGGGCATACGCCGCGGCCATTACCTTGGTCAGGCCGAAAATCGCTGCCTTGCTCGTACTGTAAGCCGTAAGATTGGGCGCGCAACCAGTCAATCCAGTCGGCGAGCCAAGGTTAATGATCGATCCCCCGCCCTGTTTGAGCATGAACGGAATCACGTGCTTGCAGCACAGAAACGTTCCCTGCAGATTGACCCGCATGACCTTCTCCCAGATCTCCAGGCTGAGCTCGTGAGCTCGCGCATCCTGGTCGTGGAAAAGCACGGCAGCGTTGTTGTAAAGAACGTCGATCCGCCCAAACTCAGCCAATGCCGTTTCCAGAAGGGCAATCACGTCGCGCTCTTCCGATACGTCGGCGGGGACGAAGATCGCCTGTCCCCCATCTTTACGAATCTGTTCGACTGCGGATTTTCCCGCGATAGCGTTGGTGTCCGCCGCGACCACCATCGCCCCTTCCCGTGCAAAGCGGCCGGCCACGGCACGTCCTAAGCCGACAGCCGATCCAGTCACGACCGCTACTTTTCCTGAGAGTCTCATGAGTCTGTCTGCCACTGCGCCCGAATGCAGAGTATGCGAGATGCATTCTCCACGTCTCTGATAATCGAGCGAACTTTTTGTTGCAGCAGCACGATTGAGACCGGACCGGGGTTTTACAAGATTCATTCGTAGCATTCTTATAGCCATGCCCGTAACTTCATAGGACTATGGATGCACTCCGAATCCCAGGCTGGAGGATTCCTACGAAACTGAAGGATCGAGTTGCGCTGGTGACGGGTGCGGCATCGGGCATCGCTCGTGCGACTGCGCAGCGTTTCGCCCGTGAAGGCGCAATCGTCATCGTAGCCGATGGGAATGTGACGGGCGGCCTGGAAACGGTCGCGCTTATTCAGGCTCAGGGCGAGGCTGAGGGCGGTCGCGCGAGCTTCATCCAAGTCGACGTCACCCAGGCAGAACAGATCAACAGCATGGTCGAGACCATACTCAAGCAACATGGGCAGCTTGATATTCTTTTCAATGGCGCGGCCATCCTCTTCTACGGCACTGTCGTCGATACCGCGGAACAGGCCTGGAACCGGATGCTTTCGATCAATCTCACCGGCACTTTTCTCTGTTGCCGGGCGGTCATCCCGCACATGGTTCTACAAGGCCGGGGCTCGATCATTAACATTGCGTCGACCGTCGGCGCTCATGATGCCTGCGCTCGCGCGGTGGCCTATGTGGCCTCAAAGGGAGGCGTCAACATGCTGAGCCGGGCCATGGCCATCGATCATGCCAAACAAGGCATTCGCGTGAATGTGATTTGTCCAGGCCCTACCGATACGCCAATGTTGCGCAATGCCATGACCCCTGAAGAACTGGATGCCTTCGCCAAGACTTTTCCTATGGGGCGCCTTGCGCAACCCGGCGAGATTGCGAGTGCCGCTTTATTCCTCGCCTCCGACGACGCTTCATTTGTCACCGGCTCGGTGTTGTTTGTCGACGGCGGCCAGACGGCAGAGATTTGAGGTGAGCGTGCCCGCAGCGGAATCCGTCACCGGCGCAGGAGTTCCCCGGCTGCGCCGCGTGCTCACGCTGTGGGATTTGATCTTTTACGGGATCGTTGCCGTCACTCCGAGCGCCCCGGCGACAGTCTATGGCCTGGCCGAACTCAAATCCGGTGGATACGTGGTGGTTACGATTCTCGCCGCCATGGTCGCCATGGTGCTGACTGCCATCAGCTATGGCCGCATGGCCGCGCTCTATCCCTCCGCGGGTTCCGCCTACGCCTACGTCAGCCGTGGGATTCACCCCTATCTCGGGTTTGTTGCCGGATGGGCGATGCTGCTCGACTACATGCTGATACCGCTCTTTTGTACCCTCTACGGCACGCTCTCCCTGCAGCGGGCTCTCCCTGGGTTGCCATTTGCGGTTGGCGCCATGTTTTTCGCCGGCGGGATCACACTTTTGAACCTGCGTGGCATTCGCTCCACCGCGCGGGCCAACCAGGTGCTGCTGGTTTTTATGGGTATGGTTCTCTTCAGTTTCATCGGGCTGGCGATCAAATACATTGCTGTTCGCTATGGGTTTAGTGGCTTGTTCTCCACCCAACCCTTCTATCGTCCGGGAACATTTCACGTACGCGCCATCGCTTCGGCAACCTCATTCGCGGCCTTGACCTATCTGGGATTCGACGCAGTGACGACCATGGCCGAGGACGTAAAAAATCCACGCAAGAACGTCTTACTCGCCGCAGTTTCTGTGTGCATCTTTACCGGGCTATTCGGCGGGCTGCTGGTTTATCTCGGGCACCTGGTGTGGCCAAACTACACCACCTTCACCAACGTCGATACCGCATTCATCGACGTCACTGGCCGCGTCGGCGGGGTGGCACTGCTGAAGGCGACGGCCCTCCTGTTAGTCGTCGCCAATGTGGGCGCCGGCCTGACCTCACAGGTAGGAGCAGCACGATTGTTGTTCGGCATGGGACGGGAGAATGTGATTCCTGCCCGCTTTTTTGCCCGGCTCCATCCCACCCGCAACACGCCCGACATTAATATCATTCTGCTCGGCGCCCTGGCCTTCATCGGGGCACAGATTATGAGCTACGAATTGGCGGCGGAATTATTGAACTTCGGTGCCTTTCTCGGCTTCATGGGAGTGAACGCAGCGGTGGTCTGGAAATTCTGGGTCCACAGGGCGGAAGCGGGAGGCAGAAATTTCTTGTTCGATGTCATCCTGCCTGTCCTGGGCTTCACCTTCTGCTCCGTGATCTGGTTAGGGCTGGGGAACCCGGCAAAGATCGCTGGCTGCCTGTGGCTGGTAGTGGGCTTCTTTGTCCTGGCCGCCCAAACGGGTTGGTTCAAGCGTCCGATCGTGATGTCAGATCCGTCGATGTACGAATGAGAAGGCCAAATCATGCGCATGAAAAAGTTCATCAACGATCCGCAAAACCTGGTCGCAGAGCTCCTGGATGGAATGGTGCTCGCCTTTCCGGATAAAGTTCGCTTGAGCGGTCGCAATATTGTGGCCCGCGCGGTAAACAAAGCGCCTGGCAAAGTGCGGCTGCTCACTTTGGGAGGCAGCGGGCACGAGCCCGGCCTGAGCGGATTTGTGGGCAGGGGGATGCTCGACTACAGCGTCGCCGGCGATATCTTCGCAGCCCCCGGCGCACCGCGTTGCATGGAAGCGATTCGCAGTGCTTGTGCCAAGGGCGAGAGCGCGCTGTTGATCGTGTTAAACCACGCCGGCGATGTGCTGTCCGCCAATATCGCCATGGAAATGGCTCTTCGTGAAGGCTCGAAAATCAAGATGGTTCTCACCCACGAGGATATCGCCGGCGGTCCAAACCCTGACGATCGCCGTGGCCTGGTTGGTTTCTTTCCCGTTTACAAAGTTGCCGGAGCCGCCGCAGAAAGTGGCGCCGGGCTCGAGGAATGCCTCGAGATTGCAAACCGCATGGAACGAAACATGCGGTCGCTGGCGGTCGCTGTGAACACCGCGACTCATCCCTCCACGGGGCAGCCCATCTTCCACTTGGAAGACGACGAAATGGAGATAGGCATGGGCCAGCATGGCGAAGCGGGAACTGGCCGAATGCCACTCAAGTCCGCGGACCAAACGGCCGGGATCATGCTCAACATGCTGCTCGAGGATCTCACAGTGAAGAGCGGTGAAGAGCTGCTGGTTCTGGTGAATGGCGCTGGAGCGACCACACTGATGGAATTGCTCATCGTCTTCCGCCGGGTAGCGCAGGTTTTGGCAGAGAAAAAAATCAAGCTGGTTCGCAGCGCCGTAGGAGAGTTCATCACCACCCAGGAACAGGCCGGATTCCAATTACTGATTGCGCGCATGGACGAGCAATTGATCGATCTCTGGGATGCACCGGCGGACACCCCGTTTTTTGTGATGCAATGAGCACCTCGATTGGAAGAACGGAGCTGGAGAACATGTTCATCCGGGCTGCTGCCTGCCTTCGTACCGAGCACCAGCGGCTGACGGAATTAGATTCCATCGGCGGCGACGGAGATCACGGAACCACCATGCTTCGCGCCGCTGAGCAAATGGAACTTTGGGATGAATCGAGCACCGAAAGCATGACGGGTTTGCTCAAGGCCGCCGGCTGGAGAGTTCTGAGTGTCGATGGAGGCGCATCCAGCAGCCTTTTGGGAACCTTCTTCAGCGGCATGGGAGATACGGAACTCGCCCGGGATTCGATGAATTGTCACGACCTTGCGCACTCACTCGAGGCGGGTCTGCGTGCTGTCTCCAGGCAAACCAGGGCGCGGCCCGGAGACAAGACAATGATGGATGCATTGACCCCCGCCGTCGCCGCTGCGAGTGCAGCCGCCCAGGCAGGCAAGACCATACCGGAGGCTTTCGAAGATGCGGCCCTGGCTGCGCGTTTGGGCGCCGAGTCGACCACGGATTTAGTCGCCCGCTACGGCCGGGCCAGGTCTTTAGGTGAGAGGACGCGCGGGCATCCCGATGCGGGTGCTACTTCGATTGCCCTCATCTTCAAAGGATTCAAAGAAGGAGTGAGCCATGGCGGATCTTGATAACCTGCAGGACGGCAAAAACTACTATCTCGATATTCCCCAGCGGGGCACCCCCAGCAGAATCAAAGGGAGCAATGCACTCGATTGGGGGATGAAAAACCGGCTGGCACGTATCTTCGATCCTGACGATTCGAGAACTGTGATGCTGGCGATCGATCACGGTTACTTTCAGGGGCCAACCACCGGCCTGGAACGAATCGACATCACAATCGTACCGTTGATCGCCTATGCCGACGCTCTGATGGTGACCCGCGGAGCCTTGCGCAGCACCATACCCGCGGAGATTTCGAGGCCGGTCGTGTTGCGCTCGAGCGGTGGCCAAAGCATTCTCAAGGAGCTATCGAACGAATTGGTTGCCGTCGATATTGATGACGCCCTTCGCTTGAATGCGTCGGCTATGGCGGTTCAGGTCTACATCGGGGGTGTGCACGAACATGAGTCGATCGGCAATCTGTGCAAAGTTGTCGATGCCGGCAATCGCTATGGCGTCCCCACGATGGCCGTCACCGGTGTAGGCAAAGACCTGGTGCGCGATGCCAAGTACCTTGGGCTTGCTACGCGGATCTGTGCCGAGATGGGAGCACACTTCGTCAAAACCTACTACTGCGAGACAGGCTTTTCGCGCGTAGCCGCCGGTTGTCCCGTTCCTTTGGTGATCGCCGGGGGAAAGAAGCTGCCGGAGTTGGATGCCCTGAAGATGGCTTACCAGGCCGTCAACGAAGGAGCAGCCGGCGTCGATATGGGCCGCAACATCTTTCAGTGTGATGCTCCCCACGCCATGATTCAGGCGGTGCGTGCGGTCGTCCATGGGGAGGAGACGCCCGGCAAGGCCTTCGATCTATATCTCAGCCATAAATCCGTACCCGCGGGCAGGTGACTATGACCAAAAAAAACACAGTGCAGGTAGTCTGCGTCGCAGAGTTTCGCGCGCTCGAAGGCAAGACCGGCGCTCTCATTGCGGCTCTTCATTCGTTGATCAAAGCCACCACCGCGGAACCGGGTTGCATCCGCTATGAGTTGAACCAGCGCGTGGATGACGACCGGTGGGTGACCTTTGTGGAGAAATGGAAAGACCAGAAGGTCTTCGATGAGCACTGCCAGATGCCCTACATCAAGCATTTTTTTGACGACGTTCGGCCCCAGTTAGTGGAAGAGTTTGCCGTCAAGCTATACCAGGAGTTTTTGCCCTAGGTGAAGGTAGAAGAAATCAATACGCCGGCTCTGCTGGTCGACCTCGATGCGATGGAGTTCAATCTGCATCGTATGGCGGGGTTCTTTGCCGAAACACCGGCGAAGCTGCGCCCTCATTTCAAGAACCACAAGAGCCCCATGTTGGCCCGCAAGCAAATCCGCGCCGGCGCCATTGGCATGACCTGCGCTACGCTGCGCGAAGCGGAAATCCTCGTCCACCATGGGGTCGAGAACATCCTCATCGCGAATGAAGTTGCCGGCGATGCCAAGGCCCGGCAAATTGCCGAGCTATCCCGATATTCGTCCGTGATCGTCGCCGTCGACAGCCTGAGTGGTGTGAACGATCTTGCTCGCGCCCAGCGAAACCACGGCGTGCAGATGGAAGTGGTGGTAGACCTCGACCTGGGATTGGACCGGTGTGGTGTCCCGCCGGGTGAGGCAGCCGTGGAACTCGCCAGGTCTGTGGTCGAGCGAGGCCTCGCCTTTCGCGGGCTCATGGGATACGACGGTCATCTACAGGCCCTGCCGGCGAACGAGCAACAAGAGCAACTGGCGCGCGAGGGCAGCAGAGCACTGGTTTCTACCGCGGCCCTTATTAGTTCCCTGGGAATTCCGGTCACGATTATTTCTACGGGCGGGACGGGAACGTATGGTATATCAGGTGTATATCCCGGCATTACTGAAATTCAAGCGGGTTCCTATCTTTTGATGGACGATCTTTATGTCGATCGAGGATCCCGGTTTCAACGGTCCCTTACCGTTCTGACCACGGTCATCAGCAAACGCGGCTCTCACAAAGCGGTCATCGACTGCGGCGTGAAAGCGATCAGTGCTGAGCGTGGTTTGTCGCAAGTGAAAGCTATGGATGGTATCCGTCTCCGGGCGCTGCATGCCGAGCATGGCTTGCTTGAGATCGATGAGAAGCTATCGCGCCCGCTCGAAATAGGCCAAAGAATCGAACTATGGGTCAGATATAGTGACGCCACCATGAACTTACACACCTTCTTGCATGGAGTACGCCATGGCGAAGTTGAAGAGATCTTCCGCATCGAACACTGAGATTGAAAAGTACGAGCCGGTTTCGCGTGGGCAACTAAGGGCAGGCCGCGTTCATGTGCCCAAGCGCTCTTGCAAAGATCACTTCAGCGTCATTGAACCGCAAATCAATGCAGAGGGTGTGCACGTCTGGCCGTTCGACGTGTCATGCCCCGTAGATGTCTTGTTTCTCACCGAGGATGGCCGCCACAGTGTCAGAATGAACCGCCACGGCTACTTCGAGATCTTGTATCTGTGTTCGGGCTCGGCCAACTGTCACATTCAGGATCGGCTGCTTCCTTTCCATGAGGGCGACCTCGCCATTGTGGGCAGCACGCTGTATCACCGGGTGGAGTGTCAGTCTTCGGCTCCGTTGACGATTGCTGCGCTCTTCTTTGAGCCCGACCTCATTCGCTGTGAGGGAGGAAGCGACAGCGCTGAATACCTTACGCCCTTCCTCCTTCAGGACTCCGAATTCCCCCATATCGTTCCGGCGGAGACAGGAATTCCCAACCAGGTATTGGAACTGATGTTGCGCATCCGCACTGAGCTGCCGCCGCTGTCGCCCCGGGGCAGGTTAGCGGTCAAAACCTACCTGAAGATGATCCTGATGTTGCTGGTGAACCGTTATGCCTCCTACGCCGGCACGGTGGACACCTTCCAACGGCAACAACGCGACCTCGACCGTCTCTTGCCCCTCTTCCGGTTTCTGGGTGAGAACTGTGGAAGTGCCATACAGGTAAAAGAAGCCTCGCGGATTTGTGGCATGAGTGAATCGCACTTCATGAGCTTTTTCAAGCGGGTCACCGGCTTGTCATTCATGAAGTATCTCAATCACTACCGCGTAGAGCGTTCCCAGGTGATGCTGGTAAACACGGATGAGCCGATGGCCACCATCAGCCAGGAAATGGGCTTCTGTGATCAGAGCTATTTTGGCACCGTGTTCCGCAGGTTAGTCGGTATGACGCCCGCGGCCTATCGCAGGCGCTTTCGAACGAAAAGCGGATCCGGGCGGGCGCACATCAACTCCACGCCGCCCGTGTGGCCGGCCAAGACTTCTTTAGCCGGAGCGCCCCGCCCAAGCACAGCCGAAATCAACCGCCAACTTGCCGCCCTCCACGACAAGCCGGCCATAACCCAAACCTACTTCTACTAAATTTTCCCTTCGAAGGAGTTTTTCGAACTAGGGATTCAAGGGCAGCAAAGAAACTCTGGACAAAGGCCACGGCTGAAGCAACCGCAGGGGCTAAAGAGTCTGCGGTGAGAACCGGAAAATGAGCTGCGGATTTCATCCACCCCGAATCTGGTGGGAGCCCCCTGCTTCAGCAGGGGGGAGCTGGACTTCAGTCCAGCGGAAAAGCGGTTCATTCCGAAAGAACGGGCTTTAGCCCTGGATTTTCGAGGCCAGCGCTAAAGCGCATAATCAAAGTTCAACTCGTTTCTGCAACGCTGAAGCGTTGCTCCCCTCTGCTGAAGCAGAGGGCTCCCACCAAACTCGGCGCTCCCTTCTAGGTTCTCACGCAGACTCTTCAGGCCGTACATAACTGTTTTGAAATGGATGCGGCCGCCGAGGTTACGTCTTTGGTTTTGAAGGGTACGGGCTTCAGAGTCTGCGTGAGAACGGAGTGGACGGTCGTGGAGCGTCCCTTCTAAGGGGAGCGCAGTGGGGTGGGTGTACGAGGGCTGGAATCGCGTTTCAAGCGCATTTCAAGCGCATGGCTATGAGTTGCCATTTTATTCACTACCCTGGCACGGTTTACGCCTCGTGCTGGTGCTCATCGGAGGGTTTGAACGAGTACATACGGGTGAGGTTGTAGGCGATGTTGGCCAAGGTGAACTCGATAGCGACTTTTTCTTTTCCTCTGGTGCGAAATTGCCGCATGCCGCGCTGTTCTTTCAATACCCCGAAGCCGGGCTCGACGATGGTCTTGCGTTGGGAATAGGCTTGCCTTCCTGACGAACTTCGCAGCTTTTGGCGCATACGGCTGTGCGCCGCCGCCTTTGCCCTTCCCTTGCATCTTTTTCCCAGATTCAACGCCCGCGCCATGTTCGAGTCGGGGAGATAGGCATTTATCTTTTGCTGCTCCAGCCACTCCAGGTTCGTTACCGAAAAGTAGCCACTATCGGCCAACACCTCTTCCGGCGGCGAGCCGCACTGAAGCTTGACCTGCTCCACCATAGGCGACAACGATGCGTTATCGGTTGACTCCTGGGTCACTCTCTGGGCCACGATCAGATGATCCTCCGACATGGCCAACTCCCCTGTGTAGCCCAACTCAAAGCCGCGACGGGTGCGCAGAAAGCGCGCGTCCTCATCGGTGCGCGACCGTTTCTTCAAGCCACTCTTGCCTAGCCGCTCCAGCCGCCGCGGCAACTCGGCCAACTTGCGCTCGGCGTCTTCGATGGCCACCGTCAGTCCGCCCGGCTCGGAGTCATCCTTGTCGCAGGCTTGCTGCCAGCGCCGTATGTTGCGGCGCAACTTGGCCCGCTCGTTGCGCAGCGTCTGCTCCGTATCCACGCGGTCGCGGCTGGCATTGGCTTTAATCCGTGTCGAGTCAATCGCTACCCGGCCTAGCTTGCCCAAACCCAACTTGCGCGCCATCTCCAGTACCTGCGTAAACGCGTCGTTCAGCGCCAGCGCGTGACGACGTCGAAATGCGCTCAGTGCCCAGTTGTCCACCCGCGCGCCACCGCCCAGATAACGTAGCGCAAGATCTTCCACGAGCCGCTGCGATAAGCGCCGCGCCGAAGTCATCCCCGTCGCGTACGCATACAGCCATACACTCAGCATCAGCTCCGGCGCATACAACATGCCGCCTTCATGGCTGTAACTCTTGGTAAATGACTTCAGGTCCAGCTGGCCCACTACCTTGCGGATAAAAAAACAAAGATGGTCCGGTCCCAGTTCCTCCCCTACGTGCGGTGGAACCAGATACCCTTGTTCGGGTGAATATGGATGAAAACGTGACATGAAACCTTATCACCTGACAAACTCAAAAATACAAGTCACCAGGGCGGTTCTCACGCAGACTCTTCAGCCCGTACGTTAACCACCCAACATAGGACGGGCTTTTTAAGCCGCTGAGGGAACGACTCCACCCAAGCGGAGCCTTTTCCCGCGGCCTGTTCAGCCCATACATAAAGCTGCTACCACTCAAGCCCATCGCTACTGCTGCGAGCCAGGCAATAGGGTTGCAAGAAAGAATCGTGGAAATTCACTATACCCACCCCGCACTCCGGCTCAACATTAACAACAACTCAAAGTCTGGTTGAGCACTGGGCCCGACGTTATTTCCCGCATATCTCGTGCTCGAACAGCCCTGTCTGCGCCCTTGTCGCCGCGACAGAAAGACCAGACAAGAGGATTAAGCACCTTCATTTTTGCTTTATTCAAAACTGAACGTGCTTAACAACGACAGAGTTGTGACCAGGTGCCCAGACCCTGCGGCACTGCGGGACCGTGCGGCCAAATTCAGGAGGTGACACCGTGATTCAGAAATCAGACTTTTTCAGGATACGCTGCTTAAGTTTGCCTTCCTCCGCTTTTCTATCCCTGCTTACGCTTTGTTGTGCATTGTTATTGAGCACAGTTCCGTCTAGCGCCCAGGTAGAGAACGGCATCAGCGGCACGGTCACGGATGCGACCGGCGCAGTCATTCCCGGTGCCCAGATAACCGTTTCAAATGATGCGACAGGTGTGATCGCTAAGGCAACAACCTCCTCTGCCGGCACCTTTACCCTCGTTGGGCTGAATCCAGGCAAGTATTCCGTAACCGTGGAGGCCCCCGCCTTCAAGACCGTCCAGACAAGCTTGACCGTCGAAGTAGCCAAGATGTCGACCGTGAGTTTTCAAATGTCGCCGGGAGCGACCACTGAGACCGTGCAGGTGAAAGAAGGCGACGTCCTTTTGAATACAACCTCACCCGCTCTCGGCACCACCCTGGAACCTGAGCTGGTAAAGAACGCTCCCATTGAGATCAATGGTCTTGCCCGGCAAATCGACTCGTTTATGTTTCTCGCCCCTGGCGTGCAAGGGAACGCGAACCAACACAATATCAATGGCGGCGTCACCTTCGAAAACGAGGTCCAGTTCAATGGTGTTCCGGTAGCTTTCGTGGACTACTCGGGAAACCAGACGTATATCAACCCGCCCTACGAAGCCATCAGCGAGTTTCGTGTCAACAGCTCCACCTTCGACGCCCGGTACGGGTTGGGGCAAGGCGCCGTCACCTATAACATGGCGTCCGGCACCAACGACCTGCATGGGGACGCATTTGAAATTCTCCGCAATCAGTTGTTTGACTCCAGCGGATTTTTCCCCACCCACTTCAGCGCCGACGGAAAACCGGCGCCTCCAGTCGATCAGCAAAACAACTACGGCTTCACCGTCGGAGCGCCGATCATCATCCCCAAGCTATATCACGGGAAAAATCGCACCTTCGCCCATTACAGCGCGGACTGGTTCAAGCAAAACCAGGCGCAGAACACAATTGGAACCGTACCGACGCCGGCGATGAAGAACGGCGACTTCAGCAACTTTGTGGATTCGACCGGAACGCAAATTCCCATTTACGATCCCCAGACCGGCCAGCCATTTCCCGGCAACGTCATTCCCAGTTCACGCTTCAGTCCACTCGCTGTTTCGCTTCTACCGTCGATTCCTAATCCGGATCGTACCGGCATCAATTCCGGTCTGCAGAGTAATAAGTCTCCGGCTATTCCTTCAGTGTCGATTAGCCAATTTCTCTGGGCCTACACCATCGACCACAATCTGAGCGATCGTCAGAATATTCACTTCAGCCAATGGCGTGACAAGGTGACCGAGCCTTCTTTTCTGCCGCAGAGTAATGGGGTCAACGCTGCTCCCATCGTGCCATTCAGCAACCCGTTGCAAAATGGAGCCAATAACGTCCAGCTGGGTACAGGGTTTCTCCTGAATTACGTCAGAACCATTAGCCAGAATCTCGTGGTGACCGTAGGCGCGGACTGGATTGGCTACATTACTGATCAAGACAATGCCAACCACAATGTCAGCTTTGCGGCAGTCGCTGGCAGCAACACATTTCCGCTGGTCACCTTCGATGGCCAAAATGCGCCAACGAACTGGGGGGTAAACGGGGGTTCTTATCTTGAATGTTGTTCCGGCGGGCTTACCGTAGCAAAGAACCGCAGATTGGGCCTGGTCTTTGTCAACAACTGGCTCTGGACCAAAGGCCGTCATACCTTCAACATCGGCGGCCAGTTCCGCCGCACCTACCAGGACATCGTCAACTGCGACTTCTGCGCCGGTACCTTCAACTTTAGCCAGAGAACAACATCCACACCGGATTCAACCGATCCAAATTTCGGCAGCTACGGCAGCTCCTTCGCAAGTTTCCTTCTCGGCCAGGCGGATGCCAGCATACGAGTTCTTTCCGACGAACTGTACATGCGTAACAAAGCCTTTGCCTACTACGTCCAGGACGATATCAAGTACAACAATCGCCTGACCCTCAACGTTGGCCTCCGCTATGACATCCTGGTTCCGTTTACCGAAAAAAATAACAACATCATCTTTGTGAATACATCGGAGCCCAATCCCGGCGCCGGAAACCTGCCTGGCGCGGCGACCAAATTCGGTAACTGCGCTGGGTGCGCGGGAATCGGTCGCGCTGCCATTAGCTGGAAGAACTGGCAGCCCAGGGTGGGGTTCGCTTACATGGTGAACGACAAGACCGTGCTCCGGTCCGGTTTCTACTACACAACTCTGGATGGCGGCGCCTACGAATATGGCACGGCCCAAAGCGCGTCCTTCATGGCGAGCTTACTGGCTGGCCAATATCTGCGTGCTGCAACCGGGAGCAGTGTTCCAGGTTACGGAAGCTGGGACGCGAGCCCGCTGCCTCTGCCTCAGGAAACTCCATTTAGCCCTTCCATCGGGAATGCCGGTGTCATCTTCAATTTCCCTTACAAGGATCGACAAAGACCACCACTTCTACCCAACACGGTGAAGGTTGGCGTGGCCCCGTCGGATGTCGCGTGGAGTCTCGGCATTCAACGAGAGCTGCCCTGGAACATGTTCCTCACGGCGTCGTACGTCGGCAACCGCGCGGTTCACCTTCCCGCTACTTTGGAACTTTCCAATCAACCCAACCCGTCGGTGCTCCAGTACGGAGCTCTCTTGGGAGAGAACATTCTTTCCCCGGATGTTGTCGCCGCCGGTTTCACCCCTCCTTATCCGGAGTTCGTGCAGCAGTTTGGCAGTTCGGCGATTCTGGAACAGGCGCTGACTCCGTTCCCTCAATTCGGCGGGTACTTTCCTGTCTATGAAAGCGACGGAACTTCCTTTTACAATGCAGCGCAGATCCAGGCAGAGAAGCGGTTTTCCAATGGCTTGAGTTACCTGGCCAGCATCACCCTGGGCGCAAATGACGCCAACACCGCAATCGGATCTGCACCCTTTTCCCCAAACGGATTGAACGCATATAACCCGGCGCCGGAATTCGTACGTTCCTATATCGACCAGAAGTATGCCACTAGCTGGGTCGCTACCTATCAGTTACCAGTCGGCCCCGGACAAAAATATCTAAATAACAAAGGCATCACTGGCCAGCTATTGGGTGGTTGGCAGTTCAGCGGAATCCTGAACTATTCTGGCGGCAGCCCAATGGGAGCAACCAACAGCTACAATCCTCTGCTCGTGAATAGCTTTGATCGGCCGGACATTAACCCAAGCGTCAAGCTGAAAACCTATAGCTATAGTCTGTCGAAAGCCTATTTCACCGGCAAAGCCTCGACCCCACCCGTGCAATACCCTATCAGCGCATTTGTAAACACCGGACCGTGGGCCGTGGGGAATTCGGTTCGTGCCTATCCAGCTTTGCGCAGTCCGCCTTTACGCATTGAGAATTTCGACGCCATCAAGTCGTTCCACATAACAGAGCGAGTGGTAGCCAGCTTGCGCGTCGATTATTTCAATGCATTCAATCGGACACGCCTCCAGGCTCCGGATAATAACTCCCTTGACTCCACCTTTGGCCAGATCACCAACCTGAGCTCCCAAATCAGTAATCGCCAGGGACAAGCAACGTTTCGTGTGGAATTCTAAACCTGTCATAACGATGATTTCGTTTGCGTTGCATCCTGCGAGCTCGTAAAAACAAGTACTCGCAGGACGGCAATTCACCGAAGGATAAAAGTCTCGAAAGCAGAATGAAAACCAATACTCACCACCGTTCAACCCTTACCCTGTGCGCCATGCTCTTGGTGCTTCCTGTGCTCATTTCTTGCCAGCCGACCAAGACGCAGGAACCCGCTGCATCGCCGGAACCGGCGAAAACTCCCGCCGCCTACTCGCCCGTTTATCCGCTCAAGGTCAGCGCCAATCATCGCTATCTTGTCGATCAGAACAACACCCCGTTTCTTATCGTCGGCGACACCCCGCAAGGTTTGATCTACAGGCTCAGCGAGAAAGAGGCGGACGGCTATTTTGCCGACCGCCAGGCTCACGGGTTTAACACCATGGGATGGATCGACGTCGCTTGCGCTGGACGAGACTATCCCAGCAACATACACGCCGAAACTCCGGATGGTCTCCGCCCCTTCGCTATGCTTCCGGGCGGGACTGATTACACCCACTCCGACCTCTCCAAGCCGAACGAAGCCTACTTCGCTCGCCTCGACCACATCGTTGAATCCGCTGCCAGGCATGGCATATTTGTCTTCATCGATCCCGTCGAGACCGCCGGGTGGTTGCCGCCCTTGCGCAACAACGGCTTGAAGGTCGCTTACGGCTACGGCCAATACCTCGGAAACCGCTACAAGAAGTTCTCCAACGTGGCTTGGCTTAACGGCAACGATTTCATGGGTTGGCAAAAAGCCACCGACGATGCCTTGGTCCAGGCCGTCGCCAAGGGCATCAAGTCCGTCGATCCGGACCAAATACAAACCATCGAGTTTAACCCGCCGCCCTTCGGCTCCTCCCTCGATGACCCGGCATGGGCGGCGCTCATCGCCATCAACGGCGCTTACGTATACGGACCCACCTACATTCAAGTCCTCCGCAACTACAATCAGACCCCAGTCATGCCGGTCTTCCTCATCGAAGCGCACTATGAACTGGAGGATGTCGGAACGCCGCCTGACTTTGGCACGCCCAACGTCCTCCGCCGTGAAGAGTATTGGGCCATGCTGACCGGGGCCAAAGGCCAGTTCTACGGCAACATGTACACCTGGTCCTTTAAGCCTGGATGGCAGAACAACATCGATACACCCGGGGTCGCCCAGGTGACCATCTGGAAAGACTTCTTTACTGGGTTACCTTGGCAGGATCTCGTCCCGGATCAGGACCATTCTGTCCTCACCGCGGGCTTTGGAACCTTCGGTGACCTCAAGCAAACCCGGGTCAGCAAGAGCGATTATGCCACCGCCTCCAAGACGCCCGACGGCGGATTTGTGGTCGTTTACATGCCGACCACGCGAACCATCACCCTGAACATGGCGAGCCTCAAAGCGAACCCAACTGCGAAATGGTTCGATCCCACCAACGGCGCCTACACCGCAATATCTGGACAGCCATTTACGAACAAAGGAACCCAGCAATTTACGCCGCCCGGAAACAACCACGCCGGTGATGGTGACTGGGTGCTCGTGCTCGACGCTTCAAAATAGCCTCCCCCAAGTTTTGGCTTTGCATCAGGGCCCGGCTTCGAGGCTGCAAAAAACCCGTTTTAGGGTAGGCCGGGGATTTATCCCCGGCCTGAAATTTCTCATTTCGGAGAGGGTGGATACATCCAAATCTACGGAATGCGCGAGTTTTCTGGAGTCACCGGTCTGATGCTTTGTATCAGGGCACGACTTCAGTCGTGCCGAAAAGGAGCCAGGAGGACGAGGGCTTTAAGCCCCTGCGTGAGAACTGTGAATTTGCATTCTGTCCCTGCAAGCTAGCCCTGGGTGCCCCATATCTCGCTCGTTTTTCGCGAGATGTGGGATACAACGGACCTCAACCTCCCGCTCCCGAAGAATAAATCCAAAGCCTAGTGGCGCCTAGAAGCTTAAAAGTTAGGAAGATAGGCACGCCCGGGGATTTATCCCCGGCGCAGTGCAATGCAATCATCGGTTGCTGAAGAGAGGGCGGGAGAGCTTCAGACTTATGAAGGAGGTATCCATCGGAAGAGACGGGTACCGCCTGGAAAGTCGTACGAAAAAACGCCTTTCTCCTGCTGCAACACTGACCCGAATCCGCATATATAAAGGTATGCCCACTAATAATTTTGTGCTGTTGCAAATCATTTGCCGGACACGTGCGCGGATGATGCATGAAACGCGGTTCGCCAGAACGGCTCAGTGGGCAAATTATCCCGGACAACCCCTTGCCTGGATTCAGACTTACCACGCATACCACGCATATCACGCACCCTTTTCGTCGGACCTTACCACGCATACCACGCATATCACGCACCCTTTTCGTCGGACCTTACCACGCATACCACGCATATCACGCACCCTTTCCGTCGGCCACCCTGGAGGCGAAATACACGCATAATTTTAACCGTCGCTTGAAACAAAGGACTTAGCCGCGCCTCGGTTCCAACCCAGGGTCTAATGAGTGTGTGTGAGAACGACCAGATCCACCGAGGCCCGGAGGGCCGACTCCCAAAGGTCAGCCCAGTCCGGAAGGACTTGGTATCCATCATGGCGACGACGAGCGCCGTAGACGCGGCACCCTTCCTGCTGGACGATGCGATGCATAAACCGGGCGCGTGGCCGATGTGCTTATGGAAGCCTCGTTATCCTGGAGGCCAGTGCATCGAGCGCCCGCCAAGCAAATGCACGTGAAGATGGTCAACTGTCTGGCCGCCATCGGGCCCGGTGTTGATCACCGTGCGGAAACCATTCGACAGTCCCTCGCTGTTGGCAATCCGCCCTGCGACCAGGTGGAGATACCCCAGCATTTCCTTGTCTTTGGCGCCCGTCTCCGCCAGCGATGCAATGTGTTTGCGGGGGAGGATCAGAATATGCGTCGGCGCCTGAGGATTGATATCTCGGAACGCATAGGCTAGATCATCCTCGAAAACCTTATTCGAAGGAATCTCGCCGGCAATGATCTTGCAGAACAAACAGGACATGAACGTGTAGCTCCTTCTTTAACATCCTACTTGCTGAAGTATCGCGGGTGGCCGCCCGGCTGCCATGGATCGTAGCTTGCGGCGAAAGCTTCCCGGTCGGCGATCGGCGGATGAGTATAGGTCCAAAAGACTACGAAACACGATGGGTAAGGGTACTCCAGCGATTCCTGGCCCAGCCGCTGGAACGATTGGGCGTTCACTTT
Organism: uncultured Acidobacteriaceae bacterium; assembly: GCA_963717225.1. Taxonomy (GTDB): domain Bacteria; phylum Acidobacteriota; class Terriglobia; order Terriglobales; family Acidobacteriaceae; genus PALSA-350. Next base: position 14,118 of record CAVQWB010000042.1, on the reverse strand, counting down.
CTGTGGATCGGCAACAATGCCATGGACTACCTCGCTCCCGAACACGTCCGCCTGATGTTCCTGCGCCCGGCTGATACTGTTCCCGATGGGCTCAGCGACGAAAGACAGGATAGACAAGACCAGCATAAGCACGCCCGTCGCTGCCCAATCTTCTAGTGAAGCGATATGCCAGCGTGGCCCGTAGCGGCGGATCAGAAAACCCACCAGGTGAGAACCGATCCACAAAAAGAAAAGAGACAGCACCGCTCCTATAGCCAGCCCGCGCTCTATATGGTGCAGAACATAGTGCCCAAGCTCGTGGCCGAAGACCAGCAAAATCTCATCCGGAGGCAAGCTCTTGAGCGTGTTATCCCACACCACGACTCGCTGCGAAGAACCAAAGCCAGTGACGTAGGCGTTCGAGCTGGTGTACTTTTCGCTGGCCTTCATAAGAAACATGCGTGCGGGCGGTATGGAGACCCCCGTCCTGCCCACCACCCGTTCCAGTTGCTGCACCAGAGCCGGACTCGTTTGCGCCAGGGGCTCAAAGTGATTGAACATGGGGTCCACCACCAGCGGCAGCACGAAGACAACCAGAAGCTGCACCGGTAGAGACAAAACCCACAACCACAGCCACCAGCGGGGCGATTTTCGAATCAGGGCAAAGAGCACAGAGAGAACTACGGTGCCGGAGACCAGATTAAGCAACAGTGCCTTGTTCCAATCGATAAACCAACTGCCCCAACCCTGGATGGATTGACCGTAGCTGAGCGAGATATGGTGGCCCAGCATGGCAAGAGGAAGATGGCACACCGAAAGCAGCAGCAAAATTACCGGAGCGAAGCAAAATCCCTGTAGCCAGGGCTGGCTCGTGATCGACGTAGCCCACGCGCCCAAGCCAGCGACCCAACGAAAATTCAGAAAAGCCAGCAGAACAACGACGCTCCAAACTGCGGAGCCAAAATCCAGCGCGGTCCGCCAGTGGTAGAGCGAACGGGCCCGCTCCAACACTCCTGGGGGAAGTGAGTAAACCAGGTTGGGAACAGCAGTGACGACCGCGGCGTGGGGTTGTAGCAAGACCATCGTACTAATCAAGGCGAACCAAATACGCCTCGCCTTCGCTGGGTTGGAGGCCATGGGCAATTTCAACCGCGCGTCCCTTGTCGTCGCCTAGCGGCCGGATGCGCACCCAATGACCGGTCGGCCCAGTGAACTCTATGACATTCGCGGTACTGTATTTCCGTATGAGCTGGTCGCGTAGCTTATAAGCCAACTTCTCACTCTTGAAGGCCCCAATCTGCACGCACCAGCGGCCGCCGCGATCAAGCGGGGACGGCGCTGCGAATACCTCCACCCGCACCCGGGCGACGCCAGGCCTCCACACACCAATCGCTTTGGCGGACGCCAGCGAAAGATCGAGCATACGATTGGCAACGAAAGGTCCACGATCGGTGACTCGCAAGATAACCGATTGTCCACTCGCCAGGTTCGTGACCCTGATCAGCGAATTCATCGGCAGCGTTCGATGAGCGGCAGTCAGTGCATCCTTGTCGTAGATTTCGCCGTTGGCGCCGCGGCGTTTGTCGTAGGGAGGTCCGTACCAACTGGCCAGCCCCTCCTCGCTATAGATCACCGGGTGCGAGCTGACGAAATCCGCATCTGCCTGGTTGTCGGCAACAGAACCTGATGAGGCGGGCGCACTCGCGAGCAGGAACCGGCGGAGGAGAAGACTCAGGCGTACTGGGCTTGGTTGTCGGGGTCAGCGGAGGGGGCGGCGGAGCTACAGCCACGGGAGAAGGCTTATGCCTGCATCCGCTGCCCAGGGCAATCCCGATGCTGATCAATATCAATTGCGCCGGCGCGCGCAGCCGGCGCAGCTTCATTGCCGGCGACACCCTAGCGTGCTCCGCTACCCGGGCGGTCGTCGAGCTGTTCGGCCAATTTTTGCAACCGATCGGCGGCCGCACGCAGTGCCTGCGAAGAGTTCTCCCTCAGGTGAGGCACCACTTGATCGTTGAGGTACACGATCACTTTTCTCACCTCTTCTTCGACCCGCGGCAAAGCTTGGTTAAAGCGCTCATCCACCTTCTTGCCGAAATGTTCAAAGCGACTGCTGCCCTTGCTCTCGAACGGCTGATCAACCATAGGCCCTCACTCTTGCATCGTTCACAGGGTACCGCAACGGAACCCGGCATGCCTCGACTTCGCCCCCTCCTCCCCTGATTCGCATAGACTGGATACAGAAACTTTGCAAGCTGAAGGGGTGCCTTGCCGAAATCCTCACGACTGTGCGGCTACATTCTGTTCATCTCTCTGGTAGTGGTCGCCTCGGGTACGGCGCAGACCTCTACCGGAATCTCCGGGTCAATGCTGGGTTCGGTGTTGCCCGATGCACCCCAGCAGCAGGCGGCCCATCCATTTGCGCCGGAAACTCGGCAAACGCCAACCGCGCTCTTACCTCCAGAACGAAAATATGCAGAGACGATTGAGCCCGGACGACAGGTCCAGGTGTTTACAGCCCCCGAAAAACTGGTCTTCTCGTTCACTGAGGTCGCGCGTCCCATTACCCTGCTTCCGGCTCTCTACTCCGCTAGCTATGAACAGCTTTTCAATACCGACCCTAAATACGGTCATGACGCCGGAGCTTATGGAGAGAAGTTCGGCGCCGCCATGCTGCGCTCTGCCAGTGTGCGCGTTTTCTCTGACGGCATCCTGGCCGCCGCCTTTCATCAGGACCCGCGCTACTACCGGATTGCCGAAGGCAGCATCGTCCACCGTGGCCTGCTTTCCGCCCGGCAGGCGATCATGCGCCGCAGCGATGACGGAACCAATCAGTTCAACTATTCCGGGATTGGTGGCCGTGCCGCCGCCGCGGCTTTGGTCGTGACCTATTATCCTGAACCCAGCGTCACCGCCAAAGTTGTCGGCCTTACCTTCGCGACATCGATTGCCACCGACGCGGGCGGTAACCTGGTCCTCGAGTTCCTGCCCAACATTATCCGCAAGGTCCCGATTCTGCAGAAGCTTCGCCTCGAATAGTCGAGCGTTGGGTTCTCTGCATCGCAACAAGTTGGGTTATGACCAGTAGCGTTCTTAACGGGGCTTTCCTGTTGGCGACCATTCTGCTCGGACGCCCGCCGCTCCTCGGGCAGCAGCAAACCCCGCCCGAGAAGCTGCCCGAGGCGCCGCAGCCGTCTGTCTATGCCCCCATCGACGAGCCTCCGGTACGGCCCAGCGGCCGGTCGGTCGAGGGCGTCATAGGGCAAGGGCAAAGGACGAACGGTCGCCCAGGATTTCCACCCGTCAGTCCACCTGCTCCGGGCAGAATGCCCGTGCCGCCCGCCGCTCGTCCCAATTTGTTCGGCGTTCGCTCGCAATGCCTTCCGGATTCCTCGAGCCCAGCGGAGACACGCATGAGCTGCCAGCCGGACATCCCCACGTTTTCCCGCTTCCTTGATTCCGCCACTCCCCTCCCGCTCACCCCCAGGCAGAAGCTCATCCTCGCCGCCAGGAATGTGAGCGACCCCTTCAATCTGCTCACTGTCGGAGCCGTGTCTGCGTTCAGCGTCGCCAGTGACTCCCATGCCGCGGACGGACCTGGCTTAAAAGGTTTCGCCAAAAATGCAGGCGTGTCGCTCAGCCAGGATATGACGGGTGAGTTCTTCGGGACGTTCCTGTTCCCGGCCCTAACCCATCAGGATCCCCACTACCATCGCATGCCCAATCTCTCCGTCCGCCGGCGAATCCTGCACGTCCTCGATGCGGTGGTCATCGCGCAGAGCGATGAAGGAGCGCCCATGTTCAACTACGCCACCGTATTTGGCACCATTTGCACCAACTCCATGGGCAATCTCTATGTGCCCGGTCGCAAGAATAGTTTTGGAGCCAGTGCCGCCCGCATTTCCACCTCGCTGGCCACCGACCCGATCGGCAATGCCATCACAGAATTCGTGCCCGACTTGGCACGGCACGTGAACATCCAGGTGGTCATTGTCCAAAGAGTGATCAACCGGGTAGCGATCGCTGAAGGTGGCGCGTCCCAGGAATAGCCCGATTGTAGGCCGGTATCCAGATCGACATCATCGCCGCATGCCCCTGAGCCGTTCAAATCAATCATTTGCCGTCCGGCTCCGGTTTCTCGCAGTTCAGCGTGACTCGTTTCGGATTGGGAAGCGATGCTCGTAACCTGTAAGTGGGTTGAACCGGCTTCACCGGATCCAACTATCAGATATTTCATATCCTTCGGCCCCAGCACTTCAGCATCAATGTAATCAGGAGACTTTAATGTCGAGAGCCGTCAAATATTCAGAGAGAGCGGTAACGATCCTTGCGCAAGGCGCGTGGTCGGTTTTTGAGAGGGTAAACCGCATCAGCCCTAACGTTTCTTTCACCCCCAAATGGTCTGAAAAACCACTCCTGAAGTCCTACCAGAAAGAGAAGCCCCCGCTGGGCTGGCCCCGCAGTACCGATTCGTTGTGCCCTAAGTGCGTGCCTGAGATTCGCCAGCAGATTATCGATGGCAAGCTGCCCCACGAAGTGCTCCTGAACGAAAAGGTGGGCGAGATCAAGGCCCAGATCATCGAGCGCGATGGCAAGATTCTGATGGTGAAGGACTGCCCCACGCATGGCCACTTTGAAGATGTCATGGCCATCGATACCGCTTTCTTCCGCCATCTGGAAGAGGTCTTCCCCGGGCGCGATATCAAAGCGCACAACGACGACAAGCTGCACAACCACGGCACTTCCACTGTGACCCATGGCCGCGGCTCGGTGTTGACCATCGATCTGACCAACCGCTGCAACATGATGTGCGACCCCTGTTTCATGGACGCCAACCAGGTTGGCTTTGTCCATGAGCTCACCTGGGACGAGATCAAGACCATGCTCGACAATGCGATCTCCATCAAGCCCCGCCGCCAGATGTCAGTCCAGTTCTCCGGTGGTGAGCCCACGCTGTCGCCCTACTTCCTCGATGCCATCGCTTACTCCCGCAAGGTGGGCTACAACTCGGTCCAGGCTGCCACCAACGGCATCGAATTTGCCAAGAGTAAGGAACTCTGCCGTGCCGCTGCCGAAGCGGGCCTGCGCTATGCCTATCTGCAGTTCGATGGCATCGGCAATGCCGCCAACTCGCACCGCAAGGTCGGCAACCTGTTTGACGTCAAGCTGCAGGCCATCCACAACCTGCACGAAGCCGGCGTCGACATCGTTCCCGTCACCACCATCATTAATGGCATTAATAATGAGCAGGTGGGGCGCATCATCCAGTTCGCCCTCGACAATCCCAAGAAAATCAACTTTGTCAGCTTCCAGCCGGTCTCCTTTACCGGCCGCGACGAGGATGTGAGCGACGAACGCCGCGTGGCCCAGCGCTACACCCTGAGCCATATGGCCCACGACGTTAAGAATCAGACCGGCCTCGGCGAACCCACCCGCGACTGGTTCCCCATCAGCTTCATGAGCACCTTCTCCGATTGGGCCGATCTGGTGCACGGGCCCAACGCCGATTGGGGTCAGCTCTCCTGCGGCTGTCACCCGAATTGCGGCATCGGCATGGCGCTGATGATCGACAAAGAAACCAAGGAAGCCGTTCCGGTCACCGCCTTTCTGAACGCAGACCGGCTGGCCAAAGACGTAGCTAAGATCAACGACGCGGCCCGCGGCAAGTTCCTCTCCGTGGCTGGCGTAACCCTGGCCCTGCTGCGCAACTACGATCCCACCAAGTCGCCCACCCACTTCAAGATCCTTGACTTGCTGCAGAAGTTCGATAAGTGCTTCGGCGCCACCGGCCGCAACTACGGCAAGGTCACCGGCGACCGCACTATGGCGGACATCGAACAGCGCCGTGCCGACCGCTGGAATTTCCTCTTCATCGCCGGCATGTGGTTCCAGGATCTCTTTAACTACGACTTCCGCCGCACCGAGCAGTGCATCATCCCATACGCCACCCAGGAAGGCGAAATCTCCTTCTGCGCTTACAACACTGGCGTGGGCTGGCGCAACATTATCGAGAAAATGCACATGACCGCCACTCTGACCAAGTGGTACGAGGAGCACGGACGGCACGAGATCTTTGCCGGCGGCAAGAAAGTCGGCATGGGCAATGCTAGCCACAACCTGGTCCTCAACCAGGACCACGTCACGGCGTCTGCCAACGACACCCTCGACAAGCTGGGCATTGCCAAGAACGCTCGTGAGGAGAAGCTGAAGGCCCGCGACACGAAAATCAAGGCAGATGCCGAAAACGCCAAGATGGCTCGGCTCTACCGCGAGCATGTGCTGGGAGAGAAGCCGAAAGAGGGCTTCATTCCGCTGGACTCGTTGATTGCTCCGGCGCCCAAGGCGGCTCCGCAGGCAGCCAGCGAAGAACCTGTCATGGGCGACTAACATTAAGCCGCAACAAGAGTGCAGAAAGGCTGCCAACCGGCAGCCTTTTCTGTGCTCCAATGAAGATCGATGCGCACCATCTGGATGACAAGTCTGCTTGCGGCCAGCCTGGTTGGTCTTACCGGCTGCACCTTCTACGGCGAAAAGAAACCGCCCACTATCAAGAGCACAACCAGCGCCGAGCAGTACGAACGCATCTTTTGGTCCACGGTGAAAGCAAAGAACTGGCAGCAGCTCCCCGGACTGCTCGCCGCCAACGTCATGTACAACGTAGGCGGCAAAGTGCTCAGCAAAGATCAGCTCATTCCCTATCTGCAAGGGTTAAACCTCGCCGATTTCACAATCACTGGAATGGTCGTCAAGCCAAACGGTCCGGACATGACCCTCAACTACACCCTGCAGCTTTCCTCGGCCGGCGGCCCGCTGCAAACCTACACCGCAATCAGCGTCTGGCAACAAGTAGCCCAGGGCAACTGGATCCTCACCGTGCACACCGAACAACCGCAAACGCAATCGGCTCCCTAGTCACAGCTCGCCCTCCCTGCAACAAATCGAGAGGTGGAATCGAAGGCTGCCCCAGGATCTCAAACAGAATGTCATCCCGCCCCGCTATGCCCCGGCTTGCCGTGGGAGCGAAGCCGACCTGTCCCGCCTGTCCCGGCCAGCCGTGGAGCGTGCCGTGGAGGGATCTGCAGTTTCCCTTCCCCCCTCTGATACATTCGAAGGGTGGTTACCCCTCCGGAAATGATCCGGAAATTTCAGCATGAGCTGTTGGCCTGGTTCGATTCCCACGCGCGCGATCTGCCGTGGCGGCAAAGCCCTGACCCTTACCGCATCTGGGTTTCCGAGATCATGCTGCAGCAGACCAGGGTCACCGCCGTCCTCGACTACTACGCTCGTTTCCTGGCCCTGTTCCCCTCAGTGGCCGCGCTCGCCCAAGCGGAAGAACCGGCTGTACTTGCCGCCTGGAGCGGACTGGGATATTACCGTCGCGCCAGGATGATGCACAAAGCCGCCCAGATGGTAGTACGAGACCACCAGGGCCTATTTCCATCGACCGCCCAGGAACTACGCAAGCTGCCCGGCATAGGAGAGTACACTTCCTCGGCCATTGCCAGCATCGCCTTTCGTGAGCCGGTCGCCGTCATTGACGGCAATGTTGAGCGGGTGCTCCTGCGTGTCTTTCCCCAGAACGGCACCTCCGTGGTCCAGGCAAAATGGCTTCGTGATCGCGCTGCCAGCCTGCTCGATCACCAACGTCCCGGAGATTTCAACCAATCGATGATGGAACTGGGAGCCACGATCTGCCTGCCCCAACGCCCCCTATGCCTGCACTGCCCGGTCCAGCCATTTTGTAAGACCCGGGGTGAGCACCAGGCGCCTCCACCCAGGAAAATGCGCAGCCGGCAAATCGCCTACGCCCTCCTACGCAGGGATCGTCCAGGCGGCACGCAGGTGTTGCTCCAGCAGCGTCCTCCCTCCGCCTCACTCATGCCAGGCATGTGGGAATTGCCCGAGGTGGAAATGAGGGAGAGTGACCACCAGCGCGTGGAAATCACTCTGCGCCACGCCATCACCGTGACCAACTATCAGGTTCGCGTACTCCGCTTTTCTGAGCCGGAAGCCAGGCTGCGCTGGTCCGCCCGGAAAACTCCCCGGCAATGGACGAAGAGTTCAGAACTGAGCACCTTGCCCCTGACCGGGCTGGCGCGCAAGGTTCTGCAGCGGTTGCAAATTATGCCGAAACTCTTGAAAGAGGTGAGATGAAGAAATTTCTTTGCCCTGCGCTTTTGCTCACGGCATCGCTGGGACACGCATTAAGTATGCCCGAAGTGCCTGTGCTCGACACGGTTCCGCCCGCCGCCCGCCAGGCTGCAGCGGGCATCGATCCGGAAAAAATCCGCGCTCATGTCCGCTTTCTATCCAGCGATCTGCTCGAAGGCCGCGGCCCGGGCAAGCGAGGGGGCCAGCTCGCGGCCGAATACATGGCGACCCAGTTCGCTCTGGCCGGCGCCAAACCTGCAGGCGAGAATGGCACCTATTTCCAGGCCGTCCCCCTGATGGCCGTGCACACAGACGCCGGCAAGACCACCTTTACCTTTGTTCCCGCCAACGGTGTTCCCCTGCAGTTGAAGTACGGAGAAGACTACGTCACCAAGGACCAAACCGGAGCGCCGATCGTTGACCTCGATGCGCCCATCGTCTTCGTTGGCTATGGAATCAACGCACCTGAGTATCAATGGAATGATTTCGCAGGCGTCGACGTCAAAGGAAAAATCCTGCTGGCCATCGTGAACGAGCCGCCATCGACCGACCCGCATTTTTTTGAGGGCCAGGCACTCACCTACTACGGCCGTTGGACGTACAAGTTCGAAGAAGCGGCACGCCGGGGTGCGGCGGGCGTGATGGTGATTCACCGGACCGACCTCGCCAGCTACGGCTGGGAAGTGGTGCGTAATTCCGAATCGACCGAGACCTCGTACCTGCGCGATGACCCCCTTTCCATCCTTAAGGCGGCCAGTTGGATACAACTCGACGTCGCCCGAAAGCTCTTTGCTGCCGCCGGCCTGAACGCAGATCAAATGATCGCAGCGGCCGGTAAGCGCGGATTCAAGGCTGTGGAGCTTCCGGTGCGTCTCAAGGCGCACATCGTCAGCCAGGTGCGAAAGTATGACTCGGCAAACGTTATCGCCATGGTGCCGGGAGCAGACCCAGCTCCAGGCAGCAACGTCCTCTACACCGCCCATTATGATCACCTGGGAATCGATCCCACTGCCTCAGGCGACAAGATCTACAATGGCGCCGTGGACAACGGGACCGGCAGCGGCATATTGCTCGAGATGGTGCGCGCCTATGCTACTGCGAAAATTCCTCCGCCCCGGAACGTCTATTTCGCCTCCGTCACTGCGGAAGAGCAGGGCCTGCTGGGATCGAAATATCTGGGTATGCATCCTCCGGAGCCCATTCGCGACCTCACCTTGGACCTCAACTATGATGAGCTGCTACCCATCGGCATACCCACCTCTGTTCAGGTCACTGGCTCGGAGCGCACCAGCTTCTATCCAGTGGTGGAGAAGACCGCGGCAGCCTTCAATCTTCAGATCCAGCCCGACAATGCCCCCATGGCCGGGATCTACTATCGCTCCGACCACTTCAGCCTGGCGCGCGTCGGGGTACCGGCCTTTTCCATTGACGAAGGCGATCTCTTCGCCGGTCACCCGAAGGGCTGGGGAAAGCAGCAGAAAGCGGAGTATGATGTCCAGCGATACCATCGCCCCACCGACGAATATCAGGCAAATATGGATTTTCGCGCCGATGCAAGGTTGGCTCAGTTCGGGTTCTTACTAGGGTGGCAGGCTCTGTCGTCAGCGCCCGTGACCTGGAAGCCGGGGGACGAGTTTGAGGCTGCCCGAAAGAAGAGCATGGGGCAATCGGCCCCTTAGAGGGTTAACGTGCAATTCTCACGTTGGAATGTCACAGCGCTGCTCGCCCTGGTTTTTGCTCCATGCGCAGCGTCGCCCGTGTGGGCGCAGACCAACAAGGCGCCTGAACCAGTCCTGCATCGGCGGAGCTATGACCAGGTCGACGATGAGTTGGATATAGGCACCCGGTCGACCGGCCGGACCATACTTCCGCCGGAAGCCTCAGGCGAATACACCCTGGGTTCTGGAGAAATGATTGATGTAGAGCTGCAGCCAGACCGGCTGAGCGGCTACATCACCCGGTTCGGCGACCGCGAGAGCGACGAGGGGACTCCGCTCACTTTCTTCTTCGCCACCAGCCGCCTGGCTGGCCAGCGATTATCGTTCACCACCAGGCAAGTCCACGGCGTGTGGTTCTCTTTTGACGGAACCATCGTGCGGGGAACCGCTCGGACCCGGGACCAGCAGGGGTACTATCTGCTCCAGGGCCAGCTGATATTGCATGATGTTGCCACCCAGACGCAGCAGGCGCGCATGGTTTCATTGCCCATGGCCAGGCAAGGTCCTAACGGGTAAGCCGCTGGTACCTGGAACTTTCAGCAGCAGGTTTCTTCACAGTCGTACGCTACCAGCATCAATACAATAAGACGGGTTATTTCCAATTCCCCTCAAGAGGAGTTTGTATGGATCGCACAGCAAGCGCAGTGTGGCACGGCGGCCTGAAAGATGGCAAAGGCAAGGTTTCGACCCAGAGCGGCGTGTTGAAAGACAGCCAGTACTCCTTCAGTACCCGGTTCGAGAATGGTATCGGTACCAACCCCGAAGAACTGATTGCAGCCGCGCATGCGGGTTGCTTCACCATGGCGTTGAGCGCCCAGCTCAGCACTGCGAATCTGCCCCCAGAGTCAATCGACACCAAGGCCACAGTCACTTTTGACAAAACGGATGCCGGCCCAACCATTACCAAAATTCTTTTGGCAACCACGGCCAAGGTACCAGGCGCGGACAAGGCCGCGTTCGACAAGGCGGCGCAGGAAGCTAAGACCAACTGTCCGATTTCCCGCCTCTTCAAGAACAACACCGAAATCACCCTGGACGCCAAGCTAGCCTAAGAGGCCCGGAGGGCCGCCCGCTAAACGTCAGCCCAGCCCTTCCGGGCTGGGCTGACGAGTTTCTCTGATCCCGCCCCAAGGGCCGGCCGCAGCTACATTTTTTCGAGCCCGGCGTATGATTTGTCGAGCTTCAGTTATGGGTTTTGCTTTGTATCAGTCGTCCACCGGCGTTGCCGACCCGCGAGGGATGAAATGTGGGTTGAGCAGGTTTAAAGTTAGGGAGCGTGGTGGGTACAGAGGTCGGTTATTCCCTGGTGTGAACGAGCCCGTGTATCAGTCGGACCCGGAAGCCTTAAGCACCCCGGATTGTCGCCAAGGGCAGATCAACCGCTCCTGAGCACGCTTGTTAGATTCTTTGGATAGGGTTTCCACACCCACGGCGCAGAAGGAGGAAGGATGGAAGTTCTGCATCCGCATTGCGCTGGTCTGGATGTGCACAAGGACACGGTGGTGGCCTGCGTTCGCCACATGGTAGAAGGTGAGGTAAGCACCAAGGTGAAGACCTTCAAGACTACGACCCAAGAACTAATGAACCTCTCCGACTGGCTGTCGGCCGAGGGGGCGACGCATATCGCTATGGAAGCCACGGGTGTCTACTGGAAGCCGATCTGGCACATTCTCTGCGACGGCGGGTTCCAACTGGTGCTGGGCAACGCCGCCCATGTGAAGAACGTGCCTGGCCGTAAGACCGATGTCAAGGATGCGGCGTGGCTAGCCGATCTGATGGCCCATGGGCTGATCAAGGCCAGCTTTGTGCCCGACGAGCCGACCATGCAGATGCGCGACCTGCTGCGCACCCGCAAGCAGTTGGTGCGGGAGCGAAGCGGTCATATGCAGCGGCTTCAGAAGACGCTGGAGGATGCCAACATCAAGTTGGATTCGGTGGTCACCGATATTCTGGGTCTGTCTGGGCGTCGTATGGTGGAAGCCTTGATTGCCGGCCAGACCGTGCCCCGGGACCTGGCATTGTTGGCGCACCGACGCCTCCACGCCACCACCGATGCGCTAGAAGCGGCGTTGCGTGGTCGGGTAAGGGCCCATCATCGTTTTCTGCTTCAGCTGCATCTGAACCAGATCGATGCTCTGGATGCGGCCATCACGAGCGTTGATCAGGAGGTGGAGGCTCAGCTGGAACCCTTTCGTGCCGCCATCGAGCTGATCTGCACTATCCCCGGTCTGGGGGCTCTCTCGGCTGAGGTGATGGTCTCGGAGATAGGCATCGATATGAGCCGATTCAAGACCGCGGGCCATCTGATTTCCTGGGCCGGGCTGTGTCCGAAAAACGACCAAAGCGCGGGCAAACGCCGTTCCACGCGGATGAAGAAAGGCGCACCATGGCTGAAGTCCACGCTGGTGCAATGCGCCTGGGCGGCCAGTCGCACCAAAGGGAGTTATCTTCAAGCACAATACCTGCGCTTGCGCTCTCGGCGGGGCGCGAAAAAAGCCATCTGTGCGGTCGCCGCCTCGATCCTCACCGCCGCATATCACATGCTTAAAAATGGCAATCCGTACCAGGATCTAGGCCCAAATCACTTCGACAAAAGAGCCCAAGGCAAGCATGTCCAACGGCTCCTCAACCGCCTACAGAACCTCGGATTCGCCGTCAGCATCACGCCCTTGGCTACTTAGCCGAGGGTTTGTTTCTTGTTAGGGCACGACTTCAGTCGTGCCGCTCAGAAGGCGAAATGATCAGGGCTTTACGCCCCTGGGTTTTTTCTTTGCCAGGTAAGTGTAGCGGCATGGCTCCTGCCATAACAGGGGCTAAGGCGCTAAAGAAGCTGCGGAAAAACTCGCCGTTGGGACGCACATCCCCTGCACCTTCCTGCGCAGAGTAGAAGTGAAAATGCTCTAGCTATTGGCAACAATATAGTCACGAAGATTACGGTTGATGCCTGCGGCCTGGACCACTCCATTATCGAGCAGCTGAACCCATTGCTTCGCCGACTCGTCATGCGTCATTGCGCCCAGCAGGTAGTTGGCCTGCACAATAATTTCGAGTGCGTTGCTTAAATCGTGCGACAAACGGCGAATTTCTTTGGCCTGTTCCGCAGGGATGGTGGGGGGATTTGGCGTCATTCAGACCTCAACCGGGAATCAATCGCAGTCCCAGAGTCATGCTGGCGGTTACAGGGACGGTTTGCTCGGGGCACAGACTCGTCCCGTTGCGACAGAGTGACCATCGAATCTTCGGTAACCTCCTCCCAGTAAGTTGAGAAGAGGTGTCCGCAGACGTTATTGTAATGAAATGAACCCATATGCACGACAGCTAGGCAGTCGCGACGCTCTCAAGGTAGTGGCGACCACCGCAAGACATCTCGAACAACTATCCGTTGCCCTTGGTCCGGCTCGTATAGAAGAATCGCCTGCGCCCGGAAAGTGGAGTCCGCACGAAATCCTGTGTCACCTGGCCGATTGCGAACTGGTTTTTAGCTACCGCATACGCCAGACCCTGGCCCAGGACCATCACGTCATCCAGCCTTTCGATCAGGAGACCTGGGCAGCCAACTACGCGGGTTACGATCCACAGGCTGCCATGATGACCTTCTCTTGCGTGCGTCAATGGAACCTGATGCTGCTGCGGTCAATACCTGCAGAGGCCATGTCAAAGCCCGTTCTCCATCCGGAGCGCGGGGAAATGACCTTTCGCGAGCTCATTGAAACCATGGCCGGTCACGATCTGAATCACTTGGCGCAGCTGGAAGCGATTGCCGTGCAGGTGCCCGTAAGCCGTTAAAGGAAAAACGCGAAGGGTGCCCCAGGTCTCGCTTTTGAGACCTGGGATCCCCGCAACCAATGCTTCATGGACACCCGTGACGTAACCACAGGGTAGCCTTTCGTCATGAACCGAACAAACGCCAATTTTTCTTCATCCAATCCCTGCAAATCCTCCAGAAAAATACAAAGCCTGTTCGAGCTATTGAATGCTGCGAAGGGAACGTCTTCCTCGCAGGTTGAGCTGCCGAACGCTGCCCGAAGCCGAACTGAGAGGGAAATTGCGCCGCAGGGGCTTAAAGAGACTGCGTGAGAACGAAGGCAATGGCTTGTATTTTCCATGATTTGGGGGTGGAGAGAATAAGTTCGATCAATACCCAGCAGCAGGTGCGGTGGATTTTCTGCAGATGCAGGGTAGAGATCGAATACATGCGGGAGAGGTTGTAGGCGATGGTGGATAGGGTGAACTCGCTAGCGACTTTGACTTGTCCTCGTGTGCGGAATTG